>NZ_CP079225.1:0-5208978 GCF_019317345.1 Rhodococcus sp. LW-XY12
GTGAGCGACGAGCCGAACGCGCTGGCCGATGTGTGGACGGACGTCGTATCCGAGCTGACCATCGACGACGGAATGCTGACGAAGAGCCAGAAGGCATGGCTCGCGCTGGTAAAACCGATCACGCTCGCACAGGGATTCGCGCTGCTCTCGGTGCCGTCCACCCTCGCCCAGCAATCGATCGAACGCGATCTGCGCGAACCCATCCTCCGCACCCTCAACCGGCACCTCGGTCACCGGGTCGAGGGTCTCGGTGTGCGTGTCGAACCGCGGGAACGCATGGACGACCCCGCCGAGGATCCCTACGCCGAACCCCGCGACACGCTGCCCCTCGAGGGTCTGCCGGAAGATGCACAGCCTGTGAATCCGCGCACGGCAGAGCCCCGCAGCCGTGACCCGCGCACGGCAGAGCCCCGCAGCCGTGACCCGCGCACGGCAGAGCCCCGCAGCCGTGACCCGCGCACGGCAGAGCCCCGCAGCCGTGACCCGCGCACGGCAGAGCCCCGCAGCCGTGATCTGCGTCGCGACCCTCCGATGCCCCGGGATGTCGCCGGCGCGCGGGACGGGGCTGTGGCCAGGGACGGCGTCGGGCCGATGGACGGGGGATTCACCCGGGACGGCATGCTTCCCGGTGAGGGTGCGGCCTATCGGCGACGCCTGATCTCCTCGCGCGAGCACGACATGCTCGAGGCCGACCACGGCGAACTCGAGGAGGTCGACGACGACCGGGAGGCGATGACCGCCGTCCGCGAGTCGTGGCCGTCCTATTTCACCCAGCCCCCGCCGCCCGAGACGCCGCCCATCGGCAGCAGCAGCCTCAACGCGAAGTACACCTTCGACACCTTCGTGATCGGTGCGTCGAACCGGTTCGCGCACGCCGCGGCGGTGGCCATCGCCGAGGCACCGGCGCGCGCCTACAACCCCCTGTTCATCTGGGGCGCCTCGGGCCTGGGGAAGACCCATCTGCTGCACGCCGCCGGCCACTATGCACAGCGCCTCTTCCCGGGCATGCGGGTGAAGTACGTCTCCACCGAGGAGTTCACCAACGACTTCATCAACAGCCTCCGCGACGACCGCAAGGTCGCGTTCAAGCGGCGCTACCGCGAGACCGACATCCTCCTCGTCGACGACATCCAGTTCATCGAGGGCAAGGAAGGCATCCAGGAGGAGTTCTTCCACACTTTCAACACCCTCCACAACGCCAACAAGCAGATCGTCGTCTCGTCCGACCGGCCGCCCAAGCAGCTCGCGACGCTCGAGGAACGACTGCGGACCCGGTTCGAGTGGGGACTGATCACCGACGTCCAGCCTCCCGAACTCGAGACGCGCATCGCGATCCTGTCGAAGAAAGCACGCATGGACGGTCTGAACGTGCCGCACGACGTGCTCGAGCTGATCGCGAGCCGGATCGAACGCAATATCCGCGAGCTCGAGGGTGCCCTGATCCGTGTGACGGCCTTCGCGTCGCTCAACAGGCAGCCGCTCGATCTCACCCTCGCCGAGGTCGTGCTGCGTGATCTGATGCCGGATTCCTCGGCTCTCGAGATCAATGCCGCCACGATCATGGCTGTGACCGCGGAGTACTTCGGGACGTCGATAGACGACCTGTGCGGGCCCGGAAAGGCACGGCCGCTGGCGCAGGCCCGCCAGATCGCGATGTATCTGTGCCGCGAGCTCACCGACCTGTCGCTGCCGAAGATCGGGCAGACCTTCGGTCGCGACCACACCACAGTCATGTACGCGGACAAGAAGATTCGCAAGGAGATGACCGAGCGTCGCAAGGTCTACGACCAGGTTCAGGAGCTCACCGCGCGTATCAAACAGCGGTCCAAGCGCTGATTCCTCGAGCCTCGAGTTTCCATCCACAGGGAGCGTCCACAGGGCGCTCCCTGTCCCGTATCTCGAGAAATTTCCGGTCCCCACACCTGTGGACAAGGGTGTGCAGAACGTGGGATCTTTGTGGACGAACGGTGGACAAAGAATGAACAGTCTCGAGGAATCCACATTCATCCTCGAGAACTCCTCGAGTTCATCCTCGAGTTCGACGCCCTCGAGAACGTTGCCCCACCAGCCTAGACGGTCGTTCGTCCACAGATTCCACAGGCCCTATTACTACTTCTGTGAGTTCTCTTCAGAAATCTTCTTTCAAAACAGGTGTGTGGAGAGCGTCGGTCCACAGGCCCTCGAATGAGGCTCACGCCTCGAGCCTCCCGGCTTTCCAAGCAGCGAGGGAAGGCATAGCGTGGACCCGCATCCCCCGGCTCCGCTCTCATCGGTGTCGGGGTTCTGTGACAGACTTCGTAGACTTGTCGAGACCACGATCGAAGGGATCCACCGGGCGATGGAGCTGGGAAGTATGAAGTTTCGTGTGCCTCGCGAGGACTTCGCTGATTCCGTTGCATGGGTTGCCCGAAGCCTTCCGTCGCGACCCCCCGTTCCCGTCCTGGGCGGTGTCCTGCTCGGAGCGGACGAACGCGGGCTGACGGTCTCGGGCTTCGATTACGAGGTATCCGCGCAGGTCCACGTCTCGGCCGAGGTCATCACCCCCGGTCAGGTGCTGGTGTCCGGCAAGCTGCTCGCCGACATCACCCGCGCGTTGCCCCACAAGCCTGTGGATGTCGTGCTCGACGGCACCCGTGTGCTCATCACGTGCGGTAGCGCCAAGTTCTCGCTCCCCACCATGCCTGTGGAGGACTACCCGCAGCTGCCCGCGCTCCCGCAGCAGACCGGTGCACTCTCCGGCGATCTGTTCGCCGAGGCCATCAGCCAGGTCGCCGTCGCCGCCGGCAAGGACGACACGCTTCCCATGCTCACGGGCATCCGAGTCGAGATCGAGGGCACCGACATGGTGCTCGCTGCCACCGACCGTTTCCGTCTCGCAGTGCGCAAGCTCGAGTGGATGCCCACCGCGGAGTCCACCAGCTCGGCCGTGCTCGTGCCCGCAAAGACCCTCTCCGAGGCCGCGAAAACTGTTGGCGGGTCGTCCAACTCCCCGGTCCAGCTCGCGCTCGGCAGCGGGTCGTCGGTGGGCGCCGAGGGCCTGCTCGGCATCGTCGCCGAAGGTCGCCGCACCACCACGCGCCTGCTCGACGCCGAATTCCCCAAGTTCCGCCAGTTGCTCCCCAACGAGCACACCGCGATGGCGACCGTCGAAATCGCACCGTTGGTCGACGCGATCAAGCGTGTCGCGCTGGTCGCCGAGCGCGGTGCGCAGGTCCGACTCGAGTTCACCGAGGGCAGCGTGATGCTGTCCGCCGGTGGCGACGACGCCGGCCGCGCCGAGGAATCGCATCCCGCGGAGTTCTTCGGTGAGCCGCTGATCATCGCGTTCAACCCCGGCTACCTGCTCGACGGTCTGACGTCGCTGCACACCGACAAGGTCTCGTTCGGGTTCACCACTTCGAGTCGTCCGGCCGTGCTGCGGCCGGCGCTCGACGAGGAGCCCGTGCCGGATTCCTCGGGTACGTTCGCCGCTCCGGACAGCGATTACACCTATCTTCTGATGCCGGTGCGCCTGCCGGGCTGACCGGCCCCGAGACTGGACCCCCGTGTACGTTCGCACCTTCTCGCTGCGCGACTTCCGTTCGTGGAGAACGGTTTCCGTCGACCTCACTCCGGGGGCGACGGTCTTCGTCGGGCGCAACGGACACGGGAAGACCAATCTGCTCGAGGCCCTCGGATATCTGTCGACGCTGTCGTCGCACCGGGTGTCCTCCGACGGCCCGCTGCTGCGGGCCGGCACGTCGCGGGCGTTCGCCGGGGCGCTGGTCGTCAACAACGGTCGTGAGCTCGGTATCGACATCGAGATCAACGAGGCCAAGCAGAACCGGGCGCGGATCAATCAGTCGCCCGCCCGGCGTCCTCGAGAGATCCTCGGCATCCTCCGCACGGTGCTCTTCGCCCCGGAGGATCTGTCGCTCGTGCGCGGCGACCCGGGTGATCGCCGGCGGTTCCTCGACGAACTGCTCAGCACGCGTTTCCCGCGGATGAGCGGGGTTCGGGCCGACTACGACAAGGTGCTGCGCCAGCGATCCGCCCTGCTCAAGACCGCGGGGGGAGCACTGCGGCGAGGGAGTCGCTCGAGCGACGGGGCGGGCGCTCTGGCGACCCTCGACGTGTGGGACGGTCATCTCGCGGCCCACGGAGCCGAGCTGCTCGCCGCGCGCATCGCGTTGCTGCACGAACTGGCCCCGCACGTGTCCGAGGCGTACCGGTCGATCGCACCCGAGTCGCGTCCGGCGAGCCTGCGTTATCGCAGCAGCCTGGCCGACGCGCTGCCGCCGGAGTTCTCCGACCCGGCCCGCACGCCCGCGCCCGACGACCGAGAGTTTCTCGAGACCGTCTTCCTCCACCGCCTCGCGGAGGTGCGGTCGAAGGAGATCGAACGCGGCGTCTGCCTCGTCGGACCCCACCGCGACGATCTCGACCTGACGCTCGGTGCCGAACCCGCGAAAGGCTATGCGAGCCACGGCGAATCGTGGTCGTTCGCGCTCGCACTGCGGCTCGGGGCATTCGCCCTGCTCCGCACCGACGGCACCGATCCCGTTCTCATGCTCGACGACGTCTTCGCCGAACTCGACCGACGGCGCCGCTCCGCCCTCGCCGAGGTCGCCGCGACGGCCGAACAGGTGCTGATCACGGCGGCCGTGCCGGAGGACGTGCCGGCCGAACTGAACGGCGCCCGATACCCCGTGCATGCCGAGGACACCGAAGAAGGTCGTATCTCTGTGCTGGGATCGGTGCAACGGGAGACGGACCCGCTCACCGGGGAGGTCGGTTGAACGACGAACAAGCAGGTCCCGAACGCGGTGCCGGGCCGGAGCGCAGCGCGGACGAGCCGGAGCCGAAGGGCATCGATCTGGCCCGCCGCGCGCTCGAGGAGGCTCGAGCTGCCGCCAAGGCGAGCGGTAAGGCCGTCGGCCAGGGACGCGCGTCGCGCGGGCCGCTGCGCCCGAAACGCCGACGTCGTGGCTGGTCGGGGCCCGGGCCGGACGACCGCGATCCCCAGACCCTCGGTTCGCTCGCGCAGTCGCTGTCCAAACAGCGGGGCTGGTCGGCGCACGTGTCCGAGGGCACCGTCATGGGAAGCTGGGCGCGGGTCGTCGGCGACGACATCGCGAGCCATGCCCAGCCGACCACACTGCGCGACGGGATCCTGCACGTCTCGGCCGAGTCGACCGCCTGGGCGACCCAGCTGCGGATGATGCAATCGCAGATTCTCGCCAAGATCGCCGCGGCCGTGGGGCACGGGGTGGTCAAGGAACTGCGGATCACCGGCCCGACGGCTCCGAGCTGGCGGAAAGGCGAACGCCACATCCGCGGCCGCGGACCGCGCGACACCTACGGGTGATCCCGGGCTCGCTCCCGGCCCGTACGAGGGGCGAAAATCGGAGCGCGTAGGAAATCACGTTGTCCGGGTCGCGAAGAGGCCGCTACGGGGACGTCAGCGGTACGGAACGCCCGCTTTCGTGTCCGCCCCGGCGCAAGGCTCACGGGCACGTAGGATGGACAGGAATGCGTCGCGCGCGTGCGCGGGGCCGATCGGAGAAGGAGAGCTACCCACCCGTGGCTGCCCAGAAGTCGAACAACAACAAGAGTGAGTACGGTGCGTCGTCCATCACCGTCCTCGAGGGTCTCGAGGCGGTGCGCAAGCGCCCCGGTATGTACATCGGTTCCACCGGAGAGCGTGGCCTGCACCACCTGATCTGGGAGGTCGTCGACAACTCCGTCGACGAGGCCATGGCCGGTTACGCGTCGAAGGTGGAGGTCACCCTCCTCGCCGACGGCGGTGTCCAGGTCGTCGACGACGGTCGCGGTATCCCCGTCGGTATGCACGCCTCCGGTGTGCCCACCGTCGAGGTCGTCCTCACCCAGCTCCACGCGGGTGGCAAGTTCGACTCCGATGCCTACGCCGTCTCCGGCGGTCTGCACGGTGTCGGTATCTCCGTGGTGAACGCCCTGTCCACAACCCTCGAGGTCGAGATCGACAACGACGGCTACCACTGGGAGCAGACGTACACCGCCTCGAAGCCGGGCGAGCTCGTCCGCGGTGAGGCCACCAAGCAGACCGGTACCACCGTCCGCTTCTGGCCGGACCCGGAGATCTTCGAGACCACGACGTTCAACTTCGAGACCGTCGCGCGTCGCCTGCAGGAGATGGCGTTCCTCAACAAGGGACTGACCATCACTCTCACCGACGAGCGGGTCGCTCCCGAAGAGGTCACCGACGAGGACGTCCCGGAGACCGCCGAGGCGCCGAAGACCGCCGAGGACCAGGCCGTCGAGGCAACCGAGTCCGAGGTGCACAAGGTCAAGGTCCGCACCTACCACTACCCGGGTGGTCTCGAGGACTACGTGCGCCACATCAACCGCACGAAGTCGCCGATCCACAACTCCGTCGTCGGGTTCACCGCCAAGGGCACCGGCCACGAACTCGAGGTCGCGATGCAGTGGAACTCGGGTTACTCCGAGTCCGTCCACACCTTCGCCAACACCATCAACACCCACGAGGGCGGTACGCACGAGGAAGGCTTCCGTGCGGCGCTGACCACGGTCGTCAACCGCTACGCGAAGGACAAGAAACTCCTCAAGGACAAGGACCCGAACCTCACGGGTGACGACATCCGTGAGGGTCTCGCGGCGATCATCTCCGTCAAGGTCGCTGAGCCGCAGTTCGAGGGCCAGACGAAGACCAAGCTCGGCAACACCGAGGTGAAGTCCTTCGTGCAGAAGGCGTGCAACGAGCACATCTCGCACTGGTTCGAGGCCAACCCGGCCGACGCGAAGACGATCGTCACCAAGGCCGTGTCGTCGGCGCACGCGCGTGTCGCCGCTCGTAAGGCGCGCGAGCTCGTCCGCCGCAAGAGCGCGACCGACATCGGTGGTCTGCCCGGCAAGCTCGCCGACTGCCGGTCGAAGGACCCGAGCAAGTGTGAGATCTACATCGTGGAGGGCGACTCCGCGGGTGGCTCCGCCAAGTCGGGTCGCGACTCGATGTACCAGGCGATCCTTCCGCTGCGCGGCAAGATCATCAACGTCGAGAAGGCCCGGATCGACAAGGTCCTCAAGAACGCCGAGGTCCAGTCGATCATCACGGCGTTCGGTACCGGCATCCACGAGGAATTCGACATCTCGAAGCTGCGGTACCACAAGATCGTCCTGATGGCCGACGCCGACGTCGACGGTCAGCACATCGCGACGCTGCTGCTCACGCTGCTCTTCCGCTTCATGCGGCCGCTGGTCGAGGAAGGCCACGTCTTCCTGGCGCAGCCGCCGCTGTACAAGCTCAAGTGGCAGCGCAGCGAGCCGGAGTTCGCGTACTCCGACCGCGAGCGCGACGCCCTGCTCGAGGCGGGTCTGAAGGCCGGCAAGAGGATCAACAAGGACGACGGCATCCAGCGCTACAAGGGCCTCGGTGAAATGAACGCCAAAGAGCTGTGGGAGACCACCATGGATCCGAGCGTCCGCGTCCTGCGTCAGGTGACCCTTGACGACGCCGCTGCCGCCGACGAGCTGTTCAGCGTTCTGATGGGTGAGGACGTCGCGGCACGACGGAGCTTCATCACCCGTAACGCGAAGGATGTCCGCTTCCTCGACGTCTGATCACGGCCGGCAGCGCCGGAGAACTGCATGCGAATCCCCGCTGTGTCGTACATCACGGCGGGGATTCGCATGTTGTGCGCCCGGAAGTGGGCAGGGCCGTTAGCCTTCTTCGTTACTCGTGAGTACACTTCTATCGGCCATCTGTACGTGTGGCTGCCGACGAGGGGGCTGGGGCAGCGCGTGGTACGGGAAGAACTCACTCTTCCGTATCCGCTGTATGTCCCGATATGGTGCCCTCACCCGAAACGTCTCGTTCGACTGCACTCGATCGAAAACGCGCTCAACGGAGTGCAGTGCCGACTGGTGTTCGTCGCCCGGCGCGGACGGGGTGGAAGGAGAGCTGTGATCCATGAGTGACAAGTCGCCGCCCCAGCAGCGGTGGTGGAACATCGAGGGGTGGGGTCTTCGCAGGAAGGTCACCGCCGTTCTCGCTGTCCCCGTGACTGTGGCAATGGTCCTCGGTGGTCTTCGGGTCGAGAACGAGCTCAGCAACGCCGTCCACTTCTCGTCCGCAGCCGATCAGGTCGCAGCCGTGCCGGACATCGTGGATTTCTCGACGGCGTTCGCCACCGCCACCGCGGATGCCGCGGTCGGAACGGCGACCCCCGAGGAAATGGCGGCTCTCGGTGACGCTTTCGGCACGATCGCCGCGATCACGGAGAACCCCGAGCTCGATCCCGCCGTGACCGCCGACCTCAGCCGCACCGCCGCCACGGCCCAGTCGCTCTACACGAAGATTCAGGCGGGTCCGGTGCCGATCGAGGAGATCGGTGCCGTCACCAACGAGGTGCGCGACAGCCTCAACCGTGTCGTCGAGGCCATCCTCGGTGAGGTCGACGATCGCGAGATCATCGGCTACGGCGACCAGCTGATCAACGCGTGGTACTCGCAGCGCTACCTCTTCGGTCAGGTTCTCGGTCTGCTCCAGCTGATCGACGACCCGACCCAGCCGGGCACCGCGCTGGTGTCCGCCTCCGGCGCCGAGCTCGCGATGCTCGACCTGCTCGCCCGCTCCTACCTGATGGCCGATCAGCAGATCGCCGAACTGCGGGCCGGCGTCCAGGAACGTGCCGACATGGTCGACGCGGCCGGTTCCGGTCCGCTCCCGATCCTCGACATCCGCGCGTCGCTGCTCGACAGTGTCGACATCTACGGCACCATCATCGACGAAGCGTCGTCGCAGGTCAGCACTACGATTCAGGACCGCGCCGCGGAAACCCGCTCGGCCGCTCTCCGCGACACCGCGATCGTGCTCGCAGCCCTGCTCGCAGCCCTCGTGCTCGCATTGCTCGTGTCCCGCTCACTGGTCGGCCCGATCCGCCGCCTGCGTTACGGCACGCTGAAGGTCGCGCGGCAGGAGCTGCCCGAGGCCATCGACCGCATCAAGGTCGGCGACAACATCGAGGATATCGAGTTCACCCGAGTCCCGGTGCACACCACCGAGGAGATCGGTCAGCTCGCCCGCGCCGTCGACGACATGCACGGGCAGGCACTGCGTCTCGCCGGCGAGCAGGCACACCTCCGCCTGCAGATCAGCGACATGTTCGAGACACTCGCACGTCGCTCCAAGTCGCTCGTCGAGCAGCAGCTCGGCCTCATCGAACGACTCGAGTACGAGGAGAAGGATCCGGCCCGACTCGAGAGCCTGTTCCGCCTCGACCACCTCGCCGCGCGTATGCGCCGGAACGGCGACAACCTGCTGATTCTCTCCGGTACCCGCACGCGCCGCGGTCACTCCGCGCCCGTGCAGCTCGGCGACATCCTGCGCGCCGCGATGTCGGAGGTCGAAGACTACCAGCGCGTGCAGATCGGTTCGACTCCCGACGGTGCCCTCAGCGGCGCGGTCGCGACCGACATCGTGCATCTGCTCGCCGAGCTGGTCGACAACTCGCTGCGCGCGTCGCCGCCCGACAGCAACGTCACCTTCAGCTTCGCGCGAGCCGTCGACGGTGGCCTGCTCGTCGAGATCGCCGACCGCGGTATCGGTATCCCGGCCGACGAACTCGAGTCCATCAACCAGCGTCTCGCCAAGGGCGGCGAGGTCGGTCCCGACACCGCACGCCACATGGGTCTGTTCGTGGTCTCGCGACTGGCCGAGCGGCACGGTCTCACCGTGCGCCTGCGCCCGACCTTCGACACCGCGCGCAACCCGGGTATCACCGCGAGCGTCCACATCCCGGACGTC
This sequence comes from Rhodococcus sp. LW-XY12, assembly GCF_019317345.1. NCBI lineage: Bacteria > Bacillati > Actinomycetota > Actinomycetes > Mycobacteriales > Nocardiaceae > Rhodococcus > Rhodococcus sp. LW-XY12. The sequence continues at coordinate 9,785 of NZ_CP079225.1, forward strand.
CTGCTGGTCTCCCCGTTGGCGTTGTCGCACACCGGTCCCCAGCCGCGCATCGAGATCGAAGCGGAGGAGTACTCGGCACCGCAGGCGCTCTCGGCGCCCGTCGCCCCGCAGGGTCTGCCCGCGGCCGACGACCGGCACGAGTACGCGTCCTCGCAGCCGCTCGACTCCGCCGACGATGTCCGTGCGGACGAGTCCGACGATGCCTACGACAACGGCTACGCGAACAACGGTTACGCCGCCGATGTCGACGAGAGCGCTTCCGCCGCATGGGATGCGGAGCCGTCCTACGACGACGAGCGACGCGACGAGCCGCAGCGCGACAATCAGGCACCGTCGGCATCCCGCGAGTTCGGCCCGTCGGGTCTTCCGCAGCGTCGCCCGGGTGGAACTCCGGGTCTGCCCACGCGTCAGCCGGGCGAGACGCCTGGTCTCCCGACTCCACCCCGGTCGCCGCAGCCGCGCCGGATCGAGCCGGACGCCGCAGCAGCCTTCGCGTCGTCGCTGCCTCCGCGCGGTCCTCGTCGCGGGCCGGACGAGACCAACGGTCACCCGCTCGACGGCCGCAACGGTGCCGGGCCACGACCCGACGCCGATCGGTCTCGCCGGGAAGGGCTTTCGGGTCTTCCGCAGCGTCGTCCCGGTGCCACACCGGGCCTGTCGCCAACGGACTCCCAGCAGTCGCAGTCGCAGTCCTTGCCGGTCCGTGAGCCCCAGCAGGGTTCGGCGCATCGTGCACCCGCCCCGCAGCAGCGACCCGCGTCCCCCGGTCTTCCGCAGCGTCGGCCGGGCGCGACTCCCGGCCTGCCGGGACGGGCTTCCGGATCGTCCCCGTCCGTTCCGCAGAACCGGCCGCAGCAACAGCCGTCGGCGGGACCGCTCGCAGGTGGCGACGCCGCAGGCCGCCCGGACACACCGAACCGTCCCGACCTGCCCCAGCGCGCCCCCGCGCCGGACGCACAGCGCGTCCCCGAGCAGGATGCGGACCGTCGGCAGCAGGAACCCTCGACGGGTTTCCCGCAGCGTCGTCCGGGAAGCGCGCCCGGTCTGCCGCGTCGTCAGCCGGGCAGCACGCCGGGGCTTCCGCAGCAACCCGCTGCGTCGACCAACGCTTCCGAACCCGATTCGGCCGCAGCGGTCTCCGGCCCGAGCATCGCCGACGGTGGCTCCGTCTCGCCGCACAGCGACGCGCAGCAGGCGGCCCGCCATCGCTACCGGACCAACTCGGCGAAGACCGCATCGTTCTTCCAGCCGCGGTCCGACCTCGCGTCGGCCCGTCCGCAGCCGGCGAACACCCCGATCTTCACCACGATGATGTCGGACTGGCTCGTCGACCCGACGAGCCTTCCGGAGGACCGCAGGAAGCGGGAGTGGCACTCCGCGGCGGACGCGGGTTGGGAAGCCGCACAGCGTGCTACCGAGTCCCCCGTGGAGGAGCACACCACCGCGGGTCTTCCGCGGCGCGCTCCCGGCGAGCGTCTGGTGCCGGGTGCTGTTCGGGCACCGGCAACGGGTGAGCTGCCGAGGACCATTCGACGTCGAGACCCGGAAGCCATCCGGGCCAACTTGAGCCGCCATCAGCAGGGTGTCCGCAACGGACGCGCCTCGGCGAATTCCAGCAATCGCGAGAACGACGAACAGGGAGTTCGATGAATATTGATCATGGATCCGACGCAGCTCGTCCATTGGACTGGTTGGTTTCCAACTTCGCGCGCGAAGTCCCGGGTGTCTCGCATGCCGTGCTCGTGTCCGCCGACGGTCTGCTCATGGCCGCCAGCGCCCACCTCCCGGTGGATCGTGCCGAGCAGCTCGCTGCGGTGACCTCGGGCCTGGCCAGCCTGTCCAACGGTGTGTCGCAGCTGTTCGACGGTGGGGGTGTGCTGCAGTCCGTCGTGGAGATGCAGCACGGCTACTTGCTGCTGATGAGCGTCGGCGACGGCTCGCACCTGGCGGCTCTGACCGCCTCCGAGTGCGACATCGGACAGGTCGGTTACGAGATGGCGCTCTTGGTCGATCGAGTGGGTGCTTCGGTCGAAGCCACCCCGCGGGTCGGTCTAGGGTCCTGACGTCGAGGTGGCCATGGAATCGCGGAAGCCGGAGTCCGTGCCGGATCAGCCCAGTCTGGTCCGGCCCTACTCCCTGACTTCGGGACGTACGAGTCCTGCGGTCGAACTGGCGTTGGAGGCGCTCATCCAGGCCATTCCGGGAACCGACGATCGGTCCCGGGATCTGGACAACATCAATGCCACGATCCTGGAGCTGTGCAAGGAATCACCCTCCGTCGCGGAGATCGCCGCGCGCGTGGGGGTGCCGATCGGCGTGGCACGCGTGCTCGTCGCCGATCTCGTCGAAGCCGGACACGTACAGATCCTGGCCACGCTGAAAGACGATTCGAGCGACGCGGAGCGTCGTGAGCTGATTGAAAGGGTCCTCAGTGGACTTCGCGAACTCTAACGCCACGAAGCGCGTGACCTCGACCAAGATCGTGATCGCCGGAGGCTTCGGCGTCGGTAAGACGACTCTGGTCGGGACGGTGTCGGAAATCGTGCCGCTTCGTACCGAGGCGCTCGTGACGAACGCCAGCGACGGCGTCGACAACCTCTCTGCGACACCGCAGAAGGCGACCACCACGGTCGCCATGGACTTCGGTCGTATCAGTCTGGCCGACGACCTCGTCCTCTACCTGTTCGGCACGCCCGGACAGCACCGCTTCTGGTTCATGTGGGACGACCTGATCCGCGGCGCCATCGGGGCGATTGTGCTGATCGATACGCGTCGCCTGGATGAGAGCTTCGCCGCCGTCGACTTCTTCGAGGCGCGCAATCTCCCGTTCATCGTCGCCATCAACGAATTCGACGATGCTCCCCGGTACCCGCTCGAGGACATCCGTCAGGCGATGGCGATCTCGGCGGATGTGCCGATCGTGTCGATCGATGCGCGAGCACGTGAGTCGGCGAAGCAGGCCCTGGTCACCGTCACCGAATACGCTCTGCGGAAGCTGCACCAGCCGGTGACCCAGTAATGGGGGAGGGCCTCGAACTCTTCACGATGGGCTCGTGGGTCACGGTCCTCGCCTATCTGACCTCGGCGATCGGGGTGTTCATCGGGGTCACCGGTGCTCGACGGGTCCGTACCACCTCCAGCGACCGATTGCGTTCGTACTGGATGATTCTCGCTGCCCTGGTGAGCGGTGGCGTCGGTGTCTGGCTCGCTATGTTCCTTCCGATGGCGGGCTTCAACGTCGAGGACAGTGTGGTGCGGTTCGACACCGTCACCATCGTGTTCTCGATGCTCGTCGCGCTGGTGTCGGTGTACGTGGCGCTGCTCGTCGCGATCCCGGACAACGCTCCCGCCACCCTCGCCCGGACGGTCACGGGTGCTCTCGTGCTGGGCGCCGGCCTTGCGGGCGCGCCGTTCTCGGTCCTCGCAGCGGTGCGGATCCAGGGATCGCTGACCTTCGATCCGCTCTGGGTCGCCGCAGCGGTGGGGCTGGCGATCGCGACGGCCGTGGGCTTCCTGGCCCAGGTGAAGACGGCGGACACGTGGCCCAAGCGTCTGCTGAGCAGCGCGTTGGCCGGCGTCGCCGTGATCGCGGTGCACTTCCTCGCCGCCGCGTCGGTCCGTGTGGAGATCGACCCCGCCGTGGTGGTTTCCGGTGGGATCGAGGTCTTCTCCATTCTCTTCCCGCTCTTCGTCGTAGGCCTGTTGCTGCTGGCCGTTCCGATCGTCCTGGTGCTCCAGGCCCCGGATCGTCTTGCGGCGGAACTGGAAGAGGAATCCGAGCGGTGGGCGGCCGACGGCCCGGTAGATCCCGTCGACGGTCGGACCTTCTGAATATCGTCCGAACATGTTGTAAGTCAACATATCTGGTTGAAATCCCGGAAGTGGAGTAGTCTTCTGTGCAGCGTCGGGGGTCGCTGTCGGTCTACTCGGCACGACACGGATCGATGTGCCGTGCGTGCCGCTTCCTGGGGGGCAACATGTCGCACGAGGTTCACCATTTTTCCATGGGCGGTTGGCTTTTCGCACTCGCCTACATCACGTCCGCAGTGGGGTGCTATGCCGGTCTGTCCTGCGCGCGCAAGGCTGCGAACGCATGGACGTCGGTCGCCCGGACCCGATGGACACTCATGGCAGCCCTGTCCATCGGGGGCGTCGGAATCTGGTTGATGCACTTCATCGGGATGATGGGCTTCGACGTACCCGGTTCCGCGATCCGTTACGACCTCGGACTGACGCTGCTGTCGGTCGCGCTCGCCGTGACGGCCACGCTGGTCGGATTGCGGATCCTCGACACCGACGTGCAGTGGATCCGTGGGTTGCCGTCGGATGTCCGGCTTCTCGTCGGCGGCGTGATCATGGGCTTCGCGGTCGCCGGCATGCACTACAGCGGCATGGCCGCGGTGCGGATCCAGGGCGAACTCGAGCAGGGACGGTCGTACGTCGCGGCGTCCGTCGCGATCGGTGTCGTCGCGTCGATCGTCGCGTTGTGGCTGTCGCGGGTCGCGGAACGGCCGGCCGTGCGGATCCCGGCCGCCGCCGTCATGGGATGCGCCGTGGTGGCACTGCACTACACGGGCATGGCCGGGATCGCGGTGACCGTCGATCCGTCCGCTCCGAATCCGGAGGGGATGACCATCATGACCCTGCTGTTCCCTGGGTTCATCATCGGTGTCGCGCTGCTCGCGGTGCCGGTCGTAGCTCTGATGGCATCGGCGAGCACACAGGACCTCGAGCAGGAGCGGGAGATGGCGATCTGGCTCGGTGGGGACGGCCCTGAGACGGTCTCCCGTCCTTACGGGCGACATGTGAAACGGTGATGTGATGTGAACACCCACAGCGCGATAAGCTCGCTTACGCTGCTGGAAAGTCGGGGTGCAGCCCGCATCGGGTAGGTCGTGGCGCGTGCCCTCCGAGCGCGGTGGTGACAGCGCGCCGCTGTGAGGACCTCACGTGTCGCACGACGTACACGACTTCTCCATGGGATGTGGGTTTTCCTCCTCTCCTACGCCACCGCTGTGATGGGCTCCTTCGTCGGATTGTCCTGTGTCCGGCGGTCGCTCGAAGAGCCGCGGCAACTGGTGGCTCCTCACGGCATCGTTGTCCATCGGCGGCGTGGGCATCTGGCTCATGCATTTCATCGGCATGATGGGCTTCTCCGTGCCGGGTACGACCATCCGATACGAACTGGCACCGACGGTCTTCTCTGTCGTGCTCGCCGTCGTCGCGACCCTCGTGGGTCTGCGGATCGCCGACGTGCACGACGTCAGCAAGCACCGCATTCCCGAATCGGTGCGGTTGCTCATCGGCGGTCTGCTCATGGGCGCCGCCGTCAGCATGATGCACTACAGCGGCATGTACGCCATCCGCATCCGGGGCGCGATCGAACACGAGACGGGGTACGTGATCGCCTCGGTGATCATCGGTGTCGTCGCCTCCACGGCCGCGCTCGCACTGGCCCGCCGCACGCGTCGTCTCGAGATCCGCGTCGTCGCGGCCTTCGTCATGGGATGCGCGGTCGTGGCGCTGCACTACACCGCCATGGCCGGCGTGCGGGTCACCCTCGATCCGAGCATGCCCGCACCCGAAGGCATGACCGTGATGTCGCTGCTGTTCCCTGCGTTCGTCCTCGGCATCATCGTCCTGGCCGTGCCGATCACCGCGCTGCTGCTCGCCTCCGACCCGGAGGACGCCGTGCGCGACGTCCGGCTCGGGCAGTGGGCGTCGGAGGCGGAACGGCAGGTGGACCGCGACCCGGTCACCGGATCCCACATGTGAGAACTCGGTTCCGGACAGATCTCGGGCTGTGAAGTGCCTGTCCTTCTCGGCATCGGCTGACCTGCACCTATAGACTCGTGTGGTTGCGAGACGTCCGTCGGGCCGAAGGCCGGAGCCGGGCGTGCGAGCCGAGTAGAAGAAGGAGCTCATGACCGACACCACGTTGCCTCCGGAGGGGCCGGGGCACGACCGCATCGAGCCCGTCGACATCCAGCAGGAGATGCAGAGCAGTTACATCGATTATGCGATGAGCGTGATCGTGGGCCGTGCTCTGCCCGACGTGCGTGACGGTCTCAAACCGGTGCACCGTCGCGTGCTCTATGCGATGTTCGACAACGGCTTCCGTCCCGACCGCGGGTACGTGAAGTCGGCGCGCGCGGTCGCCGAGACCATGGGCAACTACCACCCGCACGGCGACGCGTCGATCTACGACACGCTCGTGCGTCTGGCGCAGCCGTGGTCGATGCGCTATCCACTCGTCGACGGCCAGGGCAACTTCGGTTCCCGCGGCAACGACGGCGCCGCCGCCATGCGGTACACCGAGTGCCGGCTCACGCCGCTCGCGATGGAGATGCTGCGGGAGATCGACCACGAGACGGTCGATTTCCAGCCGAACTACGACGGCCGCACGCAGGAACCGACGGTTCTCCCCAGCCGTATCCCCAACCTGTTGATCAACGGTTCGGGCGGTATCGCGGTCGGTATGGCCACCAACATCCCGCCGCACAATCTCGGGGAGGTTGCGGAGGCCATCTACTGGGCGCTCGACAACTTCGAGGCCGACGAGGAGACCACCCTCGCCGCGGTCATGGAGCGGATCAAGGGACCGGACTTCCCGACCGCCGGCCTGATCACGGGCACGCAGGGCATCCACGATGCCTACACGACCGGTCGCGGATCGGTGAAGATGCGCGGCGTCGTGGAGATCGAAGAGGACTCCAAGGGCCGCACCAGCATCGTCATCACCGAGCTGCCGTACATGGTCAACCCGGACAACCTCATCACGTCGATCGCCGAACAGGTCCGCGACGGCAAGATCGCGGGCATCTCCGACATCCACGACGAGTCGTCCGACCGCGTGGGCATGCGCATCGTCGTCACTGTCCGCCGCGACGCGGTGGCCAAGGTGGTTCTCAACAACCTCTACAAGCACACGCAGCTGCAGACGAGTTTCGGCTGCAACATGCTGTCGATCGTCGACGGGGTGCCGCGCACGCTGCGCCTCGACCAGATGATCCGGTTGTACGTCGACCACCAGATCGAGGTCATCGTCCGGCGTACGCGGTACCTGCTGCGCAAGGCCGAGGAACGCGCCCACATTTTGCGCGGCCTGGTCAAGGCCCTCGACGCGCTCGACGAGGTCATCGCGCTCATCCGCGCGTCGCAGACCGTCGACATCGCGCGCGCCGGCCTGATCGATCTGCTCACGGTCGACGAGATCCAGGCCGACGCCATCCTGGCGATGCAGCTGCGTCGCCTGGCTGCTCTCGAGCGTCAGAAGATCGTCGACGACCTCGCCGAGATCGAGCGCGAGATCGAGGACTACAAGGACATCCTGGCCCGTCCGGAGCGGCAGCGCGCCATCGTCCGCGACGAGCTGAAGGAGATCGTCGACAAGTACGGCGACGAGCGCCGCACGCGGCTTGTCGCGGCCGACGGCGATGTCAACGACGAGGACCTCATCGCACGTGAGGACGTCGTCGTCACCATCACCGAGACCGGTTACGCCAAGCGCACGCGCACCGACCTGTACCGCTCGCAGAAGCGCGGCGGCAAGGGCGTCAAGGGCGCCGAGCTCAAGCAGGACGACATCGTCAAGCACTTCTTCGTGACGTCCACGCACGACTGGCTGCTGTTCTTCACGACGAAGGGCCGCGTCTACCGCGCGAAGGCGTACGAGCTGCCCGAGGCGAATCGCACGGCGCGTGGTCAGCACGTCGCGAACCTCCTGGCCTTCCAGCCCGACGAGCGCATCCAGGGCGTCATCCGCCTCAAAACCTACGAGGATGCGCCGTACCTGGTGCTCGCGACCCGCAACGGCCTGGTCAAGAAGTCGCGCCTGTCGGACTTCGACTCCAACCGTTCGGGCGGCATCGTCGCGATCAACCTGCGCGGCGACGACGAGCTCGTCGGCGCGGTGTTGTGCTCCGCCGAGGACGATCTGCTGCTCGTCTCGCAGCAGGGCCAGTCGATCCGTTTCTCGGCCACCGACGAGGCGCTGCGTCCGATGGGCCGCGCGACCTCCGGTGTGCAGGGCATGCGGTTCAACGGCGAGGACAAGCTGCTCTCGCTCAACGTCGTCAAGGAGGGCACGTACCTGCTGGTCGCTACCTCGGGTGGTTACGCCAAGCGCACCCCGATGGAGGACTACCCGGTCCAAGGTCGCGGCGGTAAGGGTGTTCTGACCATCCAGTACGACCGCAAGCGTGGCAACCTGGTCGGGGCGCGCATCGTCGAGGACGACGACGAGTTGTACGCCATCACCTCGAGCGGCGGTGTCATCCGCACTGCGGCGAAGCAGGTGCGCAAGGCAGGCCGTCAGACCAAGGGCGTGCGGCTCATGAACCTGGCCGAGGGCGATACATTGCTCGCGATCGCGCGCAACGCCGACGAGCCGGACGAAGCCGACGCAGCCGGAGCTAAGGAGTCGTAAGTGAGCACTCCCCAGGGACCGAACGGGGCCGATCGCGGGCAAACCGGTCGGAAGCCGGAGGACCGTACAGAGAACGAGGTGAAGCCCGAGAACAAGGGCACGCAGCAGGGCCCGGCCTCGGAGCAGAAACCGGCGCCGAAGAACCGGCCGTCGCAGTCGTCACCGGCCCAGCCTTCGCAGGCTCCTGGGGCACCGGCGGAGGGTTCGTCCGCTCCCGCAGCGGGAGCAGCGGACCCGGCACCCGTGCAGGGTCCGGCCGACCAGCAGCCGGCAGCAGGCCGGAAGGCCGCCGAGCCGACGGCGAAGGCGGCGCAGGACACGCCTGCTCAGGGCGGCCCCCAGAAGTCCGGTGGTGCCTCAGCGGACGGTAAGAACGGATCGGCTGCGGCCGATCAGCCGGCCACAGGTCAGCAACGCACCGCCCAGATGCCCCGCTCCGGCGGCCCGACCCCTCCCTGGCAGCGGGGAGCGGCGTCGGCGCAGTCGGGCTCCCCGCAGAACGCTCCGCAGACGAACGTTCCGGGTGTGGGTCAGGGTCTGTCCAAGCAGGGTGGAGCGCCTCAGCGCCCCGCTGGGGCCTCGGCCAAGGGCTCTGCGGCCGGAGGCCCGGAGCCGTCGACGCGTCCCGTCGTGACCGGCACAGCGGCTCCCAATGCCGCCGGAGGAGCTAGCCCGGCCGGGGGCGGAGACGCCGCGCGCGGGACGCGCGACCGGGCTGCTGCAGCGAAGGCGAAGTCCGCGGTAATCGACGGCCCGACACGGCACATCGAACGCAAGGATCTCGCCAAGGACCTGCCGGATCTGTCCGCAGTGAAGCATCCGTCGACCGGTTCGCCGAGCACGGGGGAGACCCCGCAGGTGAGCGCCCCCGCCACCACCGCGGTGCCCACGGCGATCCCCGCCGCCGGACCGCTGCGGGCCACCGTGCAGATCCGCCGTATCGACCCCTGGTCGATGCTGAAGATCTCGTCGGTGATCTCGGTGTCGTTGTTCTTCGTGTGGATGATCGCGGTCGGCCTACTCTACGGCGTGCTGGCCGGCATGGGGGTATGGGAACGCCTCAACAGTGCGTTCACCGACATCGTCTCCGACGCCGGTAGCGGTGCGCTCGTCTCGGCCGGCCAGGTGTTCGGCTACGCGACGATCATCGGCATCGCCAACACGGTGTTGCTGACGGCTCTCGCGACCCTCGGTGCGTTCATCTACAACCTCTGCACCGATCTCGTAGGCGGCGTTCAGGCCACCCTCGCGGACCCGGATTGACCTGCCGGAACGCTGCCCCGCCGAGGCGATTTGTTTCCGGCGACCCCGGTGGGGTAGTGTTCCATCTCGGTTCGAGGGCCTATAGCTCAGGCGGTTAGAGCGCTTCGCTGATAACGAAGAGGTCGGAGGTTCAAGTCCTCCTAGGCCCACTCCCGTGCCGAAAGGATGATCGGAATGAGGGTTCTCGCGCTCGTGGGAGCCGGGATTCTGATCGTTCTCGGAATCGCTCGCATGCTTCGGAGCGAAGACGAATGGCACGCGGTTCCCAGTCGCTGACGCGGCGGACGGGGCCTTAGCTCAGTTGGTAGAGCGCTGCCTTTGCAAGGCAGATGTCAGGAGTTCGAATCTCCTAGGCTCCACAATCACATGAATGCAGGTAAAGGGCGCTTCCGATCTTTCGGAAGCGCCCTTTCTCTGTTGCTGCCTCGGCCCGTCTGCCCACATTCCACACTCGAAGGGTGACGCCCCGCCTCTCTCCGCGACTCGCCGAGATCGTCGCGGCGCTGCCGCTGGAGCCGCACCTACGTGTGCTGGATCAGGGTCGGTGCACTCGACGGTCGGCACCCGAAGCCGGCAGGGTCGCTCTGGAGCGGATCGCGGCGGCGACACGGCCGGATGCGCGCCTGTTCGTCGACGGTGGTGACCCGCTCCGGGAGCTTGTCACCCCGAGGTGATCGTGAACGGTCCCGGATCGACGGTCCGTTTCACGTGAAACATCAGGAGAGCGCGGTGGTGAGAACCCTGCGGATCGAGGAGCGCACCTCCTCGAGCTTGCGGCCGGATTCGATCAATTCCGTTCCCTTGTGCACGAGCGCGGTGACGAGCTCGGCATCGAGTTCGGGATCCGCGACTCCGAGGACCCGCAGCGACTCGACGAGGGGGAGGACGAGGTCCTGATGCATGGCGTGCATGCTCTCGTCACTGAACGCCTGAGGGGTGAAAGCGGCGAGAGCACCGACGATCGCGTGCTCTCCCTCGGCGACCAGCTGCAGATTGACGTCGATGTACGTCAGCACCCGCTCCGTCGGATCGGACACCTTCTCCATCGCCTCGACCACGCGCGTGTTCCAGCGCGGGAACATGTCGACGACGACCGCGTGAAACAGGTCGTCGCGCGAATCGAAGTAGTTGTAGACGCTCGACCGGGCCAGACCCGCACGACGCGCCACGTCGCCGAGCGAGGGTGCCTGTTCCGGTTTCTCGGCGAGGAGTTCGAGCGCCGCGTCGAGGAGGGCACGGCGCTGCGCTGCGCGGTGCTCCGCGACCGTCGCTGCGGAAATTTTCGGCACCGCCGGCCCTCCTCGTTCGGCTGTCGACCGTTCAGTCGTGTGGTCGAAGTCTTCCGTCGACCATTTCGAGCACGCGGTCGCAGTGCCGCAGGATTTCGTGGTCGTGGGTGACCATGATCGTAGCCACTCCACTGGTGTGGGTTTCCCGTGCCAGCAGTTCGACGACCTCGTGGCTGCGTTTCCGATCGAGGGCGGCGGTGGGTTCGTCGACGAGCAACAACGACGGTTCGGCCATCAGGGCCCGCGCGATGCCGACACGTTGACGCTCACCGCCCGAGAGCTGCCCGGGTCGCCGCTGGGCGCGGTGCTCCATACCCACCGAGGCGAGCAGCTCGTCAGGGTTCCGTCCGGGGCGTCCGGCGATCTTCTCGACGAGGAGCAGTTGATCGCGTGCGGTCAGGGCGGGGAGGAGATTGCCGGACTGGAATACGAACCCGACCCGCTCTCGGCGCAGCTTCGCGGTCGCCCGCGGGTCGAGTGCGGTCACCTCGATACCGTCGACACTCACGGTGCCGGAAGTGGGTCGGCCGAGGCCACCGGCGACCGCCAGCAGACTCGATTTGCCGGCACCGGACGGCCCGACGACGGCGACCAGTTCACCCGGCTCGACGCCCAGGTCGACGTGATCGAGGGCGTGGACCGTGCTGTCGCCGTCGCCGAAGGACAGGCAGACGTCGGACAGTGCGAGGCCGGTGGAGGTGGTGACGGTCATCTGTTCTCTCCCAGGGCAGCGAGCGGATCGACACGGACGATGCGGACCACGGCGAGGGCGGCGCCGAGCAGGCCGAGGACGACGAGCAGAACGGCACCTCGAGCGACGGGGCCGGATTCGAGGACGAAAGGCATGCCGCTGCCCTCGAGGCCCGACCCGAGTCCGAGACCGACGAGCACACCGAAGGCGACCGAGCCGACGAGCACGATCACGGCCTGCAGGAGGGCGTCGCGCAGGAGGAATCCGGTGGAGGCGCCCATGGCGCGGAGGACGGCGATCTCACGGCTGCGCTGCACGGTCCAGATCGTGAAGAACGCTCCTACGACGAGGGCTGAGATCGCGTAGAGGAAGGCGGTGATCATCGACATCGTCATCATCTCGGCGCTGTAGCCGGGGGAGGAATCGAACGATTCCTCCAGGGTCTTCGCTGTCGTACCGGCTGCTGCGTCACCCGCGGTGAGATCGGGCAGTGCTCCGTCCACACCCTCGATCGCGACCACACTGGCTTCGGTGTACGCGCTCGGAGGGACCTGTTCACCGAGCCGGACACCGGCGTGGATCTCCTGCCAGGTGCTCAGGGGAAGGTAGGCGACGTCGACGTGACCGAAGGTGCGCTTGTCGGAGGTGAACCCGACGACGTCCAACCGGGTACCGAGACGATCGACGACGATCGTGTCGCCGAGTTCGACGCCGGTGGCGCGGGCGCTGTCGCTGAGGACGACATCGGTGTCACCACCGAGCGGTGCCCCCTCGGAGACCGAGGGTTCGAGGAACGAGCCCGGCCGGATGCCGAAGAGTGTGAGGTCCACGGGGACCCCGCTCTCGGTTTTCGCGTTGACGATGGTGTTGCCGAACAGTTCGGCGCGAGCGACGTCCGGGCGGGCACGCCAGGTGTCGGCCTGGTCTTCCGTGACCACGGATCGGGAGAATGCGGAGTCGGCCTTGGTTCCTTCGGCGAAGGCGAATGCCTGCACCGGTGTGCGCTGCAGTGCCGAGACGCCGTCGACGACGAGACCGGACGACAGACCGGACAGGATCACCATGAGGATCGAGATGAGCGCGACGACGGCGCCCATCAACAGGAAGCGGGTGCGCGCGAACCATAGTTCGCGCATGGCAAGAAACATGTGGAGTCCTTCGTGGGCTGGACCGGGTATGTGCCCAATCTTCTCGACGGCACGTCGATATCTTACCGACGCTCTGTCGTTATATTCGGTGATAGTTACTACATGGGGTAGTAATCGCAGGTGAGGGAAGTATTCTGACTTCATGGCCGAGGTGAACACCGTGATGCGCATGCGCGCGGTCTTCGTGAGCGGAATCTCGGCCGCACTGAGCATCGCCGCGCACGCCTTCGCCGGCGGAGCGATTCCCCACCAGGACGCCCTGGTGTTCCTCCTCGGGCTTGCCTTCGCTGTCGGAGTCCTCATCGGCGAAACCAGGCTTCCGGTGCCGCTCGTCCTCGTCCTCGGGCAGGTCGCCGGCCACCTCGTGCTGGGACTCCACGACGGTCACCTGCACACACCGGGATCCGGAATGATGTCCGCCCACGCGGTTGCCGTCCTCCTCGCCGCAGTATTGGTACGGGGTGCCGAGAAGGGCTGCGAAGCAGCACTCGCAGCGCTGCGCCGGATCGTTCCCGAGACGTACCGCACGCTGCCCGTGGCCGTCGCCGAACCTGTCCCGACGATCCACCGCCCCGATATCGGTCCCGGCGTACTACTCGTCGGCGGAACCGGCAGCCGCGCACCTCCCGTTGTTCTCCGCTAGGTCAACCTTCTCGGTCGCCGCCGCCGGCGACCGCTCGTTCCGTGTGCCCGCAGAGGCACCGACACTTACGGAGAATCATGAAGAAGACCATGTTCGGCACTGCGATCGCCGCAACGGCCCTGCTCGCCGCCGCCTGCGGTTCCGACACCGGCACCACCGACTCGGCCGAGGCCGTCGTCGTGTCCGAAGCCTGGGTCAAGGCATCCGACACCGGGATGACCGGTGCCTTCGCCGAGATCGAGAACACCGGCAGCAGTGACGTGCACATCGTCGGCGCGTCCAGTCCTGCATCCGCTACCACGGAACTGCACGAGATGGTGTCGTCCGGCGGCGCCTCGATGGTGATGCAGGAGATGGGGGACGGGCTCGTCATCCCCGCGGACACCGTGCACAGCCTCGCGCCCGGCGGCGACCACCTCATGCTCATGGACCTCGTGGAGCCTCTGCGACCCGGGAACACGGTGACCTTCACACTCGAGTTCGCGGACGGATCGACCGAGGAGTTCACGGCCCAGGTCCGCGACTTCGCCGGGGCACAGGAGGAGTACGTGCCGTCCCACGACGGGGCAACCCACGATGGCTAGATTCACTCGACGCACCCTGCTCGGGGGCGGTGTCGCCGCGCTGGGTGCAGCAGGACTCGGCGCGGTCGGAGGTGGGACGGCGGTCGCGTCCCGCATCTCCGAACCGATCGGCGCGCGGACCGTGGAGATCCACGGCACCCATCAGGCCGGTATCGACACCCCCGCGCAGTCCTTCGCGTCGTTCGTGGCACTGGACCTCGCCGAGGGTGTCGATCGTGACGGGCTCGTCGGGATCATGCGGGTGTGGGCCGAGGATTCGCGGCGACTCACCACCGGGACGCCGGCGCTGGGCGACACCGAACCCGAACTCGCCGTCGACCCGGCCCGGCTGACGGTCACGGTCGGCTACGGTCCCGCGGTCTTCGACGCCGCGGGCCTGACCGACCGACGACCCGCGTGGCTGAAGCCGCTGCCGGCCTTCCCGATCGACCGGCTCGAGGAACGATGGTCCAGCGGCGACCTGCTGTTGCAGATCTGCGCCGACGACCCGGTGACCGTCTCGCACGCGGTCCGCACACTCACCAGGAGTGTGCGATCGGTGGCGACGGTCCGCTGGATCCAGCGAGGGTTCCGGCGTGCGGCCGGCACGCGACCCGACGGGACGACCATGCGCAACCTCATGGGGCAGGTAGACGGCACCGTCAATCCCGCGCCGCACAGCCCGGACTTCGACCGGCAGGTGTGGAATCCGGGTGACCCGCCGTGGATGGCCGGTGGCACCTCGCTCGTGTTACGCCGGATCCGCATGGAACTCGACACCTGGGACGAGCTGGACCGTCCCGCTCGGGAACTCGCCGTCGGCCGGCGACTGTCGAACGGTGCTCCGCTGACGGGTTCGGAGGAACACGACGACGCCGACTTCGAGGCCACCGACCGGTTCGGTATCCCGGTGATCCCGCCGGAATCGCACGTCGCGCGGGCACGTCCCCGCACCGGCGACGAGCAGTTCCTGCGACGGGGTTACAACTACGACGACCAGGACGGCGCCGGATTGCTGTTCGCCACCTACCAGGTGGACGTGGACCGTCAGTTCGTCCCGGTGCAGCAGCGCCTCGCCGAGCACGACGCGCTGAATCCGTGGATCACGCCGATCGGGTCGGCGGTCTTTCTCGTCCCTCCGGGATTCGGTCCGAAGGGGTATCCCGGCGACACCTTGCTGGGTGACTGAGACAAGACCGCGACGTATGTGGAATCGAGGTCTAGCCTCGAGGGTGTGACCGAGATTACACAGTTGCGTCAGGGTTTCGCGTCGCTGCGGGAAGGCGGCCTGAACTGGGACGCCTTCCCGCTCCGGCTCTTCGCGAAGGGCAACGCAGCGCACTGGGATCCGATGGACATCGACTTCTCCCACGACGCCGAGGACTGGGCGTCGCTCAACTCGGAACAACGCCGCAGTTCGACCTATCTGGTCGCGTTGTTCGTCGCCGGCGAGGAGGCCGTCACGCAGGACATCCTTCCGTTCCTCCGCGCCATGGAAGTGGAGGGCCGGTTGGGTGACGAGATGTACCTGACCCAGTTCTGCTACGAGGAGGCCAAGCACGTGCAGGTGTTCCGTCGCTGGATGGACACCGTGGGACTGACATCCGACCTGCACCCGTTCGTTGCCGAGAATCCCTACTACCGGCGGCTGTTCTACGAGGAACTGCCGCACAGCCTGCGCGTGCTCGATCGAGATCCGTCCCCGGCCAATCAGGTCCGCGCGAGTGTCACCTACAACCACGTCATCGAGGGCAGTCTCGCGCTGACGGGCTACTACGCGTGGCAGAAGGTGTGCACCAAGTACGGGATCCTGCCGGGCATGCAGGAGATCATCCGGCGGATCGGCTCCGACGAGCGCCGGCACATGGCCTGGGGCACGTTCACCTGCCGACGGCATGTGGCAGCGGACGACTCGAACTGGAACGTCGTGTTGCAGCGGATGGAGGAGTTGCTTCCCCTCGCGACCGGAATGATCCAGTGGCAGAACGAGCAGTTCGACGAACAGCCCTACGGTCTCGACAACGACGAGTTCATCTCCTATGCGGCCGACCGGGCACAGAGACGGCTCGGCGCAATAGAATCCGCGCGCGGACGCCCGCTGGAGGAGATCGATCTCGACTTCGCTCCCGCCGTGCTCGAGGACCGTTTCGGGGACGAGGACGCCGCCGCGCTCGCTGCGGTTCCGGCTCCCGACCGCACCCCGGCGGACTGAGCAGGGTCGATCGGAGACAGGAGATCGATCAGAGCAGCATGCCGGCGAGGATCGCGATCAGCACGAGAACGGCGACCACCCCGATGACGACCGTTCTCGTGTTGCCGGTGTTCTCGTCTGCGGTGCCCGTGGTGAGCACCGGAACGGGTGTGGCCTCCTTCCTCGCGGCTCCGCGGTTCTCGGCGGTGCTCTCGGCCCCGAGACGTCTCTCCTCGAGTTCGCGCAGCCGAGCGAAACCGCCGGTGAGTACGTCGGTTTCGTCGTAGGAAGGTGGAAGTCCGATCCGGGTCTTGTTGGTCTCGCGTGCCGGCGTGAATCCGGCCGCGAGGATCGCGGCGCCGAGCGCCGCCGTCTGTTCCGGGCCCGGCCCGACGAGGCTGCGCACCGTGAGCTTCGTGGCGAGGCTGTTCGCGATCTCCTGGATGTGGGTGCGATCTCGTGCGACGAGACCGTCGCCCATGACGACGACGGCCTCGAGATTGTCCGGTATCCAGCCGAACGATCCGAGGGCCGTGGCGAGTTGGGCTGCCGGGGACGGTGCGCCCTGGGCGGGGGTGCGGTAGGCCTTGCCGGCGGGCACGCCCGAGCGTACGAGGGTGACGGTCGAGCCGCCGTCGTCGAGATGGAAGACCCCCACGAGTTGGCCAGGGGTCTCGGAGATCTCGGAGGCGTACCAGGCGGCGGCCGCCTGCGCGTCGGACACGAGATCCACGTGCCGCAGATTCGCGTAGTCCAGGGCGGCACGCAAGGTCGCGATGGTGTCCGGATCCCAGTGCGACGGGTAGGTGGCGGCGTAGCCGGGGTCGCTGTCCCGGTCCATGCCGCCGAAGGTCGGCAACGGGTGGCACTCCCGCAACAGGCAGTGGATGGCGGTGGCCATCGCGTCCTCGGCGCGGTACATGCGACCGTCGCTCGCGGTGATGCCCGAGGCGTCGCCGACCCGCGTGAGGAAGCCCGCGATCGTGCGTGCTTCGTCCCCGTGCGCCACGCTGCCGAGCGACGTGTTGCCGTCGTGGTCGACGTGCAGGACGGAGTCGCGGGCGAGGACGACAGGGTCGGGAGTGCCGGGTTCGTTGGATGCGATGACCGCCGTGGACACGACTCGCCCGATCCGGAGGCCGACACCGATTGCCATGTCTTCCCTTCCTCGAGAGGCTGCTCGTCCGTCGTGCTGCCGAGGACCCGACTCGCTCCGGGTGCGCCGGACAAATGCACCGCTTCGGGCGCGAAGAACGATTGTGGCAGACAGGGAGGGAAGTGCCGACCTTACTTTCCGGTAAGTACGTGTTACAGTCCGTACCGCCGTGACGAGGGACACACGGTTCCGGTGGATCCAGGTGGAGGAACAACATGGTGGGGCGCGCTCGGAAGTGGATGGCCGCGGCGGTGACGACGACCGTCCTTGCCGGCGGAATTCTCGGAACCGCGGCGACAGCGGGAGCCGAGACGGACTTCTATCTCCCGCCCGACCCACTGCCGACGGGTGCTCCCGGCGACGTCCTGCGCACGGCACCGTCCGATCTGGCATTGCGCGCACCGGTCGCCGACGGCATCTTCCCGGGTCAGGGCACCAAGCTGCTGTACCGCAGCAACGACGCCAAGGGCGCACCCAACGCGGTGAGCGGCACCTACATCGAGCCGTCGACGCCGTGGAACGGTCCCGGCGACCGGCCGCTCGTCGCGCTGGCCGTCGGTACCCACGGTCAGGGTGACCAGTGCGCGCCGTCCCGCAATCTCGGCGCGCTCGTCAACTATAATCCGCCCCTCGACTTCTTCACCGAGTACGAGGTGCTGTCGATCAACGCGCTGCTGCTGCGCGGCATCGCCGTGGTCGTCACCGACTACGACGGTCTCGGTACGCCGGGGCACCACACCTACGTGAACCGCGCCGCCGAAGCCCACGCGGTGCTCGACTCGGTGCGCGCGGCGCTGAAGCTCGAGAACGCGTCGGTGACCGAGAACAGCCCGGTCGGCCTCTTCGGTTACTCGCAGGGCGGCGGCGCGTCGGGCGCTGCGGCCGAGCTCGCACCCGAGTACGCCCCCGAACTGAACCTCGTCGGCGCCTACGTGGGTGCTCCGCCCGCCGACCTCGTGGCCACGTTGAAGCAGATCGACGGCACGCTGCTCACCGGTGCCATCGGGTACACGATCAACGGTCTGGCCGACGCCTACCCGGAGATCCGCGACGAGATCGACGCCGAGATCAGTGATCGCGGCCGCAAGATGCTCGCGGCCGTGGCGAACCAGTGCGTCCCGGAGACGGTGGCGAATTTCGCATTCCAGCGCACCGGCGACTACACCCGCACGGGTGAGCCCCTCGATGTCGTGCTCGACCGCCTGCCCCAGGTCCAGAAGATCCTCGCGGAGCAGCGCATCGGCAACCGCACGCCTGCCGTGCCCGTCCTCCTCCAGCACGGCACGCAGGACGACACGGTCCCCTACGGTCAGGGCCGTCAGCTGGCGCTGGACTGGTGCGATCAGGGCGCGACGGTGCAGTTCCTGCCCAACACGACGCCGCCGATCCTGCCCGGCTTCATCATCAACCATGCGGTGCCCATGATCGGCGGACTGCCCGACTCCGTCGCGTACATCGAAGCGCGACTGCGCGGTGAGCCCGCACCGTCGAACTGTGGAGCCTTCTGACGCTCCTTCGAATCCGCAATCGATCCGGCCCGCACTCCCTTCCGGGGGTGCGGGCCGGATTCGTGTGCGGGGTCTACACCGAGTGACGGGTGTCGATGATCCGGCGCGCGACGTTCGTCTCGGTCGACGGGCCCGGTTCCCAGCGGGAGATCCACGGACCGGTGCCCTCGCTCGGATCGAGCACACCGCGCTCGAGCCACTCGTATCTGCCCTCGAGAACGCCGGCCGCGGTGCGACGATCCTCGGCGTCGGTGTTCGTCCACAGGGCGTCGAACAACTTCTCCACGCGCAGCCGCGACTGCTTGCAGAACGCGTCGGCCAGTTCGAAGGCCGTGTCGGCTCCCGGGTTCCCGTCGACGCGTTGCCGTTCGGCGCGCACGCACACGGCGGTCGCGGCGAACAGCTCGGCTCCGATGTCGACGATCCGTCCGAGGAAGTTCTCCCGCTTCTCGAGTCCGGCCTGCCAGCGGGCCATCCCGTAGAAGGTCGAGCGGGCGAGCTTGCGCGAGCTGCGTTCGATGTACCTCAGATGTGTTGCCAGAAAACCGAATTCGTTGTAGGTCCGCGGTAGCTGTCCCTTGCCGGTGACGAGTTTCGGGAGCCATCGGGCGTAGAACCCGCTCGCCCGTACCGCGGCCTGCGCCTTCTCCTTGCCCGTCGAATCGGGGTCGGCGAGTTCGCC
This sequence comes from Rhodococcus sp. LW-XY12, assembly GCF_019317345.1. Classification (NCBI taxonomy): domain Bacteria; kingdom Bacillati; phylum Actinomycetota; class Actinomycetes; order Mycobacteriales; family Nocardiaceae; genus Rhodococcus; species Rhodococcus sp. LW-XY12. The sequence goes on from NZ_CP079225.1 coordinate 29,347, forward strand.
AGCTGCGCGCAGGTGGGCGTCGACCGCCTCGCGGGCGACGAGGAGACGCATGATCTCGCTCGACCCCTCGAAGATGCGGTTGATCCGCAGGTCGCGGACGAGTTGCTCTGCGGGAACGGCCCGTTCGCCGCGCGCCGCCAGCGACTCGGCGGTCTCGTAGCCGCGTCCGCCGCGGATCTGCACGAGTTCGTCGGCGATGAGGCATCCCATCTCGCTCGCCCACAACTTCGCCAGTGCCGCCTCGATGCGGATGTCGTTGCGCTGTTCGTCGTTCATCTGGCCCGACAGTTCGACGACGGACTCGAGTGCGTAGGTGGTCGCGGCGATGAACGAGATCTTCGCGGCGACGGCCTCGTGCTCACCGACCGGCTTGCCCCACTGCACCCGCTCCGACGACCATTCGCGGGCGATCTTCAGCGCCCACTTGCCGGCACCCGAGCACATCGCGGGGATGGCGAGGCGACCGGCGTTGAGCGTCGTCAACGCGATCTTCAGCCCATCGCCCTCACGTCCGATGAGGTTCTCCTTCGGAACCCGCACCTTGTGCAGCCGGGTCACGCCGTTCTCGATGCCGCGCAGGCCCATGAAGGAGTTGCGGCGTTCGACGGTGATGCCGGGTGAATCCGCTTCCACGACGAAGGCGGAGATCCCGCCGCGATGGCCCTCGCTCTCCGGTACGCGGGCCATGACGACGAGCAGTTCGGCGACCACCCCGTTGGTCGTCCACAGCTTGACGCCCTCGAGTTCGTAGGCGCTGCCGTCCTCGACCGGGATGGCGGTGGACGCGAGTCGGGCGGGGTCGGACCCGACGTCGGGCTCGGTGAGCAGGAAAGCCGAGATGGCGCCGCGCGCGCATCGCGGCAGGAAGCGCTGCTTCTGCTCAGGGGTGCCGGCGAGCTTGAGCGGTTCCGGCACACCGATCGACTGATGGGCCGACAGCAGCGCGCCGATGCTGGGATGCACGCAGGCGACGACCGTCAGGGCCCGGTTGTAGGCGACCTGCGACAGCCCGAGGCCGCCGTACTCCTGCGGGATCTTCATGCCGAAGCAGCCGAGTTCGGCCAGCTCGCGGACGTATTCGTCGGGTATCCGCGCGTCGCGTTCGATGCGGCTGCCGTCCATCGAACTGCACGCGGCGCGCAGGCGTGCGAGGAACTCCTCGGTACGGGAGTCCTCGTCGGGTGTCGGTCGCGGGAAGGGGTGGACGAGGTCGAGGGTGAGCCGTCCGAGGAACAGTTCCTTCGCGAAGGACGGCTTGTTCCACTCGGATTCGCGCGCCTGCTCCGCTACTTCACGAGCCTGCCGCTCGGTGACCTGTGGGGTTCGGGCATCGGCGCTCTCTGCCATGACTGCCTCCGGGTCGCGTGCCTACTGGTGAGTATGCACCCGGATGTGCCTCTTATCACAGGTTCGGCCGAGTCGATCATGAAGCAGTCGGATGTGAACTAGATCACTACCGCGGAAGTCGTCGGGGACGTGCGGGTACTCCCGGACGCGCCTACGCTCGAATAGTCACCGACGACGTGCCCCGCCCGTCACTCGCCGATCCCCATCGCGGATCGGAACGGAGGTGGCCATGGAATTCCTGGCCTTCGTCCCCGTCCTGCTCACTTTCCTCGGCGCGCTCTACTTCGCGGCGTGCCTCATCGTCGACCGCGAGATCCGATCGGCGGAACGAGAATTCGGCACCGCGGACGGCGATCAGGCCTCCGAGGTGTCGATGGACTCGGGGGAGACCGGCGTCGAGGCGGCCTCGTCGGTCGTCGTCGCCGCGGACTCCGCGGGCCGCACGCGCGGCGGTTCCGGAGCGATCGGAGGGTGATCCGGCCGTCGTCGCCGGTAGAACACGACCCCGCCTGCGGCCACGACGGCAACCGCGCCGGCGACGACGAGACCGAACCGCCTGCCCGTGCGCTCCGGACGAGAGGACGACTTCGCGGCACACCGCTCGGCCGCGGCCCGCCGGGCCACCGAGAGCAGTTCGCCCGCGACGTCCAGACCCTTGCGTGCTGCGAACAGTCCGGCCGCACTCGAGCCCTGCGCGAGAGCTACCGCGCCCTCGCCGGCCACGCGGAGAGCACCCGCGAGATTGCCGGATTCGTCGTGACGTCGCACGAATGCCGGAAGCCACACGTCGTCGGTCTCGGCATGAATCAGCTTGCTCATGCGTCCACTCTTCCATACCGCCCGGACCTGTGGTCGTGACCGGAGAGCGTGTCCCGCGCCGCCTGTCCTGCCCGGGAAGCGGGCAATGGCACCATGGTGGGGTGACTTCACCGCATCAGACAGCAACGGCCACGCTCCACACGAACCGCGGCGACATCGCGATTGCGCTTTTCGGCAACCACGCGCCGAAGACCGTCGAGAACTTCGTCGGCCTGGCTCAGGGCACCAAGGAGTACAAGACCCAGAACGCCAAGGGCGAGACCAGCGGTCCGTTCTACGACGGCGCGGTCTTCCACCGCGTCATCGACGGCTTCATGATCCAGGGTGGCGACCCCACCGGCACCGGCCGCGGCGGCCCGGGCTACCAGTTCGCCGACGAGTTCCACCCCGAGCTGCAGTTCGACCGCGGCTACCTGCTCGCGATGGCGAACGCCGGCCCGGGCACCAACGGCTCGCAGTTCTTCATCACCGTCGGCCCGACCCCGCACCTCAACCGTCGCCACACCATCTTCGGTGAGGTCGTCGACGCCGAGTCGAAGAAGGTCGTCGACGCGATCGCGACCACCGCCACCGACCGCGCCGATCGCCCGGTCGACGACGTCGTGATCAACAGCATCACCATCTCCTGAGAGAGTTCCCATGACGAACCCCGGCTGGGGCTCCGCGGCCGAGGGTGGTGGCCCGCAACCCCAGCCGCGGTGCGTTCGCCATCCCGACCGCCCGACCCTTCTCGCCTGCTCCCGATGCGGCCGGCCCGCGTGCCCCGAGTGCCTGCGTCCCGCCTCGGTCGGTCAGCACTGCGTCGACTGCGTCGCCGCGGCCGAACGGTCGACACCGCAGGCCCGCACCATCGCCGGCGCACCCGTCCGTTCCGATCGGCCCTCGCCGATCGTGACGTACGTGCTCATCGCGCTGAATGTGCTCGTCTTCGGCATCACCGCCGCGCAGTCGGGCAGCGTGATGACCAACGAGCAGGGCTCGGCGCTGTTCCTCGACTGGGCGTTGTGGCCGCCCATCATCGCCGCGCACGGCGAGTACATCCGGATCCTCGGCAGCGGATTCCTGCACTTCGGCCTGCTCCATCTGGCCGTCAACATGTTCGCCCTGTGGGTGATCGGACGCGACACCGAACTCGTGCTCGGACGCGCCCGGTACCTCTCGGTCTACCTCGTGTCGATCCTCGGCGGGTCCGCCGCAGTGATGTTCATGGAGACCGGAGCGGTCACCGCCGGAGCGTCGGGAGCGGTCTTCGGTCTGCTCGGCGCGCAGGCCGTCATCCTGCTGCGCCTGCGTCGCAGCCCGGCACCCGTGCTGACCATCGTCGGCCTCAACGTGATCATCAGCATCACCGTCCCGGGCATCTCCCTGTGGGGTCACCTGGGCGGTCTCGTCGCCGGTGCCGCCGCGACAGCGGCCCTGCTCTACGCCCCGCAGTATCTCGGTGCCGGCACCGACCGGGACCGCATCGTGCGCACCGGATGGATCGCGCTGGTCGCGGTCGTCGCGGTGACGCTGGTCGCGATCGTGCTCGCCGTCGTGCGGCTACGCGATCAACTGGGTGTCTGATCGGGCGCGAGATCGCGCATCGCCAGCGCGGCGTGCACCTTCCGCGGGTCGGTGCCCAGATCCCACCGGCCGAAGATCATCAGGTTCTCCGTGCCGGTCGCGGGGTCGATCGTGTCGATCTCGAGCATCGGCACGCGCCGCCCGAAGCGCGGGTACTCGACGATCCGCACGCGGTGCAGGGCCGCGCGCGGGAACTCGCGACGACCCGTCAACCGCATCGTCGCGATCCCCGTTCCTCCGGGGAGCACTTCGAGACGCGGACGCTGCCGCAACGCGAGCGCGACCATCACGAGGACGAGCACCGCCGCGAAACCCACCAGTACGCGACCGGCCGCGTCGGGAACCGCAACCGCGGCGGTCACGGCCAAGGCAATACCGGCGGCCGACAACGCCGCTATCGCGGCGGGCGGCGTCGCCCACCGCAGCGGTGTCTCGTCGGGCATCTGCGTCCTCTTCCGATCCGTTCCCCGGGGACCTCTCACCGGGTTGTGCACAGTGTTATCCCCAGGTGGGGATGAATAACATCGGTGTAACCCGAGCGGGGTGGAGGTCAGCGCCAGTTCATCGTCATGATCAGACCGACCACCATGAACCCGAAACCGATCAGGAAGTTCCAGGCACCGAGATCGTTCATCCACGTGATCTGCTCGGCCGCGAGGTAGTAGACGATCAGCCACAGCAACCCGATGACCATCAGGGCGAGCATCACCGTCACGTACAACGTGCTCGACGGCGTGCCCTTGACCTTCACCGGTGTGCGGCTCACCGTCCGGGTCGCGGAGACGTCCTTCTTGCGAACCTTCGACTTGGGCATGGTGTCCTCGTTCTCACGTCTCCACCCGTCGTACACGGATGGAGTGGTCGGTCAACTACCTGTTGAGATCACGCTAACGTAAGGCCAGGATCGGAGGTACAACGTGTCGGAACGACGACTGCGCGCGCCCGTGTGGGGTGTCGCGACCCTCGCCGTCTGCCTCGTGGCCGGTCTGCTCGTGGGTACCACCCGCGGAGTGTCCGAAGGCGACGAACTGCGCGCCGGCGACTCCCCGCGACTGTCCGATCTGGTCCGGGCCGCGCAGGAGAAGGCCGACGAACTGGCCGCCACCCGAGACGATCTCACTACCCGCATCGACGAACTCCAGGACCGTGCCGCGGTGAACGACGAGGACGTCGCCGCGGTGCTCGACGACCTGTCCGCGATCGAGGACCCGGCCGGACTCGTGGCCCGCCGCGGTCCGGGCGTGACCGTCACTCTCACCGACGCACCCCGCGACGCCAACGGACGCTATCCGTCCGGTGCCTCACCCGACGATCTCGTCGTGCACCAGCAGGACGTGCAGAGCGTGCTCAACGCGATGTGGGCCGGCGGTGCCGAGGCCGTGGCCATGCAGGATCAGCGGATCGTCGCGACGTCGGCACCACGCTGCATCGGCAACACGCTGCTGCTGCACGGACGCACCTACTCACCGCCCTATGTCGTCACCGCGCTCGGCGACCCGGCACGGCTGCAGGCCGCGCTCGACGCCGAGCCCGGTATCCGCATCTACAAGCAGTACGCGGCCCGCTATCAACTCGGCTACACGCAGCAGGCGTCGGAGGATCTGTCGGTCCCCGCCTACACCGGTAGTTCGTCCGCGCGCTGAGCGGTGCCCGGGAGCACTGTCCGAATCGGGCCACCGGGCGGGTCGCCCTCTGCCGGCCACCGGGCGGGTCGCCCTCTGCCGGCCACCGGGCGGGTCGCCCTCTACCGGCCACCGGGCGGGTCGCCCTCTACCGGCCACCGGGCGGGTCGCCCTCTACCGGCCACCGGGCGGGTCGCCCTCTACCGGCCACTGAGTACCCTCGTCTCATGCGCATTCTCGTCGTCGACAACTACGACAGCTTCGTCTTCAACCTGGTCCAGTATCTGGGGCAGCTCGGAACGACGGCCGACGTGTGGCGCAACGATGACGAGCGGCTCACCGCACCGGGTGCTCTCGCGCGGGTCGCGAAGGAGTACGACGGCATCCTCCTCAGCCCAGGGCCGGGCACACCCGAACGCGCCGGGGCGAGCATCGATCTGGTCAAGGCATGTGCCGACAGCAGCACTCCGCTGCTCGGTGTGTGCCTCGGCCACCAGTCCATCGGTGTCGCATTCGGCGCGACCGTCGATCGCGCCCCCGAGCTGCTGCACGGCAAGACCAGCCTGGTTCGTCACAATGGTGCTGGTGTGCTCGCGGGCCTGCCCGATCCGTTCACCGCGACCCGCTACCACTCGCTGACCGTGCTGCCCGAGACGATGCCCGCCGAACTCGAGCCCACCGGCCACACGGAGACCGGCATCGTCATGGCCCTGCGTCACGCCGAGCTGCCGATCCACGGTGTGCAGTTCCACCCCGAATCGGTGCTCACCCAGGGCGGTCACCGCATGCTCGCGAACTGGCTCGCGGCCTGCGGCGAGGCACCGGACGAGACGCTCGTCGCGCGCCTCGAGGCGCAGATGGCACGCGCGCTCGACGGCGGAGCCGCCTGACGCACCCCATTTCCGACGAGAAAGGCGCCGGTCCTTCGAGGATCGGCGCCTTTCGTCGAAAGCTCGTTCAGCGGATGCCGAGCACACCGACGCCCACGGTGAGGGGCTGGTTTTTCGAGATCTCCGAACCCGGCGGCTGGGCCTGCGTGATCACGGTGCCGACGAGATCGACATCGAGTGTCGCCTCACGCGTCTGCTGGAGCTGAGAGGCGTTGCCCGTCCAGCCGGCGCCGCGCAGAGCGGCGAGTGCATCCGACACCGACCGGTTGGTGACGACGGGCATCTCGATGCGGTCGCCGTTGGACACCCGCACCGTCACCGTCGACCCCTGTTCGGTGGAGGCGCCACCGGCCGGACTCGTCGAGACGACGGTGCCCTCGGTCTCGCTGGAGTCGATGTTCTCGACGACGACCTCGAAACCGGCACCCTCGATGTTGTCGCTCGCCACCTCGACGGTTTGGCCCACGACGTTGGGGACGCGCACCAGTTCGGGGCCGGATCCCAAAGTGATGGTGATGGGGCTGTCGCGGTCGACGCTGGCTCCCGCACCGGGGCTCTGGTCGACGACGAGGTCCTCGTCGTCGGCATTCGACGGAGCACGTCCGACGTTCGGGTCGAGCCGGAGACCGGCGGCGGACAGCTCCTGGGCTGCGCGTTCCTGCGTCATGCCTTCGAGCCGCGGGATCTGCACCTGTTCCGGTCCTGTCGAGACCTCGAGGGTGACGGTCGAACCCTCCTCGGCCTGGCTCCCGGGCACGGGACGGGTGTTGATGACGTTGCCGTTCGCGACGACCGGATCGCTCTTCTGCTGGATCGAGACCCGGAAGCCGGCGTTCTGCAGCTGGCTCTCGGCGAGCTCGGCGGAGACGTTGCGGACGTCGGGCACCGTGACCTGGGCGGCCGTCGAACCGGGTCCGAGCGACCACAGGAAGACGCCGACGATACCGACCACGGCGAGCGCGGCGATGCCGAGCAGCACCTTTTTGAGAACTGAGCCGCCGCCGGAATCCTCGGCGGGTGCCCCGGCGGCACCGGCGGCCGCGACGCGGCCGTGCCGCCCCGTGTTGTTGTCGACGGAGTCGATCAGCGTCGTGCGGTCCTCGTCGGTCATCACCATCGGCGCACTCGGACGCTGCCCGCTCAGCACGCGGATCAGGTCGCTGCGCATCTCCGCAGCCGACTGGTAGCGGTTCGCGGGGTTCTTCGCCATCGCCTTGAGGATCACCGAGTCGAGCTCGGGCGGCACCGACGAATTCACCGATGACGGCAGCGGCGGATCCTCCCGCACGTGCTGGTAGGCCACCGCGACGGGCGAGTCGCCTTTGAAGGGGGGCTCGCCGGTGAGGATCTCGAACAGGACGCAGCCCACCGAGTACACGTCGGACCGGGCGTCGACCTGTTCACCGCGCGCCTGCTCCGGGGAGAGGTACTGTGCGGTGCCGATCACCGCGGCGGTCTGCGTCATCGGGCTCGCGGCGTCGGAGATGGCCCGGGCGATGCCGAAGTCCATGACCTTCACCGCGCCGGCCTTGTTGATCATGACGTTGGCCGGCTTCACGTCGCGGTGCACGATCATGTTGCGGTGGCTGAAGTCCAGGGCCGCGCACACGTCGGCGATGATCTCCATCGCCCGCTTGGGGGTCATCGGCCCGTCGGCGCGCACGATGTCGCGCAGCGTGTCGCCCTCGACGTACTCCATGACGATGTACGGGAGCGGCCCGGCCTCGGTCTCGGCCTCACCGGTGTCGTAGACGGCGACGATCGCCGGATGGTTCAGCGCAGCGGCATTCTGCGCTTCGCGCCGAAAGCGCAGGTAGAACGTGGGGTCGCGTGCGAGGTCGGCGCGCAACACCTTGATGGCCACATCCCGGCCGAGCCGCAGATCCCGCGCGAGGTGCACCTCGGACATACCGCCGAAGCCGAGGATCTCACCCAGCTCGTAGCGGGAGGAGAGCTTGCGGGGTGTGGTCATGACGTTCCTTGGTTGTTCGTACCGTTGCTGGTTTCGGATGAATTGTCGTCCCCTCCACCGGCGGCCTCGGGGTCGGTCTCGTCGTCGCCGTTACCCTCCGCGCCGCCCGTGCCGCCGTCGCCGCCACCCGTGTCCTCCGCTGTGGTGGTGGTCGTCGTCGTGGTCGGGGCGGTCGTGGTGGTGGGCGGTTGCGTCGTGGTCGGCTCGGTCGTCGGCTCCACCGTGGTCGTCGGCGGCTGCGTCGTCGTCGTGGTCGGAGGAGGCGTGAAGGTCTCCGTCTCGACGGGCGGCGGCAGCGGCACGAACGTCGTCGTGGTGGTCAGCGGCGGACGGGTCGTCGTGGTGGTCGCGCGGGTCGTGGTGAGTTGCGTCGTCGGAGACGGAGCGCGCGGGGTCTCCTCGTCGTCGCCACCCAACAGCACGATTCCCAGCGTCACGAGGGCGAGCACCACTGCCGCACCTGCGGCCCAGGCCAGCGCTGTGGGACTCGGGGACCGTCGTCCGTCATCGTCGGCCGGCACTCCCGTAGTCGGCGGACCTGCCACCGGCGGACGGCCGGCGGTCGGCGGCTGAGCCGAGCGGGGAACCGACGAATAGGCCGTCTGGTCGTACTGCGTCGGGTGCAGGGCACGGGTCGAAGAAGTGTGGGCCGTCGTCCCGGGCACGCCGGGCGGAAGCACGCGGTTGGCGCTGGTCACCGGCGGCACGTTGCCGGGCGGGGGCACGGGCCGTCCGGACCGCACCGCAGCGACGGCGTTGGCGAATTCGCCACCGTTCGAATAGCGGTAGGCCGGGTCCTTCGACATCGCGATCTCGATGAGTTCGCGCACCTCGGGCGGAAGATCCGTCGGCAGCGGCGCCGGGGTCTCCTGGACATGCTTCATCGCGACGGTCACGACGCTGTCGCCGAGGAACGGACGGCGTCCCGACAGCACCTCGTAGCCGACGACGGCCAGCGAGTACACGTCGCTCGCGGACGTCGCCTCCTGACCCAGTGCCTGCTCGGGAGCGATGTACTGTGCGGTGCCCATCACCATGCCGGTGCGGGTGACCGGGGAGGCGTCGACTGCCTTCGCGATACCGAAGTCGGTGATCTTCACCTGGCCCGTCGGGGTGATGAGGATGTTGCCGGGCTTGACGTCGCGGTGCACCACGCCGGCGTTGTGGGCCGCCTGCAGGGCGCGTCCGGTCTGCTCGAGCATGTCGAGCGCGTGCGGCAGCGACAGGCGTCCGAGCCGCGACAGGACGGCGTTGAGCGGTTCGCCGTGTACGAGTTCCATCACGAGATAGGCGATGGACTGGCCCTCGGCGTCGGTGGTCTCGCCGTAGTCGAACACCCCGGCGATGCCGGGATGGTTGAGCTGGGCGGTGGTGCGGGCCTCGAAACGGAACCGGGCGAGGAAGTCCTCGTCGCCGGACAACTCGGCCTTGAGGACCTTCACCGCGACCCGCCGGTCGAGCCGGGTGTCGAGTCCTTCCCACACCTGACCCATTCCGCCGGTCGCGATGAGTCGCTGGAGACGGTAACGGTCGGCGATCATGGCGCCGCTGCTCAGAGCCATGTCAGCCTCCCTGTAATCCGGCCGAGATGACGGCCCGTCCGATCGGGGCGGCCACCGAACCGCCGGTCGCGGCGAGTGCTCGGTCGCCGCCGTCCTCCACGATCACCGCGACGGCGATGCGGGGTTGTTGTGCAGGTGCGAATGCGATGTACCAGGTGTGCGGCGGGGTGTTCCGCGGATCGTTGCCGTGTTCCGCGGTGCCCGTCTTCGACGCGATCTGCACACCCTGGATGGCACCGCCACCGCCGGCGTTGTTCTCGGCACCGATCATCAGGTCGGTGAGGGTCGCCGAGACCTCCGGCGAGATCGCCTGGCCCAGCGATTCGGGCTTGGTCTCCTCGAGCACCGTCAGGTCGGGCCCCTGCCGACGGTCGACGAGATACGGCTTCATGCGCACCCCGCCGTTGGCGATGGTCGCGGCGATCGACGCGTTCTGCAACGGAGTAAGGGCCACATCCCGCTGGCCGATGCTCGACTGGCCGAGTGCCGCGCCGTCCGGGATGGGGCCGACGGTGCTCGCCGCGACGGGCAGCGGGACGTCGAGGGTCTCGCCGATGCCGAGCTTCTCCGCCTGCGAGACCAGGGCCTCGCGTCCGTCGTCGATGCCCATCTCGACGAAGGCCGTGTTGCACGACCGCGCGAACGCCTCCCGCAGCGTCACCGTCGATGCGTCGCCGCACGCGGCCCCGCCGTAGTTCTCGAGGGTCGTCGCGGTGTCGGGCAGGGTGATCTGCGGCGCTGCGGTGAACTGCGTGTCGGGGGTGACGCCGTTCTCGAGCGCGGCCGCCGTCACGACGACCTTGAAGGTCGAGCCCGGAGGGTAGGTCTGGGAGATCGCGCGGTTGAGCATCGGCTTCTCGGGATCGGCGTTGAGCTCGTCCCAGGCCTGCGAGGTCGCGGCGCCGTCGTGTCCCGACAACCGGTTGGGGTCGTAACTCGGCGTGCTCACCATCCCGAGGATCCTGCCGGTGCTCGGTTCGATCGCGACCACCGAGCCCGTGTAACCCTTCGAGGTCAGCTCGTCGTAGGCCACCTGCTGAACGACCGGATCGATCGTGGACACGACGTTTCCGCCGCGCGGGTTGCGGCCCGACACCAGGTCGAACAGTCGACGTCCGAACAGCAGGTTGTCGGAACCGTTGAGCAGCGAATCCTCGGACCGTTCGAGTCCGGTGCTGCCGTATTGCATCGAGTAGAAGCCGGTCACCGGCGCGTAGGCCAGCGGGCTCATCGGCTGGGTCGGCGGCGCCGGGTATTCGCGCAGGTACTTGTAGCGGCTGTCGGTGGGCACCGACACCGCGAGAGCCTGACCGGCCGCGACGATCTGTCCGCGCTGACGGGAGTACTCGTCGATCAGCACACGCGAGTTGCGCGGATCGGTACGGAGATCGTCGGCCTTGATGACCTGCACGTAGGTGGCGTTTGCGAGCAGCGCGACGACCATGAACATCACGGCCATCGCGACCTTGCGGAGCGGACCGTTCATTCGCGCCCCATCATTTCCGTCTTGGCCTCGGCGATCGGCGTGGGCGCTTTCTTACGGGGGATCGCGGGTTGGCGGGCAGCGTGCGAGATCTTCATCAACAGAGCCAGGAGCAGATAGTTTGCGAGCAGCGACGAACCACCGTAGGACACGAACGGTGTGGTCAGGCCGGTCAGGGGGATCAACTTCGTGACACCGCCGACCACCACGAACAGTTGGACGGCGAGGGTGAACGACAGGCCGGCGGCGAGCAGCTTGCCGAAGCTGTCGCGCACCGCCAGCGCCGTGCGCATGCCGCGGACGACGAGGATCAGGAACAACAGCAGGATGGCGGCCAGGCCGATCAGGCCGAGTTCCTCACCGATCGCGGCGACGATGAAGTCGGTCTTCGCGAACGGCACCTGCCCCGGCCGTCCGCTGCCCAGGCCGGTGCCGGCGACTCCGCCGGTCGCGAGACCGAACAGCGACTGGGAGATCTGGTAGCCGGTGTTGTTGTAGTCGGCGAGCGGATCGAGCCAGGTCTCCACGCGCACCCGCACGTGACCGAACATCTGGTACGCCGCGTAGAAGCCGACGGCGAGCAACGAGAATCCGATGATCAGCCAGCCGACACGTTCGGTCGCGATGTAGAGCATCACCAGCACGGTGGTGAACAGCAGCAGCGACGTGCCGAGGTCCTTCTCGAAGACCATCACACCGATCGAGATGATCCAGGCCGCCAGGATCGGGCCGAGATCGCGGGCGCGGGGGAAGTCCATCCCCAGGAAGTGCTTGCCTGCGGTGGTGAACAGGTCGCGCTTCGCCACCAGGACCGATGCGAAGAAGATGATCAGCAGGATCTTCGCGAACTCGCCGGGCTGGATGCTGAAACCGGGCAGCCGGATCCAGATCTTGGCGCCGTTGACCTCGGAGAACCTGCTCGGCAGCAGGGCCGGGATCGCGAGTGCGATCAGGCCGATGAGACCGAGCGTGTAGCTGAACCGCGCGAGCAGACGGTAATCGTGCAGGAACACGAGCACGACGATGAACAGTGCGATGCCGAGCGCCGTCCACAGCACCTGCTGCGTCGCATCGGGCGACGGCGGCGGCAGGCCCATGTAACGGGCGTTCTCCTGATCGGACAGGTCGAGCCGGTGGATGAGCACGAGTCCGAGACCGTTGAGCAGCGCGACTATCGGCAACAGCAGGGGATCGGCGTACTTCGCGAAGCGCCGGACCGCGAGGTGCGCGGCGAGGAACAGCGCAGCGAAGGTCACCCCGTACTTGAGCAGGTCGAGGGTCAGCGCCTGCTCCATCGAGACCTCGACGAGCATGAGCGACACCGTCGTGACACCGATGGCCGCGACGATCAGGGCAAGTTCGGTGTTGCGCCGGGTCGACTGGACGGGCGCCGGGGCGAAACCTCCCGGAGGGCTCGGGAAGTCCCCCACACCATGGGACACCGACATCAGGCGCCCACCCTGCAGTTCTGACCGGGGATCTGGGGCGCGGGCTCGGGAGCCGGCTCCGTGTTCGGAGCGGGTTCGCCGGGAGTCGGCTCGCCGGGAAGCAGTTCGCCGGGCTGGGAGGCCGGTGCCGGTTGGCCCGGCTGCGGCTCACCGGACGCCGGCGGCTGCACCGTGGGTGTCTCGGTGGGCGGGGTGCCGTTCGGTCCGGGCGTCGGCGTCGGCTCTCCCGGGCCGGGGGCCGGTGCGGGAGCGGGCTCGGGTTCCTCCGGGGTGCACACCGGCAGCAGGTCCAGTTCGGCGAGCCGCTGCATCTGCTCGCGGGTGTCGTCGAGCGACCCCGACGGAAGCCCGGCACGGACCTGCTCGCGAGCGGCGGGCCACAGGTCGTCGACGAGCATGACCCGGCACGACGCGCTGTTCGGATCGACGAGCGTGAGGTCGCCCTCGTCGGTGACGCACCCGACGCGCGCGGCCTCCTGCAGCGAGTAACCGAAGACGTCGCCGGGGATACCGCGCAGCACGGTCACGCGACCGTCGTCGGCGCCGACGTAGTAGTTGTTGCGGATCAGCTGGCGGCCGACGAACAGGCCACCGACCAGCACCGCGATGATCACGACGGCGGCGACCGGCCACCACAGGCGGCTGCGCTTCTTCTTCGGCGCCGGTTCCGGGGCCTTGTTGATGACCCGCTTCGGGGTGGCGCGCGGTGGCCGCATTGCGGCGGCGCGACCCGCTGCGGTGTTCGGCGGGGGAGTGTCCTCGTCGTCGTCCGCGGATGCCGCTCCGGCGACGATGGGATGCGACTGGCCGTAGTCGAGATCGATCACGTCGGCGACGACCACGGTGACGTTGTCGGGGCCGCCGCTGCGCAGCGCCAGCTCGATGAGCCGGTCGGCGCACTCGTCGTGCGTGCCCTGCCGCATGGTGTCGGCGATCGTCTCGTCGCTGACGACGTCGGACAGACCGTCGGAGCACACGAGGTAGCGGTCGCCGGCGCGGGCCTCGCGCACGGTGAGGGTCGGTTCGACCTCGCTGCCCGTCAGGGCGCGCATGATCAACGACCGCTGCGGGTGCGTGTGCGCCTGCTCGGGGGTGATGCGGCCCTCGTCCACGAGCGACTGCACGAAGGTGTCGTCGCGGGTGATCTGGGTGAGCTGGTCGTCGCGCAGCAGATAGGCGCGGGAATCGCCGATGTGGGCGAGTCCGAGTTTGCTGCCTGCGAAGAGGATGGCCGTGAGCGTCGTGCCCATGCCGTCGAGTTCGGGCTCTTCCTCGACCTGGTCGGCGATGGAGGCGTTGCCTTCGCGGACGGCCGCGGCGAGCTTACCGAGGAGGTCGCCGCCCGGCTCGTCGTCGTCGAGGTGGGCGAGCGCCGCGATCATCAGCTGTGAGGCGACCTCACCGGCCGCGTGGCCGCCCATGCCGTCGGCGAGGGCGAGCAGGCGGGCACCGGCGTAGACGGAGTCCTCGTTGTTGGAGCGCACGAGGCCGCGATCGCTGCGGGCGGCATATCGGAGTACGAGGGTCACGGGCGGAGCTCGATCACGGTCTTGCCCACCCGGACCGGGGTTCCGAGCGGGACACGGACAGCGGTGGTGACCTTCGCGCGGTCGAGATACGTGCCGTTCGTCGACCCCAGGTCTTCGACGTACCAGTCGGAACCTCGTGGCGACAGGCGTGCGTGGCGCGTGGATGCGTAGTCGTCGGTCAGCACGAGTGTGGAGTCGTCGGCACGGCCGATGAGAACCGGCTGGGTGCCGAGCGTGATCCTCGTGCCGGCCAGCGCGCCCTGCGTGACCACCAGGTACTTGGCGGTCTTGTTACGGCTCAGCGTCGGCAGCACCGACTGCTTGGGCGAGTAACGCGGGAGCGGTCGCGCGGCACCGGCGTAGATGTCGGACCGGAGCGTGCGCAACACCGCCCATACGAACAACCACAGCAGGAGGAGGAATCCCGCTCGGGTCAGCTGCAGAATCAGCCCCTGCACGGTGCATCCTCCTTCGGGGTAGTCGACCGGTCGTGTTCCAGGTCGTGCGGTCACTCACAATACGGACACCGGACGACTCCATGCAGCGTCCGACGCGCTGTCACACGCGTCGGACGGTATGAACGGGTCCGGTGGGTCCTTCGATACCGGCTGATCAGAGGATGCGCACGAGGATTTCGGAGTGCCCGGCGCGAATCACGTCACCATCGGCGAGCTGCCAGTCCTGCACCGAGGCGCCGTTGACCGTCGTGCCGTTCGTCGACCCGAGATCGGAGAGCATCGCGACCTGACCGTCCCACCGGATGTCGATGTGGCGACGCGAGACGCCGGTGTCGGGCAAGCGGAACTGTGCGTCCTGGCCGCGGCCGATGATGTTGCTGCCCTCGCGGAGCTGGTAGTAGCGGCCGCTGCCGTCCTCGAGCTGGAGCGTTGCGGTCAGCACCCGACCGGCGGCGGGGGACTGGTAGCCGGCCTGCTGGTAACCCTGGTCGTAGCCGGGGGCCGCGGCGGTGTAGCCCTGGTCGTAACCGCCCTGCTGCGCGCCGTACTGCTGGTCGTAACCCGGCTGTGCGTAGCTCTGCTGGCCGTAGCCGCCCTGCTGGTAGCCCTGGTCCTGGTAGGCCTGGTCGTAACCGGGCTGTGCGTAACCCTGCTGGCCGTACGCCTGCTGGTCGTACCCGCCCTGCTGCGGGTAGTCCTGGCCGTACGCCTGCGGTTGGGCGCCTCGAGCGCCGTAGGCCTGCTGGTCGTAGCCACCCTGGTCGTAGCCGCCCTGCTGGTAGTCCTGCTCGCTGTAGGCCTGGCCGTACGCCTGCTGGTCGTAACCGCCCTGCTGGTCGTAACCGCCCTGCTGGTCGTAACCGCCGGGAGCCTGGTCGTAGCCGGCGTTGCCGTAGCCCTGGTTGTAGCGCTGCTCCTGGCCGACGTGCGCGTGACCGTTCCGTGCGTACTGCGGTTCCGCCTCGGCGGGGTCACGGCTGGGGTCGTAGCCGGGGTTCTGCGTCATTGGGCCAGCTCCTGGTTCAGAGGTCACGGGTGGGCGGTTCTGCGGGTTCCGCGGTGACGGAGCACGCGTCGCTGAGCGCCCCGCATCGGGATCTACCGAGCCGCGAGTCCGGAACTGCCCGGTGTGCAGTGCCGACGACGACTCGAAGACGACTTGGATCTCACCGTATGTCTGCCATCCCTGTTCTCGGATGAAGTCCTCAAGGTGACGGGAGAATGCCTTCACAGTCAAGTCCCGATCCGCTGCGAGGGCGTCGTGATCGGTTTCGCTGATCGTGATGACGTAGTGATTGGGGGCGAGCATGTTGCCCCGATCGAGCTGTCGGACGCCGTCCGTTGCCTCCTGCTGCAGCGCCGCCTCGACTTCCTGGGGCACGACGCCGCCGCCGAACACGCGGGCGAAAGCGTCGCCGATCGCGGCCTGGAGTTTGCGCTCGAAGCGCTGGGCGATGCCCATGGCGACCCCCTTTCCGTACTCAGCGTGTCGCAATGCAGATCTCGTCACTGCATGGTATCCACTTTTCCCCGGATTCGACCCTGCGGTATGCGGCACGTCTCGCCCGGATGTGCTCGGCGATCGAGCCGGAAGTGTTCGCGGCCCTCTGACCAGGCGAATAGTTGTTCGGCTCCGGTGTGTGTTACTGTTTTCGGCGTTGCTCGGGCGAGTGGCGGAATGGCAGACGCGCTGGCTTCAGGTGCCAGTGTCCTTCGGGACGTGGGGGTTCAAGTCCCCCTTCGCCCACAGTGTGCAGTTCCACGAACTGCGACGGACGAGGTCACGAACTCTTCGGAGATCGTGACCTCGTTTTCGTTTGTCCGGCCCCGATCCGATGCCTTTTCGGCCGTGCTTTACTGGGGCGGTGATGGCCCGGTGACTCCCAACACGGCAGATATCGGCGCAATCCTCATCAGCTCGCGCTCCCTGGACGAGTACCGGTCGATGTTCGACCTCTCCGACGACGATCTGTCACGGAGGATCCTGGACTGCCCGGCCGGCGCGGCGGGGTTCACCGGCGCCGTGAACCGCATCGGTGGTGACGTGACGGCCTGCGACACGGCCTACTCCGACTCCGACGCGGAGCACCTCGCCGTCGTTGCCGCTGCTGAGACCGAGCGCGGGAACCGGTACATCCGGGACCACGCCGAGAACTACGACTGGACGTTCTTCGCCGACCCCGACGAACACGCACGGGTGCGGCGGCAGGCGGTCCGGGATTTCGCCGAGGACATCCGTCGGCATCCGCACCGATATGTCGCCGGGCGGTTGCCGTCCCTGCCGTTCCCCGATGCGGCCTTCGATCTCGTGCTCAGTTCGCACCTGCTGTTCAGCTACGCCGACCGACTCGACCGCACCTTCCACCTCGACGCGATCCGGGAACTGATGCGTGTCGCCCGTGAGGAACTGCGCATCTTCCCGCTCGTGGAGTCCGGATCCTCGGTCCGTTGTCCGTATCTGGACGAACTGCTCGACGACCTCCGGGAACACGGCATCGACGGTGAGGTCGTGGAGGTCGACTACCGATTCCAGAAGGGCGCCCACCACATGCTGGTGTGCCGCCGCATCGGGTTTCCCTGAGCGAAAGGAAGGGCGCAGGGTGGCCGCGCCCTTCCCGATCCGGCTACTCGCTCGACCAACTCCGCGGTACCGGCACTCCCGTGGGTACTCGCGTCCGTCGATTGCCGCGCGCGCCGGCGAGTTGCGGTCCGGTGAGATACAGCGCGAGACCGGCGCACAATGGGAGATGGGGGTAGGAGGTCGTCATGCGTGCTCTGAGTGGCCTACTGAATGTCGTGCTCGGACTTCTCACCGCCCTGCTCGGCACCGTTCTGGGGATCGTCGCCGCCGTGGTGATGCTCCTGGGTGCGGTGTTGTGCGTGACGATCCTGCTGATCCCACTGGGTATCCCTGTCATCCGGCTCTCCCGCCGGCTGTTCACCCTCGCCGGGAAGATGATGCACGTGCCGTGACGTCCCGCGACGAATCGGCTACGAGGCGCTCGATCGCCTCGTGAGGCGCTCGGGCATGTCGTCCACCGGCTACGGAACCTCTTCGGAGCGGCCCCGCATTTTCGAGGGATGCTGGGCACTCTTGCAGCCATCACGATGTCATGCGCCTCTACCTGCGCAAATAGCCTGCGCAGTCTGTTGGTTGCCGTGCATACCCTAGGGGGGTATGGTATCTGGCAGGACGACCGACGCGACAAGGACGATTCCGATGCCGAATACCCCGAGCGAGACCGTGCACACCGATGCCGTCGCACACGACGACGCGCATCAGCACAGCTATGACGCGCATCAGCACAGCTATATCGCCAACAACACCAAGGCCGACTACCTCAAGCGACTGCGTCGCATCGAGGGGCAGGCCCGCGGCCTGCAGCGGATGGTCGAGGAAGAGAAGTACTGCATCGACATCCTCACGCAGATCGCGGCGATGAAGAAGGCCCTCGAGGCCGTCGCGCTCGGTCTGCTCGACGAGCACATGGCGCACTGCGTGGCCGGTGCCGTGCGCGCCGGCGGCGACGAGGCCGACCTCAAGTTGAAGGAAGCCGGCGACGCCATCGCGCGACTCGTCCGTTCCTGATCGTCCAGACCCGTATCCGAGGAGTTTCCATGAGCCGGACCAGCACCTACACCGTCACTGGCATGACCTGCGAGCACTGCGTCGCGTCGGTCACCGAAGAGGTCCAGGAGATCCCGGGCGTCGAGAACGTCGCGGTCGATCTGGCCACCGGTGCCGTCACCGTCACGAGCGCCGAGTCCCTCGACGATGCCGCCGTCGCGGCCGCCGTCGAGGAGGCCGGCTACAGCCTCGCATGAACACCCCGGCCAAGCTCACCGGCTTCGTCACCGCCGTAGCCGCTGTCTTCGGTATCGCGTTGCTCGTCGGCGCGGCCGTCGGCCCGGTGGAAGAGCAGACCGAGGATCCGACCGCGAGCGCCCACGACGCCGGTCACGGTAATGGCACCGTCACCGGCAGCGCCGCCGAAACACCTGCTGTGGAGGAGATCCCGGGAGGTCTGATGACGTACCGGAACGGTTATGCCCTCGCACTCGCCGAGACCGACCTCGAGTCGGGCGAGGACAGGAACCTGACATTCGCGATCAACGGTCCCGGCGGCGCGCCGGTGACCGACTTCGACGTCACCCACGACAAAGAGCTGCACCTGATCGCCGTGCGCCGCGACTTCACCGGATTCCAGCACGTCCATCCCGTGCTCGACGAGAACACCGGCATCTGGTCCGTCGACGTCGACCTCACGCCCGGCACGTGGCGGGTCTTCACCGACTTCACACCCACCGGGGGAGAGTCGCTCACGTTGGGCGCCGACCTCGCGGTGGCAGGCGAATTCGTTCCTGCCGCACCGCAGGCCGACAACCGCACCGCAACCGTCGACGACTACGAGGTCACCCTCGACGGCGACCTGTCGTCGGGCAGCGACGCGATGCTCACCCTCACGGTGAGCAAGGACGGACGGCCGCTCACCGACCTGCAGCCCTATCTCGGTGCCTACGGACACCTGGTGGCGCTGCGCGGCGGCGACCTCGCCTATCTGCACGTCCATCCGGACGGGACACCCGGCGACGGCACCACACGACCCGGTCCCGAGGTCGTCTTCCACACCTCCGTCCCGAGTGCCGGCACCTATCACCTCTATCTCGACTTCCAGCACGACGGAGTGGTTCGCACCGCGGCCTTCACCCTCACCGCCGGAGGCACCGGCGAGGTGCAGCCGGGGTCCGGCGCACACGGTGACCACAGCCATTCCGGCCGCTGACGGCCCATTCTTCCGAGGAGACGCACATGACCACGCAGAGTCAGCCGGTCGCCGCCGAATCGATCGAGCTCGCCATCACCGGCATGACCTGCGCATCCTGCGCCAATCGCATCGAGCGCAAGCTCAACAAGCTCGACGGCGTCACCGCGACCGTCAACTACGCCACGGAGAAGGCGAAGGTCAGCTACCCCGACGACGTGACACCCGAGGATCTCGTCACGGTCGTCGAGCAGGCCGGCTACGGCGCCGCACTGCCGCCGCCGTCCGCGCAGGCGACCGGCCGGACCGGTGACGTGCCCGAATTCGATCCCGTTGCGCCGCTTCGTCACAGGCTCGTCGTTTCGGCGATCCTGACGGTGCCGGTGATCGCGATGGCGATGATCCCGGCCCTGCAGTTCACCAACTGGCAGTGGCTTTCGCTCACCCTCGCCGCGCCGGTCGTGGTGTGGGGTGCCTGGCCCTTCCACCGGGCGGCGTGGATCAACCTGCGTCATGGCACGTCCACCATGGACACGCTCGTGTCGCTGGGAACCCTTGCCGCCCTAGGGTGGTCGGTCTACGCCCTGTTCTGGGGAACGGCGGGTGAACCGGGGATGGTCCACCCGTTCGAGTTCACCATCGCGCGGGGCGACGGCAGCGGCAACATCTATCTCGAGGCCGCGGCCGGTGTCACGACGTTCATCCTCGCCGGGCGCTACTTCGAGCAACGGTCGAAGCGACGTGCCGGCGCCGCCTTGCGTGCCCTGCTCGAACTCGGAGCCAAGGACGTCGCGGTCCTCGGACCGGACGGGACCACCGAGACCCGAATTCCGTTGGAGCAGTTGGCGGTCGGAGATCTGTTCGTCGTGCGCCCGGGCGAGAAGATCGCCACCGACGGTGTGATCGAACGGGGCACGTCGGCGGTCGACGCGTCGATGCTGACCGGTGAATCGGTTCCCGTCGAGGTCGGTGTGGGCGACAGTGTCGTCGGCGGAACGGTCGACGTCGGTGGACGACTTGTGGTGCGCGCGACCCGCGTGGGCTCCGACACCCAGCTCGCGCAGATGGCGAAGCTGGTGGAGGACGCCCAGAACGGCAAGGCCCAGGTGCAGCGTCTGGCCGACCGGATCTCCGGCATCTTCGTGCCGATCGTCCTGCTGATCGCGGCCGGCACCCTCGGTTTCTGGCTCGGCACCGGCAACGGGCCCGCGGCGGCCTTCACCGCGGCGGTCGCCGTGCTGATCATCGCCTGCCCCTGCGCTCTCGGCCTGGCCACCCCGACCGCGCTGATGGTCGGTACCGGTCGCGGCGCTCAGCTCGGCATCCTCATCAAGGGCCCCGAGGTCCTCGAATCGACCCGCTCGGTCGACACCGTGGTCCTCGACAAGACCGGCACGGTCACCACCGGCCGGATGACCCTGCGCGAGGTCGTCGCCGACGACGGTGAGAACGCCGACGAGGTGCTGCGGTACGCCGGGGCACTCGAGTCGGCGTCGGAACACCCGATCGCACGTGCCGTCAGCGATGCTGCTGCGGACAGGTTCGGCGGCCTGCCCAAGGTCGAGGACTTCACGAACGTCGAGGGTCTCGGTGTCCAGGGAGTGCTCGTCGAGGGCGACACCAGCCGCGCGGTGCTGGTGGGACGCCCGAAGCTGCTGGCCGACTGGTCGCAGCACCTCTCCGAGAAGCTGCAGCAGGCGTTCGAGCAGGCCCAGAAGTCCGGTGGCACGGCCATCGCCGTCGGCTGGAACGGAAAGGCCCGCGGCATCGTCGTCGTGGCGGACGCAGTCAAGCCGACCTCCGCGAAGGCCGTCGCCGAACTGCGGGAACTCGGCCTGCGTCCGATCCTGCTCACCGGCGACAACGCCGCCGTCGCGCACACCGTGGCGGCCGAGGTCGGCATCGACGAGGCCGACGTGATCGCCGACGTGCTGCCCACCGACAAGGTCGACGTGGTCGAGCGACTCCAGCGCGAAGGCGCGGTGGTCGCGATGGTCGGCGACGGTGTCAACGACGCCGCGGCGCTCGCCCGCGCCGACCTGGGCCTGGCGATGGGCACGGGCACCGACGTCGCGATCGAGGCGAGCGACCTGACGTTGGTCCGCGGCGACCTCATGGTCGCGGTCGACGCCATCCGGTTGTCGCGCCGGACGCTGACGACGATCAAGGGCAACCTGTTCTGGGCGTTCGCATACAACGTCGCGGCACTGCCGCTGGCGGCCGCGGGCCTGCTGAACCCGATGCTCGCCGGTGCCGCGATGGCGTTCTCGTCGGTCTTCGTGGTCTCCAACAGCCTGCGACTGCGACGGTTCCGCGCACACGCGGCCTGACCGCTTTCGGCTGCAGGGAGGAGGACGGCCTGTCAGGATCGGATCCATGACACAGCAGTCCTCCTTCCGTGCCCTGGTCGTCGACGACACCGACGACGGCCAGGTGGCACAGTTCCGCGAACTGACCGACACCGACCTTCCCGACCACGACGTCCTCGTCGAGGTCGAGTACTCCTCGCTGAACTACAAGGATGGTCTCGTGGTCGCGGGACCGCAGAAGATGGCGCGACGCACCCCGCTGGTCGCCGGAGCCGATCTCGCCGGGACCGTCCTCGAGAGCAGCAATCCCGACTGGAAGCCGGGCGACCGCGTCGTCGTCAACGGCTGGGGTCTGTCCGAGACCCAGTCGGGCGGGTACACCCGGCGCCAGCGTGTGAAGCCCGAATGGCTCGTGCGCATCCCCGACGCCTTCTCCACCCGCGACGCCATGGCCATCGGCACCGCCGGCTACACGTCCGCCCTGTGCCTCGACGCGCTCGAGCGGTACGGGATCGCATCGGACGCGGAACTGCTCGTCACCGGCGCGGCCGGTGGCGTCGGGTCGATCGCCGTCGCCCTCGCCGCTGCCGCGGGACACACGGTCGTTGCCGCGACCGGCCGTCCCGAGACCCACGACTTCCTGAGCGAACTCGGTGCGTCGTCGTTCGTCGACCGCGCCGAACTGCAGGGCAAGGGCCGGCCCCTGGGCAAGGAACGCTGGGATGCCGCGGTGGACGCGGTGGGCGGTTCGACGCTCGTGAACGTGCTGTCGCAGATCCGCTACGGCGGTGCCGTCGCCGCGTGCGGTCTCACGGAGTCGCCGTCGATGCCCGATGCCACGGTGATGCCGCACATCCTGCGCGGCGTCGCCTTGCTGGGCGTCGACTCGGTGATGGCGCCGGCTCCGCTGCGCCGGTCGGCATGGGATCGTCTCGCCCGCGATCTGCCTGCGAGCACCCTGGATTCGCTGTCGCGGGTCGAACCGCTCTCGGACGTCCCACGACTAGCCGAGGAGATCCTCGCGGGCAAGGTGCGCGGCCGGGTGGTCGTCGACGTCACTGCCTGAGAACGGTTCCGGAGAACGACCGGTGGGCAGCCACTTCGACAAGTGACTGCCCACCGGGCCGAGACGGACGGACGCTACGAGGACGCGTGGACCTCGCGCTCGTTGGGCACGCAATGCGTCATCTGTAATCCGGTCACATCACGGGGACCGTTCTTGCCGAGATTCGCTGCGCGTTGCAGTTCGTCCTCGTCGAGGGTCTGGCTCTGCAACGGAGGTAGATCCCGTACGTCGTCGGCACTGATACCGAGTCCGTCGCCGACGCGTTGTCCGAGCTCGTCGTCGCACATGAAGAAGTGCCACACCATCCGCTCCTGCACGTCGCGGACGGCCTGACCGATACCGTCGACGAGGTTCTTCACCAGGTCGTCCTTCTCCCACTGTTCCATGAGCTGGTAGCGCTGACCGGCCTGCTCGTAGTCGTTGGTACGCGGAATACGTTTGCGCGTGAGACGACCCCGGATCTCCGGCCCCTGATCGTCGTGGGTCGGGAACTCGGCCTCGCGCAGACCGCCGGTGATGGACGGTTCGTAGTTCACGTGCGGGTTGTCGCCGACATCGTCGACGCCGTATGCCATCGGTCCGCCCTGCTGATTGGTGGCCACGTGGGCGTTCTTCGCCGAGTTGACCGGAAGTTGCAGGTAATTGGGACCCACCCGGTAACGCTGCGTGTCGGAATAGGAGAACGTGCGTCCTACGAGCATCTTGTCGTCGGAAAAGTCGAGTCCGTCGACGAGGACGCCGGTGCCGAAGGAGATCTGTTCGTTCTCGAGGAAGTGGTTCTCGACGTTGCGGTCGATCACCATCCTGCCGACCGGCATGGCGGGGAATTCGTTCTCCGGCCAGACCTTCGTGTCGTCCAGGGGGTCGAAGTTCAACTCCGGATGGTCGTCGTCGCTCATCATCTGTACGCGCAGTTCCCATTCGGGATGGTCACCGCGCTCGATGGCCTCGTACATGTCCTTGCTGGCATGCCCGAGATCGTGCGCCTGAATGGCCGCCGCGTCGTCCTCGGTCAGGCTCTTGACACCGATCTTCGGAATCCAATGGTATTTCACGAGGTGTGTCACGCCCTCGGCGTTGACCCACTTGTAGGTGTTGACCCCGAAGCCCTGCTGAGTCCGGTAGTTGGCCGGAATGCCCCGGGGACTGAACAGATTCACCAGCATGTGCATTGCTTCGGGGGTCTGCGACATGAAGTCGAAGATGCGTGCGGGTTCCTGCCGGAAAGTGACGGGGTCGGGCTTCAGCGAATGGATGACGTCGGGGAACTTGATCGCGTCGCGAATGAAGAAGACCGCGAGGTTGTTTCCGACAAGATCCCAGTTACCGTCCTCGGTGTAGAACTTGACCGCGAAACCTCGTGGATCGCGGGCGGTTTCCGACGAGTCGCGTCCACCGATGACCGTGGAGAGCCGGATGGCGACGTCGGTCCGCTTCCCCGGCTCGGCGAAGAGTTTCGCGCGCGTGTAGTTCGTGATGGGTTCATCGCCCCATTTCCCGGTGGCTTCGAAGTATCCGTAGGCGACGAAACCGCGCGCGTGCACCACTCTTTCCGGAATGCGTTCTCGATCGAAATGGCTGATCTTTTCGAGGAACTGATAGTTCTCCAGCGTCGCGGGTCCGCGTGGGCCCACCGTCCTCTGATTCTGGTTGTCGTATACGGGATGGCCCTGGCGGTTCGTCAACACACGTCGGTCGTCTCTCCGGGCCGGGCCCTGCGACGAAACATCGGTCACGGTGTTCTCCCCTCGGATGCAGTTGATGGGCTTTCTCGTAATCGAGTTGTCGACCGTCCTGTGCGGGGGCGACATCCTCTCACTATTACGTTCTTTCCGGGTTCTCGTCGGCCTTTCGCGAACAACAACCCGGATGCCCGACAACCGGCGCACCGTCTACACGATCAACTCGCGGTCTCCGCGTTCGGCAGTTGTTTCGGTGAGGCGGAGTCCGGATCGGTCCGCCGACCGAAGGCGAGCCAGAGCAGGAATCCGAATCCGGCCGTGACGTAGAGCGTGCCGAGCAGGTGCTGCCATGCGGCCCAGCCGAGTTCGAGATCGCCTCCCGTGGGGAACAGGTGGTGCGGGCCGATCAGGAAAACGAGCGTGACGCCGACGGCGATCGCGGTGAGTCTCTGCGCATCGGTTGCGCGCCCCGCCGCTAGTGCGAGGGCCAGCAGTGCCGGCGCGACCCACACCCAGTGGTGCGACCACGACACCGGCGACGCCAGCAGCACGGCCGTCGCGTTCGCGAACAGGGCGAGCACGAGATCGCCCTGCTCGAGGGCACGGCGGATGGCCACCACCGCGACCAGCAGCATCACCGCGACGGCCAGCAGCCACAGCACGGAAGCCATGAGTTCGGGCGGCCCGAAGCGGGAGATCACGGCCTTGAAGGACTGGTTGGTGGCGAAGTACGCCGCGCCGATCCGGCCGGTGTCGGGCAGGGTGTCCAGCCAGTACTTCGCGGAGGTCGCGGGCATCACGGCGAATGCGAGGGCGGTGAACCCGAAGGTCGACGCGATGATGATGGCACTGGTCCGCCGGTCGCGCCGCAGCAGGAACAGCAGCAGGAACGCGATGGGCGTGAGCTTGACGGCGGCGGCCAGTCCGATCAGCATTCCGCGCGGCCACTTCGGGGTCTTCACCAGGACGTCGAGGGCGACGAGCGCCATCAGGACGAGGTTGATCTGCCCGAACGAGATCGTCTCACGCACGGGTTCGAGCAACAGTGCTCCGGCGACCGCGACCGCGGTGACGATCCACGCCGTCCGCGCCTCGAAGTCCGGACGGAGCCGGTCCAGCACGACCCGTAGGGTGACGACGAGCGCGGCGACCGAGACGAGGGTGAAGACGATCTTGCCGAACGTCACGGGGATCAGCGCCAGGGGAGCGAAGAGCATCGCCGACAGCGGCGGGTAGGTGAACGGCAACGCGAAGTCATCGGTCACCGGAGGCATCTGTCCGTAGATGTCGGCGCCGTCGAGCAGGACCCGCGCGCCCATCCGGTAGACCAGGAAGTCGATGAGTTCGCTTCTGACGAGGATCGCGATGAGCACACCCGCGGAGACGAGCGACGCGATCACCGCGACGGCGGTACCGCGAGATCCGGTGAGGAACGGAGGCGTCGTCGAACCGGTCGGAGTCAGCCGTGATTGTCGCACCCGGCAACTTTAGTCAATTCCGATATTCGTTCCGGTCCGACGTGGGGAACGCCATACGGCCGAAATATCACGAATCGACAGGACGCAGCAGGTCGGGGTTGTTGTTCCGCGGCGAATTGACCGCTGTGCTCACCTCGTACGGTTCGAGGGTCGGTTCGGGAATCGAATTCAGCAGGGCGTCGACGTCGTCGCGGTTCTTCAGGTCGGGATCGAGCCACGGATCGACGAAGGTGTCGGGCAGGATCACCGGCGACCGTTCGTGGATGTGCCCGGCGGCGTCGGTCGCCGGACGGGTCAGCACTGTGCACGTCCACAACCAGCGGTCGGGATGGTCCTCCGGCAGCTCCGGGTCCGGCCACAGCTCGTAGAGCCCGGCCATCGAGATCGGCCCGTCCGCGTGCAGAAAGAACGGGATCTTCTTCCCGTCCTCACCCTTCATCCACTCGTAGTATCCGTCGGCCGGCAGCACGCACCGCCGCTTCGCCGCGGCCGCCTTGAAGGCCGGCTTCTGGGTGATGGTCTCGGACCGGGCGTTGATCATCCGCGACCCGATCTTCGGGTCCTTCGCCCAGAACGGCACGAGCCCCCACTTGATCTGCGAGGACACGATGCGGATCGGCTCGGCATCCGGGTCCTCGCGTGGCGCCCGCTCGAGCACGACGTTCACGCGCTGGGTGGGGGCGATGTTGTACGACGGGGGCAGTTCCTCACCCACTGCCTCGACGGCGTCGTAGGCCGCGAGCAGATCCCCACGGGTACTGGTGCTGGCATAGCGTCCACACACGATGCATCTCCCGTCGGCGACTCCGGAGCGACGATTCGATTCTCTCTCATCGATCGCTCCGGAGCGGATCGCTCGGACGGAGACGGAGCGGGGGGTCGCTCCATCGGAGACAGCGTGGATCGCTCAGACGGCGACCTCGACCCCCAGTGCCTCGAGCAGGGTGCGGCGGTACTCCGCGATCTCGACGACGTGATCGGCTCGCGGATGCGGCAGGTCGATGGTCAGTTCGACGGCGAACGAGCCGTGGTCGAGCACGAGCACGCGGTCGGCGAGAGCGATAGCCTCGTCCACGTCGTGGGTGACGAGCAGGACCGCGGGCCGGTGCTTGGCGCACAGTTCCTGCAGCAGTCCGTGCATCCTGATCTTCGTCAGTGCGTCGAGGGCACCGAACGGTTCGTCGGCGAGCAACAGTTCGGGTTCGCGCACGAGCGACCGCGCCAGCGACACCCGCTGCTGTTCACCCCCGGACAGCTCGGTGGGCCAGGCCTTCTCGCGTCCGGCGAGCCCGACCTCCGCCAGGGCCGTGCGGCCGCGCTCGGCGGCGTCGTCGCCGTCGAGGCCGAGGATCACGTTGTCGAGCACCCGCGCCCAGGGCAGCAGTCGCGAGTCCTGGAAGACCACCGCCCGCTTCTGCGGCACCTCGAGGGTGCCAGAACCGGGCACGCCGTGGTCGAGTTCGGCCAGGGCACGCAACAGGGTGCTCTTGCCCGAGCCGCTGCGGCCGAGCAGTGCCACGAACTCGCCGGGGGCGATCTCGAGGTCGATGTTGTTCAGCACCGCGCGTCCGTCGAAGCCGCGGCTCAGTCCCCGGGTGCGTACGGTCAGTTGCCGATCGTCCTGCGCCATGCCAGCGCCTTCCTCTCTGCCGCACGGACCAGCAGGTCGCTGCCGAATCCGAGGATCGCGTAGACCACCAGTCCGACGATGATGATCTCGGTCATGCCGTAATTGCGGGCCTGGTACATCAGGTAGCCGATACCGCTCGAAGCGTTGACCTGCTCGACGACCACCAGGGCCAGCCACGAGATGGTCACCGCCAGGCGCAGGCCGGTGAAGAAACCGGGCAGCGCCCCCGGCAGGGCGATGCGCCGGACGAACTGGGCGCGGGACAGATCCAGCGTCTCGGCCAGTTCGACGTAGCGGGCGTCGATGCCGCGCAGCGCCGAGTAGGTGTTGATGTAGACGGGGACGAAGACCGACAGGGCGATGAGCAGGATCTTCATCTCCTCGCCGATGCCGAACCACAGGATCGCCAGCGGCATCAACGCCAGGGTGGGGATGGAGCGCTTGATCTGCACCGGTCCGTCGATCAGCGCCTCACCGATGCGCGACAGGCCGGCGGCCAGTGCGAGCACCAGTCCGAGGACGACGCCGATGACCCCGCCGATCAGGGCGCGCTGGACGGAGGTCCACAGGTTCGACTGCAGTCGCCCGTCGCCGATCAGTTCCCATGCGGTGGTGACGACCGTCCACGGCGCCGAGAGGGTCTTCGGATCGAGTACCCCGGTGGCCGAGGTGACGATCCATGCCACCAGCAGCAGCGCCGGGCCGATCGCCAGGCCGAACTTGATCGGCTTGCCGGGAGCGAGGCGGCTGCGGGTCGTGCGCGGCGACAGGTCGGCCGTCGCGCCGGAGTCGGGCTTCTGGTCGGTGTCGGCGTCACCGGCCAGGCCACTGCCGAAACGCCGGGGTTCGACGGAGACGCTCATGGCTCCAGTCCTTTCGTCGGTTCGATCAGACGCCGGACAGTGCGAAGTCGCCGGTGGCGCCGCCCGGTGCGAAATCACCGGTGGCACCGGACAGGGCGAGTTC
This sequence comes from Rhodococcus sp. LW-XY12, assembly GCF_019317345.1. Classification (NCBI taxonomy): domain Bacteria; kingdom Bacillati; phylum Actinomycetota; class Actinomycetes; order Mycobacteriales; family Nocardiaceae; genus Rhodococcus; species Rhodococcus sp. LW-XY12. Next base: position 57,937 of record NZ_CP079225.1, read on the forward strand.
GTGTGCGTACTGGCTCTCCGGACGCGGCAAGCCGTAGTGGTCGCGCAGGGTGGTGCCGGTGTACTCGGTCCGGAACAGGCTGCGCTCCTGCAGGATCGGCACCACCTGGGAAGCGAACGCCTCGAGGCCCTGCGGGTACTGCGGCGGCATGATGTTGAAGCCGTCGGCGGCGCCGTTGGTGAACCACTCCTCGATGATGTCGGCGATCTGCACCGGCGTGCCCGCGACGACGTTGTGGCCGCGTGCACCGGCGAGCTTGTGCAGCAGCTGACGCAGGGTCGGCTGTTCGCGCTCGACGATCTTCGCGAAGACCAGGCGGCGGCTGTTGTTGTTGTCGGTGATGTCGCCTGCGCCGGCGAACAATTCGACCGGCACCTTCTCGTCCAACTCGAGCCGGGACACGTCGATGCGGCCCATCTTCTGGAGCTGCCCGAGACCGTATTCGACGATGGTGAGTTCGTTGAACTCGCGATGCAGTTCCTTCGCTTCGGCCTCGGTTGCGCCGATGAACGGGCTCAGGCCGGGAAGGATCTTCACGTGATCGGGGTTGCGTCCGAATGCTGCTGCGCGGGTCTTGATGTCGGTGTAGAAGGCCTGGGCGTCCTCGATGCACTGGTGCGCGGTGAAGATCGCCTCGGCGTAGGTCGACGCGAAATCGCGGCCGTCGTTGGAGGATCCGGCCTGCACGAGCACCGGGCGCCCTTGCGGCGAGCGGGCCGAACCGAACGGGCCGCGCACCTTGACGTAGTCACCCTCGACGTCGATGCGGTGGATCTTGTCCGGGTCGGCGTAGACGCCGGCGGTCTTGTCGAGGACGAGTGCGTCGTCCTCCCACGAATCCCACAGCTTGATCGCGGCGTCGACGAATTCGCGTGCCCGGGCGTATCGTTCGTGCACGTCGGGGTGTTCGGTGTACCCGAAGTTCGCTGCCGCTGCGTCGGTCGCGGTGGTGACGATGTTCCAGGCGGCGCGGCCACCGGAGATGTGATCGAGCGAGGAGAACAACCGGGCGAGGTTGTAGGGCTCGTAGTAGGTGGTCGACGCCGTGGCGATCAGCCCGAGATGCGTGGTGACCGTGGCCATCGCGGCGAGCGTGGTGATCGGTTCGAGGCCGTAGTCCGGACGGTATTTCACCTCGGTGCGCAGAGCCGGACCGTCGGCGAAGAACACCGCGTCGAGTTTCGCGCTCTCCGCGAGGCGGGCGAGTTCCTGGAAGTAGGTGACGTCGTAGAGACGCTCGGGCACGCTGCCGGAATGGCGCCACGAGGCCTCGTGGTGGCCGGTCGGGTAGATGAAGGCGTTGAGGTTGAGTTGGCGGTTCGTCATGTCGGATTCCCCTCGGAAGGTCAGCTGCGGGTGTGGGAGGCGCCGGTCTCGGCGACCGCTTCGGTGACGACCTCGTCGAAGCGCAGATCGAAGGCGTCGGCGGCGTCGACGGGCTTGGGCAGTTCACCGGCGGCATTGATCACGTCGATGGTGTGCTGCTGGGTCGCGATGAGCTCCTCGTCGAGGTGTGGGAAGGTGGTGATCCCGGAGGTGTCGAGGATGCGCTCGCCGGCCTCGGCCGTCAGGCCCTGGCTCTTCACGAAGTAGGTGTCGATGTACGCGTCGCGGTTGTTGTCGGCCCAGTCGACGGACGTGATGTACGCGGTGACGTAGGCGCGGACCGCTGCGGCGGTCGCCGGGTCGGACAGGGCCTTCTTGCTCGAGTAGAGGTACGAGATGCCTTCGCTGAGGTCCTCGATCTCGGGGCGCGGCAGCGACGTCGCACCCGGGGTCTGCATGTACCGGGAGAAGACCGGCTCGCTCATCGGGGCGGCGTCGATCTGGTTGGAGCGCAGTGCATCCGGGAAATCCGGCAGCGACATCGACACGAGCTCGACGTCGTCGACCGACAGGCCTGCCTTGTCGAGACCGCGGAGCACGAAGGCCTGCTGCGAGGTGCCCTCGGCGTAGCCGATGCGCTTGCCCTTCAGGTCCGCGAGCGTCGTGATGTCCGAAGCGTTCGGGGCGATGCCCATGTTGAGGCTGTTGTTCGTCTGCATGGCCGCGACGACCTGCACGTCGTCACCGGCGACCAGCGACTGGACGGTCATGATCTCGCCGGCCCACGCGACGTCGACCGCGTCGGCGCGGAAGGCCTCGAGGATCGCGGGCGCGCCCTGGAAGGTCGCGAACTCGTACTCGAACGGCAGGGCGTCGAGTTGTCCGGAACCGGTGAGGAGGGACAGCTGTCGCTCACCCTGGTCGGCGATGACGAGCTTGGTGCCCGCCGGGATCTCCGTGGGCAGCGCGCTGTCGGAAGCGAGGCCGTCGCCCGAGGAACCGGAGCTACATGCCGCGACCGCGGTCAGAAGGAGCGCGATGACGGCCGTCGATCCGGCACGACGTAGACGGGGCATGGACTTCCTCACGGTACTGGCGATGGGGAGCGAACTTCGACGGCGTCGAAGTCGTCACCGATCCTGTGCGATCCGTCGGCGGGGGACCAGGGTTTGCGTCAGCATGAGCGAAAGGTCCTCGATCCGGCCCATCGGTGCTGTTCGCGGGCCGATATCGCCGGTATCCGCACATCGCGGCGGTTACCGTGCGAGGAGAACCGGAGGCGGGAGGTGGTGCGCATGGGTGCGGACGGTCGGCACATGTCGCAGCCGGATCTGATGTCGTGGCGGATGGAGAAGGACCCCGTCCTGCGGTCCACGATCGTCGCGGTGGCTCTGCTCGACCGGTCACCCGACCAGGAGCGCTTCGTCCGGATGATGGAGCGCGGAACACGTGCGGTGCCGAGCTTCCGCCGCAAGCTCGTCGAATCCCCGTTCGGGCGGACCCCACCGCGATGGGTGGACGACCCCGACTTCGACCTGTCCTGGCATCTGCGGCGCATCGCGCTCCCGCATCCCGGGGGACTGGACGCCGTGCTCCCGCTCGTGCGCGCCGCGGCGATGTCGGCCTTCGACAAGGACCGTCCCCTCTGGGAGGCGACGATCGTCGACGGCCTCGCCGACGGTCGCGCCGCGATCGTTCTCAAGGTGCACCACTCGCTCACCGACGGCATCGGCGGCATTCAGATCGCGAACGAGATGGTCGACTTCGAGCGCGACGGTACCGACCGCGGGCCACTGCCCGAGGATCCGCCGACCTCGGCTCCGGCGTCGGCCCTCGCCGATTCCGTGGGTTGGTACCTCTCGACGGCCGGCGAGATGGTGGGGAGGGGTGTGCCGTGGCTCGTGCGTTCCGGTCTGAGGTCGGTGACGAATCCGGTCGCGGCGCTGCGCAGCGTGGTGGACACGACCCGCTCGACGGCCCGGTTCGTGCAACCGGTGTTCACGACGCTGTCCCCGGTGATGGTCGGCCGCAGCACCGTCCGGGAGGTCGCAGCCCTCGATCTGCCGCTCGACGCTCTGCGACAGGCCGGACGGGCAGCGAACTCCTCGCTCAACGACGCTTTCCTGGCCGGAATCCTGTTGGGGCTGAAGCACTACCATTCCCGGCACGGCGCGCAGGTCGCCGAACTGAGGGCGACGCTGCCGATCAGTCTCCGGCGCGAGAGTGACGCGATCGGGGGAAACCGGATCACCCTGGCGCGGTTCGCTCTTCCCCTCGATGTCGCCGATCCGGTCGCGTCGATGCACCGGGTGGACCGGATCGTCCGGTCGTGGCGGGACGAACCGGCCGTGCCGCTCTCGTCCGCCATCGCGGGTGTGCTCAACGTGCTCCCGGCCGGTGTGCTGGGTGGGATCCTCGAGCACATCGACTTTCTCGCGTCGAACGTCCCGGGTTCCCCGATCCCGCTGTACATGGCCGGTGCGGAGGTGCTGAGGTACTACCCGTTCGCTCCCACCGTCGGTTCGGCCGTCAACATCACGCTGATGTCGCACACGAGCCACTGCTGCATCGGAATCAACGCAGACTCCGCCGCCGTCCCCGACCTGCCCGTCCTCGTCGAGTCGCTGGTGGAGGGCTTCGGCGACGTGCTCGCCGTGGGAGGCGAGGGCACGCGCATCGAGGTCTCGCTCTCCGCTACGACGACCGCGCAAACCTGATCGTCAACCCAAGGTTGACGCAAACCATGCGTCAACTTAGAGTTGACGCATGGAACCCATTCGGCCGTCCCATCTCATCCGGCTCGACGACCTCATCGATGCGATCGAAAAGGTCCACGACGATCCGCTCGAACAACTCTCCGATGCCGTCATCGCGGCCGACCACCTCGGTGAGGTCGCCGATCACCTGATCGGCTACTTCGTCGATCAGGCCCGACGGTCCGGCAAGTCGTGGTCCGAGATCGGGCAGAGCATGGGCGTGTCCAAGCAGGCAGCCCAGAAACGGTTCGTCTCGAAGAGCGACAACGACCTCGACCCCGAGCAGGGGTTCTCGCGATTCACCCCGCGCGCGCAGAACACCGTGATGGCGTCGATGAACGAAGCGCGTGCCACGGGAAGCCCCGAGATCACGCCCGTCCATCTGATTCTCGGTCTGCTCGTCGACACCGAGTCGCTCGCCGCCCGCGCACTCGCGGCCCAGGATGTCGACTTCGCGGCGCTGCGCTCGGCCGCCGTGGCGACGCTCCCCGAACCGTCGAGCGACGTCCCCGAACTCATCCCGTACGACGCGGGTGCCCGCAAGGCCCTCGAGCTGACCTTCCGCGAAGCCCTGCGACTCGGGCACAACTACATCGGCACCGAGCACATCCTCCTCGCGCTCCTCGAACTCGAGAACGGCGACGGCGTGCTCTCGGCGGCCGGCGTGAACAAGAGCGCCGTGGAGAAGAAGGTCGCGGAGGATCTCGCCGCGATCGTCGAGGCACAGAAGGCCGAGGACGGCGAGGCCGGGTCGTAGCGCCGGGCAGGGCCTGCGCGCCCCCGGCGCGGGCACGTTCCCTGCGGCCAGGTTCGCCGACGGCCCCTCGGGGTACGTCGAAGTCATGAACACACGTCACGCATGTCTCGTCGCGGGCTTCTCCGTCGCCACGCTCGTGGCTGCCGGGTGCAGCAGCGACGACTCGTCCACCGACACCGAGACCACCGTCGAGACCCCACCCACTTCGCTCACGACCACCACCACCGATTCCATGCCCACGCCGCTGCCCGGGATGAGTGGCGACGCCTTCGGGCTCCCGAACGAGGGAGGCGACGACGACAATGCCTTCACCTACGACGAAGCGGCCGTGCCGGTCGGCGCGACCTTCGACGTCGAATCCGAAGAGGAGAACGGCCGGACCACCGTCACCCTCAGAGTGATGGGTCTGCAACCCGATCGGGACTTCGGGGCGCACGTCCACACCCGGCCGTGCGGGCCGAACCCGTCCGATTCGGGGCCGCACTACCAGAACCGGGTCGACCCGGCGGCGAACCCCGACTCCCCGTCCACCGATCCCGCCTACGCCAATCCGCAGAACGAGATCTGGCTCGACATCACCACCGACGCGCAGGGCAACGCCGAGGCGTCCACGACCGTCGACTGGGAGTTCCGCGACGGCGAAGCCAACTCGGTGGTGCTCCACGCACAGCACACCAAGACCGCACCGGGTGAGGCCGGACAGGCCGGCGACCGGCTCGCCTGCATCGACGAGGACTTCTGACCCGACGGCCCCGCCGCCGCGTTTGGCCGCCGTCCTTCCGGGTAGCCGTGGAAAAGACGTGTCCAGCCCCGACGACAGCACACGAATCGGAGTTCCCATGCCCGCCGACACCCCGAAGATCCCTGGTGTTCCCTCGTCCACCGTGCCACCCGTGGAGGAACCCACGACGCCCACGACTCCGCCCGAGCCCAAGCCCGATCAGGCGGAGCCCGAGGTCAGGACGGCCACCGGCACTCCCGCGGATCTGCCGCGCGGCCGTGCCCAGCAGGGCGAGTACCTGACGACGGCTCAGGGGGCGCGGCTGACGGATACCGACCACTCGCTCAAGGCCGGTCGGCGCGGGCCGATCCTGTTGCAGGATCATCACTTCCGCGAGAAGATCACCCACTTCGACCACGAACGCATCCCGGAGCGCGTGGTGCACGCCCGCGGCGCCGGTGCCCACGGCGTCTTCCGCGCGACGGGTGCCGCAAGCTCGATCACGCGTGCCCAGTTCCTCCAGAAGGACGTGGAGACACCGGTGTTCGTGCGGTTCTCGACGGTGCTCGGTTCCCGTGGCTCGGCCGACACGGTGCGCGACACTCGTGGCTTCGCGACGAAGTTCTACACCGAGGAAGGCACTTTCGACCTCGTCGGCAACAACATCCCGGTGTTCTTCATCCAGGACGCCATCAAGTTCCCGGACGTCGTCCACGCGGCCAAACCGCACCCGGATCGCGAGATCCCGCAGGCACAGAGCGCTCACGACACGTTCTGGGATTTCGTCTCGCTCCACACCGAGGCCACGGCGCACACGATGTGGAACATGTCCGACCGCGGCATCCCGCGCTCCTACCGCATGATGGAGGGCTTCGGCGTCCACACCTTCCGTGTGGTCAACGCCGAGGGTGATACCGCGCTGGTGAAGTTCCACTGGAAGCCGCGGCTCGGCGTGCATTCGCTGGTGTGGGAGGAAGCCCAGCTCATCAACGGCTTCGATCCCGACTTCCACCGCCGCGACCTCGCCGACGCGATCGAGGCCGGTGCCTACCCCGAATGGGATCTCGGCGTACAGGTCTTCCCGGACACCCCGGAGCAGGTCTTCGAAGGCATCGACCTGCTCGATCCCACCAAGATCGTCCCCGAGGAACTCGCGCCCGTGCAGATCATCGGCACGATGGTCCTCAATGCCAACCCCACCAATTTCTTCGCCGAGACCGAGCAGGTCGCCTTCCACCCGGGCCATCTCGTCCCGGGCATCGACGTCACCGACGATCCGCTGCTGCAGGGCCGCCTGTTCTCGTACCTCGACACCCAGCTGACGCGACTCGGCGGACCGAACTTCGGGCAGATCCCGATCAACCGTCCGCACGCACCCGTCAACGACATGTTCCGCGACGGCTTCCATCAGCACGCCGTCCACACCGGTGTCGCTCCGTACAAGCCGAACTCGCTCGACGCGGGATGCCCGTTCATGGCCGGTGTCACCGAGGGTGCCTTCGTCGACCTGCCGGTGGAGGTACCTGCGGCGAAGAAGGAGCGTGAGGTCTCCCGGTCGTTCGACGACCACTACACGCAGGTCCGCCAGTTCTACCTGAGCCTGTCGGAGATAGAGCAGGACCACGTGGCCTACGCCTACACCTTCGAGCTGGGCAAGTGCTACGAGCAGTCCATCAAGGAGCGGCAGCTGCAGATCCTGGCGAACATCGACACCGGGTTGTGCGAGAAGGTGGCGGCCGGTCTCGGTCTGCCCGCTCCGAAGCCGACCGTCGAGGTCTCCGATCTCCCGCAGAGCCCCGCGCTGGCGCAGGTCGGCAAGACGTGGCCCGTGCAGGGCCGGTTGATCGGCATCGTCGCCGACGACACCACCGACGTCGATCAGGTGCTCGCGGCCGTGCAGGCCGTGGACGCGGCCGACTGCGTCCCGCTGGTCGTCGCCCCGCACGGCGGGATGCTCGGGGGAGTCGTGCCGATCTCGCGCACCTTCCTCACGGCCCGCTCGATCGAGTTCGACGCGGTCATTCTGGCCGCTGCACCCGCAGATAAGAGGGTGCAGATCCTCGTGGACGAGACGTTCCGCCACCAGAAAACGCTGGCGGCGTGGGGTCCGGGAGCTGCGGCACTCGAGGGTCTGGCGGCACCGGGTGTCGTCGTCGCGGACGATCCCCAGACGGCGGTTACGCAGGTGCTCGATCTGCTCGGTACCCACCGGGTGTGGCAACGAGACACTTTGTGACAGACCTCACCTGAGACGGGCTTACGGTTTCGGGTGCCCCAAGTTATTCTTTCGTTACCTCTGGCCGCAGCTGATTCTTATCGCTGCGGCCAGTTGTTATTTACGGGCCGTTCACCTCGAGGTCAGCTGCCCGATCCCAGAGACGATGCGCCGGATACGCGGGTCGTCGGCCAACTCGGCGCGCGCGTAGCGGGCCTGCTCGTCGGCGTCCGCGGATGCGAGGTCGTGAGCGGCGGTAATGCGAGTCGCGAGCACGTCCGGCGACCAGCTGTACGCCTCGGGCGGGATCTCGAGGGCGACGATGCGGCCGGTCGGGGTGACGCTGATACGGATGTCGTGGACCGATCCGTTGCCTACTATCCGTTCGATCGTGTCCTGCACACGCCTGACGGTGACAGAGAGTTCTTCTGGATACGTCAACACGGTTCCTTTCTCACCAGCCCGGGTAGGCGGGGAGAGTTTCGGGTGGGGTGGGGGAGATGATGAGCTCGGACCCGGTTGCGTCCATCAGGATGGTGTACGAGCCGGATCGGATCCGATGACCGGCGTGTCGTAACCGGACGAAAGACGGTCACCGCGTGATTCTTCGAGAGAGCTACCAACTCGACTCGACGAAAGAGCACGCGATGACCACTGCCCACGATATCGACCTCCGCCAGCTTGTCGAAGACCGACTCACCGGCGCCAGCCCCGACCTGCTGCGCGAGCTGCTGACGATGTTCATCCACGCCCTGATGGGCGCCGAGGCCGACGCCCTGTGCGGCGCCGACTACGGCCAACGCTCCGACGAACGCGTCAACGTTCGCAACGGCTACCGGCACCGCGACTTCGACACCCGCGTCGGCACCCTCGACGTGGCCATCCCCAAGCTGCGGTCCGGCTCGTACTTCCCGGACTGGCTGCTGCAACGGCGCAAGCGGGCCGAACGAGCCCTGACCTCGGTTGTTGCGACCTGCTACCTGCTCGGGGTCTCGATCCGGCGGATGGAGAAACTCGTCGATACCCTCGGGATCACCTCGCTGTCGAAGTCGCAGGTCTCGGTGATGGCGAAAGACCTCGACACCCAGGTCGAGGCCTTCCGGAACCGACCCCTCGATGCGGGCCCGTACACGTTCGTCGCCGCCGACGCCCTGGTCCTCAAGGTCCGCGAGAACGGACGGGTGGTGAACGTGCACGCCCTGGTCGCGGTCGGGGTCAACGCCGACGGCTACCGCGAGATCCTGGGGCTGGACGTCACCTCCGCCGAGGACGGCGCCGGCTGGCTGACCTTCTTCCGCGGGTTGGTCGCCCGCGGCCTGTCCGGGGTGCGGTTGGTGACCTCCGATGCCCACGCCGGCCTCGTCGCGGCGATCGGCGCAACCCTGCCCGGCGCCTCCTGGCAGCGGTGCCGCACCCACTACTCGACGAACCTCATGGCCGTCACACCGAAGTCGTCGTGGCCCTGGGTGAAGACACTGCTGCACTCCGTGTACGACCAGCCCGACGCGGATTCCGTTCACGCACAATACGATCGAATCATCGATGCACTCACCGAGAAGCTGCCGAAGGTGGCCGATCACCTCGACGCCGCCCGGTCGGATCTGTTGGCGTTCACCGCGTTCCCGAAGCAGATCTGGAAACAGATCTGGAGCAACAATCCGCTATCGGTTAACCGGCCCTCCCACGACACGATCACGGTTGCAGCGTGAGGTCCTGAGCCGACGACCGGTTGAGGCGCATGCTGGCGGTGTCGGCTCCGATCGAAAGGCGGCGGACAATGACCGTTCGGGTGCGCATCAGCAGCAACGGGCATGTGATCGACGGCCAATGGGAAGGATGCGCAGCAGCAAACGCGTTCCTGACGCATCTGGCCGGACGCGGATTCAGTTCGGCAACGGTGCGGGCATATGCGTTCGACGTGCTCAATCTGGCCCGATTCCTGCTCGATCGCGACCTCACGGTGGCTGCGGTGACGCCGGTGACGGTGTTCGAGTGGGTCGACTGGCAGAACGTGCACCGCAAACCCCGCCCAGGCATGGCGACACGAGGTGATCGGGGCACTGCGGCATCGACGATCAACCGACGAGTCGCGGCGATACGCGCATTGTTCGAATACCTGGTGATGACCGGGATACGCACCGAAAATCCGGTGCCCTCACCGCGGCGCGGACAGGGACTGCGACCACCAGCGCGAGGACTGCTCGGACACCTCGGGCCGGGCCGACCCCGAGCCGGAGGCAGGCTGGTACGCCAACCGCGGCTACTGCCCGAGTCCCTCGACGCCGACGCGATCGAGCAGTTTGCGGCGTCGCTGCGCACCCATCGGGATCGAGCGATGTTGTGGGCGATGCTGTTCGGCGGGCTGCGCAACGCCGAGGTGCGATCCCTGCGGTTGGCAGACGTCGATTTCGGCCAGCGACGACTCCGGGTGCTCGGCAAAGGCTGCAAGGAACGGGTGGTGCCGGTCGATGCGGTGTTCTTCACCGAACTGTCGGCCTATCTGCGCCTCGAACGGCCACCGGGGTTGGCGACCGAGGAGTGTTTCGTGGTGCTGCGCGGCCCCACCGCGGGGGCGCCGGTGACCGAGGCGGGACTGCGGTCGCTGTTCCGGCGGCACCGGGACCTCTCCGGTGCGACGAGGGTGCGTCCGCACCGATTGCGCCACACCTACGGCACCGAACTCGCTGCCGCCGGAATCGATCTGATGGTGCTGCGAGAATTGATGGGGCATGTGTCTCCGGACACCACTGCCGAATATGTGCATTTGTCGGTCGAGCAGCTCGCCGCCGAATACGGCGCGGCCCGCGCCAGTCTCGCCGGAACACGACAATGAGCACCGCGGTGGTTGCGACGGTCGTCCTGCCGGCCGGACCGGGTGCGGTGCTCACCGACTACCTCGAGCACGTCGCCAGCCTCGGGCTCAGCGACAGGTCGGTGCGCGCTCGCACCCTCATCGCGACCACCTTCCTCACCACGCATCCGGACTTGCGGGACTGGATGACCCGACCCGCTGCCGACCGGCTGGCCGAACTACGCCGCACCGGGGCCTGGCCACTGCTGTGTCACCTCATCGGACGCGGCAACCTGCGGCTCGACCTCGAACTCGCGGCCGTCAAGAACCTCACCGGACTCGGCCGGGCCGTCGAGGACCGCGACCCGGACGGGTTCGCCGCGGTCCGGGCCGCCGGCCTGGTTTTGGGGTGGACACCGCAATGGGTCGAGACCGTCCTCGGCGAGTGCCTGGCGGTGCTGCTCGCCTGGCACGGCGGTTCCGTCAGCGGTGTGAGCGCCGAGACCGTCGGCGAGTTCGACGCCGCATTGGCTGCCACACAGTCAATCCCGGATACATCGAAACGCGCCTACCGCAACCGTATCGCGGGACTGCGACAAATGCTGTTTCAGGCCCGCATCGTCGACACCCCACCACGGCGCCGACCGTGGGCCCGCACCTACGCCCAACGCTTCGCCGACGCCCCGATGGCCGATCCGATCCGCGAGGCCCTGTTGCGTTACGTCACCGTCCGGGCATCGGTGCTCCGCCCGAAATCGGCCGAATCGCTGATCAACGACCTGCTGCCGTTCGCGGACTACCTCACCACCAACCATCCCGAGGTCACCTCCCTCGAGGATCTCGACCGCAGTCACATCGAGGGCTTCCTCGTCTGGAATCGCACCCGCACCTGGCGTGGGCAACGCGCCGCTGCCGGGGCCGGGCGCATCATCTCCAAGGCCGTGATCCAATCGACGGTACTGAGCGTGCGCAACCTGCTCGAGGACATCACCGAATGGGGCTGGGAGCAGGCCCCACCGCGCCGTCTGGTCTTCGCCGCCGACGTCCCGAAACTCGACCAACCGCTTCCGCGGGCATTGCCGCCCGACATCGATGCTGCGGTGATGAATGCGGTTTCCCAGCTGGATGATTCGTTCGCTCGTATCGGGTTGACGGTGCTGCGCGGAGCCGGTCTGCGGGTCGGGGAGCTACTGGATCTCGAGCTCGGCAGCGTCATCGATTACGGCCCGGCCGGGACCTGGCTCAAGGTTCCGTTGGGCAAGCTCGCCACCGAACGCATGGTCCCGCTCTCGGCGACCACTATCGCCGCGTTGGACGAGTGGACCGGCGGGCGTGGTATCTGTCGGCCATTGCCGCATCCCCGCACCGGAGAGTTGACCGATTTCCTGTTCGTCGCACACGGCCGCCGTCTCAGCCAGACCCGGCTGCGCAACGGTCTGCTCGCTGCCGTCGAGGCTTGCGGACTGCGTGGGGCCGGGGGTGCGCCGTTGGTGGTGACCCCGCATCAGCTGCGGCATACTTGGGCCACCGAACTCGCCAACGCCGGGATGAGCCTGCAGGCGTTGATGGCGTTGCTCGGGCATGTCACTCCGCAGATGACTTTGCGTTACGCCACTTTGGCTTCACCGACGTTGCGGGATGCCTATGACCAGGCGATGGGCAAGATGCGGCGGCGGTTCACGCTCACTCCGGTCGGCAAACCGATCGTCCCCGACGCGGTGAGTTGGCTCGGCAGTGAGATGCTCAAAACGCGTGTTGCCCACGGTTACTGTTCCCGTCACGAGAGCGCGGGTGCGTGTCCCTATGCCAACATCTGCGAGACCTGCGACAACTTCGTCACCGGACCTGAGTTCCGCGGCGCGCTCGAGGCGCAACGCACCGACATCCAGGCTCTCGAGGTCGATGCTCGTGACCGTGGATGGCCCGATGAAGCTGCCCGGCATCATCGTGTCGCTGAGGCGTTGACCGACCACTTGCAGCGTCTCGATCGCTGATTCGATGTGAGATCAGGGTTGATCTCATCCCTGAGGGCCGGATAAAGGAGCGCCTCAATAAGGAGATCCGCCGCCGGACCGACGTGGTGGGGATCTTCCCGGACCGCACCGCTCTGATCCGACTCGTCGGGGCGGTGCTGGCCGAGCAGCACGACGAGTGGATCGAAGGCCGCCGCTACCTCGGCCTCGACGTACTCGCCCGCTCCCGCACCGGCAAGCCCGCCGACAGTGTCACCGAGGGCACCGAGGAGGTGACACCGGCCTTGACCGCCTGATCCACCGACGAGGAATCACGCGACGACGTCGTACACCACCTCACGGGACTTGACCTCGGACCCTCTGTCCGGCACATCGGGTTCGATACTGCGACCCCACTCCTCGCAGCGATGCATCGTCTCGCCGAGGTCGGAGCCGAAGGTGACTGTCAGTCCCGTTCCGGTGAACAGATCTTCCGTTGGGGCAGACCATCGATGCTCAGAGGTGGGGAGCGCCGACAAGTATTGTGTTTCCGGCGCGGGGCGCGGTGGTTCGTGCCGTTGCATCCATTTTTCGTGGCGGTGCGCTTCGGTTGTCGGGCCGAATTCCACAAACTCTTCACGGCCGGAGAAAACCTTGATCCGATAGTCCTCATCGCGTACTCGTGTGGCCAAATTCGATTCTTGACTGCAGATGGTCGCTTTGAATCCCTCGTGTATGTCGTTGATTTCGAGGATATGTGCGCGGATGGTGCCAGCGAGAGATGTCTGCAGTGTTGTACTGATCCCGATTGCGTAGTTTGGATCGAGCGCCTCGGCGAAGCCCGGGTATGTGACATCGATTCCTGCGTAGTAGGCGATAATCTTCGATTCCTGTGCTGCACGAATCAACCTGCCACGTTCATCGAACAGGTCGACGTCGGGTTCTGCGGACCACACGAACGTGGTATTTCGGACCTGTCCGGGTGGTTCGTACTCGGCGGTGATGATGGTCTGGGGCGCAACCGGTGCCGGCGCTCGATCGGGTGTGCAGCTTGCAAGGAGGGATGATCCGACAAGGAATGCTATTGCAGCGCAGATAATTCGGTTCATGTGCTCACCAGCCCGGGTAGGCGGGCAGGGTTTCGGGTGGGGTGGGGGAGATGATGGTTTCGGAACTTCTGTAGGGCGGCAAGCTGGGTTCGATGCTGCGACCCCATGCTTCGCATCGATACATCGTTTCGCCCAAGTCGCCCCCGAAGTCGATTCTGAGTCCGGTATCGGTGAACAGATCTTCCGTAGGAGCGGACCATTGGTGCTCGGTGGTGGGGAGAGAAGTCAGGTACTGATCGCTTGGTGTCGGTGGTTCCGGGTCGTGCCTGTGGAGTTGCCCTTCGAGCCGATGTTCCTCGGTGTCACGGGTGAACTCGACAAATTCCTCCTGCCCGGAAAATTGGTTGATGCGATAGTCGCCGTCTCGGACCCTGATGCCCACCTTCGACCATTGGGTGCACACGGTTGCTTTGAACCCAGCCGCCGTATCGAGCACCTGGAGGATGTGCGCCCGAAATGTTCCGACGAGGGACGTTTCCAGCGCAGTTGGGACTTTGCGTGCGTAGGAAGGGACGAGTGCTCCGGCGAACCCGGGATAGGTGGTATCGAGTCCGCCGTAGTGGGCGATGATCATGGATTCGTACGCGGCTCGGGTGAGGATGCTGCGTTGATCCGCAAGGTCGATTCCCGGTTCTGCGGACCACACGAAGGTGGAGTTTCGGACCTGTCCGGGTGGCTGATAGATCGTCGGCGTGGCGGGAGGCCGGCTGGTCTCGACCGGTGTGATCTCGTTGGTTGTACATGCCGTTGCAGCGATTGCAAGAGCACTCATTACCGCTACGAATAGCCTCGGCGGATAATTCATTGCGGACCTTTCGATAACGTGTATTCGTGAAGATGACGACGAAGATACAGCCACGAAATCACGCACCGTAGTTCCAGCGTTCGCCTCCGTGCGGAACGACATCGTTCACGACAATGTCGCGGAAACTGTCCTCACCGTCTCTTTGATCTGCGTAGACAATGTTCCGGAGGTCGCCCTGACCCAAGAAGGAACTACGGAGATAGCCGTCGATAGCATGCCGTTCTATCCCTGACTCGACCAGCGTGTTATCCCCGATATTCGCCAAGGCAGCGTCCCCGATGTTGTTGCGATCTTTGAGGACGCCGTTCTCGTGCCATGCCAATGGGAGGTTCGCCGGATCGACTGTGCCAGAATCGACCAACGCGCCGATCATGTTGTATCTCCGAGTATTCTCAGCACCCGTCTCCGTCAGATACATTTCGGAATCGAACCCCTCGACCCCCGACGGATGCCCCACGTATCGCCCTTCAGCATCGACGATTTCGGATTGCAACAGAACCCCTGTCGAGCACACGAGCGGACCCGTGACCACGCCACCCGGCAACGCCGTCACCGCACCGGTGACGAGGGTTTGGGCCACGGCATACGCGTCTGCTCTGGACTGGTTCCGGTTGTCGATCGCCGCCTGCTCGACCAGCTTCTCGTTCTCGTAGGTACTGCTCAAACCGACCTCGACGAGGCTTTGCAACCGGCCCGAATACGTTCCGTGGCTGTACTTGTTCACACCGTCGAGTTGTTCGAGAGCGAACCGGCGGTCGAAATCGGTGGCCTGCGCGATTGCTGCACCGTTGAGAAGGGCACCTGCCGCAGGGTCGGTGTTCATGAGGGTGAATACGCGCGTCGCCGGGACGGGGCCGAGTTCACCGAAGCCGCTGGTGGCGGTGGCGTCGTCGACGGAACCGACCATGTCGCTGACGAACGGTGACAGGGCGGTCGCGAAGGAACGGACAGCAACAGGATTGACGTCACCTATGGTCAGGTCGGTTTCTTCCCGGGAGGCACCCGGCATATGGAGGAAACGGTTGAAGTTGTTGTCGGAGTTCCACTCAGACTCCGGCGCAGACAACACCTCGGCCAAACCGAATGCTGCCTCGCCCGCACGTTCGGCTCGGATTACTGCTGCGGGGTCACCCGGGTCGGCGGACAACGCGTCGGCAGCGATCCAATCCGTAAGGCCGGCCAGAGTTGCTCCGTCGTCGGCCCATTCGCGGGTGAGCAGCGGAACGAGCACCTCGTCCCTACTGAAGTCCGCAGGGCTGCCGTCGACGTCGGTGCCGGTGAGCAGGTGATACGACGTGTCGGTGTTCCGGGTGGCGAGGTCGAGGAATGTGCTTGCCGTGTGGTCGTAATAGGAAGGGTCGGGGGTGGGAATGATGTGGGGATCGGCGTAGGTGGGGATGCCCGCCATATATCCGGCGACCCGGCTCATCTCGATGCCCATCTCGGTTCCGGGTCGATACTGAGGGTTGGCCTCGCCGAGTATCGCGCCGAGTCGATCCAGCCGGTCCAGTGGTTCACCGGGGTGCTCGGCGTTCGGGTCGGGTTCGTAGCCGTATCGAATGGTGCCTCGGATGTCCTGCGGCACCGACTCCCACGACCCGCCGTATTCGGGATTCGAAAGGATGAGCAGACCGTTGCCGAGACCGTCGGCCCAGCGCGCCGCGTCGGGGTTGCCTTCGGCTTCCCATGTCTTGTACGTCTCGTGCAGGTTCGCCAGTTCGTCCTCGTCGAGGCTGTTGTAGAAGGCGTCGAGGTACTCGATGCTCGCACCCGACGGTAGCGACAGGGTGCGTCCGATGCGTTCGAGATCGGTATCGCGTGCAGCCCCGGATGCTAGGAGCGCAGCGTCGGCAGCACCGTCCGGAGCATCGATGGAATGTGTGTTCTGGGAACGGAATTCACCGCCGAACGTGGAGAGCCGGATGCTGACCTGCTCGAGTCGGACGGCGGCGTCTCGATCCAGTTCGTCGAATGTGCGCACCGCCGATTTCAGTTGGACCTCGAAGTTCATGGCGGTGTCGTCGAGACCCGCTTGCACGACGAGGTCGGTCTGCGCGTCGCCCGTGTGGGTTCGGGGTGCCTCGACCCGCGCGTCGTCGTGGACGGTGAAGCCGGCTGCAACCGCGTTGTCGACGATTCCGACGACGGTGGCGCGGGCGGGAATGAGCGTGTTTGCGGCGTCGCGGAGGGCGTCGACCTGCTCGTCGACAGCGCGGCTGATGCCTTGGCCGGCCACCCGGTCACTCCACGCACGTGCCGCGGCGGCCGCCCCGCCTTCACCGTCCCATCCACCGAATGCGGAGTCCACATTCCGGTCGACGCGGTGGGTCGACTCCCGGAATGTGTTGTTTGCGGACTCGACCGCGTCGGCAGCCGTGGTGAGCGCAGCCGGATCGAGCGAGCGGATCGCGGAAGGAGACAACACCTACGGGGCCGTTCCTTCGAAGTCGGATCCGACGGCCGCGAGTTGGCGGCCGAATTCCTCCTCGGCCACCTCGTAGTTCCGTGCGGCCGCTTCGGTGGCCTCGGCCATGCGTCGCAGGCAGTTGGCCATAGCGCGGTAGGCGGTGTCGAGTGGTGCTCCCGCGCGTCCGGCGACACCACCAACCGCTGAGGATGGCATCGCGCCCGCTACCGACTCGAGCGCCGCGGACGGTTCCAACGCGTAGATGGTCTCGGCTTCTCCCTCCAGGGCATGGGCCAGGCTCTTCAACGAGTCCGGGTCGACCTTCAGCGCTGACATCAGCTCACCAACTCCTGTCCGGCAGACGTTCCATCAGGGTTGGACGCAGCAGCGTGACGATCGGTTCCCTCGACCGGGTGATTTTCGGAACGTTTCAGGCGATGCGGCCGAATGCTGTGATGAAGGAGTCGCGGAGAGATGTCAGCCGGGACGCGGTCGCGATCCTGGCGACCGCCCGTGACGCGGGCACGAGGAGCTGGGTGCGGCGTCGACGGGCACGGTCATAGCGCTGCAGAGCGATCGGTACCGGATGCTCGGACAACAGCGTCGCGAGTGTCGTGGCGTCGACGATTGCTTCGCATGCGCCGCGGCCGAGATTCGGTGCCATCGCATGCGCCGCGTCGCCGATCAGTGCGGTGTTGCCGCGGACGTACGACGGGAGACGGGGGGATTCGTACAGGTCGTGGTACATGACGTCGTCGGGGTCGAGGCGGCCGAGGATGTCGCGTACGCCGGGGTGCCAGTCGTGGAAGCGGCCGTACAGGTCGTCGAGGGTGCCGCCGGTGCCTTCGGTGGTGCGGACGGCGGCGAACCAGTTGGTGAGGTCGCCGTCGCGGTCGGTGATTCCGAAGAGCGCGCCGGGACCCCAGGTTTCTCCATGGTTCGTGGTGGAGCCGCCGACCCAGCCGCGCCACGCTCCGTACCCGGTGTGCACGGGCCGGTAGGCCGGACCGAACACCTCGTCACGTACCGCACTGCCGATTCCGTCCGCGCCGATCATCACGTCGTATCCGGCGAGGGCCGTGAGCGGTGGCGCGGGGGCGTCGAACTTCACGATGTGGTCGGGGAGGCCGGACAGCAGGATGTCGAGGAGGGCGGGCCGGGAAACCATGACCGGTGCCCGGCGAAGGTCCCCGACGTGGGCGAGCACCACACCGTCCCAGCGTCTGAGCGTCGCGGAGCGCTGTGGCACGCCGAGTTGTTCCACCCGTCCGCCGACGCCGGCAACTTCGAGTGCGGCCAGGGCAGGAGGCCACATCCCGAGCGCGGTGCCGGTGCGCGGAGGCTCCGGAGATCGTTCGAACACGTCGATGTGCCATCCGTGGCGGAGGAGGGTGTTCGCGGCGGTGAACCCTCCGATTCCGCCGCCGAGGATCGCCGCACTGCCTGGCTTCACGGTCATGTCATGACGGTACTACGTATGTAGTGGACAGTCACTACCCCTGTAGTGATCCTCGTAGAATGTCTCTCGTGACCGACAAACGCGCCACCGTCCTCGACGCCGCAATCGAACTCGTGGGGACCGAAGGATTGCGCGCCCTCACCCACCGCCGCGTGGATGCCATCGCCGGTGTGCCGGCCGGCTCCACGTCGAACTACTTCCGCACCCGCCAGGCTCTCGTCGAAGGGGTGCTCGACAGGCTCCTCGAGCGGGACCGGGTCCAGCTCGAGGCGATCGGCGTCGCGTTGCCGGGGGACGCACGTGAGCTCGAAGACCTGGCGCACGGATATGTGATGTTCGTGACGGGGGACGACCTCGTGCGGACCCGCGCACGCTTCGCGATGTTCGTCGAGGCGATGGCGACGCCCGAACTGCGTGCCGGGGTCGAAACCCGCCGCAGCGAACTGCGCGGATGGATCGGGACCGTGCTCGCGGGCCTCGGCGTCGACGATTCCGCCACCGCCGCGCGGGTTCTCATCGACTACCTGGACGGACTGATCCTGCATCGCTGCACCTCGCAGGACGACGGGCCGGACCCGCGCGACGGCGTGTCCCGAATGGTGCGAATGCTGCTTTCCACGGCAGGGTGACGCCCGCGATTCCGGTGCGTTACGGCTGCGTTTCCGCAGGTGGGCGGAGGAATAGGGCAGGCTTGCTTGCATTACCCCCCGCCACCTGGCATATCGTTCGTTTCGAAGACGGTGGGACCACGACGTCCCACCGGTCGCCGGGTCCACGCTCGCGCTGCCGAAAAGGCACCCGCACCGTCGCGGATGAGCGGATACTGGCGATGTCGAAGGTATCGGGCACCCGGCCGATACCCGTCTACGGCAGTAGATGGCCATCAGCGCTGCTGGTCGTCGGTGCTATCGCATCAACGAAGGCTAGGTATGACTCATCTCCCCGGGCCTCGAGGGCTCTACCACCCGGCGAACGAGCACGACTCCTGTGGCGTCGCGTTCGTCGTCGACATGCATGGTCGTCGCAGTCGCGACATCGTGGAGAAGGCGATCACCGCCCTGGTGAATCTCGAACACCGCGGTGCAGCGGGAGCGGAACAGAACACCGGCGACGGCGCCGGCATCCTGATCCAGGTCCCCGACGCCTACTTCCGTGAGGTCGTCGACTTCGATCTTCCCGCCGAAGGCGCATACGCGACCGGTATCGCGTTCCTGCCCAAGGACACCGCCAAGGCCGACGCCGCGGCCGCCGAGGTCGACCGCATCGTCGCCGAAGAGGGCCTCGAGGTCCTCGGCTGGCGCGAGGTGCCGATCGACGAGTCCGAGCTGGGTTCCATGGCCAAGGACGCCATGCCCACCTTCCGGCAGATCTTCATCGCCTCCGGCGCCCGCGCGCTCACCGGCCTCGAGCTCGAGCGCCGCGCGTACGTCGTGCGCAAGCGCACCGAGCACGAGCTCGGCCACCACGGCGCGGGCGAGGACGGTCCCGGCAGCGAGACCGTCTACTTCCCGAGCCTGTCGGCGTCGACCTTCGTCTACAAGGGCATGCTCACCACGCCCCAGATGAAGGGCTTCTACCGCGACCTGCAGGACGAGCGCGTCGTCTCGGCCCTCGGTCTCGTGCACTCGCGGTTCTCCACCAACACGTTCCCGTCGTGGCCGCTCGCGCATCCCTTCCGCCGCGTGGCGCACAACGGCGAGATCAACACCGTCACGGGCAATGCCAACTGGATGCGCGCCCGTGAGGCACTCATCGACACCGAGGTCTTCGGCGGTCGCGACAAGCTCGAGAAGATCTTCCCGGTCTGCACGCCGGGTGCGTCCGACACCGCGCGTTTCGACGAGGTGCTCGAACTGCTGCACCTCGGTGGTCGCAGCCTGCCGCACGCCGTGCTCATGATGATCCCCGAGGCGTGGGAGCGCCACGACTCGATGGATCCGGCCCGTCGCGCGTTCTACGAGTATCACGCGGCCCTCATGGAGCCGTGGGACGGACCGGCCTCGGTGTGCTTCACCGATGGCACCGTCATCGGCGCCGTGCTCGACCGCAACGGCCTGCGCCCCTCGCGTGCCTGGGTCACCGACGACGGCCTCGTCGTCATGGCCTCCGAGGTGGGTGTGCTCGACATCCCCACCGAGAAGATCGTCAGCAAGCGTCGCCTGCAGCCGGGCCGCATGTTCCTCGTCGACACGGCCAAGGGCCGCATCGTCGAGGACGAGGAGATCAAGCGCGAGCTCGCCGCCGAGCATCCCTACGAGGAGTGGGTCGCAGGCGGCGTCACCCGTCTCGAGGATCTACCCGAGAGCAAGTACACCTACATGTCGCACGAGCGTGTCGTGCTGCGGCAGCAGGTATTCGGCTACACCCGCGAAGAGGTTGATCTCCTCGTCAAGCCGATGGCGGCCTCCGGAGCCGAGGCGCTCGGCTCGATGGGCACCGACACGCCGATCGCCGTGCTGTCGTCGCGTCCGCGTCAGCTGTTCGACTTCTTCTCGCAGCTGTTCGCCCAGGTCACCAACCCGCCGCTCGACGCGATCCGCGAGGAGATCGTCACCAGCATGGGCGGCATGCTCGGCCCCGAGGGCGACCTGCTGAACCCGACCGAGGCGTCGTGCCGGCAGATTCTCATCGGTGCGCCGGTCATCGACAACGACGACCTGCAGAAGCTCATCCACGTCAACGACGAGAAGCAGTTCCCCGGCTTCAACAGCGTCATCATCCGCGGCCTGTACCCGGTCGCGGAGGGCGGTGAGGGTCTGCGTCGCGCCCTCGCCTCGATCCGCGAGCAGGTCTCGCAGGCCATCGAGAAGGGCGCACGCCTGATCGTGCTGTCCGACCGCGAGTCCGACGAGAAGCTGGCGCCGATCCCGTCGCTGCTGCTCACCTCCGCGGTGCACCACCACCTCGTCCGCGAGAAGACCCGCACCAAGGTCGGTCTGCTCGTCGAGGCCGGCGACGCCCGCGAGGTCCACCACATCGCCGCCCTGTGCGGTTTCGGTGCGGCCGTGGTCAACCCGTACATGGCGTTCGAGAGCATCGACGAGCTGTTGCAGAACGGCGACCTGCCCGAGGGCATGACCCTCGACAAGGCCATCGCCAACTACATCAAGGCGGCCTCGAAGGGCGTGCTCAAGGTGATGTCCAAGATGGGCATCTCCACGCTCGCCTCCTACACCGGTGCGCAGTTGTTCCAGGTCATCGGCCTGTCGCAGGAACTCGTCGACGAGTACTTCACCGGTCTGCAGTCGCAGCTCGGCGGTGTCGGTCTCGACGAGATCGCCGCGGACGTCGCGGCCCGTCACCGCACGGCCTTCCTCGACCGCCAGTCCGAGCGCGCGCACCGCGAGCTCGAGGTGGGTGGCGAGTACCAGTGGCGTCGTGAGGGCGAGTACCACCTGTTCAACCCGGACACGGTGTTCAAGCTCCAGCACGCGACCCGCACCGGCCAGTACTCGATCTTCAAGGAGTACACGAAGCTCGTCGACGACCAGTCGGAGCGACTCGCGTCGCTGCGCGGTCTGTTCGAGTTCAAGAAGGGCGTGCGCCCGCCGGTGCCGCTCGACGAGGTCGAGCCGGCGAGCGAGATCGTCAAGCGCTTCTCGACCGGTGCGATGAGCTACGGCTCCATCTCGGCCGAGGCGCACGAGACCCTCGCGATCGCGATGAACCGTCTCGGTGGCCGCTCGAACTCCGGTGAGGGCGGCGAGCATCCGAGCCGTTTCACCCCGGACGAGAACGGCGACTGGCGGCGCTCGGCGATCAAGCAGGTCGCCTCGGGTCGCTTCGGTGTGACCGCGCACTACCTGAGCAACTGCACCGACATCCAGATCAAGATGGCGCAGGGCGCTAAGCCCGGTGAGGGCGGCCAGCTGCCGCCGCACAAGGTGTACCCGTGGGTCGCCGAGGTCCGTGGTTCGACGCCCGGCGTCGGCCTGATCTCGCCGCCGCCGCACCACGACATCTACTCGATCGAGGATCTCGCGCAGCTGATCCACGACCTGAAGAACGCCAACCCGAAGGCCCGCATCCACGTGAAGCTGGTCTCCGAGCTCGGTGTCGGCACGGTCGCCGCGGGTGTGTCGAAGGCACACGCCGACGTCGTGCTCATCTCGGGTCACGACGGTGGTACCGGCGCGTCGCCGCTGACCTCCCTCAAGCACGCGGGTGCTCCCTGGGAGATCGGTCTCGCCGAGACCCAGCAGACGCTGATGCTCAACGGTCTGCGCGACCGCATCGTCGTGCAGGTCGACGGCCAGATGAAGACCGGCCGCGACGTCGTGGTCGCCGCTCTCCTCGGCGCCGAGGAGTACGGTTTCGCGACCGCGCCGCTCGTGGTCTCGGGCTGCATCATGATGCGTGTGTGCCACCTCGACACCTGCCCCGTGGGTGTCGCGACGCAGAACCCGGTGCTGCGCAAGCGGTTCACCGGCAAGCCGGAGTTCGTCGAGAACTTCATGCTGTACATCGCCGAAGAGGTGCGCGAGTACCTCGCCGAACTCGGTTTCCGCAGTCTCGACGAGGCCATCGGCCAGGTGGACGTCCTCGACACCCGCAAGGCCGTCGAGCACTACCGCGCGTCGAAGCTCGACCTGTCGCCGCTGCTCGAGAAGGTCACCTCCCCGATCTTCGGGGAGCAGGACATGCACTGCACCAAGGAGCAGTACCACGCTCTCGACAAGGCACTCGACAACGAGCTGATCGCGAAAGCGCAGCCCGCTCTCGAGTCGGGTACGTCGGTCTCGTTCGACACTCCGATCACCAACGTCAACCGCACCGTCGGCACGATGCTCGGCCACGAGCTCACCAAGAAGTACGGTGCGGAAGGGTTGCCGGACAACACGATCGACATCACCTTCGCAGGTTCGGCCGGCAACAGCTTCGGTGCGTTCGTCCCGCGCGGCATCACGATGCGGCTCAACGGCGACGCGAACGACTTCGTCGGCAAGGGCCTGTCGGGTGGTCGCATCATCGTGCGCCCGCCGCACAATGCGGCCGAGGGTTTCGTGCCCGAGGACAACATCATCGCCGGCAACGTCATCCTGTTCGGTGCCACCTCGGGTGAGGTCCTCATCCGTGGCATCGCGGGTGAGCGCTTCGCGGTCCGCAACTCCGGAGCCACGGCCGTCGTCGAAGGCGTCGGCGACCACGGCTGCGAGTACATGACGGGTGGCAAGGTCGTCATCCTCGGCAACACCGGCCGCAACTTCGGTGCGGGCATGTCCGGTGGCGTCGCGTTCGTGTACAACCCGGACAAGGACTTCGAGAACAACCTGAACACCGAGCTGGTCGACCTCGAGGATCTCGAGGGCGAGGACTTCGCGTGGCTCAAGGGCGCCGTCGAACGGCATCGTGACGAAACGGGCTCCGAGGTCGCAGCCCGCATCCTGGCCGACTGGTCACAACAGGTCAGCCACTTCGCGAAGGTCATGCCTCGCGATTACAAGAAGGTACTCATGGCTATCAAGGACGCCACCATCCGTGGTGCGAACGTGGACGAGGCGATCATGGAGGCTGCTCGTGGCTGATCCCACCGGTTTCCTCAAGCACGGTTCCCGCGAGACGCCGGTCCGCCGGCCTGTCCCGCTGCGACTCCTCGACTGGAAGGAGGTCTACGAGCCGTTCCCGCTCGACACCCTCCGGACCCAGGCAAGCCGTTGCATGGACTGCGGTATCCCCTTTTGCCACAACGGTTGCCCGCTCGGGAATCTCATCCCCGAGTGGAACGACCTCGCCTACAAGGGTAAGTGGGAGGACGGGATCGAGCGTCTCCACGCCACGAACAACTTCCCCGAGTTCACCGGCCGGCTCTGCCCGGCGCCCTGCGAGGCGTCGTGCGTGCTCGGCATCAACCAGGACCCGGTGACCATCAAGCAGGTCGAGGTCGAGCTGGTCGAGAAGGCCTTCGACGACGGCCGCGTCAAGCCGGTTCCGCCGTCGAAGCTCACCGGCCGCAAGGTCGCGGTAGTCGGCTCCGGGCCTGCCGGTCTCGCTGCGGCACAGCAGCTCACGCGTGCCGGTCACTCGGTGACGGTGTTCGAGCGGGCCGACCGCATCGGTGGTCTTCTCCGTTACGGCATCCCCGAGTTCAAGATGGAGAAGCGCTTCATCGACCGCCGTCTCGCGCAGATGGAGGCCGAGGGCACCGTCTTCAAGCCGGGCGTGAACGTGGGTGTCGACATCACCGCCGATGAGCTGCGCGAGCAGTTCGACGCCGTGGTGCTCGCCGGCGGCGCGACCGTCGCCCGCGACCTGCAGATCCCCGGACGCGAGCTCGACGGCATCCACCAGGCGATGGAGTTCCTGCCGATCGCCAACCGCGTGCAGCTCGGCGATCTGCCGGCCCCGACCATCACGGCCGAGGGTAAGAAGGTCGTCATCATCGGCGGTGGCGACACCGGCGCCGACTGCCTGGGCACCTCGCACCGTCAGGGTGCGGAGAGCGTCCACCAGTTCGAGATCATGCCGCGGCCGCCGGAGCAGCGCGCCGAGTCCACCCCGTGGCCGACCTACCCCCTCATGTACCGCGTCTCGTCGGCGCACGAGGAGGGCGGCGAGCGCGTCTTCTCCGTCAACACCGAGGAATTCATCGGCAAGGACGGCAAGGTCACCGCGCTGAAGGCGCACGAGGTGCAGATGGTCGACGGTCGCTTCGAGAAGGTCGAAGGAAGCGACTTCGAACTCGAGGCCGATCTGGTGCTGCTCGCGATGGGCTTCACCGGTGCCGAGAAGCCGGGTCTGCTCACCGATCTCGGGGTCGACTTCGACCAGCGTGGCAACGTCGCCCGTTCGTCGGAGTGGTCCACCAACGTCGACGGTGTCTTCGTCGCCGGCGACATGGGTCGCGGACAGTCGCTCATCGTCTGGGCGATCGCCGAGGGTCGCGCGTGCGCCGCTGCGGTGGACCGCTTCCTCGAGGGTGAGACGGCGTTGCCGGCGCCGATCGCGACCACCACGATGCCGCAGCGCTGAACGAGGTACGACCACTGGGCCGCACACCGGAAGGTGTGCGGCCCAGTGGCGTTCGGGGGGAGACGTTCGTGGGTGGGTCAGGCGTCGACGAGCGACGCGGGATCGGTGTCGGTTGCGGTGGCCGGCGCCGGTTCGGGTGTGGCCTCCTCGCGCCGCCGCGCGAGGAGGCGATCCACGGCCCACGATCCGGAGCCGAGGAAGATCAGGACGAACATCGCCCAGCAGAACAGCGCGGCGGATTCACCGTCGTTCTGGATGGGTAGTGCGCCGTCGGCCTGGTGACCCCAGAAGTAGGCGTACGCCATCGATCCGGAGCCGAGGAAGGCCGCGAGCCGGGTACCGAGACCGACGATCAGGGCGGTGCCGCACACGACCTGGATGATCGCGCCCCACCAGCCGGGCCATGCGCCGAGTTGTGCGGTGGTTCCGCCGTAGGGTTCCGCCGGCCACGCCCACAGGCTCGTGGTGCCGTGGCAGAGGAACAGGAAACCGACGGCGATGCGGAAGGCGGCGACGGCGTGATCGCCGAAACGGTCCGGCCAATGGCGCACTGAGTTCATCACGTGCGGAAGTAAAGCATGCCTACCCTTACGTGCGGGGTGCTTGGTCATCGTTCCTCGGGTTTCGGTGGAGCTGCCCCTGCTTTCCGGGGGTGGATCCACAGAAATCCGCTCAACAGGGACCACCGGACGCGCTGCGCTTGTGATATTTCCGTGTCGCCGGGCGTCGCACCCGTTATGGTTCTGCGCATGACGGCTACGAGACGGGCACTGGCGACGGTCGTGATGGGTGCGGGTGCCGTCATGGCTGCCGTCGCGGCGGCTCCGGCCGCGACCGCGGACCCTGCGGACGCGTGCATCCGCAACGGTGGCGGGCTCGTGACGATCGACGGCGCCGAGCCCGTCCCACCGGTTTTCGGATTCGACGGTCCCCGCCTGCTCGGACTCCAGGGCGGCGTCGGCAACGCATGCATCACCAACGTGGGTCCCGGCGCCGTGACCGTCACGCATCCCGAGGGGCGTGTCCCGGGACGCACCGAGGTGTCCACCGCGCTCGTGGAGATGCGGGTCGACGGCGGGCTCGGCAACGTCGCCGTCACCAATGTCGGTACCGGTGCGGTCACGGTGCACCGGACGGAGGTCACGCCCGAGCCCGTTGCGGGGCCTGCACAGGCTCCGCTCCCCGGGATGCCGGAGCTGATCCTCGACGCGGGAACCGACGGCGTCTTCGTCACGAATGTCGGTACGGGCGGTGTCACGGTCGTCGACCGTGCCGTCGCGCCGGCGGAGCTCCCGGCCCCGCCACCGCCTCCGCCGGGCGCAGTGGTCACCGATCCGTTCAGCGGAAACATCTATGTGACAAACCTTTTCGGGCCCGACATCGTCGTCGCGGAACCCGCCTCGACCGCCGAAGGGAGCGTCGTCGAGCGGCCGGTTCCGGGAACGGCGGTCGACTACGGGACGGGCAACGTCTTCGTGACGAACATCGGTGGGGGACAGGTGACCGTCGTCCGCGGCTGATCCGCCGGCCCCGTCGTTTCCCGACAACGTTCCGGACTCGGATACATCACATCCGGTTCACGAATATGTCATCCTTCTACTCGATACTGCCGGGGAGGGACGCGGCACCAGGACAGTAGCGGGGCGGGGACATGGCTATGAGAAGAGTGTGGGCGGCAACGGTGGCCGCAGTGGCGGCATGTGCAGCAGTATTCGCTGCAATGCCTGCGGCGCAAGCCAATCCGCCCGGATGTCCGACCCTGAACGTGGTCGCTGTGCCTGGAACATGGGAGACCTCGAACACCCCCGACCCCGGCCGCGGGAACGGCATGCTCGCCCAGGTCACGTCCAATCTTCCCGCCGGCGCCCGCGTCGACTACGTCGCGTATCCCGCCACGGCCTTTCCGTGGGAGGGCGACGTGTACGCGGCCTCCCGCAATCGCGCCGTCGACAACGCACGCGGCATCATCGCGGCCACCGCCGAGCGGTGCCCCCTCACGAACTTCGCCCTCGTCGGCTACAGCCAGGGTGCCGATGCCGCAGGCGATCTCGCCGCCGAGATCGGCACCGGGCTGGGAGTGATCGGTCCGCACCGCCTCGTCGCGGTGGGTCTGCTGTCCGATCCGCGCCGCTCCGAACTCGACCCGTTCGTCGGTCCGCCCGTCGCCGGCACCGGTGCGGGAGGTGCCCGCGCGGGAGGCTTCGGATTCGTAACGCCCAACGTGCGCACCATCTGCGCGGTGGGCGACCTCTACTGCTCGACGCCGCCGGAGGACTTCGTCACGCGACTGGCCGGCTTCCTCGCGATCTCGGCGGGCAGCCCGTTCGAGCAACTCGAGAACTACCGCGACGAGGCGACGGCGCTCTACAACGACATCATGACCGCCGGGGGCATCCCGATGCTGCAGCTACAGCTCACGCCCGAGGCGAACGAGCTGCGCGAGCAGAAGATCCGAACCTTCTACGAGTCGCAGATCCACCAGGACTACTCGAACTACGTGGTCGACGGTCGCGGAACGACGGCCACGCGGTGGCTGCACGACTGGATCGCCTCGAAGACCTGACCATCAATCGATGTCGAATCGTGCGCCCACACGCATGACACGGGGCGCGAAGCGCATCAGCCACTTGCGGACCTTCGCGCCCGGGGCGACCGTCACCACAGGCTTGTTGTGACGGACAGCCCCGACGATCGCCTTGGCCACCTTCTCCGGCGCGATGTGCAGGCGCCGGTACATCGCGAGGGTGCGGGTGCGTCGTGCTGCTCGTAGTTCCTTGTTCGGCGCGACGTACTCCGTCGCCCGGGTGAGGTTGGTGTCCACCAGGTCGGGACACACGACGGTCACGCCGATCCCGTGTTCGAGCAGTTCGGCGCGCAGGCACTCCGACAGCATGAACACCCCGGCCTTGCTCGTCGTGTAGGCGGCGAGGTTGCGTTGCGGCATGTACGCCGCGGCCGACGAGACGTTGACGATCTGCCCGCCCGTGCCGGCCTCGATCATCTGCTCCGTGAAGGCGCGGCAGCCGTAGACCACTCCCCAGAAGTTCACGTCCATCACGTTCTGGAAGACGCTCTGCGGAGTGTCGGCGAAGGCACCGATGACACCGATGCCCGCGTTGTTGACGAGCACGTCGGCGACGCCGTGCCGCTCGCGAACGGTCTGCGCGAACTTCCGGACCTGCTGTTCGTCGGAGACATCGAGTTCGTAGGCGTGAGCGGCGCCGCCGAAGACGGCCTCGGAACCTCCGGCACCGGGAGCCGGGACGTTCACGAGCGCCACCGTCTCGCGGGCGCTGTCGAGATCCTTGTCTGCCACGACGACGATGGCACCTTCGGCGGCGAAGGCGATCGCCGAGGCCCGGCCGATCCCGCCACCACCACCGGTGACGACGACGAGGGCGCCGGTCAGGTCGCGCAGGCGGCTGCGTAGTGCAGCGCCGGCGCGCCAGCGGCATATCTGGGCGATCCGAGAGGTCACCCCACCATCGTGACGCACTCGCCGCGTGTGGTCCGGTCAGTACAGGAACTCGCGGTAGAGCTCGCGTTTGCCCGGCTCGGCGTCGGCCGGGATCTCGATCGAGTGGAGTTCGGCGTGCATGTCGCGCATCGAGGGGACCGCCGCACGGTCGGGATAGGTCGACGGATCCCACAGCTTGGCGCGGAGCAACGCCCGCGCGCAGTGCAGGAAGACCTCGTCGATCTGCACGATCACAGCGAGCTGCGCCGGCTTGTTCTGCAGCGACAGCTTCCCGAGCAGGTCGGAGTCGGTCGACAGCGTGGCGCGGCCGTTGATCCGCAGCACCTCCTCGTCGCCGGGGACGAAGAACAGCAGCCCGACGTGAGGGTTCTCGAGGATGTTCCGGTACGAGTCGGCGCGGCGATTGCCGGGCCGGTCGGGCAGCGCGATCGTGTGGTCGTCGAGGACGAGCACCGCCGACTCGATGTCGCCGCGCGGCGAGCAGTCGCAGTTGCCGACGGCGTCGGCGGTGGCGATCGTGAAGAACCGCGCCAGCGACAGGAAATGCCTGATGAGCGGCGTCAGGTGTGGTCGCGCCTTGTCGACGATCGCCGGGTGCGGAATGCCCAGGACGGCCTCGAGCTCGTCCTGTGTCCGTATCCCGCCCTGTACGAGTTCGTCGATCCTGTCCGCATCCATCCGGTGCACCTCCGGCGGTGACCGTATCAATCCTGCACGGGAAGATCACGTCGGCGTCCGTGTCATGCCCTGGTCAGGGGCTGCACAGTCGATTGCTTCCGGTCACCGGGACGACCCGGGAGGCAGGACTCCGGACCCCGGTAGAACGGGTGGCGACGCCCCCGCCCGGAAGGATCGAGATGACCGACTCCGCCCTGCTGGCCTCCCTCCTCGAACGCGTACAGCTCCTCGAGGACAAGGCTGCGATCCACGAGGTCCTCACGGCGTACGGCCCGGCCGTCGACGCCGGTGACGCCGAGGCGGTGGGGGAACTGTGGGCCGAGGACGCCGTCTACGACGTCGACATCCGCCTGATGGAGGGTCGCGACGCCATCATGAAGATGGTGCGCACCCGACCGCACCAGGACTACATCGAGGAGGGCTGCGGTCATCTGCTCGACCCGGTGCACATCCGGGTCGGCGGCGACACCGCCGTCGCGACCTGCCACTCCCTGCTGCTGCGCCGCAACGCCGATTCGGATTCGTTCCGGGTGTGGCGGGTGAGCGCCAATCGTTTCGAACTCGCCCGGATCGACGGCAGCTGGAAGATCGTGCGCCGCACGTCGCGGTTGCTCGACGGCAGCACCGCCGCCCGCGACCTCCTCGCGAGCGCACGGCGCTGAACCCACGACTCGCGGGTGGGCGCTGGGGGCTCACCCGCGGCCGACTCCCGGGGCGCTCAGACGCGCAGGGTGTCGCGTACGTGCCCGGTCTCGTTGATCGACGCGACGCGGCGCGCGCCGCTGCGTGAGACGAGGATGCGCGTCACCGACGCGTACTCGATGGGGAACGTCAGCGGCCGGGGCAGCTCGAGCAGGTGCTGCAGCACGATGTTCACGACCCCACCGTGGGCGAACAGCGCCACGGTCTCGGCGTGGTCGCACGTGTCCACCACCTGGTCGATCCCTCGCAGCACCCGCGTGCGGAAGGCGTCCCCGTCCACGAAATCGGGCAGGTGACCTGCCAGGATGCGCTTGTAGGCGGCCGGTGCGACGTCCTTCGCGGCGTCGATCGTGAAGTAGTGGTCGTGGCCGTAGTCGTACTCGGCGATGTCCTCCATCTTCTCCACGTCGAGCCCGCGTCGTTCCGCGACCGGCTCGGCCGTCTGCAGGGCCCGCAACTGCGGGCTCGAGAACAGGCGGGTGATGTTGTAGGGGGACAGCGCGTCCGGCAACCGCGACGCCTGGAGACGACCGGCCTCCGTGAGCGGCGGGTCGGCGCCCCCGGTCTCGGCGCGGGCGTTGTTCGGCTCGGCGTGACGGATCAGGAGTAGCTGCACGACCTCACGATGCCAGGTGGAGCGGTTTCACGTGAAACCACCCGTCAGGAGCGCCGCGGCTTCGTGAACGGGAACGCCAGCGACTCGCGGATGCTCCCTCCGAGTACGAGCATCACGATCCGGTCGACACCCATACCGAGGCCGCCGGTGGGAGGCATCGCGTATTCGAGTGCTTCGAGGAACTCCTCGTCGAGTTCCATCGCCTCCTCGTCACCGCCCGCGGCGAGCAGCGACTGCTCCGTGAGGCGAGCACGCTGGTCGAGCGGATCGGTGAGCTCGCTGTAGGCGGTCCCCAGCTCGACACCCCAGGCCACCAGGTCCCACTTCGCCGCGACACCCGGCTTGCGGGGGTGCGGCCGGGTCAACGGCGACACCGAGGTCGGGAAGTCGGTGTAGAAGGTGGGGAACTCCGTCTTCGATTCGACGAGGTGCTCGTACATCTCCTGCGCGGTGGCGCCGGCGTCCCAGGCCGGGTTGTAGGGGATCTCGTGTTCGTCGCACAGGCGTCGCAGGACGTCGACGGGGGTCTGCGCATCGACGAATGTCCCGAGCGCCTCGGAGATCGCGTCGTGGAAGGTCTTGACGGGCCACTCGCCGGAGATGTCGATCTCGACCGGGATACCGTCGGGTCCGGGCCGCAGGATGATCTCGCGTCCGTGTGCCGCGCGGGCCGCTGCCTGGATCAACTCGCGTGCGACCACCCGCATCTTCTCGTAGTCGCTGTGCGCCTCGTATGCCTCGAGGATCGTGAACTCCGGGTTGTGCTTGAAATCCGCACCCTCGTTGCGGAACACCCGGCCGATCTCGAAGACCTTCGCCATGCCCGCGACGCACAACCGCTTCAGATACAGCTCGGGGGCGATCCGCAGGTACAGATCGGCGTCGTAGGCGTTGATGTGCGTGATGAACGGTGCGGCGTTCGCGCCGCCGTGCACCGACTGCAGGATGGGGGTCTCCACCTCGAGATAGCCGCGCGCCTGCAGTTCGTCGCGTAGCGACCGCACCACCGCGCTGCGTGCCGCGAGGTGGTCGCGTGCCCCGCGGTCGATCGCGAGATGCAGATAGCGTTGCCGCACGCGGGCTTCCGGGTCGACGAGGCCGTGGTACTTGTCGGGCAGCGGATGCAGGCACTTGCCGTCGATGCGCCACGAGTCGGCGAGCACCGAGATCTCGCCGGTGCGGCTGCGTCCCACCTCGCCCGACACCTCGACGAGGTCACCGAGGTCGAACAGGAAGCGTTGTCCGGCAACCCGTTGCCGGTCGATGAGGATCTGGATGTCGCCCGACCAGTCGCGCAGCACCGCGAACAGCACACCGCCGAAGTTGCGGATGCGCAGCAGGCGTCCCGCCACGGTCACCGGGGTGCCGGACTTCGCGGCCCGGGCCTCGGCGGCCGTGTGGGTCGGGGGATGCGCGACCGGATAGGGATCGACACCGTGCTCGACGATCCGCTGCAGGGTGTTCATCCGCACCTGGACCTGTTCGGGGCGGCGACGTCCGTGCGAGACGGCGGGCGTGCCGTCGGCAAGCTCGACGTCGGGTGCGCTGCCGTCGTCGTGCAGTTCTGCCGCGGCCACCTGGTCCTCGGGGAACGCCGAGTGTGTTCCCGTGTGCTGCTGGGTGTTCCGACGACCGAAGGTGGGGAGGGTGAGGAAGCCCTCGGCGATCGCCGACGCGAGCGCGACGCGCGGGATGAGCCGGTTGTCGCGGAAACACAGGAAGCGGGGCACCCATTCGGGGTGGTACTTGACGTTGGACCGGTACAACGCCTCGAGCTGCCACCACCGTGAGAAGAACAGCAGGATCGACCGCCACAACCGCAGGATCGGGCCGGCACCGATCCGCGCGCCCTCCTCGAAGACCGACCGGAATACCGCGAAGTTCAACGAGATCCGCTCGACGTCGAATTCGGCACCGCGTGAGGCGAGCTCGGAGACCATGAGTTCGACGACGCCGTTGGGGGCCTGCGGGTCGCGGCGCATGAGGTCGAGTGACACGCCGTCCGATCCCCAGGGCACGAGCGAGAGCATCGCGACGACCTTGCCGTCCGCGACCGCTTCGACGAGCAGGCAGTCGCCGTCGAGCGGGTCGCCGAGCCGGCCGAGGGCCATCGAGAAACCGCGCTCGTTTTCGGTGTCGCGCCAGGCCTCGGCGCGCTGGATCGCCGCCGACAGCTCGATGGGTGACAGTTCGCGGTGACGCATGATCCGCGCGGTCACACCGTGTTTGCGGGCGCGGTTGACGGCCTGCCGCACCGGTCGCATGTCGCGTCCGGCGAGACTGAAGTCGCGGGTGAGCAGGACGGCCTCGTCGCCGAGCTGCAGCGCGTTCAGACCCGCACGGTGGTAGGCCGTCGCACCGTCCTCGCTCGCCCCCATCACCGCGGGTGTCCACCCATAGGCGCGGGCGAGGTCGAGCCATTCGTCGATGGCGTGCGGCCACGCTTCGGGGTTGCCGATCGGATCACCGCTCGCGAGGCACACGCCGAGTTCGACGCGGTAGGTCACCGCGGCCTTGCCGCTGGGGGCGAACACCACGGCCTTATCGCGGCGGGTCGCGAAGTAGCCGAGCGAATCGTCGCTCTGGGCGAGCAGACCGCGGATGGCCGATTCGTCACTGCCGGTGAGCGCGTTGCTCGCTCGCTGTGAACGGAACAGCACCACGACCGCCGCGAGCACGGCGAGGGCGCCGAGGAGGCCGAGGATCGTGTTGACCAGCCCGTTCGGGCGGCCACCGAACTGGTCGTTGTCGATGAACGTCAGCGCGGTGACGCGGTTGAGCGCCCACAGGAACCGGTCGGTAGCGGGCAGGGTGCCAGGGAACAGTTCCACCAGGCCCCAGCCGATGAGCGTCGCGACGACCAGACCACCCACGAGCACACCGAGTGCGGCCCAGGCGTTTCCGCGCCGCACGCGCGTGTAGAACTCGGGATAGGACAGCAGCAGGAGCGCGACGATCAGCAGATGGACGACCAACGCGACGAGGTGGTTCGGGTCGCGCTCGACGATACTCATCACGAGATTGGTGATGGAGAATCCGCCGAGGTAGATCGTCAGGATCCACCACGCGATGCGTTTTCGGCCGGCGATCGCACCGGCGAGCAGGCCGAGGACGAGCGCGAACGACAGGCTCGTGTCGGGGGCGTCGAAGTAGTACTCGTCGAGATATTCGCGCGGGGCGTGGATCCAGTAACGCAGGGTCGGGGAGATCGACCACAATGCGACCACGACCGCGTAGATGCCCAGGATCAGGCCGACGATGTGCGGTACGGCGGACAGACGTCCACCGACACGGTCGGTCAGCGACGGCCGGGAGGGCGGTCGGGCGTCCTCCACCGGACGCGGGCGCTCGACAGGAGCGGCGGAATCCGCAGACATGGAATAGAACGGTAACGGGCAAACGCGGCAGCCGTGGGACGAACGGCCGCGGGACCGGATCACATGCCCGGTCCCGCGGCCGCTCTCATCCGCTCATGCGCCTGTCAGTAGCACTGCGCGCTCAGCGCGCTCATGAGCGCGGCGCTCCCGCGGTCGCGACGTCCTCGGTGGCGTCCGGCTCGGACGGTTCGGCCCGCGCCAGCTTGCTCGGCCACCAGATCTTCTTGCCGATGTCGATCGTCAGGGCCGGCACCACCAGCGACCGCACGAGCAGCGCGTCGAGCAGGACACCGAAGGCGACGATGAACGCCAGCTGAGCCAGGAACAGCAGTGGGATCACCGCCAGCGCCGAGAACGTGGCCGCGAGCACCACGCCGGCGGACGTGATGACACCACCGGTGACGGTCAGCGCCCGCAGGGTGCCCGCACGGGTGCCGACCTTCTTCGTCTCCTCGCGGACGCGGGTCATGAGGAAGATGTTGTAGTCGATACCCAGCGCCACGAGGAAGACGAACCCGAACAGAGGCACCACCGGGTCGGCGCCCGGGAAACCGAACAGGTGGTTGAACACGAGCGACGAGATACCGAGGGTCGCCGCGAACGAGACGATCACGGTGAGCATCAGCAGGATCGGTGCGACGACCGCCCGCAGCAACGCGATGAGCACCAGCAGCACCACGAGCGTCACAACCGGGATGATGACGGTGCGGTCGCGGGTCGCGGTGTCCTTCGTGTCGAGGTCGACGGCCGTGGGTCCGCCGACGAGTGCCTCGGACCCGGGCACGGCGTGCACCGCCTCGCGGATGCGTTCGACGGTCTCCTCGGCGGCGAGGGAGTCGGCGGGATCCGAGAGCGTCGCCTGCACCGCGACCAGTCCGTCGACCACGCGCGGCGCGCCGTCGGGGCCGGGGACGGGCTGGACGGTCGTCACGCCCTCGACGCCCTCGGTGGCGCCGACGACACCCTCGAGCGCGCCTTCGCGGGCGACGACGATGCTGGGCGAACCGGTGCCGGCGTCGAAGTGCTCACCGAGCACCTCCTGGCCGGACTTCGAATCGGTTTGCAGGAGGAACAGATCCGAGGACGCGACACCGCTCGCCTTGAACTGCGGTGCCAGCAGGGCGAAGGCGACGAGCACGAGGCTGCACACGATCCAGATGGGACGCGGCTTCGACCCGACGAAGTCGGCCACCCGGCCCCACACCTTGTGGGACTTCTGCATGTCGTCGGCGTCGGCGTTCGGGTCGTAGACCGGGCGGGTGGGCCAGAACGCGACGCGGCCGAGCAGCACGAGCACTGCGGGCAGGAAGGTGAGCGACGCGAGGAACGACGTCGCGATGCCGATGGCGGCCACCGGGCCGAGACCGCGGTTGGAGTTCAGGTCCGACAGCAGTAGGCACAGCACACCGAGGATGACGGTGCCGGCCGACGCCGCGATCGGCTCGATCGAGCCGCGGAGCGCGCTGCGCATCGCGGCGTACTTGTCCTGCTGCAGTCGCAGTTCCTCGCGGTACCGGGAGACCAGCAGCAGCGCGTAGTCGGTGGCGGCGCCGAACACGAGGATGAACATGATGCCCTGGCTCTGGCCGTTGAGCGCGATCGCTCCGGCGTCGGCGAGCACATAGATCAGCAGGCTCGCGAGGGCGAGTGCGAACAGCGCCGAGATGATGACGACGAACGGCAGGATCGGGCTGCGGTAGACCACCACGAGGATGACGAGGACGACACCGCCCGCGACGAGCAGGAGCAGTCCGTCGATGCCGCCGAAGGCCGACGACAGGTCGGCGGCCTGCCCGGCGGGGCCGGTGACGTAGACGGTCAGGCCGTCCGGTGCGCCTTCGAGGGCCGTCCGGAGTTCCTCGACGGCCTCCTGGACCTCCCCGGAGGCGTCGAGCGGCACGATCATCTGCGCCGCTGCGCCGTCCTCGGACGGGATCGGCGGCGGTCCGGCCGATTCGGTGGCGAGGAAGGCGAGGTCCTCGTCGGTGATCCCACCGTCGCGTTCGGCGACGACGATCGCGGGGATGAACTCGCTCTCGTTGAACTGCGCGTACAGCTCGTCCGCGCGGGTGGATTCGGCCGATGCCGGGAGGAAGGTGCTCGCGTCGTTGGAGGCGACCTCGCTGAGCTTGCCTGCGAACGGGCCGCCGCCACCGGCGGCCACGAGCCACGCGATGAGCAACAGGGCGGGTAGCAGCCACCGCCATCGGCCGGTTCTACGTGGGGGCGCGGTAGCAGTGCTCAAGATTCCTCCTGGCGTGAACGGATATGTCGACCCACCCGGGGGCGTGGACGCCTACCGGCGTGTGATCGAACTCGAGCGCGACGACGCGACCGGTGGCGACTCTCCGGTCGCGGTCTCGGACCCGGCGACCCTGCGCAGGCTCCTGCTCGAGATCGTTCGTTCCCACAGCGCTCCTCGTGACAGCCCGCGGAATACCCATGATCGGGAGATTCCACCCCTTCACGGGGTGTGAGCCGGCCCCCGCCCCGGAAAACGGAGAGATTCGCCGGATGAGCGCGCGGTAGGGTTCCGCATGGTCTCCGCCCACCGGACCCACGCCGACGTTGTCTCCGCACTGCGAGCGGCCGGGTGCGTGTTTGCCGAGGAGGAGGCGCAGCTGCTCGTCGAAGCCGCTCCCACACCCTCGGATCTGGAGCGGCTCATCGCGCGGCGGGCCGGCGGAGAACCCCTCGAACACGTACTGGGACAGGTCTTCTTCCACGGCAGGCGCATCGCGGTGCGAGAGGGGGTGTTCGTCTCCCGTCGCCGCACCGAGTACCTGGTGGACTGCGCGATCGAACTCGCGCGGCCCGGCGCCGTGATCGTCGACATGTGCTGCGGGTGCGGTGCCGTCGGTGCCACGCTCGCCACCGCCGTCGAGGCCTGCGAGGTCTACGCGGCCGACATCGATCCCGTCGCCACCGCGTGTGCCCGCCTGAACCTGCCGCCCCACCGGGTGTTCGTCGGCGATCTGTTCGACGCCCTGCCGGGCACGCTGCGCGGTCGCGTCGACGTGCTCGTCGCCAACGCGCCCTACGTGCCGTCGGGGGCGATCGCGTCGATGCCGCGGGAGGCGCGCTGCAGCGAGCCGCGACATGCACTGGACGGCGGACCCGACGGACTGGACGTCCACCGTCGGCTCGTCGCCGACTCGGGTCGGTGGCTCACCGACGGTGGGTCGCTGCTCGTCGAGTCGGCCGCGTCGCAGGCACCCGTCGTGCGCGACCTCATGACCCGGGCCGGACTCGACGCCGACACGCGGGGTTTCGAGGAGGCCGACGCGACCGTCGTCATCGGCACCCGCCGATGACGTGCTCGCTGCCGCGAACATGTCAGTCGAGCGGCAGCTGAGCGAAGATCGCGGTCGGCTGGGTCGACCCGCCCGTCGGTTCCACGCTGAAGGCGAGCGCGGTGGCACC
This sequence comes from Rhodococcus sp. LW-XY12, assembly GCF_019317345.1. Taxonomy (NCBI): domain Bacteria; kingdom Bacillati; phylum Actinomycetota; class Actinomycetes; order Mycobacteriales; family Nocardiaceae; genus Rhodococcus; species Rhodococcus sp. LW-XY12. The sequence goes on from NZ_CP079225.1 coordinate 95,478, forward strand.
CGAGATGTCCTCGAGCACCGCGGTCGTCGACGGCGCGACGTCGTCGGGTGTCATCGTGCCTGCGGGCTCCATTCCCTCGGGCCCGACCAGCCACATCTGGTAGACGCTGCCCTCGGCCGGCGGGGCGACGTTGTTCATCACCAGCACGCCGGCGTCCTCCTCCTTGGAGAACACCACGGTCGCGGTGCCGCCACCGTCGAGCTCGCCCGACGAGGTCCGTACGTCCTCGGCGGCGAAGACCCGCTCGCTCGTGCCCGGCTCGGACGTGTTCTGCCATTGACCGGCCACCACGACGCCGCCGATCGCGGCGATCACGGCCGCTGCCGCGGCGAGCAGGAAGTTCCGCCGTCGGGCCTGGCGGCGCTCGTCGAGGGAGACGGGCGGGGGAGGGTGATCGTCCTCCGCCCGAGGTGCCTCGGTCGCCTCCGGGTCACCGGGTCGTTCCGTGTGCGTGTTCTCGGCGGGCGTCTTCGCGGTGAGTTCGGCGTGGACCAGATCGAGAAGTCGCACCCGGAGTTCGGGCGGCGGCTCGGTCGCGGTACCGGCCGACATCGCTGCGAGGGTCTCGCGGACCTCGCGGACCTCGACGCCGAACCGTTCGGCCACCTCCGGGTCTGCTTCCGCGAGTCGCTCGGCAAGCTCTCGACGTTCGTCGGGCGTGACGGCATCCAATGCGAAGACGGGTGCCATGTCGAGCAGATCGTGCGAGGAATCGTTCGCCTCGTCAGCCATCCACAGTCACCCCCAGACAATTCTTCAGTCGTTTCAGGCCGTCCCGGATGCGCGACTTGACCGTCGGCAACGGGGACGAAAGTTCTTCTGCCACTTCGGTATACGTAAAGCCTCTGTAGTAGGCGAGCTCGACCGAGCGTCGCTGCAGTTCGGTGAGCGAACCCAGACACTCGTTCACCCGGCGGCGATCGTCGCGCTGCGCTACCTCCTCGCTCACCGAGTCGAAAGCCGCGTCGACATTCGTCGAACCGTACTGCGACTCGCGGTCGGCTCCGGACTGTTCGCTGCGGACCCGGTCGACGGCACGCCGATGGGCGAGCGTGATGATCCACGACAGAGCGGAACCCTGACGCGGGTCGTACTTGTCGGCCGACCTCCATACCTGGAGGTAGACCTCCTGGGTGGTCTCCTCGCTGTAACCGGGATCCCGCAGGACCCGCAGCACCATGCCGAAGACTCGGGAACGCGTCGCGTCGTACAGTTCGGCGAACGCCGTAGGGTCTTGCCGGGCCACCCGCCCGAGCAGTTCGCCGAGGGTATCGGTATGGCCTCCGACGCCGGTCATCGGCTCAGTCCGCTCATCGAGGGAAAGCCTAGCCTGGACATTCCCTCCACTCAAGGCAACCGTGTCGACCACGAGCGTCACCCCATCCACATCCGAGCACGTAGAACAGTCGTGAGATCGGCCGGCAGCCGTTCGCCGCTGACGGTCGCGGTGAACACCGGGACGCCGGGTCGCCGCAGGGCGACCGAGACCGCGAACGTGTCGCCGGCCCGGGTGATGATGTCGATCTCGTCCGAGCGCAGCGTGTAACAGTGCCGTCCGTTCCGGCGCGAATGGATCTCCGCGACCACGCAGGCCAGGGAACCGCTCGGATCGTGACACCAGAACAGGTTCAGCGGATCCGATCCGAGACCGAGGCGCCGGATGTTCAGCAGCGCAGTGATGCGCCCGACCGGAACCCGCACCCCGTCGGCCACGAGCTGATCCTCGACCCGCCCGCGGAAGGTGTCCGAATCGCTCGCGACGAAGTGGTCCCACGGCTCGAACCGCATCAGCGTGCGCAACCACCAGGACGAAGGCATCGATTCGTCGACATCCATGACCCAGCTGAAGCCGCGGTACTCGAGCGAGGGGCGCTCGGCCGAGCCCTGCGCGTGGCGGACGAAGGTCCGGTAGATCGCCGGCACGACCGCCTCCCGGCCACCCGGGAACTCGACGTCGTCGCCGATCATCGCGACTGCGCGGGGAAGGTCAGGATGCATGGTCGTCTCCGGGGCACGGGGTCGGTTTCCCCGACAGTGTGCACGTGAGGAAATCGGCTGTGGTGTCGGCCCACCAGCGCGGGTCGGTGAGGAGGAAGTGCCCGGCTCCGGGCAGGGGATGCCAGCGCGTGTTCACGCCCCGGTCTCCCGCCGCCGTCGTCCGGCTCTGCGCCATCCGCGGATCGGTCCGGGTGTCCTCCGACGCATGTGCAACTGCGACAGATGCCACGGACGCAGCGGTGTGGTGCCGACCGGACGCCCACCGGGCAACACGAATACGTGAGCCGGTCGGAGATCCTCGACGTCGTCCATGACCTGCATTCGGAGCCGACCGCAATACGGATGGGTCGAACACCGGATACCGATCCGAAAAAAAATCTCTCGATCCGACCCATCCGGGCCGACCCGAGGTTCGAATGACCGGTGACACACCTGATCGACGTGGCCGTTTCCGGCCACGGCCTACGAAGGGAACCACAGTCATGAACATCACTGCGCGCAAGAGCCTGGCCGTCGTCGGAATCGGTGCGATGTCCCTGCTGGGTGTCGCGGCGTGTTCGGATGATTCGGGCACGGACACCACCGACACCACCACGATGGAGACCACCCAGGAGACAATGCAGGAAACCACTACGGCTGCAACCGGTACCGCAACCCCCGCTGCCGGCCCCGTCGGACCGGGCTGCGCCGATTATGTCGCCGCGAACCCTACCGGCCCGTCGTCCGTCGAGGAACTCGCGAACCAGCCTGTCGCCGAGGCCGCCGGAAACGTGCCGATCCTGACCACTCTCACGCAGGCCCTGTCCGGCCAGCTCAACCCCGACGTCAACCTGGTCGAGACGCTCAACGATGGCGAGTTCACCGTCTTCGCGCCGGTCGACGACGCGTTCGCCGCCCTGCCGCCGGAGACCGTCCAGACGCTGCAGACGGATTCGGCTCTACTGACCGACATCCTCACCTACCACGTGGTTCCCGGTGAGCTGACCCCGGCCGATATCGCCGGCACGCAGACCACCGTCCAGGGCGGCACCGTCGAGGTCGCCGGCGAGGGTGAGATGTGGACCGTCAACGACGCCAACGTGATCTGCGGTGGCATCGAGACCGAGAATGCCACCGTGTACCTGATCGACGGCGTTCTCATGCCCCAGCAGTAACCGATACCGGACGACGGAAAGGTAGAAGGCATGCGTAGATCCCGACACGGCGTTCGGGGGCTTGCGGCGGCGTTCATCGCCGCCGCAGGCGCGCTCCTGTTCGCCACGCCCGCCGCCGCAGCGCCGCTCACTCCGGTTCCCGAGCTCGACGTGAACCGGTATGTGGGGCAGTGGTATCAGCTCGCCGCCAATCCGGCTCCCTACAACATCGACTGCGCTCGCGACACGACGGCGTTCTACACGCTGCTCGACGAACGCAACGTGCGCGTGGAGAACTCGTGCACCACGTTCACCGGTGATCGTCGCGGGATCATCGGGAACGCCCGCGTGAACGACACTGCCGCACTGCATGTGTCTTTTCCGGGGGTACCCTTCCAGGATTCGCTCGACGGACCGAGCAACTACATCGTCACGTACCTCGCGAACGATTACTCGTGGGCAGTCGTCGGTGACCCGACACGCATCTCCGGATTCGTGCTGTCGCGTTCGCCCGTCGTCAGCGACGACGCGTGGCGCGAGATCCGGAACGTCGTCGAGGCGAGCGGGTACAACTCGTGCCTGATGCTCACCTCGCCCACCACCGAGGGACTGCAGGACATCAAACCGCTCTGCGCCGTGTAACTCTCGGTCGATCGTGGTGGTGTGCGGATCCCGAGGAAGATCCGCACACCACCCAGATCCGTCGTCCCGAGAGCATCCGCTCGCGAATTCGCCATCCGCTACAGCAATTCGGAAGTTGTCAACCTGTCTGAGACAGATGGGTGATGTTGATTCCGGTCGGTCGAGGTAGTGGTGGTGCCAGCGGCCGGCGCTGGAACCGCTGCGGGTGCCGGGCATGGATCCGGTCGAGTCGGTCCTGCCGGCGTCGGTGTTCCTCGACGGCGGTGCCGAGGAACACCGACGCGGGGGTGTGTCGACCCAACCCACTGTGGCGGTGTTCGAGGGCGTATCGGGTCATGAATTCCTCGGTCCACCGCCGGGCATGGTCGATGCTGTCGAACCGGTGCGGACACGACAGGTCGTACTTGATGGTTTTGAACAACGACTCGGAAAACGGATTGTCGTCACTGACCCGCGGCCGTGAGTACGAGGGCAGGACCTGCTGCTCGTCGAGCGCATCGAGCAGTGCGGTCGAGCGCATCGAGGCCCCGTTGTCGGCGTGCAGCACCGTCGGTGCCCCGAACGCGGTGAACGCTTCGGTGAACATTTCCACCGCCGCAGCGGCGGTCTCGGCGTACTCGATGCGCCAGGCCACCGGGAACCGCGAATACACATCGATCACCAGATACAGCAGATACCGGTCCTGGGTGCGTGGCCCCTTGAGCACAGTGATGTCCCACGACCACAATGTGCCCACCGCCGGAGCCGGAACGACCGGTTTGCGGCGGCTGATCCCCGATCCCGGGCCGCCGCTGCGGCTGCGGCGTCGGTCCCCGACCAGGTTCTGCGAGTGCGCCACTCGATAGAAACTCGACTGGGAACACTCCACCAGCCCTTCATCGAAGGACCGCCAATACAGTTGGCACACAGACAGATGGGTGTTCCCCTCGGCGAGGATCACCTCGACGATGGTGTCCTTCTCGGCCGGTGACAACGCGGCCGGCTGGTGCCGGTCCCGCTGCCGGATCGGATCGGACACCGGCCGATAGTGCCGATACCCGCGCACCTCCCGGTAGTAGCGGGCCCGGGGGATCCCCAGCAATGCGCAGCCACGCACGATCGGCACGCCGGCTGCGGCCAACGCGGTGACGGTGTCGGTCAGGACAGTCCTCGGCGTTCGAGCCATTGCGCGTACTCGCGGGCACTCATCAACGACGGCGGGATCTGCGGGTCCTCGTCGGTCGAGCTCTTGGTGATCCCTTGCAAGAGCTCGAATGCTTTTCCCAGGATTTCCACGGCGGCGTCGCCCTGGGCGACCTTCTCGCGGAGGCGTTCGTTCTCTTTGCGGAGTTTGGCCAGCTCCGCACGGTCTCGACTGTCCACTCGGTCCCTCGACTTGTCTGCTGCGGTCACCATCGACGCTTCCAAGTCTCCCGAATCCCGGGCGTGGATCCAACGTGCGATGGTGGCGTAGTCGAGGTTGGTCTCGCGCAGTAGGCGGGTCTTGGCACCGACTTCGATGCATTGGTCCCACTGCCGTAGGAACTCGATCTTGTAGGCGATGGAGAACGCGCGTTTGCCGGTGCGGGTCCGCCCAACAGGGATGTCGATCATTGGTGTGCTCCGATCCCCGCGCTGATTGCCAGGTGTCTCACGAACATCCTGACAACCAGCGAATTGCCGTAGCGGATGGCGAAAGATGTAGCGGATCGCTCTAGCGGCCGGCCGTACCCGCGATGTTCTCGAGCATGCCGCGGAAGATGATGCCGTGGAAGGGAACCAGCGCGTACCAGTAGAGACGACCGGCGATCCCTCGCGGGAAGAAGATCGCCCGCTGGTGCACGCGCGACCGGCCCGACTCCAGCGGTTCGACCCGCCACTCGAGCCACGCTCCGCCGGGTGCCCGCATCTCCGCGCGCAGGCGCAGCAGCGTCGGACGTTCGATCCGTTCGACGCGCCAGAAGTCCAGGGCGTCACCGGTATGCAGGGTTTTCGGGTCGCGGCGACCGCGGTGGAGTCCGACGCCGCCGACGAACCGGTCGAGCCAGCCGCGGATGGTCCACGCCAACGGGAAGGAATACCAACCGTTCTCGCCGCCGATGCTCTCGACGACGGCGAACACCTTCTCCTGGGACGAATCCGACTCGAGTGACCGCTCGTCGGTGAAGACGACCTCGCCGGCCCAGTCCGGGTCGGACGGAAGCGGATCGGCGGGTGCACCGACCGGTGATGCGTTCGTCCACGTCGTCTCGACCTCTCCCCGTTCGATACGGCCGAGGGCGAGCCGGACCGCGTCGCGGTAGCCGGTGAGGCCGGATTCCGGTGGGGGGATGATCGAGTCGACGTCATGGTTGCGCATTACCGCGTCGGTCGACAGCGATTCGAGGAGCGCGCGACCGAGAGGCGGAGGAATCGGCGTGACCAGACCGATCCACAAACCGGCGAGCTTCGGTGTGAGGACGGGCAGGACGAGGATCCGGCGTTTCGTCAGACCGGCGACCTCCGAGTACTGCTGCATCATCTCGCCGTACCGCAGGACGTCGGGCCCACCGATGTCGTAGGTGCCACTGCGGGGGAGGGGTGCATCTGCGGCAGCGAGCAGATAGTGCAGGACGTCGCGCACCGCGATGGGCTGGATCCGGTTGTTCACCCAGCGTGGGGTCGTCATGACGGGGAGCCGGTTGCTCAGATGCCGGATCATCTCGAACGACGCCGAACCCGAACCGATCACGACGCCGGCCTGCAGCACGAGCGTCGGAACACCGGAATCCGTCAGGATACGTCCGACCTGGGCCCGTGAATACAGGTGCGGTGAGAGATCACCCGACTCCGGGTGCAGCCCACCGAGGTACACGATGCGGGAGACGCCGTGGTCGCGTGCCGCGTCGGCGACGTTCTGCGCCGCTCGCTTCTCCGCGTCGACGAACTCGTCGCGACCACCCATCGAATGCACCAGGTAGTACACGACGTCGATGTCGCGGCATGCCGCGCGCAGCGATTCGGCGTCGTCGAGGTCGCCACGGACGATCTCGACGTCGTCGGCCCACGGCACGTCGCGCAATTTGTCGGGGCTGCGCGCGAGCACCCGTACCCGGTAACCCGCCTCGAGCAGGCGCGGAGCGAGCCGGCCACCGATGTAGCCGGTCGCTCCGGTGACCAGGACACGCTTTCCGCTCACGGTTCCTCCAGGATGTGGCCGAGTTGGTGGCGCAGCGACGCTTCGAGATCGGGACGCCGGAACCGGTGCCCGGCGTCGATCAGCGCCTTCGGGACGACGAACTGATCGGCCTGGGCGACCTCGCGTGCACCCTCGTCGCCGAGCAGCAACCGGGGGCCGAAACCGGGGACGGGCAGCAGTGCGGGCCGGTGCAGCACCGACGCCAGTACCCGGGTGTACTCCTCGTTGCGCACCGGCTGCGGTGCAACGGCGTTCACCGGTCCGGTCAGGCCGGGGTCGGTGAGGGCACGGTGGTAGACCTCTAGGAGGTCGTCGATGTCGATCCAGGAGAACCACTGCCGGCCGTCGCCGATCCGGCCACCGAGACCGCTCGCGAACAGCGGCCGCATCAACTGGAGCGTTCCGCCGCGGGGTGTCTGGACGATGCCGGTGCGCACGTGCACGACCCGCATGCCCTTCTTCTCTGCGGGATGTGCCGCGGCCTCCCAATCGGAGACGACGTCGGCGAGGAAACCCGTTCCACGTGATGCGTTCTCGTCGAGCGGTGTGTCTCCTCGGTCGTAACCGTAGAGGCCGATCGCGGACGCCGAGACGAAGGTCGCGGGACCGTTGGGTGTGGTCGCGGCGAGTTCGGCGAGTCGGCGTGTCGGTTCGATGCGGCTGTCGCGGATCGCGGCCTTGTGGGAGTCGGTGAACCGTCCCGCGATCGACGCGCCCGCGAGGTGGACGACGGCGTCGACGCCTTCGAGTAGGTCGGGCGCCGGATCCTGAGGGTCCCAGCATCGTTCGTCGGTGCGCTGCGGTTTCCGGCGCACCAGGCGGACTACCTGGTAGCCACCCGTGGACAGGAAGGCCGTCAGGGCAGTACCCACGAGTCCGCTCGATCCGGTCACCGCGACCGTCCCGGGTCGGATGCCCTGCGCGTGCGACCAGCGGTGGCTCGCGAGATCGTCGGCGAGCTGGCGGTGCCGGTAACGGAAGGTCTGGGTGAGGAAACAGCCCGGTACCGGCGTGTCGACGCGATCGGTGACGCGGGTGCGGAATTCGTCGACGACGTCGAAGCGGTGTTCGTGGCGCCACGAGCCGATGACGGTGGCGGGGCGCGACAACAGGCCGTCGTGGGAGAGTTCGTCCACGAAACGTGCTGGCGGGTCGTAATCCTCGGGTCTGTGCCGGGAGATCCAGCGCAGACCGCCGGGGAGACCGAGGACGGCCGTACCGGATTCGAGGGAGTCGGCCTCGGCGACGACGTTCATCGGCTGCCAGGGCGGGATCAGGCGGAGGATGGCGCCGGGCCGGGAGTGCCAGTCGAACACCTCGTCACGCGGTGCGTCGACGACGCTCGAGAATTCGATGCCCATGCCCTACCTCCTGTTTGCAGTGATGCTCACCCGGTGGTGACGGCGCCGGGGCGCCCGGTGGTGACGGCGCCGGGGCGCCCGGTGGTGACGGCGCCGGGGCGGACTCCTGCACCGTATCCACTCAAGCAGGAAGGACGCTGATCAGAAAGGTGTATGCGTCGACGAGCGGGTTGTGGATGGCCATGAAAGCTGCCTCGACGAGAGCGCGCACTGCGATGTCCTTTCGTTGGGTGTACGGCGAACAGGTTGTCCGTCCAGAAGTTGTTCGGAGCACCGCCACGACCGGATGGGTCGTTTCGCCGTCTTCTTCATCGGGGTGAGCGAATCCGCTCGTATCTGTCCAGAGCGACGCGGCGTTCGTGTGCGTGATCGACGACCGGTTCCGGGTATCCGTCCGGAGGGCCGTCGGGCAGGCTGTGCACACGAGCGCCGTCGATGCTCCGCAGTTCGGGTACCCATCTGCGTACGTATTCACCCGTCGGATCGAACTTCTCGCCCTGCCGGGTCGGATTGAACACCCGGAAGTAGGGAGCGGCGTCGGTGCCGCTGCCCGCCGTCCACTGCCAATTGTGTTGGTTGGAGGCCAGATCGCCGTCCACCAGATGCTTCATGAAATGTCGCGCCCCACGCCACCACGGCAGGTGCAGGTCCTTCGTCAGGAACGACGCGACGATCATCCGCACCCGGTTGTGCATGACGCCCTCTGCGAGGAGCTGCCGCATCCCGGCGTCCACGATCGGGAATCCCGTGCGGCCCTCGCACCACGCGGCGAACAGGGCGTCGGCGTCGGGTCCGGAATCGTAGGTGATGGCGTCGAAGTCGCTGTTGTAGTTGGTCCGGGCGGTCTCGGGCCGCTGGAACAGGACGTCGGCGTAGAAGTCGCGCCACGCCAGTTCGCTGCGGAAGGTGACGGCCCCCTCGTCCGACCGGTTCCTCATGTCGTGCAGCAGGGTCCGCGGATGGATGCAGCCGAACTTCAGATAGGGCGACAGGCCGCTCGTGCCGTCGTAGGCCGGCCGGTCACGGTCGGTGGCGTACCGTTCGAGACCGTCGTCGAGGAATTCGCGCCATCGCTCCAGTGCGGCCGCCTCTCCGGGGGGAGGTGTGGGTTCGTCGCCGGCTTCGGGAATCGGTACGCGTGTGGAGCAGCCGCTCGGGTCGACCCAGTCGGCGGTGTCCGGTCCGGTTGCCGCGGGTGTGTGCCATCCGTGGTCGTTCCAGGCGCGGCGGAAGGCCGAGAACACCTTGTATGCAGTGCCGTCGGGTTTCGTTATGCGGCCCGGCGTGACGGCATACGGCGAGCCGGTGGCCACCAGCGGGACGTCGCCGAGCGCTTCGGCGACCGCTCGGTCGCGTCGCGTGCCGTAGGGACCGTGGTCGGAACTGATGTGGACCGCGGCCGCATCGAACTCGGCGGCGACTTGCGGCACCAGCATCATCGGGTCTCCCTGGACGACGAGCAGGCGCCCGCCGAGATCCCGGTCGAGGGCTTGCAGGCATCCCATGAGGAAGTCGCGCCGGCGGGCACCGGACGGGCGGAGCAGTGCGTCGTCGAGGACGAACAGGGCGAGGACGTCGTCGGCGGCCTCGGTGGCCGAGAGCAGGGTGGGCAGATCGTTCAGTCGGAGATCACGACGGAACCAGATGATGCTGGGGCGGGCCATGGATCCAGTGTCGGGGACAATGGGTGCCATGTCCGACGCATTCGATGTACCGATCCGTGACGAGTCGATCCGGCTCGGTCAGTTCCTCAAGCTCGCAAGCCTCATCGAGTCGGGTGCGGAGGCCAAGGAAGTGATCGCCGACGGCCTGGTGTCGGTCAACGGTGAGGTGGAGGTGCGTCGCGGCCGTCAGCTGAAGGTGGGCGACGTGGTGGAGATCGCCGGGGCGAGCGCGCGGGTCGCGCACGAATAGCGGGTCGACCCGCGCGCTCGGCTGATCAGTTCTCGACGCGGACGACGACGCCGTCGGAGTCGCTGTAGACGATCTCGCCCGGGTTGAACGTCACGCCGCCGATCTCGACGGGCACGTTCTTCTCGCCGGAGCCGGTCTGGGTGCTCTTGCGCGGGTTGGTGCCGAGGGCCTTGATGCCGATGTCGAGTGTGCGCAGGATGGCGGAGTCGCGGACCGCGCCGTTGACGATGACCCCGGCCCAGCCGTTGTCGACACCGCGACCGGCGATGATGTCACCGACGAGCGCGGTGTGGATGCTGCCACCGCCGTCGACGACGAGCACGCCGCCGTTGCCCGGCTCGGAGAGGGTCTGCTTGACGAGCAGGTTGTCCTGGAAGCAGCGGATGGTGGTGATGGGGCCGACGAACTCGGTGCGGCCGCCGAACTGGATGAACTGCGTGTCGCAGCTGCGGATGTCCGGGCCGATCTCGTCGGCGAGGTCTGCTGTGGCTGTGAAGGCAGGGGTGTCACTCATGGTGCGAGGATAAGCGGACACGCTGCCCCGCACTGTGGGAGGTCCGGTCAGGACGCGCGACCGAAACGGCGTTCGTAGTCCTCTCGTTCGCGGGCGGCGCGGGCGCGTGCCTTCGCGCTGAGCAGTTCCGGATCGAGACCGTGCTGCTGGAGGCGGTGCCGCTGCCAGATGGGCATCAACGCCACCGAGAAGTAGACCCATGGCAGCAGCAGCAACAGCATCATCGCGATCGGGATCCACACCGGCCCCGGGATCAGCAGGAACAGCAGGAGCAGCGGGATGATCGGCAGGTTCCATCGCAGCAGGTAGCGGCGTGTTCCGCCGGGGCCCAGGACGTCGTCGCGTACCCACTCCCGCATCTCGGGCGGTAGCGCGCGACCGAACATGTAGCCGATCCGCTGCAGGAAATTCGGTCGTGCACTACTCATCATGAGACCCAGGATAGGCCGTCACCCTTCGTAGAGGCCTGCCAGCCTGTCGGCGAAGTTGTCGACGACGACCTTCCTGCGCAGCTTCATGCTCGGCGTCAGATCACCCGATTCGACCGACAGTTCACGCTCGATGATCGTGAACTTCTTGATCTGCTCCCACCGGTTGAGCTGCAGGTTCAGCTCGTCGATGTATCCGGAGATCAGATCGTGGGTCTTGTCGTGCCGTGTGATGTCCTCGAACGATCCGCTCACACCGTTCTTGTTCGCCCACTCGCCGACGGATTCCGGATCGAGCGCCACCAGCGCCACGCAGTAGGGCTTGCCCTCGCCGTAGACGACGATCTCCGACGCGTACGGGCACATGCCTTTGAAGGTCGCTGCCAGCGACGACGGGGCGACGTACTTGCCCTGCGACGTCTTGAACATGTCCTTCTTGCGGTCGGTGATGCGCAGGTAGCCCTCGTCGTCGAGGCTGCCGATGTCGCCGGTGTGGAACCATCCGTCGTCGGAGAGCGACTCGGCGGTCGCGTCGGGCCGGTTGTGGTAGCCGGTCATCACACCGGGGCCGCGGACGAGCACCTCGCCGTCCTCCGCGATGCGGACCTCCGTGCCCGGGACGGGCCAGCCGACCGTGCCGATGCGGTTGGCGTAGGGACGGTTGACGAACGTCGCGGCAGAGGTCTCGGTGAGTCCGTAACCCTCGAGGACGGGGATGCCGACGGCGTCGAACCATTCGCCGACCTCGGGGTTGAGCGCCGCCGAACCGGAGATGAAGAACCGCAGGTGACCGCCGAAGCGTTCGCGGATGGTGGAGAAGACCAGCTTGTCGGCGAGGCCGTGCTGCAGTTTGTCCAGCAGTCCGGGCGACCTGCCGGCCTGCTTCGCCTTCGACACCTTCCGGCCCACGCCTACGGCCCAGTCGAAGATCTTCTTCTTGGCGCCGCCTTCCTCCTCCATCATTCCCTCGACGCGCGCGTGGGCCTTCTCGAAGATGCGCGGGGCCGCACCCATGAAGGTCGGGCGGACCACCGCGAGGTTCTCGACGATCTTGTCGACACGTCCGTCCACCGCGGTGGGGAAGCCGATCTGCAGAGGGAGGGTGAGCAGCACCTTGCCGAAGACGTGCGACAGCGGCAGCCACAGATACTGCAGGTCGTCGGAGCTGAGCATGTGCAGCGCGTCGATGGCGGCGGCCTCGTAGGTCCACGCCGAGTGCGGCAGGCGCACGCCCTTCGGTTTGCCGGTGGTACCCGAGGTGTAGATGAGGGTGGCCAGGTGCTCGGCCCTGATGCTGTGGATGCGGTTGAGCACCGCTCCGGAGTCCTCGGCGAGCAGGCCGCGGCCCAGGTCGGCGAGCTCGTCGAAATTGATGACCCAATCACCGTCGCCGGTGCCCTCGACGACCACGACCTTCGCCACCTCGGGCAGATCGCTGCGGTGGCTCACGAGCTTCTCGACCTGCCCGGCGTCCTCGGCGATGACGATCCGGCTGCCGGAGTCGGCGACGATGAACGCGACGTCGTCGGCGTGGGTGGTGGGGTAGACGGTGGTGGTCGCGGCGCCCGCGCACATGACGGCGAGGTCGCCGAGCACCCATTCGTAGCGGGTGGACGACGCGAGGGCCACGCGGTCCTCGGCCTCGATACCCAGGGAGATCAAGCCGGCCGCGAGCAGTCGTACCCGATCCCCGGTCTGTTCCCAGGTGACCGACGTCCAGCCGTCCTTCCCGTCGGGGTAGCGGAAGGCCTCGGCGTCGGGTGTGGCGGCCACTCGATCGAGCAACAGGCGGGCGACCGAGGGGGCCCGTTCGTCGATGACCGCTCGGTCGACCTTTTCCTCGGAGACGCGCGTCGTTGTCGTCATATGTCGCAGTCTAGGTAGCGGAACCGTCCTTCTGGTGAATATAAGTAGGAACTTATATAGTTGGTCCATGCACGGGTTCGAGGTCCTCGCAGATCCGGTTCGCCGCCGCATTCTCGAACTGCTCGCGGGCGGTCCGCAGGTGGCCGGTGAAATCGTCGCGGCGATCGGCCGGGAGTTCTCGATCTCCCAGCCGGCGGTCTCGCAACATCTCAAGATCCTGCGCGACCAGCGGTTCGCCGCCGTCCACAAGGACGGCACCCGCCGCTACTACGAACTCGATCCCGAGGTCCTCGTCGAACTCGAGGACTGGCTCGCGGGTCTGCATACGCCGGTATTCGCGGCGCTGGACGCCCTGGAGACCGAGATCGCGCGCGGCAAGCGTGAGCGGCGGAGCCGCGACGCCGTCCCGCCCGCGCTCCCTGCTTCCGACGAAAGAAGGAAATCCTCATGAAGAACGTGATCACGAGCAACGAGACGAGTCGCCGCACGGTCGGTCGTCGCACCGTCGAGGGCCACGAGGCCAAGGTCGTCACGATCTCGCGCAGCTACCGCACGAGCGCCGAGGACCTGTGGGAGGCGTGCACCGACCCGCAGCGCATCCCCCGCTGGTTCCTGCCCGTCGAGGGCGACCTCGAGGTCGGTGGCCGGTACCAGCTCCAGGGCAACGCCGGCGGTGAGGTCCTCACCTGCGAACCGCCCCGGACGTTCGCGGCCACCTGGGAATTCGCTGGTCGCGTGAGCTGGATCGAGGTGTCGGTCCTGCCCGAACCGGGAGACCGGGCGCGTCTGGAACTGACGCACATCGCCCACCCCGACGAGCACTGGGAGAAGTACGGTCCGGGCGCAGTCGGTATCGGCTGGGACCAGGCGCTTCTCGGACTCGGACTGCACATCGAATCGGGAGAAACGGTGGATCCGAAGGAATTCGAGACCTGGTCGATGTCCGAGGAAGGTCTGCAGTTCGTCCGCGACAGCAGCGAAGGCTGGTGCGAGGCCGACATCGCCGCGGGCGAGGACCCCGAACAGGCACGCGCAGCCGCCGAGCGGACGAGTGCGTTCTACACGGGCGAATAGAACGGGCTCACGCTGCGTCTCCGACGCACGGGGTCAGGCCGGGGCTCCGGCGCACGGGGTCAGGCCGGGGCTCCGACGCCGATCACGTCGAGGTCATGGCCGATGACGAGGCGCCCGTCGAATCCGGCGCCGCATCCTTCCCAGGTGGAATCGGGCCGATTGCCCGGGACCATGTGCGAGAGCACCAGGGTTCCCACGCCGGCTTCCTGGGCGATCGGGCCGATCCTCGATGAGGGTGGCGTGCCGGATCTGCTCGGCGTCCATGACGGCGGGGACGTCCTCGGCCTGCTGTTCGATCGTGGGCACGTGGTCGACGGGATCGGAGAGCCCGAAACCGCGGCGCTGGAAACAGACGGCGCGCGAACAGGTGGCGAGGCGTTCGAAGAGCGAGTGCATGTACGGATCGGTCCACAACAGGTCCAGATGCATCTGGACCTCGAAGAACCACACGACGTCGGTGGGGCCGGTTCCGGCCACCCCGTAGGCCGGATTGTGACCATCGCGGGGTAGATACCGGGTCACCGGCGGATCCATCAGTCCAGACTATCGGAGTAGAAATGGAAGAGGTCGTGTTCCGATGAGGAGGACGGCGGTGTAGAGCTCGCTGAAGCGGGCAATACGGTCGGCGGATCCGCGGGGTTACGAACTCGGTGGAGAAGGGATGAACCCATGACACGTGCGTCGGAAGCGGGCGATCTCGGGCGGCGTATGGCCCAGCTCGCTCGCGGCTTCTACCATCCGGCCGATCTCGACGAGACCCTGCGCGGCGTCACCGCGGCCGCGGTCGAACTGGTGGAGGGGGCCGACTGCGCCGACGTCCTCATCGTGACCGGAGGGAAGCATTTCCGCTCTCTCGCCGCGACGTCGGAACTCGCCGAGCATCTCGACGACGTCCAGGAACAGTTCGGGGAAGGTCCGTGCCTCGATGCGAGCTTCAAATATCTCGTGGTGCGCTCCGAAGACCTGCGGACGGAGACCCGCTGGCCGCGTTTCGCGAAGGCCGCGGTGGACGCGGGTGTGCTCAGTGCCTTGTCGTTCCAGCTGTATCTCGATCAGGAGAGCATGGGAGCGCTGAACATGTTCTCTGCGAAAGCCGAGGCGTTCGGTCCTCCGGCGGAGGCGACCGCCGAGGTCCTGGCCGCTCATGCCGCGATGGCGATGAGCGCGGCGCGCAGTCGGGGACAGTTCGCGTCCGCCCTGGCGACCCGCGACATCATCGGGCAGGCCAAGGGCATGATCATGGAGCGTTTCGGTATCGATGCCGTTGCGGCCTTCGAACTGTTGCGCCGGCTCTCGCAGGACAGCAACGTCCCTCTCGCGGAGGTCGCTCAGGGGATCGTCGAAGCAGGTCCCGAGCGACGCGACGATCGGGAGACGGGCCTCGACGCCACGCCTGTGTGACAGCACACACGCACCCGGGTAGGTTTAGTGAAACTGCAAGTACTACTCACCGGTAGGGGTGCAACATGCCAGCTCCGAGCGCTGCGACCTTCCAGCGTCTTGCCGACCTCATCGCGATCCCCGACGCCGCCGAGCGGACCACCCGCCCCGTCGTCGAGGCGTTCACCGGCCGGGAGCTGGCCACCGTGCCGGTCGGCACGGCCGAGGACGCGAAGGCCGCGATCGACCGGGCCCGCACCGCGCAGGTCGCGTGGGCGAAGCTGCCCGTCGAGAAGCGCGCCGCGATCATGCACCGCTACCGCGAGCTCGTGCTGTCCCGACGCGAGCAGCTCATGGACATGGCGCAGGCCGAGACCGGCAAGTCCCGTGTCTCCGCGCAGGAAGAGGTGCTCGACATCTCGATGACCGCGCGGTTCTACGCGCGCGTCGCACCGAAGCTCCTGCGCCCCCGCAAGGCCACGGGCATGCTGCCGGTCCTGACGAAGACCACCGTCCTGCACCATCCCAAGGGCGTCGTCGGCGTGATCGCGCCGTGGAACTACCCGATGACGCTGGCCGTCTCCGACGCGATCCCCGCCCTGCTCGCCGGCAACAGCGTGGTGCTCAAGCCCGACAGCCAGACGCCCTACTGCGCGCTCGCCGTCGTCGAACTTCTCTACGAGGCCGGGGTCCCCCGCGACGTCTTCGCCGTGGTCACCGGTCCCGGCACCGTGGTAGGCACCGCGATCGTCGAGAGCACCGACTACCTGATGTTCACGGGTTCGTCGGAGACGGGACGTCTGCTCGCCGAGCAGGCCGGCCGGCGCCTGATCGGGTTCTCCGCCGAACTCGGCGGCAAGAACCCCATGATCGTCACCTCCGGGGTGAACCTGCGCGAGGTCACCGACGCCGCCGTGCGGGCATGCTTCTCGAACTCCGGGCAGCTGTGCATCTCGATCGAGCGGATCTACGTCGAGAAGTCGATCGCCCCCGAGTTCATCCGGATGTTCGGGGCACGGGTGCGCGAGATGTCGCTCGGTCCCGACTACGACTTCGGTACCGAGATGGGCTGCCTCATCAGCGAGAGCCAGGTCAAGACGGTGACCCGGCACATCGAGGACGCCGTCGCCAAGGGCGCGACCGTCGTCGCCGGCGGGAAGACGCGGCCCGACCTCGGACCGCTGTTCTTCGAACCCACCGTGCTCACCGACGTGCCCGAGGACGCCGAGTGCTACCGGAACGAGACGTTCGGCCCGGTGGTGTCGATCTATCCGGTGGAGAATGTCGAAGAAGCGATCCGCGAGGCCAACGACACCGAGTACGGGCTCAACGCATCGGTGTGGGGCGCGACGAAGGCGCAGGGCGAGGCCATCGCCGCGCGGGTGCGTGCCGGCACGGTGAACGTCGACGAGGGATACGCCCCGGCATGGGGCAGCACCGACGCACCGATGGGCGGTATGGGCATCTCCGGCATGGGACGCCGCCACGGCGCGGAGGGCCTGTACAAGTACACCGAAGCGCAGACGATCGCGACGACGCGCCTGCTCAATCTCGACGGCCCGCGCGGACTTCCGCGGCGGGTGTGGGCGAAGATGCTCGCCCCCTTCGTCAAGTCGATGCAGTGGCTGCCGGGTCGCTAGGAGCCGGATCGCTCTTCCACGCGATGGTGGTCGCGAGGGGTTTCTCGACGACGAGGCACAGCAGGACCCCGGCGACCACCACGAGCGGCGCAATGTACAGGCAGATCGGCACGAGCGCGTCGTTGTCCGCCTCGAGAACCGGAATTCTGCACGATCAGCACGAGAAGCTGCATGGACGTGCCGAATCCGATGCCGAGCACGGCGAACCAGCAGCCCAGCACCCAGATCGGGGTGTCCGCGCCGAGGGTCGACAGGAGCACCAGCCGATCGCGGGTTCGGCGACGCGTCGTTCCACCGCGACGAACAGCACCGCACCGGCCGCCGTAGCGGCGATCAGCGCGTGCGTGGAGAAACCTCCGCTTGTTCTGCGATGGTCTCGACGGTGATGTCGGACAGGTGGGTGTAAGGCCGCGCATACTGATCGCCATGTCCTCGACCAGGATGGTGAACGGAGTGCTGGGAATACCGCTCACCACCCCCACGGCGACCGCGGTGTTCGCGATCCTCACGGTCATCGGTCTGATCGTGTTGCTCCTCCGCCGCTACCGGGTGTGGTTCGCACACGGAGTACCCCTCGCAGTAACCGCCGCCCTCGGCTCGACGGTGGTGGCCGCGCTCCTGATCGAGAAGGTGTGGAAACCGTTCCCGGATCGTCTGCCGTGGGCGGTGTACGGTTGGGCGGCAACGGCACTGCTCGCCGTCTCCCTACTGATCGGACGATGGTTCGTGCGACGTCGCGACCGGGCCCGACCACTCGTCGCGACGGCACTCGTGGTGTCTGCAGTACTCGTCGTGATCTCCGCCGCGGGCCGGATCGACGCGGTCTACGACGCCTGTCCCACCGTTCGGACTGTTCTCGGAATCAGCGACTACCGGACCGTCCCCTTCGACGACCCCTCCCTCCGGGCATCGCAGACCGTGCCGGTGGAGGACTGGTCGGCGTCGGACGATCTGCCTGCGACCGGTGCCGAAGGGCTGCGTCGAGGGCGGCGGGCAGCATGGTTCCTCTCGGTCGGAGGACACATCGTGCTGATCGTCGTGGCCGCCGCGAGCACGATCGTCCGCGTGACCGAACAGGACGAGACCCGCTCCCTGTTGTACGGAATCCACCGGCACAGCTCCGTATCCATGGAACTCGCGCCACTCCTCGCGCTGGTCTCCGTGCTCGCCCTGTTACTGCTGACCCGCACCCTGTTCGATGTCCGTGCACCGCAGGGAACCTATCGCCGGGTATGGGCCGGAACCGCAGCCGCCGCAGGCATCGCGCTCGTGACGTACGTGGTGGTGGGCACGCTGGTGGCGGACGGGTTCGATCGTGATCCCGGCATCGGCACCTTGCTCCGCGACGCGCCGCGCCGGCTCCTTCCACCGGTCTACCTCCAGCTCTTCGAGCCTCCCGTGATGCCCCTCGACACCGCCGCCACCCTGTTGTTCGAGTGGATCGGCGTGATCGTCTGGGTCGCCTTCTGCGTGCTCCTGTGGCGCAGCTTCCTCGTGCCCCCTGCCGGGGTCGACCTCGGCGACGAGCAGCGGGTGCGAGAACTCCTGCACGACCCGGGCGGCGGATCGATGTCGTGGATGACCACCTGGGCGGGGAATCGGTACTGGTTCGGCACCGACGGCAGGCACGCCGTGGCGTATCGGGTCCACTCGGGTGTCGCGCTGACGGCGACGGATCCGATCGGTGAGCGCGCCTCGATGACCGAGACGATCGACGAGTTCGCGGCGTACTGCCTCGGCAACGGATGGACACCGTGCCTGTACTCGGTGGGCGAGGAGACGGCGACGATCGCCCGGGACCACGGTTGGACCTGTTTGCAGGTGGGTGAGGAGACCGTCGTCGATCTCGCGGACCTCGCCTTCAAGGGCAAGAAGTTCCAGGACGTCCGCACCGCCCTCAACCGTGCTGCCAAGGACGGGATCGAAGCGCGATGGACGACCTTCGCCGCCGCGCCGCTGTCGGTGACCGAGCAGATCGTCGACATCTCCGAGGAATGGGTGGCCGACAAGGGACTGCCCGAGATGGGGTTCACGCTCGGAGGAGTCGCCGAACTGCGCGATCCCGAAGTCCGGTTGCTGCTCGCGGTCGACGCGAACGACCACGTCCATGCGATCACGTCGTGGATGCCGGTCCACCGGGACGGGAAGGTGGTCGGGCTGACGCTGGACTTCATGCGGCGACGTTCGGACGGCTTCCGGCCGGCCATGGAATTCCTCATCGCGTCCGCGGCACGGTCCGCCGCCGACGAGGGCCTCGAATTCCTGAGCTTGTCGGGGGCGCCCCTCGCGAGTATGGACGGTGGGTCCGGACTCGACCGAGGAGCCCTCGACGCCCTGCTCGATCTGCTCGGCCGCACGCTCGAACCGGTATACGGATTCCGCTCGCTGCTGGCGTTCAAGGCGAAGTTCCAGCCCCGTTACCGCCCGCTGTACATGGTGTTCCCGGACCCGGCGGCGCTGCCGACCATCGGGATCGCGGTCGGTCGTGCCTATCTTCCCCACATGTCCCTGGAGGAAGGCGGACGCCTGGTCACGCACCTGCTGCGCCGATGACGGTTGCTCACGCACCCGTTGCGCCGATGAGGGTTGCTCACGCACCCGTTGCGCCGATGACGGTTGCTCACGCACCCGTTGCGCCGATGACGGTTGCTCACGCACCCGTTGCGCCGATGACGGTTGCTCACGCACCCGTTGCGCCGATGACGGTTGCTCACGCACCCGTTGCGCTGGTGACGGTGGAACTCTCTCGGAAACGGGAGACCGCCACCAGTCCCACCAAGAGGAAGACCACCGGGAGCAACACCGCATTGCCCATCGCGGCACCGAACCCGAGCGTCCCCTCACCCATCTGCATCACCGCACCGAGGGCGGCCGCACCGAGTACCGCACCGACCTGCCGGGCGGTGTTGTACACACCCGATCCGGCGCCTACGAGGTCACCGGGCAGGTCGCGCAACGCGATCGTCGAGTTCGGGGCCCAGCACAACGAGTTCGCGAAACCGAGCAGCACGATCGGGATCAGGAGCCAGCCGACGGTGGCCTCGAGATGCATCGCCACACCGAACGACAGCATCGCCGCGATCATCGCGGAGAAACCGATCCGGGAGATCCGGCCCGGCGCGACCCGATCGGTGACCCGCCCGATCAAGGGCGCCATGATCACCGAGATCACGCCCATCGGTACCAGCATCAGACCTGCGACCTGCGCGGACAGTCCCTGACCCACCTGCAGGTAGAGCATGATCGGCAGGTTCACGGCGTAGACCGTGAAACCCAGCGTCGCCACGGCGGTCACCCCGAGGGTGAAGTTGCGGCGGGTGAACAACCCGAGCGGGGCCAGCGCCTCGGTGCCGCGGGCCACCGCGGTCCGCTGCAGACGCACGAACACCCCGAACGCCACGATCCCGATACCGAGGACGACCCACACCCACACGGTCCAGCCGACATCGGGACCCTGCTGCAGGGAGAAGATCACGCCGGTGACCGCGACCAGCGAGACGACGGCGCTCAGCACGTCGATGCGACGCGCCCCGGTCGGCAGTTTCGGCACGTACCGCGCGACCATCACCAGAGAGATCAGGCCCAGGGGGATGTAGACGAAGAAGACCCACCGCCACCCACCGGTACCGACGAGCACCCCACCGAGGACGGGCCCGAACAGACCCGCCGAGCTGGCCACCGCGCTCCACACACCGGTGGCCGCACCGCGCCGGTCGTGCGCGAAGATCCGGTGGATGATGCTCAGCGGTTGCGGGTTGATCAGCGACCCGCCGAGCCCCTGCACCGCACGCAGCGCGATCAGCCACTCGATCGTCGGAGCCATCGAGCACGCGAAGGCCGCGGCCGTGAAGATCGCCATGCCCACCAGGTAGACGTTGCGCTGACCGAAACGGTCGCCGAGACGACCGGTGACCAGCAGCGGCACCGCGAAGGTCAGCAGATAGGCCGCCGACACCCACACCACCTGGTTGATGCTCGCGTCCAGATCCTCGCGGATACGCGGCAGCGACACCGCGACGAGCGATTGGTCGAGCAGGGTGATGAACAGACCCACGCACAGGGCCGCCAGTGCGCGCCAGGCCCGCGGCTCGGGGATCGGGGCAGCGCTGCGTCCCGCAGCCGACGCACTCACTCCTCGACCGTGATCTCCACGGCGTCGTCGTAGAAGCACACGTATCCCTCGATGGGCTCCATGCCGGGGAACGGCTCGGGATACGACCATGCGACGTTCTCGGCAGGCGGTGTGCCGGAGAACGACCAGTATCGAGCGGCGCCCTTGTAGGGGCAGCTCGTCCGCCACTCGGATTCCTCGAGCACCGAGAAGTCGACGTCCTCGGGAGGGAGGTAGTAGCGGGTCGGGAGGCCGGTCTCGAACACGAGTACGGGGTTGCGGGTCTCGGCGACCACGACGTCGCCGATGGTCACCCGCACGTGCCGGGAGCTGCGCAGGGCGTCGACGCGGTGATAGGGATCGCGTGGATGGGTGAACACTTCGGTCTCCTCCTCGAACCACCGTTCGCCCTCGTCGACGTCGTCGCCCGGCCCGGTCTCGCCCCACCGGAACCACTGGAAGACGAGACGGTCGTCGAGACCGTCGACGTCGAGCTGGCAGACCGGTGAATAGGCCCGATGGTCGCGGACGACGATGTCGTACCACTGCCAGACGTCCTGCCGGGAGCGGCTCGGTGACAGGGAGGCCGCGATCAGGTCGAGCCGGACGTCCTCGCGGGGGAAGGCATAGAACGGAACGGGCTTGCCGGGTGCCCACACCAGCACGGCCCGGGTGCTGTCGACCACCGTCCGGCCGAACCACTCACCTCTGATCCTGCGATCGACGGGTTCGTAGAGGTAGTCGTCGGTCTCCGACGGCCGTCGGAGCACAGCGGTCTTGCGGGCAGCCATACCTCGACCGTATCGCGCCCGTCCAGGGCCGGGACGAATCCGCAGACCCGACCCATCCGCTCGACGACGGGCTCCGAATACGGGGAGAGACGGCGTGAGGGCCGTCACCCGAACCGACCGACACGAACCACTACGCACGCCCACGCCGCTCAGGCGACGACCAGAGGAACACCGATCATGCCCAACTACGAAGCCCGGCAGAACGAGAATCGGCACCCGCACCCGTCCGCAGGTTTCCTCCAGCTGTTCATGGAAGCGCGCACGCGCACCGAGCAGACGACCCCGCGCGCGCAGGTAGGCAAGGCGTGAGGTCCGTCGGCGGCTCCGTCGAGTCCGTCGTCGTGGTGGGTGCGGGCCTCGCGGGACTGTCCGCGGCGCTCCACCTCACCGGTGCCGGCAGGCGCGTCACCGTCCTCGAACGCGAGAACACGGTCGGTGGTCGCGTGGGAACGTACCCGGTGTTCGAGGACGGGCGGCATCTCTACGACATCGACAACGGCGCCAGTGTGCTGACGATGCCGAACCTCATCGCCGACGCGCTCGCGGCCGTCGGAGAATCCTTCGACTCGACCATCCCGGCGCTCGACCTCACCCCGCTCGCACCCGGCTACCACGCGCGCTTCGCGGACGGCACCGCCCTGAACGTGTACTCCGATCCGGACGAGATGACCGCCGAGATCGCGCGCGTGTGCGGTTCCGAGGAGGCCGGCGGATATCGGCGGCTGCGCCGCTGGCTCGCGTCGATCTTCGACGCCGAGTTCGACCGCTACATCGACTCCAACTTCGATTCGCCGCTCGATCTCGTGTCGACACCCGCGGCGCTGCGCGACACCGCCAACCTCGTCCGGCTCGGCGGCTTCGGCCGGCTCGGATCGCGCGTCGGGTCGTTCATCCGGGACGACCGGCTCCGGCGAATCTTCACCTTCCAGGCCCTGTACGCGGGCACCGCACCGTCGACGGCCCTGGCGGTCTACGGCGCCATCGCCCACATGGACACCTCGCTCGGCGTCTACTTTCCGAAGGGCGGCATGTCCACCATCGCCGCCGCGATGGTCGATGCGCTCGTCCGCAACGGCGGCACCGTGCACACCGGGGTCGAGGTGTCGGAACTCCGCGTCGACGGCGGCCGCGCGAAGAGCGTGCGTTCCGCGGACGGCCGGGAGTTCGCCGCCGACGCCGTCGTCCTCACCGTGGACCTGCCCGTGGTCGACGACCTGCTGCTGCGCGCCGGGGTCCCGCCGCGCCGCCGCGCCCGCAGCGCCACCGTCGCGTCGCCCTCGGCCGTCGTCTTCCACGGCACGGTACCCACCGAGGTGACACAGGCCTGGCCGGAGTCCCACCACACCATCGATTTCGGTGAGGAGTGGGCGGAGACCTTCGCGCGGATCACCGCCCCGCGCGGCCGCGGCCGGTTGATGGCCGATCCGTCCCTGCTCATCACGCGACCTGCCGTGACCGATCCGTCCCTGCGGGTCGTGCGCGGCGGTGTCGAGTGCGAACCGGTCTCGGTGCTGGCGCCGTGCCCGAATCTCGCTGCCGCACCCCTCGATTGGGGCCGACTCGGCAGGCCGTACATGCGGGAGATCCAGCAGGTCCTCGAGCAGCGCGGCTATCGGGGACTCGCGAGTTCGATGCGAGTCGACCACATCGACACCCCGCGGACCTGGGCCGACAAGGGCATGCTCGACGGCAGCCCCTTCTCGGCGGCGCACCTGTTCCGGCAGACAGGGCCCTTCCGCCGCCCGAACCTCGTGCACGGCGTCGACAATGTCGTCCTCGCCGGGTCGGGTACCACGCCGGGTGTCGGCGTCCCGACCGTGATCATCTCCGGACGTCTTGCCGCAGAACGTATCTCCGGTGGCGCGACTGCCGGGCTCACGACGATGTCGATTCCGATGGAAGCAGGTGCGGTTGCCCATGGGTGAACTCGACGGGATCGATCCCGATCTGCACGAGGCGTATCAACTGTGCCGTGAGCTCAACCGGCGCCATGGCAAGACCTACTTCCTCGCGACCCGCATCTTCCCGGCGTCCAAACGGGCCGGGGTGCACGCCCTCTACGGTTTCGCGCGGATGGTCGACGACATCGTCGACGTGAAACCGGTCGACGCGGCACCGGTTCTCGACGCGCTCGAACGCCGTCTGTCCGACGCGCTCGGGGGCAGGCCGCCGACCTACGACGAATTCGGTCTCGTGCTGCGGGCCCTCGTCGACACCACGCAGCGGTACGACATCCCGCACGAGTACTACTACGCCTTCCTGCGGTCGATGCGGATGGACATCCCCGGCACCGAACTGTTCCGGTCGCGGTACCGCACGATGGACGAACTGTCGGAGTACATGTACGGCTCGGCCGCCGTCATCGGGCTGCAGATGCTGCCCATCCTCGGGATCGAGGGCGAACGTGAACAGGCCGAGGCTCCCGCCGCCGCACTCGGTGAGGCCTTCCAGCTCACCAACTTCATTCGCGACATGGGTGAGGACCTCGACCGCGACCGCATCTACCTGCCCGCCGACATCCTCGCCGCCTTCGACGTGGACGAGGACCTGCTGTGGCACTGCCGCCGGACCGGACAGCGCGACGTGCGGTTCGAACGCGCCCTCGCGCACCTGATCGCGCACACCCGCTCGATCTACCGTGTGGCCGAACCGGGCATCGACCTGCTCGACCCGAAGGTGCGTCCCGCGATGCGGACCGCCTTCGTCCTCTACGGCGACATCCTGCGGGCGGTGGAGGAGAGCGGATACCGGGTACTCCACCAGCGCGCACGCGTGTCGCGGCGCCGGCGGTTGTCGGTGGCGGCACCGCGGCTGGCCTCGGCCGGTTGGACCACGCTGCGTTCACGGTCGAGACTGGGGATGCCCACCGCGCCGCTCGGCCGGTGAGGCCCGACCGGCCGAGCCGGCATTCGGACACGAATACAGAACAGGACATCACATGGAACAGGTCGTGCTGCTCGACGACGCAGGCCGCGCGGTCGGGATCGAGTCGAAGGCCACGGTGCACACCACCGACACCCCGCTGCACCTCGCCTTCTCGTCGTACGTCTTCGACCACCACGGCAACGTTCTGCTCACCCGGCGCGCCCTGGACAAGTCGACCTTCC
Organism: Rhodococcus sp. LW-XY12; assembly: GCF_019317345.1. Classification (NCBI taxonomy): domain Bacteria; kingdom Bacillati; phylum Actinomycetota; class Actinomycetes; order Mycobacteriales; family Nocardiaceae; genus Rhodococcus; species Rhodococcus sp. LW-XY12. The sequence goes on from NZ_CP079225.1 coordinate 120,594, forward strand.
CCGGTGTCCTGACGAACAGCTGCTGCGGTCATCCGGCGCCCGACGAGCCGCTCATCGAGGCCGTGCGCCGCCGGCTGCGTCAGGAACTCGGGCTCGACGCGCACGACATCGAGGTCGTCCTGCCGTCCTTCCGCTACCGGGCGGTGATGGACAACGGCATCGTCGAGAACGAGATCTGCCCGGTCTTCCGCGTGCTCTACGACGGGCCGGCGCCCACCCCCGAACCGTCGGAGGTGCACGACACCGAATGGGCCGACTGGACGGAGTTCTCCGAGGACGTCGTCGAGGGACGCCGTGAGGTGTCGGTGTGGTGCCGCGAGCAGGTGGAGCAGCTCCGCACGCTCGGCCCCGATCCGCTGCACTGGCCCGTGGCGTCCACCGCGGATCTGCCGCACGCCGCGCCCGAGCGACTTTGGGGACGCGCCGCGCCCGAGCGCCTTTGGGGACGCGCCGCGCCCGAGCGACGATAGGGCCTCACCCGGCGACCGGGACGTTAACGTCGACCCTGTGATCGACCCGACCGTCCTGATCCCCACGATCATCGGCATCCTCGCCCTCGCCGTGATCTCGTCGGCGGTGCTGTGGGCGTTCCGGGTCCCGCACCGATTCGCGCCCGTCGGTGCCATCGCCCGCGGCGCGGTGCAACTCGCGCTCATCAGCGTCGTGCTCTCCGGCGTCATCACCGACGCCCGGTGGGTCGCGGTGGTGCTCGTCGTGATGTTCACCGTCGCGTGGTGGACGGCCTGCCGACGCATCGGGAGCGAGGCCGTCGTGCGCGGGGTGACGGCCGCCGCGATGCTGACCGGCGTGCTCGTCTCGGCGGGCATCGTCTTCGCGACCGGCGCGGTGGAGGCCACCCCGCGCTACGCGCTCGCGCTCGGCGGCATCATCATCGGCAACACCATGACGGTCGCGGCCCTCGCCGGTCGCCGCTTCCACGAAACCGTCGACGACCATTGGCCCGAGGTGGAGGGCTGGCTCGCACTCGGCGCGACGATGCGGCAGGCGACACTCTCACCCGCACGCTTCGCCGTGCACGCGGCGATGATCCCGTCGACCGACCAGACGAAGACGACCGGTCTGGTGACGCTGCCCGGGGCGTTCGTCGGCGCGATCTTCGGCGGGTTGTCGCCGGTGGAGGCCGGACGGTTCCAGGTGGTCGTGCTCGCCGCGATCATGGCGACGGCGTCGATCACGTCCGTGCTGATGGCGCTCGGTCTCGGTCGCGCCCTGCGCTACCGTCCCGTGGTCGTTGCGTGAGACGGCGGTCTGCGGTGCGGGTGCCGACCGGAGTAGGAGTTGATACAACCGCTGCCGAGGGAAGGATCGTCGATGTTGCTCGTAGCCAACCGGGGTGAGATCGCGTTGCGTGTCGTCCGCACGGCCGGGGACCTCGGACTCGACACCGTCGCCGTCCACGCCGCGGACGACGCCGACGCTCCGCACGTCCGCGCCGCCACGCGAGCCGAGGCCCTACCGGAGTCCGGTCCCTCGGCCTATCTCGACCCCGGGGCGATCATCGGGGTCGCCCGAGCGACCGGATGCACGCTCGTGCATCCCGGTTACGGATTCCTCAGCGAGAACGCCGCCTTCGCGCAGGCCTGTGCGGACGCCGGACTCACCTTCGTCGGGCCGTCCCCGGAAGCACTGCGCGTCCTCGGCGACAAGCGGGCCGCCCGCTCGGTGGCGGAGGAACTCGGCATCCCGGTGACCGCTGCCGTCGAGACGACGGATCCGGAGTCCGTGCGGGCCTTCCTGCGCGACCGTCCGGGCGGGATCGTCGTCAAGGCACTGTCGGGTGGTGGCGGTCGCGGCATGCGCGTGGTCCGCGATGCCGCCGATCTCGACGAGGCGCTCCGGCTCGCCGCCGCCGAAGCACACGCCGCCTTCGACGACGACCGGCTGTACGCCGAGGCGCTCGTCGAGCGTGCCCGCCACGTCGAGGTGCAGGTCGTGGCCGCCGAGTCGGGGTCGGGTACCCGCGCGGTGGCGTTGGGCGATCGCGACTGCAGCGTGCAGCGCCGGCACCAGAAGCTCGTGGAGATCGCACCCGCGCCCGACCTGCCCGACGCCCTGCGGGAGGCGCTGCACGGCGCGGCGGTCCGGCTGATCGGGCAGGTCGGGTGCCACGGGCTGTCCACCGTCGAATTCCTCGTCCACGACGACGGTTTCGTGTTCCTCGAGGTCAACCCCCGGATCCAGGTGGAGCACACCGTCACCGAGGAGGTGACCGGCGTCGACCTCGTGGCGACCCAGCTCGCGATCGCTCGCGGGACGGGATTCGACGAACTCGGTCTCCCGAAAGGAATCACTTTCGACGGCAAGAAGATCGGCGGACGTCCTGCGGCGGCGCAGGGCATCGCGGTGCAGGTGCGCGTCAACGCCGAGACGCCGCGCCCCGACGGGATCGCCCTGCCCACAGCCGGGACGCTCACCGCGTTCACGCCACCCACCGGACCGGGCATCCGCGTCGACACCCACGGCCGGCCCGGCCTCGAGGTGACCGGACGTTACGACTCGCTGCTCGCCAAGGTCGTCGCGTACGTGCGTTCCGGCGATCGCGCGGCCGTGCTGCGCAAGGCGTCGACGGCACTCGGCGAGTTCATCGTCGACGGTGTCGGCACCAACCGCGACCTCCTGCAGAAGATACTGGACGACAAGGAGTTCCGGTCCGGCAATGTCCGCACCACGTGGCTGGGGGAGCGGCTCGCGGATTTCGTCGACACCGCCCCGACCGCACCGGTGGAGTACACGGATCTGCGCGCCGACGAACAGGCGGTGCACGCCGAGATGGTCGGCACGGTCGTGGAGATCGCTCGCGCGGGCGACACCGTTCCGGCCGGTGCGCCGCTCGCCGTGCTCGATGCGATGAAGATGCAGCACGAGATCCGGGCACCGGGCAGTGCCGTGGTCGAACGTGTGCTCGTCGAGCCGGGACGCACCGTCGAGCCGGGCACCGTGCTCGCGGTGGTCCGCGTGCTCGACACGGACACCGCGACGGACGACATCGCCGCGGCCGACCTCGACGCCGACCGTGCCGACCTCGACGAGATCCGCCGCAGGCACGAGGTCACCACCGATGCGGCGCGGCCCGAGATCGTGGCGAAGCGGCACGGGCGGGGCCGGCGCACGGCGCGCGAGAACATCGCCGACCTCGTCGATGACGGTAGCTTCGTCGAATACGGACCGCTCGTCCTCGCCGCCCAGCGCGGCCGCCGCAGCGAGGAGGACCTGATCGCGAGCACCCCGGCGGACGGACTTGTCGGCGGCACCGCACGGATCGGCGGGGCCGAGGTGGTCGTGATGTCCTACGACTACACCGTCCTCGCAGGTACCCAGGGCCGCAACAACCACCGCAAGACCGATCGGCTGCTCGAACTCGCCGCCCGGCGGCGGGTGCCACTCGTGCTGTTCGCCGAGGGTGGTGGCGGTCGACCCGGGGACGTCGACGCCGGTTCCGGTGCGGGCCTCGACCTGCCCACCTTCCGCTCGATGGCGTCGCTGCGCGGACGCGTGCCCACCGTCGCGGTCGTCTCCGGCCGCTGCTTCGCGGGCAACGCCGCGCTCGCCGGGGTGTGCGACGTGCTCATCGCGACCCCCGACGCCAACATCGGCATGGGCGGCCCCGCGATGATCGAGGGCGGAGGACTCGGCGTGCACCGCCCCGAGGACATCGGGCCGATCGACGTGCAACGCCGCAACGGCGTCGTGCACGTCGCGGCGCGCGACGAGGCGCACGCCGTGGACGTCGCCCGGCGATATCTCGCGTACTTCACCGCGCCGCACGAGGACCGGCAGGCACCAGACCCGCGTCTCGCGCGACATGTGGTGCCGGAGAACCGTTTCCGCGCCTACGACGTGCGGTCGACGATCGACGCGATCGCCGACCTCGGATCGGTGCTCGAACTGCGCCCGGACTACGGCGTCGGCATCGTCACCGCCCTGATGCGCGTCGAAGGCGCCTCCTACGGCGTGCTCGCCAACAGCAGCGCCCACCTCGGTGGGGCGATCGATGCCGAGGCCGCCGACAAGGCCGCGGACTTCCTGGAACTGTGCGAATCGCACCGGCTGCCCGTGGTGAGTCTGTGCGACACACCGGGATTCATGGTCGGTCCGGAATCGGAGAAGGACGCCACCGTGCGCCGCTTCGGGCGCTTCTTCGTCGCCGGCGCACGCCTGACGGTCCCGTTCGGCATGATCATCCTCCGCAAGGGCTACGGCCTCGGCGCGATGGCGATGGCCGGCGGATCTTTCCACGCACCCGAATTCACCGTCGCGTGGCCGACGGGGGAGATCGGCGGAATGGGACTCGAAGGGGCCGTGCGTCTCGGATTCCGCAAGGAACTCGACGCCGCGGAGACACCCCGCGAGCGCGAGGAGTTGTTCGGCCGGCTCGTCGCCCTCGCCTACCAGCAGGGCAAGGCCCTGCAGGCGGCGACGAGCTTCGAACTCGACGACGTCATCGACCCCGCCGACAGCCGCGCCTGGATCGAGCGACTGGTGCAACCGCGGTGAAGCCGGGTATGCGACAGCCATGGTGACCTATCCCGGCGCACAGGAGTACGTACCCGACAGCCGCGACCTCGCCGAACTCGCCGCCGCGTCCGCGGGATGCCGGGGATGCGATCTCTACAAGGCCGCCGAGCGGACGGTCTTCGGGGCAGGGGTGCGCGACGCACGCATGCTCTTCGTCGGCGAACAACCGGGCAACGAGGAGGACCTCGCGGGAGAACCGTTCGTCGGGCCCGCGGGGCACCTGTTCGACAAGGCCCTCGAACGCGCGGGCATCGATCGCGGGACGGTGTACGTGACCAACGCCGTCAAGCATTTCCGCTTCGACCGGTCCGCCAACGGCCGCAGACGCATCCACAAGAAACCGTCGGGTGGGCAGGTCGCGGCGTGCCGGCCGTGGCTCGAGGCCGAACTCGACGCCGTCCGCCCCGACGTGGTGGTGTGCCTCGGAGCCACGGCCGCGCAGTCGCTGCTCGGTAAGGACTTCAAGCTCACACAGCACCGCGGGGAGGTCCTGCACCTGCCCGAGGAGCTGTGCGGGTCGTGCGATCCGGCGGTGGTCGTCACCGTGCACCCGTCGGCGGTGTTGCGGGCGAAATCGCAGCGCGACGACATGTTCCGCTCGTTCGTGCAGGACCTGGAACGAGCGGCCACGTTGTGACGGCTCAGCCGGTGGTCGCCAATCCGGCCGCGAGCCCGAGCGCCACCGACATCGCGCACACCTCGAGGACGGCGTTGCGCAGCGACTCCTCCTCCGGGAGACGGTGGGACGCGGCAGCGGGGAGCCAGTTGCGCCGCCAGTTCCACGCGAGCCCCAGCAGGGCGCACAGCACGATTGCCTTCGCGAGCACGACGCGTCCGTAGCCGGTGCCCAGCAGTGCGGAGACCGAGCCGAGCCGTACCGCCGTGTCGACCACGCCCGTGATCACCAACGCCACCACGCACCGCAGGGCCAGCTGCGAGTAGCGCGGCAGCAGTTCCGCCCACGCTCCGCGGCCCCGCACGGTGACGGCCAGCGCCACGAGCACCCCGAACCACACCGCGGCCGCGAGCACATGCACGGCGTTGAACAGCGACCCCAGCGGTTGCTGCGCCATGTGGCCGGTGACTGGCCGGGCGATCAACGCGAGCGCCGCGGCGACGAGCACCGGCAGGGTGGACCACGCCGCCGACCGGCGGTACGCCACAGCGGCGACGACGACGATCGCGGCGATGCACACCCATGCCGCCGCATCCACGCGTCCCGTGGTGGTGCCGACGAACTGCCCGAACCGCCCCACGTCCAGGTCCGCGGCGGGAACATCGGCCGCGGTGGACGCGGCCCAGGCGAGGTCGATGCTCGCGAGCACGAGCCAGACACCGCCGAGCGTGGCGATCGTCCGCCACAGCGTGTCGGAGGAAACCGCGGGACGGCGTTGCCGCTGCACCATCACGGCCAGGACCGCGAGTCCGAGCACGGTCGAGCCGACACACAGCCCGATCGCCCGCACCGAACTCGAGGGGGCGGGCAGGGCGAGGGAACCGGCCACGGCGATGCCCGCGACGGTTCCGAAGGCAACGCCGGCAGCGGCCACGACGAGCCACTGCCGGCGTTCCGGGATCATGCGGGTCAGGCCTTCGGCTTGCGCAGCGCGAAGGCGAGACCTGCGGCGACCACGACGACACCTGCGACGACGAACCACCACACGGCAGGTCCGCTGCTGTCGCTCTCACCCGACTCCGCGCCGGTCTCGCCGGTCGCGGTGTCACCGGACGCCGCTTCACCGGGCGTGCCGGTTCCCTCCTGGGTGAGCGTGAAGGTGCGGGTTCCGCTGATGGGATGTCCGTCGGCGGAGGTCACCCGGTAGGCGATCGTGTACTCGCCCACGGGGCCGAGACCGTCTAGTTCGACGGATGCGTTCGCACCCTCGATGATCGGGTCGCTCTTCGACCACAGGTTGCCGTCCGGCCCGACGACGGTCAGAGCCGCGAACTGCTCCTGCAGGTTCTCGTTGAACGTCACGGTCACCCGATCGGGTGCCTCGGCGATCTGCTCGCCGTCCTCGGGCGAGCTCGACAGCACCACCGAGTGGGCGGCTGCGGAACCGACGGACAGGGTCAGCGCCGCGATCAACGCGGTGAGGAGAACGAGGATGCGCTTCATGCTCGCCGCCCCCGGATCACGGCGCCGAGGCCGAGTGCGGCGCCGAGCGCACCGAGCACCAGGCCGATACCGCCGAGCCACCGCGCGGTGCTGTCGGTGGTGTCCTCCGACGCGCCGGCGGTCTGCTCGGTCTCGGTGGCGTGGGCGTCACCACTGCCGCCGTGCCCGTCGCCGCTGCTCGCCGCGAGGGTCAGGCTGGGGGCAGGACGTTCGGGTTCCTCGTCGCCGGTCGTGATCTCGTCCCACGCCACGACCTCGCCGTCGCTGTAGGTCTGGATCGCGGGGAAGGCGATCTCGTCCTCCTCGGGCAGCGGCCCGACGGACAGGACGAACTGCTGGAACTGTCCCGGCCCGACCTGCACGTCCGGTTCGGCGGTCCACGTCACGGAGGTCGCGAGCTGCGACTCGGGATCCTTCTCGACGGTCGCCGTCCAGCCGGGCAGCGGCTCGGTGCGCGCCGAGCGCAGCCCCGGAAGCTCGACGGTGAGGGCGGTCGTGCCGGCGGTCTCGGACTCGGTGGGGACCCGGAAGGTCAGGACGGTGTAACCGCCCTGCTCGGCTCCGGGTGCGACGACGGTGACGTGGGCCGAAGCGATGCCGGCGCCCGCGACCATCAGCGCAGCGGTTGCTGTCGCGCCCACGAGGGCGCGACGGGAGAACTCGAACATGTATGGGTCTTTCTCGTGGTTGGAGGATCGATCGTCACAGCGCAGCCGTGGCGAGCGGTGGTCCTCTCCGCGAGATGGCCGGGGGTGCACGTCCCCACACGAGCCGGTCGGTCGACGAGGTCGGGGCGAGCACGGCGGGCGCGGCGACCCGGGGGCCGCGCAGCAGCACGACCCGCAGCGCGGTGCCGCACGCCGCGTACACGTGGGCCGCGGCGGTGAGCAGCACCGCGCACACGGCGACGGCGAGCATGTGGGCGCCCAGCATGGACACCGACAGGTGTTCGTGACCGGGCACCAGCACGGTGAGCGCGACGTGCGTGGCCGCCTGCCCACCGGCGAGGAGCACGAGCGGGGACAGCGACGGCTGGTGCGCGCCGAGGATCCCGACGATCGCCGCGACCGCGACCAGCAGTACCGCGACCGGTCCCGTCGGCACACCACCGCCGGCGGCGCCGTGGGCGGCCACCGCCAGCACCGCGGTGGCGATGCCCGCGGTGGTGCCGAGAACGGTCGGATACCTGGTCACTGTCGGTCGTGCTCGTTCCTGATGTGCAGGCCGTGTCAGCGCACGCCGAGGCGCGCGAGCAGATCCGCTTCGATGCCGTCGAGTTCCGACGAGATCGCCGTGTGTGCCGACTTCCGGCGCGCGGCCGGCATCTGCTCGGCCGTCTGCACGGCGGCGGTCAGATCGGTGAGGCGTTCGCGGGTCGCGGTGGCGAACTTCTGCGTCTCCGCGTCCTTGGGGTTGCGCTGCTCGACCTTCGCGAGCGACTGCTCCGCACCCGCGATGCGGGCACTGAGCCGGGCACCGTGACCGGTGAACGAACCCAGTTCCTCGATCGGCACCCCGAGCTGCTGCGCGCGACGCGAGTCGAGCTGACCGCGCAGCGCCGTCACGGCCTGGTAGACGATCGGGACGAGCACCGGCGCGAGCAGACGCGCGACGCCGAGATAACGGCGCACCTTCGCCGCAGTGAGCCCCTGGTTCTCGGCGGCCTTCTTCTGTGCCTTGAGGGTCGCGATCTGTTCCTTCTCGACCTTGGCTTGCGACCTCGCGAGTTCCTGGTCGAGCTTGACCTGCGACTTCGCGAGTTTCTTGTCGATCTTCGCCTTGGCCTTCGCTGCCCGCCGGTCGTTCTCGAGCCGATTCTTCGCGACCAGTCTGGCCTCGATCTTCGCCTTGGTCCTCAGCGCCTTCGCTTCCGCCCTGCGAGTCGCGCGACGCTTCCGTGTGAACAACCCCATCGAACAGCACCCTCCATTCGGTACGACACGACGCTCCGGCGCCCCGCGTCAGCCTAACGTGACGGTGCTGCTGCGAGCCGTCGCCTGTGCAGGGAATACCCTGGAATGTCGTGGACGCAACCGGAGAACTACCGCGGCCCCGACGCGGAGTGTCACAGCGCACAGCCGTCTCCCTCGAGGCCGCTGCGCTGACGAGGTGCCGCCACCGGGTCTATCTCGACGCCACCTTCCCCGACGAACTCGCAGATGCACCCGAGAATCCGGGTGCGCGGCAACGCCAGGAGGCGGCGGCTGCGCATCGCGAGGCGATCCGCCAGACGCTGTTCGACGCCGACCCGGACGGGTGGGTGCCCGTCGCCCCCGAAGGACCGATGTCGCAGCGCGCCGAGCGCACACTCGACGCGTGCCGCGCGGGCGCCGACCGCATCTGGGGTGCGGTGCTGCCGAGCGAACCCGACACCGGACGCCGCGGCCGCTCGGAGATCCTGCTGCGCGACGCCGAACACGGCGGCTACATCCCGGTGATCGTCGTCAACCACAAGGTCACCGATCCCGGACACGGCGCGCTCACCACCGATCTGTTCGCGTGGGCACCCGCTGTCGACGAGACCCGCAAGGTGCGCAGTCAGGTGCGCGACCAGATGCGCCTCGCGCACCTGTACCGGATGCTCGAACGTCACGGACTCGCGAGCCCCGCGAAGGTCGCCGGCGCGATCGGCTACGGCGGCGACTGCATCCTCGTGCACGATCTCGACCAGATCCTCGACGACTACGACGCCCGCCTGGCGGACCGACTCGAGATCGCGCGGGGTCTCACTCCGACGGCGCCGTCGCAGATCGGTGAGTGCAAGACCTGCCCGTGGTGGGACCGCTGCCGCGCCCAACTCACCGTCACCCGGGATGTGTCGCTCGTCGCGCCGGGGCAACGTGCCGCCGTGCTGCGCGAACTCGAGGTGCACACCATCGACGGCCTCGCCCGGTGGGAGGGCGGGGAACCGGAAGCGTGGCCGCAGGGTTCGTTCGAGGACGCGATCGTCACGGCGCGGGCGTGGATCGCCGGTGCGCCGCTCGTGCGTCGCTACCGGCACGTGCACGTCCACCGCGCCGACGTCGAGGTCGACATCGACATGGAGAGCTACCACGAGCACGGCGCCTATCTGTGGGGCACGCTGCTCAATTCGAGATCGTCCTCCGAGTACATCCCGTTCGCGACGTGGGAGCCCGTGCCGACCGACGACGAGGCACGCTCGTTCGCCGAGTTCTGGCGCTGGCTGTCGGACCAGCGGCGCGCGGCCGAACGTCGTGGGAAGACTTTTGCGGCCTACTGCTATTCGCGGTCGGCGGAGGACAAGTGGTTGCTGTCGTCGGCGCGGCGGTTCCACGGCTTCCCGGGTGTGCCGGAGCTCGCGGAGGTCAAGGCGTTCATCGGTTCGAACGAGTGGGTCGACATCTTCCAGGCCGTCACCGACCAGTTCGTGTGTCCGAACGGCAAGGGGCTGAAGAAGATCGCACCGATCGCGGGGCATCACTGGCGTGACGCCGAGGCCGGGGGTGAGGCGTCGATGAGCTGGTACCGCGAGGCCGTGGGCATGGCGGGCGAGCCCGATCCGGCGCAGCGTGTGCGGTTGCTCGAGTACAACGAGGACGACGTGATCGCCACGAAGGTCCTGCGCGAGTGGATGAGTGATCGCGCGGTGCTCGACATCCCGTTCATCGAGGACCTGTAGCGCAGGTCGTGACACGCGCGTGGTTCGGCGGCAAGCTGATGCCGGCACACATGCCCCGGGGGCGGCACCGGACGCCGAGTTTCGCCGGCTCACCGAGTTCACGATGTGCGAGCGCGAGTCGCTGGCGCGGGAGCTGCGCGACATCATCTCGTCCGGTTACGCGAAGGAGTGCCAGGAGACCCGGCTGGGCAGGGCGGCGCTGGCCGTCCCGATCCGCGACTCGTCGTCCTTCGTCGTCGGCGGCCTGTACCTGCACGGGTCGGCCGCGAAGGTGCAACCCGATCCCGATCTGGTGAGATTCCTCGTCGACGGCTCCGCCAGGCTCACAGGCCTGCTCTGAGCCGGATCAGTGCGTCCACCACGGGCGCGCCGAACATCGGCGGATCGTTGTGTTCGAGACCGTCGAGCTCGACCCGCTCGTGCAGCCATCGGGCGGCATCGGCGACTGCCGAGCTCTGGGCCGGCGGGACGATGCTGTCGGCGGTGCCGTAGACGACCGTGATCGGCACGTCGATGTGGCCGACGAGTTCGGCGACGGGGAACTCGTCCTTCAACAGTGCGGCGGGCACGAAGGGATAGTGGTGCCGGGCCACGGCGGCGAGATCGGTGAACGGCGAGCGCAGCAGCATCCCGGCGGGAGGTTCGTCGACGGCGAGCGCGGTGACCACGGCGCAGCCGAGGCTCTCCCCGAAGTACAGCACCCGGGCGGGGTCGACGTCGCCGCGTGAACGGAGATGCTCGAGGGCCGCGCGGGCGTCGGCGGCGAGACCCTCCTCGGTGGGGGCGCCGGGATTGCCGCCGTACCCGCGGTAGTCGAACAGGAGCGTCGAGAAACCCGCCGCGGCGAGGTCGGCGGCGGTGTCGACGCGGCCGAGTCGGTTGCCGCCGTTACCGGGAGCGAGGAGAACCGTGAAGCCGGCTCCGGGGCCGTCGGGAGCGCGACCGGGCACGAACCAGGCGTCGAGCGCGAGACCGTCGGAGGTGGTGAGCACGACGTCCTCCGCACCGGGCAGGACGGTCGCGGCGGACGGGGGAGTGGAGCTGTCGGGCAGGTAGATCAGGCGTCGTTGCAGCGCCCACCCGGCGACGCCGACGAGCGCGACGACGAGCACCACGGCGAGAACGATCCGCATGGGTCCGGTCTAACGCATGTGCGCGTTCCCGGCAGCCGGAACTGCCGGAAACGCGCACGGAAGAGGCGGGGTTACCGGAGGAAGGGTTACCGCGGCGCCATGCGCAGCGCGCCGTCCATGCGGATGGTCTCACCGTTGAGGTAGTCGTGCTCGACGATCATCTGCGCGAGCTGCGCGTACTCGGCGGGCTGGGCGAGCCGCGACGGGAACGGCACACCGGCCTCGAGGCCCTTGCGGTACTCCTCGGTGACACCGGCGAGCATCGGGGTGTCGACGATGCCGGGGGCGATGGTGTTGACGCGGATGCCGAACTGCGCGAGGTCGCGTGCGGCGGGAACGGTCATGCCGTGCACGCCACCCTTCGACGCGGAGTACGCGATCTGACCGATCTGGCCCTCGAACGCCGCCACCGAGGCGGTGTTGATGACGACGCCGCGCTGACCCGACTCGTCGACCGTCTCGGTCTTGGAGATCGCGTCGGCCGCGAGGCGCATGACGTTGAAGGTGCCGAGCAGGTTGACGGTGATGACCGTGCGGAACAGCTCGAGGTCGTGCGGGCCGTTCTTCGACAGGATGCGGCCGGCCCAGCCGACACCGGCGCAGTTGACGACGATGCGCAGCGGAACACCCGACTCGACGATGCGGTCGACGGCGGCCTGCACCTCGTCGCCGCTGGTCACGTCGGTGGCGAGGAGCGTGACACCCGCGGGTGCGGCATCGCCGACGCGGTCGATGGACTGCTGCAGGTCGAGGCCGAAGACGGTGGCTCCGGCGTCGGCGAGACGGCGTGCGGTTGCGGCGCCGAGACCGGATGCGGCGCCGGTCACCAGTGCGGCGGATCCCTGAATCTCCACTGTTCGTATCTCCTGTCCCGAGCCGAGGGCTGCGTGAACCCGACGGGTTCGGGCTCGTTGGCACCGAGTCCGACTCCGTCGGGTTCTCTCACAGAGCCCTACGGCGTGTGAGTGTCGTTCGTCACGAACCCTAACCGGTCACGGCCGCGGGTTCCGCGGGGGTCGCGGTCCGGCGGCGCAGTGCGACGACTCCCATCGCCGCGGCGACGAGACACGCGACGGCACCGAGCAGCAATCCGGCCCGGCCACCCCACTGCTCGCAGACCCATCCGGCGATGGGACCGCCGATGGCCGTGGAGCCGAGGAAGGCGACCGACCACAGGGCCATCACCCGTCCGCGCATCGTCGGCGCGGAGGCGAGTTGCAGCGAACTGTTGGTGGTGGACGTGAACGTCACGCTCAGTGCGCCCACGATCACCATGAGCACGATGAGCGTGGTCAGGTTCGGGGCCGCGGCGGCGACCGCCATGGCGATGCCGAACGCGAGGGAGGTGAGGATCAGCGGCCGGGTTCCGGTGCGACCCCAGGTGGCGACGGCGAGGCCCCCCACCACCGATCCGGCGCCCATCGCGGCGGTGAGGAAGCCGTAGGCCCCGGCACCGGCAGCGAAGGTGTGGTCGGCCAAGACCGGCAGAACCACCTGGAACTCGAAGGCCAGACATCCGACGAGCGCCATCATCGACAGCGGGACGGCCAGGTCGGGCGTGCTGCGGACGTAGGCGAAACCCTCACGCAGCTGTCCCTTCGCGCGGGCGGCGGCGGGGGAGCGCTGGAGCCGGGAGACGTCGAGTCGCAGCAAGGAGGTGACGACGGCAACGAAGCTCGCGGCGTTGAGCAGGAAGCACACGCCGAGTCCGCCCGCGGCGATGACCAGGCCGGCGACGGCCGGGCCGATCATGCGGGAGCACGAGGCGAGGACCGACTGCAGGCTCACGGCGTTCCGCAGATCCTCCGGACCGACCAGTTCGAGCATGAACGACTGTCGGGTGGGGTTCTCGAAGCACTGGTTGAGGCCGAGCGCGACCGCCAGGACGTAGACGTGCCACAGGGCGATCGTGTCGGTGACGACGAGCAGCCCCAGGATCAGGGCCTGCACACCCATGAGGGTCTGCAACCCGATCATGAGCCGGCGTTTGTCGGAGCGGTCGGCGACCACGCCGCCGTAGGGGCCGAGCAGCAGCATCGGCACGGTCTGCAGTGCGAGCACGATGCCGATGGCGGTCGCGGAGCCGGTGAGCTGCAGGACGAGCCACGACTGCGCGACCGTCTGCATCCACGTGCCGATGAGCGAGACGGCCTGGCCGCTGATGTAGAGGCGGAAGTTGGGGCCGCGCAGGGCGGCGAAGGTCTGTCCTCTGATGTCGGCGAGCATTGTCACGGGCGACCCCTCTCGGCGGAGGGGCGCGGTGAATCGGCGACGCGCTGCGAGAGTGCCTCGAGGGCGGGCAGTGCGTCGTGCAGAGCTTCGAGGTGCCGGTCGCTCAGTTCGGTGAGGTGACGGGTGAACAGGGCGGTGCGGCGGTCGCGCAGTTCCGCCGAGAGTGCGGCACCGGCGGGAGTGATGTGGACGCGGACGACACGCTTGTCGTCGGTGTCGGGGGACCGGGTGAGCAACCCGGCGTCTTCGAGTTTGCCCACCATGCGCGAACACATGGTGGGGTTGAGCCCTTCGATCTCCGCGAGGTCGCGGACTCCGATCGTCTCGTGGCGGGCGACGGTCGTGAGGAGGGTCGACTGCGAACGCGTCAGCCCTTCCTCCGAGGCGAACATGCCCATGCGGCGGGAGATCCGTCCGATCGCGATACGCAGACGATGGACGTCTTCCGCGTCGAACGGAGGAGTTTCGGATCGAGGGGTGCTGTCCGTGAGTTCAGACATGGAACCACCTCCGAATTTATTTGCCTATCGGCAAGCATACTCCTGTGCAGAGTGGAAAGACACTGTTCGGAACGGTGATCAGGGACGCATGAGCGCCGGGGCCTCGTCCTCCGTGACACGGCGGGCGCGCCGGCGGACGACCACCATCGCGGCGACGGACAGCAGCAGGGCCACCGCGCCGGCGATCGGTCCGACGACGCCGGTCGCCGGGAACAGGCCGTCGCCGAGCATCCACGCGCCGAAGCCGAAGAACAGGGCGGAAGCACCGTAGCGAATGGCGTTGTCGGGAAGATGCCGGCCGAACACGGCACCGATGACGATGGCCAGCGCGTCGGCGGCGACCATGCCGACGGTGGACCCGATCCACACCCCGGCCCAGTTGTTGTCGGTCGCGAGCGTGATGGTCGCGAGCATCGTCTTGTCGCCGAGTTCGGCGAGGAAGAACGCCGAGGTCACGGCGAGGAAGGCAGAGCGCGCGACGCGTCCGGCCTTGGATTGCTCGTCGTCGTCGAGGGAGTCGCCGCGCAGCGTCCACGCGCCGGAGATCAGGAAGGCGATGCCGCCGGCGATGGAGATGGCGGTCGCGGGGATCGCGACACCCAGATAGTGCCCGACAGCCACTGACACGAGGTGCACCGCGGTGGTCGCGAACAGGATCCCCGACAGGACGACCCACCAGCGATACCGCAGGGCGAAGGTCATCGCCATGAGCTGGGATTTGTCGCCGAGTTCGGCGACGAAGACGACTGCGAAGGACAGGACGAGCGCGGACCACATATGCGTTTCCTCCTTTCGTATGGAGGAAACGGGGCTTCCTCCGGACGCCGGACGCACGGTGCGACCAGCGGCCGAAGGTCTCGCCCACCGGAGGATGATCCGGTCCGCGGGGCCGGGCAGTGCCGTTGTCGGGCGCCGCCAGTATGTCGACCCTGCGATTGGGGGCTACTCCCCTTCGCCGACGACAACGTTAGCCCGGCGAACCGAATTCTGTAAAGGCAATGCTAACTTTCGGAGAACCGAACTCTCGTTTTCAGGGCGCCCTCACGAAGCGAGCAGCATGGCCAGAATCGCGGTGTCGGGGTCGTTGCCCGGATCCACTCCCACCTTGCTGACCAGTGCCGTCACCGTGCCGTCCGGTTCGGCCTCGACCCACGCGGCGCGATGCTCGAGTCCGAGATGTGGGATCCCGGGGAGCAGCACGCAGCCCGAGGCGGCGCCGGCGTTCTCCGGCAGTGACGGCGTCGTCTCCGACGGCGGATGCAGCATGATCAGTGCCGGCGGCTGATGCTCGGCGAACCGTCCGGGCTGCACGGCACGCTCGCCGAGCACCGGACCTTCGGCGACCACGAGGCCCACGGTTCCGGGCTCGGGGTCGTCGGGCAGTTCTTCTTTGACCCCGAACACCGTCGAGGTGGGCAGCAGTCCCGGCAGCGACGCGATCCGCACCGTCATCGCCAGCACCTGGGCCCATTCGCGGGTGGTCGCGGGCCGTCTGCCCGAGACGACGAAACCTCGAAGCGACCCGGCGGACTGGAATGCGGACAGCTCGATGCGGCTGTGTTCCTCGGCGTTCATCCCACTCCTCCCTCTCGGTCGGTAAGGGGAGAATGCCCGTTTTCTTCGTTGGCACACAAGAGGTGCCGAGTGCCAGCACTGCCGCTGCACCTTTTGCTATCCGCCTCGGCAATTGCTGCGGCGGATAGCGATTCCTGTAGCGGATAGGAAAGACCAGGCCCGGAGACGACGGAGGGCGCCGGTGTCCCGGCGCCCTCGCTGTCGGTCTCGCGACCTGTATGACCGATCCGTACTAGACGATCAGGCCCGAGGTGGCGGTGCGAGCGCGCTCGAAGCGAGCCTGCACGTCCGCCCAGTTGACGATGTTCCAGAAAGCCTTGACGTAGTCGGCCTTGACGTTCTGGTACTGCAGGTAGAAGGCGTGCTCCCACATGTCGAGCATGAGCAGCGGGGTCAGGCCGATCGGGATGTTGCCCTGCTGGTCGTACAGCTGGACGATGATCAGACGCTGTCCGATCGAATCCCACGCGAGGATCGACCAGCCGGAGCCCTGGATGGAGTTCGCGTTCGCGGAGAAGTGATCGCGGAACTTGTCGAACGAACCGAAGGCGTCGTCGATCGCAGCAGCGAGCTCACCCTCGGGCTTGTCGCCACCCTCGGGGGAGAGGTTGTTCCAGAAGACGGAGTGGTTGGTGTGACCACCCAGGTGGAAGGCGAGGTCCTTCTCGAGCTTGGTCGCCTGGGCCGCCATGGTGCCGTTCTCGCGGGCCTCGGCCAGCTTCTCGAGAGCGGTGTTCGCACCGGCGACGTAGGTGGCGTGGTGCTTCGAATGGTGCAGCTCCATGATCTTCGCCGAGATGTGCGGCTCGAGCGCTGCGTAGTCGTAGGGCAAGTCCGGAAGTGTGTATTCAGCCACGAAGGGTCCCTTCTTCACCGGGCCGTCCGGCCCGTGCAGTTATTCCGTACCTTCTCGGGTTTCCACCCAAGTCCATAACTACACCGTCCGCAACATTCCCCGTAATGCGGACACGATCGGACCGCGACTGTGTCGGAGAGCACCCGGAACGGCCCACGCGTCCGGAAAATAGCTCTCACCAGCGCAAACAGTCGGATATCGGGACCATCGGCAACGGCTGCGTGAACGGGACCTTAACATTGGCGCGTGTTTCGGCCCTTCCTGAACGAACCGACACGCGGGGCCGATGCACCGCGTGTGGATCTGCCGGGCGTCGATGTCGTCCGGTTCGTCGCGGTCGCGGCCGTGCTCTACTCCCACATCGCCTTCTACCTGATCGACGACCTCGGGACGGGCTGGTGGGGCATCGACCTCACCTACGAGGTACTCGTCAAGGGCGCCGGCCTCAACCAGCACCTGTCGTCCGTCGGGGTGACGGCGTTCATGATGCTCACGGGCATGCTCGTCACCCGGTCCGCGATCCGGCAGGACCGCCGGAAGTTCCTCATCGCCCGGGCCGCGCGGCTCCTGCCGGCCTTCTGGGTGGCGATCCTCGCCGCGGTCGTGCTCGTGTGGCTCGGCATCAACGGCACCTTCAGCGGCCACACCACGGTGTCGGTCTCCGAGGCGTTCCTGTCCTTCTTCCTGGCTGCGTTCTTCCTGAAACCACAGGTGATCGTGCTCGGCGTGGTGTGGACGCTCGCCGCACAGATCTCGTTCTACCTGTGGTGCGTGGCGGGACGGTCGCTGCTGCGGACGGCGCCGGTGGCGGTGCCGATGCTCGGCGCCGTGCTGTGCATGCTGGTGCTCCTCTACAACCTGTACGTGCCCGAGCCGTACACGGTGCCGTTCCTGTCGAAGATCGCGTCGACGCTGCCGACCTTGTTCCTGGGGCAGATCGTGTACTTCGGCTGGGCCGGCCTGATCTCGCTGCGCGCCCTGCTGGCGGCGATGTTCGCGCAGATCGCGGTGATCGTGATGGCCACGGACATCAACGTCTACTGGTCGGGCAGCCGCTATCTGTGGACGGTGACGGTGGTCTTCGCGGCGATCGTGCTGGTCGCGCGGTACGACGGGCGCCTCGCGCGCTCGACCGTCGTCTCCTGGGTCGCGACCCGCAGCTACTGCATCTACCTGACCCACACCCTCGTGATGTACCGGATCTACGAGAACACCGTGGGCATCGTCGGCACGACCGCGGCGATCGTGCTGCTGCTGATCGGCTGCGGTCTCGTCGCCGAGGTGCTGTACCGCAGCGTCGAGGTTCCGGCTGCGCACTGGATCAAGAGCCGCTGGCTCGCGCCGAAGCAGGTCGCTTCCGACGAACGGACTGTCGCTCCGACCCGCGCGTAGCATCGGGTCATGTCCTGGTTCGACGAGATCCTCGCCCGTGCAGGTTCGAAGTCGCAGATGGTGACGCGCGAGGACGCGCTCCCCGGTCGCGCCGAACCGCTGCCCGTCCCCGAGACCCACTACGTCAACGGCAACCGCATCGTTCCCCCCTTCCCCGAGGGCCTGCAGGCCGCAGTCGTCGGCATGGGTTGCTTCTGGGGCGCCGAGAAGGAGTTCTGGCAGCTCGACGGCGTCTACTCGACCGCGGTCGGCTATTCCGGCGGCTACACCCCCAACCCCACCTACGAGGAGGTGTGTTCCGGCCGGACCGGGCACACCGAGGTGGTGCTCGTCGTCTTCGACCCGAAGGTGATCGGCTACGAACACATCCTGCGGCAGTTCTGGGAGAACCACGACCCCACCCAGGGCATGCGGCAGGGCAACGACCACGGCACCCAGTACCGCTCGGCGATCTACACCCACGACGAGACGCAGATCGAGGTCGCCGAGGCCACGGCCGAAGCGTTCGGCAAGCGACTGGCCGACGCCGGATACGGGCAGATCACCACGGAGATCGCCCCGCTCACGCAGTTCTACTACGCGGAGGACTACCACCAGCAGTACCTCGCGAAGAATCCCAACGGCTACTGCCCCGTCCACGCCACCGGCGTGAGTTGCCCGGTGGGCCTCGGCGCCTGAGAGAGCGTCGGGCCTCAGGGTTCGACGGTGTCGCGCACCACATCTCCGCTCGCAGTGCGAGTGTGAGATGCGTTGGCGTTCCTTGAACTTCCCCGAAGGCGGACGCATTCTGGAAGAAGGGATCATTCCAGAGGGGGAAAGGGACGGCTTGCCGACATGACGACCAGAGCGGGGTATCTGCGGCGTACACGGCGAAGTCTGCGCAGGCGGGATCCGCTCGTGCGTCGCACCGACAAGCTCGAGGCGCGCTGCTTCACCCTCATGATCGCCGTGATGGCGATCCTGATCCCCGTCGCGGTGTGGGTGTCCGCCACCATGTGGAGCTCCCAGCTCGAACTCTCCGAGAAGCAGAATGCCGAACGTGTCAGCGTCACGGCCGTCCTCGACGCCGATGCCCTGAGCGACTCCTCCGGATGGGGCGAGACCGTGAAGATCTCCTCGGCCCCGGCGACCTGGGGTTGGGGCGACGAGACGCGTCACGCGCTCGTCCAGGTGGACAGTCTCGCGACCGCGGGCAGCGAGGTGCAGGTCTGGGTCGAGGGGAGCACCGGCGAATACACGCAGCCCCCGCTGACCACCTCCGCCGCGAAGTTCACCGCCGTGCTGTCCGGGGTGTGGTTGTGGACGTTCTCCGCCGCCGCCGCGGCCGGGCTGTTCGCCCTCGCGCACTGGCGTCTCGAGGTGCGGCGCAGCCGCGAGTGGAGCCGGGACATCGAAGCGTTCCTCGGCTCCACCAGCAGCCACTGACCCGGCTAGGACTGCAGGCACCGCCTGCGCGTCAGAGATCCGCGACGGCGGGCATGACCTCGTTCGCCACCAGTTCGAGGTGCTCGAGATCGGCGAGATCGAGGACCTGCAGGTAGATGCGCTGCGTCCCGGCCTCGGCGAAGGTGCGGATCTTTTCGATCAACTCCTGCGGCGTGCCCGCGAGTCCGTTCTCCCGCAGTTCGTCGACCTCACGGCCGATCCGTGCCGCGCGACGCGCGATCTCGTCCTCGTCCCGGCCGCAGCACAGCACGAGTGCGTTCGAGTAGGTCAGTTCCTCGGGGTCGCGTCCGGCATCCCGGCAGGCCGAGCGCACCCGCTCGAACAGGACCTTCGTCTCGTCCAGCGACTTGAACGGCACGTTGAACTCGTCGGCGTAGCGCGCCGCCAGTGCCGGCGTGCGCTTCTTGCCTGCGCCGCCCATGACGATCGGTGGGTGGGGACGCTGGTACGGCTTCGGCAGCGCCGGGGAGTTCTCGATCCGCACGTGCTCGCCCTCGTACGAGAACGTCTCGCCCTCGGGGGTGTCCCACAGGCCGGTGATGACCGCGAGGGACTCCTCGAAGCGGTCGAACCGCTCCTTCAGCGTGGGGAAGGGGATGCCGTAGGCGAGGTGCTCCTCCTCGAACCAGCCGGCTCCGAATCCGAAGTCGACGCGTCCGCCGCTCATGGCGTCGACCTGCGCGACGGAGATTGCGAGCGGGCCGGGGTACCGGAAGGTCGCCGAGGTGACGAGCGTGCCGAGGCGGATCGTCGACGTGTCGCGGGCGAGACCGGCCAGCGTGATCCATGCGTCCGTCGGTCCGGGCAGGCCCTCGGCGTTCATGGCCAGGTAGTGGTCGGAGCGGAAGAACGCGCCGTAGCCGAGTCGTTCCGCGGTCTGTGCGACGGCGAGGAGGTCGTCGTAGGTGGCGCCCTGCTGGGGTTCGGTGAAGATGCGTAATTCCATGACCCGATCATTTCAGCGACGGAACCGGCGCGGGCCATCGGCGGGTGCTTGTCCACTGTGAGATGTCTCGAGCGTGATTCCCCATGCGTGGATAGGCCTGTTGATGAACCTGTGGAAACTGTGGATAACTCCAGCGGATGGGGTTGATGGGGAGTGTTGTGGAAGACCCACCTGCCCCACCTGCGGAACAGTATCGGTACGACCACACCCACATCCGTTCACGCCGCGTGCCACTATTGAGACGTGAGCTTTTCCGACGTGCCCACCGTGTCGGTCGACCTGGTACCCGAACTCGGCGACGAGGTCGTCCTCCTCGACGTCCGCGAGGACGACGAATGGGAACTCGGACACGCCCCCGGCGCGCTGCACATTCCGCTCGCCGACGTGCCCGCCCACATCGAGGAACTCGACCCCGACGCCGAGATCTACGTGATCTGCAGGCAGGGCGGCCGCTCCCTCGGAGCGGTCGAGTACCTGGCCCGCATCGGGTACGAGACCTTCCAGGTCGCGGGCGGCATGGTGGCGTGGCAGAAGCACGGACTCCCGCTCGTCTCCGAGCGCGACGAACCGGCAAAGATCTATTGATGTCGGCCTATCAGATCTGTGTGCGCTGTGAGAATCGCTGGCCGGTGACATATCAGCCGCGGCAGTGGTGCCCGGCCTGCCGCGGTGTGCTGCTCTCACCCGTCGCCCCCGACGGGACGGTTCCTCCGTCGCGCCGTAACTTCCGCTGGGTCGCGCGACCCGCGGGTGGTGCTCCGACGACCGAACCGACGTCGCCTGCGCACGGGTGTCCGGCTCCAGAGACCCCGTCCTATCGTGAGATGCCCCGCTGGGGACTGCTCGATCCGCTCCCGGACGAGGACGTCGAACCCGATCGCGCCGAGACCGCCGCCGACCTCGCGCCGACGCTGCTCGTCGGTACCGCCGTCGTCTTCGGTCTCGCGGCGGTCGCCGAGGCCGTCCGGTACGGAGTGTTGCTGTACAACCGCACCCGTCTCGTCGACCCGCTCGTGCTCGCGTTGTCGGATGCCGCAGTGTGGGCGACCCAGGTGGTCGGGCCGGTCGTGGCGCTGACCGCGGCGGTCGCATCCGGATTGCGGTTGATCGACCTGCGCCGGCGCATCTACGCCGAGCGTGGTCTCGCCGAGTCGCGGTCGCCGCTGTCCATCCTCGCGGGGCTGGTCGTTCCGGGCCTCAACCTCGCGATGCCCGGTGTCTTCCTCACCGAGATCGCCGACCGCGACCCGCGGTTGCTCCGCGCGATCCGCACCTGGTGGGTGCTGTGGGTGGTCAACGGTGTGCTCATGGTGGCGCTGCTCGCGTGGCGTCAGCGCGACACCCTGCAGGCCCGCGCCGACGGCGTCCTGCTCACCGCCGTCCTCGCGGCGCTCGGGACGGTCGTCGCGCTGTCGACCCTGCACGTCCTGCGCCTGTTCGACGACGCCGACCTGTGGGGACGGCCGCTGCGCCGTCGCCGCTTCACCCACGCGACAGGTCCGGCCTCGTCGCCGATCGCGCCCATCGTCCCCGCCGCCGTGCGCGAGCAGGAACAGGCCCGCGAAGAACGGGACGACGCTCCGGAGTCGGCCGGAGAACGAGCGGACGACGAGGAGCGCGTTGAGGCGGTGGCGCCGTGACTCGCAGCGCGCATCCCCGGGTCGTCGCGCATCGCGGTGCGTCCGCAGCCCTCCCGGAACACACGATCGGCGCCTACGAGCTCGCGTTGAAGGAAGGTGCCGACGGCGTCGAATGCGACGTGCGGCTCACCCGCGACGGTCACCTCGTGTGCGTGCACGACCGCACGATCGACCGCACCTCGAACGGCACCGGTGTCGTCAGCGAGATGACCCTCGACGAGCTCGCGCAGTACGACTACGGACGCCCCGGCGAGCCCGCCGACCTGCTCACGCTGCGGCAACTGCTCGAACTCGTCATGGACTTCACGAGTGTCCCGGTGAAGGTCTTCGTCGAGACCAAGCATCCCGTCCGCTACGGCGGTCTCGTGGAGAGCAAACTGCTCGCCGAACTGGCCCGCTTCGGTCTCGCGACCCCGGCATCGGCCGATTTCTCCCGGGTGGTGGTGATGTCGTTCGCGGCGGGGGCCGTCTGGCGCATCCGCCGGGCCGCGCCGCTGCTGCCCACCGTGTTGCTGGGGGAGACCTCGCTCTACCTGCGCGGCAGTGCCGCGACCACCGTCGGCGCGACCGCTGTCGGTCCCTCGATCGCGACGCTGCGCGAGCACCGCGATCTCGTCGACCGGGCTGCGCTGTCGGGCCGGGCCACCTACTGCTGGACCGTCGACGACCCCGCCGACGTCGAACTGTGCCGCGAGCTGGGCGTCGAGTGGGTCGCCACCAACCATCCCGGGCGCACCAAGCTGCAGCTCGACGCCGCCTTCGATCGGTGAGCACCCCCACCCGGTCCCGCGACCTCGACATCGCGACACGGGTCGCCGTGTAGTTTGACGCCGTGGCCAAGAAGAGCAAGAGAAACAGCGGACCCAAGCCCGGCAGCAACCGCGCCGCGAAGCTCGAGCAGCGCCGACTCGAGCGGGAAACAGCGGCCGCCGCGACGTCCCGGCCCTTCGAAGGACTCGCCTTCGAATGCGATCTCGTGGCACTGCGCGAGTTCGTGCCGTCGGCCCTCGCGGAGCTGCCCGCGGCCGAGGACGGCCGTCGCGTCGTGGGTGCGACCATCCTCCCCGGCGGGGTAGCGGCCCTGGTCCGCGAGGAGAACGGTGAGCCGGTCGCGTACGTCGGCCTGCAGCTCGCCGCCGGCTTCGGCCCGGACCCGGCGGGTGAACTGGCCGCGGCCCTGTACTGGGCGCACACGGCCGAGCCGGGCTCGTCGCTGCAGGTCGCGAGTGTCGACGACGACACCCCGCCGTTGGCCGAGCTGATCGACCCGGCAGCCGTGCCGGCGATCACCGTCCACAACGACTTCGACTGGTGGATCCCGGCCGGTGTCGAACCGAGCGCCGAGATCGCGCACACCGTCAAGCACGCGAACGAAGCCGTGCTGCCGTCCGCGCGTCTCGAAGGCGACGGTCTCCGCGGCGCGTGGTGGGTCGATCCGGGCGAGAAGGCGCACCTGCGCTGGGTGCGCCCCGAGGACGAGGACGCGCTGATGGCGGCGCTGTCGCGCGTGCACGCGGCGGGCGGTCTGCACCTCGGTGAGGGATCGCGGTTCGCTGGTTCGTTCCGCACCCACGGTCTGCTGGTGCCGGTCTTCGACCTCGACCGCGAGAAGCACCCCGACGAATGGGTCACCCCGACCATCGAGTTCGGGCAGCGCCTCGACGAGGCCCTCGCCGTGGACGAACCGCTCACCGCCGCCGAGCGCCGGTCGCGCGACGGCCTGCGCAGCCGCCAGGTCACCCTGCGCTGACCCGCTCACGACAGCACGAAGGCCACCTCCTGCGGGAGGTGGCCTTCGTCGTTCCGGGTGGGCTGTCCCCGGATGGAGGAACGATCAGATGGCGCCGCCGGCGGCGAGCGGGGCGTTGCCGCGCGGCTCGCGCACCTTCGAGTTGAGCTCGCGGGCCACGAAGTCCTCGAGGTTGAAGAGGTTGGAACCGGCACGGTCGGCCACGGTCAACAGGGTCGTCATCGTCGCAACCTCCTCGACCTGTTCCTGCAGGAACCACTGCATGAACTGCTCGCCGAGGTAGTCGCCCTCGTCGCGCGCGGTGCGGGCGAGCTCGACGATCTGGTCGGTGACCTTCTTCTCCTGGGCGAGGGCCAGCGCGATCGGCTCGCGGGCATCCTCGAACATCGACTGCACCGCGTCGACGCCGGTGAGGTCGACGGCCATGTCGCGGTCCAGGAAGTACTGGACGATCATCATGGCGTGGTTGCGCTCCTCGACGGCCTGCGCGTAGAAGTGCTTCGCCAGCTGCGGGAGATCGGTGTTGTCGTAGAAGACCGCGATGGCGATGTACTGATGCGACGCCGTGAACTCGTGGCGGATCTGGTCGTGCAGCAGCGTGTGGAACTTGGTCTTGGTCATGTCGCCCATCGTCGTCATGATCACGACGTTAGTGCAGGTCAACACGCTTTTCATCCAAGCCTTGGCTACCCTTGGGCAACGCAGCATCGGCTACCCTACGGAAAATTCGGACAGCCTTCCCCAAGATCGACGACGATTCGCGGCGTCTGTCAGGGGGCCGGAGCGAGCAGTTCCGGCGGGATCGGGTCGCCCTCCGAGATGGCTCCGAAGAACGGCACGGCGCGCTCACGATCCCACAGCAAGACGTTGCCGATGCCGTAGACGTCGTCGAATCCGCCCACCGGAACCGTCGTGGTGACCGTCTCGCCGCGCATCGCCCACGCGAGTCGTGCGAGGTTCCACAGGTGGTCGCCGTCGTCGACCCGTAGCGACCCGGCCGCACCCGACATCAGCGACCATGCCCGGAAGGGGTTCAGGAAGGTGCCGGGACTGGTGGCCTTGCTCAGCAGCGCCGACAGGAACAGGCGCTGGTTGTTCATCCGGTCCAGGTCGGCGAGCGGGGTGGCGCGGGTGCGCACGAAGCCCAGGGCCTGCGCTCCGTTGAGCTCCTGGCATCCCGGTTCGAGCCTGAGTCCGGCGAGGGGGTCGTCGATCGGATAGGGCACGCAGATGTCGACCCCGCCGACCGCGTCGACGATCGACGCGAACCCGCCGAAGCCGATCTCGGCGTAGTGGTCGATGTGCACGCCCGTGGCGCCCTCGACCGTCTGCACGAGCAGTTGCGGTCCGCCCAACGCGAACGACGCGTTGAGCTTGTCCTGGCCGAAGCCCGGGACGCTCACGTAGGAATCGCGGGGCAGCGAGACCATCGTCGTGGCGCCCCCACCGGGCGGGATGTGGACGAGCAGCACCGTGTCGGTGCGGTCGGCGCCGACCTCCCCGCCGGTCGCGAGTTCCTGTTCCTGCTCGGGGGTGAGGCCCACGCGGCTGTCGGAGCCGACGAGCAGCCAGTTCGTGCCGGGGGTGTCGCCGACCCGGCCGTCGTAATCGGCGAGCGCATCGACGCGCGCGAGTGTGCCGTCGAGGTAGACCATGCTCGCGCCCATCGCGACGACGAGCACCACCAGGACGATCGCGAGTCGCCGCAGGATGCGCCGGGCACCGAGCGGGCGGCGTGGTGCCGGTCGTGAGGGCGGGCCCGGTCGTGAAGGCGGTGCCGCAGGGCGTCGCGGGGGTGCGGGCGGTGGTGTGTTCCCGCGCGGCGGGCGACGGTTCGGGGCGGGTTCGGCGATCCGTTCGGGTCGCTGCGTCGGTGCCCAGTCGCGTCGTTGCTGCGGGGGCGGTTGCTGCGGGTCCTGCCGCGGAGCGGGCCGGTAGTTCGGGGCGGGTGCCTGCGACCACGCCTGCGGTGACTGCGGTCGTCCGTCGCGCCGGAGCACCTGGGTGCCCTCGGGGGACGGCGGGGGGCCGCCGCGACGCTGTGACGGAGGAGCGCCCCGTCGCTGCGGTGGCACCTCGCGCTGCGGGTTCGGCGGTACTGCCCGCCGGGCAGGAGGGCCCTGCGGGGGAAGTCCCTGCGGAGGCCGCGGCCGGTTCCGAGGGTCGCGAGGGTCGCCGTTCACCCGGACAACTCTACGTTCAGGGCAGCCAGGAGACGTGGCCTCTCAGTGCTTGGTAGCCCACGAAGGCGATGGTGTCGATGAGCGCGTGGGCGATCACGAGCGGCCACAACCGGCCGGTGCGCTGCCAGTAGCGCCCGAAGACCAGGCCCATGACGACGTTGCCGAACCCGCCGCCGACGCCCTGGTAGAGGTGGTAGCTGCCGCGCAGCAGGGCGGAGGCGAGCAACGACGAATTCTCCGACCAGCCGAGCTGCCGCAGGCGGGTGAGGAGATAGGCGACGACCAGGATCTCCTCCGCCCCGGAGTTGGCGATCGCCCACAGCACCTCGGTGGGCAGTCGCCACCAGTAGTCCTCGAGCAGGCTCGGCGCGACCGTCAGGTTCAGGCCGGCGGCCCGCGCCACCAGGTACAGCACCAGTCCGGGGAGTCCGATCAGGGCGGCCAGCCCCAGGCCGGGCAGCAGGTCCCGGCGCAGACCGGGTCGGGCGAGGCCCGCGAGTCGCGGTCCGACACCGCTGCGCCAGAGCAGGTACAGGCCGAGGGCACCCCAGGCGAGCAGGCGCACGATGCCGAGGAGTTGGCGGGCGAGATCGATGAACCCCTGCGACGAGCGTGGCGTGTTGAGGGCGACGGTCTGATCCGACAGCGGTTCTGGTGCCAGCGCCGCCTCGGCCAGCGACAGGATCGACGAGATCCCGCTCAGGCCGAAGGTGACGAGCAGGACGATGGTGATCTCGATCCACAGCGCGCGGCGCTCGGTGGGGTCGAGGGGCGGCTCGGGGTTGCGGGATGCGGGCCGCAGCCAGTCGCGAAGGGTCGTCACCGGAGCGATTGTGCCGCACCCTGCGTGGCCGGTCCTTTCGCCGCGGAGAGGCGCCCCACCGGTTCGCGGTGATGTGTCCAATTTGACAGCGGTCCATGTGACCCATCACACTTCACATCGCCCGACCGATCGATCGCTCGGGTGCGGATAGGGGCCTTGGGGGCCGAGGGGAATCTGCGACCCGGAAGTAGGGACATGAACATCGAAACATCTGAGAAGAATTCTGTTGCAACAACTTCGGTGACTCTCGCATCGAAGAAGAAGTCTCTTCTCGCCAGCTCCGTGGGCAACATCCTCGAGTGGTACGAGTGGAGCGCCTACGCTGTGTTCGCTCCGTTCATCGCCGCAGCGATGTTCAACAGCGACAATCCGGTCTCGGCATTGCTGTCCACACTCGCGGTCTTCGCCGTCGGATTCCTGATGCGACCGCTCGGTGGCATCGTGTTCGGCCGCATCGCCGACAAGCGCGGCCGCAAGTTCGTGCTCGTCACGACCATGCTCATGATGGCCGGTGGCAGCCTCGTAATCGGGCTCATGCCCACCTACTCGTCGATCGGAGTGTGGGCGTCGGTGCTTCTGCTGCTCGCCCGCGTGGTGCAGGGCTTCGCGCACGGTGGCGAGTCGGCGACCGCCTACTCGTATGTCAGCGAGATCGCGCCGCCGCATCGCCGCGGCATGTGGGGCAGCGTCGCCTTCGTCGCGATCTTCGGCGGTTCCGTGCTCGCGTACACGATCGGCGGAGCGGTCACCTCGACGCTCTCCGAGAGCGCCGTGGGCGAGTGGGGATGGCGGGTGCCGTTCCTCCTCGGCTTCTTCCTGGCGCTGTTCGCCCTCTACCTGCGACGCAGCATGGAGGAGAGCGAGGTCTTCGACCAGCAGGAGACCCGGGTCGACGAACCGCGTATCCCGCGCAAGGTGGTCGTGCGTGCGATCCTGCTGATGATCGGCATGACCTCGGGTGTCACGGCGGCGCACTACACGTGGACCTCGTACGTCTCGACGTACGCGATCACGCAGAAGGGCATGGACGCCGACACCGCCTACTGGATGCTCGTCATCGCCCAGGTCATCGCGCTGGTCTCGCTGCCCTTCTGGGGTCTGCTCTCCGACCGGATCGGCCGGCGCCCGATGCTCGGCGGCTTCGCGGTCCTCATGTTCGCGCTGCAGATCCCGCTGACGTCGATGATCACGTCGGCCGGGTGGACGTTGCTCGTGTCGACCACTCTCGCCCTGCTCATCGTGTCGATCCCTGGTGCGATCCTGTCGTGCACCCTGTCGGAGAGCTTCCCGACCCGCCTGCGTACCCAGGCCATCGGCTTCGCCTACTCCTTCTCGGTGGCGGTCTTCGGTGGCACCGCGCCCTACCTGAATCAGCTGCTCACCGGCTGGGACATCGGCTGGGTCTTCGGGGTCTACATCATGGTGCTGTGCGTCGCGACCGGCATCGCTGCGCTGATCATGAAGGAGACGAAGGGTATCGACCTGCAGGAGGTCTGATCGTTCGGATGATCCCTGCCGCCGCGTACCGCTCAGGTGCGCGGCGGCAGTCCGTTTCGGAAGGGGCAGCCGACGAGCAGGCGCAGCGCGCGGCTCAGGGCGGCGGGATCGTCGACCGGTTCGTGGAAGGGGATCCGCACGTCGTGGTCGTCGCCTTCGGACTCGACGCGTAGCCGCAGTCCGTAGCGGTCGAGGCCCAGGGGGCGGATTCGTCCGCCGCGGTGCGCGGGCGGGATGCGTCGCGCGATCTGCCGCACGATGTCGGCGTGGTCCTCTTCGAGGTGCTGGAGCCACCCGGTCTCGAGTGCGGCGAACGGGTCGGGAGCGGCGTCGAGGACGTCGGCGACGTCGACGGCCTCGGCCCCGGTGGTGTCGGCGGCGACGACGGAGTCGAGCGTCAGGCACAGCAGTTCGGAGCGGTGTCCGACGTCGAGGAGTTCGGGATGCGGCAGGATCTCCGCGATCTCGGCGGCGACGCGGCGCGGATGCTCCACGGGACGCAGGGCACCGCTGAGCCAGATGAGCGACCGGACCGGATTGCGCAGGGCGATCGGGGAGTGGTCGGTGAGCTCGAGCATGGCGGGGATGCCTGCGCTGCCGGACTGCCAGGCGAGTGCGACGGGGAGGCTGTCCTCGGCGACGACCACCGCGACCTGCCCGTCGTCGAGGAGATGATGAACCGAGGTGGGGAGTGGACCGCAGCCGTCGATCGCGAGCTGCGTCGTGTCGGCGCGGATGAGGGCGGTGCGTACGCGTTCGGCCGTGGTCGGCGCGGGGATGACGGATGTGGTGGTCTGCATGCCAACCCTCCTTCTCGATGTAGGTGAGGCAAACCTAAGTCATTGTGATCGCGGTCGCAAGTGGTCCATCGGTAGCCTGGATCGGTGCCGATCCCACTTCCCCTCGGAATGCCGCCGTCCCGCGACGAGCCCCGCGGACTGCTCGACGCGCTGCTCACACACCGGCACGACAGCCTCACCGACGCCCTCGCCGCGACCGGCCGCACGCTCGCCCCGCCGATCGTCCCGGCCGCTGCCGTCACCGGATCACCGACCCGCGAACTCGTCGTCGAGCTCGACGCCTCGGCCGAACTCCCCTCGCCCGCCGGGTGGCGTCCGGTCCGGTATCAGGTCGACTGCACGGCCGAGGACCTCGAGGACGTTCTCGCGATCACCGCGCCGGCACCGCTGGTCGTCTACCCGCACGTGCCCGACGCCGCGCTCGCCGACGCCGCCCGCGCGCTCACCGAGGCCGGTCACATCCCCGGCCTGACCGCAGGTCGCGGGGGCGACGCCGTCGCCGACTTCCTCTCCGTCGTCGCCCACGCCGACACCGGTTACGCCGCCCGCGCGACCGGCACCGACGACGTCGTCGCCCTACTCTCCGCCACCGTCGCGGCGCTGAGCGGTTTCGACGTCCGCGAAGCCCTCGGGACTCCCGACGTGGCCCGGCTCCGGCGACTCGTACCGGAGGCCGCCGCGGCGGTGCGGGAGATCCTGCTGGTCGTCGAGGTCGACGACACAGACGCCGTCGTCCGGGAGCTCGAGGCGCTCGACCTCACCACCGACTGACACGGGCCACCGCTCGGGTGCGGTTCACGCAGAGTCCGCCTTCCCGTCACGACCGATGCGTAACCTCGTACACGTGCCACGTATCGCCTATTTCGGACCCTCGGGAACGTTCACCGAGATGGCCCTCGACCGCTTCGAGAGCCTCGGTGCACTCGACGTGCTCGGCGACGGATCCGCCGACGTCGAGCGCGTCTCGGCCGCCGGCCCGCCCGCTGCCCTGCAACTCCTGCGCGACGGGAAGGCCGACGGTGCCGTCGTCCCCATCGAGAGCTCCGTCGAGGGTTCGGTGCCGCCCACCATGGACGCCCTCGCGCTCGGGCCGCGCCTGCAGATCGTGTCCGAGGTCGAACTCGACATCGCGTTCACGGTGGTCACCCGCGAAGGGATCACCCGCGATCGTGTCCGCACTATCGGTGCCTATCCGGTGGCCGCAGCGCAGGTGCGTCGCTGGATCGAGGACCACCTGCCCGACGCCGAGGTCGTGACCGCGGCCTCCAACGCGGGAGCCGCCGAGGACGTCGCGTCCGGCAAGGTCGACGCGGCGGTGTCCACGGCGCTCGCCGGACAGCGGCTCGGCCTGTCCGTCCTCGCCGACAAGGTCGCCGACTTCGAGGGCGCCCGCACCCGCTTCGTGCTCATCACGCGGCCGCGGCCCGTGCCGAAGCGCACCGGTGTCGACCGCACCTCGGTGGTGCTGCAACTCCCCAACGAGCCCGGCTCGCTGGTGCGCGCCATCACCGAGTTCTCCACGCGCGGAATCGATCTGTCGCGTATCGAGTCCCGGCCGACCCGCAGGGAATACGGCACCTACTTCTTCCACTTGGACTGTGTGGGTCACATCGACGACGCGCTGGTCGCCGAGGCGCTGCAGGGATTGCACCGCTTCGCGCAGGTGCGGTTCCTCGGATCGTGGCCCGCTGTGTCCGAACACGGTGTCCCACCCGTGTCGGACGACGAGGATGCGCGGTGGCTCGACCGACTGCGGCGCGGAGAGGACTGACGGTGAGCGGCAGATTGATCCTGGCCCGGCACGGCCAGACGGTGGCGAACGTCGCCCGGAGGCTCGATACGAAACTCCCGGGCGCGGAGCTCACCGAGCTCGGCGTCGAACAGGCCCGCACGCTCGGGAAGAACCTCGTCGAGCAGACGCCGTCGCTGCTCGTCGCGTCGCAGGCGCTCCGCGCTCGGCAGACGGCCGAGCACGCGGCACCGGTGGTGTCGCTCGAGACGGTCGTCCGCGAGGGCGTGCACGAGGTGCAGGTCGGCGAGCTCGAGGACCGCAGCGACGAGGAGTCGCACAAGTTGTTCATGAAGGTCTACGAGGAGTGGCACAACGGTGACCTGCGGGCGCGGGTCCCGGGCGGTGAGTCGGCGCTCGACGTGCTCGACCGGTACCTGCCCGTCCTGGAGTCGCTGCGCAGCGACTATCTCGATGCCGGTTCGGGTGACGTCGTGGTCGTCAGTCACGGTGCCGCGATCCGGCTCGTCGCCGCCTATCTGGGGAAGGTGCCGTCCGGCTTCGCCATCACCAACCACCTGGCCAACACCGAGACGGTCGAGCTGGTGCCGGTGGCCGGCGGTGGCTGGGAGTGCGCGCGCTGGGGAACCTTCTTCGCGCCCTTCCACGACACCGCGCGCGGTGGTGCCGACGACCCGATGGGGTGATACCGCCCACCTTTCGATCCTTCGAGCGCAAAACGTACGGGTATCCTCGGGGCGTCCGTATGAAGTAGCGATCGGTAGGTAGGTGCGGTTTCATGGGTGCTTCGAGCGACGGGGCCGACACCCTCACCAACGGTGAGGCGATCCCGGACTGGCGCATCCTCGAACCGATGCAGCTCAGTCCCATCCTCACCGCTGCCCTCGACGCCTTCTACGAGACCGGCTTCCACGGCACCTCGGTGCGGGAGATCGCGCGCCGCGTCGGCGTCACCGTCCCGGCGCTCTACTACCACCACGAGAACAAGGAAGGGCTGCTCATCGCCCTTCTCGAGCTCTCGACCAGCGACGTGCTCTCCCGAGCCCACGCCGCCGCCGAGGACGCCGACGGCGACCCGGTGCGCAGGCTGTCCAACGTCATCGAGGCGATTGTGCTGCGCATGACCCTGCGGGCCCGCCTCGCCGCGCTCGAGGGTGAGGCCCGCTACCTGAGCCCCGAGAACCGCCAGCGCTACCGTGCGGTGCGCAAGGGCGTCGAGCAGCTGGTGCGCCAGATCGTCGAGGAGGGCGTCGCCGCGGGCGTGTTCGACGTGGACGATCCCGCCGAGACCACGCGTGCCCTGCTCGGCATGTGCCAGTCGATCCCGCGCTGGTACCACGCGGAGGGCACGCTCAGCCCCGAGGCCGTCGCGCAGAAGTACGTCGGTATCGCCCTCAAGACCGTCGGGGTCTGACGGCTGGATCCGGTGTCGATCGAACTTCGGCGGTCGAAGTTCAGCGTCGGTCGAACCAGGTGACCTGCGTGCCGTTGCTGAACTCCTCGCGCGCGGTGACGTCGAATCGCGTGGGGGCGAAGTTGCCCGACAGTGCCGGGATGCCGTCGCCCGCGATCACCGGATAGCTCTTGAAGATCAGCCGGTCGATCTCGGCGAACAGTTGCCCCGCGATGTTGCCGCCACCGCAGAGCCAGATGTCGAGCCCCTCTTCCGCCTTCAGCTTTCGGACCAGCTCGACCGGGTCGGTGTCGACGATCCGAACCTGCGGATCGTCGACCGGCGCGAGAGTGCGGGACACGACGTACTGCTGCATGTGGCTGTACGGACTCGCGAGCCCCAGCGAGAGACCGGGTTCGTAGGCACCGCGCCCCATGATCACCGTGTCCCATTCCTTGTTCGGCGTGTCGGCCGGCATGCCGACCTGTTCGCGGAGCGCGGTGGGGACGGCTTCCGGATATCTCGCGCTCATCGCCGCTGCCATGTCGTCGCAGATCGGATAGAAGTCGTACTCCCCGTTCGGCCCGGCGATATAGCCGTCGAGGGTCACTGCCACGTAGTAGACGAGCTTTCGCATGGTGGACCGCCATTCGTAGTACTATGAGTGAAGTGGTTTGAAGGTAGTACTACATATGGAGTGGTGTCAAGTGGTCAGGACGAATCCGGAACGACGACAGGCCTTGTTGGATGCCTCGATCGAGGTGCTGGCGCGCGACGGTGCGCGCGGGCTGACCTTCCGCGCGGTGGACAAGGAGGCAGGGGTCCCGACGGGGACGGCGTCGAACTACTTCGCCAACCGCGACGACCTGCTCGTCCAGGTGGGTCACCGCTACTACGAGCGGCTCCTGCCCGCCGACGAGGTCATGGCACAGTCGCAGGCGCCGCAGACCCGCGAATCCATGATCGAGCTGATGACGGAGGTGGTCGACCGGCTCATCCGGTTCCGCGCCGGCTATCTCGCGCTCCTCGAACTACGCCTCGAAGCAACCCGACGGCCCGAACTGCAGGCCCTGCTCACCGAGCGGGTGCGCGCCGACCTGGATTTCAACATCGCCAACTACCGGCACTCCGGCCTGCCGGGCGGTGAGAACGCCGTCGTGCTGCTCTATCTCGCGTTGAACTGGCTCGTGCTCGACCGACTCACCCTCCCCGGGATCGTCGACGAGGACCGTGTCGCCGAACTGGTGCGGGCGGCCGTCGAACGCGTGATCCCCGACGCCTGAAACGACTTCGGTGGATCCGACCCCGCTCAGCGAGGCCGGATCCACCGAAATCGTCGACGGTTCAACGACGGAAGTTCGCGGTGCGCTTCTCCTGGAAGGCCGTCACACCCTCGGTGAAGTCGGCGCTGCGGAGCAGGACGAGCTGCCCTTCGCGCTCGCGGGCGAAGGCGTGGTCGAGTTCGGTGAGCGTCGCGTCGTTGATCGCATTCTTCGTCGAAGCGAAGGCGGTCGACGGGCCGTCGGCGAGCCGATGCACGAGAGTCTCCACCGCACTGTCGAATTCGTCGTCCGCGCAGACGTCCGAGATGAGTCCGGAGGCCAGCGCTTCACCGGCCGGAAGTCGCTCGGCCAGCAGGGCCATCTTCAGCGCCCGCGCGCGACCGATCGACGCGGCGACGAGCGCGGACGCACCCCCGTCCGGCATCAGACCGACCCGGGTGAAGGCCAGCAGGAAGTATCCCGACTCCTTTGCGACGGTGAGATCGCATGCCAGAGCGAGCGATACGCCGACACCCGCGGCCGCGCCGTTGATCGCTCCGACGACCGGCCGGGGGAACACCCGGATCGCGGCAACCGCGCGGTTGGCGGCGTCGATCGTGTCGGCGGAGGGCGGAGCGCTCAGATCACGACCGGAAAGGTCGGCGCCGGAACAGAACGCGCGACCGACGCCGGTGAGCACCGCGACCCGGACGGAGGTATCGTCGGCGTACTTCTCGAACGCATCGGCGATCGCCTCGAGCGTCTCGGTCTTCACGGCGTTCATCCGCGAGGGACGGTTCAGGGTGACGCGCAGGACGCCGTCGTCGACGGTCGTGTCGACACCGGGCAGGTCGTCGGTCATGGCTGTTCTCCTAGGGTCGGGACGTCAGGTCGAGCGCGACCTTGCCGGTCGCGGAACGGTTCTCGAGCGAACGCAGTGCTGCCGGAGCTTCGTCGAGGGGATGGAGGGTGGGTTCGGGGACGACGAGCGTCCCGTCGCGCAGCAGCGGTTCGAGTGCGGCCCACTGCCGCGCCGGGTAGCCGGGGTCGGTGCGGAGGTACTCGCCCCACCCCGCGCCGACGACCGAAATGTTCTTCAGCAGAAGGCGATTGACCTTCTCGGTGGGAATGCTGCCGCCGGTGAATCCGAGAACGACGGCCCGTCCACCCGGCGCACCGTGGGCGAGGACGGTCTCACCCGCCCGGTACCGGGCACGCTCGTCGAGCGCGAAGTGCGCGGTGAAGTAGTTCATGAGCATCCCGGCGCCCGCGGTCAGCGACACGCTGTCGGGCAGCGGGAAGACCAGCTCGCGCGGCAGTGCGACGGTCTGCTGCCACGATCCGTCGATGGACAGCACGGCGACGCGTTGTCCGGCGGTGAGGCCGCTGCCCTCGGGTGCGCTGCGGACGATGCCCGCTGCTTCGGCGCCGAGCACGCACGGCACCGGACCATCTGGTAGCCGCCGGTCGTCTGCAACAGATCGGGAAAGGGCACGCCGGCGGCGTGTAGGTCGACGAGGACGAGCGAATCGCCTGCCTCGGGTTCGGGGATGTCGGTCACGCGGACGGCGTCGGGGCCGGCGTGTTCGGTCAATTGCGCTGCGCGCACGGGCGTCTCCTCGACTCGGGTCGTGATCCATCACTATCAGAGTGGCTTAGCGTGCGCTAGCTCTCAGAGATCATTGACCGAGCGCTAAGTCCGTGGTAGAGCTTTTAGCGATCGATAAGTACACCGCTGGGAACGTCTCCGGCCCGCACGCTGCACTTTCGAAAGGATCGTCATGACCAACGCTGTCATCGTCGACGTCGTCCGTACCGCTGTCGGTAAGGGCAAGCCGGGTGGTGCCCTGTCCGGCACCCACCCCGTCGAACTCCTCGCCCACGTCCTGCGCTCGCTCGTCGAGCGTAACGACATCGACCCCGCGCAGGTCGACGACGTGATCGGCGGCTGCGTCGCCCAGGTCGGCGAGCAGTCCCTCAACATCTCGCGCACCGCGCTCCTCGCCGCCGGTTTCCCCGAGTCGGTGCCCGCGACCACCATCGACCGCCAGTGCGGATCGAGCCAGCAGGCCGCGCACTTCGCCGCGCAGGGCATCATCGCCGGTGCCTACGACATGGTCATCGCGTGCGGTGTCGAGTCGATGAGCCGCATCCCGATGGGCACCGCCACCCTCGGCAAGGACACCCACGGCCCGAGCATCCGTGCC
This sequence comes from Rhodococcus sp. LW-XY12, assembly GCF_019317345.1. Lineage (NCBI taxonomy): Bacteria > Bacillati > Actinomycetota > Actinomycetes > Mycobacteriales > Nocardiaceae > Rhodococcus > Rhodococcus sp. LW-XY12. The sequence continues at coordinate 156,274 of NZ_CP079225.1, forward strand.
CGCTACCCCGAGGGCCTGGTCAACCAGGGCATCTCGGCCGAGCTCATCGCTGCGAAGTGGAAGTTCGACCGCGACGCGCTCGACGCCTACTCCGCGCAGTCGCACCAGCGCGCCGCCGCCGCCCACGAGGCCGGCCGGTTCGACAAGGAGATCGTCCCGATCACCGTGGAGAACGCAGCCGGTGAGCAGGTCGAGCACACCGTCGACGAGACGATGCGCGCCTCCACCACCGCCGAGGGCCTCGCCGGCCTGAAGCCGTCCTTCTACACCGAGGAGTACGCCGCCAGGTTCCCCGAGGCGCAGTGGGTCATCACCCCCGGCAACTCGTCGCCGCTCACCGACGGTGCGTCGGCCGCGCTCATCATGAGCGAGGAGATGGCGAACAAGCTGGGCCTGACCCCGCGCGCCCGCTTCCACTCGTTCTCCGTCGCCGGCGACGACCCGGTCTTCATGCTCACCGCCCCGATCCCGGCCACGCAGAAGGTGCTCGCCCGCGCGGGTCTGGGCATCGACGACATCGACGCCTACGAGGTCAACGAGGCGTTCGCGCCCGTGCCGCTCGCCTGGGCGCACGAACTCGGTGCCGATCCGGCCAAGCTCAACCCGTGGGGTGGCGCGATCGCGCTCGGCCACGCACTCGGCTCGTCGGGCACCCGTCTGTTGTCGACCCTCGTCAACCACCTCGAGGCCACCGGCGGTCGTTACGGCCTGCAGACGATGTGCGAGGGCGCGGGCATGGCCAACGCCACCATCATCGAACGTCTCTGACTTCTCGAAGTCTCGAAGATCTCCGAACCGCAACCACTCTCGAAAGGGTAATCAATGATCGTCAACGACAGCGTCGCCGTCGTCACCGGTGGTGCCTCCGGCCTCGGTCTCGCCACCGTCAAGGCCCTGCTGAACGACGGTGCCCAGGTCGTCATCATCGATCTGCCGTCGTCCAACGGTGAGACCATCGCCAAGGAACTCGGCGACCGCGTCCGCTTCGTCGCCGCCGACGTCACCGACGAGGCCGCCGTCACCGAGGCCCTCGACGTCGCCGAGTCGCTCGGACCCGTGCGTGTCGCGGTGAACTGCGCCGGCATCGGCAACGCGATCAAGACCGTCAGCAAGAAGGGTGCCTTCCCGCTCGACGCGTTCAAGAAGGTCGTCGACGTCAACCTCTTCGGCACGTTCAACGTCATCCGTCTCGCCGCCGAGCGCATCGCGAAGACCGAGCCGATCGACGGCGAGCGCGGCGTCATCATCAACACCGCTTCCGTCGCCGCTTTCGACGGCCAGATCGGACAGGCCGCCTACTCGGCGTCCAAGGGCGGTGTCGTCGGCATGACGCTGCCGATCGCCCGCGACCTCGCGTCGCTGCTCATCCGCGTCGTCACCATCGCACCGGGCCTGTTCAAGACCCCGCTGCTCGGCTCGCTGCCGGAGGAGGCCCAGGCCTCGCTCGGCGCACAGGTGCCGCACCCGGCCCGCCTCGGCGATCCGTCCGAGTACGGTGCCCTCGCCGCGCACATCGTCTCGAACCCGATGCTCAACGGCGAGGTCATCCGCCTCGACGGCGCGATCCGCATGGCTCCGCGCTGACCCGAGCACCGACTGTGAGAGGAGGGGGTCGATGACCCCGGCATACGAGGCCGAGGAATCCGACACGCCCCACGCGGACGTGCCGTGCGCGGACTGGCGTGAGTTCCAGCCTCTGGGGCTCGACCCCATCCTCGAACACGCCCTGGAAGCATTCAGCGAGAACGGCTTCCACGGCACCACCGTCCGCGACCTGGCCGGCCGGGTCGGCGTGACGGTGCCCGCGCTGTACTACCACTACGAGAACAAGGAAGCCGTTCTCGTCACGCTGCTCGACGCCGCCGTCCTCGACCTCATCGACCGTGTGTCGGCCGCGGTCGCGGACGGCGGCGACGACCCGGTCGCCCGCTTCGTCAACGCCGTCGAGGCGATCGTGCTGAACATGACCCACCGTGCACAGCGTTCGGGCCTGGATTCCGAAGTGCGCCACATTTCCCCGGAGAACCGCCGGACCTACGCCGCGACCCGCAAGCGTCTCGAGCTGATGATGCTCGACCTGGTGCGCGAGGGCGTCGAACAGCAGGTGTTCGACGTAGACGACGTCGAGGAGGCCGTGCGCGCCCTCCTAGGGATGTTCCAGTCCATCGTCCGCTGGTACCAGCTCGGCGGTCCCCTCACTCCCGCTCGGATTGCCCAGCGGTACATCGTGATCGCACTGCGGGTCGTGGGTCACCACCCGGCCGCCTGAGAGTCTTTCCAACCACCTCCACGCAAGGAGTCCATGCCGTGCTGACCACCGCCTTCACCGAAACCTTCGGCGTCCGCCATCCCATCGTGCAGGGAGGGATGCAGTGGGTCGGCCGTGCCGAACTCGTCGCAGCGGTCGCCAATGCCGGCGCGCTCGGCATGATCACCGCTCTGACGCAGCCGACCCCCGAGGATCTCGCTAAGGAGATCGAACGCACCCGCGAGCTCACCGACCAGCCGTTCGGCGTCAACCTCACGATCCTGCCGGCGATCACCCCGCCGCCCTACGAGGAGTACCGCCAGGTCATCATCGACTCCGGTGTGAAGATCGTCGAGACGGCCGGATCGAATCCCGCGCCGCACCTGCCCGACTTCCACGCTGCCGGAATCAAGGTGCTGCACAAGTGCACCAGCGTCCGGCACGCCGTCAAGGCGCAGGACATCGGTGTCGACGGCATCAGCATCGACGGTTTCGAATGCGCCGGGCACCCCGGTGAAGACGACGTCCCCGGCCTCGTGCTCATCGCCGCCGCGGCCGAGAAGATCACCATCCCGATGATCGCCTCCGGCGGCTTCGGTGACGGTCGTGGTCTGGTCGCGGCCCTCGCGCTCGGCGCCGACGGCATCAACATGGGCACCCGCTTCATGTGCACCGAGGAATCGCCGATCCACCGCACCATCAAGGAAGCCATCGTCGCGGCGAGTGAGACCGACACCGAGCTCATCTTCCGTCCGCTGCGCAACACCGCCCGCGTCGCGAGCAACACCGTCAGTCGCGAGGTCGTCGAGATCCTCGACCGCGGAGGACAGTTCGAGGACGTGCGCGAACTCGTCGCCGGTGCCCGCGGCCGCCTCGTCTACGAGAACGGCGATCCCGAGGCCGGCATCTGGACGGTCGGTACCGTCCAGGGAATCATCCACGACATCCCCACCGCGGGGGAATTGGTCGAGCGCATCGTCGCCGACGCCGAGAGTCTCATCGCGGAGCGTCTGAGCGGCATGATGTCGCGCGTGAACGCCTAGGAAGCCATGAAACGCACCCATTTCGACGACGATCACGAGGCGTACCGGGAGACCGTGCGCGAGTTCCTCGCCCGCGAGATCGAACCGAACTACGAGCGGTGGGAGGAGGAGCGCCTCGTCGACCGGTCGGCGTGGATCGCCGCGGGCAAGTCCGGCATCGTCGGCCTCGGGGTACCCGAGGAGTTCGGCGGTTCGGGCGTGACCGACTACCGCTTCCGGCACATCGTGCAGGAGGAGATCGCGCGCACCGGAACGACCTCCTTCGGCGCCGGACTCGCACTGCAGGACGACATCGCGATCCCGTACATCCTCCACCTCGGCACCGAGGACCAGAAGGCGCGCTGGCTGCCGGCACTCGCCACCGGCGAACGAATCGGCGCGATCGCCATGACCGAACCGGGCGCCGGATCCGACCTGCAGGGCGTGAAGACCACCGCCGTACGCGAGGGTGACGAGTGGGTGATCAACGGACAGAAGACGTTCATCACCAACGGAATCCACTCCGATCTCGTCATCGTGGTGTGCCGCACCGATCCGAACGCGGGGTCGAAGGGCTTCTCGCTCATCGTCGTCGAGCGCGACACCCCCGGTTTCGGCAGGGGCCGCAAACTCCACAAGGTCGGTCTCGCCGCACAGGACACCGCCGAGCTCGTCTTCGAGGACGCCCGCGTCCCCGCCGGGAACCTCCTCGGCACCGAGGGTCGCGGCTTCGTGCATCTGATGGAGTACCCGATCGGGCGCGCCTACGTCGATGCACGCATCCAGACGATCTACGGTGGCACCACCGAGATCATGAAGGAGATCATCGGCCGCGACATCGCTGCCGGGTACGCGTAATCGTTTCAGGGAAGAGGGATTCGATCTTCGACCTCACAGGCAAGCGCGCTCTCGTCACGGGTGCTTCCGCGGGGATCGGTCTCGGCATGGCCCGGGGTCTCGCCCGTGCCGGCGCCGACGTCACCCTGTGGGGCCGGAGCGAGGACAAGCTCGCGAAGGCCGCGGCCGACATCGGGAGGTTCGCCGGCCGTGTGGCGACCCGCACGGTCGACGTCTCCGACGAGCAGGCCGTGACCGACGGTGTCGCGGCGCTCGTCGACGACTTCGGTGGGCCGTACGTGGCGAGTAAGGCCGCGGTGCTCGCGCTCGCGAACGGCTGTGCCGTCGAGTTCGCGCGTCACCGGATCCGGGTCAACAGCGTGCTGCCGGGCCGGATCGCCACCGACATGACCGGTCCGCTGCAGGAGTCCGACGTCTTCAACTCGAACGTCATCGGCCGTGTGCCGCTCGGCCGGTGGGGCACCCCGGAGGATTTCGAAGGCATCGCCGTCTATCTCGCGAGCGATGCGTCGTCCTTCCAGACCGGCAGCACGACGCTCATCGACGGTGGCTACAGCATGTTCTGACCGGTCCTAAGCTGGTCCGGTGAACCAGCACCCCGCGATTCGTGACCGTGTGATCAGAGTGAGCGCCGTCGTTCTCCGCAACGCCGCCGGTGAGGTGCTCACCGTGCGGAAGCGGAACACGTCGCGGTTCATGCTGCCCGGAGGAAAGCCGGATCCGGGGGAGACCCCCGCCGAGACCGCCGTGCGCGAGTGCGCCGAGGAACTGGGCGCCGAACTGGATCTGTCGTCGTTGCGTCTCGTCGGGGTCTTCGACGCCGAGGCCGCCAACGAGCCCGGTTACCGGCTCGAAGGAACCGTCTACGAACACCCGCTCGTGGAGGTCGCCGGCGCCGCCGCGGAGATCGCGGAGACGCGCTGGCTCGACCCGGCGGCCCTTCCGCTGCCCGACGATCTCGCGCCGCTGCTCGAGCACCACGTCCTTCCCGCTCTCGCCTCGGCCTCCCGATAATCCTGTTTCCGCAGAGGTATTGCGCAGTTCTCATCCATGGGGAAATGTGATGAGAGCAGTCACCTCGCACATCACGGAAGGTCTCCCATGGCGCTCACCGCTCTGCTCGAACTCGAATTCAAGGCCGACTCCCTCGACGACGCGAAGAAGATCATGACCCGCGTGCTCGACGAGACGCGACAGTTCGACGGATGCGACGGCATCGAGATCCTTGTGGATCAGAAGAACGAAGCCCGTTGGGTGGTCGTGGAGAAGTGGCGCTCGGCCGAGCACGACGCCGCCTACCGCAAGTTCCGCGCCGGCGAGGGTGCCATCACCGAACTCGGACCCCTCCTGGCGGGAGCGCCGAAGCTCGAGCACTTCACCACCCTCTGAGTCCCCCACCGGAGCGCGGGCGGAGTCGGTCGTCACCCGGCGGAACGCGGACGGTAGGGTGACCCCCGGGGCGGACGTGTGCCGTTTGCCTCGAAGTGACATCGACTGTGGAGGTAACCGGGCATGTTGGAACTCTTCGGCGTCATCGTCGTGTGGCTCACCGTGGCCGTCGTCGCTGTCGGAACCGTCATCATGTTCGTCGTGTCGACGCTCAGCCCGCACTTCGGTCAGCGCAAGGCCAAGGGACCCCGCCTCGACAAGGCGACCGCGGCCCGCAACAAGTAGCACCCGGTACCGATCGCGAAGAGCGCCTCAGCCCCAGCCCAGCTGGTGGAGGCGCTCTTCGTCGATTCCGAAATAGTGCGCGATCTCGTGGACGACAGTGACCAGTACCTCGTGCACGACGTCGTCGTCGCTCTCGCAGATGTCGAGGATCGCGTCGCGGTAGATCGTGATCGTGTCCGGTAGCGATCCCGCGTAGTGGCTGTCGCGCTCGGTCAGCGCGACGCCCTGATACAGACCCAGCAGGTCGGGTTCTTCCTCGTGGCGGGGCTCGACGAGGACCACGACGTTGTCGATCGCCCGCGCGAGTTCGCGGGGAATCTCGTCGAGCGCTTCCGAGACGAGCTCCTCGAAGTGCTCGTCCTCCATGTGCACCGGCACGTCACGACCCCGGCAGGGGAACGGCACCCGGCAGCGGCGTCGGCAGCGACCGGCCTTCCGGCACGGGCGGCGGCGGCACGGGCGGCTGGCCGTCGATGAGGATGTCGCCCTTGGCGCTGCCGGTGATCGACGAGAATCCGCCCCCCTCGACCTGCTTGCCGATCGAGCAGTTCACCTTGCGGCTGCCGGCGAGCCAGCTGTCGTAGTCGAGGTTGTCCCAGAACAACGTGAGGGTCTTGTTGCGCAGAGCCTCGGGTTCGCCGAGGTACTCGTTGACCAGGCGCGTGCAGGTCTCCTCGAGATAGCCGTCCTGGTCCTCGATGCTCGGCAGACCGCCCGGGAACTGCCCACCGAGGTCGACGACCGCGACGACCTCGAAGGCGTGCGGCTTGGAACACTCCACCGGGTCGGCAGGCACACCGTTGTTGATGCCGATGCAGACGCCGACGTCCCAGGCCCGCGACTGGTCCTGATCGGCGACCCGGCCCTTGATGGGGAGCAGGTTGCCGGTGGTCGACGAGAACTGCAGACCGCACCGCAGCGTGCGTTCGCCGGCCGCCCAGCCCGCCTCGCCGGGGTTGATGAGGCCGATGCTGAACTTGCCGTGCGGGTCGAACCGGCCGTCGAGATAGTCCATCGCGGCGGGTGCGCACTGCTCGTCGCGCAGCTCGGTGAAGCGCGTGACCGACGGGAAGCGTGATCCCGGTCCCCATTCGGTGCCGGGATACAGGCTCAGGTCGATGTCGGCGACCACCTCGAACAGATGCGTCTCGGCGCAGTCGACCTTCGCGAGGTCGCTCGCGTCGAGAGCACTCCAGGTCAGGCAATCGCCGGTGGTGGCGGTACCGAACGCTTCCCCCGCGACCGCGCCGGTCGTGCTGATGTTGGCGCCGGCGCTGTCGTCCCCGCCGCCGGCGCCCTGGAACCCCGCGACGACGAACGTCGCGATCGCCGCCAGGACGGCACCGGCCGCAACGAGCACGAGGGCGCGTCGGGTCAACCGCGCCGAGGGCGGGCGCCGGTCGGGCTTGGGCTTGTTGTCTTCGGCCATCACTTCCATCATGCCTGTTCGAGTGGACGCAGGTAGTTTCGGCTCATGGCCGACGACCCGATCGATCCCGAGATTCTCGAGATCGCCAAGCAGACCTTCGACGCCGCCCGCCAGGGAGACGTCGAGACCCTCACCGCGTACGTCGACGCCGGAGTACCGGTGAACCTCACCAACGAGACCGGCGACACGCTGCTCATGCTGGCGTCCTACCACGGTCATGCCGAGGCCGTACAGGTCTTGGTCGAGCGGGGAGCCGACGTGAACCGGCTCAACGACCGCGGCCAGTCGCCTCTCTCGGGGGCGGTCTTCAAGGGCGTCGAGGCAGTGGTGCGGGTGCTCGCCGAGGCCGGTGCCGACCCGCGTCACGGGCACCCCACCGCGGAGGACACAGCGAAGATGTTCGGGCGCGACGACTACCTGGAACTCTGGCAGCGGTAGGCTTCGATTCCGTGATCGACCTCAAGTTCCTCCGCGAGAATCCCGACGCCGTCCGCGAGTCGCAGCGCCTGCGGGGAGAGGACCCGGGCCTCGTCGACGTGCTGCTCGAGGCCGACGCCTCCCGTCGCGCCGCTGTCCTCGCCGGCGACAACGCACGCGCCGAGCAGAAGGCCCTGGGCAAGAAGGTCGGCAAGGCGTCTCCCGAGGAGCGCCCCGCGCTGCTCGACGGCGCCAAGGAGCTGGCGGCGAAGGTCAAGGAACTCGAGGCCGAGCAGCACGCCGCGCAGGAGGCCTTCGATCGCGCGCACCTCGCGATCTCCAACGTCGTACAGGACGGCGTGCCCGCCGGCGGCGAGGACGACTTCGTCACGCTCGAGACCGTCGGCGAGCTGCCCACCTTCGACTTCGAACCCAAGGACCACCTCGCGCTCGGCGAGTCGCTCGGGCTCATCGACATGGAGCGCGGCGCGAAGGTCTCCGGTGCCCGGTTCTACTTCCTCACCGGTTACGGCGCGCTGCTCCAGCTGGGTTTGCTGCAGCTGGCCGCCCAGAAGGCCACCGCGAACGGGTTCACCATGATGATTCCGCCCGTGCTCGTGCGCCCCGAGGTGATGCAGGGCACCGGCTTCCTCGGCCGGCACGCCGACGAGGTGTACCGACTCGAGGAGGACGACCTCTACCTCGTGGGCACCTCCGAGGTGCCGCTCGCGGGCTACCACTCGGGCGAGATCCTCGACCTGTCGAAGGGGCCGAAGCGCTACGCGGGCTGGTCGTCGTGCTTCCGTCGCGAGGCGGGCAGCTACGGCAAGGACACCCGCGGCATCATCCGCGTGCACCAGTTCGACAAGGTCGAGATGTTCGTCTACTGCCGCCCCGAGGAGGCCGCGGCGGAGCACGAGCGTCTGCTGGCCTGGGAGCGCGACATGCTCGCCGCCATCGACGTGCCGTACCGCGTCATCGACGTCGCCGCCGGCGATCTCGGGTCGTCGGCGTCCCGCAAGTTCGACTGCGAGGCCTGGGTGCCCACGCAGGAGCGCTACCGCGAGCTCACGTCGACGTCGAACTGCACGACCTTCCAGGCGCGTCGCCTCAACATCCGCTACCGCGACGAGAACGGCAAGCCGCAGACCGCCGCGACCCTCAACGGCACGCTCGCGACCACCCGCTGGCTCGTCGCGCTGCTCGAGAACCACCAGCAGGCCGACGGTTCGGTCAAGGTGCCCGAGGCTCTCGTCCCGTTCGTGGGACGTGAGGTGCTCGAACCCGGCGCCTGAGAACTGTCAGCGCAGGATCAGGCAGGTGGTCGAACCCGTCGCGAGCAGGCGGCCCTCGGAGTCACGGGCCTCGCCGCGCGCCGTCGCCGTGCGACGTCCGGTGTGCTCGCAGAAGCCCTGCACACGGATGACGCCCTTGCCGGTCTGCACCGGACGCACGTAGCGGACCTGCAGGTCGAGGGTCGTGTACCCGACCCCGGCCTCGAGGGTGCTCGACACGCAGAAGCCCATCGCGGTGTCGAAGAGGGTAGCGAGCACGCCGCCGTGGATGCTGCCCACCGCGTTGGCGTGGAACTCCTGCGGCTCGAGGGTGACCTCGGCGAAGCCCTCGCCGGCATCGGTGACGGTGAAGCCGAGCGTGCGGGAGGTGGGGTGGTGCGGGATCGTCCCGTCCATCAGCCCGCGCAGGAAGTCGAGTCCGTGCATGTCGCGGTTGGCCGCCGACGTCGGTGCCGGGTCCTCCCACGTGTAGGTACGCTGCCGCTGCTGTTGCTCGTCCGTGCTCACGATGACCGACCGTATCCCACCTTTTGGAGGGGTGACATGTGGAGCCGGGCGTGCCATTCTCGTTGCATGCGCCGTCGATGTTGATCCGATCCGGTGACCTCGCTGTCCGCGCGGGTGGTCGCGTACGCGTCCGTCCGTGAGTTCGTGCCGCTCTACGGCCTGTACGCGTTGCTGTTCGAGGATCACGGTCTCGACACCCGTTCCATCTCCTCGCTGTTCGTCCTGTGGTCGGTGGTCGCCTTCGTCTCCGAGGTGCCGTCGGGTGCGTGGGCCGACACCGTCTCCCGTCGCGGTCTGCTGTTCGGCAGCGGAGCCCTGCTCACGGCAGCGTTCACGATGTGGCTGGTGTGGCCCGGTTACTGGGGATTCGCGCTCGGTTTCGTCCTATGGGGCATCAGCGAGTCGATGAAATCCGGCACCTTCGAGGCCCTCGTGTACGACGAACTCGCCGCGCGCGGGTGCGAACACCGGTACGCGGCGATCATGGGATACGCCAACGCGGGTGAGATGACGTGTGTCTTCGTCGCGATCCTCACGGCGGCACCGCTGTTCGAACTCGGCGGCTACGCGCTCGTGGGCTGGGTGTCGGTCGCGATCACCGTCGTCGACATCGCGCTCGTGGGAACGCTTCCCGCCGCACCGAAGGTGGAGGAGGCCGATGAGATCGCCGGCAGAGGCGACACCGTCCTCGTCCGCTACATGTCGTCGCTGCGCGCGGGAACGTCCGAGATCCGCACCGACCGGGTGGTGCGACGATCGGTCGTCCTCGCGGCCGCCCTGCTCGCCTGCCTCGCCTTCGACGAGTACTTCGCTCTCCTCGCACGCGAATCGGGAGCGGAGACCGGATTCGTGCCGGTGCTGGTCGCGCTGACGGCCGTCGGACAGGTGGTCGGTGCCGCGACCGCCGGACGGACTGCGACGATGAGCGGCCGCACCATGGGTGCCGTCGTGATCGTCGGATCGGCACTGATCGCCGGTGGTGCACTCGCCGGGGGGATCGCCGGATTCACGGCGATCGGTGTGGGCTACGGCGCGCTGCACAACACGGCGATCGTCGCCGAGGCGCGCCTGCAGGACACGATGTCCGGTCGTGCCCGCGCGACCGTCTCGTCCGTCGTCGGCCTGACGAGCGAGGTGCTGTCGGTGGCGGTCTTCGCCGCCTACGCGATCGGCTCGCTGTGGTTGCCGATGGCGGCGCTGGTCGCGGTGACGGTGCTCCCGCTGGTCGGGTTGGGCGTGGTCGCGCCGAGGCTGTTGCCCGCGGCGCGACCCGCCGGGACCGAACGGGAGCGGTGACTACCGGATGCGGATCACAGCTTGGTGCTGCGCAGTTCGTGACCCTTCGAGGTCTTGCAGCGGCCCGATTCGAGATCCCACTGCCAGCCGTGCAGGTTGCAGGTCAGCGTGGTGCCGTCGACGACACCGAACTTCGACAGGTCGGCCTTCAAGTGCGGGCAGCGACGCTGGATCTCGTAGCCGCCCAGCTCGATCGACGCCGAGTCGTCGTGCGCCTCGGCGAACCAGCCGTCGGCGTACGCGATGCGCTCGTCGGTCAGGCACTTGAAGAAGGTGTAGAGGAACTCGTTGTATCCGCCGATGCGCCAGGCTGTGAACCGGGTGGACAGGAAGATCGTGTTGACCCAGTCGGGCTCGTCGTCGCGCAGAACCGTGCGCACGAGCTCGGGAGCGATACGGAAACCGTAGCGGTACTTGCCTTCTCCCTCGATGGGTTCGCGCACGACGCGCTTGGGGAAGTCGAGCACCACGGTCTCGTCGCCCATCACCAGACCCACCGGGTAACCGATGCCGTCGCAGATGAGATCGGACTGCGCCATGATCGGCTCGAACTTCGCCTTGAGTGCGGGCAGCAGCGGCTCGCCCTCGGCGGGAGCCCAGGCCGCCTTCTGCGCCGCGATCACCGGAGCGAAGCGCTGCGCCATGTCCTCGATGTAGGCGGCCTTGTTCGTGAAGATCGCCTCGACCTGCTCGTCGGGGATCGGGTGCGTGAGCGTCATGTGCTCGCTGCCCTTCAGATCCACCACCGAACCCGGGATCATGAGCAGACCGCCCTCGCGGCCGTGGATGCGCAGTTGCTCGAGGAAGACCTGCTGGTCGGGGAAGATGTTGCCCTCGTCGCCGTGGTCGTCGTTGAGGTCGCGCAGGTCGTCGTCGAGGAAGACCGGCGGACCGGCCGACGGCACGATCCACGTCGCGTCGACCTGGTCGATGTAGCTGCGGCAACGGTCCATGCCGCGCTGGCGCTTCTGCTTGCCGAAGTTGGCCTTGGTCTTCTTCGGGATGTCGTAGACCATCGGGTACCAGATGGCGCCCGAGTACTGCAGCAGGTGGATGTCGATCTTCCCGAACGCCTCGTGCATGACGTCCATGTCGATCGGCCGCGCGTCGTTCATGTTGAACACGGTCGACTCACCGTCGGAGACGATCAGGCCCGAGTCGCCGATCGGTCCGTCGGCCGGCGCACGCAGCGCGATGATCATGATGTCGAGATCGCCCGGCGAGAGCGGAGCCTGCGGAGCGACCTCGATAGTGCCGTGCCGCAGCCGGTGCTTGACGGAGTCGGTGGTCTCGAAGAATTTCGAGAAACCGAGCTTCTCGAGCTCGCGACGCAGGTCCGGTACCGGATAGTCGGGCAGCAGGACGGTCGCGTCCTTGTTGACGTGCTTGCTCAGCGTGTCGGGATCGAAGTGATCCTTGTGCAGATGCGAGACGTACAGGTAGTCGACGTTGCCGAGAGCGTCCCAGTCGAGACCGGTGTTGTCCGGGAAGGGCACCCACGAGGCGAAGTACGCGGGCGTGACCCACGGATCGCACAGGATGGACCCCGCTTCGGTCTGGATGTGGAAACCGGCGTGTCCGACGCTGGTGATCTGCACTTCGTACCCTCCTGACGTGCTGACCGACGCCTACCAGAGTAGGCGCCGCCCGTCAGTCCACTGCGCCCAGGCAGTACCCGTTGCTGCCCGTGGTGAGCAGGACCACCAGGTCACGGGGTGTACCGGCCTCGACGATCGGAATCGTCACATTCGTGTACACCTCCGAGACCGGGGTGACGGAAGCGGCCGCGGCGTCGAAGGATTCGAGGTCACCGACGACGTCGGGATCGGTGGCCAGCGGCGGCACTCCGGGGTTCCCGGTGCCCCAGGGATCCCACGTGCCCCGCGCCTCGCACACCAGTGGGTACCGCTCCTCGGTGTCGTCCGGATCCACCGGCGCGCCGATCGCCCGTCCGAGGAATCGTTCGACGGCATAGCGGGCGTCCTCGTCGGTGTAGCCCGGCGCGCCGGTCGGGTTCACGTACGGGCACGCGTAGCCGGACGCGATCTCGCTGCGCAGGACGGACAGGTCGATGCCACCGGCCGACCACGTCACCGCGTACTGGCCGTCCCTGCCCGGCTGCTGCACCGCGGCGGTGATCGCGTCGACGTCGGCGTACATCTGCCGGGCCCGTTCCGGGGCGATCGTCCAGCACTTGTCCACCACATCGATGCCGCCGACGAGGTCGTTCGTCCATGCCTGCAGCGCCGCGGTGGCGGCGGGATTACCGGGGACGTCCCCGACGACCACCGCGGGCGTCGCGGCGGGGGTGGTCTCCTCGACGGTTTCCGCCGCGGTCGGTTCCGGGCTCTCGGTCGGGATGCCGGACTGCCCGTCGCCCTCGCAACCGGCGACGGTGAGGACCACGGCGACGGCGAGGGCGGCGAATGCGAGTACGTCGGGCTTTCGGGCGAGGGTGCGCACAGTAGTGGCCTTTCGACGATGATCACGGTCGTTCCTCCACCGGGCCCCGCTAGGCTGACCGGCGTGGAACCCTTCTATCGGACCATCATCGGTGTCGCCCGCACGCTCTTCGCAGCGCAAGGGCTGAAGTTCGCGATCACCGGGGCGGAGAACATCCCGGCGACGGGTGGTGCGGTCATCGCGATCAACCACACCGGCTACATGGACTTCACCTACGCCGGGATCCCCGCCCGGGTCACCAAGCGGTACATCCGCTTCATGGCGAAGAAGGAAGTCTTCGACCACAAGATCTCCGGCCCCATGATGCGCGCGATGAAGCACATCCCCGTCGACCGCGGCGACGCCGGCGAGTCCTACCGACTCGCCGTGGAGGCGCTGCGTGCCGGTCAGCTCGTGGGTGTCTTCCCGGAGGAGACGATCAGCCGCAGCTTCGAACTCAAGGCGTTCCGGTCCGGCGCGGCACGGATGGCGAACGAAGCCGGTGTCCCGGTGGTCCCCATGGTCATCTGGGGGTCGCAGCGGGTGTGGACGAAGGGCCACCCGAAGCGGCTCGGACGTACGAACACCCCGATCACCATCGAGGTGGGCGCCCCCATCCATCCGTTCGAGCCGGCAGCGGAGATGACCGCGCAGCTCCACGCGACCATGGAGAAGATGCTTCACCGGGTCCAGGACGGTTACATCCACGAGGACGGTGCCTACTGGGTGCCCCGCCGCCTGGGCGGATCCGCGCCGACCCTCGAGGAGGCGACCGCCCTGGACGAGGCCGCGGCCGCCGAGCGTCGCGCCCGGAAGGCCCGCGAACGTGCCGCCCGTGAAGGTGCTGCCGGTAGCGGCAACGATGACGCAGGCGGCGACCGCGGTACTTCGGCACAATGACGGAGTGAACGCACAGTCGAGTCGAGAGCCGTATCGGGACCACATCACGGACGCGGTGCGTCCTGCTTCCACGGACGCGGTGCGTCCTGCTTCCACGGACGCGGTGCGTCCTGCTTCCACGGACGCGGTGCGTCCTGCTTCCACGGACGCGGTGCGTCCTGCTTCCACGGACGCGGTGCGTCCCGGATTGGTGGCTACGGACGTGGACGGCACCCTGATCGACGACACCGAGAAGGTGTCCGATCGGACCCGCGCCGCGGTACATGCGGTGGTCGACTCCGGTGTTCCGTTCGTCCTGGCCACCGGCCGCCCGCCGCGCTGGATCGCGCCGGTCGTCGAAGAGCTGGGCTACGCGCCCATGGCGGTGTGCGCGAACGGTGCCGTGCTCTACGACAGTTCCACCGACCGTGTGCTCAGCGCCGCGGTGCTCGAGGTCGACGAACTGGCGTGGCTCGCCGAGGTGGCCTCGTCGGTGCTTCCCGGTTGCGGTCTGGCCGCGGAGCGGGTGGGGGATCGGGCCCACGACGCGGCGACGCCGCAGTTCGTCAGCGCTCCCGGTTACGAACATGCCTGGCTGAATCCGGACAACACCGAACTCGCCGAGCACGAGGTGATCAGTGAGCCCGCCATCAAGTTGCTCGTCCGGCTCCCCGGCGCGACCAGCCGGGAGATGGCGGAGGCTCTCGTGCCGAAACTGCACGGGCTGGTCGACGTGACCTATTCGACGACCCACGGGCTCATCGAGATCTCCGCGGCGGGGGTCACGAAGGCTTCCGGTCTGCAGGAGATGGCCCGGCTACTGGGTGTCTCCCACGAGAATCTCGTGGCCTTCGGCGACATGCCCAACGACATTCCGATGCTGTCGGTAGCGCGTCACGGTGTGGCGATGGAGAACGCGCATCCGGACGCGAAGTCGGTCGCAGACGAAGTCACCGCCACCAACGTCGAGGACGGGGTGGCCCGCGTTCTCGAACGGTGGTGGCGGTGACTCGTTCCTACCGGTGCGCTGCGGGTCAGCCCGCGGGCGCCGGTTCGGGTGCCGGTTCCGGCGCAGGTGCCGGTTCGGGTCCGGGCGCAGGAGCACCCTCGGGTGCGGGTCCTGCGACGTCGGCCGGCTGATCCTGCATCGCCTGGTCGTAGGCGTCGTCGTAGGCGCGCAGCACCTTGGTGACGACACCCGTGACCTCGTTGAAGATCAGCGAGCCGAACTCGAAGTCCGAACGCCAACCGTCCGGCACCCGGTACTCGTCGCTGGTGGGCAACCCCAGCTCACCAGCGTCGAGTCCGTTCTTCTCCCACGCCTTGTAGATCTCGCCGAGTACCGTCCACGTGCCGCCGTTCGGTGACGTGTAGATGGCCCCGTTGACGAAATTCACTCGTTCGAAACCGCTCTTGACCGCGGGAAGGATCGAGGTCACCGCCTGTCCGAGCCGTCCGAGTTCGCCGCCCTCGGCGAGCCACTTCTGGACCAGCGGGTGACCGCTGAGGCGGATCAGCTCGTCGACGACACCTTCGGCGGTGCCGGCCGAGCCCGAGGCGAGCGCTCCGACGTTGATGTCCGGCACGTTCGGCGACGGATTGGACGGCGACGGATTGGACGGCGACGGGTTCGAGGGTTGCGGGTTCGAGGGTTGCGGGTTCGACGGCGACGGGTTCGAGGGCTGCGGGGCAGTGCCACCGCCACCGCCCTTTGCCGCAGCGACGGCGATATCGCGGATCTTGCCCATCTGCGAGTAGCCGGCATCACCCGGGCAGCTGGTGTTGCCCACGTCGCGGTGCGCGAAGATGATCGGCAGATCCACCGCCGCACCCTGCGGGTAGGGGGTGAACGATGTGCCCTCGGAGTACATCGTGGTGCGGCCCTTGGGGTTCAGTCCCGCGCGGGCCAGACGCCAGCCGAGGAACTTGCCGACCGACTCCACCGCGGCCTGCGGCGGGGCCTGGGTCGAGAAGTCGCCCATCATCGCGATGCCGTGGGTGTTCTCGTTGAATCCACCCGCGTGTGCGCCCTGGACGTTGCGGTCGAGACCACCGGCGCGACCCTCGAAGATCTGGCCGTACTTGTCGACGAGGGTGTTGTATCCGATGTCGCACCAGCCGAGCGTGCGTGCGTGGTACGCGTAGATCGCGCGCACGATCTCGGCCGATTCGGCCTTCGAGTAGTTGTTGCTGCCCGCGGTGTGGTGCACGGTCGCGCCACCGAGGGAGTCGTCGTAGGTCGGGGTCTGGCAGCGCATCGACTCGTCGGCGCCCCACTGCTGGCGGGTGATCACCTTCAGGCCGGAGTTGCCGAGCGGGCTCGCGATGTCCTCGAGTCGCGCGTCCGCTTCGCTGCTGCCGGGCGAGATGAGCACGGCACTGACCGCTTCGGCGGCCGCCTGCAGCGGGTTCTCGCGCAGCGGCTTGGACGAGGACGCGGGCACGTATCCGAGGTCGGGTGCATCGGCTGCGGGTGCAGGGACCGGCGCGGGTGCCTCGTCGGCGGGGACCGGGGCCTCCGCCGGGGCTGCAGGAGCAGGAGCTTCGGGCGCCGGTGCCTCCGGGGCGGGTGCCTCGGGAGCGGGAGCGGGGGCTTCGGGTGCCGGCGGGGCCTCCGCGCCGGCGAGATTCGGTTCGGGGCCGGGACGCGGCGTCAGCAGCACCTGCACCGCGCGGGTGGCACCGACGTAGATCGGCTCCGTGCCCGTGCGTCCCTCGCTGGTGGCGTCGTCGGCGCGCGTCTCGATCGGCTCGGTCGCGGTCCAGGGACCCCAGCTGCCGTCGTCCTGCTGCGCGCGGATGAGCGCGTCGGTGGCGGCGACGTCCTCGGCGGCGAGCGCGACGAGGCTGAACGGGGTGTCGCGGGTGAGTTCCTTGACGGTCGCACCGACGCGCTGGACGAGTCCGCCGTTCGGGTCGGGAGCAGTCGTGATCTGCGGGAGCCCGTCGACGATCTCCTTCAGGCTGAGGTCCGGCAGGTTGAGACCGGTGAGCTCCTCGAGCGGGATGATCAGGTCGGGCACCGAGGCGAGCACGACTTCCGCGATATCGGGTGCCACTGCCTCGACGGTGTCGTTGGCATTCCGGATCTCGGGAGCGGTGCTGGTCAGCCCGGTGACGGCGAAGGGCGTCGCGACGGCCAGGGCGGCGACGGCACCCAGGACGATCGACGGCTTGGGGCGGCGATGCGGCACTGTTTGCTACTCCCTGTCGTTGGTGCTCCAGCGGACGGTTCCGACTTCGGATCGTCCCTTACGTGTCGCTTCCGTGGCCCGGTTCGGACACGAAAGTTCTGTAACTCGTGATTCTTGTGTTGCTTCTGTGACATTTGTTGCCTAGCTCCGTCACTCTTGTCACACTAGACGCAGCAAACCTTAAGCCTCAACCTGAGCTTGAGGATCGGTCGAAATTGTCCGATATCGCGGATCACGAGTTCGCGCCTACAGCGACAACGAGGGAGCAACGTCATGTCACGACAGTCCATCGGGCGCAGAGGCAAGATCCGGAGGCGGCGCATCATCCTCGGCAGGCCGCTGCGCAACGGATGGCGTCCCTCCGTCGCCCGTGCCGCCGCGATCGGGGTCGCTCCCGCGCTGCTCGTCGGAGCCGGCGTGGGCGCGCTCGTCCAGAGCAACCAGGCGGCACCAGGTGTCGTGCAAGCGGTTTCGGCCGACACGCCCTTCACGTTCAGTGGCTTCGGTCACGGCCACGGTCGTGGCATGGGGCAGTGGGGTGCCTACGGCTACGCCCAGGACGGGTGGACCGCCGAGCGGATCATCGGCCACTACTACGGCGGCACCGAACTCGGCACGGTCGACGACGCGATGATCGCGGTCCGTCTCATGGCGCGCGACGACCACACCCTCGACGTCTACTCCGACACCGGCATGATCGTCGCCGGTAAGCAACTCGCGCCCGGCGAGGCCGCGCACCTGACACCCACCCCGGACGGCGGCGCGAACGTCGTCGTCACCGAGGGCTGCAGCGGCGACGTGCTGTGGCAGGCAGCCACCGACCTGCCGTGGGTGGACCCGATCGACCTCGCCGAGGACCGTCCCGCGAACGAACACCTCACGATGTGCTCGGACGACAAGACCTACCGCGGTGCCCTCGGTGTGGTGCTCGACGGCACCGCCCCGCGCACCGTCAACCGCCTCCACGTCGAGGACTACCTGCGCAGCGTGGTCCCCGCCGAGGCGCTGCCCGCCTGGGCCGACACCGGTGGTGCCGAGGCGCTGCGGGCGCAGGCCATCGCCGCGCGGTCCTACGCCCTCGCCGAGAAGCGTCACGAGAAGTGGCAGACCTGCGACACCACGGACTGTCAGGTCTACGGCGGGTCGGGCGTCGAGGATCCGCGCACGGACGACGGTGTGCGCACCACCCGCGGAACCGTCCTGATGAAGGACGGCGAGGTCGTGCGCAGCGAGTTCTCCGCCTCCACCGGCGGCTACTCGGCCGGCGGCACCTTCCCGCCCGTCGAGGACGAGGGTGACAAGGTCGCCCCGAACCGCGAATGGGCCAAGACCTCCACCGCGGCCGAGATCGGCAGCAAGTTCGGCGTCGGCGACCTCCAGGCATTCGAGGTGCTCTCCCGCAACAATCTCGGACCCGAAGGCGGTCGCGTGACCCGGGTCCGCGTGGTCGGCTCCGACCGCACCATCGAAACGACGGGCGCCGAGGCACGGACCAAGCTGGGACTGCGTTCCGACTGGTTCACCGTCAAGGAAGGCATCGACGAGGACGCCCCGGAGATCACTCCGGCACCCGAACCCGGCCCCGAAACCGGCACCGATCCCTTCGGCAGCGGTACCGGCACCTCGCCCATCGAGCAGGCCTATCTGGACCTCGGCGGCGTCGACAGCGTGCTCGGCTCGCCCATCGGCCCCGAGCTGATGCTGCCCGACGAGATCGGCAAGTTCCGGATCTTCACCGGCGGCGCGATCGTGTGGACACCGGACCTCGGTGCTCAGGTCATCGACGCGAGCTTCCTGAAGGACTGGTTCCCGAGCACGGGTAGCGCCGAGTAACCCGACGGCACATCTCGACCGGCCGGTCGCCCCGAACAGGGCGGCCGGCCGGTGGCGTTCCGGCACCGCGACGACGATGGTTGACATTGACGCAACGTCAAGATGCACGCTGGGCGTAGCCGGAAAGAAGGAGGTGGGCACGTGCGGGAATGGTCGATCCAGCAACTGGCACGCGCCGCCGGTGTCACCAGCCGCACACTGCGGCACTACGGCGACGTGGGGGTGCTGCATCCGAGCCGCACCGGCAGCAACGGCATGCGGTTCTACGACGAGGACGCACTCGTGCGTCTCCAGCGCATCCTGCTGCTCCGCGATCTGGGACTGGCCCTGCCCGCCATCCGCGACGTGCTCGCCGGTCACGACGACACCGCGAGCGCACTGCGCACCCACCTCGACCTGCTCGAACACGAGCGCCGGCAGTTGGACCGCCGTATCGCGGCGGTGCGCACCACCTTGGCGAAGACGGAGAGAGGGGAGGAACTCGTGGCAGACGAAGTGTTCGACGGGTTCGACCACACGCAGTACCGGGACGAGGTCATCGAACGGTGGGGCAAGGACGCCTACGACTCGGGCGATCGTTGGTGGCGGGGCATGGACGACGCCGCCAGGCACGACTGGATGAAGCAGGTCGAGCAGCTGAACCATGACTGGATCGCGGCGGCCCGGGCCGGTCTCGACCCGGCGGGCCCCGAAGCGCAGGACCTCGCGCGGCGGCACGTCGCCTGGCTGTCGTCGATTCCGGGCACCCCGGGAGGCGGCACTGCGGCGGGCAGTCCGCGGGAGTACGTGCTCGGTCTCGCCGACATGTACGTCGAGGACGAGCGTTTCGCGGCGAACTACGGAGGACGGGAGGGCGCCGAATTCGTCCGTGACGCGCTCACCTACTACGTGTGAGTGTGACGGCCCTCTCGGTCCGCCCGGACCGAGAGGGCACCTCCGCGACGGAGTCGCATACCCTGGTCTCCCGTGACTGCTGCATCAGCGCCCCAGCCCTCCACCGGTGAGTACGACCTGATCGTCGTCGGCTCCGGATTCTTCGGACTGACGATCGCCGAGCGCGCGGCCACGCAGCTCGGCAAGCGAGTGCTCGTGATCGAGCGTCGCCACCACCTCGGTGGCAACGCATACTCCGAGCCCGAACCGGAAACCGGAATCGAGATCCACAAGTACGGTGCCCACCTGTTCCACACCTCCAACAAGAGGGTGTGGGACTACGTGAACCAGTTCACCGATTTCACCGGCTACCAGCATCGCGTGTTCGCGATGCACAAGGGCCAGGCCTACCAGTTCCCGATGGGTCTCGGACTGGTGTCGCAGTTCTTCGGCCGGTACTTCAGCCCCGACGAGGCACGCGCCCTCATCAAGGAGCAGGCCGCCGAGATCGACACCGCCGAGGCGAAGAACCTCGAGGAGAAGGCGATCTCCCTGATCGGCCGCCCCCTGTACGAGGCGTTCGTCCGCGACTACACGGCCAAGCAGTGGCAGACCGACCCGAAGGAACTGCCCGCCGGCAACATCGCCCGGCTGCCCGTCCGCTACACCTTCGACAACCGCTACTTCAACGACACCTACGAGGGCCTGCCGGTCGACGGGTACACGGCGTGGCTGGAGAACATGGCGGAGAACGAGCGGATCGAGGTCCGGCTCGACACCGACTGGTTCGAGGTGCGCGATGAGGTCCGTGCCGCGAGCCCGGAAGCCCCCGTCGTCTACACCGGCCCGCTCGACCGCTACTTCGACTACTCCGAGGGCCGGCTCGGATGGCGCACCCTCGACTTCGAGACCGAGGTGCTGCCCACCGGCGACTTCCAGGGCACCCCGGTCATGAACTACAACGACGCCGACGTGCCCTACACCCGCATCCACGAGTTCCGGCACTTCCACCCCGAGCGCGACACCTACCCGACCGACAAGACGGTCATCATGCGTGAGTACTCGCGTTTCGCCGAGAACGACGACGAGCCGTACTACCCGATCAACACCCCCGAGGACCGCGAGAAACTCAACGCCTATCGCTCCCTCGCGAAGAAGGAAGCCGCGGACAACAAGGTGCTCTTCGGTGGCCGGCTCGGCACCTACCAGTACCTCGACATGCACATGGCGATCGCGAGCGCGCTGTCGATGTTCGACAACGTCCTCGCCCCGCATTTCGACTCGGGAGCGCCCATCGCCGGGGACGCCTCGTGAGCGCCGCGAAGCACGCGGCCGTCGCGAAGCACGAGGCGGCGAGTACCTCCGCCACGGAGGACGAACTGCTCGGCCGGTCGCTGCTGCAGCGCATCATCCTGCCGCGCCCGGGCGAGCCCCTCGACGTGCGCACGCTCTACCTCGAGGAGTCGCCCACCAACGCGCGTCGCGCCCACGCGACGAGCCGGACGACGCTGGCGATCGGCGCCGAGTCCGAGGTGTCGCTGTGCACCTACTTCAACGCCTTCCCGGCGAGCTACTGGCGTCGCTGGAGCACGCTCGGCTCGGTGGTGCTGCGACTCGAACTCACCGGCCACGGCCGCGTCGACCTGTACCGCAGCAAGGCCGACTCGAGCCGCATCCACGTCACCGGCCGCGAGTTCCGCGGGTCCGACACGGTCGTCGAGATCGAAGCCGACCTGGGGCCGTTCGAGGACGGCGGCTGGCTGTGGTTCGACGTCACCACCGACAGCGAGGTCACGCTGCACGCCGCTGGCTGGTACGCACCTGTCGAGGCGCCCGGACACGCCTCGGTCGCAGTGGGCATCCCGACCTTCAACCGCCCTGCCGACTGCGTGAAGGCGCTGCGTGCGCTCGCGTCCGACCCGCTGGTGATGGACGTCGTCGACGCCGTCATCATCCCCGACCAGGGCACCCGCAAGGTTCGCGACGAGGCCGACTTCGCGGAGGCCGCCGAACCCTTCGGCGACCGTCTCGTCATCCACGACCAGGGCAACCTCGGTGGCTCCGGCGGCTACAGCCGCATCATGTACGAGGCGCTGAAGACCACTTCCAGCCCGTACATCCTGTTCATGGACGACGACATCGAGATCGAACCCGACTCGATCCTGCGCGCGCTCGCCCTGTCGCGATTCGCGAAGAAGCCCATGCTCGTCGGCGGGCAGATGCTCAACCTGCAGGAACGCAGCCACCTGCACACCATGGGCGAGGTCATCCACCGCTCGAACTTCATGTGGGGTGCCGCGCCGAACGTCGAGTACGACCACGACTTCTCCACCAAGCCGCTGCGCGACCGGGAGAACTCGAAGCTCCTGCACCGACGCATCGACGTCGACTTCAACGGCTGGTGGATGTGCATGATCCCGCGTGTCGTCGCGGAGGAGATCGGCCAGCCCCTGCCGCTGTTCATCAAATGGGACGACGCCGAGTACGGCCTGCGGGCACGGGACGCCGGCTACCCCACGGTGACGATGCCCGGCGCCGCGATCTGGCACATGGCGTGGAGCGACAAGGACGACGCCATCGACTGGCAGGCGTACTTCCATCTGCGCAACCGGCTCGTCGTGGCCGCGCTGCACCAGCACGGCGACGCCAAGCCGATGGTGCTCGACACGATCAAGGCCACGATCAAGCACCTCGTGTGTCTCGAGTACTCGACGGTCGCGATCCAGAACAAGGCCATCGAGGACTTCCTCGCCGGTCCGGAGAACCTGTTCGACCTGCTGCCGCGTGCCCTCGGCGAGGTGCACGCGCTCCGGAAGAACTTCCCCGACGCCGTGGTGCTGCCGTCGTCGACCGAACTGCCGATGGCATCCGGCGCCGAGGTCGGGGCCGTCGGACTGCCCGAGGGTGCGGTCGCGAAGGTCAGGCGTCTCGCGAAGGGTGTGCTGCACAACGTGCGCCCCGAGAACCGCGAGCACCACGAGCGGCCGCAGCTGAACGTGCCCACCATCGACGCGCGGTGGTTCCTGCTCTCGCAGGTCGACGGCGTGACGGTCACCACGGCGGACGGTCGGGGTGTCGTCTACCGTAAGCGCGACCGTGCTCAGGCCCAGGCCCTGCTCACCGAGGCGCTCAGGCTGCGACGCGAACTCGCGCGCCGGTTCCCCGAGATGAAGAAGCGGTACCGGGACGCGGTTCCCGCCCTGACCAGCAAGGAGGAGTGGGAGCGTGTCTTCGGAATCGGCAACTGACCCCGGCACTGCGGCTGCACGTCACTGGAAGAGCACCGGCACCGAGGTGCGGGTGCTGCAGACCGTCCAGGCCACCGCTGGTGCCGTACCCGCAGCGACGACGATCGCCCGCGGCATGTCGCACTTCGGTGAGCACGCTCTCGGCTGGATCGCGATCGGCGCCGCCGGCGCCCTCGTCGACCGTCCCCGTCGCCGCAAGTGGGCGAGCGTGGCGGTCGGCGCGTTCGGTGCCCACGCGGCGTCCGTCGTCATCAAGCGGGTCGTGCGCCGTCCGCGGCCGGTGGACCCGACGGTGCAGGTCAACGTGTCCACGCCGAGCCGGCTGAGCTTCCCGTCGTCGCATGTGACGTCCACGACTGCGGCGGCCGTGCTACTCGCCCGCACCACCGGGCTACCCTTTCCCGCGGTGCTCGTGCCGCCCATGATGCTGTCCCGCCTGGTGCTGGGCGTGCACTATCCGACGGATGTACTGGCGGGTGCGGCACTCGGTGCGGCGTCCGCGGCCGTCGTGGCGCGTGCAGAGACGAAGTGGGGAGATCGATGAGCGAGGAACCGGCGCCCGTCAAGGAGGCGCCCAAGAGCCTGGGCGCCGGGATCGTCAAGGCGGTCCGTCCCCGACAGTGGGTGAAGAACGTCCTGGTGCTCGCGGCCCCGATGGCGGCCGGCTCGGTCACCCAGGTCGACGTGCTGCTGCCCGTCGCGCTCGCCTTCGTCGTCTTCTGTATGGCCGCCTCGGGCATCTACCTCGTCAACGACGCGATGGACGTCGAAGCCGACCGTGCACACCCCACCAAGCGGTTCCGGCCCATCGCGGCGGGCGTGCTCCCGGTGCGACTCGCGTACATCCTCGCGACGGTGCTGCTCGTCGGCTCGATCGCGCTGTCGTTCATCGCGAACTGGCAGCTCGCCGTCGTCATGGCGGTGTACATCGGCATCCAGCTCGCGTACTGCTTCGGGCTCAAGCACCAGGCCGTGCTCGACATCTGCATCGTCTCGTCGGGCTTCTTGATCCGTGCCATCGCCGGTGGCGTGGCCGCCGAGATCCCGCTGTCGCAGTGGTTCCTGCTGATCATGGCGTTCGGGTCGCTGTTCATGGCGGCCGGCAAACGGTACGCCGAGTTGCGCCTCGCGACCCGCACCGGCGCGAAGATCCGCAAGTCGCTCGAGTACTACACCGAGACCTACCTGCGGTTCGTGTGGACCGTCGCGGCGACGGCGGTCGTGCTCTGCTACGGCCTGTGGGCGTTCGAACAGGACAACGTGGCCGGTTCCAACTGGTACGCCATCTCGATGGTCCCGTTCGTCGTCGCCATCCTGCGCTACGCGGTCGACGTCGACGGCGGTGAAGCCGGCGAACCCGAGGAGATCGCCCTGAAGGACCGGGTGCTGCAGTTGCTCGCAGTGGTGTGGATCCTGGTGGTCGGCGGTGCTGTCTACCTCTTCTGACGTCGTGCACGGCGTCCACGACACCGAGGCCGGACCGTCCAGTACGGTCGGGCCCGTTCGGCGTGACCGCCTCACCGGCGGTGTGTTCGCCGCGGGTGTGGTCGTCTCCGCGTTCCTGATGTTCTGGGGAGCGTGGGAGCGGCGCTGGATCGCCGACGACGGTCTCATCGTCCTGCGAACCGTGCGCAACCTCCTCGCCGGCAACGGGCCGGTGTTCAACGCGGGGGAGCGTGTGGAGGCCAACACCTCCACCGCGTGGACGTACATCGTCTACGCGGGCGGATGGCTCACCGGCCTCCGCCTCGAATACGTGGTGCTCACGATCGCGCTCGTGTTGTCGACGGGCGCGATCGTCCTCGCCATGCTCGGCGCCGCACGCCTGTACCGGTGGCGACTGCGCGCCACCACGGGCACCGTGCTGCTCCTGCCCGCCGGTGTCCTCGTCTACATCGCGGTGCCCCCGGCCCGCGACTTCGCCACCTCGGGCCTCGAGTCCTGCCTGGTGATCTGCTGGCTCGGCCTGCTGTGGCTGCTCATGGCCCGGTGGGCGACCCCCACGCCGGGAGGGGACGGATCGCTCCCGGGTACCGGGCAGATCCTCGCCACGGCGTTCGTCGCCGGACTCGGCCCGCTCGTGCGACCCGAACTCGCGCTGGTCGCGGTGCTCGCACTCGCGATGCTGTTCCTCGCGCCCGGCCTCGACCTGCGCATCCGGGTCGCGATGGTCGCGGTCGCCGGGATGATCCCGATCGGTTACCAGATCTGGCGCATGGGCTATTACGGACTGCCCTATCCCAACACCGCGGTCGCCAAGGACGCCGGTGGTGCCAAGTGGTCGCAGGGCCTCGAATATCTCGGCAACCTCTTCTCGCCGTACCTGCTGTGGCTGCCGCTGCTGGTCCTCGCGGTCCTCGCCGCGCTCGTCCTCGCGACCAGCCGTGAGGTGGTGGGCCTCACCGCAGCGGCGGCGCGTCCCGATCCGCGCGACGTGCGGGCCACGCTGACCTGGGCGCAGAAGCTGTTGCGCACGCCGACCGCCGTCGTCGTGCTGTTCCTCGGCTCCGGTGTGCTGCTCGCGCTGTACTCGCTGCGTGTGGGCGGCGACTTCATGCACGGCCGCGTCCTCCTGCCGCCGCTGTTCTGCCTGCTCCTGCCCGTCGCCGTCGTCCCGCTGCGGATCCCGGACCGGGCGGAGCTCGGCAACAACCGGCCGACGCAGGTCGCGGGTGCGTTGGCTGTGCTGTGGCTGGGCACCGTCGTGTGGACGGCCGCCGCGGCCAACACGACCGGCATGACCGAGGGCGCCGTGGTGGGCCGATCCGGCATCGTCGACGAGCGCGCCTTCTACGCCCTCAACACCGGGCATCTGCATCCCATCCTGGCCGAGGACTATCTCGACTACCCACGTATGCGGGCCATGGTCGAGGCCATCGCGAACACCCCGAACGGCGGGCTGCTGCTGCCGACCCCCTCCTTCGACGCGTGGGACGTCGTGCCGCCACCCGAGCCCATCCCACCGGGCGGTGCCGGGCACACGGTGTTCTTCCTGAACCTGGGCATGACCAGCATGAACACCGGTCTGGACGTGCGGGTCGTCGACCAGATGGGCCTGGCCTACCCGCTCGCTGCGCACACCGAGCGTCTCGAGGACGGCCGGATCGGCCATGACAAGATCCTGTTCCCCGACTGGGTGGTCGCCGATTCGGGCATGGTCGACGTCCATCCGTGGATGCCGGGCTATCTCGACGAGGACTGGGTCGCGATGGCGAAGACCGCGCTGACCTGTCCCGAGACCCGGGAGATGATCGATTCCTCGAGCGCCGAACTCACGTGGGCACTGTTCAAGAGGAACCTGCGCAACGCGTTCGACTACGCCTCGTACCGGATCGAACGGGTGCCGAAGTACGAGATCCAGCGCTGTGACCTGCCGATGCCACCGCCGCGGGGGTGACGGCCGGACACCGAGATCAACTTGGCCCCCTTCGACTGTCTCGATAGGATCACGACGCATCACGGATAGGTAACATTCCGGCAGCGCGTGCTTGACCTATAGGTCAAGAGGTGCCCAAGAGCTGTTGAAACCAGGGTTTGTCAGAGATCACGCGGTCCTTTACAGTTTTGACCGCAGTGTGACTTGGGGCGGCCTTCCGCGGTCGTCATCGCCGGAATCCGGGGGACGCGAACGCGGACGCCGCAGACGAGAAAGAGAGCATTGTTCATGCGTTTTGTCCCGAGGTTGAGGCAGGGCCTTCGACGGCGACTGCTCGGCACCGCCGCCGCAGCTCTGGTCCTCCCCGTGGCTGCCGGCCTCGTCGGAACCACCGCCGCCGTCGCCGCGCCGGCGCAGGGAGCGCCGGTCTCGCACCGCGCGCCTGCAGGGGGCTTCGAAGAGGTCTTCGTCGAGTCCGACATGGGCCCGATCAAGGTTCAGATCCAGTGGGCCGCGCGCGGTGGCGACGCGGCGCTCTACATGCTCGACGGCCTGCGCGCTCGGGACGACGCGAACGCCTGGACGTTCGAGACGAACGCCCTGCAGCAGTTCGCGAACGACAACGTCAGCCTGATCATGCCGGTCGGCGGACAGTCGAGCTTCTACACCGACTGGTACGCGCCGTCCAACCTGAACGGCCAGGACATCACCTACAAGTGGGAGACGTTCCTGACGGAGCAGCTGCCCGACTATCTCGCCACCCGTGGCGTGTCGCGCAACAACAACGGCATTCTCGGCCTGTCGATGGGCGGTTCCGCCGCCCTGACCCTGGCCGCCTACCACCGCGACCAGTTCAAGTTCGCGTCGTCGTTGTCCGGCTACCTGAACCTGTCGGCTCCCGGCATGCGTGAGGCCATCCGCGTGGCGATGCTCGACGCCGGCCGCTTCAACGTCGACTCGATGTGGGGCCCGCCGTGGAGCCCGGCGTGGCTGCGCAACGACCCGTTCGTCTTCGCTCCGAAGCTCGAGGGTCTGTCGCTGTACATCTCGGCCGCCAGCGGTCTGCCCGGTGAGCACGACAACCCGCAGGGCTTCGTCGGCTACTACAACACCGCCAACGGCATGGCGCTCGAGGCGCTGTCCCTCGCCCAGACCCGCGCGTTCCAGCTCAAGCTGGCGACGCTCGGCATCCCGGCTACCTTCGACTTCCCGGCGCGCGGCACGCACGCATGGAAGTACTGGGAGGATCAGCTGTGGAAGGCACGCCCGCAGATCCTCGAGGCGCTGAACGCGTTCTGATCTCCGGTACGCACTGCTAGCAACGACGCCGCCCGCTCACCGATCCGGTGAGTGGGCGGCGTCGTAACTTTCTGCAACAATTTTCTCACCTGTCACAGCGCGGCACCCGCGATTCCGGGTGCCGCCGGTGTAGAAACAACATCCGGGACTCCGGTATCCCGAGTCGGCATACCCAGCCGGGCGCCCTGCCACTGCCGCCGTCGCGGTCCACCCGAAGCCGCACTTCGGCAGGAAATCCGGCAACGCAGAAAGTGAGCGATGCAGATGCGAACTGAGCTCGAGCACGGTGAGCGACGGACGGGGCCGAGCAGGAGAGCGGCTCGCGTCGCGGGTGCGCGGCGCAGAAGATCCCGTGCGCTCGCACTGATCGCCGCAGCTCTCGTCGCGCCCGTCGCCGCAGGTCTGACCACCGTCTCGGTGGCTACCGCCGATCCGCTCATCGCCCAGTCCGGCCCGACGAGCACTTCCGGTGCGACCGTCCGCTCTGTCGACTGGCTCACCGATCGCCGCGTCGCCCTGTGGATCGACTCGCCGTCGATGGGGACGCCGATCCAGGTGCAGCTGCTGCTCGCGCGCGACTGGAACAGCAAGCCCGACGCGAAGTTCCCGTCGGTGTTCATGCTCGACGGCATGCGCGCGCGCGACGACGAGAACGGGTGGACGCTCGAGACCGATGCGGAGGCCTTCCTCGCCGACAAGAACGTCAACGTCGTGCTGCCGGTGGGCGGCCAGTCGAGCTTCTACTCCGACTGGATCGATCAGAACAACGGACAGAACTACAAGTGGGAGACCTTCCTGACGAAGGAGCTCCCTCCGCTGCTCGAACGCGACTGGCGTACCACCGACAAGCGTGGCGTCGTCGGCCTGTCGATGGGCGGTACCGCCGCGATGTTCCTACCCGCCCGCAACCCGGGCTTCGCGCAGTTCGCGGCGTCGTTGTCCGGCATCCTCACCACGACCACCCTCGGCATGCCCGAGGCCATCCACTACGCGATGCAGGACGCCGGTGGTTTCGACTCCGAGGCGATGTGGGGTGCGCCCGGCTCCGAGGGCTGGGAGTCGCACGATCCCTACCTGCTCGCCGACAAGCTCGAGGGCGTGAGCCTGTACGTCTCGAGCGGCAGCGGCACCACCGGCCCCCACGACGATCCGTCGGGCATCCCCGGGGTCAGCACCAACTACGCCGGCATGGGCCTCGAGATCCTCTCGCGCCTCACCTCGCAGGCGTTCGCGACGAAGCTCGAGAAGCAGGGCATCCCCGCCCAGATCGTGTACCGGCCGTCGGGCACCCACACGTGGAAGTACTGGGAGTTCGAACTGCACCAGCTGTGGCCGCAGCTCGCCAACACCCTCGGGGTCGAGGTCGACAAGCCCGAGTGCAACCCCACCGGCGCCTTCGGCGATGTGGCGAACGTGAACGGTTGGCTCGGCGACTGCCTCACCGGTGAATACGACGTCGCCGGTGGCAAGGTGCAGGACTTCCGCTTCGGCCGCGTCTTCTCGTCCGACGGCACGACGGTGCCGGTCGCGGGTGCGATCGGCGGCGCCTACCAGGGTGTCGGCGGTCCGGCCGGGCAGCTCGGCTATCCGACCACCGAGGAACGCGTCGCACCCGACGGACGCGGACGGTTCAACCATTTCCGGAACGGCGCGATCTACTGGACGCCCGAGCACGGCGCCCACGCGGTCCGCGGAAAGATCTTCGAGGAATGGAAGAACCAGGGCTGGGAGGGCGGACCGCTCGGCTACCCGATCCTCGACGAGGCGGCGACCCCCGACGGCCGCGGCGCGGTCCAGGGCTTCGAGATCGGCGCCATGTACTGGAGCGAGGACACCGGCGCCCACGGCGTGCAGGGCATGATCCTCGACAAGTACTCCCAGCTCGGCTACGAGACGGGAGTCCTGGGCTACCCGACGGCCAGCGAGCAGCCCGCAGGGCGTGACGGTCGCTTCAACGAGTTCCAGCACGGCAACATCTACTGGAGCCCGCTCACCGGTGCCTGGCCGGTCCGCGGCAAGATCCTCGAGGCGTGGCTCGCCGAGAAGGGTGCCGAAGGACGTCTGGGCCTGCCGATCAGCGACGAGTTCCCGGCCGTGGACGGCAAGGGTGTCCAGCAGAACTTTCAGAACGGCTTCATCACCCTCGACGGCGACGAAGTGAAGCTGCAGCCGTAACCGAACGACAGCAGGGTCGGCCCGTGTAACCGGGGGAGGAGGGACGCTCCTACCGGCCGCACGGGCCGCTCTGTAGCCTGGGGCGCATCTGACCAAGTTCGACCGACATCCCGGATGTGAGGACCCCACCACATGCCTGCACGGACCCGCTCACGCTCGACCCGAGTCCTCGGCGCCCTCGCTGCGGCACTGACCGCCACGGCCGTTCTCTCCGCGTGCGGAAGCGACGACTCCACCGCGACGAACACGCCGACGACGTCTGCCGCCACGGAAACCTCGGCGTCGACATCGACCTCCGCGGCCGAGACATCCCCCGGCGCGGCCGGGGCCGAGACCACGGGCGAGACCGAGACGAGCGAGGCGTCCCCGGCTCCGTCCTCGCCCGCTGCCGGAGACGAGGATGCCGGAGAGGACACGGGCGCGGCACCCGCTCCCACGCCCGGCGCACAGGCCTTCCTCGACGGTCTCCGCGCCGAGGGCGTCGAGCCCAGCGACGAGACCGGCGCGGTGAACATCGCCGACTACATCTGCAGCGCCCAGGCGCAGGGCGGGTCGCCGGAGGAGATCAAGGTGTTCGTGACCGCGCTCGTGGGTAGTGATGCTGCAGCCGGTGGTGTCGAGTTGTCGGAGGATCAGGCCTCCTCGACGGCCGACACGTACATCGCCGTCGCCGGCGAGACGTACTGCAACTAGGGAACGCGGGGACAGCACGAATGGTCAGGACGAAGCAGCGTCGCGGACGCAGGATCGTGGTCGTGGGGGCGCTGCTCGTCCTGGCGATCGTGCTGGTGCTCTGGTACATGCTCGCGGGGCGGCTGGACATCCCGTCGCCGATTCCTACCCCGCCCGGGCCGGAGGAGCCGCAGTCGCAGCCGGCCTCGTGCCCCGACGTGCAGGTCGTCGCGGTGCCGGGCACCTGGGAGTCCGCGGTGGGCGACGATCCGTACGCTCCGGCCGCGAACCCGTACTCGCTCATGCTCAACGTGACGAGGCCGCTGCAGGAGCGTTTCGATGCCCAACGCGCCGATGTCTACACGGTGCCGTACGTCGCGCAGTTCTCGAACCCCATTGCGATCCCGCCGGACGGCCAGCAGTCCTACAACAACAGCCGCAGTGAGGGATTCGCGGCCACCACCGACATCCTCGCGCGACGCTCGGCCGAGTGCCCGCTGACCACCTACGTGCTCACCGGTTTCTCGCAGGGCGCCGTGATCGTGGGCGACGTCGCCGCGCAGATCGGTGCCGGCAACGGCCCGGTCCCCGCCGACCGGGTGCTCGGTGTCGCACTCGTTGCCGACGGTCGCCGCGACGGGGTCTCGGGCACCGACATCGGTGCGCCCGTCGCCGGAGTGGGCGCCGAACTGTCGCTCGACGGCCTGCGGCTGCCGGGGATCACGATGACCGGCGCGCGTCCCGGTGGCTTCGGGGAGCTCGACGACCGCACGATCCAAATCTGCGCGCCCACGGACAGTATCTGTGACGCACCACCGAACGCGCTGAATCCCGCCAACTGGATGTCGGCCGCTCCGCGCCTGCTCGAGTACGTCAACAACCCGATCCACGCGATGTACAACACCTACGTCGTGGACGAGAACGGCACGACCGCGACGCAGTGGATCGCGAACTGGGCGGCGGAGAAGATCGATGCCGCACCGGAACCCGCAGAAGAATGAGGTGCGGCCGTCGCTGCACGCGGGGGAGGTTCGGGTCCGAGTGAACCCTCCCACATATTACTCGCCGGTAGTGTCCGATCTCACCACCCGGTACACTCGAAAGACGGGCTGCCTTTAGACTCATCCCTCGGCTGCGGCCCGGCCGTCCGGGATCGTGGCGCACGACGACTGCCACAGGAGAAGAGGTTCATGGTGCCAGTGACGGCACGGCGAACGGCCGGCCCCCTCCGGGGGCGTAGCGACGGCCCGCGACCGGGAATGATCCTTGTCACGAGCTCTCGCCTCGGTCGGGCGTACGTACCGGGGCGCCGATCCTGGGCAGCAGAGGGCGGCGGGTTGCACCGTCGGTCGGTGTCGGCGTCGAAAAACCCTCGCACACAATCGGATCGTGTGCTCGTCTCGTTCGACGGGCGCGGAATGTGTGTGTGAAGACGACCATGTCGTATCTTTGTGTTTCCCGTGCGCGAGGGGAAGCGTTCTTCCCGGCGACCGCACTTTGCGTGGGTGCGCGTGATGCCGATCTGTAACATATTCGTGATCTGGGGTCGATGGACACGTTCGAGGAACGGACCGCCGGAAGCCGTGGGGGGCGGTATCGGTACGACGATCCGCCGGCGCGGAGGAAAAGTTAGTGGCGCAACCATGTCGAGTGGTTGTGGGATCGCTTCGACAGGGAGAAGGAATTGAGCGTCGGGTTCGAAGAGTTCATCGATGAGAACGGGCGGATCAGGCTGCCTGAAGGGCAGACCCTGCTCGATCACCTCGAGGGGAACTTCGCTTCAAACGGTGACGACCTCGCCTACCGGTACATCGACTACTCGCGGGAACGCGACGGCGAGGTGCACGAGCTGACCTGGGATCAGTTCGGCGTGCGCATCAAGGCCATCGCCGCGCGCCTGCAACAGGTCACCGCTCCCGGCGACCGCGTCGCGATCCTCGCTCCGCAGGGCCTCGACTACGTCGTGTCCTTCTTCGCCGCGATCTACGCCGGCACCATCGCCGTGCCGCTGTTCGATCCCGACGAGCCCGGCCACACCGATCGCCTGCACGCCGTTCTCGGCGACTGCACCCCCAGCGCGATCCTCACCGCCACCTCGTCCGCGGCCGGCGTGCGGCAGTTCTTCCGCCCGCTCCCCGCTGCGCAGCGTCCCCGCGTGATCGCCGTCGACGCCATCCCCGACTCGGTCGCCGAGTCCTGGAACCGGCCGCCCATCGGCACCGACGACATCGCGTACCTGCAGTACACCTCCGGCTCGACCCGCGTTCCCGCCGGCGTCGAGATCACTCACCGCTCGGTGCTCACCAACGTCATCCAGATGGCCGACTCCATCGAACTCGACGAGTCGTCGCGCGGCGTGACCTGGCTGCCGCTGTTCCACGACATGGGCCTGCTCACGGTGATCCTGCCCGCGGTCGGCGGCAAGTACATCACCATCATGAGCCCGCGTGCCTTCGTGGCCCGGCCGAGCCGCTGGATCCGCGAGCTCGCCGCCGTCTCCGACGGTGCCGGCACCTTCGCCGCCGCCCCGAACTTCGCGTTCGAGCACGCTGCGGCACGCGCGGTCCCCAAGCCGGGCGAAGAACTCGACCTGAGCAACGTCATCGGCCTGATCAACGGCAGCGAGCCGGTCACCACGTCGTCGATGCGCAAGTTCAACGAGGCATTCGGGCCCTACGGTCTGCCCCGCACGGCGATCAAGCCGTCCTACGGCATGGCCGAGGCCACCCTGTTCGTCTCCTCCACCCGTCACAGCGACGAGGCGAAGGTCATCTACGTCGACCGCACCGCACTCAACGCGGGCCGGGTCATGCGCGTCGAGCCCGATGCCGAGAACGCCATCCCGCAGGTCTCCTGCGGTTACGTCGCACGCAGCCAGTGGGCCGCGATCGTCGACGCCGAGACCGGCACCGAGATGCCCGACGAGCAGGTCGGCGAGATCTGGCTGCACGGCGAGAACATGGGCATCGGCTACTGGGGTCGCAAGGAAGAGACCGACAACACCTTCCACAACCGCATCACCAAGCGTCTGGCCGAGGGCAGCCACGCCGAGGGCACCCCGGACGACAGCAAGTGGCTGCGCACCGGCGACTACGGCGTCTACATCGACGGCGAGCTCTACATCACCGGTCGCGTCAAGGACCTCGTGATCGTCGACGGCCGCAACCACTACCCGCAGGACCTCGAGTTCTCGGCGCAGGAGGCCAGCTCCGCGCTGCGTCCCGGCTTCGTCGCGGCGTTCGCGGTGCCGGCCAACCAGCTGCCGCGCGAGGTGTTCGACAACGACGCCTCCGGCCTGCAGTTCGATGCCGACGATTCGTCGGAGCAGCTCGTGATCGTCGCCGAGCGCGCTCCCGGCGCCGGCAAGGCCGATCCGCAGCCGATCGCCGACGCGGTACGTGCCGCGATCTCGTCCCGGCACGGTGTCACCGCCCGCGACGTGCTGCTCGTGCCGGCCGGTTCGATCCCCCGTACGTCCAGCGGAAAGATCGCGCGTCGGGCGTGCAAGACCGCATATGTCGAGGGAACGCTGCGTGGTGGTTACCAGCAGCAGGCCTTCCCGGACAGCGTGTAAGAACGAATGTCCTCTTTCCCGGGTAGCGTGGTGGGTTGATGTCTGACACTGAAATGACGGTTGCGCAGCTGCGCGAATGGCTGCGCAACTGGATCGCCGACGCGACCGGGCAGCCGGTCTCCCAGATCTCGGACGATCGTCCGATGGAGGAGTTCGGGCTGTCCTCCCGGGACGCCGTCGCCATGGCGGGTGAGATCGAGGAACTCCTCGGTGTCACCCTCAACGCGACGATCGCCTACCAGCACCCGACGATCGCGTCGCTCGCGACGCGCATCATCGAAGGTGAGCCCGAGGCACCCGCTGAGGACGACTCCGCCCTGTACACGGTCGGTGCCGCGGCGGGTTCGAAGGACGTCGCCATCGTCGGTCTGTCCACCCGTTTGCCGGGCCACGTCGACACCCCCGAACAGATGTGGGAGCTGCTCGCGTCCGGACGCGACGGCATCTCCGATCTGCCCGAGGGCCGCTGGTCGGAGTTCGAGAACGATCCCGCCGTGTGGGAGTCGATCCGCAACGCCAACACCAGGGGCGGCTACCTCGACGACGTCAAGGGCTTCGACGCCGAGTTCTTCGCGATGTCGCCGCGTGAGGTCGAGATGGTCGACCCGCAACAGCGCCTCGCGCTGGAGCTGACCTGGGAAGCACTCGAGCACGCGCACATCCCGCCGAGCGACCTCAAGGGCGGCTCGGTCGGTGTGTTCATCGGCAGCTCGGCGAGCGACTACATGCTCCTCGCGGTCGGCGATCCGTCCGCAGCGCATCCCTACGCGCTCACGGGCACCTCCACCGCGGTCATCGCGAACCGCGTGTCGTACTTCTACGACTTCCACGGCCCGTCGGTCACGCTCGACACGGCGTGCTCGTCGTCGCTGGTCGCCGTGCACCAGGCCGTACGTGCGCTGCGTAACGGCGAAGCCGACGTCGCCCTCGCCGGTGGCGTCAACATGCTGCTCGCCCCGGCCGGCACCCTCGGCTTCGACGAACTCGGCGTCATGGCACCCGACGGCCGCATCAAGGCGTTCTCCGCCGACGCCGACGGCATGATCCGCGCCGAGGGCGGGGGTCTCGTCGTGCTCAAGCGTCTCGAGGACGCCGAGCGCGACGGCGACGACATCCTCGCGGTGATCGCCGGTTCGGCCGTCAACCAGGACGGCCGCTCCAACGGCCTGGCCGCTCCCAACCCCGAAGCGCAGGTCGACGTGCTGCGCCGCGCCTACCGCGACGCGCAGATCCTGCCGTCCGGTGTCGACTACATCGAGGCGCACGGCACCGGCACGGTGCTCGGCGACCCGATCGAGGCCGACGCGCTCGGCCGCGTCGTCGGTCGTGGCCGCGAGGACGACAAGCCGGTCCTGCTCGGTTCGGCCAAGACCAACTTCGGTCACCTCGAGTCCGCCGCGGGTGCGGCCGGTCTCATCAAGGTCGTTCTCGCGATGCAGAACGATCAGCTGCCCCCGACGCTCAACTACACGGCGCCCAACCCGTACATCCCGTTCGACAGCGCGCACCTGAAGGTCATCCCCGAGGGCGCGAAGTGGCCGCGCTACACCGGTCGCGCCGTCGCCGGTGTGTCCGGCTTCGGTTTCGGTGGCACGAACGCGCACGTCGTCGTGCGCGAGTACACCGGCCCCGAGGGGCTCGAAGCGTCCGAGGCCGAGGTCGAGGTCCTGCCGGAGGAGATCCCCGCCGCGGAGACCACCGAGCAGGCCCGCGAGCTGCCCGTCCTGCTCGCCGTCTCCGCTGCGATGCCGTCGCGTCGCCGCCGTGCCGCCGCCGATCTCGCCGACTGGCTCGAGACCGAGAAGGGCAGCACGACGCCGCTCGCCGACGTCGCCCGCACGCTCGCTCGTCGCAATCACGGCCGGTCCCGCGCGATCGTCGTGGCGAGCAACCACGGTGAGGCGATCGCCGGTCTGCGTGCCGTCGCCGCCGGCAAGCCCGCGCAGGGCGTGTTCACCG
This sequence comes from Rhodococcus sp. LW-XY12, assembly GCF_019317345.1. NCBI lineage: Bacteria > Bacillati > Actinomycetota > Actinomycetes > Mycobacteriales > Nocardiaceae > Rhodococcus > Rhodococcus sp. LW-XY12. The sequence continues at coordinate 192,544 of NZ_CP079225.1, forward strand.
CCGACGCTCCCGCCTCCAAGGGCGCGGTGTGGGTGCTCTCCGGCTTCGGTGCCCAGCACCGCAAAATGGCCAAGCAGCTGTACCTGGAGAACCCTGTCTTCGCGGCGGCCGTCGACGAGGTCGACGAGCTGATCTACGACGAGTCGGGCTACTCCATGAAGGAGAAGTTCCTCGACGACGCGCAGGACTACGACGTCGAGACGGCGCAGGTCGGCATCTTCACGATCCAGATCGGTCTCGCCGCGCTGCTGCGCCACCACGGTGCCGAGCCCGCCGCGGTCGTCGGCCACTCGATGGGTGAGGCCGCCGGCGCCTACATCTCGGGCGGACTCTCGCTCGAGGACGCCGTGCGCGTCATCTGCTCGCGTTCGCGTCTGATGGGTGAGGCCGAATCCGGCCTGACCGGCGACGACATCCGCCTCATGGCGCTCGTCGAGTACAGCGCCGCCGAGATCACCGACGTGCTGCCCGACTTCCCGCAGCTCGAGGTCTGCGTCTACGCGGCGCCGACGCACACCGTCATCGGTGGCCCGCAGGAGCAGGTCAACGCGATCGTCACGCGTGCCGAGGCCGAGGAGAAATTCGCCCGGGTCCTGCAGACCAAGGGCGCGAGCCACACCTCGCAGGTCGATCCGATCCTCGGCGAGCTCGCGGCCGAGCTCGCCGGCATCGAACCGCACCGTCTGAAGGTCGACCTGTACTCGTCGGTCGACCAGGAGACCCTCTACCGTGCAGGTCACGACGGCATCCACGACGTGGAGTACTGGACCAAGGGCATGCGCCACAGCGTGTACTTCACGCAGGCGATCCGGCAGGCGCTGTCCGACGGGCACACCACCTTCGTCGAGCTCAACGCCAACCCCGCGACGCTCATGTCGGTCGCGGCGACGGCCTTCGACGCCGGTGTGCAGGACGGCCAGTTCATCCAGACGCTCAAGCGCAAGGAGGACGAGTCCCTCGGTGTGCTGACCGCGCTCGCGCAGTTGTACGTGCACGGGCAGTCCGTCGATCTGAGGACGCTGCTGCCGGAAGGCGACTACGCCGACCTGCCGCGCACCGCCTTCCTGCGCAAGCCGTACTGGGTCGACGCCAGCATCGGCACCTCCGGCAACGGCCGCGCGCCCGGCGCCCGGGTCGCACTGCCCGACGGCCGCTACGTGTGGGAGGTGCAGGCATCCGCCGTCACCGATGCGGCCGAGCTGGTCGTCGCGGCGGCCTCGCAGGTGCTGTCCGATGTCACGCTCACCGCGTCCATCCCGCACACCGACGTCCCCGCGACCGGCACCCTCACCACGACGCTCACCCGGCACCCGGGTGGCGCGTCACTGCAGGTGCACGCGAACACCGGCGACGGTTTCACGCTCGTCCACGAGGGTGTCGTCACCTCCGGTGAGCCGCTGCCCGCGCCCGTCGCGGTGGCCGCGAAGCCGGCCGCGCAGGCCGAGGAGCTTCCCGAGGTCGTCGAGTCGTTCGGCGACCAGTGGGATCCCAACGGATCGCAGAGCCTCGACGACCGCCTGACGCTGATCGTCGCCGAGTCCATGGGTTATGCGCCCGAGGATCTGCCCGCCGAGATCCCGCTCATCGAGCTGGGCCTCGACTCGCTCATGGCGGTCCGCATCAAGAACCGCGTCGAGTACGAGTTCGACATCCCGCAGCTGCAGCTGTCGGCGGTCAAGGACGCGAGCCTGCGCGACGTCGCGAAGTACCTGCGATACGCCGTCGAGAACCGCGAGGAGGTCGCGCAGCTCGCCGAGCAGCAGGCCGCCGAGAAGGCAGCCGAACGCGCCGCCGCTGCGGAGCAGGACGATCTTCCCGAGGTCGAGGACACCACCGCGGTGGGCGAGGCCGAGCAGATTCTCGCCGAAGCCGAAGCCGAAGCACAGACCGCGCCCGAGACGGCCGAGCCCGAGCAGGAGTCGAGCGGTGTCGACGTGCCGCCGCGCGACGCCGCGGAACGGTTGACCTTCGCCTCGTGGGCCGTGGTCACGGGCAAGTCGGCCAAGGGCATCTTCAACCGGTTGCCGAAGCTCGACCGCGATGTCGCCGAGAAGCTCGCGGCACGGCTGACCGAGCGGGCCGAGGGTGAGATCACCGTCGACGACGTGCTCTCCGCCCCGACCGTCGAGCAGCTCGCCGAGACCGTCCGTCAGCATCTCGAATCCGCCGATCGCATCGACGGACTCGTGCGCACCCTGCGGCCCCGCGCCGAGGGATCGGACACCGTGCCGGTCTTCGTCTTCCACCCCGCGGGTGGTTCGACGGTCGCGTACGAGCCGCTGCTGCGCCGCCTGCCCGCGCACACCCCGGTGTTCGGTTTCGAGCGCACCGAGGGCCCGATCGACACCCGCGCACAGGCGTACCTGCCGCTCATCAAGGAGATCCAGGGCGACGGCCCGTACGTGCTGTGCGGCTGGTCGCTCGGCGGTGTCCTGGCCTACGCGGTGGCCCGTCTGCTCCGCGAGGAGGGCAAGGACGTGCGTCTCGTCGGCCTCATCGACACCGTCATGGCCGGTGAGAAGGTCGAGGACACGCCCGACGAGATCCGCAAGCGCTGGCAGCGTTACTCGGCGTTCGCGAAGAAGACCTACGGGGTCGACGCGCCGCTGCCCTACGACCTGCTGGCCGAGGCCGGCAGCGACGAGGAGCAGATCGGCATCCTGATGGGTCTGCTCGAGCTGAGCGGGGCGCAGATCCCCGGCGGCATCATCGAGCACCAGCGCACGTCGTGGCTCGACAACCGCGCCATCCAGACCGCGGATCTGCTGCCCTACGACGGCAAGGTCGTGCTGTACATGGCCGACAAGTATCACGACGACGCGATCGATCTCGAGCCGGCCTTCGGGACCCGGCAGCCCGACGGTGGGTGGGGCGAGGTCGTCGCGGATCTCGAGGTCGTGCACGTCGGCGGCGATCACCTGCAGATCGTCGACGAGCCGTACATCTCGAAGGTGGGGGAAGACCTGACCCGCAAGCTGGCCGACATCGAGGCCTCGAGGAGCTGAACGAAGAAGTGAGCACCACGGCACAGAAGCTGGCCGAGTTGCGCGAGAAGCTGGAGATCGCGAAGGAGCCTGCCGGCGAACTCGCGATCGCCAAGCGCGCGAAGAAGGGCATCCCGAGCGCTCGCGAGCGCATCGACATGCTGCTCGACAGGGGCAGCTTCGTCGAGATCGGCGCGCTGATGAAGATGCCGGGCCGCGACGATGCGATGTACGGCGACGCCGTCGTCGTCGGGCACGGCACGGTCGACGGCCGCCCCGTCGCGGTGTTCTCCCACGACCAGACCGTCTTCGGCGGCAGCGTCGGTGAGATGTTCGGCCGCAAGGTCGCCGCGGTCCTCGACTTCGCCCTCAAGATCGGTTGCCCCGTCGTCGGCATCAACGACTCCGGTGGTGCCCGCGTGCAGGACGCCGTCACCTCGCTCGCCTGGTACGGCGAGATCGGCAAGCGTCACGAGCCGCTGTCGGGTCTGTGCCCGCAGATCTCGGTGATCGTCGGCAACTGCGCCGGTGGTGCGGTCTACGCGCCGATCAACACCGACGTCGTGGTCGCCACCGAGGGTTCGCACATGTTCGTCACCGGCCCGGACGTCATCAAGGCGGTCACCGGTGAGAACGTGAGCCTCGAGGAGCTCGGCGGTGCCCGTCAGCAGGCCGAGTACGGCAACGTGCACCACGTCGCGCCGGATGAGAAGGCCGCTTTCGAGTGGGTGCGGCAGTACCTGAGCTACATGCCGTCCAACGCGCAGGAGAAGCCTCCGATCATCAATCCCGGTCTCGAACCGGAGATCACGCCCGACGATCTCGAACTCGACACGTTCATGCCCGATGCCGACAACTCCGGCTACGACATGCAGGACATCCTGCTGAAGATCTTCGACGACGGCGAGTTCCTCGAGGTCCGCTCACAGACCGCGCCGAACATCATCACCGGCTACGCCCGCGTCGACGGCCGGGCGGTGGGCGTGGTGGCGAACCAGCCTCTGTACCTGTCGGGTGCCCTCGATGCGGCTGCTGCCGACAAGGCCGCGCACTTCGTGCGCGTGTGCGACGCCTACGACATCCCGCTCGTGTTCGTCGTCGACACCCCCGGCTTCCTGCCCGGTGTCGAGCAGGAGAAGATCGGCGTCATCAAGCGTGGTGGCCGCTTCTTGTTCTCATATGTCGAGGCGTCGGTCCCGAAGGTGACCGTCGTGGTCCGCAAGGCCTACGGCGGCGGTTACGCCGTGATGGGGTCGAAGCAGCTCGGCGCCGACATCAACTTCGCGTGGCCCACCGCGCGTATCGCCGTGATGGGTGCCGAATCGGCTGTCGCGGTGATCGGTCGCCGGCAGATCGAGGCCGCGGGCGAGAACGCTCCCGCGGTGCGCCAGCAGCTCATCAACTTCTACAACGAGCACGTGGCCACGCCGTACATCGCGGCCGAGCGCGGATACGTCGACGCGGTGATCGAGCCGTCGACCACCCGTCTCGAGATCCGCAAGGCGCTGAACCTTCTTCGCGACAAGGAAGTGTTCAAGAACCCGCGGAAGCATCACCTGCTGCCGCTGTAGAGCCGTTGCCGACGGGGCCTGTGCACCAGTGCGTGCACAGACCCCGTCGTGTGTATCCGACGCCGCCCCACCGGGCCGGGGGTCAGGGCACGGTCCAGGAACCCCGGCCCGGCAGGAAGGTGATGTCGGTGGTCGTCACGACCGCCTCGATACGTCCGGAGCCGGTCTCGAACCAGGGGTATTCCCATCCTGCGGAGGGGATGGGCGGGTAGATCGGCAGGGTGACGGTGCCACGCTGTCCGGTGGTGACGTTCGTCCAGTTCACGAGGCACGGGCACTGGAAGCTGCTGCCGAATCGCGAGAAGCCGGGACGCTCGGGGTCCACACCGACGGTCACGCCCTCGTTGACGAGGAGACCTCCCCACCCTGCGGAACCGGTGCCACCGACCGCGCCGATCACAGGGCTCAGGGTCGTAGCCGCCACAGGCTCCGCGGACGCTGCGGGAGCGGTGACCACACCGAGCGCGAGCGCCGCGCCCAGGGCTGCCGTGAATGCGATCTTTCTCGAGGTCGTCATGCCCTGTGTGTCGCCCGTCGGCGTCACTTCCGTTACTCGCGCCTCATCCGTCACTCGTAGACGCGCATCGGCGCGGGTTTCCACAACCCGGACCTCGTCACCTCGGTGGTGGTCAGTTCGGCCGGCTGCGCATTCGGGTAGAAGCGCACGTACCGCTCCACCGAACCCCAGTCGCGCCCCCAGTCGTTCTCGAGGTAGGTGGGCACCTGCTCGGGTCGCGCCAGGACCTCCGCGAAGCCGAGCGGGCCACCGTTGTCGGCCGACTGCCAGGTGTCGGTCGACGACACCGCGAGCGGACGGTCGGGGAGGACCCGGTAGTTCGGCATCTCGGCCACACCGGCCCAGTGGTCGAACGGCCGCTGGCACGGGAACTGCAGACCCACGGCCCAGTCCAGCAGGAGCGGCTGCTCGGAACCGAGCTGGGCGTCGAGCCGCTCGAGGATGGGGACGCGCGGCGGCGTGAACGCCAGCCACTGGTCGCCGGTGAGGTTGGGGTCGTTGGCGACGATGCGGACGGCGTCGACGTCGTCGGGCAGGTCGGCGAGCGGCACACGCAGGTTCCGCCACGACGGTGCGGGGCCGATGTCGCGCGGCAGGTAGGTGCCCTTCGCCTCGACGCTGCCGTCGGCCTGGCGGGTGCCGTACTCGACGAGCAGCGACTGGCCGTAGGTCAGTGCACCGGTGTCGTCGTACGACCAGATGCGACCGGCCGCGGAGATGATCACCAGCGGCGTCTCGTCGGTGATCCCGGGAAGGGCGTACCAGCTGGAGGTGAGCGCGGCGGGTTCCTGCACACCCTCCTGGTAGCTGCCGAGCACCGGGGTGACGGACGGGTCGAGCCCGAAGGGCAGACGCACGGTGCTGCCGTTGACGGTCTGCTCACCGGAACCACCCGTGGTGCCGCCGCCCGCGCCCGTCTCGAAGGTCGGGCCGACGCTCTGGTTGTCGGTGTTGCCCTGGCCCGGCTTGACCTCGACGTAGTCGGCGGTCAGGTCGGACGGCACGCCGTCGGGAGTGAAACCGCGCGGCGCCGCACCGGCGAGCGGGTCGTCGTTTGCCGGCGGATCGGCGGGGTCGATGATCGGTTCGAGGCGTCCCTCGTTGGGGTCGGCCTCGACGAGCACGTCGTTCGCGAGACCGCAGGTCTGCCCGGCGACCGCCCCGATGTTGGAGCGAGCGAGCGAGTACGCCGGGTATTGCGACACCGCGCCCTTGAGCAGCGACAGCACCTCGAACAGCACCATCACCGCGGCGACGACCGTGAGCGGCGCAGCCGCGAGGGCGCGGATCCGCCGGCCCTTCTTCGTCTCGGCCGACTCCGGCGGCGGTGCGTAGCCCTCGCGGAGGTACTGCCACGCGACGAGCACCAGGGCGAGACCGAACAGGACCAGGAACAGCGAGCTCGACTGGTAGCCGCTCAGCGAGACGGTCTTGTCGAACCACGGCACGCCGTAGCTCGAGACGTACCACCAGCCGTTGATGCCGGCGAACGACACCGCCAGGACGAACAGCACTCCGGCGAGGAAAATCGTGCGGTTGCGCCGCGACCGCAATGCGCTCGCGGAGACCACGACGGCGGTGACCGTCGCGAGCGATCCGGCGATGCCTGCGTACGCCCCGAAGTGGTGGGTCCACTTCGTGGGGTTGAACATCATGAAGAAGATCGTGCCGAAGACGATGCCGAGCAGACGCCAGGTCGGGCTCACGGCGACGCCGGGGATCCGGCGGCGGCGCAGCAGCACGAACAGCGTCGTGAACAGGCACAGCAGCATCGTGAGGAACGCGAAGCGGCGCGGCAGTGAACCGTCGACGGTCTGCACCATCAGGTAGTAGTAGCGGAGGAAGTCGTTCCACCACTCCTCGTTGGGGCCGATGATGGTGCGCACGCGGGTCGCCTCGAGGACCGCGGCGAGGGTCTGGTCGGAGAACACCACGACGAGCACGAGCATCCCGGCGGCGCCGATCGGGGCGAGCAGTGGCAGGGTGCCGACCTCGCGGTGGCGGCGCACGATGATCCGCGTCATCGGCCGGATGCCGGCGATGAGCGCGGCGATACACATCAGGCCCGTCGGTGCAGCGGCGAGGGTGAAGGCGCCGATGAACACCGCCGTCGCGGCGGGCAGCAGACGACCGGTCGCGATGGCGCGTTCGATCGAGCACCAGGTCAGCAGCGCACCGAGCGCGACGATCGGCTCGGGCCGCAGACCGTTGTTGTAGGGCAGCCAGAAGGCGAGGAAGACCAGTCCGCCGGTCCACAGTGCGATGCGGTTGTGCCGCACGGCCCGGCCGAGACGCGGCACCACCTCACGGCTGATGACCATCCAGCACAGGATTCCGGCGATCAGTGCCGGGATGCGCATCCATGGGCTGGCCGTGGAGATCTTCGCGAACGCCGCCAGCACGTCGTAGTACCAGCCGAAGGGAGCTTCGGGGACACCGAACCAGCGGAAGTAGTTGGCCATGTAGCCGGAGTTCTCCGCCGCCCGGGCCATGGTCAGCAGGTAGCCGTCGTCCGAGGTGTTCGCGCCGAAGAAGTGCCAGCCGACGAGCGTGAGGACCACGACGACGTCGACGCCGGTGAACTTCCACCAGCGGGACGGCAGGAAGCGGCGGTGACCGCGACCGTCCGTGCCGTCGAGCTTGGCCAGCGCGCCGAGCGCGAGTGCCGTCGACAGCACCGCGAGGACCATCGCGAGGGACTTGACCAGCGTCGGCGACGACGTGAACCGGGAATCGACATCGACGGTGACGTCGAGGCCGGGAACCGCGGTCGGCAGGTCGCTGAACACGCCCACGACGAGCGGCCGCAGGTCGCCGGTGAGCTCACCCGACCGCGGGTTGCCGTTCTCGTCCGAGAGGCCGACGAACTCGGCGGTGGTGCGTTCGGAGTCGGAGAAGATCTGCAGTTCGCTGCACGCACCCGACTCGACGTCGGCGCGCGGCGCGGTCGCGACCACCACGTTGCGGTCGAGCACGTCGACGTTCTCGGCGCCGACCCGCACGAACATCGCGTTGAGGGCGGCGTCCTGCCCGTTGGTGGGGGCGGTCGCGAGCAGCATCCCGCCGTCGCCGGGCATCTCCGCGACGGCGCTGCACGGCACGGTGGCGCGGAGTTGGAGGGGGACCTGCGACATCAGCGGCAGTTCGACGTCGGTCGCCGCCGCGTCCTGCGGCCACGACATCGTCGCCTCGGTCACGCGGACCGGGAGAAACGGTGTGGCCAGCGCCAAGATCATGCCGAGCAACCCGGCGACGACGGCGACGAGTCGCGCAGTCCGGTACCGAGTGCGAAGGTCCTCGCCCATCGACCGGGGGGCGGTCGGAGCGGGCGCGGGTGAGGTCGTCACGTCGTCGGGCACGGGAGTCGATGGTATCCGGCGACGTGGTGTGACGGCACTCGCCCTTACTCCAGCAGGACGGGGACCCCGTCACGGATGCGGCCCGGCGACCACAGGCCGGAGCGGGTCGTCACGTCGGTGGTGACCTCCGCGGGGGAGGCATCCGGGTCGATCGGACGGTACTGCTCGAGCGATCCCCAGTCGCGATCCCAGTCGTGATTCAGATAGGTGGGGACGGCCTCGGCGTTCAGCAGAAGCGGGATCCAGCCGAGCGGTCCGCCGCCGATGTCGTCCTGCCAGCCGTTCGTCGCGTCGGCCCCGACCCGGTCCGGGAGGATGCGGTACTCGGGGACCTCGGCGACACCGTTGCGGTGCCCGAACGGACGCTGGCACGGGAAGGCGAGACCCACCGACCAGTCGATGAGGACCGGGGCGTCGGATCCGACGACCTCCTGCAGGGTCTGCATGCGCGGCATCCGCGGCGGCGTGACCGCGACCCACTGGTCGGGGGAGAGGTCACCGTCGTCGACGACGATCCGCACGGCGTCGGCGTCGGCCGGGATCGCGTCGCTCGGCACGCGCAGGTTGCGCCAGGACGGCGACGGGCCGATGTCGATCGGGGCGAGCGTGGCCAGCGGCGTCACGTCGTCCCCGGATGACGAACCGAACTCCAGCAGCACGTCCTGACCGGGGGTGATGACACCGTCGGGGTCGACGTAGCGGATGCGTCCCGCCGCGGTCACGACCAGCAGCGGTGTCTCAGCGGTGCGCTCCGGCAGCGCGTACCAGCCGGACTCGAGTTCGGCGGACTGCTGCACCCCGGTGCGGTAGCTGCCGAGAACGGGCGTGGTCTGCGGGTCGAGGCCGAAGGGCAGCTTCACGGTGCTGCCGTTGATGCCCTCGTCGCTGGTGCGTCCACCCTCGGTGCCGGCGCTGGTGGATGTGGTGGTGCCGCCCTCCTCGCTGTCGACGGTGTTGGCGCCACCGGTCGTGGTGGTCTCCGCGTCGGCGGTGAGGTCGAGGGCCACGCCGTTCGGGGTGAAACCGACGGCCGTGCCCGCACCCAGGGCCTCGCCCGCATCACCGTCGAGGGGCTGAAGCATGGTCGCGTTCGGTTCGGTCTCCACGAGCACCTCGTCGGCGAGTCCGCAGGAGTTGCCTGTGAGGGCCGCCGCGTTCGACTTGGCGATCGAATAGGCCGGGTACTGCGAGACCGCGCCCTTGAGCAGCGACAACACCTCGAACACCACCACCGCCGCCGCGACCAGCGTGAGCGGGGCCGACGCCAGGGCCCGCACCCTGCCGTTGCGGTCGGGTCGCGGCGTGGTGAACGGCTCGCGCAGGTGGAACCACGCGGCGAGGAGCAGGGCGAGCACCGTGAGGCCGAGCAGTGCCGTGGAGAAGGCGTAACCGGAGATCGACGGCGGCTTGTCCCACCACGGGACGCCGTAGCTCGAGACGTACCACCAGCCGTTCGAACCGGTGAAGGCCATCGCCAGGACGAACAGCACCCCGGCGGTGAACAGCGCCCGGTTGCGGGCCGATCGGATGCCGACCGAGCCCACTCCGATCGCGGCGAGCGCAGCCACCGACGCGGCCAGGCCCGCGTACACACCGAAATGGTGCGTCCACTTCGTCGGCGTGAGCATCATGAGCAGCAACGACGCGAAGACGATGCCGAGGATGCGCCGCGAGGGTCCGATAGCGGTGCCCGGGATGCGGCCCTTGCGCAGGATCAACATGACGCACACGACCAGGCACAACAGCATCACGAACACGCCGAACCGGCGGGCCAGCGAACCGTCGGGGGAGACGGTGAGCAGTGCGTCCCACCGCAGTCGCTCGTCGAACCACGGCACGTTCGGGCCCACGGCCGAACGCACGCGGGTCGCCTCGAGGACCGACGCGAGCGTCTGGTCGGCGAAGACAGCGATGAGCACGACGGTGCCCGACGCCAGGATCGGCGCGAGGGGCGCGACGACACCGACGAGATGCCGGCGCGCGATAAGAACCTTCACCAGCGGGCGCATCCCGGCGACGAGTGCGGCCACCGCGATCAGGCCGGTCGGGCCGGCGGCGAGAGAGAAGGCCGCGATGAGGACCGCGATCGCGGCGGGCAGCATGCGCCCGGTCGCGATGGCGCGTTCGATCGAACACCAGGTCAGCAGCGCACCGACCGCGATGATCGGCTCCGGGCGCAGACCGTTGTTGTAGGGGAGCCAGAAGGCGAGGAAGACCAGCCCGGCCGTCCACAGCGACACCCGGCTGTGCCGGACAGCGACGCCGAGCCGGGGGATGACCTCGCGGCTGATGACCATCCAGCACAGGATCGCCGCGATGAGCGTGGGCAGGCGCATCCACACGCTCGACGTCGAGACCTGTGCGAACACGACGAGCACGTCGTAGAACCAGCCGAACGGCGCCTCGGGCACACCGAACCAGCGGAAGTAGTTGGCCATGTATCCGGCGTCGCCGGACACCCGCGCCATGTTGAGGATGTAGCCGTCGTCCGAGGTGTTCGCGCCGATGATGTGCCAGAGCAGCAGAGTGCTCACGACCACCGCGTCCACGAGGGTGAACCGCCACCAGCGGGCCGGCAGGAACCGGCGCGCGCGGCGCCCGTCGATCCCGTCGAGTCGATGCAGAGCGACGAGGGAGACCAGCGTCGCGAGCGCGCACACGATCATCGCGAGGAGCTTGAGCACCGTGGGGGTCGAGGTGAACCGCGAGTCGAGCTCGGCGCGCACCGACAACCGCTCGGTGGAGTCGTCACCGTCGGGTTCGAAGGCGCCGGCCGGGCCGCCGAGGTCGCTGAAGACACCGACCATCTGCGGCCGCTCGTCGCCCTCGAGCTCGATCGCCACCGGCGGGTCGGCGCCCACGATCTCGGCGGCGGTGCGTTCGGAGTTCGATGCGACCGTCACGGCCGTACACGGCTCGTCGAGCGGCGCCGAGACGAGCACCGAGTTGCGCAGGACGGCCTCGACGGTGCCGGGAGCGCCGTCCTCACCGGGTATCGCGCGGATCACCAGGCCCTCCGCCGTGGCGTCGGGGGAGCCGGACGGGATGGTCGAGACGAGGGTGCCGCCGTCGGAACCGAGCTGCGCTGCTGCCGCGCACGGCACGCTGGCCCGCAGCGTGAGCGGGGCGTAGGTGACGAGCGGCGCCTCGACACTGTCGATGCTGCCGTTCTGCGGCCATTGCAGTTCGCCGGTTTCCTGCCGGACCGGCAGGAACGGAAGGGTCAGAGCCAGCACGAACCCGAGCAGTCCCGACACGATCGCGACGATCCGAGCTGTGCGGACGCGCGATGTCGGGTCGGACGAATCGGTTTTCCCGGGCGAAGCGGTATCGGCTGGCACAAGCGTCGATGCTAGGCGAGTCCCGTCACGGGGCCGGCGCGTGCCGCTCCGCTCGCACCACTCGCGGGTACTCCGCGGTTCTGTCCGACCACGTCCGGAGTGATGCCTCCCGCCACTAGCATCGCTGTCTATGAGGACTTCCACCCCGATCGGGCGCGCTCTGCGCGCGGCGGGCATCGGGGAGGTCTGCGACGACTCGACCACGCGCGCGCTGTACTCGTCCGACGCTTCTCTCTATCGCGTCCCGCCACAGGCCGTGGTGCGCGCCCGATCGATCGACGACGTCGCCACGACCCTCGACGTGTGCCGCCGGGAAGGTGTCCCCCTCACCTCCCGCGGCACCGGCACCTCGCTCGCGGGCAACGCTGTCGGGCCTGGCGTGGTCATCGACTTCTCGCGTCACCTGAACCGGGTGCTCTCCGTCGACCCAGAGACCCGGACCGCGCGGGTGCAACCGGGTGTCGTGCAGGCCGAACTGCAGCGCGCCGCGGCACCGCACGGTCTGCGCTTCGGCCCCGATCCGTCCACCCACAACCGGTGCACGATCGGCGGGATGATCGGTAACAACGCGTGCGGGGCGCGGGCGCTCGGCTACGGCCGCACGTCCGACAACGTCGTCGCGCTCGAAGTGCTCACCGGCACCGGGCACCCGCTGACGCTGCCCGGCGAGGATCCGGTGCTGGAACCGTTGCGGGAGATCGTCGCCCGCGACCTCGCGACCATCCGCACCGAATTCGGTCGCTTCGGCCGGCAGGTGTCGGGTTATGCACTCGAGCATCTGTTGCCGGAGAACGGTTTCGACGTTCGGAAGCTGTTCGTCGGTAGCGAGGGCACACTCGGGATCACGACCGAGGCGACGGTGCAGCTGGTCGCCGACCCTGCCGTCCGCACGATGGTCGTGCTCGGCTATCCAGACATCGTCGCCGCCGGCAACGCCGCGCACGGACTACTGGGTTTCCGGCCCACGGCGTGCGAAGGGCTCGACTCGCGGATCGTCGACATCGTCCGGCACCGGCGCGGACCGCAGGCGGTACCGCCCCTGCCGTCGGGTGCGGCCTGGCTGTTCGTCGAACTGGCCGGTGACGACGCCGACGAGGTGCGCGGCCGGGCGAAGGCACTCGCGCAGGCCGCCGCCGCGACCGACGTCCTGCACGTCGAGGACCAGGCGCGTGCCGCTGCGCTGTGGCGTATCCGGGAGGAGGGAGCCGGCCTGTCGGCGAGAAGTCCGAAGGGACTGCCCGCGCACGCGGGATGGGAGGACGCCGCCGTCCCTGCCCACCGCGTCGGCGACTATCTCCGCGATTTCGAGGAACTGCTCGCCGGATACGACGTCACCGGCTACCCCTACGGGCACTTCGCCGACGGCTGCATCCACATCCGCCTCGACATCCCCCTCGAGGTTCCGGGTCTGTTCCGCGAATTCCTCTTCGAGGCAGCCGAACTCGTCGCCGAATACGGCGGGTCGATGTCGGGGGAGCACGGCGACGGGCGTGCCCGGAGCGAACTGCTGCCCGTGATGTACTCACCCGACGCGCTCGCACTGTTCGGGGCCGTGAAGTCGGTCTTCGATCCGGAGAACGTCCTCAACCCCGGCGTGCTCGTCGACCCGCGGCCCGTCGACGCCGACCTGCGCGTCCCGGCAGCCCGGAAGATCCGGGAGGGCCTGGCCTTCCGCTATCTCGAGGACGGTGGCGACTTCACGCAGGCCGTGCACCGGTGTACCGGGGTCGGCAAGTGCCGCGCCGACAACACCGGCACCGGCGGGGTGATGTGCCCGTCCTTCCTCGCGACCCGTGAGGAGAAGGACTCCACCCGAGGACGTGCCCGGGTGCTGCAGGAGATGCTCAACGGTCACCTCGTCGCCGAGTCGTGGCAGTCGCCGGAAGTGCACGAGGCGCTCGATCTGTGCTTGTCGTGCAAGGGATGTCTGTCGGACTGTCCGACCGGAGTCGACATGGCGACCCTCAAATCCGAAGTCCTGCACCAGACCTACCGGGGACGGAGGCGGCCCGCCAGTCACTACGGTCTCGGCAGGCTGCCGCAGTGGGCGGCGATCGCCTCCCGTGCACCACGCGCCGTCAACGCCCTTGCCCGCGCTCCGGGGGTCGCCCCGCTCGGGTTGACCGTCGCCGGTCTCGACCGCCGCCGCCGTGTACCGAGGTTCGCGCCCCGCACCTTCCGGAAGTGGTTCGCCGACACCCTCTCGCAACGATCCCGCACGGGCGACCCGGTGCTGCTGTTCGTCGACACTTTCACCGAGTACTTCACCCCGGAGATCGGGGTTGCCGCCGTGCGCGTGCTCGAAGCCGCCGGACACAGCGTGCACCTCACCGACGAACCCCGCTGCTGCGGCCTGACGTGGATCACCACCGGACAGCTCGACCAGGCCCGGAAGATCCTGGGCCGCACCGTCGCCGAACTCTTCCGCAGCGGCATGCCGATCGTCGGTCTCGAACCGTCGTGTACCGCCGTCCTGCGTTCCGACGCGGTCGAACTGCTCGGGTCCGCACCTGCTCGCCTCGTGGCCGACAGCACCACGACCCTCGCCGAACTCCTCGCCGACTGGGAACCGCCGTCGCTGGACGGCACACGGATCGTCGCACAACCCCACTGCCACCACCACGCCGTCATGGGATGGGGCGCCGACGCCGCCCTGTTGCGACGCGCGGGTGCCGACGTGCAGCGCCTCGCCGGCTGCTGCGGCCTGGCCGGGAATTTCGGAGTCGAACGCGGGCACTACGACGTGTCGGTGGCGGTCGCGCGAACCCAATTGCTGCCGGCGGTCGAGGCGGCATCCGACGACGCGGTGATCCTCGCCGACGGCTACTCGTGCCGTACCCAGCTCGGCGATCTCACGACGCGGCGCGGCACGCATCTGGCGGAGTTGCTGGCCTCACGACTGCCGTAGGTACGGCGGGCTCATCATCTGCGGCGTCGCGCTCTGGTGCGCTCGCTTCGGGTGGGGCGCGGCCCGAGTTCGTAGGGGATCTTCAGGATGTGGCGGGTTTTGGCGTCGATGTCGCAGTTGCCGGAGGCGACGGAGTGGAGGATGCCGTTGTAGACGAGGTCCCACAGGTCGGGGTTTCCTTGAATGTCGCTGATCTTGAAAGAGTGGATCTCGTTGCCGTGGTCATCTTTCAACCGGAGAACACGGCTGTAGCCGTCTGCGGAAAAGCGGATGCGAGTGAGGTGGTAGGTGTCGACCCAGCTGTCGCGACATTGCACCCATGTGGATCCTGCTGCCGTCCAATGGTTCCTGATCCCGCGAAACATCAGCCAGCCACCCGCAGTGATGATGAGCCACGCACCCCACCAGTGAATCCAGCGAAGATCCCCGTTGGAGATTGTGAAGAACGCGACCGTAATGGTCATCAGGGTAAATGCGCTGATGTATTTTTCGCGGACGTGAGGTTGGAACCATTCGAGAGTGGGACCGAGATGGTCCGGTGCATCTGGTGGGTTCCGTGGGTTGCGTTCGAGCGGTGTGCATTCCGTGCCGTGGTAGATGCGGGGCGCCTGGGGTGGGCGGGGTTCGCCTGTGATCGAATCCGGCATCGGTGGTAGATCGATGGGGTTCACCATCTGCGGCGTCGTCCTCTGATGCGTTCGCTTCGGGTGGGGCGCGGCCCGAGTTCGTAGGGGATTTTCAGGATGTGGCGGGTTTTGGCGTCGATGTCGCAGTTGCCGGAGGCGACGGAGTGGAGGATGCCGTTGTAGACCAGGTCCCACAGGTCGGGGTTGCGTTGGATCTCGCTGATCTTGAACGAGTGGATCTTGTTGCCGTGTGCATCTTTCAAACGGAGAACGCGGTTCGGCCCGTCGGCTGAAAATCGTATGCGGGTGAGGTGATAGGTGTCAACCCAATCGTCGCGCCACTGCACCCAGGTGGATCCGACTGCGGTCCAATGGTTTCTGGTGGCGCCGAACATCACCCACGCACCCACAGCCATGATGACCCACATGACCCACATGTGGGTCCAGCGAAGGCCTCCGTCGACAAGGGTGAGGTACGCGACCGAGATGCCCACGATGAAGAGCGCGCTCGTGTACTGGTCACGGGCGGTGGGCTGGAGCCATTCGAGAACGGGTCCGAGATGTTCCGGCGCTTCCGGAGGCTTCCGTGGGGATCTGTCGGTCGGCGTGTGCTCGATTCTCTGGTAGATGCGTGGCGCACGGGGTGGTCGCGGCTCTCCGGTATTCGGATCCGGCATTGCGGGTAGATTCACAGCGTCACCCTCTACGCCGCCGTCCTCTGATGCGTTCGCTACGGGTGGGGCGCGGCCCGAGTTCGTAGGGGATTTTCAGGATGTGGCGGGTTTTGGCGTCGATGTCGCAGTTACCCGACGCGACGGAGTGGAGGATGCCGTTGTAGACCAGGTCCCACAGGTCGGGGTTACGTTGGATCTCACTGATCTTGAACGATTGGATTTTGTTGCCGTGGGCGTCTTTCAGTCGCAGGACACGACTGGGCCCATCAGCGGAGAAGCGGATGCGAGTGAGATGGTAGGTATCGACCCAGCTGTCGTGCCATTGGACCCAGGTGGCGCCGGCTGCGGTCCAGTGGTTTCCCTTGCCGAAGAACAACAATAGTGAACTTCCAGGGATGATGACCCACATGATCCACCAGTGGATCCAGCGAAAGTCTCCATTGATGACGGTGAGGTACACGACCAAGATTGCCGCTATGAGGAATGCGCCGATGTATCGGTCGCGCACGGTGGGTTGGAGCCATTCGAGAACGGGGCCGAGATGCTCCGGTGTTTTCGGCGGCTTACGGGGATGTCTGTCGGCCGGTGTGTATTCGGTTACGTGGTGGATGCGTGGCGCGCGAGGTGGGCGAGGCTCGCCGTTAACCGCGTCGGGCAGCGGAGGAAGATCGGTTGCGTTCATTAATGTCCTCAGAACAGATTGCCCACCCAGCGTGCCGCAGACCCGGCAGCACCGGAGATGTCGTCCCAGTGTTCGATTACTTCGCCCACACCGAACGCGACACCGACCCCGGCGCCGACGGCGAGCAACGTGACGGGACCGCCGGCTGCGCTCGCGAGTATTAGTTCGGTCGCTACGGTTCCTGCGACGAACCCACCGACATCCTTCGCGACTGCCTTTACCGCTTCTCCGGTTGTTTCGGCATTCATCACGTCACTTGCGGTCTGGCCAGCGGTGAGAGCCAGTCCTAGATAAGGAACTTTCGAGCCCACACCCGCCAGAGTTGATCCTTTGGGAAACAGGTCGCCGAGGTTACCGCCGACACTCGAAACGAACTTGTTGTCACCGAGCCCGGCAAGCAGTCGAGAGTTCTCCGCAGCAAACCGCGCAGCATCGTCCGCTCCCCCTTGGAAGGCCCGAACAGCCCTGGCCGCAGTAGCTTCTGGGTACGGATCACCCAACCGCGCCGCTTCCGCGGCAAGCTCACGCAGCCGAGCAAGGTTCGCGCCGCGTGCCTCGGCCAGGTCTCCCCATTTCGACAGCTCGGAAACCGCCGTAGCCAGATACCCACCGACTGTGTGTAGAACCAGCCATCCCCACTGGGCTTCTGCGTCCTTCAGAATTGTCGTCGGGCCGCGCAAGGCTTCCGCGAGCGCGCTGTGCGCCCCGGTTTCGGCCGCGCGACCTTCCGCAACGAGCCCCGCAGCCGCCTCGTAGGCTGCGATCTGCTTCGTCCGAAAAACCTGGGGTGCAATGTCGTACGAGTTCGGATCGACGTTGAGTGGCTCACCGATCCCGACGCCGAACTCCACGGGAATACCGGCTTCCGCCGCTGTCGCCTCGGCCTGTGACATGCGTGACCGGACGGTGACGAGTCCGTCGGCGAATGCGCGCAGGGCAGCGGCGATCACGTCGATCTGGTCTGTGGCCTCGGTCGTCCCCGTGATGATGCGGTCGAGCGTCGTGCGGAACGCATCTCCCGCAGGGCTTCTGAATTCGTACTCGGACTCGGTGCGTCCGTCGCGTGCCGCCTTCAGTCGGTCGTTCACACCCGTGGCGAGGGCAGTGAGCGAATCCGCGCATGCGTAGCAAGAGGTGGGGTCGCCGAAGACTCGGGTGTCGAGGCTCATCCCTCACCGGCCTTCGCCATCTCCTGAGCAGTGTGCGACTCGGCGTCCTGGTAGGCGCGCAGACTGTCCTGGGCGGCGTCTGCTGCATCGGCCAGCGACCGGACCGCCGCGTCCAGCGCGGAAGCAATCGACCCGAGAGCGTCGACGAGCAGTGCTGTGGCGGCACCCGCGTCGGGTATCGGTGCTGGATCGGATCCGAGTTCGTCGATGCCCATCGCTCCGGTCGCCAGGTGCTTCGCGACCGTGTCGAGGTCGCCGATGTCGATGCTCACCGGGTCGCTCTCCTGCCGAGTGGGGCCTCGAACGGACGGTCGTCGTCCCCGACCGGGGGTGGCGGTGGTTGTCGACCGTCGAGCAGGACCACGTCGTACCCGGTGGTCCGGTGGATCTCCTGCAGCCCTGTGCTGTCGACGCCCATCCACGGCTGCTGCGGTCCACAACAGCGGACCAGTTCCTTCGGTGAGGTGTAGGCGGGCAACGCCAGCCGGCCGTCGGGCAGTGTGCGCATCTCGAGCCGAACGTGCCCGGAACTGTCGCGGCGTCGGATCGGCACATACAGAACGTCGCTCATCGAATCCCCCGATTCTGTCGTACCCCCCGTACGACTCGCCGCGACCTTACCGCAGCGGCGATGAGTTTCCGGCTCCTGCCCGGTCGGTATCTGCGACAGCACCGCTGCCCACCTACCAGGAGGCCGTCATGAACACCTTCACCGCATCCACCACCGGCACCCGCGACGACATCACCGCGGCACCCTCACGCGCCGCTCGCATCGCAGGCCTGATCGTCAGCGGTCTCGTCGTCCTGTTTCTGCTGTGGGACTCGATCATCCACATCGCCAACGTTTCGCAGGTGCAGGAAGCGATGGCCGATCTCGGGTTCGACCCGAGCCTCAACCGGGTGTTCGGCGTCGTCCTACTCGTCTGCCTGATCGCCTACGTCCTGCCGCCCACCGCAATCCTCGGCGCCGTACTCCTCACCGGCTATCTCGGTGGTGCTGTCGCGACGAATCTGCTCACCGAACAGCCCATCGTCAGCACGACTCTCTTCCCGATCTACACCGGAATTCTGGTGTGGGGTGGATTGTGGTTGCGCGACACCGGAGTTCGTCGCATCATGCCGGTTCGCCCGTCGCGGTGACGACGACGAACGGCCCCACCTCGGTCACGGTGAAGCGGGGATCGTCGAACAGTTCCTTGGGGAAGGTCACCGTGTACCGCCGCACATTGGGATCGTTCGGGTAGACGTCCTCGGCCAGACGCAGCGTGTAACCCTCGGCGCCCTGCCGGAAGACGACGGCGTCGGGGGCTCTCCACGGCAACTCCTCCCAGGCGGCGAGCAGTTCGCCGGGGGAGGAGAGTTCCGACCACTCCTCGATCGCTGCGGCCCGCGCGGAGAACTCCGCCAGCGGGTTGGCGTAGTGCGAGGTCAGGGCCTGGAAACCGAAGTATGGGTAGTAGGCGAGGAAAGACGTGTCGGCCGTGAGGACCACGTGGTCGTCACGCTCGCCGCCCAACTGCGACAGCAGGACGTCGTCCACCTCGGCGTAATAGGACGCGGCACCGGCGGGTCGCTGGTCGGCGCGTTCACCGGCCCCGTCGGTGTCGGTGTAGGCGACGGTGATCTCGCTCCCGAGCACCTGGGGGATGTTCTGGGTGAACGCCAGCGCACCGAGAGCACCCACCGCCACGAGAACCCTGCGCACGCGCGGATTCTCGCTGGTCGCCAGGCTGATCCAACGCGAGAAGTCGACGAAGGCGAATGCGCCTGCCGCAGCGAGCAGTACGAGCAGGATGACCTCGAGACGGAACGCGAGCAGGGTGTTGCCCACGGCGGTCAACGCCATCGACGCGAGGTACCACAGGTAGACCGCGATCACCCCGAGCCCGAGCGCCTGCGCCCGATGCGACGACGACGCCCGGCCCACGAGCCACACGGTGCCCAGCAACGACAACAGTCCGATCAGGGACATGTGGAACATCGGCAACGGCAGTCGCGCACCGGCATCGGGGAGATAGTGGGTCGCGGTCCCGGACTCGGACGGGGGATTACCGCCCAGCACGTCGAACACGAACGGCGCCCACACGATCAACGCGACGAGCACCGCGATCGACGCCATCACCACGAGACGGACGAGCACCGGAAGGACCGCCCGCCACGACCCGGTGGCGCGACGCGCGAGGTACGCCGCGACGACGGCCATCACCGTCACCGCGAACGCCGCGATACCGAGATAGAGGGTGTAGAAGGTCGCGGCGAGACCGAGGAACAGGCCCGTCCCCACCACGGCGCCCCAACCCTGCCGTGCGTGTTTCCGGTAGTCGGAACTACCGGAAACACGCACGGGTGCGAACGCACCCCAGGCCAGCACCAACGCCGGCGCGACCAGCACCGCGATCACCGCTCCGTAGGGCTCCGGCGAACCGTAGGCCAGCACGACCAGCGTCGTCGCGGTAGCAGCGAGCACCGCCAGATCGGAGCGGACCAATTCGGACCACAGCACCAGCGCGACGACCGCCGCGACCGCCAGCGAACCGATCGCATACGGCTTGAACGCTTCCCAGCCGTCCATACCCAGCAGATTCGCGACACGGCCACCGATCCAGAACCACCCGGCCGGATAGAACGACGGCAGGTCGGCGTAGTTCATGTCGCGCAACGCCGCGCTGTCCGTCAGTCGCGTGAGGAACTGGGTGCGGAACTCCTGGTCGACGGAGATGCCGTGCAGGTAGAGGCGGGTCGCGGCGAGCGGCATCCCGAGGGTCGCGGTGACCAAGCCGGACAGCGCCGCCCACGACAGCACCCGCGCCCCCGTCACCCATCTGCGGCGACGCAACAGATAGATCGACAGGCCGAGCACGGCGAGTGCCGCGAACTGCATCACGGTGGTGACGGCCTGCGTCACGTTCGACGAATTGAACGCCGGCCACTGCACACGGTCGAAAGCGAACAGCCCCACCGCGGCGACGAGCGCTGCGACGAGCGCTGCGCAGACGAACTGCACGAGCGTCGAGACGGCACGGCGTAACGGGGCGACTGCTACAGGAGTGTCGGCGAGCACCCCACGAGCATAGAGATGCGTCCGCGAGACGAGTGGTGGCCCGATCCGCGCCGCAAAAACGCCGCCGTCCACCGGTCGGGACCTTCATCCTGGAAGTTGCGTCGGGAAACCGGGCTGTCGGTACCGCCCGGGGAATCCGAACGGAAGGCTCAGATCATGACAGGTAAAGCAGTTCGTGCGGCCCTTGCAACGCTCGCGACGGCACCTCTCCTCGTCTTCGGGGCGGCGCAGGCCTCGGCGTATCCGGTGATCGAACCGGGTGCGCCCGGCGGTCCCATCGACGGCCGGTTGTACGACCACCACGGCGTCGATCCCTACCAGTGCATCGTCGTCGGGGCGCCGGGTGTCGGCTACGCGACGAACGAGGCGGGGCAGGACGGCATCGTGAACGGTGTCTTCGTGAACGAAGGGTCGATCAACCACTGGTGTTACGGGCCGCCCGGGATGATCCACAGCGGAACCGGCTACGTCCGGTAGACCCCGAAAAGACGACTGCCCCGCCGAAACGGGTCCGGCGGGGCAGAGGGTGCACGTCTGTCAGATCGGCAGCTTGCGGAAGATCGCGCGCGGCAGGTGACGCAGCACGATCATCACGAACCGGAAGGTGCCCGGCGCCCAGACGATCTCCTTGCCGCGATCGGAGGCCGCGACAGCGAGCTTCGCGACATCTTCCTTGTTCACGGTGAGCGGGGCCTCGTCGACGTGCGCGCTGAACTGCGTGCGCACCTGGCCGGGGCGCACGACGGTCACGCGCGGCCCGAACGGGCGCAGCGCCTCACCGAGTCCGAGGAAGAAGCCGTCGAGGCCGGCCTTGGTGGAACCGTAGACGAAGTTGGCGCGCTTGACGCGCTCGCCGGCAACCGACGACATCGCGATGATGCGCCCGAAGCCCTGCGCCTTCATCTTCTCGCCCACCAGCACACCCACGGAGACGGCGGCCGTGTAGTTGACCTCCGCGACCCGCACGGCCTTGCTCTGGTTCTGCCACAGCTCCTCGGCGTCGGCGTCCAGACCGAAGGCGACGATCGCGATGTCGACGTCGCCGTCCTTCCACGCCTGGTCGATGACGGCCGGGTGGCTCGCCGTGTCGAGCGCGTCGAAGTCGATCAGGTCGACCTGCGTCGCACCCGCGGACTTCGCCTGGGCGACGGCGTCCTCACGACGCGGGTCGCCGGGCAGGGCCGCGAGGATCACGCGGGCCGGTGCCTTGCGGAGGTACTCCTCGACGATGGCCAGGCCGATCTCGGAGGTGCCACCGAGCAGCAGCAGGGTCTGGGGATTGCCGACGGCGTTGATCATCAGTGGAGTTCCAACCTTCTGGACATATCGGAGGCGAAGACGTTCGTGGGGTCGACGGAGCGGCGCACCTTCAGCCACTCGTCGATCCGCGGGTACATGGCGTGGAAGGTCTTAGCGTCGGTCCGCGAATCCTTCGCGGTGTAGAGGCGACCACCGAACTCGAGGACCCGCTTGTCGAGTTCGCGCACGAACTCGTTCAGGCCCGGCTTGATCCGGAAGTCGACGCAGATGTTCCAGCCGGGGATGGGGAAGCTGAGCGGAGCCTTGTTCCCTTCACCGAACAGCTTGAACACGTTGAGGAACGAGTGATGTCCCGACGCCTGGATGTCGCGGATGATCTTCTTGAACTCCTCGACCGCTTCCGGCGGCACCACGAACTGGTACTGCAGGAAGCCGTTGGGTCCGTAGCCGCGGTTCCACTCCCCGAACAGGTCGAGGGGGTGGTAGAACGCCGTCAGATTCTGGACCTGGTTGTCGGCGTTCTTCGTCTTCCGGTAGTACAGCTCACCGATCACCGAGAAGTTGAACTTGTTGGCCAGCCCGTTCGGGAATACGTCGGGCAGGGTCAGCAGGGTCGGCGCGTCGAACTTGAGCGGGTCCTTCTGCAGCTTCTTCGGCAGCTGGTCGAGCTTCGCGAGGTTGCCTCGGGAGACTGCGGCGCGGCCGAGCTTCGGCTCCGGCGAGATGGCGTCGAACCATGCGCTGGAGTAGTCGTAGTTCGCTTCCGAACCGTCGCTGTGCAGGGCGATCGTCTCGTCGAGCGACTCGGTGCGGCGGCTGTCGGCGATGAAGTACGCCGTCTCCGTGGGGGTCATCTCGATGGTCGCGCGCAGGATGATGCCTGTCAGACCCATTCCGCCCACGGTCGCCCAGAACAGCTTGGCGTTGCGCCCGGTGGGGGTGCACGTGCGGACCTGGCCGTCGGCGGTGAGCAGGTCGATGGACTTGACGTGGTTGCCGAAGCTGCCCGCGCTGTGGTGGTTCTTGCCGTGGATGTCGGCACCGATCGCACCACCGATGGTGACCTGGCGCGTGCCCGGCAGGACGGGCACCCACAGACCGAACGGCAGCGCGGCGCGCATGAGCTGGTCGAGGCTCACACCACCGTCCACCACGACCTTGCGGGAGTCACGGTCGATGCTGTGGATCTTGTTCAGCGCCGTCATATCGACGACGAGCCCGCCCGCGTTCTGCGCGGGGTCGCCGTAGGAGCGTCCGAGCCCGCGTGCGATCACGCCGCGCCGCAGGTGCGACGGCTTCGACTCGTTGTCTTCCGCGACCCGCGCGACCGCCTTGGCGATCACTTCGACGTCGGGGGTGGACAGCACCTCTGCGGTGGTCGGCGCAGTGCGCCCCCAGCCGGTCAGGGTGCGGGTCTGGGTGGGGAGCGGCTCGCTCGCCTGCTCCGTAGCTGTCGTGGACATCGGGATAAAGGCTACCCGTGTGTCCTGGTCACCCGGCAAGATGCTGTTCCTCACGGGCGTTACCCTCGTCTGCGTGCCGGAATCCCACGACCATGTGCAGCCGCTGCCGGAGCATCACGCCCCACTGGCTCCCGAACTGCCGTTGACCGATTCGACGGCCGACGAAGCGCTGGACCTGAAGACGCAGCTCACACGGTTCGTCCTGACCGGTGGGTTCTCGGCGATCGTCGACTACGGCCTGTACGTCCTGCTCATGGCCCTGGGCGTCACGCGCGACGTCGCGAAGGCCCTGTCGTTCGTGGCCGGCACCACCACCGCCTACCTGATCAACCGCCGCTGGACCTTCAAGGCCCCGCCGAGCCGCGTTCGTTTCGCAGCCGTGGTGGTCCTCTACGCAGTGACGTTCGCCGCACAGGTCGGCATCAACCGTGTACTCAACGAAGCCCTCGGCGACGAGTGGTGGGTCACGCCCTTCGCCTTCGTCGTCGCCCAAGGCGTCGCGACGGTGATCAACTTCGTCGTCCAGCGCGTCGTGATCTTCCGCCTGCGCTGATCTGGTTGGTTCGACGGCGACATACACGGTCGGACCAACCAGATCCGAGCTGTGTGGAACCGGTCCGGCTCCTGTGGCGTCGAACCGGATATGTCACGCTCCCGAGCACACGCGATCATGGCCAGGCAGGACGGTGTCGTCACCCGCGATCAGGCGGTGCGGTGCGGTCTGAGCATCGCAATCATCGATCACTACGTGCGGTCGGGTGAATGGGTCTCACTGGTTCCCGGTGTGTATCTCCGTGCCGATCGGGAGCGGACCTCTTCGGTGCACCTTCGCGCCGCTGTCTACGGTGCGGGACGTGCGGCGACGGCATGGGGTCCGAGCGCCGCGTGGTGGCACGGAATCCTCGACAGGCCTCCCGCCCGTTACTTCGTCACCGTCCCACATGGGCGGGCCATCGTGAGAAACGGGAATGTGCACCTCCGTCGCAGGGACCTGCCCGCCGACGACATCGTGACCGTGCGCGGGCTGCGGGTCACAGGTGTACCTCTCACGGTGTTGGAGGCAGCGGTCGAGCTGAAAGAGGGTTCCGTCCTCATGGACAGAGCACTTCAACGACACACGTCGTTGGCTCTGCTGGAGCGGTCCCACCTGAGGAATCCGGGACGTCGTGGGTCGCGCGCTGCGGAGAAATTGTTGTGCACCGCCCGGGACGGCGGGCATTCCCAGGCCGAACGCATCTTCCATCGGGTGCTACGTCAGGCAGGGTTCACCGGCTGGCGTGCACACGTGATGAGCTGTGGATACGAGATCGACGTCGCGTTCGAGGCCGAACGGGTGGCGATAGAGATCGACGGCTGGGTGTGGCATCGCGACGCAGACCGTCACTGCCACGACATCGAAAGACAGAACGTCCTGATCAACGCAGGATGGCACGTTCTGCGATTCACCTGGCACATGCTGACGCAGGACCCGGACGGCGTCGTACGCCGGATCCGTGCGGCACTCGGCCGCACCCGATGATCTGGTTGTTCCGACCGCGCTGAACGCCGTCGGAACAACCAGATCTGCTATCGGGCGGTCCAGTTGGCGACGCCACGAACGGCGGTGACGCTGACGTTGCCGTCGATGGTGACGTATGCCGAGATCTCCCCGGCACCCGTTTCCGAGGGGAGCAGAGTGCTGTTGGCACGTACTCTCCCGCGCTCACCAGTGGTCTCGTTGTGCCAGTGCACGGTGCATGGGCAGAACGGGGAGCCGATACCACCGACCCACAGCGGCAGTTCGGGAGAGGCGGGGTCGGTTCGGAGCACGACCGGTGCATCGATGAACGGGGTTGCGTTGCCGGCATACCCGCTCGAACCCGTATCGAGGTGCAGACCCACCGTATTGGTGAACGTGGTCCAGTTCGAGTCCGCGGAAGCGGTGGAAGTTCCGGCGACAGCGAGGCCGGCGGTAACGGCGGCTGCGACGCCGACGCTCGCTACCCGTCCGAGGGTGGTCTTCAAGTTCACGGTCGGATCCTGTCTCTTCGGTATGTCGGTGCGGAAGCACTGCCCTGGCTATCGGCAAGAGTCCCAAGATGTTACGGATCGGTGGCTGAGTCTTGTGCGTGCGGGAGACGACCCGCTTCGCGGGCGTCGGCGAGGGTGGGTGCCGTCCGGTCCTTGGCCGACAGTTCGTAGGTCAGCGACCTGCCGTCAGGTCCCGTTGTCGGCCAATCGATCCCGATCTCCGGATCGAACGGGTTCACCTCGTGCTCACGGTCGGGGTCGTAGCCCGTCGAGCACAGGTAGACGACGGTCGAGTTGTCCTCGAGGGCGAGGAAACCGTGGCCGAGGCCCTCGGACAGGAAGATCGCGCGCCGGTCCTTCGTGTCGAGCAGCACCGAATCCCACTGCCCGAAGGTCGGCGACCCCACCCTCAGGTCGACGACAACGTCGAGCACCGACCCCGACACGCACGTGACGTACTTCGCCTGTCCGGGAGGCACATCCGCGTAGTGGATGCCGCGCAGTACTCCGGCGGCGGAGACCGAGCAGTTCGCCTGCGCCAACTCCAGGGGTCGGCCGGCAGCGTCGACGAAGGTCTCCTGCTTGAACCATTCGAGGAACACGCCCCGGTCGTCGCCGAACTGTTTCGGCGTAATCTCCCACGCCCCGGCGACCTTCAGTTCGCGGTAGTGCACCTAGCGGTCCTTTCCTCGTTCGAGCAGATCCAGCAGGTAGCTGCCGTAGCCCGACTTCACCAGCGGCTCGGCCGCGGCGCGCAGTTGCTCGTCGTCGATGAACCCGAGACGCCACGCGACCTCCTCGGGCGCACCGATCTTCAATCCCTGGCGTTGTTCGATGGTGCGCACGTAGTTCGACGCGTCGAGCAGCGAGTCGAAGGTGCCGGTGTCGAGCCAGGCGGTACCGCGCGGCAACACCTCGACCTGCAGTTTCCCCGCTTCGAGATAGGTGCGGTTGACGTCGGTGATCTCCAGTTCGCCGCGCGCCGACGGCTTCAGCGACCGGGCGATCTCGACGACGTCGTTGTCGTAGAAGTACAGCCCCGGCACCGCGAAGTTCGACTTCGGGTCGTCGGGTTTCTCCTCGAGCGACAGGGCGCGGCCGGTGGAGTCGAACTCGATCACCCCGTAGGCCGACGGGTCGGACACCCGGTACGCGAACACCGCACCGCCGTCGATGTGCGCGAAGCGCTTGAGCTGGGTGCCGAGGCCCGGGCCGTAGAAGATGTTGTCGCCGAGGATCAATGCGACCGGATCGGTCCCGATGTGGTCGGCGCCGAGCACGAATGCCTGCGCTAGACCGTCGGGTGAGGGTTGGATCGCGTAGGTGATGTTCACCCCGAACTGCGAACCGTCGCCGAGCAACCAGCGGAACTGCTCGGCGTCGTGCGGGGTGGTAATCATGAGGATGTCGCGGATCCCGGCGAGCATGAGCGTCGAGAGCGGGTAGTAGATCATCGGCTTGTCGTAGACGGGCACGAGCTGCTTGCTCACGCCCTGGGTGATCGGATGCAGACGTGAGCCCGTCCCACCCGCGAGGATGATTCCGCGCATGTCGGACAGTCTCGCATGAGTAGGCTTGCCCCAATGAGGCTGCTCGTCACCGGTGGTGCCGGTTTCATCGGCGCGAACTTCGTCCATCAGACCGTCGCGGAACGACCCGACACGCAGGTCACCGTGCTCGACAAGCTCACCTACGCCGGCAACCGTGCCTCCCTCGACCCCGTCGCCGAGAAGATCACCTTCGTCGAAGGTGACATCGCCGACGCCGACCTCGTCGACCGGCTCGTCGCCGACACCGATCTGGTGGTGCACTTCGCCGCCGAATCCCACAACGACAACTCGCTGTCCAACCCCGCGCCGTTCGTGCACACCAATCTCGTGGGCACCTTCACCCTGCTCGAGGCCGTCCGCAAGTACGACGTGCGCTATCACCACATCTCCACCGACGAGGTCTACGGCGACCTCGCCCTCGACGACCCCGCCCGCTTCACCGAGGCCACCGCCTACAACCCGTCGAGCCCCTACTCGTCGACCAAGGCCGGCTCGGATCTGCTGGTACGCGCCTGGGTGCGCTCGTTCGGCGTCCGCGCGACCATCTCGAACTGCTCGAACAACTACGGCCCCTATCAGCACGTGGAGAAGTTCATCCCCCGCCAGATCACCAACGTGCTCACCGGTGTGCGCCCCAAGCTCTACGGCACCGGCACGAACGTGCGCGACTGGATCCACGTCGACGACCACAACAGCGCGGTGTGGACGATCATCGAACACGGACAGCTCGGCGAGACCTATCTGATCGGCGCCGACGGGGAGACCGACAACCGCACCGTCGTCGAAACCGTCCTCGAACTGTGCGGCAAGGACAGGACCGAGTTCGATTTCGTCACCGACCGCCCCGGCCACGACCTGCGCTACGCCATCGACGCGACCCGACTGCGCACCGAACTGGGCTGGCAGCCCCGCTACCGCGACTTCCGTGAGGGGCTGGCCGCGACCATCGACTGGTACCGCGCCCACGAGCAGTGGTGGACGCCACAGAAACAGGCCACCGAGGCCGCCTACAGGCGCGTCGAGCGCGTTCTGGGCCGATAACCCGCGCCGTTCGGGGTAGTCCCGGCACAATTCGCGAATGGGTCGAAACACCGGTAGTCGACGCACACAACCATGGAGCTCCTGTTTCCGCTGCTACTGTCGCATCGAAAACAGCGGATCGACCACGAGCGGGGAGTAGCCCGATGGAGCAGGCAGCTGCCGGCGACACAAGCACGATCGGACATGAGGCGGACACACTGGACGAGGTTCTCACCGAACCGGTGCGTCGCGACCGGCTGATCGTCCAGCGCGGTGTCTTCGCATCTCTGTCGCCGCGCGTGCCGGAGAAGATGTACGTCCACACGAAGGGTGGCGCGGCGTCCGACCGCTACGGGCTGCAGCTCGCCGACGGCGCGACCGCCCACACCAACACCTATTTCGGCCGCTTTCCCGCGACGTTCTGGCAGCGCTGGACCGACGTCAAGACCGTGAACCTGCAGCTCACCTACGGCTGCTCCGGTACGGCTGAGTTCACCGTGTGGGCGTCCGATGCACGCGGACGCGAGCGGATCGTGACGGTCGAGACGGTGTCGGGTTCGGGCGAGCTCGACCTCGAGCTGCCGATCGAACGGTTCGTCGACGGCGGTGCGATGTGGTTCTCCATCGATGCCGGCAACGGATCGGTGCTCGTCTCCGACGCGCGCTGGACGGTCGCCGCTCCCGAGCACCTGCGTCCCGCGGCTGTGGTCATCTGCACGTTCAACCGCGCCGACGACTGCACCGTCACCGTCGGCACTCTCGCCTCGGACGACGGGGCGATGGCCGACATCGAAGCGGTGTGCATCGTCGACCAGGGCACCGACCAGGTGCGCTCGCGCTCGGCGTTCGCCGAGGTCGCCGACAAGCTCGGCGACAAGCTCATCTACCTGACCCAGCCGAATCTCGGTGGTGCGGGTGGCTTCTCGCGCGGCATGTACGAGATCACCGGTTCCGCCAAGGCCGAGCACGCCAACGTCATCGTCATGGACGACGACATCCTGTGCGAACCCGAATCGGTGTTGCGTCTCAACGCTTTCGCGAACATGACGGTGCAGCCGACGATCGTCGGCGCCCAGATGCTGTCGCTGAGCAATCCCCAGGTCCTGCACGTCTCGGCCGAGCGTGAGGTGCTCGACGAGATCACCGCCGGCGCACTGACTCCGGGTGCTCGCATGGGCATCGACCTCGTGAAGAAGAAGCAGGACATGCGTTTCGACGCCGGCTGGAACGGCTGGTGGACCTGCCTGCTGCCCGCCGAGATCATCGCCGACTGCGGTCTGCCCATCCCGCTGTTCTTCCAGTGGGACGACATCGAATACGGCATCCGTGCCCGGTACGCGGGGCATCCGACGGTCACCCTGCCCAATGCGGGTGTGTGGCATGCCGACTTCTATCTCAAGGACTACGACGACTGGGCGCGCTATTTCAGCATCCGCAACGGCCTGATCGTCTCGTCCATCTACGGGCGCTTCGACGGTAACGACATGTCGAAGTACCTGTTCCGCAAGATCAGTGAGCTCATCGTCTCGATGCAGTACGGTCTCGCCGCGACCTTCATCAAGGCTGCGGAGGACTTCCTCGCCGGACCGGACTTCCTCTACGACGGCGGCCAGTCCGTGCTGAAGGAACTGCGCGAACTGCGCGACCGCTATCCCGAGACGAAGCCGCTTCCGGCCGCGCAGGTGGGCAAGGAATCCGATCCGCACACGCAGATGTCGGTCTGGCAGTTCGAGCCCGACAAGAAGCGCGAGGGCCTGGTGCTGCTCAAGCGTGCCGTGCAGCAGTTCGCCGGCAAGGTCGACCGCCGGACGGTCACCGTTCCCGCTCACTTCGCATCGTGGTGGCACGTGTCGTTGTTCGACAAGGCCGTCGTCACCGACGCCTCGCAGAACGCCGTGCGGGTGCGTCACCGCGACAAGGACACCGCCGTCGACCTCGCGAAGCAGGCCGCGAAGGTGTGCTGGCAGCTCCGCAAGGAAGCGCCCCGGATGAAGACGGTCTGGCAGGAAGCGCTCCCCAAGCTCACGAGCCGCGAGAACTGGGCGCGCCTGTACGGCATCGACGGGTAGACCGTGAGGGCATGGTCGTTTCCCCTGCTGATCGGGGTTGCGACCGTGCTCGTCGCAGGGGCGTTCTCGTGGGTCCCCTCGCTGTGGTGGGACGAGGCCGCCACCATCTCGAGTGCCGACCGGTCGGTCGAGGGGATGCTCCGTGTCCACACCCGGATCGACGCCGTCCACGGCCTGCACAATCTGCTGCTGCACTACTGGTTCTCCCTCGTGGGCGTCGACGAGTTCACCGCCCGCCTGCCCGGTGTGCTCGCGCTCGGGGTGGGTGCCGCAGCCGTCACGGCGACCGGCCAGGTGCTGGCGGGTCGTCGCGTGGGGATCGCCGCCGGGGTGCTGTTCGCGCTGTCGCCGCGGGTGACCTGGGCGGCCACCGAAGCGCGGTCCTATGCCTTCGCTGCGGCGCTGGTCGCGGTGTTGTCGCTGCTGGTCGCGCTCGGCTGCGCGACCGGCCGTAGACGGTGGTGGGCGCTGTACGCCGTCGTCCTGCCGGTCGCGACGGTGATGTTCGTGTACTCCGCGACGGTCGTTGTCGCGCATCTCCTCACCGTGCTGGTCCGTGGCCGTGGGCGCGGTGCGTTCCTGTTGTCCGCAGGGGTGGGCGCGGCCTTGTCGACGCCGTTCGTCCTGCTCGCCTATTCGCAGGCCAAGCAGGTCGCCTGGATTCCTCCGCTCGACTCGACGATCGTCCGCACGATCGCTCTCGATCAGTGGTTCCCGCAGGCCCCGTGGACGGCCGCCTTGTTCGCCGCGATCGTCGTCGCCGGGGTGATCGCCGCGTGCCGTCGTGGCGCGGAGCCTGGGGAGCGGACCCTGCTGTGGCTCGCTGTGCCGGGTTTCGCCGTGCCCATGGTGCTGTTGCTCGGCTACTCGCTGCTCGAGGACAACATGTACCTCGAGCGCTATCTGTCGTTCACGGTTCCCGCGATGGTGCTGCTCGTGGGCTGGGCGGCGGCCCGCACCGCAACCCGCTGGTGGTCGATGCTGGTGGTGCTGACTGCGGTCGCCGTCAGCGTTGCGCCGGCCTACGTGCAGCAGCGACAGCCGTTCGGCAAGGCCGGCGGGATGGACTACAGCGTGATCGCCGACCGGCTGGTCGAACGCTCCGAACCCGGCGACTGTGTCGCTTTCGAACCGCGCGTCTCGTGGGCACCGACCTCACTGCGCGCGGTCGTTGACGCCCGGCCCGACGCGGTGGAAGGACTCGACGACGTGGGGCTCGGCTACGACGCCGTCGACCGCGTGAACCTGTGGTCGACCGACGCTCCGCCGCCGGAACTCGCCCGACGCGCGGCGGCCCGATGCGAGGTGCTGTGGGTGGTCGCCGACGGCGAGCGCGAGACCGGCTTCCGGGTGTGGCACCCGAACAACGTGTGGTGGCGGTTCGAACCCCACCGGTTCACCGAGACCGACACCTACCGGGAGCTCGAGGCCGTCGGTTTCCGGATCACCGACCGGGAGCCGATCCACCGTTCACAGCTGGTCCGGCTCGAACCGGCTCAGACCCAGTAGGCGACGCGCGAGCGGTAGTTGCGCAGCGCGAGCAGGGCGATACCCCAGCCGACGACGGTGATGATCAGGACGATGACCCAGTGGTAGAGCTGCTGGTCGCCGCCGAGCAGTGGGGTCCGCACGATGTCGAGGAAGTGGTAGAGCGGGTTGATCTCCGCGATCCGCGCCCGCCCCTCGTTGCCGGTGCCCTCGAGCGTCTTCT
Organism: Rhodococcus sp. LW-XY12; assembly: GCF_019317345.1. NCBI lineage: Bacteria > Bacillati > Actinomycetota > Actinomycetes > Mycobacteriales > Nocardiaceae > Rhodococcus > Rhodococcus sp. LW-XY12. The sequence continues at coordinate 224,519 of NZ_CP079225.1, forward strand.
CCGTCCAGATGATCGGTGTCATGAAGAACAGCAGCTGGACGATGCTGCCGAGCAGCGGCGCGATGTCGCGGTAGCGCGTGGCGAGGATGCCGAACACCAGCGACACCCACACCGCGTTGATCGCGATCAACGCCAGCGCCGGGATGGCGAGGAAGGCCGTCCAGTACAGCTGACGTGGGAAGAAGATGAAGATGCCGATGTAGATGACGATGTTGTGCGCGAACAGGATCATCTGCCGCCACACCAGCCGGTAGACGTGCACACTGAGCGGCGTCGGCAGCTGTTTGATCAGGCCCTCGTTGGACATGAACACGTCCGCGCCCTCGAGGATCGACCCCTGGATCAGGTTCCAGATGATGAAGCCGAGCGCGACGTACGGCAGGAACTCCGGGACATCGAGATTGAACAGCGTGCCGTAGAGCACACCCATCGCGATCGCCGACACACCCGTGGCGATCGTGATCCAGAACGGGCCGAGCACCGACCGGCGGTAGCGCTGCTTGATGTCCTGCCAGCCGAGCAGCAACCACAGCTCGCGGTGGTTGAAGCCTTCGCGCAGATCCTGGAACGCGCGCCGGAACGAACGTGAGGACGACTCGATGGGTTCGTCGTCGACGGTGAGGGCATCAGACACGGGTCCCGAGCCTACCCGCGGCGTAAATGTGACCTGCCGGGGCGCGGGGTCGACGGGACCGCCGTGCGTGTGCAGGTCCTGTCGATCTTGCGCGGTATTCACGACGAGAAGTGCACGCCGGAGCCGGGGCTACAGGCCCCACGTCTGACGGCCGAGTACCCGGTTCTCGTAGTGGTAGACGTTCACGCGACTCGCGACGTAGAGCCACAGGCCGAGTGTGAGAGCGGTGTCGACGGTCGAGGGCAGCGCCAGCGCGACGACGAGGAGACCCAGCATGAGGCCGACGCCGAACACCACCAGCGCCTTCTTCCACAACCGTAGATACAGCAGGTAGAAGATGCCGAACAGGAACCCGAGCAGATTCATGTTCAGCTTCATGCGCTGCCGCAGCGGCAGGGCGCGGAAGGCCGCGGTGTATTCGGGAGACGTCTTCAGCGATCCCGGGACGCCGTATGCGGCGAAGAATTCGAAGCGGAACCGCCACGTCTCGCTCAGACCCTCGAACCTGTCGGAGCCGGCTGCGGGCATGCTGAGGTCGGTCATGATCCCCCCGATCGTCGCGGTCGTTCCCCCTGAACGACCCGCAACAGTATGCACATCTGTCACGCGGGAAACACGATCGGGTGCAATCGAGTCCGACGTTGTTGTCGAGTTCTCGGCGTTTCCTCGCACACAACGTCGGACTCGCTCGGCTCCTCGTCAGTCGCCGTCGTCCATATGGCCGGAGTCGCCCAGCCACTCGTACAGTTCCGACGTCGGTTGTATCTGCACCTGCTGCGTCTCGCCGAGCCATGCACCGGCGACGAGCGCGCCGAGGGTTCGCCCTCAGTTGTGGTGGAGGCCGAGCGCGCGTCGAAGGAAGTGCAGGCAGGCCGCCATCGGTGAAGTTCTACGGGACCGTCCGGAAGCGCAATACGGGCAACGGTCGGTCCTGTACTAGACCAACGGTTCGACTCGGCGGACGGTCGACGACAGTGCGCGTGATCAGGAAGGTGATCACCACCCCCGCGATCGAGCGCACCAGACGGTTGACGTCCACGGCGGGTCGCCCGACACGTTCCCACCGCTGATGACGTAGGCGGCGGCGGGTCGGGCCCCGACGCCGAAGCCGCCGCCTTCACTGTTCCCAGCGTCCGCCGACGTACCACCATTTCCACCCATGCCGCCCACCGGGGGAAAGGAGGACGCATGTCCTCCATGTGGCGTCGTTCTGCGCGATATCGGGGGAGAATGACGGCGGGCGGGACGTACCGGAGATGGGAGTGACGGGGCATGAGGGCGACAGCCGAGTCGGGAGAGGCGTGGTCGGCGGAACGCCTGTTCGCGGGGCCGGGAGAATGCCTGGAACGGTTTCGGAAGACCGACTGGTCGGCCACCCCTCTGGGGCCGGTGGAGTCCTGGCCGGCGGAACTGCGCATGGCAGTGCGGACGGTATTGCCGTCCGAGGTGCCGATGCTCCTGTGGTGGGGGCCGCAGCTGGTGCAGATCTTCAACGACGCGATCATCCCCGTCCTCGGCGACAAGTACCCCGCGGCGGTCGCGCAACCGGCGCCGGAATGCTGGCACGAGGTGTGGGACGAGGTGGGCGCGCGCGTCGAACGGGCGATGGCGGGCACCGCCACCTTCGCCGAGGAAGAACTGCTGTTCATGCAGCGCCACGGCTACGAGGAAGAAACCTACTGGACCTTCTCCTACAGCCCGATCCGCGACGAGTCCGGCGAGGTCGCGGGGGTCTTCGTCGCGACCACCGACGTCACCTCACGGGTACTCGGTGAGCGTCGTCTGGAGGCTCTGAGCCGCCTGGGTACGGTGGCGATCACCGATTCGGGCCTGTCGGTGATCGACACGTGCCGGAACGCGCTGGACGCGCTCGCTCCGAGCCATCAGGACATTCCCCTGGCCGCGCTGTTCCTCGACAGCCGGGTGGTGGATCCCGATGATCCGCAACCGAACTGGAAGCAGCTCGCCGTAATGGGGACGAAGCCCGGCTTCTCGGGTGCCCTGCTCGGACCGGATGAGGACCAGCTGCTGTCGAAGGCCGCCAGGGCCTCCGAACCCTTCGTCGTCTCCGGCGTCGCCGAGCGTTCCCCGGATCTGCTCGACCCGCAGCGGGCCCTCGGCGACCATCCGATCGGCACCCTCCTCCTCGTGCCGTTGACGGCGTCGGGCCACGACTTCCCGCTCGGTGTCATCGCCGTCGGACTGAGTCCGTACCGGGTGTTCGACGCCGCGTACTCGACCTTCGTCGACCTCGTGGTCACGAAGATTTCGGGGCTGCTGCGCGATGCGTCGGCGATGGATGCCGAGCGTCGCCGGGCCGATGCGTTCGCGGCGCTGGACGCCGCCAAGACGCGGTTCTTCGAATCGATCAGCCACGAGTTCCGCACGCCGCTCACGCTGCTCCTCGGCCCGTTGCAGAGTGTGCTCGACGAGGCCACGACGTTGACGGAGGCGCAGCGGCAATCGCTGGAGGCCTCCCAGCGCGCCGCGATCCGATTGCGGCGACTTGTCGACGCACTGCTCGAAGCGACGCGTGCCGAGACCGACCCGTCGAGGAAGTCCCTGGAACCGACCGATCCGGCGGCGCTCACGGCCGAATGCGTGGACCTGTTCGCCGACGTGGCGCACCGCGCGGGCCTGGACCTGCGCAGCCGGATCGCCGACGCGGCGGCCGAGCAAACCCGGCTCGATCCCCAGACGTGGGCCCACATCGTGCTGAACCTGCTCTCGAACGCGATCAAGTACACCCCTTCGGGGTCGGTCGAGGTGGATCTGGACGTCGAGGGCGATCGACTGGTCCTGAAGGTCGCCGATACGGGTCTCGGCATTCCGGAGTCGGAACTCGCCCGCGTCTTCGAACGGTTCCATCGCGTCGAGAGCGCCGGCGGACGCAGCCGGGAAGGGATCGGGCTGGGTCTGTCCCTCGTCTCGGACTGGGTCCACGCGCTCGGGGGAGAGGTAACCGTGTCCAGTGAACTCGGACGCGGCAGCACCTTCACCGTGTCCGTTCCCCGCGTCCTCGACCCGACGTCGGAGTCTCCGGCCGGAACCGTTCCGGGGGATCTGGGCGCCATGTACGTCGGCGAAGCGCAACAGTGGGACAGGGTCACTCTCGACGAGGACGAATCATTCGCGCACAGAGAGGATGTGGATTCGTTACCGAGGATCCTCGTGATCGAGGACAACGCGGACATGCGTGACTATCTGACGCAGTTGTTGCGTCGCCAGAGTTGGCACGTGGATGCGGTGGAGGACAGCGATACCGCACTCGAGCGAATCCGTTCGCGACCGCCGCATCTCGTGCTGAGCGACATCATGCTCCCCGGGCGGGACGGGGTGGAGCTGCTCGAGGAGATCCGCCGCGACCCGGCGACCTCCCGTCTGCCGGTCATCCTCCTGACGGCACGTGCCGGCGCGGAGGCCACGATCGGTGGTCTGCGCACCGGCGCCGACGACTACATCACCAAACCGTTCCACCCCGATGAACTCGTTGCCCGCGTTCGCGTGAACCTCGAATTGTCGTGGCTGCGTGAGCAGATGCTCGCCGCGCGGGAACGTGAATCCGACCAGTTGAAGACGGCGTTGGAGACCCGTTCGACGCTGAGCAAGGCCGTCGGATTGATGATGGCCACGTTCAAGTGCGATGCCGACGCGGCCTTCGACAAGCTCGTCGCCTTCTCCCAGCACCGCAACGTCAAGGTGCGTGAGATCGCTGAGCAGATCGTCGGCGACTACACCGCCTCGCTCAGCGACTCGTCGAGGTAGGGCGCGATCAACGGTCCTGCGAACCGGTCGGCGCGGTGACGGATCAGGCTCCTGCGTACAACTTGTCGATCTCCTCCGCGTATTTGGCATCGATGGGCTTGCGCTTGAGCTTCATCGTCGGGGTCAGCTCGTCGCCGGAGGGTTCCCAGATCGTCGGCAGCACCGTGTACTTCTTGATCTGCTCGACCCGCGACAGCTTGCTGTTCGCCTCCTCGACCGACTTCGCGATCGATTCGAGGACCACCCGATGCCGGGTGAGTTCCTCGTGGGTGCCGCTGAGACCGTGCTGTTCGGCGAAGACGGCCAGGGCGTCGGGGTCGAGTGCGAGCAGGGCGACGTTGTAGGGGCGGTCGTTGCCGATGGCGACGGCGCCACCGAGCATCGGGCACGCGGCACGCAGGGCGCCTTCGATGTTGGTGGGCGACATGTTCTTCCCCGCCGCGTTGACGATGATCTCCTTCTTCCGGTCGATCAACCGTAGGTAACCGTCCGCGTCGATCTCGCCGATGTCGCCGGTGTGCAACCAGCCGTCGGAATCGATTGCGTCGGCAGTCTTCTCGGGGTCGTTGCGGTAGCCCTTCATGAGCAGCGGGCCGGAGACGAGCAGTTCGCCGTCTTCGGCGATCCTGATCTGCGCGCACGGCACGGCCTGGCCGACGGTACCGATGCGGATGGCGCCCGGCCGGTTCATCGTGACCACGCACGAGGTCTCCGACATGCCCCACACCTCGGAGCACGGAATGCCGAGGGCGAGAACGAACTCGAGGACCTCCGGCGAGATCGCCGCGGCGCCGGTGACGGCGGCGCGGACCTGGTCGAGACCGAGCTTGCCGCGGATCGCGGACAGCACCAGCCTGTCGGCCACCGTGTGCTGCACCTCGAGGGACCGGGGGACCGGTTTGCCGTCGGACTGCAGCCGGGCGCGCTTGCGTCCGACGTCGATCGCCCACAGTGCGAGCTTCTTCTTGATCGGGCTCGACTCCTCGGCGAGGGTCTTGTCGATCGCGGCCTTGAGCTTGTACCAGACCTGGGGGACGGCGCCGAAGAGCGTCGGCCGCAGGCTCGGTAGCACGGTGATGGCCTGCTTGAGGTCGTCGAGCGTGGTGATCTGCATGCCGCTGTACAGGCTCGAGTAGTGCGAGCCCCAGCGGTTGGCGATGTGCGCGTCGGGCAGATACGACAGGATCCGGTCGTCCGGACCGATGGGCAGATACGAGCTCGTCGCTTCGAGTTCGGCGAGCAGGTTGGCGTGGGTGAGTTCGACACCCTTCGGCGGGCCTGTGGTGCCCGAGGTGTAGATGAGGGTCAGCAGGTCGGGCGGTTGCACGGCCTTCCACGAGGCCTCGAAGTCGAAGGACGGATCGGTGGCGGCCTTGAGGCCGTCGAGGGAGATGGTGCCTTCCGGTTTGCCGTCGATGCACACCAGGTGCTCGACCTTCGTGTCGCCGATCGCCTGCCGCAGGACGGGGACGAACTGTTCCTCGGCGATCATCACGTGGTTGCCGGCGTTGCCGAGCACGTACGAGATCTGTTCGGCGGTCAGCGAGTTGTAGATCGAGAACGGCGCCGCGCCGAGGTGGATCGCGGCGGTGTCGAGAAGGTGGAATTCGGGCCGGTTGGTGAGCATGAGGCCGACGGTGTCCCCGCGGTTCACGCCGAGCCCGGCGAGTCCGGCGGCGAGGCGTTCGACGCGCTGCGCGTACTGACGCCAGGTGTAGGAGACGGAGTCGTCGGGGGTGCGCAGCGCGACCTTGTCGGGGTACGCCGCGGCGGTGGTCTGGAAGGCTTCGCAGAGGGTCGACGGTGAGGTGGCACGAGGGGTCATCACTGGCTCCCGAGGTCGAGGGTGGCGAAAGTGTAGGACGAAGTGCGTACATCCGCGGTCGGATCTGCCGGATTGTGTTCCGAGATTTCGCGCGCGTGTCCTGATGGGATGGACTGAGGAACAGGCAGAGTCAGATCTCGGCTGTAGTGACTCCTGTCTGTACGATTCGACCTATTTGACGTTCGTTCCGGTTTCGTGGAACCGGCGAGGGGAGAGGAACCACCGATGACCGGACCGGCAGGAAACTGGGAACCGCAACCGAAGTACCAGAGGGATCTCGAGCCAGGGGAACTCGAGGAGTTGAACCGTCTTCGCGCCTGGAAGGAAGAGCAGGAGCGCGAGGCCGAAGCTCAGCGTCTTCGAGACCACCATCAGCAGATCGCGCTCGAAGAACAGCAACGGAGAGGCGCCGAGCACCAGCAGAACCTGTATGCACAGCAGCAGAATCAGCAGCCGTATCCGCACGCGCAACAGCAGTACCCGCCACAGAATTACGCGCATCAGCAGTTCCACGGGCATCCGCAGTCTGCGTACCCGCCCCCGCAGCCGTTCGCGCCGATCCAGCAGGTCACCGTCAATAATGTGAAACGCGCGGACTGCCCCCATCTCCTGCATCTCGTCCTCACATTGATCACGTGCGGCGCGTGGCTGCCGGTATGGATCATCCACGCCATCATCGTCGCTGCGAGGAACTGAAGGTCCGGTCGTGTGGGGGTGCAACGTTTGAGCACTCCCACCCCGGGTACTGCCGGGAACATGACCACCGTGGATCGCATCGCGGATCCGTGGGGTTCGCGCACACCCTACGGACGCGGGCAACGCTGGCCCACCCGCGTCGACACCTATCTCGCCCTCTCCGAACGCTGCCATCCGCAGACCCTGCGCCAACTGCGCTGGGCGAACGCGAAACTCGAGGAGATCGCAGCGCAGACGGTCATCACCGACTGAGCGACGGCACCGTCAGGGGCGTTCGAATCTCTCCTCGCGCCCGAGTCTGCGCAACCGGATCCACTCGCGCAGACCGGCCGGGTCGCGGCGCGTGATCAGGAAGTACCAGCCGAACCGCACCCATTCCTGGGGCAGCAACCGGCGCAGTCCCGGCTGCGACAGCAGGTAGCCGCGGTTGCGGTAGGTGAAGAAGCGCTTGGTGTCGTTGTCCGGATACTGCGTGTGCATCCGGCCGCCGAGAATCGGCTTGAACTCGTCGGCACCGTCCGGGTGCAGATAGGCCGTCTGCAGGCAGGTGCCGAACGGCAGTCCCGAGCGGACGAGACGCCGGTGCACCTCGACCTCATCGCCACGGACGAACAGGCGCAGGTCGGGCACACCCACCGCGTCGATCGCCGCGGCGGTGAAGAGCGCACCGTTGAACAGCGAGGCGATGCCGGGCAACAGGTCCTCGTCGCCGAGTTCGTGCCGCCACCGCCGCCACACCACACCGCGACGCAGCGGGAAGGCGAGGCGGTCGGGTTGCGCGATGTCGCACACGACCGGCGACACCTCGGCCAGGCCGTTGCGTTGCGCGCAGTCGAGCAGCGTCGCGAGCACGTCCGGTCCCTCTGGGCGGCCGTCGTCGTCGGCGAGCCACACCCGGTCGGCTCCCAGCGACAGCGCGTACAGGATGCCGAGGGCGAAGCCGCCTGCTCCACCGAGATTGTGCTTCGAGCCGAGATAACTCGTGGGCAGGTCCACCGCGTCGACGAGCTCACGCACCGCGTCCTCGTCGCCGTTGTCGACCACCACGAGATGGTCGAGCGGACGGGACTGCGAGGCAAGAACTTTCAGCGAATCCGCCAGCAGTTCGCGTCGGCGGTGTGTGACGACGACGCCGATGATCCGTTCGTCAGCCACCGTTCGAACCCGTCGAGGCCGCGGCGTCGGGGGCGGACTTCGCGATCCGCTCACGCTCGAGCTCGTGGAGGATCGTGCGCACGTGATCGCCGGCCTCGTCGCCCTCGTAGGCGCGCACCACGTGCTCGATGTCGCCCTGCTCGCGGATCTGGCCGTGGTCGATCCACATCGCCTGGTCGCACAGTTGGGCGAGGAACTCGTTCGAATGGCTGGCGAACACGAGGATGCCCGAGCGCGCGACGAGATCCTGCAGACGCACCCGCGCCTTCTTCATGAACTCCGCGTCGACCGCGCCGATGCCCTCGTCGAGCAGCAGGATCTCGGGATCGATGCTGGTGACCACGCCGAGCGCGACACGCACCCGCATACCGGTCGAGTAGGTGCGCAGCGGCATGTTGAGGTAGTCGCCGAGCTCGGTGAAGTCCGCGATCTCGTCGACCTTGGCCAGCATCTGCTTGCGGCTCATCCCGAGGAACATGCCGCGGATGATGATGTTCTCGTAGCCGGAGATCTCCGGGTCCATGCCGACGCCGAGGTCGAACACCGGCGCGACGCGACCCTTCACCCGAGCGTGGCCGCGCGTGGGCTCGTAGATCCCGGAGAGCAGACGCAGCAGCGTGGACTTGCCGGCACCGTTGTGGCCGACGAGCCCGACGCGGTCGCCTTCCTTCAACGACATCGTGATGTCGCGCAGAGCCTCGACGACCACGACATCGGAGTCGTTGCGGCCGATCGCCCCGCCCGCCTTACCCAGGAAGGCCTTCTTCAAGGACCGGGTCTTGGCGTCGAAGATGGGAAAGTCGACGCACGCGCCGCGCGTTTCGATGCTGACCCGACTCACGATGCTGCTCCAGACGCTGACACGGGACCCGAGCGTACCCGTCGCGCCGATACCCGAGTCCCGGGGCGTACCCGGTGGGACTACAGGTACTGGCCGGTTCCGGGGTGGGTCTGACCGGGAAACGATTGATCGTTCTGGCCGCGACCGCCCTGCGCGACGCCGGGAGGAAGCGCTCCCTGACGCATCTGCTCGAGCTGGGCACGAGCCGCCATCTGCTGAGCGAACAGCGCTGTCTGGATGCCGTGGAACAGACCTTCGAGCCAACCGACGAGCTGAGCCTGCGCGATGCGCAGCTCGGCGTCGGAGGGCACCGCGTCCTCACCGAAGGGCAGCGCGAGCCGCTCGAGTTCCTCCCGCAGATCGGGGGCGAGGCCCTGACCGAGTTCGCGGATGGACGACAGGTGGATGTCCTTGAGCCGGGTGCGGCTGGCGTCGTCGAGCGGCGCGGCCTTCACCTCTTCGAGGAGCTGTTTGATCATGGTGCCGATCCGCATGACCTTCGCCGGCTGCTCGACCATGTCGGCCAGGGATTCGCCGCCGTTCTCGGTCTTCTCCTCCTCCGGCCGGACGTCGGCCTCCACGCGGGCCGCCTCCTCGCGGGAGACACGGATGGGCCGGCCGTCGGGGCCGATCACGAGAACCTGGTCGTTGTCCGGATGTGTCATGGCTCCATTCTCCCTTTCCCACCTCGGGGGTGCCCGGTTACCCGAGGGACCCGGAGTGCCGGGTACCCCGATCGAGCCTACCGAGAGGGCAACGCCGAGTGCAGGTACGGCGCGTCCCATTGACATCGGGACCTAGAGTGTCTGCCATGGCTTACGACGTTGCCCGGATCCGGGGGTTGATCCCCTCGCTCGGGGACGGGTGGATCCATCTCGATCCACGGGCCGGTATGCAGATCCCCGATGTGGTGTCGCGCACCGTGTCCACTGCCTTCCGCAACTCGGCCGCGTCGTCGACCGGACGGCACCTGTCGTCACGTCGCAGCGCCGCGATCCTCCAGGAGGCGCGCGTCGCGGTCGCGGAACTCGTGGGTGCCGATCCGGACGGGGTCGTCCTGGGCCCGAGCCACGCGGTGTTGCTCGCCTGGCTCGCCGAAGCACTCAGTTCCCGCCTCGGGCTCGGCACCGGCATGGTGCTCTCACGGCTCGACGACGAGGCGAACATCGCTCCCTGGTTGCGGGTCGCGAGCCGCTACGGCGCGCAGGTGCGCTGGGCCGAGGTCGAGATCGAGACGTGCGAGCTGCCCACCTGGCAGTACGAGGAACTCGTCACGCCCACCACCCGGCTCGTCGCGCTCACCGCGGCGTCGTCGATCGTCGGCACCGCGCCCGACGTGCGGGTCGTCGCGGATCTCGTCCACGAGGTCGGTGGGCTCATGGTCGTCGACGCCGCGGGCGCTGCCCCCTACGCCCACGTCGACATCGACGATCTCGGCGCCGACGTCATCACCGTCGACATCGCCTCGTGGGGCGGCCCGCAGATCGGTGCGCTCGTCTTCTCCGACCCCGCGCATCTCGAACGGGTTCCGGCCATGTCGCTGAACCCGCACGCGCGCGGCGCCGAACGCCTCGAGGTGGGCGGTCACCAGTTCGGTCTGCTCGCCGGTATCCCCGCGTCCATCGACTTCATGGCCTCACTGGACGACGACGCCACCGGCTCGCGCCGCGAGCGTCTCGACATCTCGATCAGCTCGATGCAGAACTACCAGGACGTGCTGTTCGACCGTCTGATGCGACAGCTCGACAGTCTCACCGGCGTGATCGTGCTCGGCCGCGCGTCGAGCCGCGTCCCCACCCTCAGCTTCACCGTCGACGGGGTCCCGGCCGAGAAGGTCGCCGCGCATCTTGCCGACCGCCGCATCGCGACGGTGGCGAGCACCCGCGGATCGAGCCGGCTCCTCGACTCCCTCGGCGTCAGCGACGAAGGGGGAGCGGTGAGCATCGGCCTCGCCCCCTACACCACGAGCTTCGAGGTCGATCAGCTCGTCCGTGAGCTCCGCAACCTCTAGTTCCGTTCGATCCGCAGCACGACCTTCCCGACGGTCTCGGGGCTGTCGAGCAGTTCGTGCGCCTGTGCCGCCTCGGTGATCGGCAGCTCGGCGTGCACGACGGGATGGACCTTCGCCTCCTCGATGAGCGGCCACAGATCGGCGCGCACGGAGTCGATGATCGCGCTCTTGCCCGACGGCCCCGAGTCCGGACGGCCGCGCAGACCGGTCGCGATGACGTGACCGCGCTTGGCGAGCAACTTGCCGAGGTGCAGTTCACCCTTCGTGCCACCCTGCATGCCGATGACGACGAGCCGTCCGTCCGGAGCGAGGACGTCGATGTTCCGGGACAGGTACTTCGCACCCATGTTGTCGAGCACCACGTCGGCGCCACCGAAGGCAGTGCGCACCTCGGAGACGAAGTCCTGTTCGCGGTAGTCGATCGCCAGGTCGGCGCCGAGTTCGCGGCAGCGGTCGAGTTTGCCGGCCGAGGCCGTCACCGCCACCTTCGCGCCGAGCGCCTTGCCCACCTGGATGGCATGTGTGCCGATGCCTCCGCCGCCACCGTGGACGAGCAGGACGTCGCCGCGCTTCAGGCCGGCGGTCATCACGACGTTCGACCACACCGTGCACGCGATCTCGGGAAGCGACGCGGCGACCGCGATGTCCATGCCCTTCGGGACGGGCAGCAGCTGGGAGGCAGGGACCGCGACCTTCTCGGCGTAACCGCCACCGGTGAGGAGGGCACAGACCTTGTCGCCGATGTTCCAGCCCGTCACACCCTCGCCGAGTTCGGAGATCACTCCGGAGCATTCGAGGCCCAGGATGTCGCTCGCCCCCGGGGGCGGCGGGTAGAGGCCGCGCCGTTGCAGCAGGTCGGCGCGGTTGACCGCGGTCGCCGCGACATCGAGAAGTACGTGCCCGGGAGGCAGGTCCGGGTCGGGCTGCTCGGTCCACCGGAGAACTTCTGGACCACCGGGTTCGGTGGCGACGATTGCATACATGTGTTCGACGCTATCGCGTGCGGGGCAGTGAGGAGACGATCACGCCGCTCGCCGCGCGCTCACCTGCTCGAAGCTACCGTGCGGTAACCGGATCGGGCCGTCGGCATTACACTCCCGGCGTGACCAGCGAACGAGACGAACCCAAGTGGCTGACCGCAAAGGAGCAGGAGGCCTGGCGTCTCTACATGGACGGCAACAACCGTCTCATGAGCGCGCTCAGTCGGTCTCTCAACGACCGACACGACCTGTCGCTGGCGGAATATCGGATCCTGGTCATGCTCTCCGAAGCCCCCGACGGCGCCCTGCGCATGAGCGATCTCGCCGACGGCGTGCTCTCCTCACGCAGCCGGCTCACCCATCAGATCCGGCGGATGGAGCAGGAGAAGATGGTCGTGCGCAGCTCGTGCCCCGACGACGGTCGCGGTGTGCTCGCCACCATCACCGACGAAGGCAGGCGGCGTCTGGCGGAGGCCGCCCCCACCCACGTCGACGACGTGCGCAACTACCTCATCGACCTGCTGTCGGCCGACGAGCTCGACATGCTGGCGCGGGTCTTCGCGCGCGTCGAGCACACTCTGGCCGACCGCTGAGGTCGCGAATCGGTTATGCCCTGCTTGCGCGGAGCGGTTAGGATCTGCCACGGAAGCGTGGCAGAGCGGCCGAATGCACTCGCCTTGAAAGCGAGCTTGGGTAACACCAACGGGGGTTCAAATCCCTCCGCTTCCGCCGAAGCTCCTTACTTGTTCACGCAGGTGAGGAGCTTTTTTGTGTCCGAGGGGCGTGCTCGTCAGTGCCTGGTGGGCACATTTTGGGCACACCGGCTGTCGAGTAGGCGTGATCGAGCACGACCGCAACGGCGTCGAGATCCTCGTCGAACAGGTCGCTGTACGTGTCGAGTGTCATCGCTGCCGACGCGTGTCCGAGCATCCGCTGGAGAGCCTTCACATTCACTCCGGCCGCGACAGCCAGAGATGCCGCTGTGTGCCGTAGATCGTGCGGAGTCACGCGTTCGATTCCCGCGCGCTTCACTGCCAGCTCGAACCATCCGCTGTGGCTGACCGGGCGACGCATGTGCTTTCCGTCGCGGCCGGGGAAGACGAGATCGTCGCGGCCGCGTCCCTCGCACTGCTTCGCCAGCTCGTCGAGGACGAAGGCCGGCACCGGCACGGATCGGACCTTGTCACCCTTCGTGGTGCCGACGACGTGCTTCGTTCTGACCTGGACTGCGTTCTCGTGCACGGTGAGGCGCCGCCGCAGGAAGTCGATGTCCCGTACCCGTAGCCCGATCGCCTCACCCCACCGAAGTCCGCAGTAGGCGAGCACCAGGACGAGCGCACCGTTTCGGCCGGCCTCGTGTGCCAGCGATGCAACGTCGTCGGCCGTGAGGTACTTGTGTCGGCGCTTCGACTTCCGTGGCAGGTTCTCGACTCCGCGGGCCGGGTTCTTCACGATCCGCCCGTTCTTCACCGCGTCGTCGAGGATCCCCGCGAGGATCCCGTATGCACGGATCACCACGGTGGCCCCGGATCCTTTCACGACGATCTCTCCGTCGTCGTCGAGCTCGTCGCGCCCCATGTCAGCGATCCACCGCTCGACCGTGCCGAGCTTGATGTCAGCGATCCGTGTGGACGACCACCGCGGTTCGACATGCGTACGCCACGATGAATCGATTGCGTTGTACGTCGAGGCCTTCGTGTCGACCTTCTTGCGCGCCAGCCACTCCGGCGCCAGCTCACCGACCGTGATGCGACCGAGTGACGGCGGTACGTACTCGCCGCGCATCTTCTCGACCTCCACGGTGGCCGCGAATCGTTCGGCGTCCCGCTTCGTCCTGAAGCCACGTTTCTTCGACTGGACGCGGTCGGGTGTACGAAAGCGGACCATGTAGCGCTTCCCGGCCGCGGTGTCGTACGACTCAATCGTCGCCATTGTCGTCTGTTTCTGTCACCGCAGCGATCGCTTTGCTTCTCTGTGCGCGTTGTTCTTTCGCCGCTACCCGGGGAACTGCAACGGGGTGAGAGCTGACTTCGCCGGCCTCCTGTCTGGACTGCGCCACCTCGTACTGAATGGGGTTTGAGTCCTTGGTGAATCGGAGTAGCTCAATCGGGTCGCGGTGAATGTTCCTAAGCGGTTCAAGGCCCTGGCCCCAGCTCCAGATTCGTTGTCTCGGATACGTGGGGCCATTGGGGGACAATGCCGCGTCCTCGATAGGGAACAGAATCGCGAGGGGAGAGACCTCGAGTGCTAGCGCGAGCGCTACAAGGTCGTCTACGTCGACGCGTCTCGCTCCGCGTTCGATCTCACTGATCGAGTTATGGGCGAGTGGCCTGTCTGTTTCTGCCATTCGGTCAGCAAGGTCGCGCAACGTAAGACCGCGCTCGCGCCGCAACCTGCTGATATTCGCCCGCACGGTTTCGCCGGTAGTGCCGAGTTCCACTCGTCTTGTCGCCATGATGCAGATTCTAGGGCAGGCCTTGCATAATTCCGAATGATCCAGTAAGAATGAGCGTATCCCGACCACAAGTAAGCAATATCCGAACAGGAGTCAGGGAATGACCGGATCACCACTCGCAACGGCTGAGGAAGTCGCGGAGTACCTGCGGACCACGACGACGAAGCTCGCCAATGATCGCTACCGCGGTATCGGCCCGAAGTTCGTGAAGCACGGACGACGCGTGCTCTACCGCTGGACCGACGTCTACGCCTGGACCGAGGCGAACCTCATGCAGCGCACCGACGACACCCCGGGCGCGGCATGATGACCGGTTACTTCGGCGATGAGCCGACCTGCCAGCGGTGTGACTACCCGCGCCGACTGCACCACCTGCTCGGGGTCGAGCACGACTACACCGAGCCTCCGAATGAGAACGCCCCCGATGCCGGGCAGGGCATCGAGGGCAACGAATCCACCAACCAGGAAGCAGGAGATTCTGACATGCAGTCTACCGGCCCCCAGAGCTACATGGTGCGCCTGATCGTCGCCGGGCTACAGCAGATCGTCGCTCACGCCCAGGACTTCCCCGGCGCGATCGCCTTGATCAACGCCGACGTGACCCGACGGTTCGGATGGGACGCGATCGAATACACCGTCACCACCGGCGACTACGTACGCATGACCACCACAGTCGGCCTCGAAGTCGAGTACCAGCTCCTTCGATCCGACCAGCCGGTACCCGAGGACGAACCCGCGGCCGACACCATCGACGACGCACCCGAGGGGATCCTCGCCGACCCGATCCCCACCATCTACCAGAACCTCGAAACGCTCGGACCCGATGCCGATTGGCGCGACGGGCACAACTTCCTTCTCGCCGAGGTCACCCGCGGCGTATTCACCGCCCAAGTGTGGCGACACGACAGCATCGAACAGGGCCGGCCTCACAGCGAAGTCGAAATCACCATCGACTCGACCGGGATGCAGGGCGGCGAAATGTTCCACGACCTGTGCATCCTCCCCGACCAGCTCGAGGACTTCCAACAGGTGACGAACGCGATCATGGCGGCGTACCAGTACATCACGGAGGCCGGACAGTGACCGACCTCGAGCTCTTCCTCGTCGTCGCCCTCTTCGCCGAGAACATCGCCCTGATCCTCGCGCACATCGTCGACCGGCAGGTCACCGACCGTGACGGGTTCGGAGAGGACGCCACCACCGCGATGCGGAGGCGAAGCTCGTGACCTGACCAGCAGTTACCTCACTCATCACGGCAACGAACCCCCGCACTCGTTGAACGCACCGGGGCAGGGAGCCCCGAACAAGCTCCCTGCCCCACAGAATCCGAAAGGACGCTCCGAATGCGTCACCTCAACGATAACCAAAACGAGCCGGTCGGACCCGATCCGCTGGCCTCTCTGGATGCGGAAGTTCGTCGGCACGGTGCACGAGTCGCCACCAAGTGCCGAGTGTGCGGACGCTGGCTTGTCTCCCCGAAATCGCGTGCAGCACACGAAGGACCCACGTGCCGCACCAAGGACGGGGGTGCAGCATGACCGAGCACGAAAACGAACTTCTCGAGGCTGTCCTCGGTCTCGACCCCGGACTCACCCGCCCGATACCGCCTTCCGCGGTCCTGGCGGACTTCGTGATGCCTCACATCCTCAAGATCCGAGACGACGGTAACGGCAACCTCCGACAACTGCCCCTCATCGGCTCGCAGGCGTGGGAAAACGCGGGGGACGGGGTGAAGTGGGCAGTGGTTGCCACGCTCGCCCTACAGGGCGTGTGGGCTGCCGAACGCGGACCCGACGAACGAGTCGCCTACGCCGAATCCGGTGATCGTGTCGACTCCCTCGTCGACTGGGGCGCAGAAGCGTACCGACTCGGATTCGAGGCAGGACGACGGGAGCAAGCGAAGACGAGTCGTCGTCAGCGCCGGCGAATCGAGGCCGCATGAGCACATCGTCCGAAGTGATCGAACTCAATCCGTACACCAGTGAAGAGACGTTGGACTACAGCAATTACACCGACATTGCGGCCCTGCTCTCCGGGGACCTTCCGCCGGCACCGACGCCGGTCTACGGCATCCGGGACGACGGTCGGGGACTGTTCTACGCGGATCAGGTGAATCTCGTCTTCGGAGATCCCGAGGGTGGGAAGACGTGGGTAGCGCTCGCTACCGCCACCGAAGACCTACGTCCAGGGATGAACGGTCGGGTTCTGGTCATGGACCTGGACCACAATGGGGCCGGACCCACCGTGACGAGACTACTTGCGCTGGGGGCAGACCGAGAAGCACTGGCAGACCCGACCCGGTTTCTGTACGTAGAACCCGAAGACCGTTTGCACGCACTCACAGTCGTGGCCGACATGCAGAGCTGGAAACCGACCGTCGTCGTGGTCGACTCACTCGGAGAGCTGATCCCGTTGTTCGGGTCCTCGAGCAATTCGGCGGATGACTTCACCACGGTGCATTCGAAGATTCTCAAGCCGCTGGCGAAGGCAGGCGCATGTGTCCTCGTCATCGACCACCTTTCGAAGGGGTCCGACTCACGGACCTTCGGACCTGGAGGCACCAGCGCGAAACGTCGTGCGGTCGGTGGCGTCTCGCTGCGTGTGCGCGTCAAGGACGCCTTCACTCCCGGCAAGGGTGGTTCGGCGTACCTGTCGGTGAACAAGGACCGTCACGGTGGACTCAGGGAGCACTGCCCCACGGGAGACCGTGAACCCCTCGCCGGCACATTCGAACTCCGACCGTTCGAAGACGGTGTGCTCGAGGCCATCATTCGAGCGGCGCGGGACGGGGAATCCGCGCCGACCGACTTCGGAATCAATGGGGCCGATCCGCAGCGACTCGCCGACGACGTGTCTGCTCTCGACGCTCTCGATCCTCCTCCGAGTTCTCAGCGCGACGTTTGTGCACGCATGTCGTGGGGTGGCAACAGGGCAGCGGAAGCGCTACGCGCCTGGCGTGATTCCAAGCGGGAGTAGCGACCTCTACCGGCGTGCTACTCGCTACTCGTAACCCTATATCCAGTAGCGAGTAGCACTGCCTAGAAAATCGCGTCTACCAGCACAAATGCCAAAAAATCGTGCTACTCGACCGCTAGTAGCGAGTAGCAGCACCTCACTCGCTACCTGCTACCGCGTAGCGCTACCGTAGCGGCCCGAAAGGAACGGCCACATGACCGCCGAACAGTCCACGACCACAATCGAAACGCTCACCGCCGAAGTCCGCGCCCTCATGATCGGCAAGCGCCAAGTCACCCTGAGCGTGTACCGCCAACTCGACACAATTCCCTGGTCTGAGATCGAACCGTTCGGGCGTGTCCGCGACAGCAAGGATGACGAGTACGCAATCAACGTCATTGGGCGGAACCGAAAGAACAACGCTCTCGTCCGATCTGCGATTCGTCGGGATGGTTGGATGGAACCTGCCCCCGAACAGTTCTCGCACTGGCTGTTCCACCGTGGAACGGCAGACAAGCAGGCACGTACCTTCTCGGTCGGTAGCGCCCACGGACGCACCCTGCAATGGTCGGTTCAGCGGAGCAAGCACTACCCCGGGACCATCTGCGGGTTCACTTGCAACGCTGCCAGCCGCCACGATCTCGACCACAATGCGCGGCAAGCAGGGGAGTTCTGCGACCTCGACCGACTCGAGGCCGAGTGGCGCTGCATCGCGGAGAGCAGGGTCGACAAGCTCATCCCACGCGAACTCGAGTTCCAGGCCGCTGAAAGTCTCCCCCTCATCGTCCTGGCAGGTCTGCGATGAATCGCCGGGCAGCTCGAGCACCGCGGATCCCGGACCCGATCGCCGCACTGATCGACGACCGCCTCATCGGTGCGAGATGTGCCGGCAAGTCCCCGCTGTTCGATGCCGAACTCGACGACGAGACCGCCGAGGCCCGGTCGGCGCGTCTGGCATGGGCACGAACCGAATGCACACGATGCCCGGTCCAGGGCCTGTGCCGAACCGCAGCAAGCGAACAAGAACACCCCCTCGGGATATGGGGCGGCAAAGTCCACGGACTACCCGGCCGCCCCGGACGAAAGGACACCCCCGCAGCATGAGACTCGTCGTCCACCGCAGCAGGCAGAAAGTCACCACCAACCCCGGAACCGACTTCCCGATCCTGTTCGAGTTCAGCGGAGTCGCCATCGCCATGCGCCCGTCCGAAGCACTCGCCCTCGCAGACCAACTCGTCGACGCCGCCGAACAACTACGGGAAGGCCGAGCATGACCGTGCAACACCTCGCCCCCGGTGTCGTCCTCCTCACGGGAGACGCCCTCACCACCGTGCGCTACGCCGTACGAGTCGCCATCGCAGCACGGCACCGCAACGGTTACCCCGTCCCCCGAGAACTCACCGAACTCGCAGCAGCCGTGACCGAACCCGGAACAACGGACACCGAACCCACACGCGCACAACACACTTCAACCGAACTGCTCGACATACAGGAGACGGCACGAATGCTCGGATGCAGCCAACGCCAAGCACGCCGACTCGCACCCCAACTCGACGGACACCTCCACGCAGGCCGCTGGCTCATCCCACGTGCCGCCGTCGACGAACACCTGAAAGGACGGGCCGCATGAGCCCCACCCGGCACGAGTTGCTGGACATGCTCGCCGCCATGACCGACGACGAGCTCCGCCGCACCATCTCCGAAGCCCGCGGAGTCGACCCCGGCCCCGCCAACGTGCGCGACCTCATCCACCGCGAACTCAACCGCACCCCCGAACCCGACCAGCCGGCACCCGTCGCCCTCAACGACGACGAAGGACTCGCCCGCATCATCGGCGCGAAACTCAACCGCAGCCGCGAACTCTAAGCCTCGATCCACCGATGAGCCTTCGGCGGGTGGCGTCGGCGTGATGGGCGCGGCGTGATCGGCTGCGGGCAGGGGTGAGTTCCGGGCGTCTCATCCCGGTTGTCCACTTCGTTCTCGGTCGTGCCGCTGGTGGCGGCGGTGGTCAGCTGGCCGCGGCCGGTGGTGGTGGTGCGTGCGTCGCGGTGAAGAGTCGGTCGAACGCGGTCTGCCAGGGCCAGGCGTCCGGCAGGTGCAGGATGATGCGGCGCGCCGTCCGTGCCAGTCGTGCCGGCACTGAGATGAGGGTGCGGCGAATCGTCGCGGTCGTTGCCCGGGCGAGCCGCCCGCCTCGGTCGGCGATGAGTCCAGCGGCGCGAGTGAGGTTGAATGCGATCACGGCGAGGACGAGCCATGCGCTGTTCGCGGTGAACACTCCCGAGGGCAGGTGAGCGAGCGGGCCCGCCTTCAGGTCGGCGTGAACTTGCTCGATGATCGCGTGCCCGCGGTGGGTCTTGTCCGCCGCGACGGTTCCCATTGTCTGCTTGTCGGTGGTGGTGAAGAACGCGTGGTGCCGGTAGCTGTCGAACAAGGTCGGCTGCTCGACCTGCTTGGGGTTCAGGTCTGGGATCCGTCGGACCACCAGTCGTCCTTCAACCCGTTCGGCGATCTTCCGGGAACGGAACGCGACGAAGGGCACCTCGGCGACCTCGGCCTTCGAGATCCACCGGCCCGTGACCTCGTCACGGATCGCGTTCGGGTACTCGATCGTCTCCCACCCGTCCTCGGGGATCGTCGCGATCGCCGTCTTCACCGCGGGGTCCATCCGAACGGTGATGGACACGTCCGCGCCGGCCTTGATCGCGGTGCCGATGGTGGCGTGGCCGTAGAACGCGGAGTCCGCCCGCAGCAACGGCCGAACACTGCTGCCCAGGTCCATGCGGCGAAGCGTGGCGAGGGTGTCGGCGACGATCCTGGCCGCGCCTTTCGGGGAACCGGTCTTCCCCTGCCGCAACCGCTGGGCGAGGATCACCGGCGCTGAGGTCGTCGTCGACGCTGTCGCGACGAGGGCGTTGAGGCCGCGGACGCCGGAGTACCCGAACGACGCTCCCTGCTTCTGGTACCCGTGGACCTCGATGATCGTGTCGTCCACGTCGACCATCACCCGCTCACCGTCCCGGATCTGCAGCAGCGGCGCGGCCGATGCGAGGTTCACCAGCGTCCGTGAGGCGACGGCATCGAGCTGGCGGACGTGCCCGAACCGGAACTCCCGCAGGAACGAGCCCAGCGTCGACGGTGCATACGTCCGATCGAACAACCGGCCCATCCCGCCATGACGCAGCAGATTCATGTCGTCGATCGAGTCCGCGCCAGCGAGCATCCCCGCGACCAGCGCCATCACCTTGCCGCCGGCGTTCGCACCCTTGTCCGTCGGGACGCTCAATCGCGACTGCGCGAGCTCATCAAGCCCCGCAGAACGGGCAAGACGGAGCATCGGGACCAGCCCCGCGACCGACACGAGATTCGGATCATCGAACACAGCCGACACGGCAACGGGAGCATGCTTGAATTGCACCTACGAGATGCCTCTCAGACTCGGGAAATAGGACCTTAGACAAGCTCTATTCTTCCTGGTCAGAGGGGCATTTCTGCGTTACGACGCCAACTCAGCAAGCCTCCCCATCGGTGGATCGAGGCTAAGGACCACACCATGCTCGGAACACACCCCCTCGACACCTTCCGCGAACAGATCGACACCGTCGCAGCCGCCGGCGGCACCGTGCCCGACACCTACACCACCATCAACCAACGATGGAGCCGCTACCTCGACATCGGCCACGACACCAGCGCACTGCTCGCCGACGCGATCACCACACCCGGCGACACCAGCGACCTCGCACAACTACGGGCACTGGCCCTCGCAGAACGCTGCGGAAGCATCGAACAAGCCGACCTCACCAAAGAGTTGAAAGCCCCCGTTCTGCTCGCCCTCCGCAACGCCTACGAACCCGTCGCCGATGCGAACTACCGCACCCTCGCCGACAAGTTCACCGCCACCGCCACTGCGTTCACCAAAGCCGTGAACGCAGCAGACCCCGACCTGCCCGCCGAGCAGATGGTCACCCAGTCCGAGAAGGCCCGCAAAGCCTGGACCGACGCCGCAATCCACGCCGTCGAACTCGACCAGCAACTCACCGCACTCCGAGCAGCAGCAGCACTCGCCGGCCTCCGCGCCCACGACAACGACGCACTGCTACCCCTCACAGTCGACACCGCAGGACACCACCGCAGGCGCCTGTGGGAAGCCTGGGAAACCAACACCGGACGCACCGGCAAGTGGGGAGCACTCGCACGCCTCGGAGCAACCATCCGAGCAGCACACCCCGACACCTTCAAGCCCTACCGCCGACCCGCACCCATCGAAGTGAAGTACATACGCGGAGAAGGCAAGTACGCCGGATCAGTACGGGTAGAGATCGACCCCGAAGACGAACTGGTCTAACACACTTCCCGCACGCCAGCATCCGTGCGGGAACGGGTGGGCGTCGGCTTCCCCTCCTGGACCGACGCCCACCCACCACAACCGGAGACACCATGCCGCGCCCCACAACACCACGCACCGCAACCACACAATGGAAGCGCATCAGGACACGCCTCATCCACACCCGCACACACCAATGCCACCACTGCGGAACCGCGCTGGACCCCAAAGCCAAACGTGGTGAACCCGGCGCAATCGAGATCGACCACCTCATCCCGTACGTCGAACGCCCCGACCTCGCACACGACCCCAACAACCTCGTCCTGTCGTGCCGGCCCTGCAACCTCGCCAAAGGCGGCAAGCCACACGGCCAACCCTTCCAACCGCGGGCACACACACTGCCGCTTCCCACCTCACAGCAATGGTGACGAGCCCCAACCCCCAGGGGCGGCCTCCTCGCCGCGCCCCCGACCGCTCACCAGAGGCGTTGAGGCAGATATCTCCCCGACCTCGAAAGGCTTGGACCTATGAGACCGAAGTGCCCGCCCCGCACCGGGGCCGGTGGCCGCAAACTGTGGGCCGCGATCGTCGACACCTACGAGCTGTCCGAACACGAGCTGCAGGTGTTGCGGGAAGCTGTCCGCACCGTCGACCAGATCGACCGTCTCCAGGCGATCGTGCAGGAGGACGGGGATATGCAGCAGTCACCGCAGGGCCGGCGCGTGCATCCCGCGGTCGTGGAACTTCGGCAGCAACGGGTGGTGCTGGCCCGGCTGCTCGCCGCATTGAAGATCCCCGACACCGAGGCCACTGCCCCGGCTGCTCCGGTGCGCGGGGTGTATCAGATTCGGGGTGCGTGATGCGTCGCCGGCCGGTGAACGAGTCGGGGCAGGTGCCGCCGATCCTGTGGACGTTCGATCCTGCCGAGTGGTCGGGAACACGAGCGGATCGGGTGCACGCCTGGTGTGCTGCCCGCCGCGAATGGGCACGCGCACATCCGTGGCCGGGTGGTGTGGTGGCCCTGATCGTCGACAACCACGCCGTCCGGCGGCGGGTCCTTCACGGACACGACCAGTGACCACCCACCCCCTCCTCGACGGGGGTAGGCCGGACACCCATAGGCGTTGCTGCGCGGGTTTCCTACGAGTCTGGGGATTCGGCTCTCGCGCTCTCCCGAATCGATTCTGAGAGGACCAGATTGTGCCTGTTTCCCGTAAGCGCAAGAAGAAGCCCCGCACCCCGGAGAACTTCGATGCCTTGAACGCTGCTCTCCATGCTGCTCGGACCCGTTCGCCGCAGTTCCGTCGCCTCGCCGCGAATGTCCCCACCAAGCATGTGCCGTTGATGGTGGAGCGGATGTTCGATGAGCGGATCTACGGCACGGCGCAGTGGTTCGCCGGCGCGCTGACTTTGGCGTGGCGGAAGGTGGAAGTTCCCACGCTACGGGTGCGCCCCGACAAGTGGATTTCCATGTTCCGCACCCTGGGGTTCGTCACCTATGGCGACGTGAACGGTGTGGTGGACGAGTCGAAACGCCCGACCGAACCGCTGACCCTGTATCGGGGTGCGCCTCCGGAGTACCGAGCTGGTCTGTCGTGGACGGACACCCCCGAACGAGCCCGTTGGTATGTGCAGGAGTGGGAGACCGGCAAACGTAATACGGGTGGCACGGTGTGGAAGTGCACCATTCCGCCGGAGAGGTTCCTCGGGTATTTCGACCGGGATCCGGTGGAGGAAATCGAGTGGGTCGCTGACGTGCGTGGCCTGCCGATCGTCGAGCACATCCCGGCCGATCGGGAGATTGTGCGTCCTCGAGTGGCAACGACCTCGGGGCGGGTGGTGATCGATCCTCGGTCGGGTCGCGAGTGGTTCGTGAAGACCCCGCCGACGATCGCGCACGCCCGCAACGAGTACGCCGCGAACCAGCTCTACGCCCTCGCCGGTGTGCCGGTACCCGAGGCGCAGTTGTCCCCGGACGGGACGCGGTACATGTCCGCGATGATCGACGCGCAACCGTGGACGGAATCGACTCCGGAGGTTCGCCGGCACTTTGTGGTGGATGCGTGGTTGGCGAACTGGGATGCCTCGGAACCGGGGAACATCCTTATCGGCGGCGACGGTACGGCGTACCGGGTCGATACCGGAGGGGCGTTGGACTTCCGGGCCCGCGGTGAACGCCGCAACCTCACCGCCGAGGTGTGGGAGCTCGAGACGATGCGCGATCCGGGTATTTCCCCTGCCGGCGCGAAGCTCTACGCGGGTCTGACCACTGAGGAAGAGGCAGACGCAGTGGGCCGGATCATGGTTCTCGATGAGTCGGAGATCCACGCGACGATCACCGCGGCGGGTGCACCGGATCGACTGGCTGACACCCTGCTCGCTCGCCGTGAGTTCCTGGCGTCCCGGTATGGGGTGCCGGTCGGATAAACTGGGCTGTAGATCGTCGATGTCGACACAACCCCTGTCTTCAAGGCAGGGTTTGTGTCGTTTCTGCCCTACCTCGGGTATGGGTGTGGGGGTTCTCGTCGCTCTGTGTGCGATACAGGGAGCGCTGAGAGGCCCGCTGCGGTGTGTTCTCGTCTCGGGGCACCTCGGGCATCGCGTAGTTCGGCATGGTCGAGCATCCCCGTGAAGCGTGGCAGGGTCCGAACCTCGTCGGTCGTCATGTCAGGTTGGACGCAGCGCATAGGGGAGTGGTCTCGAGCGTGGGCACATTTTGGGCACACCTGCCGTCGATTCGGTGTGATTCGGCACGATCCCGAATACGGTGAATCCGCAGGTAGTGATGCTTTCTGCTCGCTGACCTGGAGGTTCGGGAGAGTTCAAATCCCTCCGCTTCCGCCACGGAAGAGGTTCCGGCACCCGTCAGGGAGTCGGAGCCTCTTCTCGTTTCTACCGCCGGGTGGCGACCATCTTCTCCTCGAGGATCCAGGTGCGCCCCTCGTCCCCAGCTTCCGTCGAACCGTGAGAAAGCCCCGAGCTTCGGGTCGGCGACGCCGGTCAGAAGAGTGGCACCGAGAGCATTCATGCGGCCGGTGTGCCCGCGCAGTGCGGGCATGTCCCCGGTTCCCGTGGACCGATCACATCTGTCAGCTCGGTCCGGCGGACACTGCTCGTTCCACGGCCGCGGCCGCACCGTCGTGCCAGGGCTCACCGTGGCCGACGAGGACGTGCTTCGCGCCGGTGCCGGCGATGGCCGCCAGCGAGGCGAGGGCCGTCCTGCTGTCGGCGGTCGCCGCACCCGAGACGATCTGCGGACCGTGCCTGCCCGTGTACGGATCGAGGGTGACGATGGCGTCGCCGACGATCACGGTGTCGCGGTCCGGGAGATGCAGCGCACAGTGCCCGTAGGTGTGGCCGGGTGTGTGCAGGGGGACGGGGCGGCCCGGCAGGTCGAGCGGTTGGGAGTCCTGGAAGAGCGTCACGTCGTGGACCCCGCGCACCCACAGCGCACCGGCCACGGTCATCCGGGCGAGAACGGGGATGCAGGCGGGATATCGAACGGGATAGAGCAGCCGGTTGCGTTCGTGCTGGTAGCGATAGGGGTGGGCGGCGAGGAACTTCTCGTCGCGATGCGCCCATGCCGGAACCCGCCACCGTTCACGCAGCCGCTTCGCCGACCCGACGTGATCGAAGTGGGCGTGCGTGAGGACGACTCCCTGCACGTCGTCGATCCGGCGACCGATGCGTGAGATCGCCTCTTCGATGCGACCAGCGGTCGCGGGTAGTCCCGTGTCGACGACGGTCACTCCGGCGTCGTCCTCGATCAGGTAGACGTTGACGTCGGCGTGCGCGAGGCGATGCACGCCCGGTGCGACATCCGTGTGGAGCATGGCGGCCCTTCGCTCGGGTGAACGTGCGGGTTCAGCTGTGTCCGTCGATCTCGTCGGCGATGAAGGCGGCCCACGACCGCACCTCGTCCTCGCCTGCGGACGGACTGAACGACCGGTAGTCGAGCGCGGCGAGTTCGGACACCAGATCTGTTGTGTCCTCGGTGCTTTCGTCGCCCACCGCGAACAACCACACGAGCTGCTGACTCAGCCCGGAGGCCCGCGACGACAACAGTTCGACGGTGTCGGGCGAGTACTCGCCGGCGTCGACCTCGCCTCCGAAGACGACGCCCTCGAACTCTTCCGACCGCTCGAGATCGGAGGTGTCACCGACGGTGACGTCGATGTCCCGCTCTCCCAGCGCGTCGGCGACGAGCCGGGCGATCTTCTGTGCCGGACCTTCGGGGCTGTCCGTGACGACGAGAACGGTCATTGTGTCTCCAGCATGTTCGGCGACTTGGGTTCACTGGTGCGTTCCCGGTCCCCGAGGGGCGGAAACATGCCCCCGGCCGTGTCAGCGGTAGACGCCGAGTGCCCGCACCCCCGGCGCCCCCGACCGGCGGACGAACTCGGAGTCGGCGAGGCGTTCGTCCGCACCGAGATCCAGCGACAGGTCGACGGTGGTGGCGAGCCGGTAGGGCTTGCTCTCGATCACGTCCCCGATCGCGCGTCGCAGTCGCGACACCTCGGCGCGGACCGACACGGCATGGTCGTCGTCCCCGTAGAGGGCCCGGCTGAGCGCTGCGACCGTCATGCCGTCCGGGCCGCGCTCGTGCAGCAACAGCAGGATCTCGGCCTGGCGTGCGGTGACGATGCTGTGCCACGAGTCGTCGTCCCCGAAGACCTCCACTGTGGGCGACGACGACACGTGCAGCACCATCCGCATGCGCGACGACGAGGCCGCGCCGCGGATCAGCCAGCCGTGCGAAAGCCGCTCGGGCACACACAGTCCCATACCGGGAACTGTCAGTGGGCGTGCGTGCCGCGGAACCGCGACCCGCTCGGCGGCGATACCGGAGGCGTGCGCGACCCAGCCGTCCTCGTCGACGAGCAGCACCGGTCCCCGCGTCGACGACAGCAACGGAGCAGCCTCGGTGCGCAGCCGTTCGAGTCGCACCTCGTGCCGTCGCCACAGTTGTGCTTCGGCGAGCCGGACGGCGGTGTCGACGAGGGCGATGATGGCCGGGTGCAGGGTCAGCGCGGGACCGCTGACGTCGACGATGCCCAGCAGGTCGCCGCGGATCGGATCGTGGATCGGCGCAGCGGTGCAGTACCAGGGATGCTGGGTCGTCTCGAAGTGTTCACCCGAGAACAACTGCACGGGCGCGGCCTCCGCGAGCGCCGTGCCGATGGCGTTCGTGCCGACGGTCGACTCGGTCCACACAGTTCCCTCCTGGAAACCGAGGGCGTCGGCGCGTGACCGGATCGGTGCCGAACCGCTGCGCCAGAGGATCACGCCGTCGGCGTCGGTCACCACCAGCAGCAGATGCGAGGCGTCGGCGACGGGTGTGATGACCTGCTCGAGATCGCCGATCACCGCGGAGAGGGCGGACGCGCGGCGACGTCGCTCGATCTCCGCGACGGGCAGCCGGCTGCGTTCGTTGGTGCCGGTGGGATCGAGGCCCGCGTCGAGCACGCGCTGCCACGAACGGGACACGAGCGGACGGGGTCGCATGGGTGACCGGGCGCCGCCGATGACCGCGTCGTGCATCCGCGTCAACTCGCGCGCGTAGCGCGACAGGTCGGTGCCGGGCGCGATCGCGCTGAACGTGGTCACGGTCTCCTCTTCGTCGTCGTCCTCGGAGCATAGGTGGCAAATGTGTGCTGCGCCACAAGTGGGGCGCCGTGCAACGTGACGCAACGCTTGCGGGGAACCGGCCGCGGGGAGTGTCCTGGATCACATCACCACGGGAAAGGACTCACCATGACCGACACCCTCGACAAGCCCACGACCTCCGGCACCGCGACGCCCGACGAACGCGTCGACGCCTGGTTGCGAGCTTTCGAAACCGCCCTCGCACAGCGCGATGTCGACGCCGCTGCGGGCCTGTTCGGCACCGATTCCTTCTGGCGCGACCTGGTCGCCTTCACCTGGAACCTCAAGACCGTCGAGGGACGCGAGGGCGTCTCGGACATGCTGCACGCGCGACTCGCCGACACCGATCCCAGCGGCTTCCGCACCACCGAACCAGCGAGCGACGACGACGGCGTACTCAGCGCCTGGATCGCGTTCGAGACCGCGGTCGGTCGCGGCGTCGGCCACCTGCGTCTCAAGCGCGACGAGGAGAGCGGCCAGGACCGCGCCTTCACGCTGCTGACCACGATGCAGGAGCTGAAGGGATACGAGGAGAACAAGGGCACGCGTCGTCCCCGCGGCACGAAGCACGGCGCCGACAAGCAGAGGGTCACGTGGTCGGAGCAGCGCGAGATCGAGGAACGCGAACTCGGTTACACGCGTCAGCCCTACATCGTGATCATCGGTGGTGGTCAGGGCGGTATCGCGCTCGGTGCGCGCCTGCGTCAGCTCGGTGTTCCCGCAATCGTGCTCGACAAGCACGACCGTCCCGGCGACCAGTGGCGCAGCCGCTACAAGTCGCTGTGTCTGCACGACCCCGTCTGGTACGACCACCTGCCGTACATGCCGTTCCCCGACAACTGGCCGGTCTTCGCGCCCAAGGACAAGATCGCGGACTGGCTCGAGATGTACACGAAGGTGATGGAGGTCCCCTACTGGTCGAAGTCGGAGTGCACCTCCGCGAGCTACGACGAGGCAACGGGCGAATGGACCGTCAACGTCCTGCGCGACGGCGAACCGGTGGTCCTCCGGCCGAAGCAGCTCGTCATCGCGACCGGCATGTCGGGTAAGCCGAACATCCCCGACTTCCCCGGCATGGACCTGTTCCGCGGCGAGCAGCACCACTCCAGCGCCCACCCGGGTCCGGACGCCTACGCCGGCAAGAAGGCCGTCGTGATCGGTGCCAACAACAGTGCCCACGACATCTGCGGTGCCCTGTGGGAGGTGGGCGCCGACGTCACCATGGTGCAGCGCTCGTCGACGCACATCGTCCGGTCCGATTCGCTGATGGATCTCGGTCTCGGCGACCTGTACTCCGAGCGGGCCCTCGCCGCCGGCGTCACCACCCAGAAGGCCGACCTGACCTTCGCGTCCCTGCCGTACCGGATCATGCACGAGTTCCAGATCCCCATCTACGAGAAGATCCGCGAACGCGACGCCGAGTTCTACGACCGGCTCGAGAAGGCGGGCTTCCAGCACGACTGGGGTGACGACGGTTCGGGCCTGTTCATGAAGTACCTGCGTCGCGCATCCGGCTACTACATCGATGTCGGTGCCTCGGAACTCGTCGCGAACGGCGACATCAAGCTCGCCCACGGCAACGTCCGCGAACTCACCGAGACGTCGGTGATCCTCGAGGACGGCACCGAACTCGAGGCCGATCTCGTCGTCTACGCGACCGGCTACGGCTCGATGAACGGCTGGGTCGCCGACCTGATCTCGCAGGAGGTCGCCGACAAGGTGGGCAAGTGCTGGGGCCTGGGCTCCGACACCACCAAGGACCCCGGCCCCTGGGAGGGTGAGCAGCGCAACATGTGGAAGCCCACGCAGCAGGAGGGCCTGTGGTTCCACGGCGGCAACCTGCACCAGTCGCGGCACTACTCGCTCTACTTGGCGCTGCAACTCAAGGCGCGTTACGAGGGCCTCCCGACCCCGGTCTACGGGTTGCAGGAGGTGCACCACCTCCGCTGACCGACACAGCTCTCCCACGCGTCGCTCCCGCCGCCCGGCGGGGGCGACGCGGCCGTGGATCCTCCGATTCGTCACGAATAGGAGCGTGAATATTAGGGTCGCGTGCAGGTCCGCTTGACCGGGTACAGATAGTGACTGTGAGATCACTGCAGGTCGTCGGGGGACGGGGAGTTCGATGGTGAAGAGACGCGCGGCGGCTGTAGCGGTGGCCCTGATGGTGCCGGTCTCCGGCACGACGATCGCCCATGCCCAACCGATCCATGCACAACCGGCGCACGTGCAGCCGGTGTCGGCCAGGATCAACCATGTCGAGCGGGTCGGCGACAGGCAGACGAAGCTGTTCGTCCACTCGGCCGCGATGAACCGGGTCGTGCCGGTGCAGGTGCTGCACCCGGCCTCGGCGGGGCCGCGCCCCACCCTCTACCTGCTCGACGGCGTCAGCGCCGGCGAGGAGTCCGAATTCCGCGAGAGCACGTGGACCCAACGCACCGACATCGCGGAGTTCTTCGCCGACAAGAACACCAACGTCGTCCTTCCCGTGGGTGGCACCGCGAGCTACTACACCGACTGGAACAACCCCGACCCCGTGCTCGGGATCAACAAGTGGGAGACCTTCCTGACCGAGGAACTACCCCCGCTGATCGACGCCGAGTTCGACGGCAACGGCACCAACGCCGTCGCGGGCCTGTCGATGGGCGCCACCGGGGCGATGTCCCTGATCACCCGCAATCCCGACCTCTACCAGGGAGTCGCGGCGCTCAGCGGTTGCTACGACACCTCCAGCGACCGCTCCCGCGACACCGTCCGCGGAACCGTCGCGTACAAGGGCGGCAACCCCGACAACATGTGGGGACCGCCCGACGACGCCCGATGGGAGGAGCACGACTCCTACCTGCACGCCGAGAAGCTGCGCGGCAAGGAGGTCTTCCTCAGCACCGGCAACGGCCTGCTCGGCCCGCACGATCTCGGCGCCGGTCAGGACGTGCTCACCGTCGGCGCGCCGCTCGAGATCGGCACCTTCGTGTGCACCGTCACCTACGACCGTCGCCTCCGCGAACTCGGTATCCCCGCGCAGGTCGTCTACCGCCCGTGGGGCACGCATTCGTGGGGCTACTGGCAGGACGACATCAAGGCCGCGTGGCCGACCCTCGCCGACGCACTCCGACTCCGCTGATCGCGCGTCGACGGCACCGTCTCAGTGGAGGCGGATGCGGCCGACGGCCGGCGGCTCCACGCGTGAGCGGGTCGCCAGATAGTTGTTGAGGGCGTCGAGATCCTTGCCCGCGCCGACCAGTCCGTGCGCTTCCGTACACACGGTGAAACCGTCTCCGCCGCCGGCCAGGAAGTTGTTCATCACGACCTTGTAAACACGCTCGGGGTCGACGGCCTCGCCGTCGATCGTGATCGAACGGATCCGTTCGCCGCGCGGCGCCAGGCGGTCGAGCGTGTAGGTCAGATTGTGCGAGGGCGCCAGGATGCGTTCGACCTCCGAGCCGACCGGGCTGTCCTGAAACTGCTGCTCGAGCAGCACGTCGAGTTGGGCTCCGGTGAGGTCGAGCACCTGCAGCATGCTCCCGAAGGGCTGCACGGCGTAGGTCTCCCGGTACGAGACGGTGCCGTCGCCGGCGAGGAGGTCGCCGCGGAGTCCGCCGGGGTTCATCAGCGCGATCTGCGCGCCGAGATGCCGCGTCGCCGCGAGTTGTGCGTCGGCCACCAGATTGCCCAGCGCCGACTCTCCGCTCGGGCTCTCGCTGCGCGTGACGTCGGCGCCGATGCGCGCGATGGACCGGTTCGCGACCTCCGCCGACTTCTCGACTGCCCGGTCGACGAACTCGAGAGTGGTCGGATCCGGATCGATGTCGTGCGTGACGACCTGCGTGAACACGACGGTTCGGTCGCGCAGCACCTCCCGGCTCTGCCGGTCGATGACGAGGTCGGCGACCGACAGGATGCGCCCGTGCGAAGCACCCTGCACGACGGTGCGCGGCCTGCCCGCCGGGTCGCTGTAGGTGCAGTTGAAGTGCCGGTCGCCGTCGGAGGTGACGATGAGGTCCACGTCGGGGGAGACGGACGTCGCGATCGCCGCCGCTCCGTCGTCCCCGCTCGGACACGGATCGTCGCCGTCGATGGCCCCGATGTCGCCCTTGTAGAGCACCACGATCGAACGGACGCCGAGCGCACCGAGGCTGTCGGCGGTGCGGTTGACAGCGGCGATCTCGTCCTCGAACTGCAGTCCCGCGATCGCGTCGGGCCGGATGATGTCGGGGGTGTTGCTCGGCACGACACCGATGACGCCCACGGGCAGTCCGTCGACGTAGTCGATGCTGTAGGGGAGTGCGGCCGGTGTGCCGTCCGTCGTGGTGAGGTTGGCGCCGAGGATCGGGAAGTTCGCGCCCTCGAACGGTTCGGTGTAGAGGCACCCTTCCTTCGGGTGGCAACCGCCGTCCCGCAGTCGCTCGAGTTCGGCGTAGCCGCGGTCGAGTTCGTGGTTGCCGAGGGTCGCGGCGGTGAGATCGAGTTCGTCGAGCAGGGCGATGGTCGGCTCGTCGTGGAACAGGCCCGACTCGAGCGGCGACGAACCCCACGTGTCGCCCACGGCGTAGAGCACGGAGTTGTCGGCCTGTTCCCTGAGCTGCCGGACGTAGGCGGCGAGATAGGCCGCACCCCCCGCGGGGACCGAGACGCCGTCCGACCGGACGACCTCGCCGTGCAGTCCCTGCGGGGGCAGCAGATTTCCGTGCAGGTCGCCGAATGCGATCACCCGGAGCGGGACGGCGTTCGAGGGGATTGTGCTCGTCGGCGCGGCTCCGGCAGGTGCCGCACCACCGAAGGCGACCAGTGAGCCGACGACTGCGCAGGCCGACAGGGCGCGCCGCACCTTGCCTGCCCCCATCCAGTTCCTCCGCCACCCGACCCGATCCGACCGCCCGAGTTTGTCAGGGCCGGATCACGCCACCGATACCCAGCTATAACGGTTGGGTCTCGTCACAGGATCAGCCGATGCCGGCGAGTGCCCGTCCCTGCCCGGTTGCGAAGTCGAGGAAGAGGTCGTTCTCGTGCGGGTCGCCGATCGTCACCCGGGTGCCCTCGC
Source organism: Rhodococcus sp. LW-XY12 (assembly GCF_019317345.1). Classification (NCBI taxonomy): domain Bacteria; kingdom Bacillati; phylum Actinomycetota; class Actinomycetes; order Mycobacteriales; family Nocardiaceae; genus Rhodococcus; species Rhodococcus sp. LW-XY12. The sequence continues at coordinate 256,847 of NZ_CP079225.1, forward strand.
CCGTGAAGTTGCGGAGCACCACGCCTGCCTCCGCTGCGGCTTCGAAGAACGCGGCGGAGCGTTCACCCAGCGGCAGCCAGAGGAAGTTCGCGGCACTCGTGGGCACCTCGTAGCCGGCCTCGACGAGTGCCGCGTGGACCCGTTCCCGCTCGGCGACGACGCCCTCGGTGCGCGCGAGCAACTCGGTCGCGGCGGCGAGCGAGGCCACGGCAGCCGTCTGGGCGAGCGAGTTCACGGAGAACGGGGTGTGGACCTTGCTCAGCGCCGTCACGACGGACGGGTCGGCGACCGCGTATCCGACGCGGATACCGGCGAGACCGTAGGCCTTGGAGAAGGTGCGGAGCACGACGACGTTGCGGCGACCCTCCGCGAGCTCGAGACCGTCGGCCAGATCCTCACCGGGCTCGGGGCGGACGTACTCGAAGTACGCCTCGTCGAGGGCGACGACGATGTGCTCGGGGACGGCGTCGAGGAACTGCGCGAGCTCCTCCTTGCCCAGCAGCGACCCGGTGGGATTGTTGGGATTGCACACGAAGATCAGCCGCGTGCGGTCGGTGATCGCGGCGAGCATGGCCTTCAGGTCGTGACCGTGGTCCGCGGTGTTCGGGACGCGCACGGCGGTCGCGCCGGCGACGGCCGCGATGATCGGGTACGCCTCGAACGACCGCCACGCAAAGATCACCTCGTCGCCCGCATCGCACGTGATCTGCACGAGCTCCTGGCACAGGCTCACCGATCCGCAGCCTACGGCGATCCGCTCGGTCGGGACGCCGAGTCGTTCCGACAATGCTGTGATGAGCTCCGTCGCGCCGTTGTCGGGGTAGCGGTTGAGGCCGGCCGCAGCGTCGGCGATCGCCTCCCGGACGCTGGGGAGCGGGCCGATGGTCGTCTCGTTGCTGGCGAGCTTCACCGCACCGGGGAACGAGCGGCCCGGAACGTAGGCGGGGATCGATTCGAGGTCGGGGCGGGTCCGTGGAGTCACGAGCCGATTATGCGCCTCGCCGTGTGGCCCCCTGTCGGGAGGCTGGGGAGGATCGCCCATCTACACGCCTCTGACCAGGCGTTTTGCGTTTCCCCTCGGGGCATGTGTAATGTTTCGATCCGGCGGTTCGAGAGCATCGAATCCCCGAGGAGGCGTGCCAGAGCGGCCGAATGGGACTCACTGCTAATGAGTTGTCCCCCTTACCGGGGACCGGAGGTTCAAATCCTCTCGCCTCCGCCAGTTGGTGTAGCGTCACCAACGACAATTGAATACACACGCGCCCGTAGCTCAACGGATAGAGCATCTGACTACGGATCAGAAGGTTAGGGGTTCGAATCCCTTCGGGCGCACACACGAAAACCCTCACCGGTACTCCGGTGAGGGTTTTCTCGTATCTGGTTACGGAGTCGCCACGACACAGAATCGACACGGCTTGCTGACCGGCTTCAGCGACATCTTGTGGCTATCTTCACTCCGCAAGGGGCGTCACGTGACTTCCCCGGACTACAGGAGGGTGTGTGCAAGATCGGTCCTGGTCCAACAAACAGATGGAGATTCTTGCCCAGTGCCTCCGTGACGTTTACATCCCCAAGAGCAAGGTTCCATCAGAGTGTGTGACCGCAGTCATGAGGTGAAACGCCACCGTCCCCGGTCCTGCGCTACGAGTGAACGTTCCGTCTTTGTGTCGAGCTGACCCTCCACCTGGAGTCGGGGACTCGATCGTTCGTGTCCCCGGTCGGAGATCCTGCCGGTACCGCAGGTGATATCCGTCTATTGACGAGCCCGCTGGGGTGGGAGTAGATTTCGTACCACTCTCAAAAAGTTAACGAGAATTCGCACGATGGTCCGGCAACGGCGGTCGCGCTCTGCGGGGAGAAGACATGGAACTTGCGTGGTCAGAGGCCGACGCCGCCTTCAGAGACGAGGTGCGATCGTTTCTCGAGGAGAAGCTGACGCCCGAAGTGCGGCGGGCCGGCCGACTCGCGACGAGCGTGTACTCCGACCACGAAGCGAGCATGGAGTGGCAGCGCATCCTCCATGAGCGTGGTTGGGCGGCGCCGGCCTGGCCGGTCGAGTACGGCGGATGCGACTGGACGCAGACGCAGCACTACATCTTCACCCGCGAGTCGATCCTCGCGGGCGCCCCCAACCTGTCGCCGATGGGCATCCGCATGGTCGCGCATGCGATCGTCGCCTACGGCACCGAAGAACAGAAGAGCTACTTCCTGCCCCGGATCCTCACAGGTGAGGTCTTCTTCTGTCAGGGCTACTCCGAGCCCGAGGCCGGCTCCGACCTCGCGTCGCTCAGCATGGCGGCGGTCGACGACGGCGACGACCTGATCGTCACCGGCAGCAAGATCTGGACCACCCACGCCACCGAGGCCAACTGGATGTTCGCGCTCGTGCGCACGTCGAAGACCGGCCGCAAGCAGCAGGGCATCACCTTCCTGCTCATCGACATGACCTCGCCCGGCATCGAGATCCGGCCTCTGGTCATGACATCCGGTGAAGAAGTGCAGAACCAGGTCTTCTTCGACGGTGTGCGTGTCCCGAAGAAGAACGTGCTCGGGAAGATCGACGACGGCTGGACCGTCGCGAAGTACCTGCTCGTCTTCGAACGCGGAGGAGCGGCGGCAGCGCCGGCCCTGCAGGTCATGGCCGAACGGATCGCCGAGGCGGCCGCCGAACAGCCCGGTCCGTCGGGCGGCAGACTCATCGACGATCCGGCGTTCTCCGCCAAGCTCGCCGAGGCGCGTATCCGCACCGAAGTGCTCGAGATCCTCGAATACCGCACTCTCGCAGCGTTGTCCGCGGGCAAGAATCCCGGTCCCGCGTCGTCGATGCTCAAGATCCTGGGCACCGAACTCAGCCAGACGATCACCCAGCTGACCCTCGAAGCGGCCGGTCCGCGCGGTCGGGTCTACCAGCCGCACATCACCGCGCCCGGCGGTCCGGTGGCCGACTACGTGCCGCCCGCCGACGGTTACGTCAGCGGTGAGGAATGGCAGGCCGTCGCGCCGCTGCGTTACTTCAACGACCGTGCCGGGTCGATCTACGCCGGCAGCAACGAGATCCAGCGAAACATTCTCGCCAAAGCAGCATTGGGGCTCTGATGGACTTCGGTTTGAGCAAGGAGCAGGAGCTCCTTCGTGATTCGGTCACCAAGTTCCTCGCCGGTCGCTACGACCTGGCGCAAAGCCGGAAGGTCGCGACCACCGGCGAAGGTTGGCAACCGGAGGTGTGGCGGGCATTCGCCGAGGATCTCGGAATCCTCGGGGCCACGCTTCCGGAAGAGGTAGGAGGGATGGGCGGCGGACCGGTCGAGTTGATGGTGGTGTCCGAGGCACTCGGGCACGCACTCGTCATCGAACCGTACGTCGACACGGTCGTCCTCGGGGGCGGGCTGCTCGGTCGTGCAGGGGCCGATCGAGCCCGGTCCGTCCTCGAGGCGATCGCTGCCGGTGAAGCCGTCACGGCGTTCGCCGCGACCGAGCCCACCTCCGGATACGTCTTCCACGACGTGTCCACCACCGCGCGTCGCGAGGGCGACGAGTGGGTCATCGACGGTGAGAAGACCGTCGTCACCAGCGCTCCGCTCGCAACGCACCTGCTCGTCACCGCCCGCACGTCGGGCGAGCGCACCGACACCGACGGCATCTCGCTGTTCCTCGTCGACTTCGACCCCGCGAACCCGCCGACCGGTGTGGAGATCCACTCCTACCGCACGATCGACGACCGACGCGCCTCCGACATCGTCTTCTCGGGTCTGCGACTGCCCGCCGACTCGCTGCTCGGCGAGGAGGGAGGCGCATGGCCGTCCGTCTCGCGCGGCATCGACGAGGCGACCGCGGCCGTGTCCTCCGAAGCGGTGGGCCTGATGCGCAAGGTGCTCGCCGACACCGTCGAGTACGCCAAGCAACGTCAGCAGTTCGGTCAGCCCATCGGCAGCTTCCAGGCGCTCCAGCACCGCATGGTCGACATGTACATGGAGGTCGAGCAGGCGGTGTCCGCCGCCTACCTGGCCGTTCTCCATCTCGACAGCGACGACGCCACGCGGGCACGCGCGGTCTCGGCCGCGAAGGCGACGATCAGCTGTGCGGCACGCTTCGTCGGCCAGAACGCCGTCCAACTCCACGGCGGCATGGGCATGACGGAGGAGCTCGCCGTCGGGCACTACTTCAAGCGACTGACCGCGATCGAGTACGAGTTCGGCACCGCCGAACAGCACGTCGCGCGGTACGCGCAACTCACGAAGGGCTGATCGGATAGGTCTCGGGGCCGGTGCGGGGGATCACACCTGCGCCGGCCCTGCATCCGTTTCCGGAGGAGCCGACAGAGCATCCTCCACATGCGTCGCGGCGACGACGGGATCCTCGTGCTCCCACACCCGCACCACCGTCCAGCCCGCGGCCTGCAGACGTGCATCGGTGTCCCGATCGCGCTGCACGTTGGCGGCGAGCTTGGCCGCCCACCACTCGGCGTTGTTCTTCGGGAACGTCGCGTGCTGCGGGCAGCTGTGCCAGAAGCATCCGTCCACGTAGACCGCGACCCGACGACGAGGGAAGACGAGGTCGGCCCGGCGTCGCATACCGGGCAGGGGAGCTCGGTCGACGAAGAACCGCCGCCCCCGGCGATGCAGTTCCTTGCGCAACGCCACTTCGGGAACGGTGTCGCGTCGGCGCTGCCGGATCATCCGCGCACTCGTACGCGGATCCGTCCCGGGCCGATCCGACGACACCATCACAATGGCTTTCAGGCCGCCACTCGCGGGAAGCCACCCATGCGTTCGAGATGGTTCTCGACGTCCTCGAGAAATCCGGGCAGGAAACGCAGGTTGCCGGAGCGTGCGCGTCGGAGGAAACCTGCCGTCGCCCGTGCCGACAACAGACGGGCGTCGAGGAGGAAACCGCCGAGGTCCTCGTAGGGAGCCTGGACGGGCCACTGCGACTCGTGCACGCGGAACGCTTGTCCGCGGGCACCCCACGCGGCGGTCGGCCAGGTGTCGCCCGGAAGCAGCGGGGTCTCGTGGTCGGAGCTGTAGGCGATGGGGTTGTTCAGGCGGTGGCCCACCCACGACGCCATCCGCACGCTGACGGCATTGCCGACCAGACGCCACCGATGCCCGGCACGGACACCGGGCGCCTCGACGGCAGGTGCGGTCCAGTCGGCGTCGAATCCTTGGAGCCTCTCCGCGTCGGTCAGGCCGGGGGTGACGATCTCACCGGACGGCAGTCGCACGGCCGGGGGGCTGGCGATACCGAGCGTCGAACCGCCCTTGAGCGTGGGTACGGCGTTGACTGCCCATCCGAGACCGCGCACACCTTCGGTCCAGTAGAAGCCGCAGGGGAACAGATCGGGATTGCCCTCCATGGGCATGCCGGCGTCCTGGCCGAACAACACCGTGCGGGGATCGTCGGTACGAGAGGCGACCATCAGGACGCGGTGCCGCCGTTGGGGGAGACCGAAGGCGCGGGCATCGACGACGCGGTAGGCCCACATGTAGCCGAGCTCCTCGAGGGCGTCGGTGATGTGGCGCATCGCTGCACCCCGGCCGAGCTGCAGCATGAAGGGAACGTTCTCGACGACGAGCCAGCGCGGACCGTTCTTACGCTTCACGAGACGGAACACTTCGTCGACGAGCCCGGACTTCGATCCCGTGATGCCGGCCGTGCGTCCGGCCTGAGAGAGATCCTGGCACGGGAAGCCTGCGGCGACCAGTTCCGTATCGCGGGGGAGAGAGCGGAGACGCGTGACGTCCGGATGGAGCGGAACGTCGGGGAAGCGCGTACGTAGTACTGCCTGAGCACCCGGCTCGATCTCGCAGAGGAGTTCGGTGTTCCACCCGTGTCGCCCGAGTCCGAGCTCCAGACCGCCGATACCGGCGAACAACCCCACCATGTTCCCCGTCGACGTCACGGCACCCTTCCTCGCTCAGCTCAACGGTGAACGTTACTCGAGAAGTAGGACGATCCGTGAGCGGACGCGACGAGCACCACGATGGAGGGGTCGTCCTACCCCTCCTGTGAAGGGCACCGGGCCATCGAAACCGCCCTTGACCTGGCGATTTGGTGTTCTCGGAGATGTTCGCGTAACTTATTCCAGGTCAGAGCGACACGGACACCGACCCGGGCCGAGAGGAACGGGACAACGAGGTTGGACGAAGGCGCCTGCGAATTTGATGGCCACGAACCTTCTGGTAAGGTTTCGAGCCGCCCCTGGTTCCGAAAACCACACGGACTTGCGTTCGTGAGGATGAGGAAGTAGGCTGGAACAGTTGCCTCAGAGCGGGTCGGACGTCAGTCCGAAGCGTGATGATGTGCGCGTGTTCTTTGAGAACTCAACAGTGTGCCGATGAATGTCAGTGCCAAATATTTTTGGTACTCCGCTCCATCATTTTCGATGGGGTGGGTATTTGCTGATCGTCTCATTCTTCCGTCTGGGATGATCAGTGTTTGAGCTAGTTTGAGTTTTTATGCTAGTGATTTGACTCTTTTGTCTTTGACTGATTGCCCCTTCGGGGTGATTGTGAGTCTTCAACGGAGAGTTTGATCCTGGCTCAGGACGAACGCTGGCGGCGTGCTTAACACATGCAAGTCGAACGATGAAGCCCAGCTTGCTGGGTGGATTAGTGGCGAACGGGTGAGTAACACGTGGGTGATCTGCCCTGCACTCTGGGATAAGCCTGGGAAACTGGGTCTAATACCGGATATGACCTCGGGATGCATGTTCTGGGGTGGAAAGTTTTTCGGTGCAGGATGAGCCCGCGGCCTATCAGCTTGTTGGTGGGGTAATGGCCTACCAAGGCGACGACGGGTAGCCGGCCTGAGAGGGCGACCGGCCACACTGGGACTGAGACACGGCCCAGACTCCTACGGGAGGCAGCAGTGGGGAATATTGCACAATGGGCGCAAGCCTGATGCAGCGACGCCGCGTGAGGGATGACGGCCTTCGGGTTGTAAACCTCTTTCACCCATGACGAAGCGCAAGTGACGGTAGTGGGAGAAGAAGCACCGGCCAACTACGTGCCAGCAGCCGCGGTAATACGTAGGGTGCGAGCGTTGTCCGGAATTACTGGGCGTAAAGAGCTCGTAGGCGGTTTGTCGCGTCGTCTGTGAAATCCCGCAGCTCAACTGCGGGCTTGCAGGCGATACGGGCAGACTCGAGTACTGCAGGGGAGACTGGAATTCCTGGTGTAGCGGTGAAATGCGCAGATATCAGGAGGAACACCGGTGGCGAAGGCGGGTCTCTGGGCAGTAACTGACGCTGAGGAGCGAAAGCGTGGGTAGCGAACAGGATTAGATACCCTGGTAGTCCACGCCGTAAACGGTGGGCGCTAGGTGTGGGTTTCCTTCCACGGGATCCGTGCCGTAGCCAACGCATTAAGCGCCCCGCCTGGGGAGTACGGCCGCAAGGCTAAAACTCAAAGGAATTGACGGGGGCCCGCACAAGCGGCGGAGCATGTGGATTAATTCGATGCAACGCGAAGAACCTTACCTGGGTTTGACATGTACCGGACGACTGCAGAGATGTGGTTTCCCTTGTGGCCGGTAGACAGGTGGTGCATGGCTGTCGTCAGCTCGTGTCGTGAGATGTTGGGTTAAGTCCCGCAACGAGCGCAACCCTTGTCCTGTGTTGCCAGCACGTGATGGTGGGGACTCGCAGGAGACTGCCGGGGTCAACTCGGAGGAAGGTGGGGACGACGTCAAGTCATCATGCCCCTTATGTCCAGGGCTTCACACATGCTACAATGGTCGGTACAGAGGGCTGCGATACCGTGAGGTGGAGCGAATCCCTTAAAGCCGGTCTCAGTTCGGATCGGGGTCTGCAACTCGACCCCGTGAAGTCGGAGTCGCTAGTAATCGCAGATCAGCAACGCTGCGGTGAATACGTTCCCGGGCCTTGTACACACCGCCCGTCACGTCATGAAAGTCGGTAACACCCGAAGCCGGTGGCCTAACCCCTTGTGGGAGGGAGCCGTCGAAGGTGGGATCGGCGATTGGGACGAAGTCGTAACAAGGTAGCCGTACCGGAAGGTGCGGCTGGATCACCTCCTTTCTAAGGAGCATCTGCCCACACACCCCGAACAGTCGGGTGTGGTGTGCGGCCAGAGACCGATTGTCCCCGATCGTGGGACACGGTTGCTCATGGGTGGAACGCTGACAACCATCACCGCGTATGGCGGGGATACAGATCCTCGTCGCGGTGGTTATATCGGTGCACTGTTGGGTCCTGAGAGAACACGCAATGTGTTTGATCAGCGACGATGATCCGCGAAACAAGGAAATCAGTTTTCTTGCGGTAGGGGTTGTTGTGTGTTGTTTGAGAACTGCACAGTGGACGCGAGCATCTTTGTTGTAAGTGTTTATGAGCGTACGGTGGATGCCTTGGCACCAGGAGCCGATGAAGGACGTGGGAGGCTGCGATATGCCTCGGGGAGCTGTCAACCGAGCTGTGATCCGAGGATTTCCGAATGGGGAAACCCAGCACGAGTGATGTCGTGTTACCCGCATCTGAATATATAGGGTGTGTGGAGGGAACGTGGGGAAGTGAAACATCTCAGTACCCACAGGAAGAGAAAACAACATGTGATTCCGTGAGTAGTGGCGAGCGAAAGCGGATGAGGCTAAACCATGGGTGTGTGATAGCTGGCAGGCGTTGCATCCGTGGGGTTGTGGGGCTTTTCTTCCCGTCACTGTCATGACGGGCGAGAGTAAAAAACCGGTTGGTTAGTCGAAGTGGTCTGGAACGGCCTGTCGTAGAGGGTGAGAATCCCGTAGACGAAAACTTGCCGGCTCTCGTGAAAAGTACCCGAGTAGCACCGGGCCCGTGAAATCCGGTGTGAATCTGTCGGGACCACCCGATAAGCCTGAATACTCCCTGGTGACCGATAGCGGACTAGTACCGTGAGGGAAAGGTGAAAAGTACCCCGGGAGGGGAGTGAAATAGTACCTGAAACCGTGCGCTTACAATCCGTCAGAGCCGATGCACGATTCAGTTCGTGGTGGGTGATGGCGTGCCTTTTGAAGAATGAGCCTGCGAGTTAGTGGCATGTCGCGAGGTTAACCCGTGTGGGGTAGTCGTAGCGAAAGCGAGTCCGAATAGGGCGCATGTAGTGGCATGTTCTAGACCCGAAGCGGAGTGATCTACCCATGGCCAGGGTGAAGCGATGGTAAGACGTCGTGGAGGCCCGAACCCACTTAGGTTGAAAACTGAGGGGATGAGTTGTGGGTAGGGGTGAAAGGCCAATCAAACTCCGTGATAGCTGGTTCTCCCCGAAATGCATTTAGGTGCAGCGTCGCGTGTTTCTCACCGGAGGTAGAGCTACTGGATGGTCTAGGGGGCCCACAAGCTTACCGAAATCAGCCAAACTCCGAATGCCGGTGAGTGAGAGCGCGGCAGTGAGACTGCGGGGGATAAGCTTCGTAGTCGAGAGGGAAACAGCCCAGATCGCCGGCTAAGGCCCCTAAGCGTGTACTAAGTGGAAAAGGATGTGGGATCGCTGAGACAACCAGGAGGTTGGCTTAGAAGCAGCCACCCTTGAAAGAGTGCGTAATAGCTCACTGGTCAAGTGGTTCTGCGCCGACAATGTAGCGGGGCTCAAGTACACCGCCGAAGCCGCGGCACTCACACAACACCCATTCGTTCCTGCGGGAACGTGTGCAGTGGTGTGGGTGGGTAGGGGAGCGTCGTGCAGCCGTGGAAGCGCCGGAGTGATCCAGGTGTGGAGGCTGCGCGAGTGAGAATGCAGGCATGAGTAGCGAAAGACGAGTGAGAAACTCGTCCGCCGGATGACCAAGGGTTCCTGGGCCAGGTTAATCCGCCCAGGGTGAGTCGGGACCTAAGGCGAGGCCGACAGGCGTAGTCGATGGACAACGGGTTGATATTCCCGTACCCGTGTATCCGCGCCCAATGGCGAATCAGTTGTGCTAACCGTCCAAAAGTTTCCGCTGTTCCTTCGGGAACTGTGGGGATGGCTGCACGGGACCCTGATTGTAGTAGTCAAGCGATGGGGTGACGCAGGAAGGTAGCTGGGCCAGGTGATGGAGTACCTGGTGTAAGCCGGTAGGGCGAATGGTAGGCAAATCCGCCGTTCATGCAGCCTGAGAGGTGATGCGTACCCGTTGAGGGGAATTCAGTGATCCTATGCTGCCGAGAAAAGCCTCTAGTGAGTTGGTACACGGCCCGTACCCCAAACCGACACAGGTGGTCAGGTAGAGAATACCGAGGCGATCGAGAGAACTGTGGTTAAGGAACTCGGCAAAATGCCCCCGTAACTTCGGGAGAAGGGGGACCACGCTCGGTGACGGCCCTTGCGGTCCGAGCTGGGGGTGGTCGCAGAGACCAGAGAGAAGCGACTGTTTACTAAAAACACAGGTCCGTGCGAAGTCGTAAGACGATGTATACGGACTGACGCCTGCCCGGTGCTGGAAGGTTAAGAGGACCGGTTAGCGGAGCAATCCGCGAAGCTGAGAATTTAAGCCCCAGTAAACGGCGGTGGTAACTATAACCATCCTAAGGTAGCGAAATTCCTTGTCGGGTAAGTTCCGACCTGCACGAATGGCGTAACGACTTCTCTGCTGTCTCGACCACAGACTCGGCGAAATTGCATTACGAGTAAAGATGCTCGTTACGCGCGGCAGGACGAAAAGACCCCGGGACCTTCACTATAGCTTGGTATTGGTGTTCGGTTCGGTTTGTGTAGGATAGGTGGGAGACTGTGAAGCTCATACGCCAGTATGGGTGGAGTCGTTGTTGAAATACCACTCTGATCGTATTGGACCTCTAACCTCGGACCATGATCTGGTTCAGGGACAGTGCCTGGTGGGTAGTTTAACTGGGGCGGTTGCCTCCCAAAATGTAACGGAGGCGCCCAAAGGTTCCCTCAGCCTGGTTGGCAATCAGGTGTCGAGTGCAAGTGCACAAGGGAGCTTGACTGTGAGACTGACAGGTCGAGCAGGGACGAAAGTCGGGACTAGTGATCCGGCACCGGCATGTGGAAGCGGTGTCGCTCAACGGATAAAAGGTACCCCGGGGATAACAGGCTGATCTTCCCCAAGAGTCCATATCGACGGGATGGTTTGGCACCTCGATGTCGGCTCGTCGCATCCTGGGGCTGGAGTAGGTCCCAAGGGTTGGGCTGTTCGCCCATTAAAGCGGCACGCGAGCTGGGTTTAGAACGTCGTGAGACAGTTCGGTCTCTATCCGCCGCGCGCGTTAGAAACTTGAGGAAGGCTGTCCCTAGTACGAGAGGACCGGGACGGACGAACCTCTGGTGTGCCAGTTGTCCCGCCAGGGGCATGGCTGGTTGGCTACGTTCGGAAGGGATAACCGCTGAAAGCATCTAAGCGGGAAGCCTGTTCCAAGATGAGGTTTCTCACCCCCTCGAGGGGGTAAGGCCCCCGGCAGACCACCGGGTTGATAGGCCGGAACTGGAAGCCCAGCAATGGGTGGAGGTGACCGGTACTAATAGGCCGAGGACTTACCACGAAGATGTTACGCGTCCACTGTGCGGTATCTGAAACAACACACACAGATCCGAAAATCCTGCAGCAGCAGGTGATTCGAGGAATCTGCGTGGACTATTGTTTCATAGAGTTACGGCGGTCATAGCGACAGGGAAACGCCCGGTCCCATTCCGAACCCGGAAGCTAAGCCTGTCTGCGCCGATGGTACTGCACTCGACAGGGTGTGGGAGAGTAGGACACCGCCGAACACCCGTTCCGAAAGGGGACCCACACTGTGGGTCCCCTTTCGTGTTTTCTTATGCAGAAAATGTGCCGGCCCAACGGTTTTCGAGAACCGGCACGAGCTGCTCCCCGGTCCGCAGACGAACCGGGAAGCAGCCGGAGAATCAGGGGCGCGGTGCCTTCGGACGCGCGACCGGCCGCGGCAGTGCACGCGTCAGACGCGGAGCCCAACCGTGCGACGGCCAACGCTTGAGACCCAGCCGGTCCGGCGTGACGCGAGTGTTCACGAACTTGCCCTCGAGCTCTTCGTCGGCCTCCCCAACGAACCGGTAGAGGATCGTGCCGCCGTTCTCCTCCGTGCGAGCGGCTGCCTCCCAACCGGTAGCGCGGTAGACCGCGCGGACGATGTTGTCGGCGACGACGATGATCGGCAGTCCGTCGATTCCACGCGCCGCCGATCCTGCCGGCCACGGCTTGGACGCGAGTTCGCGCACCGCAGCCGGCGACGCCTTCTTCGCTTCGTTGACCCGCAGCACCACGCATGGCGTCGGCAGTTCGGGAGCAGGCGAGGCCGAGTACTGACGGACGAGCTCCGCGATCGGGATCGCCGTGCGATCGGCTTCGGACTCCTCGGTTGCGCCCGCCAGGTTGGTGAGTACGCATTCGCCGCGGTGCGGTTCGGTCAGTCCGAGCGCCGCGATGACCGCTTCGGCCGTCACTGCGGCGGTGTGGTCGGCGTCGGTCTTCGGGTTCAGCGCGTCGGCCACGACGAAATGCTCCACCGCGTAGCCGGACTCGTAGACGGTTCGGATGCGCCGCAGAGCCGCCTCGGTCTCGGGGGTGGCCAGCGGTGTCTTCTCGCCGGCCTCGGTCAGCTTCGAGGTCTCTCCGAGCGCCGTCCAGACGAGGGTGAAGATGCGATTTCCGCGTCCGGCGCCGACGTAGAAGATGCTCCGGTCGCGAGGGTCGAGCAGGGCGTAGACGTAGGCGCCGAGCTGGTCGCAGATGTTCTTCGGAAGCAGTTTCGGGCTGGGGGCGCGGTCTTCGACATGGTTCACGAGAGCCCGCAGGACGGTCAGGCGCAGTGCCACGGGGACCTTGCCGGCGGAGCCGCCGAACAGTTCGCGGTTGGCTGCGTCCACGGAACCGAAGGTGCGTCCGATGTGACGGCTGAGGGCGCCGAGCGCGTGGGTGAACTCCGCAAGTCTCTGGCGTGGATCGTCCGCTGTATCCGGCAACTCGTTGCTGGTCAGGAACATCTGGATCTCGGGAGATTCCAACAGAGTTTGGGCAATGTTCGGAGGAACTGTCCACACTGTGCGCATAGAGCGACTCTAGGCCACACACAAGATTGGGGAGTCGCTCCGCGCAGGCGCCGCGCCGCCGAATCCGGAGGAAGAACCCGAGGAGAACCCGAGCCGGATAAGCTCGCGTGCCATGACAGCGGTGCGGACCCGTTCCCGTTCTCGGTTGTTGCGGGACACCGCGTCGTCCGCGCAGGTCGAAGCACTTCTGATCATCACGGTCGCGACCATCCTCGTCACCCGTCTGTACCTGCATCTGACGGGCTATCCGCAGGTCGGCGGGTCGGTCCTGCACATCGCTCACGTGCTGTGGGGCGGTCTGCTCATGGTCGCCGCGCTGATGGTCTCGTTGACCTTCATCGGCAGAGCGCCCGACCGCATCGCGGTGCTGCTCGGCGGAATCGGGTTCGGCCTCTTCCTCGACGAGGTCGGCAAGTTCGTCACGAAGACCAACGACTACTTCTACCGACCCTCGGTGGCGATCATGTACGTGGTGGTCGTGCTGCTGCTCGTCGTCAATCGAGCGGTGCACCTCCGTCGCGGGCCGTCGCCCGACGAGTATCTCGCCAACGCCGCGCTCACGGCGACGGACGGGCTCGCCCACGGCCTGACCCCGACCGATCGCGACCAGGCGCGAGTGCAGCTCGAACGCGCACGTGAGGGTGGAGTCGATCCCGAGGTCGTCGAACAGACCGATCTCCTGCTCGCCCGGTGCCGGGAGGTACCATCGCGCTTCTCGTGGGTGTCGCTCCGGCTGCCGGAGCGACTGCGAGGTGAGCGCAGCGTCCGCGTCGCGGCAGCCCTGCTCACCGTTTTCTCCGTCGGCATTCTCCTCAATGCCGCTGCGACCTTGGAGGAGGATCTCGCCGCGCGGACGAGCAACGTGGTGACCGTGATCCAGCTCGTCGGCTCCGGCGTCACCGTCCTGCTGTGCGTGGTGGGATCGGTGGGTTTGTGGCGCAGGCGGAGGTGGGCGATCCGTGCGCTCCGGACGGCCGCGTTGATCACCGTCTTCTTCGTCGACGTGCTGGAGTTCGCCGTCCAGGAGTTCGGGGCGCTGCTCAACGTCGCCGTGGGCGCCGCGGCGCTGTCGGTGTTCTCACACCACCTGCGTCAGATGTCCCGGCACGAGGCGTTGCCGGACACGGCGTGAGCAGGTGGGCCCCGCCGCAACCGTGTTGTGGACGAATCACGGCACCGCTGCCCACCGTGTGCGCTTCGTCGCATACCGTATAGACCGTGAGCACCCCAGCCTCTGACGCCACCGGTTCCGCGTCGACGTGGCCCGCGCTACTCACGTGGCGTGCGGCCGATGCGTCTCGGATGGAGTCGGTACGAGTACAGCTCTCCGGCCGCCGCATCAAGGCGTCCGGTCGCATCGTGGGTGCGGAGTGCACCGACCATCCGGCCTTCAGCGCGTCGTACGACCTGGTGACGGATGAGAACGGTGTCACCCGCCGATTGTCGGTGCGCACCACCCTCGCTTCGGGCGAACGGCACATGTCCCTCACCCGGTCCGAAGAGGGCATCTGGATGTCCGACAACGGCATCGACCATCAGCGGTCCACCTTCGGCGGGGCGTTGGACGTCGATGTGGTGTTCAGCCCGTTCTTCAACGCCCTGCCCATCCGCCGGCACGACCTGCAGGCCGGAGCCGACGACGTGGAGGTGCCCGTCGTCTACGTCAACCTCATCGATCTCAGCATCGAGGAGGCGACGGTCGTCTACAGCAGTGCGTCCGACGGCATCCATGTGCTGTCGCCGCGCTCGTCGTCGTCGGTGACCGTCGACGAGGACGGCTTCGTCCTCGAGTACCGAGGACTCGCCTCCCGCATCTAGGGCTGTCCCGACGCCTCCACCGCCATCGCCACGGCGAACGCGGCCGATTCGGCGGGGTGGCTGCCGTGCCCGTGCGTGCCGCCGGTGAGGCCGACGATCTGGAGTCCGACCGGCGACGACCCGCCGTCAGGAGCCGGCACCGACAGGGCCGGGACACCGAGGACGCTGAACGGGACACACATCTGCAGCAGCGGTGCGCGCAGCTCGACGGGATCGCTCGTCAGCGGCGCCGAACGCACGCCGGTAGTGACGGTGATCAGCGCGTCGAGCTTGTCCACGGTGCGGAGGCGGTGCACGACGTCGTGACGTAGTCGCGCCACCGCCCGGGCCGCGTGGATGTATTCGTAGGCCGGCCGGTCGCGTTGCGCGGCGAGCAGAGCGGCCGTCGGAGGCTGGTAGCGGTCGGGATCGGCTTCGAACCACGCGCGATGCGTCTCGTATGCTTCCGAGCCGGTGACCACGGGATACAGCTCGAGCATCTCGTCGGTCTCGGGCAGTTCCACGTCGACGACGCGGGCGCCCAGATCCGTGAGGGTGCGGCACGCCGTCTCGACGGCCTCGTCGAAGACGGGTGACAGATCCCAGATGCCGCCCCGCAGGCGTCCGATGCGCAGTTCGGAGACCGGGGTGCGTAGGTGCGCGATGCCCGGAAGGGCGCCCCACGCGAGTGAGGCGTCCAGAGCGTCGGCGGCGAGCAGACCGACGTGGTCGAAGGTCGTCGACAGCGGGAACACGCCCTGCTCGGGCAGGGCACCGAAGCCCGGCTTGAATCCGACGATCCCGCACAGCGCCGCCGGGGTACGGACGCTGCAGCCGGTGTCGGTTCCCAGCGCGACGGGCACGACGCCCCTCGCGACCAGCACTGCGGAGCCCGACGACGAACCACCGCTGATCAGGTCCGGGTTGTGGGGGTGGGGGGCCGCGCCGGACACATTGATCAACCCGGTGGGCCCGTAGGCGAACTCGTGGAGATGGGTCTTCGCCACCACGATGGCTCCGGCTTCGCGGAGCTTCTCGATGACGCGAGCATCGCGCCGGGCCGGAGGCGCATCGGCGAGGACCGCGCTGCCGCAGCGGGTAGGGAACCCGGCGACGTCGATGTTGTCCTTCACCGCGACCGCGACGCCGTGCAACGGGCCGATCCAGCTCCCGGCGGCGATCTGCTCGTCGGCGAGGGCTGCGGCTTCGAGCGCCGCCTCGTCGTTGCGGGCGGCGACGGTGTTCCCCCAGGGGGTCCCGACGAGGGCGTCGAGTTCGGCGAGAACCGAGCGGACGTGTTCGGTGGGGGTCGTCTTGCCGGTGGTCAGCGCCGAGGCGATGTCGCGGAGGTTCATCGTGTCCACACTCCACCGCGTCGTCCGGCCTCGCGGAACGCTGCGATCCAGCCCTCGTCGCCGGGCTGCGTGCCGAGGATGGGGTCGCGACGGCGCTGTTCGTAGCGGGTCCGAGCCGCGTGACCGGCGCGGGTGAGTTCGGAGGTGCTGCGGTCGGCCAGTTGCTCCCGGGCCGTTCTCAGCACCTCGAGCGTCTCGTCCAGCGCGACCAGCAGGGCTTCCGCGTTGCCTTCGCACATCGCGTCGACCAGGGCCGGGGCCGTCGCGGCGACCCGTGTGCCGTCCCGGAAGGAGCCGGCGGCGAGACCGAGTGCGAGATCGCCGCCTCCGGCGCCCGAGAGGGCCAGCGCTTCGGCGAGGAGATGGGGGAGATGGGAGACTCGCGCGACCGCCGCGTCGTGCTCCCGGGATTCGGCGGGCACGACGACGGAGCCGCAGTCGAGCGCGAGGTCGGCGACCTGCCGCCACACCTCGGGATCGGTGCCGTCGTCGACGGTCACCACCCACACCGCGTCGCGGAACAGGTCGGCGGTCCCAGCGGTCCAGCCGGACTCCGCCGTACCTGCCATGGGGTGTCCACCCACGAAACGCCGCGACAGGCCGTGAGCGGCGACGGCAGCGGCCACTTCCGCCTTGATGCTCACCACGTCGGTGAGCGCGACCTCGGGGGCGTGCTCGGCCACCGCCTCGAGGATGCTGCCCACTGCCGGCATCGGCACCGCGATCACCACCAGGGCGCTGGTGTCGGCTGCGCGACGCAGCGTGGCCGTGAGGTCGGTGGACGCGTCGAAGCCGTCGGCGACGGCGGCCTCCACGGCCTGCGACGACCTGTTGTAACCCCACGCCTGCCTTCCGGTGGCCGCGGCGGCGCGCAGCAGAGAACCACCGATCAGACCGAGGCCGAGGACACAGACGGGCGGGGAAGAGACGGCTGAGGACACCTCATCAGGTTGGCATATCCCGTGCTGGGCTTCATTCACCGGACGTGGCCGACTACCGTTGCGCCCATGGCTGCACAGCGTGTAGGGAACAAAAGCCCTTCCGTGACCCAGAGCGGGAACCCCGCCGGGAATTCGAGCGACGACCTCGACGGCTTCGCCGTCGCCGTGACGCGGGAGGAAGGTCGTTGGAAGTGCCGGGTGTTGTCCGGTGCCGCACTGACGAGTCTCGATACCGCAGTGACCGAGTTGCGGGAGCTGAGAAGTTCCGGCGCAGTCTTCGGTCTGCTGAATGTGGACGACGAATTCTTCATCATCGTGCGTCCCGCACCTGCGGGAACGAGGTTGCTGCTGTCCGACGCGACGATGGCCGTCGACTACGACATCGCCGCCGACGTCCTCGATGCGCTGAACATCGAGATCCCCGATATCGATCCCGACGAGCTCGACGACATCGAGCCGTGGGAGGAAGGCGACCTCGGCATCCTGGCCGACATGGGTCTGCCCGAGCCGGTGCTCTCGGTGATCCTGTCGGAGACCGACCTGTATCCCGACGAGCAACTCGACGAGATCGCCCAGCGACTCGGTTTCGACGACGTCCTGGGTAACACCCTGGACAAGCTCCGTTAGATGGGGCTGCGCGACGACGAGGCATTGATCCGGGTCGCGCTGGAGGCCGCCGCTGCCGCGCCCGCCGGTGACGTACCGGTGGGCGCGGTGGTGTTCGGGCCGGACGGCACCGAGATCGCGCGAGCGGCGAACTCCCGCGAGGCCACCGGCGACCCCACAGCGCACGCCGAGGTGCTCGCTCTGCGCGCGGCAGCGCAGGTCTACGGCGACGGATGGCGTCTCGAGGGCGCAACCCTTGCCGTGACCCTCGAACCCTGCACGATGTGCGCGGGAGCGTCGGTGCTCTCCCGGGTATCGCGGGTGGTCTTCGGGGCGTGGGAGCCGAAGACGGGCGCCGTCGGGTCGCTGTGGGACGTGGTGCGCGATCGGCGCCTCACGCACCGTCCGGAAGTGCGCGGTGGTGTGCTCGAAGCCGAGTGCGCGGCCGTGCTCGAGGCGTTCTTCCGGGAACATCGAGGGCCGGCTTCGGAGCTGTGACCAGGCGATTTCAGGATGAGGCCTGCAATCCGCTAGAGTCGTCAGCGGTGGCGTGACCGAGCGGCCGAAGGAGCGCGCCTCGAAAGCGCGTGACGGGTAACCCCCGTCCGTGGGTTCAAATCCCACCGCCACCGCCAGAGAGCCCCTTACCTGTTAGTGCAGGTGAGGGGCTTTTCTCATGCCTGCAGGTCGCCAAGGCCGGGGTCCGAAGCATCCGCTACGGCTTTTGCTATCCGCCGCAGCAATTGCTGTGGCGGATAGCGAACTTGATTGCGAGTGGACTGCGGAGTCGACGAAGCGCCCGAGGGAGACGACGAGACCTACGGATTCGGTTGGCAGCGGCCCTTGGGGGCGTCACGTCGGCTGATCCTGATGGACCGCCGCGGGCACGGCGACTCGCCGGATCTCGACGGGGCCCATCGCACCGACTACGAGGTGGACGCCGCCGACATCGTCGAACTGCTCGGTGACGGCGCCCATCTCGTCGGACATTCGTACGGTGCGGTCGCAGCGATGCTCGCGGCGGTGGAACGGCCGGACCTGGTGCGGTCGCTGTGCCTGATCCAGCCCGGGTGCCTGAAGGTTGCGGAGAGCGAACCGGTGGTCGCCGAGAACCTCGCCCGCGCTCGCGCGTCCCAGGTGACGCTCCCGCCCGAGCTCACTGCGGAGGACTATCTGCGTCTCATCACGGAGAGCGTCGGCATGCCGCCGGCGGAACCCACCCCGAAGCGACTACGCGCAGCGGCGACGTCGATGCGGGAGAGACCGTGCTGGGACGCCGACATCCCCCTCGAGTCGCTCGCGGCGGCGCCGTGGCCGAAGCTCGTCGTCGTCGGTGACTGGGCGGGCGCACCCGACGAGTACAAGCGGCTGGCGGGAGATCCGCTGACGGTCACGGCGCGGGTCGTCGCCGACCGGATCGGGGGAGAACTGCTCGAAGTTCCCGGTTTCTACCCGCACGTCCAGCAGCCGGAGCGAGTCAACGAGGCGCTCGAGGAACTGTGGAGTCGGGCCGACGCCCGGTGACGAGAGGTCGGCCGACGGCGTCGGCGACCATCACGGCGAACATCCACAGCCCCGCCGCGACACCGGCGACGGCTGCCACCGCAGGCGATGCGAGACCTCCTGCCAGACCGACGATTCCGATCACCAGCATTCCCCAGCCCATGACCCGGAACATCGCGCGGCCGAAGGCCCGTGCGAAGGGAACGAAGTGCGCACCGACGACGCAGACCACCCATGCGACCGTCAGTTCCGAACGATCGAACAACGCGAGAAGCCTTGCGCCACCGACGATCAGCACGACCATGGCCGCGACCGACACGAGGTAGATCGTCGATGCCTGCTTCGAGGGCGGCTCCAACTGCTCGAAACTCCGCGGTCGTATGAGCACGGCCCAGACGAAAACAGCGATGGCGCAGAACCATCCGACAACGACGATCCAGGTCCACGGTGATCCCAGAGCGGCACCGTTCACGAGCATGAAGGCCGACGCGCCACCCGCGCCGATCAGCGCTCCCCACACCTCGGGACGATGGGTCGCTCGGTAACCCCTCGCCGTTCCCGGCCCGAATCGCTCCGCAGGCGGTGTCGTGCGCATCCAGTTCCCCCATTCCGAGTCGACCACCGATCCGCCGGTGGACGCTAGCGGATGGGCGGCCGGTCGTCGTCAGAGTTCGCGCCAACTCCCGTCGTTCATGTCGTGTCCGTGCGCGGCCATCAACATGAGGCCGCCGTCGACGGGGATCGAGCGCCCCGTCAGGTACGACGAGCGTGGGGACGCGAGGAAGGCGACGACGGAGGCAACTTCGTTGACGTGCCCGGGACGTCCGGTGGGGTTGCCCGGTCGCTCCTCGTGGAAGGCCTCGGATTCGTCCATGCCGGTCATGGGCGTGGAGATCTCACCGGGAGCCACCGAGTTGACCGTGATGCCGTAGCGGGCCCATTCGAGGGCGAGGCACTGCGTGAGCATGCCGAGGCCGGCCTTCGCCGTGCAGTAGGCGGAGGCGCCGTAGCGGGGGATGTGCTCGTGGACGCTCGTGATGTTGACGATGCGGCCGCCGCCCCCGGAGTCGATCATGTGTCGCGCGGCGCGTTGGGAGCACAGGAACGGGCCGTCGAGGTCGGTGGAGAGCATCTCCCGCCACCGTTCGAAGGACAGGTCGAGCACCTCGTCGCGGTGTCCGGTGCCGGCGTTGTTCACCAGCACCCCGAGACCGCCGAGCTTTCCGGTGAGTTCGTCGATCACATCGGCGGTGTCCGGGCTGGTCAGGTCCTGTCGGGCCACGAAGCACCGCTGTCCGCGCTGTTCGACCCCGGCGCGGGTGTCCGCGGCCCCGGCCTCGTCGGTGTGGAAGGTGATGCCGACGTCGAACCCCTCGGTGGCGAGCAGTTCGGCGGTCGCCTTGCCCATGCCGGAGTCGGCGCCGGTGACGATGGCGAGTCTGTCGTGAGCTGGAGTGGTCATGCGTCGTGGTTACCCATGAGCGCCCGCGGCACACTGCGAACCCACGGCAGACCGTGACCCCACGGCAGACTGTGACCCCACGGCAGACTGGGGCCATGCGACTGCTGCTGCTCGCCGACACCCACGTACCGACGCGCGCCCGCGACCTGCCGTCGCAGGTGTGGGACGAGGTGGCCCGCGCGGACGTGGTGATCCACGCGGGCGACTGGATGGACGTGACACTGCTCGACGCGCTGGAAGAGCGGTCCCGGCAGCTGGTCGCGTGTTGGGGCAACAACGACGGTCCGCTCCTGCGGGAACGGCTGCCGGAGGTCGCGCGGGTGACCCTCGACGGTGTGCGCGTCGCGGTGGTGCACGAGACCGGGGCGTCGACCGGGCGCGACAATCGGATGGCCGCGGCCTATCCCGACACCGACGTCCTCGTCTTCGGCCACTCGCACATCCCCTGGGACACGACCGCGCCGAGCGGATTGCGCCTGCTCAACCCGGGTTCACCCACCGACCGGCGTCGGCAGCCGTACTGCACCTACATGACCGCGACCATCGACGACGGCGTGCTCCGCGACGTCGAACTGCATCGGCTCGGGTGAGGGCGATCGAAGGGGAGGTTGTGTGCGTATTTTCGCGAACGGACGCACGCAACCTCCCCGAACTCAGTCGCTCGGGCCGATCAGTTTCCGCACGACTTTCAGGAGTTCGTCGACGTCCTCGGGCGGCGTCGTGCTTGTCTCGCCCGACATGGCGGCGCCGTAGTAGAGCCCGTCGCCGATGAGCATCACCGCTCGTGCCGCAGCGGGATCGGTGACCTCGTCGGACAGTGCCTCGAACCAGCCCTGATGGATGCGGCGCAGCGCCTGCTGGGCGCGCGGGTTCGCGGTCTGGCTCAGGCGGGTCAGGGCGACGATGGCCCGGTCGAGCGGGGTGTCGGCGAAGACCGAGGTGCGGATGTAGTAGGTCGCCGGTCCTTCGGGAGCCGTGCGCATCAGTTCGGCGTCGTCGGCTGCGAGTGTCTCGAGGTGTTCGGCGAGAGCCGCGACGAGGGCGTCCTTGGACGGGAAGTGATAGAGCAGACCACCTTTGGACACGTTCGCCGCCGCGGCGACGGACTCGAGTGTCGCGGCGCGCTCGCCCTGCTCGAGCAGGATCGTCACGAAGGCGTCGAGAAGTTTGGCGCGGGCGGCAGGGGCAGGTGGCACGGCCCGATCGTACGACGTGGTTACTGTACCGTCCAGCTGGTACAGTAACGACGGTTCGATTCCTCTCTCGCGAAAGTTCGATATCCGTGGCGACATCTGTGCCTGTTTCGGAACCCACCGTGACGAAGGCGGCTCCTCGGGACTGGGTCGCGCTCGCGGTACTGATGCTTCCGGTGCTGCTCGTGTCGGTCGACAACACCGTCCTGGCCTTCGCGCTGCCCGGGATCTCCTCCGCGCTGCAGCCCACCGCTGCGCAACAGTTGTGGATCATCGACATCTACCCGCTGGTGCTCGCAGGTCTGCTGGTGGCGATGGGCAGCCTCGGCGACCGCATCGGGCGACGCCGCCTGTTGATCATCGGCGCGACCGGATTCGCCGCCGTCTCGGTCGCTGCGGCCTACGCACCTTCCGCGGAACTGCTCGTGACCGCCCGCGGTGCACTCGGCTTCTTCGGGGCCATGCTCATGCCGTCCACGCTGTCGTTGCTGCGCAACATCTTTCTCGATGCCACCCAGCGCCGTCTCGCCATCGCGATCTGGGCCTCGTGTTTCGCGGCGGGCGCTGCACTCGGGCCGATCATGGGCGGATTCCTGCTCGAACATGCCTGGTGGGGCTCGGTCTTCCTGTTGGCCGTGCCGGTGCTGATCCCGCTGCTCGTGCTCGCGCCGATGTTCGTCCCCGAGTCGAAGGACCCGAATCCGGGCCGCATCGACATCGTGAGCATCGCGCTGTCACTGCTGGCCCTTGCGCCGATCGTCTTCGCGATCAAGAAGATCGCGGACAGTGGCCTCGGTGCCGTCGCCGTCGTTCCGGCCGTGGTCGGTGTGGTCGCGCTCGTCGCGTTCGTGCGCCGGCAGTTGCAGCGCCCGAACCCCATGCTCGACGTCCGTCTGTTCCGCGTGCCCACCTTCTCCGGTGCCGTCGCGGTGAACCTGCTGTCCGTCGTCTCCCTCGTGGGCTTCCTGTTCTTCGTGTCCCAGCATCTGCAACTCGTGATCGGACAGAGCCCGATGGAGGCCGGACTGAGCCTGGTCCCGGGACTGGCGGTGATGGTCGTGGCCGGGATGTCGGTCGTCGCGCTCGTGCGGTGGGTGCAGCCGTCGTCGATCATCGTCTGCGCGCTCCTGCTCTCGGCGACCGGCTACGCGCTGGTGTTCCTGCTCGCCTCACCGTCGGCGCTCACCCCGATCATCGTGGCGTTCGCGGTCCTCGGCGCGGGTATCGGTGCGGCGGAGACGCTGTCGAACGACCTCATCGTGTCGAGTGTCCCGCCCGCGAAGGCCGGTGCCGCGTCGGCGGTGTCGGAGACGGCCTACGAGATGGGTGCCGTGCTCGGTACGGCGATCCTCGGGTCGGTGCTCTCCGCGTCCTACACTGCGCATCTCCTGCTCCCTGCCGGGCTGAGCACGGAACAGTCGGAGGTTGCTCGGGAGACGCTCGGCGGCGCCCACGCCGTGGCCGGGAACCTGCCCGCCGACCGGGCCGACGCGTTGCTCGCCGCAGCAGGATCGGCGTTCGACAGCGGCGTCACGATCACCTCCGGGATCGGGGTGGTCCTCATGATCGCCTCCGCCGGAATCGCGTGGCTCACGTTGCGCCCCCGCAGTGACGTAGCACCCCACACGGAATCCGACATCGTTTAAATTTGCAGGATGCGGAAACTGGTGTGGGTGCTCGTCGCCGTCGTGGTCGTGGCGCTGCTCGGCTTCTTCGTCGCCCCATGGGTATACGGGACGTTCATCGCCGAGGACGACGCGCCCGCCGCGTCCGTCTCGACCGAAGGTGCCGAAGCCGCGACCGGTGAGCTCGACGGGGAGTGGACCGTCGTCGAGGGTGCCGAACCCAACCGCACCGCCGCCGGCTACACGGTGCACGAGATCCTGCGCGGGGCCGACGTCACCGTGGTGGGCAGCACCGATCAGGTCTCCGGTTCGGCGACCATCACCGACGGCACCCTCGAGGCCGCCGAGGTCGTCGTGCAGGTCGAGGGCATCACCACCGACGGTGGCCAGCGCGACGGCCAGTTTCGCACTCGGGTGATGGACACCGCGGCGCACCCGACGGCGACGTTCGCCCTCACCGAGCCCGTGGATCTGACGTCCCTGCCCGACGACGGCAGCATCGGTTCCGTCACCGCGACCGGCACGCTCACCCTGCGCGGCGCCGAACGGCCCGTGACCGTCGACGTCGACGTCCTGCGCACGGGTGAGCGTCTCGTGGCGTCGGGGAGCATCCCCACCACCTGGACCGATTACGGCGTGGAGCCGCCGAACCTCGGATTCGTGACGGTCGACGGCGCGGGCAGCGTCGACTTCCTCGTCACGTTCGAGCAGAACTGACGTTCTCGGTCTCCTCCTCGTGGGTCTGTTTCGGCGCCCAGCCGGGCGGGCCGAAGGCGTAACCGAGCTTGTCGCGGAACGTCCCGGCCGTACGCCAGTCGCGGGCGATCGCCCGGTACTCGTGCGTCTGCAGGTCCCAGATGTTGTACGTGCCGACGGGCTTGGTGAGCCCGTAGGTGGGCCGGTGGTCCTCGGCCTTGAAGGTGCCGAACATCCGGTCCCAGATGATGAGGATGCCCGCGTAGTTGCGGTCGAGGTAGTCGGGATCGGAGCCGTGGTGCACCCGATGGTGCGAGGGCGTGTTGAACACGAATTCGATCGGGCGGGGGAGCGTGCCGACCCGCTCGGTGTGCACGAAGAACTGGTAGACGAGGCTGACGGAGAAGCCGACGAAAACCATCCACGGTGGGATGCCGATCAGGGGGAGCGGCAGCCACATGATGATCTCGCCGCTGTTGTTCCACTTCTGGCGCAGCGCGGTCGCGTAGTTGAAGTACTCGCTCGAGTGGTGCGCCTGGTGGGTCGCCCAGACCAGGCGGACGCGGTGCGCCATCCGGTGGTACCAGTACCAGAGGACGTCGATGCCGACGAGCAGGATCACCCACGTGTACCAGGCGTCGGCGGGCAGGTGCCAGGGTGCGACGTAGACCCACAGTGCCGAATATCCGACGAGGGCCAGCACCTTCCATGCGGCGCTCGTGACGATGGAGACCAGACCCATCGAGATGCTCGCGCGTGCGTCCCGCTTCTCGTAGCCGCCGCGCGGGGGGCGGGTGCGTCCGTCGGGGCCCGGCTCGACGTGTTCGAGGGTGCGGGCCGCGATCCATTCGAGGATCAGGAAGGTGAGGAAGGCGGGAATCGCCAGGGTCACCGGATCGTGGAGGGGGTCGAGCAGCGACCCCCACGATTCCTGCAGGGTTTCCCACATCGCAACGACCTCCGATAGCTGTGAACAACCGTCCACATTACCGCTGGTGTGGCTTGCATCACCAGGGCCCTCGAATCGGGACCCGGGTGGCGACTCGCGTCCTCACGATTCCGGGTGGTTCGGTATTGCTGGTAGGAATTGACCCGTCCCGTCGAGACGGGCCGGCCGACGACATCAGGCAGCGCGAGAGGCATGGCATGCACATCACCGCGAGGGTCGACTACGCCGTGCGGACCCTGCTCGAACTCGCGGCGATCGAGGACGGTCGCCTGACGAAGGCGGAGACCCTCGCGACGGCGCAGACCATCCCGCACAAGTTCCTCGAGGCCGTTCTCGCCGACCTGCGTCGCGGTGGGTTGGTGAACAGCCGGCGGGGACCGGAGGGCGGTTACTGGCTCGCGCGACCCGCGGCCGAGATCTCCATTGCCGACATCATCCGCACGGTCGAGGGCCCGCTGGCGTCGGTGCGTGGCGAGCGGCCCGAGGACGTCGTCTACAGCGGGGCGGCCGAACGACTGCAGGACGTGTGGATCGCGGTGCGTGTGAACCTGCGCGCCGTGCTCGAAGAGGTATCGCTCGCGGACGTCGTCACGGGAGACCTCCCCGGTTTCGTGGAGGATCTTACGAAGGATCCGGGCGCCTGGGAGCGTCGCCGGGTGTGAAGCCCGCGATAGGCCGGGAACGCCTGTGGGCGATGTCATAAATTTGCATGACTCTGCAAACTTACAGAACTCTGCAAAATCAGTAACCTGGATGGAGTGACCATCACTCCCGGCCTGCGCGACCGCAAGAAGGCGGCCACTCGTGCGGCTCTCGCGACCGCCGCGGCCGAACTCGCTCGTGAACACGGTCTGGCCGCCGTGACGGCCGATGCGATCGCAGCGCGCGCGGGTGTCTCGACCCGCACCTTCCACAACTACTTCGCGAGCAAGGAAGACGCCGTCCTCGCGTATCTCGAGACTCGGGTCGAGGAGTGGATCGACCTGCTGCGCGATCGTCCCGCCGACGAGGACATCATGGATTCGCTGCTCACGGTGGCCCTGGACGTCGTGCAGAACCCCGACTGGCCGTTCGGCGAGATCGTCGCGTGCATCACCCTGCTCGAGGAGAGCAACGTGCTGTTGTCCCGGCAGATCGAGGTCGAGCGGCGTTCGTCGCAGTTGCTCGTCGAGATCATCGCCGAACGCACCGGCACCGACCCCGATGCCGACCTGTACCCCTCGCTGCTGAACTACGCCGCCATGGGCGCCGTGCGCGCGGCCATGGAGACACACGCGACCGGGACGACGGACCGGTCGGTCGAAGAGCTCATCCGCGAGGCGTTCGACCAGCTCCGACGCGGATTCTCCTGATTCCGGACCTCTGCCCGTTCCGACCATCCGACCCCACCAGGATCTTCCGACATAGAAAGGGTGCCCCGTGGCGACCTACCTGTACCGGCTGGGCAAGTTCGCCCACCGACGGAAGGGCGCAGTGCTGTCCTTCTGGATCGCGCTGCTCGTGCTCTTCGGGGTCGGTGCAGCAACCCTGTCCGGGCCCACCACGGACGCGTTCACGCTTCCGGGCACCCCCGCGCAGAAGACCCAGGACCTCATGGCGGAGCGGTTCCCGTCGACCGAAGATCCGATGAACGGGCTCAGCGCGCGTTACGTCTTCGCCGCGCCCGACGGGCAGACGCTCGACGACCCCGAGAACCTGGCCGCCGTCGACGAGGTCCTCGCCGCGGTCCGCGGCATCGACCGCGTCTCGCCGCCCGCCAAGGTCGACCCCGCCACCGCCTCGCCGGAGGAACAGGCCGGCGCGCTGGTCAACCCGGTCCTCGCCGACGCCGGTCTCGTCGAGCAGATGAAGGCCGTCGCCGCGCAGCAGGGCACCTCCGAAGAGGCTGCGCTGTCCGACGCCCAGGCCCTGTCGCCGCTGAGCGCCGACCGCACCGTCGGCTTCGTCACCGTCCCGTTCGAGGGCGAGATCACCGACGTCGACCAGGCCCTGCGCGACCAGATCTTCGACGCCGCCGAGATCGGCCGTGACGCCGGCCTGACCGTCGAGGTCAGCGGTACGGCTGCCGCCGAGATGGGCATGCCCGGTGGCACCGCCGAACTCATCGGCATCGGCATCGCCGCGATCGTGCTCACCCTGACCTTCGGCTCGCTCGTCGCCGCCGGACTTCCGCTGGTCACCGCACTCGTCGGCGTCGGCATCGGCAGCCTCGGCATCACCATCGCCTCCGGCTTCGCCGACCTCAGCTCGATGACCCCGACGCTGGCGGTCATGATCGGTCTGGCCGTGGCGATCGACTACTCGCTGTTCATCGTCTCGCGCTTCCGGCACGAACTCACCATCACCTCTGATCGCACCGAGGCCGCCGGCCGTGCCGTGGGCACCGCCGGTTCCGCGGTCGTCTTCGCCGGCCTGACGGTCATCATCGCCCTCATGGCGCTGAGCGTCGTCGGCATCCCGTTCCTGTCGGTCATGGGTTACGCTGCCGCGTTCACGGTGCTCATGGCCGTGCTCATCGCCGTGTCGCTGCTGCCCGCCGTGCTCGGACTGTTCGGGGAGAAGGCCTTCGCCGGCCGCATCCCGTTCCTGAACAAGCGCGGTTCCGACGACGACACCCCCAAGGCGGGCGCCAAGTTCGTCGGCCTGATCACGCGACGCCCGGCCATCCCGCTCATCGCCGGTGTGGTCCTCCTCGGTGCGCTCGCGCTGCCCGCCACCGGACTGAACCTCGCCCTGCCGTCGGAGGCCACCGCCGACCCGGCGACCAGCGCCCGCAAGGCCTACGACCTGGTCGACGAGGGATTCGGTCCCGGACGCAACGGCCCGCTGGTCGTCGTCGTCGACACCCAGAACGCCGACGTGGAGGCCCCAGTCGCGTTCGGTGCCGTCGTCGGCAAGCTGTACGAGAACGACGAGGTCGTCAACGCCCAGATCGTCGCGGTGAACGAGGCGGGAGACACCGCCCAGATCCTCGTCACTCCGCGCAGCGGCCCGACCGATCCCGCGACGATGGACCTCGTCCAGAGCATCCGCGACGGCGAGACCGAGCTGAACGAGGAGTTCGGCCTGTCCTACGGCGTGACCGGCCAGACCGCGCTCGAGGGCGACGTCTCCGACAGCCTCCAGAGTGCACTGGCTCCGTACCTCGCGGTCGTCGTCGGCCTCGCCTTCATCCTGCTGATGCTGGTGTTCCGCTCGATCCTGGTGCCGCTCACCGCAACTCTCGGCTTCCTGCTCAGCGTCCTGGCGACCTTCGGTGCCACCGTCGCGGTCTTCCAGGAGGGCTGGGGCGGCCTGATCGCCAACCCGCAGCCCATCGTGAGCTTCATGCCGATCATCCTCATCGGCGTCGTCTTCGGTCTTGCGATGGACTACCAAGTGTTCCTGGTGACGCGTATGCGTGAGGACTACGTCCACGGCGCGAGCGCACTCGAGGCCGTCCGCAGCGGCTTCGCACACGGCGCGCGCGTGGTGAGCGCAGCGGCGATCATCATGATCTCGGTGTTCGCGGCGTTCATCGCCGAACCGGACTCGCTGATCAAGTCGATCGGTTTCGCACTCGCCGCGGCGGTCTTCTTCGACGCCTTCATCGTCCGCATGGTCATCATCCCGTCGGTGATGGCGCTACTCGGTGACAAGGCGTGGTGGCTGCCGAAGTGGCTCGACCGGATCCTTCCGAACGTCGACGTCGAGGGCGAGAAGCTCACCCGCGAGCTCGGTGCCACCGAGCCCGCACCGGAATCCGCACGCGTGTGACGAACCCCCGGGCGGCCACGTACCCGACGCGGTGCGTGGCCGCCCGGATGGATCGTGAAGATTGCTGCAGGGAGTCGCAGGTAGCGTAATGCCCATGTTGCTACGGCTGTTGCGCCGCTTCATGGCGCCCTATCGGGGTGCCCTCGCGGGGGTCGTACTCCTGCAGCTGGTCGCGACCGGGGGCATGTTGCTGCTCCCGAGTCTCAACGCCGACATCATCGACAACGGCGTGGCGACCGGGGACATCGATTACATCGTCCGGACCGGTCTGCTGATGCTCGTCATCAGCGCCGTCGAGGTCGGCGCCGCGACCGGTGCCGTCTACTTCGCGGCGCGCGCCGCGATGGGCTTCGGCCGCGACGTGCGGCTCGCGCTCGTCCGGAATGTGGGGCGGTTCTCGGCGCGCGAGTTCGGGACGTTCGGTGCCCCGTCGCTGATCACCCGCAACACCAACGACGTGCAGCAGGTTCAGATGCTCGTGCTGATGACCTGCACCATCGTCGTGACCTCCCCGATCATGGGGATCGGTGGCGTCATCATGGCGATCCGCCAGGACCCCGGCACCTCGCTCGTGCTGGTCGTCGCCGTCCCGGTGCTGATCTTCACCATGGCCGCGCTCATCGCGCTCATGCTGCCCGGCTTCCGGGTCATGCAGAAGCGCATCGACTCTGTGAATCGGGTGTTGCGCGAGCAGATCACCGGCATCCGCGTGATCAGGGCATTCGTGCGCGACGAAACCGAGAAGGCCCGCTTCGACGGCGCCAACGACGACCTCACCGCCACCGCCTTGCGCGTCGGCCGCGTGAACTCCGTGCTGTACCCGGCGGTGCTGCTGATCTCGAATGTGAGCACCGTCGGCGTCCTGTGGGTGGGCGCCCACCGTATCGACTCCGGTGCGATGCAGGTCGGCTCCAT
This sequence comes from Rhodococcus sp. LW-XY12, assembly GCF_019317345.1. Lineage (NCBI taxonomy): Bacteria > Bacillati > Actinomycetota > Actinomycetes > Mycobacteriales > Nocardiaceae > Rhodococcus > Rhodococcus sp. LW-XY12. The sequence continues at coordinate 286,640 of NZ_CP079225.1, forward strand.
CACCGCGATGATCACCTACATCGCCCAGATCCTCATGGCCGTGCTCATGACGTCGTTCGTCGCGATCATGGCTCCGCGCGCCGCGGTCTGCGCCGAGCGCATCCTCGACGTGCTCGACACCGAACCGACGGTGTCTTCGCCCGCCGAACCGGTCCGCGAACTCCCGACCCGCGTCACCCTCGAACTCCGCAATGCCGGTTTCTCGTATCCCGGTGCCGACGCTCCCGTGCTCAGCGGGGTGTCGTTCCGCGCCGACCCCGGTTCCACCACCGCGATCATCGGCGGCACCGGCTCGGGCAAGAGCACCATGATGCGCCTCGTGCCGCGGCTCATCGACGTCACCGCCGGGCAGGTGCTCGTCGCGGGTGTCGACGTCCGGGCGCTCGACACCGACGTGCTGCGCTCGCGCATCGCCGTCGTGCCGCAAAAGGCCTACCTGTTCTCCGGCACCATCGCCGACAACCTCCGGTACGGACGCGCCGACGCCACCGACGACGAACTGTGGCACGCCCTCGAGGTCGCGCAGGCCGCCGACTTCGTCCACAAGACCGAGGACGGACTGAACACGGTCCTCTCCCAGGGCGGCACCACGGTCTCCGGCGGGCAGCGGCAGCGCCTCGCGATCGCTCGCGCCCTCGTCCGCCGGCCCGCCATCTACCTGTTCGACGACGCCTTCTCCGCACTCGACCCGGCGACCGACGCCCGCCTGCGCGCGGCGCTCGAACCCGAGACGCGCGACGCGTGCGTGCTCATCGTCGCGCAGCGGGTCTCCACCGTGCAGGACGCCGACCGCATCGTCGTCCTCGACAACGGCGTCATGGTCGATTCCGGGACGCATCTCGGTCTGCTCGGCCGGTGCCGGACGTACTCGGAGATCGTCGAGTCGCAGAGGATGGCCACGATATGACGACTCCGGAAGCGGCGGCACCGTCGCGTCTGCGCACCGTCCGCCGGGTGCTCGGCCTGCTCCACCCGCACCGCTACGCCGTCTACTCGGTGCTGCTCTCCGCCTTCCTCGGCGTCGTGAGCATGTCGGTGGCGCCCTTCGTGCTCGGCCGCGGCACCGACGTCATCTTCGACGGGGTGGTGGGCATGCAGTTCCCCGCCGGACAGACCAAGGAAGAAGCCGTCGCCGGTCTGCGCGCCGAGGGCCGCGACCAGTTCGCCGACATGGTCTCGGGGATGGACGTGGTGCCCGGACTCGGCATCGACTTCTCGGCCCTCGGCCGGATCCTCGTCATCGTCCTGGCGCTGTACCTGCTCTCGTCCGGTCTGATCTGGGTCGCCGCCTACGGCCTCAACGAGATCGTGCAGCGCGTCGTGCGCGACATGCGGTCGCGGATCGAACGCAAGATCCACCGGTTGCCGCTGCGGTACTTCGACACGCATTCGCGCGGCGACCTGCTCAGCCGCGTCACCAACGACATCGACAACGTCGCGGCGGGCATGCAGGAGTCCATCTCCCAGCTCGTCCTCGCGGTGCTGACGCTGCTCGGTCTCGTGGTGATGATGCTGTTCATCTCGCCGATGCTCGCGCTCGTCGCGATCCTGACCGTCCCGGCGTCGGTCGTGGCGACGGCAGTGATCGCGCGTCGCTCGCGCAAGCACTTCCTCGCGCAGTGGGAGACGACCGGCAAGCTCAACGGGCAAGTCGAGGAAGCCTTCACCGGGCACGAGCTCATCACCGCCTACAGCCGGACCGCGGAGGTGCAGCGACGCTTCACCGACACCAACGAGTCGCTGTACCAGGCCTCCTACCGCGCGCAGTTCGTGTCCGGACTGGTGATGCCGTTCGTGACCTTCCTCGGCAACGTCGGCTATGTCGTCATCGCCGTGCTCGGTGGTCTGCGGATCGCGTCGGGCACCGCGACGCTCGGTGAGATCCAGGCGATGATCCAGTACTCGCGTCAGCTCGTGCAGCCGCTCGCGCAGATCGGCGCGATGGTCAACCTCCTGCAGTCGGCGTCGGCGTCGGCCGAGCGGGTGTTCGCGGTGCTCGACGAACCGGAGGAGGAACCGGAGGTCGCGGCGCCGACGATGCCGTGGAGCCGGCACGGACTCGTCGAGTTCGAGAACGTCGCCTTCTCGTACACCCCCGATCGGCCGCTCATCGAGAACCTGTCGTTGCGGGCCGAACCGGGTCAGATGATCGCGATCGTCGGACCCACGGGCGCCGGCAAGACCACCCTCATCAACCTGATCCTGCGCTTCTACGAGGTCGACGCGGGCCGGATCCTCGTCGACGGCGTGGACATCCGTTCGATGTCCCGCGACGAACTGCGCTCGCGCATCGGCATCGTCCTGCAGGACACCTGGCTGTTCGGCGGCACCATCCGCGAGAACATCGCCTACGGCAATCCGTACGCCACCGAGAACCAGATCATGTCCGCGGCCAGGATGAGTTACGTCGACCGTTTCGTGCGGGCCCTGCCCGACGGCTACGACACGATCATCGACGAGGAGAACGACGGCAACCTCAGCGCCGGTGAGCGTCAGCTCATCACGATCGCGCGGGCGTTCGTGTCCAAGCCGTCGATCCTCATCCTCGACGAGGCGACGAGCTCGGTCGACACCCGCACCGAACTGCTCGTCCAGCAGGCCACCGCGCGATTGCGCGACGACCGCACCAGCTTCGTCATCGCTCACCGCCTGTCGACCATCCGGAACGCCGACCGCATCGTGGTGATGGAGGACGGACGGATCGTCGAACAGGGCACCCACGAGGGGCTGCTCGAGGCGGCCGGTGCGTACGCGAGGCTGTACGACGCGCAGTTCAAGGCACTCGTGGAGTGAACGCGGGAGACTTCGGCGCGGCCTGATACGAAACATTCCGTCCTCGCGGGCGGGACGGGACACTTCTGGCCATGACGGAGGTGCGGACAACAGCGGTACGGTCACCTCTCGATCTCCTGCGCTCTGCGCGACCGGGGGTCTCCGTGCGATCTGGACGACCGGGGGTCTTCCGGGTCGACGAGACCACACCGGCGGGGCGGATCATGCAGCATCTGCGACGTGGGGGACCGGCGACGCGCACGATGCTCGCCGATTTCACGGGCCTGTCGGCGTCGACGGTCAACCGGGCGGTGACGTCGTTGCTCGAGCACGGGTTGCTGCGCGACCGCCCCGATCTCGCTCCGCGGGGACGGGTGGGACGGCCGCACGTGCCGGTGGAGGTGGACACCGAACGGGGTTTCCTCGCCGGTATCCATCTGGGGGAGCGGGAGACCCGGGTGGTTTCCGGCGACCTGCTCGGACGGGAACTGCACCGGACGACCTTCGCGACACCGGCGTCGGTGTTCGACGTCTTCGCCGCGATCGGTGCGGCGCTGCGGGTGCACGAGTCCCACCAGCGAGGCAGGCAGCCGCTGTAGGCAGGGCTCGCGGTGGGTGGTCTGTACGACGAGCACCGAGGGGCGCTCGACCACCCGCGACTGGGCTGGTGCGAAGCGCCCGTGGACGTGTTGTTCCGGGCGATCGTGCCCACGCCGTACACGGTCGTTCCGTACGTGGAGGCGGTCGCGGAGGTCGAATACCGCCGGTGCGAGAGCGCCTTCCGGCGACGACCCGAGAGCTGGCTGTATCTGTGTGCGGAAGAATCGATCTCGATGGCGTGGCTCGTGGACGGCCTCGCACGGTCCTCGGCCGACGACATCGAATCGTTCTGTGCTGTACTCGAACCGGGGAGTGCCGATGGCACCGACCCGTCGCCGAACCAGGCGGTGCTCCTCGGCCGTGCGGTCGCGCTGGTGCGCGACGTCGTCAATCCCGACGCGGTGACCGTCGGTGGTGAGCTGTTCACCCGACATGGACGGGAGCGCGAGGACGTGTCCGACGGTTACCGGCAGCAGTCGTCGTACAACGATGTGCCACTGCGGTTCTCGGAAGCCGATGACGATCTGCGGTCGGCGGCGGCGCTCGGTGCGGCGTCGCGGGTGATGTATGTCGACCCGATCGGCGCGATGCAGGCGCGGTGAGACGACAAGGTCTGGCGCATGCCGCTGATCGAGGTAGGGCGTCAGGCCGCTCCCGTTTCGGAAGGTCGGATTCCGGGAGGTCAGTGCAGCACTTCGCGCGCGGTGCGACGGACCGCATCGGTCAGCGCGTCGAGCACGGGGGAGTCCAGCCGCCACCGCTGCCAGTACAGCGGCACGGCGATCGGGTCGTCCGGGGCCATGCTCACGAGATCGGTCGTGTCGGCGACCATCGCGTCGGGGAGCATGGCCCAGCCCAACCCCAGCCGCGCGGCCTCGACGAATTCGAGGGCGCCCGGAACGTAGTTGCGCGGCGGATTCAGCCGCCGCCGGGTCCGCTTGCGGACGAAGCGATCCTGCATGTCGTCCTTGCGGTCGAAGGTGAGCATCGGGGCCTCCCGCAGTTCGGTGGGGGTCATGCCCTCGGGGAACCAGCGTTCGGCGAAGTCCACGCTCGCCATCGCGTGATAGCGCATGGCGCCGAGCTTCTCGGACGTGCAGCCCTGCACGGGTTCGGGGACGGAGGTGACCGCAGCCATGGCGGTTCCGTCGCGCAACAGATCCGTGGAGTGGAACTCGTCCTCGCGGTGCAGTTCGAACAGGGCTCGGTAGCGCACGGGCATCCGGGCCAGGGCGCGCAGCATCCAGGTGGACATCGAGTCGGCGTTGACGACGAGCGGGATCGTGGCGTAACTCCCGGTGTCGGCGCCGAGACCGAGTTCCTCGGAGGCGTCCTGCTCCAGCCGCGCGACCTGCCGGGCGAGCCGCATCACCACTTCGCCGGCCGCGGTCGCGCTGACGGGCCGGGTCCGTCGCAGCAGTACCTGACCGACGTGTTGTTCGAGCGACTTGATGCGTTGGCTCACCGCGGACGGTGTGACGCGAAGAACAGCCGCCGCACCCTCGAAAGTGCCCTCGTCCAATACCGTTGCAAAAGTGCGAAGTTGAGCGAAGTCGAGATCCACATTAAGAAACTCTAATGCAGGTACAGCAAAATCAACTGTTCTTATCTCGACAGGATTCCTAGCGTCGATGCCATGTCACTCGTCGTCGCCGGATTCGTCACAGGTCTGTCCCTCATCGCCGCCATCGGTGCGCAGAATGCCTTCGTCCTGCGCATGGCGATCGCGCGACGATTCGTGCTGCCTGTGATCGCGATCTGCGTGATCTCCGACGCCGTGCTCATCACCGCGGGCATCGCCGGGATCGCGACGATCCTCGACCGCGCTCCCGGCGCGATCGACGTGATCCGTTGGGCGGGTGCCGCTTTCCTCATCTGCTACGGACTCTTCGCGGCACGTCGCGCGCTGAAGCCGTCGGCACTGTCCGCTGCCCCGGGCGGTGCCGTCACCATCGGCGCGGCCCTGCTGACCTGTCTGGCGCTGACCTGGCTCAACCCGCACACCTATCTCGACACCGTGCTCATGCTCGGTTCGGTGGCCAACCACTACGGCAACCCCGGCCGGTGGTGGTTCGGTGCCGGGGCGATCACCGCGAGCGTCGTGTGGTTCGCCGCCCTCGGGTACGGGGCCCGCTATCTGCGCGCCTGGTTCGCCAAGCCGTCCTCGTGGCGCATCCTCGACGGTGGCGTCGCGGTCCTGATGCTCGGCCTCGGTGCCGGACTCGTCGCCTCGTCCTGATCACTCATCTGCGTCCCGTGGGGGCGCGGTCGGGCTCGAGATGGCTGAACACCACGACACCGGGCAGCGCCTCGGCGAGATCGGCCTCGATGCGGTCGAGCAGGTCGTGCCCGGCCCGCACCGTCCAGTCGCCCGGCACCCGCACGACGAGGTAGACGAAGCGCTGACGTCCCGACTCGCGGGTGCGCGGCGGCAGGATCGTCACCACCCCCGGTTCCCGATAGCGGTCGAGGACGGCGTTCACCGCCGTCACGTCCTCCGGGGGAAGAACCGCGTCGAGCATGCCGACGACCGCCTGCCGCACGAGGCCGAAACCGATCCGCAGGATGTTCAGGGCGACGAGGATCGCCACGATCGGGTCGAGCACGTCCCACCCGGACAGCGCGACCAGCGCGACGCCGACGAGCACGCCCGCCGACGTCCACACGTCCGTCAGCAGGTGTTTCCCGTCGGCGACCAGCGTGATCGACCGGTGTGCCCGACCCTGCCGGATGAGCAGCAGACCGACCACGAGATTGAGCGCCGACGATCCGGCCGACAGGAGGAGACCGAGTCCGACCTCGGTCACCGGCTGCGGTGAGATCAGGCGCTCGACCGAGGTCCACAGGATCACCGTCGCGGCGGCGAAGACCATGGTGCCCTCGACCGCGGCGGAGAGGTACTCGGCCTTCCCGTGCCCGAAATCGTGGTTCGCATCGGCCGGCTTCGCGGCGAGACGTAGCGCCGCGAGACCGACGAGCGCCGCGACGAGGTTGACCCCGGATTCGAGTGCGTCCGACAACAGACCCACGGATCCGGTGATCCACGCCGCCGATGCCTTCAGCAGCATCGTCGCGAGCGCGGTCGCCACCGACAGCAGCATGAACCGCATCAACAGGCGGTGCTGCTGCGCAGAGGGCACCACCGGTCAGCGCTTGACGAGCGTGAGTTGCATCCCGGTGAGGTCGGTGGCCGTCAGTGCGACGTAGTCGTACTTCGGGGTGGGAACCCACGGCGACAGTCCGAGGGCGTCGATCCGCGCCGCGTCGTCGAAGCTCCGCAGGATCCGGGCGTGTCCGTGCAGCACGACGCTCCATGCGGAGTCCTCGCGGATCTCGTCCACCTCGAAGGCCACCTGCGGGTGCACCGCCAGTTCGGAGAGCTTGCTGCCCTCACCGCTGCGGAAGTACACCGTGCGATCGTCGGTGACGTAGTTGACGGGATAGATCTCCGGTCGTCCGCCGACGACGGTGACGAGGCGGCCCACCTTGCCCGTCGCGAGCAGGTCCCAGCACTGGTCCTCGTCGAGGGGGACGACAGGATCGTCGGTGTTCGGGTTGTCGCGCATCGCGTTCACTCCTCCGGTTCCGCTGCCGTATCCAGCACATCACGAACCGGCTTCCGGCGCAGTGGAACGCTCCGCCGGTTACGGTGAAACCGGCCGTCAGGACCGTGTTCGCCCGATCCGCCGAGAGCAGCCCGAACGAGGAGTGCCGATGTCCGCACAGGCTCCCGCGACCACCTCGAGTTGGCACACCCGCGCCGCGACCGACGTCGCCGAGGCGTTCGAGGTCGATCCGCAACGAGGACTGAGCGCGGACGAGGTCGAACGACGCCGCGGCGAGTACGGCCCGAACCTGCTCGACGAGGCGAAGAAGGTGCCGACCTGGCGACGCGTGCTGTCGCTGCTGGCCGACAGGATGACCCTCGTTCTGGTCGTCGCGGCGGTGGTCAGCGCCACCGTCTCCCGTGAGTGGGAGACCCCCGTCGTCATCTTCGCGGTGATCGCGCTCAACACCGTGCTGAACTACGTGCAGGAATCCCGGGCCGAGAGCAGCCTCGCTGCGTTGAAGAAGATGTCGGTGTCCACCAGCCGGGTGCTGCGCGACGGTCGCGGGACGGAGGTGCCGCGCGCCGAACTCGTCCCCGGAGACGTGGTGCTCCTCGAGGCCGGCGACACCGTCCCGGCCGACGGCCGACTCGTCACCGCCGTCCGGCTGCAGGTCGCCGAGGCCGCCCTCACCGGCGAATCCCAGCCCGTCGACAAACAGGTCGACGTCGTCGACGATCCCGACGCACCGCTCGGCGACCGCACCGACATGCTGTTCATGAACACCGAGGTCACACGCGGACGTGCCGCGATGATCGTCACCGGAACGGGCATGCGCACCGAGATGGGAGCCATCGCAACCCTTCTCGGAGCGGCAGGTGTCGAACAGACGCCGCTGCAACGACGCATCGGCCAGCTCGCCCAGGCCCTGACGATCATCGCGATCGTGACGGTGGCGCTGGTGTTCGTCCTCGGACTGCTGCGGGGGCAGACCTGGTCGGATCTCCTCGTCACCGCGGTGTCGCTGGCGGTCGCGACGATCCCCGAAGGGCTCACGGCCGTCGTCGCCTTCACCCTGGCGATGGGAGCCTCACGCCTCGCGGCCCGCGGCGCGATCGTCAAACGACTCGCCGCGGTCGAGACACTCGGCAGCACCACCCACATCTGCACCGACAAGACCGGCACCCTCACCCTCAACGAGATGACGGCGCAGCGACTGCTCGTCGCGGGTCGTGCCTTCCGCGTCACCGGCACCGGGTACGGAACCGACGGCAAGATCCTTGTCGGCGACGGCCTGCCCGCACCGGACTTCACGGACGCACTGCTCGGGATGGGACTGTGCAACGACGCGACCGTGCGCAACGGAATACTGGTCGGCGATCCCACCGAGGGTGCCCTCGTGGTGCTCGCCGAGAAGGGCGGCATCGACGTCGAGGGTGCGCGGGCCGCGCTGAACCGCATCGCGGAGGTGCCGTTCGACTCGGACTACAAGTACATGGCCACCTTCCACACCCTGCCGAACGGCGGATACCGCTGTTTCGTGAAAGGTGCACCGGGTGTGCTCCTCGACCGTGCCACCTCGATCGCCGGTCCCGACGGTCCGATTCCACTCGACGACGACGGTCGCGCGAGGATCCACCGGGCCGTGGAGGCGCTCGCGTCGGAAGGTCTGCGAACTCTCATGATCGCCGGGCGCGACCTCGACGCCGTTCCCCGCGGCGACACCGATGCCCTGCAGGAGAAGGTGGCCGACCTGACGATCCACGCGATCGTCGGCATCGTCGACCCGCCGCGGACCGAAGCCGAGGATGCGATCGCCGTCGCCCACGAGGCGGGCATCTCGGTGCACATGATCACCGGCGACCATCTGGTGACGGCCTCCGCGATCGCCGAGGAACTCGGAATCCGCGGGTCGGCTGCCTCCGGTGCGGATCTCGACAAACTCACCGACGACGAACTGCGCCGGAGGGCAAAGGAATTCGGTGTCCTCGCCCGCGTGGCGCCCCAACACAAGATCAGGTTCGTCGAAGCGCTGCAGGCCGACGGGCAGATCGTCGCGATGACGGGCGACGGCGTCAACGACGCTCCCGCGCTCGAACAATCCGACATCGGTGTGGCCATGGGCATCACGGGAACCGACGTCTCCAAGGGCGCCGCGGACATGATCCTCACCGACGACAACTTCGCGACCATCGTCGCCGCCGTGGCCGAGGGACGCGGAATCTACGACAACATCATCAAATTCGTGAAGTTCCAGCTCACCACGGCGTGGGGCTTCGTCCTGATCTTCCTGACGGCCGGTGTGCTCGGCCTCGCGGGTGGCGCGCCCTTCAGCGCACTGCAGATCCTGTGGGTGAACATCATCATGGACGGACCGCCGGCGCTCGCGCTCGGTGTCGACCCGACCGCCCCCGACGCGATGCGGCGACGACCGCGGCCTGCGAACGAGGCGCTGCTCGAACGCTCCCGGGTCCAGCGCATCCTCGGCCTCGGCATCGTGATGACGGTGGGCACGATCGCGGTCCTGCACTTCGGGCCGGAACTGTTCCCCGACAGTGCATCCGACCCGTTGTTCGCCACCACCCTCGCGTTCACGACATTCGTCTTCTACCAGGTGTTCAACCTGTTCAACGTGCGCTCGGATCTCGGATCGGTGTTCTCGGCGCAGACGTTCACCAACCACACCATCTGGATCGCGATCGGCGCCGTCGTCGTCCTTCAGATCTGCGTCGTGCAACTCGGCGCCCTGCAGGGATTCATGGACACCACCTCGCTCACCTCCGAGCAGTGGCTGCTCGCGGTCGCCGTCGGCTCGTCCGTGCTGTGGGTGGACGAGATCGGCAAGTTCGTCGCCAGGAGGATCGAGGCGCGCAGGGCCGAGCGGGCGGATACGACCTTCCTCACCTGACGATCAGGAGATGGCGGAACTCACGTCGCCGCGGGGAGAAGTGTGAGGCCGGACTGCCCCAGAATGGAGGCTGCCCCCGCGTCGCTCCCCCAGCGCGCCCGCGTCCCGGCCCGCACGACCTCCGGCTCCGGGACCCTCGACAGATCGAAGGTTTCCTCACCGATGACCACCACGGCTTCCGGCCGCCCACTCGACGATCCTGCCCACACCGACTCCGGACATCCCGCGCGCACGCTCGTGATGTGGGCGCTCGCCCTCGGTGGGTTCGGGATCGGAACCACCGAGTTCGTCGCCATGGGGTTGCTCCCCGAGATCGCGACGAGCATCGGGGTCTCCGAACCCACCGCGGGCCACGTCGTCTCCGCCTACGCGGCCGGTGTCGTCGTCGGTGCCCCGCTCATCGCGACGATCGCCGCCCGCGTGCCGCGCAAGACACTGCTGGTCGCGCTGATGGTCGCGTTCACCCTCGGGAACGCCGCCACGGTGCTGGCCCCGAACTACGGTCTGCTCGTCGTCTCCCGCTTCGTCGCCGGCCTGCCGCACGGCGCGTACTTCGGGGTCGCCGCACTGGTCGCGGCGCACCTCGCCGGACCCGGTCGCCGCGCGCGGGCGGTGTCGCTGGTGATGATGGGGCTGTCGGTGGCGAACGTCGTCGGGGTGCCCGCTGCCTCGTGGCTCGGCATGGCGCTGGGCTGGCGCGCGGCGTTCGTGCTGGTCGCGGTGATCGGAGTGGCCACCATCGTCGCTCTCGCCGCCTGGGTGCCGACACTGTCGATACCGACGACCAGCGTGCGGGTCGAACTCGGGGCGTTGAAGAGCAGCACCGTCTGGCTCACGCTCGCCGTGGCCGTCATCGGCTTCGGTGGTGTGTTCGCGGTGTACACCTACATCAGCACCACGCTGACCGACGTCGCCGGAGTGTCGAGATCGCTGGTGCCGGTCGCGCTGATGCTCTTCGGCGTGGGCATGGTCGTCGGCAATGCCATCGGTGGTCGCGTCGCCGACCGCGGTGTGATCCCCGGCGTCTACGCGTCGATCACCTCGCTCGCGGTGCTGCTCGCGCTGTTCGTCGCCGCAGCCCACAACCCGTGGACCGCCTTCGTGATGGTCTTCGGCCTGGGTGTCGGATGCGCCGCGGTGGGCCCGGCCCTGCAGGTGCGGTTGATGGACGTCGCCGAGGACGCCCAGACGCTCGCGGCGTCGCTGCACCACGCCGCGTTCAACCTGGCCAACGCGTTCGGTGCGTGGATCGGCGGGGTCGTGATCGCGGCCGGGTTCGGCTACACCGCTCCCGCCGCGGTCGGTGTGCTGCTGGCGCTCGCCGGTGTCGCCGTGTTCGCGATCTCCGTCCGCCGCCGCGAGAAGGCCGCACCTTCCCGACGTGATTGGATACGGAAGTGACCGATTCCAGCATTCCGACCCCGCCCGATCCCTTCTTCACGGTCGGAGCGCGTCTCGACAACGGACTCGGCCGCACGGGCACGATCCACACCCCGCACGGAGACATCCGCACCCCGGCCTTCGTCCCGGTGGGCACGAAGGCGACCGTCAAGGCGGTGCTGCCCGAGACGATGGCCGAGCTCGGCTCGCAGGCGCTGCTCGCCAACGCCTACCACCTCTACCTGCAGCCCGGCTCCGACATCGTCGACGAGGCCGGCGGGCTCGGGAAGTTCATGAACTGGCCCGGTCCGACCTTCACCGACAGCGGCGGCTTCCAGGTCATGTCGCTCGGAGCCGGGTTCAAGAAGGTCATCGCGATGGAGTCCGTCGGTGTCCAGAACGACGACGTCATCGCCAAGGGCAAGGAGCGGCTCGCCCACGTCGACGACGACGGGGTGACCTTCAAATCGCACCTCGACGGGTCGCGGCACCGGTTCACCCCCGAGGTGTCGATGCGTATCCAGCACGAGCTCGGCGCCGACATCATGTTCGCCTTCGATGAGCTCACGACCCTCATGAACACCCGCGGCTACCAGGAACGCTCCCTCGAACGGACCCAGGCGTGGGCGGTGCGGTGCATCGCCGAGCACGAGAAGCTCACCGCCGAACGCGCTCGCCGCCCCTACCAGGCGTTGTTCGGCGTCGTGCAGGGCGCGCAGTACGAGGACCTGCGACGACAGGCCTGCCGGGGCCTCGAGTCCATCGTCGGCGAGACCGGCCGCGGATTCGACGGCTACGGCATCGGCGGTGCGCTCGAGAAGCACAATCTCGGCACGATCGTGCGGTGGTGCACCGAGGAGCTGCCCGAGCACAAGCCGCGACACCTGTTGGGCATCAGCGAACCCGACGACATCTTCGTCGCGGTCGAGCACGGCGTCGACACCTTCGACTGCGTCAATCCGTCGCGGGTCGCGCGCAACGCCGCGATCTACCACCCCGACGGCCGGTTCAACATCAACACCAGCCGTCACCGGCGCGACTTCACGCCGATCGACGAGAACTGCGACTGCTACACCTGCCGGAACTACACGCGCGCGTACATCCACCACCTGTTCAAGGCGAAGGAGATGCTCGCCTCGACGTTGTGCACGATCCACAACGAACGGTTCACGGTGCGCCTCGTCGACGACATCCGGGCGAACATGGAGAACGGCACGCTTGCCGAGTTCAAGGCCGAGACGCTCGGCCGGTTCTACGCGAGCCGGCGTCGGGCCTGAGTCGTCAGGGCGTGAGTCGTCAGGCGTAGGAGGGTTCGCGCTTCTTGACGTACGCGATCACGCGGTAGGTCACCGGGAGCACGACGATCTCGACCAGCGTCTTCCACAGGAACCCGACGATCACGAAGTTGACGAAGTCGGCCCAGGTCGTGATGCCGATGGCCCCTGCGGCGATCGAGCAGAAGATGAGGGTGTCGGCGAACTCGCCGACGACGGTCGACCCGATCAGCCGCGCCCACAGGTGCTTCTCCCGGGTGCGTTCCTTGATGCGGACGAGCACGTACGAGTTGAGCAACTGCCCGACCGCGTACCCGGCGAGCCCGGCGATCAACATCCGGGGTACCACACCGAGGACGTTCTCGAAGGACTCCTGACCGGCGTAGAAGTCGGCCGGGGGCAGCTGCTGCGTGATCCAGAAGCACAGCGCGGACAGCGCGACCGCCCCGAAGCCGTAGAAGACGGCGCGGCGGGTGGCCGCGAAGCCGTACACCTCGCTGAGCACGTCGCCGAGGATGTAGGCGAGGGGGAACAGGAAGAACCCGCCGTCGGTGATGATCGGCAGGATCTGCAGCGGCCCGACGGTGAGTTCGGAGCCGGTGAAGAACGCGATGCCCTTCGTCGCGGAGATGTTGGAGATCATCAGCACCGCGGTGAACAGCACGACGATCCCCGTGTACGGGCTGCGTCCCACGCGCGCGAAGGCGGCGTGGTCGAAGAGGGCGGGGGAGGTGTTCGATCCGTGCTCGGTCACCCGGACATCCAAGCATCTCCGCGGGGTGATCACGAAGTTGCGGACCGTCTGTACGTGCGCGAACACCCCATATGCGACGAACGGGTCCCGTCCTGACGAGGACGGGACCCGGAGCGCACGGGAGATCAGGACTTACGTACCCGGGTGCCGCCGGCGAACTTGTCGTGGAAACCCTGCTTGTTGCCGTCCTGCTCGATGGTGACCGCGATACCGATGTATGCGGCGAGCGACAGCAGACCGGCGAGGAAGCCCAGCAGCGGGACGCCGGTGAGGATCTGCAGCGCGACGAAGACGTTGCGCTTGGCGGCCTGCTCGAGGGTGGGGTTACCACCGGCAGGGCCGGCGACCGACAAGCCGAGGAGCTTCTTGCCGATCGTCGCGCCCCGAGCGGACTCCATGTACGTCCAGTAGCCGAAGGCGACGACACCGCTGACGACCGTCATGAAGAAGTCCACGAAACCGCTTCCACCGCTCGCGAGGATCATGATCGCGCTCAGGATCCCCATGGGGATACCAACGATGAGGCCGTCGATGATGCGGGCGCCGAGACGCGGGAGCAGTTCCCCCGGGGTGCCGGCACCGAAATTCGGATCCGGGCCGGGGAATCCCGGGCCGCCGAACCCACCGTCCTGCGGCGCCCCGTACTGGGGTGCACCGTACTGAGGAGCGCCGAACTGGGGCGCACCGAATTGGGGCGTTCCGTTCTGCGGGGTTCCGTACTGAGGAGCGCCGTACTGGGGGCCACCGTTCTGGGGCGCGCCGTACTGCGGGAACTGCTGGGTGTAATCGGGCGGGGTGGCGCCGTACGAGGGGGCGCCGGGATGAGCGCCCGTCGCCCGAGGATCCTGCTGAGGGGGTGGATAGCCACCAGTGGTCACTTATGTCTCCCTTGTCGCGATCGGCATGGCAACGCGCCACGGTACAGCGTGCCGTGGCGCGTCGGTAGATATGCCTACGGATGCGACGGGAGGGTCCCGCCGGGGTTGTGTCAGGCCGCTACGGGACCACCCGTGGTGACCCGGTAGGCGTACGTGACGGCGATGATCGACACCGGCACGGTGACCAGCAGGCCGATCAGGCACAACAGGGCACCGAGGAGATTGATGCCGAGCAGTGCGAGGGCGAGCAACACCAGCGTTCCCGCATTCGATTTGACGGCATTGAAGCTCGACTTGATCGCGGTGACGGCATCCTGATTGCGATCGATGACGAACTGCATCGTCCACCACGCGAAGAACGCGAACACCAGGCCCGGGAGGATGCACAGCACGAGACCGATCGACGTGCCGATGCCCACGAGCAGACCTGCGAGGATGACCGCACCGATCGGGCCGATCTGGAGGAACGTCCCGAAAGCGGGGCGCTGCCCGTCGGTTTCGGCCAGCGCACCGCGCACGAAGGCGGCCTGGATCAGGTATCCGACGATCGCCGAGACGATGCTGCCGATGGCGCTCAGGAAGGTGAAGTCCGTCGCCTCACCGGTGAAGTCGAACCCGTTGAAGATGCCGCTGATCAGGCCCTGGATGACGAACGCGGCGAGCATGAAGACGATCCACACGCCGGCGTTACCGCTGAACTTCGACCAGCCGTAGGAGATCGCGTCGCCGACACTCAGCTGATTCGGAGGCGGACCACCGAAGCTCCCGGCGCCGTACGCACCCGGAGGGGGCGGGTAGTCACCACCCGACGGGGGAGGCGGATAGTTCCCCGGCGGCGGGTAGGACCCACCCGGCGGCGGGTAGTTGCCACCCGAGGGCGGGGGGTAGTTCCCCGGAGGGGGGTAGTTGCCGGGCGGCGGATAGTTCCCACCCGGCGGGGGAGTGCCACCGCCCGAGGGCGGCGGATAGCTTCCGGGTGGCGGATAACCACCCGGGTTCTTCGGATCCTGATTCGGGTCGTAACCACCGGTGGTAATGGCTGCCTCTCGTCTCCGGGATCGGACACTTCCGAGAGAGTACGGACATCACCTCGGGTCCGCATCCGCTATGTCCGCATCGTGTCCTATCGGATGCCTTCCTCCGACGGGGTGAACACCCACGGATCGCGGGGGAGTCTCACGGGATTCCAGCGGTCCAGCAACAGTTCCGGCGACACGGGCTCGCCGGGGTCGGCGAGTCGCAGCGACACGGCGATCGTGCCCAGCACGTCGGCGGCCGTGTGACCGAGCGCGAGCTGATCGGCCAGTGTCACCGCGCCGTCCCGTTTGGCCAGTCGCTTACCCTCCTTGCCGAGCGCGAGCGGCACGTGCGCGTAGACGGGTTCCGACAGTCCGAGAAGGTGTGCGAGACAGGCCTGCCGGGGCGCGGAAGTGAGCAGGTCGTCTCCGCGTACCACCTGATCGATGCCCTGGTCGGCGTCGTCCACCACCACTGCGAGGTTGTACGCGGGGGTTCCGTCGTTGCGGCGCAACACGAGATCGTCGACGATGCCCGTGAAATCTCCGTGCAGCAGGTCGTGGACGGTGAACCACTCCTCGGTCGCCCGCAACCGGATCGCCGGGGCGCGGCCGGAGGCCCGGCGCTCGGCCCGCTGCTCGTCGGTGAGGTTGCGGCAGGTGCCCGGATAGGCGCCCGCAGGGGCGTGGGGTGCGGAGGTGGCCTCGAGGATCTCGCGTCGGGTGCAGTAGCACTCGTAGGTCAGACCGGCCTGCTCGAGCCGCGCGATCGCCTCGTCGTACAGGCGCCGGCGGCGGGACTGGTGGACCACCCGGCCGTCCCAGTCGAGACCGATCGCCGCGAGATCCGCGAGCTGGCGTTGCTCCGCGCCGGGGCGCACCCGGTCGAGATCCTCGACGCGGACCAGGAACCGACGGTTGGTCGACCGCGCGAACAACCACGCCAGGACGGCGGTGCGCAGATTGCCCAAGTGCAGGTCGCCGGAGGGACTCGGTGCGAAGCGACCCGCTCCTGCTTCGTCCTCGTCCGAAAGTGACACCCGTGCACTCTATCGAGCGACCCCCAGGAGTACCGCTCGCTGGGCGTGCACGACCTCCCGGATCGCCGCGACCGCGGCCGCGACCTCCGGCTGCCGCAGCGTCTCCGAGCGTGCGACGAGCCAGTAGGCCAGACGCGCCTCGACCTCACCGGGCAGGACCCGGACGAGATCGGGGTGCCGATCGGCCATGAAGCACGGCAGCAGACCGAGTCCTCCGGCGGCGCGGGTCGCTTCGACGTGCACGAACACGTTCGTCGAGCTGATCGAATCCTGCATGTCGGGGGCGATGCGCCGCGCGACGTCGAGATCGTCGACCTGCAGCATCGAATCGATGAAGTACACGAGGGTGTGCTCACGCAGGTCGCGGACCGACGACGGGGAACCGTGCGTGGCGAGATAATCGCGCGAGGCATACAGGCCCAGGTTGTAGTCGGCGAGACGGTGCGCTTCGGCCCGATGCACCTGCGGGCGTCCCACGACCACCTCGATGTCCATGCCGGACCGCTGCTGTGAGGCGCGACGGGTGGTCGCGACGATCTCGACGGAGATACCCGGATGGCGTTGCCGCACGAGCGCGCCGGCCGGGGCGGCGATGTAGGCGCTGAAGCCGTCGGTGGCGGAGATACGCACGACGCCCTCGAGGCGGCGCTCACCCCGGGGGTTCCGCAGACTTCCGACCGCGGCCTCGATGCGTTCGGCGGCCTCGAGCGCCTCGCGACCGCGGTCGGTCAGTTCCCATCCCGCCGCCGACCGCGTGAGCACGCGACCGCCGAGGCTGCGCTCGAGCGCAGCGATCCGCCGGGAGATCGTGGTGTGGTTGACGCCCAGGTCGTCGGCGGCGCTGGTGAACCTGCCACTGCGCCCGACGGCGAGCAGGACGAGGAGGTCATCGGCCGAGGGCACGCTCATGTGTGCAGTTTTGCAGATCGCATCTGCGAATCGCGTCATTGTGGATGCAAATGTGCGTACCGATACTCGGCATATGTGTTTGGAAGTGTTCCCCGTCACACAGCGTCCCGGGAGGGTGCAGGCATGAGCGTCGAACAGGCACGAACGGATGGACCGGAGAGTTCACCGTCGGCATTGCGCAGGGTCGTCGGTGCGTCCATGGCGGGCACCGTCGTCGAGTGGTACGAGTTCTTCCTCTACGGCACCGCCGCGACCCTCGTCTTCGCCAAAGTCTTCTTCCCCGGCGGCGGCAACGAACTCGACGCGATCATCGCGGCGTTCGTCACCTACGCCGTGGGCTTCGTCGCCCGGCCGCTCGGTGGGATCGTCTTCGGCCACTTCGGTGACCGGTTCGGACGCAAGCAGCTGCTGCAGACCAGCATCATCATTGTCGGCGTCGCGACCTTCCTGATGGGCTGCCTGCCGACCTTCGGTGCCATCGGGTACTGGGCGCCGGCACTGCTCGTGACGCTCCGGTTCATCCAGGGCTTCGCGGTCGGCGGCGAGTGGGGCGGCGCGGTACTGCTGGTCGCCGAACACAGCCCCGATCGCTCGCGCGGATTCTGGTCGTCGTGGCCGCAGGCCGGTGTGCCGATGGGCAATCTCCTCGCGACGATCGTCCTGCTCGTCCTCACCACCACGTTGCCCGAATCGGCCTTCCTGTCGTGGGGCTGGCGAGTCGCGTTCTGGCTCTCGGCCGTCATCGTGCTGATCGGCTACTACATCCGCACCAAGGTCACCGACGCCCCGATCTTCCTCGAGGCGCAGCAGGAGGCCGACAAGCTGAAGGAGACGTCGTTCAACGTCTTCGAGGTGCTCGAGCGCTACCCGCGCGGCGTGTTCACGGCCATGGGCCTGCGGTTCGCCGAGAACGTCATGTACTACCTCGTCGTCACCTTCTCGATCACCTATCTGAAGATCGTCGTCGGTGCCGACACCAGCCACATCCTGTGGTGGATGCTCGCCGCGCACGCCGTGCACTTCGTGATCATCCCGATGGTCGGACGACTGTCGGACACGCTGGGACGCCGTCCCGTCTACATGATCGGTGCCGTCACCGCCGGTGCCTGGGGCTTCCTCGCCTTCCCGATGATGGACACCGGCAACAGTGCGTGGATCATCTCGGCGATCGTCATCGGACTCGTCTTCCACTCGTTCATGTATGCGGGGCAGCCGGCGATCATGGCGGAGATGTTCCCGACCCGCATGCGCTACTCGGGCGTCTCCCTCGGCTACCAGGTCACCTCGATCGTCGCAGGGTCGCTCGCCCCGATCATCGCCGCGAGTCTGCTCAGCCGCTTCGAGTCGTCGGTCCCGATCTCCTTCTATCTGCTCGGCTCGTCGCTGATCACGATCGTCGCGGTGATCGTGGCCCGGGAGACGAAGGGCATCTCGCTGCGCGACATCGACGCCGCGGACGCGGAAACGGTCGCCCAGAAGAAGGCCGCCGAGAACGCCAGGATCTCGGCATGAGGGCCCGCACCGCACTCGTGACCGGTGGTGTCGGCGGGATCGGGGCGGCCTGCGCCCGCGCCCTCGCCCGGC
The DNA here is from genome assembly GCF_019317345.1 of Rhodococcus sp. LW-XY12. Classification (NCBI taxonomy): domain Bacteria; kingdom Bacillati; phylum Actinomycetota; class Actinomycetes; order Mycobacteriales; family Nocardiaceae; genus Rhodococcus; species Rhodococcus sp. LW-XY12. The sequence continues at coordinate 305,303 of NZ_CP079225.1, forward strand.
AGGGAGTCCGCGTGACCGTCGCCGACGTCGACGAGGTCGCCGCGAAGACGCTCGCCCACGAGATCGGGGGAGAGGCGTGGGGTGTCGACCTGCTCGACACCGACGGCCTCGACGGTCTCCGCCTCGACGTCGACATCCTCGTCAACAACGCCGGCATCCAGGTGGTGCGGCCGGTGGAGGACTTCGCCCTCGCCGACTTCCGCCGCATCCAGACGCTCATGGTCGAGGCGCCCTTCCTGCTCGTGAAGGCCGCGCTGCCCGGCATGTACGAGCGGGGCTTCGGCCGGATCGTGAACATCTCGTCGGTCCATGGGCTGCGGGCGTCGGCGTTCAAGGCCGGGTACGTCACCGCCAAGCACGGCCTCGAGGGGTTCTCCAAGGTCGTCGCGCTCGAAGGCGGTCCCCGTGGCGTGACGAGCAACTGCGTCAATCCGGGTTACGTCCGCACCCCGCTGGTGGAGAAGCAGATCTCGGAACAGGCCCGCGCGCACGACATCCCGGAGGATCGCGTGCTCTCGGATGTGTTGCTCACCGATCAGGCGGTGACCCGGCTGGTCGAGCCGGAGGAGGTGGCCTCGCTCGTGTCGTGGCTGGCCTCCGACGAAGCCGGGATGGTCACCGGCGCGTCGTACACGATGGACGGCGGCTGGTCGGCCCACTGACAGGACGGTCCGACTGCAATCACCGACCCGCGTCCCGGATTCCGGGGCGCGGGTCAGTGCGCGTCGGCGCCGTCGAGGACGAGCTGGACCTGGGCGTGCAGAGCGTGGGTCAGATACTCGCGCGGGTAGAGCTCGGGGCTCGCCGCCGCGTCGAGTGCGAGCCCGTTCGCGGCCGAGAGCAGCAGAGCGGCCCGGGTCTCCGGGTCGGGTGTACCGGCGCGGATCAATACGCGCGCTATGCCCGTGCGGATCGTGAACAGGGTGGCGGTGCGGATGGCGCTCAGCGTGGGGGAGGTGACCGCCCGCACGGCGAACGCCGACATCACGTGCACCTCGCTGCCACGTTCCTCGTCGAGGGGGAGCAGCTGGCTGAGCGCGGAGAACAGGGTGCGCGCCGGATCGATGTCGGGATCGACGTTCGTCAGCCGGTTCAGCACCCGGTCCGAGAGCGTGCGGAACGAGTACGCGAGCATCTCGTCCTTGGTTGGGAAATGGTGCTGCACCGCCCCGATCGAGACCCCTGCCTCGTTGGCCACCTCCCGCACACTCGCCGCGTCGAGACCGTTGCGTGCGGCCACGTCGAGCAGGGCCGCAGCAAGCCTGGTGGGGCTGGTGGTGATGTAGGGGCGCGTGCGCATGGGGAGCACCGTAGCCGAGCTCTCCACCATACGAACGTACGGGGAGGCGGGAATCACACCCCGTCGGTGAGCTCGCGATCTGAGAGGAAACGGACCGACACCGTCAGCGCGGCTGCGAACGCCGCTGCGATCCACAGGGCGTGCAGCCCCAGCACCCGGTGGGCGAGCGCGCCGAGAACGGCGCCCGTCACCAGGCCGCCCCACAGGCCCAGATAGGGCAGCCAGCTCCAGCGCGGACCACCGAAGAACGCCGCCGCGATCCGCTGCCCGATCTTGACCAGCGCACCCGTCATGTAGGTCAGGGCGACGGTCGTCTCCCCGAGCCGCCGGAACACCGAGTTCTCCGTTCCCATGGCCAAGGTCATCGCGATCACGGCGACCGGCGTCCAGTCCACGAAGACGGCCGCGGCGGCGATCGTCAGCAACACGGTCACCGTCGCGAGGACGGCGGTCTTGCGGGTCCGCCGGTCTCGGTCGGTCAGTTCCGCTACCACGCTGCCGAGAATCACTCCGAGCACGAACAGCGCGAGCACACCGCCGATGAGGGTGACCGTCTGCCAAGCACCGTCGGCCGTCCCGACCGCGAAGCGCGTGGAGTTGCCGCTCATGAACGACACGAAGACGCCGCCCAGGGTGATGAAACCGAGGGCATCGATGAACCCTGCGAGAGAGGACAACGCGATCGCGAGTCCCTGCAACTGCCTGCCGTAACCGACCACCAGACGATAGTAGGAACCGTTCCCGCCGGATGCCGACGACGTCGGCTCGCGGATAGTTACGCGGTGTAACGACCGGGCTTTGTGGGCGCGATGGACAAGGGGAGCCGTCCGGCGCCGTCGTTCTCAGGAGTTCCCTCGATGTCCTTGCCCCGCTTGTCGTCCCGGCTGTCCCTGCTCGTCGTCGCGACGGTCGCGGGTCTGACCCTCACCGGTTGTGATTCGACCACCGAGGACACTTCCGTCGCTCCGGCGGCGACTTCCGAACAGTCCCCGGTGCCGAGCTCCGAAACCCCCACGACGACACCGTCCCCCACCACGACGCGCTCCACCTCGACGACCGCACCGAACCCGGCAGCGTCGGCGGATTCGTCGGAGGCCCTGGCCCGGCTGGCGACCCTGCCGATCAAGGGGCGCGCGCCCAAGACCGGGTACAGCCGCGACCTGTTCGGCCAGGCGTGGAGCGACGACGTGTCGGTGGAGTTCGGGGGCAACGGCTGCGACACCCGCAACGACATCCTGCGACGCGACCTCGTCGATATCGTCTACCGGCCCGGTACCCGCGACTGCGTCGTCGCGTCGGGAACCCTGAACGACTTGTACACCGGTACGACGATCGCGTTCACCCGCGGGCAGGACACCTCGACCGCGGTGCAGATCGACCACGTCGTCGCGTTGTCGGACGCGTGGCAGAAGGGCGCGCAGCAACTCGACGCGGGCACCCGGGCCGATTTCGCCAACGACCCGCGCAACCTCCAGGCCGTGGACGGGCCGACCAACCAGCAGAAGAGCGACGGCGACGCCGCCACCTGGCTGCCGCCGAACCGCGCGTACCGCTGCACGTATGTCGCGCGGCAGATCGAGGTCAAGGCGATCTACGGCCTGTGGGTGACGCAGGCCGAGCACGACGCGATGGCGCGGGTCCTCACCGAATGCGGAGGTGGGGCTCCCGCAGCTGCACCCGCGCCCACCACGACGACGCGCCAGGCGCCCGCACCTGCGCCGGCACCCTCGCCGGCTCCTGCACCTGTACCTGCGCCCGCCCCCGCCGAGCCGGCCCCTGCTCCGGCGGAGGTGTATTACAAGAACTGCGCGGCGGCCCGGGCCGCGGGAGCCGCACCGCTGTATGTGGGAGAGCCCGGCTACCGGCCGAAGATGGACGGTGACGGGGACGGCGTCGCCTGCGAGTAGCACACACCGCCGTGATCTCTCGGTCAGCTGAAGCGGTGGGTGAGATTGCGGCGCATGCGGTGCAGCTCGCGGAGCTGGGCGCCCAGCCGCTCGACCTCGGCGTCGAACCGGCGCGCCCGGTCCACGGCCCCCACCCGGTGTTCGGCGAGGGCCTTCTGTTCGGTCTTCTCGATGGCTGCGGACACCTCGTCGATCTCCCGGTCCAGCATCTCCACCCAGACCGAAGCCTGCTCGTGGTCGGCGTCGCCGCCGAGCGGGAAATTGTCGTCCGCGGTCACGAGACGCATCGTGCCCGAGATCGGCCCGGTACGCGAACAGGGGGACCGGAAAAGCAGAAACCCCGTGGGACGCTGTGCGCCCCACGGGGTTCCGTGGCGGAGGATAGGGGATTTGAACCCCTGAGGGCGTTAACCCAACCCGCGTTCCAGGCGAGCGCCATAGGCCACTAGGCGAATCCTCCGTGGGGAAGCATACCGAATGGAGACCCCAACTTGCCAAACGGGCACGTCGCACCCTGATTCCAGGGGTGCTGCGGGGGCGGGTTCGCCGCCGAGGCGCTCGTTCCTCTACACTTGCCGATGGATCCCGCGCGGCGCGCATCCTGTGAACTCCCCCAGGGCCGGAAGGCAGCAAGGGTCAACGGGCTCTGCCGGGTGCGCGGGGTCCTCTTAATTTCCGCCGATGCCCGTGTCACCGTGCACGGTGAAAGGTCCCTCCGCATGCCTACGCAGACCCAGTACGGGTTGATGAGCCATGAGGAACTCGTTGCAGAGCACGAGCGCCAGTCCGCCAACTACGAACGGTTGAAGTCGGAGAAGCTGACGCTGGACCTGACCCGCGGCAAGCCCTCGCCCGAGCAGCTCGACCTCTCCGCGGAGTTGCTGTCGCTGCCGGGTGCCGACGACTTCCGCGACGGCAGCGGCACCGACACCCGCAACTACGGCGGCCTCACCGGCCTGCCCGAGCTGCGCGCGATCTTCGCCGAGCTGCTGAACATCCCGGTCGAGAACCTCGTCGCAGGAAATAACGCGAGCCTCGAGATCATGCACGATCTCGTCGTCTGGTCGTTGCTGCACGGCACCGTCGACTCGCCGCGCCCGTGGTCGCAGGAGTCGGTCGTCAAGTTCCTGTGCCCGGCGCCCGGCTACGACCGGCACTTCGCGATCACCGAGTCGCTCGGCATCGAGATGATCCCCGTGCCGCTGCGCGAGGACGGCCCCGACGTGCGGTTCATCGCCGATCTCGTCGCGAACGACCCGCAGATCAAGGGCATGTGGGCTGTGCCGACCTACTCGAACCCCACCGGCGCGGTGTACTCCGAGGAGGTCGCCCGCGAGTTGGTGTCGATGCCGACGGCCGCTCCCGACTTCCGCATCTTCTGGGACAATGCCTACGCGGTGCACCCGCTCACCGAGCACCTCACGCCCGCGATCGACATCCTCGGTCTGGCCGCGCAGGCCGGTCACCCGAACCGCGTGTTCGCGCTGGCGTCCACCTCGAAGATCACCTTCGCCGGTTCGGGCGTGAGCTTCTTCGGCAGCTCCACCGAGAACCTCGCCTGGTACCAGAAGTACCTGGGCATCAAGACCATCGGTCCCGACAAGGTCAACCAGCTGCGTCACCTGCGCTTCTTCCGCGACGCCGACGGTGTGCGTGCCCACATGGCCACGCACCGCGAGATCCTCGCGCCGAAGTTCGCGCTCGTGCGCCGCATCCTCGAGGAGCGTCTCGGCACGTCGAAGGTCGCGTCGTGGACCGAGCCCGAGGGCGGCTACTTCATCAGCCTCGATGTCGTCGAGGGCACGGCGGCCCGCGTCATCGCCCTGGCGAAGGAGGCGGGTATCGCGCTGACGGGTGCCGGTTCGGCGTTCCCGTACAAGAAGGACCCCGAGGACAAGAACATCCGCCTCGCACCGAGCTTCCCTTCGCTCGGTGAGCTCGAGAAGGCCATGGACGGTGTCGCGACCTGCGTGCTGCTGGCCGCAGCGGAGAAGGCGCTCGCCGACAAGTAGTGCGTGGGTAGGTACGCAACGCGAGGACGAGGCTCGCAACATCGGCAGTCACTGCCGGCGTTGCGAGCCTCGATTCTTTGTTGCGTACCTCCGTCGACAAGAATCTGCACTCCGGGTGTGAGTTTGTTCCCAGCCTGTGGATAAAGTTGTGCACAACACGTGGACGGGCGGTGGACAACTCGGATCGGCCCTGGTCGGGGCATTCTCGGTGCCCGCCGTCACCGCGACTTGCTTTCCCGTACCGACCTGACATACTCGCTGGTCAGGGTCGCCGCATACCGTGCGGCGGGTTCGGAAGTGGTGAGTGTGATGGAAAACCGCGCTCTCGTGAATTCCGGAGTCGGCGTATCGGCCGTCGGATCTGTCACGGGGTGTCTCGGTGTACTGAAGGTGTTCCTACTGGCGCTCGACATCGAGGCGGCGCCCGAGACGCCCCCGCGGGTCCCACCCGTCGAGAAGGTGGAGCCCTTCCTGCCGGCACGCATCGCCGAGCAGCCCGAGACGGACCACGGTGTGCGTCCGCCGTGCCTGCTCGCGTTCCGGCACGTCGTCGACCCGACACGACCGGAGATCTCGTTCGGTGCGTCGACGGGGTCGCTGCGTGAGGCGCCGGACACGACCCGACCGTATGTGGGACACCCCGGGACGTGCGTGTCGCTGTGGGACGTCCCCGGCCACGGTCTCGTCCTGGCGCTGGAATCGCTGTCGGACCACGGGTCGCCGCTCGTCGACTGGCGCAGCGACCCGCTGCAGGACCGCGACGGCGCCGGTCTGCGCCCGGTGCTCGGCGAGTTCCTCGCGCCCTTCGAACTGACCGCCGACGCCTGCCTGAACGACGTGTTTCCCGGACTGAACAGGCGGTTGTGTGCGCCGACGACCTATCAGCCCCTGCACGATCTCGTCGTCCACCGCCACCGGGGAGTCGGCGATCGCGAGGTCGCCGAGGGCATGGTCGTGGAAGTGGTCTCGAGCGGCGGCGAACGCGTCCGCTCGCTCGTCGACGGCCCGCGCATCGGACCGGAGGCCCGCGCGGCGGCACGGTCCTGGGGTGTGTTGTGGAAGTGGGACCGGGTTCCGCTGGTGGACCGGCCCGTGCAGCCGGGAGCCACCATCGCCGTGCGGGAGGACTCCGGTGCGGTGCTGTTCGACCTCGAGGCCACCGCCCTCGGCAGCGACTATGTCGGGCACGGCACCCGCGAGATGATCTACGGGCTCATCCCGTGGGTGGCGGTGCGGGCCCGGGCCTCCGCCGACTACTGGACGACCATGGAGCATCTGCGCCACCCCGACGGGCTCGGCGGCGATCGGCTGGCCACGGTCCTCGACGACATCGCGATCATGCAGGCGCGCCGGATGGAACGGGCCCTGCTGCGCAAGGAATCGATCCACGACGACCGGTTCCACTCGTGGACGCAACCCACCCAGCTGCGAGCACTCATGGCCGGCCGGGTCGCCGACGAGTTGGCCGAACTCGACGCGGAACTGTCCGAGGCCGTGGACATCGTCGAGCACGCCCTGCTGCGCAGTGCCGAGTTGCGCGGTGCGAGGCATACCCGCTTGGCCAAGGGCTGGTCCGCGGCGGCGTCGGTCATCGCCGTCGTGGCGTTGTTCGCCGCCCTGGCCGCCGTTCCGGACACCTCGCAACCGACGCTGTTCCCGCACTGGCTGCATGCTCTGACCACGTCGATCGCGCTCACCCTGGGCATCGTGATCGCGGTGGTCGTGTGGCGCCGCCCCTGACGCGCAGGGCATGATCGTCTGCATGTCCTCGACGCTGAACCTGGTCGGAGATCCCGACGCCGACGCACTGCTGGCCGAGAACCCGCTGGCGCTTCTCATCGGCATGCTGCTCGACCAGCAGGTGGCGATGGAGGTCGCGTTCGCGGGACCGAAGAAGCTCGCCGACCGTCTCGGCGGTCTCGACGTGTACCGCATCGCGTCGGCCGACCCCGACGAGTTCGTCGCGGTGTGCGCGCAGCAACCGGCCGTCCACCGGTTCCCCAAGTCGATGGGACAGCGGATCCAGGCGCTGTGCGCGGCGATCGTCGAGGACTACGACGGCGACGCCTCCGCACTGTGGACGTCCGGCGACCCGGACGGCAAGGAAGTGCTGCGGCGGCTGAAGAAGCTGCCGGGCTACGGCGACCAGAAGGCACGTATCTTCCTGGCGCTGCTCGGCAAGCAGATGGGTGTGCGGCCCGAGGGATGGCGCGAGGCCGCCGGCGACTATGGGCACGAGGATGCGCGCCGGTCGATCGCCGACGTCGTCGACGAGCAGTCGCTGCGCGAGGTGCGCGAGTTCAAGAAGTCGATGAAGGTAGCGAAGAAGTCATGAGACGCGTCGCAGCGGTGTGCGGCGCCGCCGTCGCCTTCGCCGGGGGAACCGTGGGCGTGGCCTCGGCCGGCGGGGGAGACGACCGGGTCGTCCTCCGGCCCGGCGACGGGATCGTGTTCTCCGCGGAGCCGACACCGGGTTGGTGTTCCGTGGCGGCGGTCGGGCACGACGACGCGGGTCGGCTCGTCGCGATCACGGCGGGGCACTGCTATCAGACGGGATCGTCGCCCGTCTGGAAGGTCGAGGAGCAGCACCGAGGGCCGATCGGAACCGAAACGGACGTCGCGAGTACGGGTTCGGTCGATCAGCTGGGATTCCCCACCGACGAGATTGCCGACTACGCGGTGGTCCTGCTCGACGAGACCCGCGTGCGGGGATCGAACACGTCGGTGCCCAACGACCGGGGAGAGCGAGTCGTGCTCGAATCGGTCGCGGCGTTCGGCGAAGGCGAGCTGCCGGCCGGAACACATTGCGCGGCAGGGCGGAGCACGTCGGTGGCCTGCGCGACCGGCGATGTGCGGGTGGACGGGAACCTGATGTCCTCGCCGCTGCTCATGCGACCGGGCGATTCCGGCGGGCCGCTCGTGCGTACCGAGACGGGCGAATGGATGGGACTGTCGGTGGGTTACCGGTTCCCGCAGACCGCGGTCTCCGACGACCGGCAGGTTCCCGACACGAGGTTCGCCGCCTACCAGCGGGCCGACCGGATCCTCGCCGAGATCGACGCGCGCGACGGGATCGGCTCGGGGTTCCGTCTCGTCGACACCCCCTGACCGATCCCGCCCGCGTTACCGTCAGAGCTTCTCGAAACGTGGAATCAGGTGTTCGGCAACGTTTTTCGCCTCGTCGATGAGCGGCCATCCGGCGAGGATGAGGGAGGTCGGTCCGGTCGCGTCGCGCAGGGTGCGCACGTGGCCGGTGATCTCGTCCGGGTCGCCGACGTAGTAGACGGCCGACGATCCCGTGGCGAAGATGTCCAGCGGTGACCACGCGGTGATGCCCGCGTAGAGGCCGTCGCCGAGATACAGGTCCTCGGGTTCGGGCAGCTTGCCGGCGTTGATGGTGTCGACCCAGCCCTGCCGCTGCGCGTCGCGCGCGGTGAAGGTCTTCAGATCCTGCTTGCCGTGCGTGCGGCGGCGTACCGCCCGGTCGAGCACGTCCTGGATCTGCTCGATGCCGGCCTTCTCGAACAGCGACCGGAACCGTTCGAGTGCCTCGTCCCGATTCGGACGCACGATGACGCCGGACAGAGCGCCGAAATCGGTGTACTCGCGCCCCTCCGTTGCAGCGGATTCGCGTGCAGCGGTGAACTTCTCCGTGACGAACGAGGTCTCGCGCAGCATGATCAGGTAGGCGTCGAGCACCTTGCCGGCGTTCTGCAGACCGGCGGGGGAGTCGCCCGTTCCCCACAGCGGGACCGAGTGGTCCGCAGGAGCATCGATGCGCAGCGGGGTGTTGGGGAAGTTCGACGCGGTGCCCTCGGCATAGATGCGCCGGAACTCCGCCCAGTACTTCTCACCGAGCTCGTACCGACGGTCGTGCTCGACGTTCATGTCGTACTTGGTGAGGATGTTCTCCCGGCCGTTGACCGAGTTGATCATCAGGCGACCGCCGCTGAACGCGTCGAAGGTCAGGGCCTTCTCGGCGAGCAGTCGCGCGGGCGTCATGTTCGCGTAGATCGCGACGAGGAACTTCATCCGGCTGGTGTGCGCCGCAGCCCAGGTCGCCGAGATGAAGGGGTCGTTCGGCCAGGTCGCGACGAGCGCACCTTCGAAGCCGCCGTCGTCGATGGTCTTCGCGAGTTCGATCTGCCGCTGCCCGTCCACCGGGTACAACCCGCCGGGGCTCCAGGGGTAGTCGCCGTCGGCCTGGGTGAGATACCAGAAGGTCTTGATGGGCATTACTTCGTGTCCTTCGAGGGGAGTTCGAACGGTTCGACGCGGGCGCGGGCGCGCAGCGTGCCGGCGTCCACGGCGAACAGGGCGTCGAGGTAGGCGACGGCGAAGGAGCCGGGGCCGGTGGAGTTCTCCTCGGCGATCTCGGACGCCACGGCGACGTGCGTGTGGGCGGCCGCGAGGCCGACGAGAGGGGTCTCCGCGACCGCGAGATAGGCCGCGACGAGTCCACCGAGGGAGCATCCGGTGGAGGTCACGCGCGGCAACATGGCGCTGCCACCGGCGATGCGCAATCCGACGATCCCGCCGTCGCGGTCGCGGCCGACGAGGTAGTCGACGGGACCGGAGGCCGACACGGCGTCCGCGCGGTCGAGCAGCGCGAGCGCGGCAGGCACGGCAGCAGCGGCCTCGTCGGCGCTGTCGACGCCGCGCGTGTCACCGCCCAGACCGGCCAGCGCGATGATCTCGGAGGCGTTGCCGCGGATCGCGGTGGGACGGAACTTCAGCAGGTCGGCGGCGAGAGAGGTGCGCCACGCCAGTCCGCCCACGCCCACGGGATCGAGGACCCACGGGGTGCCGGCGTCGTGCGCGGCCTCGGCCGCGCGGGTGAAGGCCACCGAGGTCTCGTCGAAGGGCGTGCCGAGGTTGACGAGCACTCCACCGGCGATGCGCGCGAAATCGCCTGCCTCGTGGGCGTTGTCGATGTGCGCGTTACTGGCGCCTGCGGCGAGCAGTACGTTGGTGAGGAAGTTGGCCGAGACGATGTTGGTCAGCGAGTGCACCAGCGGCGTCTGCGCGCGCAGGGCGTCGAGGGTGACGGCGAGATCATCGACGGTGGGGGTCGTGGTCACGGGAGATCCTGTCGGGAGGAGGGGAGGGGACGAAGCGGGTCAGGATCGCGGACATCGCATCATGCGTCGCCCTTCCCTTCTCCGAGTGTCCGCACGGGGAGTGCGGGGTCGGCGGTCCACTCCTCGAGGGATCCGTCGTAGACGGCGATGTCGTCGTGGCCCGTCCGGACCAGTGTGAGCGCCACCAGACAGGCCGAGACGCCGCCACCGCAGTAGAGGATCAGGGGCCGGGAGGTATCGGCGAGGGCCTGCTCGGCCAGCTCGGCGATCCGATCGGTGCTCCGCAGGACGCCGTCGGCGAGCAGGCTCTTGGCCGGCAGGTTCCGGCTCCCGCCGATGTGCCCGCGGCGCGCGTAACGAGTGGTGGCGGTGCCTGCGAACTGCTCGGCGTCGAGCGCACAGACGAGGGTGCCCGGTGCGTCACCGGACACCACGGCGAGCACGTCGTCGCGATCGCGCCACAGGCCGTGGTCGGGCAGCCCGGTCCGGGATGTGGTGGCAGTGCGCTCGGCGGCGTCGCCGGTTTCCACGGGCAGGTCGAGCGCGGTCCAGCGGGCGAAGCCGCCGTCGAGGACGCGGGCGGAGACACCGATGTTGCGCAGCATCCACCACAGCCGGGACGCCCAGGTCATGCCGCCGTCGTCGTAGATCACGAGGTCGGTGTCGGGGGTCACGCCGAGTTCGGTCAGGGCGGCCGCGAGGTCGTCCGGGGCGGGGCGGGAGAAGTGCAGGTCGGTGCCGGGGGCGCTGAATCCGCCGAGCAGGTCGGCGTGCACGGAGCCCGGGATGTGCGCAGCGCGCCAGGTCGCGTAGCCGGATTCCGGACGGTAGTCGCCGTCGAAACGGGGCTTCGGAAAGGTGACCGTGGCGTGCAGGACCGTGTGGGCGCCGGGGTCGCTCGCGAGCTCTTCGGCGCTGATCAGCACCTGTTCGTCCCGGAAAGCCGCCTCGGTCACGCGTTGGGTCCTCTCGTCGTGTTCGAGGAGCGACGCTAAACGACGAATAACGTATACGCAAGTATTCGTAAGTCCACGGTGGCATAATCGGCGCACGTAAACGGCATGCCTACGGAGGGTGTAGATGACCGAGCAGGACGCGACGGCCGAGCTGGAGAGCTCTCTTCTCGTCGAATCGCCCACCGGGCGCGACGACCAGACCTCCAAGCAGTACCTGCGCCTGCGCTCGGACATCCTGGCGGGGAAGTTCCCACGCGGCGCCGCTCTGCACGAGACCCAGCTCAGCGAGACCTACGGGGCGTCCCGCACCCCCATCCGCGAGGCGCTCAACTGGCTCGCGCACGACGGTCTGCTCGAACGGGCCAGTCGCGGCTTCCGGGTGCGTTCGGGCACCCCCGAGGACGTCATCGAGATCTATGCGGCGCGCGTCGCGCTCGAATCCGAGGCGGCCGGCGCCGCGGCGATCCGGCACACCGATCTCGACATGGCCCGGCTCGAGCGACTGCACGATTCGTGCTGCTCAGCCACCGACGACGGCGCGGTGCGCATCGGGAACTTCCGGTTCCACGAGGCGCTGTGGCAGGCCGCGCACAACACGACGATCACGACATTGCTCGTGCGTCTGACCACCCAGCTGCGGATCTACGACTCCGGGCCGCCGTCCAACTACGGCGAGCCCGATCTGCTCAACCGGGAGCACGCGCAGATCCTCGACGCCTTGCGGGCGCGGAACGAGTCCGCGGCCCGCGAACACATGCGTGCTCATCTCGAGCGCAGCCGCGAGCAGCGCATCCGCCTCTTCGCCCGCGGCTGAGCCTTCACTCCTGATCGGACGTGTCGATGTCGCCGGCGAGGATCCGGTACAGCGACTTCTTGGCTCCGGTGAGGACCGCGTGTGCCGCGGCGACCTCGGCGTCGGAACCGCTCATCGCGACCGACCGCGTCGCGACCTGCAGTTCGCGCAGTGCGAGTCGCAGGTCGGGGGCGTCGGAATCGGGATCGTGAGCGGCGAAGGGGTCGAGGAGCTCGTTTTCCGGATCGTCGATGTACGTGCGGCCCGCATCCGTCAGTGAGACGAGCTTGCGTCCGCCCTCCTTCTCGACGGTGACGAGTCCTTCGTCCTCGAGCTGGGAGATCGTCGGGTAGATCGCGCCGGGGCTGGGGCGCCAGGCGCCGCCTGTCCGTCCGGCGATCGCTTCCATGAGCTGGTAGCCGTGCATCGGTTCGGTGCCGAGCAGGCGCAGCACGGCCGCGCGGACGTCGCCTCGCTGTGCTCGGCCGCGTCGTCCTCCTCGCGGGCCGCCGTGTCCCCGTCCGCCGCCACCGCGGTGCGGGCGGAAGCCGGGTTCGTCGTGCGGGTGGTGTCCGCGACGGCGGGGGCCGTCGGCGCGGAACGGGCCGCCGGGAAGATCTCGATCGTGCATGGCGCGGCGACGGCCGCGGGGATGTTCGTGGGTTCGCATCTGTGCGTCTCCTTCTATGTCGATACGGTCACGATAGATCTCGATATATCGTTAACGCAACAGTGGTCTCGGCCACAGATGTCGACGGACCGACCTCCGTGCATGTCGGGAGCCGCCGGTACGCTCGGCGCGTGGCTCTGTACCGGAAGTATCGACCTGCGACCTTCGCGGAGGTGGTGGGGCAGGAGCACGTCACCGTGCCCCTCAGCACGGCGCTCGACACGGGCCGCATCAACCACGCCTACCTGTTCTCGGGTCCTCGTGGATGCGGCAAGACGTCCTCGGCGCGCATCCTCGCCCGCTCGCTCAACTGCGAGACCGGCCCCACGTCCACGCCGTGCGGAACGTGCCGGTCGTGCGTGTCGCTCGGCCCGGGCGGTGGAGGCAACCTCGACGTCACCGAACTCGACGCCGCGAGCCACGGCGGTGTCGACGACACCCGCGAACTCCGCGACCGCGCGTTCTACGCTCCAGCCGAATCGCGCTACCGCATCTTCATCATCGACGAGGCGCACATGGTCACCACGCAGGGCTTCAACGCCCTGCTCAAGATCGTGGAGGAGCCGCCGGAGCACCTCATCTTCGTCTTCGCGACCACCGAGCCCGAGAAGGTGCTGCCCACCATCCGGTCGCGCACGCATCACTATCCCTTCCGGCTCCTCGCTCCCACGGCGATGCGGGGTCTGCTCGAGCAGATCTGTGGCCAGGAGAACGTGCCGGTCGAGGACGCGGTCTATCCGCTGGTCATCCGCGCCGGCGGTGGATCCCCCCGCGACTCGCTGTCGGTGATGGACCAGCTCCTCGCCGGTGCCGGCCCCGAGGGCGTCACCTACGAGCGCGCCCTGTCGCTGCTCGGCGTCACCGACGTCGCTCTCATCGACGAGGCCGTCGATTCGCTCGCGGCCGGCGACGGCGCGGCGCTGTTCGGCACCGTCGAGAAGGTCATGGACGCCGGGCACGACCCGCGTCGCTTCGCCGTCGACCTTCTCGAACGGCTCCGCGATCTCATCCTCATGAAGTCCGTCCCCGACGCCGCCGAGCGCGGACTCGTCGACGCACCCGGCGACGTCCTCGAGCGGATGCGCGACGAAGCGACCCGCCTGGGCCCGGCCACCCTCACCCGCTACGCCGAGATCGTGCACGCCGGGCTCGGCGAGATGCGCGGTGCGACGTCGCCGCGTCTGCTGCTCGAGGTGATGTGCGCGCGCATGCTGCTCCCCGCGGCGTCCGACGCGGAAACCGCTGTCCTGCAACGCCTCGAACGACTCGAGCAGGGCATCGTCGCAGCCCCGGCGGGAAGTGTCGCGCCGAAGCCGGTGGCAGTACCCGCCGCGCCTGCCGCACCGCCCATCTCGCCCGACGAACCCGCGGCACGTTTCCAGCGTCCCTCCCAGCGCCGGGCAGCGGAGGCGGCGCCTGCCGCACCGTCCAACGAGACTGCTCAGCCCCGCGAGACTGCTCAGCCCCGCGAGGCCGCTCAGCCGCAGCCGGAAGCTGCCCAGCAACCCCCTGCCCAGCAGGCACCGGTGCAGCCCGAACCGGCCCAGCCGACACCTGCCCCGACACCGCCTCCCGCCGCCGCGCAACCTCCCGTCGTCCCGGAGGCTCCACAGCCGCAGAGTGTGCCCGACGAGGTTGCCGCGCAGGAGGTTCCGACGCCCGCCCCCGAGGAGCCGGTTGCTCCCGAACCCGAGCCCGAACCCGCCCGCGCGGCAGGCGGTCCCGACGCAGCCCAGATGCGGGGCGTGTGGTCGGAGGTGCGCGCGAAGGTCCGCGAACGCAGCCGCACCGTCGAGGTGATGCTCTCGGGCGCCACGGTCCGATCGGTCGACGGCACCCGCGTCGTTCTCGTGCACGACTCCGCTCCGCTCGCGAAGCGACTCGCCGACGCGCGCAACGCCACGGTCATCGCCGATGCGCTGAAGGCGGTCTTCGGTGGAGAGTTCGAGGTCACCTGCGTCCACGGATCCGCTGCTGCGGAGGCGCCTGCCAGAACCCCGGCACCCGAAAAGAATTCGCGTCCGGCGGGTCAACCGCGTTTCTCCCGGCCGAGCCAGGCGAAGAATGCCGCGCCGCCCGCACCCGCCGAAGCCCCCGCCGCGCCGCAGCGACCGGCGGCCGCACCGTCGGCTGCCCCGACGTTCACGCGTCCGTCCGTGGAGAGCGTCGACGACATCCCGCCGCCCGAAGCCCCCGATCTTCCCGACGACCCGGGCCCCGGCTACGACGCGCCGCCGCCCGACCCGTCGCAGATGACGGAGGCGGACGTCGAGGAGATGTTCGCCGAGGCCGCCACGCCCCGCGACCCGTCGACGCGCCGCGATCCGGAGGAAGTCGCGATCGAACTGCTCAAGGACGTGCTGGGAGCGAAACCGCTCGACGAGAAGTAGTCGTACCGGGCCTGGAGTTGCCGACGAACGGTGTCAGGTCTGCAGGTTGTCTCCGTCGGTGCGGTCCGTCGTGAGCTCGTTCCAGGTCGCATCGACCGCGTCGCGAGCCAACTGTGCAACCGGCCGTTGCACTATTTCCTGACGCCGGACGTTCAGGTCCAGCGATCGAAGGGTGCCTTCGCATCGCGCTCACCCGGCGATTCGTATCTGTTGCCGACGGGTATCGCCTCATCATGAACCTGCACGAACTCCTGCGCGCCGTCGAATCGTTCGACGCTGTGGATCGGCCCGCCGAGCGCATCGCGCAGCGCATGCGGCGAGTCCTCGACGGCTCCGTCGTCGACGACCTGCTCCGAGGTTCCTGGCTCGGACACCCCGTCCATCCGCTTCTCGTCACCGTCCCGATCGGGTCGTGGGTGTCCGCGGCGGCGTTGGACGCGCTGCCCGGGCAGCGCACCGCGTCCCGGCGACTCGTCGCGTTGGGACTGGGCGCGGCGGTCCCGACGATCGTCACCGGCTACACCGACTTCTCCACCCTGGAGGATGCCCCTCAGCGCAGGGTCGGTGCGGTGCACGCCGTGTCCAACGCGATCGGGGTGATCTGCATGGCGACGTCCTATCGCGCGCGACGTGCCCGCCACGACCGGGCGGGGACGATGTGGACTTTGATCGGTCTCGGCGCGGTCGGAGTCGGTGGCGCTCTCGGCGGTCACCTCTCCTACGCCCAGGGTGGCGGAGTGTATCGGTGGCAGCGACCGTCCGAGAGTGTCGATCTTGCAGCCGAACTCGAGGACATCGGCGCCAAGCGCTGAGCACTAGTCCCCGAGGTTCACAACCGAGAAACGAGGCTCACAACCCTGATGGTCGACCACCAGGATTGTGAACCTCCGTCTATCCGCACACGGCGGTCAGCGCGATCTCGAGCGGTGCCCCGCCGGGCAGGGTGTGGACGCCGACGGCGGTGCGCGCCGGTAGCGCATCCACACCGAGTTCGCGTTCGATCAGGTCCGACGCGCCGTCCGCGACCACCGACAGATCGACGAAACCGGGCGCGCTCGCGACGTAGACGACCATCTCGACCGGCCGGAACGACGTGGCCTCCGGCAGCGTCGCGCGGATCGCTGCCAACGCGTTGCCCACCGCGACGACCGCGGCGGCCCGGGCCTGTTCGACGGTGACCTCCGCGCCGACCCGTCCGGTGAGGATCAGCTCGCCGTCTCGCCGTGGGGTCATGCCCGCCGTGCGGACGGTGTCGCCGGCCAACACGGCCGGGACGTATCGCCCCTGCGGACGCGGTGCGACAGCGGTCACATCAGTGGACACCCATGGCGAAGCAATGTCAGAGGACACCCAGAGCCACCCCCTCCTGTCGTGGATCGCTGCCGCCGGAGAGCACCCCGCGGTCGTCGATCGAGATCACCTGCGCGCTGCCCTCGGCGTCGAGTGGTTCGAGCACTTCCACCAGGTGGCCGAGTTCGCGCAGTTCGTCGCACACGCCGTCGGCGACGTCGCCTTCGATCCGCAATGCGGTCGGTTCGCCGAGCACGTTGGCGTCCGATCCCGGGAAGACGGTGAAGCGCGGCGCCGAGACCGCCTCCTGGGGGTCGAGACCGTGGTCGAGCAGGTGCGACAGCAACTGCATGTTCCACTGCACCTGGCCGTCGCCACCGGGCGTGTTGCCCACATGCCGCAGCTCACCCGCCGAGTCGGTGACGATCCACGCGTTGAGTGTGTGCAGGGGCTTGCGGCGCGGCGCCACCTCGTTCGGATGCCCGTCGATCAGGTAGGCACCGCGACCGAGCCGGTTGTTGAGCACGATGCCGGTGCCGGGCACGGTGAGCTTCGCTCCGAAGGTGAACGCCAGCGAGTGGATGAACGACACCGCCCGCCCCTCGGAGTCCACGGCGACGAACGACGTCGTGTCCCCGGCGGAGACGGCGAACGCCTCGGCCGGTGCACGCCCGTCGATCCGTGCGCGACCGGCTGCGATGTTCGCGGGATCGAGCACCCGTGCGACCCCGTCGTTGTCCGACGAGCACCAGCGGAGCCTGTCTTCGAAGGCGACGGTGGCCGCGCGGGCCATCCGGTCGATCGATGCCGCGCCGAGCACAGGGTGGGTGCCGAGCGCGTCGTCGCACAGGGCGGCCTGGTGCAGCACCATCCATCCCGGTGTGGGGAGCGGGGTCTGGTGCACGACGTGACCGGCATAGCTGCCGGTGAGCGCCGCCTCCGCGTCCACTGACGCCCCGGCCTGCCATTCGTCGCCGCTGAACGGTGCTCCGCCCCCCTGCAGCGCAGCCACGCAGCGTTCGGCGAGCGTGCCGGTGTAGAACGATGCCGGATCCTCGGCCAGGGCACGGATCGTGCGGGCCAGATCGGGCTGGGGAAGCACGTCGCCGAGGCGCGGGACCCGGTCGCCCGGTGCGTACACCGAGGCGAGTCCGGCGTCGCCGCGGATCGCATGCAGAGCGGTCTGCACGTCGGTTCGGGTCTTCGCCGAGCACGGCAGGCCGCTCTCGGCGATCCGGGCTGCCGGCGCCCACAGTTCGGGCAGCGACCTGCTCGCTCCCCGCCGGTGCAGTGCCGCCAGCGCGGCGGGTGCGCCGGGAACGGCGACGGCGAGCGCCCCGTCGAGCGGGATCGTGTCGAGTCCCCGTGCCCGGTAGAAATCCGGTGTACCGCCGTCGGGTCCGTAACCGCTGCCGTTGACGGTCCACACCGACCCGTCGGGCTCGCGGACCACGGCGAACGCGTCGCCGCCGATGCCGCACTGCCCGGGCAGGGTCAGCCACGTGACCGCTGCCATCGCCAGGGCCGCGTCGACGGCGTTGCCACCGTCCTCGAGGACGCGGACCCCGGCGAGGCTCGCGAGCGGATGACTCGACGCGACCATGCCTCCGGTCGCGACCGTCGCCGGTCGTGTCGCGCGCCGACTCATGCCGATCGCATCCGACGTCGACGGGGTCCTTCCGGCGGCTCGGCGGGGTCGATCCCGACGAAGATCTCGCCGTCGCGCTCCTCGCACGGATAGGTCTTGATGGGCTCGGTGGCCGGCGGGCAGATCGGCTCACCGGTCTCGAGGTCGAATGCGCTTCCGTGGCAGGAGCATCCGATGCCGTCCTGGACGAGCTTGCCGGACGACAGCAGGCAGTCGAGGTGTGAGCAGTAGTTGGACGTCGCGTACGCCTTGCCGTCCAGTCGGGAGATGGCGAACTCGTAGTCCTCGGCGTAGAACCGGCGGACGATGCCTTCGGGCACCTGCCCGGATCGGGCCACTCGCTTGAACTCCATGGTCTTTCCTCCAGGCTTGTCGAGGGTCGGTGTCGCCGGTCAGGCGTCGGGGGACAGATAGACGGTCTTCTCGGACTGGTAGAACTGCATGAGCGTGGGGCCGGCCTGTTCCTTGAAGGTCTGCGTGCTCGACTGCTTGTAGCCGCCGAACGGCGCGTTCATGGCCATTCCCGTCGTGGGCTGGTTGACCTTCACGAGCCCGGTCCGCGACCCGGCGATGAAACGCTGTGCAGCGGACAGACTCCGGGTGACGACCGAGGCGCTGAGCCCGAAGGCGGTGTCATTCGCCAGAGCCAGGGCCTCGTCGAAGGAGCCGGCGCGCTGGAAGGCCAGGACCGGGCCGAAGATCTCGTCGGTGAGCAGGCGCATCCCCGGGGCGGTGTCTGCGAACACTGTGGGCCGCACGAAGAATCCGTCTCGCAGCGCGTCGTCCTCGCATCGCACGCCGCCGCACACGAGCCGTGCGCCTTCGTCCGTGCCGATGGTGACGTACTCGAGGAACTTGTCGAGCTGACCGCGACCCGCGAGCGGGCCGACATCGACGGCGGCACCCGAACCCGGTCCCACCCGCAGTGCGAGGGTGCGTTCGGCGACCTTCTCGAGCAGTTCGTCGTGGATCGCGTCGACGGCGACGACACGGCTGGTGCCGGTGCACGCCTGGCCCGACAATCCGAAGGCGCCCTTGACGATCAGTGCGGCTGCGGCGTCGAGGTCGGCGTCGGCCAGCACGACGACGGGGTTCTTGCCGCCCATCTCCAGCTGCACGCGCCGGTCGGGGCCGACGCTGCGGTGGATGGCGCGTCCGACCTCGGTGGAGCCGGTGAAGGTCACGGCCGCGACCCGTTCGTCGCCGGACACGGCCGCGCCTGCCTTGCCGTCGCCCTGGACGAGTGCGATCGCGCCGGGCGGCAGACCACCGGCGAGCAGGGCCTCGACGAGTCGCTGCCCCATCAGCGGGGTGATCTCGGACGGCTTGAACAGCACCGTGTTGCCGGCGGCGAGCGCCGGACCGAGCTTGCGGGAGGGGATGTTGAGCGGGAAGTTCCACGGTGTGATGGCACCGACGATCCCGATCGGTTCGCGCACGGTGTAGATCGTCGTGGATCCGGGGGCCGGGAAGGTCGCACCGGTGGCGCGCAGTGCCTCACCTGCGTAGAAGCGCAGGTTCATGGGGGTGCGAGTCACCTCCATCGACGCCTCGGCGCGGGTCTTGCCCTCTTCGCGGATCAGTTCGTCGACGAGTTCGGCCGAGTGTGCGGCGAGGTGGTCGGCGGCTGCTTCGAGGATCGCGGCGCGGCGTTCGGGCGGGGCGGCGGCCCATTCGGGCGCGGCCTTGTCGAGAGCATCGACCGCGTTGCGGACGTCGATGGCGTCGGAGTCCGGGAAGGTGCCGATCAGATCGGTCTCGTCGGCGGGGTTGCGGCGTTCGAAGACCGCGCCGGAGGCGGCCGGTACCCAGTTGCCGTCGATGTGGTTCAGTCCGGTGATCGTCATGCGGGTTCGACCTCCTCGTACATCTCCCACAGATCGGTGTCCTCGTCGGCGAGCAGCGCTGCGTCGACCCTGCGGCCGATGAGTTCGCGGGCCGCCATGATGTCCTCGCCGCGGTCCATCGCGAAGGCAGCGGTCAGAACGTCGCCGGCGAGGTAGAAGACCGAGAACTCTCCGCTGTCGGTGTCACCGCGGACGACGAGTTCGGTTGTTCCGGAAGCTGATCCGGCGAACTGGATGTTGGTGTCGTACTGATCGGACCAGAACCAGTGCGGGTCGTCGGAGAGCGACTGCCGCCCGACGATCGTGTCGGCGACCACCGCGGCCTGGCGGTTCGCGTTGTCGAAGTGTTCGACGCGCACGTGCCGGCCTTCGCGCGGAAAGAACCGCTTCGCGACATCGCCTGCCGCATAGATGTTCTCGACCGAGGTGCGCCCGGTGGCGTCGACCACGATCCCGCCGTCGACGGCGAGTCCGCTCGCCGCCGCGATGTCGGTGTTGGGGACGATGCCGATGCCGACGACCACGGCGTCGGCCTCGACGATCCCGGTGGTGGTCTCGATCCGCACGCCATCATCGGAGGTGGTCACCGAGGCGACGCCCGTGCCGGCGCGCAGGTCGACACCGTTGCGGTGGTGCAGTTCGGCGCAGTGCCGGCCGACCTGCTCGCCGAGGATGCCTCCGAGGAGGTGTTCGGCCTGTTCGAGGACCGTCACCGTCACGCCGAGAGATCTTGCGGTCGCTGCGATCTCGAGTCCGATGAAGCCCCCGCCGACGATCGCGAGACTCGAGCCCGGGGTCAGGCGGGCTGCGAGGGCGGTCGCGTCGTCGAGGGTGCGCAGGTAGTGGACGAGATCGGGCCGGGATCCGGTGGTGGTGAGGGTGCGGGGGCGTCCGCCCGTGGCGAGGACGATCGCGTCGGCGGCGATCTCGCCGCCGTCGAACTCGACGGTGCGGGTCGCGGTGTCGATGCGCTGAACCGACACACCCTTTCGGATGTCGATGTCGTTGGCGTCGAGCCATTTCCGGGTCAGCAGTGCGAGTGAGTCGACTCCTTCGCGGCCTGCGAGGAATTCCTTCGACAGGGGTGGGCGCTGGTAGGGGGCGTGCTGCTCGTCGCCGAGCAGCACGATACGTCCGTCGAAGCCGCGGCGGCGCAGGGTGCGTGCGGCGACGGCGGCGACCTGGCCGGCGCCCACTGTGACTACGGTGCGAACGGTCATGCCGAGCACTCCTTTCCGGATGCGGCCGGTGCCGGACGCGGGGTGGGGTCGACGAGGACGGTCTCGTCGCGCACGAGGACGGGATAGACCGGCTGGCAGAGGTCCTGGTCCTCTTCGTATCCGGTCTCGAGATCGAAGCGCCACTGGTGGCCGGGGCAGATGACCCGGCCGTGCAGAAGCGTGCCCTTCGCGAGCGAACGGTCCTGGTGGATGCACAGGTCGGCGAAGGCGTAGATGCGGTCGTTCGCATGGAACAGTGCGATCGCGAGGCCGTCGACCTCCACGCGGAGTTTGCGGCGGCGGGTCACCTCTTTCACCGTGGCGACGGCGACCCAGGTCGGGGACTCCGCGGCGGTGTCGGTGCCGGCGGTCCCGCTGCCCATGATTTCGGTGGACATGCTTCTCCTTCGCTCGTGTGCGAGACCGGGAGCGGAAGCCGCGAGCGACTTCCGCTCCCGCGCATCGGATCAGGCGGACGCCAGCTCCAGATCGGGGGCGACGTACGTGTCGTACAGGCCCTTCGTGTACGAGAAACGCATCTCCGCTCCCCAGCGAACGAGCTGCAGGCAGCGCTGCTGCAGCTGCGGGGTGTCGGCGCAGTCGAGGACGATCTGGTAGCCGCGCTCACCGTGCACCACGTCCGAGGTGATGTGCAGGTCGAAGAACTCGATCTCGTCCTCGGTGAAGCCGTACACCTCGCGGAGCGGGACGATCTGCTTCTTGTAGATGCTCGGCACCTGCGATTCGAGGCCCACGACCAGGGCCGCGGTGGCGACGACGAAGTGTTCGCGCTGCGACACCGCGTAGCACCAGGCCTGCAGTCCGCGGGTGACCGCGTTCATGTTGTTCGGATCCTCGACGCGCTCCTTGGTGGTGCCGCACGCCTCGGCGAACTTGATGAGCAGGTCGGTGTGCCGGATGTCGGCCAGCTCCTCCTCGTACATGTTCTGGAGGGTGAAGTCCTTGGCGTCGGTGAAGTGATCGGGGGTGTTGGAGTAGATGTTCGCCAGGTAGTCGGCGAAGGGGCCGACGTAGTGGTAGTGGTTCTCGGCCCACCGGGCGAAGTGGTGCTTCTCGAGCTTGCCCTCGGCCCACGCCTTGCTGAACGATGCGTTCTTCGCTTCGCGTCCCTTGATGGCGTCTTCGAGTGCGGCGCGGAATTCGTCGCGTCCGAGCAGTTCGGTCATGATGATGCCTTTCGATGAGGAGGTCGTGCGGGGGGATGCGATCAGGCGTTGATCGCGGAGGTCAGGGCTTCGAATTCGGCGATCATGGCGGCGCCGACCGCTTTGTCCTGCTCGCCGTTGCCGCCGCTGATGCCGACGGCGCCGACGATCTGTCCGTCGTAGACGAGGGGGAAGCCGCCGACGAAGATCGCGAACTTCCCGGGGAGCATGTGGCTGATGCCGAACGCTTCGTTGCCGGGGAGTGCGGGTCCGTTGGGACCCTCGTTGAACAGGTGGGTGGCGCGCTCGTGGCCGGCGGCGGTGAACGCCTTCGCCATGGCGATCTCGACGCCGGTGAGGCGGGCGCCGGGAAGCCGGTGCAGAGCAATGACGTTCGCGCTCTCGTCGCAGACGCAGAGGGTCTGCTTCACGCCGATCTCCTCGGCCTTCGCGCGGCCGGCGGCCAGCAGGGGGAGTGCGTCGTCGAGGGTGATGCGGTGGATTCGATGCATTGGTCTCCACTTTCGGAGTCGGGTCGGAGAGTCGGACGATTCCTGGTCCGCGTCGGGATCCGTGTGCGTCCCGCCGATGTCGCGTCGCTGAAGTGTCGGCGGGTGCCGGAGCGGTGGAGCGGTGTGTCCGGCGTGGCTCATTTCTAACAGGGCCGTGCGCCGATGGGGACGGTCAGGATCACCGTCGTTTTCGGGATTCGGTGTACACAGTGCACATGCGTCTGGGGCGCATGACTCTGGTATCTGGTGTAGAAAGTGCACACCGCCACGGTGTCGACGGGCCCACCCCCCTCACAGCCCGCCGATGCTCCCGATGGAAGCAGGTCCCCATGGAATCGAGCCCGCGTCTGACAGTCCGAGGGCTGCTCGACGAACCGCTCATGGAGGGCGCCCGGGTCGTGGATCGGGAGGCCGATCTCGACCGGGCGCTCACCTGGGTGCTGCCGTTCGGCGAGGTCGTCGGCCGATTCGATGATCTCACCGGCGTCGCCGTGTACATGCGGCCGGAGGCACTGGCCGACAGCGCGCACGCCCTGTCCGCGCTCGCGGCCCGCGACGCGGCGGCCTTGGTCGTCGACGGCGCGGTGCCCGCCGGAATGTCCTGGCCGGCAGGACTGGTGGTGATCGAACTCGACCTGCCCGTCGGATTCGCGGCACTCAACCGGTTGCTCGCCGAGCGGTCGCTGATGCAGGAAGTGCACGTCATGCGCTATTCCGCGCACGTGCACTCGACGCTCGCCGGTCTGCTGCACCGCGGCGCGGGACTGACCCTGCTCGTCAAGGAGGTCTCGGCGCTCGCACAGCATCCGGCGATCGCACTCGATGCACGTGGTCAGGCCGTCGCCTTCCACGGCGTGGATGCCGTTCGGGCGGAAGAGATCTCGGCGATACTGCACAAGCAGCTGTCGACGGTGACGGCCGCGGAACGTCACGCCCCCCACGACACCCGCGTGCTGGAGGAGGTCGTCGGAGGCACACCCTGGACGTGCACGGCCAGCACCATCCGGCTCGGCAAACGGTTCGAGGGCTGGGTGGTCGTGCTCGCCTCGGGCGCGTCTCCCGGACCGCACGAGCTGGCCCAGCACGCGGTCGTCACCGAACAGGCGACGGCGATCATCGGATCGGAGATGCTGCGGCAACGCAGTGTCGACGAGGCCGAGGAACGGGCCCGCGGCGATTTCGTGCAGGCGCTGGTGCACGGCAGTTTCACCAGCCAGCACGACATGCAGGCGCGCGCCGAGTACCACGACATCGATCTCACCTCGTCGTTCGCGGTCTTCGTCGCGCCCGGTTACGGGGAGAACCCGGCCGGTCCGGGTGGCGACGAATCCGGTGGACTGTTGCGGTTGGCCCGGTACGCGGCGAGCGTCCTGCCCCACCCGTCGGTGCGCTCGTATGTCACGGTGATCGGCGACGTCCTGGTGGTGGTGCGGTCGCTCCGCTACCGCGACCCGAGCGACGTCGAACTCGAGATCGCCGAATACGCCGACGCGGTGTCGCAGGACCTGTCCCGCCGGCGCGTGCGTCCGGTGCCCGTCGCCCACGGCGCTCCGGCCGTCGGCGTGGACCAGATCCGGGAGAGCTACCGGCAGGCCCGCGTGGCGCTCGGCATCGGGCAGCGGCTCGGGATGTCGGGTTCGGTGGCCTACCGCGACCTGCGGGGTTACGGTGTGCTCGAGCTGGTCGCCGAGACCGATCGCAGCCGCAGATTCGTCGGCGACGTATTCGGGACGCTCAAGCCCGGCACCGACCTGTACGACACCCTGCTGGCCTATCTCGCGGCCGGCGGGAACGTCAACGCGGCGGCGCGGGAGCTGTCGGTCCACCGCAACACGATGCTGTCGAAGCTGGACCGGATCTCCCGTGCGATGGGGATGGACGTCCGGCTGCCGGAGAACCAGTTCACGGCCTGGCTCGCCGTCCGCCTCGAGCTTCTCGACCGGTTGCGCACCTCGGTCGAGAACGAGATCAACTACCGCTGAGAGCGGTCGACTCGGAGCCGGTCGGTGCGTGATCCTCGGGGTCGGCCCCCAGGAACGACGCGGCGAACCCCGCGCACACGACCACGGCGCACACCGCGAAGAGCGGTCCGACCGTCCACGAACCGAGCGCGACGGTCACCCACGCGGCCCCGACGGCGGAGCCGCCGAAGCGGATCAGGTTGAACACCCCCAGGCCCGTCCCGCGCTCGCCCGCCGGGGACCGCGTCGAGCCGGCCGCCGCGGGGGTCTGCACGGCGGCGATGCCGGCACCGGTGATCGCCAGGACGGTCGCGACGAGCCACAGCCGCGGTTCGTCCGCCGAGAGGACGACGGCAAGCGCGATCTGACCGACGAGCAGCACCACCAGTCCCGCCCGCAACATGTGCCGTCCGCCGACGCGATCGACAGTGCGGCCGACCACCGGTGCGAGGACCGCCATGACTGCGGGCAGTGCGAACAGGATCGCCCCGGCCGTGGCCGTCGACGCGCCCGTCGCGTGCAACCGCAGCGGCACCGCCAGCAGAGCGGCGCCCAGGCAGAACATCTGCGCGAAGGCGGCGGCCGCGCTCCGCGCGAATCTGCTCTCGACCAACAGTCGGACGTCGACGAACGGCACGTCCGCGCGTAGGCAGTGCACGACGAAACCGACCAGTACGACGATCGAGACCGCCAGGGCGATCCCCGCGACGGACGTGGGAACACCTGCTTGTCCGAACATGCTCAGTCCCAGCACGACTCCTGCGGAACCGAGGGTCAGTGCGATCGCACCGGGCACGTCGAGGGTCATCCGGCGGCCGGGGAAGATCGGGATCCAGCGCAACGTCCCGGCAAGACCGATCAGTGCAATCGGGATCATCGGGACGAATACCCATCGCCAACCCCAATGTCCCGCAACGAAACCGCCGAGGGTGGGGCCGATGGCCTGACCGAGTCCGTTCACGGTGGCCCACGCGCCCACCGCGCGTGCGCGTCGATGCGCGCCGAACAGCCACGCGATCAACCCCATGACAGCAGGCGCGAATGCAGCCGCCGCGACTCCGCCGAGGGCGCGCCAGACCACGAGGATCTCGAGGGTCGGCGCCGTCGCCGCTCCGGCAGCACAGATCGCGGTGCCGAGCAGGGCACCGCAGTAGACGCGACGCCGACCGTATCGGTCACCGATGTACCCTGCAAGGGGCATTGTCGCAGCAAAAGTGAGAAGGAAGCCGACGGCCAGGAGTGCGCCGTCTTCGAGGCTCGCGTCGAAGTCGGAAAGTATCTGTGGCAGTGGGACATTGATGATGTTGTTGCTCAATGTCCCGACGAGGGTTCCGGCGAGCAGGGCGGACAGGGCCAGGGGAGTGCCCGTATCCGTCTCGGCTGCCGGCGCTGCCGGTGTATCGGTGCGAGTGGTCATCGAACTCTCCGGAACCTCGGGGAACTGCGCGGCACGGTTCGTACCGTCGAACCACTTTCGCACTGCGCTACCGTCGGATGCATCGCCATCGCGGAGTGAAGGTGCACATCGGATCCGCGTAAGCCGGTGCAGGGTGCATATTCGACGACGTCGTGAGGGCGGCGCGGGGCGCGCGACACATGTTCGTAGCAATATTTCACACCGGAGCGCTTCGTCGTCACGAAATCGCAAAAGTGGAACACAGTGCACAACTAGCGTGGCGGGCACTGTGCACCGTTCTCGTTGACCGAGCACGGGCCGTAGCGGAAAGTTCCCCCAATACATCGAGTTCCCATTCACCGTCCACGAACACAGCCCGACTCGTTCCACCCCCTGTCGAAGGAATCGCCTTGGACGTACAACTCACCGCCGCGCACTGGGTCTACCTGGCCGGCATCCTCGTCATCCTGGCCACCATGGCCCTGCGGAAGAACATCGTCGTTCCTGCAGTCGTCGCAACCTTCCTGACCGCACTGACGTTCTCCGGCAGCATCGTCACGGGACTGTCGGCCATCTTCAATGCGAGCCTCGTCGCGGCGAAGGAACTGTTCAACATCTTCCTCATCATCGCGATGGTCACGGCCATGCTCGGCGCGCTGCGCCAGCTCGGCGCCGACCGGATGATGGTCGCGCCGTTCCGGCGGGTCATGCGTGCGGGCACCAGCAGCTTCCTCGTCCTCGCCGCGGTCACCTACGTGATCTCCCTGTTCTTCTGGCCCACCCCGGCCGTGCCCCTCGTCGGCGCGGTGCTCATCCCCGTCGCGATCCGCGCGGGCATGTCCCCGCTGTCGGTGGGCATGGTCATCGCGATCTGCGGCCAGGGCATGGCGCTGTCCTCGGACTACATCATCAAGGTGGCGCCCGGTATCTCCGCATCGGCGGCCGGCGTCGAGGCCGACGCCGTGGCGGACAAAGCCATGGTCCTGTCCCTGATCGTCGGCGGCACGGCTCTGCTGATCACCTACCTCGTGCAGAAGCGGCATTGGCGTGCACCGTCCCCCGACCTCCTCGTCGAGTGGGAGGCCGCAGCCGACCGCGGCATCGGTGACACAGCCGACCGCGGCATCGGCGAGACCCGTGACGACTCCTCGGGCGACGGGGGTGGCTCCCGTCCTCCGCGTCGGCCGGAACCCGCCGGTGGCCCCAGCGGCGGCGGAGAGCAGGCGGCGACGGCCACGGCGGTGCTCGTGGCGCCGTCCGACCCGATCGCCGACCCCGACTCCGCGGCGGAGAAGGAACGCCGCGGTACCGCGAAGGCGTTCGCGATGCTCGTGCCGCTCGCCTACCTCGCGTTCATCGTCTACTTGATGCTGGGCAAGTTCACCGAGGTCGTGCCGCCACTGCAGGGTGGTGACGCCGCCGCGATCGTGGGTGGGATCGCAGCGCTGATCCTGTTCGCCGCCGCAGCGTCGACCGACCGCGGAGGTTTCCTCGAGACCACCTCGGACCATCTCGTCGACGGCCTGGTCTTCGCCTTCAAGGCCATGGGCTGCGTCCTCCCGATCGCCGGCTTCTTCTTCATCGGCAATCCGGAGTTCGCGGGACCGATCCTCGGCATCTCCGCCGACGCCGCAGGCCCGGCTATCCTGTTCGACCTCGTGACCACGGTGCAGTCGCACCTTCCGCAGAACGCCTTCATCACGTCCTTCGGCATCCTGCTCATCGGCCTCGTCGCCGGGCTCGACGGGTCCGGATTCAGCGGACTGCCCCTCACCGGTGCGCTGTCGGGTGCTCTCGGACCGGCCGTCGACGTCGACCCCTCGACGCTCGCGGCGATCGGTCAGATGGGCAACATCTGGGCCGGTGGCGGCGTCATCATCGCCTGGTCCTCGCTGGTCGCGGTGG
Source organism: Rhodococcus sp. LW-XY12 (assembly GCF_019317345.1). NCBI lineage: Bacteria > Bacillati > Actinomycetota > Actinomycetes > Mycobacteriales > Nocardiaceae > Rhodococcus > Rhodococcus sp. LW-XY12. Next base: position 333,357 of record NZ_CP079225.1, read on the forward strand.
CCGGTTTCGCCCGGGTGCCCGTGCTCGATCTCGCCCGCAAGTGCTTCCTGCCGGTGATGGCGGGGCTGATCCTCTCGACCGTCTTCGCAGTCCTGGTGTTCTGACGACGGCGCGTATTCCGACGGAAGCGACCGGGTCCCTGCTTCAGGGGCCCGGTCGTTCCGGGAGGGTCAGGATCCGGTAGCCGAGTTCGTGGAGACGGCGGTGCTCGATCCAGCGTTCCCGGGTCCACGCCGGCTCGGTGTGCGCGGCGATGACGGCCGCGGTGGTGGATGCGTGGAGGTCGAACTCGAGGTCGCGGCGCAGTTCGGGCAGCTCGCGGACGTCCGTCGACGCGGCGATTCTCGTGACGGCGTCGCGGACGCGGCCGTCGGCGAAGTCGAGGACGCGACGGTGGGCCCGGGGAAGTACGCCCCACAGCACCGCGAGCGCGACGAGGACGCCGACAACGGTCTCGAGGAAGCGGTCGCGCGCGACCGTCACCAGATCGCCGGGGGCACCCAACCCGCCGAGGACGACGACGAGTGGGGTGATGAAGACCATCGCCAGGCCGTAGTTCCGCACCAGGAACATTTCCGTGCCGGCCATCACCGCGGCCAGCACCACGACGAGGGCGACACCACCGGGATGGAAAGGCGTCAGGCAGGCCACCAGGACGAGTCCGAGCACGGTGCCGAGGAAGCGGTGCGCCGCCCGGTAGGAGCCGAGGATCCGATCCGGTCCCTGATGCAGGATCATCGCGGCCGTGATGACCGCCCAGTCGGGACGTCCGACGCCCAGCGCGATGGCGATCGTCCCGGCGAGAGGTCCCGCGACGAGCAGGCGCACCGCGATCGTCGCCGACCGGCTGCGCAGGTGCGCGGCGCGCGCGAGGCGGTACCGCACGGAGGGGCGTCGCAGCGGGGTCCGCAGTCGCAGATCGTCCTCGGGAACTGCCTCGTCCCGCGGACGCTCGTCCAGTGTCTCCGCGCATCGGAGGTGCGCCGCGCGCAGCGTCTGCTCCAGCGGATGCCCCGAATCGATGAGTCCGGCGTCGTGCAGGCACTGCCAGGCCGCGTGCAGATCGTGGACCGCGGCGCGGCGATTGCCGGGTGAGTTCTCCTCGAAGACCGCGTCGACGGCAGCGACCGCCGCGGCCACGGCGGTGCGTTCCGGGGTTCGCGGCCGGAACGGGGCACCGGACATGGAGGCCACGACGGCCGTTCCGGCGCCGATCGCGGTCCACGCCGAGACCGTCGGGACGGACACTCCCAGCGCGGGGAGAGCGGATGCGATCTCGAGGGACAGCAACATCAGGAAGGCGCCGGGCGCACCCATCCGCAGGGCGTCGACGACGAAGGCGCACACCGCGACGGTCGCGGTCATCGCCGCGACGACCACCAGGTACCACCACGCCGACCCGCCCGCGGCCAGTTCGTGGTGGACGACCGAACCTGCGAGGGCACCGATCGTCGCCAGTGTCACGAGCACCGTCCCGATGACGGCGACCGCTCGGGCACGGACGCGATAGGGGCGTTGCTCGCCGTAGACGACGGCGAAAGCGCCGAGTGTGGCGATGGCGGAGACGGCGCCGAATCCGAGAGCGACGCCCACGAGACCGGGCACCGCGACCGTGGCGGCTGCGCGCGCGGCGCCGGGCCACCGGCGTCCTTGCCGGGGAACCGACAGCATCGCCGTCCGCAACGGGGCGGGGGTGGGCAGCGGAAGGTCGACGACCCGATGATCTCCGCTCGCTTCCGCCACGTCGTACCACCCTAGGAACCGACGGGGCACTGCTTACCGCCGGCAGGCGCGCATGAGGCGCAGGTCACTGGGCTGATCCGCCGCATTTCCCCACGGAATATCCGCCCCGGAATTCCGCGGCGTGCGAATTGCGAACGTATCGAATTCGCCGGTGGAAAATGCGTCGACTCGCATATTTCTCGTAAATAGGATAGAAGAGGGGAGCGCCTGTTTCGAAGTCGGGAGAAATTCGCCCGGCCCCGTGAAAGGACATTCGATGGCACTCAATGTTGTGTTGTTGTTACTGGTACTGGCTGCGGCCTTCGCGTCCGTCGCCGCTCTTCATTCGGCGGACGAGCGCCGCACCCGAAATCCCTGAGTGAATTCGGGGCGACGCGGATCCGGCAGCCCGCGGAAATATCCGCGTCGGCATCCTCGGTCGTGGGGGAGGTTGTGTGCGTTTCCGTCGGGAGAATCGCACACAACCTCCCCTCGGTTGTGGTAGGTGCACGACGTCTGCCCGACGAGGGACGCCGGCGGCGATCCCGGAAGGTCGGGACAGTCGTCCCTTCCACCCGGGACATCGGGCACCGGATCGTTCCTTTACGACGCGCAGGGCGTCGCATCGATCCGAAGGGACCTTCATGAACACTCTCGGCACCGAGACCGAACCCCTCGCGCCGATCGCTCCCGATCGTCGTGGCCCCGGTTCGCTCTGGGCGTGGACGGGTGCGGTCGCCGGCCTCGCCGGCGTCGTGGGCATCCAGGCGAGCATGGCGATGAGCGCGGCATACAACGAGCGCACCGCCGGCAACGCGGTGGCGATCATGACCGAGTTCGCCGCGCAGCGCACGCCCATGCTCGTCATGCACCTGACGCTGATGGTGTCGACGACGCTGCTGCTCGTCTTCGCCGCCGGACTGCAGCGCCGACTGCGCGCAGGCACTCCGGAATTCAGCCTCGTGCCGACGGTCGCGGCATTCGGTCTCGTGCTCACCTCGGTCGCGACCCTCATGGGCACCGGACTCGACACCGAGTTGCTGTTCGGCCTCGGCAACACCGATCAGATGGTGCCCGAGGTGGCGGTCTTCGCCTCGCATTGGATGGGCACCATCCCATGGCTGTGGGTCGGTGCCGGTGTCAGCGGCGTCGCGGTCGCGGTCGCGGTCCTGCATCACCGCGCGGCGCCCCGGTGGATCGGTTGGGCGAGCATCGTCCTCGGTGGTCTGACACTGCTCCTCGGCATCTCCCCACTGCAGTACATGGCAGGCTTCACCGGCCCGGTGTGGGTGCTGGTGGCCGGAGTCGGCTTCGCCCTCGCGGACCGGCGTGCACGTTAGTGCCACTGCGAGCGACCCAGCGGCGTATACCTGCCGCGTCAAGGACACGGCGGTGCATACTCACCGCACCATGAAGGACACCGTCACGACGACCGGATCGGCGGGTACCGGGGCTCCGGTACCCGCCGCCGTCGTGGCCGTCGTCTCCTGGCTGCTCGCCGTGGCGGCCGTCGTCGTGTTCGTCGCGGCACGGCCCGCGCTCGATTCCGACCAGCTGTTCTTCCTCGTCGACGTCGTCGGAGCCGCCGTCTACGGGACGGTCGCCGGGGTGATCCTCGCCCGCCGGGTCCACGCCGTGCCGATCCTGCTGGCCGTCGCGTCGATCGGCGTCGGTGTGGCAGCGATGTCCTACAGCTGGACCCAGCTCGCCCTCGTCCGCCCCGAACTGCCCGTCGGATTCCTCGGTCCGCTGCAGAACACCACCTGGATCCCCGGGACACTCGCGTTGTTCCTGGTGGTGCCGTGGCTCGTCCGCGACCGTCCGGCCGATCCCGTGGTGCGGGCCGGGATCGGCGTCGGTGTCCTGACGATCGCCTGGTTCTTCTGGGCGCGCACCTTCACCGACATCGCCGACATCTGGTTCGTCGGACCCGTTGTGGCCGTGGGTTTCCTGACCTCCGGGCACGTCGAGTGGCGCCGCCGTCACGCCTCGGCGGGCGAACGATCCGGGACGGGATGGCTCGCGCTCGGCAGTGCCCTGATGACAGCCTCGTACATCCCGTTGGCGGTCCCGGACGTGCCGTGGATGCTCACACCGCTGCTCCACCTCGCGACGCAGGCCTTCTATCCCGTCGCGATCCTCGCCGTCGTGCTGCGCCAACGACTCTGGGGCATCGACCTCGCGGTGGGTCGCGCCGCGCTCGCCGGCAGTCTCACCGCCGTGCTCGTCACCTCCTATCTCGCGGTGACGGTCGCGGTGTCGCTGGTGCTCCCGAACGAATCGGTCTTCGCCCAGGCGGTCGCCGCCACCGCCGTCGCCCTGGCCGTGCAGCCGGTGCGGATGTGGCTCGGCCGGAAGGTGCACCGCCTCGTCTACGGCGACGGCGTCGACCCGGCACGCGCCGTCCGGATCCTCGGGCGGCACTTCGCCGGTGCCGATTCGCCCGACCTGCTGTTGGGCGAACTCGCCGCCGGAATCGGCATCGCACTGCGTCTCGAATCGGTCGAGGTGCGCCGCGGTGGCGACGTGATCGCACGCTGGGGGACCGCGACCGGACCCGTCGAGGAGGTTCCGGTCGGTAACGGCGACGCCGCCCTCGCCGTCACCGCACCTCCGGGCGAATCGCTCGGGGCACGCAGCCGGCGGGCGCTCACCGAACTCGCGACCGTCGTCGACGCCGGACTCGTCGTCCTGCGGTCGGCGGAGGACCTCGAAGACGCGCGTCGCCGCCTCACCGAGGTGAGACTCGAGGAACGCCGCACCATCCGCCGCGAACTGCACGACGGTCTCGGCCCGTCGCTCGCCGGGGTGCGGCTCGGCCTGCAGGGCGCACGCAATCTCGTCACCACCGACCCGGACGCCGCGGCCGGACTCGTCGACGAACTGCTCCGCGAACTCGATCGGCAAGTCGACGGTGTCCGCGAGCTCTCGCGCAGTCTGCTGCCCCCGGTTCTCGACGAACTCGGCCTCACCGCCGCACTCGATGAACTCGTGATCACCCACGCCCGCGCGGGATTCCGCGTCGACCTGCGGTCCGACCTCCCCGCCGGGATGTCCGGGCCGATCGCGTGGGCCGCCTACGGCATCGCCTCCGAGGCGGTCATCAACGCGCGACGGCATTCCGGTGCCGACGAATGCACGGTGCGGGTCGCGGCGGAGGGCGACGTGCTGGCCCTCGACATCGTCGACGACGGGCGAGGACTCGCGACCGACGCACGAATCGGTGTGGGGACGCAGAGCATGCGGGAACGGGCCCGGGAGGTCGGCGGAACGGTGGGCATCGAACCCGGCGACCCGCGCGGTGTCGTGGTGCGGGCGCGGCTACCCTGGTCCGAATCATGAGCGACAACGGAGCGATACGCGTTGCGGTCGTCGACGACCATCCCGTCTTCCGCCTCGGTATGGCGGCACTGCTGGGCACTCTCGACGGGATCGATGTCGTGTGCCAGGCGAGTTCGGTGGGGGAGGCCCTCGAGGTCGTGATCGGCGATGTCGACGTCGTGCTCATGGACATCGAACTCGGCGACGGATCGGGGATCGACGCGGCCCGCAGCATCCTCCGGAAGTCGCCGGGCACCCGCATCCTGATGGTCACGATGCACGAGGACGAGGACATCCTCATCGCCTCCATCCGTGCCGGTGCCTCGGGTTATCTCGTCAAAGGGGCCGATCCGTCGGGGGTCGAACGGGCGATCCGGGCCGTGGCCGACGGTGAGATGATCGTCGGTGCGGCGGTCGCGGCGAAAGCCCTTGCGGCGGTAGCGAACTCCCGCAACACGTCGGCAGTTTTCCCGTATCTGACCGGACGGGAGCGGGAGATCCTCGACCTCGTGGCCCGCGGACTCGACAACGCCGCGATCTCCCGCCGACTCGTGCTCAGCCAGAAGACGGTGCGCAACCACGTGTCCAACATCCTCGGCAAGATCGGCGCAGCCGACCGGGCGAGCGCGATCGTCCGTGCGCGGGAAGCAGGCCTGGGCGTCGACTGACCTGCTGCTCAGGGAGTGACGGTCGTGACGAACGACATCCGGTCGCCGCGGTAGAGCGACCGGCGATGCTCGATCGGGACGTCGTTCTCGTCGTAGGAGATCCGCTCGAGCAGCAGCATCGGTGTGCGGGTGTCGGCGTCGAGCAGCGCCGCCTCGCGCGCATCCGGCAGCGTGGTCTCGATCCGCTCGACCGCCCGCGCGAACGTGATCCCGTAGGAACGGATCGCGGCGTACAGCGACGACGACGGATCGAGCGTCCGGCGCAGATCCGGAAAGCGGTGTGCGGGAAGGCGCGTGCGTTCGAGTCCGACATGCACTCCGTCGGCGAGCAGGACACGTTCGAGTTCGAGGACGGGATCGCCGGGTTCGAGACCGAGGCGGCAGGCCAGTTCGTCGTCGGCGACGAGGTCGGTCCACGCGACGAGCACACGACCAGCGCTGCGCCCTTCGAGCAGGGCGGCTTCGGTATAGGAACCGATGACGAGGGGCTGGACGATCTTCGGGCCGGCGACGACGGTGCTGCGGCCCCGCCGTTCGATGCGGCCGTCGACGAGCAGTTCTCGCAGTGCCTGGCGGACGGTTTCGCGGGCGACGTCGAACCGGGTGGCGAGATCGCGTTCGGAGGGGACCTGATCTCCCACGCTGAGCTGGTCGAGGAGGCACTCGACCTGGCGGCGCACGATCTGGTGCTTGAGGGTGCGCGCTTCGCGAACGACGGTGGCCACACATCCAGCGTAACCGAATTCCGGTCTACACCAACTGTTTCACCGGGAGTTCGACGAACCGGCCCTAACCCTGCGGTCCCGCGAGCTGTGGGAGGACCTCGGCGCCCGCGTTCCCGACGTCGGTTTCCGCGCGAACGGTTCGCTGACGCTGACGCGCACCGCCGCCGAGATCGCCGTCGCGGAGGAAGCGGTCGCACGCGACGACGCGCAGCGACGGGGATTCGCCCTGCTCGATGCGGACGAGACGCGCCGCCGTAACCCCGCGCTACGCGGTAACTTCCTCGCGGCACTGCACTGCAGCACGGACGCTGCCGTCGAATCCCGCATCGCGCTCCCGGCGATCCGGCAACATCTCGCCATCTCGGGCCGCTACCGGTTCCTGCTGTCCACAGAGGCCCGGGACGTCTCCCGCACGGCCCGCGGGACCGTGCAGTGCGCGACGACCACGGCACCGTGCACGAGACCGACCTCGTTCTCGTCTGTCCCGGCGCGACACTCGGTGGCCTCGCCCGCGACCTGCCATTGCGCAGGGTCCGGCTGCAGATGATGCAGACCGCACCGCTCGGCGAAGACCTCACCACGTCGATCGCCGACGGCGACAGCCTGCGCTACTACCCGGGATTCGCCGGTACCGCCCTCGACGAGCTCACCGCCTCCGAGGAGCAACGACCCGTCGCCGCGCAGCATCGCATGCAGTTGCCGTGCGTCCAGCGTCTGCACGGCGGCCTCACCATCGGCGACACCCACGCCTACGACGAACCGTTCGACTTCGACGTCGACGAAGAACCCTACGACCACCTCGTCGCAGTGACGGAGGAGTTCCTCGGCCACCGACTGCCGCGCGTCGTCCGGCGCTGGGCCGGGGTGTACAGCCAGTGCATCGACCCCACGCGCTCGTGCACCGCGCGGAGGCCGACGAAGACGTATGGGTCGTCGCCGGCCCGGGTGGCCGCGGTATGACCCTCGGCCTCTATCTCGGCGAGGAGACCGCCGACCTGCTCGGCCTCTGACATCCCGGAACCGGACGCCCCGATTCGTCGACCAGGGCGACGTCGCCGCCGCCCCCGGCACGGGCACCGGCAAGGCGATCACGCAGCTGCGTGAGGCCGGCGTGAAAGTCGTACTCACCACAGGATTCAGCCGATCCACCCAGGTCAGGCTGCTCGATGTACTCGGCTGGCACGACCTCGCCGACCTCGCCGACCTCGCTCTCACACCCGCCGGCGCCGGTCGCGGATGCCCCTACCCCGACATGATCCTCACCGCCCTGCTGCGCACGGGTACCGACGACGTCCGTCTCGACTTCTCGGGTTCGGCGGATGCGATCGCGTCGCTGGTGTCGCGCCTCGATGTGGGCGGGCGCCTCGTGCTCGCGGGCTCGTCGGCACCCCCGTCCCCCTCGATGCGCTGCGAGAAGTCCTGTATGCGGCGCCGCGCCTGCGGGCGGCGGTGGTCCCGTAAGGGGTTTGCGGACGTTCGGTTCGGTCACGGACACCGATCGCTTCGGTCCTTACGGCCGAGGGGTGCCCGCTTCTATCGTAGGAGAGGTTGGGCACGGCGGCCCTCTGCAGGGCCGTGGGTGCTGTCGCTCCGCAAGCACGGGAAGGAACCTGCGCACTGTGACCACCGAGGCATTCATCTATGAAGCCATCCGAACACCACGCGGCCGAGGCAAGAAGACGGGCTCTTTGCACTCCGTCAAGCCGATCTCCCTGGTTACGGGCCTGATCGACGAGCTGCGTGTTCGATTCCCCGATCTCGACGAGAACCGTATCTCCGACCTGATCCTCGGTGTCGTCAGCCCCGTCGGCGATCAGGGTGCCGACATCGCCCGCACCGCTGTCACCATCGCGAACCTGCCGGCCACCACGGGCGGCGTGCAGATCAACCGGTTCTGCGCGTCGGGCCTCGAAGCCGTCAACATGGCTGCGCAGAAGGTCCGCTCCGGCTGGGACGAGCTCGTTCTCGCCGGCGGCGTCGAGTCCATGTCGCGTGTCTCCATGGGCTCCGACGGTGGCGCGTGGATGCTCGATCCCGCCACCAACTACGACAGCTACCTGGTTCCCCAGGGCATCTCCGCCGATCTCATCGCGACCATCGAGGGCTTCACCCGCGAGGACGTCGACGCCTACGCACTGCGTTCGCAGCAGCTCGCGGCGGCAGCCTGGTCGGGCGGCTACTTCTCCAAGTCGGTCGTGCCGGTCAAGGACCAGAACGGCCTGACCATCCTCGATCAGGACGAGCACATGCGTCCGGACACGACCCTCGAGGGTCTGGCCAAGCTGCAGCCGTCGTTCGCGACCATCGGTGAGATGGGCGGCTTCGACGCCGTGGCACAGCAGAAGTACCACTTCGTCGAGAAGATCGATCACGTCCACCACGGCGGCAACAGCTCGGGCATCGTCGACGGCGCGGCACTCGTGCTCGTCGGTTCCGAGCAGGCCGGCAAGGACCTCGGTCTGACCCCGCGTGCCCGCGTCGTCGCCACGGCCACCTCCGGTGCCGACTCGACGATCATGCTCACCGGCCCCACGCCGGCCGCGCACAAGGTTCTCGCTTCGGCGGGCCTGACGGTCGACGACATCGACCTGTTCGAGATCAACGAGGCGTTCGCCTCCGTCGTCCTGAAGTTCCAGAAGGACCTGAACATCCCGGACGAGAAGCTCAACGTCAACGGCGGCGCCATCGCGATGGGCCACCCGCTCGGCGCCACCGGCGCCATGATCACCGGCACCATGATCGACGAGCTCGAGCGCCGCGGAGCCAAGCGCGCCCTCGTCACCCTGTGCATCGGTGGCGGCATGGGTGTGGCCACCATCATCGAGCGCGTCTGACACCGGAAGGAATTCGAAAAACAGTGAGCGACAACATGATTTCCTGGGATAAGGACGCCGACGGCATCGTTGTGCTGACACTCGACGATCCGAACCAGGGCGCCAACACGATGAACGAGCTGTACAAGGCGTCGATGAAGGCCACCGTCGACCGTCTGTACGAGGAGCAGGACTCCATCACCGGTGTGGTGATCACCTCCGCGAAGAAGACCTTCTTCGCCGGCGGCGACCTGCGCAACATCATCGCGATCGGCCCCGACGACGCGCAGGTCGCGTTCGACGAGGTTCAGGGCATCAAGGCCGACCTGCGTCGTCTCGAGACCCTCGGTAAGCCCGTCGTCGCCGCCATCAACGGCGCGGCTCTCGGTGGCGGCCTTGAAATCGCCCTCGCGACGCATCGCCGCATCGCTGCCGATGTCAAGGGCGTGCAGATCGGTCTGCCCGAGGTCAGCCTCGGCCTGCTCCCCGGTGGCGGTGGCATCACCCGCACCGTGCGCCTGCTCGGCATCCAGACGGCGCTGCTCTCGGTTCTGCTGCAGGGCAACAAGTACAACGCGGTCAAGGCCAAGGAGATCGGCCTGGTCCACGACGTCGTGGGTAGCGTCGAGGAACTCGTTCCGGCCGCCAAGGAATGGATCAAGGCCAACCCCGAGGGCGGCATCCAGCCGTGGGATGTCAAGGGCTACAAGATCCCCGGCGGCACCCCTTCCAGCCCGGCCTTCGCCGCGAACCTTCCGGCCTTCCCCGCGAACCTGCGCAAGCAGATCAAGGGCGCCCCGATGCCGGCTCCGCGCGCCATCATGGCCGCCGCCGTCGAGGGCTCGCAGGTGGACTTCGACAATGCGTCGACCATCGAGTCGCGGTACTTCGTCGAACTCGCCACCGGCCAGGTCGCGAAGAACATGATCCAGGCGTTCTTCTTCGACATGCAGTCCATCAACTCGGGCGCTTCGCGTCCGAAGGACGTGCCGAAGCGCGAGATCAAGAAGATCGGCGTTCTCGGTGCGGGCATGATGGGCGCCGGCATCGCCTACGTCTCCGCCAAGGCCGGTTACGAGGTCGTCCTCAAGGACGTCACCCTCGAGGCCGCCGAGCGTGGCAAGAACTACTCGGAGAAGATCGAGGCCAAGGCTCTCTCGCGTGGCAAGACCACCGAGGAGAAGTCGAAGGCTCTGCTCGACCGCATCACGCCGACGGCCGACCCCGCCGACTTCGCGGGCGTCGACTTCGTCATCGAGGCAGTGTTCGAGAACACCGAGCTCAAGCACAAGGTGTTCCAGGAGATCGAAGACATCGTCGATCCCGACGCGCTGCTCGGCTCGAACACCTCGACGCTGCCCATCACCGGTCTCGCGACCGGCGTCAAGCGTCCCGAGGACTTCATCGGTATCCACTTCTTCTCGCCGGTCGACAAGATGCCTCTGGTCGAGATCATCAAGGGTGAGAAGACCTCCGACGAGGCCCTGGCCCGCGTGTTCGACTACACGCTCGCGATCCGCAAGACTCCGATCGTCGTCAACGACAGCCGCGGCTTCTTCACCTCGCGTGTGATCGGCACGTTCGTCAACGAGGCCATCGCCATGCTCGGCGAGGGCATCGAGCCCGCGACCATCGAGCAGGCCGGTTCGCAGGCGGGTTACCCGGCTCCGCCGCTGCAGCTGACCGACGAGCTGAACATGAAGCTCATGCAGAAGATCGCGAAGGAATCCGAGGAGGCCGCCAAGCAGGGCGACACCAAGCTCGGCACCACGCGTCATCCCGCACTCGACGTGGTCGACTGGATGGTCGAGCAGGGTCGTCCGGGTCGTCTCGAGAAGGCCGGCTTCTACGAGTACGACGAGAACGGCAAGCGTCAGGGCATCTGGCAGGGTGTGCGCGATCACTTCAAGACCGAGGCGACCCTCGATGTGCCGCTGCAGGATCTGATCGACCGCATGCTCTTCGCCGAGGCGATCGAGACCCAGAAGTGCTTCGACGAGGGTGTTCTCGAGACCACCGCCGACGCCAACATCGGCTCGATCTTCGGCATCGGCTTCCCGGCCTGGACCGGTGGTGTCGCTCAGTACATCGTCGGCTACCCGGGTGGCAAGGAAGGCTTCGTCAAGCGCGCCGAGGAACTCGCCGCCAAGTACGGCGAGCGCTTCAACCCGCCGGCGTCGCTGCGCAGCTGACGCACACGACGGTTGCACGGAAGGGCTCCCGACGCCACGGCGTCGGGAGCCCTTCCCGTTCGCGCTCTTCTGTTTTCGCGCCGATGGGGTCGGCTAGGCGACCCACCAGGGGCGCAGCGGCGTCTGCGGCTTCTTGTCGTCGCCGAGCTTGACCGCGAGCACCTGGTGCAGCTGGACCACGTTGCGTTCGAAGCCGAGGCGCGAGCCTGCCATGTACAGGCCCCACAGGCGGGCCGTGCCCTCACCGACCTCGGCGACGCAGGCCTGCCAGTGCTTCTCGAGGTACTCGCACCAGCCCTTCAGCGTCAGGGCGTAGTGCTCGCGCAGGTTCTCCTCGTGCATCACCTCGAAGCCGATGTTCTGCGCCTCGGTGATGATGCGACCCGAACCGGTGAGCTCCCCGTCGGGGAAGACGTACCGGTCGATGAACCCGCCGGCCTTGGCGCGGGTGTTGTTGGTCGGCCGGGTGATGCAGTGGTTGAGCAGCAGACCGCCCACCCGCAGTTTGCCGTGGAGGAACCGGAAGTAGGCCGGATAGTTGGCGACACCGATGTGCTCGGTCAGGCCGATCGACGAGATGGCGTCGAATCCTTCCTCGGGCACGTCGCGGTAGTCGGAGTGCCGGACCTCCGCCAGGTCGCTCAGGCCTTCCTCGACGATGGCCTTCTGCGCCCATTCGGCCTGTTCCTTGGAGAGCGTCACGCCGAGGGCCTTCACACCGCGCCGAGCGGCGTAACGCACCATCCCGCCCCAGCCGCAACCGATGTCGAGCAGGCGGTCGCCCGGCTTCAACCGCAGCTTCTCGAAGACCAGACGGTACTTGTTCTCCTGGGCGTCCTCGAGGCTCTGATTCTCGGATTCGAAGACGGCGCAGGTGTACGTCATCGAGGGGCCGAGAACGTACTCGTAGAACTCGTTGGACACGTCGTAGTGGTGATGGATGACCTCGGCGTCGCGCGATTTCGAGTGCCGCAGACCCTCGGCGATGCGGCGCCAGCGCGGCAGGTGCTCCTGCGGCGGCGGTGCGATCGGCTTGAGCAGTTCGGTGCCGAGCGACCGGGCGATCTGCGCGAGGATACGTGCCGGGGGACGCTCGAAGTGCAGGTCGCCGAGCGAGGCGAGCAACTCGTAGGGGTTGCCGGGATGCACTCCCTTCGCCTGGAGATCGCCCGAGATGTACGCCCGTGCCATACCCAGATCGCCGGGGGCCGTGGCGATGTACGTCGCGCCCTTGGGCGACGCGAGATGTAGACCGTAGGGAGAGTCCTCGGGACCGGCCGCCGATCCGTCGTAGGCCGTGAAGCGCAACGGCATGTCGCCGCCGGTCACGATCTCCACGATCTGGGCGAGTGCGAGCTTGTCCTCGGTGGACCGATCGTTCTCGGTCTTGAATATGGTCACTTTCGTTGCACCGCCTTCGAAAACAGGTCCAGTAGACGGGACCGAGGGTCGTATTTCTGCTTGAGAGCGGGGTATTCACCGCCGCCGTAATAGAGCTTCTCGAACTCGTCCTTCGAGTAGTAGGAGTCCGAGTAGAGCGATTTGTGCCCGTCGAGTTCGGCGACCTTCTTCTCGATCAGGCGGTTGGCGGCGCCCTCCTCGGCGCCGGGCACGATGGGAACGGACGACCAGAACCCGACGTTCACATAGGCGCGCTTCGGCTCGAGCGGGTACAGCGGCCAGGGACGCTGGGCGTCCGAGGTGCTCGGACGGCCGGCGTCCGGGGACGACTCGATGTCGCGCAACTTCAAGGGGCACAACCAGATCGGCTCGATGGGAATTTCGTCGAGGAACCACTCGACGAACTCCTGCGTGCGTTCGAGCGGGACCTCGATGTCCTGCACGACGCGCTCGCGGGGTGGATTGCCCTTGCGTGCCTCGATCCGGTCGGCCACCGAATACTTGTGGTCGAGCGCGATGAGCTTCCAGTAGAAACTGCTGCGCAGCAACTGTTTCGGCCACATCCGGCGGATCTTCGGGTTCTGGGCGCCGAAAGCCCGGGAGCACCAGAACCAGTCGGTGTCCCACCGCCACAGATAGTCGCGGATCGTGAGCCGATCCTCCTTGGGTCGGTTGACGGAGACGTGCTGGATCGACCGGTAGTAGATGTCCTGCCCGGTGTAATCGCTGACGGGACCCGGCTCGTCGGTCTGTGTGCCGAGCGTCAGGTAGCTCTCGGTCGCGGAGAAGACGACACCGTCGAGATAGTCGACCGGTGTGCCGTCCCAGGTCCGTTCGTCGACGATCCGCGCGAGGGCGGACTGCAGATCGGCGATCGTGTCGAAACGCAGGTGACGCAGTGCGACGAAACGTTTCACCGGTTCGAGTGCGATGCGCAGGCGCGTGGCGTACCCGAGCGAACCGTACGAGTTGGGGAAGCCGTGGAACAGATCGGCGTGCTCACCCTCCGGGCGGGCCGTGATGATCTCGCCGTACCCGGTCAGGATGTCCATCTCGAGCACGGACTCGTGGGGGAGGCCGTTGCGGAAGGACGTCGACTCGATGCCGAGCCCGGTGACGGCGCCGCCGAGCGTGATCGTCTTCAGCTGCGGGACGACCAACGGTGCGAGGCCGTAGGGCAGGGTCGCGTCGACGAGGTCCTCGTAGGTGCACATGCCGGCGACGTCGGCGGTGCGGGCCTGCGGGTCGACGGAGATGACACCGCCGAGACCGGAGACGTCGAGCCCCGGCGCGTTCGCCGCGGCGCGTGCCCGGAAGAGGTTCGACGTCTTCTTCGCGAGTCGCACGGGCGCGTCGGCCGGAATCGCGCTGTACGAGCGCAGCAGGCGGTCTACACCCTGGCGGTGTACCGCCTCCCCGTACGGGACCTTCACACCTGACGATCTCGGCATCTGCATTCGACTCCTCCGGAGCGGCGCATCAGTGGCACGTCCACAATAGACCCGGCGGTCGCATCCGTCCCGGAACGCGCAGGGCAGGATGGATGCTGTCGTCACAGGCACATTCGAGCCCGCATCAGCGCGGAAGAAGCAGAAGGAGTCGTTCATGGCACAGGTCAGCGCAAGCAGTTCGATCCAGTTGGCGGCAGCTCCCGAGGTGGTGCTCACCGCCCTGGCCGACTACGAGACCGTGCGCCCGCGCATCCTCACCGAGCACTACCGCGACTACCGCGTGATCTCCGGTGGTCGCGGCGACGGCACCGTCGTGCACTGGATCCTCCAGGCCACGGAGAAGCGTCAGCGCGACGTGCAGGCCACCGTGTCGGTGAAGGGCAGTACCGTCACGGAGACGGACGCGAACTCGACGCTCGTGACGACCTACAGCGTCGTGCCGAACGGGACGGGTTCGACGGTCGTCGTGCTCACTCAGTGGAAGGGTGCCGGTGGCGTCAAGGGCTTCTTCGAGAAGACGTTCGCGCCGCTCGGCCTGAAGAAGATCCAGCAGCAGGTGCTCGAGAACCTGAAGAAGGAAGTCGACTGAGCCCGGTTCGGTCGACCTCGGCGTCTGTGTCCACCCCGATGCGCGGCGACTAGGCTGGCATCACAAACGTGCAGAAAGGACGTGCCGTGCAACCCGGTGGTGGAATGCCCGACATGCAGCAACTCCTCGCTCAGGCCCAGCAGATGCAGCAGCAACTCGTCGCTGCGCAGAACGAGATGGCGCAGGCGGAGGTCACCGGCCAGGCCGGCGGTGGCCTCGTGACGGCGACGGTGAAGGGCACGGGCGAGGTCGTGTCCGTGAAGATCGATCCGAAGGTCGTCGACCCCGAGGACGTCGAGACCCTGCAGGATCTGGTGGTCGGTGCGATCGCCGACGCCTCGGCGAAGGCCCAGGAGATCGCGGCCGAGAAGCTCGGTCCGCTCGCGGGTGGGCTCGGCGGCGGAATCCCCGGCCTGCCCGGTTTCTAGAGGTCGGCGTTGTACGAAGGACCGGTACAGGACCTCATCGACGAGCTGGGCAAGCTTCCGGGCGTCGGCCCGAAGAGTGCCCAGCGCATCGCGTTCCATCTGCTCTCGGTCGAGCCGCCCGAGATCGACCGCCTGCAGGCGGCGCTGCAGCGGATCCGCGACGGCGTGCAGTTCTGCGAGGTCTGCGGAACGGTCTCCGACCAGCGGCGTTGCCGCATCTGCTCCGATCCTCGCCGCGACCGCACGGTGATCTGCGTGGTCGAGGAACCGAAGGACGTGCAGGCGATCGAACGCACCCGGGAGTTCCGGGGGCGCTATCACGTCCTCGGTGGTGCGCTCGACCCGCTCAATGGCGTCGGCCCCGACCAGCTGCACATCCGCGAACTGCTCACCCGCATCGGCAACCAGGAGGACGGCGTCGACGTCTCCGAGGTGATCATCGCGACCGACCCCAATACGGAGGGCGAGGCGACGGCCACCTATCTGGTGCGTATGCTGCGCGACTTCCCGGGGCTGAGCGTCACCCGCCTCGCGTCGGGTCTGCCGATGGGCGGCGATCTCGAGTTCGCCGACGAGCTGACGCTCGGGCGAGCGTTGTCGGGGAGGCGGGCGATGTGACCGTGCGCAGCACGGAGGCATCGCACCGGGGTGAGCCCGAGAAGCGTCGCCGGACTTCCGACGAGACCCGGAAGCTGATCATCGAGGCTGCGGGGAAGGCGTTTGCGACGCGCCCCTACCGCGACATCACGCTCAAGGACATCGCGGAGGAAGCGGGGGTCAGCGCCCCGCTGATCATCAAGTACTTCGGCTCGAAGGAGCAGTTGTACGAGGAGCTCGTCGACTTCCAGTACGGCGCGCAGGTGCTGTTCGACGGGCCGCTCGAGAGCCTGGGGGAGCGGATGGTCGCGATGCTCGCCCGCCCGCTCGAACCCTACAAGCCATTGTCGATGAACATCCTGTTCATGAGCGGGGGCAGCGAGGAGAGCAACCGCATGCTCCGCGACAACTACTCCGCGCAGATGGTCGACGCGCTCGCCGCGCGGCTGCCGGGGTCGGATGCCCGTCTCCGGGCCGAGCTGGCGATGTCGGCGGTGATGGGGTTGGCGATCATGCGGCGCCGCATGATGCAGGAGCGCGCGACCGGCACGGTCGAGGAAGTTGTGGCCATGTACGCGCCGCTGGTTCAGCGGTTGCTCGACGGAGACGGTTCTTAGCGGCACGAATGACCTTGGTCACTACTCTTGAGGGTAAATAGCCGTTCACCTAATGTGGTGAACGGCTATTTACCTGTTTGGCGAGAGGGGGTGGCGATGTCGATCTCGCTCCCCCTGCGCCTGCACGTGGCGGGTAGGTCCGCCGCCGCGCCGACGCGCTCAGCGTCCGGAACGACGAAGGTGAGCGGACCGGCGGAGAAGAAGACGCGCAACCTGCGGCATCTCGTCTTCCCGGTTCTCGCGGTCGGCGCCGTCTTCCAGGCCATCATGCAGACCGTTATGGTGCCGCTCCTGCCGAGCATGCCGGGCTTCACCGGCGCCGGAACCACCGCCGTCTCGTGGCTGGTGACGAGCACCCTGCTGGTCGGTGCGGTGATGACGCCCATCTTCGGCCGTCTCGCCGACATGATCGGCAAGAAGCGGATGCTCCTCATCGCGTTCTCGCTTATGACACTCGGCTCGTTGATCTGCGCGCTGACCTCGGACATCGGACTGCTCATCGTCGCCCGTGGCCTGCAGGGCGCCGGCGCGGCGGTGCTGCCGATCGGCATGGCGATCCTTCGCGAGGTCCTGCCCCGTGAGCACGTGGAGCGCTCGATCGCGATGCTCAGTTCCACCCTCGGCATCGGCACCGCGGTCGGTATCCCGTTCGCTGCCGCCATCGTCCAGTTCGCCGATTGGCACCTGCTCTTCTGGACCACCGCCGCCATCGGCGCCGGTGTCGCCCTCGCTGCGTGGATCGTCATCCCGGAATCGGACACCCGCACCGGCGGTCGCTTCGACGCCGTGGGCGCCGCCGGCCTGTCCGCCGCCCTGGTGTGCCTGCTCGTGCCCATCACCCAGGGCAGCACGTGGGGCTGGACGAGCCCCGCAGTGCTGCTCTCGTTCGCCGCGTCGGTGCTGCTGTTCGTGCTCTGGGGAGTGCAGCAGCTGCGCAACCGCAACCCGCTCGTCGACCTGCGTGTCTCGGCCCGCCGTTCCGTCCTCGCGCCGCACCTGTCGGCACTGCTCGTCGGGTTCGCCTTCTACGGCAACACCCTCATCACCACACAGTTGCTGCAGGCGCCGTCCGGGCACGGAGCCGGATACGACCTGACCATCCTCCAGGCCGCGGCCTGCCAGCTCGCCGCGAGCTTCGCGATGATGATCTTCGCGATCGTGGCCTCCCGGATCACCGAACGTTTCGGACCCAAGATCACGATCATGACCGGAGCGGTCTTCCTGCTCGCCGGCTACAGCGTCCACGCGGTGCCCGGCAAGCCGCTGTGGCTCGTCGTCGCCGCCATCTTCGTCGCGGCGATCGGCACGTCGCTCGTGTACTGCACGCTGCCGGTGCTCCTCCTCGGCGCGGTGCCGCTGTCGCAGAACGCCGCGGCGAACGGCGTCAACGTCCTGCTCCGCACCGTGGGCAGCACCGTCTGCAGCGCGGTCGTCGCCTCGGTGCTCGCGGCTCACACCCTCGGGGGCGGGCTCGGCATCGGCACCGCGGGCTTCGTGATCGCCTACCTCGTGTGCGCCGGTTGCGCCGTGGTCGTCTTCGTCTCGGGCTTCGCACTCCCGTCGAAGCAGGCCCTGCGGCCCGTCGAGAACTGACCCCGGCCCGCCCTCCCGGAACAGTTACGGCCCTGCACCCCGGTGGTGAAACCGGAATGCGGGGCCGCCCCTCCTGTCCCCCAGGTCTGTCGGTGCGTCAGTGTTCGACGCCCAGATCGTTCGGACGGTAACCGAGGGGGTAACCCGGATACGTCCGGTTGGTGGCGTTGCCCGCCGACAGCGACACGCGTCGCTTCGGCAGTCGCCGCACGAACGCCGACCGTGCCCGCAGCGCGCCCTCGACGATCTCCGTCACCTGCGGTGAGCTCTTCGGGAAACCGAACGCCGACGCCATGCGGTCGTCGATCAGCGCGAAAACGACCTTCTCGATGCCCTTGTTCAGCACCTTCGGGTACCACGACTGGAAGAGGTGCAGCGTGTAGGTGCCGATGGCGTGGTTGTCGTCGCTGTAGGTGAACTTCTCGCGCTCGTATTCGAGCTTGAACCGGTGGAACTCCTGGAACGACTCCGGGATGTCCTTGATGCCCATCCGGATGCCCACCTGGCGGTAGAAGTAGAACGACGCCAGCCGCTCCTTCGGGTGCAGGCGACGCCACCCGTAGCGGTCGATCCAGTCGAGCGGGTCGTACACGAAGGTCGACAGGACGTACAGCATGTCGTCGTTGTCGATCGAGTACTTGCCGTGCATCCGGTTGATGTTGCGCAGCGACTCGCGTCCCCGCTCGGCGTCGTAGCCGTGCTCGACCAGCTCGGCCATCAGCAGCGCCGTGTCGTCGTACCGCTTCTGCGGCCGCTTCTCGAACTCGCCGGTGCGGGCGAGCAACTCCGAGATGCTGGGCACACAGTACGTGCGGAAGAGGGCGAACTCGAGCGACCGCTGGTAGTCCCACGGGAACTCGTAACCGGCGGTGATCCGCACGATGTCCTGGTGCTGCGTGACCGGGTCGAGCTCCTCGATCACCTCGACCCAGCCCATCCGCCCACGCTTCGGGTGCGGGTCCCTGTTCGGGGGTGGGAACGTACCGGCCTTCTCGATGCGTGCCTCGGGCTTCGCGACGACGGCGGCCTTTCGGCTGCGAGTGCGCGGGGGAGTGGTCGTCATCGGCTCACCTTCCGTGCATGAACTGGAGCATCGCTCGCGAGATTTTCAGATCGCGCTCCGGACGCTCGAGGCTCATGAGTTTGAGCGGCGAGCTGAACTTCGCCACCGTGACCGACTTGGGACGGCTGAACTCGCGCAGGCCGTCGGCGCCGTGGATGCGGCCGAAGCCGGACTCGCCGATGCCGCCGAAGGGCAACGAGGCGATGGCGGCGAAGCCGAGCACCGAGTTGACCGACACCATGCCGTTGCGCAGGCGCTCGGCGAGCTGACGGCCTTTCTTCTTGTTGCGCGTGAAGATCGACGCACCGAGACCGTAGTTCGTGCCGTTCGCGCGTTCGACGGCCTCGTCGAGGTCGCGAACCTTGTTGACGACGACCGTCGGGCCGAAGGTCTCCTCGCACACCGCGGCCGAGGTCTCGGGCACGTCGGTGAGGATGACGGGCTCGACGATGCGCTCCTGCACCGAATCGAGTCCGCCGAGGACGGCCTTGCCACCGGACTTCAGGGCGTCCTCGATGTGACTGCGCACGATGTCGACCTGGCGCGGAAGCGTCATAGGGCCGTAGGTGGAGTCCTCGTCGCCGCCCGGCTTCGCGCGCCGGACGGTGGCGGTGAGCTTGTCGAGGAACTCGCGGTAGACAGGCTCCTCGACGTAGATGCGCTCGACGCCCGCGCAGGTCTGGCCGGCGTTGCCGAAGGCGCCGAAGGCGGCGAACTCGACGGCCTCGTCGATGTTCGCGTCGGCCGCGACGATCATCGCGTCCTTGCCGCCGCATTCGGCGACGAGCGGGGTGAGCGACTCGGCGCACACCGCCATGACCTTGCGGGCGGTGGGGCCGGAGCCGGTGAAGGCGACCTTGTCGACACCCGAACGCACGAGCGCCGAACCCGTCTCACCGAGACCGGTGATGACCTGGAAGACCGGCTGGGTGGGGGCGATCGAGTTCCACTTGTCCTCGAGCCACTTCGCAACACCGGGGGTGAGCTCGCTCGGCTTGAAGACGACGGCGTTGCCGGCGGCCAGCGAGTAGGCGATCGAACCCATCGGAGTGTACACGGGGTAGTTCCAGGGGCCGATCACGCCGATGACACCGAGGGGCTTGTACTCGAGGGTTGCGGCCTGGTTGAAGCTCGCGACGCCCGAGGGCACCTTGCGGGGCCTGAGCACCTTCTTGGCGTTCTTGGCCGCCCAGTCGAGGTGCTCGACCGCCAGCATGACTTCGAGGAAGGCGTCGCCGAAGGGCTTACCGGTCTCCTTCGCCACCACCGATGCGAGCGAGGTCGCGTCGGATGCGATGGCCTTCTTGAACTCGAGGAGCCAGTCGCGGCGGCCGCGGAAGCCCTGCGCCTCCCACCAGCGCGCGGCGACGCGGGCGCGCTCGACGGCCGCGCCCACGGCGGCCTCGTCGGCGACCGGATACTCGGCGATCACCTCGCCGTTCCGGGGGTCGAGGCTGGCGAAGGTGTCGGTGCTTGCTGCCGTGGATGCCTTGTCCGAGCTGCTCTTCGCGTTCTTCGGACTGGTGAGGTTCTGGGTCATGTTCGACACTTCCTGGTGAACCACATCACATATATTTGATGTGATAGCTGTAGTGGACATCACATTAGGCGTTCGCGGGACAATTGGACAACCCCCGTGCGCAGTTGTCCGGATTCCTACAGGAGACACGATGGCGGCACCGACACGTAGCCCCGGGACAGCGGCGGATCACGCTGCGGCATCCCGACGTTCGGAGAGGGCCGTACGGCGCCGTCCGCAGCTTTCCGACGAGGTTGCCGGTCACCTCCGCGGCTCGATCATGTCCGGCGTGTTGCGTCCGGGCGACTTCATCCGGCTCGACGAGACCGCCGTCGAACTCGGCGTCAGCGTCACCCCGGTCCGGGAGGCGCTGCTGACGCTGCGCGGGGAGGGGATGGTCGAATCCGCCCCGAACCGCGGCTACCGGGTCTCGCCCCTCACGCGCGGCGACATCGACGACATCTTCTGGCTGCAGGGACAGATCGCCGTCGAGCTCGCGCTCCGAGCGGCCGACCGTGCCACGCCGGCCGACCTCGAGCGTCTGGCCGAACTCAACGAGAGGCTGCGCAGGCTCGTCGCTGCCCCGGAGGGAGTGACACCCGACATCGAGCGGATCGCCGACGCGGAGTTCGACTTCCATCGCGAGCTCAACTGCATCGCCGACAGCCCCAAGCTCGCGTGGTTCCTCAACACCGCCGCGCGCACGATTCCGTACCGCCTCTACGCGCGCGACGCCGAGTGGGGAACGCTCGCCATCCGATCGCACACGAAGCTGATCGAGGCGATCGCCGCGCAGGACCACAGCGAGGTGATCACGCAGACGCTGGTGCAGTTCGAGGACGCGGCCGCGCGTCTGGTCGTCCACCGCGAGCGAGCGGGTGTCGATTCGCCTCCCGGATAGGCACTTGCATATCTGAGTACGGGTGTGCACAATTTGTATGACAGTGCTGCACCAGTGCTTTCACCGTCAGGAGACCTCCGATGACGACCCACGCCGAAGAGCGCGTCCCCACCGTCACCACCGACGAACCGGTGGCGACCCCCGCTCCGCTTCCGGCGGGCTCGGTCGAACTGGCCGACTTCGTCGGAGAGTCGATGCTCCTGCTCGGCGCCGGCGCGACGGTCCTCCTGCAGCTGGCATCGCGCGGTGTCGGGCACGGCGTCGCCGATCACAGCACCACCCTGCAGCGGCCGCTCGACCGGTTGCGCACCACGATGACCTACGTCTACGCGGTCACGCTCGGTACTCCCGAGGAGAAGAAGCAGATCGTCCGGATGGTCAACAAGGCGCACGTCCCGGTGCGCTCGGAGACCTACAACGCCTTCGATCCCGAACTCCAGTTGTGGGTCGCCGCAACGCTGTACCGTAACGGTGTCGACATGTACCGGCGGATGTTCGGGCCTGTCACCGATGCCGACATCGAATGCATCTACCGCCAGTCCGCGGTCTACGGCACGGCCCTGCAGGTCGAGGACGACATGTGGCCGAAGACGCGGGAGGAGTTCGACAGGTACTGGGACGAGATGATCGCGACCTTCGAGGTCGACCGGAAGGTGCGTTCGTTCACCCGCGATCTCCTCACCGGCGGTGACGCCCCGCTTCCCGTTCGCGCCCTCGTGCCGCTGCAGCGCTTCATGACGATCGGTCTTCTCCCGCAACGCATGCGCGACGAATTCGCGCTGCCGTGGAGCCCGCGCGACCAGCGGCGCTTCGACCTGTTCTGGAAGGTGGTCCCGCCGATCTACCGCGCGGTGCCCAGGCCGATCCGACAGCTGTCGGCCACCTACTACCTCAACGACATGCGCCGCCGGATGAAGGCGCACGGACACGTCATCTGAGCTCTCCGCCGAGAACGTCGAGTGGCCGGACGCGCGTCCGGCCACTGTGCGTTTCCCGTCCGACGGTCACACGGCGGTGTCGCGTTCGAGACCGAACCAGTAGTGCTCGCCGTCGTCGAACACCAGCGAGCCCTTGCCGTTCATCACCCCGACGACGGTGTCGTCGTCGACCTTCTTGAAGTGGTCGAAGACCGGCATGCCGTCGTAGACCATCGTCGCCGTCATCTCACCGCGGAAGACGATCTCCCACAGGCTCGCTTCGCCGCGTCCGGTCTTCGTGTCGGAGAACAACTCGCCGTCCTCGCCGTAGCACACGAGCGGCTGGACCTCGGACAACGACGCGAACGTCTTTCCGTACCACCGCGACCTGCCGAGCAGTGTGTGGGTGCGGTGCCCGGTGTCGAAACTGTAACCCTTCCACCGGTATCCGACGAGATCGTCGAGGCGTGCCGGAGCGAGATGCTCCCAGAGGGCATCGAGTTCGCGAGGATCGATCCGGTCGGTGCGGGCGCGCAGTTCCTCGAGTCGCTGGACGACGTTCATGTGTTCCCCCGGATGTCGAAGGTGAGTACGGCTCTGATGATCTCGCCGGAGTCGACAGCGGCGAGAGCGTCGTCGAGTTTCGTGAAATCGAAGGTCTGCACGAGTTCGTCGAGCGGAAAGTGCCCGTCGCGCCACGGCGCGGCCAGCTCGGGAAGGAGACACCGGGGCTGGTCAGCGACGACAGTGCCTGCCGGATCACGGATTCGGCGCCCACGGACTCCACCGTATCGCCGGCACCACCGCCGGTGAGGCGACGCAGATGGCGTCCGAGGTCGTCGTGATCGTCGGGGGAGAGGACCTCGGTGGCCCCGAGCGATCGCGCGAGCCCGTGCCGTCGTGGATCGGGGGCGACGAAGATGATGTTCTCGCACAAGGAAATCCGTTCTGTCATCACCGCGGCCGTGCCGACGGCGCCGAGATCGAAGACGACGATCGTCGAACCCTGTTCCGTGACGACTCCGACACCCTCGTGTCCCGGTACGACGGGCCTCGGGACGGGAACGCCTCCCGCGGCGGCGGTGAGGTCGGTGTGGCAGATCCCGACCCCGTGGATCTGTACGAGCACTTCGTCGTCGCGCAGTTCGGGCACGGTCACGGTCTCGAGCCTCAGCGGTGCACCGTACTCGCGGAGTACCGCTGCGGCCCTGGTGCGGGTCATCCCACCGCCTCCGGCGAACCGGTGTCGCCGAGCAGTACCGAGAGCATCAGTTGCTGCACCCTGCGCTGCCGGGAGGGGGTGGGCAGGAAGTGCACGAGGTTGCCGGTGTCGAGCACGAGGTTGAGCGCGGCGTGCACGAGGAAACGGCATTCGACGGCGGGCAGCTCGGGGCGGAGCTCCCCGACCAGACGGGCCCATTCCTCGATGTTGAGCCGCTGGATGTTCCGCAGGTCGCTGCGATGGTGCGCGGGCAGGTTGCCGATCTCGGCGAAGTACACCGACATCAGTTCGCTGTTCTCGAACGACATCCGGACGTACGCCTCGGTGAGGACGTCGAGGGCCTGCGCGGAGGTCGTCGAGTCGGTGAGCGTTTCGCCGATGATCATCGCGACGCGATCACCGGCCCGGTGGAAGGCGGCGGCGAGCAGATCGGCCTTGCTCGCGAAGTGACGGTAGACGCCGGACGCGTTGATACCTGCCGCAGCACCGATCTCCTCGATGCTCACCTCGTGATAGCCCCGGGCGTCGAAGAGCAGCACGGCCTCGTGCAGGAGGACCTCGCGCTTGTTCGCCACGGACAACCCGCCCGGCTCGGGAGTCGGTGCGGGTTCGTCGATGTCGGGCACCAGGTCGGTTGCCGCGACCGCTGTGCACGCGTCGAGCAGCAGCTGCTGCAGGCGCCGGTTGGACAGCGGAACGCGGTGAGTGGTGATGGAGCCGATGACGCTGAGCATCGCGCTGCTGAGCAGCACGTAGTCGTCGTCGGTGAGATCGGGCCGCAGCCGCGCGGCCGTGCGGGCGAGATGGCGGTTGAGTGCCCGCGTCTTCGAGCGGATCTCGCTGTGGTCCTCACCCGTGAGGTAGCGGCGTTCCCAGCGGTACAACCCGCCCGTCCGGCGGTTCTCGATCGTGGTGCGGATGAGCGCGAGGAGTTTGCGTTCGAGCTCCTCGGCGGCGGCGAGTCCGGTGGCGTTCGCTCCGCTCTGCTCGTCGAACTCCGCGAGGGCGGCGCCGAGGGCGTCGGCGAGGGTGACCACGGCGTGGTGGAACAGGGCGTACTTGTTCGGGAAGTGCCGGTACAGGGCGGGGCCGGAGATGCCGACGGCAGTGGCGATCTCGTCGATGCTCACGCCGTGGTAGCCGCGTTCGCTGAACGCCTCGGCCGCGACCGTGGCGATCTGTGCCTTGCGGTTCTTCGGCCGGCGCCGCACGGTGGGGGTCGGGGTGCCGGTCTTGGCGGCTGTGCGTGCCCCGCCCTGCGCTTGTTCGGGCACCCTGCCTCCTCGTCGTGGATCCTGTTGCCGGCCGCGATGTCGCGGTGAATGTTCGTCGGCCTCAAAGGTAACAGTCGAACCCCCCTGCGGAGAAACACTACTTTTGGGTAAGAATTGCCAAAACTGCAGGGCAGAACGTATTGACAAACCAGCACCCAGACCGCAAAGTTAGCACCAATTCTCCAGCTGCGTCACCGCTGGGCGCATACGGAACCGTCACGACAGCGGCACTTTTCGAAGGACCGAGGAGGACTCGTGAGAACCCGATTCACCGAGATTTTCGGGGTGGAGCATCCCATCGTCCAGGGAGGCATGATGTGGGTCGGCCGCGCCGAACTCGTGGCCGCCGTGGCGGAGGCGGGAGCGCTCGGCTTCATCACTGCACTGACCCAGCCCACCCCGGAGGATCTCGTCCGCGAGATCGAACGGACACGCGAACTCACCGACAAGCCGTTCGGCGTCAACCTCACCATCCTGCCGTCGATCGATCCGCCGCCGTACGCCGAGTACCGCCAGGCGATCATCGACTCGGGCGTGAAGATCGTCGAGACCGCCGGCTTCAACCCGGCCGACCACCTGCCGCACTTCAAGGATGCCGGCATCAAGGTGATCCACAAGTGCACGAGCGTGCGGCACGCGGTCAAGGCCGAGCGCATCGGCGTGGACGCCGTGAGCATCGACGGCTTCGAGTGCGCCGGGCACCCGGGCGAGGACGACGTTCCGGGCCTGATCCTCATCCCCGCCGCGACGAGCAAGCTCAGTATTCCCGTGATCGCGTCGGGCGGCATCGCCGATTCCCGCGGGCTCGTGGCGGCACTCGCGCTCGGCGCCGACGGTGTCAACATGGGCACCCGCTTCATGTGCACGGTCGAATCGCCCGTGGCCCACGAGGTCAAGGAGCAGATCGTCCGCAACACCGAACTCGACACGAAGCTCATCTTCCGCACGCTGCGCAACACCGCTCGTGTCGCCACCAACGCGGTGAGCGAAGAGGTTGTCGAGATCGAATCGCGCGGAGCCGAATTCGGCGACATCGCCCACCTGGTCGCCGGCGCCCGAGGCCGCAAGGTCTTCGAGGACGGCGAACTCGACGCCGGCATCTGGACGGCCGGGCAGAGCCAGGGGCTCATCCACGACATCCCCACCGTCGGAGAACTGGTCGACCGCATGGTCGCCGAGGCGGAGGCCATCATCACGGGTCGCCTGAACGACATCGCCGGTGCAGATCGGGCGGTGCGCGCATGACCTCGACCACCACCGAGAGCCTGCGGTCCGAACTCGCCGACGGCATCCTGCGACTGACCATCACGCGTCCGCGCCGGATGAACGCGATCGACCTGACCACGATGAAGACGCTGAGCGACGCGGTGAAGGCGGCCGGCGACGACGAACGCGTCCGTACGATCGTCGTCACCGGTGAGGGATCGGCGTTCTGCACGGGCGCGGACCTGGCTGCGGGAGCGGCGGATCCGCAGGACCCCGGTGTCGTCATGGACACCGCCAACGAGCTGGTCCGGACGATCGCATCCGTCCCGGTGCCCGTCGTCGCGGCGGTCAACGGTCCCGCGGCGGGCGTCGGTGTCTCGATCGCCCTCGCGGCCGATCTCACCTACGCGGCCGAGAGCGCGTACTTCCTGCTCGCCTTCGTCAACATCGGACTGATGCCCGACGGCGGCGCGAGCCTGCTGGTTCCGGCCGCGATCGGGCGGGCCCGGGCCGCCGAGATGGCACTGCTCGGCGAGCGGGTGTCCGCGCAGGACGCCGACCGGTTCGGGTTGGTCGCCCGCACCCTGCCCGACGCCGAACTCGCCGCGCACGTCGACGCCGTCGCCTCGCGGACCGCATCCGGTCCGCGACGTGCCCTGGAACTGACGAAGCGGGCCCTCAACGCCTCGACGCTCGGCGAGCTCGACACGGCGCTCGCGCGGGAGAAGGACGGTCAGGTCGAGCTCCTCGGCTCAGCCGACTTCGCGGAGGGTGCCATGGCGATGCTGGACAAGCGTCCCGCTCGCTTCGCCTGACGGGACGATCCTTCCCGGCATGGTTCTAGGAGGATCGACAAGGAACTTTCCGGACGGGAGCAGGAACCGACGTGCTCGTCGAACACCCGCTCCCGTCCGGTGAAACCAACGCTCTACCAGTGTTTTCTGCCTCTTTCACCCGTTCTCGCTCGGCGACGACGCCTGGAGCGAGGCGGTCCGCATTCGTGGAATCTCCGTTAACAAAAGCTCTGGCCCAAACCGTTCCGGGTCTGTAATGTGCCTCACACATCGACGGCTCGGAACAGGCCGTGCCCGCACTCCCGCCACGTCACGAGAGGATCATCGATGGTTCCCCCCTCTGTCGTTTCCGAAGCGGTCGGCTCCGACGCCACCCGCTTCCGTAGCAACAACTGGAACAATCAGGTGGCGCGCCACGCCCTGATGATTCCCCATCGCACGGCCTTCCGATTCCGCGGCGAGACCATCACCTGGTCGCAGCTGGACACGCGTGTCGAGAAGCTCGCCGATGCACTCTCGCGTCGCGGCATCGGCTTCGGCGACCGCATCATCATCCTCATGCTCAACCGTCCGGAGTACGTCGAGATCGTGCTCGCGGCCAACGCCCTCGGTGCCATCGCCGTGCCGGTGAACTTCCGCCTCACCGCGCCCGAGGTCGCCTTCCTCGTGGGCGATTCCGGCGCCACGGCGATCGTCGCGGAGGGGCCGCTCGTCCCGCTCGCCGCCGCCGCGCGTGGCCAGGCGGAGGGCATCGAACTGTCCATCACGGTCGGAGTCGAGCCGGAAGGCGACTCGCTCTCCTACGAGGCACTCGTCGCCGAAGAGGGCGAACCCCACCCGCCGGTGGAGATCCCGAACGACACGCCCGCGCTCATCATGTACACCTCGGGCACGACGGGCCGGCCCAAGGGCGCCGTGCTCACCCACTCCAATCTCGAAGCGCAGTCGCTCACCTGCATCCGGGCCTTCCGTCTGTTCGACGAATCGGGCATCGGTTTCTGCGCGTCGCCGATGTTCCACATCGCGGCCCTCGGCTCGATCGCGCCGAGCCTGATGCTCGGCACGCCCACCGTCATCCACCCGGTCGGCGCCTTCGACCCGGAGGAACTGCTCGACGTGCTCGAGGCCGAGAACGTCACCAGCCTGTTCCTCGTGCCGGTGCAGTGGCAGGCGATGTGCGCCGCGCAGCAGGCCGAGCCGCGGAAGTTGAAGCTGCGCAACATCTCCTGGGGTGCGGCGCCGAGCTCCGACACGATCCTGCGGGCCATGGCGGAGACCTTCCCCGATGCCTTCAACGTGGCGGTCTTCGGCCAGACCGAGATGTCGCCCATCACCTGCGTGCTCGACGGCGACGACGCCATCCGCAAACTCGGCTCCGTGGGCCGGGTCATCCCCACAATCCAGGCGCGTGTGGTCGACGACGAGATGAACGACGTCGCTCCCGGTGAGGTCGGCGAGATCGTCTACCGCGGTCCCACCATGATGCGCGAGTACTGGAACAACCCCACCGCTACCAGCGGGGCATTCTACGGCGGATGGTTCCATTCCGGCGACCTCGTGCGCGTCGACGAGGAGGGCTTCGTCTACGTCGTCGACCGCAAGAAGGACATGATCATCTCGGGTGGCGAGAACATCTACTGCGCCGAGGTGGAGAACGTCCTGTTCGGGCACCCCAAGGTGCTCGAGGCCGCGGTCATCGGTCGCCCCGACGCGAAGTGGGGCGAGGTGCCCGTCGCCGTCGTCGCGCTGAAGCCCGGCAACGACGACCTCACCCTCGACGAGCTCCAGCCGTACCTGGACGAGCACCTCGCACGGTACAAGCACCCCAAGGAGGTCGTGATCGTCGACGCCCTGCCGCGCAACGCGAGCGGCAAGGTCGTCAAGGGTGAGCTCCGCGGCGGTCTCCCCGCCGTCGCCCAGGGCTGATCCCCGGCTCACTCCTCGTACGAACGAACGGGGACCGGACCACTGCGGTCCGTGTCCTCGTTCGTCGTCGTTCGGCGCCTGATCGGTGCGATCACGCGGTGGGACCACAGCGAGGGAAGCGTCGTCGAACTACCGGCAGAAGCTGCGGGAAGGGCCGGACGATGACACCTTCCGCCGCTGTGACCTCCGATGCCATCAGGACGTGAGGAACGTCGTCGTGCCGGAGGGACGCACCGACGCGACCCGCTTCGTCAGGCCTCGGTGAGCGTCTTCGCCGCGGTGTCGTCCGGACTCGTATCGGCCTTGCGCGGGACGGTGAAGGTCGCAGCGACACAGGCGATTGCGACCGCGAAGCATGCGACGGTGTACCACAGGCTGCCGATCGGGTCGCCTGCCTCGGTGACCCCGTCGACGGCGGAGAACCAGTCGGGCAGAGCACCGATCCACAGCACGGCCATCACGACGAGATAGGCGACGGCGTACCAGCGGACGAGGTCGTTCGAATAGGGCCGATCCGTGGGTGTGCTCCGCAGCCGGGACCACTGGCGTGAGAGCACGTAGATCGCCACGATCGACAGGATCACGAGTTCGGCGGCGTAGATCGTGGCCCGCACAGTCGTGCTGCCCATGCCGATCACGGTCGCCGGTGCCGGCAGGATCACCACACCCACGGACGCGAGTAGTCCGACGGTGATCGTGCGCCAGGTCAGTTCGAGCCCGCTGAAGGTGCGCCCGGCGTCGATGTGGCGGCCGACGAAGAACTGCGCGCAGAATGCGAGCGACATCGGCCACAGGGCAGCGAAGACCACGACGCTCGGGAGCGGAACGGAGTCGAAGAAGGGCTGGTTGATCGGGTTGTCGAGCGACCACTCCCACCACCGCAGCTGCGGTCCGAGGTGATCGAAGATCTCGTAGAAGGCGTGGTGGACGAAGCCCACGCAGACGGCGCCGACGACGGTGCCGTACTGCCGGAACACCCCGAGCATCCGAACGATGTCGAACGCGATCGTCGCCATCATCGGGTAGATCGCGATGATGTACAGCGGCAGGCGTCCCCACAGGAACTCGACGGTGAACACGTTGTGCGCGAACATCGTGTCGAGGTAGTCCTCCACGCCGAAGGCGTCGGGGAAGTACAGCAGCGGTTCGATGATGAACAGGAACGCGAGGGTGCCGAGCCAGACGACGAGGTTCGTGGCGTCACCGGTGCGCCGCAACCGGACGATCGCGTACACGAGCATCAGCACCGCCCCGAGCACGATGGTCAGCTCGAGGACGGGCAGCGTCCAGTTCTCCAGCTCGAACGGACTGCGCAGTTCGAAGATCCCCCCGGCTTCGTCGCACGAGAATCCGAGGCGGGTCGAGAGGTCCTCGAAGGTGGGCGAGCACAGGTCCGACATCAGTTGTTCCTCCCGCCCACGGTTTCCGCCGTGTACCAGTGCGAGACGTCGTAGCCTTCGTCGAATCGACGGAACCACACGTCGGCGAGGGCCGGCAGCTTCTCGTGGTCGGGATTGTGCTTGGGCATCTGGCTGCGGATGATGCCCACCAGCGCGACGAGCTGTTCGCCGAGCGGCAGGACGTCGAAGGCGCGCGGCATCGGGCCGTGATCCTGGTACTGGAGGAACGGCAACCGGCGCCGCAGGTTCTGCTTACGGCGGTGCGACGCGAACATCGACATCGTGTCGATCTTCCGTTCCTCCAGCGGCACATGCTTGTTGAAGCCCTCGCACGCGATGGCGATGACGTCGAGCACGTGCTTGAACACCGAGGGGGCCTGCCGCATGCGGTACAGATCGCTGCCGACCACCGCGTCGAAGATGATGAGCGCCGAACTGCGGTGTTCGACCTCCTCGACGAAATGCCAGATGAACAACGAGGCGACCCGGTCGTCGCCGGGGCGGAAGAGCGCCGCGTCGTTGTCGAGCATGAGCTTGAAGACGGGAGTGAAGGTCGCCTCGAGATCGGCGGTGTACGCGAGGCGGTATTCGGGGGAAGTCTCGGCGGTGAGCTTGTCGAAGGCGCCGATGACGTCGTCGAGCGTCTCCTGCAACTCCGGATAGCTCTTGATCAGTCCCTTCACGTGCTGCCGGTGGGCGGTGGAGTGCTGCCCCTCCTGGTACATGAAGGCGTTGGCCTCTTCGAGGACCTCGGGATCGGTGATGCGCGGGGTGATCTCGCGGATCATGTTGACGATCATCTTCTCGAAGCCGATCGCGAGGAACGAGACGGCGTTGGCCATGCTCGAGAAGGCCGGGTTCTCCTCGTTCCACAGGAACGGCACGTCGTAATCCGCGAATGCGAAACGCATCTTGCGGACCTGCAGGTTCGTCATGGGGCGGTACCTCGTCTCGTCGACGCCGGGCTGGCTGGGGACCTGTTTCGGGACACGGTCGGGAGGACCTCTAACGAGCCGGGAGGCCCCGATCGACGTGACCATACACGAAATGCGTCATGTGTATGATAGGTGTCCCATTCGCCCGCGGGAGCCCGTTTCGCACCACATCCACCGAGGTCGGCTGTGTTACCGTCGGGCCTTCTCCAGGCGACGGCTCGAGGAAGCGCGAAGTGGCACGTAGACGTGGGTGGGGTGGGAGTCCTCCCGCCGACGACGAAGAGGCGTCGCAGCGGATCGTTGCCGCTGCCGTCGACCTGATCGACCGGACCGGCGCGGAGATCAACATCGCCGATGTGGCCCAGTCCCTCGGGGTGATCCGCCAGACGGTCTACCGCTACTTCCCCAGCGCGGACGCCCTCATGCGTGCGGCCGCCATCGCCTCGGTCGAAGGATTCCTGGAACGACTCACCCGGCAGGTCGCGGGACTCGACGATCCGGTCGAGGCCATGACCGAAGGTGTGGTCTACACGCTCGCGGAGGTGCGTCGCACCCCGCATCTCGGCATCCTGCTGTCGAGCACCTATTCGAACCCGCATCCCGAAGCGATCGCCTCGGAGGAGGCGTGGATGTTCGGCATGGCGATGATCAAGCGGTTCGACGTCGACTGGGAGGAACACGGCTACGACGACGACTCCCTCGCGGAGCTGGTCGAGTACGTGCTGCGCACGATGCAGTCGTTCTTCGTCTCGCCGGGAACCCCGCCACGCTCCGACGACGATCTGCGCCGCTACCTGCGACGATGGATGGGTACGGCGATGCTCGCCCAGCGGGAGTGGGATTCCGGCAATCTCGCGAAGCGCGACTGCTCTCCCGTAGAGTCCGGCTCGTGACGAACGAGCAGCAGATCAGGCGTGCCGATCGTACGCGCGACGGCGATCCCCAGAACGTTCCCCGCCCGCTGGAGGGTGAAGCCGACCGCACGGTGGTGGAGACGACCTGGGGCGAGGTGCAGCCGATGCAGGTGGCGGCGGGCGTGGCGACCGTCGGTGAACTCGAGGTGATCGAACTGCTCGACCGGGGCGCTGCGCTGGTGGACACGCGGGTGCCCGATTCCCGGAGCGGGGTGAGCCTCCCCGGTGCCGTGAACATCCCGCACGAGGATATCGTCGAGAGGAGGGGTGAGCTCGACCCCGCCCGGACGACGATCGTCTTCTGCAACGGTCCCCAGTGCCCTCAGTCGCCCGATGCGATCCGGAAGCTGATCGATGCCGGATATCCCTCGTCCGCGCTCGCCTATTACCGCGGGGGACTGCACGACTGGGCGACTCTGGGATTCCCCCTCGCCCCGGTCCGGCCGGCGTCGTGAAAAGGGCTTGCGTTCGCACTGTGATGTAGCTAACATCGAAGGTGCGAATCGAGCTTATGAGACGTCCGCGGACGACAGAGAGAAGCTCGTGAAGCAGAGATCCGGCCCGGAGAACGCGTAAAGCGAATCACCGGGCCGAACCCCTGTTCAGGGGAGGTTTCGGGGCCGATCGCCGCGACTGCAGCAGGGGTTGCACAGGGCGTCTGGGAGGCGGTCGCGCCCCACTTGCACGCCGCGGGGTTCGCACCTTCGCCCCGGATCAGCGCGGCTACTCGCCCGGCGCCCCACCACCCCGCCGCCGTGACTACGGCCTCGACCTGCTCGTCGGCGACGTCGCGGCGCTCATCGAGTCGGTACCCGGTGGTCGCGCGCACGTTGTCGGCCACGACTGGGGAGCCGCCGTCGCGTGGGTGCTCGCGGCGCATCGTCCCGATCTCGTCCGCACCGTGACGGCGGTGTCCGTTCCGCATCCGACGGCGTTCATGCGCTCGTTCTTCACCAGCGGGCGATCGGATCCGCCGGGGTCGACGCGACGGCCCACTACGTCAGTGGGCCGTACCGACGGGAAACGCTCGTCGGTACGAGCCACTGGATTCCCGACGAGGAGCCGGAGAAGCTCGCGCGGCTGGTCCTCGAACACATCGCCGCGCACGGTTGATCACTCAGGCGCGCAACCGTTCCTGCCGCAGCAGATCGACCTCGGGCAGATCCAGCGGCGGCAGCGAGTCGACTCCCAGAGCGCGCATCAGGAGATGATCGGCGAGCTCGGGATTGCGGGCGAGCACGGGACCGTGCAGATAGGTGCCGATCACCGAACCCTGCACGGCACCTTCGAGTCCGTCGCCCACGCCGTTGCCGACACCGCGGTCGACGCGGCCGAGTCCGGTGGCATCGGACCCGAGAGTCGTTCCACCGCGGTGGTTCTCGAATCCCGTCAGCGGCTGGGTGAGGCCGGAGAGGGTGGGGCGGATGACAATCTCGCCGATCGCGCGGGTCTGCTGCGGCGAGGTGGTCGCGTCGAGGATGCCGACACCGTCGACGCGTTCGCCCGAGGACGTCTCGTACCAGTGGCCGAGCACCTGGATCGCGGCACAGATGGCCAGCACGGGCGCTCCGCGCTCGGCGGCGCGCTGCAGACCCGGATAACGCTGCAGGTGCCGCGTGGCCAGTCGCTGCGCGGCGTCCTCGGCACCACCGAGGGTGTAGAGATCGAGGGACTCGGGGACGGGATCGTTCAGTCCGATCTCGACGATCTCGGCGTCGTGACCGCGCATCCGCAGGCGCTGGCGCAGCACCAGGGCGTTGCCTCCGTCGCCGTAGGTGCCCATCACGTCGGGCAGGACGAGTCCGATGCGGACGGTCGACTCAGACATGGGCAGCTCTCCTGGCGATGGCGGTGTTGAGATCGCGGAACGCGGTGTAGTTGGCGAGCACCTCCACGCGGCCGGGAGGGCACGAGGCGATGGCCTTCAGCGGATCCGGCACCAGCGTGTGCTCGACACCCGCGTAGGTCAGGCGGACGGCGAGATCGGTGCCGCGTTCTCCGGCTGCCACCACCTGCACGCCTTCGAAGTGTTCGAAGCGGACGTCCCACAGCCACGACAGGTCCTCACCGTCGGGCACCTGACCGTTGACGGCGATCACCAGGCCGTCGACGGTCGGGTCGATCATCGACAGGGCCTCCTGCCAGCCGGCGGGGTTCTTAGCGAGCAGCATGTGCACCGAATGCGGTCCGACCTGCACCGTCTTGTAGCGACCGGCGACCTCTTCGACGACCGAGGCGGCAGCGACGGCCTTCGCCGGATCGGCACCGAGGGCGACGGCGGCCGCGACCGCCTGGGCGGCGTTGCCCCGGTTGGCGCGACCGGGGAGGGTCAGCTTCAGCGGGAGGACGAGGCCGTCCGGTCCGTACAGGTTCTCGTCGTCGACCCACCAGTCCGGTGTCGGCCGGGCGAAGTCGGAGCCGGTGCTGTACCAGTGGTCGCCTTCGCGAGCGATCGGCTCGCCCGTGCGCGGGCAGCTCACCGAGTCGTTGGCCCAGCCGGCGCCGGCGGCGACCCACACGACGTTCGGGTTGTCGTAGGCGGCGGACGTGACGAGCACGTCGTCGCAGTTCGCGACGATCACGGCGTCGGGATGCCGCTTCAGGCCCTCACGCAGCTTCCGCTCGATCATGTTGATCTCGCCGACCCGGTCGAGCTGGTCGCGGGTGAGGTTGAGCAGCACGATCGCGCGGGGCTCGAGGGCGTCGGCGACGTGCGGGGTGTGGAGTTCGTCGACTTCGATCGCGGCGAGCGGCGCCCGGAGATCGGTGGCGAGCGCGGCGACGATCCCGGCGTCCATGTTCGCGCCGTCCGCCTGGGTGACGACCGAATCGATCGTCTCGAGCGCGGCGGCCGTCATACGGGTCGTTGTGGACTTGCCGTTCGTCCCGGTGACGAGCACGGTCTGCCGGCCGTGGCCGAGCTGCTTCATCAGTGCCGGGTCGATCTTCAGGGCGACGAGCCCTCCGATCATCGAGCCCTTACCGCGTCCGGCCTTCTGGGACGCCCACGCGGCGGCTCGGGCTGCGCGCAATGCGAGCCGTCCACGTGCGGTGATTCCTGTGCTGGTTCCCACGTCGGCGAGTGTTCCACAGGCGCGGGAGCGTTGTGTCGCCGGAGGAGCGTCCTGCTCGTCACACTGCGGTGTCCGCCCTGGGCGGCGAGGGCTCCGACGATGACGATCACACCGCCGATCAGGGAGGACGGTGCCGGTCGCTCGCCGAGCGTGATCCACGCGACGGTGAACCCGACGACCGGCACCATGAGGGAGAGCGGCGCGACGGCCCCGGCGGGATAGCGCGACAGCAGCGAGGCGTAGATGCCGGTGCCGGCGATCGTGCCCGCCAGGACGACGTAGATGAGTCCGGCCAGCGCCAGGCCCCCGTCCACGGTGGTGACGGCGGTGCCGAGGGTGGACCAGACATGCGGGCCCTCGGCGAACCAGGAGATCCCGAAGAAGGGGAGCACGGGCACGACGCACATCCACAGCATCAGGCGCATGGGGTCGGCGGCGCCCGCTTTGCGGGTCGCGATGTTGCCGACCGCCCACGACAGACCGGCGAGCACGGCGAGGGTCATGGGGAGCAGGCTCGCGTCCGCGACGCCCTGCCCCACGGCGACGATCACCATGCCGGACACGGCGACGACGAGACCGGCGAGGCGGACACCGTCGAGCCGTTCGCGCAGGAACAGTACGGCGAGCAGGACCGTGAAGGGCGCGGACGACTGCAGTACGAGCGACGCGAGGCCCGTGGGTAGACCGGCCTCCATCGCCCAGAACAGGAAGGCGAACTGGGCGAAGCCGAACCCGGCGCCGTAGAGCAGGAGCCAGCGCAGGGGAACGGCGGGTCGCGGGACGAACAGCAGGACCGGGACGGCGATGATCGCGAAGCGCAGTCCGGCGAAGAAGAACGGCGGGAAGTGGTCGAGGCCCAGTCTGATCGCGAGGAAGTTGCATCCCCAGAGCACCACGACGGTGAACGCGAGCAGACGGTCCCGGAACGACATGCCGTCAATTCTTTGCGCAGGAAACAATCAGGACAAGCGAATGTTCCTGAAGAAAGTGTGTAGTTTTACTACATGGATGTCGTGCGATTGCGAATACTGCGCGAACTCGCCGACCGCGGAACCGTGGCTGCGACAGCCGCAGCGTTGTCGATGACACCGTCAGCCGTCTCGCAGCAGCTCAAGGTGCTCGCCCGGGAGGCGGGAGTGCCCCTGCTCGAACCCGACGGCCGACGCCTGCGGTTCACCGACGCGGGTCGTGCGCTCGTGGTGCGCACCGACGAGGTGCTCGACGCCCTCGACCGGGCCGCCGACGAGATGACCGCCTATGCGCGGTCGCCCCGCGGACGGGTGCGCGTGGCGTCGTTCCCCTCCGGGGCAGCACTCCTGCTGCCGGCCGTGCTCGAGGCGGCCGGGGCGATCGGCGTCGAGTTGGACGTGAGCGACGAGGACGTCCCGGCCTCGGCCGCGCCCGCACTGCTCGCCGACTACGACGTGGTGCTCACCCACCGCGACGAGCGTTCGGCTCCGCTGTCCGGTCCGCGTGTCCACGTCGAGACGCTCATGCGCGAACCGATCGATGTCGTCCTCCCTCCCGGGCACCGGCTCGCGGCGCAGGACCGCGTGCAGGTCGACGAACTGGTGGGGGAGCACTGGATCAGCGTGCGGGGTGGATTCCCCGTCGACGACGTGTTGCTCTCCGTCGCGGCGGTGACGGGCATCCGTGCTCGGGTTGTGCACCGCATCAACGACTTCCGTGTCATCGAGGAACTCGTCGCGGCGGGGCACGGGGTGGCCCTGCTGCCGCGGTACTCGGTTCTGCATCCCGCCTTGGTGCGCCTGCCGCTGGCCGGTGTACGTGCGGCGCGGCTCTACGAGCTCGTCACCCGCCCGGGAGCGTCGCGACGGCCAGCCGTGGGTGCCGTGCTCGACAGCTTCCGGACCGCAGCGGCACGGAAGCTGTCGATGTGAACGAACGGGTGGTCGCGCGGGATCAGGCGAGTGCCTTGGCCTTCAGTGCGTCGAACTCGGCCTGGTCGATGACACCCTCGTCGAGCAGCTTCTTCGCGTCGGCGATGTGTTCGGCGGGCGACTTGCCGGCGACCGAGCGGATGTAGTCGTCCTGCACGGCCTTGTACTGCGCGGCCTCCTTCGCGGAGCGCTCTGCCATTCCGGTGCCGTGGACGATCAGATAGATCAGGCCCGTGAGCCACGGGAAGACGAACAGGAAGACGATCCAGATCGCCTTGACCCAGCCGGACTGTTCGCGGTTGCGGAACAGATCCCCGATGATCATCCACAGCATGATGAGGTACGCGATGAATGCGAAGCAGACGATGATGTACCAGATGATGTCCATGAATTCCATACGCACACTCCGGGTTCGAGCAGAACGACTCTGCGGGACGAGAATTGCGGAAGCCGACGGATATCACCCCTGAACGGGTTCGTTCTCGTCGAACATTCGGAACTGTATCTTTCCGGAGAGTGCGGTAATTGCCCGAAACGGTATTTGCGAGATGAATTGTCGGGGTGAAAATCCCCGAAAACGACGAATGCGGTGGACCCTCATGGGTCCACCGCATTCGGTTCGGAGACGGATCAGCGGTGCGAGCGGTTCACCGCGGAGACCATCGCGCGCAGCGACGCCGTGGTGATCGACGGGGCGATGCCCACGCCCCACACCAGGACGGTCGTGCCGTCGGGACGCGTGACGTCGGCCTCGACGTAGGCCGCGGCGTTGGCGTCGTCGCCGGCGGACATGGCGTGCTCGGCGTAACCGCGAACGGCCACCTGGTAACCCAGCGACTCGAGGGCGTCCACGAAGGCCGCCAGCGGGCCGTTGCCGCTGCCGGAGATCTCCTTCTCCACGCCGTCGACCTTCAGCACGGCGACGATGCTGTCCTCACCGTCGTCGGTCTCGGCCGCGGTGACCTTCTGCCGGATGCGCTCGAGCGGCGAGACCGGGGCCAGGTACTCCTCGTGGAAGATGTCCCACATCTCCTTGGGGCTGACCTCGCCACCATCACCGTCGGTGACCTTCTGGACGGCCTGCGAGAACTCGATCTGCAGGCGACGCGGCAGGTTCAGGCCGTGGTCGTGCTTCATGATGTACGCGATGCCGCCCTTGCCGGACTGCGAGTTCACGCGGATCACGGCCTCGTAGGTGCGGCCGACGTCCTTCGGGTCGATCGGCAGGTAGGGCACGGCCCAGGTGTGGTCGTCGACGTCGACACCGGCGGCTTCGGCGTCGACCTTCATCGCGTCGATGCCCTTGTTGATCGCGTCCTGGTGGCTGCCGGAGAAGGCGGTGTAGACCAGGTCGCCACCGTAGGGGTGGCGCTCGTGGACGGGCAGCTGGTTGCAGTACTCGACCGTGCGGCGGATCTCGTCGATGTTCGAGAAGTCGATCTGCGGGTCGACGCCACGGCTGAACATATTCATGCCCAGGGTCACCAGGCAGACGTTGCCGGTGCGCTCACCGTTGCCGAACAGGCAGCCCTCGATGCGGTCGGCACCGGCCTGGTAGCCCAGCTCGGCAGCGGCGACGCCCGTGCCGCGGTCGTTGTGCGGGTGCAGCGACAGGATGATCGAGTCGCGCTTCGCCAGATTGCGGTGCATCCACTCGATCGAGTCGGCGTAGACGTTGGGGGTGGCCATCTCGACCGTGGCCGGCAGGTTGATGATCACCGGGTTCTCGGGGGTCGCGCCCAAGGTCTCGACGACCGCGTCGCAGACATCCTTGGCGTACGACAGCTCGGTTCCGGTGTACGACTCGGGGGAGTACTCCCAGCGCCAGTTGGTGTCGGGGTGGTTCTTCGCCTCTTCGAGCACCAGCTCGGCGGCGTCGGTCGCGATCTTCTTGACGGTCTCCTTGTCGGCGCGGAACACCACGCGACGCTGCAGGATCGACGTCGAGTTGTAGAAGTGCACGATCACGTTCTGCGCCCCGGCGCACGCCTCGAAGGTGCGCTTGATCAGTTCGGGGCGGGACTGCGTCAGCACCTGGATGGTGACATCGTCGGGAATCGCGCCGTCCTCGATGATCTCGCGGACGAAATCGAAATCGGTCTGGCTCGCGGACGGGAAACCGACCTCGATCTCCTTGTAACCCATGCGTACGAGCAGATCGAACATGCGCCGCTTACGGGCGGGGCTCATCGGGTCGATCAGAGCCTGGTTGCCGTCGCGCAGGTCCACGGCGCACCACGCCGGGGCGCGATCGATGATCTTGTCGGGCCAGGTGCGGTCGGGCAGCGAGATCGACTCGACTTCCTCGGCGAACGGCCGGTACCGGTAGGTCGGCATCGACGAGTTCTTCTGCTTGTTCCACGACGGCTGGTCGGCCGGGGCCGGCTTGCTCGGCGGGGTGATGGTGCGCGAGCCGGAGGTGAAAGCGTCGGCGGGTGACATGACGTAACTCCAAAGAGAAAAGGGGACCTGTGGGCCCAGATCGAATATCGACCGGCGCGTCGAAACCCCGCGACGGGAAGCCGGTCTGGTCAGATCCCGCCGCGGCGGCCGAGGAGAAGCACGCGCTGCATGCCCTGCAGTGTATCGCGCCATACCCCACCTCGACCAAGTGGCACCTCCCACACGCATGCGTTCCGTGTGACCGGGCAGCGGTGATGTCGTGACCCGATCGATACGAACGCGCCTGACAGCGGTACCTGCACTGCTCGCACTCGGACTCATAGCGGTCTCCGCCCCCCGCGGCGCACGCCCAACCCTGCGACTCGGGAACTCCCCGGCTCGGGTTCGGGCTCCGGATCCTTCGGCACGGGATCACCGGCACGGGATCATCAGGACCGCGGCTCGGGGCACTCCCGCGAACGGTGCAGCAGCTGCCACACCGGACGTGCCACCCGCCGTCGGGGAGATGTCGGTGCAGTTCCTGGGCGGTGAGTTCGTCATGCTCTACGGCAACGAGGCGAACGGCACGATCGAGATGAGGACGTCCGCGAGACCCGAGGGGCCGTGGAGCGAGGCTCGCGTGCTGGTCACCCACCGTGAGATCGGTGGTCTCTACGCTCCGTTCATCCACCCGTGGTCCACGGATACGGACCTCTACTTCACCGCCTCGCGGTGGGGCGACTACAACGTCATGCTGTTGCGCACGACACTTTCCTGAGACGCCCCGGGTCGATGGAAGCCGCGGTCGGTAAGCTGGGCCACTGGACTTGTTCCCGAGACCCGGAGGTTGGCCAGCGTGGCACTCGTCGTCCAGAAGTACGGAGGATCCTCGGTCGCGACGGCCGAGCGGATCCGGCGCGTCGCTGAAAGGATCGTCGAGACCAAGAAGGCGGGCAACGACGTCGTGGTCGTCGTCTCGGCCATGGGAGACACGACCGACGAACTCCTCGATCTCGCACAGCAGGTGTGCCCGGCCCCGCCGGCCCGCGAGATGGACATGCTCCTCACCTCCGGTGAGCGCATCTCCAACTCCCTCGTCGCGATGGCGATCCACTCGCTCGGCGCCGAGGCCCGGTCGTTCACCGGTTCCCAGGCCGGCGTGATCACCACGGGCAGCCACGGCAAGGCGAAGATCATCGACGTCACCCCCGGCCGCGTGCGCACCGCCCTCGACGAGGGCAGCATCGTGCTGGTCGCCGGCTTCCAGGGTGTGAGCCAGGACAGCAAGGACATCACGACTCTCGGTCGTGGCGGTTCGGACACGACCGCCGTCGCACTCGCCGCCGCGCTCGACGCGGACGTCTGCGAGATCTACACCGACGTCGACGGCGTGTTCTCCGCGGACCCGCGCATCGTCAAGGACGCGCAGCGCCTCGAGAAGGTCTCCTTCGAGGAGATGCTCGAGCTCGCCGCGTGCGGCGCGAAGGTTCTCATGCTGCGGTGCGTGGAGTACGCCCGCCGCTACAACGTGCCCGTGCACGTTCGTTCGTCGTACACCACCAAGCCCGGCACCATCGTGTCCGGATCGATGGAGGACATCCCTGTGGAAGAGGCCCTGATCACCGGCGTTGCGCACGATCGCAGCGAAGCGAAGATCACCGTCGTCGGTATCCCCGACACCCCCGGTTACGCCGCCAAGGTGTTCCGCGCCGTCGCCGACGCCGAGATCAACATCGACATGGTGCTGCAGAACATCTCGAAGGTCGAGACCGGCAAGACCGACATCACCTTCACCTGCCCGAAGAGCGACGGCCCGCGCGCGGTCGAACTCCTCACCAAGCAGCAGGGCGACATCGGCTTCACTCAGGTCCTCTTCGACGACCACATCGGCAAGGTCTCCCTCGTCGGTGCCGGCATGAAGAGCCACCCCGGCGTCACGGCCAAGTT
Organism: Rhodococcus sp. LW-XY12; assembly: GCF_019317345.1. Taxonomy (NCBI): domain Bacteria; kingdom Bacillati; phylum Actinomycetota; class Actinomycetes; order Mycobacteriales; family Nocardiaceae; genus Rhodococcus; species Rhodococcus sp. LW-XY12. The sequence goes on from NZ_CP079225.1 coordinate 374,849, forward strand.
CTGCGAGGCCCTCGCCGACGCCGGCATCAACATCGACCTGATCTCGACGTCGGAGATCCGCATCTCCGTGCTCGTGGATGACAACGAACTCGACGACGCCGTGCGCGCTCTGCACGCGGCATTCGAGCTCGGCGGCGACGAAGAGGCCGTCGTGCACGCAGGAACGGGGCGGTAATCGTGACCACCAATCAGGCGAGCGAAGCGACGGGCAAGACCATTGCGGTCGTAGGCGCCACGGGGCAGGTCGGTATCGTCATGCGCACCCTGCTCGAGGAGCGCAACTTCCCGGCCGACACGGTTCGGTTCTTCGCGTCGGCCCGCTCGGCCGGCAAGAAGCTACCGTTCCGCGGTGAGGAGATCGTGGTCGAGGACGTCGCGGCGACCTCCGACGAGGATCTGAAGGGCATCGACATCGCGCTGTTCTCGGCCGGTGGCACCCTCTCCAAGGAACAGGCTCCGCGCTTCGCGGCCGCCGGTGCGATCGTCGTCGACAACTCGTCGGCATGGCGCAAGGACCCCGAGGTTCCGCTCGTCGTCAGCGAGGTCAACCCGGAGCAGGTGAAGAACCCACCGAAGGGCATCATCGCCAACCCGAACTGCACCACGATGGCCGCGATGCCGGTGCTCAAGGCACTGCACGACGAGGCCGGACTCCAGCGCCTGATCGTGTCGAGCTACCAGGCGGTCTCCGGTAGCGGACTGGCGGGCGTCGAGGAACTCGTCGGCCAGGTGCGTGCCGTCGCCGACGAGGCCGACAAGCTCGTCCACGCGGGCGACGCCGTCGACTTCCCGGCCCCGAACAAGTACGTCGCGCCCATCGCGTTCAACGTCGTGCCGCTCGCCGGCTCGATCGTCGACGACGGAACGGGTGAGACCGACGAGGACCAGAAGCTGCGCAACGAGTCGCGCAAGATCCTCGGCCTGCCGGACCTGCTCGTGTCGGGCACGTGCGTGCGCGTTCCCGTCGTGACCGGCCACTCGCTGTCGATCAACGCCGAGTTCGAGCGGCCGCTGTCGGTCGAGCGTGCGCAGGAGCTGCTCGCGAACGCTCCGGGCGTCCGTCTCGTCGACGTGCCGACCCCGCTCGCCGCAGCGGGCGACGACGTCTCGCTCGTGGGCCGCATCCGTCAGGATCCGGGTGCTCCTGAGGGCCGCGGTCTCGCGCTCTTCGTCTCGGGCGACAATCTGCGCAAGGGTGCTGCTCTCAACACCATCCAGATCGCTGAGCTGCTCGTCTAGGCGACCTTCCGGCCTTCTCGACGGAGCGGGTGGACCTCTTCGGGTCCACCCGCTCCGTCGCGTTTCGGGCCTGATTCGGTATACCCGAGAAATATTTACAAGCAGTCTGGACTGTTTGTTGTTTTCCCGTTACGCTGCGGTGCGTGATCCAGGACACTGCGCCGAACGGTGGTCGCACCCAGGCGCAACGCACAGCCGCGACGCGAGCCAAGCTGCTCGACGCCGCGGTCGACTCGCTCGTCGAGCATGGCTATTCGGGAACCAGCACGCAGGGCATCGCCAAACGTGCCGGAGTCTCGCGAGGCGCCCAGCTCCACCACTTCCCGACGAAGGAGAGCCTTGTCGTCGCGGCGGTCGGGCACCTCGTCGACAGGCGGCTGCAGGAGATCCTCGAGACACGACCCGATCCGGAGCACGGCTTCGAAACGCTCATGGATGCCTTCTCCGGCCCGCTCTTCGCCGCAGCGCTCGAACTGTGGGTCGCGGCGCGGACCGATCCGTCCCTGCACGAGGCGATGATCCCGCTCGAACGCAAGGTGTCGGACGCGCTCCGCACGGGTTGCCTGGAGATCATGGGCGACCGGGTCTCGCCCGACCACATCGACCTCAGCATCGAGATCGCCCGGGGCTTCGCCGTCTCGGCCCTGATGCGTACCCCCGAATCCGATCGAGAATTCCGGGAGCGCCTGCTCCCGGTCTGGAAGGCGCTGGTGATGAAATGAGTCTCGCACTGCTTCCCGATCACGTGCACACGCTCGTCGTCGGCGCGGGCTTCGGTGGCATCGGTATGACCGCAACGCTGTTGCGCGAGAACCCCGACGCCGACGTCCTCGTCCTCGAGCGCGGTGACGACGTCGGCGGAACCTGGCGCGTGAACACCTATCCCGGTGCCGCATGCGATGTTCCGAGCGCGCTGTACTCGTTCTCCTTCGCGCCCGAACCCGACTGGTCGCGAGCGTACGGCACCCAGGAGGAGATCTACGCGTACCTCCGCCGTGTTGCACGTGAGCAGGGCGTGACCGACCGGACGATGTTCGGGTGCGAACTGCGCGCGGCGCAGTGGGACGCCGAGCGTGCCGTGTGGCGGATCTCCACCTCCCGTGGCGACCTGACGGCCGACGTGCTCGTCGCTGCGACCGGCGCCCTCTCCACACCCACCTATCCGAAGGTTTCCGGACTGGAGTTGTTCCGCGGCAAGAAGTTCCATTCGGCCGAGTGGGATCACGACCACGACCTCACGGGTGAGCGTGTCGCCGTCATCGGTACCGGCGCGTCGGCCATCCAGTTCGTGCCGGCGATCGTCGACCGCGTCGAACATCTCACGCTGTTCCAGCGCACGGCCTCCTGGGTGATGCCCAAGCACGACCACGTCATCGCGCGGTCGGTCCGCACGCTCTACCGGCGCTTCTCCCTGGTCCAGAAGCTCATGCGCGGATTCGTGTACGGGCAGAGGGAGATCTACGTCGTCGGCATGACGAAGCCCTTCGCCCGCAAGTACCTCCTGCCGCTGTTCGAGGTCCGGGCACGCCAGGTGCTGCGCAAGAACGTGCGCGATTCTGAGCTGCGCAAGCGCCTGACCCCCGATTTCGCGATCACCTGCAAGCGGATCCTGTTGTCCAACGACTGGTTCCCGGCCATCACCCGCCCGAAGGTGGACGTGGTGTCCTCCGGTCTGGCAGCGGTCACCGAGAACGGTGTCGTCGACGACAAGGGCACCGAGTACCCGGTCGACACCATCATCTTCGGTACCGGTTTCACGCCGACGGAACCGCCGGTCGCGCACCATATCCGCGGTGGCGACGGCCGCACCCTCGCCGAGACCTGGGACGGCAGCCCCTCGGCCTATCTCGGCATCACCGTGCCCGGCTTCCCCAATCTGTTCCTCATGTACGGCCCCAACACCAATCTCGGCCACAGCTCGATCGTGTACATGCTCGAATCCCAGGCCAACTACATCTCCGACGCGCTGCGCACGATGGAGCGTCACGGCATCTCGGCCGTGGAGGTGCGCGACGACGCGGTGCGCCGCTACACCGCCGATCTCGACCCGGCGCTGAACAACACGGTCTGGAACCAGGGTGGCTGCAGCAGCTGGTACATCGACGAGAAGGGCCGCAATTCCGTGATGTGGCCGACCTTCACGTGGCAGTACCGGGCGCGGACCAAGCAGTTCGACCCGGAGAGCTACACGGAACACCGAGCGACGGCAGGAGCGGGCGCATGAAGCAGAGCGACGGCAGGAGCGGGCGCATGACCCATTACGACGTCCTCGTCATCGGATCCGGATTCGGCGGCAGCGTCGCAGCACTGCGCGCCACCGAGAAGGGATACAAGATAGGAGTTCTCGAGGCCGGACGGCGTTTCGAGGACGACGAGCTGCCCGAGACGAGCTGGCGGCTGCGCAAGTACCTGTGGGCGCCGCAGGTGGGATGCTACGGGGTACAGCGCATGCACCTGCTGCCCAACGTGCTCGTCATGGCGGGAGCCGGTGTGGGCGGCGGGTCGCTGAACTACGCCAACACCCTGTACAAGCCGCCGACGCCCTTCTTCCGCGACCCGCAGTGGGGTCACATCACCGATTGGGAAGCGGAACTGACGCCGTACTACGACCAGGCGGCACGGATGCTCGGCGTCCGCCCCAATCCCAGCATCACGCCCGCGGACGAGGTGATGCGCCAGGTCGCCGACGAGATGGGTGTCGGCCACACCTACACGACCACCCCGGTCGGTGTGTTCTTCGACGAGCCCGGCAGGACGGTGCCCGACCCGTTCTTCGGTGGAGCCGGCCCCGACCGCACCGGCTGCACGGAGTGCGGCAGCTGCATGACGGGTTGCCGTGTGGGAGCGAAGAACACGCTCGTCAAGAACTACCTCTACCTCGCGGAGAAGGCCGGCGCGCACATCCACGCCCTCACGACGGTGACCCGTGTGGTGCCCCGTACCGGTGGTGGGTATGAGGTCCACACCCGCAGCACGAACGGCATCAGGAAGCGCCGCAAGGTCTTCACCGCCGACCAGGTGGTGATCGCGGCCGGTACCTACGGTACGGCGCGCCTGCTGCTCGCGAGCCGCGAGACCGGCGACCTGCCGAACCTGTCTCCGGCCCTCGGCACCGTGGTGCGCACCAACTCCGAGGCGGTGCTCGCCGCGACCGCGCAGGATCGCGTCGTCGACTACACGAAGGGCGTGGCCATCACGTCGTCCTTCCACCCGGACGACCACACCCACATCGAACCGGTGCGGTACGGCAAGGGCAGCAACCTGATCGGTCTGCTCCAGGCGCTGCTCGTCGACGGTGGCACGCGGATGCCGCGACTGCTGAAGTTCTTCGGTGTCGCCGCGAAGAATCCCGCCGCCTTCCTCCGCTCGCTGTCGGTCCGGAACTGGTCCGAGCGCACGGTCATCGCTCTCGTGATGCAGACCGACGACAACTCTCTCGAGCTCGCGACCCGGCGCACGCCGATCGGCCGGGGCCTGACCAGCAAGCAGGGGCCTGGCACTCCGCCGCCCGAGTGGATTCCGGTGGGCCACGAAGCGGTCCGCCGCGTCGCCGACAAGATCGACGGCGACGCCGGTGGTTCGATCGCCGACCTGTTCGACATCCCGATGACCGCGCACTTCCTCGGCGGGTGCGCGATCGGCGATTCGCCGCGTACCGGCACCGTCGACCCGTACCTGCGTGTCTACGGGCACAAGGGTCTGCACGTCGTCGACGGCTCCGCGGTGAGCGCCAACCTCGGCGTGAACCCGTCCCTCACGATCACCGCGCAGGCCGAACGTGCGCTGGCGCTGTGGCCGAACAAGGGGGAGAAGGACAACCGGCCTCCGCTCGGGTCGGCCTACGAACCCGTGCAGCCCGTGCAGCCCGTGCGTCCGGTCGTGCCCGTCGAGGCCCCGGCGGCGCTGCGACTGCCCATCACCCCCGTTCGGAAGGAGAGCGCCCGTGCTCTGGACAGTGCCTGAGAGCGAGGACGAACGCACCGACTATCCGGTCTCGCCGCCACCGCCATGGCCGGCCTCCGTGCGGGCCGCCCTGTGGTGGCATCGCAGCACCCCGGACGCCTCCCAGTACGGGCCGGCAGGCGCGACCCTGCCCATCACCCTCGCGATGATGGTCGACTACCTCGACTCGCCGGTCGGGCCGTACCGCGAGGTGCTGGCCAGCCCGGTGCTGCGCCGCGACCTGATCCCGGCGATGGCGGTGCCGTTCATCGCCGTCGACTCCGAGCCGTCGGTGCACGGTGGTCGCGAACACTGGAAGCTGCCGAAGGTGCTCGCGAAGTTCGACGGCGACGTCCTCGGCGATTTCTCCGCGACCGGCGCCCGATGGAGCGTGGCCACCTCGGCCGCGCCGAAGGACCCGGAACTGCCGATCGCAGGTGGACTGACCTTCGCCCAGCCGATCCCCGGCGGCGCCGTCGAACGCGCCACCGCCCGGCTGCGGGGGAAGTTCCGTTACGCGCGGGTGACCGTCGCGGCGGAGGGACCGACGCTGAGCCGCTGGCTTTGCCCCGGCACCCACCACGGCATCGTCATCACCTCCGGACGGATGTCCACGGGCGCGTCGCGAGTCGTGTCGCGTATGTAGGTCAGCCGGTCTCTCCGCCGTCGAGGAGATCGCCGATGCCGACGCACACGCGATGTTCGACGTGCAGATCTTCGGGGTGCTGAACGTGATGGGGCGGCGTTTCCGGTGTTCAGGAGCAACCGTCGCGGGCACATCGTCAACGTCTCGTCGATCCTGGTGCTCACGACCTTCCCGGGCTGGGGGCTCTACAGTGCGGGCAAGTTCGCGCTCGAGGCCCTGACGGAAGCGCTCGCCGCGGAGGTCGCCGATCTCGGTATCGGGGTGAATCTGATCGAACCGGGATACGTGCGGACCGATTTCCTGACGAAAGACTAGCTCGCACTTCCCGATTCGACACTCGGTGAGGATCCGGCCGTGCGGAGAGACGACCGAGGCGCGCCGGGCGCCGGCGGGCGCCGACCGCACCGACCTCTGATCCGATCGGAGACCCGAAGTAGGCGTGACGGGCACCGCACCGATCCTTTTCTTGACTTATTCCAGAAAAGGGGCATACTTGGTGTCATGCAACAAGGACACGAGCATCACTTCGACCCCAAGGAGCAACTGCGCTCCGTGGGTCTGCGGGTGACCGCTCCCCGCGTTGCCGTACTGAGAACCGTTGCCGAGCATCCGCATTCCGATGCGGACGGAATTGCCGCCCACGTGCGCGACGAACTCGGCTCGGTGTCGACGCAGGCCGTGTACGACGTACTCAAGGCATGCGTGGGGAACGGGTTGCTCCGCCGGATCGAACCGGCCGGATCACCCGCACGGTACGAGACCCGCATCGGCGACAACCACCACCACCTCGTGTGCCGCGCATGCGGCACGGTCGTCGACATCGATTGCGTGGTCGGGGCCGCGCCCTGCCTGACGCCGTCCGACGACCACGGCTTCGTCATCGACGAAGCAGAGGTCACCTTCTGGGGCATGTGCCCCGATTGCCGCGCCGACTAGCGCCCACTCGCTTCACCGGTGGTCCGGCCCCTCCGCGGGCCGAACCACCGGCTTCGTGTCCCGAGACCCGGAACATCCGTATACGGAGGTCACCATGACGAATGCCCGTTACACCACGAACAACGTCGGTATCCCCGTCGCCAGCGACAACGAGTCGCTCACCGCGGGCACCCAGGGGCCGATCCTGCTCCACGACCACTACCTGGTCGAGAAGCTCGCGCACTTCAACCGCGAGCGGGTGCCCGAGCGCGTCGTGCACGCCAAGGGCGCCGGCGCGTTCGGTGAGCTCGTCGTCACCGAGGACGTCTCCGCCTACACGAAGGCCAAGCTGTTCCAGCCGGGCGTGAAAACCGAGATGCTGGCACGCTTCTCGACGGTCGCCGGTGAACAGGGCAGCCCCGACACCTGGCGCGACCCGCGCGGTTTCGCTTTGAAGTTCTACACCGAGGACGGGAACTACGACCTGGTCGGCAACAACACGCCGATCTTCTTCATCAAGGACCCGATCAAGTTCCCCGACTTCATCCACTCGCAGAAGCGCCTGCCCGGCTCCGGCCTGCGCGACCACACGATGCAGTGGGACTTCTGGACCCTGCGCCCCGAGACCGCACACCAGGTCACCTGGCTGATGGGCGACCGTGGCCTGCCGCGCACGTGGCGCCACATGGACGGCTTCGGTTCGCATACCTACCAATGGATCAACGCCGACGGTGAGCGCTTCTGGGTGAAATACCACTTCAAGACCGACCAGGGCATCGAGTTCCTCACCCAGGACGAGGCCGACCGCCTCGCCGGCTCGGATCCCGACTACCACCGCGCCGACCTCTACAAGGCGATCGAGCGTGGCGAGTTCCCGAGCTGGACGCTCCACGTGCAGATCATGCCGGTCGCGGAGGCGGAGAACTACCGGTTCAACCCGTTCGACCTGACCAAGGTGTGGTCGCAAAAGGACTACCCGTTGATCAAGGTCGGCACGATGACCCTGAACCGCAACCCACGCAACTTCTTCGCAGAGATCGAGCAGGCCGCGTTCGCCCCGTCGAACGTCGTGCCGGGCATCGGTTTCTCGCCCGACAAGATGCTGCTCGGCCGCGTGTTCTCCTACGCCGACGCCCACCGCTACCGCATCGGCGTCAACCACGCACAGTTGCCGGTGAACTCCGCGAAGGCCGCCCGTGTCGACTCCTACAGCAAGGAGGGCAACATGGCCTTCACCTTCAACGATCCGCAGACCCCGGTCTACGCACCGAACAGCTTCGGTGGTCCGCATGCCGATCCCGAGCGGGCCGGCGACGAAGGTCTGTGGAACTTCGGAACCGAGGCCGTGCGCGCGGGCTACGTGCAGCACCCAGAGGACGACGACTTCGGTCAGGCGGGCACCCTCGTCCGCGACGTGATGGACGACGCGGAGCGCGAACGCCTCGTGAACAACATCGTCGGACACGTCCTCGGCGGTACCTCGGAGGCGCTCTACGAGCGGATCTTCGAGTACTGGCGCAACGTCGACGAGGAGCTCGGCAAGCGGGTCGAGGCGGGCGTGCGCGCCGGAGCCTGACCCGTCACCGGGGGAGATGCGACGGGATCAGAGCAGTCCCCACCAGTAGATCAGGGCTGCCAGCGCCAGCACGATCAGCGTGGTGTCCATGTCGCTCTCCCTCCATCCGACGACGACAACTCCATCTTCCTCGCAAACGAGGAATCCGGCACAGACGCCAGGGCCGTCCATCTCTCCGGTGGGCGGCCCTGCCGGCGTCTGCCGAGCATATCGGCTGTTCGAACACGCGTGTGACAGGTGTGTCGGCTGTGGTTGTTAGGTTGGAGATCCGGGGCCGGCGTCGTCACGCCGGGTCGGGTTCGCGCTCGTTCGTCGAAAGGTGTTGTCCGACATGGTGATGGGTCCTACCCATGCAGTATCCGGGGCGCTGGTGGGGCTCGTCGTCGCAGATCTGCTTCCTACCGACTGGGGTGCACCCGCGTCCACCGCGGAGACCTTCGCCTTCGCGGCGGTGTGTTCGGGTGCGGCCCTGCTTCCGGATCTCGACACGGCACAGTCGACGGTCGCGAGGTCGTTCGGGCCCGTGAGCCAGACCTTCGCCAGGGGCATCGACGCGGTCTCGCTCGGCTACTACTCGCTCACCAAGGGCAGCCGCGACCGGAAGCGGCGCGGCGGGCACCGCACCATGACGCACACCGCGCTGTTCGCGGCACTGCTCGGAGCCGGAGTCTCGGCACTCGTCGCGAGCTTCGGCAGGGAAGCGATCATCGGGGTCCTGTTCGTCACTCTCGGTCTCGCACTGCGCGGGTTGTTCGGGTCGTGGGCGAAGAAGCGCGGGTGGGTGATCGTCACCCTGAGCGCGGCAGTGCTGTCGATCCTGTCGTGGACGTGGTTCCCGCAGGAGGTTGCGTCGACGGGCCTGGGGGTCGCGGTGGCCCTCGGATGCGCGACGCACTGTCTCGGCGACGCCATCACCAAGGAGGGAATCCCCTTCCTCGCTCCGTTCGTGCCCTGGCGCGGGTCGCGCTGGTGGGAGATCAAGCTGCCGTCGGCCTTGTCCATCCGTGCGGGTGGCCCGTTCGAGCTCGGCATCCTCGGTCCGGCCCTCACCGTGGCGGCGGTCGCGATGGCGGTCTGGTCGGTCGACGGCGCTCCCGAACACATCCTCGGCACGTTGGAGGCGTCGGGTCTGTCGTTCTGGAGCGAGGGTGCCGCACAACGGTAGCGGTACTGGAGAATAGAGAGAACTTGTTCTATTTTCGCGGAGTCCGCGCCCGCAGAACAGAACGGAACCCGCCCTCGTGAGCGCTCGAGCCTCTGGTCCCACCCTCAGCCGTCGCGGTCTTCTCGGAGCAGCGGCCGGAGCAGCCGTCCTTGCAGGCACGGGATGGACGCTCGCGGGTGCGGTACCGCTCGGCGACCCGGCAGCCACGATCCCGGCGCCGCCGGACTTCCCGGCCGACATCCCGCTCTCGCAGCAACAGTTCGTCAACTGGGCGAAGACCATCCGGTTCGACGCGGTGTGGACCGCGACCGCGCGCACCGCCGACGACGTCGTCCGCCTCGCGAACTGGGCGCACGCCCACGGCTTCCGCATCCGTCCCCGCGGATCGATGCACAGCTGGAGTCCGCTCACCCTCGAGGCCGGGCAGGACATCGAGAACGTCGTGCTGGTCGACACCATGTCGCAGCTGAACCAGGTCGTCGTCGATGCGGACGCCGCACCTCCGCGCGTGACGGCCGGAGGGGGCGCGAGCATCGAATCCATCCTCACCACGCTCGAAGCGAACGGACTGGGCTGGGCCAACTCGCCCGCCATCGGCGACATCTCCATCGCGGGGGCACTGTCGATCGGTGCCCACGGAGCCACCTACCCGGCGGCGGGGGAGACGGTGATCCCCGGCCAGTCGTTCGGCTCCCTGTCCAATCTCGTCCTGGCTCTGACCGCCGTGGTGTGGAACCCGTCGGCCGCTGCCTACGAACTCCGCGAGTTCCGCCGCGCCGAACCGGAGATCAGACCCCTGCTCGCCCACCTCGGACGCACCTTCGTCACTTCGGTGACGCTGCAGGCCGGAGCGAACTACCGGGTGCGCTGCCAGAGCTTCACCGACATCCCGTGGCGCGAACTGTTCGCCCCGCCCGGCTCGCCGGGGCGCACTTTCGAGCGCTACGTCGAGGAGCACGGGCGGGTCGAGGCGATCTGGTTCCCCTTCACCGAGACACCCTGGCTCAAAATCTGGTCGGTCTCCCCGGAGAAGCCCGCCGCCTCCCGCGAGGTGCAGGATCCGTACAACTACTACTTCTCGGACAGTCTGCCCGAGGAACTCACCGACCTGCTGGGACAGGTCGTGCGTGGCGCCCAGGGCGTCACACCGACCTTCGGTGCGTCGCAGTTCGGTGCGGTGGCAGCGGGACTCGCAGCGACCGGCACGAAAGATCTGTGGGGCTGGTCCAAGGACCTGCTGTTCTACCTGCGCGCCGCGACCCTGCGCGTGGTCGCCGGTGGCGGTGTCGTCGTGACGAGACGCGACAACATCGCCCGCGTCATCAACGAGTTCACGACGTGGCTGCACGAGCGGATGACGCACTACGCCTCGCTCGGGCAGTACCCCGTGAACATGCCGTTCGAGGTACGTCTGTGCAAGGTCGACGACGCCGACGAGGTGCTCGTCGACGCCGCCGGTGTGCCCGACCTGTCGCCGGTGCGTCCCCGCCCCGACCGGCCCGACTGGGACACCGCGATCTGGATGAACGTCGTCTCCATCCCCGGAACGGCCGGGATGCCGGCCTTCTTCCGCGAGATGGAGCAGTGGATGGCCGCCCACTACTCGGGCGATTACGCGACCTTCCGGTCCGAGTGGTCGAAGGGTTGGGCGTTCGACGACGAGGGCGGCTACCGCGACCCCGGTTTCCTCGGTGAGACGGTGCCGGCCATGTACCGCACCGGCCTACCGTCCGGGCAGGGTTGGGACGCCGCGCTCGCGGCTTTCGAGCAGTACGACCCGCACCGGGTGTTCAGCAACCGGTTCCTCGACCGGTTGCTGCCCTGACCGTCGACGAACGATGAAATCAGTCCTCGTCGGAGTCCATCGGTAACGGTCCCGGTTGCGCCGTCTGCTGGGGAGCGGCGGGAACCCATACCCGTAGCGGCTGCACCACCTCGCCGTAGAAGGCGTCGGCCGACGACGTCACGCTCGTGATGAAGCCCGTCGCGGTACCGGACGAGCGGCGACTGCCCAGCGGGAACGTCTGCTCGAGAGTGAAGGACACGATGTCGCCGACGCGACCCTCGGTGAGGACTCGAGGGTCGGTACGCACGGTGTCGAGATGTTCACACGCTTCGTTGCCACGCTCGGAGAACACCGCTTCGAGCTGCACGTTCCCAGGCGCGGTCTTCAACTGCTTGACCAGCCACGACACCCGCTTGCGTGATGTGCCTTCGTCGGGCGCATCGACGGTCGTGCGACAGCGGACCTTGTTGGTACGCAGGTCCGCCGAGACCGCGAGATCGCCTGCGGTATCCGGAATTCGCAGCACGGCTTCGAAGACTCCGTCGGTCGCGAGGCGGTCGGCGACGTGGGCGTTCCGTGCGTCCGGATCGGTCGCGAAGCGGCGCGGCAGCACATGCGTCACCGGGACCCCGAGTTCTGCGGTGAACCGGAGTGCCAGGTGGCGAGCCAACGCGACCCAGGTGCTCGCAACGGCGAGCGCCTTGGAGTCACCGGCCCGGAGTGTGCCCGCGGTGACGGCCTCGCGAACAGCGACCCAGTGACGTCCCATATCGACGAATTCCGAGACCCCGCTGCGAGGGTGATCGATATAGCGTAGGAACTCACGCAGGATCCAGTCCTGGAGATCGCTTTCCAGTTCGCCGTGGGACAGCACCATGCGTGCTTCGTGAGCGATCTCCGCCCATGCGATGTGCCGAAGCGAGACCTTGGCGAGCTTGCGCCGGTCCACTGCGACGGGCAGTTCCCCCGCCGACGCGGGAATGTCGTTGGAGATGCTGACGACGACGTCGTACTTCTTGCGACGCGCGACATCGAGGTAGTTCTCGAGCTGTTCACGCTTGAGTTTGCCGTTGCCCGTCTTCACCTCGACCAGGCCCGTCCACCGTCGGCTTCCTCGCGCGACCTTGAGTACCGCATCGGGTACCACCCGCGATTCACCTCGCTCGTACGGCACCTCCAGGTAACCCTCGAAAGCGCCGGCGGGAGCGCCGAGACGAAGGCACACGGCACGAGCGAACGGGGGCACTGCCTGCATGGTCGCGACGAGCGCGGAAGTCGCTCGACGTTCCTGTTCGTCACCCGCACCGATTCCGGCTACGGAGAAGAGGCGCGCGGGTTGCCAGCTCTCCTGCTCGGCTTGGGAGAAGGTGATCGGCTTCGGCTTCCGGGCGGTTCGTTTGGTCGTACGTACGCCGGACTGCTTTCGTGCGGGAGTGGCGGTCGTCGCGGCAGGAGCGGGCTCGGGAGTCTGCGGAGGAACGGTGATTTCCTCGTCTGCGGAGACCGAAGTCGTCGAGAGAGGCGTCCGATCGTCGTCCTCGGCGGCGTCGTCCACCTCCACGCCGTAGTCCTGTGCCAGTCCGGCCAGACCGGAGGCCCATCCCTGTCCGATCGCACGGACCTTCCAGGCGCCGTCCCGGCGGTAGACCTCGCCGAACACGAATGCGGATTCGGTGTTCGCGTCCGCAGTGATGTACTCGGCCACGGGGCGACCTGTCGGATCCACGACCCGCAGGGTCAGCTTCCCGAGGTCGCCGAAGGTGCCGTCGTAGAGGCTGCCTGCCAAGGCGATCGTGTGTACATCGTCGGGCACCGTCGCGAGATCGATGCTGATGCGTGCCTGCGCGCCTTCCTCCGTCGCTCCGTTCCCCAGGAACCGGACGGAACCGTCGGCCGATTCCGGCTGGTTGTAGAAGACGAAATCCGCGTCGGACCTCACCTTGCCCGAATCGGCGAGGAGCAGCGCCGAGGCGTCGACCTCGGTGTCCGCTTCCGTCCAGCCCAGGACGATGTCGACTTGCGAGACGTCTGTCGGAAGCGGCATGTTCTGCCCCTTGACGAGAACCGGGAAATCCATCGGGGGCACCTTCGTTCCAGTGTCGGTCGTGCGCGCGATATCGAGCGCTACGGACACATCGAAGGGAACGGCTCCGATGTTTCACGGTGCACGTGAGTAACTCGTCAGGACCCGGATGCGCCGCAGCAGGCTCGCTCAGCACCCCGTGTGCGAGAAGGCCCGCATGTAGCCGGCGGTCTGATAGGCGTACGCCCATGCCCAGTACGACAGGGCGATGTCGGCCGGGCTGGCGGCCATGATGAGTTCGCCGTCGAAGCATCGGTCGAGGATGAAGCGCGCGCGGGAGACGTGCGGCACGAACGTCACGACGATGACGCTGTTCCAGCCGCGCTGCTCCGCGAGACGACGCAGTTCCATGGCCTCACCGCGCGTGGTCGGCGGGTCCGGTTCGAAGCACGTGACGGGGAATTCGTAGCGCGGGTGGTCGCACAGGTCCGTCAGCCAGACGTCCTTCGTGCCGTTGGGATTCGACACCACGACCTCGGGTGCGAAGCCTTCGAGTGCGAGTTCGAGCGCGTAGGGATAGCGCTCGTAGATCGCACCGCCGAGGACGAAGATCGCGTCCGCCCGGCGATACGGGCTGAGGTTCTCGATCTCGATCTGCGGGGCCACGTAGACGGGAAGGCCCGCGGCGATGATCGCGCACGCGACGAGCACGAGGACGGCGAGCCACCGTCGTCGCCGGGGCGTGGTCTGGTGAGTGTGGAACCTCCGGAATTCTCCGGTGCGTCCTGCCGGGAGGCCCTGTGTCGTCGCGTCATCCGCCGAGTCCGTTCCCGCCCGACCAGAGCCGAGGCGTCTCGCGAGTGCGGTGCCGCCTTTCAGTTTAGGGTATTCAAGTCTGTTTTAATCCCTAAAAACAGACTTGAAGAATCTTTTGTGACGGGAGGGGACGTCCTTTTCCGGAGAGGTGAACAAGGTGCCCCGGAATGCGGTCAGGGCACCTTCTCCGTGAGGAGAAAGTGCCCTGACGAGTTCTTCCACGAGTCGGGGTGGCGGGATTCGAACCCACGACCTCTTCGTCCCGAACGAAGCGCGCTACCAAGCTGCGCCACACCCCGTATTGAACCTCGGTCAGCTTACAACACGAGTCCGCAGAAGATTAAATCGGCTGGTCAGCGACGTAACCCGGCGCGCTCTGCCGAATCACCGCTGGCCTGCTGCGCGGTGTCGCGCGAGGCCGGAACGAGGGTCAGCAGGGTGGCCTCCGGACGGCAGAGGAACCGGGCGGGAGCGAACGGCGACGTGCCGATACCCGCGGAGACGTGCAGTCGCATGTGGGCACCCCAGCGCGACGCGCCCTTCACCCGCGACCGGTCGATCCCGCAGTTGGTCACCAGCGCGCCGTAGAACGGCAGGCACAGCTGGCCGCCGTGGGTGTGGCCCGCCAGAACGAGGTCGTAGCCGTCCTCGGCGAAGCGATCGAGCACCCGCGGCTCGGGGGAGTGAGTCATGCCCAGTCGCAGATCGGCCGAGGGATCGGCCGCACCTGCGATCGTCTCGTACCGGTCGCGGTCGAGATGCGGGTCGTCGACACCGCCGACGGCGATGCGCACGCCGCCGATCTCGATGTCGCGGCGCACGTGCGTCATGTCCTGCCAGCCACGTTCGGTGAACGCCGCACGCAGGTCGCCCCACGGGAGCGGAGGCCCGTAGACGCGGTCGTGGTCCTTGTCGAAGTAGGCCAGCGGATTCTTCAGCACGGGAGCGAAGTAGTCGTTGCTCCCGAAGACGAACAGACCCGGGCGGGCGAGGAGTCCGCCGAGGGCCTGGACGACGGCCGGAACGGCCTTCGGGTGCGACAGGTTGTCGCCCGTGTTCACGACGAGATCGGGCTCGAGGCCGTCGAGTTCGCGCAACCAGTTCTGTTTCAGCTTCTGATTGGGAGTCATGTGCAGGTCGCTGATGTGCAGGACCCGCAGTGTCGACGCGCCGGGCGCGAGCACCGGCACCGTGACCTCGCGAAGGGTGAACGCGTTCCGTTCGATCAGCGTGGCGTAACCGAGGCCGAGAGCGGCGGCGCCGGCAGCACCGAGGGTTACGCGGCGAATTGCAGACAGGTCAGGCACTTCTCCAGCGTACCGCCGTGCGTGGTCCTCGCACGTGGTTCGCCTGTCCCGCGTAGCGTTTCCGGCATGAGCGACACCACATCCTCCCTCGAATCCAGGCTGCGGACCGACCTGACCGCAGCGATGAAGGACAAGGACAAGCTGCGGACCGAGACCCTCAGGATGCTGCTCGCGGCGATCCGGAACGAGGCGGTGTCCGGCAAGGAGGCGCGTGAGCTGTCCGACGACGAGGTGCTCCAGGTCCTCGCGAAGGAATCGAAGAAGCGCGGCGAGGCCGCCGAGGTCTACACCGAGAACGGACGCGGAGAGCTCGCGGCCAAGGAGCACGCCGAGGCACGGATCATCGACGAGTACCTGCCCACCCCGCTCACCGATGCCGAACTCGTCGACGTCGTCGACACCGCCCTCGCGCGCGTTGCGGAGGAACTCGGCACGCGGCCGGGTCCGAAGAACATGGGCCAGGTGATGAAGGCCGCCACCGAGATCGCGGCAGGCAAGGCCGACGGCAAGCGCCTGTCCGCAGCCGTGCGTTCACGCCTGTAAACCGACCGTGGAAGCCCTGCGGCTCAGTTGTCGGGGCGGCTCGGTGTCGTCGTGGGAGTGGACTCCTCCTCCGCCGGCGGACTCGACTCGCTCTGCTCGAGCTCACGTCCCGGGATGGGCGCGGGCGTCGACCGGCGGGTCGTGTCGGGCACCTCGCGGTCGCGCGGGCGGGCCGGGGTGGCGCTCGTGGTGGGAGCGACGCGGACCGATCCGTCGCTGATGAACAGCGTGACCGTCGATCCCGGGACGGCCGAGCCGCTCGGGGACGTACCCGTCACCGTTCCGGCGCGTTCCTCACCGGCGATCGTCGCCTCCGAGACCGAGAATCCGGCGTCCTGCAGTCGCTGCACCGCGCGGTCCTTCGACAGGCCCGTCACGTCCGGAACCTGGGCGTTGCCCGCGCCGCGGACGTACCGGGGATCGGGGGCGGGCAGTTCGATGGAGCCGAACTTGTTCGCCACCGGCAGCATCGCTGAGAACCATGTCCGCGCCGGTTCGGTACCGCCGAAGAGGTTGCCGTCGTAGCAGGGGCGGACCGGACCCGAGCAGATCTGGCCGGGAGTGGGGGAGTCGCCGTAGGTGTAGACGACTCCGGCAAACCGGTTGGTGAAGCCGAGGAATGCCGAGGACATGTGCGACTCGGTAGTACCTGTCTTCGCCGCGACCGGCAGGTTCCAGCCCACCGACCCCGCGGCACCCGAAGCGGTACCGCCGGCGGCGGTGTCCTTGCTCATCGCCGTCGTCAGGGTGTCGGCCAGACCGGGCTCGACGGCCTGCTCGCACGCCTGCTGCGTGATCGGCACGGGCTTGCCCTCGCGGTCGAACACCCCCTCGATCGGGGTGGGCGGGCACCACTTGCCGTGCGAGGCGAGGGTTGCCGCGACGTTCGACAGCTCCAGCGCGTTGATCCACGTCGGGCCGAGCGTGTACGAGCCGAGGTGCTGGTTCTTCTGCATCTCGGCCATCGACTGGTCGCCGAAGCCGGAGGTGCGGGGCTGCAGGTACGACCGCAGACCCAGGCGCACCGACATGTCGACAACCGCGTCGACGCCGGTCGCCTCGATGAGCTTGACGAACGCCGTGTTCGGTGACTGTGCCAGCGCGTCGGTCACCGACAGTCGCGACGGATACGGCGCGGCGTTCTCGACGCAGTAGTAGTTGGCCGGGCAGCCGCGGGCACCGCCGTCGCCCAGACCGCGGGCGTTGTAGCGGGACGGGACGTCGAGCACGGCGGAGGTGCCGAGACCCTGTTCCATGGCGGCGGCGACGGTGAAGATCTTGAAGATCGACCCGGCGCCGTGACCGGCCAGCGAGTAGGGCTGCGGCTGGACCGTCTCCTTGGCCTCGGCGTCGAGACCGAACTTGCGGCTCGACCCCATGGCGAGGACCTTGTGCGAATCCTGGCCCGGCTCGATCACGTTCATCACCGAGGCCACGTCGTCGACGGTGGGGCTGGTGAACCGGTCGAGCGACTCTTTGACGGAGTTCTGGACCTCGGGGTCGAGGGTCGTGCGGATGAGATATCCGCCCCGGTCGATCTGCTCGCGCGACAGGCCCGAGTTCTCGAGATACTGCAGCGCGTACTCGCAGAAGTAACCGCGGTCGTCGGCAGCGATGCAGCCGCGGGGGAGCGTGTTGGGCTCGGGCAGCACGCCGAGCGGCAGTTCCTTCGCGGCGCGGATCTCGTCGGCGCGCTCCGGGATGTTGTCGATCATCGTGTCGAGCACGATGTTGCGACGGGCGAGCACGCCGTCGGGATTGGTGTACGGGTTCAGCGCCGAGCTGGACTGCACCATGCCCGCGAGCATCGCGGCCTGCGGGATGTTCAGGTCCTTGGCGTCGATGCCGAAGTAGGTCTGGGCGGCGTCCTGGATGCCGAACGAACCGTTGCCGAAGGGGACGAGGTTCAGATAGCGGGTGAGGATCTCGTCCTTGGTGAGCTGATCGTCGAGGGTCAGCGCCATGCGGATCTCACGGATCTTGCGGGCCGGCGTCGTCTCGATCGCCGCGCGGCGTTCGGCGTCGGTCTTCGCGATCACGTGGAGCAGGTAGTTCTTGACGTACTGCTGGTCGATCGTGGAGGCGCCCTGCTCGACCTGACCGCTCGTGGTGTTGGTGAGGAACGCGCGGATGGTGCCCTGCCAGTCGACGCCCTGGTGCTCGGGGAACCGCTTGTCCTCGATCGAGACGATCGCCAGTTTCATCTCGTTGGAGATCTGGTCGCTGGGCACCTCGAAGCGACGCTGGTCGTAGAGCCACGCGATCGGCTCGCCCGCCTTGTCGACCATGGTCGTCACGGCTGGGACGACACCTTCGACGAGCTCTGCGGAACTGTTGTCGACGGTGTCCGCGGCTCGGTTCGAGACGTACCCGAAACCACCCGCGGCCGGGAAGAGCATCCCTGCTACGAGAACGCCGCCGAGGGCCGTGCAACCAGCGAGCTTCGCCACCGTTCTTCGGATCGACACGCCTACACACTACGTGGCGAGGGACCGGCCGGCCGTTTCCAGGGAGCGGGCGTGGCACGACGGGCGAGGTGAAAACGCCTCCGACGTGGGACTTTGTACGTGCGTACCAGAAAAGGTTTCGTTCGCCTTGCGCGTGGGCATCAGTTTACCTAGATTGAGACATCAGTGTGACGCAGATAACACCTTGACGGGCAGGTTTTGCGCCGTTGCGGCACACGGACGGCGCAGACCTCGAACACCGCGAACCGGCGTTCGGAAAGTAAAGGGGCAACTGAATGCACATGACCACCCCGACGACCCGACTCGACGTCGACCAGGCCGAAGCGCGTATCGCTTGGGTCTCCAAGGCTCGCTGCCGCGAAGTCGATCCAGATGAACTGTTCGTGCGTGGCGCAGCGCAGCGCAAGGCTGCGGTGATCTGCCGGCACTGCCCGGTGATGCTCGAGTGCGGGGCGGACGCCCTCGACAACCGTGTCGAGTTCGGCGTGTGGGGAGGCATGACGGAGCGGCAGCGTCGTGCTCTCCTCAAGCAGCATCCCGAGGTCGAGTCCTGGGCCGATTTCTTCCAGGCGCAGCGACAGCACCAGAGCGCGGTCTAGTCACCACCTCACCGGTACACGAACCGCCGAGATCATGACCCGCGAGACATCACGCCTCGCGGGTCAATTGCTCGCCCACCGCCCGCAGCGCCTCGAGATCCGAGACCTCGAAGGGCAGCGAGGGCACCCCGACCACGGGGACGGCAGGGTTCGCCGCGGTGAAGTTGCGTAGCAACCGCAGCTCCCGCTTGGCGATCACGGCCCGGTGCGCGTGGATGCGGAGAACGGCCTCAGCGGCCTTCGCGTCCACGCCCTCCTCCTCGGCGAGCTGGTCCGCCGCGGCGAGGGCGTGATCGGACGGCAACGCCGACAGTGTCGGATGGGTGCGGTTGAGCACCAGGCCCGACAGCGGCATGCGATCGCCCGACAGTCGTTCGACGAAGAACGACGCCTCGCGCAGGGCATCGGGTTCGGGTGCCGCGACCACCATGAAGTGGGTTCCCGGCTGCTGCAGCAACCGGTAGGTGCGGTTGGCGCGCTCGCGGAAGCCCCCGAACATCGAGTCCAGCGACTGCACGAAGGCCGATGCATCCGACAGCATCTGGCTCCCGACGATCGTCGAGACCGCCTTGAGTGCGAGCCCCATCGCGCCGGTCACCAGGCGGCCGAAGCCACGCCCGGGTGCCGTGAAGATCCGGATCATCCGCCCGTCGAGGAAGGCCCCGAGCCGCTGGGGAGCGTCGAGGAAGTCGAGCGCGTTCCGGGACGGCGGGGTGTCGACGATGATGAGATCCCACTCGTCGCTCTGCGCGAGCTGACCGAGCTTCTCCATCGCCATGTACTCCTGCGTGCCGGAGAAAGACGACGCCACGGTCTGATAGAAGGGGTTGTCGAGGATCTGCTGGGCCTTCTCCGGCGTCGAGTGCTCGAGCACCATGTCGTCGAAGGTGCGACGCATGTTGAGCATCATCGCGTGCAGCTCGCCCTTCGCCTCCGGCCCGAGCTCCACCTTCTGCGGTGAATTGTCGAGCGAGGCGACCCCGAGGGCCTGTGCCAGCCGCCGCGCCGGGTCGATCGTGAGCACCACGACGCTACGGCCCCGCTCGGCCGCGCGCAACGCGAGCGCCGCGGCGGTGGTCGTCTTGCCGACACCTCCCGACCCGCAGCACACGATCACCCGGGACGAGCGGTCGTCCAGGATGCGGGCGACGTCGAGGACCTTCCGGATCGGTGCGTTCATCGGACACCCTGCTCGGCGAGGACGTCGGCGAGTTCGTAGAGGCCACCGAGATCGACACCGTCGGCGAGGGCCGGTAGGGACATGCGTGCCACCTTCACTTCGTCGAGTTGAGCGGCGCTCACCTGTTGCGCCTGGAGTACCGCGGCGTGCTCGATGGTCTCGGTCAGCAGGCCGGCGAAATCGTCGTCGGAGAGCTTGATGGACACCTTCTCCAGCGTCGTCCGGATCGCGGGCCCGGCGATGCGGCCGGCGGCGACGTCGTCGACGAGTTCCTCGGGCAGGTGCTCGGGAGCGGTGCGGTTGACGATGACCGTCCCCATCCGGAGATCGGCGGCCTCGAGTTCCTCCACCGCGTCGGCCGTCTCCTGCACGGGCAGAGCCTCGAGCAGGGTCACCAGATGGACGACGGTCTGGTCGGAGTGCAGCAGCCGGACCACACCCTCGCTCTGCGACCGGATCGGACCGGACTTCGCGAGATCGGCCATGGCCTTGGTGACGTCGAGGAAGCTGCCGATGCGGCCGGTGGGCGGGGAGTCGACGACGACCGCGTCGTAGACGGGTGCGCCCGACGCGTCGGTCCGTACCACGGTCTCCTTGATCTTGCCGGTGAGGATGACGTCGCGCAGACCCGGCGCGAGCGTGGTCACGAACTCGATCGCTCCCATCCGTCGCATCGCGCGACCTGCGAATCCGAGGTTGTAGAACATGTCGAGGTATTCGAGGAAGGCCGCCTCGATGTCGATCGCGAGAGCCGAGACCTCACCGCCACCCGGTGCGGTCGCGATTTTCGTCTCGACCGGCGGGAGCGGCGGCACGTCGAACAGCTGCGCGATGCCCTGACGTCCCTCGGTCTCGACGAGCAGAACCTTGCGACCTCCGGCGGCGAGCGCCAGTGCGAGCGCCGCGGCCACGGTGGACTTCCCGGTGCCACCCTTGCCGGACACGAAGTGCAGTCGCGCCTGGGCGGCGCCTGCCGGCCATTCGCCGGAATGTGATGTCGGAGATGCCACGATCACGAGCCTATAAGTCGTGGACGGTGAACGGTGCTGGATAAGGTCAGGATATGAGTGAAACCACCACATGGGAATACGCAACCGTGCCGCTGCTCACGCACGCGACCAAGCAGATCCTCGACCAGTGGGGTGCCGACGGCTGGGAGCTCGTCACCGTCCTGCCCGGCCCCACCGGTGAGCAGCACGTCGCCTACCTCAAGCGTCCGAAGGGCTGATCGGTGTCGCACAACACCTGGAGCGAACGCCTGACCGAACTCGGCATCACCCTGCCGCCGGTCGCCGCCCCGGTGGCGGCCTACGTACCCGCCGTCCGCAATGGCGACGTCGTCTACACCTCCGGTCAGCTGCCGCTGGCCGACGGGAAGCTGACGCACACCGGCAAGGTGGGTGCCGAGGTGTCAGCGGAGGAGGCGAAGACCGCGGCCCGCACCGCCGCGCTCAACGCGCTCGCCGCAGTCGACGGTCTCGTCGGACTCGACAACATCGCGAGCGTCGTGAAGGTCGTCGGCTTCGTGGCGTCCGCCGAGGGCTTCACCGGACAGCCCGGCGTCATCAACGGCGCGTCGGAACTGCTCGGGGAGATCTTCGGTGAGGTCGGCGCGCACGCCCGCTCGGCCGTCGGCGTCGCCGAACTGCCCCTCGGCGCTCCCGTCGAGGTCGAGCTGATGGTGGAAGTACGCTGACGCCACCCTCCCCGATCGGAGGCGGCTCCCGACGGATCCGACACGAGAGGCACATGTGATGGCGCTGGTCCACCCCGCCTACGCGCAGCTGCGCCAGGTCACCGAGAACGCCGCGGTGATCCTGGCCGAGAACCCCTCGATCATGTCCCTCGAGGGAACGAACACCTGGATCCTCCGGGCCCCCGGCAGCGACGAGTGCGTCGTGGTCGATCCGGGTCCCCTCGACGAAGGCCATCTCGAGCGGATCGCGCAGGTGCCGGTGGCGGCGACCCTCATCAGTCACCGCCACTTCGACCACACCGAGGGTGCCGAGCGTTTCTCGCAACTCGCGGAATGCCCGGTGCACGCAGTGCTGCCGGAACACCGCCACGGCGGTGGGCAGCAACTGTCCGGCGGTGACGTCGTCGAGGCGGCGGGTCTGCGCATCCGGGTCGTCGCGACCCCGGGGCACACCGCCGATTCGCTGTCGTTCGTGATCGAGCAGGACCGCAGTGTTCTCACTGCCGACACCATCCTCGGCCGCGGCACGACCGTGCTCGACGACTCCGACGGCGACCTCGGCGACTACCTGCGGTCGTTGAGGTCGCTCATCGGTCTCGGCGGTGGCTACACGGTGCTGCCCGGGCACGGCCCCGAGCTGCCCGACCTCGAGACGATCGCGCGGGAGTACCTCGCGCACCGGGAGGGTCGGCTCGAGCAGGTGCGCGGTGCGCTGCGCACCCTCGGCGCCGAAGCCACCGCACGGCAGGTCGTCGAGCACGTCTACGCCGACGTCGACCCCTCGTTGTGGGGTGCGGCGGAGAAGTCCGTCAACGTGCAGTTGGAGTACCTGCGCAGCCACGGTTGAGTCGAAGCAGCCGGACGGCTGGGTCGAAGCAGCTACGGCTGGGTCGAAGCAGCTACGGCTGGGATACGCACATACGAAAGGCCGGGACGCGGCGAGCGTCCCGGCCTTTCGTATGTCCGTGGGTCAGCGAGCGCGACGCGCCAGACGCTCCGAGTCGGAGATCAGCACGCTCTTGCCCTCGAGACGCAGCCAGCCGCGGTGCGCGAAGTCGGCGAGGGCCTTGTTCACGGTCTCGCGGGACGCGCCGACGAGCTGCGCGATCTCTTCCTGCGTCAGGTCGTGCGTGACACGCAGGGCGCCGGCCTCCTGGGTGCCGAAACGCTGGGCGAGCTGGAGCAGTGCCTTGGCGACACGACCGGGGACGTCGGTGAAGATCAGGTCGGCGAGGCTGTTGTTGGTGCGACGCAGACGACGGGCCAGCACGCGGAGGAGCTGCTCGGCGATCTCGGGGCGCTGGTCGATCCACGCCTTGAGCGCATCGCGGTCCATGCTCACGGCTCGCACCTCGGTGACGGTGGTGGCGGTGGAGGTGCGCGGACCCGGGTCGAAGATCGACAGCTCGCCGAACATGTCGGACGGGCCCATGATCGTCAGGAGGTTCTCGCGACCGTCGGGCGAACGACGTCCGAGCTTCACCTTGCCGGAAACGATGATGTACAGCCGGTCGCCGGGCTCACCCTCGTTGAAGATGACATGGCCGCGCGGGAAATCTACAGGCTGAAGCTCTTTGATCAGCGCCGCAACCGCCGAGGGCTCGACTCCTTGGAAGATGCCTGCTCTGGCCAGGACCTCGTCCACGTGCGCTCCTTTTGGGAATGATTCGTCATCTACTGCCGGGTCTGCACGTCGACGGACTTCCTGGGCAGGTCACCTGTCAGGCGTACGAGCGCCCAGTCTATCGTGCGCGCTGCACGAGTGAGTGACCGATACCACGGAAACGATCGACGAACCCGATCATCGGTACCTCGAGGCTACCGGCAAGTAGTCGTTCAGCTGGCGCGGCGCGCGCGCAGATGACCGTCCGAATCGTCCGCTCCGTCGGTGCTCGGTCCGCGGCGGCGGCGACGCTGGAAGCGGGCCAAAGCCCCGGGGAAACCTTCACGAGCGAGTGCCGCGACATCGGCCTGGTCCGCTTTGTCGAGGAACTCTTCCACTTCCTGCTCACGGACGGACAACCGGCTCAAGCGCGCTTCGACACGTTCCATGGACAGTGCGAACAACATGAGCAGCACCGGGAAGAGGACCACAGCAAGAGCTTGCATACCCGGAAGTAAACACCCGCAAGGTCTCGGAAGAGACACGGGGCCGGATCCTGGGGAGAGTGTTTACGTAGAGTGGATCAGGTGCATGCCTCCCAGTCCGAGAGCCCCGAGACGGCCCCGCGCCGAGTGAACGGAAAGGCTCGCGGACCGGAGTCGCGACTGGCCCTCGTCCGTCGCGCGCGACGGATGAACCGGCGCCTCGCCGAGGCTTTTCCGCACGTCTACTGCGAACTGGACTTCACGAATCCGCTCGAGCTCGCCGTCGCCACGATCCTGTCGGCGCAGTGCACGGATGTGCGGGTCAACCAGGTGACCCCCGCTCTGTTCGCCCGGTATCCCGACGCCCGCGCGTACGCGGAGGCGGACCGCGCCGAGCTCGAGGAGTACATCCGCTCGACCGGCTTCTACCGCAACAAGGCCAACTCGCTCATCGGTCTCGGCCAGGCCCTGCTCGAGCGGCACGACGGCGAGGTTCCGGCCCGGCTGAAGGATCTCGTCGCGCTGCCCGGCATCGGCCGCAAGACCGCCAACGTCATCCTCGGTAACGCCTTCGATGTGCCGGGTATCACGGTCGACACCCACTTCCAGCGGCTCGTGCGTCGCTGGGAATGGACCGACGAGACCGACCCGGTCAAGATCGAGCACGCGGTGGGTGTGCTCATCGAGCGCAAGGAATGGACGCTGCTGTCCCATCGCGTGATCTTCCACGGTCGGCGCGTGTGCCACGCACGCAAGCCGGCATGCGGGGTGTGTGTCCTCGCGAAGGACTGCCCCTCCTACGGGACCGGGCCCACCGATCCGCAGACCGCGGCCACGCTGGTGAAGGGACCGGAGACCGAGCACCTGCTCGAGCTGGCCGGGCGGTGACGGAGTGCGTCCTTCCACAGCAGGCCGCTGGAGCCTGGCAGCTCTCGTCGTCGTCATCGCATTGATCGTCGCCATCTGGCCGCGCGACCGCAGCGACCCTCCGCCGGCCACCGGCCCGGGACCGGCCGCACCCTCGACCGCACCCGTGGACCGCCGGCCCCAGGACGGCGCGCAGGCCCTCGCTCCGCTGCGGGAGACCGCCGCACTCGATCCGTGCCCGCAGCCGGGCGGGTCCACGCCCGCTCCCGCCGGTCCGCTCGCCGGTCTGGTCTTCGAGTGCGTGAGCGACGGATCCTCCGTCGACCTCGCGGCCGCCCTCGCCGGAAAGCCCGCCGTGGTGAACCTGTGGGCCTGGTGGTGCGCTCCCTGCGCCGAGGAACTGCCGGTCCTCCAGGACTACGCCGCCCGGGTGGGCGAGGAGGTCACCGTCGTCACCGTCCACACCGACCCGAACGAGTCGAACGCCCTCGGCCGGCTCGCCGACTACGACGTGCACCTGCCGGGTGTGCAGGACGGCTCGGGTCGCGTACAGGCCGCGGTCGGCGCGCCCGCCGTCCTTCCCGTGACGGTGCTGCTCCGCGCCGACGGGTCGGTCGCCGCCGTGCTCCCCATCCCGTTCCGGTCGGCCGACGAGGTCGCCTCGGTCGTCGAGGAGCATCTGGGGGTGGCCGCATGATCCCCGAATGGCTCCGGCGTGTCGCCTCGGTGTCGCCGACCGACCCGCACGGTCTCAACCCGATCCTGAACCGTCGCGCCCCGCGCGTCGCGCGGGTGCGGCAGGCCTCGGTGCTGGTGTTGTTCGGCGGGTCGCCGGAGGCCGATCCGATGGCCCGCGGCGGACTTCCCGCCGACGCCGACGTCCTGCTCACCCAGCGCGCCGCGACGCTGCGGCAGCACAGCGGGCAGGTGGCCTTTCCCGGAGGCGCCGCCGATCCCGAGGACTACGGCGCCATCCACACCGCACTTCGTGAAGCGGAGGAGGAGACCGGCCTGGATCCGTCCGGGATCCGGCCGCTCGCCGTGCTCCCCGAACTGTTCATCCCGCCTTCCGGCTTCGACGTGACTCCCGTGGTCGCCTACTGGGAGACCCCGAGCCCGGTCGGAGTGGTCGATCCGAAGGAGGCGACCCGCGTGGTCCGGGTGTCGCTGCACGAGTTGCTCGACCCCGACAACCGTTTCCAGGTCCGGCACCGTCTGGGTTATCAGGGCCCGGCCTTCCAGGTGGACGGGATGCTGGTCTGGGGTTTCACCGCGGGTGTGCTCGCGGGTCTGTTCGCGGTATCGGGGTGGGAGATCGAGTGGGATCACCACGACGTCCGTGATCTCGACGTCGTACTCGCCGAACTGGAGACGGGGGTGGTCGAATCATGACCGGATCGGGCTGGATCGATCTGATCATCGTGGTGATCGTCCTGATCGCCGCGTCCTCCGGGCTCCGGCAGGGCGCCGTCGCCTCGGCGCTGGCCTTCCTGGGTGTGCTGCTCGGTGCGGTCGCGGGCATCCTCATCGCCCCGCACGTGCTCGTGCACATCGACGATGCGCGCATGCGCATCCTCGCCGGCATCGCTCTGATCGTGGTGCTGGTGGTGATCGGCGAGGTGGCCGGCATGGTGCTCGGACGTGCCGCGCGCAGCGGCATCCACAGTCCGGGTGCGCGGGCGGTCGACAGCGTCGTCGGTGCCGGTCTGCAATCGGTCGCGGTGCTCGTCGCCGCGTGGCTGCTCGCCATCCCGCTGACCGCCACGACCCAGCCCGCCGTCTCCGCAGCCGTGCGGGGATCCCAGGTGCTCGGGACCGTCGACGACGTCGCCCCCGACTGGATGCGTGCGATCCCCAACGAGTTCTCGGCGTTGCTCGACACCTCGGGTCTGCCCGAGGTGATCGGGCCGTTCGGGCGTACCCCGATCGCCGAGGTGGAGGCACCCGACGGCGGTCTCCTCGAAGGATCGGTCCCGGCCCGGCTGCAGACGAGCGTGCTGCGCATCAACGGTGTCGCACCCAGCTGCCAGAAGGCACTGGAAGGATCCGGTTTCGTCGTGGCCCCTGAACGGGTGATGACGAACGCGCACGTCGTGGCCGGAACCGCAGCGGTGACCGTCGATACGGACGGCGGCCCGCTCGAAGCGACCGTCGTGCTGTTCGATCCGGAGGTGGACGTCGCGATCCTCGCGGTGCCGGGACTGACCGCGCAGCCGCTGGATTTCGCCCCGGAGCCGGCGGAGTCGGGTGACGACGCGATCGTGCTCGGCTACCCGGGCGGCGGTCCGTACACGGCGAGCGCGGCGCGGATCCGCGAGACGCTCGACCTGCAGGGCCCGGACATCTACCGCGGCGGCACCGTCGAACGCGAGGTGTACACGGTGCGCGGCACGATCCGGCAGGGCAACTCGGGGGGTCCGCTGGTCGATCCGTCCGGCGATGTCCTCGGCATGGTCTTCGGCGCGGCGGTCGACAACACCGACACCGGTTTCGTTCTCACCGGTGCAGAGGTGAGCCGGCAGCTGGAGATGGCCGGGGTGAATCAGCCGGTTGCGACCGGCGCCTGCATCGTCTGACGTCTGCCCGTCCGGCGGACGGGCAGATCAGTCGAGTCCGCGGACGAAGTCGGCGAGCAGTGCCGTCACCGCTTCGGGCTTCTCCTGATGGGCGTAGTGGCCGGCCCCGTCGACGAGTTTCAGGATCCGTCCGGGGGCGTGCCGCACGCAGCGTCGGAGGGTCGCGGCGAGCACGTAGGGATCCAGCGCGCCGTGCAGCTGCAGGATCGGCAGGGTGAGCTCGACGTCCATGGCCTTCATGAAGCGGCGACCGTCGGGACGCCACTGGCTGCGGAACGCCCAGCGCTGGTATTCGAGGGTCAGGTGCGCCGTGCCCGGGATGCGGATCGCGGTGCGCAGCCGGTCGACGACATCGGCGAACTCGTCGGTGCGTCGCCAGTCCGGGCCGCACCGCACACGCATCAGCCGTTCGATCTCCAGGCCCTTGTCGCGAACCAGCTTCCGTTCGGGACGCCACGGCAGCTGGTAGGCGAGGAAGGTCGGCACCAGAGCCCTGCGTTGCGCGCGGTCGCGCAGGGTCGCGTCGCGCAGCGAGATGGGGTGCGGGGAGTCGACGACCGCGATGGCCCGCACGACATGCGGATGGATCACCGCGGTCGCCCAGCACACGAGGCCCCCGTCGGCATGGCCCACGAGGACCGCCTCGGTGTGCCCGAGCGCGCGGATCAGTCCCGCGATGTCGTTCGAGAGCGTCCAGCCGTCGTATCCGCGGGGCGGCTTGTCCGTGTCGCCGTAACCACGCAGGTCCACCGCGACCGCCCGGTAGCCGAGATCGGCGAAGGCGGTGAGCTGGTGACGCCACGACCACCACAGGTCGGCGAAGCCGTGCACGAACACCACGAGAGGTGTGTCCGGGTCGTGCGGACCGGCTTCGACGGCATGGAAGCGGATGCCGTTGGCGTGGATATCTCGATGCGTCCACGGTCCGGGATACCGGACCGTGGACGGGTCGGGGACGGGCACTGGCTGTTCCGGTTCGTCAGCGGGTGACGCGGCGCGGCGCGGCGTGGCGCGGGCCGTCCGCATCGTGTCCGTCCTGGCTGCTCGGGAGGATCGACGCGGTCTGCTTGAGCGAGTCGATGGTCTTGTTCGGTGCGCGCAGCTTCCGGACCCGCATATAGCCGATCAGGGCCAGCAGGCCCGTCACCACCAGCATGATCAGGAAGACGATGAGGAAGGCGAGCCAGCGCGCCACCCAGACATCGAGGAGTTCGGCGAGAAAGAAGAAGAAGAAGAACGAACTGAAGGTCAGCACGGCGAGCGCGAGGATGAAGAACAGGCTGCCCTGCACGCCCTTCTTGACCTCGCCGGTCACCTCGGCCTTGGCGAGCTGGACTTCGGCGCGGAACAGTGTGGACAGCTGTGTCGCTGCGTCGCGTACCAGTTCGCCCACACTGGCATCGCGGGGTGTCGGAGCGTCCACCTTCGTCAACGGGATGCCCGAAATGCTCGACGGGACTCCGTTCTCCGGACGATTCGCGTTCGTCACGCTCACTACTCGACCCCTTCGGTTGGTTCGTTCCGTTGGCGGTGGGCGCGCCCACGCCGTAACAGTAGCGCCGACCCGAGGACAGAGGCGATCAATGATGTCACCAGCACGGCGGCCTTGGCGATCTCGGCGGGCTCGCCACCGTGGATGTCGCCGAGCGAAAGTTCGGCGATGAGCAGGCTCACCGTGAACCCGATGCCGCCGATCACGGCGAGCGCGAGCACGTCTCCCCACATCAGCCCGGTCGGGCGGGTGGCGAGACCGAGCCGGATCGAGATCCAGGTGGCGCCGAAGATCCCGACGGTCTTGCCGAGGAGCAGTCCGAGGACGACGGACTGGCCGACAGGATCGGTGAACACCTGGCCGAGCATCTCCGCACCGATGGGTACACCGGATGCGAACAGGGCGAACAGCGGGACGCACAGACCGGCGGACCACGGTTGGATGTGGTGGACCAGCCGCTCGGCGGGTGCGTAGTCCTCCCCGGGATCGGTGCGGACACGGGTGAGCAGGCCGAGGAGGACCCCGGCGACGGTCGCGTGGATGCCTGCGTTGTGCATGGCGTACCAGGTGAACAGTGCGAGCGGCACATACAACCACGGCGTGGTGATGCGCTTCTGCTGCGCGAACCAGTACGCCGCCGCTGCGGCCACTGTGGCGAGCAGCCACGCGACGGCGAGTCCCGAGGTGAACAGGATCGCGATGAGCGCGATGCCGATGAGGTCGTCGACGACCGCCAGGCTCAACAGGAACACCCGGGCGCTGGTGGGGATGCGCGAACCGGTGAGGGCGAGCACGCCGAGAGCGAAGGCGATGTCGGTCGCGACGGGGATCGCCCAACCCCGGTCCATTCCCGGCGCACCCCAGCCCACGACGGCTGCGATGACGGCAGGAAGGATCACGCCGCCGCATGCGGCGATCACGGGCAGGATCGCCTTCCTGCGATCGGCGAGTTCGCCTGTGACGAGTTCGCGCTTGAGTTCGAGGCCCGCGACGAAGAAGAAGACGGCGAGCAGGCCGTCCTTGGCCCAGTCGCCGACCGAGAGGTGCAGGTGCAGGAACTCCGGGCCGATCTCGAAGTCCCGCAGAGCGAGATAGGAGTCGCCGAAGGGGGAGTTGACCCAGATCAGCGCTATCGCTGCGGCGATGAGCAGCAGTGAACCGCCGACCGTCTCGGTGCGGAGGAAGCGACCCAGAGGTGCGGTCCAGGTGGGTGAGGAGGTGTCGGACACGGGCGTCTTTCGCTGGGCGGATACGGGCACGGGCGAACCGTCGCCGACCAGACTTCCCGGCACACCGGGGAAGAGTCTAACGCCGGACGGAGGGCGCACGTAGGGGTGTCCGATTTGCGGTGGGCGGAAACTCGGGTGTTCACTTTCCTAGTAAGTGGGATCTGGTCTCAGAATGTGAGTGGAGTAGTGGGGATGGTTCAGTGAGCACATCGGTCGGAGTCGAGGACGGGGGTTCCTCGCTCGTCGCAGGCGTTCCGCGCCGGCGCATCGTCGTCGCCAGCATGGTCGGCACGTCCATCGAGTTCTACGACTTCTACATCTATGCGACAGCCGCCGTCTCGGTCTTCCCGCACCTGTTCTTCCCGCAGGGCAACAGCACGACCGCGCTGCTCGCCTCCCTCGCGACCTTCGGTATCGCTTTCGTCGCCCGCCCGGTCGGATCCGTCGTCTTCGGGCACTTCGGCGACCGCATCGGCCGCAAGGTCACGCTCGTCGGCTCGCTCCTGACGATGGGCATCGCGACCTTCCTCATCGGCCTGCTGCCGACCTATCACCAGGCCGGGCTCATCGCACCGGCGTTGCTGGCGCTCATGCGCTTCTGCCAGGGCCTGGGTCTCGGTGGGGAGTGGTCGGGTGCGGCGCTGCTCGCCACCGAGACGGCCGAACCCGGCAAGCGCGCCTGGGCGGCGATGTGGCCGCAGCTCGGCGCACCCATCGGCTTCATCGGCGCCAACGGCCTGTTCCTGATCATCACGCTGGCGCTCGGCCACGACAACGGCGACCCCGACCTGTCGAGCGCCTTCCTCGAATGGGGCTGGCGCATTCCGTTCCTGCTCAGCGCGATCATGGTGATCATCGGGCTGTACGTGCGGCTCAAGCTCGAAGAGACGCCGGTCTTCGCCAAGGCCGTCGCCGAGGGCAAGAAGGTCAAGACGCCTCTCGCCGAGGTGTTCAAGAACAGCTGGCGTGAGCTGATCATCGGCACCTTCGTCATGCTCGCGACGTACACGCTCTTCTACATCATGACCACCTGGGTTCTGAGCTTCGGAACGGGCAAGACCCCCGAGGAAGGTGGCCACGGTGCCGGTTTCCAGTACGCGGACTTCCTCGTGCTGCAGCTGGTCGCGGTGCTGTTCTTCGCCGCGGCGGTTCCCGTCGCCGGGTGGCTCGCCGACCGCTACGGTCGCCGCTCGACCCTGCTGGTCGTCACGGGCGCGATCATGGTGTTCGGCCTGTGCTTCCAGTTCCTGCTGTCGAGCGACGGCATGAGCTCCGGACGCATGCTGTTCTTCCTCATCGTCGGCATGCTGCTCATGGGTCTGACTTTCGGGCCGCAGAGTGCGATCCTGCCCGAGCTGTTCCCGACCAACGTCCGCTACACGGGTTCCGGAATCTCGTACAACGTGTCGAGCATCCTCGGTGCCGCGGTGGCCCCCTTCATCGCGACGTGGCTGGCCACGAGCTACGGCGTCGGCTGGGTGGGCATCTACCTGCTGATCGCCGCGGCGACGACCTTCGTCGCGCTGCTCGTCGTCAAGGAGACCCGCGACCGGTCGCTCGACGAGGTGTAGTCGTACCGACCGCGAAAGGCCCCTTCCGGATCCGATCCGGAAGAGGCCTTCGTCGTTCGGCTACTTGCCGCGGATCGCGTCGAAGACGGCCGGATCGACGAGCGTCGAGGTGTCGCCGAGCTCGCGGCCCTCGGCGACGTCGCGCAGCAGGCGGCGCATGATCTTGCCCGACCGGGTCTTCGGCAGTTCCGGCACAACGGTGATCTGACGGGGCTTGGCGATCGGGGAGATCTCCACCGCCACGTGATCGCGCAGTTCCTTGATGAGCGTGTCGCCGGTGTTCTCGACGTGCTCGCGCAGGATCACGAACGCGACGATGCCCTGACCGGTGGTCTCGTCCGCCGCGCCGACGACCGCGGCCTCGGCGATGGACGGGTGCGACACGAGCGCCGACTCGACCTCCGAGGTGGAGATGCGGTGACCGGAGACGTTCATGACATCGTCGACGCGGCCGAGCACCCACAGCGCTCCGTCGTCGTCGTAACGCGCACCGTCGCCGGCGAAGTACCAGCCCTGCTCGGCGTAGCGCGACCAGTAGGTCTCGCGGTAACGCTGCTCGTCGCCCCAGATGCCGCGCAGCATAGCCGGCCACGGCTGATCGAGCACCAGGTAGCCGTTACCGCCCGCGCCGAGCGGGGTGGCCTCGTCGTCGACGATCTTCGCCGAGATACCGGGCAGCGGCGCCATCGCCGAGCCGGGCTTGGTGGCGGTGATGCCGGGCAGCGGCGAGATCATGATCGCGCCGGTCTCGGTCTGCCACCAGGTGTCGACGATCGGGGCCGAATCCGCGCCGATGACCTCGCGGTACCAGCGCCACGCCTCCGGGTTGATCGGCTCGCCGACGCTGCCGAGCAGACGGATCGACGACAGGTCGTGGGCGTCGGGGATCTCGCGACCCCACTTCATGAACGTGCGGATCAGCGTCGGGGCGGTGTAGTAGATCGACACCCCGTACTTCTCGATGATCTCGAAGTGCCGGTGCTCGTTCGGCGAGTTGGGGGTGCCCTCGTAGACGACCTGGGTGACACCGTTGCTCAGCGGGCCGTAGACGATGTAGCTGTGGCCGGTGACCCAGCCGATGTCGGCGGTGCACCAGTAGACGTCCTTGCCCGGCTTGTGGTCGAAGACGTAGTGGTGGGTGTACGACGCCTGCGTCAGGTAGCCACCCGAGCTGTGGATGATGCCCTTGGGCTTACCCGTGGTGCCCGAGGTGTACAGGATGAACAGCGGGTGCTCGGAGTCGAACGGCTGCGCTTCGTGCTCGGGGGAGGCCTTCTCGACGGTCTCGTGCCACCACAGGTCTCGCCCTTCGGTCCACTCCACGTCGATGCCGGTGCGCGCGACGACCAGCACGTGCTCGATCGACTTTGCGTCGGCGACGGCCTCGTCGGCGGCGTTCTTGAGCGGCGCGGCCTGGCCGCGCCGCCACTGCCCGTCCACGGTGACGAGCAGCTTGGCCTGCGCATCGTCGATGCGCGAGCGCAGCGCCGACGACGAGAAGCCGCCGAAGACCACCGAGTGGGTCAGGCCGAGGCGCGCGCACGCGAGCATGGTGACGATGGCCTCGGGGATCATCGGCATGTAGATCGCGACGCGATCGCCGGCGACCAGGCCGAGCTCGGTGAAGGTGTTCGCGGCGCGGGAGACCTCGGCGAGGAGGTCGTTGTAGGTCAGCGACCGGCTGTCGCCGGGCTCGCCCTCGAAGTGGATGGCGACCCGATCGCCGTTACCGGCCTCGACGTGCCGGTCGACGCAGTTGTAGGCGACGTTGAGCTTGCCGCCGACGAACCACTTCGCGAACGGAGCGTTCGACCAGTCGAGCACTTCCGTCCAGGGCTCCGCCCAGTCGAGTCGTTTCGCCTGTTCGTCCCAGAATCCGAGCCGATCGGCGTCGGCCGCGGCCTGCAGTTCCGGACCGGCGTTGGCCGTGGCGGTGAACTCCGGGCTCGGCGGGTACGCCTTCGATTCGTGCTCCTGGGCTGCGCTCGTCATGGTGCAGGGCCTCTTTCCGGGATGGTTCCATTCGGGCTCTTGTGAGCGTAATCATCTGTGACCGGCGCCGCACCGTTGCATCGATATGCAACCCCGTCACTTTCGCTCATCGGTCGAATTCGCGCGACGAACGGCATTCGGGCACGACCGGTGAACCTCTCGTCCGTCCACCGCGTGCGCGCCGGTACCGTCGTCGGCGTGACCGACCCTCTTCAGCCTCTCGTCGACCTTCCGGGCGTACGCGACGCCGCCGACCGTGCCCGCGACGCGCTCGCGGAGGTGCATCGTCATCGAACCAATCGGCGTGGTTGGGCGAACACCGCCGCGGAGGCATCGGTGCGGGCCGCCCGCGCCTCGGCGTCGATCGACGGCGGGTCGATGGAACTTCCGCAGCCGGGGGAGAGTGGCGATCCGATCCTGGCCGGAGCGCTGCGGGTCGCGCAGTCGCTCGACGGCGACGCGCTCGACAACATGGTCGCGACGTGGCGACGTGCCCCGCTTCAGGCACTGGCCCGCCTGCACCTTCTCGCTGCCGCGGATCTCGTGGAGGACGCCGAGGAGCTGGGTCGTCCGCGGACGGAGCCGGGGGTCGCCGAGCGTCTCGACGGGCTCGCGCAACTCGTCACCGGGGGGACGAACGCCCCGGCGCCCGTTCTCGCTGCGGTCGTGCACGGTGAACTGTCCGTCCTGAAGCCCTTCGGGGTCGCCGACGGCATCGTGGCGCGGGCCGCGTCCCGGCTCGTGTGCGTCGCGTCCGGACTCGATACGCGCAATCTGGGCGTACCGGAGGTCCACTGGATGCGCCGGTTGCAGGCCTACCGCGACGGGGTCGCCGGATTCGGGGCGGGAACCGTGGAGGGCGTCGGCGGCTGGGTGCTCTTCTGCTGTGGGTCGCTCGAGGCCGGGGCTCGTGAGGCCGGCTCGATCGCCGAGGCGTTCGCCGGCTGAGTGCCGGGCGGGGCTTCGCCGGCCGAATCGCGGCCTGTACGCGAAACCCCCTGCACGCGAAAGCGGGTGGCATATCGATCGAGATCGATTCCGCCACCCGCTAGCACGGGCGGTCCGAGTTACCATGCGTGCTGAAATGGGTTGTGATTCAACGGCCTCGGCGATGATCCGGGTATCGTCGATTCGTCCTCGCAACGGGTGCGGGGTACTCGTCTTCGAAAATCCGGAACTCGCAGGCCCACAACACTCGTGCCCTTATAGTGGCATCGGCTTCGCGTGGGTACTCGGTGTCCGTGCTGGGAAGAACAGTCGGGAGATCGAATCTTCTCTTCCGATTCGGTCTTGGCCTTCCGTCCTTCCGTAACTCCTTTCTACCCCGTCCGCGAGATGTCGGCAAGCCCCCGACGGCAATGTTTGTTCTCGATTTCGCGGCGAGTGACCCTGAGTGTCAACGCATCCGGCGCTTGGCCAGTCGGCGGGTGGCACCCAGTATCA
This sequence comes from Rhodococcus sp. LW-XY12, assembly GCF_019317345.1. Classification (NCBI taxonomy): domain Bacteria; kingdom Bacillati; phylum Actinomycetota; class Actinomycetes; order Mycobacteriales; family Nocardiaceae; genus Rhodococcus; species Rhodococcus sp. LW-XY12. The sequence goes on from NZ_CP079225.1 coordinate 410,008, forward strand.
GTGCGGTCGCTCCGAGGGTCGCGGCGAGCGTCGCCAGGGCGCGCGGCGACGGACGGGCACGACGTCCGAGCGGTACGGGCCGGGCGAAAGTGAGAACAGGCCAACCGTTTTCGTTTGCTTCCCGGCGCAGCGGGCGGTCGGGGTTGACCGCGCGCGGATTGCCGACCTCCAGCAACATCGGCAGGTCGGTGGCCGAATCGGAGTACGCGTAGCTGCGGGAGAGATCGTAACCGTACTCCTCGGCGAGCTCGCGGATCGCGACCGCCTTCGCCTCCCCGAAGCAGTAGAACTCGAGCTCGCCGGCGTAGCGGCCGTCGACGATCCGCATCCGGCTCCCCGTGCTGTGGGAGGCACCGAGTGTCCGGGCGATCGGAGTCACCACTTCCTGGCCGGATGCGGACACGATGATCACGTCGTGACCGCGGGCCCGGTGATCGGCGATCAGATCCTTCGCCTCCGCGTAGACGAGCGGTGTCACGACGTCCTGCAGGGTCTTCTCGACGATCGATCCGACCTGCTCGACATCCCATCCTTTGCACATGTGCGCGATGTGTTCTCGCATCCGGTCCACCCGGGCCTGATCGGCCGCCGACAACAGGTAGAGGAGCTGGGCGTAGGTGCTCTGCAGCACGGCCCGGCGGCTGAGGAGACCCTCCTCGAAGAACGGCCGGGTGAACGCCAGCACGCTCGACTTGGCGATGACGGTCTTGTCGAGATCGAAGAACGCTGCGATGCGAGCCGAGTCCGGTGAGCCCCCCGTCGACGGGGCCGGTCGGGACGGATTCACGGACGTATCGGTCACGATCACCACAATAGGGGCGCGCCGCGCCGGTGTTTGAAGTTGCAAGCAGTCACGCCTAGCGGTGTACTATCGCGAATGCCCGGGTCGATACTCGGGTTGTGTTCAGCCCGACCCCCCGGGGCTGAACGCAGACGGCCCTCGCCTCCTCCCCCCTGGCGAGGGCTGTCGCTTTGTCCGAGGCCTTTTCCACACGTCTCCGTACTGTCTTCTACACCCGCCGACCTGCGCACAGGTGCGACGAGGGTGCGCACGGCCGGGTTGTCCACAGGCCCCTGATCCATCCACAGGCGGGGCTTCCGAGGCCGTTTCCGCGACACTCACGACCCCGTAGCGGGGCAGCCTGTCGGGCATGAACGACATCCTCGGACTGGTCGACGATCCCGCGCTGGTCGCCGACCTCCATCGTGTGGTCGCGGCGGCCGACCGCACACTGCACGAGATGTCCGTGCCGGTGCCCCGCAGGGCGTGGACCGACGCGGCGATCGTCGTCCTCGATGCGTCCGCCGCAGCGGCATGCGCGGCCGGATATCCCCGCCGCCCCGGCGTGATCCTCGTGTGCAGCGGGACGGCCGGCCTGGCGGACTGGCAGGCCGCCGCGACCGTCGGCGCCGAACACGTCCTCGCCCTCCCGTCCGAGGAGGTGGAACTGCTCTCGATCGTCGCGGCCGCTGACGAGCCCTCGACGGGTGCCGGCACCGTCCTCGCGGTCGTCGGAGGATGCGGGGGAGCGGGCGCGTCGACCTTCGCCGCCGCACTCGCCTGGGCCGCGGGGAACGACGAACGACGCGACACCCTGCTCGTCGACGCCGATCCGTTCGGCGCGGGACTCGACGTCCTGACCGGTCTCGAGGAGTGTCCGGGAGTGCGGTGGTCCGGTCTCACCGTCGACGGTGGACGGGTCTCGGCGCGTGCCCTGCGCGACGCCGTACCCGTATGGGCATCCGGGGTGGGCGTCCTGTCCACCGACCGCGAGAACACCGATCGGCTCACCGCCGTCGCCGCAGAGTCGGTCGTCGACGGGGTGCGCGGAGCGGGAGCAACCGTCGTCTGCGATGTGGGGCGCAGCTTCGACCCGGTCGCCGACGCGGTGATCGCACTGGCCGACCTCACCGTCGTCGTCGTGCCGGCCCGGATCGGTGCGGTGCTCTCCGCTACCCGGGTCGCCCGCACGCTCGCGGCGCGGGGTGAACCGGCCGGAGTCGTCGTCCGCGGGCCCGCACCCGGTGGCTTGCGAGCCGTCGACGTGTCCGACGCGGTGGGCCTGGACGTGCTCACCTCGATGCGTCCCGAGCCGGGCTTGAGCGAGATGCTCGAACGCGGGGGCCTGCGGCTGCGGTCACGCTCGCCGTTGCTCGGTGCGGCGCACGACGTGCTGGCGGCCGTCGGGGCCGACCGCGCCGGCCCGGGACGTGCGGCATGACCGGGACCCTCGGGGACGACCTCCTTTCGCGGGTCCGCGACCGGCTGGCCGACGAGACCGGGGAGCTCACTCCGACCCGCGTCGCCGCAGCCCTGCGCGCGGAATCCGGTGGAGTACTCGGAGACTCCGATCTGCTTGCGGCACTGCGGCATCTGCAGACCGAACTGACCGGTGCGGGCCCGCTCGAGGATCTGCTGGCAGACCCGGCCGTGACCGACGTGCTCGTCACCGCGCCCGATCGCGTCTGGGTGGATCGTGGCAACGGGCTGCACCTGACCGAGGTCACCTTCCCCGACGAGGCCGCGGTCAGACGACTCGCGCAGCGATTGGCGCTGTTCGCCGGGCGTCGGCTCGACGACGCCCAGATGTGGGTCGACGGCAGGTTGCCCGGGCACGGTGAGTTCGGTGTCCGGCTGCACGCGGTGCTCTCCCCGGTCGCGCAGGCCGGGACGTGCCTGTCACTGCGGGTCCTGCGGCCCACGACCCAGGGACTCGAAGCACTGCGGGATCGCGGTGCGGTCTCCGAGGTCGCCTATCGGTTGCTGCTGCGCATCGTCCGCGCGCGCCTGGCCTTCCTCGTCGTCGGCGGCACGGGTGCGGGCAAGACGACGATGCTCGCGGCGCTGCTCGGCGCGGTGGATCCGGCCGAACGCATCGTCTGTGTCGAGGACGCCGCCGAACTGGTCCCGGCCCACCCGCACGTGGTGCGCCTCGTGGCACGGGCACCCAACGTGGAGGGCGTCGGTGAGGTCACCGTCCGCGATCTCGTGCGGCAGGCGCTGCGGATGCGACCGGACCGCATCGTCATCGGCGAGGTGAGAGGCGCCGAGGTCGTCGATCTTCTGACCGCGCTGAACACGGGTCACGACGGCGGCGCAGGGACCGTGCACGCCAATTCGCCCGACGAGGTGCCCGCGCGACTCGAGGCTCTCGCCGCACTCGGCGGCCTCGATCGAGCGGCGCTGCACAGCCAGCTCGTCGCCGCGGTGCAGGTGATCCTGCACGTCCACCGCGGCAGCGACGGAGCGCGACGTCTCGTGGGGATCGGCGTGGTCGAGCGGGACCCCGTCGCAGGCGTGATCGTCACACCGGCATGGACCCACGACAGGGGCGACGAGCACGGCATGGACGCCCTCGAGCGGATCCTGCGTCGACGGGATGCGCCGTGAACGCGACGATCCTGTGCCTCGCGGCGGCGCTGTTCGTCCTGCCGTCGTCCTCGGCCCGCCGTCGACTGCGACGCGGGGTGCCCGACGCGGCGCCGCGCCCGATACCGCGCGCCCTAGTCGTCGGGGTGATGGTCGTCGTGCTCGCGACGGTTGTGGTGTGGGCGGGAATCACACCGGCTGTGGCCGGCGCGACCGTAGCGACGACCGCGGTGTGGCGTCGCCGAGCCCGGCGCCGCGCTGCTGAGCTCGATCGGCAACGACGGATGTTGCTGTCGGGACTCGACACCGTGATCGCCGATCTGCGGGTGGGGACGCATCCCGCCGACGCGTGCGAGACGGCGGCCCGGGAGACGGCCGGGTCCGTCGCCGATGCCTTCCGGGTCGCTGCGGCCCGGGCGCGACTCGGCGGGTCGGCGGCACACGGACTACGTTCGGCCACAGCATCCTCGAATGGTGTCGCCGACAGTCTGGGTCGTGTCGCCGATGCGTGGGCCGTCTCCGACCGCCACGGTCTCGCCCTCGCCGAACTGCTCGGGGCCGCGCGTATCGATCTGGCCGCGCGTATGCGGATCCGTGCCCGTACGGAGGCCGGACTTGCCGGTGCTCGGGCCACGGCGACGGTTCTGGCGGGACTGCCGGTGCTCGGGGTGGGTCTCGGGCAACTCATGGGCGCTGCTCCGCTCGGCATCCTCCTCACCGGTGGGCTCGGCGGCGTCATGCTCGTGGTCGGCACTGCGCTGGTCTGTGTGGGTCTGCTGTGGACGGACCGGATCGCGGCACGGGTGAGGGCATGAGCGCGACGTGGGCGGTGTTGCTGGGAGCGGCCTCTCTCGTCGTCGCACCGACCCCTCGTGGAACCACCCGCTTGTTCTCCACGAGAACCCTTGCTGCCGCGTCGGATACAACTGAACCCGAGACCGACCCGCACGCGTTTCCCGCTGCCTTCGATCTCTTCGCGGCGTGCCTGCGCGCAGGGATGCCCGCCGGTTCTGCGGCGCGGGTCGTCGCGGAATCCGCTCCGCCCGACCTCGCGGCGGCGTTGCGGAGAGGTGCCGACCGATTGGCGCTCGGAGCCGATCCGGCCGATGCGTGGGGAGGTCCGGGAGCGGTCGACGCGCTGGACGATTTCGCCCGCGCGGCAAGACGATCCGCGAAATCCGGTGCGCCCCTGTCGGACACCGTCGCCGAACTCGCGGTCCGGCATCGCGCCGAGACGGAGGACCGGGTCGCCGCCGAGATCGATCGGGCCGGAGTACTCGTGAGCGGGCCGCTCGGTCTGTGCTTTCTGCCTGCCTTCGTGTGCCTGGGCATCGTGCCGGTCGTCGTCGGCCTGGCGCGGGACGTCCTGGGTGCGGGTCTGATGTGAACGTCGGCGCGGACGGTCCGCGCCGCTCGGATGGGAGGGACGGAAGATGGGGAAACGAACAGTGACCGAAGCGTTCGCACACGGTCTGCGTGGTCGCCTCGGCGGGCTCGTCGTGCAGGACGACGGCATGTCGACGGCGGAATATGCGATCGGGACCATTGCGGCGGCGGCTTTCGGGGCGGTGCTGTACACCGTGGTGACCGGCGATTCGATCGTGTCCGCGCTGACGGGCATCGTCGAGCGTGCCCTGAACACGGCGGTGTGATACCGACGCATGCGAAAGATGCTCGGACGACGCTGGTTACGCGCTTTCGTTCGTGAGGACGAAGGCGGGGTCACCGTCGAAGCGGCTCTCGCCGTCGCAAGCCTGATCACGGTGCTCGTGCTGTGCCTCGGCGCGGTGCTGGGCATCGCGTACCAGGTGCGGTGCCATGACGCCGCCCGTGAAGCCGCCCGCCTCGCCGCGCGGGGAGATCAAGCGAGGGCGGTCGATGTGGCCACGCGAGTCGCGCCTCCGGACGCACGCGTGGCGGTACGCGAGGAAGGAGATCTGATCGTGGCGGTCGTGACTGCGGAGAGTCCGCTGCTCCCGTTGCTGACCCTCACGGCCGAGGCGGTGGCGGTGCGCGAGCCGGAAGGAACGCGATGAGGTCGGGCCCGTCCCTCCTCGGCGACGACGGGAGCGCGAGTGTGATCGGCTGCGCCGTGATGGCCGGACTCATCGCGATCACGGCCACGTTGCTGCACGTCGGGTCGGTCGTCGTCGCACGTCATCGTGCGCAGGCGGCGGCCGACCTGGCGGCGGTGGCGGTCGCCTCGGCACTGGACCGCGGGGTCGTGGAGGCTTGCGAGGCGAGCGAGGCGATCACCACACGGATGCGAGTACGATTGCGGCGCTGCGAGATCGAAGAGTGGGATGCGCTCGTCGAGGTCACCGCTGAGGTGTCGGCTCTCCTCGGCGGGAAGAAGGCGACGGCCGTCGCGCGAGCCGGTCCTGCCCGATGAGGCCCGTCGGCGGTCGCTCGCGGCCGTATCCAGCGCATTCGCGCTCGTTGCTTGCCTGTGCTCGCATCCAGCGGTTGCCGCCCGACCCGTACACGAAGCGGCTGCTGGCAGCCGTTCCCGTCCCGGATCCGGCCGAGTAGGCGCGCCGGTGGCCTGAATCGCCGTCACCCCTCGATCGCAGCGAGGACGGCATCGAGGACGGCGACCGCCCCGGACTTGTCGAGCGGATCGTTGCCGTTCCCGCACTTGGGGGAGTACACGCACGACGGGCATCCGGCGGCACATTCGCAGGCCGCGACCGCATCGCGGGTCGCGCTGAGCCACTTGGTGATCCGGTGGTATCCGCGTTCGGCGAATCCGGCGCCGCCGGGCTGTCCGTCGTAGACGAAGACGGTGGGCAGCCCGGTGTCGGGGTGCAGATCGGTGGAGACGCCGCCGATGTCGCCCCGATCGCACGTCGCGAGCAGGGGGAGCAGGCCGATAGCGGCGTGCTCGGCGGCGTGGAGTGCCCCGGGCACGCGATCGGGGGTCACCCCGATCCGGTCGAGCAGGTCGGGGTCGATCGTGTACATCACCGCGCGGGTGTCGAGCGTGTGCTCGGGCATGTCGAGGGGAATCTGGTCGAGCACCTCTCCGGACGGCAGGCGGCGCAGATAGCCGACCACCCGGTGCGTCACCTCGACCCCCACGGACGCGACGGTGACGGGTCCGAACTCGCGGTGTTCGTCGACGGAGATGCAACAGATGTCGGTGATCTCGCGTGCGCTCGTCGACCATTCCGGGTCCTCGGCGTGCACGAGGGCGATGCCGTCCTCGAGATACAACTCGTCGACGACGACGGTCTCACCCTGGTGCAGGTGCACAGCTCCGGGATGGACGGTCGCGGGGGCGCGGGCGGCGTCGACGGTGCCGAGCATGCGACCGGTGTCACCCTCGACGATCGAGACCTGGCGGCCGATCCCGCCGCGGATCTCGACATCACCGTGCGGTTGCGTTCCCGGGGTGACGAACCAGCCGTGCGGGCGGCGGCGGATCAGTCCCTGCTCCGCGAGGTCCGTGAGGACGTCGAGCGCGCCGAACTCCTCGACCTCGGCATCGCTGATCGGCAGTTCCGATGCGGCGCAGAGAAGTTGGGGCCCGAGCACGTACGGATTGTTCGGATCGGTGACCGTCGCCTCGACCGGCCGGTCGAGCAGTGCCTGCGGATGGTGCACGAGATAGGTGTCGAGCGGATCGTCCCGCGCGACCAGCACGACGAGCGAACCCTGCCCGCGGCGACCGGCGCGACCGCCCTGCTGACGGAAGGACGCGACCGTGCCCGGGAATCCGGCGACGATCACCGCGTCCAGACCGGCGATGTCCACGCCGAGTTCGAGGGCGTTGGTGCTGGCGACGCCGAGCAGACGGCCGTCGGAGAGCGCGGCCTCGAGGTCGCGCCGGTCCTCGGCGAGGTAGCCCGCCCGGTAGGCCGCCACCCGGTCGACGAGATCCGGTGCCGCCTCGGCGAGAAGCCGACGTGCACCCATGGCCGTGAGCTCGGCGCCGTGACGCGACCGGACGAACGCCAGGGTGCGGGCACCCTCGACGACGAGGTCGGCGAGAAGGCGCGCGGCCTCGGTCCCGGCGGCCCGCCGCACCGGGGCGCCGTGTTCGCCCGTGAGTTCGCGCAGCAGGGGCGGCTCCCACATCGCGACCGTGCGGGGTCCGTGCGGCGAGCCGTCCTCGGTGATCTCGCGGCAGGGTGCTCCGATGAGCCGGGACGCCGCTGCCCCCGGTTCCGCGGTCGTCGCGGAGGCGAGGACGAAGACGGGATCGGCGCCGTACCGGCGGGCCACGCGCCGGAGCCGACGCAGGATCAGGGCGACGTGCGAGCCGAACACACCCCGGTAGGAGTGGCATTCGTCGACGACGACGTACCGCAGGCGGCGCCACAGCCGGGCCCATCGTGCGTGGGCGGGCAACAGCGACAGGTGCAGCATGTCGGGATTGGTGAAGATCCAGCGCGAGTGCCGGCGCGTCCACTGCCGGATCTCGGTGGAGGTGTCGCCGTCGTAGGCACACGCGCACACGGTCGACAGGCCGTCGATGTCGGAGGTCAGTTCGGTGACCGCGCGCAGCTGGTCGGCGCCGAGAGCCTTGGTGGGCGACAGGTAGAGAGCGGTGGCCTGCGGGTCGTCGGCGAGCGCGCTCAGGACGGGCAGCTGGTAGGCGACCGACTTGCCCGACGCGGTGCCGGTGGACACCACCACGTTCTCCCCGCCGGCCGCGATGTCGGCGGCGCTCGCCTGGTGGTGCCAGGGACGCTCGACGCCCTGGTCGCGGAAGGCCCGGACGACGTCCTCGTGCGCCCACTGCGGCCAGTCGCTGTGGTGGGCGGGCCGGGCCGGGATCTCTGCGACGTGGGTCAGCGGTGACTCGCCCGTCGGGGTGCCGGCGAGCAGCCGGTCGAGCAGCTCGCGACCGTAGGTGGGGGCGGTGGCGTCGCCGTTGTGGAGGAAGGGCGAGCCGGTCACGCAGTACTCCGCTGGGTCGGACGAGGTGTCTGTCGAAAACGTCTGTCGGATAGGAATGTGTCGGATACGGCGAGGCTGTGTCGGATGCGGGAGACCCGGGTCCGGGACGAGTGGGGCCACAGTGGCCTCCCGTAACATGGGAGCAACAGCTACCCGTGGGTAATGCTACCGAGACATGAACAAGATCAGGGAATTGGCACGTTTGTGCCCATTCCTACTGTTGCGCGTGCCCAGAACGTGGTTGACTGACACCCGGTCGCAGCTTCTGTGTTCGTAGACTTGGAAAAGTGCACGCTCGCAGGATCGATGGTTGCGAGCGCGGTGCTTTAGCTCTTCCAACGGGGGACTCGAGAAGTACAGCGGTCGGAACCGGGACCTGGCGGATCGCGTACCCGGCGGTTCGTCGAATCCGGTGTTAGAAAGAGAAGGAAAAGCATGGCACAGGGCACTGTGAAGTGGTTCAACGCGGAGAAGGGCTTCGGCTTCATCGCTCCTGAGGACGGCTCCGCCGACGTGTTCGTTCACTACTCCGAGATCCAGGGTTCCGGCTTCCGCACCCTCGAGGAGAACCAGCGAGTCGAGTTCGAGGTCGGTCAGGGCACCAAGGGCCCGCAGGCCACCGGCGTGCGCGCACTCTGATCCACCCGCTCGAGCGAGCAACCGGGCAAGGTCAACCACCTCGCCCGATCGTCCCCCGTCGCCTCAGGTGATGGGGGACGATGCATTTCCGGGACGTGTGCGCGAACCGGTCGTGGGACCTCACCGCCTCGTCGCGCTCACGGAGCCGGGAGAGGAGGACCCGTGAGTCAACTGTCCTTCTTCGGGGCCGACACGATGCCGCCGGCCCTGGCCGACCTGAGCGGCCTGCTCGCGGCACACGGACGTGCGCGTCTCACCGACGACGGCGCGGTGCTGACCGTGGAGGTCGACGCCGAATGGCGCGCCCGTGCGATCGGGCAGCTCGTGACCGACACGGGAGTCGAGGCGGACATCGCCGTCGACGGCGAGCTGTTCACCGTCAGCACATCCGTCGACCCCGCTCTCGTCCCGCTCGCGACCCAGTGGAGCAGCGACGACGGCAAGACGGTCCCGACCGGCTGGGTCCCGTCCTCGCGGGCCCAGCGGGCGTGGTTCCTCGCGTCCGGTCGCGTGGAGGTCGAGGGAGCACAGTATGTTCTCGGTCTGGATGCGACGGCTCCCGACACTCATGCAGTTCTGGCGCAGGCGCTCATGCGCGCCGGCATCGCACCGACCCTGATCGGTACGCACGGCACCGGTGGACCGGGGTTGAGGATCTCCGGCCGGAGGCGTCTGACGAGGCTCGTCGAGAACATCGGTGCACCTCCGGACGCCGACGCGGCACGACGGATCTGGCCGCACGTGGAACCGGGTGATCATCACTTGTGAAGAGCCGTTCCCCGAGGATGTGCGACCCTGTGTGTGGCCGCGTCTGGGGAACGGGTCGGTATACATGTCTTCGAACAAGGCGACATGTCGGCAATGAGGGAAGGTGCGGGCGGCACGGTGGCAGCACGGGAGAAGAGCACTGCGGGCGGTTCGTCGGGCACGCGTCGGCTCGTGATCGTCGAGTCCCCGACCAAGGCGAGGAAGATCGCCCCCTACCTCGGCCGCGACTACGTCGTCGAGGCATCGGTCGGTCACATCCGCGACCTGCCGCGCGGTGCCGCGGACGTCCCCGCCAAGTACAAGGGCGAGTCGTGGGCGCGCCTCGGTGTCGACGTCGATCACGACTTCGAACCCCTCTACGTCGTCAGCGCCGACAAGAAGACCAAGGTCTCGGAGCTGAAGAGCCTGCTCAAGGACGCCGACGAGCTCTACCTCGCCACCGACCCCGACCGCGAGGGCGAGGCCATCGCCTGGCACCTGCTCGAGACCCTGAAGCCCAAGGTGCCGGTCCGGCGCATGGTCTTCCACGAGATCACCGAGCCCGCTATCCGCGCGGCCGCCGAGAACACCCGCGACCTCGACAACGACCTGGTCGACGCGCAGGAGACCCGCCGCATCCTCGACCGTCTCTACGGCTACGAGGTCAGTCCCGTGCTGTGGAAGAAGGTCATGCCCCGTCTGTCGGCGGGTCGTGTGCAGTCGGTGGCGACCCGCGTGATCGTGCAGCGCGAACGCGAGCGCATGGCGTTCAAGTCCGCCGAGTACTGGGACATCGCGGCCACGATGGACGCCGGCGCCGACGCGAGCCCCCGGTCGTTCGGTGCCCGCCTGGTCAGCGTCGACGGTTCCCGTGTTGCCTCGGGTCGCGACTTCGGGCCCGACGGGAACCTGAAGTCGAACGGTGTCGTCGTCCTCGACGAGGACCGCGCCCGCCGCCTCGCGGAGGCACTCGCCGGTGTCGCGTTGACGGTGTCGTCGGCCGAGAGCAAGCCGTACACCCGCAAGCCCTACGCGCCGTTCATGACGTCGACGCTGCAGCAGGAGGCGGGCCGCAAGCTGCGGTTCTCGTCCGAGCGCACCATGCGCACCGCGCAGCGTCTGTACGAGAACGGCTACATCACCTACATGCGTACCGACTCGACGACGCTGTCCGAGTCGGCGATCGCGGCGGCCCGCGCACAGGCCACCCAGCTGTACGGTGCCGAGTTCGTCCATCCGACGCCGCGCCAGTACACCCGCAAGGTCAAGAACGCGCAGGAAGCACACGAGGCGATCCGTCCCGCCGGCGACGTCTTCGCGACCCCCGGCGAGCTGCACGCGCGCCTCGACGGCGACGAGTTCAAGCTCTACGAGCTCATCTGGCAGCGCACCGTCGCCTCCCAGATGGCCGACGCGCGGGGCACCACGCTGACGCTGCGCATCACCGGCACCGCGGGCACCGGCGAGGAGTGCACCTTCTCGTCGTCGGGCCGCACCATCACGTTCCCGGGCTTCCTCAAGGCATACGTCGAGAGTGTCGACGAGGAGGCCGGTGGTCAGTCGGACGACGCGGAGTCGCGCCTGCCGAACCTGTCCGAGGGTGCCTCGGTCACCGCGACGAAGCTCGATCCGGACGGTCACTCCACCAACCCGCCGGCCCGGTACACCGAGGCGAGCCTGATCAAGACGCTCGAAGAGCTCGGGATCGGCCGGCCCTCGACCTACGCGTCGATCATCAAGACCATCCTCGACCGCGGCTACGTCTACAAGCGTGGCAGCGCGCTCGTCCCGTCGTGGGTGGCGTTCGCCGTCATCGGCCTGCTCGAGGCGCACTTCGCCCAGCTCGTCGACTACGACTTCACGGCCGGGATGGAGGACGATCTCGACGAGATCGCCTCCGGTCACCGGCAGCGCACCGACTGGCTGACGCGGTTCTACTTCGGCAGCGACGACGGTCACGAGGAGTCGGTCGCGCGCAAGGGCGGCCTGAAGAAGCTGGTGGGGGAGAACCTCGAGGACATCGACGCCCGCGAGATCAACTCCATCCGCCTGTTCGACGACTCCGAGGGTCGCGAGATCCACGTGCGTGTGGGCCGCTTCGGTCCGTACCTCGAACGGATGGTCACCGACCCGAACAACCCCGACGCCGAGCCGACCTCGCAGCGCGCGAACCTGCCCGACGACCTGCCGCCGGACGAGCTCACCCTCGAGTACGCCGAGAAACTCTTCTCGACGCCGCAGGAGGGACGTGTCCTCGGTGTCGATCCGTCGACCGGCTACGAGATCGTCGCGCGGGAGGGTCGCTTCGGTCCCTACGTGACCGAGCTGATCCCCGATCCGGAACCCGAGCCCGAACCGGAGCCGGACGTCACGCCCATCCCCGTCGATGAACTCGGCTCGGAGGGAGAGGGCGGCACGAAGACCGCCACCAAGAAGGCCGTCGCCAAGAAGGCGGCGAAGAAGGCTCCCGCGAAGAAGACCGCTCCGAAGCCGCGCACGGGTTCGCTGTTCAAGACGATGGACCTGTCCACGGTCACCCTGGAAGACGCCCTGAAACTGCTGTCGCTGCCGCGCGTGGTGGGTGTCGATCCGGAGTCCGGCGACGAGATCACCGCCCAGAACGGCCGCTACGGTCCGTACCTGAAGAAGGGCAGCGACTCGCGGTCGCTCGCCAACGAGGAGCAGATCTTCACGATCACGCTCGACGAGGCGCTGAAGATCTACGCGGAGCCGAAGCGCCGCGGCCGGCAGGCCGCCGCCACGCCGCCGCTGCGCGAGCTGGGCACCGACCCGGTCAGCGGCAAGCAGATGGTGATCAAGGACGGCCGGTTCGGTCCGTACGTCACCGACGGTGAGACGAACGCGAGCCTGCGCAAGGGCGACGAGGTCGAGTCCATCACCGACGAGCGGGCGTCCGAACTGCTCGCCGACCGTCGGGCACGCGGTCCCGTCAAGAAGACCGCGAAGAAGACAGCGGCGAAGAAGACGGCCGCCAAGAAGACGGCCGCCAAGAAGACCACTGCCAAGAAGGCAGCGGCGAAGAAGACGACAAAGAAGGCCGCCGCGAAGAAGACGACGGACTGACGGTTCCCGTCGGCGTACGCGGATAACCTCACGGGGTGGACCGCGAACTGCCGTCGGGGATCCCCGGCGTCACACTGTGGCGATCCGAGCCGGGCCGGTGCCTGCGTGGGGGGACCCACGTGTTGCCGGACGGATGCATGGACCTCATCCGGCACGCCGACGGCTTCCCCGTCGCCGGTCCGGACGCGACGTCACAGTTCTCCGGCCGATCGCCGCTGACGGCGGTCCGGTTCGAACCCGGCCTGGGACCGCCGTTCTTCGGCGTCGACGCGAGCGAGCTGACCGATCGACGGGTTCCGCTCGACGATCTGTGGCCGTCATGTCGTGTGCGGCTCCTCGCGGTTCGAGCCGAGGACGATCCCGTCGCTGCACTGGTCGACGCCGTCCGAGGTGCGGTCGACGCACACGATCCGATGGCCGCCCTCGCGCGGGCGCCGGCCTCCGGCACGGCCGTCTCGGAAGTCGCCGCGACCCTCGGCTGGAGCGACAGGACACTGCGTCGTCGCTCGGCGGTACCTCGGGTGCTTCGATGGGCAGGTCGAGGCCGAGCATGCGATAGCACGCGAAGGACCGATCGAGATCGGCGACAGCGAGCCCCACGGCGGAGAAATGAATGGTCATGGCCGACGATGGGACCGAGGACGTGCAGCCGTCCTGAACGTTTCGGACACGTGATCCGGACCCGTCGGACCCGGTCGTTAGGCTGAGCGCATGTCCGGGGTCTTCGATCGTCTCGTCGGTCAACGCGATGTCGAGACCGAACTCGTCGCGGCCGCGGTAGCTGCCCGTCGGGGCGACACCGGGTCGGCGATGACGCACTCGTGGCTGTTCACCGGTCCTCCCGGGTCCGGTCGCTCGGTCGCGGCGCTGTGTTTCGCAGCCGCCCTGCAGTGCACCGACGAGGAGCCTCCCGGTTGCGGGCGATGCCACGCCTGCACCACCACTATGGCAGGCACCCACGGCGACGTACGGCGGGTCGTGCCCGAGGGACTGACGATCAGCGTCAAGTCGATGCGCGACATCGTGCAGGTCGCCTCGCGGCGTCCCAGCACGGGCCGATGGCAGGTCGTGGTGATCGAGGATGCCGACCGCCTCACCGAGGGAGCCGCGAACGCGCTGCTGAAGGTGGTCGAGGAACCGCCGCAGCGAACGGTCTTCCTCCTGTGCGCGCCGTCGATCGATCCCGAGGACATCTCGGTGACGCTGCGCTCGCGCTGCCGTCACGTCGGGTTGGTCACTCCCAGCGCCGACGCCATCGCGCGCGTCCTCGAGGCCACCGACGGCATCGATCCGAAGACGGCGCAGTGGGCTGCATCCGTCAGTGCAGGCCACGTCGGTCGGGCCCGACGGCTGGCCACCGACGAGGGCGCCCGCGACAACCGGACACGTGCCCTCGCTGTCGCCGGCGCGGTCCTGCGCCCCGCCACCACCTACTCCGCAGCCGACGATCTCGGACGCAGTGCCGAGACCGAGGCGAAGGAGATCAGTGCGGAGCGCGACGAGCACGAGACCGAAGAGCTCAGGACCGCTCTCGGTGCCGGCGGTACCGGCAAGGGGGCTGCGGGTGCGCTTCGCGGTTCGGCCGGGGTCCTCAAGGAACTCGAACGCACTCAGAAGTCGCGGAAGACGCGAACCGAGCGCGACATCATGGACAGAGCGCTTATCGATCTCGCCGGTCTGTATCGGGACGCGCTGGTGCACGCCTTCGGATCGCGGGTCACGCTCAACCATCCGGACATGTCGGATCGTGCGGCCGACCTCGCGTCGAGGACCCGGCCGGAGTCGCTGCTCGAGTGCATCGAGGCCATCCTCGACTGCCGGGAGGCGCTCGCCCAGAACGTCAAACCCCGCTTCGCTCTCGCGGCGCTCGCAGCCCGGTTGAGCTCGGCGTTCCGGTAGCCGAAGTGCCGGTTTGCGTCGGGGTGGGGGTAGTCCGCTAGACTTCGGACGCCGAAAGGCTCGCTGCCTTAGCTCAGTCGGTAGAGCATTTCACTCGTAATGAAAAGGTCGTCGGTTCGATTCCGACAGGCAGCTCCACGAAGGCCCCTCACCACGGTGAGGGGCCTTCGACGTTTCTGCGCGCTGTGCGATTCGCACGGATGATGGAGACATGTTGATGGAACTGTTCTCCTTGGTCCTGATCATCGGTGCTCTCGTCGTGGTGCTGCCCATGGCCGTCCGGGTCTTCCGGGACAAGGACCGTTGACGCGAAGCGACCGCGACTATCGGCGCGCACGAGAGCGGTCTCGGACACGGCGCCGAAATCCTCGACAACCCCGTCACCGCGCAGCATGCTTCTCTCATGGCTGAGTCGTTGAAGGACCGGGTTCGGGAGAAGATCCTGCGGCAGCGCGCCGAGGACGGAGGCCGGCCGATCGGCGACGCCGAAGGGGACGACCCTCGCCTCATGGATCTCCGCAGCGACCTCGCGATGCTGGAGCAGGCCGGCGAGGACGATCCGATCGTCCAGCACCTCGCGGCGAAGTACTGGGTCCCCTGAACACCCTCACAACGACGCTTCGTAAGTCGATAAACCAGCTCTGACCTGGCGATTTGGTGTTCTCGGAGATGTTCGCGTAACTTATTCCAGGTCAGAGCGACACGGACACCGACCCGGGCCGAGAGGAACGGGACAACGAGGTTGGACGAAGGCGCCTGCAGATTTCACTGGTTCGAAACCTTCTGGTAAGGTTTGGAGCCGTGCCCGAGAGCCGGAAGGCCCTCGGATGAACAGTCACCCCGGAGTGAACGAATCGGAAGGTTCGGGAGCGATGGTGTGTGCGTGTTCTTTGAGAACTCAACAGTGTGCCGATGAATGTCAGTGCCAAATAATATTTGGTGCGGCCACTTCACTTTTGTGGGTGGTTGTTGCTGGACATCGCATTCTTCCGTCTGCGGTGGTCCAGTGTTTGAGCTAGTTTGAGTTTTTTTGCTAGTGATTTGACTCTTTTGTCTTTGACTGATTGCCCCTTCGGGGTGATTGTGAGTCTTCAACGGAGAGTTTGATCCTGGCTCAGGACGAACGCTGGCGGCGTGCTTAACACATGCAAGTCGAACGATGAAGCCCAGCTTGCTGGGTGGATTAGTGGCGAACGGGTGAGTAACACGTGGGTGATCTGCCCTGCACTCTGGGATAAGCCTGGGAAACTGGGTCTAATACCGGATATGACCTCGGGATGCATGTTCTGGGGTGGAAAGTTTTTCGGTGCAGGATGAGCCCGCGGCCTATCAGCTTGTTGGTGGGGTAATGGCCTACCAAGGCGACGACGGGTAGCCGGCCTGAGAGGGCGACCGGCCACACTGGGACTGAGACACGGCCCAGACTCCTACGGGAGGCAGCAGTGGGGAATATTGCACAATGGGCGCAAGCCTGATGCAGCGACGCCGCGTGAGGGATGACGGCCTTCGGGTTGTAAACCTCTTTCACCCATGACGAAGCGCAAGTGACGGTAGTGGGAGAAGAAGCACCGGCCAACTACGTGCCAGCAGCCGCGGTAATACGTAGGGTGCGAGCGTTGTCCGGAATTACTGGGCGTAAAGAGCTCGTAGGCGGTTTGTCGCGTCGTCTGTGAAATCCCGCAGCTCAACTGCGGGCTTGCAGGCGATACGGGCAGACTCGAGTACTGCAGGGGAGACTGGAATTCCTGGTGTAGCGGTGAAATGCGCAGATATCAGGAGGAACACCGGTGGCGAAGGCGGGTCTCTGGGCAGTAACTGACGCTGAGGAGCGAAAGCGTGGGTAGCGAACAGGATTAGATACCCTGGTAGTCCACGCCGTAAACGGTGGGCGCTAGGTGTGGGTTTCCTTCCACGGGATCCGTGCCGTAGCCAACGCATTAAGCGCCCCGCCTGGGGAGTACGGCCGCAAGGCTAAAACTCAAAGGAATTGACGGGGGCCCGCACAAGCGGCGGAGCATGTGGATTAATTCGATGCAACGCGAAGAACCTTACCTGGGTTTGACATGTACCGGACGACTGCAGAGATGTGGTTTCCCTTGTGGCCGGTAGACAGGTGGTGCATGGCTGTCGTCAGCTCGTGTCGTGAGATGTTGGGTTAAGTCCCGCAACGAGCGCAACCCTTGTCCTGTGTTGCCAGCACGTGATGGTGGGGACTCGCAGGAGACTGCCGGGGTCAACTCGGAGGAAGGTGGGGACGACGTCAAGTCATCATGCCCCTTATGTCCAGGGCTTCACACATGCTACAATGGTCGGTACAGAGGGCTGCGATACCGTGAGGTGGAGCGAATCCCTTAAAGCCGGTCTCAGTTCGGATCGGGGTCTGCAACTCGACCCCGTGAAGTCGGAGTCGCTAGTAATCGCAGATCAGCAACGCTGCGGTGAATACGTTCCCGGGCCTTGTACACACCGCCCGTCACGTCATGAAAGTCGGTAACACCCGAAGCCGGTGGCCTAACCCCTTGTGGGAGGGAGCCGTCGAAGGTGGGATCGGCGATTGGGACGAAGTCGTAACAAGGTAGCCGTACCGGAAGGTGCGGCTGGATCACCTCCTTTCTAAGGAGCATCTGCCCACACACCCCGAACAGTCGGGTGTGGTGTGCGGCCAGAGACCGATTGTCCCCGATCGTGGGACACGGTTGCTCATGGGTGGAACGCTGACAACCATCACCGCGTATGGCGGGGATACAGATCCTCGTCGCGGTGGTTATATCGGTGCACTGTTGGGTCCTGAGAGAACACGCAATGTGTTTGATCAGCGACGATGATCCGCGAAACAAGGAAATCAGTTTTCTTGCGGTAGGGGTTGTTGTGTGTTGTTTGAGAACTGCACAGTGGACGCGAGCATCTTTGTTGTAAGTGTTTATGAGCGTACGGTGGATGCCTTGGCACCAGGAGCCGATGAAGGACGTGGGAGGCTGCGATATGCCTCGGGGAGCTGTCAACCGAGCTGTGATCCGAGGATTTCCGAATGGGGAAACCCAGCACGAGTGATGTCGTGTTACCCGCATCTGAATATATAGGGTGTGTGGAGGGAACGTGGGGAAGTGAAACATCTCAGTACCCACAGGAAGAGAAAACAACATGTGATTCCGTGAGTAGTGGCGAGCGAAAGCGGATGAGGCTAAACCATGGGTGTGTGATAGCTGGCAGGCGTTGCATCCGTGGGGTTGTGGGGCTTTTCTTCCCGTCACTGTCATGACGGGCGAGAGTAAAAAACCGGTTGGTTAGTCGAAGTGGTCTGGAACGGCCTGTCGTAGAGGGTGAGAATCCCGTAGACGAAAACTTGCCGGCTCTCGTGAAAAGTACCCGAGTAGCACCGGGCCCGTGAAATCCGGTGTGAATCTGTCGGGACCACCCGATAAGCCTGAATACTCCCTGGTGACCGATAGCGGACTAGTACCGTGAGGGAAAGGTGAAAAGTACCCCGGGAGGGGAGTGAAATAGTACCTGAAACCGTGCGCTTACAATCCGTCAGAGCCGATGCACGATTCAGTTCGTGGTGGGTGATGGCGTGCCTTTTGAAGAATGAGCCTGCGAGTTAGTGGCATGTCGCGAGGTTAACCCGTGTGGGGTAGTCGTAGCGAAAGCGAGTCCGAATAGGGCGCATGTAGTGGCATGTTCTAGACCCGAAGCGGAGTGATCTACCCATGGCCAGGGTGAAGCGATGGTAAGACGTCGTGGAGGCCCGAACCCACTTAGGTTGAAAACTGAGGGGATGAGTTGTGGGTAGGGGTGAAAGGCCAATCAAACTCCGTGATAGCTGGTTCTCCCCGAAATGCATTTAGGTGCAGCGTCGCGTGTTTCTCACCGGAGGTAGAGCTACTGGATGGTCTAGGGGGCCCACAAGCTTACCGAAATCAGCCAAACTCCGAATGCCGGTGAGTGAGAGCGCGGCAGTGAGACTGCGGGGGATAAGCTTCGTAGTCGAGAGGGAAACAGCCCAGATCGCCGGCTAAGGCCCCTAAGCGTGTACTAAGTGGAAAAGGATGTGGGATCGCTGAGACAACCAGGAGGTTGGCTTAGAAGCAGCCACCCTTGAAAGAGTGCGTAATAGCTCACTGGTCAAGTGGTTCTGCGCCGACAATGTAGCGGGGCTCAAGTACACCGCCGAAGCCGCGGCACTCACACAACACCCATTCGTTCCTGCGGGAACGTGTGCAGTGGTGTGGGTGGGTAGGGGAGCGTCGTGCAGCCGTGGAAGCGCCGGAGTGATCCAGGTGTGGAGGCTGCGCGAGTGAGAATGCAGGCATGAGTAGCGAAAGACGAGTGAGAAACTCGTCCGCCGGATGACCAAGGGTTCCTGGGCCAGGTTAATCCGCCCAGGGTGAGTCGGGACCTAAGGCGAGGCCGACAGGCGTAGTCGATGGACAACGGGTTGATATTCCCGTACCCGTGTATCCGCGCCCAATGGCGAATCAGTTGTGCTAACCGTCCAAAAGTTTCCGCTGTTCCTTCGGGAACTGTGGGGATGGCTGCACGGGACCCTGATTGTAGTAGTCAAGCGATGGGGTGACGCAGGAAGGTAGCTGGGCCAGGTGATGGAGTACCTGGTGTAAGCCGGTAGGGCGAATGGTAGGCAAATCCGCCGTTCATGCAGCCTGAGAGGTGATGCGTACCCGTTGAGGGGAATTCAGTGATCCTATGCTGCCGAGAAAAGCCTCTAGTGAGTTGGTACACGGCCCGTACCCCAAACCGACACAGGTGGTCAGGTAGAGAATACCGAGGCGATCGAGAGAACTGTGGTTAAGGAACTCGGCAAAATGCCCCCGTAACTTCGGGAGAAGGGGGACCACGCTCGGTGACGGCCCTTGCGGTCCGAGCTGGGGGTGGTCGCAGAGACCAGAGAGAAGCGACTGTTTACTAAAAACACAGGTCCGTGCGAAGTCGTAAGACGATGTATACGGACTGACGCCTGCCCGGTGCTGGAAGGTTAAGAGGACCGGTTAGCGGAGCAATCCGCGAAGCTGAGAATTTAAGCCCCAGTAAACGGCGGTGGTAACTATAACCATCCTAAGGTAGCGAAATTCCTTGTCGGGTAAGTTCCGACCTGCACGAATGGCGTAACGACTTCTCTGCTGTCTCGACCACAGACTCGGCGAAATTGCATTACGAGTAAAGATGCTCGTTACGCGCGGCAGGACGAAAAGACCCCGGGACCTTCACTATAGCTTGGTATTGGTGTTCGGTTCGGTTTGTGTAGGATAGGTGGGAGACTGTGAAGCTCATACGCCAGTATGGGTGGAGTCGTTGTTGAAATACCACTCTGATCGTATTGGACCTCTAACCTCGGACCATGATCTGGTTCAGGGACAGTGCCTGGTGGGTAGTTTAACTGGGGCGGTTGCCTCCCAAAATGTAACGGAGGCGCCCAAAGGTTCCCTCAGCCTGGTTGGCAATCAGGTGTCGAGTGCAAGTGCACAAGGGAGCTTGACTGTGAGACTGACAGGTCGAGCAGGGACGAAAGTCGGGACTAGTGATCCGGCACCGGCATGTGGAAGCGGTGTCGCTCAACGGATAAAAGGTACCCCGGGGATAACAGGCTGATCTTCCCCAAGAGTCCATATCGACGGGATGGTTTGGCACCTCGATGTCGGCTCGTCGCATCCTGGGGCTGGAGTAGGTCCCAAGGGTTGGGCTGTTCGCCCATTAAAGCGGCACGCGAGCTGGGTTTAGAACGTCGTGAGACAGTTCGGTCTCTATCCGCCGCGCGCGTTAGAAACTTGAGGAAGGCTGTCCCTAGTACGAGAGGACCGGGACGGACGAACCTCTGGTGTGCCAGTTGTCCCGCCAGGGGCATGGCTGGTTGGCTACGTTCGGAAGGGATAACCGCTGAAAGCATCTAAGCGGGAAGCCTGTTCCAAGATGAGGTTTCTCACCCCCTCGAGGGGGTAAGGCCCCCGGCAGACCACCGGGTTGATAGGCCGGAACTGGAAGCCCAGCAATGGGTGGAGGTGACCGGTACTAATAGGCCGAGGACTTACCACGAAGATGTTACGCGTCCACTGTGCGGTATCTGAAACAACACACACAGATCCGAAAATCCTGCAGCAGCAGGTGATTCGAGGAATCTGCGTGGACTATTGTTTCATAGAGTTACGGCGGTCATAGCGACAGGGAAACGCCCGGTCCCATTCCGAACCCGGAAGCTAAGCCTGTCTGCGCCGATGGTACTGCACTCGACAGGGTGTGGGAGAGTAGGACACCGCCGAACACCCGTTACCGAAGACCCCCAACATTGTTGGGGGTCTTCGGCTTTGAGGAGGGGAGCCGCTTTCGCGGGTCCCCGTTTTTCGTACGCGGACATTCGGTCGGGCTATGCTCGGATACGTGGGGCGGAACGGGCCGGCGACAAGCGTGACCGGTGATTTCGAACTCACCATGGACGAACTGCGGGCGGTCGTCCGATACGTGACGGAGAGTGCACAGGACGTGCTTCCCGTCTTCGAGGAATCCGTGCCCGAGGACCGTCGTCCACGTTCAGCACTCGATGCGGCGCGAGAATTCGTCGACGGTGCGCGACGAACGAGACTCCAGCGCGTCGCCGCCCTGGATGCTCACCGAGCTGCGAAGGATGCACCGACGGAAGCGGCTTCCCTCGCCGCGCGGTGTGCCGGCGATGTCGCCGCGGCTGCCTATCTGCACCCGATCGCGAAGGCCACTCAGGTCGGGCACATCCTGCGTACCGCTGCGAGTGTCGCTCGCATCACCGAACTCCGTGCGGGCGGAGACCCGACGGCAGCTGAGGACTCGCTCGACGACGCCCGGCGCCGTGCGACCCCCGTGGTGGTCGACGTCCTGTCCAGATATCCGATCGCCCCTACCTCGAGAAGTCGTGTCGGACAGTTGATGAGCGCACTGGATGCATCTCTGCGCCCTCGGAACTAGGCGGTCGGTGCCGGGGGAAGCTCTCGCGTGCTCAACCACGCCTCCCACAGCGGCCGGAGCGAGACGTCCGAGAAACGTGCGGCGAGATCCTTGAACTGCGCCGTCGTCACGTTGCCGTGCCGGTGTTCCGCGGTCCACGTCCGTAGGAGGGTGAAGAACGGCTCGTCGCCGAGCTGCACTCGCAGGGCGTGCAAAGTCAGTGCTCCGCGCTTGTAGATGCGGTCGTCGAACATGTCCTTCGGGCCCGGATCCTCGAGCAGGATGTCCTGCGGCTTGCGGGCCAGACCCCGGTGGGCGTCGAGCGCATGTGCATGCGCCGACCTGCCGCCCGAGTTCTCCGACCACAACCACTCCGCGTAGCACGCGAATCCTTCGTGGAGCCAGATGTCGCACCAACGGTTCAGCGTGAGGCTGTTGCCGAACCACTGGTGCGCCAACTCGTGTGCGACGAGCCGTTCCTCGCGGCCGGTGCCGTCGCAGAAGTTCGCGCCGAAGATCGACAATCCCTGTGCTTCGAGGGGGATCTCGAGGTCGTCGTCGGTCACCAGAGCGGTGTAGTGCGCGAACGGATACGGGCCGAACAGGCGCGTGAACAACTCGAGCATCTCGGTCTGGCGAGCGAAGTCCCGATCGAACGCCGCGCGCAACCGAGGCGGATGGATGCCGTACTGGGGCACGGGTTCGTTTGAGAGGGTGCGTATCTCGTAGTGCCCGGTCTGGACCGTGGCGAGATAGGTCGCCATGGGTTCGGGTTGCTCGTAGACGCGGGTGGTGCGACTCGCCTTCGTGGTCTTGTGCACGAGGGTGCCGTTCGCGATCGCGACGAACGGAGCGTCGGTGGTGACCGCGATGCGGTAGGTGGCTTTCGAACCGGGATGGTCGTCGCAGGGGAACCAGGTGGGTGCGCCGTTGGGCTGACTCGCGACGAGCGAACCCTCGTCGAGTTCTTCCCAGCCGACCTCACCCCACATGGTCCGCAGTGGGGTGGGGGTTCCCGAGTACTGCACACCGAAGACGAGGACCGCCCCGGCAGGGAGTTTCTCGGCGGGGGTGACGGTGAGCTTGCCGCCACGATGCGCGAACTTGGCGGGACGTCGCCCGTTGACGGTCACCTTCGTGACTCGCATCGACTGCGCGAGATCGAGCGAATACTTGGCGCGCACGTCCGTAGTCGTGGCGATGATCTTCGCCCGGCCGTCGAGCCGATTGGACACGACCTTGTAGGTGAGTTCGAGTTCGTAGCGGGAGGCCCGGTAGCCGCGGTTCCCGCTCTCGGGCAGATAAGGGTCGAGCGGCCGGTCCGCGGCGACCGGCGCGACGGGCTTGGCGGCTTTGATGGGCTTCACCGCGGCGACCAGTCGTTCGGCGTGGTCCACGGCGTGATCGGATTGCCCTGCCAGCGAGTGGACGGCGGGACGACGTCGCCGCGCATCACCAGCGAGGCCGGGCCGACGGTGGCACCGTCGCCGATGCCCGAGGCGGGCAACGCGACGCATTGGGGGCCGAGCGTGGCGCCGGCGCCGAGGGTCACGGTGTCCATGGACATGATCCGATCATGGAACAGGTGGGTCTGTACAACGCAACCGCGTTCGACGGTCGCACCGTCGCCCAGGGACACCAGGTCGGCCTCGGGCAGCCAGTAGCTCTCGCACCACACACCGCGCCCGATTCTCGACCCCAGCGCGCGCAGCCACAGGTTCATCACGGCGGTGCCCGCCGCGGCCCGGGCGAACCACGGTGCCGCCACGGTCTCCACGAAGGTGTCGGAGACCTCGTTGCGCCACACGAACGAACTCCACAGCGGGTGCTCGACGCGTCCGATCCGACCGACGACGAGCCATTTCGCGATCACGGTCACGAGGCACGCCACGGCTCCGGCCACCATGAGCACGAGACCGCCCAGCAGCGCAGCGGCGAGATAGCCCCAGTGCACGGCGAGGGTGTTGAGTGCGAAGAGCACACCGAGCCCGATGCCGTAGGTGACGACCATGGGCACGAGCCGGAAGGTCTCCACCGCGCCGCGCGCGATCTTCAGTTTCAGCGGCGGTGCGAAGGTGCGGCTCGCGTCGCTGTCACCGCTTGCGCGCCGCAGGCGCACCGGGGGACTGCCCAGCCACGACGAGCCAGATTTCGCCTTCTCCGGAGCCGCGGAGAGCACCGCGACGAGCCCGTGCTTCGGGACGCGCCGACCCGGCGCCGCCATACCCGAGTTGCCGAGGAAGGCACGCTTGCCGACCTTCGCATGCGAGATGTACAGCCACCCGCCGCCGAGTTCGTAGGAGGCGACCATCGTGTCGTCGGCGAGGAACGCTCCATCGGCGACCTTGGTGAACTTGGGAACCATCAGCACGGTCGACGCCTCGACGTCCTTACCGATGTCGGCGCCGAGCAATCGGAGCCAGATCGGGGTGAGCATCGACGCGTAGAGCGGGAACAGGAAGGTGCGCGAGGAGTCCATGAGGCGCTCGGTGAACCACACCTGCCAGCCCACGCGGCTGCGCACGGGATGCCAGCCCTCGGTCATCCCGACGGCAAGCAGTCGCACGGCCGTCAGGGTGAGCAGGGCGAAGACGAACATCGTCAGCAGCGCCGCGACGGGCAGCATCGCCAGGGAGTGCACCACGGCGTCGGAGACGGTGGGGGTGTCGTGCACCCACCACACGAGCAGCGCGACCCCGGCGGCGATCGAGACGACGGGCAGGCCGCCGAGCAGGATCGACGACAGCGCGTAGACCGGCACCCACCTGCCGCCCCGCGGCGGTGTCGCGGCGGGCCACGGCCGGTCGGCCTTGCCGGCCTTGCGGGCGGGGGAGCCCGACCAGTTCTGCCCGGCCTTCACGCGACCGAACACCGCGGATCCGGCCTCCACTTCGGCGTCCTTACCGATCCGCGCGCCGGGGGCCAGGAACGAGCGGGCGCCCACCGTGGCGCCGGCACCGATCCGGATGCTTCCGATGTGGACGAGGTCGCCGTCCACCCAGTAGCCGCCGAGGTCCACTTCCGGCTCGACGGCACACCCGTCGCCGAGTTCGAGGAGACCGGTGACCGATGGAAGACTGTGCAGGTCGACGTCGCGGCCGACCTTCGCTCCCAGCGCCCGCGCGTACTGCCGCATCCAGGGAGCGCTCGAGATGTTCACGGCACCCA
Organism: Rhodococcus sp. LW-XY12; assembly: GCF_019317345.1. Lineage (NCBI taxonomy): Bacteria > Bacillati > Actinomycetota > Actinomycetes > Mycobacteriales > Nocardiaceae > Rhodococcus > Rhodococcus sp. LW-XY12. Next base: position 434,744 of record NZ_CP079225.1, read on the forward strand.
CGGCCTCGGACAGTCGCAGAGCCGTCCACAGCCGGAGATGGACGCTCCCACCGCGTGGGTAGCTTCCGGGCTCTATGCCGCGCAGGAGCAGACGCGAACCCGCGACGGAGATCGCCATGCGCCCGACGGGCGTGAGGAACAGCAGGACACCGAGCGCGACCCACCACCACGACAGGGTGACGGTCCACGGCACGTCGACGACGAGCGCGACGATGTTGTTCAGGATCGCCAGCCAGGTCACCCACTGCAGTCCGGTGAGGGTGGTGAGGACGGCGGTCACGGCGATCTGCCCGAGCTGGGCGAGCCGCGGCACCGGGGTCACCTCTCGCGGTGTCGCCGCTTCCGTCGGCGCGAGTTCGTCGAGGTAGACGGCGAGCGATCCGAGCCTCGGGTGGTCGTACAGTTCCGCGACGGTCATCTCGGGATACCGACTCCGCAGCGCCGTGACGACTTGCGCCGCCGCGAGGGAACCACCGCCGAGTTCGAAGAAGTCGTCGTCGACGCCCTCGATCCGGGCGCCGAGGATGTCGGTCCACAGTTCGGCGACCCATTCGGCGGTGGGATCGAGACCGAGTGCTTCCACCGAGTCGGCATCGGCGCCGGGCAGCGGCCACGGCAGAGCGTTGCGGTCGACCTTGCCGGACGTGCGGGTGGGCAGTTCGTCGACGAGCGCGAGTCGGGGGACGAGCGCGGCCGGGAGTTGTTCGGACAGCAGGTCGTGGGCCGACGCGATGTCGAAGTCCGGATCGGTGGAGGCGAGGTATCCCACGAGGATCGAATGTCCCGCGGCCGTCTTGCGGACCGTGCACGCACCGCCCGCCACGCCGGGCAGGTTCTGCAGTGCGTTGTCGACCTCGCCGAGTTCGATGCGGCGGCCACCGATCTTGACCTGGTCGTCGGCGCGTCCCTGGAACAGCAGACCGGCGCGGTCGAGCGTCACGAGATCACCGCTGCGGTAGGCGCGGTCCCAGCCGAGCGTGGGCATCGGAGCGTACTTCTCGGCGTCCTTCGCCGGATCGAGGTAGCGCGCGAGGCCGACACCACCGATGACGAGTTCACCGGTCGCGCCCTCCTCGACGGGGTTGCCGTCGGCGTCCACGACGGCGAGATCCCATCCGTCGAGGGGCAGGCCGATGCGGACCGGTCCGGCGCCGTCCATCAGCGACGCGCAGGCCACGACCGTCGCCTCGGTGGGGCCGTAGGTGTTCCACACCTCGCGTCCCGGAACCGCGAGACGTTCGACGAGATCGGGTGGGCAGGCCTCGCCACCGAAGATGAGCAAACGCACCGCCTCGAGGGCTTCGGCCGGCCACATCGCCGCGAGGGTGGGCACCGTGGAGACGACGTTGATGTTGCGCGAGACGAGCCACGGCCCGAGGTCCATGCCGGAGCGGACGAGCGCGCGGGGCGCCGGAACCAGGCAGGCGCCGTGCCGCCAGGCGAGCCACATCTCCTCGCACGAGGCGTCGAACGCCACGGACAGCCCGGCCAGGACCCGGTCGCCGGGACCGAGCGGCTCCCCTTGGCAGAACATTCGCGCTTCCGCGTCGACGAAGGCCGCCGCATTGCGGTGGGTGACGGCGACACCCTTCGGTGTTCCGGTTGAACCGGAGGTGAAGATGATCCACGCGTCGTCATCGAGGTTCGGGCCCCGCACCACCGGGGTGCCCGACGGCGAGGCCGTGCCCGGTCCGATGCCCTCGTCCGTGACGATGGCGGTGACCTGCGCTTCCGAGAACACGAGTTCGGCCCGCTCGTCGGGATCGTCGGCGTCGACGGGGACGTACGCGGCGCCCGCGGCGAGAATGGAGAGAATCGTCACATACAGGTCGCTGCGCCCGGAGGTCATGCGGACCCCGACCCTGTCGCCGGCCCCGACGCCCGCGTCGTTCAGCGCATACGCACCGGCGATCACCGCCTCGACCAGTTCGGCGTATTCGAGGACCGTCGCGCCGTCGTCGATCGCGGGGGCGTCGGGATGTGCTTCGGCAGTGCTCCGCAGCAGGTCGACGAGGGTGCGGGCGGGTGGAGCGTGCGACGCGCGGAGGAACTCGTCGGGGATGGGGGACCGGCCGACGGGGGTCGAGGTTATGGCTGGCAATTCCGCGGGTCCTTCTGCTCGATGGTGCTTCCGGTTATCTCACGTCCGGGTGGACGGCAGGTGAACGTTCGGCGCGCAGAACGCGTGTCGGCGTCGTGCGGTGCCGGGCGACGCGGAGCTGTGCGGGGTTGACACGGCCCGGTCGTCCTGCCATTCTCTTCGCCAGGTCATGAGTACCAGCGTCAAGCCCCGGCTAGCTGGTCGGCAACCCTCCAACCGCGGTGGGGTGCTCCGGGTGACGACCGGGCCGTGAATCCACTACCGGACACGGCAAGCGCGGACTCCGCCGGCGACGAGAATTCTCCGTCGTAGGCGTCACCGGCGGGTCCCCGAGTACACAAGGGATTTGTCATGACTGCTGTAGCCACCACCACCTGCATCGCTCCCTTTGCCACCGTTTCCGGCTGTGACGTGCAGGTTCCGCTCGTCCAGGGGGGTACCTGCACCTATGCGAACTTCGACTACGCGGCGAGCGCACCGGCGCTGTCCGCCGTCACCGACCGCATCACCGAGCTGCTGCCCTTCTATGCGAGCGTGCACCGCGGCGCCGGATACGCTTCGCGGATCAGCACCACCGCCTACGAGGACGCCCGCTCCTCCGTGTCGCGCTTCGTCGGCGCGGCCGACGACCAGGTCGTCGTCTTCACGCGCAACACCACCGATTCGCTGAACCTGCTCGCGAGTGCGGTGCCCGGCGATGTCGTGGTGCTCGACATCGAGCACCATGCGAATCTGCTGCCCTGGAAGAACTCTCGCATCGTCGAGGCTGCGGACACCGTCTCCGAGACGGTATGGCGTCTCGCGGTCGAACTGCAGCGCGCACCCGCGGCCCTGCTCGCCGTCACCGGTGCTTCCAACGTCACCGGTGAGGTCCTGCCGATCGCCGAACTCGCCGAGCTCGCACACGCTTCCGGTGCCCGGATCCTCGTCGACGGTGCGCAGCTCGTGCCCCATCGCCGTGTCGATCTCGTCGAGCTCGGTGTGGACTACCTCGCCTTCTCCGGCCACAAGCTGTACGCGCCGTTCGGTGCGGGAGTGCTCGTCGGCCGCCGAGACTGGCTCGACGCCGCCGAGCCGTACCTCGCCGGTGGCGGCGCGGTGCGCGAGGTGCGCCTCGATCACACCGAATGGTCCTGCGCCCCTGCGCGTCACGAGGCCGGCACCCCCAACGTGCTCGGCGTCGCCGCCCTTGCCGCCGCGTGCGATGCGCTCGCCGGTTTCGACGCCGACGCGGTGATCCGTCACGAGGAGGCCCTGTGCGCCCTGCTCGTCGACGGTCTGCAGGCCATCGACGGCGTGGAAGTGCTTCGGCTGTGGAACGATTCGGCCGACAGTGTCGGGATCGTCACCTTCACGGTCGACGGCTACGAGCCCGGCCACGTCGCCTCCTATCTGTCCGCCGAGTACGGCATCGGCGTCCGTGACGGACGCTTCTGCGCCCACCCGCTGCTCGCGCGGGTCGGTCGTGCCGGCGGAGCCGTCCGGGCGTCGCTCGGACTCGGCAGCTCGTCCGACGATGTCGAGCGGCTCCTCGGAGCGCTCCGGTTGCTGGTCGAGAACGGGCCGACGTGGGTGCACGCGAAGACCGCCGGCGTGTGGAACCCCTCGCCGGAGACGCGTCCCGGCCTCGGAGCGACCGACGGCGACGCATCTCCGTGCGTCTAGCGGTCGACAATTCCCCATAGGATCAGTAGGGTAATTCGCATGGGACGGACGAGGACGATCGCTGCGGCACGCTGGTGCCGTCGCCATGTCGACCTCTGCCGTACGGCATCGGGAATCTGTCCGGACTGAAGGTCTTCTCCCTCACAGTCTTCCGGCTCACAGGCCGATCCCTCCGTGCCGCTCCGCGGCCCGTACCGAGAGGTATCCCATGTCCGTCTCATCCACCGTCACCCCTGTATCCGCAGACCCGGCCGTCGTCGAGTCCGCCGCGATCCGGCCGTTGCGCGTCGCCGTCGAACTCACCGGTCACTCCGGGCCCGTCTACTGGGCCGACCTGACCCTGGGACGTGTCGGCGACCCGCCGCTCGACCTCAGCGCCGATGTATCCAACGTCGTGCGGGTGCGTGCCGCCGACCTGCGTGAAGCCGGGAAACTGCGCGACCGCATCCGCGCAGAGGCCGCCGAGGAGGGCCGCGATCCCGATTCGGTCACGGTGCTCGTCGACGTCGAGATCGTCCTCGCCTCCGATGCCCGCACCGCCCGCACCCGGCGCACCCGCCCGGAATCGACTCGCGGGGAGGCCGGCACGCTGTCCTATGTCGGAACGCCGCACGGTCTCGCCGGGCTGATCGCGGACATCCATGCCGTGCAGGTCGCCGACGGCGTCACGCTGATCCCGCTCGCCGCGCCGTTCACCGTCGAGCATCTCGTCGACGGAACGCTGCCGTGGCTGGAGTCGCGCGGCCTCGTCGAGGTCTCGCCGACCGTCGGCGAGGTCCTGCGCCGGTTCGGTGAGGGCGCTCGGACATCCGTGCGCGCTTCCTGACACGCATCGGTATTGCGAAGGAGGGGCAGGAGTTTCGACTCCTGCCCCTCCTTCGCATGCGTTCACGCCGTACGGCGGTCGAGTGATTCGACGACGTGTACGCGCGGATCGGGATCGAACCGGTAGCCCGACCCGCGGACAGTGGTGATGATGTTGCCGAAACGTCCCAGCTTGGAACGGATCCGGGAGACATGGACGTCGACACTGCGGTTGCCGCGGTCGGTGTCGAAGTCGTCGTTCTCCGAGTATCCGGCGCCGAGCGGCCTCAATGCCGCGCGGGACACCACGACGCGGGGCCGACGCACCAAGTGCGCGAGGATCTCGAATTCGCTGTGACTCAACTCGACCCGCTGATTGTCGAGCACCAGCCCCCGGGCCGGCAGATCGATGACCAGAGGGGTCGGGCCGGGGCTGAGAAGAGTGTGGGTGCGCGCACCTGGGAGCAGATCGAGCGCGGTCTCCCGCAGAGCATCGGCGAGGGCGGCGAGATCGCCCGCCGACCCGGCGTTCGTGTCCGAGATCTGCACGATGAGAACGAGTTCGGGGGAATCGACCGAGCTGCCGGCCGGGTTCTCGATGGAGGACGTGGTCATGGAAGGGCTCCGCTGGTCGGAAGGTGAACGGCGCCGGGCAGGCAACTACCCGCAGCAGTGCGGCGCCGGAAAAGAGGAAGGGATGGTGCGGATCTCAGAACGCACAGAGGCACGAGCGGGTACGACACAGGTCGACATGCCTGCGGCTCCACGCTCGGACTGTCACGACGGAAAGTGTACCCCGAATGGAGATGCCGGTGTACCGGTAGGTGGACGGTCTCAGTCCACGTCGACGTCGATCGCCGCGGTGATGCGCATGAGCTCCGAATAGACGGTCCGGAACAGTGTGTTCGGGCATCCACCCGACGCCCACAGATCCGGGTGGAGCTGCAGCGCACGGTCGATGTAGGTGGGCAGGTTCGTGGGATGACCGAGCGGTGCGACGCCACCGAGCGGCTGGCCGGTGACCTCCGTGACCAGGTCGGAGGAGGCCGGCACGAGTTCGCCGCCGAGCCGCTCGCCGGTCCGCTCGACCGACACGCGATGCGCCCCGGACACCAACAGCAGGATCGGGTCGTCATCGAGCAGGAAGACGAGCGACTTCACGATCGCGCCCACCTCGACACCGACCGCGGCGGCGGCCTGCTCAGCGGTGTGCACGGTCTCGGGCTGCTGGACGATCAGACCGTGATGGCCGCGGGCGATGAGCGTGTCCGAGACGCGGTGGGCATTCGGATGCAGCGACCTGGTCATGGATCAAGAGTAGGAAAATCGCCGCCGGATCGGCGCGGTTCCGAGGACGCGTCGTCGTCGTGTCGTGTCGTGGGGTGGCTCGATACAGTCCGTACGTAAACAAGTTACCCTTCGGTATTAACGCCTCTCCTGCCAGAAGGCAGGAGATTCCCGGCTCGGACCGCAACCGAACCACCCAGGAGGTGATCCGCCTGTCTGACGTCGTCGACACCGGTGTGGCCACGCTCCGCTACAGCCAGAATCACTCTGGCAGCGTTCCGGTCCCGGCATGCGCTGTAGTCGCAGGCCGAGCATCGGAAGGTTCGTTCGCCGAGTTCGAGGCGTTGCTTGGCTCTCGCGAAACATCTCGAACACGTCATCGACGTGTATGCGGGCCGTACCAGCACCACCTTCCGGCCGGCCCGCGTGCCCTGCTCGGCGAGTTCGCGCTTCGCAGCGCCGATCGCGGCATCCGCCGCTTTCCTCGCCATCGTGGATCGGGCGAGGAACTGGGGGCGGAAATCCTCCACGGCGATCAGTGCGTGGTGTGCGACCACCCCGCGCGCCCACATCCGTGCCTCGTGCTGGTTCCGCCGAGCGGCCTTCTTCTGCACCTGCGACGCACGTTTGCGGGCTCGCCGGTATCCGTTGGACGGTCGGCTTCCCTTGGGTCTGCGTCGGCGAGCCATGGTTCGTTGCGCCTTCGCCAGCTCCGCCGAGCAACGCTTGCGATGACCCCGGTGCGGCAGGTCGAACCGCTCGTCGGTGGTGGTCGCCGTGTGGGTCACTCCCCAATCGACACCGATCGCCGAACCAGGCGGCGCCGGAGCCGGAGGTTCGGTGCTGCGGGTGACGACGAACGACGCGTACCAATCTCCGACCGAGTCGCGGGTGATGCGCACACTCGACGGTTCGGATGGCAGTTTCCGCGACCACACCACCGGAATTGTGACGCCCTTCGGCAAGCGCAATCGGCCTTCCTGGATCCGGAAGCTGCGACGGGTGTACTCGAGAGTCGGCGACGTTGCCTTCCGGGACTTGAACTTCGGGCGGTTGCGTCCTTTCACCGCGAACGACGAGTCGAGCGCACGAGCGTAGGTCCGCAACGTCTGTTGTTGAGCGACCTGGGAGCCGGCCCGCAACCACGCCGATCGTCTGCGCGTCTCGGTCAGCTGTTTGCTCAGCTTCCCGGAAGTGGGTCGTGCGCCCGTCTTCTGGAGGTGCACGGCTTCGTTCCACAGGAACCTGCAGCGATGCCATTCGTCGAGCAGCGCGCGTTCGGCGTTGCTGCCCGCACGCAACCGGAAGTTGTAACGCACAACCTCGACCCCCATGCCCGGGCACGCTATCGACGCCCACCGACAGATTCCGTCGTCACCATCACAAGCCCGACCCTGGAAGGAGGACGGCGGTTCTCACCCTTGTGAGGGCCGAGAGCCGCCGAACACACAATGTCCGATCTCTCGCCTTGGAAAGCGTTCACCGTCGAACGCAAGGATCACGTCGCACAGGTCACGCTCATCGGCCCCGGCAAGGGCAACGCCATGGGCCCCGACTTCTGGGCGGAATTGCCCGTCCTGTTCGGTGAGCTCGACGCCGACCCCGAGGTCCGCGCCGTCGTCCTCGCCGGTTCCGGCCGGAACTTCTCCTACGGCCTCGACCTCGTCGCCATGGGCGGCAGCCTCGGCGCCGTCGTCTCCGGCAAGGCGCTCGCGAAGCCGCGCACGGACTTCCACACGTTGATCAAGAACATGCAGGCGGCCATCACGGCCGTCGCCGACTGCCGCAAGCCGGTCGTCGCCGCGGTCCAGGGCTGGTGCATCGGCGGAGCGGTCGACCTCATCTCCGCCGCCGACATCCGCTACGCGAGCGCCGACGCGAAGTTCAGCGTCCGCGAGGTCAAGGTCGGAATGGTCGCCGACGTCGGCACCCTCGCCCGGCTCCCGCTCATCATCGGCGACGGTCACGTCCGCGAGCTCGCGCTCACGGGCAAGGACATCGACGCCGCCCGCGCCGAGAAGATCGGTCTCGTCAACGACGTCCACGACGACTCCGATGCAGTGCTGGCCGCCGCTCACGCGACCGCCGCGGAGATCGCCGCCAACCCGCCGCTCGTCGTCCAGGGCATCAAGAACGTCCTCGACCACACGCGCTCGCCGCAGGTCGACGACAGCCTCCGCTACGTCGCGGCGTGGAACGCGGCGTTCCTGCCGTCGGAGGACCTCACCGAGGCGATCACCGCCGTCTTCGAGAAGCGCCCGCCGCAGTTCAAGGGCGAATAGACCCCGCAGACGACGGATCCCCCGGACGATCGCATCGTCCGGGGGATCCGCGTTGTACAGGCTCGGTGTCAGTGCCCGCCGTTGTTCTTCAGGCGCTCGACCGACGCGGTCACCTCGGCCTCGGCCTCGGCGCGACCGACCCAGTCGGCGGCCTCGACGTGCTTGCCCGGCTCGAGATCCTTGTAGTGCACGAAGAAGTGCTTGATGGCGTCGAGCTCGAACTGCGAGACGTCGCTGATGTCCTGGACGTGATCCCACCGCGGGTCGCCGGCCGGGACGGCCAGGATCTTGTCGTCGCCACCGGCCTCGTCGACCATCTTGAACATGCCGACGGGGCGGGCCTCGACGATCACGCCGGGGAAGACCGACTCGGGCAGCAGGACCATGCAGTCGAGCGGATCGCCGTCCTCACCGAGGGTGTTCTCGATGTAGCCGTAGTCGGCCGGGTAGCCGAACGAGGTGTACAGGTAACGATCGAGCTTGACGCGTCCGGTCTCGTGATCGACCTCGTACTTGTTCCGCTGTCCCTTGGGGATCTCGATGGTGACCTCGAACTCCACGCCTTGCCTCACTTCGTCGGTGTTTTTCCGGCGGATACGACATCCGTATCTGCGGTGATGGTCCGCAGAGAGGATAACGGTCGCGGCGCTAGGCTGGAGGTGCAGGTACCGGGGCCCCGAGTGCGTCACAGCAGTGTGCGGCCGGCAGCGGGAAGTGCGGGTAGCTGGTCGACCAGTGTGTGCAGGATGCAGCGGAGGCGTGTTGACGGGGCAGGGCGGCAACAAGAAGCAGGGTTCACTGGCAACCAGGCGACGACGGAACATGAAGATCCTCTTCGGGATCTGGGGAGCGGGTTTCCTCGCTCTCGTCGTGGGCGGAGCCTTCGCGATCTACGACGTGCGGGCGTCCGCCGGCGCGGTCGTGCTCCCCGCACCGGCACCGGTGATCGCGACCCCCGCGGTCGCCGCGGTCTCGCCCGACGCTCCGACGCCCGACCCGACCTCGCTGGCGGCGGCACTCGGCCAGGCGGTGAACAATCCCGGCCTCGGTGACTTCGCCGGGTCGATCACCGACCCCACGACCGGCACGGTGCTGTGGTCGAAGGACGCCGATCGCGCGCTGATCCCGGCCTCCACCACGAAGATCCTCACCGCCGCGGCCGCCATGCTCGTGCTGCCCTCCGATCATCGGATCACCACGCGTGTCGTCGAGGGTTCGAAGCCGGGGGAGATCGTCCTCATCGCGGGTGGCGACCCCACCCTCTCGGCGATGCCGCCCGGCGAGGAGAGCTTCTACCCCGGTGGTCCCCGCATCGCCGACCTCGCCGAACAGATCCGGCGCAGCGGCACGACGGTCGAGACGGTCCTCGTCGACACGAGTCTGTACAGCGGGGATCCGCTCGCGCCGGGCTGGTTTCCCCAGGACGTCGGCGACGGTTACGTCGCACCCATCGAACCGGTGATGCTCGACGGCGCCCGGTCGAACCCACTCGAGGACGAATCGCCTCGCAGCGCTACGCCTGCCCTGGACGCCGGTCGTGCACTGGCGACGGCGCTCGGTGCCGACCCCGCGCGGGTAGCGCTCGGATCCGCCTCACCCGGTGCGGCGCCCATGGCGTCGGTCCAGTCGGCGCCACTCACTGTGCGTCTCGGTCAGATGCTGCGCCGATCCGACAACGTCCTCGCGGAGACCATCGGACGGGAGGTCGCCGTCGCGACGGGCAACGAGCACTCGTTCGAGGGCACGACGAAGGCGGTGACCGGTACCCTGCAGCAAGCGGGTCTGGAGGTCACCGGTGTGACGTTGCGCGACGTCAGCGGGCTCTCGGTCGAGAACCGGATCCCTGCTCGTACGCTCGATCGCGTGATCTCCGAGGCGGCCGGACCGAACAGGACGGAGCTGCGGCCCATGCTCGACTATCTTCCCGTCGCCGGAGCGACCGGCACGCTCGCCGACCGCTACGGCACCACGACCCGTGCCGGAGCCGGATGGGTGCGGGCGAAGACCGGCACTCTGACCGAGGTCAACGGACTCACGGGATACACCGTCGACTCCGACGGCCGCGTGCTGTCGTTCGCTCTGCTGTCCAACGGCCGGTCCCCGAGCGAGGCTCGGCCCGCCCTCGACGCCGTGGCGTCGGTACTGCGTGAGTGCGGTTGCCGATGACCGGCAAGGAGCGGGCACTCGGCGACGCGATCGACTGGTCGTTCGCGGCCGGGGTCGGCGTGCGCCTCACCCGCTCCGAACCCGCGATGTCGCGGTACACCCGCGATGCGGTGCAGGACGAGTTGTTCTCGGCCGCCGCGCGCGCCGAGGGACCGGTGCGCGAGCACACGCGTCTCGACGACGGAACCGAGCCGCCGCCCGCGCAGGTCGTCGACCGGCCGGGCTGGGTACGTGCGGCCGCGGCGTCGATGGCCGACCTCACCGCGACCTCGGGCGAGGATCCGGCCGGCTCCTCCCTCCGCTGGGTGGGCAAACCGGCGGGCGCGCAGGCCGGCGCGATGCTCGCCTACCTGTCGTCCGCGGTGCTCGGACAGTACGACCCGTTCTCTCGTTCGCTGCTGCTCGTCGCGCCCAACGTCGTCGCGGTCGAACGCGCCCTGAAGGTGCCGCCCGCCGACTTCCGGCTGTGGGTGTGCCTGCACGAGGTGACCCACCGCGTGCAGTTCGCACAGGCACCGTGGATGGCCGAGCTGATGCGCGAGGCCGCCGCCGACCTCGCCACCGCGGTCGACGAACCGATGGGCGACGTCGCGACCCGCGTGGTGTCGGCGGTGAAGGACCTGCGTACTCCCGGCGACAAGGCGATGTCGGAGCGGGGCATGCTCGGTGTCGTGCGGGCGCTGCAGGCACAGTCTCAGCGCGAGTCGTTCGATCGGATCCTCGCGCTCGGAACGCTGCTCGAAGGCCACGCCGATCATGTAATGGACGGTGTCGGCCCGGCCGTGGTTCCGTCGGTCGCGCGGATCCGGCGGGCGTTCGACAACCGGCGGCACCGCAACAGCAGCCCGGTGCATCGCCTCATCCGGCTCGTCCTCGGCATGGACGCCAAGATGGCCCAGTACGTGCACGGCAAGAAGTTCGTCGACGCCGTCGTCGCGAAGGTCGGCACGGACGACTTCAACGCCGTGTGGTCCGGTCCGGACGCCCTGCCCACCCTGACGGAGATCGACCATCCCGATGCGTGGATCGCGCGGGTGCTGAGCTGATCGTGGCTTCACCGTCCAACGATCGTCCGCTGCTGCCCGAAGCCCCGGCGATCCACGAGGTGCGCCTCGCCGTGCGGGCCTGGCTGGGCGCGCACCCGGCCGACGCGGTGACCGTCGCGTTGTCGGGCGGGGCCGATTCCGCCGCCCTGACCGCCGCTGCCGTCGCGGAGACCGAGGCGGTGCACGCCGTCGTCGTCGATCATCGCCTCCAGTCCGGTTCCGAGGTCGTCGCCGCGCGGGCCGCGGAGTTCGCCCGGGCCCGCGGCTGCGCGACCGTCATGGTGGTCGGTGTGGACGTCACCGGTGGGGGAGGCCTCGAGGCCGCCGCGCGCGCGGCCCGCTACCGGGCGCTCGACGAGAACCGCGACGACCGGACCGTGTTGCTCGGGCACACCCTCGACGACCAGGCCGAGACGGTGCTGCTCGGTCTCGGCCGCGGATCGGGGCTGCGTTCGATCCGCGGGATGGCACCCTTCGACCCGCCGTGGGGCCGGCCGCTGCTCGGCGTGCGCCGCGACACGACCCGCCGGGCGTGCGACGAACTCGGCTACCGCCCGTACGAGGATCCGCACAACACCGACGACCGGTTCACGCGCGTGCGTCTGCGCCGTGAGGTACTGCCGCTGCTCGAGGACGTGCTCGGTGGGGGCGTCGCCGAAGCCCTCGCGCGCACGGCCGGGCAACTGCAGGACGACGGCCACGCCCTCGATGTCTGGGCCGGCGACCTGCTCGCGACAGCGCGGCGCGAGGACGACCTGCTCGACACCGACACTCTCGCGGCGGCTCCCGCCGCAGTACGACGCAGAGCCCTCCGATCGTGGCTGATCGATCACACCGTCACGCCGAACGAGACGATGCTGCGGACGGTCGACGATCTGGTAGCGGCGTGGCGCGGACAGGGCCCGGTCGCTGTCGGACGGGGCCCGCGGACGGGGACGAGGTTGGTGGTGTCGCGTCGGCGTGGCACGCTTGCCGTGGAGTACGTCGACCGGGCGAAGGTCCGGGCGACCGGCAGCAGAAGGTAGGGAAGGACCCCGGTGTACGAGAACGACATAGCGTCGGTGCTGATCTCCGAAGAACAGATCAAGGAGCGGACCGCAGAGCTGGCGCAGTCGGTCGCCGAGCGTTACCCGGTGGGTGCGCCGGAAGGCGATCTGCTGCTCATCGGGGTGCTCAAGGGCGCCATCTTCTTCATGACCGACTTCGCGCGCGCTCTGCCGATCCCGACGCAGATGGAGTTCATGGCCGTAAGTTCGTACGGGTCGTCGACCTCGTCCTCGGGTGTCGTGCGCATCCTCAAGGACCTCGACAAGGACATCGCCGGTCGCAACGTCCTCATCGTCGAGGACATCATCGACTCGGGTCTGACGCTGTCGTGGCTGCTCAAGAACCTCTCGACGCGCAACCCCGCGTCGCTCGAGGTCGTCACGCTGCTCCGCAAGCCGGAGGCCGTGAAGATCGACGTCGAGGTCAAGGACGTCGGATTCGACATCCCGGACGAGTTCGTCGTCGGCTACGGACTCGACTACGACGAGCGCTACCGCGACCTGCCCTACATCGGCACGCTGGATCCCAAGGTCTACAGCAGCTGACCTCCGGTCGAGCCGCGTCGTGAGGTCCCCGGCTCGGGGAACTCCGGTTCCGTCCCGATCGTTGTCGATTACGACGTCTTCCCGGTGTCGGCTCCGGCCGGTGCCGGGGCGACCGCTCGTTGCTACGCGGTAACCTTGCGTTGCTTGGTCAGTGACCGTCGCGGCGTGCGGCCACCCCGGGCGCGAAGCGCCGCGACTGCGAGACCCCGACGAACTCGATCGAAAGGACCGGCCGCTCGGGCCGAACCTGTATGAACCGCAAGACAGTGTTCCGTAATCTGGCGATCGTCGCCGGCATTCTGCTGGTGATCTACGCCTTCAGTTACTTCGGCGACGACACGCGCGGTTTCACCCAGGTGGACACGTCCGTCGCGGTGTCCCAACTCGAATCGCAGAACGTCAGCGAAGCCCGCATCGACGACCGCGAACAGCAGGTGCGTCTGTGGCTCGAGAACGGCAACGACGCGACCGAGGGCAGCACCGAGATCATCGCGAAGTACCCCGCGTCGGCCTCCGAACAGATCTTCGACCTGGTCGCCGCGTCGGGCGCGCAGAAGTACGACACGAGCGTCACCCAGGAGAGCTGGCTGACCTCGATCCTCATCTTCGTCCTGCCGATGATCATCCTGCTCGGCGTGTTCTTCTTCGTGATGAGCCGCATGCAGGGCGGTGGTCGCGGCGGCATGATGGGCTTCGGCAAGTCGAAGGCCAAGCAGCTGTCGAAGGACATGCCCAAGACGACCTTCGCCGATGTCGCCGGCGCCAACGAGGCCGTCGAGGAGCTCTACGAGATCAAGGACTTCCTGCAGAACCCGGCGCGCTACCAGGCGCTCGGCGCGAAGATCCCCAAGGGCGTACTGCTCTACGGTCCTCCCGGCACCGGTAAGACCCTCCTCGCGCGTGCCGTCGCCGGCGAGGCGGGCGTCCCGTTCTTCACGATCTCCGGTTCGGACTTCGTCGAGATGTTCGTCGGTGTCGGCGCCTCCCGCGTGCGCGATCTGTTCGAGCAGGCCAAGCAGAGCGCTCCCTGCATCATCTTCGTCGATGAGATCGACGCGGTCGGCCGCCAGCGCGGCGCCGGCCTCGGCGGTGGTCACGACGAGCGTGAGCAGACCCTCAACCAGCTGCTCGTCGAGATGGACGGCTTCGGCGACCGCTCCGGCATCATCGTGATGGCCGCGACGAACCGCCCCGACATCCTCGACCCGGCACTGCTGCGTCCCGGCCGTTTCGACCGTCAGATCCCGGTGACGAACCCCGACCTCGCCGGTCGCCGGGCGATCCTCGCCGTGCACTCGAAGGGCAAGCCGATCGATCCCAACGCGGATCTCGGTGCGCTCGCCAAGCGCACGGTGGGCATGTCCGGTGCCGACCTCGCGAACGTCGTCAACGAGGCCGCGCTGCTCACCGCCCGTGAGAACGGCACGGTGATCACCGAGGCGATCCTCGAGGAATCGGTCGACCGTGTCATCGGCGGTCCCCGCCGCAAGAGCCGCATCATCAGCGAGCACGAGAAGAAGATCACGGCCTACCACGAGGGTGGTCACACCCTCGCCGCGTGGGCGATGCCCGACATCGAGCCGGTTTACAAGGTCACCATCCTCGCCCGCGGCCGCACCGGCGGTCACGCGATGACGGTGCCCGAGGACGACAAGGGCCTGATGACGCGTTCGGAGATGATCGCGCGCCTCGTCATGGCGATGGGCGGTCGTGCCGCGGAGGAACTCGTCTTCCGCGAGCCCACCACCGGCGCCTCGTCCGACATCGACCAGGCCACGAAGATCGCGCGCGCGATGGTCACCGAGTACGGCATGAGCGCGAAGCTCGGCGCCGTCCGCTACGGCCAGGAGCAGGGCGACCCCTTCCTCGGCCGGTCGATGGGTGTGCAGTCCGACTACTCGCACGAAGTGGCACGCGAGATCGACGAGGAGGTCCGCAACCTCATCGAGGCCGCGCACACCGAGGCGTGGGCGATCCTCAACGAGTACCGCGACGCCCTCGACGTGTTGGCGGGCGAGCTGCTCGAGCACGAGACGCTGACCCGCAAGGATCTCGACCGGATCCTGGCCGACGTGAAGAAGCGTCCGCGGATCACGACCTTCAACGATTTCGGTGATCGGGTCCCGTCCGACAAGCCGCCGATCAAGACGCCCGCCGAGCTCGCGGCCGAGCGTGGCGAGCCGTGGCCGCCGGAACCGCCGTCGCTGACGAAGCCGGCGCATCAGCACCCGCAGTATCCGGGCCAGGGCGAGGCGCCCGCTCCCGCCGGCTACCAGCCCGGCGCGCAGCCGCAGTACCAGCCGGCGAACGGCTACCCCCAGCCCCAACAGCAGCCGCAACCCCAACAGCAGTCGCAGCCGGTCCCGGCCTCCGAGCCGCTTCCGGGCTTCCAGCCGACGGCTCCGTATCCGGGTGGTCCGCGGCACGCGACGCGTCCGGACTACGGTGCTCCCGCCGGATGGTCGGCTCCCGGCTGGCCACCGCGCGAGCAGACCCCGCAGGAACAGCAGGGTCACGGGCCGCAGGGCCCCGGACAGCCTCAGGGATACGGATATCCGCAGGGCCATCAGGGGCAGAACCCCCAGAGCTACGGACAGCCCAGCTACGGACAACAGGCCCAGGAAACGCAGAGTTTCGGGCGTCCGCAGGAGCCGCAGGACGCCGACCGTCCGTCGGACTCCGGCGAAGACGGTGCGGCAGATGCGCACCGTGGTGAGAACCACGTGGGAGACTCGCAACCGCGCGATGGTTACGGCGCTCCCGAACCCCCTCCCACACAGCGGTGGGAAGGCCCGGCCGGCCGGCACTGATCCGTGTCGGTGAGTCGGTACGGGGCGCGCATCGGGGCCGTCGGTTCCGATGGAGACGAGTGAGCGAAGAGTGGAGGGCGAGCGGGTGTCGGTGAACCACCTGAAGTCGGATACGGGTTCCGACCCGGAGGATGTGACGACCCACGAATTGAGCGTGGACGCGGGTCGTACGTTCGACCAGGCCCGAGCCGAAGCGGCCGTGCGTGAACTGCTGATCGCGGTGGGTGAGGATCCGGACCGCGAGGGCCTGCGCGACACTCCCGCCCGGGTGGCCCGTGCCTACCGCGAGGTGTTCGGGGGACTGTTCACCGACCCGGACGAGGTCCTCGACACGACCTTCGACGAAGGTCATCAGGAACTCGTCCTCGTGCGAGACATCCCGATGTACTCGACGTGCGAACATCACCTCGTGTCGTTCCACGGCGTCGCCCACGTCGGATACATCCCGGGCCCCACGGGCCGCGTCACGGGTCTGTCGAAGCTGGCGCGTGTCGTCGACCTCTACGCCAAGCGTCCGCAGGTCCAGGAACGCCTCACCCGCCAGATCGCCGACGCCATGATGCGCAAGCTGCAGCCGCGCGGCGTGATCGTCGTGGTCGAGGCGGAGCACCTGTGCATGGCGATGCGCGGCATCCGCAAGCCCGGTGCCAGCACCACCACCTCCGCCGTGCGCGGGCTGTTCCAGACCAGTTCGGCGTCGCGTGCCGAGGCCCTGGACCTGATCCTGCGCCGGTGACCGTCTTCCCCGCCGAACAGTGGCCTGTCGTGATGGGCGTACTGAACGTCACCAGTGATTCCTTCTCCGACGGCGGTCGATATCTGGACTGCGAGACCGCGATAGCCCGCGGCTTCGAGCTGCGCGAGCTCGGCGTCGACATCGTCGACGTGGGTGGCGAGTCCACCCGGCCCGGGGCCGTGCGCGTCGACCCGGAGGTCGAGGCGTCCCGCGTGGCGCCGGTCATCGCCGCTCTGGCGGAGGCAGGCATCCCCACGAGCGTCGACACGATGCGCGCCTCGGTCGCCGAGGCGGCCGTGGAGGCCGGGGTGACCATGATCAACGACGTCTCGGGTGGGCGCGCCGACGCCGACATGGCCGCGGTGGTCGCCGAGGCCGGGGTGCCGTGGATCCTCATGCACTGGCGTCCCCTCGGCGAGTTCGTCCACGCGGGCGGTTCGACGCACTACGAGGACGTCGTCCGCGAGGTCCGCGACGAGCTGCTCACGCAGGTCGACATCGCGGTGGCCGCAGGCGTGGACTCCGACAAGATCGTGCTCGATCCCGGTTTGGGTTTCGTGAAGGAACCCGACCACAACTGGCAGTTGCTGCAGCGCCTGCCCGAACTCACCGACCTGGGTTTCCCGGTGCTCATCGGGGCGTCCCGGAAGCGATTCCTCGGATCGCTGCTCGCGGCGCCCGACGGCACGGTCCGCCCGCCCTCGGGTCGTGAGGTCGCCACGGCCGTCGTCTCGGCGCTCGCCGCCACACACGGCGCATGGGGCGTACGCGTCCACGACGTGCAGGCATCCCGCGACGCGCTCGCGGTGGTGCGTGCCTGGCAGCGCGGCAGCGCGGAAGGAGTGCACGCGTGAGCGACCGCATCGAACTACGGGGACTGACGGTCAGCGGCAACCACGGCGTCTTCGAGCACGAGAAGCGGGACGGTCAGGACTTCGTCGTCGACATCGTCGTGTGGCTCGATCTCGCGCCGGCCGCGGCATCCGACGAGCTGGCCGACACGCTGCACTACGGCGAACTCGCCGAGCGAGCCGCGGCGATCATCGCCGGTCCGGGCCGCGATCTCATCGAGACGGTCGCGGGGGAGATCGCCGACGAGGTGCTCACCGACCCGCGTGTCGCCCGGGTGGAGGTCACGCTCCACAAGCCGTCGGCGCCGATCCCGCTGACCTTCGGCGACGTCGCCGTGGTGATCGACCGCTCCCGCAGCGATGCGACGGGGAGCGCCTGATGAGTCGTGCCGTGCTGTCCATCGGATCGAACATCGGCGACCGGCTCGCGCACCTGCGGTCGGTCGTCGACGCATTGGGCGAGCGGGCCGTCGCCGTCTCGGCGGTGTACTCGACGGCACCGTGGGGCGGCGTCGAACAGGAGGATTTCCTGAACGCGGTCGTCGTCGCGGAGGATGCCGCCTTCGGTCCGCGCGACTGGCTGCGGTTCGGCCAGGAACTCGAGGAGGCCGCCGAACGCGTCCGGATCCAGCGCTGGGGTCCGCGCAGCCTCGACGTCGACGTCGTGACCTGCGTCAGCGGCGAGGGTGAGGTGCGCAGCGACGATCGGGAACTGATCCTGCCGCACCCGCGCGCACACCAGCGGGCGTTCGTGCTCGTCCCGTGGCTCGACGTCGAACCCGAGGCCGTGCTCACCGCCGAGGGCCGGCGGCTGGGCATCGGCGACTGGCTAGACGAACTCGACGCCGCCGAACGGGAAGGTGTGCACCGCACCGACCTGACGCTGGCCGGGCCGAAGACCCAGGGACACGCCGAGTGCTGAAACAGACCCGGATCCGAGATCTGCTGGCGCTGGCCGTGCTGGCAGCGATCGTCGCGTGGTTGCTCGTCCGCACAATGTACGGTTCGCTGCCGCCCATCCCCGTCTACGCGGGAGCCTCGCTGTATCCCGTCGCGGTCATCGAGGTGATCCTGGCGTTCATGATCCGGTCGCGGGTCGGCAAGCACGAGATCGGTGAGGGCCCCGGCAGGTTGCATCCCATCACCGCCGCCCGCGCGGTCGCGCTCGCCAAGGCGTCCGCACTGGTGGGTGCCGCGAGCGCCGGAGTGTGGGCCGGTTTCCTGCTGTATCTCGTACCGCAACGCGGCGTCGTGCAGGCCGCCACCGACGACACGTCGGGGGTGCTCGTCGGAGCCCTCGCCGGCATAGCGCTGGCGGCGGCCGCGTTGTGGCTCGAATACTGTTGCCGGACACCGGAAGACCCCGACGAACCGAACGAACCGGCGCTCTGACATCGGATTTCGGGGTGGGGAAGGGCGTGTCGTCCGGCTCCGATCCGAGGACCCACCCAAGTACCCTGATGGTCATGGCAACCTCGGCGCGACCAGACAGGAATCGCCGTCCGTGGCGCAGTACCGGCTCGATGATCGTGGCCGGTCTGCTCGCTCTGGCGATGATCGCCTCGCTGCTGTTGATCTTCAGTGAGAGCGTGCAATTGCTGCGTGTCGCGGTGGTCGTCGCCCTGTGGGCTGCCACTGTCGGAGCCATCGCGATGAACAAGTACCGCCGGGAATCGGCGCTCGATCGGGCGAAGGCCGACGACCTGAAGACGGTCTACGAACTGCAGTTGCAACGGGAGATCGCGGCGCGGCGCGAGTACGAGCTGACCGTCGAGGAGAAGGTCCGTGCCGATCTGAAGCTCGACGCCGGGGAGATGGCGGCCCTGCGCACCGAGCTGGCCACCCTGCGCCGCACGCTCGAGATGTTGTTCGACGGCCGGCTCCCCGACGATGTCGTCGCCCTCGAGGGCCAGGCGGAGAAGCTGCGTGGACTGAGCGAGGCGGCGCGGGTGTCCGCTCCGCGTCCGTCGGGACCGGCCTTCGCCTCTCCCGACGACGAGCCGGTCACCGCGGAGACCGAGTCGGTCGAGGCGGCCATGCGGGCGGCGGAGGCGTCGGAGAAGACGTCCGCGAAGGGTGATGTCGAAGAACCGCGTGCCGAGAAACAGGCGAAGGTTGATTCTGCGACGGGGAAGTCCGCTACCGGGAAGGTCACGGTCGAGAAGGCGACGGCTGGAAAAGCGGCCGCAGGACCGGACGTCGAGGACGCCGAGATCGAGGACGCGGAAGTCGAGGATCAGAAGGTCGGAGACAGGAAGACGGGGGACCCGAAGACCGGGGACTCGAAGACGGGGGACCCGAAGACCGGGGACGCGAAGGTCGCGAGCGCCGAGAAGGCGGCGGACGGGAAGCCGGAGCCGCAGAAGCCCGGCAAGCACGAGCCCGGATCCGATCCCGACCCGCAGACGGACGCAGACGGGGCCGGAGCGAAGACGAAGGGCGATGACCCCGCGGAGGGGAAGGACACCGCCGCGAAGGCCGATGGAGCTGCGGAAACGACCCAGAAGGACGACGAGGACGACCACGAATCGTCCGGACGTCGCTCCCGGCGCCGTCGCGCCGACGGTGAGGGCCGGACGGTCGCGGAGATCCTCGCGTCGTTGTCGGCCGAGCGCTGATCGCGGGGCGATCGCGCGGCAGGTCGCACCCGCCCCACCTCGGACGATGAGGCGCAGATCACTCGGCCCGACCGTGGCGAGCCCCGGAAAACGCGCGCTATTGTCGAGCGGAACGTCCGGTACCCGCTGAGCGGGACTGGAACGAACGAGAGGACTCCCGTGAATTCCTTCGGGATCACCAACGCACCCGCGCCTGCGCGCCTGTCGGTAGGAATCGTGTCCGCCGGACGGGTCGGCACTGCACTCGGCGCAGCTTTCGAACGCGTTGGTCATGTCGTCGTGGCCTGCTCGGCCGTCTCCGACGTCTCGCGGCACCGTGCCGCCACGCGCCTGCCGGATTCGCAGATCCTGCCGATCGACGAGGTTGCCGGCCGCTGCAATCTCCTTCTTCTCGCCGTTCCCGACACCGAACTGTCGTCCCTGGTCAAGGGCCTCGCAGCCACCGGTTCGGTCGCCGCCGGCACGATCGTCGTCCACGTCTCCGGTGCCCACGGCACCGCGATCCTCGAGCCGCTGACCGAGCAGGGCGCCGTGCCGCTCGCGATCCATCCCGCGATGACCTTCACCGGCCACGACGAGGACATCGACCGGCTCTCCTCCGCGTGCTTCGGCATCACGGCCGCCGACGAGATCGGCTATGCCATCGCGCAGTCCCTCGTCCTCGAGATCGGCGGCGAGCCGGTCCGCGTCCCCGAGTCCATGCGCATGACCTACCACGCTGCGCTCGCCCACGGCAGCAACCACCTGGTCACGCTGGTCGCCGACGCCGTCGAGGCCCTGCGCAGCGCCCTGCAGGGGGAGGAGCTGCTCGGCCAGCAACTCGTCGACGACGCCCCCGGTGGAGTCGCCGAGCGGGTGTTGCAGCCGTTGCTCTCCGCAGCGCTCGACAACGTGCTGCGGCGCGGGCCCTCGGCCCTCACCGGGCCGGTCGCGCGCGGCGATGCCGACGCCGTGGCCGCGCACCTGCGTGCGCTCGAGGCCGTCGACCCGCTGATCGCCGCCGGGTACCGCGCGCTGTCGCTGCGATCGGCGCAACGGACCGGGTCGAAGCCGGAACTGATGGCAATTCTCGAAGGAGCTGAATACGGTGAGTGAAGCAGGACAGCGCGGATACGTGCGAGGTGAACTGACCGTTCACCACGATCCCGCAGGCCTGACCAAAGTCACCCGGGCTCTGCGCGGCGTCGGCCGCACCGTCGCACTCGTGCCGACGATGGGTGCGCTGCACACCGGTCACCTCGAACTCGTGCGCCAGGCCAAGCTCACCGGTGCCGTCGTGGTCGTGTCGATCTTCGTCAACCCGCTGCAGTTCGGGAAGAACGAAGATCTCGACGCCTACCCGCGTACTCTCGACGCCGACTTCGAACTGCTCCGCGAAGCGGGCGTCGAACTCGCCTTCGTGCCGACGGTCTCGGCGATGTACCCGCAGGGCCCGCGCACCACGATCCACCCGGGTCCACTCGGGTCGGAGCTCGAAGGTGCTGCGCGTCCCGGTCATTTCGCGGGCATGCTGACGGTCGTCGCGAAGCTGTTCAACATCGTCGGTCCCAACACGGCGTTCTTCGGTGAGAAGGACTACCAGCAGCTCACCCTGATCCGTCAGATGGTCGCCGACCTGAATCTCGACATCCGCATCCTCGGCGTTCCCACCGTGCGCGAACAGGACGGGCTCGCGCTGTCCTCCCGCAACCGCTATCTCGACCCCGAGCAGCGCGAGATCGCGACCACGCTGTCTGCGGCGCTCGTCGCCGGCGCACACGCCGCAGCGGGCGGAGCCGAGGCGATCTTGTCCACGGCACGCGACGTGCTCGCGCAGAGTCCGCAGATCGAGGTGGACTATCTCGAGGTGCGCGGCGCCGATCTGGGGCCGGCACCCGAACGCGGCGACGGCCGACTGCTCGTCGCCGCACGACTCGGCTCCACACGCCTCATCGACAACGTCGGGGTCGCCGTCGGCACCGGCTTCCTCGAACGAGCCACCGGTCCGGTGGATCCCGACGCCGAAGACAACCTGACGAACCGCTGACCCACCGATCGAATTCGGAAACGAGAAAGAAACCGAGGACGAGCATGTTCCGCACCATGATGAAGTCGAAGATCCACCGCGCCACCGTCACCCACGCGGATCTGCATTATGTCGGTTCGGTGACCGTCGACCAGGATCTGATGGACGCCGCGGATCTGCTCGAGGGCGAGCAGGTCTGCATCGTCGACATCGACAACGGCGCCCGGCTCGAGACGTACGTCATCGCCGGTGAGCGTGGATCGGGCGTCATCGGGATCAACGGTGCCGCAGCACGTCTCGTCAGCCCCGGCGATCTCGTCATCCTCATCGCCTACGGCGTGATGAACGAGCAGGAGTGCAAGGACTACGACCCGCGCGTGGTGTTCGTCGACGCCGACAACCGCCAGGTCGAGCTCGGCAACGATCCCGCTCACGCTCCCGAGGGCTCGGGCCTGATCACGCCGCGGATGCTGTCGACTCTCGACTCCCCGTCCCTGGTCTAGAGGTGCTCCTCACCGTCGACGTCCGCAACACCAATATCGTCCTGGGGGTGTTCGCGGGCAGCGGCTCGCACGCGCGGCTGCTGCGCGACTGGCGCGTCCGTACCGACCCCAGGATGACCGCCGACGAGATCGCCCTGCTGTTCCGCGGTCTGCTCGGCGAATCCGCCGAGCAGGTCACCGGGGTGGCGGCGTTGTCGACCGTGCCGTCGGTGCTACGTGAGCTGCGCGTCATGCTCGACCGCTACTGGTCGTCGGTGCCGCACGTGGTGGTGGAGCCGGGGGTGCGCACGGGAGTGCCGCTGCTCGTGGACAACCCGAAGGAGGTCGGCGCCGACCGCATCGTCAACAGTCTGGCGGCCTACCACTTCTACGGATCCCCGTGCATCGTCGTGGATTTCGGGACCTCCACGTGCGTCGACGTCGTGTCGGGCAAGGGGGAGTTCCTCGGCGGGTCCATCGCTCCGGGTGTGGAGATCTCGATGGATGCGCTGGCGTCGCGGTCGGCGGCGCTGAGGAAGGTCGAATTGCTCCGTCCCCGAGGTGTTCTGGGAAAGAACACCGTCGAGTGCATGCAGTCGGGAGCCGTCTTCGGGTTCGCCGGGATGGTCGACGGCATCGTGCGGCGGATCTGCGCCGAGGTGCCCGGTTTCGACGGTGACGACGTGGCCGTCATCGGCACCGGCGACAGTGCGCCGCTGATCATGCCGGAGTCGCGCACTCTCGAGCACCACGAGCCGGATCTGACCCTCGAGGGACTGCGTCTGGTGTACGAGCGGAACCAGGTGAGACGAGCGGCACGCGGAACTGCGGGTTCCGCTGAGCGTCATTCTGTGTAAAGATGTTCCTCGTGATCCGTTGCATGAGCACCCAGGAGTGTTGTCGAGGCTGACCGCCGCCTCGACCGATAACACATTCCTGGGAGTTTTCTCATGCGCGCTGCGCTTCTTTCCACCACTTCTGTTTCCACCGCTGCTCCGGTTGCCACTATTGCTCCGGTCGCCTTCCACCGGCTCGCCGTCGAGCGCACGTACCCCACCGAACTGTCCGCAGCGGTCGCCCGCGGCGCCGTCGTCGTCGACATCCGCTCGAACGCCGAACGTGCCGCTCAGGGAACACTTCCCGGTGCACTGGCCATCTCCGCCGATCTCGTCGCCGAGCGACTCGATCCGAGCGGCCCGGGCCGTCTCGCCCTCGCCGTCGACCGCGACGTCGAATGGATCCTCGCCTCGTCCGACGGCGCGAGCTCGCACGGTGTGGTCACCGAACTGCACGCGCAGGGTCTGCGCCGGGTCACCCACCTCGTCGGAGGCTACGACGCCATCCGCGCGGCCCGCCTGATCGGCGCAGTCGCCGAGGCCCAGCACGTCGCGCAGGACGTGGCGCGGGTCACCGCTCACTGAAAGCGCGCATCTGCAGGAATAGTGACCTCGGGTGTCCGATAGTCTGGTTACCCGTGAGTGATGCCACCGTTCAGCAGCCCGACGACACCCCCGAGCAGATGCGGGTTCGCCGCGAGAAGCGCGAACGGCTCCTGGCACAGGGTTCGGAGGCCTATCCCGTCGAGATCCCGCGCACCCATACGCTCGCGGAGATCCGCGCCGAGTATCCCGACCTCGAGCCCGACACCGCCACCGGCACCGTCGTGGGCGTTGCCGGCCGCGTGATGTTCTCGCGCAACACCGGCAAGCTGTGCTTCGCGACGTTGCAGGAGGGCGACGGCACCCAGCTGCAGGTCATGCTCAGCCTCGCCGGCGTCGGCGAGGAGGTGCTCGCCGCCTGGAAGTCCGAGGTCGACCTCGGCGACATCGTGTTCGTGCACGGCGAGGTCATCAGCTCCCGTCGCGGTGAGCTCAGCGTCATGGCCGACTCGTGGACCATGGCGTCGAAGGCGCTGCGTCCGCTGCCGGTCGCGCACAAGGAGATGAACGAAGAGGCGCGGGTGCGTCAGCGCTACGTCGACCTCATCGTGCGTCCCGAAGCACGTCGCAATGCACGCATGCGTGTCGCGGTGGTGCGCGAGCTGCGCAACGCGCTCGAGCGTCGCGGCTTCCTCGAGGTCGAGACGCCCATGCTGCAGACCCTGCACGGCGGTGCGGCGGCCCGCCCGTTCGTGACGCACTCGAACGCACTCGACATCGATCTGTACCTGCGTATCGCGCCGGAACTGTTCCTCAAGCGCTGCGTCGTCGGCGGTATCGAGAAGGTCTTCGAGATCAACCGCAATTTCCGTAACGAGGGTGCCGACTCGACGCACTCGCCGGAATTCTCGATGCTCGAAACGTACGAGGCGTACGGAACCTACGATGATTCGGCGCGGATGATCCGCGAGATCATCCAGGAGGTCGCGTTCGGGGTCTTCGGCACCCATGTGGTGACGCTCGCCGACGGTACGGAATACGACTTCGGGGGTGAATGGAAAACTCTCGAAATGTATCCCTCGCTGTCCGAGGCGATCGGCACGGACGTGACCCCCGACACCACACTGGAGGAATTGACGGCTCTCGCGGATCGTGTCGGTCTGGAGATTCCCGAGGGCAAGGGCTGGGGTCACGGCAAGCTCGTCGAGGAGCTCTGGGAGCACATGTGCGGCGACCAGCTGCACGAGCCGACCTTCGTGCGTGATTTCCCCGTGGAGACGTCGCCGTTGACACGCGATCACCGCACGGTGCGCGGGGTCACCGAGAAATGGGATCTGTACGTCCGAGGTTTCGAACTCGCCACGGGTTACTCGGAACTCGTCGATCCGGTGATCCAGCGCGAGCGTTTCGTCGACCAGGCGCGTCTGGCCTCGGAAGGGGACGACGAGGCAATGGCTCTCGACGAGGACTTCCTCGCCGCGATGGAACAGGGAATGCCGCCGACCACCGGTACCGGAATGGGAATCGACCGTCTGTTGATGGCACTTACCGGTCTGGGAATCCGCGAAACAATCCTGTTCCCGATTGTTCGACCGAACACCCGTTAATCGGATTTCGCCGCTCCATATTGCGATGCGTTAATCGGCGGGTAGTGTGGTGCCCGTCCCGCGGGGGGAAGCGCATTTGAGAGGATTTACACCACATGGCGAAAAAAGTCACTGTCACCCTGATCGACGATGTGGATCAGGAGTCGGCGGCGGACGAATCGGTGGAGTTCGGTCTCGACGGAGTGACGTACGAGATCGACCTTTCCGAGGACAATGCGGCACGGCTGCGCGAGCAGTTGGAATTCTGGATCGAACACGCTCGTAAGGTCGGCGGCCGCAAGCGGAGCAAGACCGCTGCCGGAACTGCGCCGGCTGCGCGCAAGAGCGGATCCGGAAGTGCCGGTCGCGAACAGACGGCCGCTATCCGTGAATGGGCACGGAACAACGATCTGCCGGTGTCGGCCCGTGGCCGAATCTCTGCGGAGATCGTCGAGGCGTACAACAAAGCGCACTGACGAATCCTCGTCCGTGGGGCGTCGTCCATCAGTGGACGGCGCCCCACAGTCGTCGGTGGACGGGTTGGGTTGTGGCACAGTGGCGCCTGTCACACACGTCGATCGTGCGGACGACCCGGCACGATGCGGTCGGGGAGTAGCATCCGCTCATGGCCGAGACCGTGCTCGAACCAGGTTCCACCTGCTGGCGAATTGCGCGAGCGGAGAGGTTGACCTGCATAGTCGACGCCGCCGACTATTTCCGTCACGCCAAGGCGGCGATGCTCCGGGCGGAAAAACGCATCATGCTGATCGGGTGGGATTTCGACACCCGGATCAAGTTCGAACCCGAGGGTGCAACTCTCGAGGGACCGAACAAACTCGGTGAATTCCTCGAATGGCTTCCCGAACGTCGACCCGGTCTCGATATTTATCTGCTCAAGTGGAACATCGGTGCGTTCAGTGCCCTCGCACGCGGAATGACGCCGGTGTTCGTGCTCGATTGGCTCACCGACCCGAGCCTGCACTTCGAAATCGACGGGGCGCATCCCGTGGGCGCTGCGCACCATCAGAAAATTCTCGTCGTCGACGACAGCATCGCTTTCTGTGGCGGTATCGATATGACCGTCGACCGCTGGGACACCCCGGATCATCCGGACCGGAGCAAATACCGGCGGGAGCCGAGCGGTAAACGCTACGGACCGTGGCACGACGTGACGACCGCCGTCGACGGCGACGCCGCGCGGGCCCTCGGTGACCAGGCCCGCGCCCGGTGGAAGGCGGCCACGGGGGAGGAGCTCGATCCCGTGCCGGAGCCGGAGCCGATCTGGCCCGACGATCTCGAGCCGACCCTCCGCGGTGTGGACGTGGGCATCGCGCGCACGCTACCCGCCTACGACGGGAAGGACGGCGTCCACGAGATCGAGGCGCTGTACCTGTCGGTGATCGAGAAGGCGCGGCACACTCTCTACCTCGAGAGCCAGTACCTCGCTTCGCGCAGGATCGCGGAGGCTCTCGCCGAGCGACTGCAGGAACCGGACGGCCCCGAGATCGTGGTGGTGATCCCACGCAACGCCGACGGCTGGCTCGAACGCAAGGCCATGGACGGTGCCCGGCGGGCCCTGCTGCACATGCTGTGGGAGGCCGACGTGCACGGCCGTTTCGCCGCCTACTATCCCGTCACCGCCGGCGGGGAGCCGATCTACGTGCACGCGAAGGTCGTCGTCATGGACGAGACGTTGCTGCGGATCGGGTCGTCGAACCTGAACAACCGTTCGATGGGCTTCGACACCGAATGCGACCTGGCCATCGAGTCCGCCGAACCCGGGGACGCGGTCGGCCGCGCCGCCGTCGAGCTGCGCAACACCCTGGTGGCGGAACATCTCGACGTCGACCCCGAGGTGATCGCGGAGGCCACGAAGGACGGTGGTTCGCTCATCTCCGTCATCGAACGGTTGCGCGGTCCGGGACGTTCGCTGCGGCCGTTCGAACCGGGTACGGTGTCGGACGAGGACAGTGTCCTCGCAGAAAGTGCTCTGGCCGATCCCGAACGCGCCTCGCGGAGCTTCGGACGCAGGATCGAGCGATTCTTCGCCCGTTGATCCCCCACAGCCTCTGTTCGCTTGTGGCGTACAGCTTGCGGAAACGTATCCGCCACGTGCAGCGTTGACTTCTGAAACCGGGTTTTCTCGCCGCCTTCCGAAGGGTAGAGGGAAAGCGAGTCGATACCACGACCACTAGAGTGTGGAGTGGGAGCTTGGAACCTCTGAAAGGTTCCGACGAACGACTCGAGTGCCGGAGCTTAAGAGCGGCAGCAGGGTGCGGGACGATCGGCGTACCGGACCGGCGGCCGGAGAGTGTGAGGGAGTGCGATGTTCGAAAGGTTCACCGATCGCGCGCGGCGCGTCGTTGTCCTGGCTCAAGAAGAGGCCAGGATGCTCAACCACAACTACATCGGCACGGAGCACATCCTCCTCGGCCTCATCCACGAGGGTGAGGGTGTGGCGGCGAAGTCGCTCGAGTCGTTGGGTATCTCCCTCGAAGGTGTGCGCAGCCAGGTCGAAGAGATCATCGGCCAGGGTCAGCAGGCGCCCTCGGGGCACATTCCCTTCACTCCTCGTGCCAAGAAGGTCCTCGAGCTGAGCCTTCGCGAAGCGCTCCAGCTCGGACACAACTACATCGGTACCGAACACATCCTGCTCGGTCTCATCCGCGAGGGTGAGGGCGTGGCGGCGCAGGTGCTCGTCAAGCTCGGCGCCGACCTCAACCGGGTGCGTCAGCAGGTCATCCAGCTGCTGTCCGGTTACCAGGGCAAGGAGCCCGCAGAATCCGGCACGAGCCGTGGCGAGACCGGCACTCCGTCCACGTCGCTCGTCCTGGATCAGTTCGGCCGCAACCTCACGCAGGCAGCTCTCGAGGGCAAGCTCGATCCGGTCATCGGCCGGGCGAAGGAAATCGAGCGCGTCATGCAGGTGCTGTCGCGTCGTACGAAGAACAACCCGGTGCTCATCGGCGAGCCGGGTGTCGGTAAGACCGCCGTCGTCGAGGGTCTCGCGCAGGCCATCGTCAACGGTGAAGTCCCCGAGACCCTCAAGGACAAGCAGCTCTACACGCTCGACCTGGGTTCGCTCGTCGCCGGCAGCCGTTACCGCGGCGATTTCGAGGAACGCCTGAAGAAGGTCCTCAAGGAGATCAACAGCCGCGGCGACATCATCCTGTTCATCGACGAGCTGCACACGCTCGTCGGTGCCGGTGCTGCCGAGGGCGCGATCGACGCCGCATCGATCCTCAAGCCCAAGCTCGCCCGCGGTGAGCTGCAGACCATCGGTGCGACGACCCTCGACGAGTACCGCAAGTACATCGAGAAGGACGCCGCTCTCGAGCGCCGCTTCCAGCCGGTGCAGGTCGGGGAGCCGACGGTGGAGCACACCATCGAGATCCTGAAGGGTCTGCGCGACCGCTACGAGGCGCATCACCGTGTCTCGATCACCGACAAGGCGCTCGTCGCGTCGGCGACTCTCGCCGACCGCTACATCAACGACCGCTTCCTGCCGGACAAGGCGATCGACCTCATCGACGAGGCCGGTGCCCGCATGCGCATCCGTCGCATGACCGCGCCGCCGGACCTGCGCGAGTTCGACGACAAGATCGCCGATGCCCGTCGCGAGAAGGAATCGGCGATCGACGCGCAGGACTTCGAGAAGGCCGCGAGCCTGCGCGACAAGGAGAAGCAGCTCGTCGCGCAGCGTGCCGAGCGCGAGAAGCAGTGGCGTGCGGGCGATCTCGACGTCATCGCCGAGGTCGACGAGGAGCAGATCGCCGAGGTCCTCGCCAACTGGACCGGTATCCCGGTGTTCAAGCTCACCGAGGAGGAGACCACGCGTCTGCTCCGCATGGAGGACGAGCTGCACAAGCGGATCATCGGCCAGGAGGACGCCGTCAAGGCCGTCGCCAAGGCGATCCGTCGTACGCGTGCCGGCCTGAAGGACCCGAAGCGTCCGTCCGGTTCGTTCATCTTCGCCGGTCCGTCCGGTGTGGGTAAGACGGAGCTGTCCAAGGCCCTCGCGAACTTCCTGTTCGGCGAGGACGACGCGCTCATCCAGATCGACATGGGCGAGTTCCACGACCGCTTCACCGCGTCGCGCCTGTTCGGTGCACCTCCCGGCTACGTCGGATACGAAGAGGGCGGCCAGCTCACCGAGAAGGTGCGCCGCAAGCCGTTCTCCGTGGTTCTGTTCGACGAGATCGAGAAGGCCCACCAGGAGATCTACAACACCCTCCTGCAGGTCCTCGAGGACGGTCGCCTCACCGACGGTCAGGGACGCACGGTCGACTTCAAGAACACCGTGCTGATCTTCACGTCGAACCTCGGCACCGCCGACATCTCGAAGGCCGTCGGGCTCGGCTTCTCCGCCGGAACGGGCGAGCAGTCGAACTACGAGCGGATGAAGAACAAGGTCCACGACGAGCTGAAGAAGCACTTCCGGCCCGAGTTCCTCAACCGTATCGACGACATCATCGTCTTCCACCAGCTCACGCAGGAGCAGATCATCCAGATGGTCGACCTCATGGTCGGACGTGTGGAGACGCAGCTGAAGAACAAGGACATGGGTATCGAGCTCACCGAGAAGGCGAAGTCGCTGCTCGCCAAGCGCGGCTTCGACCCGGTGCTCGGCGCACGTCCGCTGCGTCGCACGATCCAGCGCGAGATCGAGGATCAGCTCTCCGAGAAGATCCTGTTCGGCGAGATCGGCGCAGGCCAGATCGTCCTCGTCGACGTCGAGGGCTGGGACGGCGAGGGTGCGGGCGAGAACGCGAAGTTCACGTTCACGCCGAGCGAGAAGCCGGCCGAGGTCCCGGACACCCCGGCGGTCGCGCTGGCGAAGTCCAGCGAGGGTGAGTCCGAAGCCGGATAACCGCTCGACGCGTGTGAATACAGGCACGTGTTGCAGCCTGTGAATGCAGGCACCTGCTGTACCGAGAGGGGCGGCACCCGAGAGGGTGTCGCCCCTCTCGTCGTCCGACGCACTTGACCTTCAGTCGGCTCGAGGTTGCACGGTGGGGTGGTGAACGGACGACGACCAGGAGGTATCGCGATGCGGCAAGTACTGCCCGATCTGTGGGAGACGCAGGAGGACAATCCGTTCCCGGGGCTGAGGACGCATGCCTATCTGTGGACCGGGACGAACAACGTGCTCTTCTACTCGGTCGCGGGTGAGGCCGATTTCGACGAACTGGACCGCCTCGGGGGGATCACCGACCAGTACCTGTCCCACCAGGACGAGGCCGGTCCGATGCTCGGCAGGATCGCCGAGCGCTTCGGGCCGAGACTCCACGTGGCAGCGGCGGAGGCCGACGTGGTCGGCCGGCACGCCCGCATCGACGTCCCGCTGACGGAACGTCATGTGGACGACAACGGGGTGGAGATCGTTCCGACACCCGGGCACACGGTGGGCAGCACCTGCTATCTGGTGCCCGGCGCGGACGGGACCCGCTACCTGTTCACCGGCGACACGCTGTATCGCGGTGCTTCGGGGACGTGGCGGGCCGGCTACATCGAGGGGATGAGCGACGCCCGTGTGCTCGCCGACAGTCTGCGCCTGCTGGCGAAGACGGAACCCGATGTGGTGGTCTCGAGTGCGTTCGCGGGGGAGGCGGGCGTGCATCGGATCGACGCCCGGGAGTGGCCCGCCCACGTCGACCAGGCTCTGAGCGGGTTGTCTGCCGCGGTGCAGGGCTGAGCAGAGATCTTCTTTCCGGCCGATCTGCCCTTCCGCGGGTCGCGGCCGACCTTGCTGTTAGGGACGTGCTTCGGATAGCAGGGTTCTGATGATCGGGTAGCGCGAGTATGAGCATCGGATAGCGGTGCCGGTCCTCGTGTGCTCGTGTCGGTTCTACGCGTGGCAACCAGGCTGCGCGTGGATCCGAACAGGAGGCACGGGTGACTGATTACCGATTGGTGATGTCGCTACTGCTGCAGGACAGGTCCTACCGGGACATCGAGGCGATCGCGGGTTGCTCGCATCGCACGGTCGCGAAGGCGAAGAAGGTCTGCCACGAGCACGGGTTGACCGCCACGAGCCAGGTCGAGGCGCTCAGCGTCGAGGAGATCGACGTCTTGTTCGCCGATGGGCGCAAGACGCCGTCGAAGGAGTTCGTCGCCTTCGACGTGGCGGCTGCCGTGAAGAAGCGCACGGGCAAGAAGAAGCTGCCGCTGCGGGTGCTGTGGGCCAACTACCTCGACACTGACGGCACGCCGGGGCAGCGGCACTACAGCTACCAGCGGTTCTGCCAGATCATCGGCGAGTACGTCGAGGTCAACGAGCTGACGATGCGGATCACGCACGTGCCCGGGCACACGATGCAGGTCGACTGGGCGGGCACGAAGATGGCCATCTTCGATCCCGTCACCGGCACCAAGACCACAGTGTCGGTGTTCGTGGCATCGCTGCCGTACTCGGGGATGGTCTTCGCCTGCGGCTGCCTGGACGAGAAGATGCCGAACTGGCTCGACGCGCACTTGCAGGCGTTCGAGTACTTCGGCGGCGCGGCGCAGGTGATCGTCCCGGACAACGCCTCGACGGCGTCGAACCAGATCGCCCGCGGTGACCGGGCCCGCGAGGTCAACCGTGAGTACCGTGACTTCCTCGAGTATCACCAGACCGCTGCCGTGCCCACTCGGCCGGTGCGCCCGACAGACAAGGGGCACGTCGAGGCTGGGGTGAAGGTGGTGACGAACTGGGTGATCGGACGGCTGGCCGATCGGCGGTTCGCTAGCCTGGATGATGCGAACGAGGCGATCGCCGCCGAGGTCGAGGCGATCAACGACCGGACCCCGTTCCGCGGCCAGAAGACCAGCCGCCGGGAGCTGTTCACCGAGCACGAGCAGTCGGAACTGTTCGACCTTCCCGAGGCCCGCTGGCAGCCAGTCATCTGGAAGAAGTCCAAGGTCAACAGGGATTACCACGTGGAGATCGCCACGGTGAAGTACTCGGTGCCCTACACCTTCGCTGGCCAGCACGTCGATGTGAAGATCACCGGCCCCACGCTCACTGTCATGGCTGGCGGGGAGGTCATCGCCTCCCACGCCGTCTCCGGTAGGCGGCACGCCTTCGTGACCGACCCTGACCATGTTCCCGCGCAGCATCTGCAGTCATCGGACCTGTGGTCGCGGGCGTATTTCGTGCGCCAGGCCCACAAGATCGGACCGCACACCGTGGCCGCGATCAGTGAGGTCCTGGATCGCCAGCGGATCGAGGCTCAGGGCTACCGCTCGTGCCAGAACATCCTCGCCCTGGCCCGCGGGGACAACAAGATGCTGCTCGAGCGGGCCTGCGGGCAGCTGGTCTCCGAGACCTCACGCCGGGCGATCAGCTACACCGCCGTCAAGCAGCAGCTGGCGGCCCTGAGGGCCCAGGCCGCCGCTCGACCCACCACCACGACCGCAGCGACGACGCCGGCGACCGCAACGCCTGTAGCGGTACCGCCGGATCGGCGAGATACCACCGGGGCGCATCTGGCCGGGCCGGAGCAGTTCAGCCTCGCCGTCCTCACCGGAGGCCCGAGCAGCGGCACCGCGGGGCGGGAGGAGCTGCAGTGACTGATCGTCATCTCACCGACGCCGACATGCCACTGTTCACCCAGTTGCGGATGACCGCGTTCGGCCAGACCGTCATCGACTTGGCCAACGATCCCGCCTGCGACGAGTGGACCTTCTCGGAGAAGATCTTCCACGCCCTGGACAAAGAGATCACGGCCAGGCAGGAACGCCGGACCCAGAAACTACTCAAGGCCTCCAGATCGCCAAACCCTGATGCTTGCGTAGAAGAGATCCGCTACCTGCCTGACCGCAACGTCAACCGCGAGCTAATCGCACGACTTTCCAGCTGTCAATGGATCGACGCCACCCGCAATCTCGTCGTGCTCGGCCAGTCCAGCGTGGGCAAGACCTACCTCGCCCAGGCGCTGCTCAATGCCGCGTGCCGAAAGTACTACACCGCGAGGTTCTTCCGGCTCGACGACCTGGCCAACCGGCTCGCCGTGCTGGAGCCGACCTCGCAGCGCAGGCTGGACTTCCTCACTGATCTGCACAACTGCGACCTGCTGGTTCTCGATGACTTCCTGACCACGCCGGTGGCTCCGCACACCGCGGCGGAGCTGCTCAACATCCTTGCCGCTCGGGAAGGGCGGGGCTCGACGCTGGTGACCTCGCAGTTCGATCCGCCAGATTGGTACAAGTCGCTCCAAGACGCGGTCATCGCCGAATCGATCCTCAACCGGATCGTCGCCGGCGCCGAGATCATCGCCCTCGACGGCCCGAACATGAGACGGCACCTCGCCACGGCAACGCCATAGCGGCCCAGCGGTCGGACGGGCAGATGCCGCTATCCGATGCCCGTCCGACCGCTACCCGATCATCAGAACCGCGCTTTCCGAAAGGCGTCCCAAACAACCTTGCCGCCTGCTTATCTGCCGATGGTCGGCATGTGCGCGGTGAGTGTCGACAGGGTGCTGGCGACGATCTCGGTGAGTTCGTCGGGACGGATGTCGAGCGTGCCGTCGAGCCAGCCGCGGACGAGCTCGACGGCGCCGGCCATGACGACCACTGCACGCAGTTCGGCCTGCCGGGAGTCGAGGCGGGTGCCCACCGCGTCGCTCTGCTTGGCGAGTTCGTCGGCGGCGGACCGGATGAACGCGCTCTTCCGCTCGGCGAGCGGGGGCGCGTCGGAGATGAGGAAGCGACCCTGCTGGGGGTTGCGTTCGACGGCGCCGACGATCGCTCCCACCGCGGCGCGTGCCTTGGCGTGCAGCTCGTCGGGGGCCGCCGCGATGGCGTCGACGGCGCGTTCGAGCAGGGTCGCGCCGAGCTCGTCGTAGGCGGTGGTGACGAGGTCGGTCATGTCGGTGAAGCTCTCGTAGAAGAAGCGGGGGCCGACTCCCGCGGTGGCCGCGACCTTCCGTACCGTCGTCGCCGACCAGCCCTCGTCGGCGACGACGTCGATCACCGCGTTCTGGAGACGCTTGCGGCGTTCGGCGCGCCGGTCGGCCGGGGCGACGCCGCGATACGCGCGGGTGGCTTCGGGCTCGGACACATCGTCGAGTGTGGCACAACACGACCAGACTTCCGGAATCGACCAATTCCGGAATTAAGTGTGTACTAATTGTGGAATCTTCGTCATGGTCGGTCCCCGAATCCGGACGAGGAGGAAACGTGACGATCGATGCATCGTCGACTGCCCACCTGCACGACCGAACCGATCGACTCGCACCGAAGCCGATCCTGTGAGCACCCTCATGGCGTTCACCACCGCCATCGCTTTCCCGGCCAGCTACCCTCTGCGTCTGATCTGGCTGGCGGTCTGGTCGGCGGTCGACCCCGACGACTCGTCCGCCGCTCTCACCGAGGCCGCGCTGTACCCGGTGTGGTTCGCGCGCAACCTCCTACGCGACCGCCTGAATGTCCTGGTGCCCGGAGGCGCCGGACGCGCCGCCCGGCGGGGTCACGCCGAGCGTATGCGGGAGATCGCAGAGGTGAAGCGGCGGCTCGAGGTGCGGCCTCACGAACGGGACGGAGCCGTGCAGTCGATCCGTGAGCGCGACCGCGAACTCAGGGCGCGATCGGCCTGATCCGGACATCAGGAACGCTCTGGCGCGAACGGCCCTCGCCAGCACGACGACTCTGCAAGTGTGGTTCGTGAAGCACTGTCTTCGTGAAGCACTGTCGCATGCAGTGCTGTCGCACCCAGAGAAGGAGAGGTCATGCCCACTCGTACCGCACGGACCGCATGGAACGGGGATCTGCAGAAGGGCTCCGGTCAGGTGGAGCTCACCAGCTCGGGCCGTGGCACGTTCGACGTGTCGTTCCCGAAACGCTCGGCGGAGAACGCGGACGGCACCACCAGCCCCGAGGAGCTCATCGCCGCCGCACACTCGTCGTGCTTCGCGATGCAGTTGTCCGCGCTGATCGCGGAGGCGGGCGGCACGCCGCAGAGCCTCGAGGTCACCGCCGACGTCTCGCTGGGGCCCGATCCGGCGGGCGGATTTCGACTCACCGGAATCCGGTTGAAGGTGCGGGGCGAGGTCGACGGCCTCGACGCCGACGGCTTCGTCAAGGCCGCGGAGGACGCGAAGGCCGGATGCCCTGTGAGCAAGGCACTCACCGGCGTCGAGATCTCCCTGGACGCCGCGCTCGAGAGCTGACGGGTTCGTGGACCGATCGGCCGGGAACAGAGCACGTCAGGGCCGGGTTGCAATCGAATATGAGCATGCCTGACGTACTTCTCCCCACCGCTCACATCGAGATCTGGTCCGACATCGCCTGCCCCTGGTGCTACATCGGCAAGCGGCGCTTCGCGGAGGCCCTCGAGTCCTTCGACGACCGCGACCGGATCGAGGTCACCTGGAGGTCGTACCAGCTCTCGCCCGACACGCCGGTCGGGCGACGGGTCCCCGAGGTGGAGGCGCTCGTCGCGATGAAGGGGATGCCGGCCGAGCAGGTCAGACAGATGTTCGCGCAGGTCTCGGACACCGCTGCCGACGTTGGACTCGAGATCGACTTCGACAACGTCGTCGCCGCCAACACCTTCGATGCGCACCGACTCGTGCATCTGGCGGGCGACAAGCGCGACGAGGTGCTCGAAGCGTTGTTCCGTGCGCATTTCGTCGACGGCGAGGTGATCGACGATGTGGATGTCCTCGTGAAGGTCGCCGCCGAGGTCGGGCTCGATCCGGAGTCGACGCGCGCGGCGCTCGACGGCGACGATCCCGCCGGTGAAGCGGCGGCCGACGCCGTGACCGCCGATCTCTTCGACGCGCGACGGATCGGCGTGCAGGGGGTGCCGTTCTTCGTGGCCAACCGCGCCGTCGCGGTGTCGGGTGCGCAGCCTGTGGACGTCTTCCGTCAGTTCCTGCGCAGGGCCGTCGACGATGTGACGGTCAAGCTGTGAGTGCCGCGAGATAACGTCGCGCGATCTGCTGCTGGAGCAGGTGCCCGACGGGACCGGCCAGCTTCGTGTACCAGCGGGCGGGGCGGGAGAACGCGAGCACCGTTCCCCGCACCCGTCCGTCCACGGTGCGCTCGACGACGAAGGTCTCCTCGCCGCTGGCGGGATGACCGGGGAGTGTGCCGTAGGTGAACCCGCGTATGTCCGGGGTGTCGACGATCTCGATCACGCGGCACCGCGCCGACGCGCGCACCGGTCCGAGACCGAAGCCGAGATCCACTTCGACGCCGGGTACTGCGAGGGGCGTGCCGGGCGGGATCCGTATGCCCGCGCCGCGGTGCATGTCCCACGAGAACAACTGGGCAGCGGCGACCTCGAACACGGTGTCGCCGCGGCCCAGTTCGCTCTCGACCCTCAGATGTCGATAACCGGAGGGGAGCGGTGCCTCGTCCCGGAAGGCACGCAGGCTCGCTCCCACCTCCGTATAGGTGAACTCACGCCCGGACCCGCCGGACGCGGACATCTCAGGACTTCTTGACGTCGAGGACGACCTCGAACTCGAGCAGCGATGCGCCGGTCGCGACGGGCTTCTTCGCCTCACCCGCGTGGGCAGCACGTGCGTCGCCGTCGCGCCACGCGGCGAAGTCCTCCTCGGACTCCCACTGAGTCACCACGAAGTACCGGTTCTCGCCCGCGGTGGGGCGGAGCAGCTGGAAGCCCAGGAAGCCGGGGGAGTTGTCGACGGTGTGCGCCCGATTGGCGAATCGCTTCTCCAGCTCGGGGCCGGCGCCTTCGGGAACTTCGATTGCGTTGATCTTCACGACTGCCATGCGCGAGAGCCTACTCCGCTAACTTGGTCGATTGTGTTGCACGACGAGGGCGGAACCGGACGACCCATCCTGCTGTTGCACGGTCTCATGGGCAGCGCCCGCACGTGGCGTCGTCACGTGCCGTGGCTGCGCGAACACGGACACGTGTACACCTTCGACGCCGCTGGTCACGGTCGTCCCGCTCCCGACGAACTCACCACCGAGGCGTTCGTCGCCGATCTCGAAACCCATCTCACCGGGATCACCGAACCGCTCGTCGTGATCGGGCATTCGATGGGTGCCCTGCACGCGTGGTGCTTCGCTGCGACCCATCCCGAGCGGGTCACCGCGCTGGTGCTCGAGGACATGGCGCCCGACTTCCGGGGACGCACGGCCGCGAACTGGGCGGCGATGATCGCGCAGTGGCCGCAACCGTTCCCCACCGGGGATGCGGTGTTCGACTTCTTCGGGCCCGTCGCGGGTCGCTACTTCCTCGACTCGTTCGTCCGCCGCGATGACGGCTGGTATCTGCACGGCGAGGTCGAGACCTTCCGCGACATCTCGGAAGAGTGGGGGTCGCGGCACTTCTGGGACGAGTGGAACTCGATCCGCGTGCCCGCGCTGCTGCTCGAAGGCGAGTTCACCATCACCCCCGAGGGGCAGATGCGGCGGATGGTGACGCGACCCGGCACCGACCACGTCCTCGTCGACGGCGCCGGGCATCTCGTGCACGACGACCGGCCCGACGAGTTCCGCACCGCAGTGGAACACTTCCTCACCGCGCACGCACTGTCGGCGAGCCGACTCGAGTAGCACTGTCGGCGAGCCGACTCGAGTAGCACTGTCGGTAAGCCGGATCTAGGAGGTCGATCCCTCGCCGGCGAGCGCGAAACGGCCGTCGTCGGTCTGCTCGACGAGACCGTCCACGAGCAGTGAGTGCAGGGCGCGGTCGCGCTGGCCCGGATCCGTGGTCCACACGCTGTCGAGGACGGGACGCTCCACCGGGACGCTGCTCTCGCGCAGCACCGCCATCAACCGGCCGCGCACCTGCCGGTCGGTGCCGGCGAACTTCTGCACCTTCCGGGGTGGTCCGTCGTGGGCGGGCCGCCCGGCCTGTACCCATGCGCACTCGGGCAGCGGGCAGCGTCCGCAGTCGGGCGTGCGAGCGGTGCACACGGTCGCACCGAGTTCCATCAGCGCCGCGGAGAAGGTCGCCGCACGTGAACGCTGACGCGGAAGGATAGCCTCGACGTCGGCGAGATCCCTTGTGGTCGAAGGGTTTCCTGGCTCCGCCCGACCGTGGACGGCGCGGGCGACGACACGACGCACGTTCGTGTCCACCACCGGCACACGCTGCCCGTATGCGAAGCACGCCACGGCGCGGGCGGTGTAAGCGCCGACGCCGGGCAGGGTCAGCAGGACGTCGACGTCCTCGGGAACCCGGTCGTCGTGCTCGGCGGCGAGTACGCCGGCGCACTCGTGCAGGCGCAGCGCGCGGCGCGGATAGCCGAGCTTGCCCCACGCCCGCAGCACCTCGGCCTGGCTCGAGGCGGCCATCGCGGACGGCACGGGCCAGCGCCGCACCCACTCCTCCCAGATCGGAGCGACCCGGGCGACCGGCGTCTGCTGCAGCATGACCTCGGACATGAGGATCTGCCAGCCCGTCACCCCGTCGCGGCGCCACGGCAGGTCGCGCGCCTGCGCGGCATACCAGCGCAGCAACGACGGTGCGTCCACGGACATCTCGGGTCTCCTCCGGTCACGGGGTCGGGTGTGGGGATCCGCTGAGGAGATGTCGAACGAAATCGGACATGTGCGCAGGTGAATAATGTACGCATGCCGAACTCCAATCCCATCTCCGCCTGGAAAGCCCTGACCGAGGGTAATCATCGTTTCGTCAGCGACACGCCGCTGCACCCGAGCCAGGGAATCGATCGTCGCGCCGAACTCGTCAACGGCCAGCACCCCACCGCCGTGCTGTTCGGCTGCGGAGACTCCCGCGTCGCCGCAGAGATCATCTTCGACCAGGGGCTCGGCGACATGTTCGTGGTCCGTACCGCGGGTCACGTCATCGACAGTTCCGTCCTCGGTTCCATCGAGTACGCAGTCGACATCCTCAACGTTCCGCTCATCGTCATCCTCGGTCACGACAGCTGTGGTGCCGTGGCGGCGACCATCGATGCCCTCGACAAGGGCACGGTGCCGGGCGGCCACATCCGCAGCCTCGTCGAGCGTGTCGCTCCCTCGATCCTGATGGGCAGGGCCGAGGGTCTGTCCACCGTCGACGAACTCGAGGGGCGCCACGTCGTCGAGACGGGCAAGCTGCTCACGGATCGTTCGCGGATCATCGCCGACCGCATCGCCGACGGCCGCTGCGCCATCGTGGGCGTCACCTACAAGCTCGAGGACGGCAAGGTGAGTCTGCGGGGCCACTTCGGAGACATCGGCGAGGTCTCCGACAACTGAAGACGGGTGCACCTGCGGTCACAACGATGTGACTGCAGGTCACAGCGACACGCCGACGGCGGTGTAGCCGTGCGCAGCCTGTGGCACATACCGTGGGGGGCGTGCTTGAACCGACCGGTCCTCTGCCCCCCGAGATCTACTGGCGACGACGCATTCTCGCGATCGGAGTCTCGGTGGTCGTGCTGGCTCTGGTCATCTGGCTCGTAGTGGCGCTGACCGGCGGCGACGACCCCGATCAGAATCCCGAACCCGCAGCAGCGGAGGTGACGACCTCCGCCACCACGACGGCGGCCGATGCGTCCGCCGACGCGGCGTCCGCGAGCACCACCCGGAGCGGTGGATCCTCGGGTTCGTCCGGGACGCGTAGTGCAGGGGATTCGGCCTCGGAGGACGCGGACGACGAGGACAACACGTCCACGTCCGCCACCACCTCCGCTGCTCCGGTTCCGCCGGGGCAGTGCTCCGATCAGTCGCTCGCCGTGCGGGTGACGGCGGACGAGCCGAACTACAGGGTCGGTTCCGAACCCGATTTCACGATCGTCATCACCAACATCGGCACGTCGCAGTGCGAACGCGACCTCGGTGCGGGCCTTCAGCAGGTGCTCGTCTACAGCCTCGACGGCAACGAGCGACTCTGGGCGAACACCGACTGCTTCCCCGAATCGACCGCCGACATCCGGTCGCTCGCTCCGGGCGACCAGGCCGCCTATTCCGTCAAGTGGTCGGCGACGACCTCCGAGCCCGGCTGCCAGGCGCCGCGCGAACCGGTCGGTCCCGGCGCGTACACCGTGGTCGGGCAGCTCGGCGGCCTGCGCAGCGCGCCCGAGCCGTTCAACA
Source organism: Rhodococcus sp. LW-XY12 (assembly GCF_019317345.1). Classification (NCBI taxonomy): domain Bacteria; kingdom Bacillati; phylum Actinomycetota; class Actinomycetes; order Mycobacteriales; family Nocardiaceae; genus Rhodococcus; species Rhodococcus sp. LW-XY12. The sequence continues at coordinate 475,163 of NZ_CP079225.1, forward strand.
TCACGCCCTGACCTGCTGCTCGTCCGGTAGTTGTTCAGTCGTAGTGGTTGATCGCGGCTTCGGCGAGCCGCGACAGTCCCTCGCGGATGTACCGGGCCCACAGGGCGCCGACCCCGTCGACCGCCTGCAGATCGGCAGCGGTGGCCGCGAGCAGGCCCTGCAGTGTGCCGAACGCACCTACGAGCCGGTTGATCTGCCGGGCCTGCAGGCGCGGCACCCGATGGAGCACGCGATAACCGCGGGGACTCATCGAGGTGTCGAGGGCCTCGATGGTGCCCGAATAGCCGAAGGCGCGGGCGAGGCTCGTCAGGTCGAGCAGGTCGACGTCGGTCAGGTGTGCGAGACGCTCGAGCGCCTGCTCGACCTCCTGCTGGGTGGGGACGTGCTCGCCCGCAAGATAGTCCCGCACGATGAGCTGCCGGGCGAGCTGGTTGTCGCCGACGAGTTCTTCGAGCTGGAGGGCCAGCTGGCGACCGTCGGTCCCGAGTTCGAGCACGTCCTGCTCGATCTCCACGGACAGGCGGTGCATCATCTCGAGCCGCTGCGCCACGGTGAGCGCGTCGCGCAGCGTGACGATGTCCTCGATCTCGACCACGGACAACTGCCGGGTCACCTCGTCGAGTCGGGCCTTGTAGCGCTCGAGTGTCGCGACGGCCTGGTTGGCCCGGGACAGGATGGTCGCGGAGTCGTTGATGACGTGGCGGCGACCGTCGACGTACACGCTGACGATGCTCATCGACTGGCTGACCGAAACCACCGGATATCCGGTCTGGATTGCGGTGCGTTCCGCGGCGCGGTGCCGGGTGCCGGACTCCACGGTGGGGATGCTCGGATCGGGCACGAGTTGCACGTTGGCACGCACGATGCGCGAACCGTCGGTGGACACGACCACGGCGCCGTCCATCTTCGACAGCTCCCGAAGTCGGGTGGGGGCGAACTCGACGTCGAGTTCGAAACCGCCGTCGCACAGCTCGGCGACCTTGTCGTCGAAACCGAGGACGATCAGGCCGCCCGTGCGGCCGCGGAGGATGCGTTCGAGACCGTCGCGTAGCGCGGTGCCGGGCGCCAGACGAGCGATGGTGTCGCTCAGCGTCGATGCCGGCGCCGACTCGGTCATCTGGACTTCCTTCCCCTGTGCGGTCTGCGGTCGTCGTCACAATGCGCGGACTCGTGGATCGGCGCCCCGACCGCGCAACTACATTACTTGCTTATGCGCAGCACCTGGACTTTGCCCGACGACCTCGTCGTTCCCGATCTGCCGGAAGATCATCCCGGCCCGGGTGCGCCGGTACCGCAGCATTGGAACAAGTGCTTCGGGTGTGGTGACGACCAGCCCTCCGGCCTCGCGATGGAGTTCACGATCGGCGAGGGCCTCGAGGTGCTCGGCCGTCTCGACGTCGCCACGCGCTACCAGGGCGGACCGGGATTCATCCACGGCGGCATCCTCATGACGGCCTTCGACGAGGTCCAGGGAATGGCGTGCAACGCCGCCCTGCGGACCGCCGTCGTCACCGGGCACTTCGAGACGGACTTCGCCCGTCCCATCCCCCTGGGCTCGGTGCTCGAGTTCCGCGCCCGCGTCGACGGCTTGGTGCGGCGCAAGGTCTACACCAGTGCGGAGGCGCGCATCGTCGCCGGTCCGCCGGCCGATCCGGACGTCGTGGTGGCGTCGTCGGTCGGGTTGTTCGTCGTCGTCGGGCACGAGCACTTCGCGAAGGGCCGCGACTACGCCGACGGCATCCCGCAGAGTGAACACGACATCTCCGCCGTCTGACATCTCCGCCCTCCGGGTTATCGCGTTCAGGTCTCCGGTCCGTCGGGGAGCAGCGGAACACCCGGCCGGTGGTCGCGTCCGAGCAACGCCGCGGAAGTGACCGCGCCCGCGCCGTAGCGGGAGTGCAGATCGTCCAGGACGGCATCGAGGGCATGCCGGTCGACGGCGCGGTGCTGCGTTCGCGTGTCTGCAGTACTGTCCCCGGCGGCCTCGACCGGCTCGTCGAACGGCAGCTCGAGTTGCTCGACGCCTTCACCGACGAGATTCGTCACCGCGATCCCGATGAGCGTGAGACCGCGCTCGGCGATGAGCGGTCGGGTCTGCTCGAGCAGGTCGTGCGCCGCCGCCGACAGCAGATCGGTGCGTGCGGTGGCCCCGGGCAGCGTGTGAGAGCGTGTCGCGCGGGTGTAGTCGGCGAAGCGCATCCGCAGGACCACCGTGCGGCCGAGGCGTCCGGCCCGGCGCATCCGCCGGCCCACGCGGTCGACGAGCAGTTGCAGCGTCTCGCCGACCGACTCGAGGCTGTGGGGTCCGCGGCCGAGCGCGTGCTGCGCGCCCATCGAACTGCGCCGCCGATGCCGGACCGGACGCGGATCGTGACCGATCGCGAGCGCGTGCAGGTGGCGTCCCGCCGTGCGTCCGAGCAGCGAGACGAGATCGGACTCGGAGTGGGCGGCGACATCGGCCACGGTCCGCAGACCGTGCGCGTGCAACTTCGCCGCCGTCACCTTGCCGACGCCCCACAACCGCTCCACCGGCAACGGATGGAGGAACTCGAGTTCGGCGTGCGGAGGGACGAGGAGCAGTCCGTCGGGCTTGGCCACCCCGCTCGCGACCTTGGCGAGGAACTTGGTGCGCGCGACACCGACGGTGATCGGCAGCCCCACCTCCTCGGCGACCGTGCGGCGCAGGCGTGCGGCGATGTCGACGGGTCTGCCTGCGATGCGCCCGAGACCGGAGACGTCGAGGAACGCCTCGTCGATGGAGATCCCCTCCACGATCGGTGTGGTGCGATCGAAGATCGCGAAGACGTCGCGCGAGGCCTGCGCATAGGCCTCCATGCGGGGAGGCACCGAGATCAGTCCCGGGCACAGGGCGCGGGCGGCTCGGCCCGACATCGCGGTGACGATGCCGTGAGCCTTGGCCTCATAGCTCGCCGCGAGTACGACGCCCCCGCCCACGACGATCGGTTTGGCGCGCAGCCACGGATCGTCGCGCTGCTCCACCGACGCGTAGAACGCGTCGAGATCGGCATGCAGCACCGTCGCATCGGACACGAACACATGTTCGCACCGGCCGCCGACACCTCGGCAGATCGGCGCTGCCGACATGTCCGCAGGTCAGCGTGTGAGGGTCGACAGTGCCTGCGCCACGTTGGACACCTCGAACTTCTTCATGCCCTTCGGGACACCCTCGACATCGCGCGGAACCACCCCGCGGTCGAAGCCGAGCCGGTTCGCCTCCGCGAGTCGGCGACCCGCACCGACGACACGACGGACCTCCCCGGCGAGACCGACCTCGCCGAGCAGCACGGTGCCGGCCGGGACGGGCTGGTCGCGTACGGCTGAGGCGACGGCGAGTGCGAGCGCGAGGTCGGCGGACGGATCGGTGATCCGCATACCGCCGACGGTGGAGGCGTAGACGTCGCAGTTACCGAGCCGGCCGAGCCCGCAGCGACGCTCGAGCACCGCGAGCACCATCGCCACCCGCGCCGAGTCGAGACCGCTCACGGCGCGTCGCGGTGAAGGATTGTGCGTGGGCACCACGAGCGCCTGGACCTCACCGAGGAGCGGGCGTTTGCCGTCCATCGTGACCGTGACGGCAGTGCCGGGCACGGCCTCGTCGCGGTGCTGCAGGAACAATCCCGACGGGTCGCTGACGCCGACGATCCCGTCCTCGGCAAGTTCGAAGCAGCCCACCTCGTCGGCGGCTCCGAACCGGTTCTTCACCCCGCGCACCATGCGCAGCGTGGAGTGCTTGTCGCCTTCGAAGTGCAGCACCACGTCGACGAGGTGCTCGAGGGAACGCGGACCGGCGACCGCGCCGTCCTTGGTGACGTGGCCGATGAGCAGCACCGGGATGCCGCTGGACTTCGCGAGGGAGGTCAGGGCGCTGGTGACTGCGCGGACCTGCGTGACACCGCCGGTCACGCCGTCGACGTCGGCGGCGAGCATCGTCTGGACGGAGTCGACGACCAGCAGCGTGGGCTTGACCTGCTCCACGTGCCCGAAGATCGTCGCGAGGTCGTTCTCGGCGGCAAGATAGACCCGGTCGTGCACGGCGCCGGTGCGGTCGGCGCGCAGGCGCACCTGACCGGCCGACTCCTCGCCGGTGACGTAGAGCGCGCGATCGGCTTCGCCGCGCAACGCCCAGCGGTGCACCACCTCGAGGAGCAGCGTGGACTTGCCGACACCGGGTTCGCCGGCGAGCAGGACGACCGAACCGGGTACGACACCGCCGCCGAGGACGCGGTCGAGCTCGGGGATGCCCGTGGGCTTCGCGTGGGTGGCCTTGCCGTCGATCTGCGACAGCGGGGTGGCCGGGGTGCTCGGCAGCACGGCGGCGGCACCGGCGCGGGCGAGCGAGGTACCCGACCGCGAGGCGACCGCGACCGGTTGGACGGGTGCTTCGTCCATCGACCCCCACGTTCCGCATTCGGGACAGCGCCCGACCCACTTCGCGACGGTGTGCGAGCAGTCGGAACAGCGGTAGAGGGTCTTGGTCTTTGCCACGGCCGGAGGATAGTCGGTCGCACCGACACCGGAGCGGATGCGAGGAGGGCCCGGCCGAGCTGTGCTCGACCGGGCCCTTCAGCAGGAAGTCCTAGTGTGCTTCGCCCACGATCGGCGAGAGCTCCGACTCGTCGCGGGGGAGCTCCGGGCCGGCGTCGATCGGCACGGACAGGGTCACGTCGCCGGCCTCGGCGAACGTGAAGGTCACGGGGATGGTCAGGCCCGGGCGGACACCCTCGGAGAGGTTCACGAGCTCGACGTTGTTGACGACGCCTGCCGGGGCCGGGGAGGGGGTCTCCTCGGTGCTGTTCGGACGCGGCGACTCGTCGACCTCCTCGACGAGGGCGGCGTTCTCCTCGGAGACACCGGCGACCACGGAGGACTGCGGCGGAATCTCGAGGCGGGCACCGGTGACCGAGGCTGCGAAATCGGTGGAGATACCGGTGAGCTGATCGCCGACGTACGGGTCGAGGTTGACGATCGTGAAGCCGAGCTGGGCGGTGCCGCCGGGCTCGATGCTGTACTCCTCGGAGTTCGGGTAGATCACGTGCACGTTGCGCAGCGCGAGGCTGCCGGCGTCCACGTTGGAACCGTTGATGGCCGCGACCTGGGTCGAGGTCTGGGTGATCTGACCGGCGCTGCACGCGGACATCGTGAGCGCCGCTCCCGCGGCAAGGGCGAGAGCGGTCACGACTCGGCGAGTCGGCGCTTTGAGAGCAGTCACGGGTTCCTCCACTCGAGTAAGGCTCGCAATCCACTAGGCAGAGTAGTAGTTCCCGTGTGCGCTGTGTACGTCGGGGCCGGATCTCGTGCGGATTCGCGCGCGGAAGACGAGATCGACAGGCGCCCACGGGCGGGTGTGTCGGAGGTCACCCGATACACGGAAGCAACTGCCTGTCAAGCCCTACGCTCAGTGCTCGGTGCCCCTGACCTGCATCGTTGACGGGAGGGTGATGTGGTCACGTGTTAAACTGGGAGAATCGAAAGGGGCACGGGACACATGATTTTCAAGGTCGGAGACACCGTCGTATACCCCCACCACGGTGCGGCGCTGATCGAAGCAATCGAAACACGCACCATCAAGGGTGAGCAGAAGGAATATCTGGTTCTGAAAGTCGCGCAGGGCGACCTGACGGTCCGGGTACCTGCAGAGAACGCGGAGTACGTCGGAGTGCGCGACGTCGTCGGGCAGGAAGGCCTCGACAAGGTTTTCCAGGTGCTGCGCGCACCCCACACGGAAGAACCCACCAACTGGTCACGGCGGTACAAGGCCAACCTCGAGAAGCTGGCCTCCGGCGATGTCAACAAGGTCGCAGAAGTTGTGCGCGACCTGTGGCGCCGGGAGCAGGACCGCGGCCTGTCCGCAGGTGAGAAGCGGATGCTCGCCAAGGCACGTCAGATCCTCGTCGGTGAGCTCGCGCTCGCCGAGGGCACCGACGACGTCAAGGCGGAGACCATGCTCGACGAGGTTCTCGCCGCCGCTTCCTGACGCGCGAGACATCGGCAAACTGCACATGAGCGATCGCAACGGGCCGGTCGTCGGAATCCTTCCGGCGGCCGGCCGCGGTGTTCGCCTGGGAGAACCACTGCCCAAGGCGTTCGTGGAACTGGACGGCCGCACGATGCTCGACCGCTCGGTCGAGGCGATGCTTGCTTCAGCGGTCATCGATCGAGTGGTGATCGTCGCGCCGCCCGAACTGGCTGCGACGCCCGCAGACCGGCTCGTCGGCGGGTCGTTCGCCGACCGGGTCACCGTCGTCGCGGGTGGCGCCGAACGCGCCGACTCGGTGCGCGCCGGTCTTGCGGCGGCATCGGGCGCGCGGTTCGTGCTCGTCCACGACGCCGCGCGTGCGCTCACCCCGGCCGAGCTGTTCGTCCGGGTCGTCGACGCGTTGCGGGCCGGCAGCGACGCGGTGATCCCCGTCCTGCCCGTCGTCGACACCATCAAGAGTGTCGACAAGGACGGAGTCGTCACCGGGACTCCCGACCGGTCGACCCTCCGCGCGGTGCAGACGCCGCAGGGATTCGACGTCGAATTGCTCGAGCGGGCCAACCGCGACGCCGCCGACGCGACCGACGACGCGGGACTCGTCGAGCGGTTGGGGGAGCGGATCACCACCGTCGTGGGAGACCCTCTCGCTTTCAAGATCACCACCCCACTGGACCTGGTGCTGGCACGGACCGTGCTCGCGTCCGGCGTCCGCACCGAGAAGGAGATGTGAGCATCGTGCGTGTCGGCATCGGAACGGACGTGCATCCCGTGGAGGCCGGACGGCCGTGCTGGATGGCCGGTCTGCTGTTCGAGGACGCCGACGGGTGCGCGGGTCACTCCGACGGGGACGTCGCTGCGCACGCGCTGTGCGATGCGGTGCTCTCGGCCGCCGGTCTCGGCGACCTCGGATCGGTCTTCGGCACGGGCCGACCGGAGATGGCCGGCGCCTCCGGTGTCGCGATGCTCGGCGAGGTACGTCGCCTGCTCGACGACGCCGGCTGGGTGGTGGGCAATGCCGCCGTCCAGGTGATCGGGAACCGCCCGAAGATCGGGCCGCGGCGCGAGGAGGCACAGGCGGTGCTGTCCGAGGCGCTCGGCGGTCCGGTCTCCGTGTCGGCGACCACCACGGACGGACTCGGGCTCACCGGCCGGGGAGAAGGTGTGGCGGCGGTTGCGACCGCACTGGTCCTGGCCCAGCAGGACGAGCGGTAGGATAGACGGTCGTGACCTTGCGCTTATACGACACCGAATCGCGGGCCGTGCGGGATTTCGAACCGCTGGTCCCCGGCCAGGCCTCGGTGTACCTGTGTGGGGCCACCGTCCAAGGCGAACCCCATATCGGGCACGTACGCAGCGGCGTTGCGTTCGACGTGCTCCGCCGGTGGCTCGCTACCAAGAGTCTCGATGTCTTGTTTGTGAGAAATGTCACAGACATCGAGGATAAGATCCTCCGCAAGGCGGCAGAGGCAGGTCGGCCGTGGTGGGAGTGGGCCGCGACCTACGAGCGGGCCTTCAACCGCGCCTACGATGCGCTCGGTGTGCTTCCTCCCTCGGTGGAACCTCGCGCGACCGGCCACATCACGCAGATGGTCGAACTCATCCAGCGCCTCATCGACGCCGGGCACGCCTACGCGGCCGACGGCGACGTCTACTTCGACGTGCTGAGCTACCCCGAATACGGTGCCCTCTCCGGACACCGCATCGAGGACGTCCACCAGGGTGAGAGCGCCGGACTCGGCAAGCGCGACCCCCGCGACTTCACGCTGTGGAAGGCCGAGAAGCCCGGTGAGCCGTCCTGGCCCACCCCGTGGGGTCGTGGTCGCCCCGGCTGGCATCTCGAGTGCTCCGCGATGGCCGGCTTCTATCTCGGCGGCACCTTCGACATCCACTGCGGAGGCATGGACCTCGTCTTCCCGCACCACGAGAACGAGATGGCGCAGTCCCGCGCCGCCGGCGACGGCTTCGCCCGCTACTGGTTGCACAACGGCTGGGTGACGATGGGCGGCGAGAAGATGTCGAAGTCGCTCGGTAACGTGCTGTCGATCCCCAACGTGCTCGCCCGCGTCCGGCCACAGGAACTGCGCTACTACCTGGGCAGCGCCCACTACCGTTCGATGCTCGAATACTCCGACGACGCGCTCGCCGAAGCGGCCGCAGCGTACCGGGGACTCGAGTCGTTCGTGCTCAAGACCCGCGACCGCGCGGGCGAGGTGCCCGTGGGCGAGTGGACCGAGGCCTTCGCCGAGGCTCTCGACGACGATCTCGGTGTGCCCAAGGCGCTCGCGGAAATACACCGCAAGCGCAGCAAGGGCAACAAGGCGCTCGACAACGGCGATCTCGACACGGCCGTGCAGATCGCCTCGCAGGTCCGGAGCATGCTCGGCATCCTCGGTGTCGACCCGCTCGACGAGCACTGGTGCTCCACCGACGATTCAGGGTCGGCCGCACTCGCGGCACTCGACGTGCTGGTCGGCGCGGATCTCGAACGCCGCACGACCGCCCGGGCCGAGAAGAACTGGGCGGTGGCCGACGAGGTGCGGGACCGCCTCACAGCCGCGGGGGTCGAAGTGACCGATACGCCCAACGGACCCGAGTGGTCTCTGAAAGCAGGACAGTGATGGCAGGCAATTCCCAGCGTCGCGGCGCTATTCGTAAGGGCGGCACGAAGAAGGGGCAGGTCGTCGGGTCCGGCGGGCAGCGGCGACGCGGGCTCGAAGCGCGTGGCGCCACCCCCAAGGCCGAGGACCGGCCCTACCACCCCGCCGCACGGCGTGCCCGGGCCGCGGCCAAGGCCGCCGACCCGCGCGGTGGCGGTCGTCGTCCCGCGGCCGGTCGCAAGGCCGAGGACGGGCCCGAGATGGTGCTCGGCCGCAATCCGGTCGTCGAGTGCCTACGTGCCGGTGTGCCCGCGACCGCTCTGTACGTCGCCCTCGGCGCCGAGGCCGACGAGCGGCTCAAGGAAGCCGTGCAGCGCTCGGCCGAGATGGGCATCTCGATCCTCGAGGTCTCGCGTTCCGAACTCGACCGTCTGTCGTCGAACGGGATGCACCAGGGCATCGGCCTGCAGGTGCCGCCGTACCGCTACGCGCACCCCGACGACCTGCTGGCCCGCGCCGCGGAGAACCACGAGCGTCCGCTGCTCGTGGCCCTCGACAACATCTCCGATCCGCGCAATCTCGGCGCGGTGATCCGTTCGGTCGCGGCCTTCGGCGGCCACGGTGTGGTCATCCCGCAGCGCCGTTCGGCGTCGGTGACGGCCGTGGCATGGCGCACGAGCGCCGGTGCCGCAGCGCGACTGCCCGTCGCGCGTGCCACCAACCTCACGCGCACGCTCAAGGACTGGCAGTCCCGCGGTGTCCGCGTCGTCGGTCTCGATGCCGGTGGCGACACCAACCTCGACGATTTCGACGGCACCGATCCCGTCGTCGTGGTCGTGGGGTCGGAGGGCAAGGGACTCTCGCGCCTGGTGCGGGAGACCTGCGACGCCGTTCTCTCCATCCCGATGGCCGGAGACGTCGAGTCGCTCAACGCCTCCGTCGCGGCGGGCGTGGTGCTCGCGGACATCGCGCGGCAGCGTCGGGTCTGATCGAGTCTGCCCGAGCTGCGGTCGCGAGGGCCTAGTCTGTCCTCGTGGTCGCATCCCTGCCGTTCCGTACGAAGGTGTTCGCCTTCCTCGAACGCTTCGCCGACAAGTCCATTGCCGACGCGTCCGTCGACGAGATCCCGGCACGTCGTGCTGCGCGCACGAAGCTCCTGTCGTCCCCGGTCGGACGGCTGATCTCGGGCCGGACGCATCCCGGCGTGCGGATCGAGGACCGATGGGTCGATCTCGAGCACGAGGTGATCGACGATCTCGCCCCCGAGGACTCCCCGGTCCGGACCCGTCTGCGGATCTATCGGCCCTCGGCGCGAACGAGCGGTCCGCTGCCGGTCGTGCTGCTGTTCCACGGCGGCGGGTGGGTGCTCGGCAATCCGGAGCAGAACGAGTGGTGGGCGAGCCACACCGCCGCGCGGACCCCGAGCGTCGTGGTGTCGGTGGACTACCGGCTCGCCCCCGAACATCCCTATCCCGCAGCGGTGCTGGACTGCTGGGCGGCGTTCCGGTGGGTCGTCGCACACGCTGCGGAACTCGACGGTGATCCGTCCCGCGTCGTGGTCGCCGGTGACAGTGCCGGAGGCAATCTCGCCGCGGTCGTCGCCGACGTGGCCGGCCGCTCGGGTGGTCCGCTGCCGGCCGGTCAGGTGCTGATCTATCCGGCGACGGAGATGGAGGAGGAGTTCCCGTCGGAGCGGCAGTTCGCGAACGCTCCCGTGCTCACCTCCCGCGGTATGCGGGCGTTCGTGCGCCTGTATCTGGCCGGAGCCGATCCGTATGCGCCGACCGCGGCTCCCCTGCGCGGCACGCTCGCCGGTGCCGCCGTACCGGCCCTCGTCCAGATCGCCGGGCACGACCCGTTGCGCGACAACGCCGTTCGATACGCCGAAGCATTGCGGGCCAAGGGCGGCGACGTCGCGGAGACCGATTATCCCGACACCGTGCACGGCTATCTCAGCCTGCCCGGCATCTCTCCGCCCGCGACACACGCACTCGACGAGGCGATCACCTTCGTACGTCGGGTGACGGCTACCGACCCGACCGACGAGGACGACACCTCCGTGCCGTCACGCGCCTGACGGTCACCCAGCAGCGATCACCGTACCGGCACGAACCGCACCCGCTGTCCGGGACGCAGTTGCGCCGCGACCGGCAGATCGGCGGCGACCGCCACCGCGGCCACCGGATAACCGCCCGTGACGGGATGGTCGACGAGGAACAGCACCGGATGCCCGTCCGGCGGTATCTGCAGCGACCCGGGAACCATGCCCTCGCTGGGCATCTCCTCGTGCCGTGCCCGGTGCAGTCGGCCGGGACCGTGGAACCTGATACCCACCCGGTCGAGTTCCGGTGTCACCGTCCACGTCTCGTGGAACAGCGCCCGCAGTGATCCGGGCGTGAACCAGTCGTCGCGCGGGCCGGGCCGTACCCGGATCTCCACGGGGTCGTCCATCGGCGGTGGTGGTGGGAACTGCTCCTCGTCGGGCAGGTGACCCGACATCGCCCCGACCAGCAGACTGTCGCCGGCGCGAACGGGTGACGGTCCGGTGTGCGACAGGATGTCGGTGGATCTACTGCCGAGCACCTCCCGCACGTCGATGCCGCCGCGTACCGCGAGGTAAATCCGCAGGCCTTCGTTCGAGACGCCGATCCGCAGCACGTCGTCGTTGCGGAGGGTGATGCGCGCCCAGTCGCCGACCGGCCGGTCGCACACGGTCACGTCGGCGCGGGCACCGGTCACGGCCACGATCGTCTCGCCGACGCTGCGGACGGCGAGACCGCCGCCGGTCACCTCGAGTGTCGCCGCGTCCGGCTGGTTCCCCACGAGCCGGTTCGCGGCGTCGTGTGCGCGCCGGTCGGCGGCACCGGACCGGGTGAGGCCCGAGGAACCGTAACCGGGACGTCCGCGATCCTGGACCGTCGTGAGCATTCCGCCGGAGAGCACCTCGAACCACGCCACGATGTTCATTCTCACTCACCGGCTTCGATCGCACGTCCGCACTCCGGCCGAACGATCGCGTTAGGTTGAAGATCATGAGGAAGGAGGTGACGATCATGGATGAAGCAGACGTCCGGGCGGCGACGACGCGACTGATCGAGAAGGCCGTCGAGGCCGACGACCTTCAGGCCGCGCACGACGCTGTCGCGGAACTGAGCGTCGAACAGGTCGTCGACGTGCTCGAACGGCTCGGTCGGACGGATCGCGCAGTGCTCTACCGGTTGCTGCCCAAGGACCGGGCGATCGACGTCTTCGAACAGCTCGACCCGAGCATGCAGAGCGAACTGCTCCGCGGGTTGCGCGACGATCAGGTGGCCGCAATCTTCGCCGACCTCGAACCCGACGACCGGGTGGAACTGCTCGACGAACTGCCCGCGACGGTCGCGTCGACCCTCATGCGCGGCCTGCCGCCCGCCGACCGCGAGATGACCGCCACGATCCTCGGCTATCCGCAGCGGTCGATCGGCCGGCGGATGAGCCCGGCCTTCGTGTCGCTGCGGCAGGACATGACCGTCGAGCAGGCGATGGACGCCGTGCGTCGTCGGCTCGACGACGCGGAGACGGTGTACACGCTGCCGGTGGTGGACGACGGTCGTGTGCTCGTCGGGGTGGTCGGTCTGCGCGAGCTGATGACTGCGGCGCCGGGAACGGTGCTCGCCGACATCATGAACGAGCCCTACTGGGCGCGCGTGACCGACGACGCCGAGGAGTCCGCGCGCCGCTGCGCCGAACTCAAACTGCTGGCGTTGATCGTCGTCGACAGCGAGACCAGGTTGGTGGGCATCCTGACCGTCGACGACGCCCTGCGGATCCTCGAAGCCGCCGACAGCGAGGACCAGGCGCGCATCGGCGGTACCGAGCCGCTGCGCCGGCCCTATCTCGCGACACCCGTCGGGCAGTTGGTGCGCTCGCGGGTGGTGTGGTTGCTCTTCCTGGCACTCGGCGCGACCCTCACGGTCCAGGTCCTCGAGGTGTTCGAGTCGACCCTCGATCAGGTGGTCACCCTGGCGCTGTTCGTGCCGCTGATCATCGGCACCGGGGGCAACACCGGAAACCAGGCCGCCACCACGGTCACCCGCGCATTGGCGCTCGACGACGTGACGCCACGCGACATCGGCGGGGTGATCGCCCGCGAACTCCGGGTGGGTCTGTCCCTCGGTGTCCTGCTGGGCTCGGTCGCGTTCGTCCTGACGTCCCTGGTCTACGACTCGTCGGTGGGCGCGGTGATCGGGCTGACGCTGGTGAGCATCTGCACCCTCGCCGCCACCGTCGGTGGTGCGATGCCGTTGGTGGCCAAATCGATCCGCGCCGACCCCGCGGTCTTCTCCAATCCGTTCATCACGACCTTCGTCGACGCGACCGGCCTGGTGATCTATTTCCTCGTCGCGAAGGCCGTGCTCGGTATCTGAGCGCAGCGGCGCAGTGGATCCGGGGACGGTTCAGATCGCGACGAAGCGCACCGCACATCCCGGTCGCAGCAGCGCCGCAGGAGTCCGGTCCGGTTGCCACAGCGGGGCATCGGAGGTTCCGATGAGTTGCCATCCTCCGGGCGACTTCCGCGGGTAGACGCCCGAGAACTCACCCGCCAGTCCCACGGCGCCGGACGGGACGGAGGTGCGCGGTGAACTGCGACGCGGCACGTGCAATCGAGAATCCCCGCCGGTGAGATACGCGAAGCCGGGCGCGAACCCGCCGAAGGCGACCGTCCAGAGGCTGCCGGTGTGGGCGGCGATCACGCCGTCCGCGCCGAGGCCGGTCAACTCGCCGACCTCTTCGAGATCGACGCCGTCGTACCGGACTTCGAGCGTCACCTCCTCGATGTCGACGTCGTCCCCGGACACCGGTGGGGTGGTGGTGACCCACTTGTGCACGACCTGCGCGCCGGTCTCCGACGGATCGAAGCACACCAGCAGTGTCCGCGCCGCCGGCACGAGATCGACGACGCCACGCGGCCGCTCGCGGTCGAGTGCCCGGAAGTGGGCGAGAACCTCGTCGAGGGAATCGAATTCGGCGAGCAGGGCGCTGTCTCCGGCACGAAGGATTTTCATCGGTGGACCTCGCGGTGTCGGGCGTTCACACGAACGCCCGGATGTCGATCTTCTCGGCGTCGAGGCGGCGGCGCACGGCGACGGCCATCGCCGTGGCGTCGGGGGAGTCGCCGTGGATGCACACCGACTGCGCGTTCACGCGTATGTCGCTGCCGTCGACGGCGGTGACCACCCCCTCGGTGACCATGCGCAGGACCCGCTCGGCGACCTCCTCCGGATCGTGCAGTACCGCACCGGGTTCGCGTCGGGAGACGAGCGTGCCCTCGGGGGTGTAGGCGCGGTCGGCGAACGCCTCGGCGACCACCTTCAGTCCGGCCCGTTCGGCCTCCTCGAGGAAGACGGAGCCGGGCAGTCCGAGGACGGGCAGCGAGGCGTCGTAGGCGCGTACCGCATCCACGACCGCACGGGCCTGTTCGCGGTGATGGACGATCGCGTTGTACAGCGCGCCGTGGGGTTTGACGTAGCTCGCCGACGAACCGGCCGCCCGGGCGAGACCGTCGAGCGCGCCGATCTGGTAGATGATCTCGGCGGTGAGATCCGCCGACGGCACCTCGATGAAGCGGCGGCCGAAACCGCCGATGTCGTTGTAGCCGACCTGGGCACCGATCCTTACCGCGCGCTTCGCGGCGCCGTGGCACGTATGCAGCAGTGTCGCCGGGTCGCCGGCGTGAAATCCGCACGCCACGTTGGCGCTGGTGACGATGTCGAGCATGGTCTCGTCGTCGCCGAGACGCCACCGGCCGTAGCTCTCGCCGAGGTCGCTGTTGAGGTCGATGCGGGTCACGACCCGAGTCTATGCCCGCTCAGAAGACCGTTCCGACGTCGCGGACGACGATGTCGTCGAGGGCGCGTTCGCCGGCGATGCGGCGCACGGTGGGGTCGATGTGACCCGTCTGCAGCACCGCGTCCCCTTCGTGCGGCCAGCGCAGGCCGGCGTCGTCGCGAGCGGCGTCGTAGACGAAGTGCCCGCGACCCTCACTGACGCCGTAGCCCACCAGTACGGTGCTGCGCATGTCGATCCCGTAGAAGCCGGGAATGGAGGCCTGGATGTCGGTGACCTCGTGTTGCGTCGCGACGGTGACCAGACCGGTCGCCTCGGCCTCCGCGATGTAGGTGACGTCGACGGAGTGCTTGCCGCCGTTGTTGACACCCATCGCACCCGAACCGTCGGTGTAGCCGGGGCCATCTCGCCGCGGAGTTCGGCGAGCGCGTAGTCCCAGTCGATCGGCATCGGGATCTTGTCGATCGGGAAGCCGGCCTTCCGCGCACGGTTGGCGAAGATGCGCGAGGTCGCGTAGTTGGGGCTGTCGACGAGTTCGTCGGGCGCCACGGCCAGGTGCAGCATCTGCGCGACGCGCGGGTAGTGGACGCGGTCCATGCGCGCCCAGTCGAGTTCGTTCGGGAAGTGGGCGTTGAACACCGCTTCGTCGGGTTGCAGCGTCATGCCCTGGTAGACGAGCGACCCGCCGCCGACACCGGCGGCGCACAGGGCCGTCATGTTCTCGCCGACGCACGCCTCGACCAGACCGGTGTAGGGCTCGAAGGCGAGGTGACGACCGAACACCTCGGGGTTCGACCGGTGCCACAGGAACCGCTCGTCGGGTTGTCGATGCGAAGGAGCGACGCGTGACGTGCTGCACTCTCCACCCCCGATGTCTGTGACGTCCCGTTACTGGAGCAACCTCGGGAAACTGGGCGGACGTCGAGGAGCGCGTCAAGATCACGTCCCGACGGGCCGTGAATCAGGCAGTTGCGGCGACCCGCCCGGAACCACGTCGGTTGCGGGCGGTGCCGATCACGCGGCAGATCATGTAGATGACGAACGCGATCGTCGTGATGAACGCCGAGACCGGCACGCCCGGCGCCAGCGCGAGCAGGATGCCGCCGACCGCCGAGATCTCCGCGAAGACCACAGACAGCACCGTGGCGGCGAGCGGCCCGCTGACCACCCGGGCCGCCGCGGCGGCCGGGGTGATGAGCAGTGCCATCACCAGCAGCGCGCCGACAATCTGCACACCGAGTGCGGCGGTGACACCGACGAGCACCGCGAACACGATCGACAATGCGCGCACCGGGACGCCGCGTGCAGCCGCGACCTCCGGGTCGGTGCTGGCGAACAATAGCGGACGGTAGATCACCAGCAGCGTGAGGATCACGACGGCAGCGCACGCGGCGAGCAGGGCGATGCCGGTACCGCCGGGCGCCACGATCTGACCGGTGAGCAGCGAGAAGGCGGCGCCGGTGCGTCCGTCGTAGGCCCACAGCAGCAGGACGGCGAGACCGAGTCCGAAGGCCATCACCACGCCGATGACGGAGTCGCGTTCGCGGGCACGTGTCCCCAGGACCCCGAAGAGGATCGCGGCGATCACGGCACCCGCGACCGCACCGATCCCGACGGAGACCCCGATGATGAGCGCCGCCGCGGCACCGGTGAGCGACAGTTCGGAGGTGCCGTGGACGGAGAACGCCATCTGACGGCTGATGATCAGCGGGCCGATCACGCCGGCGAGCAGACCGAGGATCGCACCGGCGACGAGCGCCTGCTGCACGAAGTCGTACTGCAGGAGTTCGACGGTGGTCTCCACGTCGAACATCCGCCCGAGGGCGTCGGTGAACTTGCTGCTCATTCGTGATCCTCGTGATCGTGGTGGACGCCTTCCCCGGGGCGCAGTCCGCCGGCGCTGCCGAGCGCGTCGATGGCGTCGCCGGTGCCGACGACCACCAGGCGGCCGCGCATCTCGAGCACTTCGACGTCGGTGCGGTAGAGCTCGGAAAGCACCTGCGAGGTCATCACCTCGGCGGGGGTGCCGATGCGGAACTGGCCGTCGACGAGGTACAGCACGCGATCCACCAGCGGCAGGATCGGATTGATCTCGTGGGTGACGAACAGGACGGAGGTGTCGTGGTCGCGGCGGCGGCGGTCGATGAGCGCCGACACCAGGTGCTGGTTGGCGAGATCGAGACTGAGCAGCGGCTCGTCGCACAGGAGTACGCGCGGATCTCCCACGAGCGCCTGCGCGATACGCAGCCGCTGCTGCTCACCACCGGAGAGCGTGCCGATCGGGGCTCCGGCATAGGTCTCTGCGCCGACCTGAGCGATCGCGTCGTCGACCGCGACGCGGCGCCGCCGGCGCGTGCGCAGGCCGGTGCCCCAGCGATGTCCGTCCATGCCGAGGCCTACGAGATCGCGTCCCCGCAGCGGGACGCCCTCGTCGAGAGACTTCTGCTGCGGCACGTATCCGACGTGCGAGTTCCCGGTCCGGACGGCCTGCCCGGCGATGGTCGCGGTTCCGGAGGTGAGCGGGAGCTGGCCGAGCAGCACCTTGAGCAGCGACGTCTTGCCGGCACCGTTCGGTCCGAGCACCGCCAGGAACTCGCCGGGTTCGACGACGAGGTCGAGTCCGTCCCAGAGGACCCGATCGCCGAATGCCAGCCGGGCATCGCGGAGTTCGACTGTGGGCGTGCGGTCGGATGGAGGAGGTGTCACCGGAGTCCGTGTTCTCGATCGGATGGTCAGGAGGCGGTCTCGAGCGCGGCGGCGAGGGTCTCGGCGGTCCGGGCCTGCCACTGAATGTAGTCGACACCTTCGGGCAGGGTTTCGAAAACCTCGACCACGGGGACGCCCGACGACTCTGCTGCCGTGCGCATCTCGCGGCTGATCCGGTCCTCGGTCTGCGGGTTGTAGATCAGGACGCGAACCTGCTTGTCGACCAACAACTGCCGTGTCGCCGCGATCGCCGCCGGGGACGGATCGGTGCCGTTCTCGATGGCGTTGGTGAAGTCCGGGGGAGTGATGTCGTCGAGCGTCGCGGCCGAGACGAGGTAGTGGCCGATCGTCTCGGTCTGGGCGACGGGTGCGTCGCCGTGTGTGTCGGCGAGCTTGTCGACAACATCCGCGACGTAGTGCAGGTTCTCGTGGAAGCCCGCGGCGTTGGCCTCGTAGACGGCGGCGCCGTCGGGGTCGAGTTCGGCGAGCTGCTCGGCGACGGCGTGCGCGACGGCGTCGGCGGTCGCGAGATCGTACCAGACGTGCTCGTTGATGCCGCCGTGGTCGTGACTCTCGTGCGAGTGCCCGTCGCCGGCGTCGGACACCTCACCGCTCTCGTGCGAGTGGTCCTCGGAAACGGTTGTCTCCGAGTCGCTCTCGATGGCGTCGTCGGTGCCGTCCTCGTCGCCGTGATCGTGTCCGGCGTGCAGATCCGAGTACGCGCCGGATTCGAACAGGGCGAAGGCCTCCACGACTGCAGGCTTGTCCCCGGTGGCGCCGAGGATGTCGTCGACGAAGTGGTCGTAGCCACCGCCGTTGTAGACGACGAGCGAGGCGTCGGAGATCGCCGCGGCGTCGAGGGGGCTGGCCTCGTAGGAGTGCGGGTCGGCGTTCGGTTCGGTGATGAGCGAGCGGACCTCGATGCGGTCTCCGGCCACCGCCTGCGCGATCGACCCCCACACGTTCGTGGAGGCGACGACGCTGATCTCGTCGTCGTCGGCGCCGGAGGTATCGGTGCCGCACGCGGCGAGGGCGGTCGCGCAGGCTACGGCGGCGGCTGCGAGGGCCGTGCGGGAGGACAGTCGCACAGTTCTTCTCCTGAGGATCGGCGGTCTTCGACGAACGGGGTCCGGAACGACCGAGCGACCGACCCAAACGTTATTGGTAACCGTTACCGTTCCACTTTAGCGGACGACACCGAGCCCTCCTACCATCCCTGGGTGGTCGTGACCATGGACACAGGACTACGGTCCTCTCATGTCCAGGTCTCGTCAGCCGCGCCGACAGGCGACCCTGGCGTCGATTGCCGCCGAGTTGAAGATCTCCCGCACCACGGTCTCGAACGCGTACAACCGCCCCGACCAGTTGTCCGCCGAGCTACGCGAACGTGTCCTCGAAGTCGCCAAACGACGCGGATATGCCGGCCCGGATCCGATGGCGCGGTCGCTGCGCACCCGCAAGGCAGGAGCCGTGGGGGTCCTGCTCACCGAAGCGTTGAGCTATTCCTTCCGGGATCCCGCCGCCATGAGTTTCCTGTCGGGACTGTCCGAGGCCTGCGAAGCGGCCGGACAGGGACTACTGCTCATCCCCGCCGGACCGGGCCGGACCGACGACGAGGCCGCACAGGTCGTGCACCGCTCGTCCGTCGACGGCTTCGTCGTCTACTCGGTCCCCGCCGAGGACCCCTATCTCGCTGCCGTGCTCGAACGGCACCTCCCGATCGTCGCGTGCGACCAGCCGCGCGGGCTCGAGAACACCCCGGTGGTGGGCATCGACGACCGGCGGGCGATGCGCGATCTCGCCGCCCACCTCATCGAACTCGGCCACCGCCAGATCGGCATGTTGTCGATGCGCCTCGGCCGCGAACGGCACGACGGGGTCGTCGACCTGTCGACCCTCGAATCCGGCGCCTTCCACGTGCAGCGCGAACGCATCCGCGGCGTCCAGGACGCCATGAGCGCCGCAGGGCTGGCCCCCGAATCGCTCACCGTCGTCGAGCGCTACACCCACACCGCGGAGGACGGCCTGTCCGCCGCGGCGCAGATCATGCGCATGAACCCGCGGATCACCGCGCTCGTGTGCACCACCGACGTGCTCGCGCTCGGCGCTCTCGCCTGGGCCAATCAGATGGGTCTCGACGTGCCCGGCCACCTGTCGATCACCGGCTTCGACGGCATCGACGAAGCGATCCGCGAAGGCCTCACGACCGTGAGGCAACCGCAGAAGGACAAGGGGCGGCGCGCAGGCGAACTGCTCCTCGCCGCCCCCTCGCACTCCGGTGTACCCGCGCTCGAGACCCTGGGGACCCAGCTGTGGTTCGGTGCCACCTCGGGTCGGGTCGAGAGCGAGTGGTACGCCGAGTGACCGAGCGGCCCCGCTCGTAGCTCAGTGCTGCCGGTCGCCCGTGGCCTTCGCGCCCGACAGCAGCTGGGCGCAGTGCAGCAGACCGATGTGACTGTACGCCTGCGGGTGGTTGCCCAGCGCACGCTCCGCGACGGGGTCGTACTCCTCGCTGAGCAGCCCGGTCGGTCCGGCCGCCGCGACCAGCTGCGCGAACAGCGCCTCGGCGTCGTTGCGCTGCCCGACCAGCAGGTAGGCCGCGACCAGCCACGCCGCGCACAGGTGGAAGCCGCCTTCGGCGCCCGGCAGGCCGTCGTCGCTGTGATAGCGGTAGACGGTCGCGCCGCTGCGCAACTCCCGTTCGGTGGCCTGCACGGTCGCCCGGAACCGCTCGTCCTGCGGGTCGACGAGTCCGGTGAGGCCGATGAACAGGGTGGCCGCGTCGAGATCGGTTCCGTCGTAGGCCGAGGTGAACGACTGGACCTCGTCGTTCCAGCCCTTCTCGGTGACCTCCTCGGCGATCTCGTCGCGCAGCGCCGCCCAGCCCTCGCCGGCGGTCCGGCCGAACTTCTCGGCGAGCGTCAGTGCCCGGTCGACGGTCAGCCACCCCATGACCTTCGAGTACACATGGTGGCGGGGTGCGTGGCGGATCTCCCAGATGCCGTGGTCCGGTTCGAACCAGCGCCGTTCGACCGCGGTGACCATCGAGCAGACGAGTTCCCAGTCCCGGTCGGTGAGGGCACGGTCGTGGGACACGCCGCGCGACTCGCGGCTGTGCGCGAGGTCGGCGATCAGGTCGACGATCGGGCCGAAGACGTCGAGTTGCACCTGCTGGTTCGCCGCGTTGCCGACCCGCACGGGCCGCGAACCGGCGTATCCGGGAAGCGAGTCGATCACGGCCTCGGGCGGCAGCGGTCCGCCGGCGAGCGTGTACAGCGGGTGCAGACGTTCGGGGCCCGGCACGGTCTCGAGGACGCGGTGGACCCAGTCGAGATAGTTCTCGGCCTCCTCGAGGGATCCGACCCGCACGAGCGCCTGCGCCGTGAGCGCGGCGTCGCGCAGCCAGCAGTAGCGGTAGTCCCAGTTGCGGACACCGCCGATCTCCTCGGGGAGCGAGGTGGTCGCCGCGGCGAGGATCGAGCCCGTCGGACCGTGGACCAGCCCCCGCAGGGTGAGCGCCGAACGCTTCATGAGATCGGGCTTGAGCGGCGGCAGCTCGAGCTGGGACGCCCACGTGTGCCAGTAGGCCTCGGACTGTGCCCGACGCTCGACCTCCGGCACCGGGTGCTCATCGAGATCGTCGGTGCCGCAGCGGAGTTCGAGGATGATGTCGTTCTCGGTGGGGTTGACCACGGCGTGGGCCGTCTGGTGCACGCCGTCCGTGGTGATGTCCCACCGCACGCCGGGGGAGCGCAGGACGTAGGGCTCGTTGAAGCCCATGACGCGGATGCCGTCGTCCTCGACCTCGAGGGTGACCTGTCCCTGTCCGAACTCCGGTCGCGGGGCGAAGGTCACCACCGCGCTCGCGCGCCCGGTGATCACGCGCGTGAGGTCGGTACGGCCGGCCTCGACGTCGTGCGGGAGGTAGTCGATCACCGCGAGCGACGCCCACCGGGTCACCACCGTCATCGTCGAGTCGACGTAGCGCTGGCTGAGCGGCAGTGCCTGGCGGGTCGGGCCGATGGTGAAGTGACCGGCTGCGTCACCGCCGAGGAGATGGGCGAACACCGCCGCGGAATCGGGTTCGGGGTGGCACAGCCAGGTGATCGTGCCGTCGGGGGTGACGAGTGCCTTCGAGCGGGGGCTCGCGAGCATGGTCAGGCGTTCGATCGGCGCGACGTGGGCGCCGGACAACCAGGTGCGACGTTCCTCGAGCAGGAACGCGAGTGCGGCGATGACCTCTTCGCTGGTGCGGACGCGGTACTCGGCGGCGGTGTCGCCGTCGCCGATCTTCACCCCGACGTCCGGGCCCTGCAGCGAACGGAAGGCCTTCTCGTCGGTCACGTCGTCGCCGAAGAAGACCGCCGCGCTGGCGGCTTCCTGGTGGCGGATGACGTCGAGCGCCTTGCCCTTGTCGGTGGGCACCACGGACAACTCGATGACTGCCTTGCCCTCGGTGACCTGCACACCGGGCCGGAGCGCGAGGCCGCTGCGCACGAGATCGAGGGCCTGCTCGGCATCGGCGGGAGAGGCGTTGCGCACGTGCAGCGCGGCGCTCGCGGGCTTGGCCTCCACCTGCACGCCGTCGAACCGGGATGCCACCGAGTGCAGTCCCTCGACGATCGTGGCGAGGAGGTCCCTCGCGTCGGGATCGATCTCGTGGACGAATCCGATGTCGAACTCGGAGCCGTGGCTGCCGACGAGTTTGACCTCGACCGGCAGGCGCGACAGGGCGGCGAGATCCTTGAGAGCGCGTCCCGAGATGACGGCAGCGGCCGTCGACGGCAGAGCGGCGAGGCCCCGCAGCGCCCGCACCGCATCGTCGTGCGGGTAGGCCTTCTCGGGATCGCTCACGATGGGGGAGATGGTGCCGTCGTAGTCGGTCGCCACGAGCAGGCGGGGCGTCCGCGCGACAGCCACCAGAGCACGTCGAAGGTCAATCGGAAGATCGTGGGCACTCACCTGCTCCACGTTAGGTCAGAGTGGGGCACGAATCCGACCCGCTGGGTATTGCGACCACGTGTTTCCGGTTACAGGAAGCGGCGGATCGGACGTCGGGCTTCCGGCGCGAGCGCCGCGGGGCTTCCGGCGCGAGCGCCGCGGGGCTTCCGGCGCGAGCGCCGCGGGGCTTCGGACGCGAGCGCCGTCAGGCTTCCGACGCGACCGTCTTCGGCACGCGCGAGCCGTCGCCGAGCAGCAGCTCCACCGTCAGTTCGAGCCGGCGGGCGACATCGGTGGCCGACGAACGGCGCGTGAGCCAGGCGACGAGATTCGACAGCCACACGTCGCTGATGACGCGTGCGATGGCGAGTTCTTCCTCGGTGGGCTCGCCGTCGTTCATGGCCCGTGCGAACAGTCGGTCCATGAGGGTGCCCACCTGGTCGACCTCGGCGGCGGCGGAAGCGTCGGCGAACATGAACGCCCGTGTCATGGCCTCGGTGAGCAGGGGATCGCGCTGCATGGCCTTGGTGATCAGGCCCAGGATGAGGTGCATGCGCTCGAGGGGGCTGTGGCCGGGTGGGATCCGGCCCTTGCCTTCGATGCGGGCGAATTCACGGCCGAGGGCGGAGACCAGCAGGTGGACCTTGGACGGGAAGTATCGGTAGAGGGTGCCGACCGCGACGTCCGCGCGTTCTGCCACCGCCCGCATCTGCACGGCCTCGTAACCACCCTTCGACGCGAGCGCCAGGGTGGCGTCGAGAATCCGCTTGCGCCGTTCCTTCTGGGCATTGGAACTGAGATCGTCCTCGGTGAGGGCGGTCAGAGTTCCGTGTCCGTTGGCACGGGAGCGGGACGGGGTGGCCATAGATTCGTTTCCTCACGCCTTGACTCTGAATCGGTGCCATATTAGAACACGTTCTAGCAATGATGTCATTCGGAAGGGCGGAAACCGCTGTGAGTATCGCCACGACCGAGGAGCAGCGGGCCGTTCAGGCATCTGTCCAGGCCTGGTCACGTGCCGTAGACCCCATGTCGACGATACGTCGCGCAAGCGACGCGACGTGGCGCGACGGCTGGTCCTCCCTCGCAGAACTCGGAGTCTTCGGCGTCGCCGTCCCGGAGGAGGCGGGCGGCCTCGGCGCGACCACCGTGGACCTGGCCGTCATGCTCGAGCAGGCCGCCTACGAACTCGCACCGGGCCCGATCCTGACCACCGTCGTGGCCGCCCTCGTGTTCGGCCGTGCCGGTGAGACCGTCGCCAAGACGACGGAACGGCTCGCCGAGGGTGAGGTCCCCACCGCGCTCGCTCTCGACTCGGCCGTGACCGCGGAGCCGGCGGGTGACGGAGTCCTGCTGCGCGGTGAGGCCGGACCGGCCGTGGGTGCCGAAGCCGGGGTCGCCGTGCTCGTCCGTGTCGCGGGTGAAGGTGATCCGGCCGTCGAGAGCTGGGCGCTCGTCGAGGCCGATGATCCGGGTCTGCACATCGAACCGCTCGAGACCATCGACGCCTCCCGCGCGGTGGCCCGCGTCCGCCTCGACGACGCGACGGTCCCGGCCGATCGGGTCGCGACCGTCCCGGCCGGCTTCGTGCGCGACCTGACCGCCGGCCTCGCCGCCGCGGAGCTGGCCGGTCTCGCCGGCTGGGCGCTGACCACCGCCGTCGAGTACGCGAAGATCCGCGAACAGTTCGGAAAACCGATCGGTTCGTTCCAGGCCGTCAAACACATCTGCGCCGAAATGCTCTGCCGCACCGAGAAGATCCGGGCCGTGGCCTGGGATGCGGCGGTCACCGTCGACGCGCAGCCCGACGAACTGCCGATCGCGGCGGCGGCCGCCGCAGTGATCGCACTCGATGCCGCGGTGCAGACCGCCAAGGACGCGATCCAGGTGCTCGGCGGCATCGGGTTCACATGGGAACACGACGCACACTTCTATCTCCGCCGTGCGGTCGCCACCCGCCAGGTGCTCGGCGGTTCCACCGCGTGGCGCTCGCGGCTGACGACCCTGGTCCGCGACGGCGCGCGCCGTCACCTCGGTATCGACCTGTCCGATCACGAGGAGAAACGCGCGCGGATCCGTGCGGAGGTCGAGAAGATCGCCGCCGCACCCGAATCCGAGCGCCGTGTCGCCCTCGCCGAATCGGGCCTGCTCGCGCCGCACTGGCCGCCGCCCTACGGTCGCGGAGCCGGCGCCGCCGAACAGCTCGTCGTCCAGGAGGAGCTCGCCGCCGCCGGCATCGAACGTCCCGACCTCGTGATCGGCTGGTGGGCGATTCCGACCGTCCTCGCACACGGAACACTCGAGCAGATCGAGCGTTTCGTGATGCCCACCCTGCGCGGCGATGTGGTCTGGTGTCAGCTGTTCTCCGAACCCGGCGCCGGCTCGGACCTCGCGGCGCTGCGCACGAGTGCCGAGAAGGCCGACGGCGGATGGGTACTGCGCGGGCAGAAGGTGTGGACCTCGCTCGCACAGCAGGCGGACTGGGCGATCTGTCTCGCCCGCACCGACCGCGACGTCCCCAAGCACAAGGGCATCACCTACTTCCTCGTCGACATGAAGTCGGCGGGCATCACGATCTCGCCGCTGCGCGAGATCACCGGCGACGCGTTGTTCAACGAGGTCTTCCTCGATTCGGTCTTCGTGCCGGACGACTGCGTGGTGGGCAATCTCGGCGACGGCTGGAAGCTGGCCCGCACGACCCTCGCCAACGAACGCGTCGCAATGGGGGGCAAATCGTCGCTGGGGCCGCGCATCGAGGGACTGCTCGAACTGTCGACCCCCGGCGATCCCGTCGCCGAGGACCGCATCGCGACGCAGATCGGGGAGGCGACGGTCGGTTCGCTCCTCGATCTGCGGGCGACCCTCGCGCAGCTCGAAGGGCAGGATCCGGGCGCCGCGTCCAGCGTCCGCAAGCTCATCGGCGTGCGGCAGCGGCAGGACACCGCCGAGCTCGCCATGGATCTCGCGGGCGAGGCCGGCTGGGTGGAAGGTCCGCTCACCCGGGAGTTCCTCAACACCCGGTGCCTGACGATCGCCGGCGGAACCGAGCAGATCCTGCTCACCATGGCGGCCGAGCGGCTCCTGGGCCTGCCGCGCGATTGAGCGGTCCTTCCGCAGGGCGCCGGGGAGTGCTACAACTAGAACACGTTCTATTCGAAGGTGGGTGACGGTGGACTTCGCACGTGACGAGACACAGGAGGAAATCGCCGGTGTGGCGGCCGGTCTCCTGAAACGCGGCCTCACCGACGACGCGTTGTGGGCCGCGCTGGCCGACGCCGACCTGCTCTCGCTCGCTCTGCCGGAGCGTCTCGGCGGGTCGGGCCTCGGGCTCGGCGAGGTCGCCACCGTGCTCACCGAGATCGGACGCGGAGCCGCGCAGACCCCGGCCCTGGCCACCCTCGGCCTGGGCGTGCTGCCGATCCTCGCGCTCGCCTCCGAACAGCAACAGGACGACCTGCTCGCCGGCGTCGCCGAAGGAGCCGTGCTCACGGCCGCGCTCGGCGAACCGGGGCGCGCCTTCCCGGAGCAACCGGCCGCCACGGCGGTCGCCACCGACGGGGGCCACGCGGTCACCGGTTCGTTCGTCGCCGTGCCCTACGCCGATCGGGCACGCGTGGTGCTGCTGCCCACCGACGCAGGCGTGGTCGCGGTGGCTCCCGACGCCGTGGGCATGACCCTGCGTTCGAGCCCCACCTCGACCGGCTCTCCCGAGTTCTCGGTGCGCGCCGACGGCGCCGTGGGTGTCCTGCTCGCCGAATCCGGCACCGACGCTGTGGCGATGCTCCACCGGATCGCGCTCGCCGCCGTGGCGGCCTTCGCCGACGGACTGCTCTCCGGGGCAACCGAACTCACGGCGAAGCACGTCAGCGAGCGGCACCAGTTCGGCAAGCCGCTCGCGACCTTCCAGGCCGTCGCACAGCAGATCGCCGACGTCTACGTCACCGCCCGCACCCTGCACGTCGCGGCGCTGTCGTCGGTCTGGCGCCTGGCCGAAGGTCTCGACGCCGCGGACGATCTCGACATCACCGCCTACTGGATCGCCGCCGAACTGCCGCCGGCCATGCGGGTGCTGCACCACCTGCACGGCGGCGTGGGTGTGGACGAGACCTATCCGCTGCACAAGTACTCGTCGACCGCCAAGGACCTCGCCCGGTTGCTCGGCGGCGCCTCGTACCGACTCGACCTCGTGGGGGCCCGGTGTTCATCGATCTGACCGACGACCAGCGCGCACTGCAAGCCGAACTGCGGCGCTACTTCAGCAGCCTCGTCTCACCCGAGGAGGCTGCGATCATGCGCACGGAGCGGCACGGCCCCACCTATCGCGAGGTCGTGCGTCGCATGGGCAAGGACGGTTGGCTCGGCGTAGGCTGGCCCGTCGAGTTCGGCGGCCGCGGCTTCGGCGACGTGGAACAGCAGATCTTCGCCAACGAGGCCGTCCGCGCCGACGTGCCGTTGCCGAGCGTCACCCTGCAGACCGTCGGCCC
The DNA here is from genome assembly GCF_019317345.1 of Rhodococcus sp. LW-XY12. NCBI lineage: Bacteria > Bacillati > Actinomycetota > Actinomycetes > Mycobacteriales > Nocardiaceae > Rhodococcus > Rhodococcus sp. LW-XY12. Next base: position 501,715 of record NZ_CP079225.1, read on the forward strand.
GACCCTGCAGGTCTACGGGACCGACGAACAGAAGCGAAAGTTCCTGCCCGCCATCCTCGCCGGCGAGGTGCACTTCGCCATCGGCTACTCCGAACCCGAGGCCGGTACCGACCTCGCCGCCCTGCGCACCACCGCCGTCCGCGACGGCGACCACTACATCGTCAACGGACAGAAGATCTTCACCACCGGCGGGCACGACGCCGACTACATCTGGCTCGCCGTCCGCACCGGCCCCGCCGACTCGCGTCACCGCGGCATCTCCGTGCTCATCGTCGACACCAAGGATCCCGGCTTCAGCTGGACGCCGATCATCACGTGCGACGGTGCCCACCACGTCAACGCCACCTACTACAGCGACGTACGCGTTCCCGTCGAGATGCTCGTCGGCGAGGAGAACAAGGGCTGGAAGCTCATCACCACCCAACTCAACCACGAACGCGTCATGCTCGGCCCGGCCGGTCGCGTCGCCGGCATCTACGACCGGCTCGTCGAATGGGTCCGCGCCCACGAACTCCGGGACCGCCCCGAGGTGCGACGCGCACTCGGCGAGATCCACGCGACCTGGCGACTCAACGAACTGCTCAACTGGCAGGTCGCGGCGAGCAGCAACGACGCCGTCGACATCGCCGATGCCTCGGCGACCAAGGTGTTCGCCACCGAGCGGATCCAGCGCGTCGGGCGCCTCGCCGAGGAGATCGTCGGTGCCTTCGGCGATCCGGCCGACGACGACACCGCCGATCTGCTCCGCTGGCTCGACATGATGGCCAAACGCAATGTCGTCATCACCTTCGGCGGTGGCGTCAACGAGGTGATGCGCGAACTGATCGCCACCGCCGGTCTGGGCATGCCGCGGGTCCCGCGGTGAGGCAGGAGAATTCGGTGACACAAGGTTCGGTGACACGAGATGCTCGAGGGAGGATCCCCGAGGAGATCCGGCAGGCGGCCGAGAAGGTCCGCGGCGACGGCCCGTCCGCGCCGCGACCCGGCCGCGATCCGGTGAACATGCCGATGATCCGCAACTGGCTCGAGGCGATCGGCGACGACAACCCGATCTACACCGACGAGACCGCGGCGATCGCAGCCGGTCACGGTGGTCTCGTGGCCCCGCCCGCGATGGCGCAGGTGTGGACGATGCGCGGCCTCGGCGCCGAACGCGAGAAGGACGACCCGCTCGGCCGGATGACGCAGATCCTCGACGACGCCGGCTACACCTCGGTGGTCGCCACCAACTGCGACCAGATCTACCACCGCTACCTGCGCCACGGCGAGCAGGTGACGATCGAATCCACCCTCGAGGACGTCGTCGGCCCGAAGCGGACCGGGCTCGGAGAGGGATGGTTCTTCACCACCCGCAACCTGTGGAAGGTCGGCGACGAGGTCGTCGCCGAGATGCTCTTCCGCATCCTGAAGTTCGCACCGCCGTCGAAGGACGAGCGCGCGGAGACGTCGGAAGACCGGCCCACATCCGCGGTACGCGACGATCTCGACCCCACGCGGATGCTCCGCCCGTCCGTCTCCCGCGACACGCAATTCTTCTGGGACGGCGTGGCCACCCACGAACTGCGCATCCAGCAACGCCCCGACGGCACCCTGCAGCACCCACCCGTCCCGGCGCTCTGGCTCGACAAGTCGGAAACCACCGACTACGTCGTATCCTCCGGTCGCGGAACGGTGTTCAGCTTCGTCGTCCACCACGCGCCCAAGGTGCCGGGGCGGCAGGTGCCCTTCGTCGTCGCGCTCGTCGAACTCGACGAGGGTGTCCGGATGCTCGGTGAACTCCGCGACGTCGACCCTGGACAGGTACGCATCGGGATGCCGGTCGAGGTCACCTTCCTCGACTTCCCCGGCGACGACGAGACCGGCGGGCAGCCGTGGACGCTGTACGCCTGGAAGCCCCTCGAGGAGGACGTGTGAGCACCCCGACCGTCACGACGGGCGAGAGCCTGCCCTCCCTCGGGATCCACGCCGATCCCACCTTCATCGTGTCGACGGCCCTGGCCACACGCGACTTCCAGGACGTGCACCACGACCGCGACAAGGCACAGCAGCGCGGATCGAAGGACATCTTCGTCAACATCCTCACCGACACCGGCCTCGTGCAGCGCTACGTCACCGACTGGGCCGGCCCCCGCGCGGTGGTGAAGTCGATCTCGCTGAGACTGGGTGTGCCCTGGTACGCCTACGACACCCTGACCCTCTCGGGTACCGTCGCGTCCGTCGAGGACGGACTGGTCACCGTCGACATCACCGGCACCAACAGTCTGGGCAAACACATCACGGCCACAGCCACTGTCGTGATCGGAGGCACCGCATGAGCGGCCTGTCGGGTGCAGCGGCGATCGTCGGCATCGGCGCGACCGACTTCTCGAAGGACTCCGGCCGCAGCGAACTCCGCCTCGCGGCCGAAGCGGTGTGCGCCGCCCTCGACGACGCGGGACTGACCCCGGCCGACGTCGACGGTCTGGTCTCGTTCACGATGGACACCAACACCGAAGTGGCCGTGGCCCGTTCGGTGGGCATTCCCCACCTGAAGTTCTTCTCCCGCATCCACTACGGCGGCGGTGCGGCGTGCGCGACGGTGCAGCAGGCGGCGATGGCCGTCGCGACCGGCGTGGCCGACGTGGTGGTCGCGTACCGGGCGTTCAACGAGCGGTCCGGCGCGCGGTACGGGCAGGTCAACATTGACCTTGCCGCACAGGTGAATTCGTCGGGAACCGACAACGCGTTCTCCTACCCGCACGGGCTGAGCACACCGGCCTCGTTCGTCGCGATGGTCGCGCAACGCTACATGCACGTCTCCGGTGCGACGAGCGCCGACTTCGGCGCCGTGGCGGTCGCGGATCGGGCGCACGCCGCCACGAACCCGAAGGCGTTCTTCCACGGCAAGCCGATCACGCTCGAGGACCACCAGAACTCGCGGTGGATCGCCGAGCCGCTGCACCTGCTCGACTGCTGCCAGGAATCGGACGGCGGCGTCGCGATCGTCGTCACCAGCGCCGCGCGGGCGAAGGACCTGAAGCAGACCCCAGCGATGATCGCGGCCGCGGCGCAGGGGAGCGGACCCGATCAGTACATCATGACCAGCTACTACCGGGACGGGCTCACAGGCCTGCCGGAGATGGGCATCGTCGGCGACCAGTTGTGGGAGCAGGCGGGCATCGGGCCGCAGGACATCGCCACGGCCGTGCTCTACGACCACTTCACCCCGTACGTGCTCATGCAGCTCGAAGAACTCGGTTTCTGCGGCCGCGGTGAGGCCAAGGACTTCGTCGCCGACGGCATCCAGGTGGGCGGACGGCTACCGATCAACACGCACGGCGGTCAGCTGGGCGAGGCCTACATCCACGGCATGAACGGCATCGCGGAGGGCGTACGGCAGATCCGCGGCACGGCCGTCAACCAGGTCGACGACGTCGACCACGTCCTGGTCACGGCAGGAACAGGAGTTCCGACCTCAGGGCTGGTGCTGTCGCGGTCCTGACGCCGTTTCCCTCCCAGGGGACCGCAGGCCTGCCTACTATGAAGGCCCACACTCCGGTGATATCCCCGTGGGAGGACCCATGTCGGTCACGGACGGACATGTCGTGCATCCGACGCGCGAACAGCGGGTCCAGAACGGTCTCGCCGCTCGGAGGGGCACTCCCGTCGAGTCGCTGGCCGATCTCGGGGAGTCGTCCCGGGATCCGATCGCGCTGCTCGAGAGTCAGGCGCAGTCGCGCGTCCCCCAGCTCGTTCCGGTCCGGTACGGCCGCATGGCGACGTCGGCGTTCGCGTTCTTCCGCGGTGCTGCACTGGTGATGGCCGACGATCTGTCGCGCACATCCGACAGTGGTCTGCACACACAGCTGTGCGGCGACGCCCACGCGAGCAATTTCGGCCTGTTCGCGACTCCGGAACGGAGAACGGCCTTCGACGTCAACGACTTCGACGAAACCTATCCGGGGCCGTTCGAATGGGACGTCAAGCGCCTGGTCGCAAGCCTCGAGATCGCCGGTCGCGACAACGGGTTCACCGCGAAGGAACGCCGGAAGATCACCCGGGCATGTGCCGCAGAGTACCGCGAGACGATCTGTAGGCAAGCGCAACTCGGAAATCTGGCCGTGCGGTACTCCCACCTCGATCCCACGACCGAGATAGCGGGGTTGGGTGGCCTGCTGGATGCGAAGATGGAGAAACGCACGCGGAAAGCGCTCGACAAGGCCTCGCGCCGCGACAGCCTCCAGGCACTGGAGAAGCTGACCACCATCATCGACGGTCACCGCCGGATCATCAGCGATCCGCCGCTCATCGTGCCCGTCGAAGAGGTCTTCGCCGACCTCGACGCCGAGGCGATCTACGACGAGTTGTACGGCCGTGTCCGTTCGTACCGGGCGACACTACAGTGGGACCGCCGAGTCCTCCTCGAACAGTTCGAACTGGTCCAGGCCGCGCGGAAGGTCGTCGGAGTGGGCAGTGTCGGCACGCGGGCGTGGATCCTCCTGCTGCGCGGTGCGGACGACGACGATCCGTTGTTCCTGCAGGCGAAGGAGGCCCAGCGTTCGGTGCTGTCGTACTACGTCGACGGTCCGACCTTCCGGAACGAGGGCGAACGGGTCGTCAACGGTCAGCGGCTGATGCAGTCGGCGAGCGACATCTTCCTCGGCTGGCAGCAGGGCGCCGGGGCCGACGGGGTGAACCGGGATTTCTATATCCGTCAGCTCCGCGACGGCAAGGGTTCGGCGGTGATCGAGGAGATGGTGCCCAAGGGCCTGAAGCTCTACGGCCGACTCTGCGGCCGAGTCCTCGCCTTCGCCCATGCGCGGGCCGGCGACCGGATCGCACTGGCGGCCTATCTCGGCACGGACGAGGAGTTCGACGAGGCGGTCTCGTCGTTCGCGGTGGCCTACGCGGACCGCAACGAACGCGACCTGCAGGCGCTGCACGACGCCATCGAACAGGGACGGGTGAAGGCCCGGACCGGGCTCTGATCCCCGTCTGATTCGTGCCTGCTCCCCGGGCATGTCCGCTGTCCGGGAATCACCCATCCGTCCTTTCGCTCGGCGCGGTACAAGGGAGGTGATCACGCGCCGACGGAAGGACGTCATGATGGGTTTCGAGGGCAAGGTCGCATTCGTGACGGGAGCGGCGCGGGGCCAAGGACGCTCGCACGCCGTCGCATTCGCCGAGGCAGGCGCCGACGTGGTCGTCTGCGACCGGTGTTCCGACTCACCGGTGGTGGGATATCCGCTGGCGACCGAGGAGGACCTCGCGGAGACGGTGCAACTCGTCGAGGCGACCGGTCGCCGCGCCGTCTCTGCGACACTCGACACCGCCGACCGTCCGGCGATGGACGCGCTGGTGGCTCGTGCCCATGCCGAACTCGGGCGGGTCGACATCGCGGTCGCCAATGCCGGGGTGTCGGTCGCGGCACCGGTGTACCGCATGCCGCAGGAGATGTGGGACGAAGCGATCGCGTCCAATCTCACCGGGGTGTTCAACACCGTCGCCGCGGTCACGCCGGGGATGATCGAACGCGGCTACGGTCGTATCGTCACGGTGTCGTCGATGCTCGGCCGAGCGGGCAACACCAACATGGCCGCGTATGCGGCGTCGAAGTGGGGCGTGATCGGCCTGACGAAGAGCGCCGCCCTGGACCTCGCGCAGAACGGCATCACCGTCAACGCCGTCGCCCCGGGCAACATCTCCACGCCGATGATCCACAACGACGCGCTCTACGGGATGCTGCGGCCCGACCTCGAACATCCGACCGCCGACGATGTCGCTCCGGTGTTCACCTCCCTGCACGCACAACCGGTGCCGTGGCTCGACCCGGCCGAGGTCACCCGTGCGGTTCTGTTCTTCGCCGACGAGGCGTCCGCACACATCTCCGGCACCGTGCTGCCGATCGACGCCGGCAACGCCGCCCGGGTGACGGGCTGAGCGATCCTCCCGGCGGAGCGATGAGAAAACCCGTCGAACCGTGTCGGTCTCTTCGTGCACACTGTGCTCACCACCACAGTCAGGGGAGAAACTGATGGCCGACGCCATAGTTGCAGAAGGACTGATCAAGACATACGGGCAGCTCAGAGCGCTCGACGGGGTAGATCTGCGAGTGCCGGAGGGGACGGTCACCGCGCTGCTCGGGCCCAATGGGGCCGGAAAGACCACCACGGTGCGGGTGTTGACGACACTGCTCGTCCCCGATGCCGGTCGCGCCGAAGTGGCGGGATACGACGTCCTCACCGAGGCGCGAAAGCTCCGCTCCAGGATCGGAGCATCGGGGCAGTACGCGGCGGTCGACGAATATCTCACAGGCTTCGAGAACCTCGAGATGGTCGGCCGGCTGTACCACCTCGGCGCCAAACGCAGTCGCCTCCGGGCACGCGAGTTGCTCGAACAGTTCGATCTCGAAGAAGCGGGCGATCGCCCGGTCAAGGGTTATTCGGGCGGTATGCGACGCCGCCTCGACCTCGCCGGTGCGCTCGTCGCCGATCCTCCGGTGCTGTTCCTCGACGAACCCACGACGGGTCTCGATCCGCGGGCCCGCCTCGGGTTGTGGGACGTCATCGACACCCTCGTGCAACGCGGCACGACGCTGCTGCTGACGACGCAGTACATGGACGAGGCCGAACGCCTCGCCGACGACATCGTCGTGATCGATCGGGGCACGGTCATCGCCCGCGGCACGGCCGACGAGCTCAAGAGCCGCGTCGGTGGCGAACGCATCGAACTCGCCGTGACCGACACCGATCAGCGCGACCGCGCGGTTCGCGAGCTCGAATCGGTGGCGTCCGGGGAGGTCAGGGTCGAGCGCAGTACCGGCCGCATCACCGTGCCGGTCAGCGGCGACTCGGGCGGCGGAACCGACGGGCTCGTGATGGCGCTCGGGAAGCTGTCGGCCGCGGGCATCCGGGTCTCCGACGTCGCACTGCGGAAACCGACCCTCGACGACGTGTTCCTCACGCTCACCGGTCGCGGCACGGACGAGAAGGTCGAGGAGGCGGTGTCGTGAACACACTCGAGATGGTCGCATCCGACGGCCTGACCATTGCCAAGCGCAACATGATCAAGATCAAGCGTGTGCCGGATCTGCTGGTCTTCACGACGCTGTCGCCGATCATGTTCGTGCTGCTCTTCGCATACGTCTTCGGCAGCGCGATCGACGTTCCCGGCGTCTCGTACCGGGAGTTCCTCATCGCAGGCATCTTCACCCAGACGGTCATCTTCGGATCCACCTGGACGGGCCTCGGGATGGTCGAAGACCTGCAGAAGGGCATCATCGACCGGTTCCGGTCGCTGCCGATGGCCCCGTCCGCGGTGCTCATCGGACGCACCAGCACCGACGTGCTGATCAATGTGCTCAGCCTCGTGGTGATGTCGTTGACCGGTCTTCTCGTGGGGTGGCGGATCAACACCTCGGTCGGTGAGGCGCTCGCCGGCTACCTGTTGCTGTTGTTGTTCGCCTACGCCCTGTCGTGGGTGATGGCCGTGATCGGCATGTGGATCCGCACACCCGAGGTCTTCAACAACGCGAGCTTCATGGTGATCTTCCCGCTGTCGTTCATCGCCAACACGTTCGTCGACCCGTCGTCGATGCCGACGGTGCTGCGCGTCATCGCCGAATGGAATCCCATCTCGGCCGTCACGCAGGCGGTCCGCGAACTGTTCGGCAACACCAATCCCATGGTGCCGCCCCCCGACGTGTGGCCCCTGCAGAATCCGGTCCTCGCGTCGCTGATGTGGACAGCGTTGATGCTGATCGTGTTCGTGCCGTTCGCGATCCGCAGGTACCAGAAGGCCGTCAGTCGCTGACCGTCGGCGTCCGGCCGGCGGGTGGGTTCATCCCGGGTAGGGCGCGTACTGGCGCTGACGCAACAGCGTCGCCAGGTGCACGGCGTTGCGGGCGACGGATTCGGTGGTCGAGCGCACCGCGTCGGGGATCTCGTCGAGATCCTTGAAGTCGGTGCCCGACATCGCCTCGCCGTTCCAGTAGGTCGAGCCCTGCGCAGGGATCGAGAAACCGATGTCGTTGAGGCTCTGGAACAGGTCGGCGACGATCTTGTGCGCGCCGTCCTCGTTGCCGACGACTGCGGCGATCCCGACCTTGCCCACCATGCGTGGACGGTTCTCGTCGTCGGTGTTCGACAGTTCGGCATCGAGCCGCTCGAGGACGCGCTGGGCGACGCTCGACATGTGTCCCACCCAGGTCGGTGTGGCGACGAGCAGGATGTCGGCCGAGACGATGCGCTCGACGATCTCCGGCCATTGATCCCCATCGCCCATGTCGGCTTCGACACCGGGCTTGACGTCGAAGTCGACGACCCGGACGGTTTCGACGCTGACGTCGTGCTTCGACAGTGCGTCGAACACGTGCGCCACCATCTTGTCGGTGCTGGACTCGGCGGGGGACGGCTTGAGCGTGCAGTTCAGGGCCACGGCGTGCAGTGCTGTCATGTGCCCGGGATACCCGAGTTACACCACGACAATCACCTACAACACGACAGTCAGCGACCGCGTGCGGCCGCCCAACTGTCGATCGCCGCCGAGAACTCGAACGAGGTGGGCAGCAGCGCCACCTGGTCGGCCGGGCCGGGCTGCAGCGGGCCGAGTTCCTCGAGACTGTGGTTGGCGGTGGTGAAGTGCTCGAACTGCAGGTCGGTGTGGGCGAGGGCGTTTCGCAGCGGCTCGACCTGCGCGCAGTTGATGTTCAGGTCCTTGTCGGAACAGGTGAGCAGCACCGGGGTGTCGGCCGCCAGCTCCGCGGCGAGCTCAACCGGGTCGAGCTGGTCGGACTCGAAGAGGAACTTCGCGTTCGCGGGGTTCATGCCGAACTGCGCGAGGATCGGGTGCAGATCGGTGGGGAAGGCCCCGGTCGTCCGCAGCGACTCGACGGCACGCGGCAGGTCGGCCCGGACCGCCTCGCCGTCGGGGCCGAGCTGTCCGGAATCCACCACGGCATTCAGCTGGGCGGTCAGCAGGTCCAGGTAGCGCATCGGCAGCGGAGCGAGAAGTGCGAAGCCGCTTCCGATACCGCGATCGGCGAGTGCGAGCGCGGTCAGTGCACCCTCGCTGTGTCCGAGGACGAGGATCTCCTCGGGGGAGACTCCGGTGTGTTCAGCGAGCAGACGCACCGCGGCTTCGGCGTGGTCGACCTGCTCGGTGAAGCCGTACTCGCCGATGGTCTCGACCGTGTAGGACCCGAGGCCCGTCTCACCGGCCCCGATCTTGTCGAAGCGCAGGCTCGCGATGCCGTGGGCGGCGAGTGCGTCCGCGGTGCGCACCAGGGTGTCGGCCGCCCAGCCGGGCTGGTTGCCGTTGCGATCGGTGGTGCCGCTGCCCGGGAGCAGCAGTGCGGCGGCCACCGCGGCTCCGTCCGGGTTGCGGAGGCTGCCGTGGAAGGTGGTGCCGTCGGCCTCGAAGGTCACCGGGGCGTCGGTGCCGTTCGACACGGCGACCGAACCCGTGTCGGGAAGGGCCACCGCGGTTCCCGCGAGTGTCACACCTCCCGCGAGAACCAGCACGGGCACAGCAGCAGCACCGATCCACCTTCGCACGTTCCGCATGGTGCGAACCCTAGCAAAGGACTGCGCTGTGCCCGTGGTGAGCGAGGACGCCCGTGGGAGATCAGGGGAGCAGGGTGTCGATGAAGGTGTTGCTGAAGACCCGATGCGGATCGAGACGGTTGTAGACCGCGCGAGCCGAATCCCAGTTCTCGTCCGAGGGAACACCTTCCCGGTAGGTGTCGGGCAGGCCCTGCGTCAGGATCTGCTCGTCGGTGTACGGCAGGTCGGGACCGAACGCCCAGCCCTTCGACCATTCCGGCCGGAAGGTCGAGTCGCTTCCGTTGTACCGCTGCCGCATCCACTGCTCCATCTCCCGGTAGAAGGCGAACATGCCGGGAGTTCCCGGGACACCGAGAACGTTGAGCCAGATGGCGGTGTCCCATTCCGGGTGGTCGGGACGCGGGCGGGTCGACGCGATCGTCGGCGGTCCCGCCGATGGGACGAGGACGTCCTCCGGCCGATCCAGTCCGCAGCACCGGATTTCGACCGGACCGTTGAGAGGGAACTGTCCCAGGCTGCGGTAGTGCTCGATGCGCTCGGAGAACCAGTGCGCGAAGTCGTGGATCACGTTGGCGATGTTGGCGCGGTTCGTGAGCACCGCACCGCCACCCTCGGTCAGTCGCAGGGTGGTCGCCTTGATGTAGAACTGCAGATCCTTCGACCAGCCCCAGATGTCGGACGATCCCGTCGCTGCGAGACCGGCCACGGTCACGCCGTAATAGGTCTGACCGAAAGCCGGTGCGATCGAAGTGTTCCCGGCCGTGATGTGCCCCAGCAGGTCGGTGATCGGTTCGGGCACGTTGTCGGAGAACGGGTAGTTGTACGGCCCGGTGACCTCCCGCGAGGTGGCCGGCTTCTCCGGTGCGAGCGACCACACCTTCATCCACGGACGTTCCGTGAACGGATACCAGATCGCCTCGGCCCGCCCCGCCGAATCGACGAACGACTCGAAGGTCCGACCCGGCGAACCGGCGGGGGAGAACAGTTCCTGCCAGGTGATGTCGGTGAAGGACTGGCAGCGCATGCGATAGTTCGGTCCGGCCTGCAACGTGACGGACGTGATGAACGTCCGGCCGAGATGCGTGAGCAGCGGGGTGATCTCGGGATCGGCGCGGGTGAAGGTACGCAGTGCGTAGGCGCTGCCGTCCCACACGACGGCGGTCAGTTCGGTCACGAGATTGCTCAGCGACCCGAAGGTGTGACCGGGGAGGGTGGATTCACCGTTGGCGGGCAGGGCGGCGCCGTGCGCGTTGACGGCGAGCGCCCCGGCGATCGACAACACGCCGGGCGCAGGAAGATTCGCGAGTCCGAGACCGTGGTCCTGCAATGCAGTGGTGATGACGTCGAGCGTCGCGCCGGGACCTGCCGTGACGGTCGCGGGGGAGCCTCCGGGGTTCACCTGGACCCAGTCGAGATGGAGCATGGTGTCGGCGAGGATCACCCGGTCGACGGGTGCGCCGTTGACGATCGTCAGCGGTGTCCAGCCGTGCATGGCCCCGCGCGGACGGATGGTGTATCCGTTCTCGTGCGCCCAGTTCACCAGGCGCACCACGTCGTCGGGGGTGCGAGGCGCGCAGGTCCAGATGGCGTCCAGCATGATCTCCTTGGACCAGTTCTGGTACGCCTGCTGGTAGAGATCGATGCCGTCGGGGAACACCGGGGGAGTGGGGAGCGTCGAGGCCGCGGACCCGGAGGGGACGGCATGTACCGGGGTCCATCCACCGAGGGCGGAGACCGCCAACGCACCGGCGCCGGCCGCGAGGAAACCGCGCCGCGACAGGCGCGGCGACGAATCACGAAGTGTCATGTTCGAATGTCGCTCTTTCGGGAGGGCGTGGCGATCACGCCACGGTGAGTACCACGTCGGCCAGGGCAGGGGCGAGATCGCGTTCGATGACGGAGACGGTCACGAGTTTGCGGTCGCCGTCGTTCCACACGCGCACCCGGAGGGTCTCGCCGGGGAAGACCACACCGGCGAACCGGGCGCGGAATCCCTTCACGCGCGATGCGTCGGCGTCGAGCAGACCGTCGGTCACCGCCTTGCACACGATGCCGTAGGTGCACAGCCCGTGCAGAATCGGTGCCGGGAAGCCCGCCGCGGATGCGAACTCGGGATCGGAGTGGAGGGGATTGCGGTCGCCGCACAGGCGGTAGAGCAGCGCCTGCTGTGGAAGGGTCGGCACGTCGAACTCGGCGTCCGGTTCACGATCGGGATACTCCACCGACTCCGACGGGCCGCGCTCGCCGCCGAAACCACCCTCACCGCGGGCGAAGATCGACGACCGCGCGGTCCACAGGGGATTGCCGTCGAGATCCTCGGTCACCGATTCCTGCACGACGACCGCGGCCTTGCCCTTGTCCCACACCTCGGCGATGCGGGTGACCGTGCGGCCCTTGCCCGAAGCGGGGATGGGCGCGTGCACGGTCACCTCCTGGCTGCCGTGGACGACCTTGGCGAGATCGATCTCGATCCCGGGGAACGAGACCTTCGGCGGCTCGACCTGGTGGAAGGTCGCGGCGACGGTCGCGAAGGTGGGGAGTACCTGGGGACCCCTGTCCCGGAGGTAACGCAGTTCACCCGCGTCGGTGGGATGGGACCCGGCACCGATGCCGAGGTTGTAGAGCTGGACATCGGTGCTGCTCCACTCGAGCTCCTGAGCGGGCAGTTCGGCTCCGACGGCAACCGAGGGATCGATGGGCACGGGTACTTCCTTTCTACGGCTCGAACGCGAGTCGATCGGGTCACACGGTGTCGGCGGATTCTCGCAGCTCTTCGGCACGTTCGTCACGCGTGCGGTCCAGGATGTCCAGGGCCGCGAGATAGCCGAAGGTCATCGCCGGTCCGATGGTGGCGCCGGGCCCGGCGTAGGTGTGACCCATGACCGGGGAGCTGGCGTTACCGGTCGCGTACAGGCCGTCGATCACGCTGCCGTCCTCGCGCACCACCCGGCCATGGACATCGGTGACGAGCCCGCCCTTGGTGCCGAGATCGCCGGGGACCACCTTGAACGCGTAGAACGGGGCCTTGTCGACCACGCCGAGGCTCGGATTCGGCTTGTTGCGCGGATCCCCGTAGTAGTGGTCGTAGTGGGATTCGCCGCGGCCGAAGTCCTCGTCCTTGCCGGCCCGGGCGAAGCCGTTGAACCGCTGCACCGTCTCGGTGAGGGCGTCGGCCGGTACCCCGATCTTCTCGGCGAGTTCGGCGACGGAACCGGCCTTGACGAGCACCCCGGCCTCGAGCCACCGGCGGGGGAAGGGAGTGCGGGGGGTGATGCCGGCGAAGGTGTAGCGGTCGCGGTAGCGCTGATCGAGGATCAGCCAGCTGGGGATGTTCTCGCCCGGTCCCTCGCCGCGGCCGTGCTTGCCGCCGTACATCGCATGCGTCGCTTCGACGTAGGGCGCCGACTCGTTGACGAAACGCTTGCCTGCGGCGTTGACCATGAGGCACCCGGGGAGGCTGCGTTCCGACAGTGCGAACCACGGGCCGCCGGTGAGAGTGAAGGACGGTCCCCACCAGGCATCGTCCATGAAATCGACTGCGGCGCCCAGCTTCTGTCCGGCGCGGATGCCGTCTCCGGTGTTCGCCTTCGCGCCCACGGTCCACTCGGTGCCGATCGGCTGACGCTGGTACTGCGCCCGCATCTCGGCGTTGTGCTCGAAACCGCCGCTTGCGAGGATCACGCCCTTGCGGGCACGGATGACGCACTTCTCGCCGTTCGCGACCACCTCGACGCCGCGCACGACCCCGTCCTCGACGACGAGGTCGGTGAGCGCCGTCTCCAGTAGCAGGGGCACACCGGCGTCGCGCAGACCGATCCGCAGCCCGGCCATGAGCGCCTGGCCTCGGACGAGCAGGTGCTTCTTGGTGATGTTCGCCCAGACGAACCGAGCGCCGACCCGCATGGCGCGAACCGGTCCGCGCGGATTCCGCATGAGCAGGTTCAGCCACTTGTAGTCGGCCTGGGTGATGACGAAGTTCTTGGGAGCTCGGGCGTAGTCGGGTTCGAGGAGAGCGAGATCCTCGCCGAGACGGCGGCCGTCGAAGGGCGTCGGTTCGACCGAACGGCCACTGGGACGTCCGCCCGGCGCCTCGGGGTAGTAGTCGGAATAGCCCGGTACCCATTGCAGTTCGAGGGCGCTGTTCTTCAGGACGAAGGAGAGCATCTCCGGTCCGCGATCGATGTAGGTGTCGATCTTCTCGGCAGGTACGCCGTCGCCGATGATGCTGTGGAGGTACTTCCGGGCTTCTTCGGGGGTGTCGTCCACCCCGGCGGACTTCAGCGCCTCGTTGTTGGGAATCCACACACCGCCGCCCGATCGGGCGCTCGACCCGCCGTAGCGCGACGCCTTCTCGATCAGGACCACGTCGGCGCCCTTGCGGGCTGCGGTGATGGCGGCGGTCATTCCGCCGGCACCGCTGCCGACGACAACGATGTCGTACTCCTGCTTCGTCATGTAGAACACGTTATAGAAATGGCGGTGCCGAGTCCATCCCCGAATGCGAAGAGCCCTGGACGTGAAGCGAAGACGCGGTGACGCCGACACTGGAACGCGATATCGCCGGCCGACGACGAGCGACGGCACCGTCCGATAGGGACGGTGCCGTCGCGGGGTCGATCGGGGTCGGAATCGGTCAGGTGGGTGATCCGTCCGGTACGGGAAGGGTGCCGTCGAGCACGGCCCGGTCGATGCTCTCCCGGAGCCGCGGACACCCTTCGCGCGGTGTGATGGACGAGCCTCGGAGCGAGGCGGTCTCGCGGAAGGTCGGGCACACGGTGTCCGGATCCTCCTGCCACTGCACGCTCGTGTGCGACAGGCTGTTCTTGCGCACCAGCACGCAGGTGCCGCACTCGCGGCACTGCACCTCGTGCTGACCCGAATCCAGATAGTTGATCTTGTCGATCGCGGTCTGGGCGGCGACGGCCTCGGCCCGCTCGGGCCACTGGGAGAAGTCCGGGGACTTCGCCCATCTGCTCCGCCGGGTCGAGGCACTCATCGTCACACCTCCGCTTCCTGCTTGCCCTGTTCTTCCTCGCGCTTCTTACGCTCGAGATTCTCGGCGACCTCCTTCTCCCAGGCCTCGTTGGCCTTGGCGGTGTCGACCTCGAACTCGAAGCGGCCCGTCATCTTCTCCGTCACGTCGGCGACGTCGACGTAGAACTGCTCGTACCAGCGGCGGAGCTGGTAGACCGGACCGTCCTCATCGCACAGCAGGGGATTGTCGATCTTTGTCTTGTTCTTCCAGATCTCGACGTCCTGCAGGAAGCCCTCGCCGACACCCTCGGTGAGCTTGGCGGCCAGCACGTCGGACTGCTCGGGTGACATGCCCTGCGGCTTCTTGACGATGATGCCGTACTGCAGCATGAACGAATCGTGCGTGATCGGGTAGTGGCAGTTGATCAGCACGGATTCGGTCTGGTACCCACCGTAGTTGTTCTTCAGCGGATTGATCATGTAGGAGGGGCCGTAATAGGCCGCGTACGACTCGAGCGTCGACTCCAGCCCGTACTGCGTCGCCATACCCTTGTCCGGCCGGCCGCGGGTGTTGAGGTACTGCTCCGCGATGTGCCCCTCGAAGACGTTCTTGAAGAACGTGGGGAAGGCGTAGTGGATGTAGAAGAAGTGCGCCATGTCGACGACGTTGTCGATGATCTCGCGACAGTTGGAACCTTCGATCCGGATCTGGTTCCAGGTCCAGTCCGTCCACTCGTCCGAGCCGTACTGCTCGATCTCGGGGATGGTGACCTCCGGAGGCGGGGTGTTGCCCTCGGGGTCGTTCCACACGAACAGCTGGCCGTGCTTCTCCATCGTGATCCACGAACGGGTGCGGGCCAGCGGGGGAACACGCTTGGCGTACGGGATGTCCGTGCACTTGCCGTTGCCGCCCCAGCGCCAGTCGTGGAACGGGCACGCAACCGAATCGCCCTTGATCTCGCCCTGTGACAGGTCGCCGCCCATGTGGCGGCAGTACGCGTCGAGCACCTTCGCGTCGCCGTTGCTGTCGGCCCACACCACGAGTTTCGTGCCGAAGGCCTCGACGGCGTGAGGCTTGCCGTCCTTGAACGTGCGACTGAGGCCGAGGCAGTGCCAGCCTCGCGCGAAACGCGTCCGGACCTCTCCGACGTCGATCTCGCGAATCTGTGCCATGTCCGCTCACTTCCCTCCGGAAATCTCTTCTAGAACACGTTATAGAATTCGCGTCCCGAGGGGAAGGGTTCGGGGACTTTGGTCCCGCCACAGAGATTGTCTACCTGCGGGTGCGGCGCGTCTCGACACGAATAAGAACATGTTCTAGTCTCGGTACAAGCGAACAATTCCTGAACAGACGGGAGCGTCCAGTGGGTGACCACGACAGCCACGAGGTACTGCAGCGGATCGACGCTCTGCTGCCCACGCTGCGAGAACGTGCGCAGGAGGCCGAGAATCTGCGCCGGGTGCCCGACGACTCGATCAAGGAACTCCAGGAGGCCGGCTTCTTCAAACTTCTGCAACCGGCCCAGTGGGGTGGATACGAGGCCGATCCCGTCACCTTCTTCACCGCGGTGCGCAACATCGCGAGCGCGTGCGGCTCGACCGGATGGGTCTCCGGCATCATCGGCGTCCACAACTGGCACCTCGCACTCTTCGACCAGCAGGCCCAGGAAGAGGTCTGGGGCGACGACACCGACGTCCGCATCTCCTCGTCCTACGCGCCCATGGGTGCCGGTGAGGTCGTCGACGGCGGATACAAGGTCAACGGTGCGTGGGCCTGGTCGTCCGGATGCGACCACGCGAGCTGGGTCGTCGTCGGTGGCCCGGTCATCAAGGACGGCCGCCCCGTCGACTTCGGCAGCTTCCTGATCCCTCGTTCCGAGTACGAGATCGACGACGTGTGGCACGTGGTCGGCCTGCGCGGCACCGGATCCAACACGATCAAGGTCAAGGACGTCTTCGTCCCGCGCCACCGCTTCCTCAGCTTCAAGGCCATGAACGACCTCGCCTCGCCCGGGCTCGAGCGCAACACCGCACCCGTCTACAAGATGCCGTGGGGCACCATCCATCCCACGACCATCTCGACGCCCATCGTCGGCATGGCCTACGGCGCGTACGAGGCGCACGTCGAACACCAGGGCAAGCGTGTCCGTGCGGCGTACGCCGGCGAGAAGGCCAAGGACGATCCGTTCGCCAAGGTGCGCATCGCCGAGGCCTCCAGCGACATCGACGCGGCCTGGCGTCAGCTGTCGGGCAACGTCGCCGACGAGTACGCCCACCTCCTCGCCGGCGAGGAGGTTCCGATGGAACTGCGGCTGCGGGCGCGTCGCGACCAGGTCCGCGCGACCGGCCGTGCCATCACGTCGATCGACCGTCTCTTCGAGAACTCGGGTGCCACCGCACTCGCGGACGGCACACCCATCCAGCGTTTCTGGCGCGACGCGCACGCCGGTCGTGTGCACGCCGCCAACGACGCCGAACGCGCCTACGTGATGTTCGGTGCCGCCGAATTCGGCCTGCCGATCACCGACACGATGGTCTAGGGGTGGATGTGACCGCAATCGACGAGATCACCTACGAGTCGACCTCCCGTTTCGCGCAGGTCCGCGACGACCTGCGCCTGCACTACCACGAGGCCGGTGTCGGCAACGACACCACGATCGTCCTGCTCCACGGCGGTGGCCCGGGCGCGTCGTCGTGGTCGAACTTCGCCAGGAACATTCCGGTGCTGGCACAACGGTTCCACGTGCTCGCCGTCGACCAGCCCGGCTACGGCAGGTCCGACAAGCCGACCGAGCATCCGCAGTACTTCGTGCACAGCGCGTCCGCGCTGAAGGACCTGCTCGACACGCTCGGGATCACCGACCGCGTCCACCTCCTCGGCAACTCGCTCGGTGGTGGTGCCGCCGTGCGGTTCGCGCTCGACTACCCCGAGCGCGCAGGGCGACTCGTCCTCATGGGGCCGGGTGGGCTGAGCGTCAACCTGTTCGCACCCGACCCCACCGAGGGGGTCAAGAATCTCGGCCGGTTCTCGTACGAGCCCACCCGCGAAAATCTCGAGGCGTTCCTGCGGATCATGGTCTTCGACCAGTCGCTGATCACCCCCGAGCTCGTCGAGGAGCGGTTCGCGTCGGCGAGCACCCCCGAGTCGCTCGCTGCGGCGAAGGCGATGGGGAAGTCGTTCTCCAGCGCCGAATTCGAGAAGGGGATGCTCTGGCGCGACGCCTACAAACTCCGTCAGCGGGTACTGCTGATCTGGGGTCGCGAGGACCGCGTCAACCCGCTCGACGGTGCACTCGTCGCACTGAAGATGATCCCGCGTGCACAGTTGCACGTGTTCGGTGGATGCGGCCACTGGGCCCAGCTCGAGAAGTTCGACGAATTCAACCGCCTGACAGCGGATTTCCTCACGGATGGAGTCGAATAGATGAGTATCCGGTCGCTGGCATATCTCCGGATCGGCGCCACCGACGTCCCGGCCTGGCGCGAGTACGGACTCAAGGTCCTCGGCATGATCGAGGGCAAGGGCACCCACGCCGACGCGTTGTACCTGCGGATGGACGACTTTCCGGCCCGGCTCGTCATCGAGCCGCACGAGTCCGACACGCTGCTCGTCTCGGGCTGGGAGACCGCGAACGCCGCCGATCTCCAGTCGGTTCGCGACAGTCTCTCCGCGGCAGGCGTCCCGTTCAAGGAGGGCACCGCCGAGCAACTCGCCGATCGTCGCGTCGACGAACTGATCGTCTTCCAGGATCCGTCGGGCAACACCCTCGAGGCGTTCCACGGTGCCGCCCTCGAACACCGCCGCGTCGTCAGCCCGTACGGGCACAAGTTCGTCACCGGCGAGCAGGGTCTCGGGCACGTGGTGCTCTCGACCCGCGACGACGAGGAATCGCTGCGCTTCTACCGCGACGTGCTCGGTTTCCGCCTGCGCGACTCCATGCGGATGCCTCCGCAGATGGTCGGCCGGCCCGCCGACGGAAAACCGGCCTGGCTGAGGTTCTTCGGATGCAACCCGCGCCACCACAGCCTCGCCTTCCTGCCCATGCCCACCCCGTCGGGCATCGTGCACCTGATGATCGAGGTGGAGAACTCCGACGACGTCGGTCTCGCCCTCGACCGCGCACTGCGGAAGAAGGTCAAGATGTCGGCGACGCTCGGACGCCACGTCAACGACAAGATGCTGTCCTTCTACATGAAGACCCCCGGCGGATTCGACGTCGAATTCGGTTGCGAGGGGCTGCAGGTCGAGGACGACGACTGGATCGCCCGTGAATCCACGGCCGTGAGCCTGTGGGGCCACGACTTCTCGGTGGGAATGCAGTAATGACCGCGCCGGAGGCCGGAGAGAACGGTGCGATCGACCCACAGGCCTTCCGCACCGTGCTCGGGCAGTTCTGCACCGGCGTCACCGTCATCACCACCACCGAGGACGACGGAACGCCTGTAGGATTCGCGTGCCAGTCGTTCGCAGCGTTGTCGCTCGACCCGCCGCTGGTGTTGTTCTGCCCCACGAAGCAGTCGCGGTCGTGGGCGGCCATCGAACGAGCGGGCCGCTTCTGCGTCAACGTCCTTGCCGAGGAACAGCAGGAGACCTGCGCGCGGTTCGGTTCTCGCGAACCCGACAAGTTCGCCGGACTCGACTGGACGCCCTCCCCGTTGGGCTCACCCGTCCTGACGGGATCGCTTGCGCACATCGATTGCACGGTCGAGACGGTGCACGACGGGGGAGACCACTGGGTGGTCTTCGGTCGCGTGTCGTCGCTGAGCGAGGTGCGCGACGAGAAGGAACGCCCGCTGCTCTTCTACCGCGGGCAGTACACCGGGATCGAACCGGAGAAGACGACGCCGGCGCCCTGGCGCGACGACCTCGAAGCGTTCCTCACCTCTGTCACGGAGGACACCTGGTTGTAGATCGCAGGACCGTACCGCGCGACACGTGGTACCGCACGACGAAGCCGGGACGACCACATCGATTGTGGTCGTCCCGGCTTCGTGTGTGGATCAGGAACGGTCGGCGCCGGTCGCGTCGTCCGGTTCCTCCTCGTAGTACTCCGTGGTCACGACGCGGCGCACCAGGCGCGGCTTGCGCGGCCGGTCGGCGTCCTCGCCGCCTGCCGTGTCCGTCTTCGCATCGGCCGTGCTCGTGTCGGCCGACGGCGGCGGCGTGAAGTGCGCCGGCCCCGTCGGTCCCGGACCGACGATCTCCTGATCGCTGCCGCTGCCGCTGCCGCTGCCGCTGTCGCTGCCGGGAGCTGCGTGGCGGGCGGTGTCCGCCGCCGAGTCCGCGGTCCCGGACGGTGTGGACGAGTCCGCGGTCCCGGACGGTGTGGACGGCGTCGACGCGGTATGCCCCGGCATCGAGTGCTCGAGCGATTCGTCCCGCTGGCCCTCGCTCGGCCGGTAGTTGCCGGCGATCTCCTCACGCGCGACGTCGGGCGGTGTCGGTGAGGGCCCGGTTCCCGCCGATGTGGTGGTGCCGTACGTCTCGCCGGTGTGCGGCGTCCCGGTGCCTCCCGGTCCGCCGGCCGCGCCACCGACGAGGCCACCACCGGCTGCGCTCCGCTCGCCGAGGCCGCTGCGGTCGTCGGTGAACCTGGCCCGATCGTCCGTGAATCCGCCCTGATCGCCGGTTGATCCACCCCCTGCAGGGGTGTCCCCGAACCGGCGGTAGTAGCGGTACAGCTCGTCCTCCTCGAGCGGGGTCAGCTCACCGTTCTCGTCGATGTTCGGGGCGCCGGTGATCGTGTCCTTGTCGAAGGGCAGGCGCACTCCGGTGCTGTCGAGCACGGCTTCGTCGATCGGGGCGAAGTGCCGGCGCGTTCCGAACAGACCCGTGACGACGGTGATCCAGGCGGGTCGGCCCGTGTCGTTGTCCAGGTAGACCTCTCCGACGCGTCCGAGCTTGTCACCGTCCGGCCCGTACGCGGTGGCGCGAGCGAGGGTGTCGATGTCGTCGTTGCTGATCATGATGTCCTCATCCGTGGGCGATGCGGCTTCCTGCTGTGCGGATGCCCTCCGGTGCGAGTGACGAAACGCTGCCGTTACACCGCTCGCCGTTGCGTCGACCATCCCCGCGTGTTATCCATATTGTCAACAATCCGACAACCGGCACGAGGGTTCGCGCCCTCGGCTGTTCGGAGGGATCGTCATGACCCGTCTTTCACCCCGCCTGCTGCAGGCAACGCCCGTCACCGTCGACCACGCCGAGGGGTGCTACATCCACGGCACCGACGGACGTCGGTATCTCGACTTCACCGCCGGCATCGGCGTCACGAGTACCGGCCACTGTCACCCGCACGTCGTCGAGGCCGCCCGCCGGCAGATCGGCTCGCTGATCCACGGGCAGTACACGACCGTGATGCACCGGCCCCTGCTCGAACTCACCGAACGCCTGGGCACGGTGCTCCCCGAAGGACTCGACTCGCTGTTCTTCGCCAATTCGGGCAGCGAGGCAGTCGAGGCGGCGCTGCGTCTGGCCCGCCAGGCGACAGGACGACCCGGAATCGTCGTCTTCCACGGCGGTTTCCACGGCCGTACCGTCGCCGCCGCCACGATGACCACCTCCGGAACCCGTTTCTCCGCAGGGTTCTCGCCGCTCATGGGCGGTGTACACGTCGCTCCCTTCCCCACGGCCTATCGCTACGGCTGGTCGGAGGAGGAAGCGACCGATTTCGCCCTGCAGGAACTGGACTACCTGTTCGCGACCCTCGTGGCGCCGGACGAGATCGCAGCCTTCGTCGTCGAACCGGTCCTGGGCGAGGGCGGTTACGTCCCCGGCAACACCAGGTTCTTCCAGGGACTGCGGCAGCGGGCCGACGAACACGGCATCCTGCTCGTCTTCGACGAGATCCAGACCGGATTCGGGCGGACCGGAAAGTTCTTCGGGCATCAGCACTTCGACGTGCGACCCGACATCATCACCATCGCCAAGGGCCTCGCGAGCGGTTTCCCGCTGTCGGGTATCGCCGCCTCCGAGGAACTCATGGAGCGCGCCCGTCCGGGATCGCAGGGCGGCACGTACGGAGCTAATGCGGTCTCCTGCGCGGCGGCCGTGGCCACTCTCGACGTGATCGAGAAGGAGGGGCTCGTCGACAACGCCGCCGCACGTGGACGTGAACTGCTCTCCGGTGCACGGGAGAACACGATCGACGCCATCGGCGACGTGCGCGGCCTCGGCCTCATGGTGGGCCTCGAGTTCACCACCGACGGAGCACCCGACCGGGAGCGGGCGTCCGCAGCGCAGCAGCTCGCCGCGCAGAAGGGGTTGCTGCTGTTGACCTGCGGTGCGCACATGAACGTGGTGCGCATGATCCCGCCGCTGATCGTCACCACCCGGCAGATCGAGGATGCGCTCGGGATCTGGTCCGAGGTCCTCGCCGAGGTCCGATAATCCGTCGAACGAGGGAGTCCGCGTGGCCCGATACATCACGATCACTCTCGACAAGCGCGACATCACGTGCAGAGCACGGCTTCTCGACGACGAGGCGCCGCTCACCTGCGCGGCGGTGTGGGACGCCCTGCCGCAGAGCGGTTCGGCGTTCCACGCCAAGTACGCCCGCAACGAGCTCTACACCCTCGTCCCGAGGATCACCGCGGCACCGCACCGGGAGAACCCGACGGTGACACCGATCCCGGGGGATGTGTGCCTGTTCGACTTCGAACCGTGGGAGATCGGTAATCCCGCATACGGTTACGAACCCGGCTCGCAGGCCCATGCGCAGCAGGGAGCGACCGATCTCGCGTTGTTCTACGGCCGGAACAATCTGTTGCTCAACGGCGATGTGGGCTGGGTGCCGGGCAACGTCTTCGCGACGATCGAGGATGGCCTGCCCGAACTCGCCGTCGCGTGCAACGACCTGTGGATCCAGGGGGTCGTGGGGGAGACGCTGAGCTTCGCACGCGCATAGACGGGCACCGCACGGGAACGGCACCGCACAGTCTGTGCGGTGCCGTTCCCGTGCAGACCTTTTCTTCAGCTCAACGCGTACTCGGCGAATCGCGCGACAGCGAGCAGCAGGTCGTCCGAGTGCCGCGGCCCGACGATCTGCAGACCCACGGGCAGACCCGCCGAGGTGGTGCCCACAGGGATGCTGATGGCCGGCTGCTGCGTGAGATTGAAGGGATAGGTGAACGGGGTCCACTGCGGCCACGAGGTCAGCGACGAATCCGGAGGCACGTCGTGGCCGGCCTCGAAGGCGGGGATCGGCATCGTCGGGGTGATCAGCACGTTGTACCTCTGGTGGAAGATCCCCATCGTGATGCCGACCGCCGCCGCGACCGCGCGGGCCTCGAGATAGTCCACGGCACCGAGTTGTTCGCCGTGGGACCACACGCGTCCGAGACCGGGGTCCACCTTGTCGCGCGTGCCCTCGGGGAAGGTCTTCAGCATCGTCGCTGCGCCTGCCGCCCAAAGGTTCTCGAAGGCATCGAGCGGATCGGGGAAACCGGGATCGGCGGCGGTCACGCGCAGCCCGGCTTCGTCGAGGACGCGGACCGCCCGGTCGACGATCTCACCGACCTCGGGGTCCACGTCGACGTAGCCGAGGGTCTTGGAATAGGCGACGTCCATCCCCACCACCTCGCGGTTGAGGCCACCGCGGAAGGTCGTCAGCGGCGGCGCAAGGGCCGTCGGGTCCCGGGGATCGGGCAGCGCGAGGATGTCGGTGAGCAGCGCCGCGTCCTCGACCGTCCGGGTGATCGGCCCGGCGTGCGCGAGCGGCCCGAACGGGCTGGCGGGGAAGATCGGGATCCGGCCGTGAGTGGGCTTGAAACCCACCACGCCGCAGAACGATGCGGGGATGCGGATACTGCCCCCACCGTCGGTGCCGACGGAGCACGGACCGAAGCCGGCCGCGACAGCCGCCGCGCTGCCACCGGACGAGCCACCGGCGGTCTTCGTCGTATCGACGGGATTCGTGGTCACCCCGTACAGGGCCGAATCGGTCACCGCCTTCCACGCGATCTCCGGGGTGGTGGTCTTGCCCACCAGCACCATTCCGTCCTCGCGCAGCCGGGCCGCGACCGGGCTGTCGACGTTCCAGTCCTGGTTCTCGTCGATGGCCTGCGAGCCCCGCAGGGTCGGCCATCCGTCGGTGAGGAAGACGTCCTTGATCGAGATGGGGACCCCGTCGAGCAGACCCTTCGAATAGCCGGTCCGCCACCGCTCCTCGGAGCGGCGTGCCTGGTCGAGGGCCTTCTCCTCGTCGACGAGGCAGAACGAGTTGATCTCGCGATCGTGCGCCGCGATCCGATCGAGCACGGCCCGTGTCACCTCGACGGGAGACAACTCGCCCGAGGAGAACGCCGACACGAGTTCGACGGCGGTCATGTCTGTGGGCTCCATCGTGCCTCCTTCTCGTCGGACGATGCCGACTCTCACGCGCCGGGCACGTAACCCAGCTTCTTGTCCACCACGTTCCGAAGAGGTTCGCCACTGCGGTGACGGTGGAAATTGTCGATGAAGACGTCCACCAGCGCATCGCGCCAGCCCACGAAATCCCCCGAATTGTGCGGGGTGATCGAGACGTTCGGCATGTCCCAGAGCAGATGGTCCTTGGGGAGCGGCTCGACGTCGAGCACATCCAGTGCGGCACCGGCGATGGCGCCCGACCGCAGTGCCTCGACGAGGTCGTCGGTGCGCACGAGTTCGCCCCGCCCGACGTTGACGAAGCGGGCCTGCGACTTCATCGCGGCGAACATCCGGGCGTCGAACAGGTGCCGGGTCTGCTCGGTGAGAGGCGCGGCCACGACGACGAAATCGGCGTCGGCGAGGGCGCCGGGAAGATCCGCGGTCGTGGTGACGGTGCCGAAATCGGGGTCGTCGTCGCGAGGGCGCCGGCCCGAGCCTCGGACCGTCATCCCCACGGCCGAGAGCAGGCGTGCGATCGCGCGGCCGATCGGACCGGTGCCGACGACGAGCACGGAGCGACCGGCGATGCGTTCGGACTCGCGGTGCTTCCAGATGTGCTCGCGCTGGAGCCGCAGGGATTCGGGGATGTCCTTGGCGAAGGAAAGTATCTGGGCGAGTATGTATTCGGCGATCGCCCCGTCGAAGACTCCGCGGGAGTTGGTGACGACCACGTCGCTGTCGCGCAGGTCGGGGAACATGAGGGCGTCGACCCCGGCCGCGGCGACATGGATCCACTTCAAGGAGGTCGCGGCGTGCCAGGCCGCGGGCAGGGCGTCGGTGAGGAAGTCGTACGCGAAGAGGATGTCGGCGCCGTCGAGTGCGTCCGCCAGACCGGCGGCGTCGGTGTAGCGCACCGTGGCGTGTTCGGCCACCGGGGCCATCCACGCACGATCCGGCACGGCTTCGGCATGAAGCACTGTAACGACCGGCTGGGCATCCACGTTGACACCGTAAGAGCGCCTCGTATTATTGTCAACAATCCTCAAGGCTGAGGGAACTGTTGACGAAGCCGAGGGACCGTATGGAACTGAACATTCCCGAATTCGAAGGTCCTCTGGCTCAGCGGGGCATCGGTGTGATCGCACCCTTCGATCTCGCCCTGGAACGAGAACTGTGGCGATGGGCGCCGCTCGAGGTCAGTCTGCACCTCGCTCGAACCCCCTACGAGCCGGTGCCGGTCAGCCGTGCCATGGCCGAGCTGGTGTCCGACCGACGGCACCTGATGGTCGCGACCCGCGACGTGCTGTCGGTGGAACCGGAAGTCGTTGCCTATCTGTGTACGTCGGGCAGTTTCGTCAACGGGGTGGCCTACGAGAAGGCCCTGTGCGACGCGATCTGCGAGGCGGGCGCACCGTGCGCGGTCACGACCTCCGGAGCGCTGCTCGAAGCCCTCCACAAACTCGACCTCACCCGCATCTCGGTGATCACCCCCTACGACCGGGAACTCACCGACCTGCTGCACGACTTCCTGAAGGAGGCCGGAACCGAGGTCGTCCGGTCGTCACATCTCGGGCTCGGCGGCGGCATCTGGAAGGTCAACTACCGCACCATCGCCGAACACATCATCGGGGCCGACACCCCCGAGTCGCAGGCGATCTTCGTCAGTTGCACCAACCTGCCGACCTACGACCTGATCGCGCCGCTCGAACGGGAACTCGGCAAGCCGGTCCTCACGGCCAACCAGCTCACCATCTGGGCGTGCCTGGGACGGATGAAGCTGCCCATGACCGGACCGGGGAAGTGGTTGAGAGGAGTGTTCTGAATGCATCGTGACCGTCCGACCATCGGGATCGTCTACCCGGATCATGCCGCCGAGGACGACTACCCGTTCGCCGCCGAACTCCTGGGGGTGAATCTGCCCGTCGCCCACATCTACGGAACAGATCTGCACGCCGTTCCCGAACTCCTCGACCTCGGGAGCCCGGCCAAGCTCGCCGGGGGAGCGGCGCAGTTCGCGGACGAGCCCCTCGACGCCCTTGTGTGGGCGTGCACGTCGGGCAGCTTCGTGTACGGACCCGAGGGGGCACGCACCCAGGTCGAGCAGCTCTCCCGGGACGCGGGAGGCGTGCCCACGACCAGCACGAGCATCGCGTTCGTCGCCGCACTACGGGCGTTCGGAGTCGGCCGGGTGGCCGTGGCGGCGAGTTATCCGCGGGACGTCGCCGAACTGTTCGTCGCCTTCCTAGCGGACGCCGATGTCGAGGTCGTCTCGCTCGCCGACGCCGGCATCGACACCGCCGCCGAGGTCGGCACCCTGACCGACGAGGCCGTCCTCGAATTCGTGAGGACCAACGATCATCCCGACGCACAGGCGGTCCTGGTGCCCGACACCGCGATGCACACGCTGCGGATCATGCGGGAACTCGGGAAGGAGACCGGCAAGCCGGTGCTGACCGCCAACCAGGTCACCGTGTGGCACGGCCTGGAACTCGCCGGATATACAGTGGAATGCCCGGAGCTGGGCTCACTGTTCGAGGAGGATACCGATCATGGTGCTCGGTGATCTGGAAGATCTACGTCCTGTCACCCGGCCGTCCACGGCCGAGCTTATCGCCGAACAGATCCGGTCGGCCATCGTCCGGGGTGCGCTCGGTCCCGGCGAACAACTGGGGGAGGCCGAACTCGCGGCGCACTTCCAGGTCTCCCGGGGCCCGCTGCGAGAAGCCATGCAGCGGTTGCTGTCCGAAGGTCTGCTCTACAGCATCCGCAACCGGGGCATCTTCGTCACCGAGCTCACCTTCGACGACGTCGTCGACATCTACCGCAGCCGCTGGATCATCGAGGGCGGTGCCCTCGACCTGGTGCTGGACGGCCGTCGCGAACAGACGTGGAAGGCCCTCGAACCGGCGATCGAGGAGATGCGCACCGCCGCCGAACGCGAGGACGCCACCGGTGTCTCGGACGGCGACCGACGTTTCCACGAGATCCTCGTGGCCAGTGCCGACAGTCCGCGGCTCGTGCGGGCAGCCCGCACGCTGCTCGTCGAGACGCGGATGTGCCTCGGCGCCTTGCAGACCACCTATCCCGACCTGCACGTGCAGGTGGACGAGCACGTCGTGCTGCGGGAGGCGATCCGCACCGCCGACCGGGAGGAGGTGCGGCGTCTGCTCGACGAGCACCTGCACGACACGGTCACCCGGCTCCGCGAGCGTCAGAACGTCGACGGCGTGATCGCGTCCGGCTGATACCGCTCAGCCGGGCGGGGTGAACGACGACAGGGCCGTTGCGGCGATGTAGTCGGCGGCGTCCTCCGCCGACAACCGTCCTGCCGCGACTTCGGTTGCGGCACAATGGACCAGGCTGTGCAGGACCGACGCCAGCCAGGACGACGCCAGGTCGGTGCGGAACGCCCCTTCGGCGCGACCGCGCTCGATGAGGGCGGTCGCGCGGGCGAGCAGGCCGTCGTGTGCGGCGCGGACGTCCTCGGCGGGAAGTGCTTGTTCGGCCGCCGCGAGCAGTGCCCCCGCGTCGGCGGTCAGCGACCACGAACCCGCGATGTGGCGGTGCAGGGCGTCGCGGGGGTCGCCCGTGAGGTCGATCCGGTCCATGGTCTCCTCCGCCTCGGCGAGCGCGCGCTGCACCACGGCGGTGACGAGTTCTGCGCGCGTGGGGAAGTGGCCGTAGAGCGTGACACGTCCGACGCCGGCGGCCTTGGCGATCTCCCCGATGCTCGCATCGGGATCACGACCCAGTGCGATGCGCGCGGCGTGGAGGATCGCCTCGATGTTCCGCTCGGCGTCCGCACGTTTCCTGGTTCGAAGCGATACGGGACGGCGGGATGTCTCGTGGGTGGTCACGGATCCTCCTCTTGTCGAACACTGATGTTCAGGTTACGCTGATCACCAACTCGAACGTCTCTGTTCAACTTAGGCGGATCCTCATGACGAGCTCCGGCATCACCACCCTTCCCATCGATCGACCTGCGACCGGCATCGACCCGAAGGCGCTGCTACGAGGGGTGCTGCGCCGGTGGCCGAGCCTCGTCGCAGTCGCCCTCGCCGCGTTCGTCCTCGCGGACGGGGGCACCGACTTCCCGGCGATCCTCACCGGCGCGGCACTGGTCTATCTCGGTGCCGCCGTGCTGGGTCGTCGCAGCGCGGCCTGGCCGCTGTTCCTCGGCGCCGTCGCGCTGATCGGCATCGGCAAGGTCGCCGTCGTCGCGTTCGGGGTACCGGTCGAGATCACCGTGGTGATGGTCGCGCTCGGTGCCGCCGGCGCCGTCTACGGACTCGCGCGCACCCCGGCCGGCCGGGCGATGCTCGTCGGGCCGTCGACCGTGGCCATGCTGGGTTTCGGTGCCGTCGCGGTGGCCGCGGTGACGGTCACCCCCGTCCCGGCGGGCGTGATCGTCGGGCTCGGACTGCTCGGTCACGCCGCGTGGGACTACTTTCATTTCCGCCGGAACACCGTGGTCGCCCGCTCGCTTGCGGAGTTCTGCGGTGTGCTCGACACCCTGCTGGGTGTCGCGGTGATCGTCCTCGCCGTCTCGGGCGCGCTCTCCTGAGTCCGGGAGAGTCTCAGACGACGGTCGCGTTGCCGAAGATCATCCGCAGATCGGCGATCGACGACGAGGTCAGTGCGCGTCGGGGCAGACCGAGCGACCGCAGTTCGTCGGCGATCGGATGCGTCCCCAACCGTAGGGTCGCGCCGCCGAACCGGGTGCGCACGCCGCTCGGATTCATCTCCCAGGTCGTGCAGCGGGTGACGTCGTCGATGTGCGAGTAGGCGGCGAGCGAGGCTGCAAGGCCGTTGCCCGGCACCGGAAATCCGGGCGCCACCGCCAGTTCGGCGATCAGCACTCCGTCGGCGGAGACCGAACCGCGCTTGGTGCTGCTGTCGTGGTCGGTGTCGAAGTCGGCGAGGGTCTTCGGGAAACCCCAAATGCCGCGTCCCGCCGCAAGAGTGAAGTCGCCGTCGACGGGCAGATGGTGGATGAGCGCACCGGCCTGCCCGCCGACCAGGCTCCGCCAGTCGCCGACGATGCCGTCGCCGCGGTTGTGATGGTTGCGGACGAGGAAGCACACCCCGAACTCGTTGTACGGGCCGAGGTCCCCGTCGACGTAGTCCACGAAGACGAGCGTGCAGATCCCGTGGCCCGGGCGGTACTGCAGGATCTCGAGCCCGGTGCGGGCGACGAGTTCCTGCGCGGGGCGCACGGGAACCGAGAACATCCCCAGGAACGCCGTGGCCGTTCGGACCTGCACGGGCATGGTGACCGGCTTGCCCAGCACCACATGCGTGGTCGTCTCGCTCATCGCTGCCTTCCGGAAGTCGGACGTGCGTACCCCGACAATGAGAACACGTTCCAGTTCCGGGGGGAAGGGACTAGGAAGGAGCGCCGATGTTCATCTCGTCGGGATGCGCGCCCACCCGCGTGCCGTCGTCGAGCGTGTCGAGTTCGCTGAGGTCGAGCTCGTCGAGTTCGAAGTCGAAGACGTCGATGTTCTGGGAGATGCGCTGCTCGTGCACCGACTTCGGGATGACGATCAGCCCGTTCTGCAGATGCCAGCGGATCAGCACCTGCGCGGCCGACTTGCTGTGACGATCGGCGATGCGGGTGACGATCGGGTCGACGAGCAGGGTGTTCGGCTTCGAGTTCGGACCCCACCCCGAGTTGCTCGTGCCACCGAGCGGGCTCCACGACTCGACGGCGATGCCGTGCTCGGACGCGAACCGGCGGATCTCCTGCTGCGGCAGGTGCGGATGCAACTCCACCTGATCCACCGCAGGCAACAACCCGCCACGATCGACGAGCAACTGCAGGTGGTGCGGTTCGAAGTTGCATACCCCGACCGCCTTCGCGCGCCCGGACTCGGCGATCTTCTCGAGGGCGTCCCAAGTGCGCAGGATCCGTTCGCGGTCCTGCAGCGGCCAGTGGATCAGGTAGAGGTCGACGTACTCGGTGCCCAGCTTCTTCAGGCTCGTGTCGAATGCCTTCAGTGCCGGCTCGTAACCCTGATCGGCGTTCCACAGCTTGGTGGTGACGAAGATGTCCTCGCGCGGCACCGACGACGCGGCGAGCGCGCGACCGACGCCTTCCTCGTTGCCGTAGGCCGCGGCCGTGTCGATGTGCCGGTAACCGGCCTCGTCGATCGCGTATCGGACCGCGTGTTCGGTCTCGTCGTTGGTGGCCTGCCAGACTCCCAGGCCCAGCTGCGGGATCGTCGTTCCGGAATTCAGCGTGATCGTGGGAGGTGTCATCTCTCCGACGTTAGCGAGCCGCCGCGGCGGGCGCGAGTGATCCCGGACGATCGGGTGCTCTCCGGCCCGCGGGCTCCGAGGACGGGTGTCGAGTTCATCCGCCGGACGCCGGGGGACGGCAGGCGAACAGCGCCGCCCACGTATCGACCTCCCGTCGGCCCGTCAGCCGCACGACCGGCAGATCGGGACATTGTGCGAGCGCGGTGAGGACGCGGTCGCGGTACCCACCGTGGGTGCGCGGTGAACTCCTCGACGTCCCCGCCACGAGGACGCGGCGGGGACGCACGGGGAGTGGAACCGAGGAATCGAGGAGGCGCATCACCGATCTTTCGCAGGGATCGCCGCCGACGATATTGCTCAGGCCGATATTGCGCTCAGGTACTCGCGCGGTTGCCCGAACAACTGGGCGCTGCCGTGCGCCCGCTTGAAGAACAACTGCGCGTCGTGCTCCCAGGTGATCGCGATCCCGCCGTGCAGCTGCACGGCCTCCGAGGCGACCTGCTGGAAGGCCTCCGAACAGTAGATCTTCGCTGCGTACGCGTCCTGCGGATCCTGCGACAACGCAGCCGCATACGACATCGACCGCGCCGTCTCCACGAGCGCGTACATGTCGGCCATGCGGTGCTTGAGCGCCTGGAACGACCCGATCGCGCGACCGAACTGCTTGCGGTTCTTCGCATAGTCGACGGTCAGGTCGAGCACGGCCTGCGCGGCGCCCACCTGCTCGGCCGACAGGGCGATCGCCGCGGACGCCCGCAACCGGTCGACGAGATCGTCGGACGACGCCAGGCGACGACCGGTCACCGCCGAGAACGACACCTCCGCGAGGGAACGCGTGGGATCCATCGTGGGCACGCGGCGTCGCGACACCCCGTCGGTCTCCGGGTCGATTTCGAACAGGCCGACCGTGTCGCCGTC
The DNA here is from genome assembly GCF_019317345.1 of Rhodococcus sp. LW-XY12. Classification (NCBI taxonomy): domain Bacteria; kingdom Bacillati; phylum Actinomycetota; class Actinomycetes; order Mycobacteriales; family Nocardiaceae; genus Rhodococcus; species Rhodococcus sp. LW-XY12. Next base: position 532,759 of record NZ_CP079225.1, read on the forward strand.
GGTGGCGAGCACGAGCAGGGTGGACGCGATGTCGCCGCCGAGCACGTAGTGCGCGGTTCCGGTCAGCACGTCGCCCTCGGCGCTCACGCCGGGACGCTGCCAGCCGGCGGCCGACGCCCAGCACACTGCGACGACCTCGCCGGCCGCGATGCCGGGGAGCAGACGCGCCGCCGCGTCGGCATCACCGGACAGCAGCACGGTCTGCGCCGCGAGCACCGCCGACCCCAGGAACGGCGACGGCGTGAGGGTGCGGCCGAGTTCCTCAAGGACCACGTGGGTCTCGACCCACGAGGCGCCCACACCGTCGTACTCCTCCGGAACGGCGAGGGCCGCGACCCCGACCTGTTCGACGAGCATCGTCCACAGTTCGTCGTCGTACCCGCTGCCGGTGGTGATCGCCCGCCTCACGGCAGCCGAATCGGAGTGCTTGGCGAGCAGGGTGCGTACCGAGTCCCGCAGTGCGGCACGATCTTCCGTCTCGAACGTCATGACGCCTCGCTCTCGAGTGCCGCGACCACGCGTGCCCGGTGCTCGTCGGGGGTGCCCCACGCGGTGACGAGCGCGCGGACCTTCGTGATCCACAGCGACAGATCGTATTCCTGGGTGTAGCCGATCGCGCCGTGCACCTGCAGTGCCGTGCGCGCGGCGAGATAGGCGGCGTCGCCGCACGCGACCTTGGCCGCCGAGACGTCCCGGGACGCGGTGGACAGCTCGTCGCGGACGGCGATGGCCGCACCGTGCAGCAGCGGACGTGCCATCTCCAGCGCAACCGCCACCTCGGCGAGATGGTGCTTGACCGCCTGGAAGGAGCCGATCGCGCGGCCGAACTGCTTGCGCTGCTGCGCGTACTCGACGGTGGTGTCGAGCAGAGTCCGGCCCAGGCCTTGGAGCTGAGCTGCAGACGCGAGGACACCGATGTCGAAAGCCGCAGCGGTATCTGTGGATCCGAGCGACTCGCCGACGGTGAGCGAGGCAAGCGTGCGCGACCGGTCGACCGACTCGCGCGTGTCCCCGGCGGTGCCCATCGAGACGGTGCCGTCGGCGACGTGCAGCGCGAGGTCGGCGACGTGCGCGTCGACCGCGTACGGCGCGTGGGGGAGCATCGCGACGGTGGCGAGCGATCCGGCGGCAAGCGGGCCGAGACGCTCGGGTGCCACGGCGGCGAGCAGAACCGGTGCCACCGCGACGGTTTCGACCACCGGACCGGGCACAGCGTGGCGACCGAGCTGTTCGACGGCGACGACGAGATCGACCGCGTCGGCCCCGAGGCCGTCGTGCTCCTCGGCAACGAGCAGACCGTTGACGCCGGTCTCGGCCAGTCGCTCCCACACCTGCAGACCCGGTGCCGTGTCGCCGCTGTTCCACGCACGGATCACCTGCGGCATATCCGACTTGGTGAGCAGGGCGTCGATACTGGACGCGAAGTCCTCATGGGACTCGTCGAGTGCGAATCTCATCGATCACCCCTCGGAAGGCCGAGCAGCCGCTCGGCAATGACGTTCTTCTGGATTTCGTTGGTACCGGCGTAGATCGGGCCCGACAGCGAGAACAGGTAACCCTCGGTCCAGCCGTCGACGAGTTCGGCGTCCGCACCCTGCAGGTCGAGCGCCGTCTCATGCGCGGCGATGTCCCACTCGGACCAGAACACCTTGTTGATCGACGATTCGGCGCCGAGCTGTCCGCCCGCGGTCAGGCGCGTGACGGTCGCCCAGGTCGACAGCTCGTAGGCGCGCGCCCCGATCCACGCGTCGGCGACGCGGTTGCGCAGCGCGGTGTCGCCGTGGAGATCGGACTCGCCGTAGGCGCGCAGCAGCCGGTCGGTGGCCGCCAGGAATCGGCCCGGCGCACGCAGCGACAGACCGCGCTCGTTGGAGGCGGTGCTCATCGCGACCCGCCATCCTTCGTTCACCGCACCGATCACACCGGACTCACCGGGACGCTCCGGGTCGTCGGGGACGAAGACGTCCTCGAGGAAGATCTCTGCGAAGCCCGGCTCACCGTCGAGCTGCGGGATCGGTCGCACGGTGACGCCCTCGGCCCGCAGGTCGAACATGAAGTAGGTGATGCCCTTGTGCCGCTGGGCCTCCGGGTCGGAGCGAAACAGACCGAAACCCATGTCGGCATAGGACGCCCGCGAGCTCCAGGTCTTCTGGCCGTTGAGCAGCCAGCCGCCGTCGACCTTCGTGGCGGTCGAGCGCAGCGACGCGAGGTCGGAGCCGGACTCGGGTTCCGACCAGGCCTGGGCCCAGATGTCGTCGGCCCGGGCCATGCGCGGCATGATGCGGGCGAGCTGTTCGGGGTGGGCATGCTCGAACAGGGTGGGTGCGAGCAGGAAGATACCGTTCTGGCTCACCCGGCCGGGCGCACCGGCGCGGTAGTACTCCTCCTCGAACACGACCCACTGCTCGAGGGTCGCGTCGCGGCCGCCGAGTTCCTCGGGCCAGGAGACGACCGACAGGCGTGCATCGGCGAGGGTCCGTTCCCACTGCCGGTGTTCCTCGAAGCCCTCGGCCGTGTCCATCGACTCGAGCGGCGTCGTGGGGACGTTCTCGGCGAGGAAGGCGCGTACCTCGTCGCGGAACGCGAGGGTGGCGTCGTCGAGCTGCAGATCCACTACTTCGCTCCTTCCACCGGACGAGCGCTCGCGGCCATCGACTTGGCGTTCATGCCGCCGAGCGAGTCGGCGCCGACCTCGGCGTTGTGCGCGTGCGCGAAGTGGTGCAGGCCGAAGACCGAGTCCATGCCGTTGCGCATGCCCATCTGGTCCTCGCACTGGTTGACGGCGCGCTTGGTGAGCGCGAGCCCGAAGCGGGGCATCTCCGCGATGCGGGCGGCGAGGGCGAGGGTCTCGTTCTCGAGTTCCTCACGCGGCACGACGCGGCTGACCATGCCCACCTCGTAGGCGCGCTGGGCACTGAAACGATCACCGGTGTAGAGGATCTCCTTCGCGAAGCGCGTTCCGAGGATCCACGGGTGCGCGAAGTACTCGACACCCGGGATGCCCATGCGGACCACGGGATCGGAGAAGAAGGCATCCTCGGACGCGACGATCAGGTCGCACACCCACGCCAGCATGAGACCACCGGCGATGCAGGCGCCCTGCACCGACGCGATGGTGGGCTTGGGGATCTCGCGCCAGCGGCGGCACATCCCCAGGTAGACCTCCATCTCACGGGCGTAGCGCTGGTCGCCGCCGGGCTTGTCGACGTGATCCCACCACATCACGGCCTTGTTGTCGTAGTGGACGTGGTGGTCGCGGCCCGGGGTGCCCAGATCGTGGCCGGCGGAGAAGTGCTTGCCGTTGCCGGCCAGCACGATCACCTTGACCTCGTCGTCCTCGACGGCCCTCTCGAAGGCGGCGTCGAGCGCGTAGGTCATGACCGAGTTCTGGGCGTTGCGGTAATCGGGTCGGTTGAGAGTGACGATCGCGACGCCGTCGCGCACCTCGTAGGTGACGACATCGGGCTCGAACGGGACGGTCATGACTTCTCCTCACGCAGAACGTTCTTCAGTACCTTGCCGGACGGGTTTCGGGGCAGCGCATCGATGAACCGAACCGATCGCGGCGCTTTGAAGTTGGCGAGTTTCTCTCGGGCGTACGCGATCACGTCGTCCTCGGTGAGCGGATGTCCGTCCAGCGGGACCACGAACGCCCGGCCGACCTCACCCATGCGCTCGTCGGGGACACCGATCACCCCGACCTCGTGGACTCCAGGCAGGCGCAGCAGTGCCGCTTCGACCTCCGCCGGATAGACGTTGAATCCGCCGCTGATGTACATGTCCTTGAGACGATCGGTGATGTCGAGATAGCCGCGTTCGTCGACGGTCCCGACATCGCCGGTGTGCAGCCACCCGTCCTCGTCGATCGTCTTGGCCGTGGCCTCGGGATCGTCGAGATAACCGAGCATGACGTTCGGGCCGCGCAGCAGGATCTCGCCCTTGTCGCCGATGCGCACCTCGAACTCCGCGGTGGCGCGTCCGGACGAGGTGGAGACGGTGACGGGATCGTCGTCGGTGCGGCACATCGTCGCGACGACCGCCTCGGTCTGCCCGTAGGCGGTGAGCACCGCGTCGAAGCTCAGTTCGTTCTGCATGCGCTCGACGAGGGAGACGGGCACGGGTGCGGCGCCGGTGACGGCGATGCGCAGGTTGCTCAGGTCGTACTCGCCGCGCCGCGGGTGGTCGAGGATGGACTGGTAGATCGTCGGGGCGCCCGGGAGGACGCTGATGCGCTCGGCCGCGACCATCGCCATGACCTTCTCTACGTCGAAGGTCGCGAGGGGGATGACGGTGGAGCCCTCGAGCAGTGCGGCGACGAAGCCGGCCTTGTACCCGAAGCTGTGGAAGAACGGGTTGATGATCAGGTAGTTGTCGTCGATCGTCAGTTCGGCGCACTCGGCCCACGCCTGCGCGACACCGATGCACTGACGGTGGGCGCTGAGCACGCCCTTGCTGCGGCCGGTCGTGCCCGAGGTGAACAGGATGTCGGAGACGTCGTCGGGGGTCACGGCCGCGGCGCGCGCGTCGGCCTCGGTGCGGGCGGCGTCGGTGGCGGAGGACAGGAAGTCCGCCCACTCGACGACCCCGTCGATCGGCGCGTCGTTCCCGCCCAGCGGGACCCGCACGGTCGTCGGGATCGACAGTTCCGGAGCGACCTTGCACAGTTCGGTGTAGCGGTCGGTACCGAGGAAGTCGCCGACCACGACGAGGGCCTCGGGGCGGACGCGCTCGACGACGTCGGCGGCCTCGTTTCCGGTGTAGCGGGTGTTGAGGGGTACGACGACCCCGCCGGCCCAATGTGTACCCAGGGCAGCGATCACCCAGTGGAACGTGTTGGGCGACCAGATGACGACGCGCGCACCGCGTTCGACGCCGCGGGAGACGAGCGCCGCGGCGACATCGCGGACGTGGTCGCGCAGTTGTGCGAAGGTCAGCCGGGTGTCGCCATCGGCGATCGCGAGCAGGTCCGGCCAGGTGTCGGCGGCACGTACGAGTGCGGCCGGAGTGGTTCTCGGTCGTGTGTTCACAGAGCTCCCTACCTAGCAATTGCTTGGTAGGTTATCGTACGGATGTGCACGAGAGCGAGAGCCAGGAAAATGCGGAGTTCGCAGCCACCGTCCGACAGTGGCTCGGAGACAACCTGACCGGCGAATTCGCCGAGCTCAGAGGCAAGGGCGGACCCGGAAGCGAACACGAGTTCTTCGAACAGCGACTCGCGTGGGACCGGCATCTGGCCGCTGCCGGATGGACCTGCATCGGCTGGCCCACCGAGTACGGCGGGCGCGGCGCGAGCATGGATCAGCGCGTGATCTTCCACGAGGAGTACGCGAAGGCGAACGCGCCCGCGCGCGTCAACCACCTCGGTGAGGAACTGCTCGGCCCCACCCTCATCGCGTTCGGGACCGAGGAACAGAAGCAGCGCTTCCTGCCCGGGATCCGTAACGTCACCGAACTGTGGGCGCAGGGCTACTCGGAACCGGGAGCCGGCTCCGACCTCGCCAACGTCTCCACCACCGCCCGCCTCGAGGGCGACAAGTGGGTGATCAACGGTCAGAAGGTCTGGACGTCGCTCGCACACGTCGCACAATGGGCCTTCGTCGTCGCGCGGACGGAACCCGGTTCGACCCGCCATCACGGCCTGAGCTTCCTGCTCGTGCCCCTCGACCAGCCCGGCGTCACGGTGCGGCCCATTCAGCAGCTCACGGGCACCTCCGAGTTCAACGAGGTCTTCTTCGACGACGCCGTCACCGACGCCGACCTCGTCGTCGGTGCCCCCGGCGACGGGTGGAAGGTCGCGATGGGTCTGCTGACCTTCGAACGCGGCGTCTCCACCCTCGGGCAGCAGATCGGCTTCGCCCGCGAACTCGACGGCATCGTCTCCGTCGCCGAGAGCAACGGTGCGATCGACGATCCGCACCTCCGCGAACGCATCGCCCGCGCGCGGATCGAACTGCGGGTCATGCGTGCCCACGCCCTGCGCACCCTCGGCGACGCCGACCCGGGTCAGGCCTCGGTCGCGAAACTGCTGTGGGCGAACTGGCATCGCGACCTGGGGCAACTCGCCATGGACGTGCAGGGATCGTCATCGCTCGTCGGCCCCGAGCACGACCATGCCGGAAATCCCTCCGACATCACCGATCCCGAACATCTCGAGCTCGCGGAATGGCAGCGGCTGTTCCTGTTCACCCGCGCCGACACCATCTACGGCGGATCCAACGAGATCCAGCGCAACATCATCGCCGAGCGCGTGCTCGGCCTTCCCCGGGAGGCACGTCCGTGACCGCAACACCCCGTCCCGCATCCCCGCTCGCGACCCCGCCGGTCGAGACCCCCGGCCACGGACTGCTCCGCGACAAGAAGGTCGTGGTCACCGCCGCCGCCGGTACCGGCATCGGATTCGCCACCGCGCGTCGCGCGCTGCTCGAGGGCGCCGACGTGCTCGTCTCCGACTTCCACGAGCGCCGGCTCGGCGAGTCCGCGGAGAAGCTCGCGGCCGAGTTCCCCGAACAGCAGGTCGCGACGATCGTGTGCGACGTGTCGTCCACCGAACAGGTCGACGCCCTCATCACCGGCGCCGCCGACCGGCTAGGGCGCATCGACGTGCTCGTCAACAATGCCGGACTCGGTGGGGAGACGCCCGTCGTCGAGATGACCGACGAGGAATGGGATCGCGTCCTCGACATCACCCTCACCAGCACCTTCCGCGCGACCCGCGCGGCACTGCGCTACTTCCGCTCGGTCGACCACAACGGCGTGCTCGTCAACAACGCGTCGGTACTCGGCTGGCGCGCCCAGCACTCGCAGGCGCACTACGCGGCGGCGAAGGCCGGCGTCATGGCCCTGACCCGCTGCTCCGCGATCGAGGCCGCCGAATACGGCGTGCGCATCAACGCCGTCGCCCCGTCCATCGCCCGACACCCCTTCCTCGCGAAGGTCACCAGCGAGGAACTGCTCGACAACCTCGCCGCCGGTGAGGCCTACGGCCGCGCCGCCGAGGTCTGGGAGGTCGCGGCGACCATCGCGATGCTCGCGAGCGACTACACGACCTATCTGACCGGCGAGGTCGTGTCGGTCTCCTCCCAGCGCGCATGAACCCGCTCTCGGTCGGCTTGAAAGGATGTCCGTCATGACTCCCTCACGCGACGACACCTCCAGCAAGTCCGGACGCCGCGCGGAACTGCTCGACATCGCAGCCGACCTGTTCGCGTCGCGCGGTGTGCGGGCCACGACCGTGCGCGACATCGCCGACGCGGCTGGAATCCTCTCCGGCAGCCTCTACCACCACTTCGATTCCAAGGAGTCGATGGTGGACGAGATCCTGCGGGCCTTCCTCGACGACCTGTTCGACCGGTACCGCAAGATCGTCGCGTCGGGTCTGCCGTCCCGCAAAACCCTCGCGGCACTCGTCACCACCTCCTACGAGGCGATCGACCGGTCGCACGCCGCGGTGGCGATCTACCAGGGTGAGGCCAAGCATCTCGAGGGCGACCGCTTCGCCTACATCGGCGAACTCAACACCGAGTTCCGCGACCTGTGGGTGGGCGTGATCGAACGCGGCGTCGCGGACGGTTCGTTCCGGCCCGACGTCGACGTCGAACTGGTCTTCCGGTTCCTGCGCGACACCGTGTGGGTGGCCGTGCGCTGGTACCGGCCCGGAGGCTCCCTCAGTATCGATCAGGTTGCCCAGCAATACCTTTCCATCGTTCTCGACGGACTGTCGAACCAGAATTCTTCGTAAGGAGACATCATGACCGAGGCCTACATCGTCGACGCGGTGCGCACCCCCATCGGCAAGAAGAAGGGTGGGCTCGCGGACGTGCACCCGGCCGACCTGGGCGCGCACGTGATCAAGGCGCTCGTCGAGCGCACGGGCATCGACCCCGCCGACGTCGACGACGTGGTGTTCGGTTGCGTCGACGCCATCGGCGGCCAGGCCGGCAACATCGCCCGCACCGCGTGGCTGGCCGCCGGCTACCCGCAGCACGTGCCCGGCGTGACCGTCGACCGTCAGTGCGGGTCGAGCCAGCAGGCCCTGCACTTCGGTGCCCAGGCGATCCTCAGCGACACCGCGGATCTCATCGTCGCCGGTGGCGTGCAGAACATGACGCAGATCCCGATCTCCGCGGCCATGATCGTCGGGCAGCAGTACGGCTTCGACACCCCCTTCGGTGGGTCGAAGGGCTGGACGGAGCGCTACGGCAGCGACGAGGTGTCGCAGTTCAAGGGTGCCGAGATGATCGCCGAGAAGTGGGACCTCAGCCGCGAGGAACTCGAGAAGTGGGCGCTGCAGAGCCACGAGCGCGCCAAGGCCGCCATCGCCGAGGGACGCTTCGAGAACGAGATCGTCCCCTTCGGTGACGCCACCGTCGACGAAGGCCCGCGCGAGACCAGCCTCGAGAAGATGGCGTCGCTGCAGACCCTCGTCGAGGGCGGACGCCTGACCGCCGCCGTCGCCAGCCAGATCTCCGACGGCGCATCCGCGGTGCTGCTCGCCTCCGACGAGGCCGTGAAGAAGTACGGCCTGAAGCCCCGCGCGCGCATCCACCACCTCAGCGCCCGCGGCGACGACCCGATCTTCATGCTCACCGCCCCGATCCCCGCCACGCAGTACGCCCTCGAGAAGGCCGGCCTGACGATCGACGACATCGACCTCATCGAGATCAACGAGGCCTTCGCGCCCGTCGTCCTGGCGTGGATCAAGGAGATCGGCGCAGACCCGTCGAAGGTCAACGTCAACGGCGGCGCGATCGCCCTCGGCCACCCGCTCGGCGCGACCGGCACCAAGCTGATGGCGACGCTGCTCAACGAGCTCGAGCGCACCGGTGGTCGCTACGGCCTGCTCACCATCTGCGAGGGTGGCGGGACCGCCAACGCGACCATCATCGAACGCGTCTGACCCACCCCCTTCACATCCGCGCGCCCGTTCGTCATCCGCTGCTGCGATCGCCGCAGCGGACGGACAGCGGGCGCGCGGAAGCGAACGTATGGTCCGGTCCGGAGGTGACGTCTACCCTCGAAGCATGTGCCGGAACATCACGGAGCTGCGGGGGCTCGAGCCGGCTGCGACCGCCTAGGAGATCGAAGCGGCCGCACGGCAGTACGTCCGTAAGGTCAGCGGGATCCACAAACTCTCCGACGCCACCCGGGAGCCGTTCGAACAGGCCGTCGCCGAAGTGACCGCGACGACGACGAGATTGCTCGCGGCCCTTCCCGAGCGGCGGCAACCACCGCCGTCGGTGCCGCCGCTACGTCGGCCCGAGGTGCAAGCCAGGATCGCCGCACGCGGCTGATCGATTCCGGTTCGTTCGTCGACGCGCGCGGGTAGCGTGACGCTGGTCGAGATTCGAGCACGTTCGAGGCCCGTCGCGACCTCCGCGGGTCTGCGGGCGAGCCTGGTGAGGAGCCGATATGGCTGTGGACCCGGCGCCGCCGACCAGCAGCGAGGTGGAATATCTCCGGACCGACCCCGATCTTCCACCGGTCGGTGTCGTCGACCGGACACCGATATCACCCACCGCGAGGATCGTCTTTTTCGTGCTCGCGATTCTGGGGGCGGTCGCCTGGTCGATCATCGCGCTGGTCCGCGGCGAGGAGATCAACGCGGTCTGGTTCGTCATCGCCGCCGTGTGCACCTATCTCGTCGCCTATCGCTTCTACGCGAAGTTCATCGAACGCAAGATCGTGCAGCCACGCGACGACCGTGCGACACCTGCCGAGGAACTCGAGAACGGCAAGGACTACATGCCGACGGACCGTCGGGTGTTGTTCGGCCACCACTTCGCCGCCATTGCCGGCGCGGGCCCGCTCGTCGGCCCGGTGCTCGCCGCCCAGATGGGTTATCTGCCCGGCACGATCTGGATCATCGTCGGCGTCGTCTTCGCCGGTGCGGTCCAGGACTTCCTCGTCCTGTGGATCTCCTCGCGCCGCCGCGGACGCAGCCTCGGCCAGATGGCCCGCGAGGAACTCGGGCCGATCGGCGGCGTCGCGGCGCTCATCGCGGTCTTCGTCATCATGATCATCCTGATCGCGGTGCTGGCATTGGTGGTCGTGAACGCGCTCGCCGACAGCCCGTGGGGCCTGTTCTCCATCGCGATGACCATTCCCATCGCACTGTTCATGGGCGTCTATCTGCGCTACCTGCGACCCGGCAGGGTCGCGGAGGTGTCGCTGATCGGCGTCGTTCTGCTGCTCGTCGCGATCATCGCGGGTGGCTGGGTCGCCGAGACCGACTGGGGAACGAACTGGTTCACCCTGTCCCCGGTGACGATTTCGTGGCTGATGATCGCCTACGGATTCGCGGCGTCGGTGCTGCCGGTGTGGTTGCTGCTCGCCCCGCGCGACTATCTGTCGACCTTCATGAAGGTCGGCACGATCGTCCTGCTCGCGATCGGGATCCTCGTCGCACGACCGAACCTGGAGATGCCCGACATCACGTCGTTCGCCATCGACGGTGACGGCCCGGCCTTCGCGGGGTCGCTGTTCCCGTTCCTGTTCATCACCATCGCATGTGGCGCACTGTCTGGATTCCACGCGCTCATCTCCTCGGGCACCACCCCGAAACTGCTCGAGAAGGAGAAACAGATCCGGCTGATCGGCTACGGCGGCATGCTCACCGAGTCGTTCGTCGCGATCATGGCGCTGGTCACCGCCTGCATCATCGACCAGCACCTGTACTTCACGCTCAACGCTCCGGCCGCCCTCACCGGCGGCACCCCGGAGACCGCCGCCGCCTACGTCAACGGTCTCGGGCTGGGGTCGCCCGACATCACCCCCGAACAGATCTCGGCGGCAGCCGAATCCGTCGGGGAGGAGTCGATCATCTCCCGTACCGGTGGTGCCCCGACGCTCGCGTTCGGCATGTCCCAGGTGCTCAGCGACCTGTTCGGCGGCGACAGCCTCAAATCGTTCTGGTACCACTTCGCGATCATGTTCGAGGCGCTGTTCATCCTCACCACCGTCGACGCGGGAACGCGTGTCGCGCGGTTCATGCTTTCGGACTCGCTCGGCAACTTCGGCGGTCCCGCTCGTCGCTTCAAGGATCCGTCCTGGCGTCCCGGCGCCTGGTTGTGCTCCGCGGTCGTCGTCGGCCTGTGGGGTGCGATCCTGCTGATGGGCGTCACCGACCCGCTGGGCGGCATCAACACGCTCTTCCCACTGTTCGGCATCGCCAACCAGTTGCTCGCCGCGATCGCCCTGACCGTCGTGCTCACCGTCGTCGTGAAGAAGGGACTGGTGAAGTGGGCGTGGATCCCCGGCGTGCCGTTGGTGTGGGATCTGATCGTGACCATGACGGCGTCGTGGCAGAAGATCTTCTCCGGCGACCGCGCGGTGGGGTACTGGGCCCAGCACCGAGCTTTCGTCGACGCGAAGAACTCCGGCGCAACCACATTCGGTTCGGCGAAGACTGCCGACGAGATCGATGCCGTCATCCGCAACACATTCATCCAGGGCACGTTGTCGATCGTGTTCGCAGTGCTCGTGCTCATCGTGGTCGCCGCAGGAGTAGTGGTGTGTACCAGATCGGTCCGGGCCGGAGGTATGCCCACCACCGAAACACCCGACGTGCCGTCGAAGATATTCGCGCCCGCGGGCTTCGTGCCGACCCCGGCCGAGAGGGAACTGCAGAAGGAGTGGGACGAACTGATCGCATCGGGCAAGGTCCGCGCCCCGGGCGCCGCACACACCCATGCCTCGCGGCATCGCGACGGGGACGGAGGTGGGTCGTGATCACAGCACTGCGTCGGGCGTGGTGGTGGATCGGTGCCGTCATGGGCGACCACGACTACGCGAGGTACGTCGAACTGCACCGCCGGCAGCATCCGGATCGACCACCGCTGAGCGAACGCGACTACTGGCGTGAGCGGCACGCTGCAACGGATGCGAACCCGGGAAGCCGATGCTGTTGAGCGGGGAGATCGGGCATGACGCCGTACGAATCGATCCGCGTCGAGACGCGCGATCGGGTAACGACTGTGATCATGGCCCGATCCTCGACACCGATCACGCGATCAGGCCCCGCTCGCGCGCCGCGACCACTGCGGCGGTGCGATTGTCCACGTCCAATTTGGTGAAAGCGTGCACCAGATGGGATTTCACGGTTGCCTCGCTGACGAAGAGCTGTTTGGCGATCGCGCGATTGGACAACCCTTCGGCGACCAGCGACAGCACTTCGATTTCGCGGGCGCTGAGGTCGGTGCGGGGCTGCTGCATGCGGCGGTAAAGGCGCTGGGCCACGTCCGGGTCCAGGACGGTCTCCCCACGGGCCGCCGCGAACACCGATTCGATCAGCACTTTCGGGTCGGTGTCCTTGAGGAGGTAGCCTGCCGCACCGGCTTCGACCGCGCGCAGAATGTCCGCGTCCGTGTCGTAGGTGGTGAGTACGACGACCCTCGGCGGATCGGCCGCCGTCAGGATCCGGGCGGTCGCCTGCGCCCCGTCGATCCCCGATCCCAGACGCAGATCCATCAGCACCACATCGGGTTTCGCGGCCGCCGCCGAAGCCACGGCTTCCTCACCCGACGATGCTTCGGCCACCACCACGATGTCATCGTGCGACGCCAGCAACGCGCGTAGTCCCGCCCGTACCACCGGGTGATCGTCGACGAGCAGTACACGTACCGCACTCATGCGACCCGCCCGACCGGAAGGGTTGCGGCAACCGCGGTTCCGTCTCCGGGTGCCGATTCCACGACGAGTGTGCCACCCAGTTCGGCCAGTCGTTCCCTCATCGACCGTAAGCCGAATCCACCGTCCTGACGTTGATCGAAGCCGATACCGTCGTCGACGATATCGAGCCGTACTTCGTCGGATGCGTAGCTCAATGTCACCCGTACCCGACGCGCCCGCGAATGCAACCGCACGTTGGCGAGAGCACTCTGGGCGACGCGGAGCAAGGCGACGTCGCAGTCCGTCACCAGCGGGATCGGATCGCTGTCGGTGAGCAGGTCACCGGTGATCCCGGTCTGCTGTTCGAGTTGGTCGAGCAGGCGCCGCAACGCGGATTCGAGCGGTGCGGACTCGAGCGCAACCGGCGCGAGCGCGTCGACCACCCGGCGGGCCTCGATCAGATTCTGCTGCGCGGTGTCCGCGATCTGCGCGAAGATCGCCGCGGAATTGTCGGGAGCGCGCTGCCCGGCTCGAGAGAGCAGCAGAATGGACGAAAATCCTTGCGCCAGAGTGTCGTGGATGTCACGCGCGAGGCGGGAACGTTCGGTCAGTGCGCCCGCTTCCCGTTGCAGCGCGACCAATTCGTCCTGCGCCCCGAGCAACTCTCGGTGCGCCTCGGTGAGTTCGTCCACCAACTGCTGTCGCTGCGCGGACTGCCGCACCAACTGTTGATAGACGACGGCCATTCCGGCGGCAGCTGCCGCCCCGAACACCGGTCCGAGAATCGAGGCAACCGTGTTCGTGGTGCCGTGCCACAGCGTCGCTGCGATCGCTATCGCGGTCAGCATGATCGTCACCGTCAACGCGACCGGAGTGGAGAACAGGGGAAAGCACAAGAAAAACAGGGCGAACGCTAACCAGACGAAGTTGACATCCGCCACCACGAGAGCCAGCCAGCCCAGCCCGAGCGCCGCGAACCAGATCTGCCCCGATCGGCGCTGTACCGGCTCCCCGTTCTCGAAGCCCTCACGCCGCGCGAACCAGATCCCGAAGAGATACCACCCGGCTACCACGACAGCGAACGCGACGATCGGAACGGGATGAGCACTGTCGGTAACCGTGCGCACGACACCCACCGCGAGGAGCAGGAAGAACAGCAGATGGGCGCCGAATTGCATGGCGCGTAGCACCGGCACGGCCCCGCCCGAGTGAGACCCATCGGAATTCCGCATTTCGCCCACTCTAATACCGCACTATGCCGTCGACCGCACCGATCGAAGATCTCCAACTTTCGATGGATCAGCGAACCCAACCAATGCGCGATGCCGGGAATGCTCCCTTGCACGACGCTGAGATGCATGTTCCTCGCTTTCCGTGATCTCCGATTCGCCAAAGGTCGCTTTACGCTGATGACCTCGGCCCTGTTCCTCATTTCGCTGATGGTGGTCATGCTGTCGGGGCTGACCTCCGGACTGGGTAATCGGTCCATCGCTGCGATCGAGAACATCGGCGCCGACCACTTCGCATTCGGTGCTCCCCCCGATGGCCGCTCGGTCTCGTTCGCCGAGTCGACCGTGACGACGCGGCAGTATGCGGAACTTGCGGAGGCCGACGGTGTCGATGCTGCGTCGATCATCGGGGTGGCGCCCGCTCGGATCAGCGTCGACGGTCGAGAAGTCGCCGCTTCTGCGTTCGGCGTCGACGGGCATTCTTTCGCCGCTCCGGTCGTGCTCGGTGCCGGCTCGGTAGCCGTGGACGCCGACCTCGCCAATGACAACGGATGGACGAACGGAACCCGGATTTCGATGAGCGGAAAGGTATTCACCATCACCGCTCTGGTCGACGACTCGTTCTACAGTCATCAGCCCGTGGTCTGGATGGACCACGACGCATGGATGTCACTGCCGTCGGCCGGTGGCAGTGACGGCACCGTCGTTGCATTGCGTACCTCCGCAGGGTTCGACGCCGATTCTGTCGGTGAGGCGACCGGGACGGCCGTCACCGACGGCCGCGGCGCGCTGAACGCGATCGGGTCGTACACCTCCGAGCGTGGATCGCTGCTGTTGATGCAGACGATGCTGATGATCGTCAGCGCCTTGGTCGTCGGGGCCTTCTTCACGGTATGGACCATCCAGCGCGGCCAGGACCTCGCTGTGCTCAAGGCTGTCGGTGCCTCCACCCGCTATCTGCTCCAGGACGCACTCGGGCAGAGCTCGATCGTGCTGGTACTCGGATCCGGACTTGGAACCCTGGCCGCAGCCGGTCTCGGAACGGCAGCCTCGCAGTCGGTTCCGTTCTCGCTCACGATGTCCACCACCGTGGTTCCGTTCCTCGCCCTCGTTGCGACGGGCATGATCGGCGCGGCTGCTTCCCTGGTCCGTATCGCCAAGGTCGACCCGCTCGCTGCCCTTGCAGCCGCTCGATGAGTCATCTACCGAGAACGAAGGACTTCGACATGAGTATCTGCTTACGCAACATCGTCCTCAGCTATCCCGACGGTGACGGGCATCGACGCGTCCTCGACGACGTGGATTTCGAGGTCAGACGCGGCGAATTCGTGGCTGTGACCGGTCCGTCCGGGTCCGGCAAATCGAGCCTGCTCGCTGTCGCCGGCCTTCTCATCACCCCCGATTCGGGTCGTGTCGTTATCGACGGCAGCGACATGACGGGACTGGACCGTGACGAGCGCACGACCGTGCGACGCGAGAAGCTCGGATTCGTGTTCCAGCAGTCGAACCTGCTGCCCTCGTTGACCGCAGTCGAACAACTGCAGATGATGTCCCATCTCGCGGGCGACTCGGTCCGCGAGAGTCGTGCCCGTGCCACGGACCTGTTGTGTTCATTGGGTCTCGACGGGCACCTGGACCGGCGTCCCCACCAACTGTCGGGAGGGCAACGGCAACGGGTTGCGATCGCGCGAGGACTGATGAACGACCCCTCGGTGTTGCTCGTCGACGAGCCCACCTCGGCCCTCGACGAGAACCGCAGCCGCGAGGTCGTGGCCCTGCTCGCCGATCTGAGCCGGGATCGGGATGTGGCGATCGTGATGGTCACTCACGACCTGAGCCGGCTGACTCTCGTCGACCGCGCCTGTGCCGTGCGCAACGGGACACTGATACCCCTGCCTGGCTCCGTGCCGAGCGCAATTCACTGAAACAGCGGCGAACTGTTGTCACGCGGTATCGGGAATCTTCCTGACCGGGCCATGGCTTGGGCTTCGGCGGAGTGGGGTCGATTTTCCGGACCGCGGGAGGCATCGTGAACGACCCAGCGCCTGTGTCCGGCGACGCGCGGCGGAGTCTGCGCACGTCGGAACCGATCGAGACCGGTGTTGTTGTCGATTTCTCGCGGAAACTCGACAACAACACCGGTCTCGATCTGCTGGGAATCGGAATCAGGCGGCGGGACGCCCCTGATCGCGCAGGGCGGAGAGGGCGTCGATGCGCTCGACTGCCTCGGCGACGATGCGGTCGATCAGTTCCTGGCAGCTCGGCAGGTCGTCGAGCATGCCGACGACCTGGCCCGAGGCGAGCACACCGGCTTCGGTGTTGCCTTCCACGAGACCGGCCTTGAGGAGCATGGGGGTGTTGGCGGCCATGATGATCTGCTGCCAGGTGCGGTCGCTCGCCTTCTTCATGGCGAGGCCGTCCTTGACGATGGTCGACCACTTCATGCCCGTCATCGACTTGAACTTCGTCGCGTTCCGCGCGGCCGCGAGCAGTCCCTTCGCGTAGGTGGACTTCTCGAGGCTGTTCACCAGGTCGGTGTTCAGGACCCGGTGCGGCATGCCGTCGACCTTGAGTGACACCGTGGTGTCCTGCAGTCCCCGCGAAAGGTACTGCTGCTTCACCGAATCGGGAACAGCACTGTCGCTCGTGAGCAGGAACCGAGTGCCCATCGCGATGCCGGCCGCGCCGTAGGACAGCGCGGCCGCGAGCCCACGACCGTCGAAGAAGCCACCGGCGGCGACGACGGGGATGTCGACGGCGTCGAGGACGCTCGGCAGCAGCAGGGTTGTCGCGACGGGACCGGTGTGGCCACCGCCCTCGCCGCCCTGCACGATCACCGCGTCGGCGCCCCACGAGGCGACCTTCACGGCGTGCTTGGCAGCACCGATCGACGGCACGACGACGATGCCGTGATCCTTGAGCTTGGCGATCAGCTCCTTCTTCGGTGCGAGGGCGAACGACGCGACCTTGACCTTCTCGCGGATCAGCAGGTCGATGCGCTCACCGGCGTCCGAGGCGTCGGCGCGGATGTTGACGCCGAACGGCTTGCCGGTCAGCGACTTGGTCTTCGCGACCGCCGCTTCGAGTTCGGCGTAGGTCATCGTCGCCGAGGCGAGGATGCCGAGACCACCGGCGTTCGACGTCGCGGCGGTCAGGCGGGGACCGGAGACCCAGCCCATGCCCGTCTGAACGATCGGGTGCTCGATCCCCACCAGGTCGGTCAGGGCGGTGCGCAGGACGGTCACAGCGAGACCTCGCGGTCGCGCAGACCCTTGGGGTCGATCACCTCGCGGATCAGACGCAGTTCCTCGAAGGTCGGCTCGCGGGTCACGCCCGCCTCGTCCAGGCCGGCGACCTCGAAGGAGGTGTTCTCCGCGACGGTGGACGCCTCGACACCCGGGTGCAACGAGAGCGCCCGGAAGGTGTGGTCGGGACCGCCGAAGTCGAAGACACCGAGGTTGGTGACGACCCGCGCGATGTCCAGGAAGCGGTACGCCGGGTTCTCGGGATCGACCTTGTCGTATCCGACACCCGAGACGATATCGACCGTGTCGACGAAGACGCGCGAGGAGTGCTTGCCGACCCAGTAGCTGGTCGCGTGGTTGATCGTGTTGCCGGGAGCGCCGCGCACACCGAACATCTGGCGTGTCGGCTGCTGGAGTGGACCGAAGGCCGAAAGGTTCTGGTTGCCGTACCGGTCGATCTGGTTGGCGCCCATCACCACGTGGCGGCGGCCCGACGCGACGACGTCGAACACCTTGCGGAAGGGCATCCAGCCTTCGATCGGTGCCTTCGCGCCGAGGGCCGGGACGTCGGCGAGGATGAGTGCTTCACCGTCGGTGATCAGCAGGTCGGGCTCGGTGGTGAGCTTGGCCAGGCGTGCACCGATCTGCGGCAGTGTCGCCATCGGGCTCGCCATGATCTCGCCGGCACCCGAGAAGATGTCGGCGCATGCGATGGCGCAGTACTCGGCGCGGGTCACGGTCTCGGTGGTGGTCATGCCTGCTCCTGTGCGAACTTCTGGACTGCGGCCTGGTAGTCGTCCTCGCTGCCCGAGAGGAAGCGGTCGACGAATGCCTGCCATGCCTCGGGGTCCTTGGCGGACTCGGCGTAGTGGCGCTGGAACTTCTCGTCGCGGCCGTAGCTGTCGCCCGCGAGGGTGAAGTGCGCCCCGTTCGGTGCTTCGACGATTCCGTCGACCATCATGCGGTTGAGCAGGAGCTGCTGCAGCGGAACCTCTTTCACGAGCTGCTCGGTCTCGACGATCTTCTCGACGGAGACGTAGCGACGTTCGGCGGCCATGCAGTAGAGGTCGTCGAAGTAGGGGTCCACGCCCTGGTAACCGGAGTTGCCGTGCTTGTCGCCGATGTTGAGGTGCACGAACGACGCGTCGAGGTTCAGCGCCGGCATGGCGATGAGGGTCTCGGTGCCGTCCGGTCCGGGATACGGCGAGGTGACGGTCTTCAGTTCACCCTCCCAGAAGTCGACCACGGCCGAACCCAGGCCCGCGCGGAGGGGCAGGAACGGCAGGCGCGCGGCGGCGGCTTCCAGGCCGCACTTGATCATGCCCTCGTCCATCTCACGGGCGATGATCTCGCCGCCCGTGCGGGCCTTGGAGAACCACGGGTCGTAGAACGGTGCCGAGTCGAGCGAGACGAATCCGTAGTACGCCTTCTTCACCTTGCCCGCCGAACACAGCAGGCCCAGATCGGGACCGCCGTAGGTGACGACGGTCAGATCCTTCACGTCCGAACGGAGGATGGCCCGCACGAGGGCCATGGGCTTGCGGCGCGATCCCCAGCCGCCGAGGCCGATGGTCATTCCGCTGCGCAGCTCGCCGACCACGTCGTCGAGCGACATTCTCTTGTCACGCATGGTGTTCCGAACTCCTGGTGGTGTGAGGCGTCAGCTGTTGCTGCGCGGCTTTCCTGTTGCGACGAACTCGTCGCGGTGCTCGTCGGCGATGCCGGCGAGATTCAACTCGAAGGTGAAGCCCTGCTCGAGGCGGTAGCTCGTCTTCACGTCGACGGGGTCGATGCGGTTGATGGCTTCCTTCGCACGGCGGATGACGCGGGTGTCCTTCGCGGCGATCATCTCGGCGACCTCGCGTGCGGCGGCGTCGAGTTCGCTGCGCGGCACGACCTTGTACACCGAGCCGAAGTGCTCGAGCTGCTGCGCGGTGACGTTCTGCGCCGTGTAGTAGAGGGTGCGCATCATGTGCTGGGGGACGAGGCGCGCGAGATGCGTTGCGGCGCCCAGTGCACCGCGGTCGACCTCGGGCAGGCCGAAGACGGCGTCGTCGGAGGCGACGATGACGTCCGCGTTGCCGACGAGGCCGATGCCGCCTCCGACGCAGAAGCCGTTGACGGCGACGATGACCGGTACCTCGCAGTCGTAGACGGCGGCGAATGCCGCGGCACACCCGTGGTTGGCGGCGATCAGGGCGTCGAACCCTTCGGTGGCCTGCATTTCCTTGATGTCCACACCCGCGTTGAAGCCTCTGCCCTCGGCGCGCAGGATCACCGCGTGGGTGTCGAGACTGCGCCCGGCCGTGGTCACGGCCTCGGCCAGGTCGAACCAGGCCTGTGAGGGGAGAGCGTTCACGGGCGGGAAGTCGACGGTGACCGTGGTGATACCGGCGCTGTCGGAGGTCGAGGTGATGCCCATGGCATGTTCCTAACGTCTGTACCGAACCAAGCGATTGCTTGGTAAGTTAGCACAGGATAGCCGCCGGACCCAGAGGGTCGAAGGGCCGTAGGGTTGAAGTACGACCGATCATCGAGGAGAGAAGATGCCCGAAGCAGTAATCGTGTCCGCAGTACGGTCGCCGATCGGGCGAGCACGCAAGGGCTCGCTCGCGTCGATCCGCCCGGACGACCTGGCGACCCAGATGGTCGCTGCAGCGCTCGCGAAGGTCCCCGATCTCGATCCCACCGAGATCGACGACCTCATGCTCGGCTGCGGCCAGCCCGCCGGACAGTCCGGCTTCAACATCGCCCGCGTGGTCGCGGTGCAACTCGGCTACGACTTCCTTCCCGGCGTGACCGTCAACCGGTACTGCTCGTCGTCGCTGCAGACCACCCGCATGGCGCTGCACGCCATCAAGGCCGGCGAGGGCGACGTGTTCGTCTCCGCCGGCGTCGAATCGGTGTCGAGCTTCGTGACCGGCAACGCCGACGGTCTGCCCGACACCAAGAACCCGCTGTTCGACGACGCCCAGGCGCGTACCGCCAAGCTCGCCGAAGGCGGAGTGTCGTGGACCGACCCGCGCACCGAGGGTCTGCTCCCCGACGTCTACGTCGCGATGGGACAGACCGCCGAGAACGTCGCGTCCCACACCGGCATCTCGCGCGAGGACCAGGACCGCTGGGGCGTGCGCTCGCACAACCGCGCCGAGGAAGCCATCAAGAGCGGCTTCTTCGAGCGGGAGATCACTCCGGTGACCCTCGCCGACGGCACGGTCGTCAGCACCGACGACGGTCCGCGTCCGGGCACCAACTACGAGGCCGTCAGTCAGCTCAAGCCGGTCTTCCGCCCGGACGGCACGGTGACCGCCGGCAACGCGTGCCCGCTCAACGACGGTGCGGCCGCTCTGGTGATCATGTCCGACACGAAGGCGAAGGAACTCGGACTGACCCCGCTCGCGCGCATCGTCTCCACCGGTGTCTCGGGCTTGTCGCCGGAGATCATGGGTCTCGGACCGATCGACGCGACCCGCAAGGCTCTCGCCAACGCGAACATGGGCATCGACGACATCGACCTGTTCGAGATCAACGAGGCGTTCGCCGTGCAGGTGCTCGGTTCGGCGCGTGAGCTGAAGATCGACGAGGACAAGCTCAACGTCTCGGGCGGTGCGATCGCGCTCGGTCACCCCTTCGGGATGACCGGTGCCCGCATCACCGCGACACTCATCAACAACCTGCAGACCCACGACAAGCAGTTCGGCGTCGAGACGATGTGCGTCGGTGGGGGTCAGGGCATGGCGATGGTGCTCGAACGCCTCAGCTGAGCTCAGTCCTCCGAGTCGGTCGGGGGGTCGTCGGTCTGCCGCTTGCGCTCGTCCTGGCGCCGGCGGCGCGCGACCTCCCGGTTCGCGAGGACGGCCGCGAGCACGACCGGCCAGACGTACTTCGCCTTGTCTGCGACGGCCTTCACCCACTCGGGCACGGTGAAGTCGAACAGGGAGAATTCCGGCAGGGAGATGGTCGGCCACGGAATGTCGGGCCACGGAATGTCCGGCCAGGGAATGTTGATATCCCAGTCTGGCCAATCGATTTCGGGGATCGGGATCTGTGCGAGCAGCCAGAGCACGATCAGCGGCACGGCGACCCCGGCTACGGCGACCGCCGTGCGCTGGGCGGCGTATTTCCGGGGGTGCGCCCGGATCCATTCCTCGCGAACAGCCGCCTTGGATCCGGGCTCGGGGTCGAGGTCGACCCCGCCGATGCCGGTGAGGGCGGCTGCTGCCGCACCGAGTTCGGTGTCGCCGTCCCACCAGGTGACTCGTCGGGCCGGTCCGATGAAGGTGGGGAGCCTGACGGCGATCGCGCCGCGTTCGTGCCCGTCGAGGACGACCTTGTCGTCGGAGGTCTTCTTCGTGGCGATCTCCTCGCCGTCGATCGTCCAGGTGATCCTGCGGCCCAGCCCGGCATCGTCGATTTCCACGGCGTGCTCGGCGCTCTCCCAGGTGAGCAGCCAGCGCTCCGGAGTCTTCGGCATACAGTAATAATAGAGCGGACACTCCATCAATGGCATCCAGGGAGCCGGGGACATGGCACGTACGGTCGATCCGGTCCGGCACGAGGCGCGCCGCCTCGGGATCATCGACGCAGCTCTGACCTGCTTCGCCCGACACGGCTACGACGGCACGACCACGGCCGCGATCTGCCGCGAGGCCCGCATCGGGTCCGGAACCTTCTTCCACTACTTCCCCACGAAACTGTCGCTGATGGTGGCCGTTCTCGAACTGGGCACAGCCGAAAGCGTGGCGTGGTTCGAGGCGCAGAGCGGGCGAACCGACGCCACCCGTGTACTCGACGAATACGCCGTTCGGGCAGCAGAGGATGCGTCGGATCCCCGTACGGCCGGCTTCGTCCGAGCGGTCGGGGCTGTGATGACCCGGCCGGAGATCGCGGCTGCTCTCGACCGCGACGCCCGCGCGCTGCGCGACGGATTGTTTCCCTGGGTGCGGCTCGCGCAGCAGACCGGAGAGATCCGGACCGACCTGCCCGCGGATCGGCTCGTCACCTGGCTACAGGCTTTGCTCGACGGCTACCTCGGCGTCGTCGCCGCCGAGACGTCCTTCGACCCCGTGCTCGAACAGGAAACGCTCCGCGACGCCCTGCAGCGCCTGCTCCGGCCGTAGACGTGCAGATCCGTCGTCACCAGTGGCCGTGGGTGTCGCGCCAGCCCTTGCGGATGATCTTCCCGGTGGCGTTGCGCGGCAACAGGTTGCACGTCAGCGTCCATTGCGTCGGCACCTTGAAGTAGGCGAGACGCTCGGATGCGAAGGTCGTCAATTCCTCGACGGTGACCGTGGAGCCTTCGACGAGCACGACCACCGCAGCCACCTCCTGGCCCCATTCCGGGTGGGGCGCGCCGGTCACCATGCATTCGCGGACCGCCGGGTGCAGGGCCAGGACGCGCTCGACCTCCGACGGGTAGACGTTCTCGCCGTTCTGGTGGATGAGGTCGGCGCGCCGGCCCACCAGACGCAGACGGCCGTTCTCGACCATGCCGAAATCACCTGTGCGCAACCAGCGGTCGGGAGTGATCGCCTCGGCGGTCGCCGCCTCGTCGTCCCAGTAGCCGAGCATGACGAAGGGGCTGCGCACACACACCTCGCCCACGCGGCCGTCGGGCAGCCAGGCGCCGCTCTGATCCCGGATCTCGAGGCTCACCGTGATGATCGGCGCGCCCACCGTGCCGGGGAACTCCTCGAGTTCGGCGGCGGAGGCCACAGCGATCGACGTGCTGCACTCGGTGATGGTGTAACTGTCGACCATGGCGTGCTTGCCGAACGGAAGCCCTTCGCGCAGAAGTTGTTTGAATTCCGGCGTCGAAGGTTCCGAGGACAGGGTGAACCGGCTCAGCGAGGTGAGGTCGTATCTGTCGAGATCTTCGTCCTCGAGCATCCGCGCGGCCATCGACGGCACGGCCATCCAGTGGGTGACCTGTTCCGCCTCGATGAGTTCGAGCACGGGACGCACGCCGTACCAGCCCTGGTTCATCACCACGGTGCTGCCGGTGGCCAGGCGCGGCACGATCGTGTTGTGCAGGCTCGTGATGTGGAACAGTGAGGACGTCAGCAGATAGCGGGAGTCCGATGGTGCGGACCGGTCGTATGTGCCGCCGGTCCAGATCGTCGCGATCGCGTCGAGGTACCGGTGGTAGTCGACCACTGCCAGCAGATTCCGCTGCGAGTGCAACGCACCCTTCGGATCCCCGCTCGTGCCCGAGGTGTACAGGAGGACGGCCGGATCGTCCTCGGCGACTCTCGGGGGCGGCGGCTGCGCGCCGTCGAATTCGGCGATGAGGCGCGGTAGATCCTCCTCGATCGACAGCACCACCGTCTGCGCACGGTCGATGCCGGCCACGGCCGCAGCACGCGGACCGTCGACGAAGAGCACCCGGGGTCGCGAATGACGGATACCGAATTCGAGTTCCGGTTGCACCCACCACGCGTTCAGGCCCACCGAGATCGCACCGAGGGCCTGCGTCGCCCAGAAAGCGGTGACCCACTCGGGCCGGTTCGCCGACAGGATCGCGACCCGGTCGCCCACGCCCACCCCGTACCGCTCGTGGAGCGCCGCGGCGAGGGCGTACGACATGCGCGCGTTCCGGGCGAAGGTGATCCGCTGATCGGTCGTGACCAGATACTCGCGGTCGCCCCAGGCGAGGGACTGCGAGAGCAGATCCGCCACGGCGACGTCGCGTCTGCGCATGACGGGTATCTCGGTGCCCAGAACGTCCTGCACGACGATCTCGAACTCGCCACCCGGACCGGTGAGTCGCGATACCAGCTGATCGAGGAAATGGGAGGGATCGGAGGGGATGGTCATCGCCTGTATCCCACCGGTGCCCCTGCACGCTTCACGGACGTCCCCTCCTCCATCGAGTGCGTACCGCCAGAATCTCACGACGGGTCACCCCGACTTCGAATGTACCGGTGAGTGGGACGGGCGGTGACGGTCACCATCGCTCTCCCTAGCCTGTGACCTGGGCGTCTGTGGAAAAGCGAGGTCCCGTCTCCGTCGGGTCGCCGCCCGGCGCCCCTGTGAGAAAGGACCGAAGACGAATGACCGCAACGACGCCGACGCCCGCGCAGTGGCGAGGCCACGACCTGGGCGCCCGCACGATCCGCTACGACGAGCGGGACGCGATCCTGTACGCGCTCGCGGTGGGCGCCGGCGCGGCGGACCTCGATCTCGTGTTCGAGGACCGGCTGCGGGTGTTGCCGACGTTCGCCCTGACGCTGGCCCAGTGGGCACCGGATGCGCTCGGTGCGCTCGGTGCCTTCGACACGGCCACCGCGCTCCACGGTTCCCAGAGCCTCGAGGTGCTCGCACCGTTGCCACGCTCCGGGGAGATCGCGATGTCGGCGCGCGTCGGTGAGGTCTGGGACAAGGGCCGGGCAGCGGTGTTCGAGGTCGTCGTCGAGAGCGAGTTCTTCATCGCGACGTGGTCGTTGTTCGCACCGGGAGCGGGAGGTTTCGGCGGCGAGCGCGGACCGTCGGCGCCGTCCGCACCGGAGGGGGATGCCGACGTGGTCGGCACGCTCGCCACACGCGCCGACCAGGCGGCGCTTTACCGGCTGACCGGCGACCGGCACCACATCCACATCGATCCCGAGGCTGCGGCGCGCATCGGACAACCCCGCCCCATCCTGCACGGCCTGTGCACGCTGGCGGCCGCGACCCTGCCTCTGGCCGACATGCTCGGAGGGCACCCCGCCGACCTGAAGACGCTGTTCGGGCGCTTCGCGGCCCCCGTCTTCCCCGGCGATGCGGCACAGGTCCGCGCCTGGGGTGACGCAGCGGATGTTCGGTTCGACGTCGTCACGGAGACCGGCGCCGTCCTGTCCGGCGGTCGCGCCGTTTTCGCTTGATCGCCACAACCGTCTGGAGGAAAGACTTGGACACGTTCGCAGATATAGTGCGCGCTCGTCACGGTGACCCGAAGGTGGGGTTGCGTTTCGAGGACCAGCAGTGGACCTGGGGCGAGGTGGTTCAGGAAAGCGCCGATCGTGCCGCCGCGATCGTCGCGACCGTGCCTGCTCCCGCAGATCGGCAGCGCCACATCGGGGTGCTGCTCGAGAACGTCCCGGACTTCGTCTTCTGGATCGGCGCCGGTGCCCTGGCCGGAGCAGCCGTCGTGGGCATCAACGCCAGCCGCAGCGGCCCCGAGATCGCCCGCGACATCGCGCACGCGGACATCGACCTCGTCGTCACCGAATCCCGCCTCGCCCATCTGCTCGAGGACACCGGCCACGGACTGACGGCCGACCGCATCCTCGATATCGACGACGATCGCTACGCGGAGTTCCTCGCGCCGTTCCGCGGTGCGGATCTGCCGGAGACGATCCCGTCCACCGACGACATCGCATTGTTGCTGTTCAGTTCCGGTTCCACCGGCGCTCCGAAGGCCGTGATCGTCGGCCAGGGCCGGCTCGCGCGCCTCCTCGGTCCACTCACCGAACGTGTTGGCATGCGCGAGGATTCGATCGCCTATCTGTGCATGCCGCTCTTCCACGGAAACGCACTCATGCTCAACCTCGGCACGGCCATGCGGGCCGGCGCGACCGTCTGCATGATCCGGAGGTTCTCCGCGAGCCGGTTCTCCGACGACATCCACCGCTACGGCGCCACTTTCGTCAACTACGTGGGCCGGGCCCTGTCGTACATCCTCAGCCGGCCGGAAGACCCCCGCGACCGCGCGAGCACCCTCGAACTCGCGTTCGGCACCGAGGCATCCGAAGCCGACGTGGCCCGCTTTTCCGAACGCTTCGGCTGCACGGTCGTCGAAGGCTACGGGATGAGCGAAGGCGTCTTCCGCATCAACCGCACCCCCGACACCCCGACCGGATCGCTCGGGGTCGCCGTCGGAGGCGTCGATGTCCGGATCTTCGACGAGGACACCGGGCAGGAGTGCCCCCGCGCCCGTTTCGACGAGACCGGTCGCCTCCTCAACAGTGACGCCGTCGGACAGATCGTCGCGTGCGGTGCCGCCCACACCTTCGAGGGCTACTACAAGAATCCCGAGGCGATGGCCGATCGGGTCAAGGGCGACGACTTCTGGTCGGGGGACCTCGGGTACCGCGACGAGAACGGCTTCTTCTACTTCGCCGGAAGATCCTCCGACTGGCTTCGCGTCGACAGCGAGAACTTCTCCGCCACTCCCGTCGAGCGCATCATCCTGCGGGTGCCGGGCATCCTGTCCGCCCCGGTCTTCGCCGTGCCCGATCCCACGACCGGGGATCAGGTCATGTGCGCCGTCGAACTCGAGCCCGGCGCGGAGTTCGACCCGGCGGTGTTCGGGGCGACCCTCGCCGAGCAGCCCGACATGGGAGACAAGTGGTGGCCGCGATTCGTGCGCGTCACCGCGCAGATCCCGCTGACGGGCAGCAACAAGGTGAACAAAGCCCCGCTGCGGGCGGTCGCGTGGAACACGCCAGACACGGTCTACGTGCGTGTCCGACGGACCTCCGAGTACGTCCTGCTCGGCGACGCGGAACGCACACGCATCGAGCGGGAGTTCGTGGCCAACGGCCGGGCGGCCCTGTTGCCGACCCCCGAACCTGCGCCGGTCGCATGATCGCGGTCCGGCCCGGTCTCACGACATCGGAAGGTCTCGACCAGTGAGATGACCTCATCAGGGGTGATACCGATCACCTAGCGTTTCGGTCGTATCGCGACGGAATGCTCCAGCGGACTCCGCCGCCTGACCTCCTCAACGCTTCCCTCCCGAAAGGACGGACGACCGTGAGCATCGGCACTTCCGAACAATCCGAGATCCGCGAGATCGTCGCCGGGTCGGCTCCCGCCCGCTTCGCCCGGGGCTGGCACTGCCTCGGCCTGTCGAAGGACTTCAAGGACGGCAAGCCGCACTCGATCGAGGCATTCGGGACCAAGCTCGTGGTGTGGGCCGACAGCAACGACGAGATCAAGATCCTCGACGCGTACTGCCGGCACATGGGTGGGGATCTCAGCCAGGGCACGGTCAAGGGCGACGAGATCGCGTGTCCGTTCCACGACTGGCGCTGGGGCGGCAACGGGCGCTGCAAGAACATCCCGTACGCGCGGCGTGTTCCTCCGATCGCCAAGACCCGCGCGTGGCACACTCTCGACCAGGACGGCATGCTCTTCGTGTGGCACGACCCCCAGGGGAACCCGCCGCCCGCGGACGTGACCATCCCGCACATCGAGGGCGCCACGAGCGACGAGTGGACCGACTGGGTCTGGTACACCACCGAGGTCGATACGAACTGCCGCGAGATCATCGACAACATCGTCGACATGGCGCACTTCTTCTACGTGCACTACTCCTTCCCGGTCTACTTCAAGAACGTCTTCGAAGGCCACGTGGCCAGCCAGTTCATGCGGGGTCAGGCTCGTATGGACGCTCGTCCGCACGCGGACGGACAGCCGAAGATGCTCGGAAGCCGCTCCGACGCGAGCTACTTCGGACCGTCCTTCATGATCGACGATCTCGTTTACCAGTACGAGGGTTACGACGTCGAGTCGGTCCTCATCAACTGCCACTACCCGGTGTCCCAGGACAAGTTCGTCCTGATGTACGGCATGATCGTCAAGAAGTCCGACCGCCTCGAGGGGGAGGAGGCGCTGCAGACCGCCCAGCAGTTCGGGAACTTCATCGCGAAGGGCTTCGAGCAGGACATCGAGATCTGGCGGAACAAGACCCGCATCGACAACCCGCTCCTGTGCGAGGAGGACGGCCCCGTCTACCAGCTGCGACGCTGGTACGAGCAGTTCTACGTCGACGTCGAGGACGTCGAGCCGGCGATGACCGACCGCTTCGAGTTCGAGATGGACACCACCCGTCCGGTGGCCGCGTGGATGAAGGAGGTCGAGGAGAACCTTGCCCGCAAGGCAGCCCTCGACGAGCAGGCAGGCGCGCAGCAGTCCACCACGACGGGCTAGGAGCCAAAGACATGCAGAACCGGATGGAACCGTTGCGCTGCGGCGAATGCGCCGCGCAGGTGCTCGTCCAGAAGAACAGCTGGGAGCATACGTCCATCCAGTGGAACACCGATGCGCGCCGTCGTTGCCCTGTCGTGCAGGACGACGACGGGCGCGACGGGCGACCCGGCGCGCCCTGGATGTCGTGTTCGCATCTCGACGCCGCGATCGCCAAGGCGGCTGTTTCCGGGGTCATCGAGGTCTTCGACGACACTCCGATCCGAGCCCCATCGTGCAGTGACCTCTTCAGCTTCCGACTACCTCCCGAAGGACCAGTGATGGCCGAAACCCTCGATCTCGACCGCTCGTACTATGGCCCGTGGGCCGTCATCGCCGGTGGCTCCGAAGGCGTCGGCGCGGCATTCGCCGACGAATTGAGCCGCGCGGGTTTCGATCTCGTGCTCATCGCGCGTAAGCCGGGCCCACTGCAGGAGACGGCGGACAAGGCACGGAGCAACGGGGTGCAGGTGCGCACCCTCGCGCTGGATCTGCTCGACGACGATGCCGTGGAAGAGATCCGCAAGGCGACCGAGGACATCGAGGTCGGCCTGTTCATCTTCAACGCCGGCGCGAACAGCTACGGCCACGAGTTCGTCACCGGCGACCTCGATGGGTTCCGCGGCGTGATCGAACTCAACGTCCACCGGCAGATCGAGTTGTCGCACCTGTTCGGTGGACCGATGAAAGAGCGCGGGCGCGGTGGCATCATGCTGCTCGGGTCGCTCTCCGGCTACATGGGTGCCGAACACCAGAGCATCTACGCGGCCTCGAAGGCGTTCAGCCGCGTCTTCGCCGAAAGTCTGTGGCTCGAGCTCGCACCGCACGGCGTGCACGTGGTCGAACTGGTACTCGGTGTCACCCGCACCCCGGCGATGGTGCGCGCGGGCCTGAACTTCGACATCCCGGGGATGCTCGTCGCCGAGCCGGAAGACGTTGCGCGTGAAGGTCTCGAACGCCTCCAGGACGGTCCCGTGTGGGTCGCCGGCGGCAACTACGAGGCTGCGGTCAAGCGCAGCGGATTCCCGCGCGACAAGCTCGTCCGAGGCGCGGCTGCCGCGATGCGAGCGCTCCTGAACCGCTGAGCTCTGCCGCTTCCTCTACGACTCGTCCCCGGCTGCGGAACGGCAGCCGGGGACGCTTCATTGTCGGGGGTCAGAAGTCGATGCGCACGTGCTTGCTTTTCGGCTTGGCCTGGCACGCGAGGACGTATCCGTTGGCGACGTCCTCCTCGTCGAGGATCGCGGACGGCGGGGTGTCGACGTCGCCTTCGACGACGGTGCACGCGCACGACCCGCACTCGCCTTCCCGGCACGAGTAGGGCACGTCCAGGCCCTTCGAGAGCATGATGTCCACGAGAGTCGCGCTGCGCGGCCAGACGAGGTCGTGTTCCTCGCCGTCGAGCTGCACCGTCACGGAGGCGGCGTCGGTGTCCGACTCGTCGATCTCGACGGCAGGTACGTCGGCGAACGGATCGCCGGACAGGGAGGTGAAGACCTCGGCGTGGATGCGGTCCTTCGGGACGCCGGCCAGCAGCAGGCCTTCGCGGACGGTATCCATGAACGGCCCGGGTCCGCACATGTACGCGCGGTGATCGGCGAAGGCAGAGACCAGGGTCGCGAGCTGCTGCGG
Source organism: Rhodococcus sp. LW-XY12 (assembly GCF_019317345.1). Classification (NCBI taxonomy): domain Bacteria; kingdom Bacillati; phylum Actinomycetota; class Actinomycetes; order Mycobacteriales; family Nocardiaceae; genus Rhodococcus; species Rhodococcus sp. LW-XY12. The sequence goes on from NZ_CP079225.1 coordinate 562,421, forward strand.
CGTCGGCAGGCCCTGCACGCTCTCGAGCCAGTGCACGACGGTGAGGGCAGTGGCGTGCCGGGCGGCGAGTTCGCGCAGCCTCTCGGCGAAGATGACGGACTTCTCGTCGCGGTTGCCGTAGACGAGCACCACGTTGCGATTGCCGCTGTGGAGAGCCGACTCGAGGATGGACAACACCGGCGTGATACCGCTGCCTCCGGCGAACAGTGCGAGTTTCTCGGTGAGATCGACCGGAGTGAACACGCCCGCCGGGGGCAGCACCTCGAGGGTTTGCCCTGCAGTGATGTTGTCGCACAGCCAGTTCGATCCGTATCCGTCGGCGGTGCGCTTGACGGTGACCTTGAGAGGCTCGCCGGTGTGGGGGGAGCTCGCGAGCGAGTAGCACCGTGCCACGGAACCGGTCCGATCGCTCGGGATGCGCAGGGTGAGGAACTGTCCCGGTTTGTAGGCGAAGCCCGCGCGGCGCTCTTCTGGCACGTCGAAAACCAGCGAAACGGCGTCGGCGGTTTCCTGGACGACTGCACCGACGGTCAGTACGACGGAGCGTGAACCGACCGGTGTCTCAACGGCTGTCATCGCAGTGGTTCCCTTCGATACGAATACTTCTCGATCGGATCACCGTAGAACGCCGACGGACGCCGACGCCCGTCTCCTCCCGGTAATCGGGACACGGGAGGAGACGGGCGTTCGGATCAGGCGGTGCGCACACTGCGTGGGATCAGCAAGGTGATCCCGATGGTCACCACGGAGAGCGCGATGAGCATGCCGCCGACCATGTTGATTCCCGCGAGTGGGGTCGCAGCGAACGCGAGCAGCATGGTCGCGATCGACGTTCCGACACCCTGACCCGCGGTACGCAGCACGGCGTTCGTGCCGGTCGTCTCGCTGGTGTTGTGCTCGGGCACGGACTCGACGATCAGGTTCGGAATCGCCGTGTAGGCGAAGGCGGTCGCGACCGACACCACGACGACCATCGCGGTCATGGCCACCACGGAGTGGTGCGCGGTGAGCATGACGACGACGCCGACGATGAACAGGGCGGTACCGAGCAGCATCGACGCGCGTGAACCCACCGCGGCGGAGATCCGGCCGCTCAGCGGAGTGCAGACGAATCCGAACAGGGAGCCGATGAACGAGAGCCAACCCGCGTGCGTCGCGCTCAGGCCCAGGCCGAAGTCGCCGGTGGACGGCGTCTGCATGATGATCGGAATGATCATGGTGACCACGCCCAGCGGTCCCACCGCGATCGCGACGGTGGCCAGCATCGTGAGCGAGAACTTGCGGTCGGCGAACAGGCGCACGTTGATGATGGGGGAGGGTGTGCGCAGTTCCCACCGCACGAGCAGGACCAGAGCGACGGCCCCGCCCAGGATGAGACCGAGGGTCGGCGGGTCCGACCAGCCCCATGACTGGGACTTGTTGACGCCGAGCAGGATCGCGGCGACCGCGCCGGCGAAGGTGACCGCACCGATGTAGTCGATCTTCTCGGAGGTCCCGGTGGGCCGGCGCCACGGGAGGACGAACCAGACGAGCAGCAGGGCGAAGATCGCGTACACGGCGGCGACGACGAAGATCATGTGCCAGCTGGCGTTGTCGATCAGCAGACCGGCGACGAGCAGCGACGCCGAACCGGCGGCGACCGCCGAGCCGGAGATCAGTGCGACGGCAACGGGAACGCGGGAAGCGGGAAGATGCTCGCGCGCCAGCCCGATGCACAGCGGCAGGATCGCACCGGCCACACCTTGGATCGCGCGGCCGATGATGATGCTGGTGAGGCTGTCACCGAGGGCGCTGACCATCGAGCCGAGCGCCGCGACGGCGAGCAGGACCATCAGGATCCGTTCCCGGCCGTACATGTCGCCGAGCCGGCCGCACACGGCGGCCGAGGCGGCCGAGACGAGGAGGAAGGCCGTCACCGCCCATCCGACCGTCGATGCGTTGCTGTCGAATTCGACGATCAACGTCGGGATCGCGGCGAACATCATCGATGTTTCGAACGCACTGATGATCTCGACGGCGATCAGGACCGACACGATCACCCATACCGGCTGCTGCCGGTCGAACCGGCTCCGCCCCTTCGGCGTTGCGGATTCCGGCTGGGAGAGGTCATTGGCGTAGGACGTCAAAGCGCATTCCAGACTCTCGGCGGCCCGATCGCGGGCCGTGTTTCCTGCCCCACGAATGGGAGTGGCTCGGATCACTTGGTATCGCAGGTGAGGGCTGTCACGCTGTTCTATCTCGCTGAGCGAGAACGATTTCGGTGCGTCAGATGAGCGCGGCCTCGTGTACTGCGCGGTCGAACTCGGGCAGTTCCGCGCCGTTGCGAAGGGTCGTCGCGAGCGACGGGTCGGCGAGATGGAGCCGACCGATGGCGATCAGATCGAATTCGTCGTCGCCCAGGCGTCGTTCGAGTTCGGGAACGTTGTTGCGCACAGGTGCGCTGCCCTGGAGGCGGCTCTCCCGCAACGTCGTTGCGATTCCGACGCTGCCTACGGCCATCGAATGTGCGCCGGTGACCTTCTTGGCCCAGCCTGCGAGTGTCAGGTCGCTGTCTTCGAAGGCCGGCATGTCGAACCGGCGGATGCTCGCGTCGAAGACGTCGACGCCGGCTTCCTTCAATGGGGTGAGGACGGCTTTCAGTTCGTCCGGGGTGTGGGCGATCCGGGCTTCGTAGTTCTGTTGCTTGTGCTGCGAGAACCGGTAGAAGATCGGCAGGTCGTCGCCGATGCGCGCGCGGATGGCGGCGACCACCGCGGCGGGGAAACGGGTGCGGCGCTCGAGGTCGCCGCCCCATTCGTCGTCGCGGAGATTCGTTCCCTCCCAGAGGAACGCGTCGAGCAGATAGCCGTGCCCACCGTGCAGTGCGATGCCGTCGAATCCGACTCGGGCAGCGGCGGCCGCCGCGTCGGTATAGGCCGCGACGACCTGCTCGATGTCCTCCACGGTCATGGCCCGCGTGGGCGCTGAGGCCCGGGAGATGTAGTCCTCGCCGTAGGACGTCACGCCGAGCTCGCCCCAGACTCCCGACGGCCGCATGGGGACGAGGTCGGGGTCGACATCTGCGGTCATCGCGCCCCAGAGGGGGCCGACGTGCCAGAGCTGGGGGACGATGCGTCCACCCTCGGCGTGAACCGCGTCGACGACGCGACGCCAGCCGTCGAGGGCTTCTTCGCCGTGCATGTGTGGCACGCGGGGATTGTCGACTGCTGTCGGGTGATCGATCGCGACGCCCTCGGTGAGGATCAGGGCCGTGCCGCCCGCGGCGCGTCGCCGGTAGTACTCCACGACATCCGGGCCGGGCACGCCACCCGGCGAGTGCGAGCGGGTCATCGGCGACATCACGATGCGGTTGCGGAGCTCGAGGGAACGGACCGTCAGGGGACGGAAGAGGGGGGACTCGGTATCCGGCATCGTGGTCTCGACTCTTTCGGCTCGTGCGGGCGACGGGTGCAGGCGGGTTCGGCCCACATCCGAGGTTGTACCCACCGCCCGGTCCGCGGGACAGGGACCTCCTGCTCAGTGAGACGTGCCGGCGGAAGCGCGAGGGGAGGGACGTAGATCGCGGGAGCATCGAGTCCGCTGATCGGGAATTGTGCGACAGGTCACTCGCCTTGTACTCTGGGCATCGCTCACAAGAATCAATTTCAATTCTTGCTTTCGTGGGTGATCGGATTCCGGAGAAAGGGTGACGATGTCCGAGGCGCAACGTACGCAGGTCTCCCAGGCACCGAAGCGCGAACTGCCTGCATCGATGGTCGAGCGAATGACCCTCATCCTCGATGCCTTCGACGATCTCTCGTCGCGGCTCACCCTGGAAGAAGTCGCGTGCCGCACCCGGCTTCCGCGCTCGACGGTCCACCGCATCCTCGACCAGATGGTGCGACTCGACTGGATCGACCACGCGTCGTTCGGGTATTGCCTCGGCCGTCGTGCGAAGTCCATGGGAGAGGGCGACAGTGGGCACATCCGCGTCCGTGAGGCCGCGGCGCCGCTCCTCCACGAACTGCACATGACCACCGGGATGGTCGCGCACCTGTCCGTGCTCGACGGGCCCGACTGCGTCTACCTCGACAAGATCGGCGGCCAGCTCGCCGCGGCACTGCCGTCGCGGGTCGGCGGACGTGTCCCCGCCTACGCCACCGCCGGCGGCAAGGCGCTGCTCGCCGGACTAGAGCCGGAGCAGGTCGATGCCCTCTACCCCGGCCCGCAACTGCCGCGTCGCACCGAGCGGACCATCACCGATCTGTCGACCCTGCACCTCGAACTCAACCGCATCCGCCGTCGCCACGGTCTGGCCTTCGAGACCGGAGAGGCCACCGCCGGTATGTCCTGTGCGGGCGCCGCGATCCGCAGCCCTGCATCGTCGGTCGCCGCGATCTCCCTGTGCGGTCCCACCCGCCCCGGCCACCTCGAACGCATCGCGCCGCTGGTCGCCGATGCGGTCCGCACGATCTCGCGCACGCTCTATCCCGAACTCGACACCCCTCGACGCAATCGCGCCGCACGCACGTCCGGAGCGTCGTGGTCGCCGCAGGTCATGGAGCGAATGCTCGCCACGCAGTCGAACGGCTGGATCTGACGACCGGAGCCGGCAGCATCACGCACCGCCCCCTGGCGGGCGGAACATCCCGGTGATCGGGAACGTTCGAGCCGCGTGAGGTGGATCACTGGAAACCTTCTCGTCATGACGACGGAATCGACTTTCGAGAACACGGCGAGAGAACTCGCGACCGACCGCGGCACCCTCCGCTACCACGAAGCCGGTCAGGGTGAACCACTCCTGCTGCTCCACGGCTCCGGACCGGGCGTCACCGGCTGGCGGAACTACCGCGGTGTGCTCGCCGATCTCGCCGAGCACTACCGGTGCCTCGTCCTGGAGTTCCCCGGCTTCGGCGTGAGCGACCCGTGCGAAGGACACCCGATGGCGATGGCCTCGGTCGCGGTGACCGACTTCCTCGACGGACTCGGCCTCGACCGCGTGTCGATCATCGGGAACTCGATGGGCGGCATCGTCGGGACGCAGTTCGCGATCGCGCAGCCCGAGCGGGTGAAGAAGCTCGTCACCATCGGAGGCGCCGGCCGTTCGGTCTTCGCGCCGTCGCCGGGCGAGGGCATCCGGCTGCTCATGGAGTTCACGGACGACCCCACGCGCGACAAGCTCGTCCGTTGGCTGCGGTCGATGGTCTACGACCCCGCGATCGTCACCGAGGAACTCATCGAAGAGCGGTGGGCACTGGCCACCGAACCGAAGACCCTCGAGATCGCCCGACGCATGTACAGCACCGCGGCCTTCGCTGCGGGCGCGAAGGCCGCTGCCGCCTCCGACGCCACCCCGTACTGGGCGCAGCTCCACAAGATCACCGCACCGGTGCTGCTGACCTGGGGTCGCGACGACCGTGTCAGCCCCGTCGACATGGCGATGCTTCCCATGCGCGAACTGCGCCGCGGCGAGCTCCACGTCTTCCCCAACTGCGGCCACTGGACGATGATCGAGGCGCGCGAGGCGTGGCTGTCGGCGGTGCTCGCGTTCCTTCGCCGCGACGACGCGTAGGCCCCGTCCGCGCGGACTCGTAACCTGCTCCCGCTCAGCCCCATCGACCGCTCCCGCTCAGCCCCATCGACCGCTCCCGCTCAGTGGAAAAACGACGATACGGGAGCGGTCCACCTGAGACCGTAGGCGTCAACGGAACCGACGCTCACCACGCCGTATCGGGGGCGTCACCCTCACAGAGCTGGAGAGATCATGGGACAGGTGCTCGACTCCGTTTCGGAGTTCGCAGACGAGATCCGCGCGGACGGCGCCGAAGGCGACACGCTGATGCGGCTGACCGACCGCAGCGCGAAGAGGCTCCGCGACGCCGGCGTCATCCGTCTCCTGCAACCGAAGGAATTCGGGGGCCTCGAGGCGCACCCGCGCGAGTTCGCGGAGACCGCCATGGCCATCGGCGCCATGGACGGCGCGACCGGCTGGGTCAGCGGCATCGTCGGTGTCCACCCGTGGGAGATGGCCTTCTTCGACCCGAAGGCCCAGGAGGAGGTGTGGGGCGAGAACCCCGACACCTGGATCGCCTCCCCGTACGCACCGATGGGTGTGGCGACCCCCGTCGACGGCGGATACATCCTCAACGGCCGCTGGTCGTTCTCGTCGGGCACCGACCACTGCGACTGGGTGATGATCGGTGCGGCCGTGGGCGACAAGGACGGCAACCGCCTGAACCCGCCACAGAGCCTGCACGTGTTGCTGCCGCGGTCGGACTACCGGATCGACCACGACAGCTGGAACGTCGTCGGCCTGCGCGGCACGGGTTCGAAGGATCTCATCGTCGAGAACGCCTTCCTCCCCGAGTACCGGACCCTGCGCGCCGAGCGCGTCATGGGCGGGGTGGCGTGGCAGGACGCCGGACGCGACGAGACGCTCTACAAGTTCCCCTTCTCGTGCATCTTCCCGCTCGGCATCACCTCGTCGCTCATCGGCATCGCCGAGGGTGCGCTGAACTGCTACATCGAGTCCCAGCGCGAGCGGGTCACGGTGTCCGGCACCGCGATCAAGCAGGACCCGTACGTGCTGTCGAACCTCGGTGACGCCGCAGCGGAGATCGCCGCGTCGCGCGCCGCCCTGCTCGAAACCGTCGACCGCTTCTGGGATCTGACCGAGCGGGGCATCGAGGTCACCTTCGAGCAACGCGCGATCGGACGCCGGACCCAGGTCGCCGCGGCATGGCGGGCCGTGCGCGCCGTCGACGAGATCTTCTCGCGGGCCGGCGGCGGCGCGCTGCAGCTGAGCAATCCGCTGCAGCGCTTCTGGCGCGACGCCCACGCCGGTCTGAGCCACGCCATCCACGTCCCCGGTTCGATCTTCCACGCCGCGACGCTCACCCAGCTCGGCGAAGAGCCGCAGGGCATGATGCGGTCGATGATCTGACATCACATCCATTACGGCGAAGGAACATTCGGATATGACGGATATTCGGGGCCTGGGTTATCTCAGGATCCAGACCACAGACATCGCACGATGGCGCGAACTCGTCGTCGACGGACTCGGCATGGCGATCGGTACCGGCCCGGAACCCGACGGCCTGTACCTGCGTGTCGACGAGCGGCGGGCACGCCTGATCGTGCTGCCCGGTGAGGTCGACAAGGCACTCGCCGTGGGCTGGGAGGTGCGCGACGAGTTCGCGCTGCGTAGCGTGCGCGAAGCGGTCGAGAAGGCCGGCATCGCCGTCGAGGTCCTCTCCGAGGAGGAGTCGACCTACCGCGACGCCGAGCAGGTCATCGCATTCGACGATCCGGGCGGCACCCGCACCGAGGTGTTCTTCGGTCCGGTGCTCGACCACAGCCCCCTCGTGACGCCGTTCGCCGGTGTCTTCCACACCGGTGAGGAGGGACTCGGCCACGTCGTCCTGCCCACCGCCGCGTTCGCGGAGTCCTACGAGTTCTACACCGAGGTACTCGGGTTCCTGCCGCGCGGAGCGACGCGGCTCGGTGGCCTGTCGGCACCGCCGCCCGTGCGACGCGTGCGGTTCCTGGGCGTCAACCGCCGCCACCACAGCCTCGCGTTGTGCCCGGCTCCCCCCACCGCCGAACCCGGCCTCGTGCACCTGATGCTCGAGGTCGAGACGCTCGACGCGGTCGGTCAGGCCCTGGACCGGGTGAACAAGTTGGGCTTCTCGATCTCGTCGACCCTGGGCCGGCACACCAACGACAAGATGGTCTCCTTCTACGTGCGTGCCCCCGGCGGATGGGACCTCGAGTTCGGTACCGAAGGCATGCTCGTCGACGAAACCTTCTACACCGCAGAAGAAATCACCGCGGACAGTTACTGGGGTCACGACTGGTCGGGCTCCGAGCCGCTCGCGGCGTTCTCGCCTCCGGTGGGCTGATCGAGTTCGTCCACCCGGATGCCTTCCGACGATGCCACGGCGTACGACGCCGTGGCATCGTCGCGTCGGTGGCCCTGTCCGATCGCCTCGGTACACCCGGGAGGGCGGCTCCCGGTGAGCGGGACCGGAAGGCGGTGCGTCACAGGCTTCGGGGAGAGTGATGTGGATTACAGATCGTGCCGGATCCTCACGCATCTCGACGCGGGCCGTCCCTACGCATGGAACGTACTCGCATGGCACACAAGGTGATCAACCGCCTCGGTGGGGTCGAGGAGGCCACGGTGTTCGGCCGTTCGACCAAAGCGCCTGCTGCCGTTGCTGCTGCGTTCAACTCCGATATCACCTACGCGCTCGACGCGGACGACACACTCTTCGACTCGGCGCACTTCGCGACGATCGTGGTCTCCTCGGCCCGCGCCGAGGCCGAACGCGTCGATGCGTCCGGCGACAGCCTGCTCCGTGCCGTCGCTGTCGGCTACGACATGACCGCGCGGCTCAACCTCGCATGCTCGTTCATGGAGGTCGTCGACGGAAAGATGAAGTGGTGGATACTCGACAGTGCCGTGAAGTACTGCCCGGCCTTGCTGCTACACGGGTGCCTCCATCGATGCGTTGCGCGCGCTCGTCCGTGAACACGGCCGGGGGCCGGACGATATCGAACACATCGAGGTTCGGCTCAACCCCGGCGCCTACAGCCAGCGGGTGTTCCACACGCCGGCAACGAGTATCGAACCCGACCATCGTGCCGCGATCCACGGAGCCTTCAACCTCCCGGGCGGACCGGCCAGCTCACCATGTACCAGAACGACAATCAGGCGTTCCTGGTCATCGACGAACAGGCCTACGAGGAAGGAATGGCCACACCAACTTCGAGTCCGCAACTCCGTCACCAGCCGACCTGGGTGTGAGACGGTGTCGGAGCTCGAGTCCGAAATGGGTCTTCCCGCAGGAACTCTCGGATCGACGGTGGGGCTCTACAATCGGCACGCCGAATCGGGGACGGATCCGGTCCTCGGAATGAAGGCGGAGTGGGTGCGGCCCCTCCGATCGCCGATCGCCGCGATCGATCTGCGTGGCATGACCGAAGGTTTCACCCTGGGGGACTGCAGACCTCGGTGGACTCGGAAGTTCTTCACGTGGGCGGAGATCCGATTCCCGGTCTGTATGCGGCGGGCCGTTGTACGTCCGGCCTCTCGGCGTGGGGCTACTGCAGCGGCATCTCCCTCGGTGACGGTAGCTTCTTCGGCCGGCGCGCGGGAATGCGTGCGGCGGCGAAGTGAGTGGCACCGGGATGTCCCCTCGGATGCGATGAGCGGAGCATTCCGGATCCGGGTCCAGGAGGGCTCCGCGTCTCGTGTCGTGCGAGCGTGCCACGGGGCGATGCCGGGTTCGCGACCCCTGCCGTGCGCCGGCTCTGCAATTCGCGCCGGCGGTCGGCGACCGGACCTCGGTGCCGGGTGCGCGGCCTGATCGGGTATTCGAGCACGCGAGGAGCGTTGTCGCCGTAGGCGAAAAGGGCGGACCTCCTCACCGTCCTCCGCACGCATTGTGTATGTTCGACGCCGCGAACAGGGGGCATCGATGAACGAACACAGGACTGGGCACGGTTGTCGGGGGCCGGCGGGGGCGGGCTGCCGCCGGGATTCCTCGTCGTCTCCGGTGCGGAAGTGTGCGGTCCAGCCCTCGACGGCGGTGTTCGTCCTGCGGCGATCGACGGTTCGGCCGACCGGTTCGTAGGGAGCCGGTCCTCGGGCGAGGACGACCGGCACGGAATTCGTCTCCGTGCCCGGGACGAAGTATGTGCCCGAACGAGGATCTGGTGTAGAACGTTTCGGAAAGATGAAACTTATGTCCGAAAAGCACGTTCTCTTCACCGTGAAAGGGAGATCCGAGAATTGGAGCCGAGCCGAACAGGTGCGCTGCAGATCGGTCGCTGGCGTCTCAAATACAGACTCGCGGCCGTGCTGTCGATTCCCCTCGTCCTCGCTGTCGCTCTCGGTGCCGTGCGCGTCACGACTCAGCTCGACGAGGCGCAGCGGTCGGCCGCATTGTCCGAGCAGACCGTTGTCGCGCCGGCGCTGCTCGACTTCTCCATCGCTGTGATCAGCATTACCGCCGCCACGAGCCTCGGATTCACGCCCAAGAGCGTGGCCGCGGACGATGTGACGCAGTCCATGGACACTCTGAGGGAACTCGCCGCAGGAAGCGATCTCAGCTCCGATGTCGCCGTAGAACTCGATGCGCTGCTCGCGCAGGGCGACCAGCTCTACGCCGCGGTCATGAACTCCTCCCTCGGAGCCGAGGAGTTCGGTCGCATGACCACCGACTTCCTGGTGCGGTGCAGGGATATCTTCCGAGATCTGTTCGATCAGTTCGAGAACCACGACGCTCTCGTCGACGCCACGAACCTGCTCCTGATGTGGGACGCGCAGCTCAACCTCCTCGACCAGATGGAGTCCTTCCGGCTGCTGGCCACCAACCCCGAAGCCGCCCGGATCCTGGCGACCGGCGCCATGAACACCGAAGAGTCGACGCTGCGGCTCCTTCGAGGATCGGGGCTCGATACCGGGCAGATCGACGGGATGCTCGGCGGTATCGAAGCGCGCCGTAGGTTGATCGAGAACTTCACGCCGAGCAGGCAATTCGGGGAAGACCTTCGCAACGCTGTACTTTCGGCGTCCCGGTCTTATGCGGAAGGGATCGACAGCGCCAGCGCGCGTATCATCGGGACGCTCGAAGAACTGGCGGACGAGACACGTACCGCGGCCACCCGCGACGCGCTCTTCGTCACGGCAGCACTCGTACTCGCCCTGCTCCTCGCGATAGCAGTCATCCGTTCCCTGTCGGTGCCCCTGGGACGTCTGCGAGACAACACTCTCGCAGCGGCGAACACCGAGCTTCCCGCCGCCATCGCGGCGGTCAAGGACGGGGCCGACATCGACACCGTCCGTCTCGCTCCCGTCGGCACCGATACGGACGAGGAGATCGGCGAACTCTCCCGAGCGGTGGATTCGATGAACACGCAGGCGCTGCGTCTCGCCGGCGAGCAGGCCCACCTGAGGAAACAGGTGAACGTGATGCTCGAGACGCTGGCACGCCGCAACAAGACTCTCGTCGAACAGCAACTCTCGCTGATCGAATCTCTCGAATACGAGGAGAAGGATTCCGCCCGGTTGCAGAGCATGTTCGCTCTCGATCATCTGGCGACGCGCATGCGGCGTACCGGCGAATCCCTGTTGGTTCTCGCGGGCACGCGCCCGCGTACTCGCAGCGGGCCCGCACCGCTCGGCGACGTGCTCCGCGGTGCGGTGTCCCAGGTGGAGAACTACCAGCGGGTGCAGATCGGGAACACCCCGCGCGGATATCTCGTCGGTAAGGTGGTGAACGACGTGGTGCATCTGGTGGCCGAACTCGTCGACAACGCGCTGCGGGCTTCCCCGCCCACCACTCCCGTCAGGTTCGAGTTCTCCTCCGCCGTGGAGGGTGGCCTGCTTCTCGATATCGCCGATCGCGGAATCGGTATTCCCCGAGATACCATGGAGGAGATCAATATCCGTCTCGCGGCGGGTGAGAATGCCGATGTCGACGCCCCGCGTCAACTGGGATTGTTCGTGATCGGGCGTCTGGCGGCCCGCAACGGCATGAGCGTGCGTCTGAGGCCGACCTTCGACACCGAGACGAACGCCGGTGTCACGGCGTCGGTCTACTTCCCGGCCGCTCTCCTCAGCGAGGTGCACACGGTCCAGCCCACCGTGATGACGGAACGCCCCCGCCGGCTCAGGACCGAGGAACTTCCGTCCTTGGTGCCGTCGACGACGCCTGCCGGAGGTATTGCCCCCGGAAAGCATCGTGGTTGACGTGTGACCGGAAGTGATGCCACCGCCGTCTCGACGGCGGTGGCATCACTCGTACCGCGGGTGTTCCGGTCTGCCGGTGGTCTCGGCCGGCCACCGAACCGTGTTCGCACGGTACCCCCGGCTCACATCCCCCCGACGGACCCGTCGGGAAGATGCACTGCGGACCCGGGGGCGCGGCCACGGATGCCCCGTCAAGCGTTCGATGTCGTTGTTGAAGCGTTCGAGCCGGGGTTCGCGATCCGTTGGTGGATCTGCGCGTCACCGCCCGCCGGCCCGTGCTGCTCACCAACAGTGCTTCGATCGTGGTGGGTTTCGCGATGTACGCCCAGTCGCTGATTCTTCCGCAGATCCTGCAGCTGCCGGAAGAGACCGGTCACGGACTCGGCCAGTCCATGATCATGATGGGTCTGTGCATGGCACCGGGTGGTCTGATGATGATGGCGGTCTCTCCCATCGGAGGAAAGCTCTCGGCTGGCCACGGCCCGAAGACCACGCTGCTGGTGGGCTGCTTGATCATCGCTCTGGGGTACACGGCAGGGCTGCTGTTGATGGGATCGGTCCTGGGCCTGGCAGTCGTCGCCACGATCTGCAGAACGGGAGTCGGGTTCGCATACGGTGCGATGCCCGCCCTGATCATGGGGGAGGTCCCTGCCACGGAGACGGCATCCGCCAAAAGCGTGAACAGTCTCATGCGGTCGGTCGGCACGTCCTCCGCTTCCGCCGTCGTCGGTGTCGTCCTCGCACAGATGAGCGTGCCGTTCGCCGGTCATACCATTCCCACGGAGTCCGGCTTCCGGGTCGTCCTGCTGACGGGCGCAGGCGTCGCGCTTCTCGCGGCTGTCCTCACCGTCGCCGGTCCGCAGTCGCGCCGGGCCCGTCTCGCGAAGGTTGCCGCCGGCGCGACGCCCTCCGTGAGGGTGTGACGACGACTTCCTCCGCCCGTCGGTAGCGGCGGACGGAGGAAGTATCCGCGGAGTTACCGCGCGTCGAGCCCGAACGCCCCGCGGTAGAACACCATCGGACTCCGGTCGCCGACGCACTCCAGTTCGGCGACCCGGCCGATGACGACGTCGTGATCACCCGCGACGTGCACGTCCTCCACCGATGCGTGCACCCGCAGCAGGACATCCGGCAGCGACGGAGTGTCCCAGCGGGACAATTCCCAGTGGAGACCGTCGAACTTCGGACCGCGGCTCGACCCGAAACGCGCGCACAGATCACTCTGGTCGGCACCGAGCACGTTGACGGTGAACCGGCCGACGCGGCGGATCCGCGGCCACGCGCGCCCGCGGTGATCCGCGCAGAACAACACGAGGGGCGGTTCGAGCGAGACCGACGCGAACGACTGGCATGCGAAGCCGGTGGGCCCGTCCTCGTCGAGACCGGTCACGACGGTGACGCCGCTCGCGAACCGTCCCATGGCACGTCGCATCTCGTCGGGGCCCGGCAGTTCGATCCTGTGGTCGGTGTCGCGGGTCGGTATCCGGGTCTGCATGTGGCTCACTCCGATTCGATCGTGGAGGTCGACTCCGACCGTCCTTCTCCGACTCCGACGTTACGGCCCGAGAAAGTCGGGACGGACCGGCTTCTCGCTCAGTGGACGCTCGGATCCGATGCCGTCCCAGCACGACGTCCGGTGCCCGTGCTCCCACCGTTCGGGACCGTGGACGATCCGCGATGCGACAATCTGCCGGGCGGTTCGGTGCAGAATCGACGGGTCGTCATCGTGGAAAGGGGGACCGGTGCCCAGAATCGGTAAGGCGCGGGACGGAGCCGAGCCGACCTCGGTCGAACAACGGCGACGCCATGTGCGGATCCTCGAGGCTGCAGCGCGGCTGGGGTCCGAGCACGAATTGGCCCGCGTGCAGATGACCGAGGTGGCGAAGAACGCCGAGGTCGCGATCGGCACCCTGTACCGGTACTTTCCGTCGAAGACGCACCTGTTCGTGGCGTTGCTGCTCCACCGGCTCGAGCTCGGCGCCGACCGGTTGCCCGAACGGAAACCGGGGACGAGCGCGCGCGAGGCGATCACCGAGACGCTCGTCGAGATGACCCGCCGGTTCGTCGACCGACCACGCCTGGCCTCCGCGATGTTGCTGTCCAACAGCACCGCCCCGGCCTCGGTGGTTCCGGACTCCACCGAGGTGAGGCGGACGTTCCACCGAATCCTGTTCGAGAGGGCAGGCCTCGACGAGCCGACAGAGGAGGATCGCAACGCCGTGCGGCTGCTGTCGATGTTGTGGTCCGGACTGCTGGTGACCTATCTCAACGGCGGAGCGACCCTCGAGGAGACCGAGGCCGATGTGCGGAGGAGCTGCGACCTGCTGCTCGCGCACCTGTCGGAGTAGGGCACCGGAAACGACGCGAGTCCCCCTCCGCGGTCTGCGGAGAAGGACTCACGTCATCGGTGCGAGAAGACTATCCGGCCGCACCGATCGGGGGTGCGGTGTCCAGGACGTCCCCGAGGGCAGCTGCCGTCGCGTCGGCGCCGCCGAAGGTGAACGCAAGCTGCCGGCCCCACAGGAAGTAGCGGTGGATGGGGTAGTCGATGTCGGCGCCGATGCCGCCGTGCAGGTGCTGGCCGGTCAAGCCCACCCGCACACCGCCGCGGGACGCCCACCACTTGGCGACCAGGGCCGCGGAGTCGGCTTCGTCCTCGCGTCCGACGTCGATCAACCACGCGGCCTTCCGCACCGTGAGTCGGATCGCTTCGGTGTCGAGGTAGGCATCGGCCGCGCGCAATGCGACAGCCTGATTCGTCGACAGCGGGCGGCCGAACTGTACGCGCGCGGACGTGTACTTCGCCGTTGCCCGCAGCGTCTCCTCGCACACCCCGAGCTGAACGGCTGCCAGAGCGATGCGGATACGACGACGGGTCCAGGTCGCGATCTCCTCACCGTCACCGGGCAGGACGTCCTCGGCTCCGATGTGCACGTCCGTGAAGCGCACCGCGGCTTCGGCGCCACGTCCGGTCACGGCGACCGGGACGGCCTCGACGCCGGTCGCGTCCACCGGTGCGACCACCACGGCGACCGAGTCGTCGTCGCAGCGGACCGGGACGACGACGCCGGCGATGATGGGAGCCCACGGAACTGACGGAATCTCACCGCTGATGACGAGATCGTCGCCCTTGCGGATCGCTGTCACCGTGGGGCTCGCGCCGGGGGTGTCGTCGAATGCGCCGGTCAGGACGACCGACCCGTCGATGAGCTTCGGAACGTAACGCTCGACCTGGGTTTCCGTGCCGAACTGTGCGAGCGGAAGAGCCGCACCGGCCACGGTGGACCACACGGGAACGGGTGCGACGCGGCGGCCCTGCTGCTGCAGGATCGTCGTGAGCCCGAGCATGCCCATGCCGGCGCCGCCGACGGACTCGGGCAGAGCGAGTCCGAGGATCCCGGCGTCGGCGAGTGCCTGCCACAGGGTGGCGTCGAAACCGCCCTCCTTGCGCTCCACCTCGACCACACGCTCGACCTTGGCCAGCGAACCGAAGACCTGCGACGCGAGGTCCTCGACCGCGATCAGGTCGTCATCGAGTTCGAATTCCATGTCAGCTCCTCGTCTCGGCCGGCGTCTTCACCGCAGCCTGTGCCGTCGCGTCGGGGCGCCTACGGGCGCCCAGGGTCATTCCGAGGGTCTTCGCCGCCACGATCTCGCGCATCACCTCGTTGCTGCCACCACCGAAGGTGTTGTTCTGCGCGCGTCGACCGAGCGCTTCGACGCGGCCTTCGATCACGGCGCCGTGGCTACCGGGACGCAGCAGACCGCGGGCGCCGAGCACCTCCTGCAACATTCCGTAGGCCGCGACGACACCCTCGGTTCCGAACACCTTCGCTGCGGCGGAGTCGCCACCGTCGAGGGTGTTGGCCGCGATGTCCGACACCAGGCGCAGGTTCACGAGGTCGGCTGCCGACAGCAGCGCGTAGACCTCGGCGAGAGTCGAACGCACCCACGGGACGTCGAACAGCACACCGGGGCCGAAGGGCTCCTGCTTCGCCCAGGCGAGGACCTCGTCGTACATCTCGTTGGCGATGCCACCGCGGGCGGCCAGCGCGACACGCTCGTGGTTGAGCTGGCTCGTGATGAGGGTCCAGCCGCCGTTGAGCTCGCCGACGACGTTGCTCAGGGGAACGCGGATGTTCTCGTAGTACGTGACCGCTGTGCTGATTCCGCCGACGGTCTGGATCTCGGTGGCGGAGAAGCCCGGCGACGAGGTCGGCACGAGCACGACCGAGATCCCCTTGTGGCGAGGCGCGTCCGGATCGGTGCGCACGGCGAGCCAGATCCAGTCGGCGAAGATGGCCGAACTCGTGAACAGCTTGTTGCCGTCGATGACGAGTTCGTCACCGTAGATGCGTGCCCGCGTCTGAAGTGCAGCGAGGTCGGTGCCGGCACCGGGCTCGGTGTACCCGATTGCGAACTTCAGTTCACCCGTGAGGATCTTGGGAAGGAAGAAGTCCTTCTGCTCCTGCGTGCCGTACTTCATCAGTGCGGGGGCGACGGTGTTGAGCGTGACCAGCGAGACCGGCGCGCCGGCGCGGATCGTCTCGTCGTAGAAGACGTACAGCGCCTCGGGATCCTCCCCGCGTCCGCCGTACTCCTCGGGCCACCCCAGACCGAGCCAGCCGTCGGCGCCCATCTGCCGGTAGATCTTGTCGAAGACCGGTCCACCCTCGGTCTGATCGACCAGGGCGCGTCGATCGTCGTCGTCGATGATGCGGGCGAAATACTCCCGCAGTTCGGTGCGCAGCCGCCGTGACTTGTCGGACAGCTCGGGATGCATGTGGTCTCCTGAGAGGTGGTCGGGGCCCGGGTTGCGGGCCTAACGGTCGGCCGAGAGGACGATCGCGCTGTGCGGCACCGGCGATCCGCCCGTGACGAGCACGTTGTCGAGTGTCTTCGCCGGCTGGTTCACGGAGGTGCCGCGGATGAGCCGGACGCCTTCGGCGATGCCGTTGACGCCGTGGA
Source organism: Rhodococcus sp. LW-XY12 (assembly GCF_019317345.1). Lineage (NCBI taxonomy): Bacteria > Bacillati > Actinomycetota > Actinomycetes > Mycobacteriales > Nocardiaceae > Rhodococcus > Rhodococcus sp. LW-XY12. The sequence goes on from NZ_CP079225.1 coordinate 579,126, forward strand.
TGTAGCCTTCGCCGAGCTGACCGCCGTGGGTGTTGATCGGCAGTCGCCCGTCCACCTCGAGGTTGCCGTCGGCGATGAAGTCCTTCGCCTCACCGTGACCGCAGAAGCCGTACTCCTCGAGCTGGAGCAGGACCATCGGGGTGAAGGCGTCGTACAGGATCGCGGCGTCGATACCTTCGGGACCGAAGCCGGCCTGTGCCCACATCTGCCGGGCGACGAGTTCGACCTCGGGCATCGCGTCGATGTCCTCGCGGTAGTAGCTGCTCATCGAGATCTGCTGAGGACCGACACCCTGCGCTGCAGCGGTGATGATCGCCGGCGGGTGCGGAAGATCCCGTGCGCGTCCGGCACTCACGATGACCAGTGCCTGTCCGCCGTCGCTCTCCTGGCAGCAGTCCAGCAGACGCAGCGGGTCGGCGAGCATCCGCGAGTTCTGGTGGTCGTCGAGAGTGATGGGCCGCTCGTAGAACCAGGCCTTGGGGTTGTTCGCCGCGTGCTTGCGCGAGAGCACCGAGATCTGCCCGAAGTCCGCGCTGGTCGCCCCGTACTTGTGCATGTAGGTGCGGGCCAGGAAGGCCTCCTGCTGAGCGGGAGTGAGCAGGCCGTACGGGTTGATCCAGTTCCGGTATTCCTGGTCGGTGTTCGAGTTGTATGCGAAGGGCGGCGGCCCGGCGCCGAAACGGTGACCCGAGCGCTCGTTGAAGGCGCGGTAGACGACCACGACGTCGGCGACACCGCTCGAGACGGCCAGTGCGGCTTGCTGCACGGGTGCGCAGGCGCCGCCACCGCCGTGCGGGATCCGGCTGAAGAACTTCAATTCCGGGATGCCGAGCGCGCGGGCGACGGCGATCTCGGGGTTGGTCTCCATGGTGAACAGCGCGAAGCCGTCGACCTCTTCGACGCCGATCTGCGCGTCATCGAGAGCGGCGAGGACCGACTCGCACGCGAGTTGCCATTCGCTGCGGCCGGAGTTCTTGGAGAACTCGGTGGCTCCGATACCGGCGATAGCGGCGGCTCCGGAGAAGCCCTTGACGGTCATCGGCTCTTCCTCTCGTACGGCTCCACCACGACCTCCGCGGTGACGTGGACGCCTCTGCTGTTGCGGCCCTGCACCTTCAGGGTGACGGTCGCGCCGTCGACGGCGGTCACCTCACCGTTCATGTGCATGGGGTCGCCGGGGAAGCAGGGCACGCCCAGGCGCAGCGACGCGCGGCGCACCCGCGCCGACGGTCCGGTCCAGTCGGTGACGTACCGGTCGACGAAACCGTTGGTGGCATTGATACTCATGAAGACGTCCGGTGTGCCGCGTCCGAGTGCGGCGTCCGGGTCGTGGTGCACATCCTCGAAATCCTGCGAGGCGATCGCGGTAGCCACGATGGTGGTGCGATCCATAGGCAGGGCGAGTTGGGGAAGTTCCTGTCCGACAGTGCATTCGGCGAGGTTCATGCGTCTCCTCCGGGCTTGCGCAGCTGAGGCAGGATCTCGCCGTGTGCGTGCTCGGAGAATCCCACCTCGAGTTCCATGCCGATCTCGAGGGTGTCGTGGTCGGCGCCCGCGATGTCGGCGACGATGCGGATCCCCTCGTCGAGGTCGATCAGTCCGACGGCGAGCGGGTACTCGAAGGCCGGATCCTGCGGGTGGTGAATGACAGTCCAGCTGTGAAGCGTTCCGCGCCGTGAGGATTCGACGGTCTTCCATTCGAACGAGCGGCACGCGGGGCATGCCGGACCCGGAGGATGGCGCAGAGTGCCGCACTCGCTGCACTGCTGGATCTCGAGTCGGCCCTCACGGACGGCGTCGAACCAGAACTGGTTGTCCTGGGTGATGGTGAGCCGGGGGACGGCGGTCATCGCGTCTCCTTGTCGGTGTTCGGGTTGAACCGGAGCATCCGGAAGCGTTCCTCGGCGACGACTTCGCCGTTCTGGTCCTCGTAGCGCTTGTACAGTGTGAAGAATCGGCCGTGGCCGAGACCCGTTCGCTTGACCTCGGATACGGACTCGATCGTGTAGTGGGCGGTGATGTGGTCGCCCGGGACGAGTTCGCGGTGGTAGTCCTGCTCGACGTTCGTCGCGACGACGGAGGTGAAACCCTCCCGATCGAGGTCGGCAAGCATCCGGGAGTATGCGAAGTCCTCCACGACGCCCTCGGCGCGCTTGCGCTGCACGTCACGCCAGCGGCGGTAGCCGGCCATGATCCAGGTGGAGATCATGGCGGGCGGGCACACGACGGAGTCGCGTCCGGTCTCGCGCGCGGCTTCGGCGTCGACGTAGATCGGGTTGAAGTCGTCGTGGGCCTCGACCCAGTTGCGGATCATGGCGTCGTTGACGGCGTATCGGGCCACGCGGGGTGGTTCGGCCACCTGCCCGACGTACTTCTCGTAATCCTGCTCGACGGTCTGCATGGCCCAGTCACTCCTCTTCGACGCGCGCGTTCGTCGTCACGCTAAGTGGGGCCGACAAGCGAGTTCCCGTGATTCCCACTGAGCAGGAGCAGTGGCGGGGTGAGGGGGAGCCGGTACCGAACCAAGCGATTGCTTGGTAAGTTGTCGACGTGAGACCCGCGCATCCCGCGGGATGAATGACGTGGAGGCAGCGAATGGATCTGGGACTCGACGGCGCGGTCGTGCTCGTCACCGGGGGAATACGGGGAGTCGGTGCAGGCATCACCAGGGTGTTCCTGCGTGCCGGTGCGACCGTCGTGACGTGCGCTCGCAACGAGCCCGAACAGCCTCTCGAGGTGGACGGGCGGACCGCGGAGTTCCTGACGTGCGACGTCCGCGATGCCGATCAGGTGGCCGCGCTGATCGAGACCATCGTCGACCGCCACGGGCGGCTCGACGCCGTGGTGAACAATGCCGGCGGGTCACCGTACGCGCTGGCGGCCGATGCCAGCCCGAAGTTCCACGCCAAGATCGTGGAACTGAACCTGCTGTCCCCGCTGCTGGTCGCGCAGGCCGCCAACGCGGTGATGCAGAAGCAGGACACCGGCGGCTCGATCGTCAACATCTCGAGCGTGAGCGGATCCCGCCCCTCGCCGGGCACCGCGGCATATGGTGCGGCCAAGGCAGGCGTCGACAGCCTCGCACAGTCGCTCGCCGTCGAGTGGGCCCCGAAGGTACGGGTGAACTCGGTGGTGGTCGGCCTGGTCGAAACCGAACAGTCGCACCTGTTCTACGGAGACAAGGCCGGCGTCGCAGCAGTCGGCGAGACCGTTCCGCTGGGACGGCTGGCCCAGCCCGAAGATATCGGCCACTGCGCCGCATTCCTGGCCTCTCCGCTGTCGGCCTACGTCAGCGGATCGACATTGACCGTCCACGGCGGCGGTGAACGCCCTGCCTACATGGCAGCGGCCGAAACGAAGGAGACGAAGTGAGTGGACTGCTGGACGGGCGCGTCGTCATCGTGACCGGCGCCGGACGAGGACTGGGTCGCGCCCACGCCCTCGCCTTCGCCGCGGAGGGTGCGAAGGTCGTCGTCAACGACATCGGTGTCGGCAGTGACGGAACCGCCACGGGGGAGAGCCCCGGTGAGCTGGTCGTCGAGGAGATCCGTGCGGCCGGGGGAGAGGCCGCCGTCAACGGCGACGACGTCGCCGACTGGGCCGGCGCCGAGAACCTCGTCAGGACCGCCCTCGACAACTTCGGCCGGCTCGACGTGCTCGTCAACAACGCCGGATTCCTGCGCGACCGCATGCTCGCCAACATGAGCGAAGAGGAGTGGGACGCGGTCATCCGCGTGCACCTCAAGGGGCACTTCGCGCCGATGCGTCACGCCATGACCTACTGGCGCGCCGAGGCCAAGGCCGGCAACCCCGTCGACGCCCGCATCATCAACACCAGCTCGGGTGCCGGCCTGATGGGCAGCATCGGCCAGGGCAACTACGCCGCCGCCAAGGCCGGTATCGCGACGCTCACGATCCAGGCCGCAGCCGAATTCGGCCGCTACGGGGTAACCGTCAACGCGATCGCACCCTCGGCACGCACCCGCATGACCGTCGGGGCCGGTGGCGCGATGGCCGAGATGATGGCCGCACCCGAAGAGGGTTTCGACGCCATGGCGCCGGAGAACGTCTCGCCGCTGGTCGTGTGGCTCGGCAGTGCCGAAGCGAAGGACGTGACCGGTCGCGTGTTCGAGGCCGAGGGCGGCAAGGTGTCGCTGGCCGACGGGTGGCGCCACGGTGAGGCGATCGACAAGGGCGACCGTTGGGATCCGAAGGAACTCGGTCCCGTCGTCGAGAAGCTGATCGCAGCGTCGCAGCCGCCGACGCCGGTCTACGGAGCGTGATGTCCCCGCGCGTTTCCGGTGGTAATCACCGGAAACGCGCACGGACGGCGTCGCCGCTCTAGGCGGGCGTGCGGACGATGAGGGTGGAGCCGGGGAAGTAGGCAGCGAGTTCGGAACGTGCCTGCTTGAGCGTGGCGGTGCCGTAACCCTGCTTGCGGAACTCGGGATGCACCCAGATCCGCACCTCGACCTCGTTGCCGGTCAGCTCGCCGAACGCGAACCCGATGGCCTTCGGCTCGTCGCCCGAAAGATCTTCGGCCACAAGCCACATGCCGGACTCGTCGTCCATCAGCTCGCTGCCGCGCTGCCGCTCGGATTCGACCTGTTCGTCGCTGTCGTCACCCAGCTGGTCGGCGCAGCGCTGCTTGAACAGCGCCGTGTCGGCCGCGCTGTGGGAAATGGGCCGCAACCGGAAATGCGCGCCGGTCGCGTACGGACGCGCCGCCGTCGTCCACTGCAGCACCGCATCGAGATCGTCGAGTTCTTCACGGATCTTCTTCCGCTCCGCCTGGGTCAGACGGCGGAACGGAAGGTTCAGCACGGCCTCCGCGCAGAACTCGTCGGTGTCGAGCAGCGAGGCGAGCTTCGCGACCGCGTCGCCCCGATCCTTGCTCTCGACGATCACGTCGAGCACCTCGTGGCGTCGTTCGAGCGCCCGGAGCAGCGCGGCCGCGATTTCCCGCCGGTCGAGCACCTTGTCGTGATCGGTGGTTTCCATCGTGCGACATCCCTTCGTCGAGAACCTGGACGTACGAGACTCAGTATTCCCGCACGGGACCGTCCCGGCGAGCCGTGCCGGGAGGGACGCTCACTCGCACACGACGACGGGAATCACACGGTCGGTCCACGACTGGTAGTTGTCGAAGTCCGGGTACATCGCCGTCAGACGTGGCCAGTAGGCCGCTCGTTCCTCGTCGCTCGCGACCCGCGCCCGCATGGTCCGGATGCGCGACTTGATCTGCACCGTGGTCTCCGGGTTCGCCTGGATGTTGCGGAACCACAAGGGGTGCTTGGGCAGTCCTCCCTGGGAGGCGACGAGGACCACCTTGTCGCCGTCCTCGAGGAACAGCAGCGGGACCGTTCGCGGTTGCCCGGTCTTCCGCCCGATCGTGGTCACCAGGCACACCGGGATGCCCCACGGGAAGGCGCTTCCCACGCGCCACTTCCCGCCGATGCGACCGCCGGTCGCCCGGTACGCCGCGACGTTGAACCGCGACATCCACTTGATGATCGAGATCGTGGCCTTCGAGTCGAGGCCCTTCGGCGCCGCTTCGGTGCCCATGTCAGATGCGCTCGATGATGGTGCCCGTCGCCAGCGCTCCACCGGCGCACATCGAGATCAGAGCGGTCGACGCGTCACGCCGCTCGAGCTCGTGCAGCGCGGTGGTGATGAGGCGGGAGCCGGTGGATCCGACGGGGTGGCCGAGCGCGATCGCGCCACCGTTGACGTTGACCTTGTCCATGTCGGGTCCGTGCACCTGGGCCCAGGACAGCAGCACCGACGCGAACGCCTCGTTGACCTCGAACAGGTCGAGATCGCCGACGCTCATGCCCGCCTTCTCGAGAACCTTCGCGGTGGCCTGGACCGGGCCGTCGAGGTGGAACTCGGGTTCGGCGCCGACGAGAGCCTGCGCGACGATCCGCGCCCGCGGCTTCAGTCCGAGTGCCTTCGCGCGGTCGGAATCCATGAGCAGCACGGCCGCGGCTCCGTCGGAGATCTGCGACGAGGTGCCGGCGGTGTGGATGCCACCCTCGAGCACGGGCTTCAGCTTCGCCAGCGACTCGGCCGACGTCTCGCGCAGACCCTGGTCGCGGGTGACGGTCGCCTTCTCGCCGGTGCGGTTGCCCTCCTTGTCGACGACGGGTGCGACGACCGGCAGCACCTCGCGGTCGAACCGGCCCTCGTCCCAGGCCTGCTTCGCGAGCTGCTGTGAGCGCACGCCGAGTGCGTCGACGTCCTCGCGGGTGATGCCGCGGCGCCGCGCGATGCGTTCGGCGGCCTCGAACTGGTTGGGCATGTCGATGCTCCAGGACTCCGGCCGGCGCGGGCCCGCCTGGTCGCCGACGTTGGCGCCGAGGGGCACCTGGGTCATCGCCTCGATGCCGCAGGCGATGCCCACGTCGATGGCGCCGGTGGCGATGAGGCCTGCGATGAGGTGATTGGCCTGCTGCGCCGATCCGCACTGGGCGTCGATGGTGGTCGCGCCGACCTGCCAGGGCAGCCCCGCGTTGAGCCATGCGGTGCGGGTGATGTTGTTGGACTGGGCGCCCGCCTGGGTGACGCAGCCACCGATGACCTGTTCGACGAGCTCGGCGTCGATGCCGGCGCGTTCGACGAGTCCGGCCTGGACGGCGCCCAGGATCTCGGCAGCGTGCAGGCCCGCGAGCCATCCACCCCGCTTGCCGATCGGGGTCCGTGCGGCCTCGACGATGACTGGTGTGCCCACTTCGGGCTCCTTTCTCCTACGTTCTTCGCAAAATAGAACAGGTTTCTCCGAGAGGCAACAGAACTCGATTATCCACGGGACGTGCAGATCTCTTGGTCGCGCGGCGCGCCTGTGTTTGAATGGTTCTAGAACGTGTTACAAATCACGCGAGCGGTACTCGCCAGGGCAGGAGAGATATCAGTGGCGCAGCCGAACATCCCCGAAGACATCGACTTCACCGACCCCGATCTGTACGCAGACCGTATGCCGTTCGAAGAGTTCGCGGAACTGCGTAAGACGGCACCGGTGTGGTGGAACAAGAAGTCTCCCGACGTCGGTGGTTTCCACGACGAGGGTTTCTGGGTTGTCTCCCGGCACGAGGAGGTCCGAGAGGTCTCCCGCCGGAGCGACGTGTTCTCCAACTGGGAGAACACTGCGATTCCGCGGTTCAACGACGACATTCCTCGTGAGGCCGTCGAGCTGCAACGTCACGTCCTGCTCAACAAGGACGCCCCCGAGCACACCAAGCTGCGCAAACTCGTCGCCCGAGGCTTCACGCCCCGTGCGATCAACGGCCTGCGCGACGAGCTCGACCGTCGCTCCAAGATGATCGTCCAGGAGGCCTGCCAGGCCGGTCGGGGCGACTTCGTCACGCAGATCGCCGCGGAACTGCCGCTGCAGGCCATCGCCGACCTCATCGGTGTGCCGCAGGAGGATCGCGCCAAGCTCTTCGAGTGGTCCAACCAGATGACGGGCTACGACGATCCGGACAACACCGCCGATCCGGCGGCAGCGTCCATGGAAGTCCTCGGGTACGCCTACCAGATGGCCGCGGCCCGCAAGGAGAACCCGGCCGACGACATCGTCACCACCCTCATCGAGGCCGACATCGACGGTGACGAACTCGCTCCCGAGGAGTTCGGCTTCTTCTTCATCGTGCTCGCGGTGGCCGGCAACGAGACCACCCGCAACGCGATCACCCACGGCATGGCGGCGTTCCTCGACAATCCGGAGCAGTGGGAGATCTTCAAGCGCGACCGGCCGAAGACCGCCGCCGACGAGATCATCCGCTGGGCCACCCCGGTCACGTCGTTCCAGCGCACCGCCCTCGAGGACACCGAACTCGGCGGGCAGACGATCAAGAAGGGCGATCGCGTCGTCATGCTGTACGCGTCGGCCAACAACGACGAAGAAGTGTTCGACAACCCCCGCGAGTTCGACATCCTTCGTGATCCCAACCCGCACCTGGCATTCGGTGGAACGGGCGCGCACTACTGCCTGGGCGCGAACCTCGCACGTATGGAGATCGACCTGATCTTCAACGCGATCGCCGATCACATCCCGGACATCACGAAGATCGGCGACCCGCACCGTCTGCGGTCGGGCTGGCTCAACGGCATCAAGGAATTCCAGGTCGACTACAAGACCTCGGGTGGGTGCCCGGTCCAGCACTGACCGAACCGAACACCGACCGAACCGAACATCGAGGTCCCCGGCCGCCCCTGCGCGCCCGGGGACCTCGCACATCCCGTGTCGTCTACAGGACCTCGGACCTGCGGCCGATCCACCACATCGCGGCCCCCGCCGCGAGCACACCGGCTACCGATACACCGGTCGTGAGAACCGTCCACGAGTCCGGCGTCCACCCGGACGGAGAATCGGTGAGAGGCGTGTAGGCGGTCCATCCGAATCGGGTGAGCAGAGGCAACGCCATCACGGCGGGCAGCGAGAAGGACGCGGCGGTGACCGCGCTCGTCGACGGTAGTGCCGCGCTGATCGTGTACGCGGCTGCCACCGGAAGAACGAAGAAGGTCGCCAGGAGGTGGACGTTGTCCCAGGGCGCACGAGTGAAGATCGCCGTGATCGTGACGAACGCGAGCACGCCCACTCCGGCCGTCGGCCTCGGCGCGCGACGGCCCAGCCACGCGCCGACGGCGGCGAGCACGACCATCACGGCCGGCAGGAACCATCCGCCGGGAATCCACGAGGGAGCGGTACCCGCGGCGACGGCCACCGCGAAGGCGGCGAGCAGGACCGCTCCGCTTCTCTCGCGCAGCCACAGGGCAGCACCGATCACGAGTGGGACAGCGACGATGCCCCACAGCCATCGCCCGTTCCCGCCGGGACTCGCATCCGGAGACCACACGGCACTGTGAAGAGACCGATACAGCACGACGGCGACGAGCGGTAGGCCGATACCGACCACCGTTTCCCTCACATCCCATCGTCGTTCGTCGACCGAATCGGGAGCACCGGCACGCATCACGAGAGCCGCTGTTGCCACCGCGATGACAGTCACCGAGAGAACCGTCCACACTGTGTTGGCGGGCTGCGCCGACACCTCGAGGTACACGGCGCTTCCGGACGAGGAGGCCGCGAACTCCCGGTATTCCGCGACGGGTTCCGCGGTGAGCAGCGCGGCAACGACGCCACCGGTCATCACCGCGGGGAGCCGGGTGCCCGCAGTTCGGGCGCAGCAGACGACGAGGGCACCGAGCACCAGGCCTGCACCGACCGCCGAGACGTACATGTCGAACCGCCACGCACCCGGCAGGGCGACGACCGCCACGAGTGCGGCTCCGGCCACGACGGCGCCGAGCGCGCCCACCCGGTGGCGTAACCACAGCGCGATCGACGCGGCGACGAGCGCTCCCGTGGCAGACGCGGTGATACCCGAAGTCTCCACGGCACCGAAACCGAACCCGGTATCGAGTGGATAGGTGTCGACGCTCGGCGCGGCGAGGACGGTTCCGGCGGTGAAACTGCCGACGGCTGCGAGTGCGTAGAGAATCCAGGAGGGCACCCCCTACCTTCTCCGAGCGGTCACCGGGACGCGGCGCCGACACGCCGGGCGACGATGCGATCAGGTCAGGCGGCGAAGATCCTCGGGGGTATCGACGTCTCCGGGGTCGGCGAGCCCGGTGCAGTCGAGACGCCGCACGCGTTCACGATTGCGGGCGAGGAAGGACCGCGCGCCCTCGTCGCCGGTGGCGTCGGCGGCGGCGCCCAGCGCATCGGCGATGTCGAAGACCACCGGGTGACCGGGGTGATCTCCGAAGACGGGGAGCGTCACCGTCCCCGTGTGGTGCACATCCAGGAGATGGCGGACCAATTCGGCTGTGATGCCGGGAAAATCGACGACGGTGAGCGCAACCCTCTGGTGGGCTCGTGCCGCGTCGACCCCGCGGCGCAGGGATGTCGACATGCCGACGGTCCAGTCGGGGTTGTAGACCGTTGTCGCTCCGGTAGGGCACGCGGCGGCCACATCGTCGCCGAATGCGCCCACGACCACGATCACGTCGTCACAACCACCTTCGAGCAGTGCCTCGACGACGGTATGCAGCAGGGGACGGCCGCGGTGGGGGAGCAGCGCTTTCGCCCGTCCGCCCAGTCGCGAGCCGTCCCCTGCCGCAAGAACGATCCCGGCTGTGCCCATGGCCCGACTCTACGAGACGGGGCGCACGGTTTTCATCGCGCGGTCCACTTCCCAGAACGCACGCAGCGAGACGATCCTCCCGTCGTCGTCCACGCGGTAGACGAACACGCCCTCCGCATCGATCAGATTGCCTGCCATCGTCGTACGGATAGTGCCGATGTTGACGCATTCGTCGCCGCAGACCAGCACGTCGTCGACGAGGAACTCGAGCTTGTCGGTGTTCGCGATGGTCATGTCGTAGAACTTCGCGATCGCCTCGGCACCGTGATGCCCCTTGCCCTCCGGATCGAAGCCGGACGGACCCACCGGATCCTCGATGCACGCGTTCTCCGCGAACAGCGCGAGCCACTCGTCCTTGCGTTTCCCGCTCGCCGCCGCCTGCGACGCCTTCGCTGCGATACGCGCCGGGTGTTCCTCGCTCATGCGGCATCCCTTCCGGGAATGTACTTGTCGGCGAACTTCCGCAGCGATTCCTGCTTCGCCTCGAGCGGGGAGTCGAAACCGTGGCCGTCGAAGATCCACGGCACCACGATGATGTCGGTGACCCCGGCGTCGGCCAGTTCGGCGTAACCGGAACCACCGAACCTGTCGACACACACCGTCTGGATCTCGAACGGCAGGTTGCTGCGGCCGTACTCGGCCCGCAATTCGCGCAGTCGGGTGATGACCCCGACCAGATCGTCGAACCCGATCATCGCCGACGTCCAACCGTCACCGACCCGGGCCGCACGACGCAGTGCCACCTCGGTGTGCCCACCGACGTAGAGCGGTACCGGTGCGGTGGGCGCGGGACTCATCTGCAGCCGGTCGAAGTCGTAGAACTCGCCGTGATGTTCGACCATGCCGCCGTCGAGGATCAGCTTCAGAACGTCGATCATCTCGTCGACGCGCTTGCCGCGCTTCGCGTAGGGCACACCGCACCACTCGAATTCTTCCGGCGCCCAGCCGATTCCGACACCCAGTCCGAACCGGTTCCCGGTGAGGTTCGCAACGGATCCGACCTGCCGCGCCAGCAGCACCGGATTGCGGGAGCCGAGCTTGAGCACCTGGGTGTAGAACCGGATCGTCGACGTGCTCGCCGCCATCGACGCCGCGGCGATGAGCGGATCCACCCAGGGGGTGTCGGGCGTCCACATCCGCGAACCGTCGGGGGTGTACGGATAGTCGACCGTCTGCTTCTCCATGTAGAACAGGGAGTCGGGCAGTGCGATCGAGGTGTATCCGCACTCCTCGGCGGTCTGCGCGATGCCGGTGAGCTGGTCGAGTGGGGTCATCGCGACCCCGACGGTGAACGAGACCATGATGCCTCCTAATTCGTGGGCCGGTCGGAGCCCACCACCCACATGGAGAAGTACTGGGATCCACCGCCGTAGGCATGTCCGAGTGCCTTGCGGGCGCCGTCGACCTGGTGATCTCCCGCCGTGCCCATCACCTGGATCGCGGCTTCGGCGAACCGGATCATGCCCGATGCCCCGATGGGGTTGGAGCAGAGCACGCCGCCGGACATGTTGACCGGAAGCCGACCGCCGATCGCCGTCTCGCCGGCCTCGGTGAGTTTCCACCCCGACCCCTCGGACGCGAAACCGAGGTTCTCGAGCCACATCGGCTCGAACCACGAGAACGGCACGTAGATCTCGGCGCAGTCGATCTCGCCGAGCGGATCGGTGATACCGGCCTGCTTCCACAGTGCTGCGGCAGCGACCCGTCCGGCCTCCGGATTCACCTGATCGCGCCCGGCGTAGGTGGTGGGTTCGGTGCGCATCGCCGTGGCATGGATCCACGCCACCCGGCGGCCGGCCTGCTCGGCGGCCTTCGCGGTGTCCTCGTCGCCGAGCACGACCGCGCACGCACCGTCGGACGACGGGCACGTCTCGTCGTACCGGATCGGATCCCACAGCATCTGCGAGGCCTGCACCTTCTCGAGGGTGATCTCGGGCTGCTTCAGATGCGCGTACGGATTCTTCGCGCCGTTGAGGCGGTCCTTGACCGCGACCATCGCCCCGATGTGCTCGGGCGCACCGGACCGGCGGATGTACGAACGGACGTGCGGCGCGAAGTAGCCGCCCGCGCCGGCACCGACCGGCATGGTGAACGGGACCGGTGTGGACAGCGCCCACATCGCGTTCGACTCGGACTGCTTCTCCCAGGCCACCGCGAGTACCCGGCGGTGCACGCCGGCCTGGACGAGGCTTGCCGCGACGTTCGCCGTCGAGCCCCCGACGGACCCGGCGGTGTGCACGCGCAGCATCGGCTTGCCCGTGGCGCCGATGGCGTCGACCATCGACAGTTCGGGCATCATGACGCCCTCGAACAGGTCGGGGGCCTTGCCGATCACCACGGCGTCGATGTCGTCCCAGCCCACCTGGGCGTCCGTCATGGCGCGGTCGATCGCCTCGCGGACGAGGCCGGACATCGACACGTCGTGCCGCTTGGCGACGTAATGGGTCTGCCCGGTTCCGAGGACAGCTGCGGGTTGCTTCGCCATCAGTTGCGTCCCTCCAGAACGGCTACCAGATTCTGTTGCAGCACAGCACCGCTCGTCGCGTGCGCGAGTGCACGTCCGGCCGTGCCGTCCATGATCGCCTGCGCTGCGTAACCGATGCGCTCGAGACCGCCGGAGAACATCGGGTTGCCCGTCAGCGGCCCACCGGACGGGTTGATCGTCGTCGACTCGCCCAGGCCGATCGCCTCGCGCAGGATGAGTTCCTGGTGCGTGAACGGTGCATGCAACTCGGCGACGTCGAAGGCGGTGTCCCCGCCGGTGACGGCCTGCGCTGCGGCCCGGGTCGAGGGTGAGACGGTCAGATCGAGTGCGCCGAAGTTCGGTGAATCGGTGCGATGCTCGATCCCGGTGATCCACGCCGGGTTCTCGCACAGCTCGCGCGCCCGGTCGCCGGTCGCGAGGACGATCGCGGCCGCGCCGTCGGTGACGGGGGCGCAGTCGTGCTTACGCAACGGGTCGGCGATGTACGGCTGCGAGAGCAGGCCCTCGATGTCGAGATCGCCCGAGAGCTGGGCTTTCGGATTGTTCTTCGCGGCCGCGCGACTGCGCACCGCGACCTCGGCCATCTCGCGATCGCTCCACTTGCCGGAGTCGAGACCCATGCGGGCCTGCAGACCGGCGAGCGAGACGGAGTCGACGCCGAGCGGTGCCACGAGGTACGGATCGAGCTGCAGGGACAGGGTTCGGCGCAGAGTGCCGGCCGAGGACTTGCCGAAGCCGTACACGAGGGCGGTGTCGACCTCACCCGTGATGAGCTTGACCCACGCCTCGTAGAGCGCCCAGGCCGCATCCATCTCGACGTGCGATTCGTTGATGGGCGGGACGGCGCCGATCGCATCGATCGCCGAGATGAACGAGAATGCTCGTCCGGCAAGGTAATCGGAGGAACCCGAACACCAGAAACCGATGTCGGACTTGGTGATGCCGAGCTTGCCGTACAGCTCCTGGAAACACGGGACGAGCATCTCGACGCCGTTGGTGGTGCCGAACGTCTCGCGCACGTGCGGAGCGTGCGCGAAGCCGACGACTGCGATGTCTGTCATGTGTCCGCCGCTCTCAGAGGTGGTGTTCGAAGGTGTCGTAGTCGGCGTCGGGTTCGCCGGTGGGACGGAAGTACTCGATGTTGCGCAGCGTGTGATCCCACTCCTCGCGAGGACGCCATTTCGCTTCGACACGCATGCCCATCCGCACCTCGGACGCATCGCATTCGAGGATCAGGTGCAGGAACGGGATGTCGGCACCGTCGAGCAGTACGTAGGCGGCGACATAGGGCGGCTCGATCTGCTGGCCGAGGAACGGCACGTTCACGATGCAGAAGGTGGTGACGATGCCCTTGTCGGACACTTCCACGGGTTCCTTCGTCGGTACACCGTCGGTGGGGCTCGCACCGCGCGGGGGCACGTAGACCTTCCCGCCCGGGCCGGTGCGGCCACCGATGATCCTGCCGTCCTTCAACCCTCGCAGGTACCAGGATTCCTCGGGGGAGGCGGAGTGCCGGTAGTCCAGGTCGACGGGAGTGGTGATCATGGTGACCGGTTCACCCTCGGCCGCTTCCACGGTGAGGGTCGACTCGCCGGGTTCGAATGCCTCGATGTCGTGGATCGCGCCGGTGCGCTCGGCCGCCCAGCGCACGCGCACACGCAGACCCGTCGCGATCTCGTCCGGCGACGCGACGTCGACCGCGTGTAGCAGCGTCGTGTCGGCTCCGTCGAGGCGGATCAGCGCCCATGCGAACGGCCGGTCGAAGGGCTGTCCGGGCAACGGCTCGGCGTTCCACGTCCAGCTCACCACGGTGCCGGTCTGCCCGACCTCGACGACATCGGTGAGCGGTTCATGGGTGACCGCGTCGAATTCGGGGGGCGGGACGAGGGTCCGTCCGTCGGATCCGCGCGCGCCGAGAATGCGGCCGTCGCGCAGCCCGGTGACGAAGGCTCCGACGGTCGGCCCGGTGGATCGTGTGTAGTCGAACTTCAGATTCAGCGGTGCGCTCAGCGGTGGCTCGGCAACCGCGCTCTTTCCCAGGCTCACAATTTCGAGTAGAACAGGTTCTAGTGGTGCTGGCAAGAGCGGCACGCGAACTGCACCTCGCCACAATTCGTCCGACAGGAAAGGCGTCCAATGAAACTGGGACTGCAACTCGGTTACTGGGGTGCCCAGCCACCTCCGAACGCGCCGGAACTTGTTGCTGCGGCCGAGGCCGAAGGATTCGACGCCGTCTTCGCTGCCGAATCGTGGGGGTCCGACGCATTCACTCCTCTCGCCTGGTGGGGTTCGTCCACCGAACGGGTGCGGCTCGGCACGTCCGTCGTGCAGATCTCCGCGCGTACTCCGACGAGTTGCGCGATGCACGCGCTCACGCTCGATCACCTCTCGGGTGGCCGGCACATCCTCGGCCTCGGCGTCTCGGGGCCACAGGTGGTGGAGGGCTGGTACGGGCAACCGTTCGCCAAGCCCCTCGCACGGACCCGCGAGTACGTCGACGTGATCCGCAAGGTGCTCGCGCGCGAAGCGCCGGTGACCGGCGACGGACCGCACTTCCCGCTGCCCTACGCAGGCACCGGATCAACCGGGCTCGGTAAACCGCTCAAGCCCATCACGCATCCGCTGCGGTCGGACATCCCGATCTGGATCGGTGCCGAAGGTCCGAAGAACGTCGCGCTCACCGCCGAGATCGCCGACGGCTGGCTCGCGATCTACTACACCCCGCGCCTGGCGCCGATGTACGACGAGTGGCTCGACGAGGGGTTCGCCCGGCCGGGCGCCCGGCGCACCCGCGAGGACTTCGAGATCGCGGCGACCTGCCAGGTGGTGATCACGGACGACCGCGCAGGGACGATCGCGGCGATGAAACCGGTGACGGCACTGTACGTCGGGGGAATGGGCGCGCCGGAGTTGAACTTCCACGCGCAGGTCTACCGGCGGATGGGATACGAGGCCGTGGTCGACGAGGTGACCGCGCTGTTCCGTGCCGGCCGTAAGGACGAAGCGGCGGCAGCGATCCCGGACGAGATGGTCACCGAGACGATGATCGTCGGCAATGCCGACGAGGTACGCGAAGGCGTGAAGCGGTGGGAGGAGGCCGGCGTGACGATGCTCCTGGCCGGATGCCGTGACGTCGACCAGGTGCGCACGATCGCCGAGGTGGTGTTGCGCTAGACCGTGGTACTGGGCCAACGCCACGGCGGGCGGAAACCGTTCCGTGAGGACGGCTTCCGCCCGCCGCGTGTGGCGTCAGGAGGCGTAGGCCGCCTTCAGCTTGCCCTTCACCAGCTTGCCCGTGGGGGTGCGGGGCAGTTCGTCGACGAAGTCCACCGACCGCGGCACCTTGAAGTGGGCGACCCGCTCGCGGACGTACGCGATGAGGTCGTCGGCGAGATCGGGTGATGTGGTGGCACCGGACGACACCTGCACGACGGCCTTGACCTCCTCGCCCATCTCCGGATGGGGTACGCCGATGACGGCGACGTCCTCGACGGCCGGGTGCAGGGCGAGCACGTTCTCGATCTCCTGCGGATAGATGTTCACTCCGCCGGAGATGATCGTGAACGACTTGCGGTCGGTCAGATACAGATAACCGTCCTCGTCGAGGTAACCGAGGTCGCCGACCGTGGTCCATGTGGGATGCTCGGGATGCTGCGACGCCGCGGTCTTCTCGGGATCGTTGTGGTACGAGAACGGAACCTTCTCGTACTCGAGGTAGATGGTCCCCACCTCACCGGCCGGGAGTTCCCGCCCTTCCTCGTCGCAGATGTGCGCGGGCCCGAGCACGCTCTTGCCGACCGAACCCGGGTGTTCGAGCCATTCCTGGCTGTTGATGAACGTGATCCCGTTGGCCTCGGTGGAGCTGTAGTACTCGTAGATCACCGGTCCGAGCCAGTCGATCATCGACCGCTTGACCTCCGGCGGGCACGGCGCGGCGGCGTGGACGAGCACGCGCAGACTCGACAGGTCGTGGCGGGCACGGATCTCGTCGTCGAGCTTGAGCATGCGGACGAACATCGTCGGCACCATCTGCCCGGCGGTGATCTTGTGCTCCTCGATGTGCCGGAGCGCGGTCTCGGCGTCGAACTTCTCGGCCAGGACCACCGTGCCGCCGAGCGCGTGGATCGCCCCACCCCAGCGCAGAGGCGCTGCGTGATAGATCGGGGCGGGGGAGTAGTAGACGTCGGAGTCGGTGAGGCCGAAGAGGAACTGCGCCACCGTCACCAGCGGCTCACCGGGTTCGTCGACGCGACGTTCCGGGAGATCCGGCTGGATTCCCTTGGGGAAGCCCGTGGTTCCGGACGAGTACAGCATGATGGCGCCGCACGGTTCCTCCTCGAGCCGCGGACCGGCCCCGGCGAGGGCGTCCTCGTACGACTCGAAACCGCGCACGGCGCCGCCGAACGCGAGTCGCGCGGAACCGATCGTGACCTTCTCGCCGACCTGTTCGGAAAGCTCACCCAGCGTCGTCGAGACGATCAGGGCCTTCGCGCCGCTGTCCTCGACGATGTACGCCACCTCGCCGGCGGTGAGGTGGCTGTTGACCGCCGTGATGTACAGCCCGGACCGCATTGCGGCCCAGAACACCTCGAATGCCTCCGGCCGGTTGTCGGTGAGGAGGGCGACGACGTCGCCGGGGCGGAGCCCGGCATCGTGCAGCACTCGGGCGAGCGCCGCTGACCGGTCGTCGAGTTCGCGGTAGGTCAGGCTCCGGCCACTGTCGGCCAGGACGACGGCGAGTTTGTCCGGGGCGGTTCGGGCGTGCACTCCTGGATACATGGGGGCTCCTCATTGCCTCGACATCGCCTCGACGAACACTGTGATCTTGTGGTCTGGATCACGGCCGACAATGTAGCAGAGCTAAGGAGATGGTTGTGACCGTGCTCTCACGGGTGGGAGTGCGGTCCACAGTGGCGCAGGTCAGGAACCCGAGAACTTCGGGGCACGCTTCTCCGCGAACGCCCGCGGCCCCTCCTTGGCGTCGGCGCTCTTGAAGACGGCGGCGCCCAGTTCGGCGTCGATCCGGAACGCCTCCTCCTCGTGCAGACCTTCCGCGTCGCGGATGGTCCGGAGGATGGCCTGCACGGCGACCGGGCCGTTGTTCGCGATCGTCTCGGCGATCTCGAGGGCCTTGTCGAGTGCGGTGCCGTCGGGGACGACGTAGCCGATGAGCCCGATCTCCTTGGCCTCGGCGGCCTTGATGTGGCGGCCCGTGAGCAGGATGTCGGCGGCGATCGTGTACGGGATCTGCCGGACGAGGCGCACGGCGGATCCGCCGAGCGGGAACAATCCCCACTTCGCCTCGGAGACGCCGAATTTCGCGCTCTCGCCGGCGACACGGATGTCGGTGCCCTGCAGGATCTCGGTGCCACCGGCGATGGCGGCACCCTCGACGGCCGCGATGAGTGGCTTCGTCAGACGGCGGCCCTTCAGTAGTGCGGGGAGCCGACTGAGATCCCACCCACCGCCGTTGCTCCGCTCGCCCTGCTCGAACTTGTCTCCGGGAGGCGCTGCATTCATGGCCTTGAGATCGGCACCCGCGCAGAACGCTCCACCGGCGCCGGTGAGGATCGCGACGCGGATCTCGGGATCGTTGTCGACGCGATCCCAGGCCTCGTTCATGATCGCCATCATTTCGCCGGACAGCGCATTTCGTGCCTCGGGGCGGTTGAGAGTGACGATCAGAACGTGGCCGCGTTGCTCGACGAGGCAATGCGGTGCGCGGGACGAAATGTCCGAATCGGCTGCGCCGGGGGCTTCGGTAGCGGACACTGGCGGGACTCCTCGCAGGATTGTGAACTGGATCATATTCAGGTCTTGTCAGAAACGGTAACACGTTCTACTTTTGTCAGCGTGGCCCTAAACATCGCAGACCTCGTCGAACACGCAATCGACCTCGTTCCCGAGCGCGTCGCGCTGGCCTCGGACGGACGTGAGGTCACCTACGCACAGCTGGAGGAACGAGCCAACCGACTTGCTCATTACCTGCGCGAACAAGGTGTGAAGCCGGGCGACAAGGTCGGCATCTACTCGCGCAACACCATCGAGGCCGTAGAGGCGATGATCGCGGTCTTCAAGATCCGCGCGATCATGATCAACGTCAACTACCGCTATGTCGAGAACGAGTTGCAGTACATCTTCGACAACTCCGACATGGTCGCGCTCGTCCACGAACGTCGCTACTCCGACAAGGTCGCGAACGTCCTGCCGAACACTCCGCTGGTGAAGACCGTCGTGGTGGTCGAGGACGGCACCGACGTCGACTTCTCGGCCTATAGCGGCATCGAATACGAAGCGGCACTGGCGCAGAGCAACCCGGAACGCGACTTCGAAGACCGCAGCGCCGACGACATCTACATGCTCTACACCGGCGGCACCACCGGTCACCCCAAGGGCGTGATGTGGCGTCACGAGGACGTGTGGCGCGTCCTCGGCGGCGGTATCAACTTCATGACCGGGGAATGGGTCAAGGACGAATGGCAGCTGGCGAAGGAGGGCGCCGAGAATCCCGGTCTCGTGCGCTATCCCATCCCGCCGATGATCCACGGTGGCGCCCAGTGGGCGCTGTTCCAGTCATTGTTCAGCGGCGGCAAGGTCGTCATGCACCCCGAGTTCTCGGGCCACGAGGTGTGGCGCATCATCGACGACCACAAGGTCAACGTCATCTTCATCACCGGCGACGCCATGGCCCGCCCCATGCTCGACGCACTGGAGGAGGGCAACCCGGCCACCGGTCAGCCCTACGACCTCTCGACCCTGTTCGCCATGGCATCGAGTGCGGCCCTGTTCTCCCCGTCCATCAAGGACCGTTTCCTCGACCTGCTGCCCGGCAAGATCATCACCGACTCCATCGGCTCGTCCGAGACCGGCTTCGGTGGCATCGGCATCGCCGAGAAGGGCAAGACCCTCGGCGGCGGCCCCACGGTGAAGATCGACGAGTCGACCACCGTCCTCGACGACGACGGCAACCCGATCGAACCGGGTTCCGGAAAGGTCGGCATGGTCGCGCGCACCGGCAACATCCCGCTCGGCTACTACAAGGACGAAGCCAAGACCAAGGCGACCTTCCGCGAGTACAACGGGATCCGCTACTCGATCCCCGGTGACTACGCGCGCGTCGAGGGTGACGGCACCGTCACAATGCTCGGCCGCGGTTCGGTCTCGATCAACAGCGGCGGCGAGAAGGTCTACCCCGAAGAGGTCGAGGGCGCACTCAAGCAGCACCCGGCGGTCTTCGACGCCCTGGTGGTCGGTGTGCCGGACGAGCGCTTCGGCGAGCGGGTCTGCGCCGTCGTCGCCCTGCGCGAGGGCGAGCAGACGACGCTCGACGAACTCATGACGACGGCACGGTCGAAGATCGCAGGGTACAAGGTGCCGCGCGCGGTGTGGTTCGTCGACGAGATCAAGCGGTCGCCGGCCGGCAAGCCCGACTACCGGTGGGCCAAGGACCAGACCGGATTGCGTCCGGCCGACGAGGTCTACAACAACGGCGACGGCAACGGCGCCGCGGCGACGGGATAGAAGGACGCATGCAGACCGGCCTCAACAAGAAGTTCGGTATCGAGTATCCGATCTTCGGATTCACGCCTTCCGAACACGTCGCGGCGGCGATCAGCCGCGCGGGTGGACTCGGTGTCCTCGGGTGTGTGCGGTTCAACGACCCGGAGGAACTCGACGCCGTCCTGACCTGGATGGACGAGAACACCGACGGCAAACCGTACGGCGTCGACATCGTGATGCCCGCCAAGGTGCCCACCGAAGGCACCGCGGTGGACCTCGACAAACTGATCCCCGCCGAACACCGTGCCTTCGTCAACCGCACGCTCGAAGAACTCGGTGTGCCGCCGCTGTCCGACGACGTCGGCAAGGCGAGCGGTGTTCTGGGCTGGCTGCATTCGGTCGCGCGTTCGCACGTCGACGTGGCACTCGCACACCGGCCCGCCCTGATCGCCAACGCCCTGGGGTCGCCGCCGAAGGACGTCATCGACCTCGCGCACGAGAAGGGAGTGCCGGTCGCGGCACTCGCGGGTGCGGTCGAGCACGCGAAGCGGCACGTCGAGAACGGTGTCGACATCGTGATCGCGCAGGGCTACGAGGCCGGCGGGCACACGGGTGAGATCGCATCGATGGTGCTGTGGCCCGAAATCGTCGACGCGCTCGGCGATTCCGCGGCAGTGCTCGCCGCCGGTGGTGTGGGATCGGGACGGCAGGTCGCGGCGGCGCTGGCCCTCGGCGCCTCCGGTGTGTGGATGGGTTCGTACTGGCTCACCACCTCGGAGTACAAGCTCGGGGCGGCCGCGCACGGTCCGTCGTCGATCCAGCGCGCGTTGCTCGGAGCGAGCTCGTCCGACACCGTGCGGTCGCGGATCTATTCGGGAAAGCCCGCGCGTCTGCTCAAGACCAAGTGGACGGAGGCGTGGTCGAAACCCGGTGCGCCCGAACCGCTGCCGATGCCGCTACAGAACATCCTGGTGAGCGAGGCGCATCAGCGCATGTCGGCGGCCGATGACCCCGAGGCCGTCGCGATGCCGGTCGGGCAGGTGGTGGGGCGGATGAACGAGATCCGTCCCGTCGCGGAGATCATGGCCGACCTCGTGCGGGGCTACGACGAGGCCGTCGATCGGCTGAACGAGGCGCGATAGGACCACAGTGGTGGGGTGGCAGGTGCCCGGGGTGGAGTGATCCGCCCCGGGCATCGTCCCTTTCCGGGATCTGCGTCGGCCGGGGTGTCGCCGGACAGGGGGCAGCGGCGGTCGGGGGTGGGGGTCGACGGCTGAGGTGTGCCCGATCCGGCACTACCCTGGGGGTGGACGTGACGCGAGCGGTACCGGTCGTGAACCGCACCGCAGCGGACTCGAAGCGTTCACCGAGGAGGAGGCCGTTCACCTCGGTTACCGAGCAGAGGACGGAAGACGCAGTGACACAGGCCGAGTCGCAGGCAACCGGAGCGCTCACGGACATCAGGGTGCTCGAACTGGGCACCCTGATCGCCGGGCCGTATGCAGGACGCCTGCTCGGCGACATGGGCGCCGACGTCATCAAGATCGAGGACCCGAAGCGGCCCGACCCGCTCCGCACCTGGGGGCAGGGCGAACGGGACGGGCACCGCTTCTTCTGGACGGTGCACGCCCGCAACAAGCGGTGCATCACCCTCGATCTGCGGGCGCCCGACGGGCAGGAACTGTTCCGGCGTCTCGTCGCCGAGTCCGACGTGGTGGTCGAGAACTTCCGTCCCGGCACGCTCGAGAAGTGGGGGCTCGGCTACGACCTGCTCTCCGAGATCAATCCGGGCATCGTGCTGGCTCGCGTCTCCGGATACGGGCAGACCGGTCCCAAGGCCGGGCAGGCCGGCTACGCGTCCGTGGCCGAGGCTGAGAGCGGTCTGCGGCACCTGAACGGCTATCCCGGGCAGGCGCCCCCGCGACTCGCGCTCTCCCTGGGCGACTCCCTCGCCGGGATGTTCGCCGTGCAGGGCATCCTCGCCGCGCTGCTCGGCCGCGAACGGACCGGACGCGGGCAGGTCGTCGACGTGGCGCTCACCGAGGCGTGCCTCGCGATCCAGGAATCGGTGATCCCCGACTACGACGTCGCAGGCGTCGTCCGCGGCCCCTCCGGCACCCGGCTCGAGGGCATCGCCCCGTCGAACCTGTACCGGACGTCCGACGACATGTGGATCGTCATCGCCGCCAACCAGGACACCGTCTTCCGTCGCCTGTGCGCGGCGATGGAGCGCCCCGAGCTCGCCGACGACCCGCGCTTCGCCGACCACCTCGCGCGCGGCGTGAACCAGGACGAGCTCGACGCCCTCATCGGCGAGTGGGCGGCGACGTGGACGCTCGACGACCTGCTGGCGCACTTGTCGTCGTCGGGTGTGGTGTCCGGGCCGGTGAACACCGTCGCGGAGGTCGTCGCCGATCCGCAGTTCCGGGCACGGGACATGATCGTTCCGCATCACGACGAGCGCACCGGCGCAGACGTACTCGGCCCCGGTGTGGTGCCGACGCTCACCGGGACGCCGGGTTCGGTGCGTCGTGCCGGCCCGCCCGTCGCGGGATACGACAACGCGGCGGTCTACGGCGAGATCCTCGGACTGAGCGACATCGAGCAGAAGGAACTGCGCGAGCGCGGAATCATCTGAGGTACGCAACGCGAGGCGAACGCTCGCAACGTCGGCAGTCACTACCGGTGTTGCGAGCCTTCGTCCGTTGTTGCGTACCTTCCGCGCAAGGTCACCCCGCAGGTGGAGGTGGCGCTGCAGCATCCGAAGGTCACGCTCATCGCCAACGCACTCGGCACCCCGCCGGCCGACATGATCGAGCACATCCACAAAGCCGGTCGCAAGGTCGCGGCGCTGTGCGGTTCGCCGAAGCAGGCCCGCAAGCACGCCGACGCCGGTGTCGACATCATCATCGCTCGGATTCGTCTCACGGGGAGGGACGAGGGTGCTCGAGGTTCGGTCCGGGTGCAATCCGGATCGGACCTCGTGCCGTCTCCATGTCCACCGGCTCGCCCTTCTGCGTGATCACCACGTGTTCGCTGCGTTCGAGTTCGGCGGCCACCGAGCGTGCGGCGTCCATGAGGTCGCGCCACGAGTCGCCACCCGCGACCCGCGCGGCGTCGCTGGGACAGATGGTGGACGGATCCCGTTCCCGGAGCAGCGCGCAGATCGTGGCCGCCAGCCGTTCACGATCCGCATACTCGTCGCGTGGTTCCCACCACGGATGCCCGCGTTCACCGAGCGCGACCTTCGCGTCCTGGACGCGGTGCCGTGCGGAGTCGCCGTCGCTCTTCACGAGACGCCGAGCGCGCATCAACTCCGCCACGAGTTGCTTTTGCAACGGTTCAGGAATCGTGGGATCGGTGGCACGCCAGCGCCGCCCGTTCACCACCACATATCTGCCGTCCGGCGTGCGCTCCGCCCCTCCGGATGACCCGTCGGTGTCCATCGGTCCCGCCCGTCACTCGACTCGACGGCGACGGAAGTCCTTCCGGACTTGTCGCCGAACAACCACCGTCGCGGCACAACTGTACGCGCGGGAGCGCGTCGGCCGAGGGGCGACGACGCTATCGCGCAGAAGTGCCGAGGGAGGCCGGTTCGAGAAGCTGCGCCAGTTCGTCCGACAACAGCCGGAATTCGGAATCGCCACGTTCCCGAATCCAGACCGGATCGGTGCAGGACCAGCGTTCGGCGGCCAGAGAACGGGTCAGGACCTTGAAGGTCGCGGTGCGGGGGAATTCGCGGCAGATACGGATCAGACCGGGCATCTGCTTGGGGCCGAGATCGGTCTGTGCATCGAGGAAACGCGCGAACGCGACCGGGTCGAAGTCGGAATCCGCAGCGGGAATCACGGCGGCCATCACGCGGTCGCCGACCTGCCGGTCGGGCACCCCGTACACCGCGACCTGAACGAAGCCCTCATACCGCATCAGGATTCGCTCGATGGGCGCCGCACCGAGATTCTCACCGTCCACCCGGAGCCAGCCCGAACTGCGCCCGGCGAAGTACACGAAACCGTTCTCGTCCTGGTAGGCGAGGTCGCCGCTGTGATAGCGCCCGTCGCGGAGGCGTTCGGCGTCGGCCTCGGGATTGTTGTAGTAGCCGTCGAACAGACCGGCACCGCGCACGTTGACGAGCTCGCCCGTCGCGGCGTCGGCGTTGGTGATCCTGCCGTTCGCGTCGAACACCGCTGCCGGGCAGCGTTGCCCCGTCTCGGGATCGAGGATCTCGATGCCCTCGGGAAGTCTGCCGAGGGATCCGGCCGGGGCGTCGGGAGCCGAGGCGATCGCGATGCCGCCCTCGGTCGAGCCGAAGCCGTCGACCACCCGCGCGCCGAAACGGCGGGTGAACTCGGCGACGGCGGTGGCAGACGCCTCGTTGCCGTACATGATGCGCAGCGGGTTGTCGTGGTCGTCGGGGTGTTCGGGTGTCGCCACGATGTACGACAGTGGTTTGCCGACGTAGTTCGCGAAGGTCACGCCGTAACGGCGGACGTCGGGAAGGAAACCCGACGCCGAGAACCGGCGACGCAGAGCGATGCTGCCGCGCGCGGCGAGTCCGATCGACCAGCCGGCGATCATCGCGTTGGAGTGGAACAGGGGCATCGACACGTACACGGTGTCGTCGGAGCCGAGACCGAACCGCGTGGCGAGCATCGTCGCGGGATCGGTGAACTTGCGGTGCGTGCACCGCACGGCCTTCGGGTCGCCGCTCGTGCCCGACGTGAAGATCAGCATGAACAGGTCGTCGGGGGAATGCGCGGCAGTCTCCACGACCGTGCCGGCGAACGGGGCGAGCATCGCCGTCCACTCGGGGGAGTCGACGTCGATCACCCGCACGTCGCCGAGATCCACACCGTCGAGCAGGGACGCATGTGCGGCCTCGGTGAACACGACCAGGCAGTCGGCGAGCGCGATGTCGCGGGCGAGCGCCGCACCGCGCCGGGTCGTGTTCAGGCCCACCACCACCGAACCGGAGAAGGCCGCGGCGCCGAGCAGCAACGAAAACTCCGGGACGTTGTCCATGAGGATCCCGATGTGCTTCGGTGCCGGGCCGTCGAGCAGGTCGCGCAGCAATGCGGCGCGTCGCCGGGACTGTGCGACGTGTTCGCGCCAGGACAGTTCGGTCTCCTCGAAGCGCAGTCCTCGATCGTCGACGTCGGCGAGTCGTTCGAGCAGTTCGGTGACGGTGAAGGCGGTCATGCGATCAGGCCGGGACGTCGGCGAGTTCGCGTCCGAGCGCGCGCAACTGGTCGGTGGCGGAGCCGAGCAGGAACTCGTGGTGCTTGGCCGCGAGGAAGTAGCGGTGCACCGGATGGTCCTCGTCGAGTCCGACACCGCCGTGCACGTGCACGGTGGTGTGCGCGACACGGTGTCCCGCATCGGCAGCCCAGAAGGCCGCGGTGCGCAGGGCGTCGTCGTGACGCTCACCCGAAACCATGCGGAAGGCGGCCTGCCACAACGTCAGACGCACCGCCTTGACGTCGATATAGGCGTCGGCGAGTCGCTGGGAGACGGCCTGGAAACTGCCGATCGGGCGGTCGAACTGGACGCGTTCGCGCGCGTACTGCGCGGTGAGCTCGAGCGCCTGCTCGAGGACGCCGCACTGGTAGGCGGCGGAGCCGAGCAGGCTGCGGTCGCGCAACCACGTCGCCACGGCGAGGCCGTCGGTGCCGAGGACACGATCGGCCGGGAGCGCGACCTGCTCGAGGGTGACGATGCCGCGACTGTCGAAGTCGGTGGTCTGCTGACGGGTGATCGAGACACCCGGATCGTCGGGTCGCACGAGGAAGACCGACACCGAGTCGCCGATGGTGGCCGGGACGAGGAAACCGTCGGCGACCGGCGCCGAGTCGACGACGATCTTCACGCCGTCGAGCACGTGACCGTCGCCCGTGGCCTGCGCCCGGGTCGCCGGGGTCGTGGGATCGGGGTTCAGTTCCTCGGCGAGCGCGGCGGAGAGGATCTGCTCGCCGGTCGCCGCAGGGCGTCCCCACTCGGCCTGCTGCTCGGCGGCGCCGAACTCCGCGATCGCCGACGCGCACGCGGCGATCGAGCCGATGTACGGGACGGCGGCGACGCCGCGGCCGAGTTCGCGCAGGATGCTCGCCTGCTCGAGCGGGCCGTAACCGTCTCCGCCCAGCGACTCGGGAAGAGCGGCGCCGAGCACGCCCGACGATGCGAGCGTGTCCCACAGGGTGCGGTCGAGGCGGTCCTCGGAGGCGTCGAGTGTGCGCAGGTGCTCGTTGGTGACGATGTCCGCGACGATGCTGCGGGTCAGTTCTGCGAGATCCTGCTGGGCCTCGGTAAGGGTGAAGTCCACGGTGCGCGTCCTTTTCTAACGCTTGGCGGGCGGCTGGCCGAGAGCGGTCATCGCGATGATGTCGCGCTGGACCTCGTTGGTGCCGCCACCGAAGGTGAGGATGAGGGAACTGCGGTGCATGCGTTCGATCCGTCCGCGGAGCAGCGCGCCGGCCGAGTTCTGCCGTACAGTCGCCGCGGGTCCGAGGACCTCCATGAGCAACCGGTAGGCCTCGGTCGCGAATTCGGTTCCGAACACCTTGTTGGCGGAGGCGGCCTCCGGGCCGAGCGGGGTCGTGCCGGCGCTCGAGGCGATGTCCCAGTTCATCAGCTGCAGGTATTCGGCCTCGGCGTGGACGCGTGCCAGGTTGATCTGGACCCATTCCTGGTCGATCACCCGTCGCCCGTCGGGCAGATGCGTCTCCTGCGCCCAGCGCCGGACCTCGGTCAGTGCGGTGCGCACGGGGCCGGCGGAGGTGAGCGCGACCCGTTCGTGGTTGAGCTGGTTGGTGATGAGCGCCCAGCCGCCGTCGACCTCGCCGACGAGTGCGGACGCCGGGACGCGTACGTCCTGGTAGTAGGTGGCGCTGGTGTCCGGACCGGCCATGGTGTGCACGGGGGTGTACGAGAATCCGGGAGTGTCGGTCGGCACGATGAAGACGCTGATCCCCTTGTGCTTCTTGACATCCGGGTTGGTGCGCGCGGCGAGCCAGACGTAGTCGGCGTAGGCGATCAGGCTCGTCCACATCTTCTGCCCGTTGATGACCCACTCGTCGCCGTCGCGCACCGCGGTGGTGCGCAGGGAGGCGAGGTCGGTGCCGGCGCCCGGCTCGGAGTAGCCGATCGAGAAGTGCAGTTCGCCCGCGGAGATGCGGGGGAGGAAGAACTCCTTCTGCTCGTCCGTGCCGTAATGCATGATCGTCGGCGCGACGGAATCGATGGTGAGGAACGGGACGGGCGCGCCGGCGATGGCCGCCTCGTCGGTGAAGATCAGTTGGTCCATCGCGGAACGGTTCTGGCCGCCGTACTCCTCGGGCCAGCCGAGGGTGAGCCATCCGTCCTTGCCCATCTGCTGCACGACCTCGCGGTACACGTTGCCGACGCCGTACTCCCCGGTCGTGGCCGCGAGCGCCTCGCGGCGCTCGGGTGTCATGATCTGTGCGAAATAGGCCCGCAATTCCTCGCGGAGGGCTTGTTGCCCGGGGGTGTAGGAGATGTCCACGAACGCTCCGTTTCGTCGCTGCGTGTCCCCGCGAATCGTCTCTGTGGGATCATCGCGAATCATTGCACAGAATTGGAACGCGTTCTAGTCTGGACTCGATCGGTCGGCGCGAATGTGAAGCGAGGTCCCGGAATGGATGTCAAGGTCGACTTCGACCGCTGTGAAGCGAACGGCGTGTGCGTCGGGCTGGCGCCCGACGTCTTCGATCTCAACGACGACGACGAGCTGATCGTCACGCATCCCGTACCCGAGGGTAGCGAGGACGTCGTCCGCGAGGCCGTCGCCCAGTGCCCGCGTGCGGCCCTCGCCGAGGCATGAGCGTCGGACGGTGACCGGCACCGACCCTTGTCGGGAAAAATAACAAGTTCTACATTCTCGGTGCCCCCGGGTCCTGGTGGGGAGAGTACCGGCGTGCGGCCGGCAATCGGCCCGAATCTCGAGGAGTACGTGGATGAGTGCGGACGCCAACGGTGGCGCGGAGAACGACGATCGGGTGTCTCTCGAAGGGCGGGTCGCCGTCGTCACGGGAGCCGGAGCGGGACTCGGACGTGCCGAGGCGCTCGCGCTCGCGCGGGCCGGAGCATCGGTGGTGGTCAACGATCTCGTGGAGAACGACGCGGTGGAGGACACCCTCGCGCGGATCCGCGATCTCGGTGCCGAGGCGGAGTTCGTGCCCGGCAGCGTCGCCGAGCGTGAGACGGCCGATGCGATGCTCGCCGCGGCGCACGGCAAGTTCGGTGGTCTCGACATCGTCGTCAACAATGCAGGCATCACGCGGGATCGGATGCTGCCCAACATGTCCGACGACGAGTGGGATTCGGTGGTCGCCGTGCACCTGCGTGGTCACTTCCTGTTGTCCCGCAATGCCGCGGCCTACTGGCGCGACCGGTCGAAGCAGGAGGGTGGCCCCGTCTACGGGCGTCTGGTCAACACGTCCTCGGAGGCCGGTCTGCTCGGGCCGCCCGGGCAACCCAACTACGGTGCCGCCAAAGCCGGCATCACCGCGCTCACCCTCTCGGCCGCCCGGGGTCTCGAGCGGTACGGGGTCCGGGCGAACGTGATCTGCCCCCGCGCGCGCACGTCGATGACCGAGGCGGTCTTCGGCGACGCGCCGGACGACGGCATCGATCCGCTCTCGCCCGACCACGTCGCGAATCTGGTCGCCTATCTCGCCTCCCCGGCGGCCGATCGCGTCAACGGGCAGGTCTTCATCGTCTACGGGCCCATGGTGGCCCTGATGGCCGCGCCGGTCGTCGAGCAGCGTTTCGACGCCGACGGGCAGTGGACCCCCGCAGCGCTCGCCGACGAGCTCGGCGGTTACTTCGCCGATCGTGATCCGGGCCGGACATTCTCGGCCTCGGCGGCTCTCGATCTGTAGTTCCGGCATCCCCTGCTGTTCCTTTTCGGGGACAGCAGGGGATGCCGTGTCTTCGTCTCCGGGCCGGGATCCTGCAACTACGGGTGACGGACACCGGGGTTCCGGTAGCGTCACGCCCACTCGGGCCGTTCCTCCGGCTCTCGTCCGGCCCCGCGTTTTGGCCTGGTACGTGTTCTAATTTTTTCCCCTCCTGCGACGACCCGATCGGGCCGTGACGGCCTCTCGTGCCGAGGTGATCGAGCTCGGGCCCGGCGTCGAGAATCTCACCGAAATCCCAGGGTAAAACCACTTATGAGCGTGTCGATGCGCGTCGGTCGACGCCCGTGTGTCCGTCCGGACGGAAATGGATCGAGATGCCCCTCGACGGATCTTTGACAGGTGAACACGTTCTAGTTACTATGACCCGGGTCACAGCACACGCCATCGATCGGCCGCGCGCCGACGACGTGAGGATCGAAGGGGGTACACGATGGTAGACCTCCTCGAGGTTCCCTTACGGGCCGTCGGCGGACTGTTCGCCATGACCGGCGAGACCGCCCGGGCGGCCTTCCGTCGCCCCTTCCAACGGCGCGAGTTCATCGACCAGGCATGGTTCGTCGCACGCGTCTCGCTCGTGCCCACCGTGCTCGTCGCGGTGCCGTTCACGGTTCTGGTGAGCTTCACCCTCAACATCCTGCTCCGGGAGATCGGCGCGGCCGACCTCAGCGGAGCGGGTGCGGCCCTCGGCGCGGTGACGCAGGTGGGTCCCATGGTCACGGTGCTCATCGTCGCCGGTGCCGGCGCCACCGCGATCTGCGCCGATCTCGCGGCGCGCACCATCCGCGAGGAGATCGACGCGATGCGTGTGCTCGGCATCGATCCGATCCAGCGTCTCGTCGTGCCCCGGGTGCTCGCGTCCACCGTCGTTGCCCTACTGCTCAACGGTCTCGTGTGCACGATCGGCATCCTCGGCGGGTTCGCCTTCTCGGTCTTCCTCCAGGACGTCAACCCCGGCGCGTTCATCAACGGCATCACCCTGCTCACCGGCTTCGGAGAACTGATGATCTCCCAGGTCAAGGCGGGGCTGTTCGGCATGATCGCGGGGCTGGTCGCGTCCTATCTCGGTCTCAATGTCAAAGGTGGAGCGAAGAGTGTCGGCGACGCCGTCAACCAGACGGTCGTGTTCGCGTTCATGGCGCTGTTCGTGGTCAACCTCCTCGTCACGGCCGTCGGCATCAAGCTGACCGCGGGATGAGGGGAGCGGAGATTTCATGGCAGTGATGTCCTGGCGCTTCCCCCGTGCGGTTCGGCGCATGACACGTGCGTCGTCCACGGTGGACCGGGTGGGGGAGCAGGCGCTGTTCTTCGGGCGCGCCCTCGCGACGGTCCCCCGGGCGCTGATGCACTACCCCAAGGAGACGGTGCGTCTGGTCGCCGAGATCAGCATGGGCACCGGCGCACTCGCCGTCATCGGCGGCACCGTCGTGATCGTCGGCTTCCTGACGCTCTTCACCGGCGGCATCATCGCCGTGCAGGGCTTCAGCTCACTCGGCAACATCGGTGTCGAAGCGCTCACCGGCTTCTTCGCGGCCTTCATCAACGTGCGTATCGCGGCCCCGACGATCGCCGGCATCGGGCTGGCGGCCACCATCGGCGCCGGCTCCACCGCCCAGCTCGGCGCCATGCGTGTCTCCGAGGAGATCGACGCGCTCGAGACCATGGCGATCCCGTCCATCCCGTATCTGGTGTCCACGCGCGTGCTCGCCGGGATGATCGCGATCGTCCCGCTGTACTCGCTCGCCGTGATCGCCTCGTTCGTCGCGAGCCGCTTCGCGACGGTGGTGCTCTACGGCCAGTCGGCGGGCGTGTACGACCACTACTTCACGACCTTCCTGATACCCACCGACATCCTGTGGTCGTTCGTCCAGGCCATCGTGATGGCGATCGCCGTGATGCTCATCCACACCTACTACGGTTTCACCGCAGGTGGCGGCCCCGTCGGTGTGGGTGTCGCGGTCGGCAACGCGGTGCGGGCCTCGCTCGTCGCGGTCGTCACCGTCACCCTGCTCATCTCGCTCGCCGTCTACGGCGCGACCGGCAACTTCAACCTGTCGGGGTAGGGCGCGCGACATGGACACTCCTTCGTGGAAGAAGAAGTTCGCCGCCTTCGGTCTCGTGGGCGGCCTCGCCGCGATCGTCGCGGTGGCACTGACGATGTTCGCCGGTGGGTTCACCTCGACGGTCCCGCTCACCGTCACCTCGACCCGGTCGGGTCTGGTGATGGAACCCGACGCCAAGGTGACGATGCGCGGCGTCGAGGTGGGCCGCGTGGCGTCGATCGAGCACACACCGGCCGGTGCGGTCCTGCATCTCGACATGCAGCCCGGGCAGATGCAGCTCATCCCGTCGAACGCACGGGTGGCGATCGAATCCACCACCGTCTTCGGTGCCAAGTTCGTCGACATCGTCGTCCCCGACGATCCGTCCTCTGTTCCGATGCAGGAAGGCGCCGTAATCGCGGCCGACAACGTCACCGTCGAGTTCAACACGGTCTTCGAGCACCTGTCCGACGTGCTCGCCCAGATCCAGCCCGAGAAGCTCAACGCCACCCTCGGCGCGCTGTCGGAAGCGCTCAACGGACGCGGCGACGCCCTCGGTGCCGCCCTGGCCGAGGCCGATGCGTATCTCGCCGAGATGAATCCGTCGCTGCCGCAACTGCAGGCCGACCTCGTCTCGGCTGCGCAGGTGACCGACGTCTACGCCGACACGGCCCCCGACCTCATGACCACGATCGGCAACGCCACCGACGTCGGCAACACCGTCGTCGACGAACAACAGCAACTCGATCTGCTACTGATGAACCTCACCGGTCTCGCGAACACCGGACGGGACGTCCTGGGGGAGAACGAAACACAGTTGACCACCGCACTCGACAGCCTGAGCCGCACCACCGGTCTGCTCGGTGAGTACTCGCCGCAATTGACCTGCTTCATCGTCGGTCTCAACGACGCCCGGGTGGCGTTCGAACCGATGGCCGGCACCGGGGAGTACGCCGCGCTGATGCTGAGCACCAGCTTCATGGGTGGCGCGACGCCGTACAACGACGCCCAGGATCTGCCCGTGGTCGGCGCGACCGGCGGACCGAACTGCTGGGGCCTGCCGAACTTCGACCCGCGCCGCGACGGTCACGCGCCGTTCGTCGTGTCGAACACCGGCGAAACGCCCTACAAGCCCGCAACGGAAGCCTGGATCCGCTACCCGACGATCTTCCAGTACCTGTTCGGCGACCATCTCGCGGGCGGGCGGTGACCATGAGAGCGACCACCGTCAAGTTCCTGATCTTCGCCGTCACGATGACGTTGATCTTCGCCGGGCTGGCCGTCGTGTTCAGCCAGGCGCGGTTCACCGGCACCGAGAACTACCGGGCCACCTTCACGGACGTCTCCGGTCTCGGTGCCGGCGACAAGGTCCGCATCGCCGGGGTGCAGGTCGGTTCGGTGAAGAAGGTCGACATCGGCCGCGACAACACCGCCGAGATCGAGTTCGACGTGGACGCGAAACACACGTTGTTCACCGGCACCCGCGCCACCGTGCGATACGAGAACCTCGTCGGCGACCGGTATCTCGAACTGCTCGAAGGTGCCGGCAGCGTCGACGTCCTGCCCGCCGGTGGCAACATCCCGATCGAGCAGACCGAACCCGCCCTCGATCTCGACCTGCTCCTCGGCGGGTTCAAGCCGCTGTTGCAGGGCCTCGACGCGCAGCAGGTCAACGACCTCTCCGGAGCTCTGTTGCAGGTCTTCCAGGGGCAGGGCGACACGCTCGTGTCGCTGCTGGGGAACACCAACTCGTTCACCAACTCACTCGCCGACCGCGACCAGCTGATCGGCGACGTCATCGACAACCTCAACGCCGTCCTCGGCACGATCGACGATCACGACCGCGAGTTCGAGAACACGATCGAACAGCTGCACACCCTGGTGGGCGGGCTGTCCGCCGATCGTGATCCCATCGGCGCGTCGATCCCGCCGATCGCCTCCGGCACCGCGGATCTCGCCGCGCTGTTGCAGAACAACCGGCCCGACTTGCAGACGGTCATCGCCGAGACGAACCGCACCATGACCCAGCTCGACCTCGGCAAGGATGACATCAACCGCACGCTCGAACGCCTGCCCTCCGACTACAAGAAACTCATCCGCGTGGGTGCATACGGAAACTTCTTCCAATTCTTCCTCTGTGCCAATACTTTCAAGTTCTCCGGACCGGACGGCACCACCATCCGGTACACCACGGCGAACCACGACACGGGAAGGTGTGCGAAGGTCGAATGAGTGCACCCCGTGACCCCAACTACATCCGCACGGGCATCATCGGCCTGGCCGTGTCCGCCGCGATCGTTCTCGCCGGTCTGCAGTACGACCAGCTGCACTTCCTCTCCGGGGGCCTGAGCTACTCGGCGCGCTTCCAGGACGCCGGCGGTCTGGTGCCCGGCGACGACGTCATGCTCGCCGGCGTGAACGTCGGCGACGTCACCGAGGTGCGCCTCGACGGTCAGGCCGTGCTGGTGAGTTTCCGCATCCGGGACGGTATCGGGCTCGGCGACACCACCGGAGCCGACATCAAGACCAACACCGTGCTCGGCCGGAAATCGCTGGCGCTGCGCCCCGGTGGCGACGGTGTGATGCGCCCGAACTCGATCATCGGTATCGAGCACACCAATTCGCCGTACTCACTGACCGACGCACTCGGCGATCTCACGACGACCGTCTCCGAACTCGACACCGATCGCATCAACGACTCGCTCGACGCGCTGTCGCAAACCCTCGAGAACACCCCGCCCGAGATCCAGGGCGCCCTGGAGGGCATGACCCGCCTGTCGCAGTCGATCAACGCCCGCGACGAGTCGTTGCACCAACTGCTCGAGCGTGCCGAGAGCGTGACGGGCATCCTGGCCGAGCGCAGCGACCAGGTCAACGCGCTCATCGTCGACGCGAACGCCCTGTTCGGCGAACTGAGCCTGCGCCGCGACGCCATCACCGAACTGATCGCGAACATCTCCTCCGTCTCACGTCAGCTCACCGGGCTCGTGCAGGACAACCAGGCGCAGATGGCACCGACACTCGAGAAGCTCAACCTCGTGACGGCCAACCTGCAGGCGAACAAGGAGAACATCGCCGGGGCGCTCGACGGCCTGGGCCCGTACATCAGCGCACTCGGGGAATCCGTCGCCAGCGGACCGTTCTTCAACGCCTACGTGTCCAACATCCTGCCGGCGCCGTGGTGGAAGGCCATCGTGGACAGCCAGGTCGCGCCCGATCTTCTCCCCGAGGATCTCCAGGACGTGATCCCGGACGGGCCCCCGACTATCAAGAGGGACGGCGAATGAGTACCGATACCGCCCCGACGACCGCCCGCCGTCGCCCACCCCTGCTGGTGCCGGTGATCATCGGCGCCGTCGTCGTGCTCGTGCTCGGCGCCCTCGCCGTGTTCGTCCTGCCGGACCTCGGCAAACGCACGATCCACGCCGAATTCGCGTCCACCAGCGGCCTGTACGAGGGCGACGACGTACGGGTGCTCGGCGTCTCGGTGGGGCGCATCAGCGACATCGAACCCCGCGACGACCTCGTACAGGTGACGATGAAGGTCGACGACGGCGTCGAGATCCCGTCCGATGCGAGTGCCGTCGTCATCGCGCAGAGTCTCGTCTCGGCGCGCTTCGTCCAGCTCACCCCTGTGTACTCGGGTGGCCCGACGATCGAGGACGGCGCGACGATCCCGATGCAGCGCACGGCCTCTCCCGTGGAGTGGGACCAGATCAAGACCGAACTGATGCGATTGTCCGAAGCGCTCGGTCCCGAGGAACTCGATCCGCAGGGATCTCTCGGCCGGTTCATCGACACCGCGGCCGAGAATCTCGAGGGCAACGGGCAGACCGTGCGCGAGGCCCTTCGGGAGCTGTCGGACACGATGCGCACGCTCTCGGAGGGACGCACCGATCTGTTCTCGACGATCCGCAACCTGCAGACCTTCGTGTCGGTCCTCTCGTCGAGCAACGAACAGATCGTGCAGTTCGGCGGTCGTCTCGCGTCGGTCTCGGACGTGCTCGCGCAGAGCTCCGACCAGCTCGGTGTCTCCTTGTCCGAGTTGAACATCGCCGTCGGCGACGTACAGCGGTTCGTGCAGGACAACCGGGCCGAGCTCACCGAATCGGTGGAGCGGCTGGCCGATGCGACCGAGGTGCTGGTCCGCA
The DNA here is from genome assembly GCF_019317345.1 of Rhodococcus sp. LW-XY12. Lineage (NCBI taxonomy): Bacteria > Bacillati > Actinomycetota > Actinomycetes > Mycobacteriales > Nocardiaceae > Rhodococcus > Rhodococcus sp. LW-XY12. Next base: position 614,382 of record NZ_CP079225.1, read on the forward strand.
AACGTCCCGAGATCGAGCGGGTGCTGCACTCGGGCCCGACCTCCCTCGCGAACTTCTACAACATCTACAAGCCGGCGCAGGGGTCGCTCACGGGCGCGCTCGCGATCAACAACCTCGCCAACCCCGTCGAGTGGATGTGCGGGTCGGTCGCGGCCGCCGCGAACGCGACCTCCGAGCGCAGCGAGGAACTGTGCCGCCAGCAACTCGGCCCGGTGCTGTCGTCCATCAACGCCAACTACCTTCCGCTGCTGGTCAATCCGCTCGCCGGTGTGCAGGCCTTCCCCGACGACATCGTCTACACCGAAACCTGGCTCGAGGAGGCGTCGGCAGGTCGTGGCACCGCGCCCGAGCCGTCGTCCTCGGAGACCGCGTCGCCGGTCGACGGGATCCTCGGTGGCCTGCCGTCGCTGCAGGTCCCGCAGGATCTGGGTTCTCTGCTGCAGCCGGGAGGAGTGCGATGACCGGCCGCTCGATGTTCCGCCGCCTGGGCGTCGCGGCCACCGCGGTCGCGGTGAGCACGACGCTCACCGCCTGCGAGTGGGACGGACTCAACTCGATTCCCATGCCCGGCAGCGCCGGCCGCGGGGAGGGTGCCTACGAGGTGCAGATCGAGATGCCCAACGTGACGACCCTGACCCAGAACTCGCCCGTGCGGGTCGACGACGTCACTGTGGGGTCGATCTCGGGGATCGAACTCGACGGCTGGCACGCGCTCGTGACGGTTTCGCTCGACGAAGGCGTGATCGTTCCGGCCAACTCGCTCGCCCGGATCGGGCAGACGAGTCTGCTCGGGTCGCAACACCTCGAACTGATCCCGCCCGTCGGCGAACCCCCGCAGGGCCGGCTCGAGGACGGCGACGTCATCCCGCTCGAACGCGCCGGTGCGTATCCGACCACCGAACAGACACTCTCGTCGCTGTCGGTGGTGCTCAACGGTGGTGGACTCGCGCAGATCAACGACATCACCACCGAACTGAACGCGGCGCTCGTCGGCCGGGAGGACTCGATCCGGAATCTGCTCCCGCGCCTGGACGAACTGGTGTCCACCCTCGACACGCAGCGCGGCGACATCATCGCGGCGCTGGAGGGCATGGACCGGCTGGCCGCGACCGTCGACGACCAGAACGCGACACTCGTCCGCGCCCTCGAGGAGTTGCCACCCGCGCTGGAGGTGCTCTCGGATCAGCGTTCGAACCTCACCGCCGCGATGAGTTCGCTCGGTGAACTGAGCACCGTGGCGAGCCGGATCGTCGAGACCTCGAACGACGATCTGAAGGCGAATCTCGAAGGGCTCGCGCCGACGTTGAAGGCCCTGGCCGATTCGGGCAGTGCCCTGACCGAGGTGCTCGGTGTGCTGCTCACCTATCCCTTCCCGCAGGCGGGCATCAACAACATCATCCGCGGCGACTACGCGAACCTCGCGATGACGATCGACCTCACCCTCGACCGCCTCGACCTGAACTTCCTGTCCGGGACGCCGCTCGCGGGACGCCTCGCCGGCCCGGAAGGCATCCTCGGCCGCGACGCGGGACTCGCCGCACAGGCGACGGACCCGTTCCGCGCACCGCTCGAACCACCCCCGCCGCCGCCTCCCGGTCCCGAAGGGAAACTGACGATCCCCGGCATCGGTGAGATCACCATTCCCGGCCTGCCCCTGGGGGTGCCCGCACCATGATGCTCACGCGGTTCGTCCGCATCCAGCTCACGATCTTCGCGATCCTCACGGTCGTCGGACTCGTCGTGATGTCGCTGATGTACGTGAAGTTGCCGGCGCTGTTCGGGATCGGACGGTACGAGATCGTCGTCGAACTGCAGTCGACCGGCGGTCTGTATCCGCACTCGAACGTCACCTATCGCGGAAACACCGTCGGCACCGTGCGGAGCGTCGCCCTGTCGCCGACAGGGGTCGAGGCGTTGCTGTCCATCGACAGCGACGCGAAGATTCCCGCCGATGTGGACGCGGCGGTGCGCAGCGTCTCGGCTGTCGGCGAACAGTACATCGATCTCGTTCCCCGAGCCGACGGTTCGGGCGGCGAACGCCTGGCCGACGGCGACGTGATCCCGATCGACCGCACGAGCGTGCCGCAGGAGGTCGGTGCCCTGCTCGACCAGGCCGACGTGTTGCTCGCCTCGATCAGCGACACCCGGCTGCAGACCGTGGTGGACGAGGCGTTCGACGCGTTCAACGGCTCCGGACCCGAACTGCAGGAACTGATCGACTCGACGCGCCTGTTCGTGCAGGAGGCCTCGGCGAACAGTGCCGAGACACGGCAGTTGATCGACCAGATCGGTCCGCTGCTCGACACGCAGGTGGTCACGAGCGATGCGATCCGGTCGTGGACACGCGACATGGTCACCTTCACCGACCGCCTGCGCGAGAGCGACCCCGACCTGCGAGCCCTGCTCGACGTCGGACCGGGTGCCGCTGCCGAAACCGAATCCCTGTTGCAGGAACTGAAACCGACCCTGCCGTTGCTGCTTGCGAATCTGGTGAGCGTCGGCGAGGTGGGTGTGGTCTACAACGCCGGCATCGAGCAGATCCTGGTGCTGTACCCGCCGATGACGACGGCCCTGATCACCGCGGCCGGCGCCGGCCCGCCCGAGGACGGTGCCGTGGTGGACTTCCACCTGCAGGTCAACGATCCGCCGCCGTGCCTGGCAGGCTTCGTGCCGCCGGAGCAGTGGCGCAGTCCGGCCGATACCTCCGTGGTCGACACACCCGGCGACATCTTCTGTCAACTGCCACAGGACTATCCGAACGCGGTCCGCGGCGCCCGGAACGTACCGTGCATGGAGTACCCGGGCCGTCGCGCACCGACGCCCGACACGTGCCGCACCGGGTACAGCCCTACCTATTCGGACAATCCGTGGACCGGACCGCCGACACCGGTGGCCTCGGAGAACGTCGCACCCACACCCGCTTCCTACGGTGAGCGCGGCGACACGGCTCCCGCCGGGGTCGCGGCGCGACGGATCGATCCGCAGACCGGGACGTACATTGGTCCCGACGGCACCGTGTACACGCACGCCGATCTCGGTGGAGATCGGAGCTTGGAGAGTTACATGAAGGCGCAGCAGGGCTGATGGCAGACGAGATCGACAAGAAGACGAAGCCGGCATGGGCCAAGCCGGTCGCGATCATCGCGTCCGTACTGGTCATCGCGCTCGTCGCGGCCGGTGCCTGGCTCATCGTCGACAGGCAGTCCGCGAACGAACGCGACGAGAAGCGGGAGGCGTACCTGCAGGCCGCGCGGCAGACGGTGCTCAACCTGACCACCATCAACGCCGATACCGCCGGCGCCGACGTCGCACGTCTGCTCGAAGGCGCGACGGGCGATTTCAAGGCCGAGTTCGAGGGCCGCGAAGGGCCTTTCGTGGAGGTCGTGCAACAGGCCGGCGTCGACACCACCGGTGAGGTCCTCGAAGCGGGGATCCAGAACGAGGACGGCACGTGCGCGTCGTCGCTCGTCGCCTCCCGCGCGATGGTGAGCAACGCCGACCAGACCGAACCGGAAGCACGCGACTTCCGTCTGCGGGTGACGATCTGCGACGAGAACGGCAGATTGCTGGCGTCGAAGGTGGAGTTCGTGCCGTGACCGACGAGAAGGACGATCGCGTGACGCTCGACAAGACGACCGACGACACTGTGGCCGGTGGGACCGCAGAGAAGGACGGATCCACCGCCGCCGAGACCTCGGCCGCCGACACCTCCGTCCCGGACGCGATTTCGGATACGAAGGCCTCGTACCTGCCACACATCGCGATCGGATTGTCTTTCGTGGCAGTGGTTTTCGCGGTCCTGGTGGGATGGCTCGCCTACGGCACCGTCCAGCAGTCCGCCGCCGAGACGGCACGGACGGAGGCAAGGGTCGCTGCGGAGGAACAGGCGGTCGCGATGCTCGCCTACACCCACGACCAGGTTGACGCGCAGACCGACGCCGCCGCGGAGGGTCTCACCGGCGACTTCCGCGACGAGTACACGAATCTGATGAAGAACATCATCGCGCCGGGCGCCAAGGAGAAAGCGATCAGCGTGCAGGTGAGCGTGCAGGCGTCGTCGGTGGTCTCCGCCGACGCCGACAACGCTGTGACCCTGCTGTTCCTCAACCAGATCACGACGAGTTCGGAGAACCCCGAAGCGGTGAGCAGCGGCAGCCGGGTGCGCGTCGAACTCGAAAAGCAGGACGGGCGTTGGCTCGTCAGCCGGTTGACCCCGATCTAGAAGAGAGCCGTCAGGTGGGGTCGGGTTCGCCGGCCTCACCCGGCGCGATCAGCGCGCGTCCGGCGGCGCCGGTGTTGGCGAGGGTGTCGAGGAACGAACGGGCCCAGCGATCCACATCGTGCGTGAGCACCTGACGGCGCAGCGCACGCATCCTCTTGCGGCCGTCCTCGCGCGGCACCTCGATCGCGGCCTGGATCTTGTCCTTGACGTCCTCGAGGTCGTGCGGATTGCACTGGAACGACTGCCGCAGTTCGGCTGCGGCACCGGTGAACTCGCTGAGCACCAACGCGCCGCCGAGATCGCTGCGGCACGCGATGTACTCCTTGGCGACGAGGTTCATGCCGTCGCGCAAGGGGGTTACCAGCATGACGTCGGCCGCGACGAAGAACGCGATGAGCTCGTCGCGGGGGACCGGGCGGTGGATGTAGTGCACCACCGGACGCCCCACCTCGGCGTACTCACCGTTGATGCGACTGACCGTCCGCTCGATCTCGCCGCGCATGTGGACGTAGGAATCGACGCGCTCCCGGCTCGGGGTCGCGAGCTGCACCATCACGGTGTCCTTCGGGTCCATGCGACCCTCGGCGAGAAGTTCGTGCACCGCATCGAGCCGCACGTCGATGCCCTTGGTGTAGTCGAGGCGATCGACGCCGAGCAGAATCGTCTTCGGGTTGCCGAGTTCCTTGCGCAACGCCTTGGCGCGATCGCGGATGGCCTTGCTCCGCGACTGCTGGTCGAGCCGGCCCGATTCGATGGAGATGGGGAAAGCGCCGACGCGCACCGAGCGGAAGCCGACCTGGACCACGCCGAGCTTGGACCGGATGCCGATGTTACCGCGTGAGGTCTGGGCACCTGCCAGACGTCGGGCGAGATACAGGAAGTTCTGGGCACCCCCGGGAAGATGGAAGCCGATGAGGTCGGCGCCGAGGAGACCCTCCACGATCTCGGTGCGCCACGGCAGCTGCATGAACAGCTCGATCGGCGGGAACGGGATGTGCAGGAAGAAGCCGATCGTCAGATCGGGACGGAGCATCCGCAGCATCTTCGGCACCAGCTGCAGCTGGTAGTCCTGGATCCAGACGGTCGCGCCCTCCGAGGCGGCCTTCGCGGTCTCCTCGGCGAAGCGGCGGTTGATCTCGACGTAGGAGTTCCACCATTCGCGCCGGTACTCCGGACGCACGATCACGTCGTGGTAGAGCGGCCACAGCGTGGCGTTGGAGAACCCCTCGTAGTATTCGGCGATGTCCTCGGTGCTCAACCGCACCGAGTGCAGGGTCAGCCCGTCCTCGACGATGACGCCTGACTCGGCGTCGGCCACGCCGGCCCAGCCGACCCAGGCGCCGTTGTTCGAACGCAGGATCGGCTCGAGTGCGGTGACGAGCCCGCCCGGACTGCGCTTCCAGCGGGTGGTGCCGTCGCGAAGCCGTTCGAGGTCGACCGGCAGGCGATTGGCGACGACCACGAAGTCCGACCCGGCGTGCGAGTCGTGGTTCCCCGCTGCGTCCGCTTCGCCTGCTGTCACGCTGTGGTCCTCTTTCGGGGCCGGTGCCGTCGCCGGCCCGGCAGTGTGGGTGCCGACATCGGCACCGGGATGGGTGTCGAGCTCGTCAGTGCTTGTCGCTGGGACCGATGCCGAGCATCGACAGCAGCATGCGGCACTCGTCCGCGTTCTCTGCGTAGGCAGCGACGACTCGCTGCGCCTGTCGTGCGGTTTCGTCGGCGACGGGTTCGAGATCCTCGTCGGCGATGTCGTTCGCGGTGGTCGGGTCCGCGGCCATGATGTCCTCCCGGGGTCGCTGCTCTGTGCGAGCACGCATCGTCCTTCGACTCTAGGAGAATCGGACAGCTCGCCGCCACCCGCCTTCCGAGGGCGGTCCTGGCACGGTCCTGCACGTCTACGTCGCGGTACCGTAGGACGGTCGTGCAGTAGGTACACCGTGTGTGTTTCCGGCGCACGACGTCACAGCGCCGACCCGCGGCGCACAACCGCGCTCTCGTCGAGGAAGGTATTCATGCCCATTGCCACCGTGAACGGCATCCCGCTGAACTACCAGGTCAAGGGAACGGGCGATCTCGTCGTCCTCATCATGGGAACGGGTAGTCCGGGGCGCGTGTGGGATCTGCACCAGGTGCCCGCGCTCGTCGAGGCCGGCTACCGGGTCGCCACCTTCGACAACCGCGGCATCGCACCGTCGGGCGAGAGCCTCGGCGGCATGACCATCGACGACCTGGTGAAGGACACCGCCGGCCTGATCGAACTGCTCGGCGGCCCCGCCTACGTGATCGGCACGTCGATGGGTGCGCGTGTCGCGCAGGAGCTGACGCTCGCCCGTCCCGAACTCGTCCGCAAGGCCGTTTTCCTGGCCGGTCACGCCCGCATGGACCAGTTCCAGCTGACGCTCACCGAGGGCGAGCGGCAGCTCTACGACAGCGGCGTCGAACTGCCGCCGAAGTATCAGGCCGCCGTCACGGCCGTGATGAATCTGTCGCCGGCCTCGCTGGCCGACGAGCACACCGCCCGCGACTGGCTCGACGTCTTCGAGTTCAGCGGCGGAAAGGTGTCGGCGGGCGTGCGCGCGCAGCTCGGCATGGACCGGGAGTTCGATCGGCGCGCGGCCTACCGCGGCATCACCGTGCCGTGCCTGGCCGTCGGATTCGCCGACGACCGGATGATCCCGGCCTATCTGTCGCGCGAGGTGGCGGACGCCATTCCGGGTGCGCGCTACGAGGAGATCCCGGACGCGGGGCACTACGGCTATCTCGAGCGGCCCGAGGCGGTCAACAAGATCCTGGTGGACTTCCTGGCTTCCTAGAGGAGTCCCTTCACACGGGAAATCGGCAGGCGGGCGCGGTGGGATCGGCGACGATCCACCGCGCCCGCCGTCGTCGAAATGCGACGAAGGTCCCTGTGATCCGGGAGATCGGGACGTCCCGCGGACCGTCGGGCACTGGTACGCTCACCGAACAAAGGTTAGCCTGAGCTACCTTCGAGTCTCGTACGAACCGATCACGGGCCCCTCCGGACCCCCTAGTACGGAAGTTGAGTGATGACCGACCGTTCCAGCCTTGTCGCCGATGACGCGGGGAGGTCGGAGGGCAACTCGCAAGGAGACGTCTTCGACCTCGTCGGTATCGGTTTCGGCCCCTCGAACCTGGCGCTCGCGATCGCCGTCGAGGAGCACAACACCGACAACCCCTCCTCGGCGATCCGGGCACGTTTCTTCGAACGTCGGTCGGCCTTCGCCTGGCACCCGGGCATGCTGCTCGAGGGCGCCACGATGCAGATCGCGTTCCCCAAAGATCTGGTCACCTTCCGCAACCCCGCGAGCTCGTACAGCTTCTTCTCCTACCTGCACGACCGTGGCCGTCTCGTGGACTTCGTCAACCACCAGACGTTCTTCCCCACACGTCACGAGTTCCAGGACTATCTGCAGTGGGCGGCCACGCGCGTCGACGCCGACGTCCGCTACGGAACCGAGGTCGTCTCGGTCGAGACCGTCCGCAACCACAACGGGGTCGCCGATCTGTTCGCCGTGCGGACCGCCGACGGCGCCGTCGTGTACGCGCACAGCGTCGTGGTCGGAGTCGGACTGCGTGCCCGGCTCCCGAAGTGGGCGACCGAGTCCGCCCGCTGCTTCCACAACCACCACTTCCTCTTCCACATCGAGGACATGCCGGAGCCGCAGCACCAGCGCTTCGTGGTGGTCGGTGCCGGGCAGAGCGCGGCCGAGGTCGTGCAGTACCTGCACACGCACTACCCGCAGGCCGAGGTCCACAACGTCTTCAACCGCTTCGGGTACAGCCCGGCCGACGACAGCCCGTACGCGAACCGCATCTTCGACCCGCAGGTCGTCGACGAACTGCACGCGGCCCCGCTGTCCGAGCGTGAGCGTCTGCTCGCCCTGCACCGCAGCACCAACTACTCGGTCGTCTCGCCCGAACTCATCGAGGCGCTCTACGCGACCGAATACCGCGAACGGGTGAGCGGTCGTCGCCGCTTGTTCATGCGTCGTGCCTCGGAGGTCGTGTCGGCGATCGAGAGCGAGGCGGGAGTCACCGTCGAGATCCGCGACAATCTCGAAGGCGACACCGAGACCCTCGAGTGCGATGCGGTGGTCCTCGCGACCGGCTTCGAGCCCACGCCTCTCGCGCCGCTGCTGGGTGATCTCGCGCCCGAGGCACCCGTTCTGTCCGTCGCCCGCGACTACCGTCTGCCGCTGCCCGAGAACGTCACGGCCGACGTCTACCTGCAGGGCGGAACCGAGAAGACACACGGTCTGACCGCGTCGTTGCTGTCCAACGCAGCGATCCGCGCGGGTGAGATCCTGACCTCGATCGTCGAACGCCGAGAGCTCCGTCTGCCCGGAGCCGGGGGAGGAATCGACGAGCTTGGTAGGATATCGGACCATCACACCTACGCAACAAGTGAGGCGAGATGAGCACGAATCCATTTGACGACGAAGACGGCCGCTTCTACGTCCTCATCAATGATGAGGAGCAGTACTCGCTGTGGCCGACCTTCGCCGAGGTTCCGCAGGGGTGGCGGGTGGTATTCGGCGAAGAGTCGCGCGCCGCTTGCGTCGAGTACGTCGAGCAGAATTGGACCGATATGCGTCCGAAGAGCCTTCGCGACGCAATGGAAGCCGACGAGAAGGCCCGCCAGGGCAGCTGAACGCTTCCGTCAGATCCGCCGAGAGTCACGCCCGCGCCGAAAGCGCAGCGTGGCTCTCGTCGTTTGTACGGACGATCCTGCCTCCCGGCCCGACGACGACCCGTGTGGGTCGAGAGGTATCGGGCCCGTGGCCAGGGGACCCGACGCGATCGGGCCCGTCGGTATCGGACCGGTGGTGATCGGACCGGTGGCGATCGGTCCCGTCGCGATGGGGCCCGTCGCGATGGGGCCCGTCCCGGGAGCTGTGGGTATCGGGCCGGTGTGCAGCGATCCCATCGGGATGGGACCCGTGGCGGGGCCGGGCGCCGGACGCCACACCGGGCGGTTCTTGTCGAGCCGGATCCGGGGGATCCGCCGCAGCTGCGGGCGACGCAGCGCGCCGACGCGGAGGACACCGCGCGGGTTGCGCGTGCGGCGGGCGAGCCATTCACCGAGCGTGACACCCGCGGCGAGCGCGCACCCGATACCGAACGCCGAGAACAGCGCCGTCATGCCGGTGGCCATCTGATTGCGGAGCATCGCGTACAGGCCGCGATAGAGGGCGAGACCGGGCAGCAGCGGCGTGATGCCGGCGACCGCGACGACCAGCGGTGGCGTGAGCGCGCGGCGGGCCATCAGACCACCGGCGAAACCGATGACGGTCGCGGCCAGCGCCGACGAGATGATCGGACCGAGCGACAACCCGAGCGCGAGCTGGTAGCCGAGGCTGCCGGTGGCGCCGGCGAGCGCGGCGACCGTGAGAGCGCGACGTTCGGCGTAGCAGGCGACGGCGTAGAACAACGCCGCCGCGGCACCGGCGAGGATCTTCGTCGGCAGCTGTGTGAGGTCGGGAAGTGCCTCGTAACTGATGAGAGGGAGTTCGGCGCCGAACACCGACGCGACCCGCAGGGTCGTCGCGACACCCGCGACGATGCCGCCCGTCATCATCAGCACTTCGAAGAAACGCGCCGACGCCGTGATGGGGGCCCCGGTGATGGCGTCCTGCACCGAACCCACGAGCGACAGACCGGACAGCAGCACCGTCACGCCGGCCGCGATGATCAGTCCCGGTGACACTTCGATCCCGATGGTCTCCCGTATCCCGTACAGCGTGATCGCCGGGGCTGTCGCGACGATGCCGCCCACCAGATGCTGGAAGAAGAACGGCAACCCGGCCGCGTTGAGTTTGCGGTTGACGCGGTCGATCACGAACGTCGAACCGAAGGCGACGAGCGCAACCAGCGCGTCGCCGCCGAGGAGCACGGAGATCGAGGCGGCCATCGCCGACCACGCGATCGTCGCCACCCAACGGTTGTACGGATGCGCCTTGGTGGTGATGGCGAGCAGTTCTTCGTGCGCCTGCGCCGGGGAGATCGCGTCGCGGCGGACGCGGCGGGTCAGACGGTCGACGGCCGCGAGCCGCGTGAAGTCCATCGAGCGGTAGTGCACCACCCGCATCGTGCTCGACGGCGGCATGGTCGGTCCGCGATAGGCCGACAGCACGATCGAGTTGTAGGTGACGTCGACGTCGCACTGCGCCAGACCATAGGTGGCAGCGACGAACCGCACCTGTTCGGCGGTGTCGATCGCGCCGGTGCCCGAGGCGAGCAGGACCTCACCGACACGCACGGCGACGTCGAGCGCCTCGGCGACCACTGCATCGTCGGTCAGATCGATCGGCTGCAGTGGCGCCGGCGCCTCGGTGACCGCGTCGATGGTCGCGCGGCGGGTACCGAGAACCCGATCGAGGAAGTCGTCGAAGCGGCTCACCGTCCGCGGCCTCCGGTACGGCTGGGGGAAACGGGGAGGGTGGGCATGCAATCCACCGTAACGAAGGCGGGTGGGTGCGCGCCGAGAGTGTGACGCGCTATATGATGGCGTCGCTCACGCGTCGTCCGCGACCGTCGAGTTCTGTGCCTCCTTAGCTCAGTGGTAGAGCACTCGCCTTGTAAGCGAGCGGTCGTCAGTTCAATCCTGACAGGGGGCTCCAGTAGGGCCCGTCGCGTACCGCGCGGGCCTGTTTCATCCGGTGCTGCTGTGAACCGCTGCGAAGACCACGAACACGGCGAACAGTGCCGCGACGCCGAGGCACGCACCGATCAGAGCTTCGCGGCGATGCGTCGCCGTGCCCCTGTCGACCCGTTCGAGACCGATCCATCCGCACACCACTGCGACCAGACCTGCGGGGATCGCGACGAAGTCGCCGATGACGGGTACGAAGGCGAAGACGAGCGCGACGATCCCTGCGGTCAGTGCCGTGTTTCCGGCGCCGTTGCGGGGCGGGACCGGGGTGAAGCGGTCTGCGGTCATCGTCCCTCGATCCGGGAGGCACACATGCACGGGCGGGTGTTCGCCCGGACCGGATCCCTGTCCCGTCGAAGGCGAGAAGGACAATTTACATCGGAAGACGGGGCTCCGGGAGGGTTGCCGGGCCGTTGCCGTCCTGATGTTCACCGAGGCGGAGTGCTCGGCGCTCGGACAGGTCGATCACCGGCGCAATCGTGTGCGGCGCCTCGTGGAGGTCGTGCGCCGCGGCGACGCGCCCGAATACGAGGGCGACCACCGGGGATGCGGTGAGCCATCCGAGCAGCGGCCAACCGATCCAGGTCATATCCGGAGAACGGTTCGGGCGCACGGAGCGTCAACGGATCCGCCGCAGTTCACCCGGTTGTTCACCCTCCGCATGTCACTGCAGGGGCGTGTGAATACGGAAGTGACGAAATGGATCGGATATCAGGACTTCGAGGATTCGAATGCGTCCATATCGACGAATATCAGCCGTCCGTCGTCGAGTGCCACAGCCCAGCGGCGCACGCGCGCCCAGTCGCGACCCAGCTTGTCGCCCACGGCTTCCTGTGCTGGACCGAAGTCTTCGACGATCGTGCCGGGACAGGCCTTGGTGCCCGCGACACCCGCGCGTACGACGACCTTCGAGCCCACAGCAGGCTTCGGGGGAGTATTCGACGATCCGGCCATAACTCGAATCATGCCATCAGTGGAAAGAATTGACCGGGCAAACACGGATTATCCGCATCGGACGAATGTGGCGATTCGGGTGGAATACCCCTTTCGTGTTGTTCTTTCCCACCAGAAACGACTTCGCCCACGCCGGTCGGCGTGGGCGAAGAGGTTCTCGAATCGGAGAAACAATGGCCGGTCAGCGCAGTGCGAGCTTCTCGCGCGCCTGATCGACGAACTCGGAATCGACCATGAGGTCGTAGCGCGAGGCCTCGATGCTCTTTCTCGAGACGAAGTCGCGGCGTCCCCCGGTGCTCCAGTGGGTGAAGAAGCCGAGTGATCCGCCCCACACCGCGCCGAAGACGACAGCGGTGAGGATCACGGTGGCCATGCCGGTGGCAGGCAGGAGCAGTGCCAGGAGCAGACCGAAGAGCAGGCCCGTCCAGACGCCTGCGGCGGCGCCGCGAAGGGCGGCCTTGCCGTTGGTCATGCGGCCTTCGATGTGCTCGACGGTGGTGACTCCCTGGCCCACGACCCGCAGGTACTCGACGGGAAAGCCTTCGTCGGACAGGTGGTCGATGGCCCTCTCGACGGCGTCGTAGGTGCGGTAGCTCTCGAGGACGGTTTCGGATTCGGTGTAGTGCCCGGGTGTCGGTGCGTAGATATCTGTCATGCGTTCCCCTTCGTCGACGATTGGAACGATACGCTCATCGTAGCGTATCGTTTCGTAGTGTTTGATTCGGGGTCGCCTTGTCGGGGAGACTCGGGAATCCTGCGGGTGTATGCCCGCGCGAGGAGGATGTAGACATGGTGGGCGAGGTCGAGACGGAATCCGCGGCCCTGACGTCGCGGCGCCCCGTCAAGGAGCGTGCCGGGACCGACGCACGCATCGTGAAGGCCGCGCTCGAGATCCTGCGGCTTCACGGGCCCAACCGCGTCACCGTCGAGGCGGTCGCGGCGCTGTCGGGCGTCGCGAAGACGACGATCTACCGGCGCTACGCGAACCGTGAGGAGATCCTCGACGCGGCATTGCACTCGCAGGTCGCCTCACCGTGCGTGCCCGACGGGCTGTGCGTCTACGACCGCGTCAAATGGACCCTCGAGCTGATCCGTCGCGGACTGTCGAACGAAGTGGGCATGGGCAGTGTCGGCGCACTGCTCACCGACCAGGAACCCGAGTTCACCGAGTCGATCCGCGAGATCATCAATGCCCGGAGCGAGGTCGTCGCCGACGTGCTCCGCACCGCGATCGAGTCGGGCGCGATCCGCAAGGACATCGACGTCGACACCGCCGTCTCGATGCTCGTCGGCGCGTATCTCGGCGCCTACCTGCGTCACGGCGAGGTGGGGGAGTCCTGGGCGGACGAGGTCGTCCACATCGTCTGCCCCGAACTGGAACCGGACCCGCAGGGGCAGTGATCGTAGGCCCGCCCTTCGCGGTCGATCGATCGTAGGCCCGCCCCGCGGGTCGATCGGTCGTAGGCTCGACCCGTGACCGAGTCGAGTCGATGCGTGGTGGCGGTCGTGGGATCGCTGAACCTCGACCTGACGGTCGTCGTGGCACGTGCTCCCGAAGAAGGTGAGACGGTACTCGGCCGGCATCTGCGCACCTATCCGGGAGGCAAGGGCGCGAACCAGGCCATCGGTGCTGCCCGCCTGGCTCCCACCGCCATCGTCGGCGCGGTGGGCAGCGATCATGCCGCTGACGTACTGCGCGGCGTGCAACAGAGGGCAGGGGTCGACACCTCCCATCTGCGAACCACACCGGGCCCGACCGGCCGGGCCGTCATCCTCGTCTCCGGCGACGGGCAGAACCGGATCGTCGTCGTACCCGAGGCCAATTCGTTGCTCGAGGCCGAGGACGTGACCGCAGCACTCGATGCCCTCGATCCCGCGGTGGTGCTCACCCAACTCGAGCTGCTCCCCGCAGTGACCTGGGCCGCCGCCCAGTGGGCGCGCGATCACGACCGCCGGTTCGTGCTCAATCCGAGCCCGGTGATCGACCTGGACGAATACGTCCTCGCCGGCGCCGATCCGCTCGTACTCAACGAGCAGGAAGCCCTGCACTACGCGGGTCTTCCCGCAGGGACCCCCTTCGACGCGATCGTGACCCGCCTGCTCGAACAGGTGCGCACCGTGGTGATCACCCGTGGTGGGGAGGACGTCGTGGTCGGAACCGAGGACGCGATCGAACATCTGCGGGTCCCGCAGGTCGACGTCGTCGACACGACGGGGGCGGGCGATCATTTCGCCGGCACGCTCGCCGCGTTGCTCGGCACGGGGGAGGACCTGTTCGCGGCAGCGCGCCGGGCATCGGCCGACGCTGCCCGGCTGGTCGCATCCCGCCGCTCCGATCGCTGACACGGCGAGGAACTAGGGCGTGTCTGACAATGTGTCGCCGCCGACAGGCTGATCGAGGCGACCAACCCTCGCCAATGAACGCATCAAATGTCCTGGGGCCACCGTAGCCGCGAGCGATCACCGGAGGCTGTCGTCCACAACACGCTCGATCAACTCGTTCTCGTTCACCCCGGAGGTCGCGAGTTGCAGTGACCCGGTCGACGAGAGCATCGCGATTCCGTGGATGCCCACCCACAGGGCGGCGGCTGCACCCGCCGGGTCCGACGTGGCCGTTGACTGCTGAACCAGGTCGACGAGCCAGGAGAACAGAGGCCTCGACATCGTCCGTAGTTCAGTCCCGGATCCTTCGAGCAGGTCGTGTCGGAAGATCAGCGTGAACATCGCCGGCCGGCAGCGGGCGAATTCGACGTAGGCGTGGGCCACGTCCGTGATGGCGCGCTCTGACGTTTCTGCTGCGGCAGCCAGGGCGTCGGTGAGGTCGTGCAGACCCTGTTCTGCGATCGCGGCAAGAAGGTTGCGGTGAGTCGGGAACCATCGCCGTGGCGCTCCATGGGAGACACCCGCCCGCCGTGCGATTGCGCGTAGGCCGATGTCCGCTGAGCCGGTCTCCTCGAGCAGGTCGATGCCGGCTCGCACCAGTGCCGATCTCGTGTCATTCACTGTCACGTAGACAGTGTCTCCGATAGTTGTGTAGACACTGTCTATGCCTCTTGGGAATGCGTGCGTCTATCGACTGTGTCGACACGTCGTGATCGGTCCGACGTTGTACCTACTGGGACGCCCGAAGATCATCGGGCGCCGCAACCTTCCGCGGCGTGGGCCGGTCATCGTGGCAGCCAACCATCTCGCGGTCCTCGACTCCTTCTATCTGACCCTCGCAGCCAGAAGGCAGATCACGTTCCTGGCGAAAGGTGACTACTTCGACCGCGGCGGGCTCACCGGTCGGCTTCAACGCTGGTTCTTCACCGCGGTCGGTCAGATCCCGGTCGACCGTCGGGGCGGGAGCGCAGCGACATTGGCACTCGAGGCCGCGACCCGAATTGTCGAGCACGGAGGCGTCTGGGGCATCCACCCGGAGGGGACCCGGTCACCGGACGGTCGCCTCTATCGAGGACGAACGGGTGCGGTCCGCGTCGCGATGGACACCGGCGCACCACTCGTGCCGGTCGCGATCACCGGCACCAAGCCCGATCGCGGTGTGCCGTGGTGGCGTCGCCGGGTGGTGATCGAGATCCTCGAACCGTTGGATCTGGCACCCTTCCGGAACGCGAAGGGCGACGACGTGCGCGCAGCCACGGATGCCCTGATGGCTGCGATCCGGTCCCGTACAGGCCAGGAGTACGTCGACACCTACTCCAAAGTATGGGTGTCGTCGACTACCGGATCTGAAGCGGCGTGACCTTCATGGAAGCCGTTACGAGTGAATCTGTTCCAAGGGCGAGGCGGCGAATGTTATCGGATGATCAGTGGGCGATGATCGCGGACCTGCTGCCGGTGCGGACGGGTCGGCGCGGCCGGCCATTCTCCGACGCTCGGGCAATGGTCGAGGGCATCGTTTACCGCTACCGGTGCGGCATTGCGTGGCGGGACGTGCCGGAGGTGTTCGGGCCGTGGCAGACCATCTGGACCTGGCACCGCCGCCTGGCAGGCGACGGCACCTGGGACCGGATCCTCGAACGACTACTCGCCCACGCTGACGCGGCCGGGATCGTCGACTGGGCAGTGTCGGTGGACTCGACCATAGTCCGCGCTCATCAGCACGCCACGAACACCACCCGCCACACAGGGGGATACACCGAATTACACGAATCCTTCGGTCGAGCCGCCTGACCATGCGATCGGCCGGTCCCGCGGTGGCCTGTCGACGAAGATCCATCACCTCGTCGACGGTCACGGGCTGCCCCTCGTGGTGCTTGTCTCGCCCGGTCAGTCCGGTGATAGTCCCGCGTTTCCGCACCTGCTCGACCAGTTGCGCGTTCCCCGGATCGGGAGTGGACGGCCGCGGACCCGACCGGACCGGGTCCGCGGCGACAAGGCGTACTCGTCCCGCGTGAACCGGGAGTTGCTGCGCCGCCGCAGGATCGGCGCTGTGATTGCCGAGCCATCCGATCAGGCCGGTCACCGTCGTCGTCGCGGAACGCGCGGTGGCCGACCGCCGGCATTCGACGCTGTCGACTACCGCGGCCGCAACGTCGTCGAACGACGCTTCTCCCACTTGAAGCAGTGGCGAGGAATGGCCACCCGCTACGACAAACTGGCGATCGTCTACCGCGCAGCCGCCGTCCTCAACGCGGTCATCGCTTGGACGCGCGAATTGTCAGACATGCCCTAGTAGTACTTTGTTAGGTTCACCACTTCTTGTTGCGGGGCCTCGAGTTTCGGCGGGATGTCCGAGACGATGACCGGGTGGATGCCGCAGCCCTGATCGATGTCGGTGAACGTCTCGACGTGTTCGTCGACGAGGTGTTCTCCTCGCTCAAACGCAAGGACCAGCGAGCAACGGCAGGGGTATATGCGCGGGGATTGATGCTCGACGGGCGCCGCAAGTCGATGCAACCGATGGCCGACCGGCTCGGGATCGATCACCAACGCCTGCAGCAGTTCGTCACCACCTCACCATGGGATCCGGTACCGGTCCGGAAAACGCTGTCCCGCAGGGCGTGTGATCTGATCGTCCCGGATGCGTGGGTGATCGACGACACCGGATTCGCCAAGGACGGCGACGCCTCCCCATGCGTGGCCCGGCAGTATTCGGGCACCTTGGGCAAGGTCGGGAACTGCCAGGTCGCGGTCAGTGTGCACGCCGCCACCGATTCCGCGTCCGCGCCGTTGGATTGGCGGCTGTATCTGCCCGAGAGCTGGGACGATCAGCGGTGCGACGATCCGGAGACGGCCGCGGTGATCACCGCTCGCCGGCGACGCAATGCGATCCCGGACGAGGAGCGGTACCGCTCCAAGGCGGTCATGGCTCTCGAGATGCTCGACGAGCTGATCTCGTGGGGCCGGACCCCGCCGGTGATCGTCGCCGACGCCGGCTACGGTGACTCGGCCACCTTCCGTCAGGGTCTGACCGACCGCGACCTGGTCTACGTCGTGGCGGTCAAGGGCGCGACCCTCGCCCACCCGGGTGATGCGGTGCCGGTCGCCGCCGCGTATTCCGGGCGCGGGCGGCCGCCGACCCGGCGCTACCCGGCGGCGGTGACCTGCAAAGATCTCGTCTTGGGGGCAGGCGTCGAAGCACTGACCGAGATCAACTGGCGCTGCGGCACCAAGACCGGCCCGGCCAATCCGGCCGCGGCGATGCGCTCACGCTTCGTGGCGCTGCGCATACGCCCGGCCAACCGCACGATTCCCCGCGATGAGGACGGTGTGCTGCCGCAGGCCTGGCTGCTCGCCGAATGGCCGATCGGAACGGCCGCCCCTACCGACTTCTGGCTCGCCACCCTGCCTGATGACACCCCGCTGTCGGAGTTGGTGCGCCTGGCCAAGATCCGTTGGCGCATCGAACACGACTACCGGGAACTGAAAACCGGTCTCGGACTCGATCATTTCGAAGGGCGTTCCTGGCTCGGCTGGCACCATCACGTCACCCTCGTCACCGCCGCGCACCTGTTCCTGACGTCACTGCGACTGACCGACCCAAAAGCGACCGGGCGGGACTGACCCTCTACGGCATCGTGCGCGAACTCCAACGCGCACTGGCCTATTGGATCGGTACCTGCCCGACCTGCCACCACACCTTCCCGACCTAACAAAGTCCTACTAGGTCAGGGCGGCGGAAGCAGCTCGCCCTTGCCGCTGCGCAACCAGCGCCCGGGAAGCCGGCCGGCGAGGTCGCCGAGCGGACCGACGGCCCCGCGCAGCAGCTCGACCGTTTCCTGCAACATGTCGATGCTCGCGTTCATCTGCGAGATGCCGGGCGTGAGATGCGCGAGGGTCTCCGAGAGCGAGACGATCTGATCGAGCGGACCGCCCTCGGCGAGCAGTCGTTCGAGGGCGCCCCGTTCGGAGAGCAGGACGTCGAGGACGCCGCCCTGGGCGAGGGCCCGCTCGACGACCCCACCGGGCCGGATCGCCACATCGACGATGCCGCCCGGCGCGGTGAGCCGTTCCACCGCGCCGTCCTGGGCGAGCAGCCGTTCGAGCGGGCCGTCGTGCGCGGTGAGGCGATCGAGCAGACCCCCTTCCGACACGAGGCGGTCGAGGGCACCGTCGTCGGCGAGGATCCGGTCGAGGGGACCACCCGGTGCGGTGAGCCGGTCGACGGGTCCGCCCGGTTCGAGCAACCGATCGAGCAGACCACCCGGCTCGGTGAGCCGATCCACGGGACCGCCCGGCGCGAGCAGCCGGTCGAGGGGACCGCCGGGACGCAACGCGTGACCGAGTCCACGGTCCTCCGACGTGAGCTTCGAGATCTGCTGCAGCAGACCCACCGAACTGCGGGTGTCGGGCAGGCCGACCGCGCCGAGCGCGGAGTAGGTGGTGGGCGATACCGCGACCCGCACGGTGCCGACGACCGTCTCGGCGACGCTCAGGGCGACCTCTGCGGCGGTCAGACCCACACGCATTGGCATCACGAGTACGGACCCGAGGTTCATGGAACCGACTGTAACGGTCAGTGCTCGAGAACGTCAGTCCGAGAACGTGAGGCCCGAGAACGTCAGTGCACGAGTTTGAGACCGACCACGCACAGCACGATGCCCGCGATCAGTGCGAGCTTCAGCAGCGAGGCGGTCTCGGTGCCGGTGACCATCGCATATCCGACCGTGAGAGCGGCGCCGATACCCACCCAGATCGCGTAGGACGTCCCGACCGGCAGGGTGCGCAGGGCATACGCGAGCCCGGCCATGCTCAGGACGAGGGCGACGACGAACACCAGTGTCGGGGTGAGCCGGCTGAAACCGGCAGATCTGCCGAGGGCTGTAGCCCACACGGCTTCGAGCACACCGGAGAGGACGAGAACGATCCAGGCCATGACGTACAACGCTCCTGCACCGTCTTGTCGCTGGCCGGGTACGGTGCGCTCGTCCGGGAGGCCGACCGGCGGCCACCTCCGTCGAGGTTAGGAATTCCGGGCGAGTATTGGCAAATTGCTCAGGACACGCGCAGTAGCTGCGATTCCTGCGCAATCACCGTGCACGAACATCCGCCGTCCAGTTCGATGCAGTCGAGAACGAGGGTGTGCCGCACGATCTCGAAGTCGACGCAGTCGGGTTCGGTGCAGTCGACCCGAGTATCGGCGTGGAGCACGAGTGTGCCGTGGCAGTGGTCGAGGTCGTGGTTGCACTGTGAACACGTCATGCATCACTTGATAGCACTGCCGTCGGACAGGTTCTCCGAGCTCATACATGGGGATCACGGACGTGGTCGGGAAGGCCGCGCGGAACGCGTGGTCGTTGTTCGTCGCCGAGCCCGCACTCGGCCTGCTCGACGCCGTCTTCGGCGGGGTGCCCGCACCCATCGTCCGCACGGCCTACCACCTCACCGCGATCGAACGCGAGATCCAGCGTCCGTCCGGCAGCGCCGCACGCGACACCTCGTGGGTCGAACTGGACGCCTTCCTCCACGAACCGTGTGCGGACAGCAACGCGCCGGCCGCCACGCTTCCCGTCGAACAGGGAAGTCATGACGACCGGCGCGTGAGTGCCGGGCCGGTGTGTACTGCCGGCTAGTGCGTTCCGGCGGTCTCGGGGGCCGACACCTCCACCGCATCCGCCTCGGGCTCCGGGGCCCGTCGGACGAACAGGGAGCCGACGACTGCGATCACCGCGATCGCCGCGCCCCACGTGAACGCGCCGTGGACACCGTCCGCGAGCGCACCGGCGGGATCGCCCGCGCTCTCGGCGCCCGCGACGGTCGTGCGGGTCAGCACCGTGATGAACAACGCCGTACCGGCCGCACCGGCGACCTGCTGCATGGTGCTGACGATGGCGCTGCCGTGGGAGTACAACCGCCGCGGCAGCGCTCCGAGTGCCGAGGTCAGCAGCGGCGAGAACATCAACGCGAGGCCGATGTTGAGCAGCACGTGCCAGGCGATGACCGTGCCGATCGTGGTGGTCGCGTCGAAGGTCGTCATGCCCCACATCGCGACGCAGGCGATGATCGCGCCCGGTGCGACGAGCGGCCGCGGACCGAACCGGTCGAACAGGCGTCCGACGATGTAGCCGAGCAGACCCATGACCAGACCACCGGGCAGCAGCATCAGGCCGGTGGTCAGCGTCGACTGACCCAGCACGTTCTGCAGGTAGATCGGCAGCAGGATGAGGGTGCCGAACAGCGACATCATGCTTACCGAGACGAGTGCAACCGCGAGCGAGAACGCCGGGGTACGGAACGCTCGCATGTCCAGCAGGGCGCCGTCGCCGAGGCGGATCTGACGCAGGACGAAGACCGTCAGCGACGCGATGCCGACGACCAGCGGCAGCCACGGCGGCATGAGCGGATCGCCCTCGGCGGCCTCACCGAGACTGCTCAGACCGAAGACGAGACCGCTGAACCCGAGGGCCGACAACACCACCGACGGGGCGTCGAGCGGAACCGCGACCGGTTCGGTGACGCTGCGGATCCAGCTCAGGCCGAGCGCCGTCGCGACGACCGCGATCGGCAGCACCAGCCAGAACATCCACCGCCAGCTCAGCTGGTCGAGCACGACGCCACCGATGGTCGGGCCGACCGCGGGAGCGACCGCGATGACGATCGAGATCACGCCCATCGTGCGACCGCGACGATCGGCGGGAACCAGGTTGAGCACCGTCGTGAACAGCAGCGGCAACATCACCGCGGTGCCCACGGCCTGGACGACACGACCCAGCACGAGGACCGGGAAGATCGGGGCACTCGCGGCGATCAGGGTGCCGAGCAGGAAGCTGCCCATCGCGATCGCGAAGACCGTGCGCAGCGACAGCCGGGTGAGCAGGTAACCCGTGATCGGGATGACGACGGCCATGGTCAGCATGAACGCCGTGGTGAGCCATTGGGCGGTGGCTGCGCCGACGTCGAACTCGACCATCAGCTTCGGCAGCGCGACGCTCATGATCGTCTCGTTGAGGATGACGACGAATGCGGCCCCGACGAGAACGGCGATCAGAAGACCGGCGCGCGGTGCGGCAGCGGCCTGCGGCTCGGCCGTACCGGCCGGGGCTGGGGAACTCGGTGGAGTAGAAGACACGAGGAACACAACGGGATACCGGTCGGAATTGTTCCGCCGATATCCCGTCGAGCGGATCAGTCGGGGACGTGCTCGCCGTGACCCTGTTCGCGCAGGGCGTCCTTGATCTTGCGATGCGCGCGGTCGAGCGATTCGGGCGACGGATCCTTCTCTGCCGTCGCGAAATCGAAGTCGCCGAGGGAGTAGGCGGGGAAGACGTGCAGGTGCAGGTGGGGGACCTCCAGGCCGGCGATCATCAGGCCGGCGCGCGGGGCGTCGAAGGCGGCGGTGACGGCGCGACCGAGGATGCGGGCGACGTCGTTCACCTTCGCCCACAGGTCGTCGTCCACGCTCTGCCAGTGATCGACCTCCTGCCGTGGCACGACCAGCACGTGCCCCTCGGTGAAAGGGTTGATGGTCAGGAAGGAGACGACGTCGTCGTCCTGCCAGACGAAACGGCCCGGCAGTTCACCGGCGATGATCTTGCTGAACACGGAAGTCATACCGGGAGGATAAGGGACACCGGGTTCACCGGAGCTGTTCCCCGACATCGGCCGCCGCGACGGTGAGGACCAGCAGCGGCACGACCTTCTCCGGCGCGATCCGGTAGCGGTTTCGGCTTCCCTGCTCGACCACCCGCGCAGCCGACAGAGCCCGGAGATGGTGGTAGAGCCGGCCGGTCGACGTGAGGTCGGTGGCCTCCTGGAGTTCGGTGGCGGTGGCGGGCCCGCGCAGCAGAGTCCGCACGATCGCCAGCCTCGCGGGGTTGCCCAAGGCGTCGAGGACGGCGGCGACGGGAACGGGATCGAGTGCGAGGGATGCGCCCGCGTCGTACTCGATGTTCCAGCGGACGTGGCCGTGCAGGGAGACGAAGCCCCCGTAGGTCACGGACCCCGTGCTTCCTGCCACGTCCGCCACGGGACCGGTGCCACCGGGACCGTCCCCGGCGCCCCGGCGGGTCGCGTCGCCCTCGAGGATCCGCACACGGCGTTCGAGATCCGCGAGCCGGGCCTCGTACTCGTCGTTCACGTCGCCGTCGCTCACATCGCGCAGCGTATCCGCTCGAGAAAATCGGGATCGTTCGCTGCCGCGGCGAGCATCTCCTGATGGGCGAACGATTCGAGGGCTTCCGCGTAGTCGCTGTCCGACATGCCGGACGCGAGCATCACCGTGGTCGCGATCGTGTCGTCATCGCGGCGGAAGGTGACTGCGTCGGTGAGGATGCCGGGCAGGCTACCGCCCTTGAATCCGACTCCCTCGAATCCCGGAACCGTGGACGGTTGCCATTCGAGGTGGGTACGCGCGAGGTCGCCGCCGGCACCGAACGAACCGTCGGCGATCGCGCGATGCAGGGCGGTGAGCTCGGCGGCCGATCCGGTGTTGTCGAAACGCTGGACGCGGTCGACCCGGGCGAACAAATCCTCCGGCGCCGGGTGCTGCACCGCTTCGGCGCGGTAGGCGGGTTCGGAGGCGTAGCGGCGCGCGGCGTCCCAGACCGCCGACGAATCGTCGAGTGTCGGGTCGAGCAGCGCGAGCGTGTTGCCGAGCATCGTCGGCGGCGTGAAGTCGTCCCAGCCGCCCTGGGCGGCGGCCTCGCGCAGCGCGTCGTCGCCGAGGCGGTCGCGCAGGTAGTCGGGGACCGCGTTGTCGCTCTCCTGGATCATCGCCGACACCATCTCGTCGAGAGTGACGGTGTCCTCCGGGTCGTTCACACCGAGCCGTTCGAGAGCCCGGGGGTGTGCGCCGCCGTCGGTGCCCGGGAGATGCCAGCGTTCCCAGTCGGCGAGCGGTACGCGCTCGTCGGGGGAGAGTTCACCGGCTGCGACGGCGCGGGCATAGGCGGCGAGATGCACGACCTTCACAGCCGACGCGAGCGGTTGCCGCTCGTCGGGTCGTTGTTCGAAGGTCCCGCCGTTGCCGTCGTCGACCGCGATGGCGACCGTGTCGGGGTTCTCGGCGAGGTAGCCGATCCAGCCTTCGGCGGTGCTCACGTCCGCGGCGGGGGTGGGCATGCATTCACCGGCCGGGGCGGACGCGTCCGCCCCGACCGGTGCAGGGATGTCGGACTCCGGTGGAGTGCTCTGCCCGCATCCGGCCAGAGCGATCACGACGCTCGTCGCGGCGAGGGTGGTTCCGATCCTGTTCGGCATGGCGGTATCCGTCCGTGTCGGGGTGACAGTTCGAAATTCCGAACTTTCGAAATAACGATAGATCAGTCGGGTGGGCGTGTCGAGAGCTCACGGCGACTCCGACGGTCGCGGGCGGTCGTATCGTCGGGCTCATGGAAGGTGACGGGAGCGTGCGGGAGGCGCCGCTGCGCGTGCTCGTGGACGAACTCGTCACACACGTCCTCGTCGGGCTTCCCGCGGATCGGCGCACGGTCGTCGGTCTGTGCGGGCCGCCGGGTGCCGGGAAGAGTCGCGCCACGGCGCTGCTCGTCTACGCCCTCCGATGCGCGGGGGTCTCCACCGGACAGGTGCCGATGGACGGCTACCACCTGTCCAACCGGCAGCTCGACACCTTCGGCGCGCGGGACCGGAAGGGGGCGCCCGACACCTTCGACGTGGCCGGCTTCCGCGACATGCTGAGTCGGGTGCGGCAGTGCCGCGACGAGACGATCTACGCCCCGGATTTCTCCCGGCCGCTCGACGAACCGATCGCGGCGGTGCACGCTGTGCCGGCCGATGCCCGGGTGATCGTCACCGAGGGCAACTACCTGATGTTCGAGACCGGGGGATGGGAACACATCCGCCCGCTGCTCGACCTCGTCATCTACATCGACGCACCCCGCCGCACGCTCACGCGACGTCTCGTGCGCCGGCACCGCCACCACGGACGGGACGAGGACGGCGCACGCGAATGGGTGCGGACCGTCGATCTGCCCAATGCGGAAGCCGTTCAGCGCACGCGTTCCCGCGCCGATCTCGTGTGGAGACCGGTCCCGTAGTCTGTCCTGCGTGCGCGTACTCGTTATCGGCTCCGGTGCCCGTGAACATGCTCTTGCTCTCGCCCTGTCCCGCGACCCCGGCGTGACCGCCGTGCTGGCCGCGCCGGGCAACCCCGGTATCGCGAACGTCGCCGAGCTGTTCCCCGTCGATGCGGCCTCCGCCGACAACGTCGTCGCCCTCGCCACCGGGCAGAAGGCCGACCTCGTCGTCATAGGTCCCGAGGTTCCGCTCGTCCTCGGGGTCGCCGATGCCGTCCGCGCCGCGGGCATCCCCTGCTTCGGACCGTCCGCCGCCGCCGCACGCATCGAGGGATCGAAGGCGTTCGCGAAGGACGTCATGGCCGCCGCCGGTGTGCGCACCGCCCACAGCGAGGTCGTCGACACACCCGCGACCCTCGACGAGGCGCTCGACCGGTTCGGACCGACCTGGGTGGTCAAGGACGACGGTCTCGCTGCCGGTAAGGGCGTCGTCGTCACCACCGATCGCGCCGCCGCCCGCGACCACGCCGCCGAGATCCTCGAGAACGGGCACCCCGTCCTGCTGGAGTCCTTCCTCGACGGCCCCGAAGTCTCGCTGTTCTGCCTCGTCGACGGCGAGACGGTCGTGCCGCTGCTCCCGGCGCAGGACCACAAGCGCGTCGGCGAGGACGACACCGGCCCCAACACCGGTGGCATGGGTGCCTACACGCCGCTGCCGTGGTTGCCCGAGGGTAGCGTCGAGCGGATCGTCTCCGAGGTCGTGGAGCCCGTCGCGGCCGAGATGGTGCGCCGCGGATGCGGTTTCTCCGGACTGCTCTACGCGGGTCTGGCGATGGGCGCCGAGGGCCCGGCCGTGGTCGAGTTCAACTGCCGTTTCGGCGACCCGGAGACCCAGGCCGTGCTCGCTCTGCTCGAGTCCCCGCTGGGCGAGGCCCTGAAGGCGGTCGCCGCCGGCACGCTCGCCGAGCTTCCGCCGCTGCGCTGGAAGGACGGCGCCGCGGTGACCGTGGTGCTCGCCGCCGAGTACTACCCGTCCACCCCGCGCACCGGCGATGTGATCACCGGCGCCGAGGGCGACACGGTGCTGCACGCCGGCACGAAGCGTCGCGAGGACGGCGCGCTGGTCTCCGCAGGTGGGCGCGTGCTCAACGTGATCGGTGTGGGTGCCGATCTCGCGTCCGCGCGCGAGGCCGCTTATGATCGGCTCGCCGACGTCAAGCTGCCGGGCGGTCACTTCCGCCGCGACATCGGTCTGGCGGCCGTCGAGGGCCGGATCTCGGTCTAGCCTTTCACTCTCGTCCTTCACCCTTGCACCTACCGGGTGTATGTTGCACACTCGGTGCATTTCGATGCCGCCAGGGGTGACTGCATGGTTTCTCGAAGACGAACGCCGACGCCGGACCCGACACCGCTACGGCACCACCACGTCGTCGTCCACGGGTTGCCGGACGACGTCCTCGTCGAGCGCGACGTGCCCATCCGCACGGGCGACGGCACCGTACTGAGAGCCGACGTCTACCGTCCTGCCGACTCCGGTGAGCACGACCGCTGCCCCGTGCTGGTCGCCGTCACCCCCTACGGCAAGGACGCCGGCGTCGACCGGTATCCCGTCGACTTCGACGACCTCGCCGAATCCGGCAACCACGTCGGCGATCTCGAGATCAGTGACTGCACCTCCTTCGAAGCACCGGACCCCGCCTACTGGGTTCCTCGCGGCTACGTCCTCGTCGTCGCGGACATGCGCGGTCATCACGCTAGCGGCGGCCGTCCCCGCCTGCTGCTCGGCCGGGCCGCGCTCGACTGCGCGTCCGTCGTGGAATGGGCCGGTGGTCAGGAGTGGAGCAACGGCCGCGTCGGCCTCGCCGGCGCCGACTATCTCGCCACACTGCAGTGGTACACCGCCGCGCTCAACCCGCCCTGTCTCGCGGCCATCGCACCCTGGGAAGGTGTGAGCGATCCCTGCCGCGACATCCTCACCCAGGGCGGCATCCCCGAGACCCGCTACAGCGAGTTCTGGTACAGCGCGATGAACACCGGGGCCCGCTGCGGCGCCGCCTCCCTCCGGCGGTTCACTGCGTGGTTGCGGCGCCGTTTCCCCGACTTCTTCCGTCACCTCGCCCCGCCGCCCCGGCTCGAGGACGTCACCGTGCCCGCGCTCGTCGGCGTCTCGTGGTCCGATCAGGGCCCACGCGCCCGCGGGTCGGTCGAGGGTTACCGCCGCATCGCGTCGGAGCACAAGTGGCTCTACACCCACGGCCGGAAGATGTGGCAGACCTTCTACGGCAACGAGGCCCTCGACTACCAGCGACGATTCTTCGACCGCTTCCTCAAGGACGAGGACAACGGCTTCGAGGACACCCCGCGCATCCGTCTCGAGACCCGCCACGACCTGCGCACCTATTCCGAACGCTTCGAATCCGAGTGGCCGGTCCCCGACACCCGTTACGTCGCATTCCACCTCGACCACGCGAACGCCGACCTGAGCACCACCCCGTGCGAGAGCAGCCAGTTCCGCCGCACCTTCCCCGTCGCGGGCGACGAACTCGTCTTCACCCACACCTTCGACGAGGACACCGAGATCACCGGGCACGCGGCGCTGCGTTTGTGGGTGCAGGCGAAGGACGCCAACGACATGGACCTGTTCGTCGGGCTCGCCAAGCGCGACGAGCACGGCCGCGACGTGTGGTTCGAAGGCCACGGCGGCTACGAGAAGGGATTCGTCGCCCACGGGTGGATGCGGGTCTCGCGGCGGGCGCTGGACCCGGAGGCCTCCACCGCCTACCGGCCCGTCCACGACCAGACGAAGTACTGGCCGTTGCTGCCCGACCAGATCGTGCCCGTCGACATCGAGATCATGCCGCACAGCACCTTCTTCGAAGCCGGATCGAGCCTCGTGCTCGTCATCGCCGGCCACGACCTCGACGAGAACCCACGCGTCGGGCACGATCGCACCATCAACAAGGGCTTCCACATCGTGCACGCCGGCGGACAGTTCGACTCGCATCTGCTGTTGCCGGTCGTGCCGCAACCGACGCCGGAACCCGACGCGGCGGCCACCGACGCGGAGGCCACCGACGCGGAGGCCACGCAGGTGAAGGTCGTCGATCGTCAGGACTATCCGATCGCGTGGGGTGCCCTCACCCGACTTCAGCGCGTCCGGCTCTGACGAACGACGCGGGGCGTACTACCGTCGTCGACGTGCGCCCCGAATCCCAACGCTCCGGTATCGAGACGTTCCATGTCATGGATGTGTGGAAGGCGGCCGCCGAGCGGCAGCGCAGCCACGGCGACGTCCTG
The DNA here is from genome assembly GCF_019317345.1 of Rhodococcus sp. LW-XY12. NCBI lineage: Bacteria > Bacillati > Actinomycetota > Actinomycetes > Mycobacteriales > Nocardiaceae > Rhodococcus > Rhodococcus sp. LW-XY12. Next base: position 641,944 of record NZ_CP079225.1, read on the forward strand.
AGTCTCGCCGCCGGACAACCGTCGACCCCCGCACCCGCTCCCGTGCTCCGGGCCGCCAACCTGGCGATCGATGCGGAACTGCTGGGTTACACGGAGACCTTCGGCATCCTGCCGCTGCGCGAGGAGATCGCGGCGTACCACCGCCACAAGTACGGCATCGACGTCGACGCGGACGACGTCGTCGTCACCACCGGCTCGTCCGGCGCCTTCACCCTGGTGTTCCTCGCGGCCTTCGACGTCGGCGACACCGTGGTCGTCGCCCGCCCCGGCTACCCGGCCTACCGCAACACCCTCGCCGCGCTCGGTTGTCGTGTCGTCGAACTCGACTGCGGTCCGCAGACCCGCTACCAGCCCACCGTCGCGATGCTCGAGGAACTCGACGCTCCGCCTGCGGGAATCGTCGTCGCCAGCCCCGCCAACCCGACCGGCACGATGATCGAACCGTCCGAGCTCGCGGCGCTCGCGCGCTGGTGTGACGAGCACGGCAGCCTGCTCATCTCCGACGAGATCTACCACGGCATCGAGTTCGGCACCGTCCGGTCCGAGACCGGTGAGGGCACCGGATCACCGGCGACCTCGACGGCGTGGGCGACCTCGCGCGACTCGGTGGTGATCGGCTCGGTGTCGAAGTACTTCTCGATGACCGGTTGGCGGCTCGGCTGGATGCTCGCGCCCGAGACGATGCGTCCGGCTCTGCAGCGACTCGCGTCGAACATGACGGTGTGCCCGCCGTCGGTCTCGCAGTTCGCGGCGGTCGAGGCGTTCGGCACCGAGGCCCGCACCGAACTCGACGGGCACGTCTCCCGCTACGCGGTGAACCGGGAACAGCTGCTCGAAGGGCTGCCGGATCTCGGCATCACGAAACTCGCACCGGCAGACGGCGCCTTCTACGTCTACGCCGACATCGGCCATCTGCTCGACGGCGAGAACTCGACGGCGTGGTGCGCGCGGCTGCTCCACGACACCGGGCTCGCGCTCGCACCGGGCGTCGACTTCGACACCGTGCGCGGCGGCGAGACCGTGCGGCTGTCGTTCGCGGGTTCGACTGCCGACGTCACCGCGGCGCTCGACCGGCTCGCGGCCTGGCTGCCCGTCTCCTGAACGCCGTGCCGGACCGCCGCGGCCGGGTCACCGCCCGTCGGCGATGATCCGCGCGATGTTCCGTTCGGCCAGCGCCGCGATGGTCAGCGACGGGTTCGCGGTGCCGGTGCTGCCCGGGATCAGCGCGCCGTCGACGACGTAGAGACCGGGATGGCCGTGCACGCGGCCGTAACCGTCGGTCGCCTCGCCGAGCACCGCACCACCGAGTGGATGCGCAGTGAAGGTCGCGTTGACGTCCTCGGCCATCGGCGATGCGCCCGGGATCGTGCCACCGGCCTGCGCCATCGCGTTGTGCACGGCCCGCAGGGCGTCGACGCTCTCGCGTTCGCCACCGGTCGGCCAGTTCAAAACCGCCCGATCGGCACCCGGGTCGTACGCGAAGTCGGCACGGGTGGGGTCGAGGGTCATGCCGAGGGAGGCGAGCATCCCGACGTCCTTCGCGGTGCCCGCGACGAACCAATTCTCGAGGCTCAGCGGCAGACCGGACTCGTCGACGATCCGCGACGCCGACGGCGCGCCCTGGTCGCCGCCGAAACCCTCGGTGAGCGCGAACGAGCGGACGAGCACCGCGTCGCCGTTGGTGCCCCAGCCCCGGCCCACGCGCTCGTCGAGGTTCGGCAGCGAACCGGTGTGCCGCGCCTTGACGAGCAGTTCGGTCGTGCCGATCGATCCGGCGCCGAGGACGAGGCGGTCGCACGTGATCGTGGTAGTGCGCAGCACCACCCCCGTCGGGTCGACGGCCTGCACGTCGAGCCGGTAGCGGCCGTCGCCGTTCTGACCGATCGCAAGCACCCGGTGACCGTGGCACACCAGGGTGCGCCCGGTCGCCTCTGCCGCCGGGATGTAGTTCTGCGTGAGATCGAACTTCGCGCCGTTCGAGTTGCCGAGATTGCTCTCGCCCGCGACGGCCGATCGGCGGACCGAGCCGGCGAGTTCGGCGCGCACGACGTCCCAATCCCAGATGCCGTCGATGCGGTGCGGGCTGTAACCGGCGGCGCGCGCGTCGTCGTCCCATCGCCGCGAGTGCGTGAACTCGGCGGCGTTGTAGATGTCGTCGGGCATCGGGTCGAGGCGCAGCATCGAGCGCACCTTCGGGTACCAGGTGGAGGTCATCTCGTCGTAGGACAGACGGCCGCCGAAGACGTGCTCGAAGAGGTGCCGTTCGGGAGCGATCATCACTCCGGTGAACACGATCGATCCGCCACCCACCGCCGCGCCGCGCCACACCGACATGTTCGGGTAGTCGACCACATCGAGGACACCGGCGAAGTCGTCGCACACCACCGGGATGCCCGTCGGTCCGGTGAAATGGGTGCGGTGGTGGTAGCCGCGACCATCGGCGAGCAGGTCGGTCGTGAAGATCTCGCGGTGCGGGTCGCGGGGCCAGCGCATGCCGCGCTCGAGCATCGTGACCCGGTTCCCGGCCTCGGCCAGGCGCAGCGCGGCGACGCTCGCACCGAAACCGGAGCCCACCACGACGACCTCGGAATGCTCCGGCGGGGCGGGCGGCGGAACGAACAGTTCGGGCACGAGTCGGCGGTACTCGTCGACCCCGACGGGCAGCGCGTCCGCACGCGGGAGGCCGATACCGGACATGCCCGGCGCCGCGGCGCCGGCACCCGCCAGGGCGGCCCCGAGAAGCGATGCCTGCAGAAAGCGTCGACGTCTCATCCGGTACGGCTCCGATCGTTCGATGATCTACTCGCGGGGCTGCGCTCGCCGAGGACTCGACACGCGCGGGCGGGCGCAATGGTACCGGTTGGTCTCCACTTCCGTTTTCCCCTGGTGAGACGGTCGGGACTGTCACCATGAGAAGGTGTCGATTGCTGCGACTCCGAAGGGCGAACGGCGCCGTCAGGCGCTGGTCGAGGCAGCGGCCGACCTCATCCTCGAAGGGGGGATCGACGCCGTCCGCCACCGGGCCGTCGCCACCCGCGCGGGCCTGCCGCTCGCATCGACCACCTACTACTTCGAATCGCTCGACGACCTCGTCGCATGCGCGGTCGACTACAACAGCGAGCGGGAACTCGACGCGATGCGGGAGCGCGTCCGCGACATCGAGCCGCTCCCGCGCAGTCTCGAGGGCACGGCCGATCTCATCGTCGAACTGCTCATCGGACCGCGGGACTGCGACGGCGGCATCGACCGCGAACGCCTGATCTCCCGGTACGAGCGGTGCGTCGCGACAGCCCGCTATCCGGAACTGCGTGACGTGCAGGTCCGCATGCGCGAGCAGATCGACCACCTGCTCACCGACCTGCTCGAACGCTGCTGCCGATCGGTGCGGCCCCGCGAGGTGCGCCGGCTCGTGGCGGTCGTGGACGGCGCGGTCCTCGGCGGACTGGGCGAGCTCGATCCCGACCCGCGCTCGCTCGCGCGCGGCATCCTGCTCGACGTCGTCGAGACCGTCGCGCCCCCGGTCGAGGATTGAGGTCGGGGAATACGGGAGCAGACCCGGACCGTAAACTCACTTGTGTGAGCCACATCCCCAACGTCCTCGCCACCCGCTACGCCAGCCCCGAACTCCGGGACCTGTGGTCGCCCGAGTACAAGATCGTGCTCGAGCGGCAGCTGTGGCTCGCGGTGCTGCGGGCGCAGGCCGAACTCGGGATCGACGTTCCCGCCGAGGCGATCGCCGACTACGAACGCGTGATCGAGCAGGTCGACCTCGAGTCCATCGCCCAGCGCGAGCGCGTCACCCGCCACGACGTCAAGGCCCGCATCGAGGAGTTCAACGCCCTCGCCGGTCACGAGCACGTCCACAAGGGCATGACAAGCCGCGACCTCACCGAGAACGTCGAGCAACTGCAGATCCTGCGGTCGCTCGAGCACGTCCACTCCCACGGTGTCGCCGTGGCCGCACGCCTCGCCGAGCGCGCCACCGAGTACGCCTCGCTCGTCATGGCCGGTCGCTCGCACAACGTCGCGGCGCAGGCCACCACCCTCGGCAAGCGTTTCGCGTCGGCCGCCGACGAACTGCTCATCGCGCTGCAGCGCGTCCGGGAACTGATGGCCCGCTACCCCCTGCGCGGGATCAAGGGCCCGATGGGCACCGCACAGGACATGCTCGACCTGCTCGGCGGTGATTCCGCCAAGCTCGCGCAGCTCGAGCAGAAGGTCGCGCAGCATCTCGGCTTCGCGAACGTCTTCACGAGCGTCGGCCAGGTCTATCCGCGTTCGCTCGACCACGACGTGCTCTCCGCGCTCGTGCAGGTCGGCGCCGGTCCCGCGTCGTTCGCCCACACCATCAGGCTCATGGCCGGCCACGAACTCGTCACCGAGGGCTTCCAGCCCGGCCAGGTGGGGTCGTCCGCGATGCCGCACAAGATGAACACCCGCTCGTGCGAGCGCGTCGACGGCCTGCAGGTCGTCCTGCGCGGCTATGCCTCCATGGCCGCCGAGCTCGCCGGCGCGCAGTGGAACGAGGGCGACGTCTTCTGCTCCGTCGTCCGCCGTGTGGCCCTTCCCGACGCCTTCTTCGCGATCGACGGCCAGATGGAGACCTTCCTGACGGTCCTCGCCGAGTTCGGTGCCTACCCGGCGGTGATCGAGAAGGAACTCGTGCGGTACCTGCCGTTCCTCGCGACGACCAAGGTCCTCATGGCCGCGGTCCGGGCCGGGGTGGGTCGCGAGACCGCACACGAGGTCATCAAGGAGCATGCGGTCTCCGTCGCACTCGCGATGCGCGAGGAGGGTCGCGAACCCGATCTGCTCGACCGTCTCGCCGCCGACGACCGGCTGCCGCTCGACCGCGCCGCGCTCGACGCGGCACTGGCCGACCGGGAGGTCTTCGCCGGAGCTGCGGTCGCGCAGGTCGAAGCGGTCGTCGCGGCGGTGCAGGACCTCGTGACGCAGTATCCGGAAGCAGCGAAGTACACGCCGGCGCCGATTCTGTAGGAAGCCGATTCGACAGGAATCACGGGAACCGACTGCCGGGGGGAGTGTCCGATGGGGGTGGCGGTATCAGCAGGAGAGAACGAAGTGTCGGTGAAACCGGGAAATACGGGTCGGTTGCGTGACGCAGCGCGAACACGCACCGCGCTGCTCGATGCAGCGCGCGAGGTGTTCCTGCGCGACGGATACGCGGCGGCGGCCACGGAGGAGATCGTCTCGGTGGCGGGGGTGACGCGCGGTGCGCTCTACCACCACTTCGCCGACAAGCGGGATCTGTTCCGCGGTGTCATCGAACGACTCCAGTCGGAAGCGGAGAGCTCCCTGGTCCCGGCCGAACCGGTCGAGGACGCCTGGGAGGGCTTCACCCAGGCCGTGCTCGCCTCGCTCGACGCGGTCTACGACCCCGCGACCCGCCGGCTGCTGCTCATCGAAGCCCCTGCGGTCCTCGGCTGGGCCGAGGTCCGCGAGACCCACCGGCACTCCTCGCTGAAGGCCATCGAGCGCATGCTCGTCACCCTCGATCCCGAGACCTACGAGGCGTCGCCCACGCGGACGTCGGTGCTCGCGCACCTGCTCGTCGCGGCCGTCGAGGAAGCGATGCTGTGTCTCGCGCACAGCGACGACCCGGTGCGCGCCCGTCCTACGGTGCAGGGCGAACTGCTACGCCTGCTCGAAACCGCCCGCGGACCCGCACGTGCGGAGGAGTCCACGCCACAGTGACGGACTGCATCTTCTGCGCCATCGTGGCCGGGCAGTCGCCGGCCAGCGTCGTGCTCGACGAACCCGACGTGCTCGCGTTCATGGACATCCGCCCGTTCACTCCCGGGCATCTGCTCGTGATTCCGAAGCGGCACGCCTCCGGACTGGCACAACTCGATCCCGACGACGGAGCGAAGGTGTTCGCCGCCGGGCAACGGATCGCCACGGCGATGCGCGCGTCCGACCTCCCGATCGAGGGCGTGAACATGTTCCTCGCCGACGGCGTCGCCGCCGGCCAGGAGGTCTTCCACGTGCACCTGCACCTCGTGCCGCGCAGCGCCGGGGACGGCTTCGGGATCCGAGCCGATTGGCGGACACCGAACCGGACCGTGCTCGACGGCACGGCCGCCACCATCCGCACCGCCGTGCAGACACACCGGTCGTGATGCAGTGACAGGTGCATACGTTCAGCCGATCGCGCCGGTCGGCGGGTCGCTCGCGTGGTCGGCACTGGTGGCGGTACTCCCGCTGCTGACCATGCTCGTCCTGCTCGCCGTCTTCCGACTGCGGTCGCATTCGGCCGCGGGAATCGCGGTGGTCGTGGCCCTGATCGTGGGCACCGCCGTCTACGGCATGCCGGTCGGGTCCGCGCTCAGTGCCGGTGTCGAAGGTGCGGTCTTCGGTCTCTTCCCGATCATGTGGACGGTGGTCAACGCCGTCTGGGTGTACCGGCTCACCGTCGAATCCGGGCACTTCGACGTCCTCACCCGCGCCTTCGGGCGAATATCCCCGGATCCGCGGATCCTCACCATCGTCATCGCCTTCCTGTTCGGCGCGCTGCTCGAGGCGGTCGCCGGTTTCGGCACCCCCATCGTCGTCGCGACCGTCGTGCTCATCGGTGCCGGTCTGCCGCCGGTGCGTGCGGCCGCGGCGTCGCTGCTCGCCAACTCCGTCGTCACCCCGCTCGGCGTCATGGGCACACCGATCCTGACGATGTCGCGCGTCTCGGAGATCCCGATCGACGAGATCGGACCGGTCGTCGCGCGTCAGGTCTGCCTGCTCGCGGTGTTCGTTCCGCTCGTGCTGGTCGCGGTGGTCGGCGGAGGGCGCGGAGTTCGCGAGACGTGGCCGGTCGCGCTCGTCGTCGGACTTGCCTTCGGCGCCGCCCAGTTCGTGTGCGCGAGCTATCTCGCCGTGGGGCTGAGCAACATCGCCGGTGCCGTGGCCGGTCTGCTCGTGCTGCTGGTCGCGGTGAAGGTGCACCCCATGCATCGGGAGGCCCGCCGGGCCGCATCCGACCGGATCCACGACTCGCGTCGACGCGTCGTCGAGGCGTTCGCCCCCTACGCCCTGATCGTGGTCGTCTTCCTCGTCAGCCGGTTCGGTCCGGTGGCGTCGCTGTTGTCGAACGCGAGCCTGTCGTTCCCCTGGCCGGGTGTGGACGTGACTACGGCCGACGGGGACGTTCCCACCGCGGAGACCTTCACCATCGATCTGCTCACTGCCCCGGGCAGCCTCGTCTTCGTCGCCGCGCTGCTGTCGATACCGGTGCTGAAGGTCGCGGTGGCCGACGCGGTGCGATGCTTCGTCGCGGCGGTCGTGCAGTTGCGGTGGTCGTTCGCGACGGTGACGGCGGTCCTCGCCCTCGCGTACGTGATGAACCTGTCCGGGCAGACCGCCACGATCGGCGGTTTTCTCGCCGGTGCGGGCGTGGCGTTCGCGCTGTTGTCGCCGGTGCTCGGCTGGCTCGGCGTCGTGGTCACCGGCTCGAACACCGCCTCCAACGCGATGTTCGGCAGCCTGCAGGTCGCCGCGGCCCAGCAGTCGGGACTCGACCCGACCGTGCTGGTCGCCGGGAACATGGCCGGCGGCACCACCGGCACCCCGATCGCACTGCAGAACCTCGCGCTGGTGTCGTCGGTGAAGGGACTGTCCGGCAAGGACGGGCTGCTCATGCGCCGGATCTGGCCGCTGAGCATCGCCGGTCTCGCGGTGCTCGCCGTCCTCGTGTGGCTGCAGTCCACCTCGGTGCTGGGCTGGATGGTGCCTTGACGCTGCAGTTGTGCAGTGACGAACGTCGGCGTGCCGCGAACGCCTGTTTCGTGCGGGGTGCACTAGCGTTGTCGGAGTGGTTCGTGCACAACCGATACTGACCCCGCTCACCGAAGCGGCGATCTTCCTTGTCGTCACCGTCGACGAGGGCGCAGAGGACACCGTGCGGGATCTGCTCGAAGATCTCTCGGGCCTGCGCCGCTCGGTCGGTTTCCGCATCCCGGAGGGCGGCCTGTCGGTCGTCACCGGCATCGGCTCGGATATGTGGGACCGGCTGTTCGACGGCCCCCGGCCCGCCGGACTGCATCCGTTCGTCCCGCTCGACGGCGGTCGGCACCAGGCCCCCTCGACCCCCGGCGACCTGTTGTTCCACCTCCGCGCGTCGACGATGGACCTGTGCTTCGAACTCGCCGCGAAGATCAACGATAGGCTGCGCGGTGCGGCTCGGGTCGTCGACGAGACGCACGGCTTCCGCTATTTCGAACGCCGCGACCTGCTCGGCTTCGTCGACGGAACCGAGAACCCCGAGGACGACGAGGCCGTCGAGGCGGCCCTGGTCTCCGACGAGGATCCGGACTTCGCCGGCGGTAGCTACGTCGTCGTCCAGAAATACCTGCACGACCTCGCGTCGTGGAACTCGTTGACCGTCGAGGAGCAGGAGCGGGCGATCGGCCGGACCAAGCTCGACGACATCGAGCTCGACGACGAGACCAAACCCGCGAATTCGCATGTCGCACTGAACGTGATCGTCGACGAGAACGGGGTCGAGCAGCAGATCGTGCGCGCGAACATGCCGTTCGGCAGCTTCGGCGCCGACGAGTTCGGCACCTACTTCATCGGTTACTCGGCCACCCCGGAGGTGACCGAGCAGATGCTGCGCAACATGTTCCTGGGCAGCCCGCCCGGCAACACCGACCGCATCCTGGACTTCTCCACCGCGGTGACGGGATCGCTGTTCTTCTGCCCCTCGCTGGAGTTCCTCGAAGATCTTCCGCCGTCACCGGCGGAAATTCCCTCCCACGAAGATCCGAGTGCCTCGACCGCCGGCCGGCCTGCCGACGGATCACTCGGAGTTGGCGCTCTGCGAAGGAGTTCGACCCTGTGAACAATCTGTATCGCGACCTTGCCCCGATTTCCGAGGCAGCATGGACCGAGATCGAGGAGGAGGCCGCACGCACCTTCAAGCGACACGTCGCCGGGCGCACCGTCGTCGACTTCTCCGGACCGCACGGCACCGACTTCGCGGCGGTGGGTCTCGGCCGCACCCGCGAGATCGAACCCCCGGCCGCCGGAGTGCGGGCGCGTCAGCACCGCGTCGCGCCGGTCGTCGAACTGCGGGTGCCGTTCACGCTGTCGCGCGAGGAGATCGACAGCGTCGAGCGCGGTTCCCGCGACATCGACCTCGACCCCGTCAAGGAAGCGGCCCGCCAGATCGCCTTCGCCGAGGACCGCGCGATCTTCGAAGGCTACGCGGCCGCGGGTATCGAGGGCATCCGGGCGTCGTCGTCGAACCCGTCCCTGCAGCTACCCGAGGATCCCCGCGACTTCCCGGAGATCATCAGCCAGGCGCTGTCGCAGCTGCGACTGGCGGGTGTGGGTGGCCCGTACTCGATCCTGCTCGGCGCCGACGAGTACACCAAGGTCAGCGAGACGTCCGATCACGGCTACCCGATCCGCGAACAACTGCGCCGCCTCATCGACGGCGACCTCATCTGGGCCCCGGCGATCGACGGCGCGTTCGTGCTGACCACGCGCGGCGGCGACTACGACCTGCAGGTCGGCCAGGATCTGTCGATCGGCTACCTCTCGCACGACGCAGAGACGGTGAACCTGTACTTCCAGGAGTCGTTCACCTTCCTCGTCTACACCGGCGAGGCCTCGGTTCCGCTGGTGCCGACGACGCTCGAACTCCCGCACTGAGCCGGTCCCGGGGCGTCCGCGCGTGCGGCGCCCCGGGTCACCGACCGTCCGGGGCCGGATCACGACGGCGCCGGCGCGGGTTTACCTACGATCGTCCTGCTGTGCTGGGCGGCCTTCGGCCTCGTCCTGGCGTTCGTGGCCTCCCGTCGAAAGCCGGTGTCGGAACCGGCGCGAACGGAATGACCTGAGACTTCTCATAAGTAATTCGCTAGAATTATGTACATGACGACTCTTCCTGTTGCCGACGCGCGGGCGCAATTGTCACGACTGGTCGATGAGGCCGAGCGCACACACGAGCGATTCGAGATCACCCGCAACGGGCACCGCGCCGCGGTGCTTCTCGGTGCCGACGATTACGACGCGATGCAGGAGACGATCGCGGTGTTGTCGGATACGGATCTGCTGCGGGCGCACGTCGAGGGCCGAACGGAGGTCGAGTCGGGAGACGTCGTCGATGTACAGGAATTGACGCAGCTGATGCGTGATGCTCGGTCGTCCGAGGAATGAGCACTCCGGACCACCCGTATCGGCTGGTGATGGCGAGGTCGGCTGCACGCGCCATGGCGAGGTCGTTGCCGGAGAAGGTAGCAACTGCGGTATACGAGTTCGTCACAGGACCCCTTCTCGAGAATCCGAAGCGGGTGGGGAAGCCGTTGAATCCGCCTCTTGCGCCGGCGTACAGCGCCCGGCGAGGTGAATATCGCGTCCTGTATCTGATCGATGATGCGAACCGCACGGTCGAGGTCACCGCGATTTCGCACCGTGCCGATGCGTATCGATAGAAGACGGTCGGACAGTGCTGCCGCGAGCCGTCGGGGTTGCGGCAGCTACCGAGCTGTCAGAGTGCTCCGGCCTTCAACGCCGCCGCGTTGACGCGCACGAGCGCGGCGTGCAGGTCCTGGAGTTCGTCGAGCCCGACACCGAGGGCATCGACGACCTGTCCCGGCACCGACTCGGCCTCGGCACGCAGCGCCCGGCCGGCGTCGGTGAGCTCGAGGACGAGTTGCCGTTCGTCGGCCGCGCTGCGCGCGCGGGTGATCAGGCCCAGCGCCTCGAGTCGCTTGAGCAGGGGAGACAGCGTGGGGGAGTCGAGCTGGAGTAACTGCCCCACTTCCTTGCTCGTCAGCGGCGAGCGTTCCCACAGGGCGAGCATCACCAGGTACTGCGGGTGGGTCAGTCCCAGCCTGTCGAGGATCGGTCGATAGACCGCGAGCACGGCGCGGTTCGCCACGGCGAGAGCGAAACACACCTGCCGCTCCAGCGCGAGAGGATCATCACCGGAAGCAGGGAGGTGGGTGGCCGGGGACTCGACGCTCATGAACCGACGATACCGAACCGGTATATCCCGGCCAGGGTTCTCCCGGGTGCGACGATCCTCACGGGTCGTAGTCGGGATAGGTCGTGTGCAGCCTCAGGTAGCCGGTGACGTTCTCGCCCAACCACCCTTCGCTCTCCTCCGGTGTCACGCCGTCGCAGACCGCGTCGCCCTCGATGCAGATCCGTTCGACGGCGATCGTGCCGAAGTCGTCGCGACCGCCACCGAGCGTGATGCCCGGGACGACCTCGCCCGGGAACAGCGTTTCGACTCCCCGGGTGTCACGCGGGTCGGAGTACAGCACACCGCTGATCCGCTCCGGCGGCACCGAACCGTCGGCCGCGATCTCGGCGAGGACGTCGCCGGCGATCGACGCGCCCTGCGAGTAACCGAGGACGACGAGCTCGCTGTCGGGGCACGAACCGTGCCGGACGGTGATCGTCTCGCGCAGGCGCTGATGCCCGATCCTCTTGGACTCGTCGTACGCGAGTCGCCCCGATCCCTCGCTCGACCCGGACTCCGGCACCGGAACCACGACGGCGGGATAGCGGATGTGCTCGACCACCGTGCCGGGTGCCGCGTACCGCGCCGAGATCTTCGCGAGGGGTGAATCGGGATCGATCGAATCCGGGGTGTCGATGTTGCGGGTTCCGTCGACCGCGATGACGAACCGCTCCGGGCACGGACGGAAGGTCTCCGCGCCGGCGGTGGGCGCGGTGCCGTCAGTGGCGGCGGCGGCGACGACGGGTCCGGTCAGGCCGAGGGCGAGTCCTGCGATGATCGCCAGGACACGACGACAAGCGAAGTCGGGCATGGCAGTCTCCTGTGATCGACCCCGACACCGATGACTACCGCACGAGAATATCGTCCGATTTGACGTATTTCTCGCCGGCGAAACGCTACTCCGAGTGTAGTTGGTTACAAAGTCACAGACCGAACGTTCGGAATTTTCGAGCGGTTCGATCAAGCAAGTCCGGTACTCCGCAGGGTGATGTTGAGGCGCCCCGCGGTGAGTCCGCAGCGGGAACTGCCGGTGTCCGGATACACGACCGGCACCCCGTGATAGGCGAACCGCGACGGACCGCCGAAGACGAACAGATCGCCGGACTCGAGACGCACGTCGGTGTACGGCCGGCCGCGCGACTGGGTGTTGCCGAACCGGAACAAGCAGGCATCCCCGAGACTGAGCGACACGATCGGCGCGCTCACCCGCTCGTCCTTGTCCTGATGCATCCCCATCCGCGCGTCGCGGTCGTAGAAATTGATCAGAGCGGTATCGGGCTCGTACCCGCTCCCGGCCGCCGGATCGTCGTAGGCATCGGCGACGGCACGCCGCCCGAGTTCGACGAGCCGGTCGGGAAGCGGCGGAACGGGAGCGTCGTCGACATCGACCGCGGTGCGGGTGTAGCGGTACGGCGACCAGTGCCATCCGAGGCACACCGTGCTCACCGACATCCGTCCGCCACCCGGAAGCAGGGTGTGCCGCATCGGCGCCGGCGGGCGCGCCCAATCACGACACAGCTCGACGAGCTCGCGCTGTTCGCCCGGGTCGAGCCAGTCGGGCACATGCACGGCGCCCGGCGCGATCTCGCGTCGCGGACGGGAGACGGAGAACAATTCGTCCATCCCGGGTGCTCGACCTCCGTGCGTGTGAGCGGTACCTACAGCCGGTGATACGTGTAGACAGGTTCAGTACCAACTGTGCCGCACGGGACGGCACTGCGATTCGACGGGGAGGTATCAGCGATGAAGGTCGAAGGCAGAGTGGCCGTCGTGACAGGCGGGGGCGGCGGAATCGGCGGCGCCATCGCTGCCGGCCTCGTCGAGCGAGGTGCACGAGTGGTGGTCGCCGACCTCGACGAACACGCGGCGCAGCGCGTCGTCGCGACGCTCGAGGAGGAGACGCCGGGGAGCGCCGTCGCGGTGGCGGCGGACGTCTCCGACGACGAACACATCCGCGGCCTCGTCGAGCGCGCCGAAGCGGAGTTCGGTCCCGTGGACCTGTACTTCGCCAACGCGGGTGTCACCGGTGTGCCCGGCCTGGAGATCGAGGACTCGGTCTGGGAGCAGTCCTTCGACGTCAACCTGCGCGCACACATCCGTGCGGCGCGACTGCTGGTACCCCGATGGGTCGAACGTGGCGAGGGCTATTTCGTCAGCACGGCGTCGGCGGCCGGCCTGCTCACACAGATCGGCTCGGCCACCTACTCGGTCACCAAGCACGCGGCCGTCGGTTTCGCCGAGTGGCTGTCGGTGACCTACGGCGACAAGGGTGTGAGGGTGAGCTGCCTGTGCCCGATGGGCGTCAACACACCTCTGCTGTACTCGGGGGACGCATCCGGGCACGCACTCGGTGAACTCGCCACCCGGGCCGTCACGACCGCCGGTGCGGTGCTCGAACCCGTCGACGTCGCGGAGACGGTGTTCGCGGCAATGGAGGAGGAGCACTTCCTGATCCTTCCGCACCCGGAGGTCCTCGAGATGTACCGGAACAAGGGCGCCGACTACGACCGGTGGCTGCGCGGCATGCGTCGCTACCGTCAGGCCCTCGAGGAGTCGACTCCCACCGATTCGTGAAACCGATTGCCCCTGCCCACGTTGGTGTCCTAGCGTCACCGGTCATGACATCCGTCGACACCGTTCGCGGTCCTCTCGACACGGGCCGTCTGGGCAGAGTCCTCATGCACGAGCACGTCTTCGTACTCGGCGAGGAGATCCGCACCAACTTTCCCGACTACCCGAGCCCGTGGGACGAGGACGAACGCGTCGACGACGCGGTCGCGAAGTTGAAGGCGTTGTCGGAGCGCGGCATCGACACGATCGTCGATCCCACGGTGGTCGGTCTCGGCCGGTACATTCCGCGCATCCAGCGCGTCGCCGAACGGGTGGACATCTCCATCGTCGTCGCGACGGGCCTGTACACCTACAACGACCTGCCGTTCCAGTTCCACAACGTCGGGCCGGGGTTGCTGGTGGACGGACCGGAGCCGCTCACCGAACTGTTCGTGAAAGACATCCGCGAGGGCATCGCCGGCACGGGGGTGCGTGCAGGAATGCTCAAGTGCGCCATTGAGATTCCGGGACTCACGCCGGGCGTCGAGCGCGTGATGCGAGCGGTGGGGCAGGCGCACGTCGAGACCGGTGTGCCGATCACGGTGCACACCAATCCGCATACCGGGTCGGGGCAGGTGGCGCAGCGGGTGCTCGCGGAGGAAGGTGTCGACCTCACCAAGGTGGTGATCGGGCACAGCGGTGATTCGACCGATCTGGACTACCTGCGTCGCATTGCCGACGCCGGTTCGATTCTCGGGATGGACCGCTTCGGCCTCGATCTGCTGTTGCCGTTCGAGCAGCGCGTCGACACGGTGGTCGCGCTCGTGGAGGCCGGTTACACCGAGCGCATGGTGCTCTCGCACGATGCGTCGTGCTTCATCGACTGGTTCCCGCACGACGTGAAGCAGACCGCCGTGCCCAACTGGAACTACAACCACATCAGCGACGAGGTGCTGCCGGCCCTGCGCGAACGGGGCGTGACCGACGAGCAGATCACCACGATGCTCGTGGACAATCCGAGGCGGATCTTCGAACGCTGAAGCGGCGTAGGTCGCGTCGGGTAGCACCGAGGACGCTCAGGCGGCGTCGTGCAGTACCAAGCCGAGCGTGCGACGCAGGCCCGATCGGACGGTGCTCACGCCGTGCCGGACCGGCGCCCGCGACCATCCGCGCGCCGACCGGATCGGTCGGTCGCGGGTGGTGAAGATCAGCGCGTGGCCTTGCTCGAGCACGGTGACGGTGCCCCGCGACTGCGCGCGGGGCCGTTGTTCGACCAACAGGAACTCGCCGCCGGTGTAGTCGACGCCCGCCCGGTCGAGCCCGATCACGACCTGCAGTGGGAACACGAGGTCGCCGTAGAGATCGCGATGCAGGGCGTTCCAGTCGCCGGTGGTGTAGCGCAGCATCAGCGGGGTGGGGTCGGTCTGGCCGGCCGCGTGGCACATGTCGAGCCAGTCGTCGAAGTCGTCGGGCCAGGGTGCCGGATCGCCGAGGCGTTCGGCCCACGAGCGCGCGACGGGGAGCAGCTGCCGGTAGAACGCCGAGCGCAGGTGTGCGACGGCGTCGGGGACGGGTGAGCCGAAGTACTTGTAGGTGCCGTGCCCGTACCCGTAGCGGCTCATGTCGACCGTGGTGCGGAAGCGGGCGTCGTCGTCCCACAGGGCCGCGAGTTCGGTGCATTCGTCGTCGCTCAACAGCGGCCCGGTGAGGGCGCAGCCGTTCTCGTCGAGCTCGCTCGTCAGCTCGGGCAGGTTCAGTGCGTCGACGCGCGACTGCAGACTGTCGATGGTCTTCACAGGGCTCTCCTCGATCGGCACGGACACTCGTAGGGAAGACGTCGCTGCCGTCGGGAATGTGAGTACCCGGAACCGGAAGGGATCAGCGCGGCCGGTCGTCGACGAGTTTGTGCAGCAGATCGGACAGTCGTGCGCGTTCCTCGGCGTCGAGCCGGTCGAACATCTCGACGGCGTCGGCATCGCGGGCCGAGGCCAGCTCGGCCCGGATCCTGCGGCCCTCGTCGGTCAGCCGCACGCAGACCGCGCGTCGGTCGGCGGGATCGGGGAGTCGCTCGGTGAGACCCCGCGACTCCAGGCGGTCGACGACCTCGGTGGCCGAGCGGGGGACGATGCGCAGTTCCTTGGCCACGACGCCGAGGCGGATGGCGTCGTCGGCGCGTCCGATGACGTCGAGCGCCCGGTACTCGTGGGGTGACAATCCCCACGGTTGGAGGAGGTCGTGCCAGCGTCGGCGCAGCGTACGCGTGGTGGTGAGGAGGAGATCGCGCAGTGCGACGGGTGAATCCGGCATGGTGGTCACATTACCTCACTTGACGGTTGACACTTAATGAGGCAACCTCAACAAGTACGAGTCACGAACCACGAATCGAGGTGGCGCGCATGATGCAGCCCCCACTCACTCTCGGCGGCAAGCCGGGCAGCCGCGGCAGGATCGACAAGAAGGATCTCGAGCAGCTCCGCGAGGCACCAGTGAGCCTGCGCCGTATCGGCGCCCTGTTCGCGCCCTATCGGTGGAAGATCACCCTCGTCGTCGCGCTCATCATCGCCTCGTCGGTGATCTCCCTCGCGACGCCCTTCCTCGTCCGCGCCGTCATCGACGACGCCATCCCGCACCAGAACGTGAGCCTGCTGTTGTGGGCCGTCGGCGGCATGCTGGCCGTCACCGTCGCGAGCTCGCTCCTGTCGGTCGTCCAGACCTGGATCTCCACGACCGTCGGCCAGAACGTCATGCACGGTCTGCGTACCCGGGTCTTCTCCCACCTGCAGCGACAGTCGCTGAATTTCTTCACCCGCACCCGCGGCGGTGAGATCCAGTCGCGGCTGACCAACGACATCGGTGGCATGCAGTCCGTGGTCACCAACACCGCGACCTCACTGGCGTCCAACGTCACCACCGTCGTCGGCACGGCGATCGCCATGGCGGTCCTCAGCTGGCGACTGGCTCTGCTCTCCCTGATCGTGCTCCCGCCGGCCATCTGGCTCACGCGCCGGGTCGCGCTCATGCGCCGCGCCGTCACCGCCCGTCAGCAACGGCGCCTCGCCGACATGCAGTCGCAGATCGACGAAGGACTGTCGGTCAGCGGCGTGCTGCTCGTCAAGACGCTGGGCACCGGCCCGGCACTGTCCGACAAGTTCGCCCGCACGTCGGAGGAACTCGCCGATCTCGAGGTGCACGCGCAGTTGTCCGGCCGCTGGCGCATGGCCACGATGAACATCGTCTTCGCGGCGATCCCCGCCGTCCTCTATCTCGTCGCCGGTCTGCCGGCCACCTCGGGCGGCATGACGATCGGCACCCTGGTGGCCTTCACCGGCTTGCAGGGCGCGCTGTTCCGGCCGCTGATGAGCCTGCTCGACGTCGGTGTCTCCGTCACCAGTTCGCTGGCCCTGTTCAGCCGCATCTTCGAATACCTCGACCTTCCGGTCGACATCGACGACCCGCGCGATCCGGTGCCCGTCGACCCTGCGACCGTCGCCGGCCGGGTGCGGTTCGAGAACGTGAGCTTCCGCTACGAAGGAGCGCACCGCAACGCCCTCGACGGCATCGATCTCGACGTCCCGGCGGGGGCGCAGGTCGCGCTCGTCGGCGAGACCGGCTCGGGCAAGACCACGCTCGGCTCGCTCGTCGCACGACTGTACGACCCGGTCGAGGGACGCGTGAGCATCGACGGTGTCGACCTGCGCGACATGAGGCTCGCCGATCTCGCCGGACTGGTCGGCGTGGTGTCGCAGGAGACCTACCTCCTCCACGCGACCGTCCGGGAGAACCTGCGCTACGCGAAGCCGGACGCGACCGACGACGAGATCGAGGCCGCGGCCCGCGCCGCACACATCCACGACCTGATCGTCTCGCTGCCGGACGGCTACGACACCGTCGTCGGCGCCCGCGGATACCGCTTCTCGGGTGGTGAGAAACAGCGACTGGCGATCGCCCGCACGCTCCTGCGCGACCCGCGTGTCCTCGTGCTCGACGAGGCGACCAGCGCCCTCGACAACGACACCGAGCACGCCGTGCAGCAGGCCCTCGACGCCGCGCGCAGCGGACGCACGACCATCACCATCGCGCACCGGCTCTCGACCGTGCGGAACGCCGACGAGATCGTGGTCCTCGACCGGGGCCACATCGTCGAACGCGGAACGCACGACGACCTCGTCGCCCGCGGTGGCCGCTACGCAATCCTCGCCGCTCGAGCCGAACGGGGTGAAGTCATCCCGTCGTCGCGGAGCGAGATCAGTCCTTCAGAGTGGCCGCGAGGGCGCGCCGCAGTTCGTTCCGGCTGATCTTGCCCACTCCCGTGACCGGGAAGGCGTCGACGAACTGCACCTTGTCGGGGATCTTGTACTCGGCCAGCCCTCGCTCCCTCAGGAACTTCTTGAGCGCGAGGGCCTTCGGCGCTTCCCCCTCGGTGACGACGAAGGCGCAGGTGCGCTCGCCGAGATACTTGTCGGGCATCGACACCACCGCCGCGTCGAGCACGGCCGGGTGCGCGATCAGATGATTCTCGACCTCCTCGGCCGCGATCTTCTCGCCACCGCGATTGATCTGGTCCTTCGCGCGTCCCTCGACGACGATGTAGCCGTGCTCGGTGAGCCGGACGATGTCGCCGGTGCGGTAGAAGCCGTCCGGGGTGAATGCCATCGAATTGTGTTCCGGCGCATTGTAGTAGCCCCGGATCGTGTACGGGCCGCGGGTGAGCAGGTGGCCGGTGGTGCCCGCGGCGACGGGCTCGTCCGTATCGTCGACGACGCGGATCTCGTCGTCGGGGCTGATCGGCCGGCCCTGGGTGGTGACAATGGTGTCCTCGTCGTCGTCGAGCCGGGTGTAGTTGACGAGACCCTCCGCCATACCGAAGACCTGCTGCAGCGTGCAGCCGAGTTCGGGGCGAACGCGTTTGGCGGCCTCGGCCGGGAACTTCGCACCACCGACCTGCAGCACCTCGAGCGACGACAGGTCGCGTTCGGTGCGGGCCCGCGCCGACAGCCACGCCTGCGCGAGGGGCGGGACGAGCGACGCCATCGTCACGCCCTCGCTCTCGATGAGGGCGAACGCGGTGTCGGGGCTCGGATCCGGAGCGAGGACGACGGTGCCGCCGGCGTGCAGCACACCGAGAATGCCCGGCGAGCTCATCGGGAAGTTGTGCGCCGCCGGCAGCGCGACCAGCATGCGGGTGTTCTCGTCCACTCCGCAGATCACCGCGGATTCGCGCACGGAGTACAGGTAATCGGCGTGGGTGCGGGGGATGAGCTTCGACGTTCCGGTCGTGCCACCCGACAGCTGCAGGAAGGCAACGTTTCCGGCGTCGTTCTCCGTGATCGGCGCCGCTTCGCGGTCGCGCAACGACCCGAGCGCAGTGAATTCCTCGGCCTCACCGGCGACCACGACCACCGGCGGATTCTCCATCTCGGAGGCGACCTGCCGGGCGAGCACGCGGTAGTCGAATCCGCCGTGTTCGGCGGCGATCACGTACGCTGCGGCGTCGCTGAACCGGCAGAAGTAGCCGATCTCCGACGCGCGGTGCGCGGGCAGGGAGAAGACGGGGAGCGCACCGAGGCGGAAGACCGCGAAGAGCACTTCGGTGTACTCGACGATGTTCGGCAACTGCAGGACTACTCGGTCGCCCTTCCGGACCCCGAGGTCGGCGAGACCGGCGGCGACGCGGGCCGAGGCGTCGTCGAGTTCGCGGTAGGTGATGCGCCGCCAGGTGCCCGTCGCGTCGTGTCCGACGACGGCGATGCGACCGGCGAACCGGGCGGCGCGGGCCGGGAGGAATTCGCCGAAGGTCTCGTTCGTCCAGTAACCGGCTGCGCGATACCGCTCGGCGAACTCCTCGGGGTAGCGGGCGGTGTCGGCGAGCGGCGTGCGCTCGAAACCGGTTGTCACGGAACGTTTCCTTTCGGGATCAGGGTCGATGCAGGTCTGTCGGTCAGGCGCGGAGGGTGGCGCCGCCGTCGATGTAGAGCGCCTGCATGGTGATGTGACGAGCACGATCGGACAGCAGGAACTCGATGGCCTCGGCGATGTCGGCGGGCTCGGCGATGCGGCCGAGGGGGATGCCGACCTTGAACTGCGACAGGTCACCTTCGATGGCGCTGCGTGCGCCGGCGTCGTCGTTGGGGTCCTCCCACAGCGAGCGCTGCATGGCGGTGTCGGTGGAACCCGGCGCGACGATGTTGGCGCGGATCCCGTATTGCGCCAGCTCGAGTCCGAGGATCCGGACGATCATCGTGGACGCGGCCTTGGACGATCCGTAGGCGCCCATGCCCATGCGTGGCACGCCCGCGGAGTTCGATCCGACGACGACGATCGAACCCGACCTCCGCTCCCGCATGGCCCGTCCGACCGAACGCAGGACCGACAGCAGGCCGGTGACGTTGACGTCGTACATGTGCTGCCAGTCCTCGGGATCGGAGTCGAGCACCGAGCCCGTGGTGAAGACACCTGCGACGTGCGCGAGATGCTCGATCGGTCCGTGCTCGGATTCGATGTTCTCGACGAGGTAGGCGACGGCGTCGTGGTCGCGGATGTCGACGGGGTAGGTGGGGACGGAGCCGCCGAGCAGCGCGACAGTCTTGCGCAGTCCTTCGGCGTTGCGGTCGGCGAGCACGAGACGGTGACCGGCACGCGCCAGGGCCTCGGCGGTCGCGCGGCCGATACCCTGCGCGGCTCCGACGACGAGCGTGACGGGGGATGGTGCGGCCTCGGTCATCGGAGTACTCCCAGTGCATCGAGGACGGTGCCGAACTTGACGGTCGTCTCGGCCAGTTCGTCGGCAGGGTCGGAGTCGGCGACGATACCGCCCCCGGCGTAGGCCGTGAGCCCGACACCGTCGGCATCGAGGACGGCGCAGCGGATCGTGACCAACCATTCGCCGTCGCCCGCGGCGTCGCACCATCCGAGGGCACCGGCGTAGAAGCCCCGGTCACCCTCGGTCGCGAGGATCAGATCGCGGGCGGCCGCGGTCGGCGTGCCGCAGATCGCGGGGGTGGGGTGCACCGCGAGTGCGAGATCGAGGGCCGTGACACCCGGATCGTGCAGGCGACCCTCGATGGGAGTGCCGAGATGCCACAGCTGGCGCGTGCTCGTCACGGTCGGCTGCTCGGGGATGTCGAGGTCGACACACAACGGTTCGAGCGCGGCGCGGATCGCATCGATCACGTGCGCGTGCTCGGCGAGGTTCTTCGCGGAGCCGGCGAGCCTGTCGGCCGTCGCCCGATCGATCCCGGGGTCGCAATGCCGCGGTGCGGATCCGGCGAGGGGGTGAGCGGTGACCCGATCTCCGCGACGGCGCACGAGCACCTCCGGGCTCGACCCAACCAGGTGACGTCCCGTCCACACGCCACCGGCTGCTGTGAGGTCGACGAGGAAGCCGTTGTGCAGCGGATCGTTTCGCGTGAGAGCGACGAGGAGGTCGTGCGGGGTGACGGGCCGGTCGGCGCGCAGGGCGAGTGCCCGGGCCAGGACCACCTTGAGAAGGTCGTTGTCGTCCGAGCGGAGCAGGCGCAGTACGGTCTCGACCCGATCGATGTGCTCGCCTTCCGACGGCAATGCGCCCGTGATCGTGATCGGGGGCAGGTCGGCGGCCGGTGCGTCGTAGTGCGCGGGGGAGTGATGGAGTGTGTTCGGAGCGGTCAGTGCGGCCGGACCGTCGGGTGCGAAGGGCAGTGCTCCGACGATCGCGGCGACCTGTCCGGTGCGCAGGGCGTCGGCGGCGGCGGACGCGCGGTCGAAGTGTTCGCTCACGCCTTCGGCGATCACCGTGCCGTGCGGGCGGGACAGGACGAACGGGTGCGCGACGGGCCGCTCGGCCCGGTCGGTAGCGGTTGCGCCGAGGACCGGCACTTGCATTCTCGTACCTTCCGGTTGAGGAGGTCTGCTGGCAGGACCGCGCCACAGGACACACGATCACTGAGCAACATATACGGTAAGCCTAACCTTTGGTACTGTGCCCTCCGGCGCCGCAGCGCGCACATCAGCGGATTCCGTTCCCAGCCAATCGTTTCGATCGAAGGAAAGAGGATCTCCAGTGCCCCTAGCCGGACCGGACGCCTCACGGCTCGCTCTGTCGCGCGCACAGTCGGGCGTATGGTTCGCCCAGCAACTGAACCCCGACAACCCGCTGTTCAACACCTCGGAATGCATCGAACTGCGAGGCGCGGTCGACGAGGAAGCGCTGGTCACAGCGGTTTCCAAGGCGGCATCCGAGGCCGAGGTGCTGGTCGCGGGGTTCGAGACCCTCGCCGACGGTACAGTCGTCCGGATTCCCGGTGCGCGCACACTCGATCTCGCCCCGACCGTCGACTTCACCTCCGCGGCGGACCCCTGGCAGGCGGCCCACGAGTGGATGGCGCGCGACCTCGAGCGGCCCGTCGACCTGTCGGTGGATCCGTGCGTCCGGGCCGCGGTCCTGCGACTCGCCGACGATCACGTCCTGCTCTACCTGCGTGCCCATCACATCGTCCTCGACGCCTTCGGGTTCTCGCTGTTCAACCGGCGCATCGCCGAGCGCTACAGCGCCGCGGTCGCCGGTACGGAAGTTGCTGCCGCACGGTTCGATTCGGTCGAATCGGTGATACGGGAAGAATCGGACTATCGCGACTCGGCCGACTTCGACGCAGACCGTGACTTCTGGAACGCGTACCTCGACGGCGTGGACGAAGCGGTCGCCCTGCGGCCCGGCCCGGGTGGCATCGCGCGGCGCTCCCGTGGCACGCGCTTCACCCTCGACGCCGACCGGCAGCGCGGTCTGGTGGCTCTCGGCAAGGAGGTCGGCGCGAGTTGGGGTGACGCGGTCACCGCGCTCGTCGCCGCCTACCTGCGCGGAGTTACCGGCCGCGAGGACCTCACGCTCGGTTTCCCCGTCATGAACCGGCTCGGCAGCGCCGCACTGCGGGTGCCGATCACCGCGGTCAATGTCGTTCCGCTGCGCCTGAATCCGACCGCATCGGCCACGCTCGTCGAGCTCGTCGCGCAGGTGCGCGACGGAGTGGCGCTGTGCCGCAACCACTATCGTTACCGCACCGAGGACATACAGCGCGACCTGCGACTACCGACCGGATCCCGCGGCGTCATCGGCCCGTCGGTCAACGTCAAACCGTTCGGCGACTCGCTCCGGTTCGGCGACATGCGTGCGGCCGTGCACTCGGTCGCCCGAGGACCCCTGCAGGACTTCATGGTCACCGTGCGGCCCCTCGACGGCAGTGCCGGACTCGAAGTGTTCGTCGACGTCGACGCCGACGTCTACAGCGAGGCGGATCTGACGATCCACACCGAGCGGCTGGAGATGCTGTTCGGTTCGGTGGCCGAGCGGGATCTGCACACCCCGCTCGCGCAGGTGTCCGTCCTGACCGCCGACGAGCGACGGACGATCCTCGACGACTGGAGCCGCAGCCCGGACATCCCGTTCGACCCCGGCCTGACCCTCGTCGACCTGCTGCGGGAGAGGATCGAGGCGGCCCCCGACGCACCGGCAGCGGCGGACGCCCATGTGACGCTCACCTACGCACAGTTCGGCGCGCGGGTGCACCGCCTGGCCCGCCACCTCGTCTCGAGCTTCGATCTCGGCCGGCCGCACGCGCGGGTGGCCCTCGCGCTGCCCCGCACCGTCGACGCGCTGATCGCGATCCACGCCGTCCTCGAGACCGGCGCCGCCTACGTCCCGCTCGACGTCGATCAGCCCCTCGAACGCCTCGCCCACATCCTCGGCTCCACCGACCCCGTCTGCATCCTCACCACCCGCACGACCGACGACCGGGTCGCCGAGGTGACGGGGGTGCCGAAGCGCGTCGTGCTCGAGGATCTCGACCTCGACGCCGTGTCCGACGCTCCGCTCGACGACTCGGAGCGCGGCCCGCTGACACCCGACTCGATCGCCTACGTGATCCATACGTCCGGCTCCACCGGCAGACCGAAGGGCGTCGTCGTACCCCACCGTGGGCTGGTCAACCTGTTCCACAGCCACCGCGCCCAGGTGTTCACCCGTGCCGCCCGCGAGGCCGGCCGCGAATCCGTCCGCCTCGGACTGGCCTGGTCGCTCGCATTCGACGCGTCGTGGCAGCCGTTGCTGTGGATGCTCGCCGGGCACACCGTCGACATCGTCGACGAGGCGACTCAGCGCGACCCGGCGGCACTCGCACGCCGCGCCCTCGACGAGGGATGGGATTTCGTCGAGTTCTCACCGAGCCGGCTCGAGCAGTTCGTCGACGACGGCCTGTTCCCGGACGGCACCGTGCCCACCCTCGGTTTCGGCGGCGACGCCGTCTCCGAGCGGTTGTGGAGCCGCCTGCGCGAACGCCGGGGTGCGGCCTTCAACTTCTACGGCCCCACCGAGTGCAGCGTAGACGTCCTCGTCGCGGAGGTCGCCGACGCCGAGACACCGGTCGTCGGCCGTCCCGTCGCCAACCTGCGCGTCCACGTCCTCGACGCGGGACTCGCACCCGTGCCCGCCGGAACCGAAGGTGAGCTGTACGTGGCCGGACCGGGCGTGGTCCGGGGATATCTCGACGCACCCGCCCTCACCGCCACGAGGTTCGTCGCGAATCCGTACTCGGCGGACTCCTCGGGTCCGTACGCCCGCCTGTACCGCACCGGCGACCTCGTGCAGTGGACCGAGGACGGCCGCATCGTCTACCGCGGCCGGGTCGACAACCAGGTCAAGGTCCGAGGATTCCGCATCGAACTCGGCGAGGTCGACACCGCTCTGCTGCGCATCCCCGGTGTCTCCCGCGCCGCGACCGTGGTGCGCACCGATCCCTCCGATACCGCGCAGCTCGTCGGTTATCTCGTCGGACAAGACGTGCCCGAACCGGTCGAGGCCCGCCGTCTCGTCGCCGAGTTCCTGCCCGGGTACATGGTTCCCGCGGCCCTCGTCGTCCTCGACGAGATGCCGTTGACCTCCAACGGCAAGCTCGACCGCACGGCGCTGCCCGAACCGGACTTCTCCTCGATGGTCTCGTCCCGCGTCGCGGAGACCGAGACCGAACGGACGCTGTGCCGGATCTACGCCGACATCCTGGGTCTCGACACGGTGGGCGCGGACGACGACTTCTTCGCGCTGGGCGGGCACTCGCTCAGCGCCGCGACACTGCTCGCCCGCATCCGTGACGAGCTCGGTGTGGAGTTGCCGATCCGGACGGTCTTCGATCATCCGCAGGTCGTCGCGCTCGCCGCGCACTGTGGAGACCACCCGACCGCCGCTCCGGCCGGACCGGCGCTCGTCCCGCGCGGTGAGAACGATCCGGCGGCCCTGTCCCTTGCACCACTGTCGTATGCGCAGCAGCGGCTGTGGTTCATGTACCGCATGGAAGGGCCCAGTCCGACCTACAACGTCCCCATCACGGTGGACCTGCACGGACCGGTCGACCCGGATGCTTTGCGGCAGGCGGTCTCCGACGTGCTCGCGCGCCACGAGAGTCTGCGCACCGTTCTCGTCGAACGCGACGGCGTGGGGATGCAGCAGGTGCGCGGGGTGGAAGAAGTTGCCGGGGTCGCCGTTCCCTTCGCGGTCGAGGCCGTCGACCGCGACGCGCTCACCGGGCGCCTGCATTCCGAGGCCCGGCACGCGTTCGATCTCGAACGCGAGATCCCGTTGCGGATCCGGTTGTTCACGATGGCGCCCGACGAGCACGTGATGCTCGTGCTCGCCCACCACATCGCGAGCGACGAATTGTCCACGCCGCCGCTGCTGCGCGATCTCGGCACCTTCTACTCCGCGCACGTACGTGGCGACTCCCGCGAGCCTGCACCGTTGCCCGTGCAGTACGCCGACTACGCGATCTGGCAACGGGAACTCCTCGGCGAACAGGACGACGAGAACTCGCTCGCCGCACGACAACTCGCGTTCTGGCGCAAGGAGCTCGACGGTCTCCCGGCCGAACTCGACCTCCCCGTCGACCGCCCGCGCCCGACCGTGGCCTCCTACGCGGGTGGCGGTGTCGAGCACCGGATCCCCGCCGACCGCGCAGCGACGATCCGGGAGGCCGCGCGCACGACCGGCACCACGATGTTCATGATGGTGCACGCGGCGGTGGCGGTCGCACTGTCGCACAGCGGCGCGGGCGAGGACATCCCGCTCGGATCGCCCACCG
This sequence comes from Rhodococcus sp. LW-XY12, assembly GCF_019317345.1. NCBI lineage: Bacteria > Bacillati > Actinomycetota > Actinomycetes > Mycobacteriales > Nocardiaceae > Rhodococcus > Rhodococcus sp. LW-XY12. The sequence continues at coordinate 667,576 of NZ_CP079225.1, forward strand.
CGGGACGGCCCGCACCCGAACTCGAGGACCTCGTCGGCTTCTTCGTCAACATGGTGGTGCTGCGCACCGACCTCTCGGGCGACCCCACGGTGCGGGAGCTGCTCGCCCGGATCAAGGACACCGACGTCGCGGCGTACTCGCACCAGGACGTCCCGTTCGACCGCGTCGTGGAGACCCTCAACCCCGAGCGCAGCGCGGCCCGGCACCCCCTGTTCCAGGTGATGGTGCAGTACCAGAGCCCGCCGGCGATCACGGGATTCGACGGCCTGACGCCTACACCCTCGTTCGTCGCGAACGACACCGCGATGTTCGACCTCACCTTCGGCGTCATCGAGGAATCCGACGGTGGTTTGTGCGTGCGCGTCGAGTACGCCCGCGACCTGTTCGACGAGTCGTCCGCCGAGGCCTTCGCCGCGCGGGTCGAGCGGGCCTTCGCCGCGGTGTGCGCCGATCGGGACGCGAGGCTCTCGCAGCTCGCTCTGCTCACCGCCTCCGAGCGTGAGGTGTTGCGCGCCGGTGATGCGACCGCGCTCCCGGATCGCTCCGGACCGCGGAGCCTGCCCGCACTGTTCGCTCGCACCGTGGAGCGCTACGGCGAGGAGACCGCGCTGGTCACGTCGTCGAGCCGTCTGACCTTCCGTGACCTGGATGCGTGGTCCGACCGGATCGCCCGTCACCTCGTCGCGAACGGGATCGGTCCCGAAGACGTCGTGGGACTGAGTCTTCCGCGCGAATCCGTGCTGGTCGCGGCGATCCTCGGCGTGTGGAAGTCGGGAGCGGCCTATCTGGTGCTCGACCCGGAGCAACCGGCCGACCGGAACGAGTTCATGCTCCGCGACGCGGGTGTGGGCGTCGTGCTCGACGTCGACGCGGCCGGATCGATCACCGGCCCCGGCCCGGACGTGCACCTGCCGGACGTGCACCCGGACACCACCGCCTATCTCGTCTACACCTCCGGATCCACCGGCACCCCGAAGGGTGTGGTGGTACCGCACCGCGGTGTCGTGAACCTGTGGGAGACGGTGCGCACCCGTACCGTCGGCGATCCCGCGACGCGCCGACGCACCGTGCTGCTGAGCTACACCTTCGCGTTCGACTCGTCCGTCGAGCCTCTCCTCGCGATGCTGGGCGGCCACACCGTGCACGTGCTCGCCGAGGACCTCATGGCCGATGCCGAGGGGATCGTCCGGTACGTCCGGAGGCACCGCATCGACGCACTCGACTGCGGTCCGGTGCTCGCCGGTCGCCTGCTCACCGAGGGGCTCCTCGACCCCGCCGCGCCGCACCGTCCCGAGTCCATGGTGCTCGGCGGCGAGGCGGTACCGGGTGAGCTGTGGTCGCAGCTCGCTGCGGAAACCGATGTGCGCGTGAGCAACATGTACGGTCCGACGGAATGCACCGTCGACGCGACCGGCGTCGTACTCACCCCGGGCAGCACCCCGAACATCGGAACGCCGATCCACGGCGGCCGGGTGTACGTCCTCGACGCGCACCTGCGGCAGGTGCCCCCGGGCGTGCCCGGCGAACTGTACGTCGGCGGCCCGCACGTCACCCGCGGCTATCTCGGCCGGAGCGCGCAGACCGCGGGACGGTTCGTGGCCGACCCCTTCGGCACCGGCGGCGAGCGCCTGTACCGCACCGGCGATCTGGTGCGCTGGAGGATCTCCGGCACCGACGGCCCGGTGCTCGACTACCTCGGCCGCGCCGACGACCAGGTGAAGATCCGCGGCTTCCGCATCGAACTCGGTGAGATCGAGACCGTGCTCGGCGGCCATCCCGCGGTGAGTGCCGCGGCGGTCGTGGTCCGCGAGGACGAACCGGGTCGAAAGCGGCTCGTCGCCTACGCGGCCGGAACGACGGACCCCGACACCCTCCGGATGTACGTCGCCGACCGGCTGCCCGACCACATGGTCCCCGCCGTCACGGTCGTGCTCGACGAGCTCCCGGTCACCCGCAACGGAAAGATCGACCGCAGAGCACTTCCCGAGCCGGTCTTCACGCCGGCCACCGAGAGTCGCCTGCCGGCGGACGAACTCGAACAACGCCTGTGCGAGCTGACGGCGTCGGTGCTCGGACTCGATGCCGTGGGCCCCGACGACGACTTCTTCGCTCTCGGTGGCGATTCGATCGTGTCCATCCAGCTGGTGTCCGCGGCGCGCGCCGCCGGGATCCGGTTCACCGCGCGGCACGTCTTCGAACACCGCAGCCCGGCGGGACTCGCCCGCGTCGCGGAGATCGAGGACGGGCCCGGGACGGTCGACGTCGAGGCGGCACTCGGGGACGTCCCGGCGACTCCGATCGTCCACGACATGCTCGACCGTGGTGGACCGTACGCCCGCTACGCGCAGTCGCGGCTGCTCCTCGCGCCCGTAGGGCTGACGCTCGACCGGCTGACCGACGGCGTCCAGGCCCTGCTCGACACGCACGACGCGTTGCGGGCCGTCTTCGATCCGCAGGCACGGGTGCTCGACGTCCGCCCGGTCGGTTCCGTCGACGCCGCCGATGTCGTGACCCGCGTGGACGTCTCGGACTCGGTCGACCTGCAGGAGGCGATCGTCGCCGCGACCGGGATCGCCTATGCCGAACTCGATCCCGCCGCCGGCGCGCTCGTGCGCGTGATCTTCTTCGACGCCGGTCCCGACGCGCCGGGACGGGTGTTCGTCGCGGTGCACCACCTCGTCGTCGACGGTGTGTCGTGGCGCATCCTGGTGCCCGATCTCGCCGGTGCGGTCGACGGTGTCGCCCCGGTGCGCGCAGGCACGTCGCTGCGCCGCTGGGCGCGGGGACTGCTCGACGGAGTGCCGGCGCGCAGATCCGAATTGTCGTTGTGGCGGCGCATCCTCGCCCCGGCGGGACGCGTGCGTCTGGCGTCCGGTGATCCGGATCCCACGCGGCACACCATGGCAGAAACCGCGAGGGTGCAGGTCGAGGTTCCTTCCGAGCTCACCGACGCGCTGCTCACGACCGTTCCCGAGCGGTTCCACGCCGGCGTCGAGGACGTCCTGCTCACAGCATTGGCGCTGGCGTCCGCGCGGGTGTGCGGCGAAGGGGCGGTCGCGGTCGACCTCGAAGGGCACGGCCGTGAGGAACAGGCCGTTCCGGGGGCGGATCTGTCGCGCACGGTGGGGTGGTTCACCACGCTCTATCCGGTGCGCCTGGACGTCGCGGGACTCGATGTCGCCGACGCGTATGCCGGCGGAGCGAGCACGGGTGACGCTCTGAAACGCGTGAAGGAACAGCTGCGGGAGATCCCCGACAGTGGAATCGGATTCGGGATGCTGCGGCATCTCGACCCAGTGGGCGGCCCGGAACTCGCGAGCGTCGGCGCTGTGGACATCGGATTCAACTACCTCGGCCGGTTCACGCTGGGCGAGACCGAAGGGCAGGCGTGGGCCGGTGCTCCGGAGGGTTCGGCGCTCGGTGGGGCCACCGAAGCCGACATGCCCGTGGCGCACGCCGTCGAGATCGGTGTGCTCACCGACGATTCCGGTGCCGAGCCGGTGCTGCGCGGGATGTTCGGGTACAGTCCCGATCTCGTTCCTGCGGAGAGAGTGTCGGCGTTGGCCGACGAGTGGATCGCGGCGCTGCGTGCGCTCGCCGGGCACGCGTCGGACGAGGACGCGGGCGGGTTCACACCGTCCGACCTCACGCTCGACGACCTCGACCAGTCGGAGATCGACGATTTCGCGCTCGAATTCGGCTGAGGACGGAGCGCTTGGCGGGGCGGTCTCTTTCGGTTAGCCTAACCAATCATGACCGGGGCAACACGCCCCGGCGGGAGACTCTGGGAGAACAACGATGCGCGTTCTGGAACGCAAGCGCGCGCGGGGCGCCGCGGCGCTCGGCGCGGCAGCCCTGCTGGCCGTCGGACTTGTGGGATGTTCGAGCGACGGCGACAGCAGCAGCGCGGAGAGCGGCACCGACTCCGCCGCGACGCGCACCTTCGAAGCGCAGAACGGCAGCATCGAGATCCCGGCCGACCCCCAGCGGATCGTGTCCTGCGGCTACGCAACCCTCCCGCTCATCCAGGCCGGCGCGAACCTCGCCGCCGTATGCGAGTGGAGCCGCGAGCTCGACAACATGGACGAGGAGACCCTGGCCGCCTACGAGGCGCTGCCGAAAGTCGCTCCCGACGGCGCCGTCTCGGAGCTCAACTACGAGGCAGTCACCGCCGCAGATCCCGACCTCATCATCATGGGCGTCCCGGCCCGCGTGCAGGAGCAGGTCGACGTGGCCAAGCTCGAGGCGCTCGCCCCGGTGGTCTTCGTCGGGCTCACGGTTCCGGGCGAGTGGCGCGAACTCGGTGAGCAGTACGCCGATGCCGCGAACGTCAGCGACTCCTACGGGGAGTTCAAGGAGGAGTACGAGGCTCGCGCTGTCGAGATCGCCGACAAGTACGCCGACTCGCTCGGGGGCCTGAAGTTCGCCGGCGTCTGCGGTGTGTGCGGTACCGAGCCCGGTGAGTTCTCCCGCGAATACGCCTCGTCGTACACCACCAACCTGTTCGACGATCTCGGGTTCGACTTCTTCGGTGAGCCGACCGATCCCGAGGGAGTTCACGCCGAGTACCTGTCGGTCGAGCAGTTGCCCGAGAACCTCGGCGAGGCCGACGTGATCGTCTACGGTGTCGAGGCCGACGGTTCGTTGCCGCCCGAGCTGGAGGAACTGTTCGCCTCCCCGCTGTGGCAGGATCTTCCCGCCGTGAAGGCCGGCAACCTCGTCGCCGTCAAGCACTCCAGTGCAGCGACCTACGAAACCGCTCTGCTGGCACTCGATTCCATCGATGCCGAGTTGGCGAAACTTCCGGCCAACCAGAACCAGGAGTAGTCGCTGTTGCGGGCCGCCCCGCACCACCGACCGAACGGCCCCCGACGTCCCGGCGCGGGGGCCGTTCGTCGTCCGTGCCCGAAATGACCGTCCATACCGAAAGCGACAGATGACCCGTTCCACTGCGCTCGAAGACATCGTTCCGCTCTCGCCGCTGCAACAGGGCCTGCTCTACCTGAGTACCGTTGCGGCGCCGACCGGCTCGACATCCGACGACACGGCTGCGGCCGATCCCGACGCCTACACGGTGCAATCGGTGGTGCGACTCTCGGGGGCGGTCGACGAGGAGCGGATGGCGGCCTCCGCGCAGGCGCTGCTCGACCGTCATCCGGCGCTGCGCACGTGCTTCCGTCCCCGTAAGGACGGCCGTACGGCGGGTCTCGTCGTGTCGGGTGTGGAGAATCCCTGGCGCAGCGAGGATCTGTCCGGTCTCGAACGCGCCGAGGCGGAACGTCGGCTCCTGAGGATCGTCGAGGACGACCTGCACGACTGGTTCGACCTGACGCAACCGCCGCTCGTTCGCTGGACCTTCGTGCGGTTCGGCGCCGACGAGGTGCGCCTGCTGCTCACCGCCCACCACATCGTCGTCGACGGCTGGTCGTCCCCGATCCTCGTGCGCGAGCTGCTCGAGATCTACGCCGCCGGGGGATCGGCGTCGGGCCTGCCGTCCGTGCGCCCCTACCGCGACTACCTCGCGTGGCTCGGGCGCCAGGACCACGAGGCCGCCCGGTCGCTGTGGCAGGAGGCGCTCGACGGTGTGAGCGAGCCGTCGCTCGTGGCACCGCCGGGAGCGACCCGCTCGTCGGAACGCTGCGGCGAACTCGAGGTTCCGGTCCCCGACGGGCTCGGCGCGAAGCTCGCGGAGCTCACCCGCGCGAGCGGCGTCACGCTCAACACGGTGCTGCAGACCGCGTGGGCGATGCTCCTGTCCGGTCTGCTCGGCCGCGACGACATCGTCTTCGGCGCGACGGTCTCGGGCCGCCCTCCGGAACTCGTCGGCGTGGAATCGATGGTCGGGCTGTTCATCAACACCGTTCCGGTGCGGGTGCGGCTCGATCCCGCCGCGACCGTCACCGAACTGCTGCGACGCGTACAGCTCGAGCAGTCGCGCACCGTCGATCACCAGTACCTGGGCCTGTCCGAGGTGCAGCGCGCCGTCGGGATCGGTGAACTGTTCGACACCCTCACCGTCTTCGAGAGTTATCCCGTCGACCGCGACGCCCTCGAGCGAGCGCAACGCGCCGGGGGAGTGACGATCACCGGCGTCGACGGACGCGACGCCACCAACTATCCGCTGGTCCTCACGGCCGGCATGTCCGATCGGCTCGTCGTCAAGCTCGACCACCGCCCGTCGCTGATCGACGCGGACGAGGCCGCCGCCCTGGGCGCCCGCCTCGTCGCGATCCTCGAGGCCCTGTGTGCCCGGCCCGATGCGCCTGTCGCCGACCTCGACGTCCTGCCGTCCTCGGAACGGGGGCGTGTACTGGGCACCTGGTCCACCGCACCCGCCGCACCGTCGAGCGGCACCGTCGCCGACCTGCTCGCGCACCGGTTCACCACCGGCACCGACCGACCCGCAGTGGTGTGCGGTGAGCAGGAATCGTCGTTCGGTGAACTCGGCGCGGCCTCGGCGCGACTGGCGAGGCTGCTCGTCGACCGCGGCGTGCGACCCGACGACCGGGTCGGTCTCGCGCTTTCCCGGACCGGCGCCATGGTCGACGCGATCGTTGCCGTCCTCACCGCCGGAGGCGCCTACCTGCCGCTCGACCCGTCCTATCCCGCCGACCGGTTGAAGCACATGATCACCGATGCCGCACCGCGTCTGGTGATCACCACCGAGGCCGTGCGCGCGGGTCTCGGTGAGGTGCTCGACGGGGTCGACGTGCTGGTCCTCGACGACCCGGATGTCGAGTCCACACTGTCGGCGCTGTCGTCGGCTCCGCTCACGGACGCGGACCGGCGCGCTCCGCTCCGCCCGGATCATCTGGCCTACGTCGTCTACACCTCCGGCTCCACGGGTCTGCCGAAGGGCGTGGCCGTCACGCACGCCAATCTCGCCGACCTGCACGCCGCACAGGCCGCCGGGCCCATGCACGCCGCCGGTCGTGCGCCGCGCGACGGGCAGTGGCACGTCCTGCTCACCTACCCGTTCGCCTTCGACTCGGCGGTCGCCGCGCTCACCTGGCTCTTCGAAGGCCATGTGCTGCATGTGCTTCCCGACGACAACCGTGCCGACGTCGACCGCATCGTCGACTACGTGCGCACCCACGGCATCGACTACGTCGACACCGTGCCCGTGCTCATGAACCGCCTGCTCGACGCCGGTCTCCTCGAACCGGGTGGGCACGTTCCCGCGATCGTCACCGTGGGCGGCGAAGCGGTGAGCACCGCGCTGTGGCAGCGACTCGCCGCGAGCGACGTGGTGGCGACGAACTGCTACGGACCCACCGAATGCACCGTCGACGCGACTTCCGCGCACATCGCGGGGGACACCGTGACGATCGGCGGTCCCACTCCCGGGACGAGCGTGCGGGTCCTGGACCACTGGCTGCGTCCCGTGCCCATCGGAGTGGCCGGTGAACTGTACGTCTCCGGAAACGGTGTCACCCGTGGCTATCTCGGCCGCCACGACCTGACCTCGGCACGCTTCGTCGCCGATCCCTACGGGGTCGCGGGTGCCCGCATGTACCGCACGGGTGATGTCGTGCGCTGGACGGACGACGGCACACTCGAATACGTCGGCCGCGACGACGACCAGGTCAAGATCCGCGGATTCCGAGTGGAACCCGGCGAGATCGAGACCGCGCTCACCGCGCATCCGGCCGTGCGGAACGCCGTGGTGGTCGCACACACCGACCACCGGGGGACCACCCGCCTCGTCGGGTACATCGTCGGCGACGGACCCGACACCGCTGAGGTACGGGCCGCGCTCGCCGACCGGTTGCCCGACTACATGGTCCCGGCGGTGCTCGTCGCTCTTCCCGTCCTTCCGATCACGGCCAACGGCAAGGTCGACCGGACGGCGTTGCCCGAACCGGACTTCTCGTCCCTGGCGGGTGCCGGCGAACCGCGCACCGAGACCGAGCGGACGCTGTGCGCCACCGTCGCCGACGTCCTCGGCCTCGACCGCGTGGGTGTCCACGACGACTTCTTCACCCTCGGGGGCGATTCGATCGTCTCCATCCAACTCGTGTCGCGTCTACGCGCGGCCGGCCTGCGCGTGACCGCCCGTCAGGTCTTCGAACTGCGCACCGCAGCCGCACTCGCCGCAGCGTGCGAGGCACCCGCCGAGGAACCCCGACGAGCCCGGACGGCGGCGACCGGCCCGGTGCCCGTCACGCCGATCGTGCACGAATCCCTCGCGTCCGGATCGTTCGACTCGCTGCGCCGATTCACCCAGTCCCGGACGCTCGTCGCCCCCGTCGGCCTGCGGGAGATGGATCTGGTCACGGGTGTGCGGGCGCTGCTCGCGGCCCACCCCATGCTGCGCTCGCGGTTCACCGTCGGCGACTCGGAACCGTCGGGGCGTACTCGTCGCGGTGCGACATGGATCGTGCCCGAGGACATCCCGGAGGCCGCGACGCTCGTCCGGCGAGTGGATCACTCGACCACGGAACAAATTTCGTGGAACGACCTCATCGCCGAAGCGTCGGCGGAGGCTGTCGACGCACTCGACCCCGAAGCCGGGGTGATGCTCCGCGTGGTTTTCCTCGACCCGGGACCGCAGCAGGCCGGACGGATCGTCGTCGTCGCGCACCACCTCGTCGTCGACGGCGTGTCGTGGCGGATCCTGGTGCCCGACCTCGCCGGTGCCGTCTCCGCGGCCACCCGCGGGGAGACGCCAGCACCGGAGGACACCGGGACGTCCTTCCGGGAGTGGGCGGAATCGCTCGTCGAAGCGGCCTCGTCCGAGCGGATCACCGGATCGTGGCCGCTCTGGGAATCCGCCCTCGCCGCCGAGAGTTCGCCCGCGGTGGGAAGCCGCGCCCTGGACCCGCAGCGCGACATCGTGTCGACCTCGGCGTCCGTCGAGATCGACGTACCGGTCGACGTCACCGAACGCATCCTCACCACGGTGCCGTCCGCCCTCGGTATCGGCACCGGCGACGTGCTGCTCGCGGCCCTCGCACTCGCCGTCACCGACGTCTGCGGTGGATCCGCCCTGCGAGTGCATCTCGAGGGTCACGGACGCGAGGAACAGATCGTGCCTGGTGCCGACCTGTCGCGTACCGTCGGGTGGTTCACCTCCCTGTACCCCGTGACGGTCGAACTCGGCGGAGACCGTGCACTCGACGGCGGTGCTCCGCTCCGGGCCGTCGCCCACGCGACCGAATCGCTGAAACGCATTCCCGACAACGGAATCTCCTTCGGTCTCCTGCGTTTCCTCGGCGACGACCGCGACCGCTTCGATGGCTACCGGACCCCGGAGGTGATGTTCAACTACCTCGGCCGGATGACCCTCGGCGATACCGCCGACTCCGCGTGGTCGGCCGCACCCGAGGCGGCCGCGCTCGGTGGTTCCGTCGATCCGGCCATGCCCCTCGACCACGTCCTCGACGTCAACGCGATCACGGAGGACGGACCGGACGGACCCGCTCTCTCGGCGGTGTTCACCTACGCCACCGGTGCTCTCGACGCCGATCGGGCCCGCCGGATCGGGCAGCGCTGGCTCGCGGCACTGCACCTTCTCACCGACACGGTGTCCGGCGGTGCCGTGGGCGTCCCCGTGCCGTCGGTGCTCACGGCGTCCGGGTTGTCCGTCGACGAGGTGCTCGCACTGCACGCCGAGAATCCGGACGGCATCGAGGACGTCGTGCCGCTGACACCCCTGCAGCGCGGCATGTACTTCCTGGCCGGACTGGACGAGCCGTCGGGATCGGGCAGTGTCGCCGAGGGTGTCGATGTCTACACGATGCAGACCGACCTCGCCCTCGACGGCCGCGTCGACGCCGGCACGATGCAGCGCTCGGTGCGTGCACTCGTCGACCGGCACGCCGTTCTGCGCACCGGCTATCGACTCGGCGCAGCGGGCGAACCGATCGGTGTCGTCCGTCTTACCGCCGAACCGCACTGGGAGGTCGTCGATCTCGGGACCGTCGAGCCCGGCGACCTCGACACGCGGGTGGCGGAACTGCTCGCCGCCGACCGCACCCGCAGATTCGATCTCGCGGCCGCACCCCTGGTGCGCTTCACGCTGGTGGTCGCGGGACCGACGCGTGCGCGACTGCTGTTCACGATGCACCACCTCGTCTCCGACGGTTGGTCCACCCCGCTGCTCGTGCAGGAACTCCTGCAGATCTACGCCGCCGGGGGTTCCGCCGCCGGACTCGCGCCGGTCGTGCCGTTCTCCGACTACCTCGACTGGCTCGGCGAACAGGACGTCGCGGCCGGTGTCGAAGTGTGGCGCGAGTTGCTCGACGGCGTGGACGAACCCACCCTCGTCACACCGTCCGGTACGGCGCTGCGACCGCAGTTTCCCGCCGAACTGACGGTCGCCGTGCCCGACGGGCTGTCGCGGCGGCTCGTCGAAGCGAGCCGCGCACAGGGCGTCACGGTCAACGGACTCGTGCAGACCGCCTGGGGCCTTCTCGTCGGGTCGCTCACCGGCAGAAACGATGTCGTCTTCGGTGCGATCGTCTCCGGGCGCGTCCCCGACGTGCCGGGCGTGGAATCGATGATCGGCCTGTTCATCAACACCGTCCCGGTACGCGTCCGCACGCAGGCGGGGGAGTCGATCACCGATCTCGTCACTCGCACGCACGGCACCCAGAACCGCGTGATGGACCACCAGTACGTCGGTCTCGCCGACATCCGACGTGCCGTCGGGATCGGCGAACTGTTCGATACCCTCCTCGTCTTCGAGAACTACCCCGTCGACCGCGACGCCCTCGACGCGGCGCAACGGGACGGCGGCGTGCGGGTCGGGTCGGTCGGGGGTTCGGACGCCACGAACTTCCCGCTCGTGCTGGTCGCGGGACTGGAGGACGAACTGCACCTCGGCCTCGAGTACCGGACCGATCTGTTCACCGAGGACGACGCCACCGCACTGGGGGAGCGCCTCGTCCGCATCCTCGACCAGCTCGTCGCCGAGAACCCCGGCACCGTGGCGCAACTCGATGTGCTCACGACCGCCGAGCGGGCCGGTCTGCGCAGCGACCGGTCGACGACCCCCGCGGCCCCGTCGAGCGGAGCGGCGACCGTCGCCGATCTCCTGGCGCGGCAGATCGCTCGCACCCCGCACGCACCTGCGGTGGTCGCCGACGGCACGACACTGTCGTTCGCGGAACTGGGCGGGCGCTCCGCGCGACTCGCGCGGCTCCTCGTCGACGCCGGAGTCGGACCGGAGACGGTCGTGGGACTCGCGCTGCCGCGGTCCGAGCACATGGTCGTCGCGATCGCGGCGGCGATCTCGTCGGGTGGCGTGTACGTGCCGATGGACCCGTCCTATCCGCAGGATCGACTGGCGCACATGGTGTCCGACTCTCGACCACAGGTGATCGTCACGGTCGCCTCGGTTCTCGACGGTATCGTCCCCATCGCAGGCGACACGAGGATCGTGGTGCTCGACGACCCCGACCTGCAACTCGGCGAATTCTCCACCGCCCCACTGACGGATGCCGACCGCCGCGGTGCGCTGCGCCCGCACAACGGCGTGTACGTCATCTACACCTCCGGCTCGACCGGACTGCCGAAGGGTGTCGCGGTCACGCACGCGAACCTGCTCAACCTGTTCGAGAGCCACCGCGCGGATCTCTACGTCCCGACCGTAGCGGCGTCCGGACGCGATTCCGTCGGCGTCGGGCACGCGTGGTCGTTCGGTTTCGACGCCTCGTGGCAGCCGACCCTGTGGCTGCTCGACGGACACACGGTGCACGTCTTCGACGAGGACACCATGCGTGATCCCGAACGGATGGTCGCATACACGCTCGAGCACGAACTCGACTTCCTCGAGGTCACCCCGTCCTTCCTCGACCGCATGCTCGCTGCCGGACTGTACGAGAGCGGACACCGCCCCGCCTCCGTCGGATTCGGTGGCGAGGCAGTCAATCCGGCGTCGTGGCAGCGACTGCGGGAGCTGACCGACGGGCGCGCCTTCAACCTCTACGGACCGACCGAATGCACCGTGGACTCGCTCATCGGGGCCGTCACCGACGCCGACACACCGTGCCTCGGCCGGGCCGTGCACGGCGCCGGCGCGTACGTCCTCGACGCGATGCTCCGGCCCGTCCCGATGGGTGTGGTCGGCGAACTGTACGTCTCCGGTGCCGGTGTCGCCCGCGGATATCTCGGCCGACCCGACCTCACGACGGTGCGGTTCGTGCCGAATCCTTTCGCCGACGACGGCACCCGTATGTACCGCACCGGCGACCTCGTCCGGCGGGTGCGTGGTGCCGACGGCCGGCCCGTGCTCGAATTCCTCGGCCGCGGCGACGATCAGGTCAAGATCCGCGGCTTCCGGGTCGAACTCGGTGAGGTGGAGGCCGCGCTGACCGCGGTGCGCGGGGTGCGGGACGCGGTCGTGGACGCGCACACCGACAGTCGTGGAGTGACGCGTCTGGTCGGCTACGTGACCCCGGACGGTGCCGTCGATCCGGCGGTCGTCCGTGCCGCCGTTGCCGAGCGTCTGCCCGACTACATGGTGCCCGCCGTGGTGCTCGTACTCGACGCCTTCCCCGTCACTGCCAACGGCAAGGTCGACCGGAAGGCGTTGCCCGAGCCGGACTTCTCGTCGCTGGTCGGGGCGCGTGCACCGCGTACCGACACCGAGCGGGTCCTGGCGGGACTCGTCGCGGACGTGCTCGGACTCGAACGGGTGGGGATCGACGACGATTTCTTCTCCCTCGGTGGCGACTCGATCGTCTCGATCCAGCTCGTGTCGAAGGTCCGGGCGGCCGGGCTGTGGATCACCACGCGTCAGGTGATCGAACTGCGCACCGTCGAGGCACTCGCGGCCGCGATCGACAGTGGCGGCGGACAGACCCGTCCGGCAGCCGTCGGCGACGTGGCAGGCGAGGTGACCGTCACGCCGATCGTGTGGGACACCCTCGAGCAGTGGACGGGGTTGTCCCGGTTCTCGCAGGCGCGACTGCTCGTCGCGCCGGTCGGGCTCACGCTCGACACCCTGCGTACCGCGGTCGAGGCACTCGTGGCCGCCCATCCGATGCTGCGCTCGACCTTCCGTGTCGACGACGAAGGCCGGCCGTCGTGGACGGTCCCCGAGACCGTTCCCGACCTCACCGCAGCCGTGCGGCGCGTCGACGCCACGGGCCGGGACTGGGACGAGTTGTTCGACGAGGAGCGTGAGAACGCGTACGCCGCACTCGATCCCGAGAACGGGACGATGGTGCAGATCGTGTGGTTCGACTTCGGGCCGCAGCAGGCCGGACGCGTCCTGATCGTCGTGAACCACCTCGTGGTGGACGGCGTGTCGTGGCGGATCCTCGTCCCCGACCTCGCCGACGCCGTCGAACAGGCCGAACGCGGGGAGACGGTGACCCTGTCGTCGAGCGGCACACCCTTCCGGGTGTGGGCGGACGAACTCGCGAAAGCGGCACGCTCGGAGCGGATCACCGCGTCGTGGTCGGCCTGGCAGCGTGCCGTCGACGCCGACGAACCGATGCTCGGTTCGCGCCCGCTCGACCCGGCACGCGACACCGTCCTCTCGACCCGGTCGACCCGCGTGCAGCTGCCCGTCGACGTCACCGAGCGGGTCCTGGCCGCGAACGTCGTCGACGACATCCTGCTCTCGGCCCTCGCCGTCGCGGTGGCGTCGGTCCGGGGTGGCGACCAGGTCCGCATCGACCTCGAGGGACACGGCCGGGAGGAGCAGGTGGTCCCCGGTGCCGACCTGTCGCGCACGGTCGGCTGGTTCACGTCGATGTATCCGGTGACGGTGGATCTGGCGGAGGTCGACGTGGCGTCCGCGTCCCGGGACACCGACGCCGCGGGCGCGGTGCTGCGTGCGGTGGCCCGCGCGTCGCGGGAACGACCCGACAACGGCATCGGCTTCGGCCTGCTGCGTCGACTGAACCCGGACTTCGGCGACCGCTTCGCCCGGTACGTGCCGCCGGCCGTCGTCTTCAACTACCTCGGTCGGCTCACGCTCGGCGAGGCGTCGGGCAGCCCGTGGTCGGGTGCACCGGGCGCCGCTGCGATCGGGGGTTCGGTGGATCCGGACATGCCGCTCGACCACGTCCTGCAGGTGGACGCGATCACCGAGGACACCCCGGACGGCGCGGTTCTGGGATGCGAGTTCGCCGCCGCAGCGGACGTGGTCGACGCGGACACGCTCGCCGAGATCGCGCGGATCTGGCAGGAGACGGTGCAGGTCGTCGTCGCCGCGAAAGAACTCACCGGCACCGCTTACCAGGGCACAGCGCCTGCACACATCGAAACAAGGAGAACACCATGCTCGATCGCACTACCGTCCTCGCCGACACCGCCCGGATCCTGGACATCGACGTCGACGAACTCGACCCCTCGGTGAGCCTCGTCGACCAGGGACTCGACTCCGTCCGGCTGATGGCCCTCGTGGAACAGTGGCGTAGCGCCGGCGTCGAGGTCGACTTCGTGGACCTCGCCTCCGCCCCCGACCTCGAGCAGTGGATCGCGCTGCTCACCCGCGGATGAGCGGGTGATCGTGGCCGTCTTCGAGAAGCTCCTCATCGACCTCGACCCGCTGCGGACCAGCCGCGAGTTCCGGTACCTGTTCACCGCACGCGTCGTGTCGCTGTTCGGTCTCGGTTTCCTCATCGTGGCCGTGCCCGTGCAGGTGTACCAGCTCACCGGCTCGACGGCGCAGGTCGCCGCCGTCTCCGCGGTGATCGGTGTGACCACCTTCGGGGCCACCTTCGCGGGCGGGGTGCTCGCCGACCGGTACGACCGGCGGAACGTCATCGCTCTCGCCCGCGGCACCGCGGGCGTCGCCTTCGCGCTGCTGGCGATCAACGCGTTCCTGCCCGAACCGCAGATGTGGGCGATCTACGTGCTCGCCGTCGTCGACGGCATCGCGGGCGGGATCTCGTCGACCGCGCTCATGGCGGTAACCCCCAGCCTGATCCCGCGCGACAAGCTCGCCGCGGCCGGCGCGCTCATGGCGCTGACCGCCGACCTCGGCTCCATGATCGGCCCGGCGCTCGGCGGTGTCGTCATCGCCGCCGGTGGTGTGGGTGTGGCCTACGCGCTCGCGGCGTTCACCACGGCGATCACCACCTTCTGCATCACCCGCCTGCCGTCGCTGCCGCCGACGCACGTGGCGGAGGAATCACCGCTGAAGTCGGTGGTGTCGGGTTTCCGGTACGCGGTACACAACCGCGTGGTGGGGCAGGTGCTGATCGTCGGATTCCTCGCAATGCTGCTGTCCGGCTGGGCCGTGCTGATCCCGGAGTTCGCCGACGAGGTGCTCGGCGTCGGACCGTCGGTGGTCGGCCTGCTCTACACCGCACCCGCCGTCGGAGCCGTGGTCGGCTCGCTGACCAGCGGCTGGACCGGCTCGATCCGCCGGTACGGGCTGGTGGTGTACCTGCTCATGGCGGTCTCCGCCGCCGGTCTGGTGGGTGCCGGCGCGACCGGCGTCCTCGCCGTCGTGCTGCTCGGTCTGGCCGCGCACGGTTTCGGCGACTCGCTCGCGGACGTCGTGCGGTACGCGACCGTCCAGCGCAACACCTCCGACGAGTACCGCGGACGGATCGCGGCCGTGTGGGGCGCGCAGGTGACGGCCGGTACCTCCGTCGGCGCGGTCGCGGCGGGCGTCGTGGCCTCGCTGGTGCCGATCTCGATGGCCCTGACCATCTACGGCGTGGCCGGTGTGGTGATCATCGCGATCATGTTCGTTGCGACCCCGACGCTGCGGCGGTTCGAGGACACGGGCGATCTCGAAGCTGTGGGCTGACCTGCGGGTCGACGAGCGGGGCCGGGGTGATCCCCGGCCCCGCCTTCGCGTCGATCAGCGCTTTCGCGTCATACCCGTCCGTCGCGCGCCCAGGCCTCCACGGCCGAATACCCTTCGCTGACGCCCTGGGTGTAAGCGACGAGCGCGCCGTACAACCGGGATCCCTCGGTGGCGAGCTCGATGGTGCCCACCCAGTCGGCAGCGCGTGCCATGACGTGCGCGCAGATGTCCTGCCGGTCGCGTGTCGCGGACGACACGATCCGGAACGCCTCGTCGGCGATCCGGAAGGTCTCGGCGACACCGCGCCAGAAGTACTCCGCGTCCATGGCAGAGCGCAGCGACTCGTAATCCGTCGTGTCCTGCATCGCCGTAGCGTGTGCCAGTCGCTGCAGAGCATGCTCCGCAGCTCCGACGGGGAAGTACGTCACGTCGTCGATGGTGTCCTTGCCGCCGCTTGTCGTTCTCACCGCAGAGATGGTGCCCGATCTCGAGCGAATACGAAACAGCTCGTAGGTAACGGTATAGGCACGCGGCGTGTCGCCTACCCGGCCGCCGCCGGACGGTTCGGGATCAGGCACACGCACGACACCAGCAGGACGGCGCAGACCAGAACGGCGACGAACACCGGCGCCACCGAGTCCGCCAACTGCGCCGCACCGGGAGTTCCGGTGACGGTCTCGTCCGCCGCTGCGCCCCCGAGGGCTGCATTGGCCAGCGCACCGAACACCGCCACGCCCACCGCGCTGCCGATCGCACGTGCGAAGGCGTTCGCGCCCGTGACGACGCCCCGCTCGGACCAGTCGACGCTGGACTGCGCCGCGATCAGCGCGGGACTGGCGATCAACCCCATCCCGAGTCCCACGAGCACGCAGCAGAGCGCCACCTCCCCGGGAGCCGAATCCACCCCGACCTGCGTCAACAGCGCCGCGCCGCACAACAGCGGCACCGCACCCACCAGACCGGTGTTGCGAAAACCGATCCGCAGATAGAGCCGGCCCGACTGCGCCGCCGCGATCGGCCAGCCGATCGTCATCGTCGCCAGCGTGAACCCCGCGACGAGCGCCGTGGTCCCCAGCGAACCTTGCACGAACGACGGAACGTACGAGGTCAGACCCAGCACGACCGCGCCCACCAGGCACGACACCGCGCTGGTGGTGACCAGCACACGTCGCGTGAACAGCCGGATCGGCAGAATCGGCTCGGCGGCGCGGGACTCGATCCACACGAACACCGCGATCAGGGCTGCACCGGCGGCGAAGATGCCGATCCCGGTCGCCGACGTCCACGCCCATGACTGCCCGCCCTCGAGCAGGCCGAGGATCAGCAGGGCGGCGCCTACCGCGAGTGTCGCCGCGCCGGCCCAGTCCACGCGCGGTCGCGGTCCCGACGGCGTGTCCTCGCGGAAGTTGCGGACGAGCACCCACGCCGCGAGGGCACACAACGGCAGGTTGATCCAGAAGATCCACCGCCACGACAGGAAGTCTGCGAAGACACCGCCCACGGCCGGGCCGATCACCGCCGACATGCCCCACACACTGGCGAGATAGCCCTGCGCCTTGGCGCGCTCGGCGACCGTGTAGATGTCCCCGGCGATCGTCTGTGCCATCGGCAGCACCGCACCGGCGCCGAGTCCCTGCACCGCGCGGAACGCGATCAGCGCCGGCATGCTCCACGCCACCGCGCACAGCACCGAACCCGCCGCGAACACCCCGATCCCGAACAACAACAGCGGAGTGCGGCCGAAGACGTCGGAGAGTTTGCCGTAGACCGGGACGAGCACCGCCTGCGTGAGCAGATAGGCGGAGAACAACCACGGGAACTGCGTGAAGCCGCCCAGGTCCGCGACGATTGTCGGGATCGCGGTCGCCAGGATGGTGCTCTCGAGCGCCACGAGGGAGGTGGCGAGCATCAGAGCGATGAGGATCGGGCCCCGCTCGGACCCGAACCCGACGTCCACTCGCGACGATGCGGCCATGCCACTCCTGTTCCCACTCGTACGTTCGTTGTTCCACCCGGCTGTGAACGAGTGGGATATCCGCCACGGGGTGCGGTACGCCCACTCGATGAGCACTAGGGTGTCAGCGTGCGTCCTTCACTCGAGTCCTACCAACACCTCGCCGGCGGCAAGGTGCGTGATCTGTACGTGATCGACGACGAGCACCTGCTCCTCGTCGCCAGTGACCGGATCTCGGCCTACGATCACGTGCTCGAGACCCCGATCCCCTACAAGGGGCGGGTCCTCACTGCGATGAGCGTGTTCTTCTTCAAGCTGCTCGACGCCACCAACAACCACCTCGCGGGAGAACCCGACGACGAGCGTATCCCCGAGGAGGTCCTCGGCCGCGCACTCGTGGTCAAGCGCCTCGAGATGGTGCCCGTCGAGTGCGTCGCCCGAGGCTTCCTCACCGGCTCCGGCCTGCTCGACTACCAAGCCACGGGCTCCGTCTGCGGTGTCACCCTGCCCCAGGGGCTCGTCGAGGCCAGCAGACTGCCCGAACCGATCTTCACCCCGGCCAGCAAGGCTGCGCTCGGCGACCACGACGAGAACATCTCCTTCGACGACGTCGTCGAGAAGGTCGGTCTGAACCTGGCGATGAAGCTGCGCCAGGACACGCTCGATATCTACGACCGCGCCGCCATGTACGCGTCCGACCGCGGCATCCTGCTCGCCGACACCAAGTTGGAGTTCGGTCTCGACAAGGCCGGCAATCTGGTGCTCGCCGACGAGGTCCTCACCCCGGATTCGTCCCGCTACTGGGACGCGAACGAGTACGAGGAGGGCAAGGTTCAGCCCAGCTTCGACAAGCAGATCGTCCGGAACTGGCTCACCGGACCCGAATCGGGCTGGGACCGCGCCTCCGACACCCCGCCCCCGCCGCTGCCGCAGCACGTCGTCGACAAGACGCGAGCTCGCTACATCGAGGCGTACGAACGTATTTCGGGACTGTCCTTCGACGATTGGATCGGCTGACCGCATATGACCTCCTCGAAGATCACTCCGCCGGTCGCGAAGAAGGTGCCGCTCGAGCGCACCCATCACGGGCACACCTTCGTCGACGACTACGAATGGCTGCGCGACAAGAACGACCCCGAGGTCGTCGCGTACCTGGATGCGGAGAACTCGTACACCGAGGCGCAGACGGAACATCTCGCTCCGCTGCGTGAGGCGATCTTCGAGGAGATCAGGTCGCGCACCCAGGAGACCGACATGTCGGTCCCCACCCGGATGGGTGACTGGTGGTACTACGCCCGCACCGTCGAGGGCAAGCAGTACGCGATCCAGTGCCGGTGCCCGATCGCCGACGCCGACGACTGGACACCGCCCGACGTCACGCCTGGTGTGGAACTCCCCGGCGAGCAGGTGCTCCTCGACGGCAACGTCGAGTCGGAAGGGCACGAGTTCTTCTCGCTCGGGGCGTTCTCGATCAGCCACGACGGCACGCTGCTCGCGTACTCGACCGACGTCGTGGGCGACGAGCGCTACACCCTGCGCATCAAGGACCTCACCACCGGTGAGATGCGGGCGGACGAGATCCCCGGCACCGCACCGGGAGCGACGTGGGCGCTCGACCACAGCCACGTCTTCTACCAGACGGTCGACGAGTCGTGGCGGCCCGACACCGTCTGGCGGCACAAGCTCGGCACCTCTGTCGACGAGGACGTGAAGGTCTTCCACGAACCCGACGAGCGGTACTGGGTGTCGATCGGTTCGACCCGCAGCGAGAAGTACCTCATGATATGGGTCGGCTCGAAGATCACCACCGAGGGATGGGTGCTCGAATCCGAGAACCCCACAGGCGAATTCCGTGTGATCCTGCCGCGCCGCGAAGGTGTCGAGTACGGTGCCGAGCACGCCGTGATCTCCGGTGAGGACCGCTTCCTGATCCTGCACAACGACGTCGACCCCGAGACGGGGAAGAAGGCCGAGAACTTCGTCCTCGCCGAGGCTCCCGCCGACGACCCGTCCGCGCTGCGCACCCTGATCGAGCACCGGCACGACGTGCGCCTCGAGGACGTCGACGCGTTCGAGGGACACCTCGTGCTCGGCTACCGCCGCGAAGCCCTCACCCGACTCGCGGTGTGGCCGTTGACCGACGAGGGTTACGGCAAGCTCACCGAACTCGAGTTCGACGAGGAACTCTTCGCCGTCGGACCGGGCGCGAACCCCGAATGGACCCAGCCCACACTGCGTCTGGGCTACACGTCGTTCATCACCCCGAGCCGGGTCTACGACTATACCGTGAGCACCGGTGAGCTGAAGCTGCTCAAGTCGCAGCCGGTGCTCGGCGAGTTCGACCCGACGCTCTACGAGCAGCGCCGCGAGTGGGCGACCGCCGAGGACGGCACGAAGATCCCGCTGTCGATCGTCGCGCGCAAGGGCACCCCCGAGAACGCGCCCACGCTGCTGTACGGCTACGGCTCGTACGAAGCGAGCATCGACCCGGCCTTCTCCGTCGCACGCCTGTCGCTGCTCGACCGGGGCATGGTCTTCGCGGTCGCGCACGTGCGCGGCGGCGGCGAGATGGGCCGGCACTGGTACGAGAACGGCAAGTCGCTGACGAAGAAGAACACCTTCACCGACTTCGTGGCGTGCGCGCGGCACCTGATCGACGCCGGCGTCACGAGCCCGGAGAAGCTGGTCGCCGACGGCGGCAGTGCCGGTGGCCTGCTCATGGGTGCGGTCGCGAACATCGCACCCGAGCTGTTCGCGGGCATCCTCGCGAACGTCCCGTTCGTCGACCCGCTCACGTCGATCCTCGATCCGTCCTTGCCGCTCACGGTGATCGAATGGGACGAGTGGGGCAACCCGCTCGAGAACCCAGAGGTGTACGAGTACATGCGCTCGTACAGCCCCTACGAGAACGTCGAGGCCAAGGATTACCCGGCGATCCTCGCGATCACCAGCATCAACGACACGCGCGTGCTCTACGTCGAACCCGCCAAGTGGGTCGCCAAGCTGCGCGCGACGAAGACCGGCGATGCGCCGTTGCTGCTCAAGACGGAGATGAGCGCGGGACACGGCGGTGTGTCGGGCCGGTACGAGAAGTGGCGCGAGGTCGCGTTCGAGTTCGCGTGGGTGCTCGAGACGTCGGGCGCCTGCCGCGCGGAGACCGCTGCGGGCTGAGCTCGGTATCCGCTCGCGTTCTCGCTATTCGCCGCAGCAATTGCCGACGCGAATGACGAACTGTGTAGCCGATAGCAGATCGCTCACCTGCGCAGTTCGTACCGGACCTGAGGCCGGCCGGCGCGGCCGTACTCGGTGATGCGGGTCGCGGCTCCGTCGTCGGCGAGCCGTTCGAGGTAACGCCACGCCGTCACGCGTGAGACCCCCACGGCCGATCCGACTTCCGCAGCGGTTCGCGGCCCGTCGGCGTGATGAAGGAAATCGGTGATCTTCGACAGCGTGTCGGGGGAGATGCCCTTGGGTGTGGACGGACGGGAACTGCTCGTGCGCAGAGCCGACATGGCGCGATCGATATCGTGCTGGCCCGCCGCGGTCTCGGCGTCGCGCAACGCCGAGCGGTAGGCCACGTACTGTTCGAGCTTGTCCTGCAGTGCCGCGAAGGTGAACGGCTTGAGCAGATACAGCACCACACCCCGCGCGACCGCCGTCCGCACGACCTCCAGATCGCGGTTCGACGTGACGGCGATGATGTCGGGACTCGGACGACCGGCGCTCAGGCGTGCAGCCACTTCGAGGCCGCTCGTGTCGGGGAGCCCGATGTCGAGCAGCACCAGATCCACCGGTGTGCCCACCCGCGCAGCCGACGCGACCGCCCGCACGGCGTCGCTACCCGTGTGCGCGACACCTACCACCTCGAACCCGTCCACCCTCCCGACGTATTCGCGGTGGGCCTCGGCGATGAGAGGTTCGTCCTCGACGACGAGCACCCGGATCACGACCGGCTCTCCAAGGGGATCACGGCGACGATCATCGAACCCAGCGACGGTTCGGTGCGCAGAGTTCCCCCGTGACGCGCCACGACCTGGGCGACGAGTGCGAGTCCGAGGCCGCGCTGCTCGGACTTGGTGGAGTAGCCGCGCTGCATGGCCTGGGCCAGCACCTCCGGCGACATCCCCGGCCCGCTGTCGGCGACCTCGACGATCATCGACGAATCGTCCCGACGCACAGTCACCTCCACCCATGGGTCGTCCGACGCATGGGAGGCGTCGATGGCGTTGTCGATGAGATTCCCGACGAGGGTGACGATATCGCGCGCCGGGATGGACGGAACCGGGCCCAGTTCCGTGTCGTCGGTGACGGTCAGTTCCACACCTCGCTCGGCCGCCTCGTCGATCTTGCCGAGCAGCAACGCCGACAGCGCCGGCTCGTGGATGGCACTTGTCAACCTGTCGATCAGGTGCTGGGAGACCGCCAGTTCCTGCGTCGCGAACGCGACCGCCTCCTCCGTCCGGCCGAGTTCGACCATCGTGACGATGGTGTGCAGACGGTTCGCCGACTCGTGGGCCTGCGCCCGCAGCGACTCGGCGAATCCGCGGACCGAGTCGAGTTCACCGAGGACACCGCGCAACTCGGTGTGGTCGCGGAGGGTGACGACGGTGCCGATGCGGCGCTCGTTCCAGTTCACCGCGTCGCTGTTGACGACGAGGGTGCGGTCGCGCGTCAGGTGCACCTCGTCGCGTGCCTCGCCGGTGGTTGCGAGTTCGCGCAGTGTCTCGGGCAGGGCGTCGAAGGGGACCGGCCCGGTCGGGGGAAGGCCGAGCAGGCGGCGTGCCTCGTCGTTGACGACGTCGACCTGCGGTGAGGCGCCGGGTGCTCCACCGAACACCAGCAGCCCTTCGCCGATCGAGTGCAGGACGGCGTCGTGGTGTTCGTACATGCGCCGCAGCTGGTCGGGATCGAGCCCGAGGGTCTGACGGCGCAGGCGCCGCGCGATCAGGTATCCGCCCGCCGCGGTGACCACGAGCCCGGCCGCCACCAGGCCGACGATGCCCGGAAGGCTCCGCACGAAGTTCTCGGCGATCCTCTCCCGTGTCACCCCGACCGACACGAATCCGACGAGCGTGCCGTCGTCGTAGACCGGCGCGATGGTGCGGATCGACGATCCGAGGCTGCCCGTGTACGTCTCGGTGAACGGCGTGCCCGAACGGGCCTCATCGGTGTGGCCCGTGTACGGCAACCCGATCTGCTCCGGCACCGGATGTGTCACGCGGATGCCCTCGGGGTCCACGACGACGACGAAGTCCACCCCTGTCGCCTCGCGGATCTGCTCGGCGCGGGGCTGGAGCGCTGCGGTCGGATCGGGGGAGAGCAACCCGTCCGCGACCTCCGGGAAGAGCGCGGCTGTCACTGCGATATCCGTCACGGTGCGGCGCGTGGCCTCGTCGGCGTCGCGGCGTTCGTCGACGACGATGAGCGCACCCGCCACGATCGCTATCACCGTGAACACCACCAGCTGGAGGATGAGCAGCTGGCCCGCCACGCTCATCGGCGGTCTCGACTGGCGACGGTTCACCGTTCACCTCCCGTGAACACTATGTACACAAACTTCTCCCGCGGCGACCCGGCCACCACCATGTCCTTATGTGGACGTGATGCCGGTCACCACCCGGGCGCGGAGCGGCCCCTACCAGGGTCCCGTAGTACCCGACCGAACCACGGTCGATTCCCGAGTCCTCGCCGGTGCGTCACCGCATCCCGTTATCCGTGAACATCGCGCGACGAGCCCGCGCATGATCGAAGGGCACTCCATGAGCACCACAACCGTGCGGGGCGAGAAACGCCGCGACCGTACCCACTGGCTGTACATCGGCGTCATCATCGCCGTCGTCGCCGGTATCGCCGTCGGATGGCTGGCCCCCGAGACGGGCAAGTCGCTCGGTGTCCTCGGCACCATGTTCGTCGACCTGATCAAGATGATGATCAGCCCGGTGATCTTCTGCACCATCGTGCTCGGCATCGGGTCGGTCCGGGCAGCGGCGAGCGTCGGCCGGATCGGTGGACTCGCGCTGATCTACTTCGTGGGCATGTCGACCGTGGCCCTCGCGATCGGCCTGGGTGTGGGCAACCTGCTCGACCCGGGTTCGGGGCTCACCCTCGATCCGGCCAACGCCGGATCGGGTGCCGAACTCGCCGAGAAGGCACACGCGGCCGGCGGCACCGTCGACTTCATCGCGTCGATCATTCCGACCTCCCTGCTCTCCGCACTCACTGCCGGCAGCGTCCTGCAGACCCTGTTCGTGGCGCTGCTCGTCGGCTTCGCGATCCAGGGCATCGGCAAGTCGGGTGAACCGATCCTCCGTGGCATCGCCCACCTGCAGAAGCTCGTCTTCCGCATCCTGACGATGATCCTGTGGCTCGCCCCGATCGGTGCATTCGGCGCCATCGCCAACGTCGTCGGCCAGACCGGACTGAGCGCGGTCCTGCAGCTCGGTGTGCTGATGATCGCCTTCTACCTCACGTGCGTCGTGTTCGTCTTCGGCGTCCTCGGATCGCTGCTGCGGGCCGTCGCCGGTGTCTCGGTGTTCAAGCTCGTGAAGTACCTCGCCCGCGAGTACCTCCTCATCTTCGCGACGTCGTCGTCGGAGTCCGCGCTGCCGCGTCTGATCGCCAAGATGGAGCACCTCGGTGTCCAGCGCACCACCGTCGGCGTGGTCGTGCCCACCGGTTACTCGTTCAACCTGGACGGCACCGCGATCTACCTGACGATGGCCGCCCTGTTCGTGTCCGACGCGATGGGCAGTCCCCTGAACATGGGTGAGCAGATCTCGCTCCTGCTGTTCATGATCGTCGCCTCGAAGGGTGCGGCCGGGGTCACCGGTGCCGGTCTGGCGACGCTGGCCGGCGGTCTGCAGAGCCACCGCCCCGACCTGCTCGACGGTGTCGGCCTGATCGTCGGTGTCGACCGGTTCATGTCCGAGGCGCGTGCCGTCACCAACTTCTCCGGCAACGCCATCGCGACCCTGCTCATCGGCACGTGGACCAAGTCGGTGGACCGTGACCGCGTCGACGAGGTGCTCAGCGGACGGCTGCCGTTCGACGAAAGCATGATGGTCGACGATCACGAGCCCGCTCCCGAGCGCGAACCGGCGAAGCTGGAGAAGGTGTCCGTCTGATCCGGCATCCGCTACGACAATGGCTGTCCGCTACGGAAATTTTCCGTAGCGGACAGCTATTTCTGTAGCGACTACGCGCCGGCGGCGTTATCACGACATCCGCCGGCTCGAGGACCTCGACGAGGAGAAGGTCCGGAAGTGGGTGAGACAGGCCGCCGCGCTGCCGGGGGAGAAGATGTAGCACGCCGATGTTCGGGGGAGTGATCGGGCACACGATAGTTTGGGTGCATGACCACGCCTCTCCAGGACATCCCGATCAACACCCTCTCGGGTGAACCCACGAATCTCGGCGCGTACGAGGGCCACGCGGTACTCGTCGTGAACGTCGCGTCCAAGTGCGGCCTGACCCCGCAGTACACGGCACTCGAGAAGCTCGCGCAGGAATATCGCGACCGCGGACTGTTCGTCGTGGGCGTGCCGTGTAACCAGTTCATGGGTCAGGAGCCCGGAACGCCGGAGGAGATCCAGGAGTTCTGCTCCGCCACCTACGGCGTGACCTTCCCGCTGCTCGAGAAGATCGAGGTCAACGGCGAGAACCGGCATCCGCTCTACGCCGAGCTCACCAAGCACCCGGATGCCTCCGGCGAGGCCGGCGACATCCAGTGGAACTTCGAGAAGTTCCTCATCGCTCCCGACGGCACGGTCGCCGCGCGCTTCCGTCCCCGCACGGAACCGGATGCGCCCGAGATCCTCGACGCCCTCGAAGAGATCCTGCCGGCCTGACATGTTCGGCACAGAAGCGCGGGACGCGCTGTACGACATCATCCGCATGCGTCGCGACGTCCGTGCAGAATTCAGCGGGGAACGGCTCGACGAGGACACGCTGATGCGCATCCTGCGGGCCGCCCATCACGCACCCAGTGTCGGCAACACCCAGCCCTGGGACTTCGTCGTCGTACAGGACGAACAGCGGCTGAAGGAGTTCGCCGAGCACGTCGCCGGTTGCCGGCAGGCGTTCGCCGACTCGCTCCCCGAGGACCGGAAGAGCACCTTCGACCCCATCAAGATCGAAGGCATCGTCGAATCGGGGACCGGCGTCGTCGTCACCTACGACCCCGAACGCGGCGGCAAGCACATCCTCGGCCGTCACACCATCGACGAATCCGGCCTGTTCTCGGCCGTGCTGGCGATCCAGAACCTGTGGCTCGCCGCGACCGCCGAGGGCCTCGGCGTGGGATGGGTGTCGTTCTACGAGGAGGACTTCCTCGCCCACTTCGTCGGAGTGAGCGCACCCGTGCGTCCCATCGCGTGGCTGTGTGTCGGGCCGGTCACGCGGCTCCAGGAGATACCCGACCTCGAACGGTTCGGCTGGCGCAAGGGGCGCCGGCTCGAGGAGGCCGTGCACCGCGACAGGTTCGCGGCGCCGGGTGACCGGGAAGCCTGATCCGACGGGTGGCGACCGGTTCGTGAGTGCGCGAGCCGGCCGCCACCCGCTGTTTCACAGATCGGTCGTCACCTGCCTGTTTTCAGAGTTCGGTCGCGACCTTCCAGGCACTGTGGATGGCGCCCTCGATGTAGTCGACCCGACCCGCGTCCCCGACGACGCGGACATCGATGTCCGAGCCGGCCAGTTCGTCGGCGAGCGGTGCTGCCGCCGACACACCGGACGCGACCACGACCATGCGGGCGCGTACCGATTTCGTCTCGCCACCCACGGTGAACTCCACCGTCTTCGGGGTGATGCGCTGAACCGTCGCACCACGATGCACCTCGAGGCCGACCTCGCGCGCGTGCTTGACGGCGGTCCACCGGCGCGGCATCGCCATCGGCACCCCGAGCTGCTTCCCCTCGGCGAGCAGCGTCACCCGGCTTCCCCGCTCGGCCATGAACTCCGCGAGTTCGAGCCCGACGAGCGACCCGCCGATCACGACGACGTCCTTCGCCATCGGCAGGAAACGCAGGAACCGCCGGCTCAGATCACGGATCCTCCGAGGGCTCGTGGTGATACCGGCGAGCCTGCCCACCCGGCCCATCACCCGCAGCACCGGGGACTGATCGGAGACGTCGCCCGCACCCGTCATGAGCGCACGCATGCTGTCGCCGGTGTGCACGTGCGGCAAGTCCCCGCCCGGCACGGTGGGACGTTCCCGCACGGCGCCCGTCGCGACGACCACCACGTCCGGCTTCAGGGCGCGGATCGATGCGGAGGTGGCCTCGGCGCCGAGCCGCACGTCGATGCCGAGGCGGGTGACCTCGGCCGTCAGCCATTTCAGCAGCCGCTCGTTGTCGGGGGTGGTGAGGGTCGAGAACCACAGGGTCCCGCCCAGCCGGTCGGTCTTGTCCAGGACGGTGACGCGGTGCCCGCGCTCGGTGGCGACCCGCGCAGTCTCGAGGCCGCCCGGCCCGGCACCCACCACGACGACGTGCTTCGGCGCCGCAGTGCGGACGAACGGCACGAGTGTCTCGTTGCCCAGCGCCGGATTGACCGCACAGATGGGCGTGGCATCCCAGAAGTTCTCCTGCACGCACACATAGCAGTTGATGCACGGGCGGATCTGCTCGCTGCGGCCCTGCTTCAGCTTGGCGACGAGCGCGGGATCGGCCAGCAACTGACGTCCCATCGCGACGAAGTCGGTGACGCCCTCGGCGATCATTCGCTCGCTGACCTCCGGCAGCATGCGGCCGACGGTGATGACGGGGATCGACACCGCACGCTTGATGACCGCCGCGTTGTGGGTGTAGTAGCCGACCTTGTCCGGCAACGGGCCGTCGGTGAAATTCGCGAACGCGTTCAGCGCGGTGCCAGTGACGTGGAGTGCATCGGCACCGGCCTGCTCGAACAGCACTGCGGCAGCAGCGGATTCCTCGACGGTCAGGCCGTCCGTCTCACCGTATTCCTGCCCTGCCAGCCGCACGATGACGGCGAGGCGGTCGCCGACCTCGGCCTTGACCGCGCGGATCACCTCGCAGGTCAGCCGGGCCCGGTTCTCCAGCGACCCGCCGTATCCGTCGGTGCGCTGGTTCGTGTAGCGGCTGAGGAAGGCGCCGAGCACGTAGTTGTGGGCGGCGTGGATCTCGACGGCGTCCGCTCCGGCGGCGGCGACCCGGCCCGCGGCCTCGGCGAACATCCGGATCAACCATTCGATGTCGCTCTCGGAGGCCTCGTTGTAGGTGGCCTGCGCGCCACCCTGGATCGATGCCATGCGCTGCAGTTCCGCGGGCGTGCAGTCGGCCATGGCGCTCATGTCGCTCGGCGGCTTCGGGATGCTCGGCACGAGCTGCGGCCGGCCCTGCAGGGTGTCGATACGGGCGACCTTGCCGTGGTGCACCATCTGCACGCACAGTTTGCTGCCGGCCTCGTGGACGGCGTCGGTCAGTGCGCGGAGGCCGGGGATGAACCGGTCCTCGGACAGGCCGGGTTCCTTCGTGCTGGTGCATCCCGCCGGATAGGCGACCGCGCAGCATCCGGTGACGATCAGCCCGGTGCCTCCGGCCGCGCGGGCGACGAAATGATCGATGTCGCCCTGCTCGATCTCCCCGTCCTCGCAGAGGTTCATGTCCATGGCGGGCATCACCACGCGGTTGTCCAGGGTGATCGGCCCGATGGTGCCGGGGGAGAGAAGGCGCGTATAGGTCTGGTTCGGGACTGCCACGCCCGGACGGTATGCCCGGCTCCGTGTGGCCGTCGACACTGTCCCGATGAACGGGATGCGGATCGCCGGCCCGAGTCTTCATCCGGACTTCCCGGTCGGGCAGGACGCCGTTCACCCGAGTGCAGCAGGCTCGGGGGCATGAGCGGACGGATGATCGTGTCGGTGTCGGGGATCCGGGACGTCACGCGCGACCTCGTGGACGCCTTCGCCCGTGAGACGGACGCGCGTGGAGTGCCGTTGTCGCTGTTCGTCGCACCCCGCCTGAAAGACCACTACCGCCTCGTGCGGGATCCGGCGACGCAGGAGTGGCTGCTCGAGCGACGCGAGGGCGGCGACGCGATCGTGCTGCACGGTTACGACCAGGCGGCGACGAAGCGACGTCGCGCCGAGTTCGCGACGCTGCCCGAGCACGAAGCACGGTTGCGCCTGCTCGCCGCCGACCGTGTGCTCGAGGAGACCGGACTGCGCACCCGGCTGTTCACACCACCGCGATGGCGCGCGTCGCCGGGCGCAGTGACAGCACTTCCGCAGGTCGGTTTCCGGATGATGGCGGACAACGCGGGGATCCACGATCTGGTGGCGGGCACCGTGACGAAGACGCGGCTGTACGCGCTCGGTGACGGTGCGGGGTCGGACGTGTGGCGCTGCCGCGCGATGGTGATGGGCGCGTCGCGGACGGCGCGGCGCGGGGAGCTGCTGCGTCTGGCGATCGCCGCTCCCCGGCTCGCCGAGTCCGGACCCCGGCAGGCGATCCTCGACGCCGTCGACCTCGCGCTGCACCACGGTGCCGAACCGACCGTCCACGCCTGGCGGCCGCGTCCGTCGAACAGCCGCGTGGCGTGATCCCGCCTGGCCCGCCGGTGCTCCCGGTCGCCGCATCCGCTCGGTAATGTTGGCGGCCATGGATGCTGACGTGATCGTGGTGGGGGCGGGACTCGCGGGGCTCGTGGCGGTCGGTGAACTGATCGACGCCGGTCGCAAGGTTCTGCTGGTCGATCAGGAGAACTCGAACAACATTGGTGGGCAGGCCTTCTGGTCGTTCGGTGGGTTGTTCTTCGTCGACAGTCCCGAACAGCGACGACTCGGGATCAAGGATTCCTACGAACTCGCCTTGCAGGACTGGATGGGGACCGCCGGCTTCGACCGCGAGATCGAGGACCGCTGGCCGCGGCGCTGGGCCCAGGCCTACGTCGAGTTCGCCGCGGGGGAGAAGCACGCCTGGCTCGAGCAGCGCGGGCTGAAGATCTTCCCGATGGTCAACTGGGCCGAACGCGGCGGATACGACGCTGCAGGGCACGGCAACTCGGTCCCGCGATTCCACATCACCTGGGGTACCGGTCCGGGCCTCGTCGAGATCTTCGAGCGCAAGCTCCGCGAAGGCGTCGAACGCGGTCTCGTCGCGCTGAAGCACCGCCACCGGGTCGACGAACTCGTCGTCACCGACGGCGCTGCCACCGGTGTGCGCGGAGCGATCCTCGAGCCCACCGACGCGGCGCGCGGCGTGGCGTCCTCCCGCACCGTCGTCGGGGACTTCGAGTTCTCCGCCGGAGCCGTGATCGTCACCTCCGGCGGGATCGGCGGCAACTACGACCTCGTGAAGAAGAACTGGCCGAAGCGGATGGGGGAGCCGCCGAAGCACATGCTCAGCGGTGTGCCCGCGCACGTCGACGGCCGGATGCTCGAGATCACCGAGAAGGCCGGCGGGAACATCGTCAACCGCGACCGCATGTGGCACTACACCGAGGGCATCACCAACTACGACCCGGTGTGGCCCGATCACGGCATCCGCATCCTGCCCGGCCCGTCGTCGCTGTGGCTCGACGCCACCGGCAAGCGGTTGCCGGTGCCGTTGTTCCCCGGCTTCGACACGCTCGGCACCCTCGAGTACATCGTGAGCACGGGTTACGACCACACCTGGTTCGTGCTCGACCAGAAGATCATCGAGAAGGAGTTCGGGCTCTCCGGCTCCGAGCAGAATCCCGACCTCACCGGGCGCAGCCTCCGCCTGCTGCTGCAGCGGGTCAGGTCGGGTGCCCCCGGACCGGTCGAGGCCTTCAAGGAACGCGGTGTCGACTTCGTCGTCCGCGACACGCTCGCCGATCTCGTCGCGGGCATGAACGAACTCACCCCCGAGGCGCCGCTCGACTACGAGCAGGTGCGTTCGGTGGTCGAGGCCCGGGACCGCGAGATGGACAACAAGTACACCAAAGACCTGCAGGTCGCGGCGGTGCGCTCGGCACGGGCCTACGCACCCGATCGCGTCGTCCGCATCGCGGCGCCGCACCGGATCCTCGACCCCAAGGCCGGACCGCTCATCGCGGTCAAGTTGCACCTGCTCACCCGCAAGACGCTCGGCGGGCTCGAGACCGACCTGTCCTCGCGCGTGCTGCGGTCGGACGGGTCGGTCTTCGACGGACTCTTCGCCGCCGGTGAGGTCGCCGGCTTCGGTGGTGGCGGCGTCCACGGCTACCGGTCGCTCGAGGGCACCTTCCTCGGCGGTTGCATCTTCTCGGGACGGGCGGCGGGTCGCGCCGCCGCCCGCTGAACCTCCCGTCGGCGTCGACTGGGACAGCAGAGCGCAAAACGGTCGTAGGAGCGCGAAACATCCCGCGCCGACGACCGTTTCGCGCTCCGCAGCGTCAGACCTCGACGCCGTCTTCGTGCGGCAGCACGCGGAATTCGGTGCCCTCCGGCGCCATCTCGCTGTACCGGCCGTAGAAGATGCCGCGACCGTTGTCGTTGACGATGCCCTGGTGGATCGGCACGGCGACCCGCGGATTCACCGCGCGCAGGTAGTCGATCGCCTCCCAGATCTTGAGCCACGGCGCGGTCGACGGCAGGGCCAGCACGTCGACGCGCTCGTGCGGGATGTACAGCGAGTCGCCGGGGTGCAGCAGCCGCGACGGATTCTCGTCGTCGCCCACGAGGAAGGCCGTGTTGTCGATGACGGGCATGTCGGGGTGGATCACCGCGTGCCGTCCGCCGGTGCCGCGTACGGTCAGCGAACCCACCGAGAAGGAGTCGCCGGGACGCACCGCGGTCCAGTCGCCGTCGAGCAGGTTCGCCGACTGCGGGTCGGAGAACAACTGCGCTCCGGGGTTGGCCTCGAGGAGCGCGGGCAGCCGGGTGGTATCGGCGTGGTCGGGATGCTGGTGGGTCACGAGGATCGCGTCGAGTCCGGTGATGCCCTCGAACCCGTGGGAGAAATTTCCGGGGTCGAAAAGGAGCTTCGCGCCGAGGTGTTCGACGAGGATGCAGGAATGGCCGAAATGGGTCAGTTGCATGTCGTCGAGTATGCCGTCGGGAGGAGCCCGATGACCGACTCACGGACAGGAACTCCGCTTCGGCAGCTTCCTCACGCCGTCCGCTGCCGATCCGGCGGGCGTCGTCGACCTCGCCGTGGTGTCGGAGAGCGCCTGGACCGCATCGCAGCCCCGGCGAAGCGGTCGACGCACTGATCGAGGCGATCGGGGTGATCCGTGCTCTGTGGTCGGACGAGAAGGGCGCGGCCGGGATCGACGGCACGTACTACCGGCTGACCGGCGCGAAGCGGGGCCCGTTCCCCGCGCACGCTCTCGGCATCTGGCTCGGCGCCTACGGCAAGCGGATGCTCGACGTCACCGGCCGCTTCGCCGGCGGATGGCTGCCGAGTTCGTTCGCCGCCGGGCCCGAGAAGCTGGGGGAGATGAGCGCTCGCGTCGACGAGGGCGCGCACCGTGCCGGGCGTGATCCCGCCGCGATCCGCCGGCTCTACAACATCTCCGGCACCTTCGCGGAGACCGCGGACGGGTCGCGGTCCGACCTCGAACGTTTCGCCGGTGAGGTCGCGCCCCGCGTGCGCGAACTCGTTGCTGCCGAGCGGCGTTGAACGGGGGTGACGGGTCTCGCACGAGCGGGACCTCGGCCGATGCCCTTCCCGGTGGCCACGGCCGGTAAACTGCTGGATGTCCGGTGTCCGTCCCCGGGCGCCAGCACTACTACCGAGGAGCAGCACGTGGCGCGTGTCGTCGTCGAAGTCATGCCCAAAGCCGAGATTCTCGACCCCCAGGGTCAGGCCATCACCGGGGCGCTGTCGCGGCTGGGCTTCGCGGGCGTGACCGACGTCCGTCAGGGTAAGCGTTTCGAGCTCGAAGTCGACGGCAGCGTCGGCGACGAGGAGCTCGAGAAGATCGCCGAGTCGTTGCTCGCCAACACGGTGATCGAGGACTGGGCCATCCGGCGGATCGACGGTGACGCATGAGCGCACGCATCGGAGTCATCACCTTCCCGGGCACGCTCGACGACGTCGACGCCTCCCGCGCGGTGAAGCTCGCCGGTGGTGAGGCCGTGAGCCTGTGGCACGGGGACGCCGATCTCAAGGGGGTCGACGCGGTGATCGTGCCCGGCGGCTTCTCCTACGGCGACTACCTGCGCTGCGGTGCCATCGCACGGTTCGCACCGGTGATGGGCAAGGTCGTCGAGGCCGCGCAGAAGGGCATGCCCGTCCTCGGCATCTGCAACGGCTTCCAGGTGCTGTGCGAGGCGGGTCTGCTGCC
Source organism: Rhodococcus sp. LW-XY12 (assembly GCF_019317345.1). Lineage (NCBI taxonomy): Bacteria > Bacillati > Actinomycetota > Actinomycetes > Mycobacteriales > Nocardiaceae > Rhodococcus > Rhodococcus sp. LW-XY12. The sequence continues at coordinate 700,500 of NZ_CP079225.1, forward strand.
CGGCGCGCTCACCCGCAACGCCGGTCTGCACTTCGTCTGCCGCGACGAGTGGCTGAAGGTCGAGTCGAACACCACCGCGTGGACCTCGCGCTACGAGGCCGGCGCCGAGATCCTCATCCCGCTCAAGTCGGGTGAGGGCCGCTACCAGGCATCGGAGAAGGTGCTCGACGAGCTCGAGGGTGAAGGTCGCGTGGTGTTCCGCTTCGCGGGCGACAACCCGAACGGTTCGCAGCGCGGCATCGCCGGCATCTCGTCGGCGAACGGCCGGGTCGTCGGTCTCATGCCGCACCCCGAGCACGCCACCGAGGCGCTCACCGGCCCCAGCGATGACGGACTCGGCATGTTCTACAGCGTGCTGGACGCGGTCGTCAACGCGTGACCGCCTGACCGGAATTTTCCGGCGAAGCCCCCATCGACCCTCCCGGGTCGTGGGGGCGTCGCTCGTTCCGGCGGGCTCGAGGAATCCTTCGAACCGAAGTTCCGGAACAGGAGAGACGGAACGAGGGACCCCGCCACCGTCCCGATCGGCTGCGGAATCCCTCGTCCCTACAACCCGGAGCTCGACCCCCCGATCAAGTCCCGGGCGCGATGTCGTCGTCATCCCCCATGCGCGACATCGCGGATCAGTCTGCCGGAGCCGAATCGTCCTGTCCTGAGTAGGACTACCCAAATCGGGCCTGTCCGTCGACGGGCGTTGCGTGTCGGTCCCCGGCGGTACCGTCGCGCCATGACAGCGACCATTGCGATGATCACCTTCGACACGACCGATCCGGCTCCGATCGCGAGATGGTGGGCCGGGCGTACGGGCGGCCGCATCGAGCAGGAGAACGACGGCTGGTTCTTCATCGTCGCCCTGCCACAGGGCATCAGGCTGGGCTTCCAGAAGGTGTCCGATCCGACACCCGGGAAGAACCGCGTGCACCTCGACCTCGCCGCCCCCGACCTCGACGCCGAGGTCGAGCGCTTCGTGCAGGCCGGCGCGAAGGAGGTCCACCGCGAGGACATGGGCGACGACTTCCGCTGGGTGACGCTCGCCGACCCCGAGGGCAACCTGTTCTGCGTCGCCGAGGGGCACTGACACTCGGTACGAGGAGAGCGGGCCGGCGCTTTCGGTCGGCGCTCCCGCTGTCCGTGATGCGAAGATGCAGTCATGTCTTCCACGCGTGCCGATGCTCGGGGTCTCTGTAGTTTCGTCGACCTGTCGCCGTCGCCGTTCCACGTCTGCGCCACCGTCGCCGCGGCGCTGACCGAGGCGGGCTTCGTCGAACTGCACGAGCAGCAGGCCTGGCCCTCCGAACCGGGACGCTTCTTCCTGATACGCGGCGGGTCGCTGATCGCATGGAGCACCGAGGGTGTCGCCGACGATCCGGCCGCACCCTTCCGCATCGTCGGCGGGCACACCGACAGCCCCAACCTGCGCGTCAAACAGCATCCCGACCTCACATCGGCGGGCTGGCGGATGGTGGGACTCGAACCGTACGGCGGTGCGTGGCTCAACTCGTGGCTCGACCGCGACCTCGGCATCTCCGGCCGCTTCACCGTGCGCGCGGCGGAGACGACCGAGGACGTCCTCGTCCGAGTCGACGCGCCGGTCCTGCGTGTCCCGCAGCTCGCCATCCACCTGTCCGAGGACCGCAAGGGCGTCCAGCTCGATCCGCAGCGCCACGTCAACGGCGTCTGGGGAGTCGGCACCGAACCGCGCTCGTTCATCGCGTGGGTCGCCGAGCAGCACGGAATCGACCCGGGCGCGGTGCTCGGCTGGGAACTGATGACCCACGACCTCGCACCGAGCGCGGTCGTCGGGCCGGGCCGCGACCTGGTCAGCGCACCGCGTCTCGACAACCAGGGCACCTGCTACGCCGGACTGCACGCCCTTCTCGCCGCCGCGGAACACGTCGCAGCGCACGGTGGCCCGATGCCGCTCCTCGCCCTGTTCGACCATGAGGAGGTCGGCAGCATGTCCGACCGCGGCGCCTTCTCGGAACTGCTCGACACCGTCCTCGAACGGATCGTCCTGCTCCGGGGTGGCGGCCGGGAGGAGTTCCTCCGCGCCCGCGCCGGCTCGATCGTCGCGTCCGGCGACATGGCGCACGCCACGCACCCCAACTACCCCGAGCGGCACGAACCCGCCCACCGCATCGCGGTCAACGGCGGACCGGTCCTGAAGGTGAACCAGAACCTGCGCTACGCGAGCGACGCGACCGGCGCCGGAGCCTTCGTGCTGGCCTGCGAGCAGGCGGGGGTCCCGCTGCAGCGGTACGTGCACCGCGCCGACCTGCCGTGCGGCTCGACGATCGGCCCGATCACCGCGTCGAGGACCGGCATCACGACCGTCGACGTCGGCGCCCCGCAGCTCGCCATGCACTCGGCGCGCGAGTTCATGGGCGCGGACGACGTGGCGAGCTATGCGCAGGCCCTGACCGCTTTCCTGACCCCGGCATCGTGACCGCGTTCGCCCGCCCCGAAGCACCCGCCGGTGACACACTGAAGACGGTCGTGTCCGGTCGGAGAGAACGGGGGAATGCAGTGGACGTCCCGTCCTACCCCGATCATCTGCTGTCCCTCGACGAGTGGGCGGCCCTGCCCGAATCCGACGGGCACCATGTGGAGGTGTGCGAGGGCGTGCTCCTCGCCGCGCCCGCGCCGGGGGCGGCGCACGATCATGCCGCGGTGACCCTGGCGTTGCTCCTCGACGAGAAGCTGCCCGACGAATGGTGCGCGCTCGGAGGCGTCGAGGTGCTGGTCGCGGAGAAGCCGCTGACGGTGCGGTGCCCCGACGTGATCGTCGTGGGACGCTCCCTCGTCGACGCCGATCCCGATCGGGCGCCGATCTCCGAGGTGAAGCTGGTCGTGGAGGTCACCGTCGACGGCACGGCCCGCACCGACCGCGTCACGAAGTTCTCCGAATACGCGGAGGCCGGCGTCCCGCAGTACTGGATCGTCGATCTCGGCGGACCGCCGGTGATCGCGACCTTCACGCTCGTCGACGGGTGGTACCGATTCGACGGGGAGCACTCGGGCACCGTCACCCTCGATGCGCTGGGCACCGAGGTGGCCGTCACACCGTCGGGGTTCGTGCCCGCACCGGTGAACCCCGTCGCGCCTGCACAACGATAGACTGATCCGCGGCAGTTCCCGCCCGGCCTGCCGTTTTCGATCCCAGAGTGAAGGGACCCGACGCCCAGTGTCACCGCACGTGGATACCGTCTCCCACGCCGCCGAAACCCCCGACGCCGCTCAGCCCTATCGGGAGCTGGGTCTGAAGGAAGACGAGTACACCCGGATCAAGGAGATCCTGGGCCGTCGCCCCACCGACGCCGAACTCGCCATGTACTCGGTGATGTGGTCCGAGCACTGCTCGTACAAGTCGTCGAAGGTGCACCTGCGCTATTTCGGCGAGACCACCACCGACGAGATGCGTGAGTCGATGCTCGCGGGCATCGGTGAGAACGCCGGCGTCGTCGACATCGGCGACGGCTGGGCCGTCACCTTCAAGGTCGAGTCGCACAACCACCCGTCCTACATCGAGCCGTACCAGGGCGCCGCGACCGGCGTGGGCGGCATCGTCCGCGACATCATGGCCATGGGCGCCCGCCCGATCGCCGTGATGGACCAGCTCCGCTTCGGCGCCGCCGATCACCCCGACACCCGTCGCGTCGTCGACGGTGTCGTGCGCGGTGTCGGCGGCTACGGCAACTCCCTGGGCCTGCCCAACGTCGGTGGCGAGACCGTCTTCGACGCCTCCTACCAGGGCAACCCGCTCGTGAACGCGCTGTGCGCGGGTGCGATGCGCGTGGAGGACCTGCACCTCGCCCACGCTTCCGGCACGGGCAACAAGGTCATCCTGTTCGGCGCCCGCACCGGCCTCGACGGCATCGGCGGCGTATCCGTCCTCGCCTCCGAGACCTTCGACGACAGCGCCGGCGGCCGCCCCAAGAAGCTCCCGAGCGTGCAGGTGGGCGACCCCTTCACCGAGAAGGTGCTCATCGAGTGCTGCCTCGACCTCTACCGCGAGAAGCTCGTCGTCGGCATCCAGGACCTCGGCGGTGCCGGTCTGTCCTGCGCGACCTCCGAGCTCGCCGCCGCCGGCGACGGTGGCATGCACATCAACCTCGAGCGTGTCCCGACGCGCGCGAAGGGCATGACCCCGGCCGAGGTGCTGTCCTCGGAGTCGCAGGAACGCATGTGCGCGGTCGTCACGCCCGACAACGTCGATGCCTTCATGGACGTCTGCAAGAAGTGGGACGTCCTGGCCACCGTCATCGGTGAGGTCACCGACGGCGACCGCCTCGTCATCGACTGGCACGGCGAGACCGTCGTCGACGTGCCGCCGCGCACGGTCGCGCACGAGGGCCCGGTCTACGAGCGCCCCGTCGAGCGCCCGGCCTCGCAGGACGAGCTGATCGCGAACACCACCGCCGGCCTGAAGCGTCCGGAGACCGCCGACGAGCTGCGCGAGACGCTGCTGAAGATGCTCGCGTCGCCGGCGCTGTGCAGCCGCAAGTGGATCACCGAGCAGTACGACCGCTACGTGCGCGGCAACACGGTGCTCGCCGAGAACGCCGACGCCGGTGTGGTCCGTATCGACGAGGAGACCGGCCGCGGCATCGCGCTCGCGACCGACGCTTCGGGCCGCTACACGCAGCTCGATCCGTACACGGGCGCCCAGCTCGCCCTCGCCGAGGCCTACCGCAACGTCGCCGTCACCGGTTCGACGCCGAAGGCCGTCTCGAACTGCCTGAACTTCGGTTCGCCCGAGGACCCCGGCGTGATGTGGCAGTTCCAGCAGGCCGTGCGCGGCCTCGCGGACGGCTGCGCGAAGCTCGGCATCCCCGTCACCGGTGGCAACGTCAGCTTCTACAACCAGACCGGCGCCACCGCGATCCTGCCGACCCCGGTCGTCGCGGTGCTCGGTGTAATCGACGATGTGCACCGTCGCATCCCCACCGGCGTCGGCCTCGAGCCGGGCGAGACGCTGATCCTGCTCGGCGAGACCCGCGACGAGTTCGACGGCTCCATCTGGGCGCAGGTCGAACACGACCACCTCGGTGGTGTCCCGCCGAAGGTCGATCTCGACCGTGAGCGGCTGCTGTCGGAGATCCTCACCGCCGGTTCGCGCGACGGCCTGATCTCCGCCGCACACGACCTGTCCGAGGGTGGTCTCGCGCAGGCCGTCGTCGAGGCCGCACTCGCGGGCGAGACCGGCTGCCGCGTGCTGCTCCCCGAGGCCGCCGATCCGTTCGTGACGTTGTTCTCCGAATCTGCCGGCCGCGTGCTCGTGGCCGTGCCGCGCACCGAGGAATCGCGCTTCACGGGCATGTGCACCGCACGCAACATGCCGTGGGTGCGCATCGGCGTCGTCGACGAGGGATCCGACTCCGTCGAGATCCAGGGCCTGTTCTCGATCCCCATGACCGAGCTGCGCGAGGTGTGGGAAGGGACCCTGCCTGCCCTGTTCGGGTAACCGTGCCGGCCACCCAGGTCGATCGACTGGCGGCGTTCGAGGCCCGGCAGGGCCGGATCATCGCCGCGGTCACCGACTTCGGTGAGCGCCACCCCCTCACCGCGCGGGTGTGGGGGTGGCTCGGCCTGGACTTCACGGGCGTCGCCTTCGCCGCGCTGTTCTTCTGCTGGTCGCTGACGCCGTCGCTGCTTCCGCGCGACTGGCTCTTCCAGGGCCTGATCGGCGGCATCAACGCCACGATCGGGTACGGCGTCGGATGCGTCGTCGGCTGGCCCGTGGCCCGCTTCCTGCTCCCCGCGTGGCGATGGTGGCCGCCGCCGCTGCCTGTGCTGCGTGCCATCAAGGTCGCGGTTCCGGTCGCGGCCGTTCTCGCGTCGCTCGTCGCGCTCGTGCTCTCCGCCGGCGAGCAACGCCAGCTCGCCGCCCTGATGGGTGTCGAGGGCACCACGACCTCGGGATATCTGCGCACCATCGTGCTGAGCGTCGCGGTCGCTGCCGCCCTCATCGCTCTGTGGCGCGGGTTGCGCGACATCGTCCGCTGGGTGTCGATGCTGCTCATGCGCCGTACCCGGATGCCGCTCGGTCTCGCCCGCACGCTCGGCGTTCTCGTCGTCGTGTTGGCGACCTTCATGCTCATCGACGGCGTGCTCGTCCGAGGCTCCTACGCGATCGTCAATCAGGCGTTCGGCCTGGAGGACGACACCACTCGTCCCGGGGCGATCCAACCGGTCGACCCCGCAAAGTCCGGCAGTCCCGAGTCCCTCGCGGCCTGGGAGACGCTCGGATTCGAGGGTCGCAACTTCGTCTCGCGAGGACTCGACGCCGAGGAACTGACCGCCGTCAACGGCAGTCCCGCACCGGAACCGATCCGCGTGTACGTCGGTCTCGACACCGCACCCACCCCGGAAGAACGCATCGACCTCGTCCTCGCGGAACTCGAGCGGACCGGTGCCTTCGACCGCTCGACGCTCGTCCTGATCCCCACCACCGGCACCGGCTGGGTCAATCCCACCGCGGCCCGCGCGATGGAGCTCGTGCACAACGGCGACCTGGCGATGGTGGCCTGGCAGTACTCCTACCTCCCGAGCTGGATCTCCTTCCTCGCCGACCGTGAGAAGGCTGCGGCCGCAGGCAAGATGCTGATCGAGCGGGTACACGAACGCTGGTCGCAGCTGCCCGAGGACGACCGCCCCGATCTGTTCCTCTACGGCGAGAGCCTCGGCACGCAGTCGGGGGAGGGTGCCTTCGACAGCCTTGCCGAGATCCGCGCCCAGATGGACGGGGTGTTGTGGGTGGGCCCGCCCAACTCCAACCGTCTGTGGCGGCAGCTCGTCGAGCGCCGCGATCCCGGCACGACCGAGGTGCAACCGGTGTACGCGGACGGTCTCGTCGTGCGCTTCGCAGACAGCCGGGAGGCGATCCACGAGCCCGACACACCGTGGCTGTCGCCGCGCGTGCTCTACATCCAGCACGCCTCGGATCCCGTCGTCTGGTGGTCGCCGGACCTGTTGTTCTCCCGCCCCGACTGGCTGTCGGAGCCGCCCGGACGCGACCGGCTGCCGCAGATGCGGTGGTTCCCCTTCGTCACCTTCTGGCAGGTCTCCGCAGACCTCACCAACGCTGCCGGCGTCCCCGACGGACACGGCCACAACTACGGGTCGGCGGTGCTCGAGGGATGGATCGAGATCACCCAGCCCGAGGGCTGGACCGAGAACGACACCGAGCGGGTGCGCATCGCCCTCGAGGCGTTCGCGGAGGACGACGGGCCCGAGAAATGACATCGCGAGTCGCTGCAGTGACCGGTACCGCCATGAGCTGCACCGCTGCGGGATGTGCCGCCGCGCTGGTCGCGTGGAACAACCTCGTCCTCCCGGCGATGGATCTCGGTCCGCGCGGCCGGGCCGCAGCGAACGTCGGATTCGGTGTCGCGCTCGCCGCGGCGACCCGCGCGGCCGGGGTCTCCGCAACCGAGCTCGGCTGGCGCGGGGCAGGGAAGGGCCTGCGGTGGGGGACCGCGTCGGTGGTCCTGCCCGTCGCGGCCTACACGGTGATGCTCGCCGTCCCACCCGTACGACGGCGGATGGCCGCCGGAGCGCGACGCGCCGACCACACCGAGTGGGTCTTCGTGCACATCCCCTTCGGGACGGTCCTGGCCGAGGAGCTGCTGTTCCGATCGGTTCTGTACGCCCTGACCCGCCGCGAGTCACGGAGGTGGCACCGGGTGCTGACCTCGGTAGCCTTCGGGCTCTGGCACGTCGCCCCCGCCCGGCACGCCGGGGACTCGGTGCCCGGAACCGTCGCGCTCACCGCCCTGAGCGGGGTGGTGTTCGACGAACTGCGACGACGGACCGGCAGCGTCGTCGCGCCGATGCTCCTGCACCTGGCGATCAACGCCGGCGGGGCCGTCGCCGTGGGCATCGCGACGAGGCTGCGTACTTCCGAGCGCGACGCGCGTCGCTAGGGTGTGCTGCCATGGCACCCCGGAGACCCGTCGACCCCGCCGAACTGCGCGCAGCTCTCGAACGGGTGGGTCCGTGGATGAGGGGGGAGAGCGACGAGAAACCGCCGCGCTCCGATCTCGCCGCCGCTGTGCGGCTCAGTGCCCGCAGCCTCGAGCAGATAGCCCCTGGGTCGAGTGTGGAGGTTAGGGTGCCGCCTTTCGTGGCCGTCCAGTGCATCGAAGGCCCGCGTCACACGCGGGGGACACCACCGAACGTTGTCGAGACCGATCCGCGGACGTGGCTGCGTCTGGTGGTCGGCAGCATCGATTTCGCCGGGGCCGTCGACTCGGGTGCGGTAGAGGCGTCGGGTGGGCGCGCAGCGGAGATCGGACGGCTGCTCCCGATCGCCCGACTCTGACGTTTGCCGGGGTTCACGCCGGGCGTCCGGGAAGAAGCACCCCGCGCTGCCCGTAGAATGGGGGGAGCCCCGCTTGTCCAGCCTCAGGGAGCACGTCCGTGACCAGTGCCGATCTGTCGGTCCACACACGTAATCTTCTCGCCTCCACCGAACCCGAGAACGAACCCCGCGAAGAGTGCGGAGTGTTCGGAGTGTGGGCTCCCGGCGAGGACGTGTCGAAGCTCACTTACTACGGTCTCTATGCGCTGCAGCACCGAGGGCAGGAAGCTGCGGGCATCGCCGTGGCCGACGGTTCGCAGGTGCTCGTGTTCAAGGATCTCGGTCTCGTCAGCCAGGTCTTCGACGAGCAGACGCTCGCCGCGATGACCGGCCACATCGCCATCGGCCACTGCCGTTATTCCACAACCGGGTCGACGACCTGGGAGAACGCGCAGCCGATCTTCCGCACCACCGCCGCCGGCTCGGGCGTCGCGCTCGGCCACAACGGCAACCTCGTCAACACCGCCGAACTCGCCGAACGCGGACGTCGTCTCGGCGTGCTCGATCCCACACGGCCCGGTGCGGCGAACTCCGACTCCGACACCGTCGGTGCGTTGCTCGCTCACGGCGCGAAGGACAGCACGATCGAAGAGGCCGCGATGAAGCTGCTCCCGCAGCTGCGCGGCGCGTTCTGCCTGACCTTCATGGACGAGCACACCCTCTACGCGGCCCGCGACCCCTGGGGTATCCGCCCGCTGTGCCTCGGACGCCTCGACCGCGGCTGGGTCGTCGCCAGCGAGACCGCCGCCCTCGACATCGTCGGTGCCTCCTTCGTTCGCGACATCGAGCCCGGCGAACTGCTCGCGATCGACGCGGACGGTGTGCGCTCGTCGCGCTTCGCGAACCCCGAACCCAAGGGCTGCGTCTTCGAGTACGTCTACCTCGCGCGCCCCGACTCGACCATCGCCGGTCGCTCCGTCCACGCGACCCGCGTGGAGATCGGCCGCCGGCTCGCGAAGGAACACCCGATCGACGGCGATCTGGTCATCCCGGTACCCGAGTCGGGCACCCCGGCCGCCGTCGGTTACGCGCAGGGCTCGGGGATCCCGTACGGCCAGGGCCTGATGAAGAACGCCTACGTCGGCCGCACCTTCATCCAGCCCAGCCAGACCATCCGCCAGCTCGGTATCCGGCTCAAGCTCAACCCGCTGCGCGAGGTGATCCGCGGTAAGCGCCTCGTCGTCGTCGACGACTCGATCGTGCGTGGCAACACCCAGCGCGCCCTGATCCGCATGCTGCGCGAGGCCGGTGCTCTCGAGATCCACGTGCGCATCGCCTCGCCGCCGGTCAAGTGGCCCTGCTTCTACGGCATCGACTTCGCGTCGCCGGCCGAGCTGATCGCCAACGGTGCAGGTACCCGCGACACCGTCGAGGAGGGGCACGACTACGACGAGATGGTCGAGATGGTGCGCAGGTCGATCGGTGCCGACTCGCTCGGCTACATCTCGATCGACGGCATGATCGGCGCCACCGAGCAGCCCGCATCCCGTTTGTGCGCTGCATGTTTCGACGGCCACTACCCGATCGCCCTCCCCAGCGAACATCAGGCGGGCAAGGACGTCCTCGCCGGCGTCGTCGACACCGATTCGGCCACCCCGACCGTGTTGGACAACGACAACGCGGACGTTCTCAGTCGGCCGTAGAAGCTGGTCGGGTACCGTAAGTGCCGCGGTCGGCACGGTTCGGCGTGCGTTTCGCATGCCCGGACGCAGGTGTGCCTGCCCGCATGTAGCCAGATATTTCACGACAAGACACAACTCGAGGCTGGAGCCGACAACTCATGACCGAGGACGCAACCCCCGGAGCTTCCTACGCCGCGGCGGGCGTGGACATCGAGGCCGGTGACCGAGCCGTCGAACTGTTCGCCCCGCACGCGAAGAGGGCCACCCGCCCGGAGGTCATGGGCGGCCTGGGTGGGTTCGCCGGTCTGTTCGCGCTCAAGGACGGATACAAGGAGCCGCTGCTCGCGGCGTCCACCGACGGTGTCGGCACCAAGCTCGCGGTGGCGCAGGCACTCGACAAGCACGACACGGTCGGTCTCGACCTCGTCGCCATGGTCGTCGACGACCTTGTGGTCTGCGGCGCCGAGCCGCTCTTCCTGCAGGACTACATCGCCGTCGGCCGCGTGGTGCCCGAGCGGGTCGCGGAGATCGTCGCCGGCATCGCCGAGGGCTGCGTCCAGGCCGGTTGCGCGCTGCTCGGTGGCGAGACCGCCGAGCACCCGGGCGTCATGGCCGCCGACGACTACGACCTGTCCGCGACCGGCGTGGGTGTCGTCGAGGCCCAGAAGCTGCTCGGACCCGACCGCGTGCGCCCCGGCGACGTCGTCATCGCGATGGGCGCCTCGGGTCTGCACTCGAACGGCTACTCGCTCGCCCGCAAGGTGCTGCTCGACATCGGCAAGATGAGCCTGACGGCGCACGTCGACGAGTTCGGTCGCACCCTCGGCGAGGAGCTGCTCGAGCCCACCCGTATCTACGCCAAGGACTGCCTCGCGCTCGCCGCCGAGACCGAGGTGCGTACCTTCTGCCACGTCACCGGTGGTGGTCTCGCCGCGAACCTCGCGCGCGTGATGCCCAAGGGGCTCGTCGCAGAGCTCGACCGCACCACCTGGAGCCCGGCTCCGGTCTTCGGCCTCATCGCGCAGCGCGGACGGGTCGAGCGGGTCGAGATGGAAAAGACCTTCAACATGGGCGTCGGCATGGTGGCCATCGTGGCCCCCGAGGACGTCGACCGGGCTCTGGCGGTGCTCACCGCCCGGCACATCGACTGCTGGACGCTCGGCACGGTCCGCAAGGCGCAGGACGGCGCCGACGAGCGCGCGGTGCTGCTCGGAGACCACCCGCGCTTCTGACGGGCGCGCGTCGCCCGACGCGAACACGACGAAAGGCCGGTTCCCCCAGGATGAATGGGGGAACCGGCCTCTCGGCTACTGCCGTGTTGTGAACTCGGAAGTCACAGGCTCGAAGGCTGCGGACGGTGACGAGCGCCGTCCGGCCTCGCGTCGAACGCCGACCACACCACCGACGGAGGGGGAGCCGAAAGTCGGCCTCCCCCTCCGTCGGAGAGTGATATCAGGTCAGCGACGCCAGTCGTCGTCGTAGTCGTCGTCCCAACCGGAACGTTGCTCGGCGAAGACTTCGTCCCGCTGCGAGTTGGTTGCTCCGCCAGACAGCTCTCGCTGGAGGCTCTCGAAGTCGGTGGACGGCGAGCTGTACTTGAGTTGCCGTGCAACCTTGGTCTGCTTTGCCTTAGCCCGGCCGCGGCCCATGGCCAACCCCCTCGCGCTTTGACGGGGCGGCCTGGGGAAAAGTGGCGGCCCCGGTGTGTTGAGTATTTTCCTGACGCCCACTTTAGCGTGGAAACTTCGGTTGCGCCTCCACACACCCGGCTGGGCCGGTGTCCGTTACGCCTCATAACGACCCGACCTGCATGAATGCTGTTGAAATGTGATAGAGATGCCCTTCAGAACACCCCCGGGACGGCCCGGACGGTGCCGACTCGCACGCCACCACCGAAGACCGGTGCCGACGAGAGCACCGCCAGCCGTTCGGAATCGAAGGTCGCGGCGTTCGCGGCGGCACCCGCTCCGAGGCGGTGGAGCAGGGCCGCGGTGAGCGGGAGGCGTGCCCGCTCGTGCCCGTCGTCGATCTTGAAGGCGAAGGATGTGCCGTCCGGCAGCGCGCCGGCGTGGATCCCGTCGGCGCCCGCCTTGCACAGCAGACCGCCCACCGCGCGCATGAGCTTCAGATCGTCCTTGCCGGTGCCGGAGATCAGGAACGGATGCTCGCGCACCGCGTCGGCGACGGCGCGCTCGGGCGTGCCGACCTCCGCCGTCGCGAGCCGCGAGTAGGCGCGGGCGAGATTGAACAGGGGGACGGGCACGATCGGCAGACCACAGCCGTCGATTCCGAGATCGGTGTCCTCGATGTCGCCGGTCAGTTCGAGGATCGTCTCGGTCACCAGCTGCTGCAGCGGGTGGCCGGCGTCGGTGTAGCCGTCGGTGTCCCAGCCGTTCGCCGCGCACGCCGCGAGCATCGCCGCGTGCTTGCCCGAGCAGTTCATGTAGATCGACCGCGGCGTGCGTCCGGCGGCGAGCACCTCGGCGCGGGTGAGTTCGTTGCCGGGCAGATCCGTCGGGCAGCGCAGGTCCTTCTCGGTGAAACCGGCACCGGACAGGATCCGCTCGACGGCCTCCACGTGGTCGGCCTCACCTTCGTGCGACGCCGTGGCGATCGCGAGTTCGGCGGAGTCGCGGGGGACGAAGCCGGCGCGCAGCAGCGCGACCGCCTGCATCGGCTTGTTCGACGACCGCGGATAGATCGGCGTGTGCACCTCGCCCAGCGAGACGAGGACCTCGCCGTCCGGGTCCAGAACGATCAGCGAGCCGCGGTGGATGCACTCCCGGAAGCCCGAGCGCACCACCTCGACCAGTTCGACGCTCAACGACTCTCTCCCTTCCGTGCCCGCCCCTCCTGTGGTCGTCCGGCGAGGCGGCGAGCCTTGTCGGCGACGCTGGGAGCGATGTCGGCCTGCTGCTCGAGCATCGCGGCGACCCGCTCGTGGCCCTGCCCGGTGAACAGATCGCGCACCGTGGCCGCGTGGGAGGGGACGTGCTCGACGACGATGCGGTCGCCCGCGGCCACCGGTCCCTCGGAGATCACCTTCAGGTACGCGCCGCAATCGCCGCGAGCGACGAACCGGGTGGCCCAGTCGACTTCCTCCGAACGGATCGCGAAGGTGCGGCAAGGGGTACGGGGGCCGGTCACCTCGAGGAGCAGACCGCCGTCGCCGACGCGCCACCGCTCGCCGATGACGGCGTCGGTGGGGGAGAACCCGGCGACGTGCAGATTCTCGCCGAACCAGCCGATGGGCAGTTCCCGGTCGAGTTCGGTGCCCCAGCGGCGCGACTCGTCCTGCGAGAAGGCGTAGACGGCCTTGTGGACGCCGCCGTGGTTGGCGGTGTCGCACTGGCGGTCGCCGGTCAAGCCGAGCTCGCCGACGTGCACCGGCCCGTCGACGGGACGCTTGTCGATCGCGGTGACGGGATTACGCCGCAGTCCGGTCTCGTGCAGCGTGTGCACGACGCAGACCGCTGCGACGGTCCCCGAGGTCGCCGGCCGCGTGCCGGCCGTCTCGGCGGTCACCGGCCGCGCAATCGGTCGACCGCCGCCCTTCCTGCCTGGATGCCGTCGTCGGGAGGGATGGAGTCGGGGTCGATGGACGCCGCGCACGGTCCTGCGACGAGGGCCGTGTCGGGCGTGATGGTGCGCTTGACGAGCGCGAGCGCGATCGGCCCGAGTTCGTGATGGTCGACGATCGTGCCGATGCGTCCGACCGCGCGACCTCCGGCGGTGATGTCGTCGCCCGTCTCGGGTCGTCCGTCGGCCGAGCCGTCGAGATGGAGAAGGACGAGATGTCGCGGGGGCTTGCCGAGGTTGTGGACCCGCGCGACGGTCTCCTGACCGCGGTAGCAGCCCTTGTCGAGGTGGACGGCGCCGTACTGCTCGGGTCCGCCGACCCAGCGGGCCTCGTGGGGGATGGTGCGCTCGTCGGTATCGACACCGATCCGGGGACGGACCGCTTCGACGCGCAGGGCCTCGAACGCCCAGCTGCCGGCCGGACGCGCGCCGGCGTCCCGCAGGGCGGTGAAGATCGCGGTGAGCGACTCGCGTGGCACCAGGAGGTCGAAGGAGTGCTCGGTGGGCCACGGCATGCGGCGGACGAAGCCACCGGCGGGCAGGGCGACGGCGGCATAGTGTTCGGCCGGCAGCGCGTCGATCCCGAGCACGGCGAGCACGGCGGGGCTGCCGGCATCCGGCCCGAGGAGGCTCAGGACCGCGAGTTCGTTGCCGTCGCGGGGTTCTGCCTTCGCCCAGAACACCATCTTCTTCAGGAAGGCCAGCAGGTCGGGTCCGCGGTCGGCTTCGGTGTCGATCCACGTCACGCCGTCGAGGTCGGTCTGCACGAAGTGGTGTTCGACGCGGCCGTTCGCGTCGAGGCTCAGGTTCTCGGCGGAGGTGCCGTTCGGGAGCGACGCGATGTGCTGGCTGGAAATGGTGTGCAGCCAGCTCAGGCGTTCGTCGCCCGGAACAGCGAGGACGAAGCGGGTGGAACGGTCGACCACGGCGGCGGACGTGGCGGCGGCACGTTGCTCGCCGAGCGGGTCGCCGTAATGCCAGGGAAGTCCGGCATCGGGCCCGCCGGAAGGCGAGGCGACTGCGCCGGGAAGTGCGAGAAGGGCGCTTTCGGACACGATCGGAGACTCGGTCACGACACCAGTCTATGGGGAACCGGCCGACAGGTCTGCCAGTGGCTAGGCTGAGCGCCATGGCTGAGCGGGTGCTGGTGACGCTGGACGGCGAGGTGAGGGATGCGGACGCACCCCTTCTGCACGCCGACGATTTCGGTGTTCTTCGTGGCGACGGGGTGTTCGAGACGTTGCTCGTGCGAGGCGGCCGGGCGCGTGCGCTCGAACTGCATCTCGCCCGGCTCGCGGCGTCCGCGGCCGCCGCACAGTTGCCCGAACCCGATCGCGACGACTGGCGGCTCGCCGTCGACGTGGCACTCGAACAGTGGGGCGCCGAGCAGGAGGGCGTGCTGCGCCTGGTCTACACGCGTGGTCGTGAGGGCGCCGACACGCCGACGGCCTTCCTGCTCGTGACGCCGGTGGCCGAGCGTGTCGGCATCGCACGGCGCGACGGCGTGTCCGTGGTGACCCTCGAACGGGGTTTTTCGACCGATCTGGCGCAGAAGGCGCCGTGGCAGCTCCTCGGTGCCAAGACGCTGTCGTACGCGACGAACATGGCGGCACTGCGTCACGCCGAGTCGGTCGGCGCCGACGACGTGATCTTCGTCAGTGCCGAGGGCTACGTGCTCGAGGGTCCGCGGTCGACGGTGCTCGTCGCGCGTGGCCGGACATTGCTCACTCCGCCGCCGGAGCAGGGGATCCTCCCCGGCACCACGCAGCAGGCACTGTTCGACCTGGCGGGGGAGCGGGACTTCACGGTCCGGTACGAGCCGCTGCGCCCGGCGGATCTCGTCGTCGCCGACGGTCTCTGGCTGATCTCCAGCGTGGCGCTCGCGGTGCGGGTGCACACCCTCAACGGGCACGCGCTGGTCTCGCGGGTCCAGGAGGGCGAGATCGAAGGCCTCGTCGACGAGGCGGTCGACGCCGCTTCGTGAGCGAATCGGTCGATGCAGTTTCCTGAGTGGCGGCGGGTGTGCCCCGCGGGTGATCCGTATCCGATGTGACGTGAGTCCGATGTGTCGGGCGACACGAACCTGTCCCACTTCGCGCAATCGCTACTACATTCGGTAGTAGCAAGGCCGGAGCAGTACTACCGGCGTGTCTTCGCGAACGAGAACCGCAGCGTCGGCCCCGCTCTGGATCTCCGTATCGACCGGGCCTCACTCGGAGTGGCAATGGACGTCTTGGATCTGTCCCGGTGGCAGTTCGGGATCACGACGGTGTATCACTTCATCCTCGTGCCGTTGACGATCGGCCTCGCGCCGCTCGTCGCGATCATGCAGACGATGTGGGTGGTCACCGGCAAGGATCACTGGTACCGCCTCACGAAGTTCTTCGGGAAGATGTTCCTGATCAACTTCGCGCTCGGTGTCGCGACCGGCATCGTGCAGGAATTCCAATTCGGCATGAACTGGAGCGAGTACTCCCGCTTCGTCGGCGACGTCTTCGGCGCACCCCTCGCCCTCGAAGGTCTCGTCGCCTTCTTCATGGAGTCGACCTTCCTCGGCCTGTGGATCTTCGGCTGGACGCGCCTGCCGAAACTCGTGCACCTCGCGACCATCTGGCTCGTCGCGATCGGCGTGAACGCCTCCGCCTTCTTCATCATCGCGGCGAACTCGTTCATGCAGCATCCCGTCGGGGCCACCTACAACCCCGAGACCGGCCGCGCCGAGCTGACGAGCATCTGGGAACTGCTCACCAACAACACCGCGCTCGCAGCCTTCCCCCACGCGGTCGCCGGCGGATTCCTCACCGCCGCAACCTTCGTCGCCGGCATCGGTGGCTGGTGGATGGTCCGCAACATGCGACGCGCCGCCGAGATCCGCACCTCGGAACCCGAGGAGGCCCAGCGCCTCGAGAACGACGCCCGCGGACTGTTCCGCCCCGCGACCCGCCTCGGCCTGATGGTCATGATCATCTCGGGCATCGGGTTGTTCGTCACCGGTGACGTCCAGGCCAAGCTCATGTTCGAGCAGCAACCGATGAAGATGGCCTCGGCCGAGTCGCTGTGCCACACCGAGACCGACCCCAACTTCTCGATCCTCACGATCGGCACGCACAACGACTGCGACGGCGTGATCCACGTCCTCGACGTGCCCTACGTGCTGTCCTTCCTCGCGCAGGGCGAGTTCAGCGGCGTGACCCTCCAGGGCGTCGAGGACCTGCAGGCGCAGTACGAACAGCAATTCGGCCCCGGCAACTACAAGCCCAACCTGTTCGTCACCTACTGGTCGTTCCGCGCGATGATCGGCCTCGCCGCCGGTTCCGCGGCCCTGGCCCTGGCCGGGCTGTGGGTCACCCGCGGCGGCCGGGTGCCCGACCAGAGGTGGTTCTCGACGCTGTCGCTCGTCGCGATCCCCACGCCCTTCCTCGCCAACAGTGCGGGCTGGATCTTCACCGAGATGGGCCGGCAGCCCTGGGTGGTGCATCCGAATCCCACGGGCGTGGACATGATCCGGCTCACCGTCGACCAGGGTGTCTCCGATCATGCGGCAGGAACGGTGCTCACCTCGCTGATCGCCTTCACCCTCGTCTACGCAGCGCTCGGCGTGGTGTGGTTCTGGCTCATCCGCAAGTACGCGATGGAAGGCCCGCAGGAGCACGACGCGCAACCGCCGGGCTCCGACGACGACACCGACGACACGCAGCCGAAACAGCTGTCCTTCGCGTACTAGGAGTGGGCGGACATGGGACTTCAGGAAATCTGGTTCATTCTCATCGCAGTATTGTTCACCGGCTACTTCGTCCTCGAGGGGTTCGACTTCGGTGTGGGCATGCACTTCCCGGTGCTCGGCCGCGGTAGGACCGTCGAGGCGGACACCCGGCGCCGGGTGCTGCTCAACACGATCGGTCCGGTCTGGGACGGCAACGAGGTCTGGCTCATCACCGCGGGTGGTGCGCTGTTCGCGGCGTTCCCCGAGTGGTACGCGACCCTCTTCTCGGGCTTCTATCTCCCGCTGCTGCTGATCCTGCTCGCCCTGATCGTGAGGGTGTGCGCCATCGAGTGGCGCGGCAAGGTCGACGATCCGACCTGGCGTCGCCGCTGCGACTGGGGGATCATCTTCGGCTCGTGGGTGCCCGCCGTGCTGTGGGGTGTGGCGTTCGCGAACATCGTGCGCGGCGTGGCGATCGACGCCGACAAGCAGTACGTCGGCGGATTCTTCGACCTGCTGAACCCGTACGCCCTGCTCGGCGGTGCGACGACGGCGCTGGTCTTCGCGCTGCACGGCGCGGTGTTCATCGCGCTCAAGACCGAGGGACAGGTCCGGACGGATGCCGTGGCGATGTCGCGGAAGCTGGCCGTGCCCGCCGTCCTCGTGGCCGGTGCGTTCGTGGTGTGGACCCAACTCGCCTACGGCAAGGGCTGGACGATCGCGCTCGTCGCCGTGGCGGCGATCTCCCTGCTCGCGGTGGTCGCGCTGACCATCGTCGCGCGTGAGGGCTGGGCGTTCGTGTTCACCACCGTCGCGATCGCCGCGACCTCGGTGTTGCTGTTCGCGTCGCTGTTCCCGAACGTCATGCCGTCGACCCTCGACCCGTCCTGGTCGCTGACGATCGAGAACGCGTCGTCGAGCCCGTACACACTGAAGGTCATGACGTGGGCCGCAGCGTTCATGACCCCGGTCGTCCTCGCCTACCAGGGCTGGACGTACTGGGTGTTCCGTCAGCGTCTGTCGACCGACCACATCCCGCACTCGATCGGTCTGAAGATCGGCTCGAAGTGAGCATGACGCAGTCCGCAGCCCCCGCCGACGCGCCCGCGCGTCGGCGGGGGCCGGTGGACCCGCGGTTGTGGCGCTACTCGGCCGCAGCCCGCGGATATCTCGTCCTGACCGTGGTCACCTCGGTGGTCGATGTCGTGATGGTCGTCGTCACCGCACTCATGATCGGACGGGTCCTCGCGGGCGTCATCACCACCGACGCCCGGTCCGTCGGCGACTGGACGACCGAACTGGCGATCCTCGCGGTGGCGATCGTCGTGCGGGTCGCGGTGACGTGGCTGCAGTCGCGGTACGCGCACCGGTCCGCGACCCGCGTGGTCGCCGAACTCGAACACGAGGTCCTCGATTCCGCGGCGAATCTGCCCCCGCGCGAACTCGACCCGCGACGCGACGAGATCGCGGTGGTTCTCACCCGCGGACTCGACGGGCTGAAGGAATATCTCACCGGCTATCTGCCGGCGCTGCTGCTGGCCGTGATCCTCACCCCGGTGACGATCGTCGTGATCGCCCTGCACGACCTCACCTCGGCGGTCATCGTCGTGATCACGCTGCCGCTCATCCCGATCTTCATGATCCTCATCGGCCTGCTCACCAAAGGCAAGGCCGACCGCACCCTGCGCGCGATGACGACATTGTCGTCACAACTGCTCGACCTCCTCGCGGGTCTTCCCACACTGCGCGCCCTCGGTCGTGAGAAGGGGCCCGCCGATCGCGTGCGCGAACTCGGCGACGAGCATCGCGCGACTACGATGTCGGCCCTGCGCGTGGCCTTCCTGTCCGGCACGGTCCTCGAATTCCTCGCGACGCTGTCCGTCGCCCTCGTCGCCGTGAGCATCGGTATGCGCCTCGTCTACGGATCCATGCCCCTCGAAGCCGGCATCATCGCGTTGATCCTCGCGCCGGAGGCCTACCTCCCGCTGCGCACCGTCGGCAGCAAGTTCCACGCCGCCGAGGACGGGATGGCGGCGGCCGACAAGGCATTCGCCGTGCTCGACTCGGTGCCGGACGCCGCCTCCTCTCGCCGCGCCTCCTCGCGTCGCACCTCCACGGACACGATCGGCACCGACCGGGTCGCGAACTGCGAGATCGTCTTCGACGGCGTCTCCGTGCCCGGCCGCGACGGTTGCGCCCCGCACCGGCTCGACGCGATCTGCCGTCCCGGCCGGATCACCGCGTTCACCGGCGCCAACGGGGCCGGCAAGTCCACCGCCCTGCTGGCGCTGCTCGGGCTCGCCGAGCCGAGCGAGGGGACCGTCACCGTCGACGGACGTCCCGTCGCGGGCGACGAGAACTGGTGGTCGCAGATGGCGTGGCTTCCGCAGCGGCCGGTGCTGCTGCCCGGCACGCTCGCCGACAATCTGCGACTCACCGGTGTCGACCCGGAGGCCACCGAACTCGACGACGTCTGCGCCGCCACCGGCTTCGACAGCGTGCTCGCCGAACTCCCGGACGGCTGGCGGACCGTCGTGGGGGCCGGCGGCACGGGCCTGTCGCTCGGCCAACGTCAGCGACTGGCGCTCACCCGCACCCTCGCCTCCCCGCGCCCGGTCCTGCTGCTCGACGAACCCACGGCCCACCTCGACGAGGACACCGAGGCCACCGTCCTGTCCACGCTGCGCGGGCTCGCCGCGGCCGGCCGCACCGTGGTGGTCGTGGCGCATCGCCCCACCCTGCTCGCCATCGCGGACGAGGTCGTCACCGTCCACGCAGCACCGACGGAGGTGTCCCGGTGAAGGATCTGCGCCGGGCGATGACCCTGCTCGAGCTCGAGCCGCGCCGAGTGCTGCTCGCCGTCCTCGCCGGTGTCGCGACCCTCGGCAGTGCCCTGCTGCTCGCCGGTCTCTCGGCGTGGCTGATCGTGCGGGCATGGGAGATGCCGCCCGTCCTGGACCTGACCGTCGCGGTCGTCGCGGTGCGGGCGCTGGGAATCTCCCGCGGGTTGTTCCGCTACTTCGAACGACTCGCAACGCACGAGACCGCGCTGCGCGGCACCACCTCGGCCCGCGCGAATCTCTACCGGCGACTCGCGGACGGCGACCCGGCCGCCGCCCTGGGCGTGGGACGCGGCGACCTGCTCGCGCGCACCGGTGCCGACGTCGACGCTCTCGGCGACGTCGTGGTGCGCGCACTCGTGCCCATCGCCGTCGCGGCCGTGCTCTCCCTCGCGGCGGTCGTGACCCTCACCGTCATCGCTCCCGCTGCCGGCGCGGTCCTCGCCGCGGCGCTGCTCGTTGCCGGACTGTTCGCACCGTGGCTGTCCGCCCGCGCCGCGGCCCGTGCGGACGCCGATGCGAACGCCGCACGGACCCGGTTCACCGAGGACGCGGTCACGGTGCTGGACCACGCGGCGGAACTGCGGGTCGCGGGACGGCTCGACACGCTCACCCGGCGGGCCCGCGCCGCGAACGTCGCCTCCGTCCGTGCCACCGACCGTTCCGCGGTCCCCGCGGCGTTCGCCGACGCGGCCGCACCCCTCGCGGTCGGCGCGAGTGTGCTCGGTGCGCTCCTCGTCGGTATCGCCGTCTTCGGCTCCGGTCCGGCGGCCATGAGCCCGACGACACTCGGCATCCTCGTCCTGCTGCCGCTGTCGGCGTTCGAGGCCACCGCCGTCCTCCCGGCAGCCGCGCAGACCCTCAACCGCGCACGCCTGGCGGCCGGTCGCATCACGGAGATGCTCGACCGCGCCGACAGGACGGTGCCGCACGGCATCGAACCGGCCGACGGACCCGGCCGGCTACGTGCGGTGGGTCTGCGAGGCGGATGGCCCGGCGGACCGTCCACGGAACCGGTCGACCTCGACCTGAGGCCGGGCTGTCGCGTCGCGATCGTGGGCGGCAGCGGCAGCGGCAAGACCACCGTGCTCATGACGCTCGCGGGTCTGCTCGCCCCACGCGGAGGCGCAGTGACGCTCGACGGTGTCGACCTCGCGGACATCGATCCCGCGGCCCTGCGCCGCAAGATCGGCTTCTTCGCGGAGGACGCCCACCTGTTCGACACGTCGATCCTCGAGAACCTGCGTGTCGCGCGGGGCGACGTGGACGAGGACGAGGCACTGGCCGCCCTCGGCGCCGTGGGGCTGGGGGAGTGGGTGGACGGACTCCCGCAGGGAGTCCACACCGTCCTGGGGGCCGGAGCCCGCACGGTCTCCGGTGGGCAGCGCCGTCGCCTCCTGCTGGCCCGGGCCCTGCTGTCGCCCGCACGGATCCTGCTGCTCGACGAACCCACGGAACATCTCGACGACGAGAGCGCCGACCTGATGCAGCGACTCCTCCTGGACCGCGACGCACGCTTGGTCGGCCCCGAGCGCACCGTCGTGGTGGTCACCCACCGCCTGCCCGCGGATACCGCCGCCGACCTGGTCGTTCGCGTCGAGAAAAATGCGTTGCCCGCCTCGTGAACGAAGCGTAGTTTCGCTGGTACACGAGGAAGGAGGTGGTCTGGAAGTGATTGATATTCGGACGCGTGAGGTGGCTACCCGCTAGCTGCTCGAGACGACGGAATTCACCGACCGCGCGCGGCTGGCGAATCCCAGGTAGTCACCCGGCCCCCGAGCTCCCGGTCCGTCCGATCGGGACCGCCGGTCCACGGAGCGATCCGTGCGGCGGTGCGGCTCGGGGGCTGTTCGCATTCGTGCAAAATCGGCGTTTCGGGTGTACAAGTTCGCCCGTTCTGGGTACACCGGTTTGGTGCCGATACTTCAAAAAGCTCACGATTCGTTAAGATTGCGCACGTCACCGGGGGTTTTCTTCTCTTCTGCGCTCATCGCGCTGCTCTTCGTCGTCGTGACGATCGCGTTCACCGACGGCGTCGATTCCATCTTCAGTACCGCGTCCAACTGGATCATGACGAACCTCGGATGGTTCTACATCCTGGGCGTCACGACCTTCCTGCTCTTCCTCGTCGGAATCGCCTTCACCCATTACGGCCGGGTCCGGCTCGGCGGCGACGACGAACGGCCCGAGCACTCGACCCTGGCGTGGTTCGCCATGTTGTTCGCCGCCGGTATCGGCACGATCCTCATGTTCTGGGGCGTCGCCGAGCCGATCTCCCACTTCGCGAACCCGCCCATGCAAGATGTCGAGCCGCAGTCCGTGGAGGCCGCGGAAGAGGCCATGGGCTTCGCGCTCTACCACTTCGGACTGCACACCTGGACGATCTTCGCCCTGCCCGGCCTGGGCTTCGGTTACTTCATCTACAAGCGGCACCTGCCGCCGCGCGTCAGCTCGATCTTCGCGCCCCTGCTCGGAGGTCGCATCTACGGCCCGATCGGCAAGACCATCGACGTCGTCGCGATCATCGGCACCATCTTCGGTGTCGCGACCTCGGTCGGCCTGGGCACCCTGCAGATCAACGCCGGTCTCGCGCAGCTGTTCGACATCCAGGAATCCGGGATCGTCCAGATCGCCCTCATCGCGATCGTGACGGTGATGGCCGGCATCTCGGTCGCTCTCGGTCTCGACAAGGGCATCAAGCGCCTGTCGAACATCAACATCGGCATGGCCGTGATGTTGCTGGTCTTCGTGCTCGTCACCGGACCGAGTCTGTTCCTGCTCAAGGGCATGATCGAGTCGGCCGGTATCTACGCCGAGGCCCTGCCGCGCCTGGCGTTCTGGAACGACACCTTCGCCGACTCCGGCTGGCAGAACACCTGGACGGTCTTCTACTGGGCGTGGACCATCACGTGGTCGCCCTTCGTCGGCATCTTCATCGCGCGCATCTCGCGAGGCCGCACCATCCGCGAGTTCGTCGGCGGTGTCCTCGGTCTGCCCGTGCTGTTCTCGGTGATCTGGTTCAGCATCTTCGGGATGGGCTCGTTCCACATCGAACTCGAGGGCAACGGTGGTCTCGTCGAGCGGGTCGTGGGCGACGGGGACATCCCGGGTGCGTTGTTCGAATTCCTCGGCAACTTCCCCCTCACCGGCCTGGTGTCCGGCATCGCGATCATCCTGGTGGTGATCTTCTTCGTCACCTCGGTGGACTCGACCGCGATGGTGCTCGACATGATGGCGTCCGGTCACGAGGGGAAGGCGCCCATCCATCAGCGCTTGTTCTGGGCGGTGCTCATGGGCCTGGTCGCAGCGACCATGCTCGTCGCGACCGGTAAGGACGGGCTCGACGCCCTGCAACAGGTCATCACCGTGGTGGGTCTGCCGTTCTTCGTGATGGGCTTCATCATGATGTACAGCCTGGTGCGCGGTATCCGCGAGGACCTGGGCGAGCGGCCGGAGCCGATCACCCGTCAGTGGCCCGAGGTGCGGTCGGCCGAGGAACTCGAGGCTGCTCAGGAACTACCCGCACCCGAGGTCGTCATCCACACGCGGGCCATCCCGGACGAGTGCGAGGACGGCGAGAACGCAGCCGAGGACGCCGGAATCCACCGGGTCCATGCCGGCGAACCCGATGCGCTCCGTGTACGAGGCGACGGTGAACATGCCGACAAGAAGAGTGCCACCGGCACGTCGGTCGTCGAGGAGAACTGAGAAAAACGGTCCGGGTCTGTTCCCTCACAGGGGAACAGACCCGGACCGTTCGAGTCTCGGAAGAAAGAGGCCTGGTCAGCCGATGTGGCGTGACAGGCGGGCGGACATCCGGGGCTTCAGTTCGCCGTCGGCGGTGACGCGCTCCTCGACGTAGGCGAGGTCGCCGCCGTCGACGATGCCGTAGAGGCGCTTGGCGCCACCGACGACCTCACCGGACTTGGTGCGGATCACGACGTCGGTCGCGAGCTCCCACGAGGACTGGGTGAGTGCGGTGCCGTAGTACAGCTCGACGACGCCGGAGCTGTGCGTCAGCAGCAGTTCGAGCGTCTCGGGATCGTCGCTGTCGGGCGCGCCCGTTCCGGACACGCGCCAGAAGCCGCTCTCGCGCCGATCCTCGCCCACGTATTCACCCGAGTCGTCGAGACGCCACGTGCGCGACTCCCACACCAGATACGCGCCGCCGTTGTGCGCGACGGTGATCTGCTGACCGAACGGATAGTCGCCGGTCTCGGGATCGTTGGCCTCACCCTCGCCGCGCCACACACCGACCAAGGGAAGGACGGCGAGCAGGGCAGGGCTCAGGTCGGGGCCGAGCCGCAGGTTCGCGGTGTCCTCGGCGCCCGGCAGCCCGGCCAGGACGGGAAGGTTCAGCTCGGCGGTGGCGCGAGCGCGCTCGGCGGCCCGGGCGATCGCCTCGTCGCCGCTACGCCGCTGGGCGTCCGATCCGTCGTTCGTCACGATCCGTCGGAGACCACGCGGTAGATGGTGTACAGCGCGAACCAGGTGATGAGGAGCGCCGCGGCGACCAGCAGGATTTCGAAGAAGATGACCACGCGGTCATTCTAGACAACCCCTTTTCCGGTACGACGAAGGGCTCCGCTCCTGGTGGAGCAGAGCCCTTCGGCGGGGTGTTCCGGCCGGATTACTTGGCGACCGTCACGTCCACGTTGTGCACGCCGGGAGCGGTGGGGCTCACGGTGGAGGTGCCATTGCCGGAGCTCGACAGGGCGCGGATCTTCCAGTCGCCGGGGGCGGCGAAAAAACGGAAGTCGCCGGTCGCCGAGGCGACGACCTCGGCGGTGAACTCGTCGGTGCCGTCGAGCAGGCGCACGAACGCACCGCCCACGGGCTCGCCGTCGGCGTTCAGGACACGGCCGGTGATGACCGTCTCCTTCTCGGTGTCCACGCCGGCGGGCAGGGTCTGGGTTTGGACAGGGGCGCCGCACATGATCAGTTGACCTCCAGTTCGATGGGTGCACCGACGAGCGAGCCGTACTCGACCCAGCTGCCGTCGTAGTTCTTGACGTTCTTCTTGCCGAGGATCTCCTGGAGCACGAACCAGGTGTGGCTCGAGCGCTCACCGATACGGCAGTAGGCGATGGTCTCCTTGCTGTCGTCGAAGCCCTTCTCGGCGTACAGCTTCTCGAGGTCCTCGTCGGACTTGAAGGTGCCGTCCTCGTTGGCGGTGGTGCTCCACGGGATGTTGATGGCGCCGGGGACGTGGCCGCGCTGCTGCGCCTGCTCCTGCGGCAGGTGCGCCGGGGCGAGGATCTTGCCGGAGAACTCGTCGGGCGAACGCACGTCGACGATGTTCTTGGTGCCGATCGAGTCGATGACCTCGTCGCGGAAGGCGCGGATGGAGTAGTCGGGCTCGGCGGCCTTGTACTCGGTGGCCGGGCGGGTGACCTCGTCCTTCGACAGCGGACGGCCGTCGAGCTCCCACTTCTTGCGGCCGCCGTCGATGAGCTTGACGTCCTGGTGGCCGTAGAGCTTGAAGTACCAGTAGGCGTAGGCGGCGAACCAGTTGTTGTTGCCGCCGTAAAGCACGACCGTGTCGTCGTTGGCGATGCCCTTGCGTGAGAGGAGCTCGGAGAACTGCTCACGGTTCAGGAAGTCGCGACGGACGGCGTCCTGCAGGTCCTTGCGCCAGTCGAGCTTGACGGCACCTTCGACGTGGCCGCCGTCGTAGGCGGAGGTGTCCTCGTCGACCTCGACGAAGACGGTCTTCGGCGCAGTGAGGTTCTGCTCTGCCCAGTCGGCGGAGACCAGGACGTCGGAGCGAGCCATGGGTGTTCCTTTCGGTGAGGGAATCCGGGAGGTTTCCGTGACCGGAACCCGTGCGAGGGTCCGTGCCAGGGTGAGGTGTGGGATGTCGAGTTCGGTGACCGCCGGTCAGGCGGGCACGCGACGCATTCGAGCGACCAGCGGGTGGATCCGGCAGCCGAGACACACGCCGAAGGCGGCGTTGAGCAGCGCCGCGAACAGCGCGAAGCCTGCGGCCACCGAGCCCACGACGATGGCGCCGGCGAAGAACGCGACCGTTCCGACGAGGGCGAAGACGAATCCGACGAGCTGCGCGAACCGCAGCGGCTCCACCGGCTCGGTCTCGATCGGAGCACCGAGGCGGGGAGCGACGAGCCTCGCGAACAGCGCACCGTACGGGCTGCGTCGCGGGCCGAGTGCCGCTCCGAGAGCGAACACGATCGTCTGCAGGGCCAGGATCACGGCCGCTGCGACGGGAGAGAAGGTGGCGACGACCAGGGCGAGGACGAGGACGCCGGTGGTGATCCACGCCGCGAAACGCGGGCCACGGACGTCGACCTGCCGACCGGACGTGCGGGGAGTGGATACGGACATGGGGAATCTCCTGCTGGATTCTGATTCGCTGGGCGGAGGGTATTCATACGACCGCGGGGCGACGCATCGGTTCGGCGGCATCGGTGCCGCAAGGATCGGGGCCAGCTCGTCGATGCGTTCAGCAGGGACAACAACAGCCACCGAGGCGGCACAGATCGACTGCGCGGCGTCGGGTGAGCATCAGCTCGTGGCGGTTCTGCACGCGAGGGAGTTTAACGCACGTCCCCTCGGGGGTGGACCCCCGGGATCACAACGACGACAGGGCTGTGCGCAGGTCGTCGACGGACGGAACGCCGGACGCGCGGAACCGTTCGCGCCCCTCGCCGTCGAAGACGAAGGTAGTGGGCAGCGACAGCACCCCGAGTTTCCGTGCCAGGACCGGATTTTCGTCGAGATCCAGCTCGACCTCGCGTGCCCGACCGGGATCGCGGTCGAGAACCTGCACGACGACCCGTCGCACGGCCGCGCACGGTCCGCACCACGGCGCGGAGAAATGCAGGATCACCGGTACGCCGTCACCGACACCCGCTGTGGCCAGCGCGGGATGGAGTTCGTGGGTGCCCGCCGAGGCGCCGGTGGTGCGGAGCTTGCCGGAACGGGTGCGCAGGGCCGTTCCCACCGCCAGTGTGGCGACTATCACGACCACGAGGACGATTACTGCGATCATGCGGGCGTCTGCACTTCCTGCAGATCGATGACGACGTCGCGGGCCTCGCCCTCGATGACGATCCGGGAGCCCCGCGCCTCGACGAAGGTGGGCCGCACGCCGAACGGCAGATTCTGCGGCTCGATCGTCGTCGTGAACAGTCCGAGCACCGCCGGCTTCAGGACGTCGGGAACCGAGAAGTCGGCGCGTCCCTCGGGGCCGAAGTAGAGATCCGACGCGACGATGTGGACGCGGTCGCCGTCGAGCACCAGATCGGCCTGGACACTCACCGTCGCCTCCACCGGTCCGACCGGCACCGTCCCCGTGAGGACGACCCCGCCGGCGGTCGTCGGACCGGACCCGCCGGATCCGCCCGTCCCGTCGGACTTGCTCGCCGGGGGAGCGGAAACCTGCAGGTCGGGGATGCCGTAGAGCTGTCCGAGCTCGGTGGCGTCGAGCATGACGCGGCCGTACAGCAGGTCGACGGGCACCGACCGGATCGACCCGTCGAGCAGCTCACCGGCCTCGGCGTGCGCACCGATCAGATTGGCCTCGACCGTGATGTCCCCGAGCAGATCGGTGTGGACGTTGTCGGCCACGATCTCGACGTTCTCGTAGTGACCGTCGCGGGCCTGGATGAGGAAGGGGAAGCCGTGGATGGTCACCGCCGGATCGGATTCGAGAACGCCACCCTCCCGCAGCGCACGCGAGACGCGGTATTCCGACCACGCCGCCGCGCCGAAGTCGGCGAGGACTGCGAGTCCGAGCAGGACTACGAGACCGAAGATCAGTTTGCGCACGCCCACCATTGTGTCGGACGCGCCGTCGGTCGGGCCGCGCCCGTCCGTTCCGAGGCCGTCCACGGAATTCTCGTGCTTACATAGCGGTAACAATCGGGGCGTTAGTCTGTTGCACGACGTTTACGACACCTATCCGCGCTGGTCGCGCGAAGAACTGGAGGCCCGGTGGAGCTGCTCCTTCTGACCTCCGACCCGAATCCGGATGCGGTCCTGCCGTCCTTGGCGCTGCTCCCGCATTCGGTCAGGCCGGCTCCTACAGAAGTTTCGTCGCTGCTCGAGGCGGGTTCGGCGGATGTCGCCATCGTCGATGCCCGCTCCGATCTCGCGGCCGCGCGAGGACTGTGCCGACTGCTCGGCAGCACCGGGTCGGCATTGCCCGTCGTCGCCGTGCTCACCGAAGGCGGACTCGTGGCCGTCAACCCCGAATGGGGACTCGACGACATCCTGCTGTCCAGCACCGGACCGGCCGAGCTCGACGCGCGCCTGCGCCTGCTCATGGGCCGCTCGGGTGTCGCGGTGGGACCGGAGAACACCGGCAAGATCACTCTCGGGGAACTCACGATCGACGAGGGCACCTACACCGCCCGCCTGCGCGGACGTCCCCTCGACCTCACCTACAAGGAGTTCGAACTCCTCAAGTACCTCGCCCAGCACGCGGGTCGGGTGTTCACCCGCGCCCAGCTGCTGCAGGAGGTCTGGGGTTACGACTTCTTCGGTGGTACCCGCACCGTCGACGTCCACGTCCGACGTCTGCGAGCGAAACTCGGCCCCGAGCACGAAGCGCTGATCGGAACGGTCCGCAACGTCGGCTACAAGGCGGTGCGTCCCTCCAACCGCGTGGGCAAGGGTGGCAATGCCACTCCCGATGTCGACGACGACGATGTGGACGACACGCTTCTCGACGACCCCCGTGCGGAGGAATCCGGCGCGGGTGACTCGGGCGCAGGGGAGTCCGGGGCACAATTCGTTCCGTGAGCACCGATACGGAATTCGTCGACCACCCGTCCACCGACCACGCCGAAGCCGTACGCGCCGTGGTGTCGCGGGCGACGCAGACCGACGGCACCGCGCCGATCTCCGAACAGGCGGTGCACTCCCTCGGACGGGAGGGCGCGGCCCGGCATCTCGTCGCGTTCGGAGAGGACGGTGAGGTCGCGGGCTACGCGAACGTCGTGCCTGCCCAGGACGGTCATCCGGCGATGGCAGAGGTGGTCGTCGACCCGCCGCAGCGCGGGCACGGACTCGGCCGCGAACTCGTCGAGCGTGCACTCACCGAGGGCGGCGACGGCACCCGCGTGTGGGCACACGGCGACCTGCCCGCCGCGCAGGCGGTGGCGCGCCGTCTCGGTCTGACCGGTGTCCGCGAACTCCTGCAGTTGCGTCGATCCCTCGAGCAGGACGATCTTCCCGCCCTCGAGGTGCCCGACTCGGTGCTGCTGCGCACCTACGGCGGCCCGCAGGACGACGCCGAACTGCTCCGCGTCAACGCGGCGGCCTTCGAGTGGCATCCCGAGCAGGGGCGTTGGACGGCCGCCGACGTGGAGGAACGCCGACGCGAGTCGTGGTTCGATCCCGAAGGCCTGTTCCTCGCGTTCGATCCCGCCGAGCCCGACAAGCTGCTCGGATTCCACTGGACCAAGGTGCACCCGGCCACGGCGTCCGACCCGCAGCTCGGCGAGGTCTACGTCGTGGGTATCGACTCGTCCGCGCAGGGCAGAGGGCTCGGTCGCCTGCTCACCCTCGCGGGTCTGCACTATCTGCGCGATCGGGGTCTGCCCGGTGTCCTGCTCTACGTCGAGGGCGACAACACCGCGGCGTTGAACACCTACGGCAAACTCGGCTTCGAGCGGTTCCACGTGGACGTCGCCTACGCCCGGGCGTGACCCTCTCCGATCGGGTGGACGAACGGCGTGAAGGGTGGACTCTGCCACCCGACACGCCGATCGCGGTCAGGATTCGAGTGATGGTCGTAACACCATCGCCAGGTGTATCCGGCGTGTTCATCCGGCGTTAACCTTCGGTAGTCCGAGTGTCCACCGTCTCCTCCTAACTTCACTAGCGGGTCGAGTGCCGCAGACCCGGCGCCGGCGTCGCCCGCGCCTCGATGCCGCCGCCGCTCGGCGCCGCGGTCGTGTGAAGTTACTTCCGGAGGAGAACAGGTGAACCTCAAGCGCAATGGCGCCCTGCTCGGTGTTGTGGCCGCTGGAGCCCTCACGCTCGCCGCGTGCGGTACCGACAACAATGCCGGGTCGGTCGACGTCGATGCGTCCGCGTCCGCTGCAGCCTGCGACGGCAAGTCCAACCTCTCGGGTGCCGGCTCGTCGGCCCAGAAGAACGCGATGGACCAGTTCGTCTCCACCTACATCGCGGTGTGCTCCGAGAAGGGCACGAACGTCAACGTCGCGTACAACCCCACCGGTTCCGGTGACGGCCGCACGCAGTTCATCGCGAACCAGATCGATTTCGCCGGCTCGGACTCGGCCATCAAGGACGAGCAGGCGGCACAGGCCGCCGAGCGTTGCGCCGGCAATCCCGCATGGAACCTGCCGCTGGTCTTCGGCCCGGTCGCACTGGCCTACAACGTCGAGGGTGTCGACGAGCTCGTGCTGAACGCCGAGACGGCCGCGAAGATCTTCAACGGCTCGATCACCACGTGGAACGATCCGGCCATCGCCGCTCTCAACGAGGGCGCTG
Source organism: Rhodococcus sp. LW-XY12 (assembly GCF_019317345.1). Lineage (NCBI taxonomy): Bacteria > Bacillati > Actinomycetota > Actinomycetes > Mycobacteriales > Nocardiaceae > Rhodococcus > Rhodococcus sp. LW-XY12. The sequence continues at coordinate 731,091 of NZ_CP079225.1, forward strand.
AGCTGCCCGACGCGAACATCACCCCGATCGTGCGCTCGGACTCGTCGGGTACCACCGACAACTTCCAGCAGTACCTCGAGACCGCGTCGAACGGCGCATGGACCTCCGGTGCCGGTTCGGACTTCACCGGCGGTGTCGGTGAGGGCGCGAAGGGTTCTGCGGGTGTCGCGCAGGCCGTCTCCGGCTCGCCGAACTCCATCACCTACGTCGAGAAGTCCTTCGCCGACCAGAACGGTTTGAGCATCGCGCAGATCGACAACGGCTCCGGACCCGTCGAACTGACCGAGGAGACCGCCGGCAAGGCCATCGAGGGCGCCGAGTTCGTCCCGGCCTCCGAGGGGGATCTCACGCTCGACCTGTCGTCGATCTTCGGCAGCTCCGAAGAGGGTGCCTACCCGCTGGTGCTGGCCACCTACGAGATCGTGTGCTCGGCCGGCTACGACGCCGACACCGCCGCGGCCGTCAAGTCGTTCCTGATCTCCGCCGCCAACGAGGGCCAGGAAGGCCTGTCCGAGCAGGGCTACGTCCCGCTGCCCGACGCCTTCAAGACCCGCCTCACCGAGTCGATCGACGCCATCGCCGCCGGATGACCCGCCGATCCCTCGGTCCGGTGAGTAACCGAGGGATCATCGACCCGCCCGTTCCTGAGGAATACGCTGAGAAGGATTGCGAGCGCACATGAGTGACGCGCACAACACGTCGGTCTCTACCGCGACCGACGAACCGACCCGCTCAGGAACGGGCGGTGCAACCGGCATCACGGAGGACACGATCAGCACCCCACCCCCATCCCCGGACAGGGCACGCAAGACAGTCGTGCGGCCGGGAGACAGAATCTTCGGCTCGCTCGCCTCCGGCTCCGCCGTCCTGATCTCCGTGATCATCGGCGCGATCGCAGTCTTCCTCGTCTGGCGTGCCGTCCCGGCGCTGCAGCGCAACCAGGTCAACTTCCTCACCAGCCGTGACTGGATCACGCAGGACATCACCGACATGGCCTTCGGTGTCCTCGACCTGTTCCAGGTGACGGTGCTCGTCTCCTTCTTCGCGCTGTTCCTCGCCATGCCGGTCGCGCTGGGCATCGCGATCTTCCTCACCTCGTACTGCCCCGACCGGCTCCGGAAACCGCTGGCGTATGTCATCGACCTGCTCGCCGCGGTCCCGTCGATCGTCTACGGCCTGTGGGGCATGCTCGTCCTCGCCCCGTTCCTGCGCCCCGTCGCGGAATGGCTCAATACCACCCTCGCCTGGTTCCCGCTCTTCGCCACCGGCAGCGGGTCCATCGTGGGCGGCGGAACGATCTTCACCGCCGGCATCGTCCTCGCCGTGATGATCCTGCCGACCATCGCCGCGGTGAGCCGCGAGGTGTTCGTGCAGACCCCGACGGCCCACATCGAGGGCGCGCTCGCACTCGGCGCGACCCGCTGGGAGGTCGTGCGGACCACCGTCATCCCGTTCGGCAAGTCCGGCTACATCAGCGGTTCGATGCTCGGTCTCGGCCGCGCGCTCGGCGAGACGATGGCGCTGTACCTCATCCTGCGCACCACCTCGCAGGCGTTCTCCTGGTCGCTGTTCGACGGCGGCGCGACCATCGCGTCCAAGATTGCGCTGGGATACGCCGAATTCAACAACGACATCCAGGCGGGCGCCTACATCGCCGCCGGTCTCGTGCTCTTCGTGCTCACCTTCGTGGTCAACGCCGCCGCGCGCATGATCGTCGCAGGAAAGAAGGACTGATCCATGTCGACCACCACCACGTCGACCACCGCGCTCTCCTCGCCGGTCAAGCCTCCGGCCTTCCAGCGGGTCAGCGGGCGTCGCCGCATCAAGGACACCGCAGCCACCGTGCTCGTCACGCTGTCGGTCGTCGTCGCGCTGATTCCCCTGGCCTGGGTGCTGTTCACCGTAGTCGCCAAGGGCCTGCCGGCCCTGACCTCGCCGACCTGGTTCACGCACTCGCTGAGCGGACTGACGTCCTCGTCGATGGGCGGCGGCATCTACCACGCCCTCGTCGGCACCCTCCTGCAGGGACTCGTCTGCGCGATCATCTCCATCCCGCTCGGCGTCTTCGTTGCGATCTACCTCGTCGAGTACGCCGGCCGGTCGCGGCTCGGCCGGATCACGACGTTCATGGTCGACATCCTCAGCGGTGTCCCATCGATCGTCGCGGCACTGTTCATCTACGCACTGTGGGTGTCGACCTTCGGGATGCCCAAGTCGGGCTTCGCGGTGTCGCTCGCGCTCGTTCTGCTCATGGTGCCGGTGGTCGTGCGCAGCACCGAGGAGATGCTGCGCATCGTCCCGCAGGACCTGCGCGAAGCGTCCTACGCCCTCGGTGTCCCCAAGTGGAAGACCATCGCGCGCATCGTGCTGCCCACCTCGCTCGCCGGCATCATCACCGGCATCATGCTCGCCCTGGCCCGCGTCATGGGCGAGACGGCGCCGCTGCTGATCCTCGTCGGCTACGCGCCCTTCATCAATCTCGACCTGTTCGGCGGTGAGCAAGGCACCCTCCCGGGCGTCATGGTCGCCGAGATGAACAACCCGACCGACGCCGGTTCGCAGCGCATCTGGGGCGCCGCGCTCACCCTGATCCTGGTCATCGCGGTCCTCAACATCGCGGCCAAGTTGATCAGCCGGTACTCGCAGGTCGGCAAGAAGTAACCCACAGACCTCTTCTCACATCGATACACCAGTAGGGAGCCGGTAATGGCTAAGCGTCTGGATCTCAAGGACGTCAACATCTACTACGGCAAGTTCCACGCCGTGGCCGACGTGACGCTGTCCGTGCCGCCGCGGAACGTCACCGCCTTCATCGGCCCGTCCGGTTGCGGCAAGTCCACCGTGCTCCGGTCGATCAACCGCATGCACGAGGTGACGCCCGGCGCCCGTGTCGAGGGATCCATCCTCCTCGACGGCGAGGACATCTACGATCAGAACGTCGACCCGGTCGGTGTGCGCAAGACGATCGGCATGGTCTTCCAGCGTCCCAACCCGTTCCCCACGATGTCGATCCGCGACAACGTCGTCGCCGGCCTCAAGCTGCAGGGTGTGCGCGACCGGAAGACCCTCGACGAGATCGCCGAGAAGTCGCTGCGCGGCGCCAACCTGTGGAACGAGGTCAAGGACCGTCTCGACAAGCCGGGCGGTGGCCTCTCCGGTGGTCAGCAGCAGCGTCTGTGCATCGCCCGCGCCATCGCGGTCCAGCCCGACGTGCTGCTCATGGACGAGCCGTGCTCGGCCCTCGACCCCATCTCGACGCTGGCCATCGAGGACCTGATCGGTGAGCTGAAGAAGGACTTCACCATCGTCATCGTCACGCACAACATGCAGCAGGCCGCGCGCGTGAGCGACCAGACGGCCTTCTTCAACCTCGAGGCGACCGGCCGCCCGGGTGGTCTGGTGGAGATCGACGACACCGAGAAGATCTTCTCGAACCCGAGCAAGAAGGCCACCGAGGACTACATCTCCGGCCGCTTCGGCTGAGCCGCCACTACCTACACGAGACCCCGACCGGATCCGTCCGGTCGGGGTCTCGTCGTTCGTGTGCTTACTGCACTCGACAGTCGTGGGCTCAGGGGTTCTGCGCTCGGTGGTGCTCCGGGTAGACGGTGAGACTGTCCACCTTCTCCACGAGCTGACGGATCTCCTCCTCGGTGGGGAGCTTGCCGGTCACGAGGAAGATGACGCGGCGGCCCACCTCGACGGCGTGATCGGCGAACCGCTCGTAGAAGCGGCCGAGCAGGGCGACGTCGACGGCGGCTGCGACGCCGTGCGCCCATTCGCGGTCCATGAGCACGGTGAAAAGATGTCGGTGCAGATCGTCCATCGCCTCGTCCTCGTGGTGGAGGCGGGCGGCCCGGGCGGGATCACGGGTCTCGAGAATCTCCCGTGTGGCGGCACCGAGGGCGACCGCGATCCGTCCCATCTCGGCGAAGTAGCCCTTCACCTCGTCGGGGAGCACGTGCTTGGGATGACGTCGGCGGGTCGCCTTCGCGATGTGCAGTGCGAGCGCACCCATGCGGTCGATGTCGGCCACGATCTGGATGCCGCTGACGACGGCACGCAGATCGCCGGCGACCGGACCCTGCAGGGCGAGCAGCTGGAACGCCTTCTCCTCGCAGATCGTGACGAGTTCGGTGATCTTCTCGTGCTCGTCGATCACCTGCTCGGCGAGAGCGAGATCGGCTTCGAGAAGAGCTCTGGTGGACCGCTCCATCGCGGTCCCGGCGAGCCCGGCCATCTCCCCGAGGAGATCGCCGAGTTCGCCCATCTGTTCGTTGTAGACGACGCGCATAGTGGCACAGCCTACGACCTCGAGCGGTCCGAACGGCGAGCATCGGATGAACCAGAGGTGAACGTCGACGGCCGAACAGTGGTGTCTACGTGCACAGATCGTCGGCGGCGTTGGTGATCGCGAGATCGGCGGGGAGCTCGACCGACGACTCCGACCGGGTCCGGATCTGCATCGGGGCGAGCGGCGTGCCCGCGGGGGTGGGAGCGACGACTGTGCCGTCGAAGCTGGTACCCAGGACGATCTCCACGATGCTGCCCAGCTGGGCCGAGGGCGGAGCCTCCTGCAGCACCGCACCGGGGAAGGCCGAGGCCACCGTCGCAGCGTCGGTCTCCTGTCCTTCGCTGAAGCGGATCACGGTCTGCTTGCTCGTCCCGGAGGCATAGTTGCCGATCGAGTAGACCGGAAAGCCGTAGGCGGCGACCTCCTCGGCGGTGCCGGCCGCCAGCCCGGACAGACCCGACGCGTTCGAGACCTGCACCGACACCGTCGACGGATCGACAGCGAGCTGCGCGGGCAGCGGTTCGGCCGGGGGAGCGGACGCGACCTCCGTCGGGTCCTCCCCCCGCTTCTCACCCGGCAGAGGGAGATCGTCGATGATCGCGGTGAAGATCGCCTTGATGTCGTCCGTGCGCGGGATCTCGTTGCCCCAGTCGTTGGTACCGGCCGTGGGGATGGTCAGGAAGGACACCGCACCCGCCTCGACGTTCTGCATCGAACGCCCGAGTTTGACGAGCGACTCGGCGTTGACGTTCTCGACGAAGGTCGCGCGGGTGAAGGCGCTGATGAAGCCGTTGAGCTTCACGGGATCGAACAGCACCTTGTTCGACAACGTCGAGCGCAGCAGCGACGACAGGAACTTCTGCTGCCGGCTGATCCGGCCGTAGTCGCTGTTGCCCTCCTGGTCGATCTTGCGGGCGCGGACGTAGTCGAGTGCCCGCTTGCCGTCGAGCGTGTGGGTGCCGGGAGTCTCGATCAGGGGACCGAGTTCGTTGTCGTACAACGGTATGGAGGTGCACACCTCGACGCCGCCGATCTCGTCGACCATCGATTCGAAGCCGGCGAAGTCGATGCCCACGAAATGGCCGATCCTCAATCCGGACATCTTCTGGATCACCTTTACCAGGCACTTCGGTCCGCCGAGGGCGTAGGTCGCGTTGAGCTTGTCGCCTTCGGCGGCCGGATAGAGCTCGGAATCGTATTCGCCGGTCGTACTGTCCCATCCGCGACAGACCGGTCGATCGACGTCCAGATCGCGGGGGAACGACACCGCGACCACGCGGCTGCGATCGGCGGGGATGTTGACGAGGATGACGGTGTCGGCACGAGCGCCCTCGGCGTCGTCGGCCGTCCCGGCGCCGATCTCACCGCTCGCACCGGCGCGGGTGTCGGTGCCGATGATCAGATAGGTCTCGTCGCCGGTCTGACCGACCGGGTCGACGATGTCCTCCGACTCGGTGTCCAGCGCGGCGATCTGGGAGAAGCCGGCCTCCGTGGACCGGACGTATCCCCACACCGCACCGTTACAGAGGAGCGCGAGGACCGAGACGAACGCCACCGCCGCTCTCGTCGCGAACCTCAGACGCTTCCGCTTGCGCTGTTTGCTCTGCGCGAGCCGGCCGAGAGTCGCGTTGCCCACCGTGCGGGGCCGAGCGGAGCCGTGCGCCTTCTCGTCCGTCGTCCGGTCGTCGTTCTCGTCCTCGGCGGGCGTCGCAGCGCCCTCGGGGGACACCGCATCGATCTTGACGGTCGGCTGTTCGTCCGCGATCGGCGGTTGCTGTCGAGGAGGCGTCTGCGGCGGTCTGACGGTCTGCGGCGACCCGGCGGGAGGCACCGGGCGCGAGTCCGCGGGAGGCACCGGGCGCGAGTCCGCGGGAGGCACTGCTCGAGGGGGCTGCGCCGAGGTCGGGGGAGTCGGTACCGGGGGCGGAACGGACGGGAGGCCCGCCATCCGATCGGGAGCCTGGATGTGCGGCGGGGCGGGCTTCTCCGGCGGCCGGGGCCGGGACGGTCCCGGGGGCACCCGGGGAGCACCGGGCTGCACCGGGGGGGCGACCGTGGTCGGCGGTCCCGAAGAAGCCGGCGGCACCGGAGGGCTGGGAGGTCCCGACGGAGTCGGCGGCGCAGCCGGAGGCGGCGTCCTGCGCGGGAGTTCCGCTCGACCGGCATCGTCCTCGGTCGCGACGTGCCGGGCGGATTCCGGGTCGCGGGGACGGGCCGGGGGCAACGACGAGGTGGACGTGTGCGGCGGATCGGCCGGGGGCGGATCCGACCGGGGGGACGGATCGGATCGTCGTCCCATCTTGTCGAGCAGTTCGGCGACCGTGAGCTGCTCCGGATCGTCCGAGTCCGCGGCCCGGCGGTTGCGTGCACTCTCGTGGCGACGCGAATCGGGATCGGTGTCGTCGGAGCGGTGCACCCCACCCGAGCGGCTGCGGCGGGACGAGCGGGATTCGCGGTAGCTGCTGTCGGCGATCGGCCGTTCCCAGGGAGCGCGAGGATCCGGGGATCCTGTCTCGTGCTCCTCGTCCACCGATACCTGCTCTTTCCGCGGTCGCACCGCCTCGGATCCGTCGTCGTCCACGTGATCGCTCACCGGCGACCGTCGCGAGGACTCCGCAATGATACTGATCGTCTGTTTCATGTGACGGTGACGCGGCTGTGTCGCACGACATCCACCGGTCGATCCGTCTATCGTCCGGGACTACATGCCGGGACGGGTTACCCGCCCGAGTGCATCATGTCGGCGCCCTCGGGCACGCAGGTGTCCTCGGGATCGTCGAGCCAGCCGTCGGGCAGAGCGACGCTGCTCGGGGAGCCCTGACGTCCCCGCGGGCCTTCGGCATCGGCGGGGAAGGGTACGTCGTGGTCGAGTTTGCCCAGCAGGTCGTCGAGTTCGGCGAGCGTCGACACGCGGGCGAGGCCGTTGCGGATCTCCGAACCCGCAGGGAAACCACGCAGATACCAGGCGATGTGCTTGCGCATGTCGCGCAGACCGCGATCCTCGCCGTGGTGATCGGCGAGCAGTTCGGCGTGCCGCCGCATGATCTGCGTCACCTCACCGAGATTCGGCGGGGTGGGGATCGGGCGACCGCCGAGCGCGGCGCTCAGTTCGGCGAACAACCACGGACGTCCGAGGCAACCGCGACCGACGACGACGCCGTCGCAACCGGTCTGCGCCATCATCTTCTCGGCGTCGGAGGCGTCGAAGATGTCGCCGTTGCCGAGCACGGGCACGTCGGTGACGTGCTCCTTCAGCCGCGCGATTTCGTCCCAGTCGGCCGCTCCGGAGTACCGCTGCGCAGCGGTCCGGGCGTGGAGGGCAACGGCCGCGGCACCCTCGGCGGCCGCGATGCGACCGGCGTCGAGATGTGTGTGGTGCTCGTCGTCGATCCCGATGCGGAACTTGACCGTGACCGGGATGTCGGTGCCCTCGGTCGCGCGGACGGCGGCCGCGACGATCTGCCCGAACAACCGGCGCTTGTAAGGGAGGGCCGACCCTCCGCCCTTGCGGGTCACCTTCGGGACCGGGCATCCGAAGTTCATGTCGATGTGGTCGGCGAGGTTCTCGTCGACGATCATCTTCGCCGCCGCGTAGGTCGTGCCGGGATCGACGGTGTAGAGCTGCAGCGACCGCGGCGTCTCGGTGGGGCCGAAGGTCGTCATGTGCATGGTGACCGGGTGCCGCTCGACGAGGGCGCGGGCGGTGACCATCTCGCAGACGTACAGGCCCGACGTGCTGCCGGCCCGTTCGAGTTCGAGTTCGCGGCACAGCGTGCGGAATGCGACATTCGTCACTCCCGCCATCGGCGCCAGCACGACCGGGCTGTTCAGTTCGAGCGGGCCGATACGGAGGGAAGACATGGGTACCTCTGGAAAACGTTGTGTGACAAAGAAATAGCGTGCCCGTCAGTGATGGGCCGCGGAAACGACTGTGCCCGGCACCGAAAACGGCACCGGGCACAGGATAACCTCCGCCGGACTCGGGCGGCTGTGTGCATCCGGACTCGGGCGGCTGTGTGCATCCGGACTCGGGCGGCTGTGTGCATCCGGACTCAGGCGTGCGCGCCCACCTTCTCGCGCTTGGCAGCCTCGCGGGCGAGGGAGCGATCGCGCATCTCCTCGAACCGCCCCGCCTGACGTTCCAGTTCGTCGAGGAAGTTGCCGAGCTTGTCGAGATCCTGCTGCGCCTCGCTGCCGAGATCTCGCTCGAAGATCCTCCACTTGCGCAGCACCGGCATCACGACGTCGTCGAGGTGCTGACGCAGGTCGTAGATGCCGTGCTTGGCCATCAACACACCGTTGCGACGGAAGTTCGGCATGCCGGCACCCGGCATCTGGAAGTTCTCGAGCACCTCGACGATCGCGGCGAGCGTCTGGGCCGGAGCGATGTCGATCGCCGCGTCGCAGATGTTCCGGTAGAAGATCATGTGCAGGTTCTCGTCGGCGGCGATGCGCTGGAGCATCTTGTCGGCGATCGAGTCGTCGCAGGCACGACCGGTGTTGCGGTGCGACACGCGGGTCGCGAGCTCCTGGAAGGTCACGTAGGCGACGGAGTGGAGCATGCCAGTCGAGTTGGGGGACGCGAAGCCGTTCGTCATGTGCTCCATGCGGGCGTTCTCGAGTGCGACGGGATCGACACCGCGCGTGACGACCAGGTAGTCGCGCATGACGATGCCGTGGCGGTTCTCCTCCGCGGTCCACCGGCCGACCCAGGTGCCCCAGGCGCCGTCGCGCGAGAAGCTCTCGGCGATCTCCCGGTGGTAGGAGGGCAGGTTGTCCTCGGTGAGGAGGTTGGTGATCATGGCAGCCTTGGCGACCTCGTCGAGCTTCGACTGCTCGGGTTCCCAGTCGACACCGCCCATCGCGGCGAAGTTCCGGCCCTCGTCCCACGGCACGTAGTCGTGGGGGTGCCAGTCCTTCGCCATCGAGAGATGCCGGTTGAGGTTCGCCTCGGCCACAGGCTCCAGCTCTCGCAGCAGCTCCAGTTGAGTCAGGACTCGCGTCATACTCTTCTACCCCTCACATCGTGTCCGTGTATTCCGCCGGCCTACGGAGGAGGGGAGCCCGGCCGTTCGTCGCCGCGGCACGCGGTGCACCGGTGGCCCCCCACATTCGCCCGGATCACGGTACAGGTCCGAGCGGCTCGAGGACAGTACCGTCCCGCTCGTGCCGTATCACACGGACGAGCGGAACGTGCGGTTCCGGAGGGTTTCAGCGCTTGCCTCCACCGAGAAGTCCCCCGAGGAGACCGCCGAGTCCACCACCCGAACTGCCGCCGAGCACGCTGCCGAGGACGTCGCCGATCCCACCGCCGGAGCCGACCGATCCACCACCGGCGTTCTTCAGCAGACCCCCGAGGAGATCGGCGAGACCTCCGCCCTGCGGAGCGCTCGCGGTGTTCGTTCCCGCACCGCCACCGATCTGCTTGGCGAGATAGGACAGCACGATGGGGGCGATGATCGGCAGGACCTTGGCGATCAGATCGTTCCCACCGGCGCCGTTCACGGAACCGAGGGTCGAGATCACCTGATCCTTCTTGTCGCCGAAGACATTGGAGACGATCCTGTCGCCGTCCTCGGTGTCGATCCCGTCGACGTCGACCTGACCCTCGGCCAGGTTCGACTCGGAGTGCTTGCCCAGCGCGGAGAGCAGCGAGGCCGCCCCGGTCGGATTCTGGGCGTTGGCGTCGAGACCACCGACGAGGGTGGGGAGTGCGGCGCGGACGGCCGTCTCCGCCGTCGCGTTGTCGACATCGAGTCGCTGCGCCACCTGGTCGACGGGAATGCGGGACATCAGATCGTCGAGACTTGCCATCGTTCCTGCCTTGACTCGTGGGTGCCCCGAAGTGGCCACCCGGTGCCGAGAGGGTATCGGGACGAAGCCCGTTGCAGCGGGAGGCGTCAGTCGAGCGAGGCGGCGCTCGTCGGCGAACGGCGCAACGCGATCAGGCAACACAGCAGTGCGACGAGCGTGCCGCTGAGCAGGAGCACCGTCCCGTTCTGATTGGTCAGGGTCGTACTGCGATTGAGTTCGACGTACTCGCCGTGGGTCTGGAACAGACGCGTCCAGAACACCGCGGCCGTCGCGACACCGATCAGCGTCCCGGCCCAGCCGACGGCCACCGAGTCGAACAGTGCGGCAGCGAGGAGCAGGATCGCGGCCACGACCAGCGGTACCGCGAGGGACTCGTACAGCGGTAGACCCGGGACCGCGACACCGGCGAGATCGCCCTCGGGGAAACCGTCGCGCAGCGCCGACAGGGGAATCTCGGTGGGCCGTATTCCGCCGACCACCGGCAACACCGACCCGATTCCCAGAGCGACGGCGGCCAGGAACAGGCCCAGGTCCACGAAACTGCGCATGTTCCTCCCCGGACGATGAACATTCGATTACCCCTGCGGCTCACCGTATACAAAGACGGGCAACCGCACCGGGTGAAATTCGCAGTGCGAAGAGACCTGCCCGAATGCACTGCTCCGAACGCGGTGGTCCGTAGGGTGAGATGCGCACGGCAGGTGCACATGGACCGATCGGCCAGGAAGGTTCGAAATGACGGACATGAATGTCGATGAGACCGGTTCGCGGAAAGGCTTGCCGCCGTGGGCGAAGAAGACCATCGCCGTGGTCGTGGCGCTGATCGTGCTCGTCATCGCCTACTACACCCTGGCGGCGTTCGTTCCTCGCTGGTGGGCGCAGCGGATCGCAAACCTCGCCGAGGGCGGCTTCGCGCGCGGAGTGCTGTGGGGTCTGCTCTTCGGCATCCTGTGCACGGCGATCCCCATCGCGCTGCTCGCGTGGATCTGGCAGGTCCGCAACTGGCGGTACAGCCGCGGGCTGCAGATCACCTTCGGCGTGCTCGCGCTGGTGGTCGCCCTGCCGAACCTCATGACCCTGGCGGTCGTGCTGGGTACGGGGAACGGTGCGCACGCGGGGGAGCGGATCCTCGACGTGGACGCGCCCGGCTTCCGCGGCGCCACGCTGATCGGCGCGATCGTCGGAGCTCTGTTCGCGGTGATCTTCGTCGTCGCGCTCACCCGCTACCGCAAGCGCGGACGTGATCTGAAGCAGGCCCGCACGGATCTCGAGCAGCGCCGGATCGAGCAGGAGCGCCTCGAGGCGCGCCGTGAGGCGGAGAAGGAACTCGGCCGGAACACCGACGACGTCCCGCCCGGCTCCCACCGTCTCTGACGAAGGACCCGGACTCCGACGAAGGACCGTGGGACGTTCCGGAACGACGAACGCCGGCGTCGTGTACGACGCCGGCGTTGCCGGTGCCCCCAGTAGGGCTCGAACCTACGACCTGCGGATTAAAAGTCCGTAGCTCTACCAACTGAGCTATAGGGGCATGGGCGCACAGTGTAACCACACCGCAGTGATCAGACCGCATGGTCCGGTGACCACATCACAGGGTGAGCCACGCTGCGCGATCGATGATATCGGACATCCGGCGGTGCGGACGCCACCCGTGACGAATGGAAAGAGGCTCGGGTGCCCACCCCCTGCTCCGCACCCGAGCCGGACAAAGCGTACCACTCGGTGTGTTCTGTGGAAACCCGGGTGTCGGGGGTGGAGTTTCACATTTCACCCGGTGGAACACGGCCTGGAAGCGGGGTTGTGAGGGGGCAGACTAGAGTTGTCTCGTGGGGGAACACAGGAACGTGGAAGGCCGAATTTCCCCATGCCTCGTCAACAGGAGCGTGCGCGTCGTACGCGGGCTGCGATCGTCCGATCGGCAGCCACCGAATTCGCGCGGCGAGGTTTCGCCGCAGCATCGATCAACGCCATCCTCGAGCAGTCGAACGCCACCAAGGGTGCGATGTACTTTCACTTCGCGTCCAAGGAGGATCTGGCCCGGGCGGTGCTCGACGAAGGACTCGAGCACTACCGTGCCATCGTCGGCAGGTGGATGGACGTCCCCGATCTCGACCCCTTCGAGCGGCTGCACGGTCTCGTCGGTGATCTCGGTGCGGCTCTGCACGACGACGTGGTCATCGCCGCGGAGTTCCGTCTGGTCACCGAACCCGAGTTCGCGGAGGAGGTCAGGCTGCGCGGCAGCGTCCTGTGGGGGCGGGCCGGCTACCAGCTGGCGCGCGAAGCGCAGGAGAAGGGCCTGTTCCGGCCCGATGTCGACCTCCAGCGTTTCGTCGAGGCCATCGCGTCGTCACTCGCCGGTCAACGCTATCTCGCCGACCTCACGTCGCCGGAGACCGACGTCCGCGCCCGTTTCGAGGCCTGCGTGGAGGTGCCGCTCGAGGCGATGGCATCGGAGCAGTGGCTCGCGCAGTGGCGGGAGAAGGGCTGGCCGAGCAGGCCCAACAACGACGAATCAGCCACTTGACCTGCTGATTTGTGATTCGCGAATGCCGTGGCATAAGCTGTCCAAGCTCCCAACGGAACGCCAAACCCGTTGAGGGTGCGGTTCGGAGAAATCCGATCGGGCCCCCTTCGTCTAGCGGCCTAGGACGCCGCCCTTTCAAGGCGGTAGCGCGGGTTCGAATCCCGTAGGGGGTACGCTTCGACCTCGTCGAAGTGTGCAGTATCTTGGTGTGAGAAGTGAATATATATGGCCCTGTGGCGCAGTTGGTTAGCGCGCCGCCCTGTCACGGCGGAGGTCGCGGGTTCGAGTCCCGTCAGGGTCGCTCCAGAGTTTCGATCGGCATTCGGTTCGGGTGCCGTCCGGCCAGGTAGCTCAGTTGGTACGAGCGTCCGCCTGAAAAGCGGAAGGTCGCCGGTTCGATCCCGGCCCTGGCCACCACGGTTGTCCGGCGAACAACCATCAATTTCATATCTTCGACCCACCGGTTGCGGTGGGTCGAGCTGTGGGAACTCCGGTTCCTCATGGCCCTGTGGCGCAGTTGGTTAGCGCGCCGCCCTGTCACGGCGGAGGTCGCGGGTTCGAGTCCCGTCAGGGTCGCTCCAGGCGAAGCCCCGGCATCACATCGATACCGGGGCTTCGTCGTCGTCACCTGTTCGCGGTCCGGTGTCTGCGTCGTGGTCCCACTCGTACCGCCGATCCGCACCGGGTGCGGTCCGGCTCGCTATCGTGAGGACACAAAACATGTTCTAGTGTGTGCCCTACACAACTAGTGGACATCTGTCCGAGTGACCTGGCCCTCCGAGCGAACCCCGAGGTGGAATGTGCGCGTAGCTCTGTTGTCGTACCGGAGCAAGCCGCATTGTGGGGGTCAGGGGGTCTACGTCCGCCATCTCAGTCGCGAACTCGTCGCCCAGGGGCACACCGTCGAGGTGTTCTCCGGGCAGCCGTACCCCGAGCTCGACCCCGGCGTGACGCTCACGAAGGTGCCCAGTCTCGATCTCTACCGCGACGACGATCCGTTCCGCACCCCGAAGCTGGGTGAATACCGCGACTGGATCGACGTCCTCGAGGTCGCCACCATGTGGACCGCCGGTTTCCCCGAACCACGCACCTTCGGTCTGCGCGCCGCACGACTGCTGCGCGACCGCCTCGGCGACTTCGACGTCGTGCACGACAACCAGTCGCTCGCGTCCGGCTTGCTGCGCATCGCCGAGGACCTTCCTCTCGTCGCGACGATCCACCATCCGATCACCCGCGACCGCGAACTCGATCTCGCCTCCGCGACCACCCTCAGCCGTAAGGTCACGCTCCGGCGCTGGTACGGATTCCTGCGCATGCAGGAGAAGGTGGCCCAGCAGATTCCCACGCTGCTCACGGTGTCGGAGAACTCGGCCGACGACATCCGCACCGCCTTCGGGATCGAATCCGAACGCATCCACACGATCCCACTCGGCGTGAACACGGAGGTGTTCGCGCCGCGGAAGGACGAGCGAGTTCCCGGTCGGATCGTCTGCGTCGCGAGCGCCGACGCCCCGCTCAAGGGTGTTCCCACCCTGCTCGAGGCGGTCGCGAAGCTGCGCACCGAACGCGAGATCGAACTGGTCCTCGTCTCGAAGCTCGCCCCGGGCGGCGCCACCGAGAAGCTCATCGACGAACTCGCGATCGGCGACGTCGTGCGCACCGTCTCCGGGATCGACGACACCGAACTCGCCGACCTGCTCGCCTCCGCCGAGATCGCGGCGGTGCCGTCGCTGTACGAGGGATTCTCGCTGCCGGCCATCGAGGCGATGTCGTGCGGAACACCGCTCGTCGCGAGCCGCGCCGGGGCCATCCCCGAGGTCGTCGGGGACGCCGGTCGGCTGGTGCCTCCGGGCGACGCCGAACAGCTTGCAGCAGGGCTCGCGGGCCTGTTCGACGACCCGGCCGAGCGTCGGCGTCTCGGCACGAAGGGCCGCGAGCGTGTGCTCGAACGCTACAGCTGGGCGGCCGTGGCCGCGCAGACCGCCGCGATCTACGACAAGGCGATCGCCGCGCATCGAGAGGGGAAGAACGGATGCTGACCGTCGACTTCGACCGCCTGGGCGTCGTACCGGGGATACGCGCTCTCGACATCGGGGCCGGCGCGGGGCGCCACTCCTTCGAGCTGTACCGCCGCGGCGCGGATGTCGTCGCCTTCGACCAGAACGCCGACGACATGAAGGCCGTCGCCGACATGTTCGTCGCGATGGAACTCGAAGGCGAGGTCCCCGAGGGTGCGCTGGCCCGGGCCGAGGTCGGCGACGCGCTCGCGCTGCCGTACGACGACGCGACCTTCGATCTCGTGCTCATCTCCGAGGTGCTCGAGCACGTGCCGGAGGACGAGCGGGCCATCGCCGAACTCGTCCGGGTCCTCAAACCCGGTGGTGTCGCGGCCGTGACCGTGCCGCGCTGGCTGCCGGAAAAGATCTGCTGGGCCCTGTCGGACGCCTACCACGAGGTGGAGGGCGGGCACATCCGCATCTACAAGGCCGACGAACTCGCCGCGAAACTCGCCTCAGCCGGTCTGACGGTCTCGGGCACCGACCACGCCCACGCACTGCACGCACCGTACTGGTGGCTCAAGTGCGCCGTCGGCGTCGACAACGACGACAATCCGCTGACGAAGGCGTACCACCGGCTGCTGGTCTGGGATCTTATGAAGGCCCCGTGGATCACTCGCACGGCCGAGAAGATCCTCGATCCCGTCATCGGGAAGAGTGTCGTGTTCTACCTCGAGAAGCCGGGAAACGCCGGTGCGGCGCGGTGAATCCGCGCGCGTGACGGTGCCGTCGGTGCCGGGTGTGCTGTCGCCGGAACAGAGCCTGGCGACGGGCCGGGCCATCGCGCGGATGCAGGAGCCCTCGGGCGCCGTCCCGTGGTTCCCCGGTGGGCACATCGACCCGTGGGATCACATCGAATCCGCGATGGCGTTGACCGTCATCGGTTTACGCGAAGAGGCGGACGCCGCCTTCGAGTGGTCGCGGCGGACGCAGCGCGCCGACGGGTCGTGGCCCATCCAGTTCCGGGGCGACATCGTCGAGAACCACGACACCGACAGCAATTTCACGGCCTACATCGCCGTTGGCGTATGGCACCACCATCTCGTGACGGGTGATCGCGGGTTCGTCGAGCACATGTGGCCGACGGTGCGGGCAGCGCTCGACCTCGTGGTCGACATGCAGTTGCCGGGCGGCCAGATCTCCTGGGCGCGAGGCGACGGCGGGATGTTCGACGAAGCGCTGCTCACAGGCTGTTCGAGTATCCACCAGAGCCTGTGGTGCGGTCTGCGGATCGCCGATCTGATCGGTGAGGCGCAACCCGAATGGGAGGTCGCGCTGATCCGTCTCGGCCACGCTCTGCGTCGGCATCCCGAGGCGTTCACGCCCAAGCCCGAGTACTCGATGGACTGGTACTACCCGATCCTCGGGGGAGCGGTGCGCGGCACCGATGCGCACGAACGGATCCGCGAACGCTGGTCGGATTTCGTCGTCGACGGTCTCGGGATCCGGTGCGTCGACCATCGTCCGTGGGTCACCGGAGCCGAGACGTGCGAACTGGTCCTGGCGCTCGACGCACTCGGACACGCCGGGCGTGCCCGCGAATTGTTCGCGGCCATGCAGCATCTGCGCGACCCGGACGGTTCGTACTGGACCGGTCTGGTCTACGCCGACGGCAAGCGCTGGCCGGTGGAGGTCAGTTCCTGGACCAGCGCAGCGGTGATCCTCGCCGCCGACGCGCTCTCGCGCACGACGGGAGGAAACGCGATCTTCCGGGATGCGGCGGCACCCGCCGACCAGGTGGGCGCCGACCGCTGCACCGAGCGTTGCCCGGTGCTCGTCCGGTAGTTCAGCTGCCGGGCCGTGATCCGACCGTGCCGGCGGTGCGTTGGAGAACCCGCAGCGAGGACGTCACCGACTTCTCGAGGAACTCCCCGCTCTCCAGTGCGAGACAGTAGATCTCGTACGGAGGCCGGCCGCCGTCCTTCGGGTCGGGGAAGACGTCGTGGATGATCAGGGCGCCGCCGATGCGCACCCATCTCGCCCAGCCGTCGTAGTCCGCCCGGGCCGCCTCGCTGCTGTGTCCGCCGTCGATGAACACGAACGAGGCGGGGGTGCGCCAGAACGACGCCACCACAGGAGAATTGCCGACCACCGCGACGACATGCGATTCGAGGTCGCCGTCGGCGAGAGTGTGCCGCAGTGCGCCGACCGTGTCGAGGCGGCCGGTGTGCGGGTCGACCAGCGACGGATCGTGGTAATCCCAGCCGGGCTGATGCTCCTCCGAACCGTGGTGGTGGTCGACGGTGACGATGGTGCCGCCGGTCGCCTTGGCCGCAGCGCCGAGATACACGGTCGAGCGGCCGCAGTAGGTGCCGATCTCGACGCCGACGCCGTCACCGAGATACTGCACCGCAGCCTCGTGCAGTGCGGTTCCCTCGTCCTGGGGCATGAAACCCGGTGTCACCTCAGCGAGTTCGATCGCCTCACGGGGCAGGGTGGTGCGGGACATCGGATGGATCTCCGTTCTTCTCGCGTGATGCGGTGTATCCCGAGCACCCTACCGACCGGTCGCGGCGTCCGATGCTCTCGGACACGACGGTGAGACTGTCGAGATCGCGGATCGCAGTGCACGACCGCTCGACCATCACCGCGAACGTGCGGTCGCCGCGCTCGGTCCTCGTGGCGATCCGGCCCGTTCCGATCCGCTCGACCTGCACGTGCGTACCGTGCCACTGAGCACGGCCGAGAGTCGTTCGGGAGTCAGGTCGTCCACCGACAACTACAGATCGGTCATCGTGCGCTCCGGCCGGGGTTTGCGGGTAGAGGTGCGAAACGCTCGGGGTCGCGGGTCGTCCGCCACGCGGTGGCGACCGGGGCGAGCTCGGTGGGCTTGGCGCCGTTTCGGTGGGCGCCGCGTCGATCGGTCCGGAATGAGCACGGACCTGCGCGTCGTCCCTGAAACGGTGCAGTACCTGAGGATCCCAGCTGTTCGCACGCACGAGCACGTCACCACAGCCCTGCAGGTAGGTCGCGAGCCGTCCGGTCAGCTTCCGCGAACGAAAGATCCTCGGGCGTCGACTCGTCGACGGTCGCGAGGACCGACCAGATGCGATCTGTCGACCGGGCTACGACGGGACACGCCGTGCCGCCGCCACCGGACTCGTTGTACGGGGGACTGACGGAGATCACCGCGAATCTCCCACCTCGGCGAGCCAATGCGCGGTGATCGCTGTTTCATAGGCCATGACCACGGCTGTGGTCAGTGGATGTTCGGTATCCCGCGGTCGGCACAACGATTGGGGTCTCGGTTCAAGAACCGATTCCATCCGTTCCACAGTTCGTCGATGAGCTCGAGGAGCCGTTCACGAGAAGGCGTGAACTGGGTACTGGTTGTCATGGGCGGTGATCCTAGGAATGTGAACCGTCAGGTTCTGTGGGAGGAGGTTCTGCCCTGACCGGATGTGGCAAGACGATTTGCCGGCTGATTCGATCAGTGTCAATATTGATGGGTGTCGATTCAAACTGATAGTGGTGACCTCTGCTGCGCACCACTGGTACGGGAACCTCTGACGGAGGACTGGGCCGCAGACCTGGCCCGGATGTTCAAGGCGATCGGAGACCCGGTACGCCTACGGCTGCTCAGCCTGATCGCCAGCCATGAGGGCGGCGAAAGCTGTGTCTGCGACATCAGCCCGGCCTTCGACCTGTCCCAGCCGACCATCTCGCATCACCTCAAGGTGCTGCGCGAGGCCGGCCTGCTCGACTGCGAACGCCGTGGCACCTGGGTGTACTACCGGGTGATCCCGTCAGCCCTGGCGCAGTTGTCGGCCGTGCTCTCCGCCGAGGTAGGGGTGTTGCCGGGTTCGGGCTGTGCCCCGGCCAGCGATGCCGTGGAGTCGGCCCGATGACCGCGACGAACACCGAACACCCGGCTGTCGTCGGGAAGATGTCAACCCTCGACCGGTATCTGGCCGTGTGGATCGGCGCCGCCATCGTGGTGGGTCTGTTGCTCGGCCGCCTGATCCCCGGACTGGGTGAAGCGTTGAGTTTCATCGAGATCGACGGCATCTCCCTGCCGATCGCCCTCGGTCTGCTGATCATGATGTACCCGGTGCTGGCGAAGGTGCGCTACGACCGCCTCGACACCGTCACCGGCGACCGCAAACTGCTGGTCTCGTCGCTGATCCTCAACTGGATCCTCGGACCCGCACTGATGTTCGCACTCGCCTGGCTGATGCTGCCGGATCTGCCCGAGTACCGCACCGGCCTGATCATCGTCGGTCTCGCCCGGTGCATCGCCATGGTCATCATCTGGAACGACCTCGCCTGCGGCGACCGGGAAGCCGCGGCGGTGCTGGTGGCGATCAACTCGGTGTTCCAGGTGATCATGTTCGCCGTGCTCGGCTGGTTCTACCTGTCGGTGCTCCCCGGCTGGCTCGGCCTCGAACAGGCCGCCCTGGACGTATCGCCATGGCAGATCGCCAAATCGGTGCTGATCTTCCTCGGCATTCCCCTGGTCGCAGGGTTCCTCACCCGACACTTCGGCGAGAAGGCCAAGGGCCGCACCTGGTACGAGGACACCTTCCTGCCGAAGATCGGACCGTGGGCCCTGTACGGGTTGCTGTTCACCATCGTGATCCTGTTCGCCTTGCAGGGCGAGCAGATCACCTCCCGCCCGCTGGACGTGGTGAGGATCGCGCTGCCGCTGCTGGCGTACTTCGCGATCATGTGGGTCGGCGGATACCTGTTCGGCGCCGCGATCGGCCTCGGCTACGAACGCACCACCACCCTCGCGTTCACCGCGGCGGGTAACAACTTCGAGCTCGCCATCGCCGTGGCGATCGGCACCTTCGGCGTGACCTCCGGGCAGGCCCTGGCCGGGGTGGTCGGACCGCTCATCGAGGTTCCCGTCCTGGTCGCCCTGGTCTACGTCTCCCTCGCCCTACGGAAGCGCTTCACCCGTCACGAGTCGGCGCAGGTGCCGGCGCCACGAAAGGTCTGATCCGTGAGCACACCGAGTGTGTTGTTCGTCTGTGTCCACAACGCCGGCCGCTCGCAGATGGCCGCCGGGTTCCTCACCGCTCTGGCCGGGGACCGGATCGAGGTGCGTTCGGCCGGCAGCGCCCCGGCCGAGCAGGTGAACCCGGCCGCGTTCGCGGCGATGGCCGAGGTCGGCATCGATATCTCGACCGAGAACCCGAAGATCCTCACCACCGAGGCGGTGCAGGCATCGGATGTGGTGATCACGATGGGCTGCGGGGACACCTGCCCGGTCTTTCCCGGCAAGTCCTACCGCGACTGGGTGGTCGACGACCCGGCTGGGCAGGGCCTCGAGGCGGTGCGTCCGATCCGCGATGAGATCCGCGCCAAGGTCGAAGCCCTCATCGCCGAGCTGACCGCCCCGCCCACCCCGCGCTGACGCGAGGCTCTCCGATGACGACGAACGTCGATGTCGTGGTGATCGGCGGTGGGCAGGCGGGTCTGGCTGCCGGCTACTATCTGCGCCGGGCGGGGCACCGCTTCGTGATCCTCGACGACCAGGAACGGCCGGGTGGGGCGTGGCCGCACATGTGGTCCTCGCTGCATCTGTTCTCCCCGGCGGAATTCGCGTCCCTGCCCGGGTGGCCGATGCCCCGCTGGCCGGACGGATTCCCGCCGGCACGGCATGTCGTCGACTATCTCACCGCCTACGAAACCCGTTACGGCCTGCCGATCGAGCGGCCGGTGCGGGTGCAGGCGGTACGCCGCGACGGCCCTGATCTGCTGGTTGACACCGACCGCGGGCAGTGGCGGGCGCGGCGGGTGATCAGCGCCACCGGTACCTGGCAGCGACCGTTTCTGCCGAGCTATCCGGGCATAAATGTGTTCACCGGGCGGCAGTTGCACACCGTCGACTACCGTAGCGCGGCCGAGTTCACCGGCTCGGACGTCGTAGTGGTCGGGGGTGGCAACTCCGCGGCTCAACTCGTCGCCGAGATCTCCACCACCGCGAGAACCATCTGGGTCACCAACCGGCCCCCGCGGTTCCTGCCGGATGGCGTCGACGGCCGGGCCTTGTTCGAGCTCGCCTCCCGCCGTGCAGTGGCCCTGGCTGCCGGACGGACTGATCCCGGCGGCATCGCCGCCCTGGGGGACATCGTGATGGTCCCGGAGGTGCTTGCCGCCCGTGAGCGCGGCGTCTTGACCGCGCTGCCGATGTTCGATCGGCTCACCGTCGACGGCATCGCCTGGGGTGAGCGTCACCAGCGGGCTGATGTCGTGGTGTGGGCGACGGGATTTCGGCCCGCCCTCGCACACCTGCGCCCGTTGCGGCTGCGCGATCACACCGGCACGGTGCCGGTCGCCGGCACCCGCGCACTCAAGGAACCGCGCCTGCACCTGCTCGGCTACGGCGACTGGACCGGACCCGGTTCGGCCACCCTCCTCGGCGTCGGCCGCACCGCCAAGGCCGCTGTCGCCGACCTCGACCTCGACCTCGACACCCGACCTGCGTGAAAGGACCTCGACCGTGAGCACACCCTCGGTGCTGTTCGTCTGTGTGAAGAACGGCGGAAAATCCCAGATGGCCGCCGGCCTGATGCGGGCCGCCGCCGGCGACACCGTCGCGGTGCACTCCGCCGGTACGAAGCCCGGCACCAGTATCAATGCCCTGGCGGCCGAAGTGCTCCTCGAAGTCGGTGTCGACATCGCGGGCGAGACTCCGACACTGGTCGACCCCCAGCTGGTTCGGGACGTCGATCTCGTGGTCACCCTCGGCCGCGAAGCCCGTCTCGATCCGGTGCCCGGGACACAGTTCGAGAACTGGGACACCGACGAGCCGTCCGAGCGCGGCATCGACGGCATCGAACGGATGCGGCTGGTCCGCGACGACATCGCCGCTCGTGTCACCGACCTCGCCGACCGGCTCCGTCGCTGAAGACACCGATGTCGGCCATCCGAATCCGGTGGCCGACATCGAGGGGTGTTGTTCAGCAGCAGGACGGTGCGGCTGGCGCCTCCTGCTTGTCCTCGGTCGGGGCGGCGGCGGTGCCGCAGCACACGCCGCCCTCGGTGGCGGCCGAATCGTCGAGGTGCTGTGGGCTCGAGCCGAAGGTCTCCGAATCGGCGAGGACGGTGTAGACCTCCCACTTCTCCCCGGCCGGCCCGGTGACCCACACCTTGTCCTGGGTAGCGAAGCAGCAGGTGGTGCCGATCTCCTCATCGGTGAACAGCCCTTCGCCGGTCAGGCGGGCAATCTCGGCATGGACCTTCTCGCTCGATTCCACCTCCACGCCCAGGTGGTTGATGGTGCCGCCCTTGCCGGGGTTCTCCAGCAGCACGAGCTTGAGCGGCGGCTCGGCGATCGCGAAGTTCGCGTAGCCCGGCTTGACCTTGGCCGGTTCGGTGCCGAACAGCTTCGAGTAGAAGGCGACCGCTTCTTGCAGGTCGTCGACGTTGAGGGCGAGTTGTGCGCGGGACATGACATCCTCCACTTGTGTGACATATGTCGAAACTCTGGACGGGTACAGGATGCGCCACCTTTTCGACATATGTCAAGTAAGTGGATAAGCTCGAACCATGCCGAAAGCTCTGCCTGTGATCGACGTCAGCGCCCCGATCTGCTGCGAACCGGTTTCGGCCGCGCCGATGAGCGACAACGCAGCTCTCGAACTCGCCCTGCGGCTGAAGGCGCTGGCGGACCCGGTCCGCATCAAGCTCATGTCGATCCTGCTCACCGCCGACGACGGCGAAGTGTGCACCTGCGATCTCGCCACCGGCGTCGACCTGACCGAATCCACCGTCAGTCACCACCTCGGGCAACTGCGCAAGGCCGGCATGGTCGTATCCGAACGCCGCGGGATGAACGTCTTCTACCGCCCTCGCGCCGAGTCTCTCGAAGCCCTGCGGATGGTGCTGGACCCGAACTGTTGTCGCTGATCCCGACGTGGTGTCGATTACCTGCCATATGGCCCGGAAGGACGTACATCGAGCAGAAAATCGGGGGTTGGGCGCGCAGCGGCCTTGGTTGGGTCGCTGGTCCGGTGAAGACTGTGTGCAGGACGACGGCGTCGGCCACGCGTCCCGCCAGGTCGAGCGTGCGCTCGCCGAGCGCGACCATGAGGATCGGGATGCGGTCGACGTCCTCGGCGGTGCGTCGCAGATACGGGAAGTCGCCGGCTGGGCCGTGCCGGTCGACGACCGCGTCACCGCGCCACAGCGTCCGGAGCAGATCGACGGTGTCCTTGAGCCGCGCCGACGTCACGCGAGGCAGCCCCATGAGATCGAACAGCACGTCGAAGCCGCGGCCGAGCCCGAGGGCGTAGCGGCCGCGGCTCAACCGGTGCAGGGTGGTCGCCATCGTCGCCGTGACGAGGGGATGGCGGGTGTGCGGATTGGTCGCCGCGGTGCCGATCCCGAGCGTGCGGCTCGTCGCGGCTGCCGCACCGGCGAGCGCTGCCGCGTCCTTGGTGTCGAACCGTTCCGACAGGAAGACCGAGCCGAGACCGATGCGTTCGGCGACGGCGATCTCGTCGAGCAGTGCCCTCGGGTCGTCGGTGTGCCCGGCGAGGCCGTAGAACCCGAGTTCCGGACAGTCCGGCTCCGGTGCGGACCCGCCGGGGATGCTCACGAGCGGGCCGCCGCCTTCCGTCGCTGCAGCACGCTGCCCACTGCGTTGTCGAGCTTCGAGCCCAGCGGCCAGCCCACGTAGTGGCACAGGAACAGGGCGATCTCACGGAGCTGCTGCTCGTCGAGTTCGTCGTTCTTCAGCGCCGCCTCGATCTGGATCTCGGCGATGTCGGGGGCCCCCTGCGCGGTGAGTGCCCCGAGCAACAGCAGTCGCCGATCGCGAATGGTCAGTCCGGGCCGGGTCCAGATGTTCGCGAACAGGTGGTCGGCGGTGACGGCGAAGTGCTCGCCGGGACCGTCCTGCATCTCCCAGCCGTAGACCTTGGACATCATCTCCAGGCCGCGGCGGCGGGTCTCGTCGGTCATGCGTGCTCCTTCCGGGAACGGGTCCGTGCGATCTCTCCCGTGCCGACTCCGAGCCCGGGGCCGAGTTCGGACAGCGCCCGGGCGCCGAGCGGCAGGTCGACTCCGAGGCGATCGCCGAGGTCCAGTGCCAGCGCGAGATCCTTCTCGCCCAGGGCGCGCACGCGCGAGAAGATCGGGAACCAGGAGTCGTCCTCCGCGAGGGGAGATGTGGTGTCGCGCCACATGATCGAACCGGCGCCGCCGGTGATCGCGTCGGTGTGCCGGACGACCTTGCCGAGCTCGGTGATGTCGATGCCCGCGGTCTCGGCGAGTCGCTGTGCCTCCGTCGCCGCGGTGAACGCGATGAAGTGGAGCAGGTTGCGGGCGAGCTTCATCCGGGTTCCCGCCCCGACGGGACCCGCGTGCACGACCAGCGACGCGAAGGTGCCGAACGGTTCTTCGATCTTGGCGAAGCCGTCGTCGGTCGCGCCGACCATCACGGCGAGAGTGCCGTTCTTCGCACCGCCGGCGCCACCACTGACGGGTGCGTCGACGAAGTCGACTCCCTTCTCGGCGCACTTCGCGGCGAGGTCGACGGCGGTGGTGTCGGAGATCGTCGAGTGCACCGCGACGACCGTGCCGGGCCGGGCCGTCGCGAGCAGTCCGTCCGGACCGGTCACGACGTCGCGGACCTGGGCGTCGTCGAGGACGGTCACGCACACGAGATCGCAGCCGGCGGCCAACTCCGCCGGGCTCGACGCCGCGGCGGCACCCTTGTCGGTGAACGGGCTCATCGCTTCGGGCACCACGTCGAGCACGGTGAGGCCGCCGGGTCGGGTGAGCAGCCGCTCGGCCATCGGTGCCCCCATGTTGCCCAGCCCGATGTAACCGACCCGGCCGATCGCGGAGCCGGTCACGAGCGGATCACCTGCCCGCCGTCGACGTTGAAGATCTGCCCCGTGACCCAGGCGGCCTCGTCGGAGAGCAGGAACAGGCACATGCCGACGAGATCGTCGGGAGTGCCCATGCGCTTGAGCGGCAACTGCTTCACCATATCGGCGACCATGTTCGCGGGGGTGGTGGTGCGGGTCGCCTCGGTGTCGATGGGGCCGGGGGCGATCGCGTTGATGCGGATGTTCGACCCGCCGAGCTCGACGGCGAGTTGCTGTGTGAGACCGTTGATCCCGACCTTCGCGAGCCCGTAGAAACCCGAGTACAGCCAGGCCGCCGTCGACGACTGGTTGACGATCGACCCGCCGTTCTTCGTCATGTGCGGCCACACCGCGCGGGTGACGTTGAGGGCGCCGTCGAGGTTCACGCTCATGAACTTCTTGTAGTAGTCCCACGGAACCGTCAGCAGCAGATCGAGTTTCATGCCGCCGTAGATGGCGGCATTGTTGACCACGTGGTCGATGCCGCCGTAGATCTCGACGGTCGACGCGGCGAGCGCCTCGGCGGAGGCGGGGTCGGAGACATCGACCGAGGTGAAACTCGCGACGCCCCCGTCGGCGACGATCTGTTTGGCGACCTGCTCGCCGAGTTCGGCGTTGAGGTCGGCGACCACTACGTTCGCGCCCTCGGCGGCGAGCGCACGCGCGTACGCCTCGCCGATCCCCTGGGCGGCGCCGGTGACGATCGCGGTGCGACCGGTGAAACGTGCCATCGGAAAAGTCCTTTCGGAAGTTCGGGTCAGCTCGCGGGTTCGGCGACGAGCTTGGTCTCCAGGTACTCCTCGAAACCGGCCACACCCATCTCGCGGCCGATCCCGGACTGCTTGTAACCCCCGAACGGGGCGTCGGCGGCGTACCAGATGCCGCCGTTGACGCCCAGCGTGCCGGTCCGTACACCTGCGACGACCCGCGCGATGCGGTCCGGATCGGTGCCGTACACCGAACCCGAGAGGCCGTAGGGGGAGTCGTTGGCGATGCGGATCGCGTCGTCGTCGCCGTCGTGAGGGATGATCACGAGCACCGGGCCGAAGATCTCCTCCTGCGCTGTACGCGCGGAGTTGTCGAGGCCGGCGATGAGGGTGGGTTCGACGAAGAATCCCCGCTCGTGTTCGGCGGGACGTCCGCCGCCGGTGACGATCGTGCCGCCTTCCTCGACGGCGAGGCGGATGTAGCCCTCCACCCGCTGTCGCTGCTTCTCGGAGATGAGCGGCCCGCACACCGTGCCGGGATCGCGCGGGTCGCCGGGCCGGATGCCGCTCATGGACTTCGCGGTCAGGGCCACCGCTTCGTCGTACCGTTCGCGGGGAACGAGCAGACGCGTGGTGATCGCGCAGCCCTGGCCGGCATGCGTGCACACGGTGAAGGCCGCCATCGAGCAGGCGCCGCGCAGGTCGGCGTCGTCGAGGACGATGAACGCCGACTTGCCGCCGAGTTCGAGGAAGACCTTCTTGAGGTTCTCTGAGGCCGCGCGCATCACGGCCCGGCCGGTCGCGGTGGAACCGGTGAACGAGATCAGGTCGACGCGCGGATCCTCGCTCAGCTGTGCGCCGAGCCTGTGGTCGCTCGAGGTGACGATGTTCAGCACTCCCGGCGGGATGTCGGTCTCCTCGGCCGCGATCCGCCCGACCAGGGCCGCACACCACGGGGTGTCTGGGGCGGGCTTGAGCACCACGGTGTTCCCGGCGGCGAGAGCGGGCCCGAGCTTGGCGAAGTTGATCTGGTGCGGGAAGTTCCACGGCGTGATCGCGCCGACGACCCCGACCGCCTCCTTGAGCAGATAGCGGTGGGTGGGGATACCCATGGGGGAGGCGTTGCCGAGATCCTGCGTCCACGCGTAACTTTCGGCGAGGTCGGCGAAGTAGAGCAGATCGTCGATGGGGCCTTCGAGATGCGCGGCGCTCGTGAGGAATCGGGGAGCGCCGACCTCGGCGATGGTGATCTCCCGCAGTTCCTCGATGTGCTCGCGCAGAGCGTCGCGCAACTGACGGAGGCAGCGGGCCCGGAAGGCGTGGTCGCGTGACCAGTCGGTGTCGTCGAAGGCGCGACGCGCGGCCGCGATCGCGGCGTCCATGTCGGTGGCGGTGCCCTTGGCCGCGTGGCCGAGCAGTTCTTCGGTGCTCGGATCGGTGATCGCGAAGGTGCCTCCGCTGCCGGGTACGAGCTTGCCGTCGATCAGAAGGGTGGAGCTGTCGGTAGGGCGAAGTGTCATCAGACGTTCCCTCGGTTCTGGACAGGTGTCTGGACTATAGTTCGGCGACGCGATCGAATGCAACGGTTCGTCCGAAACGGACGAAACCGGTGTCGTGTGCGAGGAATTCGACGAATCTCGCACACAACACCGGTCTCGACGAGGGTCCGGTGGTCTCCGGTCAGAACACGCGCAGTCCGAGGTGTCGCCGCGTGCGCAGATCGAGCAGATATGCCTTCCACAGCAACGGCCACGCCCACGGCGTGACGCGGTGCAGGCGCCGGACCGCCACGAGATAGCGGTCGAAACGCCGCTGGTCGTCGGCGGTCCACGGGTAGTGCATGAGGTTGCGGAACTCCGGCGGCAGCGCACCGCGCGTGATCAGTTCGAACGACCTGCCGAGCACCCGGTGGATCCCGCGGCCCAGTCGTCCGAGACGCACCTCGAGGAACGCGAGATTGCAGAGTTCGGTGAGGTACTCGCGCACCTGCTCGTTCATGGAGATGTCGGTGACGCCGGCCTTCCACAGTTCCTCGTACTCCTCGCGGGTCGTGGGCCACGACTCCGGTCGGACGTTCAGTGTCGTCGCGAGGGTTGCGCCGTCGCGAAGGATGCGGGCGTACTGCTCCTCGGTGAGCGGGCCGTACAGGAATTCGTGCTGGTCGATGAAGTACTCGAGCAGGCAGACCGCTACCCACAACTGCAGGGCGGGGGAGTTGGCGCTGTAGCGGACCTCCGCGCCGGGTGACGACGTGACCCGCGCGTGGATCTTCCGCACCGACTCGCGGACGAAATCGCGGTCGGCGTCGTTACCGAACACCGCGACCGCCAGATAGGTGCCGGTCGTGCGGGCCCGCTTGACCGGATGGAGATCGGCGCGGCCGGTATCGACCGTGCTGTCGACGACGCCCTGGCCGACGCCGGGATGGGCGAGCTGCATGATGACGTTGGCGGCGTTGATCGTGCCACCGAGCGGTGAGACGAGATCGCCGAGAGTGTCGATCGTCCGCATGACCCCTCCATCTGAAGACGGACGTGTTCAGTTGATGCGTGCCACTCTAGCGTGTCTTCGTGGGGTCGAGGGAGGCGCCGGCCAGAACTCCGCGCACGACCGCTTCGTAGATGCGGTCGAGATCGAGCTCGTCGCCCAGGAAGCCGCTGCTCTGGAGAACCGCGAAACCGTGCAGGGCGGCGAACATGCCGACCGCGGCCTCGAGCGTCTCCTCCTCCGGAACGCCGCAGGATGCGAGCATCGTTCGCAGAGCGACGTTGGCGTCCAGTGCGGCGGCGAGCAGACCGTCGCGATCGACCGGTGCAGTGGTCAATGCTTCGTAGCGGCGGGGATGTTCGACGGCCCAGATGTGGTGGGCGTCGATCAGCGCGCGCAACCCGTCGACGCTGCTGCGGCCCATCGCGACCTCCCGCAGATGCGCTCCGAGATCGCTCATCGCGCGGATCTGCACGGTCGCCCGCACATCGTCGAGATTGCGGACGTGGTTGTACAGCGAGGCCGTGACGATTCCCAAGCGCGACGAGAGGGTGCTCATCGTGAGCTGTTCCCATCCCAGCTCGTCGACGATCCCGAGCGCGGCTGCGACGACCTTGTCGCGGGTCAGTGTCCGCCGACGCACGGGTCGGGAGTTGTCGTCTGCCATGAAAGCAGTCTAAGGGGCTTCCATTCCAAACGAATGTGAGTAGTTTGTAAACGAATGCCATTCGTACAATCCCACGAGAGCGGCTTCATGACGACTTCACCTACAGATCTCAAGAACCCCGACGTCTTCGCCCAGGGGGTCCCGCACGACTACTTCTCCGAACTCCGGCGCACCTGTCCGGTCCACCGCCAACCCGAGGAGGGCGGCGCGGGCTTCTGGGCCGTCACCCGGCACGCCGACGTCATCGCGGTCTCCCGCGACAGCACGACTTTCTCCTCGGCCCTCGGGACCACCCAGATCGACGATTTCGACGAGGAGACACGCCTGAAACAGGCGTCCATGCTGCTCAACCTCGATCCGCCGGAGCACACCCGCCTTCGGCAACTCGTGAGCCGTGGCTTCACCCCGCGCATGGTGAAGACGCTCGAGGAGCGCATCCGGCGGACGTGCGAACGCACCGTCGACGCCGCGATCGAGGCCGCACGCGACGGCACGGTGATCGACTTCGTCCCGGCGATCTCGGCACCACTGCCGCTGGAGGTGATCGCAGCGCTGCTCGGCGCACCGGCCGAGGACGTCGGCAAGCTCTATGACTGGTCGAACCGCATGATCGGCTGGGACGACCCCGAATACGGCACCACCCAGGAGGACGGCGAGCTCGCCGCCGCCGAGATCTTCCTGTACGCCAACGAGATCGCCGCGCAACGACGCATCGAACCGCGCGACGACATCGTCTCGAAGCTGGTGTGTCCCGACGAGAACGGCGACACGCTCTCCGAGATGGAGTTCGACATGTTCTTCGTCCTGCTCGTCATCGCGGGCAACGAGACGACGCGCAACGCGATCTCGGGCGGGATGCAGGCCTTCGTCGATCATCCCGAACAATGGCGCCGGCTGCAGGACGATCCCGGTCTGATCGACAGCGCCGTGGAGGAGATCCTGCGCTGGGTCACGCCCGTGGTCGGCTTCCGCCGCACGCCCACCTGTCCGGCCGCGATCGGCGACCAGCAGGTCGAACGGGGCGACAAGGTGATCGTCTACTACCCGAGCGCGAACCGCGACGAGGAGGTATTCGACGACGCGCACGTCTTCGACATCGGGCGCGAGCACAATCCGCACGTCGCCTTCGGTGGGACGGGTGTGCACTTCTGCCTCGGGGCACATCTGGCGCGACTCGAACTGCGGATCATGTTCGAGACCCTCGCCGCCCGGATCGACCGGGTCGAGCCGGCGGGTGAACCGCGGCGGTTGCGATCGAATTTCATCAACGGCATCAAGTCCATGCCCGTCCGTATCCACCCCCGAGAGCGCTGAATTCGCCGAATGAACGCGCTGCGGGCATTGCCGACCCCCTCCAACCGTAGTAATGTCCAGACACGTGTCCAGAAACGTGAATCTCGAATCGACCCGTCGCCGCCTGACCGAGAAGCAGGCCGACACGGTTGCGAGGCTCACGCAGGCCGCGGTCGAGGTGCTCCGCGAGGAGGGATTCACGGGGTTGACGGTGCGTATGGTCGCCGCCCGCGCCGGTGTCGCCCCGGCCACCGCCTACACCTACTTCTCGTCGAAGGAACACCTCGTCGCCGAGGTGTTCTGGCGTCGCTTGGCCAACGCTCCCACGGCCGACGCCGAGAGCACGAGCCGTGCCGATCGGGTGGTCGCGGTGCTGCGGGGAATCGCGCTGTTGCTGGCCGACGAACCGGAACTCGCCGCCGCCGTCACCAGTGCACTGCTCGGTCACGACCCCGATGTCGAACACCTGCGTGCGCGCATCGGACTCGACATCCGTCACCGGATCTCGGCAGCGCTCGGCGCCGACTCCGATCCCGACGAACTCGAAGCACTCGAACTGCTCTACGCCGGCGCGCTGGTCCGGGCCGGCATGGGCTACGGCACCTACGAGAAACTCGCCGACAGGCTGGAGACATCCGCCCGACTTCTATTGGAGTGAGCCATGATCCAGGCATCCCCGGGCTCCGCGTCGCACGCAGGGCCCGCTTCGCCCGATCCACCGACGCTCGGCCCCGTGATCTTCAACCCGTACGACTACGCCTTCCACGAAGATCCGTATCCCACCTACCGCCGCCTCCGTGAAGAGGCGCCGGTCTACCACAACCCCGACCTCGAGTTCTGGGCCCTGTCCCGTCACGCCGACGTCGTCGCGGCCTTCCGCGACAACACGCGGCTCTCGAGTGCGAACGGTGTCTCGCTCGATCCGTCCGCCTACGGGCCCAACGCCCACAAGGTGATGTCCTTCCTCGCGATGGACGACCCGCGCCACATGCGCATGCGCCGGCTCGTCTCCAAGGGATTCACTCCGCGGCGCGTCGCCGACCTCGAGGAACGCATCCTCGAACTGACCATGCGCTATCTCGAACCCGCTGCAGAAGCAGGGGAATTCGACTGGATCTCGGAGTTCGCAGGCAAGCTGCCCATGGACGTGATCTCCGAACTCATGGGCGTGCCCGAATCCGACCGCAGCGAGATCCGCCGTCTGGCCGACCTCGTCGTCCACCGCGAGGAGGGCGTGCTCGACGTGCCGGTCGCCGCGATGGAGGCATCGCTGCACCTCGTCGGCTACTACGCCGACATGCTCGCCGAACGCCGGAAGAAGGAGACCTCCGACCTCACGTCGGCGTTGCTGGCAGCCGAGATCGACGGCGACCGGCTCACCGACGACGAGATCATCGGGTTCATGTTCCTCATGGTGGTCGCGGGCAACGAGACCACCACGAAACTCCTCGGTAACGCCCTCTACTGGGGCGCGCACAACAAATCCGAGGTGGCGCAGGTCCTCCGCGATCCGGCTCGCGCACCGCAGTGGGTGGAGGAGACCCTCCGCTACGACACCTCGAGCCAGATCGTCGCCCGCACCGCCGTCGCCGATATCGAACTGCACGACGCCACCATCCGGTCCGGCGACAAGGTGCTGCTGCTCATCGGATCCGCCAACCGCGATTCCGACGTATTCGACACCGCCGACGACTTCCGCATCGGACGCGACAGCTCCCAGAAGATCGCCAGTTTCGGTGGGGGAGTGCATTTCTGCCTCGGTGCACATCTGGCCCGCCTCGAGGCGAACATCGCGCTCGAACAGTTCGCCCGGCGCGTCGCCGACTACGAGATCGACGAGGACCGCTGCGAACGTGTCCATTCCACCAATGTCCGAGGCTTCGCGGCCCTTCCTGTAGAGGTCACCGAACGACATGCCTAGATTCGAACCCCATCCCGAACGCCGTCCCGCGCTGGTCGCCGGAGCCTCCTCCGGAATCGGTACCGCCACCGCCTACGCGCTCGCCGAGGCCGGGCACCCCGTCGCGCTCGGGGCGCGCCGCGTGGAGGAGTGCGCGGCGATCGCGGAGAAGATCCGCGGTGAGGGCGGCGAGGCCTTCGCCCACTTCCTCGACGTGTCGTCCACCGAATCCGTCGACGAGTTCGTCACCGCAGCGGAAGAGGCTCTCGGCGCCGCGGAGATCGTCGTCTCGGGAGCGGGCGACATGGATTTCGCGCTGCCTCACGAGATGGACCCCGACCGGTTCGCCTTCCAGGTCAACGTGCACCTGATGGGCACCCAACGCCTGGCCCATCGCGTGCTCCCCGGCATGATCGAACGCAAGCGCGGCGACTTCGTCGTGATCGGATCCGACTGTGCCGTGCTTCCCCGGCCCTGGATGGGTGCCTACAACGCCGCCAAGACCGGCCTCGAAGCGCTCGTCCGCGAGATGCGGATGGAACTCGAGGGTACGGGTGTCCGCGCGTCGGTCGTGCGCCCCGGACCGACGCAGACCGGTGCCGGCATGACCGCGCCGGCGGAGGTGCTCGAACCGATGCTCGAAGACTGGGGCACATGGGGTTTCGCCCGACACCCCTACTTCCTTCGCGCATCCGACATCGCCGCGGCCGCGCTCTCGGTCGTCTCGGCCCCCCGCGGCGCCCACATCGTGCTCATCGAGGTTCAACCCGAAGCACCCCTGCGGAAGGACAATCCATGACCACACTCGTCGAGCCCCGGCGTGTGTCCGGCGGCGAACACGAACACGGCCACCTCGAGGAACTGCGCACCGATCCCATTGCGCTCATGCGCCGGGTGCGCGAGGAGTGCGGCGACGTCGGGGTCTTCCAGCTCGCCGACAAGAAGGTCGTACTCCTCTCCGGTGCGGAGGCCAACGAGTTCTTCTTCCGTGCCGCGGACGAGGATCTCGATCAGCAGGCCGCCTATCCGTTCATGAAGCCGGTCTTCGGTGAGGGTGTCGTCTTCGACGCCAGCCCCGAACGCCGCAAGGAGATGCTGCACAATTCGGCGCTGCGCGGCGAACAGATGCGCGGTCACGCGGCGACCATCGACCGCGAAGTGCAGGACATGGTCGCCCGGTGGGGCGACGAAGGCGAGATCGACCTGCTCGAATTCTTCGCCGAGCTGACCATCTACACGTCGTCGGCCTGCCTGATCGGCAAGAAGTTCCGCGACCAGCTCGACGGACGGTTCGCCCACCTCTACCACGACCTCGAGAAGGGCACCGACGCACTGGCATTCGTCGATCCCTACGCGCCGATCGAGAGTTTCCGGCGACGCGACGAGGCCCGCCGCGGGCTTGTGGAGCTCGTGCAGGAGATCATGGACGGACGCATCGCGAACCCGCCGCAGGGCAAGGAGGACCGCGACATGCTCGACGTCCTCGTCTCGATCAAGGACGAGGACGGCAAGGAGCGGTTCAGCGCCGACGAGATCACCGGCATCTTCATCTCGATGATGTTCGCCGGCCACCACACCACCTCCGGCACGGCGGCCTGGGCGCTCATCGAACTGCTGCGCAACCCCGAGTACATGCAGCAGGTCACGGCAGAACTCGACGTCCTGTACTCCGACGGCGAGAGCGTGAGCTTCCATGCACTGCGGCAGATCCCGGTACTCGAGGCGGTGCTCAAGGAGACGCTGCGCCTGCACCCGCCGCTGATCCTGCTTCTTCGGGTCGCGCGCGACGACTTCGAGGTCGCCGGATACCGGATCTCGGAGGGCGATCTCGTGGGTGCGACACCGGCGATCTCCAACCGGATCCCGGAGGACTTCCCGGATCCCGACGCCTTCGATCCCGGCCGCTACATCGACCCGAACCAGGAGGACATCGTCAACCGGTGGACCTGGATCCCGTTCGGGGCGGGCCGGCACCGCTGTGTGGGAGCGGCGTTCGCGCTCATGCAGCTGAAGGCGATATTCTCGGTTCTGCTGCGCGACTTCGAGTTCGAACTGTCCCAGCCGCCCGAGACCTACCGCAACGATCACTCGAAGATGGTGGTCCAGCTCGAACAGCCGTGTGCTGTGCGGTACCGGCGTCGCACCCGCGCGGCGTCCGGCACCGGCACGGCAACGCAGGAGTGAGGTTCGGATGAGGATCGAAGCAGATCTCGATCTGTGTCAAGGACACGCGATGTGCTCGATGGAAGCCCCGGACGCCTTCACGGTCGCCAAACGGGGTGAGGTGGAGATCCTCCTCGACCCCGTGCCGGAGGAGATGCACGCCGACGTACGAGCAGCTGTGAAGTACTGCCCCACCCAAGCCCTTCGCATCGTCGAAGACTGAGGACCAGGAGACAGGATGGCCACGTTCGATCGTGCCGAGCTCGACGAGATGATCACCCGCTGGGTCGACGCCAACAAACGCGCCGAGGCCGAAGGCGACTGGAAGCCTTTGGCCGACCTGTACACCGAGGACGCCACCTACGGCTGGAACTACGGTCCGAAGGACGAGTTCATGGCCGTGGGCCGCGAGGAGATCCGCGACCTCGCATTGGGCCAGGAGATGGACGGGCTCGAAGGCTGGCAGTATCCCTACCAGCAGTTCGTCGTCGACGAACGCTCCGGCGACGTGATCGGGTTCTGGAAGCAGATCGCCGACGCGACCCGCGAGAACGGCGAGCACTACTCCGTGCACGGCATCGGCGGGAGCTGGTTCCGGTACGGCGGCAACTTCCAGTGGTCGTGGCAGCGCGACTTCTTCGACTTCGGCAACGTCTCGCACCTGTTCCTCGAGATGATCACGGCGGATGCGCTGTCCGACGGCATGCAGAAGCGGATCGAGCGATCGACGGGGAAGAAGCGTCTTCCCGGCTGGTACCGGATCGGCGAGTCGCCGGTTCCGTTGTGGTGACCGGCGTGGACACCGGCGGATCGTTCGCCGCGCTCTCCCGCACCGACCTCGCCGCGCTCGTCCCCGAACTGTTGCTGTGCGGTCAGCTCATCGACCGTTCGGGGATGGCGCATCTGATCTCGGCGTTCGGTCGGGAGGGCATGGCGGAGGTGGCCATCGAGGAATGGCAGGCGTCGTCGCCGTGGTACACGCGCCGCATGCAGCGTGCCCTGAAGTTCGAGGGCGACGACGTCGTCACCATCTTCAAGGGCATGCAACTCGATATCGGGGCGCCCCCGCAGTTCATGGACTTCCGCTATCGCGTCGACGACCGCGACCACGGCGAGTTCTCGCTCGACCATTGCGGGGCGCTGATGGACGTCGAGCCCCTCGGCGACGCCTACGTGACCGCGATGTGCCACGACATCGAGGACCCGACCTTCGACGCCACCGCGCTCGCCACCAATCCGCACGCCCGGGTGCGGCCGATCCATCGGCCGCCCCGCGCGCCGGCCGATCGGCACCCGCACTGCGCGTGGACGGTCACCATCGACCCCTCGTACGAACCACCGGCTGTCGCACCTCACACCGAAGCGCTCGGCCGGTCCGCGGCCGTGGCACTCGAGCTGAGCCCGATCGACCGCGACGGCGAAGGGAGACACGACTATTCGGGTCCCCTCCTCGCAGACCTCCGGTTCGACGAGTTCTCGAAGTCGGCCCTGGTACGCATCGCCGAGGAGGTGTGCCTGCAGCATCACCTGCTCGCTCTGGGCTTCCTCATGAGTGTGCGCAAGCGAACCGACGAGCAGTCCGCGATCGAGCTGACCCGCAAGCAGCTCACGGGTATCGCCGGCATCACGTCCGAGCGCATCCGTACCGCGCTGGGATTGCCGCGCTCGTTCGCCGGCCTGTCCGCGGTGCTCGACGTACACCCGATGCTGGCACCGGACCGGTATGTCGATCGGGTGATCTGTTTCGACGACGACGCGCTGGGTCTCCGGATCAACCGGCGAGGTGGCGCCTTCGACGACGGGTCCTGGCCCACCTTGATCGACCCCGAACACCTCGGTCCGCTCGACGCTCTGGTGCGCGGTGTGGACCCGCACTTCACCACCCGCCTGGTCTCCGCGACCGAAGAGGCTCTCGTCGTCGAGGTGTTCCGTGCCGAATCCCCGGCGAACGAGTGCGACGAGGTCGCCATCACGCGCTTCAGCACGGGTTCGTCCTTCGTCTTCGAAGATCGGGGAATCCCACTCCCGCTCACGGTTGTCTGACTACGCTCCAGGAGAGCCCTTCGTGAATATTGCGCTGTCCCGCCGTACCTTCCTGCGGGGAACCGTCGTCGGCGGTGCGGCCGTTGCCGCGTTGTCGTTGTCCCCGATCCCACGCGCACGCGCCGAGGTCACCGAGGAGCGCCATCGGGCGGTCGTCGTGGGCAGCGGATTCGGCGGTGCGATCACCGCGTTGCATCTCGGCCGGGCCGGTGTGCAGACCCTGGTCCTCGAACGGGGCATCCGCTGGCCCACGGGACCGAATGCCGAGACGTTCCCTCACATGCTGCAACCGGACCGGCGGATGTCGTGGTTGTCGTCCGCCCCGGTGATGACCGGTACTCCGCCGATCCCGACCGAACCGTTCACCGGGCTCATCGAACGGGTTCCGGGGAACGGCATGGACGTCATGTGCGGCGCGGGGGTCGGCGGGAGTTCGCTGGCCTATCACGGCATGACCGTGCAGCCCGACGGGCAGCGATTCTCCGATTCGGTGTCCTCGCGTATCGACTACGACCTGCTGGCCTCCGACCACTACCGGCGGGTGGCGCGGATGCTACAGGTCGCGACCATCCCGGACGATCTGCTCGACCACGATCGGTACCGGTCCTCACGACAGTTCCTGGACCGTGCAGGCTCGGAGGGCTACGACACGTTCAGGGTGCCGATGTGCATCGACTGGGACTTCGCGCGACGGGAGCTGACCGGGGAACTGAAACCGTCCTACACGACGGGCGACGTCATCTACGGAGTCAACAACGGCGGTAAGTTCTCGGTCGACGTCACCTATCTCGCCGAAGCCGAACGCACGGGGCACGTCACGGTCGCGCCGCTGCATCGGGTCGGCGACATCGAGCGCGCTCCGGACGGCACCTGGATCGTGCACGTCGACCGGATCCACACGGATGGGAAGGTTCTCGAACGCAAGCGGATCCTCGCACAGTCGCTGTTCCTCGGTGCCGGATCGGCCGGCACGACCCGTCTCCTCGTGAAGGCGAAGGCGAAGGGGTTCGTCCCCGATCTTCCCGACGGCGTCGGAACGGGATGGGGCAACAACGGCGACCGAGTGTTCGCCGTGACGAGTCCGCTCGTCAGCCCCGGCGACCATCAGGGCGGCCCCGCCTGTGTGGGTATGCGCGACTACACCGATCCCGCCGGACCGTTGATGATCGTCACCGGCCCGGTGCCGTTCCCCGTCGATGTGGGAACGACCACGATGATCGGTCTGGGGATCGTCGACGGCCGAGGAGTCTGGCACTACGACGCCGGCCGCGACGATGCGGTCCTGAACTGGGATCAGGCCTACGACCGGGAACTCACCCGCGCGATCGAGGCCCGCATCCGGCGGATCGCGGGACCGGCCTCGATCGTCATCGACGTCAACGCCGTCGACATCAACACCTTCCATCCGCTCGGGGGTGCGCCGTTCGGGGCGGTGTGCGACGACGCCGGTCGCGTGCACGGCCAGCCCGGCCTGTATGTGGTGGACGGCGCGAAGATCCCGGGATCGACCGGGGCGTGCAATCCGTCGATGACGATCGCGGCACTCGCCGAGTACGGCGCCGATCGGATCGTCTCACGCGACCTGGATCGCGTGTTCTGACCTGACGGGTGGTTCCGGTGGCTCGGCCGCCGGAACCACCCGTTCGGTCTCAGCCCTTCGCGGCCGACAGACCGGCGCGGCGACCGAAGAAGCTTCCGTCTCCCAGCGACGTGCCGCTCGCATAACCCCACGCGCACACGCCCGACGTGCAGCGACCGGCGGCGAACAGGCCGGGGATCGGATCGCCGGACACGTGCAGCACTTCCGAGTTCACCGACGTGCGCAGACCGCCGAGCGTGAAACCTGCTGTGCAGTTACGGAGATCGAGCGCGGCGATCGGGCTGCCGATGGGCTTGACCCACTCGCTCTTCTTGCCCAGCACCGGATCGCTGCCGTTCTTCGCGTGCCTGTTGTAGACCTCGACGGTCGCCTGCAACGTCCCGGCAGGCAGTTCCATGTCGGATTCGAGTTCGGCGACGGTCTCCGCGACCCACTTCGGACGGAACCGGAAGAAGGGCGTCGAACTCGTTGCCGCACAACCCTCCTCGTACGCCTGTTCGTCGATGATCAGATAGGCCTGGTTGTCGTTCTTCAGCAGCGTGAGCTGACCGATACGGCCCGGATAGGTGTCCTCGGGGACGTACCGCTGACCGCGGCCGTTGACGAGGATGCCGCGGGCCATCAACTGCGGGTCGCCGAAGAAGGCGACCTCGGTGGCGTCCATGTGCGCGAGATCGGCGCCGAGCGCCTGCGCCATGCGGATCGCACGGCCGTCGTGCTCCTCGATCGCCGCACCCGGGCGACCGCTGAGCTGCGGCGCGTACGACTCGACCATCTCCTGGTTGTACGCGAAACTGCCGGTCGCGAGGACGACGCCGCGGCGGGCCCGGATGTGGACGTCCTTGCCGTACTGCTTGGCCGTCAGGCCAACGACGCGTCCGTCGCCGTCGACGATCAACCGCTGCACCCGCACGTCGTATTCGGCACGCACACCGAGGCTTTCGGCGACCTGGGAGAGCGGCTGCATGAGCATGTACCCGCCACCCTTCTCGCCGGTCCGCTTGTCGGTCATCTGCGGAACGTGGCCGCGCGGGGCGGGCGTCGCGATCTCGTTGAAGGGCGCGGAGTTCTCGCCGCCGGAGTACATCAGGCCGTCGTCACCGGGGATCTCCCACCCGGGTTCGCCCCAGAAGCTCTCCTTGAACACCACGCCGTTGTCCACGAGCCACTCGTAGTGTTCGACGCTGCCCTCGCAGTACTCGATGATCTTCGCTTCGTCGGTGCCCGGCCCGAGCGCGGCGAGCATGAACGCCTTCATGTTCTCGGGCGTGTCGTCGAATCCGAGGGCCTTCTGCAGCGGCGTGCCGCCGCCGAGGTAGACGATGCCGCCCGACAGTGAGGCCGCACCGCCCCAACCGCCGGTCCGCTCGAGCACGAGCACGTCGGCACCCGCGCGGGCGGCCTCGATGGACGCCGAGACACCGGCGATGCCGTAACCGGCGACGACGACGTCGGCTTCGTGGTCCCAGGTGGAGACGCTGCCGGCGGGAAGGGGGTGGAGATCGGTGCTCATCGGGGTCCGTTCGGGGTCGGTGATCAGTGGTCGAGTTTCGAGGCGAGTCGGCCGATGTACGCGACGACGTCGTCCTGGGCGCGGTCGGGCAGACCGAAGATCACCTCGGTGACCCCGGCGTCCTCCCAGATCTTCAGTTGCTCGGCGTCGTGACGGC
Organism: Rhodococcus sp. LW-XY12; assembly: GCF_019317345.1. Lineage (NCBI taxonomy): Bacteria > Bacillati > Actinomycetota > Actinomycetes > Mycobacteriales > Nocardiaceae > Rhodococcus > Rhodococcus sp. LW-XY12. The sequence continues at coordinate 770,134 of NZ_CP079225.1, forward strand.
CTGCCAGAGCGAGGATCTCGGGAGTTCCGGCACGACCGGCGTCGGCCCAGGCCTTGTGGAGACGGGCGACGTTGTCGACGACGTTGTTCTCCGTGGGGGTGGTGATCCAGCCGTCGGCGTGGCGGACGATCCAGTCGAAGTTGCGGTCGGTGGAACCGGCGCCGAGGAAGATCGGGGGCCGTGGTTGCTGCACGGGTTTCGGCCACGCCCAGCTCGGCCCGAATGCGACGAAGTCTCCCTCGTAGGAGGCTTCTTCCTCGGTCCACAGCGCCTGCATCGCTTCGAGATACTGGCGCATGGCGGTGCGCTTCTTCTTCGGCGGTACGCCGTGGTCGGCGAGTTCTTCTGCGTTCCAACCGAATCCGACACCGAAGTTCACCCGGCCGCCGGAGAGGTGATCGAGGCTCGCGATGGTCTTGGCGAGCGTGATGGGGTCGTGCTCGAGGGGCAGTGCGACGGAGGTGCCCAGTTTGATCGTCGACGTCACCGCGGCTGCGAGCCCCAGCGCCACCCACGGATCGAGGGTGCGCATGTAACGGTCGTCGGGAAGGGTCTCGTTGCCCGTTCCCGGATGCGCGGATTCGCGGCGGATCGGGATGTGGGTGTGTTCGGGCACGTAGAAACTGTCGAAACCGCGACTCTCCGCGGTCGAGGCAGCGACTTCGGGCCGGATTCCCCGGTCGCTCGTGAACAGGGTGATTCCGTGGCGCACAACAGCCCCTCTCCAGACGGTGACGGAGAAAATGTAACGCGTTCTACATCCGGAGGGAAGAGATTTCCGGACACCTGTCCGGTTGCGGCCGGTCGGCCGTACGAAAAGGCAGTCGTCCCACGCTGAACTATCCTCGAAACGGGCATGAACGGAAGGTGGCGTGATGACGGAGCAGTCGACGACGGAGACCGCGGGCGAGGAGTCGGCGTCGACGCAGACCTCGCGGCCGGCCCTCGGGTCCACCCGGTCGCCCGGTGCGGGCCTGCGACCGGCACAGCGGGCGCGGTACATGCGGATCATCGCCTCCGCCGAGGAGCTCGCCTCCGAGGGTGGATACGACGCCGTGCAGATGCGGGCGGTCGCAGACCGATCCGGTGTCGCTCTCGGCACGGTCTACCGCTACTTCCCCTCGAAGAACCACCTGCTCGTCGTGGCGCTCGTACTCGAATTCGAGACCGCCGCCGAAGCCGTGACCACCGTGGAGATCCCTGGCGACAGTGCCGCCGAGCGCCTGATGGGCGTCCTGCGCGGAGTGATGCCGCGTCTGTCCGAGAATCCGCTGCGCTACGACGCGCTCATCCGGGCGGCGATGTTCGCCGACGCGTCCTCGGCGCCCGAACTCGACCGTCTCGGTGAGGTGCTCACCCGACTGTTCGCGCAGGCGGCAGGCATCGACATCGTCACCGAAGAGGTGCTCAACGCCGTGCGGATCATCGCCGACGTGTGGATGTCGGCGCTGGTCGCCTGGGTGGCGGGCCGGCAGTCGGTCGACGATGTGCTCGCGCACATGGACACCGCCGTCACGCTCGTGTTCGACCGGCTGAACCGACTGCAGCGGGCGAGCTGACGCCCACCCGCTGCAGTTCTGGGCTCCGCTCGGGAGCTCTGGTTCGATCAGGCCGGCACGTCCACGATGCCGATCGTGGGCAGGAAGAAGCACTGCGTGTCGCCGTTGCGCACGTTGCCGAAGACGGCCGAGAGCACGGTGCCCGACCCCGTCTCGACCGGCGCGACCCGCACGCCACCCAGCGGCAGGGTGTCGGCGATGAAGGTCGTGATGGCCTGCTCGACGATGCCGCGGGCCTGGACGGGAAGGCCGGCCGGAATGGCTCCCGCCGCGGTCTCCTCCGGCGTGCCCATCGGGACGAAGCCACCCTGGAAGGTGTTGACGTTGAACCACGCGAGCTGGATGCCCGAGGTGTCGGCGTCCTCCTCGAGGCCGACGGGGACGAACGCGAAGAGCGTCTCACCGGGCGAGACGACGTTCAGGGTGCCCGGCAGCGGCGACAGGCTGCGGTTCGGCCATGGCCCGGGCAGAGCACCCGCAACGGCGGGCACGGTGCCCAGCGGCAGGTCGCCGTCGGCCGTGCAGAACGGTGCGCCGGTGGGGTAGAGGAACGGTTCGACGCCGAGGCGACGCAGGAACTCCATGCCGTCCTCGTAGGCGCCGAGCGGTGTCGCTTCGGCCGCGTCGACAGCGCTTCCGCGTGCGTTCGCGATCGCTTCGGCGGCAGCGAGAGTCGTGGGATCGACGCCGGGCAGCGCGCGGAGAGCCTCGAGCGAGCTCACGAGCGGGCTCGTGGCGGGCGCTTCCGCCGGTGCTGCCGGGTCCGTGGGTGCGGGTTCGGCGCCGGCGATGGTGGGAAGCGCCAGACCTGCGGCGACGGTCAGGGCTGCGGCGGCCGAGATGCGACGCATCCGATTGCGGTGTCTGCGGCTCATATGGGGTTCTCCTCCTGTGGGTCGTGACACCCGGACGGGCTTTACCTAACTCTAAACTAGAGGTTTAGAGTATGACCGCTCCAGGAGACCACAAGGGCGGCGCTCCGGCCAGAGCGTCGCCCCGTGGTGTTACCGAACCGACACCCATGTGAGTCGGTGGTGCGGATGATCAGTCCGGATCGTCCGGATGCTTACGCAGATGCAGGATGCTCAGCAGGAGACCGCCCCACAGCGTGACGAGGGCGAGAATCATCATGGCGACGGCCGCTGTGCTCATCGGGTACCTCCTGTGGACGAGTCGGGTCCGGGTAAGGGAGCACCGGACGAAGCAGGCGCCTGGGCGGATGCGGGCGGACGGTTCTCGTCCAGCTCGTATTCCTCGTCGATTCCCCTGCGCCAGGGGATGAACGTCAGGAGGACGGCGAGGATGATCACGCCGGCCTGCACGCTCCAGCCGAAGGCCGTGACCAGGCTGTCGGGAAGACCGCCGTAGCCGTCGCGGACACGGTCGCGGATCTCGCTGAACAGCATGTAGCCGAGGACGAGCGGGGTGATGATGCCCGTGAACACCATCCAGCCCGTGCCGACCTTGAACGACGACACCGAGTTGAGGTGGTCGCGGAGTTCGGGCAGACGACGATAGATCCACGCGACCACCACGAGCGCCACGAAGGCGACACCCACGATGCCGAACTGGTTCGCGAAGCGGTCCACCACGTCGAGAGTGTTCAGGCCGGTGGTGGTGGGGAAGAGCAGCAGCGACACGATTGCCGACACACCACCGATGGCGAGTACCGCCGGCACCCGGCCGAGGCCCGTCTTGTCCTGGAAGGCCGAGACGGTCACCTGGATGATGCTGATCATCGACGTGAACCCGGCGAAGACCAGCGAACCGAAGAACAGCACACCGAAGAGCGGGCCGCCGGGCATCTCCGAGACGATCGTGGGGAAAGCGATGAAGGCGAGGCCGATACCGCCCGCGACCACCTCACCGACCTCGACACCCTGCGCCTGGGCCATGAAGCCGAGAGCGGAGAAGACGCCGATGCCGGCGAGCACCTCGAAGCTCGAGTTCGAGAACCCGACCACGAGACCCGAACCGGTGAGGTTCGTCTTGCGCTTCAGGTACGACGCGTAGGTCACCATGATGCCGAAGGCGACGGACAGCGAGAAGAAGATCTGCGCGTACGCCGCGATCCACACCCCGGTGTCGGTCAGCGCCGACCAGTTCGGGGTGAAGAACGCATCGAGACCGGCGGTCGCGCCGTCGAGGGTCAGCGACCGGACGACGAGCGCACCGAACAGCAGGACCAGCAACGGCACGAAGAACCGATTGGCGTTGCCGATACCGCGCTGGACGCCGAGAGCGAGCACCGCGAGCGTCGCGATCCAGACCAGCAGCAGCGTCCACGCGACGCCCGGCACGAAGCTCAGGCCGAAGGTCGCATCGGTGTCCTGGTTCAGGAACGAACTCATGAAGAAGCCTTCGGGGTCGTCGCCCCAGGCCTCGGTGATCGAGAAGAAGGTGTACCGCGCGGCCCAGGCCACGATCACCGCGTAGTACACGCCGATGACGAAGCACACCAGCACCTGCCACCAGCCGATGAATTCGGCGCCGCGGCGCAGTCTGCGGAAGGCCAGCGGCGGCGATCCGCGGAACTTGTGCCCGATCGCGTAGTCGACCAGGAGAAGGGGGATACCCGCGGTCAGCAGCGCGACCAGATACGGGATCAGGAATGCGCCACCACCGTTCTCGTAAGCGATGTACGGGAAGCGCCAGATGTTGCCGAGTCCGACCGCCGAGCCGATCGCGGCCATGATGAACACCGACCGGCCCGACCAGACTTCCCGTTTACGTGTGACCTCGTGCTGTGCCACGAACCTCGTCCCTCCATTCATCCGGATGGAGGACAACGCTAGCGCCCCGACCGGCGCGCGGGCGATCTTTTCGGGTCGGCGCCTTCAGCCGTCGTCCCAGAGCCGCAGGTCCGGGGGAGTTTCGTCCTCGTCCCCCTCCTCGCCGACGTTCCGGTAGCGGAATGCGAAGACGATCCAGCCGACCGCGGCGACGAGCACGAAACTGATCAACCGGTAGACGACCACCGCCGACAGGGCCTGCGCGCCGGTCATGCCGGATGCGGTGAGCGCCGGCACGAGCACGGCGTCCATGACACCCAGACCGGCGGGGAGCAGCGGGATGGCACGGCTGGTGGCGGTTCCGGCCGCGTAGGCGACCGCGATACCGGCCAGGCTCGGCGCGCCACCGACCGCGTATGCGGCGAACGCCAGGCACGCACCGTCGCATACCCAGTTGCTCAGCGACCAGCCGAACGCGCGGGCCGCATGAGGACGATCGAGTTGCACCGCGCTCAGCTGGCCGACGATCTTCCGCCACGCTCGCGCACCCGCCTGCTCCGGCTTCTTCCGCAACCGGTTCAGGCTCCGCAGGGCGATCAGGCCGATCGATTCGAACGAACCAGGATTGCCGGCCGCGTACTGGATGAGCACGACCAGCAGCAGCAGACCGCCGAGCGAGAAGATCAGCGAGAACGGGTTGTTGCTGGCGCCGACGAGCAGAGCGCCGACGATGCCGAGCAGTGCGAGTCCGGCGGCCTGGAGGAGCCCGGCCATGACCAGCTGCCAGGTCGCCACCACCGGGGGTGCGCCCCAGCGCCGCATCTGTCGGTAGGTGAAGGTCGTCCCGACCACCGGTCCGCCCGGCAGGGTCACGCTCATGGAGTTCGCCGCGAGGGCCACCGAAAGCGATTGCCATTGCGAGACCTTCACACCCGCCGCGGACAGTAGCGCCCGCTGCACCCGTGCGAAGGTCGACATCTCCGCCATCGAGGCGAACACCGCTGCCGCGACCCAGCCCCAGTGAAGATGCCCGAGGCCGCGGACGCTGTCGGACAGTTCCGGCCACACGAGCACGATTTCGACGGTGAGCACCACGACGAGCAGAGCACCGACGATCCACTTGAGATACCGGCGTCGCTTCGGGGTGAGCGGCCCGCTCTCACCGTGCGGGCTCTCGTCGGCTCCGTCGTCCGGCTCCTCGGGTGTCACGGTCTCGTTCGTCATCTAGTCAGTGGGCCAGCTCGACAGCGTGCGGCGGTAGAGGTCCTCGACTTCGGCGATGTGCTCACCGAGGTCCTCCCGCGACCAGCCGCTCACGTCGATCGGTTCGAGCACCGCCACATCGACGGTGCCCGACCGCAGCAGGGTCGAGTGCTTCCACAGGATCTCGCCGGCGTTGCGGATCACGACCGGCACGATCGGGACACCGGCCTGCATCGCGATGTGGAAGGCGCCCTTCTTGAACCTGCCGATCGCCGGGGTCAGCGAGCGTGTGCCCTCGGGGGCGATGACGATCGACGTCCCCTCGCGGAGGGTGTCGACGACGGGTCCGAGCGCCGCAACCGCCCGCTCGGTGTTCGTGCGGTCGACAAAGGTGGCGCCGACGAACCGCAGAAGCGGCCCGAACAACGGGTCGTTGGCCATCTCCTTCTTCGTCACGCCCGTGAAGTCCTGCCTCAGGACCTTGGCCAGCACCACCGGGTCGAGCTGACTCTGGTGGTTGAAGATGAACACCGCCGGCCGGGCGGCCCACGCATTCGCTTCCCCGACGATGCGTACGTTCACTCCGGCGAGGGCCAGGGAGACCTCGGTGCCGATGCTGATGATCGAGTCCAGCGCGGTCTTGCGGCTGCGGTTGATCAGACCGAGACCGAGACCCGTCCACACCGAGCCGAACATCCCGCCGTAGGCGGCGGCGGTGCGGACGAGTTCGCGGGCGCCCGGCGTACCGCGCGGCCGGAACCGCATGATCGGCCAGTCGCGTTCGATGGCGAATCGGGTGAGAGTGCGATCGGGGTTCGTGGCCGTGGGGTTGCCGGCGACGGCCAGGAACTCCACGTCCTCACCACCGTTGGAATAGGTGTAGCTGGCCTCGGCGTCGATGCCGTGTGTCTCGACGAAATTGCGTGCCGCCTCCGCTTTGCCGCTGCGCCACAACGATTTCCCGTCGACCCGTCCGGTGAGCACACCGTTCTCGACCTCGAGTGGGGTGAACAGGATGTGCTCGACGCCCAGCGCGTCCCCGGCGGCCTGGATCTGGTAGCGGGACGCCGACGAGGCGATCACCACCGTGTGGCCCGCGTTCTGGTGCGCGCCGATGAGTTGCCACGCCTCCGGATAGAGGTGTCCGGCGATCGTCGTCATGAACAGCCGGCGGCCGATCTCGTAGAGCTCGTCCTCGGTGTGACCGCGCCACGCCTTGAAGGCGATCGCGACGAAGCGTTCGAAGTCCTCCTCGGTCTCCGTCCCGCGGATCCCGTTGATCATCGTCGCGGCCAGTTCGGATGCGGAGACCTTCCCGGCGAGCACCCGGTCGCGGAAGAAGTGGACACCGGAGAAGCCGTGCACGATGGTGCCGTCGAAATCGAAGAAGGCCGCCACCTCGGGTCCCTGCGGACCCGTACGCACCCGTTCGAGGGCCTGCTCGAGGTTCACCGTTCCACCTTTCTGTTCGACACGTCGAGCGACTCGGCCAGCGCGACCCGCTGGGCCAACTCGGACAGCTCCGCTGCGAATGCCTTCCTGCGCTCGCGGACGGTCTCGGGGTCCTCGTCGTGGTCGAGCAATCCTCGATTGCGCGCCAGGTCGAGCGCGGACGCGAACAACTCCGACGACACCGATTCCGGCCCGTACAGGCGGCGCTGCAGCAGCATCTGCCGGCCCACCGCCACACACTCGGACAGGAAGGCGGCGCGGTCGACCTCGAGCTCCGGATCCCGGACGGCGAGGCGCTCGGCGACGACGAGCTGCGCGTCGAAGAACGACCGCAGCGTGCGGTGCGACATGAAGAAGCCGGTCTCGACGAGACCGGTCAGCGCTTCGTCCTTCGTCGGCAGCGTGTCGCCCCAGGACGGGACGAGCAAGGCGAGCTCGTCGCGCATCTGGGTCTCGTAGGTGTCTCGGTCGGGGAAGAAGAACTCGAACTTCAGCAGGTCGCGCAGGTTCTTCGCCTCCTCCCACGCCACCCGGACAGGATCGTCACCGAGATTGGCGTGCGCGTAGAGGATGGCCAGCTCCATGATCGACCGGTTGACGAACCAGTGCACGCCGCTGTTGCGGTAGAACGCCGCGACGAGATGCTGACCCGGCTGGATCGAGTAGACCGGTTCCTCCCCGCCGGCGTAGGTGGTGACCACCCCCGCGTGGGTGAGCGACGAGAGCACGTCCTCGAGCCCACCTTCGACGTCGAGGATGTGGAGCCCGCCCTGCGGGACACCGCGGCGATCGAGATAACGGCGGACAGGTGCGATCACGGCCCGCACCTCCTCGAGCGTCAGCGAGCGGTCGCGCACACCGAGCAGGGCCAGGGTGACCAGGCAGTTCACCGTCACCGGAGTGTTGCAGTTGATGCCGACCGCGACTTCGAAGGCGACCTTCTGCAGCGCCTTGCGGCGCAGCACCCGTATCTCCTCGGAATCCGTCGGCGCCGCGGACGGGTCGGCTGCCGGCGCCGGTGCGGTCAGGTCCGGATCCCCACCGGCGACCAGCAGTTCGCGCATCGACACGGGATCGCCGAACCGCACGTACACGTTCCCGGCCCGCTTGCGCTGATTGCGGGCGTAGCGCACCAGCCACCCCAGGCCTTCGGTTTTCTTCGTCGCGCCGGTCTGTTCGGCGGCGACCGCCGCGACCTCGGCGAGTCCCTCGTAGGTGATCGAGACCGGCACCAGCATCGCGTCCTCGACGCGTCCGCCGCGGATCGCGTTGGCGACGTAGCTGAGCAATCCGTAGCGCGGGGCCCGGAGCTTGCCGGTGCGGGTCCGGCCGCCCTCGAAGTACCACTCGAGGTTGAACCGCTTGCTCAGCAGGAACGCGAAGTACTCCTCGAGCGCGGCCTTGTAGACGTCGTCGTCTGCGAAGCTGCGCCGGATGAACACCGTGCCGGTGCGGCGGGCGACGGGACCGATCGGCCAGAAGGTGAGGTTGGCCCCGCCCATGATGTGGTTGCCGGGAAAATCGTTCGCCGCCAGGATGTCGCCCAGCACGAAGGCATCGGCGTAGGACCGGTGCGAGGGGAGGAAGACCAGGGCGTACCGGCGGTTGGACTCGCGCAGTGCGCGCAGACCGGCCTCGTCGGCGTGCACGGTCCATGCCGACGCGTGCAACGGCCGCATCGCCTGCGTGAACAGGTCGGTGACCAATCGTGACTGCACGGCCACGAGTTCGTCGAGGGAACTGCGCGCCCGCGACTCGACCTCGGCGCGCGAGAGGCCGTGCTCGGCGGCGATCTCGTCGAGACGGCGCCGGAAGATCGGCGAGTCCATGATCTGGGCGGCGACGAGCCGCGGGACCTTGTAGCGGTCGCCGATCACCGCTCGCTCCGCGCGTTCGAGCGCGACGACGGCGCGACGGGTCACGTACCGCGCGAGTGCCCCGTCGTCACCGTCACCGCCCTCCGCCCTGAGCGCGTCCCGCAGTTCGGACAGGCGGGCCGGTTTCGCGACGACGATCCGGTAGCGGTCGGCACCCTTGCGCACGAGCCATTTCTGCAGCAGCAGATTCGGATTGCGTGGGTTCGTGAGGGCGAGGACGTCGGCGAACCGGATACGCCGCGCACCGTCGCGCTCCGCCGGGAGCCACACGATCCGCAAGGGCAGGATCAGCGGATCGTCGGTGCGGGTCACGAGCTCCTCGGTGAGCACCCGTGAGTCGAGGTCGAGCGACTCGGGGCGGGTCGGCGTGCGGTACTCGGCGGGAAGCTCGTCCGAGCGCAGCCAATCCTCGATCATCGTTCGTTCGAGAGCCGTCGTGTACGCGAGGACCGCCACCGTGGGTCCGTCGTCCGCCCGCACGGTGTCGTCTCCTCGTACCCGGCTCTGTTGATCGTTTCTCATCTCACCCCGTCCAGAAGTCACCTCGGTGTGAAAGCTACCTGTCGCGGCCGGTTCGTTCGGGCGATCCGGAGGAGAACACACACTGTGCGGATGCACCGGTGGGCGCTGTGCAGATGCACCGGGGGAGTGTCTGAACGACAATATGGTGGACGAGAGGACTCGGTGGGAGCCGCCGACGACAGGGAGGGCGCAGTGACCACAGGTGCCGGACCGGAGGGTGTCGGCTACGCGGGGGTGAGGGAGACGCATTCGTCGGTGGTCTTCTTCGTCGGCGAGCGCGTGCACAAACTGAAGAAGCCGCTCGACCTGGGCTTCCTCGACAACCGCACGCGTGAGGCCCGTGAACGGATCTGCCACCGGGAGGTGGAGCTCAACCGGCGTCTCGCACCGGACGTCTATCTGGGCGTCGCGGACGTCCACGGCCCGGACGGACAGTTGTGCGAGCACCTCGTCGAAATGGTGCGGCTGCCCGACGACCGGCGCCTGGCCGCCGCGGTCCGCCGAGGTGAGGACGTGTCGGTGGTGATCGACGAGGTGGCACAGCAGGTCGCCGCACTGCACGCCTCCTCGCCGCACGGTCCCGAGATCGACCGGTGTGCCTCCGCGGATTTCGTCGCCGAGCTGTGGGATCTCAGTCTCGACCATCTCGGCCGGCTGGAGGTAGGGGCGGATCGTGCCGGGGCGTTGACGCGGATCCGGGAGTCCGTGCACCGTTACCTCGCCGGCCGGGCGGTGCTGTTCGACGAACGCATCGCGGCGGGCCGGGCCGTGGACGGACACGGCGACCTGCTCGCCGACGACATCTTCTGTCTCGACGACGGTCCGCGCATCATCGACTGCCTCGAGTTCGACGACGAGTTGCGCTACGGCGACGCAGTACTCGATCTCGCCTTCCTCGCAATGGATCTCGAACGTCTCGGTGCCGAACCCGCAGCACGGCGGTTGCTCGAGCAATATGGTGAGGTCTCGGGCGATCACCCGCCCTCCTCTCTCGTGCACCACTACATCGCCTATCGAGCGTTGGTGCGCGCGAAGGTGACCGCCCTACGCTACGAGCAGGGTGATGCAGCGGCGCGGGAAACGGCGACCGGTCTCGTCGAGTTGCTCGAGGGACATCTCGACCGGGGACGCGTGCGCATGGTGCTCGTCGGTGGTGTCTCCGCGACCGGCAAGACGACACTGTCGCGCACGGTCGGTGCGCATCTCGGAGCGGACGTAGTGCGCAGCGACATCGTCCGCAAGGAGTTGGCGGGTCTGCAACCCACCGACCGCACCGGCGACGGTACGGATGCCGGTCTGTACGCACCGACGCATTCGGAGGCGACCTACCGCGAACTGCTGCGCCGTGCCGAGACCGCTCTGGCCCGGGGACGATCCGTCGTGCTGGACGCGACCTGGTTGTCGTCCGGGCAGCGCGACGCGGCCCGCAAGGTCGCGGACGGTGCTTCCGTGGATGTGATCGAGATCGAGTGCCGTGCAGACAAGGGAATCCTGTTGCAACGGATGGCATCCCGAGCCGAGCGCGGCGACGATGCCTCCGATGCGACCCCTGCCGTGCTCGAACAGCAACTCCGCCGGCGGGATCCGTGGCCGGAGGCAGCGGCGATCGATACGGGTGTCGAGACCGTCGACGCGGCGCGACTGGAGAGCATGCTCGGTCCAGCGCCCTGGTGATCGCGCCCCGAGAACAGTGAACGGGGATCGCTTCGTCGAAGCGATCCCCGTCGGACCGGAACGATCGGTTCTAGACCTTGCGGGCGATGAGCACCGAGCACGGAGCCTTGTGCAGCAGGTTCTGGCTCGTGGATCCGAGCAGGGCGGCGCGGAACTGGCCACGTCCGTGGCTTCCGACTGCGACGAGTTGGGCGTCGTCGAGGTGCGCGAGCAGGACCTTCGAGGCCGGGCCCCGGTCGATCACACGCTCGACGGTGACCTCGGGGTGGCGATCACTCCAGCCGGCCAGCGTCTCGGCGAGAACCGCGGTCTCCGAGGTCTCCACGGCATCCCAATCGACCAGCGCGGCCGTGGCGCCGACACCGAGTGCGGCGTCACCGAGCCAGGAGTGCACTGCCCGCAGCGGAACCCCGAGGGCCGACGCGAGATAGAACGCGTGAGTGACTGCGGCAGAGGACAATTCGCTACCGTCCACACCGACGACGATCGGCCGGGAATCGGGCAGCGGAGAATCGGTGTTGCCGCGCCACACGACCACCGGGCAGGGCGCATGGTTCGCGACGCGCAGAACGGTGGAGCCGAGGAGGAAGTTCTCCAGCGCACCCGCGCCGGTGGCGCCCATGACGACCAGGCGTGCGTCCTCGGCGGCCTCGAGCAGCGACTTGGCTGCGGGACCGGGACCGATGAAGCTGCTGATCTCGAGCTCGGGGTGATCTGCGCGGACTCGCTCGGCGGCGTCGGCGAGGAGCTTCTTGCCGTCCTCCTCGAGCTGCTGGATCATCTGCGACTGCACGAGCACTGCGGCCTCGCTGTAGAAGATGCCCTCCGGGGGCATCGAGTGCACGAGGTGGAGGGGTGCTCCGATGCGCGACGCGACGGCACCGGCCCACCGCGCTGCCGCTACAGCCGTTTCGGAGCCGTCGACGCCTGCGACGACTGCCTTGCGGGTGCTCGGTGTGCTCATGGATGTCTCCTTCTCGTTGCGACGCGCGGCTTCCCGCGCGCAGGTCGGCCCGAGGCCACGTTACCGCCACGACGCGGCCGTGACCCGGTGTCGACGATCTTCATGATCCCCGATCGGGGAGGCCCCGACCAGAGCCTTCCGGCCTCGATCAGGTCCACAATCGGCGAGCGGCGCGGTATGCCTTCTGCCATCCGCTGTCCAGATGTGCGGCCTGCGCGTCGCCGATCTCGGTCTCGATCCGGAACAGGATCCCGAGCCCGAAACTGGTCTCGGCGGTGTGGCCCTGCTCGGAGAGCATGTCCAGGAGGTGTTCCCGCGCCACGACGGAGTCCTGGAATTCACCGAGCAGATCCTGGAAGTCGTCGAATCGGTCGAGGATCCGCCCGGAACGCTTCGGATGCAGCGGCGCGATCACCTCGATGGCATACCGCATCCGTTTGGCGCCCTTGCGTGCCCGGTGCATCAGCGCGTCGCGCTCCGCCGGGTTCTCGGCGTCGCCGACCCTGTCGACGCGGCGCGAGACCTTTTTCGACAGCGCTGCGACCGCGCGCAACAGTTCCTTCCGTGCCACTTTCGGCCGTGCCCCCGCCGCTTCTGTGGCGGGCGCTATGTCGGTGATCGCCGCGTCGAGGCGGGTGAGCAGCCCGACGTACCGGTCCGAGTCCAGTGTGTCGACTGCTTCGAGGCGGGCGGCCTCCGACCGTGCCGAGAAGTACTCGTCGATACGGGCTCTCGTCGCTTCCCGGTGCGATTCGACCGGGATGTCGGCCACGCGATCCGTGAGCCGTTCCCATTGGACCTCGAGATCACGTGACGGGCTGAGACGTCTTCCGAGCCAACGGAGTTCGTCGACGAGATCGGGATCCACGACGATCTCGTCGGAATAGGTCTGCAGTGCGCTGCGCAGACGCCGCGCGGCCTTGCGCATGCTGTGCACCGCGTCGCGTGCGTCGCGGCGGACGGCGATGTCGGACAAACCCAGGGTGTGCAGTTCGCTCGAGAGATAGTCGCGTACCGGGATCAGGCCCTTCGCGATCGGCGGGCGGGCGGGGAGCAGGTCGCCGAGCACGCGGTGGAGCTTCGACGGGCTCTCCGAACGGGTGATCCCGACGGCCGCGAAGCGTTCCTCGAGTGCTGTGAGGAATCGGCCGATCGTCTCGTCGCCGAGGGTGGAATTCCACTCGACCTCGATCTCCTTCCAGCGGATCTCGGATCCGTCGGCGCTGCGCACGGCGTCGACGTCGTCGACCACCACCTCCGCGACGAAGCCGCCGTCGGACGACCGGAGCCGGTGCCGATGTCGTCGGGTCACGAGCAGAGCGGCCAGGCTCAACGGGGCGCCACGGCGGATGCCGCGCAACAGGGATCCGAGGTCTGCGGGAACGTCCTCGGCCGAGTCGTCGCCGAGGGGGAAGTGCAGTTCGGTGCGGGTGTCGACACCGGAGGGCAGTTTGAGATGCCATCCCGCGTCGTCGCCGCCCTCGCGCCTGCGGAGCGTGATCTTCGAGCGCAGCAGGCACAGGTCGGCGGTGTCGTAGTACTGGGCCGACAATTCGAACCGGTCGACGTCGATCGCATCGACGGACGGCAGTCCCGTCAGGTCCGGAAGCGGCCGGTCGCCGGTGGCGGAGTACTTGCGTTCCGCCTCCTCCGCGACGGTCGCCGACGATGTGCTGGGCATCCATCTGCTCCTCTCGGTGCGCGTTGCCTCCACCTTGCCACGCGGTCCGATATGAGGGGATTCGTCCGACTGTGATCTGCCGATACCGGGCAAAGGGCACTTCGGCCCTGGTCAAGGCCCGGTTTCGGGGTGATCATGGTTCGACGCGGGTCCGGAGGTAGTGATGAAGGTTCTTGTTTCGGTGGCCAGTCGGCACGGTTCGACCGCGGAGATCGCGACTGCGCTGGCCGCGTCGATGCGCCACCACGGCGCGCAGGTCGACGTGAACGCGCCCGAGGACGTCGACGAGGTCGACGCGTACGACGTCGTGGTGCTCGGCAGCGCCGTCTACCGCAGTCGCTGGCTGCGCAGCGCGCGGGAGTTCTCCGACCGGCACGCGGCCGAGCTGCGCGAACGCGACGTCTACCTGTTCTCGTCGGGTCCCGTCGCCTCGGGCGGGAGGTCGGTGAACACGTGCTACGACGCGTGCGCCGTCGCCGAACGCATCGAGGCCGTCGAACATCGCACCTTCCCGGGGAAGCTGGATCCGGCGGTGCTCGGCACCGGCGAACGGATGGTCGTCAGGATGGTCGGCGCCCCTTCCGGTGACTTCCGGGACTGGGACGCGATCGGTGCTTGGGGTGCGCGCATCGTGGCGCGCACGACCGCGCGGGAGCGCGACCTCGACGGCATCGGTTCGGCTCCCGCGCGACGTGGGGCGCGCCGCTAGGCGGATATTCCACCCGGGTGATCGGCCCGAGTCCCGAGCCGGTCGATCAGCCCGAGCTGCCCTGGTAGTGCGTGCTCAGTTCGGCTGCGCGGTCCCAGATCGACCAGTCGACCGGGCGTTCCTCCAATTGGGCCTCGACCACCTCGAACCCGGCGTGCCAGGCGGCGCCGTGTGCGAGGGCGTCCTCCTCGTCGTCGGTGGTGTGGGTGAGGGTGAGCCAGCACCCGCCGGAGCCGTCCGGAGTGAGTTCCCAGTGCAGAACGTCGGTGTCCCAGAGGTATTCCAGGATCCGTGCGGGCCGCACCGTGAGGACACTGCCCATGCTGGTGTGCCCTTCGGGCAGGCCGAAACGGCGGGTCTGTTCCTGCGTCGAGCGGAATTCGAGTGTGGCGCCGGGTGTGAGCGCGAACTCGACGTCGGCAGGGAACCAGGCGCGGAGATGTTGCGGATCGGTCAGGACCCGCCACACCTTCTCCGGCGGGTGGGGGAACGAGCGTTCGAACCGCAGGGCCACCCGCCCGTCATAGGTACGCGAGATGCTGCCGATTTCCATGGAAACCTCCAAGACGAGAACTCGCCGGTCAGCGGGGTCCTGGTGTGCTGTTACTCCATGCTGCCAGGTTTCGTCGGCTTACGAAGCGGGTCGGCCGACCTGTGATCGGATCGTGGAACGACAAGGATCTGGCCAGAAGCTGCAGCGGATTCGAATAATCCTGTGGCTCGAGCTCGTACACCTCCGGATAGAGGTTGTCGCCGAGAATGGGGATTCCGAGCGAGTTCATGTGTACCCGGAGTTGATGCGTCCGGCCGGTCTCGGGACGCAGACGGTAACGCGCACGGTCGTCGGCCGTGTCCACCAATTCGATCGAGGTCACGGCGTTGACGGGACCGTCGACCTCGCGGGCCTGCAGCACGCCGCGCTCCTTGACGATGCGGCTGCGGACCTCGCGAGGGAAGTCGAGGCGCGGCGCGGCCGGGGCGATCGCCTCGTACTCCTTCTCGACGAGACGCCGGTCGAACAGCGTCTGGTACGCGCGTCGCGCCTCGCGCCGGACGGTGAACACCAGGACGCCCGCCGTGAGCCGATCGAGCCGATGAACGGGGGACAGTTCGGGCAGGTCCAGATCCTTGCGCAACCGGACCACGGCGGTCTCCGTCACCCAGGAACCACGCGGGGTGGTCGCCAGGAAGTGCGGCTTGTCCACGACGAGTAGGTTCTCGTCACGGTGGAGGACGTCGATCTCGAAGGGGACGCGCGGTTCGGCGGGCGGATCACGGTAGAGATACACGAATTCGCGTGGGACGTACGGGGTCGAAAATGTGACCGCTGTGCCGTCCTGTACGACCACTTCGCCGGATTCGATCTTCTCCGCGATGCGCGCCGCATCGTTCGGGAAGCGTGTGAGCAGGAACTCCGCTATGGTCTCCCGGCTGGGATTTTCCGGCAGTCGCAGGCGGGTGGGGTTCAGGCCGTCGCGAACGGGGAGGGGAGCTTCGGGCACGGGTCGGAGGTTAGCGGTGCGCCCGGAATGCGAGCGCCGAAGGCCCGACGATAACGCTGCCGGACTTTCCACGATAACGATTGTGTGCAAGCCTGCTTAAGGTTTCTGCACCGTCGATACCCTGGGACGGAAGTGAAGAATGTTACTGGAGTGCAAGGGGAGCATGTTGTGACGATGTCGGCGAAAACCGGAACACGTCGGCGGGGGGGACGCGCTCTCGTGCGGCTGCTGGTGGCGGCACTGGTCCTTCCGCTGGCGCTCGCGTTCAGTGGGCTCGGCGCCGGCACGGCTGCGGCCGATCCGTACGATCGCTTCCACGAGGACATGGTCGCCGCCCCGGGTGGGGTCGGGGCGATCAAGGTACGCATCTGGCGGGCGAACAACGGCAGCAACAAAGCCGTCTATCTGCTCGACGGTCTGCGCGCCACCGACGATGTGAGCGGCTGGGAACACGAGACAAACGCGGCGTGGCTCGCCGATCACGGCGTCAACGTGATCATGCCGGTGGGCGGACAGTCGAGCTTCTACGCCGACTGGTACGCGCCGAGCAATTTCAACGGCCAGCCCTACACCTACAAGTGGGAGTCCTTCCTCACCCAGAACCTCCCCGACCATCTCGCGAACGTCTACGGCATCGACCGCAACAACAACGCGGTGGTCGGCCTGTCGATGGGCGGTAACGCGGCGCTGATCCTGGCCGCCTACCACCGCGACCAGTTCAAGTTCGCCGGCTCCCTCTCGGGTTACCTCAACCTCTCGGCCCCCGGTATGCGCGAGGCCATCCGTCTCGCCATGCTCGACGCCGGCGGATACAACGCCGACGCGATGTGGGGACCGCCCTGGGACTCGGCGTGGCTGCGTCACGACCCGTTCGTCGCGGCGCCGCAGATGCGCGGACTGCCGATGTGGGTCTCCGCGGCGAGCGGTCTGCCCGGCCAGTACGACCGGCCGAACTCGCTCGTGGGCAGCTTCAACACGACCAACGCCATGGGTCTCGAAGCGCTCGCCCGCACGCAGAACCGCGCCTTCCAGGTGCGCCTGCTGACCCTGGGTATCGATACCGCACACTTCTCGTTCCCGATCGTCGGTACCCATTCGTGGGGTTACTGGCAGGACGAGCTGTGGGCGATGCTCCCGATGCTCAAGTCCTCGATTGGCGCCTGACGCCACCACATCGCTGGTCGGCCGCACCGTCGTCGTGACGGGGGCCACCAGCGGTGTGGGCGAAGCGACGGCCCGCGCCCTCGGGGCTGCCGGCGCCACCGTCGTCCTCGCCGGTCGCAACGTCGACCGGGGCAAGCGCATCGCCGACGAGATCGGCCCCCGGGCCGAGATGATGTCGCTCGATCTCGCCGACCTCTCGGCGATCCGTGCCTTCGCAGACGCCTTCGCCGATCGCCGGATCGATGTCCTGGTCAACAACGCCGGGGTCATGGCGGTGCCGCTGGGTCGCACCGCCGACGGGTTCGAGATGCAGATCGGAACGAACCATCTCGGACACTTCGCCCTGACCGGACTGCTGTTGCCGCGTATCACCGGCCGCATCGTCACGGTGTCGAGCGCCGCCCACCTGATAGGCCGGATCGATCTCGACGACCTCAACTGGGAGCGCCGCCCGTACAACCGCGCCGCGGGGTACGCACAGTCGAAGCTCGCGAACCTGTTGTTCGCGCTCGAGCTCGAACGACGCCTCGCCGCCGCCCGCTCACCGCTGCGCGCCGTCGCGGCCCATCCGGGCTACGCGGCCACCGAGGTGGGCAGCCACACGGGGACGTGGTTCGACCGGTTGTTCGGTTTCGGCAAGACGATCCTGCAGCGCACCCCGGATCAGGGAGCCGAATCGGTCGTGCTCGCCGCTTCCGATCCGGGCATTGCGGGCGGCTACATCGGTCCGAGTCTCCTGCTCTACGGAGCGCCCGGTGTCGCCACCGTGGGGCGTCGGGCCCGCGACCGCGAGACCGCGACGCGGCTGTGGGAATTGTCGGAGAAGCTCACCGGAGTGCACTTCGAGATCGGCTGATAGCGTCGTCGCCCGCACCCCGTGACCGCCGCCCGACGGGCGCCCCGCGGTCACGGGGTGCGGCGCATCGGCACGTGGTCGATCCCCGCCTCGAGGTAGTTCGCTCCGGTGCGCACGAACCCGAATCGCGCGTACCAGTGCTCCAGGTACGCCTGCGCCGAGATGTCGACCACCCCCGGGCAGGTCCCGAGCGCCGCCTCGATCAGCTCCGCGGCGAGGCCGCGCCCGCGTGCGTGCCGGGCGGTGGCGACACGGCCGATGTGGGCGACGTCCCCGTCGTCGTGGAGCACGCGCAGCGTCGCGAGGACCTCGTCACCCTCCCGCGTCCAGAACAGTTCGGTGGTCGGGTCGAGATCGCGGCCGTCGAGTTCCGGTTCGCTGGTGATGCCCTGCTCGAAGACGAACACATCGGTCCGCAGAGCGACGATCCGATACAGACTCTCGGGGCCGGTCTTCCTCAACGGGGCATGGTGGATGGACAGCACGTCCCGATCGTAGGGGGCGGGCTTCACCCGGCTGTGACGGTGGGGCGGGGCTTCACCCGGCTGTGACGGTGGGGCGGGGCTTCACCCGGCTGTGACGGTGGGGCGGGGCTTCACCCGCCCGTCGTGAACCCGTCGAGCAGTCCCGCATAGCGCTTCGGCGGGGGCGTCGCGAACTCTCCTCGCTTGCCGGTCGCCAGGCCCATCGTGAACAGCGACGGCACGGTCAGCGTCGCGGCCGCGACACCATCGACCACCGGCACCCCGATCTCCGCGGAGATGTGGGCGCACAGGTCGGCCATCCCGGCGCAGCCGAGCACAACGGTGTCGGAACCGTTTTCGCTCAGGGCGTCGAGGCACGCCTCGGTGACGATCCTGCGTGCGTCGGGATCGCTGTCGAGGGCCAGCACCGGCAGGTCGCACGCGTGCACGCCCCGGCACGCGTCGCGCATACCGTAGCGGTGCGCGAGGTCCCACGCGCGTCCGGTCGTGCGAGCCAGCGTCGTGACGACGGAGAAGCCGCGCCCCAGGACCGCGGCGGCACGCATGGCGGCCTCGGCGATGCCGACGACGGGCCCACCGGCGAGCTCGCGCGCCGCGTCCAGTCCGGGATCGCCGAAGCACGCGATGACATAGCCGTCGACGCTGTCGCGTTCGCCCTTCTCGATCTCGGTGAGGATGCCCGGCACGGCGAGCGCCTCGTCGTAGTGGCTCTCGATCGAGGGTGGGCCCATCGTGGCGGTCATCGACCACGTGGTGTTCGGGTTGACGACCTCGATGAACATGGAGGATCAGACTGCTTCCTGTGCGACCCGGTCGGGGAGACGGACTGCGAGGCGGGTGCGGGTCGCGAGCAGGTGGTAGACGACGAAACCGAGACCGCAGCCGATGAACCAGCTGTACTGGGCGGCGGTTCCCATGCCGGGCGCATCGTTGAACAGCACAGGGATCATCGCTACCACGGCGCCGACGACGGTCGCGATCACCGCGGCCGGGTTGTAGCCCTTGCGGTAGAAGTACGCGCCCTTCTCCGACATCGTGAACAGGTCGTCGACGATCACCTTCTGCTTGCGCACGAGGTAGTAGTCGGCGATGAGGATGCCGAACAGCGGACCGATGAACGCGCCCAGGGTTTCAGGGTGTAGTGGATGACCTCGGGGTTGTCGTACAGATTCCACGGGGTGATCAGTTCGCCGTAGACGGGCAGCGTGAGCGACGCGGTGATCACCACGAGCAGCGAGAAGACCAGGAAGTTCACCGGCAGACCGAGGAAGTTGCCCTTCTTGACGGCGGCGTAGGACATCCCGTACCGGGAGAAGTCGCCGAAGTTGAGTATCGGGCCGGAGAAGTACGAGACCACCAAGACGATCGCGCCGAGCATGACCGGCACCGACGCCCATCCGGTGTGCGTGACCTCACCGAGGGTCAGATCGATTGCGCTCCAACCGGCCTGGGAGATCAGATAACCGCACAGCAGGAGCATCACGACGTAGGCGGCCGGCCCGCAGAAGTCGATGAACCGCCGGATCGACTCCATGCCGCGCCAGAACACGCAGGCCTGCAGCACCCAGAGCGTCAGGAAGCTGGCCCATCCGAGTGCGGACAGGCCGGCGAACCCGTAGTCCTCGACCACCGCATAGGGTGCGAGCGAAGGGAACAGCTTGATCAGCACCACGTCGAGTGCCGCCGAGGCGAGGAAGGTCTGGATCCCGTACCACGCCACCGCGATCAGACCGCGGATGATCGCGGGGATGTTCGCACCGAGGACGCCGAAGACGCTGCGGCAGATCACCGGAGAGGGCGCACCCGTGACCTGGCTGGGCTAGTGCGTTCCGGCGGTCTCGGGGGCCGACACCTTGGCGACGAGATTGCAGAAGAAGTAGACGATCGTGATGCCCACGAGCAGGGCCACGAGGACCTGCCAGCTGGCCAGACCGAGAGCGAACAGGCTTCCGGCGGTGACGTACCCGCCCACGCTGTGGACGTCGGACATCCAGAACGCGAAGATGTTGTACGAACCCCACCGCTGGTTCTTCAGCGGAGCGAGGTCGTCGTTGGTCAACCGCGGGTCGTATCCGGTCGCGGGCGGCGGGGCTGCGGCGGGGACGTTGCCGGCGCTCGGTGTCAGCACTTCGGTCATGCCTGCTCCTGTGCGAGGGGGAGCCGCCCGTGTCCCGGTGCGAGCCCGGTGGGCGGAGTCGAATCGATCGACGGAACATCAACGGCGGTGGTGAATTCCGATGTGCAGACCGTAACGGAGCGATATTGCCGGAGAGTTACCCGGCTCTCGCGGCGATAGCCACGCGAGTCGCCTTCCTGCACAGCGCATTCGAGAAGACGGTGCGACTCTTCGACGCGCCGGTCGTCCTCCTCGGTGGCGTTGCGCACGGCCGCCGTGAGCGACGCCGATTCGAGAGTCTCACGGACTGAATACATCTCGCGCAGCTCCACGATCGTCAGCTGGGCGACGATGTATCCATGGTTCTGCCGGTGGGTCACGAGACCTTCGCCGATGAGGGTCTCGAGTGCTTCCCGGACCGGGATGCGACTCACCCCGAACAGCTCCGCGACCTCCCCGACGGGGATCGGTGTGCCCGGGGGTGCGGCTCCGGAGAGGAAGGCGCGGCGCAACTCTTCGAGGATCACGTCCTGCGGGCGGCCCGGTACGTCGACGCGGAGCTCGTCCAGCAACGCGGATCTACGGCGTGGTGCCACGACCGGGTCCTCCTTCGTCACCGGAATGCGAGTGCTCGACTCCGCGAAGGTAGTCCCGTCGTGCTACGTCCTCGTCTCCGCCGTGTGACGGGGATGACCACCTCATACCCCGCCGCGCGGAGGGAAGGTCGGCAGCGTCGGCATCGGCCGCGGTGAGGTGGGCGTACCCGTGGTGGGGCGAGGCGTCCCGGTGTTCGGCGTGTCGCTCTCCTCGGTGTCCCGGCGCGGGCGGTCCTCGTCCGGCTCGGTCCCGCGACCCGGTCCGCCGCGCCTGGTGAAGCCACCGGCGGTCGACGTCGCCGTGGTGGCGGAAGCGGCGGTGGATTCCGCAGCGGGCTCGGCGGTCGCTGCCGAGGTGGGGGTCACCACCGGTGCCTCGAACTCGGGTTCCCCCGTCGTCGTCTCCGCGGGCTCGGTGGTCGTGGTCTCGGTCGTCGCTGGGGTCGTGCTCGTCGCCACCGGCGACCCGATGTCGAGCGTCGGCTCGGCCGCAGGACGCAGGACCTGCCGCTCGACGGGCTCGGCCTGCGGGAACACGAACAACGCACCGACGCCCAGCACCGCGAACACCGCCACCGACGCCGCGATGACGGGAACGGTGCGCTTCGCCCGACGATCGCGACGGGGGAAGCCCTCCCGGTCCAGCGGTTCGAGCCGGCGCCCGAGATCGAGCAGTTCCGCCTCCGAGGGCTGCACCGTGAGCAGCCGTCCACGCAGGTGCGCGGGCAGAGGGGTGAAGGGGAGAAGCGAGAACGTTCCGAGCGCATTCGGCACGCGGGGCACCGCACGGTCGACGAAGTCCTGCGCATGGGCGAGGACACGTCCGTCGCCGGCGGAACCGAGCAACGCCTCGATCTCGTGGGACGAGAAGTGATGCCGGACCGTGAGGTCGACGACCTCACGCGCGGTGCCGTCGAGCAGGTGGACCGCCTCACGGACGTCGAGCACGTCGGAAGCGGCCTGATAGGCGGGGTCGGCCGCGGGGAGATATTCGAGGGCGGAGCCGGTGCGCTCGAGCACGCGGATGCATTCGGCACGGACCACGGCGTAGAGCCAGGCCCGCAGGAGACTCTCGTCGCGCAGCGACCGGATCCGCGCGGTCGCCGTCCAGACCGCGTCGTATACCACGTCCGAGGCCGATGACACGGCGACGAAGCCGCACGCGTACGCGTACAGGCCGGGGGCGAAACGGTCGAAGACCGCTGCCGTGGCGTCCGGCTCCCCGTTCCGCAACGCTGCGGCGAGTTCGCGGTCCGGACGTCCGGGGTGGTGCCCCATCGATGGAACCTCCCTGTCGTGCATGCGCCCCCGCGCGCCTGCGGTCGTGAGTTCCGGGGAAGTCTACGAGCAGGTGCGCCCCACGGCGAGGATGCGATCCATCGGGACCGTCGACGCCGGAAACGGGAGTGTCGCCACGCGGCGCGCGTCCGTAGGGTGGCGGGCATGGGGTGGACCACGAACGATATTCCGGATCTGTCGGGCCGCACGATGATCGTGACGGGGGCCAACAGCGGACTCGGTGCAGAGACCGCCCGGGCGCTGGCGCACGCCGGTGCCGAGGTGGTGCTCGCGTGCCGCGATGTCGCCAAGGGTGAGTCGGTCGCGGCCGATCTCGGCGACCGCGCCACCGTGCGCCGTCTGGACCTGGCGGATCTCTCGTCGATCCGTGCGTTCGCCGACGAGGTGCGTGCCGAGCACGCGCGTATCGACGTCCTGGTCAACAACGCCGGCGTCATGGCGGTACCGCTGCGGCGGACGGCCGACGGTTTCGAGATGCAGATCGGTACCAATCACTTCGGCCACTTCGCGCTCACCGGGTTGCTGCTCGACCGCATCACCGACCGGGTGGTGACGGTCAGCAGCACGATGCACCGCATCGGCAGCATCGATCTCGACGACATCGATTGGGAACGTCGCCGCTACGAGCGGTGGCTCGCCTACGGGCAGTCGAAGCTCGCGAACCTGTTGTTCGCGTACGAACTGCAGCGACGCCTGACCGCAGCCGGATCGAGCGTGAGTTCGCTTGCCGCGCATCCGGGTTATTCGTCGACGAATCTGCAGTACCGCAGCGAGTCCTGGCACGGGAAGATCGTCGAACTCGTCACCCCGATCATCGGGCAGTCCCCGCAGCAGGGTGCGCTCCCGACGCTCTACGCGGCGACCTCACCGAATGCGGAGCCGGGTGGCTACTACGGGCCGGATTCCTTCTTCGAGATGCGCGGCCGGCCGAAGCGGGTGCAGTCCACCTCGCGGTCACGCGACGAGATCCTGGCGCGGAGGTTGTGGGAACTGTCGGAGCGGGTGTGCTCCGTCGAGTACTCGATGCCCTAGATCTTTCGATACCGTAGATCCTGCAGTTCTCAGGTCAGGGTGAACGAGACCGGCGGCAGATCGTCGCGTCGGCACAGTCCGGTCTGATCCACGAGGTCGAGGGTGCGCAGATAACGCCGGACCAGATCGCCTGCCGAGAGCCCCGCATCCGATGCGGTGCGCAGGGCGGCGGCGAGTCCGTCCCCGCGTGCCCAGCGGTGGATCGCGGCGACGGCGATCGGATCCGGATCCGGCCCCACTTCCAGGCCGAGACGCTCTTCGCGTCCGGCGAGTTCGCTCCACAGCCGTGAGGTGGCGCGCAGCGCCTCGTCGATCGCCGGGGTGGTGCGTCCCGGGACTCCGACGGTGCGGCGCCGGGTCTCGCCCAGAGCGCTCGAGGCGACGGCGGCGAGCTCGGCCGGTGTCAGCCCCGACCACGCGCCCGTCCGCACGCATTCGGCGACGAGAAGGTCGTTCGCGCAGTAGATCCGGCCCAGACGACGACCGTCGTCGGTGACGTAGGCCGACCCGCCCATCGGGTCGCGGAGCAGATAACCCCGCTCCTCGAGCAGATCCAGTGTGCGATCGAAGGTCTCGACGAGGCGTCCGGTGACCGTGTCGATCTGCGACCGCATCCGTTCGGTGTCGCCGTGCACCGCGGCGCGTCGCGCAGAGAGGGCGAGGAGGCGCTCCCTATCGCCGCGTCGATGCGCAGGATGCGACCGCACCGCCCGTGCCAGCGACGTCACCAGCTCGGCCGAACCGGAGCGTCGTGCCTCGGCGAGCCGGTCGCACAAGTGCCGGTACTCGGTGAAGCCCTCGGCGTCCCCGAGTTCGGTGTCGAGATCACGCAGCGCCGTCGTGTTCGCGCGGACGGCGTCGGTGAGCGCCGCGACGGATCGTTCGGCCTGGAACTGGGCGAACGAGCGTCGCAGGAACTCGCGGGAGCCGGGGATGCCGCGACCGGCGACCAGGTTGACCGCGGTGTTGTAGCCGACGCGCAGCGAACTGTGGAGCGGGTACGAGCGTGCGCCGGCGAGGCCGGCGACGGTCGCGGGGGCGGCCTCGGGACTCCACAGCACGACGGCGTGTCCTTCGACATCGATGCCGCGCCGACCGGCGCGACCGGTGAGCTGGGTGTACTCGCCGGGGGAGAGGCGCACCGGTCCGTCGGCGGTGGGTTTGACGAGGCGTTCGAGGACGACGGTGCGCGCCGGCATGTTCACCCCCACGGCGAGGGTCTCAGTGGCGAACACGACCCGCACGAGACCGCGGGCGAACAACTCCTCGACGGTGTGACGGAAGGCCGGGATCAGACCGGCGTGGTGCGCGGCGAAACCGCGTTCGAGTCCTTCGAGCCACTCGGCGTGACCGACGGCGTCGAGATCTGCGGGCGGCAGCGCTGCGGTGTGCCGGTCGGCGACCGCGCGGATCTCGGCGACGTCGGCCGCCTCGGTGAGCCGAACCGACGATTCGAGGCATTCGGCGACGGCGCCGTCGCACCCGTTGCGGCTGAACCGGAACCAGATGGCCGGCAACAGTTGTTCGGCCTCGAGCCGGGCGACGACCTCGGGCAGGTCGGCACCGGCCGGTCCGGGTGCTCCGCGCGCACGTCGCCGTCGTCGTCCACGGCCGGTCGCGGGGCCGGGCGCGGCCTCGACGAGCTGGCGGTGGGCGATGTACCGCTCGAGGGTCTCGTCGACGGTGCCGGACGGGGACAACAGGTCGAACAGCCGCCCGCCGGCGAGCATGTGCTGGGTGAGCGGGACGGGCCGGGTCTCCTCGACGACGACCGCGAGGTCGCCACGGACGCCGCGCAGCCAGCCGCCGAACTCCTCGGCGTTGCTCACCGTGGCCGACAGGCTGGTCAGCCGCACGTCACCGGGAAGGGAGAGGATCGCTTCCTCCCACACCGCACCGCGCTCGCGGTCGGCGAGATAGTGCACCTCGTCCATGACGACGTGGGTGAGTCCGTGCAGGAGCGGGGAGCCGCCGTGCAGCATGCTGCGCAGCACTTCGGTGGTCATGACGACCACGGGCGCGTGCGGGTCCAGCGAGATGTCGCCGGTGAGCAGACCGACGCGGTCGTCGCCGAAGCGACGCGACAGGTCGAAGTACTTCTGGTTGCTCAGCGCCTTGATGGGGGTGGTGTAGAAGCAGCGTCCGCCCGCTGCGAGCGCGAGACGGGCGGCGAATTCACCGACGACGGTCTTGCCCGCCCCGGTGGGGGCGCACACCAGGACGTCGCGGTCGTCCTCGAGGGCTCGGCAGGCCTCGACCTGGAAGTCGTCGAGGGGGAAATCGAGTTCGGTCGCGAACAGCGCGAGCTGCGACCGGTCCTGCGTGCGCACGTGTCCACGCTACGGGTCGGCGCGGACATGTGCGCAGCGCAGGGCGACTCAGTCCTCCGTCACCTTCGAGGGTGACTCAGTCCTCCGTCACCTCGAGGGTGACTCAGTCCTCCGTCACCTCGAGGGTGACGTCGATGTTGCCGCGGGTCGCGTTGGAGTACGGGCACACCTGATGGGCCTTCTCGGTGAGCTCGAGCGCCTGCTCGCGGGGGAGGTTCGGAAGAGTCACCTCGAGGGTGACGGCGAGACCGAATCCGCCGCCGTCGGTCGGGCCGATGCCGACGCGGGCGCCGACCGCGGAGTCGCTGACGTCCGCCTTCTCCTGTCGGGCGATCATCTGCAGTGCCGAGTGGAAGCACGCGGCGTACCCGGCGGCGAAGAGTTGTTCGGGGTTGGTGCCCTTCCCGCTGCCGCCCATCTCGGTGGGGATGGACAGGTCGAGGTCGAGCTTGCCGTCGCTGGTGCGGGCGTGGCCGTCGCGGCCTGCTCCGGTGGCGAGTGCTTCGGCGGTGTAGATGATGTTCACGATGTCCTGCCTTTCTTCGAGAGTGCGCCGGGTGCTTCCTGCAACGCGGCGGTCAGGCGGTGGAGCGTCTCGCGCAGCGCGACCAGTTCGTCGACGTCGAACCGGCTGTCCCGCGTCACGCAGCCGGGGATGTCCGTGGCCTCTGTCCGGAGTGCATCTCCCGCTTCGGTGAGGTGGACGACGACACGACGTTCGTCGGTCTGCTGCCGGCGTCGTTCGACGTATCCGGCGGCCTCGAGCCGTTTGAGCAGGGGGGAGAGTGTGCCTGTGTCGAGATCGAGCGAGTCGCACAGATCCTGCACGCCTCGCGCATCGCGTTCCCACAGCGCCAGGAGCACCAGGTACTGCGGGTAGGTGATGCCCAGCCGATCGAGATGTGGCCGATATGCGGCCGTGATGGTGCGGGAGGCGCGGTAGAGCGCGAAGCACACCTGCTGGTCGAGTTCGAGTGGAGACGGCACGGGAATGAATGTAGCGCCCCGTTTTGTTGTGCACAACATTAATGGCCACAACTCGATACGTGTTCCGGATCACTTCCATGTGGGAATTGAGAGTGCTCTGGGCACGTTAGTTGAGTGAGAATGGCTCAAGTTCGACAGAAAGGCTTCGGAATGCCGGCATTCTTCGGGCCTGGTGACCCCGGCCGAATCGACATCACTCGTTTCATGAGCCGCGGTACCCAGGACCTCCTCGCCCACGCAGCGCGCTACGCCACCGACCGTGGTGACGCGGAACTCGACGTGCTGCACCTCCTCCGCGCGATGGCGGAGCAGGATCCGTCCCGCACGGTCATGACGCGCGCCGGAGCCGACCCCGCCGACGTCGCTGCCGCCGTCGACCAGCGGCTGCCGCAGAGCCGCCCCGGTGAGGCCGTCTCCGCACCCGCACTGACCGGTGCCGTGAAGACCGCACTCCTCGAAGCGCACCAGCTCTCGCGTGCGCTCGGCTCCACCTACATCGACCCCGAGCACCTGTTCTTCACGCTCGCGGCCGACCAGACCCGCGCTCCCGGACGCCTGCTGGCGTCCCTGGGCGTGACCCCGCAGGCGTTGCAGACCGCACTGCAGCCCACCCCCGCAGCTCCCGCCGCGGAGGAGACCCCGACGCCGACGCTCGACAAATTCGGCGTCGACCTCACCGAGCGGGCGCGCGGCGGCGGCATCGACCCCGTCATCGGCCGTACCGACGAGATCGAGCAGACGATCGAGATCCTCGCGCGACGCACCAAGAACAACCCGGTGCTCGTCGGTGAGGCCGGCGTCGGCAAGACCGCCATCGTCGAAGGACTCGCCCAGCGCATCGTCGACGGGGACGTCCCGGACATCCTGCAGGACAAGCGGATCGTCCAGCTCGACCTGACGGCGATGGTCGCCGGAACCCGATACCGGGGCGACTTCGAGGAACGTCTCACCACAGCGCTCGACGAGATCACCGCCCAGCAGGGCAAGATCATCGTCTTCATCGACGAGATCCACACCGTCGTCGGCGCAGGCGCCGGCAACGAGGGCGCGATGGACGCGGCGAACATCCTCAAGCCGAAGCTCGCCCGCGGTGAACTGCATGTCGTCGGTGCGACCACCCTCGACGAGTACCGCAAGCACATCGAGAAGGATCCGGCGCTCGAACGCCGTTTCCAGCCCGTCACGGTCGACGAGCCAGCACGCGACGACGCCGTCGCGATCCTGAAGGGTCTCGCCGATCGGTACGCCGAGTTCCACAAGGTCCGGTACACCGACGAAGCGCTCGAAGCGGCCGTCGACCTGTCGATGCGGTACCTGCCCGACCGGCACCTGCCGGACAAGGCGATCGACCTCGTCGACCAGGCCGGTGCACGACTGCGCCTGCGGGTGCCGCGCACCGACGTGACCGAACTGCGTTCGAGGCTGGACGAACTCGAAGCGGAGAAGGATCGCGCCGTCGAGGCCGAACAGTACGAGGATGCCTCGCGCATCCGCGACGAGATCCTTCGCGTCCAGGCTCGGATCGACGGTGGCGACAGCGAGGGCAACGGAGAGGGAACTCCGACCGTCGACCCGGAGCTGATCGCCGAGATCGTCTCGCGGGCCACCGGAGTCCCCGCATCGCGGATGACCCGCGCCGAGAAGGAGAGGCTGCGCACTCTCGAGGACGAGCTGCACAAGCGCGTCGTCGGACAGGACGAAGCCGTCCACGCCGTGGCACGTGCCGTGCGGCGCAGCCGCTCCGGCATGAGCGACCCGCGTCGTCCGGTGGGCAGCTTCCTGTTCCTCGGTCCCACCGGCGTCGGCAAGACCGAGCTCGCGAAGGCCCTCGCCGAGGTGCTCTTCGGTGACGAGCGCACCATGCTGCGCATCGATATGAGCGAGTTCGGCGAACGCCACACCGTGAGCCGTCTCGTCGGCGCCCCTCCCGGTTACGTCGGTTACGGCGAGGCCGGACAGCTCACCGAACAGGTGCGTCGCCACCCCTACTCGGTGGTGCTGCTCGACGAGATCGAGAAGGCGCACCCGGACGTGTTCAACACACTGCTGCAGGTCCTCGACGACGGTCGCCTCACTGACGGTGAGGGACGCACGGTGGACTTCACCAATACCGTCGTCATCATGACCAGCAACCTCGGTTCGGACATCATCTCGAGCCGCGGAGGCGCGCTCGGCTTCACCACCGGTGACGCCGAGGCGGCCGAGAAGCCGCTGCGTGACCGGGTCATGGGACGGCTGCGCGAATCGATGCGGCCGGAGTTCCTCAACCGCATCGACGAGATCGTGATGTTCCGCAAGCTCGACGACGACCAGCTGCACCGGATCACCGAGCTGCTGCTCGACGACAGCCGGAAGCGGCTGCAGAGCAGGGGGATCGACCTCGAGTTCACCGCCGACGCGGTGGCGTGGATCGCCCGCAACGGTCACCAGCCCGAGTTCGGTGCCCGTCCGTTGCGCCGCTCGATCTCCCGGGTGGTCGACGACCGCATCGCCGACATGCTGCTCGACGACGCGCTCGCCGAGGGCAACCGGGTCACGGCGGACGTCGTGGAAGACGAACTGCTGCTCCAGGTGAGCTGACCCGCACGACGAGGAAGGGGAGAGATGCCACGGCATCTCTCCCCTTCCCGCGTTCGGGGGGGTGGTCAGCGGGCGGTGAGACGACGGATCGCCTCGAGCGGCAGATGAAGCCACGAGGGACGGTGCCGAGCCTCGTAGACCACCTCGTAGACCGCCTTGTCGAGCTCGTAACCACGCAGCAGGACGTCGGAGCCCCGTGGATCCGTGCCCGAGGCAGCTGCGTAGCCGTCGCAGAAGGCGGCACAGTTGCGTTCGGCCCACTCCCGGGCCCGGAACTCCCGCTGCGACTCCACCGCCGTGCCTTGTTCGGATTCACGGATCGAATGATGCGCGGCGTAGTCGAACGACCGCAGCATTCCCGCCACGTCCCGGAACGGACTGTCGGGCTTGCGGCGCTCCTCGAGCGACTTCGCGGGTTCGCCCTCGAAGTCGATGAGCAACCAGCGCTCGGGGGTACGCAGCACCTGCCCGAGATGCAGGTCGCCGTGGATGCGGTGCACCGGAACCTGACCCAGCGCCGCAACCTCATCGAACCGGGCCCGGACCGCGTCGGTGAGTTCGGCGAGCTCGGGGACCTCGGCCGCCGCACCCTCGAGCCGGCGGATCATGCCCTCGGCCAGTTCGGCGGCGGCGCGCTCGTCGGTGCCGAGCGCGGAGCCGAGATGGGCGTGCACATCCGCCACGGCCGCACCGATGCGATGGGATTCCCCGGCGAAGTCGGTGCCCACCTCGTCGGCGCGCAGGTCTCCTTCCAGGAGCAGGTCCCGGACACTGCCGAGTGCCATCGACCAGCCGTCGGCCGAGTTCGCCGCGAAGTCCTGCACCATCGCCAGCGTGGTGCGGACCCCGTCGACCTCCGCTTCGATCCATGCCCGGATCGGGGCGATCGACCGACATCCGTCCTCGCCGAGCGCGAGCGGCAGTTCGACGTCCGGATTGATGCCGAGCGTGAGCCGACGAAACATCTTGAGCAGCAACTTCTCTCCGAGGACCACGGAGGTGTTGGACTGCTCCGCGCTCAGCGCACGCCCACGCAGGCCCGGTTCGATGACCGCACCCGGCACGGTGTGGAGGTCCACCGGGCCGGCGGGGGTGCCGCTCGCCAGATTGCGCGAATACCGGTCGAGGATCTCCTGATCGCGGAGGCCGTCGTAGACGTGCAGGCCGTGGTCGTGGGAGTCGTCGGGGCCGACCACGCTCCACGACTGCAGTTCCTCGGGGAGATGGGAACGGAAACCGAGGGGCACTTGATAGATCTGGTCCGCGGTCGAGTCGAACGAGACCTTCACGATCAGATGGTCGGCCCCGAAACCGGACTCCTCCACGAGCGGATGACGCAGGACGACACCGATCCCGGTGATGGTGTGGCCCTTGGCCGCGAACCATCGCTGGTGCGGCATCCATTCGCGCAGATCCTCGACGAGCCGTTCGTCCGGGTAGAGCTCGTTGTTGGTCGTCACGGCTGCACCGCCGCTTCCGCTTCGCTGCTCACCGGGTGTTCGCCCGGTCCCTCCTTGGACGGATCGGGTTGCAGGGCGAACCAGAAGAATCCGTGACCGGGCAGGGTGATCATGTAACCCTCCTCCGTGATCGTCGGGAACGGGACGGACCCGGTCAGCTCCACCGGGATCCACCCGGCGAAGCGCGACAGATCGAGGACGACCGCCTGCGGATAGCGCGACAGGTTGTTCACGCACAGGATGACGTCGCTGTAGTTGCGTTCCGGGCCGGGCGACATCTCGCGCAGATAGGACAGGATCGCGGGATTCGCGCTGCCGAGTTCGGTGAACGAGGCCTCACCGAAGGCCGGATGCTGCTTGCGGACCTGGATCATCCGCCGCGTCCAGTGCAACAGCGAGTTCGTCGAGTTCATCTGCGATTCGACGTTCACCGCCTGGTACCCGTAGGTGGGATCCATGATCACCGGCAGGTACAACCGGCCCGGATCGGCGCGGGAGAAGCCCGCGTTGCGGTCGGGGGTCCACTGCATCGGGGTCCGCACCGCGTCGCGGTCGCCGAGCCAGATGTTGTCGCCCATGCCGATCTCGTCGCCGTAGTACAGGACGGGGGAACCCGGCAGGCTCAGCAACAGAGCGGTGAAGAGCTCGAGCTGGTTGCGGTCGTTCTCCAGCAACGGCGCCAGACGACGGCGGATGCCGATGTTCGCGCGCATCCGCGGGTCGGTGACGTACTCGGCGTACATGTAGTCGCGTTCCTCGTCCGTCACCATCTCGAGGGTCAGCTCGTCGTGGTTGCGGAGGAAGATGCCCCACTGGGCGGTCTTCGGGATCGGCGGGGTCTGGGCGAGGATCTCCGAGATCGGGAAACGGTTCTGTCGCCGCACCGCCATGAAGATGCGCGGCATCAGCGGGAAGTGGAAAGCCATGTGGCACTCGTCGCCGATCTCGGGTTCGCCGAAGTACTCGACGACGTCGGTGGGCCACTGGTTCGCCTCCGCCAGCATCACCCGGCCGGGATATTCGGCATCCATCACCGCACGGCACTTCTTGAGGAAGGCGTGCGTCTCGGGGAGGTTCTCGCAGTTGGTCCCCTCACGCTCGAACAGATAGGGGACCGCGTCGAGGCGGAACCCGTCGATGCCGAGATCGAGCCAGAACCGCAGGACGTCGAGCATCGCGTCCTGTACTTCGGGGTTGTCGTAGTTCAGGTCGGGCTGGTGCGAGAAGAACCGGTGCCAGTAGTACTGCTTGCGCACCGGATCCCACGTCCAGTTGGACGTCTCGGTGTCGACGAAGATGATGCGGGCTTCCTGGTATCGGTCGTCGACATCCGACCACACGTAGAAGTCGCCGTACGGCCCGTCGGGGTCGCTCCGGGATTCCTGGAACCACGCGTGCGTGTCGGACGTGTGGTTCATGACGAGGTCGGTGATGACGCGGATACCGCGTTTGTGCGCCTCGTCGAGGAAGGTGACGAAGTCCTCGACCGTGCCGAATTCCGGTAGCACCGCCCGGAAGTCGCGGATGTCGTAGCCGCCGTCGCGGAGCGGTGAATCGTAGAAGGGCGGCAGCCAGATGCAGTCGGCGCCGAGCCACGCGATGTAGTCGAGTTTCTCGGTCAGCCCCCGCAGGTCGCCGGTGCCGTCGTTGTTCGAGTCGTTGAAAGCGCGGGCGAGAACCTCGTAGAACACCGCGGTCTTGAACCAGTCCGGGTCGACGGGCAGGCTGCGCGCATGGGCGAAGTCCTCCGCCCGGCTCTCGACGAGATGACCGTCTTCGGTGTGTTCGTATTCGGGTACTCGGTCGGACGGATCCGGCATGGCACCTCCGTGCTCGTCGCGTCGCAGGATGGACTCGCCCCAGAATGCCCCGGCGGACGGATTTCCACACCCGGACAGGACGGAACGCTATGTGAGTGCACGTGTGCGCCGATAGATTGGCGGGCATGACTGCGAACCGGCCCGAAGGGCGGGTGGCCGAGCTGTGCTCCCGCATGCGTTCGTTCATCGACGACGAGGTGATTCCTCTCGAACCCGTCCTGAGCCGTCACGACGACAAGGCCGCCGAGGCGCTCGTCGGGCTGAAGGCCAGGGCGAAGGAACTCGGGCTGTGGGCTCTGGGGCATCCCGAGGAGATGGGAGGGGGCGGGGTTCCCTTCCTCGACTTCGTCTACCTCAACGAGATCATCGGCCGCTCCGAGTACGGTCAGCTCGCGGTGGGATCGGTGTCCATGCAGGACGCCCTGATGATCCAGCGGCACGGCACCGCCGAACAACGCGAGCGCTGGATCCCAGGGCTCGTCTCCGGCGACATCCTGCCCTCTGTCGGCATGACCGAGCCGGAGGTGGCGGGATCCGACCCCGTGCTCGTGCAGACCACCGCCCGGCTCGAGAACGGCGAATGGGTGATCGACGGGCACAAGTGGTTCACCACCGGCGCCGCGCAGGCCGGCTACTGCACGGTCTTCGCCCGGACCGAACCCGAGTCGACTCCGCTGCACCGCAGCATCAGCGCGATCATCGTGCCCATCGACACCCCCGGACTCGAGATCGTGCGGGCGATCCCCACGATGGGGCACGACCCGAGCGATCACTACGAGGTGCGGTACGACGGTGCGCGCGTTCCCGAGGAGAACGTGCTCGGTGAACGCGGCAACGGCTTCGTCGTCGCGCAGGACCGGCTCGGGCCGGGACGGATCTTCCACTGCATGCGGTGGCTCGGCCAGGCCCAACGGGCCTTCGAACTCATGTGTGCGCGCGCCAACTCCCGCTTCGCCCACGGATCGCTGCTCGCCGAGAAGGGTGAGCTCCAGCGCTACATCGCCGAATCCGCCGCCGACATCCAGGCCGCCCGTCTGATGACGCTGGACGCCGCGCGGGTGATGGATGCGGGGGAGGACGCCCGGGTCCGGATCGGGCTCATCAAGTTCCGCGGCGCGCAGATGCTGCACGATGTCGTCGACCGTGCGATCCAGGTGTACGGGGCGCTCGGTCTCACCGCCGACACGCCGCTCGAGGGGATGTACCGGCGGGCGCGCTACGCCCGTATCTACGACGGCCCCGACGAGGTGCACCGGATGTCCACGGCACGGCGGATGCTGCGCGACCCGGAACGCGTGCCGTGGCGGTAGACCGCCGGCCGCTCGTGACCAATGCGACCTGCTCTTCGCACTAGGGTTCTTCGGCACGCCGGGAGGTCGATGCAAGTATGTGGCGTGGCATCGGGGGAGGTCGGCAACAGGGAGCGGTCGAGCGGCGCGCGGTCCGAAGGGTGATCTCATGGAACGCTTCGCGGTGGGTGCCGACGATGCGTTCGTCCTGCTCCGGAAGTTGTCCGAGGAACGCAACGTGCCCCTGCGACGGATCGCGGGGGCACGTGGTCGACGCGGGCGGTGAGGTATCTATGCCAGTTCGGGTGGGAAGCCTCCCGTGGCCACCGGGCTCCAGCGGGTCGGGGTGATCCGGATCAGCGACTTGCGCTGATCGCGCATGGCCTGCCGGTACTCGTCCCAGTCCGAGTGTTCCCCGGCGATGTTGCGGAAGTACTCGGCGAGCGGTTCGACGTCGTCGTGGGCATCGATCACCTCCGCGGTTCCGTCGACCTGCACCCACGCGTCGTTCCAGTCGTCGGACAGCACGACGACACCGACCTCGGGCCGGCTGCGGGCGTTGCGGGTCTTGGCGCGCCGGGGATAGGTCGCGATCACGATGCGTCCGCGGTCGTCGACGCCGCCGGTGACGGGGGAGGCCTGCGGTGTGCCGTCGTCGCGTTGCGTCATGAGGATCATTCGGTGCCGGGGCCGGACGAAGTCCAGCAGTTCCTGCAGGCCGACTGCGGTGTTGGTGGCGATCTTGCGGGCCATTCACGTTCTCCTGTTCCGAAGGGTCACGACTCGAGGAGCGCCGCGAGTCGCGCGAGGTCCTCTTCCACCATGCGCGTGTCGCGGTCGAACTCGTCGTCGGTCAGTTCGATCTGCCGGACGGTGAGGACGACTTCGGCACCGTCCGGATGGGGGAGTACCCGCATCGGGTTGTGCACCGTCGTACCCGACGGCAGTGTCACCTTGTGGTCGAGCACCCCGTAATCGTTGGCGCCGACGAACCGCACGGTGACCTCGCCCATCGGGGAGTCCGCGACGAGGGCGTCGCCGATCCGCCGCACCTCGCTTTGTGCCAGACCGGCCGCCCACTTCGGCAGGTTGTCGGGATCCGCGGCGAACTCGTAGACCCGGCGCGGTGGGCATCGGACGACCCGAGCGACATGGCGGCTGCGGACGACGTGCGTGCTCATGCTCGCCACATTAGAAGTTCGGGAGGTCGATCGCCGCCGGAATGTGGGAGTTCCTGAAGCGCAACGTCTTCGGAGCGACGGCGTTCAGCCGGTACCCGGATCTGCGCGGCCCCCTTCGTCACCTTCTCGGTACTCCTCGCCGTCTTCGTCTTCGTCTTCCTCGCCCTCGGAGCGCTACTGGAGCAGACCGGTCCGACGAGGGTCGGGGGTTATTTCGGGCTCGCCGCTGCCGGGGTGCTGAGCACGACCTTCGGGCGTGTCGTCCTGCCCACGGGCCCACCCTGACGGGGCACCTCTTCGTTCCCGTGCGGGGGCGGTCCTATTGCCTCATGTCAAGATGCGCGCGAGGTTTGCTTCGTTGCCTCATCCGATGATGCGCGCGTGGAGACTGCCGTGACGGCGGGGACGCGGGCCGGACCCAGGGCCTCGGCAAAGTCGTAAGTAAGACCAGCTGACCTG
This sequence comes from Rhodococcus sp. LW-XY12, assembly GCF_019317345.1. Classification (NCBI taxonomy): domain Bacteria; kingdom Bacillati; phylum Actinomycetota; class Actinomycetes; order Mycobacteriales; family Nocardiaceae; genus Rhodococcus; species Rhodococcus sp. LW-XY12. Next base: position 805,663 of record NZ_CP079225.1, read on the forward strand.
CGGTTTCAAGGTGGGATGGCGCACGATCAGGGACGTGGATTGGGGCGGGCACGACCGTCTCGGTGATGATTCAAGTTCCTACACAATCGTCACAACCAGGAACGAGTCGTGCCCGCAGCTCCATCTTCGCCCATGTCTGTTCCGGTGTCGGACACCGGGATCCTCGAGGTGCTCGATCTGGTCCCCGATCCGCGAGCGCGTCGCGGGGTTCGGCACCGGTTGACGGTGATCCTGGCGGTCGCGTTGGCCGCGGTGTGCGCCGGCGCGAGATCGTTCACCGCGGTCGCCGAATGGGTGCACGACGCCCCGAACGATGTCCGGAGCCGACTCGGCATCGAGGGCCGGCCACGGTCGGAATCGACGATCCGCCGCACCCTCGGACGCCTCGACGCAGGCGTGTTCGACCAGGTCATCGGGATATGGGCCTGGATGCGGACCCGGGTCGTCGACGGGCGCCGGGTGATCGCGGGCGACGGAAAGACACTGCGCGGGGCGAAGGATGCAGCCGGGCATCTGACGCACCTGTTGGCGGCCATGGACCACAACAGTGGGGTGGTCCTCGGGCAGGTCGAGGTCGGTGCGAAAACGAACGAGATCCCGCTGATCGTCGACCTCCTGGCCGGGCTTGACCTCACCGATGTGGTCGTGACCGCAGATGCGTTGCACTGTCAGCGGGTCACCGCCGAGTACATCGCCTCACGGGGCGGGCACTACGTGTTCACCGTCAAGAACAACCAGAGATCCCTGCGGAACTTGCTGAAGTCGTTGCCCTGGAACGATATTCCGGTCTCATCAACGATCAGGGGTCGTGGTCACGGACGACGGGAGTGCCGCACGATCAAGGCCACCGAGGTCGATGCCGGTCTCGGTTTCCCGCACGCCACGCAGGTTCTGCAGGTCCGCCGGACCGTCACCAGAAACGGCCGCAAGAGTGTCGAGGTCGTCTATCTGATCACTTCGATGCCGATGACCTGCGCGGCTCCAGCCCAGGTCGCGGCATGGATTCGTGGGCATTGGGGCATCGAGAACCGGCTGCACTGGGTTCGTGATGTCACGTTCGACGAGGACCGCTGCGCCATCCGCACCGGCAGTGGGCCGCAGGTCATGGCCACCATTCGAAACACGGTCGTCGGTATCCTCCGACTCGCCGGCCACGCCAGCATCGCTACCGCCCTACGGCATCACAGTCGTGATCCACACCGGCCGATCGAGCTACTTCACACCATCTGACATGCAATTACACGACTTTGCCGGGGCCCTGGGGCCGGACCGGCCTTGGCGATGGTCAGGGTCAGCAGCTCGGCGGTCAACGCCTGGATCTGCCGCTGGATCGCCGCCGGGTTCAGGCGCACGTAGGTGTCGGCGAGGATCGCCTTGTCCTCGACGGTGACCGTCTCGTGCTGCTCGGCGCGGCGTTTCGGGGTGGTAGCCGTGTCGTACTTCTTGATCACCTTCGCCCCGTCCCGCACCTTCGAGATCAGTTTCTGCTGCGGACAGAAGTAGTTCGACAGACTCGACTGCAGAACCCAGATCCTGTTCAGTAGCAACAACTCTGCCGGGGTGTCGTAACGGTGGTAGCCGACGACGGTCCGCACGATCGCCCAGTTCTTCTGCTCGACGTGCGCGCCGTCGTTGGAGTTGCCGGGTCGGGACCGGGTGAAGGTGATCTGCCGCTGCTCGCACCAGGCGAGCAGGTGGTGGTTGATGAATTCGCTGCCGTTGTCGGAGTCGACACCGCGGATCGGGAACGGCAGGATGCCGGCAATCTCCTCGAGCGCGGCGAGCACCCACTTACGGGCCTTGTTCGGCACCGACCGATTCTCGGTCCAGCCAGTGGCGATGTCGGTCACCGTCAGGGTGTAGGCGTGGTCGCCGACCGCGTTGCCGCCTTCGTGTCCGACCAGGTCGATCTCCACGAACCCGGGTGCCGCGTCGTCCCACTGCGCCCAGGTACGGATCGGGATCTGCGACTTGAGCAGCGACCCCGGCTTGGTGTGTGCCCGGCCCTTCGGATCGAGCCTGCGCCGGTCTTCGGCCAGCCGACGGTCGATGGTCGCCGCCGACATCGACACCAACAACTCCGCAGTGGCGTCGTCGATGCTCAACTCGCCGAACCTGCGCAGCGTCGGCACCAGCTCCGGCAGCACCGCCGCGAGCCGTTTACCGGCCGGCGCACCGAGCACCGCCCAGCAGAACCGCAGTGCCGCAATCACGTCGGGACCGTACTTCGGTGGTCTCGGCGTGCGCGGCTTGACCGGTGTGGGCCGCAGCGCCTGCGTCAACGCCTTACGGGCGTGATTGCGATGCCATCCCGTCATCGCGCACAGCTCGTCGAGGATGACACCCTTGGCGGCCTTGTCGGCCCGGGTGTACCGCGTCGCGATCGTCTTGGTCACGGCCTTGCGTTGACTCATCGACAGCCCCATCGTTCGGACCTACCGCCCGGCCCGAGCCGGACACGGCAGGCGCACCGCACGCGCGCATTCTCAGTTGAGGCAACGACTACCTCTATGCGCGCATTTTGGATGAGTCAACGCGGCGGTTTGACAGGCGCATCGGCCGTCCTGGTACAGTCTGGGGCTATGCAGCGTGCATATTTCTGGTTTAGCAGGCCGGCCCGGGGTGGGTCGGTCGGCGTGACCGCGCGCTGACTTCTTCACCTACGAGCCGGATCCAGACCGGCTCGTCGGAATCTCAGGTTCTCTCGGGTCGGAATCCGAACCACCGAGAACAGGAACCATCGATGAGCCCCAGCACCGGAACCGCGACCACCGGAATCTCCACGTCGAATCTCGACGAACAGCGCACCGTCAAGGTCAGCCCTCTCGTCGCACCCTCCGAGATCCGTGCCGAGTACGCACCCGACGCCGTCGTCGCAGCGACCGTCCGTTCGGGCCGCGCCGGCACCGTCGACATCCTGAACGGCACCGACGACCGTCTCGTCGTCGTGGTCGGCCCCTGCTCCGTGCACGACCCCGCCGCCGCGATGGACTACGCGCGCCGTCTGGCCGCCAAGGCCGAGGAGCTGCGCGACGACCTGCACGTCGTGATGCGTGTGTACTTCGAGAAGCCGCGCACCACGCTCGGGTGGAAGGGCCTGCTCAACGACCCGCACCTCGACGGCACCTTCGATATCAACACCGGTCTGCGCATCGGCCGTAAGCTGCTGCTCGACGTCTCCGGTCTCGGCCTGCCCGTCGGCTGCGAGTTCCTCGACCCGATCCTTCCGCAGTACTACGCCGACCTGGTCACCTACGGAGCCATCGGCGCCCGCACCGCCGCGAGTCAGGTTCACCGCCAGCTGTGCAGCGCGCTGTCCATGCCCGTCGGCATCAAGAACTCCACCGAAGGTGACGTGCAGGTCGCGGTCGACGGCACCCGTGCCGCAGCGGCCAGCCACGTCTTCCCCGGCACCGACCTCGACGGTCAGGCCGCGCTGATCGAGACCGTAGGCAACCCGGACTGCCACGTCATCCTGCGCGGTGGCAGCGCGGGGCCGAACTACGACGCCGAGACCGTGGCCGACACGATGGCCCGCCTGCGCAAGGCCGGTCTGCCCGAGCGTGTCGTCATCGACGCAAGCCACGGCAACAGCCGCAAGGACCACAACAAGCAGGTCGACGTCGTCACCGATGTCGCCGAGCGCATCGAGGCCGGCGAGAAGGGCATAGTCGGACTGATGCTCGAGAGCTTCATCGAGGCGGGACGTCAGGACCTGACCCTCGGCGAGGCCGACAAGCTCGACTACGGCAAGTCGATCACCGACGCGTGCATCGACTGGGACACCACCGCCGCGCAGCTCGACCGCCTCGCGCAGGCCGTGCGCACCCGTCGCGGCTGAACGGTCTGCGGCGCGAAGGGCCGGCGGAGTCGTCAGCGATGACGAACCGCCGGCCCTCGTCGGTCCGGTAGCGTCGTTTCCATGACTTCGGACAGGTTGTCGATCGTCGTGCCGGCCCACAACGAGGAGCGTTACATCGCGAAATGCCTTGCGGCGCTGCTCGCCCAGAAGTCGGAGATCCACGAAATCCTGGTCGTTGACAACAATTCGACCGATCGCACCGCGCAGATCATCGAAGCCATCGCCGCCGGCGAGCCCCTCGTGCGACGGATCGTCGAGCCAAGACCGGGTGTCGCATTCGCGCGCAATGCCGGATACGACGCGGCCACAGGAGATCTCATCGGACGGATCGATGCGGACACGCGGGTTCGTCCCGATTGGGCGCACACCGTCCGCAGTTTTTTCGCCCGCGACGACACCGCCGAGGTGGGAGCGATCAGCGGACTCAGCAACTCCTACGATTCCCCCTACCGCAGGCTCAAACAGTGGTACATCGACAAACGGGTCGCGCAAGGAACATTCGGCGGGGAACGGCGGATCGACAATCTGCACGGCGCGAACATGGCACTGCGACGCTCGGCGTGGGAGCGTGTCCGGGACGTCGTCAGTACGGACCCGAGAATCCACGAGGATCTGGATCTGGCACTGTGTCTGCGTGAGGTGGACATCGAGATCGCCCAGCTGACCGATCTGTACGCCGACCTGTCGCCGCGTCGGGCCTACACCCCGCCCCGTGAGTACGCGGCCTATATCCAGTCGGGAATCGACACCTTCGAACTGCACGGCCGCCTGACGCCGGAGATCCTCAGGCTCATCCGTCTACAGTCACGTCTCCACGTTCTCGTGTATGCGGCATACCGGCCCTACGACCCCGACCTGGGCAGATTCACCCTCCGGCGAGCGATCTTCGGCTCCGGCGGACGTGCGATGCCGATCGACACGAAGGGCCGCACGCCGTCCCCCTGACGACGGGTGGCCGGGACGCCGCAGGACCGTCCCGGCCATCATCGTGGGATCTTCTCGCCTCAGGTCACCTCAGCGGCGTGAAATCGCGGCTGCCGAGATAGGGAGGACGCGGCCTCGAGGCGGCGAACGGCTCGACGAGCGTGTTCTCGACGCTGTTGAACACGACGAACAGATTCGAGCGCGGGAACGGAGTGATGTTCCCGTTGGAACCGTGCATGCAGTTCGAATCGAAGACCGTCGCCGACCCCGCCGGGCCGGTGAAGGTCGCGATACCGTGCTCGGCGGCCAAACGGGTGAGGGTGTCCTCGTCGGGCGAACCTGTCGGCGGAACGTGGGTGACCAGCGACTCCCGGTAGTAGTCGTCGGGCGTCTCACCGGCACACGAAACATACGTCTTGTGCGAACCCGGCATGATCATCAGACCGCCGTTGTAGCCGTAATTCTCGGTGAGGGCGATCGAGATGCTCAGAGCACGCGGCTTGGGCATGCCGTCCTCTGCGTGCCACGTCTCGAAGTCCGAATGCCAGTAGAACGGTCCACCGCGGAAGCCGGGCTTGACGTTGAGCCGCGACTGGTGGACGTACACCTCGGATCCCAGCAGTTGCCGTGCGATTCCGGCGATTTCGGGCCTGCGGACGATCGAGTCCACAAGATCGCTGAGCCGGTGCACGTCGAAGACCGAGCGGACGTCGCCGCTGCCCTTTTCGCGGACCACACGGTCGTCGTCGCCGAGTTCCCGGCCGAGTCGTGAGGTCTCCTCCAGAAGGTTCCCGACGTCGTGGGCGGCGAGAAGTCCTTCGGCGGTGTGGAACCCGCGGCGGTCGTACTCGATCACGGCCTCGGTGTCGAGCGGCCCGCCGGCAGCCGAACCCCAGACGACGGGATCCTTCCTCTCGACGGACTCGCAGGCGGTGCGACCGCGGGTTGGATAGTCGTCGCGAACGGTCGTGCGCATAGCTCGTAGATCACCCTCTCGAAAGTCGATGACGGTTCGCTTCCGACGTTCCCACTGAAAATGCAGGAATGCAAGCCGGGCCCCGACATGTCCGCGTACCGACTCCTCGCCCATAACTCCTGGTCGAATCGAGTTTCGTTCCGGAACCGGCCGGGTATCCGGCGGCGTCGCGACGGTCGGCAGCCGATGCGCGTCAGCGGTGCTCTCGGTATGCGCGAGGGGTGTTTCCGGTCCACCTCTTGAACGCACGGCGGAAGGCGCTCGGCTCGGAGAAACCGAGCCGGGACGACAGATCGTCGACCGCTTCACCGCGTCTCAGGCCCGCGATCGCGAGGTCGCGGAGGACCTCCTCGCGCAACTGCCCCAGCGACGTGCCCTCCTGGCGGAGCAGGCGTCGCAGATGGGGAGGGCTCACCGCGAGCCTGCCGGCGATGTCCTCGGCGGTCGCCGTCCGGCCGTCGATGCCCGATTCGAAGATCCGCCGCACCTGGGACGACACCGTCGACTCGTATTCACGTTCGGAGAGAATGAGATTCGGAGAATCCCGCAGGTACTCCTCGAGTGATTCCTCGGTCTGCACGAGTGGCGACTTCAGTGCAGCATTGTCGATCTCGAGCGCGGCCCGCCCCGCACCGAAGGTCACCGGCACGCCGAAGATCGCGTCGTAACTGCGGGCCAGGACGGGATCGGGTTCGGTGTACGGCAGGAACACCGACCCGAGGGGGACACGCCCACCCACCAGCCACGCGGCGAAGCGGTGCAGCAGCATGAGAAGGAAATCCACCACCACGCGGGTCTTGTCGTCCACGACCTCCGGCAGTTCCACGTCCAGGAAGGTGGTGGACGCACCCGGGGTCAGGCTCAACTGCGGCAGGGACCGGATGACATGGTTCACCTCGATCATCCGTTGCAGAGCGTGGTCGAGATCGGGTCGGTGGATGAGGGTCAGGCACATAACCCGGAAGGTGCCGCGGGGCACGGGAGCCGCTGCGATGCCGAAGAGTTCGTCGTCGGTGATCTGCCAGACCACCTGCGTGAAACGACTGACCTGGGCGGGCGTGAGCCGGGCATGGGGATGGGTGAGCACCGCGCGGCTGATGCGTGCTGCCTCGAGGGCCGGTTGCAGATCGATGCCCTCCTCGGCTCCCACCTGTACCGCTCGCGACACGAAGTCCGACGGGATGGTCGGTCGCAACATCTAGCGCGCCTCCTGCAATCCGTTCAGACGTGCCACCGCTTCGGTGAGCACCTCGTCCCGTTTGCAGAACGCGAAGCGCACCAGATGGTTCCATGACGCGGTGTCGTCCACGAAGACGCTCACCGGTACCGCGGCCACTCCGACGCGGCCCGGAAGTTCCCGGCAGAAGGCCACCGCGTCGGTCCGGCCGAGGGGTGTCAGATCGGCGCACACGAAATACGTTCCGGTGGAGCCGAACACTTTCAGGCCGGCCTCGGAGAGTGCGTGGGACAGGAACGTTCGCTTGCGCTCGAGGTCGGCGCGCATCGACGCGATCCATTCCTGTTCGTGCGTCAACGCATGTGCGACCGCCGGTTGGAAGGGCGCCCCACCGACGAACGTCATGAACTGTTTCGCGGCGCGCACCCCGTCGATCAGCTCGCGCGGGCCCATCGCCCACCCGATCTTCCATCCGGTGACGTTGAAGGTCTTGGCGGCACTCGAGACCGTGATCGTCCGTTCGGCCATGCCGGGCAACGATGCGAGCGGGATGTGCGTGCGGCCGTCGAAGACCAGATGCTCGTACACCTCGTCGGACAGCACCAGCAGTTCGCGTTCGCAGGCGAGCTCGGCCAGGGCGGTCAGCGCTTCACGGTCGTAGACGGTGCCGGTGGGATTGTGCGGGCTGTTGACGACCAGCATCCGTGTCCGGTCGGTGACGGCGGCGCGCAGGGCGTCGACGTCGAGCACGAAACCGTTCCCGGAACGGGTCAGCGGCACGGTCCGTCGCGTCGCGCCGGCGAGCGCCACCGAGGCCGCATACGAGTCGTAGTACGGCTCCGTGAGGAGCACCTCCTCTCCGGGTTCGACGAGCCCGAGGATGGCGGCGCTGATCGCCTCGGTGGCACCGACGGTGACGAGCACCTCGGATTCGGGGTCGTGGTGCAGGCCGTACCGTGCGGCACGGTCGGCGGCGATCGCCTCGCGCAGGACCGGCATGCCGGACCCGGGCGGGTACTGGTTGACCCCCTCGGTGATGGCGCGGCGGGCGATCTCGAGCATTGCGGGCGGGCCGTCGACGTCGGGAAATCCCTGCCCGAGGTTGATCGCGCCGTGCCGGACAGCGAGTTCGGTCATCTCGGCGAAGATCGTCGAGGCGAACGGTCGTAACCGGGAGACCGTACGAACTCGTCCCGAAGTCGTCGAATCAGCCATTCCTGCAGCGTAGCGCCCGCGGTGTCACATCCGTGAGGTCTGCCTCGTCTCCATGATGTAGGCCACCTCGAACCGGCGGAGTATCCGTCGGTCGCACCGGAAGGACACCGTCATGGCACGACTCGAAGCCGTCGCTCCCGACCGCACCGGTCCGATGACCCGTGCGATGTATGCGCTCGCCCGCCGCAGGTTCGGTTCGGTCCCCGAACCCTTCGCGGTGGCCGCGCACCATCCGCGGTTGATGCGTACGAGCGGAGTCCACGAGATGCTCGCCCAACGCGCCTCCACCGTCCTGCCCGCCGCGGTCCGGGAGATCGCCGTCTACCGCGTGGCGTGGACCGTCGGATGCTCGTGGTGCATCGACTTCGGGACGATGCTGCAGCGACTGGACGGACTCGACACCGAACGACTCGCCCACATCGCCGAGTACGAGACCTCCGATCTCTACAGCGACGACGAGAAAGCCGCGATCGCCTATGCCGATGCGATGACCGGCGACGTGGCGAAGGAGGTCACCGACGAACAGGTCGCCGACCTCGAGCGTCGTTTCGGGCCGGCGGGCGTCGTCGAACTCACCTATCAGATCGCGCTCGAGAACATGCGTGCGCGCATGAACTCGGCGCTGGGCATCCACGATCAGGGATTCAGCACGGACGCCTGCCGGGTACCCTGGGCCGACGAAGCCGGGAACGCATGACGCCTAGTCGAAGATGCTGTCGGGCAGGAGCACTCCGCGTCCGAGCTTCTCGGGGTTCGCGATGTCGTAGGCCGCCCAGATCCGTCCGTCCCGCACGGTCCACGCCGTCACGCGCGGAGGGAAGCCCGGCCGACCGTCCTCGGCCGGGCGACCGCGGTTCAACAGACCCATCTCGCCGTTGACGAGGACCGGTTCGAAGGCCGTCAACGCCTCGGCTCCGTAGAGCCGCAGCAGTCCGAGGATGAACCGCGCGACCTTCTCGGCTCCGACCACGACGTTCAGCGCCGTACGGGTCGTGCCGCCGGCGTCGCCGATCATGCGGGCGTCGGGATGGAGCGCGGCGACGACGGCGTCGAGGTCGGCGCCCGCGAAGGCCGCGACGAGCCGCCCGACGGCCTCCTCGTGTTCGGCCGGTGAACTCGGCGGTGGAACGGCCGAGACCGTACGGCGGGCGCGGGAGGCCAGCTGGCGGGCGGTCGGGGTGGCGACGCCGAGGATGCGGGCGATGTCGTCGAACGAGATGTCGAACGCGTCGTGGAGCACGAACGCCACGCGCTGTGCCGGTGTCAGGCTGTCGAGGACGACGAGCGCGGCCAGGCGGTTGTCCTCGTCGCGCACGATCTCGTCGAGCGGGTCCGGGGGAGCGAGGGAGCCGAGGGGCGCCACGACGGGTTCGGGCAGCCACTGGCCCACGTAGGTCTCGCGGCGCACCGCGGCCGAGCGCAGTCTGTCGAGGCACAACCGTCCTACGACTGTCGTCAGCCAGGCACGCAGGTCGCGCACCTCGGAGACATCCGCGCCCACGAGTCGCAGCCATGCGTCCTGCACGGCGTCCTCGGCGTCGGCGATGCTGCCGGTGAGGCGGTACGCCACCGACAGCAGGTGGGTGCGGTTCTCCTCGAATGTCTTCTGGGTGCTCTCGTCGAGCATGGGGACGATGCTAGACGCGATCGGCTGCGGGGCGAAGGGGTGTCGATCGCGCGTACGGATGCTGTCGGGCGCTTATTCTCGTCCTCGAACGGAAGGGGCGCCGTGGACAAATACGACATCAAGCGTGAGCACCGCGAGCTGTACTCGTGCTCGGCCGAGGATTTCGCCGAGGTGCACGCTCCCGAGTTCGACTACCTCGCCGTGGACGGCAAGGGTGATCCGAACGGTTCCGAGGAGTACGCCGATGCCGTCGAGGCCCTCTACTCGGTGGCGTACACCCTGAAGTTCACCTCCAAGAAGGAACTCGGGCGGGATTTCGTCGTCGGACCTCTCGAAGGCCTGTGGTGGAGTGAGGACATGACCACCTTCCTCACGCGGGACAAGGACTCCTGGTCGTGGCGCATGCTCATCGCGCAGCCGCCCTGGATCACCGACGACATGATGAACGACGCGATCGAGACGGCGGGCGACAAGGCCCGGGCGAAGAAGAATCCGCTCCCGTCCCTGCCGCGTGTGCGGCCGTTCCGGCTGGCGGAGGGCAGGGCGCTGCAGATCCTGCACATCGGACCGTACGACGACGAAGGCCCCGTCCTGCAGCGCCTGCACACGCAGGTGATGCCCGAACGAGGGTTGGCATTCGCCGGCGACCACCACGAGATCTACCTGTCCGACCCTCGCCGCACGGCCCCCGAGAAACTGAAAACGATTCTGCGTCAACCTGTCACAGGCATACAGGAGCGATGATGGCCGCCACCAGTGCAGGTCTGCTGTTCTACCGCATCGACGAGACCGGTCTGCTCAGCGTGTGGCTCGTCCACCCCGGTGGTCCGTTCTGGAAGGGGAAGGACGAAGCGGCCTGGTCGGTGCCGAAGGGGGAGTACGACCCGGAGGAGGATCCCCGGGAGGTCGCCCTGCGCGAGTTCACAGAGGAATGCGGGATCGAGCCCCCGGATGTGCCGTTGTCGTTGCTGGGTCGCTACCGGCAGTCGTCCGGCAAGATCGTCAGCATCTACGCAGGAGAGACGACGGACGAGCTGGAATTCGTCGAAAGCAACACGTGCGAGGTCGAATGGCCGCCGAAGTCCGGTAAGCGGATCACGATCCCGGAGGTCGACGATGCGCGCTGGATCGTCGCGGCGGACGCCGAGACGAAACTGATCAAGGGGCAGCGGCCGGTGTTGGAAGCACTGCGGGCGCGATTGGACGAAGAAGGGCGGTACTACCGCGTCGACCCGTAGCCCGGCAGCACCATCGGAACGAGGAACTGCCGCGCGATCGACGCCAGGGCGTCGTCGTCGTCGATGTCGACGACCTGACTCGGTGTGGTGAGGAACGATGCCGAGATGCGGACGATCATCTCCGCCACCAGATCGGTGTTCAGATCGGCGGCGACCGTTCCCGCGCGTTGCTCTCGCTGCAACTGCCCCGCGACGAACCGGCGGACAGCGGCGAGCATCGTTCCGTCGTCGCCTCCGATCGCACCGGCGAACAGCACCGGTTCGGTCTCGAGCAGATTGCCGATCAGCCTGTTCGTGCGGATGACGCGCAGCGCGCTGACGAATCCGAGGACCACCCTGTCGGCCACGGTGTCGGCCTGGGCGATGTCCTCGAGGAAACGCAGGAAGTAGCGGCGGAACTCGCGCATGATGACCTCGTCGACGAGGGCATCCTTCGATTCGAACTTACGGTACACGGTGATTCGCGACAGTTTCGCGCGGCGGGCGATCTCCTCCATCGAGGAGCGCTGGATGCCGGTTCGGCAGAACTGTTCGTAAGCGGCATCGAGCAGGCGCACGCGGGTCTCGTCGATCTCGGTACCCATGACGGATTCGTCCGGGAGTAGAAGTGCGTCCTGAAAGGCACGTTCCAGCAACGACGCCGATTCGGCAGGGGGCGGTAGGGAGGCGGGTGAGACCGCTCGGGAAATCGGCGACGCAGAATCCACATGTCCTCCTCGAAGTCCAGAGTTTACCGTTCCGGTCCCGGCGCGGACCATGCCGAGCAGTGATATTTCACGATTCATTGTGACCCGAGCCACAGTGTGGTTCGATGCTACAGAGAAACGCTGAATGTTTCATTGCTACATCCGCGAGTCGTAGGGGAGCGGCAGTATGGATAATCCGAGCAGGCGCGACGTTCTGAAAACCGGTGGTCTCCTGGGTGCCTTGGGGGCGTTCGCGGTGGCAGCGCCGGCCCAGGCCCGGCCCTGGAAGTGGTCACCGTCAGGATCGATACCGGGTGCGGGGAGCGGTGCCGACCCGCGACAGGTATGGGACAACGAGGCCGACCCGCTCGTCGCTTCATTGCTCGAGCGGGGCGACGTACCGAGGGTCAACGAGCTGCTGCGCACCTGGAAGAAGAACTCCCAGCCGTTACCCGAAGGACTTCCGAACGACCTGCGCGACTTCATGGAACACGCCCGGCAGCTTCCGCCCTGGGCCGATCCGGCGAAACTCGAGACGGCCGTCCGCTTCAACGAGAAGCGCGGGTTGTACCTCGGTGTGCTGTACGGATTCGTGAGCGGGATGATGAGCACGGTCATCCCGAAAGAGGCGCTGGCCGTCTACTACTCCAAGGGCGGCGCGAACATGAAGGGCCGCATCTCGAAGACTGCAAAATTGGGCTACGACATCGGTTCTCGCAACGCGTATCTGGGCGACGGCGAAATGATCGTCACAGCCGTGAAGACCAGGCTCGTCCATGCCGGCGTGCGTCATCTGCTTCCGCAGTCCTCGCACTGGTCCAACATGGCACCGGAGGACGTGCCGATCAGCCAGCACGACATGATGGTCACCTGGCACAGCCTGCCCACCAGCGTGATGCGCACGTTGAAGGAGTGGAAGGTTCCCATCCCGGCCGCGGAGGCCGACGGATTCCTGCACTCGTGGCAGGTCAGTGCGCACATGCTCGGCATCGAAGACCAGTACATCCCGGCCACCTGGGACGACGCCGAATCCCAGGCGCAGGAGGCGCTCGATCCGATCCTGGCGCCCACACCCGAGGGCGTGAAGCTCGCCGATATGCTCCTCGATCTCGGTAAGGGTCTCGACTTCTCGCTGTTGTCCCCCGTTACCTTCTTCGTAGTCCCGCACCGCGGGACCACGGTCGCCAAGTTCGGTATGACTTCTTGCCCCTGTCTCTCGAATGATCCGGGGGGTGGTGTCGCCGAACCTGGTGACGTCGATGGACCGCTGATAGGGACACGGCCACCGGATTTGCGGTAGGTCTCTTCGTAACGTGGGTGCCGGGTATCGACGTCGGATCGGTGACCGTCCGGAGCGGAACGAAAGGCACGCTTCATGGACCCGACCTACGCCGTGTTCTGCGGCATCGACGTGGGCAAAGGCGAACACCACGCCGTCGGACTCGACCCTTCGGGCACTCGACTGTTCGACAAAGCCCTGCCCAACGACGAAACCAAACTGCGGACTGTGTTCGACCGTCTCGCCGAACACGGCCCGGTACTGGTGATCGTCGACCAACCGAACACGATCGGCGCTCTGCCGGTCACCGTGGCCCGAGCCTGCGGCCACGCCGTGGCGTACCTGCCGGGATTGACGATGCGCCGCGTCGCCGACCTCTACCCGGGTCAGGCCAAAACCGACGCCCGAGATGCGTTCATCATCGCCGACACCGCCCGCACGATGCCGCACACGCTGCGCCGGGTCGATGTCGGTGACGAGGCCCTGGCCGAACTCGGGGTACTCGTCGGATTCGACGACGATCTCGCCGGTGAGGCCACCCGCATCAGCAACCGCATCCGCGGATTGCTCACCGGAATCCACCCCGCTCTCGAACGCGTCCTGGGCCCCAGGATCGCGCATCCGGCCGTGCTCGAAATCCTGTCGCGCTGCGGTGGACCGGTCGGTATCCGCAAGGCCGGCAAGCGCCGGCTCACCACACTCGCAACCAAGCACGCTCCGCGAATGGGCACCCGTCTCGCCGAGGAGATCCTCGCCGCCCTGGATGCGCAATCTGTGACGGTGCCGGGCAGTGCCGCCGCCGAGATCGTTCTGCCGAAACTTGCAGATTCTCTGAAAGAAGTTCTGCAGCAGCGCAAGAGCATTGCCGAGGATGTCGAGAGGATGCTCGACGACCACCCTCTTTCCCAGGTCCTGATGTCGATGCCCGGCGTCGGCATCAGGACTGCAGCCCGCGTCCTCCTCGAGGTCGGTGACGGTTCCGCGTTCGCGTCTGCGGCACACCTGGCGGCCTATGCCGGTATCGCCCCGGTGACTCATCGTTCCGGGTCGTCGATCCGTGGGGAGCACCCCGCCCGATCAGGCAACCGCAAGCTCAAACGGGCGTTGTTCCTGTCCGCATTCGCCGCGTTACACGATCCGACCAGCCGCGCCTACTACGACCGCAAACGCGCCGAGGGCAAGAAGCACAACGCCGCCCTGATCTGCCTTGCGCGGCGGCGCTGCGACGTCCTCTACGCCATGCTCAAGAACAAGACCTTCTACCGGTCCCCAATCGCAGAAGCAGCATGAGCACAGACCACGAGTTGGGGCTTGACCCGTTGTTAGCGCACTTGCTTCGCCAGATGGATCAGCGCATAGCCGCCCGGAGTCGGAGTGCGGTGCGTTTCCTGATACCCGAATCGGGAGTAGAGCCGCAGGTTGCCGAGGCTGCGCTCACCTGTGAACAACTGCAGATCAGTGATCTGCTCAGGTAGTCGCTCTTCCACCAGTTCGAGCAGTCGACTGCCCCGGCCCTGGCCTTGCATGTCCGGGGCCACGACCAGCCTTCCCAACTCGGCGGTATGAGGCTCCGTCGGAGAGAGATACACGCGCACGGCGGCGACGAGACGTTGGGAGTCATCGCGCAACCCGAACGCGAGCACGTCGGGCTGCGTCAGCTCACTCACCAACTCGTCGAGGGATTGCATCAACGGGGGAAGGTTCACGTCGTCGTGGGCCTGCGCCTCAGTCACATATGCAGCACGCTGCAACGTCAGCAGCTCACCCGCGTCCCCACCTGACAGTGTCACAACGGATTCCATGCATGTCGATTATTCCAGCCCCTACCGGACCGCACTTCAGTGGCATCCCCGGTCGGTTGACATCAACATAGGGACACCCCCCCGATCCTCGGTGCGCTCACCCGCTTCGCTCTCGGCGACGAGGTCGCCAACTGGCTCAATATTCCGCGCGAACCGGTCTGGGGCACACTGCTCGACGTCGCGTGGGGTCCGTTCATCGCGGTACGCGAAGGCCTGCTGCCGCTTCCGCTGGCGCCGGATGCCTACTGGACGTTCGACGAACTGCTGCGCCAGTTCGTCCTGCTGTACATGTCGGAACTGCGCCCGATCAGCATCGAGATCCCCGAATACAACAATCCCAACTATCCCTGACCCGTTCGGGGCGAGGGGCCGGCACAGTCGCTGTGCCGGCCCCTCGTGGTGTCGATTCAGTTCTGTGCCGTATCCGCCTTCAAGGAATCGATGGCGGCCTGCAGAGCGGTGGTGGCGTCGTCGGCGACCTCCGCGAGTCCCGGCTGATCGGCGACCTGCACCATCATCTGTGGGTTCATTGCGTCGACCACCACGGTGTCGGGATCCTCGGGGTCGGTGCGGACCACGACGTTGCAGGGGAGCAAGAGCCCGATCTGCCGATCGACCGTCACCGCCCGGTGGGCGAGCGGCGGATTGCACGCACCGAGGATCACGTAATCCTCCAGGTCCTCACCGAGCTTGGCCTTCAGGGTGGCCTTCATGTCGATCTCGGTGAGAATGCCGAATCCCTGCCCGGCCAGTGCCTTGCGGGTGCGTTCGACCGCATCGTCGAACGAGGTGTGGAGGGTGGTCGAGAGTGCGAGTGTCATGGGTGTCCTGCTTTCTCTCGGAAGGGGAGGTGTCAAGCCAGGGCGAGGAAGAGCTTCTCGAGTTCGGCCTCGGTCATCGGCTCCTTGCCGTCCTGGGCCGTCTCGGTGAGGCATTCCCGCAAACCGCTCGCCACAATCTTGAATCCGGCACGGTCCAGAGCGCGGGAGACCGCGGCGAGCTGGGTTACGACATCCTTACAGTCACGACCCTGTTCGATCATCGCGATCACTCCGCCGAGCTGACCCTGCGCGCGGCGCAGCCGGTTGAGTACCAGTGCGATGCTGTCTTCGTCGCCGACCATGGAGGCGTCCTTTCCTAGTTCTGTAGACCATTGTACCCCCGGGGGTATCTGGTCGGAGTGTGAGTTGTGCGACCGATCTTCACCTTGTCGACCACGAGTGTGACAGCTACGCCGTGCGGGTATGAGGGCGACGATTGCTGCGACGCCCTGCGCTGCCGTGGTGCTTCGGTCTGCGCAGTCGGAGGGAGAACAGCGCGTGAGTGAGTTCGTCACTTCGTCTCGTGATTCAGGGCTCGCTCGCTTGGTCGACAGTTCCGGGCGAGAGCACGTTCCCGAGCGACTGCGCATCGCTGCGACCTTGGCGGTTGTGGCGTCGGTGCACGTCCTGGGCTTCGGTCTGCTGGCGTGGGCCCAATGGACGTCGGCCGCCGACGCGGTGAGTGTGAGCGTCGCACTGACCGCATACGCGTTGGGGCTGCGGCATGCTCTCGACGCCGATCACATCACCGGTATCGACAACGCGACGCGCAAGTTTGTCGGCGAAGGCCGCCGGCCCATGAGCGTGGGCCTGGCGTTCAGCCTGGGGCATTCGACAGTGGTGTTCGTGGTGACGGTCCTGGTGGCAGCCGGGGTCGGCACCGCAACGCGGTTGTTGTCCGACGACGAACCGGCGACGGCGGTGCTGGCGACGGTCGGCGCGGTGGTCGCCGGAGGTTTCCTCGTCCTCATCGCCGCCGTCAACGCCGTGGCCTGGGTGCGCTTGCGCGCCCTGCATCGCGAGCGTGAGCCGGACGCCGTGGCCGTGGAGCAGGCGCTGTCGCGGACGGCGGCGGCACGGGTGTTGCAGGCGCCCCTGCGCAGGGTGCGTCATCCCCGGCACATCTACGTGATCGGCGTCCTGTTCGGTCTGGGGTTCGATACTGCGATGACCATCGGGGTCGTCGCCGTCGCGGTCGCGACGACCCTCCCGGCGCCTCGGTGTGGTTGGTGCTGGCACTACCTTTGTGTTTCGCCGCGGGGATGACACTGGTCGACGCGATCGACGGCATCGCAATGACCAAACTCTATTCCGGTGAGGGTCTGGCACCCGGAACGAAGATCTTCTTCACGTTGATCACCACGGGTGTGTCGGTCGTCGCCGCAGCCGTGCTGGGAACCATCATTCTGGTGTCCACGGCGCGCGAGGTGTTCGCCTTGACCGACCCGTGGACCGGGTGGATCGCGGCTCTGAACCTGGAGTACGTCGGCCTGGCGCTGGCGGCGACATTTGCCGTGCTGTGGATGGGGGCGGCGCTGATCACCCGGCAGCGTTACCGAACTGCCGGGTGATCCGTTGGCTGAGGGACCGTCTCAGCCGGTGAGTCCGAGTTCGCGAGCACGGTCGAATTCGTCGTTGACGAGAACGACGTTGCGTTCGGGTGCATCGATCATCGATGCCGCGATCGACGAGCGGTAGCCGGACGCGCAGTGCACCCAGACTTCCCCCTGGGGGACCTCGTCGAGACGATCGGCGAGTTCGTGCAGTGCGATGTTGACGGCGCCGTCGATGTGCGATTCGTCGAACTCGTTCGCCTGCCGCACATCGAGGACGGTGACCTGCTGCTCGTCGCGTCTGCGGGCGAGAGCGGGGAAATCGGCGACACGATAGGAACGCAGTTCGGTGCCGGCGACGAGGGTGTGGATCTCGCCCACTGCGGCACCTTCGAGATCGTCGATGCCGATGCGGACGAGTTCGCGACGCGCGTCGAGTACCTGCTCCTCGCTCTCTCCGATCAGGGTCAACGGCGCTCCCCAGGTGTAGAGCCAGCCCAGATAGGTTACGAACGAACCGGATAGTTCGAACCCGAGGGTGCCGCCGAGGTGTCCGGCGGCGAAAGCAGTGCGTTCGCGGAGGTCGACGACCCATTCGCCGGAATCGATCCTCCGGCGCAGCTCCTCCGGATCGACGCGCTCGGGCATCGACAGGTCCACCGGCGCAGGTCCGGCGCGGTTGATCACTCCCATATGGGCGTAATAGGCAGGGTAGGCGGCCAGCCCCGCGAGCAGTTCGTCGACGTATGCCTGTTCGTCCTGGGTCAGGGCCGGGTTCGACGTACGTTCGCGGCCGATGGTGGACTCGTCGCCGCTGGCGGGTGTGGCGGCGCAGAAACTGCCGAAGCCGTGCGTGGGGTACACCTTCGTCTCCGCAGGCAGTTCCTCGGCGAGGCGGCGCACCGAGTGGTACTGCGCGTGGGTGAGTTCGTCGGTGTGCTCCTCGCCGACGAGATCGGTCCGTCCGGTCGTGCCGAAGAGCATCGAACCGCCAGTGAACACTCCGACGGCAGTGTCGTCGGGATCGCGCAGCACATAGCTGACGTGATGATGCGTGTGGCCGGGAGTGTGCATGACCTGGAATCGGAATGCTCCGGCGTCGACGATGTCGCCGTCGACCACCGCGCGCCGCTGGTAGCCGAGATCGTCGCCGGCCGGAACGACGTATTCGGCGTTCACTGCCCTGGACAGTTCGAGACCGCCGGTGACGTAGTCGTTGTGGATGTGCGTTTCGAGCACGTGGGTGATGCGTACTCCGCGTTCGGCCGCCAGCTTCAGTACTCGGTCGATGTCGCGTTGCGGGTCCACCACGGCACCGATGTCGCCCGCGCTGATCAGGTAGCTGCGATCGCCGAGGCCGGAGGTTTCGATGATCGACACGTCCATCGGGGACTCCTTCATTCGGGGGATGTACGGGACGAATACCCGTACCCGTATGGGTGAAACGGTGGATGCGGTAGCGGTCACCGTAGGAAGATCGCGTCGACGAGCACGTAGGCGGCCACGGCGAACACCAGATAGGCGAACCAGCGTTGAAGCCGGTCGGTGTCGATGCGGGTCCCGAACTGCCCCGCGACGAGCGACCCGACGATCGCTGTGCCGGCGAAGGCGGCGGTGATCGCCCAGTCGATGCTCGTGCCGCTCAGATGCGAGATCAGACCCGCGGCGGAATTGGCGACGATGATCACCAGCGAGGTGCCCACGGCAACCGGCATCTCGATGCCGAGCATGAGGACGAGCGCAGGGATGATCAGAAATCCGCCGCCGACACCGAACAGGCCGGTGAGAAAGCCGACCGTGAGGCCGGCCGCGATCGACCGAGGAGCGCAACGGCGCCAGTTGATTCGGGATCCTTCGGTCGAGCACGCTGTTCCGGTATCGCCACGATCGGCGAGCATCCTCGCTCCTGCCAAGACCATCACCACCGCGAACCCGATCAGAAGAGCGCGTTCCGGAAGCAACCGTCCCACGGCGCTGCCCGCGAAGGTGGCCGGAATGCCGGTGGCGGCGAAGATACCTGCCAGACGCCACTCGACCTGGCGAGCGCGTACCTTCGGAAGCACCCCCACCGCCGACGCCACGCCGACGACGATCAGTGAGATCGGGATGGCCTGCGCCATGCTCAACCCCAGGCCGAAGACCAGAGCCGGGACCGCGAGGATCGATCCGCCTCCGCCGAGCAGGCCGAGCAGCACGCCGATGACGGCACCGAAGCCCAGCGCGAGCACCAACGTCATCTCGCTCCTTTCGGTCGCATCCTCTTTCAGTGGTACCCGGGTCGATGTTGACGCCGTTGCCGAATCACGCGGACTGCGACCGCGGCGAACGCGATGACAGCGACTGTCAGGAGTAGGCCGGGACCGTGCATGTCCGTGGCCCATTGTCCGAGTGCAACTTGCAGGTCGAGCTGCTCGTCGACGCCCATGAGGCCGGTGAGATTCGCGGTGCCGTCGGTGACGAGAAACAGCACGCCGATGCCGATGAACAGCAGACCCGAGATGAGGGAGGCGGTATGAGTTCGCAATGGAGCCTGCTGAGTCAGGAGCGCACCGACCAATCCGAGTCCGGCGCCCAGAGGCGCGAGCACCGAGGTCAATCCGGCATAGAAGAGTGCGGTGCGTGCTGCAAGACGTCCCGCGCCGTCGAAGGCATACGCGAAGAAGGAGGGCAGTAGCAGCGCCGAGCACGGACTGAGCAGGGAAAGCAGGTCGCCGAGCAGGGCGCCGAGCAGACCGATCTCGGTCACGGCGCCGACCCGGCTGCTGCCTCGATGACCTGCTCGAAGACCCCGAGCGGTTGTGCGCCCAGAATCGGGGTGCCGTTGATCACGAACGACGGTGTACTTGCCACGCCGATGGTGTTCGCCTCGAGCATGTCGGCGTAGATGTCCTGGTCCACGGACGGGTCGGCGGCCTGCCGGTCGAATCGGTCCTGGTCGGGCACTCCGGCCGCAGCTGCGAAGCTGCGCAGAGCCTCCGATGTCAGGTCGGGATGACCACGATCGGGGGAGGAGGCGTAGACGGCCGTACCGAACTCCCAGAACTTCCCCTGTGCGGCAGCGGCGTGGCCGGCAAGATCTTCGGCCATCGACTGCTCGCCGAAAATCGGCAGGTCGCGCCATTCGATGCGCAGAATTCCCTCGTCCACGTACTTGTCGATCAAGGCCGCTTCGACGTCCCGGCTGAACTTGGCACAGAACGGGCAGCGGTAGTCGGAGTACGCGACCATCACCACGGGAGCGTCCACCGCGCCGATCGCCAACGGGTCGCCGTCGATGCGTCGGGACATGTCTCCGACCGGTCCCACTCCTACCGTTCGGGCGAAGCCCGGCACGGTTCCACTCTACGGCCTGCACACCGTCGTCGACGGCGGCGTGCAGGCCGCTGGTGAAGAAGTTCGGCCCGATGCTCAGGCGGTGGGGCCGCGCCGGACCTCTCGGCCCGCGGACACCCACGCTCTCGTCCCGCCGGCAACGGATACCGCGGGCCGTCCGGCCGATTCGAGGATCTCGGCTCCGCGCTTGCTCCGGTTTCCGGATGCGCAGATGACGTAGACGGTCTCTCCCGGAGCTACCTCGCTCACACGGGCGGACAGTTCGGGGAGGGGGATCAATTGGGCGCCGGGAACGTGGCCCTGGATGTACTCGTAGTCCTCGCGGACATCGAGCACCGGAGCTCCGGACTCCCACGCCTGGATCAGAGCGGCAGTGTCGACTTCGTGCATGGTGAACTCCTCGGTTCGGGTCTGTCGAGAATGGGTGAGCACTTCCGAGTTCTCCGCTCAGCCCGCCGCCACGGCGGCGCGAGAGCGTCCTCCGAGTCGTTGCAGCGGGCAGTGCTCCCTGCGGTTGCAGGCATAGATAGCGCCGGCGGCAACGACGGTGAGTGCCGCCGCGGCGATGCCGACGCCGGGATGGATCTCCTGCGCGAGGATGACGGAGGACATGATCAGGACGAACCAGCCGAAGCTCTTGCGCAGGGTGTCCGGATCGACCAGTGAGGTCAGGCGGCCGCCGATGAGGCTGCCCACGACGGCGGCACCGGTGACCATCGCCGCCAGACGCCAGTCGATCTGCACTGTGGACAGGTAGCCGCCGAGTCCGGCGAAGGACTTCATGGCGATCACGATCAGCGAGGTACCGACCGCGACCGGCATCGGCAGACCACCGAGCAGCGCCAGAGCCGGGACGACGAGGAAGCCGCCGCCGGCGCCGACGAGGCCTGTGACCAGACCGACGACCACACCGTCGAGCAGGATCTTGCCCACGGGCATGGCCTGGTCGCCGTCGTCGGCCGCGGCCTTGTTCTTACGGCCGCGGAGCATGGCGATCGCTGTTGCGATCATCATTACGGCGAAGCCGAGCAGCAGGACGGTGCCGGGTATGAAGCGCGAGAGCAGACCCCCGCCGTAGGCGCCGACCATGCCGGCCAGACCGAACAGGATTCCGGTGCGCCACTGCACGCGGCCGGCGCGTGCATGGGAAATCGCGCCGACCGCGCTGGTGACACCCACGACCAGCAGCGAAGTGGCAATCGCTTCCTTTGCGTCCATACCTGCCACGTAAGCGAGCAGCGGGACGGTGAGAATCGAGCCCCCGCCACCGAGCAGTCCGAGGGTGACACCGACGAGGACTGCCAGAGCTACGGTCAACGCGATCATGATCAGTTCCTCTCGGCGCTTTCGGTATTCGACTGGACAAGCTGCGCGACGATGCTCTGGGCGTCGCACGAGGCGCCGCGGTTGTAGGGCAGCTTGGACAGCAGCATGCCCATTGCGCAGGTGTTCGACAGTGCGGCGAAGGTCAACCCACCGCCGATTCCGGCGGCGAGCCACTTGAGCTTCGGCACGGCGATGCTGCCGAGAACCGAGCTCAGCACGAGCGAACCGGCGACGAGCCGGACCTGGCGTTCGAGGTCCCAGCGTTCGGCGCCGCGGTTGACGGGCAGGCCGGCCGCTTCCCAGCCGAGCATGCCGCCCTCGAGGATGTGGAGGTTGAACAATCCTGCGTCGCGCAGGGTCTCTTCGGCTTGACCGGCACGCTGTCCGGAGCGACACACCAGGACGACGTTCTCGTCGAAATGAGCGCAGAACTCGTCGCGGTGCTCGCGCAACAGGTCCAGGGGGACGTTGTAGGCGCCGGGGATGTGCACGGACTCGAACTCGCCCGGAGTCCGGACGTCGATGATCCGCACGTTCTTGCCGGAGTCGATCGACTCGTGCAAGGAGTTCGGGTCGACGGTGACAGCGGGGGACTCGGTCATGGGGGGGCCTTTCGATCGGGGAATCGGATGGGGCTGATAAAAGTGCCCCAGGGGGTATTCTTCGACCATCGTACACATACCCCTGGGGGTATATGCAAGGAGCTTGTTGGGTGAGCTCAGGCGAGGCCGAGGAACAACTTCTCGAGTTCCTTCTCGGTGATGCGGTCGTCGCAGGCGGCGTCCTGTTCGTCGAGGATGCATCGGCGGAGCCGGTCCGAGATGATCTTGAATCCGGCGCGATGCAGCGCGTGGGATGTCGCTGCGAGCTGAATGACCACCTCGCGCAGATCGCGGTCGGTTTCGAGCATCGTGATAACCGCGGTGAGCTGGCCTTGTGCTCGGCGCAGGCGTCGCAGGGCGGCGGTATCGGCTTCCGGATTCTCCATCGGTAACTCCCTGCTCGATCCTGCGCTGCCGGGAAATCGGACCCGGATACCCCAGGGGGTACTTGACATACCCTAGGGGGTATATGCCACGATGTCTACATCACCGGAACATCACCCGGATCCAGCAACGGAGGAATCCATGATTCTCGAGCAGTACTACATCGAGTGCCTCTCCCACGCGTCCTACCTCATCGGTGACGAGAGCACGGGCAGGGCGGTCGTGGTCGACCCCCGCCGCGACATCACCGAATACCTCTCCGACGCAAAGAAGTACGGACTGACCATCGAAGGGGTGATCAACACCCACTTCCACGCGGACTTCGTCTCGGGTCACCTCGAACTGGTCGACGCCACGGGTGCGTGGATCGGATTCGGTGAAGCCGCCGAGACCGACTACCCGATCCGCCGGCTGCGCGACGGCGAGAAGCTGTCCCTCGGTGAGGTCGAACTCGAAATTCTCTCCACCCCGGGCCACACCTGGGAATCGATCTCGGTGCTGGTGCGCGAACACCCCGATGCCGTCCCGTCGGCGGTGCTCACCGGCGACTCGCTGTTCATCGGCGATGTCGGCCGCCCCGACCTGGTCAACCTCGGCGACGGATCCACCAGCGATCTGGCGCGAGCGATGTATCACACCGTGCACGAGAAGCTGCTGACCTTGCCCGACCAGGTCGTGGTCATGCCCGCTCACGGTGCCGGTTCGTCCTGCGGGAAGAACCTGTCGACCGAACTCACCTCGACCATCGGGGAGCAGCGCGCCACCAACCCGTCCGTGCAACCGATGAGCGAGGACGACTTCGTCGCCCTGGTCACCGAAGGGCAGCCGGCCGCCCCGTCGTACTTCTCGGTCGACGCCGCGATGAACAAGCGGATGCACCCGCTTCTGCTGCAGGACCGCACCATTCCCGAGCTGAGCCCCGAGCAGGTGAAGGCCGAACTCGAGGCCGGCACGCGTGTTCTCGATGCGAGAAGCGTCGACGATTTCGCCGCCGGGCATCTGCGCGGATCGGTCAACGTCGGGTTCGACGGGCGTTTCGCCGAGACCGGCGGCATGGTCGCCGAGGTCGGCGAGAAGATCGTGCTGATCACCTATCCCGGTGAGGAGCAGGACGCCGCGGTGCGCCTGGCGCGAATCGGATCCGACGGTGCCGCAGGTTATCTGAACGTCGATCGGGACGGGGTGTTCCCGGCGGAACTGGCCGATCTGGTCGAGACCGCATCCAGGACATCGGTCGACGAACTCGACCGGTTGCTCGCCGCCGACGCGGTCACCCTCGTCGACATCCGCAATCCCGGTGAGCGCGAGTTCGGAACCATTCCGGGTGCGATGCCGATCCCGCTGGCCCAGTTGCGTACCCGCTTGGACCAGGTCCCGTCCGGCAAGCCGATCGTCGTGCACTGTGCCGGTGGATGGCGTTCGAGCGTGGCGGCTTCGCTGCTGCGGGCCCAGGGCTTCGAGAACGTCACGGATCTGCTCGGCGGCTACAACGCGTGGGCCGAATCTCACGTCCCTGCCTAATCATTCCGGCCCGGAGAAAGGAACGGAAACGATGACGACGAAGAACCTCACGATGGCGGACTTCGAATCCACCATCGTCGGCAACGACATCGTTCTCGTCGACTTCTGGGCGTCGTGGTGCGGCCCGTGCCGTGCCTTCGCCCCGGTCTTCGACAAGTCGTCGCAGGCACACCCCGAGATCGTGCATGCCAAGGTCGACACCGAGGCCGAGCAGCAGCTCGCCGCCATGGCGAACATCCGCTCGATTCCGACGATCATGGCATTCCGAGAAGGTGTGCTCGTCTACTCACAGCCCGGCGCGTTGCCGGCACCGGCTCTCGAGGACCTGATCACCCGGATCGAGGCCCTCGACATGACCGAGATCCACGACCAGGTTGCCGGACAACGCGCAGCCTCCCGCTCCTGACCCTTCGCCGGGTCCGTAGCGCACTCTCATCGAGGAGGACTCTCATGTGTTACCCCGTCGCCTGCCCGAACTGCGCAAAGACCGGATGGGGCGGATGCGGACAGCATGTCGACGCCGTCATGCGTTCGGTGCCCGCCGCCGATCGCTGCACCTGCGGTCAGGACACCGTCCCGGCCCGCGCCGAGCGTCGAAGCGTGCGGTCGCTCTTCCGTCGCTGACCTCGGTCGCAACCATGGAGACGGCGTACGAACCGGAACCGGCCGTAGCCGTCGGCCCCGACCCGGAGGCCGGGACGTGAGCCCCAGGGCCACGCCCCGGCCTCCGGTGCTGGGTCTGCGGGCCAACGCCGCCCAGTTCACCCTGCTGGTGGCGGTCAACGCCCTGGTGGGAGGCATGGTCGGTCAGCAACAGACCGTTCTTCCGCTGCTTGCCGAGAACGAATTCGGGCTGAGCGGTTACACATTCATCTTCACCTACGTGGCAGCCTTCGGGATCACCAAGGCTGCCGCAAACTACTTCGCCGGGACCTTCTCCGACCGCTACGGGCGCAAACCGGTGCTGC
This sequence comes from Rhodococcus sp. LW-XY12, assembly GCF_019317345.1. Taxonomy (NCBI): domain Bacteria; kingdom Bacillati; phylum Actinomycetota; class Actinomycetes; order Mycobacteriales; family Nocardiaceae; genus Rhodococcus; species Rhodococcus sp. LW-XY12. The sequence continues at coordinate 830,957 of NZ_CP079225.1, forward strand.
TGGTGGGATGGTTGTTCGCCCTGCCGGTACCTCTCATGCTGATTCTCGCCACCGACTGGTGGTGGGTGGTAGCCGCGAACGTACTGTTGGGTATCAACCAGGGGCTCACCTGGTCGACGACCGTGGTGATGAAGATCGATCTGGTCGGTCCGGCCCGGCGCGGTCTGGCCATGGGACTCAACGAAGCTGCAGGTTACGGCGCTGTCGCGGTGACATCGCTGTTCGCCGGTTATCTGGCCGAGCATTTCGGTCTGCGCCCCGCACCCTTCCTGCTGGGGCTCGCGTACACCGCCCTGGCGTTGGTGTTGTCGGGTTTCTTCGTGAAGGAGACCCGGGATCACGCGTTGCTCGACGCCGGGCAACATGTGGCCCGCGCCGACGGAATCCACGATCACCTTCACGCCGACCTGACCGACCGTGAGATCGTGGTCCAGACCAGTCTTCGGGAACCCGCTCTGTCCTCGGCGAGTCAGGCGGGATTGGTCAACAACCTCAATTTCGGTCTCTCGTGGGGGTTGTTCCCCCTGTTGTTCGCCACCGCGGACCTCACCGTTGCACAGATCGGCCTGCTGTTCGCCCTTTATCCAGGAGTGTGGGGCGCGGGACAATTGGTCACCGGAGCCCTTTCGGACCGGATCGGCCGGAAGCACCTGATCACCGCGGGAATGGCCACGCAGGCGGTCGCCCTGGCGGTCATCGCGCTGAGCGACGCATTCGCGGGCTGGGCGACCGGCACCGTACTGCTGGGTGCGGGCACCGCCATGGTCTATCCCACCCTGCTGGCCGTGATCGGCGACGTCGCCCATCCGGTCTGGCGAGGCCGGGCCGTCGGCGTCTACCGCGTCTGGCGCGATCTGGGCTACGCGGTCGGGGCAGTCCTCGGCGGGATCGTCGCCGACCTGATGGGTCTGCACGCCGCGGTCGGAGTCGCTGCGGCCGTCAGCGCAACCTCCGCGCTGATCGTCGCTCTCCGGATGTACGAAACACACCGGCCGATGGACGCTGCTCGGTAGCAGTCAGGGCGAGCCGGGCACGTCCGATGACGAGTCGGCAGAGATCTCGGGCCCCGAACCGGTGGGGGCGGAGGCCGCGATACCGGCACGGTCGAGGGCGTCTTCGGTCAGTGAGCGACCCAGCGCGATCATGTCCGCAGCCTTGTGGAAGTCGAGGCTTCGACACGCGGTTCGTGGCACCTCGACGAGGATGTCGGGCGGATAGGCCGCCAACTGGAACCGGGACAGCGCCGACTGCATGATGTCGAGCGACCGGTTCATCACCGCGACGCGTCCGAACTTCGGGACGAGCGCATCGTCGGTGTCGACATCTCCGGCGTCCTCGGCAGCCACCTCCGGTGGCTCGTCGCTCGCCGCACCGGTCGAGAACCGGTTGACCACCGACCGCACGATGTCGGTGTCGAGCATCTGGTTGGCGCTGCGCCGGAAACGTGCCTTCCATTCCTCGATGGGACGTGCTTCCGAGCTTGCGTTCTCGGGTGAGTGCGCCGCGCCGTGTTCCTCCCCACCGAGACTGACCCCGATCGTGAGGTCGGCGGGCATGCCGACCGTCGGTGCGATCGGCAGAGGCGACAGGGTGCCGCCGTCGGTGAGGACACGGCCGTTGAGTATCACCGGCGTGATGACGCCGGGTATCGCGATGGACGCCCGGATCGCCGAGTGGACGGGACCTCGCTGGAACCAGACAGCGCGACCTGCGGCGAGATCGGTGGCGACCGCGGTGAAGGGAATCGGAAGTTCTTCGATCACCGCGTCGCCGAGGATCTCCCGCATCTTGGACAGGATCCGCTCCGCGCGGATCGCGCCGGGAGCCGAGACGGACAGGTCGAGCAGGCGCACGACATCCATCTGGGACAGGCCGGTGGCCCATTCGGTGTACGGGTCCATCGCGCCTGCCGCATAGACACCACCGACCAGCGCACCCATCGAAGCGCCTGAGACTCCGACGATTTCGAGACCGCGTTCCTCGATCGCCCGGATGGCGCCGATGTGGGCGTACCCGCGGGCGCCGCCACTGCCGAGGGCGAGCGCCACGCGTGTCCGTCCGGCCATGGGTCCGATGGTACGCAGCACCCTCGTCGATATCCGACGGGAACGCAGTCGTCGTGTCGCACACGGTGCCGGACTTCGGGAGGAATGTTCGGCGGTCGCACCGCACACTGGAACCCGTGGGGTGGATGGACGACATCGTGCCCGTACCTACCAGCGAAGGAGTCGCATGCGTTTCGGACTGTTCGTTCCTCAAGGTTGGCGCCTGGACCTCGTCGACATCGATCCCTCCGACCATTGGCGGGTGATGCGCGATCTCGCCGTCCGTGCCGACGCCGGGCCGTGGGAATCGATCTGGGTGTACGACCACTTCCACACCGTCCCTGCGCCCACCGATGAGGCCACCCACGAGGCATGGGGCCTCGTGTCGGCCTTCGCTGCCGTCACCGAGCGGGTGCGCATCGGCCAGATGTGCACCGCCATGGCCTACCGCAACCCCGCCTATCTCGCGAAGGTCGCCGCCACCGCCGACATCATCTCCGGTGGGCGCATCGAGATGGGGATCGGTGGCGGATGGTACGAGCACGAATGGCGTGCATACGGTTACGGTTTCCCGTCGGCGGGTGAGCGACTCCGCCGGCTCGACGAGGGCGTGCAGATCTTCCGCCAGGCCTGGACCACGGGTTCCGCGACACTCTCGGGCAGGCACTACACCGTCGACGGAGCCATCGTCCGTCCGCTTCCGCTGCAGGAGGGCGGCATTCCGCTGTGGATCGCCGGTGGCGGCGAGAAGGTGACCCTGAAGATCGCCGCGAAGTACGCGCAGTACACCAACTTCGACGGCACACCCGAAGGATTCGCGCGCAAGTCCGAGATCCTGCGCGAGCACTGCGCCGAGGTCGGCACCGACTTCGGCGCCATCGTGCGATCGGCCAACTACAACGTGGCGATCGGCCGCACCGAAGCCGAGGTGCAGGACCGGCTCGAGGCACTGCGGGCCCGTCTCGAACCGATCGTCGGAGCGGAGAAGGCCGACGGGGCGCTCGACGCCTTCCGGGGGATGCCCGCCGTCGGCACTCCCGAGCAGATCGTCGAGAACCTCACCGCACTGAAGAAGCAGGGGCTCGAGTACGCGATCTTCTACCTTCCCGAGGCCGCCTACGACACCTCGGGGCTGGAACTGCTCGAGAAGGAAGTGCTCCCGCACCTCGCGTGATCCCCACGGCCCCCGAGGGCCACAGCGCTGAGAACTACAGCGCCCGAGGACTACAGCGCCCGAGGACTACAGCGCTGAGAACTACAGGGGCCAGCCGTCCACGGGTCCGGGTGGGTCGTCGGCCGACAGTCCGGCGACCCACACGTCCCGCAGCACGCCCCGCTGGAGCAGGCCGTTGCGGGCAATGCCCTCGTACCGGAACCCGACCCGTCGCGCGACGAGCGCCGAGGCGTCGTTCCCGACGAATGCGCGCCAGGCGACCCGCGGGACGTTCATGCCGTCCTGCGCGAAGGCGAAGCCACATGCCAGTCGCACCGCGGCCGTCGCCGTACCCCGGCCTCGGGCCGTCGGTGCGATCCAGTAGCCGATCTCCGGATCGGCACTCTCACGCGGGACGAATCCGACCATGCCGCAGAACATCCCATCCGCGGAGCTTCGTACGGCCCAATCGGGGAAACCGTTCGCCCACTTGGCCGGAACGACGTCCTCGACGAAGTGCAGTGCGTCGGCCCGGGTGTAGGGGGAGGGCACGGTGGTCCACCGGGCGATCAGAGGATCCCGGCACGCCTCGGTGATGGCGTCGACGTCGGCCGGACCCGGTGGCGAGAGCACCACCGCACCGTCGGTCAGCGTGCGTACTTCCATGTCACCGCAGTCCTGTGTCACCGCAGCTCGGGCGGCAGTTCCTTGCTCGCCAGTTCGAGGCGACGCTCGTCGGTGGCGTCGACCTGGTCCACCATCTTCAGCTTGTCCTTCAGCACGCGCCACTCCACTTCGGGGATCTGCGCGACCGCGTCGGCGATGACCTTCTGATCACGGGTACCCCAGGCGATCGGCATGGGGCCGACCATCTGCCACACCCCCGAGTCGTTGCGGGTCGTGCGGTCGGAAAGGACCGCGGCACACGGCACGCGCTCACCGATCGCGATCCGGTGACCCGGCACCGCCTCCACGTTGCGGGTGACCAGGGCGAAGTGCCGGCCGGACGTCTCGGGTTTGGCGATGTCGACGAGCGCGAGCAGCGTCAGCCCGCGGGCACGCTCGGCGGCGACGACGGCCGGGACGAGAGGGCTGTCGCGGTAGAGCTGTTCGATGGTCCCCACCTTGCGCGGCGCCCACAGCGCCACCCACACCGACGTCGCGGCCGCGACCGCCAGCACGGCGGCGACGATGTACGCCCAGGCTTCGCCGAGCAGGAACAGACCCACCGCACCCGCGACGCACACCAGGCCGACGAATATCGCCGACCACCGCAGACGACGGACATCCGCGAGGGTCTGGTTCACGGCCTTGGCATGGGGCAGGTCCACAGGGAAGTCGAAGCGGCGCACGCCACCAGCTTATTGGAGCCCTTGGGCCGACCACTGTCGGCCTCCGGCGGCGAGCCCGACCACGACGGGCTCGAGCAGAATGCGCACAACGGCGCTTTCGCGCGCAACGGTGACTCGGTGAGGGACGTGGCCACACACTCTGCTGTAGCAGAGATCACACAACCCTCACGGCTTCGAGCCGGACCCCCACACCAGACCTCCGGTCGCGCCCGCGACCCGTGGTCGACGTGTGCCCGGACCGGCCCCGATCACGTCAGAAAGTGGGCACCGCCATGCTCGTCGTCCTCGGCTTCCTGATGGTCGCCACGTTCATGTACCTGATCATGTCGAAACGGGCCACCCCGGTCGTCGGCCTGATCCTGATCCCGGTCGCGTTCGGCCTGATCGCCGGAGCCGGCACCGACATCGGCGACATGATCGTCGACGGCGTCGAAAGTCTCGCCCCCACAGCGGCGCTGCTGTTCTTCGCGATCATCTTCTTCGGCATCATGATCGACGTCGGCCTGTTCGACCCCCTCGTGCGGCTCATCCTGCGGCTCGTGCGCGACGACCCGGCACGACTGGTGATCGGAACCGCTGTGCTGGCGATGGTCGTCTCCCTCGACGGGGACGGGTCCACGACGTTCATCATCACCACCTCCGCACTGTTGCCGCTCTACCTGAAACTGAAGGTCAGCCCGGTCGTCCTCACCGTCGTCGCGGGCCTGGCGAACGCCACGATGAACATCATCCCGTGGGGCGGGCCGACGGTCCGTGCAGCCAGCGCGCTCGGGTTGTCCCCGTCCGACGTGTTCGTCCCGATGATCCCGTCGCTCGTCGTCGGACTCGTGGTCGTGCTGGGCTTCGCTGCTCACCTGGGCTTCGTCGAACGTCGCCGTCTCGGAAAGCTCACGTGGAAGCCCGACCTGATGCCGCTCGGCGCTGGTCCGTCCGGAGTGGGTACGACGGTCGGAAAGGGCACCGATACGACCGACGGGGAGGTCGGTCGGTTGGCTGCCGGACTCGACCCCGACCGTCCGACCCTGCGTCCGCGTCTGCTGCCCTTCAACGCGATCCTCACGGTGGCGCTGCTCGTCGTCCTCGGCCTCGACATCCTGCCGATCCCCGTGCTGTTCATGATCGCCGCCGGTATCGCGCTGGCCGTGAATTTCCCTCGCGTCGTCGATCAGTCCGCCGCGATCGCACGCCATTCGTCGAGCATCGTGTCGGTCGTCGCGATGGTGTTCGCCGCCGCCGTCCTGACCGGCGTGTTCCAAGGCACCGGCATGGTCGAATCGATGGCGTTGTGGCTCACCGGCGTCGTCCCCGACGCACTCGGCCCGTTCCTCGCCGTCATCACCGGCCTGCTCAGCATCCCGATGACCTTCTTCATGACCAACGACGCCTTCTACTTCGGGGTGCTCCCGGTGCTGGCGGAGACGGCAGCGCAGTACGGCATCGAACCGGTCGAGATGGCGCGCGCATCGATCACCGGACAGCCCGTCCACATGCAGAGCCCGCTGGTCCCGGCGATTCTGCTGCTGGTGACCCTCGCCGGGGTGCCACTGGCCGACCATCACCGCAAGGTGCTGTGGCGCGCCGGAGTGGTGTCGGTCGTGATGCTCGTCGTCGGGGTGGTACTCGGGCAGATTCCGTTCGGATGAGATCGGCCCCGGGCCACACTGGACGGATGGGACGAACGGGAGCGACGCCGTGAAACTTCGCACCCAGGTACTTCTGCTCCAGTCCGCGGTGGTGGCGGTGGCACTCGGCATCGGATTCACGGTGTTCGCCACCACCACCGAGGACCGAGTCACCGACGAGCACGGTCAGCGGGCGCTCGCGATCGCACGGTCGGTGTCCGCGGACCCGACCGTGCGGGACGAGGTCGCACGCTATTCGGCCGCCGACGACGGGGTGGTTTCTCCGGACAACCCGGAACTCGCATCCGGTGCGGTGCAGGAGGCCGCCGAGGCCGTCCGCACCGCCACCGGAGCGTTGTTCGTCGTGGTCACCGACGACCAGGGACTCCGGCTCGCGCATCCCGATCCGGAGCAGCTCGGCCGCAGGGTGAGCACCGACCCCACCGAGGCACTCGCCGGACGGGAGGTCGTGACCAGCGAGTCGGGCACGCTCGGCGATTCGGTCCGGGCCAAGGTGCCGGTGAGCGATCCCGTCTCGGGCAGGGTGGTCGGGGAGGTGAGCGTCGGCATCGCCACCGACCGGGTGCGCGCCGACCTGCGCAGCGACCTCGCCGATGCCGTCCTGATCGCGCTCGCAGCACTCGTGTGCGGTGCTGTCGGATCGTTGCTGCTCGCCAACCGCTGGAAGCGGCTCACTCTGGGACTCGAACCCGAGCAGCTCACCGAGCTGGTCCGCGAACAGGAGGTCGTGCTGCACGGGATCTCCGACGGGGTCGTCGGCACCGACGCCCGCGGTATCGTCACCGTCGTCAACGCCGAGGCGCGTCGTCTGCTCGATCTCGACGACGGAATCGGTCGCAGTGTCGACACCCTCGGAATGACCCCGCGGTTGCTCGACGTGCTGCGCTCCGCGGAGGGCATCCCGGTCGCGGCGACCACCGGCGACCGGGTCGTCGTCGCTGTCTCGCGGCGTGTGGTGCGCGACGGCCGGGATCTCGGCACGGTGATGTCGGTGCGGGACCGGACCGACATCGAGACGCTCACGCGCGAACTCGACGCGGTCAAGGCGATGAGTACGGCACTGCGGGCCCAACGGCACGAGTTCGCGAACCGGCTCCACCTGCTCGACGGACTGCTCCGCCGGGGGCATGCGGAGCAGGCGCTCGAGTACATCGAACAGATCCTCGGTTCGGGTCCGCTCGGTGAACAGCTCGAGGGCATCGACGCGATCACCGACCCGTACCTGCACGCCTTCCTCGTCGCGAAGGCCGCGCATGCGCGCGAGCAGGGAGTCACGCTCGTGCTCGGCGAGAACACGTGGGCGCACGCCACCGTGCGGGCACCCGTCGACGTCACGACGGTGCTCGGCAACCTGCTCGACAACGCGATCGAGGCGGCACGCACGAGCGGGCGCGCTCCGGCCGAGGTCGAGGTGGAACTGATGGAGGACGGTGCCGACCTGCACGTGAGTGTCGCGGACACCGGTGACGGCGTCGATCCCGCGCTGCCCGACGTCTTCGCCGAGGGCGCAACGACCCGCAGCGATCCGACGGTGCCCGGTGGCCGGGGAATGGGGCTGGCGCTGGCACGGCGCATCGCGCGGCTGCACGGCGGCGACGTCGTGCTGGCGGACCGTGGCGGGCAGCGCACGCCGGAGAATCCGACCGGGGGTGCGGTCTTCCTGGCGACGCTGCCCGGGATGCTCGACGAAAGGGACACGGGATGGGCGGAACGGATCTGAAGGTCCTCGTCGTCGACGACGACTTCCGGGTCGCCGAACTCCACGCCTCGGTGGTCTCGGGTGTGGCGGGATTCGAGGTCTGCGCGGTCGCCGGGAGCATCGCGGCGGCCCGGGACGCCGTTCGGGCGGGTCCCGTCGATCTCGCCCTCGTGGACGTGTACCTACCGGACGGCTCCGGGATCGACCTGATCCGGAGCCTCGAATGCGACAGTTTCGTGCTCGGTGCCGCCGGCGAGGGCACGACGGTGCGCGCGGCACTCACCGCCGGTGCGCTGGTGTATCTGGTCAAGCCGTTCGCAAGCACCGAACTGGCCCGGCGGCTGGCGGCCTACGCGCAGTACCGCAGGGTCGTCGCGGGGGAGGAGCTCACCCAGACCGAGATCGACACGGCGCTGGCCGCACTGCGGCCGGTGTTGCCGGCCGCCCGCCCGGCACCCTCGCGTTCGATGACCGAAGAGCTCGTGATGCAGGCGCTCCGGGAATCACCGGAACCGATGTCGGCTGGGGAGGTGGCCGTGACGATCGGGGTGTCGCGCGCGACCGCACAGCGCTATCTCGCGGCGCTCGTCGCGAAGAAACGCCTGCGGATGCAGTTGCGCTACGGCACCACCGGCCGCCCCGAACAGGAATACCGGCCGCAGTGACACGAAGTCCCTGTGACGCGTCGCGCAGGGACGCTCCGCGTCAGCCGATCTGCGGTCCGAGCAGGTCGTCGGCGTCGGTGATCCGGTACGCGTAACCCTGCTCGGCGAGGAACCGCTGGCGATGCGCGGCGTATTCGGCGTCGAGGGTGTCGCGCGAGACCACGGAGTAGAAGTGGGCCTGCCCGCCGTCGTGCTTCGGACGCAGCAGCCGCCCGAGACGCTGGGCCTCCTCCTGACGCGAGCCGAAGGTGCCCGACACCTGGATCGCGACCGAGGCCTCCGGCAGGTCGATGGAGAAGTTCGCGACCTTCGACACGACGAGCACCTTCAGCTCGCCCGACCGGAACCGGTCGAACAGCGCCTCGCGTTCCTTCGTCTTCGTCGAACCCTTGATGACCGGGGCGTCGAGCGCTTCACCGAGCTCGTCGAGCTGATCGATGTAGGCACCGATGATCAGTGTCGGGGCGTCCTGGTGCTGCTCGAGGATCGACTTCACGACCGGGATCTTGGTGCGCGCGGTCGAGCACAGCTTGTACCGTTCCTCGGGCTCGGCGACCGCGTACGCCATGCGCTCGGCGTCGGTGAGGGTCACGCGGACCTCCACGCAGTCGGCGGGGGCGATCCAGCCCTGGGCTTCGATGTCCTTCCACGGCGCGTCGAACCGCTTCGGGCCGATGAGCGAGAAGACGTCGCCTTCGCGTCCGTCCTCGCGCACGAGGGTCGCGGTGAGACCGAGGCGGCGGCGGGACTGCAGGTCTGCGGTCATACGGAAGACCGGCGCCGGCAGCAGGTGCACCTCGTCGTAGATCATCAGCCCCCAGTCGCGGGAGTCGAACAACTCGAGATTGCGGTATTCACCCTTCGACTTGCGGGTGATCACCTGGTAGGTGGCGATGGTGACCGGGCGGATCTCCTTCTTCTCGCCCGAGTACTCGCCGATCTCGTCCTCGGTGAGGGAGGTGCGGGCGATCAGCTCGCGCTTCCACTGGCGCCCGGCGACCGTGTTCGTCACGAGGATGAGCGTCGTCGCGCCGGCCTTCGCCATCGCGGCCGCGCCGACCATCGTCTTACCGGCACCGCACGGCAGCACCACGACACCCGAGCCGCCCGACCAGAACGAGTCGGCGGCCAGTTCCTGGTAGTCGCGCAGGTGCCAGGGGTTCGTCTCGAAGTCCAGCGAGATCGAATGGGCCTCGCCGTCGACGTACCCCGCGAGGTCCTCGGCCGGCCAGCCGATCTTCAGCAGCATCTGCTTGACGCGTCCGCGCTCGCTCGGATGCACGATCACGGTGTCGTCGTCGATGCGCGCACCGAGCATCGGGGCGATCTTCTTGTTTCTCAGGACCTCGGCGAGCACCGCCCGGTCGAGGCTGACCAGGGTCAGGCCGTGGGCGGGGTTCTTGACCAGCTGGAGGCGCCCGTAGCGGCTCATGGTGTCGACGATGTCGACGAGCAGCGCCTGCGGGACGGCGAACCGGGAATGCGAGACCAGCGCGTCGACGACCTGCTCGGCGTCGTGACCGGCGGCACGGGCGTTCCACAATGCCAGCGGCGTCACCCGGTAGGTGTGGATGTGCTCGGGGGCGCGTTCGAGCTCGGCGAACGGTGCGATCGCCTGCCGCGCCTCGTTCGCCCGGTCGTGATCGACCTCGAGGAGCACGGTCTTGTCGGACTGGACGATGAGCGGTCCGTCGGCCACGAGTGCCTCCTGTGGATGGAAAGTAGAACTTTCCCATTCTCCAGGTTCGGGCCGTACCGCGCCACCACGACGGTGTACGGCCGTGCGTTCCCCCGTGGCGGGAACGCACGGCCGACCGGTTTCACGGCGTACTCACCGTGCGAGCGACTGCCGCACCTCCATCACGCACACCAGCGCCTCGGAGATACCGGACCGGTAGCCGGCGTCTTTCTCGGAGGTGGGAGGTCTCGAATCCAGTTCCGATTCGAGTCGTTCCTGGATCTTGTCCAGGGCATGCAGCGTCCGCTTCATTCCAGTACCGATTTTCTCTTTTCTCAGGCCGGCTGTTTCATCGCGCCGGCACGCTCGTCGAGAACGAACACCCGTGCACGCGCCAAGGCGGCGCGATATCCGTGCCGCTGTGCGTCGGTGCCCGTTTCCCGACCGGACAATCCACTTATCTTGTCGTACAGCGCTTCGAGCGCTGCGATTTCGAGATCCATGGCCTGCAACCGGATTCAGCTCCGCTTCCGCTTACGAATGAACTCGCCGGCTTCGGCGGCCTTCTGCCGCTTCTCCTGACGACGTTCCTTCAGGGACTTCGCTGGCTTCTTCGAATTCTTGCCCTTGTCGGCCATTGTCACTCCATCTTCGATGAACAACCACTCGACAAGACCACACCATACGTCATTTCCCGGAAAAAGCCAGTCGCTCGAATTATTCTGTGCGCCATCCGAACACGGCGCTGAAATGTTCCGTACTCCGGTGTCCGGAGTTGATTTCACCGTGCGCTGATCCCTGTCGGGAAGTTCCGCGCGGCCGATACCGTCACCGGCGATGCTGTGCAGACAGAGGACGTCCACAGCCCGGGCGGACGGGGGAGAGCGATGGGCCGGACCGTGATCGCAGGCCGCAGTGCCTCGCGTCGCGAACACCGTGCGTGTCGTGTCGTCCACCGATCGCGGTTCCGTGGCTGTCCGCACTGTCGCTGTTCTCCGTACCGTGACCGCTGATTTCGGGACTGCGGTTTCCAGGACTGCTGTCCTCGCGGTCGGGCCCGCGCTCGGGTTCCCGCTCGTCTTCCGGTGGCGCACGTCGGCGTATTCGCGCGATGTCGCGCCCCTCACTTTCGCAAGGAGTTCTCATGATCGTGTCCTCACTCGTGCGCTCTCGAAGATTGCGCGCTCCGATCGTCGTCGCGGCCGCACTGAGCGTCGTGCTCACCGGGTGCGCCGGCGGTTCGACCGGGGGATTGTCCGCCGACGCCGAAATCCCCGAGGAGATTCCACCGGGGACGTCGTTGAGCATTGCCGTCAAGCCCACCCGTATCCAGCTCGAAGCGACCGGTCGTATCGACGAGTTGCCGTTCACGGTGTCGGACTGGCCCGACGTCTCGGCCGGTCCCGACGTCATCCAGGCGTTCCGCGGCGACGCCGTCGACCTCGCGGTCAATGCGGCGATTCCTCCCATCCAGGCCCGTGCCACCGGGCTCGACGCCAGGATCGTCGCCGTACGCGAGAAGGATTCGCCGCAGTACTCGCTCGCGACGGCACCCGGTACAGACATCGATTCGTTGGACGACCTGCGCGGCAGGAAGATCGCGTTGTCGCCGGGGCAGGCCCAGGGTGTCGTCGTGCTCCGGACGCTGAAGTCGGCCGGAATCGGTCTCGACGAGGTGGAATTCGTCGAACTACCGAGCACGCAGTTCCTCACGGCGCTCCAGGCGAAGCAGGTCGACGTCGCACCGCTGGCGGAACCTACCCTCACGAAGTACCTGAACCAGTACGAAACCGAGGGTGCGCGAGGGGTGTTCACGCCCGAGGTCGACGCGTTGAGTGTTCTGTGGGCTCCGGTGTCCGTGCTCGAGGATCCCGCGAAGGTCGCGGAGATCAAGGAATTCATCCCTTTGTGGGCACAGGGTGACGTCTGGGCGTGGGAGAACCGGGACGAGTGGATTCGGAAGTACTACGTCGAGAGCGAGGGGGTGTCGTACGAGGACGGCAGGCGGATCGTCGAAACCGTCGGCCAGAAACCGGCATATCCCACCGACTGGGACTCCGCGATCGAATGGACGCAGGAGACCTCGGAACTGCTCGATGAGGCCGGATGGTTCGACGAGTTCGACGTCGAGCAGATCTTCGATCGCAGATTCGAAACGATTGCCGCGGAGTCGGTTCCGCAGGAGTACCGGAAGGGGTCGGATTCGTGACCGGCACACTGACACGGCCGGTGGAGGTCGGCGCCCGCCCACCGGACCCCACCGATCAGCCACCGACGGAGGGGATCAGGCCGCTCCGGCGGCTCGGTCTCCGCAAGGCCGTCCCGTTCTCGCGCATGACCGGCGTGGTTCTGCTGCTCGTCGTGTGGGCGATCGGGTCAGGTGCCGGATGGATCGACGACCGCAAGCTCTCCGCTCCCTGGACCGTGGTGACCAGCGCGGTCGAACTCGTCGCGGAAGGAACTCTGCAACAACACATCCTGGCATCGTTGAGCCGTGCCGTGCTGGGCTTCGTGATCGGATGTGTCATCGGCACCGCGCTCGCGCTCGCATCCGGCCTGACGCGCACCGGTGAAGCACTGATCGACGGCCCTGTGCAGTTCAAGCGTGCGATCCCGACGCTGGGTCTCATCCCGCTGCTGATCCTGTGGCTCGGCATCGGCGAGACCTTCAAGATCACGGTGATCGCACTCGGGACGGTCGTGACCATCTACATCCAGACGCACAACGCTCTCACGGCCCTCGAACAGCGCTACGTCGAACTCGCCGAGGTCCTCGCTCTCACTCGCGCACAGTTCGTGTGGAAGGTGGTGCTGCGAGGAGCGCTGCCCGGATTCTTCCTCGGTCTGCGCCTGGCGGTGACCGGTGCGTGGCTCACCCTGATCGTGGTCGAGAGCATCAACGCCGTGAGCGGCCTGGGCAAGATGATGTTCAACGCCCAGAACTACGGTCAGCCGGACGTCATCCTCGTCGGATTGCTCGTCTACGGCATCTTCGGTCTGGCATCCGACGCCGGTCTCCGGTTGGTCGAGCGTCGGGCGCTCGTCTGGCGGAAGACGCTGGGCGGATGAGCGCCGTACGCATCCGCGGCCTGATCCGCGGCTTCGGCGACCGGAACGTGCTCGACGGGCTCGACCTCGAGATCCCCGACGGACAGTTCGTCGCCCTGCTCGGCAGGAGCGGATCCGGGAAGTCCACCCTGCTGCGTGCGCTCGCCGGCCTCGACTACGACGTGGAGATCCGGGGCGGCGCCCTCGCGGTACCGGAGAAGGTCTCCGTCGCCTTCCAGGACTCCCGCCTGCTGCCCTGGCTGCGCGTGCTCGACAACGTCACGCTCGGGCTCGACAGGCAGGGCAGGAGCCGGGGATCCGAGATGCTGGCCGAGGTCGGCCTGGCCGGGCGCGAGGACGCCTGGCCGCTCGAACTCTCGGGCGGGGAGCAACAGCGTGTCGCGCTGGCCCGGGCCCTGGTGCGGGAGCCGCAGTTGCTGCTCGCCGACGAGCCGTTCGGCGCGCTCGACGCCCTGACCCGCATCAGGATGCACGGACTGCTCGACGACCTCGTCCGCGCGCACCGTCCCACCGTGCTGCTCGTGACTCACGACGTCGACGAGGCGATAGTGCTCGCCGACCGGATCGTCGTGCTGGACGAAGGGCGCCTCGCCGTCGACTGCCACGTGGATCTCGACAAGCCCCGTTCCATCACGGATCCCGGTTTCCGGGACATCCGTGAAGACCTCCTCACCGCCCTCGGTGTCATCACGCAACTGTGACGAAAGACCTTTCACGACAGGAGAAGACATGACCGATCGTCGATTGCACCTCAACGCCTTCCTCATGCCCGTCGGCCATCACGAAGCGGCCTGGCGTCTGCCGGAGAGCGACCCGAACGCGAATCTCGACATCCAGCACTACATCTCGCTCGCCCGCACCGCCGAGCGTGGCAGGTTCGATTCGGTGTTCCTCGCCGACAGCCCCGTGCTGTTCGCGAATCCCGAACGGCGTCCGAGCGGCAAGCTCGAACCCACGATCATCCTCACCGCGATCGCGACGGCCACCGAGCGGATCGGTCTCATCGGGACCGCGTCGACGACCTACAACGAGCCCTACAACCTCGCGCGTCGATTCGCATCGCTGGATTTCGTCAGCGGGGGACGGGCCGGCTGGAACATCGTCACTACCGCCGGTGACGACGCCGCTCGCAATTTCGGTCTCGACGGCGTGCCGGCGCACAAGAGCCGCTACGCGCGGGCCGCCGAGTTCGTCGAGGTGTCGACCAAGCTGTGGGACAGCTGGGAGGACGACGCGATCGTCGCCGACAAGGAGGCGGCGATCCACGCCGACTCCGCGAAGGTCCACACCTTCGAACACGAGGGAGAGTTCTTCTCGGTGGCCGGGCCGCTCAACGTGCCGCGGTCGCCGCAGGGCTATCCGCTGCTCGTGCAGGCGGGCTCGTCGGAGAACGGCAAGGACTTCGCCGCGCTGTACGCCGAGGCGATCTTCACTGCTCAGCCCACCTTCGAGGAGGGCAAGGCGTTCTACGACGACGTGAAGGATCGGGTCGGCAAGGTCGGCCGCGACCCGCGGCAGGTGCTGATCCTCCCGGGCATCGTGCCCGTCATCGGCGATACGGAGAATGAGGCACGCGAACTCGAGGCCGAACTGGCCCGGCTGATCTCGCCCGAGTACGCGCGCCACCAGCTCGCCGACCGGTTCGGGTTGCGGCCGGAGCAGCTTCCGCTCGACGAGCCGCTGCCGGAGAACCTGCCGTCCGAGGACGAGATCGAGGGAGCCAAGAGCCGGTACACGCTCATCGTGCAGCTCGCGCGACGGGAGAACCTCACGGTGCGGCAGCTCATCGAACGACTCGGCGGCGGTCGCGGCCATCGAACCTTCGCGGGCACGGCCGAGCAGGTGGCCGACACGATCGAGCACTGGTTCCACAGCGCCGCGGCCGACGGCTTCAACATCATGCCCGCCGTGCTGCCGTCGGGGCTCGAGAAGTTCGTCGACGGTGTGGTGCCGATCCTGCAGGAGCGCGGTCTGTTCCGCACCGAGTACACCGAATCCACCCTGCGTGGGCACTACGGGCTCCCACGGCCGGAGAACCAGTTCACCGTCGGCGGGGCGTTCGTGGGGTTCGCGACGCAGCGCTGAGCCTCTCCGCCCACGGGCCGGTGGTGGGCGGTTCCAGGCGATGCTCGATCAACCGCACCCGGGTCCGTCGTCAGTCGACCAGCGCCACCGACGTGACGCGGTGCAGGACGAAGCTGCGCACCGAGCCGGTCGCCGGGTCGAAGGCCTGCACCTGCCCGCCGCCCACCGACACCGGGTCGACGATGCGGCGCGTCGCCACACCCTGAGCGTCGACGTAGCCGAGGGTGACGCTGCGCTTGCCGTGCACGGCCAGTTGCAGCAGCGCGAGCGTCGCCGCACCGCCGGACCGGCTGCCGTCACCACGTGCCGAGGCCGTCGGTGTCGCGGACTCCGCACGGTCGCCGGCGCGCAGCGTGCGCACGAGGGTGTCGAGCTGCTCGTCGCTCGGCGCGGTGGGCCCGGCATAGCGGGCCCGGGCACGCGGCATCGCGACGCGGGCACCCCGGGGCCGTAGATCCACGATCGCTCCCGATGCGTCCTCCCCGGCGGGAGCGAAACCAGCGGCGCGCAGCTCGGTGAGCACCTCGGCAAGAGGCGCCTGCGAGATCGCGACGGTCGGGGCGACCGCGCGCAGGGCGAGCGTGGCGGCGACCGGGGCGGACAGTACCTCGGTGAGCAGAGCCGGATCGTCGGCGCGGACGAAGGACGTCGCCACACCGGCCCGCAGGCGTCCGTGGCGACGCGCGACGTCGTCGATCAGGTAGGTGAGCGACTGCGGCACCGGGGTGCGCGAATGCGTCGCGAACAGGCCGTGCAGGTCGCTCGCGCCGAGCCCGGCGTCGAGCGCGCGCCGGATACTGCTCTCGCCGATCCGGTAGACGGTCGCGGCACCGGCCGATTCGACGTCGGCGACGAGCGCGATCCGCTCGCCGAGTTCGGGGACGAGCGGTCCGGGGGCGACGACCGTGAGGTCGGCCTGGACGAGCACGTAGTCGACGGGTTCGGGGAGCACCGCTGCCATCTCGGCCTCGGCGTCGCCGCCGTGCAGCAGCGCCTTGCCCGGCGACGCGAGCATGCCGTGCGCGACGAGACCGAGTGTCGTCGCCTCGCGCACGGTCTCCACGACGCTCGTCGTGTCGAAGCGACTCGCCCAGCGAGGACGACGCCACGCCGCAGCGGTACGCAGGTCGGCGACGTCCGTGCCCGCCGCCGGCACGTCGGAGAGGGCGTCGAGCAGCAACCGTCGGTCGCGGGCGGCAGTAGGGGACTTCACCTCGTCGGACAGCGCGGCGACCGGCTTGTCGTTCTGGTCGCGCCGGCCGATCAGCCAGGGCCGGCGCGGCAGATCGAGCCAGGCACCGGCGAGCACGGCCCAGCGGTAGGCGGGGGAGGACGCGAGCCACGCGTCGGTGGCGGTGGTCGGTGCCCAGTGATCGTCGTCCCCCGGTGTCGGCGGATCGGGGAGGCCCCGCGCGATCAGGCCGGCACCCGCGAGGACCTCGACGACGAGCGCCGTCTCGTCGTCGTCGAGTCCGACCGCCTTCCCGATGCGATGCAGTTCGCGGACACCGAGCCCACCGGCCTTGAGGACGGGGGCGGCTTGCGCACCGAGGGTGTCGAGAACGTCTTCGCAGTGCCGCAGCAGTTCGAGGGCGGCGCCGCCTGCGGTCGCATTGACGTCGGCGGTCGATCGGGTGGGTTTCGGTGCGCGCGGGGGAGCGAGCGCCGCCGGATCGAAGGGAGCGTCGTCGCGCAGTGCCTGGCCCACCCGGTGGGGGAGTTCGACGGTCTCGTCGTCGATGCGGAAGAGCAGTCCGGCGGCGAGCAGTTTCTGCACGGGCCGGTCGGCGGGGGTGTCCGGTGCGGCGTCGCGGGTCCGACCGATCGGGGACGTACGCGACAGGGTGTCGAGGATGCTGCGCTGCTCGGGCGGAAGAGCCGCGAGGAGGTCGTCGAGCTCCTGCCGGGACGGTCCGGTGACGTCGCCGGTGCGTCCGACGCGCCACGGAACGGCGTCCACGGCGGCGGCGACGAGACGCAGTTCGTCGGTGGGCCCCCACACGAGCAGCAGCGAGCGCAGGGTGGACAGGATCCGGTCGAGATTCCTCGCGCTGATGCGGCCGGAGACCTCGTCGAGCACGGCGGCGCGGGAGACGGGGGTGTCCACCGCTCCGAGACGGGCCAGCACCTCGATGATCCCGAAGGCGGCGGTGTCGAGTTCGTCGGCCGCACGGAACACCGAGGCGCGTTGCTGAGCCCGGCTCGCGAGCACGTTCATGCTCGCCGGTGGCGGCACTACGAGATCCGGACGGGCGCGCAGCGTGGCGGCCAGATCCGTGTCGCGTCGACCTGCCAGCCAGCGGGCGAGGGAGTCCGAGGCGGTGTCGGGAGCGGGCGTGGTCGGGGACATCCCCTCCAGATTAGAGACCTGCGGTAGCAGGCCCCGAACTCACCTGCCAAAATGAGCGCATGGCTACCTCTTCGAAAAAGCATTACGTCGACCACGGATGGCCCGAGCTGGCCGACGGTGAGCACGCTGTCACCGAACTGTCGTCCACGCGTTCCGGTCCGCTCTCCCCGTACGGTGAGGACACCGTGTTCCCGTTGCCGGTCGAGGACCTGCCCTACACGCATCCGAAGACGGTGATCAACCGCTGATCCGATCGCGGATCACCGAACAGACTCTTCCGTACGGCGCCCGGTCCCTTCGTGGGGGCCGGGCGTCGTCGTGTGTGAGGGATGAACGAAGGTCGTCCGCATATGCGGAAGGGCCTCGCACCGTGAACGGTGCGAGGCCCTTCCGGGATGTTCGGGGTGTTACTGCGGGAGCACCGCGCGAACGGCGTCCAGGATGTTCGGGTCGAGCTCGACACCGGCGTCCTGGAGTGCGGTGACGCCCTGCTCGAAGCCGGCCAGGATGCCCTGGACCTCGGCGGGGACAGCGGGGGTCTCCGGAAGCTGCGGGACAGCGTTCTGGATGGCCGGCGCAGGGGTCTCGGCGGGCGCTGCGTCGACGGAGCGCTGCGTGGGCGCGCTCGACAGGCCGAGGCTCGACGAGCAGGAGGGCCATGCGCCCCAGCCCTGGCCGGCGAGGACACGCTCGGCGACGGCGATCTGCTGCTCGCGGCTGGCCTGGCTGGCCGAGGCGGCGTATTCCTGGCCGCCGTAGGCGTTCCAGGTGCTCGGCGAGAACTGCAGGCCACCGTGGTAGCCGTTGCCGGTGTTGATTCCCCAGTTGCCGCCGGACTCGCACTGTGCGAGGCGGTCCCAGTCGGAGTCGGGGGCGGCAGCGGCCGTGCCGCTGAACGCGACACCCGTGACGCCGAGGACTGCGCCCGTCAGCGCGAACTTCGCGACGGTACGACCGGTATTGGTGGGCTTGCGATGGCGTCCGCTCATGTCGGTTCCGTGTTCCTCTCCGTACGCACCTACGAGGTCAGCTGTCGGGTTCGGGCTGAAGAGGTCGCCCGGCCGTGTCGCTCCGTTGGGAGCGCCTTCGGCTTCACCCCGAGGACCGTCGCGCTTGCGTCGGCCCGGGCCTCCTGGACACCGTCCGGCTGTGGGCCGATCGGTTCCTGGGAGACCGGTGGGTCCCCCGTTTCCTGTCCCCTGTGGATCGTTCGTCGGGACTTCCGGAACCACGGGACAGGAATTTGGCGCGGCGGTTCCGGACCGGTCGAGCCAGGCGGTTCGACCGGACATGACGGTAACGGTTCCGAGGGCGAAGTGTCACCAATTGATAACGCGCCGATTCGTGTGGCGACAGACGTGTGTGGCGCGGACCGGGGAATGAAGTCCCAGGTAGTGGGGTCCGGGTACCCGAAATTTCGTTTCGAGTCCTGCTCGTTATCGGCTCGTTATGTGAGAAAGATCACATGTAACTCGGGCGGGCATCCACATGAACGATCTCCTTCCCCAGGGGCATCAGGGAGATCGGGATCATCTTCAGGTTGGCGACGGCGAGCGGGATGCCGATGATCGTGACGGCCATGGCGAGCGCGGTGGCGATGTGGCCGAGGGCCAGCCAGATACCGGCCACCAGGATCCAGATGACGTTGCCGATCAGCGACATGGTGCCGGCCGTCGGCTTGTCGACCGTCGTCTTGCCGAACGGCCAGAGCGCGTAGATACCGATCCGGAACGACGCGATGCCGAACGGGATGGTGATGATGAGGATGCAGCAGATCAGACCTGCCGCGAAGTAGCCGAGCGCGAGCCACAGCCCGCCGAAGATCAACCAGATGATGTTGAGCAGGATCCTCATGTCCGGTCTCCGTTCCGAGCGCGCCGGCCCGAGCGCAGCGCGAAGGCGATGGCGAGGGCGAAACCCAACGGCCATGCGAGGGTCAACAGATACAGCGCGAGTCCGGGCGTGCCGTCGGTGACCGCCGGAATGAGGAAGATGGCGACGACCGCCACCACACCGACGACGAAGCAGGCGATCGCGGCCTTCAGGAGGCCGTTACGCGGGGCGGCAGACGAATCCGAAGATGAAGTACCCACGTGACCACGGTAGTCGCCGCAAGGACGGACGGTGACGTCCGGGAGCGGGAAGACGATTCGGGGGCGGACCCACCTCTGCGGGTACACTGACAGGTGTCTACGCGTCCCGCTCGACCGAGCGGGGCGCGTTGTTTTGCATGGTAAACGGGTTGCCCCACTGTGGGGCACAGCTTTCGAGGAGCAGGTGAGCGCGGTGCCGACCGGCAAGGTGAAGTGGTACGACGTCGAGAAGGGCTTCGGCTTCCTGTCCCAGGACGAGGGTGAGGACGTCTACGTCCGCGCCTCGGCACTGCCGGAGGGAGTGGAAGCGCTCAAGCCCGGTCAGCGCGTCGAGTTCGGTATGGCGGTGGGCCGCCGGGGTCCGCAGGCGCTGAAGGTCGAGCTCCTCGAGCAGCCCACGTTGCGGCAGGGTCGCCGCGAGGCTCCCGCCCAGCAGAAGCGCCGCGCGCCGGACGAACTGCACGGCATGGTCGAGGACATGATCAAGCTGCTCGAAGCAGCGGTCCAGCCCGATCTGCGGCGCGGGCGTTACCCCGACCGCAAGACCGGGCAGCGCATCTCCGAGGTCATGCGGGCGATCGCGCGCGAGCTCGATCACTAGGGACGAACCACGACGGGCCGTCCTCGCCGTGTGCGAGGACGGCCCGTCGTCGTATGCGGGGTCGGGACTCAGAACGTCTTGACGGCCCACACGGCGTGCGCGATCGGTTCACCGGCCTCGTCGACGACGGCCGACGGCAGCTGGATCTCCACTCCGAGCAACTGCAGCTCCGGGGAGCTCTCCACGGTGAGGGTGCGGCGTGCACCGGCCTCGAACATCGCGCCGTCGATGTAGGTCTGCCCGGTCTGCGTGTCGCCGTAGACGGTGAGGATGCGCCACGGAGCATCGGCGATCTCGTTCGGAAGCGACAGCTGCAGCGGGTAGCCGGCCGGCACGTCGAGCTGACCGATCGGGTTCTCCACGCAGTCCTCGAGATAGAGATTGCAGTGCTGCGCGGGATCGACCGTCACGGTCTTTCCCCGTGCGTACGCGGTGATGGTGGGGAGCGTGGGCTCGGCCGAATCGACCAGTTTCCACACCGTGGCGGCGACTCCCGCTACCACGACCACCAGGGCCACCAGCAGCAGCGCGAGAATCTTCTTCGTCCGGGCCTGCAACTCAACTGTTCCAATCTTCGGTGGGGGATCCACCGGCGCGCCTCCGCCCGGCAGCCGTCTCGGTGGAGACGCGTTCGGGTCGACGGCCGCCGAATCCCGGCAGCAATGTCCCCCCACGGTATGTCAGCACCGTCTGCGCGAATCCGAGAACCAGCACGACGGAGACCACAGCGAACCCGAGCCACAGTTCGGTCGGCAACAGCACACCCATCGCTCCGCCGAACACCCAGCTGAGCTGGAGAACCGTCTCGGACCTGCCGAATCCGGACGCGATGGACTCCTCGGGAAGGTCCTGCTGGAGCGATGCGTCGAGCGAGACCTTGGCCAGCGCGCTGGCGCACGCCGCCACGAACGCCGCCAGCGCGGCGGCCAGGACGTTGCCGGTCGCAGCGACGACGGCGGACACGACGACGACCGCGGCGGTGCACCGCACGACGATGAGAGCGGGCCGTCCGAGCGCGAGTCGCGCTCCGGTCGCGTTGCCCGCGAAGTTGCCGACCGCGGCGGCGGCACCGACACCACCGAGCATCGCGGCCTGCATGAGCGGATCCTGTCCGGTGGTGTTCTTCGCGACGAACGCCATGAACAAGGTCAGGAAGCCGGTGAGGATGCGGATCGTGCCGTTGCCCCACAGTCCGGTCACCACCGCCCGTCCCAGCGGCTGCTTCCGTTTCCCGGACTTGGTGACGATCACCTCGGTCACGGTGTCGGCGTTCAGCACCTCGGTGCGCGCGTCGGAGCGGTGGTACGACAGCGTCGCCGGCACCTCACCCTCGGTGACCTCGACCCAGGCGGGGATACGCATGCTCAGATAGGCGCCGAATGCGGTAATCCCGGCGCACAGCCACAGTGCGCCCGACGAACCGAATGCCCATGCCGCGGCCGCCGCGATCGCGCCGGCACCGATCGTGCCGCCGACCAGGCCGAAGACCGTCAACCGGGAGTTCACCCGCACCAGATCGATCTCCGGTGGCAGGACTCTGGGTGTCACCGCGGATTTGAGCACCGCGAACGATTTGCTCAGCACCATCATGCCGAGCGCCGCCGGATACAACAGCCAGCTGTCGAAGTTGAACACCAGCACTACCGCGAGCACCGTGCGCAGTGCGAAGGACGTCGCCAGCGCGACGCGACGACCGTGCTGCAACCTGTCGAGCAGCGGCCCGATGAGCGGGGCGATGATCGCGAACGGCGCGATCGTGATGAGCAGATACAGCGCGACCTTCGTCCTGTCCTCACCGGTGGCCGCCGAGAAGAACAGGGTGTTCGCGAGCGCGACGGCGATGGCCGCGTCGGAGGCGAAGTTCGCCATCGTCGCGTAGGTGAGCGCCGTCAGGCCCGACTTGTCGGCGCCGTCGGCCGTGGCCGCTCGGCGGAAGGTCGCGATGCCCTTCGAGGTGAGTTCGCGGCTGCGCAGGGCCGCGACCCGCGTCACCGTCAGTTTCCGCGGCATGCGCGGAGCGCGCGGTGAGTCGGTCTCGGACGAGGACTCCGCCCGACCGGCCGCCGACGCACCCGGCGGTCGGCGCGGATGGTCGACGGGATGCAGGGGCGGCAGGGGAGTGCGACGGCCCGAGACGCGGCGCGGAGGCGGATAGTTGCTGTACCCCGGATGCTGCGAACCCGGGACACGGCCGTCCGCTCCCTCGGGGGCGGGTCGCTCGTCCGGTTCGGTCACGTCTTCGATTCTTCCCCACGCGATAGCGGCTGTAACACAAGGGCGGCACGTGGCCCGAGTGACGCGTGCCGCGATCGGTATGCCACCCGGATCACTCCACGAAACGCACTTCGAACAGCGTCGGCCAGTACTTGCCCGTCACCAGGAACCGATCGGTCCCGGGGATCCGTGCGATGCCGTTGAGGACGTCCACATCGGCTCCCGCGGGCAGCCGATCACGCAGCGGAGCCGCGTCGACCCGGGCCTCCACACGGCCCGAGGCCGGATCGATCAGCACGATCTCGTCCGTCTGCCACACGTTCGCCCAGACCCTGCCGTCCTCGGCGCACTCGAGTTCGTTGAGCTTCGACACGGCACGTCCGTCCCGGTGCACGGTGACGCGCCCGAGTTCGTCGAAGGTGACGGGGTCGCGGAAGATCAGCTCGGCCGAGCCGTCGCTCATCACCAGACGGCCGGGTTGCGCGCACAGCCCCCAGCCCTCGCCGTCGTAGTCGACCCGGCGCTTCTCGAGCAGGGTGTCGCGATCGCGGAGGACGGCCGTGCCGTCCTTCCAGGTCAGCTGCCACACCTCGTCGCCGACCACGGTGATGCCCTCACCGAAGAGGTCGTCGAGGACGGGTTCGCGGGTGCGCTCGGTCTCGGCGAGGGTGACGGTCCCGCCGTCGAGGTCGACCTCTCGGGCCGACACCCACGAGCGCCCGGCCCGGCCGGTGCCTTCGAGCAGTTCGCCCTCGTCGATCTCGAGGCCCTGGGTGAACGCCTCCGGATCGTGGGGGTGCGTGGCGACTACTTCCACACCGAGTTCGGTGGCGGGTGGACCGGGTTCGGCGACGAGATCGTCGCCGCATCCGGCGGTGGTGACGCAGACGACCGTCGCGACCGCGGCCGAGAGGAGAAGACGGGGCACGCGCCCATCCTGCACCTCGCGTGTGAGCGGTGCCTGTACGACCTTCCGCGACCCGCAGGCGCCGGAGCAGACAGGTCAGGCAGAATGGGGGTCGTGAGTGTTGCCTCTGCTTCCACTTCCCGAGGAACGAACCCCGTGGTCGATCCGGCGGTGCGTTCCGTGCTCGCCGACGCCGTCGACCTCGCTCGGGCCGCACTCGACGAACTCGGAGACGGTGGAGTCGGCGCCTATCTGGGCGTGACGCGCGAGGACGAGTGCTCGGCCACCCATCGTTTCGCCTCGGAGCTGCCGGGTTACCGCGGTTGGCAGTGGGCCGTCGTCGTGGCCGCCGCCCCGGATTCGGATCGGGTGACTGTGAGCGAACTCGTGCTCCTGCCCGGTCCCGACGCGCTCGTCGCCCCCGCGTGGGTGCCGTGGAGCGAGCGGATCCGTCCCGGCGATCTGGGTCCCGGCGACCTGCTGGCTCCCGCTCCCGACGACGTGCGCCTGGTTCCCGGCTACATGCTGTCCGGCGACCCCGAGGTCGATGAGACCGCCCTCGAGATCGGGCTGGGCCGCAAGCAGGTCATGAGTCTGGAAGGTCGCCTCGAGGCAGCGCAGCGCTGGTTCGACAGCGAATACGGTCCCGACTCGGAGATGGCGAAGGCCGCTCCGTCCTCGTGCCGCCTGTGTGGTTTCTATCTTCCGCTCGCCGGATCGCTGCGTGCGGCCTTCGGCGTCTGCGGCAACGAGTTCGCCGCCGACGGTCACGTCGTGCACGCCGAGTACGGATGCGGCGCGCATTCCGACACGACCCTGCCCACCGGCGCCGGTTCGCCGATCTACGAGGCGTTCGACGATTCGGCAGTGGAGGTCGTCGAGGTCGGACCGGCCGGCTCGGCGCCTGCGGAGTCCGCGACCACCGAGGTCGTGAGCACCGAGGTCGTGAGCACCGAGTCCACGCCGACCGATTCCACGGACGAGCTCGCCCCCGAGTCGTCTGCCCCCGAGTCGTCTGCCCCCGAGTCGTCCGAGCCGTCCCCGTCCGAGTCGGAACAGACCGACTGACGTGACCCGGCCGGACCCCGCGGATCCGTTCGGGACCGCGGCGTTACGCGAAGGGATCCTCGCGGCCTGGTCGTCGTCGCCCACCCGCCTGCGCGAGGACGCGGCGACCGAGGCCGATCATGTCCGCGCGGGTTACCGCGACCGCGTGTTGACCGAGCTCGCCCAGAACGCCGCCGACGCCGCCGCGCGTGCCGATGTACCGGGTGAGCTGCGTGTCTGGTTCGCCGACGGCCGTCTCCACGTCGCGAACATCGGTGAGCCGCTCCACGAGGGCGGTGTCCACGCGCTGACCGCACTGCGCTCGTCGAACAAGACCGGCGCCGGATCCACCGTGGGACGGTTCGGTGTCGGCTTCACGGCGGTGCTGTCGGTCTCCGACGACATCGAGGTGCGTTCGCGCACCGGTTCGCTCCACTTCTCGGCCGAGCGCACCCGCGCGGTGCTGGCCGAGCGGAACCTGCCCGAGCCGGAGTCGGGTGTCCCGGCGCTGCGCCTCGTGTGGCCGACGGAGGCCCCGCCGGCGACCGGCAGCGACACCGAGGTCGTGCTGACCCTGCGCCCCGGGGTGGACCCGGTCGCACTGCTCGACGCCTTCCGATCCGAGGCCCACGACATCCTGCTCGAACTCCCGGGCTTGCACACCGTCCTCGTCGCCGACGACGAATTCACCCGTCACCGGCGCGAACTCGACAGCGGCCTGTGGGAGGTGCGGATCGGCGATCGCACCTGGTGGGAGTTCACCGGAGCGTCGGCGCGATGGCTGGTGCCCGTCGTCGACGGGCGGGTCGACCCGGTCCGCAGCGATGTCCTGCGTGCCCCCACCCGCTCCGACGAGGAGCTGTCACTTCCCGCGGTCGTCGTCGCCGACGTCGCCATGCAACCCGACCGGAGGCGCGTGCTTCCCGGAGCCCACGTCGAGAACGTCGCCCGCGGATACGCGCGGTTCGTCGCGGCTCTGCCCGCCGAGCAGCGACTCGACCTCGTGCCCCTGCCGGGTTTCGCGCGCAGCGAGGTCGACGAACGCATCCGCGAGGCGATCCTCGACGAGTTGGCTGCCGGCGCGTGGCTTCCCGCCGCCGACCGCAGCGCCGATCTGGTGCCCGACCGGGCCGTCGCACTTCCCGGTCTCACCGACGACCTCGCCGACGTCCTCGGCGAGGTGGTCCCGGGGCTCGTGATCCCCGAGTTGTGCGGGCCGCGACATGCGTCCGCGCTGTCCGCCGTCGGCGTGCACCGGCTCGGTCTCGCGCGACTGGCCGAACTGCTCTCCGGGCACGAACGCGATCCGAAGTGGTGGAACCGCCTGTACGAGGCGCTCACTCCGCTCGTCGTCGACGCGGTCGCGGCCGAGGAACTCGCATCGCTGCCGGTTCCGCTGTCGGACGGACGGACCGTGACCGGCCCGCGTACGGCCGTTCTCGCAACGCAACTGCAGGATATCGGCCCGGTGTCCATGCCCTGGGTGCGTCTCGTCCATCCCGACGCCGCGCATCCGCTGCTCGCCCGGCTCGGAGCCGGCACCGTGACGGTCGAGGACCTGCTCGCCGACCCGGCGCTCGTCGCGGCCGTCGAGGACACCGATCCCGACGACCTCCACCCGGAGGGCGACCTCCCGGCCGGTGAGCTCGCCGACGTCGTGCTGCGACTGGTGCCGCTCGTGTCGCCCGCGGCCGTGCCCCGCGAACTCGGGGCACTGCTGCTACCCGACACCCACGGCGACCTCGTCCCCGCCGACGAACTCCTGCTTCCCGGTGCACCACTCGCAGAAGTACTCGTCGAGGACGCGCCCTTCGGCACCGTCGACCCGTCCGTCGTCGACCGGTACGGGGCCGACGCCCTGCGGGCGATCGGTGTGGGCTGGGGATTCACGGTCCTGCGTGCGGAACTGCCGACCGGCCCCGACCACGATCTGCCCGACGAACACCTGTGGTGGGAGCGGCTCGACGACGATCCCGAGGTGCTCGTCGCGGTGCGCGACCTCGATCTCGTCGACGATCGCCGCTGGTCGCGGGCGTTGACCCTGCTGGCCGCCGAGCCCGCGACGGCCGAAGCGATCGCCGACCCCGCCGGATATACGGCGTGGTATCTGCGCACCCGCGCGTCGCTCGACGGCCGGCCTCTGGGCCACTACCGGTTCGCCGACGACACCCTCTTCGAAGGTCTGCTCGATCCCTGTACCCACCCCGACGCATCGGCCTTCCGCAGCGCCCTCGCCGGAACGCGGATCGACGACATCGAACTGGCACAGACACTGCTCGACCGGCTCGCGGACGACAGCAGGTCGCCGGGGCCGGCCGCGATCGTCGCCGCGCACGACGCGCTCGCCGCGGCGTTCTCGTCGGGTGGTCTCGGTCCCGAGTCGGTCACTCTGCCCGACGGGGTGCGCAGCCTGTCGGGTGTCGTCGTCGACGCAGCCGACGCTCTCGTACCCGACCGTCCGTGGTTCGCGGCCGCGATCCCGCACGACCGCCTAGTCACCGGCGGCAGGGGAACCGCCCACGCGCTCGCGGACGTGCTCGACATCGCCGTGGCGTCCGCGGTGGTCGACGCCGAACCCGTCGAGCAGGGGAGGAGTTCGACGTGGGAGCGCGAACCGGCCGCCGTCCTGGCCGGAATCGTCGCCGGGGTGCCGCTTCCGCGCGGCGTACTTGCGCTGCACGACCGACTCGTCCTCCGCTGCTCCGGAGCCCTGACCGGTGAGGTCGAGGTCCCGTGGTGGGTCGACGCGGCCGGCACCGTCCACAGCACACCGATCGGCCTGGCCGCGGCACTCACCGCGCTCACGGCTCCGGACGTGAGAACCGAACCGTGACGCTCGATGCCGCGGTGCTCGACTGGATGGTGTCGCTCCGCGAGCCGTGGCTGACCACCGCGGTGACCGCACTCACCCACACGGGCGGGGGAGTCGCGACGAGCCTGATCGCCGCGGCGACGACGCTGCTGCTGGTGCGGGCCGATCGTCTGTCCGACGCCGTCCTCGTCGCCGGAGCGGTCCTCACGGGCTGGCCGTTGATGGTGTTGCTCAAAAATCTGTTCGGCCGTGTCCGGCCACCGGAACCCGAACGGCTCCTGGCCCTGCGCACCGAGTCGTTCCCGTCCGGACACGCGATGACCAGCGCAGTTCTGGCCACGGTGCTCGTCGCGGTCGTCGTGCGCACGTGGCCGCGCGGCGATCGCCGCCGGACCGCCGCGACGACCGCACTCGCCGGTTACACCCTCGTGATCGGGCTCTCTCGCATCTACCTCGCGGCGCACTGGTTCACCGATGTCGTCGCAGGCTGGATCTTCGGGATCACATGGGCCCTGCTGTGGGTGTGGTTGATCACTCGGGTGCGAATCCGTCGCTGACACCGCTGTGGGCTTGTCGCGGACGGCCGTGGGTGAGGGTCAGTCCAGCCCCGCCTGGGCACCCCGGTCACCGCGTCGGGCGGCGCGACGCTGCAACAGGAAGAGCGCAGTTCCCAGCAGCCCCACCACGATTCCCGCCACGCAGACCGGAAGCACATCGTCCCGGAGTTCGCCGCCCACCACCGCCACGACGACGGTTGCCACCACCCACAGACCGGTTCCCACGGCAAGCGCGGGGCGAGGGTCGGCGAGGCGTCGGATGCGGGCTGCGACGAGCTGGGCGGGTTCCACGGTTTGCAGATTAGTTCCTTCGCGCTGCAATAATCGGTTCCCGTTGCGACGCCCCGTACTCGACGAGCGGATTTGTGGACATGGCCGTAGGCACCGACTCCAAGCGAACGTCCTTCCTGGACACCTATTTCAAGATCACCGAACGCGGTTCCACCGTGTCCCGAGAGGTGCGTGGCGGCATCGTCACGTTCTTCGCGATGTCGTACATCGTGGTCCTCAACCCGCTGATCCTCGGTAGCTTCTCCGCCGAGGACGCGAGCGCGAAGATCGACGTGATGGGCAACATCCTGCCCATCAACCAGGTCGCCGCCGTCACCGCGCTGGTCGCCGGCTTCATGAGCATCGTCTTCGGTGTGGTCGCCAACTATCCGTTCGCCATCGCCGCCGGCCTCGGCATCAACAGCCTGCTGGCGGTGACCATCGCGCCGCAGGTCACCTGGCCCGAAGCGATGGGCCTGGTGGTCATCGACGGCATCATCATCGTCGTGCTGGCCCTGACCGGTTTCCGCACCGCGGTCTTCAACGCGATCCCGGCAGAACTCAAGGCCGCCATCGCTGCCGGTATCGGCGCCTTCATCGCCATGATCGGCCTCGTCGACGCCGGCTTCGTCCGCCGCATCCCCGACGCCGCCGGCACCACCGTCCCTGTCGGCCTGGGCATCGACGGCTCCATCGCGTCGTGGCCGACCTTCGTCTTCGTCGTCGGTGTGCTGCTCATGGGTGTGCTCGTCGCACGCAAGGTGCGCGGCGGACTGCTGATCGGCATCGTCGCCACGACGATCCTGTCGATGATCATCGAGGCCATCGCCGACGTCGGCCCGTCGCTGGGCACCAACCCCAAGGGCTGGAACCTCAGCACCCCCGACGCCCCCGACTCCTTCTTCGGCGTCCCGAACCTGAGCCTCGTCGGCAACGTCGACCTGTTCGGCGCGTTCACCCGCATCGGCGTGATCGCCGCGACCCTGCTCGTGTTCACGCTCGTCCTCGCGAACTTCTTCGACGCCATGGGCACCATGACCGGCCTCGGCAAGGAAGCCGGCCTGGCCGACAAGAACGGCACCCTGCCCGGCATCGGCAAGGCCCTCGTCGTCGAGGGCACCGGCGCCATCGTCGGTGGTGGCGCTTCCGCCTCGTCGAACACGGTGTTCGTCGAATCGGCCTCGGGTATCGCGGAAGGAGCCCGCACGGGCCTGGCCAACGTGGTCACCGGTGTGATGTTCCTGCTCGCGATGTTCCTGACCCCGCTGTACGAGGTGGTCCCGATCGAAGCGGCCGCTCCGGCTCTCGTCGTGGTCGGTGCCCTGATGATCGGCCAGGTCCGCGACATCGACTTCTCGGTGTTCGCTGTGGCGCTGCCGGCCTTCCTGACCATCATGGTCATGCCGTTCACCTACTCGATCGCCAACGGCATCGGCGTCGGCTTCATCACCTGGGTGATCCTGCACGCCGCGAGCGGCAAAATCCGCAACATCCATCCGCTGATGTGGATCGTCGCAGTGCTGTTCGCCCTGTACTTCTCGGTCGATCCGCTCACGGAACTGCTCACCTAGGCAGCCGACGCGTGTTTCGGGCGATGTGACGTATTCTGCACGCCATGATCTCGGATACACGCGCACTCGCCGGTGACCTCTCACTCGCCGTTGTGCGTCTGACGCGTCATCTGCGGGGGAGACGCACCGATTCCCGAGTTTCTCTGACCCAGATCTCGGCAATGGCCACCCTCGCGCAGGAAGGTGCGATGACCCCGGGGGCACTGGCAGCGCGCGAACGCGTCCAACCACCCTCGATGACCAGGGTCATCGCGTCTCTGCACGAACTCGGTCTCGTCGAGCGGACGCCGCACCCGACGGACGGACGACAGATCATCGTGACACTGTCCGAAGCCGGGAGGGAATTGCTCGCCGACGAGGCGCAGGCACGCGAAGTGTGGCTGACCGAACGGCTCGACAAACTCGATCCCGACTCGCTCGCCACATTGCGCGACGCCGTCGGAATCCTCACGGCGCTCGTCGCTGAAGACGACTGACCGCACCGCGGTCGATGACGACCGACCGCACCGCGGTCGATGACGACTGACCGCACCGCGGTCGATGACGACCGACCGCACCGCGGTCGTGACGACCGACCCGGTGCGGGAGGGTGCAGGGCCGCTGGGAGAATGACCCGGTGGTTCACGTCATCGACATCGACGATCCTTCCGACCCCCGGGTGGACGACTTCCGCGATCTCAACTCCGCGGACCGTCGGCCCGACCTTCCCGGTGGCAAGGGTTTGGTGATCGCAGAGGGTGTGCTGGTGGTCCAGCGCATGCTCGACTCCCGGTTCGCTGCGACGAGCCTGCTCGGGGTGAGTCGGCGGCTGGACGAACTCGCCGACGACCTGCGTGACGTCGACGTGCCGTTCTACCGCACCGATGCGGCGACCATGGCGGAGGTCGTCGGCTTCCACCTCAACCGCGGGGTGCTCGCCGTCGCGCACCGGCCCGAACCGCTCTCGCTCGACGACGTCCTCGACAAGGCGACCACGGTCGCGGTGCTCGAAGGGGTCAACGACCACGAGAACATCGGCTCGATGTTCCGCAACGCCGCCGGGCTCGGCGTCGACGGTGTGCTCTTCGGGAAAGGATGCGCCGACCCTCTGTACCGGCGTGCGGTGCGCGTGTCGATGGGGCACGTCCTCCGTGTCCCCTTCGCGCACGTCGACCGGTGGCCGTACGACCTGGATCTGTTGCGCAGCAGAGGCTTCCAGCTGATCTCGCTGACCCCGGACCCACGGGCGATCCCGCTCGCCGAAGCGATGACGGGGGAGAAGGTCGCGCTGCTGCTCGGCGCCGAGGGCCCCGGCCTGACCGAACATGCGATGCGGGCGACCGACGTGCGCGCCCGGATTCCCATGGCTGTCGGCACGGATTCGCTGAACGTGGCCACCGCTGCGGCGATGGCGTTCTACGAGCGGGTGCGGCTTCCGCGATGAGCCGGGCTCGCGGCCCCGTGCCCACACCCTGGGCGACGGGGCTCACGCTGACGGCATTCTCCTTCGTCGCCACCGTCATCACCGTCGTCGCCTGCGGGCAGGTGCTCGGCCGGATCCATCCGGCCCTCGCCGTCGTCGTCAATGTCGTGACGGTCGCGGGAGTCGCGCCGACCGTGTGGTCGTGGCTCCGGGTGCAGGTACTGCGCTGGCTCGCCGCCGGTTTCGTGGCCGGTGTGCCGTTCGGCTGGCTCGCGCTGCTCGTGTCCTGACCGCCTCCGCCGGAGAGTTCCTCCACTGGAGGCATTCCGCAGAACGCCTCCGAAGCGCACACTCGGAAATGTCGGGTGGGCCGGAAGGAGAGTCATGTCCCACGGTGCGAATGCCGAGCGGGAGCACATGTCGGTCGGTCAGGGTCTGGCGGCCGGAATGGCGGTGGGAGCCGCGATCATCCTGACCTTGATCGGGACGCTGCAGATCCTCCAGGGGATCGCTGCGGTCGCCGACGACGAGTTGCTCGTCGCCGGGCCGGAATACACGTTCGCGTTCGACCTCACGACGTGGGGTTGGATCCACATCGTCGTCGGCGTCGCGATGGCGGTGGTGGGAATCTCGTTGATCGCCGGCGCGACCTGGGCGCGGGTGGTGGCGATCGTCATCGCCGCACTGTCGATCGTGCTGAATTTCCTGTGGCTTCCGAACTATCCGGGCTGGGCGATCCTGATCATCGCGTTCGACGTGATGGTGATCTGGGCGATCTCGGCATGGAACCCCCGAGCGATCTACTTCTGAACGACCCGGTCGTGCACCGGGCGCACGATCAGCGAAAACACGTGCCCTCCACTCGTGATGGGCGTATGGT
The DNA here is from genome assembly GCF_019317345.1 of Rhodococcus sp. LW-XY12. Classification (NCBI taxonomy): domain Bacteria; kingdom Bacillati; phylum Actinomycetota; class Actinomycetes; order Mycobacteriales; family Nocardiaceae; genus Rhodococcus; species Rhodococcus sp. LW-XY12. Next base: position 863,050 of record NZ_CP079225.1, read on the forward strand.
TTATGCGTTCCTTCCGGACGGGAGGGGCGGAGGTCGTCATGGCTCGTAGCGAGACCCGCCGACACCGGAGTCGGACAGATGCCACGGATTCGTTCCGGTGTCGAGCGGATGGGCCATGACTGGTGGTGGTGTCGGCAACGGCACGCCGCAGGGGACACAGGATTCGAGATCTTCAATCACCGGGCGGTTTCGCGGGCATCGTTCCGTCCCCCGGTCCGGCCGAGGAGGTTCGGCTATGGATTCATTCTGGGACTACGTGTGGTACACAGTCGTCGTATTCGCATTCGTGGCATACCTGATCGTCCTGTTCCAAATCATCGTCGACCTCTTTCGTGATCACTCCGTGTCCGGCTGGGTCAAAGCGATGTGGGTCATCGGACTGGTGATCCTTCCGTACCTCACGGCGCTGGTCTACCTGATCGCTCGAGGCCGCGGGATGGCACTGCGGGCGCAGCAGGCCCAAGCGGAGGCGAAGCAGGCCACCGACGAGTACATCCGGACCGTGGCAGTCGGGAAATCCCCGGCCCAGCAGATCGCCGACGCCAAGGCCCTGCTCGATTCGGGTGCGATCACACCCACGGAGTACGAACACCTCAAAGCGCAGGCGCTCGGCAACGTCACGACCGGACGCGACGGCGTGCCCATCGCGTGAACCATCGGTGCGGGAAGGGCATCCCGGACGGGTGCCCTTCTGTGGTCGGCTCGTGCGATCGTTGTATCGCGTCGGGGTAGCCGGCGGTTGAAAGTATAAGGGCGTCAGCGTAACCCGTAGCGTCCTTGCTCCTCCGAATCGGATCGTGACCGCTCCTCGCGAGGGCCGGCGCACGACCGATGTCTCCTTCGTACACGAGAGGATCGTCATGTCTCATGACGTACGTCCCGACAGGGACGGAATGAGTGTGAAACAGGGCATCGCCGCAGGCACCTCGATCGGGGCCGCGATCATCCTGGCAACGGTCGGCGTCGTCCAGCTCTTCCAGGGCATCGCCGCGGTGGCCGAGGACGAAGTCTTCGTGCGGGGCGTGGAATACACGTTCAAGTTCGACTTCACCACGTGGGGATGGATCCACATCGTCCTCGGTGTCGTGATGCTGGTCGCCGGTCTCGCGTTGATGAGCGGCGCCACCTGGGCCCGTGTCACGGCGATCGTCCTCGCTGCGTTGTCGATCATCGCGAACTTCCTGTGGTTGCCGTACTACCCGTGGTGGTCGATCCTGATCATCGCGTTGGACGCGGTCGTGATCTGGGCGATCTCGACCTGGCAGCCGCGCGCCGACTACTACTGACGCGACCGTGCAAGAAAACGGCCGCAGCGTCCGGGGTGATCCGGGCGCGAACGTCGCGACCGATGTTCCCCGATCGCGGGCACGGCGGTGGGCACTGCACCTCACACTTCCCGGGTGTTGGGGTGCAGTGCTTTTCGCGTGCCTGTCGTTCACCCCGTCGTTGCTTCCGCGCGGCGGGATCCTGCAGGGGATGATCTGCGGGATCACTGCCGCGATCGGATACGGCCTCGGCGTGCTCCTCGCGTTCGTGTGGCGCGCCTTCGCCGACCGGCCTCCTCGGTCTCCCAAGGCTGCGTCGTGGTGGATCTTCGGCGCCTGCGGGGCGGTCCTCTTCGCGGTCTTCTTCGGGCTCGGCCAGTACTGGCAGTACGAGATCCGTACTCTGATGCGGGTTTCCGAGTACAACCTGGCACTTGCGGTTCTCTCCCCGCTCGTCGCGGTCGTGATGTTCGCTGTGCTGCTGGCGATCGGACGTGGTATCCGCGCCCTGTACCACTGGGCGGCACGGACACTCGACCGGTGGATCGGGCAGCGGGCCGCGAACGTCGTGGGGTGGGTTCTCGTCGCGGGACTCGTGTACGCGATCGTCTCCGGAGTGCTCCTCGCCGGCTTCATCGACGCCGCCAATGCGGCGTTCTCGGCGCGGGACACGAGAACCGAGGAAGGTGTGCAGCAACCGACGACCGCACTCCGCTCCGGTGGACCGGATTCGGTCGTTCCGTGGGATTCTCTCGGGTGGCAGGGGCGGATCTTCGTCGGGCAGGGGCCGACCACCGAACAACTCGGTGAGTTCACCGAAGGTCCTGCCCTCGAACCGATCCGGATCTACGCCGGCCTGGCATCGGCGGACGACACCGAGGATCGCGCGTCCCTCGCTGTCGAGGACCTCACCCGGGCAGGAGGATTCGAGCGGAGCAACCTGGTCGTCGTGACGACGACGGGGAGCGGCTGGGTGGACCCGGCCCTGGTGGACTCCGTCGAGTACCTCACCGGCGGCGACGTCGCGACGGTCGCGATCCAGTACTCCTATCTGCCCTCGTGGATCTCCTATCTCGTCGATCAGTCGAAGGCGCGGGAAGCCGGACGCGACCTGTTCGACGCGGTCTACGACGTCTGGTCGAAGCTTCCCCAGGACGCCCGCCCCCGACTGCTCGTGGCTGGGGAGAGCCTCGGTTCGTTCGGCGGGGAGACCGCCTTCAGCGGCGAGTACGACCTGCGCAATCGCACGTCGGGCACGGTCTTCGCCGGACCTCCGAACTTCAACGTCCTCTTCCGGGAGTTCAGCGATCGCCGGGAGGCCGGCAGCCCCGAGATCGAACCGGTCTTCCGGGACGGCCGCACGGTGCGGTTCACGAACGACCCACAGGCGGAGATCCCGCCGACGGACGAGCCGTGGGAGGGGAGTCGGGTGCTGTATCTGATGCACCCGTCGGACCCGATCGTCTGGTGGAGTCCGCACCTGATCACGAGTGAGCCGGACTGGATCGGCGAAGCCCCCGGCCGCGACGTGCTCGAGGACATGGTGTGGATCCCGTTCGTGACCTTCTGGCAGGTCACGGCCGATCTGCCCTTCTCCACGGGTGTCCCGGCCGGGCACGGCCACAAGTACAGCACCGAGTACGTCGACGCCTGGGCTCTCGTCCTGCAATCCCCGGAGATCACGCCCGACGACATCGACGAGGTGAAATTCATTGTCGGAGCAGAGGAGTGACGAGTCCGACCGGGAGCGTCGCTCGACGGCACGTCAGTGCGCCGCGCGTCGCCGCCACCAGGAGGTCTTCGGTGCGGGGACGGAGATCTGCGGGACCGGGGTGCGCAGCGTGAAACTCCAGGTGTCGATGTTCCGCGGGTCGAGTTCGTCGTCGCGGCGCCCGACATAGCGGAACCCGAGCCACGCCCCGTGGGCCTCCTCGACGAGCTTGCGAGGGTGGAAGGGCAGGGACTCCGGGGGAGGGGGTACGTTCGGCGGCCAGCGGAGCGGATGCTCGCCCGCCCAGAACGGCCGCTCCCATACGAACGGGATTCCCTGGTCCTCGAAGAACTCGACGGTGTTCGCTCCGAAGCCGCGGCGCAGCCGGCCGCACTCCCACACGGCGAACGATCCCCACGCACCGGCCGGATCGGATGCCAGCAGGCACGTGCGTTCGGTGGCGGGCGTGCGCAACCACATCGTGGGCAGCTCCGAGGGGTGGCGTAGTGCGAATCGGGGGCTCGACACCACCGTCACACCGGGATAGCTACCGACCCGGAACTGTTCGGCGCCATCGTCCTCGCCGGTGCCCTCGGCGTCGGCGAGCGGTACCCGCGCGCCGGGATCGACCTGGAACTCCGGGAACAGACGCGACAGAAGTGCTCGCGCCGCATCGCGGTCCGGAGAGAACTCGCGCAGCACCGCTACGGGATCGGGTGCGTCGACGTACCAGAGCGTCGACACCGTCGCCGACATCGTCGACGACTTCCTCAGACGCGTCCGTTACTGCGCACACCGAGCAGCACGTCGTCCCACGAGGGGAGCGCGGGCTTGCCGCGCTTGTCCTTCGCGGGAGCCTGCGACGCGCGCGATGCATCGGCGTCGTCGGGCACCGTGACGGCGACGGTGGTCTCCTCGTCGGCGACCGGCTCCGGAGCCGGTTCGTCGGAAGCGGGAGCCTCCAGCGCGATCGGGGCGTGATGGTCGGCGTTCTCCACCTCAGTAGAATCGTCGACGTCGCGCGCCGAGTAGACCGGGGTCAGGTAGCGCAGGGGACGGCCGCAATCGGGATCGACGAGATCGGCGGCAATGTCGTCGAGCGCGGTGATCGTGCCGCCGTGAGCGTCGGGCTGGTAGCGCCAGTGCGCGCGGTTCGTGGAACGACCGGCGTGCCACCGCAACTGCGCGACCCAGAAGCCCTCGTCGTCGCGCCAGGCGTCCCACTCGGCTTCGTCGAGGCTGTGCCCGCGAGCGCGGAAGGCCTGCGTGACGATCTCGTGGAGGGTCTCGACGGCGGGACCGTCGGGGCGGACGGGATGGCCTTTCTTGGCCATGTCGGCGGCCCGGGACCGCTCGAGCAGGACGGGATAGGCGAACCGTTCGACCTTGGCGACCGGGACGCCGGCCTCGTCGGCCACCTGTTCGACCGAGGCGCCGCCGCGGATGCGGGCCTGGATCTCGCGAGGGCGGAGCTGGCTGGTCGTCTCGATCTGGATCTGGCCGAGACGGGCCAGATCTCCGCGAGCGGCCGCGCGCAGGGTGTCGTCGACGGGAATGCGGAACTTGTCCCCCGTCGTGGGATCGGCGAGCACCACATGCTTAGCATCGGGCTCGAGACCGACCACTCGAAGCTCTCGCACCTTGACCTCCTCGCGCCGATCGCGATTGACCCGCCCGACTGTAACCGACCTGGATATTTTTCGTGGCCGGACACGCCGCGCCACGCCGAGCGACATCGCAAGAAATCCGACGCGGCGCGTTATCGTCCAGGGTTCACCGAAATGTCTCGATGCGAGGTCGAGACTATGACAACAACGGGGCCGGATCCGACATCGGACCCGGCCCCGCTGTGCGGCGTACTCAGAGCTGGGAGACGACCCAGTCGATGCACTTGGTCAGCTGCGTGACGTCCTCGGGATCGATGGCCGGGAACATACCGATGCGCAGCTGGTTGCGGCCGAGCTTGCGGTACGGCTCGGTGTCGACGATGCCGTTGGCCCGCAGGATCTTCGCGACTTTCGCCGCGTCGACGGAGTCGGCGAAGTCGACGGTGCCGACGACCTGCGAACGCAGCGACGGATCGGCGACGAACGGCGTCGCGTACTCGGAGGCCTCGGCCCACTCGTACAGGCGCGAGGACGAATCCTTCGTGCGCGCCACGGCCCAGTCGAGACCGCCGTTGCCGTTGAGCCACTCGATCTGGTTCGCGAACATCAGCAGGGTGGCCAGTGCCGGGGTGTTGTAGGTCTGGTCCTTGCTGCTGTTGTCGACGGCGATCGGCAGCGACAGGAACTCGGGGGTGAAGCGACCCGATTCCTTGATCTCGGCGACACGCTCGAGCGCGGCCGGGCTCATCAACGCGATCCACAGGCCACCGTCGGCGGCGAAGCACTTCTGCGGGGCGAAGTAGTACACGTCGGTGTCGGAGATGTTCACCGGCAGGCCGCCGGCACCCGAGGTCGCGTCGATCGCGATCAGGGTGTTGTCGGAACCGGCGGGACGCTGCACCGGAACCGCGACACCCGTGGAGGTCTCGTTGTGCGCCCAGCCGATGAGGTCGGCCGATGCGTCGGCGACGATCTCCGGAGCCGAGCCCGGCTCCGAACCCACGACGATCGGATCGCCGATGAACGGGTTCTTCTTCGCGACCGTCGCGAACTTCGACGAGAACTCGCCGTAGGTGAAGTGCTGCGAGCGCTCCCGGATCAGACCGAAGGCCGCAGCGTCCCAGAAGGCGGTGGTGCCGCCGTTGCCGAGGACGACCTCGTAGCCCTCGGGCAGGGAGAACAGGTCGCGCAGACCCGAGCGGACACGGGCGACGACGTCCTTGACCGGCTTCTGCCGGTGGCTGGTGCCGAACACCGAAGCGCCGACATCGACCAGCGACTGCAGCTGCTCGGGACGAACCTTGGACGGGCCGCAGCCGAAGCGGCCGTCTGCGGGCTTGAGGTCGGCGGGAATGATCGGTGACGCGTCTGCCATCGGAATGCGTGTCCTAAGAGTCGAGGGACATGGTGCACAGGCAGTCTAGACCGCCCCCTCGGAGCCTCCGCCGGGCGCTGGTCGGCCCGGCCGAGGAAGAGGCATCAGCGATGCGTGATCGAATCCCAGCCCGTGACCTCGGAGGCAGGGCGGGGATCGGGGCCGGTGTAGATCGCCGCGGGACGCACGAGCTTGCCCAGACGCTTCTGCTCGAGGATGTGGGCGCACCAGCCGGCGGTCCGTCCGCAGGTGAACATCGCGGGCATCATCGCGGCGGGGACCTCGGCGAAATCGAGGATCACCGCAGCCCAGAACTCGACGTTGGTCTCGATCGCCCGGTCGGGACGACGCTCGCGCAGCTCGGTGAGGGCGGCCTGCTCGAGCGCGGCCGCCGCCTCGAAGCGCGGAGCGTCGAGCCGCTGGGCGGTGCTGCGCAGCACCCGGGCGCGGGGGTCCTCGGCGCGGTAGACACGGTGACCGAAGCCCATGAGCTTCTCCTTGCGGTCGAGGATGCCCTTGACCAGACCGCGCGGATCGCCGGTGCGTTCGGTCTCCTCGATCATCGGCAGCACGCGGGCCGGGGCACCGCCGTGCAGCGGGCCGGACATCGCGCCGACCGCGCCGGAAAGCGAGGCGGCCGCGTCCGCGCCGGTCGAGGCGATGACCCGGGCAGTGAACGTCGAGGCGTTCATGCCGTGCTCGGCCGCCGAGACCCAGTAGGCGTCGATCGCCTCGACGTGCTTGGGATCCGGGTCGCCCTTCCACCGCACCATGAAGCGCTCGGTGACGGTGCTCGCCTCGTCGATGCGCTGCTGCGGCACGGCGGGCTGGTAGATGCCGCGGGCTGACTGCGCCACATAGGACAGGGCCATCACCGCGGCGCGGGCGAGATTGTCGCGGGCCGTGGCGTCGTCGATGTCGAGCAGCGGACGGAAGCCCCAGATGGGTGCGAGCATCGCCAGACCGGCCTGGACGTCGACACGCACGTCGCCGGTGTGGATCGGCAGGGGGAACGGCTCGGCCGGGTACAGGCCGCGACCGAACTCGCCGTCGACGAGCAGGGCCCACACGTCGCCGAAGGTCACTCCCTTCTCGACGAGCTCTTCGATGTCGACGCCGCGATAGCGCAGTGCGCCACCGTCCTTGTCGGGCTCGGCGATGTCGCTCGTGAAGGCGACCACGCCTTCGAGTCCTGCGACGAAATCCTCGGGAACTGACGCGCGCGCTGCCATGACGGTTGGGCTCTCCTCGTTCGAGCACGGCCCGGTCCGAGCCGCGCTGCCGGTGGAATGAGGTCACCGTCAGGTGTGATCGGCGCCCCACTCGGGTCGTCGGGAAAACTGTAGCGCCCGTGGTCCGAGCGTCGCTGCCCGGATGCCGGGAGTACCGTCGTCGTTCGTGCCGTCCGATTTCCCGTTGCCGCGCCCCGAGGGTGACGACCTCGCGCGTATGCGTGTCGACTACAGCCCGTCCGGGCCGACCGACGAGTCCTCGGCCGACCGCGATCTCACCCCCGGCGATGTCGCCGAGGGCTGGCTTCCGCTGGTGCGTACGTGGTTTGCGAACGCGGTCGCCACCGCGGTGCCCGAGCCGAACGCGATGGTGCTCGCGACCGTCGACGAGCGCGGCCACCCGGCGACCCGCACCGTGCTGTGCAAGAAGATCGACGCCGACGGCCTGACCTTCTTCACCAACTTCGAGTCCGACAAGGGCCGCCATCTGGCCGGGCACCCCTACGCGTCGGCGACCTTCCTCTGGCTACCGGTCTACCGGCAGGTGACCGTCCGCGGACCGGTCGTGCGCGTGCCAGACGAGGAGACCCTCGCGTACTGGCAGACGCGGCCGCGCGGATCCCGCCTGGGCGCATGGGCGTCGCAGCAGTCGCGTCCCGTGGCCGAACGCGCCGATCTCGAGCACGCCCTCGTCGAGGCCGCCGAGCGCTACGAGGTCGACGACGACATCCCGGTGCCGCCGTTCTGGGGTGGATTCCGCATCGTGCCCGAGTCTGTCGAGTTCTGGCAGGGCCGGCCCAACCGGTTGCACAACCGGATCCGGACCCGCCTGGTGGACGGTCGCTGGATCGCCGAGCGTCTGCAACCGTGAGGCGCCTGCTCGCCGACACCACACCGCTGCGCAACAAGGACTACGCCCGGCTGTGGTGGGCCGGGATCGTCACCGTCATCGGTGCGCAGATGGCGGTCGTCGCCGTACCCCAGCAGATCTACGAGATCACCCGGAACTCCGCTTATGTGGGGTTGACCGGCGTGTTCGGGCTCGTGCCGCTCGTGGTGTTCGGCCTGTGGGGTGGAGCGCTCGCCGATGCGATGGACCGCCGGAAACTGCTCATCGTCACCTCCACCGGTCTCGGTGTCACGTCGCTGTTGTTGTGGGCGCAGGCCGCGATCGGTCTGAACAACGTGTGGGTACTGCTCTGTCTCTTCTCGGTGCAGCAGGCGTTCTTCGCCGTCAACCAACCCACCCGCGCGGCGGTGATCCCGCGGTTGCTGCCGGTCGGGCAGATCGCGGCGGCCACCTCGCTGAACATGACGGTCGTGCAGTTCGGGGCGATCGCCGGTCCGTTGTTCGCCGGCGCTCTCATTCCCGTCGTGGGTCTGTCCACCCTCTACCTGCTGGACGCGATCTTCCTGCTCGCCACGCTGTGGGCGGTGGTCCGACTTCCGGCGATCCCGCCGCTCGGTGAGGTCACCAAGGCCGGATTGCGCGCGGTCTTCGACGGTTTCCGGTACCTGTCGGGCCAGAAGATCCTGCTGGCGTCGTTCGTCGTCGACATCGTCGCCATGGTGTTCGGGATGCCGCGCGCCCTGTTCCCGCAGATCGCCCACGAGTCGTTCGGCGATCCGGCGCAGGGCGGCTTCGCCCTCGGTCTGCTGTTCGCGGCCATGTCGGTCGGCGCGGTGATCGGCGGCGTCTTCTCCGGATGGCTGCCGCGGGTGCAGCGCCAGGGTCTCGCCGTGATCGTGTGCATCGTCCTGTGGGGCGTGGCGATGGTCGGCTTCGGTGTCGCGGTGTGGTGGGCCGAGCCCGACGGCAGCGGTCTGCTGCTGTGGGTCGCCCTGTTCTTCCTGGCGTTCGGCGGGGCGGTCGACATGGTGTCCGCGGCCTTCCGCTCGACGATGCTGCAGACCGTCGCCACCGACGAGATGCGTGGCCGCTTGCAGGGCGTGTTCATCGTCGTCGTCGCGGGCGGACCGCGCATCGGCGACGTGCTCCACGGCGCCGCCGCAGCGGCTGCAGGCACGGCCGTCGCGGCTGCCGGTGGCGGCGTCCTCGTCATCGTCGGCACGCTCGTGTGCGTCGTCGCCTTCCCGGCCTTCGTGCGCTACCGGGTCTCACGCACTCTCGGATGACGCGCCTGCGGAGTCGCACGGCAAGGGAGCACGCAACTCCGTGACGGCGATGCGCGCGGCCTCACCGATCGCTGCATCGACGACCGGCAGTACGGGATCCGCGCGGGCGGCGCGGGTGAACACCGCGACGGCGATCGGATACTCGCCGGGGAACTCGACGACCGCCACCTCGTTGCGGATGATGCCGATCGTGCCGGTCTTGCCGGCGATCGCGACCCCGCGATGCGGGAAGCCCGACGCGATGCGGTGCGGCCAGACCTGGGCGCGCATCACCTGCTGCGCGAAGGCGGTGCTCTCGGGCGAGAGCACCGAGCCCGACCACACGGCCTCGAGCAGCCGGGTCATCTCCTCCGGGATGGTCGCGCTCGTGTAGGCCGGGTCGTACGCCGAGACCGTCCAGGCCGCGTCGATGTCGGTGAGCGCCCGGAACGCCTCGACGGTGGTGCGGGTGTCCGTCTCCTCGACGAGGCGCTGATAGACGTCCGCCGTGCCACCGATGATCCGGGTCCGCGTGAGTCCGAGGCGCGCGAGGAGTTCCTCGACGGTGGTCGTGCCGATCTCGCCGAGCAGCACATCGGCCGCCGCGTTGTCGGACACCGTCATCATCGATGCGGCCACGTCGCGTCGGCTCATCGTCACCGGATCCCGGAAGCTCGCGATCCCGGTCGGGCCGGGGGTGCAGTCCGACGGCACGATCCGCAGCTGCCCGGATGCGTCGAGTCGGCCGGCGTCCACCTCCGCGCAGAACGCGAGGAACAGCGGAAGCTTGTACACCGACGCGAGGACCACGCGTTCGTCCCCGCGCACCGACAGCGTCGCCGCACGTGGATCCGAACACCGGCGGGCGTGCAGCCATCCCGTGCACCCGGCATCCGCGAACACCGCGCGGATCCGGTCGACCGCCGTGTCTCGCCGTTCCCCGCCTTTCACCGGACGCGTTCCTTGAACAGCACGCGGTCGAGGGCGTCGACGTGCGCACCGACATCGGCGTCGGCACGTCGCACGATGCGCACCCGCAGGGCCAGCGCGGACGGAGCCCAGTCCAGCCAGGCCACGCCGGGCACCGAGCCGGGCGGTGAGGTCGACATCCCGAAGTGGGTACCGGCGGCCACGGCGGCGAGCACCGCGCGGTCGTCCGCCGCCGGGGTGGTCTCGACATCGAGTCCGCGTTCGCGCAGCAGATCCTGCGCCGCGTCGAAGGCCGCCGGGTTCCCCGTCCGCGGCGGCGCGGCGAACGTCAGGTCGGAGAGCATCGGCAGACGGGGTCGGTCGGAGCGGGCGCTGCGGTGGTCGGCCGGCACGACCAGCCATCGCCGGAGTTTGACCACCGGGCCGGCCTCGAGTCCTTCGGTCAGAGCCGGATGCTCGACGACGGCGAGATCGCACATGCCCGAGCGGACGGCGTCGACGAGTTCGACCGTGCTCGCGGAACGCGTCGCCACCGTCGCCTCACCGCGTCTGCTCAGAACGGTGACGCACAGGGTGACCAGGCGATCGGGTAGTACGCGGGTGGCACCCCAGTGCAGAAGACCCCGGGCGCGGGCGACGCGCCCGGCCTCGGCGAGGAAACGATCGGCGTCGTCGACGAGGAGACGAGCGCGGGGGAGCAGTTCCGCTCCGGCGGGCGTGAGGACCGCTCCCTGCCTGGTGCGATGCACGAGTTCGGAACCGAGATGCTGCTCGAGTTTCCGAAGTCCTTGTGACAGAGGAGGTTGCGTCATGTCGAGCACCGCCGCGGCCCGGCCGAAGTGTCCTTCCTCCGCGACGGTGACGAAGAACCGGAGGTGGCGGATCAGGTCCATGGCAGGGGATTCAATCAGCACGGGCGGACGATTCACCGACCCGGCGTGTCGCGCGGCCGGATCCCGTCCGTCGTCCCCGCCTCCAACAGCGGCGATAGTTCTTCCGACTCGTGCGGACGGCGGGTGGGTATTGGCGGGGCGACTCCCGTCGGTGGTGTCCTGTCGGCATGACTTCCACCGATTCACTTCTCCGGAAAGGATTGTCGCGCAGGGGTTTTCTCCACTCCGCCCTCGCCTTGTCCTCCGTCGCCGCCGCGGCGGCCTGCGGGTCGCCGGACGGTCCGGTCGCCAGGGGGCCGTCGACGACGGCCGATTCGGTACCCGGCACACATCTGCTCGCCGCCGGTGTCGACGAGCGTCTCCGGGAGATCGAGGACCGCTACGCCGTGCGGCTCGGTGTGGTCGCGCAGTCGCCGGTGACCGGGCGCGTCCACACCTATCGGGCCGACGAACGGTTCGCGATCTGTTCTCCGTTCAAGGTTTACGCCGCCGCCGCGATCCTGCGACTCGAGGCGGAAGGATCCCTCCGTCTCGACGAGACCTTCCCGATCGACCCGGAGGACATCGTCGTCAATTCGCCGGTGACCTCGGAACATCAGGGGCGCGTACTGCCGATCGACCGGCTGTGCGAGGCCGCGCTCACCCGCAGCGACAACACTGCCGGAAACCTGATGCTCCAACGGATCGGCGGACCCGGGGCCGTCACCGCCTTCGCCCGTTCCGTCGGGGACGAGACCACCCGGCTCGACCGCTGGGAACCCGAACTCAACGAGGCGGCACGGGGCGACGAGCGCGACACCACCACCGCTGCCGGACTCGCTCGCGGCTTCCGGGAGGTGCTCCTCGGCGCGGGGTTGCCCGCGCCGCAACAGCGGACACTGCTCGGCTGGATGCGCGCCACCACCACCTCGGACACCCGGATCCGCGGGGGATTGCCGCCGGGATGGACGTCGGCGGACAAGACGGGCGGGGGCAATCACGGGACGGTGAACGACGCCGGGGTGGTGTGGTCGCCGGACGGGCAACCGCTGCTGCTGGCGATCCTGTCGGACTCGACCACCGGCGACCCCGACGCACCCCTCGAGGGCGCGCCCGTCGCGGAGACCACCGCCGTGCTGGTCGACGCACTCTTCGCTGTGCCGTGAGTACAGTGGCCGGCGTGGGGCGCCGGATACGCGCAGATCCCCGCGTAACGACCTTGGTGAGACCCGGGTAGTATTGCCGCAGGTTATCGGCGTGTGCCGGCCTTGCGGCGCAGTCGCGGAGGGTGCGGGCGAGCGTTCGGAACCCACATGGACGACATACCGATCGGGGACCTTCGGCGGACCCTGCCGCAGCGCATACCCTGCGCTACGGCTAGGTTCTACGTGAATGTCCGGAAGTTTCTCGTAGGTCTGAGCTTGAGAGGGATCCTTCGTGCCCGCTGAGAATGACACCAACCCCACCCTCAGCTACCCCGGTGGCGAACACACGATGTCGATCGCCAAGGCGACGGAAGGCAATGACGGTATCGAGCTGGGCAAGCTCCTCGCGGCGACCGGGTACACCACCCTCGACCCGGGTTTCGTCAACACCGCCTCCACGAAGTCGGCGATCACGTACATCGACGGCGAGAAGGGCATTCTGCGGTACCGCGGATACCCGATCGAGCAGCTCGCCGAGAAGTCGACGTTCATCGAGGTCAGCTACCTGCTGATCTACGGTGAGCTGCCGACTGCGGAGCAGCTCGAGGTCTTCACCGACAAGATCCGCCGCCACACCCTCCTGCACGAGGATCTCAAGCGGTTCTTCGACGGCTTCCCGCGCAACGCGCACCCGATGCCCGTCGTGTCGAGCGCGGTCAACGCCCTGTCGGCGTACTACCCCGACTCCCTCGATCCGGACGACTCCGAGCAGGTCGAGCTGTCGACGATCCGTCTGCTCGCCAAGCTGCCGACCATCGCGGCCTACGCCTACAAGAAGTCGGTCGGTCAGCCCTTCCTCTACCCCGACAACTCGCTGTCGCTGGTCGAGAACTTCCTGCGCATGACCTTCGGCTTCCCGGCCGAGCCCTACGAGATCGATCCCGAGATCGCTCAGGCGCTCGACATGCTGCTCATCCTGCACGCCGATCACGAGCAGAACTGCTCGACGTCGACGGTGCGCCTCGTCGGTTCCTCGGACGCCAATCTCTTCACGTCCATCTCGGGCGGCATCAACGCACTGTGGGGCCCGCTGCACGGCGGCGCCAACCAGGCCGTGCTCGAGATGCTCGACGGCATCCACAAGTCCGACGGCGACGTCAAGGACTTCGTCCGCAAGGTCAAGAACAAGGAAGACGGCGTGAAGCTCATGGGCTTCGGGCACCGCGTCTACCGCAACTACGACCCGCGGGCCGCGATCGTCAAGAAGACCGCCGACCGCATCCTCAAGAAGCTCGGTGCGGGCGACGAACTGCTCGAGATCGCCATGAAGCTCGAAGAGGCCGCCCTCACGGACGACTACTTCATCGAGCGCAAGCTGTACCCGAACGTCGACTTCTACACGGGCCTGATCTACCGTGCGATGGGCTTCCCGGACCGCATGTTCACCGTGCTGTTCGCCCTGGGTCGCCTGCCCGGCTGGATCGCGCACTGGCGTGAGATGCACTCGGACCCGACCCTGAAGATCGGCCGTCCGCGTCAGATCTACACCGGTTACACCGAGCGCCCGTACACGTCCCTCGAGGAGCGCTGAACCCTCGGAGCGACCGGAAAGATCGACCGAATCCCGACGAGGAGACACGCATGACAAAGCCTGAAATCGAGTTCCAGGAGGGTCCCGCCCCCACCCAGTTGGTCATCAAGGACCTGGTGGTCGGCGAAGGTGCCGAAGCGGAGCCCGGATCGAAGGTCGAAGTCCACTACGTCGGGGTCGAGTTCGATACCGGTGAAGAGTTCGACTCGTCGTGGAGCCGTGGTGAGTCCATCACCTTCCCGCTGTCCGGTCTGATCGCCGGCTGGCAGGAGGGCATCCCGGGTATGAAGGTCGGCGGCCGTCGCCAGCTGACCATCCCGCCGGAGCTCGCCTACGGTCCCGCCGGGTCGGGCCACCGCCTGTCGGGCAAGACGCTCGTGTTCATCATCGACCTGCTCGCCGTGCAGGTGCCGCCGGAGGTTCCGACGGTCGAGCCGGCGACCGGCCCGGCGCCCGCCGATCTCGTCATCGAGGACATCACCATCGGTGACGGCGACGAAGCGCAGCCCGGCGGCGTGGTCGACGTGCACTACCACGGCGTGGAGTACGACACCAACGATGTGTTCGACTCGTCGTTCGCTCGCGGCGATTCCGTCCGCTTCCCGCTCGGACGACTGATCCCGGGCTGGCAGGAAGGCATTCCGGGCATGCGCGTCGGTGGACGCCGCAAGCTCACGGTGCCCCCGCAGCTCGCGTACGGACCGGCCGGTTCCGGGCATCCGCTCGGAGGCAAGACGCTGGTCTTCGTAATCGATCTGCTCGGCGTCGGATAGCCGGACCCGCAACGACATCCGAGGCCCGCAACACCGGTGAGACCACCGGGGTTGCGGGCCTCGTCTTCGTTCAGTTACGGGGCGCCCCGAGCATCGACAATGCGAGGCCGACGTAGTTGCGGGCCAGATCGTCGACGTCCACGCGGCCGGGCCGGTACCAGCGGGCGACGTCGATCCCCAGCGACAGGATCGCCAGTGCTGCGGTGGGCACGTCGCCGACCCGGAACGCGCCGATGTCGACCCCCGAGGAGATGACCTCACGGACCACCGCGTCGGTGCGCCTGCGGATCTCCGCGATCTCGCGGTAGTGCTCCTCCGAGAGCGCATGCAGTTCGTACTGCGCGACCCGGCAGGTGGTGTGGTGCACGGCGTGGATCCGCACGAAACGGTCGACGATGGCGCGGATCCGCTCGATCGGGTCGGTGGAACTCGTGGCGGCGCTCTCGACCTCCTCGAGGACGTGGAGGTGCCCGTTGCGGCCGGCCTCGAAGAGCACGGCCTCCTTGGACGGGAAGTGCACATAGAGCGCTGCGGGGCTCAATCCTGCGCCGACGGAGATGTCTCGGGTGGTGGTCGCGTGGTAGCCGCGGCGTGCGAAGGACTCCACCGCGGAGGCGACCAGCCGGCGCGCGACCTCGGATCCACCGCTCGGGAGCGCTGCGACAAGAGAGGCCTCGGGGGTCTGCTCGGGTGTGTCGGTCACGGGGTCCGTCCTGCGGGTCGCGGAGAAGGCGTCGTTGACATCATGCACCGTCGTTGGTCTACTGAGTGAGCGCTTAGTTCGTTCTGCTGAGTTCGCTCCTGCTACGGCCGATATCCGAGTCGCCCGAAAGGATCCTCGATGCCTTCTCCAGTCCTGTCCCGCCGCGACCTGGACTTCCTCCTGTACGACTGGCTCGACATCGAGTCCCTCACCGCTCGCGACCGCTTCGCCGAGCATTCACGGGAGACCTTCGACGCCGTACTCGACCTGAGCGCCGACATCGCCACCAAGCACTTCGCTACCCACAACAAGAAGGGCGACGCTCAGGAGCCTCGCATCGGCGAGGACGGTCGCGTCGAGATCATCCCCGAGGTCAAGGACGCGCTCGACCTGTTCTGCAAGGCGGGACTACTCGCCGGCGGGTTCGACGAGGAGCACGGCGGCATGCAACTGCCGGTCGCCGTGCAACGTGCCTCGATGGCGTGGTTCCAGGCCGCGAACGCCGGCACCTCGGCGTATCCCTTCCTCACCGCAGCCAACGCGAACCTGCTGGTCACCCACGGCAGCGACGAGCAGATCGAGACGTTCGTGCCGCCGATGCTCGAGGGCCGCTTCTTCGGCACCATGTGCCTGTCCGAACCGCAGGCCGGTTCGTCGCTCGCCGACATCACCACCAGGGCCGTGCCCGCCGCCGACGGCACCTACCGGCTCACCGGCACCAAGATGTGGATCTCCGGCGGCGACCACGAACTCACCGAGAACATCGTCCACCTCGTCCTCGCCAAGATCCCCGGCGGGCCGGACGGGGTGAAGGGCATCTCGCTGTTCATCGTCCCGAAATTCCTCGTCGAGGCCGACGGCACGCTCGGCGAACGCAACGACGTCGCGCTCGTCGGCCTCAACCACAAGATGGGCAACCGCGGCACCACCAACACCCTGCTCAACTTCGGCGAGGGCGTCCACACCCCCGGCGGCGAGGCCGGTGCGGTCGGCTACCTGCTCGGTGAGCCGCACGAGGGCCTGTCGTACATGTTCCACATGATGAACGAGGCCCGGATCGGCGTCGGCTTCCTCGCCACCTCCCTCGGCTACGCCGGGTACCTGCAGTCGCTCGACTACGCCCGTACCCGCACGCAGGGCCGGCCGCTCGGCGCCAAGGATCCGGCCTCGCCGCAGGTGCCGCTCGTCGAACACGCCGATGTGCGACGAATGTTGTTGGCGCAGAAGTCCTATGTCGAAGGCGCTCTCGCGCTGGGGTTGTACTGCTCGAAGCTCGTCGACGTGCAGCGCACCGCCGAGAGCGACGACGAGCGCACCCGCGCCGGTCTGCTGCTGGACCTGCTCACGCCCATCGCGAAGTCCTGGCCGTCGCAGTGGTGCCTCGAAGCCAACAGCCTCGCGATCCAGGTGCTCGGCGGCTACGGCTACACTCGCGAGTTCGACGTCGAGCAGTTCTACCGCGACAACCGACTCAACCCCATTCACGAAGGCACGCACGGCATCCAGGGCCTCGACCTACTCGGCCGCAAGGTGATCATGCAGGGCGGTGCCGCTCTCGCGCTGCTCGGCGAAGCGGTGGGCGAGACGATCGCGCGGGCGACGCAGGCCGGGGGCGACGCCGCCGCCTACGCCCAGCAGTTGGGCGCGGCCGTGGCGCGCGTCGCGGAGACGACCGCGACGCTGTGGTCCACCGGCGATCCCGCTGTGGCCCTGGCCAACTCGTCGGTCTACCTCGAAGCCGTCGGGCACGTGGTGGTGGCGTGGATGTGGCTCGAGCAGCTTCTCGCGGTGGGCGACCGCGAGGGCGACTTCTTCGACGGGAAGCGCGCCGCCGCACGGTATTTCTTCCGTTTCGAACTGCCCAAGACCGGTCCGCAGTTCGATCTGCTCGCAAGCCTCGACCGCACGACCCTCGACGTGTCACCGTCGGTTCTGTAACGACACCTTCCAGATGACCGTCACCGACCCGCCGACCGGTAGCGCATGCCACCGGTCGGCGTAGTCGTCGAAGGTGTCGACGATCCGGTCGACCACCGGGGTGACATCGTGCGCGGACACATATGCCGGAAGGCCCGACGCCAGGCCGCGTCGCGCCTCCCAGACGGGAACGGCGATGCGCGCCAGTGTCTCCGACCTGATCATGTCGGCCTCCGCGCGCGGCGGCATCGCATGCTTCTTCGAGCGCCGACGCCGACCCGCTCTGGTCCGCTCCGCATTGTCGACGGGCCAGAACATGCCGTTGTCGCCCGCGGCCAACTGCCCGAAGACACCGAGTTCGATACCCGCCTCGTTCTCGACCAGCAGGTGCACGAGGTCGTGGGGGAGATAGGGGTGACCGCCCGGGCCGTTGCGCGGAGCGAGCTCCGGACCGATGTCGCGGTGCACCGCGATCTCGTACCCGATCCCGGGACCCTTCGTGAAGACGACGCGCATGTTCGTCACGTTAGGCCCCGCGGGTGGAAGATCGCATCCGATTTTCAGGCGGATGCGCGCTCGACGAGCAACGACAGGGCGTGACGCACCGTCCTCGCGAGCACGTCCTGGGGATCACCGTCGAAGCGCTGCTCCTCGCTGCGGGTGCCGTCCGGACCGGTCGTCGCGAAGCACACCGTGCCCGGCGGGCGGCCGTCCTGCGGGTCGGGCCCACCGGCTCCGCTCACGGCGACGACGATGTCCGCGCCCAGGAGGCGGGAGGTGCTCTCCGCCATCGTGCGGGCCGCGCTCTCGGACACGACGGGGCCCTCCGGAACCTCGAGCAGGCCGTACTTGACCTCGCGCGAGTACGCGACGATGCCGCCGCGGAACCAGTCGGAGCTGCCCTTCGCGGCACCCAGGCGGGCTGCGAGCGTGCCCGCGGTGAGCGACTCCGCGCAGCCGAGCGTCAGCTCCTTGTCGGAGGCGAGCTGTGCCAGCTGCTCGATCAACTCGTCGGAGGTGTCCGTCCCCTCCACCACGTCGTCATCGGCCATGCGTATCTCCTTCCAGAGCATCGGGTCGCACCCAGCGGGTGAGCAGGGTGCCGTCGTCGTCGCACACCAGGTGCGCACGTTGCAGGGGTGTCAGAGCGGCCGTCGGCGAATGCGCGATACGCGCGGCGCTGCCGGCGGCCAGGACCGGAGCCCAGGTCAGGCACAGCTCGTCGACGACGCCGTCCTCGATCATGCGGCCGAACAGATTCGGTCCGCCCTCGCACAGCACCCGGAGCCATCCCGCCTCGCCGATCGCCGCGAGCAGGGAGGGGCCGTCGATCACTGCGTCGGCGATGACGCGGACGTCGCCTCCGGCGGCCTCCACCGCGCGCCGGGCGGTCTCGGGGGCCCGTGCGGTCGTGAAGACCACGGGCGGGATCGTCGTGTCGGTGAACAGACGCAGGTCGGGCGGCAGGTCGCACGAGGCGGTCACCACCGCGACCGGCGGTATCGGAGCGAGTCCGGCCTCCTCGCGGCGCACGCGCAGGGCCTCGCTGGTCCTCGCGCCGCCGTAGTTCTCGGCCCGCACGGTGCCTGCGCCCACGAGGATCACATCGGCGAGTTCGCGCAGCAGCCCGAAGACCTTCTTGTCGGCGGGCGAGCCGAGGGCGCCCGATCGTCCCTCGACCGCCACGGCTCCGTCGAGGGAGGACACGAAGTTGATCCGCATCCACGGCCGGGACAGGTCGTCGGGATAGGCGTAGAGAGCGCGCAGCGCCGTGTCGTCCACGTGCTGCGTCGCATCGGTGCCGTCGAGTCGTCGCATGACGCCGATCAGACCACTCCCGCCCGCCGGATGCACGTCACGCGCCGTGCCCGGCGTCGAGATCACCCACGGACTTGAAGGTCATGAGGCGGTCCAGGTCGCCACGGAGCTCACCGCGTTCGGGTTCGAGGAGGAAACCGCCGTGGTCGCCGGTCGTGAAGGTCTCGAGGATCCGGCCGACGAACCACGCGCGCAGGCCGTCCAGCACGGGTAATGCGTGGGGTCCCTCGTGCCACGAGCAGCGGTCGAACTTGTCGATGTCGTCGCCGGTGTGCTCGCCGAACAGCGCTGCCAGTTCGCGGTCTGCCGGGGTCAGGACGTGCACGGCGAGGTGCTTCGCCTTCGACGCCACCCGGTAGGTCCGGTTCTTGTTCGACAGCGCCACCAGGAAGCGGGCCGGATCGATCGCGGACTGGGTCGCGAAACCGATCAGGCAACCGCTGCGTTCCTCGCCGTCGAATGCGGTGACGATGAACATCGGGTAGTCGAGCTGCGAGGCGATGCCCGCGAAACCGTCGGCGGATCCTTCGAGTGGGGTGCCGGCCATGAGCGGAATCGTACGGCCGTCACACCGATGCGGCGGTGGTTCGGCCGCGGTGCGGCTGTGAGTTTGGTCGGTGTGCGAGGTGGGGTACCCGCCGCAGTATGGACGCCGAGCACAGAGGTGATGGATCGTCGGGTGCCACCCTCGCCCCCGATGACCCGCGCAAACCCGACTCACCGACCGATCTGTCCACGCCGTCGTGGAAATATGTGCTGCGCAGGACGATTCGGGAGTTCAGTCGGGACCAGTGCACCGATCTCGCAGCCGCACTGACGTACTACGCCGTCCTGTCGCTGTTCCCTGCGCTGCTCGTCGTGGTCTCGTTGCTCGGCGTGTTCGGCCAGGGACAGACGACGGTCGACACCGTGCTCGGCATGGTCGAGGACCTCGGCCCGTCCTCCGCCGTCGACACCCTGCGAGGACCGATCGAACAGCTCGTGTCCGCACCGACAGCCGGATTCGCCCTGATCGTCGGTATTCTCGGCGCGCTGTGGTCGGCCTCGGGATATGTCGGCGCCTTCGGCCGCGCCATGAACCGGATCTACGAGATCGAAGAGGGCCGGCCCGTCTGGAAGCTGCGTCCGCTGATGCTGCTGATCACCGCTGTGGCCCTGGTGGCCGCCGGGACGACCGCCCTGATGCTCGTGATCAGCGGCCCGGTCGCACGCACGATCGGCGACGTCATCGGCCTCGGCGACACCGCCGTGACGGTGTGGAACATCGTCAAGTGGCCCGTGATGCTTGCGCTGGTGGTCATGATCGTCGCGGTGCTGTACTACGCGACGCCCAACGTGTCCCAGCCGAAGTTCCGCTGGGTCAGCCTCGGATCGCTCATCGCGATCGTCGTGTGGATCGTGGCTTCGGTGGCATTCGCCTTCTACGTCTCGAATTTCGGCAGCTACAACAAGACCTACGGCTCACTCGCCGGTGCGGTGATCTTCCTGTTGTGGTTGTGGATCACCAATCTGGCCTTGTTGTTCGGTGCCGAGTTCGACGCCGAGATGGAACGTGGCCGCCAGCTGCAGGCCGGTATGCCTGCCGAGAAGACACTGCAACTGCCCGAACGTGATTCGCGCGCGAGCGAGAAGAACGCCGCCAAGCTGGAAGAACTCGTCGAGCACGGGCGGAAGCTGCGCGAAGCCCACAGCGCCGACGGCTCCTCCGGAGAGGCGGCCGACCCCGTGGGCCCTACCGGGCCCACGACGGAAAGGAATCCGCGATGACGACACCCGGCAATGCGCGCCCCGTAGCCGAGCAACCGAAGAACCTGTCCACTGTCGAACTCACCGAGCGGCTCACCGAACAGGTCTCGACCCTCGTGCGGACCGAGGTCTCGCACGCGCTCGAGGAAGTCAAGTCCAAAGGCACCCGCATCGGTGTGGGCGTGGGGATCTCGGGTGCGGGAGCGATCCTGTTGTTCCTCGGTCTGGCGACCCTGATCGCGACGGCCGTACTCGGCCTCGCCACCGCCGTCGAACCGTGGCTCGCGGCCCTCATCGTCGCGCTCGTGGTGCTCGCGGTCGGTGGCATCCTCGCCGCGGTCGGTGCCTCGAAGGCGAAGAACGCCGCACCGCCCGTGCCGGAACGCACGGTCGCCAGTGTCCGCGCCGACATCGACGCCGCGAAGGGAGCAACGAAGTGACCGCATCCGACAACGGTGGTCGTCCGGACGAGGTGGCCGACATCGAACGTCAACGGGCCGAACTCGCCGCGACCGTCGGCGAACTCACCGACAGACTCGACGTGCCCACCCGGGTCAAGCAGTCCGCGGCCGAACGGGCCCAGGAAGTCCGCAACCGGCCCGATCTGATCGCGGTGGCCGGCGGGGTCATCGCGGCCGTGCTCGTGCTGGTGCTTGTGAGGCGCAGACGGAAGAAGTGACGTAGGCGTACTCGAGCGGACGGATACTCGTGTTCTGCACCGAGTATCCGTCCGCTGCTGTGTGCAGGCTCAGCGGGGCGTCCCGTCAGCCGCCGAGCTGTTCCTTCAGCGCGTCGAGCACGGCCGGGTCCTCGATCGTCGACGGCACGGTGTACTCCTCGTGGTCGGCAATCTGCCGCATGGTCTTGCGCAGGATCTTGCCGGAGCGCGTCTTCGGCAGGGCCTGGACCACGGTCACGTCGCGGAAGGTCGCGACCGCACCGATCTGGTCGCGGACCATCGTGACGAGTTCCTGACGCAGGGTCTCGGGCTCGATCTCCACGCCGGCCTTGAGCACCACGTAACCCGAGGGGCGCTGGCCCTTCAATTCGTCGCGGATGCCCACCACGGCGCATTCGGCGACAGCGGGATGCGAGGCCACCACGGCCTCCATGCTTCCGGTCGAGAGCCGGTGCCCGGCAACGTTGATCACGTCGTCGGACCGGCCGAGGACGAAGACGTAGCCGTCCTCGTCGACATAGCCCGAGTCGCCGGTGAGGTAGTAACCGGGGAAGGTGTCGAGGTACGACCGGCGGTACCGGTCGTCGTCCTGCCACAGGCCGGCCAGTGTGCCCGGCGGCAACGGCAGGCGGATGACGATGTTGCCCTCGGTGTTCGGATCGACGGGCTTGCCCTCTCCGTCGACGATCTCGACCCGGTAGCCCGGCACGGGGACGGTGGGGGAGCCGGCCTTGAGCGGCATCGCCTCGAGCCCGCGCAGATTCGCCGCGATCGCCCAGCCCGTCTCGGTCTGCCACCAGTGGTCGACCACCGGGCGGTCGAGCACCTTCGTCGCCCAGTGGTAGGTGTCGGGGTCGAGGCGCTCACCGGCGGCGAAGAGCGTCTGCAGCGAGTCGATGGGGTACTTCTTCAGTTCCTCGGCGTTCGGATCCGCCTTGCGCACAGCGCGAATCGCCGTGGGAGCGGTGAACAGTGCCTTGACGCCGTTCTCGGCGATGATCCGCCAGAACGCACCCGCATCGGGGGTGCCGACGGGCTTGCCCTCGTACATCACCGTCGTTGCTCCGACCAGCAGCGGGCCGTAGACGATGTAGGAGTGGCCGACCACCCAGCCCACATCGGACGCGGTCCACCACACGTCGCCCGGATCGATGTCGTAGATGTTGCGCATCGACCACGTCAGGGCCACGGCGTGCCCACCGTTGTCGCGGACCACGCCCTTGGGCTTCCCGGTGGTGCCGGAGGTGTAGAGGATGTAGAGCGGGTCGGTCGCCGCGACCGTCACGGGCTCCGCAGGGGACGCGTCGGCGCACAGCTCGTCCCAGTCGAACCACGCCGCCGAGGACGTCTGGTAGTCGGCCGCCGATCCGGGGATCTGCTCGCGGTTCTTCACGATCACGGTGTGCGGCGGGGTCGGCGACAGGCCGATCGCCTGCTCGACGATCGGCAGGTACTCGACGGTGCGGCCGGGTTCGAGACCACCGGAGGCGGTGACGAGCACGACCGGCGTGGCGTCGTCGATGCGGGTCGCGAGTTCCTTCGCGGCGAACCCGCCGAACACCACCGAGTGCACCGCCCCGATGCGGGCGCAGGCGAGCATCGCGATGGCGGCCTCGGGGATCATCGGCATGTAGACGATGACGCGGTCGCCGGCGGCGACACCCTGGTCGCGCAGCGCACCGGCGAACTTCGCGACCTCGTCGAGCAGTTCGGCGTAGGTGTAGGTGCGCTTGGCCGGAACCATCGCCGAATCCCAGATCAGGGCCGGGCGGTCGCCGTTGCCGGCGTCCACGTGCCGGTCGAGTGCGTTGACGCTGGTGTTCAGGGTGCCGTCCGGGAACCACTTGTACGACGGTGCCGCCGAGTCGTCGAGAGCTCGCGTCGGCGCGCTCTCCCACTCGACCGCGCGGGCGGCCTCGAGCCAGAATCCCTCCGGATCCTCGGTGCTCCGACGGAACGCCTCCTCGTACGAGCCCATCGTTCGTGTCCTTCCTCGACGGCGGTTGTGGCCCGAACCACTCTATGTGACCTGCAAGGGGGTGGCTGCAGGTCTGCGTCGGACGGACACGACCAGGCGACGAACGGACGAAGTGCCTACCCTGAGCCGCATGACCTCGATCGCGGAAGACCTGCTGCTCCTGCTTCTAGACGACGAATCGGGAAAGGCTCTCGTCGACGGAGTGAAACTGCCCCGCGTTCTCGCGGGTGCGGTGCTCCTCGAACTCGCCCTCGACGACGTGGTGGCGGTCGACACCGAGGGGGAGCAGGTGAAGAAGGGGCGGATCGCGATACGCACCGAGGCACGACCCGCCGATCCGATCCTTGCCGAGGCAGTCGAGCGTCTCGGCTCGGGCAGGCCGCTGAAGCCGACGTCGGCCATCGAGAAACTGCAGAAGGACCTGCAGGAGAAGCTTCTCGCGCGGGTCGTCGAGCAGGGCTGGGTCTCGGAGGAGCGCGGGAGGATCCTCGGCGTGTTCCCGACGAAGAAGTGGCCCGCGATCGATTCCACCCACGAGCAGCGCGTCCGCGACCTGATCCGCGCGGCGTTGATCGACGGCCTGACCCCGGAGCCACGCACCGCGGCGCTGATCGCGCTGCTGTCGGCGGCGGATGCGGCGCCGAAGGTGTTCCCGGACGCCGACAAGCGGGCAGTGAAGAAACGAGCGAAGGAGATCGCGCAGGGCGAGTGGGCGGCCGAGGCGGTGCGCGACGCCGTCGCATCCGTCAACGCGGCCATGATGGCCGCCGTCGCGGCCGGCGGGGCGGTGGCGGGTTCGAGCTGATCCGGATCGCGCCGGGTCAGGAGTGCACGCCGAGCTTGCGGTACCGCTCGATCCGTCGCCGGTAGCGGTCCTCCGCGGGCTCGTCGGTGAGGATCGCGAGTTCGCGGGCGACCGCAGCACCGACCCGCTTGACGAACGAGACGGGTTCCTCGGTGGCATCGGGGTGCTCGGGGACGATCGCGTCGACGACACCGTTGCGCAGCAGGTCGCGGGAGCGGATCCCCTGATCCTGCGCCATGGCCGGTGCGTGGGTGGTGTCGCGGTGCACGATCGCACTCGCGCCTTCGGGCGGGAGCGGGGCGAGCCAGCCGTGCTGCGCGCACAACACGCGGTCGGCGGGCAGCAGGGCGAGCGCGCCGCCCCCGGTTCCCTGACCGAGCAGCACCGACACCGTCGGGGTGGGCAGAGTGACGAGATCGGCGAGGCAGCGGGCGATCTCGGGTGCGAGCCCGCGTTCCTCTGCCTCCTTCGACAGCGACGCGCCGAGGGTGTCGATGACGAGCACGAGCGGCAGGCGCAGTTCGTCGGCGAGACGCATCGCGCGGCGGGCCTCGCGCAGTGCTCCCGGCCCCATCGTGCGTTCGGGTGACTGTCCCGCACGGTCCTGGCCGAACATCACACACGACACGCCACGGAACCGGGCGAGGGAGAGCAGGACGGTGCGATCGGATTCGCCCTCACCGGTCCCGGACAGGGGGACCTGCGCGGAGGCGGCGTGACGCAGCAACTGCCGGATACCGGGCCGTTCGGGCCGTCGGCTGAGCATTACCGAATGCCAGGCCGGGATGTCGGGCACGTCGTCGACGGTGGTGATCGCCGGACTCGACGTCACCTCGGGCCGGTTGCCCTCGACGAGTACGCGCAGCAGCCGGTGCACGACCTGACGCACACCGCCGAGGGGCACGACCCCGTCGATCACGCCCTTGCGATACAGGTTCTCCGCGGTCTGGACGTCCTCGGGGAAGTTCTCCTGGTAGAGCGCCTTGTAGACGCGCGGACCGAGGAACCCGACGAGCGCGCCCGGTTCGGCGGCAGTGACGTGCCCGAGCGACCCCCACGACGCGAACACCCCGCCCGTCGTCGGATTGCGCAGGTACACGAGATAACCGAGATGTGCGGCCTTGTGCGCAGCGACGGCGGCGGCGATCTTCACCATCTGCACGAAGGCGAGGGTGCCCTCCTGCATGCGGGTGCCACCCGAGGTGGGCGACGCGAGCAGGGGCAGTCCCTCGGCGGTCGCGCGTTCGACGGCGGTGACGATGCGTTCGGCGGCGGCGACACCGATCGAGCCTGCGAGGAAGGAGAATTCGCACACGATCAGAGCGACCCGGCGGCCGTGGACGGTGCCCGAACCGGTGAGCACGGATTCGTCGACCCCGGACTTCTCGGCGGCCCTGTCCAGATCGGCGAGGTACTTCTCGCCCGCCCCGACATCGATCGGCGGAACGTCCCAGGAGACGAAGCTTCCCGGGTCGAGCACCTTGTCGATGAACTCCTGCGCCGAGATCCTGCTACCGGCCACGTCGCCTCCACCTGTCCTCGTCCGTCGCGGTCAACCTATACCGGCGCGAACGAGGGGGAGGACATGTGCGTGTTCTTGCGACACACCGCATATATCCTCCCCCTCGTTGTGGGATCGGCTATCGGCCGAGCGCTTCCTTCCACGTGACCGTCCGGCCGATGCGCAGGATCGACCGCTGGTAGATGCGCGCGGCGATCACACTGAGCATCGCGATCGCGGCGACCATCAGCACGATGGTGCCGACGATCTGCACCGGCGTGGCCACGCCCGCCGCGATGCGCAGCGGCATGAGGATCGCCGAGAACGGCGGGATCCAGCTCAGCGTGGTGCTCCATCCGGCCTCGGGGTCGTCGACCGACGAGAACGCCGCGAAGAACATCGCGAGAATCAGCATCACCAGCGGACCCGAGGTGGAATTGACGTCCTCCTGCCGCGACACCATCGACCCCGCCGCCGCGTAGAGGACGGCGAAGAACGCGAAGCCGAGGACGAACCAGCCGAGGGTGCCGGCGAGCACGCCGAGGGCGGTGCCGGTGATCGTGAGGGTGTCGGTGGCGAGCGCCGTGCCGACACCGACCGCGCCGTAGGCGGTGAGTTGCAGGAGCCCGACCGCGCCGATGCCGAGGATCTTGCCCCACAGCAGTTGCAGGGGACGCAGCGTGGACAGCAGCAGTTCGACGACACGCGAGGACTTCTCCTCGACGACACCCATCGCGACGTACATGCCGAACATCAGGATCTGCATGTACAGCAGGATCACCGCGATGATCGAGAGGATGATGCGTTGTCCCTGTTCGGGGTCCGGCGGGTCGAGGGCGTCGACGGTCACGGTCGCCGCCGAGACGTCGGCCGCGACCGCGGCGGGATCGACGCCGCGGTCGGTCAGCGCGGCGACCTGGGCCTGCTGCACGACAGCGGCCTCGACGACCGCGCGGACGTCGGTGTCGAGTTCCGATTCGGTGATCGCTGTGACGGATGCGCCGTCGCCGGGGACGAGCGCGACGTCGAGATCGCCGGAGGACACCTGCTCGCGGGCGGTGGCGGCGTCGGGAACGTCGGAGACCTCGAGCGGAGTGCCGACGGTCTCGCCGAGCGACTCGATCGTCGTCTGCAGCGCGGGCGCCCCCACGACTCCGACGGTGGGGCGGTCGTCGTCGCCGCCGGACAGGATCGAGGTGGCGACGATACCGACGACGATCGCGACGAGGATGATCGCGTTGCTGATCAGGAAGCTCTTCTTCTGAACCTGCGTGACGAACTCGCGCGACGCGACGAGACCGACCGCGCGGGCGTTGCTCAACGGGGCGCTCATGCGGAAACCACCTCTCGGAACAGCTCGGTCAGGGATGGGCGTCGGAGCGAGAACTCGTGGACCGGGCCGGTGGCCAGGGCCGCCTTGAGGATCAGCTGGTCGTCGGCGCCGGGGGTGACGGTGAGCACGGTGCGCTCGTCCTCGTACTCGGCGTGCGTGACGCCCGGCAGACCGTGCGCCCAGCCTCGGGGTGCCTGCGGCGCGTGGACGACGAGGAGCGCGTCGCCCTTGGACCGCAGGTCGTCGACGGTGCCCACGGCGCGCATCCGACCTGCGCCGATGATGCCCACGCGGTCGCACAGGCGCTGGACGAGGTCGAGCTGGTGGCTCGAGAACACCACCGGCACGCCATCTTTCGCCTTCTCGAGCAGGACGTCGCTCATGACGTCGACGGCTACCGGGTCGAGGCCGGAGAACGGCTCGTCGAGGACGAGGACCTTCGGGTCGTGCACGAGAGCCGCGGCGAGCTGCACGCGCTGCTGGTTGCCGAGCGACAGGGCGTCGACGGTGTCGCCGAGACGTTCTGCGATGCCGAGCCGTTCGGTCCACCGTTGCACCGCCTCCGACGCCTCCGACTTCGAAAGGCCGTGCAGCCGAGCGAGATAGGACAGTTGCTTGCCGACCTTCATCTTCGGATACAGGCCGCGTTCCTCGGGCATGTACCCGATGTTGCGGCGCATCTCGAGGTCGACCGGCTTCCCGTCGATGCGGACCTCGCCGGAGTCGGCGGCCAGGACGCCGAGGGTGATCCGCATAGTGGTGGTCTTGCCGGCGCCGTTGCTGCCGACGAAACCGAACAATTCGCCGGGGCGGACTTCGAAACTCACGCCGTCGAGGGCGACCGTGTCGCCGTAGCGCTTCGAGAGATTGTCGATCGTCAGTGTCACAGCAGGTCCTCCGGATCGTCGTCGGGGCGGGTCCAGGCGAGCAGAACGGCGGGCAGGCAACCGCTGAACAGTATCGAGGCGAGAGCGAATCCGCCTGCGGAATAGGCGAGTGCCCGATGGTCGATCGAGTCGATCGCCGGGCTCCACAGCAACGCGAAGATCGGGATCATCAGCAGGCCCTGCGCCACGGACAGACCGATCGAGCGGGCGCTGTTGCGCTCGGCGATCTCGCGTTCATCGAGGGCGCGACGGGGTGCATCGGACTGCCTTCCCGACACGATCTGCAGACACGTCCAAGTGGGCAGGAACACCAGCGTCACCGGCAGCCAGGCGATCGCCGCCGCCATCGTGAAGTACGACGCGATCGACGCGACGAACATCAGCGCGATCAGCACCATGACGGCGACGGCGAGGATGCGGCGGCGACGGCGGGTACGCCAGTTCGGCATCCACCCCCCGGTGATCTCCTCGTTCTTCAGGAACCTGCGGGTGCGGTACTCCTCGTAGCGATCGAGCAGGGATTCTGTGGTCATCTCAGGCCTCCTTCCGGGGCTTGTACAGCTCGGTCGACAACGGCGTGAACTCGGTACGGGAGAAGACGGCTTCGACCGGTAGTCCGAAGACATCGCAGATGCGGAAGGCGAGATCGAGGCTCGGATAGTGGTCGCCGCGTTCGAGTGCTCCGACGGTCTGCGGGTTCACATCGATGAGCGCGGCCAGTTGTGCGCGGCTCATGCCACGCTCCGCGCGCAGGACGCGGATGCGGTTGTAGATGGGGAGAGCTTCCCCACGACGTACCGGACTCATGGAACAAAGTGTTGTGAAAACCCAACGCTTTGTCAATGGGTGAGGATGGATCGATATGTCGTAGTGTTGTCAGTCGTCGTCGGCGAAACCGCGGAGACGGTCGAGTTCGCGACGTTCCTTCTTCGTCGGACGGCCCGCCCCGCGGTCGCGGCGGGGGAGCGCCGCGAGGATCTCCTTCGGTGGAGGCGGGGGACTGTGATCGATGTAGGCGGTCGCGGCGATCGGTGCACCCACGCGCTTGTTCACGAGCTGGGTGACCTCGACGATCTTCTCCGTTCCGTGCGCGCGTACGCGGACCTCGGCTCCGATCGTCACCGGCGTCGACGGCTTGGCCGTCACACCGTCGACGCGGACGTGCCCGGCGCGGCACGCGCTCGCCGCGGCGGACCGGGTCTTGAACAGCCGGACCGACCACGTCCAGCTGTCCACGCGCACGCTTCCACCCATCTACATCAACTCCTCGCTCAGCTTCCCGTCGTCGAGCATCCATCGACGTGTCGTCCGTGTGGTCTCCAGCATGCGGCGATCGTGCGTGATCAGCAGTAGGGTTCCCTCGAAACTGTCGACGGCCTGCTCGAGTTGCTCGATCGCCGGCAGATCCAGGTGGTTGGTGGGTTCGTCGAGCACCAGCAGATTGACGCCGCGTGCCTGCAGCAGTGCGAGTCCCGCGCGGGTGCGTTCGCCCGGCGACAGCGACGACGCCGTCCGCAGGACGTGGTGCCCTTTGAGGGCGAACTTCGCCAGCAGGGTCCGCACGTCGGCGTCCGGCCAGTCGGGCACGTTGCGCCCGAACGCCTCGACCAGCGGTTCGTCCCCCTCGAACAGGCTGCGGGCCTGATCGATCTCGCCGACGAGAACACCCGACCCCAGCGACGCGCGACCGGTATCCGGTTCGATCGTGCCGAGCAGCAACCGGAGCAGCGTAGACTTCCCGGCGCCGTTCGGGCCGGTGACGACGATGCGGTCGCCCCACTCGACCTGCGTGGTGATCGGCCCGAGGACGAAGTCGCCCCGCTGGACGACGGCCTCGCCGAGGGTCGCGACCACCGTGCCGCTGCGCGGGGCGGCGGCGATGCACATGCGCAGTTCCCATTCCTTGCGCGGCTCCTCGACGACGTCGAGCCGCTCGATGCGCCGCTGCGTCTGACGCGCCTTCGCCGCCTGCTTCTCGGTGGCCTCCGCGCGGTGCTTGCGTCCGATCTTGTCGTTGTCCTTGGACTTGCGGCGCGCGTTGCGGACGCCGTGTTCGAGCCAGTTGCGTTGCATCCGGGCGCGTTCCTCGAGCTGCGACTTGGTGTCGGCGAACTCCTCGTACTGTTCGCGCGCGTGTCGGCGCGCCACCTCGCGCTCGACGAGATACGCCTCGTACCCGCCCTCGTAGACCGAGATCTGCTGCTGCACGGGATCGAGTTCGACGATGCCCGTCACCGTGCGCGCGAGGAATTCGCGGTCGTGGCTGACGACCACCAATGCCGTGCGTGTCTCGTCCACGAAGCGTTCGAGTCGTTCGAGGCCGGCCAGATCCAGGTCGTTCGTCGGTTCGTCGAGCAGGAGCACGTCGTAGCGCGACAGCAGCAGTGCCGCCAGCCCGGCGCGGGCGGCCTGGCCACCGGAGAGCGCCGTCATCGGAGCGTCGAGGCCCGCTTCCAGGCCGAGGTCGTCGATCGCCTTCTCGGCGCGCTCGGCGAGGTCGGCCCCGCCGAGCGCCAGCCACCGTTCGAGCGCCGGGGTGTACTCGTCCTCGTCGGAGTCGCCGAGTCGCTCGGCAGCGGCGTTCATGACGTGTTCTGCCGCCGCGACACCCGTGCGACGTGCGAGGAAACCGAGGATCGTCTCGCCCGGCACCCGTTCGGGTTCCTGGGCGAGATAGCCGATGGTGGCGTCGGGCGGGCTGAGGACCACCGAGCCGGTGACATCGGCGTCACCGATCTCCGCGAGGGTCGTGAGCAGCGTCGATTTCCCGGCGCCGTTGGCCCCCACGAGGCCGATCACATCGCCGGGTGCGACGGTGAGATCGAGTCCGTCGAACAGGACACGTTCCCCGCGGGAGGCCGACAGGCCGTTGATACGAAGTGTTGCGCTCACGCTCCGAGTATCCCGGGTGCGACGAATCCGAGGTCCGGCGCGGGTCGGTACCGGCCACGAGCGGCCCCTCAGCCACCGCACTCCGCGGGCACGATCCCATCGTCGCTCACCGGGACGGCGTCGAGTGGATTGTCGATCTCGTCGCGCCGCGTCCGGGCCGCGACGATCACGATCACCGCGGCGACGGCCGGCACCAACCCGGCGATCGCGAAGGTCGGCGCGAGCCCGACCGTGAGGGCCAGCGGCCCGGCCACGGCCATGGACAGCGGCATGAACACGATCGAGACGAAGAAGTCGAGACTCGAGACCCGACCGAGCAGGTGCGCGGGCACCCGCCGTTGCAGCAGCGTTCCCCACACGACGGATCCGGCGTTGAACAGCGCGCCGACGACGAACACCGCGGCGATCATGATTGGTACCGACCCGGAGACCCCGATGACGGCGAGGGGGACGCAGCCCAGCCCCCACATCAGAAGCGGGACGGTGAGATAGCGCCTCGGCAGCCGCAGCGACGCCACGAGCATCGACCCGACTGCCCCACCGACACCGAAACCGGCCATCACCATCGCGTGCTGCAACGGCCCGCCCCCGGTCGCCTCGCGGATCGCGAACGGGATCAGCACCTCGATCGGTCCCAGCACGCAGAAGACCGCGACGGACCCGAACAGGAGCGTTCCGAGCAACCACCGCGTGCGCACGGTGAACCGCACACCCTCCGCGAGATCGTCGAGCACGGAACGGAATCCGCTCGACCCTCCGGTCCGCGTGTCGTCGCAGCGGACCACGGTCGGGTGCATCGCGAGGATGCACAATGCCCCGACCACCTCGAGGAGCGCGACGGTGCACATGGCGACGGCGGGGGACGAGGCCGCCACGACGGCGCTCGCCGCCGCCGGACCGGCCGCCTGCACGAGCGTCGGCCGGAGCACACCCTCGACACCGTTCGCGGCGAGCAGGTCCTGCGGCGGGACGATGGACGGCAACAGTGCCGAATAGGCCGGGAACTGGACACCGTTGGCGAGCCCGAGTGCGAAACCCACGACGGTGAGATGCCAGAAGGCGATCGATCCGTTCACGGCGAGCGCAGCCGTCACCGCGACCAGCACCGCCCGGACGATGTACGTCGCGAGGAGCAGGGTGCGCTGCGGGATCCGATCGGCGAGCACACCCCCGAGAAGTGCGACGAGGAGCATGCCCACGGCAGGCCCCACTGCGACCGAGGACAGTTCGGCCGGACCGCCACCCATCTCGACGACCTGCCACACCACCGCGATGAGCCAGGTGCCCACGGACAGCAGTCCCGCGGCGAGCGCCAGGATCAGCAGGCGGTACTGCGGATGAGCGAACGGCCGCACGGGTCCGCGCGCCAGGCGCGGACGCCGGTGCGTCGGTGATGCGGTGTGGTTGCTCATCGCGTTCCCCCGGTCGTCGGACGGTCCGATGAGATCTTGCGACCTCGAGGCGACTCGAGGTCAAGTGTCTTCGCCCCCCGGGTGACCGATCAACCGATTTTTCCGTGAGCGTCGCCGTCAGCGTGCGGGTCCGACTTCGAGAACGATGTCTGCGGAACGCCTTTCGTCGTTCTCGGTGGTCCACTCGATCGACACGACGTCGCCGGGACGGTGACGGAGCAGACGTTCCTCGAGTTCTCCGGTCGACGAGACGCGCTCCCCGTCGAACGACACCACGACGTCGCCGGCGTCGAGACCGGCGTGATAGGCGGGACTGTCGTAGGACACCCACAGCACCTCGGCCCCGAGATCCTGCCCGTCCTTGCGGGCGGTGGTGACGCTCGCGCCCAGCCGGGGCGTCGGGCCCACGTGCACCGACCCTTCGCTCACTCCCGTCCGCACCTGCTCGACGACGGTGATCGCCTCGGTGATGGGCACGGCGTACGCCTCGGGGGTCGTATCGGGCGAGGTGTCGATGTTCCGCTGCACCGCACCCGCGGTGTTGATCCCCACGACCGTTCCGTACTCGTCGACCAGTGGCCCGCCGGAATCACCCGGCCGGATCGGGGCGTCGGTGCGGATCATCCCCGTGAGGCGGTGCCGCGAACCGTCCGTGGCGTCGCGCACCACCACGTTGCGGTCGAACTCGACGATGGTGCCGGGTGTCGCCACGACGACCCCACCGCCCTGGGAGTTCCCGAAGGCCGTGACCCGGCTGCCCACCGGCGGCAGGTCCTCCGCGATCACGGCGGCCGGAAGGTCGCTCGCGGTGCCGAGTCGCAGGACCGCGAGGTCGCGCTCGCGGTCGTAGCCGAGGACCTCGGCGTCGTAGATCAGGCCGTTCGCGCCGCTGACCGCGCTGATGTCGGTGGCTCCGCTCACCACATGATGATTCGTGACGACCGTGCCGTCGGGGGTGATCACGATCCCGGTGCCCGTCATGCCCGTCCATCCCGCGCTCGCGTCGATCGTCACGACGACCGGCAGGGTGCGCACGGTCAGTTCGTCGGCGGTCAGCGGTGTCGGGGGAGGAGCGACCGGCGCCGGTGGTGGGGGAGGGAGCGCGACGTCGACCAGGGCCGGTGCCGATGCGACGAGGCTGGCGGTGGTCGCGAGCGCGACCAGCAGCACCGATCCGCCCCGCCCGCTCACTGTTGCGGCACCTCGCCGGTGAGATGGTCGACCAGTTCCCGGGCCGCGGCGCGACCGGCGCGGTTCGCCCCGATCGTGGACGCCGACGGGCCGTAGCCGACGAGGTGGATGCGCGGATCCTTCGCGACGCGGGTCGCGAGCCGGCCGTCCATCGTGATGCCGCCACCGGCGTTGCGCAACGACAGCGGCGCGAGATGGTCGAGGGAACTTCGGAATCCGGTGCACCACAGGATGACGTCGACGTCGAGTGTCCGCCCGTCGCTCCACCGGACCCCGGTCTCGGTGATCTCGGAGAACATCGGGGACCGCTCCAGCGCGCCGCGTTCGCGCGCGGCCCGCAGCGCCGGGGTGAGCGGGAGCCCGGTGACGGAGACGACCGATCCGGGTGGCAGTCCGCGTCGTACCCGATCCTCCACGAGCGCGACGGCAGCGTGACCGCGCTCGGCTGTGAAAGGTTCCTCGCTCCAAGCGGGTTCGCGTCGCGTCACCCAGGTGGTCTCGGTGACGCGCGAGATCTCGTCGAGGAGCTGGACCGCGGAGATGCCGCCGCCGACGACGAGCACGTGCTGCCCGGTGAATTCCTCGGCCGTTCGGTAGTCCCTGGTGTGCAGTTGCCGTCCGGTGAAGCGCGCGGCGCCGGGATACCACGGGACGAAGGGGCGTTCCCAGGTGCCGGTCGCGTTGATGATGCCGCGTGTCGCGTAGACGGCCGATTCGGTCTCCACGCGCAGTCGCTCGCCGCGGTCGCACACGACCCGCACGGTGGTGGGTCGGTGGACGGGAAGGTCGAACTCCTTTTCGTAGGCGGCGTAGTACTGCGGTACCGCAGAGGCGGCCGGAACCTCTCCCGCGGAGGTGTCGACGACGTCCGCGAACGCGAGGCCGGGCAGGTCGTGGACGCCGTTGACGGTGCTCAGCGTCAGCGACGGCCAGCGGTCCTGCCATGCCCCGCCGGGGCCGAACGAGCGGTCGAGGACGACGAATCCGGTTTCGGGTGCGACTCCGAAGCGGGTGAGGAAGTAGGCGGTCGACAGGCCGGCCTGCCCGGCGCCGATCACGACGATGTCGACCGGCGTCGCATCGGCGGTCTGTACCTCGGCCGCATCGAGTGCCTCGTCGGCGAGCATCGCGAGCCTCCCTCTCGGATCGTTGTCCTTCATCATGCCGCGATCGCGCCCGATGCGCGGAAGGAACGCTGTCCGCAGCCGTAGAAATGTGATATCACTTTAATATCGCTTTGACTCTGGGAGGTAGTAACATGGATGTCGTGCAGTCGCCCGTGACCGTCGAGCGGCCGGGCCCCTCGTCCAACGGCTGGCCGGTGCTGATCGCCGCTCTGGTCGCAATCGCCGTCGGCGCCGGGCTGATCGGCTGGGGAGCGGTGGATGTCACGGTCCCGCTGATCATCGTCGGCGCCGTCATCGTGGTGCTCGCCCTCGTGCCGCTCGCCGGACTCGTCCTCGTCGAACCGAACGAGGCCCGCGTCCTCCAGCTCCTCGGCAGCTCGTACACCGGCACCCTGCGCGAACCCGGTCTGCGCTGGATGAACCCGCTCAACACCCGCCGCAAGATCTCCACCCGCATCCGCAACCACGAGACGGGCAGAGCCAAGGTCAACGACGCCGACGGCAACCCCATCGAGATATCGGCGGTCATCGTGTGGCAGGTCGAGGACACCGCGCGCGCCGTCTTCGACGTCGACGACTTCGAGGAGTTCGTCGCCGTGCAGACCGAGGCCGCGGTCCGTCACATCGCCGGCTCGTACCCGTACGACGCTGCGCCGGAAGTGATGTCGCTGCGTCAGAACGCCGACGAGATCACCACCAAGCTCTCGGCCGAGGTCCACGACCGCGTGCAGTCCGCCGGTATCCGCGTCATCGAGACCCGCATCAACCAGCTCGCCTACGCACCCGAGATCGCCCAGGCGATGCTGCGACGTCAGCAGGCCGGCGCCGTCATCGCCGCCCGCGAGCAGATCGTCAAAGGCGCCGTCTCGATGGTCGGCACCGCCCTGGCCCGCCTCGAGGCCGAGCACACCGTCGAGCTCGACGAGGAACGCAAGGCCGCGATGGTCTCGAATCTCCTCGTCGTGTTGTGTGGAGACCAGAGTGCTCAGCCCGTCCTCAACACGGGATCGCTGTACCAGTAGGGATCATGCGGCATGGCCGAACGTAAGAAGGTGCTGCTGCGCCTCGACCCGGCAGTCCACGACGCGCTCGCGCGGTGGGCTGCCGACGAGTTGCGCAGCACCAACGCCCAGATCGAGTTCCTGCTCCGGCGGGCCCTCACCGAGGCCGGCCGGATGCCGCGCGAGGTGGGGCGCATACGCGGGCCCGGTCGTCCGCGCGCCGATGCCGACGACGAGGAGTGAGCTGACATGGCAGATCCTCCGAGGAGGGCCGCCGTCGACGAGGCGGGACGCTACGCAGTGCTCCACCCGGCGATCGCCGAAGCGGCCCACCGCGCGGGGGCGACCGCGATCGGCCTGATCGACGTGGGGCGCCCCGCGGCGCTGAACCTGTGCGTCGACCGCGTGGGCATTACCTACAGCGACGGGGTGTTCCTGGGTGACCCGGATTCTCCTGTGCAGGAGAGCTGTTCGATCGTCCACGGCGGGACGGTTCCCGACCGGGCGATGCCTCCGGTGGTCGCGCGCGTCGCCGTGACGCGGCGCCGGCCCGACGTCGAGGACGCCCTGCTCGCCGAGGATCCGCCCGTCCGGTTCTGCGGCGACGTCGTGGAACTGCTGCCCGAGGGGATCGCGGCGGTACCCGAGGGTGCTCTGCCCGTCGTGACGACGACCTGGGCGTTGTCGCGCCTGGCAATTCCGCGGCGCCCGTCGTTCGTCGACAGTCTTCGCGAGGCGGCCGCGGGACGGACGGTCGCGTGGGTGTCGGCCGAGGGGGTCGGCGCCGCACCGTCGGTCCCGACGCTCGGTGACCGTCCGGCCTCCGGCCACAGCATCGTGGGCGTGGCCGTGTACCGCGGATCCGAGCAGCACGTGGATGCAGTCGGCCGCTGCTGGTCGCGGGGACGGATGCTCGATTGGTTCCCCTGATTCTTGTGGTGCCGCCGATTCGTATGCCGCGAACGCCGTTCGGCGGTGCGGCGTCACACCGTTTGCGGTATCCGCGCGACCAGGCGGTCCAAGGCCTCTGCGGCGGGATTTCGGCCGCCGGCCAGGCTGTAGTACAAGCGACCCCAGATGGCATTCTTCGTGACGGGTAGCCGGTCGATCGTGCGGTACAGCGAACGCCGGGCAAGTGTGGGTAATGCGCCGGACTGCGCGAACGCACTCTCCTGCCGGAACTGCAGTGCTCGTGCCTGATCCACGTGGGGTTCGCGCAGTTCCTGGAAGATTCTGCACCGCTCGTCGACGAAGATGTCGGACTCCTCGGCGCGGAGTGCCGGCCCGAGCTGATCCCCCAGAACGACCGCATCGAGAATCGCGTGATTGACCCCCTGGGCCAGGACCGGTGTGAGGGTGTGCGCCGCGTCGCCGACGAGGACCAGGCCGGGGATGCTCCATCGGGGGCATCGGCTGCTGAAGATCTCGAGCATCGACGTATCACGCCACGTTCGGACGGAGTGTTCTGTTGCCTCGCCGAGGTCCGGGACTATCCGGGCGACGCTGCTGTACAAGGACGGCAGACCGGCCTTGCGGATCCTGCTCAGGCCTCCGGGAGGGATGTTCACGCCGAGCCGGAGGATCCCCGGAACTGTCGGTATGCACATCACGTGGGCGTCGTCGGCGAGGTGGACCTGGTAGCGGGTCAGATCCCATCCCGCAGGTGGGTCCACCTTGAACCACAAGAAATCCCGGCGCATCGGCTGCTTACGGGATACGAGGCCGGCCGCAGCACCCAGCTTGCCGTACCGTCCGTCCGCGGCGACCACCACCCGTGCGGTGATCGTGTTCTCGTCCTCTCCGATCCGGTAGCGCACCCCCACGATGCGTGGTCCGCGA
Source organism: Rhodococcus sp. LW-XY12 (assembly GCF_019317345.1). Classification (NCBI taxonomy): domain Bacteria; kingdom Bacillati; phylum Actinomycetota; class Actinomycetes; order Mycobacteriales; family Nocardiaceae; genus Rhodococcus; species Rhodococcus sp. LW-XY12. Next base: position 900,495 of record NZ_CP079225.1, read on the forward strand.
CGAATCAGCTCCTGAACCGATGCGCCTCGAATCAGCCGAAATGACGGAAACCGTGCAGCGGCAGCGTCGATGGCGTCGAGTAGCGAATCCTGCGGGATCTCCAGAGGGCTCTCCTCAGCGTCTGCGAGTTCGGAGAAGCGGACGGTGAGTACCTCCTGGCCGGCATCGACAATTCGTATGCCCGACACCGGCATCGTGCGATCGGCCGGCAGCTGATCGAGTACCCCGAGGCGCCGGAGCGCGGTCACCGAGTCGGGGGAGATCGACTCACCACGGAACGTGCGGGCGGCAGAGGGAGCTGTCTCGAGAACCGCAACCGCGACGCCTTGGAGCGCCAGGCACAATCCTGTCATCATTCCGGCCGGACCTGCACCGGCGACGACCACGTCGTACTGCTCGGGGCGTTCGGAGATTTCCGTCATCGGCTGCTCTTTCGGTGTGATCGACACGTTCGGTGAGAAGCCTAGGAATACGCCCGAAACTCCTGGGGGGCACGCGTCTGAAGCGACCGTTTCGAACCGCTGTGGGAATTCCTAAAGTATTGCTGAATCCGGTTGTCCCACAGACTGTCTCTCTTTACCGTCGAGTTCCGATCGCCGCAGCATGCAGGAAAGGGAACCAGTGACTTCGACAGCAGCAGAATCGACCGGCGACACGAGCGAGCATACGGGGCGATGTCCGTACAGCTATCCGTTCGATCGCCCGTCGGCGATGGGTGTCGCGCGTGAATACCGCGAGATCCAGGAACATGAGGCGGTCGGACGGGTGCAGATGCCGTCGGGTGATCGCGCCTACCTCGTCACGCGATACGACGACGTGAGGACGGTTCTGTCCGATCCCCGCTTCTCACGTGCCGCCACCCTGGCCGAAGGAGCGCCTCGCCTCGGGCCGGCCCCGCAGAACTTCCCGACCCTCCTCAATATGGACCCTCCCGACCACAACCGGGTACGCAAGATGATTTCGGGGACGTTCACCTCCCGCCGCGTCGCCGTACTCGAGCCGCACGTCACCGGTCTCGTCGAGCAGTACCTCGACGAGATGATCGAAGCCGGTCCGACCGCGGATCTCGTCGAGATGTTCGCAAGTCGACTGCCCGTCCAGGTAATCTGCGAACTGCTCGGTGTGCCGATGAGCGATCGGGAACAGTTCGGAGCATGGTCGCGCGCATTCCTCGCCACCACAACCGCGGAATACACCGCAGAGCAAGTTCAACAAGCGCAGGGGGCGTTGTTCGTCTACCTCACCGAGCTCATCGCGAGCAAGCGTGCAAACCCGCAGGACGACATCCTCAGCGACCTGGTCGTGCAGAACGACGCGAAAGGTGCGATCTCGGAACTTGAACTGACCTTCCTCGGGGTCAGTCTCCTGGTCGCCGGACACGAGACCACCGTCAACATGATCGCCAACGGTGTGTTCGCGCTCATGTTGGATCCTGCCGCTGCGGAACTGCTCCGTTCCCGACCCGAAATCGTCGACACCGCGATCGAGGAACTCCTCCGCTTGTTCGGTCCGGGAACGGAAGGGTTGCTCCGGATCGCGGCGGAGGATGTGGAACTCTCGGGCGTGAGGATCCCTGCGGGAAGTGCTGTTCTGCCGAGCCTCATCGCAGCGAACCGCGATGAGAATCGATATCCCGGAGCGGAACACCTCGATCTGGAAAGAAAGGACGTCCCGCATCTGTCCTTCAGCCACGGTCCGCACTTCTGCATCGGCGCGGCGCTTGCCCGCGCCGAGCTTCGGGTGTCCTTCAACGAGATCCTGCGTCGTCTTCCCGGACTGGCGCTCGCGATCCCCGCGGCCGACGTGCCCCGACCGGAAGGGCTGCTCGTCAACGGCGTGTCGTCTCTTCCGGTGACCTGGGATGCCGATGCTGCCCGAGCAGTGCCCTCCCGACCGCTATCGGAATCCACCCGTTCGACTTCAGGAGAAGCCCCATGAAATGGAACAACACGTTCGTCGCCGGTGTCGGAGCGTACGTGCCGAGCTCCGTGACGACCTCCTCTGCGGTCGACCAGGGGCTCTACAGCGAGGAATCGCGTGAGGCCGACGGTTTCGAGGGTGCGAGCATCGAGCGCGAGCTGGTCCCGCCGCAGATGGCAGTCGAGGCCGCCGGGAAGGCTGTCACCGATGCCGGGATCGATTCGAACGACATCGACATCGTCTTCCACAGCGGTATCTGGTTCCAGGGTGTCGACATGTGGCCCGCGGCCTCCTACGTGGCAGCGCACGCCGCCCGTCCGGGTGCACGTGCCTTCGACCTGCAACAGCAGTGCAATGTCGGACTGAGTGGGCTCGAACTCGCCGCCGCTCTGTTGCCCTCTGTGAACGGCCACATCCTGCTCACGACGGCCGACCGCTTCGATGGTGGCCCCGTCGACCGGTGGCGAACCGAATCCGGTGTCGTCTACGGGGACGGTGCAGGTGCTGTGGTGCTGTCGTCGACCGGTGGGAAGTTCGAACTCGTCTCGACGCACACGGAAGCAGCCAACGATCTCGAGAAGGTGGTGCGCGGACCGCAGTTCGCGACGTGTCCGAGCACGACGACGATCGACATCGGTGCGCGCTTCGACTACTTCATCTCGACGGGTGGGATGCGTGCGGCGGCAGGCAGACTCGTCGACGCGGTGACGACTTCCGTCGGCCGGGCCCTGGCGGACGCCGAATCGGAGATCGGCGATATGACTCGGGTGATCGTCCCTGCGGTGGGGAAAACCAAGCTGGACTGGCAACTTCAGGCTCTCATACCTGTCGACATCAATCGTACGAACTGGCGGTTCGCCAGGCAGATGGGGCATCTGGGGGCCGGAGACCAATTCGTGGGCCTCGAGCGCATGTGCGCCGAGGGCGGTCTCGAGCCGGGGGACCGGATCCTGCTCGTCGGGGGCGGTGCAGGCTTCACGTGCACATCTGCGGTCCTCGAATTCCGAGGTTGAGAAGAGGAACGAACGGTTGCGGCCCGGACATTCCGTCCGGGCCGCACCTGTGTGCCGCCGACTTCTAGCGCCGTAGTGAAACCTGCTCGGCCAGAGCCTCGTTCATGAGAACGAACTGAGGATAGGTGTCGTCGCGCAGGTAACCCATCATCGGCGGTACCGCGATCCCCGAGAAGATCTCACCGTGCTCGAGCACGACGCGGCCGTTGCCGGTGTCCTCGATCCTGAAGTAGTGCTCGCCGTCGAAGATTCCCGGAACGCCCACGGTTCCCTTCCATCGCAGCTCTTCGCCTGGATCGACGGTGAGGAGCTTCGGCGTGAAGGTGGATTCTCCGCCGCCGGCTCCGACGAGGACGTTGGTGATCGTGCCGTCGACTGCGAGCTCGCCCACCGAGGACACGATGAACGGATTCCACGACGGATACGACTCACGGTCGGTGAGCACGGCCCACACCTCGTCGGCCGTACCGTCGATCTCGGTGCGTGCGACGAGCGTGTATTCCTTGGTGGACGCCCATGCCGCGTAGACCGCGAGCGGAACGAAGACTACTGCGAGTGTTATCCCGACCCATTTGAGTACGCGCCCCCGTCGGGTGGTCATGAGGGAACCGGCCGTCATATGTCGTGCCCTTTCTGTTCCGAGGTACCTGCCCGTGATTGTCGGGCCGCCGGATCCGGCCGCCTGCGCGGTGCGATCACCGAGGGCAGGAGTCGTCGAGGCTACATGCAGTCGGTTACGGCGACATGGACAGAACGCTGCATTACGGCAACGGTGACCCGTGCATTCGCCGCACCGACTGTGCGCCCCGTCATATGGCGGTTCTTTAGCGGCAGCGAAGTTCGAAAAAAGCTGCGAGAAGTACAGTTTCGGTTCCGTAGGGGTTGCGCGAACAGGGTCTTCGCCAGCGCTGCGCCCCGTCTCGATCGATGACCGGATTGGTGGGAGAGATATGCCCGACACTCACGCGGCCGCACCGACGACACCGGATCTCGTCGCGCGGCTGGAGTACTTCGCGACCACGCGTCCCGACGCGATCGCCGTGGAGTACGTCGACGATCGCGGACATGTGATCGAGGAACAGACGCGGACCTGGTCGCAACTGCATCGCACGGCGTCGGCGACCGGATCGGACCTGCTCGCCCGACACGACCCGCGCGATCGTGTGCTGATCCTGACGGCCCCCGGGCTCGGCTTCCTCAACGCCTTCCTCGGATGTCTCTACGCGGGAATGATCGCGGTTCCGGCACCGCTCCCTACTGACGAGAAGGGGATGAGCCGGCTCGCCCGCATCGTGACGGACGCTGGAGTCTCCGAGATCATCACCACTACGGATCTCGCTCCTGTGGTCGAAGGATGGCTCGACGAGTCGATGTCCGACAACTGCCCGTCGGTGGGAGTGATCGAGACCGCCGTGCCCGACGAAACGTTGGGATCCCCGTCCCATGCCCAGCCCTTCCATTCCCCGGACGCCATCGCCTTCCTCCAGTACACCTCCGGTTCCACGAGCGACCCCAAAGGTGTGATGGTCACCCGTCGCAACCTGGCCCACAACCTTGCCGTGATCGACCGGGCCAGCCGTCTGCCCGACAGCTCGACGGTGGCCGGCTGGCTGCCTCACTTCCACGACATGGGTCTGATCGGGCAGATCCTGTACCCGCTGTTCGGCGGTCACCGCGGCGTGCACATGTCACCCGCGACCTTCCTGAAGCGTCCCCATCTGTGGTTGAAGATGCTCAGCGATTTCCGTGCGGCCGGCACGGTCGCACCGAATTTCGCTTTCGACATGTGTGTGCGGCGGGTGACCGAGGAGCAGATCCGCGACCTCGATCTGAGCAAGATCCGGACGGTCCTCAACGGGTCGGAACCGATCCGAGCCCAGACGCTTCGCGCGTTCGCGGACCGTTTCGCCGGTGCCGGGCTCGCGGTCGAAGCACTGTGTCCCTGTTACGGGTTGGCGGAGAGCACGCTCATGGTGACCTCCGACGACCCGGAGCCGTTCCATGTCCTCGAGGTGGACGAGGATGCGTTGGCGGAGAACCGCGTGGTACCAGCGGTCGCAGATGGTCTCAGAAGCCTCGTGAGCTGTGGCCGCGCGGAGGGTCTCGACGTCGCGATCGTCGATCCACGGACCGAGGCGCGAATGGTCGACGGCCGGATCGGGGAGATCCGTGTGAGAGGAGCAAGCGTCGCTGCCGGATACTGGAACAACGCTGCCGCCACCGCCGAGACCTTCGAGCGGACCGTGGACGGTCTGGGAGGTTATCTCTGCACAGGTGATCTCGGTGCCTTCGTGGACGGACGGCTGTACGTCACGGGCCGCGCGAAGGACGTCATCATCGTCAACGGGCGCAACCTCTACCCCCAGGACATCGAGCATTCGTCGCGGGAAGCGCACCCGGCCCTGGCCGGGGGACTGGCAGCCGCGTTCGGCACGGGGGAGAACGACGGTCGCATCGTCGTCGTGCAGGAAGTCGCAGACGGTGGCGGCGACGCGAACTGGGCCGACGTCCGGTCCTGCATACGCGAGCGGATTCGACTCGACCACGGAGCCGCCGTGGCCGCGATAATCCTGACGCCACGGAAAACTGTGTCGCGCACCACGAGCGGCAAGATCCGCCGCGCAGAGATGCGGACGCGATTCCTCGACGGAGCATTCGACGAGATCGCGATCGGATCGGTACTCGGGCGCGTGAACGCATGAGTCCACGGTCGTCGAACGATGTTCCCGTCGAGGTCGCGCTGCGCGCCGTGCTCGACGGACTGTCTCCGGCAGCATGCGAGACTCTCGACGCGCGGGATGCCTTCCCCGAGCGGACCATCGCAGCGTTCGACGCGATCGGCCTGCAGCGCCACTACATTCCGGTCGCCGACGGCGGTGAGCTCGTCGACTACGAGCGCACCGGCAGGTTGATGCGCGAAGTCGCGTCGTTCGACGTGACCCTCGCGGTGGCACACGGCAAGACCTATCTCGGCGCGGTCTGTGTGTGGATCGCCGGTTCTCCCGCCCAACGGGCCCGTCTGGCCGAGATCGTGGGCGCGGGCGGTGCGGTCTCCTGGGCGCTGACCGAGCGAGGCCACGGCAGCGATCTCCTCGCCGGAGAGGTCGTCGCGGAAGCGACGGACGTCGACGCCGTCACCCGCTTCCGGCTCACCGGGGAGAAATGGCTGATCAACAATGCGACGCGAGGCGCCGCACTCTGCGTCCTGGCACGCACGTCGTCCGATGCCGGGCCGAGAGCGTACAGCCTGGTGCTGGTCGAGAAGGCGGAGCTGACCCCGGACAGCTGGCAGACCCTCCCGAAGGAACTCACTCACGGTATTCGTGGCGCGGACATCAGCGGGATCCGCTTCGACCAGGCATCCGTCCCCGCCGACGCGATCGTCGGCGGTGTGGGGCGCGGCCTCGAGATCGTGCTCTCGGCCATGCAGCTCACCCGCACCATGTGCTGCTATCTTTCACTCGGGGCGTCCGACCATGCGCTGGCGATCGCGGGTGGTTTCGTACTGGGCAGGGAACTCTACGGACGTGCGCTCCTCGAGCTGCCCGCAGCCCGCGCGGTCGTCGCCGATGCAGTGGCAGCCCACGTGCTGGCCGAGGCCTTCACCACCTTCGCTGCGCGCAGTGTCCACGCGCTGCCGCAGGAGCACTCCGCGATCGCCGCGGCCGCGAAGTACCTCGTGCCGACGCTCGTCGAAAATTCGATGGTTTCCGTCCGCCGTCTGGTGGGGGCGCGATCGCTCGTCGTCGGTTCCACCGACCACGGGACGTTCTCGAAGATCGAACGTGACCACCGCATCGTCTCGTTGTTCGACGGCAACACCATCGTCAACCTCACGACTCTCGTGAGTCAGTTCCCCGTTCTGCTGGGGCGGAGAGGTGAGGCCGGTGCCGGCGAGGACGACGCCCTCCGGGTCGCGGCCGATCCGAACGCCGAGCTACCCGAGTTCCGTCCGGAACGTCTGTCCCTGTTGCCGAAACGCGGGCTGTCGGTGCTGCGATTCCTGCGCCGGGTGGCAACGGACGGCTCTGCCGGCCGCGGGCTGAGTGGCCCTGTCGCCGACGAAGTGCGCACCGGTGTCACCGGACTCGCCGCCGAGCTGGACCGATTGACCGCACAGGTGCATTCGCAGCCACGCGCCTCGGTGGAGACCTCGGTCGAGGCGTTCGATGCGGCCGAACGCCTCGCCGCGTGCATCGCCGGCGCTGCAGCGGTCGCGGTATGGGTGCACGGTTGCGATACCCGGGCAGGGGACGGCAACCCGCTGTGGCAGAACGCGTTGTGGTTGCGACTCGCGCTGCATGCGGTGGCGGACGCACTCGGCATGCCGACGGACAGGCCGGATCACCTCACCGACGAGGCGGTCATGGTGTTCGCGGACGCGACGGCCTTCGGACACAAGATCACACTGCTTCCCGGCGGGTCGGGGCACGGGGTGAACACGAACTCGACGGATGCGGAGGCATCATGACGATTGCCCACCCCACGAGCGACATCGAATCGCTGTTCGGCGATCCCTACGACATCGACAATCCGCTCGGTGCCCACCGCATCGTCGAAGCGGACGAGCGGGACGAGATACTCGTTGATGCCGAAAATGCTCTTCTCGGAGCCGGTTTCGATGCACACTTCGTTCCGGCGGACCTGGGTGGCAGGTTCGAATCGGTCCCGGCCCTCGTCGACACGCTCCGGCCGGTGTTCGCGCGCGACGCAGCTCTCGGACTGGGCTACGGAATCACCACCTTCATGGCGGCGCTCAACGTCTACGCAGCCGGAGATGGGCGGCAGAAGAGAGAAATCGCTGATTCGGTACTCGCCGGGAACAAGATTTCGGTCGCATATCACGAACTCGATCACGGCAACGACTTCACGTCCAACGAATGCGCCGCCGTCCAGGACGAGGACATCCTCCGCCTACGAGGTGGAAAGCAGTTGATCAACAACATCGAGCGCGCACACAGCGCTGTGGTGTTCGCTCGGACCGATCGGGTCGAGGGGCCGCGTGCACACTCGCTCTTCCTCGTGCCGCTGGACGATCCGGTGATCGACCGGACCACGCGCTACCGCACGCTGGGCTTGAGGGGCTGCCGGCTCGGGGGTGTCGATTTCGGCGGAGTCTCGCTCCTCGATACCGACCGCATCGGTGCGCGTGGGGCGGCGGTCGAGATTGCACTGCGTTCCTTCCAGGTGAGCCGATGCATCGCAGCGGGCGCTGCACTGGGACCCGTCGACGAAGCGTTGTTCCTCGTACTGAAGTTCGCCCGGGAACGGTGTCTCTACGGCCGACGGCTCGTGGAACTTCCACATGCCCGCGCCGTCCTGGGCGACGCCTTCGTCGATCTGCTCGTCGCCGAGGCGATGGTTCGCGAAACGGCACGTGCCCTCCATACTTCGCCTGCCGGGGCGGGAGCGCTGTGCGCAGCGACGAAGTATCTCGTCCCGCGCATGCTCGAGGACACCATGCGATCGCTGTCGGTGCTCCTCGGCGCACGCTTCTATCTGCGCCGCGGACCGTACGCGATGTTCGGCAAGCACTTCCGTGACATCCCCGCACTGGCGATCGGACACGCCGGAGGCGTCAGCTGTCAGCTCACGATCCTCTCACAACTGGCACGGATCACCAGATTGGACGGTGCGGATCTGCCTGATTCCGACACGGCAGATGTCCTACCCCCTGTGAGGTTCGACGAGTTGGCCCTCGTCGGGCGATCGGCGGATCCGATGCTGCTCGGCTTGCGGGCACGACTCGATCCGGTCGACGACATCGATCGAGCTCTCGCACATGCGCTCGGTGAGCTTTCTCACGGCGCCCGGGCCCTGGGACCTGCCGCGACAGGAGTCGCCACCACCCCTTCCGCTCTGCGCCTGACCGAGCGCTACGCGCTGCTCGTCGCCGCGGGCGCGGTGACGCTCGCATCCGACGGGAAGGACGCGTGGGCGCGTCGTGCGAAACGTCGCCTCGTGGCCAGGCTGTACAGACAGCGCATACCGGCCCCGGACGACGGGACCGTGCTCACCGAACTCCTCGGACGTGCCGAACACGGCCGGGCTTTCGACCTGGCCGCCAGGCCGGTCGCTCGCCGCCTTCCGTAACACCTGAAGCCGACTCCACCGATCAGCGGAGGACACAATGGACAACATCGGACACGTCGAGATCGCCGACTGGCTCTCCTCGCGGGTGGCCGGATTCCTCGACCGACACATCGATTCGATCGACATCGACCGACCCCTGGCCGAGTACGGATTGGATTCCGTCTACGCGCTGACCCTCTGCGGCGAGATCGAGGACACCTTCGAGATCGAGGTCGAGCCGACGCTGGCATGGGACCACCCGACGATCGCCGCGATGGCCCGATTCCTCGAGACACAGACCACACGGACGTCGGCATCGTGACCGCGATGGACACACATTCGAGGCATCGTCGGGTCGGTGTGGTCGGCATCGACTGTGTATTCCCCGGGGCTTCCGGGCGGGAACAGTTCTGGGAGTTGCTCGTCCGAGGCGAACACGGTATCTCCGAGATCCCCTCCACGCGCTGGCTGGTGCCGGACGCACCCGGCAGCGTGCCGCCTGCGGGTTACATCGACGATCCGGCCGGATTCGATTGCTCGTTCTTCGGAATCAACCCCACCGAAGCTTCGGGAATGGATGTGCAGCAGCGACTCGTTCTCGAAGCAGCGTGGCGCGCGTGCGAGGATGCCGGGATCGCTCCGGCGAGTCTCGCCGGAACCTCCACCGGCGTGTATGCCGGTGTGATGTCCAGTGATTGGACGGCCCTGAACGTCGCGGATCCCGCCGCGATGTCACCGCATCTCGGCGCGGGAAGCGGGCAGTGCATGATCGCGAACCGGGTGTCCTACCACCTGGATCTGCGCGGGCCCAGCATGTCCGTCGATACCGCGTGCTCGTCCTCGCTCGTGGCCTTCTACCTGGCCGCGCAGGCGATCCGGGCGGGCGACTGCGACGTCGCGTTGGTGGCCGGGGTCAACGTCATGCTGTCGCCCGCACTCCCCGCCTTCTACAGCTCTACCGGATTGTCGGCACCGGACGGGCGATCGAAACCGTTCTCGGCCGGCGCGAACGGGATCGGGCGCGGGGAGGGAGTGGGTGTCGTCGTGCTCCGTGTCCTCGACGACCAGGTCGAGGCCTCCGGGACGGTGTATGCGGAAGTACTCGGAGGCCGGGTCGGCCACGACGGTCGCAGCAACGGTCTGACGGCCCCCAGCAAGTGGGCGCAGGTCGATGTTCTCCGTCGTGCACTCGACGCCGGAGACGTTTGTGCAGGCGACGTGGACTTCCTGGAAGCGCACGGTACCGGAACGACGCTCGGTGACATGATCGAGGCCAATGCCTTGGGCGAAGTGTTCTCCGGCAGAGCGGCCCCCTGCCTCATGGGTTCGGTCAAAGGCAACGTGGGGCACCTCGAAGGCGCCGCCGGCATCGCCGGCGCCATCAAGGCGTGTCTCGCCCTCGAGCATCGGATTCTGCCCCCGTCCCTGTTCGCCGTCGACGAGAATCCGAAGTTGGGGCTTGCCGACAAAGGCCTCTCGCTTGCCACCGGCCCCACCCGGCTGCCTGCACGTGCGATCGCCGGTGTGAGCAGCTTCGGCATGGGCGGCACCGATGTGCACATGCTGTTGCGGGGGGTGCCCACCCCGCGACTACGACCGAGTGGGTCGTCGATAGGGGTGGTCACCGTCTCCGCCGCCACCCCCGCCGCGCTGTCCGTGAATATCGCGCGTGTCGCGGAGTACCTCGACGGGGTGTCGGACAGCGACTTCGCGCGTGTTTCCCGAGGCACGAATCTCGTCAAGTCGGATCGCCGCGTGCGGCTCGCGGTGGCTGCTCCGGATCGGCGGACGGCGGTCGCGCAGCTTCGGACCCGGCTCAGAGACCATGTGGCGTCCGGCCTTCCACCGAATCGGGTGCGTCCCCGCGTCGCCTTCCTGTTCACCGGCCAGGGGTCGCTCACCGCAGGGGTCGCCCGGCGCCTCGCATCGTCGATTCCCGCCGTCCGCACGCATGTGGACCGAGCACTGACCTTGTTCCCCGACGACGTTGCAGCGACCGTCGAGCAACTTCTCCTCGGTCCGCCCACGGCGGAGACCGTTCGTGTCGTCGAGACGGATTCCGCGTCGAGCCAGCCGGCGATGTTCGTTCTGCAGTATGCCCTGACCGGGGCGTACTCGGATCTCGGGATCCGGCCCGCCGCTGTGCTCGGGCACAGCATCGGAGAGATCGCCGCCGCGACGATCACCGGCGCCCTCCCCCCGGAGGCCGCAGCGGAATTGGTCCTGGCCCGCGGACGCGCGATGCGTGACCTGCCCGAAACCGGGGCGATGTCGAGCGTCGAGATGTCGGTCGATGCCGCCCGGGAGTGGATCGGTTCGCGCACCGACGTCGTGATCGCCGCAGACAACGGTCCCGCTCGGGTCGTGCTGGCCGGGACGGGGGCCGCGATCGAAGAGGCCGAACGCGCACTGGACGGCAGGTCGCCGAGGCGGCTCGCGGTCACCCATGCGTTCCACTCGCCTCTCGTGGCGGGGGCAGGGGCTGCGTTCGCTCGCTCCATGGAAGGAAGGATCGGCCGAGGGGTTCCGGGGATTCCGTTCTTCTCGACGTTGCGGGGTGCGAAGATCGCGGAGGCACTCGACCTCGTGTACTGGAGCGAGCAGATCTCCGCGCCGGTGCAATTCCGGACCGCGCTCGCGGAACTGCTTGCGACAGAGCCCACCCATCTGCTCGAGATCGGGCCACGGGCCGTGCTGACATCGCTTGCCGCCGAACAAGGCGGTGCGAGAATCACCCGACTGGCACCGCTGGACGGAGAACGATCGACCGGCATCGAATTCGCTTACTCGGTTGCACGTCTCTACGAGGACGGCGCAGATGTTCGATGGGACGGCCTGTACCGGCCCGAAGATGTGGTGCCGGTGCGCATGCCCGTCTACGAGTTCGACCACGACCAGCACGTTCTGCCGCTCTACCCCGGGGGCCGGTTGCCGCAGTCCCGCGGACCGGAGGTGTCCGAGGACGATCGTTCCGCTCGGGACACTTCGGTGGAACAGGTAGTCCCACCGTCCGCCACCGGGATCTCTCGTGACGACTCTCCGGAACCGGTCGGTGTCGTATCGATCGACACCCGCGACATTGCGCTGATCGTGCGCGAAACCATCGGGGAGATCAGCGGATACGCGACGAGCGTGATCGAGGAGGGCGCGCGACTGCGCGAGGATCTCGGATTCGACTCGATCCTCGCGATGCAGCTCGCCGATCGGCTGGCGGAGCGTGTGCGATTCGACGAACCGCCCGAGATCACCGAGTTCGTCGAAAGTCTGGTCACCGTCGACACCCTCATCGAGTTCGCGGTTCGCCGGTCGGAAGGGAAACGATGAATACGTTCATACTCGGAACCGGCACGGCGCTCCCGAACGATCCCGTCGACAACACTCTCCTCCACGAGACCTTCGGGATCAATGCGCAGTGGGTCGACCATTTCGTGGGTACACGGACCCGCTACTTCGGTGTCGATCTCGACTCCGGTGAGCAGACCCACGGTGTCGTCGACCTCGGTACCGAGGCAGCGGAGGCTGCGATCGGTGCGGCCGGGATCGACCGGGTGGATCTGGACTTCATCGTTCTTGCGACGGCCACGCCCGACACGCTCATGCCGACCGCCGCCACCGGGGTCGCCGATCGGCTCGGTCTCGACCTCATCCCCGCATACCAGGTGCAATCCGGTTGCGCCGGCGCAGTCCAGGCGTTGGACGTGGGGCGCCGGTTGCTCGACGACGATCATCGAACAGGTCTCGTCATCGGGGCCGATGTGTGTGCCAAGCACATGGTCCTCGATCGTGGGGCCGGAGCCATGCAGCCTTCGAAACTGGTCAACTACATGCTCTTCGGCGACGGGGCCGGCGCCGTGGTCATCTCGGCCGACCCGGACGGCGCGCTCATGCGACTGGGGCGGGTCGTCTCCCGATTCGAGGGACGGAACCGTCTGCCCGGTCAGGTCATCGAGTGGTTCGGCGATGCGGACCTGTCTCGGTGGATTCGCACCGAGACAGGTACGGACCGGCAGGCCGTCACCGAGGACTACAAGGCAATCGAACTGTATGTGCCGCACATGGCCGGCGAGATGTTCACCGATCTGCTGCGCCTCGCGAGGTGGAAGGTCGAAGAGGTCGACTACGTTCTGCCCCCGCAACTCTCGGGGAAGATGTCCCCTCGTATCCGGGCTGCGCTGGGTGCCGATCGTGCAACAGAGATCAGCTGCGTGGCCGAGACGGGCAACAGCGGCAACGCCCTCTCCTTCCTTCAGCTCGACCGTCTCGCCCGGTGCATCGAACCCGGGCAGCGCGCAATTGCGGTCGCGATCGAATCGAGTCGCTGGATCAAGGGTGGCTTCGCAGTGGAAGGAGTCAATCCGTGACCGACCTGGTGTCGACACCGATCGCCGACGAGAACGTGAACGGCGACATCCGACCATCCTCGCCGGATGTATCGGGCCTCGAGCGCATTGTCGAACTGAAGCGCGACGGACGGCTCGAGAGTGAGGTCGTCGAACTGCAGTCCGTCCTCGCGGCTCTTCCTGAGACCGACCGTCCGGCCGCATCTCGGTTGTTGTCGTCGTTCGAGGGCCGATCCGTCGACGCAGGCTCGGCGCACCGCGTCGTCGGTGTCGCAGTGCTCGGCAGTACGACGGTCCGCGGCGTGACGGGAGCCTTGACGGCAGAAATGCTCCGCCATGGCCTGGTTCCCGCGGTGAGGGTGGGAGGATTCGGCCGCTGGAGCCTCGAACTGCGCGATCCCTCCGCAACGGTCTTCGAGCACGGCCCGCACCTGACTCTGTGCCTGTTGGACGCGTCGATCGTCACCGATCGGCTCCGGGCACCGTGGACGGTCGACGATCTCCTCGAGGCCCTCGACGACGCATATGCGGACCTGGTGGTCGCTGTCGACACGCACGGCGACGCCCGGACTCTGGTCGTCAACACGGTGCCGCTCCCACCACGAATCCTCGCGATGCTGGTCGATCTCGAGTCTCGGGGACGTGCGGCCGCGGCATGGCGTCGCTTCAACACCGCACTCGCGGAACTCGCTCTCGACAGGTCTCGACTGCACGTCGTCGATTCGGAGTCGATCCTGTGTGTCACTGGTCCGTTGTCCGACGAGCGCATGGCAGCCTATGCCCGGGTCGAACTCGGTGACGCGTTCCTTGCGGAGGTCGCCCGGCAGGTCGGGCACATCGTACGGAGCACCCGGGGCATGACGCGAAAGTGCCTCGCCCTCGACCTCGACGGCACTCTCTGGGGTGGCATTCTCGCCGAGGCGGGACCACACGGCATCGTGCTGCGCGACGGGCCTCGCGGAGCGGCCTTCAACGCCGTCCACGACGTGGTGCGACAGTTGGCTGCCCAGGGCGTCCTCGTTGCGGCGCTGAGCAAGAACGACGACGCGGCGGTCCGCGAAGTGTTCGCCACGAACGACGCCATGGGTCTGACGGAGGACGACTTCGTTGCGATAATCGCGAACTGGGATCCGAAGCCTCTCAACCTCGGTGAATTGGCCGGACGGCTCAACATCGGCACGGATTCGTTCGTGTTCGTCGACGACTCCGCGTCCGAGTGCGGGTCGATGCGTACCGCCCGACCGGAGGTCGAGGTGATTCGGGTGGACGCGGACGAACCGGCCCTGCACGTGCCGCGGATACTCCGCGACGGTTGGTTCACCACGGCGCACGTGACCGAGGAAGACCGTGCGCGTCCGGTCCGGTACCGCCGCGAAATCGGCAGGCACGAACTACGCGCCACAGCCGGGAGCGTCGAGGACTACCTCGCTGCGCTCGACACCGCCGTGGTCGTCAGGGCGCCGCGCATCACGGAGATCCCGCGGGTTTCCCAGATCACGCAGCGGACCAACCAGTTCAACCTGACCACGGTGCGGATGGACGAGGCTGCGGTGACGGTATGGATGAACGGTCCGTCGACATCTGTTGCTGCGGTGTGGTGTTCGGACCGATTCGGTGATCACGGGATGGTCGGATGCCTGTTCCTCGAGCGCGACGGAGCGGAGCTGCACATCCGCAACTTCGCATTGTCGTGCCGGGTGCTCGCCCGAGGTGTCGAAACGGCGATTCTCGGATCCGTGGTGGACGCGGCATGGTCGGAGGGCGCGCACAGCGTTGTCGGATGGTATCGACCCTCCCCGAAGAACGGCATCGTGGCGACGTTGTACTCCGAGAACGGGTTCTGCTCGGCCGATGCCGATGCCGAGGGCCGGCAGCACTTCGTGCTGACGGCCGGCGACTCCGTCCCCCCTTCCCCCTACGTCCGTCTGACGCGAGAGGACAGTCCGTCATGAACGCCGAAGAATTCGTCGAACTCGTATGCGCACAAACCGGAATGCACGTCGGCACGGATCATCTCGATCTGCCGTTCGACGCCCTTCCTGCCTGGGACTCGATGTATCTGCTCACGGTTGCGACTGCTGTCGAGGCGCGCACCGGTCGTTCGTTGAACGTGGCGGACGCGCTCGAATGCGCATCACTGGGGCAGCTGCGAAACCTCGTGGGCGCATGAACAGCGTGGATCTCCTGCCTTTTCCGAAACCGCGCAGGCACACCGAATACTTCTCGACCGCCATGGCAGGGCGGCCTCTCGTTCACCTCGGAACAGAAGCCGACGTGAGCGGACTGCTCGACCGGTCCGGTCGCCGTCCTGCCGCTTCGGCGACCGCGCACGTGATACGAGCGATCGCCGAGACCGTGGCGCAGCATCCGGACGCTAACTGCACATTCCACCGGCTGCCGTTCCCCATGCTGTCGCGCCCTCGCGACGTCTCGGTGAAGGTCGCATTCGACGTGGAGGTCGACGGTGTGCGGACAGTGCAGTCCGACGTGCTGATGCGAGCCGATCGGCGGACGCCGAGCGAGATCCACGAATGGATGCAGCACGCGCGCAGTCGGATGCAGAACGGCCGTGGGCGTACACGCCTCCTGTCGGCCCTACCGAGGTCCGTCGGCCGCAGTGTGTTCGCGTCGATGACGATTGCGCCTGTGCGACATCGTTTCCTGGGCACGATTGCGGTGACGTCGCTGGCACACCGTCGCGTCGGTACGTTCTTCTCTGATGGTGGCACGACAGTGACCGTGGGGGTGGGGCATGCGCATCGGCGTCCCACCGTGCAGGACGACAGCATCGAGATTCGGAGCGTTCTTCCACTGTCGATGACCTTCGATCACAGGGTCATCGACGGCGCGCTCGCGGCCGACATTCTGGGAGACCTCGTTCGGCATTTGGAGCGGTGCACGGTACCCGCCTCCCACACCCGATCGGAAGTGTGATGATGAATTACCTCGACGAAGTGAAAACGCACGTCCTGCTCCACGGTCGCGCGCAGGGTATCGATGCGGCGGAATGTCGCAGGGTCCTCGGTACGATCCGAACGCTCGAGGACGACGAGCACGGCTGGGCATCACGGTGGACGGCCGAGGCCTCGAAGTATCGTGAGCGGGGACGTGCGCTGGATGCGATCGCTCGCGACAATCTGGCACGATTTCCGTTCGCAGCGACGGAAATGCAGGAGAACGCATCGGCCCGTGCAGTATTCGAGTTCGGGAAATGGGCACGTTCGTCCGGGGTCGCGGAGAACCTCGCGGTGGAGTACAACGGCTCCCGGACGACCGCATGGTTCGGCTCCGTGGACACCGACGGACCGGCCCCTCTGGTGGTCGTACTCGGGGGCATCGTCAGTCCCAAAGAGCAGTGGGGGCGATTGCTTCCTCATTTCCGGAAACTCGGCATCGCAGCCGTCGTGATCGATCTGCCGGGGGTGGGCGCACACCGGAGCGCGCTCTACGGACCGGACTCCGAAGGCTACGTTTCGGCTGTCGTCGATGCCGCGGCGACCCGCATGCGACTGTCCGGTGTCTACGGCCTGGCCATGAGTTTCGGGGGCACGGTGATGCTTCGTGCGGCGGCGGCCGACCCGAGAATCCGAGGGGTTGTTGCGGTCGGATCTCCCACGCAGTACACCTTCGTCGATCCCTGGGTGCAGAAGGCGATGCCGGCGATCACCCGTCGTACGCTCGAGTCGGTCACCGGCGCACAGGACCTCCCGTCGCTGTTGCCGGAACTTGCGCTCGATCGGCAGCACCTCGGCCGTTTGATGATTCCGGTCCACTACATCCGAAGTCTGCGGGACGAGATCGTGCCGACAGCGGACGCGAATGTGCTGATCGCCCATCTCGCTCGGGCAGCGGTCGTCGATTTCGACGATGTGCACGGATCGCCCCATCACGCCGACGCGGTGAGGATGCGCTCGTTGTCCGCGCTGCTCGAGATGATCCGTCCCGGCTCCCTGTCTGCCCGGACGTTGTCTGCAGTGCTGATGGCAGGTGAACGGGTTTCGCTCGTATCGCCCGTCGATCTGGGCAGGAGGGTGCCGGCATGACCCCGACGGTGGTGTGTTTCCATCACGCCGGAGGAAGCGCTGCCGCATACCGGGACTGGGGATCCGAGCACGACCTCCGTATCCATGCGGTGTGCCTGCCCGGGCGGGACGGACGGCGGAACGAACCGTCGCCGACGTCCATGGACTCGCTGGTCGAGCAACTCGACGACGAGCTCGGTGAGCTACTCGCCACCGAGCATGTCCTCTTCGGGCACAGCATGGGTGGGACGATCGCTTACGAGTTGGCGTTGCGGCGAATGCGCCGCAACGCCCGGTTGCCGCTCGCGATGATCGTGGTGGCGTCGAATCCGCCGCATCTGCAGCCCGCGGGTCTCCCACTCGACGAGATGACCGATCTCGAGATCGCGCGTTCGCTCACCGAACTCGGTGGTATCCCGCCGATACTGCTCGAGAGGCCCGAATGGCTCGGGCCGCTCATGCGCCCGGTCAAGGACGATCTGCGGTTGTGTCGTAGCGCGCGAGTGGTCGGTGATGCCGAGCTGGCGCCGCTGCCGGTGTCGCTCCACGTGATCGGGGGAAGCCGTGACCGGCTCGCGCCCCCGGAGCGACTGGCGACCTGGCGCCTCCACGCCGGTCGGGACTTCTCCCTCTCGATCCTCGACGGCGCCGGCCATTTCCTCGTGACGGAGAATCGTTCGGAAGTGACCGCGTTGGTAGCCGCGGTCGTCGACCGTACCCGGGTGGGTGTGCTGTGAGCACTGTCGAACGATTCCCGTCCGGCACCCGCGACGACATCCGGCATGACCCGCGGGGGCAACGTGCACTCGTCGTGGCTGCCGTCGGCTTCTGGCTCGCATTCTTCGCGCCGACGCAGGTGCTCCTGGCGCTGACGGCCGCAGAGATCGCTCCGGACTCGAAGGCGCGGTTGTTCGGAACGGTCACGGCGGTGGGAAGTCTCGTTCTCCTGTGTGCGTACCCGGCTTGGGGTGTCGTGTCGGACAGGTTCCGATACCGATGGGGGAGAAGACCGTTCGCGATCATCGGTACCGGTGTTTCGGTGGGTGCCCTGATCTGGTGTTCGATGGTTCGGGACCCCGCCGCCCTCGTGCTCGCCTGGGCCTGTGCACAGGTGGGGCTGGGCGCCCTGCAGTGCAGTATCGAAGCGACGTTCGCCGACAGGACCCACCCTTCGCGCCGATCTCGGATGGCGGGCGTGCTCTCCGCTGCGCAGATGGGCGGGGCATTGATCGGATCGGTCATCGCAACGGCCGCGCCCGACGCCTCCACCGGCTACCTCCTCGTCGCAGCGGCCACCGTGCTCACAGTGGGCCCGTTTTTCGGGAACGCGGGTTCCGTCTCAGCGGAGCATGCGGAGTACACGGGGTCCGGGCCGGATCCGGACGAGGCCGGAGAGGATGCGAGCGGAGTCCGGGTCGATCTCGTCCTCGCCTGGGTGGGGCGATTGTGCGTGATGTTCGGACTCGGTTGCGTGACGCAGTTCCTCCTCTACTTCGTGACCGACCACCTCGGGGCGGACCGCCCGGACCGTGCAGTGCTCGTACTCACCCTCGGATTCGTGGTGACCTCGGCGTTGTGTTCGGTGATGTCCGGACGAGTCGCGGCACGGCTCGGTGACGGTCGGGCGGTGTCTTTGGCGGGGGCACTGTGCGCCGGAGTCGCGTTGTTCGCCTTCGACGCCACGACTTCGTTGTCATGGACGTTCGTTGCGGCCATCGGCTTCGGTACCGGCCTCGGAATCTGCCTCGGCGCCGGATTCGGGGTCATCACAGCACGTTTGCGCTCCCCTCGGCGTCACGGAAGGGATCTCGGCATTTTCAACATGGCCGTGGTGCTACCCCAGCTCGTGGCGCCGTTGGCCGCGGTCCGTCTGCTGGAATCGACGGGTTCCTACGGATCTCTTTTCCGGTTCGCGGGTCTCACCATCGTCGTGGGCGGGGTGGCGATGTTCTGCGTGGGCCGCACCGATCGCCGTCACGGAGAAGAGGCAATGCGGTGACCGCTTCGGCAGACGTTCATCTTCCCGGGCGCCCCCGGGCGAACACCTCCGTGCTCGTACTGGTATCACTCGCGGTCACCGTCGTCATCTTCAACAACACGGCCGTGAATGTCGCCCTGCCCGCGATGGCTGCGGAATTGACCCTGTCCGATGCCGCGATGCGGCTCGTCGTGGTCTCCTACTCCGTGACGTTCGCAGCATTGCTGCTCCCGGCAGGATATGTGTGCGGACGGTGGGGTGCGCGCCGGGCCCTCGTGACGGGGCTGTGGGTGGCGTCACTCGGCGCCTGTGCGGCCTGGGCCGTCCCCACCGAGATCGGGGTGATCGCCGGTCGCACCCTCATCGGGGCGGGCGCGGCGTTCGTCATGCCTGCAACTCTCGCGGTCGCGGTCGAGACGTCGCCACCGGAGCGTCGATCGCGGGCCATCGCGGTCTGGACGGCGGTGTCGGTGGCCGGCGCCGCGGGAGGGCCGGTTCTCGGCGGTGCACTGGTGGATACCTTCGGATGGGTGTCGATCTTTGTCGCCGTCACCTGCAGTGCCGCCGCGGTGGCGGTGACGGTGACGGTCGGTGTTCCGCCTCTCGCGCCACAACGCACGGACGGATTCGCAGTATTCACCACGTTCCTCCGGATACTCGGCACAGCACCGCTTCTCGTCGCCCTCACGGTCCTGTCCGATCTTCCCGTCATCGCGCTGGTGTGTGTCGTGGTGTCGGCCTCCGCCTGGGTGACCCTCGCGTGGCGGCGGCGACGACGTCCTCATGGGGGGTCGGCGCCGGCCGGATGGGAGACGAGAAGCTTCCTCGGTGCATCGGTGGCGAACATGCTGATGTTCTTCGCCGTTGCAGGCTCGCTGTTCGTGCTCACGCAGCTGTTGCAGTACGCCTTCGGGTTCTCGCCCTTCGCAGCCGGCCTGGCGGTCACACCGGTCACCATCGCCATGATCGTCGGAACGATCCTGTCCGGACCGCTGGCGAGCGCCTGGGGGGTCCGTGCAGGCGCGGTCGGCGGGTTGCTCGTCGTTGCGTCGGCGGCGCTGTCGATCGCGCTCCTACCCGCCGCACCCGTGGGCGTCACGATCGCGGCGGTGACCGTCGCAGGAACGGGTGTGGGTGTCGCTCTGCCTCTGGTGACCGAGTCGATGGTGGCGAGTGCACCACCTTCTCGAGTGGGGGACGCCGCCGCGGTGAACGACACGATGCAGGAGATCGGATTCTCCGCCGGGGTGGCCGTGGTCGGGGGAGCCCTCGCCCTGGCGTACCGATTCGCCGGGACCGGTTCGGGGGACGCTGCTGCGGCGGGTCTCGTCATCGTCGACGCTCGCGCGGCAGGCGATGCGGTCGCTCTCGCCGAGGCCGTTGCGGAGTTCCGGACGGCCACACAATGGGCGTTCTCCGCAGCAGCGCTCGTCGTCGGGATCGGAGCCGTGGTCGCATTCCGCCTTCTTCCGCCCCGTCGCACCATCAACCCGAGTACGACATGAGAGGACTGCCATGACAGACCTGAGTGCAACCGCCGCGGTCGCTTTCCGCGGCCCGTTCGCACTACTCGCCGTTGCCCGTACCGAAACACCCGACGCTGTCGCTCTTCGCACGGTGGACGGCACAATGTTCTCCTACGACCGGCTGTGGGACCGCACGGTCGAGGTCGCGGCCCAACTGGCGCGTCTCGGGGTCGGCCCTGGAGAACGGGTCGTTGTGCGCATGTCCGCCACCCCCGATGCCGTCGCCGTTGCGTTCGCAGTGTGGGGGCTGGGAGCGACCTATGTGCCGCTCCACCCACAACTGACCGACACCCAGTTGGAAGGAATCGTCGAGGACTGCCGACCGGTACTGGTGGTGGACGGCGCCCTCACCGATCCGTCGGACCCACTCGATCCACCGCACCTCGTGGCGCACGAGCCGTCGGCACTCGCCGCATTGATGTACACCTCCGGAAGTACGGCTGCCCCCAAAGGAGTGCGGTGCCCGGCGTCCGCGATGGAGTTCGGCGTGCACGCGATACAACAGCGGCTGAACTATCGTGCCGACGACACGATCGCCCTGCTGTCGCCGCTGTCGTTCGACTACGGGCTGTACCAGCTCTTGCTCGCATTCTCGGTAGGCGCGCAGGTCGTGCTCGCCGATGCTGCGCGCGCCACCGAGATGCTCGCCGTGATCCGACGCATCGACGTCACGGTTCTGCCCGTCGTACCGCCGGTCGCCCACATGTTGTACGCATTGCTACGACGGTCCGGTCCCGCATGCTCGGTTCGCATGGTCACCAGTACCGGAGCCGACCTGTCGGAGTCCCGTATCGCCGAGTTACGGGAGGTGTTGCCGTGCGCCGCGATCGTGGCCATGTACGGCATCACCGAGTGCAAGCGGGTGACCGTGGCCGAACCGGATCTCGACCGGATCCGTCCCGGAAGCGTCGGTCGCCCCCTGCCCGGTACCGCGGTGACGATCCTGGACGAGAACGGCAGGCCCGTCGAACCCGGTTCGGTCGGACAGATCGTCGTGTCCGGACCGAACGTGATGGACGGGTACTGGGAGCAGCCCGAGATGACAACGGAGAGGTTCGGACGGTGGCCGGACGGCACCGCATTCCTTCGCACCGGTGACTACGGATATGTCGACGACGACGGTTACCTGTACTTCCGAGGGCGGCGTGACGACATTTTCAAGACGAAGGGTGTGCGTGCCAGCGTCACCGAGATCGCCGCTGCAGTGGAGCGGGTTCCCGGGATACGCGAGGTCGTCGTGATCCCACCGCGCGGCGATCGTGAACTGGCGGTCGTGGTGACCGGAAGCGTATCCGCGAGTGACGTTGTCGACGACCTGCACCGAAGGCTCGAGCCCCAGAAAGTTCCGGGACTGTGTGTCGTTGTCGACCGAATGCCTCTGACTGCCAACGGAAAGATCGACACACGGCGTGTGATCCGCGAATTCGAGGAGAACCAGTGACAAACCACTCGACGAGTACCGGCGACCTGTACGAAGGCATCGCGGCCGAGTTCGGGACGCCGGTGTACATCTTCCGTGCAGAGTCGATCGAGCAGGCGGTAGCCGACCTGCGTGCGGCTCTTCCCGGCGGAAGCGAAATCTACTTCTCGCTCAAGGCGAATCCCAACAGCGATGTCGGAGCGATACTGAGAGCGGCCGGTTGCCGGGCGGAGATCAGCTCCGTCGGCGAACTCGCGGCGGCGCTCGCGGCGGGTTTCGATCCTGCAGAAGCGCTGTATACGGGCCCGGGTAAGACGGAAGGCGAGATCGGTACCGCGCTCGATGCCGGCGTACGTAATTTCTCCTGCGAATCCGTGCGCGACTTGCGTCGTGTCGCCTCTGCCGCGGAACGGAGAAGTTCCGTGGCCGACTGCCTTCTGCGCGTGAACGCACCGTCGGCCCCGGGGCAGGGTGCGATGCGGATGACGGGAACCCCCTCGCAGTTCGGGATCGACCTCGACAGTGTGGAGGTGCTCCCCATGGACCTCGTGATCGCGGGCGCACGCGTTCACGGTTTCCATTTCTATCCGATGAGCAACGCCACCGACGAGGACGCCCTGATCGAGGAAATCGTCAACAGCATCCGGTACGCGGTGGAACTGTCGGAGAGGTGGGAGATCCCGCTCGAAGTCCTGGATCTCGGCGGTGGCTTCGCCGCCCCGTACGGAGTGGAGGGCTCCCGCCCGCTGTATCCCTCCCTGCGGGAGTCCGTCGAGTTCGAACTCGACCGTCGCCTACCCGGATGGCGTGAGGGCAATCCGAAGGTGGTCTTCGAGTCCGGTCGGTATCTCACGTGTGACAGCGGTACGCTCGTGGCGCGTGTGCTCGACGTGAAACGTAGCCGTGACAAGGATTTCGTGGTGACGGACACCGGTATCCACCACGTGGGCGGTTTGTCCGGAATCGGACGTGTGCTGCCGATGCGTGCGAGCGCGGCGCTCGGCCCTTCGGCCTCCGATGGAGCCCCGGCGGCCGGTGCTGTCGTCGGTCCGTTGTGTACCCCGGCCGACGTCCTGAATCGTCATATCGAATTCGGCGACATCGCACCGGGTCGGATCATCTCCGTCCCCAATGTGGGGGCGTACGGCCTGTCCGCCAGTCTCATGGGTTTTCTCTCGCGCCCGGCGCCGGTCGAGGTCGTCACCCGTGGCCAGCGGGTCGTTGCTGCATCACGTGTTGTATTCGCCAGGGAGGAAGTGTCTTTCGTGCAGGAGAACAAGTCGGACCAGGAGAAGGTGCGGAATTGGGACGAACACTACGAGACGATGCTCCGTTCGGTACTGCCGAGGCTCGACGCGGCAGCCGAGATCACGCCGCACGAGACGCTGCAGGCGCTCGGCATCGATTCGCTCGCGCTGGTCCATCTCCTCGGAACGGTCGAGGCGCATTACGCGGTGACGGTACCCGACGAGGCGTTGTTCGACGGTCGGTGCGATACCCCGTTGGGGCTGTGGGAGGTGATCCGGTCACAGGCCGGGTCGCGCATCGAAAGCGGTGAGTGGCACACATCGGTTTGACCCTTTGATTTCCTGAAGATGAAGTCCTGGTGTAGAATTCGGTACGGTTCGGAACCCCGTCCAAGCTGGGATCTGTTACGCCTGTGAATCCGCTCACAGTCGCGATCGCCGGTTTTCCCGCCGTATGTCCGGCTGTAGAGTTCTCCCGCGTGGGCATCTGCCCCTGTGTGCCGTATTGCATTCGGCCATAAAGCATTCGAGTGATATGACATTGTGCCGGGACGGGGGGACTGTTGTGGCTGTTGCGTCGGATCGGGTGAGCGATGTGGCCGTGCTCGGTGAACTGGAGATCACCGTGGGCGGGGCGCGTCACGAGTTGCCCTCGGGGAACCGGATACGTGCCCTGTGGGTGTGCCTCGTGCTGGAACCGCAACGGACCGTACCGGTCGATGTTCTCATCGACGCGGTCTGGGGATCCGAGCCGCCACGTCGCGCCCGCGAATCGATACATGTGTACATCTCGCAGCTGCGTATGTTCGCGCAGAGGTGCGGAGTGGATCCGGGTCTGATCGAAACGAAGAACCGTGGTTACCGGTTGGCGGTGGACCGTCACGTGGTGGACTGGTGTCGGGTCCTCGTGGAATACGACACGGCGCGCGAACTCCACCGGAAGAGCAGTCTTCCGGAGTCGATCGCAGCCCTCGACAAGGCTGCCGCCGATTTCCACAAGCCGATCCTCGGCGGTGCGCAGGGGGGTACGAAGCTCGGCGCCTTCGTGCAGAAGATGGAGGAAGTCGAGCTGGCGCTCATCGAACTGCGGAACGAAGTGATGCTCGATATGGGTGAGTTGCACACGGTGGTCTCGGAGCTTCAGGCCCTGGTATTCGAATACCCGGTGCACGAGACTCTCCACGGGCAGTTGATGCGGGCACTGTTCCGGTCGGGTCGCCAGATCGAGGCTCTCGAGGTGTACAGCAAGTTGCGCGAAGACCTGAGTGACGGATTCGGAGTCGAACCGGGCTCGGATATCCGCGCGATCCATCGTTCGATCCTGGCGTCGCAGTCAGGGCGGCCCAGCGTTCAGGTGGCCCTCTGACCTCCGGTTCCGCTTCGGATCCGCACGCATCCGGTCGCCATCGGAACACGTCGGCCGCCCTGGTGGAATGATGCGTGGTGTTCGGTGACGAAGGGATGGGGCGACACATGATCGGGATCAGCCGCGACGGCGACGTCGTGACCGTGGAACTGCAACGCGAAGAGCGTCGTAACGCGCTCAACACGCAGCTGTGCGTGGAGATCCGCGAAGCGGTGGACAAGGCCGTGGCGGACGACGCGCGTGTCGTGGTGATCACCGGGCGGGGCACGAGCTTCTGCGCCGGGGCCGATCTCTCCGGCGACGTCTACGCCGAAGGATTCACCGACAGCCTCGCCGAGATGCTGCGCACCATCGTGGACGCCCCGATCCCGGTGATCGCGGCCGTCAACGGCCCGGCCATCGGTGCCGGCACCCAACTGACGCTCGCGGCGGATCTGAGGGTCGTGGCGCCCACTGCGCGTTTCGCGGTTCCTGCTGCGCGCCTGGGCATCTCGGTGGACCGCTGGACGGTCCGGCGACTCGCCTCACTCATCGGCGGCGGTCCCGCACGCGCGGTCTTCCTCGCCGCCGAACCCGTCCCCGCCGAGGAAGCTCTCGCGCGTGGGCTCGCCAATCGCATCGGCGACCTCGCCGACGCGCAGGCCTGGGCGCACGAGATCGCGAAGCTCGCGCCGCTGTCGCTGAACGCGATGAAGTTGTTCCTCAACGACGACGGCACCCGCGACGAGGCCACGCCCGAGCAGACCGCCGCACTCGCCGCGGCGTGGCTCAGCGAGGACGCCCAGGAGGCCAGGCTCGCTCGTGCCGAGCGCCGCGACCCGACCTTCCGCGGACGATGAACATCCGGTCCGCCGTCTCGGCAGCGCTCGCCGGAGCAGGCACGCTGTGGGTCGCGCGCGCCGTGAACGGCCTGCCCGGTTCCATCGGCGCCTCGGTCTCCGACATCCGTCCCTACGCCGCCGCGTCGCCCCGCTACCGCGACGGTCGTTTCCACAACACCGACCCTGCGTCCGTGCTCGGCGCCGAGGCGGCGGGCGGTTTCGCGAAAGACCTGCTCACCCGCGGGTCGCGGGGGAGACCTCGCACCGAGGTGCCGTTGTCGACCTATCTCGCGCCGGTCGACGCGGCGGAACTCGCCGTGACGTGGTTCGGGCACTCGACCGCCCTCGTCGAGGTCGACGGCTACCGGGTGCTGTGCGACCCGGTGTGGAGCGAGCGCGTGTCACCCTCACCGACTGTCGGCCCGGCACGTCTGCATCCGGCGCCGGTCGAACTGCAGACCCTGCCGCGCCTCGACACGGTGGTGATCTCGCACGACCACTACGACCATCTCGACCGATTCACGGTCGAGAGCCTCGCCGTGCTGCAGCCGACCGTCCGGTTCGTCGTGCCGCTCGGGGTGGGCGCGCACCTGCGCCGCTGGCGGATCGCCGAGGAACGCATCGTCGAACTCGACTGGGACGAACACGTCGAGGTGGACGGCCTGCGCATCACGTGCACCGAGGCCCGGCACTTCTCCGGGCGCGGCCTGCAGCGCAACATCACGTTGTGGTCGTCGTGGGTGTTCACCGGGCCGACGCGCCGGGTGTTCTTCGGCGGCGACAGCGGGTACACCCCGCGGTTCGCCGACGTCGGCGAGGCCTACGGCCCGTTCGACCTGACATTGCTGCCCGTGGGCGCCTACGACAAGCGATGGCCCGACGTGCACATGAACCCCGAGGAGGCGGTGCGCACGCATCTCGACCTCGGTGGCGTCGACCGTCACGACAGTCTGTTGGTCCCCGTGCACTGGGGAACCTTCGACCTCGCCTTCCACGCCTGGTCGGAGCCCATCACCCGGCTGCTGCCCGCCGCGCGGGAGTCGGAGGTGACCACCGCGGTGCCGATGCCGGGTCAGCGGATCGACGTGTCGAAGTCCGATGCGTCGAAGTCCGTCGCGGTCGATCCGTGGTGGCTCACGTCGAGCTGATCCCCCTGCCACGGCACCGGTTGTTCGCTTTCGTGCCCTAATCTGGTTCGCCATGGCAGTAGAAGAGCCCACGACGGTGGTGGGAACGGGCGAGGCGCCGGTCCTCGCATCCGACCATGCAGCCACGGGGCTGTCCACCGAGCAGGTCGCCGAGCGTGTGGCACGTGGCCTCACCAACGATGTCCCCGACCGCGCGTCCCGATCGGTCAAGGACATCGTCCGGGCCAACGTGTTCACCCGGATCAACGCGATCCTCGGGGTGCTGCTGCTGATCGTGCTGGCCACCGGCTCGATCATCGACGGCATGTTCGGTCTGCTGATCATCGCGAACAGCGGCATCGGCATCATCCAGGAGGTGCGTGCCAAGCGCACCCTCGACAAGCTGGCCATCGTCAGCCAGACGAAACCCGTCGTGCGCCGGGACGGCATCGCCGCACCGATCGCTCCGCGCGAGGTGGTGCTCGACGACATCATCGAGCTCGGCCCCGGCGACCAGCTGGTCGTCGACGGCGAGGTGGTCGAGGCCCAGGGGCTCGAACTCGACGAGTCGCTGCTGACGGGTGAGTCGGATGCCGTGCACAAGGTGCCCGGCTCGACGGTGATGTCGGGCAGCTTCGTCGCCTCCGGCTCCGGCTCCTACCGTGCGACGAAGGTCGGCCGCGACGCCTACGCGGCGCGACTCGCGGAAGAGGCGAGCAAGTTCACGCTCGTGAAGTCGGAGCTGAACGCGGGCATCAACAAGATCCTGCGTTTCATCACCTACCTGATGATCCCGGCAGGTCTGCTCATC
This sequence comes from Rhodococcus sp. LW-XY12, assembly GCF_019317345.1. Classification (NCBI taxonomy): domain Bacteria; kingdom Bacillati; phylum Actinomycetota; class Actinomycetes; order Mycobacteriales; family Nocardiaceae; genus Rhodococcus; species Rhodococcus sp. LW-XY12. The sequence continues at coordinate 928,158 of NZ_CP079225.1, forward strand.
ATCTACAACCAGCTCTTCTCCAGCGGCGAGTCGCTCGGCCCCGCGCTGAGCGGCATGGTCGCCGCCCTCGTGCCGATGGTGCCCGAGGGTCTCGTGCTCATGACGTCCATCGCGTTCGCGGTCGGAGTCGTCCGCCTCGGACGTCGTCAGTGCCTCGTGCAGGAGCTGCCGGCGATCGAAGGCCTCGCGCGCGTCGACGTGGTGTGTGCCGACAAGACCGGCACGCTCACCGAGAACGGCATGCGCCTGTCCGATCTCGAGTCCCTCGACGGCAGCGGCCTCGACGAGGCCCGCGCCGCCCTGGCCGCGCTCGCGGCCGACGACCCGCGTCCGAACGCCAGCGTCCTCGCGATCGCCGAGGCGTTCCCCACCGCCCCCGGCTGGGGCGAGCCGACGGCGGTCGCGCCGTTCTCGTCGGCGAAGAAGTGGAGCGGCCAGTCGTACGGCACCCACGGCAACTGGCTGCTCGGCGCACCCGACGTGCTGCTCGACCCCGGCACCGAGGCGGCGCGACGCGCCGAGGAACTCGGCTCGAGCGGGCTGCGGGTGCTGCTCCTCGCATGCAGCGACCGCCCGGTCGACGACGAACTCGCCCCCGGCACGGTCACGCCCGTCGCGCTCGTCGTCCTCGAACAGCGGGTGCGCCCGGACGCGAAGCCGACCCTCGAGTACTTCGCCGGCCAGCAGGTCGACGTCAAGGTCATCTCCGGCGACAACGCGATCGCCGTCGGTGCGGTCGCCTCGTCGCTCGGCCTGCCGGGTAGCGCGTCTCCCATCGACGCGCGTTCCCTGCCGGAGGGCGAGAACGAACTCGCCGACGTCGTCGAAGGCTCGACGACCTTCGGCCGGGTCCGTCCCGATCAGAAGCGCTCGATGGTCGGCGCGCTGCAGTCGCGCGGTCACACCGTCGCGATGACCGGCGACGGCGTCAACGACGTGCTCGCCCTCAAGGACGCCGACATCGGAGTCGCGATGGGGTCGGGCAGTCCCGCGACCCGCGCGGTCGCACAGATCGTCCTTCTCGACAACAAGTTCGCGACGCTGCCCTACGTGGTGGCCGAGGGTCGCCGGGTCATCGGCAACATCGAACGCGTCTCCAACCTGTTCCTCACCAAGACGGTGTACTCGGTGCTGCTCGCCTTCCTGGTGGGCGTGTCGGGTGTGCTGTCGCAGGTGTTCGACTTCGAGCCGTTGCCCTATCCGTTCCTGCCCCGGCACGTGACGATCGCGGCGTGGTTCACCATCGGCATCCCCGCCTTCCTGCTGTCGCTGGCACCGAACAACGAGCGGGCACGCTCGGGCTTCGTCTCCCGCGTGATGCGACTGGCGATCCCCTCGGGCGTGGTCGTCGGTGTGGCGACCTTCGTCTGTTACGTGCTCGTCTACGGCGGCCCGGAGCAGACCGAGCAGCAGAAGATCCAGGCCGGCACCTCGGCCCTGATCACCCTGCTGATCATCGCGCTGTGGGTGCTCGCCGTGGTCGCCCGCCCGTACCAGTGGTGGAAGATCGTGCTGCTCGCCGGTTCGGTGCTCGGTTACGTGATCCTGTTCTCCGTGCCGTTCACCCGGGAGTTCTTCGCGCTCGATCCGTCGAACGTCGCGTACTCGACGATCGCGGTGACGTGTGGGCTGATCGGAGTCGTCCTCGTCGAGGCCCTGTGGTGGGTGTCGGGACGTCTCCACGGGGAGCATCGCCGCCTGTTCGCCGCCTCCGGCGATCTGCTCCCGGGCGTACACTGACCCGCAGCGCACGGATCGGTGCGCCCGAACCTCACAGCGATCCGACGAGGGAAGGACCGAACGATGGGTTTCATGGATTCGGTGAAGGGCCTTGTGAACAAGGGCAAGGACTACGCCTCGAAGAACCCCGACAAGGCCGATCAGTTCATCGAGAAGGTCGGAGACCAGGTGGACGGACGTACCGGCGGGAAGTACACCCAGCACGTCGACAAGGCGCAGGACGCCGCCCGTCAGCATCTGGGTACCACCGACAATCCCGCACCGGGCGCGCAGCCCGGACCCGGCGGGGAGCCCGGTCCGGAGGGTGGTCCCGGACCCGAAGCGCAACCGGGTCCGCGTCAGCCCTGATCGAGGCAGGGGCGGCAGCCCCGTTCACGGCAGGTACGGCAGTACGGTGTCGCCGAAAGTGTCGATGAACGGACGCTGATCCGGCCCCACATGGTGCAGATAGATCTCGTCGAAACCGAGTTCGGCGAATTCGCACAAGCGGTCGACGTGTTCGGCGGGATCGTCGGACACGATCACCGCGCCCTCGAGAGCGCCGTCGTCGAGTTCGGCGGCGTGGGCCTCGAATTCCTCGGGCGTGGCGAGTTCTGCCATGAGTTCCGGCGGTAGGGCGTTCGTCGCCCACTGTTCCCGCGCGATCTCCCGAGCGCGTTCCCGCGTGGGCGCCCAACTCAGATGGACCTGCAGCACGGTCCGTCCGCGACCGCCCCCGTCGCGGTAGGCGCCGAGGATCCGCCGCAGGTCCTCGAGCGGGGCGTTCACGGTGACGAGACCGTCGACCCGGTCGGCGAAACGACCGGCCGTCCCGGGAGTCAGTGCGGGCAGCAGAATGTCGGGAGGAGTCTCCGGCCGGTCCCAGACCCGTCCGCGGTCGACCTTCACCGCGCCGTCGTGGTCGACGACTTCGCCCGCGTGCAGGCGTCGCACGATGTCGAGGTTCTCGCCGAGCAGTTGCTGCCGTTCCTCCTTGGGCGGCCAGGCGACTCCGGACATGCGTTCGTTGCAGTGCTCGCCGCTGCCGAGTGCGAACCAGAAGCGCTGCGGGAACATCGATGCCAGAGTGGCGGTGGCCTGGGCGGTGACGACCGGGTGGTAGCGGAAGCCGGTCGCGGTGACGACACCGAAACGTAGGTCCGTGGTGGCCAGGGCCGCTCCGAGCCACGACCACGCGAACCCCGAGTGCCCCTGGTGACGCGACCACGGTTCGATGTGGTCCGAGCACATGGCCGCCCCGAAACCGGCCGCTTCCGCGAGCCGGACGTCCTCGAGCAGGCGGGATGGGGACGCCTGTTCGTGTGAGGCGTGAAAACCTATCAGCGTCATACCTGTCCGCTCCTCCGGTCGATCGGCGATCAGTACTTCTTCGATGAGGGTCAGTGCAGCCGTCATGAGTGCGAGATGGCTCAGCCCCTGGGGGAGATTGCCGAGGAAGGTGCCGTCCTCGGCGATCATCTCCGAGTACAGGCCCACATCGTTGGCGAGCGGTACGAGTTCGCCCATCAGTTCGGTGGCCTCGTCGGTCCGTCCCGTCTCGGCCAGCGCCGCGACCATCCAGAACGCGCAGGCGACGAACGTCCCTTCCTCCTTGTCGGCGCCGCTGAACCGGTAGAGCAGCGGCCCGCGACCGAGTTCCCGTCGCAGGGCGTCGCAGGTGGCCTGCATTCGCGGACCCCGGTCGTACCCGCCGACGGCTCCGAGCAGGACGGACGCGTCCAGCCGATCGGTGCCGGGATAGGCGGTGTAGCAACCCAGTTCGTCCGACCAGCAGTTCTCCTCGATCCAGTCGCGGATGAGATCGCGTTCGCGCCGCCAGCGATCCGCTGTCCCCGGGATCTGCCCGACCCCGGCGAGACGGACGGCGCGGTCGAGCGCGTGCCAGCAGCTCATCTTCGAGTTCGTGTAATGCTCGCGTTCGAGCAGCTCCCAGATGCCGTGATCGGCCTGCTGCCAGACATCGCAGGTGTGGTCGGCGATGCGGGCGAGCAGACGCGCGGTCGCGATGTCGAGCACGTAACCCTCACTGCTGTAGAGGGTCACGATCTCGAACAGGTCGCCGTAGATTCCGAGCTGCAATTGGCCTGCGGCCCGGTTCCCCTCGACCACCGGGCCGACGCCGCGCCAGCCCGGAACGTCCAGTCGCCGTTCGTCGTCGGGAGTTCCGCCGTCGAGCCGGGTGAACACCTCCGCGTCGGCGCCCTGATCGCGCACCACGCGGAGCAACCAGCTCATCGCGGCGTGCACCTCCTCGCGATCGCCGAGACGGATCAGCGCGTGCAGGGTATAGGCGGCGTCGCGCACCCAGGCGAAACGGTAGTCCCAGTTCTTCTCGCCGTCCGGGCTTTCCGGAACGGACGTCGTCGCCGCTGCGGCGATCGCGCCCGATCGGTTCTGCAACAGTTTCAGTGCGAGCGCGCTCCGGATCACCGCGTCGGCCCACGGCCCGTCGTAGTGCAGGAGCGACGACCACTGCTTCCACCGGTCGACGGTGCGGTCGATGTTGGCGTCGATCGCGTCGGCGTCGGGCAACGGCAGGGGTTCGTTCTCCGTCGACAGCACGGCGATCAGGTGCCGGGATCCGGCCGAAGTGACGAAGCCGCCGCCGATCGAGCGGTGCTCGATCATCGGTTCGCCCGTGCCGGACGTGCGTACCCCGATGCTCACGGTCCCCACGCGCAGGACGGGGCCGTGTTCGGTCCGGTCGCACCAGGGCTGGTACCGGCCCAGTCCGGTGCCGGGGACGACCGTCCAGCGCATCGCGACCTCGCCGTCCAGGCCCTCGACGCGGCGGGCGAGCTCACCCCACGGCAACCGCCCGGCGACGCCCGTGTCGATCGAATCGGTCACGCGGACCCGGCCCTGCGCGGTGGTGAAGACGGTGCTCAGCACGTTCGTACCCGTCACGTATGCGCGTTCTACGGTGAACTCGGCGACAGGCTGCAACTCGACGGAACCGCCCGCCGGTGCATCGAGCAGTCGTGCGAAGACCGGGTGCGAATCGAGGAGCGGAACCGGATACCAGTCCACCGAACCGTCCTCGGCGACGAGGGCGACGGTGTCACCGTCACCCAGCGCGGCATAGGTGCGCAGGTCCGCATAGCCGTCGTCGTCGCGGGCTGGGATCACACGCACTCCTCGCTGGGGCCGGGTACACGGCGGTCGATCGGTTGCATACCCCGGCTGCGTCGGGGCAAACGACCTGCCGGTCTCGCTGCGAGATCGGGTGTGCGGGCGCGTCGTGGAAGCAGGAGGGGCGGGGCGAACGGCATCCGGCAGGGTGGCCGAAGAAGAAGACGTGGCCGCCGTGTATCCGGGATTCGTTGTGCCACAGCGAATTTTTCACATCTTCTCGACATTGTGCAGGTAAGGGCGTGCAGCTATCGTGCGCCGTATACGTGGTGCAGACATCACCCGTCGTGCGACGACGAAGGGATCGGACGATGACCGCAGCGGCCTATGCCGAGTTCCTGCCCGAGAACTACCGATCGGCCTGTCGAGAACCGGAGTCCACCTGGTGGGACTGGCGCGGTCGCCGCGTCCACATCGCCCGCAACCCTCGCCCCGATGCTCCGGTGCGCGTGATGGGAATCCACGGCGCGGGCGGCCATTCCGCGGCGCTCTGGTCGTTCGCCTCGCTGGCCGCGGACGACGACGTGGACATCCTCTTCCCGGACATGCCCGTCTACGGCCGCACCGTCGAACCCCATCCCTCGCAGGTCCGGTACTGCGATTGGATCGACCTGCTCTGCGACCTCGTTGCCGCCGAACGCGCCGACGATCCCCGGCCGCTGGTCCTCTTCGGCGCGAGTATGGGCGGGATGATGGCCTACGAGGTCGCGGCTCGCACCGGGCAGGTGGCCGCGGTGATCGCGACCTGCCTCCTGGACCCCGGCGATGCCGAAGCCCGGGCGGCTGCAGCCCGATGGGGCTTCGCCGGAAGGATGGCACCCTCGGTTCTGCCGCCTGTGGCCCGGGTGGCGGGTGATCTCCGGTTGCCGATCAGATGGCTCGTGCGGATGAACCGGATGAGCAACGACCGTGACCTCACACGCATGTGCGAGTCCGATTCTCTCGGGGGAGGGGTCCGGATCCCGCTGGGATTTCTGGCCGACTGGTTCACCTACCCGCACACCGCACCCGAGGACTTCACCGCAGTCCCGGTGACGCTCGTGCATCCCGCCGCCGACCGCTGGACCCCACCGGAAGCCAGCCTGCGGTTCCTCGACCGCATCTCCGGGCCGACGCAGGCCGTCCTGCTCGAGAACTGCGGGCACTGGCCGATCGAGGAGCCCGGCCTCACTCGGCTGATCGCCGCGACGCGCGCCGTCATCGCAGGGGTGGCCGAACAGGCGTAACCACGGAGCCGGCACCCGGACGCGGGTTCCCTTCGGGCGGCCGCCGGCTGTGTCACCATCACACCGTGAACCGGATGCCTGGCACGGTGCCGTCGCGATGAACGGCGCGTGGATCCTGCTGGTCGTCATCGCCGGGATCGCGGTGACCGCCGTCGCGTCGCGTCGCGACCTGCAGGCTCCGCTCGTGCTCGTCACCGTCGGCGCACTGGTGTCGTTCGTGCCGGGTCTGCCGCGGCTCGAACTGGATCCGGAGGTCATCCTCGGGGTCGTCCTGCCGCCGCTGCTGTATTCGTCGGCCCTGCGGTTCTCGGTTCCTACCTTCCGGCAGTATCTGCCGTCGATCCTGCGGCTCGGGATCTACACGGTGCTCGTCACGGCGTTCGTCGTAGCGTGGACGGCGTCCGCGATGATGGCGACGCTGACCTTCGGTGCGGCACTCGCTCTCGGCGCGGTCGTCGCACCGACCGACGCGGTCAGTGCCGTCGCCGTGGGACAGCGACTCGGACTGCCGAAACGGGTCATCGCGGTGCTGACCGGGGAAGGTCTGGTCAACGACGCCACCGCCCTGACCCTGTTCACCGTGGCGATCTCGGCCGTCACCGGCACACACATCCTCGCCGACTCGCCGTTCCTGTTCTTCCTCTACGAGGTCGCGGGCGGGATCGCCGTCGGCCTGGTGCTCGCGTACGCCGTCCACCTGATCCGCGCCCGGATGTACGACTCGCCTCTCGAGACCGTGCTCGGCCTGGTGCTGCCGTTCGCGGCCTATCTCGCCGCCGAGGAGATCCACGCCTCGGGAGTGCTCGCCGTCGTCGCCGCCGGACTGTTCATCGGGCACCGTGCCACCGAGGTCTCGGTGAGCACGCGACTGCAGGAACGCGCGGTGTGGAAGAGCGTCGACGTGGTGCTCGAGACTTTCGTCTTCGCCTACATGGGCCTGCAACTGCGGTTCGTCCTCGACGAGGTCCGCGACAGCGGCGCCGACCTGCGCCTCGCGTTGCTCGGTGCAGTGGTGATCCTGCTCGTCGTCATGATCGTGCGACCCGCATGGGGTCTGCTGCACTGGGGGCGACGCGCGCTCGTGCGGCGCGCCGGATCCGAACGCCTCGGCCGCGACCAGCTGAATTTCCGGGAACATGTCGTGGTGTCGTGGGCGGGCATGCGTGGGGTCGTCACCCTCGCCGCAGCCGGTGGGGTGCCCGTGGTGATCGCATCGGGTGCTGCCTTCCCCGGCCGCGAGATGATCCAGATCTCCGCGCTGGTCGTCGCCATCGGCACACTCCTCATCCAGGGCGCGACGATGCCGTGGCTCATCCGCAGACTCGACGTCACCGACCCCTACGAGCGGCTGCGGACCGAGGAACAGATGACCGTGGCCCGCAGGATCTCGGCCGAGTCGAGCGACCGGGTTCTCACCGAACTCGCCGCGCATCCACCTGACGGCGTGGACCCGGAGATCTACGACAGACTGCTGGCCAAGGCACGCAAGTCACTCCGATCCCGGCAGGAGGCGGAGACCGTCGAGGACACCGCGGAGGACGCCGGAACACGACTGGCCGCGTTGTTCGACGACATCCGGCGGGCATCCCTGCGGGCGCGACGCCAGGCCCTCATCGACGCTCGCGATCGGGGTGAACTCGACGACGAGATCCTCCGCGACGTGCTCGAGAGCCTGGACATCGACGAAGCGGCGGTGGAGGAGCGCATCCGCCGCCGTCGTCAGGACGGCAGTGCACAACGGTAGGACAACCGGGCGCAACGGTAGACTTTCCGCAAGTGAACACCCCGCACGGCCCGGAACAGGTGCCGCACGATCCCCGCACCGACGTCTCCGTTCGGTTCGCTCTCCGGTCACCTGCTCGTCTGAAGACCGAACTCCTGGCCGGCCTGGTCGTGGCGCTCGCCCTGATCCCGGAAGCCATCGCCTTCTCCGTGATCGCCGGCGTCGACCCCCGGGTCGGGCTGTTCGCCTCGGTGACCATGGCCATCACCATCGCGATCGTCGGGGGACGGCCCGCGATGATCTCGGCGGCGACCGCGGCCGTGGCACTCGTGATCGCCCCGGTGTCCGAGCAGTACGGGGTGGACCATCTCATCGCGACGGTGATCCTCGGCGGCGTCTTCCAGGTGCTGCTCAGCTTCCTCGGCGTCGCCAAGCTCATGCGGTTCGTGCCGCGCAGCGTCATGGTCGGCTTCGTCAACTCGCTCGCGATCCTCGTCTTCGTCGCCCAGATCCCGCACCTCGTGGACGTGCCGTGGATGGTCTACCCGCTGGTGGCGGCAGGTCTGCTGGTGCTGGTATTCCTCCCGAAGATCACCGAGGCCGTGCCGGCTCCGCTCGTCACGATCGTGCTCCTCACCGTCGTGACCGTGGCCTTCTCGCTGAACGTGCCGGACGTCGCGGACCAGGGTGAACTGCCCGAGAGCCTGCCCACCCTCTTCTTCCCGGACGTGCCGCTGACCTTCGAGACCCTCCGGATCCTCGCGCCGTATGCGCTCGCGATGGCCCTCGTCGGCCTCATGGAATCGCTGATGACGGCCAAGCTCGTCGACGACATCACCGACACCCGGTCGGACAAGACCCGCGAGGGCTGGGGCCAGGGCGTCGCCAACATCGTGACCGGATTCTTCGGTGGCATGGGCGGCTGCGCCGTCGTCGGCCAAACCATGATGAACGTCAAGGTCTCCGGGGCACGGACCCGTCTGTCCACCCTGGCGGCCGGCGTGTTCCTGCTGATCCTCGTGGTCGCGCTCGGCGACATCGTCGGTCTGGTTCCGATGGCCGCCCTCGTCGCCGTGATGATCATGGTGTCGATCGCGACGGTCGACTGGCACAGCGTCCACCCGCGGACGCTGCGGTTGATGCCGCTCAGCGAGACCGTCGTCATGGTCGTCACCGTCGTGGCCACGGTGAGCACCGGCAACCTCGCGATCGGGGTGTCGCTCGGAGTGCTCACCGCGATGGTGCTGTTCGCCCGCCGGGTCGCGCACATGACCACGGTCGAGAGGACCCTCACGAGCGACGACACGTGCACCTACCGGGTCACGGGGGAACTGTTCTGGGCGTCGAGCAACGATCTCGTCTTCCAGTTCGACTACATCGGCGACCCGGAGAACGTCGTCGTCGACCTCACCGCCGCCGACATCTGGGACGCGTCCACCGTCGCGACCTTCGATGCGATCCAGCAGAAGTACGCGGCCAAAGGCAAGACGGTCACCATCGTCGGACTGGACGGCGCGAGCCTAGAACGCCTCCGCCGGTTGTCCGGCCGACTCGGTGGGGAGAACTGACTGCGCCTCCCGGGAGCAGACTGCCGTTGTCGAGGCGCAACTCGACCGCGATCGATTCGACGTAACGTGAGCGCATGATCGCGATCGAGCTCGCCGCGGTGGTACTGCTCCTGGTGCTGGTCGTGGTCTCGGTGGTGCTGTGGACCCGGCGGGTGGTCACCACACCCGCCGAACGCGCGGTCCACGCGACCCTGCACACGGCGTCCCTCGCGGCGCGCCCCCTGCGCGCCGGGCTCGACGCGTCGTCCGCGAAGGAGGCCGCTCCGCACCTGCGGATGCTGCTGGCCGAAGCGCGCGCGGTGGCGCTGCTGGACGAGAACGGCGCCCTGCTCGCCTGGGACGGCCCGTTCGACGAACTGACGGACGCGATGATCACCGCCGCGGGCCGTGCCGTCGCCGACAAGCGTCGCGTGCTCGTCGGGCACCACGACCTGCGACGAGACCACGGCGACCTCGCGGCCCGCGCACTGATCGCCCAGCCGCTCGTCGTGGAGGACATGGGTGTGGCGGGGGTGCTCGGCGTCGTGACGACCGTCGAACCCGGCCCGGCGCTGCTCGGCGCGATCACCGAGGTGGCGCGGTACGCGTGCAGTCAGATCGAGCTGGCCGAACTCGATGCCTCCCGCGCCCGGCTCGACCGCGCGGAGGTCCGCGCGCTGCGCGCCCAGATCAGTCCGCACTTCATCTACAACGCGCTCAACACGGTGGCGTCGTTCGTCCGGACCGACCCGGACCGGGCCCGCGAACTGCTGCTGGATTTCGCCGACTTCACCCGCTACTCGTTCCGCGCGGCCGGTGAGTACACCCTGCTCGCCGACGAACTGCGCAACATCGACCGGTACCTGACGCTCGAACGTGCCCGCTTCGGCAACGCCCTCGAGGTGCGCCTGCAGATCGCGCCCGAGGTGCTCAACGTGACGCTGCCCTTCCTCGCTCTGCAGCCGCTCGTCGAGAACGCCGTGCGGCACGGGATCGCGGGCAAGGAAACTCGCACGGGCACGATCACCATCACCGCGGCGGACGAGGGCACCGACTGCGTCATCAGCGTCGAGGACGACGGGATCGGCATGGACCCGGACCTGCTGCGATCGGGCACGCTCGACGCGATCGCCGAGAGCGAGCACGGCAGCGGTGTCCGCGAGTCCGCGCACGTGGGTCTCGCCAACGTCGACGACCGGCTGCGTGCGGCCTTCGGTAACGACTACGGCCTCGTCGTCGAGACCGCGCCGGGGGCCGGCACCCGGGTGAGCATGCGCGTGCCGAAGTTCAGGGCGGGTATCCGGCCGTGAGGAACACCGGGCATGGCACGATGGATTCGCCGTGAACGAGATCACAGACAACCTGACCGTGCTGGCGGTCGACGACGAACCGCCCGCCCTCGACGAGCTGGCCTACCTGCTGCGCGCGCAGGAGGAGATCGGCGTCGTCCACACCGCGGGAGACGCGACGACCGCTCTGCGCGTGCTGCGCGACGGAGGCATCGACGCGGTTTTCCTCGACATCAACATGCCCGGACTCGACGGGCTGGAACTCGCAGGCATCCTGCGCAATTTCGCGGTGTCCCCGGCCGTGGTGTTCGTGACCGCGCACGACGATCGCGCGGTCTCGGCGTTCGACCTCGGCGCCGTCGATTACGTCCTCAAGCCGCTGCGGGAGGAACGACTCGCCGAAGCGGTCCGGCGGATCGCCGAACGCAGCCGACCCGCGGCGCAGGCCGCATCCGACACCGGCCAGAGCGACGACGTGATCCCGGTCGAGCTCGGCGGTGTCACCACGCTCGTGCCGCGCTCGTCGGTCCACTGGGTCGAAGCCGAGGGCGACTACGCGCGACTGCACACCGCGACCGGTTCGCACCTGGTGCGGATCCCGATATCGACGCTCGAGAGCCGCTGGGCCGATGCCGGCTTCCTGCGCGTGCACCGCTCCTTTCTCGTGGCGCTGCCGCTCGTCACCGGTATCCGCAGTGTGGGTTCGGGTCTCGTCGTGTGCCTGCGCAGCGACAGCAACTCCCCGCCCGTCGAACTGCCGGTCAGCCGCCGGCACACGCGGGAACTCAAGGACCGGCTCATCCGCGGTCCGATGCAGTCGTGGACGTCGCGATGAGCACCACCGGCGGATCGCCCCCGCAGCGGCAGCGTGTTGTCCTCGCCGAACGGCGCGGGGCGCGCATGGTCCGCACCCGGGTCGAGGTGCAGCAACAGACCGAGGTGGGCGACGCGATGGTCCGCGGGCTGGTCCGGGCACAGCTCGGGCTCGCCCTGCGGGTCGCGCTGTTCACCGTGTGCCTGCTGGGCGCCATTCCGGTGCTGTTCCATGTCGCTCCCGGTCTCGCCGTGGTGACGGTCCTCGGGATCCGCCTGCCGTGGGTGTTGCTCGGTGTGGTCGGTTATCCGATCCTGCTCGGTATCGCGTGGGTGTATCTGCGCCTCGCCGAACGCAACGAGCAGGATTTCACCGACCTCACCGACGATTGACGACCCCGTGAGCGGATCGATTCCCGTCGTCACCGTCGTCGGTCTCGTCGCCGCGGCGATCGCCACCGTCGCGATCGGTGTGTACGGCGTGCGGATGGCGCGCACCACCTCGGACTTCCTCGTCGCCTCCCGCAGCGTCGGGCCACGCTGGAACGCCGCAGCCATCTCCGGTGAATACCTCTCGGCGGCATCCTTTCTCGGGGTGGCCGGGCTCGTCGCGAAGTTCGGTGCCGATGCCCTGTGGTATCCCGTCGGTTTCACGGCGGGCTATCTGGGTCTGCTGCTGTTCGTCGCTGCGCCGCTGCGACGTTCGGGTGCCTACACCGTCCCGGACTTCGCGGAGTTCCGGCTGGGGGAGAAGTGGCTGCGCACGCTGTCGATGATGGTCGTGGCGATCATCTGCATCCTGTATCTGGTGCCGCAGTTCCAGGGCGCGGGACTCACGCTCAACATCCTTCTGGGAGTGCCCGACTGGGTGGGCGTCGCCGTGGTCGGGGTGATTGTCGTGGCCAACGTGGTCGGCGGTGGGATGCGCTCGATCACGTTCGTGCAGGCCTTCCAGTACTGGCTCAAGCTCACCGCGGTCGCCCTGCCCGCACTGGTCCTCACGTTGCACTTCGTCGGCGACCACCGGGCCGTCGACGAACCCGTGCCGCCCACCGTCGCGGAGATCACGACCGTCGACGTGACGATCGACGTGGTCGTGCAGGTCGCCGAGCCGTTGCCGGTCGTGGTGACCGGGGAGATCGACGGCCGATCGGTCGCAGGTGACTTCGAACTCGAGCCGGGAGAGCACGTCCTCGGGGCAGGCACCGAACTCGTCCTCGATGCCGGTTCTCCGGTGCCGGTGGTGGCCGGTGCGCCGACCGACAACGACAGCTGGGCGTCGCCGGGGGCCGGATTGGGGGCGAGCAGCGAACATCCGTTGTTCCAGGTCTACTCGCTGATGCTTGCGACCTTCCTCGGAACCATGGGTCTGCCGCACGTGCTGGTGCGCTTCTACACGAACCCGGACGGTCGCGCGGCGCGCATGACGTCCTTTGCCGTGATCGGGCTGCTCGGGCTGTTCTATCTGTTCCCGACGCTGCTCGGAGTGTTCGCGCGCCTGTACGTCCCGCAGTTGCTCATCACGGGACGGTCGGACGCCGCGGTGCTCTTGCTGCCGGGATCGGTGCTGTCCGGCTGGGGAGGGCAGTTGCTCGCGGCCCTCGTAGCCTCGGGCGCGATCGCGGCCTTCCTGTCGACCTCCTCCGGGTTGCTGGTCAGTGTCGCGGGCGTGCTGTCCACGGACGTGCTGCGCGGACGGGTGCGCGATTTCCGGATCGCCGCGGTGCTCGCGGGCGTGGTGCCGCTCGTGCTGGCGCTGTCGGTGACCTCGCTCGACCTGTCGCGTTCGGTGGGACAGGTCTTCGCGATCGCTGCGTCGACGCTGTGTCCGCTGCTGGTCCTGGGGATCTGGTGGCGTGGCCTCACCGCGATCGGTGCCGCGGCAGGGATGGTCGTCGGTGGTCTCGTTGCGGGGGGCGCCGCCCTGGCCACCGTGCTGCTGCCGATCGATCCGTCGGTGGCCGCAGGGTGGCCGACGGTGCTCTCTGCCTATCCTGCGGCGTTGAGCGTGCCGCTGGCGTTCGTCACGATGATCGCGGTGAGCGTGCTGACGCGTCGCCGGATCCCGCGCGACGTCGGCAGGACCTTCTCTCGCATGCACGTGCCCGAGCGGCTCGGCATGGGCCGCGACCGCGAACTCGGAGCGTTCGGCGACCGGGGGCGGGGACCCGGGGAGAGGCGCCGTTCGTCGCGGTGACGTGACCGTTCGTCGCACGAGGACACCCCTCGTCGTTCCATCTCTTGCCTCCTCTGTTCGTGTGACAGCCGTCTCATTAGCGTTGTGATCATCCTCACCTCACACGACGACCAAGGAGTCGGTAGTGACCACAGCACCACTCAGCGAGAGTGGCGTACCCCAGCAGCGACGGATACCGACGCCGCAGGAGTTCGTCACGATGCAGGAGAGCCCGGAGTTCCAGGAACTGCGCAGCCGTCTGCGCCGTTTCGTGTTCCCGGTGACGGCGTTCTTCCTGGCCTGGTACGCCCTGTACGTCCTGCTCGCCACCTACGCGGACGAGTTCATGGCGACGAAGGTCATCGGCAACATCAACGTCGGGCTGATCCTGGGTCTCGGCCAGTTCGTCACGACCTTCGTGATCACCGCCGTCTACGTGAAGTTCGCCGGCCGTGAGCTGGATCCGCGTTCCGCCGCGATCCGCGAGGAACTGGAAGGACCGCAGCAGTGACCGTTCTCGCGCAGAGTGGGGCCGACGTCGGTAACCCGATCCTCAACATCGCCATCTTCGTCGCGTTCGTCGTCGTGACGATGGGCCTGGTCATCAAGGCCAGCCGCACGACGAAGAAGGCCTCCGACTTCTACACCGGCGGTGGCCAGTTCTCCGGGCCGCAGAACGGCTTCGCCATCGCCGGCGATTACCTGTCGGCCGCGTCGTTCCTCGGTATCGCCGGTGCGATCGCCGTCTACGGATACGACGGCTTCCTGTACTCGATCGGCTTCCTCGTCGCATGGCTCGTCGCCCTACTGCTCGTCGCCGAACTGCTCCGCAACACCGGCCGGTTCACGATGGCCGACGTGCTGAGCTTCCGGCTCAAGGAACGCCCCGTCCGCATGGCGGCGGCGCTCTCGACCCTCGCGGTGTCGCTGTTCTATCTGCTCGCACAGATGGCCGGCGCCGGCGGACTCGTCGCGCTGCTGCTCGACATCGAGGGCAAGGCCGGCCAGGCGATCGTCGTCGCGGTCGTCGGTGTGCTCATGATCGTGTACGTGCTCATCGGCGGCATGAAGGGCACGACCTACGTGCAGATGGTCAAGGCCGTGCTGCTCGTCGCCGGGGCGGGCCTGATGTTCGTGCTCGTCCTGTTCGCGGTGCGGGGCAACTTCTCGCAGCTGCTCGCCGACGCTCAGGCGATGGTGTCGAGCTCGTCGAACGAGGCCGTCGCGCAGCGTGACGTGCTCGCTCCCGGTGCCAAGTACGGCATCAGCAACATGACGCAGATCGACTTCCTCTCGCTCGGTCTCGCGCTGGTCCTCGGCACCGCGGGCCTGCCGCACGTGCTGATGCGCTTCTACACCGTGCCGACCGCCAAGGAAGCACGTCGTTCGGTCACCTGGGCCATCGCCCTCATCGGCGCCTTCTACCTGTTCACCCTGGTGCTCGGTTACGGTGCCGCGAAGATGGTCGGCCCCGACGCGATCCTCGGCGCTCCCGGCAAGGAGAACTCTGCGGCTCCGTTGCTGGCCTTCGAACTCGGCGGCACTCTGTTCCTGGCGATCATCTCGGCCGTCGCCTTCGCCACGATCCTTGCGGTCGTCGCCGGCCTGGCCATCACCGCCTCGGCATCCTTCGCCCACGACATCTACGCCAGTGTCATCAAGCGTGGCAACGCCACCGAGGACGAGCAGGTGCGGGTCTCGCGGATCACGGTCGTCGTGATCGGTCTGGTGGCGATCGTCCTCGGTATCCTCGCCATGGGACAGAACATCGCCTTCCTGGTGGCCCTGGCCTTCGCGGTCGCCGCCTCGGCGAACCTGCCCACCCTGCTGTACTCGCTGTTCTGGCGGAAGTTCAACACGACCGGCGCCCTGTTCAGCATCTACGGCGGTCTGATCAGCTGCCTCGTGCTCATCGTGTTCTCCCCGGCGGTGTCCGGTGCACCCTCGGCGATGTTCCCGAACGTGGACTTCTCGTGGTTCCCGTTGTCGAACCCGGGCATCGTGTCCATCCCGCTCGCGTTCGTCCTCGGCATCGTCGGCACCTACGTCGGACGCCGCAAGCAGGAGGACCGGTACAAGCAGGCGGAGATGGAGGTCCGCTCGCTCACCGGCGTCGGTGTGGAGAAGGCCGTCTCCCACTGATCCTTCGTGCCGCAGTGGCCCGCTCCCGATCGGGGGCGGGCCACCGTCGTGTCGGGGCGCCCCGCCGGCGGAACGGACCGTCTACTGTTGCGGCTCATGGCGAAACTCGAAGTGTCCACCGATCTTCCGCTCGATCCACAGGCTGCCTGGGAGCACGCTTCCCGCCTCGAGTCGTTCGGGGAGTGGCTGAGCATCCACGACGGGTGGCGCAGCGACCTGCCGGACACCCTCGCCGAGGGCACCACCCTGCAGTCGGTGGTATCCGTCAAGGGCATGCGCAACCGCGTCACGTGGACCATCGTCGAACTGGACGCGCCGCACCACGTGGTGCTGAAGGGGACCGGCAAGGGAGGTACGAAGTTCTCCATGCGACTCGCCGTTGCAGCTCGCGGGGACGGTTCGACGCTGTCGATGAAGATCGACCTCGGCGGTGCGCCCCTGTTCGGTCCGATCGGATCGGGGGTTGCGCGCGTCCTGCACGGCGACCTGCAGTCGTCGCTCGACACCTTCGCACGCCGCTACGGCGGGAACTGACGCCCGGCGCAGCGCGACACGACGCTCGGTCTCATCGAGCAGGAACATGATCCGAAGCGGCCGCGCTCCGACGGTGAAGTCGTTCCACGCCGCTTGCGTACCAACGCTTACCGAAGATCAGCGCCACGATCGCGAGTGCGTACACCAGCGGGGTCAGTTGCAACGCGGCGAGTAGCCCCAGACGGTCGGCGAGGATCCCGACGACGAACGGTCCGGTCGCCAGCCCCAGGACGTTGTTGGCGACGGTGAGAGTGCCGAGCGCGGAAGCCCGCATCGACTCGTGGGTCAGCCGTGCCACCATGGCCGCGGTGGGACCCGAGGACCCGGCGGCGAAGAATGCTCCGATCCCGATGAGAGTCAATTGCGCCGAACCGGGTGCCAGCTGGAATCCGATGCCGAGGGACACGAGCGATACGAGGCAGAATGCGATGGCGCTGGTCCACTTCGCCGACGGGTTCGTGCGGCTGACCCGGTCGGTGATCATCCCGCACACCACCATGCCGGTGCCGATCAGCAGGACGAAGATCGATGCGACCATCCCGGCCTTGTCCGGGGCCAGACCGTACTCGCGGTTGAAGAAGCTGGGCGTCCATGCCAACAGCACCGCGGCGGTGAACATCTGCAGGCCGCCCCCGAGGTAGGCGCACCAGACGGCTGGGCTGGTGAACAGTGTGGAGATCGGTACCCGGATCGGGGGTGACGAATCCGGACGAGGAGACAGCTCGATCGGGGTGTCCTGACCGACTTTGTGCGCCGCCAACCTGCCTTCGGTGACCAGGGTGCGGAACAGGGCGACGAGGATCAGGCCGAGGACCGCCATGGCCGCGAACGACCACCGCCAGCTCAGGTGCACCGCGATGACGCCACCGAGCGCGACGCCGATGACCGAACCGAACGAGCCGCCGGCCATGAAGGCGCCGCTGAGTGCGGAATGGACCCGCGGGACGAAGACGCTCAGGATCACGGCGATGCCCACGCTGCCGTAGGCGGCCTCGCCGACTCCGACCAGGAAGCGGGCGATGAGCAGCTGTTCGTAATTGGCTGCCACGGCGCAGAACAGCGTCGCGATACTCCAGATCACCGCCATCAGGGTGAGGCTCCGCACCCGGCCCCACCGATCGGCGAGGAGCGACAGTGGGAAGGTCAACAGGCCCACCATGAGGGCGACGATGCTGGTGAGCGACGCGAGTTGCGAATCCGACAGTGCCCAATCCGCTTTCAGGAACGGGAAGACCGCGCTGAGCACCTGGCGCGACATGTAGTCCGAGAGCAGCAGCGCGAACGTCAGCGCGAAAACCAGCCAGGGATACGCGATCCGTCGGCGTGGACGCCTCTCGGGTGCGGGGTGACCGGAGTTCGTGTGGACGCCAGGAGATTCGGGGTCGAGTTCGGCAGAGGTGCCGATCGGAGTGGGGAGAATTCCCATGGGAGCTCCTCGGTAGGAAAGGGAGGGTCAGGAACCGATGCTGCGGACCCGCTGGGCCTCGAGTTCCTCCGCAAGGATCGGGACACCGAGATTGCAGGCATGGATTCCGAGAACGCTGACCATCTGCAGCACGGTGAGGATCTCCTCGCGGGAGACACCGAGGTCGAGTGCAGCCCGGATGTGCCGGCGTACACCGGGGGCGTACATGTGGGTCGCAGCGGCGTCGATGGCGATGCTGAGCAGTTCCACGAATCGGGGAGTGAATACACCTCGCCGGTGGGGGAGGGCGTTCATCGCCATGAATTGCTCGGTCCACTCCGGGTCCCAATCGGACAGTTTGTCCCACAATGGGTTCCACTGTCCGTCTCGGCGCATGGCGTCCAGGGTCGGGGTCGGATCGGGTTCTGTCGTCACGCGACACTCGTTTCATGCGAAAGAAGGGGAGGTGGCAGGGTATGCATGCCGGTCCACGATTGTCGTGGTGCACATCACAATAATCGGTGTGCGACGTGCTTACTTATCCCTACGGGACACAGCTCTGTCCATTTCGGGACACTCAGGCTTCGGAGCGCTTGCGCCATTCTCGGGGAGTCATGCCGAAACGGCGGGTGAACCAACGCGAGAACCCGCTCGGGGCCGAGAACGACAACATTTCCGAGATTTCGGCGAAGGTGTGGCGCCCGCTCGTCACCAGCCGCTGGGCGAGTTCGGCCCGGGTGTCGTCGACGACCCGGGTGAAGGTCTGTCCCGATCTGGCCAGGTGCCGGTGAACGGTGCGTCGATCCACACCGAGACTCGCTGCCACCTGGTCGACCGAACAGCGCCCGGTCGGTAACAACAGTTCGACGAGTTCCCGGACCCGCCGCTCGAGCGTGGGGGTCTCGGATGCGGAGAGGTCGTCGAGGACCTGTTGCGAATAACTGCGGAGGACAGGATCGGAGAGGCGATTGGGTAGATCCAGATCGCCGGTGTACACGACGATTCCGGAATACTTGCCGTCGAAGACGAGGGGAGCGTCGAAGACGCGACGGTGCGTGCTGTCGTCGCCGGGCCGGCCGTGTTCGAAACACACCGATACGGGTCGCCAGCGGTCGCCGAGCAGATACTGCAGAAGTTGGTGGATGACGGCGACCGCGAGTTCCGTGGCCTGACGCACGGGCATGGGTTCGCCCGGTTCGACGCGGAGGACGATCGTCGACAGCCCGTCATGTTCGGTGACGTCGATGAACAGCGCCTCGCTGTACGTGTGCTGGAAACGGATCAGCATGCGCAGGGCGCTACGGGCGTTCGGTTCGTCGCGGATGGCCACGCTCAAGGGGCCGAGGGTCGACCGGCGTCGCCGTTCGGCGAGTCTCAGCGCGAAATCCTGGTGGGCGGTGACGGCAGCGGACAGTTCCAGCAGGCGGACGATCGACGCCGCCGGTACCCACCGGTCCTGCAGGTCGAGTCCGGACGGATCCAGCTCGACGCTGCGCAACAGCTCGATCGGGTCGACCGAGAGCGAGCGGGCGAGTTCGACGAAACCCGTCAGTGTTGCGTAGCGCGCCAACGGCTTCGGCAGCGTCATCGCGCATCTCCTCGATCTCCCGGCGACCGGAAGGACTGTCCCCGAATGGCAACGAATATGTCCCGTAGGGATAAGTATTCCGGATCTGCGCTCATTAGTCTCGTGTTATCGGCGTCACACCCACTCTGCGCTAGCAGAACGCTCGACATCCAAGGAGAACACAGATGGCACACGCGATCCGCTTCCACGAGACGGGCGGCCCCGACGTCCTCGAATGGGAAGCCGTCGAGGTCGGCGATCCCGGCCCCGGCGAAGTGCGGATCCGACACGAAGCCGTCGGCCTGAACTTTGCGGACACCTACTTCCGTACCGGGCTGTACCCGGCGCCGTTGCCGGCGGGAATGGGCGTCGAGGCCGCCGGCGTGATCGAGGCGGTCGGCCCCGGCGTCACCGATTTCCACGAAGGCGACCGCGTCACCTACACGGGAAGCCCGCTCGGTGCATACAGCACCGAACGAGTGATGGACGCTGCACACCTCATCGCACTGCCGGACGCGATTCCCTTCGACACCGCGGCCGCGATGACCATGCGCGGCCTGACCGCGGCGTACCTCCTGCGCCGCATCCACCCGCTCGAAGCCGGCGACACGGTCCTGCTGCACGCCGCAGCCGGGGGCGTCGGCCTGATCTTCTGCCAGTGGGCGAAACGGTTGGGAATCAACGTCATCGGAACCACGTCCACTGACGAGAAGGCGGAGGTCGCTCGGTCCTACGGTTGTACCGAGGTCATCGTCCACACCCGTGAGGACATCGCGGAACGTGTGCGCGAGCTGACCGACGGAGCCGGTGTGCCGGTCGTGTTCGACAGCGTCGGAGCCTCGACCCATCGTTCCTCGCTCGATTCCCTCGCCCGCCGAGGCCTGCTCGTCGCGTTCGGAACGGCCTCCGGCCCCATCCCACCGATCAGCGCCATGGACCTCGCGGTCAAGGGCTCACTGTTCGTCACCCGGCCCGCGCTCGCGGACTACATCTCCGATCCGATCGAGCGAGCCGAACTGGCGAACGAGCTGTTCGCACAGGTCGCCGCCGGAGATATCGAGATCGAGATCAACCAGCGATACGCACTCGCCGACGCCGAACGAGCGCACCGCGACCTCGAAGCCGGCATCAGCGTCGGCTCGTCGGTGTTCTCGCTCTGACCTTCGGCCCGATCCACCCCCTCACGCTCAGGAGACCGTCATGACCACCTTCGACCACGCCCACGTCCGGGACGAGACACGTCGCCGATTCTCGATGGACGTACGACCGCTGACCGGCAGCATCGGCGCAGAACTGCACGGCGTAGACCTCGCCGAGGTGGCCCGCGACGACGAACGGTTCGCAGAACTGAAGGCGCTGCTGCTCGAACACAAGGTGTTGTTCTTCCGGAACCAGGAGATGAGCAGGGCCGAGCACGTCGCGCTCGCCGAGCGTTTCGGCTCGCTCGAGGACCATCCGGTACTCGGCAGCGATCCGGAACATCCCGGCCTGGTCCGCATCTACAAGGACCTCGACAGCCCACCCGAGGCGTTCGAGAACTCCTTCCATTGCGATGCCACCTGGCGGGAGAACCCGCCCATGGGATCGGTGCTCCGATGCGTCGAAGGTCCCGCCGTCGGTGGCGACACGATCTGGGTGAACATGGCACTCGCCTACGAGCAACTCCCGGGGCACGTGAAGGAACAGATCGCCGGGCTGCGCGCGCGTCACAGTATCGAGGCATCTTTCGGTGCGCGACTGCCGATCGACAAGCGACTCGCGCTGAAGGACCGGTTCCCGGACGCGGAGCACCCCGTCGTCCGCACCCATCCCGAAACGGGGGAGAAGGTCCTCTTCGTCAACAGCTTCACCACACACTTCACGAATTTCCATACGGCACAAAACGTCCGCTGCGGTATCGACTACGCCCCCGGGGCGGGCGAGCTGCTCCGGTACCTGCAGAGCCGGGCGATGATCCCCGAGTACCAGGTCCGGTGGCGATGGACGCCGAACAGCGTGGCGATCTGGGACAACCGGTCCACCCAGCACTACGCGGTCCAGGACTACTGGCCTGCCGTCCGGAGGATGGAGCGCGCCGGAATCGCCGGCGATCGTCCCTTCTGACCTTCGAGAACTTCCTTCCCTCATCACGCACGACCCGATCCACAGGAGACCACGATGCACTTCCACGACGATGCCTTGTTCCCCGAATGCCAGGAGAAGCTGGTCATCACCGCGGCCCCGTACGGACCCGAATGGGAGCCGGAGGACTTCCCGGAAGACCTGCCGCTGACGATGGACGAGCACGTCCAGCAGGCGGTGGACTGCTACGAGGCCGGAGCCACGGTGCTGCACATCCACGTTCGCGAACTCGACGGCAAGGGCAGCAAGCGCCTGTCGAAGTTCAACGAACTGCTCTCCCGCCTGCGCGAAGCGGTGCCGGACATGATCCTGCAGGTCGGAGGATCGATTTCCTTCGCGCCGGAAGGTGAAGGTGCCGAAGCGAAGTGGCTCTCGGACGATGTTCGGCACATGCTCGCCGAACTGGATCCCAAGCCGGACCAGGTGACCATCGCCATCAACACCAGCCAGATGAACATCATGGAGCTCATGACCGCGGACGACATCGCCGGCACCTCCATGGAGCGTCCGGAACTCGCGGTGACCTACCGGGAGATGACCGTGCCCGCCGGGCCGGAATGGGTCGAGGAGCACCTGCGGCGCCTGCAGGCCGCCGGCATCCAGCCGCACTTCCAGCTGTCGTCCGTTCCGCAGCTCGAGACCGTCGAACGCCTGATCCGGCGCGGCATCTACACCGGTCCACTGAATCTGACCTGGGTGGGGATCGGCGGCGGTTTCGACGGACCGAACCCGTACAACATCATGAACTTCGTCCAGCGTGTGCCGGACGGCGCGTGCCTGACGCTCGAAACCCTCATGCGTTCGGTGCTGCCGGTCAACACGATGGCCATCGCCATGGGGCTGCACACCCGCTGCGGCAACGAGGACACCCTCTGGGGACGCAAGGGCGAGAAGATGACCTCGGTCGAGCAGATCCGGCAACTGGTCCGTCTCGCAGACGAACTCGGCCGTGAGGTCGCCACCGGCAAGGAAGCCCGTGAGATCTACCGGATCGGCGAGACCTACCGCGACGCCGACGAAACGCTCGCCGAACTCGGCTACGCCCCCAACCGCCGCCCGGGACAGGTCGGCTTCACCCACCACGGCTGACACCCCTCGGCTCCCGTCCGATGGGAAATGCTCTGCACCAAGGAAAGTTTCGGAGAAGGATGTACGACACCGAACCGACCGTGATCATCGTGCCCGGCCTGCGCGACCACGTCGCCGACCACTGGCAGACACTGCTTGCCGATCGGCTCGACCGGGTCCGCACCGTACCCCCGCTCGACCACGACCGACTGAGCCTGAACGCACGGATCGCCGCTCTCGACGCGGTCGTCAGCGACGTCGACGGTCCGATCGTGCTGGTCGCGCACAGCGCCGGCGTCCTGATTGCCGTTCACTGGGCCCACACATCGACCAGACCGGTCCTCGGCGCGCTGCTCGCAACACCGGCCGATATCGAAAAGCCGCTCCCCGAAGGTTGTCCGACCACGGACGACCTCGGTCGAGGCGGTTGGCTCCCGATGTCACGGCGCCGCCTTCCCTTTCCGAGCATCCTCGCAGCGAGCAGCAACGATCCACTCGGGGACCGGCGCCGGGTCGCGGGGCTGGCCGAAGCGTGGGGCAGCCGGTTCGTCGACCTCGGTGAGGTCGGGCATCTGAATCCGGCCTCCGGCTTCGGTGACTGGCCCGCCGCCGATCTGTTCATACAGGAACTGCTCCAGCGGTCCGGAGCAACAACGCGCGAGACCGCCCCCGTTCCGTCCGAATCCTGAAAGCGAACCCACGATGCTCAACCTGTCCGTTCTCCTGGAGGATTCCGCCCGACGGTATCCCGACCGGGACGCCTTGGTGCTGGGGAAGACCCGGATGGGCTACGGCGAACTCGACGCCCGAGCGAACCGGGTGGCCAACCTGTTGATCGCGCGTGGAATCGCGCCGGGCGACACCGTGGCGATGTCGATCCCCAACGTGCCGGAGTTCGTGATCGTCTACTACGGCATCCTCAAGGCCGGCGCCGTCGTGGTGCCGTTGAACATCATGCTCAAGGGACATGAAATCGCCTACCATCTGCAGGATTCCGGCGCCCGGGCGTTCTTCTGCTCCGAAGGTGGACCCGACCTGCCCATCGGTGAATACGGTCGTGCCGGTTTCGCCGCAGCACCGAAGTGTCGCGACATGTTCGTCGTCGGCGGACTCGATGGTGCGGACAGTCTCGATACTGCGCTGGGGGAAGTATCGGATGTCCGCTCGTCGGTGGTACGTGATCCGCAGGACACGGCGGTGATCCTC
The DNA here is from genome assembly GCF_019317345.1 of Rhodococcus sp. LW-XY12. Classification (NCBI taxonomy): domain Bacteria; kingdom Bacillati; phylum Actinomycetota; class Actinomycetes; order Mycobacteriales; family Nocardiaceae; genus Rhodococcus; species Rhodococcus sp. LW-XY12. The sequence goes on from NZ_CP079225.1 coordinate 951,847, forward strand.
TACACCAGCGGAACCACAGGAAAACCGAAGGGAGCCTGCCTTTCCCACTCGAACATGGTGACGAACGCGCTCACCGCGAACCGTCTGTTCGACAGCAGTCCGATGTGTCCCGACACGTACCTGGTGACCTTGCCGCTGTTCCACTCCTTCGGCCAGACCGTGACCATGAACGCGGGACTGTCGGTAGGGGCCACGCTGGTCCTCCTGCCACGTTTCGATGCCCTCACCGCACTGACACTGATGATCGAGGAGGACGTCACCGTTTTCGCCGGGGTCCCGACGATGTACTGGGCTCTGCTCGATGCGGTGGACGAGACGGTCGACGTGCAACGGATCGCCGCCACGATGCGCCGGGCGATCTCCGGTGGCGCCGCCCTGCCCGTCGAGATCCTCACCCGGTTCTCCGAGCGCTTCGGTGTCCGGATCCTCGAGGGCTATGGGCTGTCCGAGACGTCTCCGCTCGCGTTGTTCAGCGATCCGGAACGCGACCCGCGGCCCGGATCGATCGGCGTCCCGGTCTGGGGAGTCGAGGCCCGCCTCGTCGATGCCGACTGGAACACAGTCACCGAAGTCGACACGGTCGGAGAACTGGCATTGCGCGGCCACAACGTCATGTCGGGATATCTCGGCCGGCCCGATGCCACCGCCGAAGCGATGCGAGACGGCTGGCTGCGTACCGGCGACCTCGCTCGCATGGATGCGGACGGTTTCTACTACATCGTCGACCGCGCGAAGGATCTGATCGTGCGCGGAGGCTTCAACGTCTACCCCCGAGAGATCGAGGAAGTACTGATCACCCACGAAGCGGTGTCACTCGCGACGGTCGTCGGCGTTCCCCACGAGGTGTACGGCGAGGAGGTCGGCGCCTTCGTCATCCTCGAGGCAGGGGCGCAGATCACGGAAGAGGAATTGATCTCCTGGTGCCGCGACCGGATGGCGGGATACAAGTATCCGCGTTCGATCGAGATCGTCACGACGCTTCCGACGACCGCGACGGGCAAGATCCTCAAACGCGAACTCGTCGCCACGGTACGGACGAGCACGGTATCGACGGGCACGGTGTCGACGAGTCGGGGTTCGTCGGATGTCGGCTGAGGTCGAGGTGACGTCGGCGCCACAGGACGTCGTCCGCCCGGAAACGACGTCGGTGGGTCCGCGTTCCCGAGCGGCCGCCCTCGCCGCAGGTATCGCGGTGTGCGCGGCCGGCGCTGCGATCGCGATCGGGTTCGGTCGGCTGTTCCCTGCCGTGAACCCGATGCTGATCGCGATCGTGTTCGGAGCACTGGTGGCCAATCTGATTCCCGTCCCGGCGTGGATCGGCCCAGGTGTGGATTTCTCGACCAAACGGCTGCTGCGCCTCGGCATCGCCGTGCTCGGCCTCCAACTGGTCTTCCACGACATCCTCGCCCTCGGGTGGGGTGTCATCGCGCTCGTCGTGGTCATCGTCGCGGCCGGGATCACCGGGACGATGTACCTGGGGCGGGTCCTCGGACTTTCGTGGACTCAGCGGGTCCTCATCTCGTGCGGATTCTCGATCTGCGGTGCCGCGGCGGTGGCTGCCGCAGACGGAGTCGTCGACGCGAAGCGCAAGGAGGTGATCACCTCGATCGCGTTGGTCGTCGTCTTCGGCACACTGATGATCCCGGGGATTCCGCTGCTGGTGGGAGTTCTGGGGATGGACGACCTGCAGTCCGGCATCCTCGCCGGTGGATCGATCCACGAGGTCGCGCAGGTGGTCGCCGCCGGAGGCATGATCGGCGGCGGAGCCCTCGCCGTCGCCACCGTGGTCAAGCTTGCCCGTGTCCTGATGCTGGCCCCGGTGATGGCATATCTGGGCGTGGTCCGCCGACGGCGCAGTCGCGAGACGGGCGTCCACGAGGACACGGTCGGCCGGCAGCCGCCTCTGGTGCCGGTGTTCGTGATCGGATTCCTGGCAGCGGTGGCGGTGCGGTCCTCCGGACTGCTTCCCGACGTCGTGCTCGAGCACGCCGCGCTCGTGCAATCAGCGCTGTTGACCACGGCCATGTTCGGGTTGGGTCTCGGGGTCCGGGTCGGACTGCTGCGCTCGATCGGGCTGCGACCGTTCGTGCTCGCTGCGGCCTCCACCCTGTGGGTGGTGCTGATCACCCTCGTCGGTGTTCTCGTACTGAGCTGAACCGGCCCGTGCCCGGTATTGCCGGTGGCAGGTCCCCGATAGTCGGTCCGGTCGTTCCTAGAGCCGGTTCCTCTGTGCAGTCGATCAGTCGATCTCGCACGCCACGGGCTGGTGCCGGTGGGTGCATCCGGCAGCGTACTCGGCGGGGGTCTTGTACCCCAATGCCGAATGACGGTGTCGGTGATTGTGGTCGTCCTTGAAGTCCTCGATCACCACCCGGGCCTCGAGCAGAGTGGGCCAGTAGTTGCGGTTCAGACACTCATCGCGCAACCGGTTGTTGAACGATTCGATGAACCCGTTGTTCCACGGCGTACCCGGCGGAATGTAGGACACCCCCACCGACCCAGCACAGAAGTCCCGCAGCGCTTCCGAGATGAACTGAAGGCCCGTTGTCCATGCGCAACACCAGCGGCGGCCCACCCCACATCGCGAACGCCTTCTCCAAGCCTTCGATCAACCGACCGGCGGTGATCGAGCGGTCCACGATGTTCAACAACGACATCCGGGTATGTTCATCGACCATCGACGCGATCTTCACCGTCTTGCCGTCGACGGTCGAATCGAACTGGAAGTCCAATGCCCACACAACATTCGGAGCATCTGCGTCGACGGCCGGAACGGAGGACTGGCCGGCACGCTTGCGGCGTGGGGCACGCCGGACCTGCAATCCTTCTTCTTTCCACAGGCGGTGCACCTTCTTCTTGTTCACCTCGATGCCCTGGTCGTAGCGCAGCCACGCCCACGCCCGACGGAACCCGTGCCGCGGATGTTTGCGGGAATAGCTGCGCAACTCTGTGCGCAGGTCAGCGTCCGGGTCGTCCGGTGTCTGCGCCAACGGCAGCCTCCGGTAGACCGATCGGGAGAGCCCAACGACCTTGCACGCGAACCGTTCCGACATCTGCAGGGTGTCGGTGAGCATGGTGATCGCGGCGCGTTTGGCGGTCGGGCTTAGAATTTTCCCTTCGCGATCTCCCGCAACGCGTCCTTCTCCAACTCGGCATCTGCGAGCAATCGCTTGAGCCGGCTGTTCTGCTCCCGCAGTTCCTTGAGCTCCTTCGCCGCATCGGCATCCATGCCGCCGTATTGACGACGCCAGTTGTACAGCGTCGCCGCCGACACCTCGAGTGCGGCAGCGATCTCTTCGCCGTTCTTGCCTACCGCGGCCAACTCGTCGGCTCGGCGCAGCTTGCGCACGATGTCCTCCGCCGAGTGACGTTTGCGTCCCGCCATGATTCCTATCGTCCCTTCTTCGCCCTTACCAGGGCAATCAGGACTCTAGAACAACCCGGACCTACTCACAGGGGACACGCCACGGCCATCGGACCACTTCCGGCAGTTCACAAGCCGGCACGACAGCCAGCTCGGGATCTACCACTATCCGCCGATGAGTGCCGCGCCCCTGCCCGGCCAGCTCCGCGGCGGCGCTCACACCGACTTCGGCAGTCTCACCCTCCTGTACGGCGAGCCCTCGGTCCGAGGCCTCCAGATCTGGAACGGCGAGGAGTGGGAGGACGCCCCCGTCGTCGACGGGGCGATCGTGATCAACATCGGTGACCTCATGCAGCGCTGGACCAACGACGAATGGAACTCCACGCTGCACCGCGTCGCCAACCCGATCGACGGGGAATGGGACCGAGCGCGCTACTCCATGGCGTTCTTCCACCAGCCCCACCACGACGCCGTGATCGAGAGCCTGGACCTCGCCCATGAGGCCAAGTACCCGCCCATCACCTCCGGCGAACACTTCCAGCGCAAGCTCGACGCACTCATCCTCACCTCGTCCTGATCCCCCGGCGCACGACCACACCGACCCCACTGCGTCGGCGACCGACCCAACCCCGACTGGAGCTCTCATGATCACCTACACCCCACCCAAGGCCGCCGACTCCATTCCGGTGATCGACCTCGCCGACAGCTTCTCGCCCAACCTCGCGAAGCGGAAGGCGGTGGCGTGGAAGATCCACAAGGCCGCGCGCGACATCGGCTTCTTCTACGTCGCCAATCACGGCGTCGACCAGGCACAGCTCGACGCGCTGCTGGAGGTCGCCGACGCCTTCTTCGCCCTCCCCATGGCCGACAAGCTCGAGGCAGACATCCACAACTCCACCGCGTACCGCGGCTACGAGCCGACCGCCGTTCAGACACTTGACGCCGGCTCCCGGCCCGACAATAAGGAAGGCTTCCAGATCGGACGGGACCTCCCGGCGGAACACCCCAAGGTCCAGCGGGGTCTGGTCAACCACGGTCCGAACCTTTGGCCCTCGGCCATGCCAGAGCTCCGTGCCACGCTTGAGGCCTACCGCGACCGCATGGCGGTCCTCGGGCAGCACCTGGTCCGTTTGGTTGCGCTGTCCCTCGAGCTCGACGAGGACTACTTCGACGAAGGCTTCCAGGACCACGTCATCACCACCCGCCTGCTGCACTACCCCCCGCAGGACGGCGTCGGCGAGGGGAACGAGCTCGGCGCCGGCGCTCACACCGACTGGGGCCTGATCACCATGTTGTACCAGGACGAGGTCGGCGGACCGGAGGTCCTCAACGCCGATGGCGAGTGGGTCCGGGCCCCACACATCCCCGGCACCTTCGTGGTCAACCTCGGTGACCTCGTCCCGAAGCTCACCAACGGGCTCTACCTGTCCAACACCCACCGCGTGCTCAACACCACCGGTGTCCGCCGGTACTCGGTGCCGACGTTCTTCGACCTCGACTACGACTACGTCGTCACCGCAGTCCCTACGGTCCTCGACGAGAACGAGCAGCCCGGCCCGGGCATCACGACCGGCGACCACCTCGCCGAAATGCTGCGTCGCACCTACGCAGCCAGTTGAGCCAGACACGCGCCGAAGAGACGACGTCCGGTGTAACAGAAACGTCACTCTACATTCCTTTGATGAATACACATTCCGACAAGACTTGCGACTACCGAACTGAAATGGAGGAGCACATGAACACCCCCGCCTTCGAGGTCCCCGTCGTGGACATCTCGGCCTACACCAGCGCCGGCACCGCCGAAGAGCGTGCCGCCGTCGCCCGCGCCATGGACAAGGCCTGCGCCGCCGTGGGATTCATCCAGATCCTCGGCCACCAGGTCCCCGACTCCGTCGTCACCGGCCTCAAGGAGGCGGTCGACGACTTCTTCGTCCTCCCCCTGGAGGAGAAGAAGGACTACGTCGTGCCGGGCAACCGTGGCTACAGCCCGCCCAAGAGCGAGTCGCTCAGCCTCAGCCTGGGAGTCGAGTCCGCGACCCGCATGAACGACTTCTTCGAGGCCTTCAACGTCGGCGCCGAGGCCGGCTGGTTCGACCGCCTCGACCTTTCCGACGACGACTACGGCGTCAACACCTGGCCCAACGTCGACGGGTTCCGCACCAAGGTCGAGGCCTACTACGACCACGCCGCACGCGTCGCGCGCACGCTCACCACCATCTTCGCCGACGCCCTGGGCGAGGACTCCGGCTTCTTCGACTACCTCACCGACCACTCCGTCGACGTGCTCCGGATGAACAACTACGCCCTCCCCGAGGGCACCGACGTCTCCCTGGACGGCGACCTGACCGGGATGGGCGAGCACACCGACTTCGGAATCGTCACTGTGCTGTGGGCCGACCAGGTCGCCGGCCTCCAGGTCCTCGCCAAGGACGGCACCTGGCACGACGTCCAGCCCATCGAGGGAGCGCTCCTGGTCAACCTCGGCGACCTCACCGCCCGCCTCACCAACGACCAGTGGCTCTCCACCCTGCACCGCGTGAAGCCCCCGGTCATCGACGGCACCATCCAGCGCCGCCGGTCGGTGGCCTTCTTCCACGACGGCAACATCGACGCCACCATCTCCACCCTGCCCAGCCGTCTCGACGCCGACGGCGGACTGGCCTACGAGCCCATCCTGGTCAAGGACCACATCGCCGCCAAGCTCAACGGCTCCCAGTACGGCAAGGCCAACACCGCCGCCGTCCGCGAGGCCTCCCGCGTCCTCGCCGCCCAGAACGCCTGAACCCAGCCCACGCCCACCCGGAAAGAGACCCAGCCCATGTCGAACACACTGACCGACGTCATCCCCCTGATCGACCTCGCCGACTGGCGCACCGGCGACGCCGGCGTCCAGGCCGCCGCCGCCGCGAAGGTCGACCAGGCCCTGCGTGACTCCGGCTTCCTCATGCTCGCCAACCACGACGTCGACCCGCAGCTCGCGGCCGACCTCCGCAGCGCCGCCAAGGCCTTCTTCTCCCTGCCGCGAGAGACCAAGGCTCGCTATGAGACCACCGTCGGTGGCCGCGGCTGGCTGCCCAGCGGGAAGGAGGCGAACTCCTTCGCCGGCGAGGAGGCTGACAAGGCCACCCCCGACATGAAGGAGAGCCTGACGATGGGCCGCCCGTACGCCACGGGCAACCCCACTCTCGACAGCACCGCCTTCGCCCCGAACGTGTGGCCCGACGAGGTGCCCGAGCTCGAGCTCCTCGCCACCACCTACATGGAGGCCATGTACGGGCTCTACGACGAGCTGCTTCGCATGTGCGGCGAGGCCCTCGGGCTCGGCCGCGAGTGGTTCATCGAGCGCTGCGCCAACGGCACCCGGACCCTCAACATCAACCGCTACCCCTCCCTGGAGGAGACCGGCGTCCCCAAGCCCGGCCAGTTCCGCGTCGGCGCGCACACCGACTGGAGCATCTTCACCCTCCTGGACCGCCAGCCCGGCTACGGCGGCTTCCAGGTCCAGCTCAGCGACGACGGCGAGTGGCTCGACGCGCCCTTCGTCGAGGGAACCCTGCTGGTCAACATCGGCGACCTCCTCGCCCGCTGGACCGGCGGCCGGTGGCGCTCCACCCGCCACCGCGTCCTGCCACCGCAGGAGTCTGCGCCGGCCGAGGAGCTGATCTCCTTGATCCAGTTCTGCGACGCCAACGTCGACGCCATCGTTGAGACGATGCCCGCCCCGATCGGCAGCGGCACCACTTACGACGCCGTCCTGGCCGGGGAGTACCTGCGTCAGCGCGCCATCCAGGCGACCGTGAAGTGAGCACCGACGTGAACACCGAGACAGTCCCCGACGCCAACCCCGACACCAAGGCCGGTGTCGCGCTCTCGTTCGTGACCCTGGTCTGCCAAGACGTCGACGAGGTCTCCAACTTCTACGCCGAGCTCTTCGGCCTGGACCACGTCACCTACCTCGAGGGCGACTACTTCCGAGCCCTCCAGCTCGGAGGAACCATCCTCGGCTTCAACACCCCCGTCGCCTACGAGCTGCTCAACCTGCCCGAGAGCGACCTGTCGGCCTCCGCGCCGTCGTTCTGGACCTTCGAGGTCGACTCCGAGGAGGCCGTCGACACCCTCGCCGCAGCCGCCGTCGCAGCGGGCGCGACCTACCGCAAGGAACCTTTCCGGACCTACTACGACGCCTGGCAGGCGGTGCTGCTCGACCCCGAGAAGAACGTCTTCCGGATCAACAAGTCCGCCTGAGTCAGCCCACGGTGCGGGCGAGGCCTCTGTCAACGACGCCAGAGCCCTCGCGCGCACCGTGGCAGTGAGACAGGTCGGTAGACTTCCGACGCCCGCTGGGCACCGCAGTCCGTAGAGAGAAGTCGATGTTGCAGGCACCGTCGCCCGTCGTCCCCGCCCGAGCCCGGGAGTTCGTTCTCATGGAATCCGAGGAAGCCGTATCCGACGCCGTTGCTCAGGCCGTCGGCGAGCGCGTGAAGTACTGGCGAACCGAGCGCGGTCTCCTGATGCGCGAGCTCGCCGACGCCGCCGGCATGAAGCAGCCCTTCCTCAGCAAGATCGAGAGCGGCAACGCCTCACCCTCCATGCTGAGCCTCTACCGGATCGCCACCGCCCTGAACATCACCCCCGGCGACCTCCTCCCAGCCGTCGCCCCGCAGCCTGGCGCGACCGTCATCCGAGCCGAGGAGGGCCGCATCGTCGCCGGCACTGAGCAGTCCAGTGTCCCGGTTCGATTGGTCGGCGGCTCCGAACAGCACTCCTTCGAGATCTCCGAGATGGAGTTCACCAAGGACCAGAACAACAATGAGTGGTTCGACTACCCCTCACCAGCGGCCACCTACCTCATCGAGGGACAGCTCAACGTCATCATCGAGGGCGACACCATCCATCGCCTGAAGCCGCGAGACACGATTTTCTACCCCGCCCGCATCCGCTCCAAGTGGGAAGCCGTGGGCGACGAGACCGTCCGCGTCCTCCACATCGTGACCCGGCCACGCCAGGCCTGACCTAGGGTCGGTGCTCGGTTGACGGACGGCGCCGGTCGGACGCTGGAGTAACCGGCGGCACCGAGGCTCGCAGCCCGTCTGTTGCCCACCGTGCGCAGCCCTGCACGTTATCCGCTCGTCCCGGGCTTCTTCGCCGCCGGCGGCGGCCGGCTCAGACACGCCACGTGCTGGCGAGCTGGCGGTCTTGCGGGAGAACGCCTACTCGCCGGTGACCACGGCTTCTGGCCACTGATTGCAACGCTTATCCCGGCGTCCACATGAAGCACTACGACATCGGCCTGGCACGGCCTGCGCCAGATCGCGTACTCCGACATCGACGGCAGATAGGCCGCTGCCGGGATCCCGCCTTTACCGGGTTCAACCACCCCGACACCCGAGCCCACTAGGTCGTAACCACCATCGACTTCTGCTGATAGTCGAAGTAGGCACCTGAGGTGATCGCTTCGTACTGGTGACTTGACCCCGGAGTGTGGACACGCCAATCCCGGTTTGATGCCGGGGGAAGCGAGACGATCCACGTATGGCACGCAAGACCTACAGCGAGGAGTTCTGCCGCGACGCGGTCGACCTCTACGCCACCACCGACGGGGCGACGGTGAAGCAGATCGCCTCCGACCTCGGCATCACCGACGCGACCCTCTCGACCTGGCTGAAGGCGGCGGGAGTCGCGGTCCGGGGCCGGACCCCGAAGGACCCTCCCGAGGGCAGCTGCGGGCCGGAGTCGCCGGCGCAGGAACTGGCCCGGCTGCGGCGTGAGGTCGCGGACCTGAAGGCTGCCAAGGACCTGCTGTCCACCGAGCGTGACATCCTCCGTCGGGCCGCGAAGTATTTCGCCGGGGAGACGCGCTGGTGAGTCGCTTCCAGTTCGTCGCCGACAACTCCGCCATCTTCGAGGTGAAGCGACTCTGCACGGCCGTCGAGATCAAGCGGTCCTCCTACTACGCCTGGAAGGCCGGCACCCCGGCACGCGCCAAGCGGGCCGCCAGCGATGCGGCACTGGCGGCGAAGGTCCGAACGATCCAGGACCCCAAGACAGGTGGCGACCGGGCCTACGGCGCGCCGCGGGTCACGCACGAGCTCAACGCCGGGGTCCCACCCGAAGAGCGGGTCAACCACAAACGCGTGGCGCGGGTGATGCGCGAATGATGGCGCTCATTGATCCTGCTCAGTCCTGCTCACCGAAAGTGCTCACCCGTGTGGCTCCGCCGATGAGGGCGGGTCTCCTTCGATGCTGGTGGTCTCTGACCACGCACCGGCTACTCGAAGGAGACCCGCTTTCTCATGTTGACATGGGAGGAAGACGTGGAGATCCACGCACTGCACAAACGAGGCTGGACGATCGCGGCGATCGCCCGGCACACCGGCCGAAACCGGCGCACCATCCGCAACTACCTGAACGGCACCACCACCCCCGGCGTGCGTAAACGCGCCGGCGCCGACCCGTTCGAGCCGTTCGTCGACTATGTGACAGCCCGCCTGGCCGAGGATCCGCATCTGTGGGCGCGGACCTTGTGCGACGAACTCGAGGACCTCGGCTACACCGCCTCGTATCAGACGCTGACCCGCCAGATCCGACAACGAAAGCTCCGGCCCGTCTGCGAGTCCTGCGCCTGCGCGACCGACCGGCCGAACGCGATCATCGAGCACCCACCCGGCGAGGAAACCCAATGGGACTGGGTCGAACTACCGAACCCACCCGCCGCCTGGGGGTGGGGCAAGACCGCCTACCTGCTGGTCGGCTCGCTCGCGCACTCCGGCCGGTGGCGTGGCGTGCTCGCCCCGGCAATGACCCAGCCGCATCTGATCGACGGCCTGGACCGGATCTGCCGCAAACTCGGCGGCCTGACCCGCACCTGGCGGTTCGATCGGATGGCCACGGTCTGCCACCCCGAGTCCGGGACGGTCACCGCCTCATTCGCCGGCGTCGCCAAGTACTACGGTGTCGTGCCGGCGATCTGCCCGCCACGGTCCGGCAACCGCAAAGGTGTCGTCGAGAAGGCCAATCACACTGCAGCACAGCGGTGGTGGAGGTCCGTGGCTGACGAGTTGACGGTCGAGCAGGCGCAGGCGAGCGTGGACAAGTTCTGCACCCTGCGCGCCGATGCCCGGATGCGCGCCACCGCCGACGGTAAAGCCTCGGTGCTGACCGTCGCCGCCCGCGAATCCCTGGCGCCGATGCCGAGCAGCCCGTATCCGGTGGTCATCAGCGAACCGCGGACCGTCTCCCGGCAAGCGTTGGTGGCCTACCGCGGCAACCGCTACTCGGTGCCCCCGGAACTGGCGGCAGCGCAGGTGCACGTCACCCGCAGGCTCGGTGACGAGGTGATCGACATCGTCACCGCCTCGCAGATCACCGTCGCCCGCCACCGGCTGGCTCCGGACGGGGCCGGGGTCATCGTGCGCGATCACGGACACGTCCACGTCCTCGAACAGGCCGCACTGGCCGGTGCCGCGGCCGGAGGCCGGCCGCACCGCCGCAAGGAACGCATCCCACCCGGCGCGGACGCTCGTGCTGCGGCAGAAGCATTGCGCACCAACACTACTGAGTCTCATTCACCGTCGACCTCTCCGGCCTCGCCGGTCATCGATCTGGCCGCCTACGAGCGTGCCGCCCGCGGAAGGAACACCCTGTCATGACCCCCAACCCCGACACCACCACCGTCGCGGCAGCGAGTGTCTATCAGCGGCTGCGGGGTCACCTGGCGACGCTGAAGCTGCACGACGCCGCCGAAGCGTTGCCCTCGGTGCTCGACCGGGCGCAGAAACAGGGCCTGTCGATGACCGCGACCCTCGAACAATTGCTCTCGATCGAGGTCGATGCCACCGAAGCCCGCCGGCTGGCGGGGCGGTTGCGGTTCGCGTGCCTGCCGACCCCGGCCTCACTCGACGATTTCGATTTCGACGCCGCGCCCGGTCTGGATCGGGCGTTGATCGCCGAGCTGGGCTCCTGCCGGTTCCTGGAAACCGCGACGAACGTGCTGCTGATCGGGCCGCCAGGGGTCGGAAAGACCCATCTGTCGGTGGGTTTGGCGCGGGCTGCGGCGCATGCCGGTTACCGCACCTATTTCACCACCGCCGCGGATCTGGCGGCCCGCTGTCACCGGGCGGCGATCGAGGGGAGGTGGGCGACGACGATGCGGTTCTATGCCGGTCCGACGCTGTTGGTGATCGACGAGCTCGGCTATCTCCCGTTGCCGGGTGAGGCCGCATCTGCGTTGTTTCAGGTTGTCGCGCAACGGTATCTGAAGACGTCGATCGTGATCACCACGAACCGGGGTGTCGGTGAGTGGGGTGAGGTGCTCGGTGACACGACCGTCGCGGCGGCGATGCTCGACCGGCTCCTGCATCGTTCGGTGGTACTCAATCTCGACGGGGATTCCTACCGTCTACGTGATCACCATGCCCGGGCGGAAAAGCTCCGTCAGGCCACCACCGGGACCCGGCAACCGCTACAGTGAACACGCCCACGAGTGGGCACTTTCGTTGAGCACAAGCGAGCACCTTCGCTGAGCCGCATCACGAACACCACCTGGCCGGACTCCGGCTACGCGGGAAGGTCCGCACCACGATCCCCGCACCCGACGACGCCGTCGTGCCCGACCAACTCAACCGTGACTTCACCGCCAAGCAGATCAACACCCGCTACGTCGGGGACATCACCTACCTGCCCTGCGGCGACGGCGCCGGGGGCACGAGGTTCCTCTACCTCGCCACCGTGATCGACCTCTACTCCCGACGGCTGGTGGGCTGGTCCATCGCCGACCACATGCGCACCAGCCTCGTCGAAGACGCCCTCAACGCAGCCGCCCACGAACGAGGCTCACTCGCGGGCTCGGTGTTTCACAGCGACCACGGGTCGGTCTACTGCTCGGCCGACTACGCCCGCCTGTGCGCCGAGCTGGGCGTGTCCAGGTCGATGGGCCGGGTCGGCACATCGGCCGACAACGCGCTCGCGGAGTCGTTCAACGCCACCCTGAAGCGCGAGACCCTCGCAGGCGAGCACACGTGGCCCGACACAACCACCTGCCGGCGCGAAGTGTTCAAGTGGATCCTGCGCTACAACAACCGACGCCGGCACTCTGCCTGCGGCTACCTCTCACCAACCGCCTACGAGCACGCCACCGCCCCATCCACCACGACCAGCACTACGCTGGCCGCCTAACCACAAATCCCGTGTCCACACTCCGGGGCGAAGGCCCCTTCGCGGGTTCCGTGTCGTCGAGACTCTCGATCAAAGCGTCGTAATTCGGCTGATGGAAGAAGGCCATGCTGAATCGGGCTTGATCCCACTGCCCGTCGGACGGATTGACGACGCGGTGTCTGGTCGAGCTCCAGACGTCGTTGGTCCAGCGCTGCATGAGATCACCGATGTTGATCACGAAGGAGTCTGGCACCAGCGGGACGTCCTCCCATTCCTCGTCGTTCCAGACCTGCAGGCCTTGGACCGAGGGGTAGCCGTAGAGGATCGTGAGGCTGCCGAAGTCGGTGTGCGCGCCCCCGCGAAGTTGTCCCGGTTCGGGGGCCTTCTCCAGGGCAGGGTAGTAATAGAGGCCGAGATAGCTGTCGTGGTGATCGGTGAACTGCTCAAAGTAGTTCTGTTGCTTGCCGACGGCGAGGGCAAAGATCTGGCCGATGACGTCGGCGAGTCTGTCGAGGGTCGTGTAGTACCGCACAAGTGCGTCGCGGAACGCCTCGTTGATGAGGGGGTCTCCCCAGATCGGCGAGACCCAGTCGATGATGTCGAGGCGCCGCACGCGAAACTCCTCACGAAGATCCGGCGGCACCGTTCCATCGCCCTCGAGATTGCCGAGGGACATCGATGCGAACTGTTTCCAACCGGTGCCACGAACCGAATTGTCATGAGCGGCCTTCGTCGACTCTGGCTGCTCGTAGAACGATCGGATAGCGTCGAGCGCACCCTGCATGATTTCTGGGGCGACGCCGTGTCCGGTGACCACAAGGAAGCCCGTGTTGCGGCACGCATCGTCGACGGCGGCGACTACGGACTCCTTGTCAGTGCCGTCGATGAACGACTTCAGGTCGATGATGGGTACGTTGCGTGGCATTAGAATAACCTCTTTCTGGGTATGGGGTCTTGCCCCGAGCTACTGCAGCCCGATGGCGGGATCGATGAATTTGTTGGTGGCGAGATCCTCGGCGCTCAGGTTTGCGGGGAGGTTGGTTCCCCTTTTGCCGAGGATTGGACGCATGACGTCGATAAGCTTGTCGATGCGGTCCATGTCGAAGTTGCCCAGCGTCTGTGGCAGGTCCCCGATAGTCGGTCCGGTCGTTCCTAGAGCCGGTTCCTCTGTGCAGTCGATCAGTCGATCTCGCACGCCACGGGCTGGTGCCGGTGGGTGCATCCGGCAGCGTACTCGGCGGGGGTCTTGTACCCCAATGCCGAATGACGGTGTCGGTGATTGTGGTCGTCCTTGAAGTCCTCGATCACCACCCGGGCCTCGAGCAGAGTGGGCCAGTAGTTGCGGTTCAGACACTCATCGCGCAACCGGTTGTTGAACGATTCGATGAACCCGTTGTTCCACGGCGTACCCGGCGGAATGTAGGACACCCCCACCGACCCAGCACAGAAGTCCCGCAGCGCTTCCGAGATGAACTGAAGGCCCGTTGTCCATGCGCAACACCAGCGGCGGCCCACCCCACATCGCGAACGCCTTCTCCAAGCCTTCGATCAACCGACCGGCGGTGATCGAGCGGTCCACGATGTTCAACAACGACATCCGGGTATGTTCATCGACCATCGACGCGATCTTCACCGTCTTGCCGTCGACGGTCGAATCGAACTGGAAGTCCAATGCCCACACAACATTCGGAGCATCTGCGTCGACGGCCGGAACGGAGGACTGGCCGGCACGCTTGCGGCGTGGGGCACGCCGGACCTGCAATCCTTCTTCTTTCCACAGGCGGTGCACCTTCTTCTTGTTCACCTCGATGCCCTGGTCGTAGCGCAGCCACGCCCACGCCCGACGGAACCCGTGCCGCGGATGTTTGCGGGAATAGCTGCGCAACTCTGTGCGCAGGTCAGCGTCCGGGTCGTCCGGTGTCTGCGCCAACGGCAGCCTCCGGTAGACCGATCGGGAGAGCCCAACGACCTTGCACGCGAACCGTTCCGACATCTGCAGGGTGTCGGTGAGCATGGTGATCGCGGCGCGTTTGGCGGTCGGGCTTAGAATTTTCCCTTCGCGATCTCCCGCAACGCGTCCTTCTCCAACTCGGCATCTGCGAGCAATCGCTTGAGCCGGCTGTTCTGCTCCCGCAGTTCCTTGAGCTCCTTCGCCGCATCGGCATCCATGCCGCCGTATTGACGACGCCAGTTGTACAGCGTCGCCGCCGACACCTCGAGTGCGGCAGCGATCTCTTCGCCGTTCTTGCCTACCGCGGCCAACTCGTCGGCTCGGCGCAGCTTGCGCACGATGTCCTCCGCCGAGTGACGTTTGCGTCCCGCCATGATTCCTATCGTCCCTTCTTCGCCCTTACCAGGGCAATCAGGACTCTAGAACAACCCGGACCTACTCACAGGGGACACGCCACCGGCACGGCGAAACGTGCGGTGTCGCAGAAAATTCTGCAACGGCAAAACACTCCTCACCCGCACACGATCGTGCCAAGCTCGGAAGAGGTGGTCGGTCCTCGACCCGAGAAGTCCGTCCGGCCCGCGAGGTCGGCTACCCGGGCGCGCAGGAACGATTGCGAGGTCGAGTCGATGGCCGAGGAACACGAATCGCATCGGGACCCGGTACCCGCCGATTCCCGCCGGTGGGCGTGGACCGCCGTGGTGGTGCTGATCGTTGCCATCGGGCTTCCGATCGCCGAGGCCGGTCTGCGCGGTGTCGTCGCGCTGCTGCTGGTCGCGGCGGCCGGTGCAGCCCTGGCCGTTGCCGCGGCTTACTGGTTCCTCACCCACCGGGGCGTGATCCGCGGGGCGGCTCTGGTCGTGACCGTCCTCGCGCCGGTGGTCGTGATCGTCGTCTTCGCGGCGTCGGGTCACCTGTGGGTTGCGATCGTGTCGGTGCTGCTCGTCGCTGTGGCGGTCGCGTGCGGACGCCGTGCCCTGCGGGCCGATCGCGTGAGCCCGCAGCCGGAGTTCCCGGCCGTTCCCGTACAGCACCCGTTCTTCGTCATGAATCCACGCTCGGGCGGGGGCAAGGTCGTCCGTTACGACCTGCAGCGCAAGGCCGAGGAACTCGGCGCCGAAGTGGTGTTGCTGAGCGGACCGCAGCAACTCGACGTCACCGAACTGGCGGAGAAGGCCGTCGAACGAGGGGCGGACCTGCTGGGCGTCGCGGGTGGCGACGGAACACAGGCCCTCGTCGCGGCGGTCGCGGCGGAACACCGGCTTCCGTTCGTGGTGATCAGCGCCGGAACCCGGAATCATTTCGCTCTCGACCTCGGACTGGATCGGGAGGATCCCGCCGCGGGTCTGGACGCCCTCCGGGACGGGGTCGAACTGCGCGTCGATCTCGGCCGGATCAACGGGCGGCCGTTCGTCAACAATGCGTCCTTCGGTGTCTACGCGGAGGTGGTCCGGAGTCCGCAGTACCGTGCCGACAAGACGGCGACGGTGCTGCAGATGCTGCCCGATCTGCTCGGTGAGCAGGGCCGGCCGGGCTTGCGGGCACACATCGACACGGAGGCCGTCGACGGGCCCCAGGCGGTGTTGGTCAGCAACGGTCCGTACGCCTTCGACGACCTGGCAGGTATGGGCCGACGTCCCCGTCTGGACAACGGCCGGCTCGGCGTCGTCGCGATCTCGGTTGCGAACGCACGCCAGGCGGTCGGCCTGTTCCGCCGCACCCACGACCGAGGACTGTTGCAGCGCACGGCGACAGAAGTGGTCGTCGATGCGGACGTACCGGAAATTCCGGTCGGAGTCGACGGCGAGTCGGTGATGCTGTCGACACCGGTACGATGCACGATCTCCACCGGAGCGCTACGAGTTCGTGTTCCCCGAAACCGTCCGGGAGTGCGTGTGCCGCCCCCGCACCTCGATTCCGCCCGATTGCGGAAGATATTGTGGCCGAATTGAACTCTTCCGATTGCACATTCCGGCGCATCCCACGACTTCAATGGAGGGATGTGCAGATGGATGGCGTATACCGGTGATCCCGTCCTGATGGACGACCTGCTCTTCCGGCCGGTGCACTCCCTGATCGATCAGAGCCTGCATTCCAAGATGGGCGCAACTACCACGAACGGCGACGGCTTCGGCATCGGATGGTACGGAGAAGGCCCGAGGCCGGCATTGTTCAAGTGCATCGAACCCGCCTGGAACGAGAGCAACCTCCGCGAGCTCGCCACGCAGATCCGTACGCCGTTGATGTTCGCGCATGTCCGCGCCTCGACGGGAACTCCGGTGCAGCGCACCAATTGCCACCCCTTCCGCTACGAGAACAGGTTGTGGATGCACAACGGGGCCGTGCACGGATTCCACCTCATGAAGCGGGATCTGGCGATGGCCGTCGATACGAGTCTCTACGACGCGATCCGGGGGTCGACGGATTCGGAGATGCTGTTCTACCTCGCGCTCACCTTCGGCCTCACCGACGACCCGTTCACCGGCGTGGCGAAGGCCGTAGGCTTCGTGGAGGACGTCGGAGCTCGCCTGGGCATCGAGAATCCCATGCAGGGAACGCTCGCCACCACCGACGGCAGCAGCGTCTGGGTGTTCCGGTATTCGACGGAGCGGAAGACACGCTCGTTGTTCTACTCGGCCGACATCAAGGCGATACGGGCGCAGCATCCCGAAGTGGAAGTGCTGTACCAGCTGGGGGACGACACCCGCTTCGTGGTGTCCGAACCCCTTCGGGATCTCGAAGGGGCCTGGCTGGAGGTTCCCGAGTCGAGCGCGGGTGTCGTTCGGGGGAGCGACCAGGAGTTCCGGCCGTTCGCGCCGATCTCGCCCGTGCGCTCGATGTGATCACGACGAATTCCTCACGACCGGAATCCGTGTCACCGCTCGTTCCGGCCGGGACCCGATGTGCCGAGTGAATCGCCCGGAGCCGCCTCCACGGCAGCGATCCCGGCGTTTTGGGCCCGGCGGACGAACTCGGCGCCCGGTCCGAAGAACAACCGGGGCCGAACGGCGTCGAATCCGATCGGCCACAGCGTGCCGTAGTGGATCGGTACGGCCAGACCTGCCTCCACCAGTCGGGCGACGACCGCGGCCCGAGCGGGATCGAGATGACCGTCGCCGAGCGTGGGTCCCCAACCTCCCACGGGGAGCAACGCCATATCCACCGGGCCGACATGCTCGGCAAGACCGGGGTAGAGATCCGTGTCGCCGGCGAAATAGGTCCGCCGGTCTCCCTCGACGACATATCCGACCGCTGGGGCGAACTCCGGGCCGCGCCGCCAACGGCGACCGTCGTGTCGGGCGGGCACGGCACGCACGGTGACCGTGCCGATCCGTGTCGCCTCGCCGGGACGCAGCGGGACCAACCGGTCGTCGAACCGACGCAATGCCGGTAATCCATCGACCGCTCCCCGTGGGACCACGATCGGAACGTCCGGATCGAGCCTTCCCAACGACCGCAGGTGGGTGTGGTCCGCGTGCAGGTGTGAGAGCAGGACCGCATCCGGGTCGAGCACGCGCGGTCCGGCCGGGGTGGGGCCCCGGCGTCGACGCAGGTGCGCGACGCGATCGGTGAGCACCGGATCGGTCAGGACGACCGTCCCGAGGTCCTCGATCAGCGTGGTGGCATGTCCGAGCCAGCGCAGACCGGATGCCGGGGCATTCCCCCGCGGTGGCGTGCTCATGACCTTACGATTCCAGACGTGGGAAGGGGCCCGCGATGCGTACGGTGGGCAGCTTGTTGCGAATACTCGTCGAGTTCCTCGTGTTGTGGGGATCGTCGACGCTCGTGCTCGTCGTGCTCGACCGCATCCTCGGCGGCATCACCCTGGATCGGTCCGGCTTCGCTCCGATACCGACGCTCCCGGCTGCACTGGTACTCGCGCTGGTGTTCGGTCTGCTGAACGCGGCCCTGTGGCCGGTGATGATGCGGTTGATGTCGTGGGTCGGCCCGGTGCTGTTGTTCGCCGGGGTGTTCCTTGCCGGTGGCGCGATCATGCTGCTGACGTTGTACCTGGTACCGGTCGCCACGGTGGACCGCCCGCTCGACGCGATCGTCCTCGCCGCACCGGTCTCATTGGTCACCTCGGTCGTCTCGAGCGCGATCGCCTCCCGCTCCGATACCGCCTATCGGTTGATGCAGGTGCGACGGAACCGGTTCCGCCTGCGGCGCAAAGCGACGCTCGTGGACGCGACTCCGGGGCTGTTGTGCATCCAGATCGACGGACTCGGATACGACGTCCTGCGGCGGGCGATCGCCGACGGTGTCACGCCCGGCCTGGCGAAACTGGTGCGTGAGACCCACCGGCTGGTGCCGTGGTACACGGATTGGAGCAGCCAGACCGGTGCGACACAGCTGGGTGTACTGCACGGTTCCAATCACAACGTGCCCGCATTCCGCTGGTACGACAAGACGACCGGGCGCATCTCCGTGTTCAGCAACCCCGCCGACAACGAACAACGCGAACTCGAACGAGCAGACCGGCCCGGGTTGCTCGCGCACGACGGTGCGAGCCGGGGCAACCTGTTCACCGGTGGCGCACAGGACAACGTGCTGGTCGTCAGTCGTATGCGTGGTGCCCGACTCGGTGGAGGCGCCGGCTACAGCGCCTACTTCGCCGACCCGGCAAGCGCACTGCGCACCTTCATCCGGATGATCGCGGAACTGCAACGGGAACTTCGTCAGTCACTGCGCCAGAAGCGGAAGGACATTCGGCCACGAGTACCGCGAGGCGGAATCTATCCGTTCGTCCGCGCCTTCGCGACGGTTCTCGCCACCGACGTCACCGCCGCCGCCGTGGTCGGTGATCTGATCGAGGGACGTACCGTCGTCTACCTCGATCTGATCGGCTACGACGAAGTCTCGCACCACTCGGGGATCTCTCGACCCGAAACGCTGGCCGTGCTCACGAAGGTCGACGACATCATCGAGATGCTCCTCGCCGTGGCGGAACAGTCCGACCGGTCCTATCGCGTCGTCGTGCTCTCGGATCACGGACAGAGTCAGGGTGCGACCTTCCTGCAGCGTTACGGGGAAAGCCTGAGGGAGTTGGTGGTCCGGCTGACGACACGATCCGGTTCGGTCGCGCCGGACGGTCACAGGCACCAGCGCGGGGGAGAGGAAGCCGCCCAACCCGGAGCGGAGGGCCGCGCCTACGCCGCAGCCAGCATGCACGTTGCCGCCGACGAGCAGTCGCGCCCGGCCGCCGGTGAGCCGATCGTTCTCGGCTCGGGCAATCTCGGCCTGATCTACTTCCCGCACCTGCCCGGTCGCGCCGACATCGACGCCATCGAGGCGGCGCATCCGGGACTGCTCGCCGGGCTCCGGGAGCATCCCGGAATCGGCTTCCTTCTCGTTGCCGCTCCGGGCGGATCCGTCGTGCTCGGACCCCACGGCCGGGTGGACGTGACGACCGGCGAGGTCACCGGCCGGAACCCCCTCGAGGTGATGGGACTCGACGCACTGTCGAAGATCCGGCGCACCGACACTTTCGGCAACGTCGCCGACATCATGGTCGGTGGAGCCTACTGGCCGGAGACCGACGAGGTCGCGGCATTCGAGGAGCAGATCGGTTCGCACGGCGGCATGGGTGGCCCGCAGAGCACGCCCTTCCTCCTCTACCCGGCCACGCTGCCCCCTCCACCCGAGCCGCTGAAGGGTGCCGAGAACATACACGAGGTGCTCGTCGGGTGGCGGGATCTCTCGTCGCGACCGTCGACGGCCGCGACCGGTCACGACGCGACGACCCGGTCGGGCGACGCGGCTCGGATGGAATGAAAACGGTTCGTACAGAGCTCTTCCGCCGGCAAGGTCAGGGATTCTGCTCGATGGGCGCGAAGGTCGGCGAGGCGCTCGAAGTCGGCCACGGCATCGTCGACGCGGTCGTATGCTGCAGCGCTCACAAGCAGCATGTCGTGCTCGTGCTTGCTCACGTCCTACCTTCCGACCTCCGGAATCGCGGGCGGAAGAACGGAATCGAGAATCGTAGGTTCGGAGAGTTCACGTTTCACCGCCTTCTCGACGAGGAGCGGAACGAAGTCTCGAACCCTGCTCGTGGCGAATCGGCTATAGACGCCGTGCACCGCACGTGTGATGTCCTCCGGGGGAACGAGCGGATATCGAACGATCAGGCGTTCGGTCACCTGCTGGATCTGACGGAACTCGTCGTCACCGCTCATCGGCCAAGCGTGACGTCGGCCCCGAGATCCGTCAAGACTCGAAACGGCATCGAATGCACCGCTTCCGAGCACGATTCGGCAACACCTGAGCTACGTGGTGGCCGGACCGCGTCCATCGCCCGAACCGATCGTTCTCCCACGAACGCGGGGTCGGAGGCGGACAATGGGTGGACGTCCGAGGGAGAACCGTGGGACACAAGACGGGGCACGAGAAGCACCGGAAGAGATCGCCGGCGAAGTCGCTCACCGCGCGTTCCGATTCCGGCGCCCTTCGTCCCCCCGGTCCACCGCAGCAGGGCGCATCGCCGGTCCGCGAACCAATGAAGAACAAGGAGTACCGTCGCCTGCTCCGTCCGTTGCACGCCGAACTCGTCGCCGTGCAGGAATGGGTGAGATCGTCCGGAGTTCGTATCTGCATCCTGTTCGAGGGCCGCGACACCGCAGGCAAGGGTGGTGTCATCAAGGCGATCACGGAACGATTGAGTCCCAGGGTCTTCCGCGTCGTCGCTCTGCCCGCACCCACGGAGCGTGAACGGTCTCAGATGTACATCCAGCGCTACGTACCCCACCTGCCGGCCGGAGGCGAGGTCGTGATCTTCGATCGCAGTTGGTACAACCGCGCCGGCGTCGAACGAGTGATGAACTTCTGCACGGAGGAGGAGGCACAGCATTTCCTCCAGATGATCCCGACGGTCGAACGCGCGATCGTGGACTCCGGCATCATCCTTCTGAAGTACTGGCTGGAAGTGAGCCCGGAGCAACAGACGCTGCGCTTGCAGAGTCGCATCGACGATCCTCGTAAGACCTGGAAGCTGTCGAATCTGGATCTGGAATCGTACACACGCTGGTACGACTACTCCCGGGCACGGGACGAGATGTTCCACTTCACCGATACCGGTTGGGCTCCCTGGTATGTCGTCGACAACGACGACAAGAAACGTGGTCGGCTCAACGTCATCGCCCATCTGCTCGACCGGATCCCCTACGAGCCGCTCGAGCGCCCCGATCTGGTTCTGCCGCAGCGGCAGGACGCCGATGGGTACACGGCACCGACCCAGCCTCTTCACTGGATACCCACGCTCTACTGAGGCTCTTCCGGTAAGGAAGGACGAACCGCGATGGCCACTACGAGATCCGGACCGGACCGAGCGAAGAATTTCGTCCCCGATTGGGAAGAACCGTCCTGGTATGCCACAGACGCCGCCGACGTGATCGCAGCACTGTCCTCCGACGAACGATCCGGTCTCACGACGGCAGAGGCGGACGAACGTCGCCGACGCTTCGGACCCAATACGATCGTGTCCGAACCCGCACCGTCCACGTCGACGATCGCACTGCGGCAGGTACGGGATCCGATGAACCTGATGCTGATCGCCGTGACGGCGGTCAGCATCGTGATCGGGGAGATCTCCACCGCACTCGTCGTCATCGTCCTGGTCGCGCTCAATGTGGTGCTGGGCACGCGGCAGGAAGTGAAGGCCCGTGCGAGCGTGGACGCCCTCGCGAGAATGCAGACTCCGCAGGCGCGAACGATCCGCGACGGAGTGTTGAGCGAGATCGGAGCCACCGACCTGGTGCCCGGCGACATCGTGCAACTCGAAGCCGGCGACCTCGTGCCCGCGGACGGACGTGTGATCACGTCGGCGACGCTCGAGACGCAGGAAGCAGCGCTCACGGGAGAAAGTGCACCCGTTCCGAAGGACCCCGCGGCCCTTCCCGTCGGTGACGTGCCCCTGGGCGATCGCTCCGACATGCTGTTCCAGAACACATCCGTCACTCGTGGTACCGCCAGGATGGTGGTGACGGAGACGGGCATGGACACCGAAATGGGCCGGATCGCATCGATGCTCTCGGCCGTTGCTCCGAGCAAGTCACCGCTGCAACGCGAACTCGACTCGCTGACCCGGCTGCTCGGGGTCATCGCCTGGACCGCGGTTGCCGTCATCGTCGTCATCGGCGTGATCCGCGGGCAGGATCTGACCACGGTGCTGTTGCTGGGCATCGCCATGGGGGTGTCGGCGATCCCGACCGGCCTGCCGACCTTCGTGCAGGCGATGCTCGCTTTCGGTGCCCGGCAGCTCGCCGAAGCGAAGGCCGTCGTCAAGAACCTCTCCGATGTCGAGACCCTCGGTGCCACGAACGCGGTCAACTCGGACAAGACCGGTACGCTCACGATGAACCAGATGACCGTGCGCTCGTTGTATTTCCACACCCGGTGGTACACCGTGGACGGTGAGGGATACAGCAAGACCGGGCGGATCACGCGTGCCGCCGGCGACGAGCTGCCCGACTTCACTCTTCTCGCATACGGACTATGCCTCGACAGCGATGCCACGGTGTCCGACAGCGGAGTGGTCGTCGGAGATCCCACCGAGGCGGCTCTGGTCGTGCTGGCCGCCAAACTCGGCATCGACGCCCCGCTCACCCGCCGGTCGTATCCCCGCGTCGCCGAAGTGCCGTTCGACTCGGCGTACAAGTTCATGGCGACGTTCCATCACCTGCCGGTCGACGGCGCCCTACGATTCGTCGAGCTCGTCAAAGGCGCCCCGGACGTGGTTCTGGCACAGTGCGGCAGCGCCTTCCGTCCGGGACGACGAGCGGCGCCACTCGACGAGGTTCGTGACGACATCGTCGCGGCGAACCGAGCCCTGTCCGAGAAGGGACTGCGGGTCCTGGCGTTCGCGGCCCGTCTCGTCGACGGGCAGGAGGAAGCGGTGCGGATCGATCCGATGTCGTTCGTGGACGATCTCACCTTCGTCGGGATGGTCGGCATCATCGATCCGCTTCGACCCGAAGCGATCGAGGCGGTGCGCACCGCGCACGCGGCAGGTATCGATGTCCGCATGATCACCGGCGATCATGCGATCACCGCCTCCGCGATCGGCGCCGAACTCGGTCTCGGACCGGGCGTCGTCAACGGACCCGACCTACGTGCGATGCCCGACGAGGCTCTGGCGGCGGAGCTTCCGAACCTGCACGTGTTCGGCCGTGTCACTCCCCAGGACAAGCTCCGCCTCGTCGATCTCATGCAGAAGGAGGGCGCGGTCGTCGCGATGACCGGAGACGCCGTCAACGACGCCGCAGCGCTGAAGAAGGCCGACATCGGAGTTGCGATGGGATCGGGCAGCGAAGTGACGAAGCAGGCCGGGAGGATCGTGCTGACCGACGACAACTTCGGAACGCTGGTCACTGCGATCCGGCTGGGGCGAAACATCTACGAGAAGATCGTGTCGTACATCCGGTACCAGATGTCGAAGCTGTTGTCGCTCGTTCTGCTCTTCCTCGTCGCGAGCATCTTCGACATCAACGACGGCGTCGCCCTGACCCCGTTGATGGTGTTGTTCCAGCACTTCTTCATCACGTTGTTCCCGGTCGCCGTCATCATGCTCGACCCGCCTTCACCGGATCTCATGAGCAAGCCGCCTCGTGACCCGAATACACCCATCGCAAACAGAGCCGCTTTCGTGCAGTGGACGGTCTACGGAACCCTTCAATTCGCCGTGGCTCTCGCGGCCCTGCTCCTCGCCCCGGGCGAAATGAGCACGACCGAACCGTCGGTGCCGATGACGACCGCCTTCGTCGTGCTGTCGTTCGGCTCCGTTCTCGCCGGATTGTCCATGCGGCGCGATCCCGAATCCGGATTCGCCGCGCCGATCGTGGGCGCCCTCCGGATCCTGTCGATTCCGGTGGTGGTCACCGTGCTCGCCGTCGAGTCGGACTTCCTGCAGGACCTTCTCATGACGACGTCGCTGACGGGCGCTCAATGGCTGGTCTGCATCGGTTGGTCGGTGATCGTTCCGGTCGTCGTGGAAGCGGAGAAGGCGATCCGGCGTCACCGACACACACCGGACCTGTCGATCCCCGCGCCGGTGGCGGTTGCTCCTGCGCGTGCTCACTGAGGCCGGGTCATGTCACGAATCCAGGGCTTGGGGGCGCTTCCCGGAATCGCAACAGCTCGTGCCTATCGCCGGGAGTGGCTGCGTCCGGACATCACTGCCGGTCTCGTCCTCACCGCACTGCTCATCCCTGCCGGAATGGGCTACGCGGAAGCGGCGGGTCTGCCTGCCTATGCCGGCCTCTATGCAACCATCGTTCCTCTCTTGGCCTATGCGGTGGTCGGCCCGTCGAAGATCCTCGTCCTGGGCCCGGACTCGTCGCTCGCTCCGCTCATCGCAGCGGCCGTCCTTCCGCTCGCCGTCGCAGACGATCCGGAGAGCGCCTTGGTCTTCGCCGGGGTACTCGGTGTGCTCGTCGGCGTGATCCTGCTCGTCGGAGGATTCCTCCGTCTCGGCTTCGTCACCGAACTGCTGTCCAAACCGATCCGGCTGGGTTACCTGAACGCCATCGCACTCGTCGTGATCGTCGGACAACTTCCGAAACTGCTCGGCTTCTCGGTCGACGCGCCCGGCCTCCTGGGGGAGATCCGAGAGATCGGGGAAACCGTGGTAGGTGGTGGGATCGACCCGGTCGCAGCCGGTATCGGGCTCGCCTCGCTCGCGGTCATCGTGGGTTTCCGATTGTGGTTGTCGCGGATACCGGGAGTCCTGGTCGCGGTCGTCGGAGCGATCGTGGCCTCCGCTGCGCTGGATCTCACCGACGACATCGGAATGGTCGGCGCGCTGCCCGAGGGACTCCCGCTCCCGTCGTTCGGCGGGGTCGAGTGGTCGGACGTCGCCCGTCTCGTCGGACCTGCAGCCGGTATCGCGCTGATCGCTTTCGCCGACACCGGAGTGCTCTCCCGCACCTTCGCCGCGCGACGGGGTGAGAACGTGAACGGGAGCACGGAGATGAAAGCGGTGGGTGTCGCCAACATCGCCGGAGGACTCTTCGGAGGGTTCCCGATCTCCGCAAGCGGATCTCGGACGCCGGTCGCCGAGCAGAGCGGCGCGCGAACCCAATTCGCGTGTGTCGTGGGAGCGGTCGCCGTTCTCGTCTTCGTTCTCGTCGCTCCGGGGTTGACCACCTATCTACCCGATGCGACTCTCGGTGCTGTAGTGATCGTCGCCGCCACGGCCCTGGTGGACGTCCGGGGCATGGTCCGGATGTGGAGGATGAGCTCGGTGGAGTTCGGGCTGGCCGTCGCGGCCTTCCTCGGGGTCGCTCTGGTGGGCGTGCTGCAGGGCATCGTCGTCGCGATCGGTCTGTCCTTCGTCTCGGTGGTCGCGCGCGCCTGGCAGCCGTATCGCACCGAGCTCGTGCGGACCGCCGATCGTCCGGGATTCCACGACGTAGAACGTCATCCCGAGGGCAGTCGTATCCCGGGTCTGGTGATCGTCCGGTTCGACGCCCCGCTGTTCTTCGCCAACGGGGAGATCTTCGATCAGTACGTGCGGTCGGTGGTGGCCCGAACCGAAGCGCCGGTCGAATGGGTGGTCATCGCGGCCGAACCGATCACGGGACTGGACACGACCGCCGTCGACGAGCTCGTCGACCTCGACACCTATCTGGAGGGCAACGGCATCCGCCTCGTGTTCGCCGAGATGAAGGGGCCGATCAAGGACCGGCTCATCAGATTCGGGGTCGGGGACAGGTTCGACCCGACTCGCTTCCATCCGACCGTCGAGGACGCGGTGAACGCCTTCATCGGCAGGACCGGTCGAAGCGACGATCAGATCGTCGGCTGATCCTCGATCGTCGGTCGGTCCTCGACGGTACGGGCGGGCCTGATCACCAGTTCCAGGACCAGCAGCGCCAGTACCGCACCCAGCACGATGAGCGCGACCACGAGCCCGGTCGGGTAGCGCCAGAACATCACGAGCAGTGCAGCCACTCCGATGACGACCGCCCGGATCGCGACGCGGGCACGGAAGGCCGCTTCTTCGAACGCATTCGGCGGGCGGGGCCGACGTAGCCGCTGGACGGCACCGAGGCTGCGGCCGAACCCACGCCGAACGGTCCGGGCGGAGGACGAGCCACCGGTGAGGTAGGCACCGAGAGCGATCACCAGTCCGAGCACCGCGACCGCCCGAAGGCTGGTCCGCAGCGGCATCAGCACGGCATCGATGATGGCTGCTGCCGCCTCCGGCGACAGGACGTCGGGCGGGACATCGTCGAGATACAGCGACCGGACGATGATGAGCGCGACCGCCAGAACGAACATTCCTACGACCAGTGCGAGGCCGACGAAGGCGAGTGCGCGTAGGCGACGGCCCGGCGGCGCGACGGCGACTGCGCCGGCAGCAGCGGCGAGGGTGATCCAGGGCAGCACATCCGAAATGTTGTCGAGAGTGTTCACGGCTCGCTGCGCCCGGACCAGTTCCGGTGATCGGAACAGGACCAACTGCTTGTCGACACTCGGGATCTTCTCCGCGAACGTGAAACCGCGGTCGAGGAGACGGCCCTTCACGTTGTCGATCACCGTGCCGAGCGAGATGCTCACCGTGCCCGAATCGTCGACCGTCACCGACGACGGCCCGACGTTGCCGGTCACCACCGCGACCAATGCGTTGTGGGCGGCGCGGTGGGCCTGGATCCACAGATCCTCGAACTGCTCGCTCTGCACCAGTGACAACACCGTCTCGTTGACGAAGTTCCGCGCCTGTCCGGTGATCACCGGTGCCAGTCCCTCGACGGCGCGGTCGACGCGCGGCGCGTTCTCTGTGGCCGGAACGGCGTCGGTGAGAGCGACCAGAGCGTCGGTCGTCAGACCTTCGACGTCGACGCGTGTGAAGATCTCGTCGGTGACGGAATTCGCGATCTGCGTCTGGATGGCGGGGTTCGAGCCCAGCGGGGCGACGGTTGTCACGTACCGGTCGGTGTCGAGGATCTCGCTGCGCACGAACCGTGCGGTGACCGAGAGGACGGCCAGGACCGCGACCAGCACGGCGAGCAGTGCAAGGGCAGCCCAGCGCCAGCCGTGTCTCGCAGGCCGCGGCTCGGGAACGGGCTCCACCCCGACAGTGGCTCGTTCGCGAAGCGTGGCGACTTCCGCACGCAACCGATCGAGTTCGGCGCGCTCGTCGTCGTCCAGTCGGTCGGGTCGGGGACCTTCACCGCCTGTGCCGATGTTTGTGGTCATCCCTGCATCGCCCCCTTTCGGGGCCGGACCCATTATGCGCCGTTGCCGACAACTCCGGTTGGAATTTGGATCCTATTCCCTTCAGAAGTGGACTTCGAGTGGTCATACTCGACAGGAGGGGATCTGTTGTCGACGACACCGACGGAAGTCCACTCCCGGCTTCCGCCAACGATCTTTCATCGAAAAGAGGCTTCAGGTGACCGATTCGGATATCGACGAGATGGGCCCGGTCGACTATCTCGTCATCGAATTCCCCGCCGACCGACCACCGAACGGTTCTGCTCTACCGCTGCTGCTCGACCTTGTCGAGCGAGGCATCATCCGGGTGCTCGATCTCGCGTTCGTCCGCAAGGACACCGACGGTTCGGTCGCCGGGATCGACATCTCCGAGGTCGGGCTCGAAGGAGAAGTCGACGTGACGTTGTTCGCGGAGGCGTCGTCGGGCCTGCTCGGCGACACCGATTTCGACGAAGCGGGGGCTGCGCTCGAACCCGGCTGCTCGGCGGCCGTGCTCGTCTACGAGAACACCTGGGCTGCTCCGCTGGCGCGGGCACTGCGTCGCAACGGCGCCGAACTCGTCGCGTCCGGGCGTATCCCGGTCCAGAGCATCCTGGCTTCGCTGGAGAAGCTCGACGTCGAAATGTGACTCGAGCGAACGAAATACACGAGGAGATCGACATGCCAGGACTACTCCGCGGGGTGGCTCGCACCGCAGTCGTAGCCGGGACGGCGACGGCCGTCTCCAACCGCGTCTCCCGCCGGCAGGGAGAACGATGGGCATCGCAGGGCCAGGCCGTCTACGGGCGTCCCGCCCAGTACGCACCCGAACCCGAACCCATGCCCGCGCCGCCTCCGGGTGGAACGGATCGCATCACCGCGCTGAAGGACCTCGCCGAATTGAAGGCCCAGGGTGTGCTCACCGAGGCCGAGTTCGAGAGGGAGAAGGCGCGAATTCTCGCATCCTGAGCCCGAGTCCGGCCTCTGCGTCGAGCGGACACGACCACTCCCACGCGCCGCCGACGGGTCGAGGAACGAGCTTCATGGGCGACTGGAGGTGTACGGTACACCGGATCGACGAGCCGACCGACTACGTGGCGAGGCTGTCGCTGGTACTGGCGGACGACCTCACCCCGACGGAGGTGCAGGACCGCGCTCGTGTGCTGGCCCGTCAGCTCTTCGGGCACGACGTCGACGTCGGGGAGGTCGAGCCGGAATACTGGTCGGCCCGTCGGCCGCCGTCGACCTGAGATCGTAGCGGTGACGCACTGTATCTGTTGAAAGAGAGCGTATTCCGTGTGTCTCGGGCCCTCTCCTCGCGACACGGTCGTCACTGGGCTCCGGAGGCGGAAGGCGTGGCACTCGAGGTCGCGGGAAGGAGCGCGGACGCGACGAGTCCGACGAGCCCGATGCACGCCAGCACGATCATCGCGGCCGCATACGACCGGTCCGGCGTGGCGAGGCCGACGACGAGGACGGTGCCTGCCACGGCGGTGCCCAGGGACGAACCCAGATTGGACACGCACCGCGACAAGCCGGAGATCTCACCCTGCTGTTCCTCTGGGAACGCCGACTGCACGACGTTCACGGACGGAGTGAGCATCGCACCCAGTCCGACGCCGATGAGCAACAGGCCCGGGGCGAACGCCCATGCGCTGGTCCATGCACGGACCATCAGGAGCAGCACCACGATGCCGCCGAGGGTGACGACGAAGCCGCTCATGATGAGGGCACGCTGTGAATGCCGGGCGGCCAATCGTTCCGCCAGCAATGAGGAACCGAGAATGCCGGCGGTGGCGGCGGTGAAGATGATGCCCGTCTCGATTGCGTTGTAGCCGCGGACCACCTGCAAGAATGCCGAGACGACGAACGCGACGCCCATCAGCAGCAGCCACTGGATGTTCTGGGTGACGAGCGCGAGATTCGATGTGCGATTACGGAACAGGTCGGTCGAGAGGAGTGACACTCTGCCGGCCCGTTCGAAGCGTCGTACGTGCAGGAAGAACCCGACGACGAGCAGGATTCCGATACCGATGAGGCCGGCGGATACCGAGAGTGCGTTGTCCGCCTGGAGAATCCCCATGACGATACAGACGAGACCTGCGGCGGACAGGACGGCACCGATCCCGTCGAAGGGTGTGGTCGGATCCGGGGGCAGGGGATCCTCGAGTCCTTTGCTCAGAACGACTATGGCGGCGACGATCAGTGCCTGGAAGACGAAGGCGGCCCGCCAGTCGATCGCAGTAGTGATCAATCCACCTATCAGCGGCCCGGCTGCGGCGCCTATCCCACCCATGCCGGTGATCACGCCGAAGGCCCGTGCCCGGGACTTCATATCGGTGAAGAGCATCGTCGTGAGGATGTACACGGGCGGGATGAGCAGTGCGGTGCCGATTCCTTCGAAGATCGAGTTGCCCAGGATCAGGATTCCCAGACCCGGTGCTGCCGCACTCAGGAGGGCGCCCACGCCGTACAGGATGAGTCCGGCGACGAAACACCGCTTGCGACCCCATCGGTCCGTCAGTTTCCCACCCGGAATCATAAAAGCTGCCATGACCAGAAGGAACACGGTGATCGCGGTCTGCACACCCTGCACCGTGGTGTCCAGGTCGACGCTGATGTCGTTGATCATCACGTTCATGTTCGAACCTGCGAAACTGCAGATGAACTGAGCGAGGGCGAGTGGGAGCAACATTCGCCGAATAGGGGCGGAAGGTTTCGCCACCGGATTCTCGGTCATCTCGTACTTCCCGTCGCGAAGGACGTCGCCGAAACTCTGAACGTCATGATCCACCGCGGTGGTGGACGGTGGCGCCGACGAGTCGAAACCGTGACCTTGACCTGATATCCGAGACCGGAGGAAGATCGAAGAACTCGACTCCTCTTCTCGCGAGGTAACGTCATGCTTCTCGAGGACTACGGCTTCATCGGTGACCTGCAGACCTCCGCGCTCGTCGGCCGGAACGGCTCGATCGACTGGCTGTGTATGCCCGCGTTCGACTCCGGGTCGTGTTTCGCGGCCCTGCTCGGCGGCCCGGAGCACGGACGCTGGCTCGTCGCGCCCGAGGCGGAACCCGTGGCGGTCACCCGTCGCTATGTCGACGACACCCTGGTGCTCGAGACCGACTTCGAGACTGCAGAGGGCGCCGTCCGTCTGATCGACTTCATGCCTCGTCGGGGATCGGGTCCACCTCGGCTGATCCGTATCGTCGAGGGGTTGCGGGGCCGTGTGCCGATGCGAATGCACTTGGCGATACGCCCCGATTATGCGGCGGTCACACCGTGGGTCGAGGCGGTGACCGACGGTGCTGTCGCGACGGCCGGCCCGGACGCCTTCCACCTGTGCACGACGGTGCCGTTGGAGATCCGTGCCGGGACCGTCGAATCCGAGTTCGTCGCCGTGGAGAGCGGCCGATACCGATTCGCTCTGGACCGGTACCCATCCTTCGAACCGGCCCCCGTCGTCGAGGATGCCGAATCCGCGCTCGCGCGCACCGTGGAGTGGTGGCGCGAGTGGACCGGCCGGTGCACCTACAAAGGGGCATATCGCGACGAGGTGATCCGCTCTCTGATCGTCCTCGAGGGGATGACCGACGAGACGACCGGTGCGATCGTGGCGGCCCCGACCACCTCCCTGCCCGAAGCGCTCGGCGGGGTACGCAATTGGGACTACCGCTACTGCTGGTTGCGCGACTCGGTGTTGGCGCTCGAAGCGCTGCTCGCCGGGGGATACACCGGCGAGGCTCTGGCCTTCCGCGACTTCCTGCTCCGGGTGGGAACGGGTGATCCTGCCGATGTGCAGATCATGTACGGGATCAGGGGAGAGCGTCGACTGACCGAGTTCGAGGTGGAACATCTGCCCGGTTACGAAGGGTCGGCGCCCGTCCGGGTCGGAAACGCCGCAGCCGAACAGTTCCAGCTCGACGTGTACGGCGAGGTCCTCAGCGTGGCGTACAAGGGAGCCGAAGCGCTCGGTAGGATCGAGCCGCACATGTGGCCCCGCTGGCAGGCCGTGATCGAATACGTCGAAGGAATCTGGCAGGAACCCGACGACGGGATCTGGGAAACACGCGGCCCCCGGCGCCATTTCACGCAGTCCAAGGTCATGGCCTGGGTCGTCTTCGACCGCGCGGTCCGGCTCGCCGAGGGATTCGGGCTCGACGCACCTCTCGACCGGTGGAGGCGGACCCGCGACGAGATCCACGACGAGATCTGCGAACGTGGATACGACCCGGTCCGTGGCACGTTCACGCAGTACTACGGCTCCACGGAACTCGACGCCAGCGTTCTGCTGATTCCGCTCGTCGGCTTCCTGCCCCCGACCGATGATCGGGTCACGTCCACGATCGACGCGATCCGGAACGAACTCGGCCGCGACGGCTTCGTATCCAGGTATTCGACGACGGATACCGACGACGGGCTTCCCGGGGACGAAGGACAGTTCCTGGCCTGCTCGTTCTGGCTGGTGAGCGCGTTGGCGCTCAACGGCCGGGTCGACGAGGCCCGCGCGTTGTTCGAGCGGTTGCTCGGACTCACCAACGACCTCGGACTGCTCGCCGAGGAATACGACGTGCCGGCGGGACGGCAGGTCGGCAACTTCCCCCAGGCATTCAGTCACCTCACCCTCGTCGGCGCGGCCTGTGCGATCACTGTCGCCGAACGGGCACAGGCAGTGGATCCGGTCGACGGAGCACCGGCCGTATGACCCGACGTCATCCGAATGTCATGTGTCCGTAGGCTCTTCACACAAATGCGTGCGTGCTGTATGTATCCTGTCGGCACCCACAGCCCGGATACGCCCCCACGATCGTCGGTGTCTGTCCATCGAACGAACTACATTGGCACGCCGTGAAATCGGTAGAAATCGTACGAATGTCGCCGATTCGGCGTGGACACTTCCCCGGACCCGCCGGGCACGTTTCAATGACAGGTGCAGAGGGGCTGTCGGGAGCGCAGGGGATACGCTTCCGCGTCGCTGCTCCGTCGGGACAACGCGAACGGTGGCAGGGGAGCGACAATGGAACATGGTGTTGTGCTGTGGTTCGACGCCGGTCTGGGTCACGGGTTCATCCGTGACGACGACGGTACGGAGATCCTGGTGCACTACTCACAGATAGATGGGAGCGGCTACCGCTTCCTGACCGGTGGCCAACAGGTCCGTTTCGAGATCGGTTACGGGATCTTCGGTCGACATGCGGTCAACGTGCAGGTGTGCTGACATACGGGACGTTCGGATGGTGGGATCGGGAGATGGACACACGGGCGAACGAGTGGGCGGAGGAGACCCACCTCGCTGCTGCAGCTCCGACCGAGGAGCAGATGTGGGCCTCGCGGGCCAAGATCTGCAGGCCGCCGACCCGAACGATGAGACGGTCGCGTCGATCGCTGCGCGGTGGGGCTTCTCCTCGCCCGGAATAGACTGCACCGGAAGCGAACGATGCGTTCGCTGTCGACTCTGTCGGCGGGGCGCGAGACTTCCGACGCAGGGGGTCGGATCTGTCGACCTGCCCCGTCGGCCGTGCCTCGAGTACGCACAATCGGTCCCGGTGAGGGCATTTCGGCGTATGCTCAGGACATCGGTGATCGCCTGTCACCCCCTGCGTGGACGATCGCCGGCGCCGGGTGGATCAGAGGTAGGCCACTCGGGCGATGCCGAACCCTGTCGCCCATTTCCCCCTGCTCGGGTGGCAGGGTTTCGGCGCGCCGCAGGTCGTTCGGCGCGCGGGCGTCATCACTTCAGCGGTCGGAATCCGGCCCCGTTCCTCGTGATTCGCCGGGATCGTCGTCGCCGTCGTCCACTTCGGGAGGGACGCGGGGAGTTCGGCTGCATAGGGTGCACGGGGTGGGGCGATCTCGTCGAGGCGTTCGTTGATCGCATGGGTGATCAGATCGTGTTGCACACGGGAGAGGGGAAGCAGGCCGTCGAGATACGCCTCGATCTCCATCTTCCCCACCTCGCCGCCGAGTGCGAAGTGGCGGAGCCACAACTCCTCGACACCGGGTTCGGAAGCGCGGAGCGCAGCGAGGAGTTGCCGGCGATGCTCGCCGTCGGGGAAATAGTTCATCGCCGCGTCAGACCGACTCTCCGAACCTACCTCCTTTCGAAGCTCGGCGTTCCCGGACGTGCAGTCCCGATCGTCACCCTTCGACACCGCACCCGAACGCGTCCGAATTGGCAGAATTCGAGATATGCCGACCCGGACGATCGACGGTCACCGCATCACCCTGACCAACCTCGACAAGGTGCTGTATCCGCGCACCGGGACGACGAAGGGCGAGGTCG
This sequence comes from Rhodococcus sp. LW-XY12, assembly GCF_019317345.1. Lineage (NCBI taxonomy): Bacteria > Bacillati > Actinomycetota > Actinomycetes > Mycobacteriales > Nocardiaceae > Rhodococcus > Rhodococcus sp. LW-XY12. The sequence goes on from NZ_CP079225.1 coordinate 985,789, forward strand.
TCGAGTATTACGAAGCCGTCGCCGAGGCGATGCTTCCCCATATCGTCGGCCGGGCCGCGACCCGCAACCGGTGGCCGAACGGTGTCGGCGAACAGTCCTTCTTCGAGAAGAACCTCCCCGACCACGCACCGGCCTGGATCGACCGTCGCACCCTGCACCACAAGGACCGCCGGGTCACCTACCCGCTGTTCGATTCCGCCGCCGGGCTCGTCTGGCTCGGGCAACAGGCAGCCCTCGAACTCCACGTGCACCAGTGGCGTTTCGACGGAGAGAAGGCCGGACCCGCGACCCGCATCGTCTTCGACCTCGACCCGGGGCCCGGCGTGGGCCTGGCCGAGTGCGGGGAGGTCGCGCGCCACGTGCGCGACACCGTCGCCGAACTCGGGTGGTCGGCCTATCCGGTCACCAGCGGCAGCAAGGGCATCCACCTGTACGTCCCGCTCGATCGGATGCTGTCGTCGTCGGGGGCGTCGAAGGTCGCGAAGCAGGTCGCGCGCAATCTCGAGACCACCCTTCCCGACCTGGTGACCGCCACGATGGCGAAATCGGCGCGCGAGGGCAAGGTCTTCGTCGACTGGAGCCAGAACAACAGTTCCAAGACGACGGTCGCGCCGTACTCGCTGCGCGGTCGCGACGAGCCGTGGGTGGCGGCGCCGCGCAGCTGGGACGAACTCGACGACCCCGACCTCGCGCAACTGCAGTTCCGGGAGGTCCTCGCCCGCATCGAGGAGTTCGGGGACCTGCTCGCCGGTCTCGACCCGCCCCTCGACAAGGCTGTGTCCGGAGACAAGGCCGTGTCCGGAGACAAGGCCGTGTCCGGAGACAAGGCCGGGTCCGGCGGCAAGACCGTGTCCGGCGGAGACGCCCTGGACACCTACCGCGGCAAGCGCGACGCGTCGCGCACCCCGGAACCGGTACCCGACCGCGTCCCCGACGACGGTCCCGGCAACAGGTTCGTCATCCAGGAGCACCACGCGCGTCGCCTGCACTACGACCTGCGCCTCGAACGCGACGGTGTGCTGGCCTCGTGGGCCGTACCGAAGAACCTGCCGGACACCTCGGGGCGCAACAATCTCGCGGTACGGACCGAGGACCACCCGATCGAGTACCTGACCTTCCACGGGACGATCCCGAAGGGCGAATACGGCGCCGGCAGCATGACCGTGTGGGACACCGGCACCTACGACACCGAGAAGTGGCGGGACGACGAGGTGATCGTGCGGTTCCACGGCGACCGGATCGAGGGACGGTACGCGCTGATCCGCACCGAGAAGAACCAGTGGCTGGCGCACCGCATGAAGGACCAGTCGCCGCCGAGCACCGAGTCGTCCGATGCCGAGCCGGCCTCCCTCGTCGGATCGTCGGGGTCCAAGGCCTTCCCGCGCGATCTCGCGCCCATGCTCGCGACCTCCGGTGACGTCTCGGGTCTCGACGCCGAAGACTGGGCGTTCGAAGGCAAATGGGACGGATACCGCGCCATCGCGGAGATCGAGGACGGCACCGTCAGGCTCCGCAGCCGATCCGGTCGCGATGTCACCGGCGACTACCGGAAGCTCGTCGAACTCGCGACGATCCTCGACGGTCACCGGGCGGTGCTCGACGGGGAGATCGTCGCCGTCGACCGCTCCGGGGTGACGAGCTTCTCGATGCTGCAGCGGGGCGTGAACTACGAGTACCGCGTGTTCGACGTGCTGTATCTCGACGGGGTGTCGCTGCTGCGGAAGACCTACGACGATCGCCGACGGGTCCTCGAGGCGCTCGCCGCTGCCACGGACGGACTGATCGTCCCGGATCTGCTTTCGGGTGACGGCTCGAAGGCTCTCGCGCGCAGCCGCGCGAAGAACTGGGAGGGCGTGGTCGCCAAACGCCGGGACTCCGTGTATCTGCCGGGCAAGCGCGGCGCCGGATGGATCAAATCGAAGAACTGGCTCACCCAGACCGTCGTGCTCGGCGGATACCGCCGTGGCAACGGCAACCGTGCCTCGACCTTCGGCTCTCTGCTGCTCGGCGTCTACGACGACGACGGTGAGTTCGTGTACGTCGGCAAGGTCGGCACCGGTTTCGACGACGAGACGCTCCTGTCGGTGGCGAAGGCTGTGAAAGGGCGCACGAGCCGCACGAACCCGTTCGCGAACGAAGTGCCGGCCGCCGAACGCCGCGATGCGGTGTGGTTGCGGCCCGAACTCGTGGGGGAGGTGCGGTTCGGAGGATGGACGGAAGGAGACCGGGTGCGGCACGCGAGCTGGCGTGGTCTGCGCGACGATGTGGACGCGTCGAGTGTGGTGCGAGAAGAGGAAACAGGCGCTGACTGCTAACGTTCGTTCGAAGTCGGGTGATCGGGCATTAGGGGAGGCATCAATGGCCGAGGGCTCGCGTGGCGTCGTCCGTCGGATCGGTTTGGTCGAGGATCACGAGTCGGTCGCGCTCGGGTTCGCAGCGATGCTCGCCGATCAACCCGATCTCGAGCTCGCAGGTACCGCCACCACCGTCTCGGGTCTGCTCGAGCAGGTCACAGACCTCGACCTCGCCGTTCTCGACCTGCGCCTGTCCGACGGATCCTCCCCGAAGAGCAACGTCGAGCAGCTGCGCGCGGCGGGCCTCGAGACCCTGGTCTTCACCGGCGCCGAGAACCCGTATCTGCTGCGTTCGGCCGCCCGCGCCGGTGTGCTCGGGGTGGTGCGGAAATCCGAGCCCGCGGCCGTGGTGATCGAGGCGATCCGCGTGGCCGCCGCCGGAGGGCAGGTCGCCAGCACCGAGTGGGCCGCGGCGATCGACGGTGATCCCGAACTCGACGATGTCGGCCTGAGTCCGCGGCAGCTCGAAGTGCTCGAACTGTATGCGTCGGGGGAGAAGCTCGACCGGGTCGCCCGGCTGACGGGTCTCGCTCCGCAGACCGTCAACGACTACCTGCAGCGGATCCGCCAGAAGTACGCGGAGGCAGGTCGTCCCGCACCCACGAAGACGGATCTGTACAAACGTGCCGTCGAGGACGGGTGGCTGCCGATGCCCGAACGGTCGGATGTCCGCCGTCGCTGACGAGCCGGCCGGGGACACCGGGGAGAAGTCGCACGATCGCAGCACGGCGGCTGCCGACCGACTTCTCCGGATGTTCGCGCGATTCGTCGCGATCGGATATCTCTGCTACTTCGCGTTGCTCGTGCCGGAGATCCTCGAAGTGTCGGCACTCGTCGCGTGGTGGTGGACTCCCACCGCGGCCGTCCTCATGTTCGGATCCGGGGTCGCGCTCGGCTTCGCCTCGTTCCGCGGCACGGTGTGGATGCAGCGGACCGCGACCGTCAATGCGCTCGCCTACGTCGTGATGGTCGCATTGTGGTTCGTGGCGTGGAACGGGACGCAGATCCCGCAGGACCAGTCGTTGTGGTTCACCGCCTTTCCCGGCCTCGCGTCGCTCGCGGCGGCGGTCGCGTGGAGACCCCGGCGGGCGTTCGTCCACATGATCCTCGTGGTTCTGCTCGCGCAGTGCGCGAATCACCTCGCCCGCGACGCCCCCTTCGGATACTTCCTGGCACCCGACCTGGCGTTCGCGTTCGTCTTCTGCACGGTCTTCCTCGCGGCCGCGGTGGTGGGACTCGGCACCGGCCGCACCCTCGACGAGACCATCGCTGCCACCCAGGCCACGGCGGCCGCCGCGGCCGCAGCGGAAGCACGGAACGCCGAGCGCGCACGGTTCGATGCCCTGGTCCACGACCGCGTGATGTCCACCCTGCTGGCGGTGTCACGCAACGCACCCCGAGAGTCGCTCGTCGAGCAGGCCGAACGAGCGGTCGCCGAACTCGACGAGTTGCGGCGCGGCACCGATCGGGAGTCGGCGCTCGACGCCGCCGCGGTCGTGGCGCGGCTCCGATCGGCGGCGACCGAGGCCGACGAGGATGTCGTCTTCACCGGCCGTGTCGCCCCGGGATCCGGCGACGTTGCGTTCCCACCCGAACCTGCGCGCGCGACCGCCGCTGCCCTCGCCGAGGCGGTACGCAACAGCGTGCGGCATGCCGGAAAGGACGCGTCCCGCACGGTCGAGGTCGACGTGGCACCGAGATGGATCTCCGTGCAGGTCGTGGACGACGGCAGAGGTTTCGAACCCGAGGCCGTCGACCCGCACCGGCTCGGTCTGGAAGTGAGCATCCGAGGACGTATGCGCCGGGTGTCCGGGGGCCGGGCGGTCGTGCAGTCCGCGCCGGGGGCCGGGACCCGGGTGTTGTTGTACTGGCGGGATCCGGCCGCATGAACACTGCGAACTCGACCGTCTCCGATCTGCTGCGGATGCACAGCAGGCCCGCGCGGGCCTTCGCCGTCCTGTACGCGGTGACCTGCGTGGTGCTCGCCCTGAACACCGCGCCCCATGCGGAGGTCCGCTGGCCCCTCGCGATCGCCGTGATCGTGTGTGTGGCCGCCGCCTACGCGCTCGTCGCAGTCGAGGGGGACCCACTACCGGTGCGACCCGCACTGGCGATGACGTTCTCGGGCGCGATCGCGTCGGCGTCGGTGCTGTGGGTGGTGCCCGCCGATCCGGCACCGCACCCCATCGAGTTGTGGCCGTTCGGGATGTCCACGACGATCCTCGTGTTCATGTGCGTGCGGGGACGCACGGCGTACGCCTGGTGCGGGATGCTCCTCATGCTCGTCGTCGCCGCGCTGTGGTCGCATCTCACGGGCCCCGGGATGGGCTACGGGCTCGGCCTGACGATCACGAGTGCGGGACCGGTGCTCATGGGCACCGTCTGCGCCTACACGATCCGCCCGCTCGCGCGGTCGATCTACCTGCTGCGCGCCCGGTCGATGCAGCGGATCGCGGCCGAGTCCGCGGCCGCCGCGGCTCTGGAGGAACGTGACGTCCGCCTCGGAAGCCTCGACGCGTCGGCGCGTCCGTTGCTCGAGCGGATCGTCTCGGGCGAACCCCTCGACGAGAACGAACGGATCGAGTGCGGACTCGTCGAGGCACGACTGCGCGACGGTCTGCGTGCGCCCGTACTCCAGGTACCCGAGGTCGACCGGGCCGCCGCTACGGCCCGCCGGCGCGGCGTCGAGATCGTTATGCTCGACGACCACGCCATGGACTCGGCATCTCCTGAGGTTCGGCGCGCCGTCTACCGGGAGGTGGTGGACGCGCTCGATTCGGTGAGAGAAGGGTCGGTGACCGTGCGTGTGTTGCCGCCGGCCCGCGCGGCGATGGTGACGATGCTCGTGAAGGGCGAGGATGTGCGCCGAATCGAGATCGGACACGACGGCCGGCGCACCGGTAATTAGGCGAAACACCGATGCCCATATTCTCTTGGGCAGAGAAAAATCTGTCTGGGTAGTTGTCGGTTTCAACCGTTAAGTTGTAGGCACTCGAAACGGAGTTCGTCGGGGGACTCGGTTCGATCCCATGTATTCATCTCGGTAGGGACGCGCTATGACGACGATGCTCGAACATTCCCCGGCACAGAAGCCTGCGCCTCAGAAGCCCGCACTCTCGGCTCGCGAGATCGAGATCCTGCGGGCCTGGCTGCTCTGCGAGTCCAAGTCCGAGGCGGCTGCGAGCCTGTTCGTCACCGCAGCCACGGTCAGCACCCACATCGTCCGCATCCGTGAGAAGTACGCCCGCGTCGGGCGTACGGCGACCACGAAGACGGCACTGCTCGCCCGCGCTCTGCAGGACGGTGTGGTCTCCATCGACGAGCTGTGACCCGTCGGCCTGCCACCACACAGGGTGGACACACGACGGATCCGACGAGCGCGGCCGACCGGATCCACCGGGTCTTCGGTCGGTTCATCAGCGCGGGCTACGTGTTCTACCTGCTGTTCGTCGTCCCCACAGCGGTGTCGCAGGCCCACCTCACGGCATGGTGGTGGTTGCCGACGGCACTGCTCGCGATCTTCGGCACCGGGATCGCGCTCGGGGTGGCGACCTTCCTGAGCGATGTCCGGTGGGTCGGACGACTCGCAGCCGCCAACGCCGTCGCCTTCCTGGTCGCGGCGGTCCTGTGGTTCCCGGCCTGGACGGGTGAGGTTTCCACGAACACGGCCTGGCAGGCGCTCTTCCCCGGAGTGGCAGGACTGTCCGCGGCGGCAGCGTGGCGGCCGCGGACGGCGCTCGCCTACCTCACGGTGGTGGTGCTCGTCGTGCAGACCACCAACTATCTGCTGGTGAACACCACGACGGGATACCGCTTCGTCCCGGAACTCGCGTTCGCGCTCATGTTCTGCGGGGTCTTCGCCGCCGCGGCGATCGTCGCCTTCCGCACGGGCGACGTCCTCGATTCCACCGTCGCGGCCACGGAGAAATCCGTCGTCGCAGCAGCGGCGGCCGCGGCCAGGACGGTCGAACGCGAGCGGTTCGACGCACTCGTCCACGACCGGGTGATGTCCACCCTGCTCGCCTCGGGTCGCGGCGCATCCGACGGTCCCGTCGCGGCCCAGGCCCGTCGTGCGCTGGAGATGTTCGACTCCCTGCGGCGCGGCGACGACACCGAGAGCAGCTTCGACGCCGACCGGGTGGCAGCCCAGTTCCGCTCGGCAGCCTCCGAGGTCGACGAGGACGTCGAGTTCACGACCACGACGAGCACCGATGCCGGACCGCACTACCCGGCCGACGTGATCAGAGCGGTCGCAGCCGCACTGGCCGAGGCCGTGCGGAACAGCGTGCGCCACGCCGGCCCGGGCACGCAGCGGGCCGTGCACGTCGACCTCGGGCCCGGATCGGTCCGGGTGGTCGTCCGCGACGACGGCCACGGATTCGACCCCGCCCAGATCGACCCCTACCGGATGGGCATCCGCGCGAGCATCCACGGACGCATGCGCGGCATGGCCGGGGGCGACTCGGAGATCACCTCGGGTCCCGCGGGCACGACGGTGACGCTGCACTGGTGCGATCCGGCCGAGCGTCGCGCGCCGTGACCGCCGAACCCACCCGCGACGTGCGCGACCTGCTGGGGATGCGCACCACGGCCGCACGTGCGCTCGTGAGCCTCTACGCCCTGGTCTGCCTCGTGCTGGCGGCGTTCGGGGCCGAGCACACGTCCGCGAGCTGGCCTCCCGCCCTCGCCGTGCTCGTGTGCACGTTCGCGGCGTTCACCCTCATCACCGTTCCGGGCGACCCGCTGCCGATGCCGGCGACGATCCTGCTCGCCGCCACCGGGACGGTCTCGTCGGCGCTCGTGTTCTCGGTGCTACCGGTGCCGTCTCCGGGAGGCATCGCGACCTGGCCGCTCGGGATGTCCACGGTCGTCTTCACCTTCATGTGCGTGCGCGGTCGCACCCTCGCGGCGTGGATCGGGTTGGCCTGCATGATCGAGACCGCGACCTTCTGGACCTACGCCACCGGACAGGGGATCGGCTCCGGCCTGTCGCTGTCGCTCGTCAACGCCGCCCCGGTCCTCATGTCCACCTTCTTCGCCTTCACCCTGCGACCCCTCGCCGGATCCATCTACCTGCTGCGTGCGATGTCGTTGCAACGCAGCGCAGAACAGGCGGCCTCGGCTGCAGCGCTCGAGGAACGCGACGCGCAGCTCGACCGGCTCGACTCCCTGGCCCGTCCCCTCCTCGAACGCATCGCGACCGGAGAGGTACTCGAGGCGGGGGAGCGACGCGCCGGTGTGCTGCTCGAAGCACGTCTGCGGGACGGGCTTCGAGCACCGGCCCTGCAGGATCCCCAGGTCGTCGAGGCGGCCGACGCCGCGCGCCGGCGAGGCGTGGACGTGGTGATGCTCGACGATCACGGCCTGGACGGGGTGCCCCCCGACGAACAGGCCCGCCTCCGCCGTGCGGTCGCCGACGAACTCGACTCGGTGTCACACGGTTCCGTCACGGTGCGGGTCCTGCCCCCGGGACGCCGGGCCCTCGTGACGATCCTCGTGCGCGGGGACTCCGTGCGCCGCATCGAGCTGGGCAAGGCGTCGCAGGGTTAGAGTCACACCTCGTGACCGTGCTGAAGTCGTTGCTGCTGTTCGCCGTTGCCGCCCTGTTCGAGATCGGTGGTGCGTGGCTGGTGTGGCAGGGCGTGCGCGAACACCGCGGCTGGATCTGGATGGGGTTGGGCGTGATCGCTCTCGGCGCTTACGGTTTCGTCGCCACACTCCAGCCCGACGCGAACTTCGGTCGCATCCTCGCGGCGTACGGCGGTGTGTTCGTGGCGGGTTCCCTGGTGTGGGGCATGGTGATGGACGGCTTCCGGCCGGATCGGTGGGATGTCGCGGGCGCGCTGGTGTGCCTCGCCGGCGTCGCCATCATCATGTATTCACCCAGGTGACGCTGCATCCGGCCTCGCCTCGGTGACGAGGCATCCGGCACAGTGGCGGCCGGATGCCTCTCCGGACGTCACGGCACCACGACGCCGCCGACTGCGGGGGTCGAGTTGCACAGCGGTCCACTGCCGAGATTCACCGAACCGAAGACCGTCGCCACGACCTCGCCCGGACCGGTGTCGACCAGGGTCGACAGGTTCGGGTACGTACCGACCAGATCGACGATGCCGGTGCGACCGTTGTTGCGGTTGAGCCATGCGACGCTGACCTGCCCCGCTGCCGGGACCGGCCACAGGGCCTCCTGTGTGGAGAACAGGACGTGGCCACCGGGGATGCCCTCGTCCGGTCCGGGTTGCGCCGTGACCGAGGTGAACGACGCCAGGCTGCCCTGGTTGATGCAGCCGATGGTGATCGCCGTACCCAGAGGCTGAGGGGGTGCAGCGGTGGCCACACCGGTGAATGCGATTGCGGCGGCGACGGGTGCCGCCAAGGCGAGAACTCGACGTGGAATTCGCAGTGCAGGCATGGTGCTGCTCCTCGGAAAGGGAAGGTCACGTCCGGGAGCCGACCGCAGCGAGGAATACCGCGGCGCGTCCCGCGCACCGATGACGTGCGTGAGTCTATCGAGACACCGAAGGCCCAGGAGCGGTTTCGGTCTCGATCCGATACATCTCGGAAGCATTGCGGCGCAGCACCGCGTCGGCGAGTTCGTCGCCGAGGACGTCCTCGACGAGGGTGATGTCGCTGTCCCGGAACGGTCGCGGTGCCCGTGTCGACGGCAGGTCGGTACCGAACACGAGTGCACCGGGATTCACATCGGCAACGGCGCGCAGCGTGTCGGCCACAGGCAGGTCGACGCGTCCGAACCCTGTTGCCTTCACGTGGATACCGCTCTCCACCAGCCGCAACAGTGACGGCAGGCCCTCCTGCGACAGGCCCAGGTGGTCGACGGAGACGGCGGGCAGTGCCGCGATCGTGGTGTGCAGCTCGGCCAGATCGCGCGAATCGACGTACAACTCGGCGTGCCAGCCGACGAGATCGTGGACCCGCCGGGCGAGCCGGTCGAGGTCGGACAGTGCCGCCGATCCGCCACGGCGGACGTTGAATCGCACGGCCCGCACTCCCGCCGCGTCGAGCCGGGTGATCTCGTCGTCCGAGGCGGTGGCCGGAAGTTGTACGACGCCGACGAAAGTGGGCCCGAGCCGGTCGAGCGCGTCGAGGAGATAGCCGTGGTCGAAAGCCTGGAACGACCCCGACACCACCGTGCCTCCGGTGACACCCAGATGCGCGACCCGCGCGAGATAGTCGTCGACGGCGAACGGTTCGGGCAGATAGCCGTCGTTCTCGACGAGGGGGAAACGCGGATCGATGATGTGCAGGTGGGCGTCGAACATCTCCCCACGATAGGAAGCCCGGTCCGAGCGGAACAGGGTTCGGATCAGCGGGAGTTCACTCGCGGCGGCGATGCGCGGTGTGACGGCGGAGGAGGGATTCGGCCAGTTCCGCCACGAGGTTCCGTGCCTCGGGTGGCCCGACGATCTCGATGTGCTCACCGAACTGCAGCAGTTGCCGCACACCGTCGATCGAGTCGTAGGCCACCGTGATCCGCGAGACGTCCGGTCGCGGCCCTGCGGTGCTCCCGCGCAGGCGGGCACCGAGGATGCGCCGGGCGAGATCGAGGCGGTTCGCCGCGAGATCGGCGGTGACGACGACGTCCTCGCGTCGTTCGAGTGCGTCGCCGAGTTCGCGTGCCAGGGCGGGCAGGGTGCGGCCGGGGGACAGGCGGCGCGGCCGGTCGAGCACTGTCCACGCACTCAGGCGGGTCAGTGCGAACAGTCGTGGTCGCCCCTCGTCGTCCGCCACGAGATACCAACGGCCGGCGCGGGAGAGCACACCGTAGGGATCGACGACGATCTCGCGTTCGCCGCGGTGCCCGCTCGACCGGTACGTGATGGCGAGTTGCCGTCCGCGCCGCAGGTCGCGGGTGAGGGCAGCGACGTCGGCCCGGTCCTCGGTGGCGAACCATCCCCGATTGTCGACGGTGACCACCTCGGTCAGTGGCAGCAGGTCGTTCTCGCGTGCGGTGGAGGGCGTGCGCCGGGCGCGTGCGGTGAGCTTGTGGACGGCGTCCCGCGCGGCGGCGTCGACACCGAGTTGGCGGGCCCGGCCCATGTCGACACCCAGGGCGCGCAGGACATCCACCTCGGACGCGTTGAGCCGGTTCAGGTCGGTCTGCCGGCCGGGGAGCATCACGATGCCGCCGTATCTGCCGCGTTCGGCGACCACCGGAAGGTCCGCAGCAGCAAGCGTTTCCACATCGCGCAACACGGTGCGCTCGGAGACGCCGAACTCCTCCGCGAGTTCGGCGGCCGTGACCCGGCTGCGGGCCTGCAGGACGACCAGCATGCTCAGCAACCGCTGCGGCCGGTTCATCGGATGCGCGATCTCCTTTCGAAAACACGACAGGAACTGTCGGGTTTCGGTGTCACGGTAGTCCTCGAAGCCTTCACCGCCTACCGGAAGGAGGGACCGATGACCGTGTCGTCGCCCAACCTGTTCCTGATCTACGTGACCGACGTCGAACGCGCGACCCGCTTCTACAGCGACCTGTTCGCCATGACCCCGCAGATGACGACCCCGCGCTACGTCTCCTTCGAAGTGGCGCCGGGAGTGCTGTTCGCACTGTGGTCGGGTCGCGCGGAGACCGTGGATGCGACCGCTCCGCGGTTCTCCGAGGTGGGCGTGATGGTGCCGGGCTCGACCGCCGCCGTCGATGCGATCCACGACGAGTGGGCCGGTAAGGGGGTGACGGTCGTGGAGGCGCCGCACGACGAGGTGTTCGGGCGGACGTTCGTGGTCTCGGACCCGGACGGGAACCTCATCCGCGTCTCCCCGCTGGACTGAGCCTCCGCTCGACCGACCGGCCTACGACGCCTCGCGCATCGTGAGCCCACCGAGTTCGACCGTGTACGTCTGCGACGCCTCGTCCCACCACACGGAGTAGGTGGTGGGGTAGAGGCCCTCGCGGTGGTACGCCTCGGGCAGACGGAGTTCCTCGTGGTGCGCCGGCCGCGTCGCGAGCCACTCCCGGCTCAGCATGGGTTCGATGAACGCCTGCCGTCCGTCCCACGTGCCGTAGAGCACGGTCTCGGTGAGGTGGTGTCCCGCCGCCGGATCGTGCTCCGACTCGGTGGTGTCCACCCAGTGCAGTCCCATGCCCGCGACGGTCGACGTCAGCGGATCCCCGGACGGTGCGTACCCCTCCGGTATGTAACGCGGGTCGGGCACGCGGGCCGCGGCCGGGATGTAGCCGGGGGCGAAGGGATGGATCGACTCCACCGTGGGCCGATCCAGGAGATAGAAGTGGACGTCGAAGTGCGGGACGTCGAAGCCGTGCTGGGGGTCGTGGCCGTGCGAGTTCCAGTCGACCGTGACGTGGTCGAACGCGGTGGCGGCCGCCTCCTCGGGCAACTCGAGCACGTAGGCCTCGGTGACCGGCAGCAGCGCACCGGGCAGGTCGTCGAGGGCCGCCGCATCGAGTCGCACCCCGATGGTGGCCGGCGTGCCCGCCTCGTCGACGGTGACGTACGTGCGGGCGTTGCCCGCCCCGACGGGATGAGCGGGTCCTTCGACCAGGCCGGAGACTCCCCCGGCTCCTGCGGGAGCGGGAGTGACGAACAATCCGAGGACCGCCGCCGAGACGATCACGGCGAGATGTCGGGCACGAGGCCGAATGTCCATGCGGGGTCCTCGATTTCCGTCGTCGTCGAGCGGCATCGTTGTGGATGCTAACTGTCGCGCGAACGGTGGAGGGCCGACTAGGCCCTGTTTCATAAGCAAGCGCTCCGCAACCACATATTGATCGCAGCGATACGCACCACCGCTGTGTAACGGACCGCGAGCTTGTCGTATCTCGTTGCCACAGCACGATTCTGCTTGAGCAGGTTGATCCCGCACTCGACAGCATGCCGCTGCTTGTAGAGTGCGGGATCGAACTCCGGCGGCCTACCGCCGACCGATCCTCTGCGTCGGCGATGTTCCACCTGATCCGACTTGACCGGAATCGTCGCCCGAATCCCGCGTTTACGCAGGTGAGCGCGATTGGCAGCGCTGCTGTACGCCTTGTCCGCCAACACTCGATCCGGTCGCGTCCGAGCCCGGCCACCACCGAGGCGAGGCACCTCGATCGCAGCGAGAACCGTCGTGAACTGCGGGCTGTCCCCGTATTGACCGGCGGTAATCACGATCGACAAGGGCTTGCGGCCCTGTTCGCAGGCCAGATGCGCCTTGGTGGTCCACCCGCCCCGCGAACGACCCAAGGCGTGGTCGTCCGGTTCGGTCTCTACCCCGCCGGGTGGCTCACGCTGGAGATCACCGTCTTTGCGGGCGCCAGCGGCGTGCTGGTGGGCCCGTGCGATCGTCGAGTCGACGCTTACGTCCCACGTGATCTCACCGGCAGCGTCGGCCAGGGCCTGCAACGCGGTCAGGATCTGCGTCCACACCCCGGCGCGTTGCCACCGGCGGAACAGTCCGTAGACCGTCTGCCACGGTCCATATCGTGTCGGCATCTCCCGCCACGGTGCGCCGGTGCGGATGCGCCACCTGATTCCGTCGATGAGCTGGCGTTTCGTCCATTTCGGTGGACGGCCGGTCTTCTGTGGACAGGGCAGCAGCGGCGCCAACCGCGCCCACTGGGCGTCGGTCAGGTCCGCGCGCCGCTGGACGGCTACGCTGGGCACGAGGTCTCCGGTATTCAAGGTTTTGCTTGGTCGCTAAACCCCGATACCGGAGACTTCACTCATTCAGTTGTTGCGACACTCCTGCTGGCACCATCTCGGTTCAAGATCACTTTCGAAACACGGCCTAGATCGAACTGTGATGCGTGGACGGGACGGTGCCCGTGACGTTCCGGGGGTGGGGTCCGGGAGTGCTCGCGGAGCCGGCGGACCCGATGTGTGCCCCCGGCAGGATTCGAACCTGCGACACCCGCTTTAGGAGAGCGGTGCTCTATCCCCTGAGCTACGGAGGCGTCCGGCCGGGCGAAGCCGACCTTGGCGCGTTGTGAGTGTAGCCGCCGGGCGCGTGCCGTAACCAAGCGCCCGTTCTCGAGGCTCTCGAGGCCGGGCGTACGACCTGCATGTTCCCGCCGATTGAGATCAAGGAAGGGTAACACTGGCCTTTCCCTATACCGTTTTGTTACCTTGGGTCGCCAGGAGCGGCCGGGGGGATACCCGGTCGAAGTCGGGACGAAACAAGGGACACACTGTGGGACGCCATCAGCGCACACGCGAAGACGAAGCATTCGACCTCGAGGCGATTCGCGTGCCGTCCTCCGGCAAGGGCCGTCACCGCGTAGAACCCACCGGTACGTCCGCGCCGGTCAAGGCCGCCACCGTCGCCGCTGCCACGGGTGCCTTCTTCGCCGTCGGCTCGCAGATCGGCGCCGGCACCGCTGCCGCGCATCCCGGCCACGACCACGTCCAGGCCGAGGCCCCCGCGCCCAGCCTGCCCTTCGAGCTCCCCGCGGGCCTGCTGCCCGAGGGTGTCGAGATCCCGGCCATCCCCGGCATCACCACCCCGGCCGAGCAGGGCGCACCCGAGCTTCCGGCCGAGGTCACCGGCTTCCTCGATCAGTTCTCGGGTCCCAGCTGGCTCGACCAGCTCAACCCGGCTTCTCCCTCCGCCGTCCAGCCCGTCTCCGGCACCCTCACCTCCGACTGGGGTCCGCGCTGGGGCGCCCACCACGGCGGCATCGACATCGCAGCCCCGATCGGAACGCCCATCAAGTCCGCGGCCAACGGCACGGTCCTCGACGCCGGACCGGCTTCCGGCTTCGGCCAGTGGGTCCGCGTCCTCAACGACGACGGCACCACCGCCGTCTACGGTCACGTGAGCACCTACCAGGTCTCGGCCGGTCAGCGTGTCAACGCCGGCCAGCAGATCGCCACAGTCGGCAACGAGGGCTGGTCCACCGGACCGCACCTGCACTTCGAGGTCTGGGACACCGAAGGAACCAAGATCAACCCCAACGCGTGGCTGAGCGATCGCGGCGTCGTCACCGACTGGGGCGGCTACCGCGCCGTCTGATCCCACCGCAGTGTTCGATCCCACCCGACGGCGCGCCGTCGATCCCACCGCAGTGTTCGATCCCACCCGACGGCGCGCCGTCGATCCCACCGCCAGCATGAGCGCGCGCTAGGCTTGGCTCGACAGACCGCGCGCCGACCCGGGGGTTCCATTGGGAGCTGAGATATCCGCACGTTCGTTCACCGGGGAAGACCGGCGGATGTTCCGGAGCAAGGTTCGCGACTGCATGAAGGCGCTCGAGCGGATGCTTCGAGAGGACGTCTTCGTCGACGTGCACTCGTCACCCGAACCGCATCTCGGCATGGAGATCGAGTTCAACCTCGTCCGCGACGACATGTCGCCCGCGATGTCGAACCTCGAGGTGCTCCAGGCGATCGACGATCACGCGGTCTTCCAGACCGAACTCGGCCAGTTCAACGTCGAGATGAACGTCGAGCCGCGACGTCTCACCGGCGACGAACCCTTCGAACTCGAAGAGTCGCTGCGGTCGTCGCTGCGGCGCGCCGACGAGCGGATGCACCTGCACGACGCGCAGCTGGTCATGATCGGCATGCTGCCCACGCTCGAACTCGACGACCTCGAACGGGGCCGGATCACCGCCAATCCCCGCTACGAAGCGCTCAACGAGCAGATCTTCGCGGCGCGCGGCGAGGACATCGAACTCGATCTCGACGGTGTGCCGTTGCCCGGCAGCGATGTCGTGGAAACCCTTCGCGCAGACATGAATTCGGTGGTTCCCGAGGCGGCCTGCACGTCCCTGCAGCTGCACCTGCGGATCGCCCCCGAAGATTTCGCGACGCACTGGAACGCCGCCCAGTGCCTGGCCGGAGCGCAGGTCGCGCTCGCGGCGAACTCGCCCTTCCTCGCCGGCAAGGCGCTGTGGCACGAGAGCCGGATCCCGTTGTTCGCGCAGGCCACTGACACGCGTCCGCTCGAACTGCGGAACCAGGGCGTCCGTCCCCGCGTGTGGTTCGGTGAGCGGTGGATCGATTCCGTCCTCGACCTGTTCGAGGAGAACTCCCACTACTTCACGGCTCTCCTTCCGGAGGTCTCGGACGTCGATCCGATGGCCGAACTCGACGCCGGCCGGATTCCCGAACTGCGCGAACTGCAGATGCACAATGGCACCATCTACCGGTGGAACCGGCCCGTCTACGACATCAGCGACGGCCATCCGCACCTGCGCGTCGAGAACCGTGTGCTCCCTGCAGGACCGACCGTCCTCGACACCATGGCCAACGCCGCCTTCTACTACGGGACGCTGCGCGCCCTCACCGACGCCGACGAGCCGCTCTGGCGCGACCTCAGCTTCGACGCCGCCGAGCGGAACCTCGTGCTCGGTGCGAAGTTCGGTCTCGACGCGAAGCTGTACTGGCCGCGCACCGGATGGGTCGGCGCCGACGAACTCGTGCTGCGGTGCCTGTTGCCGCTTGCGCACCAGGGCCTCGAGGCATACGGACTGTCGGCGGCGGTCCGCGACCGCTATCTCGGCATCGTCGAGGGGCGTGCACTGACCCGGCAGACCGGGGCAGCGTGGCAACGACGGCAGGTGGCCCGACGCGAGGCTGCCGGCGAGAACCGTCGCACCGCCCTGCTCGGGATGATGAAGGACTACGTGCAGAACATGGCCTCGGGTACTCCCGCTCACGAGTGGGAGTGACGGCCCTACAGTTGTAGGGTCCGCGTCACGGCCACCGTCGGCTGGACGACGACGCGATCCGCGGGTGGCTCGAAGCCGGCTACTTCGCCGAGATCGTCACCGAGATCGGCGACGCGGACGCCTAGGCGGCTCTCGAGCATGCTCAACGTCAGCTCGACCTCGATCCCGTCGGCGCCGGGAGCCCAGAACAGGAAACCGAAGTCGTCGGACGGCTCGGCGCGGAAGCCGTCCACCGTCGCGCCGTGGACGTGGGCGGTGGTGTTGTCGATCCACAACCCGACAGCCTGGGCGTTCCTCGGTGAGCTCAACCGCAGTCGTATCTTCCGGGCGCTTCCGCCGGTCGTGTCCTCGAGGATCTCGACCTCGGGCGCCTCGAGGTCGGCGACCGGAGCGGGCCCGTGGTACATCGGCCGGTACTCCCGCCACGGGAAGGCGGTGGGGAGCGATTCGGGACCGGTGGTGAGCAGCCCTTCGCTCCAGTCGGATCTCGGGCCGTCCGGCGATCCCCACACCGCGGCACCCCGATCGGCGTCGAGCGAGTACCAAAGGTATTCCTGCCGGGGATCGGTCGCCCCGTCCCGGTTGAGGTAGCCGGCGAGCAGCGTGCCCACCACGACGATCGCGATCGTGCCGGTCGCGGAGACGACGAGCCCGCGGGTGGTCGACGCGAACGGCTCGCACAGCGGGAGTACCGCGGCGAACGTGAATGCGACGAACAGACCGGCCACCGGTGCCCCGTAGAGGAGTCCGGCGTCGAACGACACCAACACGGCGGGCAGGCCGAAGATCAGCGACCCGAGCGCGCCCAGCGTGATCGCGACGAGCGGCCACACCGTGTCGCGTTGCGGAAGGAGCAGCGCCACCAGCAGACCCAGCGCCGCCGGCAGGATGAGTACGAGCATTGTCAGAGGCACACCGGCGAAGGGGATGCCGGCGAGCGCGAGCAGCGCGACGAGCGTGAACGCTCCGCACGTGAGCGCGGCGGCCGGACGGCCGCGACCCCACCACGATCGCGCGACCAGCAGGACGCCGAGGGCCGCGACGACCGCCGCGAACTGGAAGACACCCGGCCGGTAGGGCTCGTCGGCGACCGGCGCGGCCATGCCCGGATCGACGGTCTGCACGATCCACCACGGCAGCCACGCTGCGCCCGCCGCGAGCACGGCGGCGAGCAGGGCCACGGCCACGGCCGCGCCGACCTGCCAGGCAGACGTCTCGCCGCGGCGCACCTGCAGTACGACGATCGCCCCCACGATTCCGGCCAGCGTGATCGCCCCGACGATCTCGGCCCAGCGCGGAATGTGGAGAAGTCCCCAGGGCGCGGTCGTCACGACCTGGTCGCCGCCGTCGCCGACGGTCGTGAGATCGGATCCGGCGAGCGTGCGGGCGGTCGTGAGGGAGGTGTCGCCCATGTGTTGCAGCGACGTCCGGCTGAGACGGTCGGGGGTGTCGAGAGGGCTGTGGTAGTACGCCGAGCCCGCGGAGATCGCGGTGTCGAGGGCGTGGTGGCCGTGTTCGGCGAAGCGTCGGAAATCGGTGTTGTTCGGCAGTGCCTCGAAGATCAGCTCGGTGAGGGAGTCGGCGTTCGCTCCCGGCGCTCCCGCAAGGCTGTCGATCAGGACGCCGTTCGGTGAGGTGATCCGGAAGGTCGTCGGAGTACCGGCGTTTCCGCGCGCCTCGTGGTTGAGCACGACGACGGGACCGGCCCGCACCGACTCCGTGCCCACGAACCGGTGGGCGCCGAGCAGACCGTTCTCCTCACCGTCGGTGAGCAGGACGACGACGTCGTTCCGTGGGGGAGGACCGGAATCGATGGCACGCGCGACCTCGAGGACCGTGCCGACGCCGATCCCGTCGTCGCCCGCGCCGGGGGAGCCCCGAACCGTGTCGTAGTGCGCGGCGAGCACGACGGTGCCGGTGGGGTCGGTACCGTCCCGGGTCGCCACGATGTTCTGCACGCGGGCGCCGCGCTGGGTGGCCTCACCGGACCGCGCCATCCATCCGACGCCGGAGTCGACGCGGGTGGACCACCCGAGTTCCTCGAGGACGGCGACGAGATGGTCGCGGGCATCGGCGTGGGCGGTCGATCCGAGCGGCCGTGGGCCGGTGGCGATCGCGTCGATGTGTTCGCCGGCGCGGGCGGCGCTGAAGACGTCGGCGGGGGCGTCGGTTCCGAGCGGCTCGTCGGACCCGGGGAACAGGGCGACGAGGCCCGCCACGAGGAGGACTCCGATCAGTGCGAGGACACGGCTACCCAGTGCCGTGAATCGGCTGCGCGGGGACCGGGCCGGGTGGCGAACAGCCGCGGCGGAGTCCATGGGTGCAGCCTAGCCGCGAATGCAGCGGTGCCCCGGCAGACTCGGCCGGGGCACCGCGATCGGATCGGGTCGGATCAGGAGGCAGGCGCCCAGCTGTCGGGCCCGAACACCTCGTAGTGGATGTTCTCGGCCGGGACGTTGCGCTCGATCAGGGCCTCGCGCAGCGAGAGCATGAACGGCAGCGGGCCGCACAGGTAGGCCTGGGTCTTCGGATCGAGCGGCAGATCGGAGATGTCGGCACGTCCGACGCGGACCGTCTCGAGCGGCCGGCGGTTGCCGAGGTCCTCGTACCAGCGGTACAGCTGGGCCGACGGGATCTTCTCGGCAAGGGTCTCGAGCTCGCGGCGGTGGGCGTGGCTCGCGACCGACCGGTCGGCGTGCAGGACCGCGACGGGACGCTCGTCGCCGACGCCGGCGAGGTGATCGAGCATGCCGATCATCGGGGTGCATCCGATGCCGGCGGACGCCAACAGGATCGGGGTGTCGTCCTCGGTGAGTACGAGATCGCCGAAGGGAGTGGTGACTTCCAGCTCGTCGCCCTCGAAGACGTTGTTGTACAGGAAGTTCGACACCTCACCGGCGGGAAGCACGGTGCCGTCGGGTGCGGTGGTCTCCAGGACCCGCTTGACGGTGATACGCCAGTCGCCCTTCGCGGGTGCGCTCGACAGGCTGTACTGACGGATCTGGCGGGCGCCGTCGGGGAGGCGGACGCCGACCGAGAGGTACTGGCCCGGACGGAAGGTGGGCAGCGGGGAACCGTCGAGCGAGGTGAGCACGAACGAGACGGTGTCGGCGGACTGGTGGACGCGGTCGGCGACGCGGACGGTGCGCCAGACGTCGCCGGCCTCGACACCTGCGGCCCGGTACAGATCGGCCTCCATCGAGATGAGGGTATTGGCCATCAGCCAGTACAGCTCGTCCCACGCCTTCGCGACTTCCGGAGTCACTGCCTCTCCGAGGATTTCGACGATCGCCTCGAAGAGGTGCTTGTGGACGATCCAGTACTCGTCGGGCTTGATGCCGAGCGAGGCGTGCTTGTGGGCGATGCGGGACAGGATCGCCTCGACACGGGCGGGATCGGGATCGAGCTGGAGCGTCGCGAAGGCCGCGATCGATCCGGCGAGTGCCTTCTGCTGCTCACCCTGCTTCTGGTTGCCGCGGTTGAACAGATCGCGTTCGAGCTCGGGATGGGCGGCGAACATCTTGCTATAGAACAACGGGGTGATGTCGCCGATGGCGGCTCCCACCGCCGGGAGGGTCGCGGCGATGACGTCCTTGGATTCGGGTGAGAGCGGCATGGTGTGTCTCCTCGTGTGTGTCGTGACGGGCTGCACCGGCAGCCTCGCCGTGGGTCAGCGGCCGGTGGGTGGTTCGAGGGTGAGCAGGACCGGACCGGCGTCAGGGGTCGCCAGGTCGGCGATCGTGACGTCGTCGAGAGCGGCGTAGAAGGCGTCCTGTGCGGTACGCAGCTTCGAGCGCAGGGTGCAGCCGTGACGCAGGGGGCACGGCTTCGCTCCTTCGCACTCGACGACTTCTTCTTCACCTTCGAGGGCTCGGGTGAGCCATCCGAGGCTCGCCGTGCGGCCGAGTTCGGTGACGGTCAGGCCTCCGCCGCGTCCGCGGCGGGTGGCCACCACCCCGAGCTCGCCGAGTCGGGCGACGACCTTCGTCGTATGTGCGTACGACAGATCGAGCTGGTTTGCAATCGTTCTGGTACCGGGCATACTCCCCGCCGGGCCGGCGACGAGATGCATCACAACTCTCAGTCCGAGATCGGTGAACCGGGTGAGTTGCATGGCCCTACGCTAGTAAATTCGCATTCGCGATGACAATTTTATGTGACGCACATCGCTGTCGATGGAATGCATTGCCACCGAAGGAATCCCGATGTGATGACCAAAGTCCGTATCCGGACGTACCGGATCCGACTAGCCTCACGGACGTGAAACCTCTCGGTGAAGCACCCCGCGACCACAACCACGTAACCGTCGGTGCCGACGGTTCCCCGGCCTCCGAGCGGGCGGTGAGGTGGGCTGCCGCCACCGCGGCCGGCCGGAAGATCCCACTGCATCTCGTCCACGCGGTGGACTTCGCACCCTCGGGTTGGACGAAACTTCCCTTCTTCCGCCCCTCGCAGGTCTTCGAATGGAGCGAGGCCGAGGCTCAGGCACTCCTGAAGGAGGCTGCAGAGACCGCCGAGGCGGTGGCGCCGGACCTCGAGATCACCGCCGAGCTCGCCCTCACCGGAAGCGCCAAGTGGCTCGTCGAACTGTCCCGCACGTCGCGCATGATCGTCCTCGGGGCCACCGGCAGCACCAAGATGGGGGAGGCCTTCCTCGGTTCCACCCCGGTCTCCGTCGCCGGTCATGCCGAATGCCCGGTCGTCGTGGTGCGAGGACCGGAAGGGCCCGTCCCCGACGAGCGACCCGTCGTCGTCGGCGTGGACGGCAGCCCCGCGAGCCGCCAAGCGGTCGATCTGGCGTTCGAGGAGGCATCCTGGCGCAGGGTCGACCTCGTCGCCGTCCACGTCTGGAGCGACCTGAAAGTCGGGGAGATCGACGAGTCGCCCCTCGACTTCGATCCCCGCGCGTTCGAGGAGTACGAGCACTCCCTGCTGTCCGAGTGCCTCGCGGGCTACGGCGAGCGCTATCCGGACGTGACGGTCCACCGGAAGGTCTACGTCGACGGCCCACGCGCCCATCTGCAGTCCTGGAGCGAGAAAGCCCAGCTCGTCGTGGTAGGGACTCGCGGCAGGGGAGGCTTCAAGGGGATGGTGCTCGGTTCTACCGGAAACGCGCTCATGCGCGAGGCGCGCTGCCCGGTGATGGTGGTGCGACCGGTCACCTCCTGACGGCGGTAGTGTGCGGGGCACATGGACGATCGCGCCCCCGAACGGGGGTGTGCAGCAGGGACGAAGGTGGCGCATGCGCATCGGGATGGGACTGAACTACAGCGGAGGTTTCGCGGAGACCGCGGCGGAGGTGGCCGACCTGGAGAAGGCCGGCCTCGACATCGTGTTCGTACCCGAGGCCTATTCGTTCGATGCGGTGAGTCAGCTCGGCTATCTGGCGGCGAAGACCTCCCGGGTCGAACTCGCCTCCGGCATCCTCCAGTTGTTCACCCGGACACCGACGCTCACCGCCATGACGGCGGCCGGTCTGGACTTCGTCTCCGACGGCCGATTCGTGCTCGGTGTCGGCGCGTCGGGCCCTCAGGTCATCGAAGGTTTCCACGGCGTTCCCTACAACGCGCCGCTGGGTCGCACCCGCGAGATCGTCGACATCTGCCGGCAGGTGTGGCGCCGCGAGAAGGTGGACCACCAGGGCAAGTACTACCAGATCCCGCTGCCCGAAGACCGCGGCACCGGACTCGGCAAGCCGCTGAAGATCATCAACAAGCCTGTGCGCGAACGTATCCCGATCATCATCGCGTCGCTCGGCCCGAAGAACGTCGAGATGACCGCCGAGATCGCCGAGGGCTGGCAGCCGCTGTTCTATTACCCGGAGAAGGCCGCCGACGTGTGGGGCGAATCGATCGCGAAGGGCAAGGCCAAGCGCGATCCCGCACTCGGCGACCTGCAGATCTACGCGCAGACCCCGCTCGCCATCGGCGACGACGTCGACCACATGCTCGACTGGGTCCGGCCCATGGTCGCGCTGTACGTCGGCGGCATGGGCGCCAAGGGCAAGAACTTCTACAACGACCTCGCGATCCGCTACGGCTACGCGAAGGAAGCCGAGACCATCCAGGAGCTCTACCTGGCCGGCAAGAAGGAGGAGGCGGCCGCGGCGGTGCCCGTCGAACTGCTCCGCTCGATCTCCCTGATCGGTTCGGAGGGCTTCGTGCGGGAGCGAGTCGCTGCCTTCGCGGAGGCCGGGGTCACCACCCTCAACGTCACCCCCTTCGCGGCCGACACCGCAGGTCGTGTGCGACTGATCGAACAGCTGCGGCAGATCTGCGGCTGACCCACCGAGAAAGGTTCCTCGTGCGATGACCGAGAACAAGCCGATCGTCGTGGCCGTCGACGGATCCGACGCGTCCACGACCGCGGTGCACTGGGCGGCACGGACGGCTGCGATCCGCGGCCTGCCGTTGCGCATCGTCACCGTCGTGCACATCCCCGCCTTCTATTACTCCGAGCCCTACCTCGCGCAGAGCTTCCACGAGGAGATGAAGGCGACGGCCCGCGACCGGCTCGACAACGCGGCCGTGCTCGCCCGGCAGATCATCGACGAGAACCGTCACGGGAACGTCGAGATCACCACCGAACAGCTCGAAGGCAAGGTCGTTCCCACGCTCATCGCACAGGCCGAGCACGCCGACCGGCTCGTCGTCGGCTCGCGCGGCCTCGGCGAGGTGAAGGGCCTGCTCGCCGGTTCGGTCTCCACGGCGGTCGTCTCGCACGCGATGGCGCCCGTCGTCGTGGTGCGGGGCCGCACCTTTGACGGTGCGCCGCCGACAAAGGGGCCCGTCGTCGTCGGTGTCGACGGCTCGGTCTCGTGCCGCGACGCGGTGGAGGTCGCGTTCGAGGAGGCATCCGCACGCGGCGCGACGCTCGTCGCGGTGAACGTGTGGAGCGACGTGAGCGTCCAGCCCTCGCTCGGCGCCGTCCCGGAGGACCCGCACTGGAGCCGGATCCAGACCGGTGAGGAGATCGTGCTCGCCGAACGTCTCGCCGGATACCAGGAGCGGTACCCGGACGTCACCGTCGAACGTGTCGTCGCCCGCGACCGGCCGGTGCGAGTGCTCAGCGAATACGCCGAGGCCGCACAGCTTCTCGTGGTCGGAACCCGCGGACGCGGCGGCTTCAAGGGGTTGCTGCTCGGCTCCACGAGCAATGCGCTGATCCAGACCGCGGACTGCCCGGTCCTCGTCGTCCGGTCGAAGCAGACCGAGGACTGATCCCGGACGAGGGAGCGATGCGGGGCGTCACCCGAAGTCGTCGACGCCCCGCTCGCGCAGTTCCCTCCACGCGTCGGCCGGATGCACGCCGCGGCTGATCGCGCCGTTCTCGATGAGCACCCCGAGCATCTGCGAGAGTACGAACGCGACGTCCTCGACGCGCCCGCACTCGTAACGGGCGGACAGCCACCCGGAGACGTTGCCGGCCTTGGCGGCCTGTGCCATGTCCAGGGCCGTGCGGAACAACTCGCGGGTCGGATCGTCGATCGGATCCTCGGTCGGTGCGCTCATCGTCACCTCGATCTCTCTTCTCGTCAGAAACCCACGCGCAGGATCACCAGCGGCACGACCGGCAGGTCGAGCATCTCTGCCAGGCGCGAACCGGCGTCCTCGACCCGCAGCGGATGCGTCACGACCGACGCCGACAATCGCGCATCGATGGCCGCGAGCCAGCACCGCTCCACCGCCGCGCCCACCCGGACCAGATCCGCCGGCGAGGTGGACGGGGCGGAGAACAGCAGCACCGATTCGCGCGCGATCGCCGCCGCCAGCGCATCGACGTCGGGGATCCCCGACGTGACCATGGCCTCGCCGGCCGCGCCGTGTTCGTCGAGGGTCGCGCTCCAGGTGGTGACCACCTCGGCGTTGCCGCGCGGCTGCCAGTGGGAGGTCCACGAGAACATCTCCCGCTGGTAGTGCGGGTGACGCCGGCGGGCCTCCGCCGCATAGGCGAGCACCTGCGCCAGGGCGACGGCCTCGTCGGCGGCGAGCAGACGCACGTCGACGTCGGGTATCTCCCCGGCCGCGGCGACGACGTCGGCGAGCGTCGCCGTCGGCACCGGGATGTCGGTGAACGATTCGCGATGGCTGCGCCGATGCGAGATGGCGGCGTACAACCGCAGGTCGCGGCTACTCGGGGTACCCGAGCCGAGCGTCTCGATCCGGGCGATGAGCTCCGGACGTTGCGGATCGGGCAGCACCGAGGTGCGCGATCGGTTGCCGAGGACCCGGATCGCGAGCTCGAGATTCGCGAGGGCCGTGCCACACGAGATCAACCGGTCGACGCGCAGCGGGTCCGGTCCCGGCTCGGCGAACTCGAGGCGTTCCTCCAGTTCGGCGCTGTGATCGGGCAGTCGCAGATTCCACGGTTGCGTGTCGTGTACCGAGGGTGCCTCCACCACCGCACGCGCAATGATCTCGGTGTCACCGAGCGACCAGGTTCCGGCATCGACAGTCACGACATCCTCCGCGTCGGCTCGTTCGCCCTACATGTCCACCTCTGCCCTTCCAGCGTCTCCCGAGCGGCGCCCGCGGGGCAGGGGGAGAAGGTCCCCAGATGGGTGTCGAACGGCCCCAAGGACGTGGGTATCGCGGTACACCTGGGACAATGACGGGACAGCATGTCAACGAAAGGTGCCCGAGATGACCCGCGTGTTCCTCGTCGACGATCACGAGATCGTGCGGCGCGGCCTGGTGGATCTGCTGAGCAGCGTGCCCGACTTCACCGTCGTCGGTGAGGCCGCCTCGGTGGGCGAGGCCCTGGCCCGCGTGCCCGAGAGCGGCGCCGACGTCGCGGTGCTCGACGTGCGGCTTCCCGACGGCAACGGTGTCGAACTGTGCCGCGAGCTGCGTACCCGCATGCCGGGTCTGCGCGCCCTGATGCTCACCTCCTACGCCGACGACGAGGCACTCTTCGACGCGATCATGGCGGGTGCCTCGGGGTTCGTGCTCAAGCAGATCCTCGGCACCGACCTCGTCTCGGCGATCCGCACCGTCGGCGAGGGCGGCTCGTTGCTGGACAGCCGTGCCACCGCCGCCCTCATGGAGCGGATCCGGGCATCGCGCACGGCCGATCCACTGGCCGAGCTGTCGGAGCAGGAACGCGCCGTCTTCGAACTCATCGGTGAAGGCCTGACCAACCGCGAGATCGCCGAGCGGCTGTTCCTCGCGGAGAAGACCGTGAAGAACTACGTCTCGCGGCTGCTGGCGAAGCTCGGCATGCAGCGCCGCACGCAGGCCGCGGTGCTCGCCACCGAGCTGCGCAACGAGCGCGGCAAGCCGACATCCTAGTCCGACGCGGGCGGGACCCGTTCCGTCAGAGCGGGACCGCCCACAGCACCCGGGTGCCGCGCGGGTGGGCCGGACCGATCTCGCACGACCCGCCGCACTGCACGGCGCGCCGCTCGAGGTTCGCCAGCCCGCTGCGGCGAGGCATGTCGGGCAGACCCGTGCCGTCGTCGAGGATCTCGATCCGGAAATCGTCCTGAACCGAGACCGACACCGAGATGTTGTCGGACTGGGAATGGCGCAGCGCGTTGCTCAGCCCCTCGCGGAGCACAGCCTCGGCATGCGGGTGGATGCGCATCGGCACCAGCGTGTCGATGGGTCCGACGAACTGCACGTTGGGCGCCACCGAGGAGTGGATGCTCAGGTCGCCCACCACGTCCAGCAGTCTCCGGCGCAGACTGTTCGACGCCGCCGCGCCGGTGGTGTGCAGATCGAAGATGGTCGTGCGGATCTCGCGCACCGTCCGGTCGAGCTGTTCGATCGCGTGGCGGATCACCTCCACGACGCGTTCGGTACCCGCACCGTCCGCGGTCGCGCTCTGCAAGCTCATACCCGTGGCGAACAGGCGCTGGATGACGTTGTCGTGCAGGTCCTGTGCGATGCGATCGCGATCGGCCAGCACGTCGAGCAACCGCTTCTTGCGTTGCTGTTCGGCGAATTCGAGGGCCACGGCCGCGAGGTTCGCCATGGATTCGAAGCGGGCCACGTCCTCGTCGTCCCACGGTTCGGTACCGGCCTCGCGGGTCGCGACGAGCACACCCGTGACCGTCGACGTCGCCGACAGCGGCAGCACCACCGCGTGTCCTTCGTCGCCCTGCTCCATCGGTGGCAGTCCCTCGAGGGTATCGAGGTGCATCGGCTGCCTGCTCTTGAGCGCTTTCAGCACAGGCGATCCGGTGAGATCGAAACGCTTGTCCTTCCCGCACGGCGCCGCGGGGGACGCGGCCTGCAGGCGGCCGTGGTGGCCGTCGACGAGCACCACATAGGCACCCGCACACCGGGCGAGTTCGCGGACCTGGCCGGTGAGCATCGACAGCGTCTCGTCCACCGACCCGCCCATCAACAGCCGGGAGTTGATGGATGCCATTGCGGTGAGCCATCTCTCGCGGTCGAGGGAGCCCTCGAACAGGCGCGCGTTCTCGACGGCCACACCGGCGGACATCGCGAGCACCTTGAGGATCACCTCGTCCTCTTCGGTGAACTCGGGTGCCCCCAGCTTCTCGGTGAGATAGATGCTGCCGAAAACCTTGCCGCGCACCATGATCGGAGTTCCGAGGAAGCTCTTCATGGGCGGATGGTTGGGCGGGAAACCGATGGAGGCGGAATGCTTCGACAGGTCGCCGAGACGGACCGGCCGGGGATCGTTGATGAGCAGACCGAGGATGCCCCGGCCCTCGGGCAGATGGCCCATCACCTCGCGCTGCGTCGGATTGATCCCGACGTACACGAACTCCGACAGACCACCGTCGGCGGCGCGCACGCCGAGCGCGCCGTAGCGGGCGTCGAGGAGAGCGGTCGCCGCGGTGACGATGCGCTGGAGCATGGAGTCGAGTTCGAGACCCGATCCCACGACGAGCACCGCTTCGAGCAGTCCGCGCAGGGTCGTCGGGGCGTCGACGGAATCGTCGAGCCGGTCGCGGAGCTCGGCGAGCAGCGTGTCGATGGCGACGTCGGTGGGCTCGATCATGACTTCTTCTCTTCCAGCAGGTGCAGCGCCGCGGACACGGCGGATTCCGAAGGATCCGTCTTCGCGCGGCTCAGGTCGTGTGCGGCCCCGGTGACCTCGACGAGGGTCGTGGCCGCGGGCAGGAGATCGAGTGCCTCCCGCAGTTCGTCGAAGGTA
Source organism: Rhodococcus sp. LW-XY12 (assembly GCF_019317345.1). Classification (NCBI taxonomy): domain Bacteria; kingdom Bacillati; phylum Actinomycetota; class Actinomycetes; order Mycobacteriales; family Nocardiaceae; genus Rhodococcus; species Rhodococcus sp. LW-XY12. The sequence goes on from NZ_CP079225.1 coordinate 1,012,906, forward strand.
CCGAAGGGGTCGCGGTCGCCGTGGACGAACACCGTGGGCACCGAGATCTTCGGCAGGTGCTCGGTGCGCAGCTTCTCCGGCTTGCCCGGGGGATGGAGGGGATAGGACAGCAGGACGAGGGCGTCGGCGATGCCGGGTTCGTCGGCCGCGAGCATCGACGTCTGCCGGCCGCCGTAGGAGACGCCGCCGAGCAGCAGGGGCCCGGACACGCGGTCGCGCAGCTCCGCGGCCGCGGCGGACACACCCTCGCGGTCCTCCGCGGCGCGGGACGGCTGCGGGGGTCCCTTGGGCTTGCGACGGCGAAACGGCAGGTCGTAGCGCAGGGCGAGGAAGCCGGCATCGGCGAACCGGGAGCACATCAGCTGCAGGATCCGGGCGTCGCAGTTGCCGCCGGCGCCGTGCGTCAACGCGACGGCACCCCGCGGACTGCCCTCGGGAAGATGCAGGTGACCGGCCACGGTGCCGGTGTCCAGCGGTTCGACATTCACACCGATACGGTAACCGCCGCGTCGGCGACGGCACCGGTGACGAAGCCGTAGACGCTCTTGTGGAGGACGTCGATCGCCAGCTCGGAACGGGGCCACGTTTGCGGGGGCGCTCCCACGCCGGTCGCGTTCTCGAGGATCTGGTCGTTGGTCAGACGGACGACGGTGAACTTCGACGATGCGAGCGGCCCCCGCAGGCCCACCTCGGCCATGACCGAACGCAGGACGCCGAGGGCGATACCCTGCCCGAAGTGCATCGCCCAGTTCAGGGCGGTCGAGTGCTGTCCGGCCGATTCCGAGGCGCCCGTCAACCGTGCGAGTACGCGGCCCGGCACGTGGGAGTTCGGTCGCCCGGTGACGGCCTGCTCGATCTTCTCCCCGATGGTCATGGCGGCCACGCCGGCCGCACCGGCGACCAGGCCTGTGGCCCTGGCTGTCGTGCTCGCCGTCCGCTGGTACGGCGGGATGGGGCGGGCCCGAGCACGGGCGGTCACCGTCGGTCGCGCTCGACCGGCCGTATGAGCCGTACCCACATGCGGTGCAGCATCGCGGCGAACACCGCGACCCAGGCCGCCACCGCGACCCACAATTCGGCGGCGCCGATCGCGCCGACCAGTGGCAGATCGTCGGCGCGACCCAGATACATCCCCGCGATCGCGTACATGCCGAGCGGGAAGACGATCGACCACAGGGACGAGTCGTAGTCCAGCCGCACCCGGTGGACGCGGTGTCGCCACCAACCGGCCGCGACGAGCGGGGGGAGCAGCCACGTCGCGAAGACCCAGATGACGACGGCGAGGCCCGCGATCAGTCCGCGGGTCGCGTCGACCATCGGTGCGTCGTCCATCTCGACGATCCGTGAACCCGCCACGACGGTGATCGAGCACGCTCCCATCGACACCCAGTAAGGGGCTCTCCGCATTTGAGCGGGGCGTGTGCTGATTTCATGCTGCTGGTCTCTGCCCTCGGGTGAGGGCGATGTGGACCATGATGCGCCTTCGGTAGTTGTCCATGTTGGTGAAGCCGCATCCGACACGCTTGGTTTGCTTGATGATCCGGTTGAAGCCCTCGGTGCGGGCGTTGGTCACGTCTTCGGTGAGCGCGACGAGCACCGCTGGCCACCAGGTGTCGATCGTGGTCGCCAGGCGGCTGGTTTCCTCCATGTCGGCGCGGGCGGCGGCGTCGTAGAAGTCGTACAGCCTGCGCCGGATCTGGTGCGGCTGGTGTTCGGCCAGCAGCAGGCGCAGGCGTTCCTTGACGGCATGCGCGGCGGCCGTGCAGTTGCCGGGTGATCCGTTGACGGACCTGGGTGACCATGAGGTTGGCGAGGGCGACGAGATGCCACTTGTCGACTGCGATCCGCGCGTCCGGCAGGGCGGTGCGGATCCCGGATCGACAGGTACAACAGCGCCCGCCCGCACACCCGCCTCGGCAACGCCCCACCCGCCGAGTACGAGGCAGCGCACTGCGCTGAGCCCACCAAGTCATCGCGACCGGCAATGACACCTGCATAGACGTGGCATCAACGCGTAGATGTTTCAGTTTCTTCTGTGCTGGGGCTGTGTCAGGTGCTGGACCGGGTGTAGGCAGCGGCGCGCACCACATCGTCGTCCTCCAGTCCAGCTCCTAGTGCTCCGCCCACGGTGGCCAGGCTGGCGGTGAGCCAGCTGATCTTCGCGTAGTCCAAAGCGTTCACTGGGTGACCGGCGACACCGGCCAGTACCTGCTCGTCGATGAGCAGCAGCGCGCCGACCCAGGACAGGATGAATAAGCCGAGGTAGAACACCACAACCCCGATGGCCACGGTCGCGGTGGTGGCCAAATTGAACAGGATCACCTGCTCACGTTGGGCTCGCCGCCGTGGGCGCTCCCACAAGTCGGCTCCCAGGATCAGGGTGGCACTCACCGCCCCGATCGCCATCACCGCCAGCAGGACCAGGCGCACCGGCCCGTAGGCCATGGCCAGTACCCATAGGTCCGAGGCCACCAATGTCAGCATGCCGGTGGCCGCTGCCACGACCATCGCCCGGGAGAGCCGGGCCACGAAGGCCCAAGGCTGGTTGGCGCGGATCATGCCCAGCAGCAACCGCACGTTGCCGCTCAGCACTCGGGCCGTGAACTGCACGACGTTGTCGTCCGGGCGTTCGTCGAGATCGGTGGACAGCTGGTGGGCTCTTCGAGCAAGATCCCGCTGGGCGTTGAGGTCTTCGGCGTCGTAGCCCAGGAGCTGCCCGACCACGTGCACGGTGGTCTCTTGCACCTTCTGCCGCACGTGCACGGCTCCCAGGGTTGGGACGGAGACCAGTCCTACCCCGTGCACGGGGCTGAGCTGGGTGAGCACCGGACGTCGGCCGGTCTTCAGGGGGATCTCGGTGAGCACCACGGCCAAATCCCAGTTCTCCTCCAGCACGCGGTTTCGGGCCGCCTCCAGCAGGTCCAAGGTCTCGGTGGGTGGATCGACCAGCCGGTCTTCGGCCATCTTCAGTTGCCAGCGCACTCCCGGATACCGCTGCACCAAAATCTTGCGCACCGAGGTGGTGACCTCGGGGCCGAGCATCGCACTCAGGGATGGTGAGACCACCAGGCCGATGAGCAGCTCGGCATCGGAAAGGGGTTCGGCAGGATCGGCGGTGGATCGGCGACGCTTAGCAGTCACCGCTCCATGGTGAGGCAACCACGGGCCGATTGCCACTGGCTCGATGGAGCCCCAAGGTTTCGTGCAGCACCGCGGGCCGGATTCGGTGGTCGCCTCGATCCCGGAGAGAGCGGTGCTGCTCACTGCGAAATCCTCTCCCCGCCGACGCCGCCAGCGCGAAGACATCACAGCCAGCGGGCCCGGGACCTGCCGGTGTCGAGGACGGCTTCTCGATGATGCTGCAGTGACGGATCGGTTGAAGTGCTTCGGCGGTGTGGGAGCAGTGATCAGCGTGGGGCCGGTCGATTCCGTTCGGACAGGTGATGCATCGACTGCCCAGCGGCAGGTGCGGTACTGATGCGGGGGTACCCGGTGCAGGGGTGTCAAGGCCCAGCTCCGAAGACGGCAAGCCGGGCACGTGAAAGGCGAATTATGGCCCGCCGCAACCCGAGCGGGAAGGCATGTGTGGCACGAGGCGCCGAAGACGGGCCGGGCGTTTACTGCAGAGATAAATGGCTCTCCGCATTTGAGCGGGGCGTGTGCTGATTTCATGCTGCTGGTCTCTGCCCTCGGGTGAGGGCGATGTGGACCATGATGCGCCTTCGGTAGTTGTCCATGTTGGTGAAGCCGCATCCGACACGCTTGGTTTGCTTGATGATCCGGTTGAAGCCCTCGGTGCGGGCGTTGGTCACGTCTTCGGTGAGCGCGACGAGCACCGCTGGCCACCAGGTGTCGATCGTGGTCGCCAGGCGGCTGGTTTCCTCCATGTCGGCGCGGGCGGCGGCGTCGTAGAAGTCGTACAGCCTGCGCCGGATCTGGTGCGGCTGGTGTTCGGCCAGCAGCAGGCGCAGGCGTTCCTTGACGGCATGCGCGGCGGCGATCTCGTTGGTCGGATCCTCGGCGGCGAGGGCGGCGTTGAACCGGGCCTTTTGCTTCACGGTGAGGTGCTCGTAGCCGGTGAGCAGCAGTTGCCGGCTGGCCCAGACTTTGTCGGTGGCGGTGCCGCGGCGGCCGTGCAGTTGCCGGGTGATCCGTTGACGGACCTGGGTGACCATGAGGTTGGCGAGGGCGACGAGATGCCACTTGTCGACTGCGATCCGCGCGTCCGGCAGGGCGGTGCGGATCCCGCCCGCGTACGGCGCGGACGGGTCGATCACGACCAGGTCGATGCCGGCCCGGAACGCGGGTGTCTGCAGCGCGGGCCAGTCGATCACGCACGCCCCGGAGCGTCCCGGGGTCAGCCCGAGAAGGTGCCCGGGCAGGGTGGGGTCGGCGTTGACGAACGAGGTCATCCACGGGTTCGACCGTGTCCAGCCGGCCTCTTCGAGCACCCAGCGCACCGACCGGGCGCGGGTCTCGTCGATGTTGAGCACGCGGGTGGGTTCCGGCTCGGGCAGCCACTGGTTGGCCAGTGCGATGAGCGCCCGGTGCGCGGTCGACCACGCCACCTGGTACTCGCTAGCGACCTCGCTGACGGCGCGGTTGCCCGACGCGATCGCCGAACCGATCTTCTCTCGTAGCCGGGTCGTGAGCCGCGACCGTGCCGGCGCAGCGCGGGACTGCTGCGTGAATGTCGCTGTCCCACAGGCCGGTTCGCGGCACACCAAGCGCCGTTTGAGCCACCACAGATCGGTTCTTTGGCCGGAGGCAGGCAAGTCCTTGACTCGAACCAGTGGCCGCTCCTTGATCCTTGAGGTGAGCACCCCGCACTCGGGGCAGGCGCCCTCCGGGTCGATGACCTCGATGACGACACGCACCGTGTCGGCATCGATTCGTTCGAGCTGCGGGACGGTGAACTCGTCCTCCAGCCCGAGCAGCACTGACGTACCCTCGTTCATGCTCGTGGTCTCGCTGTTGTCGCGTTGTGAGAGACCAACAGCATGTCGGGGCCACGAGCCCCATCAACTACCGGGCACCCCGCTCAAGCGCGAAGAGCCCAGTAAGGGGCGGTCAGGTCGGTGGGTCGCAACGGGTACTCCAACATCCGAACCGCGGCGAAGACGCCGGCCGCCGCGTACAGGAACAGCCCGACGCCCCAGGTGAACACCGCGAGGGCGGCGAGGAGCCGGTCCAGTTCGCGGTAGACCGGTTGGAGCGTGGCCGCGGCGATGGCCACCGACTCGCTGGCGACGACCCAGATGAACCACGTTCCGTTCGCCTTCGCGAGGACGGGACGCTCCGCCGTGCCGAGCACGGCGGTCCACGGGACGACATATCCGAGCACCAGCCACGTCGCCGCCGCGCCCACGAGTAGTACGGCCGCGGTGGAATGCCAGCCGTCCATCATCAGGCGTACGCCGAGCACGTTGCTGCCCGCGACGAAGGTGAAGAAGCCGAACGCCCGTCCGGAATCGGCGAGATCGGCGCGGACCTCGTCGCGGAACGCGAAGAACCGCCACACCGACAGGGCCACCAGCGTCGCGTATCCGATCGCGGACACGATCAGCAGCACGGCCGATGCGAGGTGGAAACCGCGGAGGTGGAGTCCGGTGGACACGATTCCGCCGGCCATGACGAAGGCGAAGTAACGCGGCGCGAGGATGCGGACTTCTTCGCGGAGACGGGAAGGGGCCTGCACTGCGTGCCCGCTACTTCAGCAGGCGGGACATCCGCCGGTCGGCGAGGACCTTCCCTCCGGTCTGGCAGGTCGGGCAGTACTGGAACGAACGGTCGGTGTAGGAGACCTCGCGGACGGTGTCGCCGCACACCGGGCACGGCTCACCGGTGCGGCCGTGCACGCGCAGCCCCGACCGTTTCTCGCCCTTGAGGCGCGCCGCGTCCTGCCCGACCGAGCGCGTGACGGCATCGGTCAGCACCGACCGCATCGCCCCGTACAGCGCGGTCACCTCGTCGTCGGTCAGCCGTCCGGCGGTCGCGAACGGTGACTGCTGCGCGACGTGCAGGATCTCGTCGGAGTAGGCGTTGCCGATGCCCGCGAGAATCTTCTGGTCGATCAGCAACGTCTTGAGGCGCGAGGTGCTGTCGGTCAGGAGCTCGGCGAACTCGTCGCGGGTGAGGGCGAGCGCGTCGGGGCCGAGGCGGGCGATGCCGGGCACCTGCTGCGGATCGTCGACAATCCAGACCGCGAGGCGCTTCTTCGTGCCGGCCTCGGTGAGATCGAAGGCCGGTGTCGTCGCGTCGGGGGCGAACAGGTGCACGCGGAGGGCGAGCGGACCGCGACCGAGTTTCGGGGGAGTCTGCGACGGTTCGTCGAGCCAGCGCAACCAGCCGCCGCGCGACAGGTGCGTGATCAGGTGCAGCCCCGAGCAGTCGATCGCGAGGAACTTGCCGAAGCGCACCGCTCCGGTGATGTCGCGTCCCTGCAGCGCCGTGATCGGCGGGTCGGCCGTCTGCAGTACGTTCAGCGCCGCGACGTCGATGCGTCCGATGACGCTGCCGACCGCGTGCTCGCGCAGGAACACCGCAAGTGCTTCCACCTCGGGGAGCTCGGGCATGGGAACAGGCTACGGTCGCCGGGCCGTTCGCGGGTGGCGACGGACACCTTCGACCCACCGATAGACTGCGCTCGTGACTGTGTCGACGCCCTACGAAGACCTGATGCGCCTGATCCTCGAGACCGGCGCGGAGAAGGCGGACCGTACCGGAACCGGCACGCGGAGCCTGTTCGGCCATCAGATGCGCTTCGATCTGTCCGAGGGCTTCCCGCTGATCACCACGAAGAAGGTGCACCTGAAGTCCATCGTCTACGAGTTGCTGTGGTTCCTGCGCGGCGACTCCAACGTCAAGTGGCTGCAGGAGCACGGCGTGACGATCTGGGACGAGTGGGCCGCACCCGACGGCGATCTGGGCCCGGTCTACGGCGTGCAGTGGCGCTCGTGGCCGACCCCCGACGGGCAGCACATCGACCAGATCGGCCAGGTGATCGAGACCCTGCGCACCGACCCCGATTCGCGGCGCATCCTCGTCTCGGCGTGGAACGTGGCCGAGCTCGACAAGATGGCGCTCATGCCGTGCCACGCCTTCTTCCAGTTCTACGTGGCCGACGGCAAGCTCAGCTGCCAGCTCTACCAGCGCAGCGCCGACATGTTCCTCGGCGTGCCGTTCAACATCGCCAGCTACGCGCTGCTCACCCACATGGTCGCGCAGCAGACCGGACTCGAGCCGGGAGAGTTCATCTGGACCGGCGGCGACTGCCACATCTACTCGAACCACATCGAGCAGGTCACGGAGCAGCTCACCCGTGATCCGTATCCCTACCCGACGTTGAAGCTGCACCCGCGCGACTCGATCTTCGACTACCGCTACGAGGACGTCGAGGTGGTCGGCTACCGGCACCACCCGGCGATCAAGGCGCCGGTGGCCGTCTGATGGGGGATGTCACCCTCGTCTGGGCTCAGGCACGTGGTGGTGTGATCGGCCGGGAGAACACCATCCCGTGGCACATCCCCGAGGACATGGCGTTCTTCAAGGACGCGACGATGGGAAAGCCGGTGATCATGGGCCGGCTCACCTGGGATTCACTGCCGCCGAGGTTCCGGCCGCTACCGGGACGCCGGAACATCGTCGTCACCCGCAACGTCGAGTGGTCGGCCCAGGGCGCCGAGACCGCGACGAGCCTCGAGGACGCACTGACACTCGCCCGTGAGGACGAGGTCGTCGTCATGGGTGGGGGCCAGATCTACGCGCAGGCGATGCCGTTCGCGAAGCAGCTGCTCGTGACCGAGGTCGACCTCGACGTCGCAGGAGATGCGACCGCACCTCCGATCGGCGCCGAGTGGGTGGCGGATCCCGGAGAATGGCTGACGTCCACCAAGGGAATCAGGTTCCGCTGGATCCGGTACGCCCGAAGCTGAGTTCTCGCGGCGGCATCTGAGCGATACTGCGGTACATGGACAAGCTCTCCTTGACCGCCATGGCACGGCAGCAGCTCAAACTCGCAGCGACGTCCAGCAGCGGACGCAGCTCCCAGACGGTTTTCGGTGGGCATACCAAGCACCTGCGGCAGACCGTCGTCGCGTTGCTGGCGGGGCACGAACTCGGCGAGCACGACAGCCCGGGCGAGGCGACCCTGCAGGTGCTGTCGGGTCAGCTCCAGCTCGTCGCCGGCAACGACGTGTGGAAGGGTTCGGCGGGCGACATGATCATCATCCCGCCGGTCCGGCACAGCGTCAGCGCCATCGAGGACGTCGCCTTCCTGCTCACCGTCGCCAAGTAGCGTCGCTCACTGCACGCGCCGAGTAGCGACGCTCATTGCGCGCGTCGAGAAGCGGCGCTTACTGAACAGGTGCCGGAGCGGCGTACCCGCGGTAGCCCTCCCACGCGAGGCGGCGCTCGCGACGCGGATCGTGCTCGATGCGCGTGACCTCGTCGAAAATCACTGTCGCGCGGTCCTTCTCGTCGTAGGGTGGCCACGACGGCAGTGGTTCACCGTGCCGGGCCACGTTCAGCCACTGGCGCTGCATCGCCCCGGCGGCCGTCCGCAGACCACGTCGCCCACCGAGTGCCGTGAGCGCCCGGCCGAGCGGTTCGTCGGTCTGGTCGAAGACCGCGAGCAACTCCACCGCGTGCGTCGCATCGAAGCCCGTCCACCGCAGCACTCGCGGCGCGAGATCGAAGCGGTACATGAAGGTCGGCGCGAAACGCGAATGTGCCTGCGCGAACTGCACGGACGGATACCAGAAGGTGAGGTCGCCGCCGAGATCGATCGCGGCACGCTCGTCCGGATATCCCGGATAGATCCCCGTGATGCGATCCTTCGCCTCGGGATCGGTCGCGGCGAACAGTGCGTCGATCCGCCGAGGGTTCGTCGGCAGCGCGTCGAGGAACTTCGGGAACAGTGCACCTTCGCGGTCGTTCGTCCCGAGCACGAGCGGAACGGGATGCGCCGCGCCCGTCTCGTACGCCTCGAGCGGTTGGAGCGGAACGAAATCGCCGTCGACGACCGGGCCGAAGGGATGCAGACCGGGAGTCGCGCGCAGTACCTGCGCCCCGAGGCGCGATCCCACCCGCCCGAGTTCGACGGGGGAGGTGTCGAGCAGCGCCTGCGCGGCGGTATCCGGATCGGCACCGAGCAGTTCGACGAACTTCCGGCCCCATTCGGCCGAGCGGTCGGAGGTGACGACGAGATTCGGCGCCGGGCTCTGTGCGATCGCGGCGGAGAACAATCCGCGCGCGGCGGGTGTCGCGAGCAGGGTCGTCACCGAGGTGCCGCCGGCGGACTCGCCGAAGATCGTCACGTTGTCGGGGTCGCCGCCGAAGGCCGCGATGTTGCGCTGGACCCATTCGAGCGCCGCCACCTGGTCGCGCAGACCGAGATTGGAATCGAATCGGACCGAATCGGTGGAGAAGGACCCGAAGTCGAGATAGCCGAGCGCTCCGAGGCGGTAGTTGATCGACACGTAGACTACGTCGCCGCGTCGGACCAGCGACTCGCCGCCGTAGACCGACAGGGCACTCGTGCCGAGGGTGAAGGCGCCGCCGTGGATGAACACCATGACCGGTCGCGGTGCATGGACCCGACCGGCGGGGGCGAGCACGTTGAGGGTCAGGCAGTCCTCGTCGGGACGCACTCGCACCCCGCGACGACCGGTCTCGGCGTAGCGCGGACGCTGCGGGGCGGCATTTCCGAACTGCGTCGCATCGCGCACTCCCGTCCAGGGCTCGACCGGTTGCGGCGCCCGCAGCCGCAGCGGGCCCACCGGGGGAGCGGCGTAGGGAATGCCGCGCCAGGCGAGGAGGTCGCCGAGCCGGGTGCCGCGGACGGTTCCGTCGGCGAATGTGACGTGGGTCTCGGGCGTCATGCTCCGCACTGTACGTGACGGGGCGTCACGGTAGCCGCCGTGTCCACCGTCGACGTCACCAGAAGTGGGGCTCGAGGCCTCGGCCCGCGAGCTCTGCCCGTACGTAGGTGCGCAGCGTCGCGGTGTCGGGGAAGCGCTCCTCGTCGAGGGCGACGAACGCGAGTGTGTACCGCTCGTCGGTGTGGCAGGCGTAGACCGACAGGCGGGTCGTGGTGCGGGCCGGCCGGGTGTCGAGTCCCGGGTGCATAGCGCGCATCGCGATCCCGGTGGTGCGGTACGGGCCCAGCGTGGTGAGCTCGCGGGGCACCACGCCGATGTTGGAACACAACAGGTCCCGCTCACCGGCACCGCGCGCGACGCGGGCGGCGATCCGGTCGGGGAGGAGTTGCAGGATCTCGGCCGGCATGTTGTGCGGCGCGCCCTCCCGCGGCTGCGAATAGGCGTGCGCGGCGCGGGCGCGGATGGAGGCGAGCGTGTCGCCGTCGTCGACGGTGATCCCCACCATCGACACGCCGTTGGAGACGGTTCCCTCCTTCCGGTCGTCGACCGGAACGGAGATGCGCACGGGGAACGGGATGCGGGCGCGCCGGGCGACACCGGCGGACGCGGCGAGCAGCAGGGCGTTCGGGCTGCCGTCCTCCGCGGCCGCGACGGCCTTCCACTGCGCCGCGTCGACGTCGACGAGCGCGGTGCGCGGTCGCGAGTGCACCGTCTGCGGCGCGGGCGGTTTCTCCGTGCGAGGTGTGTACTTCACGCGGCGCAGCCCGCTGCCGACCTTCCGGAACAACTGCATCGCATCGCGTAGGTCGGATTGGCGACCGGGGTCGGGTCGTCGCGGCCGGTCGGCGAGCGCGTCGGCGACCGCGCGGACGAATCCCCGCGCGTCGGTCAGGACGTGCGAGCACACGATCGACAGTGCGGTGCCGCCGCTCGTGAGTCGGGTCGCGGCGACCGCCCAGCCGGGACCGAGCTCGGGATCGACGTCCACGTTCGCGTGCTCGTCGGCCCAGGCGAGGAGCTCGTCGTCGGGGATGGGGGTCGCGGGATAGCGCAGTGGATGGACGTGCGTGTTGGGTTCGAAGCGGGGGCGTGCACCGGGAACCCGGGGACGGACCACACGGCGACCGAGCGGGCCTTCGGACAGCACGTCGTGCAGGGACAGCAACAGGGTCGCGTCCACGGTCTCGTCGGTGCGCCACAGACCCTGCATCACCGACGGCAGGCCGGTTCCTTTGTGGCGGTGGAGGAACATCTCGTCCACGACGCTCAGGCGATTCACAATCCCGACCGTAGCGCCGACCGTTGACCGAAGCACTGAACCGAGGTTCAATCCTTGGTGTGGCGTACCGGCGGACACCCGCAGTGCAGGAGCGACTCGACGCGCAGCGCGAGGCGATCGCCGCTGCCGCCGTGACTCTGCTCAGCGAACGCGGATACAGCGGACTGTCCGTCTCGGCGGTCGCCGAACGGGCCGGCGTCGCCACCGGCAGCGTCTACCGGCACTACGTCGACAAGTCCGATCTCATGGTGCGGATCTTCCGGGAACTGTGCGAGCGGGAGGTCGAGGCCGTGACGTCCGCGGCCGCAACCGGATCCGGTGCCGACCGGGTGACCGCGGTGGTCGACACCTTCTCCCGCCGTGCGCTGCGCAATCCCACCCTCGCCTACGCCCTGCTCGCCGAACCGGTCGACGCCGCGGTCGACGCCGAACGACTCGTGTTGCGCCGCGCCTTCGCAGCGGCCTTCGCGAACGCCGTGCGCCACGGCGTCGAGACCGGTGAATTCCCCGAACAGGACGTCGAGCTCACCGCCGCGGCGCTCGTCGGGGCTGTCGGTGAGGTGCTCACCGGTCGCCTCCCCGGCGCGGCCGACGGTCGCCTTCGAGACAGTGCGGCCGACGGTCGCCTTCGAGACAGCGCGGCCGGATCCACCGTCCCCGACCTCGTCGTCCTCGTACTGCGAGCGGCGGGGCATCTGCCTTCCGGAACGACTCAGGAGTGAAGCCGTGAATTTCCCCGCCACCCACGAAGTGTTCAACCAGGTACCGGACCTCGAGCCCTACGGGGCCGCCGACGACCCCGCCCTCCTCGAAGGACTGCGCCGCGAAGGGGCGAGTTGGGCCGAGGACGAGGTCCGCGAACTCGGCGCCCTCGCCGGCACCGCCCGTGCCCAGGACTGGGGGCGGCTCGCCAACGAGTATCCGCCCGTGCTGCACACCCACGACCGCTACGGCCACCGCGTCGACGAGGTCGAGTTCCATCCGCACTGGCACGACCTGATGACCGTCGCCGTCGAGAACGGCCTGCACGCGGCACCCTGGCGCGACCCGCGTCCCGGCGCGCACGTTGCCCGTGCCGCGAAGTTCTACGTGTGGGGGCATACCGATGCCGGGCACATGTGCCCGATCTCGATGACCTACGCCGCGATCCCGGCGCTGCGCCACAACGCCGAACTCGCCGAGCGCTACGAGCCGCTGCTGGCCGCGCCGCACTACGACTTCGGGCTGCGCGAACCCTCCACGAAACGTGGCCTGATCGCCGGGATGTCGATGACCGAGAAGCAGGGCGGTTCCGACGTCCGCGCCAACACCACCACCGCGACCCCCAACGCCGACGGTTCGTACACGATCGTCGGGCACAAGTGGTTCACGTCCGCGCCGATGTCCGACCTGTTCCTCACGCTCGCGCAGACCGAGCACGGACCGTCGTGCTTCCTGCTCCCGCGCGTCCTGCCCGACGGCACCCGCAACGCCATCCGCATCCAGCGGCTGAAGGACAAGCTCGGCAACAAGTCGAACGCCTCCTCCGAGATCGAGTACGAGAACGCGATCGGCTGGCTCGTCGGCCCGGAAGGTCGCGGCATCAACACCATCATCGAGATGGTGAACATGACGCGACTCGACTGTGTCATCGGCTCGGCCGTGAACATGCGGATCTCGACGTTGCGCGCGGTTCACCATGCCCGTCACCGGAAGGCGTTCGGCGCGTTGCTCGTCGACCAGCCGCTCATGCGCAACGTCCTCTCCGATCTCGTCGTCGAGTCCGATGCCGCGACGACGATGATGATGCGTCTGGCCGGGGCGACCGACCGCGCCGCCGGGGACGAGCAGGAGGCCGCCCTGCGCCGCATCGCGCTGGCCGTCACCAAGTACTGGGTGTGCAAGCGGGCACCCGCGGTCGCCGCCGAAGCCCTCGAATGCCTCGGCGGCAACGGCTACGCCGAGGAATCGGGCATGCCGCGGCTCTATCGCGAGTCGCCGCTCATGTCGATCTGGGAAGGATCCGGCAACGTCGCGGCACTCGACGCGCTGCGTGCAATGGCGCGGCAACCCGACACCGTCGAGGCGTTCTTCACCGAGGTCAGGCTTGCGGAAGGTGCCGATCCGCGGCTCGATTCGGCCATCGCCCGGATCGGCAAGGAACTCGCCGACCTCGAGGACGCCGAGTACCGGGCACGGCGGGTCGTGGAGCTCATGGCCCTGGCCCTGCAGGGCGCGCAGCTCGTCCGGCACGGACATCCTGCCGTCGCGGAGGCGTTCTGCCGCAGTCGGCTCGACGACGACTGGGGCATCGCGATGGGCACACTGCCGACCGGCGTGGACACCGCCGCGATCCTCGACCGGGTCTGACGAGGGCGGGTCCGATCCTGCGGCGCTGTCACCCGTCTCAGGTCGAGGGCATACTGGAATACGTCCTGCGAGGAATCGACTACGGGTGGAGCCCGTCATGATCGGCAGCAACGAATGGTGGGAGTGGGGTCGGCAGATCGCACTCGCGGTGACCGAGCCGCATGCACTGCACCGTGCCCGCATGATCGTGCGCGGCGTCGTCGCCGAATCCGAGGCGGTGAGCGACAGCCGCCGGGGCGACGCCGAGATCCACTCCGTCAACCTCGCGCAGGGCACTCCGGTCACGATGAGCCCCCGACTGGCATCGATGGTGCGGTCGGCGCTGTGGGCGGCCCGCATGACGGGCGGGACCATCACCCCGGTCGACTCCGACGACGCCTCCGTCGATGCCGGAGCCATCCCGCCGATCCATCCCATCCCCACCTACCGCGACGTGCAGATCGACGGAGACATCGTGCTCGCTCCTTTCGGGGTGAGTCTCGAACTCGGCGCGACGGCCGTGGCCGACACCGTCGACTACTCCGCGGCGCTCGTCGCGAATCTGCTCGAATGCGGGGCGCTCGTGCGCATCGGCGACGTGATGGCCACCGCGGGGCACGCGCCTGCCGGGGGATGGCAGGTGCCGCTCCCGGACCGGGGCTCGGTCGAACTGCCGGCCGGATCGGCGATGGCGTCGCACACCAGCGACGTCGCCGACCCCGAGCGGTGGCGTCTCGTCAGCGTCATCGCTCCCGACGCGGTGTGGGCTCATGCGGCCGCGGCGACGGCGTTGCAGCGGGGCATCGGAGCCCTGTCGTGGCTCGAACAGTACGACCTGCCGGCGCGTCTCGTCGACACGCACGGACGGGTCCGGACCACCACGGCCTGGTCCGATCCGAAGGCTGCTTGATCTCTCGAGCAGGGTGCGGTCAGGCTGACAACAGTGGGCGAAATACCTGACACTACATGATACTTTCTGATACTCACTCAACCGCGCGCATCGGAGAGGCCGCCGAATATCGGAACATGTCAGTCGTCGGGGGTGCGTAAGGCAGCGGCGGAAGGCCGGTTGCCTTCTCGCCGTACGGGTTCCGGTCAGCGCATTTTCGAGCAAGCAGACCTCGACCTGTATCTCGGTCGGCCCGCAGCCGGGAGGACGCCCTCGGCCCGGATCGAAGCGTTGTACTGCCGTGTGTCGGGCTCCGCAGGGCAGGAATCATCGCTCGCCAATCAAGAGGCGATGTTGCGCGAGAGCGCCACCGGTGCCGTGTACCGGGTGTACAAGGACCGTGGATCCGGGCTGCGAGAGAAGCTGGCCGGATTGGATCGGTTGCTCGACGACGCCGCCCGGGGACACTTCACGGTGGTACGGGTGGTGTGGCGGGATCGCTTGGCACGGTTCGGGGTGGTGTGGATCGAACGGTACCTGTCGGTGGTCGGAGTTACCGTCGAGGTGCTGCGTGAGCAGGGCGAGATATCGCTGGCGGAGGAACTGATGGACGACTTCATGGCACTGCTGGCGTCGTTTTCGGGTCGGTTCTACCGGCTGCGGTCGAAGCAGAACCAACGTCGACTTCTCGATGATGCGGGGGCACGGTTGGGCAGGGATGAGCAATGACCGACACCACCGACCACTGTCGGTTCGCTTTTACCACCCGACCGTATCTCGCAGTCGACGACACCACCGGAGATCCGATCGGACTCGACGATCTCGACACCCGTATCCGATGGCTGCTCGACCTGATCACCGGCGCCGAAACCGAACTACTCACACGTCTGTGGCATCCCGCCACCTTCGACACCCTCTCCGCCGGCCGCGACCGCGACGGCCGGGCTCTGCCGAAACACGGGCACGTCGTCGCCGCTCGTCTCGGCTGGGCCCCGACCTACCCGGACGGAGTGTATGTGCCGTCACGGGTGTCACGGGTGGTCACCGCACAGGCCACCGCGACGCTACGGACCTCGGCCTACCGCGACACTGCTATCGCGTCGCTCTCGGCCCGGTTCGATCCCGCTACCGGGCGTATCGCCCCGCCTGCCGGTGGGGAGGTGCCCGTGCCGTCGGGCTTCGCCCGAGGTGTACGGCGGCAGTTGCTCGCCCGTACCCGCCGGGCCGATGCTGCGGGTGCATCGACCTCGGGCGCGGCGACCACAGACGATGCCGCCTCGGATGCGGCAACCTCGGATGCTGCAACGTCGGATGCTGCGCAGCCCGAACGGCTGCGGATCACCGACATCCAAACCCCACCGAAGGTCACCGCGATGGCCCGCCTGTCCGCCGCCGACAAACAACTCACCGAGCTCACCGTCACCGACCGCACGATGGTGCTGACGGTGAAACTCCCGACCACCGCGACACCCACCACGCGAGCGCAATGGCGGGCGGTGCGGTTGACCGCCGCGCTCCCGCCGCACCTGCACGGTCGCCCGATTACTGCGTGGCATCTGCCGACCCTGACCCTCGACGGCCGGGGTCTGCTGCTGCGCTGCGCGGCCACCGAAGCCGTCCCCACCGGTGACCTGAGCAGTGCCACGGTCGCGGTGGGGGTGGACTGGTCACCGTCGGCCCTCGGGGCCGCCGCGATCGCCACCGATACCGGTGACGGGTTGGTCTCCGATTTTCGGGGTTACACCTACGATGACCGCGGTCTCGGTATCAAACTCGCCCGCCTGCAGACCGAAGGCCAATTCCTGCACCGCAAGGCCGCCCGCCTGCGCCAGCTGGCCGAGAATGCGCCACCCCAGGTGCGGTCGGAGTTGGAAGCGAAGATCGCCGTGCTCGACGAGAATCGCACCGCGGTCGGTGCCAAGCGGAGAAAGATCAACCGGGAGCTGGCGTTTCATTTCGCGCGTCAGGTCACCGACTACGCGGTCGCCGCCGACGCGACGATGATCGCCGTCGAAGATCTCGCGACCCTCGAACCGCGTGGGCGTGGCCGGGTGAACAACAATCGGGCGGCGCAGTCCGCGCGCCGCAAGGCCGCCGACGCGCTGGCGCATACTGCCGCACGGGTGGGTGTGGTGGCGGTGACGGTGCCGGCGAAGGGGTCGTCGGCGTGGTGTCCGGGTTGCAACGAGGAACTTGCCCGGCCGAAGGGATATCACGATGCCTGGTGCGAATCCTGTCGACTTGGAGGGAATCGTGATCGTGTGGCGGGGGTGAACCTCGCCAAACGCGCTCTCCTCGGCCGAGGTGCGGCGGTCCGCACCCGCGCTGGGCGCCTGGAGATCCGCACCACCGAGCATGCGCCGGTGCGCCGGTGCCGGGACAAGACCGGCCCTACCCCGGGCAGGCCGCGGCATCGCCGGGTCCGCCATAGTGTTCCGGCCCCGACTCCCGCTGAGGGGGTGAACACGTTGAAGCCTCGTCCTGCACCTGAAGCGTCGGTGTGGGACACGGTCGAGCCCGCGGCATCGGATGATGTCTCGGGTAGCCGTGAGGAACGTGGATCTGGGCCGCCTGGCATGTAGGTGGCAGGAAGTATCAGGTTTACGTAGACGCTCCGTCGCGCAGGTTGCGGTAGATCTCGATCAGGTGGTCGGTGGACGCGTCGCCGGTGTCGGGTGTGTCGTCGCCGGCGAGGACGGTCTGCAGGGCGGTGGCCTGGGTCTTGCCGAGTTCGACGCCCCACTGGTCGAACGAATCGATCCCCCACACGATGCCTTGGACGAAGGTCTGGTGTTCGTAGAAGGCGATGATCTGCCCGACCACCGAGGGGGTGAGTTCGGGGGCGAGGATCGTCGTCGACGGCCGATCCCCGGGCATCACCTTGTGCGCGACCAACGCCTCGTCGACGCCGTCGGCACGGACCTCGTCGGCATCACGCCCGAAGGCCAACACTTTGGCCTGGGCGAACATGTTCGCCAGCAACAACACCTGCATGCTGGTCTGCCCGTCGCGGGCGGGTAGGTCGTCGCCGCTACGGGCCAGGCCGAGGAAGTCGACGGGGACGATCTCGGTGCCCTGGTGCAACAGCTGGAAGAAGGCGTGCTGACCGTTGGTACCGGGCTCACCCCAGAACACCTCCCCGGTCGGACACACCACCGGTGTGCCGTCGGCGCGCACGGATTTACCGTTCGATTCCATGGTCAGCTGCTGCAGATAGGCCGGCAGCCGCGCCAGATCCTGCGCATACGGCACCACCGCCCGCGAGCGGTGGCCGAGGACGCTCGCATTCCACACCCCGATCAACCCGGCCAGCAACGGTGCATTCTGTGCCGGCTGCGCGGTGGCGAAGTGGGTGTCGAGGGCGTGCATGCCGGCGAGGAACTCGCCGAACCGCTCGCGGCCGATCGCGCACATGACCGCCAGGCCGATGGCCGAACCCACCGAATAACGCCCGCCGACCCAGTCCCAGAACTCGAACATGTTCGCCGGGTCGATACCGAACTCGACCACCCGCTCGGTGTGCGTCGACACCGCGACGAAATGCTTCGCCACGGCGTCCTCCCCGAGGGCGTCGACGAGCCAGCGGCGGGCGGCGGTGGCGTTGGAGAGGGTTTCGAGGGTGGAAAACGTCTTCGACGCGACGACGAACACGGTCGTCGCCGGGTCCAGGTCGGCCAGCGCCGCGGTCAGATCCGCCGGGTCGACGTTGGAGACGAACCGCGCCGCCGGCCCGTCATGAAAACGCCGCAACGCGCGGGTGACCATCGCCGGACCCAGATCGGAGCCGCCGATGCCGATGTTGACCACCGTGGCGATCGGCTGCCCGGTGGCGCCGCGCCAGTCGCCGCTGCGGAGGCGGTCGGTGAACTCGCCCATCCGGTCGAGCACGGCATGGACATCGGCGACGACATCGACCCCGTCGACGACCAGTTCCGCCTCGCGGGGCAGGCGCAGGGCGGTGTGCAGCACCGCCCGATCCTCGGTGACGTTGATGTGCGCACCCGAGAGCATCGCCTCCCGAGCCGCGGCGATCCCCGCGGTGTCGGCGAGCTCGAGCAGGGCCTGCACGACCGGGGTGTCGAGGCGTTGCTTGCTGAAATCGATCACCAGATCCCCGGCAGGGACCGTCAACGCCGAGACCCTGTCGGGTTCGGTGGTGAACAACTGCCGCAGCGACACCGATTCGAGCCGGTCGCGATGGTCTTCAAGAGCTTTCCACGGTGCCGTTGCGGTTACGTCGCTCATGTCGTCGACAGTAGTGCGCCCCGACACGGTGCGCCCGGTGTGCAACTGGGCCCCGGTGTGTGACGAAGGGATCCCTCGGTTTCCCACAGCGAGCGACCGCGACGCGCATGATGGGGCATATGGATGCTGCAGAACTGATTCGGTCCGTCCCCACCGACCTGTTCCTCGGCGGTGAGTGGGTGGCGGCCGAGAACGGAGCCACCTTCGGAGTCCACGATCCCGCGACCGGTGACGAACTCACCCGTGTCGCCGATGCCGCGCCCGGTGATGCCTTGCGGGCCCTCGACGCGGCCGTCGCGGCCGGTCCGGAATGGGCTGCGACCCCGCCGCGAGAACGCGCCGAACTGTTGCGGACGGTGTGGCGGAAGATCACCGAACGCGCCGACGACTTCGCGCTGCTCATGACACTCGAGATGGGTAAGGCACTACCGGAGAGCCGATCGGAGGTGACCTACGGCGCCGAATTTCTGCGATGGTTCTCCGAGGAGGCGGTCCGCATCGCCGGTCGCTACACGCCCGCCCCTGCCGGCACCGGTCGCGTTCTCGTGACGAAACAACCCGTCGGTCCCTGCCTGGCCATCACACCGTGGAACTTCCCGCTCGCGATGGGAACCCGCAAGATCGGTCCCGCCCTCGCGGCGGGATGCACGATCATCGTCAAGCCCGCGTCCGAGACGCCCCTCACGATCCAGCTGCTCGCGCAGCTCTTCGACGAGGCAGGACTACCCAAGGGTGTCCTGTCGGTGCTCCCGTCTTCACATGCCGGTGAGGTCACCGGGCCGCTCCTCGAGGATCCCCGGCTGCGCAAGCTCACCTTCACCGGCTCCACCGAGGTCGGGCGCATGCTCGCCGAGAAGGCCGGTCGTTCGCTGCTGCGCACCTCGCTCGAGCTCGGAGGCAACGCGCCGTTCGTCGTCTTCGAGGACGCCGACCTCGACGCCGCGGTCGAGGGCGCGGTGGCAGCCAAGCTGCGCAACGGGGGAGAGGCCTGCACGGCCGCGAACCGCTTCCACGTCCACAACTCGGTGCGCGACGCCTTCGTCGCCAAGCTCACCGAACGCATGGCGTCGTACAAGCTCGGGCCGGGAACGGACCCCGACGCGACGCTGGGCCCCCTGGTCAACGAGAACCAGAAGAAGACCGTGATCGAACTCGTGCAGGACGCGGTGTCGGCGGGTGCCTCGGTGCGCCTGGGCGGTGAACCCGCGGACGGACCGGGATGGTTCTACCCGGCCACCGTGCTCGACGACGTGCCGAAGCAGGCCCGCATCCTGCAGGAAGAGGTCTTCGGGCCGGTCGCGGCCGTCACCGGCTTCGACACCGAGGAGGAAGCCCTCGCAGCGGCGAACGATACCCGCTACGGGCTCGCTGCCTACATCTTCACGCGCGACCTCGACCGGGCCCTGCGCGTGTCGCATGCGCTCGAAACGGGCATCGTCGGTGTGAACCGCGGTGTCGTCTCGGATGTCGCGGCCCCCTTCGGCGGAATCAAGGATTCCGGGCTGGGACGCGAGGGCGGTACCGAAGGCATCGAGGAATTCCTCGAAACCAAGTACATCGCCCTGCAGTAGGGAACTCGGCGATGGTCGGGACGGCCTCGCCGTCAGTGACGCGGACGGCCACGCCGTCAGTGACGCGGACGGCCTCGCCGTCAGTGACGCGGACGGCCTCGCCGTTAGTGGCCCAGGCGGCCACGCCCGAGGCGGAGCAGCAGCATCGCCAGGGTGTGGCCTTCCTGGCCCAACTCGCTGAACCGCTCGAGGACCTTCATCTCGCGGCTGTGCACGAGACGGGTACCGCCGGACGCCATGCGGGTACGCCCGATCATGCGGGAGACCTCGGTGCGGCGCTTGACCGCGGCCAGGATCTCGGCGTCGAGACGATCGATCTCCTTGCGGAGCTCCTCGATCTCGGCCTCGGTGGGCACTGCGGTGTCGTCGGTCGCGGCCGGTGTTCCGGCGTTCGCCTGGTCCGGCTCGCCGGAAAGGGAAGAATCGATGTGCGTGCTCATGTCGTCTCCTCGCATCTGCTCTGAAGGATCGCCCGTATGGGAGCGGCTGTTACCGGTATCGGGTCGGGCCGGCAGTCGGGAATCGACAGCGACAACCGGAACTCGATCCGAGCCTGCAAAGGACAGAAGACATGGTCTCCAGTTTGCCACTCACCATGTAGGCCCTGCCACTCGGCTTGATCGACTGTGTGGTCCGGATCCGTTGTCCGAACGGTCCGGTAGTTTGGTGAAACGATGAACACTCCCGTCGCGCTCGCAAACTCCCGCCCCGGATCCGATGCTCTTCTCGAAGGGCTCAATCCGCAGCAGCGGGAAGCGGTCACGCACGAAGGAGCCCCGCTGCTGATCGTCGCGGGCGCGGGCTCCGGCAAGACTGCGGTGCTCACGCGTCGCATCGCCTATCTGCTGGCCGAGCGCGGCGTCGTCCCTGGTCAGGTGCTCGCCATCACGTTCACCAACAAGGCCGCCGCCGAGATGCGCGAGCGGGTGGCGGCTCTGGTGGGGCCGCGCGCGAATGCGATGTGGGTCTCGACCTTCCACTCGAGCTGCGTCCGGATCCTGCGCGCGCAGGCGGGTCTGCTGCAGGGCATGAATTCGAATTTCACGATCTACGACGCCGACGATTCCCGTCGTCTGCTCACGATGATCGCGAAGGATCTCGAACTCGACAGCAAGAAGTACTCCGCCCGGCTGCTGTCCACACAGATCTCGAACCTGAAGAACGAATTGATCGGGCCGGAAGAAGCCGCCCACGAGGCGGAGACCGATTCGGCGGCCACCGAACTCACCCGCGTCGTCGCTCGGGTCTACGCGCACTACCAGCAGCGCCTGCGCACGGCGAACGCCTTCGACTTCGACGACCTCATCGGCGAGACGGTGGCGCTGCTGCAGGCTCATCCGCAGGTCGCCGAGTACTACCGGCGCCGGTTCCGTCACGTCCTGGTCGACGAGTACCAGGACACCAACCACGCGCAGTACGTGCTGGTGCGCACCCTCGTGGGCGATCCGGAGGAGGAATCCGCCGTGCCCCCGAGCGAACTGTGCGTGGTGGGCGACGCCGACCAGTCGATCTACGCCTTCCGCGGCGCCACGATCCGCAACATCGAGGAGTTCGAGCGCGACTATCCGCAGGCGCGCACGATCCTGCTCGAACAGAATTACCGCTCCACCCAGAACATCTTGTCGGCGGCCAATTCCGTCATCTCCAAGAACATGGGTCGCCGCGAGAAGCGGCTGTGGACCGATTCGGGTGAGGGCGAACTCATCACCGGCTACGTCGCCGACAACGAGCACGACGAGGCGCGGTTCGTCGCCGCCGAGATCGACCGGCTCGTCGACGGCGGCGACACCACCTACTCCGACATCGCGGTGTTCTACCGCACCAACAATGCCTCCCGCGCGTTCGAGGACGTCTTCATCCGGCACGGTGTGCCCTACAAGGTCGTCGGCGGTGTGCGGTTCTACGAGCGCAAGGAGGTGCGCGACGTCGTTGCGTACCTGAAGGTGCTCGACAACCCCGACGACACGGTGAGCCTGCGCCGCATCCTCAACACCCCTCGCCGCGGTATCGGCGATCGTGCCGAGGCGTGCGTGGCGGTGCACGCCGAGCGGCTCGGTGTGAGCTTCGGGCAGGCCCTCGCCGACGCCGCGGCCGGCAAGGTCGCGCTGCTGAACACGCGGGCGCAGAAGGCGATCGCCGGTTTCGTCGAGATGATGGACGGCCTGCGGGCGATGCTCGTCGCGAGCGACGCCGACGGCAACGACATGGTGGACATCGGCGACGTCGTCGAGGCGATCCTCGATCGCACCGGATACAGCGCCGAGTTGTCGGCGAGCGACGACCCGCAGGACGGCGCCCGTCTCGACAACCTCCACGAACTCGTCAGCGTGGCAAGGGAATTCAGTGCCGACGTCCGTAACGCGGCCGGGATCGTCGACGACGAACGTGAAGAGGGGGATCCCGAACCAGGATCGCTCGCGGCGTTCCTCGAGAAGGTCTCGCTCGTCGCCGACGCCGACCAGATCCCGGAGAACGAGGCCGGTGTGGTCACGCTGATGACGTTGCACACCGCGAAGGGCCTCGAGTTCCCGGTTGTGTTCGTCACCGGTTGGGAGGACGGCCAGTTCCCGCACATGCGTGCCCTCGGCGATCCGGCCGAGCTGTCCGAGGAACGGCGACTCGCGTATGTCGGCATCACGCGCGCCCGGCGTCGTCTCTATCTCACGCGGGCCGTGTTGCGTTCGTCCTGGGGGCAGCCGCTCACCAATCCGGAATCTCGTTTCCTGCAAGAGATTCCGCAGCACCTCATCGACTGGCGACGCCTCGAGCCCACGCCCGCCCGTGGTCAGGCGATCGGCTCGGGCACTGGTTCACGGTTCGGTGCGGGCGAGCGGCGCGGATCCTCGGGAACACCGAGTTTCGGTGCGGCGCGCGGACGCAACAACCACTTGGTGCTCGACGTCGGCGACCGCGTCAGCCATGACAAGTACGGTCTCGGAACGGTTCTCGAAACTCGGGGCTCGGGCCCCACGGCCACCGTCGTGATCGACTTCGGCAGTGCCGGCAAGGTGCGGTTGATGCTCGTCGGCGGTGTGCCGATGATCAAACTGTGATGCCCTGAAAGCCTGTGTCAGGCGCGGATTCGCACGAAAGAGCGGGTCCGCACCGAAGCGGGAAAGAGGGCGGAACGGGACGCACGCCGAACGTACGGCGGCGAGGTCGGTCAGTCGCGCTGGATGCCGAGGGCGATACCCCGGGTGGCGAGCCACGGGACGGGATCGATCTTGTCGACGCCGTTGAGGTGCACCTCGAAGTGCAGGTGCGGGCCGGTGGAGAAGCCGCGGTTGCCCATGGTGGCGATCTGGTCGCCGGCCATGACGTGTTGACCCACGGTCACCAGGGACTGGTCGATGTGCCCGTACACGGTGATGGTGCCGTCGGCGTGGAGGAGGCGGACCCACATGCCGAAGCCGGAAGCCGGGCCGGAATCGATGACCTCACCGTCGGCGACCGCGAGGATCGGGGTGCCGATGGGGCCTGCGATGTCGACGCCGGCGTGGAGGGTGCCCCAGCGTGCGCCGAAGTTCGAGGTGAACGACCCCGCGGCGGGGAGGACGAACAGCGGGCGACGGGCCGCGGCCTCGCGCGCAGCGCGTTCCTCGCTGAATCGCTGGCCCTTGGCCAGGAGATTCGAGAACTGCGACAGGTCGTTCGGGTCGGCGATGTTGAGCACCTGCGGGGCCTGCGACGGCTCGGCGTCGGCGCTCGGCGCGAACTGTGCGGCCTGCGGCACTGCGGTGGCCGTGATGATCGAGGAATCGGCTTCGCCGGCGGCGAGAGCGACCTCGGAGTGCTCGGTGTTCTGTCCCGGACCACCATTGGCTGCGGCCTGGCCCGCGGCGACCACGGCGCCTGCGGCGACCGCGAAGACTGCGGCGCGGCCCTTGAGGGCAGTGGGGGGAGTGGGAAGTCGATGGGCTCCACCGCGGGATGCGGGAGCGGTGACGTCGGTGCTCTCGTCGCGACGATCCTGCGCGAAGCGGTCGTCGCGGACGGCGTGGCCGAAGGAGTCGGAGTAGTAGGTGGGCTCGGAACCGGGGCCGGTGTTACGGAAGTCCATCGTGGCGGCTTCCCAGGCATTCCAGTCTTCGGGTGCCGATTCGGGACGGCGGGTTCGGCTCTCGGCACTCGGGTTACCAGAGCGCATCGCCATCCTCCGTTCGTGACCTCATCGTTACTTCGACCAGGCGACGGTAACGAAGTGATCGCGGGGGTGGCAAGCCGTAGTTCGTCCGGCGGACGTTATGTGAGTGGCATCACAGTGCAAACCGGGGCAAATTGGGACATGCCCCAGCGGCCGGAGTTCCAAACACTGTTTTCCGACACGTCACGAGTCTGTTGCATCGCGGCAGCGTGGGATCCGGTGTCGGGGAGCGAGTGGGTACCTGTCATTCTGAACCGAGTGCTCCGCTCGAACGTGGCGCCCGCCACGTCCCGGGAGGGGAACTGTGAAGTCGTTCCCGGACCTACGCGCGCGTGACCTGTGCCACATGGGACTGCCGCGCGTGATCCGCGGCCCGGCCGAGAAACTAGAGTCCGAAACGACCCGCTCGATACCCCGGAGCGGGCGTGAACGCAGACGAGACGGTGAGCAGATGGATCTCTTCGAATATCAGGCGAAGGAACTCTTCGCCAAGCATGACGTGCCGACGTCGGCCGGCCGTGTTACCGACACTGTCGCCGGTGCCCGCGAGATCGCGGAGGAAATCGGGAAGCCGGTCATGGTCAAGGCCCAGGTCAAGGTCGGCGGCCGCGGCAAGGCCGGTGGCGTGAAGTACGCCGCCACCGCAGACGACGCGCAGACCCACGCCGAGAACATCCTCGGGCTCGACATCAAGGGTCACATCGTCAAGAAGCTCCTGGTCGCCGAGGCCAGTGACATCGCGGAGGAGTACTACATCTCCTTCCTGCTCGACCGCACCAACCGCACCTACCTGGCGATGTGCTCGGTCGAGGGCGGCATGGAGATCGAAGAGGTCGCCGCCACCAAGCCGGAGCGCCTCGCCAAGGTCCCCGTCGACGCCGTCAAGGGTGTCGACCTCGCGTTCGCGCGCGAGATCGCCGAGAAGGGCCACCTGCCCGCCGAGGTCCTCGACGCCGCAGCCGTGACCATCCAGAAGCTGTGGGAGGTCTTCGTCAAGGAAGACGCTCTTCTCGTGGAGGTCAACCCCCTCGTCCGTACCCCGGACGACCAGATCCTCGCCCTCGACGGCAAGGTCACCCTGGATGCCAACGCCGACTTCCGTCAGCCCGGCCACGCCGAGTTCGAGGACAAGGACGCCACGGATCCCCTCGAGCTCAAGGCCAAGGAGAACGACCTCAACTACGTCAAGCTCGACGGCGAGGTCGGAATCATCGGTAACGGCGCCGGCCTGGTCATGTCGACCCTCGACGTCGTCGCCTACGCAGGCGAGAAGCACGGCGGCGTCAAGCCCGCCAACTTCCTCGACATCGGTGGCGGCGCCTCTGCGGCCGTCATGGCTGCCGGTCTCGACGTCATCCTGAACGACGCTCAGGTCAAGAGCGTGTTCGTCAACGTCTTCGGTGGCATCACCGCGTGCGACGCGGTCGCGAACGGCATCGTCAAGGCCCTCGAGATCCTCGGCGACGAGGCCAACAAGCCGCTGGTCGTCCGCCTCGACGGCAACAACGTCGACGAAGGTCGCCGCATCCTCGCCGAGGCCAACCACCCGCTGGTCACGGTCGTCGCCACCATGGACGAGGCTGCCGACAAGGCGGCCGAACTCGCCTTCGCAGCGAAGTAAAGGGACACACAGAACAATGGCAATCTTCCTTACCAAGGATTCCAAGGTCATCGTCCAGGGCATCACCGGCGGCGAGGGCACCAAGCACACCGCGCTCATGCTCAAGGCCGGCACCCAGGTCGTCGGCGGCGTGAACGCCCGCAAGGCCGGCACGACGGTCTCGCACACCGACAAGGACGGCAACCCGGTCGAGCTCCCCGTCTTCGGCTCCGTCGCCGAGGCCATGAAGGAGACCGGCGCCGATGTCTCGATCGCATTCGTTCCCCCGGCCTTCTCGAAGGACGCCATCGTCGAGGCCATCGACGCGGAGATCCCGCTGCTCGTGGTCATCACCGAGGGCATCCCGGTGCAGGACTCCGCCTACGCTTGGGCGTACAACGTCCAGAAGGGCAACAAGACCCGCATCATCGGCCCCAACTGCCCCGGCATCATCACCCCGGGTGAGGCGCTCGTCGGCATCACCCCGGCGAACATCGCCGGCAAGGGTCCGGTCGGCCTCGTCTCGAAGTCGGGCACCCTGACCTACCAGATGATGTTCGAGCTGCGCGAGTACGGCTTCTCGACCGCCATCGGCATCGGCGGCGACCCGGTCATCGGCACCACCCACATCGATGCCATCGAGGCGTTCGAGAAGGACCCGGAGACCAAGGTCATCGTCATGATCGGCGAGATCGGCGGCGACGCCGAGGAGCGCGCGGCCGATTACATCAAGGCCAACGTGACCAAGCCCGTCGTCGGCTACGTCGCAGGCTTCACCGCTCCCGAGGGCAAGACCATGGGCCACGCCGGCGCCATCGTCTCGGGCTCCTCGGGCACCGCTCAGGCCAAGAAGGACGCTCTCGAGGCGGCCGGCGTGAAGGTTGGCAAGACGCCGTCCGAGACCGCTGCGCTCGCTCGCGAGATCCTGCAGTCGCTCTGACAGCAGCGTCGCCTTCCGTGCGCGCCTTCCGGTGGCGTTCCGCCATCGGGAGGCGCGCACGCGCCGTTTCAGGAGTCGATCCAGTCGACTCCCGCGGGTTCGAGTTCGCCCGCCCCGGACGTCAGTGACGCCACCCAGCCCTCCAGTTCGCTCCGCTCGCGCCCCGCGACGGTGAGGACCACCCGGTCCGCATAGGCCACGTCGAGCACTGCGACCCCGCGGCCGCGCAGTTCCGCCTCCACGCGACCCGCTTCGCCGTGATCGATCGCGAGGGTGAACTTCTCCTGCTGCCTGCGCTCGACGAGGGGCGCCTCGTCCAAGGCCGTCGCGACCACACCCGAGTACGCGCGCACCAGCCCGCCCGCGCCGAGCTTGACCCCTCCGAACCATCGGGTTACCACCACCGCGACGTTCACCAGATCCCGGTGGTGCAGGACCTGCAGCATCGGGATGCCGGCCGTGCCGCCCGGCTCCCCGTCGTCGCTCGACCGCTCGGCACGCGCCGACGGGTCGTCACCCACCACGAACGCCCAGCAGTGATGTCGGGCATCGGGATACAGTCGGCGTTGTTCGTCGACGAAGGCGAGCGCGGCGTCGGCCGTGTCGACACGACGAACCGCGGCGAGGAAACGCGAGTGCTTCACCTCCGTCTCGACCACGACGTCGGGGCCCGGGGCGAGAGTGTGCGGCATGGACCCCATTCTCTCGGGTAGTCCCTAGGCTGTTGACTGCAGGACGAGTGACCGACACACACCGATCGACGGCAGGAGAATCGATGACATTCCCCGCAGGCGCATCCGCCCAGAGCAAGGTGGTGCCGTTGTTGCTGCCACTCGCGGTGGCCGTGCTCGGTGCCGTGAACTTCCTCCTCGGCCTCACGCCCTTCGTGAACATCACCTTCGGCTCGCAGGTGGCGCTCACGTCCTTCGATTTCGGCTTCGCCGTCGTGCCGCTGGCCTTCCTGCTCTTCGGCGGTGTGAGCGCGGCGCTGTCGCTGCTCCCCGGCCAGGACCTGCGTGCGGTGGCCGTCGCGGCGTCGGGCGTCGGTTTCGTGACATCCCTGTTCCAGCTCTTCCATCTGCCCGAGGACACCGGGATCGCGTGGGGCGGCGTGACGATCCTCGTCCTCGGTTTCCTGCAGTTCGCGCTGGCGCTCGTCGCATTGCTGTTCGGCCTCGGCATCCTCGTGTCCGGCCGGTCGGGTGAGCGGAGTTCCTTCGGGTCGCCGCAGAGCGCCGGGCAGTACCAGGGATTCGGGACCGGTGCGGGAACAGGTCAGCCCCAGGGCTCCGGTTCGCCGCAGATTTACGGTCCGCAGGGATACGGCCAGCCCTACGGCTCGCAGCAGGGAGCCGTCGGGCAGTCCCAGTTCGGTGCGCCGCATCCCGGACACCAGGCGTATCCCGGACAGCAGACGTCGGGGGAGTACTCCGGCGCGCAGCAGTATTCGGGGTCGCAGCAGTACGGCGGTTCCCAGCAGTATCCGGACGCCCAGCAGTACGGCGGGCAGCAGTACAGCGGAGCCCAGCAGTTCCCCGGTTCCCAGCAGTTCCCGGGCGCTCAGCAGTTCCCGGGCGCTCAGCAGTTCCCGGGCGCTCAGCAGTACGGCGGGGGAGCACAGTATTCCGGTGCCCAGCAGTACGGCGCCGGCCAGCAGTACACGGGTGCGCAGCCGACCCAGCAGTACCCGGTCCAGGAACCGCACGGCGCTCAGGACTCGACGGACCACACCGACACCCGGGCGGACGGCCCAGCCACCCGGGCGGACGGCACAGTGTCCGATGACGACACGACGGGCACGGAACGTCGCGAGGAGACCGGGACCACTGCGACCGGCGACCAGGACGCCACGCAGGCCTTCCGCGCACCGGACGACCAGCGGTGATCGGCGCGCCTGACACCACGATCGCCGTGTCGGTGACACTCTCGAACCGATGACTTCGACGCTCGGCCGGTCCACCCGGCACGTTCCAACCGACGACGACAGCCTGGACCCGGAGCGGTTTCGCATCCTGCTCGGCACCGCCGCCCGCGTTCCGGCGGTGACGCTCGCCGTCGTGGCCACCATCGTGGTGACGACGATGGTCGTCGCCAACAGCGACCTCACCGGCATCTACGCTGCGATCGCCGGCACGTGGCTCGCACTGCACCAGGTGACGCTCACGATCGACGGCACGTCGCTCGGTGTGCTGCCGCTGCTGCCCACCGCGGTCCTGGTATGGCAGGCGGCGCGCGGGTGCGCGTCCGCGGCCGACGCGCTCGTCGAGAACAGTGGGTACGCCCTCGACCGTCAGGATGTCTCGCGCATCACCGTCGCCGTCCTCGCCGGCCCGCTACTGGTGACCGCGGCGTCGCTGATCGTGCTGCAGGATGCGGCGAGCGTGCTGCCGGTGACGCCTCCGAATGCAGCTGCCGCGCTCGCGTGGGTCACCGCCATCTACCTGGCCGCGGCTCTCATCGGTATCGGCTCCCGTGTGTGGAAGCCGCTGGTGCGCTACTACTCGGCTCCCGATTGGCTCGTGCTCGCCTTCCGTCCGGCACTGCGGGTGCTGCTGGGGATGTTCGCCCTCGGTGGGGTGGCGGTCGTCGCCGGACTGTTGTGGTCGTGGAACGTCGTCGGTGAACTGCTCGCGCGCGGGGATCACTGGACCGGCGTGCTGGGGCTGACGGTGATGTCGATCCTGTACCTGCCCAACGTCATCATCGGTGCCGCGGCCGTTCTGGCGGGCAGCACCGTGCACGTCGGCGACATCCACCTGAGCCTGTTCGAGGCGACGGGCGGTGACCTCCCGGCGCTGCCGGTGCTCGCGGCGGTCCCCTCGGGTCCGGCCGCAGCGTTCTGGCCGGTGCTGCTGGCCGTTCCGGCGACGGTCGGTGCGCTGCTCGGACGTTTCGCCGCGCAGCGAACCCTGCAGGCGAAGGCCGACGGTGCCCCGGTGGGCAGCGCCGACGCTTCATGGACGGTGCTCGCTGCCGCAGCGGGCGCCGGACTCGTCACGGCGCTGGCGACCTGGGTTGCGGGCGGCCCGCTCGGCGTCTTCGGCACGGTCGGCGCCAACTGGTGGCTCGCCGGCATCCTCGTCTTCGCCTGGTCGGGCCTGCTCGGCATCATCACGGCGCAGCTGCTCGTGTGGCGCGAAGGACGATTGGCCGCGGTGGCACTGCGCGCCGACACCGAGGTGGACGAGGAGACCTCGGAGGATGCGACGGACGCGGACGAGGCCGACGACGCCGCTGATGCAGGAGCCGACGGAGAACTCGAGGCGGCCGAGAACGAGACCTCGGCACTCGAAGCTCCTGTGGCAGAGGACACCACCGCCGCCGAGCGCGAGGTGGCAGAAGCCGACGAGGACGAAGCCGCCGCAGTCGACGAGGACGAGGCTGCCGAGGACGACGCGGAGAGCCTCGAAGAGGATGCGGACGCCGACGACGTCATCGACGCCGAGGTGGTCGAGGTCGTCGACGAGGATGACGCCGAGGACGACGACGAGCCCGCCGAGGAGGTCGCGAACAAGGCCGAAAAGGGTGCCGACTAGGCTCTCCTACGGCCGGTCGATCGGCCGACCCACCTCGACTTCACAGGAGTGGACCCTGACTGCCTCGCGTGACCAGCTGCCGCCCACCGCGCCGGCGCGGCTCGTCGTCCTCGCTTCGGGCACGGGCAGCCTCTTGCGTTCGCTGCTCGACGCCACCCGGACCGACGGATATCCCGCGACAGTCGTCGCTGTCGGTGTCGACCGCGAATGCCCCGCCGAAGGGCACGCCGCCGACGAGGGGATCCCCTCGTTCCGCGTCGCGTTGCGCGACTTCGAGGACCGCACCGCGTGGGACCGCGCGCTGACCGACGCGGTCGCCGCCCACGAACCCGACCTCGTGGTGTCCGCAGGCTTCATGAAGATCCTGGGTTCGGCGTTCCTGGAACGGTTCGCCGGCCGCATCATCAACACTCATCCCGCGCTGCTGCCGTCGTTCCCCGGCGCGCACGCCGTCGCCGACGCCCTGGCCTACGGCGTCAAGGTCACCGGTTCGACGGTGCATCTCGTCGACGGGGGAGTCGACACCGGACCGATCCTCGCGCAGGAAGCCGTGCAGGTGCTCGACGACGACGACGAGGACACCCTGCACGAGCGCATCAAGGTTGTGGAGCGGCGGCTGCTGGCCGAGATGGTCGCCGCCGTCGCCACCCGTGGAGTTGTTTCCGATGGACGAAAGGCCGTGATCCCCGGTGACCGAACGTAAGACTGTGCGCCGCGCGCTGGTCAGCGTGTACGACAAGAGCGGGCTGGTGGAGCTGGCGACAGGGCTCCACGCGGCAGGTGTCGAGCTGGTCTCGACCGGCTCCACGGCCAAGACCATCGCCGACGCAGGCGTGCCGGTGACGAAGGTCGAGGAACTGACCGGCTTCCCCGAGTGCCTCGAGGGCCGGGTGAAGACCCTGCACCCGCGCGTGCACGCCGGCATCCTCGCCGACACCCGCAAGCAGGACCACCTCGATCAGATCGCCGATCTGGGCATCGAGGCGTTCGAACTCGTCGTCGTGAACCTCTACCCGTTCACGCAGACGGTCGCCTCGGGTGCGAGCCCCGACGAGTGCGTCGAGCAGATCGACATCGGTGGCCCGTCGATGGTGCGTGCCGCGGCGAAGAACCACCCGTCGGTCGCAGTCGTCGTCGACCCGGCCGCCTACGGTGACGTGCTCGCCGCCGTCGAGGGTGGCGGTTTCACCCTCCAGCAGCGAAAGCGTCTTGCCGCGCAGGCGTTCCAGCACACCGCCGCCTACGACGTCGCGGTGGCGAGCTGGATGAACAGCGATTACGCGGCGCCCGAGGGCGACGAGTCGCAGTTCCCGGCGTGGACCGGCGCTACCTGGACCCGCGCGAATGTCCTTCGCTACGGCGAGAACCCGCACCAGGCCGCGGCCCTGTACGTGAACGAGGCCGGTGAGCCGGGGCTCGCGCAGGCCGAGCAGTTCCACGGCAAGGAGATGTCCTACAACAACTACCAGGACGCCGACGCCGCCTGGCGCGCCGCGCACGACCACAGCGAGCCGTGCGTCGCGATCATCAAGCACGCCAATCCGTGTGGCATCGCGATCGCCGACGACATCGCCACCGCGCACCGCAACGCGCACGAGTGCGATCCGGTCTCGGCCTTCGGTGGCGTCATCGCCGCCAACCGTGAGGTGAGCGTCGAGATGGCCGAGCAGGTCGCCGAGATCTTCACCGAGGTGATCATCGCCCCGTCGTACGCCGACGGTGCCGTCGACGTGCTCTCCCGCAAGAAGAACATCCGCATCCTGCGCGCCGATTCGCCGAAGTCGGCTCCGGTCGAGATCCGTCAGATCTCCGGCGGGCTGCTCCTGCAGGAGCGCGACGTGCTCACCGCGGACGGCGACTCCACCACCAACTGGCAGCTCGCGTGCGGCGAGGCAGCCGACGAGGCCACGCTGCGCGATCTCGAATTCGCCTGGCGCGCATGCCGTGCAGTGAAGTCCAACGCGATCCTGCTGGCCTCGGGCGGCGCGACCGTCGGTGTCGGCATGGGTCAGGTCAACCGCGTCGACTCGGCGCGACTCGCCGTCACCCGTGCGGGTGATCGCGTCGCCGGGTCGGTGGCCGCGTCGGATGCCTTCTTCCCGTTCGCCGACGGTCTACAGGTGCTGACCGAGGCCGGCGTGAAGGCGATCGTGCAGCCGGGTGGCTCGGTGCGCGACAACGAGGTCATCGAGGCCGCTCGCGAGGCCGGCGTGACGCTGTACCTCACCGGCGCGCGGCACTTCGCGCACTAGTCACGAACACACACGCGCGGCACCCACGCGCATCGTCGCTCAGGCGGCGTGCGCGTGGGTGCCGTTGTCGTGCGCGGTGGGTTCGACGGTGCGCTTGCCGCGCCCCTCGGAGATGACGAGCTTGGCAGCGCCGCGGTCGAGCAGCTCGCGGATGAGATCCGCGGAGGCGGCGCCGCTCTCGGTACCGCCGACCCGGCTCAGGTCGATGGTGATGGCGTGACCGGTGAGGTCGTCGGGCAGTTCGGTCGACACGGTGCCGCCGGATTCGATTCTCAGTTTCATGGTGTTTCTCCTGTCGAGGTGATCTTGTACGGGTCGCGGTCGGGGATAGAGAAAGGGCACCCGGGGCGTATGTGCCCCGAGTGCCCGAGAACGAGTCGTCGTGTGACTTCTATTCTCGGGATCGCTCCGCCGCGAAGTGGAAGAAGAAGTGAGAAAACGGTACGGAACAACCGGCTACGTACATGTGCTTGTATCGCATCGGACCGTACCTTTCTCATGTGAACCAGTTGGTTAACGGATGACCATACACGAACAACGCGGAATGGACATTTGTTATTTCCGCGTCGTCCGTGCGTGGGGGTGGGCCGATCAGCCCCTCAGCTTGTCGAGCCACGCCTCGAAACCGGACGTGAACTCGTCGGAGAAGGGCAGGTCGGCGACGTAGTCGGCGCCCGTCGACTGCTGGTCGCCGATGTCCTTGAGCACGTGGTTGGTGCGCGTCATGCGCAGCGACGTCAGACGGGTGTGGACGAGTGCCGCGTCGAGCGCGTCGACGTCCTCGACCCGCACCTGGATGTCCTTGGACGAGACCGCGGTGAGCACCGGCAGGTCGCCGGCGACCTGTGCGGCGAGCATCCGCGGATCGAGCGCGTCCTCCTCGGCGAGTGCCTTCGCGTTGGTGGGGACGAGCCCGGCGTTGCGCAGCGGCTCGGGGAGAGTGTCGCTGAGGGTGCCGTCGGCGCGGAGCGACTCGACCGCGCCGGTGAGCGCGACCCGCAGTTCATCGGCGATCTGGACGGGAAGTTGTCCCGCGGCGACGACGGCGTCGAGCTGTGCGTCGATCTGGGCGGTCAGCAGGTCGAGCAGGCGCACGGCGAGCGGTTCGAGCAGGCCGAGTCCGGCGATCGAGTCGTTGTCCTGGGCGAGCGACAGCGCGATCAGCGCGCCCTCGCTGTGCCCGACGACGTAGAGCCGCGCCGGGTCGACCCCGCGCTGCGAACCGAGGAAGGCGAGCGCGTCGGCGGCGCCGTCGATGAAGGTCGAGAAACCGAGATCGGCGACGTCCTCGACGCTGTACGGGCCGAGCGCGGTCACACCGCTGCCGAGCTTGTCGTAGCGCAGACTCGCGAATCCCTTGCGTTCGAGCACGTCGGCGAGATGCCGCAGGGTGCCGATCGATCCGGGGAGCAGTGCGCTGTCGCCGTTGCGGTCGGTGGGACCGCTGCCGGCGAGCAGCAGCACGGCGGGCACCGGACCCCTCATGGAGACGGGTACCCGCAGGCTGCCGTGCAGGGTCACGTCGCCGCTGGAAAAGGTGATCTCGGTGTCCGACATGTCATGTGTCTATCAGAAGTCGCCGGACCGGCCCGTGTCGAGGGCGCCGCGGTGTGGCGTCGGTTTCGTGCGTGACGAACGGGCCCGGCGTACCCGACGGTAGCCCCGTACGCCGAGCCATCCGAACAGCGCCAGCAGCGGGACGACGAGCAGGGGAGCGAGCAGCGCGATCAGCGACGTGACGAACGAGGCGACGCTCTCGACGATCGACAGCACCGGGTTGCCGAAACCGGCGGTGGTCGCGGTACTCGCGACCCGCGTGCCCGTCTGCGCCGTGCTCACCGCCAGGGCGGTCGGGGCGCCGATGACGATGCCCGCGAGTGCCGCCATCGCGGGATCGAGACTCGCGAAGGCCGCCCACGCCGCAAGCGCACCCGCGACCGGCCGGGTCACCGTGCCGAGGGCGGACAGTGCGTTGTCCACGAGCGGCACGAGGTCGGCGACGACCTCCACGGCGGTGGCGATCGTCAGGGCGACGAGCGCCGAGGTGGACCCGAGCCACTGCATCGATTCGTTGAGGACGACCCCGAAGAGTTCGAAGTGGACCGCGGCCGACAGGAGCAGCAGCGGCAGGAAGGTGCGCAGCCCGGTGGCGGCCGCGAGCCCCAGCCCGAGCAGGGCCGCCAGGATCCAGGTGTCCATGCGGCGAGTGTAGGCGGACCGGTCGCGGGATCGCGGATGCCGAAACGGCGGTTCGGTCGTACCTTGGGTGAGGTGACGTCACCCACACCGCGCCCCTCCACGGTCGGCGAGCTCCGCGCCTCCGGCCACGTGCAACGGTCCGTCAAGAACGAGATCCGGCACAACCTGCTCGCTGCGCTGCGCGACGGTACCGATCCGTGGCCCGGCATCCTCGGTTTCGAGGACACCGTCGTCCCGCAGCTCGAACGCGCCCTCATCGCCGGTCACGACGTGGTCCTGCTCGGCGAACGCGGTCAGGGCAAGACCCGCCTGCTACGTACCCTGCCGCTGCTGCTCGACGAATGGACCCCGGTCATCGCCGGTTCGGAGCTCGGCGAGCATCCCTACGAGCCCATCACCCCGGCGTCGATCCGCCGGGCCGCCGAACTCGGCGACGACCTGCCCGTCGCGTGGCGGCACCGCAGCGAGCGGTACGCCGAGAAGCTCGCGACGCCCGACACTTCGGTCGCCGACCTCGTCGGCGACGTCGACCCCGTGAAGGTCGCCGAGGGCCGCAGCCTCGGTGATCCGGAGACGATCCACTTCGGTCTCGTGCCCCGCGCGCACCGCGGCATCGTCGCCGTCAACGAACTGCCCGACCTGGCCGAACGCATCCAGGTGTCGCTGCTCAACGTCATGGAGGAACGCGACATCCAGGTGCGCGGTTACACGTTGCGCCTGCCCCTCGACGTGTTGCTCGTGGCGAGTGCGAACCCCGAGGACTACACGAATCGCGGCCGCATCATCACTCCGCTCAAGGACCGCTTCGGAGCGGAGATCCGCACGCACTACCCGACGCGACTCGAGGACGAGATCGCCGTCATCGAGCAGGAGGCGCATCTGCAGGCCCGCGTCCCCGACTATCTGCTCGAGATCCTGGCACGGTTCACCCGGCTGCTGCGCGAATCGACGTCCGTCGACCAGCGTTCGGGTGTCTCTGCACGGTTCGCCGTCGCCGGCGCCGAGACCGTCTCGGCCGCGGCCCTGCATCGCGGTGCGGTCCTCGGCGAGGACGATCCGGTCGCGCGTCCCGTCGATCTCGGCACCGTCGTGGAGGTGCTCCGAGGCAAGGTCGAGTTCGAATCCGGCGAGGAAGGAAGGGAATTCGAGGTCCTCGATCATCTCCTCCGGCGCGCGACGGCCGAAACGGCCCGCTCGCGACTCGCGGGCGTCGATCTCGGGCCGCTCGTCTCCGCCGTCGAGCAGGGCGAGCCGGTGGTCACCGGTGAGCGGATCACCGCGAAGGTGCTGCTCGACGAACTCCCCGAACTGCCTGTGCTCGATGCCGTCGCCGAACGGCTCGGTGCCACCGACACCGGAAGTCGCGCTGCGGCAGTGGAACTCGCCCTCGAAGGTCTGTATCTGGCACGGCGCATCGCCAAGGACACCGGCGACGACGGCTCGGCGGTGTACTCCCGATGAGCAGGTCCGCCCGCTACGGTCCGTATACCGGGGGCGATCCGCTCGCCCCACCGGTGGACCTGCGCGACGCGCTCGCCGCGATCGGCGACGACGTCATGGCCGGCGCCTCACCCAAGCGCGCCCTGCGGGAGTTGCTGCGCCGCGGTCACGACGGTATGCGTGGCCTCGACAAGCTTGCCGCGCAGGCGAATCGGCGTCGACGGCAGCTGCTCGACCGCACCAACCTCGACGGCACCCTCCAGGAGGTGCGCGAGCTTCTCGATCGCGCCGTGCTCGAGGAACGCAAAGAACTGGCCAGGGCCCTCGACGACGACGCGCGGTTCGCCGAGATGCGGATCGAGGAACTGCCGCCGTCGACGGCGCAGGCCGTGCAGGAACTCGCCGACTACGACTGGCGCAGCGCGCAGGCCCGACAGGATTACGAGAAGATCCGCGACCTGCTCGGCCGGGAGATGCTCGACCAGCGCTTCTCCGGGATGAAGCAGGCGCTCGAGGGGGCCACCGACGAGGACCGGCAACGCATCTCGGAGATGCTCGAGGACCTCAACGACCTGCTCGACAAGCACTCCCGCGGTGAGGACACCGAGGAGGACTTCGAGCAGTTCATGGCCCAGCACGGCGAGTTCTTCCCGGAGAACCCGCAGAACGTCGAGGAACTGCTCGACTCCCTCGCACAGCGGGCCGCGGCGGCGCAGCGGCTGCGCAACTCCCTCACCCCCGAGCAACGCGACGAACTCGACGCTCTCGCACAGCAGGCGTTCGGATCCCCGGATCTGATGAGCCGGCTCGACCGTCTCGACGGCCACCTGCGGGCCGCGCGTCCCGGCGAGGACTGGACCGGCTCCGAGCAGGTGCGCGGCGAACAGGGCATGGGTCTCGGCGAGGCCACCTCGGCGCTGCAGGAGTTGTCCGAACTCGACCAGCTCGCCGAGCAGCTGTCGCAGCAGTACGCCGGGGCGTCCCTCGACGACATCGACCTCGACGCGCTCGCCCGTCATCTCGGACCCGAGGCCGCGGCCGATGCACGCACCCTCGCCGAGCTCGAGAAAGAACTGCAGCGACAGGGCTTCTTCGACCGCGGTGCCGACGGGCAGTGGCGACTGTCGCCCAAGGCCATGCGCCGGCTCGGCGAAGCGGCGCTGCGCGACGTCGTCAACCGCATCTCGTCGCGCACCGGGCAACGCGAGTCGCGGCGGGCGGGTGTGCTCGGCGAACCGACCGGCGCGTCGAAGGCATGGGAGTTCGGCGACACCGAACCGTGGGACGTCGTACGGACCCTCACCAACGCGACCCTGCGCAGTCCCGGTCTGCCGGTGCGGATGTCGGTGCAGGACGTCGAGGTGATCGAGACCGAGCAGCGGACGCAGGCGGCGGTCGCGCTGCTCGTCGACACGTCGTTCTCGATGGTCATGGACGGTCGCTGGGTGCCGATGAAACGCACGGCCCTCGCGCTCGACCATCTCGTGTCCACGCGCTTCCGCGGGGATGCGCTGCAGCTCATCGCGTTCGGCCGGCACGCCCGTGTGGTGTCGGCGCCCGAACTCGCCGGGCTCGACGGCGTCTACGAGCAGGGCACCAATCTGCACCACGCCCTGATGCTCGCGGGTCGTCACTTGCGTCGACATCCCAACGCGCAGCCGGTGGTCTTCGTCGTCACCGATGGTGAACCCACCGCTCACCTCGAACCGGACGGCTTCGCGGCCTTCGACTACCCGCCGAGCGCACGCACGCTGGGGCTGACGGTGCGCGAACTCGACCACATCGCGCGGCTCGGCGCCCAGGTCACGATCTTCCGGCTCGGCAGCGATCCGGGGCTCGCGCGGGTCGTCGACGTGCTGGCGCGTCGCGTCGGGGGACGAGTGGTCGCGCCCGATGTCGACGGTCTCGGGGCGGCGGTCGTCGCCGACTACGTGCGGGCCCGTCGGCGGTCGTAGGAACTCGGCGCGAGGCGCCCCGGGAACTCAGTGGCGCACCGACCGCCACGTGGTCGTCGCGGCGGCGGACAGCAGGGCGGCGGTCACCCAGAAGATCGACGCGACACCGGCGACCCCGGCGATCGCGCCGGCCACCATGGGCACCGCGACCTGCCCGAGACGGTTGCCGGTCAATCGCACCGCCAGCGCCGACGCGCGGTCGGCCGGTGCGACGAGTTCGACCACCCACGTCATCGTCAGGGGTTGGCCGACGCCCCAGAACATTCCGCACACGGCGAGCAACGCGCCGATGACCCAGGGATTCGGCACGAGCGGCAGCAGCGCGACCGGCACGATGGTCCCGGCGGTCGCGGAGACGAGCAGCCACCTGCGCGGAATCCGGCGCAACGCCCACGGCAGCAGAGCACGCGAGACGATCGACGCCATGGTGCGGGCGGTGAGCAGGATCGACACCAGGAGCACACCGAACCCGAACTGCTCACCGAGCAACGGCAGGTAGGCCACGACCAGGTCGACCGAGGCGAGGACCACCAGGCTCGACAGCATTGCGGGCTTCATGCCCTTCGTCGCGAGCATCGACAGGATCGACTGCGGCGCGCCGTCCTCCGCGGTGCGACCGGAGCCGGGCGGCTCGCGGAGCCCCAGCACCAGCGGCAGGGAGAGCAGCGAAAACACCGTCATGACCAGCAACGCTCCAGTGGTCTCGACGGAGCCGTTGCCGTCGCCGGTGGTCGCGGCGATCACGCCGGCGACGGGCACACCGACGGCCTGACCGACCGACACACCCAGCGTGAGACCGGCGAACCCGCGATCCAGTTGCCCCGGCGGCGACAGGATCGACACGAATGCCTGCCCCGACACCGTGACGAGCAACTGTCCGAGACCGAGCACGACGTTGCCGGCGGCGAGCACGAACAATCCCGAACTGAGAGCGATCAACCCGGCACCGACCGTGGTGACGACGATGCCCGAACGCAGAATGGCGGTCGTGTGCCCGCGGTCCACGACACGTCCCATCCGTACCGCCGCGATCAGCGGAACGATGGCGTAGAGCGCGGTGACGGCACCGATGGTCGTCGCGTCACCGCCCAGCGCGAGAATCCGGTAGGAGACCAGGACACGGATCGACTGGAATGCCGCGTGCAGCAGGGCCGTGGACAAGCACAGATACAGCAGCCAGTGACGCGGAGGATGCGGCATATGTCAGGCGCCGGCGGTCACGACCCGGTCGCCGAGCGGCGACTGCAAGGAGACCTCGAGGGCGCCGACGACGGCGACCATGATGCACATGCGGTCCTGCATCTCCGGCAGCGTGCCGCCGAGGAGCGTCACCGTCACCGTGTCGTCCGTTTCGGTGACGGTCGCGTCGACGCCGAAGCACTCGGGGGTGCCCGTCTCGAAGTGCAGGGCGAGCCGGTCGTCGCTCACCCGCGACCACGACAGGATCGTCAGCGGATGCGCATCGACGATGTCGGGTCGCGCCGAGAACGCCGTCGCCCCTGCCGGAACCGGTTCCTCGGGCAGCGCGGGGACGTCCGGTGTACCCGAACTCGATCCGCAGGCCGCGATGAGCAGGCACATCGCGAGGACGGTGATTCCCCGGCAAGCACGGACGACGGAACGCATGGTTCCCACGGTATTCCCGTGTCGCGTGTTCATCACGCCAGCAGGGCGGCGGTCACGCCGATCGCAGGGATGGAGGCGAGGGTGGTGACGAGGGCGGCGTCGCGGGCGAGCACCGTGCCGCGACCGTAAGCGCTCGCGTAGACGAACACGTTCTGCGCGGTGGGAAGCGCGGCGACCACCACGACGGCGAACAGCGCATGGCCGTCGAGGCCGAACACGAAACGCCCCATCAGATACGCGAGCACCGGCTGGGCGAAGATCTTGAGCACCGAGGCGAGCGCGATGTCGCGGCGCGGGCTCGTCCCCTTCTCGAGCACCCGGACGCCCTGCAGCGACAATCCGAACGCGAGCAGCGCACCGGGCACCGACGCGCCGCCGAGCAGATGGAACGGCTGCAGCAACGCCTCGGGAGGCGTCCACCCGCTGATCGCGATGGCGAGTCCGGCCGCGGCGGCCAGGACGATGGGGTTCTTGAACGGCGCGAGCAGGGTGTCGAGGAGCGAGACCCCGGCGCGCATCGTCGACAGGTCGAGCATCGTCAGCGCGATGGGGGAGAGCACGACGATCTGGAACAACAACAGGGGCGCGACGAACGACGCGTCGCCGAGCACGAAGACCGCAATGGGGATGCCGAGGTTCGCGGAGTTGACGTAGCCGGCGCACAGCGCGCCGATGGTCGCCTCGGGAACCGCACGTCGCAGCCAGAGCTTCGCGACGACGAAGTGCACGATCGCGACGGCGAACGCCGTGGCCGCTGCGATGTAGAGATTGGGCGAGAAGATCACCGACAGGTCGGACGTCGCGAGCACGTCGAACAGCAGCGCGGGGGTGGCGACGAAGAAGACGAGCCGGCTGAGCACCGTCTGCGCCTCGTGCCCGAGGGTGCCCAGGCGCCCCAGCGTGAAGCCGATGGCGATGATCACGAAGATGACACTGAACCCCGCGATCACACCCGACACGGTTGCCTAGTCTAAGGACCCCGGAGTGTCGTCCCGCCATCGGACCGCAGCGAGCGTCGAGACCGGTGTTGTTTGTGATTCTCGGCCGATCTTCGAAAACAACACCGGTCTCGGGTGCACATACGACGACGCCGCCCCTCCCGATGGGGAGAGGCGGCGTCGGAAGCTACGACCTACTTGCTGCTGACGTAGGGGAGCAAGGCCATCTCACGGGCGTTCTTCACCGCGACGGCCACCTGACGCTGCTGCTGCGGGGTCAGGCCCGTGACGCGACGGCTGCGGATCTTGCCGCGGTCGGAGATGAAGGTGCGGAGCAGATTGACGTCCTTGTAGTCGACGTACTCGATCTTCGCCGCGAAGAGGGGGTTCTTCTTGGGCTTGCGTCCCTCTACGGCACGCGACTTCTTCGACGGTCCTCGCTTGACTGCCATATCTCGCTCCTCACCAGCTCGACTTGTGGACGCCGGGTAGTTCCCCGCGGTGGGCGAGTTCACGCACACGCACTCGTGAGAGCCCGAACTTTCGCAGGTGGCCGCGCGGGCGGCCGTCCGCAGCGTCTCGATTGCGCAATCGTACCGGACTGGCGTCGCGGGGTAGACGCTGCAGTGCCCGCTGGGCTTCGCTGCGCTCTTCGGGCGAGGACGACGGTCGGCGCACGACCTCCTTCAGTTCCGCGCGGCGCTCGGCGTACCGGGCCACGATCGCCTTCCGTTGCTCGTTGCGTGCGATCTTCGATTTCTTCGCCACGACTACTTCTCCTCGCGGAAGTCGACGTGTCTGCGCAGCACGGGGTCGTACTTGCGCAGGACGAGACGGTCGGGATCGTTCCGGCGGTTCTTCCGGGTGACGTAGGTGTAGCCGGTCCCGGCGGTCGAGCGAAGCTTGACGACGGGCCGGATCTCGCTGCGTGCTGCCATCAGAACTTCTCCCCGCGGGCACGCAGACGTGCGACAACGCTCTCGATGCCGTCGCGGTCGACGATCTTGATGCCCTTGGTGGACAGGTTCAGCGCGACCCGGCGTCCGAGCGAGGGTACGAAATAGGTTCTGCGCTGGATGTTCGGGTTCCACCGCCGGTTGGTGCGGACATGGGAGTGCGATACGGATCTCCCGAAACCGGGTCGCCGCCCGGTGAG
The DNA here is from genome assembly GCF_019317345.1 of Rhodococcus sp. LW-XY12. Taxonomy (NCBI): domain Bacteria; kingdom Bacillati; phylum Actinomycetota; class Actinomycetes; order Mycobacteriales; family Nocardiaceae; genus Rhodococcus; species Rhodococcus sp. LW-XY12. The sequence goes on from NZ_CP079225.1 coordinate 1,054,885, forward strand.
TTGGCACGTGGCCGACACGTCGGCTCCTTTCGTAGGTAACGACAATCATTTTCGACAAAGTGCGCCGCCAACTGTACGCTTCGACATTGTTAATGACAATCGTTATCGAAAGGGATGCTGTGGACATCAGGACGCCGCTCGTCATCGTCTGCGGATGGCGCGGACGGACTGCGCAGGCCGCGCGGTCACTACTGCGTCCGGGCACCGCGGTCGTCCACCATGACCTGTCCGGTCTCGACCAGGGCGTACTCCGCCGCTCCGTGCTCACCGTCGAGGATGAACGCACCGAGATCCTCGAACTCGCGCACGGGTGCGTCTCCTGCACACTGCGCGAGGATCTGCTGCCGCTTCTGCGCCGCATGCGCGACTACAGCAGCGTCGACCGGATCGTGCTGCACCTCGACCCGCAACTCGAACCCGAGGCATTGTGCTGGGCAGTCGAACATGTCGTGGTGAGCGGGATCGTCGGTCGTGTCGACGGACCCGCGTCCCTCGATGTCCGGGTGGACGGCGTCGTGACCTGCCTCGACGCCGCAACCTGGCTCGAGGACGCGACGGGCGACGACGAACTGAACGAGCGTGTCGACGACGACCGCACCCTGGCGCAGGTCGTCGTCGGCCAGGTCGAGTTCGCCGATGCGCTGGTGGTGCTCCCCGGAGCGGACGGCTGGCAGCAGGCGCGCCTGCACGCGGTGCTCACCCGACTCGCCCCGGACGCGCCGATCGCGTGGGCGGGGGAACCGGACGTCGAGCGGCTCCTCCGGGAGATACCCGCCACCGCTCGTCGGGGGGCGATCGACGGGGCGCACTCGCCTCTCCTGCGAGGTCAACCGCCTCTCGACGACGACTGCGGAATCCGCCTCGTCGAGTTCTCCGCCGACCGGCCGTTCCATCCGGAACGTCTCCACCACGCGATCGACGTGCTGCTCGACGGCGTCGTGCGCGCCCGCGGGCGACTGTGGGTCGCCACCCAACCCGACAATGCGCTGCTCGTCGAATCAGCCGGTGGAGGACTGCGGGTCGCTCACGCGGGGCCATGGCTCGCGTCGATGACTCCCGATCAGCAGCGCGAGATCCCGGCGGAACGCCGCGCGATGGCGTCGCTGCGCTGGGACGAACGCTACGGCGACCGGGACACGAGCATCGTCGTCCTCGTCCACGACGCCGACTCGGAACTCATCGACCGCACGCTGCGCGCGGCGGTCGTGACAGACGACGAGTTCGCCCGCCCCGATCTGTGGCCGACCTGGCGCGACCCCTTCGGCCGATTCCACGAAGACCCTTGTGACGACCTCCCGGCAGACCGCCGCGACAACGAGAGAGAAGGACACCGATGAAATCAGGCCTGCATCCCGACTACCACCCCGTGGTCTTCCAGGACGCCAACACCGGCGCCACCTTCCTGACCCGCTCCACCGCGACATCCGAACGCACGACCGTCTGGTCGGACGGCCTTACCTACCCGCTGATCGTCGTCGACGTCACAAGCGACTCGCATCCGTTCTGGACGGGCGCCGCCCGCCTGCTCGACACCGCCGGTCGCGTCGAGAAGTTCGAACGCAAGTACGGCCGGCGCCGACCCTGATCCCGCACGTCCCGACATCGAAGGAGAACCACATGGCAGTCCCCAAACGCAGGAAGTCCCGCTCCAACACCCGTCACCGCCGGTCGCAGTGGACGGCGAAGGTCCCCGATCTCGTGCCGATCACGGTCGACGGAACGACCGTGAAGGTGCCCCGCAGGCTCGTCGAGGCCGTGCACAGGGGTGAGGTCGACCCGCGGACCGACTGAGTCGTAGGGCCCGCCGGCCACCGCGGGTTCTCAGCGCGCTCTCAGTAGGCGCAGGCCACAATGGTGATCATGCGCATTCTGGTGGTCGACGACGACCGTGCAGTGCGGGAGTCGCTGCGCCGGTCACTGAGCTTCAACGGATACACGGTCGACCTCGCGACGGACGGGCAGGACGCCCTCGAACAGGTCGCGACGTCGCGTCCGGATGCGATGGTGCTCGACGTCATGATGCCGCGCGTCGACGGTCTCGAAGTGTGCCGCCGGCTCCGCAGCACCGGCGACGACCTGCCGATCCTCGTCCTCACGGCGCGCGACTCCGTCTCGGAGCGGGTCGCGGGTCTCGACGCGGGGGCCGACGACTACCTGCCGAAACCGTTCGCGCTCGAGGAACTGCTCGCGCGACTGCGGGCGCTGCTGCGTCGTGCCGCGCCCGACCCGGACTCGTCCGCCGACGAGGTGCTGCGGTTCGCCGACCTCAGCCTCGACCCTGCGACCCGCGAGGTCACTCGCGGCGACCGGCCGATCAGCCTCACCCGCACCGAGTTCTCCCTGATGGAGATGCTCATGGCAAACCCGAGGAGGGTCCTCACGCGCAGTCGCATCCTCGAGGAGGTGTGGGGTTACGACTTCCCGACCTCCGGCAACGCCCTCGAGGTCTACGTGGGGTATCTGCGACGCAAGACCGAGGCCGGTGGGGAACCGCGCCTGATCCACACGGTGCGCGGCGTCGGGTACGTGCTGCGCGAGACCCCGCCGTGAGCGACCTGATGCGACCACCTCTTCTCCTGACCCGCTCGGTGCCGCTGCGCATCCGCGTCACGCTTCTCGCGGCCGGCGCAGTGGCGCTCGCCGTCGCCGTCACCTCCATCGCGGCCTACGCCGTGGTCTCGCGGGCGTTGTACTCGGAGGTCGACACCCAGTTGCGGGCGCGGGCCGCCGCGCTCGTCGAGTCGAGCACCCTCATCACCTACGACCCGCGCTACATCGGTGGGGCCCAGCTCTACAGCTCCGACATCAGCGTTGCCCTGATCTACCCGGATCTCGGCAGGTACGTGCCGCCGGGCTCGTCGGTGCCCATCGGCGAACCCGAACTGGCGGTGGCCGAGGGCGACCGGGAGTCGTCGCTGCGCACCGTCGCCCAGCAGCGCGTACTGGCCCAGCGCATGCCCGACGGCAGCACGGTCGTGATCGCGCAGCGACTGCGTCCCACCGTCGAGATCCTCAACCGCCTGGCGAGTGTGCTGTTCATCGTCGGCGGGTGCGGGGTGGTGCTCGCCGCCGCCGTCGGCGCGACCGTCGGCCGCACCGGTCTGCGTCCCGTCGCCCGGCTCACCGCCGCCGCCGAGCGGGTCGCGCGCACCGACGACCTGCGGCCCATCCGGGTGACCGGCCACGACGAGCTCGCCCGCCTCACCGAGAGCTTCAACATGATGCTGCGTGCGCTCGCCGAGTCGCGAGAACGGCAGAGCCGGCTGGTCGCCGACGCCGGCCACGAACTGAAGACACCCCTGACCTCGCTGCGCACCAACATGGAACTGCTCATCGCCGCGAGCCGTCCCGGTGCACCGAGCCTGCCCGACGAGGACATGGCCGAGCTGCGGGCCGACGTCATCGGCCAGATCGAGGAGTTGTCGACGCTCGTCGGCGATCTCGTCGACCTCGCTCGTGAGGATGCGCCGGAGACGGTCTTCGAGGTCGTCGACGTCGCCGAGGTGGTGGACCGCAGTCTCGAACGTGCGCGTCGACGGCGTACCGACATCGAGTTCCGGGCCACCACCGAGCAGTGGTTCGTCTTCGGCGACCAGGCCGGACTCACCCGCGCCGTGGTCAACGTCCTCGACAATGCGGCCAAGTGGAGCCCGGCGGGGGAGGACGTCGTCGTGAACATGCGGCAGATCGCCAGCGGTCTGATGGAGCTGACCGTCGACGACGCCGGCCCGGGGATCCCGGAGGAGGAACGCGAACTGGTGTTCGAACGGTTCTACCGGGCGACGACCGCGCGGTCGATGCCGGGATCCGGTCTGGGACTGGCCATCGTGCGACAGATGGTCACGAAGCACGGCGGGACGATCGCCGTCGAACGGTCGAATCGGGGCGGCGCGCTGATCCGCATCGTGCTGCCCGGCACACCGGCCCTCGACGGAGAGACACACCCCACCGAGATCGAGTGAATTCGACAGCAGAATTGCGGGTACTTCTGAGGCGACTCTCAGCTGCCCGGTCCATGCTGGACGAAGAAGCGCGGAGGTGCTCGACGCACCCCGCATCATCGGCCACCGCACGCCGACGTCGACCCGTATGCGTCCGGTGGCCCCGGCGGACGAAGGTGAAGTGACGAATGAGTGAGGACCCCACCCGCGGCGCGGGAGCACCGCAACCGCAACCCCATCCGTACGGCCCCGGCGGATACACCGGCCCCTACCCGCAGACACCCCAGCAGTCGGCACCTCCGCCACCGACCGCAGGATTTGGCCGGATGCCGGGTCGCTCCGCCCTCGCCGTGGGGGCCATCGCGCTCGCGCTGGTGAGCGGCGGCATCGGTGGCGCGGTCGGCGCGTGGTCGGTGCGCGATTCGTCCGGACCGGTCGTCAACTCCCTCGACGCTCCGAAGCCCGATACCCAGTCGGTCGCCGCTGCCCCCGAGGGCAGCGTGCAGGCCGTCGCCGACAAGGTCGTGCCGAGCGTCGTGCGGATCGAGGTCGCAGGACGCACCGGCGCGGGTGAAGGGTCGGGCGTGGTCCTGTCGTCGGACGGATTGATCCTCACCAACAACCACGTCGTGGCGGGTGGAGGTCAGGGGGCGCAACTGACGGTCTTCTTCTCGGACGGGTCCACCGCGCCGGCGACGGTCGTCGGTGCGGATGCGGTGTCGGACATCGCTGTCATCCGGACCGAAGGGCGCACCGATCTCACTCCCATCGAACTCGGTAGTTCGGAGAATCTCGCGGTAGGCCAGGAGGTCGTGGCCGTCGGATCACCGCTCGGACTGCAGAGCACCGTGACGGCGGGCATCGTGTCCGCACTCAACCGGCCCGTGTCCACGAGCGGGGACAACGCCAATCAGGCGTCGGTCATCGACGCGATCCAGACCGACGCGGCGATCAACCCCGGCAACTCCGGCGGTGCGCTGGTCGACATGGAAGGCCGCCTCGTCGGCATCAACACCGCGATCGCCACGGCCGGCGGACAGTCGGGTTCGATCGGCCTCGGTTTCGCGATCCCCGTCGAACAGGCCCGGCGTGTCGCGCAGGAACTCGTCGACACGGGTAAGGCGACGCACGCGATCATCGGTGTCCAGGTTCCGTCCCGGGACGACGCCTACGGTGCGCGCGTCGTGGAGGTCGTGCCCGACGGGCCGGCCGACCGAGCCGGAATCCCCGACAACGCGATCATCGTCCGGATCGACGATCGGGTCGTGACCGACGGCGACTCGCTCATCGCCGCGATCCGCTCCCGCGCGCCGGGGGACACCGTGAAGATCACCTACAAGACGCCCGACGGCAACGAGACCACAGTCGACGTGGTGACTGCGTCGGATTCGGCCGGACGATGAGGAACGACATGGACATAGCTCACATTCCGGTACAAGAGCCGCATGCTTTCGAGCCGCAAACTACCGTGGACCTCATGGAACTCGAAGCTCCCAGAAAAGGCCGCGCACTCGTCGTCGTCGTCGACGATCGCGTCTCCCACGGCGACAGTCCGGACTCCGCGGGCCCGCTCGTCACGGAGCTTCTCGTCGAAGGTGGCTTCGCCGTCGACGGTGTCGTCACGGTCGCTGCCGACGAGGTCGAGATCCGAAATGCACTCAATACCGCAGTGATCGGCGGCGTCGACCTGGTGATCTCCGTCGGTGGCACCGGTGTCACCCCGCGCGATGTGACTCCCGACGCGACCGAGGACGTACTCGATCATGAGATCCGCGGCATCGCCGAGGCGCTGCGTTCGTCGGGCCTGGCGTCGGGCGCCGTCGACGCCGGCCTCTCCCGTGGTCTCGTGGGAGTCTCGGGATCGACGCTCGTGGTGAACCTCGCGTCGTCGCGTCCCGCCATCCGCGACGGGATGGCGACGTTGTTGCCTCTCGCCGCGCACGTCATCGAAGAGTTGTCCTGGATGGAGGAGTGACGACGCCGTGTCCGACGACCGTGATCCCTCGCACGACGAGGTGACCGGCGAGCAGCAGCAGAGCCGTGCCCGGATCGACCGGGCACGGCTGGCGCGCATCTTCGGGGATGTACTTCCCGAGACGACACGCGACGAACGCGGCGAGAACGACTCCGGCGGTGGCGACTCGGATGAATGGCTGCGCAGGCAGGTGCCTCCGCACCATTCCGGTGGGTGATCTGTATCACTGATGTCGAGTTGCGCTCAACCGGATTCCAACCCGTTGTCGACCGCAACGAAACGTCGCCGCAACGGTCCGTTCATCTCCATCTGGTCCGCGCGATCTTTTGGATCTGTGTTTCCAGTCACAGAAGGCATTTCGTCCTGCACTCCGGGTGCACTGAATATGTGGCTTCTACCTGCGCCGATGTGGCGGTGGGCGGGTCATGTACGTGTAATCCCGGGTTACATATTCCACCCCGAAAAGTGTCCGATTTGCCCGCTTCGGTGAATCGCTGGGCGTGTGGCCTGCACCGCGCCTATACCGGAGCGTTACGAAAGCTAGGCGTTGCTCCAGGAATGGTCACGGTCTAATCTCCCTCTCAGGTTCAAACCGGTCGAGCCCAGGCTTCACGGCCTGGGCTCGGTCACGAATCGGTAAAGCAAAACCGTGCGGACGATGGACGTACCGACACACCGACGGGTGATCCGCCGGTGTGTTCGCTGTGGACAGCGGCCCGCGGGCGACAGGGCGACCACTTGTTGTCGGACGCGGTGCGCAACCCGGCACGCAGAGAACGGATGAGGCATTCATGAAGATTCAGACGCGACGTGGCTTCCGGGCCACCCGCAACGCCACGGTGGCAGCAGCTGCTGTGGCCGGTCTGGTTCTCGGATCGGCCGGCGCCGCAGGTGCCGAGGTCAACGACCAGAACCGGATCGTCTCCAACGGCCACGAGGTCATCGTCACGCAGGAGGACACCTTCATCAACGGTGTGCCCCCGATCGGCGGCAGCCCGCTGAGCCGTGAGTGGTTCCACAACGGCCGCGGCATCGCCAACATCGTCGGCCCCGAGGCGGCGGACTTCGAGGGTTCGACCTTCCAGTTCGGCTACCAGGTCGCGTGGAGCGCTTCGGTAGACGGCGCGGTCGGTTTCAGCTGGACCAGCCCGCAGATTGAGCTGGGTGCAGTGCGAGGTGTCAAGAACGTGCCTCTCTACGACCAGGTGTGGAATACCAACGACGACGGTAAGTACATCGACTACGACGGCAACGTTGTCGAAGCAGAGGACCGCGTCCCCGCGACAACAGATGGCACCGAAAAGGGTGACCCGCTGTTCGTCCCGAATGGGAAGACCAGCCCTGAGCCGTACGCCGAGGACGCCCTCGAAACGTCCGGGCTGCTGCCGCAGGCTACGGTCGCGATCGAGCTGACCCCGGCTCCTGGTATCGAAGAGGTTGTAGTCGCCGAAGGTGAGTTCGACGGCGACTTCAAGGAAGTTCAGATCGCCAACGTCCACGGTGCCGCTACAGGCGTCATCGGCCCGGTCTCCCTCCGTCCGTTCGTCCGTGTGATCACCGAGAACGGCGACAACGTCACCACCTACGGCCAGGTCTGGACCCTCTAGTCCTGCTCCGCGCCATCCCGCAAGAAATCCCCACCACCACAAACGGAGTAATCATGGGAATCAAGTCGCGTGGCTTCAAGGCCGCTCGTAACGCCACCGTCGCCGGTGCCGCCGTCCTCGGTCTGGTGCTCGGTGCCTCGGGCGCCGCTTCGGCCGAGGTCAACGACCAGAACCGCATCGTCTCCGACGGCCTCGAGGTCGTCGTGACCCAGGAAGACACCTTCATCCAGGGTGTTCCGGCCCTCGGTGGCAGCCCGTTCAACCGCGAGTTCTTCCACAACGGCCGCGGCACCGCGAACCTCCTCGGTGAGGGCGCAGCCGACGCCGAGGGCACCACCTTCCAGTTCGGCTACCAGTTCGCGTGGGCCGGCAGCATCGACGGTGCCATCGGCGTGACCTACTCCACCCCGCAGCTGGAGCTCGAGATCAGCGACTCTGTCGGCGCAACCGTTACCGACATCCTCCCGCAGGCCTACGCCGAGCTCGAGCTGACCCCGGCTCCGGGCATCGAGGAGCTCGTCGTCGCCGAGGGCGAGTTCGACGGTGATTTCAAGACCGTTCAGTTCTCCAACGTCCACGGCACGGCCTCCGGCGTCCTCGGCGCCGTCCAGGTCCGTCCGTTCGTCCGCGCCATCACGGCCAACGGCGACAACGTCACCACCTACGGCGCTCCCTGGACCGTCTAAGTAGACGTCCGGCTCAGGCCGAACACAGCACGACAAGACCGGGCTCGCTCGAATCTCGAGCGGGCCCGGTCTTTTTCGTCGTCGACCACCTACTCGATGCCCGGGTTGGGTTTGGCGTGAGCGCCCTGAGTAGCCTGGCCGGCCTGTGCCTCGAGGATGTCGCGGATCTGGATGAGCAGGTCCTCGGCGCTGGCCTGCTTGTCCTCCGGTTCGGTGACGAACTTCTTCTTCGCCGCGTTGGCGGGGACGATGAGCACGAAGTACACGACCGCGGCGATGATGATGAAGTTGATGATCGCGGAGATCACCGCGCCGATGTTCACGAAGGTCTCCGGGTTGCCGCTCACGATCTCGAAGCCCCAGCCCATCTCGTTGTCGCCGCCCACCGCGCTGATGAGCGGCTCGATGATGTTCGCGGTGAAGGCGGTGACGATAGCGGTGAATGCCGCACCGACCACGACCGCGACGGCGAGATCGAGGACGTTGCCCCTGAGTATGAAGTCCTTGAAGCCCTTCAGCATGGTGTGCTCCTTTTCGCGGCCTGTCCGCCGGAGCCGCGCACATGAGGTAGGTCACACGGACGTTCACACGATAAACCGCGAGGTCGGTTACGGGTGGCGATTGCGCTGGGGAAACGAGCGGATGCTCAGTGCAGTGTGACGGTCAGAGCACTGACGAGTGACGCCGCCGCGACCGCCGTGGCAGGTTCGGGCTCCAGCGCGACCAGCACGACCCGCTCGTTCCGATCCCTCGTCGAACCGCCGGATTCGGCCAGCACCACCACTGCACCCCGAGCGAGGACGTGGGCGCCGGGCAGGGGTCCCTCTTCGGTCTCCGTCACCGTCAGGACATCGACGCGGTCGCCCTCACGGAGCAGTTCGCTCACCCCGGCATCGGCGAGCCGGATGGGCACTACGCGGGCCTCGGTGGAGCCGGTGGCGACTGCGGCGAGACGAGGACCGAGAAGGCGGGTGTCCACGAGGGGTTCACCGGCCGGCACAGGGCCGGCGAGAGTGTGGCCCACGGCGTCGTCGACGTCGTGCAGGGTCCCGGCGACCACAGTGGACCGATCGCGCTCCACGTGCGCGACATCGTCGGCCGTGAGGGTGTGCCCGGGCGCGAGATCGTGAGCCGCGACAACGACACCCACACGATCGGTGTCGGGGTCGCCGCGCAGCGCGAGGATCACCGCGAGGACGGCGAGGAGTCCGGCCGCGATCCGTCGGGCCCGGACGATGCGCGACCAGCCGGGGCGGAGGAGTTCGACGAACCGGTCGGGGAGGGTGGGCTGCAGCGAGGCACCCGCAGAGGAGCGCGAGTGGTGCGGATGCGCGCGCGCACGCTGGAGGAACGAGAAAGGGCCGACGGGCATGCCCCGAACCTAGAAGGTGGGGATGCTCTGTCGGCCCCGATGAACCCTCGGAGACGGCGGTCTGTGGATGACTCGACCGCCTGTGGACAAAGGAGTCCGGAGGTCAGCTCGCGGCGGCCGCCGGAGCCGAGGACGTGCTGCTCGACGACGAGCTGCTGTCGCTCGACGAGGAGCTGGTCGAGCTCGTCGACGCGGATTCGCTCGCGGTGCTGCCGCTGCGGGAGTCGGTGCGGTAGAAGCCGCTGCCCTTGAACACGATGCCGACCGAGTTGAAGAGCTTGCGCAGCTTGCCCTCGCACTGCGGGCATTCGGTCAGGGAGTCGTCACTGAAGGACTGCACGATGTCGAACTTGTTGTCGCAGGCCGTGCAGGCATATGAGTAGGTGGGCACCGGTTGATCCTCCGCCAGTTCGTCGAACCGCAGTATTCGTCGTACTGCAGTTTTGGCACTCTACCGCCGACAGTGCCAACAGCGCTAGGGAGTGTGTTGTTCCGCACGGTCGCCGCTACCGAGCCGGACCAGCCCTTTCCCGGGTGTCAGCGCCCATCCCATACGGATGTCGTGGGGGTCCTCGGGGAGTTCGTCGACGAGCTCTTCATCGCGGACCACCGCGATGATCACGGCCTCGGGTGAGGCGAGGTGCAAGGTGCGGTCGTAGAAGCCGGCGCCGCGGCCGAGCCGCACGCCCCGCGCGTCCACCGCCAGGGCCGGGACGAGCACCGTGTGAGCCTTCGCCACCGCCTCGGGCGGGAAGATCTCACCACCCGGCTCGCGCAGCCCGAAATCGGCCGCCATCAGCGTCTTCTCGCCCATGTAGCGGGCCCACGACAACGGTTCGCCGGTGCGGGTCACCGGGACGAGCACCGTCGTTCCGGCCTCGGTCAGAGCGTCGAGGAGCGCGATCGATCCGGGCTCCGAACCCACGGGCACATATGCGCACACCATCGACCCCGCCGGGGCCAGCGTCGAGGCCACCGTGGCGAGCGCGGTGTCCTCGATTCTGCGCCTCGCAGCACTCAGCTCGCGCCGAGCTGTAAGAATGCGGTCACGCCAGACCGCTTTCGGGGGTGGGGGCATGTCTGCGCCTTACGATCGCCGAACCACCGTCCTCGGTGGCCGAAGTTTAGGGTGGGAGTCTATGACGAACAGTACGACCGGAGGCACGCGGCATTTCAAGACCGCGGTTGTCCCCGCAGCAGGTATGGGGACGCGGTTCCTTCCCGCAACCAAGACGGTTCCGAAGGAACTCCTGCCGGTGGTCGACACGCCCGGCATCGAGCTCGTGGCGGGTGAAGCCGCGGAGTCGGGCGCCGAACGCCTTCTCATCGTGACAGCGCCGGGTAAGGACGGCGTGGTCGCGCACTTCGTCGAGGACCTCGTCCTCGAGTCCAAGCTCGAGGAGAAGGGCAAGTACGAGCTCCTCGCCAAGGTCCGCAAGGCCCAGGGGCTGCTCGAGGTCGAGTCCGTGGTCCAGGAGAAGCCGCTCGGCCTCGGTCACGCCGTGGCGTGCGCCGAAGAGGCGCTCGATCCCGACGAGGACGCGATCGCCGTGCTGCTGCCCGACGACCTCGTGCTGCCGGTCGGCGTGCTCGAGACGATGCAGCGCGTCCGCGCCAAGCGTGGCGGTTCTGTGCTGTGCGCGATCGACGTGCCCAAGGAACAGGTCAGCGCGTACGGCGTCTTCGACGTCGAGGTCGTGCCGGACGCCGCCAACCCCGACGTGCTCAAGGTACTCGGCATGGTCGAGAAGCCGGCCGTAGAGGACGCACCGTCGACCTTCGCCGCCGCCGGCCGATACCTGCTCGACCGGGCGATCTTCGACGCACTGCGTCGCATCGAGCCCGGAGCCGGGGGAGAGTTGCAGCTCACCGACGCGATCGCCCTGCTCATCTCCGAGGGCCACCCCGTTCACGTGGTGGTGCACCGCGGCACCCGACACGACCTCGGAAATCCCGGGGGCTATCTGCGCGCTGCGGTTGACTCGGCGTTGAACACGGAAGAGTACGGGCCCTCGCTGCGCGAGTGGCTCATCGAGCGCTTGAAGCGCTGACTGCAGGACGGGCTGGAGGACGAGAAGCGGTATGCGGTCGGTTGAGGATCAGCAGGCCAGGGTCACGGCGGCGGCAGTCGCACCCCGGCCGGTCCGGGTGGCCATTTCCGAGGCGCAGGGTCTGCTGTGCGCGGAGGAAGTGGTCACCGAGCGACCCCTACCCGGATTCGACCAGGCGGCGATCGATGGCTACGCCGTGCGCAGCGTCGACCTCCAAGCCCCGGCCGAGACCGACGGCGGGTCCGCGCCCGCCGAGGTGACGCTGCCGGTCGTGGGCGAGGTGCGTGCCGGTTCGCGTCAGCCGATCCGTCTCCAGCCCCGTCAGGCGGTGCGCGTCGACACCGGTGCGCCGCTGCCGACGCTCGCCGACGCGGTGCTGCCGCTCGACAACACCGACGGCGGTGCCGCGCGCATCAAGGTGCTCGAACCGGTGCGGTCCGGCGACTACGTGCGCCGCACCGGCGACGACGTCCAGCCCGGCGACATCGCAGTGCGGGCCGGGACGATCATCGGGGCCGCCCAGGTAGGTCTGCTCGCCGCGGTCGGCCGCGACAAGGTGCTCGTCCATCCGCGCCCGCGACTGTCGGTCATCTCCGTCGGCGGCGAACTCGTCGACGTCGACCGCACCCCGGGGCCGGGACAGGTCTACGACGTCAACTCCTACGCGCTGGCCGCGGCCGCGCGTGACGCCGGAGCCGACGTCAACCGGGTCGGGATCGCCAGTACCGACCCGAAGCGGCTGCGCGAGGTCGTCGAGGGTCAGCTGATCCGCGCCGAGATCGTCGTGATCGCCGGGGCCGTGGGCGGCGGCGCGCTCGAGGAGGTCCGCGAGGCGCTGTCCGATCTCGGCGAGATGGGCGTCGAGCGGATCGCGATGCATCCGGGCTCGGTCCAGGGCTTCGGACGTCTCGGCCGCGACGAGGTGCCGACCTTCCTGCTGCCCGCCAATCCGGTGAGCGCGCTCGTCGTCTTCGAGGTGATGGTCCGGCCGCTGATCCGCATCGCGCTCGGCCGTCGCCAGCCGATGCGCCGCGTGGTCTCGGCACGCACGGTCGCCCCCATCACCTCGATCCCCGATCGCAAGGGTTTCCTGCGCGGCCGGCTCATGCGCGACGAAACGACGGGCGACTATCTCGTGCAGGCGCTCGGCGGCGCCGCGGGTTCGTCGTCGCATCTGCTCGCCACCCTCGCCGAGGCGAACTGTCTCGTCATCGTCGATCCCGAGGTCTCCGAAATCCGCACGGGAGACCCGGTGGACGTGGCGTTCCTCGGGCAGCGTGGTTGATGTCCCGTCATCCCGGCTGGCCGGCGGAGCTCGGGCCGCTGCGGGTGGCAGGGGGCGTGGTGACCGTCCGATCGATCCGACTGCGCGACGCCGCGGCGTGGAGCCGTCTGCGTCTGCGTGATCGCGCGCATCTCGAGCCGTGGGAGCCGACCGGTGAGGCGCCGTGGGACATGCGGCACCACATCTCGGTGTGGCCCGGGCTCTACCGGAGTCTGCGCTCGGAGGCCCACAAGGGCCTGATGCTGCCGATGGCCATCGAGCTGGACGGCAGATTCTGCGGGCAGCTGACGGTGGGCAACATCGTGCGCGGAGCGTTGCGCTCGGCCTGGATCGGCTATTGGGTGGAGAAGGAGGTCAACGGCCTCGGTGTCGCGACCGCCGCCGTCGCCCTGGGCCTCGACCACTGCTTCGGCCCGGTCGGGCTGCACCGCGTCGAGGCCACCGTGCGCCCGGAGAACGAGGCCAGCCGCGCGGTGCTGCGCAAGGTCGGCTTCCGCGAGGAAGGTCTGCTGAAGCGCTACCTCGACGTCCAGGGCCGGTTCCGCGACCATCTGCTGGTCGCGATGACGGTCGAGGAGGTGCCGGGCTCGGTCTCGGATCGCCTCGTCCGTGCCGGTCGCGCGACCTGGTCCTGATCGCTTTCCGTCTCGAGTCGGGTTCGTCCGCTATGTAACGCAGGTTACTCGCAACTCGAGTAACAATCCCCAGCGCGTGTGGGATCTCTGTGATTAGAGTGAAGAAAGTGTCAATTGGTTTCGCGTGACTCGAGTGACGTCTGTTGTCGATCGAGTCGGCGTTTCTGTACAGGTAAACGCGGTGATGCCGTTAGCCTCATGTAGGTCGGTGGCGTCGACGGGCTGGTAGGGCGACGACTGGAGGGAGGACCACCGGATGCCGAACTCGCTTCTGTGGATCGGGCTCGTTGCCGTGTGGTTGTTCGTTCTGGTTCCCATGCTGGTCACGAAGCGTCCTCGAATCCGGCAGACGACCGACGCCGCGCTCGCAACTCGAGTTCTGCACCGCGGAGACGACGAGCCGATCACCCCTCGAGGGCCGGCCGCCGGGCACCGCAGCGATCCTCATTGGCGTCCGAGTCGTGACCGCACGCACCGCACCCCCGCGGAGGACCGCATGAACACTGAACTCGACGACAGGCCGGAGATCGATTCCGACGAGGCCGACGTCCACCACGAAGCAGCACCCGATCGTGAGCCCGTGCGCGCACACGCACCGCAACGCCGGGGCCGCGGCGGATTCGACCCGCACGCCGATGCGGTCGCCAGCGCCGCACGATACGAATTCCGGCAGCGGGCCGTCCTCGGCCTGCTGATCGCCGCGATCATGACCTCGGCGCTCGCCCTGATCGTCTCGTCGGTCATGTGGTGGCTCGCCGGTCTCGCGGCCGTGGCCCTCGTCGCCTATCTGTTCTACCTGCGGCGCCAGGTGCATCTCGAGCAGGAGATCCGGCGGCGTCGCCTCGCGCGACTGCAACGGTCCCGCGCGGGGGCCCGCGGCGGCCACGACGACGTTCCACAGCGCCTGCGTCGCCCGGGGGCCGTGGTCCTCGAGGTCGACGACGAGGATCCGGAGTTCGAGCACCTCGATCGCTACGAGGACGACTACGGCATCGACCACGGCTACGACGTCCGAGCGAGCGACGGCGACGACGAGTCCGGCGACTACGTCGTTCCCCGCGCAGTGGGGGAATGATCGTCCTGCGACGCTTACGGCGGGGCCCGCATCGAATCTGTGCGGGCCCCGACCCGGCTTCGGAGCAGGCCGTGAAATCGCCCGTCACCTGCGCCGACACTCCGATTTCGTGATGGACGGGGTGGTTTGCTAGAGTTTGCGAGTCGGTTCCCTCGGAACCTACGGGGCTGTGGCGCAGTTGGTAGCGCGCTTCGTTCGCATCGAAGAGGTCAGGGGTTCGATTCCCCTCAGCTCCACCCCTGAAAGCCCCGCCCTCGGCGGGGCTTTCGTCGTATGCAGGGCCATTCGCTGGCGGGTCCACGCCGAACCCGGCAGACTGTGTGGCATGGACCACAGGATGAGTGACGACGAGTTGCGTCGGGCGATCCGGGTACTGCGCGAGCGCGCCGACCTCGCGCGCAGCGAGAATCGCCACGACGATGTCGAGATGATCGAGCGCACGATTCGGCAATACCAGGAGGAGATGGCCCAGCGGCTCTGAGTTTCCATCCGCCGGAGCCCAACACTCCGGCTCACAGGTCGCTTCGCTCGGACACACAAGTCGCTTCGCTCGGACACACAAGTCGCTTCGCTCCGGACACACAAGTCGCTTCGCTCCGGCGCATCCGGTTCGTCCGTGGCGCGCCGGAGCGTCGAGTCGTCACGGCGAGGCTAGGGTGTCGCCATGGCGATCACCGACCTGCGCGGAACCAAATTCCTTGTGACCGGCGCGGCCAGCGGAATCGGCCGCGCCCTGGCCCATGCGGCCTCCGATCGCGGGGCCCGGCTGGTGCTCACCGACCTGCAGGAGGCGGCCCTCGACGAGGTCGTCCGCAGCGTTCGTGAACGCGGCGGCACCGTGCTGCACTCGGCCGCCCTCGACATCTCCGACTACGAGGCCGTCACCGCCTTCGCCCGCGACGTGCACGAGGCGTGCGGGTCGCTCGACATCGTCGCCAACGTCGCCGGAGTGTCGGTGTGGGGCACCGTCGACCGGCTGCAGCACGAGCACTGGAAGCTCATGGTGGACGTCAACCTCATGGGGCCCATCCACGTCATCGAGAACTTCGTGCCGGCCATGATCGAGGCCGGTCGCGGCGGGCACATCGTCAACGTCTCCTCGGCCGCCGGGCTGCTCGCCCTGCCGTGGCACGCCGCCTACAGCGCAAGCAAGTTCGGTCTGCGGGGAGTGTCGGAGGTGCTGCGGTTCGACCTCAAGCGCGACTGCATCGGTGTCTCGCTGGTCGTCCCGGGGGCCGTGCGTACACCGCTCGTCGACACCGTGCAGATCGTCGGCGTCGACCGTGATCGTCCCGAGGTCCGCAAACTCACCCAACGGTTCGTCCGCCACGCCGCGACTCCCGAGAAGGTGGCCGAGCGCATCGTCACCGGCATCCTGAAGAACCGCTTCATGGTCTACACGTCCTTCGACACCCGGTTCGGTTACTGGTGGGCGCGTAAGTTCGCGCCGCCCTACAACCTCGTCATGCAGGCCGCCAACGACTACTTCCGTCGCGTCGTCGGCACCAAATGAAATTCGGCGCGACATGATTCAGTGGATCCGACACCGCTCGGCGGGGCCGGAACCACCTGAATCATTCCGGCGCGCGGTGCAGCTCGGCGTGCAAATGATGCGTCAGAGGGGTGTCGGCGTGGGCCATCCAGAAGTCGTAGACCAGCACGTCGCCGTCGACCTCGAAACGCCGCCGGACCTCGTGCACGGGCTTGGCGTCGGGTGAGCGCTCCAGGGTGAGGGTGGTGAAGTCCAGCACGCCGCCCTCCGGCCGGGCCCGCTGGATCTCGACGAACCCGGTGGGCTGCGAGACGAGCAGTTCGACGTCGTCGCCGCTGCGGCGCAGGTAGCCGTTCTCGGTGTGCAACGGGCGTCCCTCCGTGCGGTGCCGCGTACGGCTGACGTACATCAGGACGGGCTTTCCGGGAATGGTGGCGAACTCGATCGTCTCGTCGTACGCGAAGTCGTCGATGGTGCGGTAGTGGCCGTCGCCACCTCCGGTCCAGCGCCCGGCGAACGGTGCCAGGCACCCGAGCAGGTCGTCGGCCATGAAATCTCCCTCGTGTTCTCGGTGTGTTCTTCGCAATCGTTGCCGCCGTACTCGACGCGCCTGACCCGGATGCCGCCGTCCTGCGCGATACCGTGAGCATATGAGTCATCGCTGGGGTGTCGAGTCCGAAGTCGGTGAACTCCGCGCCGTGATGCTGCACCGGCCCGGTGCCGAACTCGAACGCCTCACGCCCCGCAACAACGACCAGCTGCTCTTCGACGCCCTGCCGTGGGTGGCGCGCGCCCAGGAGGAACACGACGCCTTCGTCGAGCTGCTGCGCAGCCGCGGGGTGGAGGTGTTCCTGCTGGCCGACCTGCTCACCGAGACACTCGAGGCCAGTGGCGCCGCGCGGGTGCAAAGCGTGTCGTCGGCCGTCGACGCACAGCGTCTCGGTTATGCCCTCGCGGAGGAGTTGACGGGCCATCTGCGTGCCCTGCCCGCTGCCGAGCTCGCCCGGATCCTCATCGCGGGCATGACCTTCGACGAACTGCCCGCGGTGGGCAACGGCGCTGCCCCGTCCCTCGTGCGGCTGATGCACCACGGTTCCGATTTCGCGATCGCACCGCTGCCGAACCTGCTCTTCACGCGCGATTCGTCCTTCTGGATCGGCTCGCGCGTGGCGATCCCCAATCTTGCGCTGCCCGCGCGCCGGCGCGAGACCAGCCTCACCGACCTCATCTACGCCTTTCACCCGCAATTCCTCCACGTGCGACGCGCGTACGAATCGCACACCGCGCCCGTCGAGGGTGGCGACGTGTTGCTCCTCGCGCCCGGCGTCGTCGCCGTGGGGGTGGGGGAGAGGACGAGTCCGGCCGGTGCGGAAGCGTTGGCGCGCAGTGTCTTCGACGACGAGCTCGCGCACACCGTGTTGGCGGTCCCGATCGAGCAGCGCCGGGCGTCGATGCACCTCGACACCGTGTGCACGATGGTCGACGTCGACGCGGTGGTGATGTACCCGGCGATCCGGGACAGCCTCCAGGCGTTCGCCATCCACCGCGAGAACGGCGCGGTGCAGATCTCGGGGCCGCGCCCCTTCCTCGAGGCCGCCGCCGACGCGATGGGGATCGAGAAACTGCGTGTCATCGACACCGGTCTGGATTCCGTTGTCGCCGAGCGTGAGCAGTGGGACGACGGGAACAACACGCTGGCCGTGGCGCCCGGCGTCGTCGTCGCCTACGAACGCAATGTCGAGACGAACACCCGCCTCGAGGATTCGGGGATCGAGGTACTGCGGATCGCCGGGTCGGAACTCGGTTCCGGCCGCGGCGGTCCACGATGCATGTCGTGCCCGCTCTCGCGGGCGGTCCTGTAACTCCTCGTCAGAGGATCTCGCGCACCTTGTCGACCGGACGCGCGAGCACGGTGCCCTTGTCGGTGACGACCAGCGGACGCTCGATGAGGATCGGATTCGCGACCATCGCATCGAGCAGTTCGTCCTCGGACGCCTCGGCCAGGTTCAGCTCCTTGTAGAGCGATTCCTTCTTCCGGATCGCTCGACTCGGTGTGAGACCTGCCGCATCGAGCAGCGCCTGCAGTTCGTCTCGGGAGGGCGGAGTCTCGAGATATTTGATGACCGTGGGTTCGAGTCCGTTCTCCTTCAGCAACGCCAGAGTGTTGCGTGACGTGCTGCAGCGCGGGTTGTGATAGATCGTCGCCGTGGTTGCCATGGCCCGATTCTGCCCCGGCGCAATCCGTAACCCGCTGCCACCCGCCGCCGTGTTGCCCGATTCGTCCCTGTTGAAGCCGGTGGGCAGCGTTACTACGATCTCCGCGCACTGAAGTTTTTCGACTTCTCACCAGAAAAGGCACGGAGCACGATGCTCAAAGGTTTCAAGGATTTCCTGCTGCGCGGAAATGTCGTCGAACTCGCCGTCGCAGTGGTCGTCGGCGCGGCGTTCACGTCCATCGTCACGGCGTTCACCGATCACATCGTGAACCCGCTGGTCGCTGCTGTGGGTGGCGACAATGAGATGGGCTTCGGCTTCCGCCTGCTCTCGTCGAACGACGCGACCTTCGTCAACCTGGGCGCCGTCATCTCCGCGGCGATCAACTTCTTGATCATCGCGGCCGTCGTCTACTTCGTGCTCATCGTGCCGGTCAACGCGGCCAAGGCCCGCTTCGCGCCGGAGAAGGAGCCCGAGGACGAGCCGCTGAGCGAGACCGATCTGCTCATCCAGATCCGCGACCTGCTCGAGACCGGGAGTTACAACCACGCCCCTGCCGAGGTGCCCTCGGCCGAAGCGCCCGTCAAGGTCACCGAGCGCTGATAACCTGCGAGAATGTTCGACCTCGCCATCGATCCAGACTCGCCTGTCCCGCCGTTCGAGCAACTGCGGCGACGCATCGTCGACCTGGTCCACGATGGTGAGCTGATCGCTGGTACCAAGCTGCCCACCGTCCGGGGCCTCGCCGACACCCTCGGCATCGCTCCGAACACGGTCGCCAAGACCTACCGGGAACTCGAGAAGGTGGGTGTGCTCGAGGCCCGGGGGCGGGCGGGGACGTTCGTCGCCGACACGGGCGATCCCACCCGCACGCGGGCCCAGCGATCCACCAACGAGTACGTCACCGAGGTGAGGGCACTCGGGATGTCCGACGAGGAGATCCTCGAGTTCGTCTCGGCCGCCCTGCGCGCGGGTTGACCTGCCGATCTTCCGGTTCGTGCAGAGAATGCACGGCGCGTCCGGAATGTGATGATTTTCTCGGGTTCGACGATTCCGCTCCGCAGGCGCCCGAAACTTGCAAGGTTTGTTCGCATGAATGTCCCTGGTGATCGGCCCGGGTCCGAGGAGATCGACGAGGTCTCGGGCGCCCGTGCTTCTGAAGTAGCCGCGTCCGCGGCGCATCCGCCGCAGACCGACAAAGTGGTCTTCGGAGTCGCTGCCGCGCTGGTCGCGGCGATCGTGGTGTGGGGCCTGGCCGCCACCGACAATTTCGGGACCGTTACCGGGAACATCCTCGACTGGATCGTCGTCGAGTTCGGTTGGTTGTTCGTGCTCACGGCGAGCGGATTCGTGTTCTTCGCGCTCTGGCTGGCGGTGAGCCGATACGGCCGCATTCCGCTCGGCAAGGACGACGAGAAGCCGGAGTTCCGCACCGTCAGCTGGATCTCGATGATGTTCGCCGCCGGCATGGGCATCGGCTTGATGTTCTTCGGTGTCGCCGAACCGCTCTCGCACTTCGTCGAGCCGCCACCGGGCAGCACCGGCGGCACCGGCGTCGCGATGGCGACCTCGATGTTCCACTGGAGCCTGCATCCCTGGGCGATCTACGCCGTGGTGGGTCTGGCCATCGCCTACGGCACCTTCCGCAGGGGTCGCAAGCAGCTCATCAGCTCGGCGTTCATCCCGCTGCTGGGACGCCGGGCCGAAGGTCCGCTCGGCAAGGTCATCGACATCCTCGCCCTGTTCGCGACCCTGTTCGGCACCGCGGCGTCGCTCGGCCTGGGCGCGCTGCAGATCGGCTCGGGCTTCGAGGTCACCGGCTGGCTCGAGACGGCCGGAGTGATGCTGCTCGTCGCGATCGTCGCACTGCTCACGCTCGCGTTCATCGCCTCCGCGGTCACGGGTGTCGCCAAGGGCATCCAATATCTGTCGAACATCAACATGGTGCTCGCCGCGATCCTGGCGATCTTCGTGTTCGTGCTCGGACCCACCGTCTTCATCCTCAACCTCGTGCCCACCACCCTCGGTGCCTACGCCGCGGAGTTCGCCCGCATGTCGGCGCGCACGGCCGCCTCCAACGAGGCCGCAGGTGAGTGGCTGTCGAGCTGGACGATCTTCTACTGGGCGTGGTGGGTCTCGTGGGCGCCCTTCGTCGGCATGTTCCTCGCCCGCATCAGCCGCGGCCGCACCATCCGCGAGTTCATCGTCGGTGTCATCCTCGTCCCGAGCCTCGTCAGCCTCATCTGGTTCTCGGTGTTCGGCGGCGCCGGTATCGGACAGCAGCTGGACGGCCTGGACATCGCGGGTGCCGACAGCGTCGAAGGACAGCTGTTCGGGGTGCTCGGCAACCTCCCGCTCACCGGCATCGCCACGGTCGTCGCGATGCTCCTCATCGCCATCTTCTTCATCTCCGGAGCGGACTCCGCGTCGATGGTGATGGGCAGCCTCAGTCAACGCGGCACCCTCGCGCCGAATCGCGGCGTCGTGGTCTTCTGGGGCGGACTCACCGGCGGTGTCGCGGCCCTGCTGCTGTGGAGCGGCGGCGAGGAAGCCCTCAACGCCCTGCAGACGATGACGATCATCGCGGCAGCTCCCTTCCTCCTCGTGATGATCGGTCTGTGCGTGTCGCTGTACCGGGATCTGCAGCGCGACCCCCTGATCACGGGCGGGCGCAGGAAACGGACACTGCGCAAGGTCGAATGACCGAGCGGTCCCACATCGCGGACGTCGAGTTCCTGCTCGACGTCCTCGATGCGCGTCCGGGCACGTCCGTCCTCGCGATCGACGCCGGGCCCGCCTCCGCCGTGGTCGCCGAGAACGTCGGTCCCCACGGCCGCGTGCGCGTGGCACCCTCGGTGACCCGCGCCCACGAGTTCGCGCAGCGGGAGAAGTTCGACCGCATCTACGCACTCGACATCCCCGACCTCCGCGAGGACACCGCCGCCGCGGCCGCCCTCGCGCCGCTGCTGACCGACGACGGACAACTGTGGGTGATCGACGGGGCAGGACCGGGGGAGGACACCGGAACCGTCTCGATGACCGTGAGTACCGTTCTCGCACGGGCAGGATTCGCGATCGTCGACATCCTCGAACGCGGATCGCGAGTCGCGGTGTGGGCGGCGGCCGGACGACGGCATCACGGGTGACACACGACGCCGCGTGCCTGCGGTGAGTTGTCGCCCACCCCGAGTACGGTGTCGCCTGCCCGGCAGTTGCTCTTCGAGAGGAGTGCGCGTGACCGACACCGACCGATTCGACGAGGCCCTCGACCGCGATTGGTCCCGTTACGCCTCGCAACTGGCCCGGCGCATCTCCGAACTCGCCGGACCCGACGCCTTCGAACTGCACGCCGAGACCGCCTCGGGGCCCGCGGCCTGCGTGCGGGTGCTCGCGAGCGCCGGGGGACACGCCACGATCGAGGTCACCGGATCCGAGCCGGTCACCAGGCCTGTGTCCGAGGCCGACACGCTCGCCCGGCACATCGTGTCGGTGCTGCGCGGTCGCGGGAAGGTGCCGCATCCGGCCTTCTTGCAGGCACACCCGCCCTCAGCCCTCGGCGACCTCCGCGAACGCGTGAGCGATGCGCTCGCGCACGCCCTCGGCCGTCCTGTGCCGGTCGACGCCGACGGCGACTTCGTCGTCGTCCTCGACTCCCATGTGGTCTTCGTCGTGATCGACGACGACGGCAGCATCCGGCTGTGGGCACCGCTGCTGCACGCGATCCCCGAGGACGACACCCCGGGAGCCGCGCCCACCGGCGGTCGCACCCACGCGCTCGCCGAGCTCACCGAACTGAACCGGACGTGGCCGCACATCAAGGTGGTGCTCGTCGAGGACCGGCTTGTCGCCACCGTCGACCTGCTCGGCGATCCGTTCGTGCCCCGCCACCTGTCCGAGCTGCTCCAACGACTCAAGGGCTTCCTCACGGTCGTCGACGAGCGATTCGAGCGCCGCTTCGACGGCATCCGCTACGGCTCCGACAGGGACCGCGACGTCGAGCTGGCCGAGGGCAGCGTGCTCGACGAACCCAACTGAGCTCTCCTCGGGACGAGCGACTGCGCTCCGCTCAGCGCCAGCTGGGGAGCCACAGCTGGTCGTTCCAGTGCTCCGGGGTGATCGGCAGCGCCGTGAGAATCGGCCACAACCACACGAAGTTCGCGATGACGAGCCCGACATACAGGCACACCACGAGCAGCCCGGTCGTCCGTCGTTCCGTCGAGGCGTGCGGCGACCCGAGGATGTCGCCGAGCACCAGCGCGACACCCATCACCAGGAACGGCGCCATCGGCACCGCGTAGAAGTAGTACATCTGCCGGTCGAGGCTCGCGAACCACGGGAGGATCCCCGCGCCGTATCCGGTGAGCACCGCGGCCCACCGCCAGTCGCGGCGGACGAGCAGCTGCCACAGTCCCCATCCGAGCACCGGCACCGACACCCACCACAGCGCCGGCGTTCCGATCAGCATCACGGCCTTGACGCACTGCTCGGCGTCGCATCCGCTGATCCGCTCACCGTCGGCGAAGTAGTACAGCATCGGACGCAGGCCCATCGGCCACGTCCACGGCTTCGACTCCCAGGGATGCTGGTTGCCGGCCGAGTTCGTCAGGCCGGAGTGGAACTCCAGGACGCTCGCGCTGTAGTACCAGAGTGACCGCAGCGCGTCGGGCACGAACGAGAACATCCCGTCGTGGCCGATCCGCGAGCCGACCGCGTGACGGTAGACGCCGGTCTCGCTCGCGAACCACGCCCAGTAGGTCGACAGGTACACCCCGAGCGGGACGAGCACGAGGGCATACAGTGCCGGGCCGATGTCGCGCAGGGCCGTCCCGATCCACGGTCGCTGCACCCGGTACGCGCGACGCGTCGCGAGGTCGAAGGCCACGGACATCAGCCCGAAGAACGCGATGAAATACAGGCCCGACCACTTGGTGCCCACCGCGAGACCCAGCAGGATGCCCGCACCGAAGCGCCACCAGCGCACCCCGAAACGCGGACCCCACACACTGTCGAGGACACGGCCCTCGGCGTGCACCTTCGCCATGCGGGAACGCACATCGTCGCGATCGACGATCAGGCATCCGAAGGCCGCGACGACGAAGACCGCCTGGAAGATGTCGAGCATGCCGAGGCGGGACGACACGAAGGTCACCCCGTCGACGACGAGCAGCAGACCGGCGATCGCGCCGAGCATCGTCGAACGGGTCAGCCGCCGCACGATCCGCACGACCAGCAGGACGAGCACGACACCGGCCGCAGCGGCCGAGAAACGCCAACCCCACGCGGTGTATCCGAACAGTGCCTCGCCGAGCGCGATCATCTGTTTGCCGACGGGCGGATGCACGACGAGCCCGTAGCCGGGATTGTCCTCGATCCAGCCGCCGGTGAGCACCTGCCAGCCCTGCGGTGCGTAGTGCTTCTCGTCGAACACCGGCGTCTTCGCATCGGTGGGGTAGTTGAGCATCGTGAACCGCGTGATCGCGGCGAGCGCCGTGACGAAGGCGGTGACGATCCAGCCCCGCGCCCGATCTCCCGGAAGGGGCTCGGGTCCGGGCACCAACGGGCCTGGACCGATGAGGCGACGATCCTGCGCTGCCGACGGACCACGGCCGGGGGCCTGTGAAGGGCTGCGGTCCGTCACGGTCACGTTCCGATCGTAGGCTGAGCCGTATGCAGGCAGCCAAACCGGTCCACGGCGCGAACCCGGGAGAGGGCCGGCTCGTGCTGGCCGCCACTCCGATGGGAGATATCGGTGACGCCTCGGCGCGTCTCCGCGACGCTCTCGGCACCGCCGACGTCATCGCCGCCGAGGACACCCGGCGCACCAAGGCACTCGCCGCGGCGCTCGGCGTCACCATCACCGGGCGGGTCGTGAGCTTCTACGATCAGGTCGAGGTGTCGCGACTGCCGGGCCTGGTCACCGACATCGAGGAGGGCCGCACCGTCCTGCTCGTCACCGACGCGGGCATGCCGTCGGTGAGCGATCCCGGCTATCGGCTCGTCGCGGCGTGCGTCGAGACCGGTCTGCCGGTGAC
Source organism: Rhodococcus sp. LW-XY12 (assembly GCF_019317345.1). Taxonomy (NCBI): domain Bacteria; kingdom Bacillati; phylum Actinomycetota; class Actinomycetes; order Mycobacteriales; family Nocardiaceae; genus Rhodococcus; species Rhodococcus sp. LW-XY12. The sequence goes on from NZ_CP079225.1 coordinate 1,079,250, forward strand.
CTGCCTACCCGGCCCGTCCGCCGTGACCACCGCCCTCGCCCTGTCGGGCCTGCCGGTCGAGCGGTTCTGCTTCGACGGGTTCCCACCCCGCAAACCGGGCCAGCGACGCGCGTATTTCGGCACGCTCGTCCAGGAGCCTCGCGCCGTGGTGTTCTTCGAGGCACCGCACCGGCTCGCGGCCTGTCTGGCCGACGCCGTCGACGTGCTCGGCGGTGACCGTCGCGCCGCCGTCTGCCGCGAACTCACCAAGACCTACGAGGAAGTGCGCCGCGGCACGCTCGCCGAACTCGCCGAGTGGGCCGTCGAGGGCGCGCGCGGTGAGATCACCGTGGTGCTCGAAGGGGCGGTTGCCGTGGCCACCGACCCCGTCGACCTCGTCGACGAGGTGGAACGGAAGGTCGAGGACGGGATGCGGCTGAAGGACGCCTGCGCCGTCGTCGCCGAAGCGGCGTCGACGTCGTCCGGTGCGACGGTCTCGAAGCGCGAACTGTACGACGCGGTGCTGGAAGCGCGTCGCGACTGACGCGGTGCTGGAAGCGCGTCGCGACTGACGCGGTGCTGGAAGCGCGTCGCGACTGACGCGGCCTGCCGCCCACCGATCGAGAAGAACGCATATCGGACGCGCCGCGGGGTCCGGGGACATTGCGTGCCACGGAAGCCTAGACTCTGCCGGGTCCCGAGCGCAGACGTCACCGGCACCGGCCGGTCGGACGCTGTCGGGGGCTTCGGACGATCAGGAGGACGCGGATGGATTCGGTGAACGATTTCCTCGTCGAGGTGGGCGGGGTGGTGTGGGGGCCGTACCTGCTCATCCCGCTGCTGTTGGGCACGGGCCTCGTGCTCACGATTCGGCTGAAGGGCATCCAGTTCCGCAAGCTGTGGCCCGCACTGCGGCTGGGTCTGATCACCCGCCACGACGAAGGCGCCACCGAAGGCGACATCTCCCAGTACCAGGCACTGACCACCGCGCTCGCCGCGACGGTGGGCGTGGGCAACATCGCTGGTGTCGGCACCGCGATCTACTTCGGCGGGCCCGGCGCGCTGTTCTGGATGTGGGTCACCGGCCTGGTCGGCATGGCCAGCAAGTACTCCGAGGCGTTCCTCGGCGTGAAGTACCGCACGACCGACGCCAAGGGTGAGCAGAGCGGTGGTCCGCAGTACTACCTCGCCCGCGCCATCCCCAACAAGGCCGGTCTCGTCCTGAGCCTGCTGTTCGCGGTGTTCGCCGTGCTCGCCAGCTTCGGCATCGGCAACATGACCCAGGCCAACACCGTCGCCACCCAGCTCGACGGCACCTTCGGTGTGCCGACCTGGCTCAGTGGCATCGTGATGACCGTGCTCGCCGCGGCAGTCCTGCTCGGCGGCATCAAGTCCATCGGCAGGGTCACCGCCGGCTTCGTGCCCGCGATGATCCTCCTCTACGTCGGCGCCGGCATCATCGTCCTCGCGGTCAACTTCACGCAGATCCCCGATGCCTTCGCGCTCATCTTCACCGATGCCTTCACCGGCACGGCGGCCACCGGTGGCTTCATCGGATCGGTCTTCATGATCGCTCTGCGTTACGGCGTGGCGCGCGGCATCTTCTCGAACGAGTCGGGCATGGGCAGCGCGGCGATCGCCGCCGCGGCCGCCCAGACCACCCACCCGGTGCGTCAGGGCCTGGTGTCGATGACCCAGACGTTCATCGACACGATCATCGTCGTCACCTTCACCGGTCTGGTCATCGTCACGACCGGAGCCTGGGAGTCCGGCGAGCAGGGCGCCGCGATGACATCGGCCGGCTTCGCCGACGGCCTCGGTGGGGACTGGGGTCACTGGATCGTTGCCATCTCGGTCGTCTTCTTCGCCTTCTCGACGATCCTCGGCTGGTCGTACTACGGCGAGCGGTGCGTCGAGCGTCTCGTCGGTCGCCGCGGCGTGGTGCCCTACCGCGCGATCTTCGTGATCGTGGTGTTCATCGGTGCCACCACCCAGCTCGAGGTGGTCTGGAACTTCTCGGACGTGATGAACGGCCTCATGGCGCTGCCGAACCTGATCGGTCTGCTGGTGCTGTCGGGTCTGATCGCGCGGGAGACGAAGGCCTACCTGGATCGCGATCCGTATCTGTTGAACAGCCCCGTCGCGACGGACGATCCCGACGTCGTGAAGTAGGCCGGGGATACGCGAAGGGCCCCGCGTGATGCGGGGCCGAACGTATGTGGAGCATGCCTCCACGCCGACCCGGAACTACCCCTCGTCAGTCCCTATCGGCGTGGAGGCCCCCGCCCCACACTGCAAGGCCGAACCTTGCGTGGTCACCACTCTTCCCCGTCTTTGATGGGGACGAAGAATACCGACCGGCGCGGAACCGGTATCATCCCTGCTCAGACGTGGTGAGGAATTTTTCCGCAGCGGATGTTTGCAGGCGGGGAACGGGAGCACGAAGGGCGCGGAACGGATGTCAGAGACCGGCGGAAAGCCTGGTTCGGCGCAGCGTCAGTTCTTCGCCGACCAGTTGCGCATGCTGTTCGCCGCAGCCGGTCGTCCCGCCCTCAAGAAGGTCGTCTCGGATGCCGCGACCGTCGCCCGGGCGGTGGGCAGCGACCGGACCGTCTCCGTACAGCGGGTCAGCGACTGGCGCAGCGGCAACCGGATGCCGGCCAACTTCGAGTCGGTGCATCCGGTGCTCGTGGTCCTCATCCGCGCGGCGCGGGAGCTCAACGCCGAACCGCCGGCCCCCGGTCTGTACTCCCTGAAGCAGTGGGAGAACTGGTGGAAGGCCGCGCGCGGCCAGGCGAACGCTCCGCGCACCAAGGAATCGGCATCGGTATCGGTGCCGCCCGGGATCCGCCCTTACAAGGGACTCGCCTCCTACCGTCAGAACGACGCCCGGTTGTTCTTCGGGCGCGCCCAGAGTGTGCGGACCCTCGCCGACGTGGTGACGGCCTCCCACGGGCAGGGCCCGGTCGTGGTGACCGGTGCCTCCGGCGTCGGCAAGTCCTCGCTCGTACAGGCCGGTCTCATTCCCCAGCTGTGTTCCGCGCCGGACTGCCACCCGGTGGTCCTCACCCCCGGCACCGACCCGGTGGCACGACTCGTCGACGCGCTCCCCGAACTGACCGACGTCGGCGACCCCGCCGACCACACCGCCGTCCACGCGGCCCTGCGTGCCGCGACCTCCCGTACGTCGTCGTCCTTGCTGCTGATCGTCGTCGACCAGATCGAGGAACTGTTCACCCAGTGCAGCGACGTCGCTCTGCGCACCGAGTTCCTCACCCTCATCGAGACGGCGTCGACCGGTTCGGACGGCGACGCGCCCGCACTCGTCGTCGCGACGATGAGGTCGGACTTCTACGACCAGGCAGTGGCCACTCCCGTGCTCGCCCGGGCCCTCGAACGGCGGACCAAGACCGTCCAGCCCCTCGACCGCGACGATCTCGTCGAGGTCATCACCGCGCCCGCCAAACTCGTGGGTGTCCGCCTCGAACCAGGTCTCGTCGACCTCATCCTCCACGACCTCACCGGACTGGCCGACGGTGAGATCAGCGGCACCGAACTTCCCCTGCTGTCCCACCTGCTCGACTCCCTGTGGGACAAGCGCAGCGGGGGCACGCTCACCGTCGCCGCCTACCGCGCGACCGGCGGGGTCCGCGGATCCGTCGCCGCCGGCGCCGAACGAGCGTGGGAGAGTCTCGCCGACGATTCCGACCGTGCCCGTGCCCGCTCGATGCTCGTCCACCTGGTGTACGTCACCACGACCGGCACGGACGTCAAGATCGCGCGGTCGCTGAACGAACTGCTCGCGGTCGGCGGGGAGGATCGCGACGCGTCGAAGCGCGTCCTCGACCATTTCGTGTCGGCACGTGTGCTCGTCGTCGACGCCGACTATGTCGAACTCATCCACGATGCGGTGATCGACGCGTGGCCCCGACTCAAGTCCTGGATCCAGCAGGACCGCGCCGGTGCCGCCCTGCGACAGCAGATCGAGGCCGACGCGTCGACCTGGCTCGGCTCCGGACGCAACCGCGAGCTGCTCTACCAGCGCGGACGCATGGACGTCGTGTCCGAGCAGAATCCGCACCTCGCCATGGCGGGCACTCCCGAGGGCCGGCGCGGGCCGGTCGCGCTCAGCCCCACCGCGGTGGCCTTCCTCGACGCCTCCCGGCGGCAGATCGCCCGCGAGACCCGGACCCGGCGGGTCGGCATCACCGCGATGGCGCTGTCCACGATCATCGCGTTCGTCATGACCGGACTGGCCTGGGACGCGAAGAGCCGGGCCGAGACGGCACGGAGCACCGCGCAGTTCCAGCAGATCGTCGCGCTGTCCGACTCCCTGCGGGACAAGGACTCCACGATCTCGGCGAACCTGGCGCTCGTCGCGGCCGAACTCCAGCCCGACAGCCCGGTCGCGTACTCGAGGCTCATCGCCAGCCAGGCCGTGCCCCTCGCCTACACACTGAGCGGACACACCGGGCCGGTCTACGGCGTCGTCGTCTCCCCCGACGGGGCCACCCTCGCGTCGGCGAGCGATGACGGCACCGTCCGCCTGTGGGCACTCGACGGCGACGAACCGTCCGCCGTGGGCGAGCCGTTGCGGTTGTCGTCGAAGTACATGGCGTCCGTCTCGTTCAGCCCCGACGGCCGTTTCCTCGCGATCGGGGCAGGTGACGGCGGTGTGTGGATCTACGACGCGTCCGATCGTGCCGCGCCGCGCGTGGTGCTCGACCGGCAGGTCTACGCCGACGGCGCCGTGCACAACGTGCGGTACTCACCCAACGGGCGGGTGCTCGCCGTGCCCTACGACGACGGGCACGTCGCACTCGTCGACACCTCGGATCCCGGATCGGGCCGGTTCCCCGTCACCTTGGTCGACGAGCACGACGGTGGTGTGCGGACGGTGGCCTTCCGTCCCGGTGGGCAGGTCCTCGCCACGTCGAGCGACGACCGCACCGTCCGGCTATGGGACGTGAGCACGCCCTCGCGGCCGGTGCCGCTCGGTGAGCCGCTCACCGGTTTCGGCGACGTGGCCCATTCGGTGAGCTTCAACGGCGACGGCACGATCCTCGCGGCGAGCAGCGACGACGGTGTGCTGCACCTGTTCGACACCACCGATCCGAGCGCGGCCCGCCCGCTGGGGGTGCCGACGAACGCCCACACCGGCGGTGTCTGGAACATCGCGTTCCTCCCCGACGGACGCACACTGGCGAGCGCGTCCTGGGACGGCACCGCGAAACTGTGGGACGTCGACCCGTCGACACGAACCCTCGACGAGATCGGCCCGCCGCTGACCGGGCACGGAGGCGGTGTCCCGACGCTCGCGGTGAGCCCGACCGGGACCACCGTCGTCACCGGCGGACAGGATTCCAACGTCCGGGTGTGGACGATGCCGCAGACCCGGATGGCGGTCGCCGACGGAGCGCTGACCAGGCCGGCGATCGATCGTGCCGGAGCCCTCGTCGCGACCGGCAGCTACGGACCGGATGTCACGCTCTGGCGGGTCGATCAGGGCGGCGACTGGAACCGCGCCGGTGGGATCGCGTTGCCGCGCCCGCTCGGCGGTGCGTACGTGTGCGCGCTCTCGCCCGCGGGCACGATCCTGGCCACGGCACCGACCTCCGGCGGCAGCGTGCAATTGTGGGACGTGCGCGATCCGGCAACACCGAAGCCGTTCGGCGATCCGGTGCCGCTCGACACGAGGTTCACCTCCGCCCTGGCGTTCGGACCCGACGGCACGACCCTCGTGACCGGCGCCGACGACTCCACGGTGCAGTTGTGGGACATCGCGGATCCCGCCGAACCGGTGCCGTGGGGCCAGCCGCTGACGGGACCGAAGAATCTCGTGCGCAGTGCTGCCATCAGCCCCGACGGCCGAAGTCTCGTGGTCACGAGCGCCGACAGCGAGATCTACGCCTGGAACGTGACCGATCCGCGCTCCCCGACACGGGTGAACGTCTCGGACGGGCACGCAACCGGCGTGAACACCGTGGCCTTCGGCGGGTCGAGCGACGTGCTGGTGACCGGCGGGGACGACCACGACGTGGTGGTCTGGGACCGCACCGAGTCCGGTGACTTCGTCGCCCGCGAGACCCGGTTGAGCGGCCACACCGGCACGGTCTACTCCGTCTCCATCACCCTCGACGGCACCCGCGCGGTCAGCGGCAGCGACGACGGCACTGTCCGTCTGTGGGACGTCGCCGACCCGGGCGGCATGCACGAGATCGGTGGCCCGGTCACCGACATGGGAACGGGACGATGGCAGGTGACCTTCGCGCCCGACAGCACCATCGTCGCCGCCGGTGGCGACGGTCTGCTCCGCACATGGGGGCTCGACGCCGATGCCGTCGTAGCCCGCATCTGCCGTTCCACCTCGGTGCGACTCGAGGAGGTCCTCGACCGTTACGAGTTGCCGTCGCCTCCCGACGAGGTGTGCTGAACGGCTGCCCGCGCGTCGCCGAGCGCGAGGATGCTGGCGGCCTTGTCGAGGCATTCCTGCCATTCCGCGTCGGGATCGGAGTCGATGGTGATGCCGCCTCCCACACCGAGCGCGCACACGCCGTTGCCGCTGTCGTCGTGCCCGAACTCGACGGTGCGGATCGCGACGTTCAGTTCGGTGCCGGCGATCGGACTCGACATGCCGACGGTGCCGCAGTAGACACCTCGCGCGGAACCCTCCCACCTGGTGAGCAGCGTCCGGGCGCGGAGTTTCGGGCAGCCCGTCACCGATGCGGGCGGGAACGCCGCGTCGAGCACATCGGCGACCGTCACACCCGGTCGCCGCTCCGCCGCGACGGTGGACACCAGATGCCACACGCCGGGTGCGGGACGCACGGTCAGAAGATCCTCGACCCGCACCGAACCGGTCTCGGCGACGCGGCCGAGATCGTTGCGGACGAGATCGACGATCATCACGTTCTCGGCGACGTCCTTGACCGATGCCCGTAGCCCGGCGGGGTCGGCGGAGAGGGGGAGGGTGCCCTTGATCGGACTCGACCGCAGCGTGTCGCCGTGGAGGGAGACGAACAGTTCGGGCGAGAGCGACGCGACCGCACCCCACGATCCCTGCAGGTAGGCGGCGCGCGGAGGGTCAGTCCGGGAGATCCCGTCGGCGAAGAACGCCAGCGGATCGCCGTCCCATCTGCCCGTGAACCGCGTGCACACGCACGCCTGGTACACCTCGCCGGCGCGGATCGCGTCGAGACAGTGTTCGACGCCGCGGCGGTGCTCGTCGCGAGGCGGTGGTGTCCAGTCGATGTGCCAGTCCGTGGCGTTCGTCGACTCTGTGGCGTTCGTCGGCGGGGCGGCGGTCGACGGTGAATCGAGGACTGCCGCGGCGAGATCGTCGGGGCAGGGTGCGGTACCGAGGGTCTCGTACCACCAGCACCCGTCGGCGTCGAGACGCAGGACAGTGTCGGTCCACCCGCTCGCGGCGAGGGGCAGCGCGGGTCGGTCCGGGATGCGATCCGGGTAGGCGAGATAACCGATGCGCCCGCCTCCGATGAGCGGCCGGTCGTCACTGCGCTGGAAGCGCCGATCGGCACCGCCGGGCCCGGGAGCGTCCGCGGGGAGGGAGAAGACCTCTGCCGGTGGGACGGATTCGACGGACACGGACGGGACGAGCACGGCCGCCGCCCCGAACCATTCACCCGACAGTGCCGCCGGGGCGGGGATCGCGAGGATCCTGGCGCGTTCTGCGAGTGCACCGAGCACGCGATCGACGGTGCCGCCGCGGCCGAGTCGTTCCATCCGCATGGCGTCAGCTTGTCATGTCTGGTCGGAAGCATCGGGACGAGCCCGGAGATGCGTGAGCTTGTCGGGATTGCGGACCACGTAGACGCCGGTGATCAGGTGGTCGTCGATCTCGAGGTGCAGCACCATGTCGAGGACACCTGCCGAGTAGACGAGGAAACCGGGCATCGAGTTCACCACGGCCGGCTCGATGGTCATGTCGGGCAGCGGATGCCGGACCAGTCCGAGGAACAGGCCGGCGACCTTCGCGGAGCCGAAGACCGGAACTCGGGCCGCAGTGACCTTGCCGCCACCGTCGGCGAGGTACCGCACGTCGGGAGCCAGCAGCGACAGCAGTCCGTCGAGGTCGCCGGTGGTGGCCGCGGTGAGGAACGCCGCGACCACCCGGTCGGTCTCGTCGCCCGCGGGAGTGAAGCGTCGCTGCCGGGCATGGACGTGCTCGCGGGCGCGGTGCGCGATCTGCCGGACGGCACTCTCGGTACGGTCGACCGTCTCGGCGATGCGCCCGTACTCGAAACCGAACACCTCGCGCATCACGAAAACCGCGCGTTCGACGGGCGTCAATGTCTCGAGCACCAACAGCATCGCGGTCGACACCGACTCGGCGAGTTCGACCTCGGCGGCTGCGTCGGGGGCGGTGAGCATCGGCTCGGGCAACCACGGCCCGACGTAGTCCTCCCGGCGGCGTTGCGCCGAGCGCAGCGAGTTCAGCGCCTGACGCGTCACGATCTGCGCCGCGTAGGCCCGCGGATTGTCGACGCTGCCGGTGTCGGTGCGGGCCCAGCGGATGTAACTCTCCTGCAGGACGTCCTCGCTGTCGGCGACACTGCCGGTGATCTCGTAGGCGATCGAGAACAGCAGTCCCCGATGCTCGGTGAAGACGTCGTCGCCGGTCATACGTGAGCCTTCTCGCGTGCGGCGGTGTCCGGTCCGCGTCGGGACGGCAGGGCACGTCCGCGCGCCTGGAGTTGCATGGTGTGGATGGTCCCACGAACGACGGCTTCCTTCACCGGTGCTGCGAGCCGACCGCGCAGGGCCCACCTCGACGGGGTGTCGTCGCGTGCCGACAACTGCACGACGCCGCGATCGCGGCCGAGAGAGATGCAGGTCGTGACGAAACCGAGCGAGAGCGGTGCCGGCTCGCGTCCCTGCAACAACTGCCACACCGTGTCGGCGCCGTGGATGCCGAGCGGCATCGCCGCCTGGCAGCTCATGCGCAGGTGGTCGTTGCCGTCCACCACCACTGCGTCGCCCACGCCGACGACCGGCATGACGTCGCCCACGCCGACGACCGGCATGCCGTCGCCCACGCCGACGATCGGCGAGCCGTCGACCGCCTGCAGGGTGTCGCGCACCCGGAGACGACCGTCGTCGTCGACCGGCAGGCCGCTGCGACGGGCCAGGTCGGGCACGGAGAAACCGGCCGTGCGGACCACGAGGGTCGCGGGGATCTCGGAGCCGTCGTCGAGGACGACCGAGCCGTCGTCGATGTGGGCGACCCGCGTTCCCGACCGGACCTGAACGCCCAGTTCGTCGAGCCGGTGGCGGATGTAACGCTGCGTGTTCACAGGAAGGGCCGCTCCCGGATCGCCGACGAGGACGAGGGTGTGCCGCGGATGCGACTGTGCGAGTTCGGTGACGGTCTCGAGACCGGTGAGCCCGCCACCGATCACGACGACGGAGGCGTGATCGTCCGCCTCGATGAGCGCGTCGCGCAGGGCAGTGGCGGAGTCGAGGTCGGCGACGGAGAACGCCTTCTCCGCACCGGGGATCGCGCCGGAGCCCGTGGTGCTGCCGACGGCGTAGACCACCGCGTCGCATGGCAGGACCGTGCCGTCGGCGAGGGACACCGCGTAGGGCTCGATCCGTACGGCCGTGCCGACGTGCAGCGTCACCCGCGGGTGCAGGAGATCGGACAGTTCGTGTGTGGCGGTTCCGGATCCGGCCGCCACCTGGTGGAGCCGGACGCGTTCGACGAAGACCGGTCGCGGGTTCACGACGGTGACCGCCACCTCGGGGTGTTCGGCGAGCAAGCGGTTCGCAGCCATCACTCCGGCGTAGCCCGCCCCTACGACCACCACATGGAATTGCGTCGTCATCGCTCTGTTCCCTTCGCTTGTCGGAAGTGGTGTCACCGATAGGACACCGCTCGTGGCAGGGATGTGACACGGCGCCACCGCGAATTCCTGTGACGCCCGTCTCCTGCTGTCGACCTCGTCGGTGATCGATCCGGTCAGCGACCGACCGTGCGGAATTCCGTTGTCAGCGAGGCGGTCTCGGCCGCATCCCGACCGGCGTGGAAGCCGTCGGCGTCGACCCCGCGGCTACGCGAGTCGCGGGTGACGGGGAACAACCGCCGGAACTCGGTGTCGACGGCGTCGGAGCGTCTGGCGAGGATGGGTGCGAGTTTCGTGATGGGCATCTGCGCGTCGGCGGCGGCGTGGGCGGTGGCCCGGACGTCCGCCTCGCGGAGACGTTCGCCGATCCGGTGCGCGTAGCCGGTGAGGAAGGCGCGGCGGAAGGAGGTCGCGGACGATCCGCGCCGCCCCGCCGTTCCGGCCGCCTGCACGGCCCGTCCGGCCTGCACGAGCAGCGAGGTGTACAGCATCTCGGCCTGCTGCAGGTCGGTGGCGGTACCGACGATCGTCGCGATCTGCACCCGGGTGAACCACACCGTGCGCACGCGGTTCGCGTCGCCGATGGCGGTGAGGAGCAGGACCTTCTCGCGGATGTACGGGCTGTCGAGGTGGATGCGCCGGCCGACGACCGGGTCTGTGCCGGAGTCGGGTCCGGCCAGCAGCGCCGCACCCACGGCGTGACGCGAGACGAGTTCCTGCGCCTTCGCGGTGAGCGCTTCGGCCTCGTCGGGGAAGTCGGTGGACTCGGCCTTCGACAGCAGTGCCCGGATGCGTTCGAGGATCCGGGTGTCGGGCGGGGCGGGCGCAGACGGGTCGCCGGACCGGACGGACGGCCATCGCGACGGCGGGGGTGTGAGGATCGCGAAGGACGGCAGGTACTTCCAGGTGAAGGCGAGCCCTTCGATCTCGAAGCGGGTGACGTCGGGGAACGCGCGGAACAGACCGTCGGCCAGGGTCGGGGCTCCGGCGGCGTGGGCCGGACGCGGGTGCCGGCGGGTGATCTCGTCGAGCTGCCGTACCCACTCGACGGGGGCGCGTTCGGCCGCGCGCCGGATCTGCGCGTCGAACAGCATCGTGGCCGCCGTCAGTGCGACATCGGAGGGACCACCCGAGCGGGCCGTCACGTGGAGCACGTCGGCGGGCTGCCATCCCCGCTCGTAGGCACCGCCCAGCTCGGCGAGCAGGGAGTGCTCGTTCAGGCCATCGGATCGAACATGTGTTCTATCGCTGCGCATGCGCCGCAGTGTGGCGCACGGCACCGACAGGTTTGCGCGGCGACGGAGAACACGCAGGTGAAGCTCTCCGTCGCCGGATCGGACGCTCAGTCCTCGTCGACGTAGCGCGGGAACACCGGTGCCGGGGCGGGCAGGGTCGTGCCCGGAGCCAGGCGGGTCGCGACGGCGTCGAACTGCCGTGCCTCGGGTGTCTGACCGAGGAGATCGAGGATGTTCGCGGCGGCATCGGGCATCACCGGCTGGACGAGCAGACCCACGATCCGAACGACCTCGAGCGTGACGTACAGGACCGTCGCCATCCGCTCGGGATCGGTCTTGCGCAGCACCCACGGCTGCTGCGCCGAGAAGTAACGGTTGGTCTCGCCGAGGACGTGCCAGATCGCTTCGAGACCGAGGTGCAGGGCCTGCGCGTCGAACTCGGCGCGCACCTTCGCGAGCAGCGCGTCGGCCTGGGCGAGCATCGCCTCGTCGTCGGCGGTGAACTCGCCCGGCGTGGGCACGGTGCCCTCGAGATTCTTCGCGACCATCGTCAGGGAGCGCTGCGCGAGGTTGCCGAGGTCGTTGGCGAGATCGGCGTTGATGCGGGTGACGATCGCCTCGTGGCTGTAGCTGCCGTCCTGGCCGTAGGAGATCTCGCGGAGCAGGAAGAAGCGCAGCTGGTCGAGGCCGTACCGGTCGACCATCTCGAGCGGGTCGACGACGTTGCCGACCGACTTCGACATCTTCTCGCCCTTGTTGAACAGGAAGCCGTGGACGAAGACCCGCTTCGGCAGTTCGAGCCCCGCCGACATGAGGAAGGCCGGCCAGTAGACGGTGTGGAACCGCGTGATGTCCTTGCCGATGATGTGCAGGTCGGCGGGCCAGTAGCGGCGGTAGGACTCCGATTCGGTGTCGGGGAAGCCGGCGCCGGTGAGGTAGTTGGTCAGCGCGTCGACCCACACGTACATGACGTGATCGGGGTGATCGGGGACCGGCACACCCCAGTCGAAGGTGGTGCGGGAGATCGACAGGTCCTTCAGGCCGCCGGAGACGAAGCTGACGATCTCGTTGCGGCGGGTGGCCGGGGCGATGAAGTCGGGCTGCTTCTCGTAGAGCTCGAGCAGCTTGTCCTGATAAGCCGACAGCCGGAAGAAGTAGGTGGACTCCTCGGTCCACTCCACGGGGGTGCCGGTGTCGGTGGAGATCCGCGAGCCGTCTTCGAGCAGGGTGGTCTCGCCGTCGGTGTAGAACGCCTCGTCGCGGACCGAGTACCACCCCGCGTAGGTGTCGAGGTAGATGTCGCCCGAGTCGACCATGCGCTGCCAGATCGCCTTGCTCGCCTCGAGGTGATCGGCGTCCGTGGTGCGGATGAACCGGTCGTACGAGATGTTCAGCCGCTTGTCCATGGCCTCGAACACGTCCGAGTTGCGGGACGCGAGTTCGGTGACCGGGATGCCTTCCTTCGCGGCGGTCTGCTGCATCTTCAGGCCGTGCTCGTCGGTGCCGGTCAGGAAGCGCACGTCGAAGCCGTCGAGTCGCTTGAACCGCGCGATCGCGTCGGTCGAGATGTACTCGTAGGCGTGCCCGATGTGCGGGGCGCCGTTCGGGTACGCGATCGCGGTCGTGACGTAGAACGGCGGGCGGGTGGGATCGCCGGCAGCCGGGCGGGAGGAATCAGGCGCAGTCATGGTGGCCAGTAGTTTATAGGGCGTGAGCGCAGCCCGTCCCGCCCCCGAAGCCCCGCAGCCGTTGAGTCCCCTCGTCGACGCCCACACGCACCTCGACGCGTGCGGTGCCGAGGACGCCGCGACGACCTCCGCGATCGTCGATCGTGCCGCCGCGGTGGGGGTCGGACGCATCGTCACCGTCGCCGACGATCTCGAGGCGGCGCGTTTCGCCGTGCGGGCTGCGCACTGGGACGACCGCGTCCACGCGGCCGTCGCCATCCATCCCACCCGCGCGAACAGTCTCGACGACGCTACCCGCGCCGAGATCGAGAAACTCGCCGCCGACCCGCGCTGCGTCGCGGTGGGGGAGACCGGCCTCGACCTCTACTGGCCCGGCAAGCTCGACGGGTGCGCCGAACCGGCCGAGCAGGAGGAGGGCTTCCGCTGGCACATCGACCTCGCGAAGCGACTCGGCAAGCCGCTGATGATCCACAACCGCGAGGCCGACGCCGACCTGCTGCGTGTCCTGCACGACGAGGGCGCACCCGAGAAGGTGATCTTCCACTGCTTCTCGTCGGATGCCGACATGGCCCGCCGCTGCGTCGACGCCGGATACCTGCTGAGCTTCTCGGGCACCGTGAGTTTCAAGAACGCGAAGGCCCTGCGTGAAGCGGCGCCGCTCGTGCCCCGCGAGCTGGTGCTGGTGGAGACCGACGCGCCGTTCCTGACCCCGCATCCCTTCCGGGGCGCGCCGAACGAGTCGTACTGCCTGCCGTACACCGTGCGCGCGCTCGCCGAGGTGCGGGGCGAGGACGCCGAGGAACTGGCGGCGGCCACCACCGCGAACGCCGAGCGGGTGTACGGACTTTCGTAAAGGGCACGCGCGTCCCCACTCCCGTCGTGAGAATACGGGCATGCGCTCCTTCGTCTACAACTCTCATCCGGTACGTGTGATCTTCGGCCCCGGTACCGCCTCGCGGGTCGCGGACGAAGTACGTCGACTCGATCGTTCCCGCGTTTTGCTGCTCGCCGGCGAGCACGTGCGGCACCAGGCGGAACTGGTCGAGAAGTATCTCGGCGATCTGCAGGTCGCGCGTATCGACGGCGCGGTGATGCACACGCCGGTCGAAGTGACCGAACGGGTCCTCGGCCGGGTCACCGAGCACGACGTCGATGCGGTCGTCGCGGTGGGTGGCGGCTCGACCACAGGACTGGCCAAGGCACTGGCACTCCGCACGGGGATCGATCAGGTGATCCTGCCGACGACCTACGCCGGGTCGGAGGTGACGCCCGTTCTCGGTGAGACCGCCGACGGGGTGAAAACCACGCGTTCGTCGCCCGACATCCTTCCCGAGACCGTGATCTACGACGTCGAGTTCACCACCTCGATGCCCATTCCGTTGGCGGTGACCAGCGCGATCAACGCGATGGCCCACGCGGTCGAGGCCCTCTACTCCGAACAGGCCAATCCGATCGTCGACGCCCTCGCGCTCGAGGCCGTGGCCGCGATCGCCCGGGGTATCCCGGCGCTCGGTGCGGATTCGGCCGATCCCGAGGGGCGTTCGGATCTGCTGCTCGCGGCGTGGCTCTCCGGAACCTGTCTCGCCTCGGCAGGAATGGGGCTGCACCACAAGCTCTGTCACGTGCTGGGCGGCTCGTTCGACCTGCCGCATGCCGCCACGCACACCGTCGTGCTGCCCCACGCGCTCGCCTACAACGAACCGTCGGTACCGCACGTCATGGTGCGGGTCGCGCAGGCGCTCGGCACGGATTCGGCGTCCGCGGGCGTCTACGACCTCGTGGCGGCGGCCGGTGGGCCGACGAGTCTCGAGGAACTGGGGTTCCGGGAGTCCGATCTGGACGAGGCGGCACGACTGGCGACGGCGAAGCCGTATCCGAATCCCCGGGAGGTCACGGAGGTGGGCGTGCGACGGTTGCTGGGGGAGGCGTTCGCCGGTACCCGTCCGGAACCGGCGCAGAAGTCTGGTTGAAGCTACAACCAAGGGTTGCTACCTTAGTTTTCGCTTCAACTAGGTGGGGCTCTCCGGCCTCCTACCCGAAAGGCTCGACATGAAGACCCCTCTCGTCCGCGACCTCGGCATCCTCGTGGCCCGACTCGTACTCGGCGTCATCTTCCTCGCGCACGGACTGCAGAAGTTCAATTCGTGGGGATACGAAGGCACCAAGGCCGGCTTCGAAGGAATGGGCGTGCCCGCCCCGGCCGTCTCGGCGTTCGTCGCCACCTGGATCGAGATCCTCGGCGGTCTCGCGCTCATCCTCGGTGTGCTCGTCCCCGTCTTCGGCGTCCTGCTGTTCCTGCTCATGCTCGGCGCGTTCTTCATCGTGCACGTGGAGAACGGAATCTACGTCGGCGACGGTGGTTTCGAGCTCGTGGCCGCGCTCGGCGCAGGGGCCCTCCTACTCGCCGCGGTCGGTGCGGGAGCGTTCAGCGTCGACCGATTCCTCGCGCGGAAGGTTCCGCTCCTGCGCACGGCCTGACCTGCGGTTCCGCGGCGCTGTGGACGATTTCCCCCGATCGTCCTCAGCGCCTCTTCCGTCCGATGACGCGCGCTCAACGCATATGTCTTGTTATTCTCCTGTACGACATACGCGTTCACGGATCTCTCCGACAGGACCGATATGACCGTGCAGCAGGCTGTTCCGCGTCGCGACACCACGTGGAATGTCAATCGACGGACCTTCCTCGTGGGCGCGGGTGCGCTCCTCGCTGCCGGCCTCGTGGGCGCCGGATCATCTGCGGCACAGCCTCGGACACCGCAGCGTCCCAACATCCTCATCATCATGACCGACCAGGAGCGCCAGCCGATGCACTGGCCGGCCGACTGGGCGCGCAACAACCTGCCCAACCGGCAGCGTCTGGCCGACACCGGGCTGACCTTCACGCGGTCGTTCTGCAACGCCGCGATGTGCTCGCCCAGTCGCAGCACGTTCTTCACCGGCCTCTATCCCGCCCAGCACGGGGTGGTGAGCACCCTCACCGAGGGTGGCACGCTCTCGCCCACCGAACCCGTGCTGCCGGTGGACGGCCAGAACATGGCGAAGATGCTGCTCTCCGCCGGATACGACGTCCACTACCGCGGCAAATGGCACATGAGCAAGGGCGCCGACGGCGGCGACCCGTCGCCCGACGACATCGCGCGGTACGGCTTCGCGGGGTGGGAGCCCCCGGAGGCGGGGCAGGACACAGCACCCGAGAACTTCGGGGGTGGCTGCGCCGACCGCGACGGCAAGATCGCCTCCGACGCCGCCGAATTCCTGCGGTCGCGCAGCGCCTCCGACGACAGGCCGTTCGCGCTCATCGTGTCGTTCGCCAATCCCCACGACATCCTCTCGTACCCGAAGACTTGGGATCAGGTCGACGGCGACTGCAACAACTACGGGGCCTTCGCACCCGAGGCCTTCGAGCAGGGAATCGACCTGCCGCCCACCATCGACGAGGACCTGCTCCGCAACTTCAAGCCCACCGCCCAGGCCGAACTGCTCCTGCTGCTCGCAGGTGCGCTCGGTCCGCTCGTCGGTCCCGAAGCGGCACGGCAGTACGTCAACCTGTACGCCTACATGCACAAGGTCGTCGACCAGCACATCGGGACGGTTCTCGATGCGCTGGAATCGGTTTCGGGCATGCGCGAACGCACCGTCGTCTTCCGGGTGGCCGACCACGGTGAGATGGGGCTCTCCCACGGCGGACTCCGCCAGAAGGCCTTCAACGCCTACGAGGAGACGCTCAATGTCCCTCTCGTGGTGAGCAATCCGGTGATGTTCCCGAGGCCGGTCTCCACCGACGCGCTCGCGTCGCTGATCGACGTCATGCCCACCCTCGCGACGATGGCCGCCGTGCCCGACCGTTCGGCGTGGACGTTCAAGGGCGTCGACCTCACGCCCGTCATCGAGGGCGCGTCGTCCGGTGGCACGCCGCCACAGGTGCAGGACACCGTCCTGTTCACCTTCGACGACGAGAACGCCGCCGCGGCCAACGGGCAGACGACGGTGAAGCAGCCCAACCACATTCGTGCCGTCCGGCAGGACAGGTGGAAGTACGCGATGTACTTCGATCCGTCGGGACGCGCGCTGCCGCAGTTCGAGCTCTACGACCTGCACGACGATCCGCTCGAGACGCGCAACCGCGCGAACCCGCTCGATCTCGCGAACTTCGACCCGGTGCAGGTCGCGGCCATGCACGCCGTCCTGATGGACGTGATGGCCCGCACGGGCACCACCCCGGCTGTGACGATTCCGCAGTTCCCCGTACCGAGCGGATCCGCCGATCTCCCGATTCCCAGCGGGTCGGCCGGACGCTGACGAAGCCGATCACCGGCAACCGCGACCATCGGTAGGCGGTCCCGGAAACCGCTGCGCCCGCGAAGCCGGCCGCTCCGTCCGAGCCTGTGGGCATCGGCACCTCGAACGCCCCCGCATGGGGCAGGGCACAGCTGCGCGCGCTCCTCGGCTACCTCACGGAATCCATGTCCTTGCCGCCCGAATCGCGAGGAAGTTCTTCTTCCGAGTGTCGATCGAAAATGGCGATTTCGGACACTCGAAAATGATCGAGCTAATATCGATCCGATATCTGTGACGTGCGTCGTGATCTGACAGAAATCATGATCTGTGCAGGTAAAGGCGATGAAGTTGCGATAACAATGCCGTCTCGTTACCGTGCTGTGATCACAGTTGTCGTCCGTCTGGAAATAATCGTGTCACCTTTCACCAAGATCAATCGCCTCAAGTCGCCGGTGTTCTACTCGGTGGTCGCCGCCGTCTTCGTCACCCTCGGTGCCGGTGGCGCCACTGCTGTGGTTCAGCACAAGGACGTCGTCCTCGACGTCGACGGTGAGCAGCGTGCCTTCGGCACGATGAACTCCAACGTCGGCGACATCCTGGCCGCAGCCGGCTACACCGTCGACGAGAACGACGTCGTGGCCCCGGCCGTGGACTCGTCCGTCTCCGACGGCGACACCATCGTCCTGCGACAGGCTCGCGAGCTGCGCCTCACCGTCGACGGTGAGGAGCGCTCGGTGTGGACCACCGCGCTGACCGTCGACGAGGCGCTCGACCAGTTCCGCCTCTCCGACGACGCCTACGTCTCCGCCTCCCGTTCGCACCGCCTCCCGCTCGACGGTGCCGATCTCGAGGTCGTCAACCCCAAGACGGTGCGCTTCGCCGACAACGGCGCGCCCGCCGCCGAGGTGCGCGTCGCAGCGCCGACGGTCGCCGAGTTCCTCGAGGCCCAGGGCGCGAAGCTCGAGCAGGCCGACAGCGTCACCCCTGCCCTCGACGCGGAACTCGCGGAGGGCATGGAGGTCGTGGTCACCCGCGACCGGACCGAGTCGCGGACCGAGAACCTGCCGATCGCCCCGCCGGAGAACCGCGTGGACGATCCGAACATGCTCGAGGGTGAGGCCGCCGTGAGCGACCCGGGTGCTCCGGGCGAGCGGTCGGTGACCTTCGACGTTCACACCGTCAACGGTGTCGAGGTCGGACGCGCCGAGACCGCTTCGAAGGTCCTCGTCGAGCCGCGGCCCGTCGTGGTCCGCGTCGGCACCAAGCCGAAGCCCGCCGTGCCGGCCTCCGGTCGCGGCTCCACCTGGGACGCTCTCGCGCAGTGCGAGGCGACCGGCAACTGGGCGATCAACACCGGCAACGGTTTCTACGGTGGCCTGCAGTTCACGCAGCAGACGTGGGCCGGCTTCGGCGGCACCCAGTACGCGCCGCGTGCCGATCTCGCGACGCGCGAGCAGCAGATCGCCGTCGCG
Source organism: Rhodococcus sp. LW-XY12 (assembly GCF_019317345.1). NCBI lineage: Bacteria > Bacillati > Actinomycetota > Actinomycetes > Mycobacteriales > Nocardiaceae > Rhodococcus > Rhodococcus sp. LW-XY12. Next base: position 1,097,765 of record NZ_CP079225.1, read on the forward strand.
GAGAAGGTCCAGGCGGCCCAGGGCTGGGGCGCCTGGCCATCCTGCACCAGCAAGCTCGGTCTGCGCTGACCGGCGCGGGTGTGCGCGGTGTGACCTGCTCCCGAGTGCGCTAGGTTCACCACGTGTCAGCAGACGATCCCGAAACCACTCCGAGGGCCACTCCGGCTTCTCCGCGCGGCCTCGCCGCGCTGCTCGGGCCCGCCGAGGTCCGCGCACTCGCGGAGGAGTTCGGGGTGCGCCCGACGAAGCAGCTCGGCCAGAACTTCGTGCACGACGCGAACACGGTGCGCCGCATCGTCAACGTCGCCGGGGTCGGCCCTGAGGATGTCGTGCTCGAGGTCGGGCCGGGCCTGGGTTCGCTCACCCTCGCCCTGCTCGACGTCGTCGACCGTGTGGTCGCTGTCGAGCTCGATCCCGTTCTCGCGCAGCGTATTCCCGTTACCGTGCGGGAGCGGGCCCCGCAGCTCGCCGACCGCTTCGACGTCGTGCACATGGACGCGATGAAGGTGCTGCCGAAGGATCTTCCCGTCACGCCCACCGCGCTGGTCGCGAACCTGCCCTACAACGTCGCGGTGCCGGTGCTGCTGCACCTTTTCTCTGAATTCCCTACTCTGCGAACCGCTCTCGTGATGGTGCAGGCCGAGGTCGCCGATCGGCTCGCAGCAGAACCGGGCGGTAAGATCTACGGCGTACCCAGCGTGAAGGCGCGGTTCTTCGGCGACGTCCGCAGGGCCGGCGCCGTCGGGCGTGCGGTCTTCTGGCCCGTTCCCCAGGTGGAATCGGGCCTCGTGCGTGTCGACCGCTATGCGGAGCCACCGTGGCCCACCGACGCCCGGACACGCGCCCGGGTCTTCGCCGTCGTCGACGCGGCCTTCGCTCAACGGCGAAAGACGTTGCGCGCAGCGTTGAGTGGATGGGCAGGTTCGCCCGCGGAGGCCGAGAGGCGCCTGCTGGCGGCCGGTATCGAGCCGTCGACCCGCGGGGAGAAGCTCGACGCCGCAGCCTTCGTGCGGCTCGTAGGGGTGGAGTGATCCCGGTCACTCGTCCTGGCGGTCGGATGCGATGTGTGGTTAAGTTGTCCTCGGTCGTTAGGTAGTGTGTTCGTGGTTTACCCCTCGCACATTTCTGGTTGCGAGCGGATGCGATAGCCACGATGGAATCGTTTCAGCCGTGTAGTGACAGACCCGGGGGCCGAAACCGACTCCCGACGAGACGGAACGTCTACATCCGTTCTGCCTGCAAGTGAAGGACAGCAACATGGCTGAAGGTACTGTGAAGTGGTTCAACGGCGAAAAGGGCTTCGGCTTCATCGCTCCCTCGGACGGCTCCGCTGACGTCTTCGTGCACTTCTCCGAGATCCAGGGCCGCGGCTTCCGCACCCTCGAGGAGAACCAGCGCGTGAGCTTCGAGATCGGCCAGGGCCAGAAGGGCCCGCAGGCCACCGGCGTGAACGTCATCGGCTGATACCGATAATTCTCCGAATCCGGGCCGGCACCTCAGGGTGCCGGCCCGGATTCGTTCGTCCGGTCAGCCGATCATTGCCCCGTAACCGGTGATGCCCAAGTTCGACGAACCGGTCGACGAGCCCGCCGAGTCGGCGGAGCCGGTCGCCATTCCGGCGGAGCCCGTGGGAGGGGTCACGCAGTCCACGAGATTCAGCGAGCGCAGGACCAGGTCGCCGAGCGAGCAGACGCGCGGCGGAGCCGGTTCGGCCGAGGCGACGCCGGCGGTTCCCATGGTGGCCGCCACGGCGACGGCGCAGACGGCGACCGCATTACGTACGGAACGAGTCACATTTCCTCCAGAGTGTTCAGAGTCGATCGATCGTAGAGCGTGGCCGCGGCGGTCGGGAAGCATCCGTATCCCGAGTAAGCTCTGTACTCGTGCTTTCCGTCGTGCCGACCCCCGTGACAGTGAGGGTCCCGTCCAAGGTCAACCTGCATCTCGCGGTGGGTGACCTCCGTCCTGACGGCTACCACGACCTGCACACCGTCTTCCAGGCTCTGTCCCTGTACGACGAGGTGTCGGTGGTCCCGGCCGACACCCTGAGCGTGACGGTGCGCGGCGCGGGCGCCGAGTCGGTACCTACCGATTCGACGAACCTGGCGTGGCGCGCCGCCGAGATGATGGCGGAACGGGCCGCACGTACACCCGACGTGGCGATCACGATCGACAAGGGCATCCCCGTGGCCGGCGGAATGGCCGGTGGCAGCGCCGACGCTGCCGCGACGCTGGTCGCGCTCGACACACTGTGGGGCATCGGGGCGCCCCGGGAGGACCTCGCGGATCTCGCCGTCCGCCTCGGCAGCGACGTGCCGTTCTGCCTCCACGGCGGAACGGCGATCGGAACAGGGCGGGGCGAGCGCCTCGTCCCCGTCCTCACCCGCGGCACCTTCCACTGGGTACTGGCCCTCGCGAAGGGGGGCCTGTCCACACCGGTCGTCTTCCGTGAACTCGACCGGCTGCGTGCCGAGGGAGAACCTCAGCGCATCGGCAGCGCGGATGCCGTGCTCTCCGCGCTCGGCTCCGGCGACGCCCACCAGCTCGCGCCGCTGCTCGGCAACGACCTGCAGGCCGCGGCCCTGTCCCTCGACCCGATGCTGCGACGCACGCTCCGGGCGGGTGTCGAGGCCGGGGCCCTGGCGGGCATCGTCTCCGGTTCCGGCCCCACCTGCGCGTTCCTCGTCGAGGACCAGCACGCCGCCGTCACCGTGAGTGCCGAACTCGCCGGTGCCGGTGTGTGCCGTACGGTGCGGGTCGCCTCCGGTCCGGTGCCCGGAGCCCGTGTCGTCGGCGACGCCGATCCCGCACACTCCTGATCCTGTAGTACATCTCCGCAATTCTCGGAAGGCGTTCCTCCACGTGGCGAATCTGATCAACCTCGAACAGGTCTCGAAGTCGTTCGGCATCAAGCCGTTACTCGACTCGGTGTCCCTCGGCGTGAACGAGGGGGAGCGGATCGGTGTCGTCGGCCTCAACGGCGGCGGCAAGACGACGATGCTCGAGGTGCTCGCCGGCATCGAGGAGCCCGATTCGGGCCGGGTGAGCCGCGTGAACGGTCTGCGCATGGCCGTCGTGACGCAGCGCGGCGGTCTGCCGGAGGGCTCGACCGTCGGCGAGGTGGTCCTCGGGCCGCTCGATGTGGCCGAGCACGAGTGGGCCGGTGATGCGCGCATCCGCTCGGTGCTCACCGGTATCGGCATCGACAATCTCGGTCTCGACGCGGTTGTCGACGGTCTGTCCGGTGGTGAGCGTCGCCGGGTCGCCCTCGCCGCAGCCCTCGTGCAGGATCTCGACCTGCTCGTCCTCGACGAGCCCACGAACCATCTCGACGTCGAAGGCGTGCAGTGGCTCGCCGAGCACCTGCTGTCGCGGCGCAGCGCGCTCGTCGTCGTCACCCACGACCGCTGGTTCCTCGATACCGTCGCGACGCGCACCTGGGAGGTCGTGAACGGCCGGGTCGAGAGCTACGAGGGCGGCTACAACGACTGGATCTTCGCGCGCGCCGAGCGTGCCCGCCAGGCCGACGCGATGGAGGAACGCCGCCGCAATCTCGCGCGCAAGGAACTCGCGTGGCTGCGTCGCGGAGCTCCGGCCCGCACGTCCAAGCCGAAGTACCGCATCGAGGCCGCCGAAGCGCTGATCGCGAACGTGCCGCCGCCGCGCGACTCGGTGGCGCTGGCATCGTTCGCGAAGCGCCGCCTGGGCCGCGTCGTCATCGAACTCGAGGACGCCACCCTCACCACCCCGGACGGGCGCGAACTGGTCCGCGACCTCACCTGGCGTCTCGGTCCGGGCGAGCGGATCGGTCTCGTCGGCGTCAACGGTTCGGGCAAGACGACCCTGCTGCGCACGCTCGCGGGCGAACTCGAACCGGCGCAGGGACGGCGCGTCCAGGGGCAGACCGTCGAGATCGGCTGGCTGCGGCAGGAACTCGACGACCTGCCCACCGACATGCGGGTGCTCGACGCCGTCAAGGACGTCGCCGAGCGGATCACACTGGGCGACAAGGAGATCTCCGCCGGTCAGCTCGCCGAACGTCTGGGCTTCACACCGGCGCGGCAGCGCACCCCCGTCGGCGACCTGTCCGGTGGTGAGCGTCGCCGGTTGCAGCTCACGCGCGTGCTCATGGCCGAACCGAACGTGCTGCTCCTCGACGAGCCCACCAACGACCTCGACATCGACACCCTCCAGCAGCTCGAGGACCTGCTCGACGGCTGGGCCGGAACCCTCGTGGTCATCAGCCACGACCGGTATCTCGTCGAACGCATCTGTGATTCGACGTGGGCCCTGTTCGGCGACGGCCGCCTGACGAACCTTCCCGGTGGCATCGAGGAGTACCTGCGCCGGCGCGCGGCCATGGGCGACGTCGACGTGCCGTCGGTGGCGTCGACCGTCTCGAAGACCGGTGACGCCGCCGAGCAGCCGAAGAAGCGCGACGGTGCCGCCGAACGCACCGCGCGCAAGGAACTGTCGCGCCTGGAGCGTCTCGTCGCGAAGCTGACCGAGAAGGAGGAGAAGCTGCACCACGACCTCGCGGAGGCGGCGACCGATCCTGACCGGCTGCAGAAACTCGACGCGCAGTTGCGTGAGGTGGTCGCGGAGAAGGAAGCGGCCGAGGAGCAATGGATGGAGCTCGCCGAAGATCTCGACTGAATCCTCTTGACCTCGAGTCGGCTCGAGGTCGCAGGATGGGCGTCGTCAGAAGGAACGCCCATCAGGAGGATCCATGTCCGTCACCGAAACATCCGGTACCTCTACGCATCTCCCGCAGTCCCGGCTCGCGCGTTCCGCCGTGGTGGTCGCCGTGTCCGTCGTGACCGCACTGGTGATCGACCTCGCGCTGTGGGCCGTCGGGCTCATCGCGGGTGGCTCGTTCGAACACACCGACGCCGGTGAGGTGGTGAGCGCGGCGCCCGGTGGCGTGGTGCTCATGTCCGTTGTCCCGCTCACCGTCGGTCTCGCCGTCGCGGCCCTGCTCACCCTGTGGTGGAACGGTTTCGCGCGGATCGCCCAGGTCGTCGGGGCGTTGCTGCCGCTGGCGACGATCCAGGGCACGATCTCCGCGGACTTCGACACGCCGAGCACCGTCGCCCTGACGCTGATGCACGTCGTGATCGCCGTGGTGGTCGTCGTGGCCCTGGAGATGCTCCGTGCGCGTGACTGACACGAGTAGGGGGAGGAAATATGCGCTTCCGCAAGGAAAGTCGCACATTTCCTCCCCCTGATTCGGGCAGAGGCCTACGGTCAGGTCGAAGCAGCGCTGAGCGCGGGACGCGCGAACCGCTCGATCAGGTCGAGTTGCCCGACGAGACGATGTGCGGGGTGGCGATGCCGTGGCTGAACAGCGCCGAGATCAGGCCCGACGAACCCCTTCGGTGGTGGTCATGCCTATTCGCCCTTCCAGACGGGTTCGCGCTTCTGTATGAAGGCCATGACGCCTTCGAGGGTGTCGGCGCTGGTGGTGAGACGTGCGAGGGCTTTGTCGGTGAGTTCCCAGGGCAGGTCCTCGGCGGGGACGTTGCCGTCGATGATGCCGCGGGCGACGGTCTTGCTGGCCTGCACGGCGAGCGGGGCGCCCTTCGCGATGTCGGCGGCGAGAGCGAGAGCGGTGTCGAGGACCTCGTCCTGTGGGACGACCCGGTTGACGAGGCCCCAGCGCAGCGCGTCGGCGGACGACATCGGCTTGCCCGTCAGGACGAGTTCCATCGCGACGGCGCGGGGGATGGCCTGGCCGATGCGGAACACGCCGCCGGCACCGGCGATCAGGCCGCGGTGCACCTCGGGCAGACCGAATTCGGCGGTTTCGGATGCGACGACGAGATCGCTCGCGAGGGCGAGTTCGGTGCCACCACCGAGCGCGGTGCCGTTGACCGCGGCGATGACGGGATTGGAGATGTGGTGCTTGACGACACCGGCGAAGCCCCAGTGGGCGGTTTCGGGCGGGGTGACGCCGTCCGGTCCTTTGGTGCCGAGGGCCTCGAGGTCGGCGCCGCCGCAGAAGACGGCGCCGCCTGCGCCGGTGAGCACCACGACGCGCACGTCGCGGTCCTCTTCGGCGCGGTCCCAGGCCTCACCGAGTGCCTGGTGCACGTCGGCGTTGATGCTGTTGGCCGCCTTGGGGCGGTTGATGGTGACGAGCAGGACGTGCTCGCGCTTCTCGACGTGAACGACGGGTTCGCTCACGACCGGTACTCCTCGGGGCACAGGTGTTCGATGCGGGTGACGGTGAGAATGCCGCCGTCGTCGGTGACGTGGACGGTCTCGCCGACGATGTCGGCTCCGGCGGCGAGGACTGCGGCGCCGGTGGCGTCGGTCTGGCCGGAGACACGCCGGCCGTCGGGGGTGAGGCCGACGAGGAAACCGATCGACGGGTTGCCGTCGCGACCGAATTCGGCCGTGGCGGTGACAATCTGGACCTCGCCGCTGTAATCGGTGGCTGTCTCCGGCGCGGACGGCTCGAGCAGCACGTGCTCGGGGTCGCCGACGTAACCGTCGGTGTGCGGCGCGCAGCCGAGGACCACGACGTGCTGGTAGGTCAGGTAGCCACCGTTGCCGTGCACGAGGGCGAGCTCGCCGTCCTGGCGCAGCCGCTTGGCCACCGACACCACCGAGTGCAGCGTGTAGCTGTTGAGCGGGCCGCCGAAGAAGGAGTGGCCGCCGGTCACCGACGGGACGGTGTCGCGGGGGAGGCCGAGCTGCTCGATGAGCAGCTTCGGGACCACGGGGAAGCAGCTGTAGGCGTCGATGATGTCGAAGTCGCCGGGACGCAGGTCGCTCGCCGACAGCGTGCGCCGCAGCGCATCGTCGAGTGCGGCGGAGCGTCCGAAGTCGCCGCGGGCGAGCACGTCCGAGGGCTCGGTCGCGCCGGCGCCGCCCCACACGTAGAGCAGGTGGTCGTCGGGGACACCGAATTCGCGGGCCACGGCGAGCGAGGTGACGACCACGGCAGCGGCCTGGTCGACGAACGGCATCGCGTTGACCATCAGCGGGTACGGGTCGGTGACGAGGCGGTTCTTGGCGGCGATGGTGCGGATGTCGTCGGCGGTGCGGCGCTCGGGGTTCCAGGACGCCGGGTTCTCGGCGGCGAACTCGGAGAAGGCGGCGTACAGCGTCGCCGACCAGTCGAGCGACTTCTCGCGCGAGTGCCCGAGATCGTGGCTGAGCCGATTCTCGAACAGCGGGTAGACCCGCGTGGGGACGATCATCCCGGCGCGCTGCATCGCGGGGCTGCCGAGGTCCTTGTTGCTGATAGGCGCGGGGCCGCCCGGGGCGGTGGTCCATCCCAGCGTGACCGGATCCGTTCCGGCCTTGTACGAGTTGGTCGCCGAGGCCTGCGCCTCGCCGCCGACGAGCAGCGCGACGGTGCTGGTGCCCGCGGCGATGTCGTGGCCGATGCGATCGAGCAGGGCTGCCGGCCAGTGGCCGCCGATCGGCGTGGTCGACGTGTGCTCGGGCGTCGCGCCGAGACGTTCGGCGAGCAGGCCCGGCAGGTCGTCGTAGTTCCAGCTCGCGGTCTTGATCGCGTGGATGGTGTCGATCCGCGTGGCGAGATCGGCGCCGGAGTCGGCGATCGCGGCGAGGGTGGCCTCGTGGATGAGGTCGAGCGGTTCACGCGGGTCGGCGGGCGCACCGGCACGGCCGGAGCGCAGGTCGCCGACCCCGATCACGACGGGAACCCGAGTGGGGTCGGTCATGGCGTTCCTTCGGTCTGCTCTTGGGGGAGGAGGACGCCGCCAGCCTAATGCGGACGATTTCAGTCTGTAAATCGAGGAGTGGTCTGGCACACTTTTCCGACGTGACCGAAGCACCCGCACCGCGCCGCCGCGGACGCCCCCGCGACGCCGACCTGGAGGACCGCGTGTTCGACGCCGTGCTCGAGGTGTACTCCGAGACGAGCTGGCGTGGTTTCACGCTCGACGCGGTCGCACGACGCGCGCGGGTGGGGCGCGCCGCCCTCTACCGCCGGTGGTCGAGCAAGGACGACCTGCTGGTCCAGGCCCTCGAAGCGCGCAGCCCGCTGCCCGTGCCGATCGACACCGGCGCGCTCCGATCCGATCTCGTCGAACTCGCCCGGCAGCTGTTGCGCGGTTACCGGACCACCCCCGGCCTGGCGAGCCTGCGCGTCGCGCTCGACGCCCGTGCCAACCCCGAACTGCTCGCCCGGCTGATCCACACCCTCAACCGCAGCCGCGTGCTCGCGGCGCGCACGATCGTGCACCGCGCCGTCGAGCGCGGCGAACTCCCCGCCGACACCTCGGCGACGCTGCTGCTCGAAATGGTCACCGGCACCGTGCTCAGTCATGCCCTGTTCGCGTTGGCCACCCCGGCCCAGAACGTCGACGACGACTACGCCGAACTCGTCGTCGACGCGACCATCCGCGCGCTGCGTCGTCCCGAGTCGTGACCGGCACGCCCTCCCGTGACCGAATCGCGATCGAATGCTGCCTGGTAACAGTGTGATTCCGGCCGTCTGCGCCGGTCGTCCGGGCTAGCCTGGAATGCGAATACTCGCAGGGGGGCGCCAATGGGAGGCCGACGATGGATGTGCAGGCGGTAGCGGAGATCACGCGGCTCAAATACCGCTATGCGCGAGCGCTCGATACGAAGGACTGGGACGAGCTGGCGAACACCCTCACCCCCGACGCACACGCCGTCTACGGGGAGCATCTCGTTTTCGACTCACGCGACGCCTTCATAGGTTTCCTCGAGAACACGCTGGGAACGCGCTTGATCACGGAGCACACCTGTTCCCATCCCGAGATCGACATCGCCGACGACGGCCGCAGCGCCACCGGGGTGTGGTTGCTGTCCGACACCGTGATCATCCCCGAGGACGGGATGATGTTGCGCGGCTCGGCCTACTATCACGATCGGTACAGCCTCGGCGACGACGGATGCTGGCGGATCAGCCGCACCGGATATCAACGCAACTGGGAGACGGTCACATGCATGGGCGACTCGCCTTCGGTCCGGTTGACGACCAATCGATGGGCGCTGCTGCAGCAACCGAAAGCGTCCTGAGCGGGAACGACGAGATGGTCTCGGAGGGTTCCGGCGATTTTCCCCGTCCGGGGGCGCTGCCCTATCTGACGGTGCCGCGGGCCCACGAGGCGATCGAGTGGTACACCCGGGTCTTCGGAGCCTCGCTGACCGCCGAACCGGTCGTCATGGACGACGGTCGCGTCGGGCACGCCGAACTGCGGTTCCCCAGCGGAATGATCTATCTCGCAGACGAGTTCCCCGAACTCGGACTCACGGCGCCGCAGGAGGGGGCGGTCTCGGTGAGCCTGATGCTCGAGGTGGCCGACACCGACACCGTGCTCACCCGCGCCCGTCTGGCCGGCGGTTCGGTCGAGAGGTGGATCAACGAGGCCCACGGTCATCGCAACGCCACCCTGCTCGACCCCTTCGGGCATCGCTGGATGCTCGTCGGCCCCCTGACCGGCAAGCTGCCGCCACCTCGGGAGTGAGCTCCCGAATCGGTACCATGCGGCGATGAGTGAGATCGCGCGTCGCAGTGAGTTTCCCGATACCCGCGGCTGGATCCGGGCCCTGCCCACCCTCACGGCGTCCGCGCCGCCGTTCGCACCGGCCGCGACGCCGCAGGAGACCTTCCTCCGCTGGCTCACCGAGGCGGCCGAGGCCGGCGTCGCCGAGCCGCACGCAGCGACCCTGTCGACCGTCGACCCGTCCGGGACGCCCGACGCGCGCATGCTGCTGATCAAGGACGTCACCGACGACGGCTGGTGGTTCTCCGGCGACGACCGTTCCCCGAAGGGCCGCCAGCTCGACGCGACACCGGCCGTCGCGCTCACCGTGTACTGGCGCGAACTCGGCCGGCAGGTACGCGTGCGCGGACCCGTCCTGGCCGGCCCACCCGAGGTGTGTGCCCGCGACTTCCGGGAACGGTCGGTCTTCGCCCGTGCCGTCGCATCCACGGGACACCAGAGCGAGGTCCTCACCGATTCCGCCGAGTACGACGACCTCGTACGGGAACGCCTGACCGCGCTCGAACACGATCCGGACCTCGTCTCGCCGCACTGGACGGCGTGGTGCGTCGCCGCTGAGGCCGTGGAGTTCTGGCAGGCGGATCCCGGCCGGCGGCACCTGCGGTATCGCTACCGGCGTGCGGGGGACCGGTGGGTCACCGAGGAACTTCATCCGTGACGTGTCGCGTGGCCGGGACGAGTCGCCCGCGACCGGTAGGCTCCCGCCCGTGAACGAGTCCTTCATCCGCACACGCGTCGCCAACGGAGTCGGCGAAGTGCAACTCGACCGTCCCGGTGCGCTCAACGCGCTCGACCGGTCGATGATCCGCGACATCCGCTCGTCGCTTCTCGCCTGGCGCGACGACCCGGCCGTCACGGCCGTGCTCGTCACCAGCACGTCCGACCGCGCGTTCTGCGCCGGTGGCGACGTCAAGCCGGTGCGCGAGCTGGCCCTCGAGGGGTGCTTCGACACCGTCCGCGAGTACTTCGCCGACGAGTACCGCCTCGACGAGCTGGTCGCCACCTACCCGAAGCCGTATCTCGCGGTCCTCGACGGCGTCACGATGGGCGGCGGGCTCGGTATCTCGGTGCACGGCGCGGTGCGCGTCACCACCGAGAAGACCACGATGGCCATGCCCGAGACGGCCATCGGGTTCGTTCCCGACATCGGGTCGAGCCACTTCCTCCCGCGCCTGCGCGGCACCACCGCGCGGTGCGATGCGGTGGGGATGTATCTCGGACTCACCGGCGCCCGCATCGATGCCGGCGACGCGCTGGCCGTCGGCCTGGCCACGCATTACGTGCCCAGTGCCCGCATCGACGACTTCGCCGACCGCATCCGCGCCGGGCAGTGGCGCGACGCCCTCGACGAGTTCGTCGAACCGACCCCCGAATCCTCCCTGGCGCAGCGTTTCCCCGACATCGAGACGGTGTTCGGCGACGGTACGGTGCTCGACATGGTGACCCGCCTCGACAGCCTCGCCGACATCGACGCCGAGTGGGCCGAGCAGACTCGCACGGCCCTGCGGTCGTTGTCGCCGACGAGCGTGTGGGCCACGGCCGAACTGATGCGACGCGGTGCCGAGAGCACGCTCGAGGAATGCTTCGCCCGCGAACTCGACGTCGCCGTGCGCGTCGCTGCGACGCCGGACTTCATCGAAGGTGTGCGCGCCGTGCTCGTCGACAAGACCCGCGACCCGCAGTGGTCGCCCGCGACGCTCGAGGACGTCGATCCGGCGGCGATCGCCGCACTGTTCGGCGACGGATAACCCGCGACCTGCCCGTCTCTACCGGGCGTGACCTCTACCGGGCGTGACGCTGCGGTACCTGCAGGTCGACGACGATCGGCTGCCCACCGAGGGTCGCGTGGATCTCGGGCTTCTCGAGTCCACCGGCCAGCAGGTACTCGCCGAGCAGCGTGAGCAGTTCATCGTTGTCCGCTATCGGGTCGCCGTGCGATCCGGTGCTACGCGGGTCGCCGTGCGCTCCGGTGCTGCGGGAGTCGCGGGAGGTCAGTTCGTTCTGTGCGAGTCGCGCGGCGATACGCACCGACGCCACGCCCATCGAATTGCGCCGTGACGGGACCGGACCCGGTGCGGTGATCGTGCCCAGGCTCTCGGTGGCCGTCGGGGTCGTCGTGGTGGTGGCGGGCCCACTCGCGGAGCCGTTCGTGCCGGTGCTGCTCACCAGGGTCGTTCCTTCCTCGGAATTGCCGGCGCCCACCCCGCCGGCCGGGTCACCTTCGAGCGACGATGCATCCCCCACGCTCATGCGGTGTGTTCCGGGATCCGGCGTGCTCGTCAGCGGGGTACTGCTCGGAAGAGGAGTGCTCGGCAGCGGGTAGACGAAGGTGCCCGAGCGCTTCGCGCGTCCGGATCGCCTGCTCGTATCCGCCGTCCCACCGGACGACAGGTCCTCACCGGCTGCGGCCGGTACGTCGTCGTTCATCGACACAACTCCTGATTCCACCCGAATACGTCGGATCGACGAAAGGGAAAGTATCAGTAAAATCCGCTGGACGCACTACCCGTCCGGCATTGCCGGGACGCTCAGTCGGTCGCCGCGACCAACGGTTCGAGAGTCAGCTCCGGCAACTCCTTGAGGATGTACTGCAGCCGCCACTTGTCGCTGACGAGAGCGAGGAGCACGCCGTCCGACCGGGTGAACACCTCCACGCCGCGCTGGCGGTTCAGTTCGTCGGCCGAAGCCACATCGGTGCGACGCGCGAGCGAGTAGCCGAGATGCTCGATCTTCGGGTCGACGTTGTACTCGGCCTTCATCCGCGCCGCGACCACCTCGAACTGCATCGGACCCACGGCCGCCATCACCGGCGACGCGTCGCCGCGGACGTCGTTGCGGAGGATCTGCACGACGCCCTCGGAATCCAGCTGGTCCACGGCCTTGCGGAACTGCTTGTACTTCGAGGCGCTCTCGGCCCGCAGGATCGCGAAGTGCTCGGGCGCGAACGACGGAATGGGCGGGAACTCCACCTTCTTGTCGATGTAGAGGGTATGCCCCGGCGCCAGCGCGGTGGCGTTGACCAGGCCGACGACGTCGCCGGGATAGGCGTTCTCCACCGTGGAACGTTCGCGGCCGAAGACCGTCAGCGCATACTTGGTGGCGAAGGGCTTACCGGTCTGCGCGTGCGTGACGACCATGCCGCGCTCGAACACACCCGAGACGACACGCATGAACGCGAGCCGGTCGCGGTGGGCGGTGTCCATGCCGGCCTGCACCTTGAACACGACGGCGCTGAACGGATCGTCGACCTCGCGAGCGGTCTCGTCGATGGCGAGACGGGCACGCGGTGGCGGTGCGAGCGTGACCAAGGTGTCGAGGATCTGCCGCACACCGAAGTTGAGCATCGCCGACGCGAAGATCACCGGCGAGGTCTGCCCGGCGAGGAACAATTCCTGATCGTGATCCTGGCCGTTGGACGACAGCAGTTCGGACTCCTCGGCGGCCTCGACCCAAGTGTCGCCCTCGAGGGCGAGCGCCTCGGCGGGGGACAGATGCTCCTCGGGCGCGATCTTGGCGCCACCGGCCGTGCGGGTGAACTTGATGTACTCGGCCGCGTCTCCGTCCTCGCCGCGACGCAGCAGACCGCGGAAGTCGCCGGCGATGCCCACGGGCCAGAACAGGGGAGTCGGCATCAGGCCGATGCGCTCGTCGATCTCGTCGAGCAGTTCCAGCGGCGTCCGGCCCGGTCGGTCCCACTTGTTGATGACGGTGACCACGGGGATGCCTCGGTGGCGGCACACCTGGAACAGCTTCAGGGTCTGCGGCTCGAGACCCTTCGCCGCGTCGATGAGCATGACGGCGGCGTCGACGGCGGTGAGGACGCGGTAGGTGTCCTCCGAGAAGTCGGAGTGACCGGGGGTGTCGACGAGATTGACGACGTTGACGACCTCGTCGTCGGTGCCCGCGACGTCCGAGCGGGTGTAGTTGAACTGCAGGGCCGTGGAGCTGACGGAGATGCCGCGGGCCTTCTCCATCTCCATCCAGTCGGAGACCGTCGACTTGCGGCCGGCCTTGCCGTGGACCGCGCCGGCCTCGGAGATGACCTTCGCGTGCAGGGCGAGCGCCTCGGTGAGCGTCGACTTACCGGCGTCGGGGTGGGAGATGACGGCGAAGGTGCGTCTGCGCTCGGCTTCGGCTCTGACCTCCTTCGCGGCCCCGGGCTTCGCTGTGCCGGAGGACTGCGCAGGCTCCGTCGTGCCGGTGGATTGACTGTCGGCCGAAGCGTGCGGGGTGCTCAACGGGAAAAACCTCTCGAAGGGGGCAGGGAGTAGGGGCGCTATCGCCGCCAACTCGTCCATGTTACTCGGCGATTCGGTGTCGATTTCCGCCAGATTCGATCACGTTTCCCCGAGGCCGCCCCATACCGACCACTCGACGGCGCACGCTGATGTGCAACTACCGGATCTTGATCGAGGTCGTGCACCACCGGACGAGGAGCGGGTCGTGAGCAGGTTCACCGAGGAGATGTACGCGACGGCGGAGTCGGACACCGGGGCTCTGGTCACCGGCGAACCGGATACGCCGTTGCGGCAGAACTGGGGAGAGATCCACCGGCAGGCCCGCCGCATGGCCGGCGCACTGGCCGCGGCGGGTATCGGACCCGGCGACGCGGTGGGTGTCCTCGCAGGACAACCGGTGGACATCGCACCGGTCTGCCAGGCCGTGTGGATGCGCGGCGGAAGCGTGACGATGCTGCACCAGCCCACGCCGCGCACCGACCTGCAGATGTGGTCGCGCGACACCGAGGTGGTCCTGCGGATGATCGACGCCCGCGCCGTCGTGCTCGGCGCACCCTTCGAGATCGCGGAGCCGCTGCTGCGCGAGCGGGGCGTCTCCGTCGTCACCGTGGAGCGGATGCGGGAGGGGAGGCCCGTCGATCCCGTCGACACGGCGGAGTCCGACATCGTGCTCCAGCAGCTGACGTCCGGGTCCACCGGCTCGCCGAAGGCGGTGCGGATCACGCACGGCAACTTCTACGCCAACGCGACGGCGATGATGGACCGCGTCAAGTTCTCGCTCGACGACGACGTCATGATCAGCTGGCTGCCGCTGTTCCACGACATGGGCATGGTGGCCTTCCTCAGCGTCCCCATGCAGGTGGGCGCCGAGGTCGTGTCGGTCACGCCGCTGGACTTCCTGCGCTCTCCGATCCTGTGGGCGGAGCTGATCAGCAAGTATCACGGAACGCTCACTGCAGCACCGAATTTCGCTTACTCGTTGCTGGCTCGGAAGTTGTCGCAGGCGCCGGACGGCGCGCTCGACCTGTCGTCGATGCGCTGGATGTGGAACGGCGCCGAGCCGGTCGATCCCGACACGATGGAGGCCCTCGCGGAGGCCGGGGAGCGCTTCGGTCTCGACCCGTCCGCCCTCGCGCCCTCCTACGGGATGGCCGAGACCACGCTCGCGGTGTCGGTCCCCGATCCGGGACGCGGGATGGTGCTCGACGTGGTGGACCCCGACCTGCTCGAGGCCGGCGGGATGGCCGTGCCGACCAACCGCACCCACACGCGCCGCATGCCCACCCTCGGCCGTCTCGTGGCCGGTCTCGAGGGCCGGGTCGTCGGCCGTGACGGACAGGTGCTGCCACCCCGCGGCGTGGGCATCATCCAGTTGCGCGGCGAGGCCGTCACGCACGGCTATCTCACCGTGGACGGACCCGTACCCGCGCAGGACGCCGACGGCTGGCTCGACACCGGCGACGTGGGTTACTTCACCGAGGAAGGTCTCGTCGTGGTGTGCGGCCGGGTGAAGGACGTCATCATCATGGGCGGCCGCAACATTTATCCCACCGACATCGAGCGAGCGGCGGGGACCGTCGACGGGGTGCGTCCCGGCAACGCCGTCGCCATCCGGCTCGACGCGGGGGACAAGCGCGAATCGTTCGCGGTGGCCGTGGAGACCAAACTCTTCGACCACCCCGACGAGGTGCGCCGCATCGAACACGACGTCGTGCACGCGGTGGTCGCCGAGGTGGGCGTGCGGCCCCGCACGGTCGCGGTACTCGGTCCCGGCAGCATCCCGAAGACCTCCTCGGGCAAGCTGCGTCGCGGCACCTCGCTGGCACTGCTGACGCGGGCCTGACCACCGCGCCACGCGACGCCGCTGCGACCGCGCCGGCCTCGGCGGAGGCGGGCGGTCAGTGGATGCGGTTCTGGGCGCCCTCGAGGCCGAGCCTCAGCAGCAGTTCGACGGCGTCGGCGCCTTCCTCGCACCACACGTCGAGTTCCTTGCGTTCGGTCGCCGAGAACGGCTTGAGCACGAAGTCGGCGGGATCCTGGCGGCCGGGAGGGCGGCCGATGCCCATCCGGACCCGCAGGTAGTCCTTGGTGCCGAGCGCCGACGAGGTCGACCGCAGGCCGTTGTGCCCGTTCTCGCCACCGCCGAGCTTGAGCCGAATCGTGCCGAAGTCCAGGTCGAGTTCGTCGTGTAGGACGATCACGTTCGAGGGATCGACCGAGAAGAACTTGGCCAGGGAGGCGACCGGACCGCCGGACAGGTTCATGTAGGTGCGCGGCTTCGCGATGATCACCTGCCGCCCGTCGAGCCGGGCCTGCACGATGTCGGCGTTGCTGCGCTTGTGCGCGGAGAACTTGCCGCCGACGCGTCCGGCCAGCACGTCGGCCACCATGAATCCGATGTTGTGCCGGGTGTTCTCGTACTTCGGGCCGGGGTTGCCGAGACCGACCACGAGCGCGGCGTCGTCGCCCACGAACTGATCCTTCCGTGCATTCGAACGACGTGCGGCGCGCCACCCCGAAGGGATGACGCGCCGCACGAGTGACTTCACAGGGAGCCGGTGAAGGCTCAGGCCTCCTCGGAGGCCTCTTCTGCGGTCTCTTCGCCCTCGGCGCCTTCCAGGGCGTCGGCGGAGGGAGCCTCGACGATGTTCACGAGCAGCAGCTCGGGATCGTCCTGCAGGGTCGCGCCGGCGGGCAGCTCGACGCCACCGGCCAGGATCTGGGTGCCGGCCTCGGCGCCCTCGATCGAGACGGTGATCTCCTCGGGGATGTTCAGGGCGTCGGCCTCGAGCTTGATCGTGTTGACCTCGTTGACCACCAGCGTGCCGGAGCCGGCCTCACCGGAGAGGACGACGGGCACCTCGACGGTGACCTTCTCGCCCTTCTTCACGACGAGCAGGTCGGCGTGCTCGATGTAGCGACGGATGGGGTGGACGACGACCGACTTGGTCAGCGCGAGCTGATCCTCGCCGTCGACGTCGAGGGTGAGG
This sequence comes from Rhodococcus sp. LW-XY12, assembly GCF_019317345.1. Classification (NCBI taxonomy): domain Bacteria; kingdom Bacillati; phylum Actinomycetota; class Actinomycetes; order Mycobacteriales; family Nocardiaceae; genus Rhodococcus; species Rhodococcus sp. LW-XY12. The sequence goes on from NZ_CP079225.1 coordinate 1,114,505, forward strand.
ATGGCGTTGGTGCCGTGGTTACGCAGCACGGCTGCGAACTCGAGGTCGGGGAGGGCGAGGTGCCGGGGCTCGGTGCCGTGGCCGTAGAGGACGGCGGGGACCTGGCCGGCGCGACGGGCGCGGCGTGCGGCACCCTTGCCGAACTCGGTGCGGACGCTGGCTACGAGACGATTCTCGTCGGACATGATGTGACGGCTCCTACGCTGGTGGCACTTGGTGGTCGGGTGTTCTCGAACGAACGGATCCGACACGTGCGACCGGGGAGCACATTGCTTCCGTCGCAGCCGCGTCGATCACGGTGATCCAGCGATATTGCGGTTCACCCTCGCCGAGACAACTCGAACCACTTTACCGGACGACGTCGATCAGGGACAAACAGCCCTGTCGTCGACGCGCGTGAGCTTCACGACCGGGCGATGTCGTGCACCGAGGCGAGGAACCTGTCGACGTCGGCGGGGGAGACGAAGTAGTGCGGCGACGCCCGCACCACCGACTGCAGGTCGCGCGAGGTCATGTCCAGCAGCGTCGAACTGCGGCTGCTGACCGTGACCGTCACGGACCGCTCGGCCAGGGCGTCGCGGACCTCCCGCGGGTCGCGGCCGTCCACGGTGAACGAGACGATGCCGCTGCGCTGCTCGCCGAGGTCGGTGACGGTGACGCCGTCGATGCCCGCGAGCCCCTCGCGCACGTGCCCGGCCCGGTAGGCCACCGCCTCGGCCACGGCGTCGACACCCAGATCGAGGAGATAGTCCACGGCCGCGCCGAGCCCGAGCCGGGCCGCCACTCCGGCCTCCCACATCTCGAAGCGGGTGGCGTCCGGAGCGAGTTCGTAGCTGTCGGCCGAGGTCCACGAGGCGCTGTGCAGGTCGAGAACGGCCGGTTCGAGTTCGCTCACCAGGCGCGGCCGCACGTAGAGGAAACCGGTGCCGCGCGGCCCACGGAGCCACTTGCGCCCGGTGCCCGACAGTGCGTCGACGTCGAGTTCGGGCACGCTCACCGGCAGCTGCCCCACCGACTGGCACGCGTCGAGCAGCACGAGCGCCCCGACCGCGTGCGCGGCGTCGGCGATCTCCCGCACCGGGTTGACGAGCCCGCCGTTGGTGGGGGCGTGCACGACGGACACCAGCCGCACCCGTTCGTCGAGCATCCCCTCGAGCGCCTCGACGTCGACGCGGCCGGACGGATCGGACGGAACGACCTCGACGGTGGCGCCGGTCGCCCGCGCGCGCTGCAGCGCGGCGATCGCGTTTGCGGCGTATTCGGCCTGCGAGATCAGGATGCGGTCGCCGGGTCGCAGCGGCACCGCGTAGAAGAAGGACGTCCACGCCCGCGAGGCGCCGTCGGACAGTGCGAGGGAGGTCTCCGGCACGTCGAACAGGCGGCCGAGCGAGGTCTTCACGGCCGTCAGGTCGTCGAGCCGTTCGTCGGCCGCCACGTACCCGCCGATCTCGGCCTCGCGGCGCAGGTGCGCGAGCATCGTCTCGAGCACCGGTGCCGGGGGCAGCGACGAGCCGGCGCTGTCGAGGAAGACCCGGTCGAAGCATCCCGGTGTGTCGCGTCGGGCCGCCTGGAGGTCCAGCACGGGCCGCTCACCTCCTCCGTCGTCCGTATCGTCGGGGTCGAGCCTGCCCGGTGGAGTGCGTTCGCGCACGCACCGGTGCGTTATCCGCGCGTCGTGTCCCCCGGCGGGTTAGTCTCGACCGCAGACCTGGCGCACCGGCCGAGGGGGTGGACGAATGGCAATGGCAGTCGATGCCGCAGCCTCCCGTGCCCGCAAGGACCTCGGCTCCCGAGCAGCAGCGGAGGACCACGTCCGCAGCAGGGCATTCCGGCTGGGAATCCCCAGGCTGATCGGGGTCGAGCTCGAATGGCTCACCGCGCGGGCCGACGGCACCGAATCGCGTCCCGAACTCACGAGGCTCGTCGAGGCCCTCGGGCCCCACGCGCCGCGCACGGTAGCGCCGTCGTCGTCGGCCCGTCCCCTGCCGTCGGGCAGCGCGGTCAGCGTCGAGCCGGGTGGTCAGATCGAGCTGTCGAGCGTGCCGTGCACTTCGGCACGGCAGGTGTGCGATCGGCTCACGGCCGACCTCCGCATGCTCCGGGCGTTGCTGGCCCGCCGGTCGGTGACCATGCTCGACCGCGCCGCCGACGAGGTGCGGCCTCCCCACCGTCTGCTGCGCACCCCGCGCTACGGAGCGATGGAACTCCGCTACGACCGGATCGGCCCGATGGGCCGGTTGATGATGAACAGCACTGCGTCCATACAGGTTTCCGTCGACGCGGGACGCGACGAGGCAGAGGTGGTGCAGCGCTGGGAGTTGCTCCACGCCATCGGCCCGGCGATGATCGCGGCCTTCGCGTGCTCGCCCCGGCTGCGAGGTGCTCCGGAGGGCGACTGGGCGTCGCAGCGGATGCGCACGTGGCTCGAACTCGATCCCGCACTCGGTCACGTCGACCATCCCGCCGACTACCCCGCATGGGTGCTCGACGCACCGCTGACCTGCGTGCGTTCGGAAATGCCCGAATGGTACGCACCGCCCGGCGCCACCTTCGCGGCGTGGCTCGCGGGCGAGCTCGACGCCGACATCCACCGTCGACCCACCATCGACGACCTCGACTACCACATGACGACGCTGTTCCCGCCTGTTCGTCCGTGCGGGCATCTCGAGGTGCGTTATCTCGACGCCCAGCCGGCCGAGTCGTGGCAGGTGCCCGTCGCGGCTCTCGAGGCGTTGCTGTCGGCGCCCGAGGTCTCCGCGGAGGCGTGCGCGATCGCCGCGCCGGTGCGCGACCAGTGGTCCGAGGCGGCCCGCGTCGGTCTCGCCTCGCTCGAATTGCGTGCTGCCGCGGCGGGTTTGCTCTCGCTCGCGGCGGAGTCCTCCCGCGACATGCGGTTCACCGCGGCGCTCGACGCGGCCGCGGCACGGTGCCTGCGCGGTCTGGCGCCGGGTGAGGAGGTGCGGTGACACCTGCTCGTGTTGCGCTCAGGCGGCACCTCGAGCGGGCGCGTGCCCGCACCGAGGTACTCGCCTCCGTGCCGGAACAGGATCTCACCGCACAACATTCGCCGTTGATGAGCCCGCTGGTGTGGGATCTCGCGCACATCGCCAACCAGGAGGAGCGCTGGCTCGTGCGGGTCGCGGGCAGGCGCCCTGCGGTTCGCGGCGACATCGACGATCTCTACGACGCGTTCCGGCATCCGCGCGCGACCCGCACGGGGCTGCCGCTGCTCGACCCCGACGCCGCCCGCCGTTACGCGCGTGCCGTCCGCGAGCTCACCTGGGATGTGCTCGAAGACAGTGCATTCGACGACGATCTGACCCGCGAGGGTTTCGTCTTCGCGATGGTCGCGCAGCACGAACAGCAGCACGGCGAGACGATGCTCGCGACGCACCAGTTACGGCAGGGTCCACCCTTGCTCGACGCGCCGGAAGCGCCGCGCACCGGAACCGTCCGCGACACCGAACGTGTCCGGATCCCCGCCGGCGCATTCGAGATGGGCACGTCCACCGATCCGTGGGCCCTCGACAACGAGCGCCCGGCACACGTCGTCGAGGTGCCGGAGTTCGAACTCGACGCGGTGCCCGTCACCAACCGCCGTTACCTCGGGTTCGTCGAGGACGGCGGGTACGAGCGGCCCGAACTGTGGAGCGAGGCAGGTTGGCAGCACCGCCTCGACGCCCGTCTCGAGGCCCCGCAGTTCTGGAGTCGCGACGAAACCGAATGGAGCCGAACGGCCTTCGGCCGCACGATGCCGCTGCACCCGGACGAGCCGGTCGTGCACGTGTGCTTCCACGAGGCGGAGGCGTTCGCCCGCTGGGCCGGTGGACGTCTTCCGACCGAGGCCGAATGGGAGAAGGCGGCACGCTGGGATCCGGCCACCGGGCTCAGCCGCCGATTCCCGTGGGGCGACGAGGATCCCGGTCCCGACCACGCGAATCTCGGTCAGCGTCATCTCGGTCCCGCCGTCGTCGGCGCGTATCCGCAGGGAGTGTCACCGCTCGGGGTGCACCAGCTGATCGGCGACGTCTGGGAGTGGACGTCCACACCGTTCACCGGTTATCCGGGCTTCCGCGCGTTCCCGTACCGCGAGTACTCGGAGGTCTTCTTCGGCGACGGACACCGGGTTCTGCGCGGAGGCTCGTTCGGAACCGACGAGGTCGCGTGCCGCGGAACCTTCCGCAACTGGGATCTGCCGATCCGCCGTCAGATCTTCTCCGGGCTCCGCGTCGCGTACGGGACGGGCGATGTGTAGACATCTGGCGTACATCGGGCCGGAGACGAACGTCGCGGCACTGCTGTCCACCGGAACCAACTCGCTGCTCCGCCAGTCGTGGGCGCCCACCGACATGCGTGGGGGAGGCACGATCAACGCCGACGGATTCGGTGTCGGATGGTGGAGTGCCGAGGGCACCTTCGGGCGCTACCGGTCGGCGTTGCCGATCTGGTCCGATCCCTTCGTCGGTGAAGGCCTGACGTCGATACGGTCGCGCACCGTCGTCGCCGCGACCCGCTCGGCCACCGAGGGGATGCCCGTCGAACGGTCGGCGGCCGCGCCCTTCTCCGACGACCGGTGGGCGTTCAGTCTCAACGGTGTCGTCCGGGGCTGGCCGGGATCGCTCGTCACCCTCGCCGGCGCGCTTCCCGTCGCCGAACTGCTGCAGCTCGAATCACCGACCGATGCTGCCACGCTGTGGCTCCTGCTCCAGTCGCGCCTGCGCTCGGCCGATCCCGAGCCGGCGCTGATCTCACTCGTCCACGACGTGCTGGAACTCGCACCGGAATCACGGTTGAACATGTTGCTGTGCAACGAATCCGGGATCTGGGCCACCGCCTGGTACCACTCGCTGTGGACGTTCGTCGACGAGCAGGTCGCGATCGTGGCGTCCGAACCGTTCGACGACGACAGCCGCTGGAAACCCGTACCCGACCGGCATCTCGTCGCCGCGATGCCGGGCAAACTCATCGTCTCACCACTGGAGGTCGGTTCACCGTGATCGTCGACGTGCATCTGCGCCCCGAGGACCTCGACGCCAAACTGCGCGAGGACGCACGGCGCGGACTCACGTCCGATCCCAAGTACCTGTCGCCGACCTGGCTGTACGACGCGCGGGGCAGCGAACTGTTCGACGAGATCACGCGACTGCCCGAGTACTATCCGACACGCACCGAATTCGCACTGCTGCGACAGCACGCCGCCGACTTCGCCGATGCCGCCCGCCCCGAGATGCTCGTCGAACTCGGCTCCGGGTCGTCCGAGAAGACGCACGTGCTGCTCGACGCCCTCGAACCGTATCTCCACACCTACGTGCCGCAGGACGTCTCCGAACCGGCGTTGCGGTCGGCCGTCACCCGGCTGGCGGCGGAGTATCCGAACCTGACGGTGCACGGGGTTGTCGGCGACTTCACCGATTCGCTCACGCATCTGCCGGCCGGCGGGAAACGCGCGATCGCGTTCCTCGGCGGCACGATCGGCAATCTCGTCCCGAGCGAACGCGCACAGTTCCTCGCCGGGACGGCCGCGATCCTCCATCCCGGCGAGTGGCTGCTCCTCGGCGCCGGTCTCGTCATCGACCGCGACACCCTGATCGCCGCCTACAACGACGCGGCCGGCGTGACGGCGGAGTTCGACCGGAACGTCCTGCGGGTGCTCAACGACCGGCTCGGCGCCGACTTCGATCCCGCCCGGTTCGTGCACCGCGCCGTCTGGGACCCGGAGAACGAGTGGATCGAGATGCGCCTCGAGGCGACCGAGGCGATGGACGTGACGATCCCGGGTCTCGACCTGCAGATCTCCTTCGCCGAGGGTGAGCAGATCCGGACCGAGATCTCCGCGAAGTTCCGCCTCGTCGGAATCTCGCAGGAACTCGCCGACGCGGGATTCGTGGTCCGGCACGAATGGGTGGATCCGGACGGACGGTTCGTCCTGCTCGCCGCATCCCGGGAGTAGTCCTCGAAAGGCGGCCGACGAGCCGATTCGACTTCCGCCGCGCCCACACGGGACGCTGGAGGACATGGCGTCCTCCCGTCCCGTCCTGACGACCCCGGTCCTGTTGCTCATGGCCGTGGCGACGGGTCTGTGCGTGGGTGGCAACTACTTCAACCAGCCGCTGCTCGACTCGATCGCCGAAGCACTGGACACCTCCCGATCGGCCGCCGCCTCCACCGTGACGGTCGCGCAGGTCGCCTATGCTCTCGGCCTGCTGTTCCTCGTGCCGCTCGGCGACATGTTCCCGCAGCGGCGGCTGGCGGTGATGCTCATGCTGGCCGCGGCGGCGGGGCAGGGGCTGAGCGGATTCGCGCCGAACATCGGGGTGCTCGTGGTGGGCACCGCTGTCGCCGGTCTGTTCTCGGTGGCCGCGCAGGTGCTGGTGCCGTTCGCGGCGACCCTCGCGACGCCGGAATCGAGGGGTCGCGCGGTCGGCACCGTGATGAGCGGTCTGCTCGTCGGGATCCTCGTGGCCCGGAGCGTCGCGGGCATCCTCGCCGAACTCGGCGACAGTTGGACGACGGTCTACCGGGTGAGCGCGGTCGCGATGGTGATCGTGGCGCTCGCGTTGTGGCGGGTGCTGCCGGCGACGCCACCGGTGGTCCGTCAGGGTTACGGCAGCACGCTGCGATCACTCGGGACGTTGATCGTCACGCATCCTCGCCTGCGCACCCGGACCCTGCTCGGCGGGCTGGGTTTCGCGTCGGTGGGCGCGCTGTTCTCGACGATGGCGTTTCTGCTGTCCGACCCGCCCTTCGGCCTCGACGACCTGCAGATCGGGCTCGTCGGGCTGGCCGGGGTGGCCGGTGCGTTCGCCGCGACCGCGGCGGGCCGGCTCGTCGACCGCGGTTACGGACCGCCGACGACGGCGGTGGGCGTGTTCACGCTGATCGCGTCGTGGGCGGCGCTCGCGGCGGGTGCGAGTTCGCTGGTGTGGTTCGTCGTCGGGATGCTCGTCGTCGACCTCGCGCTCAACCTCGTGCACATCACCAACCAGAACATCGTGTACGCCCTCGACCCCGACGCCCGCTCGCGCGTCAATTCCGTCTACATGACGGGCTACTTCATCGGTGCGGCGTCCGGTTCGGCGCTCGGCACGATGGCGTGGAGCGCCGGCGGGTGGACCGCGGTGTGTGTGCTCGGTGTCGGACTGGCGGCGCTCGCGGGTGTCGTGTGGGCGCTCGATCTTCGGCTCACCGCCCGGATGCGTGCGCGTTCGGCTACAGCGAGCGGCGGACCGGCAGCAGCCTGAGATCGCGCGCCCGGCCGATGGCTTCCACCCGCGTGTGCACGCCGAGCTTGCGGTAGATACTGCGCAACTGGGTCTTGATCGTGTTGTGCGAGACGAACAACTTCTTCGCGATGTCGGCGTGCGTCGATCCCAGCGCCAGCAACTCCAGCACGTCTGTCTCCCGCCGGGACAGTTCGACATGGGTGACCGGTTCGGTGAAGACGGACCCGATCTCCTCGTCCGGGACGGTGAGACCGCCGGGCTCCGCGAGACGCCCGGCGACACCCTCGGCCAGAGTGGTGAAGGCGCGGCGGTTGCCGAGGGCCTCGGCGAGCGTGCAGGCCCGCTGCCAGCTGCGGACCGCGGCGTCCTTCTTGTCGAGATCGAGGTGGGCGCTCGCCTCGATGAGCAACGCCTCGACATGTGCGCGCGGGAAGCCGCACTCCGTCCACGGAACACGCTTGAGCTTCTTGAGCGCGATCTCCGGATGACCGGTGAACAGTTCGACACGCGCGTTCGTCACCACGAGCATCGGATGGGTCTGCGGCGACTCCTCGGCGAGGGCGCGCGCGAGGTTGCCGTTGCCGAGCGCCAGCTGCAGGTCGATCTCGGCGGCCCCGAGCAGGATGCGCGAGAACGCGCCGCGGTCGAACAGATCGTGGTGTGAAGCGATGAGCCGGTGCAGTTCGGTGAGTCCGTCGTAGGCGTTGCCCGCCGCCAGGTTGTAGTAGGCCCGGCCGTAGGCGACGAATCCCCAGAGTTCCTCCGAAACCCGCGGGACACCGAGCTCGTCGAGATATCCGACGGCACGGTCGAGCTCGAGCGAGTCGAGGTGGACGAGCGCGGACGCCACGCGACCACCCACCTTGACCATCTCGCCCCAGCGACCCTCGGTGGGCTCGGCGTTGCTCTCGATGCGCAGCCATTCCCGGGCGCGCGGATTGTCGCCCGTCACCGCCCAGTTCAGCGCCGAGCTGCCCGCGGCGTTCTGGATGACGAAGGCGATGTTCACGGCGTACGCACCGCGGTAGGCGCGGCGGAAGACGGTGGTGGACTCGGTCAGATATCCGGCGAGCTGGAGCGTGATCGCCCACTGCACGCGCAGCAGCGGCAGTTGCGGACCGAGATCGTCGGGCCGGTGTTCGAGGATCGAATCGACGAGCGGACGCAACAGCAGCGTCAACCGCGCGGCCTCACCGAATTCGCCCGAGACCCGCAGGGTCAGGGTCTGCACCGTCGCGACGTAGAGGGCCTGCGCGGCGCCGGGTGTCTTCCCGAGCTCGGTGAGTTCGTCGGGATCCGCGGGCAGGGAGGCGTGCAGGATCGAATGTTCGTCGAGCATCTGTGTGAACAGCGCGCGACCTGCCTGGACCGACGGATGGTCGCCGAGCTCCTGGTCGGGGATCTGCCGAAGCACCTTGACGAGAACGTCGAAAGAACTGTCGACCATGCGCGCCCAGGATTCCTCGACGATCGCCACGGCGGTCTCCCAGTCGCCGGCCTCGACGGCATAGATCGACGCCTCGGCGGGCCTGCCGGCGTCGCGATGGGCCCGGGCGAGTTCGACGAGCAGGGCGTCGACACGTCCGGGTTGCTCTCGGCGGGAGATGTCGAGCACGCACGAGCGGACGGCGTCGGGCCACCGCCATGTCCGGGGATCGTCGAAGGGCGAATCCATCAGGAGGCCGGCCGCGGCGAGCGTCGCGAGTGCGGCCTCGGGGTCCGCCGCGCCCGTCAGTTCGGCCGCCCGCTCGGCGGTGACGCTGTGGGCAGCGGCGACCGAGAACGCGAACTCGCGGTGCGCGTCGTCGAGTTCGTCGAGCAGGCTCTCCACATACGTCCGCACGAGGCGGGCCAAGGCCGGGGTCGGCAGTCCGCGGGAGTCGATCAGGCGCTGGGGCCGGCTCCGGGCGACGGCCGCGGCCGCCGAGACCAGGGTGGGCACACCACCGAGCACGCGACACACGACCTCGCACTCGCTGTCGGAGCGCTCCGGTCCGGCGTCGCGCAACAGCGTCGTCGTCTCCTCGATGGTGAACGCGAGATCGGCCGCCGGGACGTACGTGGAGTCGATCCCGCGGAGGACGACCTCGGTCATGTCGGTGCTGTTTCCCGGCAGGCAGACGATCGCATCGAGCAGGGGGCACCGGTCGAGCAGCCGAAGGGTTGCTTCGAGCACCTCGGCCGAGTTCTGCGGCGACACACAGGCGAGCACGAGCAGGCAGGGCGACCCCAGATCGCGGAAGGTACGGACCACGCGCTCGAACGGGGAATCGTCGGGACCGTCGTCGGCGACCTCGACGGCCGGGTGATCGGCGAGGACCGCGAGCACATGCTCGGGCAGGTCGCCGTCGCCGGACGTCGTGAGTTCGGGAACCCAGACGATCGTGTGGTCGGGTGCGCCGCCCCGATGGAGCCATCCCGCGACGAGCGTCCGCTTGCCGAAACCCGGGGGAGCGTCGATCACCGTCAGCGTGGAGCACCGGTCGAGACACGCGAACAATCGGGGTCGCGCCAGAGCCGAGGACAAGGAACGCCACGCGGGTGCACCGACGCGAGGGGAGTCGGAAACACTCACGCGCACTCCTTCGGAAGGCTTCAGCCCGGATCTGCACAGGCGGGAAGGCCCGAGCAGTGCCCCCGACAGGCTCTTGGTCGATCACAGACTACCTGGTCCGTAGTCGTGAGGTGCGGTAACGACAACCGTCGTGACGTGCGGTAACGACGGCAGCCCCGGCACCGGACCGTCGAGCGGACTCGACGGAGCGGGACGGGGCTGCGGTGGTGTGAGCCGGCGACTAGCTGCCGGATGCGCTCAGACGTGCCTTCTCGAGTGCGGCGAGGGTGCGCAGGATCGTCGCCTTCTGCTTCTCCAGATCGCTGCGGCGGGCGCGGGCGGCGAGGCCGTTCTGCTCGGCGACGAGCGCGAGCTGCGCGTCGATCGCGGAGAGCTGATCGAGCAGCGCGAGGGCCCGGGTCTGGATCTCCTCGACGTCCACGGCGCCCGTCCGGACCGGAGCCGCGGACTTCGCCGGCTTGGCCGAAGCGGACGAGCTGCGGGTCGCGGAGGCCGGACGCGTCGACGTCTGCGCGGAGGAACCGGTGTGGCCCTCCGTGATCGCGGCGGCGCGGGGACGCAAGGCCTTGCGCACGAGCGCCGGGTCGGGCTGCTCGGCGAGACGGATGTCGTTGAGGGCGCGGCGGGCCTCGCGGGCGGCGAGGCGGTGCTCGTATTCCTCCTCGTCGTCGGACTGCAGGGTGCCGCCGATGGGGCGCAGGCCGTACATGCCCATGAACTTGCGGGCCTCGTCGATGACGGCTTCGTGCTTACGGCATGTGGCACAGCGAGGTTCGTTGCGGAAGACCTCGACAGAGTCGGTGTCGCCGCACCAGACGCACGCACCCGGCGACCATCGTCGGACCGTTCGGATTGTCGCGTTTTCCGTAGGGGCTTCGAGAGTTTGCGCGTCGGTCACGAGGTGCCACTTTAGGTGAAAGCCGAGTTACGCAGGGGAGGGGGGTCTCGCACGACCTGCGACGATTTCACGCGGCGTGACGAAGATCATCCCCGTCCCGGCGCGTCCTTCAAACCATTGCGCCACACAGCATTTCCATACCACCCGGTCTGCCGGATCACGTTGTGGTAGCAGCGGTGAGCCAGCGCACCAGCGGCCGGAACTCACGCCACGCCGAACGCACCTCCTCGAGGGTGCGCGGACTGTCGATCCACGGCGGGGAGATCTCGGTGCGACCGGCCCACAGCGACCGGTGACGCATGAGTTCGATGCGGGGATGATCGGCGCCCACGCCGCGCGGCCGGGACTTCAACCGGTCGCCGCCGATCTCGTATCCCGCGCGTTCGAGCTTGCGCACGATCCTCCCGAGCTCGGGACCGCGACGGTCGTGATCGACCCCGGTCCGGTAACCGGCGATCTGATCGGACGAGCCGTGGAACAGGCCGGCGGCGACCCGCAATCCGGCGGCGTTGATCTCGACGTAGTAGCCGACGCTCTGCGCGACGGAGGCGAATCCGCCCTGGTGGGTCTTGTACGGCAGCTTGTCCTTGCTGAACCGCACGTCGCGGTACGGGCGGAAGGCCTTGCCCTCCCCGAACTCCTCCTCGAGTTCCGCAAGTAGGGCAAGCATCGGGCCGCGCACGCAGTCGTCGTAGACGGCCTTGTGCGCGGCCCAGAATGCTTTGCTGTTGTCGGCCTCGAGATCGTCGTAGAAGTCGAGGGCCGCGACGGGAAATCCGGTGAACACCCGGACAAGTCTGCCCCGTCGTCGAGCGGAAGGTCAGGCGACCCCGTTGAACAGCGAGGTGACCGAGCCGTTCTCGAAGACCTCGCGGATCGTCTGCGCGAGCAGCGGAGCGATCGACAGCACGGTGAGGCAGTCGAACTGCTTCTCCGGCGGGATCGGCAGCGTGTTGGTGACGATGACCTCCTTGGCGCCGCACGAAGCGAGGCGCTCGGCGGCCGGGTCGGAGAGCACACCGTGGGTGGCGGCGATGATGACGTCGCCCGCGCCGGCCTCCTTGAGGATCTTCACGGCGCCGGCGATGGTGCCACCGGTGTCGATCATGTCGTCGATCAGGATGCAGGTGCGGCCCTCGACCTCACCGACCACGCGGTTCGACTTGACCTGGTTGGGCACCAGCGGGTCGCGGGTCTTGTGGATGAACGCCAGCGGCGCGCCACCGAGGGTGTCGGCCCACTTCTCGGCCACCCGCACGCGACCGGAGTCGGGGGAGACCACGGCGATGTTCTCGACGCCGTACTTGCCGCGGATGTACTCGGCGAGCTGACCCTGTGCGTGCATGTGGTCGACCGGACCGTCGAAGAAGCCCTGGATCTGATCGGTGTGCAGGTCGACCGTGATGATGCGGTCGGCGCCGGCGGTCTTGAGCAGATCGGCGATCAGGCGGGCGGAGATGGGCTCGCGGCCGCGGTGCTTCTTGTCCTGACGGGCGTAGGGGTAGAACGGCAGGATCGCGGTGATGCGCTTGGCCGAACCACGCTTGAGCGCGTCGATCATGATGAGCTGCTCCATGACCCACTGGTTCAGCGGGAACGGATGGCTCTGCAGCACGAAGGCATCCGAACCGCGCACCGACTCCTCGAAACGCACGAACGTCTCACCGTTCGCGAAGTCCCGTGCCGTCTGCGGGGTGAGGGGGACGCCCAGTTCCTTCGCGACCTGCTCTGCCAGCTCGGGATGGGCCCGGCCGGAGAAGAGCATCAAGTTCTTCTGGTTGTCGATCCAATTGGTCACTGGTTCTGGCCGTCCTTCTGGCGATCGTGGTCGTGCGGCTGCTGTGCTCTCGATGCTGCCTCGGCAGCGGGGGTACCGGCGCGATTTCGCTGAACCCACCCGTCAATATTGCGCTGTGGCGTACCCGACACCGCCAGCGCCCCCGGAGGAACGTCGCGACGGAGTACTGTTCCGGCGCCCGTGTAGGCGCCGTCGCCCACCGTGAGGGGAGCGACGAACATAGTGTCCGACCCGGTCCGGACGTGCGATCCGACGACCGTGCGGTACTTCTTCACCCCGTCGTAGTTGACGAACACGCTCGATGCCCCGATGTTGGAGTGCTCGCCGATCTCCGCGTCGCCGACATAAGTGAGGTGGGGGACCTTCGAATGCGCTCCGATCTGCGCGTTCTTCGTCTCGACGAAGGCGCCGAGCTTGCCGCACGCGCCGAGTTCGGTGCCGGGGCGCAGGTAGGTGAACGGGCCGACGGTGGCCTCCGCGCCGATCACGGCGTCGGAGCCGTGGGTGCGCATCACGGTGGCGCCGGCGCCGACCTGCACGTCGGTCAGCGTCGTGTCGGGGCCGACCTCCGCGTCGTCGGCGATCACCGTGCGGCCGCGCAACTGCACACCCGGGTGGATGGTGACGTCGGCGCCGAGCACGACGTCGACGTCGATCCACGTCGAAGCCGGGTCGATCACCGTGACACCCTCGCGCATCCAGTGCTCGAGCAGGCGCCGGTTGAGTTCGGTGGTCAGTGCGGCGAGCTGGACGCGGTCGTTGACGCCGGAGACCTGCACCGCGTCGTCGGTGTGGAGTCCGCGGACGGTGTGGCCCTCGTTGCGGGCGATCTTCACGACGTCGGTCAGGTACAGCTCGCCCTGCGAGTTGTCGGCGCTCAGCTTGCCGAGCGCGGATCGCAGCGCGGCCGCGTCGAAGGCGTACACGCCCGTGTTGATCTCCTGGATCGCGCGCTGCGTCGGCGAGGCGTCCTTCTCCTCGACGATCCCGGCGACGTCGCCGTCGGTGGTGCGCACGATGCGTCCGTAGCCGGTCGGCTCGGACACCGTCGTGGTGAGGACGGTGACGGCGGCAGGTTCGGTGTCGAGGTGCGCGTCGAGCAGTTCCTGCAGGGTGTCGGAGCGGAGCAGCGGGACGTCGCCGGCGGTGACGACGACCGTGCCGTCGAAGTCGTCGGGGAGGGCACCGAGGCCGCACTCCACGGCGTGGCCGGTGCCGAGCTGTTCCTCCTGGACGGTCACCCGGATCTCGCGGTCGAGATCCGCGGCGACGGCGCTCACCTCGGCGGAGACCTCCTCGCGGCGGTGCCCGACGACGGTGACGAGATGGGCGGGTCCGAGTGCGGCGGCGGCGTACAGGGAGTGAGCGAGCATCGTGCGTCCACCGAGGGTGTGCAACACCTTCGGTGTCTTCGACCGCATCCTTGTTCCTGCTCCGGCTGCCAGCACGACGATCGCGGTCTGCACCTGCATGTAGCTCCCTCGACACGTTTCTGTACGCCGGTCCGTGCGTACACCGGGGAAGCGCTGAGGCTCCCCGGGACGGTTCCCGCTCCGCCGCCAGGACTCGAACCTGAACTATCTGAACCAAAATCAGAGGTGCTGCCGATTACACCACGGCGGATTGCCACACCCCCGCGGCGGAACCGGCGGGCGTGCGCCCCTGATCCTCGCACGAGACGGCGTCGACGTCGAACCTGGGGTGGCGCGATCGGGAATGGATAGGCTGTCGAACGTTCGAGTACGTCCCGCCGCCGAAGGAGGACCTGTGTCGCAGGCGTCGCAGAAGCGAACCGAGCGCACTCCGCGGATCCGGATGACGGGCACGCAGCGTCGGGAACAGCTCATCGAAATCGGTCGCGCCCTGTTCGCCGAGCGCGGCTACGAGGGCACCTCCATCGAGGAGATAGCCCAGCGGGCGCAGGTCTCCAAGCCGGTCGTCTACGAGCACTTCGGCGGTAAGGAAGGTCTCTACGCGGTGGTCGTGGACCGCGAGATGACCGTGCTGATGTCGATGGTCACCGAGAGCCTCACCCGCAACCGGTCGAGGATCCGCGTCGAGCGGGCCGCGCTCGCTCTGCTCACCTACATAGAGGAGCGCACCGACGGCTTCCGAATCCTCGTGCGCGACTCGCCGATGTCCGCCGAGGAAGGCACCTATTCGAGTCTGCTCAACGAGGCGATGCGTCAGGTGGGGAAGCTGTTGACCGGCGACTTCTCCCGGCGGGGGCTCAACCCGGAGTTCGCTCCGCTCTACGCCCAGGCTCTCGTCGGCATGGTCGCCACCACTGCGACGTGGTGGCTCGACCGCCGCACTCCGTCGAAGGAGGACGTCGCGGCCCACCTCGTGAACCTGTGCTGGAACGGCCTCATCGGTCTGGAAGCGGACCCGAAGCTCGGGGAACCCCCGGTTTCCGAATAGTCCTCTCGTTTCCGGGACCGTCTGCTCTCTACTTTCAGGTAAGTGGCGTTATCGTTGGGATACCCGTGAGAAGGCAGGCTGTGGTGGGACGACAAGTACGCGCAGAGGTGACACGCGAATCGGTGCTGCAGGGCGCAGCGACGATCTTCGTGCGCGACGGGTACGCGGACGCGAACCTGGGCGACATCATCGAGGAGGCCGGCGTCACCAA
Organism: Rhodococcus sp. LW-XY12; assembly: GCF_019317345.1. Taxonomy (NCBI): domain Bacteria; kingdom Bacillati; phylum Actinomycetota; class Actinomycetes; order Mycobacteriales; family Nocardiaceae; genus Rhodococcus; species Rhodococcus sp. LW-XY12. The sequence goes on from NZ_CP079225.1 coordinate 1,129,631, forward strand.
GGGTGCGCTGTACTTCCACTTCGGTTCGAAGGAAGAACTGGCGCGCGGGGTGATCGACTCCGGCTATCTCCGCTTCGAGGCCGCCGCCGAGTCCAAGATGGACCGCCGTTCCCCGGCGCTCGAGACACTGATCGACCTGTCGGTCCTGCACGTCGACATGTCCGAGACCGATTCCGTGGTGCGGGCGATGTTCCGGCTGCTGGTCGAGATCGGCGACTACCAGGGCACCGAGCACCGGCCCTACGAGATCTGGCAGAACAACCTGCAGGAGCTCGCGGCCCGGGCCGCCGACGAGGGCGACCTCGTCGAGGACGTCGACGTCCACGCGGTCTCCCTGCTGCTGCTCGAACAGGCGATGGGCGCCCGGATCATGGCGAACGCTCTCAAGGCGACCGAACGGCTCGCAGAGCAGACCGGTGCGATGTGGCAGATGATCCTGCCCGCGCTGGTGCCGGCGAACAAGCTCGAATACTTCCGGCAGTTCGTGGAGCGCCGTCTGCGGCTGCAGTCGTGACCTTCGGGCCGTTCTCCGCCGAGGAGGCCCCCGCGGCGCTGGCGGGTCTGCTCGACCGGTTCGGGTCCGACACCGCCGTGACGATCGGTGTCGTGCCGTCGTTGCTCACCATCGCCCAGGCCGCCGACGTCCTCGGCTGCTCCCGCCGGCACGTCGCGCGCCTGGTCGACACGGGCGCACTCTCCGCCGACTTCCACGGCCTGCACCGGCGGGTGTTGCGCTCCGACGTCCTCGACCTCGCGAAGCAGCAGGCGGAGGTGGTCACGACGGTCCTCGACGGACTCGCCGATCTCACGCGGCGCGAAGGACTGTACGACCCGTTCTGACAGCATGACGCGGCCCGCCGCGGCAGCACGGTACGGTCCGTTCCGACGGTTCGACGAAGGGTGACGATGCCGGTTCGAGTGGTGCTCGATGCGACGGTCCTCGCCCGCCCCCGCCTGCGCGATGTGGCGCTCGCCCTTACCGAAGACGGCCTCTACCAACCCTTCTGGAGCGACGGAATCATCGCGGAAGTGGACCGCCGACTGCCGCAGGAACTGCTGCGTCCCGCCCGCGACTTCCTCTTCGCCGAACTCGACCGCGCCTTCCCCGACGCCCGGGTGGTCTGGCCCACCACCGTGCTCCGCGAGGTGCCGCACGTGACGGGACCGAGGGAGGCACACGTGACCTCGGTGGCGCTGCTGTGCCACGCCGACGCCGTCGTCACCGCCGACCCCGAGCTCACCGGGGCACTGGAACGATCGGGTATCGAAGCGTGGACACCCGACGCTTTCGTCACCTTCGCGCTCGACGCCGATCCCGTCCGCACCCGCGCGGCACTGCTGAGAATGGTGCGCCGTCGCTGGCTCGCCGACGATGACACCCGGCGCGAGGCGGACGACGACGAACTGTTCGCACGGCTGGCCGAGTGGGCCGCGCGCGACCTCGGTGCAAACAGCGCCGACCTCCTCGCGCCCCCGGCGCGGTAGCGCGTTTCACGCCCCCGGCGCGGTAGCGCGTTTCACGCCCCGGCGCGGTGACGCGCGGGGAACAGCGGAATAGACTCGACAAGGTTCTCGTCCCACACTCAGGAGCGCCTTCCTTGTCTGCTGTGCCCCCGGCCGCTGTCCCACTGTCCGGATTGGCGCGGATCGCGCTGGCCGACGACAGACTGCGCAGGATCGGCGAGCTCGCCGGTTCCGCCGAACAGGAGATCGTCGCCCCACCCGCCGCGCGGCCGTTCGTCGCGGCGGCGCTGGCCGAGAAGACACCTCTGCTCGTGGTCACCGCCACCGGACGCGAGGCCGACGATCTCACCGCCGAACTCACCGAGATGTTCGGCGAGGGCGTCACGCAGTTCCCCTCGTGGGAGACCTTGCCGCACGAGCGCCTGTCGCCGAGCGCCGACACGGTCGGCCGTCGCCTGCACGTCCTGCGTCGCCTCGCGCGTCCCGACGATCGCGATCTCGGGCCCGCACTGCGGGTCGTCGTCGCCACCGTGCGGTCGCTGGTGCAGCCGATGGCTCCCGGACTCGGCGAGATCGACCCCGTCACGCTGCGGGTCGGCACCGAACACGACTTCGAGGAACTCGTCGAGCGGCTCGTCGAACTGGCGTACACCCGCGTCGACATGGTCGGCAAGCGCGGTGAGTTCGCGGTGCGCGGCGGCATCCTCGACGTCTTCCCGCCCACCGCCGACCATCCGGTCCGCGTCGAGTTCTGGGGCGACGAGGTCACCGAACTTCGCTGCTTCTCCGTCGCCGACCAGCGTTCGATCTCCGAGGTCGACGTGCCGGTGCTCGTCGCGCCGCCGTGCCGCGAACTGCTGCTCACCGACGAGGTCAAGGCCCGCGCCGCGCAGCTCGCCGAGGACAACCCGGCCGATGCGGCGCTCGTCGAGATGCTCGACAAGATGGCCGGCGGCATCCCCGTCGAGGGCATGGAAGCGTTGCTGCCGGTGCTGCAGCCCGGCGAGTTGCAGTTGCTCACCGACGTTCTGCCCGCCGGGGCGCACGTGCTGATCTGCGACCCGGAGAAGGTCCGCACCCGTGCGAGCGATCTCGCCCGCACCGGGCAGGAGTTCCTCGAGGCGTCGTGGACGGCCGCCTCGATCGGTGGTGCGGCGCCGCTCGACACCTCGAACCTCAACGGGGTGGACGGCCGGAAGCTCGATCTCGGCGCGTCGGCCTACCGGTCGCTGCGTCAGGTGCGCGAGGCCGCGCAGGCCGCGGGCAGACCGTGGTGGACGCTCAGCCCGCTCGCCTCCGGTGCCGACACCGAACTCGTCCTCGACGTGCAGCCGGCCCCCGAGGTCCGCGGCTCCGAGGACCTGCTGTCGATGCTGTTCGTGAACCTGCGCGCCCACGTCACCGCGGGGGGCCGCGCGGTGATCGTCGTCGCCGGTGCGGGCACCGGACAGCGCATCCTCGAGCGGCTGAAGGAGAACGAGGTCCCCGCCGCGAAGCTCGAACCGGGCACCGAACCGGTGCGCGGGCAGGTCGGCGTCATGCGCGGTTGCCTGCACGAGGGCGTCGTCCTCCCCGGCAACGACGACAACGTGGTGCCGGGGCTGGTGGTCGTCACCGAGGCCGACCTCACCGGTAACCGCGTGGTCACCGAGGGCCGCAAGACTCCAGTCAAGCGTCGCAACCAGGTCGACCCGCTCGCCCTGAACGCCGGTGACTTCGTCGTCCACGACCAGCACGGCATCGGCAAGTTCGTCGAGATGGTCGAGCGCACGGTCGGTGGTGCCCGCCGCGAGTATCTCGTCATCGAGTACGCGCCCGGCAAGCGGGGCCAGCCCGGCGACAAGCTGTTCGTGCCGATGGAGCAGCTCGACCAGCTCTCTCGGTACGTCGGCGGTGAGCTGCCGTCCGTCAGCAAGCTCGGCGGATCCGACTGGGCCAACACCAAGCGCAAGGCGCGCAAGGCGGTTCGCGAGATCGCCGGCGAGCTCGTGCGGCTGTACGCGGCGCGGCAGGCCTCGCCCGGCCATGCCTTCGCGCCCGACTCGCCGTGGCAGAAGGAGATGGAGGACGCCTTCCCCTTCACGGAGACACAGGACCAGCTCACGGTGATCTCCGAGGTCAAGGCCGACATGGAGAAGGCGGTGCCGATGGACCGCGTCGTGATCGGCGACGTCGGCTACGGCAAGACCGAGATCGCGGTGCGTGCGGCCTTCAAGGCCGTGCAGGACGGCAAGCAGGTCGCGGTGCTCGTCCCCACGACCCTGCTCGCGCAGCAGCACCTGCAGACCTTCACCGAGCGGATGGCGGCTTTCCCCGTGACGGTGAAGGGGCTGAGCCGGTTCACCGACGCATCCGATTCGCGCGCGATCACCGAGGGCATGGCCGACGGCACCGTCGACATCGTCGTCGGCACCCACCGCCTGCTCCAGACCGGGATCCGCTGGAAGGACCTCGGTCTCGTGATCGTCGACGAGGAGCAGCGTTTCGGCGTCGAGCACAAGGAACACATCAAGGCGCTGCGCACGCACGTCGACGTGCTCACGATGTCGGCCACACCGATCCCGCGAACCCTCGAGATGAGCATGGCCGGGATCCGCGAGATGTCGACCATCCTCACCCCGCCCGAGGAGCGGCACCCGATCCTCACCTATGTGGGTGCCTACAACGACAAGCAGGTCGCCGCGGCGATCCGTCGAGAGCTGCTGCGCGACGGCCAGGTCTTCTACGTCCACAACCGGGTGAGCTCGATCGACAAGGCCGCCAAGCGACTCCGCGATCTCGTCCCCGAGGCGCGGGTCGCGGTCGCGCACGGGCAGATGAACGAGGAGACGCTCGAGAAGACGGTGCAGGGCTTCTGGCAGCGCGAGTTCGACGTGCTGGTGTGCACGACGATCGTCGAGACCGGCCTCGACATCTCGAACGCCAACACGCTCATCGTCGAACGTGCGGATTCGCTCGGTCTGTCGCAGCTGCACCAGTTGCGCGGCCGCGTCGGGCGTTCGCGTGAGCGCGGCTACGCGTACTTCCTGTACCCGGCGGAGAAGCCGCTGACGGAGACCGCCTACGACCGACTCGCCACGATCTCGCAGAATTCCGATCTCGGCGCGGGTATGGCCGTGGCCATGAAGGACCTCGAGATCCGCGGCGCCGGTAACGTTCTCGGTGCCGAACAGTCCGGCCACGTCGCCGGGGTGGGCTTCGACCTGTACGTGCGGCTCGTCGGCGAGGCCGTCGAGGCGTACCGGGCCGCGGCCGACGGCCGCACGGTCACCACCGACGAAGCGCCCAAGGAGGTGCGGATCGACCTTCCCGTCGATGCGCACATCCCGGCCGACTACGTCGCATCCGACCGGCTGCGCCTCGAGGCGTACCGCAAGCTCGCCGCCGCGAACGACGACGCCGCGATCGCCACGGTCGTCGACGAACTCGTCGACCGTTACGGTCCGCTGCCCGATGAGGTGCAGCGGCTCGTGTCCGTCGGCCGGTTGCGGTTGCTGTGCCGCGAGTACGGCCTCGAGGAGGTCGCGGTCACCGGCACCCAGATCCGGATCTCGCCGATGGAGCTGCCCGACTCGAAGCAGATGCGGCTCAAGCGGTTGTACCCGGGAGCGCAGTACCGCGCGACGAGCGGTCTCGTGCAACTGCCGATCCCGCGGACCGGCGGGGTCGGATCGGATCGGGTGCGCGACGTGGCGCTGCTGCAGTACATCGCCGACTTCCTGCTCGCCCTCGACGGCAAGCCGCAGGGCTCGGTGGACCTGAACAGCGCGGCGACGGTGAATGCATGACCGACTACACCGCTCTCGCCGAGGCGGCGGCCGTGATGGACAGACTGTGGTCGTTCGGGGGATGGGAGGTCACCCAGACCCACGAGAGTCTGCGCCGCTATCTGATCGAGGAGACCTACGAGGTTCTCGACGCCGTCGAGTCGGGTGATCCGGACGAGCTCCGCGAAGAACTCGGCGACCTGCTGCTGCAGGTGCTGTTCCACTCCCGGATCGCCGAGGCGAACGGGCAGTTCACGGTCGACGACGTGGCGGCGACGCTCGTCGCCAAGCTGGCCGCGCGCAGCCCGCACCTGACCAACGGGCACACCGGTCCGCTCGACGTCGCGGAGCAGGAAGCGGCGTGGGAGATCGCGAAGAAGACGGAGAAGGCACGCACGTCGTGCCTCGACGGGATCGCGATGGCGCAGCCCGCACTCTCCCTGGCCGACAAGGTGATCGAACGCGCGATGCGAGCGGGTTTCCCGGAGGACCTGGTGCCCGAGACGTTGCGGGTCGTCCGGATCACAGGCACGGGCGACACGGAGTCGACGCTCCGATCGGCGATTCTCGCGTTCGCCGGATCGATCCGGGCGGCGGAGAAGGCCGCGCACACCGACGGAGTTCCGCACGGCGGGCTCGACGAGGATGCGTGGCGTCGCTACTGGGCACCCGCCGGCGAGCACCGCGGGGGACCCGCAGACGAGCACCGCGGGGGACCCGCAGACGAGCACCGCGCCTGAATGTGTCTCACCCGACCCACCGGCCCCCGTGCCGGCTGTCGGGTGGAATACACCAGCGGCCCTCGAACTCCGGGAACTGCGCCCGCACTTCGGGGAGCAGATCGGGGATGGTGAGCAGGATGCAATCGGGGGATGCATCGCGCAGAGCGGTGAGGTCGACGATCGGGACGTCCGTTCCCGGCATTCGCCGTCCGGCCTTCGCCGGTGAGCCGTCGGCGACGGCCTCCATGACGGAGCGGTCGACACCCGCACGAGCGAACAGTGCCACGGCCCGGGAAGCCGCGCCGTAGGCGAAGACCCGTCGGTGTTCGGCGGCCGACTTGCGCAGCCAGGAGACCAGTTCGTCCACCTGGCGGTCGGCCCGCCGTTGCAGGGTGCGGAGTGTCGCAGCGCTCGTGATGCCGGTCGCCCGTTCGGCGGCGAGGATCCGGCGTGCACTCAGTCCCGCATTCTACAGATCGGTGGTGACCGGCTTCGAGCTGTTGGTGCTCGTGATCGCCCACGTGGTCGTCACGGTCGGATACCACTGCTTCGACCAGATCGACTCGTGGCGTACCCCCGTTCTCATCGGCGCCTCGACGACTGCGGCGATCGTCTCCCTCGGAATCCAGAAGGCCTGGTACGAAAGAATTCTCGGAACCGGCACAGAGGAGTACCGGAGGGTCGCCCGCGGATACGTCTTCGCCGTCGCCGCCCTGGCCGTCGCCGGATACGGATGGGGGCACCTCGGCCGGTCAGTCCTGGACGTTCGGTTCGCTGCTGATCGCTCTCGTGCTCACCCTGTTGGGGCGGACGCTGCTCCGCCGTCACCTCTCGAAGGCCCGCACCGAGGGTCGATATCTGCACTCGGTGCTCGTGGCCGGAGACGTGGAGTAGGTGCACGAGGTGGTCGCCCGGGCCGACTGCCTCCGACGCGCCGGATGGCGGGTCGACGGCATCTGCCTCGCCGTCGACCGCGGCGCCGACTCCCTGCCGGTGGCCATCGACGACATCCCCGTCCTCGGCACCGACGAGATCGTCCTGGCCGTCGCCGAGCAGCACAACTTCGAGGCCGTCGCACTCCTGCCCTCCGGTTGGTGGCCGCACGCGCGGACACGCAGACTCGGCTGGGACCTCGAGAAGATCGGTGCCGAGCTCCTCATCGCCCCCGTGCTTATGGACGTCGTCGGCCCGCGCCTGCACATCTCCCCGCTCGAGGGGCTGCCCCTGTTGCAGATGAGCGCCCCCAGCTACAGTGGCCCGGCCTGGATCGTGAAGAACGTCTTCGATCGGGTCCTCGCGGTGCTGATCCTGATGGTGATCGCGCCGGCACTGCTCGCCGTCGCGGTCGCGATCAAGGTCGGCAGCAGAGGACCGATCCTCTTCCGTCAGCAACGGGTGGGACGCGGCGGAACCCCGTTCACGATGTACAAGTTCCGCAGCATGGTCGTCGGCGCCGACGAGCACAAGGACGACATCGCCGATCACGACATCGGTGCCGGAGTCGGCCCGCGCCCACCGCTCGAATGCGAGGTCGCCCGGTACGGAGAGGACGGCGCGGCGCGGCGGTTGTTCGTCAAACCGGGTGTGACGGGACTGTGGCAGGTCAACGGACGCAGCAATCTGTCCTGGGACGAGTCGGTACGGGCCGATCTGCGGTACGTCGAGAACTGGACCTTCATGCTCGACCTGTCGATCCTGCGTCGCACCATCCGGGCGGTCCTCAGCGGGGACGGCGCGTATCGAGGGACATCGCTGCCGAAACAGCGGTGGAGTCCGACCCCTCGCGGATTCCACCCTCCGAGGCCGGCGCCGACGATCAGGCGGGATCGTCGGCGCCGGTGCGTCTACATGGGGTTTTCGTCCCGTATGGAATATGGAGGGGTGCCGTCCGATCGAGAACCCCGACGCTGGCTGTGGCCGGTGGTCCTGCTCAGTGCACTCGTCGCCGTCGTCTTCGTGGCGGTCGAGTCCGCTCTGCACTCACCCCGGCGACCGTCCGTCGAGATCCCCGACGGCGTTCCACCGGCTCCCGGTCTGCCCGTTCCTCCCATCGACGTGAACGGTCCCGGCCGCACAGCGGCGCAGCTCGCCGACTGGGCCGAATCACAGTCCCGCGAACTGGGCATCCCCACCACCGCACTCGAGGCGTACGGGCACGCGGCGGCCGTCCTGGCCGTCGGCACCCCCGACTGCGGCCTGTCGTGGACGACCCTCGCCGGCATCGGCAACGTGGAGAGCAGCCACGGACGGTTCGGCGGCGCCTCCCTCGGATCCGACGGCAACGTCTCACCGCCCATCCGGGGTGTCCCGCTCGACGGCACCCGGGGCAACGCCGAGATCCGCGACACCGACGGTGGCCGCCTCGACGGCGACCCGGTGCTCGACCGGGCGGTCGGGCCGATGCAGTTCATCCCCGAGACCTGGGAACGATGGGGTGTCGACGCGAACGGCGACGGCATCGCCGACCCCGACAACATCGACGACGCGGCCCTGACCGCAGGCCGCTATCTGTGCGACCGCGGAGGCGACCTGACCACCGCGGAGGGCTGGACGAACGCCCTGATGGCTTACAACCGCTCCACCGAATACCTGATGCTCGTCCGCGACCGCGCCGCCGCCTACGGCGTGGGAGTGCGGCCGTAGACAGTACCGCGCCGGGCCTCGAGCGCGCCTGTACCTCACACGCAGGTCGCGACCGTTAGGCTGTCCCCAGCGTGCAGACACCGCAGCGTGACAGTCCATCGAAGGAGAATCAGCCAGTGGCCATCATTGAGCAGGTAGGAGCCCGCGAAATCCTCGACTCCCGTGGCAACCCCACGGTCGAGGTCGAAGTGCTGCTCGAGGACGGAAGTTTCGCCCGCGCTGCAGTGCCGTCGGGCGCCTCCACCGGCGAGCACGAGGCCGTCGAGCTGCGTGACGGCGGCGAGCGTTACCTCGGCAAGGGTGTCGAGAAGGCCGTCGAGGCGGTTCTCGCCGAGATCGGCCCGGCCATCATCGGCCTCGACGCCACCGAGCAGCGCACCGTCGACCAGGCACTCCTCGACGCCGACGGGACCCCCGACAAGGGCCGCCTCGGCGCGAACGCCCTGCTCGGCGCGTCGCTCGCCGTCGCGAAGGCCGGCGCGGAGTCGTCCGGACTCGAGCTGTTCCGCTACGTCGGCGGCCCGAACGCCCACATCCTTCCCGTTCCGATGATGAACATCCTCAACGGCGGCGCCCACGCCGACACGGGCGTCGACGTCCAGGAGTTCATGGTCGCCCCGATCGGCGCCCCGACCTTCAAGGAATCCCTCCGCTGGGGTGCCGAGGTCTACCACTCCCTCAAGTCCGTGCTCAAGAGCAAGGGCCTGGCCACCGGCCTCGGCGACGAGGGCGGCTTCGCTCCCGACGTCGCGGGCACCAAGGCCGCGCTCGACCTGATCAGCGAGGCGATCTCCAAGACCGGCCTGAAGCTGGGCAGCGATGTCGCGCTCGCGCTGGACGTCGCGGCCACCGAGTTCTACACCGAGGGCACCGGCTACAAGTTCGAGGGCCAGAACCGCACGGCCGCCGAGATGGGCGCCTTCTACGCCGAGCTGCTCGGCCAGTACCCGCTGGTCTCCATCGAGGATCCGCTCAGCGAGGACGACTGGGAGGGCTGGGTCGCGCTCACCGAGGAGATCGGCGACAGGATCCAGCTCGTCGGCGACGACCTGTTCGTCACCAACCCGGAGCGCCTCGAGGACGGCATCGTCAAGGGCGCCGCGAACGCGCTGCTCGTGAAGGTCAACCAGATCGGCACCCTCACCGAGACCCTCGACGCCGTCGACCTCGCACACCGCAACGGCTACAAGACGATGATGAGCCACCGGTCCGGCGAGACCGAGGACACCACCATCGCCGATCTCGCCGTCGCCGTCGGCAGCGGACAGATCAAGACCGGCGCGCCCGCCCGCTCCGAGCGTGTCGCCAAGTACAACCAGCTGCTGCGCATCGAGGAGTCCCTCGGTGACGTCGCTCGTTACGCCGGCGAGCTCGCCTTCCCGCGGTTCTCCGTCGAGGGCTGATCGCCGGCATGAGTCAACGCGGTAGATCCCGTCCCGGCGCGAGGCGCACCCGCACCGAGGGTGTGTCGGGCGTCCGGCGTCCGGGCCGGGTCCGGCCCACGGGATCTACCGCCCCGGCCGAACACTCGGCCGAGAACGCGGGTGCGCGGCCGGCCGGCCGCGAGGACCCCGTTCATTCGTCGCCCGGCCGCGGCCGGCCCGGTGGTTCGGGGCGAGCCCGCCCCACCCGGGTCGGCGCCCCCCGCGACTCCCGCCGCCCCCGCACCGAACGCACCGTCCTGGGCCTGTCCACCGGCCGCGCCGTGGTGCTCGCCCTCGTCGTGTGCGGTCTCGCCCTCACCCTCGCGGTGCCGCTGCGCACCTACGTGAGCCAGCGTTCCGAAGCCGAGCAGCTCGCCGCCGAACGCGTGCAGCTCGAACAGGAGATCGCGGCCCTCGAAGAGCAGAAGGCCCGCATGGAGGATCCGGCCTGGGTCCGCGCCCAGGCCCGCGAGCGACTGCGGTTCGTCGTCCCCGGCGACATTCCCTACCAGGTACAACTGCCGGGCGACGCCCCACCCGAACGCGAGCAACGCGAACCCGAGCGGCCGACGACCGGCGCCTGGTACAGCGACCTGTGGTTGTCGGTGTCCGAACCGGCACCCGAACCCGAGTCCGAACCCGTGCCCCAGCAGATGCCTGTGGCACCCCCAGAACCAGGAGATGTTCCCGGGTGACCGATCACGTCACGCAAGAAGACCTCGACGCCGTCGCCGCCCAGCTCGGGCGCGAACCCCGCGGCGTCCTGGCCATCGCCTACCGTTGCCCCGACGGTGCGCCCGGAGTGGTGAAGACCGCGCCCAAGCTGCCCGACGGCACGCCCTTCCCGACGCTGTACTACCTCACCGACCCGCGCCTCACAGCCGAAGCGAGCCGGCAGGAATCCGCCGGGGTCATGAAGGAGATGACCGAGCGCCTCGGCACCGACGAGGAACTTGCTGCGGGCTACCTGCGCGCCCACGAGTCGTACCTGGCCGAACGCGACGCGATCGAGTCGCTCGGCACCGACTTCACCGGCGGCGGCATGCCCGAACGCGTCAAGTGTCTGCACGTGCTGATCGCCCATTCGCTCGCGAAGGGACCGGGCGTCAACCCGCTCGGCGACGAATCCGTAGCCCTCGCCGCCGACGCCGGTCTGCGTGGCACGGCGATCCCCGCCGACTGGCCCACCTACGCCGAGCTGCGCGGAGAAGAACAGTGAGGGTCGCGGGAATCGACTGCGGCACCAACTCCATCCGCCTTCTGATCGCCGACATCGCGAAGGACGGCACCCTCACCGACGTCACCCGCCTCATGAAGGTCGTGCGGCTCGGGCAGGGCGTCGACGCCACCGGTCGTCTCGCACCCGAGGCGATCGAACGCACGCGGGTCGCGCTGGTGGAGTACGCCGACCTGATCCGCGAAACCGGCGCCACCGCCGTTCGCATGGTTGCCACCTCGGCCACGCGCGACGCGAGCAACCGTGAGGACTTCTTCGCGATGACCCGCGAGGTGCTCGGTGCCGTGATCCCCGGAGCCGAGGCAGAGGTCATCACCGGCGACGAGGAGGCGCGTCTGTCCTTCGCTGGTTCGGTCGGCGAACTCGACTCCGCGCGTGGGCCTTTCGTCGTCGTCGATCTCGGTGGCGGATCCACCGAGGTCGTGCTCGGCGACGCCGACGGTGTGCACGCCGCCTACTCCACCGACATCGGCTGCGTCCGGCTGACCGAACGGTGCCTGCACGACGACCCGCCGACCGCCGCGCAGGTCGCTGCGGCACGGGAGGTCGCGGCGGACAAGATCCGCGAAGCGCTCGAGCGGGTGCCGGTCGAGCAGGCCCACACCTGGGTGGGTGTCGCGGGCACCATGACCACCCTCGCCGCGATCGCCCTCGAACTCGACGAGTACGACTCCGAGAAGATCCACTTGTCGTCGGTGCCGTTCGACCGCCTGCGCGAGGTGTGCGACGGTCTCGTCGCCGCGACCCGCGAGAAGCGCGCGGCGCTCGGCCCGATGCATCCCGGCCGCGTCGACGTCATCGGCGGCGGCTCGATCATCACCACGGTCCTCGCCGAGGAACTCGGCCGCCGAGCCGGCATCACCGAGCTGGTCGTGAGCGAGCACGACATCCTCGACGGCATCGCCCTGTCCGTCGCCCGCTAGTTCTTTGATCCGCACTACTCGGAGATCCAGTCGGGCGGCTACCGCAGCCTCGACGAGAACCAGCGCGTGCGCTTCGAGATCGGCCAGGGTGCCAAGGGTCCCCAGGCCACCGGTATCACCGTGATCTGATTCGATCTCCCGTCCCCCCAGGGGATCCGAGACACCATCAGGCCCGCCTCGTCATTCGAGGCGGGCCTGATGCATGTCCTGGCCGGATCGAGCGGAAACGATTGTGACGACCGGAAATCCCGTCAGGGCACCGTGAAACGAGTGGTGAACCGGGCGGGGTCGAGATAGGTCGTGTTGAGGCCGTCCGTGGTCACTGTCATTCCCGCATCGCCGGAACCGATGTCGATACTGATCTGTCCGCTGGGAGCGTGTCCGGGTTCGCCGGGAGCCGACGTCAGCTCGAGGGCGCGTACGCCGTTCCTCTTGCTTCCCCAGTGGTTGACGAATGCGGTGATGGTGCACGAACCGCCCAAGAACGTCGACCAGGACAGATCGATGAGGATCGTTCCCGGTCGATGGTGCGGGGCGAACACGTGGCCGGTCAGCTGCCCGCTGCACGGTACCGAGTGGTCCCGCCCCAACGAGTATGTGGTCGGCAGGGGAACGAACTCCTGGTGGTGCGCGGACGCCGTGCCCGGAAGAACCGCGAGCAGGGCAAGCGACATGCCGCCGACCGCGAACGTCCGACGGAATTGTCGTCCAGTCACGCTCCGAGCGGTGTTCATACCGTCCCGCAGTCCGACGACGGCGCAACGCCGGCGAATCGGCCGTCGAGGAAGTCCAGCGCACCCGGCAAGCCGATCACGGCGGCAGTGATGTGATCCGGGCTCGGCACGAGTTCGGTCCGCACCGCCACCCCGGCGTCGCAGTACCTGCGCAGCGTCGTGGAGATCGCATCGAGAGGAATCAGCACGTCGGTCGGTGAATGCCACTCGTACACCGGGGCATTCGGCACCGTCGCGACCTTCTCGACGCTGTTCTCCATCAGCACCTCCTGCACGGTCGGGCTGTCGAGCAGGGCAAGGCCCGCCGCCGCGTCGGCGACGTCGGCCATGCTGCGACCGGCACCGGCGAGCAGGATTTCGTTGGTGCACGCGTTGGCGATGCGGTCGCGCAGTTCCCGCCCCGCACCGTTGAGCTGCTCGCTGACCGGCATGCGGTCCGGGTACTCACGTTCGAGGCCGAGGGCGGCCGCCATCGCCAATCCGAAGGCGGGATGAGCGGATTCGCCGAGTTCCCGGGCCATCTCGCCGATGTCCATCGGGACGCCACCGTAGGCGGAGCCGACGATCGGGATCTCGGGCGCGTAGGTCGGGGCGAGTGCTGCGGCCATCGCTGTCGCCATCCCGCCGCCGGAGTAGCCGGCGATGCCGACCGGACTGTCGGCGAGTTCGAGCGGTGCGTAGCGTTGCGCGGCCCGGATGCCGTCGAGGGTGATCTGCCCGCCGACCTTCGCGGCGCCGTAGGCGCTGTTCGGTCCGAGATGATCGGGAACGGCCAGCGACCAGCCGCGCTGGATCGCGATGAGCAGGCCGGGAGACTCCCGGATCCCTCGCAGCGGGTTCGGTGCGTACAGCGCCGTCGACGGCGCGCATTCGAGCCCGAGTGCGTTGATGATGGCTTGGTACGAGACGAGCGGACGACCCGGCGCCCCACCCTGAGGGGACAGCACGGTGGTCACTGCGGAGATCGGTTCGCCGGCGGAGTTCGTCGACCGGAACTTCAACTGGACGGCGTCGGTGCCGGGAAATCCGAGCGGCGGCGGAAGGACGCGCGCGGCGAGGGCGTCACCGGGCTGCCGATCGGCGATGTCGTCGGGGGTGCTGTAGAAGGAGTCGTTCACGGACGCGGGGTAGACGATGCCTTCGGCCTGTGCGGAGGGTGCGGCCACCAGGCTCGGCGTCGCTGCCAGGGCCATGACGGCTACTGCGGTGGCGAGTCGCCCGGTCAGTGGGCGTGCGGTCGTGAAGCGCATCCATGGTCCTTCTCTTCGTGCCCGGTTCACCACCCGGCTGTCCGCTGTGTACTTGTCTCCCCGCAGGATGTCGGCCGGAAATCGAGGTGCGTTACAGCCCGGGCGAGGAGCACATTCGAAGTCGGATCCGAGGAGGTCGAGGAGCAATGAGGATCGAACCTTGCACGGCCGAACGACGAAGTGACGTACTCGATCTCTCCCTCCGGGCGTGGCGTCCCGTCCTCGGGCTGTACCGGCCTCCGTCTACGAGGGGACAGGATACGAACGCCGTCCCCTCGCACGGTACTTCAAGAACCTCGCGCCCCGGCGCGGTGGTGGACAGTCGTGAACGCTAATGTGATCCCCACGCCCCTATAGCCCAATTGGCAGAGGCAGCGGACTTAAAATCCGCACAGTGTGGGTTCGAGTCCCACTGGGGGCACAGGTCCGGGGTCGTCCCCGATGCATCCGCTACCGCTCTCGCTATCCCCTACAGCAATTTGCCGTAGCGGATAGCGAATCTTGTAGCGGATGCACTGGTGGCGAACAGTTCGGCCGGCGACTATCCCGAGGGCAACCTCTGCTGCTCCTCGTGTCGTGACCGGTGCAGGACCTCCATGAGCTCGTGTTCGAGCGCCACGAACTCGCTCGACACGCACGTCTCCAGGGTTCGAGGTCGGGGCAGGTGCACACGCACCTCGTGCTGCACCCGCGTCGGTCGCGGACCGAGGACGACGACCCGATCGGACAGCAACACCGCCTCGCGGACGTCGTGCGTCACCATCAGCACCGTCCACCGATGCTGCTGCCACACCTGCTGCAACCACAGTTGCATCTCGGTGCGGGTCAGCGAATCGAGTGCGCCGAACGGCTCGTCGAGCAGGAGCACGTCGCGCCCCTGCAGCACCGTGCGTGCGAGCGACGCGCGTTGACGCATACCGCCCGACAGTTGGTGCGGGGCAGCGTCCTCGAAGCCGGCCAGGCCGAAGGTCGGCAGCAGTTCGCGGGCGCGGGCACGAGCGTCGGATCGCTGTACACCCTGCACCTCGAGCCCGAGTGTGCAGTTGTCGAGCACCGTCCGCCACGGGAACAGCAGGTCCTTCTGCGGCATCAGCGCGACCTGCCCGGGTGCCGCGGGGGAGTCGCCGACGAGAACCTCTCCGGTGTCGGGTTGCTCGAGTCCCGCGACGATCGAGAACAGCGTCGACTTGCCGCACCCACTCGGCCCGATGAGGGACACGAACTCGCCGGGCTCCACAGCACAGTCGATGCCGTCGATCACCGCCCGGTCGCCGTACGACTTGTGGACCGAGGCCACCGTCACCGCATTCATCTCTCACCCCTCGTGAGCGCCCACGGCGCGACCATCCGTTCGACGACGAACGTCAGCGCGTACAGCAGGAGTGACAGAGCAGCGGTCACCACTACGGCAGCGAGCACGAGATCGGTGCGGAACGAGTTCTTCTGCGTGCTCATGTAGATGCCCAGACCGGATGTCGCGCCGACGTATTCGGCGAACACCGCACCCACGACGGCGTAGGTGATGCCGATCCGCAGGGCGGTGAAGAAGCGGGGGAGCGCGGATGGCAGGCGCACGTAACGGAACTGCTGCCACCGCGACGCGCCCATACTGCGTAGCAACGCGCCCGCCTCCCGGTCGGCCGCCGCGAACCCTTCGAGCAGCCCGATCGCGACGGGGAAGAACGTCACCAGCGCGATGACGAGGATCTTCGGTAGCAGTCCGAAACCGAACCAGATGATCATCAACGGCGCGATCGCGATGATCGGCAGGGTCTGCGACACCACGAACAACGGCACGAGGGCCCGCCGCAACCAAGGCGAGAAGTCTACGACGATCGCGAGGGCCCACGCCAGTGCCAGCGACACGGCGAACCCGACCATCGTGACCTGCAGAGTGGACCAGGCGTGCCCGGCGATGTCGACGCGATGAGACCACCCCTGCGTGAGAACGCGTGCGGGGGAGGGCAACACCTGCGGGCGGACACCGCTCACCACGACGTACGACTGCCAGATCGCGACCAGAGCCCCGGCGATGAGCAGCGCGGGAAGGAGCCGACGTGCGCGGCCGATGCTATCGGTCTTCGAGGTAGTCATCGGTGACATAGGTCGACCAGTCCGGCTCGGTCGTCAACGGGCTGCCGTCGGGTCCGGACAGCACGCCGTTCTCGTACAGGAACCGGGCATAGCCCGACCATTTCCCGGCGTCGAGGACTCCGACGGCGCCGGAGGCGTCACGCATGTACTCGGCGGCGAGCATGCGCTGGCTCTCGTAGACGAGTTCCTCGTCGGGGAAGGCCCCGGGGTTCGCCTCGAGCAGAGCCCGGGCTCCACGATCGGGGTCGTCGGCGGCGATCCGGTAACCCTGGTGCAGCGCCTGCACGAAAGCGCGTGCCTGCTCCGGGTTCTCCGTCATCCAGTCCTCGTTGCCGTCGACGACGATCGCGTACGCGTCGGGGAAGCCGTAGTCGGTGAAGCCGAAGTACCGCATGGGCAGGCCGCGGTGCTCGGCCTCGAGACCCTCCCATGCCAGGTACGACACGGTGAAGTCGGCGGTCGACGAGTAGACGGCCTCGTACGACGACGTCCCGAGCGTCACGTTCTCGAACTCACCGCGACCACCGTCGTTGCGGATCACTTCGGCGAGCATCTCGTCCTCACCGGGGTTGGCGAAGCCCGCGAAGGTCTTGCCGTCGAGATCCGCCGGCCGCGTGATCTCGGCGTTGTCGGCCCGCACGGCGATCCCCGTCGCCCAGTGCTGCAGCGGTGCGAGGACCGCGACGGTCCGGGACCCGGCGGCTCTGGCGATGGTCGATGTGGCGTGCGTGGAGATTCCGAACTCGGCGCTACCCGCGTCGACGAGGGTGTCGGGGGTCGCGTTGTTGTACGGCAGGATCTCGACGTCGAGACCCGCATCGGCGAACAGACCTTCCTGCTGCGCCACGTACAGGCCGGTGTGATTGGTGTTGGGCGTCCAGTCCAACGCGAATCGGATGGTGTCGCTCCCGGAATCGGACGAGCACCCGACGACCGCGGAGAGT
Source organism: Rhodococcus sp. LW-XY12 (assembly GCF_019317345.1). Lineage (NCBI taxonomy): Bacteria > Bacillati > Actinomycetota > Actinomycetes > Mycobacteriales > Nocardiaceae > Rhodococcus > Rhodococcus sp. LW-XY12. The sequence goes on from NZ_CP079225.1 coordinate 1,146,833, forward strand.
GCGGCGACGAGGGTGAGCAGTCCGGCGAGAGTCCGCCGCGCCTTCACTGCGCGGGCAGGGGACGGATCGATGTGGGTACAGGCGTGGTCATGTCGGGACATCCCTTCGTCAGCATTACCTGGTCAGGTTCGACGGGTGTGATCTCAGCCCCGCTCGTGCGGAGCACCCCGTGTCACGGGCGACCCTAGCACCATGCCCTCCTGGGGCCGCCGGGACGGGAGCAGAACGGAAGATGTGACCCGAAGTTACGGAAATGCCCAGGTCAGGATGTCACCCTCACATTTCACCCGCAACGGAAGGATCGAAGATCCCGACTCTTCGAGTGATGGTCCCTGCCACTTCCCCCGAACGGCAGGGACCGTCGCTCTGCGCATGTCTCTCCCTTGCGCGGACGATGAAGGGCCGTCGGTGAACTCCGACGGGTCCGTTCTTCTGTTGTTTCCGTAGACCCGACTCCCGCAACGGTGTTCAATACGCACGAACCGATCGGGGGATGGGATGCGCGCAATGATGGGCGCCGCGATGGCTGCGGCGGTGATGGGAAGTGTCCTGACGGCATCGGTGGTGTCGGCGGAGACGAGCGGACGCACCGAAATGCCGTATGACTCGTCGGCGCCGCTGGCCGGCGAGGTGCTCGGGTCCGTAGTGTCGATACCCGCGCCGCTGCCGGCGGAAGCGGGACTGCGACCCGCCGCGTGCGACCGGTTGTCGTATCTGCGGTGGCGGTCGGCCGACGGACCGGAGAGTTCGGCCGACGCCGACCGGATCCTCGTCGCCCAGCCCGGGATCTTCGAGGGAGCGGGCGCGTTCGAGAGCATCGCGCGCAACACCGTCGTCGCGGCCGCGGCCCGTGGTGCCCACGTCGAGTTCTGGGCACTCGACCGGCGATCGAACTGCCTCGAGGACCACACCGGTACCCGGGCGGCACTGCGGACGGGTTCGCTCGACACCGCGACCGACTACTACTTCCGCGGTGCCGAAGTGGACGGGCGACGATTCGCCGGCCACGCGAGCGGCGCCGACGTCGCGTGGCTCTCGCATGTCGGCATCGAGCAGACGCTGCGCGACCAGTACGACCTGCTGCGTCACGAACTCTCCGACCCGGAACTGCGGAAACGGAAAGTGTTGTGCGGCGGACATTCTCTCGGTGGTTTCATCACCGGCTACTTCGCGGAATGGGACTTCGACGGAGATCCCGCCACCACGGGCGACGCCGGTTACAACCAGTGCGGCGGGTACTTTGCGCTCGATACGGTGATCGAGGCGGGAGCGCCCTCCCCCGGGCAGAGTGCCCTCCCGGATCTGCCCGAAGCGGTCTGGGCGCCAGTCGATGCGTTCTTCGGCTCCATCTCGACGGCATCGCCGGTGCTGGCACTTCCCACGGTCATCAATCCCGAGACGACGAATCTGCTCGCACTCACCGGACTCGCCGCGCGACTGGACCCGGACAGCACCGACGGCATTGTCCCGCGCATGCCCGACAACCCGAACATCGACTGGACGTTGCGCACTCTGTTGTCGGGGGACTACGCGATGTTCGCGACGGGCGACCCGGATGTGCGGACGTTGAACGCGACCAACGAGGCGGTGCTCGGCGCGATCCTCGACGACAATTCGCAACCGCTGGGGTTCCTGCAGGTGAGCGTCGGATTCATTACCGGGGCGCCCGTGCGCGACAAGCTGTTTCCTGTTCCCGCCACGCCGGAGGTGCTCGGGTCGGGATTCTTCGGCGATGCGCTCAAGGCGTCGCCGGCGGTGTTCGCGGATCCGGGAGTCGTCTACCGGTGGCTCGACTACGACGAGGTGGGCACTGGGGCGTCGTCACCCGACGAGGCGCGGTACACCGATCGGGGGAGCGAGGTGACGTCGATCGCGGAGCTGGCGCGGAATCTGTCGGAGCCACCACTGGATTTCACCGAGTGGTACTTCCCGTCGAGGCTTCCGTTCGACCTCGTATCGGCGACCCGCTTCGAAGGGCATCTCCACCGCGACGGTGTCGCGCGCAATCCTGTGGTGACGCTGGTGGCGAGCGGCGGGATCCCGTTGCCGGAGAAGGATCATCCGAACGAACGCAGGTGGGTGCTGCCCGGATACAAGCACATCGATGTACTCACTGCGGCCGCCGATCAGAACGACGGGCGGCCCGAGCAGGTATCGCAGACGCTCGCCGACTTCGCAGCCGACCGAGTCGGTAGCTTCACAGTCGGGTGATGCGGATCAGGCGCCGCGCGCGGAGAAGATCGAGGTGTAGTCGTGGGGACCGCCCACTTCGGCGACAGCGGTGACGGGTTCGGTCTCGGCGTCGGTCTCCGGAGTGGTGGGCGCGAGGAAGAGGGGTCCGTCGAATTCTTTGTTCTGGCTCATGGCCGTCCTTTCGGGTGCGGCCGGGTAGTCCCCGGCCGTGGGGCAGTGCGAAGAAGAGGGGCCGCGGTACACGCGGCGGGGAACTCTCACGTCCGGTTCGGAACCTTCGGGCACTGTGGTGCGAGGTTGCTCATCATGTGCGAGCCGAACGATGTCTCCACCCTACACCAGAAGGTTCGCGCGACGTTTGACCGGCGAGTCGCGTGGGAAGACACTCGGCATGGCTACCTACAGAGTGATCGACCCGACCGGGAACGTCGTGGATACCAAGGAAATCGAGAGCGCGGACGACGCGCACGCCTGGTTCGTCGACCAGCGCGCCGACAACAGCGAACTCGGCTGGCGTATGGAGGCGCAGAACGAGCAGGACGGTACCTGGCACTTCTTCGACGACACCGAAGGCACCTCCTCGAAGTAGTCCCGGCAGCACCCCGTGAGAGCGGGGTGCTGCACGCACCGACACAGCGCGGTGCGTGCAGCACCTCAACAGCGCGGTGCCGAGCACCTCAACAGCGCGGTGCCGAGCACCTCAACAGCGCGGTGCCGGTAGTCGTAACTACCGGCACCGCGCAGTTCAAGGGCTACTTCTTGAAAGCGTCCTTGACGTTCTCGACGGCATCCGAGACCTTGTCGCCTGCCTGCTTCAGACCGCTGGAGGCCTGGTCACCGCGACCCTCGGCTTCGAGATCACGATCGCCGGTCGCCTGACCGGTGTTCTCCTTGATCTTGCCGCCCGCTTCTTCTGCCTTGTGCTTTGCCTTATCGACGAAGTCGGCCATGGGGTCCTCCTGTGTCATCGAACGTTGCTCTGACGGAGTACCCCACCCGAACAGCCTGAAACCGAACACGACCGGCTCGTCCGTGTCAGACTTCGACACAGACAGCCAGGAGGAGACCGATGTCGCATCCCACCAACTCCGGTCCCGAGAACGACGACCCGATCGGGGACGCGCCCGACGCCGATCCCGAACTCGTCCGCGACGGGCCGGTGCAGCGCCGGCGTTCGGCGGGTGCGGTGATCGCAGCCGTCGCGGTGGTCGTCGTGATCGTCGTGCTGCTCGTAGTTTTCCTCTGAACAGAGCCGTTCACCGAGCAACGCGGGGTTCACAACCAGTCGCGGCGCTTGAAGAGCACGTAGAGCACGATCGCCGACACGACCATGATCCCGACCCCACTCATCAGTCCCCAGGCCTCGCCTACCCCGGGATAGGGCACGTTCATGCCGTACCAACCGGTGACGGCCGTGGGGACGGCGATGATCGCGGCCCATCCCGTCAGTTTCTTCATGACGATGTTCAGGCGCGCGTCCTGCAGCGACAGGTTCGTCTCGAAGACGGTGTTCACCATCTCGCGCAGTGAATCGGTCCACTCCGCAGCACGCATCACGTGGTCGTAGAGGTCGTTGTAGGAACTGTCGAGTTCGGGGTGGTGGTTGCTCTCGGCGCGGGTCCGCAGGACGGCATTGACGACCTCGCGCATCGGCAGCACAACCCGCCGGAGCTGCACGAGTTCCTTGCGGAGCCGGTAGACGCGTCGCTGGATCTGCCGGGTGGAGGCGCCGTCCTCGAAGAGGCAGTCCTCGAGGTCCTCGGCGGCGTCGTCGAGTTCCTGGATGGTCTCGAACTGCCCGTCGACGACCGTGTCGAGCAGGCCGTGGATCAGCGCACCCGGTCCGTACTGCAGCAGGTCGGTGTTCTCGTCCCACCTGCGCACCGCCTCGTCGATGTCGAAGGGAGTGCCGCGGCGAACGGTGACGACGCCGCGGGGCAGGACGAAGGCGGAGATCCGGGTGGTGCGGAGCCGGGACTCGTGCGCCTGATTCTCGTCCTCGGAATCCGGAAACAGGTGTGTCGCGTAGACCGTGAGGAAGGTATGGGTGGCGTAGCGGGTGGCCTTCGTGCGCTCGCCGTGTGCGAGCGAATCCTCGACGGCGTGCGGGTCGAGGTTCCATTCCTCGGCGAGTTCGAGCAGAGCCGTGTGCTCGGGATTCCACAGATCCACCCAGACGAGGGCCTCGGGATCGGCGAGATGCTCCGAGACGGCTGAGAGCGGGAAACCTTCGTCGACGAGTTTCCCGTGGGCCCACCGCCGGGTCCGGATGGAGTTGTCGTATCGGTCCGTCACCTCGGCAGTGTCCCCGAAATCGGCGGGCTTCACACCACGTTCCCGTCACGACCGGGCTCACACGACAGGACGATGCTCGGTGTCCACCAATCGCAGCACCTCGTCGACGAACCCGAGGTCGATCCGTGGCCGATCGTCAGGCCGCAGACCCTGTTCGATCCGTACCCGCATCGAGGTGAGCGTGGCGATCACGTGTGGCCCGCCGTCGGTCAGATAGCGCACCATTCCGCGCGCCGCGCACGCGTCGACCACGACGGCCAGGGTCTCCTCGGCCTCCTCGATGCGTCCGGCCGCGTGCAGGCAGGAGGCGAGCAGACGGTGGGCCTGCAGGTGGGCGCGGGGACGCGAGGTGGTGCGCTGTACCCACATCCGCGCCCATCCGACGGCCTGTTCCGCCGCCTCGGGCTCCTCGTTCTCGCTGAGCAGCCGGATCGCGGTGGAGTCCTCGATCTGGAGGGTGATCTCGACGGTTCCGTCGGGGTGGGGTGTGGTGTTCTCCGGCATCGTGCGTGTCGAGGGGCCTGGAGTGGCGATTCCGAGCCGGACCCGTTCGTTCTCGATGCGTGCCCGCAGGCGCGGCAGGTCGTGCAGCGCCGCGACCCGCAGTCCTTCGGTGAGCAGGGCGACGGCTTCCTCCCGGTTGCCCTGCAACATCTTCAGGCGCGCAGCGGTACCGAAGCGAGCGATGAGGAAATCCGTTCCACCGCCTTCTATTCCGAGCAGGTTGCTCTCGTCGAGCAGTGCTTCGGCCTCGGCGGTCCGTCCCTGTTCGTAGAGCAGCTCTCCGAGCATGGCAGCGGCGAGACGCCCTCCGTGGGTGTGGATTCCGCCGTTTCGTCGCGCTCGGCGCAGCGCTGTGCGGAAGTACTTCTCGGCCGAGGCGACGTCGAGTCGTTCGTTCGCGGCGATGCCGCACAGGCACTGACCGTAGATCGACGCGAACGGTCCGCGGGTCTCGCGGTGGTAGGGCTCCGCCCATTCCTGCCGCCGGATCGCTGAGGTGAAGTCGAAGCGGAAGATGTCGGCGTACGAGGCGAAGTCGGCTGCGGCCGCCACCACCCACGGGTGCACGGAGGTCGGATTCTCCAGGCACGGCGCGATGAGTTCGTAGATGCCGTCGATGCGGTCGGAGTTCATCAGGATCGACGCCTCGACGGCATCCGCCTCGATGCGGAGTGCTTCGACGTCGTAGCTGTCCGTCACCCCACGGTCGAGCAATTCCCGTACTGCCGCGAGGGTTCTGCGGCATCGGTCCAACCGCAGCAGCGCACTGTTCGCCCAGGCCTGCGTGAGCAGCAGGCGCGGATCGTTTGCGCCGGCCCGCGGCGGCAGTTTGTCGATCAGGGCGAGCAGCGTGGCGATGTGCCCGTGCTCCATCAGGTACATGCCGTCGTCGGCGAGCAGGTCGACGGCGAAGTCGGTGTCGTTGGCGGCGAGGGCGTGGTCGACGGCCTCCTGCAGCATGCGGTTGCGGGCGAACCAGTCGGCGGCGGTGCGATTCAGGTCCGCGACCTTCTCGGGATGGTCGCGTTCGAGACGTCGACGCAGGAAGTCGAGGAACAGGTGGTGATAGCGGAACCACACGCGTTCGTCGTCGACGTGCCGCAGGAACAGGTCGCGTTCCTCCGCCTCCTCGAGCATCGCCTGGCTGCGCGGATCGCCCGTGAGCGCCGCGGCGAGGCTGCCGCTGATCGATTCGGTGATGCTCGTCGCGAGGAGGAATTCGTACATCCGGGGTTCGAGACCGGCCAGCACGTTGTCGGCGAGGAACTCACCGATCGCGTGGTGCCGACCGGTGATGTTCTCGATGAGCCACGACGGATCGTCGCTGTCGCGCAACGACAACGACGCGAGCTGCAGGGCTGCGGCCCAGCCCTCCGTGGTGCGGGTGAGATCCTCCACGTCCTCGGGGCCGAGGTCTATCCCGCCGATGTCGCGCAAGAAGGCGTTCGATTCGTCCACCCCGAACCGCAATGCCGTCGAATCGACCTCGACCAGCTCGTCGCGAACACGCATGCGGCTGAGCGGAAGTCCGGATCGGTTGCGGCTCGTCACCACGAGCTGCAGGTGATGGCATCCGCGGTCGAGCAGGAACTCGAGGGCAGCGACGGTCTCCGTCGACGTGACGCGGTGCCAGTCGTCGATCACCAGCGTCGCCGCGGTGTCGGTGCGGTGCAACTCGTCGATGAGCGTGCACAGTACGTACCGTTCGGCCTCGTCGCCGTGCGCGTCGAGGATCTGGCCCAGTTCGCGCGCGAGGACCGGCCGGATCTGCTTCATGGCCTCGACGAGGTGCGCGAGGAACCACAGGACGTTGTTGTCGTCGCTGTCCACCGTCAACCACGCGACCGGCACTCCCTCGGCGGCGAGTACGTTGCGCCACTGCGTCGCGAGGGTGGACTTACCGAAGCCGGTGGGGGCGTGGATGGCGACGAGACGGCGTCGTCCGCCTGCCCGCAGGAACGAGATCAGACGGCTGCGTTCGATCAGAGGACGTGAGGTCGAGGGCGGCCGGAACCTGGTCGACGGTGCGGTGGACGGACCGGTGCGTCCCGAGACCGTGGACGACCGGCCGGAGACCGTCGAGGCCGGTCCGGTGAGCGGTGGCGCCGAACGCGGCGGGAGCGGGCCGGACGGCGGTGACCCGGGCAGCGCCATCTCGTCGATGGGCAGGTTGTGGGCGCGCTGGACGTCGCGGAGCAGATCGCCGAACTCGGCGGCCGTCTGCGGCCGGTCCTCGGCATCGGTCGCCATGCCGCGCTCGAGGGCCTCGCACACGTCGTCGGGGATGCCCTCGCCGCGCAGGTCGGGGACGGGCTCGGAGGTGATGCGCACGAACTGCGCGACGATCTTCTCGCCCTCCTTCCGCTCGAAGGCGGCGTGACCGGTGATCGCCGCGAACAGGGTCGCGGAGAGGCCGTAGACGTCGGCGGCCGGAGTCGGGGCATGACCGCGCAGCACCTCCGGTGCCGTGAACGCGGGGGAACCGGTGATCTCACCGGCAGTGGTGCGGAAGCCGCCGCCGACGCGGGCGATACCGAAATCCGTCAGCTGCGGTTCGCCGTACTCGGTGAGCAGGATGTTGCCGGGCTTGATGTCGCGGTGCAGGACGTCGGAACGATGCGCCGTCTCGAGTGCACCGGCGACCTTCACTCCGATCCGGACCGCCTCCGGCCAGGCGATCGGTCCGTGCCGCCGGATGCGGGTGTCGAGAGAGTCGTGCGGGTGATAGTGCATCACCAGATAGGGCAGGCCCGTGTCCGTCGCGCCGGCCTGCAGCACGGTGACGATGTTGGGGTGGCCGGAGAGCCGCCCCATCGCGCGTTGCTCGCGTAGGAAGCGTTCGAGATCGGCGGGTTCGGGGGAGCGGCGCAGCACTTTCACCGCGACGTCGCGGTCGAGTTCGGCCTGCCGGCAGCGGTAGACCACACCGAAGCCGCCGCGGCCGATCTCCACGGCGTCGGTGAAACCGGCATCGTGCAGCGCGCGCACGATGTCCGTCTCTGCGACGTCGACAATCGGCGCGCGCTCAGTGGCGGCCGGATCGTTCTCGGTCATCGGCGCAATCACCTCGGGAAGCCGTTTCCCCAGGATAGTCTCGAAATGTGCACGCCCGCCGCAGATCGTGCGTCGCCCCTGTTCTAACGTGGTCCGGCCGGACCACGGTGCCTCACCGGGAACGGACGAAACGACACTGCGACCAGAAGTGGGACATAGATGAAGAAGACTCTCGCGGCGCTGTTCGGTGCAGGTGTGGTCCTGCTTGCGGCGGCGTGTGGATCCTCGGACGGATCCGACTCGGCCGAGGAGACCACCACCACCACGAGCACCTCGGCTTCGGCGGAGGCCGGCACCTCGGGCACCAGCGTCGAACTCGGTAAGAGCTACGAGGAGAACTGCGAGGCTCTGCTGCCCTACCTCGACGAGCTCGAGGAGTGGGGCCAGGACCGCGTGGCAGCGGCCCAGGCCGTCGCCGACGCCCAGCAGCAGCTCCCGGCCTGGCAGGATCTCAGCGAAGAGGAGCAGGCCGACACCCTGCGTGCCATCGAGAACGCCGGAAAGGGCGAGTGCTGACGGTCGAGTGGTGATCGACGAGTTGTACGACAGGTTGAGGCGCTTCCCGGATGTGGAAGCGCCCAACCTGTTCGCCGTCGACGGGGCCGATCGCCTGCTCCTCGACGAAGCCGCGCCCGCACTGGAATCCGCAGCGCCGGGCACGATCGTGGTCGTCGACGACCAGTACGGCGCCCTGACCCTGGGTGCGGCCGTCCGGTTCGGCGCGGAGCGGATCCGGGTGCATCAGGACTCGGTGGTGGCCGAACGCGCCTTGGCTGCGAACGCCGAGCGTGAGGATCTCACCGACCGCTACCGTTCCTGCGGACTCGACGCGGACCTGCTCGCCGGTGCCCGAGTGGTACTGCTGCGTCTTCCCCGTTCGCTGTCGGCGCTCACCGAGATCGCCGAGATCGTGGCCCGCCACGCCGACCCCGAGGTCGTCGTGTTCGCCGGTGGCCGCGACAAGCACATCAGCCTTGCGATGAACGACGTCCTCGCTGCGTCCTTCGCAGAGGTCCGCGCGTCGCGGGGACGGCAGAAGTCGCGTGTGCTCACCGCGCGCCGAGCAACGCCCGGACCGGCCTCGTATCCCGTCCGTGAGAGGCTCGACGAACTCGGCCTCACCGTGGTCGCGCACGGGGCCGCCTTCGCCGGCCCGCGCCTCGACATCGGTACCCGTTTCCTCCTCGACTTCTTCCCCCGTCTCGACTTCCCCCGTAACGACACGGACGAGCAGATCGCGGTGGACCTCGGCTGCGGCACCGGCATCCTCGCCGCGATGCTCGCCCGGCAACTGCCCGACGTTCGCGTGATCGCGACCGATCACTCCGCCGCCGCCGTCGCCTCCGCCGCGGAGACGGCCGCCGCGAACGGGCTCGCCGACCGGATCGACACGCTCCGCGACGACGCCGCGAGTTCGATCGCCGCCGGGTCGGTCGACCTCGTGGTGTGTAATCCGCCCTTCCACATCGGCGCCGCCGTGCACACCGGCGCGGCCCACAAGATGTTCGACGCCGCAGCCCGGATCCTCCGCTCGGGAGGACAGATGTGGACGGTCTACAACCGTCACCTCGACTACCGCCCCGCGCTGTCGGGCATCGTCGGGCCGACCCGCGTCGAGGGCCGCAACCGCAAGTTCACGGTGACCAGGTCGGTACGGAGCCGGTAGAGTCCGATTAGTCCGAGCTTTCTCGACGAAACGGGAACTCGTGAGGTCACTGCCTCGTTGAACGGACAGAAGCGACCACGAGAAGGGAAGTGCACGGTGCGCACCACCAGTAACCCGGTGTTCCGCAACCTGCCCAAGCAAGAGGGCGGCGGATACGCCACGTTCGGCTCTGCGACGGCGGGCGCCGCGCAGGCCACCCAGCAATTCGGTCAGCCGCAGACGGATCCGTGGGCACGTCCCACCGACCAGCGGACCATGACGATCGACGATGTCGTCACCAAGACCGGCATCACGCTCGGCGTGCTCGCCGTCTCGGCACTCATCTCCTATGTCCTGGTCAACTCCAACGTCGGCCTGGCAGCTCCGTTCGTCATCGGCGGCGGTCTGATCGGCCTCGTCCTGGTGCTGGTCGCGACGTTCGGCCGCAAGATGGACAACCCGGCGATCGTCCTCGCCTACGCGGTGGCGGAAGGCTTCTTCCTCGGCGCGCTGTCGTTCATGTTCACCGACATCACGTTCGGTGGCGCCGGCGGCGCGACCCTGATCGCGCAGGCCGTCCTCGGCACCTTCGGCGTGTTCTTCGGCATGCTCGTCGTGTACCGCACCGGCGCCATCCGCGTCACGCCGCGCCTGACCCGCATGATCGTCGGCGCCCTCGTCGGTGTCCTGGTCCTGGCGCTGGGCAACCTCATCGCCGGCTTCTTCATCGACGGTGGCCTGGGCCTGCGCGACGGCGGCCCGATCGCCATCATCTTCAGCCTCGTGTGCATCGGCATCGCGGCGTTCAGCTTCCTGCTGGACTTCGACTCCGCCGATCAGCTGATCCGCGCACAGGCCCCCGAGAAGGCTGCTTGGGGCGTCGCCCTCGGCCTGACCGTTACCCTGGTGTGGCTGTACGTCGAGATCCTGCGACTGCTCAGCTACTTCCAGAACGACTAGCAGTACGCCACGAAGACCCCGGACCACGGTCCGGGGTCTTCGTCGTTTCGCAGGGGTCGTTTCGCAGAGGTCGTTTCCCAGGGGGGTGTTTTCCCGGGGGGTGTACACCGTCACCCTGCCGGAAAGCCACGACGTGGGAACATGGAGTCATGCGCATTGCGGATTCCGTCATCGACCTCATCGGAAACACCCCCCTCGTCAAGCTCAACACGGTGGTGAAACCCGGATCGGGGCTCGTAGCGGCGAAGATCGAATACCTCAATCCCGGCGGCAGCTCCAAGGACCGTATCGCGGTGAAGATGATCGATGCGGCCGAAGCGTCGGGCGAACTGAAGCCGGGCGGGACGATCGTCGAGCCCACCTCCGGCAACACCGGCATCGGCCTGGCCCTGGTCGCGCAGCAGCGCGGCTACAAGTGCGTGTTCGTGTGCCCCGACAAGGTCGGCGAGGACAAGCGCAACGTGCTGCGGGCCTACGGTGCCGAGGTGGTCGTGTGCCCGACCGCGGTCCCGCCGGAGCACCCCGACAGCTACTACAGCGTCTCCGACCGTCTCGCCCGTGAGCTCCCCGGTGGCTGGAAGCCCAACCAGTACTCCAACCCGGGGGGCCCGGCGAGCCACTACGAGACCACCGGCCCGGAGATCTGGAACGACACCGACGGCAAGATCACGCACTTCGTTGCTGGCGTCGGCACCGGCGGCACCATCTCGGGTACCGGCCGGTACCTCAAGGAGGTCTCCAACGGTGCGGTGAAGGTCGTCGGCGTCGACCCCGAGGGCTCGGTGTACTCGGGCGGCACCGGCCGGCCGTACCTCGTCGAAGGTGTCGGTGAGGACTTCTGGCCCTCGGCCTACGACCCGTCGATCCCCGACGAGATCATCGCCGTCTCCGACGCCGACTCGTTCGAGATGACCCGTCGCCTCGCCCGCGAGGAAGGCCTGCTCGTCGGTGGCTCCTGCGGCATGGCCGTCGTCGCCGCACTGCAGGTTGCCGAGCGCGAGGGCCCCGACGCGGTCGTTGTCGTGCTGCTGCCCGACGGTGGTCGCGGCTACATGTCGAAGATCTTCAACGACAAGTGGATGGCCAGCTACGGCTTCCTCCGCGCGCCGCTCGACGGCAAGCCCGACGACTCCACCGTCGGCGACGTGCTGCGCGGCAAGAGCGGCGACCTGCCCGACCTCGTGCACACCCACCCGTCCGAGACGGTGCGCGACGCCATCGAGATCCTTCGGGAGTACGGCGTCTCGCAGATGCCGGTCGTGGGTGCCGAACCGCCCGTCACCGCAGGTGAGGTGGCTGGTTCGGTCAGCGAGCGCGAACTGCTCAGCGCCGTCTTCGAAGGTCGCGCGAATCTCGCCGATCCGGTCGAGAAGCACATGAGCCCGCCGCTGCCGAACATCGGCGTGGGCGAGTCGATCGACTCCGCCACGAAGGCGTTCGGCGATACCGACGCGCTCATGGTGATCGACGACGGCAAGCCCGTCGGTGTCATCACCCGCCACGACCTGCTCGGATTCATCTCTCAAGGCCGATAGGACACAGATCTTCATGACAGACCAGAACCAGCACGGTTTCGCGACCCGCGCCATCCACGCCGGGTACGAGCCCGACCCCCAGACCGGTGCCGTCAACGTGCCGATCTACGCGTCGTCGACCTTCGCCCAGGACGGCGTCGGCGAGATGCGCAACGGCTTCGAGTACGCCCGCACCGGCAACCCCACCCGTCGTCCCCTCGAGGCGAACCTCGCCGCGCTCGAGAACGGCACCTACGGCCGGGCGTTCGGCTCGGGCATGGCCGCTACCGACTGCCTGCTCCGTTCGGTGCTGCGTCCGGGCGACCACCTCGTCATCCCCAACGACGCGTACGGCGGCACCTTCCGTCTCATCGACAAGGTGTTCACGCAGTGGGGGATCGAGTACACCCCGGCCGCGATCAACGACGCCGACGAGGTGCGCGCGGCCGTGCGCCCGAACACCAAGCTCGTGTGGGTGGAGACGCCCACCAACCCGCTGCTCAACATCGGCGACATCTCGGCGCTCGCCGACATCGCGCACGAGGGTGGTGCCAAGCTCGTCGTCGACAACACCTTCGCGTCGCCGTACCTGCAGCAGCCGCTCACCTTCGGTGCCGACGTCGTGCTGCATTCGACCACCAAGTACATCGGTGGTCACTCCGACGTCGTCGGTGGCGCGCTGGTGACGAACGACGAGGAGCTCGACGCCGCCTTCGCGTTCCTGCAGAACGGTGCGGGCGCCGTGCCGGGCCCGTTCGACGCCTTCCTCACGCTGCGCGGCATCAAGACGCTCGCGGTGCGGATGGAGAAGCACTCCGACAACGCCGAGAAGCTCGTCGACTTCCTGTCGGGACATTCCGCCGTGACCAAGGTGCTGTACCCGGGTCTCGAATCGCATCCGGGCCACGAGTACGCGGCCAAGCAGATGCGTCGCTTCGGTGGCATGATTTCCGTGCGCCTCGCCGGTGGCCGCCAGGCCGCGCTGGACTTCTGCAAGCGCACCGAGATCTTCACCCTCGCCGAGTCGCTCGGTGGTGTGGAGTCGCTCATCGAGCATCCGGGTGCGATGACCCACGCCTCCACCGCCGGGTCGCTGCTCGAGGTCCCCGAGGATCTCGTCCGGCTGTCGGTGGGTATCGAGGATGCCGCCGACCTGCTCGCCGACGTCGAACAGGCGCTCGGCTGACACACCGGTCGTAGAAGACAGGAGAAGAAGGCGTCCCGAAGGACGCCTTCTTCTCCTGTCGATCGGGAAAACATCGACGGCGACGTGCGGAAGGAACCGCATAGCCCCCGGAAGCATTGCCGGGCGCCGTACGATCACGTGGTGACGGACAGTGAACATCCCGAATCCGCCCTGTGGGACACCGTGCTCGACACGGTACGGCGCCATGGACCCATGACGATCGACGAGGTGGCCGATCATCTCGAGGAGCACGGATTCGGCTCGGCCGAGCAAGTGATGATCGATCTCGAACAGTCGGAACCGCATCCGCTGTTGATGTGGTTGTCCGACGACCGTGTCGCGGCGACGGATGCGCTGTTCGAGGGCAGGATGCTCACACACCGCCTCACCGCGGACGAACTCGACCGGCACGCGATCCCGGTCGACGACATCGAACCGCTCCTGCTGCTCGTCTCCGAGGACGACGAGTTCGATCTCGTGCAGCCCGGTGGATTCGAAGCTGCTGCCACGCAAAACGATCCGGATTCGGATGAGATCGTCCGCAAGGAGACGATCGTCTTTCCCGAAGGAGCCCTGGCGGGTCACGAGGCGGGAGACCTGCTCGCACTCACCGTGCGGGACGGTCGCTTGTCGTTCGCTCCGGTCGACGACGAAGTCCGAAGTAGTGAGGCCGAATTCGTGCACGCGCTCGAACAGACCATCGCCCGTCAGCAGGTGGCGAGCCTCGGGGGCGCCTTCCTCGACGTGCTCGCCGATGTACCGGACGCGTTCTCCGCGCCGTCCCTGCCGCTCGGGGACTTGCTCGCCGGAGCCGGTCTGGCCCGCAGCGGAGACCTGGTGGCACCGAACGGTTTCGACTTCGACGGATACTCCGACCGGGCGATGTTCGAGATCTATGCCGAACAGCTCGGGATCCCCGTCGACGCCGTGCCCGGCGTGGCCCTGTTCGCGTCGCTGGTCGAAGCCCTCGAACGCGGCGACGACGCCGAACTCGACGAGCGTTTCGCCGTGGGAAAATCCGGTCTGTACTCGGTGCTGTCCGATCCCGAGATCGCCGAGACCGTCTACGACGAACTGGTGGGGGAGAAGCTCGCGCCCGAGGCGATCGAACAGGCCGCGCTGTGGCTGCTCGACCATGCGCCGCGACGTGCGGCGGGGGCAGCGCACTGGATCGCCGGTCGCGCGGCCGAATCGACCGGACGCCTCACGGAAGCCGAACGGCACTACGAGCGCTCGGCCGACCTCGACTCCGCCTTCGACCTCCCGTTGTTCGACCTCGCGCGCTTCGCTTCCGATCGCGGGGACGCGATACGGGGGCTGTCTCTGCTCGCCCGGGTGCCGGGCGGCGACGAACATCCCCTCCACGAAGTGCTCGAACGGTACCGGCCGAAGGAGGTCCCGGGGCTCGGCCGCAACGACCGCTGCTGGTGCGGGTCGGGCCGCAAGTACAAGGCGTGCCATCTCGGGCGCGCCGAGCACTCGCTCGAGGAACGCTCCGACTGGCTGTACATGAAGGCGGCCATGCACGCCCTCGAACCCGGATGGGCCGAACAGCGGGTCGCGCTGGCGGAGGCGCGTTCCGGCTACGGGGACGACGACGCGGTGGCCGAGGCCGTCGCCGATCCTCTCGTCGAGGACGTCCTGCTCTTCGACGCCGGCGCCTTCGCGGATTTCGTCGAGCGTCGCGGTGAGTTGCTGCCCGAGGACGAGGCCGAGCTCGCCCGCTCGTGGCTGGCGGTCGAGCGTTCGGTCTTCGAGGTCGAGGCGAGTGCGCCGGAGGAGTCGCTCACGCTGCGCAACGTCCGTAGCGATCGGGTGGTGGAGGTGTCCGTGCCCTGGCTCGCGGGTGAGGTGCCCGCCGGGACGTTGCTGTGCGCCCGTGTGATGCCGGTGGGGGAGGACCGGTGGGTGATGCCCGGCGGCTGCGAACCGGTGACGAAGGATCAGCGGGACACGCTCGTCACGCTGCTGGACGAGGACGCGGTCGATCCGGTGGACATCATGGACGTCCTGACCCAGCCGGACGCCGCAGACTTCTATCCGGAACCGTAACTCCGGACCCTCAGGAAGCACCGGTCCCACTGGTCCCAGTACTAGAACGTGTTCCTGAATATATGTGATAAGAACATCCGGAAGCCGCACTGGTGATCGACCTCACAGCTACGGTGAGAGCGGTTGATGGATGGATGTGGGGGTAGCGGATGTCGGTGGACCCGTCTGCGGTCATCGTGGCAGTGGCTACGGCAGCAAGTGCGCTCGTTCAGGGCGTGGACCTACCAGCAGAGATCAAGGATCAGATCAACGGGGCGATCGAGTCGTTCGAGGCAACTGCCGAGAACGCCGACACGGATGCGGCGAATCTCGTCGCGTCCTTGCCGGAACCGATGCAGCAGGGAGCACAACAGGCGGTCGCGGATGCGACGACGGCGGTCGCGGGAGCGATCGAGCCGCATCTGCCCGAGGATGCGGCCGCGGCCCTGCACCCCGCCGATCCGCAAGCAGCTCCGCCCGCTCTGGCGCCCGAACCGCCGGCCGCGCGTCCCGGGCCCTTCGGAATACCGGTCCAACCCCCGGCGACCGGTGTGGTCGGGAACCCGCAACCGGGTCCCACGATCCCGGGCACCGGGATCACGTTGCCGTCGATCCCGGCCATCCTTCCCGGAACGCGACTCGCACCCATCGGTGCGATCGCAGTGTTCGCGCCGTGGCTGAAGAAGGCCGGCGAACTGTGCGAAGGGGTCTCCGCGCCGGTCCTCGCGGCCCTCTACTCCGCCGAGAACGGTTTCCGGTACGGCCCGACCGCGCCGGTCTCGCCGGTCGGCGCCCGCGGCCCGGGACAGTTCATGCCCGGCACCTGGGACCAGTACGGCAAGGACGCCGACGGTGACGGCAAGGCCGACGTCCTCGGCATCGCCGACCCGGTCATGGCGTCGGGCAACCTCCTGTGCGACAACTACAAGCTCATCGACGACTGGAAGAAGCGCGGACTGGTCGAGGGCGACACCCTCGATCTGACCCTCGCGGCCTACAACGCCGGCGTCGGCGCGGTGAAGCGCTCGGGTGGCATGCCGTCCGGTCATCCCGACTACGAGAACCAGACGAAGCCCTACGTCGCGAAGATCCGCGCGACCGAGCACGTCTTCGCCCGCATGCTCTCGCCGTTCCTGGGTCTGGGCATCGGAGGCGGAGCCGGCGACGTCGGTAATCGCATCGTCGACCTTGCCTTCAAGTACCTCGGCCTGCCGTACGTCTGGGGTGGCGGCAATATCAACGGGCCGTCCGGCGGCGGTTTCGACTGCTCCGGCCTGACGTCGTACGCGGTCTTCGCCGCGACGGGCATCACGCTGCCGCGCACGTCCGAGACACAGTGGCACATCGGCACCGAGGTGCCGCTGTACGCGGCGCGCCCCGGCGACCTGCTGTTCGGCAACTGGCAGGCCGGCGGACCCGGTCACGTCGCCATCTACATCGGTGGCGGGCAGATGGTGCACGCACCCACCACCGGCGACGTCGTGCGGGTGGGGCCGGTCTTCCCCGACATGAAGGCGCGGCGCATCTTCTGACACCTGCCGTGAACACGCGAAAGGCCCGACCGAGAGAATCCGGTCGGGCCTTTCGGCTGCAGAGGGGACTGCCGCGGTGCGGCACTCGGCGATCAGCCGCGGTAAGGTTCCGCGCTCACCAGTGTCACCTTCATGGTGTTGCCGTTGGGCAGCGTGTACTCGCGGGTCTCGCCGACCTTCGCGTCGATCAGGGCGCCACCGAGGGGCGAGCTGGGGGAGTAGGTCTCGAGCTCGCTGTTGCGGGCACCTTCTTCGCGGGTCGCGATCAAGAACGTCTCCGTGTCGGACTCGTCGCCGGCGTAGTAGACGGTGACGACGGAACCGGGGAGGGCCACGCCCGACTCGGTCGGAGCAACGCCGACCTTGGCGGTGCCCAGCAGCTCCTGGAGCTGACGGATACGGGCTTCCTGCTGGCCCTGCTCCTCGCGGGCCGCGTGGTAGCCGCCGTTCTCCTTGAGGTCGCCTTCCTCGCGACGCTCGTTGATCTCGGCGGCGATGACAGGACGATTCGCGATGAGCTGGTCCAGCTCGGCCTTGAGTCGGTCGTACGACTCCTGCGTCAGCCAGGTCACCTGGGTCTCGGTCATCCTCGATCACTTCCTTCGGGTTGGAGCCCCCGGCTCCGTGGACAAGTCGTGCACATGCAACGACCGCGACAGCACGACCCCCGTCGTCCCCCCTGGTTGTCAGGCTGAACGGAAGTCGTACTGTCTGTTGATGCTCTTATGCAGCAATACACGGCCCCAAAGGGTGGAACCGTGTATCCGGCTATTTTAGCATCACTATCGTCGCTGCTCCGGAAAAGCGCAGGAAGCCGCTGGTCGCGGTAGATTCCTAGGGTGCGCGGAGGTAGTCGGGAGCCTCGGTGCTGCAGCCGTAGGTATCGCCCATTCCGGGGCGTTGTGACGTCTTGACCGTGGATGTCAGCACGACCGTCTGCGAATCGGACGCCGGGATGAGGACCTCGCGCCGTCCGGTCTCGCTGCCGTCCTTCGACCGCGCCCGGATGATGCAGACAGCATCCTCGGACGGATCGTCCCGCGTGACCTTGAGCTGGATGTCGATGGTGCTGTCGTCGATGATCTCGAAGGCGAGGACCTCCGACTCGATCGGAGCCGAGTTGTTCTGGAACAGCACGAACGCCACGACGAGCCCGGCGAGCAGACCGGCGATGGTGAAACCCCAGCGCTTGCCGCGTGTCGACACGCGGGGCCCGGGGTACCGGGAGGAGGGGTACCGGTCGGTGGGCAGGGTGTTGCTCATCACTTTGCTTTCACAGCGGAACGATGGATCGGGCGTCGCCGCAGGGTCACGGCTGACGTCGGAATTATCAGGTGGAACTATAGAGGACGGATCCGTAGCGACCGCGACGCGGGCGCAGGGTCGGTTCCGGCGAAGCAGACGACGTGAGGTGGAGGAATACACGTGAGCGGACTACGGCTCATGGCCGTGCACGCCCATCCCGACGACGAGTCGAGCAAGGGCGCGGCCACGATGGCCCGGTACTCGGCCGAGGGACACGAGGTCCTGGTGGTCACGCTCACGGGCGGAGAGCGCGGCGACATCCTGAACCCCGCCATGGACGTGCCCGGCATTCGCGAACGCATGAGCGAGGTGCGTCAGGAGGAGATGGCCGAGGCCGCCCGCATCCTCGGGGTGCGGCACCAGTGGCTCGGCTTCGTCGACTCCGGACTGCCCGAGGGCGACCCCAAGCCTCCGCTGCCGGAGGGCTGCTTCGCTGCGATCCCGCTCGACGAACCGGTCCGCCGGCTCGTGCAGTCGGTGCGCGAGTTCCGCCCCCACGTCATGACCACCTACGACGAGAACGGTGGCTACCCGCATCCCGACCACATCCGGTGCCACGAGGTGTCGGTCGCGGCCTACGAAGCGGCCGCGGATCCGGATTTCCATCCCGAGCTGGGCGAGCCCTGGGCGGTGAGCAAGCTCTACTACTCGCACGGTTTCATCCGTAAGCGGCTCGAGCTGTTCCGCGAGGAGTACGAGCGTCGCGGGGAGCCGTTCCCGATGGAGCAGTGGCTCAACAAGTGGCGCACCGAGCAGGGCGACATCATGGGGCGCGTGACCACCCAGATCACCTGTGGCGACTACTTCCCGAAGCGCGACGACGCGCTGCGGGCCCACGCCACCCAGATCGACCCCAACGGATCCTTCTTCGCGGTGCCGTTGGACATCCAGCAGAAGGTGTGGCCGACCGAGGAGTTCGAGTTGGCCAAGACCCGCGTGAGCACGGTACTTCCCGAGACGGATCTGTTCGCGGGCATCGAGGACGGACAGGGCAAATGACGATAGGCACGCTCGCGGTCGATGTTCTGGCCGTCGAGATTCTGGCCCAGGAGCCGACCGGCCCCGAGTTCGGCAAGGCGTCTCCGCTCGGACTGGCCATCGTGGTGGTCCTGCTGGTCGCGACCGCTCTGCTGATCTGGAACATGAACAAGCGGCTGAAGAAGCTGCCCGAGAACTTCCAGCCGGAGCATCCCGAACCCGACCAGGCCGTGGACGACGGCACGCTGCCGGGTGCGATGCCCGGCGGAGCCGAGGAGAAGGCCGGCGGCACGAAGGCCACCGGTCCGGAACGTCCGGAACCCACCAAGGGAAGCTGACGACCGGCCGTCACCGGCGGTGCTCCTTCCGTAGCGTGGGGGCATGGCGAACCGACTGGCCGACGCCCTGAGCCCTTATCTGAGGCAGCACGCCGACAATCCGGTCCACTGGCAGGAATGGGGCGACGACGCGCTCGCGGAGGCGCGCGAGCGCGACGTGCCGATCCTGCTGTCGATCGGGTACGCGGCCTGCCACTGGTGTCACGTCATGGCACACGAGTCGTTCGAGGACGAGGCCACGGCCGCTGTCATGAACGAGAACTTCGTGTGCATCAAGGTCGACCGTGAGGAACGGCCGGACATCGACGCGGTCTACATGAACGCGACCGTCGCCATGGCCGGTCAGGGCGGATGGCCGATGACCTGCTTCCTCACCCCCGACGGCTCGCCTTTCTACTGCGGCACGTATTACCCGAACACGCCGCGCGGCGGCATGCCGTCCTTCGTCCAACTTCTCGAGGCCATCACCCAGACCTGGCACAACCGGCGCGATGAGGTCTCGCAGGCCGCCGACGCCGTGGCCACCGAACTCCGTCGCAGCAGCGGGGGACTGCCCGTCGGGGAGGCCGCTGTCGAGGCGGTCCTGCTCGACGCGGCGGCCGCTGCGATCGCCACCGACGAGGATCGCGAACACGGCGGCTTCGGGGGCGCACCCAAGTTCCCGCCGTCCAACCTGCTCGAGGGCCTGCTGCGCGGATACGAGCGCACGCGCTCCGCCGACACGCTCGGTCTCGTCGAGCGCACGACCGACGCGATGGCGCGAGGTGGGATCTACGACCAGCTCGGTGGCGGTTTCGCCCGCTACAGCGTCGACTCCGCCTGGACGGTGCCGCACTTCGAGAAGATGCTCTACGACAACGCGCTGCTCCTACGGCTGTACGCGCACCTCGCGCGGGTGACCGGCGCGGAACTGCCGACGCGGGTCACCCGGGAGACCGCCGAATTCCTGCTGCGCGACCTGCTCACCACCGACGGCGGATTCGCCTCGGCGCTCGACGCCGACACGGACGGGGTCGAGGGCCTGACCTACGTGTGGACCCCCGATCAGCTCGTCGATGTGCTCGGCGCGGACGACGGCCGGTGGGCCGCGGAGGCCTTCACCGTCACTCCCGGCGGCACCTTCGAACACGGCACCTCGGTGTTGCAGCTGCTCGACGAGCCCGACGATCCGGCCCGTCTCGCCGACGTGCGGGCACGCCTGTTCGCGGCCCGGCAGGATCGCGCGCAACCCGGACGCGACGACAAGGTCGTCACCGCGTGGAACGGCTTCGCGATCACCGCACTGGCAGAGGCCGGCATCGCACTGGGCGAACCCGCCTGGATCGACGCGGCGGCGAGGTGCGCGCGGTTCCTGCTCGACCGGCACCTCGTCGATGGACGACTGCGCCGCGCGTCGCTCGGAGGTGTCGTCGGATCTCCGGTGGGCGTGCTCGAGGACTACGGAGCACTCGTCACCGCGCTGCTCGCCGTCCATCAGGGGACCGGGGATCGGAGCTGGGTCGAGCGCGCGCGAGAACTCGCCGACGTCGCGCTCACGCAGTTCGCGGATCCGGAACGTCCCGGGAGCTGGTTCGACACCGCGCACGACGCCGAATCGCTGGTCGCCCGGCCGCGCGATCCGGTCGACGGGGCGACGCCGTCGGGGGCGTCGCTGATCGCCGAGGCGTTGCTCGGTCTGTCCGCGCTGGTGCACGACGACCCCCGCTACGCCGATGCCGCCGCGCTGTCGCTGTCGGCGGCCTCGATCCTGCTCGAGAAAGCGCCGCGTGCCGGAGGGCACTGGCTGACCGTGGCCGAGGCGTCGGTGCGCGGTCCGCTGCAGGTCGCCGTCGCGGGTGGCGGCGCACTCCTCGACCTCGCGCGCCGGCTCGCACCGGGGGGAGCGATCGTGGTGGGCGGCGAACCCGACTCGTCGCCGCTGCTCGATGGTCGGCCGCTCGTCGACGGAGCATCCGCGGCCTACGTGTGCCGGGGCTTCGTGTGCGATCGGCCGGTGACGACGGAGACGGATCTGCGCGAGGTGCTCGCCGCGCTCTGACTCGTCGGGGCCAGGCGGTGCCAGGGGCGGTGAATCGGTGCGCTCGGTCCTCTACTTCGAGGGTCTAGCTGCTCACGGCGGCTGCGACCGCGACGTTCGGCGACTCGATGCCGTTCTGATCGAACGCCTCGAGCACCGCGCGGGTGAGACTGCGGCGGATCGCCCACTGCTTGCCGGCGCGCACGCGCACGGTCAGCCGCAGCGTCACCGCACCCGCCGTCACGGAGTTGACCCCGAGCAGTTCGGGCTTCTCCAGGACGTCGGGTGCGATGTCCTCGCGTTCGACGCCGTCGAGTACGGCCCGCAGGGCGATCTGGCAGGCGCGGTCGACATTGGAGGTCGGTGCGATGGGTACGTCGATCACGGAGACCGCGTGGCCCTGGCTCATGTTGCCGACGCGCAGGATCTCGCCGTTGCGGCAGAACCACAGGGTGCCGTCGATGTCGCGGACGGTCGTCACGCGCAGGCCGACCGACTCGACGGTGCCCACCGCGTCGCCGAGGTCCACCACGTCGCCCACACCGTACTGGTCCTCGAGCAGCATGAACATGCCCGAGATGAAGTCCCGCACGAGGTTCTGCGCACCGAAACCAAGAGCAACACCGGCGATACCGGCCGAGGCGATGAACGGCGCGACGTTGAAGCCGAGCGTGTCGAGCGTCTGCAGCACCACCCAGACGAGCACGACGACCGACACACCGGACTTGAATACCGAGCCGATCGTCTGGGCACGCTGGATCCGGCGTTCGCGCGCGTAGGGATCACCGATGGCGCGTTCGGCGCGTTCCTGCAGCGGTGCGAGGAACGATCGGCGGGGCTTGCCGGATTTCTCACGCGGCTTCGTCATGCGGTCGATCAGTCGGTGGAGGACGAAGCGGAGCACGATCGCGACGACGATGTAACTCACGATCGCGAGCGGCCGGTGGATCAGCCAGTCCCTGTTGGTCTCGGTCAGTTCGAAGGCGAGCAACGGAATAGACATCCCCCGCGAGTTTACAAACGGGTGCCGGAGGCTTCAGGTGGTGTGAGAAGTTGCACGAAGCGGTCGGTGAGGTTTCAACCGAGAATCACGAGCCACACCGCTATCGCGTGACACAGTGCCGCGATGACCGTGGCCGCGTGAAAGAACTCGTGGTGCCCGAACGTCGCGGGCCACGGATCGGGCCAGCGGGTCGCGTAGAGGATCGCTCCTCCGCTGTAGAACAGCCCTCCGACCAGCAGGAGCAGCATGGGAGCGAGACCGACCTCGGCGACCAGCTGTCCGGCAACGGGCACGATGGCCCATCCGAGCAGCAGATACAGCGGCACACCGACCCAGCGCGGCGCCGTAGGCCACAGCATCTTCAGGGCCACGCCCGCCAGCGCGCCCGCCCACACGACGATCAGCAGCGGTCGCCCGGACTCCGGGGGCAGGGCGAGTGTCGCGAACGGGGTGTAGCTGCCGGCGATGAACACGAAGATCATCGAATGGTCGGCGCGCTTCATCCACACGCGGGACCGGGGCCCCCAGTTCAGGCGGTGGTAGAGCGCGCTGACGCCGAACACACCGCACACGGTGAGGCTGTAGATCGTCGCGGGGAGTACGGCGTCCGGGCGGTCGGCGAGGAAGGCGGCGGCCGAGACGAGGGCGACGCCGGCGATGACGGCCACACCGAAGGCCCAGGCGTGGATCCATCCGCGCATCCGCGGTTTGACGGGTAGTTCCTCGAGGCCGAATGCCGTCATGCGTGCGCTCCTCTCGGTACCGATCAGTAACCTACGCAACCGTAGGTTTGTTCCGTCGTCACGTTACAGCCCGTGAGGGCGCTCCGGGAGACTCTGTGACCACCGACGCGACCGTCCGTACGCCTGGGCGTAATGTGACTCGCGTGGTGATGACGGGGTGAGCGTCCGCGGACTGCTGTACCGGCTCTACGAGCGCAGGCTGCTGAAGGAACTCGACGGAGCACGGCATCCGCGACACGTCGCGGTCATGTGCGACGGCAATCGGCGTTGGGCGCGCGAGAACGGCTTCACCGACGTCAGTCACGGCCACCGCGAAGGTGCCAAGAAGATCGCCGAGCTGCTGAGCTGGTGCGACGCGGCCGGTATCGAGACGGCGACGATCTACCTGCTGTCCACCGAGAACCTCCGGCGCGACCCGGAGGAGCTCGATGCTCTGCTCGAGATCATCTCCGACGTGGTGGAGGAGATCTCCGCGCCCGGCCAGAACTGGGGCGTGAAGATCGTCGGCACCACCGACCTGCTCCCGGCCGACCACGCCAAGCGGCTGCACGAGGCCGCGGCCGGCACCGCGGGCCGGACGGGCACGCACGTCAACGTCGCCGTCGGGTACGGCGGTCGCCAGGAGATCGTCGACGCGGTGCAGTCGCTCCTGCGGGTGCGCTACGCGCAGGGGTTGCGTGGCGAAGAGCTCGTCGAGTCCGTGACGGTCGACGGTGTCGACAGCCACCTCTACACGTCCGGTCAACCCGATCCGGACCTCGTGATCCGTACCTCCGGCGAGCAGCGACTGTCCGGATTCCTGCTCTGGCAGTCCGCCTACTCGGAGATCTGGTTCACCGAGGCGTACTGGCCCGAGTTCCGCCGGGTCGACTTCCTGCGCGCGCTGCGCGACTACGCCGCCCGGCACCGCCGGTTCGGCGCCTGACGGCACCCGCCGGTTCGGCGCCTGACGGCGCCCGCCGGTTCGGCGCCTGGAACAGGGCCGAGCGGCGGGGCGCGTCAGAGCTTGCGCAACCGGAGCCGGTTGATGGCGTGATCCGAGTCCTTGCGCAGGACCAGGGTCGCGCGCGGTCGCGTGGGCAGGATGTTCTCCACCAGGTTCGGCAGGTTGATCGAGTGCCAGATCTCCTTCGCGGCACTCATCGCGTCCCGGTCCGACAGGTTCGCGTAGTGGTGGAAGTGCGCCTCGGGATCCGCGAAGGACGTCTTACGCAGCGCGAGAAAGCGTTCCACGTACCACTTCTCGATGTCCTCGATACGCGCGTCGACGTAGATCGAGAAGTCGAACAGGTCGGAGACCATCAACCGCGGACCGGTCTGCAGCACGTTCAGGCCCTCGATGATGAGGATGTCCGGCTGCCGCACGATGTGGTACTGACCCGGGATGATGTCGTACGAGATGTGGGAGTAGATCGGCGCCGCAACCTCTTTCGCTCCCGACTTGACCTCGGTGACGAACCGCAGCAGTTTGCGCCGGTCGTAGCTCTCGGGAAAACCCTTGCGGTGCATGATGTTGCGCCGCACCAGTTCCTTGGTGGAGTAGAGGAACCCGTCGGTGGTCACGAGATCCACCCGCGGGTGGTGATCCCAGCGTGCCAGCAACGCCTGCAGCACACGTGCCGTGGTGGACTTGCCGACCGCCACCGAACCGGCCACACCGATCACGAACGGCACCTGCTGGTCGGGATGCTTCTCCCCGAGGAAGGTCGCGGTCGCGGCGAACAACCGCTGCTTCGCTGCGACCTGCAGGTGGATCAACCGGGCGAGGGGGAGGTACACCTCCGCGACCTCCGCGAGGTCGATCTGCTCGCCCAGGCCCCGAAGCCCGATGAGTTCGTCCTCGGTGAGGACGAGGGGAGTCGACTTCCGCAGCGTCCGCCACTGCTTGCGGTCGAACTCGACATACGGGCTCGGTTCGTTCAGACGAGCCATCGGCACGGCTTCCCGGTGGCGCGGCGGATGCGGCGTTGCATGTCCATGTAACGGATTGTGCTCGCTGACACAGGCGGATGCCTCCCCGGGGTCCCCACTCCGGCGGGTTCTCCTGTGTCGGCTCGCCGACGAGCGACTAGGCTCGGCCGGTATGGGAGCCGACGACTTCGTGAACGAATATCTGCTGCTGGGCCTGGCTTTCGACCGGCTCGAGGAAGGGTTCGTCGACGCCTACACGGGCGATCCCGCGCTGCGGCGGAAGGTCGAGAACGCCCCGACTCCCGATCCCCGTGATCTATCACACACCGCGCGACGGCTGCGGGACGAACTGCCCGGTGCGGGACTGTCCGACGAGCGCACCCGTTTCCTCGACGTGCATCTGCGCGCCCTCGACTGCTCGGCCCGCAAGTTCGCGGGGGAGGAGATCGGTTTCGTCGACGAGGTCGAGGCGTACTTCGACGTCCGCATCGAGCCCGGCGACGAGGACGCCTACCGCGACGCGCACCGTCGCCTCGACGCTTTGCTGCCCGGCACCGGATCGCTCACCGAACGGATGCAGGCCCACCGCAAGTCCGAGGTGATCCCCGCCGATCGTCTCGCCGAATGCGTCGAGGCGTTCTCGAGCGCTCTGCGGGAGAAGGTGCGGGCGGTCCACCCGCTGCCCGACACCGAGCGTGTCGAGTACGAGGTCGTCGGCGACAAGCCGTGGTCGGGCTTCAACTACTACCTCGGCGACTACCGGTCGCGGGTCGCGATCAACTCCGATCTCGAACAGACGATGGCGCACCTGCCCCGGCTGATCGCGCACGAGGCGTATCCCGGTCACCACACCGAGCACTGCCGCAAGGAGGCCGGTCTCGTCGCCGGCGGTCAGGCCGAGCAGACGCTGTTCCTCGTCAACACCCCGCAGTGCCTCATGGCCGAAGGGCTCGCCGATCTCGCACTCGACGCGATCGTCGGCCCGGGCTGGGGGACGTGGGCGCAGGAGATCTACGCCGATCTCGGGCTCCGGTTCGACGGCGAACTCGCCGAACAACTGTCCGAGGCGTCCGAGCAGTTGCTGTCGGTGCGGCAGGACGCCGCGCTGCTGCTCCACGACCGCGGGCGCAGCCACGACGAGGTCGTCGAATTCCTGCAGCGCTGGTCGCTGTCGAGCCCCGAACGTGCCCGGCAGTCGCTGCGCTTTCTGTCGTCGCCGTTGTGGCGTGCCTACATCAGCACCTACGTCGAGGGCTACCGGCTCCTCGGCGGCTGGCTCGAGCAGGTTCCGGCCGGAGCCGAGCGCGCCGACCGTTTCCGGCGCCTGCTCGACGAACCCCTGGTGCCCAGCAGCCTGCGGTGAACCGCAGGTTGCTCGGGGACCGGCTTCCGCAGCGGTGGACGGCCTTCGTAGACTGGAGGTCGTATCCCTGACGCCCTCTGCTTGGAGAAACCTCGATGACCGCTGCGCCCGGCGCCGACGTGAACACTGCCGCACTGAACGACCTCGATCCCGAGGTCGCCGAGGCCATGGCCGGCGAGCTGTCGCGTCAGCGCGACACGCTCGAGATGATCGCGTCGGAGAACTTCGTGCCGCGCGCCGTCCTCCAGGCCCAGGGCAGCGTCCTGACCAACAAGTACGCCGAGGGTTACCCCGGCCGTCGCTACTACGGCGGCTGCGAGAACGTCGACGTCGTCGAGGACCTCGCCCGTAACCGCGCCAAGGAGCTCTTCGGCGCCGATTTCGCGAACGTCCAGCCGCACTCGGGTGCGCAGGCGAACGCGGCGGTGCTCATGGCGCTGATGACGCCCGGCGAGAAGCTGCTCGGTCTCGACCTCGCGCACGGCGGCCACCTCACGCACGGCATGAAGCTCAACTTCTCCGGCAAGCTGTACGACGTCGCGTCCTACGGGGTCAGCAAGGACGACCACCGCATCGACATGGACGAGGTCCGCGACATCGCCCTGCGCGAGAAGCCGAAGGTCATCGTCGCCGGCTGGTCCGCCTACCCGCGTCACGAGGACTTCGCCGCCTTCCGCTCCATCGCCGACGAGGTCGGTGCCTACCTGTGGGTCGACATGGCGCACTTCGCCGGTCTGGTCGCCGCGGGTCTGCACCCGTCGCCGGTGCCGTACGCCGACGTCGTCTCCACCACCGTGCACAAGACGCTCGGTGGCCCGCGTTCCGGCCTGATCCTCGCCAAGCAGGAATGGGCGAAGAAGATCAACTCGGCCGTCTTCCCCGGCCAGCAGGGCGGCCCGCTCATGCACGCGATCGCCGCGAAGGCCGTTGCACTGAAGATCGCCGCGAGCGACGAGTTCAAGGACCGTCAGCAGCGCACCCTCTCCGGTGCCCGGATCATCGCCGATCGCCTGTCGCAGTCCGACGTCGCCGACAAGGGCATCTCGGTGCTCACCGGCGGCACCGACGTGCACCTGGTCCTGGTCGACCTGCGCAACTCGCAGCTCGACGGCCAGCAGGGTGAGGACGCCCTCCACGAGGTCGGCATCACCGTCAACCGCAACGCCGTGCCGTTCGACCCGCGTCCCCCGATGGTCACCTCGGGTCTGCGCATCGGCACCCCGGCGCTCGCGACCCGCGGTTTCGGCGACGAGCAGTTCACCGAGGTCGCCGAGATCATCGCGCAGACGCTCATCGGTGGCGCCGACGCCGAGTCGCTGCGCACCCGCGTGAGCGCCCTGGCGCAGTCCGTGCCGCTGTACGAGGGTCTCGAGGACTGGCGTCTGATCTGACGGCTTCCTACTGTCGCCGACCGGCCCGCACCGAACTCCGGTGCGGGCCGGTCGCGTATCCGGGGGACGAGACATCCCACCGCAGGGTTGGTTAGGGTAGCCTACGCACGCCGACACTGTCGGTGCCCGCACGCGTACCCCCGAACAGCAGAAGGAAGTCGCATGGCCATCCCGAGCATCGATCCGTACGAGTTGCCCACCGGCGACGAGATTCCCGATGCTCGGGTGGACTGGACGCTCGACGCGTCCCGCTGCGCCCTGCTGATCCACGACATGCAGAAGTACTTCATCGACGCCTACCAGCGCGACGCCGAACCGCTCGCGACCGTGGTGCCCAACATCGTCCGCCTCCGCGAGGCGTGCCTGGCCGCCGGTATCCCCGTCGTCTACACGATGCAGCCCGGCGACCAGCATCCGTCGCGTCGCGGCATCCTCGCCGACTTCTGGGGCGTGGGGCTGAGCACGGGCCGCGACACCGAGGTCATCGACGAACTCACCCCCGGCCCGGACGACATCCAGGTCACCAAGTGGCGCTACTCGGCGTTCCAGCGCACCGACTTCCGTCAGCTGCTCGCGCACAACGGCCGCGACCAGCTCATCGTCACCGGCGTCTACGCGCACATGGGCTGCATGCTCAGCGCCGCCGACGCCTTCATGAGCGACGTCGCGCCGTTCATGGCCCTCGACGCCACCGCCGATTTCTCCCGCGACGAGCACCTCATGGCGCTCCAGTACGTCGCCAAGCGGGTCGGCCGGGTCGAGACCACGGACGCGCTGATCGAGTCGATTACCGCGTCAGCGCGTCGCCGCGACCGCGAGACCGAAGAACTCACCGCATCGCTGCGCTGACCGACACGGTCCGAGAATCGGGAACTTCAGCACATGCAGCGAATTCTTCTGTCCGGCAAGATCCATCGCGCGACCGTCACCCACGCGGATCTGCACTACGTCGGATCGGTGACGATCGACCGCGACCAACTCTCACCGCGCTGACGCGGGAAGCGATTTCGGTGCTCTCGACGTCGCCAGGCGCGGTCGAGAACACCGAAACAGAGCACACAGGAATCGTCTAGGTGGTGCCGCGACGACGCGCCTCGAGCGTCTCGACGGCCTGCTCGCGCAGCAGCCGCAGGCGGGCCAGCGGACGATCGGACTCGGGGCTGCGCCAGTAGCCCGACGCGTCGAGCATCGGCTTGGCGATGCCGAGTCGCTTCGACACGGCGCGCAGTTCCTTCACGATCGATGCCTCGCCGGCGATCCACATCCAGCCCTCACCGCCGCGCGGCGCACCCGACTCGACGGCCTCGGCGAGCACGGTGGCGTCGGAGACTCCGGGACGACGGTGCACCCACCTCACGCCTGCGAGATCGGACTGTTCCTCCTGCGGACCGTCGACCAGCGCGAAGACGTGCATCGGCACCGTGCCACCGTAGGTCTCGACGAAGCGCCCCAGTGCGGGTAGTGCGGTCTCGTCGCCGGCGAGCAGCCACCAGTCGGCGCCCTGCGGCGGGATGATCGCGACCTTGGGTCCCGCGAGGTGGAGCACGCTGCCGGGTTCGGCGGTGCGGGCCCAGTTACCGGCGGGGCCGTGTCCGTGCAGGACGAAGTCCAGATCGAGCTCCCCGGCCACGGGATCGAAGCGACGCACCGTGTAGGCGCGGGCCACGGGTGCGGGCTTGCGGGGCCAGTGCAGGTGCCCGTCGTGCTGTTCGGGCAGGACAGGGGTCTCGCTGCCGGGTTCGGGCAGGAAGATCTTGACGTAGTCGTCGGCACCCTCGGTGGTGAACGCCGGGGCATCGTAGTCGCCGCTGCGGAAGGCACCGAGCTGCTCGCCGCCCAGGGTGATCCGACGCATCCGCGGTGTCACGTCCACCGCGCGGAGTACGGTCAGGCGCCGCAGGACGATGGGCAGGGAGACGCGGGTCGGGGGCGTCGTCACCGGCATGGTGAGCTCCTTCCGGACGGGACCGGCCGGACAATTCGGGCGGGCGCGTCGCTGCTGGTATGGTTAGGCGGCCCTAACTATATCCGGACGGAGGGGCGGATCCGAGGGGGCGGGTCCAGGAATGCCGAGGAGTACCCGTGGAATCGATCGTGCCTCTGCCGTTGACCGCTGCCCAGGCGGGAATGTGGTTCGCGCAGACGATCGACCCCTCGAACGCGACACTCGTCACCGGGCACTTCCTCGAGATCGACGGCGCCATGGATCCGGACGTGCTCGCCCGCGCCGTCCACACGGTCTTCGACGAATCCGCCGGACTGCGCGCCCGGATCGCCGTCGTCGACGAGGTGCCCGTCCAGTTCCCCGGTGCCCATCCGTCGCCGGAGATCGAGGTCACCGACCTCACCGCCGACGCCGATCCGCGGCGGACGGCCGTCGACACGATGCGCGCGATCCTGCGCGTGCCGATGGATCCGACGGCCGAAGCCGGCATCGGCGCCCGGGTGTTCGTCCTCGGACCGGACCGTGTCCTGCTGTTCCTGCGCGCCCACCACGCCTTGCTCGATGTCTACGGCTACAGCCTGGTCGAACGCCGCATCGTCGTCGTGTACACCGCACTCGTGCGCGGCGAGGACGTCCCGCCCGCGACCTTCGGCTCCGTCGAGCAGGTCGTCGCCGAGGACGAGGAGTACCGCAGCGGCGAGCGCATCGTCGCCGACCGCGACTTCTGGACCGAGACGCTGCATGGTGCACCCGACGCGCTCGGCCTCGCGGAGACCGC
Organism: Rhodococcus sp. LW-XY12; assembly: GCF_019317345.1. Lineage (NCBI taxonomy): Bacteria > Bacillati > Actinomycetota > Actinomycetes > Mycobacteriales > Nocardiaceae > Rhodococcus > Rhodococcus sp. LW-XY12. The sequence goes on from NZ_CP079225.1 coordinate 1,177,519, forward strand.
GGTGCCGGCCGCGTCCTCGCTCGCCCGCGCGGTGGTCACCGAATCGGTGCAGGTCCCCGGGGACGTCGCCGAGGCGCTCGACGTAGCGGCACGCCGCGCCGGGGTGGGCTGGCCCGACCTCGTCACCGCCGCGACCGCCGCCTATCTCGGCCGGGTCACCGCGGTCCGCGACGTGGTGCTCGGCTTCCCGGCCATGAACCGGATGGGCAGCGTCGCCGCGAAGGTGCTCACCACCGCCGTCAATGTCGTGCCCCTCCGCATCGAGGTCGCTCCGGAGGCGAGTCTCGCGGCGCTCGCCGCCGACGTGCGCGCCACCGTCGCTGCGCAGGGACGCCACAGTCGCTACCGGGGCGAGGACATCCACCGCGACCTGCGTCTGCCCGCGACCAGTCCCGGTCCGGTGGGCCCGACGGTCAACATCAAGCCGTTCGGCGACACCGTGCGATTCGGCGACGCGACCGCCACCGTGCACTCGCTCGCGCGCGGTCCCGTCCACGACCTCGCGGTGGTCGCCCGTCGTGTCGACAGCACCCGCGCACTCGAACTGACCCTCGACGCCGACGCCGACCGGTACACCGCCGACGAGGTCGCCGGTCACGCCGCGGCCATCGCGCGACTGCTCACCTTCGCCGCCCGGGAGGACGCGGACGAACGTCCTCTCGCCCATGCCGACCTGCTGAACCCGGATTTCCGCGCCGATCTCGAATCCCGTTGGCACGGAGTCGTATCCGAGTCTGTCGCGCCCGACGCGATGGATCTGTTCGACGCGCAGGTGGCCGCCGCCGGTGCCGCACCCGCGCTCGTCGCCGGCGCCGACCGTCTCACCTACGCCGAGCTCGACGCGCGCATCGATGCCGTCGCAGGCGAACTCGCACGGGCTGGTGCGCGGTGCGAGGTGACGGTCGCGCTCGCCCTGCCACGCACCGCCGACATGGTGGTCGCGCTCCTCGCCGTGCTGCGGACGGGCGCGGCGTACCTGCCGCTCGATCCCGCCTTCCCCGCCGAGCGACTCGAGTACATGCTCGACGACGCGCGACCGGCGATCCTGCTCACCACCGACGACTTCGCCGACCGTCTCGGCGCATCGACCCCGGACGCCACGGCGGTCTTCCGTGACGGCGTCCTGCACTGGCGCGGCGACGTCCCCGTCGGCACCACGCCTTCCGAGCGAGTTGTGCCCGACCAGTCGGCATATGTCATCTACACCTCGGGTTCGACCGGCCGGCCGAAGGGTGTCGTGCTCTCGCGCGGCGCACTCGCCCGCTTCGTCGACGCCGCGACCGATCTCGCCGGAATCGGCACGCACACTCGGCTTCTCGCCCTGACCACCCTGTCGTTCGACATCTCGGTGCTCGAACTGATCGTGCCGCTGTGCCGCGGCGGGGCCGTCGTGCTCGCGGGCGACGACGAGGCGCGCGATCCGGCAGCCCTCGCCGCGCTCGCCGCCACCGAGTCGGTGGACTGCATCCAGGCCACCCCGTCGCTGTGGGGCGCGATCGTCGAACACGACGGTCTGGATCTCGCCGGTACGGGCGTGCTTGTGGGCGGCGAGGGCCTGCCCGCCGTCCTGGCCGGAACCCTCGCTGCGCGAGCGTGTTCGGTCGCCAACATGTACGGCCCCACCGAGGCGACGGTGTGGTGCACCTCCGCTCCGGTCGCGCCGGATCTGCCGTGGACCGGGTCGGTGGGCCGCCCCTATCCGGGAACCGGTGTGCGCGTGCTCGACCGGCAGTTGCAGCCCGTGCCGGTCGGCGCGGCCGGTGAGCTGTACGTCGTGGGGCAGCAGCTCGCGCGCGGCTACCGCGGCCGCCCCGACCTCACCGCGGCCCGCTTCGTCGCCGATCCCTTCGGCGCCGGCCGGATGTACCGCACGGGCGATCTCGTGCGCTGGACCGCCGACGGCACCCTGCAGTATCTCGGACGCGGCGACGACCAGGTCAAGGTCCGCGGACACCGCATCGAACTCGGTGAGATCGAGACCGCCGCAGCGCAATTCGCCGGCGTGGCGCAGGCCGTCGTGGTCGCCCGGCCCGACGCCACCGGTGCGGCCCGCCTCGTGGGCTACGTGACCGGCACCGACGTCGACACCGCAGCACTGCACGACTTCCTCCGCACACGTCTGCCCGAGTACATGGTGCCGTCGCTGACGGTCGTGCTCGACGAGTTCCCGCTCACCGCGAACCTCAAGGTCGACCGCAAGGCACTGCCCACCCCGGAGATCGGCGCCCCCGACACCGGTCGCGATCCCGAGACCGCCACCGAACACACCCTCGCCGGTGTCTTCGCCGACCTGCTCGGACTCCCGGCCGTCGGTGTCGACGCCGACTTCTTCACCCTCGGCGGAACGTCGCTGTCCGCCACCCGTCTCGTCGCCCGGATCCGCTCGGCGCTGGACGTCGAGGTGTCGCTGCGCGACGTCTTCGACGCTCCCACCGTGGCCGAATTGGCCGTGGTGGTCGACGGCGCGAGCCCGGCACGTCCCCGCTTCGTCGCAGGACCGCGAACGGCGCGGATCCCGCTGTCGTCGGCCCAGCAGCGCCTGTGGTTCCTCGACCGTGCCCAGGGACCGTCGCCGACCTACAACATCCCCTTCGCCCTCGAACTGCGCGGCCGGCTCGACGCCGGCCTGCTCGACCGTGCGCTGGTGCACGTCGTCGCCCGGCACGAGGTGCTGCGCACCGTCGTCGACGTCGTCGACGGTGAGCCCGTGCAGGTCGTCACCGACACGCCGTCGACGGTCCTGCAGGTCGCGGAGGCGCGCGACGGGAATGCCACGGCACTTCTCGACGCGGCCGCGCGGGCATCCTTCGACCTCGGACAAGACCGTCCGTTCCGTGCGCATCTCGTGCGACGCGCACCGGATGACGCGGTGCTGCTGCTCGTCGTGCACCACATCGCCGGCGACGAGTGGTCGGCCGAGACGGTCTTCGCCGACCTCGCCGCCGCCTACGCCGATCTCTCGGCGGGTCGTGTGCCCGACGACGCGCCGCGTCCCCAATACGCGGACTTCGCGGTGTGGCAGCGCGGTCTCGCCGACGACCCCGCCGCCGCCGCGCTCCGCAACCGCGACCTCGCGTTCTGGTGCTCCACTCTTGCCGGAGCACCGGAGGAACTCGCCCTGCCACACGACCGTCCGCGACCCGCGGTGCCGAACCACCGCGGTGGCGAGGTGCACGTGCAGGTGGATTCGGAACTGTCTGCGGCCCTTCGGGATACGTGTGCCCGTTCCGGGACGAGCATGTTCATGCTCACCCACGCCGCCGTGGCCGTCCTGTTCACCGCGCTCGGTGCGGGCGACGACATCGTGCTCGGCGCGCCCGTCGCGGGTCGCGCCGACAGCGGACTCGAGGACATCGTCGGCTTCTTCGTCGACACCATCGCCCTGCGCACCGATCTGTCCGGCGATCCCGACACCGCCGAGATCCTGACACGCGTACGGCGCGCCGACCTCGCCGCCCTGGCCCACCAGGAGGTGCCCTTCGACGAGGTGGTCGACGCCGTCGGTGTCACCCCGTCGCTCGCGCGGCACCCGCTCTTCCAGACGGTGGTGCAGTACCGCACCGAACCGGTCGTCCCGCAGATCGGCGACACCACCGCGACCGTGTCGTATCTGTCCACCGGCACGTCGAAGTTCGATCTCACCGTCGACTTCGTCGACGCGGCCGACGGCCTGTCGATCCGCTTCGAGTACGCCGAGGACCTCTACGACCGTACGAGCGTACGGACCCTCGGGCAGCGTCTGCTGTCGGTGCTCGCGGCCTTCGCCGACCCCGAACCGCGACACCTCTCATCGATCGACGTGCGCACCGACGAAGAGCGCGCCGCCGACACCGCCGCGACGGTGCCCGCCACCACGCAGCTGCTGCCGGACCTGCTCGCGGCGGCCTTCGCCGCCCGCCCGGATCACCCGGCGCTCGTGTTCGGCACCGAGACGTCGAGCTATCGGGAATTCGGGGCGCGCGTGCACCGTTCGGCTCGCGCGCTCGCCGAACGGGGTGTCGGGCCCGGCAGTGTCGTCGCGGTCGCGGCGGCACGCTCCGACGCCGCCGTGGTGGCCCTGGCCGCCGTCGTCGTCGCCGGTGCCGCCTACCTGCCCGTCGACCTGTCGTACCCGCCGGCACGCATCGAGTTCATGCTCACCGACGCCGCACCCGATCTCGTGCTCGTCGATACGGACGGCGCCGTGCCCGGAGAGGCACCGGAGCTGACCCTCGCCGCACTGGCCGAAGCGGCGCAAGGCTACTCGGACGCACCGATCACCGACCTCGACCGCAGCCGCCCGCTGCATCCGGAGGACGGATCGTACGTCGTCTACACCTCCGGTTCGACGGGTGTGCCCAAGGGGGTCGTCGGAACCGCTGCGGCGCTGGCGAACCGGCTGGTCTGGCAGGCGGCACGCGTCCGCCCGGCCGGCGACGACGTGCGCCTGGCCAAGAGCTCGCTGAGCTTCATCGACGGATCCACCGAACTGTTCGCCGGTCTGCTCTCCGGTGCGACGATGGTCCTCGCCGACGACGCGGCCTCCCGTGACGCCGAGACCCTCGCCGATCTCGTCGCCCGGCACCGCGTCCGGATGCTCACCGCGGTGCCGAGCCTCGCCGAGACCCTCGCCGCCCTGCGCCCCGAGGCCGCGGAACTCGTCGACACGTGGTTCCTCAGCGGAGAACCCCTCGGCACGAGCGTGATCGCGGCACTGCCGGGCGCACGGGTGATCAACTCGTACGGTTCATCGGAGGTCGCCGGCGACGTCACGACCTGGACGGCGCCGGGCTCCGACGTCGACCGCGTCCGCATCGGTGCCCCCGTCGACGGCGTGACCGCACGCATCCTCGACCGGCACCTGCGTCCCGTCCCGGACGGGGTGACCGGCGAACTCTACGTCGGGGGAGTGCAGTCCGCCCGCGGCTATCTCGGCCGCCCGGACCTGACCGCGGCGCGGTTCGTCGCCGACCCCACCGGCAGCGGCACCCGGCTCTTCCGCACCGGGGACCTGGTGCGGCGCAACGCCTCCGGAGAACTCGAGTTCGTCTCGCGCGCCGACCACCAGCTGAGCCTGCGCGGTTTCCGCATCGAACCCGGCGAGGTCGAAGCCACATTGCTGCGGCACCCGGCGGTGACCGCGGCCCTCGTCACCGTGCGCCCGTCGGCGTCCGGGACCGATCTGCTCGTCGGTTACGTCGTCGCCGATCCGGCCGCGCCGCGTCCGGCGGCCATCGACCTGCAGGACCATCTGCGGACCGTGGTGCCGGACTACATGATTCCCGCGGTCTTCGCCGTGCTCGACGCCATGCCGACCCTGCCCAACGGTAAGGTCGACCGCGCGGCTCTGCCCGATCCTGCACAGAGCCACAGCACGCGCGAGGCGACCGACGACGAACGCGCCGTGTGCGAGGTGCTCGCCGAACTCCTCGGTGTCCGCCAGGTGGGCCCCGACGACGATTTCTTCGCCCTCGGCGGCAATTCGCTCCTCGCGACACGTCTGTCCGCGGCGCTGCGCATGCGCACCGGCCGGAACCCGTCGATCCGCGACATCTTCGATCTGCGCACCCCCGCGCGACTCGTGGCGACGGTCCCGGCCACCGCCGTCGGACCCGAACTCGTGCGCCGCGACCACGCCGATCTCGTCCCGATGTCGGCGGCGCAGCGCCGGCTGTGGTTCCTCTTCCGCCTCGAGGGCGCGTCGGCGACCTACAACATCCCGTACACGATGCGGCTGCGCGGCGCGCTCGAGGTCGACGCTCTGCGGGGTGCCCTGCAGCACCTGATCGCCGGGCACGACACGCTGCGCACGGTGTTCACCGAGCCGGACGAGGGCGACGTCGAGCAGATCGGCTACCAGCGGGTGCTGCCCGCCGAGGACTGCACCGTCGACCTGCGGATCGTCGACACCGCCCCGGCGGATCTCGACGCGCTGCTCACCGAGGAGGCGGGCCGCCCGTTCGATCTCGCCCACGACCTGCCGATCCGCGCGACGCTCGTGCGCACCGCTCCCGACGACGCGCACCTGATGGTGCTCGTGCACCACATCGCCGCCGACGAGTGGTCCGCCACGCCGCTCGTCGCCGACCTGTCCGCCTGGTACGCGCACCTGACCACCGGGGCACCCGCGCCTGCGCCGCTGCCGGTGCAGTACCGGGACTTCACTCTCTGGCAGGACGAACGTCTCGGTACCGGGGAAGAGTCTCTGCGTGAGGTCCAGACCGAGTACTGGGCACGCGTCCTCGACGGCGCACCCGAAGAACTCGCCGTGCCGCACGACCGGCCGCGCGGTGCCGTCAGCAGCTACCGCGGCGGCGCGGTCCCGTTCACCGTCGACCCGCGCACCCGGGAAGCACTCGCCGACGTCGCCGCCGAATCCGGCGCGACGATGTTCATGCTCACCCACGCCGTCGTCGCAGTACTGCTGCGCGCGCACGGCGCCGGGGACGACATCGTCCTCGGCACTCCCGTCGCGGGGCGCCCCGACGCCGCCCTCGACCGGATCGTCGGCTTCTTCGTCAACACGCTCGTGCTGCGCACCGATCTGTCCGGCGACCCCACCCTCCGCGACCTGCTCACGCGGGTCCGGGAGGTGGACCTCGACGCCTATGCTCACCAGGACCTGCCGTTCGAGGTGCTCGTCGAACGACTCGCCCCGGCACGGTCGCTCGCACGCCAGCCGCTGTTCCAGATCATGGTGCAGTACCGCGACCGCCTCGACGAGATCCGCATGCCCGGACTCGACGCCGAACCGGTCTTCGTCGAGACCGGCACGTCGAAGTTCGACCTGACCTTCGACCTCGCCGAGACCGACGACGGCGGGATCCGCGGTCGCATCGAGTACGCGACCGACCTGTTCGACCGCGGCACCGTAGACGGATTCGTGCAGCGACTCACGGCTCTGCTGGCGGAGATCGCGGCGAATCCGGACGCCTCGCTGTCGCAGTTGAGCGTGCTCACCGTCGACGACCGGAAGGCATTGGTGGCAGCGGAGATCGGCACGGTCCGAGACGACGGTCCCGATCGCACGGTCCCCGAGCTGTTCTCGCAGCAGGTCGCTGCGACACCGGATGCCCTCGCGCTCGTCGACGACGCCACCGGACGGCGGTGGACCTACGCCGAACTCGACCGTGCCGTCGCCGCGCTGGCCGGGCATCTGCGTGCCGTTCCCGGAGTAGGAATGGATGCCGTCGTGGCCGTGGCGATTCCGCGCAGCACCGCTCTCGTGATCGCCCTCCTTGCGATCCACCGCGTCGGTGCGGCCTATCTGCCGCTCGACGAGAACTATCCCGCCGAGCGACTCGCGTACATGCTCTCCGACGCGCAGCCCGTCGCGGTCGTGGCGGCCGCCGGTGTGGCGATGACCTTCGACTCCGGTGTGCCGGTGCTCGAGGTCGACGAATCCGGTTCCGTCGGAACCGATCCCGCAGATCCGGTCGCAGCACCGACTGTGATGCCCCTCGACTGCGCGGCGTACGTGCTCTACACCTCCGGATCCACCGGAACCCCGAAGGGTGTCGTCGTCGGCCATCGCGCCGTGGCCAACCGGCTGCGGTGGATGCAGGACGAATACGGTCTCACCGCCGAGGATCGGGTGCTGCAGAAGACCCCGTCCGGATTCGACGTGTCGGTGTGGGAGTTCTTCTGGCCGCTGATCACCGGCGCCACGCTCGTCGTCGCGACCGCCGACGGTCACCGCGACCCGCATTATCTGCGCGATGTGATCGCCCGGCAGTCGATCACCACGGCGCACTTCGTGCCGTCGATGCTCGCGGCGTTGCTCGACGTGCTCGCCGCCGAGCAGGACCGGGCACTGCGCCTGACCCGGGTGATCTGCAGTGGTGAGGCGCTGACCGCCGACCATCGCGACCGCTTCCACACCCTCGTCGACGCCGAACTGCACAACCTCTACGGCCCCACCGAGGCCGCCGTCGACGTCACCGCGGCACCGATTCCGGCGCAGGACATTCCGTGGGTCCCGATCGGACGGCCGATCGACAACACCCGCACCCTCGTCCTCGACGAGCGGCTCCGGCCCGTGGCGCCGGGCGTCGTCGGCGAGTTGTATCTCGGCGGTGTCCAGCTCGCCCGCGGCTACCACCGGCGCGCGGGCCTGACGGCGGGCCGGTTCGTCGCCGACCCCTACAGCGACGCGGGGGAGCGGCTCTACCGCACCGGCGACCTCGTGCGGTGGCGCGACCGGGGCGCGGGCCTCGAACTCGACTACATCGGCCGCGCCGACGGGCAGGTCAAACTCCGCGGCCTGCGCATCGAACTCGGGGAGATCGAGGCGACGCTGGTCGCGCATCCGAACGTCGCGCAGAGCGCCGTCGTGGTGCGCGACGGCATGCTCGCCGGCTACGTGGTGCCCCTGTCCGGGCGCACCGTCGAACCGGCCGATCTACTCGCGCACGCCGCGACCTCCCTGCCCGATCACATGGTCCCGGTGACCGTGACCGTGCTCGAGGTACTGCCGCTCGGACCGAACGGCAAACTCGATCGCAGGGCACTCCCCGATCCGCAACCGACCGCGACGACGCGCCGCGACCCGGAGACCCCCGCCGAGGCCACACTGTGCGAATTGTTCGAGGAGGCACTGCGTCTCGACGTCGTCGGACCGGACGACGACTTCTTCGCGCTCGGTGGCGACAGCATCGTCTCGATGCAGGTCGTCACGGCCGCGCGCCGCAAGGGCATCGAATTCGGCCCGCGCGAGATCTTCCGGTGGCGCACCCCGGCCGGTCTCGCCGCCGTCGCGCAGTTCGCCGAGACGGAGGAACAGCCGACGGGCCCCGTGGACGACCGGGAACCGGGCCCGGTGCCCGTGCCGCCGGCCGTGCACGCACTGCGAGAGATCGGTGCAGAGCCGGCCGGAGCCGCACTCGTGTTCGCCGTCGACACCCCGGCGGACGAGGAGAAGGCGACGGGTGCCGTGCGCACGGTGGTCGCCGCTCACGATGCGCTGCGCATGCGGCTCACCCGCGTGTCCTCGGTGCTGTGGTCGCTCGACACCCACCCCGCCGGCGACGAGGTACCGGTACGGGTCGTCGAGACCACCGACCTCGCAACAGCGCAGCAGCAGGCCCGCACCGAGGCCGCCGAGGCTCTCGACCCCGAGGCCGGACCGGTGCTCTCGGCCGTGTGGCTGACCACCGGGCAGACCGGTCGACTCGTGGTGGCGGTCCACCCGATCGTCGCCGACGGTGTCTCCGTCGGCGTGCTCGCCGCCGACCTGGCTGCGGCGGTCACCGGGGGACCGGTTGCCGTTCCCGCAGCCACCGCGCAGGGACTCGCGACCCGCATCAACGAGCGCGCGCAGGACCCGGCGCTGCTCGGGGAACTGGCGCACTGGGTGCAGGTCCTCGCCCCGGGCGCCGCGCTGAGCACCGCGGTGCTCCCCGTCGGCGATCCGGTCGAGATCGCCGCAGTCGAGGTCAACGCCGGTCCGTCCGGTGGGCAGGACCTCGCTGTCGCGGCAGTGACCGCGTTGGCAGTCGCCGTCGGACGCGTCCGCGAGGCCGCGCCGGCACATTTGCTCGTCGAGATCGAACGCGACGCACGTGAATTCTCCGACGGCGAGCCGGACTGCACCCGGACCGTGGGTCCGTTCGCCGTCGGTGTGCCCGTGCGGGTTCCCGTCGCCGACGATCCGGACGCGGTGTCGACCGGTGTGGCCGCCGCCGTGGACGCGGTGCCCGGGGACGGGTCCGGTTACGCGCTGCTGCGGCACCTCAACGCCCAGGCCGCACCGGCCTTCATGGCACTGGCCCGGCCCGACGTTCTCGTCCGGATCGACACGGTGCCGACGGAGCGGCGGACCCCGTGCGGGCGCGCCCTCGAGCTGTCGGTGCGGATCGAGGAGAAAGCGGGCGGTCGTATATTCACAGCCACGATGCGGTCGGACGGACGAATTTCCTGCGAGGAGATCCGAGGGCTGTCCGAGGCCTGGACGACGGCGATGAACGCGCCGGTGGGAGCAGGTTTCAGTACCCCCTCGGGCGCCTAGTATGGTTAGCCTAACCATTAGCTAGTCGGTATGCGCCCGCGGTTCGTCGCGGCATCCGTGGGAGAGAGAAGTTCGATGCAGTCGGTGTATCCCGTCACGCGCGCGCAGCGGACCATCTATTTCGGTCATCAGCTCGACGCCACCGGGCACCTCTACAACACCGGCATGTACACCGAGACCATCGGTGACGACATCGACATCGACCGGATGATCACGGCGATCCACTCGGTCCTCGACGCCGCCGAGACCCTGCACGTCAACTTCGACGTCGACGCCGACGGCAATGTCGTCCAGATCCCGCGCGCGACCCGCGAGTGGGACCTGCCGGTCATCGACTTCCGCGGCGAGGACGACCCGGCCGCGGCGTCCGACCGCTGGATGCGCGCCACGATGAACGAACCGCAGGATCTAGCCCGCGACCTGCTGTTCCGATTCGCCATCCACCGCCTCTCCGACAACACGATGCGGCTGTACCAGCAGTACCACCACATCGTGAATGACGGCTACGGCATCGGTCTCGCGACCACCGCGATGACCAGGGCGTACGTCGAGGGCAAGGGTCCCGACCGCGCCACGGAGTGGACCCTGGAACGGTACGTGCGCGTCGACGAGGAGTACGTCGCGAGCGAACAACGCGAACTCGACCGCCGCTACTGGCTCGACGAACTCGCCGACCTCCCGCAGGTGACGCGCCTGCTCGGCTCTGGTCGCCTGTCGAGCCCCGGAGAACTCGTCGCCTGGTCGCACATCGACGCCGACGGACGCGGCCGGCTCGAGCGGTACGCCAAGGCCCACGGCACCCGGCCCGCCACCGTGCTCATCGCCCTCCTCGGCGCCTATCTGGCCCGGGCCACCCGTCGCCGTGACGTGGTGATCAGCCTGCCCACGACCGCGCGCGGCACCCGCGAACTGCGCACCGTGCCCGCGATGGTCGCCAGCGTCCTGCCCCTGCGCTTCGACGTTCCCGACGACGCGCGCCTGGCCGACGTCGCCGAGGTGATCGACGGCAAACTGCTCGGCCTGCTCAAACACGGCCGGTACCGCGGTGAGGATCTCGGTCGCGAACTCGCCGAGATCGACCCGGACTGGCGGCCCCCGACCGTCGGCGTGAACATCATGCCCGCAGCTGCCTCGCGGTACTCGGTCGGGCGGGAATCGCAGGCGCACATGCTGTCCTCCGGGCCGGTCGGCGAACTGGAATTCATCCTCGTGCTCGAGAAGGCCGGGCACCCGATCGAGATCGGACTGCGCGGTCATGCCGACGACGCACCGCTCGCGCAGCGCTGCGCCGCCGATCTCGACGACTTCCTCGCCGCGATCCTCGACGACCTCGACGCGCCGCTCGGCACCTTCGACGTCGCCCCGGCGCCGGCCCTCGGCGACAGCTCCGAGGCCGACCACGAGGACACCGCCGCCGGACCGCTCGCGCTGCTGCCGGCCACCGCGCGACGCCGCGACGCCGGACTCTCCGTGGACGCCGACCTGCGCGAATACCGCGTCCCGGCTCCGGAGGATCTCACCGACGACGCCGTGCTCGCCGCGGTCGCCGCCGTGGTCGAGCACCACCCGGCGCTGCGGACGACCCTCACCGCACCGGCCCCGGTGCTGTGGCTGCTGTCGGTGAACGATACCGCCGCCGTCGACGCCCGGACCCTCGTCGCGAACGCCGCCCTGCCGGTGGGAACCGCGACCGCCGACCTGCCCCTGCGCCCCGACGCCACCGCCGGCCGGGTCCTGACCGCGGTGCGGCTCACCGCTGCGGACGAGAGCGCCGGGGAACTGGTCTTCCTCGCCCCCGCCGGGCTCGTCGACGAGACGTCCTGGTCGATCGTCACCGCCGACCTGCACCGTGCCCTGCGCGCCGCCCGGCGCGGCACGCAGATCGTGCTGCCGCCCGTGCCCACCTCGCCCGCGACCCACGCCCGCGTCTTCACCGAGCAGGCCGCCTCCCCGCAGCGACTCGCCGAGCTTCCCGACTGGATGACCACCGTCGCACCCGGTGCCGAGTTCGCCGCAGCGGTGGCCACCGGCCGCACACGGACGCCTGTGACCCTCACCCTGACCGACGACGAATTCTCCATGGCGACCACCGCAGTGGCCGGTCTCGTCTCGGGCGTCTCGACCGATGTGTGGACCGCGGTGACCGCAGCCGCGGTCGCGAACACCCGCGAGAGCGGCGACGGTGAACTGCTCGTCGACATCGTCCGCGACGGCCGCATCGCACTGGCCCCCGACGCCGACCTCACCCGCACCGTCGGCGCGCTCGACTGGACGACGCCGGTGCGGCTGGCGCTCGCCACCGATCCGCTCGACGCCCTGCGCACCGCGAAGGAACGCCTGCGCGCAGCCCCCGACCGGGGCATCGGCTGGCCGATGCTGCGTTACGCCAACGTCCAGGCCGGACCGGCCCTCGCGCCGCTCGGACAGCCGCAGGTGCTCGTGCGGAGCGGCGGAGACCGCATCGGCAACTACCTGCTCGATATCCACGTCGAACGGGGAACCGGCGGCGCCACGGTGCATCTGACCGCCGACGAGGCGCTCGACCCCGATCTCGTGGCCCGGCTCGCCGAGGCATGGCGCGCGGCATTCGACGATCTCCTCGGCCGCGCCGACGCAGCTTTGGGGCGGACCTGTCTCACTCCGTCCGATCTCGGGCACGTCACGCTCACGCAGACCGAGATCGACCGCGTCGCACGGATCGCGCCCGTGCGGATCGAGGACATCTGGCCGCTGTCGCCGCTGCAGCGCGGCCTGTACTTCCAGTCGGTCTTCGACTCGTCGAAGGACATCTACACCGCCCAGTTCTCGCTCGACTTCGGCCACCGCCTCGACGTCGAGCGCCTGCGCCGCGCCGCCGCACGTCTGCTCGCCGAGAACCCCACCGTGCGTGCCGGTTTCACCGACGACGGTCTGGCCGATCCGGTGCAGTTCATCGGCGCGGCGGATCTCGAGGTGCCGTTCACCGAGGTCGACCTCACCGACCTCGACCCCGCCGAGCAGCAGGCCCGCGCCGAGAAACTCATCGAGGAGGATCGGCTGCAGCCGTTCGACCTCGCGTCCCCGCCGCTGTGGCGCATGCTGCTGCTGCACCTCGACGGCATCGACCGTCTCGTCGTCAACCGCGAATTCATCCTGTGGGACGGCTGGTCCGGTGCGCTGTTCGTCGACGAACTGCTCGCCCGCTACGCCGGTGACGAAATCGCGGCGCCCGAAGCGGGTTTCACCGACTACCTGCAGTGGCTCGCCGCCCGCGACCGCGCCGCCGCCGAGCAGGCCTGGCGCGACGAGTTCGCCGGTTTCGACAAGCCCACGCTGCTCGCCGGATCCACCCGCGACCGCGCCGCCATCGTGCCGCTGCGCATCGAGTCGTACATCGACGAGACGCTCACCGCGACACTGCGCGATCGGGCCCGCAGCACGGGCGTCACCCTCAACGCGTTGATGAACGCCGTCGTCGGCCTGCTGCTCGCCGCCGAATCCGGCAGCACCGACGTCGTGTTCGGCTCCACCGTCGCCGGGCGGCCCACCGAGATCGTCGGACTCGACCGCGTGGTCGGCATGTTCCTCAACACCGTCCCGGTGCGGGTGCGCCTGTCCGGCGCCGAGACCGTCGCGGACCTGCTGCGCCGCATGCAGGACGAGTACGCCGACCGCATGGAGTTCGAGTATCTCGGACTCGGCGACATCCTCCGTGCCGTCGGTCATTCCGAACTGTTCGACACCCTGTTCGTACTGCAGAACTTCAAGGACGCCGACGAGATGGCCCGGCAGTCCGCGCGGCACGACATCCTCGCCGAGGACAGCCTCGACCACACGCACTATCCCCTCGCGATCGTCGTGTCGCCGGGGCGGACCATGCACGTCAAGATCGACTACCGGCCCGACGTCGTCGATGGTGCGCGTGCCCGGGCCCTGCACGACCGCTTCGTGGCGCTGCTCGACTTCGTCGCCCGCGGAGTCGATCTGCCGGTCGCGTCCGTGCCCGCACTGACGGCCGCCGAACACACCGTCACCGACGCCCGGCTGCGCGCCGAGATCCCCGAGGTCGAGGACGTCACCGTCGCCGAGATGCTCATCGCCCGCGCCGCGACCGACGCCGACCGCATCGCCCTCGTCTCCGGTGAACAGAGCAGCACCTACGGCGAACTCGCCGGCCGCGTCGAAGCGCTCGCCCGCACCCTCATCGCCGGGGGAGCGGGACCCGAGACCATCGTGTGCCTCGGCCTGCCCCGCAGCATCGACACCGTCGTCGCGCTCTTCGCGATCCTGCGCACCGGTGCCGCCTACCTGCCGCTCGAACTCGACCAGCCCGACGAGCGTCTGCGCACCGTCATCGACGACGCGCTGCCGGCGCTGTTCCTCACCACGACCGCGGTGCAGAACCGTCTCGGCCTGCCCGCCGACCGCAGCATCCGCCTGGACGGGCCCCTCGCCGCGAGTACCGCGCCGTTGACCGACGCCGAACTCGGTGCCTTCGCCCCGGGTCGCCCGGGCCGGCTCGAGCACCCCGCCTACGTCATCTACACCTCGGGGTCCACCGGCAAGCCGAAGGGCGTGGTCACCCCCTATCGGGGCCTGACCAACATGCAGCGCAACCACCAGGACGAGATCTTCGATCCGGTGGTCTCGTCGGTGGACGGACGCCGGATGCGGGTCGCGCACACCGTGTCGTTCGCTTTCGACATGTCGTGGGAGGAACTGCTCTGGCTCGTCGAGGGCCACGAGGTGCACGTCTGCGACGAGGACCTGCGTCGCGACGCCACCGCGCTCGTCGAGTACTGCAACACCCACGCCATCGACGTCGTCAACGTCACCCCTACCTACGCGACGCAGCTGATCGCGGACGGCATGCTCGACGAGGGTCCGGGACAGCACCGCCCGCCGCTCGTTCTGCTCGGCGGTGAGGCCGTGTCGGATTCGGTGTGGACGCGCCTGCGCGAGACCGATGGCACCCTCGGGTACAACCTGTACGGCCCCACCGAGTACACCATCAACACCCTCGGTGGCGGCACCGACGACAGCGCGACCCCCACGGTCGGCGTCCCCATCCGCGCGACCCGCGCCTACATCCTCGATCCGTGGCTGCGACCCGTCGTCGACGGTGTCGTCGGCGAGTTGTACATCGCGGGTGTGGGTCTCGCGCGCGGCTATCTGAACCGTTTCGGGCTCACCTCCGACCGCTTCGTCGCCGATCCGTGGTCGGCCGGTGGCCGCATGTACCGCACCGGCGACCTCATGCGCCGCCGCACCGACGGCAACCTCGACTATCTCGGCCGCGTCGACGACCAGGTCAAGATCCGCGGTTACCGCGTCGAACTGCACGAGATCGCGGCTGTGCTCGAGGAGCACCCCGAGGTCGGTACCGCGGCGGTGATCGCCGTCGACGACCCGCTCGTGCCCGGCACGAAACGACTTGCTGCCTACGCCGTTCCGGTCGGAGACGGCGATCCGCCCGACCTGTCGTCGCGGCTCGTCGCCCACCTGCGCGCCCAGTTGCCCGACTACATGGTCCCGGCCGGGGTACAGCTCATCGATTCCGTGCCGATGACCGTCAACGGCAAGCTCGACACCCGCGCCCTGCCCGAACCGCAGGCCGCCACGGGCCTCGGTGGACGCGCCCCGCGCACCGAGACCGAGAAGGTCCTGTGCGAGGTCTTCGCCGACGTCCTCGGGGTCGACGAGGTCGGCGCCGACGACGACTTCTTCGAACTCGGCGGGCACTCGATGATCGCCATGCGGATCGTCGGCCGCATCCGCTCCGAACTCGGTGTGGACGTCACCATCCGCGACCTGTTCGAGGCTCGCAGCGTCGAGGAACTCGCCCGCCGCATCCCCGGCGCCGCAGCGGCGCTCCCGCCGATCACCGCGCGGACGCGCCCCGACCGGGTGCCGCTGTCGGCCGCCCAGGAACGCCTGTGGCTGCTCCAGCAGTTGCAGGACGACAGCCTCGCCTACCACTACGCGCACGTCGCCCGCCTCGACGGCGCGGTGGACGCCGATGCCCTCGTCGCGGCGGTCGCCGACGTCGTGGAACGTCATGAGAGCCTGCGCACCGTCGTCGATTCCGAGGACGGCACGCCCTACCAGCGGATCCTGGACACGCCCGAGGCCGTGCGCTTCGAACTGCACGAGACAGAGTCCGAGGATGCCGTCCGGGCGCTGCTCACCGAGCGGCTCACCGCGTCGTTCGATCTGCACACCGACCCGCCGCTGCGCGTGGTGCTGGTGCGCGTCGCGCCCGACCGGCACGTCCTCGCAGTGGTGCTGCACCACATCGCGACCGACGAATGGTCGGATGCGCCGCTGCTCGGCGACCTCACCCGCGCCTACCAAGCCCGGTCGGCCGGCGCGACACCCGAATGGTCTCCGCTGCCCGTCCAGTACGCCGACTACACGCTGTGGCAGCGCGAACTGATCGAGGCCGGCCGGATCGACACCCAGATCGACTACTGGACCGACACTCTCGCGCAATTGCCCGACGAGATCGTCCTGCCCACCGACCGGCCCCGCCCCGCGCGGCCGACCGGAGCGGCGGGCAACACCACCGCGACGGTCCCCGCCGACATCGCCGCCCGCCTGCGCGCGGTCGCGGATGCCCGCGGCGGCACGATGTTCATGGCGCTGCACGCGGCCGTCGCGGCACTGCTCTCCCGGCTCGGCGCGGGCGACGACATCGTCGTCGGCACCCCCGTCTCGGGCCGTTCCGACACCGCACTCGACGAACTCGTCGGTTTCTTCGTCAACACCCTGGTGCTGCGCACCGATCTGTCCGGCGAGCCCACCTTCGCCGAACTCCTCGACCGGGTGCGCGAGACCGATCTCGCGGCGATGGCGCACCAGGAGGTGCCCTTCCAGCAGCTCGTCGAGCGACTCGCACCGCCGCGCGTCGAGGGACGGAACCCGCTGTTCCAGGTGATGATGAGCTACCTGCAGCGCCCCGCGCAGCTGCCCGACCTGCTCGGTGTGCCCACCCGCTGGGAACCGCTGAGCAACGTCCGCGCCAAGTTCGACCTCAACCTCACCTTCGTCGACGCCCCGGACACCGGCGAGGTCGCCGTATCGGTCGAGTACGCGACCGACCTGTTCGACGCCACCATGGCCGACACGCTTCTCGCCGCGCTGCTCACTCTGCTCGATCAGGTCGCGAGCGCACCCGCGGCCCGGATCGGCGACGTCGCGATCCTCGACGCCGACGAGGCCGCGGGACAACTCGCCGTCGGCACCGGCGAGCGCGTCGACTTCGCTCTCGCCCCGCTGAGCGAGGTGCTCGCCCGCAGCGCCGCCGAGCACGCCGAACGGCCGGCTCTCGTCGCGGCCGACCACACCCTCACCCATGCCGCCCTCGACGCCGCCTCGAACCGCCTCGCCCGCGAACTCGTCGCGCTCGGCGCCGGTCCGGGTGCGATCGTCGCGGTCGCGGTGCCCCGCTCCGTGGGGCAGGTCGTCGCGATCCACGCCGTCGTGAAGTCCGGTGCGGCCTACCAGCCGATCGACACCACGCTGCCCGAAACGCGCATCGAGTACCTGCTCGGCGATGCGCATCCGCGAGTCGTGCTGACGCGCAGCGACATCGAACTGCCCGGCGAGCATCCGCGACTCGACCTCGACGACACCGAGGTGCGTGCCCGCATCGACGCCCGCAGCCCGGAGTCGGTCACCGACACCGACCGGATCGCGCCGCTCACCCTCGACCACCCGCTCTACGTCATCTACACCTCGGGGTCGACGGGTCTGCCCAAGGGCGTCGCCGTGTCGCACCGCGCCGTGGCGAACCGGCTCGAATGGGTGCGCCGCGAACTGCCCGCCTCGCCCGACGACCGGGTGCTGCTGCGCACACCCGCGACCTTCGACGTGTCGGTGTGGGAGTTGTTCGCGCCGTTCGTCGACGGTGCGAGCGTCGTCGTCGGCGGACCCGACGCGCACCGCGATCCCGTCGAATCGGCGACCCTGCTGCGCGACGGGAACATCACCGTCGCCCACTTCGTGCCGTCGATGCTCGAGGAGACCCTCGCCGTGCCCGCCACCGCGGACGCCGCGAGCCTGCGCCGCATCGTGTGCAGCGGTGAAGCACTGTCGCCGCGCACCGTCGCACGCGCGGCGACGGTGCTCCCGCAGGTGAAGGTCCACAACCTGTACGGCCCGACCGAAGCCGCGGTGGAGGTGACCCTCGACGCCGACCCGGGTGCCCGGATCGGTTCGCCTACCCGCGGTTCCGTCATCGGGCGGCCGGGCGCGAACGTGTGCCTGTACGTGCTCGACCGGTATCTGCGCCCCGTGCCGGCCGGCACCCCCGGTGAGCTGTACATCGGGGGAGTACAGGTTGCGCAGGGCTACCTGCGGCGCCCGGCGCTCACCGCCCAGCGGTTCGTCGCCGACCCCTACGGCGATCCCGGCGACCGGCTCTACCGCACCGGCGACCTCGCACGCTGGGACGCCCACGGCGACCTCGAATATCTCGGCCGCGGCGACGACCAGATCAAGCTGCGCGGTCTGCGCATCGAACTCGGCGAACTCGAGGCGGCTCTCGATGCCGTCGACGGTGTCGCCCGTGCTGTGGCCGCGATCAAACCCCGTCCCGCAGGCGATTCGGTGCTCGTCGGATATATCGTTCCCGCAGCGGAAGTCGCGGTGGATCCGGTGGCGGTCCGTGACGCACTCGTCGGACGTGTGCCCGACTATCTGCTGCCCGCACGGGTTTTCGTGATCGACGCGGTCCCGACGACCTTCAACGGCAAACTCGATCGCGGTGCCCTTCCGGCACCGGAGTTCGACACCGGATCCGGACGGCAGCCGCGTACCGAACTCGAGGCGACGATCGCGACACTGTTCGCCGATGCGCTGGGACTCGACGAGGTCGGTATCGACGTCGACTTCTTCGCGCTCGGTGGGCATTCCCTCGCTGCGATCCGGCTCGTGAACGCGATCCGTTCGGAGCTCGGCGCGGATCTGGCCCTGCGCACGGTCTTCGACGCCCCGACGGTGGAGTCGCTCGCGCAGCGGTGCGCGGCCGCCGGGCAGGCGTCGCCGCGACCCGCGCTGGTGGCGGCCGACCCGCGACCTGCGATGGTGCCGCTGTCGTACGCGCAGCAACGCCTCTGGATTCTCGACCAGCTCGGGGCCCGCGGCGGCGTGTACAACGTGCCTGTCACGTGGCGGGTGCACGGGCGCGTCGACGTCCCGGCACTCGAAGCGGCCGTGCGCGACGTCGTCCTGCGTCACGAGTCGCTGCGCACGGTCTTCCCGAGCGCGGACGGACAGGCCTACCAGCAGGTGCTCGCGCCGGACGAGGTCCGCGTGGTCGTCGACCACCGCTCGGTCGCCGCGGCCGATGTCCACGATGCGCTGGCCGAGGCGATCGATCACCGCTTCGATCTGTCGGCCGAACTGCCGGTGCGGCTGTCGGTCCTCGACGCCGGGGACGGCACCGTGGTGGCGCTGGTGATTCACCACATCGCCGTCGACGAGTGGTCGACCAAGGCGCTGCTCACCGATCTGGCGACCGCCTACGCGCTGCGGGAGGTGGGGCAGGCACCGGAGTGGATGCAGCCCGCCGTGCAGTACGCCGACTTCACGCTGTGGCAGCGCGACCTGCTCGGCGACCCGGCGGATGCGGAGTCGCTCGCCGCGCGTCAGCGCGCCTACTGGCGCGACGCCCTCGCCGGCCTGCCCGAGGAACTGCCGCTGCCGACCGACCGGACCCGTCCGGCCCGCACCTCCTATCGCGGTGGCGCGGTGCCATTCGCGCTCGACGCGGAGGTCGTGCGCGCACTGCGGGAACTCGCACGCGCACAAGACGTCTCGATGTTCATGGTCGTGCAGGCCGCCGTCGCGGTGCTGCTCGCCGCCTACGGCGGCGGCGAGGACATCCCCCTCGGCACCCCGGTCTCCGGACGCGGCGACGCGCAACTCGAGGATCTCGTCGGTTTCTTCCTCAACACCCTCGTGCTGCGCACCGACCTGTCCGGCGACCCCACCGTCGCCGAACTGCTCGACCGGATCCGCCGCACCGACCTCGAGGCGTTCGACCACCAGGACCTGCCCTTCGAGCAGGTCGTCGACGCGGTGCTCGGCTCCGACCGATCCGTCTCGCGCGCCCTGCACCCGCTGTTCCAGGTGATGATCGTCTATCTCGTCGAACCCGATCCGCGCAGTGCGGGTGGGCTCACGGCGGGTGTCACCCCCGAACCGCACCCGATGGAGACCTCGAAGTTCGACCTGTCGTTCGACCTCGTCGAGTATGTGGGCACCGACACCCTCGTCGGCGTCGTCGAGTACAGCTCCGACCTGTACGACCGCGGCACCGTCGAACGTCTCGTCGCCGGACTCGACCGGGTGCTGCGCACGCTGGCCGGGGGAGAGGCGCACCGGCGCCTGTCCGCCATCGACGTCCTGCCGGCCGACGAACGCGCCCGGCTCGAACAGTGGCGGGCCACACCGGCACCGGTCGCCGAAGCCGTCACCGTCGCGGACCTGTTCGACGACGCGGTCGCCCGTCACCCGCACGAGACCGCGCTCGTGGCAGTCGATCTCGAATGGAGTTTCGCCGACCTCGCGTCCCTGGTCCGCCGGTGGGCGCGACTGCTCGTCGACCACGGTGTCGCTCCCGAGACCCGCGTGGCGCTCGTGCTGCCCCGCACGGCCGACACGATCGCGGCGATGCTCGCGGTGCTCGTCTCCGGCGGTGCCTACGTCGCGCTCGAACCGCGCACTCCCACCGAGCGTCTCGCGACGATCCTCGGCACCGCGGAGCCGGCCGTCGTGCTCACCACCCGAGAACTCGCGTCGTCGCTGCCCGCGGTGGACGCGCCGGTGCTCGCGCTCGACGACGAGACGCTCGCGGCGCGGGTCGCCGGCTACGACGACGCCCCGCTGACCGACGCCGACCGGCTCGCACCGCTGCGCGCCGACCACCCGGCCTACGTCGTGTACACCTCCGGCTCCACCGGCACACCCAAGGCGGTCCTCGCCCTGCACCGCGGCCTGACCGCGCTGTTCCACAGCCACCGCGCCGACCTCTACGCGCCGACGCAGGCACGGACCGGACGCGACCGGCTCCGGGTCGGCCACGCGTGGTCGTTCGCCTTCGACGCGTCCTGGCAACCGCAGCTGTGGCTCTTCGACGGGCACGCGGTGCACGTCGTCGACGAGAAGGTCCAGCGCGATCCGGCCGAGATGGTCCGCGTCGCCCACGAATCCCGCTGGGACTTCGTCGAGGTCACCCCGTCGCACCTCGCGCAGCTGCTCGATCACGGACTCGCGGACGACGGACGGTGCCCGGCCTCGCTCGGCTTCGGCGGCGAGGCGGTCTCCCAACCGATGTGGGACCGGTTGCGCGGGCTGGACGGCGTGAGCGCCTACAACCTCTACGGGCCGAGCGAGAGCACCGTCGACGCGCTCGTCGCACGGGCTTCGGACGCCGAGGCGCCCGTTGCGGGCCGACCGGTCGCCGGCACCCGGGCCTACATCGTCGACCGGTGGATGCGTCCCGCGCCGATCGGTGTGGAGGGCGAGCTCTACCTCGCCGGTCGTGGACTGGCCCGCGGCTATCTCGCCGACCCGGGTCGCACCGCCGACCGTTTCGTCGCGGACACGATCGATCCGGAATTCCCCGGAGACCGCATGTACCGCACGGGTGACCGGGCCCTGTGGACGCCCGACGGACACATCCGCTACCGCGGACGCGGCGACGACCAGGTCAAGATCCGCGGATACCGGATCGAACCGGCCGAGATCGAGACCGTGCTCTCGTCGCGACCGGACGTCGCGACCGCAGTGGTGCTCGCCCGCACCGATCTCGGTGCGACGGCACGTCTCGTCGCCTACGTCGTCCCGGCCGCCGGGCACACACTCGACGCCGAGACGCTGCGACGCGCGGTCGCGCGGGTGCTGCCCGACTACATGGTGCCGTCGGCGACGGTCGTGCTCGACGCCCTGCCCACGCTCGCCAACGGCAAGATCGACCGCGCAACGCTGCCGCGACCGGAACTCGCCCCGCGAACGCACCGGGCACCGTCCACACCGGCCGAAGAGCTGCTGTGCGCCCTCGCCTCCGAGGTCACCGGCGTCGAGCAGGTCGGCGTCGACGACGATCTGCTCGAACTCGGATGCGACAGCATCTCGGTGATGCGGATCCTCGGCGGACTGCGGGCGGCCGGATACGTGATCGACGCCGAGTCGATCTTCACCGCCGGGTCGATCGGCGAACTCGCCGCGACCCTCCACGAGGACGAGATCCGCGGCGCCGGGAACGGACACCCGGACGACGGACCTACGAAGTGTTCTACAGCAGAGGAGAATCGATGAGGATCCACAAGCGACTGCGCCGGATCGGCGTCGCCCTCGCCGCCACCGCCATGCTGGTCGGTGTCACGGCGTGCGGCTCGGACACCGACAGCGGCAGCTCGTCCGGCAGCGCGACGGCGGCGAACGGCGAGTTCCCGGTCACCGTCTCCGGCAAGTTCGGCGACACGACCGTCGAGTCGGCCCCGACCCGCGCCCTGCCGCTGTCGCCGCAGGACGCCGACATCCTGCTGTCGTTGGGCGTCACCCCGCTCGCGCTCCCCGTCGATGCCCAGAACCTCGCGGCGACCGGCGGCACCGGCGTGTGGCCGTGGGAGGCCGAAGCACTCGGCGCCGACGTCCCGCCGCTGCTGAACATGGACGGCGGTGCCACGGTGATCGCCGAGCAGATCGCCGCGCTGCAGCCCGACATCATCGTCTCCACCGGCTTCTGGGGACTCGAACAGAACACCTACGACCAGCTCGCCGAACAGTTCCCCGTCGTCCACTTCGACTACCGCGCCAACGGTGAGCCGTGGCAGGACTCCACCCGCAAGATCGCCTCGGCCCTCGGCATCCCCGAGAAGGCCGAGGAGGTCATCGAGCAGGCCGAGGTCGATCTCGACGCCGCCAAGGAGCAGTACCCCGCACTCGAGGGCGCGACCTACAACGCGATCATCGGCGACACCGGTGGCCAGCTGTCGGTGCTCGCCGCCGACGACCGCGGCATCGGGCAGTTCCTGAACTCGCTCGGCCTCGAGCTCAGCCAGTACGCGAACACACTGCAGGTCGATGCGGACGGACGCGGTGTGCTGTCCTACGAGGAGATCTCGCAGCTCGACGCCGACCTGCTCGTGGTCGTCTCGCCCACCGGCGATCTCGGATACCTGACCAAGTTCGAGGCGTGGAACCGTCTTCCGGCCGTCGAGCGCGGCGCGGTCGTCTCGCTCGCCCGCAACACCGGCATGCCGAACGCCGTGGGCTTCCCGTCGGCGTTGTCGCTGAAGTGGGCCACCGACGAGATCGCTCCGATGCTCGCCGACGCCGCCGCGAAGTCCGAGTGACGGCCCGGCAATGAGCAACGGCGCCCTCTTCGATCTGCGGCCGCTGCGCGAGAGCGCGGCCTTCCGCCGGATCTTCATCGCTCGCACCATCTCGATCTTCGGTATCGGGATGCTCATGGTCGGCGTACCGATCCAGGTCTACGACCTGACCGGATCGTCGCCGATGGTGGGTCTGGTCTCCGCGCTCGAAGGGGGCGCTGCGATCGGCGGCATGCTGCTCGGCGGCATGCTCGCCGACCGCTACAACCGCAAGTTCCTGATCCTGTTCGCCCGCACCGTCTCCGGTCTCACCTTCGTCGGACTGGCCGTCAACGCCGGTCTGTCGTCGCCCTCGGTGCCGGCGATCATCGCCCTGACGGTCGTCAACGGCCTGATCGGGTCGATCAGCATCGCGGCTCTGCTGGCAGTCGTGCCCACGCTCGTCCCCAAGGACCAGCTCGTTGCCGTCGGTGCGCTCAACGTGCTCAGCGCCCGCGCGGGAGCCGTCCTGTCCCCGGCGATCGGCGGACTCGTGATCGCGACGTTCTCGGTGGCGTGGAACTACTGGGTGGCCGCGATCGGCACCGCCGTGACCGTCACCCTGCTCTCGGGCCTGCCGGCGCTGAACCCACCGACGGCGGACGCCGGGCACGACGCCGACGCACCCGCGGAGACGGTGACCGGCTTCCTGCGCCGCGAACGCGTCGTCGGCGGGGTGATGATCGCCGGCGTCGTCGCGATGCTCGGCGGCGGTGTGCTCGTGCTCGTGCCGGCCTTTGCCGACGCGCGTTTCGAGGGCAATGCGGTCGCCATCGGCGTCATGTACGCGGCGATCGCGCTCGGCGCCGCCGCGGCCACGGTCACCAGTGGATGGCTCGGCCGTTCGGTGCGGCCCGGCCGCGTGCTGCTCACCGCCCTGGTCCTCGGATTCGTCGTCCAGGCACTGGTCGGCTTCACGTCCGTCCTGGCGCTCACCGTCGTGCTGCTCGTGATCGTCGGTGTGTTCGGGGCCGTGCAGGAGGTGCTGCGCTACTCGCTGATCCAGACGCACACGCCGCACACGCTGCTGGGCCGGGTGAACGGTCTGTGGTCCGCCCAGGAGGTCGCGGGCATGTCGGTCGGTGCGCTCGTCGCGGGTCTGTTCGGCGGCATCTTCGACGCCCCGGACGCGGTCGTCTGGTACAGCGCCGCGATGGCCGTCCTCGCGCTGCTCGTGACCCTGGTACTGCGAAGACTGCGCGGTGCGACGGTGGAACCGAGCGCGCATCCGGTGACGGTCGAGTGACCGTACGCCGCGCGATCCACGGGTTCGCGTTCCTGACGCAGCGGAGCCGACCGTGTTTGCTGGGGTTCAGGGGTACTTATGAGGTGTCGTTAACGCGATCTTCACCGACACGCTTCCTCCGCCATCGAGCGAATCGCCCGTATCGGGGTTAGCGTCGGGGGTGTAGGCGGCGCAGGTGCCGTCTACACGGGAGGTCCCTGATCGTGTGGCTGACACAGTCCGAGCGAGGGGGCCGGCACCGGGCCTCCGTGGTCGTGACGACACCGGGGACCCACCGGCCCACCGAATACGTCCGGGCGGTGCCGTCCGGGCCGAGGAGCCCCACGTGAACGCAACACGCTCCGTCCCCACCCGCTCCGGCCACGCCTCCGGTACCGCCGCTGCGAAAGAATCCGCTGTACGCACCTACGTGCTGGACACTTCAGTGTTGCTCTCCGACCCTTGGGCGGTCACCAGGTTCGCCGAGCACGAAGTCGTCCTTCCGCTGGTCGTGATCGGCGAACTCGAAGGGAAACGGCACCACCACGAACTCGGCTGGTTCGCTCGCGAATCGCTGCGCCTGCTCGACGACCTGCGGCAGCGGCACGGACGCCTCGACCAGCCCATCCCTATCGGGGACGAGGGTGGCACCCTCCACGTGGAGCTCAATCACACCGACCCCATGGTCCTGCCCGCGGGATTCCGCACCGACACCAACGACTCCCGCATCCTCGCGTGCGCCCTGAACCTGGCCACCGAGGGACGCGACGTGGTGCTCGTCAGCAAGGACATCCCGTTGCGCGTCAAGGCCGGTGCCGTCGGCCTCGACGCCGACGAGTACCACGCCCAGGACGTGGTGATCTCGGGATGGACGGGCATGACCGAACTCGAGGTCGACCGGACCCTCATCGACGAGATGTTCACCGAGGGCATCGTCGACATCGACGATGCGCGGGATCTGCCGTGCCACACGGGGATCAGGCTTCTCGGTGGCTCCTCCAGCGCGCTCGGCCGGGTCACCGCCGACAAGCGGGTGCAGCTCGTCCGCGGCGACCGGGAGGCGTTCGGACTGCACGGGCGCTCCGCCGAACAGCGCGTCGCCCTCGACCTGCTGCTCGACGAATCCGTCGGCATCGTCTCCCTCGGCGGCAAGGCCGGAACCGGAAAGTCCGCGCTGGCACTGACGGCGGGACTCGAGGCCGTCCTGGAAAGACGAACCCACCGCAAGGTGGTGGTCTTCCGGCCGCTCTACGCGGTGGGTGGGCAGGAACTCGGCTACCTGCCGGGTACCGAGGCCGAGAAGATGAATCCGTGGGGGCAGGCGGTCTTCGACACCCTCGAAGGACTCGCCAGCCCGGCGGTGCTCGAGGAGGTGCTCAGCCGCGGAATGCTGGAAGTGCTGCCGCTCACGCACATTCGCGGCCGGTCGCTGCACGATTCGTTCGTCGTCGTCGACGAGGCACAGTCGCTCGAACGCAACGTGCTGCTCACCGTCCTGTCGCGGCTCGGTGCGGGATCGCGCGTCGTGCTCACCCACGACGTCGCCCAGCGCGACAACCTGCGTGTCGGCCGGCACGACGGTGTCGCGGCGGTCATCGAGAAGCTCAAGGGACATCCGCTGTTCGCGCACATCACGCTCACCCGCAGTGAGCGGTCGCCGATCGCGGCGCTGGTGACGGAGATGCTCGAGGAGTTCGCTCCGGGCGCCTGACGCCCGGGCACGGCCGACACGGCGCGTCCGGCAATGCCGGACGCGCCGTCGTCGTCAGGCCTCGTCGGAGGTGTCGGTGTCCTCGGGGAGAGGGCCGAGTTCGGTCTCGAGCACTTCCTGGACGACGCGCATCGCAGCGAGTCCGGCGGGAGCGCCGCAGTACGCCGAGCAGTGGATGACGGATTCGACGATCTCCGTGCGGTCGAGTCCGTTGCGCAGGGCACCGCGGACGTGTCCGCGCAGTTCGTTCTCGGCACGCAACGCGATGAGCATGCCCAGGTTGAGCAGGCTGCGGCTGCGGCGGTCCAGGCCGGGGCGCGACCACACGGCGCCCCAGGCGTGCTCGGTCACGAACTCCTGCATCGCCTCGGAGTCGGTGCCACGGGAACGCTCGAACGCCCGCTCGACGAAGTCGTCACCCATCACTTCGCGCCGGATCTCCAGACCCGTCGTGAATCCCGGAGTGTGCTCGGCGTCGGACATGTCATCGCTCCCTGCTGATCCGTCGCCGAACGGTTCGGCGACGAACGGATTCTATGCGGGCAGCCTCGGGAAGCGGTGAGGGCGAGGAGCGTCAGGAGCGACGCAGGACGGCGCGCAGGACGCCCACGACGGTTCCGCGGAGGAAGGTGAGGACGTCGAAGTGGTCGTCCCACAAGGCGATCCGCCCGTCGCGCAGTTCGAAGGTGCCGCACACCCAGAACTCGATGCGCACCGGCCCGAAGCGCAGGATGTCGGTGCGTTCGGTGAGCACGATGTCGCCCTCGGCTGCGATGTGGTGGACGACGACGCCGAAGCCCACCGACGGTCGCGCGAGACCGGCAAGGATCTTCCGGACCCGGGCGCCGCCGCGGACGGTGGGGAGCCAGGTGTTGTGCCACGCGATGTCGTCGGTGATCAGAGAGGCGGCGCGGTCGATGTCCTCGGCGGCCGTTGCCTCCAGGAAATCGGTCACCGTGGCGACGGCGTCGTGCGCGGTGACGGTCTGTGTGCTCATCGTTCTCCTCGGCGTCGGCTGCGTCGCATGGTAACGGCAGGAGACCTGGGGTGGGGCGGATTGGTGCACGGCACGGAATCACCGGAAACCGGGTTGTGTCGCCGAGGAGTCGGGCACCCTGAAATCAGGTACCCGTCCTCTCAGTGACAGGAGCGAACCGATGAATCGAATTCCCCGACGCAGAGCAGCGTTGGTGGCGGCCGCAGCGGCGATCGGACTGGTGGTCGCCGGTTGCAGCGACGACCAATCCGCGGAGGACACGGTGGGCAGCGCGACCAGCGCGGTCCAGTCCGCCGCGGAGAGCGTGGCATCCGGGGCGGAGAGCGCCGTCGAATCGATCACGCAGGGCGACGATTCGCCCGAGGCCGACGAGCCCGCGGCGGATCGGTCCAGTGCGGTGCCGGGACCGGACGGCGAGCAGGTCGAACTCAGCGGGCCGATCCTGCAGAAGTACGCCGAGGTCGGCGGTGCGTCCAGCCCGCTCGGCGCCGCGACCGGCCAGCAGGAGGAAGTCGGCGACGGTTACGTCGCGGAGTTCGAGGGCGGCATCATCGCGTGGAGCCCCGACACCGATTCCCACATCGTGTGGGGTGAGATCCGCACGGCCTGGGAGGCCGCGGGTGGTGCCGGTGGCGACCTGGGCTTCCCGATCACCGACGAGGAACAGACCCCCGACGGTGCGCGAAGCAACTTCCAGTTCGGTTACATCACGTGGGCGCCCGGCGCCGGGACCGAGGTGGTCCAGGAATGAGGTGACTCCCCGACTCGCTGAGCCCTCGCTATCCGCTCACGTTTTCGCCATCCGCTACAGCAATTCGCTGGTTGTCAGGATGTTCGTGAGACACCTGGCAATCAGCGCGGGGATCGGAGCACACCAATGATCGACATCCCTGTTGGGCGGACCCGCACCGGCAAACGCGCGTTCTCCATCGCCTACAAGATCGAGTTCCTACGGCAGTGGGACCAATGCATCGAAGTCGGTGCCAAGACCCGCCTACTGCGCGAGACCAACCTCGACTACGCCACCATCGCACGTTGGATCCACGCCCGGGATTCGGGAGACTTGGAAGCGTCGATGGTGACCGCAGCAGACAAGTCGAGGGACCGAGTGGACAGTCGAGACCGTGCGGAGCTGGCCAAACTCCGCAAAGAGAACGAACGCCTCCGCGAGAAGGTCGCCCAGGGCGACGCCGCCGTGGAAATCCTGGGAAAAGCATTCGAGCTCTTGCAAGGGATCACCAAGAGCTCGACCGACGAGGACCCGCAGATCCCGCCGTCGTTGATGAGTGCCCGCGAGTACGCGCAATGGCTCGAACGCCGAGGACTGTCCTGACCGACACCGTCACCGCGTTGGCCGCAGCCGGCGTGCCGATCGTGCGTGGCTGCGCATTGCTGGGGATCCCCCGGGCCCGCTACTACCGGGAGGTGCGCGGGTATCGGCACTATCGGCCGGTGTCCGATCCGATCCGGCAGCGGGACCGGCACCAGCCGGCCGCGTTGTCACCGGCCGAGAAGGACACCATCGTCGAGGTGATCCTCGCCGAGGGGAACACCCATCTGTCTGTGTGCCAACTGTATTGGCGGTCCTTCGATGAAGGGCTGGTGGAGTGTTCCCAGTCGAGTTTCTATCGAGTGGCGCACTCGCAGAACCTGGTCGGGGACCGACGCCGCAGCCGCAGCGGCGGCCCGGGATCGGGGATCAGCCGCCGCAAACCGGTCGTTCCGGCTCCGGCGGTGGGCACATTGTGGTCGTGGGACATCACTGTGCTCAAGGGGCCACGCACCCAGGACCGGTATCTGCTGTATCTGGTGATCGATGTGTATTCGCGGTTCCCGGTGGCCTGGCGCATCGAGTACGCCGAGACCGCCGCTGCGGCGGTGGAAATGTTCACCGAAGCGTTCACCGCGTTCGGGGCACCGACGGTGCTGCACGCCGACAACGGGGCCTCGATGCGCTCGACCGCACTGCTCGATGCGCTCGACGAGCAGCAGGTCCTGCCCTCGTACTCACGGCCGCGGGTCAGTGACGACAATCCGTTTTCCGAGTCGTTGTTCAAAACCATCAAGTACGACCTGTCGTGTCCGCACCGGTTCGACAGCATCGACCATGCCCGGCGGTGGACCGAGGAATTCATGACCCGATACGCCCTCGAACACCGCCACAGTGGGTTGGGTCGACACACCCCCGCGTCGGTGTTCCTCGGCACCGCCGTCGAGGAACACCGACGCCGGCAGGACCGACTCGACCGGATCCATGCCCGGCACCCGCAGCGGTTCCAGCGCCGGCCGCTGGCACCACCACTACCTCGACCGACCGGAATCAACATCACCCATCTGTCTCAGACAGGTTGACAACTTCCGAATTGCTGTAGCGGATGGCGAAAATCGTAGCGGATGCAGACAGGTCGATCGGAACCCTGCGGGTCAGGACTTCTCGTCCACCCGCGTCATCGCCAGGACGTCGAGGCGGCGGTCCAGTTCCTCCTCGCTCAGGCGGTCGCCGACGAGGCCGCGGTCCACGACGGTCTGACGGATCGTCTTCTTCTCCTTCAGCGCCTCCTTGGCGACGGCGGCCGCCTCCTCGTATCCGATCGCGGAGTTGAGGGGAGTGACGATCGACGGCGACGACTCCGCCAGTGTGCGCAGATGTTCGACGTTCGCGACCAGCCCGGTGATGCAGCGATCGGCGAACAGTCGGGAGACGTTGGCGAGCAAACGAATCGACTCGAGGACGTTGCGGGCCATCACCGGGATGTAGACGTTGAGTTCGAACGCCCCGGCGGCGCCGCTCCACGCCACAGTGGTGTCGTTGCCCACCACCTGTGCGGCGACCTGCGTAACCGCTTCGGGAAGAACGGGATTGACCTTGCCCGGCATGATCGAACTACCGGGCTGCAGATCGGGGAGCTGGATCTCGGCCAGACCCGTGAGCGGACCGGACCCCATCCAGCGGATGTCGTTGGCGATCTTCGTCAGCGACACGGCGACGGTGCGCAGCGCCCCGGACACCTCGACCAGAGCGTCACGCGCGGCCTGAGCCTCGAAACTGTTGCGGGCCCCCTGCAACTCGTCGAGCCCCGTGGTCTCGACGAGCACGGCCACGACACGCGCCCCGAAATCCGCCGGTGCGTTGAGGCCCGTGCCCACCGCGGTACCGCCGATCGGCAGTTCGCCGAGGCGGGGGAGGGTCGCGCGGAGACGTTCGATCCCGGCCTCGATCTGGCGGGCGTAACCACCGAACTCCTGGCCCAGGGTCACCGGGACCGCATCCATCAGGTGCGTACGACCCGACTTGACGACCGTGCGCCACTCCTTCGCCTTCTCGGCGAGGGCACCGTGCAGGTGCTCGAGGGCGGGGATCAGATCCTTCACCGTCGCCTCGGTCGCGGCGACATGCGTCGCGGTGGGGAAAGTGTCGTTCGACGACTGCGACATGTTGACGTCGTCGTTGGGGTGGACCGTGACGCCGGCCTTCGCGGCGAGCGACGCGATGACCTCGTTGGTGTTCATGTTCGAGCTCGTGCCCGAACCGGTCTGGAAGACGTCGATCGGGAACTGGTCGTCGTACTCACCCGCGGCGATGGCATCGGCGGCCGCGACGATCGCGTCGGCCTTGTCGGGGTCGAGCAGACCCAGGTCCTTGTTCACCCGGGCGCAGGCGCTCTTGAGCAGACCCAGCGCGCGGATCTGTGCGCGTTCGAGTCCACGGCCCGAGATCGGGAAGTTCTCCACGGCGCGCTGCGTCTGGGCGCGCCACAAGGCGTCGACCGGAACCTGGACCTCGCCCATCGTGTCGCGTTCGATACGGAACTGCTGAGAAGACTGTTCGGTGTCGGTCATGTCCTCCACGTTATGCCGCCGGAACGAACGAGGAGGGGCACTGCACCAGAACTCGGTGCAGTGCCCCTCCTCGGAAGGATCGGTGACGATCAGGGCAGTGATGATCAGGGCAGTGATGATCAGGGCATGGGCGGCGGGGAGCCGGCGACACCGTGGAAGTCGATGGACGAGAACTCGCTGAGCTTCTGCAGGCGGTGGTACGCCTCGATCATGCGGACCGTGCCCGACTTGCTGCGCATCACGATCGACTGCGTCTCCGCGCCCCCGGCGGAGTAGCGGACGCCGCGGAGCAGCTCACCGTCGGTGACGCCGGTCGCGCAGAAGAAGATGTTCTCGCCGGTGACGAGATCGGTGGTGGTGAGGACACGGTCGAGATCGTGTCCGGCGTCGATCGCCTTCTGGCGCTCGGCGTCGTCCTTCGGTGCCAGGCGACCCTGCAGCGCACCACCCATGCAGCGCATCGCGGCCGCGGCGATGATGCCCTCGGGGGTACCGCCGATGCCGAGCAGCATGTCGACACCCGAACCCGGACGTGCAGCGGCAATCGCGCCGGCGACGTCGCCGTCGGAGATCAAACGGATGCGGGCACCCGCCTCGCGCACCTCCCTGATGATCTGCGCGTGGCGCGGACGGTCGAGGATCGTCACGGTCAGGTCGGCGTGCGCGATGTTCTTCGCCTTCGCGACACGGCGGATGTTCTCCGCGATCGGGGCGGTGATGTCGATGACGTCGGCGGCCTCGGGACCGACGGCGATCTTCTCCATGTAGAACACGGCGGACGGATCGAACATCGCGCCCCGCTCGGCCACGGCGAGCACCGCGATCGCGCCGGGAGCGCCCTTCGACATGAGGGTCGTGCCGTCGATGGGGTCGACCGCGACGTCGCACAGCGGACCGTCGCCGTTGCCGACCTCCTCACCGTTGTACAGCATGGGCGCTTCGTCCTTCTCGCCCTCACCGATCACGACGACACCCTGCATCGACACGGAGCTGACCATGTGCCGCATCGCGTCGACGGCGGCGCCGTCGCCACCTTCCTTGTCGCCGCGTCCGACCCACCGGCCGGCCGCCATCGCCGCGGCTTCGGTGACGCGGACCAGTTCGAGCGCGAGGTTGCGGTCCGGAGCTTCGCGGCGTGGGGTGCTGGCCGTCATGGGCTACTGCCTCCTGGAGACTTTTCGGTCGACGCGGGTTGCGCCGGCAGAGGGAGCGGGCGCCGAGGGCGCCCGCACGATCCGTGTGTGTCGCGTGGCTATTGTCTCATCACGGCCGATGGTGTGGGCTGTCGGACCCGCCCGGCCTGAGCCTGCCCGTTTCGTAGCTGTCAGACTGGACGGGTGGCATCCAAGAAACCTCGCATCCTGCAAGACGGTCGAGATATGGCGTGGTCGCTGATCCCGCTGCTCGTGCTGATCCTCTTCATCGCGGCGATCGCCAGCCAGTGCGAGTTCAAGCCCGGCGGACCCACGGCGGGTCCCGTGCCGAGCTTCGACATCGATGCCGGCCTGAAGTACGACGCGGCGGAACTCGGATTCCCGATCCGCCACCCCGAGGTGCCCGAGGACTGGCAGCCCAACTCTGGTAGCCGCAGCATCGTTTCCGGTAACCAGGGCGGCGATTCGAGCACCGTCGGTTTCATCACTCCTGCAGGTCGCTACGTGCGCTTCACCCAATCGGATGCCGGTGAGGACGAACTGGTGCGATTCGTCGCCGGAGGTGCCCGCACCGCCACCGACACCAGGTCCGTCGAGGGCCACGACTGGGTGGTCTACGGCGGCGAGGGCGTCGAAGCGCTCTGGGTGTCGGACTTCGGCGACGTGCGCATCCTGATCGGTGGCTCCGGCGACGAGGCCGAGTTCACGACCCTGGCCACCGCCGCGGGCAGGGCCGAGCCCCTCGAACCCTGATCCGGGTCGGAGCGACCGAGCCCTGATCGTGAGCTCGGTCGAGGTCAGTCCTCGTCCTCGTACTCGTCGTCTTCGTCCTCGTCGTCCGTGAGGGAGAGCGCCTGCTCGACACGTTCGCGGGCGCCGGCGAGATGTTCCTCGCAGCGCTGCGCGAGTGCCTCGCCGCGCTCCCACAGCTGCAACGAGTCGTCGAGGTCGAGTCCGCCCTGCTCGAGCATCTTCACGACGTTGACGAGTTCGTCCCGAGCTCGCTCGTAGCCGAACTCCCGCACATCGGCGTTGGCGTCGTCGGTTCCCGCGTTCGTCACTGTCCTGATCTTCCTTGTCGTTCGTGTCCCATGACGGCGGCGCGGGCCGCGCCGTCCGCCACGCGCACTCGCAGCTGGGTGCCGATGGGCATCTCGTCGAGTGTGCGTACCACTTCGGGGGCGCTGCCCGGCACGATCCGCTGGACCACGGCGTAGCCACGCGCCAGGGTCGCCGCGGGCCCGAGGGTCGCCAACCGTGCCCGCAGATGTTCGAGCGTCGACGATTGCGACGAGATCAATCGCGTGACGTCGCGTCGTGCCGCGTGCTGCAACCGCTCGATCTCCTCGTTCCGCCGGTCGAGATCGCGGAATGGATCGGCCAGGACGGGACGGTCGCGCAACTGTGCGATCACGTGTTCCTCGCGCCGGACCCAGTTGCGCAGCGCCGCCGCCGACCGTGCTCTCAGTTCGTCGACGAGATCGAGTTCGGCAACCGCATCGGGTACGACGCGCTTCGCGGCGTCGGTCGGGGTCGCGGCCCGCAGGTCGGCGACGTGATCACAGAGCGGACTGTCGGGCTCGTGGCCGATCGCGCTGACCACGGGCGTCGTACACGCGGCGATCGCGCGGCACAGCGCCTCGTCGGAGAAGGGCAGCAGATCCTCGACGCTGCCGCCGCCGCGGGCGAGGACGATCACGTCGACGTCCGGGTCCTTGTCGAGTGCTTCGATGGCGTCGATGAGTTGCGTGACCGCGGTCGGGCCCTGCACCGTCGCGTGGCGGACGTCGAACTGCACGGCCGGCCAGCGACGCTGCGCGACCGACAGCACGTCGCGTTCGGCCGCGCTGCCGCGGCTGGTGACCAGACCGACGCGGCGCGGCAGGAAGGGGAGGGGGCGCTTCAACCGCGGGTCGAACAGTCCCTCGGCCGCGAGCAACGCACGCAGTCGTTCGAGCCGCGCGAGCAGTTCACCGATACCGACGGCCCGGATCTCCGTGACTCGCAGCGCCAGACTGCCGCGGCCGGGCCAGAAGGTCATCTTCCCGAACATGATCACGCGGCTGCCCTCGGTGAGCGGCACCCCCGATTGCTGCAACAACTGGGGTGAACAGGTCACCTGCAGGGACATGTCCACCGACGGGTCGCGCAGGGTCAAAAACGCCGTCCGCGTCCCGGGGCGGGCGTTGATCTGCGTGATCTGCCCTTCGACCCAGATGGTGCCGAGCTTGTCGATCCACCCGGCGACCTTCTGCGCCACGGTGCGGACGGGCCAGGGCTGCTCCGCGGAGTTCGGGCGTGCCGCGTTCTGTCCGGCCGTCACTTGTTACGCGCGCTCGTGATCCGGTTCGACAGCATCGTCACGAACGGAGTACGCGCGGCGTGAGCATTCTCGTATTCGAGCACCGCTGTGAGCTCGTCCACCGACAGTGCGCGCAGGCGGGCACGCAGTTGGGCGAGGGTCAGCGAGTCGTAGTCGAGGTATTCGACGATCTCGGAACGATCGTCGGAGGCGACCTTCGTGTCCGTGGTCTCGCCGATCTTCGTGACCTCGGCGTCTGCGGACTTCGCGGCGGCCTTCTTCGGAGCAGACTTCTCGGCTGCCGTCTTCTTCGCGGGCCCCTTCGTCGTCGCGGTGCCGGCCTTTACCGGTGCGGCCTGCTCGGCCACGGGTGCGTCGGCTTCGGTGGCCGGCGGGATCGAGTACAGGGCGAACCGGCCGGGAGCGCCGTTCGCGGCGCTGTTCGTCGAGGTCGCGGTCTCGTCCGAAGGGGTCGAGCCGTCGTCGTCGAAGGTCGCCCACTGTGCGGTCTCGGCGGGCTCCGCTCCGAAGATCTCGAAGAACTGGTCGCCCTTGATGGCGAACGAGGTCATGATCTGCTGCACTCGCATCGTCGTCTGCAGGATCTGGCTCACCGTCGTCATCGGCAACGAAACGGCTGTGCTCGGCAGCTTGAGGGTCTCTTCGTACGCGGTGACAGCAACGCCGGCAGCCACCCGTGCCAGGAACGGTGGACGGATCATGCCCCAAGACTGCCCGATGATCGGCGTGATTGGTAGCCGGGGAGCACGTCGGCTGCGAGCTGGAAAGCCACACTCCGACGCGCCCCGTACTCTGGAGGTATGTCTGCGCCTGTTCCTCTCGAAGTCGGGATCACACGGTCCGCCGGTCTCTCCACCTCCGGAAAGCGCGTCCTGCTCGCCGAGCCGCGCGGCTACTGCGCCGGCGTCGACCGCGCCGTCGAGACCGTCGAGAAGGCGCTCGACAAGTACGGTGCGCCGATCTACGTCCGCAAGGAGATCGTGCACAACCGCCACGTCGTCGACACGCTCGCCGACCGCGGCGTGGTGTTCGTCGACGAGACCGACGAGGTGCCCGAGGGTGCCGTGCTCGTGTTCTCGGCGCACGGTGTGTCGCCCGCGGTCCACGAATCGGCCGCTGCCCGGCAGCTGCGCACCATCGACGCGACCTGCCCGCTGGTGACGAAGGTCCACCAGGAGGCCAAGCGCTTCGCCCGCGACGACTTCGACATCCTGCTCATCGGTCACGAGGGCCACGAGGAGGTCGAGGGCACCGCAGGTGAGGCCCCCGACCATGTGCAGCTCGTCGACGGTCCCGACGCCGTCGATTCGGTGACCGTGCGCGATCCGTCGAAGGTCATCTGGCTGTCCCAGACCACCCTGAGCGTCGACGAGACGATGCAGACCGTGCAGCGTCTGCGCCAGAAGTTCCCGCAGCTGCAGGATCCGCCGAGCGACGACATCTGCTACGCCACGCAGAACCGCCAGGTCGCGGTGAAGGCGATGGCGCCCGAGTGCGATCTGGTGATCGTCGTGGGGTCGCGGAACTCGTCGAACTCCGTGCGGCTCGTCGAGGTCGCCCTCGGTGCGGGTGCCCGGGCAGCGCACCTGGTCGACTACGCCAAGGAGATCGATCCGGCCTGGCTCGAGGGTGTCGAGACCGTCGGCATCACCTCCGGCGCGTCGGTCCCCGAGATCCTCGTTCAGGGCGTCGTCCAGTTCCTCGACGAGCGCGGTTTCCACGACGTGCAGTCGGTGACGACCGCCAACGAGACCCTGGTGTTCGCTCTCCCGCGCGAACTGCGCGCGTCGCGTCGCTGAACCGGGTAGTTCCGTAGAGCGAAGACGACCGGTCACCGCCGTGAATCGGCACGTGACCGGTCGTCTTCGTCGTGTGGGTCAGTCCTCGTAGCGGTCGCGGTACCGCACGCGCGGCGGCTCGTAGCCCTGCGTGGGTGCGGGGGAGGGCGCCGGTCGACCGGTGTCCGGCTCGGGTGCCGGACGGCGCCGCGGCTCGCGGACCTCCGGCTGCACCGGGTCCGCAGGTCGGGGAGCGCGGGTACGCCGGGGAGCGGGCTGCTCGGCGGTCGGGGATTCGGGACGGACGCGGCGACGGGATCGGGTGTCGGCGACCTCCCGGACCGACGCCTTCGCGGCCGGCGTCCCGCGACCCGAAGCGGTGCGACGTGCATCCGCAGGGGTGGCCGTCGCCGGTCGCCCCCGGCCCGCACGCCTGGTCGGCCGGTCGTTTGCAGCGCGTGTCGGCCGGTCGCCCGCGGCGCGAGCGGGGCGGTCCTTCGCGGTTCCGGTCTTCGCTGCCCGCGGCTTCGCCCGCTCTCGCGGCGCACGGGCACGTACTCCCGTGTTCTGTCGGGTCACGAAGATCCGGAAACCGCCGATGGCCAGTGCCAGGAGTGTCGCCACCAGCATCGCCGGGAAGCGGTTCACCAGCGGATAGGCGACGTTGAGCGCGAGATCCTTCAATCCGCCGGTGCTGGCGGAGGAGACGATCTCCTGACCGATCGGCACCGCGAGGAGCAGCAGCAGAGGCGGCTGGGCCATGGCCGTGAACAGTCCGCGATAGCGCACCGCCACCACGGCCGCGACGCAGCCGAGCACGTAGAAGACAGTGAACGCAGAGGTCAGCTCGTTCCCGCGTGCGCTGTCGAGCAGCACCCCGAGAAGCGTCGTTCCGGCTGCGATCGCCACGGCACCCCACCAGGGCACACCGGGCACCGTAGGCACCAACGACCGCATGTCGAGCGGCACCGCCGAACGTGCACGTTGGGTTGCAGACACAACGTAGACATTAGCGTGGCGATGTCAGCTCGCTTCGTCGACAGGACCGTCCGCCACTGCTCTTTCTGCCAGAGTGCTGCGTCGCGGCCAAGCGTCGACACGCTGCACCTCGGGCACCTCACCGTCGAATATTTCCAGGTCGTGGAGTTTGCGGGCCGTCACGCCCACCCGGGTGTCCATCGACGAGACCGTCATGTTGAACGAATCGACGGCCTTGCCGAGCTGGTTGCCGAGCCGATCGAGGTGGGAACCGACCACACCGAGCCGTTGGTACAGTTCACGGCCCAATCGGTGGATGGTCGCGGCGTCGCGGGAGAGCGCCTCCTGCCGCCAGGTGTGTGCGATCGTGCGCAGCAACGCGACGAGCGTGGTCGGTGTGGCGAGGATGACGTTCCGGGCGAAAGCGTGCTCGAGCAGATCGGGATCGGCGCCGAGCGCGGCATCGAGGAACGGATCGCCGGGGACGAACAACACGACGAACTCGGGCGTCGGGTCGAACGACTCCCAGTAGGCCTTCGCCGCCAGTTGGTCGATGTGGGTGCGCAGTTGGCGTGCGTGGCGCGTGAGGTGCCGGTCGCGCTCGTCGGGCTCCTCGGCCTCGGCGGCATCCAGATAGGCGGCGAAGGGCACCTTCGCGTCGACGACGATCTGTTTGCCACCGGCGAGGTAGACGAGCAGGTCGGGGCGCACCCCGTCCTTGCTCACCTGGGTGTCGAAGTCGCAGTGCCGGACCATCCCGGCGAGCTCGACGACGCGTTCGAGCTGGATCTCGCCCCATCGTCCGCGGATCTGCGGCGCGCGCAGCGCGGTGACCAGCTGCTGGGTCCGCGTGGACAGCAGCTGCGACGCGCGGTGCATGCCCTCGACCTGCTCGCTCAGCCCGGCGTAGGCGTGCACGCGGTTGCGTTCGACGTGTTCGACCTGCCGGGCCAGCGCTCCGACGGCCTCGTTCAACGGGCCGACGAGCCGCGAGACCTGGTCGCCGATGGCACCGGACTGCCGGCGCGCGGCATCCTCGCTCACCGCTGCCAGCGACTGACGCAGCTGCTCCTCGTTGTCCCGCAGGGCTGCCAGCTGCGCCTCGGCACGGGCTGCGCGTTCGCCGTCGCGGGTGGCCCGCAACAGCCAGCCGAGCACCACCCCGAGACCGAGCGTGACGAGCAGGCCGAGTGCCGTGAGTGCTGTCATGTGGCGGATGATGCCTCATCGATGCGACATCCACCCGACATCCGGGGATGTCGGTCCTCTCCTCTACCGTCTGTCCCATGCGGATCCTGCACACCTCCGACTGGCACATCGGCCGCACCTTCCACGGTGTCGACCTGCTCGCCGACCAGGCGCGTGCGCTGCGGGCCATCGCCGATCTGGTGGCCGAACGCCGGATCGACGTGGTGGTCGTGCCGGGCGACGTGTACGACCGGTCGATCCCGAGTTCCGACGCGGTCGCCGTGTGCAACGCCGGCCTCGAGGCCATCCGTGAGGCAGGGGCGATCATCGTCGCCACCTCCGGCAACCACGACTCGCCGGTCCGGCTCGGTGCCGGCGCTGCCTTCGCCGCGCACGGGGGTCTGCACCTGATCACCCGCGTATCTCAGATCGACAGCCCTGTCGTCCTGCACGACGAGCACGGCCCGGTCCGCTTCTACGGCATCCCGTATCTCGAACCCGAGATCACCCGCGCCGAGCTCGGCGTGCCCGAGGCCCGTTCGCACCAGCAGGTCCTCGACGCGGCGATGGAACGCGTGCGCGCCGATGTCGCGGATCGGCACGGCCGCACGGTCGTCCTGGCGCACGCCTTCGTCGTCGGTGGCGAGCCCAGCGACTCCGAGCGGTCCATCTCCGTCGGCGGGGTCGAGACGGTCGCCGCGTCGTCGTTCGACGGTGTCGACTACGTCGCGCTCGGTCACCTGCATTCCCCGCAGACGGTGAGCGAGACGGTCCGGTACTCGGGATCGCCGTTGCCGTACTCCTTCGGCGAGCGCTCGCACCGCAAGGCGGTCTTCGTCGTCGACCTCGACGCCTCGGGTGCGGCGTCCGTCGAGCGGGTCGATCTCCCGGTGATCCGCGAATTGACTCGTCTCGAAGGCGAACTGGACGATCTGCTCGCCGATCCGGCGCATGCCGCCGTCGAGGAGCACTACGTCTCCGCGGTGCTGACCGACGCGATCCGCCCGCTCGACGCCATGCGTCGCCTGCAGGAGCGGTTCCCGTACGCCGTGCACGTCGAATGGCAGCGACCGGCCGGGTCCACGGAGGGCAGCTACCGCGACAAGGTGCGCGGGCGCAGTGATCGCGACATCGCCGCGTCGTTCCTCACCGATGTGCGTTCCGAGCCGTCCGAACGCGAGCGCGGCTGGATCGACGAAGCGTTGAGGGAGGTCGACCGTCGTCGTGGCATCGGCGACGAGACCGACACGCAGTGGCGGACGGACGTGCCGGCATGAGACTGCACCACCTCGAGATCACGGCCTTCGGTCCGTTCGCCGACACCGTCGAGATCGACTTCGACGAGCTCGGCGCCGATGGGTTGTTCCTACTGCACGGGCAGACGGGCGCGGGCAAGACGTCGATCCTCGACGCGGTCGCGTTCGCGCTCTACGGCACCGTCCCCGGTGCTCGCTCCGAGGGGCGCCGGTTGCTGTCCGACCACGCACGGGTGGGTGCTGTGCCGACGGTCCGGCTCGAGGCGACCATCGCGGGTCGCCGTCTGGCCATCGAACGCAGCCCCGAGTTCGAACGCCCGAAGAAGCGCGGCACCGGAACGATCAAGCAGCAGGCCAAGGCGAATCTCACCTGGCTCGACGGGTCGGGGGAGAACCTGTCCCGCGCCCAGGAGATCGGCGACGTCGTCAAGTCGTTGCTCGGGATGAGCGCCGAACAGTTCTTCCAGGTGGTGCTCCTTCCGCAGGGCGACTTCGCCCGGTTCCTGCGTGCGAACAGCGAGGAGCGCGGCAGGCTGCTCGAGCGTCTGTTCGACACCACCCGTTTCGGCGACGTCGAGCAGTGGTTCCGCGATCGGCGCGGTGCCGGAACGAAACTGCTTGCCGAGCAACAGAAGAAGGTCGAAGTGCTCGCGGCGAAGGTGGCCGCGTCGGCCGGGATCGAGGCGGGAGCCGACGCCGATCCGGTGGAATGGGCGGGCCGCCTGCTCGCCGAGGCCGCCGAGAGCCGCGACGACGCCGCCGCAGCGCTTGCACGAGTCCGCGCCGTCGACGAGGTCAACCGGCGCAGGCTCGACGAGACCGTCGCTCTCGCCGACCGACTCCGCCGCCGCCGCGACGCCCTGAACATCCTTGCCGAACTCGAGCAGACGCAGACGCAGCGCGTCGCCGTGACAGCCGAACGCGACGCCGCGCATCGCGCGGTGAGCGTCGCGGTCGTCGATCGGGAGGCCGACCGTCTTGCACGCGAGGCCGATGCCGCCGCAGCGCGCGCCGAGACGGCCGCCGCGCCGCTCCGCAACGAGGACGAAGGACGCGATCTCCTCGACGCTGTCGGGCCGATGTCGTCCGCCGCCGACCGCGACATCATCCGACCTCGATGCGAGGAATGGTCCTCGGAGGCAGCGCGACTCGACGTCCTACTCGATCGCCGTCGTCGTCTCACCGAGCTCGAGAACGAACGCGAGAAGTTCGCCGGACGTCGCCGTGCCCTCACCGACGAGCGTCGGCAGGTGATCGACGAGCGCGCCGCGCTGCCCGAACGATCGACCGCCGCTGCTGATGCGGTCGCCGAGGCCGAACGCGCAGCCGCGATGCTCCCCGGCCTGTCCACCGCACGCGACCGTGCCGCCGACGCGCTCGACGCCGCCACCGAACTCGCTTCGCGCCGAAACGAACTCGAACGGCTCGAAGCCCGGGTACTGCAACTGCACTCCGAACACAACCACGCACGCGACGCGCACCTCGACGTCCGGCAGCGCCGGATCGACGGAATGGCAGCCGAACTCGCCGCGCGTCTCACCGACGGCGAACCGTGCGTGGTCTGCGGTTCCACCGAACATCCCGAGCCTGCCCGCCCGGCGCCCGACACCGCGACGAAGGCCGACGAGGAACGCGCCCATGCCGCCGAGCAACGCGCCGCCGCCGCGCTGAGCGAAGCACGCGAGGCCGTCACCGAACTCTCCGGGATCGCGGCCGTCCTCCGGCAGCGTTGCGGCGATGCCGAACTCGCCGAACTCACCACCGCCCACGCCGAGGCGGTCCGCGTCCACAACGAGGCCGCTACCGTCGCCGGTCGGCTCGACCATCTGCGCGCGACGGTCGAGGATCTGCGCAAACTCGACACGGTGCTGGCCGAACAGGAGAAGCGGCTCGACGCCGAACTGTCCGAACTCGCCCGCGAGGACGCGGTCCGCGCAGCCGAGATCACGGAGATCCGCGAGCGCATCGTCGAGGCCGTCGGCGACCTCGACCTGCTCGCCCCGCGACGGAGGACGGTCGCGGCACTGTCCGCCGCCGCCACCGCGCTGCTCGACGCCCGCACCGCCGCCCTGCAGGCGCGCACGGCCGCCGACGAACGCGCCGCCGACGCCCGCACCGCAGCCGCGGAGGCGGGCTTCACCGACCTCGACAGCGCCCGCGCAGCTGTCCGGACACCCGAGCGGCTCGCCGAGATCGACCGCGTCCTGCGCGCCGCCGACGACGAACGCGCGGTGGCTACCTCCACGCTGAACGACCCGGCGATCGCGGCCCTCACCGGCGACGAGGTCGCTGACGTGACGGCCGCGCGCGCAGCGGTGGACGACGGTGCCGCGGCGGTCGAGGCCGCCCTGAGCGCGGCCACCGAGGCCGAGCGCCGGCACCTCGACATCGAGAACTACTCCCGGCGACTCGAGCGTGCCTGCGCCGAACTCGTCCCGCTGCTCGACGAACACGCCGAACTCTCCGCGCTCGCCGACGTCGTCGCCGGAATGGGGTCGAACGCCAAGAAGATGTCGTTGCGCTCGTACGTGCTCGCGGCGCGACTCGAGGAGGTCGCCGACGCCGCCTCCGAACGCCTGCGCAGGATGTCCGGCGGTCGCTACGAGTTCGTGCACTCCGACGCGGCCGAAAGCAGGGGGCGTCGCGGCGGTCTCGGTCTCGACATCCACGACGAGTACACCGGCGCCGTGCGATCGACGAAGACACTGTCGGGCGGCGAGTCCTTCCAGGCGTCCCTCGCCCTTGCCCTCGGCCTCGCCGACGTCGTCGCCGCCGAGGCCGGCGGGCTCGTGCTCGACACGATGTTCATCGACGAAGGGTTCGGTTCACTCGACGCCGACGCCCTCGAAGCGGTCATGGGGGTGCTCGACGAACTGCGCGCGGGAGGCCGCGTGGTGGGCGTGGTCAGTCACGTCGACGAGATGCGGCAGCGGATCCCGAGCAGGCTGCACGTCATCCGTGGCCGCTCGGGATCCACCGTCCGCGTCGCGAGCTGACCGCCCCTCAGTCCTCGGAGGCGGCCGGTGCCGGAGAGGCCGGCT
This sequence comes from Rhodococcus sp. LW-XY12, assembly GCF_019317345.1. Lineage (NCBI taxonomy): Bacteria > Bacillati > Actinomycetota > Actinomycetes > Mycobacteriales > Nocardiaceae > Rhodococcus > Rhodococcus sp. LW-XY12. The sequence continues at coordinate 1,220,356 of NZ_CP079225.1, forward strand.
TCGGATCGGGCACCGAGGTGTCGCCCGGAGCCGGGAGTGCCTTCGTCTCGTCGTCCTCGCCTTCACTGGCGCGCTCGTCGATCTGTTCGCCGATGTAGCGGATGACCACCGCGGCCACCGCCGCGACCGGCACCGCCAGGAACGCACCGATGATCCCGAACAGCGACGATCCGGCCGTCACCGCGAGCAGCACCACGGCTGCGTGCAGGTTCATCGACCGCGACTGCAGCACCGGCTGCAGCACGTTCCCCTCGATCTGCTGCACGGCGATGATGAGGACCAGCACGATGATCGCGGTTGTGAAACCGTTGGCGACGAGTGCGACCAGCACTGCCAGCGCACCGGCGACGAACGCACCGACGATGGGAATGAATCCGCCGATGAAGGTCAGGATCGCCAGCACGGGTGCGAGCGGGACTCCGAGGATCAGCAGGCCGATACCGATGAAGAGGGCGTCGATGAAGCTCACCAGGGCCTGCGTGCGGATGAACCCGCCCAGCGTGTCCCACATGCGGCCGAGTACCGCTTCGAGGTGACGTCCGGCGCGGCCGCCGCTCACACGGTGCAGCCACGGCACGAAGCGCGGGCCGTCCTTGATGAAGAAGAAGGTCAGCACGAGGACGAGAGCGAGCGTGACGAGCAGCGAGCCCGCCGTGCTCACACCGGAGAAGACACCGCCCGCGATGGTGGCGGCACTGCCCTGCACTCGTTCGACCACCGCGTGGACGGCGTTGTCGAGTTGTTCGTCGCGCAGGTTGATCGGGGGTCCCTTCACCCATTCCTGCACGGTGTTGATGCCTTCGGTGGCCTTGTTGGCCAGGTCGGGCATCTGGGAGACCACCGACGGGACGATGCCGGCGATGATGCCGCCGACGATCGCGAAGAACATCACGAGGGTCAGGCCGGCCGCAGCAGCCGGAGGAACGCCGCGTTTGGTCATGAAGCGGGTGGGCGGCCACAGGATCGTGGAGACGACGATCGCGAGGGCGACCGGCAGCACGATCACCCACATCTTCTCGATGATCCAGCCGATCACCACCGCACCGGCGGCGATGACGACCAGGCAGGCCGACCACTTGGCGAGCCAGATTCCGCCCGTGCCCAGCAGGCTTCCGCGGTCGGGTTCAGCCGACGGCTTCCCACTGCTGTTTCCGCTGGGCGCGGTCTTCGATTCGGTCAACGACGGTCCTTCCGACATGTATCGAGCTCGATACCGATCGACAGTCGCCAATCTACGGTCACCGAGCGCCGCGCGTGGTCCGGACGACACGCCGGAAACGGCGCTGAAGGGTCCCCTGCCGTGGCATTCTCGAAACGTGACGAACCGAACGAGCACGACCCGACTCCTGCGTGTGTCCGCTGCGACTGTGGCGATCGCCGCCGCCTTCGCGCTCACCGCGTGCAGCTCCGACGACACTCCCAGCGACGAGGACGTGCGCTCCTCGGCGGATGTCGCGGTCACGAGCGTTCAGGAGCAGGCAGAGGGCGCCATCTCGTCGGTGCAGAGCGTCGCGTCCAGCGCGGCCGAGCGGGCCGGCGACATCTTCGACAAGGCGAAGCTCGATGTCTTCGTCGCGGCCTTCCGCACCGGTTACCCGCAGCTGTCGGCCGACCGGGAGACGCAGGACATCGAGTCCATCGTCACCGAGACCTGCCCTCTCATCGACGATGGTGCATCCGACCAGGAAGTGAACGCGAAGGTTCAGGAAGTCGCGGCCAACGGATCGACCGTGCCCGACGGGGACCAGGCAGCGCGCATCGCACAACTGGTGCGGGTGGCGTGCGGGTGAAATGAGCGGCGGACGGCCGCGTAGAATACCGATTCCGTGAGCCTTACCCTCGGAATCGTCGGTCTTCCCAACGTCGGCAAGTCGACGCTGTTCAATGCGCTGACCAAGAACGATGTGCTGGCAGCGAACTATCCGTTCGCCACCATCGAGCCCAATGTCGGCGTCGTCGAACTGCCCGATCCGCGACTGAACCGGCTCGCCGAGATCTTCGGTTCCGAGCGCATCCTCCCGGCCACGGTGTCGTTCGTCGACATCGCCGGCATCGTCAAGGGGGCCTCCGCCGGTGAGGGCATGGGCAACAAGTTCCTCGCCAACATCCGTGAGGCGGACGCCATCTGTCAGGTCGTGCGCGTGTTCGACGATCCCGACGTGGTCCACGTCGAGGGCAAGGTCGACCCGATGGCCGACATCGAGGTCATCGCGACCGAGCTGATCCTCGCCGACCTGGAGACGATCGAGCGAGCGCTGCCGCGGCTCGAGAAGGAGTCCCGGAAGAACAAGGAACTCGTCGCTCAGCTGGAGGAGACGAAGAAGGCTCAGGCGATCCTCGAGGACGGCCGCACCATCTTCTCCGCCCAGGCGGAGGTGAAGGGCGAGCTGCTGCGCGACCTGCACCTGCTCACCGCCAAGCCGTTCCTGTACGTCTTCAACGCCGACGAGGCCGTCCTCACCAACGAGGAGCGCAAGGAGGAGCTGCGCAAGGCCGTCGCACCGGCCGACGCCGTCTTCCTCGATGCCAAGGTCGAGTCCGAGCTCCTCGAGCTCGACGAGGACGAGGCGATGGAGCTGCTCGAATCCATCGGCCAGACCGAGGCCGGTCTGAAGCAGCTCGCGCGCGCCGGTTTCCACACGCTCGGCCTGCAGACCTACCTGACGGCGGGTCCGAAGGAATCGCGTGCCTGGACCATCCGCAAGGGTGACACCGCCCCCAAGGCGGCCGGCGTGATCCACACCGACTTCGAGCGCGGCTTCATCAAGGCCGAGATCGTCTCGTTCGCCGACCTCGACGCGGCCGGTTCGATGGCCGAGGCGAAGGCCAAGGGCAAGGTCCGCATGGAGGGCAAGGACTACGTCATGGCCGACGGCGACGTGGTGGAGTTCCGCTTCAACGTCTGACGAACGCCATCGGGGCGTTCCTCCGTAGTCATCCGCATTTCGGTGTTCTCGACCCCGTATATCGAGGTCGGGAACACCGAAATCGTTATGCCGACGGAATCAACCGTGCCGGGCGACGTCCTCGCAGAGGATGCTCGGCCACTGCGCGAGATCGGCCGGGGTGTGCGCGATCTCCAGCTTCGCGTGGGGGAGCAGACCCACGAGCGTTTCCGCCGTGGACACCGGATGGGCGGGGTCGTCGATCCACGCCAGCACCGTCACCGGAATGTCGATGTCGGACACGGCCTCCGGATCGGGCAGGTCGCTCAGCGCGGCGCCCCGGAACAGCGAGGGCAGCAGTTCCTCGGTGACGTCGGGGACGGTCTCCGGCGCGTCGACGGTGGCCGGCGGTCGTGGCGCGGTCAGATCGCGCGTGAGGAACGCCGCGAGTCCCTGCTGCTCGATGAGATCGGCGGCGGCCCGGTACTCGGCGGCCTTCGCGGCGCGGGTGGCCCAGGCGGTCGCCGGCACCAGCAGGGTGAGGCTGCTGAAGCGCTCCGGATCCTTCACCGCCGCGTGCAGCAGGGTTCCGGTGCCCATCGACGGCCCCACCCCGTGTACCCGCTCGCCGGGGAAGTAGTGGTCGAGCAGCCGCAGCAGGTCGTCGGCGAGCACCGGCCAGCGGTAGTCCTCCCGCACCGCACGACCGGTCGAGCGGCCGTGCCCCCGCGCGTCGTAGCGCAGCAGTCGGGTGCCGCTGAGCCCGCGGCCCAGGTCGAGGTCCATGAGGCGGTCGCGGTGGCGGCTCGAGGTCAGGCCGTGGAGCTGGACGACCGGGTGGCCACCCTCGTCGCTCAGCTCCACGTCGAGTTCGGCCCCCGGCACACTGAAGGTCGGCACATCGTCTCCCGACGTCGGAAAGCGGTTGCTGGGGAAGGCGCCTAGGATACCCGGCATGCGGCTGACAAATGTGGCGCACCTGCGCCTGCCGTTCGGCCGACTGCTCGGTTACGACGTGACCGTCGCGGGGCTCGGCCGGGCGCTTCCCGTGTCGTTCGACCAGCGGCGGCATGTCGGCGCGGGCGAACGTCCCGGCTCCTGGATGGCTCTGTCCTTCCGCCTGTTCGAGCCGGTTTCGCCCGACGACCTCGCGACCGCCTGGCTGGCGGTGATCGCGCGGCACGGCACCCTGCGCTCGGTGTTCACGCACGGCGACGACGGTGAGCCGCTTCTGCACGAGGCCGAGATCCGCCCGGGCGGCTGGGTCGAACATCCGATCGGTCCCGGTCAGGCCGTCAACGACGCCCTCCGGGACGTCCTCGACAGTGCATGTTCGCCCTACAATCGGCCGTCGCACCGACTATGCGTGCTCGAGACCGCTACGGAACCGACCGTCGTGGTGGCCGCCGATCACTCGCACGTCGACATGTGGTCGATGTTGGTGATGGCTCGCGACCTGCTCGCCGCCCTCGCCGCCGTACGCGCGGGACGGGAACCGTCCCTGTCGCCGACACCGGCCTTCGCGGAACACACCCGGGCACTGCAGGACCGTCCGGCCGCACCCGCCGAGGTCCACGAGCGCTGGGCCGAGGTGCTCGCCGCCAGCGGTGACGTGATGCCGCGCTTCCCGCTCTCCCTCGGAGTGGCGAGTCTCCAACGCGAACGAGTGGAGGTGCGCGACGTGCTCGACGTCGACGACAGCGCCGCCTTCTCCTCCCAGGCCAAGGACGACGGGGTGTCCACCCTCGCGCTGGTGGTCGCGGCCATGACCGAGGTGACCCTCGAACTGGCCGGAGTCCCGTTGCGGGCGGTGTTCCCGGTGCACAGCCGGTACGACGCCACCTGGCACGACTCCGTCGGCTGGTTCATCACCAATTCGGTGCTCGAATCGGCCGTCCCCGAACCTCGCGCGGCCGCGGACGCGGTCAAGGAGGCGGTCAGGCTCGGATCCTGGCCCCTCGAGGACATCCTGCGCCCGTGGGAGGGCATGCCGGAGGCGCCGGGCATGTTCGCGATCTCCTGGTTGGACCTGCGCCGGCTTCCCGTCCGGGTCGACGCTACCGGCCTCGAGGCGCAGTACGTCGGCGCGACCATCCGCACCGACGGGGTGATGTTGTGGTTCATCCTCGACGACTCGGGACTGCACCTGCGGTGCCGCTATCCCGACACCACCGAGGCCCGGCGGCACGTCGGTGGCTGGCTGGACCTGCTCGTCGCCCGGCTACAGGCACGCGCCCGTGAATCGGTCGGTGGTCTGATCCGATTGGGCGACAGGATTTATCGGGTGCAACGTGCCGGCCGACCCGACGTACCGGCGATCGTCGGGTTGCTCTCCGGCGACGAGCAGAGCGCCTGCGACGGTGTGGAACTCGCCCGTTACGAAGAGGCCTACGACGCTGTCGCCCGCGACCCTTCGCACTATCTTGCGGTGGTACGCGACGAGGTGGGCCGGATCGTCGGCACGATGCAGTTGACGATCGTGCCGGGTCTGTTCCGTGGCGGTGCCACCCGCCTGCTCGTCGAAGGAATCCGGGTCGCCCCGTCCGAACGTTCCCGCGGCATCGGTACGGCCATGCTCGAGTGGGCCCACGATCACGGCCGGAACCGGGGTGCCACGCTCGCGCAGATCGCCGTCGACCCGGACGACGAGCGGGTTCGGACGTTCGGGGCGCGGCTCGGCTACGACTGCACCCACGCCGGATTCGAGCGGGCGCTCTGACATCGGCCGACTCGACGGCCGAGGGCTACGTCGTGGCCGACTGCGACGTGGTGGAGTTCCGCTTCACCGGGTAGTGCGGCGTGTGCCGACCCGGATCCGTTCCGGCGGACGCGGGGGCGCCGTGCGCGACGAGGTGACGGACGACGTACTCCGCGTCCGCACCGGCCCCGCCGACGAGCATCGACCGGAACGACGACTGGAAGCACAGACCGGTGAAGTACAGACCGGGCACCGAGGGGACCACGCCGCGTTCCTCGCGCGGCCAGCCGTCCGTATCGAACACCGGTAGGTCAATCCAGTCGTACTTCTGGCGGAAACCGGTGCACCACACCACATTCGTCACGTCGAGAATCCGGCCGTCGGACAACACGGGGCGGAGTTCGGCCACGCCGGTCACGCGCTCGGTGACCCGGGTGACGCCGCGTGCGGCCAGCTCCCGCCGACGGATCCGCAGCAGGGGCGCCCCGTGGCGCCGTTCGTCCTCGCGAGCATGTCGTCCCATCGGGGTGCGCACGGACAGCACATGTCCCCACACGAACCACAGGATCGGGAACAGCACGCGCATGGCGGGACTGTCCACGCGCACCGGCAGCTGCCCGGTGTCGCGGCCGCACAGAGTCGTCGGATGGGACGCCGCCAGCTCGTAGGCGATCTCGCTGCCGGAATGGGAAGCCCCCACTACGAGTACCGGACCGTCGCGCAACTGCGACGGATCGTGATACTCGCTCGAATGCAGCTGCACGATGCCGGGATCCAGCTCGGAGGCGAAGCTGGGGACGTGTGGGGTTCGACCGAACGTGCCCGTGGCCACGACGACGTTGTTCGCCTCGATCCGCGTGTCGCCGCAGTCGAGGACGAACCGGTCGCCGTCGCGGGAGAGCCGGCGGACCTGGGTGTTGCCGAGCACGGGCAGGTCGAAGCGGGAGGCGTAGGACTCGAGGTAGTCGGCGAGCTCGTCCTTGGTGGGGGAGTGGTGCGGGTCGCCCGGGAACGGCATGCCGGGCAGGCCGTCGTATCCGGCGGGGCTGTACAGGCGTAGCGAGTCCCAGTGGCAGCGCCAGTTGTCGCCGATGCGTCGGTTCGCGTCGACGATGAGGAACGGACGGCCGCGTCGGGCCAGATGGTAACCGGCGGACAGGCCTGCCTGACCTGCGCCGACGACGACGGTGTCGATCTGCTGGGGTGCGTTGTGGACGGTCATGACGACTCCCCGAGGTGAGGGAACTACACCGACGACGTTAGGCACTGCCGCCCCTCGGCCGCGTCGGGAGGAGTGTGCAGTCGAAGGTGGCAGCGTATGGGCAGTTCTACCCAGTCAGAGCAGGCGATGCTCGTACGCGTAGGCCGTCGCCGCCGCTCGTGAGGACACCTCGAGCTTGGTGAATATGTTGCTCAGGTGCCGGGCCACCGTCTTCTCGCTGATGACGAACTCGTGGGCGATGGCTCGATTCGTCTTGCCCGTGGCAACGGCGCGCAGCACCTGGACCTCCCGGGGCGTCAGCCCGTTCGGTGCGTCGGCGAGTTCGGGACCGCGGAGCTCACGCAGATCCGGCAACGCGTGCAGATCGTGGAAAATCGATGCTGCCGAGTCGAATTCGAGCCGGGCGTCATCGTCGTCGCCGAGTGCGGCGCAGCATCGACCCTGCAGCACTCGTACCCGGGCACGTTCGTAGGGTGCACCGAGGTCACGCCAGCGCCTGCCGGATCGCCGCAGCCGTTCGAGGGCGCCGCAGGGGTCACCTTCGGCGAGCAGGACCGAGCCCTGCGCGTGGTCGGCCATCGCTGCCAGTGCAGTGGCGTCCTGCGTCCGGGTCAGCGCCTCGAGTTCGTCGGTGCTGCGCCGGGCTGCGGCGACATCTCCGGTGGCGAGCGCGATCTCCGTGTGGGCGGCGAGCATCCGCGGCCTGTCGAGATTCGAGGCTTCGCCGAGACCCCGGAGGATTCCGGCGACCGCTGCGGTGGTGTCGCCCTGTCTCAGACGCAGCAGAGCAAGACCCGGCTGTACCTCCTGCCCGTACATGCCCGCTGACCTGTAGGCGGCTTCCGCCTCGGCGAACTCACCGCGTAGACGATGCAGTTCGCCCTGCTCGTACAGGGCCATTCCCATCGCGGGTTGACCGGGCGGATCCGACAGCCGCTGCAGTGCGAGGCGGGCGAGGTCCATCGCCTGCGACCAGTCGCCCTCGAGTTGCAGCATCTGGGCGCGATGGACCAGGCACTGTCCCCGGAAGGGCGCGAGTCCGGACTGATCGTCGCACCAGCGGCCGAGGGCCCGAGTCCACTCTTTCGCCCGTTGCAGATGATATGTGCCGTAGCAGGTCTCGATGACCGCGCAGTACACCAGGCCGGAGACGACGGGCGAGACCTCGCCCAATCCGACGGCGACGAGCACCTCGTCGAGTGTCCGCAGCCCGCCGTCGACGTCGCCGAGCAGGACTCGGCACTGTCCGATGCCCAGTGAGCCGAGAGCGAGAAGGTCGGCGTCGTGGCAGGCCCGTCCGATGCGCTGAGCTGCGGTGAAGATCGGCAGTGCCTCGGTCGGCCGGTTCGCGTACATCTGCTGTACTGCTCCGGGGATCATCAGGAAGCCGCTGGTCGCGCAGTCCGGTCGGTCCGGGACACCCGACTGTCGGGCTCGCTCCAGCCAACCTCCGGCCCGTGCTGCTTCACCGCGTCCCATCAGCAGGAAGCACAACCAGAAGGCGCTGATACCCGCGCTCTCGGTTTCGCCGGCTTCGAGATGTGCGGCGAAGGCGCGCTCGTACAGTGCGACGCTGTCGTCGTCGTGGCCCGCGAGGTACGCGGCTCGGGCGAACAGATCGAGGTCGTCCGCGGACAGGGCAGCGAGTGTGTCGGCGCTGCGGAATCCGTCCAGGGCACGCGGCCACTCGCGCGCGCGGTACGCTGCCCGCGCGTGGTCCAGGACCGCCGACCTGCCCATGTTCGCTCCCGCGATCGAGCGCCGCCGACACCGGCTGATTGCGATCCTACGCCCGCAGATACGCAGGGTCGTCGGTGTGCGCGCGGCTCACGACGGTCGCATGCCCGCCAGAACGATCGACACCAATCGTGGAGCGAGATCCGGTGTCACCGCACGGATCGCGTCGGGTAAGGGGCGGGTGATCAGGCCGATCGCCAGGACCAGTTCCAGCGCGTCGAGGTCGGGGCGCACGATGCCGGCGGATCGCACCGCGTCGAGCAGTTCCTCGACCCCGGCGAGCGTCTGCGCCTGGGCGTCGCGCACCGATTCGGAGATCTCGTCGGTCACGAATTCGGCGAGGGTGGCCGAGAGTGCACCCAGGTCGAGTTCGACCAGCCGTTGCACGTAGCCCACCCAGGCGTCCTCGGGTGAGGAGCCGACGCGCTCCAGGGCCTCGGTGCCCGCTGCGCGCATGTCGGCGAGGATCGTCAGCGCGACCTCGTCGGCCAGCGCGCGATGGCAGACGCCGCTACGACGACAGTTCCCGACGCGGGTGACTCCACCGCGCGCAAGCGTCATCCCGTGCTGTCGCTGCTGGGAATGACGTGCGGGCTCGGGGTGATCCTGGTGCTGATGCTGCTGGTCTTCATCATGCCGTCGCTGAAGAGCGGACCGCACGACCTGCAGGTCGGTATCGTCGGGACCTCCGCAGCGGCAGAAGAATTCGAGACGTCGCTCGCGACGGCCGCCCCCGACGCATACACCTCGCAGCGATTCGCCTTCGAGCAGGAACTGCGCGACGCCATCCACGACCGCGACGTCATCGGAGGGTTCGTCGTCGACGAGTCGGGCGTCCGCACGCTGGTCGCCGGCGCGGGCTCGACCGCCATCTCCGGTTCGCTCGCCGGAACCTCGCAGGCGGTCGGCGGAGCACTCGGGGCCGATGTGAGCGTCGAGGACGTCGTCCCGCTGCCGGAATCCGACCCCACCGGTATCGGCATCGGTGGCCTCGCCTTCCCGCTCGTCTTCGGTGGCATCGTCCCGGTCGTCGCATTCCGGAAGATCCTGCCGCGCAGCAACGGCTGGTACCTGACCGGCCTGCTCGTCTTCGCCGCCGTCGGTGGCATCGTCGTCGCGTCCATCCTCACCTTCGCCTTCGGAAGCATCGAATCGACCTTCTGGCCGGTCGCGGGATCCATGGCCCTCGGTATCGCCGCCCTTGCACTCCCGTTGGCCGGACTCCAGAAGGCCTTCGGCGCCAAAGGGTTCACCATCGGTGCGATGGCCATGATGTTCCTCGGCAATCCGCTGGCCGGTATCGCGACGACGTCGGCATGGCTGCCGTCCGGACTCGGTACCTTCGGTCAGATCCTTCCCCCGGGGGCTGCCGGAACCCTCGTGCGCTCCGCGGCATACTTCGACGGTGCCGGCGGATTCGTCGCGCTGTCGACCCTCGCCGCGTGGATCGTCGTGGGACTCGTGCTCTACGTGGTGGGCATGCGACGTGCGGTGGGTGAGGAAGCGACAGAGCGTCCTTCGGCGCAGGTCGCGGCCTAGCGGACCACGTCGAGCGGTCCTTCCTCGGGCGTCGGCGGCTCGAACCGCTCGAAGTACTCCGTCGCCGTCCGCTCGGTCAGCGGCCAATCGTCCGCCCACCTCCCGTGCCGGTCGCCGACCCGGCTCAGGATGGTCTCGAGCTCCGTCGCGATGTACACGGTCTCCGGCACGATGCCCTGCGGTGCGAGCAGTGCGCGGAACTCGTCACGTTGTCGACGGAACCAGAATCCGAAGTCGAGCACGACATCGTTCCCGGCCGTGACATGGCGAAGCAAACGCGCCTTCAGATCTGCTGATACCTCGGCCACCACGTCGGCGGAGGGCATGGTCGTGATCCCGCGATCCCAGAACTCCACCTCGTACGACAGACGCAACCAACCCCCGCGCTCCAGGCGCTTGGCATAGGTGGTCTTACCGGCACCGGCCGGGCCGCACATCATCACGACGCGAGACACTCGGGTCCTGTTCGCTGCCACCGGCCCGACGGTACACACCGCCACCGAGATCGAGACCGATAACGCTCATCGCTGATCCGAATCGAATCGGGCCCGATCCGCACCCCTGGGCGCCAGGGCACCGCGTCACGTGGAGGCCTTCTCGGTCTTCGGTGAGAGTCTGCCGATCACGGCGCTTCCGATGATGCCGACGACGATCATGCCGATCCCGACCGCGTCCGGTATCGAGTCGGTGACCCACCCGAAGATCCCCGCGACCAGCACGAACGTCGGTATCCAGTCGATCAGCTTCAGGAGCGACGGGGCGGGTTCGGACTCGCCCTGCGACGCCGCGAACTTCGCACCGGCGTAGTCCGGATAGAACTCGGTGAAGGAGACCGCGAAGAAGATCGCCGCGAGCTGGAGCACCCAGCCGGTCCAGAAGTTGCCCGGGTCGCGCATCACGGCGTCGCCGATGAACCCGACGATGGCGGAGAAGGTGAACGCACCGGCCCAGACCGCGGAGATCACGTAGTTGATCTTCATGAACAGGGGAGACGTCCAGTACTCCTGGGGCGTGTCCTCTTTCGCGTAGGGGAGTGTGAACGGCCTACGCGCGATCAGGGTGGCGACGACGAACACCGCGAGCGCGATGTTGGTGAGTTCACCGGCCCAGATCTCCATCCAGTCGATGACGCCGTCCGACGCGATGAGGCCCACCGCGGCCAGCACGACGAAGAACGCCGCGCCGAACACGTCGAGGGCGTGTATCTTGATGCCGCGTCGCGCGCCCACCCACATCGTCAGCAGGACGAGGCCGAGAGCGAAACACACCGCTTCCTCGAACCGTCCCGGGGCCGACAGGACGGACATGAGGATCCACGGTGCGATGCCCGACAGTGGCGACCGGAGGTAACCGTCGACGACCTTGGTCATGCCTACCAGCGTATTTCGTGAAGCCGGGCATGTCGGAGTTTTCGGAGGATCGACCAGGATCCGCTCGGGCGCACTCAGTCCTGCGTGGTCGGTGCTTCGGCCAGGCTGCGCCGGGTGGCGAAGCGACGCTCGACCCCCGACAAGGGGTCGACGAATTCGAGTTCCCGCGCGAGCAATTGGAGAGGAAGCGAATGGTCGTCCGGTGTCTCGGGCAGCAGCACGGGATACCAGTGGTCGCCGAGGATCCCGATACCGAGCGCCGCCAGGTGCACTCGCAGCTGATGCATCCGACCGGTGTGCGGGCGCAGCAGGGTGTGCAGAACGGCCCGTCCCGACCCGCTCACCCCGGATCCGAGCACCTCGATCAGGGTCTCGGAGTTGGGTTCGCGGGTGTCGTCGGCGACGACGCGCAACTCACCGCGTCGCGCCTCGATGTGATTGCGGTACAGCACGGGGACCGGACGTCCGGCGATCTGCGGCGCTGCCGGATCCCACTCCGCCGGCAGTGCGGACACCGCCTCGTACACCTTGGTGACCCGGCGCTTCTCGAACAACGACTGGTAGGCGCCGCGCGTCTCGGGCCGGGCCGAGAACATCACGAGCCCGGCGGTCGCCCGGTCGAGCCGGTGGATCGGTGTCAGATCGGGGTTGTCGAGGCGGGTCCGCAGACGGACCAGTGCCGATTCGCGCAGGTAGCGCCCGCCCGGAGTGGTGGGCAGGAAGTGCGGTTTGTCGACCACGACGAGGTCGTCGTCGATATGCAGGATCTCCTCGTGGAACGGCACCGGTTCCTCGACAGGCAGATCGCGGTAGTACCAGACGAACCGGTGCGCTCCGAGTTCGGTGCCGCGACCGATGGGTTCTCCGTCGATCCCCACGATCTCGCCGGCGTCGAAGCGGCGGTAGAGATCGTCGGCGTCGAGATGGTCGAAGCGTGCGACGACGTACTCGGCGACCGTCGACCACGGACCGGAGGTCGGAACACGCAGTCGCGTGGGCCCGACCCCGTTCCTGACGGGCAACGGTGAGGGCATCGGCACGGGCACCATCCTCCCATCGGCCGCGACGTGAGCTGCGCCTCGGGTGATCGGCGGTGGCGCGATCGGAGAGCGAGGCGCGGTTCACAGATGCTCGTCGGGGACGGCCGACACCGTTCTGCCACCATGTCCGCATGACTGCACCGGCCCGGCTCGGCATCCCGACCGGCACGCTCGCGCTGCTGGCTGCTCTGTACTTCGCGCAGGGCCTGCCGTACGGGTTCTTCACCCAGGCGCTTCCGGTGGTGCTCCGCGAGTCCGGCTTCTCGCTGATCGCGATCAGCGCGACGGGTGTGCTGTTCGCACCGTGGGCGCTGAAGTTCCTGTGGGCGCCGTACGTCGACCACTACGGAACGCGGCGGCAGTGGCTGCTCTCGCTCCAGCTCGCGGCGTCGGCGGTGTCGTTGATCCTGGCGTGCCTCGACCTGTCGTCGACGCTGCGGTGGCTGCTCGTCGGCATCGCGGTGGTCAACGCCCTCTCGGCAACGCAGGACGTCGCGACCGACGGTCTGGCCGTGCAACTGCTCGGACCGACACAGCGCGGGCTGGGGAACGGCATCCAGGTCGGCGCGTATCGCATCGGCATGATCGTCGGCGGAGGAGCGCTGCTGTGGGTGTTCTCCCTCGCGGGTTGGCGCAGCCTGTTCCTCGCGATGGCGTTCCTGCTGGTGCTGACGACGATCCCGGTGTGGCGACTGCCGCGCACGGAGCGACGAGCCACGACGGATCGGGAACCGCGAAGCGCGACCCGCATGACGGTCGCGTGGTGGACGCGTCTGCGCCGCCCCGGGATGCTCGCGTTCATCCTGCTCATCGGCGGCTTCAAGTTCGGTGACTCGATGGGCTCGGCGATGGTCGGTCCGTTCATGTCCGACTCGGGACTCACCCTCGGGCAGATCGCGCTGGTCAAGGGTGTGCTGTCCTCGGCAGGCGCTCTCGGCGGTGCCGCCCTCGGTGGGTGGCTGTGCTTCCGTCGCGGTCGTCGGCAAGCCCTGCTGATCGGTGGCGTGACCCAGACGGCGAGCCTCGCCTTGTACGTCGTCGCGTCGCTCGGCTACGGCGGGTTCGGGCTCATCGTCTCCGCGAGCCTGGCCGAACACGTCCTCGGCGGCGCCGCGACGGTCGCGGTGTTCACGCTCATGATGGACGCCGCGGACAGGGACCACGCCGGCAGCGACTACACCCTGCTCGCGTGCGCGATCGTCGTGGTGCAGGGCATCGCGGGCTTCACCGCCGGTGTGGTCGGAGACGTGTTCGGTTATCCCGCGCTGTTCGGCACGAGCCTGGTGCTGTCGGGAATCGGATGTGCCGTCCTGCTGCTCGCTCTTGATCGAGGCATCGGGCCGAGCGGGGTGCACGGTGTGTGGCAGAGCGGCGCGGGGCGGGCGGCCTCGCGGTACCGGTGATCACCGGTACCGCCGATCACTGCGACCAGTACTGCAGCATCGGCTCCTCGGCGAGCACCGTCGACCCCTCGGAGATGACGAGAGCACGCGACGAGATGCTGTACTGCACACCGGCGTTCGTGGCGGTGAAACCGTCGCCCGAGGGCACGGGGTCGTCGATCTCGATCGCCGCACCGTCGTTCGTACGAACGCCCTTGTAGTAGTACCGGCCGGCCCCGGTCTCGCACACCACGACGAGCGAGTCGGCCGTCTGGCCGATGGCGACGGCGGGATTCGTGTGGTTGCACCGCGCCTCGGGGATGCCGACGAAACCCTGGGGGTCGGTGTCCTCGGAGGCCGACACGGGCGGTAGTGGACGTGCGGGTCCGGTCGCGGGCGCGGGATTGCCGGTTGCTGTGAGTTCGAGATCCTCGATCCGCAGGGCCAGGTCGCCCGGCAGCACGGTGACGTAGCTGTTGCCCTGCACGATGCTGTTGGCCGTGATGCACTCGAAGTCGCCCGTGAGGCACGACAGCCGTTCCCAGTAGCCGCCGAGCGAATCCGTCGGGCGTAGCGCGTATTCGCCGGGGGTGATGTCGACTCCGACCTTCAGGGTGCCGTTGGTCGGGAAGCCGCTCGGGGTGGCAGGCCGGCTCGTCTGCGCTCGCGGGGTGGGCGGATCCGCCTCGGTCTGCGGGGCTGCGGATGGCGACACGGTGACCGTCACGGTCGACGGGGACGGGCTCGCGGCGACGGCGCTCTCCGATCCCGGATCGGACGAGCGGGTCAGGACGACGACCAGGGCGGCGACTGCGGCGACGACGGCGACGAGCAGGGCACCGCCCACGAGCCACGGCCACTTCGGTCGTCGCGGCGGGGTCGGGGTGGGCCAGGGTGGCGGGGGAGCGCCGTAGCCGTAGCCGTATCCGTCCGGCGGAGGCTGCATCGACATTCGGGTCCCTTCGCTGTCGCGGTGTTACGCCTCCTGATATCGCTGCCGATGTCTGCTGCTGTTACGTCATGCGGGGTGGGATCACCCGGTTTGCTGCAGGTCGTCACAGGGAAGGGTCAGTTCGGCCAGATCATCGAGGGAAACGGGCAGCACCCGTGCGAGGGCGGCGATCGTCGCGAAGGCCGGCGTCGCCAGTCGTCCGGTCTCGATCTTCCGAAGGGTCTCCGGCGAGATGTCGGCGGCCTGAGCCACCTCGGTGAGCGTCCTGCTGCCTCGGGCATCGCGCAGCCGTCCACCCAGGCGTTTGCCGGCGGCCAGCTGTTCCGGGGTCAGAGGGAGTCGCACCATGACCCGCAGTCTAACCGCGTCGGTATGAAAATACCGATCGTCGCGATAGGGTGGTATTTAAATACCGTCTCGTGATCCTGAGGAGTGCCCACGTGTTGGAACTGAAGACCCCCGGTGAGATCGCGGCAATGGATGTGACCGGTACGTTCATCGCCGAGTTGCTCGACGACCTGACGGGCCGCGCCCGTCCCGGCGTGAACCTGCTCGACCTCGAACAGCGCGCACGGGACATGATCGAGGAACGTGGCGCGGTCTCGTGCTACTGGGATTACGCGCCGTCGTTCGGGAGCGGACCGTTCCGCAACGTCATCTGCCTGTCCGTCAACGACGCAGTGCTGCACGGACTCCCGCACGACTACGTGCTCCGGGACGGCGACCTGCTCAGCATGGACATCGCGGTCTCGATCGACGGCTGGGTCGCCGATTCGGCGCGCAGCATCATCGTCGGCGCGGAGCGTCCCGAGGACCGGCATCTCGTCGAGGCGACCGAGGTGGCACTGGCCGCGGGTATCGCCGTCGCGCTCCCCGGCAACCGCCTGGGCGACATCTCCGCGGCGATCGGCGCCGTCGCCGCCGAGTACGGCTATCCCGTCAACACCGAGTTCGGTGGTCACGGTCTCGGCCGCACCATGCACGAGGATCCGCACGTGGCGAACGCCGGGCGTAAGGGGCGTGGGCTCGTGCTGCGTCCCGGCTTGACGCTCGCCCTCGAACCGTGGTTCGCGGCGGGGACGGACAAGATCGTCTACGATCCGGACGGCTGGACCATCCGCTCCGCCGACGGCTCGCGTACCGCGCACAGCGAACACACGATCGCGATCACCGAAGGTGAACCGCTGGTGCTGACGAAACGGGAGCGCGTCACCGAATAGATCCGGACGGCAGGAAGATTCGAAGTAGACACGCGGGTTTCCGCTCGGTCCGTTATGGTCGGTGCACCGACGCGCGAGAGGCGATGCAGATGCCGCTGTACGAGTTCCGATGTGCCGACTGCGGGCCCTTCGACGTCTCCGTTCCCATGAGTGAAGTCTCCGCATCGGCTCCGTGCCCGCGGTGCGAGCAACAGTCTCGTCGTTCTCTCACCCCACCGCGTCTCGGCCGCGGCGGTTCGGCAGCGATGCGCCTGCACGACGCCACGGCACGGACCGCATCCGAACCCGACGTCGTCTCGGGCGCCCTGCCGGGTGTGCCGAGGCGTCCGTCACGGCCGGTCACCACCGACCCCCGACACCGATCCTTACCACGTCCCTGATCGTCACAGCCCCTGATCCGTCACCGCTGCAGGAGGTCCCGTGCCCGACGTCGTGTTCCCCCTCGATTCGACCCGCCGGTTCACCGATCAGGAGAAGATCGGCCACAACCGCTGGCACCCGGATATCCCGCCCGTCGCGACGCTGAAACCGGGGGATTCCTTCCGCGTGCACTGCCGCGAATGGTTCGACGGTGAGATCCACAACGACGATTCCGCCGACGACATCCGCAATGCCCCGCTGCACATCGTGCACGCGTTGTCGGGACCGTTCGCGGTGGAAGGAGCCAAGCCCGGCGACCTGCTCATCGTCGACATCCTCGACCTCGGCCCGATCCCGCAGGAGGACTCGGGTCCGCTCGCCGGGCAGGGCTGGGGTTACACCGGCATCTTCGCGAAGACGAACGGCGGGGGATTCCTCACCGACCAGTTCCCCGACGCCTACAAGGCGATCTGGGACTTCTCCGGGCAGAAGGCGACGAGCCGCCACGTGCCCCACGTGTCGTTCACCGGCATCGTGCATCCCGGCCTGATGGGGACGGCGCCCTCGCACGAACTGCTGTCGACGTGGAACACCCGGGAAGCAGCGCTGATCGCGACGGATCCCGACCGCGAACCGGCGCTGGCGCTGCCGCCCGAACCGAACGGAGCCATCCTCGGCAGCCTGTCGGGCGCCGATTTCGACCGGGTCGCGGCGGAGGCGGCGCGCACCGCTCCGCCGCGGGAGAACGGCGGCAACCAGGACATCAAGAACCTCACGAAGGGAAGCCGGATCTTCTATCCGGTGTTCGTCGACGGGGCGAATCTGTCGGTCGGCGACCTGCACTTCTCGCAGGGTGACGGCGAGATCACCTTCTGCGGTGCCATCGAGATGGGCGGGTTCATCGACCTGCGCGTCGACCTGATCCCCGGTGGCATGGAGACCTACGGGGTGAGCGAGAACGCCATCTTCATGCCGGGCAACACCGACCCGCAGTACTCCGAGTGGCTCGCGTTCTCCGGCACGTCCGTGACGCTCGACGGCGAACAGCGGTATCTGGATTCGCAATTGGCGTACCAGCGGGCGTGTCTGCACGCCATCGACTATCTGACGAAATTCGGCTACAGCCCCGAGCAGGCGTATCTCCTGCTCGGGGCTGCACCCATCGAGGGACGCTTGTCGGGTGTCGTGGACATCCCGAATTCGTGTGCCACGGTATATCTTCCGACGGCGATCTTCGACTTCCCGGTCGCGCCCACCGCGTCCGGTCCGGTGACGATCGATCCGGGTATCGGAGCGCCGCGTTCGTCGGCGTGAGGGCCGCGAAAATCGTTTGTCCGGAGTGAGCGGTGCGCGTACCGTCCTCGGGTCGGTACATACGCGAACGAAAGGTGGTCCCGGCCATGGACCCGCTTACCGAACGGGACATTCGAACATCCTTCGTCAACTGCTCCAAGGGTGATGCGAAGCGGCTTCCGGTGCCGCGCGATCTCGACGACCGGCCGTGGGACGAACTCGACTTCCTCGGCTGGACCGACCCGTCGTTCCCCGGTCGCGGCTACATCGTGGTCCCCCGCGACGGCGAACTCGTGGGTGTCGCCATGCGGTTCGAACAGCAGGGCTCGGGCAAGACGCAGATGTGCACGATCTGCCTCACCACCCACACCCGGGGTGGCATCGCTTTGATGACGGCGAACAAGGTCGGCGATGCGGGTCGAGCGGGCAACGCGGTCGGAACCTACATGTGCATCGACCTGCAGTGCTCGCTGTACGCGCGCGGCAAGAAGAAGCCCGCACTGGGCAGCCGGTACCGCGAGGATCTCGAGCCGGAGGAGAAGGCCGAGCGCGTCCGCGAGAATCTCGGCGCGTTCGTCGATCGCCTGTATGCCTGACGGGCGAACCCGGCCCTTTCAGTGCGATGCGGGGTTGCGCAGGTGCGCACGCTCCCCGTTCTGATCGAGGATCGTGAGGATCTCCACCGGTCCGTCGTGCGCGCTGATGGCGTGCGGTGTCATCGTCGAGAACTCGGCTGCGTTGCCCTCCTGGATGAGGATCGTCCGTTCGCCGAG
The DNA here is from genome assembly GCF_019317345.1 of Rhodococcus sp. LW-XY12. Lineage (NCBI taxonomy): Bacteria > Bacillati > Actinomycetota > Actinomycetes > Mycobacteriales > Nocardiaceae > Rhodococcus > Rhodococcus sp. LW-XY12. The sequence continues at coordinate 1,238,827 of NZ_CP079225.1, forward strand.
TTGGAGCCGGGCGGTGCCGGTCAGGACGGTGAACCATTCGTGCCCCGGGTGCACGGGGAGCGTGTCGGCCGGCACCGGCTCCTGCTTCGTGATCCGCATCTTGGCGATGGTGACGCCGCCCAGTGATCGTTCCCGCGACAATAGCCAGGTCGTGTACCCCGGGGTGTCGCACGCCTGGGGCCTGATCACCACGTCCTGGTCCTCGCCGGATTCGACGAGCTGGTCGATCGTGGTGTCGAGTGCCCGCGCGATGGGAACGAGCTGGTCGAGTGCGATCCTGCGACGGCCCGTCTCGATGCGGCTCAGGTTGGACGGGCTGATGTGGCACCGGCCTGCGAGAGTGTCGAGGGTCCACCCCCGCGCGAGCCGCAGGCTGCGGATGCGCTGACGGATGAGTTGGTCCAGATCGGACGATTCTTGCTCCATAGGCAAGAGTATATGCCGAAACTGGATGACGCGTCCTAACGTGGAGTCATGCACCACCACGCCCACCACGCACCGCACGACCACGCGCACGACGAGTCGATGGCCGAGGTGCTCGACCTCGACGCCGCGATGAACCGGCCCTACTTCGAGTCGTTGCTCGACCGGGTCGCCGGACAGCTCGAGCGCGAACCGCGCACCGTCGTCGACATCGGCGCCGGCACAGGAACAGGCACACTCGCCCTGGCGCGCCGGTTCCCTCACGCGCAGCTCGTCGCTCTCGACCGGTCCGCCGGGATGCTCGAACGACTCCGCAAGACCGCCGCGTACAACGGGTTCGGTGATCGGATCCGGACCGTCGAGGCCGACCTCGATGCAGGACTTCCGGCCGTCGGTGCGATCGACCTCGCCTGGGCGGCGCTGTCCCTGCACCACGTCGAGGATCCGGATGCAACGCTCCGGCAACTCGCCGAGGCGATGGCACCCGGGGGGACGGTGGTCGTCACCGAGATGGAGTCGCAACCACGATTCCTGCCCGACGACATCGGTATCGGTACACCGGGACTCGAAGCGAGATGTCACGAGGCCGCGGCGTCCCGAGGGTGGAACAGGTGGCCCGACTGGAGCGACAACCTGCGTCGCGCCGGGTTCGGGATGGTCGAGATGCGCCGCGACGAACTCGGTGCCGACGTCGACGACACCGCACGCCGATACGCCCACGCGGTGCTGAGCCGGATGCGGACCGGCCTCGACAACGCCGTGTCCGACGAGGATTTCGACACGCTCGATCGGCTCGTCGGCGACGGTCCCGACTCGGTGCTGCACCGGGCAGATCTGGTGGTGCGTGGATCCCGAACCGTGTGGATCGCACAGGCAATCAAGGAGGAGAACCGATGAACACCCAGGAGAACCCCACACAGGACGGTTACGACGTCGTCGTGATCGGCGGCGGCTCCGCCGGACTGAGTGCCGCCACAGCGCTGGCACGCTCACGCCGCTCGGTGCTTGTCGTCGATGCCGGAGAACCGCGCAACGCCCCTGCCGCGGCCGCGCACAACGTGATCGGACACGAAGGCATCGCGCCGACCGAACTGCTGGCTCTCGGACGGAAGGAGGCCGCCGGATACGGCGCCGAAATCCTGTCCGCACGAGCAGAATCCGCTCGTCGCAGCGACACGGGATTCGAGATCGGTCTCTCCGGCGGCACCACCGTGCAGGCACGTCGACTGATCCTCGCGACGGGACTGGTCGACGAGCTGCCCGACCTGCCCGGAGTCCGCGAACTGTGGGGGAAGAGTGTCCTGCACTGCCCGTACTGCCACGGCTGGGAGGTTCGGGACCGGCGCGTCGGCGTGATCTCGTCGGGGCCGATGAGCGTGCACCAGACCCTGTTGTTCCGTCAGCTCAGCGACGACGTCGCCTTCTTCACCCACTCGGCGCCCGCCCTGGAGAGCGAGGCCCGCGACCAGCTCGAGGCGCGCGACGTGCGGATCGTCGACGGCACCGTCGCGGAACTGCGAGCGGACGGCGAGGAGGTCCGTGCCGTGGTGCTCGAGGACGGCACCGAGGTCGAGGTCGACGCCGTGGTGGTCGCACCGCGTTTCGTCGCCCGCGCCGACCTGTACGAGCAGCTCGGCGGAACGGTCACCGACCATCCCGTGGGGACCCTCATCGAGACCGATCCGACGGGGAAGACCGCTCTGCCCGGCGTATGGGCGGCGGGCAACTCCGCCGACCTCTCCGCGGTGGTCGTGGTCGCTGCAGGCGCCGGCGTGATGACAGGGGCGGCCGTGAACGCCGACCTGATCGCGGAGGAGACGGCCGCGGCGGTGGAGGAACGAGCCGCCCGCGGACTCACCTTCGCCGAATAGTCCTGTCGGGCATACGAGAACGGCCGGGTGAGCACACGCTCGCCCGGCCGATTCGCGATCTGCGTCAGAACGGGTAGGGCGCGATGTCGGGACGCACCGTGACCCACTGGGTCTCGGTGAACGCCTCGATGTTCGCGGCTGGACCGCCGAAACGGGAACCGGTACCGGATGCCCCGACCCCGCCGAAGGGAGCGTTGGCCTCGTCGGCGACGGTCATCTCGTTGATGTGGATCTTGCCCGAGTGGATCCGGTCGGCGATCTTCATCGCTTGTCCCACGTCGCCGACGATGCTCACCGACAGGCCGTACTCGGACGCATTGGCCAGTTCGACGGCCTCGTCCGGGTCGGAGAACTTCAGCACCGGCGCGACGGGACCGAAGATCTCCTGGCCCCAGGCGGGCATCTCGGTGGTCAGATCGGTCAGGACGGTGGGCCGGTAGAACAACCCCTCGTGCGTGCCTCCGGCAGCGAGAGTGCCGCCCGCGGCGACGGTGTCCTGCACGATCGTGTCGATGTTCGCCAGCTGACGCTCGTCGATGATCGGGCCCAGGTGAACCGGGCCGCCTGCGGGATCGCCGACGACGAGCGCATCCGCCTTCGCGGCGAGGGCGCGCACGTAGTCGTCGTAGACGGACTCGTGCACCAGGTGCCGGCCGGTGGTCATGCAGATCTGGCCCTGGTGGAAGAACGATCCCATCGCTCCGACACCGGCAGCGAGATCGACGTCGGCGCCGGGGAGCACGATCATCGCGTTGTTGCCGCCGAGTTCGAGGTGGGTGCGCTTGAGATGTTCCGCGCCGGCCTTGCCGACGTGGCGTCCGGCGGCGGTGGATCCGGTGAACGAGACCACCCGCACCTCGGGAGCATCGACGGTTGCGGCGCCGACGTCACCACCACCGGGCAGCACCTGCAGCACACCGGCGGGTAGTCCGGCCTCCTCGAAGATCCGGGCCACGGCGACACCACCGATGACGGTGGTCCGCGGATCCGGCTTGAGCAGCACCGCATTGCCGAGGGCGAGAGCCGGGGCAACCGAGCGCATCGCGAGCAGCAACGGGAAGTTGAACGGTGCGATCACCGAGACGACGCCGGCGGGCAGGCGGCGCGCGATGGACCAGTGACCGTTGTCCGACGGCAGGTACTCACCGTGCGGATGGGTGGGCAGCGCCGACGCCTCGAAGCACTCGGTGGCGGAACCGAACACCTCCATGGCGGCCTTGTCCGGAATGGACCCGGCCTCGCGGAGTCCCCAGCCGATGAGTTCGTCGGCGTGCTCACGGAACTTCTCGCCGGCGCGACGGAGGATCTCCGCACGCTCGGACGGCGCCGTGGCGGCCCAGGACTTCTGTGCGGCGGCGGCAGCGCGGGCGGCGGCGTAGACGTCATCGGGGTCGGCCAGGCCGATCTCGGCGATTTGTTCCCCGGTCGCGGGGTTGGTGACCTTCGTGGTGCCGCCGTTGCCGGGGCGCCAGCCGTCGAGATGGATCTTTCCCGTCCACAGGGCTTCGTCGAGCAAGGCCATAGAGTTCTCCTCAGCGTGGTCGTCGCCGTCCCGCGCGCGTGGGACACCGATGTGTTCCACGAGTGTGGGAGCGATGACGGCTCGTAGGATCGATTCTTCTCATTCAACGAGAAAGCCCGCGATATCCGTCTACGCACGACGAACACCACGTGCACCGCTCCGCGGCCGAAGGGTCATGAGCGAGCACGATGATCCGAATGGATCTGGCTCTCATGGCAGTGGTCGGCATCGCCGGCACCGTGAGCATCGCGGCTGTACTCGGCCGCGCTGAGCATGCCGGCCCAGGACTTCCGCCGGAACTTCAAGGCCATCAGCGGACTCGGGGTCCTTCTCGTCGTCGTGACCACTGCGGCTGCTCACCATCGCGGCCGAACGCGGGGCCCTGCTCGAGGGCCGGGCGCGCGGTACCTACAGTTCGCAGACGCTCGGTGCGGCCCAGCGCCGCCTCGACCTCGAGGAGACCCGATTGCAGGCGCTGAGCGAACAACCCTGACGGTCGTCTCGCGGCGCGGACGCCCCGCCCGAGAACCCGCATCCCGCCGCACTGTTTGACATGATCGTTCGGTCCGGATCCGCCCGGGCGCGTCGTGACCCGGGTAGGAGTGACAGGTGTCGGAGGGCAGTACGGACAGAGCGCCGCGTCGGCGCGTCGGTCGATGGATCCTGATCGTCTTCGTCGTGGTGCTCGTCGGCGTGGCGGCGGCGTTCGTCCTCACCCCTGTGCCGGGATCACTGGTGGTGCGGAAGGTCTTCGAACGCGACGCGCGGGAGCAGACCGCGAAGCTCGCGGTGGACGCTCCGGAGACGGACTTCGTCGCCGACCTCCACTACGGGGAGGACGACCCGGACGCCTATCTCGACGTGTACACACCGCCGGGGACCACCGAGGCGCTGCCGACGATCGTGTGGACGCACGGCGGCGCGTGGTTGTCGGGCAACCGCACCAACTACGCGGGCTACTACAGGCGTCTCGCGGCCGCCGGATTCACCGTGGTGTCGGTCGGCTACTCGCTCGCACCGGGCCACCGCTATCCGACCCCGGTGCGGCAACTCGTCGATGCGCAGCGCTACCTGCTCGAGCACGCCGACGAACTGCACATCGACACCGACCGGATCGTGCTCGCCGGTGATTCGGCCGGGGCGCAACTGTCCGCGCAGATCGCCGCCGCGATCACAGATCCCGACTACGCCGCGACCCTCGGTGTCGACCCGGCCTTCACTCCGGAGAACGTTCGCGGTGTCGTGCTCAACTGCGGCATCTACGACGTGTCCGCGATCGGTGGGAGCGGCGGGCTGATCGGATGGGGCGTGGAGCAGGCGATGTGGGCCTACACCGGCGCCCGGGAGTTCGCCACTTCGGATGCGGCGGGCCAGATGTCGGTGTTGAACTCGGTCACCGAGAACTTCCCGGCCACCTACATCTCCGGTGGCAACGCCGATCCGCTCACCGCCACCCAGTCCGAGAGGCTCGCGCAGCGGCTCACCGGACTGGGTGTGCAGGTGGATGCGTTGTTCTATCCGGACGATCACACACCGGAACTGGCACACGAGTACCAGTTCGATCTGTCGACACCGGATGCGCGTGCCGCGCTCGAGCGGACGATCGATTTCGTCCGCAAGGTCACGACGTAGCGCGCGCGGGGATCTCGGCGACGACGCGTTCGGCGAGCGGCCGCGAGGAGGCCGGGTTCTGGCCCGTGTACAGGACGCGGTCGACCACCACGTGCGGCTGCCAGGCGTCCGTGGACGAGAAGACCGCGCCCGCCTCCTGGAGTCGGTCCTGCAGCAGCCAGGGTGCCTTGTCGGCCAGTCCTGCCTGGACCTCCTCGATGTTCGTGAACGCCGTCAGGCTGTAACCCTCGAACAGCCAACGGCCGCCGGACTCGTGGGCGGTGAGCAGGGCCGCCGGGGCGTGGCACACCATCGCGACGACCTTGTCGGCCTCGACGAAGTGCCGCACGAGTTCACCGAACCGCTCGTCGACGGCCAGATCCTCCATCGGGCCGTGGCCACCGGGCACGAACAGCAGGTCGAAGTCCTCTGCTCGCTGGTCCTCGAGCACCGCCGCACCGGCGAGCACCGGCTGCAGCTTCTCGAGCGACGACTTCAACTCGGCCACGCGGTCCTCGCCGCCCGCAGCGTCGGGTTCGAGGCTGGCCTGGTCGACGACGGGCGTGCGGCCGCCCGGAGTGGCAACGGTGATGTCGTAGCCGGCCTCGTCGAAGACGGTGTACGGCTCGACGAGTTCCTCCGCCCAGAAGCCCGTGGGATGGCGGGTGCCGTCCTGCAACGTCCAATGATCGGCGGAGCTGACGACGAACAGGATGCGGGTCATGGCGTGTCCTTTCGAATGAACGTAGAGGTCGCGTACCCGCTGTGAACGGGACCGACACAGGGGGTGACGACGATCGCCGGGCCCACGAGGAACCCGGCGATCGTGTGACGTGACTGGGGGTGCGGCGGATCAGACGCCGACCACCTCCTGCGCGATGGCGGCCAGACGGGTCTGGGCCGCGGAGATCACGCCGTGTCGTGCCTTGTGCGCTTCCTCGTAGGCGACGATCGCCCGGATGTCCGCCGGCTCGGTCAGTTCCTTGACCGCCGCCACGGCCTTCGGGACGGTGAGATCGTCGTAGTTCCGGATCGGCAGCTCCTCCTCGGTGAGGACACCCGAGGCGCTGCGTGCCTTGTGCAGAGCGTCGGCGGTGCCGTCGGCACCTTCACGACGGCTCACGCGCTCGGCCGTCTCGAGAGCCGCATCGCGCGACGCACCGATGGTCTTGGCTGCGACGTCACCGGCGTGTGCGCCGCGCGAGAGCAGCGACTCGATGCGGGGACGCGTCGAGCGGGCGACGTCGATCGCTCGATCGATGCTGCGCGCCGACCAGGTGACCGGCGTGTTGACCAGGCGCACCGCTGCGCCGGCCGCGGCCTGCAGGGGAGTACGACGCAGAGCGGCAGGACCGCCGAGCGCCTCCTCCGCGATGACGGTGGTGAGCCACTCGACCGTCGCCGTGTGAGCCGTGATCAGACGGTCCGCCAGCGACACGATCGACTTGTGTCCGCCCGCGGTGGCCAGCGCCTTCACGTAACGGGCACGGTCGAGGAGCTGATGTTCGAGGGCGAGGTCGGACAGCAGTGCTTCGTCGAACGGCTGCGCCTGTTCGGTGAGGGTCTTCACCATGATGGCGGCGCGGCCGATGAACGGCCCGACCACATCGGGAAGTCCGCCCAGATCGCGGATCGCCTCTTCGATCGCCACCGCACGGATGCGACAGTTCTCGGCGTTCTCGGTCAGCTCCCTGCGTACCGCTTCGGTGCGGGCCTGCGCGACACGCGTTTCGGCGACCTGGGTCTCTGCATGGGTCAGTTCGTGGAGAGTGCGCAACTGGGTGAGCAACGCGGGAGTTCGGTTCTCGGTCATCGTGCGTTCGCCTCCTTCGCACTGGAAGAGTCGGTGATCTACCGACGAATTCACATCCATCGAGAAAATGACGTGACAACTGTCGGCTACCCGACCCCCGGAACTGCTAACGTCTATGTGATCCATAACACACCCTCTGGTCGGGTTCGTTGCTGCAGTGACCACTCGGCGCACGCGAGTCGCACGGGTCTCGGTTTGAGCCGGTTGCTCGCGGGGAAACTTCGGAGCACACCTTGACGTGAGAGATCGAGGCCGGGACGAGACGCGGTCCGCCTGACTCCTCAGGTGATCGGCGACCGTGAGACGGCCGCAAGCAGCACAAAGGAAAGCGGGGACGACACGATGACCACGGCAGCACCCGTCATGCCCACGGACGTGATCACCGCTCCGGCGACGGTTGCTCCGTCGCAGTCGGCCGACATTCCGGCGCAGACGATCGACGCGCGGTCCGTCGAGGCCCCGCCGTCGGCCGCCGTGGCGTCGAGGGAGGTGGAACCTCCGGCGACAGAGGAGATGCCGGCCCTGCTCGAGCACCCGATCGCGGGCATGCTGATGTTCGTCGTCCTCGCCGTCTGCGGATTCGCAGCCGCCGCGGTGGTCGCAGGATCCCTGGCGGCCGGGCTCGCTCTGGTGGGTGTCGTCGGAGGAGCGGCGGCGACCCTCGTCGCTGTTCTCTGACGTGGCAGAACGACACCGGTAGGCCCGTTTCGTCCAGATCCGAGCGGGAGGATATCGTCTCCGGTCATGTCCAAGGAATTCGTTTTCACGTCCACGCTCGACCACAGCGTCGAACGCGTCCACGGCGCTTTGACCAGCGAGGACTTCTGGAACAGCCGACTGGCTGCGAGCCAGACCGGCGTGGCGCAGCTCGAGGTCGGCTCCGGCCCCGGAACCTTCCGCGCGAAGGTCTCCGACCAGATCGACACCTCTGCTCTGCCCGCGGTCGTCCGGGGCGTGGTGCGAGGACCTCTGATCATCGAGCGCACCGACGAGTGGGGCGGACTCGAGGGCGGTACGGCGCAGGGAACGCTCGCCGGCAGCACGTCGGGACTGCCGATCACGATCGCGGCCCGTTCGGAACTGCGGGGCAACGCGGCCGGCGGGACCGAGATCGAGGTGCGTGGCGAGGCCACCGTCAAGGTCCCCGTCGTCGGCGGGCAGATCGAGGGCCTGATCGTCCAGCTCGTCGAGAACATCGTCCAGAACGATCGGACCGACCTCGACAAGTGGCTCACGGAGAACTGATTCGCAGGGGCGCCCGATCGATCGGCTTCCGATCGACGGATCATCTGGTCCGATGCCGTCGTTCCTCTTCCGAGGTACGGCGGCATCGTCGTTCCCGCCGGATTCGTCGGCGACACACCGGGTCAGGTCGTTGAACAGGGGTGTGACCCAGGCCACCATCGAATCATGTCGATGCCGTGGGACGAGGACGGCGGCTACGCGTGGGAACGCCGCGAGGCCGGATACACCTGGGAGCAGATCGGCAGCGAACTCGGTTGCCCTGCCCATGTCGCACAGAATCTGGGGGAGCGCTACCGCGCGGATATCACTGCCGAGATGACGAGGAACCAGTTGTCGTTGTTCGACATCTCGACCGAGACCTGAATCCCGGCCGCCGGTGTTCGCCGTGTGTTCATCGGATGTGCACCCGCACGGACCCCGTGTGAGGAGGAATCGTCGCCTCCGGAGGGGACCGTAGGTGTCATGGAGGCACTCGTGCGCGACTCCCTGTTCGGTTTCCTCCAGGAGAGCGGACTGGCCGGCTCGGGCGGTGAAGCGGCGGCGCTGCTCATGGAAGGTCTCGTCCGCGTCAATCATCGCCAGGTCCGCAGTCCCCGTACTCCACTTCGTGCCGGGGACGTCGTCTCGATCGCGGGTACGCGATCGATGGCGGTCTTCGGCGTCTCTCCCGGCGGGGTTCGTCCCGTCCTGTAGCTCGTCCGTCGCACGCAGCGCCCGCAACCTCCGGCACGGAGCACTCGCGACCTGCGACGCAGTCGCCTGTCCGGGCGGTGTGATAAGCCGTACCGGACGGGAACGAGCGACGACGAGGGGGAGCGACGCGTGCTGATACTGCACCGTGCCGAGCGCACCGGCATCCTGGCGGATGCGCTGGCCGAGGTGCTCGCCGAGCCCCTCGACGATCCGTTCGCGCGGGAGGTCGTCGCGGTGCCCGCGCGCGGTGTCGAAAGATGGCTCACCCAGCGGTTGTCGGGAATGCTCGGTTCCTCCGCCGGCGACGGGGTGGCCGCCAACATCGACTTCCCGTCCCCGTCCCGCCTCGTCGACGAAGCGCTCGCCGAGGCCTCCGGCATCACCGCCGACGACGATCCGTGGCATCCCTCCCGCATGTTGTGGTCGCTGCTCGGGGTGATCGACGAGTGCGTCGGCGAACCGTGGTGCGCCACCCTCGCGCGGCATCTCGGTCACGGCGCCGACGACCACCGGGCCGGACGCCGGTACGCCACCGCAGCGCATCTCACCGGCCTTCTCCGCAGTTACGGACTCCAGCGCCCCGGGATGATCTCCCAGTGGGCGGCGGGGAACGACACCGACGGCACGGGTGCGCCTCTCGACGACCATCTGCGTTGGCAAGCCGAGCTGTGGCGACGGCTGCGCGCCCGCATCGGCGTCGACAGCCCGTCGCAGCGACTCGACGAACTGTGCGGCCGGCTGCGAGACGACCCCGACGTCGTCGACCTGCCCGAACGACTCTCGATCTTCGGTCCCACCCGCCTCGACACCGTCCTCGTCGAGGTGCTGACCGCGCTCGGGCACCACCGCGACGTGCACATCTGGCTTCCGCATCCGAGCCCGGTGATGTGGGACGGACTGACCCGGCGTCCGGAGTCGATGCGTCGCGCCGACGACCACAGCGCTCTCGGGGTGCAGCACCCGCTGCTGGCCGCGCTCGGCCGCGACGTGCGCGAACTTCAGAGCCGGCTCTCCGGCCTCGAGTGCACCGACCTTCCGCATCCCTCACCCCGGCCGCCGGCGACGCTCCTCGGCCGGTTGCAGGCCGATCTCCGCGACGACCGCGCCCCCGCACACGGATCGGCCGCGCCCGACGGGACCGTGATGATCCATGCCTGCCACGGCCCCACCCGGCAGGTCGAGGTGCTCCGAGAGTGCCTGCTGCACCTGTTCCGCGATGACCCCACGCTCGAACCGCGCGACGTCGTCGTCATGTGCCCCGACGTCGAGACGTACGCGCCGCTCGTCCATGCCGCCTTCGGTGCCGGGGTCGGCGAGCATCCCGGCCACACGCTGCGGGTCCGTCTCGCCGATCGCGGCCTGCGCCGCACCGATCCGATCCTTGCGGTGGTGTCCGAACTGCTCGCGCTCGCCGACGGCCGGGTCACCGCCAGCGAAGTCCTCGACCTCGCCGCGTCGGCTCCGGTGCGCCGCAAGTTCGGATTCGACGACGACGAACTCGAACGCCTGCAGGAGTGGACCACCGAGACCGGTGCCCGTTGGGGTCTCGGCCCGTGGCAGCGCAAGAGTTTCGGTCTCGGCGACTTCATGCAGAACACTTTCGGTGCGGCACTCGACCGTATCCTGCTCGGTGTCGCCGCAGACGGCGCGGACGGGGAGTGGCTGTCCCTGTCGCTGCCCCTCGACGACGTCGACAGCAACGACATCGACCTCGCCGGGCGGTTCGCCGAGTTCATCGACCGGCTGACGGTGGTGCTGCTCCGGCTGCGCGGCCCGCACCCGGCGGGGCGGTGGTCGGACGAACTCGGTTACGGCATCGATCTGCTCGCCGACGTTCCCGCCGCCGACGCATGGCAGCTCACCCGCGCGCGGCGCGAGATCGGCGACGCCGTCGCGCACGCCGGCGACACGCAGTTGTCCCTGAGCGACGTCCGGTCCATGCTCTCCTCCCGGCTCGCCGGGCGTCCGTCGCGCTCGAACTTCCGTACCGGCGAACTGACCGTGTGCACGATGGTGCCGATGCGCTCGGTGCCCCATCGCGTGGTGGTTCTCCTCGGTCTCGACGACGACGTCTTCCCTCGCACGGCCCACATCGACGGCGACGATGTCCTGACCCAGAATCCCTGTGTGGGAGAGCGTGATCCGCGCAGCGAGGACCGGCAGCTGCTGCTCGACGCGCTGATGGCCGCGGAGGAGCGTGTGCTGTTGTTCCACACCGGCGCCGACGCCGTCACCGGAGCACTGCGCCCACCGGCGATTCCGCTCACCGAGGTGCGCGACGTGGTGTCGACGATGACGGGAGTCGACGTCGACGACGAGCGCATCGTGCGGCGACATCCCCTGCAGCCCTTCGATCCGCGCAATTTCCGGGCCGACGACCCGTTCGGGTTCGGTGTCACCGCACTCGCGGGAGCCCGTGCCGGACAAGGAGGTTCGGTGGAGCGCGACCGGTCGGGTGCGCTCCTCGTCGACGACCTTCCGGCCCCGGCACGCACCGATGTCGATCTCGACGAACTCGTTTCCTTCCTGACACATCCGACGCAGGGATTCCTCCGGCAGCGACTCGGTCTGCGGATCCCCGACACCGACGAGGGCATCGCCGACGCACTCGACGTCGAACTCGACGGTCTCGCCCAGTGGCAACTGGGCGACCGCATGCTCGAAGCGCGATTGGCGGGCATGTCCGCGGGTGCCTTCCAGGACGCGGAATGGCGTCGCGGCACGCTCCCGCCGTTCGCGCTCGGCCGCAGGACCCTCGACGAGGTGAGCGACAACGTCGACCGCCTCGTGCACGCCTGCGCCGGTGTGCACACCGGGCAGGCCCGCACCGTCGACATCCGCGTCGATCTCGGCGACGGTCGTCGGCTCACCGGCACCGTCGGAGGTGTACACGGCGAGGTACTGGCCCGCAGCACCTATTCCAAGCTGTCCCCGAAACACCGGCTGGAAGCATGGATCCGGTTGCTCGCCGTCGTCGCCTCGGGTCATCCCGGACAGTGGCGTGCGGTGACCACCGGGCGCAGCCGTTCGCGCTCGTATCCGGCCTGGCGCTCGACCCTTCTGGCTCCCGCCGATCCCGTCGCGCTGCTCGCCGCACTCGTCGATCTGCGCGATCGTGGACTGTGCCGGCCGCTGCCGCTCGTGACGGGCGCGTCGGCCGAGTACGCCGATCGCCGCCACCGCGGTGATTCCGTGGAGATGGCACTGTCGGCCGCCGGGAAGGCGTTCGGTGGCGCGTTCGGCGACGGCAAGGACCGTCACGTGCAGTATCTGTACGGGCCCGACGTCACGTTCGGGCAGCTCACCGCCGACGCACCGGAGGGTGTCGAGGCCGGCTGGTTCGACGAGCCCACCCGTTTCGGTGTGCTCGCCCGACGGTTGTGGGAACCCCTGCTCGCCTCCGAGAACCAGGGACGCCCGTGAGAGAAGGACGCAGCGTGCCCGATACCGCCATCACCGATTTGCGCGCCGCGGGCGGTCCGCCGCCGGCAGGCTTCGATCTGCTCGGCCGGCTCCCGAGCGGCACCACCGTTCTCGAGGCCAGCGCGGGAACGGGGAAGACGTACGCGATCGTCGGGCTCGCCACCCGGTTCGTCGCCGAAGGGCGCGCCCACCTGTCGGATCTGCTGCTCGTCACCTTCAGCCGGGCTGCGACGCAGGAACTGCGCGAACGTACCCGGAACCGGTTCGCGCAGGTCGCCACCGCCCTCGCCGATCCCGAGAGTGCGCGGGCGAGCACCGACATGCTCGTCCGTCATCTCGCGAGCGAGGACGTCGACGCGCGGCGGGCCCGCCTACGACAGGCGTTGTCCGACTTCGACTCCGGCACCATTTCCACCACGCACGGCTTCTGCCGCCGCATGCTCGACGAACTCGGGATCGCCGGTGAACGCGAACCCGACGTCACGGTCGTCGAGGACGTCGACGACCTGCGGGTGGAGGTCGTCGACGATCTCTACCTGCGGCGCTACGGCAGGGGACAGGCCCCCATCACCTACGCCGAGGCGGCCGTCGCCGCGAAGGAGGCAATCTTCGACCCGCAGGCCGAACTCGCACCGAACGACGCCGACGGCACCGCGGCAGGCGAGCGTGTGGAATTCGCGCGTGCGGTCCGCGAGGAGGTCGAACGGCGCAAGCGCCGGCTCGGACTGCGCGACTTCGACGACCAGTTGTCCCTACTGCACGCGGTGCTCGGCGATCCGGAGCACGGCGACGCCGCCTGCCGGCGGATGCGTGCGCGCTTCTCCGTCGTCCTCGTCGACGAGTTCCAGGACACCGACCCCAAGCAGTGGGAGATCCTGCGCCGGGCGTTCCACGGGCACAGCACGCTCGTGCTCGTCGGCGACCCGAAACAGGCGATCTACGCCTTCCGCGGCGCGGAGGTGCTCAGCTATCTCGACGCCGTCTCCGAATCCGACACCTACTGCGAGCTGACCACCAATTGGCGCAGCGACGGCGATCTCGTCCGGGCGCTCGAACACGTCCATCTCGGTGCGGCTCTCGGTGATCCCCGCATCGTGGTGAACCCGGTGAAGGCGGCAGCCGCCGATTCCCGGCTCTCGGGTATCGCGCCCCTGCGGGTGCGTCACCTGCCCCGCGCCGGTGCCGGTCCGCTCAACGACTGGGGTTTCCCGCAGAACCTCGACGGCTTACGTGGGCGGGTCGCTCGCGACGTGGCGGCCGACATCGTGCGCCTGCTCGACGACGAGAACGTCACCGTCGACCTCGGTTCCGGGCCCGAGCGTGTGCAACCCGGGCACATCGCGGTCCTCGTGCGCAAACACAAACAGGTGACGCTCGTCCACGACGCGCTGACGAAGGCGAACGTGCCGTGCGTGGTCGCCGGGGGCACGAGTGTGTTCGCCACACCGTCCGCACAGCACTGGCTGTGGGTTCTCTATGCGCTCGAGCAGCCCCATCGCGCCGATCGCGTCCGGCTCGCCGCGCTCACCCCGCTGCTCGGCCGCACGATGACCGACATCGATTCGGAGGGCGAAGCGCTGGTCGTGGAGGTCGGCGGACTGCTCCGCGAACTGAACGACGTCTACGCCCGCACCGGCTTCGCCGCCGTCTTCGAACGCCTCGCGTCCTTCGGTTCGGTCGAGGCCCGCCTCCTCGATCAGCCGTCCGGGGAACGCACCCTCACAGACATCCGGCACGTCGCACAGCTGCTCGAGGACGTCGCCTCGGCACAGTCGCTGGGGCTGGCCGCACTCACCCGCTGGCTCGAGGATCGCATCAACGACCCCGACCGAGGCGGAGCCGACCGGATCCGGCGCCTCGACAGCGACGCCGCGGCGGTCCAGATCCTCACCGTGCACGGCAGCAAGGGACTCGAATTCCCCGTCGTCCACGTCCCGTACGGGTGGGATGCCGCGAAGAACCCCGAGCCCGACAAGCTGCTGCTGCACGAGAACGGCCGACGCATCCTCGATGTGGGCGGCAAGAGCGGTCCCGGTTATGTCGCGCGGCGGCGTCAGCACGAACTCGAGGAGGCGGGAGAGGAACTGCGCCTGCTGTACGTGGCGGTGACGCGCGCGCAGTGTGCGCTCACCCTCTGGTGGGCGCCGTCCACCCCCACCTCGCGGTCTCCGCTGCACCGGTTGCTGTTCGCCCGCGATCCCGGTTCGGCAGAGGTCTCCGCGGAAGGCCGGATCGGCCACGACGAGGCCATGGCCGAGGAATTCGACCGGTGGGCCGCGCGCGCCGACGGGGTCATCGCCGCCGAAGCGGTCGGGCCGCACCCGATTCCGGTGTTGCGCTGGACCCGCCCCCGCGTGGAGACCGGCCCACTCGCCGCCGCGCGCTTCGATCGGGTCGTCGACGAGAACTGGCGCAGGACCTCCTATTCGGCGCTCACCGCCTCGGTGCACGATGCGCCCGTGGTGAGCGGTGAGGTGGAGGAACCGGTGACGACCGACGAGCCTGCCGAGCCTCCGCTGAGCGCACCGGAAGCGGCGCGCGAAGGCATTCCGTCACCGATGAACGGACTGCCCGGCGGCACGATCTTCGGCACGCTGGTGCACGCCGTCCTCGAGGTCGTCGACACCTCCGCCGCCGACCTCGAGGCCGAACTGCTCGACTGCTGCCACGAGACGGTGCGACGCCAGATGTCGCCGATCGACCCCGTCCAGCTCGCGGCGGCGTTGCTCCCGGTGATGCGCACCCCGCTCGGGCCACTCGGCCGGACCCTCGCCGACTTCACGCCGTCCGACCGGCTTTCCGAACTCGACTTCGAGTTGCCGCTCACCGGAGGCGACAGCCCGGTGCCCGTCACCGTCACCCTCGACGCGGTCGGTGGGTTGCTGCGCCGGCACCTGCCCGCCGACGATCCGATGGCGACCTACGCCGATCTGGTGCGCACCCTCGAGTCCGTGCCGCTGCGGGGTTACCTCAACGGCAGTATCGACGCCGTGCTGCGCACCGACGGTCCGCGATTCGTCGTCGTCGACTACAAGACCAACCGGCTCGCGCCCGTCGACGAACTGACCACCGCCCACTACACCCGCGAGTCGATGGCGGCGGAGATGCTCCGCGCGCACTATCCGATGCAGGCTCTGCTCTATTCCGTTGCCCTGCACCGTTATCTGCGGTGGCGGATGCGCGACTACGACCCGCACGTCCACCTCGGTGGTGTGCAGTACCTGTTCGTCCGCGGCATGGCCGGACCGGACAGTCCACCCGGCAGTGGCGTGTTCGACTGGCATCCGCCGGCCGATCTCGTCACCGACCTGTCCGACCTCCTCGCCGGAAAGGCCATGATTTCGTGATCGAGTCCATGACCGACGTTCGGATCGCCCAGCGCGGCAAGGGCGCTCTGCGGCAGTTCAACGAGGTGGGCGCACTCTCCGCCGCCGACGTGCACGTCGCCCTGCGACTCGCGGCGCTCGGCGGCGAGGACGACCCGCACGTGCATCTCGCCACCGCGCTGGCAGTGCGTGCCGTGCGATCCGGGTCGGTGTGCCTCGACCTCACCCGTTTCCGCGAGGTCACGGTCGACGAGGACGCGGACGGCCATCCCGTCGTCGACCCCGCGAGCCTGCCGTGGCCTCGCGACGAGGACGTGCTCGCGGCGCTGCGTCGCAGCCCCCTCGTGGTCGGTGGCGACCGCGGACCTCTGCGTCCGCTGCGTCTCGTCGATACCGCCGAAGGTCCGCTGCTGTATCTCGACCGGTACTTCCGGCAGGAGCAGACGATCCGCCGGGTGCTCGCCGAGCGCACGGCGACGTTCCCCGACCTCGACGAGGAGCGCATCGCGGCGACACTCGACGAGCTGTTCCACCATCCCGAGGATCCCTCCCGGCCCGCGCCGGCACCCGATCGTCAGCGCGTCGCGGCGGCACTCGCCGCCACCCGACCGACCACGGTGATCGCGGGCGGGCCGGGCACCGGCAAGACCCACACCGTGGCGCGGATCCTCGCGCTGCTCACCCGCCTGTACGGACACGAACTGCGCATCGGCCTGGCCGCTCCCACCGGCAAGGCCGCTGCGCGCCTCCAGGAATCGGTGCGCGAGCAGGAGACCGAGCTGGGTCTGCCGCCGAATCTCACCGCCATGACCGTGCACCGGATGCTCGGCTGGCAGCGCGGCCGCACCCGCTTCCGCTACCACGCGGGCAACCACCTGCCGTACGACGTGATCGTCGTCGACGAGACGTCGATGGTGTCGCTGACGATGATGTGCCGCCTGCTCGAGGCGGTGCGGCCCGACACCCGGCTCGTCCTCGTGGGCGACCCCGACCAGCTCGCCTCGGTCGACGCCGGTGCGGTGCTTGCCGACCTCGTGGGGCGCCCGGTCAGCGGCACCCTCGATCCGGTCTTCGAACGGGTCGTCGCCCGCGATGTGGCGGCCGCCGACGACCCCGCCGAGGCGGCCTTCACTCCGGCCCAACGCGCCCGGCTCGGTGGCGGTGTCGTGCGGCTGAGTCGCGGCCGCCGCTTCGGTGGTGCGATCGCCGAGCTGGCGGTGGCCGTCCGTAAGGGCGCCGGCGACGAGGTGCTCGACATCCTGCGCAGGGGCGACCCGGAGGTCTCGTTCGTGGCCCCCTCCGACCTCGACGCCCTACGCGACGACATCGTCCGCTCCGCCGCTGAGGTCACCAAGTCCGCCGAGACGGGGGACGTCGAGACGGCGCTGAAGCGGTTCGAGGAACATCGGTTGCTGTGCGCGCACCGCGACGGCCCGGCCGGCGTGCAGTGGTGGGCGCGGCAGGCCGCCGAGTGGATCGGGGAGGCCGCGGGGCAGCGACTCGATCCCGAGAGCTGGTATCCGGGCCGACCGTTGCTCGTCACCGCGAACGACCACGACATGCAGATCTACAACGGCGACACCGGCGTGGTCGTGCGGCGCGGCGACGAACTCGTCGCGGCGTTCGCACGCGGCGAGACGCCGTTCGAACTGCGCCCGAGTCAGCTCCCGGCGGTGAGCACCGTCTACGCGATGACGATCCACCGCAGCCAGGGCAGTCAGTACGGCACCGTCTCGGTGGTGCTGCCCGATTCCGGATCGGCGCTGCTCACCCGCGAACTGCTGTACACCGCGATCACGCGTGCGCGGTCGCACGTGCGGATCATCGGGACCGAGGATGCGGTACGCGCGGGCGTGGCACGGCAGGTGCTCCGAGCGAGTGGGCTGCGGCGGGAGATCCGCGTGTAGCCGGTCCGTCTCCGCACCCGTATCGAGTGAGGACGAGGCCCGATCCCGTCGACCCATCGTCGCAACACTGTCTCCGTCGGCGAACCGGACGTGGCATGCTCGAGATGGCGCGCACGACAGACGACGAACGAGCCGAGCGATGGGCTGGTTGGACGCGGACGGGTACACGATCGGGCGGCTGCTGGTCACCCGTGGACTCGCGGTGCTGTACGCCGTGGCTTTCCTCGCGGCCCTGCTGCAGTTCCGGGCGCTGATCGGCGAACGCGGCATCCTTCCCGCCCCGCGCTTCCTGGCGCTCACATCGTTCCGGCAGTCGCCGAGCCTGTTCCACTGGAGATACTCCGACGCTCTGTTCACCGCGGTTGCCGCGGTGGGTCTCGTGTTGTCGGTGGTGACGGTGCTCGGTGTCACCGAGCAGTTGCCGCTCGTGGTCTGCATGCTCGTGTGGTTCGTGATGTGGCTGCTGTACCTGTCGATCGTCAACGTCGGCCAGGTCTGGTACTCGTTCGGCTGGGAGTCGCTGCTGCTCGAGGGCGGTGTGCTCGCGATCTTCCTGGGCAACGCCGATACCGCGCCTCCGCTGCTCGTGCTGATCCTGCTGCGCTGGTTGCTGTTTCGCCTGGAGTTCGGTGCCGGACTGATCAAGATGCGTGGCGACCGGTGCTGGCGCGATCTGACGTGCCTGTACTACCACCACGAAACCCAGCCGATGCCCGGCCCGCTCAGCCGCTACTTCCACCTGATCCCGCGGCCGCTGCACAAGGTGGAGGTGGCGGGTAACCACTTCACCCAACTCGTCGTGCCGTTCGGATTGTTCCTGCCGCAACCGGTCGCCGGGATCGCCGCACTGATCATGATCGTCACGCAGTTGTGGCTGGTGACGAGCGGCAATTTCGCGTGGCTCAACTGGATCACCATCGTCATCGCGCTGTCGGTGGTGCCCGACAGCTTCTACGGGTTGCTGATCGACTCCACCACGACCTACGGTCCGACACCGATCGCGTTCACCGTCGCCGTGGTGGCGCTGACCGTGCTGGTCGCGGTGCTCAGCTACTGGCCGGTGTCGAATCTGATGTCGCATCGGCAGGCGATGAACGCCTCGTTCAACAAGTGGCACTTCGTGAACACCTACGGCGCGTTCGGCACCGTCACACGCACCCGGCGGGAAGTGATCGTCGAAGGCACCACCGATGCGGTGGTGACACCGGCGACGGAGTGGCGCGAGTACGAGTTCAAGGGCAAACCGGGCGACGTGTATCGCAGGCCTCGTCAGTACGCGCCGTACCACCTGCGTCTGGACTGGTTGATGTGGTTCGCGGGGATCTCGCGCGACTACGCCGCGGGGTGGTTCCCGCGGTTCGCGGGAAAACTGCTGGAGAACGATCCGGCCACCGTGAAGTTGCTCCGGCACAACCCGTTCCCGGACGACCCGCCCCGTCTGGTGCGGGCCCGCCTGTTCCGCTACCGCTTCGCCACGCGCGCCGAACGACGCGCGACGCGCCAGTGGTGGATGCGGGACGAGATCGGCGATTTCATGATGCCGATGGCGCGGGACGACCTGCCCTGACCGCGCTCCTTGATCGCCGATGCGGTCACCACACCTCGCCACCGGTCTCCGACACGGTGAAGCCATGGGTGTCCGTCTCGCACGTGACAGCGGTCTTCTCGTCGACGGTGCACGTGAACGGATCAACGGTGAGAGTGCTGCCGTGGGGCAGCGTATTCGGGGCACCTCCGAGATCCGTGAACGCGATGTCGCCGATGCTGACCCACTCTCCGGGGCCGTCCCCTTCGAGCATCAGGGCGTTCGCGGGCACCAGCACGTCGGGCGCGCCGCTGCCGGGGACCCGGGGTGCACTCGCCGGCATCGTGCCCTGGCAGCCCGTCAGGGGGGCGGTGTGGACGAGGATGGCGCATCCGAACTGCCCGCCCGGCGAGGCGAAGTAGTACACGCCCTCGCTGGTCGCCGCGTAGTCGTCGGGGTCGACCGGCTTCGGTGCGGCCGTGGTGGTCGCGGTCGTGGTCGGCGCCGACGAGGTCGCCGTGGTGCTCGACGGCTCGGGGGGTGCTTCGGATGCGGTGGCCTCACCCTCCACGCTGCGCGAACACCCTGCCGCGACGAGTGCCGCACCCGCGACGACGACGAAGCTGACGAGGCGTGCGCGGCGACTGATCATGCGGGGCAGCATAGCGAGCGTCGGGATCGACGCAAGTTCCGCTCCGATCGACTCGGAGGCGGTGGCTTCGATCGGCTCAGAGCCGGCGCGTCACCCGAGCAGGTACGCCCGTCGCCACGACGTTCGGCGGCAGGTCGCGGGTGACCACCGCGCCGGCTCCCACGACCGTGTTCTCGCCGATAGTGACGCCCGGTCCGACGATTGCGCCACCGCCGAGCCACACGTTGTCGCCGATCGTGATGGGTTGCGCCGATTCCCACTTCGCGCGGCGGAGATCGGGATCGAGGGGATGAGTGGGGGTGAGGAGTTGCACGTTCGGGCCGATCTGCACGTCCGAGCCGATCGTGATCGGCGCGACGTCGAGCATGATCGCGCCGAAGTTGACGAATGTCCCGTCCCCCACGGTGATCCGATACCCGTAGTCCACCTGCAGTGGCGGCCGGATCTCCACGTCGTCACCGATCGAGTCGAACAACTCCTCGAGGAGTGCGCGACGCGCATCCGTATCCGCTGCACTCGACGCGTTGTACTTCTCGGTCAGCAGCGCTGCCCGCAGCGCGTCGGCGGCGAGTTCGGGGTCGTCGGCGATGTAGAGTTCGCCGGCCAGCATCCGTTCCTTCTGCTCGCCCACTGAGGATCCTTCCGTCGCCGGGTCAGTCGCCCACTCGCTCTCCGGTGTCGACGTGGAACAGGTGCACCGTACCTTCGCGCTTGCGCAGGTGCACGGTGTCGGCGAGGCGTGCGGGGGTGCGGACGAGGGCCCGCGCGACCACCTGATTGCCGGTGCCGGGCACCCGCGTGTACAGGTACGACTCGCTGCCGAGTTCCTCGACGAGTTCGACGACGGCTTCGACGCCCTCGTCGGCGATCTCGAAGTCCTCCGGCCGGATCCCGGCGGTGACCTCCTCGATGCCTGCGGAGTGCAGTCGCGCGATGCGGTCGCGTTCGACGGGGATGACGGTGCTGCCCACGACGACTCCGTCGTCGACGACCTTCGCGCGGAGCAGGTTCATCGACGGTGAGCCGATGAAACCGGCGACGAACGCGTTGGCGGGACGGTCGTAGAGTTCGGTGGGGCTGGAGAACTGCTGCAGCACTCCGTTCTTCAGGACGGCGACGCGATCGCCCATCGTCATCGCCTCGACCTGGTCGTGGGTGACGTAGACGGTGGTGGTGCCGAGACGGCGTTGCAGCGCCGCGATCTCGGTGCGAGTCTGCACGCGCAGCTTCGCATCGAGGTTCGACAACGGCTCGTCCATGCAGAACACCTGTGGCTCGCGCACGATCGCGCGTCCCATCGCGACGCGCTGGCGCTGACCACCGGACAGCTTGGCGGGCTTGCGGTCGAGGAACTGAGTCAGGTCCAGGATCTTCGCCGCTTCCTCGACCTTGCGGCGACGCTCGTCCGCGCTCACACCGCGCATCTTCAGAGCGAAGCCCATGTTCTCGGCGACCGTCTTGTTCGGGTACAGCGCGTAGTTCTGGAAGACCATCGCGATGTCGCGGTCCTTCGACGGCACACCGGTCATGTCCTTGCCGCCGATGGAGATCGACCCCTCGTCGATGTCCTCGAGCCCGGCGAGCATGCGCAGCGCGGTGCTCTTGCCGGATCCGGACGGTCCGACGAGGACCACGAACTCACCGTCCTCGATGTCGAGGTTCAGCGAATCGACCGCGAAGGTGTCGGAGTTCTCGTAGATGCACGAGGCGTTGCGGTAGGTGATGTCGGCCATGATGGAAGTCCTTGCTGGTAAAAGGAATCGGGTCTACTTGATGGCGCCGAACGACAGGCCGCGCACGAGCTTGTTCTGGGCGAGCCAGCCCGCGAGCACGACGGGCAGCGCCGCCATCGTCGCGGCGGCGGACAGCCGGGCCCAGTACAGGCCCTCACCGGTGATGAAGCCGACGAGGAAGACGGGAATTGTCTGCGCCTGAACAGCGGTCAGGTTGACGGCGAAGAAGAACTCGTTCCACGAGAAGATCACGCAGATCAGGGCGGTCGCAGCGATGCCGGGGGAGACGAGCGGCAGGATCAGCTCGCGCACCGCCGTCCACAGGCTCGCGCCGTCCATGCTCGCCGCCTCGAGCAGCTCGCCCGGGACCTCGAGGAAGAACGACCGCATCATCCACACCGCGATGGGCAGGTTCATCGCCGTGTACAGGATGATCAGGGCCCAGATGTTGTCGAGCAGGCCGACGTTCGCGACGATCACGTAGAGCGGGATGATCGCCGCGACGATGGGCAGCATCTTCGTGCTGATGAAGAAGAACAGCACGTCCTTGGTCTTCTTCACCGGCCGCAGCGACAGCGCGAAGGCCGCCGGCACGCCGAGCAGCAGGACCAGCACCGTCGAGACGATCGTGGCGAAGGCCGAGTTGAGCAGGGCCGTGCCCACTCCGGTCTCGAACACCGCCCGGAACTGGTCGAGGGTGGGGGTGAAGAAGAACTTCGGTGGGTCGGAGTAGGCGTCGGCCTCCTGCTTGAAGGCGGTGAGCACCATCCAGAAGACCGGGAAGAAGAATCCGATGGCGGCGATCCACGCGACCACACCCCAGGGATTGAACTTGCGGTTCTTGCGCTTCCGGGCCGTGCGCATGACACGGCCGGTGGGTGCCGTGGTGTCCGAAGCCTGCGGCTGCGTGGCCGTGGTGCTCATGCCGCTTCCTCCTTGCCGGTGAACGATGTGAAGATCAGGCGCAGCGCGAAGGTGGCGATGACGATCGTGCCGATGACGACCACGACACCCATTGCCGCGGCCTGGCCGATGTCGAAGCCGAGGAACGCGCGCTGGTAGATGTAGAACGGCAGGTTGGAGCTGGCCGTGCCGGGTCCGCCCTGGGTCATCATGTAGATCGCGTCGAACGTGTTCACCAGGTAGATCGCGCCGAGAACGGTGCCGAGTTCGATGAACCGGCGCAGATGCGGCAGCGTCAGTTCGCGGAACAGTGCGAAGGCTCCGGCGCCGTCGACGCGGCCGGCCTCGAGGATGTCGCGGGGCATCGACTGCAGGCCGGCGAGGATGAGCAGCATCATGAACGGCGTCCACTGCCACACCAGCGCGACCATCACGGCCGGGAGCGGGAACCGGCTGATCCAGTCCACCTCTCCCAATCCGAAGGGGGAGAGAACGAAGTTGACGATGCCGAAAACGGGATCGAACATCGACGTCTTCCAGATCAGTGCACTGGCGACCGGGGTGACGAGGAACGGCGTAATGAGCAGGGTCCGTGCGATACCGCGGCCGAGGAACGCCCGGTCGAGCAGGAGCGCAAGAAGCAGCCCGAGTATCACGGAGATCAGGACCGTGCCGACGATGAGGATCACCGTGTTCAGGGTGACCTGCCAGAACTGGCTGTCCTGGAAGACATCGACGTAGTTCTGGAGTCCGACGAACCGGCGGGAGCCGGGGCTGACGAGGTTCCAGGACTGGGTCGAGTAGTACAGCGTGAACAGGAACGGGATCTGTGTGACAACGATCGTGAAGATCAGGGCCGGGAGCAGGGGGCCGCGCCGGCGCCATCCCTCGGCGCGGGAGATCTGCTCCTCCTTCGCTTCCCGTACGGCGCGGATGCGCTCGTCGGCGTCCGGTGCGGGACGCTGCGCTGCAGGTGCGGTCATGACGTCTTCTCCCGGTAGGTCGCGCCGACGGCCTCGGCGTACTTCTGTGCCTGGTCGAGGGCGTCCTCGACGCTCTGCCGTCCGGCGATGGCGGCGCTGATCTGCTGGCTGACCCGGGTGCCGAGATCCTGGAACTCGGGGATGGCCACGAACTGGATGCCCGTGTACGGGACGGGGTCGACCGTGGGGTTCTGCTGGTCGGCTCCCTCGATGGATTCGAGGGTGATCGGGCCGTAGGCCGCGGCGGCCTCGGCGTATTCGGGGATCTCGTAGGTCGACAGTCGGCTGCCCGGCGGCACCCGCTCCCAGCCGAGTTGCTCGCCGACGGTGCGCAGGTACTGCTGGTCGGTCATCCACGAGATGAACTTCCAGGCGTCCTCGGTGTGTTCGCTGCTCGCGGGGATGCCGAGCGACCAGGTGTAGAGCCAGCCCGAGGGGTCCTTCTCCTGGACGGGCGCGGCCGCGTAGCCGATCTTCCCGACGACGTTGCTCGACGCGGGATCCTCGAGGGTCGAGACGGCGGAGGTGGAGTCGTACCACATGGCGACCCGGCCCTGCGCGAGTTGCGTGGCGCACTCGCTGAATCCGCTCGTCGCGGCACCGGGCTGACCGTACTCGCGGACGAGGTCGACATAGAACTGCACCGCTTCGCGTACCTCGGGACTGTTCAGCTGTGCGTTCCAGTTCTCGTCGAACCACCGTCCGCCGAAGGTGTTGATGACGGTGTCGAGCGGTGCGAGCAGCTCACCCCAGCCGGGCTTGCCGCGCAGGCAGATGCCGTTGATGTCGGGGCTGTCGAGTTGCGCTGCGGCCTCGGCGACCTCGGTCCAGGTCGGCGGGTCGGACAGCGTGATGCCGGCCTGTTCGAACAGGTCCTTGCGATACATGAGGAACGACGATTCGCCGTAGAAGGGCACCGAGTACAGATCGCCCTCGTACGAGAGTGCTTCGCGCAGCGAGGGAATGATGTCGTCGGCGTCGTAGCCGTCGGTCTGCTCGATGTACGGTGACAGATTCGTGAGCCAGCCGTACTCCGCCCACTGGGGAGTCTCGTAGTTGCTGATCATCACGACGTCGAACTCGCCACCGCCCATCGCCGTGGACGCGGTGATCTTGGCGCGGGCCTGGTTCTCGGAGAGGGTGACGAACTTCAGGTCGATCTCCGGGTTCTCGGCCTCGAACTGCGACGCGAGTTGCTGTGCGTCCTGCATCTGGGAGTTCGACACCATCGCGATGGTGACGGTGCGGCCGGACGTACCGATTGATCCTGCACCGGCACAACCGGTCAGTGCGACGCTCAGGGCCACGGCTCCTGCCGCGGCCGCGCGGATGGATCTTCTTGCTGTAGGCACGATGGTCTACCTCATTTCGGTGGTGCCTCGTCCTTCGGGGTGCCGTTCTCGAGGGCGTTGGTCGGGATGGTCGAGCAGGTACTGGGCGCACGCGATGTCGCAGACGAGCATGTTCGCGAGACCGCCTCGGAGAGCACCGAGTACAGCGCGGTGCTTGGACTGTCCGCCGGTGACGAGAATCGTGGCGGGGCAGTCGCGGACGTCGTCGAGAGGTACCGACATGGTGCGGCTTTCGAGTTCGCCGTGCACGGCGGTGCCGTCGGCACGGAAGAACCGGCCGCCGATCTCACCGACCGCACCGAGGCCGTCGAGTTCGTGGAGCATCGTGGTGTCGAGGAAGCTGCCCTCGAACAGGGTGGTCGAGGTCGACACGGCGCCCACACCGAAGATCATCGCCTCCGCGCGGCGCCCGACCTCGAGCGTGCGGGAGATCAACGAGTCGGCGCGCATCGACGCGACCGTGGACGGATCGGCGTACAGCGGTGTGGGAAGCCGGAGCGGTTGCGCCCGAAGCTGTTCGGCGCAGCGGCCGAGGACGAACTCGGTGCCGGTCTGGTAGGCGCTCGTGGAGAGGGAGCCGTCGAGTTGGACGATCGTGGCGCAACTGGCGACACCCGACGGGATGGCCTGTGCCACGGCGACGGTCTCCGGACCCCACGTGAATCCGAGGGTGTCGGAGGGGCGGAGACGGCGGGTGAGCAGGCCGGCGGCGGCGCGCCCGAGGGCGGTGAAGCTTGCGGAGTCCTCGATCGGACCCGCGTCGTCGACCCGGCGCCCGACCACCACGGCCTCGACGAGTCCGTAGCGCTCCTCGAGTGCCCGTTCGGTCTCGGCGTGCAGGTCGTCGCGCCAGGCGGGTGGCACGGTGACCTCGATGCGCACCAGGCCCTGGGCGCGAGCGCGCGCGACGAGCCGGCCGGCGGTGGGACGGGAGACGCCGAGACGCTGCGCCACCTCGGCCTGCGTGAGTCCGTCGAGGTAGTAGAGCGTCGCGGCCCGCACGGCGAGACGGAGATCATCGGTGGCTACCGGGCTCTCCGTGTCGGGGATGTTGGTGGGGCCGGGGGCGGTCACGAGCTCTCCTTGGTGTGAGCAGTATTCGGACGCTTCGTGAGCATCTGCTCAGGGGTGCGTGCATCTGCTCAGTACGTTAGCATCACAGTGTGACCCACACAACAGTTCGCCCGCCGCTCCCGGACACGATGCGTGCCGCCGTACTTCTCGAACCGGGCCGCATCGAGATGCAGGAAAGGCCACTACCTGCACCGGAGCCCGGCGACGTCCTCGTCCGGGTGACCACCGTAGGGGTGTGCGGTTCGGACGCGCACTACTACCGCGAAGGACGTATCGGCGAGTTCGTCGTGACCGATCCGATCGTGCTCGGCCACGAGGCGTCCGGGGTCGTGGTCGCGGTCGGGGACGGTGTTCCGCAGAGCCGGATCGGCGAGCGGGTCTCGATCGAACCGCAACGCCCCGACCCGCTCACCGAGGAGACGCGCCGCGGCGACTACAACCTGTGCCCGCACATGCGCTTCTACGCCACACCGCCCGTCGACGGCGCGCTGTGCGAGTACGTCACCATCGGGGCGGCCTTCGCGCATCCCGTTCCGGACACCGTGTCCGACGATGCCGCCGCCCTGTGCGAGCCGCTGTCGGTCGGTATCGCGGCCGTCCGGAAGGCCCGTGTCACCGCCGGCTCACGAGTCCTCGTCACCGGTGCCGGGCCCGTCGGCATCGTCGTCGCACAGGTCGCGCGCGCCTTCGGTGCGGTCGAGGTCGTCGTCACCGACCTCGACGAGCGACGACGCGAGACCGCACTGTCGTTCGGGGCGAGCGCTGCGCTCGATCCCCGCGTCGACGACCCGTCGGCCCTGCGTGTGGACGCCTACGTCGACGCGTCCGGCGCCCCCTCCGCCGTCGATTCGGGCATCCGCGCGGTCCGTCCCGGCGGCACCGTCGTCCTCGTCGGATCCGGCGCCGAGACGATGACCCTGCCGGTGCAGTGGGTCCAGAACCGCGAACTGGTCCTGACCGGCGTGTTCCGTTACGCGAACACGTGGCCGACCGCGCTCGCGCTCCTCGGGGCGGGACGGGTCGATCTCGACTCGATGGTCACCGCCCGGTTCCCCCTCGACAAGACCGCCGACGCACTCGAATCCGATCGGACACCCGGAAACATCAAGGCCGTCGTGGACGTGACCGATCCGGCGGGAAAGGACTGAAGATCCATGCACGTGAACGAGCAGACGCTTCCCGAGTTGGGTGTGCCCGTCCCGACCTACCGTCGGGACGACGTCTCCGTCGGCATCGTGCACTTCGGTGTGGGCGGATTCCACCGCGCGCACCAGGCGATGTACGTAGACCGGCTCCTCGAACAGGGGAAGGCGAAGGAATGGGGTATCTGCGGCGTCGGGGTGCTCCCCGGTGATCGCCGTATGCAGGAGGCGCTCGCCGTCCAGGACCACCTGTACACGCTGGTGCTCACCCACCCCGACGGCACCTGGGAGCCGCGGGTGATCGGCTCCATCGTCGACTATCGTTACGCCCCAGACGATCCCGAGGCGGTCATCGAGCTCCTCGCGGCCCCGACCACCCGGATCATCTCGCTGACCGTCACCGAGGGCGGTTACAACATCCGTCACGACACCGGTGAGTTCGACGTCGACGATCCGGCCGTGCAACACGATCTGCGGTCCGGCGAACCCCCGGCCACCGTCTTCGGTCTCGTCACCGAGGCTCTCGCCCGGCGCCGGGAGCGGGGGCTGCGCGCTCCGACGGTGATGTCGTGCGACAACATCGAGGGCAACGGAACCGTCGCGCGTCGCGTCTTCACCGAATACGCGCGCCTTCTGAATCCCGATCTCGCAGAATGGATCACCGAGCACGTCCGTTTCCCCAACTCGATGGTCGACCGGATCACCCCGGTGACCACCGACGAGGTGGTCTCGGCGCTCTCCGAACGCTTCGACGTGCAGGACCGCTGGCCGGTCGCCGCCGAACCCTTCACCTCCTGGGTGCTCGAGGAGGACTTCGCCGACGGACGACCGCCCTTCGAGGATGCGGGAGTCCAGATCGTCGACGACGTCGCTCCCTACGAGCTGATGAAGTTGCGTCTGCTCAACGCCGGTCACCAGGGACTCTGCTATTTCGCGTATCTCATGGGATACCGCCTCGTCCACGAGGCCGCGCAGGATCCGCTCCTCGCCGGATTCGTCCGTGCGTACATGGACACCGAAGCGACACCGACCCTGAAACCGGTGCCGGGCATCGATCTCGACGAGTACAAGACCACCCTGATCGAGAGGTTCGCGAACCCCGAGATCCGGGACACGATCGCACGCCTGTGCGCCGAGTCGTCCGATCGCATTCCGAAGTGGCTGGTGCCCGTGATCCGGGAGAACCTTGCCGCCAATGGGCACGTGCGGTTGTCCGCGGCGATCGTCGCTTCGTGGGCGCGCTACGCCGAAGGTATCGACGAACAGGGACAACCGATCGAGGTGGTCGACCGGCTCGCCGACACGCTCGTCCCGATCGCGCGAGGACAACTCACGCATCCCACCGCCTTCATCGAGAACGCCGAGGTCTTCGGCGATCTCGCGCAGAACCACCGTTTCGTCGACGCCTACACCTGGGCGCTCAACGCCCTGCACAGCGACGGCGCACGCGCCACCCTGAAGGAACTTCCGGGGGAGCCGGAATGAACGGCCACGCCCTCGTCGTCGGAGAAGCCCTCGTCGACATCGTCCACCGCGGCGGCGCCGAACCCGTCGAGCACGTGGGCGGGAGTCCGCTCAACGTCGCGCTCGGTCTGGGC
Source organism: Rhodococcus sp. LW-XY12 (assembly GCF_019317345.1). Classification (NCBI taxonomy): domain Bacteria; kingdom Bacillati; phylum Actinomycetota; class Actinomycetes; order Mycobacteriales; family Nocardiaceae; genus Rhodococcus; species Rhodococcus sp. LW-XY12. The sequence goes on from NZ_CP079225.1 coordinate 1,267,623, forward strand.
CGGCTCGGCCGGCCCGTGCAGTTCACGACACGCGTCGGCACCGACGCCCGCGGACGGCGGATCGTCGATCACCTCGCGGCCTCCGGGGTGTCGCTGACGCCGGGGAGCGCAGCAGCCGAGCGCACGGCAACCGCGCAGGCGGAGATCGACGAGAAGGGTTCCGCGACATACGAATTCGACATCGTCTGGGATCCTGTCGAGCCGCCGCCGTCGGTGGACGCCGTGCTCGTGCACACCGGGTCCATCGCGACGGTGCTCGAACCCGGCTGCGATCTCGTCGCCGAACTCGTTGCGCAGCAGGCGGGAACATCCACGGTGAGCTTCGATCCGAACGTCCGACCGGCGCTGATCGACGACCCGGCGCGCGGACGGGAACGGATCGAACGTCTGGTCTCGCTCGCCGACGTGGTCAAGGCCAGCGACGAGGACCTGACGTGGTTCGCGCCCGATCGTAATCCCCTCGACACCGCGCGGGATTGGCTCTCGCGAGGGCCGGCGATCGTTGCGGTGACCCGTGGAGAACAAGGTGCGGTGGCGCTGTGCGCGGCCGGGACCGTCGAGGTACCCGCCGTGCGGGTCGAGGTGGTCGACACGGTCGGCGCCGGCGACGCCTTCACCACCGGTCTGCTCGACGGATTGTGGACCTGCGGTCTCCTCGGGGCCGACCGTCGGGAACGACTGCGTGGCATCGGGATCGACGATGTGCGCGATGTGTTCGACATCGCCGCGTGGACGTCCGGTCTGACGGTGGCCCGCGCCGGTGCCGACCTGCCCACGCTGGCCGACCGCACCGCGGCCCGGGAGGCGGCGCGATGACGCTCGTCGCCGGGATCGATTCGTCCACCCAGTCCTGCAAGGTCGTCGTGTGCGACGCCGACACCGGGGCCGTCGTGCGCGAGGGTCGCGCTCCCCATCCGTCCGGCACCGCGGTCGACCCGCTGGAGTGGCGTGCTGCCTTCGAGCGGGCGTGTTCGGAAGCGGGCGGACTCGACGACGTCTCGGCGATCTCGGTGGGAGCGCAGCAGCACGGCATGGTGTGCCTCGACGAGCGCGGCGACGTGGTCCGCGACGCGTTGTTGTGGAACGACACGAGATCCGCAGCGGCAGCGACCGATCTCGTCGACGAGGCCGGTGGCGCGGGCGCGTGGGCCGAGGCCGTGGGGGTGGTCCCGCTCGCCGCGATCACCGTCGCGAAGGCACGCTGGCTCGCCGACCACGAACCCGGCAATGCCGACCGCACGGCGGCGTTGTGCCTGCCGCACGACTGGCTGACGTGGACGATGCGCACCGACCGCGACCTCGACCGGCTCGCCACCGATCGCAGTGACGCGAGCGGCACCGGCTACTTCGACGCATCCACCGACACCTACCGACACGATCTGCTCGAACAGGCCCTGCGCCGGCCGAGCCCATTCCTCCCTCGGGTCGCCGGGCCGGCCGAGAGTGTCGGGGAGACGGTCGCCGGTGCCCTGCTCGGTCCGGGGGCCGGCGACAATGCGGCGAGCGCGCTGGCTCTCGACGTCCGCGAAGGCGATGTGGTCGTCTCGATCGGCACGTCGGGCGTGGTGTGCGCGGTGTCCACGACACCGGCCCGCGACGCAGACGGTTACGTCGCGGGATTCGCCGACGCGACCGGCCGGCATCTGCCACTGGTGTGCACGCTCAACGGGGCCCGGGTACTGGACGCCACCGCGACGATGCTCGGGGTCGACCACACCGAGCTCACGCGGCTCGCATTCTCGGCGCCGGCCGGCAGCGACGGACTCGTGCTGGTCCCGTATCTGGAAGGGGAGCGTACCCCGAACCGTCCCGGCGCGACGGGCGCCCTGCACGGGCTGCGGCTCGGAACGGCGACGCCCGCGCATGTCGCCCGCGCGGCGTTCGAGGGCCTGCTGTGTTCGCTGGCCGACGGCATCGACCACATCCGGGCGCAGGGCACCGAGGTCCGGCGGGTGCTGCTCGTCGGCGGTGGGGCGCGCTCGCAGGCGGTGTGCGAGATGGCGCCGGCGGTGCTGGGCATGCCCGTCGACGTTCCCGAACCAGGGGAGTACGTGGCGCGGGGCGCGGCCCGGCAGGCGGCGTGGGTGCTGCGCGGAGGCGACGAGCCTCCCACCTGGGAACCCGAACCGAGCCGCCACTACGAGGCCGACCCGGCCCCGCACGTGCGGGAGCGTTACGCGGAGGTGCGGGACCTGACCGACCGCTGAAGCGCAGTGCTCAGGGAAGGTCCTCGATGCGCAGGCCCAGGTGGGCGGCGAACTGCCCTGCCAGGGCTACGGCCTGGTGGGCGTCGATCGTCGCGCCCTTCATCCCGCCCATGTTGCGGATCGTGTCGATGCGCAGGCCACGCAGATCGACCTGGTCGAGGGTCGCGCGGTCGACGTCGAGAACGCCGACGGAGCAGTCCTCGAAGGCGACGCGGGTGAAGGTGCCCCCGCCCAGGTCCAGTTCGTCGACGATGCAGCCGCGGAAGAGCACGTCGCGTCCCGCGGCGGCCCGCAGATTGACCAGGCCGAGTTTCGAATCCGCGATCGTGACACTGCGCAGATCCGCGTCGAAGAGGTCCAGCGCACCGATCCGGCTGTCCCGGATGTGCACGCGGTGCAGGCTGCTGCGCGGCGCGAACAGATTCGGTGCCTGCATGCGCTCGACCAGGGTGTCGCGCAGGCGTGCGCTCGTGAGGTCGCTGTCGGCGACGATCGGTGTGACGAGCGAACATTCGGACAGGACGATCCCCGTCAGATCACGGCCCGTCAGGTCCGTGTCGGTGTAGCGCACGCTCTCGAAGATCCCGTGCGCGAGCAGCTCGTCGCCGTCCGCGTCGGTGAGGACACCGAGGTCCGGAGCGTCGATCCTCGGCGGGTGGGTGGTGGAACGAGCAGCCATGGTTCTCGGGGCCTCCGGATCGGTCGGGTGTCTGCCGTTCAGCTTCCCAACCCGTCGGGTTCGGGGGAACGTGGGGGACAAGCCCGTCCCCGAGTGCGATGTGCTACTCGGTTATGCGGGTCGACGCTGCTGGGCTGCCCGCGCTCGGTGCCTGCGCACAGCGGCGCGGTTCGCGCAGCGCATGGAGCAGTACTGCTGGCGACCGTTGCGGGTGATGTCGACGACCACGGCCGAGCACGGGTTGGTCGGGATGTCCGCTGCGGCGCACCGGTGGAGGCGGTGCATTCCACGAGTGGTGAGGTGCAGTGCCGTGCCGACGCTGATCACCGCGCGCAGTACGTCGGGGAGCGGTTGGACCTCGTCGCGGTAGTGCAGGTGCCACCCCTCGCCGTCGTGATCGGTCAGCCGGGGATAAGCCGCTGCGGCGGCCATCTGCTCGTTGAGCAGGCGCGCACGTTCCCTGGGGTCGGACGCGTCGACGACGGCGAGCCAGTCGTCTATGACCTCACGGGTGCGCTGATGGTCGTCGGGCGCGGTCGGGAAGTCCATGGTCATGCCCACTTCGCGCGTACGGGCCATGATGCCGGTCCGATCGTCGGGCCAGTCGCCGGCCAGCGACGCCGCGAGGAGGACTGCATACTCGCCGTAAGGGTTGAGATGCATAAGGGCATTACATCATGGTGGTGGGCATGACCGCCATCGAAGCTCGGAACCCACAGGAATGCCCGACCTCGACCCGTCCTCACGAACACGCATGGAGTGTGGAGTCGAGCCACGCCACGTCGATCGGACAGGTGCTGTACGTGCGCTGTGTCGGGTGCGGGACTCGGCGTGTCGATCTCGGCGCGGCCCCGTTCGTTCCGCCGTCCACGCTGAGTGCCGAAGTGTCCCAGCATGATTGAAACATCGTTCGAGAACCGGGTATGCGCCGGTGCTCGTCAGAAGTCGCCCTCGGCGACCTGGAAGCACACCAGTCCCATCCGTCGCCACATGCGCACCACCTGATCGCGATCGTCGAGCACCGCGATGATGCGATAGCGGTGCCGGATGTGACGGTCGAACAGCTCGGCCTTGACGATCGAATCCTTCCGGTTGTCGCCGGCCGGACGCATGTACAGCTCGTCGTAGGGGATGTCGTGCCGGGCGAGCCACTCCTCGGTTTCCGGTCGGCACACGCCGTCGCGTCCCGAGAGCAGCACGATCGCCGCCCTGTCGGGTGCGGCGGCGAACCCTCGCACCGCGGCCTCGACCGCCGGGGAGACGGTGTCCTCGCCCACCCTGTGCCAGTGGAAGGGACTCCGGTCGCTCATGTGCGCGAGCGTTCCGTCGATGTCGACGAGCCAGGCCGCCGGCAGCGTCGGATCCTCGACGTATCGCGCCGGTGGTGGGGGCGCGGTGCTCGGCGGCCGGTGCCGTTGCCGCCCCGGTTTCCTGCGATCGCGCGTCTTCTTCGTCACGGACGATGTATACCCACTCCGACGACTACGTGTGCATGCGCCCGGCCCGCGAGAGGGACGAAGATCGTGCCGCCGGACCAGCGGGTCCCGGAGACGACCGGCGAGGCGGCATCGCGGATCCGTCGGCTCGGCGCCACGGCCACGCGACCGAATGCGAAATGTTCTGTCGGACAACACGTGCCATGATTCCTGGGCGCATCAATGCCGATGGGGGATCCAGCAGTCCGGACACCCGGGCGAACGCTGTGCCCACCTTCGTGTCGTATGCGGCTGCCGCGTGCACCATCGGTACGTATGCATTGCCGATCCTCGTCTTCGGGTCCCGCCGGCCCTCGACACCGGGGAACGCGAGATCGCCACCGGTGGACATCGCCCAGGCATCGTCGACGACACGCGCGAGCTTCCGCTGCACGGCAGCGGACGGCCCGTGGTCGTCGAGGAGACGGCCCATCGCGGTGGCTTCGAGAGCGGCGACCGTCATCCCTTGGGCATAGATCGGATCGAAACTGCAGAATGCATCGCCGAGGACGAGGAATCCGTCGGGAAATCCGTCGAGAAGGTCGTAGCGATGCCACGTGCTCGCCCGGAAGCGATACCGGACGACATCCTCGACCCATTCGGCATCCGCGATCGCGTCGTACACGTCCGGGTACCTCAGGGACCGTGCGAATTCGAGATAGTCCCTCCGGGTCGCCGGCACGGTTTCGCCACGGACCCCGATCAGGGCCACCATGCACCGATCTGATTCGAGGGTGAGCAGGGCGGCACCGCGTGGATGTTCGGGCGTGGGCGCCATGACGATGCCCCGGTCGCTGCCGAGTGCAACCGAAGACGCACGGAACACCGCGGTGGCGTAGCCGACATCGAGTTCGACGGTGTCGACCCGGGGCTGCGGGCAGCCCTGTCTCCCGAGCCATTCGGAGGCGCGGGATCCGCGTCCGGTCGCATCGACGACGAGGTCGGCATCGAGCACCTGCTCGGCGCTTCCGTCGGCATGGCGGATGATCCGCGCACCGACCACCCGGCTGCGGTCCGCGGTCGCGACGAGACCCGCGGCATCACACCGTTCGACGATCTCGACGTTCGCCAACGCGGCCACACGGTCACGAATCCGGCGCTCCAGCAGCGAACGGCCGGCTGCCAGTACTCGAAGACCGCTCGGCCCCTGACGAATCCGGTGACCACTGAGAATCCACCGTACGTCGCCCAGGTGGTCGAGGGTGGGAACGCCTGCAGCGGTCAGCTCCTGTGACAACCCGGGGAACATCTCCTCGAGGAGTTGCTGTCCCCGTGAGATCAGCACGTGGATGTGCCGTCCCTGGGGCACCCCACGGCGTGGTTCGTTCGTGGACGGCAGCCGGTCACGATCGATCACCGTCACCTCGGCGAACCTGTCCGACAGGACACGGGCCGCCGACAATCCACTCATGCTCGCGCCGAGAACCACGGCGCGCTCTCCGATCGACATGATCACACCTCCTCCTCGGAATCGATCGTCGCTGCGGAAGGTGCTCGGTCGACAGGCCGGAACCTGCTCACATGTGCTCACGGCCGGACGGTGCCTCGCCGTACACCTCCAGATCCCACAGCCATCCGACGACGCGGGTGACGCCGCGGGTCAGATGTCGGCGGTACGTACTGAACGGCAGCCCGAGTCTGGCTGCCGCTGCTTCCTGTGTTGCTGCGCCGCGCACGTACGTGCGGTCCACCGCGCGGAAGAGCTTGTCGTCCCGAGGGTCGCTCGCCAAGGAATCGATCGCCTCACGAAGGAGCGCGCGCAGCACCACCGGATCGGGATCGTCGGGAGAGGACCGTTTGTGGAGGACCCTCGTGTGCAACAGGGGATTACGAGAGAGGAGATCGGGCCGACGGAGGTCGTGCAGCGCATTTCGGACCGCCTCCGCGAATTCTTTCTCCGACAGCGCGAGAGGCAGGGACATCGTGGGCTCGGGACCGCTGTGCCCCTGAGCCAGAGCACGATCGGTTACGACGGTGAGCCACTCGTCGACATCCCGACGGCGGAAGTCGTGAGCGAACAGTCCGTAGTGACGATCGCCGACCGTGAAATCCGCTCCTTCGGCACGGGGGAGATCTGCGACCGCGAAGTACTCGTTCCACCGGTCGGGCTCCGCCAGCGCCAGGAAGTCCCACGACAGATGCGGCAGGGTGAAATAGCGCTGGAAGGTGAGCACCGGAACCGAGTTCATTGTCGGAGAAGGATTCTGGTAGTCAGCGCGGTCGATGACGATGCGTGTGATCGCGACACACTCGCCGGGACGGGAAGGCGCTGTTCGCCGGGCGAAATCCCACGCGGCTCGCGTCGCCGGGTCGGCACGGACATCGTCGGGTGACGCTCGCGAGAGTTCCAACAGACCGAGCACACCACGTATCGATCCGTCGGTGTCGCGCAACACGAAGAAACCCTCGGGTTGTCGCTCGAGCCATCGTCGCGCGTGCACCGCGGATTCGTCTCCCTCCGACGTCCGCACGAGATCGACGATCGCGGAGTGATCGGCCTGCTCCGCACGTTCGGGTTGCGCGCTTCCCCACGACTGCCAATCCACCGGCGACAGCACACCGGGGAGATTGCGGAACACGAACTTCAAGTCCACGATGGCCTGCTGCTGTTCGCATTCTCCTGCAGAATCGAGACCGCGGCGAATGCCCTTCCACACGCGGTGGAAGGTGTACCGGTAGGCATCGGGATCGCGCCAGCGCAGATCGGCGTCGAGGACATCGCGTGCCAGATCGTGGGGAAACAATCCGTCCGGCCCTGCTTCGACGAACGACAGCTCACGGAGCCATTCGAACTCGGCGTGTGCATCGGTGAGCTCGAGGGCGTCACGCAGCAGGGCTTCGGTGGTCACCCGGGCGAGCGCACACACTTCCAGGGCGCGGCGATGTGCGATCCCCGGCTCGGTATCGAGAAACCGTCGGAGCAACATCCCGACGAGATCCGGAGGCCACGGCACACGTACATCGCCTCCTCGGGCGAAGACATCCGTGAGCAGACCGAGCCCGAGCGGATGTCCGTGCGTTGCCCCGATGATCTCGTCGTGCAGTTCCTCGGGAACCCGCGCAGCGGTGAGGTAGGCAGCGCTCGTAGCGGGGTCGAAATTCCTGAGAGACACGATCCGGAGCAGATCACCCCAACCCGGATCGGTGCGCCATCCTGCGGAGGGCGGCGACCTGTCGGCGATCACCGTCAGCGTCGTCGCAGGAAGACCGGGAAGAAAGTCGGTTCGGATCCAGTCGTCGAGCACACGTAGCCGCTCGTACGAGTCCAGGAGAAGCACCCTCGGCCGGTCGCCGATGCGACGATCGACCGACGCGAGGACCGAACCGGGCGACGCATCCGTGTTGCGCCCGTCGATCACCGTCACCGCGCGACGGCTCCGTTCCGCAAGATCGGAGATCGCGCCGAGCAAGCAGGTCTTGCCGATGCCTCCCGGACCGTACAGGTACAGCACGGCGATCGAGGGTTCGGGGGAGTCCAGTGCGGAGCGAACGATCTCGAGTTCGGCATCGCGACCGACGAACACACGTCGCGCCCGTGCGGCGAGACGATCGCTGAGAGGCCGTGAGGACCGCGAGGCGCTCCCCATGCCACCCGATACTACGCCCGGGGGACCTACACCTAACGGTCGGGCAGTCCGACGAGCCGTGCGCTCTCGCGCCACGACCGTTCGGCCTGCTCGTCGCTGCGAGCGAGCACCGACGGTTCGCCGCGGCGCAGTGCGAGATAACCCCGGCCGTCCGGAACGTCGATGTCACCGAGAACGAGGTCTGCGAGCGTGTTCCCGGCTTCGGTCTGCGTGTTGAAGGTGTCCTGCACGATGCGGAGGAACATGCCGGCCCGCGTCCCGAGGCCGCGCCACGCCAGTCGCATCGGAGTGGGGAGTGCTCGTGCCAGACCGGTTCCGAAGACCTGGCCGGGATCGAAGGCGACCGCGGTGATCCGTCCGGCTCGAACCGTGTCGTTCTTCGACAACCTCCGCATCGTGAGGACGGTGCACAGTTTCGAGGCGGTGTAGGCGTGCTGTCCGGCCTTGCGGGGATGCGTATCGAGGTCGGGATCCCGTTCAGGGTGGGCGAGCAACCCGGCGTCGCCATGTCGTGGCGGTACCAGTCCCGCACCGGTCGCGGGGTCGCGTGTGCCGCTGGTGGTCGCAACGACGACGGCTCGGTCCGCCAGAGCCGGAAGCAACTGGCGCAGCAGCAGGTAGTGGGCGAGATGGTTGACGACGAAGGTCGTCTCGAAACCGTCGACGGTCCGCGCGGCGACGTCGCTCCGGATCATCCCGGCGTTCAGCACGAGCCCGTCGATCCGGTCGCTCCGCTCGCGAACCGTCGCCGCGAAGGTACGAACGGAATCGAGGGAGGACAGATCGAGCGGTAGTGCCTCTCCGGTGGATGCGGCGTGCCGGGCACTGTGGACGAGGCGAATCCCGTCTGCGCCCGGGATCCGTTCGGCGGCGATCGCCCCGAAACCCGACGTGCCTCCGGTCATAACCGTTGGGGCATGCGTTCCCCCTACGAGCACGGGAGCCCTGCGGCTCGGCCTGCGAGTGCGCACGGCGATGAGAATCCGGGCCGGACAGGGTCTGCCTTCGTGACAGTGGAACACATTCGACGACACGAGGAGTCACGATGCCCAGGATCACTCCGTGGTTGTGGTTCGACATGAACGCCGAGGAGGCCGCGAACTTCTACATCGGCATCTTCCCCAACTCCGAGATCGGTGAGATCACCCGCTACACCGAAGAGTCCACCGGAGGCGACATCCCGGTCCCACCGGGAACTCCGATGACGGTCGAGTTCTTCCTCGACGGTCAGGTCTTCTACGGACTCAACGGGGGACCGCAGTTCCGGTTCTCCGAAGCGGTGTCCTTCCAGATCGACTGCGCCGATCAGGAGGAGGCCGACCACTACTGGTACGCGCTGACCGCCGACGGCGGCGAGGAATCCGCCTGCGGATGGTTGAAGGACAAGTACGGCCTGTCGTGGCAGGTGGTACCGAAACGGCTGAACGAACTGCTCGCCGACCCCGATCCGGAGGTCGCGAAGCGCGTGACCGCCGCGATGATGAAGATGCGCCGGATCGACGTGTCGGCGCTGGAGGCCGCCGCGCGCGGCTGATCGGCGCCCGAGCGCTGCGGTACGTTTCGGTGCATGACCACTCGCACCCAGCGGCTCGACGACCTGCCGTTCACCGGCAGACATCGCCGCCTGCTGACCGGCTCCGGCGTGGGCTGGGCCCTCGACGCCATGGACGTCGGGTTGATCTCGTTCGTCATGGCAGCCCTGGCCGTGCAGTGGGATCTGTCGTCGACGCAGCTCTCGTGGATCGGATCCATCGGCTTCGTCGGCATGGCGATCGGTGCGTCCCTCGGTGGTCTGCTCGCCGACCGCATCGGACGCCGGCAGGTCTTCGCCGCGACGCTGCTCGTCTACGGTCTCGCGACCGGCGCGGCGGCGTTGTCGACCTCGGTGGCGATGCTCATCGTCCTGCGGTTCGTCGTCGGACTCGGTCTCGGCGCCGAACTGCCGGTCGCGTCGACGCTGGTCAGTGAGTTCGCGCCCCGCAAGGTGCGAGGACGCGTGGTCGTGGCCCTCGAGGCGTTCTGGGCGGTCGGCTGGCTCCTGGCCGCTCTCATCGGTTATTTCGTCGTTCCCACCGGCGACGACGGGTGGCGGTGGGCGCTCGCCGTCGGGCTCGTCCCGGCTGCCTACGCCCTCGTCGTCCGGTTCGGCCTACCCGAATCGGTGCGCTATCTCGAGAGTCGCGGACGGCACGCGGAAGCCGAGGCGATCGTGCGCGACTACGAGCGCTCGGCCGGGGTCACCTCCGTGCCGGACGATGACGAACAACCCGGCCGACCTGTCGCCCAAGTCGAGCGTGTACCCCGGGGATCGGTATGGGCGCCGAACCTACGCCGCCGCACCGCGGCGCTGTGGATCGTGTGGTTCGGCATCAACTTCTCGTACTACGGCGCGTTCATCTGGCTGCCGAGCCTGCTCGTCGCGCAGGGCTTCGACCTGGTCACCTCGTTCGGCTACACGCTGCTCATCACGCTCGCCCAGCTACCGGGCTACGGGGTCGCGGCGTGGCTGATCGAGGTGTGGGGACGTCGCCTGACGCTGGGGGTATTCCTCGTAGGGTCGGCAGTCTCGGCGGGATTGTTCGGGCTCGCCGAGACTCCGGGAACGATCGTCGCGGCGGGTATGGCGCTGTCGTTCTTCAACCTGGGCGCATGGGGTGCCCTGTACGCGATCGGACCCGAGTTGTATCCCACGCCGGTGCGGGGCGCCGGCACCGGTTCGGCAGCGGCCTTCGGGCGGCTCGCGTCGATCATCGCACCGCTGCTGGTGCCGGTGCTGCTGGGCGCCGGTGGCAACGGTCTCGTCTTCGGTGCGTTCGCGGTGTCGTTCGTCGTTGCCGCGCTCGCGGCATTCACGCTGCCCGAGCGGGCCGGGACGGTTCTCGACGAGAGGTGACGTCGGGAACCGCCCAGGCCGGTGCTCAGAGACGCTCGCGCAGTTCGACCTTGCGGATCTTGCCCGAGGCGGTCTTCGGCAGGGCACCGAAGACGATGCTGTCGGGAACCTTGAAACCGGCGAGCTGCGAACGCACATGCGCGCGCAGTTCCGCTTCGTCGGCACTCGCGCCGCTGCGCAGTGCCACGTAGGCGACGGGACGTTCGCCCCACTTCTCGCTCGGCGCCGCGACGACGGCGGCCTCGAGAACGGCCGGATGGCTGATGAGCGCCGCTTCGACCTCGACGGACGAGATGTTCTCGCCACCGGAGATGATGACGTCCTTCGCGCGGTCGCGGATCTCGATGTAGCCGTCCGGATGCATGACGCCGATGTCGCCGGTGCGGAACCAGCCGTCCGGCACGGCGCGGGCGGTCGCGTCCGGGTTGTTGTAGTAACCGAGCATCACGTTGTTGCCGCGCAGCGCGATCTCACCGGTCGTCTCACCGTCGGCGGGAACGTCGGATCCCATCGGGTCGACGATGCGGAGTTCGCCGGCCACGACGTTGCCCACGCCCTGCCGCGAGCGCAGCCGTGCCTTCTCGTCCTCGGGGAGGACGTCCCATTCCGAACGCCACTCGCAGATCGCCGCCGGGCCGTACGTCTCGGTGAGCCCGTACAGGTGCGTGATGTCGAGTCCGAGCGCGGTGCACCGCTCGATGAGGGCGGGCGCCGGCGGTGCGCCACCGATCGCCGCGACGACACGATGGTCGATGCCGCCCGCATTCGGGGCGTCGACCAGCGACGCGAGAACGGTCGGCGCGCCGCACAGGTGCGTGACGTTCTCGGTGCGCACGAGATCCCAGATCCGCTCGGGGTCGACCTTGGGCAGGCACACGTGCGTGCCACCGGCTGCTGTGACGGCCCAGGTGAACGTCCAGCCGTTGCAGTGGAACATAGGCAGCGTCCACAGATAGGTGGATCCGCTGTCGAGCCCGAAGTGCGCGACCATCGCCAGGGCCTGCAGGTAGGCGCCGCGCGCGTGGTACATCACGCCCTTCGGATCACCCGTCGTGCCGGACGTGTAGTTCAGGGCGATCATGGTGCGCTCGTCGGCGAGCGGCACGCACCGATGACGGGCGGCGGCGAGCTTGTCCTCGTAGTCGTCGCCGACGACCGTGATCGACGGCAGATCGGCCGTGGCCTCGCGGGCCAGGTCGGCCAGCGACTCCTCGACGAGCAGGACCCGGCTGCCCGAGTGCTCGAGAATGAACCGCAGTTCCGGCGCGGTGAGGCGCGTGTTGAGCGAGACGAGCACGGCGCCCGCGTAGAGCACACCGTAGTGCGCCTCGAGCATCAGCGAGGTGTTCGGCGCGAGTACTGCGACACGGTCGCCGGGCTCGACACCGAGAGCGTGCAGCATGCCCGACTGTCGCAGGCACCGATCGCGCAATTCGGCATAGGTGCGACGGATGTCGCCGTCCACCACTGCGAGGTCGTCACGGAAGACCCGGGCGGAACGGTCGAGAAATGCCGTGGGCGTGAGTGTTTCGAAACTGAATTGCTCGGTCACGTCTGTCGGTGCTCCTTCGGATTACGTCGCGCACGCACTCCCCATCGCGAACGATGATGCGCACACCTCCCCGTGTGCTGTGAGGGCGATGACCATTCTTCCAAGAGCCGTTACCGATCTTGAACAGGGTCCACCCCTTTTCCGTACCGGCTGAACGCTCCGTCTGCCGTTGACCGGACCCGGAATCCGGCGTTCACTGAGAGGCACCGTGCTCGTCCACGAGAGAAGGCGAGTGGTATGAGTGCTCGGCAGAACGAAGCCCGCCGAACCTCCCGTCCGGCGCGGCGGCCGACCGCGACGCGCGCGAGGGCCACGGAGACGGAGACTCCCGTCGAGCCTGTGCGGACGCGCAGCCGTCGACCTCGCGAGCCCGAGCCCACCGCGCGGCGTCGCACCCGCGAACCCGAACCCGCTGCACGGCGTCGGGACCGCGACCCCGGAACCGGCTCGCGGCGCACCTCGACCCGAACCTCATCCCGATCGACCACTCGGACATCGACCCGTTCGGACGCCACGCCCCGCTCTCGTGTGAAGCCGGCGCCTCCGAAGGGGAGACGACGTCCGCGTCCGCCGGCGAACGACGCCCGGGCAGGGAAACCCACCCGCCCCGGACGTGAGCGGACACGATCCGAGCAGACCCGACCCGAGCAGGCACAGCCGGAACCCACATCGCTCCTCGAGAGGTTGAAGGATGCGCTGCGGGCCGGTGTCCGCAGCGCACTGGCCGAACTCCGGGGACTCGGGGCGAGACTGATCCGGAAGATCCGCGGATGGGTGGACTCGCTCCTCGGCGAGGTCACCAGCGGCGGCGTGGGATTGCAGGCGGTCCTCGCCGGCATCCGAGCCGCGCTGGAGGGTCGCAATCCGGCCCTCGCCGCGCTGGGCGGGCTGATTTCCGGACTCAGCACCAAGGCGAAGATCGGCCTGGCCGTCGTGATCACGCTGGTGCTGCTGCTCGGACCGGTCCTGCTCGTGCTCCTTCTGCTGGCCGTCCTCGTCGCGGTGGTGATCAGCGCCGTCCGGTCCGCGGGGGACTGATCTGCCGGAACGACCGGTCCGTCTGCCGTGAGCAGACGAACCGCCGGTTCGCACCCATCGGGGGTCAGGCTGGCTGCATGACGACCACCGAACCATTCTCGTACCGGGACCAACTGGCCGACAGGCTCTTCCGTCAGCGCATCCTGCGACTGACCGGAGAGGTGGACGACGAGATGGCCGAGCGCGTCTGCTCGGAACTCGTCCTGCTCGCCTCCGCCGACGACCGGCGCGACATCGTCCTGCACATCAACTCACCCGGCGGATCCGTCTTCGCCGGCCTCGCCATCTACGACACGATGCAACTCGTTCCCAACGACATCGTCACCGTGGCAGCGGGATTCGCCGCCAGTATGGGGCAGGTCCTGCTCGCGGCGGGCACCAAGGGCAAACGCGCGAGCCTTGCCCACAGCCGGATCATGATGCACCAACCGTCGGCCGGATTCTCGGGGACGGCCGTCGACATCGCGATCCAGGCCGAGAATCTCGAATACATGAAACTGCAGTCGCAGCAGATCCTCTCGGACGCCACCGGGCATTCACTCGAGGAGATCGAACGCGACAGCGACCGCGACCGGTGGTTCACCGCCGAACAGGCGCGCGAGTACGGCATCGTCGACACCGTCGTCGGGTCGCTCGCCGAACTGGCGCCGTTCGCCGCAGGACGGCAGATGGGACTGGGACGATGAGCACCTACACGATCCCCAACGTCATCGAACGCACACCGGCGGGGGAGCGGTCGTTCGACGTCTTCAGCCGGTTGCTCAACGAACGCATCGTCTTCCTCGGCACCGAGATCGACGACGGGGTCGCCAACGTCGTCATGGCTCAGATGTTGCACCTCGAGGCCGAATCCCCCGATCGGGAGATCGGGCTCTACATCAACTCGCCCGGCGGATCGTCCACCGCGATGCTCGCGATCTACGACACCATGCAGTTCCTGCGCCCGAAGGTCGCGACCTACTGCATGGGACAGGCCGCCTCGGCGGCCGCCGTGCTGCTCGCGGCCGGAGCGCCCGGCCGTCGGCACGTGCTCGCCCATTCGCGGGTGCTGCTGCACCAGCCGTCGGCGCAGGGGCAGGGCACCATCTCGGATCTGGCCCTGCAGGCAGCGGAGGTGATGAGGGTACGGGCCCAGACCGAGGAGATCCTCGCCGCGCACACCGGACGTGACATCGACCGACTGCGCCGCGACACCGACCGGGACCGGATCTTCTCACCGACGGAGGCGGTGGCCTACGGCCTGGCCGATCACGTCGTCGTCGATCGGGACGGATGACCCGTCACGCAGTCACGTGGTCACACTGTGACGCAGTCATACCGTCATGCCGCGCACAACTCGACGCCGGCGTGACCCGTGGTCCGAAGTGTGCGATGCGCGGTCATCCGGCGGATCCCGCGCGCGAGCAGTTGCTCCATCGGAAGTTCCAGCGCATCGCACACGGACCGCAGCATCTCGGAGGAGGCCTCCTTGCGCCCACGTTCGACCTCCGACAGATATTGCTTCGACATCCCGACCGTGCGGGCGACGTCCTCGAGGCTGCGGTCCTGATCGCGACGCTCGTCGCGCAGGATCTCGCCGTAGATCTGGCGGAGCAGCCGGGGCTCGGTGCTGTCGGCTCCCCGCACGGGAGTCCGTGCCGACTTCGCGGCGGTCACACGTGCCGCCTTCGCGGCAGTGGCGAAATCGATCACGCGACCCTGCTCCGGCTCCATGCCGACCATTGTGCCGTCGATCCGGCGGCATCGGGCCGGGTTCTGCCGAGGACGAACACCGCCCCGGCAGATGTGTAACGGGCCCGTAACCGCAGTTAACCGAACACATGACCTGGCGCCGATAACGTCGGCGCACCACGACGTATACAGCCGTGGATACAGGACAGGAGTTCGGGTGCCGACAGGATTGCACAGGCTTGCGGCTGCGCTCGACGCGCAACTCGCGGGCACCGACGCGGCATACACTGCGACCTATCCCGGGACCGACGGTGCCCGCCAACCAGTGCACACCGTCTACGTCCCGGCCGACCGCTACGACGCCGGGATCGCGGCACGATGGGGAGCCGACGCGCTCGACGTCCTCGACACCCACATCGACGGTCCCGCGGACCTCGCCGCGGTCACCGGCATCGAACCCGAACTGGCCGACGCCGTCCTCCCGCTCGTGGAGGCCAAACTGCACACCGAACCGATCGAGGATCTGCGCATCGACTTCGAGGACGGGTTCACCCGCCCCGGCATTCCCGAGCACGAACGCGACGCCGACGAGGACGCCCACGTCGTCCGCGCCGCCGCCGCGCTCGCGACCGATCCCACCGCGGCACCCTTCGTCGGCATCCGGTTCAAGTCCTTCGAAGCCGCCACCCGGCGCCGCGGCCTCCGTACGCTCGACACCTTCGTCGCAGAACTCACCGGAAAGTGTGCTCTCCCCGACGGATTCGTCGTGACGCTGCCCAAGGTCACCGCGCCCGAACAGGTGGCCGCCATGGTGACGGTCTGCGAACACCTCGAGGCCACCTACCCCCTCGCCGCACCCCTGCGGTTCGAGATCCAGATCGAGACGCCACAGGCGATCTGCGGACCCGACGGCACCGCGGCCGTCGCCACGATGATCCGAGCGGCCCGCGGACGCTGTTCGGGGTTGCACTACGGCACCTACGACTACTCGGCCGCGTGCGACATCGCCGCGGAGTACCAGGCGATGGACCACCCCGTCGCCGACCACGCCAAGGCCACGATGCAGGTCGCGGCAGCGGGCACGGGGGTGCGGTTGTCCGACGGCTCCACCAACCGCCTTCCCGTCGGCACCCGCGACGAGATCCGCGCGGCATGGGGGCTGCACGCCCACCTGATCGACCGGTCGCTGCGCCGCGGCTTCTACCAGGGATGGGACCTGCATCCGGCGCAACTGCCCACCCGCTACGCCGCGACCTTCGCGTTCTACCGCCGGTCGCTGTCCACCGCCGCGGGACGCGTCGCGGCCTACATCGACCCGGCCCTGTCGTCGGGATACCTCGACGAACCCGCCACCGCCCGTGCTCTCGCCGCCTTCCTCCTGCGGGGAACGAGCTGCGGAGCCCTCACCGAGAAGGAAGTATGCGATCGCACCGGCACGAATCTCGACCACCTGGCCCGGCTCGCGGGTCGACCGACGGCGGTGACGCGATGACCACCGTGATCCGCGCGCGACGCGCTGTGGTGGGGGACGAGGAACGCAGCTGCGCCGTCCATGTGCGCGACGGCCGCATCGTCGCGATCGAGGAATACGACGGTGCCGCTCCGGCCGGTGCGCGGGAGATCGTCCTCACCGACGGCGAGGTGCTGCTCCCCGGACTGGTGGACACGCACGTTCACGTCAACGAACCCGGCCGCACCGAATGGGAGGGCTTCGCGACGGCGACACGTGCCGCCGCGGCCGGGGGAGTGACGACGATCGTCGACATGCCCCTCAACTCCATCCCGTCCACCGTCGACGTGGCGGCCCTCGAGGTGAAGCAGAAGGTCGCGGCCGAGCAGGTCACCGTCGACGTCGGATTCTGGGGCGGTGCGATCCCCGGCAACCTCGCCGATCTCGAACCGCTCTGGGACGCAGGAGTGTACGGCTTCAAGTGCTTCCTCGCGTATTCGGGTCTCGACGAGTACCCACCGCTGGACCGGGAGCAGATGATCGAGGCGATGCGCGTGATCGCCGGCTTCGGCGGCCTGCTCATCGTGCACGCCGAGGACGAGCCGACCCTCGACGCTCAGGACCCGCCGGCCGGACGCCGGTACGACGACTTCCTGTACTCGCGACCACCGGTCGCCGAGTCCCGCGCTGTCGCCCAGGTGATCGACGGCGCGCGGCAGACCGGATGCCGCGTGCACATCCTGCACCTGTCGGATGCGGGAAGCCTTCCGCTCGTCGCCGCGGCGAAGGCCGAGGGGCTACACGTCACCGCGGAGACCTGCCCACACTATCTGTCGTTGTTCAGCGAGGAGATACTCGACGGCTCCACACATTTCAAGTGCTGCCCGCCGATCCGCGAGGCCCGTAACCGGGAAGCGCTGTGGCGCGGCCTGGCCGACGGCACACTCGACTGCATCGTCTCCGATCACTCGCCGTGCCTGCCGGAGTTGAAGAAGTTCGTCACCGGCGACTTCGGCGAGGCGTGGGGCGGAATCTCGTCGCTGCAACTCGGACTGCCCATCGTGTGGTCGGAGGCGCGCAAGCGCGGGCACACACTCGTCGACGTGGTGCGCTGGATGGCCGGTCGCACCGCCGACCTCGTGGGCCTGGCCGACCGCGGTGCCATCGCCGTGGGCAACAGTGCCGACCTGTGCGTCTTCGCGCCCGACGACGCCTTCGTGGTCTTCCCGGAGCGACTGCACCACCGCAACGCGGTGACGCCCTACGCCGAACGTGCACTGGCCGGGGTCGTGCGGCAGACCTGGCTCGCCGGTGAACCACTCACCGTCACCCTCGGCGCCACCGACCCCGCACCGCGTGGTGCGCTGCTCTCCCGAAAGGAAAACCGTTGACCGAAGCAGATTTCCTGCAACTGCCCGATCTCGCCGCGCGATCGCTGGGCGGAGCCGTCGTGTACGCGAACGACGAGTTCTTCGCGAGTCGCGAGAACCTGATCTCGCCGGGCGCACCCGATTTCGATCCTTCCGAGTTCGGGCACAAGGGAAAGGTCTACGACGGGTGGGAGACCCGGCGTCGCCGCGAACCCGGGCACGACTTCGCGGTGGTCCGGCTGGGCGTTCCCGGTGTCGTCGAGGGTGTCGTGATCGACACCGCCTGGTTCACGGGCAACTACCCGCCCTTCGCGTCCGTCGACGGGGTGAACCTCGACGGCTACCCGACCGATCAGGAGTTGCTGGACGCGCCGTGGGAACCGGTCCTCGAGCGCGTGGCCCTGAAGGGCGACACCGCGAACGCCTTCGCGGTGGAAGACGACCGGCGCTGGACGCACCTGCGCCTGAACATCTTTCCTGACGGCGGTGTTGCCCGCTTCCGGGTGCACGGACATGCACGCCCGGACCCGGCCTTCCTCACGGGCACGATCGATCTCGCGGCCCTCGAGAACGGTGGCGACGTCGTCGCGTGCTCGAACCGCTTCTACTCGTCGCCGCGCAACATCATCGGCCTCGGTCGCTCGCGGCACATGGGGGAGGGCTGGGAGAACGCCCGGCGCCGCGACGACGGCAACGACTACGTGGTGATCCGTCTCGCCGGGCAGGGATGCGTCGACCACGTCGAGGTCGACACCTCCTATTTCGTCGGCAACGCACCGGGAGCGGCGCGCCTGAGCGGAATCCCCAGCGGGGACGCGATGTCCGACGAATCGTCCTGGGTCGAACTCGTCCCGCGGACCGCACTGCTGCCGGACTGCCGGCACCGTTTCCGCGTCGATTCGCCGACGCCGGTGGAGTTCGTGCGGCTCGACGTCTATCCCGACGGTGGCATCGCCCGTCTGCGCGTGAACGGACGACTGACCTAGCTCCGATGCGGGTGCGGTGAGCGGTTTCTTACCCGCGCGAAACACGATGACTCGAGCCCGAAAACTTCGGCCCCCAAGCTGTATCCGGCACCGTATACAGCACTGCATCCGAAATGGGAGCGATCACATGACCTCACCGCACCCCGTCGACGCGCGACTACCGTTCCTCCGGCAGTTCGCGTTCGGCCTCCAGCATGTCCTGATCATGTACACCGGATGCATCACCGTCCCGTTGGTCTTCGGCGCGGCCGTCGGACTCGACCGCGACACCATCGCGATGCTCATCAGCGCCGACCTGCTGATCGCCGGCCTGATCACCATCGTCCAGAGCCTCGGCGTCGGCAAACTCGTCGGCGTCCGCCTGCCCATCGTCTGCGGTGCGACCTTCGCCGGCCTGACGCCGATGATCCTCATCGCGAAGGAATACGGCCTGCAGGCCGTCTACGGCTCCATGCTGATCGGCGGCATCGTCGGTCTCGCCCTGGCCTGGCCCTTCGCCAGGATCATCCGGTTCTTCCCGCCGCTCGTCACCGGTGCCGTCCTCACCGTCGTCGGGATCTCGCTCATCGGCGTGGCAGGCGGGCTGATCGTCGGCACCGACCCGTCGTCGCCCACCTTCGCCTCGCCCACCAACATCGCCCTGGCCGTGCTCGTGATCGTCGTCGCCGTCGCCTTCCTGTGCCTCGGTCGCGGCATCTGGGCGCAGCTCGGGGTGTTGATCGCCCTTGCCATCGGCACGGTCGTCGCGGTTCCGCTCGGCCTGATCGACCTCGGCGGCGTGGCCGGCTCGTCGTGGGTGGGTCTGCCCGCCCCCTTCCACTTCGGTGCACCGGAATTCCCCATCACCGCGGTCGTCGCCATGAGCATCGTCATGGCCGTGGTCTTCGCCGAATCCACCGCGAGCATGCTCGCCGTCGCCGAGATCACCGGTAAGCGCGTCAGCAAGGGCGACATCGCCCGCGGACTCGCCGGCGACGGAGCGTCCGCTGTGCTCGCGGGTGTCTTCAACGCCTTCGTCGACACCGTCTTCACCCAGAACGTCGGTGCGGTCGCCACCACCCGGGTCTACAGCCGCTACGTCACCGCCACGTCGGGTGCGATCCTCGTGGTCCTCGGGGCGTTGCCCAAGGTGAGCTCGGTGGTCGCGGCGCTGCCGAAGCCGGTGGTCGGCGGTGTCGGCCTGATCCTGTTCGCCACCGTCGCCCTCGTGGGCATCAACACGCTGCGCTCGGTGGACCTGTCCGACCGCATCAACTCGACGATCGCCGCCGTCGCGGTGGGTGTGGGTCTGCTGCCCGAACTCGCCGAGGGCATGTTCGAGCGCTTCCCGTCCGCTGCGCAGATCCTGCTCGGCAGCGGCATCACGCTCGCCGCGATCGCGGCGTTCTCGTTGAACCTGCTGTTGAACCACACTCGTCTCGGGACACTGGCTCGCGCGTCCCGGTCCGGCACGCCGGCCCCCGTCACCTCGGCCGGTACCATCTCTCCCAACGGAGTTGCCCATGAACCAGTCGCCGTCTGACGCCTTCGTCGTTCCCGCCGTCGACATCGGCCCGTACGTTCGGGCCGGCGACGAGGCCGAACGAGCTCGTGTCGCCCGTGAGATCGACGAAGCCTGCAGCCGTGTGGGATTCGTTCAGATTCTCGGACACGGCATTTCCGATCCGGTGGTCGACGGCCTCGCCGATGCCCTCGACGACTTCTTCGGTCTGCCGATGGACGACAAGCAGCAGTATCGGGTGGTGGGTGCGAACCGCGGGTACAGCCCGCCGAAGAGCGAGTCGCTGAGCCTGAGCCTCGGCGTCGAATCCGCCAGCCGCATGAACGATTTCTTCGAGGCGTACAACGTCGGCGTGGAGGCCCGGTCGTTCGCCCACCTGGACCTGTCGGAGGACGACTACGGAATCAACGTCTGGCCCGACGTCCCCGGCTTCGAGGACCGTGTGCAGACCTATTTCACCGAGGCTTCGCGGGTCGCGCGGACCCTCACCCGGATCTTCGCCGACGCCCTCGGGCAGGCCCCCGACTACTTCGAACGGCTCACCGACCACTCGATCGACGTGTTGCGGATGAACAACTACGCGCTGCCCGAGGGCACCGTCGACCTCGACGGCGATCTCACCGGCATGGGTGAGCACACCGACTTCGGGATCGTCACCGTGCTGTGGGCCGATCGGGTCGCGGGGCTGCAGGTGCTCGGCTCCGACGGTGTCTGGCACGACGTCGAACCGCTGCCCGGCGCCCTGCTGGTCAATCTCGGCGATCTCACCGCCCGCATCACCGACGACCGGTGGATGTCGACGCTGCACCGCGTCAAGCCGCCGATCGTCGACGGGAGGATCCGGCGCCGTCGTTCGGTGGCGTTCTTCCACGACGGCAACGTCGACGCGGTGGTCTCCACGTTGCCCGAATATGCGGGCCTGGAACCCTATGAACCCATCCTGATCCGCGATCACATCAAAGCGAAGCTCGCCGGGTCGCGGCACGGCAAGGCCAACACCGCTGCTGTGCGGGAAGCCGCCCGGGTGCTGGCGGCGACGGGGGAGAACCGCGAGTGAGTCATGTCGTGCTCGTGCACGGCGCGTGGGCCGGAAGTTGGGTGTGGGACACACTGCTCGAACCGCTCCGTCGGGCCGGGCACGTCCCACATCCGCTCGAGCTTCCCGGTGTCGGATCGTGGGGTGCCGACGACGTGACGCTCGACGACGTCGCCGCGGTCGTGGCCGACCACGTTGCCGGACTCGACGGTCCGGTGATCCTCGTCGGCCATTCCGGTGGCGGCATCGTCGTCACGCAGGTCGCGGAGATGCTACCCGAGCGTGTCACCGGGGTCGCCTATGTGGCGGGGATGATGCTTCCGTCCGGGGTCGACTTCGGGATGCTCTGCGACGGAATCGGTCTCGAATCGCCGGTGGGCATCTCGCGATGGCTCGAACCCACCGAGGACGGTCGCGGGACGATCGTGCCCCCGGAGGCCGGTGCGGCGGTGTTCTTCCACGAGGCGGATTCGGCCGACGCGATCGGTGCCGCGCGCCGACTCGTGCCGCAACTCGAGACCACCCGGCTCATGGCGCCCAGCTGGACACCGGAACGATTCGGGCGCCTGCCACGCCTGTACGTCGAAGCGACACTGGATCGTTCGGTTCCCCTCGTCACCCAACGGGGGATGCAACGCCTCACCCCGGGTGCGCAGGTCGTGTCGCTCGAGTCCGACCATGCGCCACAGCTGTCCGCCCGCGACGACCTCGCGGCGGCGCTGGTGGAGTGGTGCGCGGAGCGCGTCCGAACATAGGTCGGATCTTCACAAAGGTCGAAGCTACGGAACGAGACCGACGTTGTGTGCGAAATCCGGTGGGAGATCGCGCACAAGGTCGGTCTCGTTCGTTCTACAGGAGGTGCTCCGGGTCAGTCGCCGCCCTTGTACTCGACCTCGAACTCGCCGGCCATGATCCTCTCGCGGTACTCCTCGAACAGCGCCATCGCCTCGGGCGAGATCTTGTCGGCGAAGGCCGGATTGATGACGACGTCCAGGCCGCCTTCGGTGATGTCCACCTCGTAGTACTTCGCCGGGTCGACGTTGCCGGCCTCGACGTCGGCGATCATCGCGCGGAGGACCTCGTCGAGATTCCACACGACGGAGGAGACGACGTTCTGGGGTGCCAGCGGGGTCTGATCCATCGTGTAGCCGGCGACGCCGACACCGCGCTGCTTGGCGCCCTCGATGGTGGCCGCGTCGACACCGCACGTGGAGAACTGGTCGGCGCCCTGGTCGACGAGGGCGTTGACGGCCTCGATGGTCTGGGCCGCCGCGTCGGACCATCCGCCGATGTAGGACGGACGCAACTGGATCTCACCGGGGCCCTTGTAGGTCAGGCGCGCGCCGTCGGCGAACGCCTCGATCTGGGCCTTGCACACCGGGATCTCGAAACCGGCGGTGCCGGCGAGGATGCCGGTCTCCGTCAGGTCGCCGGCGAGGATGCCGGTGAGGAACGAACCCTGATAGAACGGCTGGCTGTAGTCGGCGAGGTTGGCGGTGATGTCGCCGAAGCCGCCGGGATAGGCGAACAGCACGTCGGGGTAGTCGGCGATGATGCCCTTGATGGGTTCGCCGTAATTGAACGAGTGGCCGACGATGAGCTGGTTGCCGTCCTCCGCGAGGTCGGTGACGATCTGGGCGATCTGCTCCGAGGTCGCGCCCGAATCCTGCTGCACCACGGTCAGGTCGATAAGACCTTCCGCTTCGAGTTTCTCGGCGCCCTCGACCATGCCCTGGTTCCAGCCGACGTCGTTGACCGGACCCGAGGTGATGATCGCGGCCTTGACGACCCCGTCGGCCGAGCCGCTCCCACCGGGGTCGGAACTCGAACACCCGGTCACGGCGGCTCCGACGACGGCGGCGGCCGCCACAGCGGTACCCAATTTCTTCACGTGGTTCTCCTCGGGGAAGGGAGGGCTCGCGACTGCGAACCCCAGGACTGACGGGAAAGCTGACGGAAAGCTATTTCGCGGGCACGAACGGGATGCCGAGCGCCTTCGGGGAATTGCTGCGCGAGAACCACACGGTTGTGGCGATGACCGCGAGCAACGTCACCGCGTACGGCATGGCCTGGAACAGCTCGTACGGTACCGACGTGGCCTGTCCACCGGACGCGGCCTGTACGCGCAGCTGGAAGGCGTCGACGAGACCGAACATGAAGCCACCGACGATGGCGCCGAGCGGATTCCACCGGGCGAGGATGACGACACCGAGCGCGATCCAGCCGCGACCACCGGTGATGCCGTCCTGGAAGAAGCCCAGGCTGTCGATGACGAGCGCGCCGGCCATACCTGCTGCGGCGCCGGAGATCAGCAGCGTGCTCCATCGGGTGCGGGGGACGGAGACGCCCACCGAGTCGGCGGCCTCGGGGCTTTCCCCGGCCGCGCGGATCGACAGGCCGAAGGCCGTGCGGGTGAGCACCCACCACAGGGCGACGACGAGTGCGAGCGCGAGGTAGACGAGCGGGGACTGCGAGAACACGATCGGGCCGAGCACCGGCAGGTCGGACAGCACCGGAAGGTCGAGGGGAATGGTGCCCTGGATGCGCGGCGGTGTACCGGTCATGCCGAACACCTGCAGGTACAGGAAGGACGCGAGTCCGGTCCCGAGGATCACCACCGAGATCCCCGTGATGATCTGGTCGACGGCCATCGTGATCGTCAGGTAGCCGACGATCGCGGCGAGCACGAGGCCCGCGGCGGCGCCGGTGGCGGCGCCGAGCATCGGTTGCCCGGTGTAGTACACCGTCACGAACGCGATGATCGCGCCGACCATCATCTGTCCCTCGATACCGAGGTTCATCAGCCCCGAGCGCTCGGCGAGGCACGCGCCGGCGGCGGCGAGGATGATCGGCACCGCCAGCCGCAGCGCAGCGGTGAACAGCGGGACGAGCGCACCGGCGCCCAGGACATCGGACCAGTTCATCGAGCACGCTCCACGATTCGGTTGGCGAGCAGCACCGTCAGGATCATCACTGCCTGGACGACGGTGCCGATGGACGCGGGGATCTCCTGGGTACGCTGTACCGCCTGACTGCCGAGGGTCAGCCCGGAGACCAATGCTGCTGCGAGCACGATGCCGAACGGATTGCGACGCCCGAGCAGTGCTACCACGATCGCGGTGAACCCGATCCCGGAGGAGATCGCCAGCGACAGTCGGAACTCGCTGCCCAGCAACATGATCGCGCCGGCGATACCGCCGAGTGCGCCGCTGATCAGAGCGGAGGTGACCACGGTGCGGGCGACGGAGATGCCATTGGCCTCGGCGACGCTCGGGCTCCCACCGACGATCTGCGACGCGAAACCGAACCGGGTCGAACGCATGAGCCACCACACCAGCGGCACCGCCGCGATCGCGACGAACACACCGATGTGGATGCGGGTGCCGGGAATCGTCGCGAGTGCGGCCCAGTCGGGAATGCGCTCGGACTCGGGGGTGAAACCGTTGGGATTGGCGAGGGGTTTGCGCACCGCCCACGCCAATGTGTAGAAGACGAGGTAGTTGAGCATGAGCGACGAGATGATCTCGTTGACCCCGAGCCGCGCCTTCAGCACGCCTGCGATGCCGCCGATGCACGCACCTGCGGCCGCGGCGGTGACGGCGACGATCGGGATCGCGATCCAGCTCGTCCCCAACGGCATGCTCAGCACCACGGCCGTCGCGGTGATCGCGCCGACGTCGTAATGGCCCTGCGCGCCGATGGTGATGAAGCCGGTGCGGTACGCGATCGCGTAGCCGAGACCCATGAGGACGAGCGGCGTCATACCCGTGAGCAGGCGGCCGAGCTGCGTATCGCCGCCGAGAGCGGCGTCGAGCATCGTCGCGTAGGCCTGCCCCGGATCACCGCCCGCGAGGACGATGAGGATCCCGCCCGCCGCGAGACCGACGGCGACGGCGAGTAGCGGCACCCCGATAGTGGTCGTGAGACTCCGGATCCGCGACGCGGTGGGCGGCTCGGGTGGCGTCGTCACCGGTGGGCTGAGCGTGGCGGTCATGCTGCGGCCTCCTGGAATCCGCCCATGGCCGAGCCGAGGGCTTCGCGGTCGAACGGGCCTTCGTCGAACTCGGCGACGATCCGTCCGCGGTAGAGCACGACGATCCTGTCGGCGAGGCTGCAGATCTCGTCGAGATCGGACGAGATGAGCAGGATCGCGGCGCCCCGGGAGCGATGGTCGACGAGCGTGTCCCAGACGAACTCGGTGGCGCCGATGTCGAGACCGCGGGTGGGCTGGGCGACGACGAGGACGTCCGGCTCACCGTCGAGGACCCGGCCGAGCACCACGCGCTGGGCGTGCCCACCGGACAGGGTGCCGGCGAGCGTGCGCGGGCTCTGGGCCTTGACCGACAGGGCGGCGATGATGCGCTCGGCGCGTTCGCGGACGGCTGCCCGCGACAGGCGGCCCCAGCGACGGGCGAGCGGGGGATCGGTGTAGCTGTCGATCGCGAGATTGGTGTCGATTCCCAACGACTTGATCAGTCCCCGGGTGTAGCGGTCGGCGGGGACGATGCCGACACCGGCCTCGCGCATCGCGCGGGGGGACGAGGAGTCGATCTCCCGTTCGGCGACGACCACCGCACCGGTGGAGTCGGGGGAGAGCCCGGACAGGACGTCCTCGAGGGCGGACTGGCCGTTGCCCTCGACTCCGGCGACGGCGACGAGCTGCCCGGATGCGACCCGCAGGGTCACGTCGTGCAACTGACCGGGGACGGACACACCGACCAGTTCGAGCATCCGGTTCCCGGCCGGTTCGGTGGCCGCACGGCGGATACCGAGCCCGACCTCACGGCCGACCATGTCGCGGGCGAGTTCGGCGGTGGTGACCCTCTCGGCGCCGTTCCCGCGGATGGGGCGTTCGGCGACGAGCCGTCCTCCCCGCAGCACACCGACCCGATCGGCGGCCTCGAGGACCTCTTCCAGATGGTGAGTGATGAGCACGATCCCGACGCCGCGTTCGGCGGCGAGTCGGCGGACCTGTGCGAGCAGTGAGTGCACCTCGGCCGGAGCCAGATTCGCGGTCGGTTCGTCGAGCAGCAGGTAACGGGCGCCCAGGTGCAGGGCTCGGAGGATCTCGACGCGCTGCTGCTCGCCGACCGACAGGTTCTCCACGCGTGCGGTGGGGTCGCAGGCGAGACCGGTGTCCTTCGCGAGGGCGGCGATCTCGGCCTCGTTGCGCCGCAAGCGCTTCCGGCCGATCACTCCGCGGGACCGGCCGAGCAGGAAGTTCTCCGCAACCGTCATGCTCGGCACGAGCATGAAGTGCTGGTGGACCATCGCGATCCGTTCCCGGCCTCCGTCGATGATCGACTTTCCGTCCATCGCAATGGAACCGGAGTCGGGCGGGAGAAGCCCGGTGAGGATGCGCATCAGGGTCGACTTGCCGGCGCCGTTCTCGCCGAGCAGTGCGTAGACCTCGCCGGGGCGCACATGCAACGACACGTCGCGCAGGACGGTGTTCTCACCGAAGGACCGGTGGATACCGCGCATCACGACGCCCTCGGCGGGAACCGATTCTGTCACTCCCGCAGTGGTGGTGACGCTCGCGGTCGAAGTTGCTGTCACCATACGGTGGGGCCTTCCGAGTAATCGCTATGTGTCGAGTCGAGACGATCCAGGTTGGTAGTTGAGCGGTCGTGTCCGATTCATGACGATTGTGTTTCGGGCGGCGGAAGGGAATGAAATTCGTGATGCCGACGGAGAATGCAGTGCCGGAACAGGATCGCGTCGCTCGGACGGTCGCCGTCGGACTTCCTCGATCCGGCTCGCCCGGTGCTCTGCGTCGGGGCGCGGTCCGGGAACCCGTAACACGGTCCTCACCTCAGCGAGACGGATCCGCAGTATCGCAGGAATTGACTCGGAGCGATCACCCGTCCGCTCTGTCCAGGAGTCACCCATGGAAGCCCTGCCTCTCATCGATCTGCGTCCGCTGCGCGACGGGAGCGACCCGCACGCCGTCGTCGGCGCGCTCGACGCCGCGTGTACCGACCTCGGGTTCTTCGTCGTCACCGGTCACGGACTCGACCCCGACCTCCGCGCGGCGACGATGGAGCAGGCGCGGCGCTTCTTCGCGCTGCCTTTCGAGGAGAAGATGGAGATCGCCATCGCGAGATCCACCTGTCACAGCGGATATGTGCCGCCGAAGACCGAGGCACTCGACCCCACCGTCGGAGCCGACGGCAAGGAGGCCCTCGACATCACCACCGACCGTGCGGCCGATCATCCGGAGGTGATGGCGGGTACGCCGCTGCACGGTCCGGCACAATGGCCCGCCTCGCTGATGCCCGACTTCAAGAGTGTCGCCGACGAGTACGCGAAGGCGTGTCTGGACATCAACGCCCACCTCATGCGCGGTCTCGCACTCGCTCTCGGCCTCGACGCCGACGCCTTCGTGCCGATGTTCACCGACCCGCTCGGGTCGCTCCGTATGCTGCACTACGCACCCGTTCCTGTCGGCGATACCACACTCGGCGTCGCGCCCCACACCGACTACGGCTCGTTGACACTGCTCGCCCAGAACGACATCGGTGGGCTGCAGGTCGCCGCGCGAGGCGGCGGATGGATCGACGTCGTGACCCCGCCCGACGCGCTGATCGTCAACCTCGGCGACATGATCGCCCGGTGGACCAACCACCGCTACGTCTCCACCCGCCATCGTGTGCTGAATCCCACACACGGACACCGTTATTCGCTGCCCTATTTCGTCACCCCGGACTACCACGCCGTGATCGAGGCGATCCCGACCTGTGTCGAACCGGGCGCGGAGCCGATCCATCCACCGATCGGGGCCGGCGAGTACCTTCAATCGCGGTTCGAAGCGACGCACGCATACCTCGGGGCCCCGACCGACGGTCAGATCGACAAGCACACCGTCTTCGTCTCCAAGTAGTTCTCCGGCCCGGCGGCGCCGTTCTCGTAATCCCAGACGACAGTCTCCTCTCGGTTCCGGTGATCAGCGAGGCCGCGCGCTCGGCGAGGGCGATCACGGGGGCGTTGGTGTTGCACGACGGGAGCACCGGGATGACGGAGGCGTCGACGACGCGCAGTCCGTCCACGCCGTGGACCCGCAGGTCCGGGTCGACGACGGCGTCGGATCCCACGCCCATCGCGCACACAGCGTGATGAGTCGAATCGACCCCGCTGCATCAACTTCGTGTTACGGCTGCGTTGCGTGTCCGGCCGTACAACGAACGAGACCGATGTCGTGTGCGAAATCCGGCCGGAAATCGCACACAACATCGGTCTCGACGGGTCGGGCTCACTGCATGAGGCGCCAGATGCGGTCGCGGGACAGCGGCAGCTCGTGCGGCCGCACCCCGATGGCGTTGCGCACGGCGTTCGCCAACGCCGGGGCCACCGGGTTGAACGGGGCCTCGCTCATCGACTTCGCGCCCATCGGCCCGAGTTCGTCGTAGGTGTCGGCGAAGTAGACCTCGGTGCGCGGGACGTCCGCGAATTGCGGAATATGGTAGTTGCGTAACACATCTGTCGTCACGCGGCCGGCGTCGTCTGTGATGATCTCCTCGTACATCGACGCACCGAGCGCCTGCGCAGTGCCGCCTTCGATCTGCCCGCGGCACTGCTCGGGGTTGAGGACGGTGCCGGCATCGGCGGCCTGGACCGAGCGGAGGATCTGCACCTCACCGGTACGGGTGTCGACGGCGACGCGGAAGGCCTGCACGTTGAACGACAGCGAGCGCGGCAGACCGCCGTGCCGGCCCTCGGCGCGCAACCGGCCACCCGCGACCTCCAGCAGCTCACCAGGCGTGACGAGACGATCGCCGCACCGCACGCCGTCGGCCTGCAGCTCGGCCTGCTCCGGGTCGAGGCCGGTCAGCTCCGCGGCGGTCTTGGCCATCCGCCGTCGCAACTCGTGGGAGGCCGCCAGCAGGGCCTTCGACGCGACGACCGTGCCCGACGACCCGAAGGCGCCGGTGTCGTGGGTGGTGACGTCGGTGTCGGACTGCTGGACCACGATGCGGTCGGGAGTGGTGCCGAGCGCGGTGGCCGCGATCTGGGTGTGGACGGTGGTGGTGCCGTTGCCGAACTCCGCGGTGCCCACCCGGGCAAGATACCGGCCGTCGGGCAGAAGTTCGATCGACGCTTCAGAGATGTGCCCGTTGGGCGGGTTGGTCGCGATCATCGCGAGCGCCATCCCCTCGCCGATCCGCCAGTGATCACCGGTCGGCGTGGGCCGGCCGCCGGTGCGCGCCATCGCCCGTTCGGCAAGATCGAGACACTGGTCGAGTCCGTAGCTGCCGTACGTCAGGTCGACGCCCTCGGGATGCGCCGCGACCAGTGGCTCTCCCGGCGCGATGATGTTGCGGCGCCGGAACTCGTACGGGTCGATGCCGAGCTTGATGGCGAGTTCGTCCATGGCCGACTCCACGGCGAAGATCACCTGGCCGAGGCCGTAGCCGCGGAAGGCGCCCGACGGCCGGTTGTTCGTGTACACGGATTCGGCGTCGACCCGCTTGTTCGGGCATCGGTACACCGCGATCGACTCCGTGCAGCCGTGGAACATCACCCCGGGGCTGTGGTTGCCGTAGGCGCCCGCGTCGGCCAGCACGTCGATCGCGAGGGCGGTGAGGACACCGTCGGCGTCGGCGGCGAGGGTGACGTCGACCCGCATGGGATGCCGGCACGGAGCGACGGTGAGCTGATCGGAACGGGTGAACTCCCACTGCACCGGGCGCCCCGTCTTCAAGACCGCCGCCGCGACGACATCTTCGACCAGCATCTCCTGCTTGGCGCCGAAACCCCCGCCCACCCGGGCCGTGTGCACGCGCACCCGGTCCCGGTCGAGTCCGAAGATATGGCACAGCTCGTCGCGCACCAGGAACGGAACCTGCGTGGAACTGCGGATGACGAGCCGTCCGGCCTCGTCGAGATGACCGATGGCTCCGTGTGTTTCGAGATGGGTGTGTTGGACGCGGTGGGTCTGCCAGCGTCCCTGCACCACCGCCGCAGCGGACGCGACCGCCGCGTCGACGTCCCCGCTGCTGCCGTGGATCGCGGCGACGACGTTGCGTCCGGGATCGGCGATGCGCGCGTCGGCGGACTTGTCGGCGTGCAGGAGGGGAGCCCCAGGCTTCCGGGCCTCGTCGGGATCGAGGACGAAGGGCAGTTCCTCGTACTCGACGTGGACCGACGCGAGCGCCCGGTGTGCGATTGCCGGACTCTCGGCGACCACCGCGGCGACCCGCTGTCCGCGGAAGCGCACGACCCGGTCGAACAGGTATGTGTCGTCGGGATCGTCGTTGCGGTTCTCGTGGCGAGCGGTCGAATAGGCGGTGGCCGGGGCGTCGCGGTGGTACAACACAGCGTGGACACCGGGGAACGCCTCGGCGGCCGAGACGTCGACGGAGAGGATCCGCGCATGGGTGTGCGGGCTGCCGAGGACGGCGATGTGCAGCAGGCCCTCGACGGTGGTGTCGAGGGTGTACGGCTCGGTGCCGGTGACGACCCGCGTCGCGGCCGGTGCGCGCTGCGAGCGGCCGCACGACGGGCCATCGACCTGCTCGACGTTGGTGCGCGACCGCAGGGCATCCTCGATCGATCGGTAGCCGGTGCACCGGCACAGGTTGCCCTTCAAGCGTTTCGGCAGGTCGTCGAGATCTTCGTCGGTGAAGGTGGACGCGGTGACGATCATGCCTGCGGTACAGAAGCCGCACTGGAAACCGGCGGCGTCGGCGAACTGTTGTTGGACGGGATGCAGGTCGTCGGGGGTTCCCAGTCCCGCGACCGTGGTGACCTCGCGACCCTCGACCCGCACGGCCGGGACCACGCAGGAGTGGACGGGTTCGCCGTCGAGCAGGACCGAGCACGCGCCGCAGTCGCCGGCGTCGCAGCCCTTCTTGACCTCGAAGTGCTCGGTCTCGCGCAGCAGGGTACGCAGGCACTGGCCGGGCCGGGGGTCGACGTCGCGTTCGCGGCCGTTGACGGTGAGTTTCACGGCTGAACCTCCGTTTTCGGCAGTGCAGTGTTCGACAGTTCGGTGCGGATCTCTTCGGCGAGCACCGCGGTAACGGCACGTCGCCAGTCGGCGGAGCCATGCGCATCGGTGTAGTAGCTCGTCGTCGGGACGAGACGGGCCAGTGCGTCGGACAACGCCTGTGCCGACGGGACTTCCGTGAACCGCAGGAGACAGGGACGCACCGTCGACGCGGTGATCGACAGCGTGACACTGCCGTCGTCGTCGCGGCGTCCGATCACGACGGCCCCCGAACGTCCCAGCGGAGAGAGGGCGATCTTGCGGAAGACCGTGCGGGAACTCAGGACCCGCAGAGGAATCCGGATGCTCCGCAGGATCTCTCCGGGTGCGAGGGCGTTGGAGGCGACTCCGAGGACGAAGTCGGCCACCGGGATCCGCCGTTCGCCGCCGTCGATCGTCCAGATCACCGCGTCCGCGTCGAGTGCGGTCGCCAGCGAGATCATGGCACCGGCGGGGAAGGACAGGCAGATGTTGCCGCCGACCGTGGCGCGCTTCCAGATCTTCCACGACGCCAACAGTGCCTCGGCGCACTGCCGGAACAGCGGTGCCGCAGTATGTT
Source organism: Rhodococcus sp. LW-XY12 (assembly GCF_019317345.1). Classification (NCBI taxonomy): domain Bacteria; kingdom Bacillati; phylum Actinomycetota; class Actinomycetes; order Mycobacteriales; family Nocardiaceae; genus Rhodococcus; species Rhodococcus sp. LW-XY12. The sequence continues at coordinate 1,299,615 of NZ_CP079225.1, forward strand.
CCGCCTCGTCCGAGAGTGCGGCCATCTGTTCGACCGTGCAGGTCGCGGCGATCTCGAGAGCGTCGGGGTGCCGGGTCACGGCAGGCCAGCCGAGACCGGACAGATCCACGAGTCGGTGGAGGTGCGGTTGCGGTTCGGAGAACAACCAGGTGCCACCGCCGAGCGGGGCCGCGCCCTCCTCGAAGGTCAGATCGGTGCGGTCGCGGGCGATGTCGTAGGCGGTGATGTTGTGCAGATCCATCGCCTTCACCCCGCCTTGGCGACCAGCGCGGCGTGTTCCGCCGCGACCTGCCGTGCCACGACGTCCTCGTCGACGGTCCGGACCTCGTCGCGGACGACCACCTCACGGCCGTTGATCAACAGCAGTTCGAGAGGCGGTGTGCTGCCGAGGACGAGGGCCGCGACCGGGTCGGCGATGCCGGAGTGGGCGAGGCCGTCGATCCGCCACAACGCCAGATCGGCGAGCTTGCCGGGCTCGATCGATCCGATCTCGTCCTCGCGTCCGAGGACCCGGGCGCCGCCGATGGTGGCGAGTTCGAGGCTCTGCCGCACCGTCATGGCGCGGGGGCCGCTGCGGGCACGGGCGAACAGTGCGGCGTGGTGGGCCTCTTCGAGCATGCAGCACGACTCGTTGCTCGCGGCACCGTCGACGCCGAGGCCGAGCGGCACGCCCGCGGCGTAGAGGTCGGCGGCGCGGGCGATGCCGGCACCGAGCCGGGCGTTCGAGGTGGGGCAGTGGGCCGCACCTGTACCCGACGCGGCGAGCACACCGATGTCACGGTCGTCGAGGTGCACGGCGTGCGCGTACCAGACGTCGGGTCCGGTCCAGCCCAGCGACTCCATGTACTGGACGGGCTTGCATCCGAACTTCTCGAGGCAGAAGTCCTCCTCGTCGAGGGTCTCGGCGAGATGGGTGTGCAGCCGCACCCCGAGATCGCGGGCGAGCAACGCGGACTGCTTCAGCAGCTCACCGGTCACCGAGAAGGGCGAGCACGGCGCGAGCGCGACCCGCAACATCGAATCGAACGACGGATCGTGCCAGCGGTCGACGGCCTCGCGGCTGCCCTCGAGGATCGCGTCGATGTCCTCGACGATGTGATCGGGCGGCAGACCCCCGGCGCTCGCACCGAGGTCCATCGACCCGCGGCAGGGATGGAAGCGGATACCGACCTCGGCCGCTGCGGCGATCTCCGCGCCGAAGACGTCACCGCCCTCGCGGGGCACGACGTAGTGGTGGTCGGTGCTGGTCGTGCATCCGGTGCGCACCAGATGCGCGAGTGCGCCCTTGGCCGCGACGTGCACGGCGTCGGCGTCGATGCCACCCCAGACTGGATAGAGGGTGGTGAGCCATTCGAACAGGGTGTGGTCGGCGGCGAGCCCACGCGTGATCCATTGGTACAGGTGGTGGTGGGTATTGATCAGGCCGGGGGTGAGCACGCAACCGGTGCCGTCGACGATCTGCGCATCGTCGTAGCCGGTCGGTTCGCCCGACCCGACCGCGACGATCCGGTTGCCGGAGACGACGACATAACCGTCGCGGTGTTCGGCGCGGGCGGCGTCCATGCTCACCACGTGTGCGCCGCGGATGACGAGCGGCCGGGTGGTGGGATGCGCGTGCATAGTCGACTCCTCGGATCGTCGGGAGTCTTCAGTCAACTGCGCCGAACAGATGTACCTCTGCGGCAGCACGCACGAAACACCTCGGAAATCCGCGGCTCGTACTGTGCGATCGTCCAAGACAGTCACCAGGAGGTGAACATCGTGCTTCTTCGAGATGTGGTGGAGGCGCCGGGGCTGGGAATCGGTGTACTGCACGGCGACGCGGAGGCCCTGAGCCGTCCCGTGCTGCGCGCGTGCACCACCGACATGCCCGACCCCACGCGCTACGTCAGCGCAGGCTCGCTCGTGTTCACCGGCCTGGTGTGGCGACGCTCCGTCGAGGACTCCGACCTGTTCGTCAAACGGCTCGTCCGAGCGGGGGTGACGGCGATGGCCGCCGGCGAGGCCCTGCACGGCCGGGTACCCGACGACGTGATCGAGGCGTGTGCACGACATCGCATGCCGCTCCTGGTCGTGCCCGACGAGGTGCCGTTCAGCCGGGTCATCGAATACATGACCGGGCATATGGCCGGAGCCCGGATGGATCGTCTGCAGACGGGACTGGCACGGCAGCGGCAATGGCTCGCCGCCGTCGCCGACGGTCGGAGTGTGGGGGAGCTGCTCGACGGACTCGCGCAGCAGCTCGGGGTGGAATCGGCGCTGATCACCTCCACAGGCGTGACGGTCGCAGGAGGTGCTGAGCTCGACGACGCCGAACTCGACCGGATCACCGCAGCAGCGTTGACCGCCGACCGCTTTCCACTGCGGCTCGACGGTGACTTCACCGTCCTGCCGGTGGGACGCGGACTGACGGACCGGATCGACGCGTGGTTCCTGGTGATCCGGCACGACGAGAGCGGACCGGAGTGCGTCGAGGCGTTCTCCGAACTCGCCGCGGTGGTCGCTCTCGATCGGATCCGGCGCGACGAACGGCGCCGGGTGGCATGGGAGATCACCGACCGGACCCCGACCGTGCGCGCTGCGGACTCGCGGGTCGCGGTGGTGGCCGAAGCCGAGGGCCGGATCTCGCCGGACGTCCTACGCGGTCTCGTCGAGGACGTCCTGGACGGAGCGGTCACGTCGATCGACGCGGCGAACAGGGTGGTCGCCCCGGCGATCGGCAGCGACGTCGACGTGGCACGGCTGTTGAGCCGACGCCTCGGGCGTCTCGCGCCGGCGTTGCGCGGCGACCGGATGTTCGTCGGTGTCGGCGGGCAGAGTTCCGACGACGACCCGGCCGGCGCGGTCCGCGCGGCGGCATCGGCATGCGCTGCAGCACACAACGATCCGGGTCCGGTGTCGGTGCGACGTGCCGAACTCGATTCGGCGCTCGACCTGTTGTCGACCCTGCCCGACGAACTGCGTCGCGCCTACGCCGACCGGCTGCTCGGGGACGTCGTCGAACACGACCGACGCACCGACGCGGGTCTGCTCGCGACCCTCGAGGCATTCCTCGATTGCGACGGATCGTGGCGGCGCACGGCCGATCGACTGCACGTGCACCTGAACACGGTCCGCTACCGCATCGGGCGAGTCGAAGCGCTCACCGGGCGTTCCCTCGCGCGCACCGGTGACCGCTTCGATCTGTATCTCGCGCTGCGTTCGTTGGAACCCGCTCTCGCGTGAGCGGTATCCGTTGTCGTGCCGCGTGAGTGGTCACATGGCGCCGGTGTAGGGCTCCCAGGCGATGCCGGCATCGGGGGCGTCCTCGCGCAGCACGCTCGCCTGGATCAGTCCGTAGGGCCGGTCGTCGGCGTGGAAGACCTCACCGGCGTTCTCGACTCCGAAACGTGCCAGGTCGTAGAGGAAGTGGTGCTTGTTCGGTGCGGACAGGCGGATCTCGGCGATCGATGGGTACCGCTCGAGCACGGCGCGGCCCATCTCGTACAGGCTCTGTTGCAGGGCCTTCGAATGCAGGTTCGCGAACACCTCGAGAAGGGTGGCGCGCACGCCCGCGTAGACGGTGTCCCAGTCGACGTCGGTCGATGCGAACCGCCAGCGCGCCTGGAGGCTCGTCGCCATGATGCGATCCTCCGCCGGTTCGAGAACGGTGTACGGGTCGGTGAGGAAGCCCTGGAACTCCGAGCCGGTGGACTTGAGGACGACGAGATCCTTCAGGCCGCAGACCACCCATTCGCGTCGGTCGGTCCCGGTGCCCTCGACGGTGATCGCGGCGGTGCGGACCTCGGATCCCTTGCGCGTCCAGGTGTGGTCGTGCTCGGCGCCGTCGACGACGACCCGCTCCCAGGCGTACTCCTCGATCTCGATGCGCGCCGAGCGGACGGGTTCGACGTCGTCGACGAAATGCCGCGCGAGCGCGAGGCCGTACTCCTCGACGAACTCGACGCCCTTCTCCTTGGCGTAGGAGTAGATGGTCTGCTTCTGGCTGTCGGTGGGCAGCACCGTGCCCTGATCTCCCTCGAGATGTGCGGCGTCGAAATCGCCGTGCAGGCAGGACGAGACGTTCAGGTCGCGGATCTCGTGCCGGTCGGTGTCGCGCACGATGCGCACCACCCGATTCTCGGCCTTGCCGTAGCGGTGCGGTCCGAGGACGATCTTGCCGGTCAGTTCGGTCATGGTGGTCAGCTCCCGCGGTAGGTGGAATACGAATAGGGCGACAGGAGGAGCGGCACGTGGAAGTGGCTGCTGCCCTCCGGGATACGGAAGGTGACGGTCACCTCCGGATAGAAGGACGCGACTCCGCGGCGCGAGAACCAGTCACCGGTGGCGAAGGTCAGGTGGTAGGTGCCCTCGGGCAATGGATCGGTGAAACCGGTGAGACGACCGTCGTCGTCGGTGACACCGGCGCCCAACGAGGTTCCGTGCATATCGGTGAGGGCGACGCGCAACCCCACCGCGGGGGCACCGGCCGTCGCGTCGAGCACGTGGGTACTCAGGGTGTTCATGCGCGGCTCCCTGCGGTCTCGATGACGATCCGCTCGAGGCGGAGTCGGGTGATCTCGGCGAGCGCCGCACGCATCTCGGCTTTCTCGCTCTCCGGGTCGTTGTCGAGGCGACGCTCGAGGATCTCCAGCAGTTCCGGGGCCGTGCGGCCGGCGGCGCGGACGAGGTAGACGTGCCCGAACCGTTCCTCGTATTCGCGGTTGCCGGCGGCGAGCCGGTCGAGGATGTCGGCGTCGGCCGTGGCGACGGCGGACTGCTCGCGACGGGAAGCAGCGTGTTCGCTGCGTTCGCCGATGCGCGGGTGGCCGGCGAGGGCGTCGGTGAGGTCGTCACCGTCGAGGTTCTCGGCCGCGGCAGCGGCGGCGGTGAGCAGCACGGTGCGCGAACCGAACGGGCGCGCTGCGACGACGGAGTGTGCCCATGTCCGGCTCGAACAGCAGTCGAGCAACAGAGCGACGGCCTCGTCCTCGGGCATCGCATCGAACCGGGCCGTTGTGAGCTGCACGGACCCTCCTTTCGTCGGTGCATTCGATACTGTCCGGTGGGCGTGCGGCGGGGGAGGTGCAAGCGCTACAGAGTTCGGTTCGCCGCGGGTGCGCCGGTTGGATGATCGGCCAACGAGGTGGTTGCGTCTTGAACGTTTTCCTGGAATAGTTCCAGTTATTGGATTTATTCCAGAAGAAGTGGGCGACCCGGGTGGGGTCGCAGGGTTGAAGGAGTGATCACATGTTCACCGCCGACCGTCCTCGAGCAGTGACGCTTCCGCCGGTCGTGCTCGGCGGACTGCGACCTCTCTACCGGCAGATGGTCCGCAACAACGTTCCGGCCGCATCGTTCGAGCACACCGCCGGACGGGCCGTCTTCGACGTCTGCCTGATCGCGGGGGAGCACGGTCCGCAGCTGCAGGTCCGCGCCCGCGACTTCGGGATCGACTTCACGCTCGCGATGACCACGCATTTCCGTATCGCGCCCGTGATGAGCGACGACCAGTACCGCGCACTGTGCGCGGTGCTCACACCCGGCGCCGAACCGGCACCAGGCATCGTCCTCGACTTCCTGCAGCAGGTGGTCGTGCAGTCGCCCGCGGTGCTCGCGCGGACGCACACTTGCGCTGCTTGAGTCCGAATTTGCTCGTCCTGTGGACATGAGCACACGCTCCGGCAGCGTGTTTCTGTCCGCACGGTGCGCACATCCACCCGAACGCGAACGGCCCGGCAGAAAATCCTGCCGGGCCGTTCGGGATAGTGCGTCTACAGCGAGTCGGGTCTACAGACCGGGTCGCTTGCCGACCGTGAGCGTGACCTCGCCGGTGTGCGCGAAGAAGTCGTTGCCCTTGTCGTCGACGACGATGAATGCGGGGAAGTCCTCGACCTCGATCTTCCAGACCGCTTCCATGCCGAGCTCTTCGTACTCGACGACCTCGACGTTCTTGATGCAGTCGAGCGCCAGACGCGCGGCCGGACCGCCGATCGAACCTAGGTAGAAGCCGCCGTACGTGTGGCATGCGTCGGTGACCTGCTTGGAGCGATTGCCCTTCGCGAGCATCACCATCGAGCCACCGGCGGCCTGGAACTGGTCGACGTAGGAGTCCATACGACCGGCCGTCGTCGGGCCGAACGAACCCGACGCCAGACCCTCGGGGGTCTTCGCCGGACCGGCGTAGTAGACCGGGTGATCCTTCAGGTACTGCGGCATCTCCTCACCACGGTCGAGGCGCTCCTTGATCTTCGCGTGCGCGATGTCGCGCGCGACGACCAGCGGACCGGTGAGCGACAGGCGCGTCTTGACCGGGTGCTTGGACAGCTCGGCGAGGATCTCCGGCATCGGCCGGGTGAGGTCGATCTTGACCGCGGCACCCTTGCCGGTGCCCGAGACGCCCGACGTCTCGGAGTCGAGCTGGCTGTCGGTGACCTCGGGCAGGAACTGACCGGGGTTGAACTCGAGCTGCTCGAGGAAGACACCCTCGGGCGTGATCTTGGCCTTGGCCTGGCGGTCGGCCGAGCAGGAGACGGCGATCGCGACGGGCAGCGACGCGCCGTGGCGCGGCAGGCGGACGACGCGGACGTCGTGGCAGAAGTACTTGCCACCGAACTGCGCGCCGATGCCGATCTTCTGGGTGAGCTCGAAGACCTTCTTCTCGAGTTCGAGATCGCGGAAGCCGCGGCCGGTGATGGCACCCTCGGTGGGCAGCTCGTCGAGGTAGTGCGCCGAGGCGTACTTGGCCGTCTTGAGCGCGAACTCGGCGGAGGTGCCGCCGACAACGATCGCGAGGTGGTAGGGCGGGCACGCCGCGGTGCCGAGCGACCGGATCTTGGCCTCGAGGAACTGCATCATCGAGTCCGGGTTCAGAATGGCCTTCGTCTCCTGGTACAGGTACGACTTGTTGGCCGATCCGCCGCCCTTGGCCATGAACAGGAACTTGTAGGCGTTCTCGTGGCCCTTCGCGGTGTCCGCGTACAGCTCGATCTGCGCCGGCAGGTTGTTGCCCGTGTTCTTCTCGTCCCACATCGTCAGCGGGGCGTTCTGCGAGTACCGCAGGTTCAACTTCGTGTACGCGTCGTACACACCGCGCGCGATGGACTCCTCGTCGTCACCCGGGGTGAGCACCTGCTGGCCGCGCTTGCCCATGACGATGGCGGTGCCGGTGTCCTGGCACATGGGCAGCACGCCGCCGGCGGCAATGTTTGCGTTCTTCAGGAGGTCGAGCGCAACGAACTTGTCGTTGTTCGACGCCTCGGGGTCCTCGAGGATGCTCGCCAGCTGCTTCAGGTGATCCGTGCGCAGGTAATGGGAGATGTCGTGCAGCGCGGTCTCGGTGAGCAGGCGCAGGGCCTCGGGTTCCACCTTCAGGAAGGTGCGGCCGTCGGGTCCTTCGACGGTGGACACCCCCTCGGTGGTCAGCAACCGATACTCGGTGGGGTCTTCCCCGATCGGCAGCAGGTCCTCGTAGAGGAAGTCGGCCATTGTTTCTCCTGGAAGAGGGCTGGTGATCGCCGTACACGTTAGCGGCGCCGGCGCAAGGCCTTGACAACGGGGCATGTGACGGACTCGACCTGCAAACTCGATGTGACCTGCGTCTCGCGACTTTCGGCGGCGTGTTTATGTCGCCGACGACCGGAAATCCCGGAAGGAAGTCGAGGCCGGAGTGTTCGCCGTCACGGCGGCCGGCAGGCCCCGATCCGTACACTTGACCGGATGTTCGAGAGTTTCCGGAGGGATCGCACGTGACCGTAGAAATCGAACGGTTGCCCTCGCCCGAGACCGGACGCCTGCCGTCGCTGGCCTGGCTTTCCCGTTTCCACGCCTGGATCGATCTCGCCGTCGTGATCGCGGTGCTCGTCACCACCAACCTGATCGCCCACTTCACCACGGCGTGGGCGTCGATCGCGACCGTGCCGATCGCAGCATGCGTGCTGGTCGCGATGATGCGTCGACGCGGCATGCGCTGGTCGGAACTCGGCCTCTCACCCCGGCACTGGAAGAAGGGGACGCTCTACTCGGTAGCAGCCGTGGCCCTCGTCCTGGCGGTGGTGGCGATCGGCATCGCCCTGCCGTTCACCAGGCAGTTCTTCCTCTCCGAGCGCTACGCCACGATCTCCGGTGCCCTCGTCGCCTCGATGATCATCATCCCGCTCCAGACCGTCATCCCCGAGGAACTCGCCTTCCGCGGGGTGCTCCACGGAACCCTCGAGCGAGTGTGGGGCGCACGCGGGGTCTTCGCCGCGGGATCCCTGCTGTTCGGGCTGTGGCACGTCGCCTCGTCGTTCGGTCTCACGGCGGGTAACGCCGGCCTCAGCGCCTTCCTCGGTGCCGGGCTGCTCGCGCAGATCGCCGGCATCGTCGGCGCGGTGATCGCGACCGCCGCCGCGGGCTTCGTCTTCACGTGGCTGCGTCGTCGCAGCGGCAGCATCCTCGCGCCCATCGCCCTGCACTGGTCGCTCAACGGCGCCGGTGCCCTCGCCGCCGCGCTCGTCTGGCACGCCACACTCAACTGATGGCGCTGGCGGTCTGTCTCCTGTTCGACACCGAGACCGACCGCGCGATCCGGCGCCTGTGGGGCCGGCTCGAGGAGAGCGGCATCCCGACCCTGCTCACCCACACGCACCGCAAGCACGTGCCGCACCTGTCGTACGCGGTACTGCGGACCTACGACCGGGCCGCCGTCGTCTCGGCCCTCGAGGGCGTGCCCGACGGGGGACCGGTCCCGGTCTACATCGACACGCTCGGACTGTTCCGGCGCGGCCGGGCGTCGCTCGTGCCCGCCCCCTCGTCCGAACTCGTGCAGCGACAGGACCGCGTCGTGCGGGTCGTGGAGACGACGGGAGCGGACCTGCACCGCTACTACGTCCCGGGACGCTGGACCCCGCACTGTTCGCTGAGTCCCCGAACCCGGCGTGAGGAACTCGATCGTCTGGGCGCGGTCGTCTACGACGTGCTGCCCATCGAAGCGACACTCGATCGCGCGGTGCTGATCGACACCGCCACCGGCGAGCACACGCCGCTACGGATGATCCCGTGAGGGAAACTCACTCCTCGGGGTTCTCCACCCACGGTCCGTACGGGGGTGGGCCCTCGCTCTGGATCTGCAGGCCGAAGTGCGGACAGTGCTTCCACACGTAGCCGTGCAGGACGTGTTCTTCCGACGTCGCGGTGTTCATCAGTACGAGGTCGCCGCTGGGGCGGTGTTCGAGGGCGAAGCCGGACTCCCGCTGATCGAGAACCCACCATTTCGCAGTGCTCATGTCGGTGTCCTCCGCATGATCCGCTCGGCAGACGCGCACCTCCCACGTTAGCGCGGAAACCGTTCGTGATCGGCCGATTCGGCGATCACGATCCGTTCAGGACCCGGGCCGTCGCCTCGTCGGCGGGATAGAACGCCTCGATCGCCAGTTCCGACACCGTCACGTCGAGCGGGGTCCCGAAGAGGGTGGTCGTGCTGAAGAACGACAACTCGCCGGCCTCGGTCCGCAACCGCATCGGCACGACCAGCGAATGCGGTTCGATCTCCTCCACCGGATCGTCGCAGGGATAACCGGCGAGTTCGTCGTACAGGCGCAGCAGGACAGGGTCGGCGGTCGCACCGATCTGGTGTTGCAGCCGGGCGAGCAGATGACCGCGCCACTGCCCGAGATCGACGATGCGCGGCGCCAGTCCCCGCGGGTGCAGAGTCAGTCGCAGCACGTTGATCGGCGGTTCCAGCAGTTCCGGAGCGCACCCCTCGACGAACACCCCGACGGCGTCGTTGGAATCGACCATCGTCCAATGCCGGTCGACGACGAGTGCGGGAAAGGGGTGGTGCGACGACAGGATTCGCGTGATCGCGTCGGAGATCGCCGCCATCGGCATATCGCCGAGGTGATGCTCGGGGTAGACAGGCGCATGTCCCGCCGCGACCAGAATGGTGTTGCGTTCGCGCAGCAGGATGTCCAGCCGGTCGCTCAGCTTCAGCACGGTCGCGCGTGACGGGCGGGACCGGCCGGTCTCGACGAAGCTGAGATGCCGCGACGAGATGCCGGCGGTATGGGCCAGGGTGAGCTGGCTCAGGCCGCGGCGCTCGCGCCATGCCCGCAGCAGGGCGCCGGCGTGGGGAGTGTCGACCGTGGTCATGCACCCGACAGTAGAGCCGGCGGGGAACGGCCACCATTACTTCCGGGGTAATCGATTCCGTGCACGACGCGACGCAGGGTGGTCCCCATGAACGCATACGCAGTGGCTCATCTCCGCAACGTCGACCTCAACGACGACATCGTCCGGTACATCGAGACCATCGACGACACCCTCGCCCCGTACGACGGACGCTTCCTCGTCCACGGCGTCGACCCCGAAGGGATGGAAGGACCCTTCGAGGGGAACCTCGTGATCATCGAATTCCCCGACGTCGACCGTGCCCGGTCCTGGTACGAATCCCCGGAGTACCAGGCGATCCTCCCGCTGCGCACCGAGAACTCCGAGGGATGGGCGGTCGTCGTGCAGGGCACACCGCCCGGCTACCGCGCCACCCACTTCCTCGACAAGGTGTTCGGCGCTCAGCGGTAGTTCAGGACAGGATGCCGGCCGCCCGGGCCGGTTCGGCGTAGGCCCGCGCCAGCGACTCCACCGTCTCGTGGGCGTTCAACCCGCTCGGATTGGGCACCACCCACAACGGGACGTCACCGATCGTGTCGTCCTGCCGCCCGGCCTTCGCCTTGCGCCGGCCGAAGGCCGCGCGGTAGGCGGTGATGCCCGCGACCGCCACGGCGCGAGGGCGGAACTCCGCCACCACGTGCGCCAGATGGCGTCCGCCCTCACGCAGTTCCTCGTCGGTGAGCTCGTCGGCGCGGGCCGTCGCACGCGGCGCCAGGTTCGTGATGCCGACACCCCGCTCGAGCAGGTGATCGCGGTCGGCGTCGCTCATACCGGACGACGCGTCGATCGGCCGGTCGACGATGCCGGCACGGAACAGGGCGGGGTAGAAGCGATTTCCGGGCCGCGCGAAGTGGGCTCCCGTCGCCGCGGTCCACAATCCCGGATTGATGCCGACGAACAACAGGCGGCAACCGGGCGCGACGAGATCGGGGATCACCGCATCGCGGAAGGACTCGAGTTCGGCTCGTGTGAAACCCATCCACCCAAACTAGCCGGAGCGACGCTCAGTCCGGCGGGAGCCAGGCTCCGTGCAGGCCGGCCGGGACACGGATCGGCAGACGGACCCGCGCGATCGGCCCCGAGGCCGGGTCGGTCTCGGGGAAGACGAGGAACCAACTCGTCATGTCCGCCCGATCGGTCGCGATCGCGCCCCAGTAGCCGCCCGAATCACCCGAGAGATAGGCGGGTTCGCCGGGGGAGAGGGTCTCGTGTGCCCAGACTGCTTCGGTCCCGGACGCCACATCGAACCAGAACAACGAATCAGCTGCTCCCGCAGGGAGTTTCTGCGACCTGCTGCGCCCGATGGTCGCGACGACAGAGTGGCCGAGGGTCATCGACCGGTCGTCGATGCGGGGGAACTCGATGTCTCGTTCGTGCAGGGTCGTGCGGGTCACCCCGTCGCGACCGATCACGGCGCGTCGCAGGACGGACCGGTTCGGACCTGCCTTCTCGGTCAACGCGCCCGGATACGCCCACTCCACGTAGTCGAGCGCGACGTCGCCGTCGGGCAGGTCGAAGGCGTTGGCGGTGTGCCACATCCAGAAGGTGTCGGTCGAGAACCACCGCACCGCGCCGCCGTCGCGGGGGACGAGCGCGACACGCGTTCCGAGATCCGGCTTCCAGTCGAGCGGCGACCCGCCGGAGAAGATCTGCGAGAGATCGAACACGAGCGGGGCCAGGACCAGAACGACATAGGTCGGCGTCAGTGCCATGTCGTGGATCATCAACGGCCGGTCCATGCCGTCGATCGGGGTGGGCGCGCGCGTCACCGTCCCGTCCGGTGCGACCACCGACCAGGTCAGATACGGCGGGTCGAGCATGTAGCAGAAGGCGACCATCTCGCCGGTGTGCGGATCGATCTTCGGGTGCGCCGTCAGCCCGACCGGCAGGGTTCCGTCGAAAGTCTCGCGTCCGAGCGTCTCGAGGTCGGAACCCAGGGTGTACGGTGGCGCCGCTTCGGCCATCGCCATGAGCCGCCCGCCGTGCCGGACGATGTTGATGTCCGGCAGCTCGCGCATGGTGTTCGCCAGGTCGGGCCCGACCTCCTCCTCGGGAGGGAAGTACGGATCGGTGATGCCGGCCCACAGAGCGCGACCGGCCTTCTCCTCCGCGACGACCTGCGGGGTCCGCACGAACCTGTTCGTGTAGCGCGCGGTGCCCCCGGCGATCTGCACGCGGTGGACCATGCCGTCGCCGTCGATCGGGTAGACGTAGTGACCGATCGGGTCGAAGCGCGGATTGGGTCCGTTGCGGAGATAGCTTCCGTGCAGATCTGCGGGCAGTTCCCCGTGGACCTCCAGCTCGCGGACGTCCACTTCCTCGCGTTGAGGCGCGAACAGGCCACTGAGGTGCGGATGGTGTGCCAGGTCGACAGGCGCCGGACGTTGCATGACGACTCGCTTCGGTGGAGGCGATTCTTCTGTGGGGCAATCGTAGGACCAGGAAGGGCGATCGGTTCGTGATTCGGCGCGCCCGATCCCACACCCACGGACGGGGACCGTGCATCGGATAGGGTTGTTGCCTACGTGCAGGACTGATAGTGCGGCCGCGACGTTAGGGGAAGGTGTGCAGCGCCGGAACGCGATCGGAAACTCCGTCCGGAACACCGGAGGTGACGAGGCCACGTTGCCGCCGTACACGGATCTTCTCTGGCCGACCGTGCAGGCGGTGATCGAACTCGGCGGATCCGGTGTCATCGAGGAGATCGATTCCGCCGTGATCTCCCGGACGGGACTGTCCGAGGCCGCACAGGCGGTACTCCACGGTGACGGCCCCGGAACGGAGATCGAATACCGGCTGGCCTGGGCCCGGACTTACCTCAAGGGCATGGGTCTGCTGTCGAATACCCGCCGCGGTGTGTGGAGCGTGACCGACCGTGGCCGCGCCGTGCGCGAGTCGGAGATCAAGCCCATGCAGGTCGCGTACACGGCCGAGAAGCGTCGCAAGCGCATGGTGCGGAACGTCTCGCAGGGTGCCCAGGTCGTGCCGCTCGCAGCCGCCCCCGAGGATCCCGAACTGTGGCGCGAACCCGTCCTCGGTGCCGTCGCCGACCTGTCGGAGGACGGTTTCGAACGGCTCGCCACCGCGGTACTGCGCGCGGCCGGATTCACCACCCTGACGATTCCGGCCCCGGGCGGATCCCACGCCCCCGAGGGCGCCGGTCACGTCGAGGGCACCGGTGTCCTGCGCGTATCGCTGCTGAGCTTCTCGGTGTTCTTCCGTTTCCTGCGGGCACCGGAGAAGGCGGGTGCCGACGTGGTCCGCGAGTTCCGTGCCGCGATGGTCGGGCGGGGCGAGAAGGGTCTGCTCGTCGCCACCGGATCGTTCACCGAGGACGCGCGCGCCGAAGCCCACCGGCACGGCGCCCCGCCGATCGATCTCGTTGACGGCGACGGGTTGTGCGATCTGCTCAAGGAGCACGGTCTCGGTGTCCGTTCCACGGTGCGGACGGTCGAGGACGTTTCCCTGGTGCCGGCCTTCTTCGCCGAACTGTCCGGCCGCTGACCTCGTAGCGCCGTTGCGGATATCGCCTGCCGCGACCTGTCGAATTCTCGGTGTGGCCGGTGGGACGGCTGTGATTGTGATGCAATACGGCGGACGTACAGACGGCAATACGAAGGACAGGTTGCGATGAGCCTTTCGCGGCGGGACATGTTGCGGTACGCGACGCTCGGATCGGGCGTCGCGTTGATCTCTGCGCTCGGCGCACCGGGTCTGGCTCAGGGACGCCCGGTGCTCGGGACCATCATCGACTACTCGGCCGCCGTACCGTCGCCGTCGTCGATCCGCGCCGCCGGCCATATCGGCGCCATCCGGTACGTGTCCGATGCGCGACCCGATGCCGCCTGGATGCGCGCCAAGCCGCTCACCGGACGGGAAGCGGATGCGCTGCTCGACAGCGGACTCGAAGTGGTCTCGTGCTACCAGTACGGCAAGGCCGCGACCGCCGACTGGCTGGGTGGTTACGAGGCGGGGCTGAAGCACGCCCGGCGCGGCCTCGACCTCCACTACGCGGCCGGTGGCCCGGAGAACCGGCCGATCTACGCCTCGATCGACGACAACCCGACCTTCGAGCAGTTCACGCTCCATGTCGTGCCGTATCTGCTGGGCTGGCAGGAAGTGGTCGGCGCCGGAAATCTCGGTGTGTACGCCAACTCGCCGACGATCGACTGGGCGTCGGCGGTCTCCCTCGGGTCCTTCTACTGGCAGCACGATTGGGGCACGCCCAAGGGCTACGTGCATCCGCGGGCGAACCTGCACCAGATTCCGGGCGAGGTCCGGATCGAGGGCATCGGCGTCGACATCAACCACGTGCTCACGCCCGACTACGGCCAGTGGTCGCTCGCCGGCAGCGCACCGAGTTCCGACCCAGGACTGCCGGGCAGTTAGCGATCCGGTCGGGTGTCGTCGACGGGTCGCACGGAACGGCCCGGCGGCGGGATGAGGATCGTGAAGACCAGTCCCACCACCGCCGCCCCCGTCGCCACCAGGAAGGTGGCGCGGAACCCTTCGAGTGCGGGCACCACGGAGTCGCCGATGCGCTGGGTCATCACTGCCAGCATCACGCCCACCACCGCTGCGGCACTCGTCGTGCCGATGGACCGCATCAGGGTGTTGAGGCTGTTGGCCGCGGCGGACTCGCGTAGCGGCACGGCACCCATGATGAGTGCGGGCATCGCGGCGTAGGCGAGGCCTATGCCGGCGCCGATGAGCATCGACGCGCCGACGATGTGCCAGACCTCCTGGTACAGCACGTACGCCATCAGATAGCCGAGGCCTACGAGCACTGCGCCGCAGCCGAGGGTCACGCGGGCGCCGAACCGCGTCGTGATGCGCGCCGAGACGGGGGACAGCGCCATCATGACGAGTCCGGCGGGGGCGAGCGCGATCCCGGCGGTGACCATCGTCTGCCCGAATCCGTAACCGGTCTCCGTCGGTGCCATCAGCAGCTGCGGGAACGCCAGGATGTTCGAGTACATCGAGAAGCCGATCGCGACCGACGCGAGATTCGTCATGAGGATCGGTCGGCGGGCCGACAATCGAAGGTCCACGAGCGGACGCGATATCCGCAGTTCGTACAGGCCCCAGCCGACGAACACCACGAGTGCCCCGGCGAGCATCCCGAGGGTGGCCGGGGCGGTCCAACCCCAGTCGTTGCCCTTGGTGACCGGCAGCAGCAACAACACGAGGGCGACGGAGAGCAGCAGCGCCCCGGCGATGTCGAAACGTCCCGGATTGCGGTGCGACGACTCGGGCACGACGAACAGGATCGCGGTGATACCGACGAGGCCGAGGACCAGCGACGCGACGAACAGCATGTGCCAGTCGGTCGCCTGGGCGACGAAGGCCGCGGCCGGTAACCCGATCGCACCGCCCACACCCATCGTGGCGCTGATGGTGGCCATGGCGCCCGGGAGTCGTCGGGAGGGCAGCTCGTCGCGCAGGATCGCGATCCCGAGCGGAATGGCGCCCATCGCGGCGCCCTGCAGCGCCCGCCCGACCACGAGCGGGACGAGGGTCGCCGCGAGCGCGCAGACCGCCGAACCGAGCACCATCAGCGAGAGCGAGGTCAGCAGCATCCGGCGTTTGCCGAACATGTCGCCGAGGCGACCGCTGATCGGGGTGACCACCGCGCCGGCGAGCAGAGTCGCCGTCACGGCCCAGGACGTGTCCTCGGGAGTCGCGCCGACGAGCACCGGCAGTCGGGGGAGGATCGGGACGATCAGGGTCTGCATGAGCGCGACGCTGATACCGACGGTCGCGAGGACCGGCACGATGCCGCGCGGGGCAGGAACCTCCCTGGTGGAGAGCGGTGTCTCTACGGCCATGCGGCTCCTCGGTCCGGGGCCGGGGTGACGCGGCCTACGACGACAATTTGTGCGCAATACGAACGACGCTGCCATCGTTGTCTAACACGGCAGGGCCGTCGATCCCTAGTACCCTCACCCCGTCCGGTCCTGCGTGGCCGTTCGACCGGCGTCCGGTGTCAGGACTGACAATGCTTGTCGGGCTCGGATTCGTCGACGGTGATCGAGAGCGGCGGATGCTCGTCGGGGGCGGCATGATCGCCGCGCCACGCCAGCAGCGACCAGCGCGACAGCCCGGACAACGCCGAACCGAGACTCGCGAACGACAGTGAGGACAACGCCGAACCGAACGACCCGACGGAGCCGATGGACAGGACCGACCCGCAGCTACCGATCGACAGGATCGAGTACGAGGAACCGATCGACAGGATCGACCGCTCCGAGGCGATCGACAGGATCGAGCGGTGAGAGAGGAGCGAGCGCCGGGAGTTCACGGACGCGGCGCCGGCCAGGTGCCGCAGACGACTCTGCTTCGACGGGATGCGCGCCGCGGTGAAGGCCATGCTCCGGTCTATCACGCCCGGCGGAAGGCCGCCGGGAGAAACTCCCGGCGGCCTTCCGTGAGTACGTGAATCAGGGAACGGCGACGAGACCCACGGTGGGCAGGAAGGTGCACGAACGCGGATCGGCGCCCTCGTCCTGCGTGGTGATTCCACCGGAGATCACGGCAAGGACCTGACCCGAACCGGTGTCGGCGATCGCGCTCAGCGTGGTCGGGCCGTCGGGGTTGATCTTCGCGTCGTTGGTGAGCGGTTGCGTGCCCGTGCGTCCGTTGGAGACGTTGACCCAGCTCAGGGTGAGCGGCTGTTGCTGTTCGCCGGCGGCGGGTGCGGTGCCCAGCGCGGTGAAGACGAAGCCGGTCTGGCCTGCGCCCGGTCCGGGAGGGGGAAGGTGCGACGGACCCGCGACCGCGAGGGCGGTGCCCACGGAGTCCTGGCTGTCGCCGATGCAGCCCTTGCCGATAGTCGGGTAGAGGAACTGCGAGATCACCACGGCGCCGGGCTCGGGGATCTCGGGTCCGCCGCCGCCGCTGCCATCGAGGAAGGTGATGACGCGCTGGAGCGTGCTCTTCACCGATTCGGGGAGCTCGGAGTTCGCGAGCAGTTCCTTGGCCTGCGCCAGCAGGTCGTTCTTGCCGTCGGCCGCGTCGGCGACATCGGCGGGGCCCGCGGCCGCACCGATGATCGCGGGCGCGAGGGAAGCCAGGGCCTCGGCCTCTTCGGGGTTCGCCCGGACCCCGGCGAGCAGGTCGGTCAACGACTCTACGGAAAGATCAGCGGGAATCTCGAACTGGGGCAGTTCGATGAGCCCTGCCAGGTCCGGCAGTACGGGTGGCGCCGGTTGCGCGACGGCCTGCGTAGGCACGGCCAATCCCGCGGTGGCGGCGAGTGCGCACAGCGTGAGCGCCCGTCGCATTCCTCGAGTACGAAGCACTGTTCCCCATCCTTGTCGTTGAAGCATCCGGTTGTTCGGGACGAACGACCGGATGCTGACGGCTCGAGGAGACACTCTATGGACCCCCCGCACACGGGACAAGCCTGCCGTTTCGGAACGGCGCGCCCATCGCTGGTTCGGGATTCTAACCACGGGGTGTTCCGTCCCTCGGATCCTGTCGAACATAACGCGTTCGACCTGAGAAGATTGTGACTGTAGATGAAATCGTTACGGGAGTGAACTCCGGTTCGTTTGCATGCCTATCGGAACGGTAATCTCCTTCGCCGGGTCCGGTTCACCGGACGGACGTTCGACGGGAGAGGCCGCACCGCAGTGCCACGAGGGTTTCCTTCGCACCGGATGTGGTGGTGCGCGGCGTTACTGGCGCTGTCCGTCGTCGTCCGGATCGCCTGGGGATTCATCACTCCCAACGGCATGAACCTCGTCGACCTGCACGTCTACGTCGACGGATCGGCCGCTCTGCTGCAGGGCGACCTCTACGGGTTCACCTATTCGGAGGACACCCCCGACTTCCCCCTGCCGTTCACCTATCCGCCCTTCGCCGCGCTCGTCTTCCTGCCCCTGCACCTGATCCCGTTCGGAATCCTGGGCGTGGCCTGGCAGCTGCTGACGGTCGCGGCGCTGTTCGCCGTCGTGTGGATCTCGCTCGAACTCGTCGTGGACGCGCGGGCACGGAGCCGGTCGTGGGTCGGTGTCGCGATGCTGTGGACGGCTGCGGGCATATGGACCGAGCCGGTACGCACGACCCTCGACTACGGCCAGATCAACGTCTTTCTCGTCCTCGGCGTGATGCTCGCGGCCCGCAGTTCCCGGTGGTGGCTGTCGGGTGGGCTCGTCGGCGTGCTCGCCGGGATCAAGCTCACGCCTGCCATCACCGGCCTGTACTTCCTCGCGCAGCGACGCTGGCGCGAGGCGGTGTTCTCCGCGGTCGTCTTCGTGGGGACCGTCCTGGTGAGCCTGCTCGTGCTCGGCTCCCAAGCCGCCACCTATTTCGGGTCCCTCTTCGGCGACGCGGATCGGATCGGGCCGGTCGTGTCGGTGTGGAACCAGTCGCTGCGCGGAGCGCTGGGTCGTATCGCGGGTGAGGACGTCGGACTCGGGCCGGTGTGGCTGGTCGGCGTCGTGGTCTGCGCGGTCCTCGCGTTCGCGGCGTGGCGGTCGCTGGAACCGCTGCCCGACGGAACGCGCGACCGTCTCGGCACGCTGCTGATCGTGCAGCTGTTCGGCCTGCTCGTCTCGCCCATCTCGTGGGTCCACCACTGGGTGTGGGTGGTCCCTTTGCTGCTGTGGCTTCTCTACGGACCCTTGGCGCGGTCGCTCGGAGCCCGCATCGTCGCCGCGTGCTGGGCCGCGGTCACGCTGATCGGCGTTCCGTGGGTACTGAGTACGGCGCAGAACTCGATCTGGGATGTCGAACGTCCCGCTCCGCTCGCCTGGCTCGGCGCCGTCAACGTGGTCGGTGTCCTCGCCGTCTACGTCGTCGTGATCCTCGCGGCCCGGGGACGTGAGGGGCAGGACGAACGGGTGACTACAGACCCGAGCGCCGTGCCTCCTCGTCGATCCGACGCGCAAGAGCCGGATCCGACTCCGTGATGCCACCGGCGGAATGCGTGCTCAACGCGAAGGTCACCTTCCGCCACCTGATGTCGATGTCCGGATGGTGATTCGCCTCCTCGGCGACGACGGCCACCCGGTCGACGAGTGCGATCGCGTCGGGGAAGGTGGGCGCCTCGATGGTGCGGACCAGCGACTGTCCCGCGCGGTGCCAGTGCGGCAACTCGGCCAGCGCGGCGTCGATCTCTCCGTCCGTCAGCAGCTGGGACATGACTCATTCTGGGACGATGCACGTCATGTCTGCAAGCACATCGTCCGCGAGTACACCGGCGCCCGACGGGCACGTCGTGGCCGGCGCCGTCATCCGGGACGGACGCGTGCTGCTCGCCCAGCGCACGCGGCCCGTCGACCTCGCGGGCCTGTGGGAGTTGCCCGGAGGCAAGGCGGAACCGGGGGAGAGCGTGGAGGCGGCGCTCGTGCGGGAGCTGAGGGAAGAGCTCGGTGTCGAGGTGCGCGGTGCGGAGCGACTGGGGGTCGCGGTGCCGTTGGCCGGAGGTCGCGAGTTGTGTGCCTACAGGGTCGAACTCGTCTCGGGTGATCCCGAGCCGCTGGACCACGCGGCGTTGCGGTGGGTCGACGCGGACGAACTCGGGGAGGTCGATCTCGTCCCGGCCGATCGTGCGTGGATTCCCGATCTACGCGAACATCTGCGGCGCTGAGGTCATACGGCGCATGCCTGGTGGTCAGGCGGCGCGGGCCTTGTCGAGATACTTGCGCAGTTCCTTCTTGCTGAGCCCGTCGTTCTCGACCTTCTTCATGCGCATGACGACGACGGGGCATTTGAGGCACCGCGTCTTCTTGCGGCAGCACTTCTTCTTCGGCTTCAGGCCTGCGACCTTGCTCGCCTTCACCTTCCCCATACGTCCCGCCTGCCTTCCACGGTCCAGCGCGCGGCGAATCACCGGCGGGCGAAGGTTAGCATCCCCTTACTCACGGACCCAGGGGTGCATGTGGTGCCGGATTCGGCGGTTACGTCTCCTGGGGGAGTGTCGAGCGTCACCCCGATCGTCGCCGACCTGCGGGTATCTGATGAGGTAGAAGCGGCGACCGACGAACGGCCTGTAAAGTGTATTGACGGCCGCAGTGCCTGCACGCCGAGAATCGGACGGGGCAGGTAGCTCGCAATCTCGCGTCGCGGCCATCGAGACGAACGCCGTACGGGCGAGGTGCCGACCGGGTCCAGTGCCGTGTGGCCGGACTACAGCCAGGAGAGCTATCGCGTGAGCACCGCTGATTTTCGGAACGTCGCCATCGTGGCGCACGTCGACCATGGAAAGACCACTCTCGTCGACGCCATGTTGCGCCAGTCGGGCGCGTTCGCCGAACGTGCGGAACTCGTCGACCGGGTCATGGACTCGGGCGACCTCGAGCGCGAGAAGGGCATCACCATTCTCGCGAAGAACACCGCGGTGCACCGTCACCACCCGGACGGCACCGTCACTGTCATCAACGTCATCGACACCCCCGGCCACGCCGACTTCGGCGGTGAGGTCGAGCGCGGCCTGTCCATGGTCGACGGCGTCGTCCTGCTGGTCGACTCCTCCGAGGGCCCGCTGCCGCAGACCCGCTTCGTGCTCCGCAAGGCGCTCGCCGCGTCGCTGCCGGTGATCCTCGTGGTCAACAAGACCGACCGCCCGGACGCCCGCATCGCCGAGGTCGTCGAGGAGAGCCAGACCCTGCTGCTCGACCTCGCGTCCGACCTCGACGACGAGGCCGCCGAAGCCGCCGAGCTCGCCCTCGAGCTGCCCGTCCTCTACGCCTCCGGTCGTGAGGGCAAGGCCTCGAAGAAGCAGCCCGAGAACGGCCAGGTCCCCGACGCCGAGAACCTCGACGAGCTCTTCGAGGTCCTCATGGAGTGCATCCCCGCACCCAAGGGTGATCCGTCGGCGCCGCTGCAGGCCCACGTCACCAACCTCGACGCCTCCGAGTTCCTCGGTCGTCTCGCGCTGCTGCGCATCCACCAGGGTGAGCTGCGCAAGGGCCAGACCGTCGCGTGGATGCACGCCGACGGCGTCAAGAACGTCAAGATCACCGAGCTGCTCAAGACCGTCGGTGTCGAGCGGCAGCCGGGCGAGGTCGCGGTCGCCGGCGATATCGTCGCCGTGGCCGGCATCCCGGAGATCATGATCGGCGACACGCTCGCCGATCCGGAGAACCCGGTGGCGCTGCCGCGCATCACCGTCGACGAGCCGGCCATCTCGATGGTCATCGGCACCAACACCTCGCCGCTCGTCGGCCGGGTCAAGGGCCACAAGCTCACCGCTCGCATGGTGAAGACGCGGCTCGACTCCGAGCTCGTCGGCAACGTCTCGCTGCGCGTCCTCGACATCGGACGCCCCGACGCGTGGGAGGTGCAGGGCCGAGGCGAACTCGCCCTCGCCATTCTCGTCGAGCAGATGCGCCGTGAAGGCTTCGAGCTGACCGTCGGCAAGCCGCAGGTGGTCACCCGCACCATCGACGGCAAGCTCCACGAGCCCTACGAGGAGCTGACCATCGACAGCCCCGAGGAGCACCTCGGCGCCATCACCCAGCTGCTCGCGAACCGCAAGGGCAAGATGGTCCAGATGACCAACCAGGGCACCGGCTGGGTTCGTATGGAGTTCATCATCCCGTCGCGTGGTCTGATCGGTTTCCGTACCGACTTCCTCACGGAGACCCGCGGCACCGGCATTTCCAACGCCATCTTCCACGGTTACGCGCCGTGGGCCGGCGAGATCCGCGCCCGCCACACGGGTTCGCTCGTCTCCGACCGTGCAGGCTCGGTCACCCCGTTCGCGATGATCCAGCTCGCCGACCGCGGCACCTTCTTCGTCGAACCGGGCAGCGACACCTACGAGGGCCACGTCGTGGGCATCAACCCGCGCGCCGAGGACCTCGACATCAACGTCACCCGCGAGAAGAAGCTCACCAACATGCGCTCTTCGACCGCCGACGTGATGGAGACCCTCGCCAAGCCGATCGAGCTGACCCTCGAGGCAGCGCTCGAGTTCTGTGCTGCGGACGAGTGCGTCGAGGTCACGCCGGAGGACGTGCGCGTGCGCAAGCTGCACCTCTCGCAGACCGACCGTGCGCGTGCGCGGTCGCGGGAGAAGGCCCGTAACAAGTAGTCCAGGTGTGGGGTGGCCCCGGCGAGCGCATGCTGGCCGGGGCCACCCACGTACCACCTGCCTCACGGAAGGAGCCCGAGTGTCGCGTACGCGCGCTCGTCGCCGACTGATCGGGGCGACGGCCGGCCTGGCCGTGGCTGCGCTGGTCCTCACCGGTTGCACCGCCGACCCGCCGCCGCCCATCGAGCAGACGGAGCCGACCACGACCCCGGCTCCCGCTCCGAAGCGCAGCACGGTGGTGGTCGCGATCGACGAGGTCGGTTCGGGCTTCAACCCCCACCTGCTCGCAGACCAGTCGCCCGTCGCGAACGCCGTTGCCGAACTCGTGCTCCCGAGTGCCTTCCGGGCCGTGCCCGATCCGGAGAATCCCGCTGCAGCACTGTGGGTTCCGGACGACTCGCTGCTGCTGTCCGCGGAGGTCACCGACGAGGCGCCGTTCACCATCACCTACCGCCTGCGCGACGAGGCCCAGTGGTCGGACGGAGCGCCGATCGTTGCCGAGGACTTCCGGTATCTGTGGCGGCAGATGATCACCCAGCCCGGCGTCGTCGATCCTGCCGGCTACCGCCTCATCGACGACATCCGATCGTCGGGCGGAGGCAAGATTGTCACCGTCACCCTGCGCGAGCCGTATCCGGCCTGGCGCGAACTGTTCACGAATCTCTTGCCCGCCCACCTGGTCAAGGACACTCCGGGTGGCTTTTCCACCGGCCTGTCCGAGACGATTCCCGTGTCCGGAGCGCGATTCCACGTCGACAACGTCGATCGGGGGCGCGCCGAGGTGCTGCTCGAACGCAACGACCGGTTCTGGGGCACCCCGGCCGGACCCGACGAACTGATCATGCGCCGCGCCGGCACCGACGCCCAGGTGACCGAATCGGTGCGCAGCGACGACGCCCAAGTGGTCCAGAGCGCGGGCGGTGTCGCTCTCGAGGCGCAGCTCGCCGCCGTGCCGGGTGTGCGGACCGGCGTCCAGCTCCAGCCGCGCACCCTCGATCTGACCCTCAACACGCGCACCGCCGAACTCGCCGACCCGGTCGTCCGGCGAGGCATGCTCGACCTGCTCGACCCCGAGCTGCTCGGACTTGTCGCCACGGCCAACAGCACCGGGGTCGTGCGGGCGCGGGCCCAGGTGCTCGCGCCGTCCGATCCGGGATACACCGACACGATGCCGGCGCGTCTGTCCCGGGAGCAGGCCCTCGGACGTCTCGCCGAGGCCGGATATCTACCCGTCCCGCCTGCGGTGCCCCCGGTGCCGACGGACCCCGGCGCACCCGGCCCCGAAGCGCCGGAGGCCGCTGCACCGGAGACGAGGGCATCCGAGACGGCGGCATCCGAGACGGCGGCATCCGAGACGGCGGCGCCGACGAGCGCGACTCCCGGACCGAGAACCCCCGACGGGCCGGCCCTGCCCGAGGGCACCCTGGCCCGGGCCGGCGTGCCGTTGACGCTGGTCGTGGGCGTGCCGGAGGGTGACGAGACCGCCCGCGCCGTCGCACGCACCGCCGTCGACCTGTGGCGTGGCGCCGGGATCGACGCATCGGTCGACGAACTTCCCCCCGACGAGCTGTACGGCGAAGCCCTCGTCGAGGGCACCGTGCACGCGGTCGTCGGCTGGATGCGTGCCGGTGGAGACCTTGCCACCGCCGCGCTGTCCCGATTCGGATGCGTCCCGGTGGCCGCAGCACCCACCGTGGCGGGGGAGGACCTGCCGACCGTGCCCGAGTCCGACCTCCCGGCGCAGCCCGACGCCCCCGGGACGGCGGAGGCGGCACAGTCGTCGGACCCCGCGACCACCACGCTCGACGAGGACGACGTCGAGGAACGTGAGGATGCGCTCGCAGCGCAGCTCGAAGCTCCGAGCAACCTCTCGGGTGCGTGCGATCCCGGTCTCGAACCCGATCTGCTCGCTGCACTGAACGGCACCACCGACCCGGCGAAGGTCGTCGCCGACGCGCAGGCCAGGCTGTGGGATCTCGCGGTGAATCTGCCGATCCTGCAGGACCGGGCCGTTGTCGCCGCCGGTCCGGGCGTCGAGAACGTCTCGCTGACAGCCGCCGTCGCCACCGGTATTCTCGGCGACGCCCATCTGTGGGGAAGGACCACACCGTGACCGATGCTCCGGGAGCTCTCCCCGACGTTGCGGATCGACGACTTCTGCTCGTCCACGCCCATCCCGACGACGAAACCCTCACCACCGGCGGCACCATCGCCCGGTACGTCGCCGAGGGCGCCGAGGTCACCGTCGTGACCTGCACGCTCGGTGAGGAGGGCGAAGTGATCGGCGACGAGTGGGCCCAGCTCACCGCCGACCGCGCCGATCAGCTCGGCGGATACCGCATCCTCGAACTCACCCGGGCGCTCGACGCGCTCGGCGTCGAGCGACCGCGTTTTCTCGGCGGTGCCGGGCACTGGCGCGACTCCGGGATGGCGGGCACCCCGTCCGCCGACAATCCTCGCGCCTGGGTCAACGCCGACCGCGACGAGGCGATCGAGGCGCTCGTCGCCGTGATCCGCGAGACGCGTCCGCACGTGGTCGTCACCTACGACCCGTTCGGTGGCTACGGGCATCCCGACCACATCGCGGTGCACGAACGGGTGACCGCGGCCGTCGAAGCGGCCGGCACCGAGGACTATCCCTCCGCCGGGGCGGCGTGGACCCCCGCGAAGGTGTACTGGACCGTCGCCGAACGGTCCGCGCTCGAACGCGGCATCGCCGCCATGGGCACGCTGCCCGACGGCTGGCGCCGACCGGAGGCCGGCGAACTGCCGAGCGTGCCCGACGACGAGGTCACCACCGTCGTCGACGTCCGCTCGGTTCTCGACGCGAAGCGGACCGCGATGGCCGCGCACACGACCCAGGTGCTGGTCGCGGAGGACGGCGAGCAGTTCGTGCTCTCCAACCTCGTCGCCCAGCCCGTCTTCGACCAGGAGCACTTCGTGCTCGTGCGCGGGCAGCTCGGCCTGACCGACTCCACGGGACGAGAGGACGACCTCTTCTCCGGCATCGGCTAGTGTGACCCGAGTCATCAACGAGGCCGTGGGTGGTTCGCGTCACCCGTCCTCGCGTACCACGCAGGCACACCGTCAGGGGGTTGTCGATGTACAACTGGTCCGTCCAGAACCAGATCGTCGCGTTCGTGGAGTCGTTGAGGCCGTACGCCGACGAGATCCGGGCCGACTACTGGCACGCTCTGTACTCCTTCGCCGACCAGCAGAGCGCGCTGCTCACCATGCTCGGATACCCGCCGGTTCCCTGACGTCCCGTGCGTGGGTCGCGGATGGTTCCGCGGACCCCGGTTGCGCTCGGGCGCGTCCGGTAGCGCACCATCGAAGCATGACGGTCGATCCAGCAACCGCTGCACCCCTCGCGTCACCGGTGGACGTCCAACCCCGCCGGGGGCTCGTCGCGCTGCTCGTGCTCGACGGTGCGCTGTGCGCCCTGTTGTCGGTCTTCTATCTCGGCGTGTACATCGCCGGAGTGCCCTTCCCGATCACCATCCTGCTGGCCGGCCTCGTCAACCTGCTGCTGGTGATGGCCCTCCGCGCCGAGACCGGATCCCTGCGCAGCGCGACCCTGCCGCTGCTGGCCTGGGCCGTCGTCTTCCTCGTCTGCCTCGTGGGCGGTCCGGGCGGCGACCAGCTCGCGCTCGGCGACTGGCGGACCCTGCTGCTGCCCGTGGCCGCGCTCGCCCCCGCCGGCGGCTACCTGTTCTCGGCCCGCATCAGGGAGATCACCCAGGCAGTGGGAGGGACGCAGCCCGCGCCGCGTCCCTGAGCACCTCGGTCACCATCTCCTTCGTCAACCGGCCGGTGAAGGTGTTCTGCTGGCTGACGTGATAGCAACCGAACAGGTGCAACGGGTGCTCCCGCGCCTCGGTGGCAGCGAGCAGCACATGTGCGCCGTGCCCGAACTTGGGGCGGGGAACCGGAATCGTCCACCCCGCCGCCGACAGGACCGGCAGTAGTGCCTGCCACCCGAACCCGCCGAGCACGACGACCGACCTCAGCGTGGGGGAGAGCAGGTCGAGTTCCTGTTCGAGCCAGTGCCGGCAGGTGTCGCGTTCGACGACCGTGGGGCGATTGGCCGGTGGCGCGCAGTGCACCGGCGACGTGATGCGCGTGCCGAACAGTTCGAGGCCGTCGCCGATGTGCGTCGCGGTCGGTTGCGACGCCAGTCCCGCGTCGTACAGGCCCGCGTACAGCACGTCGCCCGACCGGTCGCCCGTGAACATCCGTCCTGTGCGGTTCCCGCCGTGCGCGGCGGGCGCCAGCCCGACGATCAGCAGGGACGCATCGGCCGGGCCGAAGCCCGGGACGGGCCGGCCCCAGTACTCCTCGTCGCGGAAGGCCGCCCGTTTCTCCCGCGCGACCTGCTCACGCCATGCGACCAGCCGCGGACACGCGTGGCAGTCGACGAGCGCGTCGTCGAGCTCGGCCAGCGTCGCCGGGGGAGTGCCGTGCAGGGGGCCTTTGCCGGATGTCGGCTTCATCGGTCGATCCATGCTTCTCCCATACCCGGTGTGACCTCCTGGACAAGCGCCCACGCCTCGTCCACGGGGATGTCGATCACCTCGTAGCGTCCCGCACCCGCCGGCGTCGCCGCGACGACGGTCGCGAGACCGGCACGGCGCTGGAAGAAGGTCTGCCGCACCGTCCAGCCGATCACACCGTCCGCATCGAGACAGATGCGCTGCCGGTCGATCGAACCGCTGCGGGCGACGAGATGTCCGTCGACGACGGCGTGGCCGAGACCCCGGTAGCGGTCCTGCGCCAGCGCGCACGCCCCCGCGACCAGCACCACGACCACCGTGGCGATCACGGCGAACGGCACGTGCCGGTCGGTGACGCTCAGGGCGACGAGCCCGGCGGCGACCACGACGGCCACCGGCCACAGCGTCCGCGTGTAGCGGCGACGCCGGGCACGGGGACCGTGACTGCGCAGCGGAACGTCGAGCGGCAGCCCCCCGGTGAGCACCTCGGCCGCGACCCGCCGGACCTCCCCGTCGGGCGCCGACGGCAGGACCAGTGACGAACCGCCCTGTTGCGCGGTTCTGCCCGTCATGACGGCGTCGAGCCGTGCGGCGCCGACGAGCCGCAGCGCCAGCGGTTCGTGCAGCGCGATCCCGCGTAGCCGCGCCCGGTCGAGGGTGGTGTGACGGGTCGTGAGCAGGCCGTGCGCGATGCGCAGGACCCGTTGGTCGTCGGTCACCCGCAGATCGCCGTAGAGCAGCAGGTACCGCACGCACGCGGCCGGGCTGGCGACGAGCACGACGACCAGCACGAGGATCACGAGCGCGACCACCAGGCCGAGGTCTTCCGCGGTCTCCACCGCGCGGCGGACGACCTGCGATTCGGCGATCGACCGGCCGAGCCCGAACTGGAAGGCGGCACCGGCGACGGCCGCGACGGCGAGCAGTCCCGTCGTGGAGAACGGCGCGTAGCGCACCCAGGCCGGGTCGAATCGCGCCAGCTGACGCTCGGTGACGGCAGCGGTCGAGGTCGTCTCGACCGGCACGTCGTCCTGTTGCCCACCCCTCAGGAGAACGGCACGGAGCTCGGGGACTGCTGCGATCGGAAGGCCGTTGAGTTCGAACCGGTTGCGATCGGCGCCCCCGCTCTGACCCGTGCCGATCTTCACGACCGCGAGGCCCAGCACGCGATGCAGGAGGCGTTGCTCGACGTCCACCGACCGGATGCGGCTGCGGGGGATCGACAACTCGCGTCGTTGCAGCAGGCCGCGGCGGAGTTCGACGTGCTCTGGTCCTACGCGGTAGGTGGTGGTGAACCAGCGCAGCAGACCGACCAGCACGAGCACGCCCGTCGCTGCGAGGCCCCACACGGGATTGCCGCTGGTGGACCCGATGACGAACGAGCCTGCGAGGACGGGCAGCAGGCGCAGGATCTCCTCGATCGGGTGGATCAGCAGCATCCGGCGATCGAGACGCGACCACAGCACCTCCTCGTCCGTCCCGGCCACGAGGGCGTCGTTCATGTCGCGTCCGTCTCCGAGCTCGCCGCGAGTGCGGTCAGGCGAGCGACGGTCTCGTCGGCGACCCGGCTGTCGAGCCCGACGATCTCCACCGCACCCGCCGCCGAGGCGGTGGTGACGGTGACGGTGGTCAGGCCGAGCCACCGGTCGAGCGGTCCACGCTCGGTGTCGACGGTCTGGATCCGGGAGATCGGTGCGATGCGGTGCTCCTGCGTCCACCAACCCGAACGCGTGTAGACCGCGGTCTCGTCCATCTCCCAGCGATGGACGCGGTATCGCCAGACCGGCACCACCGCGACGTGCAGTCCACCGAGGACGACGGTCGCGGCCGCGGCGGCGACGTGCCACCCGGCGCCCACCGGCGTGACGAGCACCCACACGACCTGCGCGACGACCAGCGGCAACCACATCAGCGCTGCACTCACGGCCCACAGCACACGCGCCTTCGGGCTCGGCCGCCACGACGGTTCCCTCATCACCACGCTCGTCGCTGCCGTGTTGTCGGCCGACCCCGCCGGCGAACTCTCGTCGTCCTCCACCCGCACCTCCTGCTCCATCGGGCCCCGTGTCCGGTTCCACGCTAGGCTGGGATCCGTAGAACCCGGCCGGACTCGCCCGATCCGATCTCACGATCGGGCCCTATCAGGAGGAGATCGCAATGACGGAGTCGAATGCGCTCGGCATCGAGATCCAGTCCGACAACGATTCCGAGGCCGACCGGCTCGAGCAGGCCATTCCCGTCTACGACGATCCTGCCGACGACCTGCCTTCGGACGTGCCCCTCGAAGCCGACCCGGCAGACACCTACGAGCAGTCCCGCGAAGTCCCGGCGGACGACGACTACCCGCGCGGATAGACCCCGAAGTGGCATGGGGGTGCTCGTAGGCGCATGATCGGGCCCATGACCGATTCCGCAGACGACACCCCGCAGTCCGCGATGCTCCCGACCCCCACCGTGCGTCCCGGCGCTGCGCACCGATCCACGGCGACTCCCTCGGGAATGCGTCGAGCGTTGCGTCGGGCTCGCGACGGGGTCGCACTGAACGTCGACGAAGCGGCGGTCCTGCTGCAGGCCCGGGGTGCCGATCTCGAGGATCTCTGTGCGTCGGCGGCGCGGGTGCGCGATGCCGGCCTTCTCGCGGAGGGTCGACCCGGCACGGTCACCTATTCGCGCAAGGTCTTCGTCCCCATCACCCGGCTGTGCCGGGACCGATGCCACTACTGCACCTTCGTCACCGTCCCCGGCAAGCTCCGCGCCGAGGGTCACGGCATGTATCTCGAACCCGACGAGATCCTCGAGATCGCCCGTCAGGGAGCCGAACTGGGTTGCAAGGAAGCCTTGTTCACACTCGGCGACCGGCCCGAGGACCGGTGGCCCGAAGCGAAGCAGTGGCTCGACGAGCGCGGCTACGATTCCACCCTCGACTACGTGCGAGCGATGGCGATCCGCGTCCTCGAGGAGACCGGTCTGCTGCCGCACCTCAATCCCGGGGTGATGAGCTGGGCCGAGATCTCGCGGCTGAAGCCGGTCGCCCCGTCGATGGGCATGATGCTCGAGACCACCTCGGAACGGTTGTTCACCGAGAAGGGGCAGTGCCACTACGGCAGCCCCGACAAGGATCCGGCGGTGCGGCTGCGGGTGCTCACCGATGCGGGCCGACTCGCGGTGCCGTTCACCACCGGCATCCTCGTCGGCATCGGTGAGGACTTCACCGAGCGTGCCGAATCGATCCACGCGATCCGTAAGTCGCACAAGGCATTCGGTCATATCCAGGAAGTAATCGTCCAGAACTTCCGCGCCAAGGACGACACCGCGATGCGCGAGCACGACGACGCCGATCTCGACGAGTTCCTCGCCGCGATCGCCGTCGCGCGGCTCGTCCTCGGGCCGGGAATGCGCATCCAGGCCCCGCCGAATCTCGTCTCGCTCGACGAGTGCCGCGCGCTGCTCGGGGCGGGTGTCGACGACTGGGGTGGTGTCTCGCCGTTGACGCCCGATCACGTCAACCCCGAACGGCCCTGGCCGAATCTCGACACCCTGGCGCGCCTGAGCTCCGAGGCCGGCTTCGAGCTCACCGAGCGGATCGCCGCGCAGCCGAAGTACGTGCTCGCCGGGCAGCCGTGGATCGATCCGCGCATCACCGCGCACGTGCACGCCCTCGCCGATCCGGCCACGGGCCTCGCGCGCGAGGTGATCCCGTCCGGACTGCCCTGGCAGGAACCCGACATCGACTGGGAGTCGTCGGGTCGCGTCGATCTGAACTCCGAGATCGACGTGACCGGACGCAACACCGAGCACCGGTCCGATCTCGGGAGCGCTTTCGGCGACTGGGAGACCGTCCGCGAACAGGTGCTCCAGCTGGGCGCCTCAGCACCGGTGCGGCTCGACAGCGACGTGCTCTCGGCGCTGCGCTCCGCCGAACGGGATCCGGGCGGTTGCACCGAAGCGGAGTACATCGCCCTCGCCAACGCCGACGGCGCCGGTCTCGAAGCACTCGTGGCGCTCGCCGACCAGCTGCGCCGCGACACCGTCGGCGACGACGTCACCTATGTCGTCAACCGGAACATCAACTTCACCAACATCTGCTACACCGGCTGCCGGTTCTGCGCCTTCGCGCAGCGCAAGGGCGACGCCGACGCGTTCACCCTCTCGGCGAGCGAGGTCGCCGACCGGGCGTGGGAGGCGCACGTCGCCGGCGCCACCGAGGTGTGCATGCAGGGCGGTATCGATCCGGAACTGCCGGTGACCGGCTACGCCGATCTCGTCCGCGCCGTCAAGGCGCGGGTGCCGTCGATGCACGTCCACGCGTTCTCGCCGATGGAGATCGTCAACGGTGTCGCGCGCAGCGGCACGTCGATCCGGGACTGGCTCACCGAACTGCGTCAGGCCGGGCTCGACACCATCCCGGGCACCGCCGCGGAGATCCTCGACGACGAGGTGCGGTGGGTGCTCACGAAGGGCAAGCTCCCGACCGCCGAGTGGATCGAGGTGGTGACCACCGCGCACGAGGTGGGCCTGCGATCGAGCTCGACGATGATGTACGGGCACGTCGACCAGCCGCACCACTGGGTCGGCCACCTCGAGGTGATCCGCGGGATCCAGGACCGCACGGGCGGATTCACCGAGTTCGTGCTGTTGCCCTTCGTGCACCAGTCGTCGCCGCTGTATCTGGCCGGCGCGTCGCGTCCCGGCCCGACCATGCGCGACAACCGTGCCGCGCACGCCCTCGCCCGGGTCATGCTGCACGGCCGGATCGACAACATCCAGACCAGCTGGGTCAAGCTGGGTGTCGCCGGGACGCAGGCCATGCTCGAGGGCGGGGCGAACGATCTCGGCGGCACGCTCATGGAGGAGACGATCTCGCGCATGGCGGGCTCGCAGCACGGTTCGGAGAAGACCGTCGCCGAACTGGTCGCGATCGCCGAGGGCATCGGGCGGCCGGCGCGCCAACGGACCACCGCGTACACGCCGATCGAGCTCCCGGTCACCGCGGGCTGACCCGCCTCGACGGTCTGCACTCTGAAGTAGGGGACCCTTACTCCGGTGTGTGGCACGGGCACGGGGGATACTGGAGGACCGTGGGCGCCGAGGGTGCCCGCTCGGGCGAGACCGCGCAGGTCGGCGGGCTTACAGAGAGGCAGGGAGAACAGCAGTGACGTACACGATTGCGGAACCGTGCGTGGACGTGTTGGACAAGGCATGCATCGAGGAGTGCCCCGTCGACTGCATCTACGAGGGCGGTCGCATGCTGTACATCCACCCCGACGAGTGCGTCGACTGCGGTGCGTGCGAGCCCGTGTGCCCCGTCGAAGCGATCTTCTACGAGGACGACGTCCCGGACGAGTGGTCCGAGTACGTCAAGGCCAACGTCGACTTCTTCAACGATCTCGGCTCGCCCGGTGGCGCCGCGAAGCTCGGCAAGGTCGACTACGACCCGCCGTTCGTCAAGAATCTCCCTCCCATGGGCGAAGAGTGACGAACGGACCGGTGGAACTTTCGTGAGCACGCGTGTCCGCCGTTCGGTGGCGAAGAGCCTGCCGGACTTCCCCTGGGATTCCCTGACCGACGCGAAAACGAAGGCAGCGGCGCATCCCGACGGCATCGTCAACCTGTCGGTGGGCACACCGGTCGACCCGGTCGCCCCCGTGATCCGGGAGGCGCTCGTCTCCGTCGCGGAGGAGCCGGGCTACCCGACCACGCACGGCACCGCCGAACTGCGGCGGGCGGCCGTGGGTGCGCTCGAACGTCGCTACGGCATCACCGGTCTCGACGACTCGGCGATCCTGCCGGCGATCGGCACCAAGGAGATGATCGCCTGGCTGCCGTCGCTGCTCGGCCTCGGTGCCGACGATCTCGTCGTGATCCCCGAACTGGCGTACCCGACCTACGAGGTGGGCGGGCTGCTCGCCGGTGCCCGCATCATCCGCGCCGACGGGCTGACCCGCCTCGGCCCCGAGGTCGCGTCGCTGGTCTTCGTGAACTCGCCGTCGAACCCCACCGGCAAGGTGCTCGGACCCGACCACCTGCGCAAGGTCGTCGACTGGGCGCGCAGCCGCAACGCGATCGTCGTCTCCGACGAGTGTTATCTCGGGCTCACCTGGGAGTGTGAGGCCCTGTCGATCCTGCACCCGAACGTGTGCGGGGGCGACCACACCAACCTCCTCGCGGTGCACTCACTGTCGAAGACCTCCAATCTCGCGAGCTACCGGGCCGGTTTCGTCACCGGCGACGCCGACCTCGTCGCCGACCTGCTCGAGGTCCGTAAGCACTCCGGCATGATGCTGCCGCTGCCGATCCAGGCCGCGATGACCGCGGCACTGAACGACGACGAACACGAGAACGCGCAGCGCGAGAAGTACCGCAAGCGTCGCGAGGTGCTCCTGGGGGCCGTGCGCGGCGCCGGCTTCACCGTCGACCATTCGGAGGCGGGCCTGTACCTGTGGGCGACGCGCGGTGAGGGATGCCGCGCGACCGTCGACTGGTTCGCCGACCGCGGCATCCTCGTCGCACCCGGCGAGTTCTACGGTCCCGGAGGTGTCCTGCACGTCCGGATCGCGCTCACCGCGACCGACGACGCCATCGACGCCGCCGCTGCCCGACTGCGCCGATAGAGCGCGCCGGCGCACCGCTCGGCGAGCAGCTCGCCGGTAGATTGGCCCCGTGAGTTCGTCCGGTGAGGATCCGCTGCTGTGGGTGCTCTACGTCGCCGTGGTGGCCATCGCTGCGGTGAGCGCGTCACGCTCCCATGCGGGAAGTTCCGCGCACGCGACGACGCGATCGTTCTGGTGGCCTCCGCCGGTCGCGGCGACGATCCTGTGGTCGGTGGTCGCGGTGGCCTCGCTCGCGCGACTGGTCTTCCCGGGACTGCTCGACGTCTTCCGGCGGCAGCCGGTCCGCACCCGGGACTCGGGGGAGTGGTGGCGTGTCCTCACCGCAGGTCTGATCGAGGACGGCGGCGTGCTCCTCACCGTCGTGAACCTGCTGTTGCTCGCGGTGGTCGCCATCGCGATCGTGCGGGTGTGGGGGTGGTACCGCGCACTCGGGTTGTTCCTGGTCGGCCAGGTGCTGTGGGGGTTGTTCACCACCTTCGTCTTCCCGTCCGACGGCGCGGGAACAACCGGCGCGACGCTCGCGGCGGCCGCGACTCTCGCGGGACTGTGGCCGGTCGTCGGAGCGACACGCTCGCTGCTCGTCGCCTCCGCGGCGACCTTCCTTCTCGGTGTGGTCCTCGTGATCGCGGGCGATGCGCACGGCGTGGCCGTCCTCATCGGAATGCTGCTGGGCGCGGTCCTGGCCACCGTGCTTCCCCCGGCACATCTGGCGCGGACATCGATGTCCGCGGCGCGCGGCGACATCCACACCTGACCGCCACACCCGACCGCCCCCGCGAGGCTGCGGCATCGATATGGAATCGTGGCTGTCGTGTCTGCACTGCTTCGTTCGCTGAATCCGCTGGCCGTCGCGCGCGGCGACGATCTCCCGGACGTCGTCCGTATCGACGGCCACACCTTCTCCCGCAGCGGTCTGCTCGGCGCGGCCACCGCCGTCGCGGCGCGGGTGGCGCGCGCCGATCGGGTGGCCGTGCTCGCGACTCCGAGCGCGACCACCGTCGTCGCCGTGACCGGTGCCCTGCTCGCCGGGACGACCGTGGTGCCGGTGCCACCGGACTCGGGGCCCGCCGAACTCGCCCACATCCTGACGGACTCGGACGCGCAGGCCTGGCTCGGTCCGGCGCCGGAGGTGCAGCATCCCGACGTTCCGCAGTTGCCGAGCCTGCCGGTCCGCCTGCACGCCCGCGACTGGCACCACCTGCCCGAGCCGAACCCGGCGCGAATCGCGTTCGTGCTCTACACCTCCGGGACCACCGGCGCTCCGAAGGGTGTGCTGCTGAGCCGCCGGGCGATCGCCGCGGGCATCGACGCGCTCGCCGAGGCGTGGGCCTGGACCGAGCGCGACACGCTCGTCCACGGGCTGCCGCTGTTCCACGTGCACGGACTCGTGCTCGGTGTGGTCGGAGCCCTGCGGGTGGGCAGCCGGCTGATCCACACCGGGAAGCCCACTCCGCAGGCCTACGCCGAAGCGCAGGGATCCCTCTACTTCGGGGTGCCGACGGTGTGGACACGCGTCGTCGAGGACGAGGACTCCGCCCGCGCGCTCAGCGGCGCGCGACTGCTCGTCTCCGGCAGCGCGCCGCTGCCGGTGCCGGTCTTCGAACGACTGCGTGAGCTCACGGGACTGGTTCCGATCGAGCGCTACGGCATGAGCGAGACGATGCTGACGCTCAGCACGCGCGTCGACGGCGAGCGCCGTCCCGGCTGGGTGGGCACGCCGGTGGCCCGGGTCGAGACGCGCCTGCGCGACGAGCAGGGCCGCGACGTGCCCCACGACGGGGAGAGCATCGGCGTCTTGCAGGTGCGTGGACCGATGCTCTTCGACGGCTACCTGAACAGGCCGGAGGCCACCGCGGCCGCGTGGACCGAGGATGGATGGTTCGTCACCGGCGACGTGGCGGCCGTCGACGAGGGCGGATTCCACCGCATCGTGGGTCGCGAGTCGACCGATCTGATCAAGACCGGTGGGTTCCGGGTGGGTGCGGGGGAGATCGAGACCGTTCTGCTCGGTCATCCCGCGGTGCGGGAGGTGGCCGTGGTGGGCCTGCCCGACGACGACCTCGGTCAGCGGATCGTCGCGTTCGTGGTGCCCGCCGCCGACGGCCCCCAAGTCGACGGGTCGGAACTGATCGACCTTGTCGCACAACAGCTTTCCGTGCACAAGCGGCCCCGGGAGGTGCGTGTGGTGGGTGACCTTCCACGCAATGCGATGGGCAAGGTGCAGAAGAAGAAACTGGGCTGACAGGGTCGGTGGGGGGCGCCCGCGGGCAGGTTCCTGTCACCGGAACTTCGTGGAAAATCGGTCACAGGGGTTGCATGTGTCACACTGCGAGGCGGATTCTCTACTGCACCGTATGTAGATCTACTCACTTCGATGGGGGTTCGAGGGATGTCTGTAACGGATCAGGTCCGGGTGACCGGGCACGATCGTCGGGGGGACGGTGACAACGCTCCGCTCTTCCTGGTGGACGGGAAGCCCGCGTCCGTTCCGCTGCGCGATCTGCCCGCCGTGGCTCGCAAACTCGTGGCGCACTTCGCCGACAACGTGGCGCCGTGTTCGCTGCGACCGGGCGAATCGCTGCGCGGTGACGTCACCGAGGTCACCGTGCGCTGCCTGCGCATCGCGATCCATCTCCTCGACTCCGGAGAACTACCCTCCGACGCGGAACTCGCCGACCTGCGCAGCAGCGCAGCCCAGTGGGCCCGCGCCGGCTTCCGGCTCGAATACATGCTCCGGATCTATCACGAAGGCATCCGTCTCGGGTGGGAGCTGGTCACCGATCGGGCCCGGGAGGGCGATGTCTCCTCCGTCGCCGACGCGTCCCGCCTGTGGATGGCGCTGCTCGAGAAGGTCACCGTCGCCGCGACCACCGGTTTCGTCGCCGAACTCGACGCCATCCGCCGTGAACGCGACGTCGCCGCGCAGGAACTGGTCGCCGCGCTGCTGAGCGGGCAGGACGCCGCGGCCGTGGCGCAACGCTCCGGGCTGGTGCTCGCCGACACCTACACCGTGCTCGCGGTCTCGCTCACCCGACATCCCGACGAACGCAATCCGCACGTGCGGCCGGAGGTCGTCGCGCGGCGCACCCTGCGCCGGGTCGAGACCGAACTCGAGGCGATCTGCGAGGGCCGCCACCTCGCGATGCTCGGCCCCGAGGGCGGCACCGTCCTGCTCCCCGAATCGCCCTCGACCGAGGCGATCGAGGAATTCCGGCAGCGCATCGAGACCGTCGCGGGCGTGTCCGTCACGATCGCTCTCGTCCACGCCCCCGTACGGGAGGTGCCCA
This sequence comes from Rhodococcus sp. LW-XY12, assembly GCF_019317345.1. NCBI lineage: Bacteria > Bacillati > Actinomycetota > Actinomycetes > Mycobacteriales > Nocardiaceae > Rhodococcus > Rhodococcus sp. LW-XY12. The sequence goes on from NZ_CP079225.1 coordinate 1,336,177, forward strand.
CCGCGGCGAAGCAGGCCCACGAACTGCTCGATCTGGTGCGACGGCTCGGCCGTGCGGTCGGGGCCTACGGTATGCAGGATCTGGCCCTCGAATACCAGCTCACGCGGCCCGGACCGGCGCGCCGTCACCTCGCACGCGTCCTCGACCCGCTCGACGAATCACCCGAACTCGTCGAGACGCTGGAAACGCACATCGCCCACGACCTGAGCCGCCAGCTCACGGCCAAGACCCTGCACGTCCACGCGAACACTGTCGACTACCGCCTCAAGCGGGTCGCGCAACTCACCGGATTCGATCCCACCCGGCCCTCCGGACTGCGCCAGCTGCAGGCGGCGCTGATCGCTCGACGACTCGAACTGGAGAGCTCCGAACAGGGCTGATATCGCGTCGGATTCGGCTTCCCGAGGCGTGCCGGTCTATATCATCGGTCTCGGGCGACCGAGGGTCGTCACCCGGAGTGAGCACGAGGGGGCCGACGCATGGCGGGGGAGTCCGGACCGTCCGAGTCGGATCCGCCGAGCCGTCGTGGCGGCGTGAGTGGGGATGCACGGCCGGGCGAGGGTCGGGCGCGCTGGTTCGTCGTCGCCGTGATCCTCGTCCTCGCGGCCGGATCCGTCGCCTTCCTGTTCGTGGAGCGACGGAGTGGGTGCGACGACTCCGAGCGCTACACCGTGGCGGTCACCGCCGACCTCGCACCGGTGATCGAGGGGACCTCGGTATCCGGATGTACGAAGTTCGAGGTCGTCGAACAGGAACCGGGGGAGGTGTCGGCGCGACTGGCGACCGACGACGTTCCCGACCTGTGGCTCCCGGCGGGCGGTTGGTGGGCGTCGTGGGCGGGTGAGACCGCCACGGGCCCGGTGCGCACGGTGTCGACACCGCTGGCCACCACGCCGCTCGTGATCGCGGGTGCGCCGGGCACCGTCGAACCGGCGGCCGACTGGCAGGAGGCCCTGTCCGATCCCGGTCTCGTCTTCGGCAATCCACTGCGCTCCGGTCCCGCGGCAGGTGCCATCCGCGCCGTGCTGGCCGAGGCCGCCGACGATCCCGTCGCGATGGGCACGGTCCGTCCCGTCATGGCGCCGCTCGCCGAGCGGGAGGGGGTTCGCGACGAGGAGGTACCTACCGGATCGACCTTGCTCGAGGAGACCGTCGCCGATGGTGGGACGGTGGTGAGCACCGAACAGCAGGTCGAGACCTATCGCAGCGTCCACAAGCGCGAACTGGGCATCGAGGTACCCGTCACCGGGACGCTGCTCGTGGACTATCCGGTGGTCGTGACGGCGCGCGGAGAACGGCACGACGCCGCGGCGGCGGCCGCCACGGCGCTGACCGACGCGCTGCACACGTCCGAAGGACTCGACAGGCTGACCCGTCACGGCTTCCGGGACGGAGGCGGACGACCCCTGCCCGACGGCCGCGGTGCGGGAGCGGTGCCGGTGCTCGAACTCGACGACGAGACCGTCGCCGAGGAGGCGATGAACGTGTGGGCGTTGCAGGCGCTTCCCGTGCGCACCGTGTTCGCGGTGGACGTCTCCGCGTCGATGAACCGTGATCTCGGCGACGAGAGTCGGATCGAACTGGTCCGGCGCGCCGCGACCGCCGCCAACGAGGTCCTGCCCGGGAACGTCTCAGCGGGCCTGTGGTTCTTCGGTGGGGGAGTGAGCGACTACGCCACATTGCCGAACGACCGCGCCGAGGCAACGGGGGACTACATCGTGGCGGCACCGATCCGGCGCTTCGATGCGGTGGTGGACGACGGTACCCAACGCGACCTGCTCACCTCGCTCGTCGCGCAGATGGCCGGTACGGCCGACGAGACCACCGCGCTCTACGACACGATCCTCGCGGCCTTCCGGTACGTGCAGGACAGCTACGATCCGCGCGCGGCCAACAGTGTCGTCGTGGTGACCGACGGCGCCGACAACGGTTCCGCGATGTCGAAGGACGAACTGCTCGCGGTCCTCTCGAACGAGAACGATCCGTCCAGGCCGGTACGGATCGTGACGATCGGACTCGGTGAGGACGTGGACACCGCAACCCTCGAGCAGATCGCCGCGGCGACCGGAGGGGTGAGCTACCGGACGAGCGATCCGCTCGACATCACCGAGCTCGTGCTCACTGCGCTGGCCGATCGGACGGGTGGCTGACCGTCTTGTCGTCGTGGGTGCGGTGCCAGAGCAAGCCGAGCGCCGTGATGATCAGGAACAGCACGAAGGTCGACGCGAGCTGGACCCGGGCCGCGCTGTCGGACAGCATCAGCACGATGAAGCCGATGAGCATCGCGAGCGTGAACCAGCTGAGATAGGGGAACAGCCACATGCGCAGGCGGATGGTGCCTTCGCGCTCGAACTTGCGGCGCAGCCGCAGATGCGAGACGACGATGAACAACCAGATCGCGATGAGCGCCGATCCGACCGCGTTGAGCAGGATCCCGAGGATGGTGTCGGGCAGCAGCCAGTTGAGCCACACGCTGACGAAGCCGAAGAACACCGAGACGAGCACCGCGTTGCGGGGCACTCCGTGGTGGGTGAGCTTACTGAGCCAGGCCGGTCCGTCGCCGCCGCGTGCCAGCGAGTAGGCCATGCGGGAGGTGCCGTAGACGTTGGCGTTGAACGCCGACAGCAGCGCGATCACCACGACGAGTTCCATGAAGCCGGACACGTAGGGGATGCCGGCGATGTCGAGCACCGAGACGAACGGGGAGGTCTCACCGCTCGCCGCGGTCCACGGCAGCACGAGCACCATGATCGAGATCGACCCGAGGTAGAAGACCGAGATCCGCCAGACGACACTGCGCACGGCCGTCGCGATGGACCGTTCCGGATCCTTCGATTCGGCCGCGGCGATCGTGACGATCTCGATGCCGCCGAACGCGAAGGCCACCGCGAGCAGACCGGCCGCGACACCGGCGATCCCGTTGGGCGCGAAACCGTCGCCGTCGCCGAGCAGGTGCGTGGTGCCGACGGGTTCGGTGCCCGGAAGCAGACCGAACACGAGCAGGATGCCGATCACCAGGAACCCGAGGATGACCGCGACCTTCAGTGCCGCGAACCAGAACTCGAACTCACCGAAGTTGGCGACCCTCGCCAGATTGACCACCGCGAAGAAGGTGACGAACACCAGCGCGACCACCCATTGGGGTACGCCCGGCAGCCACGACTGCACGATCGCGGAGGCACCGGTGATCTCGACACCGAGCACCATGATCAGCATGAACCAGTACAGCCACCCCATGCTGAATCCGGCCCAGCGGCCGATTCCGATGCGCGCGTAGTGCGAGAACGAACCGCTCACCGGCAGCGCGGCACCCATCTCGCCGAGCATGCGCATCACGAAGATGATCATCACGCCGGCGAGCAGGTACGAGACGATGATGGCCGGACCGGCTGCGGCGATACCCACTCCGGAACCGAGGAACAGGCCCGCGCCGATGGCGGAGCCGAGTCCCATCATGGTCAGATGGCGGACCTTCAGGCCGCTCCCGAGATGTTCGGCCTCGGACGCGGGCCGCTGGGTTTCACTCACAGTTTCTCGGTTCCGAATCTGTTGTGGGTGCAGAGTCAGTCGTTGGCGTGCAGAGCCGCGTTCAGTTCGACTCCGCTGCCCTTGTTCGGCACGACCTCGACCGCGCCGCTCACCGAGTTGCGTCGCAGCAGGAGGTTGGACGCGCCGCTGAGGGTCGCGGCCTTGACGACGGTGCCGTCAGGTCCGGTGACCTTGGTACCGGCGGTGACGTACAGGCCGGCCTCGACGATGCAGTCGTCGCCGAGCGAGATGCCCACGCCCGCGTTCGCACCGAGCAGGCAGCGCTTGCCGACGGAGATGACCTCCTTGCCGCCACCGGAGAGGGTGCCCATGATCGAGGCGCCTCCACCGACGTCGGAACCGTCGTCGACGACGACACCCGCGGAGATGCGGCCCTCGACCATCGAGTTGCCGAGCGTGCCGGCGTTGAAGTTGACGAAGCCCTCGTGCATCACGGTGGTGCCGGACGCGAGGTGCGCACCGAGGCGGACGCGGTCGGCGTCGGCGATGCGGACACCGGCCGGAACGACGTAGTCGACCATGCGGGGGAACTTGTCGACACCGAAGACTGTCACCGGTCCGCGGATACGCAGACGGGAGCGCACGGTCTCGAAGTTCTCGAGCGAGCACGGGCCGTAGTTGGTCCACACGACGTTCGCGAGCATGCCGAAGATGCCGTCGAGGCTGAGCCCGTGCGGCTGGACGAGACGGTGCGACAGCAGGTGCAGGCGCAGGTAGACGTCGTGAGTGTCGACGGGCGGCTTCGACAGGTCCGCGATGTCGGTGCGCACCACGACCTGCTGGACCTCGCGCGCCTCGTCGTGACCGGCGAGCAGGGCGAGATCGGACGGGATGTCCGTGCCCTCGAGTCGCGTCGTTCCGGTTTCGCTCGGCTCGCCGAGGGCGGGTGCCGGGTACCACGTGTCGAGGACGGTCCCGTCCTCCGTGATATTCGCGATGCCTACTGCTGATGCTCCGTGTGCACTCACGGGTGAGAAGCGTACGCGAGGCGGTCCTGCGCCTGTGTCCCCCCTGAGAAAATCGTGTGCGGGGTCTGAGGAACAGGCGCGTTTCGTATCGTGCAGGTATGCCCGTACCGCAGCTGGACCTGCACGCCGACCCCGTCGAACTGACCGCCGCGCTCGTCGACATCCCGAGCGTGTCGCAGAACGAGACGCTCATCGCCGACGCCGTGGAGACGGCCCTGCGCGAGCAGACCGACGGCTTCGAGGTCGTGCGCAACGGCAACTGTGTCCTGGCGCGGACGAACCGCGGACTCGGCAGCCGTGTGATGCTCGCCGGCCACCTCGACACCGTCCCGATCGCCGACAACGTGCCGTCACGGCGCGACGGCGACCTGATGTGGGGCTGCGGCACCTCCGACATGAAGGCCGGCGATGCCGTCTTCCTGCACCTCGCGGCGACCGTCACCGATCTCGCTCACGACCTGACGATCGTGATGTACGACTGCGAGGAGATCGCGGCCGCGTACAACGGGCTCGGACGGATCGAGACCGAACTGCGCGACTGGCTCGACGCGGACGTGGCGATCCTCGGCGAACCCACCTCGGGTGAGATCGAGGCTGGTTGCCAGGGCACCCTGCGGGTGCGCATCACGACCGACGGTGTGCGGGCGCATTCGGCGCGCTCCTGGCTCGGCGACAACGCGATCCACAAGCTCGCTGCCGTGCTCGACCGTCTGGCCCGCTACGAGGCACGGTCGGTCGACATCGACGGTTGTGTGTACCGGGAAGGACTGTCGGCCGTGCACATCGAGGGCGGTGTCGCCGGCAACGTGGTGCCCGACGCCGCTGCGCTCGACGTGAACTTCCGGTTCGCCCCGGATCGCAGCCCCGACGACGCACTCGCGCACGTCCGCGAGGTCTTCGACGGTCTCGCGATCTCGATGGAACTCACCGACATGTCACCCGGCGCGCTGCCCGGACTGTCGAACCCGGCCGCGGCGGCGCTCGTCGAGGCCGCGGGCGGGAAGTTCCGGGCCAAGTACGGCTGGACCGACGTCTCGCGGTTCGCCGCGCTGGGGATCCCGGCTGTCAACTACGGGCCGGGCGACCCGAACCTCGCGCACAAGCGCGACGAGCACGTCGAGGTCGGGCGGATCACCGAGGTGACCTCCGTTCTGCGCTCCTATCTCACCCGATAACGTGGCCGCCATGTCCGGCGACAACTCCTCCTCCGAACGCGGCTCCCGGCGCGAGGTCGTGCACCAGGGCCCGGTGCAACTGCGCGGCTCTCTCGCCCGCGAGGCGACGACGATGGACCAGCGGCTGCTCGATCGCCGCGGCCCGTCCGACTGGGTGCACACCGATCCGTGGCGTGTGCTGCGGATCCAGAGCGAGTTCGTCGAAGGCTTCGGTGCGCTCGCCGAGGTGCCCCGCGCCGTCACCGTCTTCGGATCGGCGCGCACCCCGGCCGGTCACGAGGAGTACGAGATCGGCCGCGAGCTCGGCGCCGCACTCGTCCACGCCGGATACGCCGTCGTCACCGGTGGCGGTCCGGGCGCGATGGAGGCGGCCAACCGCGGTGCCAGCGAGGCCGGGGGACTGTCGATCGGACTGGGGATCGAGCTGCCCTTCGAACAGGGCCTCAACGAGTGGGTCGATCTCGGCCTGAACTTCCGGTACTTCTTCGCGCGCAAGACGATGTTCGTGAAGTACTCGCAGGCGTTCGTGTGCCTGCCCGGGGGTTTCGGGACGCTCGACGAGCTGTTCGAGGCACTGACCCTCGTGCAGACCCGCAAGATCACGCAGTTCCCGATCGTGCTGTTCGGTTCGGAGTACTGGAACGGTCTGGTGGGCTGGCTGCGCGAGACCCTGGTCCGCGGCGGCAAGATCTCGCCCGCCGACCTCGACCTGCTCTTCGTCACCGACAGCGTCGAGGAGACGGTGGACATCATCCTCGAGGCGCATCGCGGCGAGGACGAGAACGAACTGTACGGAAACGGGAGTGGATGGTAACCGAAGCTCTGTCGGTCTGTGTGTACTGCGCGTCGGGCCCTGTCGACCAGAAGTTCCTCGAACTCGCCGCCGCTGTCGGTACCGAGATAGGCCGACGGGGCTGGCAGCTGGTCTCCGGCGGCGGCAACGTATCGATGATGGGCGCGGTCGCCGACGCGGCCCGCGCGGCCGGCGCGCACACGATCGGGGTCATTCCGAAGGCACTCGTGCACCGCGAGGTCGCGGACGTCGACGCCGACGAGTTGATCGTCACCGAGACGATGCGCGAGCGCAAACGCATCATGGAGGACCGCGCCAACGCCTTCCTGACCCTGCCCGGCGGCATCGGAACCCTCGAGGAACTGTTCGAGACGTGGACCGCGGGGTATCTCGGTATGCATGACAAGCCGGTCGTCCTGCTCGATCCCACGGGCCACTTCGACGGCCTGCTCGGCTGGCTCGGGTCGATGGTCGACACCGGCTTCGTCGCGCAACGCGCACTCGACGGTCTCGCGGTCACCACCGACCTCGCCGACGCGCTCGACCGTTGCGCTGCGCCGTACGCGACGGTCTGAGGTGTTCCACTTCGCCGCGCGCTTATCTACTCTTCGGTAAGTTCGGGGGAACGCCGTGGGTGTCGCCCGAGCGAGCCCGCCCGTCCCCAACGTCGCCGTGAGGAAATCTGTCGTGACCACTCGATCCGATCGAGGCAATGTCCCCGTCGTGTCCCTGCCCGGACTCGTCTCGAAACTGCCCCGGATGGCTACCGATCTCCCCATCGTGCTGCGCGGAGCAGCCGGGATGACCCGGAAGCCGACCGCCCGCGAGACGATCGGGTCGGTCTTCCAGAAGCTCGCCGAGCGTCACCCGGAGCGGCCCTTCATCCGGTTCGAGGGAGCCTCCATCGGGTACGGCGAGGCCAACGCGCAGGTCAACCGGTACGCAGCGGTGCTCGCCGATCGCGGTGTCGGCATGGGCGACGTCGTGGGCATCCTCATGGGCAACCGGCCCGAGACCCTGCTGGTCGCGCTGGCCGCGGTCAAGCTCGGTGCGGCCGCCGGCATGCTCAACATCAACCAGCGTGGTGAGGTGCTCGAGCACAGCCTGTCGCTGCTCGACAGCGCCGCCCTCGTGATCGGGGAGGAGTGCGAGGAGGCCGTCGACTCTCTCGGTGGCGAGCCGCAGGCCCGCACCGTGCTGCGCTTCGACGATCTCGACACCGCCGCCCGCGACGCCGACGCGTCGAATCCCGCAGTCACCGAGGAGCTGCAAGCGTCCGAGACGGCCTACTACATCTTCACCTCCGGCACGACAGGACTGCCGAAGGCCAGCCGCATGACGCACTTCCGGTGGCTGAAATCGATGTCGGGCCTGGGCAGCCTCGGCGTGCGCCTGCGCCGGACCGACGTCCTGTACTCCTGCTTGCCGCTCTATCACAACAACGCCCTCACGGTCGCGTTGTCCTCGGTGCTCGCCGCCGGCGCCACGCTCGGGCTCGGCCGGAAGTTCTCGGCGTCCAACTTCTGGAACGACGCGGAGCGCAACGGCGCCACGGCCTTCATCTACATCGGCGAGATCTGCCGCTACCTGCTCAACCAGCCGCCGCGGGAGGACGACGCCGACCACGGGATCCGCCTCGCCGTCGGCAACGGTCTGCGCGCAGAACTGTGGGACGAGTTCACCGAACGCTTCGGTATCGACCGCGTCGCGGAGTTCTACGGTGCGAGCGAATGCAACATCGCCTTCATCAACGCGCTCGACCAGAAGCGCACCGCCGGCATCTGCCCGCTGCCCTACGCCGTCGTCGAGTACGACCCCGATTCGGGCCAGGCACGTCGCGGCGACGACGGCCGGTTGAAGAAGGTCGGCAAGGGCGAGGTCGGACTGCTCCTCGCGAAGGTCACCTCCCGCGCACCCTTCGACGGGTACACCGATCCCGAGGCCACCGAGAAGAAGCTGCTCCGCGACGCGTTCTCCGACGGCGACGTCTGGTTCGACACCGGCGACCTCGTCCGCAACCAGGGATGGATGCACGTCGCGTTCGTCGACCGGCTCGGCGACACCTTCCGGTGGAAGGGCGAGAACGTCGCGACCACGCAGGTCGAAGCCGCGGTGTCGTCGCACGAGACGATCGCCGAGGCCGTCGTCTACGGCGTCGAGGTCGACGGGGCCGACGGCCGCACCGGGATGGCCGCGATCACCTTGAAGGAGGGCGCCGAGCTCGACGGAGCGGCGCTCGCGAAGTCGCTGCACGACGCGTTGCCGGACTACGCGGTTCCGCTGTTCGTCCGCATCGTCGACGAGCTCGAGTACACGACGACCTTCAAGAGCAGGAAGGTCGATCTGCGCAAGCAGGGCTACAGCGAGACCGGTGAGGACGAGGTGTACGTCCTCGCGAGTCGCAGCGAGGGTTACCGGCCGATCTTCGACGGCTTCGTCGACGGCGTCGCGCGAGGAGAATTGCCCGGTCGCTGAGCATGTCAGGATGGGATCATGAGCGGCCCCGCGACCGATGTCGACGAGCAGACCCCCGTGACCCGTCCCGGTCCGGCACCGTCCACCCTGTGCGGGCGCCCCGTCGCCACCGACAGGGCGCTCGTCATGGCGATCGTCAACCGCACCCCGGACTCGTTCTACGACCGGGGAGCGACCTTCGAGGACGACATGGCGCTCGCGGCCGTCGACCGCGCAGTGGCCGAGGGTGCCGACCTCGTCGACATCGGCGGGGTGAAGGCCGGCCCGGGTGAGGTCGTCGACAGCGACGAGGAGATCCGGCGCGTCGTGCCGTTCGTCGCCGCGATCCGCGAGCGCTATCCGGATGTGCTCATCAGCGTCGACACCTGGCGCAGCGAGGTCGCGCGTCGCGCTGTGGGCGAAGGCGCCGATCTGATCAACGACACGTGGGCCGGTGCCGATCCCGAGCTCGTCGCGGTCGCCGCGGAACTCGGGGCCGGCATCGTCTGCTCCCACACGGGCGGCGCCGTCCCGCGCACCCGCCCGCACCGTGTGCGGTACACCGACGTCGTCGGGGAGGTGGTGCGGGAGGTCGTCGCGGCCGCGGATGCCGCCGCCCGCGCCGGCGTCGCGAGCGACTCGATCCTCATCGACCCGACCCACGATTTCGGAAAGAACACCCATCACGGACTCGCTCTGTTGCGGCACGTGGACGTTCTTGTAAAAACCGGGTGGCCTGTGCTTATGGCGCTGAGCAACAAGGACTTCGTGGGGGAGACTCTGGGAGTCGAACTCGCCGACCGGTTGGAGGGCACATTGGCAGCGACAGCTCTGGCGGCAGCGGCCGGCGCACGAATGTTCCGGGTACACGAGGTGGCAGCCACACGTCGGGTGGTCGACATGGTCGCGGCGATCGCGGGCACACGCCCGCCGGCGCGCACGGTGAGGGGGTTGGCATGAGTGCACCTGCACGCACGTGGAACGAAGCCAACAGCTGGGATCGGCCCGCCTGGGCGATCGACGAGCTGATCGCGGCCAAGGCCGGCCGCACAGTGACCGTGGTGCTGCCCGCCCTCAACGAGGAGGAGACCGTCGCGAGTGTGATCGACACGATCCACCCGCTGCTCGGTGGTCTCGTGGACGAACTGGTGGTCCTCGATTCGGGTTCCACCGACGAGACCGCCACCCGGGCGCGGGCGGCGGGTGCCCGTGTCATGTCCAGGGAGGAAGCGGTGCCGGGCATCGAACCGGTCCCCGGCAAGGGGGAGGTGCTGTGGCGGTCGCTCGCGGCGACCTCCGGCGACATCATCGCCTTCGTCGACTCCGATCTGATCGATCCCGATCCGGCCTTCGTGCCGAAACTGCTCGGACCCCTGCTGCTCGGCGACGGTGTGCACCTCGTCAAGGGGTACTACCGGCGCCCGCTGCGCACCGGTGGGGGCGAGGACGCCCACGGCGGTGGCCGCGTCACCGAGCTTGTCGCACGGCCGCTGCTCGCGGCACTGCGACCGGAGCTGACCTGCGTGCTGCAACCGCTCGGCGGTGAGTACGCGGGGACGCGGGAACTGCTCGAGTCGGTCCCGTTCGCACCGGGTTACGGGGTGGAGATCGGGTTGCTGCTCGACACCTACGACCGGTTCGGTCTCCACGCGATCGCGCAGGTCAACCTCGGGGTCCGCAAGCACCGCAACCGGCCGCTGTCCGAACTCGGGGCGATGAGCCGGCAGATCGTGGGCACGATGCTCGCGCGCTGCGGGATCCCCGATTCGGGTGCGCCGCTCACCCAGTTCCTGGTGGAGGGCGATGCGTTCGTGCCGTTCGACACCTCCGTCGATCTCACCGACCGCCCCCCGATGGCGACGGTCACCGGCTGACCCGACCGTCCGGCACCGGTCCCGGCCGGTGTCGGCCGCTCGTGCCAAGATCGGAGCATGCTCACGGTTCTGCTGTACGTGCTCGTGATGGCGGGCGTCGCCGCGGTGCTGTTCTTCGTCGCGAGCGCCGTCTTCGGCCGGGGCGAGACGTTGGCGCCGCTGCCTCCGGGCACCACCGTCACGGTGTTGCCGGCCACCGACGTCACCGGCACCGACATCCGCGACCTGCGGTTCCAACAGACCGTGCGGGGTTACAAGATGAGCGAGGTCGACTGGGCGCTCGATCGTCTCGCCCGCGAGGTCGACGATCTGCGGGTCCGCCTCGCCGACGCCGAGGCCCGCGCAGAGGAGCCGCCGGTCGACGGCACCGGAAAGGGCGACGGCACCGGAAAGGGCGACGGCACCGGAAAGTGCGGCGGAGCAGAGGACGTCGGAGCAGAGGACGTCGGAGCAGCCGACGTCGATGGGGAGAACGTCGCCGAGCGGGCTTCGTCGGAGTCGACGGGGGAGTCACGATGACGGCAGACGGGCAGGGTCCCGTGGTCGATACCGACGGGCAGGGTCCCGTGGTCGATACCGACGGGCAGGGTCCCGTAACCGATACCGACGGGCAGGGGCCCGTAACCGATACCGACGACCGCGTGCGGTGCCCGTGGGCCGTCGACGGTCCCGGTTCGTCGCTCTACCGCGACTATCACGACTACGAGTGGGGTCGGCCGCTCCACGGCCGCGACGAGATGTTCGAGCGGCTCTCCCTCGAGGCATTCCAGTCGGGACTGTCGTGGCTGACGATCCTGCGCAAGCGGGAGGCCTTCCGCGCGGCTTTCCACGGCTTCGACGTCGAGGCGGTCGCCCACTTCACGGAGGCCGACGTCGAGAGGTTGCTTGCCGACTCCGGCATCGTGCGCAACCGCCGCAAGATCGAGGCGGTGATCGCCAACGCGCGGGCCGTGCTCGAACTGTCCACCGATCTCGACGAGCTGCTGTGGTCGTTCGCACCGCCGCGACGCGCGCGACGTTCGGTAACGGTCGAGGAGATTCCGGCGGTGACGCCGGAGTCCACGGCGATGGCCCGTGAGCTGAAGCGCCACGGCTTCCGTTTTGTGGGCCCTACCACTGCGTATGCGCTGATGCAAGCTACCGGAATGGTCGACGATCACCTCGAATCGTGCTGGGTGTCACTCGACTCGTAGAACCCGGAGGAGTGTCTTACCCAGGAGTCAGCTACGCGCACGTATTCCGGATAGGGAAGAATGAGAAGGTGCGCGTCGCCGCGACCGGCGATGCAACCACACGGTAACCCACGCGCCCGGCGGTCGGGTGCAGATTTGGAGGGAGCAGAGGATGGCGGCCATGAAGCCCCGGACCGGGGACGGTCCCCTCGAAGCAACCAAAGAGGGACGAGGAATCGTCATGAGGGTTCCACTCGAGGGCGGCGGACGTCTGGTCGTCGAGCTCACGCCGGAAGAGGCTGCGGCACTCGGCGACGAACTCAAGAGTGTCACCAGCTGATCGGCCCCTCTCAGGGCACTCCGGGCCCCGCGCTCCTCGGCGCGCGGGGCCCGGTGTCGTCCTGAGAGCAGGATCGGAGGCGCGATGCTCGCCGACGTGATCGATCTTCTCGCGTGCCCTAACTGCGAGTCCGCGCTCGACCTCGACGACAACGTCGTGGTGTGCGATCGCGGGCACAGCTTCGACGTCGCACGCCAGGGCTACGTGTCGCTGCTCGCCGGCGGTTCGACGCCGTTCACCGGCGACACCGCCGACATGATCGCGGCCCGCGCCGATTTCCTCGGTGCCGGGCACTACGACCCGATCCGGCGCGCGGTGGCCGACGCATGCCTCGACACCGCCGATACGGTGGACACCGATGCGGTAGTCGCAGCCGCCGGCGCTGCGATCCTCGAGGTCGGGGCCGGTACGGGGCAGTACCTCGCGTCCGTGCTCGACGCCCTGCCGGCGGCGCGCGGCATCGGGCTCGACGTCTCCAAGCCCGCGGTGCGGCGCGTCGCCCGCAGTCATCCCCGGACCGGAGCGATCCTCGCCGATGCGTGGCAACGACTGCCTGTGAAGTCGGCATCGCTCACCCACGTGCTGTCGGTGTTCGCGCCCCGCAACGCCGCCGAGAGTCATCGCGTGCTCGTCCCCGGAGGCACGCTCGTCGTTGCTACACCCACCTCGGAGCATCTGCGCGAACTGGTCGCGTTGCCCGGCATGGTGAGTGTGGACGACCGGAAGACGGAGCGGCTCTCGTCCGCGCTGTCGGGACGTTTCGAGCGAACGGGACGGACGGACGTGCGCTTCACGGCCGCACTCCCGTGCGAGGCGCTCGGTCTCGTCGCGGGGATGGGACCGTCCGCCCATCATGTGACGTCCGACCGGCGTGCGGAGTTGCTGGCCTCCCTGCCCGATCCGTTCGAGGTGACGGTCTCTGTCACCGTCACCTCGTGGCGACGGGTCGAGACGGCCGACGAACCTAGCGCGTCGTGAGCACCTGCTGGTAGACGGCGACGGTCTGGCGGGCGATCTGCGCCCACGAGAACTCGTTGACAGCGCGGTCGCGTCCGGCCCGGCCCCACCGGGCGGCACGGTCGCGGTCGCGCGCGACGTCGTCGATCGCATCGGCGAGCGCACGCTCGTAGGTCTCGATGTCGAAGGCGTCGTAGTGCACCAGTCGCCCGGTGACCCCGTCCTGCACGACCTCCGGGATGCCTCCGACGTCGGACGCCACCACGGCGGTCTCGCAGGCCATCGCCTCGAGGTTGACGATCCCCAGCGGCTCGTACACCGACGGACAGACGAAAACCGTTGCAATCGAGAGTAGTTCGCGGACCGATTCGGTGGGCAGCATCTCGCGTACCCAGTGCACCCCGTCACGGGCGTCCTGCAGGGCGGTCACCGCCCGTTCGGTCTCCGCGGCGATCTCGGGGGTGTCGGGCGCGCCGGCACACAGGACGAGCTGGATGTCGGGGTCGAGATGGTGCGCCGCGGCGATCAGGTGCCCGACGCCCTTCTGCCGGGTGATGCGGCCGACGAACACGACGATCGGACGATCCGGATCGAGACCGATGCGGGTGACGACGGACTCGTGGCCGGGCTCGGCCGGGCCCGGATGCCAGACGGTGGTGTCGATCCCGTTGCGCACCACGTGGACCCGAGCGGGATCGACGAACGGATAGGCGTCGAGCACGTCGAGGCGCATCCCGTCGCTGACCGCGATGATCGCGTCGGCGTACCGGACGGCGTTGCGCTCGGACCAGGAGGAGATGCGGTAACCGCCCCCGAGTTGCTCGGCCTTCCACGGCCGTCGGGGCTCGAGGGAGTGCGCGGTGAGGATGTGCGGGACGTCGTGGAGTTCGGCGGCCAGATGACCGGCCAGCCCGGTGTACCAGGTGTGCGAGTGCACCACGTCGACTCCGGCCGCGGCGTGCGCCATGCGCAACCCGGCCGACAGGGTCGTCAGGGCAGGATTGGCATCGCGCAGTGCCGGGTCGGGGGAGTGCACGAACGCGGTATCGCGCGGTGCGCCCGTGCAGTGCACGTCGACCTCGACCAGTCGACGCAGTTGTTCGACGAGTTCGGTGACGTGGACCCCGGCCCCGCCGTACACCTCAGGCGGATACTCCCGCGTCATCATTGCCACCCTCACCGCCTCAAAGTAGCGGGCCGCGCAGGTTCCGGCCACCCGGCCCCGACACTCCGTAGGGCGTCGAGATCGCGCTTCGCTGGCGGCGGCCTGGGTCGGGGGATAGGTTGAAGCGTGTGAGGAGCCAGCCCCATGTGCTTGGAATCGTTCTCGCCGGCGGCGAGGGCAAACGTCTGTATCCGCTGACCGCGGACAGAGCCAAGCCGGCAGTGCCGTTCGGGGGCGCATACCGCCTCATCGATTTCGTGCTCAGCAATCTCGTGAATGCCGGTTACCTGCGCATCTGCGTTCTCACGCAGTACAAGTCGCACTCCCTCGACCGGCACATCTCGCAGACCTGGCGCCTCTCCGGCTTCACCGGTGAGTACATCACCCCGGTGCCGGCCCAGCAGCGGCTCGGTCCACGCTGGTACACCGGCAGCGCCGACGCGATCCTGCAGTCGCTCAACCTGGTCTACGACGAGGATCCCGAGTACATCGTGGTCTTCGGCGCCGACCACGTGTACCGGATGGACCCCGAGCAGATGGTGCGCCAGCACATCGAGTCGGGCGCCGGTGTCACCGTCGCCGGTATCCGCGTCCCGCGCAGCGAGGCATTCGCGTTCGGCTGCATCGACAGCGACGAGAGCGGCAGGATCACCCAGTTCCTCGAGAAGCCCGCTCATCCGCCCGGGACACCCGACGACCCCAACGTCACGTTCGCGTCCATGGGTAACTACGTCTTCACCACGAAGGTCCTCGTCGAGGCGCTGCGGGCCGACTCGGAGAATCCCGACTCCGACCACGACATGGGGGGCGACATCATCCCCGCGCTCGTCGAGCGGGGCGAGGCTCACGTCTACGACTTCAACGACAACGTCGTCCCGGGCGCGACCGAACGCGATCGTGCCTACTGGCGCGACGTCGGTACGCTCGACGCCTTCTACGACGCTCACATGGACCTCGTGTCGGTCCACCCGATCTTCAATCTCTACAACCGGCGCTGGCCCATCCGCGGTGCCGCCGAGAACCTGCCGCCCGCGAAGTTCGTGCAGGGCGGTCTGGCGCAGGAGTCGATCGTCGGCGCCGGCAGCATCCTGTCGGCCGCCACGGTCCGCAACTCGGTGCTCAGCTCGAACGTCATGGTCGACGACGGCGCGACCGTCGAGGGCAGCGTGCTCATGCCCGGTGTGCGCATCGGCAAGGGTGCGGTCGTGCGACGAGCGATCCTCGACAAGAACGTCGTCGTCGGCGACGGCGAGATCATCGGCGTCGACCTCGAGCGCGACCGTCAGCGGTTCGCGGTGAGCAACGGCGGTGTCGTCGCCATCGGCAAGGGCATCTGGATCTGAGAGCGTGCTGCCCGCCCGGAGGCGGCTGCGCGGATCAGCTGAGGCGCACCGCGCAGAGCAGGCCGTCGCCGAGCGGCAGGACCACCGGAGCGAGACGCTCGTCGTCGGACACCGCGCGGGTCGCCTCGCGCACCGCGAGCACCGTTGCGTCGCGGGCAGCGGGGTCGGCGACGCGTCCGTCGAGCAGGGCGTTGTGCAGCACGATCACCCCACCCGGCCGGAGCAGACGCACCCCTTCGCGCACGAAGTGCGGATGGTCGGCCGGGGTCGCATCGACGAAGACCATGTCGTAGCCGGAGTCGGCGAGTCGCGGCAGCACGTCCAGCGCGCGGCCGTTGATGAGCCGGGTGCGCGACGCCACGACACCCGCCTCGCGGAAGGCGATCTTCGCGGCCCGCTGATGCTCCGGCTCGCTGTCGATGGTGGTGAGCACGCCGTCCTCGCGGAGGCCGTGCAGCAACCACAGTCCGCTCACACCCGCACCGGTCCCGATCTCCACTACCGTCCTGGCGTCGAGCATGCGGGCGAACATCGCGAGGGCGGCTCCGACGGAGGGGGACACCGGGTCGGCGCCCAGATCTTCGGCACGGTCACGCGCCGCGGCGAGCTCGTCGTCCTCGACGACGATGTTCTCGGCGTGGGTCAGGATGCGATCGGCGTTGGTCTGCACCTCACTGAGGCTATCCTCGGCGATTCGTTCGCGCAGGCAGGCGCGCACGGAGTGGTGCCGCCAGTTGTGTGATTCAGGCGGATGACCACGCCCGAACCGATTTTCTCAGGGACGTTTCAGGTTACTCATACGGCGGCCACATCGCCGCGAGGAAAACTGACAATCGGCGAACCGGACGATCGCACCGGTTCACGACTTCGAGGACGCACCGCTCTCGGGGAACGCTCCTGTGAAGGAATATTCCCTGCAGATCGAGTGTTGATAGGCCCTGAAGCAAGTACCACTGCGGTCCCGACGAGGAGGATCCACCGATCCACATGACCCGAGCCCACACTGTTCCCGAGAACGACGCCTCGGCGCTCGAGGCGGACCTGAGCGGCACCGCGGCGCTCGAGGCGGACCTGAGCGGCACCGCGGCGTTCGACGCCACCGGGGACCACGCGGCCATGCCGTCGTGGGACGAACTCGTTCGTGAGCACGGCGACCGCGTCTACCGCCTCGCCTACCGTCTTTCCGGCAACGCCCAGGACGCCGAGGATCTCACGCAGGAGACCTTCATCCGCGTCTTCCGGTCGTTGCAGAACTACCAGCCCGGCACTTTCGAGGGTTGGTTGCATCGCATCACCACGAACCTCTTCCTGGACATGGTGCGCCGCCGGAACCGCATCCGGATGGAAGCGCTCCCGGAGGACTACGATCGTGTACCGGCCGCAGGGCCGAACCCCGAGGAGATCTACCACGACGCGCGTCTCGGCGCCGACCTGCAGTCCGCTCTGGACTCGCTCGGACCCGAGTACCGTGCCGCGGTGGTGCTCTGTGACATCGAAGGTCTGTCCTACGAGGAGATCGGTGCCACACTGGGGGTGAAACTCGGTACGGTGCGTAGTCGTATCCACCGAGGCCGCCAGGCACTCCGCGAGTACCTGCGCGAGCATGGAAAGGTCGAAAACGGTCGCGTCGATGCGGGGTAGCCGCCGGGAGGTAGTGATGACGATGGTGCAACCACCTCGCAGGTTCGGCTCCACGGAACACCTCGCCAGCGAGGCAATTGCCGCATTCGTCGACGGCGAACTGCGCATGGCGGCCTACATGCGGGCCGCCCAGCATCTGTCGATGTGTCCGGAGTGTGCCGCCGAGGTCGAAGCCCAGCAGCAGGCCCGCCACGCACTGCGGTCCGCTGCCGATCACATACCGCGTATGCCGAGTTCACTGCGCGGTACGCTCAGCAACATCCCGTCCCACCTGTGCGACCCGACCCCGCGCCCTCAGGCGGAGGAAGGCTTCGCCGCGCGCCGCTGGTCGATTCTCCGGCGCCGGTGACCGGACGGGCGGTAACAGGTGATCCGATGCCATCGGTGATACTGGGCTGCGTGACGGACCTAGACGGGGGAGACGGGCACGCGTGACGGCCGAATCTGCGCAGCACACCGGACGGCGGGGCGGCGACGATCGTCGTCGCGACGACGAGCTGCCCCATGCCTCGTCGGGTAAGGACTCCTCGGGCGGAGACTCGTCCGGCAGAGGCTCGTCCGGCAACGCCTCGTCGGGTCTCCCCGACGGAGCGATCGCGCGCCCCGACGACGCTCCCCGTCTCGAACCGCGGCCCGTCTACCGGCCCACCGTCGACCCGGCATCGGCCCGTGTCTTCGGGCGCCCGGCCGGCGCCGAGGGATCGTTCGACTCCTCGGCCCATCCCCGCGTCGTCGACCCGCGCGTCCAGCAGGCACCTCCGACCGATGCGATCCTGGCCGAGGCCTACGGACGGCCGTCCGACGTCGACGAGACGCTCCAGCGTCCCCCTTCGCAGCCCGCGGCCGAGACCGAGGACGAC
The DNA here is from genome assembly GCF_019317345.1 of Rhodococcus sp. LW-XY12. Lineage (NCBI taxonomy): Bacteria > Bacillati > Actinomycetota > Actinomycetes > Mycobacteriales > Nocardiaceae > Rhodococcus > Rhodococcus sp. LW-XY12. The sequence goes on from NZ_CP079225.1 coordinate 1,354,468, forward strand.
ACCGAACCCGATCCCTGGCGCGACCCCGACTCAGCGGTGCGGCTCGGTCCGCCCCTGGCCGGGCAGACCGAGGAGAAGGAACTTCCTCCGGCTCCCGGACTGACCCTGCGTGAGGTGTTGTTCGACCGCCGCGTCCAACCCCGCGCACTCGCGACCCTGGCCGCTGTGGCTGTCGTGATCGGCATGGTCGGCGGACTCGTCGTCGCGCTCGCGACCGCCGACAACGGTTCGCTGACCAGTCGCGGAGTGACGCTGAGCCAGTCGGGTCCCGACGAGGAACTGCCCACCGGCGCGGTCGCGCGTGTCGCCGACACCGTGCTGCCCGCGGTCGTCTCCATCCAGACCACCGTCGGCGGCGACGCCGGCACCGGCTCGGGCGTGGTGATCGACGGTGCCGGTTACATCGTCACCAACAACCACGTCGTTTCGATGGCCGCCGGCAATCCCGATGCGAAGGTACAGGTCACCTTCGATGACGGCACGAAGGTGCCCGCCTCGATCGTCGGACGCGACATCAAGACCGACTTGGCCGTGCTCGCCGTCGAGAACGTCGACAACCTGGTCGTCGCCGAGCTGGGCCGCTCCGAGGACGTCCAGGTGGGCGAGGACGTCGTCGCGGTCGGTTCGCCGCTCGGCCTGAGCAAGACCGTCACCCGCGGCATCGTCAGCGCGCTGCACCGGCCCATGCGGCTCAGCGGGCAGGGCACCGACACCGACGCGGTGATCGACGCCGTCCAGACCGACGCCTCGATCAACCCCGGCAACTCCGGCGGCCCCCTCATCGACATGGAGGGTCGCGTGATCGGTATCAATTCCGCGATCAAGTCGGAGACCGGCGGTTCGGTGGGCCTGGGCTTCGCGATCCCCATCGACGACGTCACCGAGGTGGCGCAGGAGCTGATCCGCACCGGCGAGATGCGGCACCCCGACATCGGCGTGAACGCACGCTCGGTGGTCAACGACGTCGCGAGCGGCGCGGAGGTCGCCAACGTCCGTCAGGACAGCCCGGCCCAGCGCGCCGGCATCGTCGAGGGCGACGTCATCGTCAAGGTCGGCGACCGCGAAGTCACCAGCGCCGACGAGCTCGTCGTGGCGGTCCAGCAGCAGGAGATCGACGAACCGATCACCGTCCAGCTCGTGCGCAACGGCCGTCTCGTCGACGTCGAGGTCACCCCCGTCTCTGACTGAGCGGCCCCTGTCTCGGACAGAACGTCCCAGCCGTGTGATGTGACCTTCCACGTAGGTGCTGCGATCCGGACGAGACCACGTACCCTGGATGCGTGTTCGGCAACATCGGTTGGGGCGAGTTCCTGGTACTCATCGTGGCGGCCCTCGTGGTCCTCGGCCCGGAGCGCCTCCCCGGCGCCGTCTCGTGGGTGGCCAAGTCGCTGCGTCAGGTACGCGACTACGCCACGGGTGCGCGCGACCAGCTCGAGCAGGAATTCGGACCGGAGTTCGACGACCTGCGGCAACCGCTGTCCGAGCTGAACCAGCTGCGCGGCATGACACCGCGGGCCGTGATCACGAAGCATCTGCTCGACGGCGACGACTCGATTCTCACCGGCAATTTCGACAAGCCGTCCTCGGCGGCTCCGGGAACGCCCACCAACGGCGCGGCCCGGCCGAACCTGTCGAAGCCGCTCGCTCCGGACGAGAAGCCGCCGATCGATCCCGACGCCACCTGACAGCTTTCCTACGATCGAGCCCCCGCCGTGAAGCACGGCGGGGGCTCGATCGATATCGGGTTCTTACAGGTGACGCGTGGTGTCGATTCCCAGCGACATGCCGGCCAGTCCGCGCCTGCGCACGGCGAGCTTGTCGGAGATCTCCTCGAGCGCCACCGCGGGCGCCGAGTCGGGCGCCGCGAGGACGATCGGGGTACCGGAGTCGCCGGCCTCGCGCACTGCCGGGTCGAGCGGGATCTGGCCGAGCAGCGGCACCGTCGCGCCCACCGCGCGGGTGAGCCGCTCGGCGACGGCCTGACCGCCGCCGCTGCCGAAGACGTCCATTCGGGTGCCGTCGGGCAGCTCGAGCCACGACATGTTCTCCACCACGCCGGCGATGCGCTGACGCGTCTGCAGCGCGATGGAACCGGCGCGCTCGGCGACCTCGGCGGCTGCCTGCTGCGGCGTCGTCACGACGAGGATCTCGGCGTTGGGGATCAGCTGCGCGACGGAGATGGCGACGTCACCCGTGCCGGGCGGCAGGTCGAGGAGCAGGACGTCGAGGTCGCCCCAGAAGACGTCGGCGAGGAACTGCTGCAGCGCGCGGTGCAGCATCGGGCCACGCCACACCACCGGGGTGTTGCCCTCGGTGAACTGGGCGATGGAGATCGTCTTCACGTCGTGCGCGATCGGCGGCATGATCATCCGCTCGACCTGCGTGGGCTTGGCGGACGTGCCGAGCATGCGGGGGATCGAGTGACCGTAGATGTCGGCGTCGAGCACACCCACCGACAGTCCGCGCGCGGCCATCGCCGCGGCGAGATTGACGGTGACCGACGACTTGCCGACACCACCCTTGCCGGAGGCCACCGCGTAGACGCGCGTGAGCGAACCGGGCTGGGCGAACGGGATGACGGGCTCCGTGGAGTCGCCGCGCAGCGACTTGCGGAGCTCGGTGCGCTGCTCGTCGCTCATCACGTCGAGGGTCACCCGGACCTCGCCCACGCCGGCGACGTCGGCGACGGCCTTGGTGACGCGCTCCGAGATCTCGGTGCGCATGGGGCACCCGGCGGTGGTCAGATAGATCGCCACATCGACGCTGCTGTCGGCGCCGATCTCGATGCTCTTGACCATTCCGAGATCGGTGATGGGCTTGCGGATCTCCGGGTCCTGGACCCGTGCGAGCGCACTGCGGACGTCGGACTCACTGACTGCCATGACGCCCATGGTAGGCGGCACGCCGCTCGCGACGGGATACGGGTCGACGGTGACCCGACGACGGCCTCCGGTCCGGGGTGACCCGACGACGGCCTTCGGTTCGGGGTCACCCGACGACGGCCTTCGGTCCGGGGTGACCCGACGACCCTCTCCGGACCTCAGTGGATGCGGGGGAGATCCGCGGGGCTCGGGTCGATGCCGGTGGAGTAGGCCGTCGACCAGGCGAGCACGTTCGCCACGTAGGCCATCGAGTTGTTGTAGCGGTGGATCGCCTTCGTCGAGTGCGCGAGGTTGCGCATGTCGAGGCCACCGTCGCACAGGTACTTCGCGGTGGTGAGCGTCGAATCGTACAGGTTCTGGGGATCGGAGACCCCGTCGCCGTTGCCGTCGCCCGCGTACTGGTTCCACGTGGTGGGGATGAATTGCATCGGCCCGACCGCACGGTCGTAGACGGTGTCGCCGTCGAGGGCGCCGCCGTCGGTGTCGTGGATGACGGCCTGGCCGGGCAGGCTGCCGTTGAGCGGCAGTCCGATGACGGGCTCGAGCAGGTTGCCCTTGGCGTCGGCATGACCACCGTTGGCGTGTCCGGACTCGACGCGGCCGATGCCGGCGAGGAGCGTCCAGTGCATGCCGCAGGCGGGATTCTCCTCGGCGAGGATGCGCTCGGCGTTGCGGTAGGCGGCGTAGTTGATGCCGGGGATGCCGAGGGGGCCCTCGTGGAGGACCTCGGGCTCGGGTTCCGGCTGGGGGGCGGCCTTGAAGGTGCGCACGGGTGCCGGTTCGGGCTCGAGCATGATCGTCTGCACGGCGGCGACCGCTTCGGGAATCGCGTTCGCGAGGTCGGCCGAGTCGGTCGACGACGCCGTCGGCTCGGTCTCGTGGTGAGCTGCACCCATCAGCGCTCGCGGCGACGCACCCGCGGTGGTCGCGGCTGCGGCGACCAGTCCGACCGGAACGAGTCCGGTCATCGCGATGACGGAATTTCGCCGAAGCTTCGAATCCGACGGTTTGGCGTGGCGGCCCAATGGATAACCCTCCCTCGGGTGCCTCGGAACGAGACACCTTCGTTACGTGCCGGGCCGAGGTTACAGCATTCGATGCCTTTCCGTTACTCAAACGTGATGTAACGGGGTCGTATGCGTACTGCTGTGGCCCGTCCGTGCTGGTCCGGTGGGTCGGGTGGGGTGAAAGAAAAAGATGACGACACGCGTGTCGTGCGTGGCGTCACCTCACGTGTGTGCCGGGAGTTATTCGCAGAAGGCGGGCACCAGGCAGGGGAGTTCGGGCAACTCCGGCATCGGCGGCGGAGCCGGGATGTTCTGTTCGGGTGCCTGCTGAGCCGGAGTGTCGGCGGGCGCTTGCTGGGCCGGCTGAGGTGTCGCCTCCGGAGCGGGCGCGGTGACCGCCGGAGCCGGCGCGGCGGCCGCGACATCCGAGGCGTTCGGAACGGGCCGCGCCGGGATCGGAGCGAGATCGGCGGGAGCCACCTCGGCGGCCTTCGAATACGCACCGGACCAGTGCCGGACATTCGCCAGATAGTCCGGTGACGGATCGACCGACGCCACCGCCCGCGCCTCCCCGTCCGGCTCGCGCAGGTTTCCGCCCTCCGCGCACATCCGGGCACCGGCGGCCAGGGTCGCGTCGAAGATGTTCTGTGGATCGGCGGTGCCGTCCGCGTTGCCGTCCGCCGAGTACTGCTCCCACACCGCGGGGGCCAGGCGCATCGGCCCGAGCAGCCCCTCCGGGGTGACGACCGGCGCGGTCAGCGTGCCCAGGATGTCGGTGCGTCCCCCGTCCGCGTGTCCGGAGTTCAGGCGCCCGACGGCGGCGAGCAGATTCCACGGCAGGCCGCACTCGGGAGAGTCGATGGCCAGCTGCATCTCGGCCGCGCGATAGGCGTAGAAGACGAGTTCGGGGATCGCGAGCGGCCCGTCGCCGAGGGCCGCCGCACCCCCTGCCGCGGCCACGGCATCGGGCGGAAGCTGGGTGAGCGGGTCGCTCGGGCTGCGCAGCGGTTGCGCCTCGCGCACCTCGCCGGGGAGCACGCCCACCGCCGGAGCGGCGCTCGGCTCGGTCTCGGCGGACGTCGTCTCCGCCACCACCGTCGCCGACGACGCTGTCGCCGCGAGTCCGGCAGCGACGATCACCGGCATCGCCAGCGCGACCTTCCACCGCACGCGATCACCCTCCTCCGATCGTCCGTCCGACTGATGTGACGAAGGTTACAGAAGGGTGTCGGGTTGTGTGCAACGGGGCGTGCCGGACAACAGGACGGGGTCCCTCAGTGACGGGGCCCGCGGGTGCGCGGAGTGCCGGCGTCGTCCTCGTTCTCGTCGTCGATCAGCAGGGCGCGCAGATCGTCGAGTTCGCGACGCAGATAGTCGCGGGTCGCGACCTCACCCACCGCGAGTCGCAGAGCCGCGAGTTCGCGTGCCAGGAACTCGGTGTCGGCCTTGGTCTGCTCGGCGCGGGCGCGATCCTCCTCGAGCGATACGCGGTCGCGGTTCTCCTGCCGGTTCTGCGCCAGCAGGATCAACGGCGCCGCATAGGCGGCCTGCGTCGAGAAGGCCAGGTTGAGAAGGATGAAGGGATAGGGATCCCACTGCAGTCCGACCGCGGCGATGTTGAGGGCGATCCACACGATGACGACGATCGTCTGGATGGCGAGATAACGGCCCGTTCCGAGGAACCGGGCGATCGACTCGCTGACCCGGCCCACCGCCTCGGCGTCGAAGTTGAAGCGGAACCTCGACGCCTGTGGGGTCTCGAGGCGCGAGCGGCCCTGCGTGCTGCGGTCACTCATCCTCGATGTCCTCCTCGCGCCAGTCCTCCGGCAGCAGATGGTCGAGCACGTCGTCGACGCTCACCGCGCCGAGCAGGTGCCCCTCGTCGTCCACCACCGGACCGCAGACCAGGTTGTACGTCGCGAAGTACCGGGTGACGGTGGTCAGGGCGTCGTCGGGGGCCAGGCGCGGCAGGTCGTCGTCGACGACCCCTCCCACCAGGCTCGCAGGCGGTTCCCGGAGCAATCGTTGCAGATGGACACAGCCGAGGTACTTGCCGGTGGGCGTCGCGGTGGGCGGCCGCACGACGAAGACCATCGACGCCAGGGCGGGACTCAGATCCGGATTACGGGCGCGGGCGAGCGCTTCGGCCACCGTGGTCGCCGGCGTCAGCACGACCGGCTCGGGGGTCATCAGACCACCGGCGGTGTCGGGGGAGTGCTCGAGCAGGCGGCGCACCGGCTCGGAGTCCTCGGGGTCCATGCGTTGCAGGAACGACTCGGCGTCCGTTGCGGGCAGCTCACCGAGGAGGTCGGCGACGTCGTCGGGATCCATCGCCTCGAGCACCGCGACCGCCCGGTCGAGGCCGAGCTGGGTGAGCAGGTCGGTCTGATCGTCGGAGGGTAGCTCCTGCACGATGTCGGCGAGGCGTTCGTCGTCGAGCGCCGCGGCGACCTCGGTGCGTCTCTTGATCGGCAGGTCGCGCAGGGCGTTCGCGACGTCCGGCGGGCGCATGTCCTCGAACTGCAGGAGCAACTGCGCGACACCCTGTCCGGGCATCGACAGTGCCTGCTGGGTGAGTCCGTGCACGTGCGGCCATTCCACGATGTGGATGGGGGAGCGGCGCGCGAGCCGGCCGCGATGGCGACGCACCGCCACGCGGGCGACGACCCAGTCGCGGGTGCGCATGAGCTCGAGCCCCAGATCCACCACGACGGCGTCGACACCCATCAGGTCCGGCAGCTCCGGGTCGTCGACGCGCACACGCGAATCGAGGACCTGACCGAGGGCGAGCACCTCCGAGGGTCGCTGCGTGAACCGGCGCAGACTGACGTTGCCGGTGACGAGGGTGACCGCGCCGGGTTCGATCGCGGTCACGCGCAGCATCGGGACGAAGATCCGCTTGCGGGTGGGCAGTTCGACGACGAGCCCCAGCGCACGAGGCGGCTGACGTCCCACTCGTATGGTCAGCACGACATCGCGGACGCGGCCGATGGACTCGCCGTCGGGGCCGAGAACGACCAGTCCGGCCAGCCGCGCGACGAAGACCTTGCTCACTGCTGCCATGATTGCCAGGCTAGAGCGTGCCCGCGCTGTTCCCGGAACTCGGAGGTCTGGTCAGGTCATGTCGTTTTCGTTCAGGCCCCGAAGATCGGTACTCGCGGTTCCCGGCAGCAGCCGGAAGATGATCGACAAGGCCAAGGGCCTTCCCGCCGACGAGATCTTCCTCGATCTCGAGGACGCGGTGTCGCCGCTGGCCAAGGAGCAGTCCCGCAGCACCATCGTCGAAGCTCTGAACGAGGACGGCTGGGGCGACCAGATCAAGGTCGTGCGCGTCAACGACTGGACCACGGACGCGACCTATCTCGACGTCGCGACGGTCGTCGGTGGTGCCGGCGCGAATCTCGACGCGATCCTGCTGCCGAAGGTGCCCGACGCGAGCCACGTGAAGGCGCTCGACCTGCTCCTCACGCAGGTCGAGAAGGCCCACGGTCTCGAGACGGGACGGATCGGTATCGAACCGCAGATCGAGAACGCCATCGGGTTGACGAACATCAACGAGATCGCGACGGCGAGCCCGCGCGTGCAGACACTCGTGTTCGGTCCGGCAGACTTCATGGCGAGCATCAACATGCGCACCCTCGTCGTCGGTGAGCAGCCCGAGGGTTACGACGTCGGCGACGCCTACCACCACATCCTCATGACGATCCTCATGGCCGCGCGTGCGCACGGGCTGCAGGCCATCGACGGTCCCTACCTCCAGATCCGCGACGTCGACGCCTTCCGCCGGTCGGCGCAGCGCACCGCCGCCCTGGGCTTCGACGGCAAGTGGGTGCTGCACCCGAGCCAGATCGACGCGGCCAACGAGGTCTTCAGCCCCCGGCAGGAGGACTACGACAAGGCCGAGATGATCCTCGACGCCTACGAGTGGCACACCTCGGCCGAGGGCGGCGCCCGCGGTGCCGCGATGCTCGGTGACGAGATGATCGACGAGGCGAGCCGGAAGATGGCCCTCGTGATCTCCGCGAAGGGCCGGGCCGCGGGGTTGCAGCGCACCCAGAAGTTCGAGCCGCCGGCCTCCTGACGGGAACGACCAGGGAAAAGAACATATCGGGCGAACCATCGCGGCGTGCCGGTCCCTGTCGAGGCAGAATGGAGACCGGCGCCGCGACCGTCGGCGTGCATCGCGAAGGAGCCGAAACGACATGACGAATCCCCTCGGACCCGGTCGCCAGGTACCCGGTCTGCCGACACCTCCCACGGGCTGGCCCGTCGGTTCGTACCCGACCTATGCAGAGGCGCAACGGGCGGTCGACCACCTGGCCGATCAGAACTTCTCCGTCGAGGACGTCACCATCGTCGGTGTCGATCTCATGCAGGTCGAACGGGTCACCGGTCGGCTCACGTGGCCGAAGGTGATCGGCGGCGGCATCGTCTCGGGCGCATGGCTCGGCGTGTTCTTCGGTCTCCTGCTCGGCATCTTCTCCACCGACTTCCTCGGCCCGCTGCTCGTCGGCCTCGTCGGCGGCATCATCTTCGGCCTCATCTCGGCGAGCATCCCGTACGCCGCGACCCGCGGTCAGCGCGACTTCTCGTCCACCATGCAGCTCGTCGCCGGCCGCTACGACGTGCTGTGCCAGCCGCCCACCGCCGAGAAGGCGCGCGACATCCTCGCCAAGCTCGCCATCTGATCGTCTCGCGGTCGCGTGTTCGCCGAGAACGGCACTCGTCGTGATCGGCCTCGCGCCACTACTGTCGATCCCATGCCCGACCTCGATTCGGTGGCCGATGCCCTCTACGGCCTCGACCCAGGAGACTTCGTGGCGGCCCGCTCCGAATTCGCGGCGCAGGCACGCGAAGCGGGCGACCGCGAGCTGACGGCGGCCATCGGCAGACTGCGCAAACCGACGGTCGCGGCCTGGATGGTCAACCTGCTCGCCCGCGAACGGGCCGACGAACTCGCGGCGTTGCTCGACATCGGATCCGCCCTGCGCACCGCGCAACGACGACTGTCCGGCAGCGAGATGCGGAAACTGTCGGAGCAGCGTCGCCGGGTGGTCGCCGCGCTCGAGCGCGACGCGGGTCGGCTCGCCGCCGACCGCGGCCGCACCGTCTCGGAGAGCGCACTGCGTGAGGTGGGGCGCACCCTCAACGCCGCGTTGTCGGATCCCGACATCGGGGAGCAGGTCCGGCAGGGCCGGCTCGACGCGATCGTCGAGTCCGACGGTTTCGGCGACCTGTCGGCGATGCCGCTCACCGTCGTCCGCGGAGGGTCGGAGGAGGACGACGAGGACGACCGGACGGCAGCGGGCAAGTCTGCACGCAAGAGCAAGGGCGAGCGCGAACCCACGGAGCGTGAGAAGGCGGACCAGGCGGCTCGCGAGGCGGAGATCGACGAGGCCGCTGCCGCTCTCGACTCGGCGCACAACGCGGCCGAGGAAGCGCGCGAAGCCGCGTCGGCGGCAGAGCAGGAGCTGGCCCGTCACGAGGAGGAGGTCGCCGAGCTGCGGGCGAAGCTCGAACACGCAGAGCAGCAACGCACCTTCGCGCGCCGCGCCGCCGCCGAGGCGAAGAAGCGGGTGGTCGCCGCCGAACGTGCCGTCTCGGCCGCCGAGGTCGACCTCGCCCGGACGAAGAACTGAGCTGTCAGGAATGCGCCTTCGCGTGCGCGACGAATTTGCGCTGCCAGGGCGTCTCGACCGCGCGCGGATGGTAGTGCCGCCGAACGAAGTCGACCGCCTCCTCCGGGGAGAGCCCGTCGAGGACGGCGAGGCACGCCAGTGCGGTGCCGGTGCGGCCGCGTCCACGCCCGCACGCGATCTCCACCCGCTGTCTTCCCGCGCGGATCCACGCCTCGTACAGGATGGCGAGAGCGTCCTCCGGGTCGCGTGGCGTGCGGAAGTCGGGCCAGTGGATCCACCGCGACTCCCACTCGAACGGTGCTGCCGGGGGGCGGCCGAGGAGATACACCCCGAAGTCGGGAAACGGCTCGCCGAACACCGGTCTGCGCATCCCGCGTCCCCGCACGAGTCGGCCGGAGGGCAGCTGCAGCACCCCGGTGTCTGCTGGATCCCACTCGCGTCGCACGCTGGAAACCTACCCGCCCGGAGCCGGTGTACCGAACGTCACGGCCGTTCACCCGCGGTGCAAGTTCGCGGTCGATAGTGTCGTTCCATGGGTGAGCGAACGGAACCGGAGATCAGAGTTCTGGAGTCGGAAGCCGAACTGCGGGAGGCGTCCGCGCTGTTCCGCACGGCGATGGTGGGTCTGCCCTCGTGGCCCGAGGTTCCCGACGGGACGGTGAGCCGCTACCTCGAGGCCGGCCGCACGTGGGGTGCTTTCCTCGACGGCATGCTCGTCGGGACAGTCGACGCCACGAGCGGAAATCTCACCCTGCCCGGCGGCGCCCGGGTGCCGCACGCGGCGGTCACCCACATCGGTGTGCTGCCCACCCACACGCGTCGCGGCGTGATCTCCGGACTCGTGCACCGGCAGTTGAGCGACGCGCGCGACCGCGGTGAGATCCTCGCGACGCTGCGTGCCTCCGAAGCGACCATCTACGGCCGGTTCGGCTACGGCGTCGCCTCGACTTCGGTGTCCGTCGACGTCGACGTGCGTGGTGCCGCACTGCGTCCCGACGTGCCCGAGTCCGGAGCGGTGCGTCTGCTGACCTATCCGGAGGCGTGGGACGTGCTGGCGCAGATCCATTCCCGTCATCTGCCGCCGCGCCCCGGCATGATCGATCGGTCGGAGTACTGGTGGAACTCGCGCCGGTGGCGGGCCGACTCGCTCACCGATCCGATGTACGTGGCGGTGCACGGCGAACCGGGACAGGAGGACGGTTTCGTCCGGTACCACCCCGTCGACACGCAGGGGTGGTTCACCAGTCGCAACCGCACCGTCGTGGTCGACGACTTCTTCGCCCCCTCGCCCGCGGCGTACGCCGGCCTGATCCGGTTCCTGCTCGACCTCGACCTGGTCGACACCTTGCGGTTCGCGGCACTTCCGCAGGACGACCAACTCCCGCTCATGCTCGGCGACGCGCGTGCCGTGCACTTCCGCTCGGTCTCGGACGAGACGTGGTTGCGCATCCTCGACCTCGATCGGGCGCTGTCGGCGCGGAGTTACCGAGGCTTCGGCTCGGTGACCGTGGAGGTGACCGATCCGGTGCTGACCGACAACGCCGGTGTCTTCGAGATCTCCGCCGACGGCGTGGCGCGCACCGCGGGACCGGCCGACCTGATGATCGACATCGCCGACCTCGGTGCGCTCCTGCTCGGCCGGCAGGGCTGGCACCGGATGGTCGACGCGGGGCGCGCCCGGGTGCACCGGCCCGAGGCCGTCGACACCGCTGACCTGCTGTTCTCCTGGCCCCAGGCGCCCTTCTCGGGGACCTCCTTCTGACCTCGTCGTCGTGCCGATTCCGTTCCGGATGTACGCCCTGCTCGTTTTGCTACGGCTGGCCGGTACGGGCGTTATCGTCGGATCACGAGGTCCCCGATGCGAGCGGAGTCACGCATGAGACGGTCGGGCAAGAGCCGGCGGACGAGCCGAGCGGTCACAGCTTCCGCGGCTGCTGTGCTCTTGGCGTCGGGGCTGGCCGCGTGCGGCAGCGACGACGAGGGTGTCGTCCTGTCCTTCTACACGGCCGCCGACGGTGCCGAGCAGTACGCGCAGGCCGCGGAGGTGTGCACCGCGGAGGCGGGCGGCCGATATCGCGTGCAGCAGAGGACACTTCCGAAGAACGCCGACGACCAGCGACTGCAGTTGGCGCGGCGGCTGACGGGTAACGACCCGGGGCTCGACCTCATGACCCTCGACGTCGTGTGGACGGCCGAGTTCGCCGAGGCCGGGTGGGCGCTGCCGCTGCCCGACGATGTTGCAGCCGCGGTCTCCGAGGGCACCCTCGAAGGTCCCCTCGAATCGGCGACCTGGCAGGACCGGCTGTACGCCGCACCGCTCAACACCAACACCCAGTTGCTCTGGTACCGAAAGGATCTCATGCCGGACGGGCAACCTCCGGAGACCTGGGACGAGATGATCGAGATTGCGAGCGGCCTCGCCGAGGAGGGCCGGCCGTCGTGGATCGGTGTGCAGGGCCGGCAGTACGAGGGGCTGATGGTGTGGTTCAACACCTTGCTCTCGAGCGCCGGAGGCTCGGTGGTGGGGGAGGACGGTGTCACCGTCACCCTCACCGACAACGACGCGGCGGTGACCGCGCTCGACATCATGAAGCGCGTTGCGACCGCGCCCGGCGCCGATCCCTCCCTGAACCAGGCCGACGAGGCGGCCGTCCGTCTCGGTATGGAGAGCGGGCGCACCGCGTTCCAGGTCAACTGGCCGTTCGTCCTGCCGGGCATCATGGAGAACGAGGGGGCCCTGCCCTTCATCGACGAGAACGGCAATGTCACCTCGGAGAACACCGGCAACACGGTCCTCACCGTCGACGGTGAGCAGAATTTCCTTCCCGCGCCGTACCCCTCGGTGATCCCCGGCGAGCCCGCCCAGGTCACCATCGGCGGGTTCAACATCGCCGTCGCCCGCACGAGTACCCACCCGGATCTCGCGTTCGAAGCGATGCAGTGCCTGCGCAACGAGGAGAACCAGCGCAACAACGCCATCGGTGGCGGCGTGCCGCCGACGCTCGCGGCGCTGTACGACGACCCCGATTTCCAGGAGGCCTATCCGGCCTGGCGTGAGGTCCGCGCCGGTCTCGAGAACGCCGCGGTGCGTCCCGCTTCACCGGCCTACCAGAGCATTTCGACACTGGTGACGGCCACCCTCAACCCGGTCGACCAGATCGATCCGCCCCGCACCGTCGAGGAACTCGCCGAGCAGGTGCGCAAGGCGGTCAATTCGGAAGGACTGATCCCGTGACCGCCGTCGAATCGACACCGACCGACGAGACCCCGAAGGAACCGTCGACGAAGACGAAAGCAGCGCTGTCCGAGGGGAAGAAGGCCGAACGGCGACTCGGTCTGCTGCTCGTCGCACCCGCCGCGATCGTGATGCTCGCCGTCACGGCCTATCCGGTGGGATACGCCGTCTGGCTCAGTCTGCAGCGTTACGATCTGCGCTTCCCCGACGAACGGCGCTTCGTCGGACTGTCGAACTATGTCGCGGTGCTCAGCGACGGATTCTGGTGGCAGGCCTTCATGGTCACCTCGCTCGTCACCCTGGTCTCCGTCGCGATCGAGTTCGTGCTCGGCCTCGCGATCGCACTCGTCATGCACCGCACCATCGTCGGCAAGGGCATCGTGCGCACGGTGGTGCTGATCCCGTACGGCATCGTCACCGTCGCCGCCGCCTACAGCTGGTACTACGCGTGGACCCCGGGCACGGGCTATCTCGCGAACCTGCTGCCCGACGGCAGCGCCCCGCTCACCGACCAGATCCCGTCCCTGGCGATCATCGTGCTCGCCGAGGTGTGGAAGACCACGCCGTTCATGGCACTGCTGCTCCTCGCCGGCCTCGCACTCGTCCCCGACGATCTGCTCAAGGCGGCGCAGGTCGACGGCGCCGGAGCGTGGACACGTCTGGTGCGGATCATCGTGCCGCTGATGAAACCGGCGATCCTCGTCGCCCTGCTCTTCCGCACGCTCGACGCCTTCCGCATCTTCGACAACATCTATGTCCTCACCCGCGGTGCCAACGGCACCGGATCGGTGTCGATCCTCGGTTACGACAATCTGTTCCGGGCCTTCAACCTCGGCATCGGGTCGGCGATCAGCGTCCTGATCTTCCTGTGCGTCGCGATCATCGCGTTCGTGTTCATCAAGTTGTTCGGTGCATCCGCGCCCGGCTCGGACGAAGGGGGCCGATGATGGCCGAGACCAGGAAACGGACCCTGTCGTGGTCGGCGGTGAACCTGATCGTCCTGCTCTACGCACTCGTCCCGGTGCTGTGGATCGCGAGCCTGTCGTTCAAGCCGCCCGGCACCATCCAGGACGGCCGGTTCATCCCGCAGCAGTGGACGCTCGACAACTACCGCGGCATCTTCCGCACCGACGCGTTCACGAGCGCGCTGATCAACTCCATCGGCATCGGCCTGATCGCCACGGTCATCGCGGTGATCCTCGGGACGATGGCCGCCTACGCGATCGCCCGGCTCGACTTCCCCGGTAAGAAGATTCTGATGGGCGTGGCGCTGCTCATCGCGATGTTCCCCCAGATCTCCCTCGTCAGCCCGCTGTTCGAGATCATGCGCGGCCTCGGACTGTTCGACACGTGGGCGGCGCTGATCCTGCCGTACATCACCTTCTCGCTACCGCTCGCGATCTACACCCTGTCGGCCTTCTTCAAGGAGATCCCGTGGGAACTCGAGAAGGCCGCGAAGATGGACGGCGCGACACCGGGTCAGGCGTTCCGGAAGGTCGTGGCCCCACTCGCCGCTCCCGGCATCATCACGGCGGCGATCCTGGTGTTCATCTTCTGCTGGAACGACCTGCTGTTCGCGATCTCGCTGACCTCCACCGAGCGGTCCATCACCGCACCCGCCGCGATCGCGAACTTCACGGGTGCATCGCAGTTCGAGGAACCGACCGGCTCGATCGCGGCGGCGGCCGTCGTCATCACGATCCCGATCATCGTGTTCGTCCTGATCTTCCAACGTCGAATCGTCGCCGGACTGACCTCCGGCGCAGTGAAGGGATAACTATCGTGGCCGAGATCGTGCTCGACAAGGTGACGAAGGAATATCCGGACGGAGCGAAGGCCGTCAGCGACGTGGATCTCGAGATCGCCGACGGCGAGTTCATCATTCTCGTCGGCCCGTCCGGGTGCGGAAAATCCACGACGCTCAACATGATCGCCGGTCTCGAGGACATCTCCGACGGCGAGCTGCGCATCGCGGGTGAGCGTGTCAACGAGCGGGCACCGAAGGACCGCGACATCGCGATGGTCTTCCAGTCCTACGCGCTGTACCCGCACATGTCGGTGCGCGACAACATCGCGTTCCCGCTCACCCTCGCGAAGGTGTCCAAGGACGAGATCGCCCGCAAGGTCGACGAGGCGGCCCGGATCCTCGATCTCACACAGCATCTCGACCGCAAGCCCGCCAACCTGTCGGGCGGTCAGCGGCAACGCGTGGCCATGGGTCGTGCGATCGTGCGCAGCCCCAAGGCGTTCCTCATGGACGAGCCGCTGTCGAATCTCGACGCGAAGCTGCGCGTGCAGATGCGCACCGAGATCGCGCGCCTGCAGAAGCGTCTCGGGACCACGACGGTGTACGTCACGCACGACCAGACCGAGGCGATGACGCTCGGCGACCGCGTCGTCGTGATGCGCGGTGGGATCGTGCAGCAGGTCGGGGCGCCGCAGGAGTTGTACGACCATCCGCGGAACCTGTTCGTCGCCGGCTTCATCGGATCGCCGTCGATGAACTTCGTTCCGGGGCAGATCGAGAACGGTTCGATCCGAACCTCGTTCGGCGAGTTCCGGTTGCCCGACGAGCGGTGGGAGACCGTGCGTCGCAACAATCCGTCGCGCGAGGTGGTCGTCGGTATCCGTCCGGAGCACTTCGAGGACACCGACCTGCTCGACCCGACCCAACGGGAGACGGGCGTGACCTTCTCCGCCGAGGTCGACGTGCTCGAGTCGATGGGCTCCGACAAGTTCGCGTACTTCACGGCCGAGGGGCCGGGCGTGCACTCGAAGGACCTCGACGAACTCGCCGCCGACGCCGGTGCCGACATGTCGGCCGAATCGCTGGTCGCGCGATTGTCGGTGGAATCGCAGGCCACCAAGGGCGGGACCGTGCAGTTGTGGTTCGACAGGGCGAAGATCGCCTTGTTCGATCAGGAGACCGGCGCGAACGTCACCCTCTGACAAACCGGCTTCGGTGGATCCGACCCCGGAAAACGGGGTCGGATCCACCGAAGCCGTCAGCGGGGTGCGCGGCTACGGAGCTCGTCGACGATCTCCTCGCTCCACACGTGCCGCCGCACGAGCCGGTACCGCTCGCTCGCGATCCACAGATACACCTCGGCGTCGGTGCGTGAGCGCAACATCCCCGCTTCCCGGGCCATCGCGACGACGGGGACGAATTCCTCCTCGTACCAGCGCCGCGCGACCTCCTCGCGGGTGAGGTACTCGCCGAGATCCTGCATCAAGCGGAAACCCCACGCCTCGACGGCCTCGGCCAGTTCGGCGTATCCCCACGGGTCGGACACGCGGATCGTGTCCTGGGCCGCGCCGTGCAGGGGAACGCGGCCGAGAAACATCCTGAAGTGGTCCTTGCGCACGAGATCGGGACGGGCGGTGATGCCCTCCGCGGGCACCTTCGTGGTGATCTCGGTGACGTAGGCGTCGATGGTGCGGTCGCCCTGCGCGTAGGCGATGGACACACGGTGGTGCCCGTCCTGCACGAAATGCATCGGTCCCACCCGGTACACGGAGATCGGGGGCATGGCCTCGCCGCGCCGCCGCGCGGCCGCGATGCGTTCCCACCTGGCGCGCAGGCGTGCCGAGGTGGGGCGGAAACGACGGTCGAAGTCGTCGGCACGGTCGACGCTGCCGACGATCGAGGCGACCTCGATGATCTGCAACCCGAGTCGCCGTTCACCGAGGCGTCCGAGGGCTGCGACGACGTCGTCGAAGGGCAGCACCGTGTTGACGTCGGCCGGTTCGCGGCGCAGCCATGCGATCAGCCGGGCGTACTCGGCGCGCCGGCGTTGCCGGGCGAAATCGTCGCCGGCATCGGAGACCGGAAAACCGGTGTCGCGAGCCACGCGTCGACGGTACCGCGCGGTGCACAGGTCCGGGTGTGAACCGCATGTGCGGGGACGGGGACTACATTGCAGGGGTGACCGACGCAGTTCTCGCCACCGTCCGCAGCCACCTCACCGAGCATCTGACCGTGCCGGGGGATCCGGAGCCGGAATCAGCGTCGGTGACCTTCCTCGGTCTCGAACCGATCGAGGTCCTCCGCTTCCGTGGTGCAGAGCTCCTGCGGTACGCGACCCTGGGGTGCTCCCGGCACCCGATGGGCGACCCGACCGACATGGTGGCCGACCCGACGCGCGGGCCGCGTGCCGAACTGGTGCTCAGCCTGCGCGACGACGAGGGCGTCACCGCCGGCGTCCACCGCACCCTCGCGGTGCTCGCGGCGCTGCCCGCCGTGGAGGGTGTGGTCCTCACCGACGACGCCCTGCTCGATCTCGGGGAACCGCTGTGGCCGGGTGCTCCGTTCACCGCGGTGTTGCTCGAGGCGGCCGACGTGCCGTCGCTGGAGTTGCCCGAGCCCTCCGATCCGGTCCACTTCTTCGAGGCCCGCCCGATCACCGGTACCGAAGCGGCCTGGAAGCGGCTGAAGGGAACCGAAGCGCTGCGCGAGGCGTGGGAGGAAGCGGGCATCGACCTGAGCGACCCGCGCCGGGCGCAAGCACGTCTGTGACCGTCCCGGTTCTCACGGACCGCGCGCTCGGACGCGCCACGCTGGCCCGCCGTCACCCCCGCGGCACGACCACTCCGAGCGATCCGGCACCGAGGCACACGGTCGTGCCGGGGGTGGACGAGCGCGCCTGCAACGCCGACCCGTCCCCGGAGACGCGGACGTACACCGTCCCGAGTCCTTCGGTGACGGGGACCGGAACGGATGCGCGGCCGGGGAAGCCGAGGTCGATCGTGCCGTCGGCGGAGGCCCGGTAGTTCACCTGCACGGTCCACTCCCAGTCGCCCGCGGGGGAATCGAGCGGCACGGCCGTGACGGCGTCGGTGGTGACGCGATAGCCACAGTCGGGCTCGGGGCCGGGCGGGACGAGGCGCAGCGGCAACAGGTCGGCAGGAGTGCGGTGACCGAGATCGTCGAGGACCCACAGGTCGGTCGCGTGGTTGCGGATGTCGGACCGGACGGGCAGCGCGGAGAAGACGGACCCCACCAGGTTGTGCGGGTAGGTGACGGGCAGCAGGATCCATACCGACACCGGGTGATCGAGCACGGGCTCGTCGGGCCGGGCCGTGAGCGCCGCCTTCGCCGCCCCGAGATAATCGCCCGTCGGATTGTCCGACCAGCTGCGCGCGAACGTCACGGTCGACCACAGGGAGCCGACGGTGAACACGGCCGCGCAGGTCCAGGCGGCCGCACGCACGGCACGAGGACGGGACGTCGTGCCTCGTCGCGGGGCGCGCAGGATCAGCGCCGCGGCGATCGCGACGACCACGGCGGAGTCGGCGAAGTAGCGCAGAGTGCGCGCGAGTTCGTAGGTGGTCTCCGGACCGAAGCGGGTGCTGATCATCGCCGCGAGCGAGGCCAGGATGTAGGCGATCACAGCGAACCACACGGGCCCGGTCCGCCGTCGCCGGCGCACCGTCCACGCTGCGGCGCCCGCGACAGCGAGCCACGCGACCACGACGAGCACGAGCGGGGGATCGGCCCAGGGCGGGCTCGGATTCCACCGCTCCCATTCCCAGGGACCCCCGAGCAGCGACGGCAACAGCCCGTAGGAGATGCCGTGATGGGTCAACCCGGCCACCATCGACCACGGCGGGATCCCGAACCGGGATTCGACGATCGTCGAGTAACAGACCGCCCACACGACCAGCACGGCCGCCGAGCCGAGCCACAACGGCCGGGCCTGTGCCCACGTGCTGCGGATCGGCCGAACGAGTCCGTCGACGTGGTGTGCGAGGGCGACCGTCGCGAACGCGGCGAACGGAACGAGGACCGACTTCTCGAAGAACACCAGCGCCACAGCGGTGACGACGAGGGCGCTCACGATATGACGGCGCCGGCCGGTCCTGCTGTACTGCAGCGCATCTCCCGCCACCCATGCCAGTGCGGCCTGCAGCGGCAACGCGTTGAGCGCGGCCGACCACCACGCGAAGGCCGGAAGCGTCAGCGGCGTGAGGAGATAGAACAGCAACGGTCCCCACAGAGCGCGTCGCGGGCCGAGCAGCAACCAGAGCACCCGCAGCACCGCCAGCGAGGCGAGCAACTGACCGATCACGAGCGAGGCCGCCGCCGGCCACCATTCCAGCGGCGCGATCGCCGCGGCGATCCCCGCCACGAGGAAGGCGGCGGGCATCAGGTGACCGTCGTGGTCGTACCGCAGGAAGGCGTCGGACAGCAGCGGATACGACCCCGCGCGCCCGACGAGGATCAGGTCGTCCCAGTAGAACTCGCCGGTCGCGGCCACCACGGTCCGGAGGATCGTCTGCAGCAGGATCAGCGCGAGGGCGACGGCGAGCACGTGGCGCCGAGGAGATCGCGCAGCCTGCGCAGCGCGTGTCGAGGGGCGGTCGAGTTCGGTGGTCACAACCAGTTGTTGCGCCTGAAGGTGACGAACAGTCCCACGGTGATCGCGACGATCGCGGAGAGCACGACGTAATAGCCGTATTGCCAATGCAGTTCGGGCATGCGATCGAAGTTCATGCCGTAGATCCCGGCGATCATCGTCGGCACGGCGGCGATCGCGACCCACGCGGAGATCTTGCGCATGTCGGTGTTCTGCTGCACGGTGACCTTCGCGATCGCCGCGTCGAGCAGCGTGCCGAGCGTCTCGTCGAAGGCCGCGATGCGGTCGGACACCGTGGTGTGGTGGTCGGCGACGTCGCGGAAGTAGCGCCGGACGTCCTTCGGGATCGGGTTGCCCGGCGCCCGGATGAGTTGCTGCAGTGGTTCGGCGAGCGGCACGACGGCGCGGCGCAACTGCACGATCTCGCGCTTGAGCATGTAGATCTGGTCGACCGCGATCCGCGTGTCGGGGGTGAACACGAGTTCCTCGATGTCGTCGACGTCGGGTTGCACGGCCGTGGTGACGGCGAGATAGGAGTCGACCACGTGGTCGGCGATCGCGTGGAGCACGGCCGCCGGACCGCGGGACAGATGATCGGGGTCGCGTTCGAGGCGCTTGCGCACGTGCGAGAGCTCGGAGTGGTCGCCGTGCCGCACGCTCACGATGAAGTCGGGGCCGGTGAACAACATGATCTCGCCGGTCTCGACGATGTCCTTGGTGGTCGTCACCGACTCGTGCTCGATGTAACTGACGGTGCGCAGCACCAGGAACAGCACGTCGTCGTAGCGCTCGAGCTTCGGGCGCTGGTGGGCGTGGACGGCGTCCTCGACCATCAGCTCGTGGAGTCCGAAGGTGTGCGAGACGTTCGTCATCTGCTTCTCGTCGGGGTGGTGCAGCCCGAGCCACACGAATCCCGTACCGCGCCGACGTACCTCTGCCACCGCCTCGGTGTGGCTGTAGCGGCCGGGCAGGCGGTGCCCGTCGACGTAGACCGCGCAGTCGACCACCGCTTGCTCGGTGGGGACCGGGGGAGTGGGGCCGCGACGGGTGGCACGAGAAGGCTGGTGCGGCATGTTGTCCTTCCTCACGGCATGCCGCTGGGACGCGGCCCGGTCGCAGGCCCGCGGCGCGGCGGTCGCCCGTCGACGGGGACCGGGCGGGGCAGCTCCAATCATGCTAGCCCGCCGACCTGACAGACTGGTGGCGTGCGTATCGATCTCCACACCCACTCGTCCGCATCGGACGGCACCGACCGTCCCGCGGAACTGGTCCGTGCCGCTGCCCGGGCGGGTCTCGACGTCGTGGCCCTGACCGACCACGACACGACCGCGGGATGGGACGAGGCCGCAGCGGCCCTGCCGACGGGCCTGCGTCTCGTCCGGGGAATGGAGATGTCCTGCACGGGACGCGGGGAGGACGGCGCCCCGGTCGCCGTGCACCTGCTGGCCTATCTGTTCGACCCGCACGATCCGGTCTTCGTCGCCGAACTCGAGCGGCTCCGTGGTGAACGGGTGTCGCGGATCCGGGCGATGGGTGTGCGGATGGCGGACGATGGTCTGCCGATCGACATCGACGCAGTGCTTGCCGAGGCGGGCCCCGCCGCGGGCCGGCCCCATCTGGCGCGGGCGCTCGTCGCCGCCGGTGTGGTGCCCACGGTGGCCGACGCCTTCACCGAGCTGCTGTCGCCGCGCGGCCGTTACTACGTACCGAAGGCTGATACCCCGCTCGCCGACGCCGTGAAGATGGTGACGGCCGCGGGCGGTGTGCCGGTGGTGGCGCACGCCCGGGCACGTGCGCGTGGGCGGCTCCTCGCCCTCGACCACATCGAGGAACTCGCCGAACTCGGGCTCGGCGGTGTCGAGGCCGATCATCCCGATCACGACGAGCAGGATGTGCGGACGATGCGCGATCTCGCGCGGTCGCTCGGGGTCGTCGTCACGGGATCGTCCGACTATCACGGCGACAACAAGACCATCAGGCTCGGCAGCTTCACCACGGCTCCGGCGGCGTACGAGGCGTTGCTCGACTGCGCGACCGGTGTGGAGGTGCTCGAGGGATGAGGCGACGGGGTGCGCGGTATCCGGACGAGGAGTACGGGTCGCCGAACGACGAAAACTACTACGACAGTGAGTACTACAACGAACCGTATTACCCGGACGAGGGGTACTACGCCGATCCGTACGAACCCGCATCGCGCCGCGCGAGTCTGCCCGTCCGCGCCCTCCGCGCTCTCTCCGGTGTGGTGTGCGGGGCGGTGCTGGTCCTGACGTTCGTGGTGTGCGGGGCCCAGTACCTCGCCGGCGACCGCGGTTTCCCCGGCCCGGGCGCCACCTCGGTCGCCGCGCACGTCGTCGCCGCGCTCGTGGCCGTGATCGCCCAGGTGACGGCGGATCGACGCTCGGGTGGCACAGCACTCCTGTCGAGCCTTGTGGTGATCTTCACTGCATCGATTCTGATGATCACTCAGTGGTGGGGATGACGGCCCCGAGTGCCGTCTCGGCTACCCGTCGGTAGCCATCGTGTAACTGCGGAAATTCATCGCGGTGCGCCCGCGGCGCGGTGTTCACGGCACGTAAACTCACAGGTGAGGCGACAAAACCGTGAGACCTTCGCAATCGATGCCGATTTGATTGTTCGTCTGCGAAGGTGGCAAACTTGCGGCAATCCGAAAGCCGGAATACCCCGGAATCGGACGAAGGATGGCAGACCCACCCAGGGCTAGATCACCCAGGGCTCGATGCCAGGGCCACCCGCCCCGGCTCCATCACGTTCCGGAAGCCGTACAGCGTTGTACAGCGGCAGTCGTGATCGCGCCCGGAAGCTTCAATCCAATGTCCTTGGCGAAGCGCTGCAACTCGATGCATGCACGTGTGTGAGATGCATCGAACTGCGGTGTTTTCGCAGCAACCGAGTCCAGAGGTCGACTCGGAACACGCAGGAGTGTCATCGTGTCAATTGTGTCTGATGCACCTACCCCTCAGAAGCTCGAGTTGACGGACGAGGAGATCTTCTCGAGTCACGTCGACGGCAAGCTGTCGGTCGAACTGACCGCGCCGCTCGAGAACCAGCGCGATCTGTCCATTGCATACACCCCCGGTGTCGCCCAGGTCTGCCGGGCCATCGCGGCCGACGAGACCCTCGTCGACCGTTACACCTGGACCAACCGCCTGGTCGTCGTCGTCTCCGACGGCACCGCGGTCCTCGGTCTCGGCAACATCGGCGCACGTGCCTCGCTGCCGGTGATGGAGGGCAAGTCCGCGCTGTTCAAGAAGTTCGCGGGCCTGAACTCAATCCCGCTGGTGCTCGACACCACCGATCCCGACGCGATCGTCGAGACCCTCATCCGGCTGCGTCCGTCCTTCGGCGCCGTCAACCTCGAGGACATCTCGGCTCCGCGCTGCTTCGAGATCGAGAAGCGCGTCATCGAGGCGCTCGACTGCCCGGTCATGCACGACGACCAGCACGGCACCGCCATCGTCGCCCTGGCCGCCCTCAAGGGTGCGGTGAAGGTGCAGGGCCGCGACATCGCCGACCTGCGCATCGTGATCTCCGGCGCCGGAGCTGCCGGCGTGGCGTGCACGAACATCCTGCTCGCCGCCGGTGCGCGCGATGTGGTGGTGCTCGATTCGAAGGGCATCATCTCCTCCGACCGCACCGATCTCGGTGAGATCAAGGCCGATCTGGCCTCCCGCACCAACCCGGAGGGCCGCAAGGGCGGCATCGCCGAGGCGCTCGACGGCGCCGACGTCTACCTCGGCGTGTCGTCGGGCACCGTGCCCGAGGAGATCGTCGCGACGATGGCCGACGACGCCATCATCTTCGCGATGTCGAACCCGGATCCGGAGATCCACCCCGACATCGCCCACAAGCACGCCGCGATCGTGGCGACCGGTCGCAGCGACTTCCCGAACCAGATCAACAACGTGCTGGCTTTCCCCGGTGTGTTCAAGGGCGCTCTCGACGCAGGTGCCCGCCGCATCACCGAGGGCATGAAGCTCGCCGCCGCCGAGGCCATCCTCTCGGTCGTCGGTGACGAACTGGCTGCGGACAAGATCGTCCCGAGCCCGCTCGATCCGCGCGTGGCGCCCGCCGTTGCCGAGGCCGTCGCGGCCGCGGCGAAGGCCGAAGGCGTCACCGACTAGGGATTCGCTCCCGGCGAGATCGCACCGAACGCCCCGATCCGAACCGCACAAGGGTTCCGGACCGGGGCGTTCGGCGTCTCGGCGGGCCGGACGGTCGGGCACGTGCGGACCGTGGCGCACCGGTGGGCGACAATGACCGCCGTGGCGAACGAAGCGAGACGGATCCGGCCGGTCGCGGCGACGGTGCTCACCGCATGCGCGGCGGCGGCCGTGCTCCAGGGGTGTGCGTCGCCCGTTCTCGACGAGGCGGCACCGTCGACGACGGTGATCGTCGGGGCGGGGGAGCGGCCCGACGAGGAACTGCTCGCGCAGCTGTACGCGGGAGCGCTGCGCAGTAGCGGGATCGACGTGCAGGTCCGCTCCGGCGTCGCCGATCCGACCCCAGCGCTCGACGCCGCCGATCTCACACTGATCCCCGGCTACACGGGACGGCTGCTCGCGTCCTACGATCCCGGTGCCGACGCGACCGACGCCGAGGACGTCTTCGAAGCGCTGGCGCGCGCACTGCCCGACGAACTGACCATCTCCGATTACGCCTCGGCGCAGGACCGCGCGGTGCTGCTCGCCGACCGCGAACGGCTCACGCAATGGTCGGTGAGCCGCGTGGCCGACCTCGCCGGCCGCTGCGCCGACCTGACCTTCGCGGTGACCGAGGACTTCGACACCGCCGGTGGACTCACCGCCCTCGAACGCGCCGACTGCCGCCCGCGCGAGGTGCGACGGATCGAGGATGCACAGTCCGTCGCCGTCGCGTCGGAACCCGACACGGTCGTCGGAACCACCACGACGTCGTCCGCCCTCGCGGAGATCGACGCGGATTCGCCCGTGAGCACCGTGCCCGACGCACCCGACCGCAGCCCGCAGGACGACACGAACGCCGACGATGCGCCCGCCCCGGTCCTGCCGGCCCAGAACGTCGTCCCGGTCTTCCGCAAGGGCACCCTCGACGAGGCACAACTCGACGCGTTGCGGACCATCGCGGGTGAACTGACCACGAGCGATCTCACCGAACTGCGTGCGCGTGTCGAGGAGGGAGACGATCCCGAGACCGTGGCCCGCGAATGGATCGACGAACACGCCGGAGCGTGAACGGCACCCCGCGAGTACTCAGCCCGCGCGGGTGCCCATCCGGTCGCGGAGGAACACACCGAAGTCGGAGATCGCCGCGGCGGCCTCGGGAACGAGCGACGCCTGCAACGGCGCGACGTGCCACAGCTCGGGTTGTTCGACGAGGGTGACCTCGACGCCCGCCGCCCGGAGCTTCTCGGCGTACTGCCGCACCTGTGGGTGGAACATCTCCGCGGTGCCCACCTGGATGAGCGTCGGCGGCAGACCCGTGGGATCGGCGTGGATGGGCGCGTAACCGGGATCGGTGGGATCGCCTCCGGCGAGATACGCCTCGGCCGAGGAATACACCCAGCCCTTGTTCAGAACGACGTCGTTCACGTCGGGCAGGTCGCGGGCGGCCGGATCGGTCCACGGCGACAACAATCCGAGCGCCGGCGGGGTGATCCCGTGACGGTCGACGAGCCGGTGTGTGGTGGCCGCGGCGAGGCCACCGCCGGCCGAGTCGCCGGCGATCGCGATGCTCGACACCTCGAAGCCGTGCTCGCTGACGAGTTCGAGATAGGCCGCCTCGGCGTCGTTCAACGCCGCCGGATAGGGATGCTCGGGCGCGAGCCGGTAGTCGAGGACGTACACGGCCGCTCCGGACGCGGCGGCGAGATGCGCCGCGAGCGAGCGGTGCGTGGCGAGCGACCCGCCGGTGTATGCCCCGCCGTGCAGGTACAGGATCGCCGTGGTCCGCTCGGTGGCGCCCACCGTGATCCGCTCGGCGGGGCGTCCTCCCAGACGGATCGGGCGCACCACGGTGTCCTTCGGGAGGAACTGCAACGGCGCCGCGAGGTCGAGCAACCGGCGCTGCGTGGCGAACGACCAGCGCGGCGACAGCAGGGCACGGAAGAGAGGACGCAGGGCGGTACGCGCCACCCGCGGTGACAACTGCGGTGTCGGAGGCATGCCGCAGCCTATCCCCTCGGCACGACCCGGGAGGTCACGGTGGCGACGACACGCTGATAGGCCGGTCCGGCAACGCGGACGAAGGCGTCGAGCAGCTTCGCATCGGCGCCGATCAGTACACGCGCCTTGTTCTTCCGCACACCGGTGAGGATGGTCTTCGCCGCGTCCTCGGGGGTCGTGCGTGCGAGCTTGCGGTCGAAGAACTCCGCGAAGGTCGCCTGGTCGTCGCCGTCGGGGACGGCGGCGTTGCGCGCGATCGCGGTCTTGATACCACCGGGATGCACGCACGTGACCTGCACGGGATGCCGCGCGACGAGCATCTCCTGCCGCACCGCCTCGGTGAAGCCGCGCACGGCGAACTTCGCCGAGTTGTACGCCGCCTGACCCGGGATGCTCAGCAGACCGAACAGGCTCGAGACATTGATCAGGTGGCCGTCGCCCGACGCGATGAGATACGGCAGGAAAGCCTTGGTGCCGTTGACGACTCCCCAGAAGTCGACGTCCATCACGCGCTCGATGTCCTTGAACTCGGTGCGCTCGAGGTCGCCGTGATAGGCGATGCCCGCGTTGTTGTACACCTGGTGGACCGCGCCGAAGTGGGCGGCGACCTGCTCGGCGTACTCGAGGACCTTCTCGCGCTGGGTGACGTCGAGATGGTCGGCCTTCACCTCGGCGCCGAGTTCCCGTGCGCGACGCGCGGTCTCCTCGAGCCCTGTGGTGTCGACATCCGAGATCGCCAGGCGGGCGCCTCGGGCCGCGAGGGCGAGGACGAGGGCCCGGCCGATCCCGGAACCCGCGCCCGTGACGACGACGACCCGGCCTGCGACATCACTCATCGAACTGCTGCCTCTCGGGACGTGCGCTCCTGCGCGGGACGGTCGGTGGCGACGGGGAGATCCGATTCGGCGACGCTACGGTACGCCTCGAGGTCGAATCTGCGGGTGATACGGCGGAATTCGAAGGTGAATCCCGGCCACAGCGTGGTGTTGTTGCCGTGCTTGTCGAGATACCAGCTCGCGCACCCGCCGTTGTTCCACACGCTCGACCGCATCGCGCGCTGCAGGTCGCGGTTGTACTCGTCCTGCACGTCCTCGCGGACCTCGACCGTGCCGATGCGGTTGCGATCGATCGTGCGAACGGCGTCGACGACGTATTCGAGCTGCGACTCGATCATGTACACCATCGAGGTGTGCCCGAGTCCGGTGTTCGGTCCGACGAGGAAGAACAGGTTCGGGAATCCGGCGACCGAGCTGCCCTTGTACCCCCGCATGCCGGTCTCGTCGAAGACCTCGGCGAGCGAACGGCCTTCCTTGCCGAAGATGCCGGCGAAGGTCGGCGAGTCGGTGACGTGGAAGCCCGTCGCGACGACGATCGCGTCGACCTCGCGTTCGGTGCCGTCCTTCGTGACGATGCCGCGCGGGGTGACGCGTTCGATGCCGTCGGTGACGAGGTCGACGTTCGGCCGGTCGAGCGCGGGGTAATAGTTGTTCGAGATCAGCATGCGCTTGCAGCCGATACCGTAGTTCGGCGTGACCTTCCGGCGCAGTGCCTTGTCGCGGATCTGCCGCCGGACCTGGATGCGCGCGGCGAGCTCGAGCGGCTTCATGAAGGCCTGCGCCTTGGCCAGACCCACGACCTGCGTCTCGCGGGCGGTGTACTGCAGGGCGCGTGAAAGGCGCTGGAAGCCGGGGATGAACCGGAAGGCGAACCGCTCGGGAGCGGTGTACTCGCGATCGAAGCGGGGGAGGATCCACGGTGCCGTGCGCTGGTAGACGTCGAGACGGCCGACGGTGCCGGCGATGGCCGGCACGATCTGGATGGCGGAGGCGCCGGTGCCGATGACCGCGACGCGCTTGCCGGCGAGGTCGGCGTCGTGGTTCCACCGTGCCGAGTGGAAGATCTCGCCCTCGAAACCGGAGATGCCCTCGATGTCGGGGAGCGACGGCTCGCACAGGGCGCCCACCGCGGAGATCACGACCTTGGCGCTGTACTTCCCGCGCGTGGTGGCCACGTCCCAGCGGTGCGTCGCGGTGTTCCAGCGGGCCGTCTGCACGTCGCACCCGAAGACAGTGCGTCGCCGCACGTCGTACCGGTCGGCGACCGAGCGGATGTACTTCTGGATCTCCGGCTGCGGCGAGAACGAGCGCGTCCAGCCGGGGTTGAGGGCGAACGAGTAGGAGTACAGGTTCGACGGCACGTCGCACGCCGCGCCGGGGTAGGTGTTGTCGCGCCAGGTGCCGCCCACCTCGGAGGCGCGTTCGAGCACGAGGAAGTCCTTGCCCGCCTGCGACAGTCGGATGGCCGCACCGAGCCCGGCGAACCCGCTGCCGATGATCAGCGTGTCGACCTGACGGATCTCCGCGTCGGCGACGGTATCTGTAACCGGAAGACTCATGTACTTGAGGTTAGAGCGTTCCAGTGACCTGGTCAACACTTGTTGACCATAATTCAATAACGGTGTTTGCATGGTGGACGTGACAGACGACAGTCCCGGACCCCGCCGGACCCGCCTCGGTCCCGCCCAACGCCGGGCCCAGCTGATCGAACAGGGTCTCGAACTGCTCGCCGACCGGCCCCTCGAACAGATCTCCGTCGACGAGGTCGCCGACCGGGCCGGGGTCTCGAAGGGGCTGCTGTTCCACTACTTCGCCTCGAAGCACGACTACCACGTCGAACTCGTGCGATGCGTCGGCCAGGATCTCGTCGAGTACACCGCACCGGACGAAGGTCTCGAACCGATCGAGATGCTGCGCGGCACGCTCGTCGCGTACGTCGACTACGTCACCCGGCGCCGCGACATGTACGTCTCGATCCTGCGCGGCGCCACCAGCGGCGACCCCGACATGCGGGCGGCCTTCGAGGACACCCGCACAGCGCTCGTCGACCGGACTGTCGCGCACCTGCCCGCCATCGGGATCGAGCCGACGCCCGCCGTGCGGCTCGCCGTGCGCGGCTGGGTGGCCTTCGTCGAGGACACGACCATCGCGTGGCTACGCGATCCCGAACTCACCCGCGACGAGTTCGTCGAACTGGCCATCGCGGCGCTGTCCGGCGTTGCGCTGGCGGCACATTCGCTCCACTCATCGGCCGGTGACGCTGCTCCGGCCGGGGGGTTTCTCAGCGATCGTTTCCGGGAAGGTACTCCTGCAGCTTCGTCTTGACGCCCTGTTTCACGAAGCCCCAACGGTTCTCGTCACCGGCGAGCACGGCCTTGGCGACATCGGTGAACTGCTCCCACGTCGCGTGCGGCGGGATCGGCGGCATGTCCGGATCGGTGTACACGTCGAGCACCGTCGGACGGTCCGCGGCCAGCGCGCGATCCCAGGCCGAGCCCATCTCGTCCGAGGACTTCACGGTTTCGCCGCCCAGCCCGAGACTGCGCGCGAAGGCAGCGTAGTCGACGTCCGGAAGCGACTGGGAATCCGCAAATTTCGGTGCCCCACCCATCGCACGCATCTCCCAGGTGACCTGGTTGAGATCGTTGTTGTGGATGATCGCGACGACGAGCCGCGGATCGGTCCACTGCTGCCAGTACCGCTGGATGGTGATCAGCTCGGCCATGCCGTTCATCTGCATCGCCCCGTCGCCGGCGAACGCGACCACCGGACGACCCGGATGCGCGAACTTCGCGCCGATCCCGTACGGCACCGCCGGACCCATCGTCGCGAGGGTGCCCGACAGCGAACCGCGCATGTCACCGCGGAACTGCAATTGGCGCGCATACCAATTGGCGGCCGAACCCGAGTCGGCGGTGACGATCGCATCGTCCGGCAGTCGCGGTGAGGCCTCGGCGAACATCCGCAGCGGATTGACGAACTCCGTCTCGACCTCCGCCTGCTGTCCCATGGTCTGCCACCAGCGCTGCACGTTCTGCTCGATGCCCTCACGCCACGACCGGTCCTCCTTGCGCTGCAGCAGCGGGACGAGCGCGTCGAGCGCGGCGGCGGCATCCGCGACGAGGTTGACCTCGTTCGGATAGCGCATCCCGATCATGTTCGGGTCGATGTCGATCTGCACGCAGCGGGCCTGGCCGTATTCGGGCAGGAACTGGCTGTAGGGGAGGGACGAACCGACGATGAGCAGCGTGTCGCAGCCGGTCATCATCTCGTGGGTGGGCCGCGTGCCCAGCAACCCGATCGATCCGGTGACCCATGGCAACTCGTCCGACAGCACGTCCTTGCCCAGCAGGGCTTTCGCCACCCCGGCGCCGAGCAGATCCGCGACCTGCTCGAGTTGCGCCCGCGCACCGCGGGCGCCGCTGCCGACGAGCATCGCCACCTTGTCCCCGTCGTTGAGGATCTCCGCGGCCCGCCGGATCGCGTCGTCGTCCGGTGTGATCCGGGGACGGTCGAAGCCGACGCTCGACGGCACCATCTTGAACTCGTGGCCGGGCGGGGAGTACTCGAGTTCCTGCACGTCGCCGTGGATGATGACTGCCGTGGGAGTGCGGTACGCGATGGCGGTGCGCATCGCCCGGTCGAGGACGTTCGGCAACTGCTCGGGCACCGTCACCGTTTCCACGAACGCCGACGCCACATCCTTGTACAGCGTGTGCAGGTCCACTTCCTGCTGGTACGACCCGCCCATCGCTGAACGGTCGGTCTGGCCCACGATCGCCACCACCGGAACGTGGTCGAGTTTCGCGTCGTACAGGCCGTTGAGCAGATGGATCGCGCCCGGGCCGGAGGTCGCCATGCACACCCCGGGCCGGCCCGTGAACTTCGCATAGCCCACGGCTTCGAAGGCGCTCATCTCCTCGTGCCGGGACTGCACGAAGACCGGATCGTTGCCGGTGCGCGTCCAGGCGGCGAGGATCCCGTTGATGCCGTCGCCGGGATATCCGAAGACGTGGTCCACCCCCCACGCGCGCAGGCGGTGCAACAGGTAGTCGGCCACGGTCGGATTTGCCATCGGTAGCTCCTCGCAGGACACGATCGGGGGTCCTCCGGAGGGTGCCCGTCGTGCCCGGTCCGAAACACACCGGAAAAAGGCGTGAGCCGGGTCGATCGCCCCTCGCGGGGACGAACCGACCCGGCTCACATGAGAACCGTCAAGGACCCGAAGGATCCGAAACGGAGCTTCTAGCGACCGAAGGCCTTCTCGATGATCTCCTGCTGCTCGACAGCGTGGACCTTGCTCGAGCCGGACGACGGTGCCGACATCGCGCGACGCGACACGCGCTTGATACCGCTGAGCTTGTCGGGCAGCAGTTCCGGCAGCGCGAGGCCGAGGAACGGCCAGGCACCCTGGTTCGCCGGCTCCTCCTGGACCCAGAAGAACTCGGTGGCGTTCGGGTACTGCTCGAGCGTCTCGGCGATGCGGCGACGCGGCACCGGGTACAGCTGCTCGATGCGCACGATCGCGACGTCGTCACGACCTTCCTTCTGCTTCTTCGCCAGCAGTTCCCAGTAGATCTTGCCGGAGGTGAGCAGCACACGAGTGGCCTTCGACCGGTCGGCCGTGCCCTCCTCGTAAGGAACCTCTTCGAGCAGCGAGCGGAACTTGCCCTGCGTGAAGTCCTCGATGTTGCTGACCGCGGCCTTGTTGCGCAGCATCGACTTGGGCGTGAACACCACCAGCGGGCGGCGGATGCCGTCGAGGTGATGGCGGCGCAGCAGGTGGAAGTAGCTCGCCGGGGTCGACGGAACCGCGACCGTCATCGAACCCTCGGCGCACAGCTGCAGCCAGCGCTCGATGCGGCCCGAGGTGTGGTCGGGACCCTGGCCCTCGTGGCCGTGCGGCAGCAGCAGCACGACGTCGGAGAGCTGACCCCACTTGGCCTCACCGGACGAGATGAACTCGTCGATGATGGGCTGCGCGCCGTTGACGAAGTCGCCGAACTGCGCCTCCCACAGCACGAGCGCGTCGGGGTTGCCCACCGAGTAGCCGTACTCGAAGCCCAGACCCGCGAACTCGGTCAGCGCCGAGTCGTAGACCATGAAGCGGCCGCCGTTGCCGGCCTGGTTGGCCAGCGAGGCGAGCGGGTTGTACTCGTCGCCCGTCTTGCGGTCGATGATGACCGAGTGGCGCTGCGTGAACGTGCCGCGACGCGAGTCCTGACCGGCCAGGCGCACCAGGGCACCTTCCTCGGCCAGCGAACCGAACGCGAGCAGCTCGGCGAACGCCCAGTCGATCTTGCCGTTGCGTGACATCTCACGACGCTTCTCGAGCACCGGCTTGACGCGCGGGTGGACGGTGAAGCCCTCGGGCGCCTCGGCGAAGGCGTCGCCGATCCGCTCGAGCACCGGCCGGTCGACGGAGGTGTCGAGACGCTTCGGCGGGGTCTGGTCGAGCTCGACCGACTCCGACGGCTCCGGCGGGTACTTCTCGAGTTCGCGGACCTCGTTGAAGACCCGTTCGAGCTGTCCCTGGTAGTCGCGCAGGGCGTCTTCCGCTTCCTTGAGCGAGATGTCGCCGCGGCCGATCAGAGCCTCGGTGTAGCTCTTGCGGACGCTGCGCTTGGTATCGATCACGTCGTACATCGCCGGCTGGGTCATCGACGGGTCGTCGCCCTCGTTGTGACCGCGGCGGCGGTAGCAGATCATGTCGATGACGACGTCCTTGTGGAACTTCTCGCGGAAGTCCACGGCGAGCTTCGCGACCCACACGCAGGCCTCGGGGTCGTCGCCGTTGACGTGGAAGATCGGCGCGCCGATCATCTTCGCCACGTCGGTGCAGTACTCGGACGAACGCGAGTGCTCCGGCGCGGTGGTGAAGCCGACCTGGTTGTTGACGACGATGTGCACGGTGCCGCCGGTGCGGTAGCCGCGCAGCAGCGCGAGGTTGAGGGTCTCCGCGACGACGCCCTGACCGGCGAACGCAGCGTCGCCGTGCAGGAGCAAGGGCAGGACGGTGAAGCCGTCCTCGCCCTTGTCGAGGATGTCCTGCTTGGCGCGGACGAGGCCCTCGAGCACCGGGTTGACCGCCTCGAGGTGCGAGGGGTTCGCGGTGAGCGAGACCTTGATGTCGTTGTCGCCGAACATCTGGATGTAGGTGCCCTCGGCGCCGAGGTGGTACTTCACGTCGCCGGAACCGTGCGCAGCGGCCGGGTTCAGGTTGCCCTCGAACTCCGAGAAGATCTGCGAGTACGGCTTGCCGACGATGTTCGCGAGCACGTTCAGGCGACCGCGGTGCGGCATCGCGATGGCGACCTCGTCGAGCGTGTGCTCGGCGGCCTGGTCGATGATCGCGTCCATCATCGGGATGACGGACTCGGCGCCCTCGAGCGAGAAGCGCTTCTGACCGACGTACTTGGTCTGCAGGAACGTCTCGAACGCCTCGGCGGCGTTGAGGCGGCTCAGGATGTACTTCTGCTGGGCGACCGTCGGCTTGACGTGGTGCGCCTCGACCCGCTCCTGCAGCCACTGCTGCTGCTCGGGCTCGAGGATGTGGGTGTACTCGACACCGACGTGGCGGCAGTACGCGTCGCGCAGCACCGACAGCACGTCGCGCAGCTTCATCTTCGGGCGGCCGTGGAAGCCACCGACATTGAACTCGCGATCGAGA
This sequence comes from Rhodococcus sp. LW-XY12, assembly GCF_019317345.1. Classification (NCBI taxonomy): domain Bacteria; kingdom Bacillati; phylum Actinomycetota; class Actinomycetes; order Mycobacteriales; family Nocardiaceae; genus Rhodococcus; species Rhodococcus sp. LW-XY12. The sequence continues at coordinate 1,387,254 of NZ_CP079225.1, forward strand.
TCCCACAGCGTCAGGTCGTGGGTCGTGACGTCGAGATCGGGATGCGACCGGAACTTGTCGCGCACGAACTGCAGCGGATCGGTGTCGGCCATGAGGTGGCCGCGGCTGCGGTAGGCGGCGATGAGCTCGAGCACACGGGTGTGCTTGTCGACGAGACCTTCCGGCACGTCCTTGCGCCAGCGGACCGGCTCGTAGGGGATGTGCAGGGTGTGGAAGATGCCGTCGTAGAAGTCGTCGCTGATGAGCAGCTCGTGGATCTTCTTCAGGAACTCACCCGACTCCGCGCCCTGGATCACGCGGTGGTCGTAGGTGGAGGTGAGCGTCAGCAGCTTGCCGATGCCGATCTCGGCGAGCCGCGCGTCGGACGCACCCTGGAACTCGGCCGGGTACTCCATGGCGCCGGCGCCGATGATCGCGCCCTGGCCCTGCATCAGACGCGGGACCGAGTGCACGGTGCCGATACCGCCCGGGTTGGTCAGCGAGATCGTGACGCCGGAGAAGTCGTCGCCGGTGAGCTTGCCGTCGCGGGCGCGGCGCACGATGTCCTCGTAGGCCGAGTAGAACTGCGCGAAGTTCATCGTCTCGCAGTTCTTGATGGCCGCCACGACCAGCGAACGCTGGCCGTTCTTGCCGGGCAGGTCGATCGCGAGACCGAGGTTCGTGTGCGCGGGCACGACGAGGTTCGGCTTGCCGTCGACCTCGGCGAAGTGGTTGTTCATGTTCGGGAACGCCTTGACCGCCTGGACGATCGCGTAACCGAGGATGTGGGTGAACGAGACCTTGCCGCCCCGGGTGCGGGCGAGGTGGTTGTTGATGACGATGCGGTTGTCGAACATCAACTTCGCGGGCACCGCGCGAACACTGGTGGCCGTCGGGATCGACAGCGAGGAGTTCATGTTCTTCGCAACGGCAGCAGCGGCGCCGCGCAGAACCTTCTTCTCCTCGGTGGCCTGGCCCGACGGGGCCGCGGCGGGCTTGGGAGCCGGCTTCGCGGGCGCGGCCTGGGCCTTCGGCTGCGTCGCAGGCTTGGTCTCCGCCTTCGGTGCAGGCTTGGCCGGCGCGGCCTCGGCCTGCGGTGCGGGCTTCGCCGACGCGGTCTCGGTTTTCGGTGCAGGCTTGGTGGGGGCCGAAGCGGAGGAACTCGGCGCAGATGCTGTGCTCGGCGCGGGCTTCTCGGTCGTGGCGGTGTCGGAGCCGTTGGTGCCTCCGGCCACCGCGGCTTCCGGCGAATAGTCGGTGAGGAATTCGTGCCAACTCGCGTCCACGGACGAAGGGTCGTCCTGGAAGCGCTGGTACATCTCGTCAACCAACCACTGGTTCTGTCCGAACTGTGATGTAGAGCTGCTGCTCACGGCAGTTGTTCGCCTCGTTTCTTTCTTCGGTACCCGATCGGAGCGCCTGTGAATATGAGGCTAGCCCGTGGCATGTGACGATCCGAACTGACCGCGCATGTCGGTGGGCTACCTCACAATCTGGTGCGATGGGGTCTCCATCGATGACGGTTCTCGAGAGCCGATTATTCCCTCTAAGGTGCATCGGCGCAGCGCGCACCCCGTTACAAACGTGAGGACGATCTCATGTTCGATCCTTCCGTCGTCGAAGTGAGCAGGACCTCGGGCTCCTCCGGAACGAGACCACCGGTAGCGAGTTGCCACAAAGTGGTGTACAGACCTCCCGCTCGGCGGAGCTCGTCGTGGGGCCCGCACTCGACGATACGGCCGTCGTCGACGACCACCACGAGATCGGCGCGTGCGGCGGTCGCGAGACGGTGCGCCACCACCACGGCCGTCCGCGAGCGGGCCACCCGCGCACCCGCCTCGAGCACCGCCTTCTCGGTGGCGGGATCGAGGGTCGCGGTGGCCTCGTCGAGCAACAGAAGATCGGGGTCCACCAGTTCGGCGCGCGCGAGTGCGATGAGCTGACGCTGCCCTGCCGACAGACCCTGACCGCGCTCACCCACCGGATGGTTCATGCCGCCGGCGAGTCCCGCGATCATGTCCAGCGCCCCCACGGCGCGCGCGGACGATTCGATCTCCTCGCGCGTCGCCTCGGGCCGGCCGTAGGCGATGTTGGTCGCCACCGTGCCCGTGAACAGGTGCGCCTCCTGCGGCACCACCCCGAGCCGGCCCCGATAGTCGCGCAGACGGTAACTGCGCAGATCGGTGTCGTCCACCCGCACCGAACCGGAGGTCGGGTCGTAGAACCGGGCGAGCAGTTTGACGACCGTCGACTTCCCGGCACCGGTGCGGCCCACCAGGGCGACCGTCGAACCGGCCGGGATCGACAGGTCCACATCGCTCAACGCGTCACGGTCGGCCTCGCTGTACCGGAAGCCCACCTGCCGCAGGTCGACGTCGCCGCGGAGGTGCCCGGTGATGGCGACCGTGCCCTCCTCGACAGACTCGAGCGAGCTCTCGGTCCGCAGCAGGTCGCCGATCCGGCGCAGACCGACCCGCGCCTGCTGGTAACCGTCGAAGACCTGCGACAACTGCTGGATGGGTGCGAACAACAGGTTCAGATACAGCACGAACGCGATCAGCACACCGGGGCCGACCGCGCCCGACGCCACCTCGCGGGCGCCGACGAAGACGACCGCCGCGAGCGCCAGATCGGACAGGAAAGTGATGAACGGGAAGTACAGCGAGATGGCCCGCTGCGACCGCAGGCGACTGCGCCGATAGGCCTCCGCGCGCTCGGCGAACCGCCGCGCCGCGGTCTCCTCCCTGCGGTAGGCCTGGGCGGCGCGCAGACCCGTGACGTTCTCCTGGAAATCCGCGTTCACCAGGGAGATGCGTTCGCGGGACTGCGCGTACGCCGTCCCGGAGACCTTCCGGAACCACAGGGTCGCGCCGACCAGCACGGGCAGCACCGCCAGCACTACCAGGGCCAGCGACAGATCGGTGGCGATCAGCGCGATCGAGATACCGGTGAGCGTCAGCACCGCCACGACCGCGGTGGACAGGCCGGTCTGGATGAACTGCGACAGCGCGTCCACATCGGTCGTCATCCGCGTCATGATCCGGCCCGACAGTTCGCGTTCGTAGTAGTCGAGCCCGAGCCGTTGCAGGTGCGCGTACGAGCGCACGCGCAGCCCGAACAACACCCGTTCGCCCGCCCGCGCGGTGAGCACCGTGAGGATCGCGACCACGAACCAGCCGAGCAGCGCGAGCACCACACCCGCGGCGGTCGCCTGCCACAGCCGGGACGGATCGCCCGGGGTCACCCCGCGGTCGACGGCGTACCGCACCAGCGACGGGAACGCGATGCTCGTCAGCGACTCCACCGCCAGGCACAGCACGACGATCGCCAGCAGTGCGCGCACCGGGCGCAGCGTCGTCCACAATCGGAACTGCGGGTCGGGCAGGCGCAGGGCCTCGGACCGCAGGGCCGGATCGCGTCCGGGGGTCTCGGTGGCCGGGGGAAGCGCGTCGACGGCCGCGCGCAGTTCCGGGGTCGGGGCCACCGCGCCGAGCGCCCCGGACACCGGCCCGCCGCGGCCACCACTGCCCGCCGGTCCGCCGCGACCTCCACCGACCGCCGGAGGATTCCGGACGGTACCGGACGGCTCATCGTCGTCCGGTTCCTCGGGCCACAACTCACCGGCGGGAACCGGGCGTTCCGGTGCCGGTGCGGCGTCGTCGTCGGTCGAGAGCAGACGCCGGAAGACGGGACTGCGCTCCTCGAGTTCGTCGACCGTCCCGATGTCGACGATGCGTCCCTCGTCGAGCACGGCGACCCGGTCGGCGAGTGCGAGCGTCGACCGCCGATGGGCGAGCACGAGGGTCGTGCGGCGCCGACCCGCCCGCAACGCGCCGTAGATCGCAGCCTCGGTCTCGGCGTCGACCGCAGAGGTCGCGTCGTCGAGGATCAGCACCCGCGGATCGACGAGCAGTGCCCGCGCCAGCGCGACCCGCTGCCGCTGCCCACCGGACAGTGTCAGGCCGCGTTCACCGACGACCGTGTCGTAACCCTCGGGGAGGGCCTCGACGAAGTCGTCGGCGCGTGCCGCCGCGGCCGCGGTGCGGATCTCGTCGTCCGACGCGTCGGGCCGGCCGAGCGCGATGTTGGACGCGACCGTGTCGGAGAACAGGAACGGCTCGTCGAAGACGAGGCCGACCGCCCCGCGCAGATCGTCGGCGCGGAGCGTGGCGACGTCGATGTCGCGGCCGTCCGCGGTCAGGCACACCGACCCGCGGTGTGGCGCGTAGAAGCGGGGGAGCAGCAGCGACAGCACGGTCTTGCCCGACCCGGCCGGGCCGACGATCGCGACGGTCTCGCCGGGCGCGATCTCCAGGTCGAGGCCGCGCAGTACGTCCCGGTCGTCGTCGAAGCCGAACGTCACGTCCTCCAGGTGCACCCCGAGCGGACCGTCGGGCAGTTCGACGGGATGCGGGGGATCGGCGACGTCGGGTTCGGTGTCGATCACCTCGTACACCCGCTCGACGGCGGCGCGGGACAGCTGCGCCATGATCACGACCTGCGAGAGGGTGCGGGTCGTCCCCGTCATCGTCGCCACATAGGCGGTGAACGCCACGAAGGTGCCCACGGTGATTCCGCCCTCGAGGGCGAGCCAGCCGCCGAGAGCGATGGTGGCGACGAGCCCGAACTGCGGGATCGCACCCATCGGCGCCGAGAACCACGCGTTGATCCGGGCGGCACGCAGACGCTCCGCGTACAGCCTGCGACCGTGCTCCTCGAGTTGGTCGACCGCGTGCGATTCCTGCCCGAATCCCTTCACGACCCGCACGCCCGTGACCGTCTCCTCGACGTGCTGGGCGAGATCGGCCGCGCGCTGCTGCGCCGACCAGGTCGCGGCGAACAGCCTCGGGCGCACGACCCGCACGAGACCCGCGATGATCGGGACGATGACCACCGCGACCAGCGTGAGCAGCGGCGAGAGGGTCGTCATGATCACCAGCGCGAGCACGAATTGCAGCAGCGCACCCGCCGACATCGGCACCATCGCGAGCAGCCCTTGCACGAGCTGCAGGTCGGTGATGGACCGCGAGACCACCTGACCCGTGCGGATGCGGTCCTGACCGTGGCCGTCGAGACGTTGGAGTGAGCCGAGCAGGCGCAACCGCAGGTCGTGCTGCACGTCGAGCGACAGGCGTCCGGCGAGCATGCGGCGCCCGTACTGGCAGCCGAACCGGATCACCGCACCTGCCGCGATCGCAGCCGCGGCCAGCCCGATCAGGCGCAGGTCGTCGGCGGGCACGTCGCCCTGCCCGGTCGCGCTGTCGACCGCGACCTTCGTCAGCAGTGGGAAGGTGATGTCGATCAGGGCGGCGACGACGGTGACGGCCAGCGCCCCGACGGCTGTTCTGCGGTGTTTCAGGCATTCGGCGACGAGCCGGGAAATCCATCCCGGCGAGCGCGGAATCGGGTCGTGTGCCATCGAACCGACATTAGCGCCGAGCGACGACAGGGCACGTCGAAGCCGCCCGGGGAGGGCCGGTGACGCAGGTGATCGAACGTGTCAGACGACGTCGGCGGTGCGGGCGCGCCACCAGCCGAGGCCGCCCAGCACCACGGTCCAGAGGAGCAGGAGCAGCGGGGCCGCCGGCCACGTCATCTCGAGTGTCACGTCCTCGGGCATCGACACCGCGGAGAACAGCACGTACCAGGTCACCTGCGCCGGCAGGTACGACGCGATCGCGCCGAGACCGAGACCGTGCAGGACGACCGAGACCATCAGCTCCCCGAACGGCACCCACGCGCAGATCGCAAGCACACTGCCCGTCGTCGACCGTGTGAGCAGACCCAGCCCCGCTCCGATGAGCGACCACATCAGCGCGCAGAACAGACCGATGCCCATCACCTTGGCGACCGATCCGAGGTCGGCACCGTCGAAGCCCCCACCGAACAACACGAGCGTCGCGGCCGCCGCGACTTCCGTGACGATGCAGTACAGCAGCCCGATCACGGCGACGGTCGCGAACTTCACGCCGACGACCCGGTCGCGTCCCCGCGCGGTGAGGAAGGTCGTCACGATCGTTCGGTGCGCGAACTCGTTGCCCGTCGCCACCGCGCCGAAGATCGCGGCGAACAGGAACACCAGCGACAACGAGAGGGAGATGCCGACCGCAGCGGCGACGGCCTCGGCGAAACCGTCACCGAAGCCGAGTTCGAGTTGCCGCGCGACCGGCAGCGTCAGCGCCCCGCAGAACAGCCCCACCAGCAGCGGTGCGATGCCGAGGATCCACCAGTAGCGCAGGCTCAGGACCTTGCGGAACTCGGCGGTGAGAAGCGCGGTCATGCGGTGGGACCTCCTTGCCCGGTCGGCGGTCGGTTCGGCTGTCCCCACTGCGACTGCGGGTACTGCTGTGAGTTCGGGTACTGCTGTGCGGTCGGGTACTGCTGATACTGCTGGCCGTTCGGATACGGCTGGGCCTGCGGGTGCTGCTGGGCACTCGGGTACTGCGGGCCCTGCGGATACCGCCCGCCCGGCGGATGGTGGGCTCCGTGCCCCGGATACTGCACGACCGGCGCGGCCGCGTAGCGACCGGCCGTCATCGCCAGGTAGACCTGCTCGAGATCGACGTGCTCGACACTCGTCCCGAACAGCGTCACCTCCGCGGTCGCGGCGATCTCGGCGATGCGGTCGGAAGTCACGCCGACGACCGCGAGCCGTCCGTCCTGCTGCACCTGCGCGTCGGTGTGCCCGGCCGCGGCGAGTGCGGTCGCGAGGCGGGCCGGGTCGGAGGCCGCGGCGAACACCCGCGAGCGGTAGGCGTCGCGCAGATCGGTCATCGAGGTCTCCGCGACCAGGTGACCGTTCGCGATGATCACGAGGCGGTCGGCGATCTGCTCGATCTCCCGCAGGATGTGGCTCGAGATCAGCACGGTCCCGCCGTTGGCGGCGAATGCGCGGAGGAAGTCGCGCAGCCAGGCCATGCCCTCGGGGTCGAGTCCGTTCGCCGGTTCGTCGAGCACGAGATAACGCGGTTGTCCGAGCAGGGCCGTCGCCAGGGCGAGTCGCTGCCGCATGCCGAGGGAGAACTCCCCGATGCGACGCCGCGCGACCGACCCCAGGCCGACGAGGTCGAGCATCTGCCTCGCCCGTTCGTCGGGCACGCCGATCGCGGCACAGTAGATCTGCAGGTGTGTCAGCGCCCGGTGTTTGGGGTGGGCGCTGCGCGCGTCGAGCACCGCTCCGACGACCTGTGCAGGCTGCTGCAGGGAGGTGAACGGCACGCCGTCGACGAAGGCGTTCCCGGCGCTCGGCCGGACGAGGCCGAGCATCATGCCGAGGGTGGTGGTCTTGCCCGATCCGTTGGGTCCGAGGAAGCCGGTGATCGAGCCCGGCGGCACCGTGAACCACAGATTCGATACGGCCGTGTGGTCACCGAACGTCCTGTTCAGGCCGTGGACGGCGATCCCCGCGCCCGGTGCCCCCGGTGCCCCCGGTGCCCCCGAGGGCACCCGGGGATCGGGTGTGCCGTACGGCGGTTGCGTTGACGGTGCTGTCACGGATTCGGACCCCCGCGTCGTCGAGATATGGGTGCGGCTGGTGCCGCGGTCGCCGTGAGCTTACGGGTCAGTCGAGGAAGGGCAGGACGGCGTCGAGGAACTCGCGGGGCGCGTCGAGCTGAGGACAGTGCCCGGCATCGGGGATGATCACCACCCGTCTCCGGCCGCCGGCCTGCACCCGTCGTGCGGCGTGAGCGGGCGTCAACCGGTCTTGTGCACCCCACACCAGCAGGGCCGGCATGTCGAGGGCGTGCACCATCTCCGGGATCGGCAGTCGGCCGAGCTCACCGATCGCGTGCCGGCCCACGGTCAGCAGCGTGTCGACCTGCTCGCGGGTCGCGTAGTTCGCCGCGAACGCCGTGCGCGCCGCCCGGTCGAAGGTGCCGCGCCGGTGCACGGCGGCCCGCGCGTACAGGGCACCCATGGCCTGCTGTATCACCGGAGCGGGCAGCAGGCGCGACAGTTCGACCGGCATGCGTGCACCCTGCGTCCACCACCGGGGGATCCCGGCGAGACCCGGCATGTCGGCGAGCACCACGCGGTCGACCCGGGACGGGTGGACCGACGCGAACACCAGTGCGGTGACCGCACCGAGCGAGTTCCCGACCAGCGACACCGGTTCGGGAACGTCGTCGACGAGCTCGTCCAGGACGTCGACATAGTGGTCGAGCACGGGGGTCTCCCAGTGCTGCGCGCTACGTCCGAAACCGGGCAGGTCGACCGCGAGCACCCGGTGCCGTTCGGCGATCGCCGGCGCGACCTTGCACCACGTACCGCCGTGATCGGAGAAGCCGTGCAGCAGAACGACGGTGCGTGGTCCCGCACCGGACTCCCGTACGAACACCTTCCCGTCGGCCGTCACGGTCAGTCCTTCGGGACCGGAACACCGGTGTCGAGCGCCGGTGCCTCTCCGCTCGCCGGGAGGACGGGACGTGCGACGGGCCACGCGGCCGGCGGTGGACCGAAGGCGTCGCGGGCGTTCTGGATCGTGCGCTTGCCCAGCGCACGGTTGCCGACGCCACCGATCGCGGCGCCGATACCAGCGGGGACGAGCTTGCCGATCAGCAGCGGACTGCGCTTGGCGAAGTACCGGCGGATGAATTTCTTGACCAGGGAATTGTTCAGCGTCTTCAGCTGGGTGCCGCCCGCGCCGGTGGTCAGCGCCTTGGGCCAGTTGCGCAGCGACGCGCCGGTCGCGGTCGCGACGATCTCCCGGCCGGCGTCACCGAGGGAGACGGCGAGCACCAGCGCGCGGCGCTGCTCGTGGTTGTGGGGTTCGATCCCGTGCACCGATGCGATGGCCAGGGTGAGCAGCGCGGACGCCTCGAAGAAGAAGGCCGTCTCGGCGCCGACCGCGCCGATGGCCGCGAGTGTCCCGATGCCGGGGAAGGCTGCGGTCGCGCCCGCCGCGGACCCGCTGCCGGTGACGGTCAGCAGGAACTGCTTCTCGAGCCGCTCGATGATCTGCGCCGGGGACTCGTCGGGGTGCGAGCGCCGCATGAGATCGACGTACTTGGCCACCGCAGGGCCCTGCAGCCTCGCGCCGTTGTCCAGCATCTTGACGATAAAGGCCTCTGCGACGCCTGCCTTGTTGCTCATCGTGCCCCTGTTCTCCGGTGCTCTTGTCTTCCGGACTGCTCTCACTACGCTGGTGCCATGACCGGGTCCGCAGTCGGTGAGTCTGACGGCGCCAGGCGGCGTCCGACACCCCTGCTGACACCCTACGTACGGTCGTACGAGGGGTATCGGCTCGACGGTTTCCCGTCGGGGACCCATCTGGGTATGCCCTCTCCGGAGGTCACCGTAATCCTCACGATCTCCGAACCCGTCGAACTCTCGCGGGGCGACGGACGGTGCCCGGAACGTTTCGACGCGCTCGCCGGAGGGTTGTCGACGCAACCGGTGCCCATCGTCCACCACGGCCGGCAGCACGGGATCCAACTCGCGCTCACCCCCGCGGGTGCGCGCGCCCTGCTGGGTGTGCCCGCCGCCGCGCTCGGGCCGTGGGCCGTCGATCTCGAGGACGTCATCGGCGCCGACGGCCGGGAGTTGTTCGACCGGATCTCCGCGGTCGAATCGTGGGACGAGCGGTTCGCCGTCCTCGACCGGATTCTCACCCGCCGCCTGGTCGCCGCACGGTCGACGAGTCCGGACGGGCACCTCGTCCACGCCTGGCACCTGCTCGTGACGCACCCGGCTCGCCCGGTCCGCGCTGTTGCGGACGAACTCGGATGGAGCAGGCGACACCTCGCGAACCGGTGCGCCGCCGAGTTCGGACTGTCCCCGAAGGACGTGGCCCGGGTGGCGCGCTTCGACCGGTCGCGACGGATGCTGCGGGCCGACCCCGGCCGCCGCCTCGCCGATGTCGCCGCCGAGTGCGGCTTCTACGACCAGGCGCATCTCGCCCGCGACTGGCGCGATCTGGCGGGCGTCCCGCCGTCGCGGTGGCTCGAGGACGAGGTGTTCCCATTCGTCCAAGACGACCGGGGGGTTCCGGGCCGACACTCGGAGACATGACGTACACAACGAATTCCACGCAGCAGTCGACCACCCTCACACCCACCGTCGACACGGTGTGGCCGTGCTTCGCCTACACCGACGCCCGGGGCGCGATCCGTTTCCTCGTGGACACCCTCGGGTTCGCCGAAGCGGAGGTCTACGGGGAAGGGGATCGCGTCGACCACGCAGCCCTGCTCTGGCCGCACGGCGGAGGGGTCATGCTCGGCTCGACCGGTCGCGGGTCGCCGCTCGACCAGCACGCCGACAGGGGCGCCGCCTATCTCGTGCTTCCCGACGACGTCACCGTCGATGCCCTGTACGAGAGGGTGCTCGCCTCGGCGCAGGCGGAGGACCCGGCGGTCCGCGCGACCGTGACCGTCGAACTCCGCGACGAGGACTACGGATCGCACGGGTTCACCTGCCGGGACCCGCACGGTGTGTACTGGACGATCGGCACCTACCGGCCCCGCCGGCCGTAGGAACCGTCGCAGGGGGGTCAGCGTCGCAGGGGATCAGCGGGCGACCGTGCCGTGCCCTTCGGGGACCACCTCGCTCGGACGCGGCGGGGGCGGCGGTGTGCCGTCCCCGAACGGCCGCCCGCCGAGCGCCTCACGGCCGTGCGGATCGAGCCAGTTCGACAGGTCCGGTCCCTTCGGCACGATGCCCGTGGGATTGACGTCGGTGTGCACGAGGTAGTAGTGCTGCTTGATCTGAACGAAGTCGATGGTGTCGCCGAAGCCCGGTGTCTGGAACAGATCGCGCGCGTAGGCCCACAGCGCCGGGAAGTCCGCCAGCCGGTTCCGGTTGCACTTGAAGTGCCCGTGGTAGACGGGATCGAACCGGACGAGCGTGGTGAACAGGCGCACGTCGGCCTCGGTGATGGTCTCGCCCACGAGATAGCGCTGCGCCCCGAGGCGTTCCTCGAGCCAGTCGAGGCGGGCGAAGAGACGGTCGAAGGCCTTGTCGTAGGACTCCTGCGAACCGGCGAAACCGCACCGGTACACGCCGTTGTTGACGTCCTGGTAGACGAGCTCGGCCACCTCGTCGATCTCGCCTCGTAGCTCCTCGGGATACAGATCCGGGGCGCCCTCGCGGTGGAACTGCGTCCACTCGGTGGAGAAGTCGAGGGTGATCTGCGGATAGTCGTTCGTCACGACCTGCCCGGTGGGCGCGTCGACGACGGCCGGGACGGTGATGCCGCGGTCGTATCCGGGGAATCGCGCGAAGTACGCGTCCTGCAGTCGCGGGATGCCGAGGACGGGGTCGACCCCGCCCGGGTCGAGATCGAACGTCCAGCTGCGCTCGTCGTGCGTCGGGCCGCACAGTCCCAGCGACAGAGCGTCCTCGAGACCGAGCAGCCGCCGCACGATGAGGGTGCGGTTGGCCCACGGGCACGCCCGGGCGGCGACGAGCCGGTACCGCCCCGACTCGACGGGATAGCCGTCGCGCCCGTCCGCGGTGATGCGGGTTCGGATGTAGTTGGTGTCGCGGGCGAACTCCGCACCCGGCTCGACGTACTTGTTCTCGGTCACCTACGCATCCTTCCGTGCACACTCGTCACTTCCCGGGTGGAACCCGAACCGTCACGAGGGTTCCCCAGATGTCGTATCCCGACACCGCCGCGACCGTCCGGGCACCGCGGTTGTCGCGGCGCATGCGGGCCAGCGGGACGAGTCCGGCGTCGAGCGCGTCGTGGGTCGCCAGCGTCGCGACCGTCGAGGCGAGCCCGAGCCGGCGCGCCGGCGGTGTCGTCAGCACCCGCACATCGGCCAGCAACGACCCGAGTTCGCTGTAGGCCGCGCCGGCGAGGGGACGGTGATCGTCGTCGAGCAATACGAACACGCGCGACGGCCCGGTCGGCGACAGTTCGGCCTCGGTGACGTCGTCGGGCGGGCAGCACCGCAGCAGTTCGGCGAGGTCCTCGGGGTCGTCGGAGATGAGCGGGTTCTCGACGCGTGTCGCGTCGATCCAGTCGGTGCACAGGGCGAGGATCTCCGTGCGACCCGCGTGGCCTGCGACGACGAGCTCGGCGTTCGGGGCATCGATCTCGGCCGGGTCGGGTTCGGCCGCGAGGCGGGAGACCGCGGCGTCGGGTCCGACGATCGCGGTGGCGCGCCCCACGGCGAGCAGTCGGACGTCGCGGAACGAGTCGTCGACACGCGTCACGCACCCGGGTTCGACGAGTGCGCCGTCGGGTAGGCCCAGTGCACGACACCACGCGAGGGCGGCGATGCTCGAGATGTGCGGGTCCACCCCGCTACCGTAGACCGCCGACGAGGGGAGAGGTCCGGTGAGCGACGACAGCGGGGTGGACACGCGCGAACGCGGGTCCGATGTGGCGGTGGAGATGTCCGACGGTGCCCGCTGGGCGGCGTTGGGCGCTCTGTGCCTGGGCTTCTTCATGATCCTGGTGGACAGCACGATCGTCGCCGTCGCCAACCCGGCGATCATGCGGACCTTCGGGGCCGACATCGCCGCCGTCGTGTGGGTCACGAGCGCCTATCTGCTCGCCTACGCGGTGCCGCTGCTCGTGACGGGCCGCCTCGGCGACCGCTTCGGTCAGCGCCGGGTCTACCTCTGCGGGCTGGTGCTGTTCACGATCGCGTCGTTGTGGTGCGGTTTCTCGTCGACGATCGAGATGCTCATCGTCGCCCGCGTGTTCCAGGGATTCGGCGCGGCGCTCATGTCGCCGCAGACCATGGCCGTGGTGACCCGGATCTTCCCGCGTGAGCGGCGCGGGACCGCGATGGGCCTGTGGGGCGCCGTGGCCGGGGTCGCGACGCTCGTCGGGCCGCTGGCCGGCGGTGTCCTGGTCGACGGGCTGGGCTGGGAATGGATCTTCTTCGTGAACGTGCCCGTCGGGATCGTCGGGTTCGCGCTCGCAGTGCGGTACGTGCCGGTGCTGCCCACGAGCCCGCACCGGTTCGACGTGCTCGGCATGCTGCTCAGCGGCGCCGGCCTGTTCTGCCTCGTGTTCGGGATCCAGGAGGGCAACTCGTTCGAGTGGACCGCCCGCGTGTGGGTGCTGATCGGGCTGGGCATCGTGTTGCTCGTCGTGTTCGTCGTCCAGCAGTCGCGCAACCGCGGTGAACCGCTCGTACCGCTGTCGCTGTTCCGGGACCGCAACTTCGGGTTGGCGAACATCGGTATCGCGACGATGGGTTTCGCCATCACCGGCGTCATGCTGCCGATCATGTTCTACGCCCAGTCGGTGCGCGGTCTGAGCCCGACCGGCGCCGCGATGCTCATGGTGCCGATGGCGGTCTTCAGTGGTGTGCTCGCGCCGCTCGTGGGCAGGCTCGTCGACCGGGTCCATCCGCGGCTGATCGCCGGTACCGGCTTCTCGCTGCTCACGATCGGGCTGGGTTGGCTCGCGCTGGTGATGACCCCCGACGCGGAGATCTGGCAGTTGCTGCTGCCGATCGCCCTGATCGGGGTGGCGAACGCGGGCATCTGGTCGCCGCTCTCGGCCACCGCGACGAACGGTCTCGCACCGAGCCGGGCCGGGGCGGGTTCCGGTGTGTACAACACGACGCGTCAGGTGGGCGCGGTGATGGGGAGTGCCGCTCTCGGTGCGATCATGGCGGCGCGGTTGAGCGCCAACGGTGTCGGCGGGGGAGGAGGGGCGCCGGAAATGGAGACGTCCGGCTCCGTCCTGCCGGAGCCCCTGCACGAACCGTTCGCCGCGGCGATGGCCGAATCGTTGTGGCTTCCCGCCGGCATCCTGCTCATCGGGCTCGTGGCCGCGCTCGCCTTCGACCGTCCCGCGAGCCAGAAGGAACAGCGTGCCGCCGAGGAGCGTTCGGCGGCAGCGAGCGCCTGACGGACGTTCCAGCGACCACCCTGCGGCACCTTCCCCGGTTGTCCGTGACCCGCCGTTTCCTCACATGGCTGTGATCCACGCCATATAGTGCAGGCACGCACGCCGGGTGGGAGGTGGCATGTCGGTGGCCGTAGTGGAAATTCCGGCAGGGAGTCGTTGGCTCCGGGACGATCGGGTCACTCGCCGCGACAGCGGCATCCTCCAGTACGACTGCCTGGAGCCGTGCATCGCCGAGCTGCTCGATCGGAGTGCGTTGCGTTTCGCGAACCGCGTCGCGGTGGTCGACCGATGCGGCCGCGCACTCACCTACCGCGAACTGTGGGCCGCCGCCGCCCGCGTCGCCGGTGGTCTCCTCGATCAGGGGGTCGGCCCCACCGACCGGGTGGTCGTCTGTCAGCCGAACGGGGTCCGTTGGCTGATCGGGTTCCTGGGCGTGGTCCTTGCCGGAGGTGTTCCGGTGCTCCCCGACCCGAGCTGCAGCCCCGAGGAAACGGCGGAGATCGGGGTCCACAGCGGTGCGGTTCTCACCCTGGACTCCGATCTGCCCGACGGTGTCGCCTTCCTCGACGGAGGTGCGTCACCGGACGAGCTCGCGGTGCTCTACTACGTGCGCGTCGCCGGTGGTGGACTGCGCGGCGTCGAACTGACGAACACCAACGTGCTGTCGACGATCGAGGCCGTCGCCCACGCAATGGATCTCGTCGGCGACGGCGTACGGACCGTGCTGACGGCGCCGCTGTCCACGGCGGTCGGATGCAGCGTCCAGTTGCTGCCCACCCTCGCCTCCGGGGGAACCGTCGTGGTCTCGGGATCCCGCGTGATCCGCGCACCGTGGCGGCACCTCCGCGCAGCTTTCCCCACCTCGCGGTGTGTGCGGGGCTGGGGAGTCGCCGAGACGGGAGGGATCGGTCTGCTGCTGCCTTCGGAACACCGCTCCCGCCATCCCCGCAGTGTCGGAGTGCCATTCGGAGGGATCGAGATCGCGCTGCTCGGGCCCGATGCCGAACACGGTGTCGGCGAACTGCTCTGTCGCGGACCGAGCGTGGCCCGCCGCTATTGGCGCGATCCGTGCGCCACGGACGAGACGTTCACGGAGGACGGCTGGTTCCGCACGGGCGATCAGGTGCGCATCGACGACGAGGGCTTCGTCGATCAGATCGCCGTCCGGGTGTCGTGAACCCTGCAACGGGTTCCCGTCCGGTATACAGCCTGTAACCCGATGAACCGGCATTTTTCGTAGTGGAGAGGTGTGTCCATGTCCGACGTAGTCCTGCTCGAACGACGCGATCGCGTTCTCGTCATCACCATCAACCGGCCCGAGGCGCGCAACGCCGTCAACGCCGCCGTGAGCCACGCGCTCGCCGAGGCGGTCGACCAGCTCGACAGCGACGACTCCCTGTCGGTCGGTGTGCTCACCGGCGCCGGCGGCAACTTCTGCGCGGGCATGGACCTCAAGGCGTTCGTCGCAGGCGAGAACGTGGTCGTGCCCGGTAAGGGTCTCGGCTTCACGGAGGCGCCGCCGCGCAAGCCGCTCATCTCCGCCGTCGAAGGATTCGCCCTCGCCGGCGGAACCGAACTCGTCCTGGCCACCGACCTCGTCGTCGCCGCGAAGGACGCGAAGTTCGGCATCCCGGAGGTCAAGCGCGGCCTCGTCGCCGGTGGCGGTGGCCTGCTGCGCCTGCCGTCGCGCATCCCTTACCAGAAGGCCCTCGAACTCGCCCTCACCGGGGACGCGTTCACCGCCGAGGAAGGCTACGGATACGGTTTCGTCAATCGTCTCACCGAACCCGGTGGGGCACTCGAGGGTGCATTCGAACTGGCCGAGCGCATCACAGCGAACGGACCGCTCGCCGTGGCGGCGACCAAGGAGATCATCGTCCGCTCGGCCGACTGGTCGAGCGACGAAGCATTCGCGAAGCAGATGGAGATCATGGCGCCCGTGTTCACCTCGGAGGACGCGCGTGAAGGCGCCACCGCATTCGCCGAGAAGCGACCCCCTGTGTGGAAGGGTCGCTGAGCTCCGGTGTGGAAGGGTCGCTGAGCTCCGGTGTGGAAGGGTCGCTGAAAGACCGAACGAGAGATGACGAGGATCAGGTGACCGACGGGTTCGCAGAACTGCACGTACACATCGAGGGCACGCTCGAACCCGAGCTGATCCTCGCCCTCGCCGAGCGGAACCGCATCGAGTTGCCCTATCGCGATCTCGACGATCTGCGCAGCCGCTACGAGTTCACCGACCTGCAGTCGTTCCTCGACCTGTACTACGCGAACATGGAGGTCCTGCGCACCGCGCAGGACTTCGCCGACCTCGCCCGCGCCTATTTCGCTCGTGCGGCGCGGGCGGGTGTCACCCACGCGGAGTTCTTCTTCGATCCGCAGGCCCACACCTCGCGCGGTGTCCCGCTGCCAGAGGTCGTAGCCGGGCTCTCCGACGCGGTCGCCGGGGCACACCGGGAGTTCGGGGTCGATGCGGCGATGATCGCGTCGATCGTACGCGATCGCCCCGTGCCCGAAGCGCATGAGGTGTTCGGCGAACTGCTGCGCCTCGGTGCGCCGATCATCGCTCTCGGCCTGGACTCGGCGGAGGTCGGTCACCCGCCGTCACTGTTCGAGGACGTCTTCGCGCGGGCGCGGGCCGAAGGGCTGCACATCACCGCGCACGCGGGGGAGGAGGGACCTCCGGAATATGTTCGGCAGGCGCTCGATCTGCTCGGCGCCGAGCGCATCGACCACGGCATCCGCTCGCTCGAGGATCCCGAACTCGTCGCGCGCCTGGTCGACGAGAGCATTCCCCTCACCGTCTGCCCGTTCTCGAATGTCCGCCTCCGCGTGGTGGATACGCTCGCCGACCATCCGCTGCGCCGCATGCTCGAGGCGGGCCTGTCGGTGAGCGTGCACTCGGACGATCCCGCCTATTTCGGTGGTTACGTCGACGACAACCTCGCAGGGCTGAAGGATCAGCTCGGTCTGACCGATGCCGAACGGGATGTGCTCCGGCGCAATTCGTGGGACGCCGCCTTCCTCTGAGTCCGTCCGGGTGAGTCGGCTCGGGCGTCATTCGCCCAGGACGCGGCGCAGATACGGGTTCGTGAAGGTGCGGTGCGGATCCACGCGGTCGCGCACGGCGAGAAAGTCGTCGAACCGAGGGTAGAGCTCGCGTAGAGCGTCCGCGGTCAGGGAATGGAGCTTGCCCCAGTGCGGGCGTCCCTGCGCGGCGCGCAGGATCGGCTCGACACCGTCGAAGTAGGGCGTGTGGTCGCGCCGATGGTACTGGTGCACGGCCACATAGGCGGTATCGCGGCCCTGCGCCGTGGACAACCAGACATCGTCGCCCTGCGCGAACCGCACCTCCACCGGAAAACCGACACGAACGTCCGTGCGCTGCAGCCACGCATCGATCTCGCGCAGAACCGCTGGAAGGTGCTCGGCGGGGAGCGCGTACTCCATCTCCCGGAACCGCACCCGGCGGGTGGAGGCGAACACCCGGTAACTGCGGTCGACGAAGGTGCGCGGGGACAACGCCCGGGACGCGACCCGGTTCAGCGCCGGGATGGTGGCGGGAACCCGCGTCCCGACCTGCTGGAGGAGTGCGAAGGCGCCGTTGGAGAGCAGTTCGTCGTCGAGGAGGGTGCGCACCCGCCCGACCGGCTGCACCGGTGCCTCACCGGGGAGGCGGGTGTTGCGTTTGATGAGCACGCCGTCGGTGTGTGGGAACCAGTAGAACTCGAAATGGTCGACACCGCTTCGCAGTTCGTCGAGGACATCGAGTGTGGTGCGGAGCGACGAGGGGGCTTCCTCTGCGCGCAGGCGGAATGCGGGGACACAATCGAGCGTCACGGTCGCGAGCACGCCGAGGGCGCCGAGGCCGAGCCGGGCGGCCTCGAACAGGTCGGGCTCGTGCTCGGGGGAGCAGTCGACGATCCGGCCGTCGGCGAGCACGATCGTCGCGCCGCACACGGCTGCTGCCAGTCCGCGGAAGGTCGCGCCGGTGCCGTGGGTGCCGGTCGAGATCGCGCCGGCGACGGACTGCACGTCGATGTCGCCGAGATTCGGTACGGCGAGGCCCTGTGCCCACAGCAGGTCGCCCAGGCCGCGCAGTCGCGTCCCCGCCCGCACGGTGACGCGCGCGCCGGTGGCCGACGGTTCCACCGCGACGAGACCGGACATCCGGTCGAGCGAGATGAGCGTGCCGTCGGTGACGGCCGCGCCGGTGAACGAGTGCCCGGCGCCCACGGCCTTGACATGTTCGCCCTGCTCGGAGGCGCGGACGACGACGCGCGCGAGGTCGTCGGTGCTGCCGGGGGTCTCGAAACGGCGAGGTGCCGCACTCTCGGTGCGAGCCCAGTTGTGCCAGGTGGCCATGCCTCATCCTCGACCTGGACAAGCGTCCAAGTCAACACCTGCTCGTGAACCTTTCCCGACCTCTACCATCAGGGTCATGCCGAATCGGTTGCCTGCTGACGAGCGCCGCGCCCAACTCGTGGCAGCAGCACTGGAACTGGCGGAGGGCGGGGGAGTCGGAGCCGTCACGGTCCGCGCCGTCGCCGAGAAGGCCGGAGTGTCACTGGGCGTTGTCCACTACTGTTTCGACAGCAAGGAAGCCCTCGTCGTCGCCATGGCGAACGCCGTCGTCGGCGAACTCGCCGGAGCCATGCACGCGGCCTTCGATGTGCCCGAGGACGCGCAGCAGACCGGCGGCGTCGACTGTCTCCGCTCGATGCTCCACACCGGCCTTCGCTCCATGTGGTCGACGATCGAGTCCACGCCGGGGCTGCAGACCCTCACCTACGAGATCACCGCCTACTCGCTCCGGCAGCGCACCGATGGCAGTCCCGCCGGCGGCGAGATCGCCGTGGAGCAGTACCGCCTGATGGACAAGCAGGCCCAGTTGTTCCTCGACACCTGCGCCGAGCGGTGCGGCGTCGAATGGTCGCTGCCCACTTCGACGCTCGCACGACTGTCGTTGTCCGTGCTCGACGGCGTCGTGCTCCGGTGGCTCGTCGATCGCGACGGCGAGGCGGCCACGGCCGAACTGGGAGTCGTCGCCGACATCATCGCGACCCGTGCCGTAGAACGTTCCTGACCCGACCCGACCTTTTCGAAGGGATCGCCCGTGCTCCGTGCTGCTTCCGTTCACGACGCCGCCCTCGACCGGGTGCACGCGGCGACGGCCGACCTCGACCCGCCGTTCGCCGCCGTCGATCTGCCCACCCTGCGGCGCAACGCCGACGACCTGATCCGCCGCGCGAACGGTGTGCCCGTGCGGGTCGCGAGCAAATCGGTGCGCTGTCGTGCCGTCCTCGCCGAGGTCCTCGGCCCGGAACTGACCACCCGCGGCGGTTTTCGCGGCATCATGGCGTACTCGCTACGGGAGGCGCTGTGGCTCGTCGAGCACGGAGCGCGCGACATCCTGATGGGCTACCCCACGGTCGACCGGGCGGCGCTCGGGAAACTCGCGGTGTCGCCGGACGCGGTGCAGGCGATCACGCTCATGGTCGATTCGGCCGAGCACCTCGACATCATCCGTACGGCTTTGGGGAAGAACACTTTCCGGACGAAGGTCTGCCTGGACATCGATGCGTCGTTGCGGGTGGGTCCGCTCCATCTCGGTGTGCGCCGTTCTCCGCTGCGCGACCCGGAGGCAGCCTCCGGCCTGGCCCGTCGCGCCGACGCCGCCGGATTCGACGTCGTCGGAGTGATGTTCTACGAGGCCCAGATCGCGGGCCTGCCCGACTCGTCGCTGCCGGTACGGCTCGTCAAGGGACTGTCGGCGCGGGATCTCTCCTCGCGCCGCCGCGCCGTGGTGGAGGCCGTGCGTGCGGTCGTGGGTGACCTCGAACTGGTCAACGGTGGCGGAACCGGCTCGCTCGAGGTGACCACCGCCGATCGTGTCGTCACCGAGGCCACCGCGGGATCGGGGCTGTATGTGCCCACCCTGTTCGACGGCTACCGGGCGTTCACCCCGAACCCGTCGATGTTCTTCGCGCTGCCTGCCGTACGCAAACCGTCACCGTCGGTCACGACGTTGTTCGGCGGCGGGTACATCGCGTCCGGCCCGACCGGCGCCTCGCGGGTGCCGCGCCCGGTCCGTCCTGCGGGATTGAAGTTGCTGGGGACGGAAGGTGCCGGCGAGGTGCAGACCCCGGTGCGCGGTCGCGCTGCCGCGTCGATCCCCGTCGGGGGACGGGTGTGGTTCCGCCACGCGAAGGCCGGCGAACTGTGCGAGAGGTTCGACCGGGTGTACCTCGTCGACGAGAACGGACGCACCGAGGTTCCCACCTATCGCGGTGAGGGCGGCTGCTGGTGACCTTCCGGCTCCGGCCACAATGAGGCCATGCCGTTGACGTTCTTCCCCGGGTCGGTCGGCCGGGTCCACTGGCGGTGCCGGACCGTCGACGACGCGAGAGCCGGTGTGGTGTTCGCGCACGGTTTCGGGCAGCACACCGGGCACTACCACCGTTTCGCCTCCGGCCTCGCCGCCCACGGCATCGCGTGGTGGGGACTCGACCTCGCCGGACACGGGCTCTCCGAAGGAGAACCCGGCTCACCGGGCAACGTCGAGTTCCACGCCGAGGACTTCGGCGTGCTCACCGGCCTCGCCGCCGAGTCCGGTCTGCCGCTGGTGGTGATGGGCCATTCGCTGGGGGCGGCGACGGTCCTGACGGCGCTGGATGCCGATCCCTCCGGTGGTAGCCGCCTCGCGGGCGTCGTGCTGTGCGGTACGCCGCGCACCGCGGCCCTGCCGGAGACGGCCGAAGCGCTCGGCGCGAGCGACCTGCCGGTCCTGCTGGTCCACGGCGTCGACGACCGGCTGGCCCCCATCGACCCGGTACGCGAGTGGGCGTCGTCGCTGCCCGGGGCACAGTGGTGCGAGTATTCCGATGCCGGGCACGACCTGTTGCACGAACCCGTACATCGCAGGGTGACTTCGGATATTGCCGCGTTCGTGGGCGACGTGGCCGACCGGATTCCCAGATTCCCCGAGAAACGACCGGGCCCCTCGCGGTGACGAGGGGCCCGGTCGACGGTGTGGAACCTCAGTTGTAGATCGCTGCGATCTCGGCGCCGTGCTTGTCGTGGATGATGTTCCTCTTGAGCTTGAGCGTCGGGGTCAGCTCGCCGCTCTCGACGCTGAAATCGGTCTCGAGGAGGCGGTACTTGCGGATCGCCTCGGCCTTCGAGACCTTCTTGTTGGTCTCGGCAACCGCCTCGTCGATCTCGGCGATCAGGTCGGGGTTCTTGATCAGATCGGCGACCGTGGTTTCCGCCGGCAGACCGTGTCGCTCGAGCCAGCCCGGCAGCGCCTCCGGATCGAGGGTGATCAGCGCGCCGACGAATGGCTTGGAATCACCGACCACGATGACCTGGCTGATTGTTTGGGACGCCTTTCGGAAAGCGCGGTTCTGATGATCGGGTAGCGGTCGGACGGGCATCGGATAGCGGCATCTGCCCGTCCGACCGCTGGGCCGCTATGGCGTTGCCGTGGCGAGGTGCCGTCTCATGTTCGGGCCGTCGAGGGCGATGATCTCGGCGCCGGCGACGATCCGGTTGAGGATCGATTCGGCGATGACCGCGTCTTGGAGCGACTTGTACCAATCTGGCGGATCGAACTGCGAGGTCACCAGCGTCGAGCCCCGCCCTTCCCGAGCGGCAAGGATGTTGAGCAGCTCCGCCGCGGTGTGCGGAGCCACCGGCGTGGTCAGGAAGTCATCGAGAACCAGCAGGTCGCAGTTGTGCAGATCAGTGAGGAAGTCCAGCCTGCGCTGCGAGGTCGGCTCCAGCACGGCGAGCCGGTTGGCCAGGTCGTCGAGCCGGAAGAACCTCGCGGTGTAGTACTTTCGGCACGCGGCATTGAGCAGCGCCTGGGCGAGGTAGGTCTTGCCCACGCTGGACTGGCCGAGCACGACGAGATTGCGGGTGGCGTCGATCCATTGACAGCTGGAAAGTCGTGCGATTAGCTCGCGGTTGACGTTGCGGTCAGGCAGGTAGCGGATCTCTTCTACGCAAGCATCAGGGTTTGGCGATCTGGAGGCCTTGAGTAGTTTCTGGGTCCGGCGTTCCTGCCTGGCCGTGATCTCTTTGTCCAGGGCGTGGAAGATCTTCTCCGAGAAGGTCCACTCGTCGCAGGCGGGATCGTTGGCCAAGTCGATGACGGTCTGGCCGAACGCGGTCATCCGCAACTGGGTGAACAGTGGCATGTCGGCGTCGGTGAGATGACGATCAGTCACTGCAGCTCCTCCCGCCCCGCGGTGCCGCTGCTCGGGCCTCCGGTGAGGACGGCGAGGCTGAACTGCTCCGGCCCGGCCAGATGCGCCCCGGTGGTATCTCGCCGATCCGGCGGTACCGCTACAGGCGTTGCGGTCGCCGGCGTCGTCGCTGCGGTCGTGGTGGTGGGTCGAGCGGCGGCCTGGGCCCTCAGGGCCGCCAGCTGCTGCTTGACGGCGGTGTAGCTGATCGCCCGGCGTGAGGTCTCGGAGACCAGCTGCCCGCAGGCCCGCTCGAGCAGCATCTTGTTGTCCCCGCGGGCCAGGGCGAGGATGTTCTGGCACGAGCGGTAGCCCTGAGCCTCGATCCGCTGGCGATCCAGGACCTCACTGATCGCGGCCACGGTGTGCGGTCCGATCTTGTGGGCCTGGCGCACGAAATACGCCCGCGACCACAGGTCCGATGACTGCAGATGCTGCGCGGGAACATGGTCAGGGTCGGTCACGAAGGCGTGCCGCCTACCGGAGACGGCGTGGGAGGCGATGACCTCCCCGCCAGCCATGACAGTGAGCGTGGGGCCGGTGATCTTCACATCGACGTGCTGGCCAGCGAAGGTGTAGGGCACCGAGTACTTCACCGTGGCGATCTCCACGTGGTAATCCCTGTTGACCTTGGACTTCTTCCAGATGACTGGCTGCCAGCGGGCCTCGGGAAGGTCGAACAGTTCCGACTGCTCGTGCTCGGTGAACAGCTCCCGGCGGCTGGTCTTCTGGCCGCGGAACGGGGTCCGGTCGTTGATCGCCTCGACCTCGGCGGCGATCGCCTCGTTCGCATCATCCAGGCTAGCGAACCGCCGATCGGCCAGCCGTCCGATCACCCAGTTCGTCACCACCTTCACCCCAGCCTCGACGTGCCCCTTGTCTGTCGGGCGCACCGGCCGAGTGGGCACGGCAGCGGTCTGGTGATACTCGAGGAAGTCACGGTACTCACGGTTGACCTCGCGGGCCCGGTCACCGCGGGCGATCTGGTTCGACGCCGTCGAGGCGTTGTCCGGGACGATCACCTGCGCCGCGCCGCCGAAGTACTCGAACGCCTGCAAGTGCGCGTCGAGCCAGTTCGGCATCTTCTCGTCCAGGCAGCCGCAGGCGAAGACCATCCCCGAGTACGGCAGCGATGCCACGAACACCGACACTGTGGTCTTGGTGCCGGTGACGGGATCGAAGATGGCCATCTTCGTGCCCGCCCAGTCGACCTGCATCGTGTGCCCGGGCACGTGCGTGATCCGCATCGTCAGCTCGTTGACCTCGACGTACTCGCCGATGATCTGGCAGAACCGCTGGTAGCTGTAGTGCCGCTGCCCCGGCGTGCCGTCAGTGTCGAGGTAGTTGGCCCACAGCACCCGCAGCGGCAGCTTCTTCTTGCCCGTGCGCTTCTTCACGGCAGCCGCCACGTCGAAGGCGACGAACTCCTTCGACGGCGTCTTGCGCCCATCGGCGAACAAGACGTCGATCTCCTCGACGCTGAGCGCCTCGACCTGGCTCGTGGCGGTCAACCCGTGCTCGTGGCAGACCTTCTTCGCCTTCGCGACCGTGCGATGCGAGCAACCCGCGATCGCCTCGATGTCCCGGTAGGACCTGTCCTGCAGCAGTAGCGACATCACCAATCGGTAATCAGTCACCCGTGCCTCCTGTTCGGATCCACGCGCAGCCTGGTTGCCACGCGTAGAACCGACACGAGCACACGAGGACCGGCACCGCTATCCGATGCTCATACTCGCGCTACCCGATCATCAGAACCCTGCTATCCGAAGCACGTCCCTAACAGCTGATCAGCGGGTGGGCGCGCAGCGAATCCTCGAGGACGGCCGGGGCGACGTTCTTGCCGCCCGCGGTGACGATGAGTTCCTTCTTGCGGCCGGTGATCGAGATGAAGCCGTCCTCGTCGATCGCACCGATGTCGCCGGTGTGGAACCAGCCGTCGCGGATGGCTTCGTCGGTGGCCTTGTCGTTCTGCCAGTAGCCGTCGAACACCTGGGGGCCCTTGAGGAGGAGCTCGCCGTCCTCGGCGATCTTCGCGGCGCAGCCGTTGAACGGCGTGCCGACGGTGCCGATCTTCTGGGCGGCCGGGGTGTTCATGATGATGCCGCCGGTGGTCTCCGTCAGGCCGTAACCCTCGTAGATGGTGACGCCGACACCGCGGAAGAAGTGGCCGAGACGTGCGCCGAGTGCGGCGCCGCCCGAGACGGCCCGGGTGACGTTGCCGCCGAGCGCGGCCTTGAGCTTGCCGTAGACCAGCTTGTCGAAGACGAAGTGCTGGATCTTCAGGCCGAGGCCGGGGCCGCCGTTCTCGAGGGCCTTGCTGTACTCGATCGCGACCTCCGAGGCCTTCTCGAAGATCTTGCCCTTGCCGCCGTCGTAGGCCTTCTGCTTCGCCGAGTTGTAGACCTTCTCGAACACGCGGGGCACCGAGAGGATGAAGTTCGGCTTGAAGACCGCGAACTGGTCGAGCAGCGTCGTCAGGTCGGAGGTATGACCGACGGTGACCTTGCTGTCGAATGCCGCGAACGAGATCAGGCGCGCGAAGACGTGTGCCATCGGGATGAACAACAGGGTGCGCTGGCCCTCGTGCATCGAGTCGGGCAGGGCCAGGCCGCAGGCTGCGGACTCCGAGGCGAAGTGGCGGTGCTTGAGCTGGACGCCCTTCGGCCGGCCCGTGGTGCCGGAGGTGTAGATGAGGGTCGCCGCGGATTCGGCCGTGACCGAGTTGCGCCGTTCCTCGACCTGCTCGTCGGTGACCGCTGCGCCGCGTGCGATGAGCTCGTCGACCGCGCTCTTGCCGCCCGGCGCCGGCTCGATCTGCAGGATCTCGCGCACGGTCGGGGCGTTCTCGGCGACCTCGCGGACGGTGTCGACGTGACCGGAGTTCTCGACGATGAGCAGCTTGGTCCCGGAGTCCTCGAGGATCCACTGGGCCTGGTCGGCCGACGACGTCTCGTAGATCGCCACGGTGGCACCGCCCGCGGCCCAGATGGCGTAGTCGAGCAGGACCCATTCGTAGCGCGTCGCCGACAGGACCGCGACGCGGTCGCCGAGCTCGATACCCGACGCGATCAGGCCCTTCGCCACGGCGCGCACCTCGGATGCGAACTGGCGGGCGGTGACGGGAACCCACTTGCCGTCGACCAGTCGCTCAAACGGCACGAACTCAGGCGACTCCTTCTCGTGCCGGAAGACGCTGTCGGCCATCGACGTGTTCTCGGGAATCGAGAACGACTGTGGTACGGCAATCTCACTCACTGTGACCCCTCCATCGTTAGGTGCTGTCGGTGTGCATTGCATCACACGTCGTTGGGAAATGCATTACCCTCGGACCGCTTTGCCCCCTTTTTACAGTCCGATAGGCAGTGATCCAGGTAACAATGCTACCCGCCGGTAACGAGGATTGCCACTATCGGATCGTCTCGTCGGATTTCCCGGTACCGGAAGTACCAGTATTTCGGAGAAGGAGAATCGCTTCGTCGTCGCCGAGCTGATGGAAGTCGTCGTAGGCGGCGCCGACGCTGTCGGTGTCCACCGGCGTCCACGGGCAGATCACCTCGTCGGCCGTCCGGCCGGCCCGGCGCAGTGCGTCGGGGGAGGCCACCGGCACCGCGAGGACGACCCGGGTCGCTCCGGAGGCGCGCGCGGCGAGGCATGCCACCGCGGCCGTCGCACCTGTGGCGATGCCGTCGTCGACGACGATCGCCGTGCGGCCCTCCAGCGGCACCCGGGTGCGACCGGCACGCAGGCAATCGGCACGTCGAGCCAGTTCGGCCAGCTCGCGTCGCTCGACGGCCGCCACGGATTCGGGGGCGATCCGCCCGCGCCGGATCACGTCGTCGTTGAGGACCCGGAAGACGGCGTCCTGCGTGGTCGATTCCCCGGCGGTTCCGGGACCCGGTCCTTCGGCGATCGCGCCCATCGCGAGTTCGGGATGCCAGGGCACGCCCAGTTTGCGCACCACGAGGACGTCCAGGGGCGCATCGAGGGCTGCGGCGAGTTCACGGGCGACGGGAATGCCGCCGCGAGGTAGTGCGAGGACCACCGGGTCGGCGTCGTGCAGGTGCCCGGCCGACCGGGCGAGTCGCCGGCCTGCCTCCTCGCGCGTGGCGTACCCCACACCTCCAGTATGGGACGGTCCGCCCGGGCGGGCGAGCACTCACCGCCCGGACGGACCGGGGGGATCTCGGTCGAGCTCGCCCGACAGGTACGAGTGGTAGGCGGGCAGATCGAGCTGGCCGTGGCCGGACAGGCCGATCACGATGACCTCGGGTTCGGTGAGGCCCCGCGTGTACTCCGCGGCCGCGGCGATCGCGTGCGACGACTCCGGCGCCGGCACGATGCCCTCGTTCCGGGCGAAGAGCACCGCCGCGGAGAAGGCATCGGTCTGTGCCACGGACTGTCCCTGCACGTAGCCGAGCTCGACGGTGTGGCTGAGCAACGGCGCCATGCCGTGATATCGCAGCCCGCCGGCGTGGATCGGATCCGGGATGAAGTCCTGACCGAGGGTGTGCATCTTCAGCAGCGGGGTCAGACCCGCGATGTCACCGTGGTCGTAGCGGTACTCGCCGCGGGTGATCGACGGGCACGCCGCGGGCTCGACGGCGACGACACGCGTGGTCGCCCGCTCGTGGATGACCTCGCGCAGGAACGGGAACGACAGGCCGGCGAGGTTCGAACCGCCGCCCGCGCAACCGAAGACGACGTCGGCCTGGTCCTCACCCGCGGCCCGCAGTTGCTCCACGGCCTCGAGGCCGATGACGGTCTGGTGCAGCACCACGTGGTTGAGCACGCTGCCGAGGGTGTAGCGGGCGGCGGCGTCCTTCACTGCGACCTCCACGGCCTCCGAGACCGCGATGCCGAGCGAGCCGGGTGTGTCCGGGTGCTCGGCAAGGACGGCGCGACCGGCCTCCGTCAGGTCGGACGGGCTGGGATGTACTGTGCCGCCGTAGGTCTCGATGAGGAAGCGGCGGTAGGGCTTCGAGTCGTAGGAGGCGCGGACCTGCCACACCTCGAGATCGATACCGAACTTCGCGCACGCGAACGACAGGGCCGAACCCCACTGTCCGGCACCGGTCTCCGTCGTGAGCCGGGTGACGCCGTCGAGCGAGTTGTAGTAGGCCTGTGCGACCGCCGAGTTCACCTTGTGGCTGCCCACCGGGCTCACGCCCTCGTACTTGACGTAGATGCGGGCCGGGGTGCCGAGTGCCTTCTCGAACGAGCGGGCGCGGAAAAGGGGCGTGGAGCGGTAACCGGCGTAGACCTCGCGCACGGCCTCCGGGATCTCGATGTCGGTCTCGGTCGACAGTTCCTGCTCGATCAGTCCCGAGGCGAACAGAGGTGCGAGATCGTCGGCGGTGATCGGTTCGCGGGTGCCGGGGTGCAGGTGCGGCGGCGGAGCGACAGGCAGGTCGCCGGCGATGTTGTACCAGTGGGTGGGAATGCTGACGGGCTCCGACACCGGGTCGTCCTTTCGGTCTGCAACGAGAACTCGTTCAGTGTGCCAACGCACACATCGACGCCCGTCGGCGGTGTGGCCCCTACCTAAAATATGTAGACCGGTCTATTATTTTGGCGTGACCACCAAGGGAGCGCGAACCAGGACGCGCATGATCGACACCGCGCTCGAACTCATCCAGACCCGCGGCTACCACGGCACCGGGCTCGCACACATCACCGCCGGCGCCGCGGCACCGCGCGGCTCGCTCTACTTCCATTTCCCCGGCGGCAAGGACGAGCTCGTCGTCGCCGCCCTCGACCGGGTCGGCGCGGAGTTCACCGGCCTGCTCGAGTCGCTGATCGCCGACGGCCGGGGCGCCGGCGCCGTCGTCTCGGCCGTGTTCGACGACCTCGCTGCCCGGCTCGAACGCTCCGATTTCGCGGCCGGCTGCGCGGTCGCGTCCGTCGCCGTCGACGCCGCCGCCGAGAACCCCACGCTGCAGGAGAGCTGCGCCCGGGTGTACGAGTCGTGGCGGGTCGTCCTCGAGCAGCTCCTCGTCCGGGACGGCGTGCCGAACCCGGCAGCGCTCGCGGGTGCGATCGTCGGTCTCGTCGAAGGCGCGACCGTCGTTGCGCGGGCGCGACGCGACACCGCCCCGCTGCACGAGGCGAAGGCCGTCGTGCTCGACCTGATCGGAGCCTCACGATGAACGGGGCAGCGACGAACGGGGCAACCGTGGTGTTCGGCGCGACGGGCTTCATCGGCCGCGGGCTGCTGCGCGAACTGCTCACCGGACCGGACGACGGCCGGATCGTCGCGGTCGTGCGCTCGGCGGAATCCGGGGCCCGGCTCCGGGAGCGGCTCGCGGGCGACGGCGTGCCGATCGACCGGCTCTCGGTTCACCTCTTCGATCCCGACGCCGCGGAGATCTCCCTCGAACCGGCGGTGCCGGAGGTGCGCGACGTCCACAACCTCGCGGCCGCGTTCGCCTTCGGCATGACACCGCAGGCGGCGCGCGCGGTGAATGTCGTTCTGGCCGAGAAGATCACCCGCTTCGCCGCCGCGTCCGGGGCGCGCCGGCTGATCCACGTCAGCGGGTATCGCGTCGGTGCGCATCCGACGATGCCGGTGCCGTGGCCGCCGCGTCACCGGCGCCGGATCTACGGCAGGCTCGGCGCCTACGAAGCGTCCAAGATCGAAGCCGACGCGGTGGTGCGCGCGCTCGCGGCCGCGCTGAACGTCCCGCTCACCGTCGTCAATCCCGGCACCGTGATCGGCGACTCCCGGACGGGGGAGGCCGACCAGTACCTGGGCCTGGCGGAACTCGTGCTGCAACTGTCCCGCGGGCAGCTGCGGGCGGTGCCCGGCTCCCGGGGCACCGTGGTGCCCGTCGTCACCGTCGACCACCTCGCACGGTTCCTGGCGCTCGTGCCGCGGGACCCGCAGGCCGCGGGGCAGGCGTACTGGGTTCTCGACGACGCGACGCCGGCGCTGCCCGAACTCGTCGCCCTGGTCGCGGGGGAGCTGGGTGTGCCCGCGCCGCGTCGTCTCGTTCCCGTCGTCGCGCTGCGGATCCTGCCGGCGTGGCTCACCGGGGCGCAGAAGGAAACGCTGAGCTTCGTCAGTACCGACACGTACCCGACGGCGTCGGCCACTGCGTTCGCGCGCAGGCACGGGCTCGAATATCCACCGGTGCGGCCCGCGCTGCGACGCTGGGCGAAACACCTCGCCGCGACGGCTCCGGACCGGCGACTCGAGGGTGCCGGAGGGAGGTCGGGGCGCCGATGATTCGAGGTCAGCGACGCTCATCCGATAAACTGCAGGTCAAATGAGTGATACTGTGCAAGACCCCGACGCCGAAAACGCCACCCCCACGTTCGCCGATCTCGACATCGATGCCCGTGTGCTGCAAGCGCTTTCGGATGTGGGCTACGAGTCCCCGTCGCCGATCCAGGCGGCGACCATCCCGCCGCTGCTGGAGGGACGGGACGTCGTCGGTCTCGCTCAGACCGGCACCGGCAAGACCGCCGCGTTCGCGGTGCCGATCCTGTCCCGCATCGACACCTCGAAGAAGCGTCCGCAGGCGCTGATCCTTGCGCCCACGCGCGAGCTCGCGCTGCAGGTCGCAGAGGCTTTCGGCAAGTATTCGGCGCACATCCCCGGGTTGCACGTGCTGCCCATCTACGGTGGCCAGGCGTACGGGGTGCAGCTGTCGGGGCTGCGTCGCGGCGCCCAGGTCATCGTCGGCACCCCCGGACGTGTGATCGATCACCTTTCCAAGGGCACCCTCGACATCTCGGAGCTCGAATTCCTCGTGCTCGACGAGGCCGACGAGATGCTCACCATGGGCTTCCAGGAGGACGTCGAGCGGATCCTCGCCGACACCCCGGACACCAAGCAGGTGGCGCTGTTCTCCGCGACGATGCCCGGCGCGATCCGCCGGCTGTCGAAGCAGTACCTCAACGACCCCGAAGAGATCACGGTCAAGTCGAAGACCACGACCTCCTCGAACATCTCCCAGCGCTGGGTGCTGGTGTCGCACCAGCGCAAGCTCGACGCCCTGACCCGCATCCTCGAGGTCGAGTCGTTCGAGGCGATGATCATCTTCGTCCGGACCAAGCAGGCCACCGAAGACCTCGCCGAGCGGTTGCGTGCCCGCGGCTTCTCGGCCGCCGCGATCAACGGCGACATCGTGCAGGCCCAGCGTGAGCGCACCATCGGCCAGCTCAAGAGCGGCGCCCTCGACATCCTCGTCGCGACGGACGTCGCCGCGCGTGGTCTCGACGTCGAGCGCATCAGCCACGTCGTGAACTACGACATCCCGCACGACACCGAGTCGTACGTCCACCGCATCGGCCGCACAGGCCGCGCCGGCCGCACCGGCGACGCGCTGCTGTTCGTCGCTCCGCGCGAGCGTCACCTGCTCAAGGCGATCGAGCGGGCCACCCGCCAGCCGCTCGCCGAGATGCAGCTGCCCACCGTCGAGGACGTCAACGCCCAGCGCGTATCGAAGTTCAACGACTCGATCACCGAGGCGCTCGCCTCCGATCACCTGCAGCTGTTCCGCACCTTCATCGAGGACTACGAGCGTGAGCACGACGTGCCGCTCGCCGACATCGCGGCCGCGCTGGCGGTGCTGTCTCGCGACGGCGAGTCGTTCCTCATGGAGGCCGAACCCGAGCCGGTCGCACCGCCGCGCCGCGAGCGCGAACCGCGCGAGCGTCCGCCGCGTCGCTTCGACGACGGGCCGAAGGTCGGTCGCGACGGCCAGGAGATGACCACCTACCGCATCGCCGTAGGCAAGCGTCACCGCGTGCAGCCCGGTGCGATCGTCGGTGCCATCGCCAACGAGGGCGGACTGCGCCGCGGCGATTTCGGGCACATCAGCATCCGTGCCGATCACAGCCTCGTCGAGCTGCCGAAGGATCTGTCGCCGCAGACCCTCGACGCGCTGCGCTCCACCCGAATCTCGGGCGTGCTCATCCAGCTGCAGCCCGACTCCGGCGCACCGTCCGGACGTCCCAGCTCGTATCGCGGACGCGACGACCGTCGCGGCGACGATCGACGCGGGGGAGACCGTCGCGATCACGGCAAGCGCGATCGTGGCGGCAAGCGCGAGTACGGCGACAGCCGTGGCGGACGCTCCGGCGACTTCACGCACCGCAGCGACCGCAACGATCGTGGTGGTCGCGGCGGATACCGCGACTGAGACCGCCGGCCGATCCACTCGGCCGGGACGTCGGCGGTGGCACCGTCGACGTCCCGGCGCTCATGCGTCGAGTATGGGGGCTCCCACCGATACCTTCGGTCCCGAATCGGCGAACTGCGTGCGGTACAGCTGCGCGTAGCGGCCGCCCGCCGCTAGGAGATCGTCGTGGTTGCCGCGTTCGACGATGCGCCCGGCCTCGACGACCAGGATCTCGTCGGCGGCGCGGATGGTCGACAGGCGGTGCGCGATGACCACCGACGTGCGACCCTCGAGCGCCTCGGTCAACGCCTCCTGCACAGCGGCCTCCGAGGTCGAATCGAGATGGGCGGTGGCCTCGTCCAGGATCACCACCCGCGGATGGGCGAGCAGCAGTCGCGCGATCGTCAGCCGCTGACGCTCACCACCCGAGAGCCGGTAGCCGCGTTCGCCGACGACCGTGTCGAGTCCGTTCGGCAACGACGCGATCAGGGGCTCGAGGCGTGCGCGACGTAGGGCGTCCCACAGTTCGTCCTCGCCGGCTTCGGGGCGGGCGAGCAGCAGGTTGTTGCGGACCGTGTCGTGGAACAGGTGACCGTCCTGGGTGACCAGCCCGACCGTCGCGCGGATCGAGTCGGCGGTCAGTTCGCGGACGTCCGCTCCGCCGAGCAGCACGGCGCCGGAATCGACATCGTACAATCGCGGGATCAGTTGTGCGATGGTCGATTTGCCCGCGCCGGACGATCCGACCAGTGCGACCATCCGGCCCGGTTCCACGCGGAACGACACGTCGCGCAGCACCTCTTCGCCGCCCCGCGAATCGAGCACCGCGACCTCCTCGAGGGAGGCGAGCGAGACCTTGTCGGCGGACGGATACGCGAAGGTGACATCCCGGAGTTCCACCGAGACCGGACCGTCGGGCACCGGCCGGGCGTCGGGCGACTGCTCCATCAGCGGCTTCAGATCGAGGATCTCGAAGACCCGCTCGAAGCTCACCATCGCACTCATGACGTCCATGCGGGCACTGGCCAGCGCCGTCAGCGGCGAGTACAGGCGCGTGAGGAGCATCGCCATCGCGACCACCGAACCGGGATCGAGCTGGTCGCGCAGGGCATAGAAACCGCCGAGGCCGTAGACGAGCGCGAGCGCGAGTGCGGACACGAGTGTCAGAGCGGTGACGAACACGCTCTGCAGCATCGCGGTGCGCACGCCGATGTCGCGGACCCGCGTCGCCCGGACGGCGAACTCCCTCGACTCCTGTGCCGGACGGCCGAACAGCTTGACCAGGGTGGCGCCTGGAGCCGAGAACCGTTCGGTCATCTGCGTGTTCATCACCGAGTTGTGGTTGGCGGCCTCCCGGCTGAGCTGCGCGAGCCGGGCGCCCATGTGCCGGGCGGGAATCACGAAGATCGGGAGCAGCAGCAGTGCGAGAAGGGTGATCTGCCAGGATATCCCGATCATCACCACCAGGGTGATCGCGAGGGTGACGATGTTGCCGACCACGCCGGACAGGGTGTCGCTGAAGGCACGCTGCGCACCGATGACGTCGTTGTTCAGGCGCGAGACGAGCGCGCCCGTACGGGTTCTCGTGAAGAAGGCGACCGGCATGCGCTGCACGTGGTCGAAGACCGTGGTGCGCAGATCGAGGATGAGATCCTCGCCGATGCTCGCCGACAACCAGCGGTTCGCGATCCCGAGGCCGGCCTCGATCAGTGCGATCGCGGCGATGATCACCGCGAGCAGCACCACGACCGAGACCGCAGCGCCGTCGACGATCGCGTCGATCACCCGGCCCGCGAGTACCGGTGTCGCGACGCCGAGCGCCGCGATGGTCACGCTCAGGACGAGATAGAAGGTGATGTTACGGCGGTGCGGCCGGGCGAACTCGGCGATCCGCCGTAGGCTCGCTCGGGAGAACGGCCTGCGGTCGCTCTCGGCGTGCATCGCGTTGTACATCGCGTTCCACGCGGTGACTTCCATGCTCATGGTGTCGGCCTCCTCGGGTCGCAGCCGAGGCTAGGACCTCGAGTGCGCTCGAGGTCAAGCCTAGGCTCGCACCACGACAGGACGAGACGTCAGCGGGCCACGTCGATCACCACGCGGGTCGGTCCGGTGAGGGAGTACACCGAGAACGGCGTGCCGTGCGCGGCGACGCCGATGAACGACTGGGTGACACCTTCGAAGACGCCGGACCCGCTGACCTCCACCACGGATCCGCCGGCATCGGCGAGCACGGGATCCGGGCCGGCGTACTGCTCGACACCGCTGTCGAACGGATAGGCCGAGCCGTCGATGAGCACCTGCAGCACGGCGTTGCCGGCGACGGGGACCTCGTTGCCGCTGCCCTGCTGGAGCGGCTCGTCGACGTAGCCGACCCGCCACCCCGGTGTGCCCTCGCCGCCGAGTTCGTAGACCACGCGGTCGAAGCCCTCGTGACGTCCGGTGCGGATGTCGACGACCGTGAGTTTTGCGCCCTCTCCGGCCGGGGAGACCTTCTCGCGCGCGTCGCGCGGGACCTCGTCGGAGGTGGTGGTCTCGGGAGCCGAGGACGTCGGCGTGTCGACCGAGACGGCGGGGGAGGGTGCGGGCTCGTCGGCACCGGCGGAGCATCCCGCCAGGACCAGTGCTGTTGCGGTGACGGCCAGGGCGAGACGCGTGTGCTTCATGGGACTCATGGTACGTCGGAGCTCCCGTCGGCCACTGGCGACGCTCGCGGGGGTTGACCGGATCGAGACGTGAGGCGCACAATTCATCCAAGGATGATTTCAACACTCGATGAATTGAGTGGATCATGGCCATCGACCACATCTCCGACGCTGTCGACATCCGCGATCTGCACGTTCGGCGTGGCACCCATCGAGCTCTCGAGGACGTGAGCGTGCGCGTCCCGCGCGGGGCGATCACCGGACTGCTCGGCCCCTCGGGCTGCGGGAAGACCACCCTGATGCGCACGATCGTCGGCACCCAGATCGTCGAATCCGGCACGGTCACGGTGCTGGGCCTGCGCGCGGGCAGCGCCGAACTGCGCCGCCGCATCGGTTACGTCACCCAGTCGCCGAGCGTCTACCCCGACCTGACCGTCACCGAGAACGTCTCCTATTTCGCCTCCCTCTACGGGCGGAAGGGCGCCGCGGTCGCCGACACCCTCGCGGCGGTCGGGCTCACCGACCACGCCGGCAACCGGACGGCGGCCCTCTCCGGCGGTCAAATGGGCCGGGTGTCGCTCGCGTGTGCGCTGGTGGGCGATCCCGAACTGCTCGTGCTCGACGAACCCACCGTCGGACTCGATCCACTGCTGCGCGCCGAGCTGTGGGAGCACTTCCGCGCACTCGCCGACCGCGGCACCACCCTGCTCGTGTCGAGCCACGTCATGGACGAGGCCGGCCACTGCGACGAGCTCGTCCTCCTGCGCGAAGGCCGACTGGTGGCCCAGCTGACCCCGGTCGAACTGCGCGAACAGACGGGGGAGACGGGCCTCGAGAACGCTTTTCTCCGACTCATCCGGAACCGGACGGGAGCACGACCGTGAGCGCCGTCATCTATGCCACCACGACCACCCGCATCCTGCGTCAACTGCGGGCCGACCATCGCACCGTCGCGATGATCGTGCTCGTCCCGAGCCTGCTGATGACGCTGCTGTACTTCATGTACCAGAACGCCCCCACCGGTCCGGGCGGAGTCTCGCTGTTCGACCGGATCGCCGTCACGATGCTCGGGATCCTCCCGTTCGTCGTGATGTTCCTGGTCACCTCCATCGCGATGCAACGCGAGCGCAGTTCGGGCACCCTCGAACGGCTACTCACGACACCGCTGACGAAACTCGACCTGCTCGCCGGTTACGGCAGCGCTTTCTCGCTCGCGGCGGCCGTCCAGGCCGGTCTCGCATGCGTGGTGGCCTTCTGGCTGCTGGACGTCACCAGCGCCGGATCGGTGCTGTGGGTGCTGGTCGTCGCGGTTCTCGTCGCCGTCCTCGGGGTCTCCCTGGGGCTGTTGTGCAGCGCCTTCGCCCGCACCGAGTTCCAGGCCGTGCAGTTCATGCCGGTGATCGTCATTCCGCAGTTCCTGCTGTGCGGGTTGCTCGTCGCCCGGGACGATCTGCCCGACTGGCTGCGCTGGATCAGCAACGCACTGCCGTTGAGCTACGCGGTGGAGGCGCTGCAGGAGATCACCGTGAATCCGGGGATCACCGCCGTCATGGTGCGGGATCTGATCGTCGTCGCGGCGTTCGCCGCCGCGGCCCTCACACTCGGTGCGGCGACGCTGCGCCGTCGCACCCCGTGACGAGCGAGGCCGGGACGCGGCGCCCCGGCCGCCGTCCCGGGAACTCGGGCGCGCGCGGCGACATCCTCGCGAGCGCCCGGGAACTGTTTGCCGCCAACGGTTTCGACAAGACGACGGTGCGTGCGGTAGCGGCCCGTGCAGGGGTGGACCCGGCGCTCGTGCACCACTACTTCGGCACCAAGCTGCAGCTGTTCACCGCGTCCATCGCGCTGCCGGTCGATCCGCGCGACGTCCTCGCCCCCGTCTACGCGGCCGAACCCGAGGATCTCGGCCGTGCCCTCACGACCGCCCTTCTCGGTGTGTGGGACTCCCCGCACCGCGACGCGGCCGTGGCGATGTTCCGTGCGCAGATCGCCGGGGGCGACAGCGGTCTGATCCGCTCGTTCCTGCTGGAAGTCGCGCTCGCACCGCTGTTCGAGCGTATCGACCGTCCGGTCGGCACCGGCCGGCTGCGGGCCGAACTGGTGGCCACCCAGATGACCGGGATCATGCTGGTGCGCTACATCATCGGACTCGAACCGCTCGCGTCGATGTCGTCGGAGCAGCTCGTCGAGATCGTCGCCCCCACTGTGCAGCGCTATCTGACCGGCGACCTGCCCGGCATGTGACCGCAGCTTCGGGGGTGTGCGCTTCGGTCGGAGACAGAGGCGCGCCGTCGACACGGTGCATCGGTCCGCGCACGACGCAAACGTAGAACGGAGTGTGTCGTCAGGTCGAGTGCTCCCGCAGGAAGGCGATGTCCTCGGCGAGTCCCTCCGCCGGGGTCTCGAGCACGATCGGTGCGTCGGCCTGCACCGCGATCTCCGCGAGCAACTGCGGATCGATCTGCCCGTCGGCAAGATTGGCGTGCCGGTCGCGGGCCGAATCGAACTCGTCACGCGAATTGTTCAGGTGCACCAGATCGATCCGGCCGGTGACCGCACGCACCCGTTCGACGACACCGACGAGATCCTCACCGCCCGCCCAGGCGTGGCAGGTGTCGAGGCAGAAGCCGGGACCGTAGTCGCCGATGGCGTCCCACAGACGTCCGATCGCGTCGATGTAGCGGGCCATCGCGAAGTCGCCGCCCGCCGTGTTCTCGACGAGGATCGGCACCCCGAACCCGCCCTTGTCCTCCTGCCGTTCGAACAGCTTGCGCCAGTTCTCCACCCCGGCGGCGACATCCTCACCCGCGCGCACGTGCCCGCCGTGGACCACCAGCCCGAGCGCACCGATACGCGCGCCCGCCTCGGCGTGGTCGGCGACGGCCTTCCGCGACGGCATCCGCACCCTGTTGTTCAGGCTCGCTACGTTGATGACGTACGGCGAGTGCACCACCACGTCGACGTCCGATGCGAGGATCTCCTCGGTGCGCGGATGCTCACCGGGCTTCGTCCATTTCTGCGGGTCCGACAGGAACACCTGCACCAGATCGGCACCGAGATGTTCGCCCTGACCGATGGGATCGTCGTCCTGCCGGACGTGCGCACCTATCCGCATGTGCCACAGGTTAGGGCAGTGTCCCGCCGACCGGGACCGCAATACCCGGACGTGCCCGGAATCTGCTCGACTCCTCGCATGGGCACACTCGAAGGCGGCAAACTCGACGGCAGGGTCGCGCTGATCACCGGCGCAGGTCAGGGGGTCGGTCAGGGGGTTGCGTTCGCGCTGGCCCGCCAAGGTGTGGCCATCGCGGTCGCCGGCCGGACCGAGTCGAAGCTGATCGACACCGCCGAGCAGATCCGCGCCTTCGGTGGCACCGCCGAGCCGGTCGTGTGCGACATCGCCGATCCGGATGCGATCGCCGCCGCGGTGGACCGCACGGTCAGAGCCTTCGGAGGTGTCGACATCCTCGTCAACAACGCGAGCTTCAATCCGCTCGGGCCGCTGCTCGACCTGAAGCCGGCCGTGCTGGAGAAGGCGTACCGCTCGGGTCCGCTCGCCGCGCTGCACGCCATGCAACTCGTCCACCCGATCATGAAGGAACGCGGTGGCGGGTCGATCGTCAACATGGTCACCTCCGCCGCGGTGCGCTGGGACGCGAGTGGTTACGGCGGCTACGCCTCGACCAAGGAGGCACTGCGGTCGCTGACCCGCACCGCGGCATCCGAATGGGGAGTCGACGGCATCCGAGTCAATGCCATCGCCCCGCACGCCCTTTCGCCGGGCCTGAAATGGTGGACGGAGAAGAACCCGGAGGAGGCCGCCGAGTTCGTGCAAACCATCCCGCTCCGCCGCATCGGCGACCCCGAAGAGGACATCGGGCGCGCCGTGGCGTGGATTGTGAGCGACGACGCACGCTATCTCACCGGCGCGACGATCCCGCTGGACGGGGGTCAGGCACGCTGGGCCTGAGCCACCGCCCCGGCATACACCCGTATCCCCGAATCGAAGATCGGGGTCATCCCCGATGGTGCGGTGGTCCCGGCACCGGGAAGATGGGTGCATGCCACTGCACTCGGCCCCAGCAGCCCGCGCCCAGGACCTGAAGAAGATCTACGGAACCGGAGAAACCGCGGTACACGCCCTCGACGGTGTGACCGCGGATTTCGCCGCCGGTGAGTTCACCGCGATCATGGGTCCCTCCGGATCGGGCAAGTCGACCCTCATGCACTGCCTCGCAGGTCTCGACAGCGCGACCTCCGGAGCGGTCTTCATCGGCGACACCGATCTGACGACCCTGTCCGACAAGGGGATGACCCAGCTGCGGCGCGACCGCATCGGCTTCGTCTTCCAGGCGTTCAACCTCGTCCCCACCCTCACCGCGCTCGAGAACATCACCCTGCCGGTGGATATCGCGGGCCGCAAGATCGATCAGGAATGGCTCGACACCGTCGTCACCCGTCTCGGTCTCACCGACCGTCTCGGACACCGCCCCGGCGAATTGTCCGGTGGCCAGCAGCAGCGTGTCGCGTGCGCGCGTGCCCTCGCGGGCCGGCCGGAGATCATCTTCGGCGACGAGCCGACCGGCAACCTCGACTCCCGCTCGTCCGGTGAGGTGCTGTCCATCCTGCGGGCGGCCGTCGACGAGTTCGACCAGACCGTCGTGATCGTCACCCACGACCCGCGTGCCGCCGGCTACGCCGACCGCGTGGTGTTCCTCGCCGACGGACGCATCGTCGACGAGATGCGCGAACCGACGGCCGAACGAGTGCTCGACCGGATGAAACAGTTCGATCCCGCCTCCGCGGCTCCCGTGGCGGAATAGGAGACACCGCGATGAGTGGGAATCCCATCCGCAGGGTTGCCCTGCGCAACCTCGCCGCACACAAGGTGCGGCTCGCCCTGACCGTGCTCTCCGTGGTGCTCGGCACGGCCTTCATCACCGGTTCGTTCGTCTTCACCGACACACTGCAGCGCACCTTCGACGGCATCTTCGGCGACGTCGCCCAGGGCGTCGACGTCCGCGTCAGCACCGAGCAGTACGGCACCAGCGGTGTCCCGATCGAGGCCGTCGACCAGGTCGTCGCCCTCCCCGGCGTCGAGCGCACGTCCCCGTCGATCGGTGGCAGCATCATCGTCCTCGACTCCGAGGGCGCCGCGATCCAGACCGGAGGCGCACCCGCCGAGGGTTACGCCTACATCCCGCCCGACCGTCTCGTCGGCGAACCGGAGACCTTCGTGGCCGGTGGACCACCCGCGGAGAGCGGGCAGATCGCGCTCAACGAGAGCGCGGCCGAACGAGGTGATCTCTCGATCGGCGACAGCACGACCGTGCTCACCATCTCGCAGGGCATGGTGCCGGTGACCGTCAGCGGCATCTACGAACTCGAGACCGACACCGGCGGCTACATCGGTGCGTTGTTCACCGAGGAACAGGCCTCCCAGCTGTTCACCGACGGCCGGCACATCGGCTTCCTCGACGTCGCAGGCGACGGTTCGCTCTCGCCCGAGCAGCTGCGCGACGAGATTGCGGCAGCGCTGCCCGAGCTGAAGGTGCAGACCGGAGCCGAGGTCACCGAGGAGACCAAGTCGCAGGTCGCCGAGGCCCTGAACTTCCTCAACTACTTCCTGCTCGCGTTCGGCGCGATCGCACTGCTCGTCGGCACGTTCATCATCTACAACACCTTCTCGATGATCGTCGCCCAGCGACTACGCGAACTCGCCCTGCTCCGCGCGATCGGCGCGAGCCGCAAGCAGGTCGGCCGGTCGGTCACCCTCGAGGCCTTCGTCGTCGGTCTGATCGGCAGCATCATCGGTATCGCCGCGGGCGTCGCGCTCGCCTACGGTCTGCGCGCGGCACTGAACGCCGCGGATCTCGGACTGCCGTCGGGCCCGCTGCAGTTGTCCCCGCGCACCGTGATCGTCGCGCTGCTCGTCGGCGTGGTCGTGACGATGGTCAGCGCCTACGCCCCGGCGCGGCGCGCGACCCACGTTCCGCCCGTCGCCGCGATGCGCGAGGAATCCACAGCGACCGTCGAGTCGCTGCGCATCCGCACGATCATCGGTGTGCTCTGCGCGATCGTCGGTGCGGCACTCGTCGTGGTGGGCGCACAGCAGGTCGGTGGCGGCGCGGCCGCGACCGTCGGTATCGGCGCCTTCCTGCTGATCCTGTCGGTGCTGTTCGCGGCGCCGGCGTTGTCCCGGCCCGTCGTGAACGCGCTCGGTGCGGTCTTCGCTCGGCCGTTCGGGGCGATCGGCCGGCTCGCGCGCACCAATGCGACCCGCAATCCGCGTCGCACCGCCGCGACCGCGTTCGCCCTCACCCTGGGGCTGATGCTCGTCTCCGTCATCGGGGTGTTCGGGTCGTCGGCGAAGGCCAGTGTCGACGCGCTCGTCGACAACGGGGTCGAGGCGGACTTCATGCTCACCGGGCCGCAGATGTTCGGTGTCCCGGCCCCCGCCGCCGAGGCGGTCCGCGGAGTGGACGGCATCGAGGAGGTCGTGCCCGCCTACGGCGTGCAGGCCAAGATCGACGAGGACTTCGAGTTCGGCACCGGAGCGGGCGGGCCCCTCCAGGACGTTCTCGACCTGGACATGGTCGCGGGAGCCTTCGAGGTGACCGGGAACGAGATTCTCGTCTCGCAGGCCTCGGCGGACGACCACGGCTGGGAAGTGGGCTCCACCGTTCCGCTCACCAGTCGCGACGGCGACACCGTCGACACCACGGTCGCCGGCATCTTCGCCGACAACCAGCTGATCGGTCCGTGGGTCGTCTCGCAGGAGCTGTTCGAGCAGTTCACGCCGCCGAACAACCGGTCGGCGCTCGTCGTCCTCATGAACACCGTCGACGGTGCCGATCCGGAGACCGTGCGCGCGTCGATCGAGGAGGCCGTCAAGGACTACGTGATCGTGCAGGTCCTCGACCGTGAGCAGTTCAAGGGTCAGCAGGCGCAGCAGATCGACATGCTCCTCGCGATCCTCTACGGCCTGCTCGCCCTCGCCGTAGTCATCGCCATCCTCGGCATCGTCAACACCCTCGCGCTGTCGGTGGTGGAACGGCGGCGGGAAATCGGCATGCTCCGCGCCGTCGGTATGCAACGCGCCCAGGTGCGTCGCACGATCTACCTGGAGTCGCTGCTCATCGCGGTCTTCGGCGCGGTCGTGGGTGTCGTGCTCGGTCTCGCGTTCGGCTGGGCGTTCGTACGCACCC
This sequence comes from Rhodococcus sp. LW-XY12, assembly GCF_019317345.1. Lineage (NCBI taxonomy): Bacteria > Bacillati > Actinomycetota > Actinomycetes > Mycobacteriales > Nocardiaceae > Rhodococcus > Rhodococcus sp. LW-XY12. The sequence continues at coordinate 1,428,270 of NZ_CP079225.1, forward strand.
TCGCCGATCAGGGACTCGACATCATCTCGGTGCCGTGGTCGCAGGTCGTCGGCATGCTCGTCGCGTCCGGCATCATCGGTGTCCTCGCGGCGCTGTGGCCCGGGCAGCGGGCGGCGAAGACGCCGCCGCTCGAAGCGATCAGCGACATGTAGGCAGAAAGTGCAGGTGGACAAGAGTTGTCCACAGGCAGTGGAGTTGTCCACAGCGGCCGGCCCGCGGAGCATTCCGCGGGCCGGCCGTCGTCGGTGCCCCTTATGCTTCCGCGGCAGGGGGTGGTGGTGTGCAGGTGGACGATCTGGCGGGGTGGGATCCGGATGCGCTCGAGCGCACGGCGACCGAGCTCGCGGCATGTGCCGATGCCGTCGACGCCGTGGCCGGCGACGTCGCGCGGTCGGCGTCCTTCGGCGACGCCTGGAGCGGTGCGGCGCATGACGGAGCGACGTCCGCATTCGCCTCGTACGGGCGGGATCTCGCGGCACAGGCCGAGTCGTATCGGCGCGTGTCCGCATGTGCGCGGTTCGTCGTGCCGCGACTGCGGGCACTGCACTCCGAACTGGGCGAGCTGCAGACCAGGGCCGCTGCGCGGGGTTTCCCGCTCGACGCCGACGAATTGCTCGCGGCGTCGCTGCGATCGCTGCTCGTCCGTGCCGATGGGCTCGACCGCGAGGCCGCCGCTCGCCTGAGTGTCGAATCCGATCCGCCGGGAACGGTTCTCGGCGAACAGGGTCGCCTACATACCGCGATCGCGCGGTCCGGATCGACGACGCTGCCGGTCCTGCCGGATCCGGCCACCGATCCCGTGCAGGTCGCGCAGTGGTGGAACGGTCTCGACGACACGGCACGCACCGCGCTGGTCGCCGAACATCCCGAACGGATCGGCGCCCTCGACGGACTACCCGCTGCGGTTCGCGATCTCGCCAATCGTGCCCTGCTCGACGACGAACGTCGCCGCCTCGAATCCGTCGCGACACAACTGCGGGCCGAACTCGACGCGATGTTCCTCGGTGGCACCGTGATCGACAGTCTCGGCGTCACCGGACTGTTCACCGACGCCGATGCCGGGCTCGAACAGACGGTGCGGAAGATCGAGGCCCTCGCCGCGATCGACGCGACCCTCGCCCACGGCGACCGGCAATTGCTCGCCCTCGACCTGTCCGGACGCGAAGCGATGGCGGCGGTGGCCGTCGGGGACGTCGACACCGCCGAGCACCTGGCCGTCTTCGTCCCCGGCGCCGGCTCGACCGTGCAGGGCAATCTGCAGGGCTACGACACGCAGGTCGCGGCGCTGCGCGACGCCGCTCGGCTCCACCTCACCGGCGGCGATCCCTCCGTCGCGGCGGTCACCTGGCTGAATTACCAGGCGCCCCAATGGGGATGGGGTCTCGCGTTCACCGAGCGCAGTCCGGTCTCCGACCTCGCCGCCCGGATCGCCGCGCCTCGCCTGGTCGACTTCCTCGACGGCATCGCGGCCTCGCGTCCCGACGACCCGCGTATCACCACGGTCGGGCATTCCTACGGGGCCGTCGTCTCTGGTCTGGCGCTGAGGGAGACCGGTGCGGTCGATGCCGCGGTGTTCGTCGGGGCTCCGGGGATCGGGACCGGCGACGTGACCGACCTGCGGATCCCGCCCGGCTCCGCCTATCTCGTCGAAGCCGAGCGCGACATCGTCGCCGACGCCGGAACCTTCGGTGGCGACCCGAGCTTCCTCGACGGCCTGACGCATCTTCCCGCCGGTCCGGGCACCACCACCGCCGGAGTCCCGCTCGCGGGCATCACCGGCCACAGCTCGTATCTCACCCCCGGAACGTCGAGTTCCCACCACATCGCCGGTGTCGTCGCGGGCACCGCAGAACGGAGTACGCCGTGACCTCTGTGTGGAGTTCTCGGCTCGGGGCGTGCGTCGTCGTTCCGGCAGCACTGCTCGCGGCGTGCACCACCACGGTGACCCCGGTCGCGATGCCCGAACCGGTCGCCACGACCAGCGTGGGCGCGGTCGAGTTCTACACCGCCGTGCAGCGCGACGTCCTCACCGCACTGTCCGCCGAGTTCCCCAGCGTGCGCTTCGAACCGAAGTACGCGAGCACCACCGCGGGATGCACGCTGCCCGACGGCACCTCGGGCCTGACGGTGCACCTCCCGATCCACGGCTCGGGCAGGCCGGTGCCGGTCGACGAACTGGACCGTGCGGCCAGGGTCTTCGAGGACACCGCCGCGCGGGCGGGCTTCCACGGTCGCCATGTGCTGCCTCCGGATACCGGTCTCGCCGTCCGGATGTTCGCGGCCGACGGCTCGTACATCACCTTCGGCAGTTACGTCGCCGCGACCGTCGGACTCACCGTCGGTTGTTACCCGGAGTAGGCCCGGTAGTCGGCTAGGCTCGTCCGAGCGACGGCCGCTCGGGCCGTCGTGATTCGTGCTGGCAGCCGTGGAGGGACGAACAGATGCGCCCGATGCTCGGCATCTCCGTCGACGACGGTGAAGTGTGCGCGGTCCTCGTCGATGCCGACGTTCCGAGTCTCGGTCCGTTCGACTCCCAGCGAGGCTTCGGCGCACCCGGGGACACACCGGCGGAGGCCGCTGCCGCTGCCGCCTCCGCCATGGCGGAACGTGCCGCCGCGGCGTCGCTGACCCTGTCCGCGGCCGCGGTGGTGACCGGTCCCGAGAACGACGAGGACGCCGAACCGGTCACCGAGGCGGTGCGAGCCGTGCTCGGTATCGACGTCGACACGGTCCTGCTCGACGACGCGCGACTGGCCTTCCTCGCCGGAGCACCCGAACTCGCGGAACTGCCGGTCCTGGCCCTGCACACCCGTACCTACGGCGTCGAATCCGCATCGATGGTCGACGTCCCCTCGCGCACGGTGCTGTCCACGGTGAGTCCCGACGGCGACGAGTTCGGTCCCTACACGCAGTCCCTGCCCGAGGCGATGGACGAAGCGGTCGCCCGCGCAGGCACCTCGCCCGACGCGGTGGTCTTCCTCGATCTGCGTCCCGGCGACGCCCGTCCGGCACGAGAACTCGCCACCGTCCTCGGTGTTCCCTTCGTGACTCCGCACGAGGTGCCCTGGCATCGCGCGACCGGTGCCGCGCTCGTCGCAGCCGCCCGCCGTTCCCCGACGGTCGTCGCCGCGCCCACGAACCGTCGTCGCGGCACCGTCCTGCCGGCCATGCTCGTCGCGCTCGTCGCCCTGCTGGGTGGGGGACTGGCCGTCGCGGTGAGCAGCGGCGTGCAGGCGGAACGCTCCGCGCCCGGACTGCAGACGGCCGTGGCGCCGCCGCCGTCGCCGGTGCCGTCGCCCGATCGCGCACCCGTCGCCGACCCGTGCTCCGAGGCGCGACCGGCATCGTGGCCGGCCCACGCGTCCGATCCGGTCGACCCGGTGCCGACGCCCGAGACGCCCACCGAGATTCCCTGCGGCAGCGCACCTCCCACCGATCCGTGATCGGCCGGTGATCGGGCGCATTTCTCAGGTGCGCAGTGCCGAAAGGCGCATCTCTCAGGTGCGCAGTGCCGAAAGGTACATCTCTCAGGTGCGCAGTGCCGAAAGGTACATCTCTCAGGTGCGCAGTGTCCGACCGGCGCGCGTCAGCGATTCCGCATCGGATGCGACGACGACATCGGCGAACCGCTCGCGGTAGTCGCCGAGGTCGTCGCCGACCGAACCGACCACCGCGACCACCGGAACGTCGCTGCAGCGCGCGAGGATCGCCGAGACGATCTTGCCCGCCCGCGACTGGCCGTCGAGCCGTCCCTCGCCGACCACCACGAGATCGGCGGTGCGCACGGCGTCGTCGAATTCCACTGCGTCGAGCACGAAGTCGGCTCCCGACCGCAGTTCTGCACCGAACCGCGACCACATCCCACCGGAGAAACCCCCGGCCGCTCCGGAGCCGTCGACCTCCCGCGGGTCGCGGGGGAGGGTCAGCGCCCTCTCTTCGAGGCGGCGCGTGAGCAGCGCGACGGCTGCCGTATCGGCGCCCTTCTGCGGCCCGAAGATCCGTGCCGCATCGGTGTAGCGGGTCGTCACGTCGGACAGCACGGTGACGCGGGCGTCGTCGAGCCCACCCCGCTCGTCGATCGCGGCGATCGCACCTGCGCCCCCGTCGGTCGTCGCCGACCCACCGGCCGCGACGACGATGTGCCGTGCTCCGCGCCGGACGGCTTCGGCCATGACCATCCCGGTGCCGTAGGTGTCGGCGGTGACGGCGTCGCGCGGACCGTCGTGCGGAGTGGTGATGCCGCTCGCCGTCGCGAGTTCGACGACGGCCGTGCCGTCCGGCGACATCCCCAGCAGTCCGCGGCACGGTGCGCGCCACGGGTTCACGGCCTCGACCTCGATCCGGGCGAGACCGAGCGGCCCGGCGAGCGCGTCGAGAGTGCCCTCGCCGCCGTCCGCGACGGGCATCCGGATCGCGGTGTGCCCGGCGCTCTCCACACCGGAGGCGATCGCGTCGGCGACCTCGACGGCGGTGTAGGTGCCCTTGAAGCTGTCGGGGGCGATCAGGATGCGGGTCACCGGAGGGCCCAGTCGAAGGCCTCGGCCTCGGAGCGGGCGCCCTGCCGGGCACGCGACCGGTTCGGTTCGTCCAGTTCGGCGACGATGTCCTCGCCGAGCCGGACCAGGGCGCCGAAGACCTCCGGGTCCAGCCACGACGGGCGGGTCGCGAACAGCAGGTCCTCGCTCGCGGTGTTGCCGCTCGCACCCGGTGCGAACGGGCACCCGCCCAGGCCGGCGAGTGCGCCGTCGACGACGGTCGCCCCGGCGTCGATCGCGGCGAGGCTGTTGGCGACACCGAGACCCCACGTGTCGTGACCGTGGTAGACGATCCGTCGGTCGGGGGATTCGGCGGCCAGGCGCGCGACCAGCGACGACACCTGGCCGGGCACGGCCTGGCCCAGGGTGTCGGCGACGACGATGTCGGCGGCCCCGTCGGTGCGCGGATCGCATGCGATCTCCACGACCCGGTCGGGATCGACCGGCCCGTCGAACGGGCACGTGAACGCCGTGGCCAGGCACAACTGGATACCGCCGCCGACGGCGTGGGCGCGTTCGATCGCCGCCGGCATCGCGGCGATGCTGTCCGCGGTGTCGCGGCCGATGTTGGCGCGGTTATGGGCGTCGGAGACCGAGAAGCAGTACTGGAACCGTCGGGCACCGGCCGCGATCGCCTTCTCGACGTGGCGCGGCGTGGCGACCCAGATCCAGCAGCGGTCGAGTTCCTCCTCGGTCAGCGCTGCGACGAGGTCGAGGGTGTTCGCCATCGGCGGCACGAGGTCGGCGCGGGCCAGGGACCCGATCTCGAGTTCGGGCACGCCCGCGGCGAGCAGCGCCCGGACGATCTCCACCTTGCGTTCGGTGGGGAGCAGTTTGCCGGTCAGCTGCAGTCCGTCGCGCAGCGTCACGTCGCGCAGGATCACGTCCGTGCATGCTCGGTCACTCGTCGGTTCCGCCACTGTTTCCGCCTCCCCGTCGTGTTCCTGCCGACCCCACCGTCTCGAACCGCACCAGTATGCCCCGGTCACCGTGCGGGCACGATCCGTCGACACACCGATGGACTTTCGCGAGGACTGTGACAGATGACACTATCCTCACCGTTCTGATCGTGAATTGCCGGAAGGTGCGGGGAAATGGCTTCGGTCCTGGGAAAAGTACTGCTCTGGATCGCTCTGCTGGGGGGACTGGCCGGGGCGGTGATCGCCGTGTGGGCGCTGCACGTGAACGGGCTGGTGGCCTCGCTCATCGTCGCGTCGGTGACGGGACTCGTCCTGCTGCGGCTGCGCCCGGAGGCGCGTGACGACTCCGACATCGCGCTCACCTGAGCGGTCGACCTCGCGATCACCTGAGCGGTCGACCTCGCGATCACCTGAGCGGTCGACACCGCCCTCACCTGACGGGAAACGGGGCGTTCGGACTGTAGGGTGAGAACCGGCGTCCGGGTCGAGGGCGCCTCGCGTGGACGCGCTGCACGAGCGCGCCGTCGACGCCGGAGAGGGGGCCCGCGGCCTCCGCCGGGCGTGGAAGAGGAGCATCGGTCAGTGTCGCTGTGGTCTCGTGCCTTGTCGTCGGACGAACTCAACAGTCGTCGCTGGGTGGATCTGATGCCGTGGATCGACCGCTACGGATCGGCCCGCACCGCCGCCCTCGGGGCACTCGTGTCGTCGTCCCGCTGGTGGGAGAACGAGTCGCCCGCCGAGACCTGCGAGCACACCGAGATTCCCGAACTGTGCGCCGAACTCGCCCACATCTACGTCACCGACCACCCGGAGCTGCGCTTCGCGGACGGTCTGCTGCGTGAGGACGAAGTGCCCGTGGCCGCACTCGATCTCGGTCCGGCCGCCGCGACCCTCGTCGCGCGCCTCCCGCACGCACCCACCACCGCCGAATTGTTCAGTCGCAGTCCGGCCGATCTGCTCGGGATCCGCGGCGCCGACCGCGACGCGGTGGAGGAGATCGTCTGCGCCGCGCTCGTCGCGACGGTGCTCCGCGAACCGGCCACCCTCGAAGCCGATCCGCGTGCCGCGCGGGTGCCCGCCGCGGCGCTGCTCCTCGACGACCTGGCGGCGCTGGCGCGGTGGAGTCGCGTGTGCGGCCGCGACGATGCTCCTCTCCTGCTGGCCGTGATCGACGACGGGGCGCCGGAGGAGATCCAGGACGCCGCGGCCCGGTTGCGGGCACTCACCGCCCGCGACCTGCCGGTGGCGGCGCCGGCCGATCCGATCGCCGAACTCACCGACTACCTCGAGGGCTTGCCCGACGCGGAACGCACGGCCTTGCGGCGCCGCGTCCACGACGGCGTCGACGACCCGGCCGGGCCGTCCACCTTCCCATTCGGCACGGCGGTCGGCGACCTGCTCGCGGCGTTGCGCGTCGACGTGCGGCCGGTGGCGGCCTTCGACCGGATGGTGCGCACCCACCCGGTGCTGGGCCGGACCGTCCAGGGTTTCGACGTGCCCCTGTGGCGGGTGTTGCACCGTCTCGACGACCGTTTCGAGGTCGCGGACGGGTGGATCGCGGTACCGGATCTGCCCGACGCCGAGAAGCAGACCCGCGGACTGCTCTCGGAGTTCGAATCACCGAACGGTGTGGTCGAGCCCGCCGCCGTGAAGGCCGTGTGGTCGCTTCCCGACGACGAGTTCGAGGCGTGGACCCGGTACTGCGGCACGACGACCTTCGAAGGCCGTTTACTGTCCCCGCCGGACGGGCTCGCCGGACGTGCCGCTCAGGTCCTCGAGGTTCTCGGCGACCCCCTGACCGCCGACACGCTTGTCGCGCGCATGGGGGTCAATGCCGACGTCCACACCCTCGTCTCCGAACTCGCCGACGACGAGCGCTTCACATCCGACGGTGAACGTTGGGCGCTGGCCGAGTGGGACGTCGACGTGGTCACCGCCATCCGCAACCGCATCGCACGGCTGGTCGATGCCCGCGGCGGAAGCGCCGATCGCGACATGGTGGTCGCCGCGCTCGTCGACCGATTCGGCATCTCGGAGGATTCCGCCCGGACGTTCACGGCCGGAGGGGATTTCGAGGTCGTCGACGGCCGTGTCCGGCGTCGTCACCGCTCGCACGTTCCGATCGCCCTGCCCGAGCGCACACGCCGCCTCTACCGGCTGGGGGAGGCCTGGCGCCTGCGCATCCCCGCGACCCGCGACCACCTGCGGGGAGCCGAGTTCACGGTTCCGTCCGCCGTCGCCGCGATCGCCGGGTGCGCACCGGGTGGGCATGTGGTGCTCCCGTCCCGCCTGGGCGGCCAGACCCTGCGCTGGACGGGACCGGTGCCGCGTCTGTCCTCGATCCGCCGGTTTCTCGAGGACGTCGGGGTGGAGGAGGACAACGAGCTGCTGCTCGAGGTCCGCACCGACGGCCGGTTCGACGTCCTGCCGCTGCGCACCGTCGCCGACAACGCCGAACCGCTGCGCAAGGCGCTCTCGCTCATCGGCCACACCGAACCGGAAACCGTACCCGAGGAGCGGATCGCGTCGGCGTTGGCGTCCGCTCTCGGCCTCGACGGGGAGTCGCGCCCGCGCCGGATCCTGTCGGCCTACCGGGCCCGCAGGGAGACCGAAGTGGTGGCCCTGCTCGAACAGGCGTGGGTCCGTGTCCCGAACTGAGCGGGAAGTGGGTGCGCGTCCCGAACTGAGCCGGAAGACGTGATGCATCCGGCCCTTCGACGTAGCACGATTGGGGTATGGCCGACACGTCGAAACCCACCGCCGCAGTCCCCACCGCCCCCGACGCGGTCCTCGAGGCGTTGCGGGGAGCAGTCGCGTCGGTGGAGGCCGCCGTCGTGCGTCTCGAAGGCGACGATGCGGCGCCCGGAACCGTCGACTGCGTGCTCGACCTGGCCGGGGCGGAGCCGGCCGGCGACATCGTCGCGACCCATAATGTTCTGACCAGGGCGGCATCGATCGCCGACCACACCGGCGGTCTTCCCGACCGGGACTGGCAGTCGATCGCCGACCTCGGTGAGGTCCTCGCCCGGACGGTGACGCGTCTGCGCGGGCACGTCTCTTCGTCGCTCGACGATCTCGGACTCGACGCGGCGGTGGGTGAGCACGTCGAACTGCTGCAGAAGGTCGCGGTGGAGGAGGCTCTGGGGGAGACGCTGCAGTTGCTCGTGATCGTCGAGGACTGCCTGTTCCTGTGGCATCGCGTGCGCCTGGCACGCACGCCCGACGACGAACTGCGCGACGCGCTGACCTCCGCCCGTCAGGTCCTGGCCGACCACTTCACGCAGGACGCCGAACTGCTGCGCCGCGCCCGTGCCGCGCTCGCCCGGTTCGCGGAGGGCACCCCGATCGAGGTCGTACGCCGCTTGTCGTCGGGACGGACGACGAAGGTGCTCGCGGGTCTGCGTCAGGACTTCGACGACTTCCGGTGGGCGTGCCGTGCCGACGAGGCGGGTTGGCTCGACGACGAGGACCCGGTGATCGCCGAGGCCCTGGACTCGATGAGCAGTCCGCTCAAGGCGGTCGGGGGAGTCCTCGGAGACGTGTTCGAACGCGGCCGTGCGCGGGTGACGGAGACGTGGAGTCGCTCCGAGGCTTCGGAATCTGCCGCTTCGGGATCTGCCGCTTCGGGATCTGCGGATTCCGGATCGACCGCCTCCGGCTCCGACGAATCCACAACCGCCGGATCCGACGACCGGCAGTAGACGCCACCGCACCACCTTGCGGAGAGCGCTCGGTCCTCATACCTAGATCTGCTAGGGTCACCGTTATCCATAGAACCTCTAGGTATGAGGACGACATGTTCATCGAGAAGGATTTGGTGGCCGCGTCCGCCACCCCGCTCGTGCTCGGCATCCTCGCCGAGGGCGAGTCGTACGGGTATGCGATCATCAAACGCGTCAACGAGCTGTCGCAGGGCCGGATGCAGTGGACCGACGGGATGCTCTATCCCCTCCTGCACCGTCTCGAGCGGGCGGGGCACGTGTCCGCCACCTGGCGTGTCGCCGACAACGGGCGGCGCCGCAAGCACTACGCCATCACCGACGCGGGCCGGGAAGTCCTCACCGAACGGGCGGCGCAGTGGACGGTCGTCGCCGAGGCCCTGCACCAGGTGTGGCAGTCGGCCCAGTTGCCTCCCGCCGTCGCGCCGGGGTGGTCGTGATGACACTCGACGCACATCTCGAGGACCGGATCGCCGGCTGGCGCAACTACGTCGCCGACCATCGGGTCATCTCGTCCTCGGACATCGACGAGATGGAAGATCATCTGCGGGAACAGATCTCGGACCTCGTGTCGGTCGGGCTGACGGCCGACGAGGCATTCCTCGTCGCGGTCGGCCGGATGGGTGGTCTCGACGAGGTCTCCCGCGAGTTCGCCCAGGAACACTCCGACCGGCTGTGGAAGCAGCTCGTCCTCACCGGTGGCGGTCGCGGTGAGGAGTCCGGAACCCCGCGTCGCCGTAGGGAACTCGCGGTCGTCCTCGCCTGCGCGCTCGGTGCCGGTCTGGCCGTCCGGGCCGGATTCGAGTGGCTCTCCGATAACGCACTGGTGCGCAACGCCGCCGTGCTCATGCTGCCCTTCCTCACGCTGTATTTCGCGTGGAAGCGTCAGATGAGTCCGAAGAGCAGTGCGCTCCTTGCCGTTCCGTTCGTCCTCGTGGCGATCGTGCTCAACGTCTTCCCGTTCGAACCGGGCGGCGCCACCGAGATCATCGCGGCGATCCACGCCCCGGTGGTCCTGTGGTTCGTCGTCGGTGCGGCCTATGTCGCAGGGCAGTGGCGATCCCATCGCCGTCGCATGGACTTCGTGCGCTTCACCGGGGAGTTCGCCGTGTACCTGGCGCTGCTCGCGCTCGGCGGCGGCGTGCTCATGGGGCTGACCGCGGGTGCCTTCAGCGCCCTGGAGATCGATATCGAACCGTTCTTCGAACAGTGGATCGTCCCGTTCGGGCCGGCCGGAGCGATCGTCGTCGCGGCCTGGCTCGTCGAGGCGAAGCAGCAGGTCGTGGAGAACATCGCTCCCGTTCTCACCCGGGTCTTCACGCCCGTCACGATCCTCATGCTGGTCGCGCTGTTCGTCGCGGTGATCGCGTCCCACAGCGTCGTCGACGTCGACCGGGGCCTGCTGATCCTCATGGACCTGATCCTCGTGCTCGTCCTCGGACTTCTGCTCTACTCGATCTCTGCCCGCGACCCGCACGCCGCACCGGACGTCTTCGATCTGCTGCAGGTGATGCTGATCGCCGCGGCGCTCGCCGTCGACCTGCTGATGCTCACCGCGATGGCCACCCGCATCGCCGAGTTCGGCTTCACCGCCAACAAGGTCACCGCCCTCGGTCTGAACCTCGTCCTCCTGGTGAACCTCGTGTGGGCGGCGTGGCTCGGCATCTCGTTCCTGCGGGGCCGCACCGGTTTCGCGGCGGTCGAGCGGTGGCAGATGCGCTACCTGCCCGTCTACTGCGGGTGGGCGGCACTGGCGGTCGTCGCGATCCCGCCGCTCTTCCGGTTCGTGTGAGCGCTCTCGACTCGGGACTACCATGCCCAGGACGGACGCGGTGCCCACGTACACGATGAGGCAACTCGCTCTCGTCTGCGATCACCGACCAGAAGGCCCTCGCGGTCAAGTTCCTCGTCCGGCAGCGCGCCCAGGGCGTCAAGCTCACACCGACCGGTCACGCGGTGCTCGAGCGGGCGAAGATGCTGCTGCACCACGCGAGCGAACTCGAGAGCGACGCGCGGTCGGAGGCGGGCGACATCGTCGGTCCGGTGGCGGTGGGGTGTTATCTCTCCCTCGCGCCGACATCGACTTCCGCGAGGACACCCAGAACCGTTTGCGGATGCTGCTCGACTCGCCCGATCTCGTCGAGGCACTCGGCGCGACGGCCGGTGAGGCCTTCGTAGTCCGCCCCGACGGTCTGCTGCTGTGCCGTGTGCCGGTCGCCGACCTGGACAGTGTCGCCGCATCCCTGCGCTCCGGTGCCGCTCCGGCGGGCGCGGAACTCCCGGCCCGGCCTGCCGAGCAGGTCACCGAGGACGACCAGCGTCGCGAGAACGTCTGGCTCGGCCTGTCGACTGCCCTGGATCAGGCCGCCGAGGACGACCGCGAGGGCTTCCTGACACGACTCGCGCTGGTGCTCGGCTCGCAGATCGACCGCCGGCAGTTCGAGGAGGCCATCGCGGCCGCCGCGGACACCTCACCGCTGCGCGTGGAGGAACTCGCCCCGCAGGCCTGACCGCCGATACCGCTCGACCATCCGTCCCCGGTAGCCCCCTGCTACCGGGGGCGGACCCCTGTCAGGGATCGGTCGGCGGGACCAATCCCGTGCGGAAGGCGATCGCGACGAGATTCGCCCGGTCCCGCGCCTGGAGCTTCGCGAGAATACGGGTGACATGGGTACGCACTGTCGTGGGACTGATGAACAGCTCGCGTCCGATCTCGTCGTTCGACAGCCCCCGACCGACCTCGGCGAGGATCTCGCGTTCGCGCTCGGTGAGCACACTCAGCATCTCCGTCCCTCGCACCCGGGGACTGCGCGCTGCCGCCTGCATGACACGGCGCGTCACCGTCGGCGAGAGCATCGCCTCGCCGGCCGCGACGGTGCGGACGGCGGTACGCAGTTCCTCGGGGGCCGAGTCCTTCACGAGAAAGCCGGTCGCACCTGCACCGATCGCGTCGAGAATGTTGTCGTCGCTGTCGAAGGTCGTCAGCACCACCACCCGTATCCGGGTCGACGGCGAGGCGCCGAGGATCCGGCGGGTCGCTGTGATCCCGTCCGTCCCCGGCATCCGGATGTCCATGAGCACCACATCGGGTTCCGTACGCTCGACCACTCTCACGGCGTCGTTGCCGTCGGCGGCTTCGCCCACCACCTCGATGTCGTCGGCGCGACCGAGCAGTGCCCGCAGCCCCTCCCGGACGAGGGCCTGGTCGTCGACGATCACCACCCTGATCACGATCGACCTCCTGTCACGATCGACTTCCCGTGGGGATCCGGGCCGACACGAGGAAACCCCCACCGTCCGATCGTCCCGTCTCGATCGTTCCGCCGAGCAGACCGACGCGTTCGCGCATGCCGGCGAGCCCCCAGCCGGCCGAGGCGCCCTGGCTCGGACCCCGACCGTCGTCCTCTACGGCCACGACGAGGACATCGTCCCGAAGTGTCATTCTCACAACCGCTTTCGAGGCATCGGCATGTCGTAGGACGTTGCTCAGCGCCTCCTGCACCACCCGATAGGCAGTCGCGGCCACAACCGATGGAAGGTCGTCGGTCGTTCCGTCGCGGTCGATGCGCATGTCGAGTCCCGCGGCGCGCACCGTGTCGACGAGACGGGGCAGCTGCGCGAGCGACGGTGTCGGGGCGCGGCGGGAATCGTCAGGGGAGCGGAGGGCCTCGACCGTGGCGTGGAGTTCCTCCACCGCACGCGAACAACCGGTGCGTACCGCGGCGAGCGACCGGCGAGCGAGCGGCGGATCGTCCTCGATCGCTTCCGTCGCGACGCCGGCGTGCAACGAGATGACCGAGACGGTGTGCGCGAGCAGGTCGTGGAGGTCGCGGGCGATCTGCACCCGTTCCCGCTCGACCCGCCGGGCGGTTTCGTGCTCGCGTTCGAGCTGTGCTGCCCGTTCCCGCCGGACCATCTCCGCTCGCAGAGCGCGTCGCGACCGGACACTGTCGCCCAGGGCGATGACCGCGGCCATCAGTCCGATCTGCCCTCCCACCTCGAAGCCGAAGAGGTACGCGAGATCGTCGCCCTGCGCCCAGCGCACCCCGGTCGACAACACCGCCAACGTGACGGCCACGGTCACAGCCCAGCGCAGATGTGCCCGCTCGGCAGCCGAGTACAACGCCACCGCCAGCGGAACGGCGAGACCGATCGGCGGCAGCGACAGGCTGTAGTACACGACGAGCGCGACGGCCGTGAAGAGCAATACGCCCACCGGGTGAGTCCGGCGTACGAGGACCGCGCCGGCGACGAGTGCAGCAAAGACGTAGGCGAGTGCCGTCGGTCCCGAGCTGTCGCTCCCGAGATCCGCGACGATCGCCCCGACGAGAACGGCAAGGACCACAGCCGCGAGGAGCACATCGATCGTGCGGGCCCGGCTTCCGGTGCCGCCGGGGCCGCGAGCGGACCACCACACGTCGGCGACGTTACCGCGCGGACGGCGCGGGCGGCATTCGAACATCGTGTGCGGCCTGCTCCCGTGCGGCACGAGCGAGTGCAGACGAGATCAGCACGCGACGCAGGGCGCCGAACGCGAGTGTCGCGGTGAGTGCACTCATCGCGAGCCGCACACGGTGGCCGGTCACGAACTCCGTGGCCACGCGACGCAGTGTCTCCGCCGAGTGCACCGCGATGCCCTCGTCGAACATGATGGTGTTGCGCGGCCAGAAGTACAGCGCGGAGAACGCGAACTCGCCCAGGAGCAGGACGGTCAGGCTCGCGAGAACCCACCTGCGCGCCGCCCGGTCCCGGCGTACGACGATGAGGGCGGCGAGACCGAGAGCGACCGTGAGTGCTCCCATCGGCGGGAAGAAATCGGCGGGACCGGTCTGCGAGAAGAACCGGACGGCCAGATCGAGAGAGTCCGGCGGAGCGTGGAAGATGTTGGGATACAGAATGATCGTTTCGGCGAGGATGCCCCCGAACGCGATGAGCGCGACCCAGGAATAGGCCGCGCTCACCACGGTTCGGAGGGTGTCGCTTCGGGAGTTCGTGACTCGGAGTGCGGTCATGGGATCGACGTTAGGAGCGGTGGGCTCCGCAAGCGTCCACCCGTGATCGTGATCCGCGTACGACTTCCGACGTACGGGGATTACCGCAGCGCGTCGAGTGCCTCGTCGATCGGGACGTCACCGTTGTTGAACTCGATGGTGCGTCCCACCGTCTCCGGTCGCTCGAGCACCGCTGCGGCGACGGCCGCGACGTCGGCGCGCGAGACCTGCCCCTTGTCGCTCGCCCCGTGCCCCTCGATCTCGATGCGGCCGGTGGGCGGGTCGAGGGTCAACGCGCTCGGACCGAGGATCGTCCAGTCGAGGTCGGTACCCCGCAGATGGGTGTCCGCGGCCGACTTGGCCTCGGCATAGGCATAGAAGCTGTTGTCCTCGGGGACGCCGTGGTCGGGGCGGGCCCCGAAGTACGACACCATCACGTACCGGCGGACCCCGGCCTCCTGCGCGGCGGTCATCGAGGCGATCGCCGCGTCGCGGTCCACCGCGTAGGTGCGTTCGGGATTCCCTCCGCCCGCGCCTGCAGACCAGACCACCGCGTCGTGGCCGCGCAGCAGCTCGGTGATCTCGGCGATGTCCATCTTCTCGACGTCGGCGACGACGGGCGTGCCACCGGCAGCGCGGACATCGTCGGCGTGATCGGGATTGCGGATGAATGCGCTGGTCTCGTGACCGGCATCGGCCAGCAGCCGCTCGAGATGCAACGCGACCTTGCCGTGTCCTCCGAAGAGTGCGATTCGTGCCATGGAGACCTCCTGACGATGAAGTGTTTCCCATGCAGCATGCCCGGAACCGGTCACCGCGAACCATGACGTCCGCCGCCGGGTGACCCAATCAGGCGATGCGTTCGAGTGCGTGGTCGATGAGATACTCCGCGATCGCCATCGACGAGGTGGCCCCGGGCGACGGGGCGTTGCGCAGGTGCAGGACCCGTCCGTGCCCGGTGACGACGAAGTCGTCCTCGAGACCTCCGTCGGAGTTCATCGCCTGGGCGCGGATGCCGCGCGGACCCGGCCGCACGTCGTCGACGGTCAGCCCGGGCATGTACGCGGCCGCATCGGCGACGAACCGCCGAGTGCTGCTCGCGGTGCGCAGTTCCCGGCCCGCTGCGGGCAGGTTGTGGGCGGCGAACCGCCAGAAACCGGGCCAGGCGACGGCATCGCGCAGATCCCGCCACGATCCGCGCCCGCCGCGATAGGCCTCGCGGCCGGGGGAGAGGAAGGCGTTGGGTCCCACCATCACCTCACCGTCTATCCGCCGGGTGAGATGCACACCGAGGAACGGATAGCGGGGATCGGGCACCGGATAGATCAACCCGCGCACCTTCGCCGCCGCGTCGGGTTCGAGTAGCAGATAGTCGCCGAGGAACGGAACGATCCGCGGGTCGCGGGTGTCACCCGAGGTGTGGGCGAGGCGGTCGGACTGCAGTCCCGCGCACGTGATCACCAGGTCGAAGGCCAGTTGATCGCCCGGGATGTCGACGACGACCTGCTCGCCCGCCGCACGGATCGCCGTCACGGCGGTACCGGTCTGCACCGTGCCGCCCGCGGCGACGACGTCGTCCGCGAGCGCGCGGGTGACGGCGACGAAATCGATGATCGCCGTGTGCGGGGAGTGCAGGGCCGCGATCCCGACGGCGTGCGGTTCGATCGCGGTGATCTCGTCGCCGCCGATGCGTCTGATGCCGGGGACCCCGTTCGCCGTGGCCCGCGAGAAGATCGCGTCGAGCCGGCCGAGGTCCGATTCGTCGAGGGCGACGACGACCTTGCCGCACTCGTCGTAAGGCAGGCCCTTGTCCGTGGTGAACGTCTGCAACAACTCCACCCCACGCCTGCACAACCGGGCCTTGAGGCTGCCGGGTGTGTAGTAGAGGCCGGCGTGGACGACACCGCTGTTGTGCCCCGTCTGATGCGCGGCGAGCCGGTCCTCCTTCTCGAACAGCGTGACGTCGGCGTCCGTGAGGGCGAGTCGCCGGGCGGTCGCGGCACCGATGATGCCCCCACCGACCACCGCGACGCGAAGGTTGCGAATACTCAAGGGCCGCTCCCTGTTCTCCGCGGATCGTGACGTCTGTCTGCAGTCCGGCGAGTATATGCCGCGACGCTGTGACGACGGGTTCTTCTGTCGGATCGCTCGGCGAAATCCCCCGAATGAGGGATGGCCGGGGTGACGAACACCGATCGAGACTGGACCCACGGAATGGAGAGGTTCACCGAGAACCCTCGGCGATCGGATATCACCATGAAGAAACATCGATCATCTCGTTCCATCGCAGTGCTCCTCGCCGCGTGCGTCGCCGTGGCGGTCGGCGGCGTGGCGTCGGCGGTGCCCACACATGCCCACCTGCACTTCGGTCAGGCCGTGAGCGTCGGTGACGGAACCGCGCGTGCGTACGCCACCGTCGATGCGAACGGGGCCCCGACCGCCGTCGGTATCCGCTTCTCGCCGGCGGCCCTCGACGGACTGCCCGATGCCGACGAGATGTACATGCTGCACCTGCCCGTTCAGGCATCCGACACGGTGTTCGACCACGTCATGCTGAACTGGAACCCGCGCGGACACGATCCGACCGTGCTGTTCGGGAAGCCCCATTTCGACATGCACTTCTATATGACCGACATGGCGGCGATCGAAGCAATCGACCCGACCGCACCGGATTACGCCGCTCGCGCGGAACGACTCCCGGACCCGAAGTACATGCCCGGCGACTACGTGACCCCGCCGGGGATGCTCGCATCGCAACTCGCGGTGCCGTTCATGGGTGTGCACTGGCTCGACATCACGGAAAAAATGGTTCCGGGCGTCTACGACTTCACCGAGACGTTCGTCAACGGTTCGTGGGACGGCGATTACACCTTCATGGAGCCCATGATCACGCGGGAGTGGCTGCTGACCCGTCCCACCATCCGCGAACAGATCAAGTTGCCGGCCGCCTATCAGCACTCGGCCTGGTATCCCACCGTCTACAGCGTCGGATTCGATGAGCAGGCGCAGGAATACGACATCGCCCTCGGAGGAATGGTCCCGCGCCAGGCATCCTGACGCGCACCTCCATGAGAACCATTGCGGTACAGCAGGAACAGTCCCCGTATCTCTGGTGAGGGCGGCAAGGAGGGATCCGTCTCGCGCGCCATCGTCAAGTTTGCCGGACGGCGAATCGAACTCACCGAGGAACTGGCCCGCGTCGAGCCCGGCAGAGCCCAGCACCGCCGCAGCGTGAAGAGCCCGATCCGGTACGAGACCGTCTATCGCTTCGAGCCGGTGGAGACGGGAACCCGCGTCACCTTCCACCAGGACACCGAGGACGTCGGGAACCTCTTCGGCAAGTTCACCCAGCCGGTCGTGGAGAAACTGTACGCGCGATGTGCGGAACAACCTCGAACACGCGAAACAGCTTCTGGAGGAGGGAGATGCGGTCGAAGGGTGATGCGAAGGACCGGCACCACCGGACAGGTGCCGGTCCTTCGCGTGTTCGTCAGTGGTCGACGAGCGTCAACACCCGGTCGGCCGCAGCCGACGCACCGTCGACGGTTCGGAGACGGGCGCCGAGTTCTGCTGCCGCCGTGCGATAACCGTCGTCGGTCAGCAGACTCTCCACGGCCGCGCGTATCTGCTCGGGCGAAGCGGTCTTCCGCAGACGGATGCCCGCACCCGCCTTCGCGACCTCGCGACCGATGATCGCCTGATCCGTGACCGCCGACATGGGCATGATCAGTATCGGAAGTCCGTGTGCGAGAGCCCGGAAGGTCGTCGCGTGCCCGCCGTGCCCGACGACCGCCGAACAGGTCCGCATCAGCTCGTGGTGCGGGATGTACCGACGGACGGTCGCATTGGGCGGTACGCGCAACCCGGTAGGGTCGATCGCCGGCCCGGTCGTGACGACGAACTCCGCGTCCATCTCCGCGGCGGCGTCGAAGATGTTCTGGTAAGTGCGGCGCTGACCCGGGAAGCCGGCGGTGCTCAGACTGACCAGCACGCGCGGCGGTGTTCGACCGACCGCCGCGGCCTTCGCGTCGTGGATCGCACCGGTCCAGGTCAGCGAGCCGTCCGTGCGCCGTCGCGCGGCCGGGTCGAGCACTCGGTCCGAGCACACGAGTCGCATGTCGGCCTGTTCCCACAGTCGCTTCGGACCCAGGCCGCGTAGTCGCGAACCGATCCCGAACGGTCCGTGCCGGAAGGCGCCGTCGAATGCGGCGAAGAAGGAATGGAACAGCACCACGTGCGGCACCCCGGTGCGCGCCGCAGCGTCCTGGGCGTTGAACAGCATGCAATCGACGATCACCAGGTCGGTCGGCTCCCTGGTGATCTCGTCCTCCACATCCCGCGCGACGGCGGGGTCGGTCATCATGGCGTAGGCCATGGTCAGCACTTTCGGGGTGCTCAGTTCTACGTGCGGGGTCCAGGTCGGCGAGTGCCGGTAGCCGCAGAAGACGAGGCCGGCATCCTCCGCGACCTTCCGTTGCGATTCGTGACCGAGAACCCGAACGTGATGTCCGCGGCGGTGCAACTCGCATCCGAACGCTGCTTCGGGCGGGTAGTTCCCGCCGCCTTCCAGGGTGACGACCAGGATGCGTGCCACGGCTCACCTCTTCCGATGTGCACCGACCGGGACGCTCGTCGGCGCCGGTTTCTCGACGAACCACCCGTCCGGCCCGATCTCCGTACCGACCCGGGGGAGGCAGTGCGTGAAGAACAGTCGTGCGACGAGTTCCTGCCGACTGTTCACGCCCGTCTTCGCATAGATGCTCTTCAGGTGGTCCTGCACGGTGTACGGGCTGACGAACAGTCCACGCGCGATCTCGGTGCGTGTCTCTCCCGCAAGAACGCGGGCGAGGACATCGGTCTCCCGTTCGGTGAGACCGTGAAGGGCGGCGGTCAGAGCCACGAGCTGACCGGGCTGCGCGGGTTCGATCGCGACGACGATCCGGGCCGATTCTCCTCGGCCGTCCAGCGACCCGGCCCGCAGGACGAGCCACTGACCGTCCTCCGTACGGACACGGACGACGCACGCGGCGGCCCCTTCGTAGCGGAAACGGACGGCGACCACTACGGCCGGGAGCATGAAGGCGCCTTCGGCACCGAGTCGCTCGAGATACTCCACCGCCTGCGGAGTAGCCGATTCGATCTCGTTGTCCGCGCCCACCACCACGACCGAGGGACCGGAACCGCCGGGTGATGCGTCCGCCGCGAGTCGAGGGGATTCGCGGAGCAACGACAACCGCAGTCCGTCGCCGATCTCGCCCACGCATCCTGCGAGTGCTGCCACATCGTCGGCGTCGAAGCGTCGGCCGGGGGCGCGCATGAGAGTGCCGCCGCCCCAGACGCGCCCGTCACGGCCCCGGAAGACGAGGCGCACCTCGTCGTCCATTCCCTGCGGTTCGAGGATCTCGCTGTAGGGCAAGGAATCGCGGATGTCGCAGTCGATCGCCTCGCGGATCGTCTGGACACCGGTGCGCGTCCGGGCGAGCTTGCGGTAGGTGTTCGCGAAGCGCGACGTGCCGTACTCGATGTGTGCCACCGTCTTCGCGGCACGACCGGGCGGGGCGTCGGCGCCGAGCATGGTCACGGACGTGAACAACATGCTTGCCGGATCGACGAGAGCGATGCATCCGATGTCGTAGTGGATACGCCGCCGGATCGTGTCGAGGACGGCGTGCCGGAACTCGACCGGGTCGGCGGTTCCGAGTGCGATGTCCCGAACCTCGCTGCGGAGCGCCGACGCCTGCCGTGACGCGGTCATATTTTCAGTATGTGCTGGTCACGGTCGCTCCGGTACCTTTCGGTGCGGGACGAACGACGTATATACGGCGAATGCCGCCCCCGATCGGTGATCGGGGACGGCATTGTCCGGAACGGGACGAATTGCTCTGCGGCGCTGTGTGAGTGCTCAGCGGTTGCGGTCGGAGCTGTAGCCCCGGAGCCAGTCGGTGTACTTGTAGCTCGAGGTGTCGCGCGTGCGGAACAGCTCGTTGCGGGCCTCGCGACCGGCACCGTCGAGGTGCCACAGGTCGCCCCACATGCGTCCGGTGGTGAGGATGCGGTCGGTCGCGGAGCCGTCGGCGTCACCGGCGGAGAACTCACGCCGCCGCGCTGGCTCTGAGGTTTCCGCACGTACGAACGACGAAGGCTCTTCCATCCCGGAGAGGATGGAAGAGCCTCCGCTCTTTTACGGGACGGACCGATCAGCGCGGATCGCGCTCGCAGCCGATCCCGTCGTTGTCGCGGTCGAGGCGCGGTGCGTATCCGGGGTCGTTGCGGTGGACCGGAGCAGCGCCCGCGTTCCAGGCCTCGGTGCAGTTCTTGAACCCGCCGCTCGGTGCGGACGGAGCCGGACGGGGAGCCGGGGGAGCCGGTGCCACCTGCGGAGCCGGGCCGGTCTGAGGTGCCGGCGGGGACGGGGGAGCCGGAGGTGCCGGAGGTGCCGGCGGCGGAGCGAACGGATTGAACGATCCGCTCGGAACGAGATCGGCGATGCCCTTCGGGAGCAGGTCCACGAGAGGGAAGGCGGTGGCGGTCGAGGGTGCGGCGACCGTCAGGGCCACACACCCCAGCGTCGCAGCGACGATGCGGCGGAACTTCATGCGCGAGGCCTTTCTGTACTTCGTCCGGATCCGATCTGCCGGATCCGATCGAAATGTCGGCCTGGACGGCGCGGGTGTTACGTCGGCCGGTCGCAGACGACGATCGGCCCGCTCGCGACCGGATGTCGCGAACGGGCCGATGTACTCCGGGCCTGCCGGGGGACGGCCCGGAAGTCCGTCGTACGCCGGGCTCAGCCGGCGTCGGTCCATCTGCCGGCTCAGCCGGCGTCGGTCCATCTGCCGGCTCAGCCGGCGTCGGTCCATCTGCCGGCTCAGCCGGCGTCGGCCTCCTCGAACGCCACGACCACCTTCGGGTCGATCCGCATGACGGTGTACCCCGCCACCGCTCCGGCGCCGAAGCCGGGAGCGAAGATGCGCACCGGTTCGGTGATGACCCCCTCGCGGACGGCGTCGTGGATCGCGAGTGGGATGCTCGCCGACGACGTGTTGCCGACCTTCTCGATGTTGAAGTACAACCGGTCGGCCGAGAGTCCGGCGTTCGCGGCGAGCTCGATGACCATCGTCTTGTTCGCCTGATGGGGAACGATGAGATCGATGTCGTCGAGCAGTGAACGCTCGGCATCGTCGGGAGACGGGAGGGCCTTGATCTCGTCGAGCATCTGCGCCAGATAACGACCGGCGAGCGTCTTCACCTCGGGTCCGTAGACCGTGATGAAGTTGTCGAAGTCCGGGTTCGGCCAGATGATCGAGTTGACCTCGCTCGTCGGGCCGCTCGCGTAGCTGTTGAAGAACTCGAGATCGGGTGCCTCGCCCTCGGCGGCCGGAGAGATGACCATCGCCGCGGCGCCGTCACCGAAGATCATCCGGGACGGCCGGACGGTGCCGATCTTGTCCGAGAACTTCTCGACGCACACCACGAGGACGGGGCGCTTGACCTGCTGCAGGATGCGGGTCGCCTCGGCCAGGCCGTAGGGCATTCCCGCGCACGCCGCGATCAGGTCGAACGAGGCATGGGTCTGCCCGATGCCCAGTTCGCCCGAGATCCACGTGGCCAGCGACGGGATCAGCCGACCGCTCGTGCACGTGCAGGTGATGACCGCGCCGATGTCCTGCGGGCCCACTCCGGCGTGGGTGATCGCCTGCTTCGCCGCCGTCAGGGCCAGGTCCTCGAAGGTTCCCGAGGTGTACCGGCGCTGCTCGATCCCGGTCTTGGCCGTGATCTCGTCGGCCGACATGGGCGACCAGTTGTAGGCGGTGTTACGGATCAGGTCCTCGTTGGTGCACACCTGGTCGCCGTGCGCGACCGCGATCGCATCGATGCGGGGTGCGATCGCGAACTCCGAGCGCACGTCGACGGCCGGGTAGGGCGCAGACGGTGCCACCGGTTCGTGCCGCGTGTACGAGGTGGCCTTACGGGTCCTGCCCGACATGACCCGGTTGATGAACCGCTGGACCTCGCGATTGCGCGGATGGGAGGCCACGACGTAGTCGTCGTCCTTGAGGTCCGCGACCCGGACGAGTTCGGTTTCGCTTCCGTCCCAGGGCTGCTGGTTGTGCAGAACCATCGACCAGCGGCTCAGTGCCTCGAGTTCGGCGACGTCCTCGTGACAGTCGAGGATCTCGTCGTATCCGAAGACGGGGTGGTTCGGATCGTAGTGGCGAACACGCAGGGTGATGTTCTCCGGATCGGAGATAAGCTGTGGCACGGTCGGTTTGACCGTGGGCAGGTCGCCGGCGAAGTGACGACGCGAACCGAAGACCGCGAAGAGTCGATCGAAGATGCGGTCCTCGGCGGCACTGTCCCATGCGCGGGGGAGAGCGCGGTAGGCCTCCTCGACCGCCCCCAGCCGCTCTTCGGCCTCGGGCCAGGGAGTCAGACGAGGCATGTAGACGTCGTCGCGGTTGCGGGGAACGTCGCCCCAGCGAATGACGCGCCGCTCGAACATCATCAGCGGGAATCGGTCGGCCCAGAAGACGTTCAGGGCCATGTCCCGCATGATCTCGAACTTCGAGGCGTACTTGCCCAGTTCGTGCCGGGAGAGGATCTCCGAGACCGTGGGTGCCTTGGTGTCGAAGTCGCGTCGGATGACGGCGTCGAGGTGGTCGACGCTGCTCAGCGTGGAGAAGTCGAGTTCGGGAACGAAATTGGAGGGGAAGACAATTCGGCCGTGCCGATTGAGCTCGAATGGCTGCATGTGCGAGGGGACCGTTCGATTCGAAGTAGTGGGCGGGGAGACCGGATCACATGTCCAGGCCGCCGTTGACGCCCCATACCTGACCGGTGATGTACGAGGAGGCGTCCGCGGCGAGGAAGTGCACGACCCGGGCGATCTCCTGCGGGTCGGCCAGTCGTTTCACGGGGATGGTGTCGGTGATGCGTGCGAGAACCTTCTCGGGGATGGCCTCGACCATCTCGGTGGCGACGAAGCCCGGGGTGACGGTGTTGACGGTGACGCCGATGCCGTTCGGGTCCAGCTTGTCGTTCTTGGCCAGGTAGAAGGCCGCTTCCTTGGCGAGGGTCTTGGTGAGACCGAACAGGCCGGCCTTCGATGCTGCGTAGTTGGCCTGGCCGATGTTGCCGGTCTCGCCGATGACGGAGGAGACGTTGACGATGCGTCCGGTGCCACGCTCGAGCATGTGGCGCAGTGCGGCCTGCGCCAGGTAGAACGCACCCGAGAGGTTCACGCCGATGACGGTGTCCCAGTCCTCGTCCTGCATCTTCAGCACCGTGCGGTCGATGGTGATGCCGGCGTTGTTGATCAGGATGTCGAGACGGCCGTGCGTTTCGATGACCTCGTCGATGGTGCGTCGGCAGTCGTCGGCGTTCGCGACGTCACCGCGGTGCACGGAGTAACGGACGTCCTTGCGGCCCGTCTCGTTCAGGTCTGCGAGGAACTGATCCGCCTGGGCGGTGTTGCGTCCGTAGCCTGCGGCGACGGTGGCGCCCTGGCTCGCCAGGCTGCGGCTGATCGCCGCACCGATGCCGCGTGTGCCGCCGGTGACGAAGGCGACGCGTCCGCGGAGCTTGTTTCCGCCGGCAGCGATCTGCGAGCTGGGTTCGATGGTGCTGGTCATGCTGATCTCCTCGCTGTGCGAGGGGGCGACGGGCGCGGCTGTTCGCCGACGTCGCACAAACGCCCCCTGCGCGTTGATTTCTCTGTGGAGGAGCACGTTTCGAATCCCCCTGACTCGAACGCGTGTCCCCTGAAACGAGCCTTCATCGGCTCATAACTCCCTGCGGCACCAATCATGCACCACCTCGATGATGTTGTCACCAGAAACAATTCGAGTCTCGAATTTCGTCAATTTGTCCGAATAGTTCGAGAAGTATTGGAGCACAATCATATTCGACGAAGATTCGGGGTTACCCCACGGTACGAACATGCTGAATGTTCGTATCCATCCGGACGTACAGCCTGCACGAATCGGACTGCTCCAGAATGGCACAACGTGCTACCGGGGAGTCAGGTACAACCGTGTGCACATGGCGTGGACGCGAACGTGTTTCGCGCATGGCCCCGAAAGTAATTGCATATGAAGGGATTCGGGGTCGATCTCCTACCGTGGGCGGTCGCTTGACGCCTGTCGGGGAGAGGCGCACTCCGTGCCGCCGAAGCTCGACCAAGACGAGCTCGTTGGTATTCCCCGTTCGAAAACGCGCCACACCTGGCGTCGGTGTGATTCTCGACACTACAGAGGGTCGTTGTGGCGAAACACAGGTCTTTCCGGCGATGAGAGGATGGCCCCGTGAGCAACACTCGTCTTGTCGAAACACCGGTGGCCGAACTCGAGGTACGTCTCGACGGGGAAGGGCCGGCAGTCGTCCTGCTGCCCTCCCTCGGGCGCGACTCCTACGAATTCGATCCGATCGCGAGCGACCTCGCCGCAGCGGGATTCACCGCTCTGCGACCGCAACCCCGGGGTATCGGCAGCAGCCGCGGACCCATGACCGGTCTCGACCTGCACGATCTCGCGGGCGACGTCGCCGCCGTCATCGAGCATTTCGACGCCGCACCCGCTGTTGTGGCCGGTCATGCGTTCGGGCACTACGTGGCCCGGGTACTCGCCGCCGACCGGCCCGAACTCGTCCGGGGGGTCGCCGTGCTCGCCGCCGGGGCGCGCCGGTTTCCGGCTTCGCTGACCGAGCGTGTCGCCAAGTGCTCCGACCTCTCGCTTCCCGACCACGAACGACTCGTGCACCTGCGCGACGTCTTCTTCGCCGCAGGACACGATCCGGCGGTGTGGCTCGACGGGTGGTGGCCCGACGCGATCGTGTCGCAGCGGGCAGCGATGGCCGCGACCGACAAGGAATCGTGGTGGACGGTGGCGCCGTCACCTCTGCTCGACGTACAAGCAGGAGAGGACGTTTTCCGGCCCGCGGAGACCCGAGGTGAGCTCGTCGACGAGTTCGGGAGCGAACTCGTCTCCACGGCCGTCGTGCCGGCTTGCGGGCACGCCCTCGTCCCGGAGGCTCCTCACGAGGTAGCCAGGATCCTGGTCGAGTGGATCCGTACGCGTCTCGGATGAAGGTTTCGTCATCTTCGGCTCATCGACCCCTCATCGTCGTGCGCCAAAGTTACCGGTGACCAGGACGAACACCGAGTCGAGGAGAACGATCATGGCGATGAGCCGCACCGCATGGGCCGTGACCGCTGTAGCGGTCGCGATGACGGCCGGCACCGTCGGTTTCGTGTCGGCGAACCGAGGTGAGTCCGCTCCCTCCGAACCGTCGTCGTTCACCGTCGCCCGCGTGGTGGACGAGACGACGACCGGCGGCCCGGATGGAACTGTTCGGGCGGGCGTCGACCCGGCCCGGGATGCGGGGCCGGGTGACCTGCCCACCGACATCCCCTACATCGACGTCACGAGCTGCGACGCGTGGTTCGAGGACTGGGACGACACGGTGCCGGACCACGTCGAGGACTTCTACGACGCGTGGGACGACCGCTGTGACGATGTGCACGACGACGACCGGGACGACGACCGGGACGACGATCACGACGACTGACCCGCACGACGGCCCCACGACGACGAGACCCCACCGGAAGTGTTCCGGTGGGGTCTCGCTCTAGTTGCGTGGGTTACGCGAGCGTGCGTGCCATGCCGCGCTCGACGGCCGCGATGATCTGCGGCCGCAGCTCGACCGCCGGCACGATCGCGTCGACCGAGCCGACCTGCTGTGCGCGCTGGATGTTGTGGATCGCCTCGAACTCGGCTGCCACCTCACCGAGCTTCTCCGACCGCACCGCGGTGCGCAGAGCGGTGAGCTCGACGCCCAGTCGTGCCTTGTCGCCGTCCTCGGCGGCCCGCAGCTGCGCCTCGAGTTCCACGACCCGCGGATCGCTCGCGGTGCGCTTGTTGACGTCGCGGGTGAAGACCACCGCAGCCGCCGGAGCGCCACCGAGCACCGAGGCGAACGAACCCTCCACGGCAAGGACTTCCATGTTCTCGTTCAGTGCGCCCGAGAACACCACGAAGGCACCACCGTGGTAGCGGGAGACCACGACGAACACGATCGGACCGTCGAAGTTGACGATGGCCCGGCCGATCTCGGCGCCGTACTCGAGCTGCAGGTTGCGCAGCGACTCGGGGGAGCCGTCGAAGCCCGACAGGTTGGCGAGCACCACGAGCGGACGGTTGCCGCTCGCCGCGTTGATCGCCCGTGCCGTCTTCTTCGACGACTTGGGGAACAGCGTGCCCGAGGTCCACTGGTCCGGTCCGTCGGCGGGGAACCAGCCCTTGCGCGGGATCGCGCGGGACTCGATGCCGATGACCGTCACCGGGTTTCCGCCCAGGTGCGCGTCGAACACGACCGAGGTGTCGGCGTCGGCCATGTCGGCCCACCGTTCGAGCACAGCGTGGTCCTGGTCGACCACCGAGCGCATCACCGTACGGATGTCGAACGGCTTCTTGCGATCCGGGTTGGTCTCGGACGAGAAGATGTCGCCCACGGTGGTGAAGTCGCTGGACGGATGCACGTGCGGGTACACGCACACGTTGCGGTCGACCGGGTCGGTGGACGCGGCCTTGCGCGGGAAGCGCTCGCCCGGCGCGACGTAGGCGTGGGCGTAGTGCGCGAACAGCGTCTCGATGGCGGCCCTGAGGTTGGGGGCCCAGTACTGCGCCTGACCGTTGGGGCCCATGACGCGGTCGTAGCCACCGATACCGAAGTTGTCCTCGGCGGAGACGCCACCCGAGTAATCGAGCGACTGCTTGCCGGTGAGCACCATGGCGCTGTCCGGGGTCATCACGAGGATGCCCTTGGTGTGCATGAGCATCGTCGCCTCGGCGTTCCAGTACGGCTGCGCGCCGACATTGATGCCGGTGACCACGACGTTGATCTCGCCGCCGTTCTGCGTGAATGTGATGATGCGACGCAGACCGCGCGACACCCAGTCCATGTTCTCGGTGCCCGAGTCCATGGAGATCGTCGCGCCGGACGACAGCGCGAACCACTCGACGGGAGCGTTCAGGCTCTCCGCCAGGTCGATCGCGGCGACCACACGGGAGCACTCGGCCTCCGCGACGGTGCCCAGCGCCTTGGTGGGATCACCGAACAGCGTGACGCGCTTCATGCCCTCGGGGTACCGCGGGGTCGGGGTGTCGACGACGCCGACGATCAGACCCGCGGTGTTGCGGCCGTAGGGGCGGTCGACGGGCACGAGGGTGCCCTGCTCGTCGAAGTCGTACTCGACGAAGGTGCCCTCGCCGCCGGTGAGCAGCGGGATCAGCTCGTACGGGTAGACGGTGCCGCGGGCACGGGACCGCTGGACCTTCTGGGTGTACTCGTCGAGCGGCTTCAGCGGCTCCTTCGGCGGCTCGGTGACCCGCACGATGACGCCCGCACCGGAGCGGTACGAGAAGCGCAGGGCGACCTCGCGTGCCGGCTCGTCCTGGCGATCACGCCACGACCCGATGACGGTGATCTCCTCGAGTCCGGCACCCACGGTCAGCGGCGCGGCGTTGCGGCCGATGCGGCGTAGGTCCTCCATGTCGAGATCGACGGCGGGCCACACGTAGAGCACCACGCGGTTCGCGTCGAGACGTCGCCCGCCGCGGTTGGCCTGGGCGCGTCGCATGCCGTCGAGCGAGCTCGCGAGAGCGCGTTCGAAGGCCGGCAGTCCGACGATGCGACCGGACTCGTCGCGCTGCGGCGTCAGGTCGCGCACCTCGGCGAGGGCGATGAACCGCTCATCGGACGGATTGTCCTGCGACACCAGGTGATACAGGTAGGTGTCCGGGTTGGCGGGCAGGCGCGTGCCGTCGAAGTTCTTCAGGCGCCACAGATCCAGACGCTGACCCGTGAGCGGGTGGATGTCGCGGATGTTGGTCTCCTCCGCGTATCCGGTCTCGTAGGGGCGGAAGGTGAACACGTGCTCTTCGGCCGTGTCGGTGTGGCAGACCGTCACGGTCACGCGACGGGCCACGCCGGTCACCGGGCGTGCGGCGAGTTCGGCGCGCAGCGCGTCGGCCTGGGCGTCGGCATCGGCCGGAGCGTCGTCCCACGCGAGGTACAGGTCGATCACGAGGTTCTTCGTGTCGGGAACCGAGGCCGCCGACTCCTCGACGGCGTCGAGCAGCGACGCGAACTCGGCCTGCGGGGCCTCGGCGGAGATCAGGTACAGGCGCGTGCCGCGCAGATCGAAGTTGCCGGTGACGAACTGGTGTCCGCCGACGGTGCACGAACGCACGTCCTCGAGGGTGCGGATCTTGTACGCCCGGCGAGCGATGACCTCGAGCAGCGGGCCCGGAACGGTCTCCGGACGCGTGATCTGCTGTGCGAGAAGGTCGATCAGCGGCTCGGGTGTGGCGACCAGCGAATCGATGCGCTGCGCGTAGTCCGTCGCCTGCGGATGCTCGGCGAGGTACGCGAGCGAACCGCGGACCCCGTCGTAGACCTGCTCGCGGGCCTTGCGGATCACCGGCTCCTCGAAGTAGCGGTACCGCAGGTTGCGGGCGGTGTCGCCGATGACCGGGAAGCGGACCTGGGTCGCGACGATCAGCCGGTCGAGGACTTCGTTGAGCTCGTGGGAGATCCCCACCTCGGTGTCGTCGCGCTCGACCCAGCGGTCGAGTAGCGAGGTGACCACGGGGACGTGGGCCTCGATGCGCTCGAGCGCGAGGAACAACCGGTAGACGGCCTCCTCGAGCTCCGGGGTGCGATCGAGTTCCAGGACGTCGTAGTGCCGCAGGGCACGGGCGAGACGCGCGCGGAAGCTGTCGGGCAGACCCCCGACCTCCACGTCGAGCGACTGCAGGTAGCCGTGGAAGAACTCGCGGGGGCTGTGGACCCGGTCGTCGCTGTTCTTCTCCTCCTCGGTCGGACGGTTGCGCGACAGTTCGCACACGTCCGCGAAGGTCGTCAGCAGCGAGAGCTCGGCGCGGACGAGCGCGCACGAGTCGACCGAGCCGGAGAGACGCTCGTACTCGGCGAGCAGTGCCGCGGTGCGCTCGGCGGACACGTCGTATCCGGTGACCAGAGCGGCGAGCGAGTCGAGGCGAGCGAGTGCGTCGGCGGCGACATCGTCGCTGAGCGAGGGCGCCGGTGCAGCGAACTCCACGCGCTCGACGGTCTCGGTGACGACCTCCTCGACGATCTGGTCGACCCGCAGAAGCGGGGCGCCCGCGTCGACCTGCGCGTTGACGACGGCGAGGATCTCGCGGACCTTGCCGGCGAAGGGAGCGCGGACCGCGGTCTCCATCTTCATCGACTCGAGCACGACGAGGGTCTGACCGGCCTCGACCTCGTCACCGACGGCGACGGGAACCGCGACGACCACGGCCGGGGCAGGGGTGCGCACCACGCCGGCCTCGTCCTGGCTGATCTGGTGGCTGATGCCGTCGACCTCGACGAGGAAGTGGGCCGGACCGGCGATCGACACCACGTTGTGGCGGCGTCCGCCGAGGGTCAGGCGCGACTCGTAGTCGCCCAGCCGCTCGACGTCGACGTCGAACTCGGCGGAACCGGTGTCGACCCGGTAGCGGTGCGGGCCGACCTGGCCGACGACGAGCTCGTAGGCCTGGCCCTGGTAGCTCAGCTCGATCTTGCGTCCGACGGCGTGTCCGGCACGCGGGCGACCGCCGCGGGCCGAAGCGAGGAAGGCGGAGCGCTCGTGGGCCTCGTCGGTGTCGTAGACATCGACGGCCGTCGCGATCAGAGCGACGTCGGCGACCTTGGACGGACCGGTCTCGGTGCCGGCGCCGGTGCGGTCGAGCCAGCCGGTGTCGGCGGAGGCGTCGATGACCTCGGGACGGTCGAGCAGGTCGAGCAGGAACGACTTGGTCGTCGTGCCGCCGTCGAGGACGACGGTGGTCTCGCGCAGAGCGGTGCGCAGGCGGGCGAGTGCCTCGTCGCGGTCGCGGCCCCACGCGATGATCTTGGCGACCATGGAGTCGTAGTCGGGCGGAATGACGTCGCCCTGGGCGATTCCGGTGTCGACACGCAGACCGGAGCCGAGCGGGAACTTGAGCAGCTGCACGGTGCCGGGGGCGGGTGCGAAGCCGTTGGCGGCGTCCTCGGCGTTCAGGCGGGCCTCGACGGCGTGCCCGAACTCGCCGGGGCACTCGCCGGGAAGCTTCTCGCCGGAGGCGACGAGGATCTGCAGCTTGACGAGGTCGATGCCGGTCGTGGCCTCGGTGATGGGGTGCTCGACCTGGAGACGCGTGTTGACCTCGAGGAAGGTGAAGATCTTCAGGTCGGGCTGGTAGAGGTACTCGACGGTGCCGGCACCGGCGTAGCCGGCGGCGCGGACGAGATCGGCCGAGACCGTGCGCAGGTGGTCGGACTGCTCCTTGGTGAGCAGCGGCGAGGCGGACTCCTCGATGACCTTCTGGTTCTTGCGCTGGATCGAGCAGTCGCGCACGCCCGGGGCCCAGACGTTGCCGTGCTTGTCGGCGATGACCTGGACCTCGACGTGGCGTGCGTCGGTGACGAGACGCTCGATGAACACGACGGGGTCGCCGAAGGAACGCTCGGCCTCACCCTGGGTGCGCTCGAGGGCGAGCTCGAGCTCGTCTTCGGCGTAGACCTTGCGGATGCCACGGCCACCGCCGCCGGAGCGGGCCTTGATGATCAGCGGGTAGCCGATGGCCTGCGCGTGGCGGCGCGCGTCGGCGCGGGAATCGACGGGTCCACCGGACCACGGTGCGACGGGAACGCCGACCTTCTCGGCGAGGAGTTTCGCCTCGACCTTGTCGCCGAGCAGACGCATGGCGTCGGCGGAGGGACCGATGAAGGTGATCCCGAGGCGGGCGCACAGCTCGGCGAAGGCGGGGTCCTCGGCGACGAAGCCCCAGCCGACCCAGACGGCGTCGGCCTTCGCCTCGAGGAGCGCGCGCTCGAGTTCTGCATGATCGAGGTAGGGGGTCGCCGCCGTCGTCGACGGCCGGAGGGTCACTCCTTCGTCGGCCTGACGGACGAACATCGCCCGTCGCTCGGCATCGGTGTGCAGAGCGATCGTCTTGATGTCGTAGCCGTGCTCGGAGTTGAGCTCCCGGACTGCCCGGATGAGGCGTACGGCCGCCTCACCGCGATTGACCACCGCGATCCGCTTGAACATACTCGTTGCCACCGTTCTCCATGGTTTGTGCACGCATCGGGCGCGCGTCTCGAAGCTCCACCCCAATGAGGAAGTCAAACTAACCGGTCCTACCTTCCACGTCTCGTGTTGGCGACGCGAGCGGGAACATGTAGCGGTCGGCTCCTCGTGGTTGGCATGGGCATGCGTGTTCGTCGTCGATCCACCGGGCAACATCCGCGGTGTCCGAAGGACCGTTTCGAACAGGTCTCCGCAGCTACGGCCGTCGGTTGCGACGGTCACGTCCCCCTGGGCGAAGGCTCCGTTCGGATTACAGCATGGAGGAAACATGAGGGTTTGTCACGTTTTGCTTCCATGCGGGGCGATCGGCGGCGCCCTCGTGGCCGACTTCTCTCACAGGCATTCGCGCGCAGAGGATTTCGCTCGGGAACGGGTGTCGGGGAGGGGGTCTCCGGTCCCGGAGGCTGCCGGTACTGTGCAGTAACACTGATCGGTAACTTCCTGAGGGGTCAGGGACCCGTCGCCGGCGTCCTCTCGCTTCTGCTGGTATGCAACGGTTTTCGCGCGCCCCCGTCTCGGGCGCGATCCGGGATCGGGCAAATCGTTCGGAGCTACCTCGATAATGCTGTGACATCCGTCACGAAGGGCGAAAAGGTGAAGGTCTCAACCGAACCGGAGCGCGGCCGTGGACGTGTGGGATCGTGCCCGTCGAGCGCCCGGGATCGGGGCTGTTACCGGGCATTTCTCCGAGCCCGCGCGGAATCTGGAACAGTGGACGGTGCATGCCTGCGGACGAGCCGCGAGGAGGATCCCCGTGTCCGAAGCCGATCGACCCCACCTCCCGGGGCGCGACGACGCGCCCGGCCGGGACATCCCGTCGGTGGACCGGCGGACACGTATCGCCGGGCAGGTCCGCCGGTGGTGCGAGACCGGCAGTATCGAGGGCGGGCACGCTCCTCTGTCGGACGCCGCGGCGGTCGCACTGGCCGCCGGCTACCTCGACGAATCGGCACGTGCTGTGCTGGCGAACCGCCGGCGCGTCGGGCGCCGGTTGCCCACCCTCGACGGATTCGGTGAGCTGCGCCGCCTGTCCGACGAGCACGCCCGCCTCCGCACACGGATCGACGGCCTGCGTCCCGGCGCTGCGCGACTCGCACTCGAATACCGAGCCAACGAGCTCGGCAAACGCATCCGGGCGGCGCGACAGACCGTCGTGCACTCGCCGCTGCACTACGCCCAGGGCGTCCGCGCCGTGCGCCGCGACCGACGCGACGGGCTGCATCTCGAGATCGAACAACGCGAGGCGCTGTTCGCTGCACTGCGACGCACCCCGGCGCCCCTGCCCGTCACGCCCGTCGAGCAGGCCCGGGGAGTGGTGCTCGGTGTCGCCGTCGACCGCGTGGGTCGCTGGTCCGAACGCACCCCGCTGGCCGAGACGGGGCGTCGCGTCGCCGAACGGCTCGGACGCGAGGTGCCCTCCGGCGACGACCGCTTCGTCGACCGCTACGACACCCTGCTCTTCCTCGCCGGTTCCCTGTACGACCGCGTCGAGGCATCGGCGGCGTGGCGTTCGGAGTACTTCGAGGTTCAACGAGCCCAGCTCGATCTCGCCGAGGAGCTCACCCAGATCGCGGTGGACACCGTCGCCCTGCGCGACCTGCTCGACGAGTTGCAGTCCGCGATCCGATCGGCGCCCGAGGCGCGGTCCGGTCTCGAATCCCGGGTGGCAGCGCTCGAACCGGTATGGGACCAGATCCTTGCGCGCGTCACCGCGCTCGCGCGCATCGGCGACCTGCTCACGCGCGCGGAGGGCCATCTGCATCTCACACACATCGCGCAGCGGACCGCGAGTCTCGACCAGCGGATCGACGACCTGATCGGCAGATCGGGTGCGCGCGAGTTGTCCGCCGAGAACACCGATTTCGTCGGCGACCAGCTCGGCGCCGCAGCCGAACCGATGGTCGCGCTCCGCAGTGCTCTGTGGACGGACATCGCCGAGCTCACCGCAAAGGAGTAACTCGGAGTTACTGTCATTTGTCACATCGATTCGGCTGCGTTTCGGGTCGTATCCCCGAACTCGTGGAAAGTGACCGTCTTCGCTGGTGTATTCGTCCGAACCGGTGGTAGCTTCCTCGCGTCCTATCGGGGGTCGATACACAGGGGGGTGCGGTGGCGTCGCGGTTCGTGCGTACGGGTTTTGCGCTGGCTGTCGCTGCGGTGCTGGGGGTCTCGGGTTGTTCGGGGGCGACGACGAGCGTGTCCGTCGTCGACGACCCGCAGCTCGAGGCCGAGTTCGAATCGGTGCTCGTCTCCGGACAGTCCCGCACGCTCGGGGAGGTCGCGGCCGCAGCGGGTGTCGAGTCGTGGGACCGGATGTACTACTTCCGCGTCCCGGTGCTGATGAGCGAACTCAACCGCGTGATGCACACCCCCGGAGTCACCTGGCGGAACATGCCGGGATCCGATGCCGAAGGGCTCATCGTGTTCGTCTCGGAGGGGCAGATCGTGCGCGCGGTCGCCGACCGCGAGCCGCCGCTGTACCTGAGCGGTTTCGCGACCTCCGATTCGTACGTCACGCCCGACGAACTCGCCGGCATGCCCCGTCTCGCGGTCGAGTCGAGGGGCCGCTGATCCGGTAGCTGTCACCCGGCTGCCTCGTATGTCCGCCTTCGGGTAGTTTTGCTCGCGATATCGAGTAATGAATTTCTTTCCCGAAGAGGTGTGGGGTGGCACGGGTAATCGCGACGATCAACCTGAAAGGTGGCGTCGGCAAGACCACGACGACGGCCGCTCTGGGCGAGTTCATGGCGGCGGAGTTCGGGCAGCGGGTGCTGATGATCGATCTCGACCCGCAGACCAACCTCACCACGATGATGGTGGGGGAGGAACGCTGGCAGGAACTGAACGAACTCGGTCTGACCCTCGCGACGCTCTTCCGTAAGGCGATCACGCCCCACGCCGACGCGTTCGACATCGAGAAGGCCGTCCAGAAGAACGTCTCGCCCGTGCGAGCGGTCCGTGATCTCGACCTGCTCGCGTCGTCGCTGGATCTCATGGACATCCAGGAGGGGCTCACCCACCAGCAGTACGCCGATCCCGGCTCGCACCGTCCCGTCGAGGTGCTGCTCTCCGCTGTCCGGCCCATCGCCGACCGGTACGACTACATCCTGATCGACTGCCCGCCGAATCTCGGGATCCTCACCCTCAACGGATTGCGTCTCGCCGACGGCTATCTCATCCCGACGATTCCCGACATCCTGTCCACCTACGGAATTCCGCCGCTGCAGACGAAGATCCAGGAATTCGCGACACGGACCGGGCACACCGTGCGGGAGATCGGTCTCGTCATCACGAAGTACCGCAGTGCCTCGAATCTGCACCGCACGATCATCGAACAGCTCCAGCGCGACCCCCGGATTGCGAGCGTCGTTCCCGCCTGGATGCCCGAGGCCAATCAGATCGCGGCGTCCGCCGAGTTCGTGCCCTACGGCACGCTCAAGCGAAAGTACGGCAACACCGGCCAGTACGACGCACTGCGAATCCTCACCGAGACGATCATGATGAATGCGCAGGTGTACCTGTGACGAATCCCGACCCCGATACCGACATGGCACAGGCGCGTCTGCGGGTGCGCATCGGCGAGGCGAGTTCGGCGTTGCTCCGTCTCGACGAGGCGGCACCCGGCACGGCCGGTGCGCTCGTCGCTCTCGTCCAGGTGATCGCCGATGAGGCGGCACGCACGCCGCGGTTCGCGAGGGCACTCGCGGGAGCGCTCTCGGTTACCGCGGACGCAAGCGCCCCGACCCCTGCTCCCGCTCCTGCTACGCGCCCGGCCGCGGCCCGAACGTCTGCGCGTCGCAGTCGTCGCGCACCCGGGGCCTTCGACCCGTTCGTGGTGTTCCGCGAGAGCGGCGAGGCGACTCTGCGGGAGAGGCTGTCGACCCTCGGGGTCGAACAACTCAAGGACATCATCGCCGAGCACGCCATGGACTACGACAAACTCGCGATGCGCTGGCGCACCCCGTCCAAACTTCAGGACCGCATCGTCGAACGGGTCAAGGCGCTCACCACGAAGGGTGATGCTTTCCGGTGATCGGTCACATGCAGTTCTTCTTCTGCTCGTAGCCACGTATGGTCGCACCAGACCTCCGGTCTCGATGAGACCGCGCAGGACGTGGGCACATCGCGCGTCGATCCCGATTCACTGCTCGATGTGCGCACCGAGAAGAGGAGTCGATATGGGGGACATCGTTCGACAGGGAGTCGCGGCCTTCGTGGCCGAGGTTCTGGCGCGAGGCGGCCGGGCCGAGCCGATCCCTGGACAGCGGGACGTCCGCGTACAGGGCGCGGACGGATCCGAACGTGTGGTGCGGGTGTGCTCGACGGCGAGCGATCCGTGGCTCGCGCGACGCCGCGACGGAGTTCCCGCCGCCGACGGTGCGGGCGTGTCGTACTGGGTGTTCGTCGATCTCGCACCCGAGCTACCGGAGTTCTATGTGGTGGACGCGGACGACATCGAAGGGGGAATCGAGGAGGAGGTCGCGCTCTGGCTCGCCGACCGCCCCGGCCGGACACCGACCGGCAGCCACCCGATTCAGCGCAGCAATGTCGTTCACGGTCAAGATCATTGGGATCTGCTCGGTCTCGACGCGGTCAAGGATCCCGACCACGACGCGGCGCCGGTGCCGGCAGCGGCCGTCCGCGTAGCACGTCCGGCCACACCGGTGGTCGCCGAACCCGACACCGACGACGGACGGCTCGCGGTGATCGCCGACATCGGGGGATACCGCGTGCAGGGGCGCGTCGATCCGGTGTCCGGGACGCTCGAGATCAACCGGGGACCGATGGACGGGCGTCGCTTCCCCGACGCCACGGCAGCCGCACAGGCGCTCGTCACCTTCTTCGACGACCACGAGACCGTCCCCGACGGCGACACCTTCTGGAGGAGCGAGATCTTCGAGTGAGAACGCACCCCGATAGCGGCTTCGGCTCGTTTCGATCTCCCGTAAGCGAGCTCGGCTCGTTTCGATCTCGCTGACCACAACCGTCGACTCTGCCGACGGATGGCGGTGAACTGAATCGGCGCAAGCGACAACGCCAGGTTCAGATCATCGAAGGAGAGATCGCATGACCATCACCGAACTCTATCGCGATACGACCACCGCCGAATCCGTCTACACCGCCGGGGGCATCGTCGTCACCAAGCTGGGGGAGCATATCGGTGCGCGGATCGACGGGGTGCGGTTGTCCGGCTCGTTGGCGTCCGAGACCGTCGAGGCCATCCGCTACGCACTCGCCGTGCACAAGGCGATCGTCTTCCGCGACCAGCATCACCTCGACGACGAGGAGCAGTGGGCCTTCGCCGGCCTGCTCGGCACGCAGACCCAGTCGCACCCCACGGTCCACTCGAAGGGTAAGCGGCTGTTGCCCATCGAGGGTGCTGCGAACAGCTGGCACACCGACGTCAGTTTCGTCGACCGCATTCCGAAGGCGTCGATCCTGCGGGCGGTGACCCTGCCGCCGTACGGCGGTGCGACGACGTGGGCCTCCACGACCGCGGCCTACGAGCAGTTGCCGGATGCGCTGAAGGCGCTCGTCGACAACCTGTGGGCCCTGCACACCAATCTCTACGACTACGCCGAGAAGCTCGACGCGGGCAGCTCCGATCCGGCGCTGACCGAGGAGCGACGCCGCTACCAGGACGAGTTCCGCCGCAACACCTACGAAACGATCCACCCGGTGGTGCGGGTCCATCCCGAGACGGGTGAGCGCACCCTGTTGCTCGGTCACTTCGTCAAGGAGTTCGTCGGTCTCGAGCCGTCGGAGACCGCCGCGCTGCTCCAGCTGCTGCAGAGTCGGATCACGAAGCTGGAGAACACGTTCCGCTGGTCGTGGGAGAGTGGCGACGTCGCGATCTGGGACAACCGCGCCACGCAGCACCACGGCATCGCCGACTTCGGCGACCACACCCGCCGCCTGCATCGCATCACCCTCGCCGGCGACATCCCCGTCGGCGTCGACGGCTCGCGCAGCAGGGTCGTGCAGGGCGACGCGAGCGAGTACTCGGTGGTCGAGGAGCCGGCGCGACTGCCCGGCTTCGACGGGCACTGACACAGCAGAGCGCGAAACGGTCATAGGAGCGCGAAACATCCCGCGCCGAAGACCGTTTCGCGCTCCTCAACGTCAGGCCACGACGTACTTCTCGTTCTCGCGGACCCACAGCACGCCGTCGCCCGCTGTGGGTCCTTCCTTCTCGAATTCCTCGGGTACGAGCGACGTCTCGTCGCGCAGCACGATCGCGGTCATGATAGGGGCGGCGGCGAGGTTCTCGCCGTCCACGCGCATCCAGTCGGCCGTGCGACCGGCGAGGTAGATCCAGCCGTCCGCGTCCTTGTAGGCCACCCGGTGAGGATCGCGTTGGAGTGGAACAACGGCATCGACAGGTAGATTACGTCGTCGCTCGTGATCGAGAACTGCGGGACGAGCGTGCTGCCCGAGAACAACACCATCATGTGGGCGAGCATCACCGGCTTCGGATCGTCGCTCGTCCCCGAGGTGAAGATCAACATGAACGGATGGTGGGCCCGACCTTCCGGTACGGCTCGAGCGGACAGGCCCCGTCGACGAGCGCCCGCCACTCGGGGCTCGCGACGTCGAAGACGGCGACGTCGCCGAGATCCAGGCCGTCCAGCAGAGGGGCGTGCTCGGCATCGGTCAGCAGGATCTGGCAGTCCGCACGCAGGATGTCGCGTGCCAGACCCTCACCGCGTCGGGTGTTGTTGAGGCCGACGAGCGGGAAGCCCGCGAGCCCGGCCCCGGCGATCGCGTGGACGACGGCCGCGGTGTTGTTCTCGAACAGGTCACGGAGTGCCTGCTGGACGGTCTCTGCCATGGCTACCTCGGATATATGGAGAACACGTTCTCTTCGCCGTACACGAGTCGTTCGGGTCGCTCGTCGTCGCGTCACAATTCGGTCCGCGAACCCGGTGCGCGTGTGAGGTGGAACGCCTACTCTGAGTTCACCTGCAGCATCGCGGGTGGTGATCGCCGTGCGCCGTCGATCCCGTCCGCGCCGCACCGTTGCCGCCTCACGGCGGCTCGAGGAGGCCCGATGAACGCGGTTGTCGCTCCCGTCAAGCCCACGCGGCCCTATCCACCGCGAGCGAAGTCCAAGGGGGCGGTCCTCCATGACCTGATCACCACCACGGACCCGAAGACGCTCGGGCTGATGTACATCTTCACCTCGTTCGCGTTCTTCCTGTTCGGTGGTCTGCTCGCCCTGCTGATGCGCGCGGAGCTCGCGGTGCCCGGGCTGCAGTTCCTGTCGAACGAGCAGTACAACCAGCTGTTCACCAACCACGGCGGCATCATGCTGCTGATGTACGCCACGCCGGTCGTCTTCGGTTTCGCGAACTACATCCTGCCGCTGCAGATCGGTGCCCCCGACGTCGCCTTCCCGCGCCTGAACGCCTTCAGCTACTGGCTCTTCCTCTTCGGCGCACTCACGGTCGCCTTCGGATTCATCACGCCCGGCGGCGCTGCCGATTTCGGCTGGACGTCCTACATGCCGCTCGCCGACGAGATCCATTCGCCGGGGATCGGCGGCAATCTGTGGTTCCTCGGCCTGATCGTCATGGGTCTCGGTACCATCCTCGGCGGCGTCAACATGATCACCACCGTGGTGTGCATGCGCGCGCCCGGCATGACCATGTTCCGAATGCCGATCTTCACCTGGAACATCTTCATCACGATGATCCTCGTGCTCCTCGTCTTCCCGCTGCTCGCCGCGGCCTTCATGGGTGCCTTCGTCGATCGGGTGATCGGCGGCAACATCTACGACCCCGCGACCGGCGGTGTGCTGCTCTTCCAGCACCTGTTCTGGTTCTTCGGTCACCCCGAGGTGTACGTCATCGCGCTGCCGTTCTTCGGCATCGTCTCGGAGATCTTCCCGGTCTTCTCCCGCAAGCCGATCTTCGGATACAGCGGCCTCGTGTACGCGACCATTGCCATCGCCGCGCTCTCCATCGCGGTGTGGGCGCACCACATGTACGCCACCGGCGCCGTGCTGCTGCCGTACTTCTCGTTCATGACCTTCCTGATCGCCGTCCCGACGGGCGTGAAGTTCTTCAACTGGATCGGCACGATGTGGAAGGGCCAGATCACCTTCGAGACGCCGATGCTGTTCGCGGTCGGCTTCATCGTGACCTTCCTCTTCGGTGGCCTGACCGGTGTCATCCTCGCGAGCCCGCCGCTGGACTTCCACCTGCACGACTCGTACTTCGTGGTCGCGCACTTCCACTACGTGCTCTTCGGCACCATCGTGTTCGCGACCTACGCCGGCATCTACTTCTGGTTCCCGAAGATGACCGGCAGGATGATGGACGAGCAGCTCGGCCGCTGGCACTTCTGGCTGACCTTCATCGGTTTCCACACCACGTTCCTGGTGCAGCACTGGCTCGGTAACGAGGGCATGCCGCGTCGCTACGCCGACTACCTGCCCTCCGACGGGTTCACCACCCTGAACACCATCTCCACCATCGGGGCCTTCGTCGTGGGCGCGTCGACGCTGCCGTTCCTGTGGAACGTCTTCAAGAGCTACCGCTACGGCCAGGTCGTCACCGTCGACGACCCGTGGGGTTACGGCAACTCGCTCGAATGGGCGACGACCTGCCCGCCGCCGCGGCACAACTTCTACGAGCTGCCGCGGATCCGCTCGGAGCGTCCCGCCTTCGAGCTGCACTATCCCGACATGGTCGAGCGGATGCGTGCCGAGGCGCACGTGGGTCCGGGTAGCGACAAGCACGAGGTGAACGTGCTCGAAGGTGCCGACCGCACGCCGGGCGACATCCCCCGGGAGTGATCGACCGCGATAGCTCCGCGCATCGAACGAACCCCGCCGAAGGACGGAGTCGAGCGAACATGACCGCAGTCGAACCCGGCGGGAGCGTGCCCGCCGAGGTGGATGTCCTGATCGTCGGTGCCGGTATCTCCGGCATCGGCACGGCCTACCACCTGAAGACGAAGAGACCGGGGACGAGCTTCGCGATCGTCGAGGCGCGTGACGCGCTCGGTGGCACGTGGGACCTGTTCCGATATCCCGGCGTGCGCTCCGACTCCGACCTCCACACCCTCGGGTACGAGTTCAAGCCGTGGCGGAAGAAGCATGCGTACGCCGGAGGCGGCGAGATCCTCGGCTATCTCCACGAGACGGTGGACGAACACGGACTCCCTCCCTACCTGCACCTCGGGCACCGCGTCGTCGGCGCGTCCTTCTCGTCCGATACCGGCAGGTGGACGGTCACGCTCCTGCGCACGAGCGACGACACCATGCTTACGGTGACCTGCTCGTTCTTCTTCTCCGCGACCGGCTACTACGACTACGACGAGGGGTACAGCCCGGAGTTCGAGGGCAGCGACGACTTCCGCGGCACGATCGTCCATCCCCAGCACTGGCCCGAGGCTCTCGACTGTGCGGGCAAACGCGTCGTCGTCATCGGCAGTGGCGCCACCGCGGTGACGCTCATTCCCGCCCTGGCCGGCGTCGCCGAGCACGTGACGATGCTGCAGCGCTCCCCGTCCTACGTCTTGGGGTGGCCGAAGGAGAACAAGGTCGTCAACGCGCTGCGACGTGCACTCCCGACAGCGGCGGCCGACCGCGCCGTCCGTTCCCTGAGCATCCGGATGCTGCACGAGATGTACCGGACGAGTCGCCGGGCGCCGAACCTTTTCCGCCGTCTCCTGCGCCTTCGGATGACGAGCGTGCTGCCCGACGACTATCCCGTCGACGTGCACTTCAACCCGTCCTACGACCCGTGGGATCAGCGCCTGTGCGTCGCGACCGACGGTGACCTCTTCCACGCCATCGCCACCGGCGAGGCGTCGGTGGTCACCGATCGGATCGCCCGGTTCATGCCCACGGGGATCGCCCTCGAATCGGGGCGCGAGATCGAGGCCGACGTCATCGTCACCGCGACCGGCCTGAAACTGGTGCCGTTCGGGAGGATCGAAGTCGACGTCGACGGCGTCCCGGTCGACTGGCACGAATGCGTCACCTACAAGGCGACGATGCTCACCGGCGTGCCGAACTTCGCCTTCGCGTTCGGCTACACCAACTCGTCGTGGACCCTCAAGGTCGACCTCACCGGCCATCATCTGTGCCGGTTGCTCGACCACATGGACGACCAGGGCTACGACGTCGTCACCCCGATCTGCGACGATCCGGCCGTCGGCGGAGGGCCGTTCTGGGACCTCACGTCGAACTATCTCCGGCGCTCGGCCGACGTGTTCCCCACATCCGGGGAAGGCGGCCCGTGGTCGATGGAGCAGAACTACTATCTCGACCGCAGACGGCTGCGCCGCGAACCGGTCGACGATCCCGCCCTGCGTTTCACGCGGGTGGCCGAGCCGGCGGGTTCATCGAGCCCAGCAGGTAGCCGGGAACCCCCACCACGAGTGCCCGGGCCGCGCTCGTCACTGCCGCAAGGTCGCTGACACCGAGCACCGTCAGCGATGCCGTCGCCAGCGCTTCGGGGAGCCCGGCGTCGACGTCGCCGTCGTCGGCTCGCATGCCGATGACCGATTCGACGACCCGGAACGGCAGATGGGTGCGAGGATCGCCGTCGCCCACGATCTGCGCCGCCAGGGTCCGGTAGCGCTCCATCAGGTGCCGACGTTCCTCCCGGAACCGATCGAACGGTTCGGTGCGAACCTCCGGAAGATGGTAGAGCGCACCGAGATTCCATCTGCCCGCGGACAACTGAGCCGTGTCGAACCAGGCGAGTGTGCACAGGCGCACCTCGGGCGGCAGCGCAGGGTCGAGATTGTCGTCGAAGTCGAGGGTCGGTTCGACGGTGTCCTCGAGCAACGCGACGAGGATGTCGTTCTTCGTCGCGAAGTGGTTGTACAGCGATGCCTGCCGGATCCCCACGGCCTCGGCGATCGTGCGTGTCGATGTGGGGGAGAACCCGCGGGTGGTGAACAGCTCCGCGGCGGCGTCGAGGATCTCGGCACGCGCGGTCGGCCCGGGCCGTCGCGGGGCGTGGAGGCGGGGGCGTCCTGGTCCTGCATGGGTCACGCCTCCACTGTGACACGACGAAAGGTGCTG
Source organism: Rhodococcus sp. LW-XY12 (assembly GCF_019317345.1). Lineage (NCBI taxonomy): Bacteria > Bacillati > Actinomycetota > Actinomycetes > Mycobacteriales > Nocardiaceae > Rhodococcus > Rhodococcus sp. LW-XY12. The sequence continues at coordinate 1,470,634 of NZ_CP079225.1, forward strand.
CAGCGCCACCGTCTTCGTGCGTGAAGTTTTCGTCACACGTACGAAACACGCGTCACGGACTCGTTACGCCATGGACATTCCCCGAAGATGCGCGATGGGAAAACTGTCGATCGACAGTTTCCCCGGACCGCCGATCGGAGCACCATGACCGAGACCCTCGCGACCGCCACCACGCACGCTGCTCGTGCCCATGCCCGAGCGCAGGCAGGAACCGTCACCGACGCCATGCCGATCGTCCCGGCATCGTCGTGGCCGGCTCCGCCCAGCGGTCGCGCAGCGTCGATGACCTGGGCCGAGACCGTCCCCGGTGGCCGCTACACCAGCAAGGTCCTCGCCCGCGGCACCCGCCTGCGCCTGCGGGACGTCCACGGCACCGCCTGCGCCAACATCCTCCTGTTCCGCGCCGACGCCCCGCACGAGCGGCTCAACGTCGCCGACACGGTGAAGGTGCCGTGGCAGGCCTATCTCGGTGTCGGGCACCCACTGCTCTCCGATCAGGGCCGCGTCCTCGCCACGATCGTCGCCGACACCTCCGGACGCCACGACGCGCTGTGCGGCACCACCCACGTCGCGGGGAACACTGCGAAATACGGTGAGGGATCGCTCCATTCGAGCTCTCCTGCGGGTCGCGAACTGTTCACCGTCGCCGCCGCCAAGCACGACCTGCAACCGCGCGACCTGCCGCCCTCACTGTCCTTCTTCCACGGTGTCCGCGTCGAGGAGGACGGCAGCCTCGTCAGCACCGGCAACGCCGGTCCCGGTGCCGCCGTCGACCTGCTGATCCACCTGCCGGTGATCGCCCTGATCGCCAACACCGCACACCCGCTCGATCCGAATCCCGAGTTCACCACCGGCAGCCTCGAAGTCCTCGCCTGGCGAGCACCCGGCGAACTGAACTCGCTGCCGAACACCGACCCCGAGTGCCAGCGCGCCGTGCTCAACACCGACGACGCTTGGGCCGCCGCCACGTCCGAAACGGAGATCCACCGATGACCATCACCGCCGACACCGCAGACCTCGCCCTCGTTCCCGGCCGCGTCGTCCTCGACGAGATCGTCGGACTCCGCGGCCCGTGGTCGGCCGTCGTCGCCGCCGGCGACGTACTCACCATCGTCGACCTGCACGGCAACCAGGCGGTCGACACCCTCGTCTACGACGCCGCCGACCACACCCGCCGCTACAGTGCCGCTGCCACCGTGGCCGCCCAGCAGAACCTCTTCCTCTCCACCGGTTCGGTGTTACGCGACGCCGACGGTGAGCCGCTGATGACGCTCGTCGCCGACGAGGTGGGCAACCACGACACCGTCGGCGGTGCCTGCTCGCAGGAGTCCAACACCCTCCGCTACGGGCACCACACCAAGCACCAGCACGCCTGCGTCGAGAACTTCCTCATCGAAGGCGCCAAGTGGGGACTGGGCAAGCGCGACCTCGTCTCCAACATCAACTTCTTCATGAACGTGCCGGTCGAGGCCGACGGCACCCTCGGCATCGTCGACGGCCTGTCCGCACCCGGCAAGCGACTCGCAATCCGCGCCGAGCGCGACGTGCTCGTCCTCGTCTCCAACTGCCCTCAGATCAACAACCCGTGCAACGGCTTCGACCCCACGCCGGTCCGCATGATCGTCACCCGCGGGGAATGAGGTAGTCATGACCACGAAGATCACCGTCGAACGTCCCGGAATGCTCACGACCGTCCAGGACTATCCCGGACGCACCGGTTACTGGCAGATCGGTGTGCCACCCTCGGGCCCGATGGACGACCTGTCGTTCCGCCTCGGCAACGTCGCGCTCGGCAACGACGAGGGCACCCCCGGTCTCGAGACCGCCATGGCCGGCCCCGCCCTGCGGTTCACGGAGGAAACCGAGGTGTGCGTGACGGGTGCGCCCGTCACCGTGCGCGTCGACGGGGCCGCCGTCCCGCAGTGGCGCCCGGTCACCGTCCCGGCGGGCGGCCTGCTCGACGTCGGAGCTGTCTCCGGGCCGGGGTTGCGCGTCTACGTCCTCATTCGCGGTGGTCTCGACGTTCCCGAATTCCTGGGCAGCGCAGCGACCTTCACGCTCGGAACGTTCGGCGGTCACGAGGGGCGCACGTTGCGCGAGGGTGACGTCCTCGTCGTCGGGGAGAACGCTCCCGGCGCGAGCGCCCCGGTCCCGTCCGAGCACGTGCCCGCACTGAGCACGCGCTGGGAGATCGCGGTCACCGAAGGTCCGCACGGCGCACCGGAATTCTTCACCCGTGCCGACATCGATGCCCTCTACGCCACCGACTACGAGGTGCACTTCAACTCCGACCGCACCGGCGTGCGGCTCATCGGCCCCAAGCCCGAATGGGCGCGCACCGACGGTGGCGAGGCGGGCCTGCACCCGTCGAACATCCACGACAACGCCTACTCCGTCGGCGCACTCGACTTCACCGGCGACACCCCGATCCTGCTCGGCCCCGACGGTCCCAGCCTCGGCGGGTTCGTGTGCCCGGTGACCGTCGTGGCCGCCGACCGTTGGAAGCTCGGCCAACTCGCTCCCGGCAACACGGTCCGGTTCGTGCCCGTGAAGTCGCAGCACACCGCGTCCCGCCGCGAACTCGGCGTCGCGCGTCGCGCCGGACTGTCGCTGGTCACCTCGGCCGGTGGCGACGGTGACGACGGAGTGCTCACCCGCCGTGACGGCCACACCGCCGTCACCTACCGCCGTAGCGGCGACGACAACGTCCTCGTCGAGTACGGCGACATGACCCTCGACCTGGCGCTGCGGGCCCGCGTGCACGCGCTGCACCAGCGCCTCGAGGCCGACCGTCCTGCGGGTCTGCTCGAACTCACCCCGGGAATCCGGTCGCTGCAGGTCAAGGTCGACCCCGACGTCCTGCCCGTGCCGACCCTGCTCGGCCTGCTCGGCGAGGTCGAGGACACCATCGGCGACAGCGACGAACTCGAAGTCCCCAGCCGGCAGGTACGACTCCCGCTGTCCTGGGACGACCCGGCGACCCGCGAGGCCATCCAGCGCTACATGCACGGCGTGCGCTCCGACGCCCCGTGGTGCCCGTGGAACATCGAGTTCATCCGCCGCATGAACGGCCTCGACACCGTCGCCGACGTCTTCGACACGGTCTTCGCCGCCGACTACATGGTCCTCGGCCTCGGCGACGTCTACCTCGGCGCCCCGGTCGCGACGCCGCTCGACCCGCGGCACCGTCTCGTCACCACCAAGTACAACCCCGCGCGCACCTGGACCCCCGAGAACGCCGTGGGCATCGGCGGCGCCTACCTGTGCATCTACGGCATGGAAGGCCCCGGCGGCTACCAGTTCGTCGGCCGCACCACCCAGGTGTGGAACCACCGGCACCCGCAGCCGGCCGGCCCGTTCGAGGACGGCACCCCGTGGCTGCTGCGCTTCTTCGACCGCATCTCGTGGTACCCCGTCGATCCCGACGAACTGCTCGATCTGCGAGCGGATCTCGCTGCGGGTCGCGGTGGGGGAGTGGAGATCACCGACGGCACATTCTCCCTGACCGAGCACCGGAAGTTCCTCGCGGACAACGCTGCTTCGATCAGCGGGTTCCAGGCGACGCAGTCCGTCGCCTTCGGCCAGGAACGCGCGCGGTGGAAGGCGGACGGCGTATGACGGCCGCCGAACGGATCCGTCCGGTGGGAACCCGTTTCGAGCGAACACTGTTGGCTCGGCCGGGAGCAATCCCGGACACCACCACCCGCGTCACGTGGCTGCAGGGTGAGCGGTTGTACTGCGACCTGCGACGACCGGCGACACTGCCGACGGTGACGGCCTCTACTCTCGCCGAGATGGAGATCGACGACCTCGTCGCTCTCGCGAGCCAGGACGGATTCGCCGGCCGACTGCTCGACAGCAGCAACCATGTCGAATGGGAACGGGCCGTGTCGTTCCATCCGCTCGGACCGACACCCGACGCCGGCACCCTGGGGGCCCTCGACACCGACACCCTCGTCGAACACGGTGTGTTCGAGGAGTACACCGAGCACTGGCGCATCACGGATGTCTCGCCCGACATCGAGGAGTACCTACTCGAGGACGTCGAGACCGGAGCGACCGCAGTGCTCGTGCGGGTCGGAGAGTGCTTCGCATTCGGGCGGAGTCGCGATCACGCGCTCGGATCCGAACCCCTCGTCGAACAGATCCTCGGCGCAGCGACGGTGTCGGATGCCCGAGCGTTGCTGGACTGCGAGATCGCGGTGGGTCGCATCGAAGACAGCCGGTGGACCATCTCCGCATCGACCCTCCCGTACCGAAGCGGGCGCAATCTCCACCCCGTCTTCGGTCACGAGATCCGCACCCGAGACACAACATTCGACGGAACGTCCATCACCCGTCGGTGGCGTTCCGTCCACCCGACCCCGAGGAGTGACACATGACGTTCACGAGTATTCCCATCGTCGATGTGCATGCGCTGGTGTCCGGCGACGAAACCGGACGCGACGCCGTCGTCGCCGAACTCGGGCGCGCCGCGCGAGAAGTCGGCTTCGCGCAGATCGTCGGACACGGAGTCGACCCCATCCTCGTCGGCGGATTGAAGGACGCGGCCGAACGCTTCTTCGCTCTTCCCGACGACGCGAAAATGGATGTGTACATCGGCAATTCCACCAACCACCGCGGCTACGTGCCGCCCGGTGAGGAAGTGTTCGCCGGAGCCACACCGGACCACAAGGAAGCATTCGACCTGTCGATCGACCTTCCGTCCGATCATCCCGAATATCTCGCCGGCAACCCGCTGCTCGGCCCGAACCAGTGGCCCGACCTGCCGGACTTCGACGAGCCCGTGAATGCGTACTACGAATCCGTCTTCGCTCTGGGACGTGTGTTGTTGCGTGCCTTTGCCGAAGCACTCGGCGAGGCGGCGGATCGGTTCGACCGCTATGTGACCACGCCGCCTGCTCAGCTTCGAATGATCCACTATCCCTACGATCCCGACGCCTCGGACCGTCCCGGCATCGGTGCCCACACCGACTACGAGGTGTTCACTCTTCTGCTCCCCACGGCACCGGGACTCGAGGTCCTCAACGCCGACGGCGACTGGATCGACGTGCCCTACCGCGAGGATGCCTTCGTCCTGAATATCGGTGACCTGCTGGAGATCTGGACCAACGGAGTATTTACAGCGACGTCACATCGGGTGCGTAAGGTTGCCGAGGAACGTTACTCGTTCCCCTTGTTCTTCAACGTCGATCACGACACCCGGGTCGACCCGCTGGAGAGGTTCGTCGAGGCCGACGGACCGCGCTACGGCGGAGTCACTGCCGGCGAGCACCTGTTCGCCCAGACGGCCCAGAGCTTCACCTATCTCCGCAAGCGGCTCGCCGCGGGCGAGATCACCCTTCCCGACAATGCACGCCCCCTCTACTCGCTCGGACGCGAAGCCCAACGCAGCGCTCCTGCCGTCTGACCCTCTCCATACGGAGCAGCCATGATCATCACCGGTGTCGCCGTGTGCCTCGTCGTTCTCCTCGGGGCCGGCTTCTACTCCACCCGCAAGGTCCGCGGACAGGCCGGGAACTTTCTTCTCGCAGGTCGCTCGCTCGGTGCCCCTGTCCTTGCCGTCCTGCTCATGTCGCAGGTCATCGATTCCAACGCGACCCTCGGTTCCGCCGACCTCGCGGCCGGATTCGGATTCTGGGCGGGTGCGGCGATGCCGCTGGGTGTCGCATCGAGCGTGCTGCTCGTCGGACTGTTCTTCGCGAAGCGCCTACGCGCGACGGGCGTCGTGACCCTGCCCGAGTTCTTCGCCCGCCGCTTCGGCCGCAGCACCGAGATCACCGCGTCCGTGCTCACGGTCGGCAGCTTCGGCATCCTCCTCGCCGGCAACCTCGTCGCCCTGGGCTACCTGCTCCAGTACTTCCTCGGCCTGAACTACACGGCGGCGGTGCTGGTGATCATCCCGTTCGTGCTCGCCTACACGGTGGCCGGCGGCATGTTCGCCAGCGTCTACACCGGCATGGTCCAGTTCGCGATCATGGCCGTCGGTATCGTCTCGCTCCTCGTGTGGACGGCCTTCGGACCCGGCTTCACCCACGGGGACGGCCTCGGCATCGGCGATCTCGGACAGCTCACCGATCCGGCGCAGGGGGCCGCGGTCAACTGGGCCACCATCGTCGCTCTCGGTCTCGGCAACCTCGTCGCGATCGACCTGATGCAGCGCGTGTTCTCCGCCAAGTCCCCGATCGCTGCGCAGCGCGCCTGCTTCTCTGCGGCGACCGGCATTCTCGTCCTGTGTGTGCCGCTGTCCTTCGTGGCCCTTGCTGCCGTGTCGATCGTCGGTGACAGCGCAGCCGACGCCCCGATCCTCTACGTTCTGCTGGGCGAGTACACGCCGCAGTGGTTGTCGATCCTTGTGCTCTCCGGTCTGGTGACGGCTTCGCTGACCACGATCAGTGGTGTGCTGCTGTCCACCGCGACGGTTCTGGTGCGCAACGTCTTCCGCGTAGGCGGCGAGAACGCCGCGATGTCGTCGGACGTCATGAAGGCCACCCGCCTGCTCATGCTGCCGATGGCTGCCTTCGGTGCCCTCGTCGCGCTGCGGGTCCCGCAGACCGGCATCCTGCTCACCCTCACCTTCGACCTGCTGCTCGCCTCGCTGGTAGTGCCGTTCATCCTCGGACTGTTCTGGTCGCGCGGTGACGGTCGCGCTGTGGCTGCCGCAGCGATCGCCGGCATCACGGTGCGTGCCGGCTTCTTCGTCCTCACCCCGACGATCTACGGCGTCGACAACACCCTGCTGTACATCCCGAACTCGCTGGTCACCTCGTCCGTCGACGGCTGGACCACCTTCATCGGATTCCTGGTGTCGCTGGTCGCCTACGTGACGGTCGCGCTGGTGCGACGCCCCGTCCGCGCGGTCACCGTGCCGGAGCCGGCCGTCCTGCCTGCGAAGCAACCGGTCGCGGTGTAGCTCGCGCGCCGAACCGGGGTTCGCTACCGCAACACGCGGGGCGAACCCCGGTTCACCGCGTCAGAGATCGACGAGTGTTTCGATGTCCTGAACGAGGGAGAACAGGGGAGCGCACTGTTTCTCGGAAGGAATCGGTTCGTTGTCGTAGGGGAAGTGCAACCACGAGCTGACGAGAACGCCGAATTTCGTGTCCAGGATGATCGCGCAATCGTTGCGGTCATGCTGGAGGAGCGCTCTCCTGCTATTGATCGTGATCTCGGTGGAGATATCGCGGTCGCGCTCGAGATATTCCTCGTAGGAGACATTGCCGGCGAGGAAAGTGATCGCGTAGGAATCCTTGTGGTCGGTCGTCTGGGCGAAGCTCTTCCATGAGCAGCTGATGAATGTGTACGTGCCGAAGGGAAGATCGGTGAGATCCTTGCTACGGTCGTCGAAACCTCTTTCGAGAAGTATCTCCATCGGAACATCCAGGCACGGATCGAAAGTGATGTCAGGTCGTTCCGAATCGTCGACGACGCGAGGCGTACGTACGGTCGTGGCGACCTCCATCATGATTCGTCCTGCGTCGACTTCTCGGTCCACCGAATCCTCGATCCGCTCGACGAAGCTTCTGGTCCGGCTGCATCGTGCGTCGTCCGTCATCGGCTGCATCTCGCGTGTGAGGTTGTGGTGCTTGATGCTGATCAGGCCGAATCGGGTGCTCATCGATATCTCGCAGCTGTTTGTTACGTTCGGGTCGAACTTGACGAGGGCGGGACGACCGCTGACTGTTGTCTCGGTGGTGTTCTCGGGGTCCCGCTTGTAGGCTTCGTCGAGCGTCCTGTTCGACGCCAGCAGGTACAGGTCGAACCAACCCGTATCGTTACTGTCCGGGGGAATGCTGTCGAAGGTGCACAGGATCGACGTGTAACCACCGGAGGTGTGCTCGGACTTCTGCCCGGTGGAGAGGTCGACACGTTCCGCACGGAAGGCCTCCTCCGGAATGTCCGCACATGGATCGAATGTGATTTGTGCATGCACTTCCGGGTCGACCGCTTTCGGTGTGTCGTTGGTGGGAAACACGCCTTCGGCCGCGATCGATGCCGGCCCTGGAGAATGGCTGCATCCCGCAACAAGAATCACTGTTATTGCAACTGCCGTCACCGACTTCGTGACGACTGTCGTCCACCTACGCACGTGACCCCCCGATCCGTTTCTGCCGGCGGGACGTTAGCACGTTCCTTCCTCAGCCCCGCACGGCGCAGTGATTGCTTGCGCGCCGCACCGGGGCTTGCTACCGCAACACGCGGGGCGAGCCCCGGTTCATCGCGTCAGTTTCGCAGCGCGACGCGCGGCCTGCTGGAGTCTCTCCGCCACGACGTCGAACCGCTCCAATTCCGCCCACGTCCAGCGCACCACTTCGTAGCCCGCGTCGCGGATCGCGTCCTGCCGGAGCTTCTCGTCGAACACGTCGCGCGGGTCGGAATACTTGATCCGCCCGTCGAACTCGCCGACGACGCCGTTCTCCCAGAAGAAGTCGACGCGATAGCGCCGCCCGTTCCCGCCCACGATCTCGTACTGGAGGATCGGTCGCGGCAGTCCTGCTTCCGCAATGCGTAGACGCGACAGCGATTCGCCCGCACTCTCGCTGCGACCGTCCAGAAACGGCACCACTGTGCGGGCACGAGCCAGGCCGTGGCGGGTCCGGGCATCGGCCAGCGCCCGCGAAACCTGTTCACGCATACCGGGGTACAGGCGAAGAGCGGAATCGCCTGCGATGACGGCCTGCTCCTTCGGGAGCGTGCGCGCGAGGTCGACGACGGTGCGGGCAATCGACGTGACGGCTACTCCGTCGACGACCACCACGTCGTCGCCGAGTTCGGTCGGATGCACGTGGATCTGCGAGGTGACACGACCGCGCCGCGTGGCGGGCCGGGAGATGTGGACGAGGTCGAGCGGTACGTCCCACAGTTCGAGGCCGTGCAGTGCCGCCGCCGACACGTGGCTGAGCGCCTCGTCGGGACCGAGCGTCGCTCCGACATGCCGGGCACGGACACGGTGGACGCCGACGGGTCCGATCGCGTCGACGTCACAGCGGTGCAGATAGCACCCGCGCCCGACCCGTACGAGTGAGCCGGTGCGAACGCCGGTGCGGATCTCGGTGTCCGAGAGACCCGCGACGGCGAGCGAGGTGTTGGTGAGAATGTTCGGATCTGTCACGACGACGATCCTGCGCGGAGCGACACCCACCGAACCCGCGACGACCTCCCGATCCGGTGTACCTGTGGATCGATCGCGGGGTTGGGGACAAACTCCTGTTCGGAGGCCGTTGACGCGCCGAACCGAGGTTCGCGCGTGCTACAGCGGCGGCGAACCCCGTTTCGGCGCGTTTCTCGCTTCCTCGAAGACGATGTCCCCGAGGAGGGTGCACTGCTCCACCGCGGGAGGCGGCTGCATGTTTGGGGATCATGACGCCCCTCGCCGGGATGGGTAGTGGTGAATCCATGGCACTCCCGGTGGGGACGTCGAGAGGGAACGGCAGTCGTGTGTCGGACGCCGAACGTCCGTCGACCCTGTTCGCGCGCCGAACCGGGGTTCGCTGCCGTAACACGCGGGGCGAGCCCCGGTTCACCGCGTCAACGACCGGTCCGTGAACGACCCTCTGTTGTGAGCCAGATCACCAGGGCTGAAGCGGCTGTCCGTTTCCGCAGGTCACCAGGCAATGACACGCTGTTCGCCGCGGGGTCTGGGTCTCGATGTGATCCAGAAGCCATGGAGTCGTAGAAACACACTCGCTACCGTTGATGGCGATCGAGTGCCCGAAACGGGCGAATGGAAGTGAGAGATCATGGGCAGTTTTCCAGCCCCTGAGCGAATAGCCGAATATCCCAGACCTTCGCACACCCTCCTTCATCTCACCGATACACACCTCGTCGGTGGAGACGAACTCCTCTACGGCACCGTCGACGCCGACACCCGCCTCGGCCTGATCCTCGACGACATCCGGGCCTCCCGGGTCCGACCCGACGCCCTGGTGTTCACCGGCGACCTCGCCGATCGCGGCCAGCCCGACGCCTACCGCAAGCTCCGCGGACTCGTCGAACCACTGGCCGCAGCGCTCGACGCCGAGATCGTGTGGGCGATGGGCAACCACGACGACCGCGCGACCTTCCGTGAAGAGCTGCTCGACGAAGCGCCTCTCGGCGCACCGATCGACGCCGTCCACACCGTGGGCGGACTTCGGATCGTCAGCCTCGACACCTCGGTCCCGGGCCATCACCACGGTGAGGTGACCGACGACCAGCTCGCCTGGCTCGCCGACGAACTCTCGACACCCGTCCCGTTCGGTACCGTTCTCGCACTGCATCATCCGCCCGTGCCGAGCGTGTTCGACATGGCTGTCCTCGTCGAACTGCGCGACCAGGCCGGTCTCGCCGAAGTGCTGCGCGGCACCGATGTCCGCGCCATCCTCGGCGGTCACCTGCACTACTCGACCTCGGCCACGTTCGCGGGCATCCCGGTGTCCGTCGCCTCGTCGACCTGCTACACGCAGGACCTGAACGTCCCGGTCGGTTCGCAGCGCGGGCACGACGGCGCGCAGGGTTTCAACCTCGTGCACGTCTATCCCGACACGATCGTGCACTCCGTGGTGCCCAGCGGAAGTTACGCCACCGCCGGGCAGCCCCACACGGCCGAGGACGCGGCGCGGCGTCTGGCCGAAGCCGGCATCCGCATCCCCGAGAACCCCGACCTCACCGTTCGGATCTAACCGACGTCCGGTCGGCCCGGGTGGCCGGTCTCCCAGGGCGCCGGGATCGGGTAGTACCGCTCCAGGAACTGCGTGACCTTCGCGGTGCGCAGCTCCAGGTCGACCTCGGGCGTGCTGCCGTCGTTGAGGCAGAACAGGTCGAGATTGCGGCGCGCCAGGATCGTGTCCAGATGTCGCAGACCGGACTTCACAGTGGTGTCGACGTACTCCACCTTCGCCGTGGTCTGCTGCACCGCGCGGCCGGTCAGCAGCGTGTAGTAGTGGTAGAAGGAGTTCGTCACCGAGATGTTGTCGGCCGCCCGGAACGGGCTCGCCGCCGTCGCAGCGAACTCGTCCCCGAACTCGCGTTCCATCTCCGCCATGATCGACCTGCGCAACGGGACCGGGGTGTGTTCGAGGTGCCGAGTGATGGTGACCCCGAAGCGATCCTGCAGGAGCTTGCGGTTCATGCGGGCGGAGTTCTCGAATCCGCTGCGCGACGGGTCGTTCCGACCCAGCCCGATCCGCACGTCGCACTCGATGAACTTGCTGACACCCCCGCCGGAGAAGAACAGGCTCGGGCTCACCCGGCGTCCGAAGAACATGTCGTCGTTCGAGTACAGGAAGTGCTCGGACAGCCCCGGGATGTGGTGCAGTTGCGACTCGACCGCCATCGAGTTGTAGGTGGGCAGCGCCGACGGGTCGGCGAAGAACTCCTCGCTCCGCACGAACGTCACACGCGGATCGTCGGCGAGCCACGCCGGTCGCGGCGAGTCGGTGGCGACGAAGATCCGCCGCACCCACGGCGCGTACATGTGGACCGAACGCAGGGCGTACTTGAGTTCGTTGATCTGCCGGTAGCGCGCCGGCGAGTCGTCACCCTCACCGACGACATAGTTCTGCATGAGCTTCGCGCGCTCGGCCTGGAACGACTTCGACGACCCGTCGACCCAGGAGAACACGAGGTCGATCTCGAACGGGATGTCGCCGGGATGGCGGTCGAACATGCCCTCGATCGTGGGCCACAGTTGTCCGTACCGCTCGACCGTCGTCCGGCGCATCTCGTCGCGCAGGGCGATCGTGCGGGTGAGGGCGTTCGGGCGAGGCATGATCACCTCGTCGTCGGTGTAGGTCCACAGTTCGATGTCGACCCCGTTCGACGCGCCGTACCGCATCCCGCTGGTCAGTTCGACGCGCGGGCGGAACAGCCGGAACACGCGGTCCTTCCTGTCGCGTGAGAGCCGTCCGTCCGACACCGGAACCGGGCGTCGCTTGGAGTCGACAGCCTTCGAGTAGAACGGCTCGTCGGCGCATCCCTCGGCGAGCGCGGCACGCAATCTCTTCCGGTCGGCACGGTCGATCGCCAGGATCGGGCGGTCGCTGTCGTCGCGGACGAGCAGGTAGTCGATGTGCGCCCGGTCGAGGACGCGGCGCAGGAGCAGTACGTCCTCGATCTGCGCTTCGTCGGGCGTCGTGGTGGTGATGGGGATCGCGTAGCGATCCTCGAACCACACGACGTCCTCGTGGCGCGCGGGTCCGCGGACCGGGGCACGGTCGAGCGGCGGGGCGTCTCCGACCTGCTGGGAAAGGGAGACGTAGGGAGCGTTGTAGGGGGCCGGCGTGTGCGTCGGAATCTCCTTTCACGGGTCGGGGCAGGAAAGGCTCATTTTAACGCCGATCTGAGCTAAGTTCCCGGGTCGGTGATGTGATGATCCGGTGAATGCCGACGCCGACGGTCTCGACGGGGTCGAGGTCCCGAGGTGTAACCTGTGCGCAGGACTCGACACGGGGTGCCGGACACGGCTGAGAGAACACCCGTCGAACCTGATCTCGATTATGCGAGCGAAGGGATGCCGAGCCGGCGCCGGGCCACAGGTCTGTCGCCCTCACGCACCCTTCCCCACACAGGGAAGGCACAGAAGATGTCATTGCAGAACCAGGTCGTCCTCGTCACCGGTGCCGGGCGCGGCCTCGGCCACAGAATCGCGCAGGCGTTCGCCGACGAAGGAGCCTCCGTCGTCCTCGACTACCGGCGCAGCGGCGAGGGCGCTCACGAGCTGGCCGACAAGATCGGACCCGAGCGGGCGGTCGCGCTGAAGGCCGATGTCACCGACCGCGCCGAGGTCGAGTCGCTGTTCGCGCGGGCCCGCGAGCACTTCGGGCGACCCGTCACCACGGTCGTCAACAACGCCCTGCCCGACTTCTCGTTCAACGGCGACGCCCGCGCCAAGGCGGACGAGATCGGATACGCCGAATTCGGTGCCCAGTTCGACGGGGTCGTCGGTGGTGCCGTCAACGTCATCCAGGCCGCGCTGCCGGGCATGCGGGAAGCCGGCGGCGGCAGCGTCGTCAACATCGGCACCAACCTGTTCCAGCACCCCGTCGTCCCGTACCACGACTACACCGCCGCCAAGGCCGCGCTGCTGTCGCTGACCCGCACCTTCGCCGCCGACCTCGGCCCCGCTGGGATCCGCGTCAACATGGTCTCCGGTGGTCTGCTGCGCACGACCGACGCATCGTCGGCGACCCCCGAAGCGGTGTTCGACCTCATCGCGTCGTCGACGCCGCTCCGGAAGGTCACCACCCCCGAGGATTTCGCGGCCGCGGTGCTGTTCTTCGCCTCCGACTGGTCGCGGGCCGTCACCGGGCAGAACCTGGTGGTCGACGGGGGACTGGTGATGAACTGATGACCGGACCACGCGCCCTCCACCTCAACGCCTTCCTCTACGGCGTCGGGCACCACTCGTCGGCATGGCGGCATCCCGACTCCGCGGCCGAACGCATCGGCGACATCACGTATTTCGAGGAACTCGCACGCACCGCCGAACGCGGATGTCTCGACGCGGTGTTCTTCGCCGACGGTCACAGCGTCAACCCGAAGTACACAGCAGGCACCACCTGGTTCCTCGAACCGCTCACCGCACTGTCGGCGATGGCCCGCGCGACCGAGCGCATCGGTCTGGTCACCACCGTTTCTGCAAGCTTCTTCACGCCGTTCCACGCGGCACGGATGCTGGCCTCACTCGACCACATCAGTGGTGGCCGCGTAGGAGCCAACATCGTCACCTCGATGTTCGACGAGGAAGCGCGCAACCACGGATTCGACGCGCTCCCGCCGCACACGGAGCGATATGCCCGGGCGGAAGAGTTCATCGAAGTGCTCTGCGCACTGTGGGATTCGTGGGACGACGGCGGTGTCCTCGTCGACCGGGCCGGCGGCAGGTTCCTGGACTCCTCCGCGATCCGTCCGATCCATCACCGGGGCAAGCACTTCCGCGTCGACGGTCCCCTGACCGTGCCGCGGTGCCCGCAAGGCCGACCCGTGCTGTTCCAGGCGGGGGCGTCGGAGACCGGGCGCAACCTGGCGGCCCGCCACGCCGAGGCCGTCTACTCCGTCGCGTGGGACATCACTGCGGCGCTCGAGTACGCCACCGACCTGCGCGCGCGGATCGCCGCGGCCGGCAGGGATCCCGGTACGGTCGCCATCCTGCCCGGGCTCGTCACCTACGTCGGTCGCAGCGAGGAGGAGGCGTGGGCGAAGAAGACGGAACTCGATGCGCTCCTCGACGTCGATGCTGCCATCACCCAGCTCGGCGTGTTCACGGGTCAGGACTACACCGGCCACGACCTCGACGCTCCCGTCGACGACCTGCCACCCATCGAGGAGTTCACCGGGCCGCAGGGGCGCTACGCGACGGTGCAGCGCATCATCGAGACCCGCCGTCCCACCCTGCGCGAACTGCTCGGATACCTTGCCGCGGGTGGTGGTCACGCGACGATGATCGGTACTCCCGAGACCGTCGCCGACAGCATCGAGGAATGGTTCAACGCGGGTGCCTGCGACGGCTTCAACCTCATGTGCCCCGCCTATCCGGATTCCCTCGACGACTTCGTCGACCTCGTCGTCCCGGAACTGCAGCGTCGCGGCCTGTTCCGGACCGAATATCCCGGCTCGACCCTGCGCGACTCGCTCGGTCTGAAGACGGTATAGCGGAGCGCGAAGCGGTCATCGGAGCGGGTTGTAGCGCGCGCCGATGACCGTTTCGCGCTCCAGAGCAGCCCGACGTGCCTGCTGCCGACGACGTGCGCGCTCGAACCGATCGACGACGACGTGGAATCGCGACAGCTCCGCCCAGTTCCAGCGGATCACCTCCAGCCCGAGATCCCGTAGCGCATCCTCGCGCTCCTTCTCAGCGAGCAGATCGTGGCGCTCGGTGTACTTTCCGGCACCGTCGAACTCGCCGACGATGCCGAGTTCGCGCCACAAGAAGTCCACGCGGTACCGGCGTCCGTCACGAACGACGATCTCGTGCTGCAGGTCGGGCATCGGTAGACCCGCCTCGATCATGTGCAGCCGCGACAGCGACTCCCCGACACTCTCGCTCCGGCCGTCGACGAGGCGCGCGACCGACTCCGCCGCGACGATCCCGGTCCTACCTCGACATGCAGCAAGGATCCGGGGCAGGTCGAGATGCGCCGTCGGTTCCGCGCGCAACGCGGCGTCGCCGATGACGAGAGCACGTGGACGCGTCAGTGTGCGCGCGACGTCGACGACGGTACGAGCGAGCGACGTGACGCGGAGACCGTCCACGTCGACGACGTCGCCGTCCAGGTCGGAGGTGTGGATGTGCAGGTCGTCGCTCACCCGGCAGCTGCGCGTCGGTGGGCGCGTGACGTGGATCCGTCTCAGCGGCGCGTCCCACACGTCGAGGCCGTGGACGACCGCGGCCGTCACATGACTGAGCGCCTCGTCGACATCGAGACGAGAGCCGACGAGGCGTGCCTGGGCGAGGTGAACTCCCACGGGGCCGAGGGCGTCGACGTCCTCTCGTGTCATGTACGTGCCGCGAGCGATCCTGACGAGCCCGCCGTGCCGGAGCCGTGTGCGCACCGCACGATCCGATATGCCGGCCTCGGCGAGCATCGCCCTCGTCCACACCTGTCGGGTCATGGACCCGATCTTCGGGCACGGCCGGACCCGATCCGGGGCCGTCGCACTCCGATCGCCTCGGTCTGTGGAGAACACGAATGCCTGTGGACAACCACGTGACGCGGCCGTGCTCGCCCACCGGACGCCGGTACGATCAGCCTCCCGGCGTCGGCACGGGAGTGCTTTCCTCCGCTCCGGGAGCGCGTGCCGGATCGCTCGGCGCCTGATAATCGGAGCCGTAGAAGATCGGCAGGATGCCCTTGACGAGGGTCAGCGCCGAACCTTCACCCGAGGGCACCGTCGACAGATTCGTGGCGATGACGATCGTCAGGTCGGTGTCGGGGTCGTGTCCCATGAAGGTCATGAAGCCGGGAAGCTGACCGTCGTGCCCGAGCAGGGGACCGAACTGCGCCATGCCGAGTCCGTATCCGGCGGTTCCCCCGCCCACCGACTGCACGCTGTCGAGCCGGGTATTCTGCATCTGCTCATCGAGCAGACCGCCGCCGACCAGTGCCTTCACATAGGTGGTCATGTCGTCGACGGTGGAGATCGCGGCGCCCGCGGTCCACGCCCAGGAGGGATTGTCGTCGGTCACGTCATTCGGCTTCAGTGTTCCGGCGAGCGCTGCGGCCTGCTGGTCGTCCGGCAATTCGAAGGTATCGATGGTGGAGACGTTGGTGCCGAACATGTAGCCCCGCGGATGCGGATCCGGGATCGAGGAATCCTCGATCGCCGGGAACGAGGTGTTCCCGAGTTCGAGTGGAGCGAAAATGCGCTCGTCGAACGCATCCGCCACCGGCATGCCCGTCAGTTCCTCGATGACGAGCCCGAGCAGCACCGTATTGGTGTTGCTGTATTCGAACTGTTCCCCGGGCGGGAAGTTCACGGGCCGAGAGAACGCGATCTGCAGCAACTCCTCCTGCGTCCACACCTTCTCGGGTTCGCGGTCCAGTGTCGCATTGAACTCCGGGTCGAAGGTGTAGCTGTACAGGCCGCTCCGCATCTCGGCGAGCTGCGCGATGGTGATGGTGTCGCCGTTCGGGACACCGTCGATGTACTTCGAGATCGGGTCCTCGAGCGACACGCGACCTTCCTGCACCAATTGCAGGATGGCGGTGACGGTCATCGTCTTCGTGTTGCTCCCGATCCGGAAATGATCGTCGGCGGAGATCGGATCGTCGGTGTCGAGGGTGGACGTGCCGAACGTGCCGGTCCAGTCACCGCGGTCGGGGGAGCTGATCTGTATCACCGCGCCGGGAATGGCGTTGTCGCGCATCAACCGGTCGACGGTCGATTCCACCTCCGCCACATACTCGGGCCCGGCCTCCTCGGAGGAGGCAGGGGGCGTCGCGGATTCGGGCTCGGTGGTGTCGGAACTGCACGCCGAGACGGCCAGTACGACCACCGCCACGAGTGAGGTTGCGAGTGTCTTCATCGATCGTCTGCTTTCGGGATCGGTGGTCCCCGAAAGAGCAGGGGACTCTGTGGTGGTGTCACGAATCCGGACATGTCCCGCTGTCGAGGTGAATTTTTCACCCCCTCCGAACGATTCCGATCGCAGTGTCCCTCATGTCATCCTTGGAACAGGGCCGAATCCGTGTACGGAGGTCAGATCATGAAGGCACTGGTGTTCCACGGGCCGGGGAAGCGATCCTGGGAGGACGTTCCCGACGCAACCATCCAGGACAGTACCGACGCGGTGGTGCGGGTCGACGCGGTCACCATCTGCGGCACCGACCTGCACATCCTCGGGGGGGATGTGCCCGAGGTGACCGACGGCCGGATCCTCGGCCACGAGGCCGTCGGCACCGTGGTCGAGGTGGGGGACGGAGTGCAGACACTCGCTCCCGGCGACCGAGTGCTCGTCTCGTGTATCACCGCGTGCGGTACGTGCCGCTTCTGTCGCGAGAGCCGGTACGGGCAGTGCCTCGGAGGCGGCGGCTGGATCCTCGGGCACCTGATCGACGGCACCCAGGCCGAATTGGTCCGAGTTCCGTACGCCGACAATTCGACCCACCGCATTCCCGACGGCGTGAGCGACGAGCAGATGCTCATGCTCGCCGACATTCTGCCCACCTCCTACGAGGTCGGCGTACTCAACGGCTGTCTTCGACCGGCCGACGTCGTCGTCGTCATCGGAGCCGGACCCATCGGACTCGCCGCGATCCTCGCCGCACGACTGTTCAGCCCGAGCCGCATCGTCGCCGTCGACCTCGCCGACAGTCGCCTCGACGCGGCGAAGGCGTTCGGGGCTAACGTCGTGGTCAACAGCGGTCGCGAGGACGCGGCGGCCGTCGTCCGAGATCTCACGGGAGGTCTCGGCGCCGATGTCACCGTGGAGGCCGTCGGCTATCCCGAAACGTTCGAGCAGGCGGTCGCGCTCGCTCGGCCGTGCGGACACGTCGCGAACATCGGCGTGCACGGCAAACCTGCGACCCTGCACCTCGAGGACATCTGGATCAAGAACCTGACGATCACCACCGGCCTGGTCGACACCTACTCGACGCCCACACTGATCGGTCTCGTGAGCAGTGGTCAGCTCGACACGTCGCCGATGATCACGCACCGGTTCGCGCTCGACGAGTTCGAACAGGCCTACGACGTGTTCTCTCGCGCCGGCGAAACCGGTGCGTTGAAGGTGCTCCTCACCGCCGGTTCGTGACCGGCTCTGCCTTCACTCCTGCTGGTTGACCACATCGAGAAGCTGCTGGATCTGCTCCGACTCGACCCCTGGAGCGAATCCGGCGAGGCGACCGAGCGGCATCGACGCCGCCATCTTCAGAACACTCTCGTCGACCCCGACCTCGCCGCCGAGCGAACCGAACGCCTGCAGGACGATCTCGGCGGCCGCGGGGTTCTGGAACAGTTCTCCGAGAGACGACTCCATCGTCAGCGGAATTCGCACCGCGTCGCCCGTCACGTCGACGGTGAGCGTCTGCCGGATGTCGCGGCTCGACGCACCGATGTCGATGCTGTACGTGCCACCTTCGACCACCCAGGAATCGACGCGGGTGTCCCAGTAGGCGAGGTCGTCGCGTCGGATACTCACGGCCACACGTTGCGATTCGCCGGAATCCAGACGGACCTTGGTGAAGCCCTTCAACTCTCGCGGCGCCCGAGCAACGGACGAACCGGGTGCACCGGCGTACACCTGCACGACCTCGGCGCCCGCACGCCCACCCGTGTTGGTGACGGTGACCTGCACCGTGAGATCGCCGTCGGATTCCACAGCGGCATCGGAGTATTCGACCGTCGTGTACGACAAGCCGTGACCGAAGGGGAAGGACACGTCGAGGCGACGCGCGTCGTACGAGCGGTATCCGACGAACAATCCTTCTCCGTACCGCACGTGGCCGTGTTCGCCCGGGAAGTTCGTGTGCGCCGGGGTGTCCTCGAGCCGGATCGGGACGGTCTCCGCGAGGCGGCCGCTCGGATTCACGTGCCCGTAGAGCACGTCGGCGACGGCGCCGCCACCGGCCTGCCCGAGCAGCCACCCTTCCACGATCGCCGGAACACGGTCGGCGAAGCCGCTGAGCCGCACGACACCGCCGTTCGACAACACGACGACGACGTTCGGGTTCGCCGTCAGCACAGCATCGAGCAGCGCGGTTTGACGCTGCGGGAGTTCGAGGTCGTCGCGGTCGAAACCTTCGGATTCGAGTTCGGCGGGTACACCGAGGAACACGACCGCGATATCGGCGTCTGCGGCACGCTTCACTGCCTCATCGACGAGTTCGGCCGAGTCCGATCCGTCGAGCGCGTAACCGGCGGCGAAGGGAACGTCCCGGCCGGACAGCGACCGGATCTCGTCGAGCGCGTTGTCGAGGCGCGTCGGTTCGATCCGGGACGATCCAGCGCCCTGGTAGCGCGGCGTGCGGGCCAGTTCGCCGATCACCGCAATGTTCGCGTCGGTGGCGAGGGGGAGCAGGTCGTTCTCGTTGCGGAGCAGCACGATGCTCTGCCCGGCCACCTCGCGTGCGAGGGCGTGATGGGCATCGGCGTCGAAGGTCGCGCCGGGATCGGACGCAGCGACGGCCTTCTGCACCAGTTCGATCACCCGCGCGGCTGCCGTGTCGAGGACCGATTCGTCGACCGTGCCCGCCCGTACCGCTGCGACGATCTCGGCGTCCGTACGACCTCCTGTGGACGGCATCTCGAGATCCAGACCTGCCGCGAGGGACGCGACGCGGTCGTCGACAGCACCCCAATCGCTCACGACCAGACCCTCGAAACCCCACTCGCCGCGCAGGACGTCGGTGAGCAGCCACGGGTTACGGGACGAGTACACCCCGTTGATCCGGTTGTACGAGCACATCACCGTCCACGGCTGCGCGTCGCGCACGACCCGCTCGAAGGCACGCAGGTAGATCTCCCGCAGTGGCCGCGGGTCGACGTCGGCGGAGACCCGCATCCGGTCGGTCTCCTGGTTGTTCGCTGCGAAGTGCTTGAGTGACGCACCGACACCCTGCGACTGCATGCCGTGCACGAGCGCAGCGCCCAGAACACCCGAGAGCAGCGGATCTTCCGACAGGTACTCGAAGTTCCGGCCGCACAATGGGGAGCGCTTGATGTTGATACCGGGCCCGAGCAGGACACCGACCTGCAGTGCGCGGGCCTCCGCGCCCAACGCCGCGCCGACGCGCTCGAGCAACTCCGGGTCGAAGGAACACCCCAGCGCGACGGCAGGCGGGAAGCAGGTCGCGGGCACGGACGAGTGCAGACCGAGATGGTCGCCCTCGGCGGTCTGCTTCCGCACACCGTGCGGCCCGTCGGTGAGCATGATCGAGGGGATGTTCTCGCGCGCAACCGGTTCGGTGTGCCAGAAGTCGAGGCCGCTGGTGAGCGACGCCCTCTCCTCGACGGTCAGTCGCGCCACGATCTCGAGGGGTGAGCGGAGGGCCGGTTCGGTCATGAGACTCCTTCTCGAAGCGCGGTCGGATCCATCCTGGTCGAGTCTCGATCATGTCCGATCGCGCCGGTGAAGGCGCGGGCAAGTTCCTCCATCACGTGCGGCCACGGAATCCGCTCCTGCTCGAGGCGGAGTCGTTCCACGCGCAACCGCGTGAAGACCTCATTTTCCGCGGGCGTCAGTCGCATCGGCACGTGCGAGCTGGGGGACGGTTCCTCTACCGCGAGAGCACTCCACGCTTCCAGGGTGTGGAGGTCCATGAGGAAACTGCGCACGTCAGGCAGGTAAGCGCGGAAACGGTCGAGAATCACGAAGCCGTGCGTGTCGAGATCACCCCAGTAAACGACATCCGAGTCGGCGAGCCAGGATAGTGCGGCCAGTTCGTGCACTGCGTAACCACTGCCGTGTACGGCCACGGTGCCCGGCAGATCAGGCAGCGCATGGAGGCCCTCTTTGTTCTCGAGGACCAGTATGCGCTCCGGGTGGAGCGGCAACTCGGCGAGCTCGTCCAGCGGCGCTGCACAATGTCGCGGTGCCGTGGGTAGCAAGGTGCGGTCACAAACCGCAATTTCGCACAATCGAGGCACCGAACGCACACCGAGGTCACGATTCCCCACAGCGCCTTCGAGAAGTACCTCGACCAGTCCGCGATGCCGCGAAATCCACTTGGTATCCACACCGGGCACCGGAAGCTGCCGAATGAAAACGTCCGAAGCCGGATGGTCGGCCAGCCACCGGACCACGCCGACAAGGCGCACGAAGTCGGCTTCGCCGAGTTCGAGCCACCGTGAAAGCGTCGAGCCGATCGCGTCGGCAAGCGCGGGGGTACCGGGTGCCAGAATCTCCACCAACTGCACCCGCCGGGCGGTGAGCCTGTGCCATTCGGACATCCGGCCTGCCGCGGCGGCAATCTCACCGGGACCTGCAAACACGACCCGCACCGGCACATCCTGCGTGCCGAAGCTCGGCCAGCGCCGCGTCTCCCAGTGCACGCGACCGATTCCGCGGTGCATCTGCCAGGCGCGCACCCATGCGACCACGGCGTCGGGATCCTCCGCGACCTGCCGTTCCGAGGGTGGGTGCAACGCAATCGACAGTGAATCGGATTCGGCTGCAATTGGATCGGCCACCCACTTGCTGCGACGATTCCGGTAGGCCGTCTCTGCCCTGGTACTTACGGCTGACGGCGGCACGCACACTGTACTCACTCGCGGGGCTCCTCCGCGCTGCGGATCGGCAACAAGGCCAGCTGCGAGTACTTCTTGTCCCTGATGCTCACCGCGGCCACCCCATCAATGTAATCGTCGAGGGTTTGCAGCAACTTCAGCGGCGTCGCGAGCACCATATGGAAACCGAATCGGGTGAACACGTCGAGTGCTCGCCGCGTGTACGCAGGATCTGCACGGTCGAATGCCTCGTCGAGGATCACCGTGCCGTAGCGCGGCAACTCTTCCCCCGATGCCGCCAGCTGATAGCGCAGGGCGGCGGCGAGACAGAAGAACACCAGTTTCTGGGCCTGCCCACCCGACAGGCCGGAGCTGGAGTCGTGGAAATTGACGTCCACGCCCTCCCCGTCGACCTCGACTCCGATGAAGCCGACGTGCAGGCGGGTGTCCAGTACCAACTGCCGCCAGCGCCGGTCGGCGGGTTCGCCCGAGTCGAGGCGTTCGAGGATCCGCTCCATCTGTTCGAACCGTTGCTCGGCGGCGACCCGGTCCTCTTCCTTGAACGAGCCGCTGACAATGCGCTGCAGTTCCGCGAGGAAATCGGCCGCGGCAGGCGAACGCCGATCCTTCACATCGATCCGCAGAGTCCGGTCGGTGTCGAACGGAGAACGCCGGAGCGATTCGTTCACCGGCTCGATACGGGAACGGATCTCGCCCGGTGCCCTGCGGATCGCGCGGGCCAGCTCTCCGATGTTGCGGCTCGATTGGTCGTTGAGTAGCCGGAAGAACTCGTCCTCGTATGCGGGTAATCCGTCGTTGCGCAGGCGAGTGAGCACCGCGAGAGCATCGTCTACGTACTCTGCGTCGGAGCGCATCTCGGCGCGTCGTGACTCCCATTCGGCGAGATAGGCGGTGAGGATCGCGGTGATGCGCCGCTCGGCGTCCGTGGTTCTCGTGAGCGCCGCACGGTGCTCGTCGGTGATGGTTCGTCCGACGGTATGCAGCAACCGGTCGATGTTCTCGCTCGTCGGTCGACGTGCGGCAGCATCGAAGCGTGCGCGGATGCGCTTGTCGATCCCGTCGGGGACCGCCGAATCGGCGTGTGCTTCCACTTCTGCAAGCCGCTGCCGAGTGTGCTCCACATCGCCACGGTGGCGTTCGAGACCGGATCCGGCTGCGGTATACGCTGCGCGGGCCTCCTTCTCCTCGGTTTCCGCACGGGCAAGATCGAGCGTGAGCGAGGCGTACTCGGCATTGCCCTGCAACCATCCCTCGAGTCGATGCTCGATCGCGCCAACCGCTGCCTCGGCCGCTTCGACGTCGATGTCGGCCCAGGTCGTGTCGAGGATGATCTCCGCCGCGTGTCGACGCTGCTGTACCGTGCACTCTGCGTGCTCGAGCAACTCCTGCCGACGTTGCAGGCGGGCGATCTCGGATTCGACCTCGCCGATGCGGCGACGCAGATCGGAGAGCTTGGTTTCGTTGTCGAACCCGAGCACCCATCGGCTGCGGTCGTCGACGCGGTACCTGTCGTCCTTCTCGTGCCGCTCGCCGCCGTGCTTGACCTGACCGGCCCGGGTCACGCCGCGCGGCACACCTCGCAGGTCGTCGACGGTCGCCACGCACGCATAGTCGAAACGCTCGGCGAGATGGTGCTGCAGCCACGCTGCGAGCGGTCCCGGCCGCACGTCCAGTTTTCGAACCAGCGATTCGTCACCGCTCGCCGGGGTGGCAGGCCGGCCGGAACGAGTACGCACCCGGCGGTACACCAACCGGGTGCCGAGATGCTGCGCGTCGACCACTGCTGCAACGCGTGAATAATACTCGTCGGGTACGAGCATCGTGCGAGCAAGCCCGCCGAGTACGCGCTCGATGGGGCCGGTCCACTCGGCATGCTCGGAGCGCACTTCGAGGAGTTCGCCCGCGAAGTGCAACATGTCTTCGCTGAGACCAGCTGCGGTGCAGACCAGTTCGCGTATCCGCAGTAGAGCGGGATCGAGATTGGAGCGTCGTCGGGCGAGCAGCTCTCGGTCGGCGATGAGTTGTCGGTGTTCGGAACGCAGTGTGCCGAGTGCTCGCACCACCTCGTACACATCGTTTCTGCGTGTACCGACTGTCGCGTCGAGCTCACGCAACTCCGTTTCGAGCTGGGCTCGCAGATGCGCGAACTCCTCAGCGGTGGTCGGTGCCTCTGCTTCCCACGATCCGACGGCGGTGTCGAACCTGCTCCGTGACTGTACGGTCCGAGTCAGGTCGGCTTCCGCCGCGTCGCGTTGCAGCCTGAGAGTGGACAACCGTCCACCGTCGGTGGTTTCGAGCCGCACCCGCAGATCGAGGGTGCGCTCGGCCGCGCGCTCGGCTTCGACCGAGGTCTTGTCGACGGCAGTCTGCAACAGTC
Organism: Rhodococcus sp. LW-XY12; assembly: GCF_019317345.1. Classification (NCBI taxonomy): domain Bacteria; kingdom Bacillati; phylum Actinomycetota; class Actinomycetes; order Mycobacteriales; family Nocardiaceae; genus Rhodococcus; species Rhodococcus sp. LW-XY12. Next base: position 1,494,677 of record NZ_CP079225.1, read on the forward strand.
CGATCTGTGCGTAGGCCTCGTCGAGCTTCTCTCGCAGCAGATCCACCGTCATCCGGGCATGCACGGCGTCGAGGTGGTCGTTCTCTTCCTGTAGTTCGCGTTGTTGCTGGAGGCCTCGGCGGCGAACCTCCGCGAGACCGACAAGGGGATCGAGTGCCTCGACTTGCCGACGCGCGTCGACGACGACACGGTGCGCCTCGCGCAGGTCGCGGAACTGGGACGTCGCGCGATCGACCATCGCGAAGGTGTCGGGTTCGTCGAGCATGTAGTCGCGCAGCAACTGATCGAGACTGTTCAGACTCTTGGCCGACAGTGTTCGGTGCAACAACCGTTGGGCCGCCTCCGACGAAATGCCCAGCTTCGCGCGGAAGGCGCGAGCGAACGCCGTGTAACTGGGATTGACAGTAGCACCGGGCCAACGCTTTCGGATGCCCCGGGTGTCGATACCGCGGCCGGCGAACGGCTCGAGATCGATCAGGTCGAAATCAAAATCGAAGATCAGATGCAGGTGAGAGACATCGTTGTTCGCGTTGGCTCCACGCCGCAGGTGCATGAGCTTGACGAGCGTCACGGGCGCGGCACCGTCGCCGGTGCGGTAGGTGAGCGCGACGGCACTCCAAGTGGCGCCCGTACGTAGATAGGAAGCGGTCAGGGAGTCGGTATCGACGTCGGCTTCGCGCCGCCACGCACCGCGGATGTAACTGACGAAGTTGCGCCCGGAACCGGCCGCGGATTCCTGCGCGGCCGCGTTGAATCGGACACTGCCGCCCGGCATGAGCACCGTGGAGATCGCATCGATGAGAGTGGATTTTCCGGATCCCGACGCGCCGGTGATCAGGAAACCCTTGCGCGCAATCGGAATGTCGTGGTGACCGTGTAAGGTTCCCCAATTCACCACCTGCACGCGGGCAAGCCGGAACTGGGACGGGTGGGGAGGGGTGGCCGTCACGGCTGACTCTCCGCGACGATGTGCCGGAACTCCGCTTCCACAGCAGCAACCTGATCGGCATCGAACAACTGCCGCAACACCGGAGAGACTTCCATCCGACCCTCCGTCGACGTCGACGCGAGAAGGCTGTACTTCTTCAACTTCTCCCACGAAGCGTTGACCCTGCGCCGGAAACCGGCCGGGTCGGTACTCGTGGCCGCACGGTACATCTCGAGCTGCCCGGCCATTTCGTCGAAATCGACGATGACCCGATCACCGGGTTGTGCGCGGAGGAGCAGCTGCCGCAGCGACAACAGCATCACGGTGTCCATGAATGTCAATCGCTCGGTGCGCAACACTGCGGGGGCCTTGTGATCGCCGGTTTCGGCGGGACGGGTGAATGCGAGCTGTTCGTCCTCGTCGACGACGAGATCGAGAAACACATCGGCCAACCGAGAACGCAGCACGCGCTCGTCGCGGATCACCGTCCGCCACACCTCGGGATGCTTGCCGGCGGTAATGAGCGGACCCTTGAGGAGCTGGACCAATGCGCGCCGGGTGTCGAGTTCGAGTTCGCCGGTGTCGCCGGGATACAGCCCGGTCGTGGTGTCGGTCATAGGCTGTCCTGTTCCAAGGTGGTGAAGGCAGGATCGGTGGGATCGAACAGATGCCGGCGTACCGTGGCCACCCGTTCGACGCCGGATGGGGAGCTCCAGCAAATCTCCTCATCGCCCTCCACGCGGTGTCCGTGCTCGACGGCGAGAACCAGAAGCCCGATGGCGCTTGCCAACCCTTGGGTTGCGGGATGTTCGCGCAGGACCTCGCCGATCGTCGCGCTACCGCGCACGCGCAGTGTGGCCGCTATGCTACCGAGCAGCTCGTCCATGTCGATTTCCGATTCGCGGACGATGCGCCGCAGATCGTCGAGGTCGACCTCACCTGGCGTCTGCGACACCACCGGTTCGGCCACCAGATCGTCTGCGGGATTGTGCAACTGTAATGCCGCGACCGATTCGATACTCATGCCGATCCGCACCAGGTCGAGGTCGAGCGGTTCATAAGGCTTGCGGTGGGGTGCCACCTGCAGAGCGTGCTGTTGCGCCGAGCGCAACAGACGTTGCAATCGGCGATGTTCCTCGTAATGGCGGGACTGCACGAAATGCCGCAGTGAGCGTGACAGCGACGTCATCGTCGCATGCACTTCGCCACCTGCGTCCTCCATCTCGGTGAGCAAGGATCGGAACCGATGACGTTGCTCGGGAGACAGGCTCCGGGCGAACGGACGAGTCAGTACCGCCTCGATCCAGTCGTCGAGCTGTGCAGACCGTTCAGGATCGATGATCATGTCGTAGAACCCGGTGAAGCTGCGTCCTGCATCGGAACTGCCGATGAGGTCGACACCTCGGAAGACCTCGCCCAGAGTGTCGCCGCGGTCGCCTTCGTCGTCGAGGATCCGTGCGCGCAACTCGCGATTGAGCCCTTCGAGTTCGGCCCGTACTCGTGCGAAATCCCCGGGGATCTCGCCGGCAAGCGCGAGGATCTCCGACACGCGTTCCGCGGCCCGTGGGCCATCGAGGACAGGGAAGTCGCCGGATTCCACCGCTGCGATCTGCCGGTCGAGTGCGTCGCGCTCGGCCCGCAGCGTTGCCAGACGGGTTTCGCTCCGTGGGTCCGAATCGCGAGCCAGCGCCTGCAACTGGCTCGACAGGGTTGTCAGTCGTGATTCCGTGATCGAACTGGTGTCGGTCGTCAGTTGCGCAACGAAATTCAGTGCGACGAATGCGGACTCGGTCGGCTCCAGCGTCTCTTCGCGCGAGCCCGTATCGGCACGTCGGAGCAGAAATCCGGCGCGCACCCAATCTGCGCAGTAGGCCTGGGCGGTGCGTGGAAGGTCGAATCCCTGGTCGCGGAGGTCCTGCAGGTCTGCGTCGAGGCGGGCGAACAGTTCGGGGGCGGGAAGTCGCCGGGTTCCCCGATCGAAGTGTCGTCCCAGCATCCCGAGGATTGCGGGAGCGTGGTCGGCGCGCAGCAGCGTCCACGCGGCGTGCTGATCGCGCAGCCGCGTCAGGCGGTACAGGTCGGCAGTCGACACAGCTTCCCTCTCGCTTCGATCGCGCCCATGGTGGCACACGCCTACGACAACCGTCTCCTACGGGATCGGCTCGATGTCGGGGCGGTGACGACAGTGTCGGTAACAAGGGCCACAATGTCCGACGGTTGCGTCCATCAGGATGGTGTACGAGCCGGATCGGATCCGATGACCGGCGTGTCGTAACCGGACGAAAGACGGTCACCGCGTGATTCTTCGAGAGAGCTACCAACTCGACTCGACGAAAGAGCACGCGATGACCACTGCCCACGATATCGACCTCCGCCAGCTTGTCGAAGACCGACTCACCGGCGCCAGCCCCGACCTGCTGCGCGAGCTGCTGACGATGTTCATCCACGCCCTGATGGGCGCCGAGGCCGACGCCCTGTGCGGCGCCGACTACGGCCAACGCTCCGACGAACGCGTCAACGTTCGCAACGGCTACCGGCACCGCGACTTCGACACCCGCGTCGGCACCCTCGACGTGGCCATCCCCAAGCTGCGGTCCGGCTCGTACTTCCCGGACTGGCTGCTGCAACGGCGCAAGCGGGCCGAACGAGCCCTGACCTCGGTTGTTGCGACCTGCTACCTGCTCGGGGTCTCGATCCGGCGGATGGAGAAACTCGTCGATACCCTCGGGATCACCTCGCTGTCGAAGTCGCAGGTCTCGGTGATGGCGAAAGACCTCGACACCCAGGTCGAGGCCTTCCGGAACCGACCCCTCGATGCGGGCCCGTACACGTTCGTCGCCGCCGACGCCCTGGTCCTCAAGGTCCGCGAGAACGGACGGGTGGTGAACGTGCACGCCCTGGTCGCGGTCGGGGTCAACGCCGACGGCTACCGCGAGATCCTGGGGCTGGACGTCACCTCCGCCGAGGACGGCGCCGGCTGGCTGACCTTCTTCCGCGGGTTGGTCGCCCGCGGCCTGTCCGGGGTGCGGTTGGTGACCTCCGATGCCCACGCCGGCCTCGTCGCGGCGATCGGCGCAACCCTGCCCGGCGCCTCCTGGCAGCGGTGCCGCACCCACTACTCGACGAACCTCATGGCCGTCACACCGAAGTCGTCGTGGCCCTGGGTGAAGACACTGCTGCACTCCGTGTACGACCAGCCCGACGCGGATTCCGTTCACGCACAATACGATCGAATCATCGATGCACTCACCGAGAAGCTGCCGAAGGTGGCCGATCACCTCGACGCCGCCCGGTCGGATCTGTTGGCGTTCACCGCGTTCCCGAAGCAGATCTGGAAACAGATCTGGAGCAACAATCCGCTATCGGTTAACCGGCCCTCCCACGACACGATCACGGTTGCAGCGTGAGGTCCTGAGCCGACGACCGGTTGAGGCGCATGCTGGCGGTGTCGGCTCCGATCGAAAGGCGGCGGACAATGACCGTTCGGGTGCGCATCAGCAGCAACGGGCATGTGATCGACGGCCAATGGGAAGGATGCGCAGCAGCAAACGCGTTCCTGACGCATCTGGCCGGACGCGGATTCAGTTCGGCAACGGTGCGGGCATATGCGTTCGACGTGCTCAATCTGGCCCGATTCCTGCTCGATCGCGACCTCACGGTGGCTGCGGTGACGCCGGTGACGGTGTTCGAGTGGGTCGACTGGCAGAACGTGCACCGCAAACCCCGCCCAGGCATGGCGACACGAGGTGATCGGGGCACTGCGGCATCGACGATCAACCGACGAGTCGCGGCGATACGCGCATTGTTCGAATACCTGGTGATGACCGGGATACGCACCGAAAATCCGGTGCCCTCACCGCGGCGCGGACAGGGACTGCGACCACCAGCGCGAGGACTGCTCGGACACCTCGGGCCGGGCCGACCCCGAGCCGGAGGCAGGCTGGTACGCCAACCGCGGCTACTGCCCGAGTCCCTCGACGCCGACGCGATCGAGCAGTTTGCGGCGTCGCTGCGCACCCATCGGGATCGAGCGATGTTGTGGGCGATGCTGTTCGGCGGGCTGCGCAACGCCGAGGTGCGATCCCTGCGGTTGGCAGACGTCGATTTCGGCCAGCGACGACTCCGGGTGCTCGGCAAAGGCTGCAAGGAACGGGTGGTGCCGGTCGATGCGGTGTTCTTCACCGAACTGTCGGCCTATCTGCGCCTCGAACGGCCACCGGGGTTGGCGACCGAGGAGTGTTTCGTGGTGCTGCGCGGCCCCACCGCGGGGGCGCCGGTGACCGAGGCGGGACTGCGGTCGCTGTTCCGGCGGCACCGGGACCTCTCCGGTGCGACGAGGGTGCGTCCGCACCGATTGCGCCACACCTACGGCACCGAACTCGCTGCCGCCGGAATCGATCTGATGGTGCTGCGAGAATTGATGGGGCATGTGTCTCCGGACACCACTGCCGAATATGTGCATTTGTCGGTCGAGCAGCTCGCCGCCGAATACGGCGCGGCCCGCGCCAGTCTCGCCGGAACACGACAATGAGCACCGCGGTGGTTGCGACGGTCGTCCTGCCGGCCGGACCGGGTGCGGTGCTCACCGACTACCTCGAGCACGTCGCCAGCCTCGGGCTCAGCGACAGGTCGGTGCGCGCTCGCACCCTCATCGCGACCACCTTCCTCACCACGCATCCGGACTTGCGGGACTGGATGACCCGACCCGCTGCCGACCGGCTGGCCGAACTACGCCGCACCGGGGCCTGGCCACTGCTGTGTCACCTCATCGGACGCGGCAACCTGCGGCTCGACCTCGAACTCGCGGCCGTCAAGAACCTCACCGGACTCGGCCGGGCCGTCGAGGACCGCGACCCGGACGGGTTCGCCGCGGTCCGGGCCGCCGGCCTGGTTTTGGGGTGGACACCGCAATGGGTCGAGACCGTCCTCGGCGAGTGCCTGGCGGTGCTGCTCGCCTGGCACGGCGGTTCCGTCAGCGGTGTGAGCGCCGAGACCGTCGGCGAGTTCGACGCCGCATTGGCTGCCACACAGTCAATCCCGGATACATCGAAACGCGCCTACCGCAACCGTATCGCGGGACTGCGACAAATGCTGTTTCAGGCCCGCATCGTCGACACCCCACCACGGCGCCGACCGTGGGCCCGCACCTACGCCCAACGCTTCGCCGACGCCCCGATGGCCGATCCGATCCGCGAGGCCCTGTTGCGTTACGTCACCGTCCGGGCATCGGTGCTCCGCCCGAAATCGGCCGAATCGCTGATCAACGACCTGCTGCCGTTCGCGGACTACCTCACCACCAACCATCCCGAGGTCACCTCCCTCGAGGATCTCGACCGCAGTCACATCGAGGGCTTCCTCGTCTGGAATCGCACCCGCACCTGGCGTGGGCAACGCGCCGCTGCCGGGGCCGGGCGCATCATCTCCAAGGCCGTGATCCAATCGACGGTACTGAGCGTGCGCAACCTGCTCGAGGACATCACCGAATGGGGCTGGGAGCAGGCCCCACCGCGCCGTCTGGTCTTCGCCGCCGACGTCCCGAAACTCGACCAACCGCTTCCGCGGGCATTGCCGCCCGACATCGATGCTGCGGTGATGAATGCGGTTTCCCAGCTGGATGATTCGTTCGCTCGTATCGGGTTGACGGTGCTGCGCGGAGCCGGTCTGCGGGTCGGGGAGCTACTGGATCTCGAGCTCGGCAGCGTCATCGATTACGGCCCGGCCGGGACCTGGCTCAAGGTTCCGTTGGGCAAGCTCGCCACCGAACGCATGGTCCCGCTCTCGGCGACCACTATCGCCGCGTTGGACGAGTGGACCGGCGGGCGTGGTATCTGTCGGCCATTGCCGCATCCCCGCACCGGAGAGTTGACCGATTTCCTGTTCGTCGCACACGGCCGCCGTCTCAGCCAGACCCGGCTGCGCAACGGTCTGCTCGCTGCCGTCGAGGCTTGCGGACTGCGTGGGGCCGGGGGTGCGCCGTTGGTGGTGACCCCGCATCAGCTGCGGCATACTTGGGCCACCGAACTCGCCAACGCCGGGATGAGCCTGCAGGCGTTGATGGCGTTGCTCGGGCATGTCACTCCGCAGATGACTTTGCGTTACGCCACTTTGGCTTCACCGACGTTGCGGGATGCCTATGACCAGGCGATGGGCAAGATGCGGCGGCGGTTCACGCTCACTCCGGTCGGCAAACCGATCGTCCCCGACGCGGTGAGTTGGCTCGGCAGTGAGATGCTCAAAACGCGTGTTGCCCACGGTTACTGTTCCCGTCACGAGAGCGCGGGTGCGTGTCCCTATGCCAACATCTGCGAGACCTGCGACAACTTCGTCACCGGACCTGAGTTCCGCGGCGCGCTCGAGGCGCAACGCACCGACATCCAGGCTCTCGAGGTCGATGCTCGTGACCGTGGATGGCCCGATGAAGCTGCCCGGCATCATCGTGTCGCTGAGGCGTTGACCGACCACTTGCAGCGTCTCGATCGCTGATTCGATGTGAGATCAGGGTTGATCTCATCCCTGAGGGCCGGATAAAGGAGCGCCTCAATAAGGAGATCCGCCGCCGGACCGACGTGGTGGGGATCTTCCCGGACCGCACCGCTCTGATCCGACTCGTCGGGGCGGTGCTGGCCGAGCAGCACGACGAGTGGATCGAAGGCCGCCGCTACCTCGGCCTCGACGTACTCGCCCGCTCCCGCACCGGCAAGCCCGCCGACAGTGTCACCGAGGGCACCGAGGAGGTGACACCGGCCTTGACCGCCTGATCCACCGACGAGGAATCACGCGACGACGTCGTACACCACCTCACGGGACTTGACCTGTCCGACCGTGTCGGTTTTCGTCGGGGGATGAAAGCGATCGGAGGATGACGTGATCGAAGTGCACGCACCCGCGGAGGTCGCCGTGACGTTGCCCCGCGACCATCGATGGGTGGTGGTCGACGTCGAAACCTCGGGTGTGCGGTCCAACGCCCACAGGGTCCTGAGCGTGGCCGCCCTCGTGTTGCGCGAGGAGGGGTCCGTCGAGCGAGAGTTCTCGACTCTCGTCGACCCCGGCTGCGACCCGGGACCGGTGCACATCCACAACCTCACGCGGGAGCGCCTCACCGGGTCGCCGCGCTTCGAGGACATCGCCGGCGAACTCGCCGGGATTCTCGACGGCGCCACACTCGTCGCCCACAACGCGTCGTTCGACTACGGGTTCCTCGACGCCGAGTTCCGTCGGGCCGGCACCTCGCTGCCGGCGGAGCACCGTCTGTGCACGCTGGCGTTGTCGCGCCGGCTCGAACTCGACGTCCCCAACTACCGGTTGGCCACCCTCGCACAGCACTGGCAGGTCCAGCAGTTGCAGGAGCACGACGCCTACGACGACGCGCGCGTCCTGTCGGAGATATTCCTGCGCAGCGCCGCGATGGCCGACAACCTGCAACTGCCGCTGCCCGTCGTCAACTGCCGCAGCCGCAAATCGGTGTATCCCGCATCCGTTCCGCGGGTCGCGTGCCAGTGGAAGAACCCGGGTCGCCTCGGCAACGATGGGCTCGTCCAAGGCATGAAGGTCGTGATCAGCGGCTCCACCGTCACTCCGCGGGTCGCACTCGCGAACCGGCTGACCGACGCCGGACTCGACGTGATGAACAACGCGAGCAGACAGACCAGCGTCGTGGTGTGCAACGACCCGACCGTGCAGACCGCCAAGGTCCGCAAGGCGATGGCCGAAGGCATTCCCGTGATCAGCGAACAGCAGCTCGAGGAGCTGTTGACGCGGGTGAGTCCGGGCGAATCGAAGGTTGCGACCGTCGTCGACATCATCCCGCCACCGGAACCGCAGGTCGCGGTGGTGCCCCCGGTCCGGCCGCCGACCGGACAGAAGCCCAAGCTGTGGACCGGACGCAAGGTACTGCTGCTCGGCGGCACGCATCTGCAGGCCGTCATGATGCGCTCGCGCCTCACTCAGCTCGGTGCCCGGCCGGCCCTCAACTTCACGGCCGCCGTCACCGACGTGCTGGTCCTCGAAGGAGGAGAGGCCGACAAGCGGATGACGCGGGTCGCGGCACGTGAGCTGCCCGTCCTGCGACCCGACGACGTCGATGCCGCAGTGGAGAACGGAGTGATGCCCCCGCACATGCGGGTGGAGTCACGGCTCACGGCGCCGGTGCTGTCCCGCGGTGAAGTGATCGACCTGCCGTCCGACAGTCACCGCTGGGCCGTGAACGTCGCCTGGAAGGCCGAAGCTGTCGGCGACGAATTCGATCTCGACATCGTCGCCTTCCTGCTCGGCGCCGACGAGAAGGTCGACACCGACGACGACTTCGTCTTCTACAACAATCCGCTCTACGACGACGGCGTCATCGAACTGACCATCGACGGTTCGAGCGAGCACTGCATCCGGGTCGACCTCGCGGAGCTTCCCGCCGAATGCGAACGCATCGCCGTCGCCGCGGCCATCGACGGCAACCGCACCTTCGGCGAACTCGGCGCGGTATCGGTCGGAGTCGACAGCGACAGCGGTACCGCCGCGACGTTCGTGCTCGACGCCGGCACCACCGAACGCACCATGGTGCTCACCGAGATCTACCGCCGAGCCGACAAGTGGCGGCTGCGCGCCGTGGGGCAAGGATACGACGACGACCTCGCAGCCCTCGCACGCCGGTACGGGGTGGAAGTCGACGACTGATCTCTGCTTCGTCGCGCGGGTGGGGATCGACAGAGCACTGCAGAGCGCGAAATGGTCATCGGCGCGTGTTATTGCCCGCTCTGATGACTATTTCCCGCTCCGCGGTCGGGGTCGGTGGCGGCGAGTTGGCGGGCCCAGTCGGATTCGGTGTCGAGGAAGGCTTCGCCGCCGGTAGCGAAGGCGTCACGGAGTTTCCTCAATGCTTGAATGAATTGTTTGACGCGTTCGTGAGCTGACTCCGGAGTGCCCATGGCTTTACGCTTGTAGCCGGCTGCGAGCTGTTGGGCGGATTCGAAGTCACCGAATCCGCGAACGTCGGTGAGCTTCGCTGCCGTCGCCTGTGTACCGTCGAACTCTGCGAGCATCACCTCGCAGATCCGCAGGATCTCGTCAATTACATGTGGTTCCAGCCTGGTGAATTCGGGCATTGTAACCTCTCGACTTGGCAGGCGAATCAGCTAAGGATTTGCCGTTCGACTGCGGCTACCAGTTCCTCGAAGTCAGCGCACCATTCCTCTACAAGGGCGTTGCCGGGTCGCTCGGTATGGAGGATTCGCGTGAACATGACGATTCCGAACTCGGTTTCGAGAACGTACTTGCACGTGTCGCTCCGGTTCGTGTCGATTTCGAGCAACGCGCGACGATCGTTGATAGTCAACGTTGTTGCGATGTGCCTGTTGTTGTCGAGTTCTTCCGTGAGGGAGACGTTTCCAGCAAGAATGTTGAGACTATAACCGCGTCGTACACCGGGGACTTGGTTGCGGTCTCGGTACGTGCATCCAAGGAAGGTATACGTCCCCATCGGCATGTCCGCGAGCTCTTTCTTCGCCGCGTCGTACCCCGCTGCGGTCATGACGTCATCGGGGATGTCGTAACAGGGATCGAAAGTGACGGGTGGTCGGCCGGAGTCGTCGGTGATGCGCGGGGTCCGGGTGGCCGACGTGGAAGCCTCGTCGCTCGTGGCCGGCTCCGCCGAACCCGGACTGCACGCCGTCGCCACTACCGCCAGTGCTGCGAGCGCGGCTGTTCCCCACCTGCCCATGCGACCCCCTGATCGATTTGTCGGCAGACGCTAACACAACGGCTCGGCCCAGCACTCCGGAGCGCGAACTAGTCACAAGAGCGCGTTGTAGCGCGCTCCGATGACCGTTTCCCGCTCCGCGCGCCCATAGGTATCTGCAAGGTGGCCTGATTCGCAGGATCGGATTGATTGTGATCGCAATCGCAGATACTGTCTGCACCGTTCCGAATAGCCAACGGGCGAGCGGATGGAAGTCGCATCGGTTGTTCCCCTTGCCCATTCGACCCCGATCGAATGCCAGCCGGACGCCGACACAACCGCTCGAGCGCGCGAAGTGGTCAGAGGCGCGCGTTATTGCGCGCTCTGATGACCGTTTCCCGCTCCGCTGTCGGGGTCGGTGGCGGCGAGTTGGCGGGCCCAGTCGGATTCGGTGTCGAGGAAGGCTTCCCCGCCGGTGGCGAAGGCGTCGCGGAGTTGGGTGAGGGCTTCTACGAACTGCTCGACGCGTTCCTTCGCGGATTCCGGGGTTCCAGCCGCCTTGCGGCGATACCCGGCGGCTAATTGCTGTGCGGAGTCGAAATCGCCGAAACCGGCCGTGAATGCCAGTTTTTCGGTGACTCTTGCAGAGCTTCGGAACTCTTCGAGCATAACGTCGCATATACGCACGATCTCGGTGATGACTTCTGGTTCCAGCCTCACTGCCTCGGACATGCCTACTCCCCGCAGTATTCAGTCTTGGATGAATGGTTCCAATGTCGTTGCCAGATCCAGAACGCCCGCGCACCATTCATCTTGGGGGACTGCACCGGGGTGATCCTTGTGATAGATGCGACTCAGGCCCACGATTCCGAAGGTCGTCTGTAAGACGTATCGGCACGTGTCTCGCGCGTTCGGGTCGACTTCGACGAGTGCGGGCCGCCCATTTATCTGCACTGACTCGGCGACATGCCCATTCCTTTTCAGTTCCTCGTCGAGTGTGACGTTCCCAGCCAGCACAAGCAGGTCGTAACGAGCCAGTACACCTGGGACGCTGATGGTTCCTTCGTAGGCGCAGCCGAGGAAGGTGTACGTCCCCATCGGCATGTCCGCGATTTCCTTCTTGGCCGCGTCGTACCCCGCTGCGTTCATGACGTCGTCGGGGATGTCGTGGCAGGGGTCGAAGGTGACGGGCGGTCGGCCGGAGTCGTCGGTGATGCGCGGGGTTCGGGTGGTTGACGTCGTGGTCTCGTCTCCAGCGGCGTCGTCCGCGGCGCTCGGGCTGCACGCCGTCACCACTGCCGCGACTGTTGCGAACGTGACGATGCCCCACCTGCCCATGCGACCCCCCGATCGATTGTCGGGCAGACGCTAACACAACCGCCAGCAGTACTCCGGAGCGCGAAATGGGCATCGGTGCGCGTTATTGCGCGCTCTGTTGACCGTTTCTCGCTTCGCTGTCGGGGTCGGTGGCGGCGAGTTGGCGGGCCCAGTCGGATTCGGTGTCGAGGAAGGCTTCTCCGCCGGTTGCGAAGGCGTCGCGAAGTTGGGTGAGTACTTCTATGAACTGCTCGACGCGTTCTCTTGCTGACTCAGGTGTGCCTGCGGCTTTGCGACGATAGCCTGCGGCGAGTTGCTGAGCGGAGTCGAAGTCGCCGAAACCATGAGGATTACCCAACAGCGACGTAATTTCCAATGCTTCCCGGAACTCGAGCAGCATCACTTCACAGATCCTGACGATTTCTTCAACAACGTGCGGTTCGAGCCGCGTGAAGTCGGTCATCAATCCCACTCGTTCCTTCTGCTCGGTCATGCACCGACGAATGGCTCAATTCTCTCGACGAATTGATCGAGGCCAGCACACCACTCGTCCACAGGTACAGGCCCGGCGTGGTCCTTGTGGTAAAGCCGATTGAACAGGATGATTCCGAAGTCGGCTTCGAGGACGTAGGTGCATTCGTCGTTGCCGTTCGCTCCGACTTCCCGTAAGGCGCGACGTCCATTGATGGTGGTTGTGGTTGAAACAACGCCGTTTTTCTCGAGTTCTTCTTCGAGGGTCACGTTGCCCGCCAGGATGATCAGCCCGTAGCGAGCAAGTGCTCCAGGAATATGGATGGTTCCGGCGTAGCGGCAACCGAGGAAGGTGTGCGACCCCATGGGCATGTCCGCCATCTTCTTCTCACTCGCGTCGTACCCCGCTGCGTTCATGACGTCGTCGGGTATGTCGTAGCAGGGGTCGAAGGTGACGGGCGGGCGGCCGGAGTCGTCGGTGATGCGCGGAGTGTGGGTGGTCGAAGTAGCGGCCTCGTCGCTCGTGGCCGGCTTCGCCGAACCCGGACTGCACCCCGTCCCCATGACAGCCAGTGCTGCGAGCGCGACGATTCCCCACCTGCCCATGCGACCCCCCGATCGATCGTCGGCCAGACGCTAACACAACCGCCAGCAGTACTCCGGAGCGCGAAATGGGCATCGGTGCGCGTTATTGCGCGCTCTGTTGACCGTTTCCCGCTTCGCTGTCGGGGTCGGTGATGGCGAGTTGGCGGGCCCAGTCGGCTTCGGTGTCGAGGAACGCTTCTCCACCGGTGGCGAAGGCGTCGCGAAGTTGTGCGAGAACGAGGGTGAATTGTTCAATGCGCTCGATTGCAGATTCAGGGGTGCCGGACGCTTTGCGTCTATAGCCAGCGGCAAGTTGTTGGGCGGACGCGAAGTCGCCGAAGCCACGAACGTCAGGGAGCTTCGCTGCGGTCGTTTGGGCGTCCTCGAACTCCCGAAGCATCACCTCGCAGATACGGACAATTTCGTCGACGACATGCGGTTCGAGCCTGGCGAAGTCACTCATCGAGGGTCCTTCGAATAGTTGTGGTTCACGTGGGGAGGAAAGGCTCAATCGAGTTGGCAAGCTCCTCCAATCCTGTGCACCATTCCCCGATCGGAGCAGATCCTGGGTAGTCCGTGTGGTATATCCGGGTGAGCATGAGGAGGCCGAAGCCAGTTTCTACCCTGAGTTGCACCACGTTGGCCGATTTTCGGGACAGATCCGGTGTTTGTGCTGGTGACAGCAGTGTGGGTTTGCGAGTTGGCACACTAACGGGTCGGTAGACTCCGGCCCGTGGCCGCCTACATCCGCAAAGTCCGCACCGCTTCGGGAGCAACCGCGGTGCAGATCGCAGCCAAGCAAGGCCGCCGAGACAAAGTGCTCGAGCACCTCGGTACCGCCCACACCGACAGTGAACTCGCCGCCCTTCTCGCGACAGCCCGCGAGAAACTGCTCGCCGGCCAGCAAGAACTCGACCTCGACCTCGGCGCGGGTACCGGTGGAGCATCGATGATCACCGGTAAGCGATCCCGCTGGTTGATCGAGGTCATCGACACCGCATGGCGGCGCCTCGGGTTCGGCGTGGTCGACAACGAGGCGTTCTTTCAGCTGGTGGCAGCTCGTATCGTCGAGCCGACCTCGGTCGCGGATGCGGGCAGAGTTCTGCGCGAGATCGGCATCGCCTCAGCACACCGCAACACCTTCGTGCGGACCCTGCGGCGGTGCACCGCCCACAGTTACCGCGACGACATCGCGCAGCGCTGCTTCGAACATGCCGCCGCCGCAGGTGATCTGAATCTGTTGCTCTACGACGTGACCGTGCGCCGTGAGGCGCTTGCTGTTCGAGCGGAGGTGAGAGACCTTTGCCTTGAGCCTGGCCGTAGCCAGGAGTCTATGAAGCTGGGGGCAGCCTGACCGGGGAGACGCCCGGGAGGGTGGGAGCAGCCCTGACAAAGCCGTGTCGCGTCAGCACCGCTGGATGACGTGGGCGCGGCGAGCGATGCCGAAGAGGTATACGCGAGGAACCGGTGTCATCACCTGTCTTGACGTATAACCGCCTCTAACCCTGCGGATTTGGGGCGGGCGCGGTGAGCTGTCTGCCGGAGTGACGGGCAGGCAGACCGTCCGGGGGACGAGTTACTTTTCCCGGGCGGGGCCGGCGGCGAAGGACTACGGAGTAGTCGCCGGTGGGTGCCGCAGGCAGATAGCCGGGTGCCTCCTTCGGTGAGCGAACAGCGAGTGAACACGGGAAGGTTCTCGGATCTGCCACGACCGTGGTGCAGCCGGTGCTGCGGGGTGGCTGGGTGCGTCGTCCACCGACCGATCCGGGAGCTGGCGGAGCCGCCGTAGTACTGCGAGTCCGGGAGAGCCGGACACATCGGGAAGGGCGGCAGCGACAATGGATAGGAGGTACTGCGATGGCGCAAGACGCGTCGGTGAACTCCGGCGCCGGGCCTCGGGCGGATATCGCCCGGGATCGGGTAGCGCGGACGCAGATCAAGTATCACCGGTGGGCCAAGACCGACCGCAGTGCGCGGTTCGGGGACTTGTTCAACCTCGTGTCCCACCCGGACTATCTTCGGATGGCCTGGTCGGTGGTGGCACGCAACAAAGGAGCTCGCACTGCTGGGATCGACGGTGCGACAGTGCACCGGATCGAACAGCGCGGCGAGGTCCAGGCGTTCTTGTCCGGGATCGCCGCAAGCATCGAGGACGGCACGTATCGGCCCGCGCCGGTGCGGCGGGTGCTCATCCCCAAACCGGGCGGCAAGTCCCGCCCGTTGGGGATCCCCACCGTGACCGACCGGGTCGTGCAACAGTCGTTGAAGATGGTGCTGGAACCGATCTTCGAGGCCGACTTTCTGCCGGTCTCATACGGTTTCCGGCCGAAGCGGCGAGCCCACGATGCGGTCGCCGAGATCCATTACTACGCCCAACGCGGGTACCGGTGGGTGCTGGACGCGGACATCGAAGGATGTTTCGACCACATCGATCACCGGGCATTACTCGCACGGGTGCGGGCACGGATCACGGACAAGAAGACCGTCGCATTGGTGCGGGCGTTCCTCAAGGCCGGGGTGCTCGATGAGCTCGGCCGCCAGGGCGGCACCGATGCGGGAACGCCTCAGGGCGGGATCATTTCACCGCTGCTGGCCAACATCGCGTTGTCCGCTCTGGACGAGGCGATCATGGCTCCGTGGCAACCCGGTGGCGATCAGGCCACGCAGTGGGCTCGTCGCAAACGGGTGCGTAGCGGGATGGGCAACTGGCGGATCGTGCGCTACGCGGACGATTTCGTCATCATGACCAACGGCAGCAGAGATGACGTACTCGCCTTGAAAGAACAAGTCACCGAGGTGCTCGGCGGGATCGGACTCCGTTTGTCCGAGACCAAAACCCGCATCACGCACCTCGAGCATGGGATCGACTTCCTCGGCTTCCACCTCCAGTGGAGGCAACGACGAGGAGGCGGAAAGTGGTACTGCATGACCTTCATCGCCGACAAGGCGTTTCGATCGATCAAGCAGACCATCCGCCAGTTGACCCCACGCCGGTCTCCTCGGCCCCTGACGGCTGTGATCGTCGAGGTCAACGCGGCACTGCGTGGCTGGACCTACTATTTCCGCCACGCGCTGGCCGGGCGACGGTTTTCCTTCCTCCGGTATTTCACCTGGCGAAGGTTCGTGGCCTGGCAGCGCGAGCAGCGTCGTTGGAACTGGTCCAAGGTCAAACGATGGCTCCGCCGTTCCGACGGCAGTTGGAGACCCATCGCGACCTCGGATGCGGTCCTGTTCGATCCCACTCGAGTGCGGATCGAACGCTACTGGTACCGCGGGACGAAGATCCCCAGTCCCTACGACCCGATCATGGCTGCCTGACCGGCACCATCGTCGTGGAGAGCCCGTTGCGTTGAAAGGCGCACGGCGGGTTCGGCGGGAGGCCCGGGGAAACGGAGCAGCAGCAATGCCGCCACCGCGCCCCGGGTCCACCCAACACGTTGTACTTCGAAGCCGAGAAGGAAGACGACCTGCGCAAGGTCGGGTACTCGAAAGAACGTCGGGTCGATCCGCAGATCGTCGTCGGGTTGCTCGTCGACCGCACCGGATTCCCTTTGGAGATCGGGTGTTTCGAAGGAAACCACGCCGAGACCCGCACCATCGTGCCGATCGTGCGCCAGTTCCAGGCCCGCCACAACCTCGAGGGTGTGGAGATGGTCATCGCCGCCGATGCCGGCATGCTGTCGTCGACGAACCTCAAGGACCTCGACGCTGCTGGGCTGAAGTTCATCGTCGGGTCGCGCGTGATGAAAGCACCGTCGGACCTGGCCAGTCACTTCCACTGGAACGGTGACGTGTTCACCGATGGGCAGGTCATCGACACGGTCACCCCGCGACACGCGAAGAGCGTGGTCAACGACCTCACGCGTCGCGCCGAGCCCGTCTGGGACCCCTCCGAGAAGTCGGCGTGGCGGGCGATCTGGGCGTACTCGAAAAAGCGCGCCGTGCGCGACAACCAGACGTTGAACGCTCAGGAGGCTCGGGCCCAGGCCGTCATCGACGGCACCCACGCTGCCCGCTCTCCGCGGTTCGTCAAGACCACTGCACAAGGCAAGACTCTCGATACGGCAGGCATTGCCAGGGCGCGTTCTCTCGTCGGACTCAAAGGCTACGTCACCAATCTTCCTGTGTCACTAATGACTCCACATGAGGTGATGGAGAAGTACCACGATCTATGGCAGGTCGAGCAGTCGTTTCGGATGTCGAAGACCGACCTGCGAGCCCGACCCATCTTCAGCCACACTCGGGATTCGATCGAGGCGCACCTGACCATCGTGTTCGCTGCGTTGGCGATCTCGCGCTATCTGCAGGATGCGACGGGAATGTCGATCCGGAAAATCGTGCGCACGCTGCGTCCGTTGCAGGAGGTCACCGTCACGATCGCCGGTCACGAGCACGCCGCCCTCGATCCGCTCACCGACGACGCCGTGAGCATCCTCGATTCCCTCGAAATCCCGAATCCCCGGTCAGGGTTGGCACACTAAACTGGTGCAACTCAGACATCCCATGACGTATCTGTGTCAAGCCGCGGCTTGTGGGGGAACTTGGGGCCAGGCGGTGCTCTCGTCGTAAACCGTGCCGGTCTTCAGACATCCATGGAGAATCCCGACGAGCCGGTTACCGAGCTGACGCAGCGCGGCATGATGGCCGACCTCCCGGGCCCACAGCGCGTCGTAATAGGCGCGAGCGCCCGGTGAGGTATTCATCGAGCAGAACGCCCACTGATGACACGCATCGGCCAGGTGCTTGTTGCGGGCGTAGCGCGCCGACACCGTCTTCCTCTTGCCCGATGCTCGGGTGATCGGGGAGGTCCCGGCGTAGTTCTTGCGGGCTTTGGCATTGCGGTATCGGTGCGGATCGTCGCCGAATTCTGCCAGCACCCGGGCGCCCAGCACATCCCCCAGTCCGGGACAGCTACGGACGATCGCAGCGGCCGGGTGCCCACGAAAACTGCGCTTCACCTCCTGCTCGAGCTCGTCGATCTGCTCGGCCAGATGCGCGAGCATGCGCGCTTGCCCGGCCACGACGACCGCGTAGGCATGTTCGATCGCAGCCGGTTGCCGCAGCGCTGGCGCCCGCAGCGCATCGCGGATGCGGGTGGCCGTGGCGGTGCGGTCCCCGCGCCGATGCGCCCGGGCCAGTTCCACGGTGATCTGCCCGGTGGTCAGTCGGGCTGCGCGATCCGGATCGGGGGCTTTGCGCAGCAATGCCAGGGTGTCCGGGGCCGCGAGGTTGTCGAACGCGGTCAATGCGGCCGGGAAGTACTCGCGGAGCGCCGACCGCATCCGCTGCAGGTGCCGGGTCCGGTCCCAGATCAGGCCTTGGTGGGCCCGGGCAAGCAGTTTCAGGGCTTCGACCTGCGGGGAATCCCCGGCGATCTGACGGTGATGGCCGCGGTCCAGCCGGACGATCTCGGCGAGAACGTGAGCGTCGCCGGCGTCGGATTTGGCTCCCGAGGTGCCGTGCCGTTCCCGATATCGTGCCGCCGACATCGGGTTGATCGCATACACCTGATAGCCACAGGCCAGCAGCGCCGACACCCACACCCCACGATCGGTTTCGATCCCGACCACGACCGCACTCTCGGGGAGGTCACTGCTGCCGGTGCTGTCAGGATCGAGATGTTCGGCCACCACCTCGTGCAATCGGGCCAGCCCCTCGACGCCCTCGGGCAGCCGTATCCGCGCCAACCGGCGGCCGACGTCGTCTTCGACCTCGATGTCGTGATGGCCTTCCGCCCAGTCATCGCCGATGAACAACATGGAGTGACCCTCCGAACAGGCTGCTATCCACTATTTTTCGGTCCGGTAGCGGAGGAAAGCCGTCGGCGACCTAATGGCTCGACTCGAGTACTCACCGACCCGCACGGCATCGGGGTACGTCATCCCATCAGCGATCACCGCTTCCCTCACGACCGGCGGGTACACGGTCTGAGTTCAAGCATCAGCCCGACTGCTCGGGGACGGGGCCACGCCTGGTCTTGAGAGTGTTATCCCACCGGTCGCCACCGACACCGAACCTTGCCACAGTCGTGGGGGTCGGTAGCTCCCATTAGGGGCTCTTCGCACTTGGTAGGGGCGGGTGCCGATCGACCCCATTGCCGTGTCGGTGATTGAAAAAGGGCCCGCTGATCCCTCCCGGCGTTTCCGGAGAGCTCATGGTGTGAGCGCTTCCTCCGGATTGAGGGTGCGCATGCGATCGTAGTGGAGTTGCTCTGCCCGGTCGGGGGTGAGGTCGTGGCAGTAGCTGTGTGGTCGTTCTCGGTTGTAGAACGCCACCCATTCGGCGGTGCCCAGCGACAACTCAGTGGCTCCATGGAACAGGGGCTGGTTGTCGACCAGTTCGTTCTTGTAGTCCGAGTTCACCGATTCGGCCAGGGCATTGTCGAAACTGTCCCCGACGGTGCCGATAGAGGCCGCGATCCCTTCCTCGGCCAATCGCTGCCCGAACACGATGGCAGTATACTGCGATCCGGCGTCGCTATGATGGACGAGTTTGCTCAAATCGACTACCCCGCAACGTTTTCTGTTGTCGATCGCATTGTTGATCGCATCGGTCACCAAGTTCACCGTCATCTCCGTGGCCACCTTCCAGCCGACGATCTTGCGGGCGAACACGTCAGTCACGAAGGCTGTGTACGCCCAACCGGATTCGGTGCGGCAGTAGGTGAAATCGGCCACCCACAGGCGGTTGGGTGCCGCGGCATAAAACTGCCGGTCGACCAGATCCGTCGGCCGCTTGGCCGCCGCGTCAGGGATGGTCGTGCGCACCCGTTTCTTCTTGATCGCGCCGTGCCATCCCATCTCCCGCATGACCCGTTCAACCGTGCAACGGGCGACATCTAATCCGTTGCTGCGCAGCATTATCCATGTCTTTCGTGAGCCCAGAACGCGGGTCAGGGGTTTGTTCTTGCGGAGCATGAAGATCGCATCGATGACCTGCGCGTCAGCGAGCATACGGGCGCTCGGCCCGCGGTTGATGTGGTCGTAGTATGTGGACGGGGCGATGCGCCAGCCGTGCTCAGAGAGCACGGCGCACATCGAATCGACACCCCAGATAAGACCATCCGCACCCACCCGATGTCCCTGGTGGGTGCGGATGAAGTCCACAATTACCGGTGTGGCCGGTCGATTTCGGCCGCGAAGAAAACCGACGCCGCTTTCAGGATGCCGTTGGCCCGTTTGAGTTCGGCGACCTCCTGTTTGAGCCTGCGGATCTCCTCGTTGTCGGCCCTCGAGGCGCCTTCCGCATCAGCGGCCGGGGCCTTACGAACCCACTGACGGACAGTCTCCGCCGAGGTCACCCCCAACAGATCTGCGGTCTTGCGCATCGCCGGCCACTCCGCCGACCCGTGGGCCACCAACTGGGCCACCATGTCCACGGCGTCTCGCTTCAACTCAGCCGAGTACCGCTTCGATCCTGCTGCCATAGGTTTCATCCTCCCTTGAGAGGAGCCCTCCGGAAATCCCGGGAGGGATCACGCGCCCTTGTGAGCTGGGTGTTCTCAGGCATCCAGGACAGCAAGGAACGCGGGCATGCACCACGGTAGTTCATTGCTGCTCGATCTCGACGGCGTCATCGTCGAATCGGTGCAGCGCACGGTCGAGGGCAGCCGGATCGTGCAGATCGCGACGGCACCCGAATGGGTCGGGGTCTGCCCGCAGTGCGGGCAGAAGTCCACGCGTTCGAAGGGTTGGGTCACCACCAGACCGCGGGACGTGCAGGTCGGACCCGACCGTCCACTGCTGGTGTGGCGGAAACGGAAATGGTTGTGCACCAATACCTCCTGTGACCGTAAGGTGTTCACCGAGTCGACGCCGGGGGTGCCGCCCCGGGCGCGGGTCACGCCCCGAGCGAAGGCGCTGCTGGTCGAGGCGGTCCTCGACGGGGACCGGTCGGTGTCCGCGGTCGCGGGCGACTACGGGTGCGCCTGGCACACCGTCCACGGCCACCTCGTCGTGGTCGCCGACGCCGCCCTTGGCGACGAACCCGAACCGGTGGTCGTCCTCGGGATCGATGAGACCCGACGCGGGAAGGCGAAATGGGAAACTTGCCCCGAGACCGGGGAACGGAGATGGGTGGACCGGTGGGACACCGGACTGGTCGACCTGACCGGCGATCAAGGGTTGCTGGCGCAGGTCAACGGACGCACCTCCGCGGTGGTGATCGACTGGTTCGACGCCCGCGACGAGACGTGGAAGGCACAGATCACCCATGTCGCGATCGACATGTCGTCGGTGTACGCAAAGGCGGCGCGCGAGGCAGTGCCGCACGCACAACTGGTGGTGGACCGGTTCCACCTGGTCAAGAAGGCCAACGAGATGGTCGATACCGTCCGGCGCAGGGTCACCCAGGCCGAGCGGGGTCGGCGCGGCCGCAAGAGCGATGTCGAATGGATCAATCGACGACGGTTGTTGCGGGCCGCGGAGCGCCTAACCGATGAGCAACGATCGGCCCTGTTCGAGAAGCTGACCGCCGCGGATCCGCACGGGGACATCGCTGCGGCATGGATAGCGAAGGAACTGCTGCGCGATGTGTTGCGCTGCACCGATCGTGGTGGCCTTCGCCATGAGATCCGGGACAGACTGTATCGGTTCTACACGTTCTGCGCGGCATGCCGTGTCCCGGAGATCGGCAAGCTGGCGACGACCATCTCGGCGTGGCAAGAACCGATGATCCTGGCGATCACCACCGGCCTGTCGAATGCGCGCAGTGAAGGCTACAACCGGATCGTCAAGCACGTCGGCCGCATCGCGTTCGGGTTCCGTACCCCGGAGAACCAACGCCGCCGGGTACGGTGGGCCTGCACTCGACGGTCACGTCGGGTCGCATCCAGCCGGCGCCAATGCCACTGCTAACTGCGAAGAGCCCCATTAGGTCAGGGAGCTTCGCTGCGGTCGTTTGGGCGTCCTCGAACTCCCGAAGCATCACCTCGCAGATACGGACAATTTCGTCGACGACATGCGGTTCGAGCCTGGCGAAGTCACTCATCGAGGGTCCTTCGAATAGTTGTGGTTCACGTGGGGAGGAAAGGCTCAATCGAGTTGGCAAGCTCCTCCAATCCTGTGCACCATTCCTCGATCGGAGCAGATCCTGGGTAGTCCGTGTGGTATATCCGGGTGAGCATGAGGAGACCGAAGCCAGTTTCTACGACGTATTTACAGGTGTCATTCCGATTTGGATCGACTTCGAGGAGGGCGCGTCGGCCATTGATGGAAACTGCTGTAGCGATGTGCGCGTTGTTGCTGTGTTCTTCATCGAGTGTCACGTTTCCAGCAAGAATGTTGAGACCATATCCGCGTCTGGTACCAGGAATTTTGTTGTCATCGCGATATGTGCATCCTAGGAACGTATAAGTCCCCATCGGCATGTCCGCGACTTCCTTCTTCGCCGCGTCGTACCCGGCTGCGTTCATGACGTCGTCGGGGATGTCGTAGCAGGGGTCGAAGGTGACGGGCGGACGGCCGGAGTCGTCGGTGATGCGTGGGGTGCGGGTCGTCGACGTCGTCGTCTCGTCTCCAGCGGCCTCGTCCGCGGCGCTCGGACTGCACGCCGTCACCACTGCCGCGACTGCTGCGAGCGCGACTGTTCCCCACCTACCCATGCGGCCCCCCGATCGATTTGTCGGCAGACGCTAACACAACGGTTCCACCGAGCACGCGGGCGCGCGAAATGGTCGTCGGCGCGCGTTATTGCGCGCTCTGATGACCGTTTCCCGCTTCGCTGTCGGGGTCGGTGATGGCGAGTTGGCGCGCCCAGTCGGATTCGATGTCGAGGAACGCTTCTCCGCCGGTTGCGAAGGCGTCGCGGAGTTTGAGGAGGGCGAGAGTGAACTGCTCGATGCGTTCGACTGCGGATTCCGGTGTGCCGGACGCTTTGCGTCTGTAACCAGCCGCGAGCTGTTGCGCTGACGCGAAGTCCCCGAACCCCTCGACGTTGAGCAGCCTACGCGCTGTCTCCTGCGACTCGTCGAATTCATCGAGCATGACTTTGCATATCCTGAGAATCTCGTCCAAGACGTGCGGCTCGAGTCGGGCGAAGCCGGGTGGCATAGCACTCCTTGCAGGTCAGCTGAGAAAGGGTTCGATCGACGCGACGAGTTCCTCAAACCCGTCACACCACACCTCGATGGGCGGACGAGTTACGGAGTCCGAATGGTAGAGCCTGTCGAGAATAACGATTCCGAAGTTTGTTTCCAGGACATACGTGCAGGCGAGTGACGCCGACGGGTCGACTCGTAGGAGTGCAGCCCGGCCATTGATCGATGCCGGTTCGGAAATGTGCCCGTTCTTCTGAGCTTCTTCTTCGAGGGTGACGTTCCCCGCCAAGATGTTGAGCCCGAATCCCCGACTGACGCCAGGGAGGTAGTCGTCGTTCTTGTACAGGCAGCCGAGGAAGGTGTACGTCCCCATCGGCATGTCCGCGACTTCCTTCTTCGCCGCGTCGTACCCGGCCGCGTTCATGACGTCGTCGGGGATGTCGTGGCAGGGGTCGAAGGTGACGGGCGGTCGGCCGGAGTCGTCGGTGATGCGCGGGGTGCGGGTGGTCGACGTCGTCGTCTCGTCTCCAGCGGCCTCGTCCGCGGCGCTCGGACTGCACGCCGTCACCACTGCCGCGACTGCTGCGAGCGCGACTGTTCCCCACCTACCCATGCGGCCCCCCGATCGATTTGTCGGCAGACGCTAACACAACGGTTCCACCGAGCACGCGGGCGCGCGAAATGGTCGTCGGCGCGCGTTATTGCGCGCTCTGATGACCGTTTCCCGCTTCGCTGTCGGGGTCGGTGATGGCGAGTTGGCGCGCCCAGTCGGATTCGATGTCGAGGAACGCTTCTCCGCCGGTTGCGAAGGCGTCGCGGAGTTTGAGGAGGGCATCGATGAACTGCTCAACGCGCTCCTTCGCAGATTCCGGTGTTCCAGCAGCCTTCCGTCGGTAACCAGCGGCGAGCTGCTGTGCTGAATCGAAGTCGCCAAAACCTTCTGTCCTAGTGAGCCATTCGGCGGTTGTTCGCGCATCTTCGAACTCCGTGAGCATTGTGTTGCATATCCTCACGATCTCGTCGATGACGCTGGGTTCGAGCCTGGTCGAGTTCGACATGACCACCCTCTTCAGTTCGCGATATACGGTTCGATCGAGCCGACGAATTCCTCCATACCCGCGCACCATTCACCCTGGGGCGCCGGTCCTGGATGATCGGTGTTGTACAACCTCGTGACGAAAACGACGCCGAAATCTGTCTGTAGCACGTATGTGCATGCATCCCGGTTGTTGGGATCCAGCTCGAGTAGCGCGGGTCGGCCATTGATCGTCGCGGGGGCCGCTACATGTCCGTTCTTCTTCAACTCCTCGTCGAGGCTGACATTCCCCGACAAGATGTTCAGGCTGTACCCTCGCCTGACTCCGGGGACAAGATCTTCCTTCTTGTATGTGCATCCGAGGAATGTGTACGTCCCCATCGGCATGTCCGCGACTTCCTTCTTCGCCGCGTCGTACCCGGCCGCGTTCATAACGTCGTCGGGGATGTCGTGGCAGGGGTCGAAGGTGACGGGCGGTCGGCCGGAGTCGTCCGTGATGCGTGGGGTGCGGGTCGTCGACGTAGTTGTCTCGTCTCCTGTGACGTCGCCCGCGACACTCGGGCTGCATGCCGTCAGCATTGCCATTGCTGTTGCGAGCGCGACGATTCCCCACCTACCCATGCGACCCCCCGATCGATAGTCGCGCAGACGCTAGCACACCGACGCGGGTCGATGCTCGACGCGCCGAATGGTCATCGGTGCGCGCTATTGCGAGCACCGATGACCATGTCGTTTGCTGCTGTCCGGATCTCAGGGGTCAGGACGAAGACACGGGTACCGTCGGCTCCACGACCTGCCTCTTCGGCTGCGTGCGCACGTGCGTCGTGTACAGGGCCAATCCCACGAAGACGATGCCACCCACCATGTTGCCGAGGACCGTCGGAATCTCGTTCCACACCAGATAGTCGCCGATCGAGAAGTCTCCTCCGAGAAGCAAACCGGACGGGAACAGGAACATGTTGACCACCGAGTGTTCGAAACCCATGTAGAAGAACAGCAGTACCGGCATCCACATCACGATCACCTTGCCGGGGACGCTCTTGGACATCATCGCGGCCACCACGCCGGTGGACACCATCCAGTTGCACAGGACGCCACGAAGGAACAGCGTCATCATTCCGGCGGCGCCGTGCTCGGCGTAGCCGAGTGTGCGGGCCTCACCGATCTCACCGAGGCGTTCACCGACAGCGTCCGGTGGAATCGAGTACCCGTAGGTGAGGACGAAGGTGATGAACACGGCGACGGTGAATGCGCCGAGGAAGTTCCCGACGAAGACCAGGCCCCAGTTGCGCAGCATCGCGCCGATCGTCACACCGGGGCGCTTGTCCAGATAGGCGATCGGAACCATCGTGAAGACGCCTGTGAGCAGGTCGAACCCCAGAAGGTAGAGCAGGCAGAACCCGACGGGGAAGAGCAGGGCACCGAGGAGGGCGTTGCCCGTCTGTACGGTGATCGTGATCGCGAACGCGGCCCCCAGGGCGAGGATCGCGCCTGCCATGTACGCGCGGATGAGCGTATCGCGCGTCGACATGAGGACCTTGCTCTGACCGGCATCGACCATCGCGCGGGCCAATTCGGCGGGTGGAACGTAGGACACGGCTACCTCCTGGTGCGAACAGTGCGCGGACCAGTGTCGGGACGGTGCATGTCCCAGGGGTTGCCTCACCGTAAGGCCGCGTTGCGTTCTGCTCGCGTCACGCGCCTGTCGGCTGTGAGGATCCTGTCGGACTCCCGGCTCGAGGGCGTCGCGACCGTCGGACGAGGTCGACCGCGCGCTCGCCCTACGCCCACGACGGTTCCGTCGTGGTGTCGAGACGACGGTCCGGGTGGTGATTGCGACGCGGCGGAACGGGCTACCCATCCGGGTAACCACCGGAAACATCGCAGTCGGGAGGCACGTTCATGAGTGACGACAGTTTCGGCGCACGCGACACCCTGAAGGTCGACGACACCGACTATCGGATCTATCGCATCGACAAGGTCCAGGGTTCGGAGCGACTGCCCTACAGCCTCAAGGTCCTGCTGGAGAACCTGTTGCGCACCGAGGACGGGCGGCTCGTCACCCGGGAGCAGATCGAGGCCGTCGCGGGTTGGGATCCGAAGTCGACGCACAACCCGGAGATCCAGTTCTCCCCGGCACGCGTTCTCATGCAGGACTTCACCGGCGTGCCGTGCGTCGTGGACCTCGTCGCCATGCGCGACGCCATGACCCAGCAGGGTGGCGACCCGAAGCGCATCAACCCGCTGATCCCCACCGAACTGGTCATCGACCACTCGGTGATCGCCGACGTCTTCGGCACCGAGGACGCCTTTCGGATCAACACCGACCTCGAGTTCCAGCGCAACCGAGAGCGCTACGAGCTGCTGCGCTGGGCGCAGGCAGCGTTCGACGACTTCAAGGTGGTCCCGCCCGGCACCGGCATCTGCCATCAGGTGAACCTCGAGTACCTGGCCCGCGTCGTCTTCACGCGGGAGGACGAGGACGGCGGGCTCGTCGCCTATCCCGACTCGCTCGTCGGCACCGACTCGCACACCCCCATGATCAACGGCCTCGGTGTCGTCGGCTGGGGGGTCGGCGGCATCGAAGCCGAGGCGGCGATGCTGGGCCAGCCGGCGTCGATGTTGATCCCGCAGGTCGTCGGCTTCAAGCTCACCGGCGAACTGCAGGAGGGCACCACGGCGACCGACCTCGTGCTCACCGTCGCCGAGATGCTCCGCAAGACAGGCGTGGTCGGCAAGTTCGTCGAGTTCTTCGGTCCCGGTGTCGCCAACGTGCCGCTCGCCAACCGCGCGACCATCGGCAACATGAGCCCCGAGTACGGCTCGACGATCTCGATCTTCCCGATCGACGACGCGACCCTCGACTACCTGCGTCTCACCGGTCGCGACGAGGGGCAGATCCGCCTCGTCGAGGCGTATGCGAAAGAACAGGGTCTGTGGCACGACCCCGATCGCGAACCCGACTACAGCGAGGTCGTCGAACTGGATCTGTCGAAGGTGCGACCGTCCGTCGCCGGCCCGAAGCGACCGCAGGACCGCATCCCCGTCGCCCTCGCGCCGAAGGCCGTGACCTCGCTGCTCAACGGTGAGGAAGTGCCCGACGTCGTCTCCCGCGTCCAGGACTCGGGTGTCGACGAGGGCGTGCTCGAATCATTCCCTGCCAGCGACCCGGTGTCGGTGCGCAGCGAGGACTCCCGCGACGAGCCGCGCGACCCGGTGCCCGACGACGCCGACACCTCGGCGCCGCCGTCGAAGAAGGTCCCGGTGCGGGTCGGGGACGGCGACGAGTTCGAACTCGACAACGGACATGTGGTGATCGCGGCGATCACATCGTGCACGAACACGTCGAACCCGTCGGTGATGATCGGTGCGGCGCTGCTCGCCAAGAAGGCCGTGGAAAAGGGGCTGCGGAGCAAGCCGTGGGTGAAGACCACGCTGGCTCCGGGGTCGCGGATCGTCACCGACTACTACGAACGTTCGGGTCTGACGCCCTATCTCGACAAGCTCGGCTTCAACCTCGTCGGTTACGGCTGCACGACCTGCATCGGCAATTCCGGCCCGCTTCCCGACGAGATCGCGGCCGCGATCGACGAGCACGACGTCAACGTCTCGGCCGTGCTGTCGGGCAACCGCAACTTCGAGGGACGCATCCATCCGCAGACGAAGATGAATTTCCTCGCGTCGCCGCCGCTGGTGATCGCGTATGCGCTGGCCGGCTCGATGCTCGTCGACCTCTTCAAGGACCCGCTCGGCACCGACAGCGAGGGCAACGAGGTCTACCTGCGCGACATCTGGCCCACGACGCAGGAGATCCAGGAGGTCATCGACGACGCGGTGCGCGCGGAGATGTTCGAGACCGGCTACCAGGACGTCTACACCGGTGACGAGACGTGGCGGAACCTCGACGTGCCCGACAGCGAGGTGTTCGAATGGAAGGACGAGTCGACGTACGTGCGACGTCCTCCCTACTTCGAGGACATGTCGTCGGAACCCGAGCCGCTGCGCGACATCGAGGGCGCGCGGGTACTCGCGCTGCTCGGCGACTCCGTGACCACCGACCACATCTCGCCGGCCGGTGCGATCCGACGCGACAGCCCCGCGGGTCGCTACCTGCAGGAGCACGGCGTCGAGCAGGCCGACTTCAACTCCTACGGGTCGCGACGCGGCAACCACGAGGTGATGATCCGCGGCACCTTCGCCAACATCCGACTGCGTAACCAACTGGTGCCGGACGTCGAGGGTGGCGTCACCCGCTATCTGCCGACCGACGAGCAGATGAGTATCTACGACGCCGCGCAGAAGTACGCGGAGGACGGCACACCGCTGGTCGTGCTCGCGGGCGCGGAGTACGGGTCGGGCTCGTCGCGTGACTGGGCGGCCAAGGGCACGTTGCTGTTGGGGGTGCGCGCGGTGATCGCGCAGTCGTACGAGCGCATCCACCGCTCCAACCTCATCGGTATGGGCGTGCTGCCGTTGCAGTTCCCGGAGGGCGAGTCGGCGCAGAGCCTCGGCCTGACGGGGGAGGAGGAATTCACCATCACCGGTCTGGCGGACGGCGACGAGATCCCCGAGACCGTGCACGTGAAGGCGGGGGACACGGAGTTCGACGCGACGGTGCGCATCGACACCCCCGCCGAGGCCGAGTACTTCCAGCACGGCGGAATCCTGAAGTACGTGCTGCGTAAGCAGCTCGCGCAGTAGGCAGCGACAGACGGGGGCTCGTGGCTACTGCGCCGCGAGCCCCCGTTCCGCTGCGGCGGTGCGCACCGCGTCGATCACGAGGCGCAGCGGCGGCCGTTCCGACGCGACCCCGCGATGCGCGATGGAGATCGTGCGCACGAGCGGTTCGGTCAGCGCCACCACCTCGACCCCGGGTGAGCTCAACGTCAGCCCGAGATCGGAGACGAGCGTGACACCCAGCCCCGCGGCGACCATCGCCAGCGCCGTCGCCTGCTCACCGACCTCGTGGTTGATCCTCGGCTCGAACCCCGCACGTTGACACGCGAGGCTCACCGCGCGGCCGAAGTGCGAGTTCGGGCCGGCCAATACCCACGGATGCTCGGCGAGGTCGGCGAGTGCGATGGTGCCCGCCGGCACCGTCCCGGGCGGCACCGCGGCGTGCAGTCGCTCGACCGCGATCACCACCTTGGTCAGCTCCGGATCCCACAACATCGGGTAGCCGGAGTATTCGATGACGAACGAGAAGTCCAGCGATCCGTCACGGACGGCGCCGGCGGTCTCCTCGGGGGCGAGCTCTCGCGTGCGGACCTCGATGCCGGGATGCTCGGTGGCCAGCAATGCCAGCGCGCTGGGGATCAGAGTGGATGCGACGGAGGCCCATACCCCGGCGGTCAGGCGCGCGGTGACCCCGTCGCGGGTCTGTTCGAGCGCGGTCGTCGCGCGCTCCACCGACTGCAGGATCTCCTCGGCGTGTTCGGCGAGCAGCACGCCCGCCTCCGTCAACTGGACCCGACGTCCCCTTCGCTCGAAAAGCGTTGCGCCGACGTCCCGTTCGAGTTGGGTGAGCTGTTGCGAGACAGCCGAGGTGGTGTAATGCAGGGCGAGTGCGGCGGCCGTGACGGTGCCTCGGCGATGCAGTTCTCGAAGCATCCGTAACCGGCGCAGGGACAACTCCATGCCGTCAGCGTAGGGCGCGCCCGGGGACCTGCAACCGCTGTGAGCTCGCGTTGTGTAGAAATCGTGAACTCCGACCTTCGAGTTTCGTAACTGGACGCCCCGCGCCGCCCCCGGGCACGCTGGCGTCACCGGCCGAATCGACGTAGTGACGGCTCTGACGAACGGGGGACCGCATATGACCACCATGGCAACACGCGTCGACGCGGTGGACACCCGCAGGGACGAACCCTTCCTGCGTCTCACCTGGACGGACCCGATGACAGGTGCGCACGGCTATCTCGTCGTCCACACCCTGGTGGGCGATCTGGCGACCGGTGGCACCCGCATGCGGGCCGGGTGCACGATGTCGGAGGTCGAGGACCTGGCGCGCGGCATGGCCGCGAAGACCGCGGTGTTCGACCTGCCGGTGGGCGGCGCGAAGGGCGGGATCGACTTCGACCCGAAGGACCCCCGTGCCGTCGATGTGCTGCAGCGCTTCTGCCAGGCGATGCGTCCCTGGTTGAACGCGCACTGGGTCACCGCCGAGGACCTGGGCGTTCCCCAGCACCTCCTCGACGAGGTCTTCGAGCGGCTGGGACTGCACCAGTCCTTCCACGCCGCGATCAACCGTGCGGCAGACCCGGCGATCACCTTGGAGCGGGTACGCACCTCCCTGAACGCGCCGGTCTACGGCGGCTTCCTGCTGGGTGACGTGATCGGTGGTTACGGCGTCGCGCAGGCCTGCATCGCCACCGCGAACGCATACCGCTGGGCACCGGTCGAGACCACCGTCGCGATCCAGGGAATCGGCACGATGGGTGGCGGCGCCGCCTGGTATCTGCACGAAGCGGGCATGCGCGTGACCGCCGTCGCCGATGCTGCAGGAACACTGTATTGCGCTGACGGACTGGACATCCCGGCACTGCTCGACCTCCGCGACGAGTACGGGGAGATCGACCGTTCCCGCGTCCCGTCGCGCGTCGAGCAACTGCCCCGCGACGCGGTGATCGGCATTCCCGCCGACATCTTCGTCCCCGCCGCCATCTCTTACGCCATCACGGCGGAGAACGTCGGCCGGGTCGCCGGGCGGGTCGTCATCGAGGCCGCGAACTCCGCGACGACGCCCGACGCCGAAGCCGTGCTCACCGGCCGCGGCATCCCGGTGATCCCGGACTTCGTGGCCAACGCCGGCGCGGTCGCGTGGGCATGGTGGGTGCTCCTCGGGTGGGTCGGGACCGATCCGGACGATTCCTTCCAGCGTCTGCGCACCGAGATGCTCACCAAGATCACGCTGCTGGTCGAGCGGTGGGCGCTCGATCGGGTGCCGCCGCGACAGACGGCACGGGAGCTCGGCGCGACCAATCACGGCGTGACGACATCGCGCACGGTCACCATCCCCTGACGCCTCCACACAGCACCGTCGCCGTCGATGCAGCTCAGCGCATCGGCGGCGACGGCGCGTCGAAGTGTCGCGAGCGTCACGTGGGACCGGAAACGGGCATGTCGATCGGTACTTCTAAGGTGGACATGCCCGTATCCGTCGACGGGCGGAAGGACGTCCGCAGGGGTGAGTGGAGTGCGAGTGGAGTCAGGCGAGAGCGAACCCGAATTGAGGGATCGCGTGCAGCGCCTGCTTGCCTTCCTGGCCGAGCTCGTCAAGGCCCGCAGTGCGCCCGTCCGCGTCGTCGACAAACACCGCGCTGTGATGTCCCTCGAGGAGGGAAACATCAGGGCCGGCCTGCGTGCCCACGCCGCGTCGGGCGACATCGTCCTGCGCGCGCGTCGCGCTCAGCTCGAAGAGCCCCCGCGCCCGCCCGCCGAGCTCGCGAAGTACGTGCACGGGGACATCGCGGATTCCGCCGTCGAGCCCGAACTCGACCCCCAGGCCATCGGTATCGACGGTCTCGACGTCTGGCTGACGGACTGGCGGACGTGGGCGGTCGTCGACCGTGAACGGCAGGCCGCCTCCCATCTGTATTCCTTCCTGCAGCGAGCGATGCTCGATCTCGAAGATCAGCCGGAATCGCTGGAGCTCGTCGTCGCGTCGGGTCTGCTGCACCTCTCCGAGGGTGTGGCGGGCGCGCGGGTCCACACGCACCTGATCACCCAAGCCGCGGTCATCGAGCGGCAGGGCGATTCCGGCGACCTGGTGGTGCGGTTGAGTCCCAGCGCCGGGCCGTCGCTCGAGGACGTCCAGCTCCTCACCGGTCTGGAGGTCTTCGACCCGACGAGCGTCCGTGAACTGCACGACGCTCTCGTCACCCAGGTCGCGTCGCCCCTGGATCCCGCGGCCCGCGCGTTCCTGAAGAGCTGGACCGAGCGTGCTCTCACCGTGCCGGTCGACGTCGTCGATCGTGCGGACGAAGCGTCGTCGTCGGATGCGTTCGTGACGCCGTCGCCGGTGCTCGTGCTGCGCAAGCGTGGCGCGCATGCGCTCATCGAGTACTACAGCCGCATGACCGAGGCGGCTGCCGACGAGTCGAATCCGGTGCCGCTCGGGCTGGCGCAGCTCGTCGAAGCGATCGAACCGGCCGACCGGGTCGCGTGGCTCGACCGCATCGGCACGCCGTCGACCGAGTTCACCGGGGAGCAGTTGCTGCCGCTGCCCGCGAACGAGGAACAGCGCGACATCATCGACCGGCTCGCCGGCGACAGCGGTGTCGTGGTCGAGGGTCCGCCGGGTACCGGCAAGACCCACACCATCGCCAACATCGTCGCGGCGCTGCTGGCGCGTGGGCAGCGTGTGCTGGTCACCAGTGAGAAGGCGCAGGCGCTGCGTGTGCTCCGGGAGAAGCTTCCGTCCGAGCTGCAGGAACTGTGCGTGGCCGTCACCGACCCGGTGCACGGCGGCACGGTCGAACTCACTCGCAGTGTCAGCGAAATCGCCATCCGCAAGGCGCAATTCAACGTTCGGCGCGCGCAGGAACGTATCGACGAGCTCACCACGCAACGCAATGACGCACTCGAGCGTCGCGCGACGCTGATGGAACAGATCCGGCAGGCGCGCGCGGAGGAGACCGAGGCCCACGCCGATGTCGCCGCCGGCTACGAGGGGACGGCCGCGTCGATCGTCCGGCGGGTCCGCGCGCACGAATCCAAGTACGCGTGGTTGCCCGCGCCTCTGCTCACCGACACCCCACCGCTGACGGTCGACGAACTCGTCACCCTCCACTCGTTGCACCAGCGGTCGAGCGTCGAGCGCGCGCGCCGTCGCCAGCAGCGCTTCCCCGAACTGTCGCTGCCCACCCAGAGGGAACTGCAGTACGCGTGCGCCGCCGTCTCCCAGGCGTCGAGCGGCACGACCAACGGCGAGACACAGGGGCTGCTGCGGATCCTCGAGGGTGCATCGCTCGAAGCACTCGGCCGCATCCGCGACCTGTGCGAGCAACTGCAGGGTGCCCTCGAGGACGCGGACCGGCTCGACGCCCGAATCCAACGCGTCGCCGACGACGTCCTGTCGGGCCGAGCCCAGCACCTGTGGGGGAAGACCGCCGAGCTCGCCAGGCTCGTGCAGGCCGCGCAGGAGGCCGACCGGATCGTCGGTGCCAGCTCGGTGGACACCTCCGTGACGGGACGTCAGGCCTTCGAGGCGTACGACGCGCTCGCCCGCAAGCTCGAGGCCGGCGACACGTGGCGCAGCGGATTCACCCGGTTCCGGCGCAGCGACGAGCAATCCGCCGTCGAGGCGCTCGGTGAGATCGCGACCGTCGAGGGTGTCGCCGCCACCACCGCCCAGACGGCGCGCATCGTCGCCGAACACCTTCGTGCGCTCGAGGCGATCCGGGTCGCGCGGGTGGTCCTCCGCGACCTCGGTATCGACATCGAACTCGACGAGTCGCGCAGCCGCGCGGTCGGCACCCTCGCGTTCCTCGACCGCGACCGTGCCATCGTCGACAATCTCGTGGCGCGGGTACACGACGTCGAAACGGCACTGCGCGAGGTTCATCCGGGGGCGCCGCGGATCACGAGCATCGAGCAGGCGCGGTCCACCGCCGAGTCGGCACGGACCATCGCCGCCGCGGGCACCGCCGAAGCGAGTAAGAACTGGCTCGAATCCATCGGCATGTACGTGCGGAGTCAGATCTCCGGGGGAGCGTCGCCCGAAGGACGCGCGCTGGCCCGCGCCTTCCACGACGCCGACTTCGACGCCATCAACGCGGCCCTGGATGCGTGGGACCGGGCGGCGGGGGAGCAGCGTGAGGAACTGGAACTCGTCTCCCTCCACGCGCGCCTGACCACCGCAGCACCCGCACTCGCTCAGGCCCTCGCGGAGAATCCGTTGAGCCTGGCCTGGCCGGTTCGTCTCGCCGACATCGACGAGGCGTGGGCGTGGCGACGCGCCGACGAATGGGTGCGACGCTTCCACGAGCGCAGCGACGACGGACAGTTCGAACGCGACCTCGACGCACTCGAGAAGGACATCGCGCGACTCACGACCGAACTCGTCGAGGAGAAGGCATGGAGCGCGTGTCTCGACCGCACCACGGCCGAGCAGGTGCAGGCGCTCCATTCGTACCGCGATCACATCGCGAGCATCGGTAAGGGCACCGGCCGCTACGCGGAGCGCTATCGGGCCGCGGCACGCGAGGCCATGCAGGTCGCGCAGGGGGCGGTGCCGGCCTGGGTGATGCCGCTGCAGCAGGTGCTGGCTTCGATTCCGCCCGAACAGAATTCGTTCGACGTCGTCATCGTCGACGAAGCGAGCCAGACCGACATCAGCAGCCTGTTCTTGCTGTGGCTGGCGCCGCGCGTGATCGTCGTCGGCGACGACAAGCAGTGTGCACCGAGCGCGGTGTCGCTCGGTGCGCTCGACGGGGTGTTCAGCCGCCTCGATTCGTATCTGCCCGACATCCCGAACTACCTGCGCGACAGCTTCACTCCGCGGTCGAGTCTGTTCTCGTTGCTACGGTCGAGGTTCGGCAGCATCGTCCGGTTGCGCGAGCACTTCCGGTCGATGCCGGAGATCATCGCGTGGTCCAGCGACCAGTTCTACGCCGACGACCCGCTGGTCCCCATGCGGCAGTACGGCTCCGATCGTCTGCAGCCGCTACGCACCACGCTCGTCGAGGACGGGGCCGTCACCGGGCAGAACTCGACGCTGACGAACTACGCCGAGGCACATGCCCTGGTCGACACGCTCGTGAAGTGCGTCGAGGACCCGGCCTACGACGGCAAGACCTTCGGTGTCGTGGTGCTGCAGGGGCAGTTGCAGGTCGACATCATCCAGAACGAACTGCTGGACCGCCTCACGCCGGAGCAGTGGGACGAACGCAGGCTCCGCGTCGGCACGCCCCCGGACTTCCAGGGCGACGAGCGGAACGTGGTGTTCTTGTCGATGGTCGTGGCGCCCGAACAGAACATCGCGGCGTTGACCCGGACCGAATACCAGCGACGCTTCAACGTTGCGGCCTCGCGTGCCCAGGACCAGCTGTGGCTGTTCCACTCGAGGACAATCGACACGCTGCGTCGCACCGACCTGCGGTACTCGCTGCTCACCCACATGCGGACGACGTCCCCGCGGCCGGCCGAGCCGATGCCCGACGGCGTGACGCGCGACGAGCGGCACGAAGCGTTCGACAGCCTCTTCCAGCAGGACGTCTTCCTCGACGTCGCCGCTCGCGGCTATCACGTGAACCCGCGGGTCGAGGTGAACGGTCACTTCATCGATCTGGTCGTGACCGGGGCGGCAGGCAAGCTGGCAGTTGCTTGTGACGACGAACAGTGGCACACGAGCCCCGAACGGCAGAGCGCCGATCTGGAGCGGGAGCGCGAACTGCACCGCAGCGGTTGGAAGTTCTGGCGGGTCCGGGAATCGGAGTACTACCTCGACCCGGTCGCGGCCCTGTCAGGACTCTGGGAGGAGCTGGAGCGTCGCGGAATCACGCCGGGCCGGGTGGATGCAACGGTCGTCGACGACACCGTGGATGCGGGTACACGAACGATGACGGGGATCGGCGACTACTGAGACGACTCGGCCGCCCCAGCGTTCGCGGTGGCCATCGGATGGGGAAAGATCCCCGAAGGCAAGGCCTCCGGGGATCTTTCGTGTGCAGATCTATGACGGCATCGCGATGAACGTCAGCGGATCCGACTTCTCGAATCGGCCGCTGACATTGCCCGCGAGGCCACCTTCGAGTGCCGTGTCGCCCAGGAGATCGAGCTTGCCCGCCGGTGCGCCCTCCGAGAGGTCGAGATCGCTCAGGTCGACCCACACGATGTTGGGGCGCGTCGTCGACTCGAACACGTAGCGCTTCTCGGCGAGGTCGGCCACCGTCTGCCAGATCGTCTGCGAGGCATACGGTTTTCCGGATTCGGGCACGCGGAACGGCTGCGCGGCATTGCGGATCACGCTGAGAACGCCCGCGATCGCCTGCACCTGGCTCTGCGGTTCCGGCAGACTGCCGACGTAATGCGCTGCGCGAGCGAACCTGTCGGACGCATTGCCGGTACCGGGAAGTGGTGCGTCACCGCCGAATCCCTTCACCTTCTTCAGCAGTTCCAGCTGTTCACCGTAGGCGGGAGAGTTCGTCATGACGGCGTAGTCGCGGCTGTGCCAGACCGTCGGTGTGCCGTCGAGGTATTCGATGATCGCGGAGTCGCCGGTCGCGTCGTCGAGTGCGAGATGCACGGCGGGTACCTCACCGGTCGCCGGGTCGCCCAGCGGAACGACCTGCACGCCGGTCTTCTCGATCCAGTCGACGGCCTCGGCGACGGTCGCGAAGTTGTCGAGGAAGTACTGCATCCACACCGCGACACTGAGCGCGGGTCGGCTCTTGTCGTGGGTGCCGTAGTCCGATTCGGTGAGCCACAGGATGTGTCCGCCGAGGCCGGCCTCGTTGAGTCCGTCGACGGTCATCATGTCGTAGGCGCCCGCGACCACACTGCCGTACTTCGAGGTCCACGAGAGTTGTCCACCGACACCGTCGTCGCGGGTGATTCCCCGGGGGAGCGCCCACAGATTGGTGGCGGTTTCGCGGTGGTAATCCATGTTGCGTCCCACGAGCACTTGACCGGACGGGCCGTTCCACACAACTCGTGTGCACATATGCGCCACCTTCAGGCGGTAGATCCGTGTCGACGAATTATCTCCTCGTGAATCGACGTACTCCGGTTCGCATTCCTGTGTCGATTCACAAGCGATATCGAGGTTGTATCACGAGGTGGTGCGAGAAATCTGGAGAAAACTCGGTTCGCCGGATTAGGCGGGAGGGTGAATTCTTCTCGTCACCCGTCCGACGACAGTGCGTCGAAGACCGCCTTCACGCGCACCTCGTCCTCGATGCCGAGAATGTCCGCCCAGAAAAATCCCGCCTCGGTCGTGTAGGCGTGGCCGTGCCCGCCGGGGACTTCGGCGGCGAACACCATGTCCAGGGTGACCTGCCAGAACGTCACGAACGGAATCCACGTCATCCCCTTGTCGATGTCGGCGCCCCGTTCCTCGCGCAACCAATCCGGGCGGTGCCGAACAAGCTGGGAGGACCACCACACGATCGGATCGCTGGGATGCTGCCAGTACACGATGCGGGGAGATTCCCAGTCACGGAGGCCGTCGAGATCGGTGAGGTCGTCGCGAGTCGCAGCGAATCGCACGTTCTGGCCACCGTAGATGACCGGAAGAATTTCGCGGCTGCCGGGATCGCGCGAATCGGTGATGCGTCGCCACTGCTCCGTGAAATTCGGTGTGCCCACCCACAGTGCGCCGTCGGTTCGGGTGATCATGTCCTGCACGCCGGCGAAGGCCGATTGACCTCCGTACGAGCCCAGTGATTCGCCGAAAACGAGCAGCTTCGGACGGGTTTCCGGATCGAGAACACTCCACCTCGCGTACACCGCCTCGAACAGCGCGCGACCTGCATTGCGCGGTGACACCCGATCGGCGAGAAAAGCCAAGGGGCTGGCCAGGAACGAATACTGCATGGCCGCGATGGCCGAATCTCCGTCGGAGAGGTATTCCAGTGCGGCGGCGACGTCCTGGTTTACCCAGCCACGACCGGTCGTCGTGGCCACGGCGAGGTACTCGCGGTCGAAGGCACCGGTGCGGTCGAGTTCGGCAACGACATGCGAGGCGAGCACCTCCATCTCGTCGTAGTCCGTGTAACCGTCGAGACTGTCGAGGGAGCGGTACCCGGCGTAGACGCGGATCGGCATCATCGCGGGTTCCCCGGTCACCGCGGTGATCTCCTCCGGAGACGGACCGCCTGCGACGAACGTGCGGCCCTCACGGCCCAGCGAATCCCACGGTTCGAGCGACGCGTCCGACCCGGATCGTTCCGGTGCCTGCGGTTGCTCGACTCCATCGGCGGTGCCTTCGTCGACGGCCATGGCCGAGCCGTTGGCGATACGCGCGATCTGGACCGACAGCAGACCCTCGACCGCCCAGAACACGAGGAGCCCCACCAGCACGACACTCACGATGCGCGCCAGGGGAGCAGGCAACACGCGGACGACGAGCCCGGTGACCCACTGCGCCACGCGCCGCAAACCACGACCGATCACGAGCAGAAGCAGCGCCACGACCACGGCGACGAGCAGCACACCCGGATAGTCCCAGCTGCTGCCGGGTTCCATCTCGACGAGTTCGCGGCTGATGTCCTGCCACCACGAACCGAGGACGAGGAAGGTCGGCACCACGACGACGGCGGCCAGTGCGAGCAGATACCAGCCGACCTTCTTCACGGTCGCCGACCAGTTCGTCTCGAAGCCGCACTTGCGGACGATCCACGCGACGAGCACGCCGATGCCGTAGCCCGTGATGACGCTGATGCCGGTCGCGACACCCTGCAGGTACCAGGGGCGTGGAAGCAGGGACGGCGACAGCGACCAGCAGTAGAACAGCAGCGCGACGGCGAGGCCGACCGGATGGAACCGGCCCAGCCATCGCAGGATCCCGTCCTTCAGCCGAGCCGAGAACGATGGGGATGGCTCAGGAGGTGCGGGCTGTGTATTGAGGGTCGTGGTCATCGGCGGTCGCTTTCGTCGGTACCAGGGCGCAGGAAGGCATGGCGAAGAGACGGAATGCGAAGCCGTAGGGGAGAAGCTAGTGGCTCGTCACGGATTGTTGACCGGGTAATCCGCGGCTGACCGACACGTCCACGGCAGACTGTCTCCGAGTCGAGACAAGGAGGTGGTCGTGGCACGTCAACCCAGCGTGTTCGTCCGATCGTTGACCATGGAGGAAGGGCGACGGCTGCAGAAGATCAGCCGCACCGCCAAGGACCCGATCAAGCTACGACGAGCCATCGTGGTGCTGATGTCCGCCCAAGGCCAGACCGTCAAGGACATCACCTCGTTGATGCAGGTCAGCGACGATTACGTCCGCGATGTCATCCATGCGTTCAACGAGCAGGGATTCGAGGCGTTGCACCCAAAATGGAACGGGGGACGTCCGAAGACGATCGATGAGCAGACTCGCGAGAAGATCTGCTTGATCGCCCGGACGTCCCCCTCCGATTGGAAAA
Source organism: Rhodococcus sp. LW-XY12 (assembly GCF_019317345.1). Taxonomy (NCBI): domain Bacteria; kingdom Bacillati; phylum Actinomycetota; class Actinomycetes; order Mycobacteriales; family Nocardiaceae; genus Rhodococcus; species Rhodococcus sp. LW-XY12. The sequence continues at coordinate 1,533,791 of NZ_CP079225.1, forward strand.
TCACCGCGTTCTCCACCTGGAGTCTCACCAAGCTGACCGAGCACCTGATCGCGCAGAAGATCGTGCCGGCCATCAGTCGTGAGACGCTGCGCCGCATCCTGCGCAAGGGCAAGGTCACCTGGCAGTCGACCACGACGTGGAAGGCCTCGACCGACCCGGATTTTTTGTCGAAGATGCACGCGATCCTCAAGCTGTATGACACCCCGCCAGCCGACGGGCGGGTCGTCTGCGTCGACGAATTCGGGCCGCTGAACCTGCAACCCCGTAAAGGGAAATCGTGGCGGCCGGCGACGTCTCCGCTTCGGTTGCGGGCGACGTATCACCGCTACGACGGCGTGATGCACATGCTCGCCGCGCTCGACTTATCCAGCGGCAGAATGTACTACCGAATCAAGCCACGTAAACGCGCCGGCGAGTTCCTCGAGCTGCTCAAGATGTTGCGGGCCAGGTGGCCCGGGGAGAAGTTGTATGTCGTGCTCGACAACTTCTCCCCGCACCGGCACCTGACCGTCCGCCGGTGGGCTGAGGACCATGACGTCGAGTTGGTGTTTTTGCCGACCTACGGGTCGTGGCTCAACTGGATCGAATCCGAATTCGCGGCACTGCGGTACTTCGCCCTCAACGGCACCGATCACCGCAGCCACACCGAGCAGAACACTGCGATCGGGGCGTATATGCGGTGGCGCAATGCCCGTGCCGAACCGAAAACCCGATTCGCTCCCGACTCACCGATCCGGTCGTGGACCGAGTACCCGCATTACCCGGCCAAGGTTGCGTGACGAGCCACTAGCAGAGCCTCGGGCAGCGTGCCGTGTTCGACTACTCGTCTGCGGTGTTCAACTGTTCGACGGCCTCGGCGATCCGCTGCGTGTCGGTGAGCGTCCACCCCTCTGGGGACGTCACGGCGGCCCAGCCGTAGGGGATGAGGTCCTCGTAGTTGTGGCCGTGACCGACGGGTGGCGACGTGCCGACCATGATGTCGGCCGCGACCTGAGCGAAGGTGACGATGGGGTACCACCGCATCGACGGTGAGCGATCCGCGCCCGGAGGTTCGGCGAGCCAGTCGGGTCGCTCGAAGAGCAGTCCCGGTCCCCACCACACCACCGGATCGGACGCATGCTGCAGATACAGGACCCGCGGGTCGTTCCACGGTCCTTGCTGGTCCTCGAGCGTCTGCAGGTCGGAGGCGAACCGCACCGCGACGCCGTCTTCGTAGACGGGCAGGACCTCGGGGCTGCCGGGATCACGGTGGTCGACGATGCTGCGCCACAGCTGGTTCGAGTTCGGAGGTCCGACGAACAGCGCGCCGTCGATCTGGCTGCGCATGTCAGTGAGGTCGTCGAAGGCGGCTTCGGCGGATTGCGAGCCGAGGCTCTCGCCGTAGACGACGAGCTTGGGTCGCTGGTCCTCCGGCAGTTGCGACCAGCGTTCGTGGACACCGTTGATCAGTGTGTTGCCGGCGACCTTGGCGGCGGAGCCGTCGACGAGGAAGGAGATCCAGCTCGGCAGGAAGGAGTACTGGATCGCGGCGATCGCCGAGTTGCCGTTGTAGATCGCTTCGATCGAGTCGGCGGCGAACGGGTTCACCCACCCGGTCCCGGTGGTGCCGGCGACGACGAGGATCTCGCGCTCCCACGCCTTCGTGCGGTCGAGTTCGTCGAGGATCAGCTGCACCTGCTCATCGGTGGTGCCGTCGGCTTCGAGTCCCGCGTACACCCGTACGGGTTCGAGAGCGGGAGCGTCGTTCAGCTCGGTCAACTGCTCGGCGTCCATCCCACCGGCGACGAACGTGCGTCCCTGACGCCCGAGACTCTCCCACGACGACGTCGACGCCGGGCTGCCCGACCGCTCGGGAATCTGCGGTTGCTCCACGCCGGGGTCGGTGCTGTTGTTGTCGTCGGCGAACACGATGCGTGCTGCCATAGAACTGCTCGCGAGCAGAACCTGATCGACGAATACCACCACCGCGAGCACGAGGATCACCGGCGCGAGGACACCGGCCGCGACGACCGGAACACGCAGGCGGGTCGCGAGGAACTCCGCGAAGCATCGTCCGACCCACCGCAATCCGCGTGCGATGTAGAGGAGGGCAGCGAAGACCGCGACGCTCACCAGTCCGGTGCGGAGATACGCGAAACCCGTTGTGGTCTCGATGCCCATAAGGACACGGATTTCGTTCTGCCATCCCGCTGCGGCGAGCAGACTCCCCAGAAGTGTTCCCACCGCGACCAGAGCGACCAGCACCTCGGCGATGCGCCGGACAGTGTGTCGGCGGCGCCACCACGTGAGACGCGGAGCGATCCATCGCCGCGCGGGAAAGGCGACGAGCACGCCGATGCCGTAACCGACGATGCCCGTCACGCCGCTGATCAGACCCTGGAAATACCACTCGCGGGGGATGAGGGAGGGACTCAGGCTCCACGCGAAAAAGAACAGGGCGACGACGAGACCGAGAAAGTCGAGGCCGAAGACGGAGAGGTGGCGCCGACCCGTATTGCCTTCGCGCGGAGTTGTCTCGTCTGTATCGACTTGCGTGCTCACGGGAGCGACCCTAACCCGGTCGGTGACCCACCGCGGGCCGAGCGAAGCCGGCCTCTCGTCGCCTTTGAGCTCAGGTTTGTGCGCTGCTGGGCGCGACGTATCCGGGTCCTGACGCCGCTGCCAGCGCCGTAGTGAAGGCATTCCGGCTCAGTGATGAGGGTCCGTCGCCGGCTGGGACCCATGGAAAGTAGACGACACTTCCATGCAATCGCTGGGTGAGTCCACGAGGAAGGCGTTCTAGTTGCTAATGGTTCAATAGGGATCATTCGACTGATGCGCCGAAATATCGCCGGCGCGTGGTCTCTGATGGGGTAATCAGGAGGATTTGTGAGTGACGGTTCGTGGAGCGGCGACGATTTCGATGCTCGTCTCCGCCGCGAGGCAATGGCATGGTTGACCATCCGCACGAATGACGGTCTCGATCCGATCAGTCGACAGGACCTCCTCGACTTCACGATCGATGGGGAGATGTTCCGGCTCATGGACCCGACGCGCGGGATCCGGAAGCCGAAGGAGCTTTCGTCAGCTCTGTCCATCAGTACGACGTATCGCGCGCCCGGTGCGAAGCGTCCGTACGAGGATCAGGTCGGCTCGGACGGACTCTTGCGCTACAAGTGGTCGACGACCGACCCGAACAACATGGACAATCGTGGTTTACGCGCGGCCATGAACGAGGGCGTGCCACTGATCTGGTTCTACGGCGTCGGTCCGAGCTTGTTCCAGCCCATCTATCCGGTGTTCATCATCGGGGAAGAACCTGACGAACACCAGTTCGTCATCGCCACCGAAGTCGCTCGCGATCTTCATCGTCCCGATTCCCGAGCGGAAGAGCAGCTTCGGCGATATGTCGTAGCAGAGACAAAGCGTCGGCTCCATCAGCCGGTTTTTCGTGCAACTGTGATGCGTGCGTACGAAACGCGATGTGCGGTCTGCGCTCTCGGTCATAGTGAGCTGTTGGATGCTGCGCATATTGTGCCTGACTCACACGAGGCAGGTATTGCGTCGGTGACTAACGGGCTCGCTCTGTGCAAGATCCACCACGCTGCGTACGACGTGAACATCCTTGGCATTACGCCGGACTTGGTCGTGGAGATCCGGAGGGCCCTTTTGGACGAGATCGACGGCCCGATGCTCGAGCATGGCTTGAAGGAGCGGCATGGACAGAAGCTGATGGTGGTTCCGCCGTCTCGTAGTGAGCAGCCTGACCGAGAACTCCTGGAAATTAGTTACGTCCGCTTTCTCAGCGCAGGCTGAGAGCTGACAGCAGCAGTCCCGCGTAGACCAGGACGATTGGACCTGGTGCACGACTCGGTGACAGTTTCGATCACGCAGCCTGTGCGGTTGGTGTAGTCATGATGTCTCGAACTCGACAGGCGTCAATCTGCCCAGTGGGAGCTGACGTTTCCAACGGTGATAAGTCCGCGCGATCCTCTTACCGCAAGCGGGTGGTGCCCCAGTGACGATCGCGACGCGCAACTGCTCGCAAGTGACCCAACGCTGCCGGTCGAGGACGTTGCGCTGGAGCAGCGCAAAGAACGATTCCATCGCGGCGTTGTCGCCGGCCGCCCCGACCCGGGCACATCGTCCTGACCAAGCCGTGACAGCCCCAGAACGCGAACGAATGCCGGCTGCGAAATTGCGATCCGCCATCGGGATGCACCACGTACCCGGCGACCGAACCTCGCCGAGCCACTGCGGATTCGAGGGCGGCCACAGCGAGTCGAGACTTCATCCGGTCACCAATCGAGTAGCCGACGATCTGGTTCGAGCAGACGTCCTTGATCACACAGGCGGAGCTTGCCCTCGTCGGTGCGGTGCTCGGCGGGGGTACTTCCCTTCGCGCAGTTCAGCGCTCTTACCGGCGGTGGTGCCGGGTGTGATGCGGTCTTCGACGTCAGCCTTTCGCATCCAGTTGGTCGAGCAGGATGCGCTGATGCCGAAGTCCGTGGCGAACTGCCGCAAGTGCTGGCCTGGTTCGCGGTGGCGGGCCACGCGCACGACGTCGTCGCGGAACTCTCTCGTGTAGGGCTCGGGCACGGGGTCGATCCTTCCAGCAGTGCCTGACGACACCGCAGTTCAGATGTCATCGATCCGTGCAGCAGTCCCGGTGCTCTGGCAACGCTGCCGAGAAATTCAAACCCGCAGTGCGCCGGCATCCATCGCAGAGAGCAGCTTCGAACTCGTGTGCGTAGCGCGGGCAGTCCGTCACGGATATCAGCGACCGTCAGGTCGACGTGCAAGCGCAGCCATCCAGGCCCGATCCGTTGTCGCGGCGGAACCAAGCCCAGGGTCCACGCCGCGAGGTGCGGCTGGCCTTCGAGCCGGCCCACGTCCACCAGCGCCGGTCGTTCCGATCGTCGCGCATGATGACCAACGCGCCGTCGGTGACTTGGTCGGAGCGGTGCACCCGCTGACCGTCAAACGCCGCTACGGCTCGCCGCGTCAACGTCACTCCGGAGGGTATTGCACCCAGCAGGATATCGCGAATGTCGCGCGCGATCTCGAACGATGCACCGTCGGGCAGGGGATCCCACTTGGCGTGGTCTTGGATATGGGTTGGCTCGACGAACACGTGCCGTCGCTTCCAGGCGATGCGGGTGACCTTCTACGACCGTCCGCCAGGATTCCGTAGTTGTTGAATCCCAGATCTGTGACCAGCGTTTTCATGCTCTCAGGACCAGGTCGACGGCATGATGAGGGTTCGCCGCCAGACGTCGGCATGCCTGGGCGATGTTCGACTGCCCGGCCCGACGATGCAGTCCGATGACCACGTTCCTCAACGTCGCCATCACCTGCGGACCATGTCCGGCGCGAACAGTGGACCTGTCTTCATCGAACGTCACATCCCGCACGTAGTGGACCTTGTTCTCGATTGCCCAATGACCCCGGATCCACGACGCCAGCAACCTCGGCGGCGCCTGCTCACACGGCAGCGAACAGATCGCGTAGACAACTTCGATGCTCCACTCCTCGGTGCCGATCACGCGGCGCAACCGGGTGACCTCAATAGCCTGCTGCGCGTAGGGAAAACGCAGACCACGGGCCACCGTGACAATCTTGTAGCTGCGCTGCTCCTCACGGCCGTGCCCCCGCTCGAGCGGATCGGACCACACCACCGGCACCTGCTCCCAGGGCTGACTCTGAACCCGGGCGAGCAGCCCCGGCTGGTTCGCCTTGACGACCATGACGTACTCGGCCCGACACTGCTCGCGCAGACATCGTGCGGTCGTCTTCTGCGTATGCATAGCGTCGACGGTGACCACCGCCCCCGCGAGATCGAGTCCGCGCACCAGCCTTCTGACCGCGGGAATCTCGTTGGACTTGTCAGCGGTGCGGCACTGCCCGAGCACCACACCCTCGGCGTGGGTGACCGCCGACACCAGATGCGGAGCCACTGTTGTCCCGATGCGGGCGCCGCGGATCGTCTTACCGTCCACGGCCACCGCCACGCATCCAGTGGCGTCGGTGCAGGCGGCCAAATGCGCGCTGAGCACCCGGTCGAGGGTGTCACCGTCGATCCGTCCGAGTACCTGCCGGATCGTGGCCTCACTCGGAATCCGGAATCGGATACCGCACCGGGCCAACACTTCCTGAGGGACACCGGTAACCCAGTCTGCGATGGCGTAGAAGGATCGGGCGCCGGTGGCGACAGCGCACAATGCCACGGCAATCAACGATGGCAGTCGGTAGCGGCGACCGCGCCGATCCCGGGGATCGGGCAGCGCTTCGAGTGCTGTGAGCAGCGCCGGTAGGTGCGCATCGTCGGCGACGGTCGTGGTCCACCGGGCCAGTTGGTCAAGGCAGGGGTCGATCGGGGACACTGTCCCGGCGGGCATGGGTGACTCCTCGTGGACGATCTGGGTGCGTGAGATACATCCATGATCAATCCCTGTCTCCATGCCCGCTCAACCGGCCTTGGTGGCGCATCGAGTAACTCAAAATCCCAGGTCATAGGACCGCTGATCAACAACTACGGCACCCTGGACCGTCCGCCGAGTAGCAGTATATGGGGCCCTCGACGTCGTCGGTGAGCATGCTGGTCTCCACAGAATCGATCTCTTGCCGGCCCGGCCTATACCGTGAACTCTGGGGCAGTGGCAACGCGGTGCGGTGCGCCAACTCGGTCGGTCCCTTGATGAGCTCCACTACAGCAGGCACCGGCGGTGCACTCTTACTGCGACCCGCCGCTGGGCGGAACCGGTAACAGTGCTCGCTTGCATGCCGATTAGTCCAACAAATCCCAGTCGAGAATGGACAAGTGATGAGCACGCAAGCGGGATGGTACGCGGACGGCAATAGCCCGGGCGTCGAGCGCTGGTGGGACGGAAATCAATGGACAGAGCAGACTCGTCCGATGTCGGGGCCAGGATTCGGAGCGCCAGCTCCCGTCAATCCGGAGAAGAACGGGATGGGCCTGGCCTCGCTGATTCTGGGGATCGTGGGTCTCCTGTTCTGTTTGATGCCGATCACCGGGTTCATCGGCTTCATTCTCGGCATCATCGGGCTCGCTCTGGGTCTAGCGGGTATCAGCCGTTGTCGTAAGAACAAGGCGACGAACAAGAAGACCGCGATCTCGGGCACCATTCTCAGTGCCCTTGCCGTGATCTTCGGCATCGTTGGCATCGTCATGTTCTTCACCGCCGTCGACCAGCTCGGAAACGATCTCGACCAGATCGGAACCGACCTGCAGGATTACAGTGATTGCATCAGTGAGGCAGAGAATCTCGACGAAATGAACCTGTGCGAGTAGCCGCAGTTTCGGCTCTTCACGCTGCCTGAGCAGTTCGGCAGGGACACCTCACCGCCCTGCCGTGCGCGTCGTCCGGTAGCCACCCGTACTCGTCGCACGCTCCGCACTTCGCCGGTCGGATCCGTGGAACGGACAGTCCCTGCCACATCGGTAGCCACGCGTGCGCGTATCGCATCGGATCGCTGGGGCGATGCGCAGCCTTCGCGGTCGCTACCAGCGTCGGAACGCCGTGCGTCGCGATCAACGCTTCGATCGCGGCTACGGCATCCGGCCTGAGGTACGCGAATGTTGCTGTCAGTCCGGATTCTTTACATGCCGCCGCCAACCGGGCGACCTCGGGACTGTGCGATGCGTTCGAGACCTGGGACGTGCGGTTGGTTTCCGTCCTTGGTGAATCAGTACTTAAAAGACCGCCTGGCTCTCCGATGTCCGCGTTGCCGCGGGTCGGATTTTCAGGGCCCGGCTGGACGTGCGGCTCCTCGTAGATCGTCTGAATGGTGATCCACTGGCCACGCTCGTTCTGAATCTTCTCGCGGACCAGATATCCGAGTTCGGCAAGCTCTCGGAGAGCGGAGCGGATGGCGTCGCGACCTTCCTTCGGCGACTGGCCGGCGATCGAGTCGGACCGGGTACGCCAGTCGTCCGGTTTGGACAGCAACCAGATGAGCACACCGCGTGCGCGGAAGGAGAGGCGCTCGTCGTTGATGACGGCGTTGCTGAGGATGGTGAAGTTGCTGGCCAGGCGCGGTCCACGACGCACGCCGCCAGCCAGGGTATTCTGGCCCACGTTCGACTCCCTATAAGTCGGACATCCGGCCCGTCGGGAGTTGCCGCTCCTGGCGGGCCTTCTTCACTTGTGACGCCACGCGGATCGGTGACGATCTTGAGATTTTGGCACTCCTTCGGTTGTGCGCGCAAGCAGATCCTTCGAAGTCGCTTCAGCGCAACGGTTTATATGATCACGCGGGCCGCGACATCTCTGCGGCGATCGCCATAATCCTCTTCTGCCAGAGTTATGAAGCCGATCGGACCCAGTCGCACGCGTCTCGATGCCGAGCGAGCGCCGCAGCATCAGGGTGATGAGCGGAGCTTTTCGGTACTCGAATCCGCTTGCCCGCGAAGGCTGCATACTCGCTGCTCTCGAGCTGGGGAGCCACTGCGACTGTGAGGTCGCTGCGCACTGTCCACAGTTGCAGGTCGAACAAGGTGTGGAGGTCGGCGCGGAGGAGCAGACCATTGGTCACATGGTTGCTGTGCTCTCCGAAGTAGCGGTCGATATGGGCTGCTTCCAGGACCGCCTCGACGTCGCATCCGGTGACTGCGCAACGACGTTCATACGCTGCCAGCAGTGCGCGACGGAACTTCGGCTGACCGTATCGCACAGCAATGGCTCGTTGAGCGCGTTTACGGACGTCATCGCCCTTCTCGTACGTCGGGAGGCTCTTGGGTAACTCGACGTCGACGACGGGGAAGTGGGCGAAAGCGAGATCGGCTTCGGTGCCGAACAGTGAGCGTAGGCGACTTTCGGCAGACGGGTCGGACACCTGGTTGGCTCCGGCCTGTGCCGCGAGATTTTTGCCGAGTAGCTTCTGTAGCTGTGCCCAGGTGGGCGATGAAACTACGTCCTCACTGATTGTTTCGAACTCGAATCGGTGTGTGTAGCCGCCGGTTTGAACGTCGCTCCAGTGCGCGGGTTGCGAGCTCGGGGTGATTTCGTATAGACCGGAAGTCGCTCGTGCACGTGCAACAAACCCATTGCCCTGACCCGTGATCCAGAAGTAGATGTCGTCACCGGGCACAATCTTCCTGAAGTACGACGGGCTACGGACGTCCCAGAAGCCGTCGTCTCGTGCGTAATCCCAGTGCTGTGGTGTCTTCTCGTTGATCTTTACGATCCAGCTGGTCATTGCCCATGCGCCTTCTCAGGTTCGCATCGGGTGGGGGCATGTCCTGCTGCGGAAGCCCGTCGGGCCGTGCTCGGTGTTCGGTAGTCGTCGTGAGGGTCAGTCGGAGATCAGTTGACGGAGCGCATCTCGCGTTTCGGCATCGGTCGAGTAGATGACGGTGCCGATCATTCCGCGGGTAAGCAGCACCTTGTAGACATTGCGGACCAACCTGTCGAAGCGCACGTCGGAAATTCGTGTGCGGTTCTTGAAATCGGGATCGCGGTTCGCCTCGCGAATCGTCGTGAATCGTCCGTTACGCCAGACCAGATCGGGTCCGAGGATGACTCCGTTCCAGTCGTATTCGAAACCCTGGGCCGTGTAGACGCAACCGACCTGCCCGAACCCGCCGTCCTCAGTGGCCCAGAGTGCAGATGGGGGAGCGTCACCGATTCTGCGGTCGCTCTTGCTGTTCCACGGGCGTGCCCAACTACCGATCCGAACGTCGGGCACCAGATTCCCGTCCTTGTCTGCGTCGCTCCACGGCCAGCAGTAACCGGCCGTCATCCGCGCCGAATATCCGAGATCCCTCTGCTGGGAGAGAAGGTGCTCCATCTCTTCGGGGCTGTCGGCAACGCGAACGGTGAACTGGGGATCGCCTCTCCACTCGAACGGCCCTCCGTCTTCGAGGTCGAGTAGCCGCTTCACCCACAGCAAGTACTCTTCGCTGCCTCCGCAGCGGAATTGTTCTCCCAGGTGGATGTGCTGTGTCTCGAGACCCAGTGAGGCTGCGTAATGTTCGATCTGGGCATAGGATCCCATCTCCCCGGGGCGTACAACCTGGTGCTCGTCGAGAAGGAAAACAGGGACGCGCGCGGCCGCGATGAGTTCGTCGACCTGCGGCCGGTCTGTGCGGAGTTCGGCTCGTGTGTACCGGTCGACGGAGGTCTCACGGATGCGGTGCGCCTCGTCGAGGATGAGGACGTCCAGTCCGTTGCGATCCGCCGTCATGAACTGGTTGAAGTACTTGAACATCTTCTGCACGCGCGGCGCGCGGTGCCCCGCAACCTTCCGCAGGGTTTGTGTGAACGATCGGGACCCTGTCGCATGCAGCACGGTTCGGCCGCGCCGGGCGAGCTCACCGAGTAGCGATAACGCCACGACGCTCTTGCCGCTACCGGGACCACCGGTGACGATGATGACGCGCTTTCGATCGGCGGCGCGAGACTGCTCCACCTCGTGAAGCACGAGGTCGACGGCGAGTTGTTGATTGCCGAGCAGATGAAACTGTGGCCGGTCGCGTACTTCTGCAGCGGCAACTTTGAGCAGTTGCTGCGACGGTGCGATTGCCGACTTCATCAGAGCGTCGGCGGCGGCGTAGCCGGGCGTGGGTGCGAGGCGACTCCGGAGAAATTCGATCATGTCCCCGCGCTCGCCAGCGGTGAACATGCGCCCGGTGACGCTCATCGGATAGGAACGCAGATCGGCAACGGCTCCCGGATCGGTCGCATTGTGCAGATAGGCGATGCCTGCAAGAGCGTCCGGTTGATCGGACACCGTACGGGCGAAGTCCGCGAGGTAGTCGCAGTAACCCTTCACCTGCGCGGCAGGATGCAGCTTCGGTCCTCCAGGCATCCCGGATACCTCGACAAGTTCGGGGTTGTCCTCATATCGGCGCGCTGCCGACCATTGCTTCAGTTCGACGACCACGTACGAAGCCGCGCCGGTCTGTGGATGCGTCCCTGCGAGGACGACGTCGGCTCGCTGGGACGTCAACGGCAAGTGATATTCGAGCAGCATCTCGACGTCGTGGAGACCGGCGTCGACGAGATCGCGAGCGAGAACAGGCAGGCTCCGTGTCCAGGACCTCTGCTCGGCTTCCCCGGCACGTCGTCCCGTGCGGAACAGCATTTGCTCCAACAACTGCTCCGCGAGTGATTCAGGACGATCGAGGTCGACGATCCGGCGGGCGGTAGTACGAAGCAGCGTCACAGTCAGGTCCCCAAGGCAGCACGAATCCACTCGTGCGGGTGGGGGCATGTCCGTGGCTGCTCATCGCAGCGGAAGTCCGTCGGGCCGCAGGACAGAACTATATCGGTGAGAGCGGCCGCGGGTCGTTCAGGGCGCGTGCGGTTGGTACGTCCCGGACGATCTCCACAGCAACGAGCCGGCAGGCAAGGCCGCATACACGCCGTGAGCAGCCGACGCCGTCCGCTTGTGCAGGACCGGGATGCGGGTAAGGCTGGAAATCTCGGACAAGGATTGTCGTTCCAGGGCTCGTGTCACGTGGTCCTGCACCGGGATGCTCGCCGACTTGTCGAGGTTGCATCGTGCGTCGGTTGCCACCAGGTTGGCAACACCGTCGATGGGGATCATCGACCAAGGCACAACGTGATCGATGTGGACATCGGATTGCAGACGGCCGTCGCAGTAGAAGCAACGACCTGACTGCAGGTCACGGAGTGGGTCGACGAGAGCACGCAGTGCTGTGCGGTCGGTGCCGAAGAGAAACCCGTCGATGTCCTCGGCGTCGAGTTCGGCGCGATTGAGGTCGATGACGTCGTGCGCCCACACGGAGCGCACGAAGGTCCTGAGCAGTACGGATGTCCGTCGTAAGCCTTCGGGAACTCCTGGTCGCAGCACGATGACGGCGATTCGGTCGACGTCGCTCATGGTCATCTTCTTGTGGAAGCCCGCCGCGTTGTACATGAACTCGTCGCGGGTAGCGCTGTGAGGAACGCTCTGCAGGTGCGTAAGTGGCTGTTGCGCGATCGTCAGCCGTACGGAGCGAACGAGTCGTCGATAGACCGGATGGGCGGACTCGCGAGCTACCTCCGCGGTGCGAAGCCCGTCGAGTATCAGGACGTCTCTGGCTTCTGCGATTCGATCAGGGATCGAACGTCCGCGCCTGACCTGAGTAAGCCGTCCGTGGCGGTGGAACGACCGGACCTGATTCCAGTAATAGCCGATGACCCGATGAGTGATCTCGTCGATCGGAACAGTGAGACTCCCGTCGGGAGCAGCGGTGTTCTCGACGCAGATGTCGACGAGCGCCATGACGGTCGCGAGCTTGTACGTCGAATTGCGGCGGCCGGCCTCGAGCAGTTGCACGACACGGCCGGCGACGTCGAGGGGGTCAAGTGCCGCAAAGCTCATCCCGGCACAATATCCGCCGCTCGAGCCTGAGGCTTTCGCGCTACGAATTCTGAACCGAAGGTCGTGCGGTGAGAGCGTTCGGTCGATGCGGTTCTTCTGTCAATCCGAATCGTTCATCGAAGATGTCCTGCGACGTGAGAGCGATCTATTGCTCGGCTCAAGCATGGGCGAGCAGCATCGTGGCGTTGGCCACTGTATGGGGGCGGATCCGAATGGAGACAGGGACGACGAGCGACCGGCAATGATCGAACTCGAACCGATTGAGCCCCGTGAAGTGGTGTAAACCGTTGTGCGCGTTGCGCTGTGAGGCTGTGTTGATTATGCCGTAAGGGGCGTCTGCTCGTCCACCACCTCTCCGGGACGGGCGGGTCGGACTGCGTCGAGGACGGTCGGTGCCGGCGGGGACAGCAATGTCATCGACTCTTCCGACAGGTAGCGACGATCACTGACCTGCCATTCCTCGTGTGCTTCGATGAGCACACAGGTGGCCAGCCGCAACAGTGCGGTGGGGTTCGGGAAGATCCCGACTACGTCGGTTCTGCGCTTGATTTCCCGATTGAGCCGCTCGATCGGATTGGTGCTCCAGATTTTCTTCCAGTGCGCCTCGGGGAAGTCGGCGAACGCAGTGATCTGTTCCTTGCACTCGATCAGCATCGCTGCCACCGTCGGGAATTGCGACTCCAAGGTGCTGGCGACGGTGTCCACGTGGTCGCGCACCAGCATCCCGGTGGGCTGGGAGAAGATGGTGCGTATCGCCGCGGCGACCATCTCGAACTGGCCTTTGGGGATCCGGGCGGCGACGTTGCGCAGGAAATGCACCCGGCACCGCTGCCACGCCGCCCCCACCAACACCTTGTCGATCGCGTTCATCAGACCGCGGTGGTGGTCGGAGATCACCAACTGCACCCCGTGCAGACCACGTTCGCGCAGGCTCCGCAGGAATTCGGCCCAGAACACCTCGGTCTCGCTGTCGCCGACCGCGCAGCCGAGGACCTCCCGCCGGCCGTCGGCGGCGACACCGGTGGCGATGACCACCGCTTGGGACACGACCTTCGCGCCCTTGCCGCGGTTGTCCCCACCGACGCGGGCCTTGCAGTAGGTGGCATCGAGAAACACGTACGGGTAGGCGTGGACATCGAGTTCACGAGTGTTGAACGAGCGGACCTCGTCGTCCAGGTCCCCGCAGATCCGTGATACCTCGGACTTGGAGATTCCGGTGTCGGCACCCAGTGCGACGACCAGGTCGTCGACTTTGCGGGTCGAGACGCCGTGCACGTAGGCCTCCATGATCACCGCATGCAGGGCCTGGTCGATGCGACGGCGTGGGTGCAGCAGCGACGGGAAGAACGAGCCGTGCCGAAGCTTGGGAATCTTCACCGTCACGTCGCCGCTGGTGGTCGAGACAGTCTTGTCGCGGGTACCGTTTCTGCTGGTGGTGCGGGTGTCGGTCCGTTCGTAGCGTCCGGCACCGATATGGGCGGTCGCCTCGGCGTCGACCAACGCTTGCAGAATCGTGGCGAGCAGGGTGCGCATGATGTCGCCGCCGTCGGCGGTGCGTAGCGACTCGGTGAGCTCGAGTAGGGCAGACTGGTCCAGGGCCATCGCGGTGTCTTTCTCGTGTGAGTTTCTTGGTCGTTACCCACACAGCTTCACGCGGTGGCCCTTCTACGTTCAGGACCGACACGGTCCCGATTCGGGAGCCCGGTTTCACACCACCCCAGGGGACTTACCCCTCGAACCCGAATTTGATATGTGGACGATAGGGGATTGCAATGGGCTTCCTCGCGCGCCGAACCCGGGTTTGCTCACGCTACACGCGGGGCAAGCCTCGGGTCAGCGCGCGAGAGTTGTGGGGGCGCACGCGGCCTGGAGACAGGATCCCGGGCCTTCTGGGCTACGACCCCTTCCACTACGTCGTGTACACCCGACCGTCGTTGCCGCAAATGACTGCGTCGAGATTCTTAGCCTGAATCCACTGACGTGATGCCGAAGCCCATTCCGGCCGGGCGAGTGGATGTATGGGCAGTTGCGGACATGCGGTGACCGCTGGTTTGCCGAGCTTTTCCACGGTGCGGTTCCGGTCGTGCCGTCTCGGCGGGTCGGTCGGTGTTCAGGCGATAGCTGGCGGGCTGTGGCCGATGGTGTTGGTCCACAGTCGAAGCCATGCGTCCGACCAGGGCCAGTGCGTGGGTAGCCGCGAGATCGGTTCTCGTTGCGGTCGACACAATCGGGCCGGGATATCGACGATCTTGCGCCGTAGCGTCGCCCCACGGGCGCGAACATGCCCACCACCTGCAAGAAGGCCGGTGGCGCGCAGCAGGTTGTGGGCGATCGCCGCGCAGAGCACCCACGCGGAGTTCGCCCCGAAGCGCCCCGATGGCATGTGCGCCAGGGGTCCGTCGATGAGGTCGGCGAAGACGGTTTCGATGATCGCGTGCCGGCGATGGGTGACATCGGCGTCGGTGGCCGAGGTAGTGGTGTTGGTGAAGAACGGATGATGCCGCCATACCGGGAACAACGCGTCGGGGTAGCGGGCGTCTTTGACGCGGCGCACGATCAACCGGGCGGTGACCGGAGTCGTGGTGGAAGCAAAAGCGGTGTAGGTGGTTTCGGCGACCTCGGCATCTTCAGATCCACGCTCCGGTGTCCGGGTCGCGGACCGCTCCGGGGTACTTCACCGGGGTCCACGCCTCGTCGGCGATGGAGTCGATCGCGCACCGGACCGCGGTGTTCTTGTCCAGGACCAGCGAGAAGCACACTTTCGCGCGCAGGCACGCCGAGATGACCGAACGGGTGCCGTAGGCGGAATCACCGCAGGCCGTGATGGCACCGGCCGCGCCCGCTGCCCGGGCGGTGACGATGGCCTGGGTGACCATCCGACCTGCACCTTTACCGGATCCGGCTTTCCCGGCGCGTAGTCGCATGCCGGTGATGATCGGTGTGGAGTCGGCTGTGCTGATGGTGGTGGCCAGCGGGGACAGGCCTTTGCGCAGGATCTGTTTGCCGGCGATTTTCGTGTGTCCGTAGCTCGCGCCTTGTTTGGCGCGGTCGTAGACCGGGCGCAGCAGCGAGTCGATGTCGAGGAACGCCTGCTCGGCCAAACCGGGCAGGATCTCGACTCGGGCGGTGAGTGCGATCAGGTGTTCGCGGAGCACGGATTCGAGCTGACGGGCATGACCGAAGCTGAACTCGCGTAGCAGTGTTCCCACAGTCGAGGGTGCATAGACACCTGCGAACAGGTGTGTCATGCCGCCCGAGCGCAGCAGGTCGATATCGTCGATGCTGTCGGCGCCTGCGCACATCCCGGCGATCAGGGTGAGCAGTTTCGGTGCAGGGTTCGCCGCTCCGGAGGCGACCTTGGTGGTGGTGATCGAGATCTTCTCGGCGAGCAGGTCCGGCAGGTGGGTGTGTTCGGCCAAGGTCATGATCGGGACCAGGCCGGCGCACGAGACGAGGTTGTCCTCGTCGAACATGGCGGAGTCGTCGATGAACTTGTGGGGCACTTTCACCGGAAGTGTCTTTCGTGAACTGGTGGATTTGTTCTGTGAGAACTCCAATCTTCCCAGTTCAGGGGGCACTTTCTTCAGTTCGACACGCTGCTTCGCAGTCGGTCTTTCGGTGGAATCAGGGTAAGGGCAGGAATGAGATCGGTGTTGCCGAGGCGCGTCACACATGTGCGACAAAGTACCTCCCGCAGGTGGTGTCGGCTGCGTCAGAAGCTCGCGTCTTTGCTGTCATCGGCGTGCATGCAGCTCGGGAGGTTTCACAATTGTTCCACCTGGGTCTCGACGGAGAGCACCGATACGCCGAGTTCGTTCACGACGGCCGTCCCCGAGCGTTCGTCTATCTCGACCATCCGTCGAGTGGCGGCAAGAAAAAGCGATTCGCGACGGCCGTGACACCAGAGCAGCTCGATCGCCTACGCACTGAGTTCGCGGCCACCACGATCTGACGCTGCGCGAGATCCTGGCCGTCGATGCCGACGCGACAACGACTTGGGTGGTTCCAGCCCCGCCATCCGGGGGTGGAACCACCCAAATCAGGAGGAGCTGCACCAGCTCGCAATCCACGTCCGCAGGGACAGCTCTACAACGAATGCACGTGATGGTCGATCATCGCTGCCAGGGAGTTCTGTACGGCCCTGGCTCGTCCTCGACCGGAGTTGCGACAGGTGGCTGATGATCCCAACGCCAGCGGTAATGCTTCGATGCTTTCAGTTCGATCACCTCCGGTGGGAGAGTGCGAAGGATCCGTTCGATGTCGCGCCATTCGGCTGTGCCTGCGTCGACGCGGGCCGCGAAGGCTCGGAGCGCGTCGGATGCGGCGTCGGTTTCGGCGAGCCGGCTCATCAGTGCTTCATCGACGTCGATGCGCGTATCCCAGTCACCGTTGCTCACCTGGTCGGCGCGGATGCGGCGGGTGTCGACGGCGTGTCCGGCGTCCTGGATCCTGCGGACGGCTGCTTCCAGGTGGGGCGGGACGTCCCTCATACGGCATCCGCCCAGGGGTCGTCGCCGACGGCATAGCCGGATTTGGGGGCGTTGTATGTATCGCCTGCATCGGCCACGCTGGCGATATCCATGGCGAGTTCGGCTTTCGTCTTGGTGTCGGTGTAGGCGTCGGTTATCGGTGCAAGCTTCTCTTCGAACTTCTCGTTGAGATAGCCGGACGGAGATGCCATCGCCGCAAGGAATCCTTCGAGCGCCTCGACGATCTCCCGCACGCTATCCACGAGATCATCGATCTGCGAAGCCGCTTGTCTGATGATCTCGACAATGGCGTTCACCTGGATGTACGTGCCGATCCAGGGGATCTTCTTGACGGCGAACTTCAATGCCTGGGTGGTGTTCTCAAGTGAGACTTCCGCTTCCAGCATCGTGACGAGTCGCTGAACCCCGCTGATAGCCGCCTGTCTGACCTTGTCGGAGGTGAAGAAACACATCTCTTTCGCTACTCGGCCTACCGGGCCTTCCCACTCCATAGCTGCTGCCTGGCGTTCGGCGTGTTCGGTGAAGCTTTGAGCCGCGGCGCCGTCCCAATGCGGATCGAGTTGTTCATAGCCGGCGCGGACGTTGGAACCGCACGTCTCCATACCTTCGGCTGCGATGCGGTATGCGTCGCCGATACGCTTCAGTTCGTTCCAGTTTCCCGTCAATGGCTCCACGAACTGCAGGAGCGGACTCCATCCCGTTGCAGCGTGAATCGCGTCGTCTACATCTCCGAGCCAACCTGCTGCGTCCGCGATGACTTGCCGAATATCCTCGGCTCCTACTTCGGACAGCGGAAGGTCTACTTCCTCTGCCTTCCGGTAAGTCACCGGGTCGAGGAACGGAGCTGCGGGGCCGGGCGCTGGGGTGTACGGGTCGTAGTGGGCGTCGATCGGCTCTTCGAACAGTATGTTCGCGTTGAGAGCGTCATATGTTTGGGCCTCTTGGTCTGCGTACATCCACGCAACTCGGTTGAGCTCCACACCGGTCGACCGAGTAACCGCCGCCAAGCCGCCGTACCGGGAAGACATGAAGTCCGCGGTCGCTGCCAGAGGGGCGCTCAATAGTGCAAGTACACCTGCGCCCAATCCTTGCTGAACACTGCATTCCGCACGTATGTAGTCGGTGGAGGCCGAGGCGTCGTCGGCAATGTCATCGAATAACACAGCGGTTCCGGCTACTTCTTCGGGAGCTGCCTTGAATGTTTCGCCCATGACACTTTCTGTCTTCTTGATGCGCTTCGTTTGGTGGGTCGAAGCGTCGAAATGATGTCGTCTGCAACCCCGCCCTCGTACGCGCCATCGATATCCTGGTGGACTTCGACCATCAACACCATGGTTTCTGCGGTGGCGTAACCTGGCGTCGCCACGACGTCGAAGCGGGCCGAGCCTGGTTCGCACGAACTGATTCGCGGGATATCGGTAACGAGGGCTGAGACGCGGACCGCGGGCCGCCCTGCGACTTCGAACCATACGGGGCCGGTGTACTCGACCGTCGGCAATGTTCCGGCATTGTCGTCGAAAATCCACTCGACGGCGCGGACCTCTTGTTGCGCTACCGATTCGAGGTCCAGGTCCCGCGAACCTGCCGCGCCGGAGATCGCAAGCCAGCCCCCGTCTTCCTCCGGGCAATAACCGTAACCGAAGAACCCGACAGCTCCATAACTGGCCTTGTCGTTCTCGTTGGACCATCCGGCGATAGAACGGTAGTCGTTGGTCCAGTCCGCCGGAATATCGTATGTAAGACCGTATCTCGTGCTGATCGGTTGCGGCGCACCTGGAGCGGCGGTCATCTGAGGCGGTGGGCGCAGCATCGAGGGGAACCCCTCCGGCAATGGCGGGGGAGAGGTTCGTGGACCCACCGGTGCCGATGGCGCGGAGGTAGTCGGCACCAAGGTCGGAACCGAGGGGACGTCAGGGCCGACAATCGAGGACACCCGCGGTAGCAGCAGGATTGCTGCTATCCCTCCTGCAATAGGCAGTACGGTGCGCAACAGAAACGACTTCACGTGCCCCCTCCCGACTGGATCTCGACCCCCTCGAGATCAGCGCGGAGACTGTAACAGGTGCCGCGGTTCGTCTCGTCGAGTGCACTCGACGAGAGCTCCATCGACTGGGATCTGCACAGTGCTGCGGTGTCAATGAGTCCAAAAGTCGATCAAGACGGTCGGAGCGTTGCGATGATGTCGTCGGCGGCATCGACGTCGTACGCGCCTTCGTTGACCTGCACCATCAACACCATGGTCTGCGCCGTCGCATAGCCCGGGGTGGCAACGATGTCGAACCGGGCGGCGTCGGGTTCGCAACCGCTGACCTGCGGAATATCAGTGATACGGGCGGAAATTCGAACGGCGGGGCGGTCAGCGATCTCGAACCATACGGGGGCGGCGTACTCGACTGTCGGCCGCGTGCCCGCGTTGTCGTCGAAGATCCACTCGACGTCTCGGATCCTCTCGGTAGCTACGGTTTCGAGGTCGATACCTCGCGAGCCCGCCACGCCGGACATCGCCAGCCAGCCTCCGTCCTTTTCGGGACAGGACCCGTAGCCGAACGAACCGACGCTGCCGTAGACGGCATGACTTTCCTCACCGGACCATCCGGAGCTAGCGCCGTGGTCGTTCTTCCAGTCCCCCGGAATCTCATAGGTGAGGCCGTATCTGGTGTCGATCGGTTGCGGTTGCCCTGGCTCGACGTCGATCTTCGGTGGGGGAAACAACATGGAGGGAAAACCCTCCGGAAGGGGAGGTCGCGTGGTCTGCGGTGTGGAAGGGTCCGATGCCGCGACGGTGGTCGGCACCAAGGTAGATACGGACGGGACTTCGGGACCGAGAAACGAGGACACCCGAGGAAGTAGCAACAGTGCTGTTATACCGCCGATTATCGGCAGTACCTTACGCAGCAGAAACGACTTCACGCGCCCCCCTTCGGCTTGATCTCGACCCCCTCGAGACCAGCGCGGAGACTGTAACAGGTGGCCCCATTGGACTCGTCGAGCGCGGTGCGTGGCCGCACGTTGCCGCTCGTGGATTTCGCAGGTCGGTCGAGGTGGTGCTGGCCTTGGTAAGTTGCTTACGTCGGCCGGAGTGTCCCAATGATCTCGTCTGCGACACCGACATCGTATGCGCCGTCGATGCCTTCGTGTATCTCGACCATCAGCACCATGGTTTCCGCACTGGCGTATCCAGGTGTCGCAACAATGTCGAATAAGGCGGCTTCGGGGTCACACTCGCTGACCTGCGGGATGTCCGTGACGTGGGCGGAGAGTCGGACGGCCGGACGGCCGGCCACCTCGAACCACACAGGTTCGGCGTACTCGACCGTCGGTAGTGTGCCCGCGTCGTCACCGAAGATCCACTCGACAGCTCGAATCTCCTTCGACGCGACCGCGAGAAGATCGAGGTCCCGTGAACCTGCGGCACCCGACATCGCCAGTTGAGCGCCGTCGTTCTCCGAGCAGTACCCTTCGCCGAAATGCCCGATTGCCCCGAAGCTCGCCCGGTCGTCCTTGTTCGACCACCCAGCGATAGAGCGGTAGTCGTTGGTCCAGTCCGCCGGAATATCGTATGTGAGACCGTATCTGGTGCTGATCGGTTGCGGACCGCCCGGCGCGGCGGTCATTTGAGGCGGTGGACGCAACATGGAGGGGAACCCCTCCGGCAATGGCGGGGGAAGGGTTCGTGGGCTCGTTTGTGTGGATGGAGCGGATGTCGTCGGTACCAAGGTCGGTACCGATGGAATCTCGGGACCCAGGAGCGCGGACACCCGAGGAAGTAGCAGCAGCGCCGTTATCCCGCCGATTATCGGCAGCACTTTACGCAGCAGAAGCGACTTCACATGCCCCCCTTCGAGTTGATCTCGACCCCCTCGAGACCAGCGCGGCGACTGTAACAGGCGCAACTTGACGCGCTGAACCGAGGTTCGCTCGCGCTACACGCGAGGCGAGCCTCGGTTCAGCGCGCGAGAGTTAAAGGGACGCAACCGATCCCGCGCCTATGCGAGACGTCACCAGTGGATGGCGGCCACCGAATCCAGTGGCTCGGTGATCGTCTCCGCCGCGACCTGCAGATCCGCATCTCGCAACGCCTGCGGGAACCGCAGCCGGGCGCGTTGTTCGATCTCGGCCAGCGGAACCTGGAAGACCCGGAACTCGTCGAGGTCGAGCACCTCGAGCTGATCGAAGTTCTGTCTCAGTAGGAAGCCTTGCGCCTCGAGCTCGCCGTTCTCCATGAACACGAGCACCTTCCAGAACTCGCGGGGGATCTTCACCCTCCTGAAATCGCGGTCGTCGTCCGCGAACACGGGGCCGCCGAACGCCGACACCTTCAGGTCGTCGATCTCCACATCTGCGAAGACCGCGTCCTCGAGTTTGCCCCAGACGCCGTCGCGGGCGCTCTGGTTGAAGTCGTCCATCTGCGGGGTGATGTTGGTGTAGAAGAACGAATCGGTGTTCGCCTTCGTTGCTTCGCTCGTGCTGCCCCACAACAGGTCGGCGCGTCGTGCGAGGTGCCCGCGATCGAGTCGGTTCGCTCGGTACAGCTCGTTGCCGACCTGGACGTCCGCCGCCAGACGTGGATCGTTGACGAAGTCGATGTTCTTGCGGCTGACCTTCTTCATGGATCCGCCGTCGATGTTCCACGCCACCCATGCGGCGAACCGACGCGACTTGCGCATCGCCAGCGAGAAGTGCGTGTAGTGCAGCACCTCGGAGCCGTCGTTCGCCTTCGCGATGTCGGGCTTCACTTCGGGAAGCGGGACGGGCGTCGACAGGAAGTTCGGGCCGAAGCCGGCGTTCGCGACCGCCTCTTCCGGGCCGGCGGGGTGAGGGTCACACCCAGCTTCTCGAAGACGGATTGCGGCAGGCACGCCAGCGCGTGCTCGTCGGAGCTACCGTTCGCTTCGCCGGCGAAATGCAGGCCGGCAAAGACTGTGGTCGCCGCCGCGTCGGTTCCGGACCGGAACATCCATGCCGCTCCAGAGTCGCCGCCGCTGCTGATCTCACCGTCGGCTGCCGGGTGCTTCGGAGCGGGTCCGATCTCGAACGCACCGATGGACTTCGTGCCGAGCCCGCAGATCTCCGGATCGAACTGCCGATCCTTGACCGTCGCCACGGCACAGTCCCCGGCCGGCCCCAGGTGCGACCGCACGAGTCGTCCTATCCGGTTGTCGTCGCGTCTTCCGGGGCGGCGTCGCTGCTTCCGGGACGCGATGGAATGCGGGTTCGTACGACCGCTCGATCACATCGGTCGGGACCTTCACACCGTTCACGGTGATGCTCTCGGGAAGCGGGGAGGTGCCCAATGCTTCGAGAGCTTCGGGCTCCGATACCTTCTCATTCACCGTGAACTGCACGGCGATCTCGTCGGTGGGTTTGCCGTCCACATGCTTGTATCCGACGCCGACAGACGAGACGTTCGGATCATCGAGGTAGTCGGCGCCCTTGGTGCGGATGAACTTTCGCAGAGCGACGGTGAGTTCTTCCCTCTCGGGGCGGGGTGTGCGATTCGTCGGCCAGAGAGAGTGCGGCGGCCTCGGCTTCGTCCAACAGCCGCCACTGTCCGGGTTGCGTACTCATTCTCGGGACTCCGAAGCGCGAGTAGTGGTGTACTCGAATTCGAGATGACCCATCACCCGATTTGTGTGGAATGAACCCCGCTGAGCGGGGTCGAACCCACCGAGGATCGTCGAAGGAGTGAACCGCATGCGTCCGACCGGCATCACCACGAATATCAACGTCCCGGACATCGGGGAGGCGCGGAGTTTCTACGCGGACTATCTGGGGCTGAGCGTCGAGGAGATGAACCTCGGGTGGGTCGCGCGGTTCGCCACTCCCGATGGTCGTGCCGTCGTCCAGTTGGTCAGCGGTGACGAATCGGCTCCCGTGGACTCGGCGATCTCCGTCCACGTCGGCGACGAGGTGGAGGCGGCCTACGAGGAAGCGCAGCGTTGCGGGTTCGAGATCGTGTATCCGTTGACGACGGAGCCGTGGGGAGTGCGGCGGTTCTTCGTGCGCGCACCGGACGGCACGGTCGTCAATATCGTCAGCCACTCCGACGACCCGCGGTAAGGGGACGAGGACGCCGTTCCGATCCGGTGTTCTCGACGGCGTATATATCGGTCGAGAACACCAGATCGTCCGGCCCGTCGCGCCGTCGCGTGCGGAGGCGAGGAAGTACCCAGTCCTGTAGTACGTCGGCATACATCTGGCGCACCGTCTGATGCGGACACTGATTTGTGTGGGTTCGACCCCGGAAAGTGGGGGGCAGATCCACATTAATCAGCTCAGGCCGAGGTCGATGGCGGCGAGTCCTGCCTGCGTGCGGTTGTGGACGTCGAGCTTGGTGTACACGTGCTCGACGTGACTGCGGGTCGTCTTGTGTGCGATGCCCAGCTCGTCGGCGATCTGCCGGTTCGAATAACCCAGAGCGACGAGTCTGAGGATCTCCACCTCGCGACCCGTCAGTCCCGCAGGCCAGGGGGCGCGTCGCTTCGTCGGGTGCCCCGCCGCGAGCAGCACGGCCTCGACCGCTTCGGTGTCGAGTCGGCCTGCCTGCGCGTCACGGCACATCCGGGCCGCTGTGGCCTCCGCTGTCAGAGCTTTGCGGTGCGGTCTAGCTTCCCGTAGCCGCTGGTAGGTCTCCGCCGCGGCGAGAATGCGCGCCGTCACGCTCAGGTCGGCGGCCCGGAGCCCGCCGGGATATCCGGAACCGTCGAGTCGCTCGCGGTGCGTCACCGCGACGGCGACGACGGGTTCGAGCCCTGCGACGCGGCTGAGGATCCGTCCGGTCAGATACGGATACAAGCGGACCCGTTCCCATTCCGCGGTGGTGAGCGGGCCGACCTTCTCCCAGATCTGATTGGGCACACCCATCCGTCCCAGTCCGTGCACGAGACCCGCGCGGTAGAGGAGTTCGACCTCCGCGACCGGAAGGCCGCGATGCCGGCCCGCGGCCGCCGCCAGATCCGCCACGCGTCTCGAATGTCCCAACAGGTAAGGACATTTGAGGTCGACGAAATCCGCCATCGCGCGCAGCGTCTCGTCGAGTTCGGGTCTGCTCAGGATGTAGTCAAGATCGGACGCCTGGGCGAGCGCCGCCGACCATGCGTCCTGTTCGAGCACACCCGCCGTGATGGCGTCGACGTCGTCGACGAACACCTGCACCACGCGCGGGCCGAACTGGGTTCCGCTTCGCGCACGAGCGACGGCGACCGCCTGCGTAGGCCCACCGAGACGTAAATGCGCTTCGGTCACGTCGGCCAGGTGGACGATCTGCATCTCGACGGGAATCTCGTCACCGCGCGCACCCGAAGGTAGCCCCGCACCGTCCCAGCGCTCGAAGGTGAAGGTCAGCATCGCGCTCACCCGAGGGTCAAGCCCGACGCGATCGGAGAGAACACTCGCGGACCCGCAGTGGGATCGGATGAGTTCGGACACCTGCCGACGCGCGGTGAACAGGAAGGTCGTGGCGTGGAGGAAGCGCTCCGCGAACGGCAGTCCCCGCCCGCTGTGACCCATCAGCATGCGGAAGAAGGGGAGTCCCGCCATGTCCACTGCATAGGTGTCGGCGCGGAACGCGATGTCGTCGCCGAACATCCGTGCCAGTTCGTGGGAGTCCGCGTGACATCCGATCCAGGCCACCAGGTTCGCGTAGAAGACGACGTCCCGTTGGTCGGCGCTCAGCTCCATCCGGTCGGCGATGCGCGTGGCGATCACCGCCGAGCGCAACATGTGCTCCATCGGCTGACCGAGACCCAGATCGATCGCAAGGGACAGCGCGGCGACCAGCTCCGCCCGTCGCGGACCGTCACCCGTGGACGTCATGGACTCAGTGTCCTCGCACGATGCCCGGTCCGAAAGATGAGGCAGCGGCCTCATGACGTGCGGAGGCGGCGGGCACAGGATCGAAGTACCCGCAATCGAGGAGGACGACATGACCATCACCCCGCAGGCAGCCGCCCAGCAGTCCTGCGAACTGCCCCGGGTTTCCGGAGAGCGTTTCGCCGGCTACGCCGTGATCGGCGCGCCGTTCGCGAGCGGCCACTATCTCGCGCTGCGCAGATTCCCGACCAACAGCATCGGCGCCGGCTTCACGTCCGTGTGGCACCGCGACCCGGACGGCGCATGGACGGTGTACAGCGACGTCCCGGCCGAACTGAGCTGCCCGCGCTATCTCGGTCGCGCGCTGAGCCGCACCGAGCAGACCGACGTGCGCGCCGAGTGGACCGACCCCACGGACCTGCACGTGACCGTCGGTACCGAACTGGAGTGGGATCTCCGGATGACCACCTCGCCGGCGACCACCGTCATGAACGCAGCGGGCAGTCTGATGCCCGACGCCCTCTGGCACAGCCCGACGGTGCTGGCCGCGATGGGACGTGTCGCCGGGCCGGTGCTCGGCGCCGGTCGGATGCGGCTCGGTGGGCACCTGCCGAACGGGCAGTGGTTCCGCGCCAACCCGCGGCAACTGTGGGTCGCGCACACCGAGCGTGCCGTCGTCGGTGGAGTGGATCTCGGACCGGAAGGTCCACTGACTCACCAGGACCGCTTCGGCGACTTCCGGCTCCCGCAGCGCGGCCTGTTCGCGACGGTGCAGGTCTGGCTCGAACCGTTCGACGCCCGGCGCCACCACCCGGCACGTCCCGACACGGTGTATGCGGACGGCGAGTGATAGGTGGGTGTTCCCGGCGGTAACAGCCTCTGGGGCAGAAGTGCCGCAAGGTTTCGTTCGAAAGTCGAGGCAACTCTTGCGCAAATGACACACAATGGATTTCGGTAACGAGTCGTCAAGTGGGAAAGGCAATTCAAGGTCAATTCACCCGCCCGCTCCGGTCTGGCTGACACTTGCGGGAGGCCTGGCGTTTTCGGGATGCGCGATGATCGAAGCAGTCTTGGGAATCCATGCGAGAGACTACGAGCCCGTCGAGGTTCGATCCGTCCCGCCCACACGGACGGACGACGACGCAGGGGGCGGCGTAGAGCTCGGAAGACTGCTTGCCGTAGCGACTTTGACGCCTGCGCAGGCCGCGCTGCTCGTCACCGATACGGTCGATCAACTCGAACTCGCGCACACCCGGGGCCACCATCCGATCCGCCTCCGAGGCGACGCCGTGATGGTGTCCGAGAACGGTCAGCTCACCATCGACTGCATCAAGAACGCGGGCTCCTGGGGCGAGGTGCGCGACGCGACGGCCGGACTTCTTCGCCGAATCGTGACGAACTGCCGCAACGAAGCGCTCGAGGAGAGAGTGGACGCGGCGATCGCCGAGTCGACGGATTTCGTCGGCCTGGCGAGACGCGTTCATTATGCTGCCGCAACCGAATTCGACGAAACCGAGGTAGGAAGGAAACGATCGCAGATCGCCGCGCTCGTCTCGGTGGTGAAGGGGCATGCTCGTCCGGTGGACGGTACGGCGGAACGGGCAGACGTGCCGCGCGTGACGGAAGAGAGGACCTTCGTCCCGAATCGACGTCGCCCGCCGGCTGGGACGGTGTGGCATCGCAAGAAGCGACGGCTGCCGCCACGCCGGACGGTCATCGCGCTGGTCGCGATCATCGCGCTCGTCGGGCTGGCGTGGGTAGCTCCCGCAGCGTGGTCGGAGCTGAATCGGGGCTGGCACACCCTTCTCGACCCGGTGGACTCGTCGATGGACGACCGGATCGATCCGGTCTCACCACCGCCGCCGGTGCCCGAAGCGGCACCAGAGGCGGGCGTGCCGGGTCCCGTCGACACCGGTCTTCCCGCGAACGCCGGACCGATCACGCAGGTCGCCGCGAGCTTCGCGAACGGTCCGTGCGAGCCGGGACGATCGTGCACCGTCCGCGTCGACGTCGGGCTCGACCCCGCCGCGAATATCGGTGCGGTCACGTGGAATCTGACCGTCTACGACCGATGTACGGGCGTGACACTGCCGGGCCGGGCGATCACCCTGCCGGTGCCGGCGGGAAGCCCGGAGGCCTACGGCATCGGAAGCGTCGACCTGCCACCCGGGTCGGCACTCGCCGTCGCCGCGGCCACCACCGTTCCTGCAGAGGCCGCGTCCGAGCCGGTGTACGTTCCCACCGAGAATGCCGCCTGCGTGCCCGGGGGCTCTCGTGACGGCGGATAGGCACCCATCCGATCCCTGGCTTGTCGCGGCGGCCGTCGCCCTGGTCGCTCTCGGCATGCTCAACATGATCTCGACGGGCATGTCGTCGCTCGCAGTGCGTCACGCCGCGCTCGCCGCCGTGGGGCTCGGTGCGATGTGGGCGACCTCGCGCATGCGGATCGCCGCTCTGAGCCGTTTCGGGTGGGCGCTGTTCGCCGCCTCGGTGGTCCTGCTCGCGGCGGTGCCGCTGGTGGGTATCGCGACCAAGGGCGCTCAACGCTGGCTGGATCTCGGCGTGTTCACCCTGCAGCCCTCCGAGATCGCCAAGCTCGCGCTGGTCATGGTTCCCGCCGCGATACTGGCCGGCGGGTACACGCTCGGCAGGTTCGTCGGCGTCCTGATCGTGTCGGCGGTGCCGATCGCCCTGGTGGCGCTGCAACCCGACCTTTCGACCGCCGTGGTGCTCGTGGCGACCGTGCTGCTCATGCTGATCCTGGCGAGAGTCCCGCTGCGGTCGCTGTTCCCGCTGTTCGCGCTCGGGCTCGCCTCGCTGCCGATGGCCGTGCTGTTCCTGCGTCCGTATCAGCTCGAGCGGATCCACGTCTTCCTGTCGAACGACGCCGACCCACAGGGATCGGGTTGGGCCGCATGGCAGGCGGACATCGCGATCGGCAGTGCGGGGTGGTGGGGCCTCGGCCGCGAACCGGACTACGATCTGCGGGCGCAATATCTCCCCGAGTCGGAACACGACCTGGCCTTCGCGAGTCTGGTGTACGGGTGGGGCCTGGTGGCCGGCATCGCCGTCGTGGCGGCCGTCGTGATCATCGTGTGGCGTTCCGTGGTCGCCGCCCGCGTCGCACGCACTCGGGAGGCGGCACTCGTCGCAGCGGGTATCGGCGGTGTGTTCGGGCTGCATACCGTGGTGTCGGTGGCCCAGAGCCTGTCGCTGTTGCCGCACACCGGCATGCCGATCCCGATCTTCAGCTACGGAGGCACCGCCTCGATCATCGGGTTCGTCTCGATCGGCTTGGTGCTCGCGGTGCGCCGCGACGGCGTGACCCGGCCGCTGTGGGTGGCCGAACCAAAGAAGCGCCGTCTGCCGCGCGGAGTGTCGGTGGGTGCGCTGACGCTGACGGCCTCGCTCGCCGCGATGTCGGTCTTCGCGTGGCAGATGCAGACCGCGCACGGCACCGAGTTCCGCGCGACGAGCGACACGCAGATGCTCCGCTGCATCCGTTTGCCCGCCGAGCGTGGTCAGATCCTCGACCGGACCGGCGTTCCCGTCGCGACCAACGTCGCCGAGTACACCGTCGCGGTGGTCGCCCGGATGTTCGCCGAAGGTGCCCCGTCGGCGCGCTACGAACTCGCGGCGCTCCTCGGCATGCCACTGGAGAAGCTCGACGAGGAACTGCGGAGCAGTACCAGCGGGGAGATCCAGGTCGTGCTCGGACGTGTCGGGCCCGAACAGGCCCGGGCGATCGTGGACGCTCGGCTGCCGTGGGTGCTCGTCTACCCGACGGGCCGCAGACAGTACCCGCACGGGGAGATGCTGGCGCCGCTCCTCGGGTACGTCGGGATCGCGGACGAGCAGGACATGGAACTCTGGCCGACCCTCGCGCTCGGATCACGGGTCGGCAAGGCCGGGCTCGAGCGGCAGTACGACGCGTTGCTGCGCGGCGTCGACGGCAAGCAGTGCGTGTACGTCGATCCGTCAGGACGTCCGGTGGGCACGGGGGAGCGGGTGGATCCGATCCGCGGCCACGACCTGCGGTTGCATCTCGATGTCGGCATGCAGCGGGCCGCGACCGACGCGCTCGCCCAGACGGTGCGCACCAGCGGAGGCGACCTCGGCGCCGCGGTCGTGATGGACGCCCGCACCGGCGCGGTGCTGGCGCTGGCCAGCGTTCCCGGCTACGACAACAACGTCTACGGACCCCCGGCCGACCTCGCCGCGATCGCGGCGCAGACCGCGGCATCGGGTCCGGGCCGCATGCTCAACCATGCGGTGCAGACGGCAGCGCCACCGGGGTCGACGTTCAAGATCGTCACAGCGTCGACGAACGCGGCGTTCGACGTGCTGTCCCCGGATGCCTTCCTGGCGGGCGGCGCGGCCTACACCTACGGCGGTCACACCTTCGCCAATTGGCAGCCGATGGGCCCGAACAACCTGCTCGGGGCGATCCAGTGGTCCGACAACGTCTACTTCTACCAACTGGCCGACCTTCTCGGTCCCTACCGCATCGCGCAGATCGCTTCCGAGCTCGGCGCGGGTGCCCCCTCGGGGATCGATCTGCCGGCCGAGTCCGCAGGCTTCCTCGGTACCCCGGACAACGTCGAGAGCATCGGAGGTGCCTGGTATCCGGGTTCGACCCTGCTCATGGGTATCGGCCAGGGCACCGTCACGGCCACGCCGATTCAGGTCGCGCGGTGGACGGCGGGTATCGCGTCGGGTCAGATGGTGACCCCGAAGCTCGCTGCCGCCTATGGACCCGGTGACGCAGTTCCGATTCCCACCGAGCAACCTCGGCCGTTGTCGTTCGCCGACAAACTCGAACCGGTGCGCGCGGGCATGCGGGCGTCGGCCTCGGCCGGCACTGCTGGTCAGCTCGCGAGCCTGCCGGTCACGGCCGCCGCCAAGACCGGCACGGCAGAGGATCCCTCGGCACCGGGCAAGGGACTCAACGCCTGGTTCTCCGCGGTCGTGCCCGCCGAGTCGCCGGAGGTCGTGGTGACAGCGCTGGTGCGCGGTGGCGGTTTCGGATCGGCCACCTCGGGACCGGTCGTCAAGGGTCTGCTCGAGCGTTACCTCGCGCAGCTCCGGACGCCGAATCCCTGACAGGTCAGGCGGCGTAGGCGGCGATCACGTCGGCGTGCTCGATGCACGAGGTCGCGCCCTCGGCGACGCAGGTGAGCGGACGCTCGGCGGTCTTCACCGGCAGGCCGAAGGCCTCCTCGAGCAGTTGCGGCACGCCGCGCAGCATCGATCCGCCGCCGATCGCCAGGATGCCTTCGGCCATCACGTCGCTGATCGCGCGCGGCGGCAGGTCGTCCAGGCAGCTCGACAGCGTCTGCACGATGCTCGTCGTGGTGGGCCGGACCGCATCCATGATCTCTTCGGTCTCGAGTGTCACCAGACGCGCGCGGCCGGTCGCGGCGTCGCGACCTTCCACCACGAGCGACCGTTCGTCGGCGGTCTCGGGCGCACCCACCTTGGCGCGCTCGGCAGTGAGTTCGCCGACGATGATCTGGTGTTCGGCGCGGAGATACCGGAGGATCGCGCTCGTCAGGTCGTCCCCGGCGATGCGGCAACTGCGGTGCGACAGGACACCGCCGTAGCAGAGAGCGGTGACTTCCGCAGTGCCGCCGCCGATGTCGACGACGAGATGGGTTCGGGGCTCGAGCGGGTCGATCCCGCACCCGATGGCACCGGCGACCGGCTCGGGAATCAACCCGACCTTCCGCAGACCGGCCTCGTGCCCCACCTCGAGCAGCGCACGACGCTCGAGCGGCGTGGCCCCGGCGGGAGCTGCGATGACGCCCACGGGCCGGATGCCGTAGCGACGTCGGGGCGCGAGCTGGGCGAGCACGGCCGTGACGAATGTCCGTGCCGTGTCGAGATCCACGATCACCCCGTCGCGTATCGGGTGGACGGGAGTGATCCCACCGGGTGTGCGGTCGACGAGGTCACTCGCCTCCTTGCCGATCGCGAGCGCTCGGCGCGGTTCCTTCGTCCGCACCATCATCAGCGACGGTTCGTTGAGCACTATGCCCTCGTCGGGCGTTCCGACTACGGTGTTGGCTGTTCCGAGATCGATACCGAATCCACGCACGTCGGCCTCCGAGGGGATCCCAGCGAAATTTTCCGGATGGTGTCCAACGGCATCGTGATGATGTCGTGTACCGCTCAGGTTACCGCCGCCGAATTCTGTTACGCGCGTTGTTCACCGGAATGATATGCCGCGTTGTGCCGCTGAGTGCCCCGCTCGTCTCGGATGACCGGATCAGGCGGGATCGAGTTGCAGCACAACCTCGACGCGACCGCGTTCGTCGCGTGTCGCGACGGCGTGGCCGGTGCGTTCCTCGTCGTCGAGTTGGATGCTCATGGGAGCACCGGCGCCGAGAAAGTTGCGCCACCAGGACTTCTCGTCGGGCATCGCGACGCCGATCATCACGGAGTCGCCCGAACGTCGGTAACTGATCGGCAACGTGATCGTCCTGCCGGATTTTCGACCCGTGTACCTGATCGGTGCGACATAGCTGCGGATCCGGTTACCGATGACGGGTAGACCGGCGGCTGCCATGACCATGGAGTTGAAGGGGCCTGCGAGACGGAACAACGTACCGGCAACTGTCATGTCTACCTCCCGCAGACACGGTACGGGAAGGCGTAACCGTCCGACATCGGTTCGACTTCGGCCGGCCCACGACGATCTTCGCGCAGTGGGCCGACGCGCACGTCGACGAGTTCCGCTGAGGTCTGTTCCTCTGCCGAGCCCTACCCCTCTTCGGACGCGGTGCCAGGAGGAACCGGTATCACCGCGGTCGTCAGGGTGATGCGCATCCGGTCGTCACCGGTATCCGTGCGATACGGGGCGAGGATGTCGGCGAGCCTGCTCTGGATTTCCGCGAGATCGTCGGTCGTGACGTAGAGCGGGGTGGTCCCGAAACCCAGATAGTCCCGCAGGCTCCGGTCGTCGTCCCCGATGAACTTGTCGAAGCTCTCGCCGAGCGCACCCAGGAAGGTGATGAAGGCATTGCGCAGTTCGGCGTCGCTCATCGCGGCGAGGTCGTCGTGGCCGACGTGTGCCATGCGGTCGCCGAGCGCGAGGGTGCGTTCGACGGTTCCGCGCACGCGACGTTCGTCGACGACGGTGACGATCTCGGCGTCGATCAATGCTGCGACGTGCCGGTAGAGCGTGGCTTGGGTGACGTCGGGGAGTGCCGACCGGAGTTCGCTCGTGGTCAGCTGCCGTCCTCCGAGTTGCTGCACGATCCGCAGTCGAACCGGGTGCAGCACGACTTCCGCGATCGGGGACGTCTTCGCCATCGGTACCTACCCATCATTGTTATCACCGTGATAATGTTCTCAGTGCTGTAGTCAGTTTACCGTCGACGGAAGGTCCGACGTCATGGCCCGAACGACATACGACAACGCAACCCTCCACCTGTCCTTCTCTCGGTGGGAAGCCTTCATGGTCCGCCGAACCGCGATGGAGGTGCCGATCTCGGCGATCACCGGCGTGGAGGTCCTTCCGGGATGGACGTCCGAGATCCTCGGCATCAGATCGGGCATGGTGATCTCCGGCTTCTTGAAGGTGGGCACCTTCCGGCACCCGCGCGGCATCAAACGCCTGGTCGTCATGAAGCGAGGCCATCCGGTGCTGCGCGTCGCGCTGGGCGGCCCGGGCGTCGAGTTCGACGAACTTCTCCTGAGCTCTCCGGAGGCGTACACCCTCGCGGACGGCCTGCGTTCGGCCGGGGTTCGATGAGCGGCGGCGTCAGTCGGTGAGTTCCGCGAAGAGCCCCTGCGCCGCCTCCACGGTGGCGTCCTCGTCGCCGGCGATGACGGCGGCGACCAAGGTGGTGTGTTCGGGTTCGAAACCCAGGCCCGTGACGCGGACGTGCCGGTCGATGGTGCGGCGGATCGACGGAAGCAGCGAGTCGTAGAACTCGAGGTACACCGCGTTGTGGCTGGCCTCGACGATGCCGCGGTGCAGGGCGACGTCGGCGGCCACCGCGGCGTCGATGTCGGATCCGGCGAACAATCGGTTGCGCTCGGCGAGCAACTGTTCGAGCCGGGCCACGTCGTCGGGGGTGCGCCGGCGCGCGGCCAGGACGGCGGCGGTGACGTCGAGGGCTTGCCGCAGTTCGAGCACATCGCGTTCGTGGGCCGTGGCGAAATACTTGCCGAGGGTGCCGGTGACGTCGGAGGTCGCGAGGACGTAGGTGCCCGAGCCCTGGCGACGTTCGAGCATGCCGGTGTGGACGAGGGCCTGCACGGCTTCGCGGACGGTGTTGCGGCCGGTGCCGGTGAATTCGCACAGGTGCGGTTCGGTGGGGATCTTCTCACCGACCTTCCAGCGACCGCTGCAGATCTCACTGCGCAACTGCTCGGTGACCTGCTCGATCAGGTTCGTTCGCTGAACAGGTTTTCCCGAAGTCATCCCATCATCCTATGATTTCCGGTGTGAGTCTTCTGCGTGGCCGGCTGCTGGTGTTCTGTGCGATCGCGATGTCGGCCCTCGTGCTGAGAGTTGCGGTCACCTCGTTCAGCCCGCTCGCCGCGCAGATCAGTGAGGAGATCGGCTTCTCGTCCACGGTCGTCGGTGTCTTCGGCATGATCCCGACCGCGATGTTCGCGGCCTTCGGCCTCGCCACCCCGGCGCTCGGCCGACGATGGGGACTCGAACGCACCGCGCTGATCGCCATGCTCATGGCCGGCGTGGGCATGGCGACCCGCGCGCTCATGACCGACACCTGGTCGCTGCTGCTCCTGTCGGGGCTCGCGCTCGGTGGGATGGGCATCGGCAACGTCGTCATCCCTCCTCTGGTCAAGCGCTACTTCTCCGACACGCTGGCACTCGTCAGCTCGGTGTACATCGTCGGCGTGCAGCTGAGCACCATCGTGCCCGCCTTCGTCGCGGTTCCTCTCGCCGACGCCTTCGGCTGGCGCGTCTCGCTCGGAGTGTGGGCGCTCGTCGGATTCGCTGCGGCCGTTCCGTGGGTGTGGGTGCTGCTGCGTCATCGGAATGCCGATGCCGGGGAAGTGGCTCCCGTCGACCGGAACGTCGACAGCAGGGTCTGGCGGTCGCCGGTGGGTTGGGGGATGGTCGGCATGTTCGGCATGACGTCGCTCGTCACCTATTCGATGTTCACGTGGATCCCGGACATCCTCGCCGACGCCGGTGCCAGCCCCGCTTTCGGAGGCGCGATGGTGGGGCTGTTCGCCCTGCTCGGACTGGTCTCCGCATTCGGCGCTCCGTCGCTGTGCGCGCGGATGACGAATCCGTTCCCCGTGGTCGTGGCGTGCGCGTCGTGCTTCCTCGTCGCCTTCGCAGGCCTGTGGATCGCGCCGATGAGTGCACCGATCCTGTGGATCGTGCTGCTCGGACTCGGGCCGAGCACGTTCCCGATGGCCCTGACCCTCATCAATCTGCGCTCCCGCAGCCACGCCGGATCCGCAGCCCTGTCGGGATTCACCCAGGGTGTCGGCTACACCGTGGCGTGCCTGGGCCCGCTGCTGTTCGGTGTCTTCCACGACCTCACCTCGGGCTGGGCGGCCTCGTTCGCCTTCATGACGGTCGCCGTCGCGGTACTGGTGGCCGGCGCCTATCAGGCCTGCAAGCCGCGGGTGGTCGAGGACAGTTGGAACACCCGCTCGATCTCGGTGGGTTAGACACCGCTCAGCGGGGACGAACCCACCCAAGTCGTATGGCTGCTCTACTGGAAGGAGATACCGAGAGCAGAGGAGGACCTCGATGAGCGACACGAAGTCGAACACCGTCTCCGCGGAGTGGCTGTACGAGCAGTTGGGGGACGAGGACCTCGTCATCGTCGACGCCACCGTGCACCTCAGCACGCCGCCGGACGGGTCCGTGCACATCGAACCCGGGTTGGCGACCTATCTGGAGGAACACATTCCCGGCGCGGTCTACGCCGACCTGTTCACGGACTTCTCCGATCACGAAGCACCGCAACCGTTCACCGCGGCGTCGTCGGACCGGTTCGCCACCGCCGCCGGTGCGGTCGGCATCGGTGAAGGCCGCCGCGTGGTGCTGTACGACCAGAAGAACGGCATCTGGGCCGCGCGACTGTGGTGGCAGCTGCGGCTCGAAGGCTTCGACGACGCCGCAGTGCTCGACGGCGGACTGCCCGCCTGGAAGGCTGCCGGCTATCCGCTCTCCGACGAGCAGGTGGTCCCGCACGGTGCGACGTTCACCTCGCAGCACCGGCCCGAACTCGTGCGGTCGACGGAGGAGATCGCGGCGTCGCTCGACGACCCGAACACGCTGATCATCAACGCCCTGGACCCCGCGACCTACCGCGGTGAGAGCCCGTCCTACCCGCGACGCGGCCACATCCCCGGCAGCATCAACATCCCCTTCGGCGACCTCGTCGACCCGTCGACCGGACGCTTGAAGCCGGCGGCGGAACTGCGCGAGATCTTCGACAAGGCGGGTGCCCTGAATCCGGACGTCAAGCCGGTGACCTACTGTGGCGGCGGCATCGCGGCATCGCGGCCTCCGGACTCGCGCACGCGCTCGCAGCTGCAGGTCGGTCGGACGTTGCGGTGTACGACGGTTCGCTCAACGCGTGGACCGCCGACGAATCCCTGCCGCTCGTGGAGGGCCCCGACCCCCGCTGATCCTCCGAAACTTCGGTGTTCTCGACGTCGTATAGCGCCGTCGAGAACACCGAAGTCGATTTCACCGTTGCATCAGTTAGAGCAAACATGATCTAATCGCTGCCACAAGCGAAAGGCGGCGATGATGATCGCATTTCTGAACTCGACGGCATTCACCGCACTCGGTACGCCCACCACCTGGACCGAAGTGTTCGGCTTCGTCAGCGGCGCGTGGTGCGTGTATCTGGTGGGACGGCAGTCGATCCTCAACTGGCCGACCGGGATCGCCAACAACCTCGTGTGGATCCTGCTCTTCGCGACCGCCGGGCTCTACGCCGATTCCGGACTGCAGGTCGTGTACATCGTGCTCGCCGTGTGGGGTTGGAGCAACTGGGCGCGGGGCAGGGACGGGGATGCCCTGCCGGTGACGGGCACGAACACGACCGAGTGGAGCGTGCTCGCGGTCGTCGGTGTCGCTGCGGTGATCGGGCTGACAGCGTTGCTGGAGGTCGCGACGAACTCGACCGTCGCGTTCTGGGACGCGACCACCACCGTGCTGTCGTTGCTCGCGACGTGGGGGCAGGCGAAGAAGCGGTGGGAGTCGTGGCTGCTCTGGATCGTCGCCGACCTGATCTACATCCCGCTCTACCTGCACAAGGGACTGACGCTCACGGCGTTGCTCTACGCAGGTTTCCTGCTCCTGTGCATTCGGGGCCTGGTTGCCTGGCGACGCTCCATGGCGGTCGAGCGGCAACTGGTGGAGGTGCAGTGATGTATCGGCACGCACTCGTCATCGGGAAGTTCTATCCACCTCACGTCGGTCACCATCACCTCGTCCGGCGCGCTGCGGAAATCGCCGAACGCGTCACCGTCGTCGTCATGTCCTCTGCAGCAGAGACGATTCCGTTGGGTGACCGCGTGTCGTGGATGCGCGAATCACACGCCGTCGACACGACGGTCACCGTGACGGGGATTCCGTGCGACGCACCGATGGACCTGGAATCGGACACCGTATGGATCGCGCAGGTCGCCTGCATGAAAGCAGCCGCGCGCACCGTCACCGATGTTCCGGTCGATGCGGTGGTCTCCAGCGAGAAGTACGGCGACGAGCTCGCTCGACGCTTCTCGGCCACACACGTGTGCGTCGACCCGCTGCGTGTCGCGCATCCCTCCTCCGGCACGGCCTGCCGCAACGATCTCGCCGGGCACTGGGACGATCTCGACGCACCCGCCCGTGCCGGCCTCGCGACCCGCATCGTCGTCCTCGGCGCCGAATCCACGGGTACCACCACCGTGAGCCGAGAGTTGGTGCGTCGATTCCGAAATCGCGGTGGTGTGTGGGAACGAACCGACTGGGTGCCGGAATACGGACGGCAGGTCACCTGCGACAAGCTCGGCACCGGAGGCGTGAGCGACATCGTCTGGACGGGAGACGATTTCGAGAGCATCGCCGTCGAACAGACGCGACTCGAAGAAGATGCGGCACGGGACGGGTCCCCGCTACTCGTCTGCGACACCGACGCGTTCGCGACCACCGTCTGGGAGCGACGCTATCTCGGCAGCAGCGAGCGGGCGTGGCGCGGTGTCCGCGACCGGCGAGCGTTGTACCTGCTCACCGACTACGAGGGTGTTCCGTTCGTGCAGGACGGCATCCGGGACGGCGAACACATCCGCGCGCAGATGACGGAGTGGTTCGTCGACGCTCTCACTGCCACGGGACGCTCCTGGGTGCTGCTCACCGGCAGTCTCGACCAGCGGGTGAACCTGGCGGAACGGGTGGCGGACCAGGCACTGCGGCTGAGCTCGCAGTTCGGCGCGCCGCTGTAGAGACCGGATTCGTCTTTCCCCCTCTCACGTTATACAGGATCCTCGGCCCTCATGAGGATCGAAAATGGGGTTCATACTCGCCCACACAACATCGAAGTCGCAGGTGGGGAGCCGGAATGGCCTATGTACAGAATTTTCGGAAGATCGACCGCACAGCGGTGCCGATCGTCGGTGGCAAGGGAGCGAGTCTGGGGGAGTTGTGGCACATCGACGACGTCGACGTGCCCGACGGGTTCTGCGTGACGACGGACGCCTACAGAACGGTGCTTTCCGAGCTACCGCGCGTCGAGGACCTGTTCGAGCGACTCTCGAAGGCCGAACCCGACGACATCGCAGCGCTGAGCTCGCAGATCCGTACCGAGATCGAGGAGTGCACGATCCCCGGCGACATCGCGGAGGAGATCGCCGCGCGGGTCCGCGAACTCGGGGAGGGCGTGCCCGTCGCGGTGCGCTCGAGCGCGACCGCCGAGGATCTGCCGACAGCGTCGTTCGCGGGGCAACAGGACAGCTACCTGGACATCCGGGGCGTCGAAGACGTTCTCCGGCATGTGAGCAGGTGCTGGGCGTCGTTGTTCACCGACCGCGCCGTCGCGTACCGGATCAGCAACGGCTTCGACCACCGGAAGGTGTACATGGCGGTGGTCGTGCAGCGGATGGTGTTCCCGCAGGCGGCGGGTGTGCTGTTCACCGCCGATCCCGTCACCTCGGACCGCACGGTGTCCCGAGTGGATGCGGTCGCCGGGCTCGGTGACGACCTGGTGTCGGGTCTGGTGAACGCCGACGCGTACGCGGTGCGTGCCGGCGAGGTCGTGGACCGGACGCAGCGTCAGGAGACGCCCGTGCTGACCGACACGCACCTCGTCGAACTCGTGCAGCTGGGCAGGCGCATCGAAGCGCACTTCGGGCGTCCCCAGGACATCGAATGGTGCCTGGCCGACGGCGCCTTCCACATCGTGCAGAGCCGACCGATCACCACGTTGTTCCCCATCCCGGAGGCCGGCGACCAAGACAACCACGTCTACCTCTCCGTCGGTCACCAGCAGATGATGACCGATCCGCTGAAGCCGCTGGGAATCTCCGTGTGGCAGTTGACCAGCCGTGCGCCCATGCGACACGCGGGTGGACGGCTGTTCGTCGACGTCACGCCCATGCTGGCCTCACCCACCCAGGGACCGGGCATCGTGGAAATGATCGGCAGGTCCGACCCGCTCTTCGGCGACGCGCTCCGAACCGTGCTCGATCGAGGATTCGTCCCGACGCACCCGGACGATCCTGCTGCCGCGCGGGTCGGTCTGCCACCTGCCCCGGACGAGATCGACCCGGCCGTCGTACCAGAACTCGTTGCGCGCAACGAGGCCGCGATCGCCGAGTCGGCGCGTCTCATCGAGAACGAAACCGGTTCGGCACTACTGGATTTCATCCGCGCAGACATCTGCAACCTGCAGGATTCGTTGTTCGGTAAGGAGGTCGGAGAGGTGCTCGCTGCCGGAATGCAGGCGGCCGAGCGGCTCAACGAGCTGGGTCAGGAATGGTTGGGGGAGAAGAACGTTGCGGACGTCGTCTCCCGATCCGTTCCCTACAATGTCACCTCGGAGATGGGGTTGGCGCTGCTCGACGTCGCCGATGCCGCACGTCCGTACCCGGGCGTCGTGGCGTTCCTGCGGCAGGTCGACGAGGAGGGCTTCGACGACGCACGCTTCCTCGACGAACTCGGCGCACATGAGGGCGGACCGCAGATGCGAGCGGCATTCGATGACTTCCTCGGCAAGTACGGCAGACGGTGTGTCGGGGAAATCGACATCACCCGGCCCAGGTGGGGTGAGCGCCCCACGATGCTGGTGCCGATGATCGTGAGCAATCTCGACAACTTCGAACCCGGTGCCGCGACACAGCGTTTCGACGAGGGTCGCCGCCAGGCGGAGGCGAAGAAGCGCGAACTCCTCGAACGTGTGCGGGGTCTGCCCGACGGAGAGCAGAAGGAGCGGGAGATCGAGAGGCTCGTCGACCGGGTCCGCGCGTTCGCGGGATATCGGGAGTATCCGAAGTACGGCATGATCGGCCGCTACTTCGTCTACAAGCAGGCATTGTTGCGGGAGGCGGAACGTCTCGTCCGAGGCGGGGTGATCGACGACGAGGAGGACATCTTCTTCCTGCGGTTCGACGAACTCGAGGACGTCGTGCGCGCGCCACAACCGGTCGGTGACCTCGTTGCGGAGCGGAAGCGGGAGTTCGCATCGTTCGCCACGCTCACGCCGCCTCGGGTGCTGCTGTCGACAGGTGAGACGCTTACCGGCGCGTACAGCCGTGACGGCCTGCCCGACGGGGCGCTACCCGGTATCGCGGTGTCCACCGGTGTCGTGGAGGGCCGCGCCCGCGTGGTCACCGACCTGGACCGGGCCGAGCTCGAACCCGGCGACATCCTGGTCACCGCGTTCACCGACCCCAGCTGGACCCCGGCGTTCGTCACCGTCAGCGCGCTGGTGACGGAGGTCGGGGGCGTGATGACGCACGGCGCGGTGATCGCGCGCGAGTACGGGCTGCCGGCCGTGGTGGGCGTGGAGGACGCCACCCGCATCATCCGCGACGGACAGCGCATCCGCGTGCACGGCACGGAAGGGTACGTCGAGATCCTGTCCTGACCGGCGCCTCGGCAGCGCGACGTGTGAGGATTGTCGTCGTCGTGCAGCGGAGGAGGCCGAGTGAAGAGTGTCGAGGCGGCGGAGAGCAGGACGTTGCCGGTCTACGAGGCCGGCGAGATCGACGTGCGGTTCGTCATCGCAGGCATGGACGAACTCGTCTCCCGCGAGACCCGCTTCGAGCCGCATTCGCACCCGACGCACGAGTTGCTGTGGAACGACCGGGGTGCGTCCAGCGCGACCATCGGGTCGCGCACATGGACCATCACCTCGACGATGGGACTGTGGATTCCGGCGGGCCTGCTGCACTGGGGTGTCATGCCCGCCGGAACCTGTTACCGCACCGCGCATTTCGGGATCGACTCCGCTCCCTCGCTGTCCGACGGTCCGGTCGCGGTGGAGATGGCACCCCTGCTGCGACTGCTGCTCGACCGGCTGGCGGACGATCGTCTCGGCGACGAGTCGCGGTCGTTGACCGAGCGCATGGTGCTCGACGTGCTCACCCCCGCCGAGCACGAACTGATGGTGCAGGTGCCGTCGTCGACGGTCGTGCGACCGATCGTCGAGGCGATCGCCGAGGACCCGAGCGATCCGCGGACGCTCTCGGATTGGGCGGCCGAACTCGGGGTGAGCACCCGCACCATCACCCGCACCTTCCGGGCGGAGACCGGCCTGAGTCTCGGACGCTGGGTCGCGGCGGTCCGTGCGCAGCGAGCGGTGATGCTGCTCGGCCACGGCACGGATGTCGACGACGTCGCCGAACAGGTGGGCTACCGATCGGCGAGCGCGTTCGGCGCGGCCTTCCGCAGGGTCACCGGCACGACACCGGGAATGTTCCGGGTGGGCTGATGTCCCGATCGCTACAGGGGATGTCCCGATCGAGCGATTGCGTCGGATTCGGGCGAACATTACGGTTTAGGCAAACCTCGCCTAACTGCCGCCAGTGGTAAGGCCGAGCCCCCACCCCGTACGAGAGTGAGTTCTGCCTCCATGCGTTCGAAGCGCCTCCTGACGATCGCCGCCGCATCCGTCGCGGTCGCCCTCGGTCTCACCGCCTGTGGATCCTCCGACTCCTCGGACACCGCCGACTCCGGCTCCGCCGGTTCGGGCGAGTACCCGATCACCATCGAGCACGCGCTCGGCACCGTCACCCTCGACGAGAAACCCGAACGCGTCGCCACGGTCAACTGGGCCAACCACGAGGTGCCGCTCGCGCTCGGCGTCGTACCCGTGGGTATGGCAGCCGCCAACTTCGGTGACGACGACGGCAACGGCATGCTGCCGTGGGTCGAGGAACGTCTCGAGGAACTCGGCGCCGAGACCCCCGTGCTGTTCGACGAGACCGACGGCATCGACTTCGAGGCCGTGTCCGACACGAACCCCGACGTCATCCTCGCCGCCTACTCCGGTCTGACGCAGGAGGACTACGAGACCCTCAGCGAGATCGCTCCCGTCGTCGCGTACCCGGAGGCTCCCTGGGCCACCTCGTGGCGCGACATGATCGAGCTCAACAGCGCCGGCCTGGGCATGGCCGAGGAGGGCGAGGAGCTCGTCGCGAGCCTCGAACAGGAGATCGCCGACGCGGCCGCCGCCCACCCCGAACTCGAGGGCAAGGCGACGATGTTCCTCACCCACGTCGACACCGCCGACCTGAGCCAGGTCAGCTTCTACACCGCCAACGACACCCGCGCCGCCTTCTTCGAGGACCTCGGACTGGCCACCCCGAAGAGCGTCGCGGACGCCTCCACCGACGACGCCTTCTCCAAGAAGGTCAGCGCCGAGCAGGTCGACGTCTTCGACGACGTGCAGATCATCGTCACCTACGGCGACCAGGAACTCGTCGACGCGCTCGAGGCCGACCCGCTGCTGTCGCAGATGCCCGCCGTCCGCAACGGCTCGATCGTCTTCCTCGACGGCTCCGGGCCGCTCGGCACCGCAGCGAACCCGACGCCGCTGGCGATCTCCTGGGTTCTGTCCGACTACGTCCAGCTGCTCTCCGACGCAGCTGCCAAGACGAACGCGGAGTGACCGCACTACACGACGAGTCGATGCCGAGCGCCTCCGAGAAGGGGCGCTCGACCATCGGCAATTCCGTCTGGCTTCTCGTTCTGCTCGGTGTGCTCGTCCTGCTGGTGATCGCATCGATCACGATCGGTTCGCGCAACGTCGACTGGGCCGACATCGTCGCGGCTCTCGGCGGCGCCACCGACAACATCGGTCAGGGCGCGATCGCCAAACGCATCCCGCGCACGGTGCTCGCGATGCTGGTCGGCGCGGCGCTCGGTCTCGCCGGCGCCGTGATGCAGGGGGTGACCCGTAATCCCTTGGCGGACCCGGGCATTCTCGGCGTCAACATGGGTGCTTCGCTCGCCGTCGTGATCGGCATGGCATGGTTCGGATTGTGGACGCAGACGTCGATGATCTGGGTCGCGATCATCGGTGCCGCCGCCGCTGCGGTGTTCGTCTACACGATCGGGTCGCTCGGGCGTGGGGGAGCGACACCCCTCAAGCTCGCCCTCGCCGGTGCCGCCACCTCGGCGGCGCTCGCGTCGTTCGTCACCGCCGTGATCCTGCCGCGCGGCGACATCGCCGGCAGCGTGCGGTCGTGGCAGATCGGCGGCGTGGGTGGAGCGAACTTCGACGCCATCTCCCAGGCGTTGCCGTTCTTCGTCCTCGGCTTCGCCATCTGCCTGCTGTCGGCGCGCAGCCTCAATTCGCTCGCGCTCGGCGACGACATGGCCGCCGGCCTCGGCGAACGGGTCGCTCTCGCCCGCGGCATCGCCTCGCTCGGTGCGGTGCTGTTGTGCGGGGCGGCGACCGCCATCGCCGGCCCCATCGCGTTCGTCGGCCTCGTCGTGCCGCACCTGTGCCGGTTGCTCATCGGCATCGACAACCGGTGGTTGCTGCCGTTTTCCGCTCTCGTCGGCGCGGGATTGCTCACCGCCGCCGATGTCGTCGGCCGCATCGTGGCGCGACCCGCCGAAATCGACGTCGGCATCATCACCGCGCTCATCGGAGCGCCCTTCTTCGTGTACATCGTCCGACGGCAGAAACTGCGCGAACTGTGACCGCCACACTCGAGACCATCGACACCGGCATCGACGACCTCGCCGCGAGCCGGATACGGCGCGGACGCCGACGCCGTCTCGTCATCGCCGTGCTCGCAACCCTCGTGGTCGCGGCCTTCGCGGCGAGTCTGATGTTCGGCCGGACGTTCTATCCGCCCGCGGACGTGCTGCGCGTCGTCCTCGGACAGGACGTGGCCGGCGCGACCTTCACCGTCGGACGCCTGAGACTTCCCCGCGCGGTCCTCGCGGTGGTCGCCGGTGTCTGCTTCGGGCTCGGCGGCATCACCTTCCAGACGATGCTCCGCAACCCGCTCGCGAGCCCCGACATCATCGGAATCAGCTCCGGCGCGAGCGCCGCGGCGGCCTTCGCCATCATCGTGCTCGGACTCGGTGGCACCGGGGTGTCGGTCGTCGCGATCGTCGCCGGTCTCGCCGTGGCTCTCCTGATCTACGGCCTGTCCTATCGCGGCGGGGTGGCGGGCACACGCCTGATCCTCATCGGCATCGGTATCGCCGCCATGCTCGACAGCGTCACCTCCTACCTGCTGAGCACCGCGGCGACCTGGGATCTGCAGGAGACGATGCGCTGGCTCACCGGCAGCCTCAACGGTGCGACGTGGGGTGCGACGGTGCCCGTCGTCGCCGCCCTCCTGGTGCTAGGGCCCGTGCTGCTCGTGCAGACACGCAACCTGTCGATGGTCCAGCTCGGCGACGATGCCGCGCAGGCACTCGGCGTGCGGGTCGAACGCACACGCGTGTTCGCGATCGTCTCCGCGGTCGGACTCATCGCGTTCGCGACCGCCGCGGCCGGACCCATCGCATTCGTCGCCTTCCTGTCCGGCCCGATCGCCGCGCGGATCGTGGGGCGGGGCACGTCGCTGTTCGTCCCGGCGGCACTCGTCGGGGCGCTGCTCGTGCTGGTCGCGGATTTCGTCGGCCAATACGCCTTCGGCACGCGCTACCCGGTGGGGGTGGTGACGGGTGCGCTCGGCGCGCCCTATCTCGTCTACCTCATCATTCGCTCCAACCGCGCGGGAGGCTCGCTGTGACCGCAACGCACACCCTGATCGCCGAGAATCTCGAACTCGGCTACGGCAACCGCACCGTCGTCGAAAATCTCGATCTGAAGGTGCCGCCTGGTCGGATCACGTGCATCGTCGGCGCCAACGCGTGCGGGAAATCGACGCTGCTGCGGTCGATGTCGCGACTGTTGTCGCCGCGCGGCGGCCACGTCCTGCTCGACGGCAAGGACGTCCACCGCTTGCCCGCCAAGAAACTCGCCCGCACCCTCGGTCTGTTGCCGCAGTCGCCGATCGCACCCGAGGGCATCGTCGTCGCCGACCTCGTGGGCCGCGGTCGGCATCCTCATCAACGGGTGCTCTCGCGCTGGAGCCGCGAGGACGACGCGGCCGTGGCCGATGCACTCGCCGCCACCCACACCACCGAACTCGCCGAGCGTTCCGTGGACGAACTGTCGGGCGGTCAGCGGCAGCGCGTGTGGATCGCGATGGTGCTGGCGCAGCAGACCGACGTGCTGCTGCTCGACGAACCCACCACCTTCCTCGACGTCAGCCACCAGGTGGAGGTCCTCGACCTGCTCACCGACCTCAACCGCGATCGCGGTACGACGATCGTCATGGTCCTGCACGACCTCAACCTCGCCGCGCGGTACGCCGACCACCTCGTCGCGATGGCCGACGGCAGCATCTACGCGTCGGGGGATCCCTCCGACGTGCTCACCGGTGAGACGGTGAAGGCGGTCTTCGGTCTGGACAGCCGCGTCATCTCCGATCCGGTCTCCGGCAAGCCGCTGGTGCTGCCGGTGGGTCGGCACCACATCATGTGATCGTCCATCCGCTACAGGAATGGTCATCCGCTACGGCAATTCGGAAGTTGTCA
The DNA here is from genome assembly GCF_019317345.1 of Rhodococcus sp. LW-XY12. Classification (NCBI taxonomy): domain Bacteria; kingdom Bacillati; phylum Actinomycetota; class Actinomycetes; order Mycobacteriales; family Nocardiaceae; genus Rhodococcus; species Rhodococcus sp. LW-XY12. Next base: position 1,578,464 of record NZ_CP079225.1, read on the forward strand.
ACCTGTCTGAGACAGATGGGTGATGTTGATTCCGGTCGGTCGAGGTAGTGGTGGTGCCAGCGGCCGGCGCTGGAACCGCTGCGGGTGCCGGGCATGGATCCGGTCGAGTCGGTCCTGCCGGCGTCGGTGTTCCTCGACGGCGGTGCCGAGGAACACCGACGCGGGGGTGTGTCGACCCAACCCACTGTGGCGGTGTTCGAGGGCGTATCGGGTCATGAATTCCTCGGTCCACCGCCGGGCATGGTCGATGCTGTCGAACCGGTGCGGACACGACAGGTCGTACTTGATGGTTTTGAACAACGACTCGGAAAACGGATTGTCGTCACTGACCCGCGGCCGTGAGTACGAGGGCAGGACCTGCTGCTCGTCGAGCGCATCGAGCAGTGCGGTCGAGCGCATCGAGGCCCCGTTGTCGGCGTGCAGCACCGTCGGTGCCCCGAACGCGGTGAACGCTTCGGTGAACATTTCCACCGCCGCAGCGGCGGTCTCGGCGTACTCGATGCGCCAGGCCACCGGGAACCGCGAATACACATCGATCACCAGATACAGCAGATACCGGTCCTGGGTGCGTGGCCCCTTGAGCACAGTGATGTCCCACGACCACAATGTGCCCACCGCCGGAGCCGGAACGACCGGTTTGCGGCGGCTGATCCCCGATCCCGGGCCGCCGCTGCGGCTGCGGCGTCGGTCCCCGACCAGGTTCTGCGAGTGCGCCACTCGATAGAAACTCGACTGGGAACACTCCACCAGCCCTTCATCGAAGGACCGCCAATACAGTTGGCACACAGACAGATGGGTGTTCCCCTCGGCGAGGATCACCTCGACGATGGTGTCCTTCTCGGCCGGTGACAACGCGGCCGGCTGGTGCCGGTCCCGCTGCCGGATCGGATCGGACACCGGCCGATAGTGCCGATACCCGCGCACCTCCCGGTAGTAGCGGGCCCGGGGGATCCCCAGCAATGCGCAGCCACGCACGATCGGCACGCCGGCTGCGGCCAACGCGGTGACGGTGTCGGTCAGGACAGTCCTCGGCGTTCGAGCCATTGCGCGTACTCGCGGGCACTCATCAACGACGGCGGGATCTGCGGGTCCTCGTCGGTCGAGCTCTTGGTGATCCCTTGCAAGAGCTCGAATGCTTTTCCCAGGATTTCCACGGCGGCGTCGCCCTGGGCGACCTTCTCGCGGAGGCGTTCGTTCTCTTTGCGGAGTTTGGCCAGCTCCGCACGGTCTCGACTGTCCACTCGGTCCCTCGACTTGTCTGCTGCGGTCACCATCGACGCTTCCAAGTCTCCCGAATCCCGGGCGTGGATCCAACGTGCGATGGTGGCGTAGTCGAGGTTGGTCTCGCGCAGTAGGCGGGTCTTGGCACCGACTTCGATGCATTGGTCCCACTGCCGTAGGAACTCGATCTTGTAGGCGATGGAGAACGCGCGTTTGCCGGTGCGGGTCCGCCCAACAGGGATGTCGATCATTGGTGTGCTCCGATCCCCGCGCTGATTGCCAGGTGTCTCACGAACATCCTGACAACCAGCGAATTGCCATAGCGGACGGCAAGAGCGGTAGCGAATGCTCGAGGCAAGGACTGTTCGGTCGATCCGCACCGCTCACCCGGAATCCGGGCCCGCACCAGTGCCGCGCGTCCTACGGTTGTCGGCATGGGCACGCCCGGCATCGACCAGCGGGTCCTTCACGTCGACCTCGACCAGTTCATCGCCGCGGTCGAGGTTCTGCGCAATCCGGAATTGGCGGGCCGGCCGGTGGTGGTCGGCGGTCGCGGCGATCCCACCGCGCGCGGAGTGGTCTCCACCGCCTCCTACGAGGCGCGCGAGCACGGGGTGGGATCGGGGATGCCACTGCGGGTCGCCGTGCGCAAGATCCCCGACGCGGGAACGTGCGGTCGCACTAGCGACTGGCAGACTGGACCCGGTGCGATCGGTGACCAGGACACGGGGACCTCTACGACCACCGGAGGCCGCCGCAGCGGCGGTCTTCGGGACGTTGACGGCTGTGCTGTCGGTCGTCGCGGGACTGATACCCGTCGGAGTCGCCCAGGTGCTCGTCGCGCTCCCCGTCGCCTTCCTCGCCGCCACCGGCCGCCTGCGCGCGATCGTCGCTGCGACGGTCGCCGCCGGGGTCGTTGCGCTCGTGGCCGGTGGGCCGTTCGCCGTCGCCGCGGTCGTCGTCCTCTCCGGGATCGGAACGCTCGTCGGGTTCGCGCACAGGCGGTGGGGTCACGCGGCGGTGTTCGTGGTGCTGGCCGGATCCGTCCCGGCCGGGCTGCTGCTCGCGGCCGCCGCCTGCGGTCTGCTGCTGTTGTTCGACCGGACCCGGGTGCTGCTGCTCGAGGCGCTCGAAGCATCCATGCGCGGCACGCTCCGGGCGTTCGAGGTGGCCGGTGCGGGGCAGCAGTTCGTCGACACCTGGGAACGGACCCTCGAGATCATGGTGCGGCTGTGGTGGGTGTGGATCGGCGGTGCGGTGCTGGTCGGGACCGTGGGCACCGCACTGCTGTGCTTCGGGATCTTCCGCGTGGTCGCCCTGCGCAGCACGTGGGCGACCCGGTCGGTCGACTGGCCCGAGCAGGACCCGACCGCCGACCCGGCTCCGCTTCCCGTCGCACTGCGGCTCGTCGGTTACCGGTATCCGGGAACCGACCGCGACGCCCTCTCGGACATCGACCTCACGATCGGGCCGGGAGAGTTCGTCGCGATCGTCGGCGGCAACGGCTCGGGCAAGTCGACGCTCGTGCGGCTGCTCGCGGGACTCGAGCCGACCGTCGGCCTGATCGACCGGCCCGGGTCCGTCGGTCCGGGACGACCCGGTGGCACCGCGATGATCCTGCAGCATCCCGAGAGTCAGGTGCTCGGTCGCACGGTCGCCGAGGATCTGCGGTGGGGGATCGACGACGTCGACGTCGACGATCTGCTCGCCCGCGTCGGCCTGGTCGGAATGGAGGATCGCGCCACGGAGGATCTGTCCGGCGGGCAACTGCAGCGACTGGCACTGGCGGGCGCACTCGCCCGGCGACCCGCACTGCTCATCGCCGACGAGATCACCGCGATGGTCGACGCCGACAGCCGCGCGGACCTGATCCGCCTGCTCGCCGACGTCGCGCGGGAGGGCACCGCGGTCGTGCTCGTCACCCACCTCGACGACGAGGCTCGCGCCGCCGACCGGATCGTGCACATCGACGACGGCCGGATCGTCCCGCGGGTCGCGGCGCCGCCACCCCCGGCGCCGGTGCCTGCTACCGTCCCGTCCTTCCCGCAGCCGATCCTCGAACTGCGCGACGTCACGCACATCTACGCGGCCGGCACACCGTGGGCGCACACCGCGCTGCGCGACGTGTCGCTGACGATCTGCCGCGGTGAAGGGGTACTGGTGGTCGGGGAGAACGGTTCGGGCAAGTCCACGCTCGCGTGGATCGTCGCCGGACTGATGCGCCCCACGCGCGGAACGGCCGTGCTGCACGACACCCCGACGGCCGATCTGCACGGAGAAGTGGGCATGGTCTTCCAGCAGGCACGGCTGCAATTGCAACGACCGACCGTGGCCCAGGAGATCTCCGAGGTGGCCGGGCTTCCGCACACCGACCGCGGCTACGTCGCCGCCGTCCTGCACCGGGTGGGTCTGCGTCCCGAACTGATCGACCGGCCGATCGACCGGCTCAGCGGAGGCGAGATGCGGCGGGTCGCGATCGCCGCCCAACTCGCCCGCACCCCGCGGGTGCTCGTGCTCGACGAACCGCTGGCCGGACTGGACCTGCAGGGCCGCCGCGAGGTCGTGTCGATCCTCGCCCATCTACGCGCGGTCGAGCACGTCACCGTCGTCGTCATCTCCCACGACCTGCACGGAATGGAAGAGGTGTGTTCACGCACCGTGGTACTCGAGGACGGACGCATCGTGGAGCAGACGGGAGCGGTGATCGCATGAGTCGCACACGCACACGCACGCGCACACGCCAGCGGCGCCCGATCATCCTGCTGCGGCCCGTGCCTCGGGAGACACCCCTGCACCGGGTGTGGGCCGGCACGAAGGTCCTGTCGGCAGCGGCGCTGTCGGTGGCGGCGAGCTTCGCTCCGAGCTGGACCGGACTCGGCATCCTGCTCAGCGTGCTGGTCGTGGGTGTGCTCGTCGCACGGATCCCGCGCGGGGTGGTCCCGACGATTCCGTGGTGGGTGTTCGCGGTCCTCGCCGTCGGCCTGGTCCTCAACGCAGCGGGTGGCGGGCTCACCGCCTACGTCCGGACGATGCTGCTCGGCGTGGGTTTGCTGGTCCTTGCGTCGCTGGTCGGGTGGACGACGCGACTGTCCGACCTCGTCGACGCCCTGCCCGTGTTGTTCGCCCCGCTGCGACTGTTACGGCTACCCGTCGACGAATGGGTGACGGTGTGCGCGCTGGCGCTGCGGATGCTGCCGACCGTTCGCGCCGAGATGCGGGTGCTGTTCGCCGCGCGCAAGGTCCGCGGCCGGCCCGGCATCCGCACTCCGGCGGGATGGTGGCAGGAGGTGGCCGACTCCGTCGGCGCGGTGGTGTCGGTATCCATGCGCCAGGTCCGCGATCTCGGCGACGCGCTGGCGGTACGGGGACCACGATCGGCGACCCGCCGGGGTCCTCGATCGGCGACCCGCCGGCCGCTGCGACTGCGGCTCGGGGACGTCCTGACGGTGCTGGTCGTGGCAGGCGCGTGCACGGCGATCACCGTGTGGGGTTGACCCGTCAGTTGCGGTTGTGCGAAGCGGTGTCCTTCGAACGCGAGCGGATGCGCCGGACGATCCCGTAGCCGATCACCGCCACGACGACGGCGATCACGACGTACTGCAGCGCCGAGGCGTACGGTTCGACGGCGCTCCAGTTCTCGCCGAGCTGATAACCGGCCAGCACGAAGATCGAGTTCCAGATGAGGCTGCCCGCGGTGGTGAACGCGAGGAACTGCCAGATCGGCATCCGTGTGACACCGGCGGGGATGGAGATGAGGCTCCGGAAGACGGGCACCATCCGGCCGAAGAAGACGGCCTTGCGTCCGTGCCGCTGGAACCAGGCGGTCGAACGGTCGAGGTCCTCGACATCGACGAGTGGAAGCTTCCGCATGACCGCGCGAATCCTGTCCTCACCCACCCAACGGCCGATCGAATAGAGACCGAGAGCGCCGACCACGGAACCGAGGGTCGTCCAGAACAGCGCACCGAACAGGGTGAAACTGCCCAGGCTCGCGGCGAACCCGGCGAGCGGCAGGATGACCTCGCTGGGAAGCGGCGGAAAGAAGTTCTCGAGAGCGATCGCGATGCCGGCGCCGACACCGCCGAGGCGATCCATCAACTCGAGCGCCCATCCTGCGAGACCGTCCGTGGGGGCTGACTGTGAATCCGCGACACTCATCCACCCGACCCTACCGAGGGGTCGTCGAGGTTTCCGCTCGTACGGATCGAAACAGTTCCGGTCTGCTCGATCGGCGAGAAGGATGGCGGCGAATGTCGCTCTCCACCCCGAGGGCCGATCCGGAAGGTGATCTCCAGTGACGATCGTTGTCGTCGCGGGCAACCCGAAGCTCGCGTCCCGCACCCTCGACGCCGGAGCCCGCCTCGCCACGGCCCTCACCGGACGAGAGCCCGATCACGTTGTGGATGTGATCACACTCGGTGGTAGAACTGGGGCGCTATGCCCGGCCCCCGGCCTGTATCTTCACGATTCGACCTACACAACCGAGATCCGTATTGCGGACTACGCCGAACGCTGGTCGTCGGTGCTGTCCGCCGCACTTCGAAACGAGGCCGCCTCATGACCACTCTCGACGGACCGTCTCTGCGCCAGGCATTCGCGCACGTCCCCTCGGGCGTCGTCGCGATCTGCGCGGAGATGGACGGAGAGCGGATCGGGATGGCGGCGAGCACTTTCGTGCCGGTGTCGCTCGATCCGCCGCTCGTCTCGTTCTGCGTACAGAACACCTCGACCACATGGCCGCGTCTGGCGTCGCTCCCGCATCTCGGCATCAGCGTGCTGAGCGAGGAGCACGACGGTGCCGCGCGGGTGCTCGCCGCGAAGAACGGCGATCGCTTCGCCGGGATCGACATCGAGAGCCGCGAAGGCGGCGCGCTGTTCGTCTCGGGCACGAGCGTGCGCATGGACGTGACTGTGCAGCAGGAGGTTCCGGCGGGCGACCACGCGATCGTCGTACTGCGCATCAACGAACTGCTCACCGACGCCGATGTCGAACCCATCGTGTTCCACCGCAGTTCGTTCCGTCGACTGCTCGCGTCCTGACCTGCATACGATCGATTTCGGTGGTTCCACCCCCGCTCAGCGCGGGTGGAACCACCGAAGTTCTCTAGGGCGGTGGTGTTCCGACCGATCGTCGCGGCAGCCGTCCGGTTCCGAACAGCGCCGTGATCGCGAGGAGCGCTGTCACAGCGAACGCGGCGCGTAGCCCTTCGAGTCGAGCGTCGGCGTTGACCGCGACGAGTGCTTCCGTTGTGGACGGGTCGACACCCGCCTCGTCGAGCCCGGCCCGCAACTGGGTCGTGGACAGGAACGGCACACCGGAGGCCAGCTCGGTCGTCGCCTGCTGCTGCACCGACGGCGGGATGTCGGAGTTGTCCTCGATTCCGGCAACGACCGATGTGGTGAGGGTGGCGATCAGGATCGATCCGATCAGTGCGGTGCCCAGCGACGCCCCGAGATTCGTTGCGGTGTTCTGCACACCGCCGACTTCGGCGCTCTGGGAATCCGGTACCGACGAGACCGTGATCGCGCCGAGCTGGGACGCCAACGCTCCCAGGCCGAGACCCATCAACAACATCGGTATCGACACCACGGCCGCATCGGCACCCGGGTCCATACCGGCAACGAGGATCAGGATCCCCAGGATCATCGAACCCAGACCCATACGCACCACGCGTCGGGGATCGGCGTGGGGTCGCACTTTCGGGATCACCGTTGCGGCCAGCACCAGCGCGATCGACAACGGCAGGATCCGCACACCTGTCTGGACTGCGCTGAGTTCGAGTACGACCGACAGGAAGAGAGGGACGGAGAAGAAGACTCCGGCCTGCACCGCGAACTGTGCGAAGAACATCGTCAGACCACCGACGAGCTGTCGGTTGGCGAACAGCCCCGGATCGACCAGCGGGTCGCGGCCCTTGCTCATGAGAGCGTTCTGCCATCGCACGAATGCATAGAGCACCAGCGAGCCCGCGACGAGAAGCCAGATGACCGGGGACAGGCCCAGTACGGCGGGTGCGCCCGGCTCGGCCCGTACCCAGCCCCACTCGCTCGAGCGCAGGACGCCGTAGACGACGGATCCCAGACCGAGCACAGACAGTGCGGATCCCACGAGGTCGAGGTGGACGCGGTGAGGGGGAACGTCCTCGATGCGGCGCAGCACCAGCAGGATCAGCACTACCAGGACGACCTCACCGAAGAAGACGTAGCGCCACGACGCGAACGTCGTGACGGCCCCGCCCAGCAACGGCCCCACGGCCACTGCCGACGCACCGGCCGCCGCCACCAGACCGTACGCTGCGGCACGTCGCTCGGGATCGAAGTTGGCCGCGACGAGCGAGACGATCGCCGGCATTATCAGGGCCGCGCCGATGCCTTCGAGCAACGACCAGCCCACCAGTAGGACCGCGAGGTTCGGGGCGAGTCCGGTGGTGAACGAGCCGATGCCGTAGATGACCAGTCCGACACCGAACGCGCGACGTCGACCGAGGATCGTGCCGACCTTCCCGCCGGTGATCATCAAGGATGCCATCACCAGGGTGTAGAGGGTGATCGCGGTCTGGATGCCGGTGATCGTGGTGCCGACGTCCTGCGCGACGGTCGCCATCGACACGTTCATCACCGAGCTGTCGAGCGTCATCAGGAACTGGCCCGACGCCAGCACTGCGAGTACCAGTGTCGAACCCGAGCGGACCTCCGGCTGCGACGACACCTGTCCGTCCTTCGGCTCAGGTCGCCGGCAACGGCCGACAGGAGCTACTGCCGCTACCGGTGGGCACCGGCATCCGCTGCGACATGACTTCTATTCTTCGCGTTCGAACGTCACGAGCATTCCCTCGACGCCACCGGGACCGATCCGTCCCTTGATGTCGGCGGAGGTGATCGCCTTCAGGCGCCACCCATCTCGGGCATGATCGTTGAGGATCTTCTCGAGCTTGCCGCCGGACATCTTCCCGCCGAGCATGCCCTCGCGGATCTCGATCACCTTGTACGAGTACACCCGTTCAGCTTACGGTCGTCCCGCGAGAATCTCGTCGAAATCCGACGGCTGTACGTGACACTGGAAGGTGACGTTTTCGGAACCCGGAGGCAGCAGTGGAGACGATGCCGGACCGTCGGACTCTCGAGTCGGCAGTTGCGCTCGCGAGTCGCGCGCCGTCGCTTCACAACAGCCAGCCGTGGCGGTGGACTCTGGACGCGGACGAGCTTGCGCTGTTCAGCGACAGTGATCGCATCCTTCCGGCCACCGATCCGTCCGGTCGTCAGATGGTGTTGTCCTGTGGAGCAGTGCTGCACCATCTGCGGGTGGCGCTCACCGCCCGGCACTGGGCCACGGTGGTCGAACGGATGCCGGACGCGACGAATCGTCGTTGTCTCGCGACGCTGCGCTTCCGCCGACTTGACGCGGTGACCGACACCGACCTCCGGATGGCAGAGGCGATCGGCCGCCGACGTACCGAGCGGTTACCGATGGGGGCTCCGCAGGAGTGGGCTCGGACCGAGAGCGCTCTGCAGATGCTCGTCGAGCCCGCGGGTGTCCGCCTGAGTGCCATCGCCGAACACGAGCGACCTGCACTGGAAGAGTTGTCCCGTCGCATCGGCGGTGAGCGTCGCTCCGATGCGGCCTACCAGACGGAACTTTCCTGGTGGGCCGGGCACGGGATGCACCCGGACGGAATACCTCCGGACGCACTCCCACCGGGACGGCGCACGGTAGCGACGGAGCGGGAGTTCCCTCCCGGCAACGCGACCGGCGAGTCGGCAGAGACGGAGGACCGAGCCGCGATACTTCTCCTGTCGACCACGACGGACACGCGGCTCGACTGGCTGCGGAGCGGTGAAGCCCTATCGGCCGTGCTCCTCGCGTGCACCGCCCGTGGACTGGCCACCTGCTCCGTCACGCACCTGACGGAATCCGAATCCTCACGTGCGTTCCTGCGGGAAACGGCCCGCATCGAGGGCGTGCCGCAAGTGATGATCCGGGTCGGTGTACGCGCGGGACCGGGTCCGGATGCGGCGACGCCGCGCCGTCCGACTTCCGCGATTCTGTTCCGCAAGCAATCCTGATCCCGAACTTCGGTGTTCCCGACCGAGCTCAGCGACGTCGAAACCACCAGAATCGTTCGAGGACAACAAAAGCCCGGATCAGCGGGCGGCGCCGTAGAAGCGGGAGACCCGTACACGCAGCAGCAACCTGCGATCGGCGACCATCGCGGCCCGGAAGTCGTCCCAGTCCGGATGCTCGCCCTGCACCGCTCGATACAACTCGACGAGCTGCTCGACGGTGTCGTCGTGGGGGTCCGCGGCCACCGGCGTCAGCTCGGCCTCGCCCTCCGCGACGGCGTAGGACCACTTGTCGTCGGAGTCGACGAACAGGCTCACACGCGGGTCGCGGCGCACGTTCCGGGTCTTTGCCCGGTCGTCGGTGATGGAGACGGAGAACGTGCGGGTCGCGGGCTCGTACCGGTAGGTGACGTTCGACAACTGGGGTCGCCCGTCGCGCTTGATCGTCGCGAGCACAGCGACACCGGTGGGAGGGAACAGGGCTTCGAGTGCGCTCTCGTCGGCCGGCATGGCGCCCAGACTACGGCCGACCGTGCAGAATCGGGGCGGGTATCGGGCCGAGCACGAAGGGTAGGCATGCTGGACTACGCGCGTTACTGCGGAGAGATCGTCGAACAGACGGAACTGCTGGTGGACTCACTGGCCGGGCAGGACATGACCACACCGGTGCCGTCGTGCCCGGGATGGAACCTCGGTCAGCTCGCCCGACACATCGGCTACGGCCACCGCTGGGCGAGCGAGGCGGTCCGCGGTGAAGGGTCGATGCCGCGCACCGACCGCGCGATGCGGGAGTTGGCGGACTACGTCGACGAGGATCCGGACGAGCTGATTCCGTGGTTACGGGAAGGAGCGCGCGAATTCGGGGCCGCGTTGCGGGAGGTCGGTCCGAACATGCGGGTGTGGACACCGATCCCGGGTGGCAAGAAGACCCCGGAGTTCTTCGCCCGACGCTTCGCCCACGAGACCGTGGTGCATCGCGCCGACGCTGCACTCGCACTGGGAGCGGACTTCGAGCCGGCCCACGATCTTGCGGTGGACTGCGTGGACGAATGGCTCGACCTGGCGGTCGTCACCTGGCCACGACTCGATGTCGAACGGCACCGCGCGTTGCACGGACCCGACCGGACGCTGCATTTCCACGCGACGGACACGTCGGCGGAATGGGTCGTGGACCTGTCCGGCGAGGACTTCGCGTGGCGGCATGCCCACGAGAAGAGTGCCGTGGCGGTACGCGGCCCGCTGACGGAACTGCTGTTGGTGCTCTATCGTCGGCGCGCTGTGGGCGCAGCCGACGTGGAGGTCTTCGGCGACTCCGGGTTCCTGGCGTCCTGGCTCGACGTCAGTCCCTTCGGATAGAACGCACAGCGGGTGGCCGCACCGCGACGGGCCCGAGTGGTCGCACCGCGACGGGCCCGAGTAGTCGCACCGCGACGGCGAGACGCGGCCCCCACCTATGAACTAGACCGACAGGCGCGAGGCCGAGTACGCGTGGCGGATCGCGTCGAGTGCGCTGGTGCAGGGAATATGAGCTTCCTGCAGCGAATGGATCACCTCGGCGATCGGTCCGGACTGCTCGAAGGCGCTACCGGCGGCGACGGCCCAGGCGACTTCGCCGGGCTCGAACGTCCGGGTGGGCTTCCATCCTCGCTGAGGAGCGAGCTCGCGCAGAGTGCTCCAGTGTGCGACCTCGTCCGCATCCGGACGTCCGATGAAAAGTAGGCGGTCGTGTCCCACGGTGAACCCCTTCGTTCCTTCTCGTGCTTCGACAGGTAGGTCGTCTTCACTGTGCGCTTCGTTACATTCACCTGATCGAGAAGCGTCGCAGGTTCAGGACCTTCCACTATGTGGTACACCCGCCCGAATCCGACGGACCTGTCGGACAAGGGCGATCATCCACCGCCGTAGCGAGCCGCGAACGCGCCCGGCGTCATGCCCATGACCCTCGCGAAATCACGTACGAAATGCGGCTGGTCGGCGTAACCGAGGACCGCGGCGACCTCCGACAACGAACCGGGTTTCTCGCGCAGGCGACCGGCGGCCTCCTGCAGTCGCCGCCGCTGGATCAGCCACTTCGGGGTCAGCCCGATCCGTCGCTGGACGAGGCGTTGCAGCGCGCGCTCGCCGAGACCGAACTCCGCGCGCACCTGCTCGACCCGCAGGACGTCGGAGTTCTCCTCGACGAACGCCACCACCCGGTTGACCAGTCGCCCCTCCTCATCGATCGGCAGATGGGCGCGCAGCACGTCGTCGAACGCCTCCGTCGCGGCGCGGTGCGACTCGCGAGAGTCCGGGCCGTGTGCCATCGCCTCCCGAACCCGCGTGATCAGACGCGCGCCGGCATCGCCGAGGACATCGGTGAGGTCGACGGCCCGGTCGGTGAACGCCGCGAGCGAGGTGCCCGTGATCAGTGCCCCGGCCGCCGGGCTGAGCATGGACCCGACCGCCCAGCCCTCGCCGGTGAGGGTGACCGTGGACAGTCCGTGTTCGACACCGTAGAAGCGCGCGTAATCGTGCGCAACCACCAGTTGGCAGACCGGATAGCGCAGCACCCGCTGGGGTGCCTCCCGCCCGGCCGGCACCGACCACACGGGAATCCAGTACCGCTGCATCAGATCCGTGAGGTCGGAAGCGGCGGGATAACGGTGGATGGTGTGCGAGGCGTCGTGCGGATCCTTCAGGTGGGCACGTTCGATGTCGTCGCGACCGCCGACACGGTCGGTGTCGTCGTGACCGCCGAGGGGGTCGCCGCCGTCGGGTTTCATCAATACCTCACGCTCGCCGGTCGTCAGTATCGAGTCATGAATACAACAGCACTGCGACACGCAGAGGCCGACAAGCCGCTCACCGACGTGATCTCGTCGCTCCGCGGCACCGACTGGGATGCGCAGTCGCCGTGTGAGGGGTGGACGGCGCGCGACGTCCTGGCCCACGTCATCGACACGCAGCGGGACTTCTTCGCCGGACGCGGCGTCGAGATGGGGGAGCGGCCCGAGACCGACCGTCCTGTCGAGGCGTGGAGGACGCACACGGCACGGATCGCCGAGATCCTCGCGGACGACTCGTTCGTCTCGACGACATACGACGGATACTTCGGGCCGACCACGGTGGGTGCGACCTTCGAACAGTTCTACCTCTGGGACATGCTCGTGCATCGCTGGGACATCGCACGCAGCGCGGGGGTCGATGTGACCTTCTCGGACGCCGAACTCGACCGGATGGAGGCCGGCGCCGACAGTTTCGGCGACGCGCTCTACATGGACGGTGTCTGTGCTCCGGCGGTGCCGGTTCCCGAGGACGCAGACCGCACGGCCCGGATCCTCGCGAAGATGGGACGTCGCACGGCCGCGTCGATCGGTTAGGCCGCGTTATCGTCGGTCGTATGAGCGAAACGATCCGCGTCGCGGACTACGTGCGCGAAGCGATCGCGGCCGGACGGCCGGTCGTGGCGCTCGAATCGACGATCTTCACACACGGCCTCACCCGGCCACGCAACGTCGAGGTCGCCCTCGAGGCCGAGAAATGTCTGCGCGATTCCGGGGTGCTGCCCGCGACCATCGGGGTTGTCGACGGCACGCCGACGGTCGGTTTGTCGGAACAGCAGATCCGCATGCTCGGTGCCGAGGACGTCCCGGTCGTCAAGCTCGGTAGCCGCGACCTGCCGGTCGCGGCGGCGAAGGGATTGCACGGGGGGACCACGGTGTCGGCGACGGCGCTGCTCGCGCATCGCGCCGGGATCGACGTATTCGCCACCGGCGGCCTGGGCGGCGTGCATCGGGGGGCTTCGTCGACCTTCGACGAGAGCGCGGATCTCGTTGCGCTGGCGACACTTCCGATCCTCGTGGTGAGCGGCGGCGTCAAATCCGTCCTCGACATCCCTGCCACACTCGAACGGCTCGAGACGCTCGGGGTGGTCGTGGTCGGCTATCGGACCACGCGTTTTCCCGGCTTCTATGTGCGCGACAGCGGCTGCGATGTCGACGAGGTGGAGTCGGCGGAGCAGGCCGCGGCGGTGGCGCGGGCGCGGGACGGGCTGGGTCTGCGGGCGGCGGTGCTCGTCGGGAATCCGGTGGCGGCCGAGGCTCAGATCGATCCGGAACTGCACGATCGCGTGCTCGCCGAGGCCGAACACGCCGCAGCCGAGGCCGGGACACGCGGCAAGGCGATCACCCCGTTCCTGCTCGAACACATGCACCGGGCCACCGAGGGGCGCTCGCTCGAGACGAATGTCGCGGTCTATCGCGGGAACGTCGCGGTCGCCGCGGAGATCGCGCACGCGCTGGCGTCCTGATTCTTCATTGCAGGCCGACGGCCTGATTTCTCACTGCAGGAGGAAGGCGGCGGTGGACGACGGCAGGGGAGTGCCGCGCCGGCGGTAGATCTCGGCGGGCCGGCCCGTGCCCTCCCTGTGCAATTCGCCGGTGGGTTCGAGGCCGTGCAGCAGGTGCCGGCGGAAGGTGTCCTTGGGATAGCTGCGGGCATAGACGGTCTCGTACAGCAGCCGCAGGTCGAGCACGGTGAACTGCTCGCCGAGGAAGTTGCCGGGGTCGACCTCGGCGGAGTACCTGCGTCGCAGGTCGGCGACGGCCAGGTCGACGATCTCGGCATGGTCGAAGGCGAGGTCGGAGGTCTCGGTGGTCGGCACGAGATACGCCTCGGCGGGGATCTCGGCGACCGGCACCGCGGCGCCGTGGGCCATCGACAGCACCCACCCGCGGTCGTCGCGCTCGGGATCGTCGAGCATGGCCAGCTGGTGGAAGTCGACACCCGTGAGTCCGGCCTTGTCGCGCAGGGCGCGTTCGGCGGCCTCGGCGAGTCGCTCACCGGGGTGCAGGAAGGTGCCCGGCAGGGCGAAGGTGCCGTCGGGACGTTCGACGACCAGAACCTTCAGTACTTCGTCGATGGTGAGGACGGCGACGTCCACGGCCACCGAGGGGCGCGGGTAGTCGGTGAGCGACCTGCCGGTCGAGTCGGTCGGTGTGCCCATGATGGACATTCAATCATTGATGCGCTAACTTTAGCGCAAACTTGATCGAATAGAGGGGTTCATGGAAACAACCGCAGCACAGAACGACCGGGCAGCCGGAGTCCTGCTCGCCACCGCAGCAGGCGACGCACTCGGGGCCGGATACGAATTCACGTATCCGACGGACACCACGCCCATCGACATGATCGGCGGCGGACTCGGGCCGTTCGCGCCCGGTGAGTGGACCGACGACACCTCCATGGCCCTCGCGATCGCCGAGGTCTCGGCGACCGGCGTCGACATCGGTGAGAGCGCCGGACTCGACGCGGTCACGGCGCAGTTCCTCCGCTGGTACGCCACGAACCCCAAGGACATCGGCAACCAGACGCGTGCCGTCCTGCGCGAGGCGGGCCCCACCGCCGTCACCATGACGGCGCGCGCCCGCAGCCTCCCCGGACGCACCGGTGGCAACGGATCGCTCATGCGCACCGCACCCGTCGGGCTCGCCTACCTCGACGACGCCGAGCGGTGCCTGTCCACGGCGCATGCGATCAGCAGCCTCACCCACGCGGACGAGCAGGCATCCGAGGCATGCCGACTGTGGTCGTTCGCGATCCGTCACGCCGTCCTCCACGGCACCTTCGACGGGGTGCGGGTCGCCCTGTCCTGCCTGTCCCAGCCCGCCGCACAGCGGTGGACGGCGCTGCTGGACGAGGCGGAGACCGCGCCGAGTCCGCGCGTGTTCGACAACAACGGCTGGGTCGTCCACGCCCTGCAGGCGGCGTGGTGGGCGATCACGCACGCCCGCACCGACGGCCCCGGACACCTGCCGGAGGCGCTCGAACTGGCCGTGCGCGCAGGCAACGACACCGACACGGTCGCGGCCATCGCGGGCGGACTGCTCGGCGCCCGGTGGGGTGCGTCCGCGGTGCCGGAACGGTGGCGTCGCATGCTGCACGGATGGCCCGGTTACCGCGCGGACGACCTCGAGCGCCTCGGGCTGCTCACTGCGCGGAAGGGCTCCGGGGCAGGCGGGGATGTACTACGGGTCGTCCAGAGCTGAGACTCCCCGAGATCCGCCGGATGTCTCCACTCGCGGTTGTGATGCGGTAGACACGACCCGTCCGACGGATACTCGAGGAGGGATCGCACGTGGCTTCCATCGCACTTCCACGCATCATGCGCGTCGGCGGGCGCGCCGTCGAGGAGATCGGTGAGGTAGTCGCCGGACTCGGACTCGCCCGGCCCCTGGTGGTGACCGACAAATTCCTGGTCGGCACCGGTGCGGTGGATCGGATGGTCGCGCAGCTCGAGGCCGCCGGACTGCGGCCGGCAGTCTTCGCCGAGACCGTTCCCGACCCCACCACCGCCTCGCTCGACGCGGGTGCCGCAGCGGTCGCCGAGCACGACGCCGACTGTGTGATCGGGTTCGGTGGAGGAAGCCCGATGGACACGGCCAAGGCCCTCGGCCTGCTCGCCCGGAAGGGCGGTCACATGCGCGACTACAAGGTGCCGCGCGACAACATCGGCCCGGCGCTACCGGTGATCGCCGTGCCGACCACGGCGGGAAGCGGCTCGGAGGCAACCCAGTTCACGATCATCAGCGACAGCGAGTCCGACGAGAAGATGCTGTGCACGGGCCAGGCCTTCCTGCCGGTCGCTGCGATCGTCGACTATCGGCTCACCATGACGATGCCCCCGCGCCTGACGGCGGACACCGGCGTGGATGCACTCACCCATGCCATCGAGGCCTATGTCAGCAGGAAGGCGAACCCGTTCTCCGACAGCCTCGCGCTCGTCGCGATCGACACCATCGGACAGGTACTGCGGCGCGTCTACGCGGACGGGCAGGACGCCGAGGCGCGCGAGCGGATGATGCTGGCCGCCACGCAGGCGGGCATCGCCTTCTCCAACTCCAGCGTCGCGCTCGTGCACGGCATGAGCCGTCCGATCGGGGCGCACTTCCATGTTGCGCACGGACTGTCGAACGCGATGCTGTTCCCGGCGGTCACCGAGTTCTCGGTGGATGCCGCCGAGTCCCGCTATGCCGACTGCGCCCGCGCGCTCGGCGCGGCCTCGACGGACGCCTCGGATGCGACCGCCGCCGCAGACCTGGTCGTCGCGCTGAAGGAACTGTGCCGCGACGTGGAGGTGCCGACACCGAAGTCGTACGGCATCGACAAGCAGACCTGGGACGAGAGGCTCCCGGTCATGGCCGAGCAGGCGCTGGCGTCGGGATCCCCGAACAACAACCCGAGGATCCCGACGGCCGAGGAGATCTGCGATCTCTACGGGCGGATCTACGCCTGAGGCCGACTCATTCGGGAGCCTGATCGTCGGGCTCGACCTTCTCCGTCCTCACCCGGTCCGCGACGTTGCCGGGCGCACCCTCCTCCTCGCGTTCCTTCTCGACCTTCTGCTCGAGCTTGTCGACGAGATGCTTGATCTTCTGCCCGGTGAGGTCGTCGTTGTCCTCTGGGCGGCCCGAACCGTGCTTGGGGGCGTTGTCCATCGACGTCCGTCCTTCGTTCGTAGGGTGCAGGGGAGCGGTACCCGAGCGCCGGAACGGTCAAACGGGCAACGGTTCTGCTCACACCGATCACCACCGGCAAGCTCGATGAGACCGTTCCCGCCGCCTAGCTCATCCCGCCCGCTCGGCTGCGGCGGCGATGTCGGCGAGGTCCTGTTCGAGGGCCTTGCGGGTCGCGCGTTTCGCGAGCGGCGCGAACACGGTCATCGCAAGCTGAGCGAAGGCGCCGAGGGGTCCGCTCTCGCCGGAGAACTCCACGGACAGATCCGTGCCGCCCGCCGAGGGGGTCAGATCGAAGACGGTCCGGTAGCGGGCGCCGCGGGATTCGGCGACGACGACGGTGCGCCGCTCCGGATCCGCCTCGGCGACCTGCATCTCCTCGGTCGCCGACTGCCCGAACATCACGCGGGTCTCCCGCCACCGTGTGCCCACCTCGTAGCCGGTGCCGTCCAGTCGTTCCACGGCCTTCACCGCACGCAGGGTGGTGGGCGCCTCGTCCAGCGCGGTGAGCACCCGCCACACCGCGGATGGTGGTGCGGCGATGTTGCGCGAGACCTCGATGCGTTGTTCCACTTCTCTCCTCGTGATCGTTCGGGTCAGAGCGGGAGCTCGGTCTCCTGCAGCCCGGGCGGAACACCGCGGCGCCGGAACCATTCGACACCGAAGGCGGCCCGCAGGTGTTCCTCGGGCATGTTCAGCATCGGCCCGAAGTCTCCGATCTGCGACTCATAGCCGATCATGGCAGCGCGTTTGGCGGCCAGCGCCGTCGACACGTCCACCGCGGTGGTCAGTTCCGATTCCGGTAGGCCGAACGTCTCGAGGTCCGGTGGGCGCACGTCGTCGGGGGTGTCCGGCAGCGCCGAGAGCAGCCGCATCAGGTGGTCCCGGTTGCTCGATGCCTCGTAGACGGCGTCGTGTCCGGTGATCCGTTCGGCATGGATCCCGGCCCGGTGGACCTGGACGTGATCGGGATGACCGTAGCCGCCGTGCGCGTCGTAGATCGTGACGACATCGGCGCGTTCCTGCTCGATCACGGCGGCCAGCCTGGCTCCCACCTTGCTCGGATCGGCGTTGGTGAAGGCATTCGGGTCGTGGTTGCCGGCGGTGCCGGCCATCCCCGAATCGCCGTATCCGAAGGGCACCACCCGCGCCGCACCCAGCGCCCGGGCCGATTCCTCGAGTTCCTTCGTGCGGCGGGCGGCGAGGGATTCGCCGGGCGCGAGCAGCCCGTCGGGATATTCGCCGCGGGCACCGTCGGTGGCGACGACGAGGACGACGCGATGCCCGGCGTCGGCGGCTCGGCGCATCACGCCACCGGTGAGGAACACCTCGTCGTCGGGGTGTGCGTGAAAGCACAGCAGAACGCTCATGGCGTTCATGCTGACACGCTGCTCGTGCGGTGCAGCGGTCAGTCCGACTCGCCGTATCGGGCCGCGAGATTCTCGGGCATCGGTTCGTGCCGCAGATACTGGCGGGCGAAATCGGCGGTGCCCTGCGTGATGGCCCGCAGTTCCACCGGATAGCGGCCGAGTTCGAGCTCGGGAACCTCCGCGCGCAACAGGGCGACACCCGGCTCGGGGGATTCGGTGCCGAGCACCCGTCCGCGCCGGGCCGACAGATCGCCGAGGACCGCGCCGAGATGCTCCTCCGGCACGATCACCCGCACGGCGGCGACCGGTTCGAGTACGCGAACGGTGCTGTGTGAGGCCGCATCCCGCAGGGCCAGCCCGGCGGCGGCCTGGAAGGCCGCGTCGGACGAATCCACCGAGTGGGCCTTGCCGTCGACCAGGGTGACCTGCACGTCGACGAGCGGATATCCCGTCGTCACGCCCTTCTCGGCCTGCGCGTACACGCCCTTCTCCACGGACGGGATGAACTGGCGCGGAACCGCACCGCCCACCACCTTCTCGGCGAACACCACCCCGCTGCCCACCGGCAGTGGTTCGACCTCGACGTCGACGACCGCGTACTGACCGTGCCCGCCGGATTGTTTGACGAGCCTGCCGTGGCCTTTCGCGGGGCCGGCGAAGGTCTCCTCGAGCGGCACCCGATGCTCGACCGTGTCGACCTGGACACCGTGCCGGGTGCGCAACCGTTCGAGGACCAGTTCGGCGTGCGCTTCACCCGTGCACCACAGCACGAGCTGATGGGTCTCGGGATTCTGCTCGACGCGCAGCGCGGGATCCTCGGAGGCGAGGCGCGACAGGGCCTGGGACAGCTTGTCGTCGTCGGTGCGGGTGTGTGCCTCGATCGCGACGGGCAGCAGGGGAGTCGGGGTGGGCCACCGGTCGAGCGGGACCGGATGGTCGGGGTCGTACAGGACGTCACCGGGTTGTGCCGTCGCGAGCTTCCCGACCGAGGCGATGTCTCCCGCCACGGCTTCACCGACCGGGCGCTGTTGCTTGCCGAACGGGCTCGTCAGGGCGGGAATGCGTTCGCGGCTGTCGCGGTCGCCGTCGGCCAGCGCGACGATCGTGTCGGGTCGCAGCGTGCCGGAGTACACGCGCACCAGGCTGATCCGCCCGACATAGGAGTCGCCGGCCACGCGCACGACCTGCGCGGCGAGCGGACCGTCCGGATCGCACGGCGGTGCACCACGACCGCGCTGCGTCGGTGCGGGGAATCCGGTGGTGATCAATTCGAGCAGTTCGACGGCACCGATTCCCGTCTCGTCGGCGGGAACGGCCGGGTGCAGGGTGCACGCCAGGATCTCGCGGGTGAGTCCTTCCTGCAGGGAGGCCGTGTCGAGTTGCTCGCCTGCGATGAACCGCTCCATGAGCGTGTCGTCCTGGCCGGAGATGGCCTCCACGAGGCTCTCGCGCGCTTCGGTGGACACCGGGCACGGACCGGGTTCGCCGTAGCTGCGGCCCGTCAGCAGACCCATCGACCCGATCGGGCGGTCGCCGTCGTAGACGGGATAGAACATGGCCCTCAGGGTGTCCGGTCCCAATCCGAAGGCGACGTGACTGTCGGTGAGCATGTCGTCGAAGCTGTGCCGGGCGACATCGAGTTTGTTCACCACGATCGCGCGGGGGATCGCCTCGTCGTCGCATTCGCGCCAGAGCGCGCGGGTCGCTGCGCTGATGGGATCGGTGGCGGAGACGACGAAGATCGCCGCGTCGGCCGCGTGCAGGGCTGCGCGGACCTCGGCGTCGAAGTCGGGGTGTCCCGGCGTGTCGATCAGGTTGATCTTGATGTCGTTCCATTCGAGGGGGACGACGGACAGCTGCACCGACCTGCGGTGGCGCTGCTCGATCCCCTCGTAGTCGGACACCGTGGTGCCCTCTGCCACGCGCCCGGCGCGCCCGACGGCGCCCGCTGCGACGGCGAGGGATTCGGTGAGGGTGGTTTTCCCGGAGCCGCTGCACCCCACCAGGGCAACGTTGCGGATCCGGTCGGGACTGTCGGCGGTCGGTGCCTGCCGGCTGCGTGCTGCGGAGCGATCGGGCATCGAGCTACTCCCTCGTGTGACCTGCAGCACAGTCTAAGGCATTCCGATGGTGCCTCCGGGGAGGTTCGCAACACGCGCTCGGGGCTCGCAACGCCACCGGTGACCGATGGTGTTGCGAGCCTCGCGGCGGCGGTGCGTACCCCCGGCCTGCTCAGTACACGTCGCGCACGTACCGCTTCTCGCGCTTGAGGGTGGTGACGTACTCCGCGGCCTGCTCGTCGTTCATGCCGCCGTGCTCGGCGACGATCTCGTGCAGCGCACGGTCGACGTCCTTCGCCATCCGCGACGCGTCGCCGCAGATGTAGAAGTGTCCACCCTCCTCGAGCCACGCGAACAGTTCCGCGCCGTGCTCCTTCATGCGGGTCTGCACGTAGATCTTCTCGGCCTGATCGCGGGAGAACGCCAGGTCCAGGCGCGTGAGCACACCCGAGTCGGCGAACTCGGCCAACTCCTGTTCGTAGATGTAGTCGCAGCCGCGCTTCTGGTCGCCGAAGAACAGCCAGTTCTTCCCCGTCGCACCCCGTGCGCGACGTTCCTGCAGGAAGCCGCGGAAGGGTGCGATGCCGGTGCCCGGACCGACCATGATCATCGGTGCGGTGTCGTCGGCGGGCACGCGGAAGGCCTTGTTCTTCGACACGAAGATGCCGACCTTGCCTTCACCGACACGATCGGCGAGGAAGGTCGAGCACACGCCGCGACGCTCGCGGCCGTCGGTGCCGTAGCGCACCGCCGCGACCGTCAGGTGCACCGAACCGTCGCACGCGTTCGGGCTCGACGAGATCGAGTACGCCCGGTGCTGCAGCGGACGCAGCAGCGCCAGGAACTGCTCGGCCGACAGCTCGGGCGCGGGATCGAGCAGGAGCACGTCGAGAATGTCGCGGCCCCACAACCATTCGTCGAGCGCGGCCTTGTCGCCGTGCCGCAGCACATAGGTGAGTTCCTCGTTACCCGTGTGTTTCTCGATCTCCTCGAGGAGATCGACGGACGGAGCGGTGATCTCGTAGTTGTAGGTGAGGAGGTGCTCGAGCGTGTCGTCGTGACCCTCGGGGACGGTCGCGCCATCGAGACCGAGCCGACCGAGGATCGCGTGCACGAGTTCGGTGTCGTTGACGGGCACCACGTTCAGCGCGTCGCCCGCTTCGTATTCGAGACCGGAATCGGCGAGCGCGAACTCGTAGTGCCGAATCTCCTTGGCCGAGTCCTCCCCGGACAGGAGCACGTTCGACGTCAACACCGCCGGATAGGGATTCTTGCGGGTCCACTGCGACTTCGCCCGGGCCGGTGCCGCCGGTGCCGCGGGAGCGGGAGCACCATCGCCCACGATGCCCTCGACGGCCGCGACGAGCGGCAGCGTCTCCGCGATCCACGTCGCGGCGAGCTCCTCGAACTCGACGTCGCAGTCCACCCGCGGCACGATGCGCTGCGCACCGAGCTGCTCGAGACGCATATCGATGAGCTTGCCGGCCTGGCAGAACCCGTCGTACCCCGTGTCACCGAGAGCGAGCACCGCGAAGTTCATGCCGTCGAGGCGCGGCGCGCTCTCGGCCGACAGCGCATCCCAGAACAGCTCGGCGTTGTCGGGCATCTCGCCCTCGCCGTAGGTGGATGTGACGATCAGGACCTGGCCCAGACCGGCGAACCGGTCGAGGTCCATGTCGTCGAGAGCGCACACGACGGGCGCGAAGCCCTGGGTGCGCGCTGCAGCCGCGGCGTCCTCGGCGACGGCTTCGGCATTGCCGGTCTGCGAGCCGTAGAGCACGTGCAGAGCAGTCGCCGAGCCGACGGTCCCGGCATCGGCGGCGGGACCCCCGGAGAACAGGCGGGTCTGCATCCCGGCGACGAAGCCGGAGAGCCACGACCGCTGATCGGCGGTGAACGGAGCGTCGAGGGGAATGAACGGGCCGGTGGTGGTCACGCGGAGACTCCCATCGTGGAGGTGAGGACGTTCGGGACGGCGTTGCGTGCGAACAGTTCCTCGTAACCGGGCAGGCGACCTGCGGCGTCGAGATTCTTGCGGCTCTGCAAGAGGATCCAGCCGTAGGTACCCGGCGCATCGACCGAGCGGACGTTGCGCAGGGCCAGGGCCTGCTTGTAGTCGTTCAGGCGCTTGTCGGCGACCAGCGCCGCGAGCTGCTCGTCGGTGTGATCGGCGATCGCCGCGAGGGCGTAGCGCTCGAGCTTCGCGACGAGGAAGAAGTCCTCGGTGAGCAGCAGATTGCGAGCGGCCTTCTGCACCGCCGGATCCGACACGTCGGTGGCGCCGGGGACCTTCTGCAGCGCCATCTCCTGCGCGGCGGCGAGCACCGTGTAGTTGTTGAGCAGCGCGTACATGGCCTCGGTGTCGGTCGCGTCCGGGGTGACACCACCGGCGACGGGAACACCCGAGCGGTAGTTCTCCTTGAACTTGCGCACCTGGTGCGCGACCAGCGCCGTGGCGACCTCGGCGGCGAGGTCCTTGCGCGACGCTGCGGCGAGGATCTCGTCGAGGTCCTGGTACTGCAGCAGCGCGCGCGGCATGCCGTACGCGAAGCGGTGCTGCTCGACCTGCCAGTTGTCGATCAGGAAGCGGGCCTTCACCGAGCCGGTCGCCTCGACGTGCAGGTGCAGCAGCTGCAGCACGGCGGCGTTGTGGATCGCGGCCTGCGGGTCGTCGCCGGTGATCGACCCGAGGACGATCGAGTCGGCGCTGGCCTTGCGGGGGAGCAGGCCCTCGGGGTCGTACTGGTAGACGAACCCGCCCGACATGCCGTTGCCGAAGCCCTTGCCGAACTCGCCGATGTTGAGCACCGCGCCGTTGGTCATGTACTCGCAGGCGAACTCGCCGACACCCTCGACGACGGCGGTGGCGCCGGAGTTGCGCACCGCGAAGCGGTCGCCGGCCTCACCCTCGACGAACAGGCGACCACCGGTCGCACCGAAGAGCGCGAAGTTGCCGATGAGCACGTTGCCGCCGCGTCGGTCGCTGCCGCCGCCGGGGGAGTGCAGCACGATCTGCCCGCCGCACTGGCCCTTGCCGACGCCGTCGTTGGCGGTACCGGTGTGCTCGATGTGCATGCCGTCGTTGCAGAACGCCCCGAAGGACAGGCCCGCCGAACCGGAGGTGGTGATGGTGACGGTGCCGTCGCGTAGCCACCGGCGTCCGCGCTCGTCGTCGAGCACGGCCGGCAGGGCGCCGAGATCCTCGTGGTTGAGCATGCGCTCGATGTCGATCGCCAGCTGCGCGCCGACGCTCTTGTTGTTGTTCGTCAGCTGCACGCCGTCGCCGAGCGAGACGGTGAGCTCCTTCGCATCGACGAGGGCCTCGCGCAGCCGGGCCACCCACGCCTCGTCGAGCGAGTAGTCCTTCTCCATGTAGACCGGATTGTCGATGTGCACCTCGGGCAGCACCGCGAGCATCGCCCGCAGGTCCAGCCGGCCCACGCTCGACGGGTGGTCGAGCAGGTGCAGCAGGTCGGCGCGGCCACGCGCGTCGCGCAGCGACCGCAGACCCAGGCGGGCGAGCAGCTCTCGGGTCTCGTGCGCGACGTTGAGCAGGTACTGGGCCATCGCCCGCGGATCGCCGTTGAACACTTCGGGATTCGTGGTCAGACCTGCCGGGCACTTGACGTTGCAGTTCTTCGCCATGACGCAGCCGAGCATCATCAGCGCGGTGGTGCCGAACTCGAAGCTGTCGGCGCCGAGCAGCGCGGAGACGATGACGTCCGACGCCGTCTGGTGCGCACCCGAGCAGCGCAGCACGACCTTGTCGCGCAGACCGTTGGCCGTGAGGGCCTGGTGGACCTCGGCCACACCGATCTCCGCGGACCGGCCCGCGTACTTCAGCGAGGTCACCGAGGCGGCACCCGTGCCGCCGGTGTTGCCGGCGACGTTGATGACGTCGGCGCCGGCCTTCGCGACACCCACGGCGATCGTGCCGATACCCTCCGAGGAGACGAGCTTGACGATCACCCGCACCCGCGCCGCCTTGGCGTCGTGGATGAGCTGGGCGAGGTCCTCGATGGAGTAGGTGTCGTGGTGCGGCGGCGGCGAGACCAGCTCGACGCCCGGGGTCGCACCGCGCGCCGCGGCGATCTCCACCGTGACCTTCTTGGCGGGCAACTGGCCGCCCTCACCGGGCTTCGCGCCCTGCGCGATCTTGATCTCGATCTCCTCGAGCATCGGATCGGCGAGATAACCGGCCCACACACCGAAGCGGCCGGACGCGAACTGCTTGATGCGCGACCCGCGGATGGTGCCGTAGCGGGAGATGTGCTCGCCGCCCTCACCGCAGTTCGACATGCCGCCGACCATGTTGGTGCCGTGGGCGACGGCCTCGTGGGCGTTGGAGTTGAGCGCGCCATGGCTCATCGCACCCGACGCGAGCGCCGGGGTGATCTCGTGCGCCGGCTGCACCCGGTCGAGCCGCACGCTCAGCGGGGCCTGGCGGACCTGCTCGAGATAGCGCGCGGCGTCACCGATCGCGTGCACGGTCAGGGTGTCGCCGTAGCAACGGTGCGAGACGATGCCGTCACCGAAGCGCGCGACGAGCGAGGCCGCGAGCGCATCGGGACGACGGTGGTCGTCTGCGAGCGGACCGGTCAGACGCAGGACGAATTCGCTCTCACCGACCCGCGCCGCGGAGATCCCGCGCACGAGCATCGAGTTGTTGCCGAACCGCGCGAAGCGGCCCATCTCCTTGGTGAAGTCCTCGGCGGTGACGGCGTAGGTGACGTCGGCGGGCAGGGCGAGCACGTCGCGCAGCGCCGCGGGACGCTGTGTGCGCTCGTCGGCCATCGTGCGGGCGAACGCGCGGTAACCCGGGGTGATCTCGAAGGCATCGATCTCGGCGGGTGTCAGGGCGCGGAAGCCGCCGTAGCGGTACGACGCGTCGTCGAGACCGTGCGCGTCGGAGAGCCGGTGCAGCGGCAGCAGACGCAGCGCGTCGGTCAGATCCGGCTCGGCCTCCTTCTCCACGGGCAGCGCGAAGGGCTCCTCGGTCATGTCCACGAAGCCGCGCACGGCGGTCGTGCCGAACGAGTGACCGGCGCCCTCGGCGCGCTCCTTGAACAGACCCAGCAGCGGGACGTCCTTCTCCGTCTCCACGGTGAGAGCGCGACGGTGCCAGTCGGCGACGGCCTGCGCGAGGGTGGTGAAACCGACACCGCCGACCGGGGACTTCACGTTCGGGAACCAGCGCGCGAGCACCTCGTCACTCGTGTCGAGATAGCTCGGCTCGAAGAACTCACCGCCGATGTACGACTCGACGGTGCACAGGCCGACGCGTCCCATCGTCTTCATGAGCGACTTCTCGGCCGCCTTGCGGAACTTCAGGAACGCGGCGTCGGCATCGTCGCCGAACTTCTCCTCGGCGCGCATCTGCACCGTGAGCGGATACACCGCAGCGGCACCGAAACCGAGGGTCGCGGCGATGTGATGCGACGAGAACAGCTGTCCGGATTCGACGATGACGGACACGCGCAGACGCAATCCCTCGTCGATCAGGCGCTGGTTGACCGCGGCGACGGTGAGCACCATCGGCAGTCCGGCGCGGTCGGTGGAGACGTGGCGGTCGGTGAGCACGGCGATGCCACCGGATTCGCGGGCGAAATCGGCAATGGCCTCGGCCGTACCGTCGATCGCGGCGGCGAGCGCGGCCGCGTTCGCCTTGGCGTCGTCGAAGACGGGGGAGTACAGCATCTCGAAACGCCGCACCGGGGTGTCGGACTGCTCGCGGATACGCAGCATGTCGAGGTGCGTGAGGATCGGGGTGGGCACCACGATCTGGGTCGCGGACGAGACGGGAGCACCGCTACCGGGGCGAGCACCGAGCGCGACGCGCAGGGTCATGCCGTCCGCTTCGCGGATCGAGTCCAGCGACGGGTTGGTGACCTGGGCGAAGCGCTGCGAGAAGTACTTGGCCACACCGCCTTCCTGATCCGACAGCGCGTTGATGGCGTTGCCGTAACCCATCGCGGAGATGCGCTCCTGACCCGACGCGAGCATCGGGTCGAGCATGAACCGGAAGGATTCCTGGTTGATGCTGTAGGACACGTAGCGCTGGTAACGCTCGAGATCGCCGTTGTAGCGCAGCGGGGAACCGGCCTTCTCGGCGGGAACCTCGGGCAGGGCATCGAGATTGCGGCGGGCCTCGTCGACGAGCGACGCGTAATTCTGCCGGGCAGCAAGAAGTTCGAGCGCCTCATCCGCTCCGTAGGAGCGGCGCGTGCGGTGATCGAAGTACAGCATGCCACCGGCCTCGATGCGGCCGCGACGCAGCACGGTCTCGGGCGCGAAGTCGAACTGGCCGGCCTCGGAGGTGACGGCGAGGTACTCTTCGGTCTCCACGGTGCGCAGCGGACGCAGGCCGAGGCGGTCGAGGCGCGCGCCGACGACGGTGCCGTTGCCGAAGACCAGCGCCGCGGGGCCGTCGTTCTTCTCCTCGTACAGGGAGAAGAACTCGAGCATCGCGCGGACCTGTGGCGACAGCTCGGTGTCGTTCTCCCAGGCAGGCGGCATCATCTGCACGACGGCGGTGACGAGGTCGAGTTCGTTGTGGGCGATACGCGAGGCCAGGGTCTGGTCGAAGCGGCAGCTGTCGGACTGTCCCGGCGGGCGAATGATGTCACGGCCCATCGCGCGGGCGAGGGCGCCCTCGAACAGCCGGTTCTTGCGATCGGTGTTCAGCTCACCGTTGTGCGCTATGAGGCGGAACGGCTGCGCCATCGTCGGATGCGGATCGGTGTTCGTCGAGAACCGGGTGTGGAAGAACAGGGTGTGCACCGCGTGCCGCGGATCGGTGAGATCGCGGAAGTACGGGATGACCTCGTGAGAGTTCAAGCGGTTCTTGAGAACCTGCGTGCGCGCACTGAGCGAGAGCGGGTACAGCCCGCCCAGTTCCGGCTCGGTGTAGGCGCGGGCCTCGACCTCGAGGAGCACGCCGTGCAGCAGTCGGTCGAACTCGTCGACGGAGTCGCACGCATCGGGCCGCGTGAAGATCCACTGACGGATCGGCAGCTGGTATTTCGTTGCGGCAGAACGCAACACGCTGTCGTCGACGGGGACGTCGCGCATCGTGAGCACGGTGACCCCGGCTCCGGCGAGTGCTGACGAGACGAGTTCCTCGGCATCGGCATGCGCCGCGGGATCGGTGGGGAGGAAGAAGTTTCCGACACCGAAGTGCCCTTCCTGCAATGGTTTTCCGGTGATCTCGGAGAAGAAGGCGACCGACAGGTCCACGTTGATGCCGGCTCCGTCGCCGACACCCTCGGCGGACATGCCACCGCGGTGCGGCACGACGCACAGGGCCTCGTGACCGCGGGTGAGCACGTCGTGGGTCTGCACGCCGTCCTTGCGGGTGATGAAACCGACACCACAACTGCTCTTGTCCAGCGTGCTGTCGTACAGGCCGGTGTCACTGGCGTGCGTCACGGACGTCCTCCTCGGTGCATCGAATTCGACGTCGACCGGCAGTGACGATGCGAAGAAGGGGAACGCGTGGGAAGGCGCAGCTCCTGAGGTGCATAGACGTGTGCCGGAGACGATGTGTGTGAATGCAGACGTCTTTGTCCGAATGCGCCGTGCGTTGCGACGGTGGAGCGCGCGAGCAGCAATGGCAAGTGTAGCGCACGTGTTAACTCCGGTGACGGCGGGATACATCACAACCCGCCGGGAGTAAACGCTTTATTGCGGGAGGGTCTTCGCTACGCTCGCGCCCAACGGCGTCGACAGGCCGGACTACGAGCAGGGAGAGCGATATGACCGACATTCTCGACCGCACGAAGATCTACATCGACGGGCAGTGGGTGGACTCCGACGGCGCCGGCCGCATCGAGGTCGTGAACCCGACGACCGAAGAGGTCGTCGCCGCGGTCGCCGAGGGTGCCGCCTCCGATGTCGATCGGGCGGTCGCCGCAGCGAAGGCGGCCTTCCCGGCCTGGTCCGCGCTCAGTGGTGCGTCGCGCGCCGCCTACCTGGAGAAGGTCTCCTCGCTGGCGAACGAGCGTGCCGACGAACTCACGAGCGTCGTCTCCCAGGACATGGGGATGCCCGCTCACTTCGCGCGTGCCATCCAGGTCGGGATGCCGCTGAAGAATATTGCCGCCTATGCGTCGCTGGCCGGAACGTACGACTTCGACGACCAGGAGATCGGCAACGCCCTGGTCGTACGCGAACCCATCGGGGTCGTCGGGGCGATCACCCCGTGGAACTACCCGCTGCACCAGGTGGTGCTCAAGGTGTTCGCCGCGCTCGCCGCCGGGTGCACCGTGGTGCTCAAGCCCACCGAGGTCGCGCCGCTGGTGACCTACGCGCTCGTCGACATCGTCGACGAGGCCGGCCTGCCGCCGGGCGTGTTCAACCTCGTCAGCGGTTACGGACCGGTCGTCGGCGAGGCCATCGCCGCACACCCCGACGTCGACATGGTGTCGTTCACGGGCTCGACGCGTGCCGGCAAGCGCGTCTCGGTCGTCGCTGCGGAGACGGTGAAGAAGGTCGCGCTCGAACTCGGCGGCAAGTCGGCCAACATCATCCTCGACGATGCCGACCTCACCGCCGCCGTCACCGAGGGTGTCGGCAAGTGCTTCCTCAACTCCGGCCAGACCTGCACCGCCCTGACCCGCATGCTCGTCCCCGCCGACCGTCTGCAGGAGGCCACCGCCGTCGCCGAGCAGGTCGCGCGGGCCTACACCGTCGGGCTGCCCGACGATCCGTCGTCGAAGCTGGGCCCGCTCGTCAGCGGCACGCAGCAGGCCCGCGTGAAGGCGTACATCGACAAGGGCGTCGAGGAGGGGGCCGAACTGGTGCTCGACGGACGCGAAACCGAGTTAACCACCGGCTACTTCGTCGGCCCGACCGTGTTCACGAACGTCGCGCCGGAGATGACGATCGCCCGCGAGGAGATCTTCGGGCCGGTGCTGTCGATCATCGGATACCAGGACGAGGACGATGCGGTGCGCATTGCCAACGACAGCGAGTACGGCCTGTCCGGTGGGGTCTGGTCGGCCGACCCAGCGCGAGCGGAGGCCGTGGCCCGCCGTATGCGCACCGGTCAGGTCTACATCAACGGCGGCGCCTTCAACACCGACGCACCTTTCGGTGGTTACAAGCAGTCGGGTATCGGACGCGAGGCCGGTGTCTTCGGGCTCGAGGAGTTCCTGGAGATCAAAACGATCCTGCGCTGACGGCGGTGCCGTCGAATCTTGCGCTGACGGCGGTGCCGTCGAATCTCACGCTGACGGCGGTGCCGTATCGTTTCGTCGGACCGGTCAGTAGTAGACCGCGCCGGGTACGCCGCCGCCCACGGCGATCGCATCGCCGGTGATGCCGATGCTGCGCGGGCTCGCGAGGAACGCGACGACGTCGGCGACCTCGCTCGCGTCGATGAGGCGGTTCACGGAGTTCTTCGCGATCTGCTGTTCCAGTTCGGCTATCGGCGTGCCCGTCTCGGCGGACTCCTCGGCCAGTCGCGCCGCCAGCCGTTCGGTGCGGGTGCGGCCGGGGTGGACCACGGTGACGTTGATGCCGTGCGGGCCGAGTTCGTCGGCGAGGTTCTTCGTCACGGCTGCAACGCTGACGTTCCGGACCGTCTGGGCGATGGAGTTCGCGCTGCGCGCGCCGAGCCCGCTGATGTTGATGATCCGGCCCCAGCCCTGCTCGATCAGGTAGGGGGCGACGGCGCGTGCGGTGCGCAGACAGCCGAGGATCTTGATCTCGACTTCGTTGCGCACGATGTCGTCGGTGGTCGCGGCGAAACTCGTCGGCTTGTCGGCGCTCCAGGGTGTGGCGGCGGAGTTGACGAGGATGTCGACGCCACCGAGTTCGGCGACGGCCCGCGCGACGAGTGCGTCGACCGAGGCCTGGTCGCTGGTGTCGGTGGGCACGGGAACGATTCGTCGCCCGGTCTCCTCCGAGAGGGTCTTCGCCGCGATGTCGAGATCGGCCGCGGTACGGGCCGCGATCACCACGTCGGCACCTTCGGTGGCCAGTGCCCGCGCGATGGCGTAGCCGATGCCGCGGCTACCGCCGGTGACGATGGCCCGCTTGGCAGTGAGTCCGAGATCCATGCTGCCCTTGTCCGTTCTTCGGGGATGTCCCGACGGTATGCCGACAGGGGAGCGGGCGGCCACATTTGCGACCGGCGTGATGCGAAGCGGTGGACGGCTACGGCTACGGCGACGGCCCCCGCACCATGTGGTGCGGGGGCCGTCGGTGGTAGGTCTCAGGCCTTGCGGGTGCGGCCGAGGCGCAGCAGCGTCATCGCGAGCGTGCTGCCGTCGGTGCCGAGTTCGGCGAAGCGTCCCATGACGGCCATTTCCTCGGCCTGTGCTTCGCGGCTCGCGTCGGTGCCCTTCGCGGATGCTCCGGCGCGCTGAACGAGCTCCGAACGCCGCTTGATCACCGCGAGCAGCTGAGCGTCGAGCTCCTTGATCTGCTCGAACAGCTCCCCGAGCTCTGCCTCGGCCGACGAAGCTTCGCCGACGGACGCAAGGCCAGGCGAATCAAGCTGGACAGTCATGCAGACTCCTCCGGTCTCGTCTGAATCGTCACAGATTGTGTCGTGCTTACACCTATAGGTGTTACCGACACGTAGGGAAAAATTCTCGCGAGATTCTCCCATGCGCGTCCTGTTCCTTCATAAACGGCCGTGACCTGGTTCAACACCCTGATGGCCGGGGGTATGTTAATTGTCACACCGACCGGTGCCAACTCGTGTGTCCGTCGGTGACGCCGCGCCCGAAGGGTCCGCATCGGGTCCGCCGCTCGAGGTAGCGTTCCGGCCGACCGGCAGGGCCGAGGACGTCGGGGCTCCTCGGTACACCTGGAGGGGAGACCGATGCGACGACCTGTTGTCCCGTGGGGTGGGCGCGGCACGGAGGCTGCGACTTCCGGTACCGAACCGACTTCCGGTACCGAACCGACTTTCGGTGCCGAACCGACATCCCACATCGAACCGCCGAGCGAATGGCAGCACGGCACGCGCAATCTGCACGTGTACGCAGCGGCCGGTGCGGCGGTGCTCGTGGCGATTTTCGCCGCGGCCCGCGGAGCGAGCGCGTGGGGCACCGATTCGGTGGGCGCCGACCGCTTCTATTCGATCCTGGCGGTGCTGATGCTGCTGACGGCGGCCTTCGGCGCCACCTTCTGGTGGCCTGCCGGATCTGGGGTCCGGCGACCGTCGTCGTGGCCTCCGAGCCGCACACCGCGGTTCCGGTACGTCGAGACGGCCGATCGCGGCAGTACCGAGATCGCGGGCCGTCGCCCCGTCTTCGGTCTGCTGCTCGCGATGGTGCTGTGCGGGACGTTCCTCTCGCTCGGCGCAGCCGTGGAGATCGTGGTCGGGAACGAGGGTCTACCTCTCGTGGCGCTGGTGCTGGCGCTCGTCGCCGGGGTGTGTCTGGCCTTCCTCGTGGAGGTGGCACTCGGGCGCATCCGGGCCGGTTCGCTGGTTCTCGGGCCGGACGGGATCAGGCTGCGCGGCTGGTTCGTGGAGTCCTATCTGCCGTGGGTGTCGGTGCGGGGTCTTCGTGCGGTCGACCGGGGGTTCCCGGAAATCTGGATCGAGGGGCACGGGTCGGCGGCGTGGGCGCGTCGGCGCACGAGTCGGGTGTTCCCCTTCGAGCGCCTGCCGTCCGAGCCCCGGATCGAGGTGGACTCACGGCATCTGGCCGTCGATCCGGTGCAGTTGTACCGTTTCCTCGAGTTCTACGTGGAGCACCCTTGCCACCGCCGTGAACTGGGCACACCGGCGGCTGCGGAACGTCTCGCGGAGGGTCCTCCGTTCACCGTCGACGACGAGTGAAAATAACGTAGTCCGTATTGCAGAATGGCGTTTCCGTTCCCGTTCCTGCAACTCGTGTTCGGACCTTCACAAGTGCGGCACTCGGTGCCGTAGCATCGAGTCAGACGCTTCGGGAGGACGCCTTCCCGAAGATCTGTGCGCTCGGCGGTGCCGGCGCGTGGACCCCAGGTGTTCGACCAGATTGGACGAGAAATGACCGCTCCGGAACGCATCGTCATCGTCGACGGCGCACGCACCCCCGTCGGCAGCTTCGGCGGCGCACTCAAGGACGTACCCGCGCACGAACTCGGCGCCACCGCGGTCCGCGAGGCGCTGCAGCGCGCGGGTGTCGCAGGTGAGGACATCGACGAGGTTGTCATGGGTTGCATCGGCCAGGTCGGTGCCGACGCCTACAACGCCCGTCGCGTCACCCTCGCCGCCGGACTTCCCGTCTCCACCCCGGCCCTCACCGTCAACCGCCTGTGCGGCTCGGGTCTGCAGGCCGTGTGGTCCGCAGCCCAGGAGATCCGTTGGGGTGCCGCGGAGATCACCGTCGCCGGTGGCGACGAGAGCATGTCGCGCATGCCGTTCTACGACTTCGGTGCCCGCAACGGTTACAAGCTCGGCAACCGCGAGCTCGTCGACGGCACCGTCGGCATGCTCACCGATCCGTTCAGCGGACTGCACATGGGCGTCACGGCCGAGAACGTCGCCCGCGAGTACGGCGTCAGCCGCGAGCAGCAGGACGAGTTCGCCCTCGAATCGCAGCGCCGCGCCGCCACCGACGCCGCGAAGGCCGCCTTCGCCGAGGAGATCACCCCGGTCGAGATCGGTGGCCGCAAGCCCGTCACCGTCACCGAGGACGAGCACCCCAAGCCCGACACCACCCTCGAGGTGCTCGGCAAGCTGCGCTCGGCGTTCATCAAGGACGGCACCGTCACCGCCGGTAATGCCTCCGGGATCAACGACGGCGCTGCCGCGCTCGTCCTGGCCCGCGAGTCGGTCGCCCGTGAACGCGGTCTCGGTGCCTCTGTCGTGCTCGAGTCGGTCGTCACCTCGGCGATGGAGCCCGAGCTGATGGGCTACGCCCCGACCCTCGCCCTGGTGAAGCTGTTCGAGCAGAACGGCCTGACCCCGGCCGACATCGACACCGTCGAGCTCAACGAGGCCTTCGCCTCGCAGGCCGTGGCGGTGGCGCGCGACGCCAAGCTCGACCCGGAGAAGACCAACCCCTACGGCGGTGCCATCGCCCTGGGCCACCCGGTCGGCGCGACCGGCGCGATCCTGACGCTGCGCGTCGCCAAGGACCTGATCCGTCGCGATCTCGAACTCGGCGTCGTCACCATGTGCATCGGTGGCGGACAGGCACTCGCCGCGCTGCTGCGCCGCGTATCCTGATCCGGGCAGGTTTCGAAGGACCGACAGTGGTGGGAGCGATACGTATCGCTCCCACCACTGTCATGTCTGCAGCTCGGTGAGCGGTCGGAGTTGCCGGACGCGCCCGTCCCAGTGCACGCGGGTCGTCACGGCCGCGCCGTCGGCGAGTCGCCGGACCTCGTAGACGTCGAGCTCGGGCACCTCCGGCACACAACCCCACAGTGCGTGCCCGGTCATGACGAAGTCGATATCCTGCCGTACGAGCAGACCCATGAGTTCACCGATCGTCGGGTCGTCGATCTTGGCGAACGCGTCGTCGAGCAGCACGAGCCGCAGTGCGGTGCCGGTGTCGGGTAGGCCCGAGAGATAGCCGTCCGCCGCCGCGAACAGCGCCACGTACGACACGAATCGGGTCTCACCCTGGGATATCTTGGCGCGCGCGGAGATCCGCCTCTCCCGGTCCGGTTCGGGGCCGAGGATGGTCACCTCGACCTCGTGCCAGCGCCGGTAGTCCAGTGCCTGCGACAGGTGCTGCGCGTAGCCGGCGGACGGATCGGCGGTGTGGGCGGATTCCACCCGGCGCCGCAGCATCCCGACCAGTTCGGACGCATCCTCGGGTGATCGCTCGGTGGCGGTGAGCAGCTGCGTCAGCCGCGCCGCGTCGGCGTCCTCGCCACCGGGGCGCCACTCGATCCTCACTCCGATCCCGTGCGTCGTGCGGCTGTCGGCGAGACTGTCGTTCATCGCGGCGATCACCTGTCGTGCCCGCTCGATCCGCCGGCGCAGTTCGTCGGCCACACCGCCGAGCACGAATCCCGTGAACACGTCGTGTTCGCGTTGCGACAGTGCCCGTCGGCCGTCCTCGACCTGCCGGGTCAGGGTGGCTGAGAGACCCGCGGGCGTGGTGTCGTCACCCGCCCCGGCGATCCGGACGCGATGGGCGCCGTGCGTCACCGTGTGCTCGATGTCGAACCGGGCCGTGAGGTCGCGGTCGAACTGTTGCAGCGCGACGAGCATCGCGTTCTCGTCGACTCCCGTGCGTGGCGGCAACGTGGCCAGCAGGGTGCGGGCCACGGAGAGCACGTGATCCGGATCCTCGAGGTGGACGGGAGGCAGAACCGTCCGGGCAGAGGCGGAGTCCGACTCCGGATCCTCCTCGAGTGCGCCGCGTAGTTCGGGCAGCTGCAGGTGAGCGGCGAGCAGTTCGGCGGCCGCGGCGAGTTCGCGACGGTCGCGGTCGAGTCGTTCGCGTGCGGCAGCACATCGCTGCAGCACCTCGGCGACGGCACGGCCGAGATGGTCGCGATGGGCGACCGTGCGCCGGAACTGTTCGTCGGCGCGTGCCCGTTCGGCCTCCGAGTCACGCAGTTCCTGCGCCAGGTCGGCGGCGTCGACGTCGACAGCGGCGGTCTGGGCAGCGACCACCGCGGCCTTCGCGTGCCATTCGTAGCGGCACGATTCGGCGATCTCCTCCGAGTCGATCCGCTCGGCGGTGGCCTGCACGCACCGTTCGGCGGCATCCGTGAACCGGACGTGGGCAGCAAGGACGTCACCGAGATCGCGTGCCAGCTCGGTGCACAGTGTCTCTGCGGAGGCGCATCCGGCGACCAGCGCCTCGAGTTCCGGAACATCGCCGGGCACGCCGAAGTACTCGCACGCCGTGCGGTGGGCGTCGAGCTCGGCGGTCCAGCGAGCACGCAGTGTCGTCGCCCGCTCACGCAGTTCCACCGCGGTGTTCGCTGCGGACCGCACATGCGCGTACGCGTGCCGACGTCGTTCGAGCGCGGAGCGCAGGGCGTGCGAGGTCGGCGCGGTCGACAGGTGCGCGTCGATCTTCGCCCGCCGGTGCGCCGCGTCGGGATAGTCGACGCGCAGCTGTTCCACCGCCAGGTCGATCCGGGTGAGTTCGGCGCGGATCTCGTCGAGACGCACCCGCCGTGCCGCGGTCGCGGCCTCCCGGGCCGGCCTGCCGATGCAGCCCGGGGTCTCGGCGGTGTGGCGCCCACGCAGAACGCCGTTGTGCCAGCGGCCGTCCCGCGAGACGGAGGCCACCGCGGTGGCGTCCTCGAATCCGATCGTGTTGAGGACCGCCTCGACCGCCGGGCGCGGCACGTCGGCCTCGGGGTCGGGACGCAGGACCGTCGACAGGGGCTGCGCCGGTGGTTCACCGCGCGGCGAGACGAGGACCTGGCCGCCCAGTGCACGCAAGCGGCCCTCGCCGTCGACCGTGGCGGTGAGGAAACCCGCGGAGAGCAACGCCGCCTCGATTCCGGCGCGATCGTCGTCCCCGAGGGTGTCGACGAACTCGACCGCCCGCCACAGCGGGACACCGTCGGTGCGCACGTGCCAGGGTGCCTGTTCCGGTCCCTCGCCGATCGCGTCGAGTGCCGCCTGTTCCCGGACGAGGTCCTCGCGCGCGGTCCGCGCCTCACGTTCGCGGCGCTCGCGATCGGCCGGGGCGCCGACGAGGTCGCTCAGAGCGGACCGAGCGGCAGCCGCGGGCAGCGAATCCAGCTCGGCGAGTGCCGAATCGACGTCGGCGTCCTCGGAGTCCGTGTCGCCGGCGTCGGCGGGGGACGAGTCGATCAGTGCGTCGAGTCGCGTGGACAGTCGGCGCATCAGGATGACCCGATCCCGATCGAGTTCCGGCAGCAGAGCCGTCGTGCGGTCGGCGGTGATCCACTCGCGCCACCGGTGCTGCAGACCGGCGGCGGCCGCACCGACACCGGCATCCGTCTCGGCGGCCTCGACGGCACGCTGCTCGGCGTCGCGGGCCGCGCGGTCGGCCGCCGCCTCGGCTTCCCGGACCGCATGCGCGGCGGCGTCGAGTCGACGCGCCTCGAGCAGTCGCCGACCCGCCTGGTCCCGCCGGCGACGGGTCGCCTCGGCGGCACGCAGGATCGCGCCCCGGACCTCGTCGACGTGCCCGGCGTCGAGGGAGACCGTCGCGACCACCGGCCGCACCACCGGCTCGGTGGTGTCGTCGATGCCGGTGCGCACGGGCTCGAGCACAGCGGGTGGACGGTCGGCGGAGAAGTGCAGCGTGGTCGGCGCGGTGTCGTGCGGAAGACCCACCGACAGCAGGTCGCGACCTACCGTCGCAAGCCGTCTCGCGGCACGCGTGACCGAGAAGGTCAGTTCGTCGAGGAGGCGGGCCGCGTGGTCGGTGTGGCGCCGTTCCTGCATGCGGCTGCGATCGGCGGCGGCGGTTGCGTGCTCGGCGGCGCGGCGGAGCGCATCGACGGCGAGCTGGCGCTGCGCGAGATCGTCCGCGGACCGGAACATCTCGTGGGTCTCCAGTCCGCGGATCGCGCGGTCGAGTTCGGCGACCTGGTCGCGGCGCTCCTTCAGGCGGGTGTCCACGGCGGCGGCCTGCGCGTCGAGGTCGGCCGCCTCGGCTTCCGCGACGGTGAGTGCGCGTCGCGTCTCGACGACCCGCTGCGCGAGGTCGCGCGCGGTCTCGGCGCCGGCGCGCAGCAGATCCGCAGCGTACTGCCGGTACACCTCGTGGAACCGCAGCACGTGTGCGTGCGCCGCTTCGAGACGGACCTGTTCCTGGCGGGTGTCACCGAGCAGGTCGAGGCGACCTCCCGCTTCGGCGAGCATGTTCTCCGTCAGCGGTGGCAGCGCATCCGACAGGATCTGAGGGAGGCGTCCCTCGTCGATGCGGTGGCCGACATCGGGTGAGCGCAGGGTGTGCAGCAGTTGCAACAAGCCGTCGTAGCGTTCGCGTCCCGTCTGCGCGTGCAGGCCGAACACCGACTTCCGCACGGTCTCGCGATGCCGCTCCGGATCACGGGTGAGGTTGTCGGCACCGACGAGTTCGGCGAGTCGCTCCCGCGAGAGCGGGATGCGGGCGTCATCGACGAGGTGCAACTCGGTGCCGACACGCAAAGGTGTCGTGAAGAAGTGCACGTCGCTGCGACGGGCGTCGGCGCGGTGCCGGACCTGCGCCCCGACGGTGAGATGTCCGCTGGGGCGCGCCAGTTCGAGCCAGAGATAGCCGACACGGTCGGTGGTGTCCGAGGCCCCGGTACGCATGAGTTCGTCGAGATCGACCTTCGCGGCGCCCGTCGCGTCCATGCGCCTGCGGTCGGCGTCGAGCAGGAAGGGCAGCAACATCTCGAGGGCGCGGGACTTCCCCGATCCGTTGGTGCCGCGCAGGATCATCCGCCCACCGGACAGGACGAACTCGACGTCCAGGTAGTGCCACACGTTCACGATGCCGGCGCGGTGGAGACGCCAGCGATCCGGGAAACGGGGTGGAGGGTTCTCGTCGAGGGCGGACGGGTCGGACGAGTGGGTCATCGACACTTGCTTTCGGCGGGGACGGGGCGGTAGCGGGCGGCGGGTGCGGTCAGTTCGAGTCCGTTCTCGTGCGGGCGCGCCAGCCCGAGCCGGAAGAGCAGGGCGACGACGTCCCGGCGCAGGAGCGCGAAATCGCGGACATAGATGCTCTTCCAGGTGCGGGAACGCGCGGCGGCGAGATCGGCGAGAACCGAGTCGAGGGTGTGCGCGTCGACGTGCAATGTGGTCGCCGCGGAGTCGCCGAACCGTTCGGTGAGTTCGGCCAGGAGCAGCAGGCTGGCGTGCTTCAGGGTGCCCGACCCCGGGAACGCCTCGTCGGTGAGCACGCCGGCCGGGTCGTACGCGAGCGCGCCCTCGGCACGCACCTCGAGCACGAGGCCGAAGTCGTTCTCCAGCATCCGGGCGAGCTCGTGCCGGTCGCGGGCGAGGATCGTCGCCGACTCGTCGTCCAGTTCGTCGCGCGCGACGAACGGGTCCTCGACGAGCCTGCGGTACAGGCGGAGAGCGGCGGGTTCGTGCTCGTGACGTGTGAGTGCCGCTGCGGGACCGGGCATCCCATGGAGGGGAGTGTCGAGCAGCTGGGAGAGCAGGTCGCGGTGGACGTCGAGATGCGGCCCGTCGCCCCTCACCTCGTCGCCGCTCACCTCGTCCCCGTGACCGGACTCGGCGATCACGCCCCATTCCTCGAGGACGCGCAGGGCCGCAGCGAGGTTCCGCTCCTCGGACACCGGGTCGCCGAACACGATCCCGTTCTCGCGCGCATCGGCGCGCACCTGCTCGAGCAGGTCGTCGACGGACACCCTCTCGCCGGTCCCGGGTTCGAGCAGTGCCGCGCACACCAGCGCGAGAC
Source organism: Rhodococcus sp. LW-XY12 (assembly GCF_019317345.1). Classification (NCBI taxonomy): domain Bacteria; kingdom Bacillati; phylum Actinomycetota; class Actinomycetes; order Mycobacteriales; family Nocardiaceae; genus Rhodococcus; species Rhodococcus sp. LW-XY12. The sequence continues at coordinate 1,616,980 of NZ_CP079225.1, forward strand.
ACGCGTAGGTGATCGCGCCGAACTCGGTGCCGTCGGCGTGGCGGAGCGCCCGGTGCGGTGAGGTGGGCCCGAGCGGTGCCTTGATCAGACGGGCGAAGGTCGGTTCGACGACGAGCCGGTATCCGAGGCGGTCGGCGAACATCGACTTCAGGGCCGGGGCGTGGCGCCGAACGAGGTCGAAGGTCTCCCGTTCGCTCGCGGCGGTGACGATCGGCTGTTGCAGCAGCGCCCGCGCCGCGTCCCGCCGACCGGAGACGTCCCCGGACACCGTGCTCGCGTGCGAGGTGCTCATGGCGCCGCCGCACTGTGATCGACCGATGCCGTGACCGACGTGCGCAACGAGAAACCGTGCACGGTGAGATCGCCGTCGGGGGAGTGCACCACGGTGTCGGCGCCGGGCTCCGCCGTCAGCGACAACCCGAGATCGGGATCGTCCACCTGCACCGGACCGTCGGTGGTGAGGTGGCCCGCGAGCGCGGCGGCGAGGACGTCGAGCAGGACGTCGCGCGCCTCCGCCGACAGGTCCGCTCCGTGCAGATCGCCCGCCGCACTCAGTTCGGCGACGGCGTCGGAGCGGCGGCGCGACTCTCGCCGGGCGAGTTCGTCGGCCCGGACCCGGCCGGGCATCGAATCGGGGAGTCGGCCGACGGCCCCGAGGGACGTGTGGTCGCCGCGTTCGCGCAACGACACGGGCACGACGACGGGATCGGCCCGCCACCACGACGTGCCTGCACCCACTCGCGGGTCGGTCTCGTCGGGGCCGAGCAGCAGGTGCCGGCTCGGGAAGGCACCGAAGGTCGCGGCGAACAACCGGTGGCCCTGCTCGTCGGAGGACTCGGTGAACCACCGGGCCAGGCGCAGGAGATCTGCGCGGTGCGAGAAGCCCGGTGTGCTCGCCATGATCCGCCGAGTGCGCACGAGCAGCCGGTTCAGCGCCTCCGCCGCTGCCTCGCGCATGCGGCGCGGGCCGGCGTCCTCGGCGTACCACTGCGCCAGTTCGTCCCAGTCGGTGCGACGGCGACCGGGGGACCCGGGCACGGTGTTCGGCAGGCCGGACTCGCGCAACGCGCCGAGCAGGGAGTCCAGACGCGGCCTGATCCGGTCGAGCCTGCCGGCGACGAGAGGGGCGAGGCGCTCGACGTCCGAACCGATGACGTCGACGTAGTCGAGGAGCAGGTTCTTGGTCTCCGCGTAATCGTCGACCGCCCCGGCGCGTTCGCGATCGGATGAGTGTTCGGGACGGCCGGAGTGCTCGAGACGGCTCAGGATCTCGGCGAGGTGCGAATAGAAATCGGCGACGCTGTCGGTGAACATCCGGTGGTGCGCGAACAGGGCGGTGACGTGGGCGGCCAGCTCGTCCCGGTCGGGCACGTTCCCGTCGTCCACCAGCAGCTCCTCGATGCGGGCGAGCCCGTCCGCGACACAACGGAGCGACACGCGTGCCACGCCGCGCACGTCGTCGGAGGTGGAGAGAAGCCTGCCGGTCTCGCGGTGCACCCGCAGCCCGGCCGGTGTCGGCCGGTATCGGGCACGGACCTCGGTCGAGGCGGTCTCGGGAGCGCTCCGCCGGTGGGAGCCGCCACCGTCGGTTCCGCCGCTGGTGAGTGCGAGATTGCCCCACCGGACCAGGCTGCGACACCGGGCATCGACGACCGCGATGTCGAGCGCCACCCCGCGCCGCGCACACGAGACCGCGATATCGTCGGCGGACAGATCGGCGAGCAGGAGGTCGGTGAAGCAGTCCATCACCGCGAGGTACTCGTCCGCTTCGTCGGCGACGAGATGACGGAACAGGTCGCGACCGATGTGTTCGCCCATCCGACCCCTTCTCCCGAGTGCTGACGCCGTACGGACAGACAGGCTAGCCCGGTGAACGCCGAGCGGGGCGGACGAGTTCACCGGGTGCGCGCACGGGCTGTGGAGAGGCAGGCCGGAAATCGGCAGGACACCGCGCGGATTCGTGCCGTGCCTCACTCGCGTTTATAGTTGCCCTGTGCAACACAATCGGCAGGCCCGGCGGCCGTCTACGGACGGCGTTGCCCGCGTATACGAGGAGTTCGTGCTTCTCGTGCGCTTCCTGACGTCCGGAGCACGAACGCAGGACAGCGGACTCTCGCTGGTCCAGCATTCGCTTCTCGGCTTCATCTCCCGAAATCCGGGCTGCCGCGCCACCGACATATCCGAGGTCTTCGGTGTCCACCGCTCGACCGTGTCGCGCCAACTGCGTCACGCCGTCGATGCGGGCTGGGTCGAGGCGGGGACGGGTCCGGCACGTGCCGGACATCCGCTCCGGCTCACCGACCACGGAGCGACAGTTCTCGAAGGTGCGGTCGTGCGTCGTCTCGACGACGTCCGCGCCGGCCTCGAGGGCTGGGACGAGAACGAACTCGAACGCTTCGTGGATCTCCTGCGCCGCTTCCGCGCAGGAATCGATTCCGACGACCGGACTCCCGACCAGAACGATGGAGATTGCAGTGCGTGAGTACTCGACCCCGGCCCCGTTCACCATCGGTGACGACGAATCGGTCGTCCACACGGTGTTCACCCATGCGGAGAAGACTCCGCACCGCGTGATGTACTCCCGGCCGCAGGGTGACGACTGGGTCGCGGTCACTGCGCAGCAGTTCGCCGACCAAGTGAAGGCCGTCGCAAAGGGCCTGATCGCCAACGGTGTGCAGCCCGGCGATCGTGTCGCGCTGCTCTCGGCCACCCGCTACGAGTGGTCGCTGTTCGACTACGCGATCTGGACGGCCGGCGCGGTGTCGGTACCGATCTACGACTCCTCGTCCACCGAGCAGATTCGCTGGATCCTCCAGGACTCCGGGGCCGTCCTCGCCGTCGTCGAAACCGCGCGGCACGAGAAGCTCTTCGTCGACATGCCCGACACCCTCCGTCGCATCCTGCAGATCGAGGACGGCGCGGTGAACACGCTTGCGGCCGACGGTGCCGAGGTCGACGACGCCGAGATCACCACGCGTCTGGCCGGAATCCGTTCCGGCGGCCTGGCTTCCCTCGTCTACACCTCGGGAACCACCGGGCGACCCAAGGGCTGCATGCTCACCCACCGCAACTTCCTCGCCGAGGTCCGGTCCATCCTCAACTCGGACATCGGTATCGTCGCCAAGCCCGGCAACCGCGGCCTGACCTTCCTGCCCCTCGCGCACGTGCTGGCGCGCGCGGTGTCGCTCGCGCTCTTCGAAGCAGGCACGTCGCAGGCTCACTGGGCGGACTTCTCGACCGTCTCCGCGCAGTTTGCCCGGTACTCGCCGAACATCATCCTCGGTGTGCCGCGCGTCTTCGAGAAGGTGCGTGACGCGGCAGCGGGCAAGGCGGTGGCCGGCGGACCGGTCAAAGCGGCGATCTTCGATTTCGCCGAGCGCACCGCCATCGCCTACAGCGAATCGCTCGACCACGGCGGCCCCACCTTCACGTTGAAGGCCAAGCGCGCCCTCGCCGACAAGCTGGTCTACTCCAAGCTGCGCGAGGCCATGGGCAACGAGTGCTGGTACGCGATCTCCGGCGGCGGTGCCCTGAGTGCCCGTCTCGGTCACTTCTTCCGCGGCGTCGGCGTGCCGATCTACGAGGGCTACGGCCTCACCGAGACCACGGCCGCACACAGCGTGAACACGCCCGGCGCGCAGAAGATCGGCACCGTCGGGCGTCCCATGGGCGGGAACTCGGCGCGCATCGCGGATGACGGCGAGATCGAGCTGCGCGGCATGGTCGTCTTCGACGGCTACTGGCGCAACGACGAGGCCACTGCCGGTGCCTTCCACGACGGCTGGTTCCGCACCGGCGACCTCGGCTCGCTCGACGAGGACGGCTACCTGTCCATCACCGGGCGCAAGAAGGACCTCATCATCACCGCCGGCGGCAAGAACGTCTCACCCGGGCCGCTCGAGGACCGCATGCGGTCGCACACCCTCGTCTCCCAGGCCGTCGTCGTCGGCGACGGACGCAGCTTCGTCACCGCTCTGGTGACCGTCGATCCGGACGTCTTCGAGAACTGGAAGACCGAGAACGGCAAGCCCACCGGTGCGACGATCGCCGACCTGCGCCACGACGCCACGCTGCGGGACGCGATGCAGACCATCGTGGACGACGCCAACACCCTCGTCTCGCACAGCGAGGCGATCAAGAAGTTCGCCATTCTCGACCGCGATCTCACCGAGGAGTCCGGCGAGCTCACGCCGACGCTGAAGATCAAGCGCAACGTCGTCACCGAGCATTTCGCCCACGAGATCGACGCCCTGTACGCGAAGTGATGCCCTAGGGGCGCGTACCCGAGCAGCGGCCGCCGATCCGGCATCCGGATCGGCGGCCGCAGTGTTCGTGTGGTGTCACTCCACCGGTGAGGTGTCTCCGGAGACCGCCCGGGCCAGTCGCGCGAATCCGTCGTGGTCGACGAGATCCTCGACGAGCACGACCTTGCCGCGGGCATCGGCGAGCGGAACCCGCCAGTTCGGATACTCGTCGACGGTGCCCGGCTGGTTCTGGCTGCGACGCTCGCCGGTCACATCTGCCAGCGAAACGCCCAGCAGCGCAGACGGACTCGCCGCGATCAGCCGGTGCAGCGCCTCGACCTGGCGATCGACGTCGGTCTCGCCTTCGTCGAGCAGACCCCGTTCGACCGCGAGCGCCAGAACCGAGTCGCGTTCGGCCGTCGCATCGGTGAGTTCGGCGTCGAGGTCGCCCTCGAGCAGGCCGAGCTCCGACCGCAGCCGGATGTGTTCGCCCGCAAGGTATCCCGCGGTGGGCGCGAGGTCGTGTGTGGTCACCGAGGTCAGGCACAGGGTGCGGTAGGTTTCCGGCCCGCGTGGGGAGTCCTCGTCGCGTTCGAACCACAGGATCGACGTCCCGGCGATCCCGCGCTCCGCAAGATACTCCTGCACCCACTCCTCGAAGACCCCGAGGTCCTCACCAACGACCACGGCGCCGGCGCGATACGCCTCGAGCGCCAGGATGCCGACGAGTGCCTCGTGGTCGCTGCGGACGTACGCGCCGTCGGCGGGCGACATCCCCTCCGGTACCCACCAGGTGCGGAACAGTCCCAGGATGTGATCGGCCCGGACACCACCCGCGTGCCGCAACGCCGAGCGCACCACATCGCGGAAGGGGATGTATCCCAGCTCCGCGAGACGATCCGGCCGCCACGGCGGCTGATTCCAGTTCTGGCCGTTGCGGTTGAAGTCGTCGGCGGGGGCGCCCACCGTGACGCCCGACGCCAGCGCGTCGCCCAGCGTCCAGGCGTCGGCGCCGTGCGGACCGACACCCACTGCGAGGTCGTGCAGGATTCCGATATCGGAACCTGCTGCAAGCGAAGCAGTCTGAGCGTTCGCGAGCTGCTCGTCGCACAACCACTGCAGCCGGCGGTGGAAGTCGATCCGCGAGGCCAGTCGCTCGCGCAACCGGGTGACCTTCGGGTCGTCGGGGCTCGGAGCGCGTGACGCCCACCGGTCGGCGCGGTCGCCGAACTTCTCGTACAGCGCGCACCACAGCGCGAAGTCGTCGAGCGCCTGCCCGCCCTCGGCGCAGAACGCCTCGTACCGTGCGCGGCGGGCCGGGCCGAGCGGCACCCGGTACACGCGCTCGAGGACGTCGAGTTTCGCGCGGAAGGTCGCGTCCCGGTCGAGACGCCGCGCCTTCCGGTTCGCCTTCGCCACGCGCTGCGCGTGCTCGTCGAGTTCCTTGCGGTGTTTCGCGGGGAGGTAGGCCACCTCCGGGATATCCTCGATCCGCAGGTACAGCGGGTCGACGAAACGCCGCGACGACGGCAGATAGGGCGACGGTTCGTGCGGTGGCACGGGCTCGGCCGCGTGCACGGGGTTGATCAGGACGAAGTCGCCGCCGTGACCGGCCGTGATCGCCGCCAGATCGGCCAGGTCGGCGAAATCACCGATGCCCCACGACCTGCGGCTGCGCACCGAATAGATTTGGGCCGCAAGGCCCCAGCGCTTCTTCTCGAGCAGCCGGTCGGCGGTGGACAACCGGCGCGGGGTCACGACCAGGCCCGCGGTGGTCTCGATGTCGTTGCTGCGGGCGTGCACGACATGCCAGCCGAGGGGCAGCCGCGGAACGGCGAAGGTCGCGCGGCCCACGAGCCGGCCGTCGACCGTACGCGGGTCCACCCACACGTCGAGTTGCTCGACATCGACCTCCGCCCCGTCCTCGGCGACGACCCACACCGACACCGGGTCGCCGTGCGGCACATGCACCGGGAACGTCCGGTCGTCGCCCTCGACGACCACGAGCGCGGGCGGGAGCATGCAGCGCCACGGGCGGTCGTCGAAGTCGGCGAGCGATGCCACGACCTCGTCGTCCGTCCCGGCCGGGACGTCGAGCGCGGCGAGTACGCGCCGCAATGTCTCGTCGGAGACATCGTGGTCGTGTCCCCCCCATCCCGTGTAGGTGGTGGTGATGCCGTGCTTTCCGGCCAGTTCGCGCAGCTTCGCCGAGGACGTCACGGTCCTGAATCATGCCAGCAAAACGACTCGGGGGCAGCGTGCGGAACATAGGGTCGACAGGGTGACCGCTCTCGACATCGCGCACGGCGACATCACCACCATCGCGGTGGATGCGATCGTCAACGCCGCGAACTCCTCCCTGCTCGGTGGCGGGGGAGTGGACGGTGCGATCCACCGGGCCGGAGGCCCGGAGATCCTCGCGGCCTGCCGCGCACTCCGCGCGACCTCGCTACCCGACGGACTCGAACCGGGCCGTGCAGTGGCGACAACCGCTGGGCGTCTCCCGGCGCGATGGGTGATCCACACCGTGGGCCCGGTGTGGTCGGCGCACGAGGACCGATCCGGGATCCTGCGTTCGGCGTACCACAACAGTCTGCTCGTCGCGCACGATCTCGGTGCCCGTACGGTGTCGTTCCCGCTCGTCTCGGCCGGCGTCTACGGCTGGCCGCTCGACGACGCCGCCCTGCAGGCCGTCACCACCATCCGGGAGACACAGACGGGCGTGGAGACCGTCGTACTCGTCGGCCTCGACAACGCCGCTGTCGACGCGCTCCGTCGCGCCGTGTCCCGGGCGGGATCGGCTCAGGAGTAATCGCCGAAGCCGTCGAAGAGGGTCGGTTCGTCGGGGTTGTCGAACAGTGCGGGCTGCTCGGGCGCCGACTCACGGCCGGCGCTCGGCTTCGACGCGCGTGAGCCGGCCGAATCGGTGCCCTCGCCCTGTTCGAGGAACTGCAGGGCCTCCGCGAGCGAGCGGCTCGTCGCCTCCCATTCGAGTGCCCGCGCCCGTGCCTCGCGAGCACCGTCGGTGTTGAGCGCCGCCTCGCGGGTCTGCGACTCGCCGTCCCACCACACCTGCAGTTCGGTGCTGATGGTGAGGAACCGCCGCAACTGCTCGGGATTGCGATCGCCGATCGCCGCGACGGTGCTCGCGGCGACATCGGTCGCGCCGTCGAGATGGAAGTCGCGCACCGCGAGCAGGGCCACCGGCAGATCGTCCTCGGCGTCGGGTAACTGCGAGACGTCGCCCCAGGGCGGATCGGCCGCACCACCCGTCGCCCCGTCGAATCCCTGATCGCGCAGCAGCGAGCCACCGATATGGGTGGCGAACGAACTGTCGACGGTGTCGAGGAACCGAGTGATGGTCTCGAGCGATCCGAGCAGGTGCGCCGGAGCGAACGGCGCGGCCGGAACGTGGTCGACGATCGCGAGGCGGTCGTCGACCAGCACGAACTTCAGGTGCGGCCACCGGCGGTTGAGGTCGACGCAGATCTCGGCGGCCCGCGTGCGTCCGGTGATGGAATGGACGATCGGTGCGAACAGGTCGACGGTGCCGCCTCCGGGGCCGACACCGACGAACACCAGGACCCCGGCGATCCGCAGGACGAGATCGCCGTCCTCGTCCCAGGCGGGCAGATCGTCGATCCGCTCGTGCAGGGTGGATTCGATCAGTTCGCGCACGTGGTCGTCGCCGCTGGGGACGACCGCGAGCGGCACCTCCGGGGCCTGCGTGCGACCGGCCTGCGGCGTCTCGGGCACGAGGAACGAGGTGAGCTCGGCGACCGAGCGCTCCGTCCCGAATGTCTCGGCCCGCAGGAAGAGGGGATGGGGAACGCCCCACACCGAGCGCAGGGCACGCACGGCGATGACGGCGAGCTGATCGGCCCAGCTGCCCGGACGATCGATCCAGAACGCCGGGGATCCGTCGTCCTCCGGATCGTCCGGTCCGCGGGAGGGCGCCTTCAGCCCGAGTTCGAGGAGCATCTGCTCGTCGACCGGCGTGAGGTGCCGGTCGGGGGCGAGGTGGGCGTTGGACGGGACCTCGCAGCGGACGAGCCGGTCTCCCCACGCGTAGAACTGCACGCACGGCCCCGCCGGGCCGCCGGCCTCGTCGGTGAAGGGTTCGAGGACCAGGCCGTCGCCGTCGCTCATGGCCGCGACATGGTCGGCCAGGCGCGTGCGGAACTCGCGCCAGGCCGCATCGACGTCCTGGTCGAACCGGGTCTGCGCGTCGGCCATGATCGGACCCCCTTCTCTGTGCGGTCGAGCCGAGAGAAAGACTAGTCGCCGGTACCGACAGGCATTCCTCCGCTCGGTCGCACGAGCGACAGCTCGCCGGAGCGCACGGTGCGCGGCCGCCGGCGGCCCGCGCGAGCGCACGGTTCTCGGCCGCCGACGGCCCGCCGGAGTGTTCCGATCCCGGCGAGCGAAACCGTGTCGATCCGTCCGGAGATGGTCGACCATCGACGCATGATCGACGCCATCATCCGTCTCGTCCGGACGCTGCCGGCCCGCATCCCCGCAGTACAGTCGGCAGATCCGTTCGTGGAGATCGTCGCCATATCGGCCGGGGTGGCCGAATGCACCGCAGATGCGGTGGCGGACTACGCGATCCGCGTGTCGATATGACCGTCAGCGACGGGACGGAGATCGACACCGACGTCCTCGTGCTCGGCGGGGGACCGGCCGGTACCTGGGCGGCGCTCGCGGCCGCCCGGGCCGGGAGTCGCGTGGTCCTCGCCGACAAGGGCTACTGCGGGACGAGCGGCCCGACCGCGTCCGGCGGCAACAACCTCTGGTACCTGCCGCCCGGACCCGAGCGCGCCGCGGCCGTCGACCGCCGCCACATCGAAGGGGGACTGCTCTCCGATCCCGCCTGGATGCACCGGGTGCTCGACGAGACCTATCGACGCGTCGACGACCTCGCCGTCCACGGCCGTTATCCCTTCGGCGTGGACCCGGAGACCGGACGTCGCCGGGGCAGCAGCGTGCAGGGACCCGAGTACATGCGGCGGATGCGCCGCCTCGTCCACCGCGCCGGCGTGCGCATCCTGGATCAGTCGCCCGCCCTGCAGCTGCTCGTCGACACCGACGGTGCGGTGGCCGGCGCGACCGGTGTCCACCGCCGGCAGGGGTACGAGCCGTGGACGGCGCGTGCCGGTGCGGTCGTCCTCGCCACGGGAGGCTGTGCCTTCCTCTCCGGCAGCTTCGGTACCGACGTCGACACCGGCGACGGTCACCTCATGGCCGCCGAGGCCGGTGCCGAGTTCTCCGGGATGGAGTTCTCCTCGGCCTACGCGCTCGCGCCTTCCTGGAGTGGGCACACGAAGGGACTGTTCATGCAGTTCGCGACGTTCTACGACGACGCCCGTGTGCGGCTCGGCGACGACCGCGCGACCGCCATGCGGTACCTGCTCGACGGTATCCCGGTCCACGCCCGTCTCGACCGGGCACATCCCGACCACCGCGAAGCGATGCGTCGTTCCCAGCCCAACTACTTCCTGCCTCTGGACAAGGCCGGGATCGACCCGTTCACCGAGATGTACCCGGTGCGGGCGGTCCTCGAGGGAACGGTGCGCGGTACCGGTGGCCTACGGATCACCGGGACGGACTGCAGCACGACGGTCCCTGGTCTGTTCGCCGCCGGCGACGTCGCCACGCGCGAGCTGATCACCGGGGGCCGCAGCGGTGGAGGCAGTCACAACGGGGCCTGGGCGATGTCGTCGGGTTCGTGGTCCGGGGCGGCCGCCGCAGAGTTCGCCCGGAACCGCGGTGTCCCGGACGTGGCGAGACCGATCGGCGGGGTCGGCCTCGAGGGTGACCCGGACCGCGCCGCGACCCGCGCGATCATCGGCCTGGTGCAGGAGCACACGCTCCCGCTCCGACGTAGTTTCCGGCGGACGGCCCGCAGTCTCGAGGACAGCATCGCCGCACTCGACGACGCGTGGACCGCGGCGCCCGTCGTGCTCGGCGGACGAGGGCGGGAGCTGGTACGAGCCCGGTCCGGTGCCGCGCTCCTCGCCGTCGCCCGGTGGGTGAGCCGCACCGCCCTCGCGCGTACGGAGACGAGGGGCATGCACGTGCGCACCGACCACCCGGACACCGACCCCGACCTGCAGTACCGCCTCGTGACGAGCGGTCTGGACCGCGTGGACGTCCGTGCCGAAGGACACCTCGTGCGACGAGGAGCGAACCGATGATCGAGGTGATCGTCGCGGAGCGGTGCATCTCGTGCGACATCTGCATCGCGGTGTGCCCGACCGACGTCTTCGAGCGTGCACCCGACGGGCTTCCCGTTGTCGCGCACCAGGAGGACTGCCAGACCTGCTTCATGTGCGAGGTCAACTGCCCCGCCGACGCTCTCTACGTCGCACCCTATTCGGCTGCGGTGAGCGAGGATTCGCCACACCGGGACGTCGATGCGCTCACGGAGTCCGGTGCGCTCGGGCGCTACCGCGCCGTCGTCGGATGGGGTCGGGGACGACGAGCCGGTGCCCGTGAGGACCGCAACGACCTGTTCACGGGCCGGGCCTGAGGGCAGCGGCACCCGGGGAGCGGGTTCACCGCAGTTCACGCACGAAGCGGCCGATCTCGGCGATCGCGCGGCCGCTCTCCGGGACGACCCCCGCCGCGGCCTGGAAGGCGTGCACCTGTTTCTCCCACACCTGGAGTTCGGCGGAGACCCCGGCGAGTTGCAGTCGCCGGGCCATCAGCTCGGCGTCGACGTAGGTCATCTCCTCGGATCCGGTCTGGATGAGTGCGGGAGGCATCTCCGACAGATCGAGATCGACGGGGGAGGGGACCGGTTCGGCGCCTTCGCCGCCGAGGCGTTCGGCGCGTTCGACGAGGGTGGACAGCACAGCGACGGCGCGTCGCGGGAAGACGGCACACCGGTGCGAGTTGGGATGGTCGAGTTTGCCCCGCGGGTCGAGATCGGTGAGGGGCGACAGTGCGACGGTGCCGGCCGGGCGGCCGATGCCGAGTCGTACGGCTTCGTGGGCGACGGCGAAGGTGAGGAAGCCGCCGGCGGAATCCCCGGCGATCACGACACGCTCGGCCGGGTGGCCGTGCGCCACGAGCCAGCGCAGTCCGTCGAGGCCGTCCTCGACCGCGCGCCGGATCGGATGGCGGGGCAGCATGCGGTAACCGACGGCCAGGACCGGCGCGCCGGTGGTGGCGGAGATGCGGGAGACCAGATGACGGTGCGTGGTGAGGCCGCAGCACAGGAACGCGCCGCCGTGCAGGTACAGGACGGCGGTGCCGTCCATACCGCCCCCGACGGCGGTGCCGTCCATACCGACCTGCGCGGCCGGGGGTGCGGCACCCTGCGCCCAGAGCAGTTCCGCCGGGCACATCGGTAGGTCGACTCGCCGGCGGTGTGTGCCGGGCACGGGCACGAGAGGGAACGCGAGGTGGTCTATCGCCGACGCCGGCCAGGGGAGGGTCGGGGCGTACGACCATGCCTCGATGAACGGCCGCACGGTACGGCGCACCGAGAAGGACAAGGCACGGGACCGAGTGCTCACCCCCGCGAACTCGCGCGCGGTCGCGTGGTGCGCGGGCAGAGGGAGCAACTCGGTGCGGGCGACGCTCATGACCGGCACCTCCTCGGTCTGCCCGGAGTCGTGGTCGGACCCGGTCGGGGTGGCTGCACGAACTTCGGATTTACGAGGATACGCCCGTTCATCCAGGTCGCGAGGGTTTGCTGAGCAATCGTTGTGGTCCTGGTCTCAGAGTGACGATTCCGGGCGGAGGCGGGTTCTCGGCGATGTACCTTCTGTCAGGTACCGGCAGTGCAAAAAGTTTTCCGGACCTTCTACACATCCCGTACTTTTCGGGCCACACTGACTGTATGTTTCGACTGCGGCGCGCGGCCCGGCGTCGCTCCTGGGGGACGAACGAAGGCGAGATGTTGCGTAAATTCGACGTTGCAAGCATGAGTGCCGACGAGATCACCGCGGCGGACCTGCCCCGGATGGTGGCGGACGCCGCGGCATGCGAGCCCGACCGGATCGCCGTGGCGCACGGCATGGACACCACCACCTACGCCCGCTTGCACGATGAGGTCGTCAAGCTCGATGCGGCCATGGGGATCCTGCTGGGACAGGCCTCGCTCGTGCCCATCGCGCTCGCCACCGTCTTCCCGGCGCTGGCCGACTCGGCGCGCGGCGACCTGCGCAACGTGCTCGACGCACTCGTGATCGACCTCGTCGACTGCGTGGCCCCCGCGCCTCTTTCCGCGGCCGGCTGACGAACCGCCCGGTATCCACCATCATTGAATCGGTAGGTCGACGAACGAAGTGATCGGTGCTGCACGGCGGTACCGGTTCGGGTGGGAGGTCACATGGACGACGACACGCTCACCGTCGCCTGCAAGTACGGCGAGGTCCGGGGGTATCGCGACGGCGAGGTCTACGTCTGGAAGGGCATCCCGTACGCGGCCCCGACCGGTTCCCGGCGGTTTCGAGCGCCGCTACCGCCGGAACCGTGGGACGGCGTCCTCGACGGCGCACGGTTCGGACCGATAGCTCCGCAGAGCCGACAGAGCCCGATCGGGATCGACCCCGAGATGACGTTGAGCGAGGACTGTCTCTCGCTCAACATCTGGGCGCCGTCGCCCGACGGACGCCGACGCCCCGTCATGGTCTGGATCCACGGTGGCGCCTACGTGCTCGGTTACTCCGGTCAGAAGATCTACGACGGCCGAAACCTGTGCGAGAGCGGCGATGTCGTGATCGTCACGATCAACTACCGGCTCGGCGCGCTCGGCTTCCTCGACCTGTCGTCCTTCTCCACGCCCGGGACCACCTTCGAATCCAACGTCGGCCTCCGGGACCAGATCGCCGCCCTCGAATGGGTGCGCGACTGCATCGCCGACTTCGGTGGCGATCCGGACTGCGTGACGCTCTTCGGCGAATCGTCGGGTGCGGGGTCGATCACCACGCTCATGACGGTCCCGAGGGCCAAGGGCCTCTTCCATCGTGCGATCGCCCAGTCGCCGCCCGCCACCTCGGTGTACGGCAGCGACCGTGCCGCGACCGTTGCACAGCGCTTCCTCGAGATCCTCGACCTGTCGCCGTCCCGGGCCGCCGAACTACTCACGATGTCGACCGACACGCTGGTCGAGGCGTCGGAGGTGCTCGTCGCCGAGACTCCGACGAAGGTGCCGGGGACGCTCGCCATGACACCGGTCGTCGACCGCGGCCTGGTGCCGAAATATCCGGTCGCGGCCTTCCAGAAGGGGCTGTCGCACCGGATCCCGCTGATCATCGGCTCGAACAAGGACGAGCCGTCCATCTTCCGCTTCATGAAGTCCCCGCTGATGCCCGTCGACGACACGGCGGTGCAGGCCATGTTGGCGGCGTTGGCCGACGACCGGACGGATCTGCCTGCCGAGCGACTCGCCGAGATCGTCGCGGCGTATCCCGACCTGCCCAAACCCATCGGGGCGATGGCGCTCTCGCGGGACGCCGGTTTCCGCATGCCGGTGCTGTGGGTCGCCGAAGCGCACAGCGCGCATTCGCCGACCTGGGTGTACCGCTTCGACCACGCCACCCCGATGCTCAAGGCCGCCCGGATCGGAGCCGGGCACGCGACCGAATTGCCATATGTCTTCGGAAATTTCGGCACTCTCGGCCGGGATCCGTCCTTCTGGCTCGGCGGCCGCAAGGCCGCCGGTGAGGTCTCCGGTCGTGTGCAGCGGCGCTGGTTCGCGTTCGCGCACCACGGTGTGCCGGCGGCACTGGACGGTTCGAAGCACTGGCCGCAGTACGAGGCGGAGGAACGCTCGACCCTGCTCATCGACTCCACGGACAGGGTCGAGTCGGATCCGGACGGCGAGATGCGCCGGGTCTGGGGTACCGAGGTCATGGCCTTCACCTGAGCGCGCCCGCGCACCGGTGCGGCACGTGCTCCGATGGCACATGCCGTGAGATGACACATACGGTGCGTTGACCGGGTTGAACACGTGTGCAATCCTTGAAACGTGCATTCAATTGCCGCCGGTGACGACCTCACCACCCGTGCACGGATCCGCGACGCTGCCATCCGGTGCATCGCCGCGTACGGGGTCGGCGTGCCGCTGCGGACCATCGCCGCCGAGTGCGGCGTCAGCGCCTCGCTGATCGTGCACCATTTCGGATCCCGCGCCGGATTGAAGGAACACTGCGACCGGTACGTGCTCGACGGGATCCGGCAGGCGAAGAGTGCCGTCCTCGACCCGAAGGTCGGACCGGCCGCGCTGAACGACCAGATGGAACACATCGAGAACTACGCGACCACGGTCGCCTACCTCTTCCGCACCCTCCGGACCGGCGGCGCCCCCGCCGCCGACTTCCTCGACCGGCTCGTCGCCGACACCGAGGCCTATCTCGAGGAGGCTGTGGCCGCCGGAACCGTGCGGCCCAGCCGGTTCCCCTCCGAACGAGCACGTGCCCTCATCTCGTTCAGCGTCGGCGCCGTGCTCATGGACCTTCCCGGTCCCGACGAATACCTCGACCTCGAAACCTTTCCTGCCAGGCTGCGCGCCTACACCGAACGCCTCGCGCTGCCGATGCTCGAGCTCTACACCGAGCCGTTGCTGACGGACTCGACCCTTCTCGACGCCTGTCTGGCAGCGCGTGAGGCACCCCCCGACTCCTGACGGAGGAAAGATGGACACCCCTCTTATCGAAATCCGCGACATCGTCAAGACATTCGGAACCACCAGAGCTCTCGACGGGTTCTCGATGACCGTCGAACGCGGCACCGTCGCGGGATTCCTCGGACCGAACGGCGCCGGCAAGTCCACGGCGATCCGCGTGCTGCTCGGAATGCTGCGTGCCGATTCCGGCACCGCCCGTGTCCTCGGATTCGACCCGTGGACCGACGCCGTCGCGATCCACCGCCGACTCGCGTACGTGCCCGGCGACACGAATCTGTGGCCCACCCTCACCGGGGGCGAGATCATCGACGTCCTCACCCGCATCCGCGGGGGAGAGGCGCGCACGCGTCGTCGCGCCGAACTCCTCGAACGGTTCGAACTCGACCCGACGAAGAAGGCCCGCACCTACTCGAAAGGCAACCGGCAGAAGGTCGCACTCGTCGCCGCCCTCGCATCGGACGCCGAGCTCTACCTGCTCGACGAACCCACCTCGGGTCTCGACCCGCTCATGGAGGCGGTCTTCACCGACGAGGTGCGAGGGCTCCGCGACCGCGGCGCGACCGTGCTGCTGTCCAGCCACATCCTCGCCGAGGTCGAGAAGCTCTGCGACACGGTGACGATCATCCGGGCCGGACGCGACGTCGAGACCGGCACCCTCGCACAACTGCGGCACCTGACCCGCTCGTCCGTGCGGGCCACGACCGCCGCCCCTGCCGAGCGACTGGCCGGGCTCTCCGGAGTCCACGACCTCTCCACCGACGACGGCAGGCTCGCGTTCGACGTCGACAACACCGCCCTCGCACCGGTCCTGCAGGAACTCGGCGGACTCGGCGTCGAGAACCTCACCATCACACCCCCGTCACTCGAAGAGCTGTTCATGCGGCACTACGGCGACACCTTCGACACCGGTGACGGGAACGGTGCCGGTGCCGGTGCCGGTGCCGTGGAGGAGGTGTCCTCATGATGACCACGACGACACCGACAGCAGTGCCGACCCCGAGCGGTACCTCCGCGACGTCCGCGGCACCGTTCACCGGGCTCGGCACACTGCTGCGGTTCTACCTGCGATTGGACCGCGTGCGGATCACCGTCTGGACCCTCGCGCTCGCCCTCACGGTGTGGTCGACCGTCCTCAGCCTGGCCGCGGTCTATCCCGACGAGGCCTCCCGGCAGGCCCGCGCGGCCCTGCTGGAGAATCCGGCAGCCGTGCTCATGACGGGACCGGCCTACGGGATCGACAACTACACGCTCGGGGCGATGACTGCGAACGAGCTGAGTCTGACCGTCTTCGTCGCGACGGCGATCATGAGCATCCTGCTCGTCGTCAGGCATACCCGAGCGCAGGAGGAATCCGGCCGGCTCGAACTCCTGCGGGCTCTGCCCGTCGGGGCCTACGCCCCGCCGGCGGCCGCCCTGCTGTTGGTCTCGGTCGCGAATCTCGTGGTGGGTACCGGCATCACCGTCGCGCTCATCGCCGGCGGGCTCGATGTCGTCGGCTCGATCGCCTTCGGTGTGGCCTCCGCCGTCACCGGGGTGCTCTTCGGCGCAGTCGCCGCGGTGACCGCCCAGTTCGGCGAGCACTCCCGCTCGGCCACGGGCACCGCGCTCGCAGTGCTCGCCGCGGCCTTCTTCGTCCGCGGAGCCGGCGACATCATCGAGGCCACCGGGTCGTGGCTGTCGTGGCTCTCGCCGATCGCCTGGGCCCAGCAGACCCGGCTCTACGTCGACGAGCGGTGGTGGCCGCTGCTGTTGTCCGTCGCCACGACGGTCGTGCTGCTCACCGTCGCCGTTGCGCTGTCGCGGCGCCGCGACCTCGGAGCCGGTCTACGGGCGCCGAAACCAGGCCCCGCCGAGGCCGATTCCGCGTTGCTCGGTCCGGTGGGGTTGATC
This sequence comes from Rhodococcus sp. LW-XY12, assembly GCF_019317345.1. Lineage (NCBI taxonomy): Bacteria > Bacillati > Actinomycetota > Actinomycetes > Mycobacteriales > Nocardiaceae > Rhodococcus > Rhodococcus sp. LW-XY12. Next base: position 1,633,753 of record NZ_CP079225.1, read on the forward strand.
CGGCGCCTGCTGCGCGGAGCGTTCGTGGGATGGCTGACGGGACTGGTGCTGTTCGGTGTCGCGATGGGCGCCCTCGCCAGTTCCGTGGAGGATCTCATCGACGAGATGCCTCAGGTGCTGGACATGGTCGGCGTGGATCCCGACGCCCTCACCGCCTCCTTCGCCGGGATGATGCTGATGTTCCTCGCCCTCGGCGCCACCGCCTTCGGTGTGTCCGCGGTGGTGCGAATGCGCAGCGAGGAGGACGGCGGACGGTCCGGTCTCGTGATCATCACCGGAACCGGGCGCAGCGCATGGCTGTCCGCGGCACTCGGTGTGATCGTCGTCCAGACGGTCGTGGCGCTGCTCGTCTCCGGCGCCGCGACCGGACTGGGGGTCGCACTCGCGGTGGGCGACTGGGCGTGGGTGCTGCGGATGATCGCGGCGTCCCTGGCCTACGCGCCGGCGGCGATCCTCGTCGTCGGCGTGGCGTTCGCGCTGCTGGGCTGCGTGCCGCGCGCGACCGGGCTGGTGTGGGTGCTGGTGGTGTGGACGGTGTTCGTCGCGTGGCTCGGCGAGATGCTCGACCTACCCGACGAACTCGTCGCACTGTCGCCGTTCTCGCACATCCCGCTGGTGCCCGCAGAGAACGCGACGGCGATGCCGCTGATCATCCAGGCGGTCGCGGCGGTGCTGCTCGTCGCAGCGGCGATCGTGGGTTTCCGCCGCCGCGACGTGCAGGTGTGACGGATCAGTTGCGGTATTCGGGATGTTCGGAGACGAACTTCTCGACGTACGAGCAGGACGTACCGATCTTCAGTCCCTGCTTCTTGGTCTCGTCGAGGGCGTGCTTCACCACGATCCCGGCGAGACCCTTACCGCGGAACTGCGGGTCGGTGACGGTGTGGTCGAAGTCCCGCAGGTCGCCGTGCTGCGTGTAGTCGGCGTAGGCCGCGAGGTCGTCGCCGAGATAGAGCGCGAAGCGGGCCTTGTCGGCATCGTGCTCGATCCGGGGTTCGGTGCCGTCGATGTTCTGCGTCATGATGTCACCGTACTCGGGGCGTGCTCTGGAGGAGTGTCGACGACGATCGCGTCGTCGTCGGTCAACGCCACGTGCTCGACGCCGTGCTCGCGCAGGTACAGCAGGGTCCGCTGTATCCCGTCGTCGGCCAGCATCGAGTCACCGGCGTGCGGCACGATCGCGTGCTCGACCCAGCCGAGTCCGTCCCACACCACCGGGACACCGCAGGTCGCGGCGACCTCGTCGGGGTCGTCGGAGAACTCGATGCCGCGCAGCGACGGTGTGGCGACACAGGCCCCGGCGCTGTAGCCCCCGTACACGAGACGGTTGTCGCTCACCAGATCCGTGAGCACGGTATCGCCTCCGCTGCGGGCCAATTGCGCTCGCAGGACGAAAGTGTTGCCGCCGCGCACCCACACGGACGTGAAGCCCGACAGTCGCTGCCGCAGCGAGTCGGGATCGTCGAGGTGATCGCGCAGATCCACCTCCTCCGGAGCGAAGCCGAGCGACCGCAGCGGGCCCATCTCGCTCGTGACCGCCGCCGCGCGGGCGGAGGCCGGCCACGCGTCGGCGGCGTTCGCGATCACCGCGATCCGGCCCGGCGCCACCAGACGGACGAAGGCGTCCGGGTCGGCGCCGAACCGGTAGGAGGACAGGAACAGCCGCACGACGTCAGATCGTGAACGCGAGGTTGTCGACGATGCGGCGCCCGACCTCGGTGTCGCCGCCGAGGGTGATCTCGTCGATCCGGTCCTCGGCGCGCACGCGTCCTCCGGCGAGCCGAACGAACAGTCCCGAGTCCATCGCGATCGTCGTGGTGGCCGGTTCGGAGAGGGCCGGGACCTCGGTTGCCCGTCCGTGCACCTCGACGTGGACGGTGCGTGCGAGGGGACCGGAGAGCTCGATCGTGATGCGTGCTCCCTCGGGGGCCTTGCCGCGCTTGCCCACGATGAACGGAACCGCACCGAAGACCTCCGCGGATCCGAGTTCGGCACGCGGGCCGCCCTCGCTGCCCGTCCTGCCGAGAGCGTCGCAGATGTCGAGTTCGTGGAGCCAGCAGTCGAACACGCGGATCCGCATGAAGCGTCCGTAGGGCGCCGGCCCGACGGGAGTGTTCGACTGCTTCCCGAAGTCCGCCTGTGTCATCGCGCCGAGTTGCTCCGTGCGCAGGGCGACGATCTCCCGGTAGCGCTCGAGCACGTCCGGGCCGGGGACGGGACGCAGCGACTCCACCCACAGCTCGTTGAAGGCCGCGATGTCGTTGCGGACGTGGTCGAACGAGCGCACGTCGCGTTCGATGCGCGGCGCTTCGATGCCCGCGAGCATCGACTCGGTGCCGATGAGATGCGCAGTGATGTCCTTGACCGTCCATCCCGGTAGGCAGGTGGCGGTGGTCCACTCGTCCTCGGTCGGTCCCGAGAGCAGATCGTCGAGCACGGCGAACTGCTCGAGCAGCAGCGGCCGGATCGTGTCGATCGGGAACTCGGCAGCGGAGGTATCGGGGGTGGTGTCGGGCTGCGATGTCACTGGTGCTCCTCGGCGGTGAGACGTTCGAGACCGGCGCGGATGAGTGCCGCGGTGGTCTCGGGGTCGTGGGGTCGACGGCGGACCAGACCGATACCCATCCGGACACGATCGCCGTTCCAGCGGGGCAGGACGTGCAGGTGGGTGTGGAAGACGGTCTGGAAGGCTGCCCGTCCGTCGTTCAGGACGAGATTGGTTCCGTCGGTGGCGAGTTCGGAACGGGTCATCGCCCGGGCGATCCGCTGTCCGGCGCGGAAGACGGCCGCGCCCGACGCCGGATCGAGGTCCTCGAGGCGTGCGGCGTGCACGCGCGGGATCACGAGGGTGTGCCCGCGCGCGATCGGCCGGATGTCGAGGAAGGCCACTACCTCGTCGTCCTCGTACACCCGTGTCGCCGGACCGCTGCCGTCGGCTATGGCGCAGAACACACACGAACTCACCGGGCCACCTTAACGCGGTGTGTCGGTCCCGATCCCCAGCGCGTCCACGAGTGCGGGAAGACCCACGGCGGCCGTGGTGCGCCAAGCATGGTCGACCTGATCGCTCAGATCGGTCTCGCGCGGATCGATCTGTACCACCGGCACGCCGTGACTGCGCGCGAGCGACGGCAGGCCGGCCGCCGGGTAGACGACGCCCGAGGTGCCGACGACCAGCAGCAGGTCGGCCTCGCGCAGGGACTCGGTCGCGGTCTCCCACGGTTCCTGCGGCAGCATCTCGCCGAACCACACGACGCCCGGCCGGCCGTCGCCTCCGCATGCGGGGCACGACGGCGGATCGAGACGGGCGACGGGATCCTCCGGCGGATCGGGGAGGTCGACGGCACGCTCGCACCGGCTGCACCGCGGGGCGAACAGGCTTCCGTGCAGATGGGTGACCTCGTGGCTTCCGGCCCGCTCGTGAAGGTCGTCGACGTTCTGCGTCACGATCTGCACGTGCGCCGCCCGTGCCCAGTCGGCGAGGGCCCGGTGTCCGGCATTGGGTTGTACGCGCCGGACGAGCGCGACCCGCCACTGGTACCAGGCCCAGACCGTCGCGGGATCGTCCGCCCACGCCGCTGGTGTGGCGAGGGCGGTGGCGTCGAAGTTCTCCCACAGTCCGGTCTGCGCATCGCGGAAGGTGGGGACACCGCTCTCGGCGGACATCCCGGCGCCGGTGAGGACGGCGACGCGGCGGGCCGAGCGGGCGAGGTCGAGGACGGGTTCCGGCACGTTCATGGGGCCAGGTTAGGTGCTCGGGTCAGGAGGGATCCGGGATCGGGTGCTCCCTGCCGCATCGCGGGCACGGTTCCTCCTCGGAGGTGAGCATCGCCCCGCAGTCGGGGCAGAGGAGATGGAGCCAGCAGACCGGGTCGCCGCCGAGGTCGGCCGTGCCGGGGTCGTCGTCGACCGTGAAGTCGGCGGGCGTGTCGTTCGCGGGGTCCTTCCGAGGTTCGTGTGTCACGGACACCCCCTACGCGGGCTGCCGGACGAGCGCAAAGGCCGGGTCCGGTGACCGAGTATCTGAATCGATTCCGAAGTGTTCTGAATCGGTACACACCGCCGTTCGGTACACACGGAACGAATCTGTTTGCACTCCGCCTTCTTTCGCATCGGGGGCCGCTCCCGGGCCGTTTTCGGGACCGATTCCGATCGTCCTGCACGGTCTTGCTCACCGGAGGAAAATGGCATTTGTGAGGTGAGCTGCCTCACAAACTTGCGCCGTCTTGCTGTTCGGACTCGATTCAGATGATCTGACCAGGTTGCGAGGTCACGGGAGGGCACGGTAGGTCTGCTTAAGCCTTTCAGTGCATGACAGGCCGTCACATGGCCTTCGATAACGCATCTTTCGCCGCCGATCGCGGCACGACGCGCACTTTCATCGACGCAGGAGTCAAGAATTGAGTACCGAAGGATCGAACACGGGGAGCGGAGCGCACCGCCGTCCGACCGTCGGCGTGGTTCGTGAGACGAACGACGGGGAACGGCGGGTCGCGCTCGTGCCGAAGATCGTGCCCTCCTTGATCGGCAAGGGTCTCGACGTCGTCGTCGAGTCCGGTGCCGGCCAGGGCGCGCTGATTCCGGATGCGGCCTACAAGGAAGCCGGCGCGACCGTCGGCGACGCCTGGTCCGCCGACATCGTCGTCAAGGTCGCTCCGCCGAGCGACGCCGAGATCGCCCACCTGAAGTCCGGCCAGCGCCTGATCGGCTTCCTCGCCCCGCGCAACGCAGACAACCAGATCGGCGCCCTCACGCAGGCCGGAGTCGAGGCGTACGCCGTCGAGGCCATTCCGCGTATCTCCCGCGCGCAGGTCATGGATGCCCTGTCGTCGCAGGCGAACGTCGCCGGCTACAAGGCCGTGCTGGTCGCGGCGAGCGAATCCACCCGCTTCTTCCCGATGCTCACCACCGCCGCCGGCACCGTGAAGCCGGCGACCGTGCTGGTGCTCGGGGTGGGCGTCGCGGGTCTGCAGGCGCTGGCCACGGCGAAGCGTCTCGGTGGCCGCACCACCGGTTACGACGTGCGTCCCGAGGTCGCCGACCAGGTCCGGTCGGTCGGTGCCCAGTGGCTCGACCTCGGCATCGACGCCGCGGGTGAGGGCGGCTACGCACGCGAGCTCACCGAGGCCGAGCGGGCCCAGCAGCAGCAGGCGCTCGAAGACGCCATCAAGGGCTTCGACGTCGTCATCACCACAGCGCTCGTGCCGGGCCGCCCGGCGCCGCGCCTGGTGACCGCCGCCGCGGTCGAGGGGATGAAGCCGGGTTCGGTCATCGTCGACCTCGCCGGCGAGACCGGCGGCAACTGCGAACTCACCGAGCCGGGGCAGACCGTCGTCAAGCACGACGTGACCATCTGCTCGCCGCTCAACCTGCCCGCGACGATGCCGGAGCATGCCTCCGAGCTCTACTCGAAGAACGTGTACGCGCTGATCGAGCTGCTCCTCGACGAGTCGGGTGCCCTGGCCCCGGACTTCTCCGACGAGATCCTCGAGGCCGCCTGCGTGACGCGTTCGAAGGAGAACTCCTAGATGTACAACGAATTACTCGCGAACATCGCGATTCTGGTCCTGGCCGGATTCGTCGGTTTCGCCGTCATCTCCAAGGTGCCGAACACGCTGCACACGCCGCTGATGTCGGGCACCAACGCGATCCACGGCATCGTCGTGCTCGGCGCTCTCGTCGTGCTCGGTCATCTCCCCGGTGATGCCCACTGGGGCATCAAGATCATCCTGTTCGTCGCTCTGGTCTTCGGCACCCTGAACGTCGTCGGTGGCTTCGTCGTCACCGACCGCATGCTCGGGATGTTCAAGCAGCGCAAGGACTCCCCGGCTGCACAGAAGAAGGGGGCTGACGCCTGATGGGCTACCTCGTCTCGGTCCTGTACATCATCGCCTTCGCGATGTTCATCTACGGTCTGTCGGGTCTGACGGGCCCGAAGACCGCAGTCCGCGGCAACTACATCGCCGCCGTCGGTATGTTCATCGCGGTCGTCGCGGTGCTCATCGACATCCGTGACACGGAGAACTGGGGTCTGATCATCGGCGGTCTGGCCGTCGGCATCATCCTCGGCGTCCCGCCGGCACTGAAGACCAAGATGACGGCCATGCCGCAGCTGGTCGCGCTGTTCAACGGCGTCGGTGGTGGCACCGTCGCACTCATCGCGTGGGCCGAATATCTCGAGTCCACCAGCTTCACGACGTTGGACGACGACCCGACCGTGGTCATGATCGTCGGTTCACTGTTCGCCGCGATCATCGGCTCGATCTCGTTCTGGGGTTCGCTCGTCGCCTTCGCGAAGCTGCAGGAACTGCTGAACAAGACTCTCGAGCGCAAGCTCGTCGCGTCGGCGAAGCTGTTCCAGCTGGCGAACATCGTCCTCGTCCTCGCGTCGATCGCCATCGCCGTCTACATCGGCATCAGCGCCGACGGTGACCCGCTGGCCTCGTGGTGGATCCTGGCGCTGCTCGTCGCCGCCGGCCTGATGGGTCTGTTCGTGGTGCTGCCGATCGGTGGCGCCGACATGCCCGTCGTCATCTCGCTGCTCAACGCCCTGACCGGTCTGTCGGCAGCAGCCGCCGGTCTCGCGCTGAACAACCAGGCCATGATCGTCGCGGGCATGATCGTCGGCGCCTCGGGCACCATCCTGACCAACCTCATGGCCAAGGCCATGAACCGGTCGATCCCCGCGATCGTCTTCGGCGCCTTCGGTGGCGGCGAGGCGGCCGCCGGTGTGGCCTCGGCGTCGGGTGGCACGGTCAAGGCCACCTCGGCTTCGGACGCCGCCATCCAGATGGCGTACGCCAACCAGGTCATCGTCGTTCCCGGCTACGGTCTGGCCGTCGCCCAGGCGCAGCACGCCGTCAAGGAGATGGCAGCGCTGCTCGAGGACCGCGGTGTCGAGGTCAAGTACGCGATCCACCCGGTCGCCGGTCGTATGCCCGGCCACATGAACGTCCTGCTCGCCGAGGCCGACGTCGAATACGACGCGATGAAGGAGATGGACGACATCAACGGCGAGTTCGGCCGCACCGATGTCACCATCGTCATCGGCGCGAACGACGTCACCAACCCGGCTGCCCGCCTGGACTCGACGAGCCCGATCTACGGCATGCCGATCCTCAACGTCGACCAGTCGAAGTCGGTCATCGTGCTCAAGCGCTCGATGAGCTCCGGTTACGCCGGTATCGACAACCCGCTGTTCACCGCCGACAACACGTCGATGCTGTTCGGTGACGCGAAGAAGATGGTCTCGGAGGTCACCGAGGAACTGAAGGCCCTGTAGGCCTTCCGGACCTGTCGCTGCTCCGTCACGGCGCCCACGCGGATCACCGCGTGGGCGCCGTCGGCGTCAGTACGGGAGCCAGCAGTGCGGCGAGGAGCACGCATGCGAGCGGTACGACCATCGCCGTCGTGAGGGAGGTCGCCTCGGCGATCCATCCGATGCACGCAGGGCCGGCCAGGAAACCCAGATAACCCAGACCGACGACGCGGGACATGTTCGCGCCGGGGGATCCCGAATCGAGATTGCCCGCGGCGCTGAACAGCTGCGGGAGGGCACCGGACAACCCCAGGCCGAACAATGCCCATCCGGCGAGTGTGAGGACCAGCCACGGCGACAGTGCCACGGCGCCGATCCCGACCGCGGCGACCAGCGTTCCGTATCGGATGACGGCGGCGCTGCCGAACCGGGCGGTGACCCGGTCGGCGACGAAGCGCCCGATCGTCATGGTCGCCGAGAACGCACCGAACGCGAGCGCGGCCACCGACTCCGGACTGCCGAGCCGTTCCTGCACCTGCAGCGCGCTCCAGTCGTTCGCGACCCCCTCGCACAGCATCAGCGCGAACGCCACACCTCCGAGCAGCACCACGCGGCGCGAGTAACCGGCCCGGGGCCCCGGTGACGACGATCGGATCGGCGGCTCCGTCCGGACGAGGCGCGGCCCCGCCCGGCCCACCACCGCGGCCGCGACGACCCCGGCGACCGCGAGCGTGAGCGCGGGGCGAACCCCGGCGGCCAGGGCGGCCGCGCCCACCAGCGACCCGGCGATCCCGCCCGCGGAGAACAACCCGTGGAAGGCCGACATGATCGGTCGCCGGTACCGCTGTTCGACCACGACCGCCTGGGAGTTCATCGACACGTCCAGCGCGCCGTTCGCGAAACCGAACACTGCGAGAGCGAGTCCGAGCTGCCACGGCGCCGCGGCCAGGCCCGGCCCGACCACCGTCAGGGACAACATCAGAGCGAAGACGATCGTCGTGCGGTGGCTACCGATCAGGTCGGCGAGCCGACCCGTCACGTGCATCCCGCCGAGCGCCCCGAGGGCGAGCAGCAACAGCAACGATCCGAGTGCCGCGTGATCGATGCCCACCCGTTCCCGGATCGCCGGGATGTGGACGACCCACAGGGCGAGCAGGAAGCCGTTGAGCCCGAAGATCGCGAACACCGCCGCCCGGGCGTGCGTGAGCCGGTCCGTCGTCCGTTGCGAATCCACCACGTGGAGGCACGCTACCGAGCGTTCGCGGCCCCTACGTATCGGCGAGCAGCATGGGCACGGGATCGCCGAGGAACGCACCGATCGTCGCGAGTGCCCGTCCCGCCTGCTCCCCGTCGACGAGCCGATGGTCGAACGACAGCGACAACGTGACCACCTTCCGGATCGCGAGAGCACCGTCCACGACCCACGGGCGGTCGGAGATCGCTCCGACGGCGAGGATCGCCGACTCGCCGGGATTGAGGATCGGTGTTCCCCCGTCCACCCCGAACACCCCGACGTTCGTCACCGAGACCGTCGAACCCGTCAGCTCGGACGGCGTGGAGCGGCCCGTCCGCGCGCGGTCGGCGACCTCGGCGATCGACCGGGCCAGACGCGGCAACGACAGGCGCTGGGCCTCCCGGACCACGGGGACCTTCAGGCCGTCGGAGGTCGCAGTGGCGATCCCGAGATGCACGTCGTGGTGGAGCACGATCTCGCCCGTGTCGTCGTCCCAGTGCGCATTGAGCGACGGCTCGTCAGTGATCGCGTGCAACAGCGCGCGGGTGACGATGCTCAGCGCCGTCGGACGGACGCCTTCGAAGGCCGGCGACGCGCGCAGGGTCGACACCAGGTCGACGGTGGCGGTCGCGTCGCACGTGAGGAAGACGCTCGCGTGCGGGGCGGTGAAGGCGCTGCGGGAGACGGCCTCGGCGGTCCGCTTGCGCACCCCTCCGACGGGTATCCGCGTGGTCCGTTCGGGGGACGGCTCAGGGGCGGGTGAGTGTGGTCGTTCGGCGGTGGGTTCTTCGCCGTGGCCTGCGGTAGGTTCGTCGCCGTGTCCGGCGGTGCGCCGCACGTCGTCGCGCGTGATCACACCGCCGCGGCCGGTGCCCGTCACCGTGTCCAGATCGACCTCGAGGAGAGCCGCGAGTTTGCGTGCGCCGGGCTTCGCGTCGGGTCGTGCGGGAGGGGGATCGCCGTCGCGGGCACGACCGGCGTCCGCCGAGATGCGGCGGGTCGCGCGTCTGCTCTGCGGGGCGTCGCCGGGTCCGTATCCGACGAGCACCGACGGTCGGGACGGGCCGTCGCTGTCACCGGCCGGTTCGGCGGGCCCGTCCTCGGTCGCGATCCGCAGCAGGGGTGCCCCGACCGGCACCGTCTGTCCCGGCTCGACCAGCAGTTCCTCGACCGTGCCGCCATAGGGCGACGGCAGTTCCACCGTGGCCTTGGCGGTTTCGACCTCCCCGATGACCTGGTTGAGTTCGACACGATCGCCGACCGCGACGACCCAGTGCACCCAGTCCGCTTCGGTGAGTCCCTCACCGAGATCGGGAAGACGGAATTCCTCTACTGCGCGTGTGGGATTCGTCATCGGTGCGCCTCACGCTGCGAGTGCGCGGTCGACCGCGTCGAGGATGCGATCCGGGTCGGGACGGTGGTGGGATTCGAGTTTGGCCGGGGGATAGGGGATGTCGAATCCGCCGACCCGCAGGACCGGTGCCTCGAGCTGGTAGAAGCACCGCTCGGTCGTGCGGGCGGCGATCTCCGCGCCGATGCCGCAGAAGACCGGCGCCTCCTGCACGACGACGAGCCGGCCGGTCCGCCGCACCGACGCCTCGATCGTGTCGAAGTCGATGGGGGACAGCGACCTCAGATCGACGACCTCGAGCGAATGTCCTTCCGCTTCGGCGATGTCGGCTGCGCGTAGCGCGGTAGCGACCAGCGCACCGAAGGTCACGATCGTCGCGTCCGAACCGGACCGGACGACCCGCGCGGACGTGAGCGGCAGGTCGGGTGCGGTCTCCGTGTCGATCTCACCGCGTTCCCAGTAGCGGTGCTTCGGTTCGAGGAAGATCACCGGGTCGTCGAGCGCGACGGCCTGCTGGATCATCGAGTACGCATCAGACGGGGTACTCGGGCTCACGACCCGCAGACCCGAGGTGTGGGTGAAGTACACCTCCGGTGATTCCGAATGATGTTCGACCGCACCGATGCCGCCGCCGTAGGGGATCCGGACGGTGAGCGGGGCCACCACGGCACCGGCCGTGCGGTAGTGGATCTTCGCGACCTGCGAGACGATCTGGTCGAAGGCCGGATAGACGAAGCCGTCGAACTGGATCTCGCACACGGGTCGGTAGCCGCGCAGCGCCATCCCGAACGCCGTTCCCACGATCCCGGATTCGGCGAGGGGAGTGTCGATCACGCGACCCTCACCGAAATCCTTCTGCAGGGTGTCGGTGATGCGGAAGACGCCGCCGAGGGTGCCGACGTCCTCCCCCATGATGACGACCTTGGGGTCGCGTTCGAGTGCGCGGCGGAGTCCGGCGTTGAGGGCACCGCCGAGGGTCATCGTCGTGGTGGTCATCGTCGCGCCTCCTCCGTGGGGCCGAAACTCGCCAGATACTCGGCGTAGTCCGCGCGTTCCTGTTCGACGAGCGGATGCTCGGTGGCGTAGACGTGGTCGAACAGGGCAGCGGGTTCGGGGTCGGGCATCCCGAGCGTGCCGCGCCGGAGCCGCATCGCGGTGTCGTCGGCGGCCGTCCGGACCTCGTCGAAGAAGTCGTCGTCGGCGTGCCCTTCGCGTTCGAGCAGTCGTCGCAACCGATCGATGGGGTCGCGTGCCTGCCACTCCTCGAGATCGGCGGGTGTGCGGTAGCGGGTGGGGTCGTCGGAGGTCGTGTGCGGGCCCATGCGGTAGGTGAGTGCCTCGATGAAGAACGGACCGGCACCCTCGCGGGCATGCCGGACGGCACGCCGGGTCACCGCCAGGACTGCGAGGACGTCGTTGCCGTCGACCTGCACGGCCGGCATCCCGAATCCGGCGGCGCGCCGGGCGAGGGGGACCGGACTCTGCACGTGGGTGGGCACGCTGATCGCCCAGTGGTTGTTCTGGCAGATGAACACCACGCCGACACCCCAGCTGACCGAGAAGACCATGGCCTCCGAGAGGTCGCCCTGGCTCGTGGCGCCGTCGCCGAAGTACACGACGGTGGCGATCTCGGCTCCGTCGAGCTTCGCGCCCATCGCGTAACCGGTGGCGTGCAGGCCCTGGGCTCCGACGACGATGGCCGGGTTGGTGGTGGCGACCGTCTGCGGATCCCATCCGGACAGGCCGCACCCACGCCACAGGCGGGTCATGTCGGCGGGGTCGACCCCGCGGCACAACGCGACGGCGTGCTCGCGGTAGCTGGTGAAGACGTAGTCGTCGGGCGCGAGTGCCCGGGCGGAGCCGACCTGCGCGGCCTCCTGGCCCTGGAGCGGCGCCCAGAGGCCGAGCTCACCCTGCCGTTGGAGAGCCGTCGCCTCAGCGTCGACGCGTCGCGCGACGACCATGTCGCGGTAGAGCCCGCGCAGTTCGTCGGGGCCGACGTCGGCGACGAGTGGGCCGTACTCGGTGTCGAGGACGCGTCGCCCGTCGGGTTGGATCAACTGGACCGGATAGACGGTCGGTACAACCATCGGATCACCTCGTCGGTGCGGATCCAGCGTGCCCTCGTGAGGCCCGACCGGATGATGTGTGCCGTACATCACATCATCCGGGCAATTCGCGCGTGCGCAATCGATCCGCTCCCAACCGTGCAGAAAGCACGGTTTCGGGGTGCTCCTAGCTGGCAGACTGCGGAAAATGACCAGTCTGGATGCCACCGATGCGCGTCTGCTGCTCGAACTCACGCGCACACCACGGGCCACGGGAGTCGAGCTGGCGCAGCGTCTCGGGTTGTCCCGCAACACCGTCCAGGCGCGCCTTGCCCGATGGGAGGCCGAGGGCGTGCTCGCCTCGTTCGACCGGCGGGTGGATCCCGTCAGCCTGGGTTATCCGCTTGCCGCCTACGTGGCGACCCGGGTCGATCAGCACCGTCTCGACGAGGTCGTCGACGAACTCGCACAGATCCCCGAGGTCACCGAGGTCTACGGGCTGACCGGGCAGATCGACCTGTCGGTGAAGGTGGTCGCCCGTGACGCCGACGACCTCTATCGGCTCGCGGGCCGGATTCTGAAGATCCGCGGCGTCGAGCGCACGGACATGTCGCTGGTAATGCAGGACCTCGTCCCGCAGCGCACAGCTCCGCTGCTGAACCGGGCGGCCGGGCGCAGCGGAGACGAGGCGACGTAGGGCGTCAGCGGCCCGCGTTCGGGGTGGCCAACTGGGCGGCGGCCTTGCGGATCTGATCGGGGATCGGGACGGGGCGGCGCGTCTGCGGATCGACGTAGACGTGGACGAACCGGCCGGTCGCCGCCGGGATCAGGGTGTCGTCGGCCTCCCGGAAGATTGCGAGCGAATAGGTGATCGACTGTGTGCCCAGACGTTCGACCGCCAGTCCGACCTGCAGGCGGTCGGGGAAGGACAGCTCGGCGAGATAGCGGCAGGAGGTCTCGGCCACGACCCCGATCGCGTCGAGTTCGCGGATGTCGACACCGGTGGTGGAGATGAGCCACCCGTTGACCGCCGAGTCGAAGTACGAGTAGTACGTGACGTTGTTGACGTGGCCGTAATGGTCGTTGTCGGCCCAACGCGTCTGCATGGGCCAGAACACCGGGAACTGCTCCGGCTCAGGCGGGGCGGCTGGGCTCGTCGGTTGGCGGTTGCTCACGTCTCGACGATAGTGCTCTCCGCACGTCAAATCAGACCAACCCCCACGCCAATCCCGAACCGAGACGCAAAACCCCCGAATCGGACGTGCACAGGGCGTGTCCGCCCGCCGGGGTCGTCCCGGCACGCACGGCGTGTCGCCCCAAAGCCGGAACGGCGTGTGCCGTTCGTGTCAGGATCGGGTCATGTCCGATACCCCCGTTCTTCTCTCCACCGTCGAACTCGCCGAGATGATCGAGCAGGGCCGGTCGCCGGTGATACTCGACGTCCGCTGGGCACTCGGCGACAGACACGGACGGGACCGATTCCATGAGGGGCACATCAGCGGAGCGGTCTACGTCGACCTGGACGAGGATCTCGCCGATCCGCCCGCACCCGAGCTCGGTCGTCATCCGCTGCCCGACATCGACCGTTTCCAGGCCATCGCACGCCGGTGGGGGATCGACGACGGTGCTCTCGTCGTCGCATACGACGACAGCGGCGATCTCGCCGCGGCCCGCGCGTGGTGGCTGTTGCGCTGGGCGGGGCACTCCGAGGTGCGATTGCTCGACGGCGGACTGCAGGCGTGGATGGCCGGCGGGCACCCTCTCGCCGCGGGACCGGGCGGCGAGAAGAAGCCCGGCAACGTGACGTTGAGCCCCGGCCACATGCCCACCATCGGTCCCGATGAGGCCGCGACCTACGCGACCCACGGAGTTCTGCTCGATGCGCGCGCCCACGCACGGTACCGCGGCGACGAGGAGCCGGTGGATCGCCGGGCGGGCCACATCCCCGGGGCGGTCAGCGCGCCGACCACCGAGAACCTCCGTCAGGACGGGTCGTTCCTGCCCGCGGATCAGATCGCGCACCGCTTCTCGACGCTGGGCGTGAAGCGTACCGACGTCGCCGTGTACTGCGGATCGGGAATCAACGCCGCACACGAGATCGCCGCGCTCGAGATCGCGGGCATCGACGCCGCGCTGTATCCGGGTTCGTGGTCGCAGTGGTCGGCGGATCCGAAGCGGGAGGTCGCCACCGGCAGTTGAGCGGCGACCCGCCGGCCGATGGGCAGTTCTCGTCGACGATTCGCAACATCGCCGACGAGAACTGCACTCCGGAGGCGGGACTACCGGTCGTGAATGGGACAGCTGCCACGGTAGGTGCTGCAGTCCTGGCGACCCTGCTCGGAGCGATCGTCGCCCACCTCGTCGAGGCCGCACCGGTGATCGCCGGCGAGTGCGAGGCGACCTACGGCGTCGACCTCGGCCCGTTCTTCACCGGCTGGTTCGTCGGCGACCTGGGGGGCGACACCGTGACCACCACGTTCGTGTTCCAGTCGGCGCGAACGGCCGCGTGGGTCAACAACTTCGATCTGCAGAACCCCCGCCACGCACGACATCACCCGCGTCGAGATGACCGTCGCGGTCGATGCCGCCGCCGTGGTGCTCGACGGTCTCGAACAGGGCCATATCGTCTGACGGCCGAGTCCTCCTCCGTCCCGACCGTTCAGGAACGGGAGTACTCCGACGCGCGGCGCACCTGCTCGCGCGTCGGGGTCACTCCCGTGTAGAGCTCGAACTGCAGTGCCGCCTGCAGCGCGATGACCTCGTCGCCCGTGATCACCGGGATGTCGTGCTCGCGGGCGAATCGGACGAGCGGGGTGTCCGGCGGCACGGCCACGACATCGAAGACCGTCGACGCTGCGGCGACGAAGTCGTGGGGCAGCGGCAGGTCGCCCGATTCGGCACCGCCCGCCATCCCGATCGGAGTGGCGTTGACGATCAGCCCGGGTGCGACGTCGCTCGTGTCGGCGCGCCATTCGTAGCCGTACTTGCGTGCGAGCGGTCGTCCGGTGTCCCCGTTGCGCGCGACGATCGTTCCGTCGGTGAATCCGTTGTGGCGCAGCGCCGCTGTCACCGCCTTCGCCATGCCGCCGCTGCCCACCACCGTGACGGGCAGGGCGGAATCGACGCCGTGCTCGACGAGCAGATCGCTCACCGCCTGGTAGTCGGTGTTGTAAGCGTGCAGGACGCCGTCGTCGTTGACGATCGTGTTCACGGACTCGATGGCCCGCGCCGAATCGTGCAGCACGTCGACGAGGGGCAGCACGGCTTCCTTGAACGGCATCGACACCCCGGCGCCGCGGATGCCCAGGCCGCGTATCCCCGCCACGGCGTCCTCGATGTTCGCGGGCGCGAACGCCTTGTAGACGAAGTCGAGGCCGAGTTCCTCGTAGAGATGGTTGTGGAACCGGGTGCCGATGTTGCTGGGACGGCCGGACATCGAGATGCACAGCCGGGTGTCCTTGGAGATGCGCTCGAGCATTTGCTCACCGTAGACCCTACATGTTCGGAAACAGCGATTTTCTCAGGAGAGCATGTTGTTCTCACAACAAAGAACAAGATACTGTCCGATGCAAGGGAGACGATCTGGGTGCAGGAGGACTGAGATTCGAACGGGAAGGCGCGATCGTCTGGTGCATCATCGACCGGCCCGCAGCGCGCAACGCGTTCACCCCGGCGATGTACTGCGGACCCGAACGTGCGGTGCGACTGGTCGATTCCGATCCCGACCTCGCCGCCCTCGTCATCTCCGCCGTCAACGGCATCTGCCAGGCGGGGAGACTGCTGGTCGCGATGATGTCACGGGCACGACTCCGCCGCGCCCACCAAGGCACGGTGGTCGTCGACCGTGATCGGCAACGCGTAGCGCACCGCCACGGTCAGGTACCGGCCGGCGAACCAGCAGCGGTAACCGGGAGCCGGTGGCAGCCACTGGGCCGGCGTGCCGTCGCGCTTGTCGAGGTTGGCCTGCCCGTCGACAGCGACGAGGTTGTAGGTGATGTCGTTCGCGAACCGGAGTCGACGTTCGGCGGGCCATGCGGCGGCACCGAGATCCCAGGCCGCGGCGAGCGGATAGATGTGATCGATGTGCACGGCGTTCGCCTCGGCACGCCGGAACTCCACGCGCGCACCGGTGTACGGATCGTTCAGGACCCCACTCGTCACGACACAGTCGTCGGTGCCGGCCCGGAAGGTGGGGGAGGTGAGGTCGCGCGCGAGGACGTTGTTGCGGGTGTCGCAACCGTCGTGCCCACCGGCCCCGGGATGGTCGTCGGACCAGGCCGGACCGAACACGCATCGCTCGCCCGCGCCGCAGCCCCGCTGATAGCCGGGAACCTTCCGGCGCTGATCGACCACCGTCACCTGCTCGAGCAGGAGATGCACCTCGGCTCGGGTGGGGCTGCCCGGCACCGTCCCGGACCCCGGCGCGGTGCGGTCCCACAACCAGGACACCGCCACCGCGATCACCACTGCCGCCACCCACCACGTCGCGTTCCCCCCACGCACGCGGCGATCCTGACATGCCCTGCCGACAGAATCTTCAGGGCACGGTGACGACGATCTTCCCGCCGGCGTGCCCGGACTCGACGAGTTCCAGCGCAGCCCCGGCCTCGGTGAGCGGAAAGGTCCGCTCGACGCGCGGCGTCAGAACACCACGCTCGACGAGCGCCACGACCTGCTCGAACACCTCCCGGGTCCGTCGCCGCGTGATTCCCGAACCGCCCAGCTCCTCCGCGCGTGCCGGATCGGCGACACTCACGACCCGTTCCGGTGCCCGCGTCAGCGCGACCGCCCGCTCGAGCACGTCGCCACCGACGAGGTCGACGACCGCGGTCACCGCCCCGCACCGTTCCGCGGTGGCCGCGACCCGCGCGTCGAACCCGTCACCGGACTCGATCCACAGACCGCCGCACGATTCGACGAGATCCCGTTTCCCCGCACTCGCCACACCGAGGACGGCGGCCCCGGCGTTGTGCGCGAGCTGCGTCGTCGCCGACCCGACACCACCACCGGCACCCAGGGCGAGGACGGTGTCCGCATCGACGATCTCGAGATACTCGACGATGTCGAAGGCCGTTCCGGCCGCGACCGGAAGGGTGGCCGCCACCTCGAACGGCACCGACTCGGGCACGAGCGCAGCAGCCCGCGCGTCGACGAGGGTGTACTCGGCGTAGCCGCCGTAGCCCTCCGCGGTGGCCCCGAAGACGGCGTCGCCCGGCCGGAAGCCGGTGTCCGGACCGGCGGCCTCCACCACACCGGCGACCTCCCGGCCGAGGACCGCCGGGAAGTGCACCGTGACGCTGCCTGTGCGCCGTCCGGACCGCACCTTCCAGTCGGCGGGGTTCACGCCCGCGGCCCGGACTGCCACGAGGAGCTGCCCCGGACCGGGCGGTGGGACGGGGGTGTCGAACAGCTGCTGTGTCTCCGGACCGCCGTACTCCACGAAGCCGTATGCGCGTGCCATGGGACCCAGCCTGCCATCGGGGTCGGGTGCGGCTGGCACGATAGTGGGCATGTTGCACGGGCTGTGGTCACCGGGATCCGGCCTGATGCTGTGGTGGGACCCCGCCGCAGAGCCCGATCCCGACGCGCTGCCGTCTGCGCTGCGCCGGTGGATCGACCGCCCGTTCCGCCATCGCGTCACCCTCACCTTCCCTACGGAGACGGAGCCGAGCACGCTGCCCGCCGTCGCGGTCGCACCGGCGGACGCAGCCGAGCTTCTGCTGGACATGCCGCGGCGTCCCGGGGGTGTCGGCGGCGATCTGCGATATCTCGCGCACGTCGCCCGTGGCATCGAGAGGTGGGCGCAGGCCGGCCGCGTCGCACCGGAGCTCGTGCGTGTCGAGAAGCAGTGGTGGGCGCGGTGGCGCCTGCTCGGCGGCGAGAAGACGCGGGCCTGGTCCGCCGAACTCGCGGCCGCGATGTCTCCCGCGCAACGACAGCTCGGACGGCCCGTCGATCTCCTCGACGATCTGTGCCGCGAATTGACCGACCCCATCGTGCGCACCCTCCACGGCTCGTCGACCTCGCTGCACCCCCTCGTCGCTGCACTGGCCGAGGGCAGTCCCCATCCCCGTGGCACCCAGCGCATGGCCGATGCGCTCGAGGAATGGCGCGCCAGCCTCGCCGGATACGAACCCGACCTCGTGCTGCGCCTCGTCGAACCGGACGACGTCGACGACGGGGTCGGAGCCGACTCCATCTGGCGGCTCGAGGTGTGCCTGCGTCCGGAGGGACAGTCCCCGACGCCGCTGCCCGTCGAGGACACCGACCCGCACCTGCTCCAGATCGGCGTGCGCAAGCTCGGGATCGCGCTCCAGGCCTATCCCCGCCTGCAGGACGTGCCCCGCGATCCCGACAGTCTCGACCTTCTGCTGCCCACCCCGGTCGTCGTCGATCTCGTCGAGCACGGCGCCCGGGAGCTCGACGCCGCAGGCATCGCGGTGCTGCTACCGCGCGCTTGGACCCGGGTCGATCCGTCCCTGCGTCTGCAGGTCGAGTCACCCGTCGCCCCCGTGAGCGCCGACGACAGCGTCGTCGGGATGAACGCGATCGTCTCGTACGAATGGCAGCTCGCCGTCGGCGACATGCTGCTCACCCCGTCGGAGATGGAAGAGCTCGTCGCGGCCAACAGCGACCTGGTCAAACTGCGCGGCAAATGGGTGCGGGCAGATGCCGAGGCGCTGGCCCGAGCGGCCCGGTACGTCACCGCGCATTCCGCCGAGGATGCGACCCTCGGGTCGTTGTTCGCCCAGTTCACCGGCGACGATACTCCGCCCGCGGAGGTCACCGAGATCTCCGCCTCCGGCTGGGTCGAGATGCTGCTCGACGGGCAGGCGCACCCCGAGCCTGTCCCCGTGCCGGCGGGATTGAACGCCGAACTGCGTCCCTACCAGCAGCGCGGCCTCGACTGGCTCGCGTTCATGAGCCGGCTCGGTCTCGGCGCCGTGCTCGCCGACGACATGGGCCTGGGCAAGACCATTCAGGTGCTCGCGCTGCTCGCCCATGAACGAGAGTCGGGCCTGCGGAACGCCCCGACCCTGCTGGTCTGCCCGATGTCGGTGGTGGGCAACTGGCAGCGTGAGGCCGAACGGTTCGTGCCCGACCTGCGGGTGCACGTCCACCACGGCGCCCAGCGGCTGAGCGGACCGGCGCTCGCCGCCGCTGCCGCCGACCACGATCTCGTGGTGACGACGTACGCCATCGCCGCCCGCGACGTCGCGCAGCTCGCGACGCTGACCTGGCAACGCGTGGTCCTCGACGAGGCCCAGCACGTGAAGAACACCGCGACCGCGCAGTCCCGCGCCACGCGCGCCGTGCCCGCGGCGCACCGGATCGCGCTCACCGGCACACCGGTGGAGAACCGGCTCGAGGAACTGCGCGCGATCCTGGACTTCGCGAATCCGTCCCTGCTCGGCACCGCGGCGTCCTTCCGGGCCCGCTTCGCGGTGCCGATCGAGCGCGACCACGACGCCGTCGCTGCGGCGCGGTTGCGGGCGTTGTCCGCACCGTTCGTGATGCGCCGCGTCAAGACCGACCCCGACGTGATCTCCGATCTGCCCGAGAAGTTCGAGCAGACCGTGCGCGCCAACCTCACGGCCGAGCAGGCCGCCCTGTATCGGGCCGTCGTGGACGACATGATGCGCCGGATCCGGGACAAGGAGGGCATGGCCCGCAAGGGCGCGGTGCTCGCGGCGCTGACCCGGCTCAAGCAGGTGTGCAACCACCCCGCGCACTATCTGGGCGACGGCTCGCCCGTCCTGCGTCGCGGACGGCACCGCTCGGGCAAACTCGGCCTGGTCGAGGACATTGTCGAGTCGGTGCTGGCCGACGGCGAGAAGGTGTTGCTGTTCACGCAGTTCCGCGAGTTCGGTGAGCTCGTCGTGCCCTATCTCGAGGAGCGGTTCGCCACGACGGTTCCCTTCCTGCACGGGGGAGTGTCCAAGGGCCGGCGCGACGCGATGGTCGACGGCTTCCAGAGCGAGGGCGGACCGCCGATCATGGTGCTCTCGCTCAAGGCGGGCGGCACCGGACTGAACCTCACCGCCGCCAACCACGTCGTGCATCTCGACCGGTGGTGGAATCCGGCGGTGGAGAACCAGGCCACCGACCGTGCGTTCCGGATCGGGCAGCGTCGCGACGTCCAGGTCCGCAAGCTCGTCTGTGTGGGAACGGTGGAGGAGCGTATCGACGAGATGCTCACCGGCAAGCAGGAACTGGCCGAGATTGTGGTCGGGGCAGGGGAGAACTGGATCACCGAGCTGTCCACCGATCAGCTGCACTCCCTGCTCACCCTCGGCGACGACGCGGTGGGGGACTAGATGGCACGGGGCAACGTACGCCGCTACGGCACGGCCCGCCGGATCGACGGCGGCATCGAGGCGCGCACCAAGCGGGGCTCGATCGGCCGCAGCTGGTGGTCGAAGGAACTGATCTCGGCGATGGAGGAGGTCGCCGAGAAGGGGCGACTGACGCGGGGCCGTGCGTATGCACGCGCCGGCCAGGTGATCTCCATGCGGCTCGAACCCGGAGCGGCCGTCGGCGACGTGCAGGGCAGTCAACTCACCCCGTTCACCTCGGCGGTGCGGGTGCGCACGCTCGACGAGGAGGCGGTGGGAGACCTCGTCTCGCTCGTCCGCTCGTCGCCGGGCATGCTGGCGCGACTTGCGGCGGGCATCCTTCCCGAGGAACTCGGATCGGCCCTCCTCCCGCGACGCGCGGGTGAACTCGACTTCGACTGCACCTGCCCCGACGACGGGTGGCCCTGCAAGCACGCCGCGGCCGTCGCCTACCTGCTCGCAGAACACGTCGACGACCAACCGTTCGCGGTCCTGACCCTGCGCGGGGTGGACCTCGCGACGCTGATCGGCGGCGTCGACGATGCGGGCGCCGACGAAGAGGCGGCCGCGGCGCGGGACTTCTACGGCGACGACACCGAGTTGTCCGAGCTGCCCACGGAGCGGTTCCGTCCCGCGCTCGAGGACCTCGATCCGATGCTGCTGCGCCGCGCGTTGCGGGCCGGCGGAACCGACGAAGCCGTGGTGATCCGGGGGATCATCGACCTCGAGGATCTCTACCGCCGCATGCGTTGACCTCGATCGGTCGCCGGTGGTTGTGTCGTCCGTCCCCGGGGTATGCCGCCCGTGAAGGTGACGGCTCCGGTCGCGCCACCGACAGCACATGCCACGAGTGGAGGATTCATGCGGACTCCGGAAGCATCGTCGACAGCGCGGGAGAACGCCGAACGTGCGGTCGATGCGGTCCAGCAGGAGGCCGACACCTATCGGAACGGGGAGGATCGACCCCTCGGTGGATATGCGGTGCTCATGTCCGTGTACCTCACCACTGTCGGCACGCTCGGCGCCGTCGCGGCAAAGCGCGGGCGGCCGATGCCGAAGCCCGATGCCGGCGATCTCGTGGTGACCGCGCTCGCGAGCCACAAGGTCTCCCGGATCGTGAGCAAGGCGGCGGTGACCAGTCCCGTCCGCGCACCGTTCACGAAGTTCGACGGCCCCGGTGGTCCGGCCGAGGTGATGGAGCAGCCCCGCAAGTCGTCGCGGGTCCGTCACGCCGTCGGGGAACTGCTGGCCTGCCCCTTCTGCCTCGACCTGTGGACGGTGACGGCGATGGTCTTCGGCCGCGTCTACGCTCCGAATCTCACGCGTCTGGTGGCGGGTTCGTTCGCGGCGCTGACCGGAGCCGACTTCCTGCACCTGGCGTACGCGAAGGCGCAGCAGATCGCCGAGGGCTGATATCGGCCCCTCGCGCATCGACCGTGCGTGAGGGTGCCGGCGGATCCGGTCCGGTGTGACGGTAGACATACGTGGACTTCCAACTATAGGATGAGCGAAGACTTCGGGCCTGGGCCCGTTCGTGCCGAAATCGCACACCCCACGTCATCGCACACCAGTAAAGGACGGGATCGGACATGAGCGTTCGAGAATTGACCCACTTCGTCGGCGGGCAGCACGTCGCCGGCACCTCCGGCCGCTTCGCCGACGTCTTCGCCCCCAACACCGGAGAGGTCCAGGCCCGCGTGCCGCTCGCGGCCGACTCCGAGGTCGACGCCGTCATCGCCAACGCCGCCGAGGCGCAGAAGGTGTGGGCGTCCTGGAATCCGCAGAAGCGAGTGCGCGTCCTCATGAAGTTCGTGTACCTCGTGCAGGAGAACATGGACGAGCTCGCCCACCTGCTGTCGAGCGAGCACGGCAAGACCGTCCCCGACGCGAAGGGCGACATCCAGCGCGGCCTCGAGGTGATCGAGGTCGCGATCGGCGCCCCGCACCTCCTCAAGGGTGAGTACACCGAGTCCGCAGGCGGCGGAATCGACGTGTACTCGATGCGTCAGCCCCTCGGCGTCGTCGCCGGGATCACCCCGTTCAACTTCCCGGCCATGATCCCGCTGTGGAAGGCCGGCCCGGCGCTCGCCGCCGGAAACGCGTTCGTGCTCAAGCCTTCCGAGCGCGACCCCTCGGTGCCGCTCCGTCTGGCCGAGCTGTTCCTCGAGGCCGGCCTGCCCGCCGGTGTGTTCAACGTCGTCAACGGCGACAAGAGCGCCGTCGACTACCTGCTCGACGACCCGCGCATCAAGGCGATCGGCTTCGTCGGCTCGACCCCCATCGCGCAGTACATCTACGAGACGGCCGCGAAGAACGGCAAGCGCGCACAGTGCTTCGGTGGTGCGAAGAACCACGCGATCGTCATGCCCGACGCCGACCTCGACCAGGTCGCGGACGCACTCGTCGGCGCCGCCTACGGCTCGGCCGGTGAGCGCTGCATGGCGCTGTCCGTCGCCGTCCCCGTGGGCGAGGAGACCGCGGATCGTCTCGTCGCCAAGCTCACCGAGCGCATCGCCGAACTGCGTATCGGCACCAGCTTCGACGAGAAGGCCGACTTCGGTCCGCTCGTGACCGCCGCCGCCCGCGACCGCGTGCACGGCTACATCGCCCAGGGCGTCGAAGAAGGCGCCGAGCTGGTCGTCGACGGCCGCGACTTCGTCCTCGAGGGCCACGAGAACGGCTTCTTCTCGGGCGCCACCCTGTTCGACAAGGTCACCCCCGAGATGTCCATCTACAAGGAGGAGATCTTCGGCCCCGTGCTCACCGTGGTGCGTGCGCGCGACTACGAGGACGCCCTGCGCCTGCCCACCGAGCACGAGTACGGCAACGGCGTCGCGATCTTCACCCGCGACGGCGACACCGCCCGCGACTTCGCCGCCCGCGTCGAGGTCGGCATGGTCGGCATCAACGTCCCCATCCCCGTCCCGATCGCGTACTACACCTTCGGCGGCTGGAAGGCCTCCGGCTTCGGCGACCTCAACCAGCACGGCCCCGACGCCTTCCGCTTCTACACCAAGACCAAGACGGTCACGCAGCGCTGGCCGTCCGGTGTCAAGGAAGGCGACATCGAGGGTGCGCACGTGGCCGACACCGACCACTTCGTCATCCCGACGATGAACTAGGCGGTCCATCGATGTTCGTTCTCACCGACGACGACCGGGCGATCCGCGACACCGCCCGGGACTTCGCCACCGAATATCTGGCCCCGAACGCGGTCGAATGGGACCAGAGCAAGCACTTCCCCGTGGACGTGCTGCGCAAGGCCGCCGAACTGGGCATGGGCGGGATCTACGTCCGCGAGGACGTGGGCGGATCGGGGCTGCGACGCCTCGACTCCGTCCGCATCTTCGAGGAGCTCGCGAAGGGTTGCCCGTCCATCGCCGCCTACATCTCCATCCACAACATGGTCACGTGGATGATCGACAAGTTCGGCAACGACGACCAGCGCAAGCAGTGGATCCCGAAGCTCTGCACGATGGAGAACCTCGCGAGCTACTGCCTCACCGAGCCGGGCGCCGGATCCGATGCGGCGGCCCTGAGCACCAAGGCCGTTCGTGACGGCGACGAGTACGTGCTCACCGGAGTCAAGCAGTTCATCTCCGGGGCCGGCACGTCCGACGTCTACGTGGTCATGGCCCGCACCGGCGATACCGGCGCCCGCGGTATTTCGGCGTTCATCGTCCCGAAGGACACCACCGGGCTGTCCTTCGGCGCCAACGAGAAGAAGATGGGCTGGAACGCGCAGCCCACCCGCCAGGTCATCCTCGACGGCGCCCGCGTGCCCGCCGAGAACCTCCTCGGCACCGAGGGCGGCGGCTTCCGGATCGCCATGCACGGCCTCAACGGCGGCCGCATCAACATCGCCGCGTGCTCGGTGGGCGGCGGCCAGACCGCCCTCGACCGGGCGGTCGCCTACCTCGCCGAGCGCAAGGCATTCGGCGAGCGGCTGCTCGACTCGCAGGCGCTGCAGTTCCGCCTCGCCGACATGCGGATCGAACTCGAGGCCGCACGCACGATGCTGTGGCGTGCCGCCGACGCTCTCGACCGTGGCGCCGACGACGTCGTGGAGCTGTGCGCGATGGCCAAGCGCTTCGCCACCGACACCGGTTTCGAGGTCGCGAACGAGGCGCTGCAGTTGCACGGCGGATACGGTTACCTTGCCGAGTACGGGATCGAGAAGATCGTCCGCGACCTGCGCGTGCATCAGATCCTGGAAGGAACCAACGAGATCATGCGGGTGGTCGTCGCGCGGAGCGTGGTGGCCGCAGCGCAGAACGGAGTGGCATGACCGGGCAGGAACCCGAGATCCTCATCGACGTGAAGGACGGCATCGGCCGTATCACGCTCAACCGGCCCAAGGCCATCAACGCCCTCAACCACGCCATGGTCCTCGAGATGTCGAAGGCCCTGAGCGCGTGGGAGAACGACGATTCGGTGCGTGCTGTGCTGGTGCGCGGTGCCGGTGAGCGCGGCCTGTGCGCCGGCGGCGACATCGTCTCGATCTACCACGACGCCAAGGACGGCGGCACGGGATCGCAGGACTTCTGGCGCGACGAGTACATCCTCAACGCCGCCATCGGTCGTTACCCGAAGCCGTACATCGCGATCATGGACGGCATCGTCATGGGCGGCGGCGTCGGGATCTCGGCGCACGGCAACGTCCGGATCGTCACCGAACGCTCGAGCATCGCGATGCCCGAGACCGGAATCGGATTCGTTCCCGACGTCGGCGGCACCTACCTGCTCTCGCGCACCCCCGGCGAGATCGGCACGCACATCGCGCTGACCACCGGACGGATGAAGGCCGGCGACGCCGTCACCCTGGGCTTCGCCGACCACTACCTGCCGTCCGATTCGCTCGACAAGTTCGTCGCCGCACTCGAATCCGGCCCGCTCGAGGACGCGCTCGCCGAATACTCGCAGCCCGCACCGGAATCGGCGCTGCTCGGGCAGCGCGAATGGATCGACGCGGCGTACTCCGCCGACACCGTCGAGGAGATCGTCGAACGCCTTCGGGCTTCCGATGTTCCGGAGGCACGGGAGACCGCCGGCCAGGTGCTCGCGAAATCGCCTGTCGCGCTGAAGGTGACCCTCCGCTCGCTGCGTCACGCCCGGCAGCTCGGCAGCCTCGAAGAGGTGCTGAACGAGGAGTTCCGGGTCTCGACCGCCTCGCTGAAGTCGCACGACCTCGTCGAGGGCATCCGCGCACAGGTCGTCGACAAGGACCGCAACCCGCAGTGGTCGCCGGCGACCCTCGCCGATGTCACCGAGGCCGACGTCGACGCCTACTTCCAGCCGCTCGGCGATCTCGAACTCGGGCTCGCCGCTTCCAAGGAGAACGACCGATGAGTGAACTTCCCACCGTCGCCTTCCTCGGCCTCGGACACATGGGTGGGCCGATGGCCGCGAACCTCGTCCGCGCCGGGTACACAGTCAACGGTTACGACCCGGTTCCCGCTGCGCAGGAAGAGGCCACGAAGAACGGCATCACCGTCGCCGAGACCGCGACCGACGCGGTGCGCGGCGCCCAGGTCGTGATCACCATGCTGCCCAACGGCAAGCTCGTCCTCGACCTGTACGACGAGATCCTGCCTGCGGCCGAGGCGAACACGTTGTTCGTCGACAGCTCGACCATCGACGTCGCCGATGCCCGCGCGGCGGCGGAGAAGGCACGCAAGGCCGGTCACCGTGCCGTCGACGCCCCGGTCTCCGGCGGTGTCGCCGGTGCCGCCGCAGGCACCCTCGCGTTCATGGTCGGCGGCGGCGAGGACGACTTCGCCACCGCGAAGCCGCTGCTCGAGGCCATGGGACGTAAGATCGTCCACTGCGGCGGGTCGGGCAACGGCCAGGCCGCGAAGATCTGCAACAACATGATCCTGGGCATCTCGATGATCGCCATCAGCGAGGCGTTCGTCCTCGGTGAGAAGCTGGGCCTCGACAACCAGGCACTGTTCGACGTCGCGTCCAACGCGTCCGGTCAGTGCTGGGCGCTGACGAGCAACTGCCCGGTGCCGGGCCCCGTCCCGACCACCCCCGCGAACAACGACTACACGCCGGGCTTCGCGGCCGCGCTCATGGACAAGGATCTCGGACTGGCCGCGAACGCGGTGCGCGCCAACGGTGTCGAGGCCGAACTCGGACTGCGTGCAGCCGAGCTCTACCATCGTTTCAACACCGAGGGTGGTGGAGGACTCGACTTCTCCGCCATCATCACCGACATCCGAGACCGCTCGACCGTGAAGGACAGCCAGTGACCGATTTCGAGACCATCCTGCTCGACCGCAAAGGCCGCGTCGGCATCGTCACCCTCAACCGGCCGAAGGCGCTCAACGCCCTCAACAGCCAGTTGATGCGTGAAGTCGTCGCCGCCGTCGAGGAACTCGACGCGGACGACGAGATCGGTGCGATCCTGCTCACCGGCTCGGAGAAGGCGTTCGCCGCCGGCGCCGACATCAAGGAGATGGCTCCGAAGACCTTCGCCGAGGTCTACGCGGAAGACCTGTTCTCGCAGTGGGATCGGCTCTCGTCCGTCCGCAAGCCGATCGTCGCTGCGGTGTCGGGCTACGCGCTCGGTGGCGGTTGCGAGCTGGCGATGCTGTGCGACTTCATCATCGCGTCCGACACCGCCAAGTTCGGTCAGCCCGAGATCAAGCTCGGCGTCATCCCGGGCATCGGCGGATCGCAGCGTCTCACCCGCGCCGTGGGTAAGGCCAAGGCCATGGACATGTGCCTGACCGGCCGCAACATGGACGCCGAGGAGGCCGAGCGCGCCGGACTCGTCTCGCGCATCGTTCCCGCCGCCGAACTGTTCGACGTGGCGCTCGAGACGGCGACGACCATCGCGTCGATGTCGCTGCCGGTTGCGATCATGGCGAAGGAGGCCGTCAACCGGTCCTTCGAGACGACGCTGGCCGAGGGCGTGAGGTTCGAGCGCCGCGTGTTCCATTCGACGTTCGCCACCGCCGACCAGAAGGAAGGCATGGCGGCCTTCGTCGAGAAGCGCGCGCCGGAGTTCAAGCACGCCTGATCCGCACCACCCGTACACGACGAAGGGCTGCCCCGAACGGGGCGGCCCTCCTCGTTTCTCGGCAATCTCTCGCGCCTCACCACTTGGAAGGCGCACCGCCGGTGTCGAAGTCGCCGGCGTCGTGCCGCATCGTCGCGATGATGCGCAGCAGTGTGTCGATGTGCTCCTCCGGAATGCCGGGCCGGGCGAAGACCTCCGTGTTGAGCTTCTCCGTCGCCTGGATCGCCAATGCCCGTCCCTCGTCGGTGAGTTCGATGAGTGTGGCCCGTCGATCGCTCGGATGCGGGGTACGCCGGACCAGTCCGGCCTTCTCGAGCCGGTCGACGGCATTGGTGACGCTGGTGGGGTGCACCTGCAGGCGCGCGCTGGCCTTCGCCATCGGCAATGCTCCCGACCTGGTGAAATGCAGCAGCGTGAGCAGTTCGTAGCGGGCGAAGGTCAGGCCGAAGGGCTTGAGCACCTCCTCGACCCGCGCCATCATGATCTGCTGTGCCCGCATCACCGAGGTGACCGCGGCCATGCCGTCCGCGACTTCGCCCCAGCCGTGGGCGGTCCACTGGCGGTGGGCTTCGGCGATGGGGTCGAGGGGGAGTGGTGCGGGCATGCCTCCATCATCCCACGGACGAACGCGCAGGTAGCCAGGGCACACCGGTTTCCGGTGCCTTTCCTGCCGGGTTCAGCGGTACGCGTAGTCGCGGAAACGTTCGTCGACCTCGCCCACACTCAGCCCGAACTCCTCGAGCGTGTACCGGTGCGCGGGTTTCCTTGCCCCGCTGCGGCTTTCTTCGTGCAGGTCGGCCATCGCGCGTTCGGCCTCCGCGGTGAACGGCAGACCGAACCGGTCGTACAGGCCGCCGACGGTGCCGAGTGGATCGGCGACGAAATCCCGGTAGTCCACGTCGACGAAACGGGCGGGATCGTGCCGGCGGCGCACCTCGGTGAAATGATCGAAACCCCGTGCCCAGAGGTCGAGCTGGCTGCGCCCGATCGTCTCACCGACGAACGCGTCGGACCATCCCTCTGTGGCCTGCGCCGCGAGGCTGCACACCGACGGGATCACGGTGCGCGGATCTCGATGGGTGACGACGACGAGCGCGTCCGGATACACCGTGAGCAGTTCGTCCAGTGCGAACAGATGACTGGGATTCTTGAGCACCCACCGCTTGTCGGCGTCCGGCAGTCCGATGAGCTGCAGATTCCTCCGGTGCCGGGCATAGGCCGCGGTCCAGTCCTGCTCCGCGAGCCACTGCGAATAGGTGGGCAGGTGGGCCAGGCACTCGTAGGAGATCGAGCGGAACGACTGGCGCAGCAACTGCCAGCATTCCTCGACCTCGGCGGCCGACATGTAGTGCACACCCATGAATTCGGGATGCTCGACGTGGTGCTGTGCGAATCCGGCCTCGATCCCGGCGAAGACGGGATTCTCCGCCCAGGTCTCGCGAGGAGGTCGCGGTTGCGGCATCTCGGTCAGCCACATCTCGAGCCCCTGATGGGCGGGATCCGCGGCGAGTAGGCGGTGCAGTGCCGTCGTGCCGGTACGGGGCAGGCCGGTGACGAAGATCGGCCGGGTGACCGGGACGTCCGCGTGCTCGGGATGGGCAGCCCAGGCAGATTCCGACAGCAACCGCGCCACGAGGGCGCCGCGCAGGAAGACCCGTGACATCTTGCTGCCGAGCGGGGTGAGCTTCTCGTCCCGCGCATACGACTCGAGCAGGACCTCGAGCCCGTCACGGTAGTCGTCGTCGCCGAGATCGGTCAGGCCCGTCAGGCGGGTCGCGGAAGCGTGCAGATCCTCGACGCTGCCGACGGTGGTGCGTTCGCTCATGTGCTTTCCCGTTCAGTGGTGGTATTCGCCGCAGTTGACGTCGAGGCACTGGCCGGTGATCGCCGAAGCCATCGGCGAGGCCAGGAAGATCACCGCATCCGCGATTTCCTCGGTGGTCGGGAGACGCTTCAGATCGGAGGCGGCGGCGGTGTGCTCGTAGATCTGTTCGACGGTGGTGCCGTACTTTCCCGCCTGGTGTTCGAAGTACCCCTGCAGGAGCGGCCCCCAGATGTACCCCGGTGCAACGGAGTTCACCCGGATTCCCTGCGGTCCGAGTTCCGTCGCCAGGGACTGCGACATCGCCAGCAACGCCGACTTCGCGAGTTTGTAACTGCCGTAACGTTCCTGGGAGTGCCGCAGCACCATCGAATTGATGTTGACCACCGCGCCGGCCGACTCGGCGAGGGCGGGGGTGAACAACTGCGTGAGCCGCAGCGCGCCGAGGACGGTGAGCTCCACGCTGTCCCGGATCTGCTGGAAGTCGGTGCGCGCCAACAGTTTCATCGACGGAACGGAGAACGCGTTGTTGACGAGCACGTCGACACCACCGATCTCCGAGACCGCAGACTCGACAAGGGCGGCGGCGGACTCGTCGTCGGTGATGTCGGTGGGCACGACCAGGGCCCGGCGGCCCGTGCTCTCGACTTCCGCTGCAACCTTCTCGAGCCGCTCCCGGGTCCGGGCGGCGAGCACCACGTCGGCGCCGTGTTCGGCGCACCGCAGCGCGAGGGTGCGCCCCAGTCCCGGGCCGACACCGGAGATCACGACGACGCGGTCGCGGAGCAGTCCCGCTGCCGCGCTCATGCGAGCATCCGATCGGCGACGCCCCGCTGACGGTCCGCGATGCGCTGCGCCCAGGCCTCGGGAGTGATGCGGTTCGAATCGTGGAAGGGCAGGACCTCGGAGAGCCGGTCGAACGGCACCACCTCGGCGGTCGGGCCGTCGGCTGCGGTGAGTTCGCGATCGAGGCGCTGCCAGCGGAACTGCAGGATCCCGCGGCTGCGGCCGAGGGTCTCGACCCAATTGGTCAGCCCCGGATCGCGGGCCGAGACCACGATCCGGACCATCCCGTCGGGATCGACCTGCGCCTGACTGTTGTTCAGGGAGGTCTGGTGGTGGATGTAGTCCAGGGAGATGTACCAGAGGCTGCCGATCTGGAAGCCCAGATAGGGCGCGTCGCTCGCCGGGAGGGGCAGGACCATCGCCTCGTCGTCGCCGAGTTCGTAGTGCCCGACGGACGAGTACTGGGTGTCGAGACCACCTGGGGTGCGGCGCGGCTCGGTGACCGTGTTCACCGGCAGCTTCAGGTAGAACCACTCGGGGAACTGCAGCCAGGTCTTCACCCGCGAGACCAGTGCGCGACCGGCGCGTTCGTAACGGGTGACCGCGTCCTGGTGGGTGGGTTCGGGTGCCGGGGTGCCGAGACTGTCGAGCCGGTGGATGCTCAGCATGCCGCGGCGCTGCGTCCAGTCGCTGTAGACCTCGCGGACCACGAGCTGCGACGAGCCGGGCGCGAGCGGGAAGTAGTTACGTTCCGGGTCTCGTGGGCCGGGTCCGAACCGCACCTGGAAGGTGCCGTCGTCGGCGATGGTCAACGCGCGGTCGTCGAAGGCCGTGACGTTGCCGGGCACCTCGGCGTCGGTGTAGTTGCCGGCCAGCACCTGGAAACTGAGATCGCAGGTCGTGCCGCGGCGCCCGGCGACGACGTACTCGGCGTCGTCGCGTATCGATGCGCCCCAGTACAGGGTGTCGGGATTGTCGAGGCCCATCTTCGCGTAGGGGCCGGTGCCGGTGACGAAGACCGGATGGGATCGGCTGTACGCGAAGGTGGCGTGGACGCACGCCGAGATCCCGCCCGCCAGATATCCGTATCCCTCGACGAGGTCCTGTTCGGTGCGGATGTGCGGGGCTGTGGCGACGAGCTTCTCGGCCTCGGCTATCGCCGCGGTGAGCGGATCGGTGAGCACTACGATCTCCTGTGGTCCAAATATGTACCGCTGCGGTAGTCTTCCGTTGCGCCGAGAGTAGAACGTGTTCCAGGGAGGGTCAATGGCTCGTCGCGAGACCGAGACACTCGGGAAGCCGACCGCCGGGGCGGGAGCCGCCCGCGGGTCGCCGCCCACGGAACGCGTCGTGCAGGTCCTCGACCACCTCGTCGCGCGACCCGGCGTCCGGTTCGGACTGTCGGAACTGGCGCGCGAACTCGATCTGAGCAAGCCCACCTGCTTGGGCATCCTCACCGTGCTCGCCGACGCGGGTTATCTGATCCGCGACCCCGTCGACAAGACCTACGGTCTCGGGCCGGCGCTGATCGTCGCGGGACGCGCAGCCCAGCGCGGCTTCGCGTCCGGGCCGGTCGCCCACCGGCATCTCGCCGCCCTCTCCGAGGAGTTCGCCGTGATGTGCTCTGCGTCGGCGGTCGTCGGCGACCGGATCGCGGTGCTCGACGTCATCGGTGGCCACGGCACGGCCGCGGCGGCACGCGTGGGGGAGGTGTACCCCTTCGCGCCCCCGGTGGGGCTGATGTACGTGCTGTGGGACACCGACGAGCGCATCGAACAGTGGCTGCGGCGAGAGCCGACCCTGCCCGTGACCGTCGACCGCGACGAGCTGTGGCGGATCGTCACCGAATGTCGCCGGACAGGTTATCTGACGGAGTCCCTCACTCCCGGCGGCCGTCGCCTGTACGCGCTCATGGCGGGAGTGGTCTCGCACGACCTCGCGCCCGAGATGAGGGAGATGCTGGCGGAACTCGTGGCCAGCCCCGGTGAGCGCGTGCTGCTGCCCGACGCCTTCGCCGCGGGGGAGAAGCGGGCGGTCAACCTCGTGGCCGCCCCGGCCTACGATCCCGACGGCCACCAGTCGCTCGTGCTCACGCTGCACCTCGAGCGGGAAGTGGACGCCGCCGGGATCGAACGGTACGGCGCGGCACTCGTGGCGGTCGCGGATGCGATCACCGCAGATCTCGGCGGACACCGGCCACCGCGCTGACGGAGGGCTGCGGAGACCACCCGTTGACCTGGAATTGAAACTCGTTCTACTGTTGCGCAGTAATCTTCGACCGCATCGGTACACATGTGTACCGAGCCGGGTGAGAGGGGCGCGAGTGACCACGGTGCCACCGCAACGACCACCGACCTACGAACTTTCGCTGCTCGGTGCGCTCGAAGCCGAGTCCGTGCACATCTTCCGCGAGGTCGCCGCGACCTTCTCCCGTCCCGTCCTGCTGTTCTCGGGTGGTAAGGACTCCGCGGTGATGCTCCACCTCGCGGCCAAGGCGTTCTGGCCGGCGCCGCTGCCGTTCCCCGTCCTGCACATCGACACCGGGCACAACTTCGACGAGGTGATCGACTTCCGCGACCGCACCGTCGAGCGCCTGGGGATCCGGTCGATCGTCGCCTCGGTGCAGGACGACATCGATGCCGGGCGTGCCGTCGAGGACGACAAACCGCACGCGACCCGCAACCGGCTGCAGACCGGAACCCTCCTGCGC
This sequence comes from Rhodococcus sp. LW-XY12, assembly GCF_019317345.1. NCBI lineage: Bacteria > Bacillati > Actinomycetota > Actinomycetes > Mycobacteriales > Nocardiaceae > Rhodococcus > Rhodococcus sp. LW-XY12. The sequence continues at coordinate 1,666,325 of NZ_CP079225.1, forward strand.
GCGTTGCGGGAAGGGGGATTCGACGCCGTCTTCGGGGGTGCTCGTCGCGACGAGGAGAAGGCCCGCGCGAAGGAACGCGTCTTCAGCCTGCGCGACGAGTTCGGGCAGTGGGACCCGAAGGCGCAGCGACCCGAACTGTGGCAGCTGTACAACGGCCGGCACCGCCGCGGCGAACACATGCGGGTCTTCCCGCTGTCCAACTGGACCGAACTCGACATCTGGCGCTACATCCGCGACGAGGGCGTCGACCTGCCGTCCCTGTACTACGCCCACCGGCGACCGGTGATCGAGCGCGACGGAATGCTGCTCGCGCACAACCGTTTTCTTACCCTCCTCCCCGGGGAGACTCCGCGCGAGAGCCTCGTCCGGTTCCGCACCGTCGGTGACGCGACGTGCACCGGCTGCGTCGAATCCGCCGCCACCACCGCGGACGAGGTGGTCACCGAGGTCTCCGCCAGCAGGGTCACCGAACGCGGCGCCACGCGGGCGGACGACCGGATCTCCGACGCCGGAATGGAAGACCGCAAGAGGGAAGGCTATTTCTGATGTCCCCCCTGCTGCGCATCGCCACCGCCGGCAGCGTCGACGACGGCAAGTCCACGCTCATCGGCCGATTGCTGTTCGACTCGAAGGCCGTCTTCGAGGACCAACTCGAGGCGGTGACCCGCACGAGCCTCGACCGCGGCGCCGACCGCGCCGATCTCGCGCTGCTCACCGACGGCCTGCGCGCCGAACGCGAACAGGGCATCACGATCGACGTCGCCTATCGCTATTTCGCCACGGCGCACAGAACATTCGTCATCGCCGACACTCCCGGTCACGAGCAGTACACGCGCAACATGGTCACCGGGGCGTCCACCGCAGACCTGGCACTCGTCCTCGTCGACGCCCGCAACGGCATCGTCGAGCAGACCCGCCGGCACGCCTTTCTCGCGTCGCTGCTCGGGGTGCGGCACGTGGTGCTGTGCATCAACAAGATGGACCTGGTGGACTGGTCGCAGAGCCGGTTCGACGAGATCTGCGACGAGTTCCGGAATCTCGCGGCGAAGCTCGACATGCCCGACCTCGCCTTCGTTCCCGTCTCCGCCCTGCACGGCGACAACGTCGTCTCCCGCACCGCGAACATGCCGTGGTACGAGGGGACTTCGCTGCTGCACCATCTCGAACAGGTCCACATCGCGTCGGACACCAACCTCATCGATGCCCGACTGCCCGTGCAGTACGTCATCCGGCCGGGCGAGGGTGAGCACCGCGACTTCCGCGGCTACGCCGGGACGGTCGCCGCCGGCGGATTCGCGCCCGGCGATGAGGTGGTCGTTCTCCCTTCCGGTTTCGGAACGCGGGTGCGAACGTTGTGGGGGCCGGGCGGGACGGAACTCGAGCACGCCTTCGCCGGTGCGGCGGTGTGCGTCGAACTCGAGGACGACCTCGACGTCGGACGCGGCGACATGCTGTGCCGCCCCAACAATCGTCCGCTCGTCGGCCACGAGATCGACGCCATGGTGTGCTGGTTCGACGAACGCTCCGCCCTCGATCCGGACGCCCGCTACGCCCTGCTGCACACCACGCGCTCGACCACCGCGCGGGTCGCGCGGCTGGACTACCGCCTCGACGTCAACAGCCTGCACCGCGACGAGGCCGCGACGACGCTCGGTCTCAACGAGATCGGCCGCGTGCAATTGTGGACGCAACAGCCGCTGCTGTTCGACCCCTACCGGCGCAACCGCACCACCGGAAGCTTCGTGCTCGTCGACGAACGTACCGGCAACACCGTCGCGGCCGGAACGATCACCGGCCCGACACTCGCTGACACGGCGGTGGTCTGGCACTCGGCGGCGGTCTCACGGCCCGAACGGGGGACGGCCGGGGCGACGGTATGGCTCACCGGGCTGTCCGCCTCCGGCAAGTCCACCCTCGCCGTCGAACTCGAACGACGACTGCTCGCCGAGGGCATCCCCGCCTACCGCCTCGACGGCGACAACCTCCGGCACGGCCTCAACGCCGACCTCGGCTTCGGTCCGGAGGACCGCGCGGAGAACGTCCGCCGCGTCGGTGCGGTCGCACAGCTGATGGCCGACGCCGGACTCGTCGCGATCTGCGCGCTCATCAGTCCCTACCGTCAGGACCGCGACCGCATCCGCCGGCAGCACGAGGAGTCCGGGATCCGGTTCGTCGAGGTCTTCGTCGATACGCCGCTCGCCGACTGCGAGGCCCGCGACCCGAAGGGCATGTACGCGCGGGCACGTGCCGGTGAGATCACCGGTTTCACCGGCGTCGATGATCCCTACGAACCACCGTCCGATCCCGAGCTGGTCGTGCGCCCCCACGACGGCACGCCTGCCGTGCAGGCGGGCCTCGTCGTGGAATTGTTGAGGCCATGACGCACGACAACAGCGACGACGCTCGGCTCGCGGCCGAGACGGCTTCCGGCGCAGGTGAACTGCTGCTCACGGTCCGCGCCATCGAATCGGATGCCCTTACCGGGCGCGAGCTGGGCCGGCGCGGCGACCACGCCGCCAACACGTACATCCTCGAACGGCTGGCGACCGCGCGGCCCGGCGACGCGGTGCTCTCGGAGGAATCCGCGGACGATCCGGCCCGGGTCGGCGCCGACCGCGTCTGGATCATCGACCCGCTCGACGGGTCGAAGGAGTACGGGATGCCCGACCATGTCGACTGGGCGGTTCACATCGCGCTCTGGGAGGCAGGACGAGGGCTCACCGCCGCCGCGGTCGCGCAACCGGCGATCGGCGTCGTCCACAGCACCGCAGATCCGGTCCCGGCGCCGCGGCCGGCCCGCCGTCGCCCCCGCATCGTCATCAGCGGGAGCAGGCCGCCCGCCTTCGTCTTCGATCTGGCCCGCGATCTCGGTGCCGATCTGATCCGGATGGGGTCGGCCGGTGCCAAGGCCATGGCGGTGGTCCGCGGGGAGGCCGACGCCTACATCCACGCCGGAGGTCAGTGGGAGTGGGATTCGGCGGCGCCGGTCGCGGTCGCGCGCGCTGCGGGTCTGCACTGCGCGCGGATCGACGGCAGCGAACTCGAATACAACCGGCCGCACCCGTATCTGCCCGACCTCGTGATCTGCCGCGCAGACTGGGCACCGGAGGTGATGTCCGCGCTGGCCGCGCACGCCACCGGGCCGACCGACAGCCCCCGCGCCGCGATGGCACGCGCATACATCCGATCCCTGGTCAGCCACGACGCGTCCCACGTCCGGCTCGCCGAAAACGCCTGGCGGGTCGAGAACGGGGAACGCACCGGCGACAGCGGCATCGAGATCCGCGACCGCCTCGAGAACGGCCCGGAATACCGGCCCATCCGCCGCGTCCGCGACCTGCAGTTCCGCGAATGGCACCACAGTGTCGTCGCGCGGTTCGTCCTGGACATCGCAGCAGGTCCGGGCGCCGAGACGTCGGTCGCGGTGACCGAGCACTTCGACATCCCGGCGGGGGAGATCCGGTCGATCGTGGCGATCATCGAGCCCGCGCAGGGTAATAGTTGAATTCATTATTGTAGCTTTCGAACGAAAGTCACCATGATCGAGAGGCATCACCATGGCCGAAGCGCGTGATATCGGGGACGGCATCCACGTCGTTCCCGTCCCGGTGGCGGACCTGCCCGTCGGCGACACCCAGGTCTACGTGATGGAATCCCCGCGCGGCGTCGTCCTCGTCGACGTCGGCTGGAACGACGACCGGTCGTGGGCGGCGCTGCAGGACGGCCTGGCCACGGCGGGCCTGTCGGTCACCGACGTCGAGGGCGTGGTGGTCACCCACTTCCACCCCGACCACGTCGGGCTCACCGGACGCATCCGGGAGGCCTCCGGGTGCTGGGTCGCGATGAACGAGGCCGACTTCGCCCACCTCGAGGTCATGCTCTCCGACGACGACCGCCGTCCCCAGGAAGCCGAACTGCTGCGCCGCGCAGGGGCACCCGAGGACGCGATCGAGGAGTCGCTCGCCACCCTCGTACCGGCGGTCGGCCGTCCCGACGCGCTGCCCGACCGCAAACTCGGTGCCGACGAGACGATCCCGCTGACGGGACGATCCCTGCGCACCGTGCTGACCCCCGGCCACACCGCCGGCCACGCGTGTTTCCTGCTCGAGGAACACGGCGTGCTGTTCAGCGGCGACCACGTCCTCGCGACCACGACCCCGCACGTCGGCGAGTTCGATTTCCCTCTGCCGCAACGCGACGCGCTGGGGGAGTACCTCGACTCGCTGCGCGCGGTCGCCGGCCTGCCCGTGCGACGCGCACTGCCCGCGCACCGGCAGCAGATCGACGACCTGCCGCACCGCGTCGGCGAATTGATCGCCCATCACGACCAGCGCCTCGACGATCTCTACGACGCGTTCGGCGACGAGGAACTCACGCTGTGGGAGGCCACCGCCCGCATGCGCTGGTACCGGCCGTGGGACGAGACTCCCTTGCACGGCAAGCGGATGGCGCTCGCAGAGGGCTCGGCGCACGTCCGGCAGCTCATCGAGCGGGGACGGGTCCGTCGCGTGCCCGGTACGGAACCCGCCCGCTTCGCGCGCGTGCAGACCCGATGAGTCCCGACGAGCTGGTCACCGAGTTCTGCCGTCGCTGGGCCGATCCCGATCCTGCCGAGCTCGCGGCCTTCTTCGCCGAGGATGCGGTCTTCCACAACATCCCGATGGAACCGATCCGCGGCCGCGCGGCGATCGAGAAGTACATCGTGGGCTTCGTGACGTCCTTCGGGGCCATCGACTACCGCATCCACCACCAGGCGGTCTCCGGCAACGTCGTGCTCAACGAACGCACCGATGTGTTCACGATGAACGGCCGGACGATCGAGCTGCCCGTCACAGGCGTCTTCGAGATCGTCGACGGTAAGATCGCGGCCTGCCGCGACTACTTCGATCCCACACCCTTCACCACCGGAAACTGACCGGCCTCTGGGACACCGAAGGCCCTGGAACACCTGAAGGCCCCGCTTCATGAGAAGCGGAGCCTTCGTGGTGCCCTCGGCAGGATTCGAACCTGCGACTTCTTGCTCCGGAGGCAAGCGCTCTATCCCCTGAGCTACGAGGGCATCCGGACCACCGGATGACCGGAGGTGCGGGAGTTAGCCTAGCGCATCGAACGCTCAACTCCACATCGCCAGGTCAGAGCCGGTTTTCGGCCCGAAGTTGCGGTTCGCCCGCGCGAAGACTCAGTTGAGGGGCAGCGGTTCGGCGCCGCGCTCGGCGAGTAGCGACCTCATCAGGTCCGACTCACCCTGCTGCGTCGCGACCATCGTGCCCGCCAGATTGCGCACTGCCGAGGTGCTCGCGTACTGCTCGCCGTACTCCATCATCGGCAGACCACCCTCGTGGTGGCGCAGCATCAGCTGAAGGAAGAGCACGTCCAGTTCGGGACCGCGAGCGGCCCGGAGATTCGCGAGATCCTCGGAGGTCGCCATCCCCGGCATCAGGTGCGAGCCGTCCGAGTCCTCGGACTCGGCGGTCGCACCGTGATCACCGTGTCCGTGACCCGTCTCCGTCTCGGTCATCCACTCCATGTACTCGCCCGTCGGCAGCGCCGGCTGTCCCCACAGTGACAACCAGCCCTGCATCTGACCGATCTGGTTCTGCTGGGTGGTGAGGATGTCGTACGCGATGTTGCGGATCCGATCGTCCTCCGAGTTGGAGACCACCACGGCGGCCATCTCGACGCCCTGGTCGTGGTGCACGATCATGTCCTGCGCGAATCCGACGTCCACCGAGCCGGCCTCCGGCGCCGCCTGCGCGGAGTCCTCGAAGGGGATCCGGGACAGGAACCCCGCGAGGAAACCGACGGTGACCGCAGCGACGGTGAGCAGCACCAGCAGCAGCCGGTTGTGCCCACCACGCTCGGGGGTGGAGATGTCCGAGGAGGTCTCGCTCATCGTCAGCTCCCGGCCGGTGCTTGCTGCATGTCGCCCGCGGTCTCCGCGTTCATCGGCACCGCGTCGGGGCTGGGCTCGGAGGCGTCGAAGGCCGGCGGGTTCGCCGGATCGAACGAACCGGGGATCGTCGAGCAGCTCGCACCCACCTCGGGGTAGGTGTACTGGTTCAGGCGCAGCGCGCTGATGAACTGGTCGATGCGCTCGTCGTCGACGCTGTCGACCTCGAGCCGGTGACCCCACGACTGCAGTGAGACGGGAGCCTCGAGTCCCGGATACGGTGACATCATCATGTAGGTGCGGCCGTCGACCTTCGCGCGGAGCGTGTCGACCGCGGCGTCGTCGAGCAGATCGGGGTTGTATGCCACCCACACGGCGCCGTGCTCGAGCGAATGCACCATGTTCTCGTTCCGCACAGGCTGCTCGTAGACCGTTCCGGTGCAGGTCGCCCAGACGGAGTCGTGAGGGCCACCGAACGGCGGCGACTGGTCGTACGCGACGCGCTGGCCCGGCGCGACGTGCACACCGGCCGGGTACTCCATCTTCAGCACGCCCTCGATGTCGTCCGACGGGTCCTGGTTGGACTCCGACGGCGTCCATGCCGACATCTCCTGCTGGTTCTGATACTTCGGGATGAGGCTCACAGCGATCACGGCGACCAGCACGACGACCAGGGCCACGCCGCCGATCGTCAACCACGGGATCTGGCGCTGCGCGGAGACCCCGGGAGCGCCGCCGCTCTTCTTCTTGGCGGCCTGAATGGCCTTCGACGACTTGGCTCCGGTCTTCTTGTTACCGGAGCCGCCACTAACCGAACCGCTGGGCATCGCTGTGTGCTCTTTCGACGGGTGGACAGGCGGACGCGCGCCCATCGGGCGCACAAACACCCACAACTCTACGGGCGTGCTCTCGCGCGGTGCCCCGACCTGCCGGTAGGGGGAGCGTCGGCGCCGCGATCGACCAGCCAATAGGATGGACACCTGTGACTCCCTCCGACCTTGCTCAGCTGCTCCGCGGAACCGCCGCCGGTGTCCTCACCGACCGTGGTCTCGACGCGTCCGTTCTTCCCGAGACCCTCACCGTCGAGCGCCCGCGCAATCCGGAGCACGGCGACTACGCGACCAACGTCGCGATGCAGGTTGCGAAGAAGGTCGGCGTCAATCCCCGCGAACTCGCCACCTGGCTCGCCGAAGCCTTGACCGCCGCCGACGGCATCGACTCCGCCGAGGTCGCGGGCCCCGGCTTCCTCAACATCCGGCTCGCCGCCGACGCCCAGGGAGCGATCGTGGCGAAGGTGCTCGCCGAGGGCGCCGCCTACGGCACCGGCAGCGACCTCGCGAACACGAGGATCAATCTCGAGTTCGTCTCCGCCAACCCCACCGGCCCGATCCACCTCGGTGGCACCCGCTGGGCCGCGGTCGGCGACGCGCTCGGACGCATCCTCACCGCCCAGGGTGGCGAGGTCACCCGCGAGTACTACTTCAACGACCACGGCGCGCAGATCGACCGCTTCACCCGGTCGCTCATCGCCTCCGCACTCGGACAGCCCGCCCCCGAGGACGGCTACGCCGGCGCGTACATCGTCGACATCGCCTCCTCCGTGCTCGAGCAGCGCCCCGACGCCCTCGAGCTCCCCGAGGACGAGCGGCACGAGACGTTCCGCTCGATCGGCGTGGACCTGATGTTCGCGCACATCAAGCGCACCCTCCACGAGTTCGGCGTCGACTTCGACGTGTACTTCCACGAGAACTCCCTCTTCGAGAGCGGAGCCGTCGAGAAGGCCGTCGAGACCCTGAAGGCGTCGGGCAATCTGTACTTCGACGACGGCGCGTGGTGGCTCAAGAGCACCGATTACGGCGACGACAAGGACCGTGTCGTCATCAAGTCCGACGGCAACGCCGCCTACATCGCCGGCGACATCGCCTACTTCCAGGACAAGCGCTCGCGCGGCTTCGACCTGTGCATCTACATGCTCGGTGCCGACCACCACGGCTACATCGCGCGTCTGAAGGCCGCCGCGGCGGCGTTCGGCGACGACCCCGACACCGTCGAGGTGATGATCGGCCAGATGGTCAACCTCGTCCGTGGCGGCGAGGCCGTGAGGATGAGCAAGCGGGCCGGCACCGTGATCACCCTCGACGACCTCGTCGAGGCGATCGGCGTCGACGCCGCCCGCTACTCGCTCGTGCGTTCCTCGGTGGACCAGAGCATCGACATCGACCTCGAGCTGTGGGCGAGCACCACGAACGAGAACCCGGTCTACTACGTCCAGTACGCCCACGCACGACTGTCGTCGATCGCGCGCAACGCCGCCGATCTCGGCCTGACCGCCGAGGGCGCCGACTTCTCGCTACTCACCCACGAGCGCGAGGGCGACCTCATCCGCACCCTCGGCGAGTACCCCCGGGTGCTGGCAAAGGCGGCCGAACTGCGCGAACCGCACCGCGTCGCCCGCTATCTCGAGGAACTCGCGGGCACCTACCACCGCTTCTACGACGCCTGCCGGATCCTGCCGCAGGGCGACGAGGAGGCCGGACCGCTGCACACCGCGCGACTCGCGTTGTGCGCGGCCGCACGCCAGGTCCTCGCCAACGGCCTCGGCCTGCTCGGCGTCACCGCCCCGGAGCGGATGTGAACGCGCACCCCGCGGGACCGCGTCACGCCCAGATCCCGCACGCCCCCAACCTGCCCGAGCGCCCGGCCGACACCGCGGCGCTCAACGCGCTGGCCCCGCACGTGTGGCCCCGCAATGCCGCGCGCGGCGAGGACGGCGTCATGCGCATCGCCGGTATCCCGGTGACCGAGCTCGCCGAGAAGTACGGCACCCCGCTGTTCGTCGTCGACGAAGACGACTTCCGCTCCCGCTGCCGGGAGATCGCCGAGGCCTTCGGCCCGTCGGCGAAGGTGCACTACGCGTCGAAGGCGTTCCTGTGCAGCGAGATCGCACGGTGGGTTCATCAGGAAGGGCTCTCGCTCGACGTCGCGTCCGGCGGTGAGCTCGCCGTGGCCCTGCACGCCGGATTCCCCGCCGGGAAGATCGCGATGCACGGCAACAACAAGTCCGTCCGCGAACTGCAGGCCGCCGTGACCGCCGGGGTCGGGCACATCGTGCTCGACTCGCTCGCCGAAATCGACCGGCTCGACGCGGTCGCCGGTGAGGCCGGTGTCGTCCAGGACGTGCTCATCCGCGTGACCGTGGGCGTCGAGGCCCACACCCACGAGTTCATCTCCACCGCGCACGAGGACCAGAAGTTCGGGCTCTCGCTCGCCGGTGGCAACGCCATGCAGGCCGTGCGCCGCGTCTTCGCGGCCGACAATCTCCGCCTCGTCGGCCTGCACAGCCACATCGGCTCGCAGATCTTCGATGTCGACGGTTTCGAACTGGCCGCCCACCGCGTCATCGGCCTGCTGCGCGACATCGTCGCCGAGTTCGGTGTCGACAAGACCTCGCAGATGAACATCGTCGATCTCGGCGGTGGTCTGGGCATCTCGTACGTGCCGAGCGACGACCCGCCGCCGGTCGCCGACCTCGCGGCGAAGCTGGGCGACATCGTCCGCACCGAGTCCGCGCTCGCCGGGCTGCCGGCCCCGACCCTCGCGGTCGAACCGGGCCGCGCCATCGCCGGACCGGGCACAGTGACGCTCTACGAGGTGGGAACCCTCAAGGACGTCGAGGTCGGTTCCGGGCACGTCCGCCGCTACATCAGCGTCGACGGCGGCATGAGCGACAACATCCGCACATCGCTGTACCAGGCGGAGTACGAGTCGCGCCTCGTCTCCCGCGTGAGCGACGCCGAGCCGGTGGTCTCGCGCGTCGTCGGCAAGCACTGCGAGAGCGGCGACATCGTCATCCGCGACGCTTGGATGCCCGCAGACGTCGCAGCCGGTGATTTACTGGCGGTCGCGGCGACGGGTGCATACTGCTACTCGATGTCGAGCAGGTACAACCTGCTTCCTCGCCCCGCCGTCGTGGCGGTCAAGGACGGCGTCTCGCGCGTTCTGCTGCGCCGCGAGACCCTCGAAGATCTGCTCAACTTGGAGGTTTCGGAGTGACCAGTGTAACGGCGACCGATGCTTCGGGCCGGCGTCCGGTGGGTGTGGCGGTTCTCGGACATGGCACCGTCGGTGCCGAGGTCGCGCGGATCATCCGCGAGGACGCCGCGGATCTCGAGGCGCGCATCGGTGCCCCCCTCGAGCTGAGGGGCGTCGCCGTGCGCGACGCCGCCCGCGACCGGGGTCTTCCCGCGGAACTGGTCACGACGAACGCCGAGGCGCTGATCCGCCGCGACGACGTCGACATCGTCGTCGAGCTCATCGGTGGCATCGAACTGCCCCGCAAGCTCGTGCGCACGGCGCTCGACGCCGGCAAGTCCGTCGTCACCGCCAACAAGGCACTGCTCGCCGCCTACACCGGCGAACTGGCCGAGGTGGCCGAGGCCCGCAACGTCGACCTGTACTTCGAGGCGTCCGTGGCCGGCGCGATCCCGGTGATCCGCCCGCTTACCCAGTCGCTCGCGGGCGACAAGGTCAACCGGGTCGTCGGCATCGTCAACGGCACCACGAACTACATCCTCTCGGCCATGGACGAGACGGGCGCCGACTACGGCGAGACGCTCGCCGAGGCGGGCCGCCTCGGATACGCCGAGGCCGATCCCACCGCCGACGTCGAAGGCTTCGACGCCGCCTCGAAGGCGGCGATCCTCGCGTCGATCGCCTTCCACACCCGCGTGACGGCCGCCGACGTCTACCGCGAGGGCATCTCCTCGATCACCGCCGCCGACCTCACCTCGGCGCGCGCGCTCAACTGCACGATCAAGCTGCTCGCGCTGTGCGAGCGCGTCCCGTCCGTCGACGGCAAGGACCGCGTGTCCGCCCGGGTCTACCCGGCCCTCGTGCCCCGCGAGCACCCGCTGGCCTCGGTCAACGGTGCGTTCAACGCCGTCGTCGTCGAAGCGGAGTCCTCGGGTCGGCTCATGTTCTACGGCCAGGGTGCCGGTGGCGCCCCCACCGCCTCCGCCGTGATGGGCGATCTCGTGATGGCCGCCCGCAATCGGGTGCAGGGCGGTCGTGGTCCGCGTGAATCGAAGTACGCGCAGCTGGAAATCGCGCCCATGAGTGACATCCTCACCCGCTACTACGTCAATCTGAAGGTCGCCGACCGCGCCGGCGTGCTCTCCGCGGTCGCCGCCGAGTTCGCCACGCGGGGCGTGAGCATCGCAGCGGTCCGCCAGGAAGGCGCGGGCGACGCTGCCCGTCTGGTGGTACTCACCCATCAAGCCACCGACCGTGCGCTGGCGGATACCGTCGCAGCGCTCGACAAACTCGAATCCGTGATCGCTGTGACCAGCGTCCTGAGACTGGAGGGATCCGCCGAATGAGCGCGGCCGAGAAGAACACCACCCCCGTACACACGCCGTGGCCGGGCCTAATCGAGGCGTACCGTTCGCGCCTGCCGATCGGTGACGACTGGAAGACGGTCACGCTGCGCGAGGGTGGCACGCCGCTGCTCCCGGCTCCGCGCCTGTCGGAGATCACCGGCTGCGAGGTGCATGTCAAGGTCGAGGGTCTCAACCCCACCGGCTCGTTCAAGGACCGCGGTATGACCATGGCGGTCACCGAGGCCCTCGCGACCGGCAAGCAGGCGGTGCTGTGCGCGTCCACCGGCAACACCTCGGCCTCGGCCGCCGCCTACGCCGCGCGCGCCGGCATCGGCTGCGCGGTTCTCGTCCCGCAGGGCAAGATCGCGATGGGCAAGCTCGCCCAGGCCGTCATGCACGGCGCGAAGATCGTGCAGGTCGAGGGCAACTTCGACGACTGTCTGGAACTGGCACGCAAGACCACCGCGGAGTTCTCCACCATCGGTCTGGTCAACTCCGTGAACCCGGTGCGTATCGAGGGCCAGAAGACTGCCGCCTTCGAGATCGTCGACGCGCTCGGCGACGCCCCCGACGTGCATGTGCTGCCCGTCGGCAATGCCGGCAACATCACCGCCTACTGGAAGGGCTACAGCGAGTACGCCGCCGACGGCCTCAGCACGCGCCGCCCGCGCATGCTCGGCGTCCAGGCCGCTGGTGCCGCGCCGCTCGTCCTCGGCCATCCGGTGAAGGATCCCGAGACCATCGCGACCGCCATCCGCATCGGCGCTCCCGCATCGTGGAACGGCGCGGTGGCCGCCAAGGAGGAGTCGAACGGCGCATTCCGTGCGGCGACCGACGAGGAGATCCTCGAGGCGTACCGGCTGCTCGCGAAGTCCGAGTCGATCTTCGTCGAGCCGGCCTCGGCCGCCTCCATCGCAGGTCTGCTCGCCGCGAGCAAGGAAGGCTGGCTCGAGCGGGGCCTGAAGGTCGTGTGCACCGTGACCGGCAACGGTCTCAAGGACCCCGATACGGCCCTGCGCGACGTGCCCGTGGTCGAGCCCATCCCGGTCGACCCGGTCGCGGTCGCCTCCGCGCTCGAGTTGGCCTGAGTTGACCGCCACGCCTTCCTCCGTTGGGAATCAGGACATGACGCAGACGTTGCCCGTGGGGCTTTCGGTGACGGCACGGGTTCCCGCTTCGAGCGCGAATCTCGGTCCCGGCTTCGATTGTCTGGGTCTCGCCCTCGGTCTGTACGACGAGATCACCGTCACGACAACGGCTTCCGGGCTCGACGTGAAGGTGGAGGGGGAAGGCGCCCAGGAGGTTCCGTGGGGACCCTCCCATCTCGTGGTCCGTGCCGTCGAGCGGGGACTCGAGGCCGCCGGTGTGTGGGCGGACGGACTGGACGTCGTGTGCCACAACGTCATCCCGCACTCGCGTGGCCTGGGATCCTCCGCCTCGGCGGCGGTGGGAGGGCTGGCAGCGGCCAACGGGCTCGTCCGCAAGATCGCTCCCGAGCGCGTCCTCGACGACGAGCAGCTCGTGCAGCTCGCCTCCGAGTTCGAGGGCCATCCCGATAACGCCTCCGCGAGCGTCCTCGGTGGGGCAGTGGTGTCGTGGACCGAGGTCGAAGTCGACTCCGAACAGCGGACCTACCGCGCGGTGAACCTGCGTGTGCACCCGGACATCAAGGCATACGCCTTCGTCCCGTCGGTCCGTTCGTCCACGGCCCACACCCGGGGCCTGCTGCCCGAACTCGTCCCGCACCGGGACGCGGCGTTCAACGTCAGTCGGGCGGCTCTCGCGGTGGTCGCGCTCACCGAGCGACCCGAGCTGCTGATGCCGGCGACGCAGGATCTGCTCCACCAGGCCCAGCGGGCACCCGCACTGCCGCTCACCACCAAATGGGTGGCCGCACTGCGCGAGGCGGGCATCCCCGCCGTCGTCTCGGGTGCCGGGCCGACGGTGCTCGCGCTCACGACCTCCGCGTTGCCCGACGAGCTGCGGGCCGCCGCCGAGGCCGACGAACTGACGGTGCTCGACCTCGAGATCGCCGAGGGCGTCCAGGTCGACTGAGTCGACGCGCGGTGCTGGGGAACCGACGGATGGTGCCGGATGGGGGTCGACGGGTGGTGCAACACACACGTCCCATCCGGCACGGCGATTCTTGCTCTACGTACAGATCGTCGCTATTCTGTGGGGTGTCCGCACGTCGTGCGTATCAGTCGCCGGATTCTCCAGGGCAATCACTCCAGCTCCATCGGGGCGTCGAGCCTGGATCGATCCTCACCTGCTCCCGGATCCGGGAGGGGGACAGACCGCACCTACCGGATTTCGGTGTGGTGGCGGACGTGCCGACCGTTCGTTTTCCCTGAACTCGTACGGCAAATCCCAGCTCAGTGGACGAACTGATCTGCGGGACGAACCCTCTGCTGCGCATGGAGCGAGCGAGGGAAGGAAGGATCTCCGTGACAGATACGGACCTGATCACTACACCTGCTCTCGACATTCCCGAGGCCGGTAGCCGGACGACCACGCGCGGTCGCCGCGGAGCAGGCCTTTCGGGCATGGTGCTTGCCGAGTTGCGGACTCTTGCCGCCGAGCTCGGAATCAAGGGCACCTCCGGGATGCGCAAGGGTGATCTCATCGCTGCGATCAAGGAGAAGCAGGGAGGCGGCGGCGCCGCACCTGCCGAGCAGCCTGCAGCCGAGAAGACCGCTGCCCCCGAGAAGACCGAAGCAGCAGCGAAGACCGAGACGGCCGACAAGCCCGAGGGAGCGCCCTCGCGTGGCACCCGCGGTCGCCGTGGCCGTGCCGCCGCCGACGAGACCGCCGCACCCGAGCAGAAGGCCGACGCCGAGCCGGCCGAACAGAAGGCCGACGTGAAGTCCGGCGACGAGGGCTCGCAGGAGAAGCCGCAGGGCGGCCAGACCCCCAGCGGCGACAACGAATCCGACGGTAACCGTCGCGGCCGTGGCCGTCGCGGACGCCGCGGTGGCGACAACGCCGACCAGAACCAGCAGGCCGAGGGCGCCGACGCGTCCGAGGACGGCCGTCAGGATCGCGACTCGCAGCGCGAGAAGAGCCAGGATCGCGACTCGCAGCGCGAGCGTGGCCAGGACCGTAACTCCGGCGACGGCTCCTCGCGCCGCGACCGCAACCAGGGTGATCGCAACCAGGGCGACCGCAACCAGGGTGATCGCAACCAGGACGCCAGCGATCGCGACGGCGGTAACCAGGGTCCGCGCCAGGGCCAGGACAACCGTGGGGGAGACGACGAGGAAGGCGGCCGCGGTCGCCGGGGTCGTCGCTTCCGTGAGCGTCGTCGTGGACGCGACCGTGGCGAGAGCGGTTCGGACTCGCGCGAGCCCGAGATCCGCGAGGACGACGTCCTGCAGCCGGTCGCCGGCATCCTCGACGTCCTCGACAACTACGCGTTCGTCCGCACCTCCGGCTACCTCGCCGGCCCGAACGACGTGTATGTGTCGATGAACATGGTGCGCAAGAACGGCCTGCGCCGCGGCGACGCCATCACCGGCGCCGTGCGGGTTCCCCGCGAGGGTGAGCAGGGCAACCAGCGTCAGAAGTTCAACCCGCTGGTCCGCCTCGACACCGTCAACGGCCGCGAGGTCGACTCGGCCAAGCGCCGCCCCGAGTTCAACAAGCTCACGCCGCTGTACCCCAACCAGCGACTGCGCCTCGAGACCCAGCCGAACATCCTCACCACGCGCGTGATCGACCTGGTCATGCCGATCGGTAAGGGTCAGCGCGCACTCATCGTGTCGCCGCCGAAGGCCGGTAAGACCACCGTCCTCCAGGACATCGCCAACGCGATCGCCGTCAACAACCCCGAGTGCTACCTGATGGTCGTGCTCGTCGACGAGCGTCCCGAAGAGGTCACCGACATGCAGCGTTCGGTGAAGGGCGAGGTCATCGCCTCGACCTTCGACCGGCCGCCGTCGGATCACACCTCGGTCGCCGAGCTCGCCATCGAGCGTGCGAAGCGTCTCGTGGAGATGGGCCAGGACGTCGTGGTGCTTCTCGACTCCATCACCCGTCTCGGCCGCGCGTACAACAACTCGTCGCCGGCATCCGGACGCATCCTCTCCGGTGGTGTCGACTCGACCGCGCTGTACCCGCCGAAGCGTTTCCTCGGTGCTGCCCGCAACATCGAGAACGGCGGATCGCTCACGATCATCGCCACCGCGATGGTCGAGACCGGTTCCACCGGCGACACCGTGATCTTCGAGGAGTTCAAGGGCACGGGTAACGCCGAGCTCAAGCTCGACCGGAAGATCGCCGAGCGGCGCGTGTTCCCGGCGGTCGACGTCAACCCCTCCGGTACGCGCAAGGACGAACTGCTCATGAGCCCCGACGAGTTCGCCGTGGTGCACAAGCTCCGCCGCGTGCTTTCGGGCCTCGATTCGCACCAGGCGATCGATCTGCTCATCGACCGGCTCAAGAAGTCCAAGACGAACATCGAGTTCCTCATGAATGTGGCGAAGACCGCACCGGGGGCACTCGACGACTGACGTCGGCGCCCCGGGGAATTTCTTCCCGGGGCCCTACGTTTGGCATAATCGACAGGCTCAGTCCGGCTCCGGTTCACGTCTTCGACCCGCGAAGGCGACCCGGCGGCCATGAAAGGGACACCATGAAGGCAGGAATCCACCCCAACTACGTGACGACGACCGTCGTCTGCGGTTGCGGTAACACGTTCGAGACGCGCAGCACCAAGGAGTCGGGACGTATCAACGTCGAAGTCTGCTCCAACTGCCACCCGTTCTACACCGGCAAGCAGAAGATCCTCGACACCGGTGGACGCGTCGCGCGCTTCGAGGCTCGCTACGGCAAGCGTGCGCCGAAGAAGGCCGCTTCCGACAGCTAGCTGTCACGCCGACGCCCGGTACTGCCCTCGTGCAGGCCGGGCGTCGGCTTTTTCATTGCAAGGATCGAAATCAGAGCGGAGCACACTCATGGCGGGGCAGACCAAGCCGTCGGCCATCGACGACATCCTGGCCGAACACGCGGGTCTGGAGCAGCAGCTGTCCGACCCGTCGCTGCACGACGATCCTGCGGCAGCGCGTCGGGTGGGTAAGCGGTTCGCCGAACTCGCCCCCGTGATGTCGACCTACAACGCTCTGAAGCAGGCCCGCGAGGATCTCGAGGCGGCGCGCGAACTCGCCGCCGACGATTCGTCGTTCGCGTCCGAGGTCGACGACCTCGAGGCGCAGGTCGCCGAGCTCGACCGCTCGCTCACCGACCTGCTCGCCCCGCGCGACCCGCACGACGGCGACGACGTGGTCCTCGAGGTCAAGTCCGGTGAGGGCGGCGAGGAGTCCGCCCTGTTCGCCGGCGATCTCACCCGGATGTACACGCGCTACGCCGAACGTGCCGGTTGGCGCGTCGAGGTCCTCGGTGCCACCTACTCCGATCTCGGTGGCTACAAGGACGTCACGCTGTCGATCAAGTCGCGGACCGACGTGCGCGACGGCGTGTGGTCCCGTCTGAAGTTCGAGGGCGGCGTGCATCGCGTCCAGCGTGTGCCCGTCACCGAGTCGCAGGGACGCGTGCACACCTCCGCGGCCGGCGTCTTCGTCTACCCCGAGCCCGACGAGGTCGAGCAGGTGCAGATCGACGAGAGCGACCTGCGCATCGACGTCTACCGGTCGTCCGGCAAGGGCGGTCAGGGTGTCAACACCACCGACTCTGCCGTGCGCATCACGCACCTTCCCACCGGCATCGTGGTGACCTGCCAGAACGAACGCTCGCAGCTGCAGAACAAGGCCCGCGCGATGCAGGTCCTCGCGGCGCGCCTGCAGGCGGCGGCCGAAGAGGCGGCCGAGGCCGAGGCGTCGGCGGGTCGCGCCAGCCAGGTCCGGACCGTCGACCGCTCGGAGCGCATCCGCACCTACAACTTCCCCGAGAACCGGATCACCGATCACCGCATCGGTTTCAAGTCCCACAACCTCGACGCGGTGCTCGACGGCGAACTCGACGCGCTGCTCGACGCCCTGGGCGCTGCGGACAGAGAAGCCCGGCTCGCGGCGGAGTAACGCCACGAACCGGGCTACGTCCGGGGAATCAGCTCAGTCGTCGGTTTCGCCGGGCACCTGGGCGATGTCGATACCCGGGAGCAGGAAGCACTGCTCTCCCGCTTCGTTCTCGTGCATGCCCCAGATCGCAGACAGCACAGTTCCAGCTTCGGGTTCGGTCAGAGCGGTGGGCACGCCGAACACTGCCGGGTTCGATTCCAGCGTCGCATTTCCGGTCGCCCCGGTGTTGACGTTGATCCACGAGACCGTGGCACCGCCGACACTTTTCTGGTTGATCGCGTAGAAGAGTTCGTCCCCTTCGACTGCCTTGTTCTCGGTATATGTCAACGACTGTGTTTCCGCGATTCCGGCCGGGCACAGCAATGGAGTCGGCTGAATATCGATCGGCGCGGCAGTGGCGGTTCCGGCCCCGGCGAAGGCGGCCGCTCCACCCATCGCGACCACAGCAGCTGCGCGCAGGGCACGTGATGTCTTCGTCATAAGCACTCCTTTCGTTGGTCCCCGAACCCTTCGGACGCTATGGGCATGTGGCAGTTGTTGGGACGTTCTTGACCTATTCGTATCGGCTTCGTGACCACGTGGCACCCTGGACGCGTGAGTCGTCAACCTCTGCGCCTGGCCATCATCGAAGCGGCATCGGTCCTCGAGGAAGCCGGAGTCCCGAGTCCCCGGGTCGACGCCGAACTTCTCGCAGCGCACCTGCTCGGCATCGAGCGCGGGCGACTCGGTCTGGTCCCGCTCGTCGAGGCGACGACCATCGACGCCTACCGCTCGATGGTCGAACAACGGGCGAAGCGGATTCCTCTGCAGTACATCACCGGCACCTCGCCGATGGGGGAGATCGACCTGGCAGTGGGGCCGGGGGTGTTCGTCCCGCGACCCGAGACGGAACTGCTGCTCGGGTGGGCGCTGGCCTTCCTCGAACGCCACGGCAGCCGCAACCCGGTCGTCCTCGACCTGTGCACCGGATCCGGCGCGCTGGCGCTGGCGATCGCGCATGCGCGTCCCGACGCCGAGGTCCACGCCGTCGAACTCGAAGCGAAGGCCCTCGCCTGGGCGCGTCGGAACGCCGAGACCCGCGCGGAGGAAGGGGACACCCCGATCCGGCTGTACCAGGGCGATGTCACCGACCGCATGCTGCTCACCAACCTCGAAGGCAGTGTCGACCTGGTGGTCGCCAACCCGCCCTACATCCCGGAAGGAGCCGACCTCGAACCCGAGGTGGTCGAACACGATCCGCACTCGGCGCTCTTCGGGGGAGCGGACGGACTGTCCGTCATCCGGCCCATGGTTTCCAACATTGCGCGGTGGCTGCGGATCGGGGGAGCGGCAGCGGTCGAGCACGACGACACGCACAGCCTGCTGGTCGCCGAACTGTTCGAGCAGCGTCGGGTGTTCGGCGACGTCGTGCGGCACCCCGACCTCGCCGGGAAGGCCCGCTTCGTGACCGCGCACCGTGTTCCTACGGCGGTGGAGGCCGACCGCATGAAGTCGGTACGGTCTGCGGCGGACGGCTGACGGGCAGGACCCGTCCGGTGCCGATTGGGGCCGAAGTGGAAGGATGAGCGCGTGAGCACCGTGTACGACTGCAACAACGAAGCTTCGCGCGCCGCCGGACTCAACGCGGCGCGCGGCGCACTCAAGGCCGGACGACTCGTCGTCGTACCCACCGACACGGTGTACGGCATCGCTGCCGACGCCTTCGACTCCGACGCCGTAACGGCGCTCCTGCGCGCGAAGGGGCGCGGCCGCGACATGCCGGTGCCGGTCCTCGTCGGCTCCTGGACGACCATCGACGGTCTCGTCGCCTCGGTGCGTCCCGAGGCGCGGGAGTTGATCCGCGCGTTCTGGCCGGGCGGACTCAGCCTCGTGGTGCACCAGGCACCGTCCCTGGCCTGGGATCTCGGCGACACCCGCGGCACCGTCATGCTCCGCATGCCGCTGCACCCCGTCATCCTGGAACTGCTGCGCGAGGTCGGTCCGCTCGCGGTCTCCAGCGCCAACGTCTCCGGTCGGCCCCCCGCCACGAACGTCACCGAGGCGCGCGAGCAACTCGGAGCATCGGCGAGTGTCTATCTCGACGGTGGCCCGGCAGACCACGGGGTCGCATCGACGATCGTCGACCTCACGGGCGACCGCCCACGCATCCTGCGCGAGGGTGCGGTGACGGCCGAAGCACTCGCGGAGGTGCTCGGTGACGATCCCGAGCGCCTTCGGTCCGGCGGGGAGTAGCGGCGGAGGAACGGAGCACGTGACTGCAGCCGACACCACCGCCGTACTGCTCGCCCAGGCCGGGCGCGGCGCCGGCGTTCCCATCCGGGAGCTTCTCCTCGTCCTGCTCACCGCCGCGGTGGTGACCTTCCTCGCGACCGGTGTGGTGCGGATCCTCGCGCTGAAGTTCGGAGCGGTCGCCGTTCCTCGCGACCGCGACGTGCACGTGACCCCGACCCCGCGGATGGGTGGGGTCGGCATGTACATCGGCCTCGTCGCGGGAATCGTCTTCGCTCAGCAATTGCCTGCTCTGACAAGGGGTTTCGAATTCACCCCGGATATGGGGGCGGCGCTCGCCGCGGCCTCGATCATCGTCGTCGTCGGCATCGTCGACGACCGGTGGGGACTCGACGCGCTCACCAAGTTCGTCGGCCAGGTCACCGCGGCCGGCGTGCTCGTGATCATGGGCGTGAGCTGGATCGTCATCTACGACCCGTTCAGTGCCTCGACACTCGTACTCGACCAGCTCCAGGGCGGTCTCATCACCGTCGCCGTCGCCGCGGTGACGATCAACGCGATGAACTTCGTCGACGGGCTCGACGGACTCGCGGCCGGACTGGGGCTCATCGCCGCACTCGCGATCTGCGCGTTCTCCGTGGGTCTGCTGCTCGATCAGGGCGGCGACGTCTCCGCCTACCCGCCGGCCCTCATGGCCGCGGCCCTCGCCGGCGCCTGCCTCGGCTTCCTGCCGCACAACTTCCAGCCCGCCAAGATCTTCATGGGCGACTCCGGGTCCATGCTCATCGGTCTCATGCTCGCCGCAATCTCCACAAGCGCCTCGGGCCTCATCCCGCTCAGCGCCTACGGTTCGCGCGACCTGCTCGGTCTGCTCTCGCCGCTGATCCTGGTCGGTGCCGTGATGTTCATCCCGATCCTCGACCTGCTCCTCGCGATCGTGCGGCGCACCCGGGCCGGCGTCAGCCCCTTCAGCCCCGACAAGATGCACCTCCACCACCGCCTGCTGCAGATCGGGCACTCGCACCGTCGCGTGGTGCTGCTGCTCTACCTGTGGGTCGGAATCCTGGCCTTCGGGGCTGTCGGTTCCTCGCTGCTCGACCGGCGGGCCGTGGTGTTGATCCTCGCGGGCGGTCTCGTGTTCGCCCTCGTCGTGACCGCTGTGCCGTCGCTGCGGCGGCACGACGAGTCGGGGGAGACGCCGCCGGAGCACTCCCGAGAGGTCGGTTAGGCTCGGATATCGTGACGAACCCGGATCATCCCGAACCCGACCACGGCCTGCCCTCGCTGCCCGACCCGATCGCGCCGATGCGCGCGGCCGTGCGGTACGGCGCCCTCGGTCTTCTCGCGCTCGCCGTCGTGGCGTCGGTGATCTCGGTGCTCGTCGCCGGGATGCCCGGTCTGTGGGGTGCACTCATCGGAGCGGCCGTCGGCGGAGGGTTCATCCTCTTCACCGCACTCGGCGTTCTCCTGACGTCGAAGATGCCGGCGATGACCGCCGGAGCCGTACTTCTCGGCACCTGGCTGCTGAAGCTGATCCTCGCCATCGTCGTGATGGGCTCGCTCGACTCGCTCGACTTCTACAACCGCAACGCGCTCGTCCTCACCATCGTGTTCGCCCTGGTCATCGTTCTGGGAGCCGAGACCTACGGGGTGCTCTCGCAACGTGCCCTGTACGTCGATCCCCAGGCGTCGTCCGGATCCGACAACGACGATCGGTAGTAGCACCGCTTGTCCATAACCCCCCACGTAGGAACCCACCTACGCACTGTCGTAGAGCAGTTGGTAGGGTGAGTTCTACGAGAGTGACGCTGCCCGCATCGGGTTCGAAGAGGGTGCGCAGTTGTGACTTCGTAGGCGGTCGTGTTCAAATGGCCGCCGAGTCGACGAGAGTCGCCGACACCGGCAGGAAGCGGGACCGTTCACGCGGTTCGGACCACTGGCGAATACGCGAGCCGACCTGGTCGACTTCTGGATCGTCAATGTCCGATCGAACCGCAGACGGCATGCCTGCGGCCGACTACGGGAGAGAGCGCTGAGCGTCACCACCTTGGCAGCCGGAGAATTCCACGCGCCGTCACTAGCTGATTTTTTCCCACCGGCAGTCCTGTTCGAAGGAACCCCCTTCGAGATGGACCGGTTGATGCTCATCCGCGTCGCCGTCGCCCTGATCGTCGCGCTGTTCTTCTTCTTCGCGTTGCGGAGTCCGAAGATCGTGCCGCGGGGCGTGCAGAACGTCGCCGAGATCATGCTCGACTTCGTCCGGATCCACATCGCCGAGGACATCCTCGGTAAGGAACAGGGACGCCGGTTCCTCCCGGTGATCGTCACCATCTTCTTCCTGGTGGTCGGTCTGAACCTGACATCGGTCATCCCGTTCCTCAACATCTCGTCCAACGCACGAATCGGTATGCCGATCGTGCTCGCGGCACTCGCCTACATCGTCTTCAACTATGTGGGCATCAAGAAGTACGGATTCTTCCGCTACGTCAAGAGCAGCATCGTCATCCCGAACCTGCCGCCCGCTCTCCACGTGCTGGTGATCCCGATCGAGTTCGTCTCGACGTTCATTCTGCGGCCGTTCACGCTGACCATTCGTCTCATGGCCAACATGCTGGCCGGTCACATCATGCTCGTGCTGTTCTTCAGTGCCACGCAGTTCTTCTTCTTCGATTCCGACGGCTTCATGAAGGTGTTCGGCATCGGTTCTCTCATCGGCGGAATCGCGTTCACCTTCTTCGAGCTCCTGGTGATCGTCCTGCAGGCCTACATCTTCGCGCTGCTCACCGCGGTGTACATCGACTTGGCCCTGCACGCCGAAGAGCACTAGCTCGACGAACGGCACGACCCACATCTACACAAAGACTGACTCGGTTGCCGACTCCCGGGGCCGAGCCACAAGAAAGGGAATGGAACACCAATGAGCGTTGCGCTTCAGGCAGCAGACGTCCTCGCCCAGGAGACCACGATCTCGGGTGCAGGCGCCATCGGCTACGGCCTCGCCGCCATCGGCCCCGGCATCGGCATCGGCATCGTCGTCGGCAAGGCGATCGAGGGCATGGCTCGTCAGCCCGAGATGGCAGGCCAGCTGCGCACCACGATGTTCCTCGGTATCGCCTTCACCGAGGCCCTCGCGCTGATCGGCATCGTCGCCGGCTTCATCTTCTGATCCGACGATCACAATGGCTGACAGCATCCTGATCCTCGCGGCAGAGGAAGGGGAGACTCCCAATCCCCTTCTCCCCGCGACATACGACATCGTCTGGTCGCTGGTCGCCCTGATCCTCGTCGGATTCGTCTTCTGGAAGTTCGTGCTTCCGATGTTCCAGAAGGTGCTCGACGAGCGTTCGGAGCTGATCGAAGGCGGCATCAAGAAGGCAGAGGAAGCTCAGGCGGAGGCTGCGGCCGCGCTCGAGCAGTACCGTAGCCAGCTCGCCGAGGCTCGCACCGAGGCGGCGCAGATCCGTGAAGAGGCCCGTGCACAGGGCCAGCAGATCATCGCCGACATGAAGGCGCAGGCCCAAGAGGAGAGCGACCGTATCGTCGCCGCCGGTCACAACCAGCTGCAGGCCCAGCGCCAGCAGATCGTGGCCGAGCTGCGTAGCGATCTCGGACGCAGCTCCGTGGATCTCGCCGAGAAGATCCTCGGCGAAGCGCTCGCGGACGACGTGAAGCGTGCCGGCTCGATCGATCGGTTCCTCGACGAACTCGACTCCCTCAGCGCTGACTCTGCATCCGGAAAGTGAGCACCATGTACGCAGCAAGCCGTGAGGCACTCGCTCATACGCGTTCCGCGTTGCAGTCCGCCCTGGGCTCGGGTGCCGCGACTGCCGCTGCGGCTCAGGCCGGTTCCGAACTCTTCTCGGTGGTCGAGGCGCTCGACAGCCAGCGCGCCCTCCGGACCGCGCTGGCCGACGCCTCGGCCCCGGCTGCCGTTCGCGAGCGGCTGGCCGAGCAGGTCTTCGGCGGCAAGGTTTCGGCCCAGACCCTCGCGACCGTCAAGGCCGCAGCGGGGCAGGACTGGTCGGCACAGTCCGACCTGACCGACTCGCTCGTCCAGCTCGGCCGTGAGGCACTGCTGAAGGCCGCAGCGGACCAGGACCAGCTCGACACCGTCGAGGACGAACTGTTCCGACTCGGTCGCATCGTGGCAGGCGACCCGGAGCTCGAGCAGACGCTCTCGGATCGCAGCACCCCGGCTTCGGCCAAGCGTGATCTGCTGACGCGCCTGCTGTACGGCAAGGTCACCGCAGTCACCGAGGCGCTGGCGGTCCACGCGGTCGGTCGGCTGAGCAAGTCGCCGGCCGAGACGTTCGACGAGTTGTCGGCGCTCGCCGCGGCCCAGCGGGACCGTGCCGTCGCGCACGTCCGCAGCGCGGCACCGCTCGATGCGAAGCAGGAGGAGCGGCTCACCGCGACCCTGACCCGCATCTACGGGAAGCCTGTGACGGTTCACGTCGAGGTCGATCCCGAGCTTCTCAGTGGATTGGTCGTCCGGGTGGGCGACGAGGTCATCGACGGTAGTGCCGCGGGTCGACTCGCTGCAGTGCGCAAGAGCCTCACGTAGTCCACTACCGAACACACACATAGATCTTTTCGAAGACCAGATACCGAGAGCAGGAAGAACATGGCGGAGCTGACGATCTCCTCCGACGAGATCCGTAGCGCGATTGACAATTACACCGCGAGCTACTCCCCGGAGGCCTCCCGCGAGGAGGTCGGCGTGGTCGTCGACACCAGTGACGGCATCGCGCACATCAGCGGTCTGCCGTCGGCGATGGCCAACGAGCTGCTGGAGTTCCCCGGTGGCGTCCTCGGCGTGGCCCTCAACCTCGAGGCCACCGAGATCGGTGCCGTTATCCTGGGCGACTTCCAGACCATCGAGGAAGGCCAGGAAGTCAAGCGGACCGGCGACGTTCTGTCGGTGCCGGTGAGCGACAACTTCCTCGGTCGCGTCGTGAACCCGCTCGGTCAGCCGATCGACGGCCTCGGCGACATCGAAGCCGATGAGACCCGCGCCCTCGAGCTGCAGGCCGCGACCGTGCTGGAGCGCCAGCCGGTCGAGGAGCCGCTGCAGACCGGCATCAAGGCCATCGACGCGATGACCCCGATCGGCCGTGGCCAGCGTCAGCTCGTGATCGGCGACCGCAAGACGGGCAAGACCGCCGTCTGCATCGACGCGATCCTGAATCAGAAGGCGAACTGGGAGACCGGCGACCCGAAACAGCAGGTCCGCTGCATCTACGTCGCGATCGGCCAGAAGGGCTCGACCATCGCGGGTGTCAAGCAGGCACTCGAGGAGAACGGCGCGATGGAGTACACCACCATCGTCGCGGCTCCGGCCTCCGACTCCGCCGGCTTCAAGTGGCTCGCCCCCTACACCGGTTCGGCCCTCGGCCAGCACTGGATGTACCAGGGCAAGCACGTCCTCATCGTGTTCGACGACCTGACCAAGCAGGCCGAGGCCTACCGCGCCATCTCGCTGCTGCTGCGTCGTCCGCCGGGCCGCGAGGCATACCCCGGCGACGTCTTCTACCTGCACTCGCGTCTGCTGGAGCGCTCCGCCAAGCTCTCCGACGAGCTCGGTGGCGGCTCGCTGACGGCCCTGCCGATCATCGAGACCAAGGCGAACGACGTGTCGGCCTACATCCCGACCAACGTCATCTCCATCACCGACGGCCAGGTCTTCCTCGAGTCCGACCTGTTCAACAAGGGTGTCCGCCCCGCCATCAACGTCGGTATCTCGGTTTCCCGAGTCGGTGGCGCCGCCCAGACCAAGGGCATGAAGAAGGTCTCCGGTTCGCTGCGTCTCGAGCTCGCGCAGTTCCGTGAGCTCGAAGGCTTCGCCGCCTTCGCCTCCGACCTCGACGCCGCGTCGAAGGCTCAGCTCGAGCGCGGTCAGCGTCTCGTCGAGCTCCTCAAGCAGGACCAGTACGCGCCCATCGCAGTCGAGGACCAGATCGTGTCGATCTACCTCGCCGGCGAAGGTGTCTTCGACTCGGTTCCGGTCGAGGACGTGCGTCGCTTCGAGACCGAGCTCCTCGAGGATCTGCACCGCAACGCCGCAGGCGTCTACGAGCAGATCGCCGGTGGCAAGGCCCTGTCCGACGAGTCGATCGAGGCCCTCCGCGCCGCGACCGCCAAGTTCAAGGAGGGCTTCATCGCCTCCGACGGCAGCCGTGTCGTGAACGAGGCAGAGGCCGAGGCCCTCGGTGCCGACGAGATCCAGCAGGAGCAGGTCTCCGTCAAGCGCACCACCGTTCGCAAGTGAGCGGGGAGTCCATGACCCAGCGTCCAGTGAAGGGAGTGTGATCGACGAATGGCGAACTTGCGCGAACTGCGCTCGCGGATCAAGTCGGTCAACTCGACCAAGAAGATCACCAAGGCGCAGGAACTGATCGCGACGTCGCGTATCACGAAGGCCCAGGCCCGAGTGGCAGCGTCCAAGCCGTACGCCGAGGAGATCACCAAGGTGCTCTCCGAGCTGGCGAGTGCGTCGGCCTCGTTGGATCACCCCCTGCTCAACGAGCGCGAGAACCCCAAGCGTGCCGCAGTGCTGGTAGTGACCAGCGACCGCGGTATGGCCGGCGGTTACAACTCCAACGTCCTCAAGGAAGCCGAGGAGCTGCGTCAGCTGCTCCTCAGCGAGGGCAAGGAGCCTGTGCTGTACGTGATGGGCGGTAAGGGCCTCGGCTACTACACGTTCCGTGAGCGTGAAGTGGCCGCTGCCTGGACGGGCTTCTCGCAGGACCCCCGTTACACGGACGCCGCGAAGGCGAGCCGTCACCTGGTCGAGCTGTTCATGGCGGGTTCGGGCACCGAGGTGCCCGCACCGAACGGCGAGGGCACCATCGAGGGCGTCGACGAACTGCACATCGTCTACACCCGCTTCGTGTCGATGCTGACCCAGACCCCCCAGGTTCGCAGAATGGCTCCGCTCGAAGTGAGCATCACCGAGGACGAGATCGACCTCGGCGAGGACATGCTCACCGACGGACGCCGCGCCACGGACAACGAGGGACCGCAGGCCGTGTACAACTTCGAGCCGGAAGCCGGAGTTCTGCTCGAGGCTCTCCTGCCGAAGTACATCAGCACGCGCATCTACGCGTCGCTGCTGGACGCGGCGGCCTCCGAGTCGGCAGCCCGTCGTACCGCCATGAAGGCCGCGACGGACAATGCCACGGAATTGGTGAACACCCTCAGCCGTCAGGCGAACCAGGCCCGGCAGGCCCAGATCACCCAGGAAATCAGCGAGATCGTCGGCGGTGCCGGTGCGCTCGCCTCGAGTGCAGGAAGTGACTGAACCACAATGACCGCAGCAGTAACCGACAACAACGCCGGTGCGGCGTCGGCCCTTGCCGGGCGCGTCGTCCGCGTCATCGGCGCCGTCGTCGACGTGGAATTCCCGCGTGGCGCCGTGCCCGAGCTGTTCAACGCCCTGCACGCAGAGGTCACTCTGCCGTCCGTGGCGAAGACCCTGACCCTCGAAGTCGCGCAGCACCTGGGTGACAACCTGGTCCGCACGATCTCGATGCAGCCCACCGACGGCCTGGTGCGTGGCGCCCCCGTCAGCGACACCGGCAAGCCGATCTCGGTTCCCGTCGGCGACGTCGTCAAGGGCCACGTGTTCAACGCGCTGGGCGACTGCCTCGACGCGCCGGGCACCGGACGCGACGGCGAGCAGTGGGGCATCCACCGCAAGCCCCCGGCCTTCGACCAACTCGAGGGCAAGACCGAGATCCTCGAGACCGGCATCAAGGTCATCGACCTGCTGACCCCGTACGTGAAGGGCGGCAAGATCGGTCTGTTCGGTGGTGCCGGTGTCGGCAAGACCGTTCTGATCCAGGAGATGATCACCCGTATCGCGCGTGAGTTCTCCGGTACGTCGGTGTTCGCCGGCGTCGGTGAGCGCACCCGTGAGGGCACCGACCTCCACCTCGAGATGGAAGAGATGGGCGTCCTCCAGGACACCGCCCTCGTCTTCGGCCAGATGGACGAGCCGCCGGGCACGCGTATGCGCGTCGCCCTGTCGGCCCTGACGATGGCGGAGTACTTCCGCGACGTCCAGGGACAGGACGTGCTCCTGTTCATCGACAACATCTTCCGCTTCACGCAGGCCGGCTCGGAGGTTTCGACCCTCCTCGGCCGTATGCCGTCGGCCGTGGGTTACCAGCCCACGCTCGCGGACGAGATGGGTGAGCTCCAGGAGCGCATCACCTCGACGCGTGGCCGCTCGATCACCTCGCTGCAGGCGATCTACGTGCCCGCCGACGACTACACCGACCCCGCGCCGGCCACGACGTTCGCTCACCTCGATGCGACCACCGAGCTCTCGCGTCCGATCTCGCAGATGGGTATCTACCCCGCTGTGGACCCGCTGACGTCGACCTCGCGAATCCTCGAGCCGGGCATCGTCGGTGCCGACCACTTCCGGGTGGCCAACGAGGTCAAGCGCATCCTGCAGAAGTACAAGGAACTGCAGGACATCATCGCCATCCTCGGTATGGACGAGCTCTCCGAAGAAGACAAGGTCACGGTCGCCCGTGCCCGTCGTCTCCAGAAGTTCCTCGGCCAGAACTTCATCGTCGCCGAGAAGTTCACGGGTCAGCCGGGTTCGGTCGTGCCGCTCGCCGACACCATCGAGGCCTTCGACCGCGTGTGCAAGGGCGAGTTCGACCACCTGCCCGAGCAGGCGTTCAACAGCTGCGGTGGACTCGACGACGTCGAGGCTGCAGCCAAGAAGATCGCCGGAAAGTAGGCCACCGTGGCTGAGATGAGCGTGGACATCGTTGCCGTCGAGGAGCGTGTGTGGTCCGGATCGGCGACTCTCGTCACCGCCCAGACCACCGAGGGCGAGATCGGCATCATGCCCGGTCACGAGCCCGTGCTCGGCCAGCTCGTCGAGGGTGGCGTCGTGTCCGTCAGGACCGCGGACGGTGAGCGGATCGTCATGGCCGTCCATGGCGGATTCCTCTCGGTGACCGCGACGACGGTGACGGTGCTCGCCGAAGCCGCCGACCGCGTGGAGGACATCGACGTCGAGGCAGCCAAGTCGACTCTGAACGATGCAGATCGTGACGAGTCGGAGATCGCAGCGGCCCGCGGCCGCCTGCGGGCTGTCGAACGAGCCTGATCGTCGAACAACGAGAAGCCGCGACGGAGCCGACGAGCAGTGTCACCTGGATTTCTGATTCTCAGTATCCTTGTGGTGCTGCTCGCGGTCTCCGTCGCGGCTTTGTTGTACCGCCTCTTTGCCCTGCGCGGCGGGGGTACCGCCGCCATTCTGCGAGTGATGCCTCAGAACGAGGGTTCCGGCTGGAGGCACGGAATCGTTCGGTACGGCGACGAGACACTCGCGTTCTACAAGCTTTCGAGCCTTCGGCCCGGACCCGACGTACGACTGACCCGTCAGGGCATCGATGTGCGTTCGCGACGGAAGCCGGAAGGCAGTGAATTCGACATCATGACCGAGGACATCGTGATCCTCGATGTGATCGACCGCGACGACTCGTACGAGATCGCGCTCGACAGCGGCGCTTTGATGGCCTTCATGTCCTGGGTCGAATCCAGGCCCGACGGCCGGTCGCAGCGCCGCCGCCCCCTCTAGAGGGACTTCTTCACGCGCCCGCTCCCGGCTTCCACAGCACGTCGCCGTCCGGGTTCGCGATCCGGCCCAGGATGAACAGCAGATCCGAGAGCCGGTTCAGGTACTTCGCGGGCAGGACGTTCGTGTCGTCCGGAGCCGCGTCCACCGCCGCCCACGCCGACCGTTCCGCACGTCGTGCCACCGTCCTGGCGGTGTGCAACAGAGCCGCCCCCGGCGTGCCGCCGGGAAGAATGAACGAGTTGAGCGGTTCCAGCTCCTCGTTGAATTCGTCGCACCAGCCCTCGAGCCGGTCGATGTACTGCTGGGTGATCCGCAGCGGCGGGTACTTCGGGTTCTCGACCACGGGCGTCGACAGATCCGCGCCGGCATCGAAGAGATCGTTCTGAATCTGTCGGAGTACCGGGACGAGCCGTTCCGGGAGCGCTCCCAGTGCGAGGGCCACACCGATCGCCGCGTTGGTCTCGTCGCAATCGGCGTAGGCGACCAGACGAGGATCGTTCTTCGAGACGCGCGAGAAGTCGCTGAGCCCCGTTGTTCCGTCGTCTCCGGTGCGCGTATAGATCCGTGTCAGGTGGACTGCCATGCGCGTCACGGTACCGGCTCTGCTCTTCCCGCGGACACGCCCGTTACGCTGTGTCGTTGTGAGTGAACGCTTTCTTGTCACAGGTGGGAACCGCCTTTCCGGCGACGTCGTCGTCGGGGGTGCCAAGAACAGCGTCCTCAAGTTGATGGCTGCGGCGCTGCTCGCCGAGGGCACCACCACGATCACCAACTGCCCCGACATCCTCGACGTGCCCCTGATGGCCGACGTCCTGCGTGGACTCGGCTGCGAGGTCGAACTCGAAGGCGACGCCGTACGCATCACGACGCCTGCCGAACCCGAGTACCGCGCCGACTTCGCGGCAGTGCGGCAGTTCCGGGCGTCGGTCTGCGTACTCGGCCCGCTGGTTGCACGCTGCCGCAAGGCGATCGTGGCGCTGCCCGGCGGCGACGCCATCGGCTCCCGTCCGCTCGACATGCACCAGGCGGGTCTGCGACTGCTCGGCGCCCATTCGTCGATCGAGCACGGATGCGTCGTCGCGGAAGCGGACGATCTGCACGGTGCCACCATCCGTCTGGCGTTCCCTTCGGTGGGAGCGACGGAGAACATCCTCATGGCCGCGGTCCTCGCCAAGGGGGACACGACCATCGACAACGCGGCCCGCGAACCCGAGATCGTCGACCTGTGCAACATGCTCGTCCGCATGGGGGCACGGATCACCGGTGCGGGCAGTACGACGCTGCGGGTCTCGGGAGTCTCGTCCCTCCGTCCCACCGAGCACCGGTGCATCGGCGACCGGATCGTTGCGGCGACGTGGGGGATCGCAGCTGTGATGACGCGGGGCGATATCGCCGTCCGTGGCGTCAATCCGAAGCATCTCGCGTTGGTGCTGGACAAGTTGCGCAGTGCCGGCGCCGAAGTCATGCCGTTGGCAGACGGATTCCACGTCGTGCAGAAGGAGCGGCCCCGTGCCGTCAACTTCGCGACGCTGCCGTATCCGGGATTCCCCACCGACCTGCAGCCCATGGCCATCGGTCTCGCGGCCATCGCCGACGGGACGTCGATGATCACCGAGAACGTCTTCGAAGCACGGTTCCGGTTCGTCGAGGAGATGGTGCGTCTCGGAGCGGACGCCCGCACCGACGGCCACCACGCGGTCGTGCGGGGAGTGGAGCAGTTGTCGAGTGCTCCCGTGTGGGCATCGGACATTCGTGCGGGCGCAGGTCTGGTGCTCGCCGGCCTGTGTGCGGACGGGGTCACGGAAGTGCACGACGTCTACCACATCGACCGTGGTTATCCGCGGTTCGTCGAGATCCTCCAGGAGCTCGGCGGAACCATCGAGCGGGTGGGTGTCGAGGAAGGCCGACTCCTGTCTCACTAGGGAGGAAACCCTGTTCGGGCCCTGTGTCCGGCGTCACCGGAAGCGATTTCGGTCCGGTCGGCGCCTCTCGGAGACATTCACCTGGGCTTTTCTCGAGGACTACCACCTCTGACCAGGCGATTTGGCAGGGAGTTGATCCTCGCGTAACTTATTCCAGGTCAGAGCGACGCGGACACCGACCCGGGCCGAGAGGAACGGGAAAACGAGGTTGGACGAAGGCGCCTGAACTTGGTTACGAGTCCCCGATTCTTCTGGTAAGGTCGGTGGCCCCGGAGGTCGAAGAGACCTCCTGATGGACAATCACCCCGGAGTGAACGAACCGGAAGGTTCGGGAGCGATGGTGTGTGCGTGTTCTTTGAGAACTCAACAGTGTGCCGATGAATGTCAGTGCCAAATATTTTTGGTACTCCGCTCCATCGTTTCGATGGGGTGGGTATTTGCTGATCGTCTCATTCTTCCGTCTGGGATGATCAGTGTTTGAGCTAGTTTGAGTTTTTTTGCTAGTGATTTGACTCTTTTGTCTTTGACTGATTGCCCCTTCGGGGTGATTGTGAGTCTTCAACGGAGAGTTTGATCCTGGCTCAGGACGAACGCTGGCGGCGTGCTTAACACATGCAAGTCGAACGATGAAGCCCAGCTTGCTGGGTGGATTAGTGGCGAACGGGTGAGTAACACGTGGGTGATCTGCCCTGCACTCTGGGATAAGCCTGGGAAACTGGGTCTAATACCGGATATGACCTCGGGATGCATGTTCTGGGGTGGAAAGTTTTTCGGTGCAGGATGAGCCCGCGGCCTATCAGCTTGTTGGTGGGGTAATGGCCTACCAAGGCGACGACGGGTAGCCGGCCTGAGAGGGCGACCGGCCACACTGGGACTGAGACACGGCCCAGACTCCTACGGGAGGCAGCAGTGGGGAATATTGCACAATGGGCGCAAGCCTGATGCAGCGACGCCGCGTGAGGGATGACGGCCTTCGGGTTGTAAACCTCTTTCACCCATGACGAAGCGCAAGTGACGGTAGTGGGAGAAGAAGCACCGGCCAACTACGTGCCAGCAGCCGCGGTAATACGTAGGGTGCGAGCGTTGTCCGGAATTACTGGGCGTAAAGAGCTCGTAGGCGGTTTGTCGCGTCGTCTGTGAAATCCCGCAGCTCAACTGCGGGCTTGCAGGCGATACGGGCAGACTCGAGTACTGCAGGGGAGACTGGAATTCCTGGTGTAGCGGTGAAATGCGCAGATATCAGGAGGAACACCGGTGGCGAAGGCGGGTCTCTGGGCAGTAACTGACGCTGAGGAGCGAAAGCGTGGGTAGCGAACAGGATTAGATACCCTGGTAGTCCACGCCGTAAACGGTGGGCGCTAGGTGTGGGTTTCCTTCCACGGGATCCGTGCCGTAGCCAACGCATTAAGCGCCCCGCCTGGGGAGTACGGCCGCAAGGCTAAAACTCAAAGGAATTGACGGGGGCCCGCACAAGCGGCGGAGCATGTGGATTAATTCGATGCAACGCGAAGAACCTTACCTGGGTTTGACATGTACCGGACGACTGCAGAGATGTGGTTTCCCTTGTGGCCGGTAGACAGGTGGTGCATGGCTGTCGTCAGCTCGTGTCGTGAGATGTTGGGTTAAGTCCCGCAACGAGCGCAACCCTTGTCCTGTGTTGCCAGCACGTGATGGTGGGGACTCGCAGGAGACTGCCGGGGTCAACTCGGAGGAAGGTGGGGACGACGTCAAGTCATCATGCCCCTTATGTCCAGGGCTTCACACATGCTACAATGGTCGGTACAGAGGGCTGCGATACCGTGAGGTGGAGCGAATCCCTTAAAGCCGGTCTCAGTTCGGATCGGGGTCTGCAACTCGACCCCGTGAAGTCGGAGTCGCTAGTAATCGCAGATCAGCAACGCTGCGGTGAATACGTTCCCGGGCCTTGTACACACCGCCCGTCACGTCATGAAAGTCGGTAACACCCGAAGCCGGTGGCCTAACCCCTTGTGGGAGGGAGCCGTCGAAGGTGGGATCGGCGATTGGGACGAAGTCGTAACAAGGTAGCCGTACCGGAAGGTGCGGCTGGATCACCTCCTTTCTAAGGAGCATCTGCCCACACACCCCGAACAGTCGGGTGTGGTGTGCGGCCAGAGACCGATTGTCCCCGATCGTGGGACACGGTTGCTCATGGGTGGAACGCTGACAACCATCACCGCGTATGGCGGGGATACAGATCCTCGTCGCGGTGGTTATATCGGTGCACTGTTGGGTCCTGAGAGAACACGCAATGTGTTTGATCAGCGACGATGATCCGCGAAACAAGGAAATCAGTTTTCTTGCGGTAGGGGTTGTTGTGTGTTGTTTGAGAACTGCACAGTGGACGCGAGCATCTTTGTTGTAAGTGTTTATGAGCGTACGGTGGATGCCTTGGCACCAGGAGCCGATGAAGGACGTGGGAGGCTGCGATATGCCTCGGGGAGCTGTCAACCGAGCTGTGATCCGAGGATTTCCGAATGGGGAAACCCAGCACGAGTGATGTCGTGTTACCCGCATCTGAATATATAGGGTGTGTGGAGGGAACGTGGGGAAGTGAAACATCTCAGTACCCACAGGAAGAGAAAACAACATGTGATTCCGTGAGTAGTGGCGAGCGAAAGCGGATGAGGCTAAACCATGGGTGTGTGATAGCTGGCAGGCGTTGCATCCGTGGGGTTGTGGGGCTTTTCTTCCCGTCACTGTCATGACGGGCGAGAGTAAAAAACCGGTTGGTTAGTCGAAGTGGTCTGGAACGGCCTGTCGTAGAGGGTGAGAATCCCGTAGACGAAAACTTGCCGGCTCTCGTGAAAAGTACCCGAGTAGCACCGGGCCCGTGAAATCCGGTGTGAATCTGTCGGGACCACCCGATAAGCCTGAATACTCCCTGGTGACCGATAGCGGACTAGTACCGTGAGGGAAAGGTGAAAAGTACCCCGGGAGGGGAGTGAAATAGTACCTGAAACCGTGCGCTTACAATCCGTCAGAGCCGATGCACGATTCAGTTCGTGGTGGGTGATGGCGTGCCTTTTGAAGAATGAGCCTGCGAGTTAGTGGCATGTCGCGAGGTTAACCCGTGTGGGGTAGTCGTAGCGAAAGCGAGTCCGAATAGGGCGCATGTAGTGGCATGTTCTAGACCCGAAGCGGAGTGATCTACCCATGGCCAGGGTGAAGCGATGGTAAGACGTCGTGGAGGCCCGAACCCACTTAGGTTGAAAACTGAGGGGATGAGTTGTGGGTAGGGGTGAAAGGCCAATCAAACTCCGTGATAGCTGGTTCTCCCCGAAATGCATTTAGGTGCAGCGTCGCGTGTTTCTCACCGGAGGTAGAGCTACTGGATGGTCTAGGGGGCCCACAAGCTTACCGAAATCAGCCAAACTCCGAATGCCGGTGAGTGAGAGCGCGGCAGTGAGACTGCGGGGGATAAGCTTCGTAGTCGAGAGGGAAACAGCCCAGATCGCCGGCTAAGGCCCCTAAGCGTGTACTAAGTGGAAAAGGATGTGGGATCGCTGAGACAACCAGGAGGTTGGCTTAGAAGCAGCCACCCTTGAAAGAGTGCGTAATAGCTCACTGGTCAAGTGGTTCTGCGCCGACAATGTAGCGGGGCTCAAGTACACCGCCGAAGCCGCGGCACTCACACAACACCCATTCGTTCCTGCGGGAACGTGTGCAGTGGTGTGGGTGGGTAGGGGAGCGTCGTGCAGCCGTGGAAGCGCCGGAGTGATCCAGGTGTGGAGGCTGCGCGAGTGAGAATGCAGGCATGAGTAGCGAAAGACGAGTGAGAAACTCGTCCGCCGGATGACCAAGGGTTCCTGGGCCAGGTTAATCCGCCCAGGGTGAGTCGGGACCTAAGGCGAGGCCGACAGGCGTAGTCGATGGACAACGGGTTGATATTCCCGTACCCGTGTATCCGCGCCCAATGGCGAATCAGTTGTGCTAACCGTCCAAAAGTTTCCGCTGTTCCTTCGGGAACTGTGGGGATGGCTGCACGGGACCCTGATTGTAGTAGTCAAGCGATGGGGTGACGCAGGAAGGTAGCTGGGCCAGGTGATGGAGTACCTGGTGTAAGCCGGTAGGGCGAATGGTAGGCAAATCCGCCGTTCATGCAGCCTGAGAGGTGATGCGTACCCGTTGAGGGGAATTCAGTGATCCTATGCTGCCGAGAAAAGCCTCTAGTGAGTTGGTACACGGCCCGTACCCCAAACCGACACAGGTGGTCAGGTAGAGAATACCGAGGCGATCGAGAGAACTGTGGTTAAGGAACTCGGCAAAATGCCCCCGTAACTTCGGGAGAAGGGGGACCACGCTCGGTGACGGCCCTTGCGGTCCGAGCTGGGGGTGGTCGCAGAGACCAGAGAGAAGCGACTGTTTACTAAAAACACAGGTCCGTGCGAAGTCGTAAGACGATGTATACGGACTGACGCCTGCCCGGTGCTGGAAGGTTAAGAGGACCGGTTAGCGGAGCAATCCGCGAAGCTGAGAATTTAAGCCCCAGTAAACGGCGGTGGTAACTATAACCATCCTAAGGTAGCGAAATTCCTTGTCGGGTAAGTTCCGACCTGCACGAATGGCGTAACGACTTCTCTGCTGTCTCGACCACAGACTCGGCGAAATTGCATTACGAGTAAAGATGCTCGTTACGCGCGGCAGGACGAAAAGACCCCGGGACCTTCACTATAGCTTGGTATTGGTGTTCGGTTCGGTTTGTGTAGGATAGGTGGGAGACTGTGAAGCTCATACGCCAGTATGGGTGGAGTCGTTGTTGAAATACCACTCTGATCGTATTGGACCTCTAACCTCGGACCATGATCTGGTTCAGGGACAGTGCCTGGTGGGTAGTTTAACTGGGGCGGTTGCCTCCCAAAATGTAACGGAGGCGCCCAAAGGTTCCCTCAGCCTGGTTGGCAATCAGGTGTCGAGTGCAAGTGCACAAGGGAGCTTGACTGTGAGACTGACAGGTCGAGCAGGGACGAAAGTCGGGACTAGTGATCCGGCACCGGCATGTGGAAGCGGTGTCGCTCAACGGATAAAAGGTACCCCGGGGATAACAGGCTGATCTTCCCCAAGAGTCCATATCGACGGGATGGTTTGGCACCTCGATGTCGGCTCGTCGCATCCTGGGGCTGGAGTAGGTCCCAAGGGTTGGGCTGTTCGCCCATTAAAGCGGCACGCGAGCTGGGTTTAGAACGTCGTGAGACAGTTCGGTCTCTATCCGCCGCGCGCGTTAGAAACTTGAGGAAGGCTGTCCCTAGTACGAGAGGACCGGGACGGACGAACCTCTGGTGTGCCAGTTGTCCCGCCAGGGGCATGGCTGGTTGGCTACGTTCGGAAGGGATAACCGCTGAAAGCATCTAAGCGGGAAGCCTGTTCCAAGATGAGGTTTCTCACCCCCTCGAGGGGGGTAAGGCCCCCGGCAGACCACCGGGTTGATAGGCCGGAACTGGAAGCCCAGCAATGGGTGGAGGTGACCGGTACTAATAGGCCGAGGACTTACCACGAAGATGTTACGCGTCCACTGTGCGGTATCTGAAACAACACACACAGATCCGAAAATCCTGCAGCAGCAGGTGATTCGAGGAATCTGCGTGGACTATTGTTTCATAGAGTTACGGCGGTCATAGCGACAGGGAAACGCCCGGTCCCATTCCGAACCCGGAAGCTAAGCCTGTCTGCGCCGATGGTACTGCACTCGACAGGGTGTGGGAGAGTAGGACACCGCCGAACACCCGTTCCGAAAGGGGACCCACACTGTGGGTCCCCTTTCGTGTTCTCCGGGCTCTCTCCGGGCCGTCGGATGATCCCATCTCACGGGGAAAGTACTCACGCTCCGAACGGTTCTCGGGTACGGTGCGCCCCTTTTCCATCGCCGGCGCCCGGCCGATCACGACCTCGTAACAAACACGCCCTGTTCCAGGCTATGCCTACTTATGTCGGTAACGTCCGCTCATGCACGATCGCACGGTTCGTGTGGGTTCGGCGTGTGAGCGCCTGTCGGGGGCGTTCTCGTCGACGACGAGGAGGGGCGAGACGATGACGAATCGATCGACTACGGGTACCGCCGGCAAGTTCACGGCGGTGATCGCGGGACTGGGACTCATCGGCGCGGCCATCACAGGATGTACGAGCGTCGACACCGACACCGAGGGCTCGACCCTCGAACGGCTCCAGCAGGAAGGCACCGTCACCGTCGGGTTCGCCGGCGAGGCACCCTACAGCTTCATGCAGGACGGCGAACTCACCGGCGCCACCGTCGCTCTGCACCGCGAGATCTTCAAGAACCTCGGCATCGACAACGTCGAAGGTGTGGCCACCGACTTCGGTGCGCTCATTCCCGGCCTGCAGGCCGGACGATTCGACGTGG
This sequence comes from Rhodococcus sp. LW-XY12, assembly GCF_019317345.1. NCBI lineage: Bacteria > Bacillati > Actinomycetota > Actinomycetes > Mycobacteriales > Nocardiaceae > Rhodococcus > Rhodococcus sp. LW-XY12. Next base: position 1,703,759 of record NZ_CP079225.1, read on the forward strand.
TCAGCGCCGGCATGTCGATCCTCCCGCAGCGTTGCGAACAGGCACTGTTCAGCGAGCCGGAGTTCAACTACACCACCGCACTCATGGTCCCGCAGGGCAACCCGGAACAACTCGCCGACATGCAGTCGATCGCCGAGAGCGGCGTCCGGATGGCCGTCATGACCGGCGCGATCGAAGCCGACTACGCGTCCGCCCTCGGCATCGACGCGATGCAGGTGGCGTCTCCCCAGGACGGGATGGATGCCGTCGTCAACGGACGCGCCGACGTCTTCGCCCTGACGGGTATCTCCTTGAACTGGATGAAGCAGAACAACGAGGGTGCGCCCGTCGACGTCACCGAGTCGTTCGTCGCGGAGATCGACGGGGTACCTCAGGTGGGCGCCGGCGGGACGGTCTTCCGCAAGGAGGACACCGAACTGCGCGACGCCTACAACGAGGAACTGGCGAAGATCACGTCCGACCCGCAGAAGTACCTTTCGATCGTCGGCGACTTCGGGTTCACGGAGGCCGAGATGCCCGATCCGGGGCTGACGACCGAGATGCTCTGCGAGGGCGTTTCCTGATCTCGGCTGCGTCGTAATGGATTTCGGTTCGAAGATCGAACTGCTGTGGAACTCCTTCCCCCAACTGTTCGACGGTCTGCTCGTCACCGTCGAATTGACCCTGGGGAGTGCGGTCTTCGCGTTCCTGCTCGCCGTGGCCCTCGGGCTGGCGGCAGGCGCGAAGAACCTCGTCCTGCGTGGCAGCGCGAGAGTGTTCATCGAGTTCTTCCGCGGCACTTCGCTTCTCGTGCAACTGTTCTGGTTCTTCTATGTTCTGCCGTTGTTCGGGTTCCGGCTCGAATCGATCGTGTGCGGGATCCTCGCGCTGTCGCTCAACTACGGCGCCTACGGAGCGGAGGTGGTGCGCGGTGCGATCGCCTCGGTGCCGAAGCCGCAAATCGAGGCGGCGACAGCGCTGAATTTCGGCTACTGGCAACGCATGCGACGGGTGGTCTTCCCGCAGGCCTGGGCCGAGATGATCCCGCCGTTGACCAATCTGCTCATCCAGCTGCTCAAGGGAACAGCACTGGCGAGTTACATCCTCCTGCAGGATCTCACGTTCCAGATCGAGCAGCTCCGTAGAGGCAGTGGCGATACCATCTTCGCGTTCGGTGTGGGGTTGGTGCTGTACTTCGTGCTCGGCTATCTGCTGACGCTGCTGATGAATGCGCTCGAGGTGCGTGCGAAGAGCCGACTCGGGACCGGTCCGACGCTCCGTGAGATCTTCGGGCTCGCCCCGGTCTTCGATCAGCCGGTGGGGGCACGCTCATGACCGTCGACTGGAGTTGGCAACGCGCGGCCGACGCGCTTCCGGTACTGCTCGAAGGATTCCGGATCACCCTGCTGGCCACGGTCCTCGGATTCGTGGTCGCCGCGGTGCTCGGGCTGGTCGTGGCCGTCGCCCGTCGCTCGTTGCCGAAGGTGCTCGCGACGGCGCTGTCCGCCGTCGTCGAGTTCATCCGGCTCACCCCGCTCGTGGTGCAGCTGCTCTTCGTCTACTACCTCCTCCCGCAGTTCAGTGCGCTGCAGATCGGCATCGCCGTACTGGGGATCCATTACTCGACCTACATGGCCGAGGTGTACCGGGCGGGCATCGACGCGGTGCCGAAGGGACAATGGGAGGCGTGCCGCGCCCTGTCGTTGTCGCCCATGCGCACGTGGCGTGCGGTGATCCTGCCGCAGGCCGTGCGCCGTGTCGTGCCTGCGCTGGGCAACTACGCGGTGTCGCTGTTCAAGGACACCCCGTTCCTCTTCACGATCTCCGTCGTGGAGATGGTGACCGCGGCCCAGCAGTTCGGTGCGCGCAACTTTCAGTACCTCGAGCCGCTCACGCTGGCCGGCCTGATCTTCCTCATCGCCAGCTACCCGACGTCGTTGCTCGTCCGCCGATTGGAGCGTCGCCTTGCCTATTGAGATGCACAAGGAAGCCGGTGCCGACGGCGACTCGCTTCCCGCCGCCAGCTCCGATGGATCCATGATCCGTTTCGACTCCGTGGTCAAGAGATTCGGCGACCACGTAGTACTCGACCACTTGGACTTCACCGTCGCCCCGGGGGAACGGGTCACGTTGATCGGTCCGAGCGGTTCGGGCAAGACGACCATCCTGCGCCTGCTCATGACCCTCGAGAAGATCGACGACGGTGTGGTGTGGGTCAAGGGCGAACCACTCAGCCACGAACGCAAGGGGACGCGTCTCGTCCCGGCCTCCGAGCGCTACCTGAGGACGATGCGCCGCAGCATCGGCATGGTCTTCCAGCAGTTCAACCTCTTCCCCAACATGAACGTGATGGAGAACCTCACCGAGGCTCCGGTCCACGTCCTCGGTCGCAGTAAGGCCGAGGCACGCGACCGTGCGCGGGAGCTGCTCGCGATGGTCGGTCTGTCCGACAAGGAGACCGCCCACCCCACGCAACTGTCGGGTGGTCAGCAGCAGCGGGTCGCGATCGCCCGTGCCCTCGCGATGGATCCGGAGATCCTGCTGCTCGACGAGGTGACCTCGGCCCTCGACCCCGAACTCGTCGCCGATGTGCTGGACGTGCTGCGGACGATCGCCGAGACGACCGACATCACGATGCTGATCGTGACGCACGAGATGCACTTCGCCCGCGACGTCTCCGATCGAGTGCTGATGTTCGATCGGGGTCGCATCGTGGAGGAGGGGCCGCCCGAGCGCATCTTCACCAGCCCCCGGGAGGAACGCACCCGCAAGTTCCTCGACGCGGTGCTGGCGGGGGAGTGAGGCCTGCCGTCAGTCCGCGCGCGGAATCGCCAGGCGCGTCGGCTCGGAACGACCGCGCAGGGTGATCTCCTCACCCAGTTCCCACCGTGCGCGTTCGTCCTCGGGGGCGAGCTGCACGGTGCGGGCCGACGCCGCGACGTAACCCGGAACGGTCTTCGCGAGATCCGACAGCCTCGCTGCTTCGTTGACCGGATCGCCGATCACGGTGTACTCGAAGCGTTCCTGCGCGCCGATGTTCCCGGCGACCGCACGACCTGCCGTGACCCCGATGCCCGCGCGACACTCCGGCACTTCGTCGGCGAGACGTCGCGCCATCCTCCTCGCGGCGCCGAGCGCGGAGCCGGCGGGGTTGTCGAGGGCGACCGGCGCGCCGAAGATCGCGAGCGCCGCGTCGCCCTCGAACTTGTTGACGAATCCTTCGGCCGCGTGGACCTCTTCGACGACGACCGCGAAGAAGCGGTTGAGCAGCGCCACCACCTCGGTCGGCGGGCGACTCGCGGCCAACGCGGTGGACCCGACGATGTCGACGAACAACACCGCGACATCCCGCTCCTCACCGCCGAGGACACCGGGATTGGCCAGCGCCGCAGCCGCGACCTCCCGTCCGACATGGCGGCCGAACACGTCGCGCAGTTTCTCGCGTTCGCGCAGGCCTTCGGCCATCCGGTTGAACCCCGTCTGCAGCTGCCCCAATTCGGTTCCGTCGTAGACGACGACCGCGGTATCGAAATCGCCCGACGCGATGCGCTGCATCCCGGCGCGCACCGATTCGATCGGCGCGATCGTCGACCGGATCGTGAGGAACATCAGCAGCGAGCCGGTGAGCAGACCGAGTCCGCCGATGGCGAGGATCGTGATCGCCAGGCGCGTCGATGTGACGGGACGGATGAAGCTGAACACCGCGATGAACAGCAGACCGACAACGGGCACCGCGCTGCCCAGGGCCCACGCGAGCATCACGCGTCCGGTGGTGCCGGCCAGGCGCGGGCGACGAGGCGTCCCGACCTCGAGCGCGCGCGCCGCGATGGGGCGCAGCGCGAAATCGGTGAACATGTACGCGAATCCGCACACCGTGACACCGGCCAGGGTGATGGTCAGCGCGACCTTCGGGATCGTCTGCGGGTCGATGACCCCGAACCCGACGGTGAACAGGATCAACCCGATGAACCACAGTGCTCCCTGCTGGAGGGTGGTACGCCAGGGCATCCGCAACGCGATCCGCTGTTCCTGCGGGGTGGGCGGCCGGTTCTCCAGCGCCCACCGCAGCCTGCGGAGGGTCGCCCGGGTACCGAGCACCGATCCGACCACGACGGCCGAGACCACGTAGACAGGAGCGAGGATCGCGGTGATGACGAGGAAGTCGGCGGTCAGTACGGACGGGCCCGGGATCACGACGTTGATGAGAGCGGCCACGATCAGGGCACCGACGAGATGCGTACCGATCAGGGAGAACGTCAACAGGGTCTGGATCCTGATGCGTTGCCGTCGGATCGGTTCGGCAGGCTCTCCCAGGATGGCCGATCCGAGCGGGGCCGTGCGGTGACTGCGTGCGGGCATGGTCGTTCGAGACTAGTCGAGTGGATCCTCTAGGGTGGCTGTGTGCGTCTTGTGATTGCCCGTTGCCGTGTGGACTACATCGGACGCCTGACGGCTCATCTGCCGACGGCCCGACGTCTCCTCCTCGTCAAATCCGACGGTTCGGTAAGTGTCCACGCCGACGACCGTGCCTACAAGCCCCTGAACTGGATGAGCCCACCCTGCTGGCTCGAGGAGGAGTCCGTCGAGGACGCCGAGGCCCTGTGGGTGGTCACCAACAAGGCAGGCGAGCAGCTGCGCATCACTCTCGAAGAGATCGACCACGATTCGAGCCACGAACTCGGTGTCGACCCCGGTCTGATCAAGGACGGTGTCGAGGCGCACCTGCAGGAACTTCTCGCCGAGCACGTCGAGACCCTCGGGACGGGCTTCACCCTGATCCGGCGCGAATACCCCACGGCGATCGGACCCGTGGACCTGTTGTGCCGTGATGCCGACGGAGCGACCGTCGCCGTGGAGGTGAAGCGCCGCGGCGAGATCGACGGCGTGGAGCAGCTCACCCGTTATCTCGAACTGCTCAACCGGGACCCGCTGCTCGCACCCGTCAGTGGCGTGTTCGCGGCCCAGCAGATCAAGCCGCAGGCGCGGACGCTGGCCACGGACCGCGGCATCCGCTGCCTCGTGCTCGACTACGAGGCGCTGCGGGGTACCGAGAGCACCGAGTTCAGATTGTTCTGATCGTGCCGCGCCGCAACAGATCCCGCACCGGCCGCAAGCGCGGCGGGGCGGCCGACGAATCCCCGACCTACTTCGGGGCGACGGTGCGCACCGAGAACGGTCCCGCGGGGGCCGACGGGGAACGCTTCACCGTGCGCACCGTGCCGGGTTCGCGTGCCACCAAGCCGTACCGGTGTCCGGGATGCGATCACGAGATCGCGCCGGGAACACCCCATGTCGTCGCGTGGCCGACCGATGCGCTCGGCGGTGCGGAGGACCGGCGGCACTGGCACAGCGGATGCTGGGCAGGACGCGGGACCCGTCGGCCCACGCGACGCTGGTCCTAGCCACCACGCACCGGTCGCTGCACGCCGGTCGGAGCGCACCCCCCAGCGGGCGGTGCCCGGCGCAGATGCTCGCTGTGCGGTGTCGCGGTCGGTGATCGCCCGACGCATCTCGTGGACGGCCGTACGGATGGTGTCGCCGTAGGGATCGTCGGGGAGCGCGGACAGGTGGTCCTGCGCGCGGTCGAGATGTTCCGTGGCTGCCCGGAACGACCCGAGACGACGGAAGTCGTCGGCCAGGTTCAGGTGCAGGCTCGGATAGAAGCCCGCGACGCGGAGAGATTCGTGGTGTTCCCGGGCGCGCTCGTCGGTGAGGGCATCGGCAGCGTCGAGGGCGCGGACATCCCAGACCAGGGACTCGGCGGGATCGTCGTACAGGTCGGCGAGGTAGTGCGCGAGCGTCCGGGTGGCGAGCCGGTACCGGTCTGTGGCGGTCAGCCTCACGCAGCCGGATCCGGTTTCCATGTGCACGCCGTTCAGTACCGGGATGTCGGGGTCGTGACCGGTGGAGGCCGAGACCTGATCGACGGCGCCGGCGAGGACGGGTCCCGGCACCGTGCAGACCACGCGACGTGATTCGGCCCGCAGGGACGCCGCGAGGGTCTCGGCGGCCCGTCGGAGCTTCTCGGCCTCCATGGTCATCCCGACGACGTGGTCGTCGAGCAACCGCGCGGCCTCGTCCGCGTCGGCGGCGAAGAACTCGCTGATGGCGGGCAGCGGCATCCCGATCTCCCGCAACTGCCGCAGCCGGCACGCACGCGGGACCTGGGATCGGCTGTAGAACCGGTATCCCGTCGACGGATCGACCTGCGCGGGGCGCAGCATGCCGGCGTCGTCGTAGAACCGCAATGCGCTCGCGGTCAGTCCGACGAGTTCGGCGAACACGCCGATCGACATCATCTCCGGGTCGGTCACCGGCCCATCATGGAGCTTCGACCGACTCGAAGGTCAAGCCCGACGGCCGGCGACCGTCAGTTGCGGACCTTGCTGGCCACGGCGGGGGAGCGGCCCTGCACACCGGAACCGACCGAGGGCGAGCGATGCGGTGCCGAGGCGTTCGGCGTACGCGGAGTGGACTGCGATCCCTGCCCGCCGGTGTTCGGCTCCCCGGCCGAGTTCGGGCCGGAAGCCGAGCCGGGGGCATCGCTCTTCGGGATCCGCACCGTCCGGTCGGCCTGCGGCATGGGCGTGGTCTTGTCGGTCTGCGGCAGCGGCGTGGTCTTGTCCGCCTTCGCGTCGGCCTCGGTGGATGCCGGCTCCGTCGGGCTCTCGTCGTCCGAACTCTGCTTGTCGCCCCCCTGCTTGTTGTCGCGCGCCGTACCGAGGACGGTCGTGCGGGGCTCGTCGAGGGAGATCTCCCGGTCGAGCAGTTCGCCCTCGCGGTTGATGCCCGCGAGCAGCGTGGGGACGTCGTCGAGCTGCTCGCGAACGGCGTCGAGCTGGCCGAGGATGCGTCCGCGCAGCACGCGGAGCTCCTCGGTGAGGTCGCGCGCGTTGGCAACCTTCCGCTCGGACTGTTCGGTGGCGCGGGCGAGCCGTCGTTCGGCTTCCTGCGTGGCTTCCTCGATGCGGCGCTCGGCTTCGGCCTTACTCGTCCGTTCGAGTTCGTCGAGGGCTCCGAGCAGCTTCGTGCGACGCTCGGACATCGTGATCTCGAAGTCCTGCTGCACCTGCTCGCGCTTGGCCTCGGCCTCGGCGTCGAGTCGCTCGGCCTCGGCGCGGGCAGCAGCCACGATCCGCTCGGCCTCGGCGCGGGCCGCAGTCATCGTCCGCTCGTGCTCGGCCGCGAAGGCGACGCGGGTGTCCTCGAGTTCGGCGAGCTTCTTCTCGTAGTCTCCCCGGAGGCGGATGCCCTCCTGCTCCGCCAGCGAGATCATCTCGGCGGCGTCGGCCTCGGCGCGGGCCCGCAGCTCGGAGGCCTCGTCGGAGGCGAGACGCAGCATCCGGGAGATGCGGTCGCTCATGCCCTCGGCGGTGGTGGGCGGCACCGACAGACGGTCGACGTCCTTGCGGAGTTCGTCGATCTCGTTGCGGGCGTTCTCGAGCTGACGGGCCAGATCGCGGGCCTGCGCGGCGGCGGCGTCGCGGTCGGTGGCAGTCACGCGCAGCTCGGCCTCGAACCGGGCGAAGTAGTTGGTCACCTCGTCGCGGTCGAATCCCTTCCGCACGATGGAGAACGGCAGGTGGCTGGGTGCGCGATCACGATCGAAGACCATGGAGACAATCTACCCGGTCCCTGCGGGTACGACCCGGATGCGCTCCCGCCCCATCCGTCTTCGGGAGCGCACCGGAACGGCCGTCAGTGAGCGGGATGTGCAGCCGGCTCGACGAGCTCGACGAGGACGCCGCCCGCGTCCTTCGGATGCAAAAAGTTGATGCGCGAATCGGCGGTGCCGCGACGGGGTGCGTCGTACAGCAAGCGGACGCCGCGCTCACGAAGCGCAGTGGAGACGGCATCGATGTCGGAGACGCGGTAGGCAAGCTGCTGCAGACCCGGGCCATTGCGGTCGATGAACTTCGCGATCGTGGATTTCTCGTTCAGCGGGGCGAGCAGCTGGATCATGGTGGACCCTTCGAAGGTCCCCGGAACGGCCAGCATCGCCTCGCGCACGCCCTGCTCCTCGTTGACTTCCTCGTGGGTGGACACGAGACCGAGGTTCTCGGCGTACCAGGTGAGAGCGGCATCGAGGTCGGGCACTGCGATGCCGACGTGATCGATGGCGGTGACGAGTCCGGAAGCGAGAACGGACGCCGCCGGAGCGGATGTGGGAGAGGTCTCGGTCATGCTCTAGACGGTAGCGGTACCGTTGAGTGCACTCCTATCGGGATTCAGGTGGATATCCGAGTGGAGTTTTCCGATCACATGCCGATCTTTCGGAGGAATGTCCCGTGAGCAGTTCTGTCATCGTCGCCGGAGCCCGTACGCCCATGGGGCGTCTTCAGGGCTCGCTCAAGGATTTCTCCGGATCGGATCTCGGTGGCGTGGCGATCTCCGGTGCGCTCGAGCGCGCCGGTGTGGCTCCTGAGCAGGTCGAATACGTCATCATGGGCCAGGTGCTCACCGCCGGCGCCGGCCAGATCCCGGCCCGTCAGGCGGCCGTCGCCGCCGGCATCCCGATGGACGTCCCGGCGCTGACCATCAACAAGGTGTGTCTGTCGGGCATCAACGCGATCGCGATGGCCGACCAGCTGATCCGCGCGGGCGAGTTCGACGTCGTCGTCGCCGGCGGCCAGGAGTCGATGAGCCAGGCCCCGCACATGCTCGAGAAGTCCCGCGCCGGCTTCAAGTACGGCGACGTGACCCTGCGCGACCACATGGCCTACGACGGCCTGCACGACATCTTCACCGACCAGGCGATGGGCAACCTCACCGAGTCGGCCAACTCCGGCGACCGCTTCGTCTCCCGCGAGGAGCAGGACGCCTTCGCCGCCGCCTCGCACCAGAACGCTGCCCGTGCCTGGAAGGACGGCCTGTTCGAGGACGAGGTCGTGCCGGTGTCGATCAAGCAGCGCAAGGGCGACCCGATCGTCTTCGCCGCCGACGAGGGCATCCGCCCGGAGACCACCACCGAGTCGCTCGGCTCGCTGCGTCCGGCCTTCTCGAAGGACGGCACCGTCACCGCCGGGTCGGCCTCGCAGATCTCCGACGGTGCCGCCGCGGTCGTCGTGATGAGCAAGGCCAAGGCCACCGAGCTCGGGCTGAGCTGGATCGCCGAGATCGGCCGTCACGGCGTCGTCGCCGGACCGGACTCGACCCTGCAGTCGCAGCCGGCCCGGGCGATCGCCAAGGCCTGCGAGCGCGAGGGCGTCGACCCGAAGGACCTCGACCTCGTCGAGATCAACGAGGCGTTCGCCGCCGTCGGCATCGTCTCGGCCCGTGAGCTGGGCATCGATCCGGCGAAGGTGAACGTCAACGGCGGTGCGATCGCGCTCGGCCACCCGCTCGGCATGTCGGGTGCGCGCATCGTGCTGCACCTGGCGCTCGAGCTGAAGCGCCGCGGCGGTGGCGTCGGCGCTGCCGCCCTGTGCGGTGGTGGCGGCCAGGGCGACGCGCTCATCGTGCGGGTGCCCAAGAACTGACCCTCTTCCCGAGAGCATGATCACGGCCCCGGCGCAAGCATGCCGGGGCCGTGATGTCTCTCACTGAACTACGGCTTGTCGTAGGCCTTTCGGCACAATGGCCGCATGACCAACATCCTCGACGTGTCCACGCCCGCGAAACGATTCCGGCTGATCGCGATCTGGGAAGCGGTGACCTGGCTCGCCCTCCTGATCGCCATGTTCTTCAAGTGGGTGCTCGGCTACGAAGAGGCCATCGCGATCCCGGGCATGGTGCACGGCGTGGCCGGCTTCATCCCGTTCGTGCTCATCGCGCTCCTCACGGCGTGGTCGCTGAAGTGGGATCTCAAGACGACCTTCCTCGCCCTCGTCTCGAGCGTGCCCCCGTTCGGCACGATCGTCTTCGAGCGCTGGGCCGTGCGCACCGGTCGCCTCGGAGAGCTGTCCGCTCCCGCCACCCGCGAGGACGCCACCGCGACCGTCTGACCTCACGGCGACGTCCCCCGGTCCGCGCAGCACGATTCGGACCACTCGTGACAAAATGGTGGACGTGACTCGACCCGGTTCCCGTCCAGCACGTTCTGCCGCCGTCGCCGCGGCGATGTCCGGCGCGGTGGATCTCTCACCGCTCAAGGAGAGGGCCTCCGCGCCGCCGCCTCCGCCTCCGTCCGGTGGCGACGGCGCCGCACCCGGTGCCATCGCCCCGATCGTGGACGTCACCGAAGCGACGTTCGAGACCGAGGTGCTGCAGCGGTCGATGCAGGTGCCCGTGATCGTCGACCTGTGGGCGACCTGGTGCGAACCGTGCAAGCAGCTCTCACCCGTTCTCGAGAAGCTCGCGAACGAGGCAAACGGTGCGTGGGTCCTTGCGAAGGTCGACGTCGACGCGAACCCGCGGATCGCCCAGGCCTTCGGCGTCCAGTCGGTGCCCACGGTCGTCGCGATCGCGGCCGGCCAGCCGCTCGCCGACTTCCAGGGCGTGCAGCCCGAGCCCGCGCTGCGTCAGTGGCTCGACGCCATCCGGAACGCCGTCGCAGGCAAGCTGTCGGGCCCGCCCGGCGCCGAGCCGGAGGAACAGCCCGCCGACCCGCGTTTCGAGGCTGCCGAGCAGGCACTCGAGAACGGCGACTTCGAGGGCGCCGAGGCGGCCTACCAGCTCGTCCTGAACTCCGAGCCGAACAACACCGAGGCGCAGGCCGCGCTGCGCCAGGTGCGTTTCCTGGCCCGCGCGAGCAAGATTCCCGAGGATGCGATCGAGCGCGCCGATGCCGCTCCGAACGACCTCGAAGCCCAGTTCACCGCGGCCGACGCCGAACTGTTCGCGCAGCAGCCGGAGGCGGCCTTCGGTCGTCTCATCGAGTTCGTGCGTCGCAGCGCCGGGGACGAACGCACCGCGGCACGCACCCGGCTCCTCGAACTGTTCGAACTGTTCGATGCCGCGGATCCGGTCGTGGTGTCGTCGCGCCGCAAGCTCGCGATGGCCCTCTACTGATCCCTACGCATCCGCCGGACCGGCCGCTCACCACTCGTGGTGGGCGGCCGGTGTCGTCTCAGCGGTAACGGCCGGTGCAGCCCGCCTCGCCGCCGAGGACGCCGGTGCGGAAGGCATCCACCCGCGCGAACCCGCTCGGCACCGTGTTGCCGTTGACGTCGCTCGCGGCCAGACCGTCGGTGAGCAGGCCCGAGACCGCCTCGTCGAGGTCGCCGGGGGACAGCCACACCAGCACCTGGCTCGGGTCGACGTTCGAGGCGAGGGTGCTGTCCGGGCTCAGCGCGGCACTGATGACCCCCGACAGGCACGCCGCCCGCAGCGCCGTGCGCGGCTCGGTGAGCGACTGACCGGCCTCCTTCTGCACCGCGAGAGCGTAGCGGGAGGCGACGAGCACGTAGGCGTTGTAGTCGCCGCGGACACCGGGATCGAAGCCGCTTCCCGGCGGGGCGGCCGTACCGCGCTCGCTCAGTGCCTCCATGTCGACGCCCACGGTGTTCGTCGCGGGGCAGTACGACACCGGTGAGGTGGCCCGGGCGTCCGAGCACCCGAGGTCGGCGCCCGACAGATCGAGTTGCGGCAGGGCGTCCAGGTCGAAGACCTGGTGGAACGACTCGAAGATCGCCTCGACCGACTCGTCGGTGACCGGCAGTTCGCCGTCGTCTGCGGAGTTGTAGTACTGCGGCAGGTCGGCGCGGCGCGACTCGATCTCGGCGGCGTCGATGCGTGCACATGAGCCGGCCCCGTCGGTGAATCCGATCTGCACGGCCGTCACGCGTTCGAAGGCCGAGCCGTGGATCGAGTCGGGGTCGTTCGGATCGGCGTCGCGGAAGAGCACCATCGACGCGAGCACGTTGTTCAGCCCGTCGGAGGTGTCGAGCTGGAAGTGCGTCGACCGGCCCTCCGCGACGTGCCGCATGAACGCACCGGCGAAACAGTCGGCCTGCTGCTCGAACACGATGCCGGGATCGTCCTCGGCGACCAGCCCCGCCGTGTGCTGGACGGCGTGCCCGTACTCGTGGGCGAGGACCGTCACCGCGGCCATCGGCCCGAAGCTGTCGATGAGCTGCGGCATCAGGTAGGTGCGGTCCCATCCGATCTCGTCACCCCCGCTGCAGTAGGCCGCGTTGATGAAGTCGTAGGTGGGTTTGCCGCAGAAACGCGGACCCCGGCGCTCGGACGGATCCCACGACACGATCGTCTCGACCGGGCGGAAGGTGCCCCGGGCGACCGACGCGAACTCCTGACGCCAATACTCCTCGATGTCGGCGATCGCGTTGCCGGCCAGGACGTCGACGGGACCGCCGTCGGTGTTCTCGATCTCGATGTCCGCATCGGGCACCCCGCTGCGTGGACCCGACGCCCCGGAGGTGACGGGCAGCCCCGCCACGGTGAAGGGGTTGTCGTAGATCGACACCGCCGTTCCTTCGATCCGCTGGGCGCATCCCGCCAGCAGGACGACGGTCAGTGCGGGCACCACCAGTCGCGCGAACCGGTGCGTCCGTCGCATGTCGTTGTGCTCCTGTCGTCGGGCAGCGTCACCTCCGCAACGACAACCAGATGGCGCCGTGCGCAGGCAAGGTCACCCGAGCCGAGGCGGGACGCCCGTGCCACGAATGTTCGTCCGCCTCCACGGCGCCGAAGTTGCCCGCTCCGTTGCCCTGGTAGGCGGTCGCGTCCGTGTTGAGGACTTCCTCCCACGTGCCCGGTTCGGGCAATCCGACACGATAGTCGGCGTAGGTGGTGCCCGAAAAGTTGTGCAGGCACGCGACCACCGAGCCGTCGCTGCCGTAGCGCAGGAACGACAGGACGTTGTTGTGCGCATCGTTGGCGTCGATCCACGAGTATCCGCCGGGCGTGGTGTCGAGCGTGTAGAGCGCCGGGTGCGAGCGGTAGATGCCGTTGAGATCGCACACCAGCCGGTGGATACCGGCGTGGAGCGGTTCGTCGAGCTGCCACCAGTCGAGGCCGCGTTCTTCGGACCACTCGGCGACCTGCCCGAACTCCTGGCCCATGAACAGCAACTGCTTGCCGGGATGGGCCCACATGTAGGCGAGCATCGAGCGCAGGCCGGCGGCGCGTGTGGCGTCGTCGCCCGGCAGTCGCGTCCACAGCGTGCCCTTGCCGTGGACGACCTCGTCGTGGCTGATGGGGAGTACGAAGTTCTCGCTCCACGCGTACACGAGCGAGAACGTGATCTCGTGGTGGTGGTAGGTGCGGTGCACGGGATCGCGGCCGAGATAGCCGAGGGTGTCGTGCATCCAGCCCATGTTCCACTTCATGCTGAAGCCGAGCCCACCGACGTTCGTCGAGCGGGTCACGCCCGGCCAGGAGGTCGACTCCTCCGCGACCGTCACGATCCCCGGATAGTGCTTGTGGACGGTGGCGTTGAGTTCCTGCAGGAACTCAACGGCCTCGAGGTTCTCGCGCCCGCCGTAGATATTCGGCGTCCAGCCGCCCTCGGGGCGCGAGTAGTCGAGGTACAACATCGAGGCCACGGCGTCGACGCGCAGACCGTCGATGTGGAACTCCTCGATCCAGTACAGGGCGTTGGCAACGAGGAAGTTCCGCACCTCGGGCCGGCCGTAGTCGAAGACGTAGGTGCCCCAGTCCAGCTGTTCGCCGCGGCGCGGATCGGGATGTTCGTACTGGGGGCTGCCGTCGAAGCGCGCGAGCGCCCACTCGTCCTTCGGGAAGTGGGCGGGCACCCAGTCCATGATCACGCCGATCCCGGCGGCGTGGAGACGGTCGACGAACGCGCGGAACTCGTCGGGAGTGCCGAACCGGGAGGTGGGAGCGTAGTAGGAGGTGACCTGGTAACCCCACGACCCGCCGAAGGGATGCTCGGCGACCGGCAGCAGCTCGACGTGCGTGAAACCGGTCTCGAGGATGTACTCGGCGAGCTGATCGGCGAGTTCGACGTAGTTCAGGCCCGGGCGCCACGAACCGAGGTGCACCTCGTAGACCGCCATCGGTTCCTGCCAGGGCTGCGCTTTCTCGCGGGTCGCGACCCAGTCGTCGTCGTTCCAGGTGTAGCGACTCTCCGTGACCCTCGACGCGGTCGCGGGGGGCACCTCGGTGGCGAACGCCATCGGGTCGGCCTTGTCGCGGACGGATCCGTCGCGGCCGTGCACCCGGTACTTGTACAGCGCGCCCGGTTCGACACCGGGAACGAAGACCTCCCAGACACCGCTCGAGCCGAGCACCCGCATCGGGGCGGTGCGTCCACCCCAGCCGTCGAAGTCGCCGACGACGGTGACCCCGCGTGCGCCCGGTGCCCACACAGCGAAGGACGTGCCCGTCACCGGGCCGTCCGGGGTCTCATAGGTCCGCGGATGGGCGCCGAGCACCTCCCACAGCCGTTCGTGCCGGCCCTCGCTCAGCAGGTGACGGTCGAGCTCGCCCAGCGTCGGCATGAAACGGTAACCGTCCGCGACGACCTCGACGTGATCGAACGGGTAGGTCACCACGAGCCGGTAGTCGGCGAGATCGAAGACCGGGATCAGGGCGCTGAAGACGTCCTCGCCCACGGGTTCGAGCGGATGGTCGCGACCACCGATCCGGGCGGCGACCTTCTCGGCCCCGGGGCGCAGTGCCCGGATGACCGTCCCCTCCGGATGCGAATGAGCCCCGAGCACCGCGTGCGGATCGTGGTGCTCACCGGCGGCGAGCAGGTCGAGGTCCTCCGGTCGCGGGCTGTGGCGCCGGCGCGGAACATCGGCGCCCGGCGTCTGGGGCGGCACGGTCACGACTGCCTCCTGTAGGCGAGCGTTGTGCGGGTGGGGATGCCGATCGGGGGCAGGACCAGGATGTGCGCCACCGCCCGCCACGGCTCGAGGCGCACGTAGTTGGCCTGTCCCCACGAGTACTGTTCCCCACTCACCTCGTCGTAAACAGGGAAGTGGTCGTGCCAATCGTGTCCGATCGCCGGCATGTCGAGCCAGACCGTGCCCTGTTCGGCCCCATAGGGGTTGAGGTTGATCACCGTGAGGACGCAGTCCCCGGTGGACGGATCGAACTTCGAGTAGGCGATGAGCGCGTCGTTGTCGACGTGGTGGAAGGCGATGTTGCGCAGTTGCTGCAACGCCGGATGCGCGCGCCGGATGCGGTTGAGGGTGGTCAGCCACGGTTCGAGCGACTCGCCGCGCCGGCGTGCCTCGTCGTATCGGCGCGGCCGCAACTGGTACTTCTCCGAGTCGAGGTACTCCTCGCTGCCCGGCCGCACCGCGAGGTGCTCGAACAGTTCGTACCCCGAGTACACGCCCCACGAGGGAGCCAGGGTGGCGGCGAGCGCCGCGCGCAGCGCGAACATGCCCGGTCCGCCGTGCTGCAGGGTCTCGTGCAGGATGTCGGGGGTGTTGACGAACAGGTTCGGCCTGGCCTCGTCGGCCTTCGCGGCGATCTCGGTACCGAACTCGGTGAGCTCCCATTTCGCGACCCGCCACGTGAAATACGTGTAGGACTGCGTGAATCCGCGTCGCGCGAGCCCATACATGCGGGCGGGCCGGGTGAACGCCTCCGACAGGAACAGCACGTCGGGATCGGTGCGCTTGATCTCGGCGATGAGCTGCTCCCAGAAGTTCGGGGGCTTGGTGTGCGGATTGTCGACGCGGAAGATGTCGACGCCCAACCGGATCCAGTGCCGGACCACGCGCAGGACCTCGGCGTAGATGCCCTCGGGGTCGTCGTCGAAGTTGATCGGATAGATGTCCTGGTACTTCTTGGGCGGGTTCTCCGCATACGCGATCGTGCCGTCGGGCAGCACGGTGAACCATTCCGGATGCTCACGCGCCCACGGGTGGTCGGGGGCGCACTGCAGGGCGAGATCGAGGGCGACCTCGAGCTCGAGTTCCTTCGCGCGGGCGACGAAATCGCGGAAGTCCTGCTCGGTGCCGAGTTCGGGGTGGATGGCGTCGTGGCCGCCCTCGTCGGAACCGATCGCCCAGGGCGACCCGACGTCGTCCGGGCCGGCGACGAGGGTGTTGTTCGGTCCCTTGCGGTTGACCTTGCCGATCGGATGGATCGGGGGGAGGTAGACGACGTCGAAGCCCATCGCCGCGATGCGCGGCAGATCTGCGGCGGCCGTGGCGAAGGTGCCGTGCCGCGGGGTTCCGTCCTCGTACCAGCCTCCGGTGGACCGGGGAAAGAACTCGTACCAGGAGCCGAACAGCGCGCGGCGACGATCGGCGAACGCCGTGAACGCCTTTCCACGCGTGATCAGCTCGCGGAGCGGATGGGCGCGGAGGATCTCGGTGACGTCGGGGGCGAAGGCCGGGGCGATGCGCTCGGCCAGCGGACGGTCGGAGCGCAGGGACGCAGCGACCGCGAGGAGAGCGGGACGGTTGCCGCGCGGTGCGCCTTTCGCGGCCTTCTCGAAGATCCGTGCGCCGACCTCGAGGTCGTTCGCGAGTTCGGCGGCGTCCTGCCCGGCGTCGGTCTTCGCGGTGACCGCGTGCCGCCAGGTCGCCACCGGGTCGCTCCACGCCTCGACCCGGTAGGTCCACGCACCGACGCTCGTGGGGGAGAAGGTGGCGTGGAAGGTGTCGGGTTCGGTGCCCGGAACCATCGGGATCCGCACCAGCCTGCCGGCGGATTCGGGATCGTCGGCCGGTCCTCGAACGGCGAGTGTCGCGGCGATCGCGTCGTGGCCCTCGCGCCACACCACGGCGGAGACCGGCACCACCTCCCCGACGACCGCCTTCGTCGGATAACGCCCTCCGTCGATGGAGGGTTGTACGTCGTCGATGGCGAGCCGACCTGTCACGCTAGCTCCGTTCCGTGCGGGTCCGGGTGGACGAGCAGGGCCGATGGGGGCAACGACCGTGTCTCGAACCACCGTAATGGAGGTCGCGCCGCGCGGCTGTGCATGCGGCGGGACCCGCGAAGGATCCCCTCTGCAGCGGCGAAATTATCTGTAACTCACCATTCACTTCAATTGACCGGACGGCAACACCCCGCTCCCTACTGTTTGTTCTGCAAGACGACAACAGCCTCCTCGGAGGCACGACGAAGGGAAGAACACATGGGTCTGGTTGCCGGGCTGATCGGAGTCGTCGGAGACCTGCTGCACCTGCTCCTCGGCGGACTCTGAGTCCACCGGCCGACGGGAGGTCGGCCGCAGGAGAGAAGGCCCCGCGGTGTGGCCCTCTCCGGGTGCCGGGCGATCCTGTCCGCGACCGGCATGGATCCGGGCACATGAGATCCGCCGCCCGGCCGTCACGAAGCTCGGTCGGTCGGTAGTGTGCACCCCGTGAAAGCACTGCGCCGGTTCACCGTACGAGCCCATCTTCCCGAGCGGCTGGCTGCGCTGGGAGCCCTGACGGCCAACCTCAGATGGTCGTGGCACCCGCAGACCCAGGACCTGTTCGAATCGGTCGACCCGGACCTGTGGCGCCGGTGCAGCAATGACCCTGTCCGACTGCTCGGCGAGGTGCCGCCGGCCCGACTCGATGCGCTCGCCGAGGACGGCGACTTCCTCGCCCGGCTCGACGCCGCTGCCGCCGACCTCGAGCACTATCTCACCCGCCCCCGCTGGTTCCAGGAACAGCAGGAGCGCGGCACGACACTGCCCGCCGGCATCGCCTACTTCTCCATGGAGTTCGGTGTCACCGAGGTGCTGCCGAACTACTCCGGCGGCCTCGGAATCCTTGCCGGCGACCACCTCAAGGCCGCCTCCGATCTCGGCCTGCCGCTCATCGGCGTCGGCCTGCTATACCGGTCCGGCTACTTCCGGCAGTCGCTCAGCGCCGACGGATGGCAGATGGAGCACTACCCCTCCTACGACCCGCAGGGCCTGCCGCTGCGACTGCTCACCGAGGCCGACGGCACCGCCGCGCTCGTGCAGGTCGCCGTGCCGGGCGGGCGCACACTCGACGCGCGAATCTGGATCGCCCAGGTCGGGCGCGTCCCGCTGCTGCTGCTCGACTCCGACATCCCGTCCAACGACGAGGAGCTGTGCGGGGTCACCGACCGCCTCTACGGCGGCGACCAGGACCACCGCATCAAGCAGGAGATCCTCGCCGGCGTCGGCGGTGTCCGCGCGGTGCGCGCCTACACGCGCATCCACGGCCTGCCCGACCCCGATGTCTTCCACATGAACGAGGGACACGCGGGCTTCCTCGGCGCCGAACGCATCCGCGAACTCGTCACCGGCGCCGGACTCGACTTCGACGAAGCGCTCGCCGCCGTGCGGGCCGGCACGGTCTTCACCACCCACACCCCCGTGCCCGCGGGTATCGACCGCTTCCCGATCGATCTCGTGCGCCACTACTTCTCGGGCACCAACGGCGAGAACGAGTCGGCACTGTTGCCCGGCCTCACCGTCGACCGCATCCTCGCGCTCGGACGCGAGAGCAACCCGAACGTGTTCAACATGGCACATCTCGGTCTGCGCCTCGGCCAGCGCTGCAACGGTGTGTCGAAGCTGCACGGCGAGGTCAGCCGCGGCATGTTCGAAGGACTATGGCCCGGATTCGACGCCGCCGAAGTGCCCATCGGCTCGGTCACCAACGGTGTGCACGCCCCCACCTGGGCCGCGCGCGAATGGATCGCGCTCGCCAACCGCCTCGCCGGACCCGACCGCGTCGAGGAGGCCCGCGGCTGGGAACTGCTCCAGACCATCGACCGCAAGGAACTGTGGTCCACCCGGAACGCGCTGCGCGCCCAGCTCGTCGCCGAGGTGCGTCGCCGGCTGCGCGAGTCGTGGCTCGAACGCGGCGCCACCGAGGCCGAACTGGGCTGGATCGAGTCGGTCTTCGATCCGAACGTCCTCACCGTCGGGTTCGCGCGGCGCGTGCCCACCTACAAGCGCCTCACCCTGATGCTGCGCGACCCCGAACGGCTGCGCGCCCTGCTGCTCGACGACGAACGGCCCGTGCAGCTCGTCGTCGCCGGCAAGAGCCACCCCGCCGACGACGCCGGCAAGGCGCTCATCCAGCAGGTCGTGCGGTTCGCCGACGAGTACGACGTGCGGCACCGAATCGTCTTCCTGCCCAACTACGACATGTCGATGGCCCGCTATCTGTACTGGGGTTGTGATGTGTGGCTGAACAACCCGCTGCGCCCGCTCGAGGCGTGCGGTACGTCGGGCATGAAGTCGGCTCTCAACGGCGGTCTCAACCTGTCCATCCGCGACGGATGGTGGGACGAGATGTTCGACGGCGAGAACGGCTGGGCCATCCCCACCGCCGACGGGGTCGACGACACCCGCCGCGACGATCTCGAGGCCGCCGCGCTGTACGAGTTGCTCGAACGCTCGGTGCTGCCGCGCTTCTACGACCGCGACTCCGACGGTGTGCCGGCCCGCTGGATCGAGATGGTGCGCCACACGCTCGAGGATCTCGGCCCGAAGGTGCTCGCCTCGCGCATGGTGCGCGATTACGCCGTCGACTACTACATCCCCGCGGCCGCGGCAGCCTCGAAGGTGACCGCCGACGACTACGCGGGTGCGCGGGCGCTGGCCGACTACCGGCACCGCATCGAGGCGGCGTGGCCGGGAGTGCGTGTCGCGCAGGTCGATTCGACGCCGATCCCGGACGTGCCGCAGATCGGCCTGCCGCTGGGGCTGACCGCGCACGTCCAACTCGGCGACCTGACACCGGAAGATGTCGAGGTGCAGGCCGTGGTCGGGCGCGTGGGCTCCGACGACACGATCGGCGACCCCGTCACCGTGCCGATGCAGCACATCGGTACCGACCCGCTGGGAGAGGAGTTCACCGCGACCGTGCCGCTGCCGCTCGCCGGCGCCGTCGGCTACACGGTGCGGGTGCTGCCCAGGCACGGGCTGCTCGCCTCACCCGCCGAACTCGGCATGGTCGCGCTCCCGTAGGAGATCAGGACCCGCCGGGTGCTCAGCCGCGCAAACGCGTGAGTGCCCGGCGGACCACCGCCGGATCGGCCGTCTCCCAGAACGGCGGCAGCGACGCACGCAGATAACCGCCGTACCGTGCGGTCGCCAGGCGCGAGTCGAGCACCGCCACCACACCCCGGTCGTCGGTGCTGCGCAACAGTCGCCCGACACCCTGCGCCAACAGCAGAGCGGCGTGATTGGCGGCGACCGCCATGAACCCGTTGCCGCCGCGAGCCTCCACGGCGCGCTGCCGGGCGACCAGCAGCGGATCGTCGGGGCGGGGGAACGGAATCCGGTCGATGATCACCAGCGACAGCGACGGGCCCGGAACGTCGACGCCCTGCCACAGCGACAGGGTGCCGAACAGGCTCGTTGCGTCGTCGGCTGCGAACTTCTCGACCAGCGCGCCGGTCGCGTCGTCGCCCTGGCACAGGATCGGCGTGTCGAGACGCTCGCGCAGCGCCTCGGTGGCGGCCTTCGCGGCGCGCATCGAGGAGAACAACCCGAGCGTGCGCCCCTCGGCGGCGGTGACCAGTTCGGCGATCTCGTCGAGATGCGAGGGCGGCAGACCGTCGCGGCCGGGTGGCGTCAAATGCTTGGCGATGTAGAGGATGCCCGCCTTCGCGTGATCGAAGGGCGACCCCACGTCGATCCCATTCCACGCGAGATCGCCCTTGTCGGAAGGAGGTTCGGCACCCGACGCGGAGGTGGTGTCGCTGCGGGCCGGCGACTGCGGCGGCAGACCCCAGTTGACCGCGAGGCCGTCGAACGACCCGCCGACCGTGAGGGTCGCGGACGTGAGGACGACGGTGGACTCACCGAACAACCGGCTGCGCAACAACCCACCGACCGACAGCGGCGCGACCCGCACGGTGCGGCGCACGTTGCCGCGGAACTCGTCGGCGGCAAGCCACACGACGTCGGGTCGCTGCGAAGGGTCTCGCTGCTCGAAGGTCGTCAGCACCCGGACCGCGCAGTCGTGTACCTCGTCGATCTCCGCGAGCGCCTGACTGCGGGCCGCGGCGACCTCGGGATCGGTGCCGGGCTTGGCCGGTCCGATCGCCGTGTGTACGGCCCAGGCGGCATCGCGGATCGAGGCCAGCGCGGCCGCCGCGCCCTCGGGCAGTTCGTCCCAGCGCCCAGCCGGCAGTTCTTCGAGGAACGACTCCCAGTTCTCGGCGGCACCGTCGAGCCGGTCGATCTCCTGGTCCTCGACGAGCTTGACGCAGCGCCGCGCAGCCGCCGACACCGTGCCCGGCGACAACTCGGCCGTGGCGACGTTCGTGATCCGATCGACGAGTTCATGGGCCTCGTCGACGACCACGACATCGTGCTCGGGCAGGATCGAGATGCCGGTGATCGCATCGATCGCGAGCAGCGCGTGGTTGGTGACGACCACGTCGACCTGCGCGGCCTCGGCGCGCGCGATCTCGGCGAAGCAGTCTTCTCCCACCGGGCACCGCGACTTGCCGAGGCACTCGCGGGCGGTGACGGACAGCTGACGCCACGCCTGATCGGAGACACCGGGGGACAGGTCGTCGCGGTCGCCGGTCTCGGTGGTGGACGACCACTCCGTCACCCGCCGCACTTCGCGGCCGATGCGCGAGAGGGCGAACGCGTCGAACAGTTCGGCGTCGGGCGTCTCCTCGGCGAGACCGGTATGGATCTTGTTCAGACACAGGTAGTTTCCGCGACCCTTGAGGATCGCGAAACGCGGGCGACGGCCGAGCGAACCGGCGAGGGCGTCGGCGAGTCGCGGCAGGTCGCGCTCGACGAGCTGCCGCTGCAGCGCGATGGTCGCGGTGGAGACCACCACGGTGCGACCCGTCTTCACCGCGTAGCGGATGCTCGGCACGAGATAGGCCAGCGACTTGCCGGTACCCGTGCCGGCCTGCACGGCGAGGTGTTCGCCGGTATCGATGCTGTGCGCGACGGCCGAGGCCATCGTCAGCTGGTTTCGCCGCTCCTTACCGCCCAGCGCGTGCACCGCGGTTCGCAGCAATTCTGGGACTTCGGGGAGATCCGGCACCGGCACAGGCTATCGGTCCCCACCGTCACCTTCGGTCTGCGGCCCAGCTACCTGTGACTTCGGTGATATCGGTGACGCCGGGAAGGTCGGTGACCAGCTCGACACCGGCCTTGCGCATCCGCTCGAGGGCTGGGCGGATCGTCGTCTCCGACACCCCAGCGGTGTACGGCAGTAGCACCCGGGCGCCGAAACCCTCCGCGATCGCGTCGAGCGCGGTGGCCCGCACACAGTGGTCGGTGGCGATCCCGACGATGTCGACGTCCGTCACGCCGCGGTCGCGCAACCACGACGCCAACGTCGTGCCCTCGTCGTCGATTCCTTCGAAGCCGGAATAGGTGGCGTCGTCGGCACCCTTCGAGAAGACGGCCTCGAACCGGTCCGTAGTCAGTTCCGGGTGGAAGTCCGCGCCCGGCGTCCCTGCCCGGCAGTGCGGCGGCCACGAGTCGACGAAATCGGGTTCGGGAGAGAAATGGTCTCCGGGATCGACGTGGTGGTCGCGGGTTGCGGCGATGTACGTGTAGTCGTCACCGTGCGCCTGCAGGAACCGGGTGATGTCGGACGCCACCCGCGAGCCGCCCTCCACGGCGAGCGAACCGCCCTCGCAGAAGTCGTTCTGGACGTCGACCACCAGCAATGCGCGCATGGCACTCACCCCTCACGGACGAAGCGGGTGGGGAGGGCGGGATCCCCGGCCGAGAGCGTCAGGCCCTCCCACGGCAGACGCACCATGCCCTGCCGGAGGTACTCACGGCTCTCCTCCAGGGTAGGCAGATCGCCGACCGCCTCGCCGCCGCGGACCAGCGGGATCATCAGTTCGTGGACCTGTGAACCCTCGCCCGGCGGGACCTGCTCGGCGCGGGCCGGGTACACGACCTCCTCGACGAGCGTGCCCGTCCTCCGCGCGTACCGGACGGCCCGCTTCGCGCCCCCTCGGGACTCCTTCGACGCACTGCGCTTCTCGACCGCGAGGCCATCGACCTCCACGAGCTTGAAGACCATGCCCGCCGTCGGAGCCCCCGAGCCGGTCACCAGCGAGGTGCCGACGCCGTAGCCGTCGACCGGTTCGGCGCGCAGACCCGCGATCCCGTATTCGTCGAGATCACCGGACATCACGATCTTCGTGCGGGTCGCGCCGAGTCCGTCGAGTTGTTCGCGCACCTGGCGGGCGAGCACACCGAGATCGCCCGAATCGATCCGCACGCCACCGAGTTCGGGGCCGGCCACCGCGATCGCCGTGTTCACGCCCTCGGTGATGTCGTAGGTGTCCACCAGCAGGGTCGTGCCCACACCGAGACTCTCGACCTGGCTGCGGAAGGCGGACGCCTCGTCGCGACCAGCCGTCGTGGTGTGCAGCAGGGTGAACGCGTGCGCGGCGGTACCCGCTGCGGGGATGCCGTACCGCTGTGCGGCCTGCAGATTGGACGTCGAGTCGAAGCCCGCGAGATAGGCCGCGCGCGCCGCGGCGACCGCCGCTTCCTCGTGGGTACGCCGCGACCCCATCTCGATGAGCGCGCGGCCGTCGGCCACACTCACCATGCGCGCCGCCGCGGAGGCGATCGCACTGTCGTGGTTGAAGATCGACAGCGTCAGCGTCTCGAGTAGCACACACTCGGCGAAGGTGCCGCTCACCGACAGGATCGGTGAACCCGGGAAGTAGAAGTCGCCCTCGCGGTAACCGTCGATGTCGCCGGAGAACCGGAAGTCGCGCAGCCACTCGACGGTGCGCGGAGCGAGAAAACCGGCGGCGAGTTCGAGTTCGGCCTCGTCGAACCGGAACGATCCGAGTGCCTCGATCAACCGCGCGGTGCCTGCGACGACGCCGTACCGCCGGCCCGGGGGAAGACGCCGGGCGAAGACCTCGAAGACGCACGGGCGGTCGCCCGTGCCGTCCGCCAGGGCAGCCTCGAGCATGGTCAACTCGTACTTGTCCGTGAACAGTGCGGTGCCGGGACGACCGGCACGGTGAATGGCTTCGGGCACCCGATCACTGTAGAGCCACGGCCTCCGAGGCGGGTTTTTCGCCGTGCTCCGAAGTCGTACCCTGGGAACATGGCGCCGTGTAGTACGACCACTCCGCTCGACGTCCGATTCATGGCCGGCCAGGCCGTTCCGGCCATGGCGGGACAGGCCGTTCCGGCCGAGGCCGAAATCGTCGAGGAGATCGAAGCGGTCGACAGGCCATGGGTGACCGTGGTCTGGGACGACCCCGTCAACCTCATGCACTACGTGACGTTCATCTTCCAGAAGCTGTTCGGGTACAGCAAGGCCAAGGCCACCGAGCTCATGCTCAAGGTCCACAACGAGGGCAAGGCCGTCGTGTCGAGTGGTTCGCGTGACAAGATGGAACACGACGTGCAGCGTCTGCACGCCGCCGGACTGTGGGCGACGATGCAACGCGACGAATGATCCCCACAGGAGGGCCCGACCGACGTGCGGCAGTGGACCAGGAAGAACTCGCTCAGCGGCCCCAAGCTCCGGTCGGAGATGGACGCCCACGAAGCGTCGGTGCTGCGGTCGCTCGTGTCCTCCGTGCTGGGCATGCTCGAGGAACGCGCCGGACAGACCCCGCAGGACGACCTCGCGGCGCTGACCGGCCTGCGCACCGGTAACGCCACCCCGCCCGAGATCCCGGCGCTGCGACGACTCCTTCCCGACTTCCACCGCCCCGACGCCGATGCCGTCGCCGATGTCGGCGACGACGCCGCCGACCTCAACGGTGCGATGCGGAGCCTGCACGAACCGAGCATCATCGATGCGAAGCTCGCCGCCGGCGCGGTCATCCTGCGCACCGTGCCCGAAGGCGGCGGCAAGGTGGTGCTCAATCCCGAACAGGCCGAAGCCTGGCTGTACGGGCTCAACGACGTGCGGCTCGCGCTCGGCACCACCCTCGGCATCGACGCCGACACCCCCGACGTCCTCGACGACGACGATCCGCGTGCCCCGCATCTCGACGTCTACCACTGGCTGACATGGATGCAGGACTCCCTCGTCCAGGCGCTTCAGCCGTGACCGTGCCGGGGCCGACCGATTCGCTGCTCGACGTGGCGGGTCTGAGTGTCGGTCACTGGCAGCGCCACGATCCCGAGGTCACCGTCGGCACCCCCGAGATTCCCGGTACGGGCGCCGCCACGGGATGCACCGTCGTGCTCGCCGACCCGTCCGCCGTCGCATCGGTGGACGTGCGCGGCGGGGGACCGGGAACCCGGGAGACCGACCTGCTCGATCCGAGTCATTCCGTGCAGCGTGTCGACGCGGTCCTCCTCACCGGTGGCAGCGCATACGGGCTGGCCGCCGCCGACGGCGTGATGCGCTATCTCGAGAAGAACGGCAAGGGCATCCCGATGGGCGCGCCCGGCGCGGTCGTCCCGATCGTCCCCGGCGCCGTCATCTTCGACCTGCCGGTGGGTCAGTGGTCCGCGCGCCCGACCGCCGATTCCGGATGCACCGCCGCGGCCACCGCCAGCTCCACGCACCTCGAGCGCGGCAGCGTCGGCGCCGGCACCGGTGCCCGCGCCGGGGCGCTCAAGGGCGGCATCGGCTCGGCGAGCGTGCGGATCACGGACGGTCCCGCGACCGGGGTGACCGTGGCGGCACTGATGGTCGCCAACCCCGTCGGCTCGGTGTTCGACCCCGTGACCGGACTGCCCTGGGGCGTCGACGCCGCGCGAGCCGAAGAACTCGGACTGTCGTCGCCCTCCGCGGCGGATCTGGCCGCGGCCCGCGCGCTCGGCGACAAGGGCACCGTCCTGAACACCACGATCGGTGTGGTCGCCACCGACGCACCGCTGTCGAAGGCGGCGTGCCGTCGCGTCGCGGTCACCGGGCACGACGGTCTCGGCCGCGCGATCCGTCCCGCGCACTCACCGCTCGACGGCGACACGATCTTCGCCCTCTCGACCGGCACCGCCGACGTCTCCGACGCACTGGGCGACGCCTCGTCGATCCTGGCCTTCGCCGCCGAACTGCCGATCCTCGCCGCGGTGTGCGAGGCCGCCGCGGTGGTGGTCGAACGCGCGATCGTCGATGCGATCCTGTCCGCGACCTCCGTGGCCGACATCCCCGCCTATCGCGACGTGCTGCCCTCGGTCTTCGGCCACTGACCGGTACGTGACGGCAGAATGGTGCCATGACCATTCCCAGCGGCACCGGCGCCGACACCCGCATCCGGCCGATCTGGCAACGTGCCGGACTGTGGATCGGCGGGTTCGTCGCGATGCTCTACGGCATCGAGACCGTCGATGCGGTGCTCCCCGCCGATCTCGACGCGGCCGGTGTCGAACCCCGCACCGCCGACGGGCTGTGGGGCGTGCTGTTCGCGCCGATCCTGCACGCCGACTGGGCCCACCTCACCGCCAACACCGTGCCCGCGCTCGTCCTCGGCTTCCTGGTGCTGCTCTCCGGCATCGGGCGCGGCCTGGCCGCGACCGCGATCATCTGGGTCGTCGCAGGAGTGGGGACGTGGCTGATCGCGGGCTCGGGCGAGACCCACATCGGAGCGTCGAGCCTGATCTTCGGGTGGCTCACCTATTTGATCGTGCGCGGAGTGTTCACCCGCAAGGCCGGGCAGATCCTGCTGGGAGTCGTGGTGCTGTTCCTCTACGGCGGCATGCTGTGGGGGGTGCTGCCGAGCGAACCGTGGATCTCCTGGGAGGGGCACTTCTTCGGTGCGGTCGGCGGCGTTCTCGCGGCGTGGGCGCTGTCCGCGGACGCGCGTCGCGCCCGTCGCACCACCCCCTCGGTCGTGCCGCGCTGACCACCCGCGCCGACAACCCGCCGATCGGCCGCGCGAAGTGGCCGAACGATCCGCGCGTCACACCTTCCCGGCCACTGTGAGTCTGCGCCGCAATACGCGCGTTGGCTTCATCGAGGGACCTTCGGCATGGCAGCATGGCTGATATGCGCATGACCGTTCTGGGGTGCTCGGGCAGTGTGGCCGGGCCGGATTCCGCAGCCTCCGGCTACCTGCTGACGGCACCGGACACCCCGCCCCTGGTCATCGACTTCGGTCCCGGCGTCCTCGGCGCGCTCCAGCGCCACGCCGACCCCGGCGAAGTGTCGATCCTCCTGTCCCATCTGCACGCCGATCACTGCCTCGACCTGCCCGGTCTGCTGGTCTGGCGCCGCTACTCGCCGTCCCCGCCGCAGGGCCGCGTCCTCACCTACGGTCCCGCCGGCACCGCCCACCGCATCGGTGTGGCGTCCGCGGAGATCCCCGGCGAGGTCGACGACGTCAGCGACACCCTGGACGTCCGGATGCTCGGCGACGGCGAGCAGATCCGGTTCGGGAGCCTGACCATCTGCCCCGGCCGCGTCCACCACCCGCCGGAGGCCTACGGCTTCCGCATCACCAGCGACTCCGGCCGCACCCTCGTCTACACCGGCGACACCGGCATGTGCGATTCGGTCGTCGAACTCGCCCGCGGCGCCCACGTGCTGCTCGCCGAGGCGTCGTGGACCCACGCGCCGGGGGAACGCCCCGAGGGCGTGCACCTCTCGGGCGCCGAGGCCGGTCGCGTCGCGGCCCTCGCCGGTGTCGGCGAACTCCTCCTGACCCACATCCCGCCGTGGACCTCCCGCGAGGACGTCATCGCCGAGGCCAAGGCCGAGTACTCCGGACCGGTCCACGCGGTCACCGCCGGAGACGTGTACCGCATCTGAAAGGCCCGCCCCCGGATCGCCTAGGCTCGGACGAGTGACGACACGAGAAGACGGCAGAGCGGACGACGAACTCCGGAGCATTCGCATCACCCGGGGTTTCACCAACCACCCGGCGGGCTCCGTGCTCGTCGAATTCGGACAGACCCGCGTGATGTGCACCGCCAGCGTCGAGGAAGGCGTGCCGCGGTGGCGTAGGGGCTCCGGTCTCGGCTGGCTCACCGCCGAGTACGCGATGCTTCCCGCCGCCACCCACACCCGCAGCGGACGCGAATCGGTCAAGGGCAAGCTCGGCGGCCGCACCCAGGAGATCAGCCGGCTCGTCGGCCGGTCGCTGCGCGCATGCATCGACCTCGCCGCCCTTGGCGAGAACACCATCGCGATCGACTGCGACGTGCTGCAGGCCGACGGAGGCACCCGCACCGCGGCGATCACCGGCGCTTATGTCGCACTGTGCGACGCGGTGACCTACCTGCGTGCCGCGGGCAGCCTCGCCGACCCGCAGCCCATCTCGTGCCAGATCGCCGCCGTCAGCGTCGGCGTGGTCGACGGACGTGTCCGTCTCGACCTGCCCTACGAGGAGGACGTGCGCGCCGAGGTCGACATGAACGTCGTCGCCACCGAGACAGGCACCCTCGTCGAGGTCCAGGGCACCGGCGAAGGCGCGACCTTCCCGCGTTCCACGCTCGACGCGATGCTCGACTCCTCGCTCGCCGGCATCGAGGAACTGTGCCGGATCCAGCGCGAGGTGCTCGCCGAGCCGTACCTGGGCACCCTGCCCGAGCCGGTCGAGGCGGAGGTCGTCAAGAAGAAGTTCGGAGTCTGACGTGCGGGTGCTGGTCGCAAGTCGCAACGCGAAGAAGCTGCGCGAACTGCAGCGCGTGCTCGACCGCGCCGGGATCGACGGCATCGAACTCGTAGGTCTCGACACCGTCCCGCCCTACCCGGAGGCACCCGAGACGGGGGAGACCTTCGAAGCGAACGCCGGAGCCAAGGCCCGCGACGGCGCAGCCGCCACAGGGATGCCCTGCGTCGCCGACGACTCCGGTCTCGAGGTCGACGCCCTGCGCGGCATGCCCGGCGTGCTCTCGGCGCGCTGGAGCGGACGCCACGGCGACGACGAGGCGAACACCGCACTGCTGCTCGGCCAGATGCAGGATGTGCCGGACGAGCGTCGCGGCGCGGCCTTCGTGTCGGCGTGCGCGCTCGTGGTGCCGTCGGACGGCGGATTCGTCACGACCGTCGTGCGCGGCGAATGGCGCGGCAGCATCGTGCGCGAGCCGCGCGGCGAGAACGGTTTCGGCTACGACCCGGTCTTCCGCCCCGAAGGCGAGGAACGCACCGCCGCGGAACTGTCCGCGGAGGAGAAGGACGCACAGTCGCATCGAGGACGGGCACTCGCCCAGCTCGTGCCCGCCCTCGCTGCGCTCGCCGCAAGCGCCTGATTCGCGGCTCGCCGCGAGTCGCTAACGCGCGCCGGCCTGCGTCCCACGTTCCTCGCGCACGGGTTCCGCGGCGCCGGTATCCGATGCAGCAACAGCGTCGGATGCCGGCGCCGCAGTCGTCCCGGTCGTCGGTTGCGTATCCGGTTCGACGGGTTCGGCCGCCTCGTCGCCGCGGGAAAGTTCACCGCCCACAACGGGCCAGCCCGCAGCGACCAGCTGCTCACGGACGCGCTCGACGTCCTGCGGGTCCGGTTCCTCGTGGATCACCCCTGCCACGATCTTCCGCAGGGTGTCGTGGTCGACCTGCCGCTCCGGGTGCTCGGACGCGGTCGCCGCCGCCGTCTCGATCGCCTCGAGAAGTTCCTCGTCGGTGAGCCGACGCTCGAGCACGGCAAGCAACGCGAAGTGATCCTTGGCCGGGATCCCCTCGGGATATCCCGCACGCAACCAGTCCAGTACCACCCGTGGATTCCAACGCGCCATCGCCGCCTCCTCACTCACCGTCCCGCATCGGACCCTTCGAACCGAAGGGTCCGGCGGAAACCCCCTGTCAGGGTCACAGGGTTCCCGCCACGATAGCGAGGAACACCTGGTTCGCCCCGTCAGGGGAGCGACATGTCCCGCAGATACGCCGTGACCATGGCGGTGAGCTCGTCGGCCACGACGTCCCGATCCACCGGGGGACGGTCGAGAACACAGGAGACGGCCACGTTCTCGACCGTGCGCACGAAGATCCACGCGATCGCCTCCACAGGGCGGCTACCGCGTCCGCGGAGATGGAAACGCAGCGACATGGTCCTGACGAGATCGGCTCCCGGGCGCCGGTTGCTCGAACACCTCGGCGACCGTGCGGCACGCCGCGAACTGGCACCGAAGTTCGGTCCCGCGAAGCCGGACGTGGGTGTCCTGCAGGTATGACGAAAGCGGCCGCGGGAGGAGCATGGTGCTCCTCCCGCGGCCGCTTCGATCGGGAACTCGCGACGCGCGCCTACCGCGCAGTCAGCTCGCGTCGTGGGACGAGAGTTCGTCCCCTGCCCTGTCGTCCCCTACCCTGTCGTTCTCTGCCCTGTCCGTCTCCTCGAGGACCCAGCGCATCTCGACGACCGTGCCCTTCGGGCCGGCCGAGACCTGGACGTCGCTGGCCAGATTGCGGATCAGCGTCAGCCCGTGACCGCGTGAACGTCGGGCGTCGCTGTCGACGGCGTCGTGCCAGGAGCCGTGGTCGACGACCCGCACGACCACCTCACCCTCGTTGGGCAGATACGTCGCCTCGTAGTCGAGCGTGCCGTGCGCGTCGTCCGGCGCATAGGCGTGCTCGACGGCATTCGCGAGCGCTTCGTAGCTCGCGAGCAGTATGTCCTGTCGTTGGTCCTCGCTGAGGGGGAGCTTCGCCAGCCACCGCCTCGTGACGACCCGCAGGCCTGCAATCTCGGTCGGGTCGGCTCGCACACCCGACGAACGGATCTCGTCGGGAAAAAGCAAAGCTGATTCCTCGGGCGCAGACGACATGGCTCCTCGGTTCGTCGGGTACGGCGGTCTACTCGGAGACGCCTTCCGGCGAGTTACCGAGGCCGACGAGCGCGTCGTCGAGCTTCGGATGGATCGCCAGGACCTCTCCGAGGCCGAGGAGTTCGAGCGGGCGTGCCGTGGCGCTGCCATGTGCCACGACGGCGAAACCGGTGTTGTCGCCGGCTCGCTTGGACAACTCGACCAACAGAGCGATACCCATCGAAGCGAGGAAATCAACCCCGCTGAGGTCGACGATAAGTCCGGAGATGTCGGTGTCGAGGAGTGCGAGGGCTTCCTGCTCGAGGAGCGGGGCACTCGTCATGTCGACTTCGCCGTTGACGGACAGTACGGCCACGGAGCCGATACGGGTCGTGGAAACAGTCATATGCGGATGCGCGGTCATGGGATCGTTCACCTTGCCATCATGCAAGATCGTGCCGATAGATGCACATATCGGTCCGTCGGCCGAGGCCGCGACCCGCCGTGACCACCCTGTGACCATGCTGTCGCCGAGTCTGTAATGTTCCCTTTCGAGCAGGGAGGGAGGGGCGCCGAGTGGACATGCACCGAGCGCAGAGCGAGTCGGTCGAACCACCGTCGTTGCTCCTCATCGAGGACGATCCGGGCGACGCGCTCATCGTGGAGGAACTCGTCGTCGACAGTGCCCCCGAGATGACCGTCGTGTGGGTGCAGACACTTGCGCAGGCCCGCGACGAACTCGCCACGTCGGCTCCCGACTGCGTACTTCTCGACCTCCACCTGCCCGATGCGAGCGGCCTCGAAGCCGTCGCCCGCATCCAGGAAATCACCGATTCCGTCCCCATCGTCGTCCTCACCGGCCTCGCGGAGGAACAGACCGGCCTCGCCGCGCTGTCCGTCGGCGCCCAGGACTATCTCGTCAAGGGACGCGTCGAACCCGATCTGTTCGGCCGCGCCGTCCGCTACGCCATCCAGCGAAAGCAGACCGAGATCGCTGCGGCGGAACTCCAGGCGAGCCAGCTTCACGCGCAGGAGAACGCCCGACTCGAACGCGGCCTGCTCCCGTCCCCACTCCTGCGCGACGGGCAGGACTTCGACGTCGTCGCCCGTTACCGACCCGGCCGGTCGTCTGCTCTTCTCGGCGGCGACTTCTACGACGTCGTGCAGACCGGCGACGGCACCGTCCACGTCCTCATCGGCGACGTCTCCGGTCACGGCCCCGACGAGGCCGCCCTCGGCGTGGGCCTGCGCATCGCGTGGCGCACGCTCGTGCTCAGCGGGGTAGACGGTCCCCGCCGCTTGCACCAACTCGAGGAACTGCTCGTCGCCGAGCGCACGGAGAGTCGCTTCTTCGCGTCGATGACGAACCTCACGATGTGTGCCGACCACGGCACCGTCGAGGTCATGCGGGCCGGTCATCCCGGGCTGCTGCTCCGCCACGGCGGAACCATCGACTGGATCGAAGCGCCCGGTGGTCCCGCTCTCGGCCTGCTGCCGGGAGTGGCCACCTGGCCCGTCCACGAGTTGGATCTGCCCGGGGACGGCGCGATCGTGTTGTTCACCGACGGATTGTTCGAGGGTCATCGAGGCGACGGCCCGGAACGACTCGGTGAGGAAGGACTCCTCGAGCTCGCGCGCGAACGCGCCCATCTGCCGGCTGCCGAGTTCACCGACTCGCTGATCGACGGTGCCGAGAAACTCGCGGACAGTAGGGGAGGGCTGTCCGACGACGTGGCAGTCGTCCACGTGCAATGGAACAGGAAGTGATCATCACCGCATGACGAACAGCGACGCAACGGCGGAGACGGGGGACGTGCGTCGCCCTCCCTCTCGCAGGATGACGGTCCAGGCATGGTTCCTGCTCGTACTCGGCGTGATGGGTGTGTTGGTGGTCGTCGGCACCGTGGTCGGCAGCCACTTCCTCCGTGAGACGACCGAATACTCCAACTACGTGCGCGACCGGATCCAGCCCGCCCGCGTCGAGGCGTACCGGTTGCAATCGGCGCTGATCAACCAGGAGACGGGCGCACGGGGCTACATTCTCGCCGCCGATCCCGATTTCCTCACGCCCTACGAGGAGGGACGGCGGGAGGAGGAGGCTGCCGCCGCCGAGTTGCGCGCTCTCGTCGGCGACGAGGAGAAGCTGATGGCGGACCTCGACGCGATCGAAACGCACGCGGCGCAGTGGCGACGTGTGTACGCCGAACCGCTCATCTCCACCGTCGTACCGGGGGAACCGCAGTTCGTGGATCCCGCCGTCGTCGATGCGGGCCGCGTCGCGTTCGACCGGCTCCGGGCGGCGTTCGAGGTCCAGAACGCCGATCTCGCGCAGGCCCGAGAGGACGGCATCGCGACGCTCGAGGACACCCGCACCACGCGCGACCGCATCCTTGCCGGCATGGTCGTGGTTTTCCTGCTCGCCGGCGTGGGCCTGGCAGTCCTGCTCCAGATGATCGTGGTCCGTCCGATCCAGTGTCTGCGACAGGCATCGCGCAGCGTCGTCGCGGGCCAGAACTTCGAGCGCGAGATCGAGCCGCAGGGCCCCGCCGACATCTATGCGCTGGGTCGCGACGTCGAGGACATGCGCGAGCGGATCGTGCGCGAACTGCAGGTCGCGCACGAGCGTGAGGAGCAACTCGAGAACCAGACGACGGAACTGCGGCGCTCGAACTCCGAACTCGAACAGTTCGCCTACGTCGCCTCCCACGACCTGCAGGAGCCGCTGCGCAAGGTCGCGTCCTTCTGTCAGCTACTCGAGAAGCGTTACGGCGACAAGCTCGACGAACGCGGCACCCAGTACATCGCCTTCGCGGTCGACGGCGCGAAGCGTATGCAGGTGCTCATCAACGACCTGCTGACCTTCTCCCGCGTCGGACGCGTCAGCGACGCGCACATCCGCACCGAACTGGATGTGACCCTCGACGCGGCTCTGACGAACATCTCCCAGGCGGTCGAGGAATCCGGGGCGGAGATCACCCGGCCCGAGTCCCTGCCGACGATCGTGGGCGATCCCACACTGATGATCATGTTGTGGCAGAACCTGATCGGCAACGCGATCAAATTCCGCCACGAGGACAGGCCCGTGGAGATCCGGGTCGACTGCGAGGAGATCGTCGACGGGGACGACGAGTTCTGGCGATTTTCCGTGCAGGACAACGGAATCGGTATCGCCGAAGAGTTCGCCGACAAGGTCTTCGTGATCTTCCAGAGGCTGCACGGCCGGGACGTCTACACCGGCACCGGCATCGGCCTGGCCATCTGCCGCAAGATCGTCGAATACCACGGTGGAGAGATCTGGCTCGACCCGCAGTATCGGGAAGGCAGTCGATTCTGCTTTACGATTCCCAAGGCAGGCGACGACATGTCTGCAACCGAAGTCGCTCTGAAAGGGGCATCTGCATGAGCGTTTCCGGGCGGCCGATCGACGTCCTCCTCGTCGAGGACGACCCCGGCGACGAATTGATGACGCGCGAAGCGTTCGAGGACAACAAGATCGGAAACACCCTTCACGTGGTCCGCGACGGCGAGGAGGCACTCGACTTCCTCTACCGGCGCGGAGAGTACGAGAGCGCCCCTCGGCCCGACCTGATCCTCCTCGACCTGAACCTGCCCAAGTACGACGGACGGCAGGTCCTCGAGCAGGTCAAGTCCGACACCGACCTCACCGACATCCCCGTCGTCGTCCTCACGACCTCGGCAGCGGAGGAGGACATCCTCCGCAGCTACAAGCTGCACGCCAACGCGTACGTGACGAAGCCGGTCGACCTCGATCAGTTCATCCACGCGGTGCGCCAGATCGACGAGTTCTTCGTGCAGGTGGTGCGCCTGCCGCGACGCTGAGCGCGCTCGTTCGCAACGAGATCGGGCGGATCCTTCGAAAGGATCCGCCCGATTCGTGTTCGTAGAGGTTACCGGCTCAGACGCCGAAGTCGGCCTTCACCTGCTGGGTGCGCTTGTGCTCGACGAAGAAGGACAGGAACGGGATGGTGCCCGCCAGGAGCGTCCACACCGTCCGGGCGATCGGCCAGCGCACCTTGATCGACAGGTCGAAGGTGAGGACCAGGTACACCGCGTACACCCAGCCGTGCACGATCGCGATCCAGGCCGGCACGTTCTCGACACCGATGATGTACTTGGCGACCATCTCACCGGTGAGGATCAGCAGCCAGATACCGGTCGCGTAGGCGAGCACGCGGTAACGCAGCAGAGCCGACCGGATCTTCTTGCGGTCGGCCTCACTGACGACGCGCGGCGTGGTGGCCTGGCCGGACGCCTGCTCGGGGGTCGTGCTCACTGAGCGCTCCTATCGGACCTGCGCGCAAGCTGCGCGAGGTACTCGTTGTACTCGTTGATCTGTTGTGCGTCGGGATCCGCGGCCTCCTGCTCGCGTGCCTCAGCGAGCGTGCGCGGACGGGTGGGAAGAAGATCCTCGGGAATCTCGGTGGGCTCGTCCGGCTCGGAGGGGCGTCGTCCGCCGGTGCTCTCGGCTTCCTGCTCCTCGGCCTCGAGGCGGACGAAGCGCCGGTAGGCGTAGACGCAGAAGAAGGCGAAGGCCGGCCACTGGAGGGCGTAGCCGAGATTCTGGTAGGTGCCGCCGACCGCTTCGAACCGGACCCACTGCCAGTAACCGAGGCCGAGGCATCCGGCCGCGGCCACCAGGACCAGGATGATCAGGGCCAACCGGCGGGGAGGGCGATGCTCGGACACGCCCTCGACGGTACCCGAACGGTGCACCGACCTGCCAAGACCGGTCGGTGCACCGTGGGTGAGGTCACGTGGTGCGCGAGGGGGGACTCGAACCCCCACGTCCTATGGACACTGCGATCTAAACGCAGCGCGGCTGCCTATTACGCCACTCGCGCGGACCTCCGCAGAATACGTCATCGCAGTCGCTCGTGGGCGATCCGGGCCTGCACGTTTCGTCCTGCCCAGGTGGGCGTCTGACTGTGGCAGTTCGGACACAGGAATCGGACGTTTTCCGGCCGGGAATCGTGCGAGTTTCCATCAATATGATCGACGTGGAAGGTTATCGGTTCCCCACGCCACATCGGCTCGATCCCGCATCCCTCGCACTTGTGGGGACGTCCCGACTCGACGAGTGCGCGACGCAACCGTTTCGGGGACTGTCGATTGGATCCGACCGGCTTGAGGGTGAGGACTTCGGTCCAGGCGAGCCGGTTGCGCGGAGGTCGGCCTTTCTGGTGTGCCTGCCCGGTGAAGTGGGACGCGTCGATGCCGAACTTTCGTATCCGGCGACTGATGTGCGCATGCGCGCCCCCGGTTGCTTGTATCCCGAGATATCGCAGCACCCCCGCCACGCTGACAGACTCCGCTACAGCCTCTTCGAGTATTTCCCGTGTGTACTTCATCCCTGCCCCCATCGAATGTCTGTTCGATCCGGCCGAAGGCTAACCGCGGGCGCCGACACGTTTTCGATCTTGCGATGCACGATCCGCGACGCCCGTCAATAGGTAACGATTTGATAACGAAAAACGTGAGGGATTCCTCGGGTTCGTGGACGTCCACGCATCGACGCAGCCAGGAGCGATTCGGGTTACCGACCAGTTACCTTCGAGGAAGCATGTGAGCGAAATCACTGGTGGGAGAGGTGCCGGGCAAACTGCGGGAAACAAAACATGAGGAACCCCTCATGATTTTGTGCGAACCTGGGCGTGCCCGAACAGCGGACCACTAGTCCAGCAGCACACCGGCGCGCAGCGCTGACACACGAAGCCTCGACGCCGGGGTGTTCAGGAGAGGAACCACACGCGTGACGATCGACGAGACCACACCAGGCGACAACGGACGGAACTCGAAGGCATCACGACGCACCACCGATCGGTCCACGGCAGCCGCTCCGGCCCGTGCCCTGGTCGACAAGCTCCTCGCGGGTGAGCCCTACGCGCTCGCCTTCGGCGGCCAGGGCGCTCCCTGGCTCACCTCGCTCGAGGAGCTCAGCCGCGACAACGGACTCGAACCGGCCCTCACCGACCTGGTCAACCGCGCCACCGCGCACCTCGCCCCGGTCGCGAGCGACCTCGTCGTGGTCCGCCCGACGGGCTTCGACCCCGTCGCGTGGATCCTCGAGGCCGAACTCGCCGACGAGGACGACGCGCCCGCCGGCCCCTCCGAAGCAGCTCTCACCTCTGCCGCCGTGTCGCTGCCCGGCGTCTTCCTCACCCAGGTCGCCGCGCTGCGCGCGCTCGCGAACCAGGGCCTCGACGTCGACTCCGTCGCACCGAGCGCGGTTATCGGCCACTCGCAGGGCGTCCTCGCCGTCGAGTCCGTCGCCGCCGCCGGCCGCAAGGACGCCGAAATCCTCGCGATCGCCCAGCTCATCGGTGCCGCCGCGACCCTCGTCGGTCGCCGCCGCGGCCTGATCTCCGGCGCCGGCAAGTACCCGATGCTCGCCGTCGCCAACGTCGACCCCGAGCGCCTGCGCGCGATCGTCGCCGAGGTCTTCGAGGGCCAGGACCCCGAGCACAGCGCCGTCGTCGCGATCCGCAACGCCCGTCGTCGCGTCGTGCTGTCGGGCCCGCCCGCCGCTCTCGAGCGCGTGCAGCAACGCTGCGAGCAGATCTCCGCCGCGGAGACCCGTGAGCGCGAGGCCAAGAAGCGCGGTGGCGCCGTGTTCTCCCCGACCTTCGAGCCCGTCGCGGCCGAGGTCGGCTTCCATCACCCCGCCTTCGCGGATGCCGTGGAGCAGGTCGCCGACTGGGCCGCCCGCTGCGAGCTCGACTCCGAGCTCGCGCGCAGCCTGGCGCAGGCCATCCTCGTCGCCCCGATCGACTGGGTCGAGCAGGTCGCCTCCGTCGTCGCGTCCGGTGCCTCGTGGATCCTCGACCTCGGTCCGGGCGAGCTCCTCACCCGCATGACCAGCTCGGGCCTGCGCGGTCAGGGCGTCGGCATCATCGCCGCCGCGACCCGCGGCGGTCAGCGCAATCTCCTCACCCCGGGCGCCGAGCCCGAGGTTCCGCGTGCCTGGTCGGAGTTCGCTCCGAAGCCGGTCGCGCTGCCCGACGGCCGCATCGCCGTCGAGACGGCCTTCACCCGCCTGACGGGCCGCTCGCCGATCCTGCTCGCAGGCATGACCCCCACGACCGTCGATCCGAAGATCGTCGCCGCGGCCGCGAACGCCGGTCACTGGGCCGAGCTCGCCGGTGGCGGTCAGGTCACCGAGCAGATCTTCGCCGACCACGTCGCCGAGCTCACCGAGCTGCTCGAGCCGGGCCGCGCCGTCCAGTTCAACTCGATGTTCCTGGACCCCTACCTGTGGAAGCTGCACGTGGGCGGCAAGCGCCTCGTACCCAAGGCCCGCGCGGCCGGTGCGCCCTTCGACGGTGTCGTCGTCACCGCCGGTATCCCGGAGCTCGACGAGGCCGTGCAGATCATCTCCGACCTGCGTGAGGCCGGCATCGAGCACGTCGCCTTCAAGCCGGGCACGGTGGCGCAGATCCGTTCGGTGATCCGTATCGCCAACGAGGTCCCGGACTATCCGGTCATCGCCCACATCGAGGGCGGCCGCGCCGGTGGTCACCATTCGTGGGAGGACCTCGACGATCTGCTCCTCGACACCTACGCCGAGCTGCGCACGCGCCCGAACTTGGTGCTGTGCGTCGGCGGTGGGATCGGCACGCCGGAGAAGGCTGCCGAGTACCTGACCGGTCGCTGGTCGACCGTCTACGGTTTCCCGGCGATGCCGCTCGACGGCATCCTCGTCGGTACCGCCGCGATGGCGACCCTCGAGGCCACCACGGCTCCCGAGGTCAAGCAGCTGCTCGTCGACACCCCCGGCACTCCCGACTGGGTTGCCGCCGGCACCGCGACCGGCGGTATGGCCTCCGGTCGCAGCCAGCTCGGCGCCGACATCCACGAGATCGACAACGCCGCTTCGCGCACGGGCCGCCTCCTCGACGAGGTCGCCGGTGATGCCGACGCCGTGGCCGCGCGCCGAGCCGAGATCGTCGATGCGCTGAACGGAACGGCGAAGCCGTACTTCGGCGACCTCGACACCATGACCTACCTGCAGTGGCTCGAGCGCTACCTCGAGCTGGCGGTCGGCGCGGACAACGGTGCCGAGTTCGACTGCGGCACCGATCTGGCGGACGTCCTCGCCGAGGCGCACACCAGCCCGTGGCTGGACGTGTCGTGGCGTGAGCGTTTCCGCGACATGCTGCAGCGCGCCGAGGCCCGCCTGCATCCCGTCTGCCGGGGCCCGATCCCGACGTTGTTCGACGACGACGCGGTGCTCGAGCGCCCGTACGCCGCGATCAAGTCGCTGCTCGCGCAGTATCCCGACGCGGGTGACGTCGTGCTGCATCCCGCCGACGTGCCGTTCTTCGTGTCGCTGTGCCGCACCCCCGGCAAGCCCGTCAACTTCGTTCCGGTCGTCGACCAGGACGTGCGTCGCTGGTGGCGTTCGGATTCGCTGTGGCAGGCCCACGATCCGCGTTACTCCGCCGACCAGGTGTGCGTGATCCCCGGCACCGTCGCCGTTGCCGGCATCACCCGTGTCGACGAGCCGGTCGGTGAACTCCTCGACCGTTTCGAGAAGGCCACGGCCGACGAGCTCGTCGCCGAGGGCACGGAGCCGGTGGAGCTCGCCGCGCGTCGTCACCGCGACATCGCGCCGGGTCTGCTCGACGCCGTGCTGTCCTCGCCGGACGTCTCGTGGGCGGGTCGCCAGACCCGCAACCCGATCCACCGTCTCGGTGATCTGGACGAGTGGACCGTCGAGTCGGAGACCGCTGCCTCGCACGCCCCGACGGGTGCGACCCTGACGATCCTCGACGACGAGCACGTCGGCCTGCGGGTTCCGCTGGTGCGCGACAAGGCCGTCGAGATCCGCCTGACCGTGCCCGCCTCGGTCGTCTCCGGTGGCGCGCCTGTCGTCACCGAGGCCGACGCCGATGCGTCGATGTCCGCTCTGCTCGGTGTCGCCGCCGGTCAGGAACTGCCCGAGGTCAGGAAGGGCGCTGCCCGTATCACTCTCGGCTGGCTGCCGGAGAAGATCGCCGACCACGCCGGTGTCACCGGTTCGGGTCTGCCCGCGAACCTGACGCCGAGCGGCAACGGTGTGCCCGACGTGCTCGTGGGTGCCTGCTGGCCGGCCGTCTTCGCCGCGCTGGGCGCCGCCCGCACCGAGACCGACCTGTCGGTCATCGAGGGCATGCTCGACCTGGTCCACCTGGACCACGCGATCGACGTCAAGAACGGTCTGCCGACCGATCCCGCCTTCCTGGGCGTCAAGGCCGAGGTCACCGGTGTCTCCGACACCGACCTGGGTCGCGTCGTCGAGGTCGACGTGGTCATCACCGCCGACAGCGGTGACGGCTCGGGCGACCGGGTGGTCGCCACCCTGGCCGAGCGGTTCGCGATCCGCGGCCGCACCGGCACCGCCGATCTCGCCGATCCGGTTCGCGCCGGTGGCGCTCTCACCGAGGCCGTCACCGACACGCCGCGTCGTCGCCGCCGCGATGCCGTGATCGTCGCGCCGACCGACATGAGCGCCTTCGCGAAGGTCTCCGGCGACCACAACCCGATCCACACCTCCGACAACGCCGCGCTGCTCGCCGGTCTCGGAAGCCCGATCGTCCACGGCATGTGGCTGTCGGCCGCGGCCCAGCAGGTCGTCACCGCGATCGAGCAGGACGCGAAGCTGCCGGTCCGTCGCCTGACGGCATGGACCACCCGCTTCCTGGGCATGGTCCGTCCGGGTGCGAAGATCGACGTGCGCGTCGACCGCATCGCCACCGACGGTGGTGCCGAGGTCGTCGAGGTCGGCTGCCGCGTCGACGGTGATCTGGTGATGGTCGCGACCGGCCGTATCGCCGCGCCGAAGACCGTCTACGCGTTCCCGGGCCAGGGCATCCAGCGTCCCGGCATGGGCCTCGACGCCCGTGCCCGCTCGAAGGCCGCCCGCGAGATCTGGGAGCGCGCCGACAAGCACACCCGCGAGGCCCTCGGCTTCTCGATCCTGGCCGTGGTCCGCGACAACCCGACGGTCCTCAAGGCCCGCGGTGTCACCCACAAGCATCCCGACGGCGTGCTGCACCTGACCCAGTTCACGCAGGTCGCGATGGCGACCCTCGGTGTCGCGCAGATCGCCGAGCTGAAGGAGGCCGGCGCGTTCGTCGACGACGCCTTCCTGGCTGGTCACTCGGTGGGCGAGTACAACGCGCTCGCCGCCGTCGCCGGTGTGCTGCCGCTCGAGGCCGTCCTCGAGGTCGTCTTCCAGCGTGGCTCCGCGATGCACGCTCTCGTGCCGCGCGACGAGCAGGGCCGCTCGAACTACCGCATGGCCGCGATCCGGCCGTCGCAGTTCGGTGTGGACGATGCCGACCTGCAGGCCTTCGTCGCCGGTGTCGCCGAGGAGACCGGGGAGTTCCTCGAGATCGTCAACCTCAACCTGCGCGGATCGCAGTACGCGATCGCCGGCACGGTCGCCGGCCTCGAAGCCCTCGAATCCGTGATCGAGCGCAAGGTCGCCGAGTTCGGTGGCAAGCGCGCGTTCATCCTCGTCCCGGGCATCGACGTGCCGTTCCACTCGACCGTGCTGCGCGGCGGTGTCGACGACTTCCGCGAGCGTCTGCTCGCCCTGCTGCCGCAGGAGATCGACCCGAACATCCTCATCGGCCGGTACATCCCGAACCTCGTGCCCAAGCCGTTCAACCTGGGTCGCGAGTTCATCCAGGAGATCGCCGACCTGGTGCCGTCGCAGCCGCTCGCCGACGTCCTCGCGGACTTCGACAGCTGGTCGGCCAAGCCGGTCGAGCTCACCCGCGTGGTGCTCGCCGAGTTGCTGGCCTGGCAGTTCGCGTCGCCGGTGCGCTGGATCGAGACCCAGGATCTGCTGTTCGCCGACGAGACCGACGGTGGTCTCGGTGTCGAGCGGTTCGTCGAGGTCGGCCTCGGTGGCGCGCCCACCGTCGCGAACCTCGCGTCGCAGACGCTGAAGCTGCCCGGTCGTTTCGGTCAGCCCGTCGAGGTGCTCAACATCGAGCGCGAGGCGTCGATCGTGTACTCGACCGACACCGATCCCGCTCCGGTCGAGGACGACGAGCCGGTCGCACCGGCTGCCGAGTCCGCTCCCGCCGCTGCTGCGGCCCCGACACCCGCCGCGGCTCCCGCTGCGCCGGCCGGTGGCCCGACCCCGGACGACATCGCGTTCAAGGCCGCCGACGCCACCAAGGTGCTCATCGCCCTGTGGACGAAGCTGCGCCCGGATCAGATCGGCCCCGCCGACACGATCGAGGCGCTGTGCGACGGCGTGTCCTCGCGTCGCAACCAGCTGCTCGTCGACCTCGGTTCCGAGCTCTCGCTCGGCGCGATCGACGGTGCCGCCGACGCCGACATGGGTGCCCTCGCCGGCACGGTCGACCGTCTCGCCCGCACCTACCGCCCCTTCGGCCCGGTGCTGTCGGACTCGATCAACGATCACCTGCGCAAGGTGTTCGGTCCGTCGGGCAAGCGTCCCGCCTACGTCGCCGACCGCGTCGCCAAGGTGTGGGGTCTGGGCGAGGGCTGGGCGTCGCACGTCACCGCCGAAGCTGCTCTCGGCAGCCGCGACGGTTCGTCCGTCCGCGGCGGCGACCTGGGGGGCCTGACCGATGGTGCCCTCGCGGATGCCGCTTCGGTCGACAAGCTGATCGACGCCGCCGTGCAGTCGGTGGCCTCGCGTCGCGGAATCGCCGTGTCGATGCCGTCCGCCGGTGGCGGCGGGGGAGCGACGGTCGACGCCGCTGCCCTCGGCGAGTTCGCCGAGCAGATCACCGGCCGCGACGGGGTTCTCGCCAGTGCCGCACGTCTCGTGCTCGAGCAGCTCGGCCACACCGAGCAGGTCTCGGGCCTGGCCGACAAGGCCGATGACCAACTCGTCGACCTGGTCTCCGCGGAGCTCGGCTCCGACTGGCCGCGTCTGGTCGCTCCGGCCTTCGACGAGCGCAAGGCCGTCCTGATCGACGACCGCTGGGCCACCGCCCGTGAGGACCTGGCCCGCGTCTGGCTCGGGGAAGGGGCGAGCGGAGCGACGGGGGATTCGAACAGCTTCGACGTCGAACGCTTCATCGGTGCGGGTCGGACCGTGGCTGCGCACGCCGAGTTCTGGGGCCGCAAGGCCACCGAGGCCGGCCGTACGGAGCTCGCGCAGACCTACGCGGCGATCGCCGAGACCGCCGTCGTCACCGAGGGTGCCGAGTACGCGGACGAGGTCGCCCTGGTCACCGGCGCCAGCAAGGGCGGTATCGGCGCAGCCGTCGCCGCGAAGCTGCTCGCTGGCGGTGCGACGGTCGTCGTCACCACGTCCTCGCTGAACGACAGCCGCCTGGGCTTCTACAAGGAGCTGTACGCACGCAACGCTCGTGCCGGCGCCGCGCTGTGGGTGGTTCCCGCGAACATGGCGTCCTACAGCGACGTCGACGCCCTGATCGAGTGGATCGGCACCGAGACCGTCGAGGTCGCCGGTGGTGCGAAGAAGCTCATCAAGGACGCGCTCACCCCGACGCTGCTCTTCCCGTTCGCCGCGCCGCGCGTGGCGGGCTCGCTCGCCGACGCCGGTGCGCGGGCCGAGATGGAGATGCGGGTGCTGCTGTGGTCGGTCGAGCGACTGATCGCCGGACTGTCGAAGATCGGGTACGACCGCGACGTCGACACCCACCTGCACGTCGTGCTGCCCGGTTCGCCGAACCGCGGCAAGTTCGGTGGCGACGGTGCCTACGGTGAGGCCAAAGCCGCACTCGACGCGGTCATCAACCGCTGGAGCGCCGAGCGCACCTGGGCCGAGCGCGTCACCCTCGCCCACGCCCTCATCGGCTGGGTGCGCGGCACGGGCCTGATGGGCGGCAACGACCCGCTGGTCGAAGCTGTCGAGGCTGCCGGTGTCCGCACCTGGTCGACGGACGAGATGGCCGACGAGCTGCTGAAGCTGGTCGGACCGGAGGCCACGCGTCTCGCTGCCGAGGCTCCGCTCGTCGCGGACCTGACCGGTGGACTGTCCGAGGTGGACGTCGACCTGCCGGCGCTCGCGAAGCAGGCGCAGGAGGCGGCCGACGCCGTCGAGGCCGACGAGGACGGCACCGCGACCATCGCGGCGCTGCCCGAGCCTCCGCGCGCCGAGGAGCTGCCGACCCCCGAGTGGGGCACGGTCACCGCCGACCTCGCCGACACGGTCGTCATCGTCGGTGCCGGCGAGCTCGGCCCCTACGGCTCCGCTCGCACCCGCTTCGAGATGGAGGTCGACGAGGAACTGTCGGCCGCCGGTGTGCTCGAGCTGGCGTGGGTCACGGGCCTGATCGGCTGGGAGAACGATCCCAAGCCGGGCTTCTACGACACCGAGACCGGTGAGCTGGTGCCCGAGGCGGAGATTGCCGACCGCTACCACGACGCGGTGGTCGAGCGTTGCGGCATCCGCCGCTACGGCGACGACGGTGCGATGATCGACAACACGGCTCCGCTGCTGACCTCGGTCTTCCTCGACAAGGACCTGTCCTTCGTCGTCGGTTCCGAGGCCGAGGCCCGCGCGTTTGTCGACTCCGATCCGGAGAACACGGTCGCGTCGGTCGACGCCGAGTCGGGCGACTGGACGGTCACCCGCAAGGCAGGCACCGAGATCCGCGTGCCGCGCAAGGCGAAGCTGACCCGCACGGTCGGTGGCCAGATCCCGACCGGCTTCGACGTCACCAAGTGGGGCATCCCCGCCGACATGGCGGACTCGGTGGACCGGGTGGGTCTGTGGAACATCGTCACCACGGTCGA
Source organism: Rhodococcus sp. LW-XY12 (assembly GCF_019317345.1). NCBI lineage: Bacteria > Bacillati > Actinomycetota > Actinomycetes > Mycobacteriales > Nocardiaceae > Rhodococcus > Rhodococcus sp. LW-XY12. The sequence goes on from NZ_CP079225.1 coordinate 1,747,902, forward strand.
TGCCTTCCTCACCGGTGGCTTCACCCCGTCCGAGCTGCTGCGCTGGGTACACCCGTCGATGGTCGCCAACACGCAGGGCACCGGCATGGGTGGCATGTCCTCGATGCGGTCGCTGTACATCGACACGCTGCTCGGCGAGTCGCGGGCGAACGACATCCTGCAGGAGGCCCTGCCGAACGTCATCGCCGCGCACGTCGTCCAGTCGTACGTCGGCGGCTACGGCGCGATGGTGCACCCGGTCGCGGCGTGCGCCACGGCTGCGGTCTCCGTCGAGGAGGGCGTGGACAAGATCAAGCTCGGCAAGGCCGATCTGGTCGTCGCCGGTGGTTTCGACGATCTCGGTATCGAGGGCATCGTCGGCTTCGGTGGCATGTCCGCGACCGCCAAGTCGGAGGACATGCAGGCCAAGGGCATCAGCGATCGTCGCTTCTCCCGCGCCAACGACCGTCGTCGCGGTGGATTCGTCGAGTCGGCCGGTGGCGGCACGATCCTGCTCGCCCGCGGCGATGTCGCGCTCGAGATGGGCCTGCCGGTGCTCGGTGTGGTCGCCTGGGCCGGATCGTTCGCCGACGGTGTGCACACCTCGATCCCGGCGCCCGGCATCGGTGCGCTCGGTGCGGGTCGCGGTGGACGCGAGTCGGGTCTCGCGAAGGAACTGCGCAAGCTCGGTCTCACGGCCGACGACATCGCGGTGATCTCCAAGCACGACACCTCGACCGCCGCGAACGACCCGAACGAGGCCGAGCTGCACGAGCGTCTGGCCGGTGCGCTGGGCCGCAGCGAGGGCAACCCCATGTTCGTGGTCTCGCAGAAGTCGCTGACCGGTCACGCCAAGGGTGGCGCCGCCGCCTTCCAGCTGATCGGCCTGTGCCAGGTCCTCGCGCAGGGTGTGGTTCCGCCGAACCGCAGCCTCGACTGTGTCGACGAGAAGATGGCGGAGTTCGAGCACCTGGTGTGGCCGCGCACGCCGATCCGGTTCGGCGAGCAGCTCCCGCTCAAGGCGGGTCTGCTCACGAGCCTCGGCTTCGGGCACGTGTCGGGTCTGATCGCGGTGGTCCATCCGCAGGCGTTCGTCGAGGCGATCCCGGCGGAGCGCCGGGAGGTCTACCTGGCGAAGGCGGCCGAGCGCACCGTCGCCGGCAAGCGTCGCCTGGTGGACGCGATGACCGGTGGAGCGTCGCTCTACCAGCGGCCCGCGGATCGTCGTCTGGGTGACGATCACGTGCCGGCTTCGGCCACGCGTCAGCTCGAGGCGGACATGCTGCTCTCGCCGGAGGCTCGCCTCGGTGAGGACGACGTGTACCGCTCCGGTCTGCCCGGCTGCAAGTAGGCACGGGTCTCGGGATGGGAGTTGCGGGTGTCGGGTTCGACCTCGTGTCGGTGCCGGAGTTCGCGGAACAGCTGGGTCGGACGGGAACGACGATGCTGGCGAACTTCACACCGGGTGAGCGTCGCGACGCGAACACCCGCAGCTCCGATCCCGCCCGGCACTTCGCCGCCCGGTGGGCGGCGAAGGAGGCGGTGATCAAGGCGTGGTCGGCGTCGCTGTTCGGCAGCCCACCGGTGCTACCGGAGACGATCCATCAGCAGATCGAAGTGGTCTCGGACGCGTGGGGTCGCCCGAGCATCCGGCTGCACCGGCAGGTCGCCGAGAAGCTGACCGGCGTCCGGATCCATGTGTCGTTGACCCACGACGGTGACATGGCCGGCGCGTTCGTCGTCCTCGACGAGGTCGACGGCCGGCGTACGTAGATGTGGGGACTCAGGCCGAGGGAGCGCTGGCTTCCTCGGCCTGATCCGTTTCGGTGTCCTGCCGGCCGGCCTGTCCGCGTGCGGATTCCTCGCGTTCCTCGCGGCGTTGGCGTCGCTTGGCCTGAGCGCGTGAGTCCTGTTCGGCGATCTGCAGGTAGGCGACCATGATGCGCTTGAGTTCGACGACGGCGTCGGCGTGGGTCTGGTCGTCCTGCACCGAGAAGTTGAGCATCGAGTACACGATGTGGACGAGCACCTCGGCCATGAGCTTCCGGCGCGGTCGCGGGGTGTCCGGGGTGAGCGGTGCCAGCATCCGCGCGACCTGCTCGGCGAACTCGCGTTCGTGGATGGCGCCGGTGGCCCGGGTGGACGGGGTGGACTGCATCGCGAGCCACACCTCGCGGCGGGACGGATCGGTGGTCCACAGTCCGGCGAGGTGGTCGACGAAGCTGTTGAGGAAGCGCAACCAGTCGACGGACGGGATCTTGCCGTTGAACTGGGCGAGTTCGCTCTGGACGCCGACGAGGTCCTGCCGGTTGAGCTCGCACACGATCACGTACTTGTTGGCGAAGAACTGGTAGAGCGTGCCGATGGGGACGTCGGCGCGGGACGCGACCTCCTCACAGGTGAACGACTCGAAGCCGACCTCGGTGAGCAGTTCACGCGAGGCGGCCAACAGGGCGTCGAACTTGCGGCGGCTCCGTTCCTGGGTGGGCCGCCGACGCGGCACGAGCTCCTGGGGCTCGGCCTGAACCTCGAGCGCCGGATCGATCCGGCGCGGGGCGCGGCGGCCGTTCGTTGCTGACTCCACGCGCCCAGGCTAGCCGGACGTCCGTGCTTTCCCGAATACTTGTTGTGAGTCAGAGTGTCACAAACCGGGCAGCCACAGGTCAGCGTGCGGTCCGCTGTCGGAACAGTGCTGTGGCGGCGACCAGGCCGATTGCGGTGAACGCCGCGCACCACCCGATCGCGACGATCGCGGACGACCCGATCCCGGTGCCGGTGAGCAGTCCCCGGACGGTCTCGATCACCGGGGTGACCGGTTGGTGTTCGGCGAAACCACGCAGCCATCCGGGCATCGTCTCGGGCGGGACGAACGCGCTGCTCACGTAGGGGAGGAAGAGCAGGAGGAAGGTGAACCCGCTCGCGGCCTCGTCATTGCCCGCGAGCATCCCGAGCGCGGCCGAGACGGCGGAGATCGCCAGGACGAACAACGCGATGACACCGGTGGCGGCCACCCATTCGACGAGGTGGGCGTCGGGCCGGAATCCCATGAGTGCGGCCACCACGAACACCACGACGGTGCTGGCGAGATTGCGGACCAGACTCGCGACGACGTGCGCGGTGAGCACGGCGGAGCGGGCGATGGGCATGGACCTGAACCGGTCGACGATGCCGCGGTGCATGTCGGAGGCGACCGCGACGGCCGTCTGTGCCGCCCCGAAGGACGCCGACAACAGCACGATGCCGGGCACGACGTAGTTGAGATAGTCGGTGCCGGTGTCGATCGCGCCACCGAAGACGTAGACGAACAACACGAGCAGCAGGACCGGCAGTGCGAGACCCATCAGCAGCGCGTCGGGGCTGCGGAGCATCCGCCGCAGGTTCCTGCCGGTCACGGCGGCGTGGTCGCGCGCGGCGAAGCGGAGCGGGGTGGGGTGCGCGAGGAGTGTCATCGGACGACCTTTGTTTCGTCGGTGGAGCCGGTGAGGGTGAGGAAGACGTCGTCGAGGGTGGGGGAGTGCAGCCCGAACTTCTCGACGGGGACCGCCTCGGCGGCGAGGCGGTCGAGCAGGGCGGCGACGTGGGGCAGATCGCCCTTGGTGTGGACCTGCAGTGTCAGTGCTGCCCGGTCGATCTCGCCGTCGAGCACCGACGCGGCATGGGTGAGGTCGGCGTCGGTGGAGAAGCGCAGTTCGAGATAGCCGCCGCGCACAAGCGACTTGAGTTCGTCGGGTGTGCCCTCGGCGACGATCCGCCCGCCGTCGAGGACGGCGATGCGGTCGGCGAGTCGGTCGGCCTCCTCGAGGTATTGGGTGGTCAGGAAGATGGTGACGCCGTCGTCGGCGAGTTCGCGGATCGCCTCCCACATCACGAGGCGGCTGCGCGGGTCGAGCCCGGTCGTGGGTTCGTCGAGGAACAACACCTGCGGGGACGCGACGAGACTCATGGCGATGTCGAGGCGTCGCATCGTGCCGCCGGAGTACGTGCCGGCGCGCCGGTCGGCGACGTACGCGAAGTCGAAACGTTCGATCAGGTCACGGACGCGACCGGGAATCGCGGCCGACGGCAGGTGCGCGAGGCGCGCTGCGAGACGGAGGTTCTCCGTGCCGGTGAGGACGTCGTCGATCGCGGCGTACTGGCCGGTGAGTGCGATGTTCTCGCGCACGGCGTGGGCGCGGCCGGGGAGGGGCAGGCCGGCCACGGTGACGGTGCCCGCGTCGGGGCGCAACAGGGTGGTCAGGATGCGGACGGTGGTGGACTTGCCGGCGCCGTTCGCGCCGAGCAGTGCGAAGACGGATCCGGTGTCGACCCGGAGGTCGACGCCGTCGAGAACGGTGGTCGGGCCGAACGACTTGCGTAGGCCCCGGACGTCGATGGCGGGAACGGAACGAGTCATGGCATCTCACTAACTGTGTATGCAATATACCGATGTGTATAGCGTACGCAGTTTTAGGATGGCGGCAAGACCCGAAATCTGGAGGAGCATGAGCAGTCCCGAGCCCGACGATCCGCTGCCGCAGAGTGTGCAGCTGGCATGGGGATTGAGCGATACCGGCACCCGGGGCCCGCGACGGGGACTCACGCTCGAACAAGTCCTCGATGCGGCGATCGAGGTGGCGGGCGCCGAAGGGCTCGAAGCGCTCTCGATGAGCCGGGTGGCCAAGCAACTGGGTTTCACCACCATGTCGCTGTACCGCTACGTGAGCAACAAGGACCAGCTCGTCGAACTCGCGTGGGACCGCGCCATCGGGTCGCCCCCCGAGCTACCGGTCGGAGGCGACTGGCGGGAACGGCTCGAGGCATGGGCGATGGCCGAGTACCGGAGTCTGCGCGCGCACAAGTGGCTGACGCAGTACCCGATCCGCACGGCGCCGTACTATCCCAACAACCTGCTCTGGCTCGACGCGGGACTCGGCGCGCTGTCCGCCACCCCACTCGACGAACCTGCGAAGGTGCAGGTGGTGATGATGATCTCGCTCTACGCCATCGGTCGCGCACGCTTCTCGTGGGAACTCGGAACCGATGTCGCGGACGACCCGTCCGACACCCCGGCGATGCTGCGGCGCATCCTCGATCCCGAGAAGTACCCCTCGGTGCTGGCGGCGGTCGAGGGCGGCGCGTTCGACCCCGACGGGAGCGACGCCGACGACGAGGCAGTATGGCACGAGCAGGACTTCCGTTTCGGTCTCGAACGATTGCTGGACGGAATCGACGTACTCATCCGACGTGCGGAGGACGGATCATGACAGCGACAGACACCGACGCGACGCAGCGCATCCGCGAGCGGATCCGGGAGGCGATGCCGGCTGCGCGCGACGATCTCGCGCGGCTCGTCGCGTTCCGTTCCGTCGCGGATCCGCGCCAGTTCCCGGTGGAGGAATGCGTCGGTGCAGCGAACTGGGTGCGGGATGCCTTCACCGAGGCGGGAATCGAGAGCGTCGAGACGATCGAAACCGCCGACGGCTCGCTCGCCGTACTCGGACATACGCCCGCCCCCGACGGCGCCCCGACGGTTCTGCTCTACAGCCACTACGACGTTCAGCCGCCCGGCGACGAATCACTCTGGCGCAGCGAGCCCTTCACGCTCACCGAACGGGACGGCCGCTGGTACGGCCGCGGCGCCGCCGACTGCAAGGGCAACGTCGTTATGCACCTGCTCGCACTGCGGGCGCTGTGTGCGGACGGCCCACTGCCCGTCGGTGTCCGCATCGTCGTCGAGGGCTCGGAGGAGATGGGCGGCGCCGGCCTCGACCACCTCGTCGCCGAACGACCCGAGATGTTCGACGCCGATCTCATCGTCATCGGCGACAGCGGCAACGCCGAGGTGGGCCGGCCCACCCTCACCACGACGCTGCGGGGCATCGCGAACGTCGACGTCCACATCGAGACGCTGAAGGGCGAGATCCACTCCGGGATGTACGGGGGAGCGGCCCCCGACGCGCTGGCCGCGCTGATCCATCTGCTCGGCACCCTGCGCGACGAGCACGGCAACACCGTCGTCGACGGACTGGACTGCACCGCGACCTGGGACGGTGTGTCCTATCCCGAAGACCGTTTCCGCGCCGACGCGGGCGTGCTCGACGGTGTCTCGCTCCCCACCTCCGGAACCGTCGCCGACGCGGTGTGGGCGCGACCGGCACTGACCGTCCTCGGGATCGACGCTCCGCCGATGGTCGGATCGGCCGCCGCGGTCGTGCCACGCGCGTCCGCACGCCTGAACCTGCGCGTGCCGCCCGGCATCGACGCCCGCACCGCCCAGGACGCGCTCGTTGCCCATCTCGAGGCCCACGTGCCGTGGGGAGCGCATCTGCGCATCGACCGCGACGTCCTCGGCGAACCCTTCCGGGCGGCGACGGACGGTCCGGGTTACGCCGCACTGCGCGCGGCGCTCGAGGCCGCCTACGGCCGGGAGGTCGGGACCGCCGGGCAGGGCGGATCGATCCCGCTGTGCACCGCGCTGCACCGCGCCGTGCCGCGGGCCGAGATCGCCCTGATCGGCGTCGAGGAACCGCGCTGCGTCATCCACGCGCCGAACGAGAGCGTCGACCCCACCGAGATCGAGAATCTCGCCGTAGCCGAGGCGCTGCTGCTGTCCTCGCTGGCGCCGCGGTAACGCTGCCGGCCGGGCACCCGGGCGTCAGACGGACAGGTCGCGGCGCAGCTTCGCCACGTGCCCGGTCGCGCGGACGTTGTACTGCGCGACCTCGATCTTCCCGTCCTCGTCGACGAGGAAGGTCGAGCGGATGACGCCGGTGACGGTCTTGCCGTACATCTTCTTCTCGCCGAAGGCACCCCATGCCTGGAGGGTGATCTTCTCGGGATCCGACAGCAGCGGGAAGGTCAGCTGTTCGGCGTCGCGGAACTTCGCGAGCTTGGCAGGCTTGTCGGGCGAGATGCCGATCACCTGGAGGCCCGCCTCGTTCAGCTCGGCGAGACTGTCGCGGAAGTCGCACGCCTGCTTCGTGCATCCCGGGGTGCTCGCGGCTGGGTAGAAGTACACGATGACCTTGCGTCCGCGATAATCCGACAGCGACACCTCGTTGCCGTCGGCATCGGGAAGGGTGAAATCGGGTGCGGGATCACCGGGGGCGAGTCTGCTGTTCTCGGTCATGGAGGCGACAGTAGTGGACCGTGCAGCCATTCCCGGCGCGCGTCCATTACCGTGGTCGCAGCACACTGCAGCGACCTTCTGGAGGACACGTGGCTAGGGACACCGAGGACATCGAGCGGGAGATCGAGAAGGCCCGCAATCAGCTCGCGAGCACACTCGACGAACTGAGCGTCCGCGCCAACCCGAAGAATCTGGTGGCAAGCACGAAGCAGACCATCCTCGCGAAGGTGAACCAGCCGCAGGTGAAGAAGTACGCGGCGATCGCGGCCGGCACGGTCGTCGGATTGCTGGTACTGCGCAGAATCCTGCGCTGATCCCCGGCTGCACACAGGAACACCCACGCCGACCCGGCGTGGGTGTTCCTCGTTCCGGGGCCGAACCGCCGCGAACGACGAAGGCCGGACACCGTTTCCGGTGTCCGGCCTTCGTGTTGTGCGCCATCAGGGACTCGAACCCCGAACCCGCTGGTTAGTGGTTTCACACGAGGACACCGCCGATGTCCTGGACTTCTCCCGTTCCGCTGCCTGACGATCATTACTGCGGTAAATGATCATCCATGCGATGTGACAACTGGGAGATAGCCATCGCCGCCTGGCTGGGCTGGTTAGCCGCCGGCGGCAGACCGAAAACCACGCTCACCCTGCGCGGATACCACCTCCGACGTGCAGCCCGCGACGTCGGCGGTAACCCGTGGGACGTGACAGTGGACATGCTCACCGCCTTTCTCGGCGAGCCGGGCTGGTCACCCGAATACCGCCGGTCGATCCGGTCGAGCCTGGTCAGCTTCTACACCTGGGCTCACGCGAGCGGCCGCTGCCGCACGAACCCCGCCGCACTGCTCCCGACAGTGCCGGTGCCCGCCGGCGTCCCCCGCCCGGCACCCGAGGCAGCCCTACGCCACGCCCTCGAACGAGCCGACGAGCGCACCCTGCTCATGATCTCCCTCGCCGCCTACGGTGGGCTGCGCCGCGCCGAGATCGCGCTCGTCCACAGCCGCGACCTGGTCGAGTCGTTCGACGGATGGGTACTGCGCGTGCACGGCAAAGGCGGCAGGACCAGGATGCTGCCGCTCGTCGACGAGGTGTCCCGGCGCCTGCGCGCACTGCCCGAGGGCTACGCCTTCCCGGGCCGCATCGATGGGCACCTCTCACCCGCACACGTGGGCAAGCTGATCTCGAGGGCCTTGCCCGACCCGTGGACCGCGCACACCCTGCGTCACCGGTTCGCGACCGCGGCGTACCGCGCCGACCGAGACCTGGTCGCCGTGCAGCAGCTGCTCGGGCACTCCTCGGTGGCCACGACCCAGCGGTACACGGCACTACCGGACGACGCGCTGCGCCGCGCTGTCACGGGAGCGGTCGCGTAGCATCCCGCCCATGAGGCGCGCCGCACTGGTTCTCGGGATGGTCCTGCTGTTGTCCGCGTGTGGGGAAGACACGACGATCAACGGGCAGAGCACCGACGAGTTGTGCAGCAGCCTCGAATCCGAGTTCATGAAAGAGCCGGCACCCGATCGGCGGCGTCACGCCGATCGGGTGCTGCGTGCTTTCACGTCCACATCACAGTGGGGCGAGCTGTCGATCGACGGACGGCGTGAGGTCGAGGGCGCTGTCGATCGAGCAGTCGCCGGCCATTGCTGACCCGCCGATAGGGATGCGTTACGAGCGGGTCAGATCTTCGAGATCGTCGCGTTCGCGAACCGGTACGTACCGCCGCCGCGAATGTCGAAGATCGCCTGGATCGGGGTGTCGCCGGACTGGATCGTGCGCGGCGGCGTGAGCAACACACCCGACCGGGCGGCACTGCCGTGATTGTCGTCCGACCCCTGCGAGTGCCCCATCGCCTGCGTGTTGAAGTAGGACGGGCCGATGCTCAGGTCGAGGCTCGCGTACTGGTACACCGACGGCGCCGCTTCGAGGTTGGAGAACTCGAACTCGACCGCCGCCTGAATCGTGTCCCCGGCGGTGACCTGCGAGGTGATGGCGCGGGACATGACGAAGTTCGCGCCGGTCGGCACCACGATCTCGAGCCAGTTCCCCGGCACGCCGTCGGTGCGGGGCACCAGGCCGGTGATGTACGGGGCCATCGTGCCCGCGTTCGACAGCGTCCACCCGGTCGGAGCGACCCCCGCCGCTGCACCAACGAACTGCCCCTGATTGGTGATCAGGTTCGTCTCGTCGCCTCGCACCATCGACACCCGCGACAGCGGAGGGAACTCGCGCTTGATCAGCTCGGCGAGCACCTTCCCCGCAGCGAGGCCGCCGACCGGCTTGAAGTGCGTGCCGTCGCCGGTGTACCCGCTGAGCCAGTTGTCCGGCACCGCCGGGTCCTGTAGATAGAGGTACTGGTCGAACACGATCACCCCGTCACGAGTGCGAGGCAGTGACCGAATCCACGCATTGAGCGGAAGCGCGTGCGAGCGGGTAGCGGTCACGCGGGTGTTGCGGGGCGGGATGGTGCAGATGATCGTCTTCGCGCCGATCGCGGCGTTCCGGTCGAGCATCTCGAGGATGTTCGCCTTCGTCGTCGCGAGCGGGACCGGCACTGAGTCGATGCCCGCATCGTTGGTGCCGATGTTGATGAGCACGCATCCTGGGTTGTAGGCGATCACGTCGGCGTTGTAGCGAGCGAGCAACTGGGTCGAGGTCTCGCCACCGACACCAGCATTGCGCACCACCTCGAGGCGATGCCCGGACAGCAGTTGCGCCCACGTCCATGCCGCACCGGGGCGGAAGCTGTTCGTGCGGCCGGGGCCGCCGCCGTTCTCGATGTTCGAGTCGCCCGCCACTACGAGCGTGTTGCGCAGACGTGGCAGCCGGGAGGTGAGAGATACCGGGGCGTAGAGCGCATCGGCTGACGCCTGGTCGAGCTTCTCCTCGACGTCCGTCTTCAGCCCATAAGTGGCATTAGCCTTCTCTTCGGTGACCAGCCGGCGGTCTAATGGTTGGGTCATCTCAGACTCCTGTCACGTAGGGGACACCGTCGGTGTCGAGCGCGATTGATCCGCCGCCGGATGCGGACGTATCGAAGTAGGGTGTGCCGTCGGTATCGAGGAAGATCTGCCCACCACCGCCGCCACCGGGGCCGGGCGGTCCACTCGAGTAGGGCAGATCGACCCAGCGCTGTATGCCGTTTCCTACCTTGAACTTTCCGGTGTCGAGTTCGACACCCATCTCACCGGGTGCGAGCGTGGGATTCGCGGCGGTCCACTCGGTCGCGGTTCCGCGGCGTAGCTGTATGCGTGCCATTGCTCACCTTTCAAGGTCGGTCCAGCGCGACAGCGCGCCACGATTCGATGCGGGTGTTCGGGCCGCGGGCGAAGAGTCCGACGTGCTCGCCGAAGCTGATGGGGCCGAGGTCGAAGCGTTCGTGTACGACGGTGCCATTGATCGAGACGGTCAGGTGGTGCCACACGATGTCCGCGCGGATCACATCGCCGGCCGCACGGACATGCGGCCCGGACGCCCACAGCATCGCGTTCAATCCGTCCCCGAAGTAGCTCACATACCAGTTGGTATCGGTGACGTAGGCGATGATGCCCGGGGCGTCGAGGCCGGGGGCGGCGCGCAACAGTACACCGGCGGCGTTGCTGCCCTCGGGGTAACTACCGAGCTGGACCTCGACGCGGTGGAACGGGCCGAGTGGGGTCGAATGGTAGTAGCGGGTCCGGACATTGTCGGCAGCGGGGACGGCCGCGCCGGAGGTGATCCCGATGGTGGCGTTCGATGTCTCGGCGCCACGTACCCACGGGGCGGACAGCTCGGCCTGGTCGGCCCGGGTGAAGTCGTCGATGAGAGACCACTCGGGGTGCGGGTCGGGCTCGATGAACCCGATGTCGCCGCCGTCGATGATGCCGGTTCCGGTGTCGGTGGGGCGGCCGCCGTCGTAGATGCCCGGGCCGAAGTTGGCGTAGCCGTCGCCGTCGGCCGTCGGGGCGGGTAGCTCCGGGGCGGGCGGCAGCCAGAACGCTTGGTCTCGCCGCACGCTCATGTCGAGTTCGCATTCCCAGCCCGAGGGGGTGATCGTGTGTTTGACCACGCGGGGCCGGACGACTTCGGCAGTGCCGTCGTGGCGTACGGCGACCGCGTCGAAGGGTTGCAAGGCCGCGACGAGTGGGATCTGCGCGGCGGATTCGATCGGGATGGTGAAGCGGGTGAACTCCATCCGTTCGTGGGCGTAGACGTCGAGGATGTCCTGCGCCCACCACTGCAGGGGAGGACCGAAGTTGTTGGCCTCGATGTCCTCGAGGGTTCCTGATCCACGGATCACGGGGAACCGCACCTCGGTCGGCCCGTACCTGTCGACCGAGTCGGGGTCGCGGTAGCTGATCGACCGTGCGAGTCCGTTCGGGTATTCGCGCAGGCTCGTCTGTGGCGCTGATTTGCTGGACAGTTCCCGGTCGAGGTACTCGTCGCGGTCGATGAGGTGCTCGTCGACCGTGACGACGTTGACGATGGAAGCGGAGTCGGTGGAGACTTCGAGTTGGCGCGAGTACGACACGTCGCCATCGGCCGGCATGTCGGACGCGGTCAGCGCGACGGAGTCCGGCAGCGTCGAGGTCAGGTTCAACCGGCCGCGCCGGTCGGTGAACAGATAGGCGTTGTTCGTGTTGCGGGTGGCGATGAGCGAATCGAGCAGCGCCAGTTTGCTTTTGCGGTATGAGGGGTTGAGCGTGGCCCAGTCCGGCATCGGTCCGCGGGGGCCGGTGTAGTCGTAGCCGTCGATCAGCACGGGTTCGCCGAGGCGGTGCAGCGCGGGGCCGTACTCGTGCAGCTCGTCGAACATGAGCGGGTATTCGTCGGACAGTCGCGGCCAGGCGTCATAGATCCCGACCTCGAGCTGAGTCGGGCGGTTCGGCAGGTTCACTCGGCGCCGCGTGCGGATAGTGCCGGTGAAGATCGGCACTATTTGCTGCCCGAGGGAGAGGATCCGCATCCGCCTGCCGGCAGGCAGCGCCGTGTCGATGTGCCCGGCGACGAACCGGACCAGAGCGATCGACAGGTCGGCCTCACGCAACGTCGTGCTGATCGACGACACGGCGGGGGTGATGGTGTCGTATTCGTATCGGGTGGTGCGGGTCTGCTCGACGGTGGCGGTCTCGTAGGCCGGCGCCAGCACGGACTCGACGTAGAACGTGCCGGTTCCGGCGACGTCGATCGCGCCGGTGTGGTCGAGTGTGGCGGTGCGTTTCTGCCCGGCGGGGATCTCGAGGGTGGTCAGCAGCGCACCTCGGCTGGTGGTCCATTCGTACACCGACACGGTCACCGACGGCCCGTCGGGGGCGGCGAGTGCGGTGATCTCCACGCCGGGCGTGATGTTCTCGAATCGGGCGCGGTCGCGGAAGGCGTAGCCGGTTGACGAGAGCGGGTGCGGGTAGGTGGGGTGCGTGTTGGCGGGGTCGCGCAGGTGGAGGCGGATGGGGTTCTCGGTGGTCGAGTCGATCTGCGGTGACCGGAATACGTACCGGTTCGCGGTGTCGGTAAAGCGGTAGGGGATCGACGCGGGGAAGTGGGTCACGGCGTACCGGTAGAGGTCCATCAGCTCGACCGCGAACATCACTCGATCGACGTCTTCAGGGACAGTGGCCCAGCTCGGCGCCGCCGGATCCCCGAACGGGAACACAAGCTCGGTCATGCTGGTCGAGCCGACCGGCTGCAGCTCGGTCTGCACCTCGGCCAGTCTCACCGCGACCGCGTTGGTGTTGCCGTATCCATCAACCGTGGTCTTCAACCCGAACAGTGTGGCCCGAACCCCCACCGGGTCATTGAAGTCGGTCGTATTGCGCGAGCTCTTGAATACCAGGCCGCTGCGACGGACCTTGACCGTGCCGGTCATGGCCACCTCCATGCCCGGGACCACGGGCACGGGCACGGTCGTCTCGACGAGCGAGGGCCCGACATTCTGAGTCGGGGCATCGTCACCGGGATCGTAGGTGTTCGGCCGCACGGACACCCAGCCGTCGACGACGTCGGCGACGAACGGACCGAAGGGGAGTAGCGCGGAGTCGTTGCGCTTTTCCTGCAACGACAACCCGTTGAGCGCATCGAAGGCGAGGGTGATCCCCGCCGGGGTGTAGGGCAGCTTCTGCAGCGCCAACCCTTCCGGCACCCACACATCCGAGCGGGACCGCTCGACCTGCACGGCCACGTCGGCCGCGGTGATCGGTTTACGCACGGACAGCCTCCGCTCGATTCACTGCGAGCGAGTAGGCATCGAGGTAGTCCCGGATCTCTCGGCCGACCGTGACCGGGTCGGCGGCGGTGCCGGCGTCGACTTGGACGTACACCTGTTGGTTCATCTTCATTGCTCCCTCGACGCCGATGCGCGGAACGACATTCGCGCTGAACTCGCTGCGCACGTCGGTGGCGAGTTTCCTTGCGGTCGTGACCAACTCGGCGCGTTGACTGTTCATGCCGTTGATGAAGCCGCCGACCATTGCCTCGCCGTTCTCGACGAGCATGATCCGGTCGGCGGCCATACCGCGCAATCCGCGGTAGTGGCCCTTGTTCGCCTTCGCGGCGGCGCCGAGGGCACGGGCGGCGGAGGCGACCGCACCGGTCTGCGAGCGCAGCCCGGCGGCGAACGAGGCACCGGCGGCGCGGCCCTGGGCGGACAGGTCCACCGCGCCGACTCCGGCGGCCGCCGCGGCGGCCAGCGCGGCCGCGGCACCGGCGACTGCGCCGGCCGCTGAGCCGACCCCACCGGCGAAGGCGGCACCGGCCTGGGCGCCGGCCGATCCCATCTGCCCGATCGCGGCCTGCGCGGCGGAGATGTCCACGGTGATCGGCACCGGCGGAGGCGCCGGGATCGCGGGCAGCGCAGGCATCGGCCCGTAGGTGATCGGGATCTCGACCGGCGTCGCCTTGAACTCCTTGATCTTGTCGAAGCCGTCGCCCTTCATCGACACCGGGATCTCGATCTGAATGCCGGAGGCGATACCGTGGATCTTCTCCTCGAACCCGGCGGTGTCCGGCTCGACCGGAATCGGCGCCGGCGGCGCGTTGAGCAGCGGCGCGAGCAGTGCCTCGAGCGAGTTGCCCTGCAGGGTCGGTTCGACCGGCACCGGGATCGCCGCCGCACCCGCGCCGAGCAGCGACTCGAGCGATCCCGGCTCGATCTGCGGAGACACCGGCACCGGCACCGGGCCGAGCGCACCGAACAGGGACTCGGGGGTGACACCGGCTGCCGGGGTCGGGGCGACCGGCACCGGCACGGGGCCGCCGCCGAGAAGCCCGCCGAGCAGGGACTCGGGGGTGACATTGCCGGACAGCGTCGGGATGACCGGCACTTCCTGCGGTGACCCGGCGAGGCCGGCGAGCAGCGCGTCGAACGAGCCCGACTCGAACACCGGCTTGATCGGCACCGGCACGCCCTCGCCGCCGAGCAGCGGGCCGAGCAGGGACTCGATGGGGTTGCCCTCGGGTTCGGGCTTGACGGGGACCGGGACCGGGCCGAGGCCGGCGAAGATGCTCTCGAGGCCGCCCTCGGGTGGGGTGGGCTCGACCGGCACCTCGAACTTCGCGCCGTACAGGGCGCCGCTGGTCATCGAGTCGATCGCGGCCTGGATGCCCTGATCTCCCCAGTCGGGATTACGCAGGTGGAACTCGGCCTCGAGTTCGAGGTTGGTCTTCCAGCCCTTACCTTCGAGTCCGTTCTTCCAGATCTCGATCTCCTCGGCGATGTCGCCGAGGTCCTGGGCGAGCGCCGCGGTCGCATCGGTCGCGCCGATGGAATCGAAGAACGAGGCGATACCCGATGTGGCAGCGGCGAATCCGTCGTTGAGGCCGGACAGTGCGGTGGTGATGTTATTGATCGTGTCGGCCATCGCCTGACCGTCGACGCCGGCCATTACGTTGCCGAAACTGTTGGCCAGCTTCGCGATGCCGTCGACCGCGCCGGACCAGTCGGCGCCGGTGATCGAGTCGACCATCGTCGAGAATCCGTCGGTGAATCCGTCGATCGCGCCGGAGTCGAGCCAGCCCATCAGATCGTTGAATGCTCCGGCCGCTCCGGAGATCGCGGTGCCGGTTTTCTCGATCATGCCGGGCAGGGTTCCGAACGCCCGGTCTGCAGCTTGCACCACCCGAGGATCGGCGAGCGAGTCGAAGAAGCTGCCGATCGCGTCGTTCAGGGCGGGCAAGCGGGCGAGCATGTTATCCATGTGCGGGACGCCCGCGCCGAATGCCTTCTCGAGCATCGGGCCGAGGCTGTTCGCCAGTCCGGGCATGGCGTTGGTGAGCTTGTCGATCATCGCGGCCGAGCCGTCGGCGATGCGTTCGAGGGACGGGGCGAGTGCATCGAACGCCGGGTGCAGCGCATCGAACATCCGGCCCATCGCCGGGGCGAGCCGGTTGGTGATGTCGGTCATGTGGCCCTTGATGCCCTCGAAAGTCGAGTCCATCTTGGCCTTGAGATCGGGGTTGTTCATCACCGCGAGCGCACCCATCGCCGCGGTGATACCGGCGGTGACACCGACTGCCATCGCGCCGGCCGCCGCCGACACGGTACCGAGCGCAGCGGCGAGTACGAGAGGTCCGGCGCCGGCGGCCGCGCCGAGCCCGAGGGTCGCAGCGCCGAGCATGAGCACCGGCCCGACCGCCGACGATGCGGCGCCGCCGACCGCGCGGATCCCGGCGGCACCACCACCGCCCGCGCCGCCGAGCGTGTTGAGGGCTCCGAGCACCGCAGCGATACGGGCCAGGTCCGCGGCGTTGAGGTCGAGCGAGATGTTGATATGTCGGGGGCGGGTGAGCACCGAGAGAGCTGCCTCGAACGCGGCGACGTTCGAGATCCGCAGGTCGATGTCGATCGTGCGGGATTCGAGGCCGGCGAGCATCGCTTGCGCCGGGCCTGCGCCGCGCAGCTCGATGTCGATGCGGGCGGTGCGGTCACGGCCGATCGCGTCGAGCTCAGCGGCGAGACCTGCCGGCATGTCGACGTCGACCTTGATCGTCTTGTTGCGCAGCGCATTGAGCTGGGTTCCGAGGGCAGCGATCGAGGCGGCACCGCTGACCGCCGCGGTGACCTTCACGCTCTTGTTGCGCAGCGCAGCGAGATCGGTCTTGAGCTTGGTCAGCTGCGCCCGGTCGGTGGTGACGTCGACCTTCACGCTCGCGTTGGTCAGCGAGGCGAGATCGGCGCGCAAAACGTCGAGCCGGTCGCGCTCGACGTCGACGTCCACGTGCACGGTCTCGTTGCCCAGCGTGCCGAGTTCGGCGCGCAGGGCGTCGAGCCGGTCCCGCTCGACGTCGACGTCGACCTCGACGGTCTGATTGCGCAGCGCGTTGAGCTGGGCGCGCAGGGTCGACAGTGCTGCCTGGTCGACGGCGGTGGTGATCCGGACCCGCCGGTCGCGCAGCGCGGCGAGATCGGCGGTGAGCTTGTCGAGGCCGGCGTCGTCGACGTCGACGCGCACCTCGATCGACTGGTCGCGCAGGGACGCCAGCTGAGCCTTGACGTCCTTGATCGCCATTCCGAGGTCACGGTCGTGGCCCTTGAAATAGACGTCGACTGTGCGCGCCATGTATCCGCCTTCCTTAGAGCGCAGCTGCGGTGACGATGCCCGACAGCACCGCGATGATCACCGACGAGACGACCAGCCAAACGATCTTGTTGTGCCACATCTCCAGGGACGCAACGCGCATGTTCGTCGCGGTCATCTCAGACTTGAACAGGTCGACCGGCACGAACCGATCCTCGATCCGATCGAAGCCCTGGTTCATCTCCCCGCGCAGCAGCCGCAGTTCGGCCAGTATCTCGGGGTTCGACGACGGGCTCATGATCGGTGCTTTCCGACGTAGTCCTCGAGCTCGGCGACCTGCCGCTGCGTGACGCCGTTCGGGGTGAGCTTCACGCCGACCGTGGTGGCGATCTGGGTCAGTACCAGCCCACCCACGATGATCTCGGTGGGCAGCTCGACGCCGGCGGACACCGCGAGCCACAGCACACCGACGAGCGTGCCGGAGGCGGTGGTCACCGTGTTCGCGACCCGTCGGTACCACGGTTGCTCTTCGAGCTTGGAGCGCAGGACGTCGACGACGATCTCCTGCCCGTTCACTTGGTGCCGCCCTGGGTGTGCCGGGCGACCGCGTCGACTAGCGTGAGCGGTCGGCCGAGTGCGTCCTTGCCGAGCTGAGGCCACGGGCCGAGCTGCTCGAGGATCAGGTCGAGCTTGCGGTTGAGCTCCTTGTACTGCTCGGGGGTCACGTCGGTCTCCTTGTGGTCGAGCCGGGCCTGCACGTCGGCACGGAACTTGTTCATGTCGATGCCACCGGGGTCCCACTTGCCCTGCGCGCGGCCGGCCCATTCCTTGTGCCCGATGACGCGGTCGGCGCCGTAGCCGAGGCGGCGGACGATCGCCGCGCAGCAGCGCACGTAGGCGTCGTACTGGGCATCGGGCCAGCCTTCGCTGCCGGTGTTGACAGCCTCGATCCCGATGGTGTGGTAGTTCGCGTTGTTCGTCGGCAGGCCGGGATACTCACCGCGCCCGGCGTGCCAGGCGACGCCGACACCGCAGAGCGTTGCGGTGCCATCCTTGGCGAGGTGGATCTGCGAGAGCAGACCCTTGAGCGCCGCGGTGCCGTACTTGATCTCGGAGACCGGGGAGTTGGCGCCGCCGGTGTGGTGGCACATCACGCCCCAGATCCACGAGAAGTCCCCGTTGCCCCATTGCTTCCAGCCTTGCGACTCGACGACCTTCACACCCTCGGCGCGCAGCACGTCGGCGAGCCACACCGGGTCCCCGGTCCATCCACTCATGTCCGCCTCATTCGTCGTGCGGTCTCGTTGGCGACCGCGATGAACGCCTCACGCTCGAGCCAGGTCATCTGTCGGGCTTCGCTCGGTGGCACGCCGGTGACGAGCACGAAGTGCGCGAGCCGCACAGCCTGGTCGACTCTCAGCTTGTCGGTGCTTTTCCCGCCTCGTCGTCCTCGGCGACGAGACCGGAGTCGGCGATCTGCTGCGCCACGGTGCGCTCGTTGTACTCGGCGTGGGTCAGCCCCGGCTTGGCAGCCTTGGCGCGCACGTAGCCGACCGCGCGGGCGATCTTCGCGAACGGCACCTCGGGGCCGATGGGGGCGCCGATGATGAGTTCGACCTCGTCGTACTGCGCACCGGTGAGCATGTCAATCTTGAACGCCATTACAGTCCTGCCTCTCGGAACTTGCTGTCTATTTCCCGCTCGAGGCGGGCACGCCCGAAATCGGCCATCGAGTACAGGGCTCGATACAACCAACGGTTCGGGCGCTGCCCGTCCCAGCGAGTGCCGTAGTGGTTCATCGCGACGTACACGCCACCCGCGTGAGAGCGGTAGTTGTCGCCGCCGGCGTGCACCTCGGCCTTGAGGTTCGACGCCTTCCCTTCGAGCGAGGCCGCCGTGGCACCTTGGTACCGCGGCGCCTCGCTCGCGCCGACCCTGATGATGCGGTTGCGGATGTCGCCGAATGCGCGAGGCAGTCGCCGGATCTCTTTGCCGGCCTGGGTCAGCCGGGCATCGAGATCGGCGAGCCCATCGAACTCGACGTCGATGCGCATTACGGCGTGTCAGTCGTGATCTCGACCGGCGGGTCGACGCACTCCCACTCGACCTCGAAGTCCCATTCGGTGTTGGCTTCGCCGCCGACACTGGGCTTCTTGCCGATCGTTGCCGTGGCCCGGTAGTGGGGCTCGGCCACCGTGGGGGTCTCGTTGCCGTAGGGCGCGAGGGTGATCACGGCCGGGCTACCGGCGTTGTCCCACACGTACCGCCAGAACGAGGACGACTTGAACGACTGGAACGCGGCGGCGCGGAACAGCCACCGGCCGTCACCGGACGCGGCCGAGGCGAAGGTGACGAACCGGGCGTCACCGTCCTCGTTGTCGAACCGCGCGTTCTTGAGGTGTTCCTTGTACTCGGTCGAGCCGATCAGGATGGACACCTCGGCGCCATCGGTGAAGCCCAGAGTGGTGATAGCCATCGGTCAGCCTTTCATTGTGATGGGGTACGTGATGGACAGCTGCGCGCCGACGATGTTCTCGGCGTCGAGCATGGGGGCGCGCACCTCGACCGCCGTCGGCACACCGTCGCCGGGGATGGTGCCGGTGTGGTCGAGCGTGAGCAGCGCGGCGACGGCCCGCTCGATCATGCTGTCCAGCTCGGCCGCGACCGATCGGTCGGGGCCGCGGCCGGTGATCAGCGTCGCGACGATCGTGGCGGACCACCGGGCACCGAAGGTGCTAGTGGTTTCCGGGGTGTACTGCAGGTAGGGATCGCCCAGGTCGACGATCACTAGGGGCGCTGGCGGCAGCGCGTTGTCCGCCCAGGCGGCGACCGAGAAGCCCGCCTCAGCGAGCTCGTGCTCGACCTCGCTGCGCAGAGTCAACAGGTTCACCATGTCGGCACCCACATGCGCAGCTCACGCTCGATCACCTGCAGGGGGTTACGGGTCGAGCGTTGCTGTCGTACGACGGCATCCCCACCGAACCGGTCGGGCACGTTCGATGCGGGCGCCTGGTCGCGGTCGAACAGGTCCGCGGCGACGCGCAGGTACCAGTCCCGCACGACCGCCAGGTCGATCCCGAGGGTGGCGCCGATGCGCCGATCGACGGCGGCCTTCGCGTGCGTGAGGTACTCGGTCAGCTGCGCTGCGTCCGTGTCCTTGGCCCGCACCATCGTGCGGAACTTCGCGAGCAGGTCCTCGTCTACGGCGATGTCGCCGCCGTCGATCGTGCCGCTACCCGTGTCGTCTGCTGTACCGCCGTCGACCGAGGTCATGCCCAGGTCACCTTCGTGATGCCCTTGCGCTCCTCGCTGTAGATCGACTGGTAGCCGTACAGCGAGAAGTCCTTGGTCAGGTTGATGATGTTCTCGTCCTCGAGCCGGACCGGGGCGCCGGCCGATTCCATCGTGGTGATCGCATCGCGCGAGCACACGGTGAAGGTCGGGCCGGTCAGGCGGGGCACCATGACCAGGGGCAGGTTCGCGACCGAGCCGACGATGTTGGTGCCGGAGATCCCGAGGTCGCCCCAGGTGTTCTGCCCGTCACCGTTGACCGCGAAGATCGGTCGGCCGGTGCTGTCCTTGAGCGTGAGCATCTCCTTGGCGGTGCCGCGGTCGACGACGATGAAGTCGGCGAGCAGCCCCTTGGAGTTGTCCTCGATCTCGGTGGCGGCGTCGAACGCCGCGCCGATCCACCCATCGGCGGTGGTGGGCTTGGAGGTCAGGTCGATCTCGTTGACGTTCTTGCGGGCGGTGAGGTCGTCGGTGGGCAGTCCCTCGAAGAACGCCTGCACGTATGCCTCGAACGCTTCGTAGTACTGGATCGCCAGCCAGCGCAGCGCCGCGTCGAGCCAGGCCACCGACGAGCGCTCGATGACCTGCCGCGAGAGGCTGGTGTAACCACCGACCGTGCGGACCGTCGCCGAGTCCGTGCCGATCTGGATCTTCAGGAACGCCAGGTCATCGCCCTCGTTGACCTGCTCCTGCACGGTGCCGATCTCGTTGGAGACGTACGGGTACTCGTACGACATTCCGTCGGCCGGCAGCGGCTCGGAACGGAACAGGGTCGTGAGCGGGCGCTTGCGGTCGGTCAGCCGGAGGATCTTGTTGAGCCAGGCCGGGCGGGCGAGCGAGTCGGTCTCGAGGGTGGCGCCGGTGTACGCGCGGGTCTCGAAGTCCTCGACCGCGGTGCGGTACTCGGCCAGGATGTCCTTGTCGCCGCGGGCCAGTCCCTTGAGGAACTCACCGCCCGAGCGGGCCTTGAACGTGCGCGCCCCACCGCCGGCGGGCGTGTCGAGCTTGGTCGTGATGCGCCGCTCGAGCTCGGTGATCTGATTCTGGTACTCGGCGCGGATCTCTTCGCGCAGCTCGTCCAGCTCCTGCTGTGGCATGTCGGTATCTCCTTCGGTTGCTGCGCTTCTCACGCTTTCGATGACTGCGCCTTCGTACGCCGGACGCTCGACGATGGACGTCTCACGGAGGATCACCTTCGTGCGAGCGACCGTGTCCCCGCGCATCTCGTGCTCGACCGGGACGAACCCGACCGAGAAGTGCTTGAGCACCCCGTCTCGCACGAGCGCGAGCACCTCGTCTCCGCGGGGGGTGCGCGAGACCTGCGCGGTGATCCGGTAGCCCGCGGGGGTGGAGCGGCCGACGAACCGGCCGATCGGCAGTTCGGATCGCTGCCCGCCGTGGTTGACGTGCAAGGTGCCCTCGGTGCCGTCGGGGATCGATCCCTCGTCGAAGGTCTCGGGGTAGCCGATGCGGGTGGTGACCTCACCCCACGGGACGGCGATGCCGCTGATCTCGCGCTTCTCTTCGTCGAGCCCGGTGATCGGGGCCGACCGGATCTCTTCGGTCATGCGCTCTCCTGCGTGTGGGTGTCGTACCAGCGGTGGATCTCGGGGATGGTCCAGTCCGGCCGGTTGTCGGCCAGGGCGCGGCGGAGGCATTCGTCGCGCCCCGGGTCACATACCTCGAAGCGGGCACCGGCCGCGGCGTAGTAGGCGAGCGCCGAATGGCTGGGCGCGGTGTCGATGATCCATGCAACGGGGTAGAGGGCCCGCTGAGTGGCCGCCAGGTCGATGGCGTGCCGGCGCATCAACCGCGCGAACGCGACATGCTCAGGCCAGTGGGCATGGGTATTGCGCGAACCGAGAGCCTGGGCGAGCAGATCGAAGTCGACGATGATGTCGCGCGGGTGTGCCCGCTCGCGCACGTAGGTGGTCTTGCCCGAGCACGGCGCGCCGGAGACGATAGTGATCACTGCGCCAGCTCCTGCGCGGGGGCCGGCGGGCGCGTCGGGGCGGGCGTGTACTTCGGTGGGGGTAGCGCGCGCTTGCCGTCGCGTTCGCGGATCTCGTTCGCGGTAGCGGTGCCGGCGGTGATGCGCATCTGGTCGACCTCGGCCTGGGTCTTGGAGTCCAGCCGCAGCAAGCCGGACTCGTCGAACCGGGCGGAGTTGTTGCCGGGCAGCACCTCGGTGAACGCCCGCTCGATCGCGTTGATGGTCTTCTGCAGGGTCTTCACCAGGAAGTCCAGGTTGGAGACCTCGAGGTTGACGTACGTGCGGGACTCGCCCTGCAGCGGGATGAGCAGGTCGTGACCGGAGAGCCCGAACACGCGGGCGAGCTTGCGGTCGATCGCGTCGGCCACCTCGATCATCTGCGCCTCGGCGGGCTTGAGCATCAACGCCTCGTAGTCGATGCCGTTCGACAGGATCGCCACCCGGTTGGTCGGGTCCGCGAGGAAGGCCTTCCACGACTTGGCGATCTCGTCGCGGGTCTGCGCGTTGAGGTTCTGGTCGGTGGTGAGCTTGCCCTCGGGCGGCATCCCGCCGTCGAACCATGCGAGCTGGTACTTCTGCACCGACAGCGCGAGCCGCAGCTCGGCCTGCGCGGCGTCGACGGGGCCGCGGCCGCGGGGCTCGTCGGAGAGCGTGGTGTGCCGCTTGTGCACGATCCGCGAGCGCGGCACGGTGCCGTGGGACCAGCCGTACTCACGGATGCCGGTCTGAGGGTCCATCGTCACCGTGACGGAATCCGGTGGCAGCACACGGAGATTGACCGCCTCGCCGCGGAAGCCGAGCGTCTTGTACCAGAAGAACTCGCCGTGCAACAGGAAGTCGTTTACCGACTGCTGCAGGAACTCCTCGTAGTCGACCTCGATGCTCGGCTTGGTCAGCAGCAGGGAGGGGGTTTCCTTGCGGATGCCCTTGTGGTCGTACTCGTCGAGCGAGAGCCCGGAGATCATGGTGTTGGTTTGGTCGACCGCCCGCGACACGACGGAGATTCGGAGGGCATCGCGGGCGGCGACCGCAGGGAGCGACGAGCGGGAGGGTGGGATTACGCCGGGCAGGGGGGAGTCGCCACCGGCGCTCTCATCGCGCGTCTCGAAACCGAAGAACTTCCGAATTGCTCCCACAGCTCGGAAGGATGGCACACCAACTTCGCTTATGGGAAAAACGGCGACATATGCGCAGGTCAGAAGATCGTGATCGGCGAGACGATTTCCTTCTGCTGCTCGGCGATGAACGCGCCCATGACCATCGCGTAGACCGACTCGATGTCACCGAAGCTCTTGGTCATGTCCAGTACCACACCAGAGCCTGCGTTGACGGTGACGGCCTTCGGGATCTGCGCCGCGAGTTCGGGGTCCTGGTCGTGAATGAGCCTGCCGGTCTTGACCATTGAGTGAACCATCACCGTGGCGTTGGCGATGTTCCCGCGGGTGAGGTACTCGGCCGGCAGCCCGTACTGCTGCCCGAGCGCGATGATCGTCGGGCGCATGGCGTCCGAGTCGGTGACGAACTTCTCGACGTCGTGGTGCTTGCTGAGTTCGAGGCACACCCGCTCGAGCCACTCGGTGTCCGCGTACTGCAGCGTCGCGACCCGCTCGGTGTAGACCACGTCGTCGATGCGGGTCGAGGCGAAGATCGCCACCCGATCCCACGAGCCGCGGGTGCGGGCGAACGACACGATAATCGGGTGCCGACCAGGGGGAATGCCGGACCCGCCGGCCGCGGCCCACGCCGCCGGCGTCATCCACGTGTTCTCCACGCTCACGAACTCATTGCGCCGGTAGCGCCGGTACTCCGACTCCTGCATCCCCTTACCGGCGCGCAGCTCGTCTGCGAGCGACAGACGCCCCGACGAGATCGCCGGGTTCGCCTGGCGTAGAGCCTCGGGATCGTAGAGCTCGAGGTGCGGATCGGCTTCCCAGAGGAAGAACCCGAACCGCGGATCATGGTCGGGTGCCTTCTGCGCCGCGGCACGGCCGGTCTCGTAGAGCCGCTGGAGCAGCTCCGAACGGTCGTCACCGGCGGTGGTCAAGCCCATGACCAGGGACTTTGGCTGCGCCGAGGCGCCGAGGACCAGCGCGAACCAAGCCTCGGGTTTGAGGATGTGCAGCTCGTCGAGCAGCATCAGACAGCCCGAGAAGCCCTGCAGTCCCTTGCCGTCGCCCGCGGCCTTGACCACGTAGGTGGCCGGCTTCTTCGGGTGCGTCGAGCGCACGCCGTTGCGGTCGGTGGTCTTGAACCGTGAGGCCAGGAGAGGAACATTGTCGACGCAGTAGCGGACCTTGCGGTAGAGGTTCTTCGCCTGCTCGACGGTCGAGGCAAGGGAGATCACCTCGGGTGCCCGGGGCACCATCATGATCAGCCCGTACAGCGCGAATACCGCGCCGAGCACGGTCTTGCCGTTCTGGCGACCCATCGACACGACGACCTGCTTGTACACCAGCTCGCCGGCCTTCTCGTGACCGGCCGGGTACTTCTGCAAAACCTCTCTGACCAGCCACTTCTGCCAGTCGTCGAGGCGCATCTCGTCGGACTGCTCGAACCGGAACACCGCCTCGGCGAGCTTGATCAGCCGCTCGCCCTCGCTGTAGTCGGGGTTCTCGATCGGCCGTGTGTACGTCCCCGGCAGCCAGACCGGGGGCGCGTCGATGTCAAGGGTCGCTGCGCTCATGAGCCCAGGATCTTCGCGAGCTGCTCGTCGAACGGGTCGGCCTTGCCCTCGACGTCCTCGGGCGCGCACCGACGCAGGTCGTTGACGTTCATGCGGAACTCCATAATGGCCGCTGAACTGGGCTTTTGCTGCCCGTCGATCTGGCGGGCGAGCTTGAACAGCGCCGACACGTACGGCGTGTGCTCGTCCGAGACCCACGGACAGGCGTCGAGCAGCAGGTCGACGGCCTGCTCGAAGGTGGCGTTGCGCACCACCGCCGAGGCCATCTGCTCGGGCATCGGTGGTTGGCCGGCCTCGTGCAGCGCCGCCACGTCCCGCTCGAGCATCTCCAAGCGTCTGACCAGGGCTTTTACCTCGGGGTCGCTGAGGTCCATCGCCGGCCGCCTTCCGTGTGTAGGATCCTGCACTGCCTATCATGCAAAGTCTGCGATCGGCCATGCAAGGTCCATGCAAGATCTTGCATCGCAATCCGCGACCGCCGTCTCGAGGTGTGGCCACCTCGACCTGCTGGCCCCTGGGGGGTGCAAGCGGCGGGAGGGCGCTGGTGTCGAGGGGTGGCCATCACAAAGACAGGCCCGGTGGAGCAGGCCGAGTGGCCCATGTCAAGCCCTGCAAGCCATGTAATTTCTTGCATGATCATGCAGGGCTCGATGCATGGTCATGCAGGCACCGGGCCATCGGGGAACCATCGGCCGGCGAAGTGGGTGCCTCGCTCGCCCTCGAGGCGTGCGCCCTTGCGTCTGTTACAGGTGAAGCACAGCACCTGCAGGTTGTCCTCGCTGTCGTCCTGGCTGATGACCCAGGGCACGATGTGGTCTACCTCGGGCCGGTCGTCGCTGCCGCACTGGGCACAGCAGTGGTCGTAGCGGGCGAGCACCCGTTGCTTGACTGCCCGAGGTAGGTCCCTGCGCTCACTCATGGCCGGCCAGCTCCTGCAGGGCGCTGACTGCTCGGCGGTAGTCATCGTGGTGGGGAGGCGGCACGGGGATGCCGGACCACACCATCTCGCCGAGGTGGTCCTCGTCCAGGGCTCGCTGCGCACATGGCCGGCCGAGCAGTGGGCAGCCGTGGCAGAGCACCGCGGCCTGGGCTCGCTGCTCGATCCACCGCCGGCCGGTGAGGGCCGACCACTGCCACTCGTCGGCGCGGCCGCGGCATGGGGTGTCCAGGGCAGGGGCAGGGATGCGGGGCAGCTGGCGACGAGTGCCGGGGCGCGCGCTCACAGCGGCCACTCATCGGGCTTGGAGAAGCGGGGGCCGGCCGATTGGATGCTGACAATATCGGCGATCTGATCGAGCATCTGCTCGTCGTCGATCTGGCACAGTGCCTCGGCGCCGTCCTCGATCAGCTTCACCGCGGCGTCGATCGAGAAGCGGGCACGCGCCACCGCGGGCTGCAGCTGCTCGGGCACGCGGTCGCACAGGGACTCGCACGCGAGGACGATGGTCCGGACTCGCTGCACCAGGTCCGCCGCCTCGAATCCGACTGCACTGAGATCCTTCTGCCATTCACTCATTGGTCTGCGCCTTCCTGTCCGATCCGACGAGCACGAGCCCGCCGCGGTTGTGTGCCTGCCCGGTGAGGTAGAGCAGGGCTTCGGGGATGACTGCCACGGTCGCGCCGAGCTGGGCTGCGAACACCTCGACGGGTCGCTGCAGGCCACCGGTCGTGACGACGAAGTCCGCGTGCTCGGGCATCCCGTTGCGTGCGGTCACTGTGAAACTCGTGTCCTCGAAGTGCTTGGTCACCATGCGGATCGTCTTGACGTTGCCGCTGTAGAGCGTGATCTCTTGTCGCACTGTTCTTCTCCTCTCTGTGTTCGTGCCCCTGTGGGGCGCGTGGGGGTCTGTTTGAACCTTCTGAGGGTGGAAGCTGGGTGGTGGGTCACGTCCCCCGTCCTTGCTGTTGAAAGCAAGAACGGAGGACGTGTGCTGGCTGCTCTGAGGTATGGAGCCGCCGGTATGGAGCCGCACATGTCCGCTGTCGGGAATTAGTCGACAGCCGGGCCGGGATATGAACCGTGATCCCCTGCGTGGCAGGCAAAGTGGTGTCGGGCCGTCCTTTTAGGTAAGCACCACGGCCACGGTTCGCGAACGCCGTCACCAATAGGCGTGAGAAGAGATCCCCTGCAACGGGTGACACGCCCTTGGTGAGGAGCGCCGGCCTGTTACTTACGCAGTGGCCGTCATCGCGGTGAGTAGGGATGGAGCGGTGGGGATTTTCGCCAGATCAGCGGCCGGTGCCTCGGTTGCCGGAACGGTCCTCGCGCACACCCCGCCGGGCGGGATTAATCAGTGGTGACGTACGGAATCGGCTCGTTGGGGTGAGCCAAGTCGTGGCGGCAATCCCGGCAGATCGAATCCACCGGGATCAGCCGCTTCGGGTTGAACGGCCGCTCACAGACGTCGCAGACCTGACGCTTGTAGCGGTCGCCCTGGTCGATCATTGGAGTACGGGGGTCGCAGTCTCGACGATGCCGACGAGAATGAAGCACACGACCAGGGCCGCGGCGCTCATCATGTCTCGGGCGGTCACAGCGGGAACTCTGGTGCGCGGCGGCGAGGCCGTCGGTGAGCGGCGATGGTCTTGCGGATGTCGGCGGAGACCGCATCGCTAACAGCGGAGTAGAGCCCCATGCTCAGCGAGTTGAACGCGGTGGTATAGATCGCGAGCATTGCGCTGGCAGAGATGCTCTCACCTTCGCCTATGCGTTGGCTGATCTCGTCGACCTTTGCCTGCGCGTCGGCGAGCAGCTCCTCGATCACCGCGCTCGAAACGGGGTACTCGCGGCGCTTCACTTCTGGCATGTGCACACCTTCCGGGTTGCTGCCAACTGCTCGATCTCCGAGCGGTTGAAGAGGTAAGCACCCCGGCGGCCGGTGAGTCGGCCGGCGGGGACGATGCGGCCCGTTCTGATCCACCGATGGAAGGTCGAAGTGGGGACGCCGAGCATCTGTTCGGCTTCTTTTGCGCCTATGACGTCGGTAACGGACATGGGACGAGGATTACTCATTTGAGAACAAAATGCAACATGTGATCTTGAATATGTCTATTGCTCCTGCTCAGCGCATGTGAGTAACATTTCCCGCATGACTACATCACTACACAACGGGTGGGTTATCCCGGAATGGACGCTGTCCGACCGTCTGCGCAAGGCGCGTGAGGTGGCCGATATGACGCAGACCGAGATCGCCGAGGTGCTCGAGCTCACACGCCGCACCATCGGCTCGTACGAATCTGGAGAGAGGGCGCCCAAGCGGGCCGTCGTCGCGGCCTGGGCAATGGCCACCGCCGTGCCGGTCGAATGGCTGGAAACGGGGAAGACCCCCTCACCGGATGGTGAGGGGGTCTCCGTGGTGCGCCATCAGGGACTCGAACCCCGAACCCGCTGATTAAGAGTCAGCTGCTCTGCCAATTGAGCTAATGGCGCTTGACGATGTATTCCCGGGATGCCGTCCCAGCAACGAGAAGAACATTACACACCGTCGCGCGACGCGCCAAATCGGCTGGTCAGAATGTTTCTGTAAGGTTGTGGAGGTAACGGATCGGACGGTCGGAGCGATTGTCATTCGAACGTTACCGACGTACGGGGGAGTCGCGTCGGGTCGGCCGCAAGAGAAGCTGGCATCATCGTGTTCGGTGTTGTGACGTGCGTTTTCGGTGCCTTGGGGGAGGCGGGATCGGAGTATGGAAGTGACGGAGTCGAGTGCGGGGAACCCCCGGGGTCGTCGGGTACGGGGAATCCTCGGAGTGGTCGTCGTCGGCGTTGTTGCGTTCGTCACGGGATGCGCCGGCGGTTCGGGAACGGGCGCCGAAGAAGTGCCCATCGATTCCAATCCCGTGGCGGCGCTGATCAAGCCGACGGTGTCGTCGAGTGTCGCCGACGGATCGGTCGGCTTCTCGCCGATCGACCCGGTGACGGTCTCGGTGGTCAACGGCAAGCTCGACTCGGTGACCCTGCTCAACCCTGCAGGGGAGCCGGTGCAGGGCGAACTCGCCGACGACGGACTCACCTGGGTGAACACCGCACCGCTCGGCTACAACCGCTCCTACACGCTCGAGACCGTCGCGTACGGACTCGGCGGCGCGACCACGTCGACGGCGGCCTTCACCACCTCGTCGCCGGCCAATCTCACCCAGCCCTACGTGTTGCCCGGTGAGGGTTCGATCGTGGGTATCGGCCAGCCGATCGCCGTGCAGTTCGACGAGAACATCCCGGATCGGCTCGCGGCCGAGGCGGCCATCACCGTCACCACGAACCCGCCCGTCGAGGGCGCCTTCTACTGGGTCAACAACCGCGAGGTGCGGTGGCGGCCGGAGAACTACTGGGTGCCCGGCACCGCCATCACCGTCGATGTGAACGTCTACGGCAAGGATCTCGGCGACGGCCTCTTCGGTCAGTCCGACGTCCACTCGTCCTTCACCATCGGCGATGCGGTGGTCATCACGGCGGACGACGCGACCAAGCAGGTCACTGTCACGCGCAACGGCGTCGACGTCATCGCGATGCCGACCTCCTTCGGCAAGGACTCCACGCCCACGCCCAACGGCGTCTACATCATCGGCGACCGGTTCGAGTCCATGATCATGGACTCGTCCACCTACGGCGTCCCCTCCGACTCGGCGCAAGGTTACCGCACGCCGGTCGAGTGGGCGACGCGGATGTCCTACAGCGGCATCTTCTTCCACTCCGCCCCGTGGTCGCTCGGCGACCAGGGTGTGCGCAACGTCAGTCACGGCTGCCTGAACCTCAGCCCCGCCAACGCCAAGTGGATCTTCGACAACACCAAGCGCGGCGACATCGTCGTGGTCCGCAACACCGTGGGCGGCACTCTCCCCGGAACGGACGGACTCGGTGACTGGAACATCCCGTGGTCGACATGGAAAGCCGGCAACGCTGCGGCGTGACGGGTGAAGGGGGATCGATGGCCGTTCGGGGGAGATGGTGGAGCGCTGCCTTCTGCGGTGCCGTGCTGCTCGCGGCGCTGACACCGGCAGGGGCGGCGGCCTCGCCGGTCGCGTCGTCGTCCGCTCCGGCACCGGGTTCGGTGGTCTCGCAGCTGCCGCTGCCCGACGAACTGTCGGTGCCCGGTGCCGCGACGGCCATCAAGCTCGAGTACGCCACCGAGTGGCGGTCGGGGGAGCCGACCGTCGCCACGGGCGCGTTGTTCCTGCCCGGGGGGGATGCCCCCGAGGGTGGCTGGCCCGTCATCGCGTGGGCACACGGCACGACCGGTGTGGGCGACGACTG
This sequence comes from Rhodococcus sp. LW-XY12, assembly GCF_019317345.1. Classification (NCBI taxonomy): domain Bacteria; kingdom Bacillati; phylum Actinomycetota; class Actinomycetes; order Mycobacteriales; family Nocardiaceae; genus Rhodococcus; species Rhodococcus sp. LW-XY12. The sequence continues at coordinate 1,777,688 of NZ_CP079225.1, forward strand.
CGCGCTCACGACCCGCACGCCGCGTTCCGATCTCGAGCGGACCTATCTGCAGCACTGGCTCGATTCCGGGTACGCGGTCGTCTCGGCCGACTTCCCGGGTCTGGGCTCCGAGGGTCTCCACCGTTATCTCGACGGCCCCAGCGCCGCGAACAGCATCGTCGACATCGTCCGGGCCGCCCGCGACGGTGGGGCGCCGCTGTCGGAGCGCTGGATCGTGATGGGGCAGTCGCAGGGAGGACACGCGGCGCTGCACACCGCTGCGATCGCGACCTCCCGCGCTCCCGAACTCGACTTCCGCGGAACGGTCGCGACGGGTGCTCCGGCGAACCTCGAACGGGCCTTCACGATGGGCGTCCCGGGCTTCCCCGATCCTGGACTGTGGGGCCTCGTCAGCTTCAGCGGGTACATCTTCGCTGGGCTGCGCGACGCCTACCCCGAGGCCGACGTCGAGGGCTACCTGACCCCGATCGGCCGTGAGGTCGTCGATCGCGCCGAAGAGCTCTGCTACGACGATCTCGAGGAGTCGGTGCGCGACATCCCGGTCGGGGATCTGCTCGCGCGCCCGCTGGCCGAGGGTCCGATGCCGTCGCTGCTGGCCGATTATCTCGCCGCCCCGGTGGACGGCTACGACCGGCCGGTCTTCCTCGCGCACGGCATCCACGACGTGATGGTCCCGTTGCCGCTGTCCGCGGCGCTCGCCGCCGATATGAAGGTCGCAGGGGCGGACGTCGACTACCGCGTCTATATGGCCGGGCACTACACGACGGTGGAGCGCTCCCGGGCCGACGTCGACGCCTTCGTGACGCGCTCGTTCGAATAGACCGGCCTGCGCGTGAGGAACCGCTGTGCGTGAGGATTCTTCCGGGAACGAGAAAACCCCCGATCGGAAATCCGATCGGGGGTTCTCTTCGGGGTGAGTGACGGGACTCGAACTCCCGTTCCTGGGAAAACATCACGATGCATTGAGAGGAAAGAAACAACCTCTCACCTGCACGAACAGTCGCTCTGTCGCTCTCAAACGAACATCTAGATACATCCCGATGCAACAGCGGTATTGCATGACGTGTTGCATGGCTCTCGTGTGCGCACGCGGGGATCTTGCAGCCTCGCGAGGTCGAGCGGACGGACGGGCTGCGGCTCATCCTCTCTCCCTCCATATCCACATTCCCCAATCCCCGAATGTGGCGACGGTTCCCGGTTCCCGCATAGGGGGTCCGGAACCGGGAACCGCAGATCGCCCAGCTTGTCGGCGCCGGCAAATTCGCAGGTGGGGATCATGTTGTCGACGCCGGCAAGATGATCACCAGCCGTCTCCCTTGTCCATCCCTCGCACCCGCATGAGGGCATAGGGCAGATCCCAACACCGAGGCTCGGAGGGGATGTGCGTGCCGGCTGCGGTGGTCAGCACCTCACATCGACGGGGCCTCGGGTCGTCCGGCCGCCAGGACTGGAAGCCGGACTCGGTAGCGGCCATGACCTGCATGAGAGCGTCTGCGAGGTCGTCGTGTCCGGCGTGCTCGGGGACCTCGATGCGCACGGCACCGGTGGGTGTCATCTCGTAGGTCAGCGCGTGCAACTGCTTGAGCAGCTCGGGATGACGAGGGAGCACGATGCGGCCCTGTTGCAGCAGCACCTTGAGCGCGCCGTATCCGCTGGTCTTGCGGCGGTTGTCCGTGGTGACCGCAGTGACCTGGGTGCGTCGGCGGCTCGAGGTCCACTCCTGCCGGTCGATGGTGTTGCGCAGCACCTGGGTGGGCATCTGCCCCACGCCGTTGGTCTCGGAGATCACCCGCACGAGGTCGTAGCCTCGGGCCACGGTGGCAATGCGGTCGATGAAGGTCGAGTAGGGCATCTTGCTGTGGTGCTCGAGCCAGGGCAGGAAGTACACCAGATCGTTCTGGAACCGGCCCCGGTTCAGCTCCCCGTCGTCGAGGACGCCGAGCAGCACGAGAGCGTTGGAGTCGTTGAACCCCCAGTCGACGCCGGCCACTGCGGCCTGCCCGTGCGCCTTGTCTGGCGGGATGAGGGCGTAGTCGGCGGTGTTGTCGTCGAGTTCGGCCGCGGTGAAGTAGGACCCGGCGTCGTCGATCCACTCGGCGTCCACCTCGCGGGCGTACTCCCGGGCGGTCATGGTCTTGCGGAAGTCCTCGAGCAGCTCGGCGTCGACGAGCGGGGAGGCGGTCGAGGGCCAATGGAAGGACTCGGCGCGGTCGCTCGGGTCGAGGCGTCCGGTCTGCCACTGCCGGTGGAAGAAGTGGTCGGTGGTCCACGGAGACGAGGCCATGACGATGCGTGAGCCGGGACGGGCAATGACGGTGAACTTCGCCGCGGTCCACAGGGCCTCGTCCATGAAGTTCGCCTCGTCGAGGATCAGCAGGTCGATAGAGCGGCCACGGACCTGCCGGGTGGAGGCGGGCACGGAGACGATCTCCGAGCCGGTCGAGAGCAGGATGCGGGACTTGTTCTCTTCGACGGCGGCCCCGGCGAGCAACGGGGAGGAGAGCAGCTCGGCAATCGAGGCCAGCACGAGCTTGGCGGCCTCCTCACCTGCCGAGAGAACGAGCGTGCGGGATCCGGGCCGGGAGAACGCCTCGTGCAGCGCCAGCACGGCGAGGGTGCGGGACTTGCCGGCCTGCCGTCCCGAGCACACCGCCCGGATCTTCGCGGACGAGCGGGCCAGCTCGAGCTGGTGCGGCCACAAGGGTGCGCGGGCGATCTCGCGGGCGAACACATCGATATCGTCGCGGGCGGCCCGGATGAGGGATCGGTCAATCGTTGCGGTCATCGTGGGTCTCCTGGGCCATGAGGGCGGCGAGGTCGAGTTTCGTTGCGGCGGCATCCTTTTGGAGCTTGGCGCGCGATACCGGGTCCATGCCGAGGGTGGCGCGCAGTGAGGCGGCGCGGCCCTCGTAGCGGTCGAGGATCTTCGCTGCGGGGACTGGGTTGCCTTGGGCGTCGAACATGCCGTGCTCGTCGATCCATGCGTGCAGCAGGTCGCACTTGGCCTCGAACCGGGCCCATGCCAGTAGTGCCGGTTCGTACGAGGGATCGCGCAGATACGGGGCTTGCTCGCGAGCGATGTCGACCCACTGCTGGGCGATCGGCTCGACCGTGCGCGGGGAGTGCGCGCCGTGTTGCAGGGAGAGGGTGTTCCCCTTCTCGAACGGGGGACGCTGCCACGAATCCACGGAGGGGACCGACACGACGCCGGCCCCCTCCGCAGCTTTGCGGGCGCGCGTCTTCGGGCGGCCCGCCACGATCACGCTCCCGGTGCGGTCACACCGCGCAGGATCACCACGGCCTCGGGGTTGAGCGGGGCGGCGTCGTAGCGGCACACCACCCGGATAGCACCCTGGTCGTAGTCACCGAACAACTCGGGCAGGACCGTGAGCGACGGGGCCAGGTCGCGCGCGACGGCGATCTTCGACGGGTCCATGAGCACGATGTTCGACTCGTTCGTGCCGGTGCCCAGATCGGCCGGCAGACGGTTGGTGACGAACACCCGGTGTCCGAGCAGCTGGTACCGGCCGGACTCGGTCACATCCGGCTGAATGAGGTACCGGCCGCCGTTGTCCTTGAGCTTGCGCAGGTTCACGAAGTCGCGCGAGTTCATGACCCACACCAGCGCGGCCGGATCGACCTCGGCACCGAGCGCCAGGCCCTCGGCGTCGTGCAGGTCGTCGATGGTGGGCACGCCGACGGCGGTCATCTCCTGCACGCCGGTGTAGTTGAGCAGTCCGAGCGGCTCGGTGCGCTGCCCGGAGACCACGGCCCCGTCTCCGACGAAGAAGGTCGCGTCGATCTTGCCGGCGACATCGTTGACCATGCGCTGCTGCACGGCGGTGATCGCGTCGGTGACGGACTGGCGGGCCAGCTCGTTGCTGTAGCGGTTCAGGGACTTGATGCTCTTGATGTTCGGCGAGAGGAGAAGCACCTCGTCGAACTCGACTTCGACCTCATCGATCTTCTCGTTCTCCCCGTGCCACGAGGGCTCGTCCGAGCCGGTGAGCAGGGGGACACGGACCGGGCCGTGCGATTCGATAATGCGGACACCGAGCGAGAGGAAGATCGACGCCTTCTGCAGCGGCACCGTAAGGATGCCGGCGACCTGCTCGGGGGACAGGATCGGGCCGTTGCCCGCGGTGGAAAGTGCCATGAGGATTGCTCCTGAGAGACGGCCGGACACACTGAGAGCCCGGCGAGTGAACGGCATTGTACGCCAAGGGGATTCGACCTGCGAGCGTCTCGCTCGAGCGGGTCTCGTGAGGTGCCGGACCTCGAGAGTGTGCGACTGCCGGGCGCCTGGCCCTTCCGTCACGTGACACTTTACCTCAAACGACGAACACCCCCGGCATAGGTACCGGGGGTGTTCTCTGCGCAGGTCGGGCCTCTACTCAACGACGACCGCTGGACTCTTCCCGCCTTCGCTCCCCTGCCTGCCATGCGCGTGCCGGAGGGGTGACGTTGACGCAGTGACTAACTGCTACCACGGAGCACCGACACGAAGTCCTGTTGCCCCGCGGCGATCTGGGCGTCGGTGTCGGCGATCCTCGGCCGTCCGCCTCCGACCGCGTTGCCCGACCGGCCCGCACCACCGACCTGGGACCCGAAGTCCCGGCCGCGCTGGGCCGCCAGGTGGGGCTTGGACTCGATCAGTTCCTTGGCCTTCGCCTCGTACTTCGCCGGGTCCGGTGCCCCGTCGTCACCGACCAGCTCGGCGGCGTCGACGAACCGCGTGAGGTCCTCGGGATCGGCCATGAGCGAGCGCACCCCCTCGAGGGCGGCGGCCGCGGCCTTCTCGTGCAGCGTCGTACGGAGCTGGTCGCGCTCGGTCGTCGCATCCTTGAGGGCCTGGCGGTTCTCGGCGGCCTCGGCGCGCAGGTCGCGGATGTGCTTTTGCGCCCAGTCGGGCAGATCGGTGATGTTCTGGCTGTCGGACATGGTTCATACCTCCTGGAAAAAGTGGGGCCGGAACAGGGTGCACAGATAGTTGCTCGTATCGCTGGCGGCCCGCACTCCCATGTCGCTGAAGTCGGCCGGTTCGACGCGGGTGCTGTAGGGCGGGGCGAGATTCTCGTCAGAGGTTGTCGTCCAGTTCCTGCTTCCGTCCTCGGCGAGCCAGTCGGTGCAGTGCGTCACCGATCGCAGCTCCTGGAGCAGCAGCGCGGGGCACGGCACGTACATCGTGGTGCCCTCGTCCTCGCCGGTCATCTCGTAAGCGTTCGCCCAGCCGATCGGCAACGGGGTCACCGAGACGGTCTCCCAGTTCTCGATGGTGCGCTTGCGGGTCTTGTTCGCAACCGGTTCTGTCATGGTTTCCTCCTGTAAGTGGTGGGTCTCTCTTTTGATCCGGTGCAAGCGGTTAAATCGGCGAAAGTGGTGCAGTGGTGCACCGGTTCAACCGATCTAGCCGCTTGCACCGCTTTCGTTGCGACCTATGCCCAACTGGCGCCAGATCGGTGCAAGAACGGCGCGTGAGTAGCCTCGAGGGCCGCGGCCGCCAGGGCGCACGGACGTGACCTTGGACGCCTGGGAGACGAGCTTGCCCATGCGGTGAGCAGTCAATTCCTTGCCGTATGCACTCTTGATGCCCCAGTACTCCGGGTTGTGCATGATCAGCCTCGTCACCAACTCGTTGGTGGGAACGAAGTCCCTGCCCTCGGGCCAGACGTCGAACAGGTCTCTCAGCATCACCATTCCGGGTGGGAGCGACTGCAATCCCGCGTCCCGTTCGGCATCCGCTTCGGCAAGGTCCCTCAGGATCAGCTCGTCGGCGATCTCGGGCCAGTGTCCACCCGCTGCCACGGCCACCCGCTTGAGCGGCCGCCACTTCTCTTTTGCCCGCCCGATGCACCCCTTCGGCAGATCCACCTGCATGGTGGGCACGTGGTCGCGCACCTCGTCGGCGAAGTCGGCAATGCGCCTTCCGAGCTTGAGTGCGTCACCTTCGATGTACTCCCAATCGGAGTCTTCGACAGTGCCGTTCAAGTCCGGCATGAGCAGCACCCGAATGGCGCGCGAGCGGGTGTCGTCGGGCAGGTGGGGAGAGTTGCCGGCCATTGCGACGGGGGCGAAGGTGGGCATTTCCTTGACTTCCCAATTGCCCCCCTTGGCCGGCACGAGCACGGGCCTGGTCGCACCTCGCCGATAGCCGCTGTTGAGAATGCCGATCAGGTCACCGACGCCGGGCTTGTCCGGCGCGAGGGATCGATCGACCTCGTCGATACAGATGGTGCGGATGCCGTTCTGCAGCAACCTCACCAGCAGTGCAGGCGACGACAGTGACGCCGCCTGCACTGGGGCGAAGCACAACCGCTGGAAGTGATCGAGAACCGTGGTCTTTCCACTGCCGGGCATGATCGAGTCGATCAAAAGCCGTGGGCTCGTGTACGTCTCGAGGGCGAGGTGTGTTGCGGTGGTCCACAGGGTGAGCAACGACAGGTCTCTGTCGTCAGGCACGGAGATGAACCGTCCGAACCATGCCTCGAGGTCGTCCAAGACCTTCGATCGGTCAGCGGTCGTCATGCTGTAGTTCCTCGATTCCTAGTTCTGCGGGGGTGCGATCTGGACCGCAAGGTCTCGGTGCCGCCCGCCCTTGCGCCAGATATGGCGAGCGACGTCGACGGACACGATCGCGTTCATGCCCTGCTCGTCGAGCCATTCCGCGGCGGCCGTAGCGGCGTCGATGTCGTGCTCATTCGGGTGCTCGATGCAGTGATGCGACCACGGGTCGGTGCAGGTGCAGCCGAGAATGTCGGGTCGTCGAGCGAGCCGACGAGACACCGAGCTGCGATGGAATCGCCTGCGACCTGCCACATTGCCGGCGTCGGCACACTGGCTGCGGCGGGTGTACTCACGCATCGCGCACCGCCTTGATGACGAGTCCCTCTGCGTCGATCTGCTGCTGGTAGACCGTGAGCAGGGCCGTCGCGAGCATGGGGGCGTCGATCAGGGCGAAGTCCGTCTCCCCGACGCCGACCACGCGCTCCCGGTGTCCGCTCGACGACACTCGCGTGCCCGACCAGACCTTCACGTAGCCGACGCCGGTGTCGAACTCGAACTCGTGCTCGGCGAAGTTCTCGAGCGTGCTCATCGCTGCACCGCCTGTCGGTCGGTGCCCGGCTCGTCGGCGAGGGTGAACGGGTCCGGTTCGTCCGGGTCGACGATCTCGCCGGCGTCGACTGCCGTGAACCGGACCTCGGCGGCGTCCTTGCGGCGCGCACGAACTGCGGAGACGACCTCGAGTGCGACGTCGACGAGGGTGCCGAGGAGAAGGCCGATGATGAGCGCGGACGCGCACACCCCGGCGATCATGTAGATGGATTCGGTTACAGTGTTCACAGGAACTCCTTGGGTGGATTTCTTCTTGAGGGCCTGGCGGTGGTGCGCCGGGCCCTCAGTCATTTGCGGCGCCGAACAGCGCCAGGAACGGCAGTCGTGGGATGAGGACTCGCCGGCCAATGCGCACAGACGGAATCGAACCGTCGTCGATCGCTCGCGAGATGGTGCGAACGTCAACGTCGAGTGCCCGCGCTGCCTCGACCCTGCTGATCGCGACGGAGCTTGAGTTCTGTAGCTCGTCGAGAGTCATTCTCGTGGTGGGCATTTCCCCTCCGGTATCAAATCCGTTGTTGGCATTGACACCATTAGAGATACCACTGTCGTCATGGAGGTGCAAGTAGAATCGTTGAGGGCACGACAACATTTCTGATACCTTCAGCGCATGGCAACCTCAGACGAGTACGACCGCGCAGTCGGTGAGTCGATCCAGACCGCTCGGGCAATGCGCGGGTGGTCGCAGGCAACCCTGGCGGCGAAGCTCTCGGAATCCGACTCGACGAATTGGCACCAACAGACGATCCTCAGACTCGAGTCTGGACAGAGATCCCTCAAGGTCCGTGAGTTACTGCGTCTCGCTGAGGTCCTCGACGTGAGTCCTCTTGGGCTGTTGAGCAACTCGATTCGTAGCGCGAACCATCACCGGGACCTCGATCGCGACGACGTCGAGTGGATGGTGAGAGATCTCAACGCGGTCGTGTCTGAGGTGGAGGGAGCTTTGAATGCGCAGCTCGAGGCGTCACGAGCGCTCGAGCCGGCGTTGCAGCGGCTCAGGCATCAGCGGGACGTGCTTACCGTGGACCTCGAGCAGCGGGTTTCGGAAGAGTTGAGATTCTTCGGCCCGGGAGAGGGGCCGGACGATGCCCAGGCGTAGCCGACGGGCGGGGAAAGGCTCGATCACGAGCTACGCCACGAAGGCCGGCACGCGCTGGCGGTATCAGCTGTGGGTACCGATCGACCCCGAGCACCCGGACGACGGACTACGGCAGACGGGCAAGGGCGGATTCAAGACCGCGGCGGAAGCGGACGACGCGCTGACCAAGGCGAAGAACGAGGCGGCGGCGGGGCTGCGGTCGGACTCCTCGAAAATCGCCCTCGGCCCCTACGCCCGAACATGGCTCGACGGCCGGCGGATCGCGAACACCACCCGGGAGCAGTACGCCCGCCACCTCGACCTGCACATCGTTCCCCACCTCGGGGACCTGCCCATCCGATCGATCACGGCGGCACGTATCGCCAAGTTCTACCGGGACCTCGAGGCCGGGGGACTGTCGGCGTCCACCGTGCGGAAGGTGGGCGTGACGCTCGCTCAGATCCTCGACGCCGCGGTGTCGGATCGGCACGTGCTCACCAATCGGGCACGAGACAAGCGAGCCGAACCGCCCACCCGCAAGCACGTGGAGGCAGAGGCCGGCGACTTCGAGGCGTGGACAGCCGAGCAGCTCGGTGCATTCCTGGCCTGGGATCGGGACGTCTACGCCGACGAGCTGCACCCGCTGTGGCACCTGCTCGCGTCCACGGGGATGCGCAGGGGAGAGGCCCTGGCGCTGCGGTGGGTCGATGTCGACCTCACGGAAGGGTCGGTGAACATCCGTCGCGCCCTGGACTCATCGCAGACGGGCAAGGGGAGCGTGAAGGGGACCAAGACCGGACGCAACCGGGTCGTGGAGATCGACGCCGGAACGGTCGAGGTGCTGCGGTCACACCGGGCTACGCGGGGGAGTCTGTCTCTCGGGCTGGCGCGGGGAGAGGCCCTGGTGTTCGGCAACGGCGCCGGAGAGCCTCGCAACGTCCGCTCGGTGTCCAACAGTGTTTGGGACGCCTTTCGGAAAGCGCGGTTCTGATGATCGGGTAGCGGTCGGACGGGCATCGGATAGCGGCATCTGCCCGTCCGACCGCTGGGCCGCTATGGCGTTGCCGTGGCGAGGTGCCGTCTCATGTTCGGGCCGTCGAGGGCGATGATCTCGGCGCCGGCGACGATCCGGTTGAGGATCGATTCGGCGATGACCGCGTCTTGGAGCGACTTGTACCAATCTGGCGGATCGAACTGCGAGGTCACCAGCGTCGAGCCCCGCCCTTCCCGAGCGGCAAGGATGTTGAGCAGCTCCGCCGCGGTGTGCGGAGCCACCGGCGTGGTCAGGAAGTCATCGAGAACCAGCAGGTCGCAGTTGTGCAGATCAGTGAGGAAGTCCAGCCTGCGCTGCGAGGTCGGCTCCAGCACGGCGAGCCGGTTGGCCAGGTCGTCGAGCCGGAAGAACCTCGCGGTGTAGTACTTTCGGCACGCGGCATTGAGCAGCGCCTGGGCGAGGTAGGTCTTGCCCACGCTGGACTGGCCGAGCACGACGAGATTGCGGGTGGCGTCGATCCATTGACAGCTGGAAAGTCGTGCGATTAGCTCGCGGTTGACGTTGCGGTCAGGCAGGTAGCGGATCTCTTCTACGCAAGCATCAGGGTTTGGCGATCTGGAGGCCTTGAGTAGTTTCTGGGTCCGGCGTTCCTGCCTGGCCGTGATCTCTTTGTCCAGGGCGTGGAAGATCTTCTCCGAGAAGGTCCACTCGTCGCAGGCGGGATCGTTGGCCAAGTCGATGACGGTCTGGCCGAACGCGGTCATCCGCAACTGGGTGAACAGTGGCATGTCGGCGTCGGTGAGATGACGATCAGTCACTGCAGCTCCTCCCGCCCCGCGGTGCCGCTGCTCGGGCCTCCGGTGAGGACGGCGAGGCTGAACTGCTCCGGCCCGGCCAGATGCGCCCCGGTGGTATCTCGCCGATCCGGCGGTACCGCTACAGGCGTTGCGGTCGCCGGCGTCGTCGCTGCGGTCGTGGTGGTGGGTCGAGCGGCGGCCTGGGCCCTCAGGGCCGCCAGCTGCTGCTTGACGGCGGTGTAGCTGATCGCCCGGCGTGAGGTCTCGGAGACCAGCTGCCCGCAGGCCCGCTCGAGCAGCATCTTGTTGTCCCCGCGGGCCAGGGCGAGGATGTTCTGGCACGAGCGGTAGCCCTGAGCCTCGATCCGCTGGCGATCCAGGACCTCACTGATCGCGGCCACGGTGTGCGGTCCGATCTTGTGGGCCTGGCGCACGAAATACGCCCGCGACCACAGGTCCGATGACTGCAGATGCTGCGCGGGAACATGGTCAGGGTCGGTCACGAAGGCGTGCCGCCTACCGGAGACGGCGTGGGAGGCGATGACCTCCCCGCCAGCCATGACAGTGAGCGTGGGGCCGGTGATCTTCACATCGACGTGCTGGCCAGCGAAGGTGTAGGGCACCGAGTACTTCACCGTGGCGATCTCCACGTGGTAATCCCTGTTGACCTTGGACTTCTTCCAGATGACTGGCTGCCAGCGGGCCTCGGGAAGGTCGAACAGTTCCGACTGCTCGTGCTCGGTGAACAGCTCCCGGCGGCTGGTCTTCTGGCCGCGGAACGGGGTCCGGTCGTTGATCGCCTCGACCTCGGCGGCGATCGCCTCGTTCGCATCATCCAGGCTAGCGAACCGCCGATCGGCCAGCCGTCCGATCACCCAGTTCGTCACCACCTTCACCCCAGCCTCGACGTGCCCCTTGTCTGTCGGGCGCACCGGCCGAGTGGGCACGGCAGCGGTCTGGTGATACTCGAGGAAGTCACGGTACTCACGGTTGACCTCGCGGGCCCGGTCACCGCGGGCGATCTGGTTCGACGCCGTCGAGGCGTTGTCCGGGACGATCACCTGCGCCGCGCCGCCGAAGTACTCGAACGCCTGCAAGTGCGCGTCGAGCCAGTTCGGCATCTTCTCGTCCAGGCAGCCGCAGGCGAAGACCATCCCCGAGTACGGCAGCGATGCCACGAACACCGACACTGTGGTCTTGGTGCCGGTGACGGGATCGAAGATGGCCATCTTCGTGCCCGCCCAGTCGACCTGCATCGTGTGCCCGGGCACGTGCGTGATCCGCATCGTCAGCTCGTTGACCTCGACGTACTCGCCGATGATCTGGCAGAACCGCTGGTAGCTGTAGTGCCGCTGCCCCGGCGTGCCGTCAGTGTCGAGGTAGTTGGCCCACAGCACCCGCAGCGGCAGCTTCTTCTTGCCCGTGCGCTTCTTCACGGCAGCCGCCACGTCGAAGGCGACGAACTCCTTCGACGGCGTCTTGCGCCCATCGGCGAACAAGACGTCGATCTCCTCGACGCTGAGCGCCTCGACCTGGCTCGTGGCGGTCAACCCGTGCTCGTGGCAGACCTTCTTCGCCTTCGCGACCGTGCGATGCGAGCAACCCGCGATCGCCTCGATGTCCCGGTAGGACCTGTCCTGCAGCAGTAGCGACATCACCAATCGGTAATCAGTCACCCGTGCCTCCTGTTCGGATCCACGCGCAGCCTGGTTGCCACGCGTAGAACCGACACGAGCACACGAGGACCGGCACCGCTATCCGATGCTCATACTCGCGCTACCCGATCATCAGAACCCTGCTATCCGAAGCACGTCCCTAACATCCAACAGCTGGGGGCATCGTGTCGGCAAGGCTCAGGCGAAGCTAGGGGCGGATGCGCTGCCCTCCCTGCGGCTGCACGGGCTGCGGCACACTCACGCCTCACTGCTGCTGGCGGCCGGCGTCCCGGTGAAGGTGGTCTCGGAGCGCCTGGGGCACGCCTCGGTGTCGGTGACGATGGACGTCTACGCCCACGTGATGCCAGGGGCTCAGCGCAGTGCTGCGGAGAGGTTCGCGAGCCTGCTCGGATAGGTCGCTATTGCATGGGCTGTTGCATGGCCCGGATACGAGAACGCCCCCGACCGGTGTTTCCACTGGTCGGGGGCGTTTCCCTTCGGGGTGAGTGACGGGACTCGAACCCGCGACAGCCAGGATCACAACCTGGTGCTCTACCAACTGAACTACACTCACCATTGCATTCGCCGGCAACCTTTCGGTGGCTTGCGCCTGCGGTACAGATACTAGCCTGACGAAGACGAAAAAGACGAATCGGCTGGTCAGGCCGGTCCCAGGTCCTTTACGACGGCTGCAAGATCGGCCGGAGTGGGGCCGGGAGGCGCCACGAAGGCCGTGCGCCGGTAGTAGCGCAGTTCGCGGATCGACTCCTTGATGTCCGCTAGTGCCCGGTGCGACAGGCCCTTCTCCGGCTGGCCGAAGTAGATGCGCGGATACCAGCGCCGGCACAGCTCCTTGATCGAGCTGACGTCCACCATGCGGTAGTGCAGGTAGTTGTCGAGCTCGGGCATGTCGCGGGTGATGAACGCGCGGTCGGTCGCGATGGAGTTGCCGGCCAGCGGCGCCGTGCCCGCCTCGGTGACGTGCTCCCGGATGTACGCGAGGACCTGCTTCTCCGCTTCGGCGAGGCTGACCGTCGAGCGGCGCACCTCTTCGGTGAGGCCGGACCGCTCGTGCATCTGCTGCACGACTTCCGGCATGTCGGCGAGGGCGTCGTCATCGGCGTGGATCACGATGTCCACGCCCTCGCCGAGCACGTTGAGATCACTGTCGGTGACCAGAGCCGCGATCTCGATCAGTTTGTCGCTGCCGAGACGCAGCCCCGTCATCTCACAGTCGATCCATACCAGTTTGTCCTGCACGACAGACAGACTATCCACCGACGCCGCACCCATGAGGCGCGGCGTCGACGGTCCGGTAGGAAACGGGCACCCTCACGCCTTCACGGAGGCCGTGCGCGGCGCCGCCGGACGGGTGGAACGACGTGCCGCCGGGGTGTACTGCCGGTCGAGGGTCCGGCCCACTGTGCTCACTTCCGGGGCGGTGAAGTCGTGCCGAAGGAAGGACTCGGGGGAGTCGTCGAGGATCTCCATCCACGGTGCCGGCAGCGGCGGAGCGACGGTGCCGGTGAGCGTCGAGGGGTAGCTGTTGTTGCGGTAGCCCATGATGTCGCGCTTCTTGTCCTGTTTCCACTGCTTGAACACCTCCCCCTGGCGTTCGACGTGGAACTCGGGGTAGTCGGTGCGGTCGACGAGATCGCGGATGTACGCGGCCTGGAAGTCGATTTCCTCCACCGGCGACGACAGCTTCTCCTCGCGTGCCCGCCAGTGGTCGATGTCGTGCTCGCGGGTGTCGAGGTCGGGCAGGTCGACGCGGCCGAGCATGAAGTCGCGTGCGTACCAGGCTTGGGCGTCGAACATGTTGAACGTGAAGTACTGGTCCTGTGCGCCGAGGTACATCAGCTTCGGGTTGCGCTGGAAGAAGATGCCCTTGTAGATGTCGCGCGGGTAGAGCCGGTTGTCGGTGCGCAGTGCGAGTTCGTCGGGCAGGAACGGGTAGTGGTGTTTGTACCCCGTGCACAGCACGATGGCGTCGACCACGCGGGTGCTGCCGTCACGGAAGTGGGCGACCTTGCCGTCGACATGGGTGAGCAACGGCACCTCGGAGAACTGCTCGGGCCAGTGGTGACCCATCGGTGCGCTGCGGTAGCTGAAGGTGACCTGTTCGGCGCCGTACTTGATGCATTGCGTTCCGATGTCCTCGGCCGAGTAGCTGCTGCCGACGAGCAGCAGTCGTTTGCCGGTGAACTCGCGGGCGTCGCGGAAGTCGTGGGCGTGCAGCACACGTCCCGGGAACCGGTCGAGACCGTCGAAGTGGGGGACCTGCGGGGTGGAGAAGTGTCCGGTGGCGACGACGACGTGGTCGAACTCGTCGGACTCCAGCGCGCCCCGGTCGTGGTTCATCACCGTCACGGTGAATTTCTGCGTCTCGTCGGACCACTCGACCCACCGCACCGCAGTGTTGAACCGGATGTACTTGCGCACGTCGCTCTTCTCGACGCGACCCATGATGTAGTCGAGCAGGACGGCGCGCGGCGGGTACGACGGGATGGGGCGTCCGAAGTGCTCCTCGAAGGAGTAGTCGGCGAACTCGAGGCATTCCTTCGGGCCGTTGGACCACAGGTAGCGGTACATGCTCCCGTGGACGGGCTCACCGTGCTCGTCGAGTCCCGTGCGCCAGGTGTAGTTCCACATTCCTCCCCAGTCGGGCTGCTTCTCGTAGCAGACGATGTCGGGGATCTGCTCCAGACCGGCCTTTCGGGCTGCTTCGAAAGCGCGCAGCTGTGCGAGTCCACTGGGACCTGCTCCGAGAATGGCGATCTTGGGCGTCAATGTGTTTCTCCTGTGTTCGTGGAATATGTCGCGTAGTTCGTTGCTAGCACACGTCGTTGTTTTTGCGAACGATCCTCACGTCGTCGACGGAACGGATTCTCGTAGAGAAAGTGCAGGTCAACGCGGTGTACTAGCTGGGAAACCGTGCCGCTGCGGTTGTGATCGGAATCACTGTAATGCGACAATTCCGGCATCCGATAAGAATGGTTCTTCCGTGGGTTCGACGGCCCGGTACCGTCGCAGTGGGCGAGGTCGAGGCCGGAGGGGGCGAGCATGACCGACAAGCCGGAGATCACCGCCGCGACCATCGCGGCCGGGTACGAGGTGATCGGCGAGGCGCTGGAACTGGGCACCGTCGTGCTCGACGGCGTCGCCGATCCCGACGCGCCGGTGCGCATCCCGCTCGCCACTCTGAATCGTCACGCGCTGGTCGCCGGTGCGACCGGCACGGGCAAGACCAAGACGCTGCAGGTCATGGCCGAACAACTGTCGGCGGCGGGGGTGCCGGTGGTGATGGCCGACGTGAAGTCCGATCTGTCGGGCCTGTCGGCCGCCGGCGAGCCCGACGATGCGGTGCTCAACCGCGCGGGCGACACCGGCGACGAGGACTGGACGCCCACGGGGCACCCTGTGGCCTTCTACTCGCTCGGTACCGACGGGGTCGGTATCCCCGTCCGCGCCACCGTCACCTCGTTCGGGCCGATCCTGCTCTCGAAGGTGCTGGGGCTCAACGCCATTCAGGAGTCGACTCTCGGGTTGGTCTTCCACTGGGCCGACCGCAACGGCCTGCCGCTGCTCGATCTCGCCGACCTGCGGCAGGTGATCCGCCACCTGACGAGCGACGAAGGGCGCGGTGCACTCGACGATCTCGGTGCCGTGTCGCCCGCGACCGCCGGCGTCATCCTCCGCGCGGTCGTCAACCTCGAGAACGCGGGTGGGGACGGATTCTTCGGCGAACCCGAACTGGAGGTCGAGGACCTGCTGCGGGTGATCGACGGTCAGGGCACGATCAATCTGTTCGAGTTCGGCGACGAGGCCACTCGACCCGCGCTGTTCTCGACATTCCTGATGTGGTTGCTCGCCGACCTGTTCCAGTCGCTACCGGAAGTCGGCGACGTCGACACACCGCGGCTCGTGTTCTTCTTCGACGAGGCGCATCTGCTCTTCACCGATGCGTCGAAGGCGTTCCTGCAGCAGATCGAACAGACCGTGAAGCTCATCCGGTCCAAGGGCGTCGGTGTGGTCTTCTGTACGCAGTCGCCCACCGATATCTCCCGGAGCGTGCTCTCACAACTGGGAGCGCGGATCCAGCACGCGTTGCGCGCCTTCACCCCCGAGGACGAGGCCGCGCTCGCGAAGGTGGTGCGTACCTTCCCGAAGACCGACGCCTACGATCTCGCCGACGCTCTGACCGGTCTGGCGACCGGGGAGGCGATCGTGACGGTCCTGTCCGAACTGGGCACGCCCACGCCCGTCGCCTGGACGCGTCTGCGACCGCCGCGCTCGCTGATGGGCACAGTGGGGGAGAGCGCGATGCGTGCGTCGGCGCAAGCGAACCCGCTCTACGGGAAGTACGGCCGCACCATCGACCGGGAATCGGCCTACGAGAAGCTCACCGCATCGGTGGTCGGGGCCACCGACATCGAACCGATCCCGGACATGCCGTCGCAGGCGCCGGACGATGCCGGGGCGTCGGTCGTGGAGCAGGTGCTCGGCAGCGCAGCCGTGCGCAGCTTCATCCGCTCGGCGGCGTCCGCAGCCGGCCGCGAGATCGGCCGGAGCCTATTCGGCACAGGACGCCGCCGAAGGCGGTGAAGGAACGATTCGTTGGGCGGTGGCCCGTCAGCTGCCGCCGAGCTTCTTGTAGAACGCGCCGGCGATCGGGGCCGAGATGGACCGCGGCGAGAACTGACCGGCAGCCGACATGGCCTTGCTGATCACACCGGGCACGATGCGCATCCGGTTCGCGGCGAGCGCGTCGAGCGACACCTTCGCGGTGTGTTCGCTCGAGATCCACAGGAAGTCCGGGACCAGCTTGTCGACGATCGACGCCTCGGCCGGGTCGGGTTCCTCGGTGCGCACCGGGCCGGGGGCGAGCAGCGTGACATGCACGCCGGTGCCCTTGAGCTCACCGCGCAGGGACTCGGAGAAGGTGTTGACGAACGCCTTCGTCGCGGCGTAGGTGGCGTTGTTCGGGATCGGCATGTTGCCTGCGGCCGAACCCACCATGAGGATCGCGCCGGAGTTCCGCTCGACCATCTGCGGCAGCACCGCGAGGGTGAGGTCGTGGACGGCGACGGCGTTGAGCTCGACCTGTGCCCGCTCGTAGGCCGCGTCGAGCTCGGCGACCGCGCCGAAGGTGGCGATACCGGCGTTGTTGCACAGGATGCTGATGCGCCTACGTCCGAGTTCGTCGGCGAGTGGTGTCCGTGCGTCGCGGTCCGACAGATCGCAGGCGCGCACCTCGACGGTCACGCCGTGCTTCGCGCGCAGGGTCTCGGCGAGGACCTCCATCACCTCTCCGCGACGGGCGACCAGGATCAGCGAATGGCCGCGGGTGGCGAGTTCGGTTGCGAGGGCCTCGCCGATGCCGGAGGACGCTCCGGTGACGACGGCACGGGCATCGGGATGGGGATTCGGCAGAGTCACAGTGGGTCAGCGTAGCGGCAGGCTCGGGAGCGGCGACCGGGCCCGCCCCGGCCATGGGGCCGAGTCGTTCGGTGCCGCGCGACGGAGTCGTTCCATGCCACCGCAGCTCCGGAAGCCTAGGCTCCGGGGCATGAATGCGTTCACGGACACGGCGAGCGGGGCCGGGGAGGCCACGACACGTCGTCAGGTCGTCTCGTGGGGTCTGTGGGACTGGGGTTCCGCGGCGTTCAACGCCGTGATCCTGACGTTCGTATTCTCCGTCTATCTCACCGACGCGGTCGGCGACGACCTGCCGGGTGGGATCTCGGCGAGCACCTGGCTCGGATGGTCGCTCGGCATCGCCGGGTTCGTCATCGCCGTGACCGCGCCGGTGTCGGGCCAGCGGTACGACGCAGTCGGGCGACGGAAATGGTCGCTGGGCATCCTCACCGGGGTCACCGTCGCGGCGATGGCGGCGATGTACTTCGTGCGTGACGACTACCACTATCTGTGGCTCGGGCTGGTCCTGCTCGGCGTGGCATCCGTGATGGCCGAGCTCGCGCAGGTCCCGTACAACTCGATGCTGCGCCAGGTGTCGACGCCGGACGACATCGGACGGGTGTCGGGCTTCGGTTGGGCGATGGGCTATTTCGGTGGCATCGTGCTCCTGCTGTTGTGCTACACCGGGTTCATCGCCGGCGACGGCGACACCCGCGGTTTCCTCGGTGTGCCCACCGAGGGCGGCACCAACATCCGGCTCGTCGCGCTGTTCGCGGCCGTATGGTTCGCGGTGTTCGCTGTGCCCGTGCTGCTCGCCGTCCCGGAGAAGCCGGTCGCGCGTGGCGACGTCGCCCGCCGCGCCGGTTTCGTCGAGTCCTACCGCGTGCTGTGGCGCGACCTGACGGAGTTGTGGCGGGCGGATCGTCGCACCATCTGGTACCTCGGGGCGTCGGCGTTGTTCCGGGACGGTCTCGCCGGCGTCTTCACCTTCGGGGCGGTCCTCGCCGTCACGGTCTACGGGATCGGAGCGGGCGACGTGCTGATCTTCGGTGTCGCCGCGAACGTCGTCTCCGCGGTGGGCGCACTGGTGGCCGGACGCGTCGACGACCGGGTCGGGCCCAAGGCGGTCATCGTGGGCTCGCTGGTCGCGATGATCGCGACCAGCATCGTCCTGCTCGTGGTGTCGGGTCCGACGATGTTCTGGATCTTCGGTCTGGTGCTGTGTCTGTTCGTCGGTCCGGCCCAGTCGTCGGCGCGGACCTTCCTGGCGCGCCTGACCCCGCCGGGACGGGAGGGGCAGATGTTCGGTCTCTACGCGACGACGGGACGTGCGGTGTCGTTTCTGGCACCGACGCTGTTCGGGTTCTTCGTGTGGTGGTTCGGCACCGACCGAGCGGGGATCGTGGGGTTGCTGATCGTGCTCGGCGCGGGCCTGGTGTCGTTGCTCGCCGTGCGGGCTCCCGAGACGCCGGAGCAGGCGTGAACCGGCTCAGTCGGTGATCGTGGCGAGCACTTGGTCGGCGGCGTTGCGGTGCCCGGCCGCGTTCGGATGCAGCGGGATCGATCCGGCGGCCGGCTGCAGGCCGGCCATCCACCGGGTCTCCGGATCGGCGCACACGTCGTGGTCGCGGCTCGAATCGCGCAGATCGACGTAGTCCACGTCGGCGGCCTCGGCCTGCTCGCGCATGACGGTGTTCAACCGGTCGATCTTCTCCTGCAGGTAGGTCGCGTCGTCGGGCCAGATCCGCTGCTCGGGGAAGCACCCGCCGTCGCGGATTCCGGTGGGATAGCCGACGAGCACGATGCGTGCCTCCGGGGAACGCCGGCGGATCTCGTCGATCACCGTGGTGTAGACGGGCGCGAAGGCGTCGATGGCGGCGTCGACACGGTCGGTGCCGTCCGGGGTGTTCGTGATCGCGCACGACGCGCCATCGGGTGGCGCCGAGAGATTGACGCATCCCAGCGCCAGCTGGACGAGACCGATGTCGTTGCCGCCGATACCCACAGTGACGAGTTCGGTGTCGGGGCGCAGCGCGTCGTACTGCGGTGGCACCGTCGCGCCGCGGAAGGTGGTCTGCGGCATCGCGAAGTCGAGTGAGGTGGCGGCGCCGCACGACGCGTCGACGAAGTCCTCGATACCGAGATCGGTCGCGACGAGGGTGGGGTAGTTGCTCGCCGACCGCCCGCACGGATCGCCGTCGGTCTGCGGCGGGATGCCGGGCCCGGAGGTGAACGAGTCTCCCAGGGCGACGTACGACGCGTAGTCCGCAGCCGGGGGCATGTCCTGCGTGTCGGCGCAGGCGACCGTGCCCACGGTCGTGAACGCGATTGCGGCGCAGGCGATGACCCCCGACCGTCGGAGAAGTCTCGGCATCGTCACAGTGGACCTCGCAATCCGGTGGGTGGATGTTTCCGAGGCTACAGGTGTGCCGGTGACCGGAACGGGCGCCGAACGCCGACCGGTCGGGTCGATCGAATACCGAGCGTCCCGCTCATGCCTTGAAGTAGACGATCTGGTGCGAGGTCGCGAGCAGAACGCCGTCGCGACCCCACAGTTGTGCGCTCTGGTCGAAGAAGCCCTGTTCGAACCGATTCGCACGTGCGGTCGCGAGCACGGGGCTGTCGGATTGCGCGGCAACGGTCTCCGGGTCCGCGTGGAAGTAGACGGTCATCGAGACCGTGCCGGCCGGCAGCACCCGACCCAGACGCAGGAATGCCCGGGGGTAGAAGATGTCGCACATCGCGGTGAGCGAGGCGAAGTCGAGCGGGCGCGACGGGACGTCGCGGACCCACAGCGTCGACGTAGAGTCGGCGACCTCCGCGCTGCCCTCCTCGGGAACGACTCCTGCGGTGTACCGCATCTCGTAGTTGCGTGCCCACGCGATGAAGTCGGGCAGCGGTGTCGGCTCGAGCGAGTCGGGTGCCGGGGCGGCCGGCGCCTGCAGTTCGGTCGACGACCAGGTGGGGCGACGGAGACCGAAGACGGCCGTTGCGGTGGTGGCGACCTCGCCGCCCTGCGACAGTTCGATCGACCAGTGCTGGGTGGTCCGGTTCGTGCGCACCGGGCGCACCGCGATGTCGAACGGTCCGTCGGCGATGGGGCCGGCGTAGTTGATCGTCAGGGACAGCGGCATGCCGAGGACGTCCGGGTGTCGTTCGACCGCGCGGAGGAGAGTCGCGGCGGTGATACCGCCGAACGGGCCGACCATGTTCGCGTAGGCGGGGTGCGTGTGCCCTTCGGTGCGATCGTCCCGGACCTCGAACAGGTCGACGGCAGCGTCGAAGACGTGAGTGGTCACCGAGACGTCGGTCATGGCAGGGTCTCCTCGGAAGATGGTGTCGCGCAGGATCGGATCCGTACGACAACATACACAGAGTATGGGGGACCACCACCACTGCCGCAGGAACGGGTGATCGCTGCAGAGCGGCGGGACGGACCGCGCGCGGCGATGATCGCCGGCGCGATCGCGCTGATGAGCGAACGAGGTGTCGCGGCCACGTCGTTCCGGGACGTGCTCGAGAACAGCGGGGCGCCGCGCGGCTCGATCTACCACCACTTTCCCGGCGGTAAGGCGCAACTCGTCGAAGAGACGACGGACCGGGCAACCACCCGGATCGAGCGGTCGCTGACGGCCGACGGCGTCGGTGCAGAGCGTGCCGGTCGTTGGCGAGCCTGGTCATCGCCGCCCTGGAGGGCGCGCTGGTCGCGGCCCCGGCGCAACGCAGTCCGGCTCCGCTCGATGCGGTCGTCGCCGAACTCGAGGTGCTGCTCGCCCCGGTGGTGGGCTGACCGAAGCTGCAGCGGCCGGAAGCCACGGTCGGTGGACTCTCAGCCGTTCCGTCGCCGCGAGATTGCGTTCGCGATCTCGGCCGGCGCTTCCTCCGGAATCCAGTGCGAGACGTCGGGCAGGACCACGAAGTCGTACTCGGCGTCGACGAATTCGCCGCAGCGTTCGGCGCCGGCGCGGCCGATCGCGATGTCGGCGGTGCTCCAGATGTAGGTCGTCGGGACGCGGACCGGGGGAGTCGAATCGAGATCCCGCGTCATGGCGCGATACCAGTTCAGGGCGGCGGTGAGAGCGCCCGGCGCGGACAGGGCGGAGACGTAGTGGTCGACCGAGTCGTGGTCGACTGCGGAGGTGAACATCGCCCGCAGGCGCCGCGCGTCGTCGGCGAGGAGCAGGGTCTCCGCCTTGCCCTCCTCGCGGAAGAGACCGATGTAGGAGGAGCGTTCGCGCTGGTCGGCGTCCTCCCGCAACGCCCAGCCGTAGGCGGCGAGGTGGGGGACCGAGACCGCGGTCAACGCCGAGACGCGGTCGGGATTGTGGGCGGCGAAGTACCACGCCACAGCGGCACCCCAGTCGTGTCCGACGAGGTGGACGCGATCGAGCCCGAACTCGTCGAGCAGGCCGAGGACATCACCGGCGAGCGCCGGCACCGCGTAGTGCTCGACGCCGTTCGGCCGGGCACCGGGGGAGTACCCGCGCTGGTCGGGGGCGATCACGCGGAAACCGCGCTCGACGAGCAGGCGCGCCACCGGCGTCCAGCTGCGTGATGTCTCGGGGAAGCCGTGCAGGAGCACGACGGGTGGGCCGTCCCTCGGACCCGCCACGCGCACGTCGAAGGTCAGGTCGTCGTAGGTGGCGGGTTCGGTCGATGCCATGGGAACCACGTTACGGAAGAGGGGTGTCTGCGACAGGATTTCCTGGCCACCTCGACGAACCGGCGTCGCGCCGACCCGTCACCGGTCGTTCGACGTCCGTCGCGGCCGCCACGCCGCCGCGCCCAGCAGGATCAGACGCATCTGTTTCTCCGCGCGCGTGACCACCTCCGATTCCTGCGCACTGCCGGGACGTTCGACGGCGAGCAGGTCGAGGACGAAATCGAGCATCGCGGTGACCAGCAGATCGGCGGCCATCTCGAGATCGTCGAACTCCCAGTCCTCGAGGCCCGGGGAGCGGCCCAGGTCGGCGGCGAGCTCGCTGGTCAGCAGGCGCAGTTCGACGGAGATCGCGGCGGCGACCTCGGGAACGCCGCCGTGGCGTTCGCGTGCCAGGAACCGGAAAGCCGCCTTGTGTGCCCGTACCTGTTGGACCAGCACGTCGAGCGATTGCCGCGCACCTGCCGGACCGGGCGTGCGACGCGCGTCGCGCAGCAGGCGCCGAAGTACCCGCATCGTGTCCGCCGCAAGGGTGACGCCGAGTTCGTCCATGGACGAGAAGTGCCGGTAGAACGCGGTGGGCACGATACCCGCGTGACGGGCCACCTCCCTCAGACTCAGCCCGCCGAGTCCCCGGTCGGCGGACAGGTCGAGGGCGGCGTCGAGAAGCGCCTGACGTGTGCGTTCCTTGCGTTCGGCGCGTGTGGTCGGCGGAGGTGCGGAAGCGGTGGACACCCCCTGAGTCTAGGCATGACGTTCCCAGCGGTGTCCGTACATCTGTGTCAGCAGTCACATCGGGGTTGACAGGCGGGTGTGTCCGGCTGTCACACTGATTTCAGTGCACATTCGTTCACTGAGCACGCAGAGGTCTACCGAAAGGCCGACAGATATGATCGTGCGCGCCCGTCCGACGCCCGTCCGGCGCTCGGGTTCGTTGCGAAAATTGCTGGTAGAGGCACTCGGAGTGCTGTCCTACCCGCATCACCCGGACCGCTACCTGGAACTCGCCGACCCGCTTCTCGTCACGTCGGCGAACTATGCCCGGATTACAGATGTGGACCGAAGCGCCACCGACTCGCTCACGATCACGGTGCGCCCCGCGCAGCCGTGCCGACCCCTACCCGGGCAGTACGTGACCGTGTCGGTGCGTGTCGACGGTGTGCGGCATACGCGCTGCTACTCGCCGACGCTCGTCGAAGCGGAGTCGAAGCGCCGGCCCGACCTGCGGTTCACCATCGGCAGGCATCCCGAGGGTACCGTCTCACGCCACCTCCACGACCGAGCGCAGGTCGGAGACGTCATCGAACTCGGTTCTCCCACAGGCGAGTTCGTGCTGCCGAGCCCACGCCCCCGACGTCTGCTGTTCGTCGCCGCGGGCTCCGGGCTGACTCCCGTGCTGTCGATGCTGTCCGGTCTCGTCGCCGAGGGGTACGACGGGTGCGCGGTGCTGCTCTACTACACCCGCACCCCCGGGCATGTTCCGCGCCGCGCCGAACTCGACGCTCTTGCCGACCGACCCAACATCGAGATCGTCCACGCGCACACCCGCTCCGACGACGGGCTGCTGCAGGGTCGGTTCGACCGCAGCCACCTCGCGGCCGTCGCACCCTGGTACGCCGACACGCCCACCTTCGTGTGTGGTCCGGCAGAGATGGTCGCGGGCATCCGCGCGGTCTACGCCGAACAGGGAGCCGAGACGATGGTGAACACCGAGGAATTCGTCCTCGCACCACCGGTCGTGTCGACGGACGATGCCGGCGGCGAGATCTCCTTCGCCGAATCCGGCGTGGTTGCCCAGAACACCGGGTCGACGCTGCTCGAACAGGCCGAAGCGGCCGGTCTCACGCCCGAACACGGATGCCGCATGGGCATCTGCCACAGCTGCACCGCCGTCCGGCTGTCGGGGTGCACGCGCGACGTGCGTACCGGCGACGTCGATTCGGAACCGGGCCGCCGCATCCAGATCTGTGTCAGCGCCCCGGTCGGCGACGTCGCCGTCGAACTCTGAACCGGCCGTCCGGCGACACCACCGAAATCATTGGAGGACATCATGTTCGGATTGTCCCTACCCACCGTTCCCTTCCTGCCCTTCCTGTCCGACCGCAGCTCTTCGGTCGAGAACGAACCGCTCGTCCTCGACCACGACAGTGTCGAGGAGATCGGCCGCGAACTCGACGCACTGCGGGAGCAGACGCTCGCATCCCTCGGTGACGAGGACCGTGAGTATCTCTACCGGATCATCAGGGCGCAGCGCGGATTCGAGATCGCCGGTCGCGGTCTGCTCTTCGTCGGATTCCTCCCGCCCGCATGGGTCGCCGGTGTCGCGGCGCTGAGCGTGTCGAAGATCCTCGACAACATGGAGATCGGGCACAACGTCATGCACGGTCAATACGACTGGATGCGCGAGCCGTCGCTGAATTCCCGTGTCTTCGAATGGGACACGGTGTGCCCGTCGGACCAGTGGCGGCACTCGCACAACTACGTGCACCACACCTACACCAACATCCTCGGCCAGGACCGCGACATAGGATACGGGATCCTGCGCATGGACCCGGCCCAGAAGTGGCATCCCTACTATCTCGGCAACCCGGTCTACGCGACCGCCCTCATGCTGCTGTTCGAGTGGGGCGTGATGATGCACGACGCGGAGGTCGACCGGATCTTCGCCGGGAAACGCTCGTGGCGCGACGTGATCCCGATCGCGAAAGGCTGGTGGCGCAAGGCGCGCCGTCAGGTGATCAAGGACTACATCGCCTTCCCGCTGCTGAGCGGACCGATGTTCTTCCCGACGCTGCTCGGCAACGCGACCGCCAATCTGGTGCGCAACGTGTGGGCGTACTCGATCATCTTCTGCGGCCACTTCCCGTCCGGCGTGCAGTCCTTCACGGAGGAGGAGACCGCCGAGGAGACCCGTGGTGAGTGGTACGTCCGGCAGATGCTGGGCAGCGCGAACATCACCGGGTCGCCGTTGTTCCACATCATGTCGGGCAACCTGTCGCACCAGATCGAGCACCACCTGTTCCCCGACCTGCCGGCGCACCGCTATCCGGAGCTCGCGCCGAAGGTCAGGGAACTGTGCGAGAAGCACGGACTTCCGTACAACACCGGTGGCTTCACCGCCCAGGTGACGTCGGTGTGGAAGAAGATCTTCACGCTTGCTCTCCCTCCCGGCTGGTTCGCGCCCGAACCCGAGTCGCGGGTGATCATCGAACGTCACCGCTCCACCGATCGCCCGCTCGACGATGCGGGTACCCTCGCGGACGACACGATCGAGGGGGTCGAACATGGTGGGAAGATTCGAGCGTAACAAGGACACGATCCAGGAGGTCACCGAGTCGGCGGCCACCCACGTCGGCGCGATCGCGGGGATCATCACCGGAGCGGTCCGCGACGTCACCCGCGAGATCGGTGAGTTGATCACCGACGCGATCGAGATGCGCGAGGCCGCCCGCGCCGCGCGCGACGACGAGGAACGCGGAGAAGGGCCGGCGACGTCGGATCGTCGCTCGGCCCCTCCCGCGGAGTAGCGGATCGGAAGGGCGGATCGAGTTCCTACCGCGCGGGGACGCTCGAGGTGGTGCGGGGTGACGGACCCGGCCACCTCGTCGCGCACTGGAGCGCTCTGCACGCACTGTTCTGCGGGGCGACGGCCGAGGCGATCGGCCTCTACCTCCGTGCGGCCCGGGTGCATCGTGCGCACGGCCACCACGCCGCCCAGCTGACCTGCCTGTTCCAGCTGGCGATGGCGCAGACCTACGACGGACGACGCGACGACGCCCTGAAGGCGTGTGCTCGTGTCGTCGAGATGGCGGGCCAGCACGGCGAGCGGTGGAACAAGGCCTCTGCGCTGTGGCTCTCGGGGCTCGCCCATTTCCATCTCGGGCGCCTCGGCTCTGCAGTCGACGCGGCGAACGGTGCCCTGGAACGGATCCTCGACACGCTCGGCGTGCACTCCCGCACGCAGGTCGTCTCGTGGTTGCATGCCCACGGGGCGCCCGGAGCGTGACCGTGCGGGACGACGCTCCGGCTCAGGACCGGGCCGGGACCGATTCCCGGCGTGCCGCGGGCACCTTCGTGATCACCGTGAGCGCGACGGACACCAGCGCGATGATGCCGATGGTGGTGTAGGCGAGGGTGTACGCCTTGTCCTCGCCGAGCAGGGTCGACGCGATGATCGGCCCGATGATGCCGCCGATGCTCCATCCGATGAGCATCAGGCCGTAGATGGCTCCGGCGTTGCGCACGCCGAAGAAGTCGCCTGCGGTGGCGGGCATGGTGCCGAAAGCGCCGCCGTAGCAGAGGTAGATGATCGCGGCCAGGATCGAGAACAGCACCACGCCACTGGCGTGCGGCAGCACGATCAGGCACACGCCCTGCAGCACGAGCAGTGCGGTGAAGGTCTTCATCCGGCCGATACGGTCGGAGATCGCCGCCCAGACGATCCGGCCTGCGCCGTTGAAGATCGCGAGCGCACCCACGAGCGCCGCCGCGCCGGAGGCGCTGAAACCGGCGATGTCGGATGCGCTCGGCTTCGCCTGCGAGATCAGGGAGATGCCGGCGGTCACGCACAGGGTGAGGATGGCGGTCAGGAGGTACCACTGGGGCGTGCGCAAGGCCTCGCCCTGGGTGTACTCCTTGCCGCGGTCGCTCCCGCTGCCGTCGCTGCCGGTGGGTTCGAAGCCCGGCACGGTGTACCCCTCGGGCGGATTGCGGAAGAGGGCCGCACCGGCCAGCGACATCACGAGGTAGGCGATACCCAACGGCAGGAACGCACTCGTGGGATCGTCCGGATTCCGGTCGATGAGCCACTGCGCGACCGGCGAGGTGAGCACCGCGCCGAACCCGAAACCGCCCACAGCGAGTCCGGTGATGAGACCGGTCTTGTCGGGGAACCACTTCTGCAGCATGGCGATCGGGACGATGTACGCGAAGCCCAGCCCGAAACCGCTGATGATGCCGTACCCGAGGATGAGCAGCCAGTAGTCCTCGGCTCCGTCGGTGAACGAGGCGAGCAGGATGCCGAGCGCATAGATGATGCCGCCGATCAACGCGACGACTCGGGGACCTTTCAGATCCTGCAGTCGGCCACCGAGATAGGTGCCGATGAAGATCATGCCGATGGTCACGGTGAACGGCAGTGAGGCCCGGACCGTGCTCAGTTGCCAGGAGTCGGCGCTCTCGAGGGCTCCGCCGAAGACCGACCACGCGTAGACCGCGCCGATCGAGAACTGCAGCAACAGACCCCCGGCCACGAGGAGCCAGCGGAAGCTGCCCGGAGGCTGAGCCGTCGCGGCGTCGCCGTGTGGTTCGCGCGTAGGCTTGCCGGAGTCCATGCGTTCTCCTTCGTCCTGCCCGCGAGCCGGATCTCAGCTGCGGTAACGAACGGGTTCCCCGCGATCGACTCGTTCACGCTGGGGAACGACGGTGTACTTGGGATCCTTCGCCGACGCGATGCCGGCTTCGTAGACGCCGAGTCGCGTGCACAGCGAACCGACCATGAGTGCGGCGCCGGACACCGCCGACACCACCCGATTGCGGCGACCGACGAGTGCGCCGAGCGCACCGGCCACCGTCAACGCCTTGCTGGCCTTCATCAGTCGCCCGGGACGGCCGTGGTGGAGCGTCTCGGCCGACAGGCCCATCGACTTCTCCATCTGCTGCTCGGTCGCGAGTTCGACGAGCGCACCGCCGACCGCGAAGGCGCGCGCCGGCCCCGCCTCGGCGACCGGCGTACCCAGCAGTCCGAGACCGCCCGACGCGGCAGCGGCCGACCCGCAGAACACGAAGGGGATCTCCTTGTAGGCGGAGTGCCAGGCCGGAGTTGCGGTGTCGGACAACAGGACTCCGGTGTACGCGGCGACCGGTGGTGCTGTCAGCGCGCCGACGATCCCGGCGGGCCGGCCGAGGGCGAGCAGCAGGCGTACCGGCCCGCGCTTCCACCGGGCGGGGAGCATCTCGGCGATCTCGGCGACCGATGCGAGACCCGCGAACGGACCGTGCAAGGACAGGATCCACGTCCCGACCGACATCGGTGAGGTCGGTTTCGCGACCCGCAGCATGTTGAGGAAGCGACTGGGTTTGCCGAGATCGTGGACCAGAGCACCGACACTGACGAGCAGCGCTGTGAGCGAACCGAATCGGGCCACCCGGCGCAGGGCGGGCCGCCCCGTGAGATCGGCGCCCGCGGCGAGCAGCGAACTGCCCGCGGCCACGCCCCCGGTGAACAGGTAGATCGCGATGTCGTGTTCCCACGGAGCCGGTTTCACGATCTGGCGCCCGTAATAGGACTCGAAGTCGGCCTCCGGCACCATCACCGGGTCGCCGCCGCGACCGCCACCGGACCGGCGGGGGTTGCCCGGGCTGCCGCCGTGCTGCACCTGGGTCATCCGCGCCTCCTCAGGAACGACGCGGCGGCGCCCGCCAGCATCGCGACGGCCGCGACGGCGGCGCGCGTCCACATCTCCGGCAGGTCCTTGGTCGTCACCACCGGATCCGGCGGAAGGCCGTAGACCTCCGGTTCGTCGAGGAGCAGGAAGAAGGCGCCGGTCCCGCCGACCCCGTCCTCGGGATCGTTGCCGTAGAGCCGCGCCTCGCTCACACCGCGCTCGTGCAGGGTTGCCAGTCTTTCCTCGGCGCGGGCGCGCAACTCTTCTACGTCGCCGTACTGGATCGACTCCGTGGGGCACGCCTGCGCGCAGGACGGTGTCTGGCCGTCGGTGAGCCGGTCGTAGCAGAGGGTGCACTTCTGGGCGATACCGACCTTCGGGTCGCCCTCCGGGCCCTTGCGGCGGTCGATGACACCGTACGGGCAGGCGGCCACGCAGTATCCGCAACCGTTGCAGATGTCGTCCTGCACGACCACCGTGCCGAACTCGCTGCGGAACAGCGAGCCGGTCGGGCACACGTCGAGGCACGCCGCGTGGGTGCAGTGCTTGCACACGTCCGAGGACATCAACCAGCGGAAGTCCGGCTTCTCCTCCTCCGGGAGCTCCGTCGGGGTCGCCCCGACGGTCGGCATTCCCAGCGAGACCGCGGGCTTGGATTCCGCAGGGCGCTCGATGAAGGCGACGTGCCGCCACTGGTTGGCGTTGAGCGAATGACTGTTGTCGTACGACGTGCCGAGCATCGCAAAGGCGTTCTCGGGGACGTCGTTCCACTCCTTGCAGGCCACCTCGCAGGCCTTACACCCGATGCACACACTGGTGTCGGTGAAGAAGCCCTTGCGAGCAGGCGGATCCTCGTACCCGGCATCGGGTGCCGGATCGATCGGTCCGAAGAAGCTGTTGGGACCGGTCACTCGTCCTCCTCCGGGTCACGTGGATCGTCCGAGGCCGTATCGCCGTCCGGGACCGTCACGATGGGTGGGTACACGTGATCGGTTACCCCGGCCCGCCGCGCATATCCCTCGACGTACTCCCGCAGTGCCGCTCCGGACGGTCGGCGTCCTGCCCGGACGTCGCACGTACCGACCTTGGTCTCCTGGATGAGCACGTTGGGGTCCAACGTGATTCCGAACAGATCGTTGGTCGAGTCGCCGGTCACCATGCCGCCGCTGCCCCAGTGATAGGGCATCCACACCTGGTGGACGGTCCGTCCCTCCACCTTCAGCGGGCGCAACCGCTCGGTCACCAGCACCCGGCCCTCGATCGCGGAGCGGGCGGTGACGACGTGGCACCAGCCCATGTGCTCGAGTCCGCGTTCGGCCGCCAGGGCGGGGGAGACCTCCACGAACATCTCCGGTTGCAGTTCGGCGAGATGTTCGAGATAGCGGCTCATGCCGCCGGCGGTGTGGTGCTCGGTGAGACGACTCGTCGTGAACACGAAGGGGAACACGTCGCTGTGTTCTTCCTGCGGTGAGGGGTTCATCGGATTGTCGTCACGCCGGTACTCCATGCGCGTCGGGTTGGCCTGCTGCGCGTAGAGCGGATTGCGGAACGGCGACTCCACCGGTTCGTAGTGCGTCGGCATCGGACCGTCGACGAGCCCCTGGGGGGCGTAGAGGGCACCCTTGCCGTCGCCCTGCATGATGAACGGATCGATCCCTTCGAGCGCCTCGACACCGTCGGCGCCGTTGGGGGAGCGGTAGCTCGGCGGCTTCGTCTTCTCGAAGTCCGGCACGTCCGCACCCGTCCACTGCTGTGCGTCCTCGTCCCACCACACGTAGGCTTTGCGTTCGCTCCACGGCCTGCCCTCGGGGTCGGCGGATGCCCGGTTGTACAGGATGCGGCGGTTCATCGGCCACGCCCAGCCCCACTCGGGAGCCACGAACGACTGCTCGTGCCGGGACTTACGCCGGTTGGCCTGGTTGACGCCGTCGGCGTAGACCCCGGTGTAGATCCAGCAGCCACCGAGGGTGGAGCCGTCGTTCTTCATCTCGGTGAACGACGACAGTGGCCGACGGGTCGCGACGTCGTAGCCGTTGATCTCCAGGAGCACTGCGTCGGCACTCGGCTCGTCGTACTCGCCGTGCACGGGGTAGTCCCATGCCAGGTCGAGCAGCGGACGGTCGCGCTCGTCGGTCGACTCGGCCAGACGCTCCCGCATCATGCGGCCGAGGTGGTAGAAGAACCACAGTTCCGAGCGGCAGTCCTCGGGCGGCTCGACGGCCTTCTCCCGCCACTGCAGCATCCGCTGGGTCTGCGTGAAGGTGCCTTCCTTCTCGGCGTAGGAGGCCGCCGGGAAGAGGAACACTTCGGTGGCGCACTCCTCGGTCACGATCTCACCGGTCTCGATCTCCGGGGAGTCCTTCCAGAAGTTGGCGCTCTCGATCTCGAACAGGTCGCGCACCACGAGCCAGTCGAGGTTCGCCATCCCGAGCCTCTGCGCGCGCCCGTGGGCGGAGCCGACGGCCGGGTTCTGCCCGAGGAGGAAGTAGCCCTTGACCTTTCCATCGATCATGTCGAGCACCGAACGGTAGGTGCCGTGGTCGCCGGTGATCTTCGGCATGTAGTCGAAGCAGTAGTCGTTGTCGGCGGTCGCCGCGTCGCCCCAGTATGCCTTGAGCAGGTTCACCGCGTAGGCGTCGGCCTTCGACCAGAAACCCTTGCTGCCCGGGTTGCGCACGCTGTCGACCCAGTCCGTGAACGAGTGGTGCTTGTTCGCGTCGGGCATCGGCAGGTAGCCGGGCAACAAGTTGAACAACGTCGGGATGTCGGTCGAGCCCTGGATGCTGGCATGACCGCGCAGCGCCATGATGCCTCCGCCGGGGCGGCCCATGTTGCCGAGCAGCAGCTGCAGGATCGCGCCGGTGCGGATGTACTGCACACCGACACTGTGCTGGGTCCAGCCCACGCTGTAGACGAGCGCCGTCGTCCGCTCCCGGCCGGAGTTCTCGGTCCACGTGCGGCAGACGTCGAGGAAGTCCTCCTGCGAGACGCCGCACACCTGCTCGACCACCTCGGGGGTGTAGCGGGCGAAGTGCCGCTTGAGCACCTGGTAGACGCACCGCGGGTGCTGCAGCGTCTCATCGCGCCTCGGGTGGCTCGCCGTCTGCATGCCGTGCGCCTCGTTCTGCAGGCCCGCGGCCGTCTCCCGATGCTCGGCGTGCTCCTCGGAGCCGTTGGCCTGCGACTTGTGCAGGTCGCCGGATTCGTCCTCCACGTCGTACTGCCAGCTCGTCGGATCGTAGGTCCGCTTCTCGGGGTCGAAGCCCGAGAAGAGCCCGTCGAGATCGTCGGTGTCCTCGAACTTGTCGCCGACGAGCACCGCGGCGTTCGTGTAGTTGACGACGTACTCGCGGAAGTCCAGCTCGTTGCTCAGGATGTAGTTGACGATGCCGCCGAGGAAGGCGATGTCGCTGCCGACCCGGATCGGGACGTGCTTGTCCGCCACCGCGCTGGTACGGGTGAAGCGCGGGTCGATGTGGATGACGCGGGCACCGCGTTTCTGGGCCTCCACGACCCACTGGAAGCCCACCGGGTGGGCCTCGGCCATGTTGGAACCCTGGATGATGATGCAGTCAGCGTTCGCCAGGTCGGCCGTGTAGCCGGTGGCACCGCCGCGCCCGAAGCTGGTCCCCAGACCGGGGACGGTGGCGGAGTGTCATATGCGGGCCTGATTCTCGATCTGGACCGCCCCCATCGCTGTGAACAGCTTCTTGATGAGGTAGTTCTCCTCGTTGTCCAGCGTGGCACCGCCGAGACTGGCGATACCCATCGTGCGCCGGACACGGTGGCCCTTGTCGTCGAATTCCTGCCAGGTCTCGCGGCGGGTCTTCAGCACGCGGTCGACGACCATCTCCATGGCCGTGTCGAGATCGAGGTCTTCCCATTCGGTGCCGTAGGGCCGGCGGTAGCGGACCCGGGTCTCGCGCAGCTCGCTGGTGACGAGGTTTTTGCTCGCCGAACCCTTGGGACACAGGCGCCCGCGGTTCACCGGACTGTCGGGATCGCCCTCGATCTGGACGACCTTGTCGTCCTTGACGAAGATCTTCTGTCCGCATCCGACAGCGCAGTAGGGGCACACGCTGCGGGCGACACGATCGGCGGTGGAGGTGCGCGGTTCGATCTCCTCGGTACGACGGGACCGTGCGGCCTTGCCGCGTCCGAGCAGGTCCTTCCCGAGGAACTGGCGCAGGACGGGCCAGGGGAGGGACGTGTCCTTCTCCGCCATCTGTGCTCCTTTCCTGCGCTCTCGTTCCGAAGCTACCGTCTACCCCCGCTTCGTGCCGGTTAATCCGGTGCAGGTGTGTCGGCATGTCCGACGATGAACGGGGTCAGCGCACCCGGATCGCGTGTTCGCCCGCGGGAACCACCTCGCCGACGACCGGATGACCGGGCAACTCACCGACGACCAGCAGACCGCCGGACGTCTGGGCGTCGGCGAGCAGGAGCAGTTCGTCGTCGTCCACCTCGGAGTCGACCGCGTCGCGTACCCAGTCGAGATTGCGCCGGCTCCCGCCGGGGACGAATCCCTCCGCGAGCGACTCCCGCGCCCCGGCGACGTACGGCACGGCCGCGGAGTCGATCACGGCGGTCGTGCCGCTGGCCCGCATCATCTTCATCAGGTGCCCGAGCAGACCGAAACCGGTGACGTCGGTGGCGGCACGGACACCGGCCTCGTGCGCGAGTTGCGCCGCCTCGCGGTTGAGTGTCGTCATCACCGCGACCGCTTCCTCGAACTGCTCGCCGGTGGCCTTGTGCCGGTTGTTCAGGATGCCGAGACCGAGCGGCTTGGTGAGGGTGAGCGGCAGGCCGGGCGTGGCAGCGTCGTTGCGCAGCAGGCGATCCGGATCGCCCAGACCGGTCACGGCCAGCCCGTACTTCGGCTCCCGGTCGTCGATGCTGTGCCCGCCGGCGAGATGAGCACCTGCCTCGGCGCACGCGTCGGCGCCGCCGCGCATCACCTCGGCGGCGAGTTCGAACGGGATGAGCTCGCGCGGCCAGCCCAGGAGGTTGACCGCGATGATCGGCGTGCCACCCATGGCGTAGACGTCGGACATGGCGTTGGTGGCGGCGATCCGTCCCCAGTCGTAGGCGTCGTCGACGACCGGGGTGAAGAAGTCGGCCGTCACGATGACGGCCCGGCCGCTGCCGTCGGGCACCGGATCGATTCGGACCGCGGCTCCGTCGTCGCCGTTCTCCACACCCACCAACAGTTCGCCGGCGGCCCGTCCACCCTGCAGACCGCCGAGCACCCGTTCGAGTTCACCCGGCGGAACCTTGCATGCGCAACCGCCGCCGGCGGCGTACTGGGTGAGTCGGATGGCGCCCTCGGGAAGGTCGACGTGTGCGGTCATGGACCCAAACATACGGGCGAGTCGTAACCGAGGGCCCGACTTCGGTTAGGGTGAGCGCGGAGGTGGTTCTCGTCTGGTGACGGTCGCGGTCTTCAAAACCGTTGTGGCCCAGTATCTGGGCTGGGCGGGTTCGATTCCCGTCCGCCTCCGCCAAATGTTTTCGTCGACCGTGGGATGAGGAGCGCGTGCCGGATCCGAGACGGGACGTTCCCCGCACCGACCAGGTCCTGGCCGATCCGCGCCTGCGCGAGGCCGTCGACCGGCTGGGCGCCCGACTGGTCAAGCAGACCGTCGTCGCGGCCCAGCAACGGTGCCGCGACGGCGAGATCGGGCCCGACGCCGTCGCCGACGTCGCGGTCGAGTCGCTGCCGCAGCAGGCGACCACCCTGCGCCGCGTCGTCAACGCGACCGGCGTGGTGGTGCACACCAATCTCGGTCGCGCCCCGCTGTCCCGAGCGGCGGTCGAAGCCGTGTCCACCGCGGCGGGTGCCACCGACGTCGAACTCGACCTGGCCACCGGCCGGCGCGGACGGCGAGGACGCGGCGCCCTCGAGGCGCTCGCCGAACAGGTACCCGACGCCGGCGGCGTCCATGTCGTCAACAACGGTGCCGCGGCTCTCGCCCTGGTCACCCGGGTGCTCGCGCGCGGTGGCCGCTCGATCGTGATCGCACGGGGCGAATTGGTCGAGATCGGCGACGGCTTCCGGATCCCGGAACTGCTGGAATCCGTGGGCGCGGCGCTG
Source organism: Rhodococcus sp. LW-XY12 (assembly GCF_019317345.1). Classification (NCBI taxonomy): domain Bacteria; kingdom Bacillati; phylum Actinomycetota; class Actinomycetes; order Mycobacteriales; family Nocardiaceae; genus Rhodococcus; species Rhodococcus sp. LW-XY12. Next base: position 1,811,883 of record NZ_CP079225.1, read on the forward strand.
CGGGAGGTGGGCACCACCAACCGCGTGCGCCTGAGCGACTACGCCGCGGCCGTCGACGACGACACCGCCTTCGTCCTCAAGGTGCACCCCTCGAACTTCACCGTCAGCGGCTTCACGTCGTCGGTGTCGGTCCGGGAACTCTCCGGACTCGGACCGCCCGTCGTGGTCGACATCGGATCGGGTCTGCTCGCGCCGCATCCGCGGCTGTCGAACGAACCCGACGCCACCACCGCGCTGCGTGCCGGCGCCGACCTGGTGACTGCCTCGGGCGACAAGCTCCTCGGCGGCCCGCAGGCCGGCCTGCTGCTCGGGCGGACCGAACTCGTGGAACGTCTGCGGCGCGACCCGTTCGCGCGGGCGCTGCGCGTCGACAAGCTCACCCTCGCCGCTCTCGAAGCGACCCTGACGGGACCGATGCCACCCGTGGCGTCGGCGCTGGCCTCCCGCCCGGAAGATCTCCGCGCCCGCGCACAGGCGATCTGCGTGGCGCTGCCCTCGGAGTGCCAACCCGAGGTGGTCGACTCCGACGGCGTCGTCGGGGGCGGTGGCGCCCCGGACGTCGTCCTGCCGAGCGTCGCGATCGCCCTGCCCGAACATCTCGCACTCCCGTTGCGGCTCGGTGAGCACCCCGTCGTCGGCCGCGTCGAACGCGGCCGGTTGCTGCTCGACCTGCTCGCGGTCGACCCCGCCGAGGACGGCGAGCTGATCGACGCCGTGACGCGCGTGGCCGCTCGCGAAGGATCCTGATGCAGGTCGTCGCGACCGCCGGTCACGTCGATCACGGCAAGTCGACGCTGGTCGAGGCGCTCACCGGTGCGAACCCGGATCGGCTCGCCGAGGAACGGCGACGAGGACTGACCATCGAGCTCGGCTACTGCTGGACGTCCTGGCCAGAGGTGGGAGAGGTCGCCTTCGTCGACGTCCCCGGGCACGAGCGATTCCTGACGACGATGCTCTCCGGAGTGGGATCGGTCCCGGCCGCGCTGTTCGTGGTGGCCGCCGACGATCCGTGGATGCCGCAGGCGGCCGAACACCTCGCAGCACTCGACGCGCTCCGCGTGCGCCACGCGGTCGTCGCCGTTACCCGGGCCGATCTCGCCGATCCGGGACCCGCGGCCGCGCGGGCCGCGGCGGAGGTCGCCCGCACGAGTCTGGCGGGGGCGCCTGTCGTCGCCGTGAGCGGGCGCACCGGGATGGGCCTCGACGACCTCCGGAGCGCACTGACGACGATGGTCGCCTCGCTTCCGGACCCCGATCCGCAGGCCGACGTCCGGCTCTGGGTGGACCGCCGGTTCACCGTGCGTGGATCCGGAACCGTCGTCACCGGAACCCTTCCCGCGGGCACGGTGCGCGTGGGGGACACCCTCGTGCTGGGGGACACGCCGCTGCGGGTCCGCAGCGTGCAGGCACTCGGTCGCGACCGGAGCGCGGTGAGCGGCGTGGCCAGGGTCGCCCTCAATCTCACCGGCCGGGTCGACGATCTGGGACGGGGCAGTGTGCTCGTCACGCCCGGCGCGTGGCACCACACCACCGTCGTCGACGTTCGGATCAGCGGCGACGACCGGCCGCCCGTCGCTCCGGTGCTGCACATCGGAGCCGCGGACGTCGGTGTCCGGTGCCGTCCGCTGGCAGACGATCTCGTCCGGCTCACCCTCGACCGCCCGCTGCCCCTGCGGATCGGCGACCGCGCGTTGCTGCGCGACCCGGGCCGCCGGATGATCTGGCGAGCCGACGTTCTCGACCCCGATCCACCCCGATTCCGGCGTCGCGGCGCGGCGGCACGCCGCGCGCTGCAACTGGCAGGGGCCGACGGGACGCCGCACCTGGCCGACGAACTCGCCCGCCGCGGACTCCTGCACCGGCAACGGTTGCGACAGTTGGGCATCCCACTCGCACGGGGAGAGCACCTGACGGTCGGGCCGTGGCTCGTCGCACCCGGTCTCGCGAAGACCGTCGCCGACCGGCTGCCCACACTCGTGCAGGCCCATGCCCGCACCCATCCACTGGATCCGGCGGCGCCGTTGACGGTGCTGGCGTCGCAGCTGCGTCTTCCCACACCGGACCTCGTCCGGGCGCTGGTGCGACCTCCGCTCGAAGTGGTCGGGGGGCGGGTGATCGCTCCCGGCGCCGACGGTCTACCGCCGAAGATCCGCAAAGCCGTCGAGCAGGTGCGCCGCGACCTGTCGGCCGCCCCGTTCGCGGCCCCGACCGCCGATCGCCTACGCGAGCTCGGCCTCGACGACCGGGCCCTCGGCGCGGCCGAACGCAGCGGACGGTTGTGGCGGGCGGGCCCGGGCATCGTCCTGCTCCCCGACGCCGCCGACACGGCCGTGGAGCTGCTGGGCGAATTGGACCAGCCCTTCACGACCAGTGCCGCGCGCGAACGCCTGGGAACGACACGGCGGGTGGTCCTGCCGTTGCTCGACCGGCTCGACAAGGCGGGTCGCACACGCCGGCTCCCCGACGACCGCCGCCAGATCGTCCGCTAGAGTCGCCGTCCCCGCACTCTCCGGCGGGACGACTCTTCACCCGAAACGCGAAGTGCGGGTACCGAACTCGTCGGTACCCGCACTTCGCATGAAGAATCGGTCGTCAGATGACGCCCGGTGCGAACACAGCGTCAGATGACGCCCAGTGCGAACATGGCGTCGGCGACCTTCACGAAGCCGGCGATGTTGGCGCCGTGGATGTAGTCGCCCGGCTTGCCGTACTCGGCGGCGGTCTCGACGCAGCGGCCGTGGATGTCGGCCATGATCCCGGCGAGACGCTCGTCGGTGTAGTCGAAGTGCCACGAGTCGCGCGAGGCGTTCTGCTGCATCTCCAGCGCCGAGGTCGCCACACCACCGGCGTTGGCGGCCTTGCCGGGCGCGAAGGCGACTCCGGCGTCACGGAAGACACTGATGCCGCCCGGGGTGGTGGGCATGTTGGCGCCCTCGGCGACGATCTTCACGCCGTTGTTGACGAGGGTCTTCGCCGAGTCCTCGTCGAGTTCGTTCTGCGTGGCGCACGGCAGTGCGACGTCGCACGGCACGTTCCAGATGTTGCCGCCGGGGAAGAACTCGGCGTCGCCGCGCTCGTCGACGTACTCGGAGATGCGTCCGCGGCGGACCTCCTTGATCTCCTTGAGGAGAGCGACGTCGAGGCCCTTGCGGTCGACGATGTAGCCGGAGGAGTCGGAGCACGCGATCGCGGTGCCGCCGAGCTGGTGGATCTTCTCGATGGCGTAGATCGCGACGTTGCCCGAACCCGAGACGACGGCGGTGCGGCCGTCGAGCGAGGTGCCGGCGGTCTTGGCCATCTCGTTGACGAAGTAGGCCGCGCCGTAACCGGTGGCCTCCTTGCGCACCTGCGAACCACCCCAGGTCAGGCCCTTGCCGGTAAGGACGCCGGACTCGTAGGAGTTGGTGAGGCGCTTGTACTGGCCGAACAGGTACCCGATCTCGCGGCCGCCGACGCCGATGTCACCGGCCGGGACGTCGGTGTACTCACCGATGTGGCGGTGCAGCTCGGTCATGAACGACTGGCAGAAGCGCATGATCTCCTGCTCGGAGCGACCCTTGGGGTCGAAGTCCGAGCCGCCCTTGCCGCCGCCGATGGGCAGGCCGGTGAGGGCGTTCTTGAAGATCTGCTCGAAGCCGAGGAACTTGACGATGCCGAGGTTGACGCTCGGGTGGAAGCGCAGCCCGCCCTTATAGGGGCCGAGAACGCTGTTGTACTGCACGCGGAAGCCACGGTTGACGTGGACGTTACCTTGATCATCGATCCACGGCACGCGGAAGATGATCTGCCGCTCCGGCTCGCACAGGCGCTCGATCAGACCGGATTCGAAGTATCCGGGGTGCCGCTCGAGCACGACATGCAGAGACTCGAACACTTCGGCCGCAGCCTGGTGGAATTCGGGTTCACCTGCGTTGCGGGCCTTGACCTGCTCGTAGATCTCTTCGATGCGGTCCGATGTCGACACGCCCACCTACCTGACTCTGTGAGGATTCTGTAACACGGGATTTACGACGAGAACTATAGGACGTGGCCCTTAGCATGTGTTAACCCTGCGGCAAGGTGGGATGAGAAACACACGATCCGAACGGCCTGTCTACCGGGCGAAATGCCCAGTTCACCGGTATGATGTGCGGCCCCGCGACGGGTGGTCCGCCGGCGGTCGAGGTGCCCCCGGCAGGACTCGAACCTGCGACCTAGAGATTAGAAGGCTCTTGCTCTATCCAGCTGAGCTACGGAGGCGCGGCCAGAATCTTAGCGGGTGCTCCCCGAGGTCGCCGCACACACCCTCGTACCCGCCGGGGTCAGCGCTCGAGCGTGCTGCCCCGTTCGTCGTCGGGGCTCGACTCGCCCCGCGGAACGTCCACTCGACCGGTCTTGAACCGTTGGATGAGATGGTCGATTCCGACACCCAGGACCACCGCGACGCAGATGGCGACCGCGGCGCCGAACAGCGGCTGCGATTCGAACCAACCGCCGACGAGGCGCCCCACGAACGCCGAGTACAGCGCCCAGGTCGTGCCACCGAGGATCGTGAGCGGCACGAACTTCTGCCGCGGGTAGCGGGTCGCTCCGGCCGTCATGTTCACAGCGATCCGGCCGATCGGGATGTATCGCGCCGTGAGGATCACTGCGGCGCCGCGCTTGTCGAGTCCGCGCCGCGCCCACGCGAAAGCGGCTCGTGCCTTCGGGCGGCGCATCCACCGGAACCGTTCGGTACCGACCTTCCGTCCGATCGCGTACGCGATGTTGTCACCGATGATCGCGCCGAGCGCCGCGAGCACGATGACGATCCACAGGTAAGGACGCCCGGTCGAGCCGGAGAGGGACGACAGGGTCACCAGGACGGTCTCGCTGGGCACCGGTGGGAAGAAGCCGTCGAGGATGCACACGGCGAAGAGCAACGGGTAGACCCACAGGGCTGCGGCCTGGCCGATGATGAATTCGTTGATCACATCCATGGATCTGTGTGGTGCTCCCGTCGGGTCCGCCGGTCGGCTCCTTCCACGCTATCCGCTCGCACCGCCGAGGACTCCGGACGACGGCGGCGTTACGGCACACACCGTCGACCGCAAGGGAACGATTCGATTCCGATTCGCCCGTTTCGTCGCATCGATCTCGAGTCGGGTCTACTATGAGCGCACCAAGGGGGAATCGTGGGCGGCTGGTGGGGGAAACCGGTCCGCGCCACCTGATGGCGGGAGTTCTTCATGCAGGTTCCTGGCCCATTCGAGTACGAGCGTGCCACCGGAGTGGATCACGCCGTCGAGTTGCTCGACCGGCACGGAGAGGGGGCCCGGGTCGTCGCCGGCGGGCACAGTCTGCTGCCGATGATGAAACTTCGGCTCGCGAATCCGGAGTACTTGATCGACATCAACGATCTCGCGGACGAACTCGATCACATCGTGTTCGAACCCGGGTCCGTGCGCCTCGGTGCCCTGGTCCGGCACCGCCGGCTTCTCGAATCCGACGAACTCGCCGAGATCTTCCCGATCCTCCGCGATGCCGAGCGCGTGATCGCCGATCCTGTCGTCCGCAATCGTGGAACGCTCGGTGGGTCGTTGTGTCAGGCAGATCCTGCCGAGGATCTGTCCACCGTGTGTGCAGTGCTCGGCGCGACCTGTGTCGTACGCGGACCGGGCGGGGTGCGCGAGCTCGATTTCCACGACTTCCATCTCGGCCCCTACGAGACGGCGGTCGCCCCGAACGAACTGCTCGTCGAGGTGCGGCTGCCGAGGAAGGGCACCGGGGCCAGTGCGTACGAGAAGGTCGAGCGTCGCACCGGCGACTGGGCGGTGGCCGCCGCGGGCGCCGCACTGTGGATGTCGGACGACGGACGCATCACCGACGCGCGTGTCGGGCTGACGGCGGTGCGCGCCGACGAGGCGGCGCTGTCGAGGGTGTCCGAGCTGTTGCGCGGCTCGCCGGCCTCGGAGGAACTCTTCCGCGAGGCGGGAGCGGCGGCCGCGTCGGCATGCGATCCCGAGACCGATCAGCGCGGCACCGCCGCCTACAAGCGTCACCTCGCATCGGAGTTGACGGTGCGGGCCCTGCGCCAATCCGCCGAACGTCTCGGCGTCACCGAAAGGGTGTGAACCGATGCAGATCTCGATGACGGTCAACGGCGAGAGTGTCACCGCCGACGTCGAACCCCGGACGCTGCTCGTGCACTTCCTGCGCGACCACCTCGGTCTGACCGGAACCCACTGGGGTTGCGACACGAGCAACTGCGGTACGTGTGTCGTCGCCGTGGACGGCGAGCCGGTGAAGTCGTGCACCACGCTGGCGGTCATGGCCGCCGGCCACGAGGTGCTCACCGTCGAGGGACTCGAACGCGACGGTGTCCTCGACCCCGTGCAGGAAGGCTTCGTGCGCTGCCACGGACTGCAGTGCGGCTTCTGCACCCCGGGAATGATGATCACCGCGCGGTCCCTGCTCGACCGCGATCCCGACCCCGACGAGGCGACGATCCGCGAGGCGATCTCCGGGCAGATCTGCCGCTGCACCGGCTACACCACCATCGTCCGGTCGGTCCGGTGGGCCGCCGAACACTCCTCGAAGGCGCAACCCACGGAGGTGTCGTGATGACCGCGGTCGAACCGGACACACGCCCGGAGGAACAGGACAACGATGGCAAGCCGTGCGGACACGGCCGGATGCTGCGCAAGGAGGACCCGCGGTTCGTGCGGGGCCGCGGCAACTACGTCGACGACGTCCGGCTGCCCGGCATGCTGCATCTCGCTGTGCTCCGATCGCCGGTTGCGCATGCGCGCATCAACGGCATCGATACGTCCGCCGCCCTCGCGCACCCGAAGGTGCGGGCGGTGATCACGGGCGCCGATCTGGCAGAGAAGGGGCTCGCCTGGATGCCGACGCTGTCGAACGACGTACAGGCCGTGCTGGCCACCGACAAGGTGCGCTTCCACGGTCAGGAGGTCGCCTTCGTCGTCGCCGACGACCACTACTCGGCGCGCGACGCCCTCGAACTGATCGACGTCGACTACGAGATGCTCGACCCGGTCGTCGACGTGCGCACGGCCCTGTCGCCCGAGGCACCGGTGATCCGGACCGATCTCGACGGCAAGACCGACAACCACTGCTTCGACTGGGAAACCGGCGATGCCGCGGCCACCGACGCGGTCTTCGCGAAGGCCGACGTCGTCACCCGGCAGGAGATCGTCTATCCACGCGTGCATCCCGCGCCGATGGAGACCTGCGGTGCGGTCGCCGATTACGACCGGATCTCCGGGAAGCTGACGCTCTGGTCCACCACACAGGCCCCGCACGCCCATCGCACGCTGTACGCGCTGGTGGCGGGTCTGCCCGAGCACAAGATCCGCGTCATCTCACCCGACATCGGCGGGGGATTCGGCAATAAGGTCCCCATCTACCCCGGCTACGTCGGAGCGATCGTGGCGTCGCTGGTCACCGGTCATCCGGTGAAGTGGATGGAGGACCGCAGCGAGAACCTCATGAGCACCGGCTTCGCACGCGACTACATCATGGTCGGGGAGATCGCGGCGACGAAGGAAGGTCGCATCCTCGCGATCAGGTCCCGTGTCCTCGCCGACCACGGCGCCTTCAACGCCACCGCGGCCCCGGTGAAATATCCGGCCGGCTTCTTCGGTGTGTTCACCGGCAGTTACGACATCGAGGCCGCCTACTCCCACATGACCGCGGTCTACACCAACAAGGCACCCGGCGGCGTCGCCTACGCCTGCTCGTTCCGCATCACCGAGGCCGTGTACTTCGTCGAACGGCTCGTCGACTGCCTCGCCTACGACCTCGACATGGACCCTGCGGAACTGCGCCTGAAAAACCTCCTGCGCCCTGATCAGTTCCCCTACACGAGCAAGACCGGCTGGAAGTACGACTCGGGCGACTACGAGACCACCATGCGCAAGGCCATGGACATCGTCGGCTACGACGAGCTGCGCCGCGAGCAGGCCGAACGCCGCGCACGGGGTGAGCTGATGGGTATCGGCATGTCGTTCTTCACCGAGGCCGTCGGCGCCGGTCCGCGCAAGGACATGGACATCCTCGGTCTCGGCATGGCCGACGGCTGCGAACTGCGTGTCCATCCCACCGGCAAGGCCGTGGTGAGATTGTCGGTGCAGTCCCAGGGGCAAGGACACGAGACGACTTTCGCGCAGATCGTCGCGGAGGAGATCGGCATCCCGCCCGACGACATCGACGTCGTCCACGGAGACACCGACAACACCCCCTTCGGGCTCGGCACCTACGGAAGCCGCTCGACACCGGTGTCCGGCGCGGCCGCCGCGCTGGTAGCCCGCAAGGTGCGCGACAAGGCGAAGATAATCGCATCGGGCATGCTCGAGGTCTCCGTCGCCGATCTCGAATGGGAGAAGGGCACCTTCCGAGTCAAGGGCGACCCGTCGGCGGCGGTCACGATCCAGGACATCGCGATGCGGGCCCACGGCGCCGGCGATCTGCCCGAAGGTCTCGAAGGCGGTCTCGAGGCGCAGATCTGCTACAACCCCGAGAACCTCACCTATCCCTATGGCGCCTACTTCTGTGTCGTCGACGTCGATCCCGGCACCGCGGAGGTGAAGATCCGCAGGTTCCTGGCCGTGGACGACTGCGGCACCCGCATCAACCCGATGATCATCGAAGGGCAGGTGCACGGTGGCATCGTCGACGGGATCGGCATGGCCCTGATGGAGATGATCTCGTTCGACGAGAACGGCACCTGCCTGGGCGGGTCGTTCATGGACTACCTGATCCCCACCGCCCTCGAGGTACCCACGCTCGAGACGGCGTTCACCGTCACTCCGTCACCGCATCACCCGATCGGCGCGAAGGGCATCGGCGAATCCGCCACGGTCGGTTCCCCACCCGCGATCGTCAACGCCGTGGTCGATGCGTTGAAACCCCTCGGCGTCCGGCACGCCGACATGCCGTTGACACCGTCGCGGGTGTGGGAAGCCATGCAGGGTCGCGCGACCCCGCCGATCTGAGCGACGCGACAGAAGGATTCGAGTGGAACGAGCGGAGTACGAGGACATGGACCTTGCGATGCGGGCAGCACAGTTGCGCAGCGAACGCCGCCCGTTCGTGGAAGCGACCGTCGTACGGGCACAGCCGCCGACGTCCGCGCACTCGGGCGACCGGGCGCTCGTCCACGCCGACGGCACGATCGAGGGGTTCGTCGGCGGACAGTGCACCGAGAACTCGGTGCGCGAAATGTCCCGCACGGTGCTCGAGCGAGGGGAGAGCATGCTCCTACGGGTGCTGCCGGCCGGAGCCGCCGAGTTCCCCGACACCCCGGGGGCGACGATCGCGGTCAACCCGTGCATGTCCGGTGGGGCCACCGAGATCTTTCTCGAGCCGCGGATGCCTGCGCTCGTGGTGGCCGTCTTCGGGGACTCGCCCGTGGCCGACGCCGTGAGCGACTTCGCGCGGCGCGTCGACTACTCGGTGGAACGGATCCGCGGGACGCGAGTGCCTGCCGAGGCGTCGGTGGTGATCGTCGCGAGTCACGGAGGCGACGAGGGGAGTGTGATCCGCGCGGCGCTCGACGCCGGAAGCCGCTATATCGGTCTGGTCGCCAGTCACACCCGCGGCGCCGCGGTGCTCGACGAGGTGGATCCGACCGACGACGAGCGTGCCCACGTGCACACCCCGGTCGGGCTCGATATCGGTGCCCGCACCCCCGCGGAGATCGGACTGTCGATCGTGGCCGACATCGTGCGAGTCGCGCGCAGCGGCAGCCTCATCCGCCCCTCCGAGGAGAGTTGTCGACGCGTCGAGGTGCCGAGGGAGACGGAGTCGAAGCCGCAGACGGCCGTCGACCCGGTGTGCGGGATGACCGTCACGATCACCGAGTCCACCCCGCACCTCGTCGTTGCGGGCCGGACGATGTGGTTCTGCTGCCCGGGTTGCCGCAGCCGGTTCGAGAAGGACGACGTCGCGTGACCGACCCGTCCTCTCCGGGCATCTTCACCGGCGTCGACGACGTGATGGCCAGATTCGACAGCCACGATCACCTACTCGATCAGGGCACCGCCGCCGCCATCCACCTCGCCGTCGCATTGGGGCGACCGCTGTTGCTCGAGGGCGAACCTGGGGTCGGCAAGACCACTGCCGCCAAGGTGCTCGCGCAGATTCTCGGCAGCCCGCTGATCCGGTTGCAGTGCTACGAGGGACTGTCGGTCGCCGAGGCCCTCTACGACTGGAACTACCAACGCCAGTTGCTCGCGATCCGGCTCGCCGAGGCGCGCGGCGACGTTCCCGCCGAAGCCGACCTGTACTCCGAGGAATACCTCCTCGAACGCCCCATCCTGCGCTGCGTCCGCCACCGCGGCGACACACCCGCCGTTCTGCTCGTCGACGAGATCGACCGTGCCGACGACGAATTCGAGGCGTTGCTGCTCGAGTTCCTGGGGGAGTTCGCCGTCACCATTCCCGAACTCGGCACCCTCACCGCGACCCGCCCGCCCGTTGTCGTGCTGACCTCGAATCGGAGCCGCGACCTGCACGACGCACTGCGGCGACGTTGCCTGTACCACTGGATCGACTACCCCGACCGCGCCCGGGCGGTGGCGATCCTGCGTCGCACGGTGCCATCGGCGAACCTCGCGCTCGTCGAACGTGCCACAGATTTCGTCGCGGTGGCCCGCGGACTCGATCTCGACAAGGCACCCGGAATCGCGGAGACCATCGACTGGGTATCGGCCCTCGCCGCGCTCGGTGTCACCGACCTCGTCCGGCCCGAAGCGGCGATGTCGCTCGCGGCACTGGCGAAGACTCCCGACGACGGCGACGCGCTGGGGGAGGCGCTGACCCGCTTCGTCTCCACCGAAGTGTAATGAGCGCCGGGCTGCTCCCCGGGGTCGATCACGCCGCCTTCACAGTCGCGTTGGTCGACCGGCTCAGGTCCGCCGGGATCGTGGTCCCGGCGGACGGAGCGGCGACCTTCACGCGCGGCTTGCGTGCGTGTCCGCCAACCACGCGGACTCGGTTGTACTGGACCGCGCGGCTCACCCTCGTCGACCGGTACGAGAGCCTGTCCACCTTCGATACGGTCTTCGACCGGGTGTTCGGCGAGGCACCAGTTCCGCTCGACCCGCACGCCCGTCGCACGGGACCCGAGGACGAAGGCGCGCCGGGGGCGTCGACACCGGACGGACCCAGCCGGCCCATCGGGGTTCCCACTTCCGGGCACGACGTTCCATGGGTCACCAGGACGATCGTCGAATCCGCAGAGGGGGAGCGGGCACCCGGCCGCCCGGGGCGCGAGGTGGCGAGCGCACTGGCCGAGATCGCCGATCAGCGGTTCGACGACCTCGACCCGGCGCAACTCGCACTCCTCGAGACATGGATCGAGGCGGCCGGAGCGCGCTGGGCGATCCGCCGCACCCGCCGCCGGGTGCAACGCCACACCGGACGCGTCGACATCCGCGCGAGCATCGCAGCCTCCCGCGGCACGGGGTTCGAGCCGCTCCGGCTGATCCGCACGCGACCGGGTCGACGCCGGCGGCAGGTCGTCGTGTTCTGCGATGTCAGCCGTTCCATGCGTCCCTACATCGGGGTGTATCTGCATCTCGTGCGTGCGCTCGCCCACACCGGAACGGCTGAGGTCTTCGTGTTCTCCACCACAGCTGCGCGTCTGACGCCGGTCCTCCGGCACCGGTCGGTCGATCAGGCGATCGGCGTCGCCAACGAGCGGGTACGGACGCGGTTCGGAGGCACCCGCATCGCCGGTTCGCTCGCCGAGGTGGTCGCCTCCCATCACGGACACCTGATGCGCGGAGCGATCGTCGTCGTCGCGTCCGACGGTTGGGACAGCGACGATCCCACCGAACTCGCCCACGTCCTGGCCAGGATCCGGCGTCGCGCGCACCGGCTGGTGTGGCTCAACCCCCGGGCCGGGCAGTCCGGTTTCACGCCCTCGACCGGGTCGATGTCCGCCGCGCTTCCACACTGCGACGCGATGGTGGCGGCCGACACACTCGTGGCCCTGCAGCACGCCGTCGACGTTGTTACGTCCACGGATACGGGGGACGGGGGACTCCGACGGCGTGTCGTAGGTCATGGCGTGAACGTCCTACCCTGGTAGGCATGGCAACATCCGAGCTCGCGTCTCCCGCGCAGCCTCCGGCGCCCGCCCCCATGAGGGGAAACCCGCCGGCACTGCTGATTCTCTTCGGCCTCCTCGCCGCCCTCGTCGCGGCGTTCGCGGTCGGACTGTCCGCTGCGCAGGCTCTGGTGTTGCTCGGCATCCCCGATCCCGGTCCGCTCACCACCTACGGTCTCCCGGCGGTCCGCGCGATCTCCGAGATCGCGACGGTCATCACGATCGGCTCGCTGTTCTTCGCCGCCTTCCTCGTGCCCCCGCAGCGGAGCGGGGTACTCGACGTCGGCGGTTATCGCGCCGTGCGGACGGCGGGCGTCGCGGCGACGGTGTGGGCCGTGACAGCGGCGCTGATGGTGCCGCTGACCTTGTCCGACACTTCCGGCAGTCCGCTGAGTGAGGCCATCCGTCCGGAGAACCTGTTCTCGGCGTTCGGTCAGGTGGAGGTCGCGCTGGCCTGGGCCTGGACGACCGTGCTCGCGCTGATCACCGCGCTGCTGACCCGACTCGCAGTGCGCTGGTCGTGGACGCCGTATCTGTTGCTGCTGTCGTTCGTCGCCCTCATGCCGATCGCCCTGACCGGGCACTCCTCGTCGGGTGGTTCGCACGATATGGCGACCAACAGCCTCGTGCTGCACCTCGGCGCGGCGTCCGTCTGGGCCGGCGGGTTGTTCGCGCTGCTCGCCCATTCGATGCGGGGAGGGGAGCACACCGATGTCGCCGCCCGGCGGTTCTCCTTCGTCGCCGGACTCGCGTTCGTCGTGATGGCTGTCAGCGGCGTGATCAACGCCGCGGTCCGCATGTCGTTCGACGACCTGACGACCACCACCTACGGCAGGTTGCTGCTCGCGAAGACCCTCGCGCTGGTCCTGCTCGGCATCTTCGGCTGGGCCCAGCGACGCCGGGCGCTTCCGGCCCTCGAAGCCGACCCCACGAGCCGGTCCGCGCTCGTGCGGTTCACCCTCGTCGAAGCGTTCGTCCTCGCCGCGACCATCGGCCTGGCCGTGGGACTCGGCCGCACGCCCCCGCCGCCGCCGGCCTCGGTACCGACGATCCAGGAGGTCGAGCTCGGCTACCAGCTCGACGTACCGCCGTCGTTCGTGAGCCTGTTCTTCGGCCAGTGGCGCTTCGACCTGATCTTCGGCACGGCTGCTCTCGTGTTCGCCGCCGCCTACGCCGTCGGTCTGTGGACGCTGCGCAAGCGCGGCGACTCGTGGCCGGTCGGTCGGTCGATCGCCTGGTTCTCGGGTTGCTTCGTGCTGTTCGTCGCCACCAGTTCGGGCGTCGGGATGTACTCGCCGGCGATGTTCAGCGTGCACATGGGCGCGCACATGGCTCTGTCGATGCTCGCCCCGGTGCTCCTTGCGCTCGGCGGGGCGATGACCCTCGCCCTGCGTGCGTTCAAGCCGGCCGGCCGCAACGCCCCTCCCGGACCGCGCGAATGGATCCTCGAGTTCCTGCACAGCCCGCTGTCGCGCTTCTTCACGCATCCGATCGTCGCATCGGTGATGTTCGTCGGCGGTTTCTACGCGTTGTATCTCGGAGGGATCTTCACCGCGTTCATCGACAGTCACACCGCCCACGTCCTGATGAACCTGCACTTCCTGCTCAGCGGCTACCTGTTCTACTGGGTGGTGATCGGCGTCGACCCGTCGCCACGCGACCTGCAGCCCGTGACGAAGCTGGCGATGGTCTTCGGCTCGCTCCCGTTCCACGCCTTCTTCGGCGTGACCCTCATGAGCATGGGCACGGTGATGGCCGAGAGCTACTACCGCGGCCTGGCACTACCGTGGAACTACGACCTGTTCTCCGATCAGAAGGTCGGCGGCAGCATCGCATGGTCGGCCGGCGAGATCCCGCTCGTGCTCGTGATGCTCGCCCTGCTCGTCCAGTGGTCGCGCAGCGACCGGCGCACGGCGCGACGTGTCGACCGGGCCGCCGAACGCGACGACGACGCCGATCTCGCGGCACACAACGCGATGTTCGCCGAGCTGGCGCGCCGCGACCGCGAAGGCCGCTAGCCGCGCCGATCCGACGTGCACATCCTGTCGCGCCGCGGCGAATCGGACGAATACGGACGCCGCGGCCGGACGGTCCGTATCGTCCTCGGCGTGACCCGTACCACGCACGTCCCCGCCCTGCTGCTCGCCGGTGCTCTGGCACTGCTGACGACCGTCGTGTCACCTCCCGCGGTGGGCGCGAACCCGGCGCCGGGAAAGGTTGTCGAGGTCGCCACGCTCGACCCGGAATCGTCCCTGCCCGGGGCGTCCTCGGCTCGCGTCCTCGCCTACACCACGCAGTGGCGCGACGGCACCCCGACCACGGCGACCGGGGCACTGTTCGTCCCTCCCGGCACGCCGCCCGAGGGCGGGTGGCCCGTCGTCGCATGGGCCCACGGGACCGTCGGTCTCGACGATTCGTGCGCGCCCTCGCGGTTGCCGCGCACACCGCGCGACACTGCCTATCTCGACCACTGGCTCGGGCAGGGCTATGCCGTCGTGGCAGCCGACTATCCGGGCCTCGGGTCGGGCGGGCTGCACCGCTATCTGGACGGGCAGAGCGCCGCGAACAGCGTCATCGACATCGTGCGGGCGGGACGCGCTGTCGAACCGTCGCTGTCCGACCGCTGGGTCGTGATCGGCCAGTCGCAGGGTGGGCACACCGGTCTACACACCGCGCACGCTGCGACCTCCCGCGCGCCCGAACTGGACTTTCGCGGGACACTCACGACCGGCGCCCCGTCCAACCTCGAGTACCTGTTCCCGCTCGGATTCCCGGGCTTCCCCGATCTCGGTCTCGACGGGCTCACGGCGTTCGCCGCCTACATCTTCGCGGGTCTGCGCGACGCCGATCCTTCCCTGGACGTCGACGGATACCTCACTCCCCTCGGTCGCGAGGTGGTCGACGCCGCCGAGCGACTCTGTTACGACGAGCTGATGGACCGCTACGGCGAGATCGGCATCGGCGAGGTCCTTGCCCGTCCGCTGAGCGACGACCGGTTCCGCGCCGCCTTCACCGACTATGTCGCGGTGCCGACCCGTGGTTACGACCGGCCACTGTTCCTCGCGCAGGGTCTGCGCGATACGACGGTGCCCGCGCCGCTCGCGTTCGAACTGATCGGGGGCCTGTGGGCCGGGGGCGCGAACGCGCAGTTCCGGACGTACCCGACGGGGCATTCGGAGACGATGTTCGCGTCGCTGCCCGACACGACAGGCTTCGTCGCGGAGCTGCTGCGGCGCTGACGCGGGCGCGGCCCGGGCATCCCGTGGTCGCACGATGTGGGTTATCGACCGTCGACCGATACGCTGGTGGTCATGGCGGAGTTCATTTACACGATGAAGAAGGTGCGCAAGGCGCACGGTGACAAGGTCATCCTCGATGACGTCACCATGAGCTTCTACCACGGCGCGAAGATCGGCGTCGTCGGACCCAACGGCGCGGGCAAGTCGTCGATTCTCAAGATCATGGCCGGGCTCGATCAGCCCAGCAACGGCGAGGCCTTCCTCGATCCGGAGGCCACCGTCGGCATCCTCCAGCAGGAGCCGCCCCTCAACGAGGAGAAGACGGTCCGGGAGAACGTCGAGGAGGGCCTCGGCGAGATCAAGGTCAAGCTCGACCGGTTCAACGAGATCGCCGAGCTCATGGCCACCGACTACTCCGACGAGCTGATGGAGGAGATGGGCAAGCTCCAGGAGGAGCTCGACCACGCCAACGCGTGGGATCTCGACTCGCAGCTCGAGCAGGCCATGGACGCACTGCGCTGCCCTCCGCCGGACGAACCCGTCACCCACCTCTCCGGTGGTGAGCGCCGCCGTGTCGCGCTGTGCAAGCTGCTGCTGAGCAAGCCCGACCTGCTGCTCCTCGACGAACCCACCAACCACCTCGACGCCGAGTCGGTGCTGTGGCTCGAGCAGTTCCTCGCGTCCTACCCGGGCGCCGTGCTGGCCGTCACCCACGACCGGTACTTCCTCGATCACGTCGCGCAGTGGATCTGCGAGGTCGACCGCGGCAAGCTGCATCCCTACGAGGGCAACTACTCCACCTACCTGGAGAAGAAGGCCGAGCGTCTCGAGGTCCAGGGCAAGAAGGACCAGAAGCTGCAGAAGCGGCTCCGCGAGGAACTCGAGTGGGTCCGCTCCGGTGCCAAGGCACGGCAGACGAAGAACAAGGCGCGTCTGGCCCGCTACGAGGAGATGGCAGCCGAGGCCGAGAAGTACCGCAAGCTCGACTTCGAGGAGATCCAGATCCCGACGCCGCCGCGTCTGGGCAACGTCGTTGTCGAGGTCGAGCACCTCGACAAGGGCTTCGACGGCCGTGTCCTGATCAAGGACCTGTCGTTCACGCTGCCGCGCAACGGCATCGTCGGTGTCATCGGTCCCAACGGCGTCGGCAAGACCACGCTGTTCAAGACCATCGTCGGTCTCGAGGAGCCCGACAGCGGCACCGTCAAGGTGGGCGACACGGTCAAGCTGAGTTACGTCGACCAGAACCGCGCGAACATCGACCCGAAGAAGACGGTCTTCGAGGTGGTCTCCGACGGTCTCGACTTCATCGAGGTCGGGCAGAACGAGATGCCGTCGCGCGCGTACGTGAGCGCGTTCGGGTTCAAGGGTCCCGACCAGCAGAAGCCGGCCGGTGTGCTCTCCGGTGGTGAGCGCAACCGCCTGAACCTGGCGCTCACGCTCAAGGAGGGCGGCAACCTGATCCTCCTCGACGAGCCGACCAACGACCTCGACGTCGAGACCCTGTCGTCGCTCGAGAACGCGCTGCAGCAGTTCCCGGGTTGCGCCGTCGTGATCTCCCACGACCGCTGGTTCCTCGACCGCACCTGTACCCACATCCTGGCGTGGGAGGGCAACGTCGAAGAGGGCAAGTGGTTCTGGTTCGAGGGCAACTTCGAGGCCTACGAGGCGAACAAGATCGAGCGTCTCGGAGCCGATGCGGCACGTCCGCACCGCGTCACGCACCGGAAGCTCACGCGTGACTGAGCGCAACGGCCACCGGCCCTACCGGTGCCCGGTCGAGGTGCGCTGGGGCGACTCCGACCGGCTCGGGCACGTCAACAACGCCAAGGTCGTGGAATACCTGCAGGAAGGGCGCATCAAGTTCTTCCGGAGCGAGCTGCCGGCCCGCGATGCCGTCGTGCTCCGGAAGATGGACGTCGAGTTCCTGCGTCCGATCAAGGATTCCTCGGCGCCGATCGAGGTCGAGACGACGGTGCTGCGTCTCGGCACGAGCTCGTTCACGGTGCGTCAGACGATCCTCGACCGGGACGGCGTGGTGTGCGCGGTCGCCGACACCGTGCTCGTCGGCTTCGATCCCGAGACCGACACGTCGCAGCCGTTGACAGACGAGGTACGGGCGGTGCTCGACCGGCACCGCGCCGTCACGCCCACCGGCTGAGCGGGTACATCCTGTCGACCGGCCCGGCTGTTACCCGACCCGCCGGTTCCGACCCCCCGATTGCGCGCCGCGGATAGGCTCGATCACGAGTCCGTCCGCGGCGCGCGGAGTATCCGCCCGACAGAGCAGGAAGGGTGTCGATGGCCGATCCGGCTGTGGTGCAGACAAATGCAACGGACAGCGATGCCTCTCCCGAGGCGGTCCTCGAGCGGATCTATCAGAGCTCCGGAGAGTTCACCACGGACCACGGCGCGGCCGCGTTCGAGCACGTCCGTCTCGGTCGTCGCCGCGCACCGGGCACCGCTGTCGTCGGTGTGCGCCGCACCGAGGGCATGGGTGTCGCCGTACAGATCGTCACCGACGACATGCCGCTGCTCGTCGAATCGGTGCTGGCACTGCTGTCCCGGCTGGGTGTCTCGGTGGCGACGGTCATCCACCCCGTCCTGTCTGCGCGCCGCACCGCCGAGGGCGACCTCGAGCGCCTGGCCGACGAAGGCGGACGGGCCTCGGGTGGAGTCGCCGAATCGTGGATGCACATCGAGTTGCGCGGGCCCGTCGACGACGAATCGCTCGAGGAGATCGATCACGGCCTGCGGCGCGTACTGTCCGATGTGCGGCAGGTGGCGTCGGACTCCGGGAAGATGCACGCCCTGCAGCGCGACCTCGCGGACGCGCTCGACGGCCTGGCCACCGATCCGCCGGCGCACTACACGGCCGACGAGCTCACCGAGACCGCCGAACTGCTGCGCTGGTTGAGCGGCGGGAACTTCACCCTTCTCGGCTACCGGCGCTACGACTTCGTTCCCGACGGCGGCGACGACAACGTGCGCGCGACGCCCGTGCCCGGCAGCGGCCGGGGAGTGCTGCGCACCGATGCCTCGGTCGCGGACCCGCTCGACCTGCCCGGTGAGGTCGGCACGTGCCGTCGCCCGCTGCTCGTGCTCACTCAGGGCGCGCTTCCCGCCACCGTGCACCGTTCCGTCTATCCGTACTTCGTCGGCGTCGCCCGGCTCGACGCCGACGGCGCGCTCGTCGGGGAGGATCGTTTCCTCGGTGTCCTCACCGTGACCGCTCTGCACGAGAACATCCTCGACATCCCCGTGGTCTCGCGCCGGGTGCGGGAGATCGTCGCGCGGGCGCGGGTCGAGCTGTCGTCCTACAGCGGCCAGGCGATGCTCGAGATCATGCAGACGGTGCCCCGCGCGGAACTGTTCTCCATGGACACCGACACCCTCTACGAGACCGTCACGGCGGTGGTCGACATCCGCAGGCAGGTGCGGTTGTTCGTCCGCGTCGACACCTACGGGCGGTACATCTCGTGCCTCGTCTACCTGCCGCGCGACCGCTACACGACGAAGGTGCGCGTGGCGATCCAGGACATCCTGTTGCGCGAGTTCGGTGGCGGCGTACTCGACTACACCGCGCGGGTATCCGAACGTGACCTCGCGTTGCTGCACGTGACGATCCGTTTCTCCGGGCGCGCACGTCGCGAGGTGGACACCTCCGAGGAGAACCGCCTGCGGATCCAGGCGATGCTCGCGGAAGTGACCCGCAACTGGGCCGATCGGCTCGGTGAGGCGGCGGCCGCGACCGGCGATCTCGATCCGTTGCTGGTGCAGCGGTACGCCGAGGTCGTGCCCGAGGCGTACAAGGAGGACTTCGGCTCCGAACGTGCCCTGGACGACCTGCGGCGTCTGGAAGCGCTCGACTCCGGCGATCTCGACACGCACCTGTACCGTCCGGGTTCCGACGATCCGTTGTCGTTGCGTTTCACCCTGTACATCGCCGACGAGACGGTCACCCTCGGCCGGATCCTCCCGGTGTTGCAGAGCCTCGGCGTCGAGGTCGTCGACGAGCGGCCCTACCGGCTGCCGCGATCGGACGGAATCGAGTGCGGGATATACGATTTCGGACTCTGCCTGCCCGAGGACATCGAGCACGGCATCGTGGAGGCCGATCCGACCCTGGCGGATCGTCTCACCGACACCTTCACCGTGGCCTGGCGGGGGGCGGTCGAGACCGACCGGTTCAACCAGCTCGTGCTGCGTGCCGGGCTCACCTGGAAGCAGATCGTGCTTCTCCGCGCCTACGCGAAGTACTTGCGCCAGACCGAATTTCCGTACAGCCAGTACAACATCGAAGGTGTGCTGCTCGGCGCCCCCCACACCGCGGCGCTGCTCGTCGGGCTGTTCGAGTCCCGATTCGATCCGGAGAACGCCTCCGCCGAACGCGAACAGCAGATCGCCGAGGAACTCACGACGACGATCGCAGAGGTGACCGCCCTGGCCACCGACCGCATCCTCCGGGGACTGTTCTCGTTGATCCGTGCGACCCTGCGCACCAACTTCTACGTGGCCGGCGGTATCGGGCACGAGCGCCCCGACGGCCGGGCGTTGTCGCTCAAGTTCGATCCGCGACGGATCGCCGAACTACCCCAGCCGCGACCGGCTTTCGAGGTGTTCGTCTACGCCCCGGGCGTCGAGGGCGTCCACATGCGGTTCGGTCCCGTCGCCCGCGGTGGTCTGCGCTGGTCCGACCGCCGGGAGGACTTCCGCACGGAGGTGCTCGGCCTGGCCAAGGCGCAGGCCGTGAAGAACGCGGTGATCGTGCCCGTGGGTGCGAAGGGCGGCTTCGTCGTCAAGCACGCCCCGCGTCCGACCGGTGACGCCGAGGCGGACCGGCGCGCCGTCCGCGAGCGTGGCGAGCGGTGCTACCGGTGCTTCATCGCCGGTCTGCTCGACATCACCGACAACCTCGACGCCGCCCGCAACGACACGGTCCCGCCGCAGCGGGTCGTGCGTCACGACAACGACGACCCGTATCTCGTGGTGGCCGCGGACAAGGGCACCGCGTCATTCTCCGACCTCGCGAATTCCGTTGCGGCGGAATACGGCTACTGGCTCGGCGACGCGTTCGCGTCAGGTGGCTCCGCCGGTTACGACCACAAGGAGATGGGCATCACCGCGCGCGGTGCATGGGAGAGCGTCCGGCGTCACTTCCGCGAACTCGGATCCGACCCGCAGACGGACGATTTCACCGTCGTCGGCATCGGTGACATGAGCGGTGACGTCTTCGGCAACGGCATGCTGCTCAGCCGGCACATCCGGCTCGTCGCGGCCTTCGACCATCGGCACATCTTCCTCGATCCCGATCCCGATCCGGAGCGGTCGTTCGAGGAGCGGCGCCGGTTGTTCGAACTGCCGCGGTCGTCGTGGAAGGACTACTCGACCGAACTCGTCTCGGCCGGGGGCGGGGTGTGGGACCGGACGGCCAAGTCGGTGCCCGTCGGTCCCGAGGTGCGTGCGGTGCTCGACCTGCCCGACGACGTCACCGCACTCCCACCGCCCGAACTGATCCGCGCGATCCTGCGCGCACCCGTCGACCTGTTGTGGAACGGCGGTGTCGGCACCTACGTGAAGGCGTCGACGGAAACCCATGCGGACGTGGGGGACAAGAGCAACGACGGCGTGCGCGTCGACGGGCGGGAACTGCGTGCCCGGGTCGTGGGCGAGGGCGGCAATCTCGGTGTCACGCAACGCGGCCGCATCGAGTTCGCGCGCGCCGGCGGAAAGATCAACACCGACGCGATCGACAACTCGGCCGGCGTCGACAGCTCCGACCACGAGGTCAATATCAAGATTCTCCTCGACGCTATGGTGACCGCCGGCGAACTCGCGGCGGAGGACCGCAATCCGCTGCTCGCGTCGATGACCGACGACGTCGCCGAACTCGTTCTCGCCGACAACATCTCGCAGAACGCCGTGCTCGGACTCGAGCGGGTCGTCGCGCCGTCCCTGCTGGGGGTGCACCGTCGGATGCTCGCAGCCCTGGAACTCGATCGTGGACTCGACCGCGGCCTCGAGGCCCTGCCCGACGAGGCCGAGTTCGATCGTCGTGAAGCGGCGGGGGAGGGATTGACGTCGCCGGAGCTGGCGCAGCTCCTCGCCCACGTCAAGCTCGCCCTCGTCGACGACCTGCTGGCCACGGACCTGCCCGACAACGAGACCTTCGCGTCGATCCTGCCCGCCTACTTCCCGCCCGCTCTGCGCGAGCGGTTCCGGGCCGGAATCCGGGCGCATCCGCTGCGTCGGCAGATCGTTGCGACCATGCTGGCCAACACCACGGTCGACAACGGCGGCCCCACCTACGTCTACCGGCTCGCCGAGGAGGCCGGGGCGACGGCGACCGACGCCATCCGCGCCTACACCGCCGTCACCACCATCTTCGGGCTACCGGCCCTGTGGGACGAGATCCGGGCCGCCGGGCTGCCTGTCGACATCGAGGACGACCTGCTGCTCGAATCCCGCCGCGTGCTCGACCGAGCGTCGCGCCGGCTCCTCGCCACGCGACCGCAGCCCCTCGCGGTCGGTGCCGAGATCAGCCGTTACCGCGATGCCTTCGCGCGTCTCGCACCGCGGGTCGCGGACTGGATGCGCGGGCACCACGCCGAGGACTTCCTTCGTCGTACCCGCCCGCTCCTCGAACGAGGAGCACCGGAGGAGCTCACGGGCGTCGTCTTCCGGCTCCTCGACCAGTTCCCGCTGCTCGACGTCATCGACATCGCCGACATAGAGCAGCGCGACGAGGCGGAGGTCGCCGATCTCTACTACGCCCTCGACGCGCGTCTCGGCGTCGACCGCCTGCTCACGGCGGTCTCCGGTCTCGAGCGGGGCGACCGCTGGCATTCGCTGGCACGCCTCGCGCTGCGCGAAGACCTGTACGGCTCGTTGCGGTCGCTCGTCCTCGACGTGCTCGCCGGCGCCGAACCCGGGGAGTCGACCGAGGAGATGATCGAGGACTGGGAGTCGTCCAACGGCTCCAAACTCGTCCGTGCGAGGGCGGCGCTCGACGAGATATTCGCGTCTGGAAGTCTGGACCTCGCCACCCTCTCGGTGGCGGCACGACAGATCAGGGGCATGGTGCGCACGCGCGCATCCGATCGGAGGTAACGAGTGAGCGGTGCGGGCGAACAGTTCGGTTTCCACACCGAGGTGATGGTGCGGTGGTCCGACATGGACGTCTTCCAGCACATCAACCACGCGCGGATGGTCACCCTCCTCGAAGAAGCGCGGATCCCGTGGCTGTTCGCCGACGGCCGCCCCACCCGCGATCTGCGTGAAGGCGCCGTCATCGCCGACCTCCACGTCCGCTACCGAGGGCAGTTGCGCCACGACGACGGTCCGCTCGACGTGCTGATGTGGACCGAGAAGGTGCGGGCCGTCGACTTCACGATCGGGTACGAGGTGCGGCCGGGCGGTGCCCCGGTCGACTCGGCGCCGGCGGTGGTCGCGTCCACCCAGATCGCGGCGTTCGACATCGAGACCCAGCGCCTGCGCCGGCTCAGCGACGACGAACGCGAGTTCCTGCGTCAGTGGCAACGAAACTGACGGTGGCACCGCAATTGACGAGGCCGACGTGACCGACGACCGGATCCGACGTGCAGAGCGCCTCCTGACGCTCGCCGACCCCGACGACAGCGTCGACCTCGCCGCATTCCTGGCCCGGGCCGCGCGTCTCGACGAGGCTGCCGTGGTGCGGTTGCGCCGCCGCGGCGACGGATTGCTCGGTGTGTGGACACGCACCGGTTTCGAGGTGCTCGCCGGACGCGTCGTCCGCGGAACCGTGGCTCCGGCCGACACCTGCGTGGCCGCCGAGTCGCTGCGGGCCGCGCTCCTCGCCGGGTCCGAACCGCGCACCGAGGTCGACCCGGGCTGGGCGATGGATTCCGCCTGGCGCGGCGCACTTCCACCCGACGACGGCTACGTCCACGTCGACGACGTGCCGGCACGGATCCTCGTCGCACTCGCGCAACGCGGCGTCGCGCTCACCCGCGAGCACGGCGCGCAGGGACCGCCGGCGTCGTTGCTCGCCCAAGAGGTTCTCGAGGTGAGCGGTGCCGGGACGACCGTGGGGGTGCCGATGCGCATGGTGTTCGCGCTCGGTGCGATGGGCTTCGTGCCGGGTGCCGGTCGTGACAGCGTCGACTCGACGGGTATCGATCCCGCCGAGGTGGTCCGGGTCCGGGCGTCCGCCACCTGGATGCGCCTCGACGCCCGCTTCGGGTCGGTCTATCTGCGCCGCGGCGGGGGGCTCGGTCTGAGCGTCCTCTGAGGGAGCCTCACGCCAACCAGGCGGCGGTGTCCGGTGGCAGTGCGTGTCCGGTGAGCGGCGCACTCGCGAGCAGCACCTCGCCGGGAGGCAGATCGACCGCGACGTCGCCGGCGTTGAGAACACAGGTCAGGCCGTCGGAACGGCGGAAGGCCAGGCACCCCGCCGGGCTTCCGTACCAGCCGATCCCACCGCCCTCGGATCGCCTTCGCTCCGTGCTGATAGATCGCCTTCGCTCCGTACGGATCTCGATCGCCTGGCGGTACAGCGAGAGCGTCGAGCCCGCATCCTCGAGTTGCTTCTCAACGGTGAGCGCCGACCACTCCGGCGGCTGGGGCAGCCACGCGGACCCGGCGGAGGTGAACCCGAAGGGCGGTGTTTCGCCCTCCCACGGCAGCGGCACGCGGCATCCGTCGCGTCCGCGCTCGGTGTGGCCGGATCGCTCCCAGACCGGATCCTGCAGCACCTCGTCGGGCAGGTCGACGTTCGGCAACCCCAGTTCGGCACCGTTGTAGACGAACACTGCTCCCGGGAGCGCGAGGGCGACGAGGATCATCGCGCGTGCCCGCGCGAGCCCGACCTCACCGCCTCCGTACCGAGTGACCTCGCGGTCGACGTCGTGGTTCGACAGCGTCCACGTCGGTGAGGCATGCACCGCCGTCACCGCCGCCAGGCCCTTCTCGATCGCGTCGCGGACGGCGTCGGCGTCCCAGTCCGACAGCGTCAGGTGGAAGTCGAAAGCGAGATGCAGTTCGTCCGGGCGCAGGTACTCGGCGAACCGTTCGTGGTCGTCGACCCAGATCTCACCGATCGCCACCGAGTCCGGATACTCGTCGAAGACCCGCCGGATGCGGCGGTGGATGTCGTGCACCTCGGGATTGTTGAACCGAGGGTCGGCGGGGGAGTGCCCGAGCAGTTCGTTGGTCTCCCACCCCTCGTGGTCGGGAAGATCTGCGGGCTTGGCCATCCCGTGGGCCACGTCGACCCGGAAACCGTCCACGCCCCGGTCCAGCCAGAACCGCAGGGTCTTGTCGAGGTCCTCGACGACCTCCTCGTCGTCCCAGTTCAGATCGGGCTGCCCGGGAGCGAAGACGTGCAGATACCACTGACCGGGCGTGCCGTCGGGTTCGGTGATGCGGGTCCAGGCCGGCCCGCCGAAGACGCTCGGCCAGTTGTTCGGTGGTGCGCTGCCGTCCGGTTCGCGCCCGTCGCGGAAGTGGAAGCGCCGGCGTTCACGGCTGCCCGGCCCGGCTTCGAGCGCGGCCCGGAACCAGCGGTGCTCGACGCTGACGTGGTTCGGCACGAGGTCCATCACCACCCGGATGCCGCGCGCGTGGGCGTCGGCGACCAGCGCTTCGAGATCGGCAATGTCCCCGAACAGCGGGTCGATGTCGCGAGGATCGGAGACGTCGTAGCCGTGATCGGCCATCGGTGAACGCATCACCGGGTTGAGCCAGATCGCGTCGACACCGAGCAGTTCGAGATAGCCGAGGCGGCTGCGCACCCCCGCGAGGTCGCCGATGCCGTCACCGTTCGCATCGACGAACGAGCGGGGATAGACCTGGTAGAAGACCGCGTTGCGCCACCACGGCGCCGTCGGGTCGCCTCGTCCGGGGGTCGGTGCTGCGGGGTGGGCCACGGGACTCATCGTGTCAGACGACAGGGCGAAAGGCAGGGCGAACGTGGCCGCGGCCGTTCCGTCCGGGCCTGCCCGCATGATAGGACGAACGGCATGAATACGACATCGATCGTCGCGGTCCGGTTGGACGACGTGGAGCTGCGCGACGACCCGATCGACCCTGCGTGGATCCGCGAGGGCGCGCCCGTGGCGCGCAGCGGCCAGTGGGCGACCAGCGCCGACCGCACCACCACCACACACGTGTGGGACTGCACGGCCGGTCGCTTCGACTGGCATTTCGGCGTCGACGAGATTGTTCACATCGTGGAGGGCTCGGTCATCGTCTCGTCCGCAGACTCCGAGCCGCGCACCTTGCGTGCCGGGGACGCGGCGCTCTTCCGAGCCGGGACCACCGCTCTGTGGGAGGTCCCCGAATACGTGCGCAAGCACGCCGTCCTGCGTCGTCACCTGTCGCCGGCGGCGCGGTTCACCCAGAAGGTGGAGGACCGCCTGCGCCGGATTCTGGGCCGCTGAGCTGCGCCGACCTCGGTCAGATGGGGGAATTCATCATCGAGTCGGCCGCCATGTTCATGTAGTCGACGAGCTGCCGGCGGTGCTCGTCGTCGAGCGTCTTCTCGTCGATCGACGCGATCGCGGTGTGCATGCAGCGCAACCAGGCGTCGCGCTCGAGCGGCCCGATCCGGAAGGGATGATGACGCATGCGCAGCCGCGGGTGGCCCCGCTCCTCGGAGTAGGTGCGCGGGCCGCCCCAGTACTGCTCGAGGAACATCCGCATGCGTCGTTCGGCCGGACCGAGATCCTCCTCGGGATACAGGGGCCGGACGATCTCGTCCCGTGCGATCTCCTCGTAGAACCGTGCAGTGAGCCGGCGGAACGTCTCGGCGCCACCGACCGCCTCGTAGAAGGTCTGCTCGTCACTCATCTGTATTCGTTCACCGTCCCTCTCGACCGTCCATTGTGCCCGCTCCCGACCGCACACCGCCCGACGAGCCGTGCCGGGCGGGACCGTCACCGGATGTTCACCGGCCCGACCTGGACCGGTCCGCTGATTCGGGGTGCGATTCGGGAGCATCCGTGGTCCACTGTTCCCAGTCTTTTCGGAGGTCGTATGAAGCACAGCAGCAGCTCGCATCGACAACTCCCGCCCGCGGACGCCCCTGCAGGGGTGCCGGGGGCTACCACACTGCGCGTGGTGCACGACAGCACCGCGACGGTACCCGACTGGTTGAAACGTCGAGTGTTGCTGCTCAACGCCACCTACGAGCCACTCACGGCCCTGCCCGCTCGCAGGGCCGTGGTCCTGATGGCCGGGGGCAAGGCCGATACCGTGCACGACGATCCGCTCGCCCCGCTGGTGCGGTCGGCAGAATGGTCCGTGCAGCTGCCATCGGTGATCCGTCTGCGCAACTATGTGCGCGTTCCGTATCACGCGCGGGTGCCGCTCACCCGGGCCGCGCTCATGCACCGCGACCTGAACCGGTGCGCCTACTGCGGTGGCAAGGCCGAGACGATCGACCACGTCGTGCCGCGCAGCCGAGGCGGCGAGCACACCTGGGAGAACTGCGTCGCATGCTGCGCGCCGTGCAACCACCGCAAGGCCGACAAGCTGCTCACCGAACTCGGATGGACCCTGCGTGTGGTGCCGAATCCGCCCAAGGGCCGGCACTGGCGCCTGCTCGCCACCCTGCCCGAGTTGCACCCCACCTGGCTGCCCTATCTGGGGGAGGGCGCGGCCTGATCGGGCCGTTCTCCGGGGCGTATGAGGCCTTTCGGGCCCGGCTGGGCTAACGTTTGGCTGTGAGCATTCTCGAGACAACCCTGATCTTCGTCGGCATCCCGCTGCTGATCGTCTTGGTCTTCGGTGGGCTGTCCTTCGTCCTGAGCAAGTACCCGGGCTCCACGCCGTCGGACGACCCGTACACGCTCGACCGGAAATGGGAGCACGGACCGCTCCTGTGGACCGCGACCGACGAATCGACCCATCCCTGGAAATACCCGCATCATGGTCACGGTCATGCCGCTCTGACCTCGGCGGAGCTGATCGGAGGTACCGCAAGTGGCAAGTGGTGACGTGATCCAGCGTCCGGTCGTCGCGCCGGAGAACCTGCCGCACGGTGCGGCACTCACCGCGAGCGGACGCATCTCTGCCGTGCGCGGTCTCGGTCAGGCCTTCACGGGTGCGCCCTTCAAGGACCGCGACCTCATCACCCTCGACGACACGCTCACGCACGCGACGCGGATCACCAATGTGCGGTTCACCGTCTACATCGGTGACGACGAGAATCCGGCCGCGGCGACCGACGCCCTGCTGCCGACGACGCCGGACGCCGACAACTCGGTCCTCGTCGCCGTCTTCCCGAACCAGCGGAGCATCGAGATCCGCTCGGGTCGCACCGCCGCCGACCGCGCCACCGACCGGGTGCTGCAGCTCGGCGTGACCGCGGCCGTGTCGTCCTTCGGCCAGGGGAATCTGCTCGACGGCATCACCAGTGCCGTCCGCGTCATCGCGAACGCCATGGTCGCTCCCTAGTCCGGAGCCCACGACCATCTGTGGCCCGCTGCCACTCCGCGAAGGAGAGGCGGCGGGCCACAGTCGTCTCATGTGGGCGTCCCATGTGGGCACCGCCCACGGTCGTTCGGTAAGGTCGGCGCGTCAGGACGCGTCGAACGCGCGTGCCTTCAACGAGCGCACGACCCCGGCACGACCCTCGACGACGAGCCGGCGCAGCGCCGGCGGATGGTCGCCGGCGAGGAACTCGTCTGCCGCAGCCACCGACTGCTCACTGATCGACCACGACGGGTAGAGCCCGATCACGACGGTCTGCGCGACCTCGCTCGAACGACGCTCCCACACTCCCGGCACCTCCGCGAAGTACCGCGCGACGTACGGCTCGAGCAATTCGCCCTGACCGGCCGGGGCGAAACCGCCGATCACGGCGCGCGCCGTGATGTTCGGGACGCTGTCGTCGTGCACGACGGTCTGCCACACCTGCTCCTTGACGGCCTCCTGCGGACGGGCCGCGCGGGCGGCCGCCGCCTGGCGGGCACCCGCGGCCGTCGGGTCGCGTTCGGCCTCCGCGTCGATGAACGGCGACTCCACGCCCTCGGCGTCGACCTCACCCGCCGCGGCGAGCGCCTGGACGATCCGCCAGCGCAGATCGGTGTCGACCGTCAGCCCGGGCAGGCCGACCGTCGCCGGATCGGCGCCCAGCAGCTCCTCGAGCACCTCGGTGTGCCAGGGCGACAGGTACGCGGTGGTCAGCGCGTTGACGAACGCGAGCTGATGGTCGGAGCCGGCGACGGACTCGCGGGCGAGCTCGAGCAGACGGTTGGCGAAGTCCGCCCGGCCCTGCTCCGCGGCCCAGGACGGGTCGGCGTAGCTCTCCAGCGCGGTGTGCGCCTGCATGAGCAGACGCTGGACGACACCGACCTCGGTCTCGGCGGCGATACCGCGCTGCACGAGGGCGACGAAATCGCGCGCCTTCATCTCGGCCTGACGGGTCATCTCCCACGCCGCCGACCACACCAGGGTGCGCGGCAGCGACTCGGCGATGTCGCCGACCCGGTCTATGACGGTCGCGAGCGACTCCTCGTCGAGCCGCACCGAGCAGTACGTCAGGTCGTCGTCGTTGACGAGGACGAACGCGCCGCGCGGCACGCCCACCAGATCGGGGACCTCGGTGCGCTCGGCGGCGTCGACGTCGATCTCCACGCGGTGCGTGCGGACGAGCTTGCCGGAGCCGTCGTCGTCGTACACACCGATCGCGAGGCGGTGCACGCGGAACTCACCGGCGCCGGGCTGGGCACCTTCCTGCACCACCGCGAAACGCGTGAAGTGTCCCTGGTCGTCGACCTCGAAGTCCGGTCGCAGGATGTTCAGGCCGGTGGTCTTGAGCCACTGGGCACCCCAGTCCGACAGGTCGCGGCCGGAGGCCTTCTCCAGCGCGGCGAGCAGGTCGTCGAAGGTGGCGTTGCCGTAGGCGTGGTCGCGGAAGTACTCGCGCAGACCGGCGAGGAAGGGCTCCTGCCCCACATAGGCGACGAGCTGCTTGAGCACCGACGCGCCCTTGGCGTAGGTGATGCCGTCGAAGTTGACCTCGACCGCGGCGAGGTCGGGGATGTCGGCGGCGATCGGGTGCGTCGACGGCAGCTGGTCCTGCCGGTAGGCCCACGACTTCTCGACGTTCGCGAAGGTCGTCCACGCGTTGGTGTACTCGGTGGCCGAGGCCTGGCACAGCACCGACGCGAACGTCGCGAACGACTCGTTGAGCCACAGGTCGTCCCACCAGCGCATGGTGACGAGGTCGCCGAACCACATGTGCGCCATCTCGTGCAGGACGGTCTCGGCGCGGCGCTCGTAGGAGTAGCGGGTGACCTTGGACCGGAAGACGTAGTCCTCCAGGAAGGTCACCGCTCCGGCGTTCTCCATCGCCCCGGCGTTGAACTCGGGCACGAACAGCTGGTCGTACTTGCCGAAGGCGTAGGGGATCCCGAAGTTGGCGTGGTAGAAGCCGAAGCCCTGTTTGGTCTCGGTGAACAGCCGGTCGGCGTCCATGTACTCCGCGAGCGACGCTCGGCAGAAGATGCGCAGCGGGATGGTGCCGTGCTCGTCGGTGTACTCGTCGGACCACACGGCATACGGACCGGCGATGAGCGCGACGAGATAGGTGCTCATCCGCGGGGTGGTGCGGAAGATGTGCAGACCCGGCTGCGCGGCCGCCGTCTGTACGGTGTCGGCGTTGGAGATCACGGCCCAGTCCTGCGGCGCGGTGACCTGCAGGTCGAAGGTGGCCTTGAGATCGGGCTGGTCGAAGCACGCGAACATCCGCTTGGCGTCGGCCGTTTCGAACTGCGAGTACAGGTACACCGCGTCGTCGGTGGGGTCGACGAACCGGTGCAGGCCCTCGCCGGTGTTCGTGTACAGGCAGTCGGCGTCGACGACGAGTTCGTTGTGAGCGGCGAGCCCGGTAAGGGCGATGCCGGTCTCCTCGGAGTATCCGGACACGTCGACGGGGTCGCCGTTGAGGGTCGCCGAATGCACGGTCTTCGCGATGAGGTCGATGAACGTCGAGGCTCCCTCGGTCGCGTCGAATCGCACGGTGGTCACCGATCGGAAGGTCGTGGTGCCCGGCGCGCCGGCACCGTCGGTGAGATCCAGTTCGATGCTGTAGTTGTCGACGGACAGGATCGCGGCCCGTTCGGCGGCCTGCTCGCGGGTCAGATTCGGTGGTGCCACGGGAGAACTCCTTCTCACGACGGAATGTCGGTCGGCGTCCATCCCATCATGATCGGCGAACCCTCACGGAGCGACGTCGGACAACGGCACCGTGGTGTCCGTCAGCCGGCCGACGTCGACGGGCCGCCCGGAGGCGATGAGTGCGCGGAGGTCGTCCCCGGCATCCCAGATGTTGACGTTCATCCCCGCCCGGACCCGCTGCTCGTCGTCGAGCCAGAACGCGAGGAACTGCCTTCCCGGCACGTCGCCGCGGGTGACCACCCGCGCGTCGCGGGGCGCGAGCCCGACATACTCCATGCCGAGGTCGTACTGGTCGGTGAAGAAATAGGGGAGCCGGTCGTAGGTCGCCTCACGTCCGAGCATCGTCGCGGCCGCGACGGCCGGCTGGTTCAGGGCGTTCGCCCAGTGTTCGACGCGCACACGGGTGCCGAGCAGCGGATGCTCCGCCGACGCGATGTCGCCGACAGCGACGATGTCCGGGTCGCTCGTCCGCAGCGATGCGTCGACGAGCACGCCGTCGTCCACCGCGAGTCCGGCGTCGCGGGCCAGCTCGATGTTCGGGCGCGCCCCGACCGCGACGAGCACGGCGTCGGCGGGCACCACACTGTCGTCGCCGAACCGGATGCCGCTCGCGCGACCGTCGTAGGCGACGATCTCGCGCACCGAGGTGTTCGTCCGCAGATCGACACCGTGCGCGCGGTGCAGGTCGGCGAACACCGCACCCATCTCCTCGCCGAGGGCACCGGACAGGGGTTGCTTCGCGGTCTCCGCGACCACCACGCCCGCGCCCCGGTCGCGGGCGTTCGCGGCGATCTCCATGCCGATCCATCCCGCGCCGATGACGGCCAGCCATCCCGCGTGGTCGGTCTCGCCCTGGATCGCGGTGAGCAGCGCATCGGAGTCCTCGATGGTGCGCATGACGTACACGCGTTCGGCGTCGGCTCCGGGAATCGGGACCGTGCGGGGCGTCGAGCCCGTGGCGAGCGCGAGCTTGTCGTAGTGGAGCGTCGACCCGTCGGGCAGCGTCACCGTGTGGGCGGCCGGATCGATCGCGGTGACCCTCGTGCCGAGCAGCAGTTCGACGCGGTGGTCGCGGTACCAGTCGCCGTCGTGCACCGTGAAGTCGGTGAGTTGCTTGCGTCCGGCGAAGTAGTCCTTCGACAACGGCGGTCGCTCATAGGGCAGGTGCTCCTCCGCGCCGATGAGCAGGATGCGCCCGGGAAAGTCGCGGGCGCGCAGTTCCTCTGCCAGTTTGGCGCCGGCCAGACCCGCGCCGACGATCAGAAACGTTTCCTCACCCGACATCGTGGTGCCTCCGCTGTGATGCGTGCCGGACCTGCTTCCCGGCTCCGACGTTACGGCTACCGCCCGCACTACGGCCCGGTTCAGGAAGAATCGTCGACGGGGCCGTGTTGAACATGCTTGTAGTTGTCCGGCCCGTACGAACTCTTGTGAGGAGATCTCTTGAGCGACCTGACCGCCGCGTCCTCGACCGGCAAGGACATCGCCGACTTCTGGTTCGATCCGTTGTGCCCGTGGTGCTGGATCACCTCGCGCTGGATCCTCGAGGTCACGAAGGTGCGCGACATCGAGGCGCGTTTCCACGTCATGAGCCTGGCCGTGCTGAACGAGGGGCGCGACCTGCCGGAGGAGTACGCCGAGCTGATGACGAAAGCCTGGGGCCCGGTGCGCGTCGCGATCGCTGCGGCGCAGAAGTACGGCGACGACATCCTCTCCCCGCTGTACACGGCGATGGGCACCCGCATCCACAACGAGGGCAACAAGGACTTCGCGGACGTGATCGCCGCGTCGCTCGCCGAACTCGACCTCGACGCCTCGCTGGCCGAGGCCGCCGACAGCGACGCCTACGACGAGGCTCTGCGCACGAGCCATCACGCCGGCATGGACAAGGTGGGCCAGGACGTCGGTACCCCGACGATCCATGTCAACGGCATCGCCTTCTTCGGGCCCGTCCTGTCGAAGATCCCGCGCGGGGAAGAGGCCGGCAAGGTATGGGACGGTGTGGTTGCCCTCGCGTCCTACCCGCACTTCTTCGAGCTCAAGCGCAGCCGCGACGAGGAGCCCGACTTCTCCTGACCGGGCACCGCCGTGGCGCTCGGTAGAGTGCAACGGCGTGTCGAACGATCATGTGGTCCGGCCGGCGACGGTGCACGATGTCGAGAAGGCGACGGCAACGCTCGGACGAGCGTTCCGCGACTATCCGTTCACCCGCTACACCGTCGACGGCCGGGACCACGAGACCCGGGTCCGCGACCTCCAAGGGCTCTTCCTCGCCGAGATCGGCATGCGCTGCGGCGAGGTATGGGTCTCCGACGACGTCGACGCCGTGGCCGTCTGGACGACGCCCGGCTCCACCGGACTCGACGAGGCGTTCACGTCCGTCTCCGATCGGGTGACGGAGCTGCGGGGTGATCGTGCCCGCGCCGCCGAACTGGCCGAGCAGGCCACCGCGGAACTGCAACCGAGCGAGCCAGGGTGGTTCCTGGCCACGGTGGGCGTCGATCCCGCCTCGCAGGGGCGCGGCCTGGGACGGGCCGTCCTCGAACCAGGACTTCGCGCGGCCGAGCGGCAGGGGGTCGCGGCCTGTCTGGAGACCTCCTCGGAGGCGAACGTCGCGCTCTACGAACGTCTCGGATTCGTCGTTACCGGTGTCGTGGAGCTGCCGGACGGCGGCCCGAAGGTCTGGGCGATGCGCCGCTGACCTGCCGGGGCGGGGTTCGCCACGCTCGGGACCGAAGGTCGCAACGCTCCGCCGTACAGACTTGTGCTCACTCCGAATTCGATTCTCGGCTTCGGGTCGGGCGCGGACTACCGTGATGCATCACGGCTCGCGGCCTCCCGGACTGCCAGCGGCACCCACCCGCCGCGCTACGGTGCCCTCTGACCCGCCCCCGGCGTGGTGCCCTCTGACCCGCCCCGGCGGGGTGTGCTCCGACCCGCCCCTCGCACGGCGAACGGCGCGTGCGGGCGAGCGGACGAGTCTCGTTAGACTCGGCCCATGCGCGTTTACCTGGGAGCCGACCACGCGGGCTTCGAACGGAAGAATGAGATCATCGAGCACCTGAAGAAGAACGGCCATGAGCCGATCGACTGCGGTGCGTTCGAGTACGACGCCCTCGACGACTACCCGGCCTTCTGCATCGAGGCTGCTCGGCGCACCGTCGCCGACGAGGGCAGCCTCGGTATCGTGCTCGGTGGCAGCGGTAACGGCGAGCAGATCGCCGCCAACAAGGTGCGAGGTGCGCGCTGCGCCCTCGCCTGGAGCGTCGACACCGCCAAGCTTGCGCGCGAGCACAACAACGCGCAGCTCATCGGCATCGGTGGCCGCATGCACAGCCTCGAGGAGACCCTCGCGATCGTCGACGCCTTCCTGTCGACCGAGTGGTCGAACGAGGAGCGTCACCAGCGCCGTATCGACATCCTCGCCGAGTACGAGAAGACCGGCGAGGCTCCGGCAGTTCCCGGCGCACCTGCCTGATCCGTGCCCGAAGGACACATCCTGCACCGGCTTGCCCGGCTGCACCACGAGTGGTACTCGGGTGCGCCGGTGCGGGTGTCCAGTCCGCAGGGGCGGTTCGCCGACGGTGCCGCCGCCGTGGACGGGCGCGTCCTGACCCACGCGGACGCGTGGGGCAAGCATCTCTTCCACCACTACGAGGGCGGTCTCGCCGTCCACGTGCACCTCGGTATCTACGGTGAGTTCACCGACCGCGAGTTGCCGCTCGGCGAACCGGTCGGACAGGTGCGGATGCGGATGATCGGCGCGCGCCACGGCAGCGACCTGCGTGGTCCGGCGGCGTGCGAGGTGCTCACCCCCGGCGAGGTCGAGGCGATCGAGGTCCGGCTCGGTCCAGACCCGCTGCGACCCGACGCCGATCCCGAGCGGGCATGGCGCCGTATCGGCAGATCACGCACCGCGATCGGCGCGTTGCTCATGAACCAGGCCGTCATCGCCGGCGTCGGCAACGTCTACCGCGCAGAAGTGCTCTTCCGTCACGGCATCCATCCGGAACGTCCGGGAAACAAGCTGTCCCGCAGAGAGTTCGACGCGATCTGGGCCGACCTCGTCGAACTGATGAACGTCGGTGTGGAGCACGGGCGCATGCACGTCGTGCGACCCGAACACGACCACGGCGCACCGGCCTACGCCAAGAACAGGCCCCGGACGTACGTCTACCGCCGTGCCGGCGAACCCTGCCGGATCTGCGGGACTCCCGTTCTGCACTCGGTCATGCAGGCGCGGAACCTGTTCTGGTGCCCGGTCTGTCAGCCGAGCTGACCCGACTCAGCTGACCCGACTCAGCAGATCCGACTCAGAAATCGAAGCCCCCGAAATCGAATCCGCCGCCGTCTCCGCCACCGAAGTCGTCACCGCCTCCGTACTCGTCGCCCCCGCCGTACTCGTCACCACCGCCGAAGTCGTCGCCGGCACCTGTCTCCGCCGACGGATCACCGACACCGGATTCGAATGCCTGCGCGTCGTAGGGGACACCGGCCATCCCGGCGAACATCGTCGAGAAGAGCAGCATCGAGCCGACGCCCCACGCGCCCGCGACCAGGGCGGGCTTCCACCACGGCTCCGAATACCAGCCCGCAGGGACAGGCCGGCCCGCGACGCGGCCGCCGGGGTAGTAGTTCGGCGTCGCGGAGGACGGTGACGGCGACGCGGCGATGGTGCGGCCCTCGAAGTCGACGGTGCGCTTCTCGGTGACCTCGCCGGCGGACTTCTGTCCGTCGAGCGTTGGGATCTCCGGCCCCGGGTCCATGCCCATCGCCAGGCGCGCAGCTCGGATGTAGTACAGACCTTCGAGCGCGGTCTGTTTCGCGAGACGCGCCTGCATCGGCGAGTTCGCCTGCTCGATCTGGGAGCCGGCGGCGGTGAAGCGCTCGGAGGCGTCCGCCAGCGCCTGACGCGAGGCGTCGTCGGTGCCGGTCAGGTTGTAGATCTGGCCGCCGAGACGCTCGATCGCCTGCCGTGCGTCGGCCTTGGCGTCGTCGAGGGTGACGGTGCGGTGACGGGTGGTGCTCTTCTGGGAGCGGGAGACGAAGTACACCACGGCA
This sequence comes from Rhodococcus sp. LW-XY12, assembly GCF_019317345.1. Classification (NCBI taxonomy): domain Bacteria; kingdom Bacillati; phylum Actinomycetota; class Actinomycetes; order Mycobacteriales; family Nocardiaceae; genus Rhodococcus; species Rhodococcus sp. LW-XY12. The sequence goes on from NZ_CP079225.1 coordinate 1,847,442, forward strand.
CCGACGGCGGCGAGGATGAGCAGAAGTTCCACGGGCCGATCCTTCCGGTGGGGGAGGGTCCTGTCCTCCAGCGTACCGACGCGGGGAGTCACTCCCCGAGGACCGCGCGCATCCCTTCCTGCAGGCACGAATCGAACGAATCGCGGTTGGGGACGACCGTGGGGTCCACCGCCAGGCCCATGCAGCAGGTGTCGCGATAGGACATCGCCGACGCGGTCATCATCGCGCCGTCGGCCGCACCGAAGCCGTAGTACCGCTCGATCTTCGCGCCGCCGACGTAGAGCGGCGCGTGGGAACCGGGGAGCGTGGACACCACCACGTCCCGCGGACCGACGGCGATGTCGGAGTGTGCTCCGGCGGAGGACGGGAACGAGATGTCGATGCGTCGCATGAGATCGACCGTGTCCATCGCGTGGATGTCCGCCTCGTCCTCGGGTGCCATAGGCACCGCCCCGCCGTCCGGCCCGGGGACGACGACACGCAGATCGTCGATCGAGCGGCCGTGCCGCCGCCGGTACTCGCTGCACGCGAGGAGCATCGCAGTGGAGAACCCGCTCGACACGCGGCAGCCGGCGCGTTCGCAGGCGTGACGCAGGGCGGCGAGATCCGCGTCGAGTACGTGCAGTCGCGGCGCGCGGGGTGCGGGCTCCTCGTGGTCGCCGGTGCGTCCGAGCAGGGCGTTGATCAATCCGGTGCCCAGCGAGGTGAACATGTGCGCCGCGGTGCGGAACGACTCGACGCCCTGTTCGGACACCGATCTCGCCCACGACAACATGGACTCGGACTGACCGGGTGAGGGTGCCGAGCCGAGATGCCGGAGCCGGATCACCAGCGCCGACTGGCCACCGCCGAGGCCGTCGAGCAAGGTCAGTTCCCAGCGCGGGTGCCGGAGACCCGAGGGGTCGGGGGCCGTGCGGGCGTAGGCGAGTACCTCCTCGAAAGTCGTCGGGGCGGGCAGGGCGACCCGCTCGAGATGCCACGGCGGATCCGAGTCGGGATGCCCGGCGCGGCGCGGCGGATCGAGCCCGAACGGCAGTTCCACCACCCGGTGCCGGAAACTGGGCGACTCGTGGTTGCCGGGCGCGAGCACGGCGGCGACCCGATCCCAGTCGGGGGTGGCATCGAGAAGGACCGCGGCGACGACGGAGGAGCCGGGAGAGAGGGCCCGGGGGAGGTCGTCGGAGGTGTCCTTCACAAGAGGGACGGTCTCATATCGTGAACGACGCACACCCCTGCTTGACTCTCGCTTTGCACTATCGAGTCGAAAAGGTGACACGTCGTTGCTGGATTCGGGATCTCCCCACGTGCCGGTTCTCACCTCCGTGAGCGCCCTTTCCGGCGTACCACCACCGCTGCGCCCAGATCCGCTGCGGCGATCCACGGTGCGCCGGAGACGAACGGATCGAGCCACTGGTGGTTGACGTCGGCCCGCGAACTCCGCCGCCTCGACGCCCCGCCGTGCGCGGTGATCTCCGACCGGATCCCGCTCTCGGTCACGGGATTGTCGGGACGGCCCTGCATCAGGGCCCGGACCCGGCTCTCGGCAACGTCGATGCGGTCGGCGCCGATCAGGAGCAACCAGTGCGCGGCGCGGCCTTCGCTGTAGCGGCGGTAGGCGTGCCTGCGCACGACGCCGGACAGTCCCTTCAGCGGCGCCGTGGTGCCGAAGACCGGGGTGACGAAGGCATGCTCGATCGAGCGTTCGCGGGTCTCGTACCCGGGCTGGCGTTCGGCGAAGTCCCAGTGCGCGCCGGTCGTCTCAGGTGCGAAGCGTTCCTTCGGCACCGAGGGCCGATCGCGAGGATCCAGGTCGACTCCCCATCCGGGGATGCGGGCGCGCAGTTGGTCGGGGGTCTCCGGGGGTTCGGGCTTGTCTGCGGTGTAGGCCATGGCGGATCCTCCTCAACTTCCGTCGGCGACGATGATCGGCTTGATGCACCTGTCGAGCTTCGACGAGAACATGTGGTAGGCCTCGGGGATGTGTTCGAGCGGGACACGGTGCGTGACGATGTCGTTCGGCTTCAGATAGCCGTTGCGGACGTGCTCGAACAGACGGGGCCACTGACGTTTGACGGGGCACTGGTTCATCCGCAAGGTCAGCCCCTTGTTGAGTGCGTCGCCGAACTTCACGGCACTGAAGATCGGGCCGTAGGCGCCCACCACCGAGACGGTGCCGCCCTTGCGGACACCGTCGATGGCCCAGTTCAGCGCGACCGGCGAGCCACCTTGCATCTTCAATTTGGCGGCCGTGACGTGCTGCAGGAAGTTGCCGTCGGCCTCCGCCCCGACCGCATCGATGGCGACGTCCGCTCCGAGATGACCGGTGATCTTCTTCAGGTGGACGATGATGTCGTCGTACTCCGCGAAGTTGTAGGTCTCGGCGTGAGCGAAGGTCCGGGCCTTCTCCAGCCGGTACTCGAGGTGGTCGATCACGATGACCCGGCCGGCACCCATGAACCAGGCGGACTTCGCCGCGTACAGGCCCACCGGTCCGGCGCCGAAGACCACGACCGTGTCGCCCTCGACGATGTCACCCAGCTGTGCACCGAAGTAGCCGGTCGCGAGGGCGTCGGTGAGCATCAGGGCGTCCTCGCCGTCCATCCAGTCGGGCACGATCGTTGGGCCGACGTCGGCGAACGGCACCCGCACGAACTCGGCCTGGCCGCCGTCGTAGCCGCCGCAGGTGTGCGAGTAGCCGTAGATGCCGCCGACCGCGGTGGCGTTGGGGTTGACGTTGTGGCAGTTGGAGTACAGGCCGCGCGCGCAGAAGAAGCACGACCCGCAGAAGACGTTGAACGGGACCATGACCCGGTCGCCGGGTTTCAGGTTCTGCACCGACGGCCCGACCTCGTGGACCACCCCGACGAACTCGTGACCGAAGGTCGTACCGACGCGGGTGTCGGGCATCATCCCGTGGTAGAGGTGCAGGTCGGAACCGCAGATCGCCGCCAACTCGACGCGCACGATGGCGTCGTTGGGGTGCTCGATCCGGGGAATGTCCTTCTCTTCGACGCGGACCCGATAGGGGCCGCGATAGACCATCGCGCGCATGCGTGCTCTCTCGTCCTGGCTCGTGTGGTCGCGAATACCCGAGGGAAGGCGCTCCAAACGGCAGGTCGCGGGATCAGAGCGCGGGGACGTCCGGGGTGGGATGGGCTCCGCCGGACAGTGGAGGGGTCTGCGGTCCGGCGACGAACGCCCGGTGGAGCGCGTCGACGACGTCGGCGACGGCGTGACGGCGGGCGAACGCGCGTCGCTGCAGCATCGCCCCGGTGCCGCGGGCGAGGCTCGCCTCCCACATCGCCACCGCGCACCGGCGGTCGCCGGCCTCCTCGAGTCGGGGGCCGATGTACCGGAGGAAGGCGCGGAAGGACTGCTGCGCGGTGGTGGGCCGCCCGGTGAACACGTCGACGGCACGTCCGGTCGGCCCCTCGCGAGCAGCGCACAGGTACGCGGCGTGGACGACCTCGTCGGCGACCGGGGGAGCAGTGATGCCCGCCCGGACCTCTCGTTCGGCGGTGGCGACGAGCGCGCGGACGAGCATCGCCAGGAGAACAGTCTCGTCGACGGTCGCCGGCACGTCGCTCACCCGGATCTCGACGGTGGGCAGGTGCGCCGAGGGACGCACGTCCCAATAGATCATGCCCGGATCGAGGATGTTGCCGCTCTCGATCATCATGGCGACGATCGCGTCGTAGTGCTCCGCCGACGTGAACCGCGGGGGAGGACCCGCGCACGGCCACCGGGAGGCCATGATCGCCCGCCAACTGGCGTACCCGGTGTCGCGGCCCCGATGGATGGGCGAGTTGGCCGTCGCGGCCAGCAGGGTGGGCAACCACACCCGGACGTGATTGCACACCAGGACGGCGGTTTCGCGGTCGGCGACACCGACGTGGACGTGGCAGCCGCAGACCTCCTGCTCCTCGGCGAGACGTCCGTACCGCTCGGCCATCGTCCGGTAGCGCGGCACATCCGTCACGGACGCGAGCTTCTGGAGCGTGGGCGACACACCCGACGCGAGCAGACCCGCGTGCGCCTCCCGCGCGGCCGCGGCTGCGACGGTCCGGCCCTCGACGATACGCGCGCGCAACTCGGCCGAGCTGCGGCAGACCGGTGTGTTCACCTCGACCTGGATGCGTTTGAGCTCGTAGTCCATGTCGAGTCCGAGCCGGGCGGCTGCGGCCACGACGAGGTCGTTGCTCGCGGTCAGCCGTTCGGAGGTCGGGTCGACGAGGAAGAACTCCTCCTCGACGCCGACGGTCGGAGCGGGGGTCGGGGGCATGTCCGGAGTCGGTCTGTGGCGCCGAGGCATCGTTGCTTCCCTGCATAGCGAGGCGCCGTCGGTACAGCCGGCGCCGTCGTTGACGCCGGCGCCTTCTCTACCGACCGCTGACCTACGGGGGTGAGACGACGATACTCGGATTTCACACCGGAGAACGGCATTCGATGGTGGAGAGGGACCGACCGGAGGTGGGGCGGGGTCGGTCCCTCCACACCCCCTACGGTGTCATCCGACGACGCCCCACCCGTTCGCGGTCGCGTCCGCTGGAGGGACGCGACGAAGGATCACGACACGGTGGTTCGTGCGGTCGTCGGAATGCGGATGGGCTGGGCCGGACGGGACGGTCCGGAACGACGAAGCCCGCCGGTGCTGTGTGCACCCGGCGGGCTTCCTCCGTGGAGGGGATGACGGGAATCGAACCCGCGTAGCCAGTTTGGAAGACTGGGGCTCTACCATTGAGCTACATCCCCGTTGCGCCTGCAGTGCCGGTGTCGACCGGTGCTGCGGCTTGCGAGATGAGACTGTACCGGACCTCGCTTTGGATTTCATAATCGGGGGGCCGTAGGATTCTGCGATGGGTCCCGCGGTCGGATGCGGTGCCTTCACGACCGGGATGTGGCGCAGCTTGGTAGCGCATCCGCTTTGGGAGCGGAGGGTCGCAGGTTCGAATCCTGTCATCCCGACCAGATCGAACAGCGTCAGCGCGCTCAGTAGTGACACGAACGACCGACAAGAGAGCACGACAGAAGGAGCATGTCCGTGAAGAGCACCGTCGAGCAGCTGAGCCCGACGCGAGTCCGTATCAATGTTGAGGTGCCCTTCGAGGAGCTCCAGCCTGATTTCGACCGCGCTTTCAAGGCCCTCGCCGGCCAGGTCCGCATCCCGGGCTTCCGCCCCGGTAAGGCACCTCGCAAGATCCTCGAGGCCCGCGTCGGCCGCGGAGCCGTCCTGGACCAGGTCATCAACGAGGCCATCCAGAGCCGCTACAGCGAAGCCGTGACCGCGAACGACGTCAAGGTCATCAGCCAGCCCGAGATCGACGTCACCAAGCTCGAGGACAACGTCGAGCTGGCGTTCACCGCCGAGGTCGACGTGCGTCCCGAGATCACCCTCCCCGATTTCTCCGAGATCGCCGTCACCGTCGATCCCGTCGAGATCACCGACGAGGACATCGCCGAGCAGCTTCTGTCGCTGCGTCAGCGCTTCGGCACCCTGACGGGTGTCGAGCGTCCGGTGCAGGACGGCGACTTCGTCTCCATCGACCTGTCCGCGACGGTCGACGGCAACGAGGTTCCAGAGGCCGCCACCGAGGGCCTGTCGCACGAGGTCGGCTCCGGCCAGCTCATCGACGGACTCGACGAGGCGATCATCGGCCTGTCCGCCGGCGAGTCGAAGGAGTTCACCTCCACGCTGGTCGCCGGCGAGTACGCCGGTAAGGAAGCCGTCGTCACCGTCAAGGTCAACACCGTCAAGCAGCGCGAGCTGCCCGAGGCCGACGACGAGTTCGCGCAGCTCGCGAGCGAGTTCGACACCATCGGCGAGCTCGAGGCCGACCTCCGCGAGCGCGTCCAGCGCGTCAAGCAGGTCGAGCAGGCCGGCCAGATCCGCGACAAGGTCCTCGAGGTTCTCCTCGAGACCGTCGACATCCCGGTTCCCGAGGCTGCCGTCCAGGCCGAGGTCGACAGCGCGCTGCACGACGCGATCCACGAGCTCGATCACGACGAGACCAAGCTGAACGAGCTGCTCGAGGCCCAGGGTTCGAGCCGCGAGGAGTTCGACAAGGAAGCACGCGAGTCCGCCGAGCGTTCGGTGAAGACCCAGCTGCTCCTCGACGCGATCGCCGAGGCGGAGAACACCACGGTCGAGCAGCAGGAGCTGACCGAGCGCATCTTCTTCCAGGCGCAGCGCTACGGCATCCCGCCGGAGCAGTTCATCCAGCAGATCAGCCAGGCCAACCAGCTAGGTGCCGTCTTCGCCGACGTCCGCCGCGGCAAGGCACTCGGCACCGTCGTCGATCGCGCCAACGTGACCGACACCACGGGTGCGACCGTCGACACCGCCGAGCTGTTCGGCACCAAGAAGGACGATGACACCGAGGGCGAGAACGCCGAGGCGGAGACCACCGAGGACTCGGCCTCCGAGTAGTCGGACGACCCGCGGAGATTCGAAACCCCAGGGGCCACGAATTTCCGCTTTCAGCGAAGAGGGGCGGCACCGGGCATCCGGTGCCGCCCCGTTTCGTTAGTGTCAGTGTCAGCAACCCACGATCGACGAGAAGGCAGGTACCCGTGACTCCTCAGAATCCGGCGACATCCATCGGTCCCGCGATGACCTCGGCCACTGCTGGGCTGAACCTCAGCGACTCGGTGTACGAACGCCTGCTCCGCGAGCGCATCATCTTCCTGGGCACCCAGGTCGACGACGACATCGCGAACAAACTGTGCGCGCAGATCCTTCTGCTGTCGGCCGAGGACCCCACCCGCGACATCTCCCTGTACATCAACTCACCGGGCGGTTCGGTCACCGCCGGTATGGCGATCTACGACACGATGAAGTTCGTCGAGTGCGATGTCGCGACCTTCGCGATGGGTCTCGCCGCCTCGATGGGTCAGTTCCTGCTCTCCGCCGGTACCAAGGGCAAGCGTTACGCACTCCCGCATGCGCGGATCATGATGCACCAGCCGTCCGCAGGCATCGGTGGTACGGCGAGCGACATCGCGATCATGGCGGAGCAGTTCGCACACACCAAGCGAGAGATGGCCGAGCTCATCGCGGAGCACACGGGCCAGTCGGTGGAGCAGATCACCAAGGACTCCGACCGCGACCGCTGGTTCACGGCGCAGCAGGCGCTCGAATACGGCTTCGTCGACCACGTCGTCTCCCGGGCGCAGCAGGCCGGCGGCACCGCCAACTAGGTCCCGGCCCGATCTGCCCTCACACCACCGAATTCTTGGAGAAGCGATGACCAACATGTTCGATCCGCGCCAGCTCGGCGGCGCCGCTCCTGCCTCGCCCGCGAGCCGCTACATCCTCCCGTCGTTCATCGAGCACTCGAGCTACGGCGTCAAGGAATCCAACCCGTACAACAAGCTGTTCGAAGAGCGCATCATCTTCCTCGGCGTCCAGGTCGACGACGCGTCCGCCAACGACGTGATGGCCCAGCTGCTGGTGCTCGAGTCGCTCGATCCCGACCGCGACATCACCATGTACATCAACTCGCCGGGTGGTTCGTTCACCTCGCTCATGGCGATCTACGACACCATGCAGTACGTCCGCGCCGACATCACCACGGTGTGCCTCGGGCAGGCGGCATCCGCCGCGGCCGTCCTGCTCGCCGCCGGCACTCCCGGCAAGCGTCTGGCGCTGCCCAACGCTCGCGTGCTCATCCACCAGCCCGCGACGGGTGGCATCCAGGGACAGGTCTCCGACCTCGAGATCCAGGCCGCCGAGATCGAGCGCATGCGTACCCTCATGGAGAACACGCTCTCGAAGCACACCGGTAAGGATCCCGAGCAGATCCGCAAGGACACCGATCGGGACAAGATCCTCACGGCGGAGCAGGCCGTCGAATACGGTCTGATCGACCGGGTCCTCGAGTACCGCAAGCTCTCGGCCCAGAAGTAGAACGTCGCAGGCGGTTCCGGAAGGCACGGTGCCTTCCGGAACCACCGACGCCGGGACTGTGATCGCCGACACATGTTGTGGTGTACAAATATGACCGGAAACGCGCAGAACCGGTCGACCTGCGCGCCGACATCCGGGTACGGTCGATCAAAGGGCCCGCTCCCCGGGACCGCCCCGTGTGGTGGTTGCGGGACCGGTTGCACGCACACGAGGAAGTAGGGACCTGACTGATGGCACGTATCGGTGACGGCGGAGATCTGCTCAAGTGCTCCTTCTGCGGAAAGAGCCAGAAGCAGGTCAAGAAGCTCATTGCGGGCCCCGGTGTCTACATCTGCGACGAGTGCATCGATCTCTGCAACGAGATCATCGAGGAGGAGCTGGCCGAGACCAGCGAGGTCAAGCTCGACGAGCTGCCCAAGCCGGCCGAGATCCGCGACTTCCTCGACAACTACGTGATCGGCCAGGACGACGCCAAGCGCACGCTGGCCGTGGCGGTCTACAACCACTACAAGCGCATCCAGGCCGGCGACAAGGGCCGCGACTCCCGCGGTGAGACGGTCGAACTCGCGAAGTCCAACATCCTGCTTCTCGGCCCCACCGGTTGTGGCAAGACCTACCTCGCGCAGACGCTCGCGAAAATGCTCAACGTGCCCTTCGCCATCGCCGACGCCACCGCACTGACGGAGGCCGGCTACGTCGGTGAGGACGTCGAGAACATCCTCCTCAAGCTCATCCAGGCCGCCGACTACGACGTCAAGCGCGCCGAGACCGGCATCATCTACATCGACGAGGTCGACAAGATCGCCCGCAAGAGCGAGAACCCGTCGATCACTCGCGACGTGTCGGGCGAGGGCGTGCAGCAGGCGCTGCTGAAGATCCTCGAAGGCACCCAGGCATCCGTCCCGCCGCAGGGTGGTCGCAAGCATCCGCACCAGGAGTTCATCCAGATCGACACCACGAACGTGCTGTTCATCGTGGCGGGTGCATTCGCGGGTCTCGAGAAGATCGTCTCCGACCGCGTCGGCAAGCGCGGCATCGGCTTCGGCGCCGAGGTTCGGTCGAAGGCCGAAATCGACACCACCGACCACTTCGCCGACGTCATGCCCGAGGACCTCATCAAGTTCGGCCTGATCCCGGAGTTCATCGGTCGTCTGCCGATCCTCGCGTCGGTGACCAATCTCGACAAGGAATCACTCGTCCAGATCCTGTCGGAGCCGAAGAACGCTCTGGTCAAGCAGTACGTGCGCCTGTTCGAGATGGACGGCGTCGAACTCGAGTTCTCCCAGGACGGACTCGAAGCGATCGCCGACCAGGCGATCCTCCGTGGCACCGGCGCCCGCGGGCTCCGCGCCATCATGGAGGAGGTGCTCCTGCCCGTGATGTACGACATCCCCAGCCGCGACGACGTCGCCAAGGTCGTGGTCACCGCCGAGACCGTCAACGACAACGTCCTTCCGACGATCGTGCCGCGCAAGACCGATCGGGAACGGCGCGACAAGACCGCCTGATTCCGAAGACCCTTCGGAACTGCACGAGCGCCTCGGCACGAAAGTGCCGAGGCGCTCGTCGTCTTTGGCGGTCGAATCCGGTCCGTCGGTGGATCAGCGCAGTGTGATGGTCCCGCCGTCGACCATGAGTGTCTGGCCCGTCATGTAGGACGCATCCTCACTGGCCAGAAAGACCGCGACACGGCCGATATCGGCCTGCGGGTCACCGAAGCGGTGCATCGGGGTCTTCGCCAGTAGCGCCTCCTCGACGCCGGGGTTGGCCGCGATGTACGCCTCGACGCCCTCGGTCAGTGCCAGAGGCGAGATGACGTTGACATTGATGTCCTCCGCGGCCCATTCGTTCGCCGCGACCCGGCTGATCGCCCGGATCGCTTCCTTCGCAGCGGCGTACGAACTCTGCGTGGCGCTCCCTTCGATCCCGGCTCCCGACGCGAAGTTGATCACCGACCCCTTGTTCGCGGCGAGCTGGGCGTGCGCTGCCTTCATCAATCGGAAGGTCGGATAGAAGCCCGTGCCGAACGACAGGTCGAGCATCTCCTGTGTGGTCTCGAGCAGTGGCGCCTGCTGGGACGCGTGCGCGTTGTTGACGAGCACGTCGAGCTTTCCGAAATGCTCGACGGCGGCCGCGACGATCGTCTCGGCGCTCGACTCGTCGGAGATGTCCGCGTACAGGAATCTCCCGGCTTCGCCGACCTCGGCTTCGAGGGCTTCACCCGCGGGCCGGTCGATGTCGACGAACAGGACGCGGGCACCCTCGTCCACGAATGCTCTGACGATGCCGCGCCCGATCCCTCCGGCACCACCGGTGACGATCGCAACCTTGTCTGCAAGCCTCATGGCGTGCTCCCTTCGTGGGTCCGGTGTCAAGCGATCAGTCGACGGCCAGCGCGGCCTTCTCGAGTTCCGCGATGCTGTAGGCGGCGTAGGTCTCGTACGGGCCGCGGCCGGTGAAGTACGACGAGAGCTGCTCGTCGAGTTCCTCGACCGTGAATGCCGAACCGGCGGCGTCGAATCGGTTCTCGACGGTGGGTGCGGCCATGAGCGCGACCATCTTGCCGTACACCACGAACACCTGACCGGTGATCTCCGACGACGCCGGTGAGGCGAGGTAACGCACGAGGGTGGCCACGCGCTCGGGCGCCAGCGGATCGAGTCCGCTTGTCGTGGCGTCGGCATTACCGAAAGCCTCCGCGGTCATCGCGGTGCGTGCACGGGGGCAGATCGCGTTCGCAGTGACGCCGTAGCGGGCCAGGCCCTGGGCCGTGGACAGTGTCAGTGCCGTGATGCCTGCCTTTGCGGCGGAATAGTTCGGTTGTCCTGCGGAACCGAAGAGGAAAGCCTCCGACGACGTATTGACGACGCGGCCGTAGACCGGTCCGCCCGCGGCCTTGCTCGCCTGACGCCAGTGCACCGCCGCGGCGTGGGAGGTGGCGGCGTGGCCCTTGAGATGGACTCGGATCACGTCGTCCCAGTCGGACTCGGTCAGGTTGAAGATCATCTTGTCGCGGATGATGCCCGCGTTGTTGACCAGGATGTCGAAGGATCCGAACGCCTTGACGGATTCGTCGACCAGACGGCCGCCGAGGGACCAGTCGGACACGTCGCCGGCGACGGCGATGGCCTGACCTCCCGACGCGACGATTTCCTCTGCCACCTCGTGCGCCGCATCGCCCATGTCGTTGACGACGACTGCGGCGCCTGCGTCGGCGAGGGCGAGGGCTTCGGCGCGGCCCAGACCGGCCCCGGCGCCGGTCACAACCGCCGCGCGCCCGGCCAGACTTACGGATTCACCCATGGAACGTCTCCTGTTCGATTGCGGCGGTTCGTCAGTGCACCGCGCCGGAATTAGTATTCATTCTAGTCTCGGGTGGTGGGTGGTCCACCCACGGGACAGGTCCCACTGGCCGGGATCGGGCGGGATGCGGGACGTGCCCGCCTGGAACGTTCGTCGCCGGCGGTGGTCGATGCGCCACCGGCGGTGAAGGGGAGGAACCGAGCATGCCCAGACTTGCGGAGGTGCGGGACGCCGCCGAACCGAATTCGGCGGAACAGCACGCGCGATACGACAGGATCATCGATGCTGCTGCGCACCTGGGCGCGATGAAGGAACTCGAGCGCGTCCGGATGCAGGAGGTCGCCGAACTCGCCGGCGTCGCCATCGGCACCCTCTACCGGTACTTTCCGTCCAAGACCCACCTATTCGTCGCGGTCATGGTGGACCAGATCGATCGGATGGGAATCCACCTGTCCAGGCGCTCACAGTCGTCCACCTCGCCCGTCGACGTCGTGTACGACGCATTGCTGCAGGCCACCCGGGCGCTTGTGCGTACGCCGCTGTTGGCGAACGCGATGATCCAATCCGCTGCGTCGTCGAACGCTGCCACGATTCCCGACGTGGCGAAGATCGATCAGCACTTCGACCGATTGCTCCTTGCCGCCGCAGGCATCGCGGAACCTACGGTCCGGGACGCGACCGTCGTGCGGTTGGTCGTGGCGTTGTGGTTCGGTCTCGTCCAGTCCGCGCTCAACGGGCGAATCTCGATCCCCGAGGTCGAGTCCGATCTGCGTGTCGCGTGCGACCTTCTGTTGGTCGACCTGTCCGCCGGTGCGCGCTGACGGGCGATTCCCCGGGGCCGCGTTCCGCAAGGGAGGTCCCGTTCGGTGGGACGGCACAGGAATCTGCGGCCTCCGTTACTAGAATAAATTTCAATATCTTCGAGAACTGGGAGTAGGCATGAGCAAGGTCGTCATCGTCGAGGCCGCGCGAACACCGATCGGTCGTCGCCGCGGACAGCTGGCCGGGGTGCACCCCGCGGTATTGCTCGGCGCCGCCCAGAAAGCCGTTCTCGACCGCACCGGCCTGCCCGCCGACCGGATCGGTCAGCTCGTGGGAGGTGCCGTCACCCAGGCAGGGGAGCAATCCAACAACGTCACTCGTCAGGCCTGGCTCCACGCAGGTCTCCCGTACACGACCGCGGCGACGACCATCGACTGCGCGTGCAGTTCGTCGCAGCAGGCGGTCCACATGGTGGCGGGCCTGATCGCGTCCGGGCAGATCGACGCCGGAATCGGATGCGGCGTCGAGGTCATGAGCCGCGTGTTCCTCGGTCAGGCAAACGCCCCGGGCACCGGCAACCCCTATCCGGACGACTGGTCGATCGACATGGGCGACCAGTTCGCCTCTGCCGAACGTATCGCCCACAAGCGCGGCATCAAACGTGACGATGTCGATGCTCTCGGATTCGAGTCGCAGCGTCGCGCCGCAGCCGCGTGGGCCGAGGGGCGCTTCGACCGCGAGATCGTCCCGGTGCAGGCGCCGGTCGTGACCAAGGAGGGCGAGCCCACCGGTGAGATCGCGATCGTGACGCGTGACGGAGGTCTTCGCGACACCACCGCGGAAGGACTCGCCGGTCTCCGGCCGGTCATCGAGAACGGAATCCACACCGCCGGAAACTCCTCCCAGGTCAGCGACGGCGCGGCCGCCGTACTGCTGATGAGTGAGGACAAGGCGCGCGAGGCGGGTCTGCGGCCACGTGCCCGTATCCTCGCGTCGACGCTCGTCGGTTCGGACCCGTACTACCACCTCGACGGCCCCATCGACGCGACTCGCGCGGTACTCGAACGCACCGGAATGTCCTTGTCCGACATCGACATCGTCGAGATCAACGAAGCCTTCGCTTCGGTCGTGTTGTCCTGGGCTCAGGTCCACGGGGCCGACATGAGCAAGGTCAACGTCAACGGCGGCGCCATCGCGCTCGGCCACCCCGTCGGTTCCACCGGCTCGCGACTGATCACCAGTGCACTGCACGAACTCGAGCGTTCGAGCCGTTCGACGGCGCTGGTCACGATGTGTGCGGGTGGCGCGATGGCCTCCGCCACCATCATCGAGCGCATCTGACGCCGGACATTCTGCTATCCGAAGGGACCCGTAATGACTCTGGGATTGAGTGACGAGGACCGCGAGCTCCGCGATTCCGTGCGCGGCTGGGCGGCACGACACGCCACACCCGACGTGATCCGCACGGCCGTCGAAGCGAAGACGGAAGCCCGCCCGACGTACTGGAGCTCGTTCGCCGAACTCGGCATGCTGGGATTGCACCTGCCCGAAGAGGTCGGAGGCGCCGGTTTCGGTCTGCTCGAAACAGCAATCGTCGCAGAGGAACTCGGACGGGCCATGGTGCCGGGCCCGTTCCTTCCGACCGTGATCGTCTCCGCGGTGCTGAACGAGGCGGGGCGTCGCAGCGAACTCGACGGACTCGCGGACGGGTCGCTTTTCGGGGCGGTCGCCCTGCAGCCGGGAGGGCTGCGTATCGAGCGTGACGGCGATTTCGTCACGCTCTCGGGCACCTCCGGCGTCGCCTTGGGCGGCCAGATCGCGGATGTGTTCCTGCTCGCGGCCGACGACGGCGGCAAGCGGGTGTTCGTCGCCGTGGATCGTGACCGGGTCGAGGTCACGAACCTGCCCAGCTACGACGTGATCCGCCGCAACGCCGAGATCACCGCAAGTGCCGTGACATTGTCCGACGAGGACGTACTGGGATCGGACTCGCATCGGATCGTCGATATCGCCGCGACCTTGTTCGCCGCCGAGGCTGCCGGTCTCGCGGACTGGGCAACCACCACCGCTGCGGACTATGCGCGGGTCCGTAGGCAGTTCGGACGTGTCATCGGGCAGTTCCAGGGCGTCAAGCACACCGTTGCCCGGATGCTCTGCCATACCGAACAGGCCCGGGTCGTGGCCTGGGATGCTGCCCGTGCGCACGCCGAGGACGTGTCGGACGACGAGGCGTCGCTCGCCGTCGCAGTTGCCGCGTCCATCGCCCCGGAGGCCGCCTTCCAAGTCACCAAGAACTGCATCCAGGTGCTCGGCGGTATCGGCTACACCTGGGAGCACGACGCGCACCTGTACATGCGGCGCGCGCAGTCCCTCCGGATCCTGCTCGGCTCCACGGCGTCGTGGCGGCGCCGGGTCGCCCACCTCACGCTCGACGGTGCCCGCCGCGTGCTGAGCGTCGATCTTCCGCCCGAGGCGGAACGGATCCGCGCCGACGTCCGTGCCGAACTCGAGCCGGCGAAGTCGCTGGAGAACGCAGCGCGGAAGGCGTATCTGGCGGAGAAGGGCTACACCGCTCCCCACCTGCCCGAACCGTGGGGGAAGGCCGCCGACGCCGTCACGCAACTCGTCGTCGCCGAGGAACTGCGCGCCGCCGAATTCGAACCGCACGACATGATCATCGGCAACTGGGTGGTGCCGACCCTGATCGCGCACGGCAGTACCGAGCAGATCGAGCGATTCGTCCCGCAGTCGTTGCGCGGGGATCTCGTGTGGTGTCAGCTCTTCTCCGAGCCCGGCGCCGGGTCCGACCTTGCGGGCCTGTCCACCAAGGCCGTCAAGGTGGACGGCGGATGGAGGCTCGATGGCCAGAAGGTGTGGACGTCGATGGCGCGGGTCGCGGACTGGGGCATCTGCCTCGCCCGCACCGACGCGGAAGCGCCCAAGCACAAAGGCCTGTCCTACTTCCTGATCGACATCAGGAACACCGAGGGGCTCGACATCCGGCCGCTGCGGGAGATCACCGGCGAAGCCTTGTTCAACGAGGTGTTCCTCGACGGCGTGTTCGTGCCCGACGAGTGCCTCGTCGGCGAGCCCGGGGACGGATGGAAGCTCGCCCGTACCACCCTCGCGAACGAACGCGTCTCCCTCTCGCACGATTCGACTTTCGGTGCCGGCTGCGAGACCCTCATGGCGCTCGCGAACGGTATGCCCGGTGGGCCGGACGACGAACAACTCACCGTCCTCGGCAAGGTTCTCGGCGATGCCGCGTCCGGTGGCCTCATGGGTCTGCGCACCGCTCTCCGCTCCCTGGCCGGTGCACAGCCGGGTGCCGAATCCTCCGTCGCCAAGCTCCTCGGCGTCGAGCACCTCCAGCAGGTCTGGGAGACCGCGATGGACTGGGCCGGTACTGCGTCGTTGCTCGACGACCAGGACCGAACTTCGGCGACCCAAATGTTCCTCAACGTGCAGTGCATGTCCATCGCCGGTGGGACGACCAACGTCCAGCTGAACATCATCGGTGAGAGGCTTCTCGGCCTGCCCCGCGATCCCGAGCCCGGAAAGTGACGCCCCATGCCCATCGATACCGATGTCGCGCTCTCCGCTGCGCCCACCGTCCGCGATGCCTCGTGGACCGAACGCGATGTGATCCTCTACCACCTCGGTCTGGGTGCGGGTGTCGACTCGCTCGATCCCGCCGAACTGCGGTGGGTGTACGAGAAGGACCTGCGGGTCCTGCCGACCTTCGCGATGGTCGCCGGTCAGGGTGTCTCTGCCGGTGCGGTGACACAGGCCGGACTGAGCCTGCCGGGAATCGACATCGACCTGCGCAGGATCCTGCACGGTGGCCAGTCCGTCACCGTGCACGCCCCGATCCCGATCTCGGGTTCGGCGACCGTCTCGTCTCGCATCTCCGATGTGTGGGACAAGGGCAAGGCCGCCGTGATCGTGCTCGAACAGTCCGCAGTGGATGCCGACGGAAACCCGTTGTGGACCAGTGCGATGCAGATCTGGGCGCGCGGTGAGGGCGGCTTCGGCGGAGACGCCGGGCCCCATGTGTCGAACGCAGTGCCGGAACGGGACGCCGACAAGACCCTGGTGTCACCTACGAGCACGCAACAGGCACTGGTGTACCGGCTCAGTGCCGACATGAACCCGCTGCACGCGGATCCCGAATTCGCGAAGACAGCCGGTTTCGATCGGCCGATCCTGCACGGATTCGCCTCGTACGGTGTCGTGTGCAAGGCCGTCGTCGACGGTGTGCTCGGTGGAGACCCGACCCGGGTCCGGTCGTTCTCGGTCCGCTTCGCCGGCACGCTGTACCCCGGGGAGACGATCGAGACGGAGGTCTGGCGAGACGACGACACCCTCACCCTGCTCGCCACATGTCCCGAGCGCGACGGGCAACCGGTGCTCACCCACGCCACGATGGAGATTCGATGAGAGTCGACCCGGACACCCACCCCGTCGTCGGACACGCGCCCGACGGTACGGTTCTGACCTCGGCACCGCAGGACACCGCCGTCGACCGCGCCACCGCCGCCGCGCGGCGCGTGGTGGACGCGTTGCTGCGCACCGACCGTGGCAACGCGAATCTCGAGCGGGTCGCCGAAGAGCTCGACAATATCGCCGAGCACCTCGAGGAACACGCTCCCGAAGTGCGGGAGCGACTGATCGACATGTGGCACGGGGAGGGCGTCACCCGGCACGATCCGGTCACCGGTCCGGAGAACGCGCTCGCTCCGCCGCTGGTGTTGGCCGGTCGCGAAGACGGATCGGTGGAAGGCGTCGTCGAACTGACCTTCCCGTACCAGGGCCCGCCCGGGCACGTGCACGGCGGAGTCTCCGCCCTCCTGCTCGATCACACGCTGGGTGTGGCGAACGCCTGGGCCGGGCGCAGCGGCGCCACCGCACAGCTCAACGTGCGGTACCACCGGCCGACCCCACTGTTCGAGCCGCTGACGATCACCGGTCGTCTGGTCGAGCAGGACGGCCGCAAGATCAACACGGTCGGCGAGATCAGGACCGCGGACGGCACGGTGTGCGTGTCCGTGGAAGCGCTGTTCATCGACAGGACGGTTCCCCGTCCTCGCTGACGGCCTGCGCCGCACACGCCGTCGTATCGGAAAGGAACGGCATGGGGAAGTTGGACGGGCGGGTGGCGATCGTCACCGGCGCCGGGATGGGGATCGGCCGCGGATTTCGTCCCGACCGACGTCACCGACCGCGCACAGGTGCACGCCATGGTGGATGCCGCGGTGCGCGAATTCGGCACTGCGCAGCACGACCGTACTGCGGCTCGGGAATGGGCATCGAAACTGGTGTGCTGCAACGTGATCTGCCCCGGCGTGCCGAGCGCGGCATACAGACGGGTGGCGGCGGCCGACCCGCAGATGGCCGCCACGCAGGCCGCGGCGAACCCGATGGGCCGCATCGGCGACCCTCTCGACGACATCGGCACGGTCGCAGCCTTTCTCGCGAGCGACGACTCCCGCTATCCAACAGGCAACACGCTGTTCGTCGACGGCGGTAGCCACGTCAACGGCGTGCAGTGAGCGCCGAACGTGGACTGACATCCCAACGGAGGATTCATGCTCTCTCGTACTTCCCGGCGTGTGATGGCAGTACTCGCCGCAGCGTCGATGCTCGGCATCACGTCCTGCTCCGACTTCGGCGACGACGCCGAGGAGACTGCCGGGGGACCCGGCTCCCTCGTCACCGAACGCACCCTCACCGGTACGGCGGCGCTTCCCAGCGCGTCGCGAACGCATCTGATCACCTACCTGTCCGATGGTGCCGATCGGCGCCCCACCCTCGTTTCGGGCACGGTCGCGATCCCCGAGGGAGAAGCGCCCGCCGGAGGCTGGCCCGTGATCAGCTGGGCGCACGGCACCACCGGGGTCGGTGACGCCTGTGCGCCGTCCGCCGACACCCCCGGTGGTCCCGCCCACTCCTACATCAGCAGGACGACTGCCATGCTCGACCGGTGGGTCGCAGACGGCTACGCCGTGGTCCAGACCGACTACGAAGGCCTCGGCACACCGGGCGGACATCCCTACATGAACGGAGACAGCGCAGCCGACAGTGTCGTCGACATCGTGCGTGCCGCTCGTCAACTCGATCCGGCTATCGGCACCCGATGGATCGCGATGGGACACAGTCAGGGCGGGCACGCCGCGCTGTATGCGGCGGCTCGTGGCACGGAACGCGCCCCTGAACTCGAACTGCAGGGCGCGGTCGCCTTCGCCCCGGGCAGTCGCACGAGTGAGACGGCCGAGTACTACGCGACCGCCGGACCCGCGATCGGTCCGGCGCTCGGGTTCCTGCCGGTGCTGCTGCTCGGAGCGCAGGCGGCGGACCCGAGCATCGACGCCGACGCGATGCTCACCGACGCCTCCCGCCCCTTGCTCGACGCCGCGCGCACCGGGTGCATGGACGACATCCGCGAGGTGGCGAGCACGGTACCGGTGGATCAGGTGTTCGCTCCGGATGCGGACCTCGAACCGCTCCGTGAGTACTACGCCGGTCAGGAGGTCGAACCGCTCACCCTGAGGGTGCCGACGCTCGTCGTGCAGGGAAGCGACGACGCGCTGGTACTGCGTCCGGTCACCGATCAGGTGACCGCGGCGCTGTGCGGCAACGGAGCCGACCTGAGCTATCGGGTATACGACGGAGCCGATCACCGAGCGGTACTCGAGGAGTCCGTCGACGACGTGCGGGCGTTCGTCGACGGAGTACGCGCGGGCGAGGCGCAGGACGGCACGTGCGGTTGATGCCGCCGATCAGTCGGTCTTGATGCGTTCGGGGACGGTGTAGACGTTCATCGTGTCGCCGCGGAGGAAGCCCACGAGGGTGAGGTCGGACTCCGCGGCGAGATCGACGGCCAGCGACGACGGCGCCGAGACCGCCGCGAGCACGGGGATCCCGGCCATGACCGCCTTCTGCACGAGTTCGAACGAGGCGCGTCCGCTCACCATGAGCACGCTGTGCGAGAGCGGCACCCGGTTGTCGGTCAGGGCCCAGCCGATCACCTTGTCGACGGCGTTGTGCCGGCCGACGTCCTCGCGCAGGGCCAGCAGCGCCCCGTCGGGGGTGAACAGTGCGGCCGCGTGCAGACCGCCGGTCGACTCGAAGACCTGCTGGTGCCGACGCAGCGTGTCGGGCAGTTCGGTGAGGGTGTGCGTTCCGATAGAGGTGGTGCCGGCATCCTTCAGTGGATATCGCGTGCGCGTGCGCACCTCGTCGAGCGAGTTCTTCCCGCACACCCCGCACGCGGAGGTCGTCGTGAATGCGCGTCGCCCCGTCCCTTCGGGGACGGTGACGCCGGGCGCGAGGGCGACGTCGAGAACGTTGTAGGTGTTGGCGCCGCTCTCGTCCACCCCGTCGCAGTAGCGAACGGCGGCGATGTCCTCGCGACTGCCGATCATCCCTTCGGCCAGCAGGAATCCGTGGACGAGATCGACGTCGTGACCGGGGGTGCGCATCGTGATGGTGAGCGACTCACCGCCGACCCTGATCTCGAGCGGTTCCTCGACGGCGAGGGTGTCGGGACGTCGCGTCGCCCTGTCCGCAGTGATGCGCAGTACCGGTCGACGTGTCGTGACCCGTCCCATCGTCTACCTCCCAGATGCGTGCAGCGGTTCGAGCCGTCGTTCCCGCGGAACCCGGGCAGGGCAGGGATACCCGGGTGGCACAGGTTGTGCACACCGCGGGATGTGGCGTCTCGTCCTCCATACTGCCTGCCCGGACGCAACGGCATCCCCGTCCGGTGAACTGCGGTGGCGTTACACGAAGTTCACCCGCGCCTCGCAGGAACATTACAGAGTGGGTCCACTCTCAGGGGACGGTGATGAATGTGGGTCACCGACTGACGTAGGGGTCGTGAACCCCGGGATCGAACAGGGTGGACTTATATGGAACAGGCACTCGCGGCCGCCGATACCGCCTGGGTTTTGGCGGCGTTCACAGCAGTCGTACTGATGGTTCCGGGCCTGGCGCTGTTCTACAGCGGCATGCTCGGAGTCAAGAGCGCGCTCAACATGATCATGATGGTGTTCGGTGGATTCGCCGTCACAGCCGTCCTGTGGGTGCTGTTCGGTCCGGCCGCCGTGCTCGGTGACAGCGTCGGGGGCCTCGGCCTCATCGGCGATCCCTTCACCGACATCGGTCTGGGCTCGCTGCTCGAGGAGGACCCGGACGGAGGGATGCCCGCCGCACTGACCGCGGCCTTCCACCTCCTCTTCGCAGGCATCACGGTGGCGATCATCGCCGGTGGTGTCGCGGACCGGATGAAGTTCTCGGCGTGGCTGGTGTTCTCGGGCATCTGGGTCGTCCTCGTCTACTTCCCGGTCGCGCACTGGGTCTTCGCCTTCGACGACGAGGAAGCGGGCACGAAGGGCGGATGGATCGCCAACACGCTCGCCGCCCACGACTTCGCCGGCGGCACCGCCGTGCACATGAACTCGGGTGTCGCGGCGCTGGCACTCGCCATCGCACTCGGTCGCCGCCGTGGATTCCCGCACGTGGCACGTCCCCACAACCTGCCCCTCGTCGTGCTCGGTGGCGGAATCCTGCTGTTCGGCTGGTTCGGCTTCAACGGCGGTTCGGCGGGCGGCGCCAACCACACGGCCGGTGTCGTCGTCCTCAACACGCTCGTCGCCGCGATGGCCGGCCTGCTCGGCTGGCTGATCGTCGAACGCATCAAGGAGAAGCACGCGACGACGCTCGGTGCCATCTCGGGCGTGATCGCCGCACTCGTGGGCATCACGCCCGCAGCGAGCCTCGTGTCCCCGCTCGGTGCCCTGCTGATCGGCGTGGTCTCCGGTGCCGTCGGCTGCTTCGCCGTGAGCTGGAAGTTCCGCATGGGCTACGACGACTCACTCGACGTCGTTGCCATCCACCTCATGGGCGGCGTCGTAGGCACCACCCTCATCGCCTTCGTCGCGACGGCCGCCGCGCCGGCCGGTGTCGACGGTCTGTTCTTCGGCGGCGGGATCGACTTCCTCGGACGCCAGATCGTCGCGATGGCCGCGGTGTTCGCCTACTCGTTCGCGGTGACCTTCCTGATCGCGAAGGCGCTCGACAAGATCATGGGCATCCGGGTCGACACCGAGACGGAGATGCGGGGCATCGACGTCCCGGTCCATGGGGAGACGGCCTACGTGATGGACTCGTTCTCACCCACCGGTCCGTCGACGCTGCGTCCCGAGGCGTTCGCCGAGGATCGCGACGTGATCGTGCCCAAGTCCTGACCGGCGAGCTTCACCGATCGAACGGCAGGAGCCCTCACCGCACCGGGCGGTGAGGGCTCCGTCGTGTTCACGGTTGCCGGTCGTTCACGGCTGGTGATTGTCGGGATACGCCGTGACGGCGAGGAACCGGATGGGCAGCTTCAGCAGCTCGTTCGGTCCGTGCAACCCTTCGCCGTCGAGGAGCAGGGCGTCGCCCGGTTGCAGGTGGTACTCGGAATCGCCGTGGCCGTAGAGCATCTCGCCCTCGAGCATGTACAGCAATTCCGTGCCGGGATGCTGGAAGAGCGGGAAGACGTCGCTCGCATCGGTGAGGGTCACCAGCACCGGTTCGAGTCTCTTGTGCTGTCCCCGCAGCGCGCCGAGCAGTTCGTAGTGATGGCCCACCCGCGTACCGCGACCGACGATCTCGGCGCCGTGCCCGTTCTTGGTGAACACCGCGTCGCGGTGCGCGTCCGCGCCCCGGAAGAGCGAGGTGACGGGGACGTCGAGGCCGACGGCGAGCCGGGCGAGCGTCGACAGACTGCACGAGGTCTGGGCGTTCTCGATCTTCGAGAGCATCGCCTTGGAGATCCCCACCTTCGCGGCCATGTCGCCGACGGACAGGCCGCTGGCCAGCCGCAACGACCGCACCTGGTGGGCGATCGCGCGCTCGAGATCCACACCCGTCGGGGTGCCGCGCGGAACTTCGCGTCCGGAATCGTCGTACAAGACGGGACGATCTGGGCTGGCCATCTCGTCAGCGTAGCGTGTGTCCACCGGTGGTGAACGCCGCAATGCAGACATGGCGGTGCCCTCCACAGATCCGGACGACAGGGATCCGGCCGGGTCCGTGGAGGGCACGAGTGCTGAGTAGGTGGGGATCAGCGCATCTCGCCGGCGCCTTCGTAGGGGTTGAGACTCAGGAGCAGATCACCCTCCTCGAAGCGGGAGAAACGGAAGTCGTCCGGGTTCACGTTCGGAAGGTCGGTCTTCCCGTCGATCAGCAGGTCGGCGACCAGCTTGCCCACCGCGGGGGAGATCTTGAATCCGTGCCCGGAGAATCCCGTCGCCAGGAACAGACCCTCGACCGGTGCCGGACCGATGACGGGGTTGTAGTCCTCGGTGACGTCGTAAGCACCGACGTACGAACTGGTGATCCGCGGGTCCGGCATGTCGGGAAGGCGGTTGCCGAGCTTCATGATGTTCTTCTCGATCGTCGAGTCGTCGGCGCGGTTCACGTACTTGTCGGGATCGATGTACTGCGGCGTTTGATGATCGGAATTGCCTACCAGGAGTTCACCGTTCGGCTCACGGCAGATGTACTGCAGACCCGCCAGATCGGACAGCACGGGCACCTCCGGGGTCGGGACACCCTGGTCGACGAGAACCAACTGCGCGCGCTGCGCCCGGACGTCGATGTCGACGCCGACACCGGCGACGAGTGCCGGCGTCCACGGTCCCGCCGCGACGACGACCTGCTCGGCGTGCACCTCGGACCCGTCGGCGAGAGTGACGCCGTAGACCCGGCCCGCGGCGTTCTGCAGCAACGACACCACCGGGGTGCTCTGTCGGATCTTCACGCCCATCCGACGTGCCGTTGCACCGAACGCCATTCCCGCCATGTAGGCCTCGCCGCGACCGCCGAGCGGTTCGTAGGCGAACAGGGCGAAATCGTCGAGGTTCAGGCCCGGCCACAGTTCGGCCATCTTGTCGTGGGAGATGAGTTCGGTGGCGATGCCCAGGCCCTGCATCATCTCGATGTTCGCCTCGAGCGGCTTGACGTTGTTCTCCGCGACACCGACGACGTAACCGCACCGGCGGAATGCCATGTCGTCGCCGAAGATTTCGGTCGCCCTGGTGAAAATATCGACGCCGTACCAGGACATCGCGGCCAGCGAAGGGGTGCCGTAGTGGCACCGCACGACGCCGCTCGATTTCCCGGTCATGCCCGAGCAGAGGGTGTCGCGCTCGAGGACGAGGACGTCGGTTTCGCCGCGGTCGGCGAGGGAGTAGGCGATGGCCAGGCCTTCGAGGCCGCCGCCGACGATCAGAAACTTGGTCGTGTCCGTCACCTGAGGATCCTTTGTTCGGTCGGCCTCCGAATCAGGAGGTCGGTGGGGGAGTCGATGTCAGAGGGAGGAAGTGGGTTCGATGCGGACCAGGAGTCCGGTGGCCGACGAGCCTCGTAGGGTGACGGCCTCGCCGCGGATCAGGACGCAGTCCCCGGGCGCAGCTCGTTCGGTACCGGCCTGCACCGAGCCCGATCGCACGTAGAGGGCCGTGACACCATCTGCGGCGGTGTCGCAGACCGTGTCGAGCGCGAAGTACCCGACGGCCGCAGTGGCGCCCCCGCGCTCGGTCATGACATTGAATGCACGGGTGGCGCCTCGGGGGACGCAGTGGGGCGCGTCCTCACCGGCGAACGAGTGTGGACGCCACGGATCCAGCGAACGGGGTCTGTGGCCCGAGTCGAGGTCGGCGCCGTGCTCACCGATGACGGTGAAGATCCGTTCCGTGCCGGGAAAGGCCGAGAACTCGCTGGGCTCGGAGCCCAGCTCGGCCACGCTGATCCGCCACAGCGGACGGCCGGAGGGGCCGTCGGGTCCGGTCGCGATCTCCTCCGTGATCCCGGCGCCGTTGCGCCAGGGCACCCGCCGCCGCTCGCCGGGCCGGATCACCTGCGCGGCCACCTAACTGCCCGTCGTCCAGTCCGCCATGATGTCGGCCAGCGCCTGCGCTCCGATGTTGCAATCGTCGGCCTCGGCGAACTCGTGCGGTGAATGCGAGACACCGGTGGGGTTGCGCACGAACAACATTGCGGTGGGAACCTTCTCCGAGAGGATGCCCGCGTCGTGTCCCGCCTGGGTGGGCAGTACCGGGATGTCCCCGAGATGCGACAGCGCGCGGCGCAACCGTTCGCGCGGTCCGGCCGGGAACTCGACGATCGGGGTGATCGATTCGGCGAAGACATCGAGTCCGATCTCGTCCGGCAGGCAGTGTTTGCGGGCCTCGGCCTCGATCTCGGCGACCAGCGTCGTCAGGGTCTCCTCGTCCGCGGCGCGAGCGTCGAGCCAGGCCTTGATCTCGGAGGGGATCGCGTTGGCCCCGTTGGGCAGCACCTCGAGTTTGCCGAAGGTGGCGACCGCACCGGCCGCCGCGGCACACGAGCGGGCGCTGTGCACCGACGAGGCGTAGGCGAGCATCGGGTCGCGGCGGTCCACCAGGCGCGTGGCTCCGGCGTGGTTGGCCTCACCGGTGAAGGTGAACTGCCATCGGCCGTGCGGCCAGATCGACGACGCGACCGCGACCGGTGCATCGACGAGGTCGAGGGCCCGGCCCTGTTCGACGTGAAGTTCGACGTACACCCCGACCCGGTCGACGAGGGTGGGGTCGGTGCCGATGTGTTCGGGCACGCGACCGGCGCGGGTCATGGCCTCGGCCAACGTTATTCCGTCACGATCACGCAGGCCGAGCGCACGCTGCGGAGCGAGCGCCCCGGTGGTGAGCTGACTGCCCACGCAAGCCACACCGAAGCGGGCACCCTCCTCGTCGGAGAACGCGGTGATCGCGATCGGCACGGTCGGGACGATGCCGCGCTCCCGGACCAGATCGACCGCGGCGAACGCCGAGACCACGCCGAGTGGTCCGTCGAACGCGCCGCCGTCGGGCACCGAGTCCAGGTGCGAACCGGTGACGAAGGCGTCGGTGGGATCGCCTTCCCAGCCGACGGGGAGCCACCACGCCCACAGGTTCCCGTTCCGGTCCTCTTCGACGTCCATGCCGCGCTCGGCGGCGCAGCCGCGGAACCACTCGCGGAGAGTGAGATCGGCGTCGCTCCAAGCGAATCGGCGATAGCCCCCGGTCGTCGGATGCTTACCGACCTCCAGGATCGATGCCCAGAGCGTGTCGAAGGCGGTCATATCTTGTGTCCTCTCGGGAAGTGCGGTGGCAGGCCTGTCGCCACGGTCAGAAGGCGCTGCGGCCGGGGATCCAGTCGGTGCCGGCCAGGGGCACCCGAGCCATCGCGGCGGCCTCCATCGTGACCGCGACGAGGTCCTGCGGTTCGAGATTGCGCAGGTGCGACTTGCCGCACGCCCGGGCGATGGTCTGGGCCTCCATGGTGAGCACCCGCAGGTAGTTCGCGAGGCGGCGGCCACCCTCTACCGGATCGAAGCGGGCCTGCAGGTCGGGATCCTGCGTGGTGATGCCGGCGGGGTCCTTGCCGTCCTGGAAGTCGTCGTAGAAACCGGCTGCGGAGCCCAGCTTCTCGTATTCGGCCTGGTACTTCGGATCGTTGTCGCCGAGGGCGATCAGCGCGGCCGTGCCGATGGCGACGGCGTCCGCGCCGAGGGCCATCGCCTTGGCGACGTCGGCGCCCGAGCGGATACCGCCCGAGACGATCAGCTGCACGCCGCCCGGGGTGCGGTGCACACCCATCTCCTGCAAGGCCTGCACCGCCTGGGGGAGCGCGGCCAGGGTCGGGATGCCGACGTGCTCGATGAAGACGTCCTGGGTGGCAGCGGTGCCACCCTGCATCCCGTCGACCACCACGACGTCGGCGCCGGACTTCACGGCGAGCTTGACGTCGTAGTAGGTGCGGGTCGCGCCGACCTTGACGTAGATCGGCTTCTCCCAGCCGGTGATCTCGCGCAGTTCGAGGATTTTGATGGCGAGGTCGTCGGGGCCGGTCCAGTCGGGGTGCCGGCACGCGCTGCGCTGGTCGATGCCCACCGGCAGGGTACGCATCCCCGCGACCCGCTCGGTGATCTTCTGCCCGAGGAGCATGCCGCCGCCACCGGGCTTGGCTCCCTGGCCGAGCACGACCTCGATGGCGTCGGCCTTGCGGAGGTCGTCGGGGTTCATGCCGTATCGCGACGGAAGGTACTGGTAGACGAGGTGCTTGGACTGCCCACGTTCTTCCGGGGTCATGCCGCCGTCGCCGGTGGTGGTGGACGTGCCGACCTCGCTGGCGCCACGCCCGAGGGCCTCCTTCGCGCGACCGGACAGCGCACCGAAGCTCATTCCGGCGATCGTGACCGGGATGTCGAGGTGCAACGGGTACTTCGCGTTGCGGTCGCCGAGGACGACGTCGGTCTCACACTTCTCGCGGTAGCCCTCGAGTGGGTAACGCGACATGGACGCGCCGAGGAAGAGCAGGTCGTCGAAGTGGGGAACCTTGCGCTTGGCACCCCAGCCGCGGATGTCGTAGATGCCGGTCGCGGCGGCGCGCTGGATCTCGTGGATGACGTTGCGGTCGAAGGTGGCCGACTCACGCAGTCCGGGCTGGAAGGTCATGGAAGTCTCCTCGGGGGTCGAGCGGGCGGAAGAACGTCGGGGGCTCTCAGTAGGCCGAAGCGTTGTCGACGTGGAAGTGGTAGAGCTGCCGGGCCGAGCCGTAGCGGGTGAACTCGGCCGGGTCGGCGTCGAAACCGGCCGTGTCGAGCAGTTCCTGCAGCTCGGCGATGTGCTCGGGGAGCATCTCCTTCTTGACGCAGTCCGCACCGAGCGAGGCGACGCTGCCCCGCACGTAGATCCGCACCTCGTACAGTGAATCGCCCAGGGCCTCACCGGCATCGCCGAGGACGACGAGTCGGCCGGCCTGTCCCATGAAGGCGCTCATGTGACCGATATCACCGCCGACGACAATGTCGACGCCCTTCATCGAGATGCCGCAGCGTGCGGCGGCGTTGCCTTCGATGACCAGCAGCCCGCCGTGGGCGGTCGCACCGGCGGACTGCGAGGCGTCGCCGGTGACGCGCACACTGCCCGACATCATGTTCTCCGCGACCCCGACGCCGGCGTTGCCATCGATGGTCACGTGGGCGTGCTGGTTCATCCCGGCTGCGTAGTAGCCGACGTGGCCGTCGATGCGGACGTCGATCGGCCGGTTCAGGCCGCAGGCGAGTGCGTGGGCGCCTTGCGGGTTCACCACCTCGATCGAGGCCGGGGCCTCCATCGCGTGCAGTGCCGCATTGAGTTCGCGGGTAGTGGTCGTCGCCAGGTCGTAGGTGGCGGTCGGGAGCAGGGTATCGGTGGTCATGATTGCCTCCGGGGATGAGATCGGGACGGCGGAGTCGGGATTCGCGCGGCCGGTCAGCGTCGCCACACGTAGACCCGGTCCGGCTCGGGTTCGAAGATGCGGGCGTCGGCGATGCCGGGAAGTCCTGCCAGGGCGCGGAATTCCGAGGCCATCGCGACGTAGGCGTCGCACTCGGCGACGATCGCGGGCTTGCAAGCGATCGGATCGCGGACCACGGCGAACGAATCGGAGGTGGACACCAGCAGGGTGTAGAACCCGTCGAAGCGTTCACCGAGCAGACGCAGTGCCTTCTCCAGGTCGGCGCCCTCGGCGAGATGTTTGGCGACGAAGCGTGCGCCGACCTCGGTGTCGTTCTCGCTGTCGAACACCACGCCCTCGTCCTCGAGTTCGCGCTTGATCGACAGGTGGTTGGAGAACGAGCCGTTGTGCACGAGGCACTGGTCGGGGCCGACGGCGAAGGGGTGCGATCCTGCTGCGGTGACGGCGGATTCGGTGGCCATGCGGGTGTGGCCGACACCCCGCCGGCCGGAGGCGGCGGGCAGGCCGAAGGTCTCGGCGAGATCGCGGGGATCGCCGGTGCCCTTGAGGACGGTCACGTCGTCGCCGAAACCGATGACGGTCGCGGTGGGGGCCAGCGTGCGGACGGTGTCGGCGAGCAGGGTCGCGGGGACGGGGGCGTGCAGCACGGTGGTGGGGGCGAGATCGAGCGCCCCGACGGTCACACCCAGTGCATCGCCGACGGCGGTGACGAGGTCCGAGGGTGCGTCGAGCACCGAGACCGACGACTCCCCGGCGGGGGAGAAGACCGGGTTGCCGTAGACGGCGACGCCCGCCGAATCCGGTCCGCGGTCCACCATCTGCCCGAGCATCCCGGTCAGCAGGCTGCCCAACCGGGGCTCGAGCGAGGCGTCTCGCAGATGAAGTCCGACGATTCCGCACATGGTCGTCTCTCCTGTTCGATGGGTCTGGAAGAAGTCGGGTGATCAGAAAGCGGTCAGATAGCTGTCGATCTCCCACGGGGTCACGGTGTTGTGCCAGTGGAAGAACTCCTCGCGCTTGAGGGAGGCGAAGTAGTCGGCAACGCCCGCACCGGCTGCGTCGAGTGCGCCGGAGACCACCGGATCGGCCTCGAGGGCGTCCATGGCGTGCAGCAGCGTCATCGGCAGCGTCGCGGTGCCGCCGGTGCCCGGCTCGCCGGGATCGAGGTCGCGTTCGATGCCGTCGAGGCCGGCGGCGACGGTCGCGGCGGTGGCGAGATAGGGGTTGGCCGAGCCGTCCCCGCCGCGCAGTTCGACGCGGTTGGCGTCGGGGACGCGCAGGTAGTGGGTGCGGTCGTTGCCGCCGTAGGTCGCGTAGCGCGGCGACCAGGTGGCGCCGGAGGCGGTGCTGGTGGCGCCGGTGCGCTTGTAGGAGTTGACCGTCGGTGCGATGACACCCTGCAGGGCGCATGCGTGCTCGAGGATGCCGGCGACGAACGAGTAGGCGGTCCTGGACAGTCCGAGTCCGCAGGAATCGTTCGCGTCGGGGAAGACGGGGGTGTCGCCCTGCCACAGCGACAGGTGCATGTGCATCCCGGAGCCGGTGCGATCGGCGAACGGCTTGGGCATGAAGGTCGCGGTCATGCCGCGCTGCTCGGCGAGCACGAAGATGAGGTAACGCAGGGTGATGACGCGGTCGGCGGTGGTCAGGGCGTCGGCGTACTGGAAGTTCTGCTCGAACTGCCCGTTGCCGTCCTCGTGGTCGTTGGCGTAGTTGCCCCATCCGAGGGTGTTCATCGCCGAGGAGATCGACGTCAGGTGCTCGTACATGCGGGTGACGTCGCGGGCGTCGTAGCAGGGCTGGCGGGAGGTGTCGAGGGCGTCGGCGGTGCGCAGGGTTCCGTTCTCGTCGCGCTGGACGAGGAAGTACTCGATCTCGGTGCCCACCTTGACGCTCAGGCCCTTGGCGGCGGCCTGCGCGAGCGCGGTCTTGAGGATCACCCGCGGGGCGTACGGCCAGGGCTTGCCCTCGACGTAGGGGTCGCAGTGGACCAGCGCCAGGCCCTCGCGGACGAAGGGGATGGGGGTGAAGGACGAGACGTCGGGGATGGCGACCAGGTCGGGGTCCTTGGGGACCTGGCCCATCGAGCCCGCGGCGTAGCCGGCGAAACCGACACCGTCGGTGGCGAGCTCGTCGACGGATTCGACGGGAACCAGTTTGGCGCAGGGCTTTCCGGACAGGGTGGTGAAGACGGCGAGGATGAAGCGGGTGCCGGTCGCGTGTGCGAGCTCGGCCAGACCGGCGGTGCCGGAGGTCTCGGGGGACCGGCCGTTCGTGGACGGGAGGCGCAGCACGGATGTGTCGGTGGCTTCCAGCGTCATGGGGGCTCCTCGGTTCGACGAAGTTTCACTGTAGGAATCGCTGTCGAATATAAGGAAACACGGTATCCATGACGGGCGTGTTACGCATCCGTGAGATTGCGGTGACGCTTGGCGTGGAAACCGCCCTGTATGCGAACGACAAACAGCGGCGGGACGGTCGAAGGACCGTCCCGCCGCTGCGATGTTCGTGTGAGCGAGGGTTCTATCGGAGACCGAACGAGTTCCCGATGATGTCGCGCTGGATCTCGTTGGTTCCGCCGTAGATCGTCGCGCCGAGGGCCGCGCGCACGTGCTGCACCATGTCGAACTCAGTGGAGTAGCCGCCCATCATCTGCATGCACTCGAGGGCTGTGTTCTTGGCGACCTCCGTCGCCTCGAGTTTGGCCATCGACGACGCCCGCGCCAGACCCTAGAGGTCGTCGAAGGCACGTTCGGCGACGCCGAGCATCTGGGCGGCGAGGATCAGCAGCTCGGTCGCCGGCCCGGGCATGAGCTGGGACCAGTCCTGGCCGACCTCACCGACCACCGAGTCGGCGGGCAACTCGCAGTCGGAGAAGTAGGGGTCGTCGACCTCCGTACCGTTCAGGGTGTCGATGCCCTTGACGGCAACGGTGCTGGAAATCGTCCATGCGGAGGCGGAATCCGTCCAGTGCCCGCGGGCACCGGCGACCTCGGCGCTGGTCAGCTGCATCGCGGCTCGCGGACTCGCCCGCTCGTAGCGGGGTCAGCAGCTCCGGATCGTCGAGCAGATGGGCGCGTTCGCGCAGCCCGTCGTCGAGCACGAGCGGCCCGAAGATCTCGTTCCACCCCTGGATCGGGATGTCGGTCTCGACGACCTCGTGCCCGAGATCCGACAGGATTCCGGCGACGGTCTCGACGGTGCGGGCGACCGCGGGATCGACCGGACGTCCGTCCGGGCGCCGGAAGAAGGCGATCCGCCGGTGCCGCACCGCGGTGCGTTCGAAGGTCGTCTCGGCGAGGATCTCCGTCATGATGCGGGTTTCGTCCACCGTCCAGGCCAGCGGGCCGGCGGTGACGAAATCAGTCATCGCGCGGAAACCCCGTTCGTCCGCGCACGATCCGGTGGTCGGCTTGAACCCGACGAGCCCGCGGCGCGCAGCCGGGCGACGGCACCGGAGTCGGGCCGGGCGATCCGCCCGCGCTGGGTCGGACTACGTCTGGTACGCGCAGGACGCCCTGCAGGAGACGCCCATACCGCTCGAACGGGCCGCCGAGATCGTCACGCGTATCTGGCATCGCGCCCTCTTCGATCCCGGCCGCTGACGGATGTTCCGTCCAGGTTCCGGGGAACCTCCTCGAGGGTCCGGATTCCCTTGCCCTCGAGAGGAATCGGTTACGCGCGTTAACAGAACTGCAACCATCGCTGCGTTTCTTCCCATTATCGTCTGTTTCACGTCAGCGATCGACGTTCTCGTTGCACACCGCGCGTTCGCGCATTCCTTCCCTTTGAGGAGTTGCCATGTCCGAGACCACCACCGTGCCCGCATTCCGAGTGACCTCCGGTTTCTGGAAGAACCTCCCGCAGATGTCGGTCGACGAGTTCCCGGGAACGAAGGGCTACATCGACGACGTCCACCCGAATCCCGAAGGCTGCCCCATGGCCTCCGGTTACTTCCGTCTCGAACCCACCGAGGCGCCCCTCGACTACACCTACGAATACGACGAGATGAAGGTCGTCCTCGACGGCGAGTTCCGCCTCGAGAACCTCGACACCGGCCAGGTCGAGATCGCCCGTGCGTACGACGCGATCTTCTTCCCCAAGGGATCCCGCATCCGCTTCACCACCCCCGAAGGCGCGCTCGCCTTCTACGTCGGCCTCCGCTCCTTCGCGCCCTAGGAGATGCCGTGAACGTCTGTATGGACACCACCAGTGTGCCGAGGTGGGACGAGGAACGGAGCATCGCCGGCGGGGGACGGACCTTCACGATCCTGTCCTTCGGCGACGAGGCCGCCGAGCAGGCGCGGAATCTCTTACTGTCCTTCGACGGTCGGCGGGTGGACTGGATGCGTCTGCCCGCCGAGTGGGGCGACACAGCTGCCCGCGTCCTCCGACGGCAGCTCGACGCCTCCCGGGTCGGCTGCCGACTCGTCCTCGTCGGATCCGAGGCCGCCGTCCTCGCCGCAAGGGCCGTGGCGGTGGCCGGCGGGCTCGTCGACGAGGAGATCATGCCCGTCCCGATCGACACCGCCGACCGCGCGGTCTACTGCGCACACTGTCACACCACCCATCTCGCCGACGTCGAGGTCGGCCGGTGCACCACCTGCCCGAACTGCCGCGCGGAACTCGTGGTCTACCACCATGTCTCGCGTCACCACGCGGCCTACCTCGGCTACATGATCGACGCGGAGGAACGCTGATGACCCTGATGTCCGACAGCCCCGCAACGAACGTGCCGTCCGACGCCGGCCTGGTGCTGGCGGTCGACGAGGTCACCGCACTGACCCCGACCGTGCGGCACATGCGGCTGGTCGCGTCCGACGGCGCACTCCTGCCCTCCTTCACCCCGGGCAGTCACATCGTCGTGACCTGCGGAACCGGGCCGGAGGGGCAATCCCGCCGGAACTCCTACTCCCTCACCGGACCCGGTTTCGAGCCCGACCACTACGGCATCTCCGTACGGCTCGAGGAGGACGGCCGCGGTGGCTCCCGCTGGATCCACTCCCTGCGAGCGGGGGACAGGGTGCAGGTGAGCACCCCGCGCAGCGCCTTCGCCCCGGTCCTCACCGCGCGGCACCACCTGCTCGTCGCCGGCGGAATCGGCGTCACCCCGATCCTGTCCCACGTCCGCGCCGCCGTGCAGTGGGGCCGCTCGTTCGAGGTGCACTACGTCCACCGGGAGGGCGACGCCGCCCACCTCGACGACCTGGAGCAGCTGTGCGGCGACCGCTTCCACCTCCACACCGGCCGCGACGGCTTCTGGGAGCATATGGGACCCGCGCTGCTGGACCAGCCGATCGGCACCCACCTCTACGCGTGCGGCCCGGCTGCGCTCATCGACGAACTCACCGACCGTGCCGGTCGCGCCGGCTGGCCCGGCGCCCGCGTGCACTACGAGCACTTCGGGGTCGGCGACCTCGACCCCGGCGAACCGTTCACCGCACACCTCACCCGCAGCGGCGTCGACGTGGACGTCGCCTCGGGTGTCAGCCTCCTCGAAGCGCTCGGATCCCGCGGCATCGCGGTCCCCAGCCTCTGCCGTCAGGGCGTGTGCGGGGAGTGCCGGCTGCCCGTGGTGAGCGGCGACATCGAACACCGCGACCTGTATCTCGGCGCCGCCGAGAAGGAGGCCGGAGACTGCCTCATGCCGTGCGTCTCCCGCGCGAACGGACCCCGATTGGAGCTGGATCTGTGAGTACCACGATCGACCTCGAGGCCCTCGGCGACAGCGCGGCGATCCCCGACCGCATCGCCCGCTTCCCGTTCCCCTTCCCCCGCGACACCTACCGCTACAGCACCAACGTCGAACCCGCCGGCAGTGTCGTGGAGACACCCGTCGGGGGATGGGGGACCCACCCCGTCGACGTCGACGGGCGGTACCGGGAGGATCTCGCCGAACGCACCCGCATCCTCGCCGAGGACCCCACCCGGTTCCAGGCTCTGCCGCACATGGAGATCGCCCAGTGGGACGCGATGCTCACCCTCATGCGGATGCTCACCGACGCCCACCCCGAGAAGTTCTCGCTCGACGGGGACGGTGCGGCCCGGCGATTCACCAACCAGGCACTCGGCGTCGAACAGTCCTTCGTGTTCGGTGATCCGTCCACCCTGCCCGAACCACCCCTGCTGTTCGTCGGCAGGCACCTCCAGGAGGACGTCGTGCTGCTCGACCAGCGTGAGGGTGCCCTCTGGGGCGACGCCGGACTGGTGACCTTCGCCGCCGACTGGTCGCTGCGCTTCGACGTCGGCATGAGCTTCCTGCAGATCCACGGGCCCGTCCCGCGCGTGCACACCGAAGGGGTCATCCCGCGCGCCCAGCAGTTCCTCATGGGCCTGCAGCCCGGCCGGCAGTACCGCCGCACCAACTGGTCGCTCAGCGTCGACCGCCTCCTCGACCAGTCCACCGAGACCTATCCCGTGTGGGGACGCGACCGGCGGCTGCTCGCCGAGGGGCCGCTCGAGGACGTGGGGCGCCGGCTGAACCTGCGCGTCGAGGTCCAGCACCTCGTGCGCCTCGGTGTCTCCGGCGCGATCATGTTCCTCATCCGCACCTACCTGCTGCCCTTCGAGGACATCGCCCGCGTACCGGAATGGGCCGAGCGGTTGTGCCGTGTCCTCGAGGAGCTGCCCGAGGATATGGCCGACTACAAGGGCATCACCCGCACCCGCGAACCGGGGGTGCGCTGGCTCCGCACCTACGGGGGTGTGCGGACGTGAAGGCCTCCGGATTCGTCCACGGCGACCCACCCGCACTCGACCGTGCCGGTCGCGCCTTCCTCGTCCTCGCCGCGAGCGACTGCGAACTCGCGCGAAAGGCGGTGCGGCACTGGATGGCCGACGCCTCCGAACTTGGACGCGACGCCGCCGCCCTCTACGACCCGACACCCGGTCGCGCCGCCGAAGCGGTCGCCGCGCTGAGGGCGGGATCACGCATCCTCGTCGCCGGTCCGGCCGCCGAGGCCATGGCCTACACCGCCGCCGCCCGGCAGGCCGGCGCCCTGCCCTGCGAACTCATCACCTACGTCACGTCGACGGTGACGCTGACGGTTTTCTGCCCCCACTGCGAGACGACACAGCGGGCCGACGCGCGACCCGGCGACAGGATCTCGTGCGCCGGGTGCGGGATCTCCCTCGAGATCCGCCCGCACCTGTCGAGTCACCACGGCACCTATCTCGGAGCCGTCGCCTGACAGAACCGACCGGAAGGACCGAATGTGACCGTTACCAGCGACCTGTCCTATCTCCCGTGGCCTTTTCTCGAAGGTGAGAACAGATTCCGCTACGGGGTCAACGTCGAACCCGCCCGCCGCCGCGTCGACACGTTCGCCGGCGGCTGGGGCGAACACATCGTCGACCTCGGACCTGACTACGTCGAGATGATGGCCCTGCGACAGGGGATCCTCGAGCGGGACCCGCACCGGGTCCGCTACCTCCCGCACATGACCCCGGCCTCGTGGGACCTGCTGATGTTCTACTTCCGCGAGATGGCCGCGTCGTATCCCGACCTCATGACCCTCGACCGACTCGGATCCGGATACCGTTGGCGCAACCAACCTCTCGGAATCGACTGCACCTTCGTTCCGGGTGATCCGGAGACGCTGCCCGAACACCCGCTGGTGTTCGTCGCCTGCCAGATCCCCGACGACGTCCTGCTCGTCACCGAACGCGACGGCCACCTCTACTTCGACGCCGCCGTGGTGACCTCCTCCGCCGACTGGTCGGTGAAGTTCGACATCGGCATGAGCATGCACGAGATCCACCGTCCCGTACCCGGTCTCACGCGCGACGGGGTCACCGACCGGGCCGAGCAGTTCCTGCGCCGGCTCACCGCCGACCAGCCCTACCGACGGGTGAACTGGACCTTCTCGGCCGTCGGCTCGCGGCGCCGCGACACGAGCCTCGAGACGATGCCCGAGTGGATGGACGACATCCCCCGCCTGATGGCCGAGAAGGACTGGGGGAGGATCCAGCTGCGCATCGAACTCGAGCACCTCATCCGGCTGCCGACGACCGGTGCGATCGTGTTCAACATCCGCACCTACATGGCACCCCTCGCCGAGATCGTCGCCTACCCGCAGTGGGCGTACCAGCTCGCCGACATCGTCGAGGAGCTGCCGCGCGAGATCGCGCAGTACAAGGGCATCGACGAGTACCGGATGGAGGCG
This sequence comes from Rhodococcus sp. LW-XY12, assembly GCF_019317345.1. Taxonomy (NCBI): domain Bacteria; kingdom Bacillati; phylum Actinomycetota; class Actinomycetes; order Mycobacteriales; family Nocardiaceae; genus Rhodococcus; species Rhodococcus sp. LW-XY12. The sequence goes on from NZ_CP079225.1 coordinate 1,882,884, forward strand.
ATGGCCTGGCTGCGCGAACGAGCAGCCTGAGGCCGCGGGGCCCCTTCACCGCGCGCCCGAGGTCGGTGGCCGGTCCTACGATGACGGCCATGGCCGCACCCAGGATCGACGTGGACGAACGCCGGGCACGACTGGCCGTCCGGCACCGGTTGCATCCCGCCCACCGCGCCCCCGACGCCGTCGACGCGGCGACGTCCCTGGTGTGCCTGCACGGCACCGACCCGGCGACCGTCTACCTGTCGGCGTGGGCACGTGTGGACGGGTTCACCGTGGCCGACCTCGACAGGGCGCTCTACGACGACCGCACCATGGTCAAACACATGGCCATGCGGCGCACCGTCTTCGTCGTCCCGCGCGACACCCTCCCGGTGGTGCAGGCCGGGGCGAGCGCCCGGGTTGCCGCCGCACAACGGCGCACGGTCGTCAAGGACGTCGTGAAGGCCGGATTGCACGACGACGGCGAGAGCTGGCTCGACGAGGTGAGCCGCCACATCCTCGCCGCCCTGGCCGACGGGCGGGAGGCGACATCGAGCGAGCTCAAAGCCGAGATCCCGCTCCTCGACGGCGCGCTGGAGTTCGGTGCCGGCAAATCCTGGGGTGGGCCGGTCACCTTCGCGCCTCGCGTGCTCACGGTGCTCTCCGCCGAGGGGAAAGTGGTCCGGGCGTCGAACAAGGGGTCGTGGCGGGTTTCGCGCCCCACCTGGACGACCACCGAGTCGTGGCTGGGCTCGGCCGTCGACCCCGTCGACGAGGCGACGGGTGTGCGCGAACTCGTGCGGATGTGGCTGCGCGCATTCGGTCCCGGCACCGAGGGGGATCTGAAATGGTGGCTCGGCTCCACCCTCACTGCCGTCCGCGCGGCCCTCGCCGAACTCGACGTGGTGGAGGTCGATCTCGACGGCCGTCCCGGCTGCCTCCTGGCCGACGACGTGGACGAGCCCGCTCCCGTCGAACCGTGGGGTGCACTGCTGCCCGGTCTGGACCCCACGGTCATGGGGTGGACCGAACGCGAGTGGTATCTCGGGCCGTACAAGGAGGCGCTGTTCGACTCCAACGGCAACGCCGGTCCCACCGCCTGGTGGGACGGACGGATCGTCGGCACGTGGTGGCAGACCGACACGGGAGCGGTGAGCCTGCATCTGCTCGAGGACATCGGCGCCGAGGGCACCGCGGTGCTACGCGAGGAAGCCGCCCGCCTCGACGACTGGCTGGGTGGGGTGCGGGTGATGCCGCGGTTCCCCACGCCCCTCGCGAAGGAACTGGCGACGGAAGGCAGGTCGTCGGGCACGTCTTCGTCGTAGGCTGCCGACATGGCCGTCGAACCGAGAACCGCCACGCGCCGCGACATTCCGGTCTTCGCTCGGGTGATCGCCGAGGCGTTCTTCGACGATCCGGTCTTCGCGTGGATGTTCCCGGACGAGGAGCACCGAATCCGCCGCATGACCCGTTTCTTCGCCGCCGACGCCCGCCACCACATGGTGCCGTTGGGAGCCACCGACATCGCCGAGTCCGATGGGACCGTCGGAGGCGCGGCGATGTGGGCGCCGCCCGGACGATGGCGCACCGATGCGTGGACCTCCCTCCGCCTCCTGCCCGGCTTCTACGCCGCGCTCGGCCGCTACATGAAGCGGGGAGGGCAGGTCAACGTCACCCTCGACGCGGCGCATCCGGACGAACCGCACTGGTACCTGTCGACGATCGGCACCTCACCTGATGCGCGGGGGACCGGCCTCGGCAAAGCCCTGATGAAGGCCGGCCTCGACCGCGCCGACGCCGAACACGCCCCCGCCTACCTCGAGTCGAGCAAGGAATCGAACGTTCCCTACTACGAGCGGTTCGGGTTCGAGGTCACCCGCGCCATCGTCATCCCCGGTGGTGGGCCGACCCTGTGGGGGATGTGGCGGCAGCCGCGCTGACGGGATGCTTCCCGCCTTCGGATCAGGCGCCCTGCCAGACGGTGTCGAACGGGGTGTTGGCGGACACGCGGCCCTTGATCCCGGTCGTGACGAAATCCTTCGCGCGGGCCGCGGCGTCGGCGACCGACGCGCCCTTCGCGAGTTCGGCGGTGATCGCGGCGGCGAGGGTGCAGCCGGCGCCGGAGACACGCTCGTTGCCGACCTTCGGTGCCGTCAGGAGGGTGACCTCGGAGCCGTCGAACAGCACGTCCACGGCGTCCTCGCCGTCGAGTTCGACGCCGCCCTTCGCGACGACGTACTTCGGGCCGAGGTCGTGGATGCGACGCGCCGCCTCGATGAGCTGGTCGACCGAGGTGATCTCGTCCATCCCGGACAGCGTCCGTGCCTCGAACAGGTTCGGGGTGACGACCGTGGCGTGGGGGAGCACCTGCGCGCGCAGGGCGTTGTCGGTGTCGAGGGCCGCGCCGGCCTCCTGGCCCTTGCAGATCAGAACCGGGTCGAGCACGACGTGCCGCCAGTCCTGCTTCTCGAGTCCCTCGGCGACGACGTCGATCGTCGCGGGCGTGCCCAGCATGCCGATCTTCACCACGTCGAGATTGTGGGCGGCGGTGGCGGCCTCGATCTGCTCGGCGATCACGTCGGCCGGGACGGGGAAGAAGCGGTGGCCCCAGTTGTTCTTCGGGTCGAACGAGACGATGCACGTCGTGGTGCCCACCCCGTACACACCGAGCTGCTGGAACGTCTTGAGGTCGACCTGCAGACCGGCGCCACCGGTCGCTTCCGAGCCGGCGATGACGTATGCGAGGTCGACCATGTGAGTGCTCCGTTCGGACTGGGTGACGGCGTTGCCACGGGATGTACCCGCCGAACGACCAGGTTACAGACGAACTCGGTGCCACCTTGCGGACCGCCCACCGCCGCTCCCGATATCGTCCAGGCATGACGGCCTTCCACGAGCTCGACGACTACCTGGCGCTTCCTCGCGTCACCTCCCTCACGATGTCCCCGGACGGGAATCGCCTGGTGATCACGCAGTCGACGCTCGACGACAAGGCCACCTCGTACACCGAGGCTTTGTGGGAGGTGGATCCCGAAGGCAACGCCCCGGCGCGACGCCTCACTCACGGCACCACGGGTGAATCGAACCCGACCTTCACCGCGTCCGGCGACCTGCTGTTCACCGCCGCCCGGGGCAAGGACGATCCGCCGGTGTCGCTGTGGCGACTGCCCGCAGCGGGCGGCGAGGCCGAGCAGGTCGGATCCCGCAAGGGTGGATTCGCATCGGTGCACGCGGCATCCGAGGCCGACCGGATCGTCCTCGTCGCGTCCGTCCTCGGCCACAGCGAGTCCGACGACGAACGGATCCGGGACGCCCGTAAGGACAAGGTCGTCACCGCGGTGCTGCACACGGGCTATCCGGTGCGCTACTGGGACCACGATCTCGGACCCGACCAGCCGCACCTGCTCGTCCCGGACACGTGCGGCCACGGGTTCACCGACCTCACGCCCGGGATCCGAGGGTCGCTGCGTGATGGCTCCGTCGACATCGCTGCCGACGGTTCGTTCGCCGCCGCGACCTGGGTGGTCCCCGGTCCGCTCGCCTCGCGCCGGGTCACGCTCGTGCGGGTCGATCTCGGCACCGGCCTGCGCACCCCGCTCGTCGACGACGAGACCGGCGACGCGACGCACCCGTCGATCTCGCGCGACGGGACGAAGCTCGCCTACCTGCACGAATCGATGGGCGACGCGGAGAACCCGCCGCAGATCACCGTCCGCGTCCTGGACATCGCGAGCGGAACCACGACCATCGAGGCCCCTGAATGGGACAGACGTCCCACTTCCGTCACCTGGCTGCCCGACGGTTCCGGTCTCGTGCTCACCGCCGACGATCACGGCCGTGCGCCGGTCTTCGTGCAGAGACTCGGATCCGCGCAGCCCGACCGCCTGACCGCGGACGACGCCGCCTACACGGACGTCCGTATCGCGCCCGACGGCAGCACGGCATACGCGCTGCGGGCCTCCTACGAAGCGCCGCCGCACCCCGTGCGCATCGACCTCACCGGACCGGACGCCGGCACCGTCACGCCGCTACGTGCTCCCGCTGCGCTTCCGGAACTGCCGGGACGTCTCGAGGAACTGACCACCGAGGCCGCCGACGGCACGCCGGTGCGGGCGTGGTTCGCGCTTCCGCACACGGCGTCCGCCGACGACCCCGCGCCGATGCTTCTGTGGGTGCACGGCGGTCCGCTGAGCAGCTGGAACACCTGGTCGTGGCGCTGGAACCCGTGGCTCCTCGTCGCCCGCGGCTATGCGGTGCTGCTGCCCGATCCCGCACTGTCCACCGGCTACGGCGACGACTTCGTGCGGCGTGGCTGGGGTCGGTGGGGGAACGAACCGTACACCGATCTGATGGCCGTCACGGATGCCGCGGTCGCGCGTGAGGATATCGACGAGGAGCGGACCGCGGTGATGGGCGGATCGTTCGGTGGATATCTCGCCAATTGGATCGCCGGGCACACCGACCGGTTCCGCGCGGTCGTCACCCACGCGGGTCTGTGGGCGCTGGACCAGTTCACCCCGACCACCGACGTTGCCTGGTACTGGCAGCGGGAGATGACCCCGGAGATGGCGGTCGAGAACTCACCGCACCTGTTCGTCGCCGACATCGTCACGCCCATGCTCGTGATCCACGGCGACAAGGACTATCGCGTCCCGATCGGCGAAGCCCTGCGCCTGTGGTACGAGCTGCTCAACGAATCGGGTCGACCCGCCGAGGACGACGGCACCACCGTCCACCGCTTCCTGTACTTCCCGTCCGAGAACCACTGGGTGCTGAAGCCTCAGCACTCGAAGATCTGGTACCGGACCGTCGAGGCGTTCCTGTCCGAGCACGTGCTCGGCCGCCCGCTCGACCTGCCGGACGAGCTGGGCTGACCGAGGACGTCCGCTCGGGGTCTACTGCCTCGCTATTCGGGCGGGCGCGGCCGGTCGCCCGGCGAGACCGGCGGACGCGGGGGCTCGTCGGTGGCCGGTGTCGACTCGCTCGTCGCGGAACCGGAACCGGCCGAGTGCTGACCCGATCCGCCGCGATGGGTGACCTTCTCGGCGAGACCACCGACCGTCTCCTGGAGGTGCGGTGCCTTCTCCTTCACGACGCCGGCCGCTTCCGTCACCTTGTCCTGTACCGCAGGAATGACCTTTTCCTGCACTGCCGGGTTGTGCCACAGCTCGTTCGAACGCCCCCGCATCTTGTCGTAGGTCTCGCGTCCCGCCCGGGTCCCCGCGACGAATCCCGCGGCCGCACCTGCAGCGAAGATCAATGCCCGCATCATGACGGTGTCCTCCGTCCTGTCCGTTCGGCGTCCGCGCATTCGGCCGCCCGGCACTGCGATACCCGGTCGGGGAGCGGGCCACACTCTTCTGTCGCGACCCCTGTCCGGCTCTGTCGCGACCCTTGTCCATCTCTGTCGTGGCCCGTGTCCAGGAGGTTCGCCGCGACGCTTACGATTGACGGGTGACCAGTGCGCCAGAGAACTCGCAGAACCCCGCCGACGCCCTTCCCAAGAGCTGGGACCCCAGCGCCGTCGAAGCGGAGCTCTACCAGCAGTGGGTCGACGCCGGCTACTTCGAGGCCGACCCCACGAGCGACAAGCCCGGGTACTCGATCGTCCTGCCGCCGCCGAACGTCACCGGCAGCCTGCACATGGGTCACGCCCTCGACCACACCCTCATGGACGTGCTCTCCCGCCGTAAGCGCATGCAGGGCTACGAGGTGCTGTGGCTGCCCGGCATGGACCACGCCGGCATCGCCACCCAGACCGTCGTCGAGAAGCAGCTCGCCGCCGACGGCAAGAAGAAGGAGGACCTCGGTCGCGAGGCCTTCATCGAGAAGGTCTGGCAGTGGAAAGCCGAGTCCGGCGGCATGATCCAGGGCCAGATGCGTCGCATCGGCGACGGTGTGGACTGGTCGCGCGATCGCTTCACCATGGACGAGGGGCTGTCCCGCGCGGTACAGACGATGTTCAAGCGCCTCTACGACGAGGGGCTGATCTACCGGGCCGAGCGCCTGGTCAACTGGTCGCCCGTGCTGCAGACCGCGATCTCCGACATCGAGGTGAAGTTCGAGGAGGTCGAGGGCGAACTCGTCTCCCTGCGCTACGGCTCCCTGAACGACGACGAGCCGCACGTCGTCGTCGCTACCACTCGTGTGGAGACGATGCTCGGCGACACCGCCGTCGCGGTGCACCCCGAAGACGAGCGCTACAAGGACATCATCGGCACGACGCTCGAGCACCCGATCACCGGCCGGCAGATCCCGATCATCGCCGACGAATACGTCGACCCCGAATTCGGTACGGGCGCAGTGAAGATCACGCCTGCGCACGACCCCAACGACTTCGAGATGGGCCTGCGGCACGACCTGCCGATGCCCACGATCATGGACAAGGCCGGTCGTATCGCCGACTCCGGCACCCGCTTCGACGGCATGGACCGTTTCGAGGCGCGCATCGCGATCCGCGAGGAACTCGCCGCGCAGGGCCGCGTCGTCGCCGAGAAGCGCCCCTACCTGCACAGCGTCGGCCACTCCGAGCGGTCCGGCGAGACCATCGAGCCGCGGCTGTCGATGCAGTGGTGGGTCAAGGTAGACAAGCTCGCCAAGGCTGCCGGCGACGCGGTGCGCAACGGTCACACCGTCATCCACCCGGCGAGCCAGGAACCGCGCTGGTTCGACTGGGTCGACAACATGCACGACTGGTGCATCTCGCGTCAGCTGTGGTGGGGTCACCGCATCCCGATCTGGTACGGCCCGAACGGCGAGGTCGAGTGCTTCGGCCCCGACGAGATCGCCCCCGAGGGCTGGGAGCACGACCCGGACGTGCTCGACACGTGGTTCTCGTCCGGCCTGTGGCCGTTCTCCACGATGGGCTGGCCGGAGAAGACCCCCGAGCTCGACAAGTTCTATCCCACCAGCGTTCTCGTCACCGGTTACGACATCCTGTTCTTCTGGGTCGCCCGCATGATGATGTTCGGCACCTACGTGTCGGGTGACGACGCGGTGCACCAGGCGCAGGTGCCCTTCCGGGATCTGTTCCTGCACGGCCTCGTCCGCGACCAGTTCGGCAAGAAGATGTCGAAGTCGCGCGGCAACGGCATCGACCCGCTCGACTGGGTCGAGCGTTTCGGCGCCGACGCCCTGCGCTTCACGCTGGCGCGCGGCGCGAACCCGGGTGGCGATCTCGCCGTCGGTGAGGACCACGCCCAGTCGTCGCGCAACTTCGCGAACAAGCTGTTCAACGCGACCAAGTTCGCATTGATGAACGGCGCGGTGATCGGCGAGCTCCCGGCCCGCCAGCAGCTCACCGACGCCGACCGGTGGATCCTCGACCGCCTCGAGCAGGTGCGGACCGAGGTCGACGCGGCCTTCGATCATTACGAGTTCTCGAAGGCGTGCGAGGCGCTCTACCACTTCGCGTGGGACGAGGTCTGCGACTGGTATCTCGAGCTCGCCAAGGTCCAGCTCGCCGAGGGCAGCGCCCACGCCGACGGCACCAAGGTTGTGCTCGGCACCGTCCTCGACCAGGTGCTGCGCCTGCTGCACCCGGTCATCCCGTTCGTCACCGAGACCCTGTGGAAGGTGCTCACCGGCGGCGAGTCCGTCGTCGTCGCGTCCTGGCCCGAGACGTCCGGCATCGCCACCGACGAGACCGCGGCGCAGCGGGTCGCCGACCTGCAGAGGCTCGTCACCGAGATCCGCCGGTTTCGCAGCGACCAGGGTCTCAAGCCGTCGCAGAAGGTCGCGGCCCGGCTCGTCGGTGTCGAGGACGCCGATCTCGTCGCGCAGGTGCCGGCCGTGCAGTCGCTCGCGCGCCTGACCGCGCCGGAGGACTCGTTCTCGGCCACCGCGTCGATCGAGGTCCGGCTGAGCCGCGCGACGGTCACCGTCGAGCTCGACACCTCCGGCAGCATCGACGTCGGCGCCGAGATCGCGCGCCTGCGCAAGGATCTCGCCGCCGCGGAGAAGGAACTGACGGGCACCTCCGCGAAGCTGTCGAACGAGGCCTTCCTCGCGAAGGCACCCGATCAGGTGGTCGAGAAGATCCGCGGTCGCAAGCAGATCGCGGAAGAGGAGATCGCACGGATCACCGCACGACTGAAGGAGCTGGGCGCGGCGTGAGCACCGACACCCCGGGGGCGCCGTCCCCGGTGGACCTGGCCGAACTGACGCTCGTCGAAGCCGAGCTCGACAAGCGCTGGCCGGAAACGAAGATCGAGCCGTCCCTGGCGCGGATCGCCGCGCTCATGGACATCCTCGGCTCGCCGCAGAACAGCTACCCGTCGATCCACGTGGCCGGCACGAACGGCAAGACGTCGACAACCCGGATGATCGACGCGCTGCTCACCCGCATGCACCACCGGGTCGGCCGGACGACGAGCCCGCACCTGCAGCTCGCCACCGAGCGGATCAGCATCGACGGCGCGCCGGTCTCGCCGCGGACCTACGTCGACACCTACGGCGACATCGAACCGTACGTCCGGATGATCGACGAGCAGTCCGAGGCGGCCGGTGGCCCGAAGATGAGCAAATTCGAGGTCACCACGGCCATGGCGTTCGCGGCGTTCGCCGATGCACCCGTCGACGTGGCGGTCGTCGAGGTCGGTCTCGGCGGACGGTGGGACGCCACGAACGTCGTCACCGGGCAGGTCGCGGTGATCACGCCCGTCGGCATCGACCACACCGGCTATCTCGGCGACACCCTCACGGAGATCGCGGGGGAGAAGGCCGGGATCATCAAGAAGGCACCCGACGACGGTCTCGTGCCCCGCGACACCGTGGCGATCATCGCGCAGCAGGAACCGGAGGCGATGGACGTGCTGCTGCGGCAGGCCGTCGAGGCCGACGCGGCCGTGGCCCGTCAGGGATCGGAGTTCGCGGTGGTGCGGCGTGCGGTCGCCGTCGGCGGACAGCAGATCGACCTGCAGGGTCTCGGGGGTCTCTACACCGACATCTTCCTGCCGCTCCACGGCGAGCACCAGGCGCACAACGCGTCGGTCGCGCTGGCCGCGGTCGAGGCGTTCTTCGGGGCGGGCCCCGGCAAGCAGCTCGATGTCGAGGCGGTGCGCGACGCGTTCGCGTCGGTGACCACGCCGGGCCGGCTCGAGCGGGTGCGCAATGCGCCCACCGTCTTCCTCGACGCCGCGCACAATCCGCACGGCGCGAAGGCCCTCGCGGCCGCGCTCGCCCAGGAATTCGACTTCCGCAAGCTCGTGGGCGTCGTGAGCGTGATGGCCGACAAGGACGTCGCAGGTCTGATCGAGGCGCTCGAACCGGTCTTCGACGAGATCGTCGTCACCCACAACGGGTCGCCGCGAGCGATGGACGTCGACGATCTCGCGAACATCGCCGTCGCCCGATTCGGCGACGAACGGGTCGTCACCGCGGCGACGCTCCCGGATGCGATCGAAACCGCGATCGCGATCGCGGAGGAGGTCGGCGAGCCCGGCGAAGCGGTGTCGGGCGCCGGGGTCGTGGTCACCGGTTCGGTGGTGACCGCAGGTGCGGCCCGCAGTCTGTTCGGAAAGGATCCCGCGTGAGCAACGACAAGCCGGAGGAACAGAAGTTCCGGCCGCCGACGACGGACCCCTGGAAGGGCTTCCGCGGCGTGATGGCGGGAACCCTCGTGCTCGAGGCGATCGTGGTGCTGCTGGTGCTGCCGGTGATCGCGACCGTCGGCGGGGGACTGAGCGCGTGGTCGACGACCTACGTCGTGGGCCTCGCCGTTCTCATGTTCCTCGGAGCCGGGGTGCAGAAGAAGTCGTGGGCGATCCCGTTCAACATCACGCTACAGGTGCTCGCCGTGCTCGGCTTCTTCGTCGACCTCGCGTTCGGTGCGGTGGGTGTGCTCTTCGCCGCGGTGTGGGCGTACATCTTCTACCTGCGCAAGGACATCAGGGATCGCGAATCCAGGGGTCTGCTGCCGGGCCAGCGGGACGACCTCTAGGCTTGTCGCGTGACTGAGCGGACCCTGGTACTGATCAAGCCCGACGGCGTCGCACGCCGTCACGTCGGAGAGATCCTCTCGCGCATCGAGCGCAAGGGGCTGGACATCGTGGCTCTCGAGCTGCGCACTGCGACGGAGGAGGTCGCCGGAGCGCACTACGCCGAGCACGAGGGCAAACCCTTCTATCCCTCGCTGATCGAGTTCATTACCGGCGGCCCCCTCGTGGCCGCGGTCCTCGAAGGCCCGCGCGCGATCGCGGCGTTCCGTCAACTCGCCGGTGGCACCGATCCGGTCGAGAAGGCCGTGCCCGGCTCGATCCGCGGCGACCTCGGCCTGGACCCGGGCGAGAACCTGGTCCACGGCTCCGACTCGGTGGAGTCCGCCGAGCGCGAGATCGCTCTCTGGTTCCCCGCCCTGGCTGCGAAGTAACAGCCCCGCACGAGCGGCGCCTGGCGTGTCGCTCACGAAACCTCTCGGGGCGTCGCGCTTCGCGCCTCCCGACACCGCCGACGGCGCCCTCCGGGGCGCCGTTGGCGTATCCGTGCATCTCCGTGTGGGATACTGGCAGAGGTTGCTCCGCACACACCGCGTGCGGAGCGGCCGAACGACATCACGGATCGATGCCCGACATCGCTGTGGCCGAGGACGAAGGAGACACCTCGCTCGGCGGCACGCTGGATGTTCCGGCGCTCGACCCGCGATCAAGCCAGGCATTGCTCGGCCGTGCAGTGAAAACGGGCACCGGACGACCGCGCGATGCGAGACCGGAAGGACTCGCGCCCACCCGGCGCGAGTACACAAGCTGCGCCCCCGCGTGGCCGCTCACATCGCTGTTGTCGGTGGTGGACGCGCCCGGGGGCCTTAGGAGACCTACGTGGCCGATCAAGAGCCGCCGGAGAACAACTCGATCGAAGCGTCGGACGCAGGGGGACGGAACCTCCTCGGTCTGCCTGCCAAGATCCGCGTCCATGCCCTCGCCAAGCTGCTGGGGCTGACCAGTAAGCAGGTGATTGCGAAAGCCGCCGAGCGCGGCACCGAGCTGCGCAGTGCGCACTCGACCCTCCCACGCGACGTCGCGGAGGACCTGCACGCTGCGTTGAGCGACGACACGGGCACGGCCGAGCCCGCCGTGCAGGAAGCCGAGACGGCTCCCGAAGCTGCAGCCGAGACAGCTCCCGAAGCTGTGGCGGAGACGGCTCCCGAGGCCGAGACCGCCGCCCCCGAGCCTGCCGCGGAGACGACTCCCGAGCCTGCGGCCGAGGCTGCGGAGACCGCCGAGGCCGAGCCGGTCGAGAGCGACGAGCTGCGACCCGCCGAGAAGACCGCGGACGAGACCGCACCGCAGGCCGTCGAGATCCCCTCCGTCGGAGGACCCACCGGGTTGTTCACGTCGGTGGAGCAGAGCACGCCGCTGTTCGAGATGCCCGAGCCGTCCACCACGGCCGAGCCGATCGTCGCTGCACCGCTGTTCCTCCAGCCCGAGGTACCCTCGCCTGCCGAGGGAGAGGAGGAGACCCGCCCGCGTCGCCGGCGCGCACGCCGCGGAAAGGACACCGAGCAGGCACCGGCCGAGGACGAGCAGCAGACCGCCGAGCCGGCCGCCGAGTCCACCGAGGAAGCGCCGTCGCACCAGGCGGACGAAGACCAGGACGACCAGCCGCGTCGCCGCCGACGCGGACGTCGCGGTCGTGGACGTGGACGCGGGGACGGCACCGACACCGACCAGCAGGACGAGACGACCGCGACCGGCGAGGACTCCGAGTCCGCCGCCGCGGAGACGGAGAAGTCCGCCGAAGCGGAGTCCACCGCAGCGGAGACTCCCGCCGAGGAGACCGCCGGCACCGAGGAAGGCACCTCCGACGAGGCCGCCTCGGGTGACGAACAGAGCAGCGACGAGCACGACACCGACGACGAGCAGGGCGGGGGGACGTCCCGTCGCCGCCGCCGTCGCCGTCGTCGTCGCGGTTCCGACACCGACACCGCGAGCACCGACGACGACTCGGTTCCCACGGTCGTCCACGAGCGGGAGCCGCGTCCGAAGAGCCGCGCCAAGGACGAGGTCCAGGGCATCAGCGGTTCGACGCGTCTCGAGGCGAAGCGTCAGCGTCGTCGCGACGGTCGCGAGGCCGGTCGCCGCCGGCCCCCGATCCTCACCGAATCCGAGTTCCTCGCCCGCCGCGAGGCCGTCGACCGGGTCATGGTCGTCCGCGAACGCACGGGCGGTTCCCACGCGGGCATGACGCAGGTCGCGGTGCTCGAGGACGGCATCCTCGTCGAGCACTTCGTCACGACCTCCGGTTCGGCGTCGATGGTCGGCAACATCTACCTCGGTCGCGTGCAGAACGTCCTCCCGTCCATGGAGGCGGCGTTCATCGACATCGGCCGTGGCCGCAACGGCGTGCTCTACGCGGGTGAGGTGAACTGGGAGGCCGCCGGCCTCGGAGGCAACTCCCGCAAGATCGAGCAGGCCCTCAAGCCCGGCGACCAGGTGGTCGTGCAGGTCAGCAAGGACCCGGTCGGTCACAAGGGCGCGCGTCTGACCACCCAGATCAGCCTCGCCGGACGCTTCCTGGTCTACGTGCCGGGAGGTTCGTCCACGGGCATCAGCCGCAAGCTCCCCGACACCGAGCGCAAGCGTCTGAAGGACATCCTCCGCGAGATCGTCCCCTCAGAGGCGGGCGTGATCATCCGTACCGCCGCCGAGGGCGTGAGCGAGGAGGAACTCTCGCGCGACGTCACCCGCCTGCAGACGCAGTGGGAGTCGATCCGCGAGCAGTCCGAGAAGCTGCAGGCCGACGCCTCGGGCCAGCCGAAGACGCTCTACGAGGAGCCGGATCTGCTCGTGAAGGTCGTGCGAGACCTGTTCAACGAGGACTTCTCCAAGCTCGTCATCGAGGGCGACTCGGCGTGGAACACCGTCGAGAGCTACATCCGGACGGTCGCACCCGACCTGCTGCCGCGCGTCGAGCGCTACCGTTCGGAGAACTCGGTGGACGTCTTCGGTGCGCACCGCATCGACGAGCAGCTCGCGAAGGCTCTCGACCGCAAGGTGTGGCTGCCGTCCGGCGGCACGCTCGTCATCGACCGCACCGAGGCGATGACCGTCATCGATGTCAACACCGGCAAGTTCACCGGTTCCGGCGGCAACCTCGAGGAGACGGTCACCCGCAACAACCTCGAGGCGGCCGAGGAGATCGTCCGCCAGATGCGCCTGCGCGACATCGGCGGCATGATCGTCGTCGACTTCATCGACATGGTCCTCGAGTCGAACCGCGACCTCGTACTGCGTCGCCTGACCGAGGCCCTCGGCCGGGACCGCACCCGCCACCAGGTCTCGGAGGTCACCTCGCTCGGCCTGGTCCAGATGACGCGCAAGCGGCTCGGGACCGGTCTCGTCGAGGCGTTCTCCACCACCTGTGAGCACTGCAGCGGCCGCGGCCTCATCGTGCACTCGGAGCCGATCGAGTCGAAGTCCTCGGACGACTCCGGTCGTTCGTCCGGCGGTGGTTCGCGGCGTAAGCGTGGACGCGACAAGAGTTCGCAGGAGCCCGCCGCCGAGACGCACACGACGTCGTCGCCCGAAGAGGTCGTCAAGCGTGCCGCGCACCCCGTCGCGCTCGCGATGGCCGCGCACAACTCGACACCGGCCGCGGACGCTCCGGCCGCAGAGCCGGCAGCGACCGAGACCGCATCCGAGGCGGCGTCCGCACCTGCGGGCGACGTCGACCCGGTCAAGGTCACCGAGCCGCTGCGGGCCGTCGAGCCCGAGAAGGGCGCCGCACCGACGAAGGAGCCCGTCGCAGGGGAGGACGCCACCACGGTGACGACCGCCTCCGACGAGCCCGCCGAGATCGAGGCAGAGGTCGCAGCAGCCGAAGCCGCGGTCGCGGAGACCGCTGTTCCCGAGGCTGCCGTGTCCGAGACGGCCGTCTCCGGCGCAGGGGAGAGCACCGACGGAGCGGCTTCCGTCGAGGCCGCAGGACCGGCTCCGCGTCGCCGTCGGGCACGCAGGGTCGCCCGGGCGGCCGCAGCGCCCGCCGGGGACGGTGGGCCTACAGCCAAGGTGTTCGTCGTCCCCGCGACGACCGGGTCGTCCACGGGGGCCGAGTCGGACTCCCGGCCGAGCACACCGGTCGAGACGCCGGTGGAGATCGTGCGGCGACCGCGTTCGCGGCGTGCCGCAGGGCGCCCCGCCGGACCTCCGGTGGACGCCGAAGCGTGACCCTCCGCTTCCGGGCCGGTCACGACCGGCCCGGAAGCGGGCACTACCGTGCCACCCGGTTTGACCCTGGGAGTCACCTTCCCGTAATCTTGTTCAGTCGCTACTCGGCGATAGTGCCCAGCCGCGTCCGGATTCAGGATGCCGGCGGGACCCGAGTCAGCAACCACACCAGACCAGTCGCGTCCGCAGCACTGTGGCGCGAGCACGTTCGAAGAAGCAAGGGGTAGCCGTCCGATGGCAACGTACGCGATCGTCAAGACCGGCGGTAAGCAGTACAAGGTCGCTGAAGGCGACCTCGTCAAGGTCGAGAAGATCGAGGGTGAGCCCGGCGCTGCTGTCTCGCTTGCCCCGGTCCTCGTCGTCGACGGATCCGAACTGACCACCGACGCCGACAAGCTGGCCAAGGTCTCGGTCACCGGCGAGATCGTCGAGCACACCAAGGGCCCGAAGATCCGCATCCACAAGTTCAAGAACAAGACCGGGTACCACAAGCGCCAGGGCCACCGTCAGAAGCTGACGGTCGTCAAGGTCACCGGCATCAAGTAAACCGAGCTTCGAGCTTCAACCCCAGGAGGGTTCGTCATGGCACACAAGAAGGGCGCATCCAGCTCCCGTAACGGTCGCGATTCGAACGCACAGCGACTCGGCGTCAAGCGCTTCGGTGGCCAGGCCGTCAACGCCGGCGAGATCATCGTGCGCCAGCGCGGCACCCACTTCCACCCCGGCGTGAACGTGGGACGCGGCGGCGACGACACGCTGTTCGCCCTCGCGGCCGGTGCCGTCGAGTTCGGTACCAAGCGCGGTCGCAAGACCGTCAACATCGTTCCGGCTGCGGCAGACGCCTGATCTGCCGTCCGGTAACGGACACCGCGGGACCAGCTCCCGCGACATACTCCCAATAGGGGCGGGCCAGGGTCGCACACCCTGACCCGCCCTTGTTGCGTTGATCACCAGGTTTGTTTTTTAGGACGAGAGAAGGTCCACCCATGTCCCGCTTCATCGACCGGGTGGTGCTGCACGTCAGCGCCGGCAAGGGCGGCAACGGCTGCGCCTCCGTCCACCGCGAGAAGTTCAAGCCGCTCGGCGGCCCCGACGGCGGTAACGGAGGAAACGGCGGCGATGTCGTCCTCGAAGTCGACCGGAACGTCCACACCCTGCTCGACTTCCACTTCCACCAGCACGCCAAGGCGACCAACGGTGCCCAGGGCGCCGGCGGCCACCGCAACGGTGCCAACGGCGGCGACCTCGTCCTGAAGGTTCCCGACGGCACCGTCGTACTCGACCGCGACGGCCGCATCCTCGCCGACCTCGTGGGCACCGGCACGCGTTTCGTCGCCGCGCACGGCGGTCGCGGTGGTCTCGGCAATGCCGCACTCGCGTCGAAGGCACGCAAGGCCCCCGGCTTCGCGCTCCTCGGTGAGGAAGGCGAGGAACTCGACCTCGTCCTCGAACTGAAGTCCGTCGCCGACGTCGGCCTCGTGGGCTTCCCCTCGGCCGGCAAGTCGTCGCTCGTGTCGGTGCTGTCGGCCGCCAAGCCGAAGATCGCCGACTACCCGTTCACCACCCTCGTGCCGAATCTCGGTGTGGTGCAGTCGGGCGACACGACCTTCACCGTCGCCGACGTGCCCGGCCTGATCCCCGGCGCCAGTGAGGGTCGCGGCCTCGGCCTCGACTTCCTCCGTCATCTCGAGCGCTGCGCCGTGCTCGCGCACGTTGTCGACTGCGCGACCCTCGAACCCGGCCGCGACCCGATCTCCGACATCGACGCGCTCGAGGCCGAACTCGCCGCCTACCAGCCTGCGCTGTCGGGCGACAGCGGACTCGGCGACCTCGCCGAGCGCCCCCGCATCGTCATCCTCAACAAGGCCGACGTGCCCGACGCGAAAGAACTCGCCGAGTTCGTCACCCCCGAACTCGAGGCCCGTGGCTGGCCGGTCTTCACGATCTCGGCCGTGAGCCGCGACGGCCTGCGTCCGCTGACGTTCGCCCTCGCGAGGATGGTCGACGAGTACCGGGCGGCGCATCCGCCGGCCGCGCCCACCCGCCCGGTGATCCGTCCCGTCGCCCGCGACGAGGAGGCCTTCACCGTGGTCCGCGATCCCGAGGTGCCCGGCGGATTCATCGTGCGGGGCACCCGTCCCGAGCGGTGGGTGCGCCAGACGGCCTTCGACAACGACGAGGCCGTGGGTTACCTCGCCGACCGACTCGCCCGTCTCGGCGTCGAGGACAAGCTCGTCAAGCTCGGCGCGGAACCCGGATGCTGGGTCACCATCGGCGAGGTCGGCTTCGAGTGGGAACCGCAGACGCAGGCCGGCGTGGACGTCGTGCCCACCGGTCGCGGCACCGATGCCCGTCTCGACCAGGTCGACCGCGTCGGCGCTGCCGAGCGTCGCCACGCGAAGAAGGTGCGCCGCGGCCTGGCCACCGACGACGAGTTCGAGTAACCGTCCGCGCGCCCCCACCGTTCAGGAAACCCGAAGCGTACCGAGGAGAACATGAGCGACACCCGGGAGGTCGTCTCCCACGCCCGCAGCGTAGTGGTCAAGATCGGCTCGTCGGCGATCACGAGCCTGGTGGGTGGACTCGACCGTGGCCGGCTCGATCGTCTCGTCGATGCCATCGAGGCCCGCATCCGCACGGGTTCGAGTGTCATCGTGGTCTCCTCGGGTGCGGTCGGTGCCGGGCTCGCACCGCTCGGTCTCACGAGTCGGCCGCGTGATCTCGCGACGAAGCAGGCCGCGGCCAGCGTCGGGCAGCTCACCCTCGCCCACGCCTGGGGCACCTCCTTCGCCCGCTACGACCGCACGGTGGGCCAGGTGCTCCTCACCGCCGACGACATCGGCCGGCGCACTCAGCACCGCAACGCGCAACGCACCCTCGACCGGCTGCGTTCGCTCGGGGCGGTGCCGGTGGTCAACGAGAACGACACCGTCGCGACCGTCGAACTGCGCTTCGGCGACAACGACCGGCTCGCTGCACTCGTCGCGCATCTCATCGGCGCCGACGCGCTGATCCTGCTGTCCGACGTCGACGGCTTGTACGACGGGGATCCCCGCAAGGGCTCCGCGAACCTCATCCCCGAGGTCCGCACCCCCGAGGATCTCGACGGTGTGGTCGCTGGGTCGGGCGGCGCGCTGGGCACCGGTGGCATGGCGTCGAAACTGTCCGCGGCCCGTCTCGCGGCGGACTCCGGCGTGCCGGTGCTGCTCGCCGCGGCCTCCCAGGCCGATCGTGCGCTGGGCGCCGCCGACGTCGGCACGGCCTTCGCGGCCCGCCCACAGCGTCTGTCGGCGCGGCGTTTCTGGGTGCGGCACGCCGCCGACGTCCACGGTTCGCTGTATCTCGACGAGGGTGCCGTGCGGGCCGTGATGGAGCGGCGACGCTCGTTGCTCGCCGCCGGAATCACCGGCACCAGTGGCGGTTTCCACGCCGGCGACGTCGTCGGCATCGTCGCGCCCGACGGCCGCACGGTCGCGCGCGGGGTGGTGGCCTACGACGCGTCCGAACTCGATTTCATGATCGGCTTCTCGACCGGTCAGCTGCCGCCGGATCTCCAGCGACCCGTCGTGCACGCCGACGACCTCGTCCGGGTGGTCTGAGAACCTCACGAAGTCGGTGCGGTCACCGCGTCGGCCAGGAAGGCGAGGGTCTCCGAGGTACCCGCCTCGAGCTTGAGGGTCGCCAGCGCATCCCCGCGGGTGGGGCCACGATTGATCACCACCACCGGGATGTTCCGCTGCACGGCGCGACGTACGAACCGCAACCCCGACTGCACCGTCAGTGAACTCCCGGCGACCAGCAGGGCGTCGGCACCGTCCACCACCGAGAAGGCGAGATCGACGCGCGGGCGCGGCACCGTCTCCCCGAAGTACACGATGTCGGGTTTGAGCATCCCGTCGCAGCGCTCGCAGTCGACGACGACGAAGTCCTCGGTGTCGGTGACCACCGCGTCCGCATCGGGGGCGACCTCGAGACCGGTCGTCGCGCGCATCCGATCGTCGAATCCCGGATTGGCCGCGCACAGCCGTTCGTGCAGCGTGAACCGCGAGATGCGGTGTTCGCACGACAGGCATCGGACCTGCGCGTAGGTGCCGTGCAGGTCGATGACCTGCCGGCTGCCGGCCTTCGTGTGCAGCAGGTCGACGTTCTGGGTGATCACGCCGACGACGGAACCGGCGCGTTCGAGGGCCGCGAGCGCCCGGTGCCCGGGATTCGGGCGGGCGGCGTCCATGTGCTTCCAGCCGACGTGGTTGCGGGCCCAGTAGCGTTGCCGGAACTCCGCGTCGCCGACGAACTGCTGGTAGGTCATCGGGTTGCGGGGCGGCGAGTCCGGTCCGCGATAGTCGGGGATACCGGAGTCCGTCGACAGCCCGGCGCCGGTGAGAACAGCGATCCGACGGCCGTGCAGGAGAGTGGGCAGGTCGTCGGAACGGAGTGGAACGTCGATCACTCCTTCTACGGTAGGCGGCTTCCGGGAACCGGTGCCGCGGGCAGCAGCGCGCGGACCGCATCGATGGTGTCGGCGTCGGCGGCCGACTTGTCGGGCCGGTACCGCAGCACCCGTGCGAAGCGCAGCGCCACCCCGCCCGGATAGCGGCTGCTCGTCTGCACTCCGTCGAGTTCGATCTCGACGACGATCGCGGGTCGCAGGTGGACGGTGTGCTCGTCGCGGTGTGTCTCGTGGCGTGGGAATTCCTCTGTCTGCCACTGCAGCAGCGCGTCGCTGAGTCCCTTGAACGTCTTCCCGACCATGATCGGCGGACCACCGTCGGGGTCGCGGGCACCGAGGTGCAGGTTGGACAGGAAGCCGGTGCGGCGCCCGTAACCCCATTCGGCGGCGAGCACCACGAGATCCAGGGTGTGCTCGGGTTTGACCTTCTGCCAGGCTCGGCCCCGGCGGCCGGCGGTGTAGGTCGATGTGAGCGACTTCACCATGACGCCCTCGTGGCCGTTGCCGAGCGAGTCACCGAGGTGCGCCTCGGCGCTGTCGGCGTCCGGAGCGACGAGCGCGGGGATGCGGTGCTCACCCGCGACGCGGGCGAGATGGTCGCGACGCACCGACAGCGGCTCGTCGAGCAGGTCGGCGCCGTCGAGGTGCAGGCAGTCGAAGAAGTACGGGTGGAGAAGCAGTTCGCGTTCGGAGCGGGCACCGAACCGGCTCATGGTCTCCTGGAACGGTCGGGGACGGCCGGCATCGGTGAGCGCGAGTGTCTCGCCGTCGAGCACGACACTGCGGCACGGCAACGCCCGGACGAGTTCGACCAGTTCGGGGACCGATGCGGTGATGTCGCGCAGCGTGCGGGTGAAGATCCACACCGCGTCCTCGTGGCGGTGCACCTGGATGCGTGCACCGTCGAGTTTGTACTCCACGCTCACCGCCCCGTCGAACTCGATGAGTGCCGCCTCGAGCGACTCGGCGGGTGAGGCTAGCATCGGCCGGACCGGTCGGCCGAGCTCCAGGCCGAACTCCGCCAGCGCGTCGACACCACCCTCGAAGGCCGCCGCTGCGGCCTGCGCGAGTCGGCCCGACAACATCACCGCCCGACGGACCGGTTCGACGGGGAGACCGGCTGCCGCTGCGACCGCATCGGTCATCACCCCTTCGAGCGCGCCCTGCCGCAGCTCACCGCCGAGGAGCACGACGAGGAAACGCTGCTCGGCCTCGGTGGCCCGTCCGAACAGATCCAGGAGCAGTTGCTGCCGCGCGGCGGTGGATCCGGAACCGGAGATGCCGGCGAGGCGGTCGAGGAAGCCGGACACCTCGTCGACGTCGAGCACGGGATCGTCGGCGACCGGTGCGGAGAGGCCGGCGAGGGTGCGGAAACCGACACCCAGGCGACCCTGGGTCATCTCTCCGGACAACCATGAGACCACCGCTTCGACCTCGTGAGGTTCGGCGCGCCCGAGTAATTCCCGCAGCAGATCGATCTTGGTGCGTCGTGACCGTGTGGCGGCGACGGCGACGGAGGTGTCGACAACCGAGTGCAGCAACATCGCTTCGACGTTAGCGCCCGGACGTGCCACGCGGAGGAAATCGTGCGCCGGGGTGTATTTCCGCACGGGGTGGGAATCGAGAGGCCAGGATGGTGCACAGGACGCCTCCACGCAGGGAGGGACGGGAGACGCGGATGAGCAAGGACGCCGATGCAGTCGAACTCGACGTGGACGGTCGCACGGTGCGCATCTCGCACCCCGAGCGCGTGTACTTCCCCGAGATCGGGGCGACCAAGCTCGACCTCGCGAACTACTACCTGAGCGTGGGGGAGGGGATCGTCCGGGCACTCCGCGAACGGCCCTGCATGCTGCACCGGTTCCCCGACGGGCTCGAAGGGCGGAAGGTACACCAGAAGCGTTTGCCGCGCGGGGCTCCGGACTGGGTCGAGACCGTTCGGGTGCACTTCCCGCGCTACGACCGCGATGCCGACGAACTGTGCGTGACCCATCTCGCCGACGTCGTGTGGGCCGTGCAGATGTCCACCGTGGAGTTCCATCCGTGGAACTCGCGGCGCAGCGACGTGGAGCGACCCGACGAGTGGAGGATCGACCTCGATCCGATGCCCGACTGCGATTTCGACCGGGTCCGGCGTGTCGCGAAGGTGGCGCACGAGGTGCTCGACGAACTCGGTGCCGTGGGCTGGCCGAAGACCTCGGGCGGCGACGGCCTGCACGTCTACGTCCGGATCGCGCCGGAATGGGAGTTCGACGACGTCCGAAGGGCCGCATGGGCTTTCGCGCGGGAGGTGGAACGACGCGCGCCCGGCGACGTGACGACGGCATGGTGGCGCAAGGAACGCGACCCGTCGGCGGTCTTCGTCGACTACAACCAGAACTCGCGCGACCACACGATCGCCAGTGCCTATTCGGTCCGCGGTGTGTCGGAGGCGACGATCTCCACTCCGGTGCGGTGGGAGGAGATCGACGACCTCGAACCACGGGACTTCACGATCCGGACCGTGCCGAAGCGGTTCGAGGAACTCGGCGACCTGCACTCGGGTATCGACGACGCTGTCTTCTCCCTCGATCCGCTCCTGGAATGGGCGGAACGCGACGAGAAGCAGGAGAAGGAGTCGGAGTGAGCGCTGTGGCCCGGTAACGGTGGCCCGGTAGACGTGGCCTAGTAGCCGGCGCTGGGATCGACGACCCCGATCGGCACGAGGCCGGATGCGAAGCGTGTGACGTTCTCGATCACGTGCTCGAGATAGGCCGGGATGCGCAGTGGGGGTGGATTGGCGTCGTGGGGAGTGATCACGGCGTTGGGGAGCGTCCACAACGGATGATCCTCGGGGAGCGGTTCGGGATCGGTGACGTCGAGCCCTGCACCACCGATCGCGCCGGATCGGAGAGCGGCGACGAGGGCGTCGGTGTCGACGAGATCGCCCCGGGCGACGTTGACGACCCACGCCGTGGACTTCATCGCTGCGAGCTCGGTTGCGCCGACGAGCTGCTCGACGTCGAGAGTGGCCGTCGCGGAGATGACGAAATGATCTGCCAGAGGCCATATCTCGTCGATGCGTTCGACGGGGAACGTCTCGATGGCTCCCGGCACGGGACGACCGCTGCGGGTGACGGCGAGCGCGCGCGCCCCCAGCGCGGCCAGCATCGGGATCAGCGCCCGGCCGACACCCCCGGCGCCGATGATCCCGACCGTCGCGCCGCGGAGGGTGCCGACGACCGGCGCGAGACTCTCGGGTGTCCACGAGGTGGCCGCCAGATGGGCCGGCAGGGCCCGGACCCCGGCGAGCAGGAGCAGGAGCGCGTGCTCGGCGACGGTCGTGGAGTAGGCCGCGGCCGCCGACGTCCAGGTGACGCGAGGATGGGCCTTGACGACGCCCTGCGACAGCCAGTACTCGACACCGGCGGACGGTAGCTGCACCCAGCGGACGGAGGCGGGGAGGACCTCGGGGAAGTCCTGCGGCCCGGCCGTCCAGACGAGCGCGTCGGGGGTCTCCTCGAGTCCGCAGGGCACGCCGCCCCCGCCCGTGACCGCCCGTTCGAAACGGGGGTCGCGCTCGGGGCCGACAGCGATGCGGGGCGCACGCTCGGGAGTCATGGTCTCGACTCTAAGCGTCCGCCCCGCATCGGTCACGTGGTTACCGCGCTCAGGCGGGTTCGACGATCAACGGGTACACACCGTTCTCGTCGTGCACCTCACGGCCGGTGACCGGGGGATTGAAGACGCACAGCATGCGCATGCGCGTTTCGGGGAGCACGCGGTGACGCTCGTGTCCGTTGAGCAGGTACATCGTGCCCGGAGCGAGGTCGTACTCCACGTCGTTGTCGAGGTCCTGGAGCTTGCCGGTGCCCTCGACGAGCCACACGGCCTCGACGTGGTTGGCGTAGTGGAACTCGTTGACGGTGCCGGGTTCGATGGTGGTCTCGTGGAATGAGAAGCCCACCTTGTCGCCGGCGAGGACGATGCGCTTGCTGCGCCACTGGCCGTCCTCCGAGACGACGTCGCGCTCGGTGCCGGTGATCTCTTCTGTCGTACGAACGATCATGGGTGTCGAAAGTCCTTCTTCTGCAAGTCGGTTCGGAACGGGCGGAGCGGGGGACCGCTCAGGAACGGACCTTGGCGGTCGCTTCCGCCAGGATGTTCAGCCCGAACTCGAGTTCGTCGTCGGTGATGGTCAGCGGCGGCAGCAGCTTGACGACCTCGTCCGACGGACCGGAGGTCTCGGCGAGCAGACCCTCTTCGAAGGCCAGGGCGCAAACCTTGTCGGCGTCCTCCGGCTTGTCGAAGACCAGGCCCTGGACCAGGCCGCGGCCGCGGGTCGAGACGCCGTCGAACATGTCCGACAGGTTCATGAAGGTCTGGCGGATGCGCTCACCCTTGCGCAGGGTGTCGCGCTCGAGCTTGTCGTCGGCCCAGTAGTGCTCGAGGGCGGCAGCCGCCGTCACGAAAGCCGGGTTGTTGCCGCGGAAGGTGCCGTTGTGCTCGCCCGGGCCCCACACGTCGAGCTCACGCTTGAACAGGGTGAGCGCCAGCGGCATTCCGTATCCGCCGATCGACTTCGACAGGGTCACGATGTCGGGCGTGATGCCGGCGATCTCGAACGAGAAGAACGGGCCGGTGCGGCCGCAGCCCATCTGCACGTCGTCGACGATCAGCAGGATGTCGCGTTCCTTGCACAGGTCGGCCAGAGCGCGAAGCCACTCGGGGCGAGCAACATTCACGCCGCCTTCACCCTGCACGGTCTCGACGATGACCGCGGCCGGACGGTTCAGGCCGCTGCCCGCGTCGTCGAGGACGCGCGAGAACCACTGGAAGTCCTCGGTGACACCGTTGAAGTAGTTGTCGAACGGCATCGGCGTCGCGTGGACGAGAGGCACACCCGCGCCGGCGCGCTTCATCGAGTTGCCGGTCACCGACAGCGCACCCAGGGTCATGCCGTGGAAAGCGTTGGTGAAGTTGATGATCGACTCGCGACCGGTCACCTTACGGGCGAGCTTCAGAGCCGCCTCGACGGCGTTCGTGCCGGTCGGGCCGGGGAACTGGACCTTGTAGTCCAGGCCACGCGGCGCGAGCACGTGCGACTCGAAGGTCTCGAGCAGCTTGCGCTTGGCGACGGTGTACATGTCGAGGCCGTGGGTGACGCCGTCGCTCATGATGTAGTCGACCAGGGCCGACTTGAGCACCGGGTTGTTGTGGCCGTAGTTCAGGGCTCCGGCGCCGGCGAAGAAGTCGAGGTAGTCCTTGCCGTCCTCGCTGCGCAGCCAGGATCCCGATGCCTTGTCGAAAACGGCGGGCCAGCCGCGGCTGTAACTCCGAACCTCGGATTCGAGGTGCGAGAAAATCGAGGTATCGGGCTTACCGGTGGTCTCGGGCTTGTTTTCCAGGATGGTCATGTCGTGGTCCTCCTGTGATTATTCGAGAATTATGAGATGTCGCGCGCACATGCGCTGCGATCATTCGCCGATGGTGTAGAGATCCTCGGCCAGATGTGAATCGGGGAAATCGTCGGGCGCGAACAACTCGGTGCGAGTGATATGCGTTCCGCGGCGACGCGCGAGAGCGGTGAACATTGCGATCGACGCTTCGTTGTCGGGACTCACCGTCGTTTCCAGACGGGTCACGCCGAGCGGCTCGAGTCGGTCGAGCAGAGCGTCGAGCATACGGCCGGCCACTCCACGTCCACGCTGGTCTGCGTCGACTGCCACCTGCCAGACGAACAGGGTGTTCGGGGAGTCGGGACGGCGGTAGCCGGTCACGAATCCCACGGGGCGATCGGTGTCATCCGTTGCGACGACCGATGTGTCGGCGAAATCGCGACACCACAACACATATGCGTAACCGGAATTGACGTCGAGAACCTGCGAATCACGCGCGATCTGCCAGAGTCGTCTACCGTCGGCGATACGCGGACGCCGGAATTCGATTGCAGCCGGCTCACTACCGGACTCGGTTGCGGCCACCTCCGAAGGGGTGGTCGCGGTATTCGATTCAGCCGAGTCGGGGGTCGGGGTACTTCTTTCCTTGACGGGCCTCATATGTCCTTTCAACCTAACAACTTCCGGTGTCGAGATCACGCCCGTGTCCGGAATCGGGATCGGAACCCTGTGGTCCGTGCAGGTCGAGCGCATGTTGTGATGCCGGTCACAAACATGTTACGTCGGTCCTCCTCGTGGCGATTACTTCGGGCTCGCGAGTGCGTACGGCAACACCGCGTCGGCTCCCGCAGCGACGAGAGTTCTCGCCGCCATCGTGAACGTCCAGCCGGTGTCGGTCACCGCATCGACGAGAAGGATCGGACCATTCGACCCGAGGTTGTCGGGTCGCTCCCACGCATCGATCAGTGCGGCGACCCGATATGCCGAGTTCGCTGCCGTCGGCTCCGTATTCCCGCTTCGGCGTCGCAATACACCTAGATCTCGTAATCGTCCGATTTGTGCCAATCGGAACGCGAGTGACTCGACGAGCAGGGGATGCGTGGGGGAGTCCATGGCCATGACGGCGGTGGGCCGCTCCTCCCAGTCCCACGCGGCGAGCACCGCGATCGACGCGTCGACCACCGCCTTCGGCACCTCGCGGTCCGGCCCGTCGAGCAGTTCGCGCAGTCGCGGTCCCCATCCCAGATCCGACAGCCTGCCCAGTACGCGCCCCGGGCGCGGACCGTCCGTGATCCGGCCCGACAGCGCGATCCCGAGGGTCGACATCCCCGTGGGCCACTGCCGGCGCGGCGGCAGATCGACGCCGGGGCGTTCGAGGCGGGCGCGGGTCCGGGCGACCTCGTCGTCGCCGACGGACGTCTCCCACCGGGACCCGATGCAGTTGTCGCACCGGCCGCAGCCGGTGCCTGCAGCGTCGAGATCGGGGTCGTCGAGCTGCCGGCGGAGGAAGACCATGCGGCACTCGGTGGTGCGCTCGTATTCGAGCATCGCCTCCTGTTCCGCGGCGCGGGCCTCCTCGAGGCGCCCGTAGCGCTCCTCGTCGTACACCCAGGGCTGCCCGGTGGCGATCCAGCCGCCCTTGACCCTCTTCACCGCTCCGTCGACGTCGAGGACCTTGAGGACCATCTCCAGGCGGGAGCGCGTGAGGTCGACCCGCGGTTCGAGCGCGGGTGTCGATACAGGCCGTTCGGTATCGAGCGCTGCGATCACACGGCGTACGAGTGCCTCGTCCGGGAAGGCGACCGAGGCGAACCACTGCCAGATCCGGCGGTCCTCCGGGCCGGGCAGCAGAACCACCTCGGCGCGTTCGGTGGAGCGACCCGCACGCCCGACCTGCTGGTAGTAGGAGATCGGGGACGAGGGAGCGCCGAGGTGCACCACGAAGCCGAGGTCGGGTTTGTCGAAGCCCATGCCGAGCGCCGAGGTCGCGACGAGCGCCTTGACCTTGTTGTCGACCAGATCGGCCTCGAGCTGTTCGCGCTCGGTCGGTTCGGTCTGTCCGGTGTACGCGGCCACCGCGTAACCGTGGTCGGCGAGCAGCGCGGCGAGGTCGCGGGCGGCGGAGACCGTCAGCGCGTACACGATGCCCGAGCCCGGCAGATCCTTCAGATGCTGCGCGAGCCACGCCGCGCGTCGCGCCGGCTCGTCGATCCGCACCACCGACAGGTGCAGCGACGGACGGTCGAGGCCACCGCGCAGCACGAGCGTGCCACCGGAGGCGGCATCGTTGCTCCCGCCGACATCGCTGTTGCCGCCGACACCGAGCTGGGCGGCGATGTCGGCGACCACCCGGTCGTTGGCGGTCGCCGTCGTCGCCAGCACGGGGATGTCGTCGCCGAGTTCGGCGACGAGGGTGCGGATGCGGCGGTAGTCGGGCCGGAAGTCGTGACCCCAGTCCGACACGCAGTGCGCCTCGTCGACGACCACCAATCCGGCGTCGCGGGCGAGGGAGGGCAAGACCTGGTCGCGGAAGTCGGGGTTGTTGAGGCGTTCGGGGCTGACGAGGAGGACGTCGACCTCGCCCGCCGCGATCCGCTCGTGGATCGCCGCCCATTCGGTGACGTTGCCGGAGTTGATGGTCGCGGCGTGGACCCCGGCCCGCTCGGCGGCCGCGACCTGGTTGCGCATCAGGGCGAGCAGCGGCGAGACGATCACCGTGGGACCGCGGCCCTGCCGGCGCAGCAGTTTGGCGGAGATGAAGTAGACGGCCGACTTTCCCCAGCCTGTGCGCTGGACGACGAGGGCGCGGCGACGGTGTACCACGAGCGCCTCGATCGCGACCCATTGGTCGTCGCGGAGCCGGGCATCGGGGCCTGCCAGCTCGCGGAGGAGGTGCTCGGCGTCGTCGCGCAACAGGTCGGTGGAGTTCGTCATGCTGCAATCGTGCCCGACGACGTTCCGTCACGGCGGCGGTGAACGGTTCTCCGGGGGCGGCGAACGGTACTGATGCGGCGGCGAACGGGGATACCCTAGAGATGGCGGCGGAGCGGCTCTCACGAAAGGCGGTGGCACCCAGTGTCAATCCGCGTGGCGGAAATCATCGTGTAAAAGCTTGCGAAACAACAACTTCCGATGGCATCGATCTTGGAGTGCGACTCGTGGCACTCTGTGTCCGAATTGGTGACGGCGATCGCTGATCCGGACCGAGTGTGATGAGCGGATCATCCGCGTCGCTATGGTCGTCGTCATGTACGCAGCCCTTTCATCCCCCGCAGCGCCGTCTGTGGAGTCGGTCGTCGTGACCCCGGCCGAGGCTCGGGTACGTCATGAGACCTACCGCAAGAAGATCGTGTCGGCTCAGGACGCCGTCCAGTGGATTCGCCCCGGCGACACGGTCGCCATCAGCGGCTTCGCCAGCGCAGGCACCCCGAAGGCAGTGACCCCGGCCCTCGCCGAACACATCCGGCGCACGCGGGCGACCGGCGGCGACTTCCGGATCAACCTGCTCACCGGAGCGTCGGTGGCCTCCGACACCGAGCGCATGCTCGCCGACGTCGACGGAATCGCGCTGCGTATGCCGTACCAGGCAGAGCCCACCGCCCGAGGGCGGATCAACGAAGGCCGGATGGACTACGTCGACATACACCTGTCGCACGTCGCCCAGCAGGTCTGGGAGGGCTACTACGGACACATCGACGTCGCCGTCGTCGAGATCTCCGGCATCACGGAGACGGGCGAGCTGATCCCCGCCACGTCCATCGGAAACAACAAGACCTGGCTCGACGTCGCCGAGAAGGTGATCCTCGAGGTCAACTCGTGGATCCCCGCCGCCATGGACGGCGTGCACGACGTCTACTACGGCACCGCGCTTCCCCCGAACCGTCGTCCGATCGACCTCACCGACGTCGAGGACCGCATCGGCCAGCCCTACTTCCGGATCGATCCGGAACGCGTCGTCGCGGTCGTCGAGACCGACCGTTCCGACAGCGCCACCGCGCTCACGGCGCCCGACGCCACCAGCCGGGCCATCGCCGACCACGTCCTCGACTTCTTCGCGCACGAGGTCGCCGCGGGACGGCTGCCCGCCGACACGCTGCTTCCGCTGCAGTCGGGTGTCGGCAACGTCGCCAACGCCGTTCTCGCCGGTCTCGACAGCGGACCGTACCGGGGGCTGACCTGCTACTCGGAGGTCATCCAGGACGGCATGCTCGACCTCGTCAAACACGGCACCGTCCGGTTCGCCTCGGCGACTTCCCTCGCACTGTCCGAAGCGGGGCTGAACGACTTCGTCGAGAACATCGACTTCTACCGCGACCACATCATGTTGCGGCCGCAGGAGATCAGCAACCACCCCGAGATCGTCCGCCGACTCGGCATCATCGCCATGAACGGCATGCTCGAAGCCGACGTGTACGGCAACGTCAACTCCACCCACGTGATGGGCACCCGCATCATGAACGGCATCGGTGGCTCCGGCGACTTCGCGCGCAACGGCTACCTGTCGATGTTCCTGAGCCCGTCGACGGCCCGCGACGGCGCGATCTCGTCGATCGTCCCGATGGTGCCGCACGTCGACCACACCGAGCACGACGTGCAGGTCATCGTGACCGAACAGGGTCTCGCCGATCTGCGCGCACTGTCCCCCCGCCGTCGGTCGCGGGTCGTCGTGGAGCGCTGCGCGCATCCCGACTACCGCGCCGAACTGCTCGACTACATCGAGCGCGCAGAAGCCACCCCCGGAGCAGGTCACACCCCGCACCTGCTCGGTGAGGCGTTCTCCTTCCACGAGCGCTACCAGCGCACGGGGACCATGCACGCGTCCTGATCGACGCGGCGACGAACACGGTCGGCCCCGGCACCACATCACGGTGCCGGGGCCGACCTTTCTCGTTCGTCCGGCTCAGCGGATCGGCGCCGGATCGATCCCCTGCTGCGGGAGCGTCGCGGAGATCGTCGCCGTGATGTCCTGCAGCGGGGTCGGCCCGGATCCGTCGGGCACGGTCAAGGCCACGTAGACCGGACGGTCGACGGCGAACCACGTACTCGCCGGGATGCCCTGCTCGGCGCCCGACACCTCGAACCACTGCACGTCGTCGATCACCTGCAGCGCCGCCGCTCGGTCGAACTGGTCGGGCCGGTCGAGACCGCAACGCAGGACGACCTCCTCGCCGTCGTCCGACTGCCAGGCCGCAGCACCCACCGGTGCCGGATCGGCCAGTTCGGCGCGCGTGTAGTCGCCGAGCTCCTCCGGCAGCGCGTCGAGCAACTGCGAGCAGGATTCGGATTCCGCCTCCGGAGCGGGCACGGGACCGAGACCCACGGGTGTATTCACCGGTGACTGCGACACGATCACGGCCGCCACCACCACTCCGACCAGCAGGGCGACGGGCAGTGCGATCGCCGTGGCGATCAGAGCGGGACTGCGTCGCATCCCGTCCGATCCGGGTGCCTCGACGGGGGCGTCGTCGGAAGGTTCGCGATCGGAAGCAGAGGTGTCGTTCATCGTGTCCAGCATCCGGGCTCGGGGACAGGGGGCGGTAGCGTGATCGAACGTAGCAGGGCACGTGCCGGCTCTCTCCCACCGCCGACCGAGAAAGAGGCGACCGTCACCGTGACGAACCCGAGCGGACCCACCGTCGCCGACATCGGCGAATTCCCAGTGATCGAGCGCGCGGTGAGAGCACGGCGGCAACCCGACAGCACACTCGTCGGGCCGGGCCACGACGCAGCGGTCGTGACAGCATCCGACGGGCGCATCGCGATCTCGACCGACATGCTGGTCGAAGGACGTCACTTCCGGTTCGACTGGTCGAGCCCGGAAGAGGTCGGACGCAAGGCGGTCGCCCAGAACGGAGCCGATGTCGCCGCGGTCGGCGCCCGCCCCACGGCCTTCGTCGTCGGCCTCGGTTGTCCGCCCGAGACTCCCGTCGCCGTGCTCGACGGCATCTCGGCGGGCATCGGGGAGGCTGCGGAGGAGATCGGCGCCGGAGTCGTGGGAGGCGATCTCGTGCAAGCGGGTCAGGTGATTGTCTCGGTCACCGTGCTCGGTGAACTCGACGGACGGCCACCGCTGCTCCGCTCCACCGCCTGCCCCGGCGACGTCGTCGCCCTCGCCGGTCGCATCGGTCGTTCCGCGGCGGGTCTGGCCCTGCTGCTGGCCGGCAACCGGGACTTCCCCGAACTCGTCGCGGCGCATCGTGTGCCCACTCCGCCCTACGCCGCAGGTCCTGCAGCGGCCGCAGCAGGCGCCCACGCATGCACCGACATCTCCGACGGTCTCGTCGCCGATCTCGAGCACATCTGCACGGCTTCGGAGGTCGCGATCGACCTCGACTCCGGTGCGCTCGCTCCCGACACGCAACTCCGCGAGACCGGTCGGGTGCTGGCGGCCGACCCGTGGGAGTGGATCCTCACCGGCGGCGAGGACCATGCCCTCGCAGCGTGCTTCCCTCGCGAGGTCGCACTGCCGGACGGATGGCGGCCGATCGGCGTGGTCCTGGAAGGCTTCGGCGTCACCGTCGACGGGCAGCGCCGCGACGGATCCGGAGGCTGGGAGAGCTTTGCGGCGGGCGCTGGTCACTAGGGCGACCACTTCGGGTGGGGTTCGCTCGAGATAGGTTCTGCAGTCATGGCTGTCTACGCACTCGGCGAGCGTGTCCCCGATATCCATCCCGACGCGTGGGTTCACCCCGACGCGGTCGTGATCGGCAACGTCACCCTCGGTGCCGGTGCCTCCGTGTGGCCCTCGGCGGTGCTGCGCGGGGACTACGGCACGATCACCGTGGGGGAGAAGACCAACATCCAGGACGGCACGATCATCCACTGCACCGCGATCGAGGCCACCGTCATCGGCGCGCGGTGCGTCGTCGGGCACAACGCGCACATCGAGGGCTCCACGATCGGTGACGGCGCGCTGATCGGCTCGGGTTCGCTCGTCCTCAACGGATCGGTCATCGGCGCCGGAGCGCAGGTCGCCGCCGGCGCCCTGATCCCACCGCGCTTCGAACTTCCGCCCCGCCGCATGGCGATGGGCATCCCCGCGAAGGTCCGCGAGGGCTACGAGATCCCCGAGAACGAATTCGACCCCAACGCCGAGATGTATGCGGCGAACGCCGCCTACTACCGGACCGCTCTCCGCCGCATCGACCAGGAGTGACAGGTGGCCGACACCATCGACACACAGTCCGCGGACGGGGGAGCGGACGAGCCCCGTGCCGGTCGGCCCCTGTCCGAACTCGTCGACCCGGGCTGGGCGCGAGCACTCGAACCCGTCGCAGGTGACATCACCGCGATGGGGCAGTTCCTCCGCGCCGAACTCGCCGCGGGCCGCAGTTACCTGCCGTCCGGTCCGAACGTGCTGCGTGCCTTCACACAGCCGTTCGAGTCCGTCCGCGTCCTGATCGTCGGGCAGGATCCCTATCCCACTCCGGGTCACGCTGTGGGACTGAGCTTCTCGGTGGCTCCGGCCGTCCGGCCGATCCCGCGCAGTCTCGCCAACATCTACCGCGAGTACACCGACGATCTCGGTCTGCCGCAGCCCTCCACGGGCGACCTGTCGCCGTGGACCGAGCACGGTGTCCTGTTGCTCAACCGGGTCCTCACCGTCGCGCCGGGCCAGCCGGCCTCGCATCGCGGCAAGGGCTGGGAGGCCGTCACCGAGCAGGCGATCCGCGCGCTGGTCGCGCGCGGTACCCCGCTCGTCGCGATCCTGTGGGGCCGCGACGCGGCGACCCTCGAACCCATGCTCGGTGGTGTGCCCACCGTGAAGTCGGCGCACCCGTCCCCGCTGTCGGCCTCACGCGGATTCTTCGGGTCGCGTCCGTTCAGCCGCGCGAACGCCCTGCTCGTCGAACAGGGCGGCGAACCGGTGGACTGGCGACTGCCCTGACCACCGATCCGCCGCCCGGATGTCAGGCGCGGGCCGAATCCCAGTCCGGACGCCGCTTGGCGACGAAGGCGTCGACACCCTCGATACCTGTGGGCGTCGTCGCGGCCGCGGAGATCGAGGCGGCTTCGGCATCGAGGTGGTCGGACAGCGATCGTCCGGCCGAGCCCGCCACGAGCGAGCGGATGGCGGCGTAGGACTGCGTGGGGCCGTGCGCGAGGGTTCGTGCGAGTCGCAACCCTTCGCTTTGGATCTCGCCGTCGGCGACGAGCCGGCTGAGCAGACCCAGGCGCACGGCTTCGTCGGCGCCGATCACGGCGTCGGTCATGATGATCTCCCGTGCCCGCGACGGGCCGACGATCCGCGGCGGTGTCCACGACATGCCGCCGTCGGGGGAGAAGCCGATCGACGGGTACGCGGCGCGCATCTTCGTGCCGGGGCCGGCGAGCGCGATGTCGGCGAGCAGCGCCAGGCTCATGCCGGCGCCGGCGGCCCAGCCGTGCACGGCGGCGACGACCGGCACGGCCGCCTTCTCCAGTGCGCGCACGAAGTCATGGAAGAGGTTCGCGATCTCGAGCAGGTGGGCGCCACGGTCCTCGGCCGCGGCGAATCCGTGGACGTTGCCGCCCGCGCAGAAGTTCGCACCCTCACCGACGAGCAGCACGGCGCCGATCTCCGGGCCTGCCGCACGCAGGGCTGCGATGCCCTGCTCCATACCTGCGGGGGACAGGGAGGTGCCGTGCTCGGAGGTCGCCACGGCGATCCGCAGGACGCGGTCCTCCACGCTCACCAGTGAACGGAGAGAGTCGCTGTCGGGGAAGGAAACTTGGTTCTCGGTCATTCCCGCACGATATCGGGCCGCAGGATCGAACGGCGAAGGCCCCCTGCGCAATCAGCGCAGGGGGCCTTCGCGACGACTCGACCGGGAATCAGCCGCGGACGACCTTGCCGGCCTTGAGGCAGGAGGTGCACACGTTCATCTTGCGGGTGTTGCCCGGTGCAACCTGAGCGCGCACGCTCTGGATGTTCGGGTTCCAGCGACGGTTGGTACGCCGGTGCGAGTGCGAGACCGACTTCCCGAAGCCGGGGCCCTTGGCGCATACGTCGCAGACGGCAGCCATGTCGCGAACTCCTTGTGTCTAGTGGATAGATCTTCTGTCTGTTGTTTCGCCTTGCGAACACGGGGAACGAGCCGCCCGTGCGAGGCAACCCGGCAAGCTTAGCGAACTCGAGGGCGGTTGGCCAAACCGGACGGTGCGACGACTCGCGGCTAACCTGTTCGCCAGGGCTCGGCACCGTGCGCAACGGTACCGATCGCAGAGGTGGACGATGCTCGCAGGACGAGGCGAAGGGGGTGGAATCGTTGCTCGGAGCCGAGGACACGGTGGACGGGCGGGCGCTGCGCCGGTGGGTCGAGTTCGGTGTGGAAGCGCTCGAACAGCGCCGAGCGGAGATCAACTCGCTCAACGTCTTCCCGGTGCCCGACGGGGACACCGGAAACAATCTGCTGATCACCCTGCAGGCCGCGGCGGCCCGGATCGGCGGGCCCGTGGACGGCGCGCTCACCGCATCCGACGTCGCCGAAGGGCTCGCGCGTGGTGCCTTCGCCGGGGCGCGGGGCAATTCCGGGATCATCCTGGCACAGGCACTGCGCGGTCTCGCCGACGCGATCGCGGGACTGACGACGGTCGGCGCCCGGGACCTCGCCGCCGCCTTCTCCAACGCCGCGACGCTCGTGACCGGAGCGCTCAGCGCACCCGCGAAGGGCACCATCGTCAGCGTCCTCGAAGCTGCGGCCGAGGGCGCGACCCGCGTCGCCTCGGAGACGGATGCGACCGTGTGCGATGTCGCCGTCGCGAGTGCCGACGCCGCCGCCGACGCGCTGCAGCGCACCACCACCCAGCTCGACGTCCTCGCCGAGGCAGGGGTCGTCGACGCCGGCGGCCTCGGCCTGCTCGTGCTGCTCGACTGCCTGGTGGAGGTCACCACCGGAATACGGCCCGATCGCCGGATGGTGCTCGCCGGCACCTCGCGGCCTGTCGTCGAACCCGAGATCGTCGACGAACGTCACGACAGCGACCAGCAGGAGTACGAAGTGATGTATCTCGTCGGGAATTCCGACGACGCGCGCATGGATGCCTTGAGGTCCTCCCTCGACGCGCTCGGCGACTCGGTCGCGATCGTTTCCGGGGGATCGGGGTGCTGGTCCGTTCACGTGCACTGCTGCGAGCCCGGAGCTGCCGTGGAGGCCGGTCTCGCGGCGGGTTCGCTGAGCCGCATCGACATCACGTGCTTCGCGCTCGAGTCCGCGCGTCGCGGCTGCGGCGACGGTCCCGTGGCGCTGGGCACGGCTCCCGCCCGGGTCCGTGCCGAGTCGGCGGAGGAACAGTCCCGGGCGGTCCTCGCAGTGGTGGGCGGCGAGGGCGCGGCCGAACTGTTCGAGGCGGAGGGTGCCCGGGTGCTGCGGGCCGAGGAGATCTCAGCCCCGGACGAACTGCTCGAGGCGATCCGGGCACTGCCGAGCCGGGACGTCCTGGTGCTGCCCAACGGTGCGCTCTCCGCGCAGGACGTCGTCGCCGTGGGCGCCCGGGCGCGGCGGGACGACCGTGACGTGATGTTCCTGCCGTCCTCCTCCGTCGTCCAGGGGCTGGCCTCGTTGGCCGTGCACGATCCGATGCGCGCGACGGTCGACGACGCCTTCGCGATGTCGGAGGCGGCGTCGTGTGTGCGGTGGGGGTCGCTGCGGTACGCGAACGAACGTGCGCTGACCTGGGTCGGAACGTGCGAACCCGGCGACAGTCTCGGACTGGCCGGCCATGATGTCGTAGTGATCGAGCATGATCTGGTGACAGCGGGAGCGTCACTGCTCGACAGGATTCTCGCCGCGGGCGGTGAGCTCGTGACGATGCTGGTCGGTGCCGACGCCCCCGACGGACTCGTCGAGCAGCTGGTCGCTCATCTCGATCACCGTCACCCGGAGATCGACGTGGCGGTCTACCAGGGCGGTCAGCGCAGCGACCTGCTGCAGCTCGGCGTCGAGTAGCCGGTGCGCCGCGAGGCCACCGCAGGAGTAGCGGAAGGGACGGCAGTGGCGACACTCGCGGACCGGCTCGATCATGTCCTCGGCCGCAAGACGGCGGACGCCTTGCACGACGCGTTCGGGATGACCACCGTCGAGGATCTGCTGAGGCACTATCCGCACCGCTACGCCACCCAGGGCGCCGAGCTCGGCGAGAGTCAGCCCACCGAGGGCCAGCACATCACGATCATCGCGCGGGTCGAGTCGGCGCAGGAGGTGCCGATGAAGTCCCGCGCCGGCAAACGCCTCGCGGTGCGGCTGCGCTCCGATCGTCACAGCATCGACGTCACCTTCTTCAACCCGCACCGGGTCAAGCACAACATCAAGCCCGGCGTGCGTGCGATGTTCTCCGGCACCGTGAAGTACTTCCGCGACAAGTGGAGCCTGACCCACCCGAGCTATCTCGTGTTGCCCGAACCGCGCGACGCCGAGGACCTGGTCTCGGCGACACCGGCGCGGGTGCGGGGCGCCGGAGCCCTGGCGGGTCTCGCACGCACCGCGCAGGACGGCTCGGGGGTCGACATGTCGGTCTTCGACCGTGCGCTGATCCCGATGTACCGCGCGACCCGCGAGGTCGAGTCGTGGACCGTCATGCGGTGTGTGCGGCAGGTGCTCGACCAGCTCGACCACGTCGACGACCCGCTGCCCGAGTGGGTGCGCGACGAGCACGGCTTCGTGGGGCTCGACGAAGCGTTGCGCTCGATCCACCTGCCCGACACGAAGCAGGAGATCGACCGGGCACGCGACCGTCTGCGGTTCGACGAGGCCGCCGCGGTGCAGCTCGTGCTCGCCGGACGCCGGCACGACGTCGAGGTGCGGTCGGCGCCGTCCTGCCCGCGCCGCGAGGGCGGGATCGCCGACGAGTTCGACCGGCGGCTGCCCTTCGAACTGACGGCCGGGCAGCTCTCGGTGGCCGACGAGATCGCGGCCGATCTCGCACGCGAACACCCCATGAACCGGCTGCTCCAGGGCGAGGTCGGTTCCGGCAAGACCATCGTGGCGCTACGGGCGATGCTGCAGGTGATCGACTCCGGTCGGCAGTGCGCGTTGCTCGCACCCACCGAGGTGCTCGCGGCGCAGCACGCGCGCTCGCTCACGAAGATGCTGGGCGATCTCGCCGCGGCGGGCGAACTCGGCGCTCACGAACTCGCGACCCGCGTGACCCTGCTGACCGGCTCGATGGGGGTCGCACGCAAGCGGGCCGCGCTCAACGAGGCGGTGACGGGCGATGCCGGCATCGTCATCGGCACGCACGCGCTGATCGAGGACACGGTGCAGTTCTTCGACCTCGGCCTGGTGGTGATCGACGAGCAGCACCGCTTCGGTGTCGAACAGCGCGACGCACTGCGCTCGCGGGGTCGCGACGGCGCGTCCCCGCACGTGCTGGTGATGACCGCAACACCCATCCCGCGCACCATCGCGATGACGGTGCTCGGCGACCTCGAGGTCTCGACCCTGCGCGAACTCCCCAGAGGACGGTCGCCGATCGTCAGCCGCGTGGTGCCGGCGAAGGTGCATCCGAAGTGGGTCGACCGCGCGTGGGAACGCATCCGCGAGGAGGTCGCCGAGGGGCGGCAGGCCTACGTGGTGTGTTCCCGCATCGGCGACGGCGATTCCGACGACGACGCGCTCTTCGATCCGGACGGGCCCCAGCCGTCGGGATCGGGGAAGGGTAAGCAGGCCCCGCCCGAAACCGTCTCTGTGCTCGAGCAGTTCGAGTTCCTCACTTCCGGTCCGCTGCGGGATCTGAGGGTGGGGCTGCTGCACGGTCGCCTCCCCGGCGACGAGAAGGACGCGGTGATGCAGGCCTTCAACGCCGCGGAGCTCGACGTGCTCGTGTGCACGACCGTCGTCGAGGTCGGTGTCGACGTGCCGAACGCGACCGTGATGGTGATCGTCGATGCCGACCGGTTCGGTGTCAGCCAGTTGCACCAGCTGCGGGGTCGCGTCGGTCGTGGCGGCCATCAGGGCCTGTGCCTGCTCGTGACCGACGCGAAGCCCGCGACCCCGACGATGATGCGGCTCGAGGCCGTCGCCGGCACCACCGACGGTTTCGAACTCGCCCAGCTCGACCTGCAGTTGCGCCGGGAGGGCGACGTCCTCGGCGTCGCCCAGTCCGGCACCGTGTCGACGCTGCGGTTACTCTCGCTCGTCGACGACGCCGACGTCATCGAGGCGGCTCGCGACTTCTCCCGGACGGTGACGGAGAAGGATCCTGGCCTCGAACACCACCCGGGGCTCGCAAGCATGGTGCGGGCCGCGCTCGACGCCGAGCGCGTGGCCTATCTCGACAAGTCCTGAGTTACGTTCCGTACACCGTGCCGCAGAACCCGCGGTGAGGTTTCGGTGGCCGTGCCCGGCATGTTGACGCCGTGTTACGACGGGGCCGACTGCATCGTTCCAGTCGTGCCATCCGGGCGCCTTGTCCCACGATGTGGAACGCGCGTCGAAGGCGGCATGTTACGTCGCGGTACCGTCGACCAATGTTCTCGAAAGTGCTTGTCGCCAACCGTGGCGAGATCGCGATCCGCGCATTCCGTGCCGCCTACGAACTGGGCGCCGGGACGGTCGCGGTGTTCCCGTACGAAGACCGGAACTCCCTGCACCGGTTGAAGGCCGACGAGGCCTATCAGATCGGTGAGGAGGGGCACCCGGTCCGCGCATATCTGTCGGTCGAGAAGATCGTCGAAGCGGCCGTGTCGGCCGGTGCCGACGCGATCTACCCCGGCTACGGCTTCCTCTCCGAGAATCCGGACCTCGCCGCGGCGTGCGCCGAAGCGGGCATCACCTTCGTCGGTCCGTCGGCGGAGATCCTCGAACTGACGGGCAACAAGGCCCGCGCGATCGCCTCGGCGAAGGCCGCCGGCCTCCCGGTGCTGGCGTCGTCGGAGCCGTCGTCGGACGTCGACGAGCTGGTCGCCGCCTCGGAAACGATGAACTTCCCGGTCTTCGTCAAGGCTGTCGCCGGCGGTGGCGGACGCGGCATGCGCCGGGTCGCCGAGCCCTCCCAACTGCGCGAGGCCATCGAAGCCGCCTCCCGCGAGGCCGACGCGGCCTTCGGTGATCCCACCGTCTTCCTGGAGCAGGCCGTGGTCAACCCGCGGCACATCGAGGTGCAGATCCTCGCCGACAAGCACGGCAACGTCATCCACCTGTACGAGCGCGACTGCTCGGTGCAGCGCCGCCACCAGAAGGTCATCGAGCTCGCCCCCGCCCCGAATCTCGATCCCGAGCTTCGCGACCGCATCTGCGCCGACGCCGTCGCCTTCGCCAAGGAGATCGGCTACCAGTGCGCGGGCACCGTCGAGTTCCTCGTCGACGAACGCGGCAACCACGTGTTCATCGAGATGAACCCGCGTATCCAGGTCGAGCACACGGTCACCGAGGAGATCACCGACGTCGACCTTGTGCAGTCCCAGCTGCGTATCGCCGCAGGCGAGTCGCTCGAGGAACTGGGCCTGTCGCAGGAGGGCATCACCATCCGCGGCGCGGCGCTGCAGTGCCGCATCACCACCGAGGACCCGGCCAACGGGTTCCGTCCGGACACCGGCCGCATCACCGGCTACCGCACTCCGGGCGGTGCCGGTATCCGTCTCGACGGCGGCACCTCGGTCGGCGCGGAGATCTCCGCCCACTTCGACTCGATGCTCGTCAAGCTCACCTGCCGCGGCCGCAACTTCGAGACCGCCGTCGCCCGCGCGCGCCGCGCGGTCGCCGAGTTCCGTATCCGCGGTGTCGCCACGAACATCCCGTTCCTGCAGGCGGTGCTCGACGACGAGGACTTCCGCGGCGGCAACGTCAACACCTCGTTCATCGAGGAGCGCCCGCACCTGCTGACTCTGCGCTCGTCCGCCGACCGCGGCACCAAGATCCTGCGGTACCTCGCCGACGTGACGGTGAACAAGCCGCACGGCGAGCGCACCACGACGGTCTACCCGCACGACAAGCTGCCCGCGATCGACCTGAACGCCGAGCCGCCGGCCGGTTCGCGTCAGCGTCTGCTCGAGCTCGGACCCGAGGGCTTCGCCCGTGCGCTGCGTGACCAGAAGGCGATCGGCGTCACCGACACCACCTTCCGCGACGCCCACCAGTCGCTGCTCGCGACCCGCGTGCGCAGCAAGGACCTGCTGACGGTGGCCGGGCACGTGGCCCGGATGACGCCGCAACTGCTGTCGATCGAGGCGTGGGGCGGCGCGACCTACGACGTCGCACTGCGCTTCCTGCACGAGGATCCGTGGGAGCGGCTCGCGGCGCTGCGCGAGGCGATCCCGAACATCAACCTGCAGATGTTGCTGCGCGGACGCAACACCGTCGGCTACACCCCCTACCCGGAGGCCGTCACCCGCGCCTTCGTGCAGGAGGCCACCGACACCGGCATCGACATCTTCCGTATCTTCGACGCGCTGAACAACGTCGACCAGATGCGTCCGGCAATCGACGCGGTGCGCGAGACCGGCACCACCCTCGCCGAGGTCGCGATGTCCTACACCGGCGACCTGTCGAACCCGAACGAGTCGATCTACACGCTCGACTACTACCTGCGTCTGGCCGAGGAGATCGTCGAGGCCGGTGCGCACGTCCTGGCCATCAAGGACATGGCGGGTCTGCTGCGCGCCCCGGCCGCCGCGACGCTCGTGTCGGCGCTGCGGAGCAACTTCGATCTGCCGGTGCACGTGCACACGCACGACACCCCGGGCGGTCAGCTCGCCACCTACCTTGCGGCCTGGCACGCCGGTGCCGACGCCGTCGACGGTGCGTCCGCGGCGCTGGCAGGTACGACGAGCCAGCCCGCCCTGTCGGCGATCGTCGCCGCCGCGGCGAACAGCGAGTTCGACACCGGTCTCGACCTGCAGGCCGTGTGCGATCTCGAGCCGTACTGGGAGGCGCTGCGCAAGGTGTACGCACCGTTCGAGTCGGGGCTGCCCGCACCGACCGGCCGCGTCTACACCCACGAGATCCCCGGCGGTCAGCTGTCGAACCTGCGCCAGCAGGCCATCGCGCTGGGCCTCGGCGACCGATTCGAAGAAGTCGAGGCCGCCTACGCCGGCGCCGACCGCCTCCTGGGCCGCCTGATCAAGGTCACGCCGTCGAGCAAGGTCGTCGGCGACCTCGCGCTGCACCTCGTGGGCGCGGGCGTCTCGGTCGACGACTTCGCCGCCGAGCCCGGCAAGTACGACATCCCCGATTCGGTGATCGGCTTCCTGCGCGGCGATCTCGGGACCCCGGCCGGCGGCTGGCCGGAGCCCTTCCGCAGCAAGGCGCTGTCGGGCCGCGCCGAGCCCAAGCCGATCACCCCGCTCGCGCCGGAGGAGGAGAAGGCCCTCGGCGGTTCGTCCGACGAGCGTCGCCGCATGCTCAACCGCCTGCTCTTCCCGGGCCCCGCGAAGGAGTTCGAGCAGCACCGCGAGACCTACGGCGACACCACCGAGCTGTCGGCCAACCAGTTCTTCTACGGTCTGCGGCACGGCGACGAGCACCGGGTGCGCCTGGACAAGGGTGTCGAACTGCTCATCGGCCTCGAGGCGATCTCCGATGCCGACGAGAAGGGTTACCGCACGGTCATGTGCATCCTCAACGGGCAGCTGCGCCCGGTGTCGGTGCGCGACCGCTCGGTGGCCGCGGAGACCCCTGCCGCCGAGAAGGCCGACCGCAACCATCCCGGTCACGTCGCGGCGCCGTTCGCCGGCATGGTCACCCTCGTCGTGTCCGAGGGCGACAGCGTCTCGGCGGGCGACACCGTCGCCACGATCGAGGCCATGAAGATGGAGGCCGCGATCACCGCGCCGCGCGGCGGCCGCATCACGCGCGTCGCGATCGGGCCGGTGCAACAGGTCGAAGGTGGCGACTTGCTCGTCGAGGTGTCCACGGGAGACAGCGCCGAGTGACACGGATCGTCGCCGGCCGGGCAGGGGGGCGGCGCCTGAAGGTGCCGCCCCGCGGAACCCGGCCCACCTCCGAACGGGTGCGCGAAGCCCTGTTCAGTTCGCTCGACGCACGCATGGACATCGACGGGGCCGCCGTCCTCGACCTCTACGCGGGGTCGGGGGCGCTCGGCCTCGAGGCGCTGTCCCGCGGCGCCGAGCACGCGATGCTCGTCGAGTCCGACGCGAAGGCGGCGGGCGTGATCCGCGAGAACATCGCGACGGTCGGACTGTCCGGTGCGGTGCTGCGCACCGCACCGGTATCCGCGGTGCTTGCGGGCACCCCCGACCGCGTCTACGACCTCGTCCTGGCCGACCCGCCCTACGCCGTGACCGAGGAGGCCGTCACCGGCGTGCTCGGGACGCTGGTGTCCGGAGGTTGGGTCGAGGACGGCTCGATCGTCGTGGTCGAACGGTCGTCGCGATCACCGGAAACGGTGTGGCCGCAGGGATTCGAGGTCGGCAGGTCGAAGCGCTACGGCGAGACGAGAGTGGAAATCGCCACCTGCTACGGTGCTGGGTCATGAGCCGCGCGGTCTGCCCAGGATCCTTCGACCCGGTCACCAACGGACACCTCGACGTCATCGGCAGGGTCTCGGCCCAGTTCGACGAGGTCGTCGTGACCGTCACGATCAATCCCAACAAGCAGGGGATGTTCACGATCGACGAACGCCTCGAGATGCTCACCGAGGCCACGTCGCACCTGCCGAACGTCACGGTCGACGCCTGGCAGGGCCTGCTCGTCGACTACGCCCGCGAGCGGGGGATCACCGCGATCGTCAAGGGCCTGCGCGGCGCCAACGATTTCGACTACGAGCTGCAGATGGCGCAGATGAACCACAAGCTCACCGGCGTCGACACGCTGTTCGTCGCCACCAACCCGGTCTACAGCTACCTTTCGAGCTCGCTCGTCAAGGAGGTCGCGACCTACGGTGGCGACGTCTCCGAGATGCTGCCGGGCTCCGTGCACGATCGTCTGCTCACGCGCCTGGCCGAGCGGGCCGCCGCGAAATAGACCGGACCCTCCGCACGGCCTGTGACGGCCGTATCCCGACACACCGAGCGCAGGGCACACGAGCGTGCCCTGCGCTGCGGCAGACTGGACGGCGGCGCGGCCGCACCGGTCGTGTCGAGCGAGTGATTGGGGTTGGGCGTGTACCGGGTATTCGAGGCACTCGACGAGCTGGTCGCAATCGTCGAAGAGGCACGTAGCGTTCCGATGACGGCGAGCTGCGTGGTACCGCGCGGCGATGTCCTCGAATTGCTCGACGATGTGCGCGATGCGCTGCCGCCCGAACTCGACGACGCGCAGGACGTCCTCGATCACCGTGACAAGCTGATCAACGACGCGCGGGCTCAGGCCGACAAGACGGTCGGGGACGCCGACGAGGAGGCACGCACCCTCCTCGAGGACGCGCGCGCCGACGCCGACCGCATGCTCGCGGACGCGAAGGCCCAAGCGGACCGGATGGTCAAGGAGGCCCGCGCCCACGCCGAGGAACTGGTGCGCGATGCGCAGGCCGAGGCCGACGATCTCGTCGCCGAGGGCAACAAGCAGTACGAGAGCGTGACCGGGCGTGCCCGCGTCGAGGCCGACCGTCTGGTCGAGTCCGGGCAGGCGTCCTACGAGCGTTCCGTGGCCGAGGGCGAGGCCGAGAAGGCACGTCTGGTGTCGCAGACCGAGGTCGTGCAGGCCGCACACGCCGAGTCGGCGCGTGTCATCGATTCGGCCCACGCCGAGTCCGACCGTCTCCGGACGGAGTGCGACGAGTACATCGACGGCAAGCTGGGAGAGTTCGAGGAACTGCTCGGCACCACGCTGCGGTCCGTCGGCCGCGGCCGGCAGCAGCTGCGGCTGTCGGGTGCTCCCGACTTCGCGGAGGCCGACCACCGGGCGAGCCGTCGCCGCTGACCCGCCGGATTTTCGCTCCTGCCGCCCATCGCGTATCATGGAGCGGTTGCCCTATCACGACCGAGTCGTGTCCTGCGTCGTCCGAAGAAGGTGAGTTCCCCGTGTCCACCCGTGATTCCAGCACGTCCCGTTCCGGCCGGGACTCGGGGCTGGTGTTCGACACGCTCTCCCTGGGCCGCCGGCCCGGTTCGATGCGTACGGTCGAGCGGAAGGTGCCGTCACCCTCGCGCATCGGGCTCGATCTGATCGCGATCGAGGAAGGCTCCGAGATCGATCTCGATCTCCGCCTGGAGTCGGTGTCCGAGGGCGTCCTGGTCACCGGTAGTGTTCGTGTCGACGCCCTCGGCGAGTGCTCTCGATGCCTCGAGTCGTTCACCGAGCCGGTGGACGTGTACCTCACCGAGCTGTTCGCCTACCCGAACAGCGTCACTGAGCAGACCACCGAGGACGACGAGGTGTACCGCGTCGAGAACGATCTGATCGATCTCGAACCGGTCCTCGTGAACGCGGTTGGTCTGGAACTTCCGCTGCAGCCGTTGTGTAGTGACGACTGTGCGGGATTGTGCCCCGAATGCGGCATTCGCCTGGCGATTGCAGAATCCGGGCACCGTCATGAGACAATGGATCCTCGCTGGGCTGGGTTGGCAGCCAAGTTCGGCGCGGGCTCCGAAGAACCCAGCAGTCAAATCGACAGCTCGAACAACGAGGAGAAGTAGACGTGGCCG
This sequence comes from Rhodococcus sp. LW-XY12, assembly GCF_019317345.1. Classification (NCBI taxonomy): domain Bacteria; kingdom Bacillati; phylum Actinomycetota; class Actinomycetes; order Mycobacteriales; family Nocardiaceae; genus Rhodococcus; species Rhodococcus sp. LW-XY12. The sequence goes on from NZ_CP079225.1 coordinate 1,926,372, forward strand.
TCCCCAAGCGCAGAATGTCGCGTTCCAACACCCGGTCGCGGCGCAGCCAGTGGAACACCACTGCGCCGACGCTCGTCACCTGCCCGAACCGGGGTTGCGGAGAGAAGAAGCTGCCCCACGTGGCGTGCCCGTCGTGCGGCACCTACAACGGCCGTCAGGTGACCGCGCCCGTCTAATCGGTATTCACGTGACGAGCAAGTCCTCCGAAACAGCTACCGAGGGCGGCGAAGAGAGCCACGAGTCTCTCCTCGCCGCCCTCGGCGTGCCTCTGGACGCAGAACTCCTGTCCTTGGCGCTCACCCACCGCTCGTACGCCTACGAGAACGGCGGATTGCCCACCAACGAACGTCTCGAGTTCCTCGGCGATGCCGTCCTCGGGCTCGCGGTGACCGAAAAGCTCTACCTCACCCACCCGGACAAGTCCGAGGGCGAACTCGCCAAGATCCGCGCGAGCGTTGTCAACATGCACGCGCTCGCCGAGGTGGCGCGCGGCCTCGGAGAAGGCGGGCTCGGAGTGCATCTCCTGCTCGGCAAGGGCGAGGAACTGACGGGCGGACGCGACAAGGCCAGCATCCTGGCCGACGGAATGGAATCGCTCCTCGGCGCCGTCCATCTCGCGCACGGCATCGACGTCGCGCGCGAAGTGGTTCTGCGCCTGTTCGCCGCACTGCTCGAACGCGGCCCGCGCCTCGGTGCCGGTCTGGACTGGAAGACGAGTCTGCAGGAACTCACCGCCGAGCGCGGTCTCGGTGTTCCCGCCTACGAGATCACCGCCACCGGTCCGGATCACGACAAGGAATTCACCGCCACCGCCCTCATCGGTGGCAATCCCTACGGCACCGGTGTCGGACGCACCAAGAAGGAAGCCGAGCAGAAGGCCGCGTCGGCCGCATGGAACGCGCTGACCGAGGGCACTGCTGCCGAGACCGGTGATGCCGGGGCTTCCGACCAGCAGTCCGGATCCGCCGACACGCCCACCGAGGACAACTGACCGCAGGTGCCCGAACTTCCCGAGGTCGAGGTGGTCCGTCGCGGACTCGACGCGCACGTCGTCGGCGCGACTGTGGACTCGGTGCAGGTGCTGCATCCGCGTGCCGTCCGACGGCACGAGCCCGGTCCGCGCGATCTCGCACTGCAGGTGACCGGTCAGAAGGTCGCTTCGGTCGAGCGCCGCGGCAAGTACATGTGGCTCGTGCTCGAACCGGCCGATCTGGCTCTCGTGGTGCATCTGGGGATGAGCGGGCAGATGCTCGTGCAGCCTCCGACCGTGCCGGACGAGAAGCATCTGCGTATCCGCGCCGTCCTCGACAACGGTGCCGATCTGCGTTTCGTCGACCAGCGCACCTTCGGAGGCTGGGCCCTGGCCCCGCTCGTGGGGGTGGACGGTGATCGTCTGCCGCTGCCGGTCGCGCACATCGCCCGCGACCCGATGGATCCCCGGTTCGACCCGGATGCGGTCGTGGCCGTGCTGCGCACCAAGCACACGGAGATCAAGCGTGCGCTGCTCGACCAAACCGTCGTCTCCGGAATCGGCAACATCTACGCCGACGAAGCGCTGTGGCGCGCAAGGATTCACGGCAACCGGCCCACCGACGCGCTGTCGCGTCCGAAGCTCCGGTCGGCTCTCGATGCGGCCACCGAGGTGATGGCGGAGGCCCTCGGGCAGGGTGGTACGTCGTTCGACGCCCTGTATGTCAACGTCAACGGGGAGTCCGGCTACTTCGAGCGTTCCCTGAACGTCTACGGACGCGAGAACGAGCCGTGCCGACGCTGCGGCGCGCCGATCCGCCGCGAGAAGTTCATGAACCGCTCGTCGTACAGCTGCCCGAAGTGTCAGCCACGACCGCGAACGACCCGGTAGCGCACGCGCATACCGGGCCGTTCGGAAAGGTGGTGGTTCAGATGTCGAAGAAGACCGTCTCGGCGCCACCGTCCGGAGTGTCCTGCAGCCGGATGTCGATCGTGTAGACGGTGCGTCCGTCGCGCTCGGAACGCGACGCGATCAGGGTGTTGCGCCGCACCTCCCATTCGATGCCCTTCAGGACGGGATCCTCGGCGTTGAGCCCGGCCTCGTCCTCGAAGTAGACCCGCGTGTGCAGCCCGAGGTTGATTCCGCGCGCGAAGATCACCAGCAGGATGTGGGGTGCCGAGACGGAGCCGTCGGGGTTGGTGACGGCCCCGGGCTTGATCGTCTCGATCGTGAACACGCCCGTCTCGAAGTCGCCGCCGGTGCGTCCCCAGCCGCGGAAGTTCGGATCGAGATCCTTGTCCTGTGCGTCGTCCGGATGTGTGTACCGGCCGTGCGCGTTCGCCTGCCAGCTCTCGAGCAGGGCGTCGCGCACCGGGGTGCCGGTGCCGTCGATGACGCGGCCCTCCAACACGATTCGCTCGCCCTCGGTCTCGTCGGTGACGAGGACGTTGCCGAAGTTGTTGTCGAAGATGTCGAAGCCGGCCTGCTGCGGCGCGAGCCCGATGTGGACGTACGGGCCGCCGGTCTGCGAGGGCGTTTCCGGGAAACGCGTGACCATCGCGCGGGGGAGCAGCGGGGACACGGGCCGGTAGGGATCGGTGGGCAGGCTCATCGCGGGGCTCCCGGGAGGTCGGTGTTCTCGAAGAAGGTGGCGCGGCGACCGCGCAGGGTGATGTCCCAGCGGTAGGCGCGGGCGTCGAACGGCGCGTTGGAGGCGGGGTCCTCCTGGGCGATCAGGCTGCGGAGCTGATCCACGGTCGGGATCGTCCGCGCGATCGGGCACTTCTCGATGAGCGGGTCGCCCTCGAAGTACAGCTGGGTGATCAGGCGCTGGGCCCACCCACGGCCGAGGATCGACACGTGGATGTGCGCCGGGCGCCAGGCGTTGCGGCTGTTGCCCCACGGATATGCGCCGGGTTTGATCGTCCGGAACTGGTAGTAGCCGTTCGCGTCCGTGAGCATCCGCCCGCAACCGCCGAAGTTCGGATCGATGGGAGCGAGATAGGTGTCCTTCTTGTGGCGGTACCGGCCACCGGCGTTGGCCTGCCACACCTCGACGAGTGCGCCCTCGACCGGATTGCCGAACTCGTCCTTGACGAAGCCGTGGACGATGATGCGCTCACCGATCGGCAGGCCGTCCTTCGAGAAGTTCAGGATCAGGTCGTTGTCGAGGGCGCCGAGCTCGTCGCTGCGGAAGACAGGTCCGGTGATCTCCGACAGGGTCGGCTTCGGCGTGATGAGCGCGTTGCGCGGTGCGCGCAGCACCGACGTGCGGTAGCCGGGGGTGAGCGCGGGTGGGTGCAGTGTGTGGTCGCGCTCGACGTATTCGCCGGTGGACATGCGATCTCCGATCTCTGAGCTGTGGACACAACCATAAGGTGAATAAAAACTCATGTAAATTGACAAAACGGCAGTTGATTCATAACTTTCAGTAATGCAATCCGCGTTCGGTCCGTCCTCGTCCGTCCCGGAGCAGGTGCGACGCATCCGCCTCCGGCACCTGAGATGTTTCGTCACCGTCGCGCGCGAGGGTCAGGTCGGTCGGGCCGCCGAACTGTTGCAGCTGAGTCAGCCGGCCGTCACGAAGACACTCAACGAGCTCGAGGTGCTCGCCGGAGCGAAACTCCTCGACCGCGGCCGACACGGTGCGCGCCTCACCGCTGCGGGTCACCGCTTCCTGCGATACGCGCAGGACGTCACCACCTCACTGGACGCAGCTCTGGCCGCACTGGCGGGAGCGGCCGAACCCGCCCGCGAGCCGCTGCGGATCGGGGCCCTACCCACCGTGGCCGGGTACGTACTCCCCGAAGCTCTGGCGGAGCTGCGCCGCGTGCGCGCCGATCTGGACATCCGGATCCGCACCGACCCCAATGCCGTCCTGCTGTCGGCGCTCGCCGCCGGCGCCCTCGACGTCGTCCTCGGGCGCATGGCCGAACCGTCCCGGATGGTGGGGCTGTCGTTCGAGCTCCTGTACGCCGAGACGCTGATCCTCGTCGTCCGGCCCGGCCACCCCCTCGCCGGGCGTTCCGTCTCCGTCGCCGACACGCTCGAACACCCCCTGGTGGTCGCGACCAGCGGAACCGTACCGCGCCACGCGACCGAGGCATTGTTCGAACGTCACGGCCTGCGACTGCCGGTCGGGCTGATCGAGACACTCGACCTCGCCGTGGCACGCGGGGTGGTGCGGCGCAGCGACGCCGTGTGGATCACCACCGAACGCGCGGCCCGGGACGACCTCGCCGACGGCGTGGTCCGGCGCCTGGACCTACCCACCGCGGGCACCGTCGAACCGGTCGGAGTGCTGCGACGCAGTGCCGACGCGTCGTCCGCCGAGGTCGAGGACTTCGTGACCATCCTGCGCGACATCCCGGTCGACGGGACATGGCAGGATTTCCTCCATGGCTGACCAGACTTCCGACCTTCCCACCACCGAGCTGTGGGTCGAGCGCACCGGCACGCGCCGTTACACCGGACGCAGCTCCCGCGGCGCCGAGGTGCTCATCGGCTCGGAGAGCGTCGAGGGCGTCTTCACCCCGGGCGAGCTGCTCAAGATCGCGCTCGCCGCGTGCTCCGGCATGGCTTCGGACTTCCCGCTGTCCCGCAGGCTCGGCGACGACTACGACGCGACGATCCGCGTCTCCGGTGCCGCCGACCGCGAGAACGAGGTCTACCCGCACCTCGAGGAGGAGATGGTCCTCGACCTGTCGGAGCTCGACGCAGACGCACGGGACCGCCTCATCGCCCTCGTCGAACGCTCCGTCGACAAGGTGTGCACGGTGGGCCGCACGCTCGAGGCGGGCACCGAGGTCTCGCTGACGATCACCCCTGAGGACTGATCGATGAGCGCCCCCGCAGACGTCGAACGGCTCACGGCGTGGGTGCACGGCCGCGTCCAGGGGGTCGGTTTCCGCTGGTTCACGCGTGCCCGCGCACTCGAACTCGGTCTCGTCGGGCACGCGACGAATCATCCCGACGGTCGCGTCATGGTCGTGGCCGAGGGCCCCCGGCCGGCACTCGAACAGCTCCTCGCGTGGCTGCGGTCCGGCGACACCCCCGGTGAGGTGCGGCTCGTCGTCGACTCGTGGGATCCCGCGCGCGGCGACCTCGACGGTTTCGTCGAACGTTGACGTCCGTCCTGTTTGTCCGTTCGGCTTGGTATCCTGCCGCGATCGGGTGCACGCGGCCGGGGGTCGCGGTCGGCGAGGGGAGACATATGGGCAGGCATGTACGTTCGACGATGGTGGCGGCAGCAGCCGCCGCTGTGGCAGTGGCACCCCTGGCCGCAGCACCGGCGGCGGCCGGTCCCGCTGCCACAGCACCGGCGGCGGCCGGTCCCGCTGCCACAGCACCGGCGGCGGCCGGTCCCGCTGCCTGCGCACCGCGGTCCGTCACGACGGTCGCGTCGGGGCTCGGTGTCCTCGAGAACCTTGCGTTCGACGAGCGGGGCAGTCTGCTCGTCTCGGACACCTCCTTCGTCGGCCCCGGAGCGCTGCGCCGGATCACTCCCGACGGCAGCGTGACCACCGTGCTGTCCGAGGTGACCGGTCCGGGCGGCATCGTCGTCGACGTTCCCACCGTGTACCTGAACGTGGGCAACACGACCGTCTCGGGGCTGGCCGGGATCGCCGACGGCACGATCGACACGCTCGACCTCGACACGGGTGAACGCGGCACCCACGGCACCGGGCTGGTCATGCCCAACGGCCTCGGCCGGCTGTCGGACGGATCGATGCTCACCTCACGCGATCTCGGCGAGGTCGGACTCACCCTCGTGCCCGCCGGCGGTGGCGAGGCCCGCGTCGTCCGTACCGATCTCGGATCCGTCAACGGCATCGCCGTCGACGGCGACACCGTCTACACCGTGACGACCTTCGAGAACGTCAACCGGCTCCACATCCTCGACGCACGCGACCTCGAAGGACCCGTGCGCAGCATCGACCTGCCCGGGCCGGGGCTGCTCTCTATGCCCGACGACCTCACGATCGGTCCCGACGGCGCGCTGTACATCGCGCTCAACCTCGCCGGCGCGGTCCTGCGGGTCGATCCGGCGACCGGGCACAGCTGCCGCATCGCCGAGGGCATCCCGCTGATGTCCTCGCTCGCCTTCGGTTCGGGACCGGGCTGGGACCCGAACGTCCTGTACACGACCGGTTTCGACGGGACGGTCCGCGCGGTGCACCCGGCCTAGGAAAGCGGTCACAACCCGCCGGTAGAGTTCTCACCCATGTACCTCAAGAGTCTGACGTTGAAGGGCTTCAAGTCCTTCGCCTCGTCGACGACTCTCCGTTTCGAACCGGGTATCACCTGTGTGGTGGGCCCCAACGGGTCCGGCAAGTCGAACGTCGTCGACGCACTCACCTGGGTGATGGGGGAGCAGGGCGCCAAGGCCCTGCGCGGCGGCAAGATGCAGGACGTCATCTTCGCCGGAACCGCCGGCCGCCCGCCGCTCGGACGCGCCGAGGTCACGCTCACCATCGACAACTCCGACGGTGCGCTGCCCATCGAGTACTCCGAGGTCTCCGTCACTCGCCGCATGTTCCGCGACGGCGCGGGCGAATACGAGATCAACGGCAGTTCCTGCCGTCTCATGGACGTACAGGAACTGTTGTCCGACTCCGGTATCGGCCGCGAGATGCACGTCATCGTCGGTCAGGGCCGCCTCGCCGCGATCCTCGAATCCCGCCCGGAGGACCGACGCGCCTTCATCGAGGAGGCCGCCGGCGTCCTCAAGCACCGCAAGCGCAAGGAAAAGGCGCTGCGCAAGCTCGACTCGATGCAGGCCAACCTCGCGCGCCTCACCGACCTCACCGCCGAGCTGCGCCGCCAGCTCAAACCGCTCGGCCGGCAGGCCGAGGTCGCGCGTCGCGCCCAGACCATCCAGGCCGACCTGCGCGACGCGCGGTTACGTCTGGCCGCCGACGACCTCGTCACGCGCCGCGCCGAACTCGCCGGGCACGACGAGCAGGAAAAGATGGTCCGGGAGCGGCTCGACACCGTGCTCGCGGCCTTCGACGACGCTAACGCCGAACTCGCCCGCCACGAACAGGCCCTCGCGCAGCTCACTCCCGGTGCCGAAGCGGCGTCGCAGACCTGGTTCCGCCTGTCCGCCCTCGCCGAGCGCGTCTCGGCGACCGTGCGGGTCGCGCAGGAACGCGCCCGGCACCTGCACGCCGAACCCGAGGACCGTTCCGGTCAGGATCCCGACGAGATGGAAGCCCGTGCCGACCGGATCGCCGCCGAGGAAGCGGAACTGGTCGAGGCCGTCGAGATCGCGCACGGAGCCCTCGAGGCGGCCCGCGAGCAGCTCGCCGCGCAGGAGGAGGCCGCAGCGGCCGCCGAACGCGCACATCTGGCCGCGGTGCGTGCCGTCGCCGACCGGCGCGAGGGCCTCGCGCGTCTCGCAGGCCAGGTCGAGACGATGCGCACCCGCGCCGAATCGATCGACGCGGAGATCGCACGCCTGACCGTCGCCATCGAGGAGGCCCGGCTCCGCGGCGTCGCCGCACAGGCCGAGTTCGAGACCGCTCAGGCACGCATCGACGATCTCGACGCCGGTGAGATCGACGCCGACGCGCAGCACGAACGAGCGCTGGAAGCACAGCGGCTCGCCGACGAGCGGGTCACCGAACTCCAGGAGGCAGAACGCGCCGCGGGCAAGGTGGTCGCCTCGCTCGGCGCCCGTATCGAAGCCCTGTCGATGGGACTCGAACGCACCGACGGCGCGGCCTGGCTGATGGACACGCGTTCCGGCGACGGACTCGTGGGGCGCCTCGCCGACCGGCTCCGGGTGTCCTCGGGATACGAGGCCGCCGTCGCAGCTGCCTTCGGCGCCGCGGCCGACGCCCTCGAGGTGGAGTCGGCCGACGCCGCGATCTCGGCGGTCGCAGCGCTCGCCGAAGCCGACCAGGGCCGGGTGGCATTCGTCCTGCCCGGCACTTCCGGTCCCACCGACACCGGCGACCTGCCGTCCGGTGCCCGATGGCTCCGCGAGGTCGTCGAGTGCCCCGCAGACCTGCGCGGCGGCGTCGACGGCCTGCTGGCCCGCACCGTCGTGGTCGACGACCTGCCCACTGCCCTCGGGGTCTGCGCTGCCCGGCCCGATCTGCGCGCCGTGACGCGCGGAGGAGACCTCGCCGGCGCGGGCTGGGTGGTCGGCGGCTCGCACCGCGCCCCGAGCACCCTCGAGATCCAGGCGGCGATCGACACCTCCCGTGCCGGCCTCGAACAGGCCGAACGTCGCTCCGAGGAACTGGCCGCAGCCCTCGCGGGCGCACTCGCGGAACAGGCCGAACGCGCCGAACACGTCGAACAGACCCTTGCCGCGCTCAACGAGTCCGACGCGGCGATGTCGGCCGTCTACGAACAACTCGGTCGGCTCGGCCAGGCGGCACGCACCGCTCACGCCGAATCCGGACGCCTCGCAGCTCAACGCACGGAGGCAGAGAAGGAACGCGACGCGGCACGGGAGAAGCTGGTCGAGCTCGAGGAGCGACTGCGCCTGGCCGAGGACGACTCGGCCGGAACTAGCGACGGTGCGGGCACCGATCACACCGCCGCCGAGCGGGAGATGGCCGCGACCGCGCTCGCCGAGGTCCGGGCCGTCGAGGTCGAGGCGCGACTCGCGGCACGCACGGCCGAGGAACGTGCCGAAGCGCTTCGGGGCAAAGCGGATTCGCTCCGCCGCGCCGCGCAAGCCGAGCGCGAGGCCCGCGCTCGTGCCGAACGTGCCCGCGTCGCGCGTCGTCAGGCGGCGGCCGTCGCCGCGGCGGTGGCCGAATCAGGGCAGCGACTCGCCGAACAACTCGAGGTGGCCGTGACGACGGCACTCGCACAGCGCGACGACCTGAACCGGCGCCGCGCCGAATGCGCCGAGCAACTCGAACGGGCCCGCGAACTCGTCCGCGAACTGTCCGTGCAGCGCGACCAGCTCACCGACGCGGTGCATCGCGACGAAGTGGCCCGGGCGCAGGCCTCGCTCCGGATCGAGCAACTCGAACAGACCATCCTCGAGCAGCACGGCATCGCCCTCGACGACCTCGTGGCCGAGTACGGCCCCGACGTGCCGCTGCCGCCGACGCCGCTGGAGATGGCCGAGTACGAGCAGGCCCGCGAACGCGGCGAACAGGTCGTCGCTCCCCAACCGATGCCCTACGACCGGGTCACCCAGGAGCGGCGGGCCAAGCGCGCCGAGAAGGATCTCGCGACGCTCGGACGCGTCAACCCGCTCGCACTGGAGGAGTTCGCGGCGCTCGAGGAGCGGTACAACTTCCTGTCTACCCAGCTCGAGGACGTCAAGAGCGCCCGCAAGGACCTGCTCGCTGTCGTCGAGGAGGTCGACGCGCGAATCCTGCAGGTGTTCACGGAGGCGTACGCCGACGTCGAGCGCGAGTTCGAACAGGTCTTCGCGAAGTTGTTCCCCGGCGGTGAGGGGCGGCTCGTGCTCACCGACCCGAGCGACATGCTCACCACCGGCATCGAGGTCGAGGCCCGCCCGCCGGGCAAGAAGGTCAAGCGCCTGTCGCTGTTGTCGGGCGGCGAGAAGTCCCTGACCGCGGTGGCGATGCTGGTCGCGATCTTCCGGGCCCGTCCGTCGCCCTTCTACGTGATGGACGAGGTCGAGGCCGCGCTCGACGACACCAACCTGCGACGGTTGATCGGGCTGTTCGAGCAGCTGCGCGAGAAGTCCCAACTCATCGTCATCACCCACCAGAAGCCGACGATGGAGGTCGCCGATGCGCTGTACGGCGTGAGCATGCGGGGCGACGGCATCACCCGGGTCATCTCGCAGCGACTGCGCGGACGCGAGATCGCGACACCGGTCCCCGAACCGGAGGAAGAGCTCCAGGCCTGACAGTATGGGTGCGTGAGTACCGGAGCCTGGATAGTCATCGCCGCCGCGCTGGCGGTCGTTCTCGTCGCGCTCGTCGTCGGTCTGACCCTCTACCGGCGGCGGCAGGTGTCGCTGAAGGCGCCCGAGACCCCGCAGCTCGATTCCGCCGAGACAAAGGACCGCTCGGGCGGTTACAAGGCGCAGAGCGGATTCAGTTTCTCGCAGGGCACGGCCGCGCCACCGGCGCCGGCCCCCCGACCTGCGCCGAAACCGGCACCGAAGCCTGCGGTGAAGCCGGAGCCGGCGCCCCGCACGGTGCCGTTGCCGGAGGAGATCACCGAAGCTCCGCCGAGCGCACCCGCACCCGCCGAGCCGAAGGCGGAACCTGCGCCTGCGCCGAAGGCGGAACCTGCGCCTGCGCCGAAGGCGGAACCGAAGCCCGAGCCGAAGGTCGAACCGAAGCCTGAGCCGAAGGTCGAGCCCAAGCCCGAGCCGGAGCCTGCGGAGCCGAAGCCTGCCGAACCGGAGCCGGTCGAGCCCGAGGTCGCCCCGGAGCCGGAGCGTCCCGCTCCCGAGCCCGTCGAGCCCGAGGTCGAGCCCGCCCCGGCGACAGAGACCGTTGCCGAACCCGAGGTCACCGAACCCGAGGTCGTCGAACCGGAAATCGTCGAACCGGCCGGACCGGCCGCTGTTCCTCCGGCAGCCCCGATCGAGGAGATCGAACCCACCGCAGGTCGCCTCGTCCGCCTGCGCGGCCGTCTGGCCCGCTCGCAGTCAGCGGTCGGCAAGAGCCTGCTCGGCCTGCTCGGTGGTGGCGATCTCGACGAGGACTCCTGGGAGGAGATCGAGGACACGCTGCTCGTGGCCGACCTCGGTGCCGCGACGACCACCAAGATCGTCGACCGTCTGCGTGAGGAGATGGTCGTGAACAACGTGCGCAGCGAGGCCGACGCCCGCGCCGTGCTGCGCAGCGTGCTTGTCGATGAGCTCCGCCCCGAGCTCGACCGCTCCATCCGGGCCCTCCCGCACGAGGACCATCCCGCGGTGCTGCTCGTCGTCGGTGTCAACGGCACCGGAAAGACCACGACGACCGGCAAGCTCGCCCGCGTGCTCGTCGCGGACGGACGCCGGGTGCTGCTCGGTGCCGCCGACACCTTCCGTGCCGCGGCCGCCGACCAGCTGCAGACCTGGGCCGAACGCGTCGGCGCCGAGGTCGTCCGCGGCAAGGAGGCCGCCGATCCGGCCGCGGTGGCGTTCGATGCCGTCGCGAGGGGCATCGACAACGGTGTCGACGCGGTCCTCGTCGACACCGCCGGCCGCCTGCACACCAAGACCGGCCTGATGGACGAGCTCGGCAAGGTCAAGCGCGTCGTGGAGAAGAAGGCCGCCGTCGACGAGGTTCTGCTCGTCCTCGACGCGACGATCGGCCAGAACGGTCTGATGCAGGCCCGCGTGTTCGCCGAGGTCGTCGACATCACCGGTGTGGTGCTCACCAAGCTCGACGGAACCGCCAAGGGCGGCATCGTCTTCCAGGTGCAGCACGAACTCGGCGTCCCGGTGAAGCTGGTGGGTCTCGGTGAGGGCGCCGACGATCTCGCCCCCTTCGAACCGGAAGCCTTCGTGGACGCCCTGTTGGGCTGATCCGCACCGCGTCCGTTGTTCCGGCCGCTGTCCGCTCATGCGGGCAGCGGCCGGTTCCGTCGGTGGGGATGCGGTGTCCGAAAAGTGTGAAACAAGGATGAAACAAGGTCGGTTCCTGCGTTCACGCCCACGAAACAGCGCGGCGCCTCCACGGAAACATCCGGGCAGCAAGCTTTCCCTCGACAACGCGCCGCTCGGCGCGGCCTACAGGGAGGTTGCAAGTGGAGGAAGTGGTGAACACCGGCGACGCAGCGTGGATGCTGATAGCAGCGTCGCTCGTGCTTCTGATGACCCCGGGCCTGGCGTTCTTCTACGGCGGGATGTCCCGTTCCAAGTCCGTGCTCAACATGATGATGATGTCCTTCGGCGCGATGGCCGTGATCGGGGTCATCTACGTCCTGTGGGGCTGGTCGATGTCCTACGGCAACGAGAGCGTACTCGGGATCTTCGCGAACCCCTTCGAGCAGTTCGGTCTGCAGGGAGCCATGTACGGCGAGGATGGTGAGTTCCTTGCAAGTGGTTCGGGCAACTACCCGCAGATCATCGACATCGGTTTCCAGGTGACCTTCGCGATCATCACCACCGCCCTGATCAGCGGTGCGCTGGCCGAGCGCGTGAAGTTCGGTACGTGGATGGCGTTCGCGGCCATCTGGGTCACCTGCGCCTACTTCCCGCTCGCCCACATGGTGTGGGGTGGCGGCCTGCTCTCGGGCTCCGAGGACAGCATCGCAGCGGCCATGTTCGGCACCGTCGAGGACGGCGGAGAAGTCAGCGCTGCGGTGGAGCCGATCGACTTCGCCGGTGGCACGGTCGTGCACATCAACGCCGGTATCGCCGCTCTCGTCCTGGCCGTCGTCATCGGCAAGCGTGCCGGCTTCGGTCGCACCGCCTTCCGTCCGCACAACCTGCCGTTCGTCATGCTCGGTGCCGCGCTGCTGTGGTTCGGATGGTTCGGCTTCAACGCCGGTTCGGCCTTCGCCGCCGACGGTACTGCCGGCCTGGCCTGGGTCAACACCACCACCGCCACTGCCGCCGCCATCCTCGGCTGGCTCCTCACCGAGCGCATCCGTGACGGCAAGGCCACCAGTCTCGGTGCCGCGTCCGGTACCGTCGCCGGCCTGGTCGCCATCACCCCCGCTGCCGGCTCGCTGAGCCCGGTCGGATCGATCGCCCTCGGCGTCATCGCCGGTGTCCTGTCCGCCCTCGCGGTGGGTCTGAAGTACAAGTTCGGTTACGACGACTCGCTCGACGTCGTGGGTGTCCACCTCGTGTCCGGCCTGTGGGGCACGGTCGCCATCGGCTTCCTCGGCACCGAGACCGGATTGTTCTACGGTGGCGATTACAAGCAGCTCGTCATCCAGATCGTCATCGCAGTCGTCGCCCTGGTGTTCACCGCCGTCGTCACCGCAGTGATCGCCTTCGCACTCAAGCCCATGGGCTGGCGTGTGAGCGACGAGGAAGAGGCCCGCGGTATCGACGAAGCCGAACATGCGGAATCCGCATACGACTTCGCGCCGGCTCTCAAGTGATAAGAAGACCACGACAGTGAGCAGGGATGACAGCGGCCAGCGGGCTCTGGGAAGGATGAGGATATGAAGCTGATCACGGCGATCATCAAGCCGTTCACGCTCGAGGACGTCAAGGCAGGCCTGGAGCAGGCCGGTGTGCTGGGAATGACAGTCAGCGAGGTGCAGGGGTACGGCCGTCAGAAGGGCCACACCGAGGTCTACCGCGGAGCCGAGTACTCCGTCGACTTCGTGCCGAAGGTCCGTGTCGAGGTCGTCATCGACGACTCCGCTGTCGACAAGGTCGTCGAGACCATCGTCGAGGCCTCCCGTACCGGCAAGATCGGCGACGGCAAGGTGTGGGTCACGCCCGTGGAAGCCGTTGTCCGGGTCCGCACCGGAGAACGAGGTTCGGATGCGCTCTGACCCCCAGGGGTCCGGCACTCGAGGCCCTGATCGCGCTGCTTCGGCAGCGGGATCGGGGCCTTCGGTGTCCTCGGCCCGCACAACCGCACCGGCGGGCGCCGCCGATCTGGCGGCCGCCCGCGACACCCTGCTCTCCGGCGGCCCCCGCAGCCGCCGCCTCGACACCGTGGCCCTGCGCCACGCCCTCGTGGACCTGCACGAATTCTGGTTGACGACGAAGAGCTCCGAACTCGGCATCAAGCGCGAGGGAGGCTTCGCCATCGTCGCCGTCGGGGGTCTCGGACGCCGCGAGATGCTCCCGTACTCCGATCTCGATCTCATCCTCCTCCACGACGACATGGCGCCGTCCGTCGTGTCGAAGGTCGCCGACGAGCTCTGGTACCCGCTGTGGGACGCGCACATCAAGCTCGACCACAGTGTCCGGACGGTGCCCCAGGCCCTCCAGGTGTTCTCGTCCGATCTGACGGCCGCGTTGGGAATGCTCGAGGCGCGGCACATCGCGGGCGACGCCCAGCTGAGCAATCTGCTCATCGGTGGTGTGCGACGGCAGTGGCGCACCGGCATCCGGTCCCGCTTCGACGAACTCATCGAGACGACCGAGGTGCGATGGCAGCGCAGCGGGCAGATCGCCCACCGGGCCGAACCCGACCTCAAGAGCGGTCGCGGCGGGTTGCGGGACGTGCAGTTGCTCAATGCCCTGTCCGTTGCGCAGCTCACCGACGGCATGCCAGGACTCGGACCCGACGTCCCGGGCGGCGGGCTCGCGGCCGCCCACCGGCGACTGCTCGATGTACGCACCGAGCTGCACCGCGTCGCCGGCCGCTCCCGCGACCAGCTGCGCGCGCAGGACGCCGACGAGATCGCCGCGGCGCTGCGGATCGGCGACCGTTTCGATCTTGCGCGGGTGCTCACCGAATCGGCCCGCACGATCAGCTATTCCGTCGACGTCGGTCTGCGCACCGCGGCCAATTCGCTGCCGCGCAAGGGTCTGTCGCGTCTGCGCCGCGGACCGGTGCGGCGTCCGCTCGACGAAGGGGTCGTCGAGCACGGGGGAGAGGTCGCCCTCGCACGCGACGCGCATCCGCGTCGCGATCCGGGCCTGATCACGCGGGTCGCGGCGGCCGCTGCGCAGGCCGGACTGCCCGTCTCGGCGGCCACGCTCACCCGACTCGCCGATCACGCACCGGAGCTGCGCGAACCCTGGCCCCGGGAAGCCCTCGACGACTTCCTGGTGCTGCTCGGCTCGGGACGTCGCGCGGTCGACGTCATCGAGTCGCTGGACCGCACCGGACTGTGGGGGAGGTTGCTCCCCGAATGGGGTGCGGTGCGCGACCTGCCGCCCCGCGACGCCGTCCACACGTGGACCGTCGACAGGCACCTCGTCGAGACCGCCGTGTACGCGAGCGAACTGACGACGCGGGTCTCCCGTCCGGACCTGCTCGTCCTCGGCGCGTTGCTGCACGACATCGGGAAGGGACGCGGCGGCGACCACAGCGTGGTCGGTGCCGAACTGGCCCTGCAGATCGGGCGGCGGATGGGCCTGTGGCCTTCGGATCTGGCGCTGCTCACCTCGATGGTGCGGCACCATCTGCTCCTGCCGCACACCGCGACCCGCCGCGACCTCGACGATCCGGAGACCGTGGCCGCGGTCGTCGGCGCCCTCGACGGGGATCCGGTGCTGCTCGACCTGCTCCACGCCTTGGCCGAGGCGGATTCGCAGGCCACCGGCCCGGGGGTGTGGGGGGACTGGAAGGCGTCGCTGATCCGGGAGCTCGTGCGCCGCTGCCGCATGATGATGGCGGGGGACGAGCTGCCGGCACCGGATCCGATCGATCCCGCCCTCGCGAACCTCGCCGAGGACGGGGCCCTGCACGTCGCGCTCGAACCACGCGAGGACGGCCGCAGCTTCTCCGCGACCTTCGTCGCGCCCGACGAGCGGGGCGTGCTCTCCGACGAGGCCGGTGTGCTCTCCCTGCACGGTCTGCGGGTGCTGTCGGCCTCGATCGGCAGTCACGCCGGCAGCACGGTCAACAGCTTCGTCGTGGCTCCGAGATTCGGTTCACCGCCCGAAGCGGCCCTGCTCCGGCAGGAACTCGTGCGGGCGCGCTCCGGCGATCTCGACCTCCTCGGTGCCCTCGAGGCCAAGGACCGCGCCGAACGGGAGAGCCGGCTTCCCGAGCGAACGGCCCGGGCGGTTCCGGTCAGCGCCGCTCTCGCGCCGCCGCGGATCATCTGGTTCGAAGGATCCGAATCGGACCAGGTCGTGCTCGAGATCCGGTCGGAGGACCGGATCGGTCTGCTGTGCCGTCTCGCGGACGTCTTCGAGCGTGTCGGAGCCGACGTGCGGTGGGCGCGGGTGAGCACGCTGGGTTCGACGGTGATCGACTCGTTCTGCGTCGATCTCGCTGGTGCCCACACCCGTGTCTCCCGGGAACATCTCGAGAAGGAACTGTTGTCGGTCCTGCCTGCTCCCGAGCCGCCCGCACCCGTCGACAGAGCGTGACCGACGGATCGTGACAGCGCGGGTGGCCCGCGCTGTGGTGTGGCCACCCGCGATCGCGAGGGATCGGGAGCGGTTACCCTGGTTCGCAGCAATGTCCGCATCTTCGTCAGAGCTCAGGAGCGCATTCGGTGTTCGAATCCCTTTCCGACAGGTTGACAGGGGTCCTGAAGGACCTGCGCGGCAAGGGGCGGCTGTCCGACGCGGACATCGACGCGACCTGCCGTGAGATCCGCCTCGCCCTGCTCGAGGCCGACGTCGCGCTGCCCGTCGTGCGCGAGTTCATCAAGAAGATCAAGGTGCGCGCCAAGGGCGCCGAGGTGCATGGCGCGCTCAACCCGGCCCAGCAGGTCGTCAAGATCGTCAACGAGGAACTCGTCGGGATCCTCGGCGGCGAGACCCGTCGTCTGCAGTTCGCGAAGAACCCGCCGACGGTCATCATGCTCGCCGGTCTGCAGGGTGCCGGTAAGACCACGCTCGCGGGTAAGCTCGCGAAGTGGCTCAAGGCGCAGGGGCACACCCCGATGCTGGTCGCCTGCGACCTCCAGCGCCCCGGCGCTGTGACCCAGCTGCAGGTGGTCGGTGAGCGTGCCGGCGTGTCGGTCTTCGCGCCCCATCCCGGCACCTCCATCGGCGGAGGCGAGAACGAACTCGGAGTCACCGCCGCCGACCCGATCGCCGTGGCCGAGCAGGGCATCGCCGAGGCGCGCAACAAGCAGTACGACGTGGTCATCGTCGACACCGCCGGTCGCCTCGGTATCGACCAGGAACTCATGGCGCAGGCCGCGGGCATCCGCGACGCAGTGCAGCCCGACGAGGTGTTGTTCGTCCTCGACGCGATGATCGGTCAGGACGCCGTGAGCACAGCCGAGGCGTTCCGCGAGGGCGTCGGCTTCACCGGCGTGGTGCTCACCAAGCTCGACGGCGACGCTCGCGGAGGTGCCGCGCTCAGCGTCCGCGAGCTCACCGGCCAGCCGATCATGTTCGCCTCCACCGGTGAGAAGCTCGAGGACTTCGACGTCTTCCACCCCGAGCGCATGGCCAGCCGCATCCTCGGCATGGGCGACGTGCTCACCCTGATCGAGCAGGCCGAGCAGGTCTTCGACGCCGAGCAGGCCGAGGCCACCGCCAACAAGATCGGTTCCGGCGAGCTCACCCTCGAGGACTTCCTCGAGCAGATGATGGCCGTGCGGAAGATGGGCCCCATCGCCAATCTCCTGGGCATGCTGCCCGGAGCCGGGCAGATGAAGGACGCCCTCGCCAACGTCGACGAGAAGCAGCTCGACCGCATCCAGGCGATCATCCGCGGCATGACGCCGGAGGAGCGCGCCAACCCGAAGATCATCAACGGCTCGCGGCGATTGCGCATCGCCAACGGTTCCGGTGTGAAGGTCTCCGACGTCAACCAGCTCGTCGACCGGTTCTTCGAGGCCCGGAAGATGATGACGGCCATGGCCGGCCAGATGGGCATGCCGGGCGCACGCAAGAATCAGCGCAAGAAGGGCAAGAAGGGGAAGAAGGGCGGTCGCGGACCGACGCCGCCGAAGGTGCGGGGCGGTATGCCCGGCGGCTTCCCCGGTCTCCCGGGCGGCATGCCCGCCGGGATGCCCGACCTGTCGAAGATGCCGAAGGGCCTCGACGAGCTTCCTCCGGGACTCGAGAACTTCGACCTGTCGAAGCTGAAGTTCCCCAAGAACTGAGCCGGTCCGGGGATGACCGTGACCGAGGGTGATGCGCGTTCCTTCGTCGTGTGAGGCCGGTCGTCGGCCGACGGCGAACCCGCCGAACTGTTCGTCGGGGCCGACGGAGCGTTCACGGCCGAGCCCGGCCGCGACGCCGAGGTGCTCTGCGCCGACGGCTGGATCCTGCCGGGCCTCGTCGACGCGCACTGCCACGTCGGCCTCCGGTTCGGTGGGGGAGCGGAGGCCGAGGAGGGTCTGCTCGCGCAGGCCGTCACCGAACGCGACGCGGGTGTCCTGCTGCTCCGCGACGCCGGGTCGCCTGTCGACACCCGGGCCCTCGATCAGCGGACGGACCTGTCCCGGATCATCCGGGCCGGCCGGCACATCGCCCTGCCCAGCGCTCGCTGATGTAGCCCGCTAAAGTGGCCGATCCCTCGATGATGGGAAGGACGGAAGTACATCCCTGACCGCGGGAAGCCCGTGTATGGGTCCGCACACGTGTTCTGCGGATGGGCGGTCATGTCCCGCACTCGGCAACTGGGGCCTTTCGTGACTTCACAATGGTGGTTTCGCCTCGCTGGTGATGAAGCACCGGCGCTGTGGGAATGGCGCTCGATGGGTGCCCCGGATCCGAGATCGCTGGTGTCGGTGCGGCGGCCGCGGTCGTCGGTGCGGCACTCTTCAACACCGACCGACGCACCGGCGAGTACCCGTTGATCGACTGGGGGTGGTCACGCGCCGACGTGATCGACTACACCCGCTCGATCCTCGGCACCAGCGTCGGCAAGAGCGCGTGCACATTCTGTCCGTTCAGCTCTGCCAACAAGAGCAGTCGCGCCGAGAACTTCGCTCGTTATGCCGAAGCACCCGAAGTCGGCGCGAGAACCCTGTTGATGGAACACCTCGCACTCGCGCTCAATCCAGCGCAGGGCCTCGTCGGCGGCCGCCGCCTGATCGAGATGCTCCGCGAGCACCAGCTCGACAACGTCCTGGATGCCGTCGAGGCAATCCTCGAGAGCCACGAGCACGCTATCTACGAGATTCGCCGCATTCTGCGGCCCCGCAAGACCGACCCGACCGAACTCGGCGATGCCGCCCGCTCGGTCCGCATCCGCGGCCGCGGCTCCCGGGCCAGCATGCACAACATCCTCGGTCGCCTCGCGGCCGACGGAGCCGCACAGAACAAGGTTCGCCCGGACATCGGGGACGATGGAAATCGTGCGTGTCTACCAGCACGAACGTGGCCCGGTGTTCCCGACCGTCGAGCGGTACTTCGTCGTCGCCCCGGCCCTGGCGTTACCGAAAGAGCACGCCAACGTCGACCAGTGGTGGACACAAGCCTTCGCCGCCGAGGCGATGCAGCCGGCAGTGTAAGGCGCAGGGGACGTGCCATTTACGCATGTCAGTGGGGGTGTACCGGGTGGGCCGCCGGTCAACGGTCCAAAGATGGTCACATCTTCCACAGAGCCAGCACCGCGGCGCGCAGGCTCGCAGAGATGATGCGGTGGTCGCGGTGCAGGCGCGGGTTCGAGTGACCGCGGTCGGTGAGGATGCGCGTGGCGTCGGATATGGCGATGGGGTCGAGGTCGGCGCGGGCGTGGCGGGTGTGGGGGATGCGGTGGGGGCCGGTTGCGACGACGGCCGGTGGGTCCAGCCGGGTGTCGTCGTTGCTGATCCGGATCACGACGTCGCCGGGCTGGAGACGGGTGCGGCGGTCGGGACCGGGGTTGTCCTCGCGGACCCAGTGGGTGCGATAGCCCGGGTCCGATCCCGGCCAGGGGTACGACGCGGCCGATCTGCCAGATGGCGGTGGCGCTGTCGAGGAACACCTCGTCGACGACGGTGTCCTCGAGACGGTCGAGGAAGGCATGTGCTGCTGCGATGGCGCCGGGATCGTCGGCGATCAGCGCGGTATTGTCGGCGACGGTGGAGGCGTGCGAGGCGCTGGCCGGGCCGACGATCACCTTCTCTGCGGTGACGATCAGGCCGGTGTGCAGGTTCGCAGTCGACAGCACCTGCACGCCGGCGTCGAGGAAGTGGGCGAGGGTGGTGGGGAGGTGGCGTGTGCGCGCACGGCGGCGCGGGCGGTGTCGACGATCAACTGGCCCTCGCTGCGCAGCGGCAGCAGGTCTGGCGCGGTGTGGTCGAGGTAGGCGATGGCGACGCGCCGGGGTCCGGGCCGGCGCAGGGCCGCGGTGATGGCAGGCCAGGGGTGAGGTGCGTGCAGGGTCGTGCCCATGCTTCGGCACGGTAGCGAACAACGACGTCGTGCACGATGCAGACATGGACCGAGAGAGGCGCTGTCGGCGGCGGTGCGGATCGGGTATCGACCCGCCCTCGTCTCGACAGGACTGTGGAGGCGACACTGTGCACCTGCAAGTGCAGACCGGAGACGGCCCGGCTCCGGTCGAGTCCGTGGAGCGAGGAGCGGGGATGTACGGAATGCGGACGAGCCGGGAGCACTTCTCTATACCCGGATCGAATCCGGTGGCAAACTCGGTCGATGTGCACGCTCTCGCCGAGACCGCGCGCCGCATAGGCGGTGTCGGTCAGGGTCCGGCGCCGGTGATCGCCGAACTCGTCACTGGCGACTGGCAGCCAGTGTACTTCGCCGAGGCGGACCGGTTGCGGGAGATCACCCGCGCCCAAGGCCGCAAGTATGAAGGGGTGCGCGCCGGTCGGCTGCGGTGGTCCTCGACCGTGCGCGCTGTTCCCCCGGTGACGGAAACCGCCGTACCGCCCCGTGATCTCGATGTCCCTGCTGCGTCCCGAGCCCATCCGGAACCGTGGTGATGCCCACCGACGATGTGACGCCGCTCCGGCCGCGTACCGCCACCGGAATGATGATCGCCGGGCACCCGATCGAACAGTGCTCCGCCGGTTTCGCGATTTTCAGAGGTACCGTGACTACTCCGACCGATAGTCCGCTTGCTCCTGGGTTATCCCGAGAATGACAGCTCCGGTACGGCTGCGGGGACGGTGGGAGGAGCCGGGAAGGAACCGGACGTACGTTCCTGCGGGATGACACCGATTTCCTTCAAGGATTTCGCCCCGAAGAACGTAGTACCATTCCTCCCGGTGTGACGGCCGACCTCGGGCCAACAACTGCCGGGGGCGAATTCGATCAGCCAACTCGACGCGAAATCCGAACGATGAATGCGCCGCCGCGTAATGCCGTCGGTGACCGGTTCGGCCTCGATGTCGAACACGGACAGCACGTGGCAGAGCAACTCGTTGGTCATCGTGGCATCACCTTTGCTGCGGACACGTCCTCCGACACCCTGACGGCGTGAGCCCGCCGGTGAGGTCGGACCACGCGGAGAACTGCACAGGCGAAGGCAGCAAAAGCGACAGCACAGACGACAATCATCCCGTCGCGATAGTCGGCGGGTGTGGCTACGACACCGACCGAAGTTTCCTGCGGGAGCCGGAGTGTCACGACCGCCAGCACAAGCGCTGAGCCCAACTGATAGCCGGTCTGGGCAACCGCGGCAGCCACGCCCTGGTCCCGATCGGGAACTCCGGAGGTGGCTTGCACATAAGCGCCGGTAAAACTCATCGGGAAAGCGAAACCGACAAGCACCACAGTGGGAAGGACGAGATCCCAGAACGAACCCCCACCGCCGATTCGCAGGAACAACAGGTACGCGACTGCATAGATGCCGAAACCGGTAGCGATGACGAGGCGGGTTCCCACAGCGCTGATCAATACGCCGACCTTAGGTCCGATGATTGCCACCAGGACACTCAACGGGAGGAACCCAAGCGCCATCTGCAGCGGTGACCAGTGCAAGTTCTGCTGCAGATATAGCGCACTGAGGAACTGAAACGGAAGTTGTCAACCTGTCTGAGACAGATGGGTGATGTTGATTCCGGTCGGTCGAGGTAGTGGTGGTGCCAGCGGCCGGCGCTGGAACCGCTGCGGGTGCCGGGCATGGATCCGGTCGAGTCGGTCCTGCCGGCGTCGGTGTTCCTCGACGGCGGTGCCGAGGAACACCGACGCGGGGGTGTGTCGACCCAACCCACTGTGGCGGTGTTCGAGGGCGTATCGGGTCATGAATTCCTCGGTCCACCGCCGGGCATGGTCGATGCTGTCGAACCGGTGCGGACACGACAGGTCGTACTTGATGGTTTTGAACAACGACTCGGAAAACGGATTGTCGTCACTGACCCGCGGCCGTGAGTACGAGGGCAGGACCTGCTGCTCGTCGAGCGCATCGAGCAGTGCGGTCGAGCGCATCGAGGCCCCGTTGTCGGCGTGCAGCACCGTCGGTGCCCCGAACGCGGTGAACGCTTCGGTGAACATTTCCACCGCCGCAGCGGCGGTCTCGGCGTACTCGATGCGCCAGGCCACCGGGAACCGCGAATACACATCGATCACCAGATACAGCAGATACCGGTCCTGGGTGCGTGGCCCCTTGAGCACAGTGATGTCCCACGACCACAATGTGCCCACCGCCGGAGCCGGAACGACCGGTTTGCGGCGGCTGATCCCCGATCCCGGGCCGCCGCTGCGGCTGCGGCGTCGGTCCCCGACCAGGTTCTGCGAGTGCGCCACTCGATAGAAACTCGACTGGGAACACTCCACCAGCCCTTCATCGAAGGACCGCCAATACAGTTGGCACACAGACAGATGGGTGTTCCCCTCGGCGAGGATCACCTCGACGATGGTGTCCTTCTCGGCCGGTGACAACGCGGCCGGCTGGTGCCGGTCCCGCTGCCGGATCGGATCGGACACCGGCCGATAGTGCCGATACCCGCGCACCTCCCGGTAGTAGCGGGCCCGGGGGATCCCCAGCAATGCGCAGCCACGCACGATCGGCACGCCGGCTGCGGCCAACGCGGTGACGGTGTCGGTCAGGACAGTCCTCGGCGTTCGAGCCATTGCGCGTACTCGCGGGCACTCATCAACGACGGCGGGATCTGCGGGTCCTCGTCGGTCGAGCTCTTGGTGATCCCTTGCAAGAGCTCGAATGCTTTTCCCAGGATTTCCACGGCGGCGTCGCCCTGGGCGACCTTCTCGCGGAGGCGTTCGTTCTCTTTGCGGAGTTTGGCCAGCTCCGCACGGTCTCGACTGTCCACTCGGTCCCTCGACTTGTCTGCTGCGGTCACCATCGACGCTTCCAAGTCTCCCGAATCCCGGGCGTGGATCCAACGTGCGATGGTGGCGTAGTCGAGGTTGGTCTCGCGCAGTAGGCGGGTCTTGGCACCGACTTCGATGCATTGGTCCCACTGCCGTAGGAACTCGATCTTGTAGGCGATGGAGAACGCGCGTTTGCCGGTGCGGGTCCGCCCAACAGGGATGTCGATCATTGGTGTGCTCCGATCCCCGCGCTGATTGCCAGGTGTCTCACGAACATCCTGACAACCAGCGGAAAGCTTGTGTAGGTTCCCATGATTGCAGCGCTGAACAGAGCGGCGGAGAGCAAGTCCCCCCCGCGGAACAGGTGCCGGGGGAACAGAGGTGCGACGCTACGCCGTTCCGTGTATGCGAACCCTGCGGCGAGAACGAGCACACCGGTTGCCGGGGCGAGTGTCGACGTCGAGGTCCAGCCTGCTTGTGGCGCTTCAACCACGGTGTAGACAAGCAGCAGCATCGTCGCAGTAAGAGCGAGCGATCCGGGCAGGTTCAATGTTCTCCGCTCGGTGCGGATTGGTCGATCAGGGGGGACGAAGGTCACTGCGCCGGCCCAGACTACAGCGGCCATGACCACTGACAGCGCGAATACCCAGCGCCACCCGACACTGCTAAGCAGGCCGCCACCGAGAAGGCCGGCCGAGAAG
Organism: Rhodococcus sp. LW-XY12; assembly: GCF_019317345.1. Taxonomy (NCBI): domain Bacteria; kingdom Bacillati; phylum Actinomycetota; class Actinomycetes; order Mycobacteriales; family Nocardiaceae; genus Rhodococcus; species Rhodococcus sp. LW-XY12. Next base: position 1,949,710 of record NZ_CP079225.1, read on the forward strand.
CCGACGGCTCCGCAGGCCGTGTAGATGCCGACGGCACGATTTCGGGCTGGTCCTTCAGGGAAAGTCGTGGTGATGATCGCGAGCCCGGCTGGTGCGGTCAGCGCTGCGCCCACACCCATACCGAACCGGGCAACGATGATCAACTCGACGGTGGTAGCGAACGTTCCGAGCAGAGATCCAGCAAGCAGGATCGCCACGCCGACGAGCAGGACCACACGGCGGCCGATCGCATCGGCGAGCCTGCCGGCGAACAGCAGCAGACCGCCGAAGCTGAGAACGTAGGCGCTGACGGTCCACTGCACGGCGCTGGCTGATGTCGCAAACTCGGATTGTATCGACGGTACTGTTAGGGACGTGCTTCGGATAGCAGGGTTCTGATGATCGGGTAGCGCGAGTATGAGCATCGGATAGCGGTGCCGGTCCTCGTGTGCTCGTGTCGGTTCTACGCGTGGCAACCAGGCTGCGCGTGGATCCGAACAGGAGGCACGGGTGACTGATTACCGATTGGTGATGTCGCTACTGCTGCAGGACAGGTCCTACCGGGACATCGAGGCGATCGCGGGTTGCTCGCATCGCACGGTCGCGAAGGCGAAGAAGGTCTGCCACGAGCACGGGTTGACCGCCACGAGCCAGGTCGAGGCGCTCAGCGTCGAGGAGATCGACGTCTTGTTCGCCGATGGGCGCAAGACGCCGTCGAAGGAGTTCGTCGCCTTCGACGTGGCGGCTGCCGTGAAGAAGCGCACGGGCAAGAAGAAGCTGCCGCTGCGGGTGCTGTGGGCCAACTACCTCGACACTGACGGCACGCCGGGGCAGCGGCACTACAGCTACCAGCGGTTCTGCCAGATCATCGGCGAGTACGTCGAGGTCAACGAGCTGACGATGCGGATCACGCACGTGCCCGGGCACACGATGCAGGTCGACTGGGCGGGCACGAAGATGGCCATCTTCGATCCCGTCACCGGCACCAAGACCACAGTGTCGGTGTTCGTGGCATCGCTGCCGTACTCGGGGATGGTCTTCGCCTGCGGCTGCCTGGACGAGAAGATGCCGAACTGGCTCGACGCGCACTTGCAGGCGTTCGAGTACTTCGGCGGCGCGGCGCAGGTGATCGTCCCGGACAACGCCTCGACGGCGTCGAACCAGATCGCCCGCGGTGACCGGGCCCGCGAGGTCAACCGTGAGTACCGTGACTTCCTCGAGTATCACCAGACCGCTGCCGTGCCCACTCGGCCGGTGCGCCCGACAGACAAGGGGCACGTCGAGGCTGGGGTGAAGGTGGTGACGAACTGGGTGATCGGACGGCTGGCCGATCGGCGGTTCGCTAGCCTGGATGATGCGAACGAGGCGATCGCCGCCGAGGTCGAGGCGATCAACGACCGGACCCCGTTCCGCGGCCAGAAGACCAGCCGCCGGGAGCTGTTCACCGAGCACGAGCAGTCGGAACTGTTCGACCTTCCCGAGGCCCGCTGGCAGCCAGTCATCTGGAAGAAGTCCAAGGTCAACAGGGATTACCACGTGGAGATCGCCACGGTGAAGTACTCGGTGCCCTACACCTTCGCTGGCCAGCACGTCGATGTGAAGATCACCGGCCCCACGCTCACTGTCATGGCTGGCGGGGAGGTCATCGCCTCCCACGCCGTCTCCGGTAGGCGGCACGCCTTCGTGACCGACCCTGACCATGTTCCCGCGCAGCATCTGCAGTCATCGGACCTGTGGTCGCGGGCGTATTTCGTGCGCCAGGCCCACAAGATCGGACCGCACACCGTGGCCGCGATCAGTGAGGTCCTGGATCGCCAGCGGATCGAGGCTCAGGGCTACCGCTCGTGCCAGAACATCCTCGCCCTGGCCCGCGGGGACAACAAGATGCTGCTCGAGCGGGCCTGCGGGCAGCTGGTCTCCGAGACCTCACGCCGGGCGATCAGCTACACCGCCGTCAAGCAGCAGCTGGCGGCCCTGAGGGCCCAGGCCGCCGCTCGACCCACCACCACGACCGCAGCGACGACGCCGGCGACCGCAACGCCTGTAGCGGTACCGCCGGATCGGCGAGATACCACCGGGGCGCATCTGGCCGGGCCGGAGCAGTTCAGCCTCGCCGTCCTCACCGGAGGCCCGAGCAGCGGCACCGCGGGGCGGGAGGAGCTGCAGTGACTGATCGTCATCTCACCGACGCCGACATGCCACTGTTCACCCAGTTGCGGATGACCGCGTTCGGCCAGACCGTCATCGACTTGGCCAACGATCCCGCCTGCGACGAGTGGACCTTCTCGGAGAAGATCTTCCACGCCCTGGACAAAGAGATCACGGCCAGGCAGGAACGCCGGACCCAGAAACTACTCAAGGCCTCCAGATCGCCAAACCCTGATGCTTGCGTAGAAGAGATCCGCTACCTGCCTGACCGCAACGTCAACCGCGAGCTAATCGCACGACTTTCCAGCTGTCAATGGATCGACGCCACCCGCAATCTCGTCGTGCTCGGCCAGTCCAGCGTGGGCAAGACCTACCTCGCCCAGGCGCTGCTCAATGCCGCGTGCCGAAAGTACTACACCGCGAGGTTCTTCCGGCTCGACGACCTGGCCAACCGGCTCGCCGTGCTGGAGCCGACCTCGCAGCGCAGGCTGGACTTCCTCACTGATCTGCACAACTGCGACCTGCTGGTTCTCGATGACTTCCTGACCACGCCGGTGGCTCCGCACACCGCGGCGGAGCTGCTCAACATCCTTGCCGCTCGGGAAGGGCGGGGCTCGACGCTGGTGACCTCGCAGTTCGATCCGCCAGATTGGTACAAGTCGCTCCAAGACGCGGTCATCGCCGAATCGATCCTCAACCGGATCGTCGCCGGCGCCGAGATCATCGCCCTCGACGGCCCGAACATGAGACGGCACCTCGCCACGGCAACGCCATAGCGGCCCAGCGGTCGGACGGGCAGATGCCGCTATCCGATGCCCGTCCGACCGCTACCCGATCATCAGAACCGCGCTTTCCGAAAGGCGTCCCAAACACGGTACAGCCACACCGATCATGGCGCTGTCGAGGCCATCGAGGAACAACGCACCACACACCACGACGAGGACTGCCCATAAACGTATGTCCCAGCCGGACTCGCTTGGTTCGATGGTCCCGGATGACGCGGTCGGTTCCGAATCGTTCATGCGCGGCCTCCGGCCGTGAGGAGATCCAATCGAGGACCGCACACGGCTCGGGCCAGAACCTTCAAGCCGCGGTCGAGATCTACGGGAGGCCGAGCGATGGCGACACGCAGATACCCGGGGATTGAGCCCCGTGAAGTGGTGTAAACCGTTGTGCGCGTTGCGCTGTGAGGCTGTGTTGATTATGCCGTAAGGGGCGTCTGCTCGTCCACCACCTCTCCGGGACGGGCGGGTCGGACTGCGTCGAGGACGGTCGGTGCCGGCGGGGACAGCAATGTCATCGACTCTTCCGACAGGTAGCGACGATCACTGACCTGCCATTCCTCGTGTGCTTCGATGAGCACACAGGTGGCCAGCCGCAACAGTGCGGTGGGGTTCGGGAAGATCCCGACTACGTCGGTTCTGCGCTTGATTTCCCGATTGAGCCGCTCGATCGGATTGGTGCTCCAGATTTTCTTCCAGTGCGCCTCGGGGAAGTCGGCGAACGCAGTGATCTGTTCCTTGCACTCGATCAGCATCGCTGCCACCGTCGGGAATTGCGACTCCAAGGTGCTGGCGACGGTGTCCACGTGGTCGCGCACCAGCATCCCGGTGGGCTGGGAGAAGATGGTGCGTATCGCCGCGGCGACCATCTCGAACTGGCCTTTGGGGATCCGGGCGGCGACGTTGCGCAGGAAATGCACCCGGCACCGCTGCCACGCCGCCCCCACCAACACCTTGTCGATCGCGTTCATCAGACCGCGGTGGTGGTCGGAGATCACCAACTGCACCCCGTGCAGACCACGTTCGCGCAGGCTCCGCAGGAATTCGGCCCAGAACACCTCGGTCTCGCTGTCGCCGACCGCGCAGCCGAGGACCTCCCGCCGGCCGTCGGCGGCGACACCGGTGGCGATGACCACCGCTTGGGACACGACCTTCGCGCCCTTGCCGCGGTTGTCCCCACCGACGCGGGCCTTGCAGTAGGTGGCATCGAGAAACACGTACGGGTAGGCGTGGACATCGAGTTCACGAGTGTTGAACGAGCGGACCTCGTCGTCCAGGTCCCCGCAGATCCGTGATACCTCGGACTTGGAGATTCCGGTGTCGGCACCCAGTGCGACGACCAGGTCGTCGACTTTGCGGGTCGAGACGCCGTGCACGTAGGCCTCCATGATCACCGCATGCAGGGCCTGGTCGATGCGACGGCGTGGGTGCAGCAGCGACGGGAAGAACGAGCCGTGCCGAAGCTTGGGAATCTTCACCGTCACGTCGCCGCTGGTGGTCGAGACAGTCTTGTCGCGGGTACCGTTTCTGCTGGTGGTGCGGGTGTCGGTCCGTTCGTAGCGTCCGGCACCGATATGGGCGGTCGCCTCGGCGTCGACCAACGCTTGCAGAATCGTGGCGAGCAGGGTGCGCATGATGTCGCCGCCGTCGGCGGTGCGTAGCGACTCGGTGAGCTCGAGTAGGGCAGACTGGTCCAGGGCCATCGCGGTGTCTTTCTCGTGTGAGTTTCTTGGTCGTTACCCACACAGCTTCACGCGGTGGCCCTTCTACGTTCAGGACCGACACGGTCCCGATTCGGGAGCCCGGTTTCACACCACCCCAGGGGACTTACCCTACCCGGGCCGATCGAACACCTCCCCGGGGATGACGAGTACACCCTCATCAAGCGCCCGTCGGGCCACGGCGAGACTGTCGAGGGACTTATCGATCCGAAGCCACGCGAATGGCAGATCGTCCCGAGCATTGACGATGCTGACCTGCGGGAGCACAGACGCCCATTCCTGCAGAGTGTGAGCACCACTTCGACAGAGGGTGCGGGCTCGGGCGAGAAACCGGTCGCCGTCGCGCAGGACGGCCGTCGCGATGGACTCGCACAGTACCGAGTTGGAGATGGTGGTCAGGTGCTTCCGCTGCGTACAGCGGTCGACCAGGTCAGCAGTGGCGATACACCAACCGATACGAAGCCCCGGCAGACCGTGCAGCTTCGACAACCCGCTGATGACGGCAACGCAGTCGGAGATCCCCGCCGCCGACATATCGGGATCGCAAACATACTCCTCGTCGACCACGAGCACGGCGTCGTAGGCATCGGCGATGTCGGCGACCGCTTCGATGAAGTCGCGGGACGCGGTCCAACCGGTCGGGTTCTCCGGTGTGGCGACGACGATGACCTTCGTTCGCCAGGTCACGGCCTCCGCGACCGCAGCCAGCAGAGTGTGCTCACACGGATCGAGTGCGACCGTCACAACCGAGAGCCCGACCTCGGCCGGATAATAGGTGTGCTGGCTCCAGCCCGACCCGATCACTACCGCTTCGCTGCGATCGGTGATTTCGAGGCTGCGGACCAGAAGGGAGAATGCCTCTTGGGCACCGTGGCAGACAAGAACGTCTGCCGGGTCGACATTGTGGTAGCGCGCAGCGATAGCTGCACGCAGTTCGGGCAGCCCGGCCTGGTGACCATATCCGAGTGGCACGGTGGTGATCTCGGCGAAGCCCGGGACAGTGGTAATGTCCGCGAGTTCGACGTTGCTGTCACCAAGATCGAGGGTGTAACGACCGTAGCTCTCGACGAAGATCCATTGCTGCATCGTCAGTGTCATGCTGGTGTGATCCTTCGTTGGACGATAGCGAGGTCCTTCCGGACACCTTCGAGGTCCGCCACCCCCGTGCACATGCCGACGCGATCGAAACCGAATCTGGCGAACAACTGGACGCTCGCAGCGTTGTCGGCGAACATGCTGGTGACGACCGTGCGGATGCCTAGGCGAGGAGCGTCGTCCAGGAAGGTGCGTAGCAACGTCGATCCGATCCCGCGACCTTGGAAGGCCGGATCGAGATAGACGCCGCAGTCTGCGGTGACGCGGTAACCGGGACGATCGTTCCAAAGATCGGATACGGACAGATATCCGGTGACCGTGCCATCGTCGACAGCCACATAAATAGGTCGGGACCCGAAATCTCTTCCGGAGAACCATCCTTCGATATCGTGCACGCCACGCGACTCGAGGTCACACGTACTGGCACGCGATTCGATTGCGTGATTGTAGATCTCGCATATGCGCTGCGCGTCGGCGACTGTGGCGTGACGGACAGTCAGTGTGGTCATAATGCAGCTACCGCCTTCGGGGAGGGGGGTCGGACGGTGCCCGCGAACACATGGTGCGCTCGTCCGGTCTGCCAAATTTGTGTGCCGCGCCGATCGACGGTGAGCTGGCCACCGGGCATCCGAACGGTCACCGGGGCGGTGGTCGAACCGCGCGACAGTGCGGCCGCCGCGGCGGCGCACGCGCTGCTACCCGAGGCGAGAGTACGGCCGGATCCACGCTCCCAGATGTCGATGTCCATCCCGGCTGCGTCGATCCGTGCGACGAACTGGACGTTGGTGCCGGAGGCGAACAGAGGATGAGTGGCGATCTGCGGTCCGAGGGTGTTCTGGATATGGGGCTCGACCGGGGTGAACACGACCGTATGTGGATTTCCGACGGACAATGCGGTCACGTCGAGAGCGCCGGCGGAAGTATCGAGCACGAACCGCTGTGGATCGATCGAGGGGTCGGTCAGCCCGATCGCGTGGGGCTCGAACACCGCCGGTCCCATTGCCACAGTGAGCGTGCCATCGTTGTTGACCTCGACCGGGGACGTTCCGGCGAGGCAGTCGATCTCGAATCGATCGCGATCGACTGCGCCGATATCGAGCAGCCACTGAGCATAGATGCGCAATCCGTTGCCGCTGCGCTCGCATTCGCTGCCGTCGGAATTGAAGATGCGCACTCGGAACGGCCCGCTCGCCAGGGACGGGCAGTGGACGAGAATACCGTCGGCGCCCACACCGAATCGGCGATCGCACAGCCTGACGATCTGCTGTACGTCCAAGGTCGTGCCGAAGTGACCGCCGTCGAAGACGAGGTAGTCGTTGCCCAGCGCGGTGTACTTCGTGAAAGGGAGATGCTCAGTGCTGGTCATCGATACCGAGCCCTTCCGGGTAGCCGAACATGATGTTCAGATTCTGAATTGCGGCCAGCGACGCGCCCTTGCCGAGGTTGTCCAGGTGGCACACCAAGGTCAGGTCGGTGCCGTCGTCGAAGCAGTAGACGGCAGCGTTATTGGTGCCCACAACGTCGTCGACCATGAGCAGACCGTTCGGGTCATCCGGTTGCGCGGTGCGCACCTGGACGAATTGCTCGTCCGCATAGGACTGTTCGTACTGCTTCAGGACGGCGACGGCGTCGGTCTCGTCGGTCAGGGCTTCGCGACCGAGGGTGATCGTCACCGACATCCCGCGTTCGAAGGCACCGACGGACGGTACGAACTGTGGCTTGCGGCCGAGTGGGCTGTGTCTCACGATCTCGCGCACGTGCTTGTGCTCGTGGTCGTGGGTGTAGCTGCCGGTGCGCAAGGTCTCGCCGGCGCGTTCGAAGCGCTGCAGCATCGCGCGACCGCCTCCGCTGTAGCCGGAGATTCCGAAGATGGGAACGTGCGCATTCCGGCGGAGGAGACCGGCGCGCGAGAGCGGGTTGAGCAACAGGAGCGCCCCAGTGGCGTAGCACCCGGGGTTGGCTACCCGCCACGCACCACTGATCCGATGTCGCTGGGCACCGCGGTCCAGTTCGGGCAGCCCGTATGCCCAACCGTCCGACACCCGGTGTGCACTGCTGGCGTCGAGCACGCGCACACCCAGTTCGTCTGCCAGAGCAGCGGATTCCATCGCAGCGGCGTCGGGAAGGCACAGCACCGCACATTCGGCCTCGGCGAGGAGAGCGCGCTTGGCGGCGAGATCCTTTCGATCGTCGTCCGACAAGTGCAGGATTTCGAACTCGGGGTGATGGCGTCGCAGCAGGTCTTCGATCAGAAGACCTGTGGTGCCGGCTGCCCCGTCGAGGAACAAGGAGATGCTCATAAGTGATGTCCTCGCCGGCCGATCACATCCGGCCCGGGACAACGTGCGGTTCGAGCACGGCCGTGTCGTGCTCGTCGCCGTACCACCGTTCGTCCCACCGTGAGTAGGCAACGATGAGGATGTCCCGGGTGCCGCGGACATCGGTGGCCGCCTGGATGTCGGTCACATCATGCAGGACCGCCCGATCGTCGAGCAGCAACGTTTGACCGGGGGTCATCGTGTGTTCCCATAGCGGCTGTCCGGCCTCCTCGTCACTCCACACCCGAGTGCAGCCGCCGGTGACGTTCGAACGGGCGAACGCGCTGATGGTGACGAACTCGTGACCGTCCTTGTGCCGGCCTTCCGGAGTCAGCTGGCCGGAGCGCCGGGGTTCGGCGATGCTCCGGTTCTGGTGCACGTTGATCTGCCAGGCGGTCGTGCGGTCGAGGCCGAGCTGGTCCGCCAGTTCGGTGACGATCCCGCTGAAGTCCGCCTCGAGCGGCTCGTACGGGCGCTTGAATCCGCCACCGACCGGGTTGAACTCCTTTGGCGCGGTGTAGGCGCGTGCCGGCAGCAACTCGGTGCCCCAACCATCGCTATCGTGGACGAGCTTGAACTGGGAAAACCGCTTGTATCGGGTGCCGTTGCCCATGAACGGATCGTGCGGACAGTTCTCATAGGAGATCAGTTGCTCGGCGGTGGCGAATAAGCCGTCCACGAGTGCGTAGCCGCGCTGTGCGAGATCTGTGTTCATCGGGCACTTCCGTAGGTCAGGGTCTGCAGGGTGGAGTCGAGGTAGCGCTGCGACGAGTTGAGGCGCGCCACGGCGCCCCAATAGATCTCGGGTGCCACCTCGGGACGTTCCTCGACCAAGGGAATGATGACGTTCTTGAAGAACCCCGACGCATGGCGCGCATCGATGCCGATGTGCTCGCGGTGGTACTCGATTCCCTCGACGGAGAGCGCGTTACGCCGCCACGCCTCGAGCAGCTGCGCGCACCGGCGCGGAAACAGGAATTCGGTCACGGCGAAGCTGCCCACGGCACGGAAGATCAAAGGCCTGCGCAATGCCAGCATGGCTGAGAGGTTCCCGCATACCATGGCGTCGACACTGAGATTCTCGCGGATGAAGTCGTCGGTGGCACCGACCTCGTTGAGAGCGTTCTGGAACATCACGGTGTGCACGCGCGGTTCGGTACCGTTTCCCATCTCGTCCCAGTAGTTGCCGGCCAGTTCGAGTTTCGGGCGTACGGACATCCCGATTTGCATCAGAGCGATGAAGTCGTCGAACCGCGGATCCAGCGCCGACTCCTGCGCAAGGTAGTAGGCGATGTCGCCGATTTCAGCACTGTCGGGCAGGAATTCGATGTAGAACGGGTGCCGGTTCGCTGGGTGCTCGCGAACGATCGATTTCAGACTGCGCACGAATTCGAGCCCGCCCCCGGACGTTGACGGGCATGCGGCGTGGTCGATGAATCGGTCCTCGTATGAGAGCATGCGCTCTTCGATCTGCAACGCACAGTGCAGGTCGGAACGCAAGGTGTCCAAGCCGGTCCGGGGCACGGAAGAAGGAATTTCGAACGAACGCGCATGAACGTCCGCAAGGCGCTGCTGAACCCGCAGCAAGGCGTCACTGTCGCCATACGTGTATGCGCGGTCGAGGAGTTCGGGCAGGTCGTTGATTTCGGCGGGCTGCTCGAGCAGGCCAGAAGAGAGTGATGCCATGAGATCTCCGAAGGTCGCTAAGAGCATGTCTCATTTGGTCAGTTTCTTGAAGCAGGTCAGCGCGGCAGCGAGTTGGAGAAAGGAAGCGAAGTTCTCACCGTGACGTTCGTAGCGCATCGTCAGCCGGCGATAGCCGCTCAGCCACGCCAGGGTGCGTTCGATCTTCCATCGGTAACGGCCGAGGCGCTCGCTGCTGTCGACGCCGCGACGGGCGATCCGCGGAACGATGCCCCGTGCCCGCAGCCACCGGCGGTGTACGGGATAGTCGTAACCCTTGTCCGCCCGGACCCGGCCGGGTCGGCGGCGGCGCGGACCGCGACGCGAACGCACCGCGGGAATCGCAGTGACCATCGGCTGCAGCATGACACTGTCGTGGGTATTTGCCGCGGTCACCGCCGTGACAAGGGGAATGCCGTCGGCGTCGGAGAGGATGTGGATCTTCGAGCCGTTCTTACCTCGATCGACCGGGCTGGGACCGGTCAGAGATCCCCCCTTTTCGCCCGGACGTGCGCTGCGTCCAGGATCGCGGCGGACCAGTCCAAGTCCCCACCGGCGCTGAGCCGATCGAGGACCCTGCGGTGGAGTTCGTCGAACACCCCGGCCCGAACCCAAGCGGTGAAGCGGCGGTGTGCGGTCGGAACGCTGACCCCGAACGACGGCGGCAGGTGCCGCCAGGCACAGCCGCTGGTAAGCACGTAGACGATAGCGGTGAACACCGCCCGATCATCGATCGCCGCCCGGCCGCCGCCCTGCGGCCGCGCCCGGAATCCGGGCAGCAACGGTTCGACGATCTCCCACAACGCATCCGGTACCAGCCGGGAAGACAACGCATCGACCACGGCAGTGCATTATGCCGCACAAACGATCTAGGCCATAAGAGACATGCTCTAAGGGATCAGCCGAGAACAGCAGTGGACATGGAGCTGGAAACGAACTGCATTGCACGAAGATCGAACTCGTACATCTCGGGAACGGGACGGAACTGGGACGGCAGTCCGAGGATTGCGCACACGGCCTGCATCGACCCCCACGAGGTGGCCAGCAGGCACGAGGCGCTCACTGAGGCGACCTTGTGGTTCTCGAAGTCGAGATTCGGATCGTCGAGATAGGCGCGATGCAAGGCGTTCGGAGCGAGTGTGTTTCCGAAGTTCTCGAGGTTCTGCTGCTCGTCGTTCGAATCGGACTGGTGGAACAGGACGTCGAAGTCGATTCGATCGTTCTCGTGATAGTTGAAGTAGTGCCCCGTCACGCCGTACGCGACCGGGCAGCACAACACGGTGGGCACCTTGTGAATGAGAGCCTGACGGTGCAGCATCCGACGCTCGTTCATGGCGAAGAAGTCGATGGTGTCGCAGAGCGCCGAGGCGCCGGCGACGAAGTCGGAGACATTGTCTTCGTCGATGTCCGGGAACCGCGTGACGGTGATCTCCGGATTGATCGAGCGCAAGCGCTCTTCCAGCACCTCGGACTTCAGACGTCCGACGGTGTCCACTGTCGCACCGAATTGGCGATTCATGTTCTCCGGCCCGAAACGGTCCGTATCCGAGAGGCGGAAGTTGCCGATGCCCATCCGTGCGAGGCACTCCGCATACGTGTACCCCGTTCCGCCGCAACCGGGTATCGCCACTGTGGCCTTGCCTAGTGCGCGCAGCTGTTCCTCTGTAACCAACCCCAGCATGCGCCCGAACAGCACTTCCCGTGGATACACATTTCCCCCTCTGATCACGTCGAAGGCAAAGAACCCGGCATGGACCAAACCTGCGTCGAGACGTGCACGAGCAGGCGGAACAGATGCTGTGGTGATGGCCCCCGGACATCGAAAAGAAACCATCCGAGCGGTTTCTTTCGGGCAACTATAGCGCCCGATCGGGGCTTCGCAAGTGCAACAAAACGGATCGCTAGGCTCGGGCTTTCGCCCTCAGTTGTAGTTGGTGACTCGTCACGGATCGCTGACCGGATAACCCACCGGACTCAAGGTGAGGCGCCCGACAGGCTGTTTCCGAAACAAAGGCGCACCCACCAGATGACGGATGCAGAACAGTGTCGCGAGTCGCTCTTCCACTCTGATCCGCCGACTGAACGCGTCCGGGATCACGACACAGAACACCTTCCCGCGCGCGTCGTATGTTCGGTGGGGGAACCACCTGGCACGAAGCGCTCAGGGGACTGCTGCTGACCTACAACTCGTTCGGTCGCAACCGAGCTGCACGTGACACCCATAGCCATGGTTGGGTCGGCGGGCATGCGGCGGTGGCTGTAGGCACCGCGAGGGGCGACGTGGATCTCCCGGATCAAACCGGGCGGCTAATGCCGGTGCAACTCGGCTGCCGACGCGGGCCGCCACCTGGATCGACAGGGGCCCCGCTGGGATACTCCGAGCGCTCTGCAGCATATGTCGAGGGGAGTCCCGACGTCGGTCGATGAGCGGGTCGATGCGGAGAGCTAGGTGTGTCCCTGGCCCAGGAACTTCGATGCCTGTCGAATGATCGTCAGTTCGGTTCGAGTTCCTAGGTTCGCTTGCGTACAGCCCGTACCTAGGCATTACAGGCGGTCGGACCCACTCACGATTCCATTCGTCTTTCGCGGACGTTTCTGCCCTAACCGCCGTGACCTCCCTGAAGGTCACAGCGCCGTCCGCACTGTGGGTCTGCCATGAGGATGGGACCGGTGTGAGCTGATTCTGCCAGGGTGATGGGACCACCTGGATTGCCAGTTATGGGACCACCGGCGCGCCTTGCCGGTGGTCTCGTCGTTTGCTCGTTCGATCGTCTGTGACAGCTCAATCGAGGTCACGGAGGTTCGACGGGCATGGCTTTTCGGGAGATCAGTGTGAACGAGATCAGAGAAGTACTGCGATTGTGGCTCGGGACGGCCGCTCTGCCGGCGCCTGGGCTGCGCACGATCGCAGGGCATGCCGGGGTGGACCGCAAAACCGTCCGACGTTACGTCGCGCCGCCCAGGTTGCCGGGTTGACGAGGGACGGCACTGCAGCCGACATCGATGACGAGTTGATCGCTGCGGTCGTCGACACCGTGCGCCCCGACCGGCCTCATGGACACGGTGCGGCATGGGAACAGTTGGTTCCTCACGAGCAGCAGATCACCAGGTGGGTGGCCGGGGACGATGAGCACAAACCGCTGACGATCACCAAGATCCACGTGCTCCTCGCCCGCCAAGGCTGTGTGGTGCCGTACCGGACGCTGCACCGGTTCGCTACCGAGCGGTGCGGTTTCGGCCGCAAGGACCTCACCGTTCGGGTCGTCGACGGAGATCCGGGTGTCGAATGCCAAATCGACTTCGGGTATCTGGGGATGCTCACCGACCCCGAAGACGGTCGGGCCCGGAAAGTTCATGCCCTGATCGTCACCGCCGTGTACAGCCGGCACATGTTCGTGTGGCTGACCTATTCGCAGACGCTGGCGGCGGTGATCGCCGGATGTGAGGCGGCATGGAAGTTCTTCGGCGGGGCCTTCGCGGTCTTGATCCCGGACAACCTCAAACCCGTCGTCACGACCGCGGCGGACCCGATCACCCCGCGTTTCAGCGAGGGGTGGCTCGACTACAGCAGCCACGTGGGATTCATCACCGATCCTGCCCGGGTGCGGTCACCGAAGGACAAACCCCGTGTCGAACGCACCGTGCAGTACGTGCGCGGAAACTTCTGGGCCGGTGAACACTTCACTGATCTTGCCGAAGCTCAAGAGTCCGTTGTCCGCTGGTGCATCCACACTGCGGGCATGCGTATCCACGGCACCACCTGTGCACGGCCGCTGGAGGTCTTCGACACTGCCGAACGACCCATGTTGTTGCCGGTGCCGGCGGTCTACGATGTGCCAGTCTTCAAGGACGTGAAAGTGCACCGTGATTTCCACGCAGAAGTCGGGCGGGCGTTGTATTCGTTGCCGCACCAGTGGATCGGATCGACGCTGTCGGTGCGCGCCGACACTGAACTGGTGAAGTTCTATCACCGCGGGACCCTGGTGAAGATCCACCCCCGCACGCCGCCGGGTGGCCGGAGCACCGACCGTGCTGACCTGCCCGAACACAGATCCGACTACGCGCTGCGTGATGTCACCTCTCTGATCGCGAAGTGCACCGCGCACGGGCCGAACATCGGGATCTACGCCGAACGCATCCTCGACGATCCGCTGCCGTGGACGAGGATCCGCAGCGTCTACCGTCTGCAAGGACTGGTCCGCCGCTACGGAGCCGAACGGGTCGAGCAGGCCTGCTCCCTGTCGCTCGACCTCGACGTCGTCTCGGTCACCAAGATCGCTTCGATGCTCGAGCGCGCCACCGAAAAGACCTCGCCGGATCTTCCGAAAGCATTCGGACACAATGCATCACGATTCTCACGTGATCCTTCCGAACTCAACACTGCCGCAAATGCACCTGCACTGTCAGTCGTCGGCGACAATGCCGAGAACGCGGAGACCCACTAACGAACGCCAATGCTCGCACCATAGCCACCGAACCTGTCGGCACCGACATGATCCGCCTGCTCAAAGCCCTCCAACTCGGGGCGTTGGCCGACACACTGCCCGAACGCGCCGCTCTGGCCCGTCAACACAAGCTCAGCCACATCGGGTTCCTCGAAGTGCTCCTCGCCGACGAGGTGAACCGGCGTGAATCACGTTCGGCGACAATGCGAGCCACCAAAGCAGGACTCGATCCGGCGATGGTGTTCGATACCTGGAATGCACTCGACGATCTGCGCTACGACCGGACACTCCTCGGGGATCTGACCTCGTTGCGGTTCCTCGACAACCAGCAGTGCGCGATCGTCCTCGGCCCGGTCGGGGTCGGCAAGACTCACCTGGCGACAGCATTAGGGCACATGGCGATTCGTTGGCGGCACAGCGTTCTGTTCGCACGCTCGACAAGCTGTTCACCCGGCTCCGCGCAGCCCGATTGGATGACACCGTCGACGCCGAGATCCGCCGGTTGACCGCGATCGACGTCCTCATCATCGACGACTTCGCGCTGCGACCGCTCGACGCCACCGAAACCAACGACTTCTACGAACTCATCGTCCAACGACACAAGAAGAAGACCACGATCGTGACATCCAATCGGGAGCCGTCGGAGTGGCTGACGATGACCGCAGACACCCTTCTTGCCCAATCCGCAATCGACCGGCTGACCTCCAGCGCCCACACCCTCGTCGTCGAAGGGCCGTCCTATCGTCAACGCACCCGGCCCGGAACAGTTGACGCCGGCATCGACAACGCGCATCCTCAATAGCGCGCCATGGTGGTCCCTACCCTCTGGCAATCAGGTCGTCCCATCAACCTGGCAAGCGACATCGATTGCCTCGAATCACTTCACGCAGCCCTGGACCAGCGCTATCCGGGTCTTCCTGGCGACACCCTTCTCGACATCGTGAAATTCAATCTCCCAGCTGCTCCGCCGGAAGCGGACGCCGAGGTTCCATCAGTAGCGAACACCCCTACCAGACCTCACGGACTTCGTGAGATGTGGAGGGACCGCTTCGTGCGGGCCGACCGCAGTTACACCTGCGATTGCAGCACCGGCCGTTGCATCGGACCAAATAGTTCCCCGGTGGCGATGTCGTCCACCCCACCGCAGGGCGGCATGTCATCAGTGCAGCGCGGGGACATGCCGTCGGGCCAGGTCAACGCGTATGTCTCCGGTCCGCTCCGGAATCCGGTTCAGGCATCGGGGTGATCGCCGTGTGCGGTGCGCTCGGTGGCGCCGGCACCTGCTGTGACCGCTGAGACGGCCGCAGGCTCGAAGGACAGGATCGCCAGGCCCGAAATCTTGAGTCGTGGACACGGACCTCGTGGTGCCGGGCTCGGCGTCGGGGTGGGCCAGATCGCGCACCCGCACATCGAGGAAGCGGGCCAGCGCGACGGTCTGCTCCCAACTCGGATATTCGATGCCCGCCTCCCAGCGGTCGACCGCCGGCTCTTCGGCCAGACACGCGGCATCGACCTCGGGACCGAAGTGGCCTCCCAGTGACATCTGCGGCAATCGAGTACGCGTGGCCCGTTCCATGAGAACCGACCGCACAACTGGCACAGGGAACATTTCTTGAACCTGCCCGGAGGAACACCGGGCACCATCGAGGTCGGGTTGGTGGCCCCGCCTGTCGCTCCGGGACAACGATAAAACGTTGTATGTGCAAGTGCCGTATGTGCAAGCGCTTCCCGAGATCGATCGTCCATTGACAGATTGCCGAATCGATGATGGAGCTCAGCTCGGCTGCATCGCCGGCTGCGGTGCTGCTACTCGCTGCTCTCGAATGAGCCAGGTCAGGACGGTTGACACGAGCAGGACCGCAGCGCCGCTGAGGAAAGAGATGCCATAACTGCCGGTGGCATCATGGAGCACGCCACCCATCAGCACACCGAGCGCAGCGAACAGTTGATGGATCAGCCAGGTCGAGCCGAGAATCCCGCCCATGGCGGTGCCACCGAAGCGATCCGCGATCAATCCTGTGGTCAGCGGGATCACGGGGAACGAGGACAGCCCGAAAAGGACGACGGCAACGGTGAGGAGCTGTCCGGTGCCGGCGAAAGCCAACACGAGGAAGCTCACGATGCGTACGAGATGCAATGCCAGCAGGGGGCGGCGCTTGCCCCACCGTTTGGCGGCCCATTGACCGGTAGCCCACATCGAGGCAGCACTGCACACTGCGACGAGCGCCATCAGCCATCCGGCGGCAGAGGTCCCGAGCCCCAGCTCCACCGCGAGTTTCGGCATGTGGGTGGTGAACATGTAGAGCGAATAACCGCATCCCGCGAAGCTGAGGCCGATCAGCCAGAACTGAGGATCTTTCAGTGCTTGATGAAGGCTGGTTGCAGCGAGCGTCGGAACGGGGGTTTTCTCCGTTTCCAGTCCCACATCGCCGGGGTCATTCCGGGCGCCGAACCAGGTGACCGGAACGACGATGGCGAGCATCACACAGCCGAGGATCGCGAAGGCGGTTTGCCATCCGAACGTGGAGATCAGGACTCCTGCGAGCGGAAGTAGCAGTAGTTGGCCGGCGTTGATGCCCATCGAGCTGATCGCCAGTGCCTGGGGGCGCCGGCGTACGTGCCATCGCGTCACCAGGACCGATGCGGGCATCGAGCTGCAGCCGGCGAATCCGATCGCGACGATGATTCCGAAGAGCAGGACGAACTGCCAGAACTCGGTGATGGCCGCGAGAAGAAGGTAAGCCAGGCCCATCAGCGCGGCGCTGGCGGTCATCACCGTTCGTGGACCCGACCGGTCGATGAGCCGGCCCATGACCGGCTGGGCCAGCCCCCACATGAGGGTGCTCGCTGCGACGGTGCCGCTCGTGGCTGCGAGTGACCACCCGAAGTGCCCCATCAAGGGCGGGATGAATTGGCCGATTGCCAGATTCAGTCCGAAGGCGCCGGTCAGCGATATGAACGCCACTGCGGTGATGCGTGTGCCCCAGCGGCTGTGCAGTACGGACCTGTCCATGAATCCCCCCTAAGCTAATGGATGTGTATTGCTTGGCCGTTAGTTAGGTATCGCAGCACGAGATCTAACGCAAGTCAAACGGGGATACCATTAGTTCTATGACGCGACAGCCCCATCCCTCCCCGACTGCACCTCTGAGCGGAGAACCCCTCGCCCTGGAATTGGCGAACACCACCTACATCGACGGAGGACTCCGGGGGCATCGTGTAGACGCACTGACCACCACGGACCAGCTCACCGCCTGGGCGAGCGAACATGCCGGTCAGTTCAGTGATGAACTACCCGCGGTTCTCGTGGAACGAGCCTGCACCCCGCGCACCCACGAACAGTTCCTCTCGCTGCGCGAGGCGCTACGCAGCTGCCTGCAGTCCGTTGTCGAGCACGCAGTACCCAACGGCGAGTCCCTCGCGGTCATCAACGGATTCAGCCGCTACAGCGCATCTCGCCTGGAAATCTCACCCGGGAACCCTGTAGTGGTGACGCGGCGGTGGCAGGTCGACGATCCGTGGTTGATCGCGCTCGGCGAAGTCGCGTCCGACGCGTGCCGACTGCTGATGCCGGATCTGATCGGCCAGGTGCGGGCATGCCCCGCGCCGGGATGCATCCTCTTCTTCGTCAAGTCCCATCCTCGGCGAGAGTGGTGCTCACCGGTGTGCGGGAACCGCGCCAGGGTCGCACGGCATGCCCGTGCCGGTAGGACGGCGCCAGGGACGGCCTGACTTTCTCGTCGCCAGTCTCGCGCCAGCGACAACTCCGGCCAGCGGCACCATCAGGTCTACCGACCCACCCCGGACCACAGCTCGCCGGCACCGCGATGCGTCAGCAGGGCGTGTTCACCATCGCGGGGAGTCGTCAATGGTTCAAGGACGGCCCCGGCTGGTCTTACAGGACCGACCCGCCGGTGCGCCGGCGGATGTCACCGCGCCTGCGGTGCGAGGAATGTGTCATCTGCGCAGCTCACGCGTAGGTGTTCGATGCCACGCAGCGGGTCGGTCGGGGCTGTGACTGTGTTGGTGGGCACGCCGGTAGGTGTAGGTGCGGGTGGTCAGCAGGATCGCCGAGCTCAGCAGGATCGATAGTTTCGCGGTCCAGGACGAGGCGCAGGCGAGCGCGGGCGCGGGCGCGGGCGCGCCGAGCATCAATGCGCCGCAGGCTTGGGACGGCGAGCGCGGCGATCTCGGGGGGCGGGTTCGGTGGCGGTGCGGGTTCCCAGGAATCCGGCCAGCAGCTACCAGCGCTCCGAGCATCAGCACGACGGTTACGATCACGGGGCCTCCTGGCTGATAGGGATCAGCGGCGGGTGTGCCGGGGCTGCTGGCACTCGGCGAGGACGAGCGTCACGGCGTCGTCACCGGTGTTCTCACTGCGCAGCCGACGGCAGGCGACGACGCTGCCGAGTGCGGGGCGGTGGCATCCGTCGCCGCAGCGCTACGCCGAGATCGCTTTGGACCTGATGGGAGAACGGCTATTACGAGACCGGTCTGGAGTGGGACGCGCGGCGGGCCCGCGTACAGGCTGCCGCCGACGGCGCTGCGAGCATCCAGGAGTTGCATGGCCCGTTGGCGGCGGCGGTGAAAGTGGCCGGTGGGAAGCACTCGGTCTTCCTCGATCCGGCGAAAGCGGCCCGGTCGTCCTCGGCTGCCACCGCCGAGCTTTCCGAACCTACGGTCACCACAGTGGACAGCATCACCACCGTGACGATTCCTGCCTTGGGTGCGGTGTCGGACGAGTTGCAGCAGCGCTACGCCGACGCCGCGGCGGTCGGCATTCTCGGCGCGGCGGATCGGACCTGCGGGTGGATTGTCGATCTGCGCGGCAACACCGGCGGCACGATGTACCCGATGTTGTCCGGCCTGACCCCGCTGCTACCGAACGGGACCGCGATGACCTTTCGCACCCGCGCGGGCGAGGACATGCCAGTGACCATCTTCGACGACGGTGCCGGGATGGGCGGGACCGTCATCTCGGTCGGTGCTGTCGCGAAGATCGCCGATCAGCCTGTTGTGGTGCTCCAGGACGGTGACACGGTCTCGAGTGGTGAGGCGGTGCTCACGGCGTTCCGTGGTCTCGACAACGCCCGGTCGTTCGGGGCGGACAGCGCGGGATACACGTCAGCGAATTCGGTGCACCCGCTCTACGACGGAGCACTGTTGGTTCTCACCGAGAGTACGTATGTCGACCGCGACGGCGTCAATCTCGCTGAGGAACCCGTCGCTGCCGATCACCGCACCTCCAGCGACGGCGCGGAGGTGGCCGCACTGGAATGGTTGCGCGATCGCGGATGCAACTGAGCAACGACACCGCTTCGACCGCGTCGGAGGGGCCCATGCCGTCGGGGCAGTCCAGCGCACATTCGACCAATCACGAGTGTCACACCCACGTCGATCGAGACACGGCGTGGAATCCGTAGGGGCTGATCGCGATGACACATTTCATGTTCAGAGTCGTTGCCTTCCAGGCAGGTTCGTCGAGACGAGTCGGGATCGACATGAGCCATGTTTCCCACGGTGTCCCGGCTGATCGAGGAGGGCGCGGTGCAGCTGACGTAGTAGTTCCACAGTTCCTGCTCACTGAAGACGAATTTCACCGGTGGATCGACGGGCGTATCGTCCGTTGCGGTCAGTTGTAGTTGGCCGGCATCGTCGAGTCCCATCTGATAGCCGGCGCTGCCGCCACAACGAATCACGGACTCGATGACGTCGTCCATACCGGGATCAGGCCCGTCCACGACAACCTTCTGCGGTCTATTACGGTTCGCTCCATCCCAGCCAGGCGATGTCCGACGGTCGCGCCGGCGATCGCAATGTCGATCCGGGTCTCCGCCGACGGCCGCTTCCCTGCGCAGTGGTCCTCGATCCGCCGCGACCGACGCCGGATCGTCCCGCGCGGCCGCGGGACGGCCCTCGACGCCGTGACCACCGCCGAGGTTGGGCTCGTTTCTGTGTCCGCCGGCGCGCTCTCCACCCGGGGGCGCGGGGGACGTGTCATCTACGCAGAGCGCAGCGCATCCCGTACTGGTTCGCGTTCGTGCTGTAGGCGTCCGTCGATGCAGCGGGTCCGACGGGTCAGCGGATTTCTTCGATCACGCTCGTACCCTTTCCGGGGCGGGATTCCCAGGCCCAGTTCTCTTCTACGCGTAGGCGACCGTCGGTGAGCACTTCGATCCGACTGTCGCAGACTCCACTCGCGGTAGTGCCGTCGACACTGAGGTGGGTGTAGCGAAAGTGCAGCCGTTCACCGTCACGTGTCCCGACGAGGAAACCCCGCACTATCTCTCCGCCGTCGTAGTCGGCCCAGATGACAGCGTTGTCCTGGTGGTACCGAAAACGTGTGGCGCTACTGACCTGTCCGGTGGGCGAGTTGCTGACACCGGTGAACACTCTGCCCTCGAGGTCGATGGTGGAGGACGAGGGGTGCGCAGCATCGGTAGTGGTCATCTCGGCACCATAGCCAAGACCCACCCAGCCGTGTTGACAAGCAGACCCGTGTGGAGCATCCGCCGATCGTGGTGGACAAGCACTTCCGGGCGATCATCCGGTCGGGTTCGTCTCGGATCGTGGTGTCGCCGCTTCGAGGTTGTCGAGCATCGTGGCCAGCGTCCGCAGGACGGTCTCGTAGTCCTCGGCGGAGACGCCGTCGGTCAGGGTCTGCGCGGTGCGCGCTTGCGTGCGGCTCATCTGCTCGAGCAGCTCGCGGCCCGCATCGGTGATTCGCATGGCGGTGGTGCCCGGGGCGACCGGATCGAGGTGCAGCCAGCCGTTGTCGGTCAAGGAGGCGAGCAGGCGGTCGATCCGGGCGGGGGTATAGAAGGCGGCGGCTTCTACGGAGAACTGTTCGAGGGTCAGCTCGGGGTCGTCCTGTGCGGTGCGCAGGGCCTGCCAGTGGCCGCGGCCGACGCCGTGTGCTTGGTGCAGGGTGTGGTCGACGTAGCGGTGCAGGGCGTTGTCGACGGATTTGATCAGGTAGCCGAGCGGCGGGGTGGTGTTCACGCGCGTATTCCTTTTCGATGCTGATCGCGCCTTTCGACGCGGGTGCCGGGTGGTGATGGAGTCTGGGTCGTTGCGCGGCTGTGACGGTGATGGTGTGGCGCGCTGCCGGTGCGCTCACCGGCTGCGGCGAAGGTGCGCGCAGGCGGGTGCGTTCAGCGCTGTTCGTCGGTGACCAAGCGGTAGACCACGTATCCGACGAACCATGTGGTGAGAAGAACGCAGAACGCGAGAAGGACCTCGATTGCGAGGATCAGCATGCGGACTCCCTGGTTAGTGGGTACTCACTAACTATAATTGTAGGTTACCGTCAGGGCATGCCCGACCACGCCCCCACCGCACGTGATCGCATCCTCGACGCCGCGGCGAGCATCATGCGCGACCGCGGGATCGCCAAGGCAACCACCAAGCAGATCGCGGCGTCCGCCGGCTACTCGGAAGCAATGATCTACAAACTCTTCGACGACAAGGTCGACCTGTTCCTCAGCGTCCTGCGCGAACGAGTGCCCACCGTCGACATCCTCACCCGCACCGACCGCACCCCCGGTGACGCCGACACCCTCGACGGCAGACTGGGGGCGACGATCGAGCAGATCACCGCCTTCTACCTGCAAACCTTCGCGATCGGCGCTTCCCTGTTCTCCGACGCCGCCCTGCTCGAACGCCACCGCGAAGCCGTCATCGCGCACGGCGCCGGCCCGGCTCTGCTGCCCGCCGCCGTGGCCCGATTCCTCGAGCACGAACAGCGCGCCGGCACCGTGGCCGCCGACGCCCCCATCGACGGAGTCGCCGCATCGATCGCCGGTGCCTGCTACCTGCGGGCGTTCCTCGAACAGTTCTACGGACCCGACCATCCCCAGCAGCCGATGACCGAGTTCGCCGCCTCGATCATGGCCACGGTCCTGCCCGCCCTGACCACACACCCCGCCGCGTCCACCCCCAGCGACTGACTCACAGCCACACAGACGACGATCTGCGGTTGGAGTCACCGCAGAGCCGCGTCCACGCTGGTGAGGCATGGCCTGGAATCCGTAGGCGTTCAGCGCGGTGACACATTGCATGTTCACAGTCGTTGCCCGCGCCGTACTCGGCGAAGCTCGCACGGACCGACACTCGAAGAATCAACCCTGAACAGTCACTCGAGGTGGGAACTTCAACGGCATCAAGACTGTGATTTACCCTGTGATCAGGAGGTGGATTGTTATGACAGCCGCACACCCACGCCCTGACCTCGCCGCCTCCAACGACGCCGCCCACATGGCCCAATCACAGCTGGTCACCGCACTGCGCGACCTGCTCGGCGCCAAGCTCGTCGCCTACCTGGGGAAGGTCAAGGAAACCCGCGCGGTCCGCCAGTGGGCCGAGGGCACCCGCACTATCAATAGCGACACCGACGTCGAACGCCTGCGCATCGCCTACCGCGCCGCCCGGCTGATCGCCGAACGCGACACCCCCGCCGTAGCGCAGACGTGGTTCCAGGGCCTGAACCCGATCCTCGACGACCGCCCGCCGGCGCTGCTGCTGCGCGAAGGCGAGCTGTCCGACGTCGGCCCGAAGGTCCTCGCCGCTGCCCGGCAGTTCGCGACGGTCGGATGAGTGCACCGGACCGCACGCTGATCTCCACCTCGCGCGGGGATGTCCGCTGCGTCGTGCCCGGCGACCCCGAATCGGTGGCCACCCTGCGCACCCTGTCCGGCCCCATGCGATCCGACACGGTCTGCTCGACCTCGACACCGCGGCGATCCGCAATGCCCGCCCGCGTGCCCTGACCCGGGCGATCTCCCAGTGGATCAACACTCTCTCCGATCCCGGCGGTGAGCTGGTGGCCGGCATCGAGTTCGAGTCCTGGCACGGTGACGGGTTGGTGCTCTGGGCGCTGTACGAGCGTCCCGGTGACGGGCCGGTCAGCAAGAACGTCACGGTGCTGGATTACGGCCCTGTCGAGGAGCACGATTCCGATCTGATCGAAGCGATGCGTCTGCACAAACTGGTCTGGGAGGACGACTGAATCATCGGCTCGCCCCGTGGCCGCCGCGGTGTTCCTGCGCCCGACCTGCGTTTTCCCGCGTGCTGTGAACGTGCCACGGTCTATGTAGGAGCGTAGCCCCCTCGAACCACTGGTCTGCCTTGCGGAGCAAGGAGAATGGAGGTGGGCGGACGCGGCCGGACCGGTGATCGGGCGGCGTGCGTACACGGACCTGCGCCTCGTGAGTGTTCGGCTACCGGAGGCGGGAGCGGTCGAGGAGTTCGGCGACATCGAGCAGTTCCGGCGGGTTCATGTGCTGGTGCGGCAAGGAATGCACGCCCGCAGCGGTGACCCACACGGTGCCGGCTCCGTCGATGGTGACGTCCGGGCGGGGACTGCGGATCGGGATGCTGGCGATCGGCTCCCAGGTGACCGGATCGAGGCGGGTGAACAGCCAGTATTGGTGGTGATCGGCCGGATACACGGCCGGCCCCGGCAGTGGCCACCACTGCCCACGGCCGGAACCGTCCGGGGGATGGCCGACGATCCAGAGCAGGTCATCGATCTGTCCGCCGCCGAGGACATGATCAGGCAGCGAGTTCGGCTGGGCGAGGGTGAGATCGTCGAGTATCCGGTATGCGGTGGTGCCGTCGACGATCGTCGGTGGAAGGCCCGTCAGAAACGGCCGATAGGACATCATCGCGGTCTCCAGCGGCGGACCGACGGTCACGGCGGCGTGCAGATCGACCCGGACCAGGCGCGCCGCTCCGAGCGCGCCGGTGCTCGGGTCACGCCGGCGAAACAGCAGGACAAACCCACCTTCGCAGGTGGTCATCGATTCGAGGTCGCCCCACGGCTCGGGTCCGTGCGTCACCGGGTCCTGGCCGGGGCGAGCGAGGATCAGCTCGGCGGTGCCGCGCTCCGGGACCGCCACGGCGAGCAGGGTCTGGGCATGGGCTGCGCCGTCTCGAATCGGTGTGTCGGTGATCGCCTCGACGGTGCCGCCCCGGGTGCAATGGAAGATTCCGTCCCAGCCGCCCACCCAGCAGCCGTCGGCGTGTGCCCACACCGAACGGGTGCGATCGGCCGGCGGAGTATCGAAGATCTGCCCGGGCACGATGTATTCGCGCACGCGCCGGTCGGCGTCGAGATGCACGACCAGGGGCAGCTCACGGTCGGCGATCCACAGGTCCGACTCGTGCGCGGATATCGCAGCGGGGATCATGCTCGGCCGCAGCGGCGGTGGCGGCACCTCGGTCAAGTCGAGATCGACAAGCACGCCCACCTCGTGAGTGCGCTCGACCAGCGGGTCGGGGCCGGGGGGCCGGGCAACATGGGCGAACGATCGTGGGGACGTGGTGACCTGCCGATAGCGGCGGGTGCCGGGCACCGGCCTGAACGGCGAGTGCGGCTGATCGACCTCGCGCCGGTACCGATCGGATGCGACGCGAATACGCCTGACCCGGCCGCGGATCCGCCCGATAGTGGCGTAGGACAGATCACCGATCAACCGGCCGGTGACCTCGACCTGACCGAGCACCGGACGACGGGTGTACCAGGTCGCCGTCCACCCCACACCGCGCAGCAGCACCGTCCAGTCCCACCACTGCCGTCCGTCCCCGGGCTGCTGCAACGCGGGCTTTCCCGAATGCAGGGGCTCGGCCACAGCGCCAAGCGTGACAATCGACGGATCCGCCGGATCGGCGGGCATCTCCTCGAACAACAACGGAAACACCGCGACGGCACCGACCTCCGGGGGCGGTGTCTCCCCGTCTTCGATCGACACGGTGGTCACCAACACCGGTAGCCGAGTCTGCGGACGCCACACCTGGTCAGGCTCTGTCACCCTGCCAGCGTGCCCGACACGCTGCCGCCGCGCACGATCGGCGCTGCGGTCGACCGAGTCGCGCATTTGCACGAGTACTGTTGACACACCCGGGATCTGTCGATGTGCAGCAGCGTGTCCGGCCAGTCTTCGCTGCATCCCTACACCCGTCGACCTCGAGGACGAGTCGTAGCTGCCCGACGAAGTGGCCCGTCAGGCCCGGGCCGGTGACGGCTGGGTCAAACTCATCGGCGACGCGATTCCCGGTGTATGCGGCGCACATGCGCACTCTGTACGGTACGCGCGCGTCGACGGGACCATCGGCGCTGCTGCCCATGAGGCCGGCATCCCGATCTACGCGGGCACCAGGTGCAGCACGGGCGCATCGCCGACGAGATCGCATCGCTCGTGCGCGTGGGTCTCGACCCGACCGAGGCGTACGCTGCGGCGAGTTGGAAGGCCCGCGCATGGCTCGGGCACCCGAGTCTCGAATCGGGGACGTCGGCGGATTTCGTCGTGTACCGGGAGGATCCGCGCAGCGACCCCGCGGCCGCGCGTCCCGATCTTGTGGTGCTCCGCGGCCGGGTGGTCTCGGGGCGCCCCGCGGCTGTAGAGAGGGTGCGCGGAGTCACCGGGTGCCGGTTTCGTCCTGGCTCGCGCGTCTGGCAGAATGGTTCGCTGTCGTCGCATCCGGTTACGTACCGCGCGGCGGTCACAGGCTAGAGGCAAAACCGGGCGTGCCAGAAGGGCGCGTCGTCCGAATTGCACGTGACACGCGCCTCGGCGCACCCCGAAGGAGAACACAGCAGTGGCTGTCAAGATCAAGCTCACCCGTCTCGGCAAGATCCGCAACCCGCAGTACCGCATCGTCGTCGCGGACTCGCGCACCCGCCGCAACGGCCGGGCCATCGAGACCATCGGCAAGTACCACCCGAAGGAAGAGCCTTCGCTGATCGAGATCGACTCGGAGCGTGCGCAGTACTGGCTGAACGTCGGCGCGCAGCCGACCGAGCCGGTCCTCAACCTCTTCAAGATCACCGGTGACTGGCAGAAGTTCAAGGGCCTGCCGGGTGCCGAGGGCACGCTGAAGAAGGCGGAGCCGAAGCCGTCCAAGCTCGAGCTGTTCCAGGCCGCCCTCGCGCAGGCCGAGAACGAGCCGGCTGCCGAGGCCGTCACGCCCAAGAAGAAGAAGGCTGCCAAGGAAGAGACCGCCGAGGCGTCCACCGAGGCCGAGTCCACCGAGGCCGCCGAGTAATGAGCGCCGTGGTCGCCGATGCCGTCGAGCATCTCGTTCGTGGAATCGTCGCCCATCCCGACGACGTCCGCGTCGACCTGATCGCGGGCCGTCGGGGCCGCACCGTCGAGGTGCACGTCAATCCCGACGACCTCGGCAAGGTCATCGGCCGCGGCGGTCGCACCGCGACCGCGCTGCGGACCCTCGTCACCGGAATCGGTGGCCGAGGTATCCGTGTCGACGTCGTCGACACCGACCGCTAGGCGAGCGTCGATGGAGCTCGTCGTGGGCCGTGTGGCCAAGTCGCACGGCATCAGAGGCGAAGTCGTCGTCGAGGTTCGCACCGACGAACCCGAGGAGCGCTTCGCCGTCGGCGCGGTCCTGCGTGGCCGTAAGCCTCGCGACAGGCACCTGCACGAGTACACAGTGGAAGCCGCCCGGGAGCACTCCGGGCGGCTTCTGCTGCGCCTGCAGGGCATCGACGGTCGCGACGCCGCCGACGCACTGCGCGGGGTGCTGTTCGTCGTCGACAGCGCCGACCTTCCGCCGTCCGACGACCCGGACGAGTTCTACGACCACGAACTCGAAGGGCTGACGGTGCGGATCGTCGCCGGTCGCCCCGACGGCGGAACCGAGGTCGGCACCGTCCGCGAGGTCCTGCACACGGCCGCCGGTGAACTGCTGTCGATCCGGCCAGCCGGCCAGGAGCGCGGAGAGTTACTCGTCCCGTTCGTCACCGAGATCGTCCCGACGGTGTCGGTCCGGGACGGCGTGATCGAGATCGATCCGCCCGAAGGACTCCTCGACCCCGACTTCGGGGAACCGCCGTCCAAGAAGAAGAAGTCGACCGAGGGGAAGCAGTAGTCCGTGCGGCTCGACGTCGTCACCATCTTCCCCGAATATCTCGAACCCCTGCGCGTCGCCCTGCTCGGCAAGGCGATCGACAAGGGGCTCATCTCCGTCGGTGTGCACAACCTGCGCGACTGGACGCACGACGTGCACAAGGCCGTCGACGACGCGCCCTACGGCGGCGGACCGGGCATGGTCATGAAACCCACCGTGTGGGGACCGGCGCTCGACGACGTGCTCGCCGGGCCCGACGGTGAAACCGATCCCGACGTACTGCTCGTCGTCCCGACGCCCGCCGGTCGCCGCTTCGATCAGGCCACCGCACAACGGTGGTCGAAGGAGAAGCGGATCGTCTTCGCCTGCGGCCGCTACGAAGGAATCGACCAGCGCGTCTTCGACGATGCCGCGCGGCGCGTGCGCGTCGAAGAAGTGAGCATCGGCGACTACGTCCTCATCGGTGGGGAGGTCGCCGTCCTCGTCATGGTTGAGGCCGTCGTCCGTCTGCTGCCCGGTGTACTCGGCAATCAGGCGTCGCATCAAGAGGATTCGTTTTCCGACGGACTGCTCGAAGGGCCGAGTTACACTCGGCCGGCGGTGTGGCGCGACCTCGAGGTGCCACCGGTGCTGCTGTCCGGCGACCACGGCAAGGTCGCTCGTTGGCGTCACGAGCAGTCGCTCGAACGCACCCGCGAACGACGACCCGATCTGCTCCCGTCCGACGACTGACGCCGGGCCCGACGGTCCTCAGGGCCGGTGCGCGCTTCCGAGCGTCGTCTCGACCGCCAGCGTGACGGTCTCGCGCGCGTGTTGCGCGCTCCCGTCGTCCGTCGCGTCGTACATCGCCGTGTCGGGCAGGAAACCGGTGTCGTAGAAGGGATCCGACTCTTCGTAGGTGACGGTCTCCCGCGCCGCGACCACGACCGCGTACCGGTGGTCGTCGCCGAAGAACCCGGTGGACAGGTGCAGCCATTCACCGGCCGGGCAGCACATCCACCCCTGCTTCACACCCAGGTCCGTGGAGTCGCCGAGACCCTCGGGAAGCCCGAAACGCTGGTCGTATCCGTCGATGCCCTCGTCGGTGAACTCCACCAGATGGCCGACGATCCGGGCCGCGCTCTCATCACCGGAGGCACTGTCGCCGAGCAGATCGTCGTACCAGGTCAGCAGGTCCGACGCCGTCGTGGTCGTGTTCCACCACCAGGACCCCGGATCCGGGGGAGTTGTGCCGGTCAGGTTGTGCCGCTCCACGACGTGCTCGACGATCTCGGGACCACCGTAGGTCTCCCACAACAGCGTCGCCGCGTTGTCGTCCGACGACCGCAGCATCGACCGGATCAACTCGTGGTCCTCGTCGGCGAGCGTCGCCTCGCCCGTCACCTCGCGGTACAGGACCTCCTCGGCGATGAACAGCTTCACAGTCGAGGCGGTCTCGAAGGGTTCGTCCGAACCGCCGAGCACGCGGGTCCCGGATTCACGGTCGAGCACGGCGACAGTCAGGCGCGCTCCGCGGCTGTCGGCGAGCGCGACGGCCGCGTCGATCTGTCGGGGCAGTTCGGCCGTCGACAGCGTCACGGTCGATTCGTCGGAATCGGTGTCCGTCACCGAGGCGAGACCGAGCGCCTCGTGCGGGAGCGGATGGGAGTCCATCGATTCGCAGCCGGATACGGCCAGTGCGGTGGCCACGCACAGCATCATCGCGCCCGATCGTGCGCGTCCGCGCCCGTGCTTCATGTCCGGTTCCTGCATTCCATTGTGCTGTGGACGATAGCGCCGGTCCACCCGGCAGCCTGCACGGACCCCGCTCGCGAGCGCGAGTGCCGTTACGCGCGCAGGCGCCCCACGGTCACAGGCGCGGGCGGGGGACGGCAACTGTAGGGTCGTTCGACGTGACGACCGAACTCGACACCGTGAACCAGCGGATCGCCCAGGAACTCGACGTCCGCGAAGACCAGGTCGCTGCGGCCGTGGGACTGCTCGACGGCGGCGCGACCGTGCCGTTCGTCGCGCGCTACCGTAAGGAGGCGACCGGCGGGCTCGACGACGCCCAGCTGCGCACCCTCGAGGAACGCCTCCGCTATCTGCGTGAACTCGACGAGCGCCGTGTCGCGATCCTCGAATCGATCGAGGCGCAGGGCAAGCTCGACGACACGCTGCGCGGACAGATCATGCTCGCCGACACCAAGGCGCGGCTCGAGGACATCTACCTGCCGTTCAAGCCGAAGCGGCGCACCAAGGCGCAGATCGCGCGCGAGGCCGGTCACGAACCTGTCGCCGACGCGCTCATCGGCGACCCCACCACCGACCCCGCCGGATACACCTCCGAGCAGCTCGACGGTGCGCGCGCCATCCTCGTCGAACGCTTCGCCGAGGACGCGGACCTCGTCGGCGAGCTCCGCGAGGCGATGTGGACGCGCGGCAAGGTGAGCTCCACCGTGCGGTCCGGCAAGGAGAACGACGGCGCGAAGTTCTCCGACTACTTCGAGTTCTCGGAACCGTTCACCCAGCTGCCCTCGCACCGCATTCTCGCCCTCCTGCGCGGCGAGAAGGAGGAGGTGCTGTCACTGTCGTTCGATCCCGAGATCGACGAGCCGGTGCCCGGTGAGCGCACCTACTACGAGGGCCGGATCGCGACGCGCTTCGACATCGCCGACGAGGGACGCGCCGCCGACAAGTGGCTGCTCGACACTGTGCGGTGGGCGTGGCGCACCAAGCTGCAGATGTCGCTGTCGCTGGACATCAGGATGCGGCTGCGGCAGTCCGCCGAGAAGGACGCGGTCGACGTCTTCGCCGCCAACCTCAAGGACCTGCTGCTCGCCGCACCGGCCGGAACGCGACCGACGATGGGCCTCGACCCCGGCTACCGCACCGGCACGAAGGTCGCCGTCGTCGACGCGACCGGCAAGGTCGTCGACCACGCCACCATCTATCCGCATCAGCCGCACAACAAGCGTGACGAGGCCCTCGCGGTGCTCGCCGCGCTGGTCGCGCGGCACGGTGTCGAACTGATCGCCATCGGCAACGGCACGGCGTCGCGTGAGACAGACGCTCTCGCAGCCGAACTCGTGTCGCTGGCGAAGGTGCCCGGGCTGACGAAGATCGTGGTGTCCGAGGCGGGCGCGTCCGTCTACTCGGCCTCCGAGTACGCCACCAAGGAACTCCCGGATCTCGACGTGTCCATCCGTGGTGCGGTCTCCATCGCGCGCCGCTTGCAGGATCCACTCGCCGAACTGGTCAAGATCGACCCGAAGTCGATCGGGGTCGGCCAGTACCAGCACGACGTGTCCGAGACGATGCTCGCGCGGTCGCTGGGCGCGGTCGTCGAGGACGCGGTGAACGCCGTTGGCGTCGACGTCAACACGGCATCTGTCCCGCTGCTGTCGCGGGTCTCGGGTATCACCGGCTCGCTCGCGGAGAGCATCGTCGCCCACCGCGACCAGAACGGTCCGTTCCGTGCACGGCGAGCGCTCGAGGACGTTCCGCGACTCGGCCCGAAGGCCTTCGAACAGTGCGCGGGCTTCCTGCGCATCCCCAACGGCGACGACCCGCTCGACGCGTCCGCGGTGCACCCCGAGGCGTATCCGGTGGTGCGGCGGATCGTCGACCGGACCGGCAGCAGCGTCCGCGAACTGCTCGGCAACATCGCGACCCTGCGGAAGCTGCGCGCCGACGAGTTCGCCGACGACCGCTTCGGTGTCCCGACCGTCACCGACATCATCTCCGAGCTCGAGAAGCCCGGCCGCGACCCGCGTCCGGAGTTCAAGACCGCGACGTTCGCCGCCGGTGTCGAGAAGGTCGCCGACCTGAGGCCCGGCATGGTCCTCGAAGGAGTGGTCACCAACGTCGCGGCCTTCGGTGCGTTCGTCGACGTCGGTGTGCACCAGGACGGCCTCGTGCACGTCTCCGCGATGTCGCGCAGCTTCGTGAAGGATCCGCACGACGTCGTCCGGTCCGGTGAGGTCGTCAAGGTGAAGGTTCTCGAGGTCGACGTCGCGCGCCAGCGCATCGGTCTGACGCTGCGCCTCGACGACGAGGTCCCCACCCCGGGCGCCGAGAAGTCGGGCGGCCAGCCGCGCGGAGGTGGCCGTCGCCCCGGAGGTCAGGGCAGCGGCAACCAGGGCGGCGGTCGTGGACGCAGCGGTCAGGGCAATCGTGGGCAGCAGGGGCGTGGCGGCGACCGCCGTTCGACGCCGGCCGCCTCCGGATCCTTGGCCGACGCCCTGCGACGCGCCGGTTTCGGCAACAACTGACGCGAATCACCGGGTCACTCCTGCAATGCTGTGGACATGAGATCCACGGTGGCCGGGGTGATCCGGTGATGCTCGACTGGATGCGGCGCGAGATCGTCGATCAGGGGCGCCTGCCGCTGCTGTTCTTCCTGCTCGGTTTCGTGGCCGCGTTCGTCTTCATCCGGATCAGCGTGCGGTTGATCCGCGCGCAGGTGCGCTGGTGGCCCGGCAACATCACCCCGGGCGGTCAGCACGTGCACCACGTGGTGTTCGGTGTCGTCACGATGGTGATCGCCGGTGGGGGACTGATCGCGATCTCGGAGGACGCGAACCGCGTCGCCGCGTGCATCCTCGCGGCGCTCTTCGGAGTCGGCGCCGCACTGACACTCGACGAGTTCGCGTTGATCTTCTATCTGAACGACGTGTACTGGGAAGAACAGGGACGGGTGTCCGTCGACGCCGTCTTCGTGGCGATCGCCGTGACCGGGATGTGGTTGCTCGGTCTGCGACCGTTCGAACTCGGGGACACCACGAACTTCGAGGACAGCGGTGATTGGGCCGGACGGGCCGCACTGGTGGTGGCTGTGCTCGTGAACCTCCTGCTCGCCGCGATCGTCCTGGCGAAAGGAAAGATCTGGACGGGCCTGGTGGGGCTGTTCGTCGTTCCGCTGCTGTGGGTCGGCGCGATCCGGCTCTCCCGGCCCGGCGCGCCCTGGGCTCGCTGGCGGTACGGCAAGCGGCCCCGTCGCATGGCGCGCGCGCTCGAACGCGAACGTCGACTGCGGCGCCCGGTGATCCGCGCCAAGATCTTCGTGCAGGATCTCGTCGCGGGCGCACCGACGCTCGAAACCGTGCGGGGCAGTGTCGAGCACTCGCGCACCGCGACCGAGGCCGAACTGGACCGTCGCGTCAAGCCGGCGCCACCGCCGATTTCATCGATCGATGTTCCGTCTGGCACAATGGACGGGTTGCCCCGTTCGGGCACGCCTACCTGACCTGGGCACGAACCGGTCGAGCCCGCCACACGGCGGTCGCCGCCAGGTTCCTCTGCTCGAGCGAACAAGAGGATGAAAAACCGATGAACACCCTGGACTTTCTGGACGCCAAGTCGCTGCGCGACGACATCCCGGACTTCCGTCCCGGCGACACTCTCGACGTGCACGTCAAGGTCATCGAGGGCAGCAAGGAGCGTGTGCAGGTCTTCAAGGGCGTCGTGATCCGGCGCCAGGGCGGCGGCATCCGCGAGACCTTCACCGTCCGCAAGGTTTCCTTCGGCGTCGGCGTGGAGCGCACCTTCCCGGTCCACAGCCCCAACCTCGCCAAGATCGACGTGCTGACCCGTGGCGACGTCCGTCGCGCGAAGCTCTACTACCTGCGTGAGCTGCGCGGCAAGGCTGCCAAGATCAAGGAGAAGCGCTGATCTTCGGCCGCTGACCAGCCCCTCGGGCTGCTCGGCACGGCTCCCGAGCCACCCGATACAGCATCCGACGACCCGGCCCGGACTTCCGTCCCGGCCGGGTCGTCGTCGTTGTGGGCAGCGGTCTGTCCCTCTCCCGTCCGGTCGACGGTCGTCCTCGGCGGGCCGCCGTGCCGCAGACGCTAGTCTGTCGAGGTGGCAGATTCCCCGCACGATCCGGCTCGACCGGATGTGAACCGCAACGATGTTCGAGGTTCGGCTCGGAGCGATCGAGCCGACGGTGCACACCACCGGCGCGAGGACCCCGCAGCGAAGGACACCGCCCCGAAGGCGAAGAAGCAGAAGTCGTTCTGGCGTGAACTGCCGATCCTGGTCGTCGTCGCACTGGCCCTGAGCTTCCTGCTGCAGACCTTCGTGGCGCGGGTCTATCTCATCCCCTCGGAGTCGATGGAGCCGACACTGCACGGCTGCCCGGGCTGCACCGGCGACCGCATCGTCGTCGAGAAGGTGGGATACCGCTTCACCGACCCCCGTCCCGGCGACGTCATCGTCTTCGAAGGCCCCGACTCGTGGTCGGCCGGCTACACCTCGACCCGTTCCGACAACGTCGTCGTGCGGGGACTGCAGGAGATCGGTTCGCTCGTCGGCGTCGTGCCGCCGGACGAGAACGACCTCGTCAAGCGCGTGATCGCGACCGGCGGGCAGACGGTGGAATGCTGCGACGACCAGGGCCGCGTCCTCGTCGACGGTGTCCCGCTCGACGAGCCGTACGTGACCATGGACTTCCCGTTCACCCCGGGTGTCGTCACCTGCGAGACCGAGGTCCCCTCCGGGCGTTGCTTCGGGCCCGTCACCGTGCCCGAGGACCACGTCTGGGTGATGGGCGACAACCGCAGTAACTCGGCCGACTCGCGCTACCACGTCGGGGACGAGCACCAGGGCTCTATCCCGCTGGACAATGTCATCGGAAAAGCCCGCTTCATCGTGCTGCCTCCCGGCCGATGGGGCCTCATCGACTCACCGGAGATCCTTCCCTCGTGACTGCTTGGCCACCTCGACCCGTGATCCGTCGCTCCTCCGGACTGCGCACCATGGAGTCCGCGCTCGCGCGGTGCGGTCTCGGTCCGGTAGCGGGGGTCGACGAAGCCGGCCGCGGTGCCTGCGCCGGGCCGCTCGTCGTCGCCGCGTGCGTGCTCGGCGACCGGCCGCACGCGTCGCTCGACCGGCTCGACGATTCGAAGAAGCTCACCGAACGCATCCGCGAGGAGTTGTACTCGGTGATCGTGCGACGCGCCCGGGCGTGGAGCGTGGTGGTGATCCCCGCGGAGGAGGTCGACGCGATCGGCATCCACGTCGCCAACATCGAAGGCATGCGACGCGCGGTGGCAGGTCTGTCGACTCCGCCCGGTTACGTGCTGACCGACGGCTTCCGGGTGCCCGGACTGCCCGCGCCGTCGCTGCCCGTGATCGGCGGCGACGCGGCGGCCGCGTGCATCGCGGCGGCCAGCGTGCTCGCGAAGGTCACACGCGATCGCATGATGGTCGACCTCGACGGCGAGCTACCGGAGTACGGTTTCGCAGTACACAAGGGCTACAGCACTCCGACGCACATGGCGGCGTTGGCCGAGCACGGCCCGTCACCGCAGCACCGGCGGTCGTGGGCCAATGTGCGCTCGGTGTGCGGAGTGCCCGCAGTGCGACGTCGGCTGTTCGCCGACGACCTGGTTCGTCGATCGTATGCAGACGACCTGGGGCGTCGATTGTTCACCGACGAGGCGGATGCGGGATGATTGCAGGACACACCAGACTGGGAGGACACCGAGACCGATGAGTGCCGAGGATCTCGAGAAGTACGAAACCGAGATGGAACTCTCGCTGTACAGGGAGTACCGGGACATCGTCGGTCAGTTCGCGTACGTCGTGGAGACCGAACGCCGGTTCTACCTGGCGAACGCGGTGGAATTGCTGCCGCACAACGCCAACGGCGAAGTGTACTTCGAAGTGCGCATGTCCGACGCCTGGGTGTGGGACATGTACCGTCCCGCCCGCTTCGTCAAGCACGTCCGTGTCATCACCTTCAAGGACGTCAACATCGAAGAGCTCGACAAGCCCGAACTGAGACTGCCCGACAAGCTGGGCTGACGCCCTCGGGGATGACCCTGCGCACAGCGGCCGCATCCTAGCCGGGGCGCCGACACCGAGCCGTTCTCCGTGGCTCGTCGCCCGCCGTTGTGCACAGGCACCGCACTCATCCACAGTTTCCCCGATCTTCGTGCTCGGACCCCGATTCCGCGTGCCCCGGTCCTCCACAGTGGGGGCATGCAGGGGACCAATCGGACATCACACAACCGGGATCTGGGCGCGCGAGGCGAGGATCTTGCCGCCGAATACCTCGAGTCGACCGGCATGGTCGTGCTCGAACGGAACTGGCGCAGCCGATACGGCGAACTCGATCTCATCGCACAGGACGGCGCGTCCGTCGTCTTCGTCGAGGTCAAGACCCGCACCGGCACCGGCTACGGCACCCCCGCCGAGGCGGTGACGCCCGCGAAGGCCGAACGGATCCGTCGCCTCGCCGGACAGTGGCTGTCCGAGCAGACGCGCCGCTGGTCGCACATCCGCGTCGATGTGGTCACCGTCCTGCTCGCGTGGGGACACGCCCCGGAGATCACCCATCGCAAGCAGGTCCTCTGATGGCGCTCGGCCGTGCCTGGTCGGTCGCCGTCTCCGGGATCGACGGGCAGGTCGTCGAGATCGAAGCCGACATCGGGCGAGGTCTGCCGGGCGTGACGATGGTGGGGCTGCCCGACACCGCGCTCCAGGAGTCGCGCGACCGGGTGCGCGCCGCCGTGTCGAATTCCGGTGCCAAGTGGCCGGATTCGAAGGTCGTGCTCGCACTGTCGCCGGCCACGCTGCCGAAGGTCGGCAGTGTCTACGATCTCGGACTGGCGTGCGCGGTGCTCGACGCAGCGGATGTCGTGCCGACCGAGGCCGTCTCCCGGACGGTGCTGCTCGGCGAACTCGCGCTCGACGGGCGCGTCAGGCCGGTGCGCGGTGTGCTGCCCGCCGTGCTCACGGCGAAGAAACACGGCTGGTCGCGCGTGGTGGTGCCGACCGCGACGATGACCGAAGCGGCGCTCGTCGACGGCATCGACGTCTACGGCGCCGAGACACTGCGCGAGTTGGTGCTCTGGCTCCAGGGCGACGGTCCGCTCGAACGGCCCGATCCGCGCGCGCTGCCACCGCGGGCGGTGCGCGGCGATCTCAGCGAAGTGGTCGGCCAGCACGAAGCGCGTCGCGCGATCGAGGTCGCTGCGGCCGGCGCGCACCACCTGATGTTGACCGGCCCGCCGGGAATCGGGAAAACAATGCTCGCGCAGCGACTTCCGGGGATCCTGCCGGACCTGGACGAAAGTCACGCCCTCGAGGTGACGGCCATCCATTCGGTGGCGGGCACCCTCACCAGCGACCGGCCGCTCGTGACGGAACCGCCCTTCATCGCGCCCCATCACACGGCGTCGGTAAGTTCGCTGATCGGAGGCGGTACCGGCATGGCGAAACCCGGCGCGGTGAGCCGGGCACACCGTGGCGTGCTGTTCCTCGACGAGGTCGCCGAGATGGGGACGAAGACACTCGAAGCGCTGCGGACGCCGCTCGAGGACGGGGAGGTGCGCATCGCCCGCCGGGACGGTGTCGCGCGATATCCGGCCCGCTTCCAGCTGATCCTCGCCGCCAACCCGTGCCCGTGCGCACCACCACGCGACGCCGACTGCGTGTGTGCGCCGACCGCACGTCGCCGCTATCTGGGGCGTCTGTCGGGCCCGCTCCTCGACCGCGTCGACCTGCGGGTCCGGATGCAAGCCGTCGCGACCAGCGCGTTGATGGGGGAGACCGGCGAGAGCACCGACGACGTACGGGCGCGCGTCGCCCGGGCGAGAGCCGCGGCACGCGAGCGGTGGGCCGAGCACGGCTGGGCCACCAACGCCGAGGTGCCCGGGCCGGCTCTGCGGCAGAAGTTCCGTCTTCCACGTGCTGCGCTCGAACCCGTCGAATGGGCGCTGCGCAAGGGCGCCATCACCGCGCGAGGAGCGGATCGGGCACTGCGGGTCGCGTGGACGCTGAGCGACCTCGACGGTTCTGATTCGCCGACGGCGACGCACGTCGCTGCCGCACTCGACTTCCGGGATCGGGGTGTCGCATGAGCGGGCACGGCGACGAACGGCGCCTGGCCTGGGCCTATCTGTCGACCGTCGCACAGGGTGCGTCGCGTTCGTTGTCGGCGGCAGTGGAAGCGGAGGGTGTACTCGAGGTGGCAGCCGCCATCCGGTCGGGTGCGGGCCTCGACGAACTCACGTCGCGGTACTCGGTGCGGGCACACCTCGATACCGCGGCACGGGATCTCGATCGTTTGGGACGGGCCGGCGGGCGACTGGTCACGCCCGACGACGACGAATGGCCTGCCTGGCAGATGCTCGGCTTCGGCACTCTCGACACCGCGACCGACGCCGAAGGGCCACCCCTCGCGCTGTGGGTGTGGGGGAGCCGGCGGATCGACGACCTCGCCGAACGCGCGATCGGCATCGTCGGGACCCGCGCCGCGAGCGGTTACGGGGAGCACGTCACCGCCGAGATCGCCGGGGATCTCGCCGCCGACGGATGGACGGTCGTGTCCGGCGCGGCCTTCGGCGTCGACGCGGCCGCACACCGCGCGGCGCTCGGGGTGGGTGGCACCACCGTCGCGATCCTGGCCTGCGGTGTCGACCGGGCGTATCCGGCGGCACACGCGACGATGTTGCGGCGGATCTCCGAATCGGGTCTGGTGGTGAGCGAGTATCCCCCGGGCACGACTCCGGCGCGGTACCGGTTCCTCGCCCGCAACCGGCTGATCGCGGGGTTGTCCGCCGGCACGGTCGTCGTCGAGGCGGGCTGGCGCAGCGGGGCGCGCAACACCGCGGCGTGGGCGCGACGACTCGGGCGGCCTGTCATGGCGGTGCCCGGACCGGTGACCTCGGCGGCCTCGCAGGGCTGTCACCGCATGATCAGGGAGGGCGAGGCGCGTCTGGTGGGCGCGGCGCGCGACGTCGTCGAGGAGTGCGGTCCGCTGCTGGCGGGCGGGGACGACGACCTCGACGGCCTGTTCCGCCGCGACCTGGACGGATTGTCGGGCGACATGGCCCTGGTCTACGAGGCGCTTCCGGCGTCGGATGTCTGTGATCCGGCGATGGTGGCCGAGTCCGCGGGGCTGCCGATCGAGCGGGTGCGGGCGGCGCTGCCCCTGCTCGAACTCGACGGTCTGGTGGTGGTGACGGACGGAGGGTGGCGGCGGACGTGACGGCGGATCGACGCCCGGGGCGGTCTACCCCCGGTCGGGAGGGGTGCCGAACATGCGGTCGCGCAGGCTGTCGTAGATGGGCGGGACCCGCGTGGAATACGCCACGACGACGGCGCAGATCGTCGCGGCGAGCATCGGGACCGTCACTCCCGTCGCCGCGGTCATCTCCACGACGAGGACGACTCCGGTGATCGGGGCCCGCACCGACGCGCCGAAGAGAGCGGCCATCCCCGCGATGGCCATCGGCACGGCCAGGGACGACCCGATCCCGGGGACGATCGCGGTACAGATCCCGGCGCACAACAGACCCCAGAGAGCGCCCAGTGCGAGGAGCGGCGCGAACAGTCCGCCCGGTGTCCCGGCCGCGTACGACAGCGGGCCGGCGACGAACCGCAGCAGGACGTACCAGGCGACCACCGGCAGTGCGAGCGCACCACCGCTCACCACGTGCTGGACGAGGGAGTCGCCGCCACCGCCGGCCCACGGTGCGACCACGGACAACAACCCGACGAGTCCGCCGATGATTGCAGCCTTCATCACCGGTGAGAGCGACCGGACCGACTCCACCACGCTCAGCGAGCCCAGGACCATCCGGTTGTAGGCCGCGCCGAGCAGTCCGGTGAGCAGACCGAACACCACGAACACGGGCAGCAGGACGATCGACGGGGGAGCGATGGGGTCCACGGCGAAGTCGGGGGTGTCGCCGACGATCGTCCGCGAGCACACCACCGCGGCGGCCACCGACAGGACGACGGGTACGACCGTGCGGAAACGGAAGCTGCCGGTGACCTCCTCGAAGACGAACAGCGCACCGCCGATCGGGGCATTGAACGCGACCGCGAGTCCGGCACCGGACACCGAGGTCTGCAGCAGACGTTCGTGCTCGGGACGCCGGGCGCAGCGTGCGGTCTCGGCGCCCACCGCGGCACCCATGTGCACGATCGGGCCCTCCCGTCCCAGGACGAGACCCGACCCGATCGACAGGAGCGCCCCGACGAATCTGGAGGGCAGCACCGACAGAGGTGGGGGCTCGGCCTGCCCGCGGTCGACGGCTTCGACGTGCTGGATTCCGCTACCCGAGGCGAGGGGGACCATCCGGACGATCAGCGCTGCGAGCAGAGCGCCAAGGATCGTGATTCCCACCGGCACGAGCCATCCCGGACCGGGAAGTTCGTGCGCCCACTCCGCGGTGTGGATCCGCCATCGCTCGAGCCGTTCCAGGCACCAGCGGAAGGCCCCGCCGACGACGCCGATGACGGCGCCGGCCACGATCGCCAGCACACAGATCGTCGCCAGTTCGCGAGCGGGAACGGTAGGTTCCCGCACGTTCTCGATGTCCACCCGGCGCCCTCCGACCTGCCGCCGACGCGCCGATCCGCCCGGCGGTGCCGGAGACGGTCGCGCGAAGGAGTCGTGACCGTATGTTCACAGACTCCGAGACGTTTCGCGGGGACGCGCGAGGGTGAATTCGGAGGAGGACCGCCTACTCGGCCGAGGTGTCGGCGGTCGGCTCGTCCTCGACGTACCAAGCGCGGTCCTCGCGGTCCCATTTCACGGCACCGCGGTGGGCCTTGCGGAACTCCTTGAGGACGGCGCGGTCGATCGAGGGGTGGCCGTTGTCGTTCACGTAGATCCACTCGGAGCCGAACTTGGCCTCGATCGCGTCGACCATGTCGGTCTGGGTGACCCTGCGTTCGGTGGTGATGATGTCGGTCATCCATGTGGCGATGTCGGCCGCGGTGGTGCTCATGTTCTCGAGCCTAGAGCCTCGCCGATCGTGACCTCCCCGCCGCACCCCGCGACAGAGTACGGTGACGCGAGATAGGTAACCCTAATAGGAGGTTCGGTGGCACGGAAAGCGCCCATGGGGACGACACTCACGGTTCTGCGGACCGAGGCGATCGGCGAGCACTTCGTCCGCGTGGTGCTCGGCGGAGACGGCTTCGGCGAGTTCCAGGCCCGTGCGGAGACCGACAGCTACGTGAAGATCGAGCTGCCCGCGGGGGACGAGACGGTCGTCCGCACCTACACCGTCCGGCGCGTGGACCCGGACGCCGGGGAGATCTGGATCGA
The DNA here is from genome assembly GCF_019317345.1 of Rhodococcus sp. LW-XY12. Lineage (NCBI taxonomy): Bacteria > Bacillati > Actinomycetota > Actinomycetes > Mycobacteriales > Nocardiaceae > Rhodococcus > Rhodococcus sp. LW-XY12. The sequence continues at coordinate 1,989,802 of NZ_CP079225.1, forward strand.
CTTCGTCGTGCACGGCGACGAGGGTGTCGCGGGGCCGTGGGCTCACTCGGTGCAACCGGGCACGCAGGTCGTGGTGCGGGGACCCGGCGCGGGATACCGGCCCGATCGCTCCGCCGACTTCCATCTGCTCGCCGGCGACGAGACCGCGATCCCTGCGATCGCGACTGCGCTCGAGGACCTGCCCGCCGACGCGCGGGGCGCGGTCTTCCTGGAGGTCATCGGTCCAGGCGACGAACTGAAACTCGACGCGCCGGCGGGTGTGGACATCACGTGGCTCCATCGCGGTGTCGCGGCCGGTGACGCCGGTGCCGACCTGATCGACGGCAACTCGCCGCTCGTCGCAGCGGTGAAGGCCCTGCCCTGGCCGGGCGGCGACGTGCAGGTCTTCGTGCACGGTGAGGCCGAGGCCGTCATGAAGCACATCCGGCCGTACCTGCGGAAGGAACGGGCCGTACCGCCGGCACGCGCGTCGATCTCGGGTTACTGGCGTCGCGGACGCACCGAGGAGGGCTTCCGCGTATGGAAGAGCGAACTCGCGGCCGTCGAGAGCAACTGACGGCGGCGGTTCGCGTCAGCTCGAGGACTCGCGCGCCGGCACCGCGGCCGAGTCACGCGCCAGCACCGCAGCGGAGGTGAGCGCGAGTCCCGAGCACACGACGATGGCGACGGCCATCGGGATACCTGTGCCTTCGCCGCCGAGCCCGACGAGGGGGGAGACCACGGCGGCGAGACCGAACTGGGAGGCGCCGATCACGGCGGAGCCCGTACCGGCCGCCTTCGGGACCTGCGACTGGGCCAGCGCGGTGGCGTTGCCCAGCGTCAGGCCCATCATGCTGATCGCGACGAACAGCAGCGGCAGGATCAGCGCCGCGACGTAGCCGACGACGACCATCGTCAGCAACAGCAGGGCGCCCGCCGTGAACATGGTGTTGGGTGGACCCGGGGCGCGGTGGCGGCATTGCTGCTGCTCCGTTTCCCCGGGCCTCCCGCCGAACCCGCCGTGCGCCTTTCAACGCAACGGGCTCTCCACGACGATGGTGCCGGTCAGGCAGCCATGATCGGGTCGTAGGGACTGGGGATCTTCGTCCCGCGGTACCAGTAGCGTTCGATCCGCACTCGAGTGGGATCGAACAGGACCGCATCCGAGGTCGCGATGGGTCTCCAACTGCCGTCGGAACGGCGGAGCCATCGTTTGACCTTGGACCAGTTCCAACGACGCTGCTCGCGCTGCCAGGCCACGAACCTTCGCCAGGTGAAATACCGGAGGAAGGAAAACCGTCGCCCGGCCAGCGCGTGGCGGAAATAGTAGGTCCAGCCACGCAGTGCCGCGTTGACCTCGACGATCACAGCCGTCAGGGGCCGAGGAGACCGGCGTGGGGTCAACTGGCGGATGGTCTGCTTGATCGATCGAAACGCCTTGTCGGCGATGAAGGTCATGCAGTACCACTTTCCGCCTCCTCGTCGTTGCCTCCACTGGAGGTGGAAGCCGAGGAAGTCGATCCCATGCTCGAGGTGCGTGATGCGGGTTTTGGTCTCGGACAAACGGAGTCCGATCCCGCCGAGCACCTCGGTGACTTGTTCTTTCAAGGCGAGTACGTCATCTCTGCTGCCGTTGGTCATGATGACGAAATCGTCCGCGTAGCGCACGATCCGCCAGTTGCCCATCCCGCTACGCACCCGTTTGCGACGAGCCCACTGCGTGGCCTGATCGCCACCGGGTTGCCACGGAGCCATGATCGCCTCGTCCAGAGCGGACAACGCGATGTTGGCCAGCAGCGGTGAAATGATCCCGCCCTGAGGCGTTCCCGCATCGGTGCCGCCCTGGCGGCCGAGCTCATCGAGCACCCCGGCCTTGAGGAACGCCCGCACCAATGCGACGGTCTTCTTGTCCGTGATCCGTGCCCGCACCCGTGCGAGTAATGCCCGGTGATCGATGTGGTCGAAACATCCTTCGATGTCCGCGTCCAGCACCCACCGGTACCCGCGTTGGGCGTAGTAATGGATCTCGGCGACCGCATCGTGGGCTCGCCGCTTCGGCCGGAAACCGTATGAGACCGGCAGAAAGTCGGCCTCGAAGATCGGTTCCAGCACCATCTTCAACGACTGTTGCACGACCCGGTCGGTCACGGTGGGGATCCCCAACGGGCGGGACTTGCCGCCCGGTTTGGGGATGAGCACCCGCCGCACCGGCGCGGGCCGATACGTGCCGTCCTCGATGCTTGCGGCGATCCCGGACAAGAACGCCTGGACCTCGCCGCGCTGTTCGATCCGGTGCACTGTCGCACCGTCGATCCCAGCAGTGCGAGCTCCTTTGTTGCGTGCCACCACCGACCAGGCCATCCGAAGATAGTCCGGGTGGGACACGAGGTTGAACAAGTCCCCGAACCGCGCACTGCGGTCGGTCTTGGCCCACCGGTGATACTTGATCTGCGTCCGCGCTACCCGATCCCGGGCGATATCCGCCCGAGGCCCGGCGCCGGAGTTCACCGACGCGTCTTGCGCCATCGCAGTACCTCCTATCCATTGTCGCTGCCGCCCTTCCCGATGTGTCCGGCTCTCCCGGACTCGCAGTACTACGGCGGCTCCGCCAGCTCCCGGATCGGTCGGTGGACGACGCACCCAGCCACCCCGCAGCACCGGCTGCACCACGGTCGTGGCAGATCCGAGAACCTTCCCGTGTTCACTCGCTGTTCGCTCACCGAAGGAGGCACCCGGCTATCTGCCTGCGGCACCCACCGGCGACTACTCCGTAGTCCTTCGCCGCCGGCCCCGCCCGGGAAAAGTAACTCGTCCCCCGGACGGTCTGCCTGCCCGTCACTCCGGCAGACAGCTCACCGCGCCCGCCCCAAATCCGCAGGGTTAGAGGCGGTTATACGTCAAGACAGGTGATGACACCGGTTCCTCGCGTATACCTCTTCGGCATCGCTCGCCGCGCCCACGTCATCCAGCGGTGCTGACGCGACACGGCTTTGTCAGGGCTGCTCCCACCCTCCCGGGCGTCTCCCCGGTCAGGCTGCCCCCAGCTTCATAGACTCCTGGCTACGGCCAGGCTCAAGGCAAAGGTCTCTCACCTCCGCTCGAACAGCAAGCGCCTCACGGCGCACGGTCACACCGAAGAGCAGCAGTGTCCGCACCTCGAACCGGCCGATGAGGCGGGTGTTGACGGCATTGGCCAGCACGAGACCGGCCGAGTTCACGGCGAACACCATCGAGAACTGGCCGGGGCTCAGACCGAGGATGTTCTGGGTGACGAACGGCGAGGCCGAGATGTACGAGAACATGGCGCCGAAGCCCAGGGCCATCGCGGCGGCGTAACCGACGAAGCGTCGCTGCCGGAGGACGTACCCGAAGTTGCCGGCCATCGTCTTCAGACCGCCGCCGTGCCGCTCCTCCGGCGGCAGGGTCTCCGGGACGAATGCGAAGGCGCCGACGGCCATCAGGACGGCCAGGCCCGTGAGCACCCAGAAGATGCCGCGCCATCCGATCGGTCCAAGCAGCACACCACCGAGCAGAGGAGCGGCGACGGGCGCGATGCCACCGATGATCATCATCAGGCTGAACAGCTTGGCGGCCTGATTGCCTCGCGCCCGGTCGGCGATGACCGCCCGGGCGAGGACGATGCCGGTGCCGCCGCTGAAGCCCTGGACCAGACGCGCAGCGATCAGGATCTCGACGGTGGGTGCCATCGCGCAGATCGCGCTGCTCACCGCCAGGACGATCGTGCCGGCGAGGATCAGCCGTCGACGGCCCCAGCCGTCCGACAGGGGACCCACGAGCAGCTGGCCGAGTCCGAGACCCGCCATGAACGTCGTGAGTGTGAGCTGGACGCCGACGGTCGAACTGCCCAGGCTCTCCGCCATGACGGGAAGTCCCGGGAGGTACATGTCCGTGGCGAGCGGCGCGATCGCCGACAGCAACGCCAGGGCGCACAACATCGGTACCGGGATCGTTTTGTTCACGAAAGCACCTTAGTCGGCGCGGGCCGTTGCACCCGAGGCGGTCGTGCCGCACGGTAGACCCATGCGAGGCAAGGAATCCGACATGCTCCCCGCGACGCTGGACGTGCACCTCGAGGACTTCGTCGACCACCTCCGCCTCGAAGGCAACCGCTCGGAACACACGATCCGCGCCTATCGCGCCGACATCCGTTCGCTGTTGCAGCACCTCGCCGACCGGAATCCCGATGCGCGCATCACCGACCTCGACCTCGATCTGCTGCGATCCTGGCTCGCCGGGATGGTGGCGGCGGGAGCGGCCCGCACCACGCTCGCGCGGCGCACCTCGTCGGCACGCGTCTTCACGGCATGGCTCGTACGCACCCGCCGACTCGACGCCGATCCGGCGACGCGTCTGGTCTCGCCACGTCCGCACCGCTCCCTGCCCGCCGTGCTCCGCGACGACCAGGCACTGGAGATCATGGAGGCCGCGAAATCCGGTGCGCGTGAACTCGATCCCGTCGCACTGCGTGACCGGGTGATCGTCGAGCTGCTCTATGCCACCGGAATCCGGGTCGGTGAGCTGTGCGCGGTCGACATCGACGACGTCGACGCCGAGCGGCGGGTCGTCCGGGTTCTCGGCAAGGGCGACAAGGAACGGATCGTTCCCTACGGAGGTCCCGCGGCAGAGGCGCTCGACGCGTGGCTGCGTCACGGACGCCCGCATCTCGCACGACCGTCGTCGGGTGCGGCGCTGCTGCTGGGCAAGCGTGGTGGCCGGATCGATCAGCGGCAGGTCCGGTCTGTGGTGCACGACGCCGTCTCGTCGGTGCCGGGCGCACCCGACCTCGCACCGCACGGCCTGCGGCACAGTGCTGCGACGCACCTGCTCGAAGGGGGAGCGGACCTGCGCGTGGTCCAGGAGGTGCTGGGCCATTCGAGTCTGGCCACCACGCAGCTCTACACCCACGTGTCGGTGGCGCGTCTGCGCGCCGCGCACGATCAGGCTCATCCCCGCGCCTGATCGGCCTGCCCGAGAAGCCGTCCCGGTTTGATAGCGTGCGCCGGCACCATCGAATCGGGGGAACAGATGAGACGCAACGAACCGGGTCCTGCCGTGCCCGCCTGGCTGCAGGACCCACCGGAATCCGGAACCGACCACGCGCGCCGCGGCCTCCGCCGCGCGGCCAGAGTCGCCGAGACGCTCGGCTCCTCCACTTCGCCTGGCGACGGTGCGATTCCGCCCACTGCCTCCGCTCCGATCGAGATGACGGCCTCCGTGCCTCTCGGCATGGCGTTGCGGCCCCGGATCAGCGCAGACGACCCGGAGCCGGAGGCGTCCGAACCGCTCGTCGCGCACAAACCGGCGCGACCCGAGAATCCGGTGCTCCCATCGTCGGAGCCCGAGGCGGCGGTCTCGGCAGCGACCGATGCGGTGGTTCCGGAAGCCGTGACCGAACCCGAGCCTGAGCCCGTCTTCTCGGAAGCGGCACCCGAAGCCATGGAGACGCAGCCCGACACTGTGGCACCTGCACCTGCACCTGCACCTGCACCTGCACCTGCACCTGAGGTGTCGGGCCCGGAAACTACGGAGGTCGCTCTTGGACCGGTCGAACCCGAGGTCTCGGGCCCGCTACCGGCGCGAACGGACGCTCCGGTCGACGACCTGCAACACGAGGCCCAGCGGTTCGACCATCAGCCGTCGAATGTCGACCTCGCGTCGGGAGTGCTCGTCCGCAGGTCACGACGTTCCACGCGGCGGTGGCGGGAGCGGGTCGACCGGCTGACCGGCGGCAGGCTCGACGGAGGAGGCAGTGAGCGCCGCGAGGAGCTCGTCGCCCGGATCCGCCAGCCGATCCCGGGCGACTACCGGATCGCGGTGCTGTCGCTGAAGGGCGGGGTGGGAAAGACCACCACGACCGTCGGGCTCGGGTCGACGTTCGCGTCGCTGCGCGGCGACTGCGTCATCGCCGTCGACGCGAATCCGGACTTCGGCACCCTCGGGCAGAGAATTCCGCAGCAGACCACCTCGACGGTGCGGGACCTGCTCGCGAACGCGTCGAACATCCGCCGGTACTCGGACGTGCGTGCCCACACCTCCCAGGCGCCGAGCCGGCTCGAAGTGCTCGCGAGCGAACGCGATCCCGCTGCCTCCCAAGCGTTCAGCGAGGAGGACTACCGCCGCGTCGTCGGCATTCTGCAGGTCTACTACAACGTGATCCTCACCGACTGCGGGACCGGGATCATGCAATCGGTTATGCGGGGCGTGCTGGACCTGGCGAACACCCTCGTCCTCGTCGCCTCACCTGCGGTCGACGCGGCCCGCAGTGCGGCGGCGACCCTCGACTGGCTGCAGGCGCACGGCTACTCCGACCTGGTCGAACGCACGGTCGTGGTGATCAGCTCGCCGCGCCCGGGTGCGGCGAGCATCGACATGGACGCGCTGACCGCGCATTTCCTCGCGCGGTGCCGGGCGGTGAAGGTGCTGCCCTTCGACGAGCATCTCGCCGAGGGAGCCGAGATCGATCTCGAACGCCTCCGCCCCGCGACACGCACGGCGTTCGTCGAACTCGCCGCGATGGTCGCCGACGACTTCCCTGCACTGTCGGGTCGACACGCGGGGCGCTAGTCGGGTCGACACGCGGGGCGCTAGTCGGGTCGACACGCAGTGCGCCAGGCGGGGCGCACGGGCCCCGGGACGTCTCATACCGGCAGCAGGCGGATCACCGGGCGCTCGACGAGGGGCAGCGGGTCGAGATAGTCGTCGCGGCCGCGTCGGAGTCCCCAGTGCAGGCATGCGGGGGAGGCGCAGCTATCGTGACCGGCGACGACGGTGCCGATGGGATCGCCCCTCGTCACCCGGCGACCCGCGGCGACCGCCGCCTCCACCGGCTCGTAGGTGGTGCGCAGCCCGCCCTCGTGATCGACGGAGACCACAGGCTTCCCGGCCACGACACCGGCGAACGCGACGACGCCGTCACCGGCGGCCACGACGGTCTGCCCCACGTGTGCGTCGAGGTCGACACCGCGGTGACCGGGGAGCCAGTTCTGCTCGGGCGGGTCGAACTGCCGGCTCACGACCGGCCGGGGATCGAGCGGCCACACGAACCGTCCGGCGTCGGCCGATCCGGGTCCCGGCGCAGCGGTGAGCACGACGACCGCGGCGATCACGACGGCGAGCGACCGGAGGGGAGCGGTGAGGAGCATGCCCGCCAGCCTCGTGAATCGGAGTCGCTGCGCACCAGGGGGCGACGCGATCTGTGGACAACTCCGGATCCGTCCACAGGTCCGGTGACTCCCGGTTAGGGATCCGCGCCTGCTCCGCGTACACTTGTCGGGCGGTCTGTATACGCAGATCGACTTCGCGCGTCCGCGCATCGATGCCGACCCGTTTCTCCGGGCCGCATCGGAAATGGCCGTCGGCCGGTCCCGCAAGGGTTCGACGGGCATGTGGGCGCCAGGGCGGGGATCGGAAGATCCACCGCGGAAACCGACACGAAAGAGAGAAACAGGCATGCCTGTTGTGACTATGCGGCAGCTGCTCGACAGCGGCGCCCACTTCGGACACCAGACCCGTCGCTGGAACCCGAAGATGAAGCGGTTCATCTTCACCGACCGCAACGGCATCTACATCATCGACCTGCAGCAGACCCTGACGTACATCGACAAGGCGTACGAGTTCGTCAAGGAGACCGTCGCTCACGGTGGAACCGTGCTGTTCGTCGGCACCAAGAAGCAGGCTCAGGAATCCATCGCCGAAGAGGCCACCCGCGTGGGCATGCCCTACGTGAACCAGCGCTGGCTCGGCGGCATGCTCACCAACTTCTCGACCGTTCACAAGCGCCTGCAGCGCCTGAAGGAGCTCGAGTCGATGGAGCAGACCGGCGGCTTCGAGGGACGCACCAAGAAGGAAATCCTCATGCTCACGCGTGAGAAGAACAAGCTGGAGCGCACCCTCGGCGGCATCCGCGACATGGCGAAGGTTCCGTCGGCGATCTGGGTCGTCGACACCAACAAGGAGCACATCGCCGTCGGTGAGGCCCGCAAGCTGAACATCCCGGTCATCGCCATCCTCGACACCAACTGCGATCCGGACCTCGTCGACTACCCGATCCCGGGCAACGACGACGCGATCCGTTCCGCGGCGTTGCTGACCAAGGTCGTCGCTTCCGCCGTCGCCGAGGGCCTGCAGGCGCGCGCCGGCAAGAGCAGCGACGCGGAGGCCAAGCCCGAGGCCGGTGCCGAGCCTCTCGCCGAGTGGGAGCAGGAGCTGCTCGCGCAGGCCACCCCCGCCGCCGACGCCGAGGCGCCCGCAGCGGACGTAGCCCCCGCAGCAGACGCGGCCCCCGAGGCCTGATTCGTTGCCCGGCCCCGACCTTCCGATCGAGAGATCCTGGTCGGGGCCGTCGCATCGCGGCCCGAGCTCATCCGCGCGACAGGGCCGCCCCCAGAGACTTTTCCACCACAGACACAGGAGGCTCGCTTCCATGGCGAACTACACCGCCGCCGACGTCAAGCGTCTCCGTGAGCTCACCGGCTCCGGAATGCTGGACTGCAAGAACGCTCTCGCCGACAACGACGGCGACTTCGACAAGGCCGTCGAGCAGCTGCGCATCAAGGGTGCCAAGGACGTGGGCAAGCGCGCCGAGCGCTCCACCGCCGAAGGCCTCGTCGTCGCCAAGGACGGCGTTCTCGTCGAGCTGAACTCCGAGACCGACTTCGTCGCCAAGAACGACGAGTTCCAGGCTCTCGCCGACAAGGTCGTCACCGCTGCCGCACAGGCCCGCGCGAACGACGTCGAGGCGCTCAAGGCCGTCGAGGCCGACGGCAAGACCGTCGACGCCCTCGTCCAGGAGCTGTCCGCGAAGATCGGCGAGAAGCTCGAGCTGCGTCGCGTTGCCGCTTTCGACGGTCAGACCGCCGTCTACCTGCACAAGCGTGCTTCCGACCTGCCGCCGTCCGTCGGCGTGCTCGTCGAGTACACCGGTGAGGGCGACGCTGCTGCAGAGGCCGCTCGCGCTGCCGCCATGCAGATCGCCGCTCTGAAGGCCAAGTACGTCACCCGTGACGAGGTTCCCGAGGACATCGTCGCCAACGAGCGTCGTATCGCCGAGGAGACCGCCAAGGCCGAGGGCAAGCCGGAGCAGGCTCTGCCGAAGATCGTCGAAGGCCGCGTCAACGGCTACTTCAAGGATGTCGTCCTGCTCGAGCAGGCGTCCGTGACGGACTCGAAGAAGACCGTCAAGGCGATCCTCGACGAGGCCGGCGCGAACGTCGTCCGCTTCGTGCGTTTCGAGGTCGGCGCCAGCTAGTTCTTCCACTCCACGACCCCGTCGGTGCTGCTACCGGCGGGGTCGAGGTGTGTCGGGCCACGCCGCCTCGGGGCCCGGAGGCGCCCGCGCGTGCTGCGCGGTGACAGGTGTGGCGTGTCTATCCGCCCGATCTCGGTTCCCGCGAGCGGATGAGGCAGGATGATAAGGGCCGATTCATGCGCAACCAGAGGAGAGTCATGTCCGACCACGCCCACGATCGGCCCGGATTCCGCCGGGTACTGCTCAAGCTCGGCGGCGAGATGTTCGGCGGCGGCAAGGTCGGACTCGACCCGGACGTGGTGACGACGGTGGCCCAGCAGATCGCGGAGGTCGTGCGCGGTGGCGCCGAGGTCGCGGTCGTGATCGGTGGCGGCAACTTCTTCCGCGGCGCCGAACTCCAGCAGCGCGGTCTCGAACGCGCGCGATCCGACTACATGGGCATGCTCGGCACGGTCATGAACTCCCTTGCGCTGCAGGACTTCCTGGAGAAGGAAGGCATCGACACCCGCGTCCAGACCGCCATCACGATGGGGCAGGTCGCCGAGCCCTACCTGCCGCTGCGTGCGCGCCGCCACCTCGAGAAGGGGCGTGTGGTCATCTTCGGTGCCGGCATGGGCATGCCGTACTTCTCCACCGACACCACCGCCGCGCAGCGCGCACTCGAGATCGGCGCCGAGGTCGTCCTCATGGCGAAGGCCGTGGACGGTGTCTATTCCGACGATCCCCGCACGAACCCGGATGCGGTGCTGTTCGAGGAGATCACCCATCGCGAGGTCATCGAACAGGGCCTCAAGGTCGCCGACGCGACCGCCTTCAGCCTGTGCATGGACAACGCCATGCCGATCATGGTCTTCAATCTGCTGACCAAGGGCAATATCGCCCGAGCCATCGCCGGTGAGAAGATCGGAACACTCGTACGGTCATGAACGGACAACGGAACATGGAGGAACTGCCGTGATCGATGAAGCCCTCTTCGAAGCAGAAGAGAAGATGGAGAAGGCCGTCACGGTGGCCCGGGACGATCTGGGTGGCATCCGGACCGGTCGCGCGAACCCGGGCATGTTCAACCGCATCGTCGTCGACTACTACGGGGCTCCCACGCCGATCACGCAGATCGCCAGCATCAATGTTCCCGAGGCGCGCATGGTCATCGTCAAGCCGTACGAGGCCTCGCAGCTGAACGCGATCGAGACCGCCATCCGCAACTCCGATCTCGGTGTCAATCCCACCAACGACGGCAACATCATCCGCATCTCGGTCCCGCAGCTCACCGAGGAGCGTCGCCGCGAACTCGTCAAGCAGGCAAAGGCCAAGGGCGAGGACGCCAAGGTCGCCGTGCGCAACGTCCGCCGCAAGGCGATGGAGGAACTCGGCCGCATCCAGAAGGAGGGCGAGGCCGGCGAGGACGATGTGAACCGCGCCGAGAAGGAACTCGACAAGACGACCGCCAAGTACGTCGGTCAGATCGACGAGTTGATCAAGCACAAGGAAGCCGAACTGATGGAGGTCTGACAGTGGGTCGAGCCGACGGGTCCTCCGACCCGCAGCTTCCACTCGGTGCCGGAGCCGACTCCGGTGCCACCCCTGCAGACCCGGCACCGGCCCCCGACCCTGCGTCGGAGCCGGTGAAGAAACCCTCACGGGCGGGACGCGACCTGCCGGCCGCCTTCGCGGTCGGCGGGGGTCTGGGTGCGCTCGTCATCGGGATCCTGCTGTTCGCCCCGAAGGCGTGGCTCGCCGTTGTCGCGATCGCCATCGGCATCGCGACCTGGGAGGTCACCAAGCGTCTGCGTGAAGCCGACGTGCTCGTCCCCAGACTGCCGCTGCTGGCCGGTGGTCAGGCGATGATCTGGCTCGGGTGGCCGTACGGCACAACGGGTGTGCTCGGCGCGTTCGCGGGCACGGTCGTCGTGACGATGCTGTGGCGCCTGTTCGACCACGGTCTCGTCGCGCAGCCACGCAACTACCTGCGCGATACCGCTGTCGCGGTCTTCGTCGCCGCCTGGTTGCCGCTGCTGGCGTCGTTCGCGACCCTCATGGTCCTCGAGGATCAGGGCGCGCAGCGCGTGTTCTGCCTGATGCTCGTGTGCGTGGCGTCGGACATCGGTGGCTACGCAGCGGGCGTGCTCTTCGGTAAGCACCCGATGGTGCCGGCGATCAGCCCGAAGAAGTCCTGGGAGGGATTCGGCGGGTCGCTCGTGGCGTGCGTCGCCGTCGGCGTCCTCACGGTCATGCTTCTGCTCGACGGCCCGTGGTGGGTCGGTGTGATCCTCGGTGCGGTGCTCGTGTTCACGGCGACGGCCGGAGATCTGATCGAGTCGCAGGTCAAACGCGACCTCGGTATCAAGGACATGGGCACCTTGCTGCCCGGTCACGGCGGCATCATGGACCGGCTCGACTCGATCCTGCCGTCGGCCTTCGTCACCTGGCTGATCCTCACGGCCTTCGTGTAGTCGGCCGATGGTGCGTCCGTCGAAGCTTCGTGCGCCGAAGTCGGGAAGTGGTGTGATCGCCAGCCCCAACATCTGGCACTGGCCCGAGGTGTACGAGGAGGAGAACCGCGCGCAGGACCCCCGCGGCGCCGTGTACGCGGCGCTGCGGGAGGCCGCGGACTGGATCGGCCGCCACGTCGTCGACGTCGGGTGCGGTTCGGGTTTCCACCTTCCGATGTTCGCGTCCGACGCACGCACGGTGACCGGAATCGAGCCGCACCCGCCGCTGGTCGCCGCGGCCCGCACCCGCGTGAAAGGTCTTCCGTCGGTCACCGTGACGGAAGGCTCCGCCGCTAACATGCCGCTGCCTGACGCCTCGGTCGATCTCGTCCACGCCCGCACCGCCTACTTCTTCGGCCCCGGGTGCGGCGCCGGAATCCTCGAGGCCATGCGGGTGCTGCGTCCCGGCGGGGCGCTCGCCGTCGTCGACCTCGACGCCACCGCCCATCCCTACGGCGACTGGATGCGCGACGACCTCCCGCACTACGACCCGGCCGCGGTCGAGGCGTTCTTCGAGGCGCAGGGATTCGATCTGCGCCGCATCGACACGCTGTGGGAGTTCCCGGACCGCGCGACCCTCGAGCGGGTGCTCGGCATCGAGTTCGCACCCCGCGTCGCGACCCGGGCGATCCGGGAGACACCCGGCACGACGCTCACCGTCCGCTACCGGCTGCACGTGCGCCGCAGACCCATCGGCGGCCTGGAACTGAGCTGAGACCGGTCAGCGCTACCGGCCGATACCGAACATCCGCGCCAGCTCGGTGATCTTCTTCGCCTTCGCGAGGTTCGGCAGGTCGCTGCCGTCGCGGACGTTGCGCCCGTCCTCACCGAGCTTGTCGATGATGCCTTCCGCCCAGTCCACGTCCGTGCTGTTCGGGCTCAGAGCCACGTTCACGTACGACGCGCGTTCGCCGGTCATGCACAACTTGCCGGTCATCCCCATCGAGCACGTCAGCTCGGCCTCACGTTCGAGGACCTCGGGGTCGTCGCTGAGTGTGGGTCCGTCGATGGGTCCCGGCAGGCGCGCGGCGCGGCTGGTGATGACCAACCGGGATCTCGCGTATGCCATCGCCATCGGGCTGTCGCTCATGCCGGTGTCGCGCCGGAAGTCGCCGCTGCCGAAGACCAGGCGGAAGGTGCCCTCCGCGCGGGCGATCTCGGGAGCCGCCTCGAGACCCATCGCCGACTCGATCAACACGAGGATGCGCGTGCCCTCCGGCAGCAGGTCGGCGGTGGCCTCGACCTGGTGACCGCTCTCCGCCTTCGCGAGCATGACGCCCTGCAGGCCCGATAGGCCGGCGAGCGCGGCGAGATCGTCGGCCCAGAACGACGTGGTGGCGTCGTTGACCCGCACCCAGGCCTTCCCACCCTCGCGCAGCCACGCCACGATGCCGTCGCGAGCGGCGGGTTTGGCCGCGGCGGGTACGGCATCCTCGAGGTCGAGCACCACCGCATCGGCGGGCGAGTCGGCGGCGGCGTCGAAGAGATCGGGGGAGCGGCCCGGAACGAGCAACCACGAGCGTGCGACTTCGGGAGCGACGAGACCGGTCATGATGTCCATGCTCCCGTATTCCCCCTCCGCGCCCGGGTGACTCGGCGTGAGGGAGACCGAGCGGTGACACCGGCACAGGAATGGGGGGCGAGTATCACAGCGACACCGCGACCCATCCGTCCCGGATCATGGGACAATGGGTGATTATGGCTTCTTCCCTGCCCCTGGTCTTCGATGCACCCAAGCGCGGTCTTCCGCCGCGCCATCTCGCCGACCTCGACGCAGATCAGCGTCGTGATGCGGTGCGCGAACTGGGGCTTCCGGCCTTTCGCGCCGACCAGCTCGCCCGCCAGTACTACGGGCGGCTCGAGGCGGATCCGGTGAAGATGACCGATCTGCCCGCCGCCGTCCGCGACAAGGTGGGGGAGTCGCTGTTCCCGCCTCTGCTCAGCGCTGTCAAGCACATCGCGTGCGACGGAGGCGAGACCCGCAAGACGTTGTGGCGCGCCCACGACGGCACCCTGCTCGAGAGCGTCCTCATGCGCTATCCCGACCGCGCCACGCTGTGCATCTCGAGCCAGGCGGGGTGCGGCATGGCGTGCCCGTTCTGCGCGACAGGCCAGGGCGGCCTCGACCGGAACCTGTCCACGGCGGAGATCGTCGACCAGGTGCGCGCGGCTGCTGCGGCGCTGCGCGACGGTGACGTCGCCGGCGGACCCGGACGGCTGTCGAACGTCGTGTTCATGGGCATGGGGGAGCCGCTCGCGAACTACAAGCGGGTGGTCGCGGCGGTGCGCCGCATCACCTCACCTGCCCCCGAAGGGCTCGGCCTGTCGCAGCGCTCGGTCACCGTCTCCACCGTGGGACTCGCACCGGCCATCCGGCGCCTCGCCGACGAAGGTCTGAGCGTCACCCTCGCGGTGTCGCTGCACACCCCGGACGACGAACTGCGCGACACCCTCGTCCCCGTCAACAACAGGTGGTCGGTCGCCGAGGTTCTCGAGGCGGCGCGATACTACGCCGACAAGACCGGCCGGCGCGTCTCGATCGAGTACGCCCTCATCCGCGACGTCAACGACCAGCCGTGGCGCGCTGACATGCTCGGCAAGAAGCTCCACAAGGCGCTCGGGTCGCTCGTGCACGTCAACTTGATCCCACTGAACCCCACACCGGGCAGCGAGTGGGACGCCAGCCCGAAGGACGTCGAACGTGAGTTCGTGCGGCGCGTGCAGGCCCAGGGCGTGTCGTGCACCGTGCGCGACACGCGTGGCCAGGAGATCGCGGCAGCCTGCGGGCAGCTCGCCGCCGAAGGCTGAGGCGGCACCGAATACACGACGGGGCCCGTCCGGAGAATTCCGGACGGGCCCCGAACGTTCGTGGAACTAGCGCAGACGGCGCCGGCGCACCGCGTCGCGCGCGACGATGAACACGAGCAGGGCCGCCGAGCCGATCAGGTACAGGCTCTCCACGTGTCCTTCGTGGTTGCCGATGAGCATCAGCAGCAGGAACGCCGCGACGATCAGGGCCATGACGCGGAAGAACCTGGGGGCTTCCCCGCTCCAACCCCACTCGGCGGACGGCACTTCCGCCGCCACATCACCACGAGTGGACTGCAACTCGGTACCGGCCACGGTTTCCTCCTGCTCACCAGATGCTGCTGTTGCTGCTTATCGTGACATACGACCCCGCGTCGTACGAAGCGGGGCATGCGTGCGGTGCGTTCCGACGGGTGGAAGCCGGGCGGTTCAGGAACCGTTCAGGTGCGTGGGGAACAATGCTCGCGTGGCCGAGACTCGATCTTCTTCCCGCACCCGGGTGCTCCTGCTGGGCAGTACCGGTTCCATCGGTACCCAGGCACTCGACGTGATCGCCGCCAATCCCGACGACTTCGAAGTCGTCGGTCTCGCCGCGGGCGGAGGCAAGACGGACCTACTCGCCGAACAGATCCGCGCGACCGGCGTCCGCGAGGTCGCCGTGGCCGATCCCGACGCCGCCGCCCGGCTCGACCTGCCGGTCCGGAGCGGCCCGGCCGCCGTCACCGAACTCGTGCGTGAGGTCGGCGCGGACGTCGTGCTCAACGCCCTCGTCGGCTCCCTCGGTCTCGAACCGACCCTCGCGGCGCTCGGCACCGGCGCGCGACTCGCATTGGCGAACAAGGAGTCGCTGGTCGCGGGCGGGTCGCTCGTCACGAAGGCGGCGGGGCCGGGCCAGATCGTGCCCGTCGACTCGGAGCACTCCGCGCTGGCGCAGTGCCTGCGTGGCGGCAGCGGCGACGAGGTGGCGCGTCTCGTGCTCACCGCCTCGGGCGGTCCGTTCCGCGGCTGGACCGCCGATCGCCTCGAATCGGTGACGCCCGAACAGGCCGGCGCCCACCCCACCTGGTCGATGGGGCCGATGAACACCCTCAACTCGGCGACCCTCGTCAACAAGGGACTCGAACTCATCGAGACCCACCTGCTCTTCGGTGTGGACTACGACCGGATCGACGTGACGGTGCACCCGCAGTCGATCGTGCACTCGATGGTCACCTTCGTCGACGGATCGACCCTTGCCCAGGCATCGCCGCCGTCGATGAAGCTGCCGATCGCGCTGGCCCTCGGCTGGCCGCACCGCGTCCCGCACGCCGCCCCGGCACTCGACTTCTCGACCGCGTCCACCTGGGAGTTCGAACCCCTCGACGACGACGTCTTCCCCGCCGTGCGGCTCGCGCGCCAAGCGGGCGTGGGCGGCGGATGCCTCACCGCCGTCTACAACGCGGCCAACGAGGTCGCCGCCGAGGCATTCCTCGCGGGGACGCTGTCGTTCCCGCGGATCGTGCAGACCGTCGAGGCCGTGCTGAACGACGCACACGAGTGGTCCGCCGAACCCAGTACCGTGGACGACGTGCTCGCCGCCGACGGCTGGGCCCGCGACCGGGCGCGCACACTCGTATAGGAGGATCGGCCACTCATGATGTTCGTACTGGGCGTGGTGGTGTTCGCCCTCGGCATCGCCGTCTCCATCGCCCTGCACGAGGCCGGCCACATGTGGACGGCGCAGAAGCTGGGCATGAAGGTCCGGCGCTATTACATCGGGTTCGGTCCCCGTGTGTTCGCCTTCCGCCGCGGGGAGACCGAATACGGTCTCAAAGCGGTTCCGGCCGGCGGGTTCTGCGACATCGCCGGCATGACGGCCCTGGACGAACTCGCGCCCGACGAGGTCGAGCGCGCGATGTACAAGCAGAAGACGTGGAAGCGTCTCGTCGTGATGTCGGGTGGCATCGCGATGAACTTCCTGCTCGGCATCGTGCTCATCTACGGCCTCGCTGCCAGCGCGGGACTGCCCAACACCGACAACCGCGCGGTGGTCGGCACCGTCGGCTGTGCCGCGCCGACCCAGGACGGGCCGCCCGACTACACCCCGGCCGACTGCTCGGGTCGCGGCCCGGCCGAGCAGGCCGGCATCGAACCGGGGGACGTGATCGTCGCCGTGGACGGGCAGTCCGTCGAGACCTTCGGCGACCTCGTCCGGGCCACGCAGCCCCTGTCGGGCACCGTACCGTTCACCGTCGAGCGTGGTGACGAGACCCTCACCGTGCCCGTCACGGTCCAGCAGGTCCAGCGCTGGGTCTACGAGAGCGAGTCGCTCGACGCCGAACCCGTCTCCCGCACCGTCGGTGCGATCGGGGTCGGGGGAGAGCCGGGCATCATCGAGTACACGCCGCTCTCGGCGATCCCCGCGACCTTCGACTTCACCGGTTACCTGGCGGTCCGTACGGCCGAGGCCCTCGTGAGCCTGCCGAGTAAGGTCGCCGACCTGTGGACGGCCGTCACCGGGGGAGAGCGCGCGGTCGACACCCCGGTCAGTGTCGTGGGCGCCAGTGTCATCGGCGGCCAGTTCGCCGAGCGCGGCATCTGGGAGTCGTTCGTGTTGTTGCTCGCTCAGCTGAACTTCTTCCTCGGTGCGTTCAACCTCCTCCCGCTGCTGCCGCTCGACGGTGGGCACATGGCCGTCGCGATCTACGAGAAGGCCCGCAACTGGCTGCGCGGCCTGCGCGGACTGCCGGTCGGCCCTCCCGTGGACTACATGAAACTGCTGCCGCTGACCTATGTGGCGGTGGTCATCGGTGGCGCCTACATGGTGCTCACCCTTACAGCAGACATCGTCAACCCCATCAAGCTGTTCTGATCTGCGCCGGTAGACTTGCCGAGTAGCGACGAAAGAAGGCGAACTGTGACCAGCCCCGTCGGATTGGGCATGCCCGAAATTCCTGCGGTCCTCGCACCCCGACGCAAGACCCGCCAGCTCATGGTCGGAAATGTCGGCGTCGGCAGCGATCATCCGGTGTCCGTGCAGTCGATGACCACCACGAAGACGCACGACGTGAACGCCACCCTCCAGCAGATCGCGGAGCTCACGGCGTCCGGCTGCGACATCGTGCGTGTCGCGTGCCCGCGTCAGGAGGACGCCGACGCACTCCCGATCATCGCGAAGAAGAGCAAGATCCCGGTAATCGCCGACATCCACTTCCAGCCGCGGTACATCTTCGCCGCGATCGACGCCGGTTGCGCGGCCGTGCGCGTCAATCCCGGCAACATCAAGGAGTTCGACGGTCGCGTCAAGGAGGTCGCCAAGGCGGCCGGAGACGCCGGGATCCCCATCCGGATCGGCGTCAACGCCGGCTCCCTCGACCCCCGGCTCCTCGCCAAGTACGGCAAGGCCACCCCGGAGGCGCTCGTCGAGTCCGCCCTGTGGGAGGCGAGCCTGTTCGAGGAACACGGCTTCGGCGACATCAAGATCTCCGTCAAGCACAACGACCCCGTCGTGATGGTCGAGGCCTACCGGCAGCTCGCCGCGCAGTGCGACTACCCGCTGCACCTCGGTGTGACCGAGGCCGGCCCCGCCTTCCAGGGCACCATCAAGTCGGCCGTCGCCTTCGGTGCGCTGCTGAGCGAGGGCATCGGCGACACCATCCGCGTGTCCCTGTCGGCGCCGCCCGCCGAGGAGATCAAGGTCGGCACGCAGATCCTGCAGTCGCTGAACCTGCGTCCCCGCAAACTCGAGATCGTCTCGTGCCCGTCCTGCGGGCGTGCCCAGGTGGACGTCTACTCCCTCGCCAACGAGGTCACCGCCGGACTCGAGGGCATGGAGGTGCCGCTGCGGGTTGCGGTGATGGGTTGCGTCGTCAACGGACCCGGTGAGGCTCGTGAGGCGGACCTCGGTGTGGCCTCCGGAAACGGCAAGGGCCAGATCTTCGTCAAGGGCAAGGTCATCAAGACCGTGCCCGAGGCGCAGATCGTCGAGACCCTCATCGAGGAAGCGATGCGCATCGCCGACGAGATGGACGGCAACGACTCGGGCGGCGGCCCCGTGGTGTCGGTCGGCTGATACGGGTGGGGCGCACGGGACGGCGTTCTCTCACTTTCGAGGACTCAGGTTTCCACGCCGCCGTCCGGCATGGCACTCTGATCTCGTATCGGCTTCTCGACGGGTGGTGAGCGAGTGCTCAAGCTTCTGGGCGTCCGGTCGTTGGGCGGACGTGACACCGCCGCGGTGCTCCGGGTGCTCTCCCGCGACCCCGTGGCCGCGTGCATGGTGGCCGGCCGCGTCGAGGAGTACGGACTCGACGGGCGTGCCGTCGGCGGCGAGATGTGGAGCCGCGGAGGCCCCGAGACCTCGCTGTGCTTCTCCGGCGCGAACCTCATTCCGCTGCTGGGTAGTCCGGACGACATCCAGGCGTTCGCCGAGCGCGCGAGTCGCGGGCCGCGGTTGTGTTCGTCCATCGTCGGTCGCGCCGAGTACGCGCTGCCCATGTGGGAGCGGCTCGAATCCACGTGGGGCGCTCCCCGCGAGGTGCGCGCCGAGCAACCCCTCCTCGTCCTCGACCGCGAACCGCTCGTGGACCCCGACCCGCTGGTCCGGCCCGTGCGGACCGACGAACTCGATGTGTATCTGCCCGCCGCGATCTCGATGTTCATCGAGGAGGTCGGCATCGACCCGCGCACCGGCGACGGCGGTGCGGGTTACCGGCGCCGCGTCGCGAGCCTGATCGCGGCGGGACGCGCCTGGGCGCGGTTCGAGGACGGACAGGTCGTGTTCAAGGCGGAGGTGGGTTCGCAGTCGTCCACGGTGGGCCAGATCCAGGGCGTCTGGGTCGATCCCGCGCATCGTGGCTCGGGCCTCGGCACGATCGGCACGGCCGCCGTGGCCTGCGCGGTCGCTCGCAGCGGTCGCCTGCCCAGCCTCTACGTCAACAGCTTCAACGCCCCGGCTCGTGGAGCCTACGCCCGCGCGGGTTTCCGTCAGGTCGCGACGTTCTCCACGGTGCTGCTCGACTGATTTCCCGTCGGCTCTGCCTACGATGACGGGCGATGAGACCTCGAAGTTCCACCCCGGCATCCCCGTACGCACGCGCACTCCGGATCGGCGCTGTGTGGTCGGCGGCCGTCGTGCTCCTCGGCCTGGCCGTCGCGTGCACGCCGCGGCCGGCCGGGCCGGAGGCCGCCGCCCAGGCGTTTCTCGACTCGTTCGCCGCGCAGGACGTCGCGTCGGCGGCGGATCGCACCGACCGCCCCGACGACGCGGCCGTCGCGATGCAGGAGGTCCTGGACGGGCTTCAAGCCGAATCCCTCATCGCCACAACGACATCCACCCGGATCAGCGGCGACTCCGCGACCGTGGGCTACAGCTACGAGTGGCACCTGCCGAAGGAACGGGTATGGCAGTACACCGGTGAGCTCAACATGGGGCGCAGCGGGAACGACTGGATCGTGCGGTGGGCGAAGTCCGCGCTGCACCCGCAGCTCGGCGAACGGCAGACCATGCAGCTCCGCAGCAGCCCGGCGCCGCGTGCCCGGGTCAACGAGCACGCAGGCAGCGACATCCTCGTCCCCGGCACGGTCTACGGCATCGCCTTCGACGCCGCGCAGACCACCGACGTCGCCGACGCCGCACGACAGCTCGCGTCGACGTTGTCGGAGTTCGATTCCTCGCTCACGGCGCAGGCGATCGCGGAATCGGTGACGGCCTCCTCCGGGCCGCGCTCGGTGATGCGTCTGCGCGAGGACGACTACGAGCGCGTCGCCCCACGTCTCGCCGGGATCGACGGTGTCGTGGTGACCGAGCAGGCCGACCTCGTCGCGACCGATCGCAACTTCGCGCCGGATCTCGTGGGTCAGATCAAGAAGACCGTCATCGACGAGGTCGACGGCACGGCCGGGTGGAGCGTCGTCGTGGTGAACCAGTACGGCGTGGACACCGGGGTGCTCACCGAGACGCCGCCGCAACCGGTGCCGTCGTTCTCGGTCAGTCTCGACCGTCCCCTCCAGCTCGCGGCCCAGGCGGCCGTCGATGCCCGCACCGAGCAGGCGATGACGGTCGTGATCGAGGCGTCCACGGGTGCGGTGCTGGCGGTGGCCCAGAACAAGGCCGCCGACCGGGACGGCCCGGTCGCGCTGGCCGGCCAGTACCCGCCGGGCTCGACGTTCAAGATCGTCACCTCGGGTGCGGCGATCGCCGAGGGGAGCGCGACCCCGAACACGATGGTGCCGTGCCCGGGCCGCATCACGATCGGTGAGCGCAGCGTGCCGAACTACAACGAGTTCGAGCTCGGGACGGTCTCTCTCGCTACCGCTTTCGCCCGATCCTGCAACACCTCCTTCGCCAAGCTCGCCTCCGAGATGGCCCCGGACGCGCTGACCGTCGCCGCTTCGCAGTTCGGTATCGGTGTGGACTACGAGGTGGTCGGGATGCCGACCTTCACCGGTTCGGTTCCGCCCGCGGAGGATCTCGTCGAACGGACCGAGGACGGCTTCGGTCAGGGCAAGGTGGTCGTGAGCCCGTTCGGGATGGCGCTCACCGCGGCGACGGTCGCCGCCGGCCGTACCCCGGTGCCCTATCTCATCGCGGGTCGCGAGACCGTTGTGAGCGGTTCGCCGCCGCCGGTGACGCCGGAGATGGTGGAGGGTCTGCGCGAGATGATGCGCCTGGTGATCACGAGCGGTACCGCCGACCGCATCCGGGACCAGGGCGACGTCTACGGCAAGACCGGCGAGGCCGAGGTCGAGGGCGGGTCGCACTCGTGGTTCGTCGGTTACCGCGGTGATCTGGCGTTCGCGACGCTCGTCGTGCGCGGCGGCAGCTCCGACAATGCGGTCGCGGTCACCCGCGACATGTTCGCCGCCCTGCCGCCGGAATACGACGAGGGAGCCTGAGCTCAGGTTGTACTCGCGGGCCGACCGTCGCGCCGGCCCGCGAGTCGCGTCACCAGCCACAGCACCACACCGATCCCGAGCAGCACCCCGGCCGTCCGGTACTGGGTCACGGGCCGGTCGACCCACGGCAGGACGAGGAACAGGCAACTGGCCGCCCCGAGCACCGGGAGGATCGTCGGCGCGCGGAAGTGCCGGTGCTCCACGTGGTCCCGGCGCAGGACCAGGGCGGCGACGTTGACGATCGCGAACACCCCCAGCAGGAGCAGCGCCGTCGTCCCCCCGAGTTCGGGCACCCCGCCGACGAAGACGACGAGACCGACCGCGAGCAGCGTCGTGAACGCGATCGCGACATAGGGCGTGCGGCGCGTGGGGTGCACCCGCCCCAGGACGGCGGGCAGGACGTCCTCGCGGGCGATGCCGTAGACCAGCCGGCTCGCCATCAGCATGTTGATCAGCGCGGTGTTGGCCACCGCGAACATCGTGACGAAGGCGAAGATCCCGACCGGGAACGCCGGCGCGCCGACCTCGACCACCCGCAGCAAGGGCGTCTCGCCCGCCCCGAGCTCCTCGGGCGCGACGAGCGCGATCGCGGTGATCGAAACGAGCACGTACACCAACGCGGCGAGACCCAGGCCGAGCAGCAGCATCCGGGGGAAGATCCGGGTGGGCTCCTTGCACTCCTCGGCCATGTTCACCGAATCCTCGAACCCCACCATCGCGAAGAAGGCCAGGGCCGTCCCTGCGACCACCGCGGAGAAGACGGACCGGTCGCCGGGATCGATCTCGACCACACGCGAGAAGTCCCCGCCGCCGAAACCCAACGCCCACATGCCGATCGCGACGATGATGAGCAGACCGCCCAACTCGACCATCGTGAGCACCACGTTGGTCTTCACGCTCTCGCCGACCCCGCGGAAGTTGATCACCGCCAGGACGAGGACGAAGACCAGCGCGATCACGGTGATCCCGGCCGTGCCGGCCAGGTCGAGGCCGAAGGCCTCGGCGAAGTTCGCGGCGAACGCCCGCGCAGCAGTGGCGGCAGAGGTGATGCCCGAGGACATCACGGCGAAGGCCACGAGGAAGGTCAGGAAATGCACGCCGAACGCCTTGTGCGTGTAGAGCGCCGCTCCGGCCGCCCGCGGATACTTCGTGACCAGCTCCAGATAGCTGAACGCGGTCACCGTCGCGACGGCGAACGCGACGAGGAACGGCAGCCACACCACGCCGCCGACCTCGTTCGCGACCTCCCCGGTGAGAGCGTAGATGCCGGTGCCCAGGATGTCGCCGATGACGAACAGCAGGAGCAGACCCGGTCCGAGGACGCGGACGAGCTGGGGTGAGTCGGTCGTCTCGGCCACCGCAGGCCCCCTTCCGCACCCTGTCCGCCGATGGGGGACCGGCCGGATATCAGGGCAGCAGACCCGATTTTCGCGCGGCGACGACGGCCTCGTGGCGGGAATGGACGTCGAGCTTGCTCATGGCGCTGCGCAGGTAGCTCTTGACCGTCTCGGCACCGACCGACAGGCGCTGGGCGATCTCGGCGTTGCTGCACCCCAGCGCCACATGGGACAGCACGTCGGTCTCGCGCGGGGACAGCACGACGTCCGTCGGTTCCGGTTCCGTTCCGTCGAGCACCCCGGCGAGACGGTCGGACAACGAGCGGAGCTTCTCCTGCAGCGCCGGATCGGTCGTACCCTGCGCGAGCACCCGCAGCTCGGCGTGGACCTCGCGGACCTGCGCGGTCGCGACGGGATCGCGGTCGCCGGACGACCGCTCGAGCATCGCAAGTCGCCGATCGACCTCGTCGCGCACCTCGATCTCGTGCGCGAGACGTGCGGCCGCCTGCGCGAACGCCGTCACCGCCCGATCACCGACCGGCGCGCACTCGCGCGCGGCGCCGTACAACACCGCGCGGGCCTTGCCCTCGACGAGTACCGGCACGGCGAGGATGGACCGCAATCCCTCGTACAGAACGGGACGGTCGAAGTGGTGCGTGATCGACGCAGAGCGACCGTAGTCCGACACCGTCACCACCCGCGACTCCGCGAGGACGCGACCGCCGAGACCGGCCCGCGGAGGCACCACGACCCCCGCCAGGCTGTTGGTGCGGGTGCCGAAGAATTCGCTGAGCTGCAGCGATCCCTGCTGGACCTCGCCGGCGAAGACCACCGGCAACTGTGCCTGCGCCGCGGTGCGGCGGAGTTCACCGCGCAGGGCGTCACCGTCACGGGGACGCAGCAGCGCCGACGAGGAGGACGACACGAACGCCACCCCTTTCCGGGGGTATCGGGGAACATGGTGTGACTCGAATCATAGACGTCGAACGGGTGTGCTCCACAGATCAGGAACACCCTGGCCGGTACGGACGAAAGGACCACAATGGGCGACACAGCGAGCCGCGTGCGGACACTGCTCGAGCGGTACGACACGGCAGACGCCTGCGCAGCCCGACTGCTGTGCGACGACCATCCCGCCGACGCGGTGGCGTTCACCGTCGTCGACGCGGACCTGAGCTCCACCGATCTCACCTACGGCGAGCTCCGCGAACGGTCGATCCGCTTCGCCGCGGCGCTGGCGGATCTCGGTGTCGAACCCGGCGACCACGTCGCGACGCTCATGGGCAAGTCGGCAGACCTGGTGGTCGCGGTTCTCGGTATCTGGCGTCGCGGCGCCGTGCACGTGCCGCTCTTCACCGCCTTCGCCCCGCCGGCGATCGCCTTCCGGCTCGACGCGAGCGGCACCAAGGTGGTCGTGGCCGATCGTGATCAGGCCGGCAAGCTCGCCGCCGGATCGGATCATCCCGCCGAGGTGCCGTGGCAGGTCGTCGTGGCCGGTGAGGGAGACGCCGACGCGTCCGGGCGTGGGGCCCGCGACTTCGGCGAGCTGGTCGCCGCGCAGTCGGCCGACGACCCGCGTGGCGAGGCCGTCGCCGTCGGCGCCGAGGGGCGCCTGGTCCAGCTGTTCACCTCCGGCACGACCGGCACTCCCAAGGGTGTTCCCGTCCCGGTGAAGGCGCTGGCGTCCTTCCACGCCTACCTGGAGTTCGGCCTCGACGTGCGCAAGGACGACGTCTTCTGGAACGCGGCCGATCCGGGATGGGCGTACGGGCTCTACTACGCGCTACTCGGACCGCTCGCGGCCGGTCGGCGCAGCCTCCTGCTGCACGCCGGTTTCTCGCCCGCGCTCACCTGGCAGATCCTCGACACCTTCGGGGTGACCAACTTCGCGGCGGCCCCGACGGTCTACCGCAGCCTCAAGGCCGACACCGCCGAGCACCCGCCGGTGCGGCTGCGTCGTGCCTCCTCGGCCGGTGAGCCGCTGACCCCGGACGTCCTCGAGTGGTCGAAGGAGACCCTCGGTGTCGTGGTGCGCGACCAGTACGGACAGACCGAACACGGCATGTTCGTCGTCGACGCGTGGGCGGACGAGCTGCGCGAGGACACCCCGGCGCGTTCGATGGGCAAGCCGCTGCCGGGCTGGAGCTGCGCGGTGCTGCGCGAGGACAGCGACGAGATCGCCGAGCCCGGTGAGGTCGGACGCGTCGCGATCGACGTGCACGCGAGCCCGCTCGTGTGGTTCACCGGCTACGTCGACGCACCCGAGAAGACCGCCGACCGGTTCAGCGAGGACGGCCGCTGGTACCTGACCGGCGACGCCGGCAAGGTCGACGAGAACGGTTTCTTCTTCTTCTCGTCCCGCGACGACGACGTGATCATCATGGCCGGTTACCGCATCGGCCCGTTCGACGTCGAGTCGGTGCTCGTGATGCACCCCGACGTGATCGAGGCCGCCGTGGTGGGTCTGCCGGACGAACTGCGGGGGGAGGTCCTCGAGGCGTTCGTGGTGCTGCGGGAGGGTGTCGAGGGCGACGACGCGGTCGAGGCGGAGCTGCAGAAGCTCGTGAAGCAGAAGTACGCCGCCCACGCCTACCCGCGCGCGGTGCACTTCGTGCCGCACCTGCCCAAGACGCCGAGCGGCAAGGTCCAGCGCTTCAAGCTGCGCCAGGCGGGCGCTGTGGGCTGATCGGCGCACGACGGCCCGATCGGTGGATGACAGGGGAGCGGGGCGCGGCGGCTAATCTGGAAGTCATGGCTACCCGCGCTCCGCTCGTCCCCGGCACTCCGACTCCCGTCCGGGAGGTGCCCGCATCGATCGAACGGCCGGAGTACGTGTGGAAGCCCACGGCGAAGGAAGGCAACGAGCCGTGGGTGCAGACACCCGAGACGATCGAGAAGATGCGACTCGCGTCGAAGATCGCCGCACAGGCCCTCGTCGAGGCCGGTAAGGCTGTCGCGCCGGGCGTGACCACCGACGAGATCGACCGCGTCGCGCACGAGTACATGTGCGACCACGGCGCCTACCCGTCGACCCTCGGTTACCGCGGCTTCACCAAGTCGTGCTGCACCTCGCTCAACGAGGTCATCTGCCATGGCATCCCCGACTCGACCGTCGTCGAGGACGGCGACATCGTCAACATCGACGTCACCGCCTACATCGACGGCGTCCACGGCGACACCAACGCCACCTTCCTGGCCGGCGACGTCTCCGAGGACGTCCGCCTGCTCGTCGATCGCACCCGCGAGGCCACGATGCGCGGCATCAAGGCGGTCAAGCCGGGCCGGGCCCTCAACGTCATCGGCCGGGTCATCGAGTCCTACGCCAACCGCTTCGGCTACGGCGTCGTCCGCGACTTCACCGGCCATGGTATCGGCGAGACCTTTCACAACGGCCTGGTGATCCTGCACTACGACCGGCCCGACATCGACACGATCATCGAGCCCGGCATGGTGTTCACCATCGAACCGATGATCAACCTCGGTACGCCCGACTACGAGATCTGGGACGACGGCTGGACGGTCGTCACCAAGGACCGCAAGTGGACCGCGCAGTTCGAGCACACCATCGTCGTCACCGACACCGGCGCCGAGATCCTCACCCTGCCGTGACCTCCGCTCGCTGAGCGAGCACGGAGTTCGGCCCCGACCCGGAAAGGGTCGGGGCCGAACCTGTTTCGGAAGGCGGCCGGCCTGGGGTGCCGCGTTGCGGGCGACCTGCCAGGTCGCGCCCACGCACACCGCGGCCACCAGCAGGGGGAGCGCCACCAGGGTCGTCGTCGGCGACGCGTCGACGATCCACGACCACAGCGACGACCACGACCGGGTCCACGTGACGAGGGTCGCGGCGAGACCGCCGATCACGACGACGGACGCGGCGGCCGTCAGCAGACCCGTTGCGCGCCAACGGTGCTGGATTGCCCCGACGAGCATCGACAGCGCAACGATCAGGAGCATGGTGGCGAAGAAGCCCAGGAACTGCACCACGGAACTGTCGGTGACGAAACGCAGGATCCCGAACCTCCGCATGTCCACTCCCCAGCCCGTCGTCGATACGGCAAGAGGCGGAGCACGGACTGCGGCCATGTAGCGTTTGCCCATGGAATCGAGGACGGTGACCACGCCCGGTGGGGACGTGCAGGTTCGGATCGGCGGCCCCGAAAGTCGTTACACGGTGCTTCTCTTCCCCGACGTGGGGGAGGACGCAGGTGTGTACGACGTCGTGTGCGAGCGGCTGCACACGTCCGACCTGCGGACGATCGTGGTCGAGAAGATCGACGGACTCGCGCCCGCCGACGTGTTCGCCCTACTGGACGCCCTCGCCCTGCCCTGGGTTCATCTGGCGGGCAGCGGCGCGGGAGCCGAACTGGCCTGGGCCGTCGCCGCAGGACGCTTCGGACGCTTCGCGAGCCTGGTGGTCGCCGACCGCGGCCATCCCGCGGTCGCGGATCGTGACGGCACGGTGCGCGACGCGTCGGCGCCGCCCGCGGAGGTGCCCACCACGATCGTCGTGGGCGATGCCTCGCGTCGACCCGAAGCGGACGCATCGATGCGCTACGTGACGGGAGAGTTCCGGGTGGTCGAACTCGCCGGGGTCGCCAACGTGCCCGCCGAGGCGCCCACCGACTTCGCGTCCGCGATCGCGCTGCGCACCGGAAGCTGGTGAGACGCGTGTGGCCTGCGGCCCGGAGAGGGCAGCAGGCCACACGGCGCTGGTGAAGGTGCTCGGAGACCCCGAAGTTCAGAGACCCAGCAGGGCGTTCTCGACGAGTTCGGGCAGCGCGGGGTGGATCCAGTACTGCCCGGTCGCCATCTCCCGCGCGGGCAGACCGAACGACATGGCCTGGATGAGGGGCTGGATGACCGTCGACGCCTGGGCCCCGATGATGTGGGCGCCGAGCAGCAGACCCGTCGACCGATCGGCGATCAGCTTGCAGAAACCTTCGGTGTCCTCCATGGCCCAGCCGTAGGCGACGTTGCCGTAGTCCTGGATCTTGACGGAGATGTCGAATCCCACCTCCCGGGCCTCGGCCTCGGTGAGACCGACCGACGCGATCTGCGGATCGGTGAACACCGCGGAGGGGACGTAGCGGTGGTCCGTCCGCTGCAGACCCGTGGTGTCGCCGCTCCACGCGTCGTGCAACAGGTTGTGCTGGACGACCCGCGCCTCGTGGTTGGCCACGTGCTTGAGCTGGTAGGGCGACGACACGTCGCCGAGGGCGAACACACCCGCCGCGGACGTGCGCTGGAACTCGTCGACCACGATCCGGCCCTTCGCATCGAGTTCGATGCCGGCCGCCGCGGCGTCGAGCAGGTCACCGTTGGGCTGCCGACCTGTCGCGACGAGCAGGGCGTCGCCGCTCACGACGGTGCCGTCGGCGAGTTCGACCTCCACGCCGTCGCCGACCGGACGGAACGCCCGGGCCGGATTGGCGAGGTGGACGTCCCACTTGGCCGCGGCGAGCGCCGTGAACCGCTCGGAGACGTCGGCGTCGAGGTGCCGCAGTAGACGGTCGGTCCGCGCGATCACCGACACCCGCGTGCCGAGCGCCGAGAAGACGTGGGCGAACTCCATCGCGATGAAACCCGTCCCGAGGATTACGAGGGACTCGGGCAGTTTAGGCAACCGCATGATGCCGTCGCTCGTGTGATATCTCACACCGGAATCGAGTACCTCCTGCGGGATCGCGGGCCGCGAACCGGCCGCGACGACCACCTGGTCCGCGGTGATCACCTCACCGGTTCCGGTGTCGATGCGGCGCTCGCCGACGAACCGCGCGTGACCGTCGTAGACGGTGACGTTCGCGCAGTCCTCGCGGCGGTAGCGCTCGCCGCCCGCAGCGATGGGATCGATGCGACCGAAGACCCGGTCGACGATGTCGTTCCACCGCACTCCGTCGATCGACGCGTCGACGCCGTACTTCGCCGCGGTGCGGACCGTGTGGGCGACCTCCGCGGCGTAGACGTACATCTTCGTGGGGATGCAGCCCACGTTGAGGCAGGTGCCCCCGAAGGTGCCTTCTTCGAGGAGAGCGACGCGCTTCCCGTCGTACCGCTCGTCGAGGATCGAATTCCCCGATCCTGTGCCGATGATCGCGAGGTCGTAGTGGGTCACGCGTGCTCTCCCGTGAGTCGGTGCAGTACGGAAACGGTGGCGGAGTCGTCGGAGTCGTCGGCCTCGGTTCGGGAACCGGAGGTGTCCGCCTCGTCCGCTCCGTCCAACCATTCCAGCCACAAGTCCAATTCCCGGAAGGCCTCCGCCAGGGGACCGGGTGTGGACAGGAACACGTCGTGACGGGCACCGTCGATCGGCACGATCGTCGTGCGGTTGCCGAGGCATCCCGCCCATCGGGCTATCTGGCGGACGTCGAGGACCGCGTCGACGGTGTCGACGCTCGCGTCGTACCGCGGAGCGAAGCGCGAGGCACCGGACCGCAGGATCAGCGACGGCACCCCGATGTCGAGCCCGCGGTGCAGGACGGCCTGGCCCCGCCGCACGGCACGTAACCAGCCGAAGCGGACGGGGAACCCGGTCAACGGCTTCCAGTCGAGGTCGTAGCGCCAGCCGTCGCACTGCAGGCTGCGGCCGTAGGCCTCGGTCTTCGGCAGCGGTATGAGCGCGCGCGGGCGGAGGCGGCCGACGATGTCGACGGCCGCCGTGCCGACATTGCGCAGGTAGGACGGTCCCTGCAGGTCGAACCACGGACTGTTCAGGACGAGACCCACGATGCCCGCCGCGGCAACCCCGCCGGGCCGGCGACGGAGACGGTCGAGCCACAACGGCAGGACGAGCCCGCCCGTCGAGTGGGCCGCCAGCAGCACACCGCCACCGACCTCCTCGCGCACCACGCGCAGCGCCTCGTCGAGTTCGGCGTCGTAGTGGGAGAGATCGGTGACGAAGTGAGGGGTGTGCCCGGGTGCCCGCGAACGACCGCACTTGCGCAGGTCCAGCGCGAAGAAGCGGTAACCGCGCGCCGCGAAGTGCTCGGCGAGGTGCTGCTGGAAGAAGTAATCGGTGAAGCCGTGGACGTAGAGCACCGCCCGGTCGGGGAGATCGGTAGACGGAGGCTGGTAGCGCACCAGGGTCGCCGAGATCTCGCCCTCGCCGTCGGGGTCGGTGCCCAGCGGCAGTTCGAGCTGTTCGTAGCCGTCTCCGAGGACGTCAGGACGCCAAGTAGTCACTATCACACCCTAGGTGTGTTCGCCGACCACCGCTCATGGGTACACAATGAGGTGAAATGAAACGCCGGACCACGCCCGGGTAACCTGTCGGTCGCATTCGCGCGCCGCGTTGACGGGACACCCACGCGAGACGGTACCTCCGTACTTCGGCGGCGCGTGCGAACCAGACAAGGAAGTCGATTTCCCAGTGTCAGAGAACGTAGTAGCGAAAACCGATGTAGTGCTCGTGGGCGCGGGCATCATGAGCGCAACCCTCGGTGCGTTGTTGCGTCAGGTGCAGCCCGACTGGTCGATCACCGCGTTCGAGCGCCTCGACGCCGCGGCCGCCGAGAGCAGCGACCCCTGGAACAACGCCGGTACGGGCCACTCCGCGCTGTGTGAGCTCAACTACACTCCTGAGAAGCCGGACGGTTCGGTCGACATCGCGAAGGCCGTCAACGTCAACGAGCAGTTCCAGGTCTCGCGCCAGTTCTGGGCGTACGCCGTCGACAACGGCATTCTGTCCGACCCCAAGAACTTCATCAATCCGGTTCCGCACGTCAGCTTCGTACACGGCGCCGAGAACGTGAAGTACCTGCGTGCCCGCTACGACGCCCTTGCCGGCCATCCCCTCTTCGAGGGCATGGAGTACACCGAGAGCCCCGAGGTCTTCACCGAGCGTCTGCCGCTCATGGGCAAGGGCCGCGACTTCTCCGACCCGGTTGCCCTGAATTGGACGCAGACCGGCACCGACATCGACTTCGGTGCCCTCACCAAGCAGCTCATCAACCACGTCGCGGCCTCCGGCGGCACCGTCTTCTTCGGCCACGACGTCACCGACGTGTCCAAGCAGTCCGATGGCAGCTGGATCGTGAAGGTCCGCAACCGCCGCACCGGCGAGTCGCGCAAGGTCCAGGCGAAGTTCGTCTTCGTCGGCGCCGGCGGCGGCGCGCTGCACCTGCTGCAGAAGTCGGGCATCAAGGAGATCAAGGGCTTCGGTGGCTTCCCCGTCTCCGGTGCCTTCCTGCGCTGCACCAATCCCGAGGTCATCGCGCAGCACAGCGCCAAGGTCTACGGCAAGGCCGCGGTCGGTGCCCCTCCGATGTCGGTGCCGCACCTCGACACCCGCGTCATCGGCGGCAAGCAGGGTCTGCTCTTCGGTCCCTACGCCGGCTGGTCGCCCAAGTTCCTCAAACAGGGCGGCGTCATGGACCTGCCCAAGTCCGTCAAGCCCGGCAACCTGATGTCGATGCTCGGCGTCGGCGTCACCGAGCTCGGCCTGGTCAAGTACCTCGTCGGTGAGCTCATGCAGTCGCCCGCCGACCGCATCGGCACCCTCGCCGAGTTCGTGCCCGAGGCGCGCCTCGAGGACTGGGAGCTCATCGTCGCCGGCCAGCGTGTGCAGGTCATCCGCCGCAAGGGTGCGGGCGGTGTCCTCGAGTTCGGTACCGCCGTGGTCAACGCGGGTGACGGTTCGATCGCCGGTCTGCTCGGTGCGTCGCCGGGTGCCTCGACGGCCGTTCCGGCCATGCTCGACGTCCTCGAGCGCTGCTTCCCGCAGCAGTGGGCGGGCTGGCAGTCCAAGCTCCGCGAAATGGTCCCGTCGCTCGGTCTGAAGCTGTCCGACAACCCCGACCTGTTCCGCCAGGTATGGGACCACAGCACGAAGTCGCTGCAGCTCGACGTCTGCTCCGACACCGTGGCCGAGGCACCCGCAGAGGCCGCCGCGGTCTGATCCGATCACTGCACCTGTGGCCCGGGGCGATGCCCGGGCCACAGGTGTCCCGAAGGTGGGTCCGATCGGATTCGCCCCGACACGAGAGATGGGGAGATGCCCGTGTCCGCTGCCGCTGAGGACGAGACCAGTTACCTGGTCGGACTCGATCTCCGTGGACGCCGCGTCGTGATCGTCGGAGGAGGCAGCGTCGCGCAGCGGCGTCTCGGTCTGCTCGTCGCGTCCGGTGCCGACGTCCACGTGGTCGCCCGGGCCGCGACCCCCGTGGTCGAGAGCATGGCGACGAAGGGCCGCATCTCCCTCGACCTGCGCGACTACCGCGACGGCGACCTCGACGGCGCGTGGTACGCCATGGCCTGCACCGACGAACCCGAGACCAACGCAGCGGTCGTCGCCGAAGCCGAACGCAACAGGATCTTCTGCGTCCGCGCCGACAACGCCCGCCACGGAAGCGCCGTCACCCCCGCCACGGCCCGCTACGAGGGCCTGACCGTCGGCGTCCTCGCCGGTGGCGACCACCGCCGGTCCGCCGCCGTGCGCACCTCGATCCGTGACGCCCTCGCCGGAGCGGCCGTCGCCGAGTTCGCCGAGACCGCGCCGAAGCCGGTCGGCGTCGCCCTCGTGGGCGGAGGACCGGGCGATCCCGACCTGATCACCGTGCGCGGTCGACGCCTCCTCACCCGCGCCGACGTGGTCGTCGCCGACCATCTCGCCCCGCAGGAACTGCTCGCGGAACTCGACTCGCACGTCGAGGTGATCGACGCGGCGAAGCTCCCGTACGGACGGGCCATGGCCCAGCAGGTCATCAACGAGACCCTCATCGACCGCGCAAAGGCCGGCAAGTTCGTCGTCCGACTCAAGGGCGGCGACCCGTACGTCTTCGGTCGCGGCTACGAGGAGCTCGAGGCCTGCACTGCGGCCGGGATTCCTGTCACCGTCGTCCCGGGCATCACCAGCGCGATCTCCGTGCCCTCCGCGGCAGGCATCCCCGTCACCCATCGCGGCGTCACCCACGAGTTCGTCGTCGTCAGCGGACACGTCGCGCCGGGACATCCCGACTCGCTCACCGACTGGGACGCGCTCGCGAAGTTGCGGGGCACCCTGGTCCTGCTCATGGCTGTCGAACGCATCGACCGGTTCGCCGATGCCCTGATCGCCGGCGGACGTCCCGCAGACACCCCGGTGGTCGTCGTGCAGGAGGGAACACTGCGCAGTCAGCGCGTGGTGAGTGCCGATCTGTCGACCGTCGCGCACCGCGTCCGCGACGAGGGCGTGCGCCCGCCCGCGATCATCGTGATCGGGCCGGTGGCCGCATTCGGACTCGATCCGCGGACCGGCTCCGACTCGGACGGTGGGTAACATTGGAACACGTGTCAGCCACCTCGCATCCGTCGGCCACCCGCGCGGTCGCTCTGGCCATGCTGGTCCTCAGCGGTCTCCAGTTGATGGTCGTTCTCGACGGAACGGTCGCGAATCTCGCGCTCGCTCCGCTGCAGAGCGATCTGGGACTGTCGGATTCGGGTCGCAACTGGGTCCTCACCTCGTACGCCCTCGCGTTCGGCGGACTGATGCTCCTCGGCGGCCGCCTGGGCGACAGCTACGGGCGCAAACGCATGTTCATGGGCGGGGTCGGCCTGTTCACCCTGGCGTCCCTTCTGTGCGGGCTGGCGACCGGCGAAGCGACGCTCATCGGCGCCCGCGCCCTGCAGGGTGTCGGGGCCGCGGTCGCGTCCCCGACCGCTCTCGCGCTCGTTGCGACGACCTTCGCCGCAGGCCCGGCACGCAACCGCGCCATCGCGGTCTTCGCCGCCATGACCGGCGTCGGGTCCATCGCGGGACTCATCCTCGGTGGGGCCCTCACACAGGTGTCGTGGCGCTGGATCTTCCTCATCAACGTCCCCATCGGTGTGCTCATCGTCGTGCTCGCCGCGATCGCGCTGCGTGAGACCGCGTCCGAACGCCTCGCGCTCGACGTTCCCGGCGCGATCCTCGCGACGCTCGGCTGCACCGGTCTGGTCTTCGGTCTCACCGAGGGCCCCGAACTCGGCTGGTCGAGCCTTCCGGTGATCGGTGCTGTCGCCGCGGGCTTCGTGCTGCTGGGACTGTTCCTGCTCGCCGAGCGGCGGGCCGAGAACCCGCTGCTGCCGTTCGTGCTGTTCCGGAACAAGGACCGCGTCGCGACCTTCGTGGCGATCTTCTTCGCGGGTGCGGTGATGTTCAGCCTCGCGGCCTTCGTCGCCCTGTTCGTACAGGACATTCTCGGCTACAGCCCACTCTCCGCGGGCCTGGCGTTCGTGCCGTTCGCCTTCGGTCTCGGAGGCGCCGCCGCGGTGTCGTCGAAGATGGTCGCGCGGATCGAACCCCGCTGGCTGGTGGTCACCGGCTCGGTGATCATGACGGTGAGCCTGCTCTACGGATCGACGATGGACGGCAGCGTCCGCTACTTCCCGACCCTGTTCGTGCTGGTGCTCGTCGTCGGTTTCGGCGTCGGACTGGCCGTCGTCCCGCTGCCGCTGTGCGCGATCTCCGGGGTGGGTCCGCACGAGATCGGACCGCTCTCGGCGATCGCGCAGGTCGCAACGACCCTCGGAGGTCCGATCGGCCTCGGTGTGATCGGTGCGATGGCCACCTCGCGGACGATGTCGCTCGGCGGTGTCTCGGGGGCCGTCGCCGGCATGACCGACGCCCAGCTCGTCGCGCAGGGCGAGGGTTACATGTTCGCGCTGGTCGGCTGCGCCGTCTGCGCGGTGATCGCCGGTATCGCGGCTCTGTTCATCCGCTTCACCCCCGAAGAGGTCGCCCAGGCGCAGGAAGCCGAGAAGGCCGCGCAGACGTCCTGATCCCGGGACCGTCGGCGCGGCGGATGAGTTTGCTCACGCCTGCCACGCGCGAACGCCGGGTACCCGACGCCCATGCAGGTCGGTGTTCTCGAACGGGGCAGATTCGTCGGATCGTGGATCGTCCGGGCCGTACGCGAGGCCGGA
This sequence comes from Rhodococcus sp. LW-XY12, assembly GCF_019317345.1. Classification (NCBI taxonomy): domain Bacteria; kingdom Bacillati; phylum Actinomycetota; class Actinomycetes; order Mycobacteriales; family Nocardiaceae; genus Rhodococcus; species Rhodococcus sp. LW-XY12. The sequence continues at coordinate 2,024,439 of NZ_CP079225.1, forward strand.
CACGAGCGGTACGTCGCCCTCCAGGCGTTCCGGTCCACGCTCGCCGCGGTCGTCGCGTGGCTCGTCGTGACCGAGGTCTTCCACTTCCAGCAGGCATTCCTCGCGCCCTACGTCGCGGTCTTCCTCGTCGAGGCGACGCTCGTGCGCTCGCTCCAGCAGGCGGTGGTGCAGGTCGGGGCGGTGGTTGCGGGTCTGCTGGTCGCGGTCGTGGTGACGCGGCTCGTTGAGTCGACGACCGCTGCGATCGGCATCGCCGTGGCGATCGGCTACTTCGCGGGTCGCTGGCGACGGTTCGGGGCCAGTGGCATCTGGGTGGCGATCACCGCGCTGCTGGTGATCGCGACGGGCGCCTCGGACAGCCCGATCCTGCTCGGTGAACGACTCGCGGAGACGGCGATCGGCGCGGCGATCGGCGTGGCCGTGACGGCGCTGGTCTTCCCGCCGGTGTACTCGGCGGGCAAGGAGGCCCGCGAACTCACCGGTGAGCTGCGCGACCTGCTGCGGGACATGGCGTCCGGATGCCGTGAGGGATCGTCGGGGGTGCGGGACTGGGTGCAGCGCGCGCGGGGCATCGACAGCCTCGTGCAACGCGCCTTCGAGGAATCACGGTGGGCGCACGAGAGTGCCCGGATGAACCCACGCCCCGCCGCTGCACGGGCCGGGGAATGGGCACGTCGCTGGGACCGGACCCTCGACGACCTCTCGTCGGTGTCCAGCGCTGTCGAGGAACTCGCGCACGCTCTGGACCCCGTACTCGGCGACGACGTCGCCGAAGCCGACTGTCGCCGCCTGCGGACGGGGATCGCAGCGATGCTCGACGCCCTCGCCGAGATGGTCGATGCCGTGGGGGCGGGCCGGGAGGTCGACCCCGACGGGACGTGCCGCAGCAATCTCACCGAACTCGAACGGTTCGCCACCGAATCGGACGACCTGGTCCTGACCGCGCGACTCGGCGCCGTCCTGCACACGGCTCGCCGGATCGTCGCGGCGATGGGACTCGAGGTCAGGTGAGCACGACCAGCTCGGTCGGCGACTCCACCTCGACCCTCAGTCCCGCCTTCGTCGCGACGCGGGCGAGCGCTCCGATATCGCTCGGCTCCGCGCGGGTGAGGACCAGCGCGCGGGCCAGCAGGCCCTTGTGGTGCTTGTTGAAGTGGCTGACGACCTTGCGGGTGCCGTCGGGCTGCTCGGTGAGCACGGTTGCGGTCACCGCACCTGGCACGGGACCGAGCTGCTGGTAGACCCCGGAGCGGAGATCGACCACGAGGTCGCCGCCGGCCTCGGCCACCAGCGCGTCGGTGAGCTCGTTCCGCCACACGGACTTCACGGTGCCGAAGCCGGGCAGTTTCGACCCTCCGGAGAGGCGGTAGGCGGGGATCGGATCCGCAGCCCGGACCGCGCCGAACAGCGCCGACCCGATGCCCAGGCGTCGATAGGCCTTGTCGCGCTGCGCCTTCGTGAAGGCTCCCGCGTCGAGCGCGTCGTACAGCACGCCGGTGTACCGCTCCAGCGCCGGGCGGGTGGGGGAGACCCACAACTTCGCGTTGCGTTCGATCTCGTCGGCGCCCTTCGTACCCAGCCCGAGTGCGCGGCTCGACTCCTCGGGGTCGGCGGAGAGGTCGACGAGGGCCTGCACGAGCATCTCCCGCGTCTCCGTCAACTGCGGCATCGACAGGTCGGCGAGATCGAGCGGTCCGCCGTCGCCGCCGTCGGACTTGGTTTCGGAAGGGGGGAGAAGCACCAGCACAACCGGTAACCGTACCGACGTCGCGGAAGATGGCCACGGTAGGCTGCACGGTCGTGATCACCCGCATGTCGCACCTGTTCCTCCGCACCCTCCGAGACGACCCGGCCGACGCCGAGGTCGCGAGCCACAAGCTGCTGGTCCGAGCCGGATACGTGCGACGAATCGCGCCAGGTGTGTACTCGTGGCTGCCTCTGGGGCTGCGGGTGCTGCGGCAGATCGAGCGGGTGGTGCGCGAGGAGATGAACTCCATCGGAGCGCAGGAGATCGCTCTGCCCGCGCTGCTGCCGCGCGAACCCTACGAGGCCACCAACCGGTGGACGGAATACGGCGACAGCCTGTTCCGGCTGAAGGACCGCAAGGGCGGCGACTACCTCCTCGGACCCACCCACGAGGAGCTCTTCGCGCTCACCGTCAAGGGCGAGTACAACTCCTACAAGGACTTCCCGGTCACGCTCTACCAGATCCAGACGAAGTACCGCGACGAGGAGCGCCCCCGCGCCGGCATCCTCCGCGGTCGCGAGTTCGTCATGAAGGACTCCTACAGCTTCGACCTCACCGACGAGGGCCTGGCCGACTCGTACAAGGCGCACCGCGACGCCTACGAGCGCATCTTCGCGCGTCTCGGCGTGAAGTACGTGATCGTCTCGGCCACCTCCGGTGCGATGGGTGGCAGCGCCTCCGAGGAGTTCCTGGCCGACTCGCCTGCGGGTGAGGACACCTACGTGCGGTGCCTCCAATCCGGCTACGCGGCGAACGTCGAAGCGGTGAAGACGCTCGCGCCGGAACCGCTGCCGATCGACGGACAGCCCGAGGCGGTCGTGCACGATACCCCCGGCACCCCGACGATCGCCTCGCTCGTCGCCGCGGCGTCGGAGGTCCTCGGCCGGGAGGTCACCGCGGCCGAGACGCTCAAGAACGTCATGGTCAAGGTCCGGCAGCCCGGTGGCGAGTGGGAGCTGCTCGGCATCGGCATCCCCGGCGACCGCGAGGTCGACGACAAGCGCCTCGAGGCCTCGCTCGAACCCGCCGAGGTCGAGTTGCTCACCGACGCCGACTTCGAGGCCAATCCCTTCCTCGTCAAGGGCTACATCGGCCCGAAGGCGCTGCTCGCCAACGGTGTCCGCTACCTCGTCGACCCCCGCGTGGTCGACGGCACCAGCTGGATCACCGGCGCCGACGAGCAGGGCAAGCACGTCTTCGGGCTGGTCGCAGGTCGCGACTTCACCCCGGACGGCACGATCGAGGCCGCCGAGGTGCGCGACGGCGATCCGTCGCCCGACGGAGCCGGCCCGCTCCTCTCCGCCCGCGGCATCGAGATCGGCCACGTCTTCCAGCTAGGCCGCAAGTACACCGATGCCTTCGCGGTGGACGTCCTCGGCGAGAACGGCAAGCCCGTCCGCCCCACGATGGGCTCCTACGGCGTCGGCGTGTCACGCCTCGTCGCGGTGGTCGCCGAACAGCAGCACGACGAGAAGGGCCTGCGCTGGCCGTCGGAGATCGCACCGTTCGATGTGCACCTGGTCATCGCCAACAAGGACGAGCAGGCCCGCGAAGGCGCCGAGAACCTCGCCGAGGAACTCTCGAACGCCGGCCTCGAGGTGCTCCTCGACGACCGCAAGGCGTCGCCCGGCGTGAAGTTCAAGGACTCGGAGCTGCTCGGCATGCCGCTCGTCGTCGTGGTCGGCCGCGGCTTCGCCGACGGCAAGGTCGAGGTCCGCGACCGTTTCTCCGGCGAGGCCGACGAACTGCCGATCGGTGAGGTCGTCCAGCGCATCGTCAACCGCTGACGCTCTTATTCGCCGATACAGGCGGAACCCGGTGTCCCTGCGACCTGCCGTCGCGGGGGCACCGGCGTATGTGGCAGAAGTCGCCGTGGTGCGCTGCGCGCCGAACCACAATGAGGTACATGGCCGACAACTGGAGTGCGACCGACAACTACCTCACCGACGTGCTGATCGGCGACGATCCTGCGCTGAGCTCAGCGCTCGAGGCGAACGCCGCAGCGGAACTGCCGCCCATCGACGTGTCCGCGCCGCAGGGCAAGTTCCTGCACCTGCTCGCACGGATCCGGGGTGCCCGCCGGGTCCTGGAGATCGGCACCCTCGGCGGATACTCGACCATCTGGCTTGCCCGGGCCGTCGGGGAGTCCGGCCGGGTGGTCACCCTCGAATACGAGCGCAAGCACGCCGAGGTGGCCCGCGCCAATCTCGACCGCGCCGGCGTCGGTGACCGTGTGGACATCCGGGTCGGCCCCGCCCTGGACTCGCTGCCGGGCCTGGTCGACGAGGATCCCTTCGACCTGGTGTTCATCGACGCCGACAAGGAGAACAACAGCAACTACGTGCGCGCGGCGCTCGGGCTGTCGCGACCCGGCACCGTCATCGTCGTCGACAACGTGGTGCGGGCAGGGGCCATCGTCGATCAGGGCAGCGACGACGAACGGGTCCGCGCGTCGCGGGACGTGCTCGAACTGCTCGCCCGCGAACCGCGCCTCGACGCGACGGCGTTGCAGACCGTCGGATCGAAGGGCTGGGACGGCTTCGCGCTGGCGGTCGTGACCGGGTGACCCGTGCTTCGGAGTCGACCGGATCGAGGCCGACCGGATCAGGGTTTACCGGGGAAGGCCACCGACGGCACGACTCCGCGGCTCTGCCGCCACCGCGCCGCCCGCAGGGCCGCCTCGGTGAGTGCGTCCACGGCCGTGGCCCGGGTGGCCTCGCTGCGTGCCCGTTCGACGACGGACCGCCACGCGACCGCGGTGTCGCTCTCTATCTGTTCGGCGAGCTGCGCGGCGGACGCGGCGTCGATCACCGGGAACGGCACGGTGTAACCGGGTGCCGCGACCGGCGGCTCGACGCTCGCGGCGCGCAACGCCTCGATCGTTGCATCACGGCGTGCGCGGTGCGCTGCGGTGTCCTCCGCCACGGCGTTCGCGCGGGCGGGATCCGCGAAGGCCGCGACCACGCCGTATCCGAAGACCGCCGCGTGTTCGGCCTCGAGGGCGTCGACGAGGGCCTGCTGTTCGGAACCGAGTTCGGGTGAGCTCACGGCAACATCACCGCCGTCTGCACGGCGCAGGACGCGCTGATCGAGGCGAGCAGACCCGCGCGGTAACCCGAGAGCGTGCGTGCGAGGTCGGCGGCTTCGCGCTGCGACCGGTTCAACCGCTCACGGAGCGCCTCGACGGTCGGCAGCTCACCGGTGGGAGTGGTCACGGTGGTCGACGGGGGAGTGAAACTCGTGGTGGCGCCCTCCATCCGGGCGATCTCGGCCTCGAGCGCGTCGGCGTGGGAGGTCCGCTCGGCCGCGATCGTGGTGAGCGGCGCGGACAGCTCCGGCGCCCGCGCGACCAGCGCGGTCGCGATCGCTGCGTCGGTGCGGGCGCGGGTCGCCTGACCCGCCAGCGGATCCGGTTCGGCGACATCCTCGTCGGAGGCGCCGCACGCGGTGATCGTCGTGATTCCGAATCCACCGACGGCGACCGACGACCATCGCAGGAGGGTTCGTCGAGAGACGGTGGGACGGTCGAGTGGCATCGGCACCGGACCATCCTGCCAGTCGCGTCGTCCGACGAAGGACGCCGCCCTGGTCACAGCAGCAGGAGACGCGGGTTAGGCTTGATGTCTGCCGGTACGCATCCGTTCCGGCCCGCTGTCCGCTGCGACCACAACTGAACGAGGAGCCCGCCCGCCATGCCTGTGCCGCCCCCGGAGAGGATCGTCGAGCTCGTCTCCGATCTGCTCGCCAGAGAGGGATACGACCTCGAGGACGTGGTGGTCACGGCCGCCGGAAAGCACAGTACGGTGCGCCTCCTCGTCGACAGCGACGCAGGTCTCGGTCTCGACGAGGCGGCCCGCCTGAGCAGGATCGTCTCCGAGGCCTTCGACGGAGTCTCGGACTTCGGCGAGTCGCCCTACGTCCTGGAGGTCACCAGCCCCGGGATCGGCCGGCCCCTGACCGAGCCCCGCCACTGGCGGCGCGCTCAGGGTCGCAAGACGAAGGTGGAACTGGCCGACGAGACCCTCGTCGCACGCATCGGCGAGCTCGTCGGCGACGAGATCAGGCTCGTCCTGCCCGATCGGTCCGGGCCGGTCGTGCGTTCGGTCCCGCTCTCGGCGGTGCGCAGAGCGGTGGTGGAGGTGGAGTTCTCCCCGCCGCCACCGAGGGAACTCGAGCTCGCGGGCGGGGTTCCGGACGGCCGGGTCGCGGCCGGGGAGCTGGCCGAAGGGCCCGAGGACGACACGGGCAGCGACGACCACGACGAGACGAACGAAACGAAGGTGGACAAGTGAATATCGAGATCGCCGCCCTGCGCATGCTCGAGGCGGAGAAGAACATCCCGTTCGACGAGCTGATCGCGACGCTCGAGACGGCCCTGCTCACGGCGTACAGGCACGTCGACGGACACCAGCCGCACGCGCGGGTCGTGGTCGACACGAAGACCGGCGCCATCCAGGTCCTCGCCGAGGAGCGCGACGCCGACGGCAACCTGATCGCCGAGTGGGACGACACTCCCGAGGACTTCGGCCGGATCGCGGCGACCACCGCGCGTCAGGTCATCATGCAGCGCATCCGCGACGCCGAGCACGAACAGCGCTTCGGTGAGTTCGCGACCCACGAGGGTGAGATCGTCAGCGGCGTCGTGCAGCGCGACTCGCGTGCCAACGCCCGCGGCATGGTCGTCGTGAAGATCGGCGGCGAGACGAACAACGCCGAGGGACTGATCCCGCCGGCCGAGCAGGTGCCGGGGGAGTCCTACGAGCACGGCGACCGCATCAAGTGCTACGTCGTGGGCGTCTCCCGCGGACAGCGCGGCCCGCAGATCACCCTGTCGCGGACACATCCCAATCTGGTGCGCAAGTTGTTCGCCCTCGAGGTCCCGGAGATCGCCGACGAGTCGGTGGAGATCGTCGCCGTCGCCCGCGAGGCCGGGCACCGCTCGAAGATCGCCGTGCACTCGACCGTCCCCGGCCTCAACGCCAAGGGTGCGTGTATCGGCCCGATGGGGCAGCGGGTGCGCAACGTGATGCGCGAACTCGGCGAGGAGAAGATCGACATCATCGACTACGACGAGGATCCCGCGAAGTTCGTGGGCAACGCACTGTCGCCGTCGAAGGTGGTGTCGGTCACGGTCGTCGACCCCGACGCGCGCGCCGCCCGGGTGGTCGTTCCCGACTTCCAGTTGTCCCTCGCGATCGGCAAGGAAGGGCAGAACGCCCGGCTCGCGGCCCGGCTGACCGGCTGGCGGATCGACATCCGCAGCGACGCGGCACCGGCCGGGAACGACGATTCGCGCGGCGGCTCGACAGGCGCGTAGGAGTGGGATGCGGGATTCCGGGCAAATCAGCGGTACAGTGGTCGATGGTTCAGCATGACCTGTCCTCGACCGGCGGGGAACGCGCCACTACGGTGCGGACCTGTGTCGGATGTCGGCAGCGAACGCTGGCTGCCGAACTGCTCCGGGTGGTGGCGCGCGAGAAGGAACCGTCAGGTTTCGCCGTGATTCCCGATCCCCGACGCAGGCTTCCCGGGCGAGGTGCTTGGTTGCATCCCAACCCGGAATGTCTGAGCCTGGCGGTTCGGCGTCGAGCATTCGGCAGGGCACTGCGCGTGACCGGGTATCCGGACACCACAGCGCTGGATCAGCTGGTCGGGTCCACGGCACAGTGATCACGGACGCATCGAGTCGGCCTCGGCCGGGTACGACGATCGTGGGAACGACGACGAGGAACACCAACAGTGACATCGCACTCTGAGAAGAACAGGCACGAACACTCATGAGCACACCGTGAAGCACCAGCGATGAACGTCCATCGGAGATAACCCGAGGTCGTGCGGGCAGTCGGCCGCTCGACCTCATCAGTGAGGAGAGCAGTGGCAGGCAAGGCCCGCGTGCACGAGTTGGCGAAAGAACTCGGTGTCACCAGCAAGGAACTACTCGCACGCCTGAAGGAACAGGGCGAGTTCGTCAAGTCCGCGTCGTCGACCGTCGAACCGCCGGTCGCGCGTCGACTGCGCGAATCGTTCGGTAAGACCGAAGGCGATGCAGCCGCGAAGGCTGCACCCAACCCCGCACCGAAGCCCGGTGCCCCCCGGCCGGGTCCCCGGCCCACCCCTGCGAGCCCGGCCCCCGCGGCCGAGACCGCGCGTCCGAAGCCCGGCGCACCGAAGCCGGCTGCTCCCAAGCCCGCTCCGGCACCGGAGGAGCCCGCGGCTCCCGCGCCGCAGGCCCCCGCTGCCCAGGCGGCACCGCAGTCCCCGGCTGCTCAGGCTCCCAGCGCGACGCCGCAGGCTCCCGCGGCCAAGCCCGGCCCCAAGCCGGCCGGTCCGCGTCCGGGTCCGAAGACCCCGCGCGTCGGTAACAACCCGTACTCCTCGGCTCCGGCCGAGCGTCCCGCTCCGCGTCCGGGTGCCCCGCGCCCCGGCCCGGGCGGACCGCGTCCTACCCCCGGACAGGGCGGCCCCCGCCCCACGCCCGGACAGGGACGTCCCGCAGCAGGCCCCGGTGGCCCGCGTCCCGGACCCGGCCAGGCCGGTCCGCGTCCGGCTCCCGGACAGGGCGGTCCCCGCCCCGCGCCCGGACAGGGCGGTCCCCGTCCGTCCCCGGGTTCGATGCCCCCGCGTCCCAACCCGGGTGCGATGCCGCAGCGTGCTGCGCGTCCGGCCGCATCCGGTCGTCCGGGTCGTCCGGGCGGAGCTCCCGGTGGACGTCCCGGTGGCGGTGGCGGCGGCTACCGCGGTGGCGGCGCCGGTGGCGGCGCACCTGCAGGTGCAGGTGCTCCCGGTGGTTTCCGCGGTCGCCCCGGTGGCGGTGGCGGTGGACGCGGTCGCGGCGGTGCAGCCGGCGCGTTCGGTCGTCCCGGTGGCGCTCCGCGTCGTGGTCGTAAGTCGAAGCGGCAGAAGCGGCAGGAATACGATTCGATGCAGGCGCCGTCGGTCGGCGGCGTGCGGTTGCCGCGTGGCAACGGCGAGACCATCCGTCTCGCTCGCGGCGCATCGCTGTCCGACTTCGCCGAGAAGATCGACGCGAACCCGTCGGCCCTGGTGCAGGCGCTGTTCAACCTCGGTGAGATGGTCACGGCCACTCAGTCGGTGAACGACGACATCCTCGAGCTGCTCGGCTCGGAGATGAACTACGTCGTGCAGGTCGTCTCGCCCGAGGATGAGGACCGCGAGCTGCTCGAGTCGTTCGACATCCAGTACGGCGAGGACGAGGGCGGCGAGGAAGACCTCCAGCAGCGTCCGCCGGTGGTCACCGTCATGGGTCACGTCGACCACGGCAAGACCCGCCTGCTCGACACGATCCGGAAGGAGAACGTCGGCGAGGGTGAGGCCGGTGGCATCACCCAGCACATCGGTGCCTACCAGGTGATGACGCACCTCAACGGTGAAGATCGCCTGATCACCTTCATCGACACCCCGGGTCACGAGGCGTTCACCGCGATGCGTGCCCGCGGCGCGAAGGCGACGGACATCGCGATCCTCGTGGTCGCAGCCGACGACGGCGTCATGCCGCAGACGGTGGAGGCGATCAACCACGCACAGGCCGCCGATGTCCCGATCGTGGTCGCGGTGAACAAGATCGACAAGGAGGGTGCGAACCCTCAGAAGATCCGTCAGCAGCTCACCGAGTACGGGCTGGTGGCGGAGGAGTACGGCGGCGACACCATGTTCGTCGACATCTCCGCGAAGCAGAACCTCAACATCGACCAGCTGCTCGAAGCGGTGCTGCTCACCGCCGACGCAGCGCTCGATCTGCGGGCCAACCCGGACATGGAGGCGCAGGGCGTCGCCATCGAGGCGCACCTCGACCGCGGTCGCGGTCCGGTGGCCACGGTGCTCATCCAGCGCGGCACTCTGCGGGTCGGCGACTCGATCGTCGCCGGCGACGCCTACGGCCGCGTGCGCCGCATGGTCGACGAGCACGGCGAGGACGTGCTCGAGGCACTGCCTTCGCGTCCGGTCCAGGTCGTCGGCTTCACGTCGGTGCCCGGCGCCGGGGACAACCTCGTCGTCGTCGAAGAGGACCGCATCGCGCGTCAGATCGCCGACCGGCGTAATGCCCGCAAGCGCAACGCGCTCGCAGCACGTAGCCGTAAGCGCATCAGCCTCGAGGATCTCGATGCCGCTCTCAAGGAGCACAACGAGCTCAACCTCATCCTCAAGGGCGACAACTCGGGTACCGTCGAGGCCCTCGAAGAGGCGCTCATGGGTATCGAGATCGACGACGAGGTGCGCCTGCGGGTCATCGACCGCGGTGTCGGTGGCGTCACCGAGACCAACGTCAACCTCGCTGCCGCGTCGAACGCCGTGATCATCGGCTTCAACGTCCGCGCCGAGGGCAAGGCCACCGAGCTCGCGAACCGCGAGGGTGTCGACATCCGCTACTACTCGGTCATCTACCAGGCGATCGACGAGGTGGAGAAGGCCCTCAAGGGCATGCTCAAGCCGATCTACGAGGAGGTCGAGCTCGGCCGCGCCGAGATCCGCGCGATCTTCAAGTCGTCGAAGGTCGGCAACATCGCGGGTTGCCTCGTGCAGTCCGGCATCGTCAAGCGCAACGCGAAGGCCCGCCTCATCCGCGACAGCAACGTCGTGGCCGAGACGGTCACCATCTCGTCGCTGCGCCGCGAGAAGGACGACGTCACCGAGGTCCGCGAGGGCTTCGAGTGCGGTTTGACGATCACCTACTCCGACATCAAGGTCGGCGACGTGATCGAGGCGTACGAGTTGCGCGAGAAGCCGCGCGACTGATCCACCCGCACCCGTGGCGGTGAACGATTCGTCGTTCGCCGCCACGGGTGTGTCGGGACGCCCGACCCGGCCGGCACGGAGCCGACCGGACGGCCGACCGGAGTGTCCTCGAGGAGAGAAGCGAATGTATCTGGGAGCGCTCGAACTCGACCTGCTGCTCGGCGACGTGCATTCGCTCAAGCAGAAGAGATCGGCGATCCGTCCGGTGGTCGCAGAACTGCGCCGGCTCGGGGTGTCCGCCGCCGAAACCGGGGAACACGATCTGTACCGCCGGGCGCAGGTGGGTGTGGCGGTCGTCGCCCCCGACCTCGCGCACGTCGGAGAGATACTGGACAAGTGTGAGCGGCTGGTCGCCCAGCGGCCCGAACTCGACCTGCTGTCGGTCAGACGCAGGCTGTACGGGCCCGAGGACTGATCCCGGCCGCACGACAGGCCGCCTGCCGGCGGCTACAGAAGGGAACGAACGACATGGCCGATCCAGCACGGGCTCGCCGACTCGCGAAGCGCATTGCCACCATCGTGGCCACCGCCATCGACCTCGAGATCAAGGATCCGCGCCTCGAGTTCGTGACGATCACCGACGCGAAGGTCACCGCGGATCTGCACGACGCCACCGTCTACTACACGGTCCGGGGCGCGGATCTGAACACCGAACCCGATCACGAGGCCGCTGCTGCCGGCCTCGAGAAGGCCAAGGGCGTGCTCCGCTCGAAGGTCGGCGCCGGCACCGGTGTGCGGTTCACCCCGACGCTGACGTTCGTCACCGACACCGTGCCCGACACGGCACGGCACATGGAGGAACTCCTCGCGCGCGCTCGCGCGGCCGACGACGAGGTCGCACGCGCCCGTGAGGGCGCCGTTCCGGCCGGCGATGCCGATCCCTACAAGGAATCCCGTGAGCGCGACGCCGGTGACGACGACGAATAACGCACCGGTGCCCGACCCGACTCCTCCGGTGGTCCCGTCGCACCGGGACGATGCCGGCGTCCCGTCCGGCCCGGCAGGATCCGTCGATCTGCACGGTGCCGCCGCACTGCTCGACGCGGCGGCCACCGTGACGGTGCTGTGCCACATCAACCCCGACGCCGACACTCTCGGCAGCGGGCTGGCCCTCGGGCTGGCGCTCGAGCGACGCGGTGTCACCGTGCAGGTCGCGTTCGGTTCGCCCGCGAACATGCCGGACTCGATGCGGTCGCTGCCGGGCGCACACCTGGTCACGCCGGTCGCGGAGGTACGCCGTGAGGCCGATCTCGTGGTGACCGTCGACTGCGGTACCGCGGGCCGTCTCGGTGTCCTGCGCGACCGTCTGAAGACCGCCCCGAACGTCCTGGTGATCGACCACCACCTGTCCAACACGCGGTTCGGCACCCACAACCTCGTCGACCCGGAGTCCGAGGCCACCGCGATGGTGCTCGCCGACCTCTTCGACGTGTGGGGTGTCGAGATCGACGCCGCACTCGCGCACTGCCTGTACGCGGGACTGGTGACCGACACCGGATCGTTCCGCTGGGGTCGCCCGCAGGCCCACGGACTTGCCGAGCGCCTGCTCGCCACCGGTATCGACGGCACGTCGATCACGCGGGCCCTGCTCGACACCCATCCCTTCGGGTGGTTGCCGATGCTGTCGTCGGTGCTGGCCACCGCCAGACTCGAACGCGACGCTGCTCAGGGCAGGGGACTGGTCTACGCCTTCGTCCGGCGCGCCGACTCCGCGCATCTCGGTCCGGAGGAGGTCGAGAGCGTCATCGACATCGTGCGCACCACCGCCGAGGCCGAGGTCGCCGCGGTGTTCAAGGAGGTCGCTCCCGAGGAGTGGACCGTCTCGCTGCGCGCGAAGACCTCGGTGGACGTGTCCGCCGTCGCCACCGCACTCGGCGGCGGAGGACACCGCCTGGCGGCGGGGTACACCGCCCACGGCGACACCGATCGGATCGTCGCCGCCCTGCGCGGCGTGCTCGGTTGACTGCGTCCGGCGGGTCGCCCGCCTCCGAGACGCCCGGCGGCTCACGCGCCTCCGAGACGCCCGGCGGCTCACGCGCCTCTGAGACGCCCGGCGGCTCACGCGCCTCTGAGACGCCCGGCGGCTCACGCGCCTCTGAGACGCCCGGCGGCTCACGCGCCTCTGAGACGCCCGGCGGCTCACACGCTTCCGACGTCACCGGACGGCGGATCCTCGGGCTCGTCCTTCCCGCCCTCGGGGTGCTCGCGGCCGAACCGCTCTACCTGCTGTTCGACATCGCCGTCGTCGGCCGGCTGGGGGCGCTGCCCCTGGCCGGTCTCGCGATCGGCGGGTTGATCCTCGCGCAGGTGAGCACCCAGCTCACCTTCCTGTCGTACGGCACCACCGCGCGCGCGGCGCGTTTCCACGGTGCGGACCGGCACGACGACGCTGTCGGCGAGGGCGTGCAGGCGACCTGGCTCGCGATGATCGTCGGACTTGCGATCCTGCTCGTCGGCCAGGCGCTGGCCGGCCCCGTCGCGCGGCTGCTCGCCGGCGATGCCGAGATCGCCGACGCCGCCGTCTCGTGGCTGCGCGTCGCGCTGTTCGGGGCTCCCCCGATCCTCGTCGGCCTGGCCGGGAACGGTTGGATGCGCGGCGTCCAGGACACGATGCGGCCGCTGCGATTCGTCATCGCCGGCCTCGCCCTGTCGGCGGTGCTGTGCCCGGTACTGGTCCACGGACTGCTGGGCGCTCCCCGGTGGGAACTCGTCGGTTCGGCCATCGCCAACGTGATCGGGCAGTCCGTGACGGCCGTCCTGTTCGTCGTGGCGCTGCTGCGGTCCGGGGTTCCGCTGCGACCGCGACCCGCCGTGATCGGGGCACAGTTGCGGCTCGGACGTGACCTGATCGCGCGCAGCCTCGCATTCCAGGCCTGCTTCCTGTCCGCGGCGGCGGTGGCGTCGCGCTTCGGTGCGGCCGCGGTGGCCGGTCATCAGGTCGTGCTGCAACTGTGGACCTTCGTGACCCTCACCCTGGACTCGCTGGCGATCGCCGCGCAGGCCCTCGTCGGCGCCGCGCTCGGTGCGGCCGACCGCCGGGGCGCGACTCGCCTGGCGTGGCGGTTGTCGGCGTGGTCGGTGGTCTTCGCCGTCGTCCTCGCGGTGGTCTTCGTGGCGGGGAAGGATGTGATTCCTGATCTGTTCACCACCGATACCGAGGTGCTCGACCAGATCGGCGTCGCGTGGTGGTTCTTCGTCGCGATCATGCCGCTCGCGGGAATCGTCTTCGCACTCGACGGTGTTCTCCTCGGTGCGGGGGACGCCGCCTTCCTGCGCACCGCGACGCTGGCCTCGGCGCTGTTCGGCTTCCTGCCGTTGATCTGGTTGTCGCTCGCGTACGACTGGGGTCTGGCGGGTATCTGGACGGGGCTTACGGTGTTCATCGTGTTCCGGATGATCGCCGTCGTGTGGCGCACGCTCTCGGGACGATGGGCGGTGACGGGCGCGGACCGGCAGGTGCGCATCCAGGACGAGTCGGGAGGTTAGTGCGTGGCAGCGAAGCTGTGGGCGATCAGCGACATCCATGTGGGCCATCGGGGCAACCGGCCGGTCACCGAGGACCTGTATCCGGAGTCGCCCGACGACTGGTTGATCGTCGCGGGCGACGTGTCGGAGAAGACCGACGACATCCGGTGGGCGCTGTCGCTGCTCCGCAGCCGGTTCGCGAAGGTGATCTGGGTGCCCGGCAACCACGAACTGTGGACGACCGCCAAGGACCCGGTGCAGATTTTCGGGGTCGCGCGCTACGACTATCTCGTCACGATGTGCCGCGAACTCGACGTGCTCACCCCTGAGGATCCGTATCCGATCTGGGAGGGCGAGGACGGGCCGGTGGTGCTCGTGCCGATGTTCCTGCTCTACGACTACTCGTTCCTGCCGGAGGGCACCACGACGAAGGCGGACGGGCTCGCGCTGGCGCGCGAACGCAACGTCGTCGCGACCGACGAGTTCCTGCTGAAGCCGGATCCGTACATCACGCGCGACACCTGGTGCCGGGTACGCGTGGATCAGACCCGCGCCCGTCTCGACGCGCTCGACCCCGCCCTGCCCACCGTGCTGATCAACCACTTCCCGCTGGTGCGCGAACCCACGCGGATGCTGTTCTACCCCGAGTTCGCCCTGTGGTGCGGTACCACCGAGACGGCCGACTGGCACCTGCGCTACCGGGCGCTGTGCAGCGTGTACGGCCACCTGCATATCCCGCGGACCACCTACTACGACGGGGTGCGCTTCGAGGAGGTCTCGGTCGGCTACCCGCGCGAATGGCAGCGACGCGGCATGCCGGAGCAGCCCCTGCGGCAGATCCTCCCCGTCCCGGAGTATCCGCCGGGCAGCCTGAACAAGTGGGGCGGTCATTTCACCGTGACCCCCGAGATGGAAGCCGAGGCCGAGAAGATGCGGGCTCAACGAGAGAAGGAGTTGCGGTGACCGAACCGGACACCGGGCAGAAGACGGACACGCGCGGCGCGCTGATCGGGCGCATCGTGCCGGACGGCATCGCTGCAGCCGAGTTGTTCGAGGACCCACCGGGACTGCGGCCGCATCCCCAGGAGGAGCCGCTCGTGGCGCGGGCCGTGGAGAAGCGGCGCCGCGAGTTCGCCGGTGCCCGTCATTGCGCCCGCCAGGCCATGCGCACCCTCGGCGTCGACCCCGCGCCGGTACTGCGCGGAGAGATGGGCGATCCCGTCTGGCCGCGCGGCGTCGTCGGCAGCCTCACCCACTGCGACGGCTATCGCGGTGCCGTGCTGGGCTATTCGCTGCAGATCCGATCGCTCGGCATCGACGCCGAACCGCACGACGTGCTCCCCGACGGGGTGCTGCCCGCGGTGAGCCTCGAACCCGAACGCGAGTGGCTCGCCTCGGCCGGCGACGACCTGCACTGGGACCGTCTGCTGTTCTGCGCCAAGGAGGCCACCTACAAGGCGTGGTTCCCGCTGACGAAGAGGTGGCTGGGCTTCGAGGACGCCCACATCACCTTCGAGCGCGACACCACCTCGGACGTGGTCACCGGCACCTTCCACTCGCGACTGCTCGTCCCCGGCGACACCCTCGACGGGCAGCCGCTGACGGGCTTCGACGGACGGTGGCTCATCGCCGACGGTCTCGTCCTCACCGCGATCACGGTGCGCTGATGAACGACGCCGCACCCCCGCAGGAACATCCGGCACTCGCCCGCGCAGGCCTGCTCGTCGTCGACAAGCCCGCCGGCATGACGAGCCACGACGTGGTGGCGCGCTGCCGCCGACTGCTCGGCACCCGCAAGGTCGGGCACGCGGGCACTCTCGACCCCATGGCGACGGGCGTGCTCGTCCTCGGCGTCGAGCGCGCCACCAAGCTGCTCGGGCTGCTCGCACTGACGACCAAGTCGTACACCGCGACGATCCGTCTCGGGCAGAGCACCGTCACGGACGACGCGGGAGGCGAGACCGTCGCGACCACCGATGCGACGCACGTGACCGACGAGCAGATCGGCGAGGGCGTGGCCGCGCTGACAGGCGACATCCAGCAGGTGCCCGCCAGCGTCAGCGCCATCAAGATCGACGGCAAGCGCGCCTACGCCCGCATGCGCGAGGGGGAGGCGGTCGAGTTGAAGGCCCGGCCGGTCACGGTCTCGCGGTTCGACGTCCTCGCCCGCCGCGATGTGCCCGGGAGCGGCTTCGTGGACGTCGACGTCGACGTGGACTGCTCGTCCGGCACCTACATTCGGGCGCTCGCACGCGATCTCGGCGCGGCCCTCGGAGTGGGCGGTCATCTCACGGCGCTGCGTCGCACGAAGGTCGGCCCGTTCGGCCTCGAACATGCCCGCACGCTCGAACAGCTCGCCGACGACCCGACGCCGAGCCTCGACATCGACGCGGCCGTGCGCACGGCCTTCGAGTGCCGCACCATCAGCGACGAGGAGGTGGGGCTGCTCGCGAACGGCCGCTGGCTCGAGCCCGTCGGGATCCACGGCGTCTACGGCGCCGTGGATGCGCAGGGTCGGGCCGCGGCGCTGCTGCAGGAGAAGGGCAAGCGGGCTGCGGCGGTGTTCGTGGTGCGCCCCTCCAACATGTGAGCGGGCTCGGACGGGCCGGATCGTAGCCGGCTCAGACGAGCCAGATCGCTTCCGCCGCCGGGTGACCGAGATCGATCGTGCGGCCCTCGGTCCGGCCCAACCGGACCGAGATGGTTCCGGCGAAGTCGCGACGTTCGAGCACGGTGATGTCGGTGTCGAGGGCGATCCCGACCTCGTCGAAGTAGCGCAGCATCGCGGGATCGGAGTCGGAGATGCGGGCCACGCGGCCGTGGTCGCCGTCGTTGAACTCGCTCAGGGCGCGGGCGGGTGGTGACGGGATCGTGCCGTCGGGCGCCGGGATCGGGTCGCCGTGCGGGTCGCGTTCGGGATGACCGAGTTTGGTGTCGATCGCTGCGACCATCCGTTCGGAGACGGCGTGCTCGAGGATCTCGGCCTCGTCGTGCACTTCGTCCCACCCGTAGCCGAGCTCGCGGACCAGGAAGGTCTCGATGAGGCGGTGGCGCCGGACCATCGCCACGGCGGCCTGCCGGCCCTCGTCGGTGAGGGAGATCGCGCCGTAGCGCTCGTGGTCGACGAGTCCCTGGTCCGCGAGGCGGCGTACCGCTTCGGACACCGTGGACGCCGACACGCCCAGCTTCTCGGCGAGCAGCTTGGTGGAGATCTTCTCCCCGGACCACTCCTGGACCGTCCACATGATCTTGAGATAGTCCTGTGCGACCGAGGACAGCAGCTCGGTCGCGGTGGTCTCGTTACTCTCAGGCACGCGTCCAGCTTAGGTAACCGTCACCCGGGAATCACGCTCTCCGTCGGCTCGCTGGTCCTTTCGCCCTCCGGCGCGCGGCGACGCATCACGAGCCGGGTGACGACACCCTGACGCGGAGCGAACAGGTACGCGAGGGTGAAGACCACGGCCTGGGCGAGCACCACCACGCCGCCGGTCGCGGCGTCGGTGTAGTAGCTCGTGTACACACCGACCACCGAGGCGATCACTGCGAGTACCGGTGCGATCACCAGCATCCGGGCCATCCGGTCGGTGAGCAGATAGGCGGTCGCGCCGGGGATGATGAGCATCGCGACGACGAGGATCACGCCGACCGCCTGCAGCGCGCTGACGATCGTCACCGCGAGCAGCGACAACAGCAACGCCGACAGCGCGGCGGGGGACAGGCCGAGGGTGTGCGCCTGGACGCGGTCGAAGGCGAACAGCGTCAGATCGCGGCGCTTCGCGACGAGGACGGCCAGCACGACGGCCGCCAGGATCGACACCTGCCAGACGTCGTCCGTCGCGAGCCCGAGCAGGTTTCCGAACAGCACGTGGTGCAGGTCGATCTGGCTCGGGTTCTTCGAGATCAGCACCACGCCCAGGGCGAACAGTGTCGTGAAGACGATGCCGATGGTGGCGTCCTCCTTGACGCGGCTCGTGCCGCGGACGAGCCAGATCAACGCGACGGCGATGCCGGCGAAGACGAGGGCTCCGAGCGCGAACGGCACCCCCACCAGATAGGCGAGGACGACACCGGGCAGCACGGCGTGCGAGACCGCGTCGCCCATCAGCGACCAGCCGATGAGCACGAGCCAGCAGCTGAGCAGCGCGCACACGATCGTCGCGGCGACCGCGACGAGCAGCGCGCGCTGCATGAAGCCGTACTGCAGGGGTTCGATCAGCACGTCGATCATCGTCCGGCCTCCTGTGCGTATGTCTCCCGTGCGACGTCCTCGGCTCGTCCACCGTTCGCAGGTGGGGGAGCGCCGAAGGCGCGGGCGAGGTTCTCCGGGAGGAGGACCTCCTCGGGGGAGCCGTGCACGAGCACGCGCCGCTGCAGCAGTACCGCCTCGTCGCACAGTTGCGCCAGACCTGCAAGATCGTGGGTGGCGACGAGGATCGCGTGGCCGCTCGCCGCCAGTTCGCGGATGACGCCGGTCAGCGCGTGCTCGGTGGTGGTGTCGACCCCCGCGAACGGCTCGTCGAGCAGCAGCAGCGGCGAGCCCTGCGCGATCGCCCGTGCCACGAAGACACGCTTGCGCTGGCCGCCCGAAAGCTGTCCGATCTGCCGGCCGGACAACGCGGTCATGCCCACGCGTTCGAGCGCGGCGTCGACGGCCTCGTGGTCGGCGGGGCGCGGGCGGCGCAGGAAGCCCTGGTGGCCGTAGCGGCCCGTCATGACGACGTCGCGCACGCCGATCGGGAAGTTCCAGTCGACGGCCTCGGACTGCGGCACGTAGGCGACCTGCGTGCGGCGACGCGCCACGGCGGTGGTCGTCCCGCCGATGGTGACGCGACCTGAGGTGGGTCGCACGAGACCCATGATCGTCTTGAACAGCGTCGACTTACCCGAGCCGTTGGTTCCCACGAGTCCGCAGACGCGGCCGGGTGCGAGTTTCAGGGTGACGTTCTGCAGGGCCAGGACGGTGTCGTAGCGCACCGTCACGTCGTCGACGAACAGTGCCGGTGTGTCGAGTGTCGAAGTCATGGCCTCAGTCCCGTCGTGATGACGTCGATGTCGTGTCGGAGCAGATCGAGGTAGGTGGGGACGGGACCGTCCGCCTCGGAGAGCGAATCGACGTAGAGGATTCCGCCGAATTCCGTTCCGGTATCGGCCGCGACCTGCCGTTGCGCCTTGTCCGAGACGGTCGATTCGCAGAACACCGCCGGAACCTCGTTGGTGCGCACGAAATCGACGGTCCGGGCGATCTGCTGCGGGGTGCCCTGCTGGTCGGAGTTCACCGGCCACAGATAGGCCTCCTGCAGCCCGGCGTCGCGCGCGAGATAGCTGAACGCGCCCTCACAGGTGACGAGTGCGCGCCGGTCGGCGGGCACGCTGTCGAGGGCGGTGACGAGTTCGGTGTGGAGACCGTCGAGTTCGGCCTTGTACGCCTCGGCGCGGGCCGCGAAGTCGTCCGCGTGCTCGGGAGCGAGGTCGGCCAGTGCCGCGGCGATGTTGTCGACGTAGACGCGGGCGGCGAGCGGGGACATCCAGGCGTGGGGGTTGTAGGGCCCCGTCGTCGCGCCCTCACCGATCGGCAGTGGGTCCACACCCTCGCTCACGACCACGTGCTCGGCGTCGACATCGGCGACGAACTGTTCGAACCACCGCTCGAGACCGAGTCCGTTGTCGAGGACGAGGTCGGCCTCGGTCGCGAACCGCAGGTCGCCCGGCGTGGGCTCGTAGCCGTGGACCTCGGCGCCGGGCTTGGTGATGGACTCGACCCGCACGTGGTCGCCGCCGACGTTGCGCGCCATGTCGGCGAGGACGGTGAAGGTGGTCAGGACCAGGGGCCGATCGTCGGCGGAACCGGTGGTCGAACATGCCGCGAGGGCGGCAGCGCAGGCCGTGGCCGCGAAGGCGGCGATCATGCGACCGGCACGGGAGGATACGGACCGTGTTCTGTGGGTTCTCGACGAAAAGTTCGGCACACCGAAATTATGCATTCGCCGAGCCGTCACCGTCATGTGGGGCGCTCCGGGAGCCATCCGGGCGTGCCCGACCCGCTCACGGGCCGTAGGCTGCCGATGTGCAGAGATGGCGAGGTCTGGACGAAATTCCTGCGGACTGGGGTCGGTGTGTACTCACGATCGGCGTGTTCGACGGCGTACACCGCGGCCATCAGCAGCTCATAGCGCGTGCCGTCGAGGCCGCGCGGGCACGCGGTGTGGCCGCCGTGCTCATGACCTTCGATCCCCACCCCATGGAAGTGGTCCGCCCGGGCAGCCACCCGGCGCAGCTGACCACCCTCGCGCGACGCGCCGAGCTCGCCGAGGAACTCGGTATCGACGTTTTCTGCGTCATGCCGTTCACCCCGGAATTCATGAAGCTCTCGCCGGAGCGGTACGCCCACGAGATCCTCGTCGAGCGACTGCACGTGGCCGAGGTGGTCGTGGGGGAGAACTTCACCTTCGGAAAGAAGGCGGCCGGCACCGTCGACATGCTGCGCTCGATCGGTGAGCGTTTCGGGTTCGCGGTGCAGGGGCTCACGCTGGTCGCCGAGCACGCCGTGACGTTCTCGTCGACCTACATTCGTTCGTGCGTCGACGCCGGGGACGTGGTTGCGGCCGCGGACGCACTCGGTCGCCCGCACCGGGTCGAAGGCGTGGTCGTGCACGGCGACGGTCGCGGTCGCGGACTCGGATTCCCGACCGCCAACGTCGCACCGCCGATCTACGCGGCGATCCCCGCCGACGGCGTGTACGCGGCCTGGTTCACGGTGCTCGACTCCGGTTCTCCCGTCGAGGGACTCACGGCTGGTCAGCGCTACCTCGCAGCCGTGTCGGTGGGCACCAATCCGACCTTCTCCGGACGCAAGCGCACGGTGGAGGCGTTCGTCCTCGACGAGAAGGCCGATCTCTACGGCCAGCACGTGGCGGTCGACTTCGTCGAGCGGCTGCGGGGCATGGAGAAGTTCGATTCCGTGGAAGCGTTGATCTCCGCGATGCACCGCGACGCCGAACGGGCGCGAGAGGTTCTCACGAAGACTCCCCAGTGACACCGACTTCGAGTGACACCGACTTCCGAGTGACACCGACTCTCGAGTGACGTGGGTGTCCGTCGACCGTCCGGTGTCGTCCGAACGAACGCAACTGCGAGTTCGGTACGAAAAAGGTCTTGTCCGCCGTCTTCTCCGAGGACCGGGGGGCGCACCCCGGACCGCGAGTCGATTCTGTCGTTCTTCGCCTCCCGCATGCACCTGGTCAGTGCTCTGGCACGTCGGATCGCCGACGCGCCGGGCTCACTGGACTATCCCTACTGGGTGAAGGCCGACCTCGCCGTCGACGACGGTGTCGCTCGCGATCGAGCGCTACTACCGCGAGCGCGGGGAGGATCTGCCCTCGGAGTACGCGGCGGTACCCGTGGCGCTCGGCGGTCACCGTCCTGGCCCCGGCACGGGACGACCTCCGTCCCGACCGCGACATCGACCGGTACGTCGAGTTGCTCGACCAGGTTTTCGCCGAGGTGTCGGCCGCGGTGGGCCGCGCGGGTGCCGGCCGGCGCTGAACCCGATCGTGGTTCGGCGGCAGAAGTCGGCTCTGATAGGCTGGACCGTCGGTGCGCGCTGCGGTTCGCGGTGGCCGTACCGGGCGGACTCCGGTCCGTCTACCGTCACGCGGACGTCAGTTGTACAGGAGTGACCCAGTGGCTCTGACCACCGAACAGAAGAAGCAGATCCTCGGCGAGTACGGCCTCCACGAGACCGACACCGGCTCCCCCGAGGCGCAGGTGGCACTGCTCACCAAGCGCATCGTGGACCTCACCGAGCACCTCAAGCAGCACAAGCACGACCACCACTCCCGCCGCGGCCTGCTGCTGCTGGTCGGTCGTCGTCGCCGCCTGCTGAAGTACGTCGAGAAGGTCGACGTCGAGCGTTACCGCTCGCTCATCCAGCGTCTGGGTCTGCGTCGCTGACGCGGACAGGACACGACCTGATCTGCATTCGCTGATCTTTTCCGGCAGCCGACGGGGTACCCACTACACTGGGCCTCGTTGGCTGTCGGTGTTTGTGCCGGTTCGGCCGGCGACTTCCATCGCCTCCAATGGTGATGATCCGTATGCACCGACGGTGTCGGTCCTCGGTAGTGACCTTCCGGTCCCGTCGGGTGTCGTATCCCGAATCCGCCGGAGGGTTTCGATCGACGACCGCCTCCGTGAGTCGGTGCGCAGCCGTGGCCACGGGGGTCGCGGCGCCCGCGCGGGTACGGCGAAGACGAAGAGGGAAGAGAAGACATACAGATGACAAGCACTACCGCAGTCGAGATCGACGAAGGGGTCTACGAGACCACCGCAACGCTCGACAACGGTGCCTACGGCACCCGCACCATCCGTTTCGAGACCGGCCGCCTCGCACGCCAGGCCGCCGGTTCGGTCGTCGCCTATCTCGACGACGAGACCATGCTGCTCTCGGCCACCAGCGCCTCGAAGCAGCCCAAGGACCAGTTCGACTTCTTCCCGTTGACGGTGGACGTCGAGGAGCGCATGTACGCTGCGGGTCGCATCCCCGGCTCGTTCTTCCGTCGTGAGGGACGCCCCTCCACCGACGCGATCCTGACCTGCCGTCTGATCGACCGGCCGCTGCGCCCGTCCTTCGTCGACGGTCTGCGCAACGAGATCCAGGTCGTCGTCACGGTTCTGAGCCTGAACCCGAACGACCTCTACGACGTCGTCGCGATCAACGCCGCGTCGGCCTCCACCCAGCTCGCCGGCCTGCCGTTCTCCGGCCCGGTCGGTGGCGTGCGTGTCGCGCTCATCGTCTCCGACGACAACAAGTCGGGCCAGTGGGTCGCGTTCCCGACCGTCGAGCAGCTCGAGAACGCCGTCTTCGACATGGTCGTCGCCGGTCGCATCGTCGGTGGGGGAGACAACCCCGACACCGCGGACGTCGCGATCATGATGGTCGAGGCCGAGGCGACCGAGAACGTCATCGCGCTCGTCGACGGTGGCGCCCAGGCGCCCACCGAGTCCGTCGTGGCCGAGGGCCTCGAGGCGGCGAAGCCGTTCATCGCCCGCCTGTGCATCGCGCAGCAGCAGCTCGCCGCCGCCTCCGCGAAGCCCACCGGTGAGTTCCCGCTGTTCCCGCCCTACCAGGACGACGTCTACACCGCGGTCGAGTCCGCCGCGTCGGAGAAGCTCGCCGAGGCGCTCACCATCGCCGGCAAGCAGGAGCGCGACGACCGCACCGACGAGATCAAGGTCGAGGTGCTCGAGCAGGTCGCTCCGAACTTCGAGGGTCGCGAGAAGGAGATCGGCGCTGCCTTCCGCTCATTGACCAAGAAGCTCGTGCGCCAGCGCATCCTGCGCGACCAGTTCCGCATCGACGGCCGCGGTGTCACCGACATCCGTGCCCTCTCCGCCGAGGTCGCGGTCGTTCCCCGCGCCCACGGTTCGGCGCTGTTCGAGCGCGGCGAGACCCAGATCATGGGTGTCACCACGCTCGACATGGTGAAGATGGCGCAGCAGGTCGACTCGCTCGGTCCCGAGACCAGCAAGCGCTACATGCACCACTACAACTTTCCGCCGTACTCCACCGGTGAGACCGGTCGTGTCGGCTCGCCGAAGCGTCGCGAGATCGGCCACGGTGCCCTCGCAGAGCGCGCGCTCATCCCGGTTCTGCCGAGCCAGGAGGAGTTCCCCTACGCCATCCGTCAGGTCTCCGAGGCCCTCGGCTCGAACGGCTCGACGTCCATGGGTTCGGTCTGCGCCTCGACGCTGTCGATGCTCAACGCCGGTGTGCCGCTCAAGGCCCCGGTCGCCGGTATCGCCATGGGCCTGGTCTCCGACGAGGTCGAGCTCGAGGACGGCACCCGCGAGACCCGCTACGTCGCCCTCACCGACATCCTCGGTGCGGAGGATGCGTTCGGCGACATGGACTTCAAGGTCGCCGGCACGAAGGACTTCGTGACCGCCCTGCAGCTCGACACCAAACTCGACGGTATCCCGTCGCAGGTCCTCGCCGGTGCGCTCTCGCAGGCCCACGATGCCCGCGCCACGATCCTCGAGGTCATGGCCGAGGCCATCGACACGCCCGACGAGATGAGCGAATTCGCTCCGCGAATCACCACCATCAAGGTCCCGGTGGACAAGATCGGTGAGGTCATCGGCCCCAAGGGCAAGATGATCAACTCGATCACCGAGGAGACCGGCGCCAACATCTCCATCGAAGATGACGGCACCGTCTACGTCGGTGCAGCGGACGGCCCGTCCGCGCAGGCCGCGATCGACAAGATCAACGCCATCGCCAACCCGCAGCTGCCGAAGGTCGGCGAGCGCTTCCTCGGCACCGTGGTCAAGACCACGGCGTTCGGAGCGTTCGTCTCCCTGCTCCCCGGCCGCGACGGCCTGGTGCACATCAGCAAGCTCGGCAACGGCAAGCGCATCGCCAAGGTCGAGGACGTCGTGAACGTCGGTTCGAAGATCCGCGTCGAGATCGCCGACATCGACAACCGCGGCAAGATCAGCCTCGTCCCCGTCGAGGACGAGTCGGCCGAGGCCGCTGCGACCGGCGAGAACGCCGAGTCCTGATCACCCCACCCGCCTGCCGGTTCCCGGTGGGCGCGTGAACCCCGCACCCGTGGCGCCCGACATCCGGTCGGGCACCACGGGTGCGGCGTTTCCGGCAGACCATGGTTACCAGGGTGCAACGGCCGGATGTCATCCGGGTGAGGTTCCGCCGAACCGGGTCCGGACCGCGCCCGGGAATGGTTCCCTGAGTATGTGAGAACGGGCATGCAGGCGGATCTCGGGAGGTTGCGCGGAGCGAATCTGGCTCTGGCAACCTGGGTGTCCGCCATCAACTTCTGGGCCTGGAACATGATCGGGCCGCTGTCGACGACCTACGCCACCGACATGTCGCTCAGCAGCACGGAAGCGTCGATGCTGGTGGCCACGCCGATCCTCGTGGGCTCCCTCGGCCGCATCGCGGTCGGGGCGATGACGGACCGGTACGGCGGACGGGCGATGTTCATCGCCGTCTCGCTGTCGTCGATCGTTCCCGTCGTCGCGGTCGGATTCGCCGCCGAGGCCGGCTCCTATCCGCTGCTCCTGGTCTGCGGGTTCTTCCTCGGCATCGCCGGCACGATCTTCGCGGTCGGGATCCCGTTCGCCAACAACTGGTACGAACCCGCCCGCCGCGGCTTCGCGACCGGCGTGTTCGGGGCGGGCATGGTGGGCACGGCCCTGTCGGCCTTCTTCACCCCGCGTTTCGTGAACTGGTTCGGGCTGGTGCCCACCCACATCGTCGTGGCGGCCGCCCTCGCCGTGACCGCCGTGGTGTGCATCCTGGTGATGCGCAATGCTCCCGATTTCCGTCCCAACACCGACCCGGTGCTGCCCAAACTGACAGCCGCAGCGAAACTCGGTGTGACCTGGGAGATGTCGTTCCTGTACGCGGTCGTGTTCGGCGGATTCGTGGCGTTCAGCAACTATCTGCCCACCTACATCAAGACGATCTACGGCTTCTCCGCCGTCGACGCCGGTACGCGCACGGCGGGTTTCGCGCTCGCCGCCGTCCTCGCCCGGCCCGTGGGCGGAGCGCTGTCGGACCGGGTGCCGCCGAAATACGTGGTCCTGGCCTCGTTCACCGGCACCGCCGTGATGGCGGTGATCGCGACCTTCCAGCCCCCGCCCGACCTGTGGTCGGCGCTGACGTTCATCACAATGGCGATCTTCCTCGGCATCGGCACCGGCGGTGTGTTCGCGTGGGTGGCGCGCCGCGCCCCGGCGCACACAGTGGGCAGTGTCACCGGCATCGTCGCCGCTGCCGGTGGGCTCGGCGGCTACTTCCCGCCACTGGTGATGGGCGCGACCTACGACGCCGAAGGCAACGACTACACCGTCGGTCTGCTCCTGCTCGCGGCGACGGCACTGGTGTGCCTGTTCTACACCGCATTTCGGCTGCACGCCCATGAACCGCCCCCTGTCGCACGATCCGGAACCCGCGACGTACGTGAGGAGAAGCCGTGACGGACACCGCCGGAGTCGGGAACCGGATCGAGGAACTGCTCGTGCGCAGCGGACGGTTCTTCACCTCCGGCGAGCAGTCCGACGACACACGCACGGTCACGCGGCGCGGTGGCCGCGAGGGCGACATCTTCTACCGGGACCGCTGGAGCCACGACAAGGTCGTCCGCTCGACCCACGGGGTGAACTGCACCGGCTCGTGCTCGTGGAAGATCTACGTCAAGGACGGCATCATCACCTGGGAGACCCAGGAAACCGACTATCCGACAGTCGGTCCCGACCGTCCTGAGTACGAACCGCGCGGATGCCCGCGCGGCGCGGCCTTCTCCTGGTACACCTACTCGCCGACGCGCGTGCGCTATCCGTACGCGCGCGGGCTGCTCGTCGAGATGTACCGGGAGGCGCGGCAGCGACTCGGCGATCCGGTGCTCGCCTGGGCCGACGTCCAGAACGATCCCGAACGGCGCCGCCGCTACCAGCGTGCCCGCGGCAAGGGCGGACTGGTGCGCGTCACGTGGGCCGAGGCCACCGAGATGATCGCCGCCGCGCACGTCCACACCATCAAGGAGTACGGACCCGACCGGGTGGCCGGCTTCTCGCCGATCCCCGCCATGTCGATGGTCTCCTTCGCCGCCGGATCCCGGTTCGTCGAACTGCTCGGCGGCGTGATGACGTCGTTCTACGACTGGTACGCCGACCTACCGGTGGCGTCGCCGCAGGTCTTCGGCGATCAGACCGACGTACCCGAGTCCGGGGACTGGTGGGACGCCTCCTACCTGATGATGTGGGGTTCGAACGTGCCCGTCACCCGCACCCCGGACGCGCACTGGATGACGGAGGTCCGCTACCGCGGCACCAAGGTCGTCTCGGTGAGTCCGGACTACGCCGACAACACCAAGTTCGCCGACGAGTGGATGGCGTGCGCGGCCGGTACCGACGGTGCCCTGGCGATGGCGATGGGCCACGTGCTCCTCACCGAGTTCTATGTGCGGCAGCGCGTGCCGTTCTTCGTCGACTACGTGCGCCGGTACACCGACCTGCCCTTCCTCGTGCGGGTCGAGGAACGCGACGGAAGGCTCGTGCCGGGCAAGAACCTCACCGCCGCCGATCTCGGGCACAGCGTCGAGAACGCGGCCTTCAAACCGGTCTTCGTCGACGGTGCGACCGACACCGTCGTCGTACCCCCGGGCTCCCTCGGCTTCCGCTACGGCGACGACGGCATCGGAAAGTGGAATCTCGAACTCGGCGACCTCGTCCCGACATTGACGGTCGCACCCGGCGGCGGGGGAGCGGGCGAGACCGCGGCGGTGTACCTGCCGAGCTTCGACACCGTCGACGGGCACGGTGAAAGCATCGAACGGGGCGTGCCGGTCCGTCGGATCGGGGACCACCTCGTGTGCACCGTCTTCGACCTGATGCTCGCGCAGTACGGGGTGAACCGTCCGGAGCTCGACTTGCCCGGGCAGTGGCCGAGCGGGTACGACGACCCGGGCTCGCCGTACACCCCGGCCTGGCAGGAGGCCCTCACCGGAGTGCCCGCGGCCCAGGCGATCCGGATCGCGACGGAGTTCGCCCGCAACGCCGAGGAGTCGGGCGGGCGTTCGATGATCATCATGGGGGCCGGCATCTGCCAGTGGTTCCACGGCGACGCGACCTATCGCGCCGTACTTGCGCTGCTCATGCTCACCGGCTGCATGGGACGCAACGGAGGCGGGTGGGCGCACTACGTCGGCCAGGAGAAGTGCCGTCCCGTCACGGGATGGGCGGCCATGGCGATGGGGACGGACTGGTCTCGCCCACCTCGCCAGATGGCCGGCACTTCCTACTGGTACGTGCACACCGACCAGTGGCGCTACGACGGTTACCGTGCCGACGCGCTGGCCAGTCCGCTGGGACGAGGTCGTTTCCGCGACAAGCACACGATGGACGTCATGGCGTCCGCGGTCGCCATGGGCTGGACACCCTTCTATCCCCAGTTCGACCGCAACACCCACGAGATTGCCGAACAGGCACGGGCGGCGGGACGGGAGATCCCGCAGCACGTCGCGCAGCAACTCGCCTCGGGTGAACTGAAACTGTCGGTGACCGACCCCGACGACCCGCGGAACTGGCCGCGCGTGCTCAGCGTGTGGCGGTCGAACCTGCTCGGCTCGTCCAGCAAGGGCAACGAGTATTTCCTGCGGCACCTGCTCGGCACCGATTCCAACGTGCAGGCCGAGCCGACCGCCCCCGGCCTGCGGCCCGGTGAGGTGGCGTGGCCCGACGACCTGCCCGAAGGAAAACTCGACCTGCTCATGTCGATCGACTTCCGCATGACCTCGACAACATTGTTCTCCGACATCGTCCTGCCCGCCGCGACCTGGTACGAGAAGGGCGACCTGTCGAGCACCGACATGCACCCCTACATCCACGCCTTCACCGCAGCGGTCGATCCGCCCTGGGAAACCCGTTCGGACTACGACGCTTTCGGCGCCATCGCGCAGACCTTCAGCACCCTCGCCCGGACCCACCTGGGAACCCGCACCGACATCGTGATGGGGACACTGCAGCACGACACGCCCGCAGCGATGGCGTATCCGTCCGGCACCGAGCGGGACTGGCGCTCGACCGGCGAGGTGCCGGTTCCGGGGAGGACGATGGGTCCGCTCACCGTCGTCGAACGGGACTACGGTGCGATCGCGGAGAAGTGGGCGACGCTCGGTCCGCTCGTCGAGTCCCTCGGGTTGAACACCAAGGGCGTCGTGACCCGGCCGGACCGTGAGGTCGCCGAACTGGCACAGAGATTCGGCGTGATGGATTCCGGTGCCGGACAGGGACGTCCGGCGATCACCACCGCCGAACGCATGGCCGACACGATCCTCGCGCTGTCGGGCACGTCCAACGGCAGGCTCGCCGTCGAGGGTTTCCGTGAACTGGAGAAACGCACCGGACGGCGACTCGTGCACCTCGCGGAGGGCAGCGAGGAACGGCGGATCACCTACGCCGACACCCAGGCCCGTCCCGTACCGGTCATCACGAGCCCGGAATGGTCGGGGAGCGAAACGGGAGGTCGCCGGTACGCGCCGTTCACGATGAACATCGAGGAGCTGAAACCGTTCCACACGTTGACGGGCCGGATGCACTTCTACGTCGACCACGACTGGCTCGAAGAGCTCGGGGAGCAGCTCCCGGTCTACCGGCCCCCACTCGACATGTCGCGGTTGTTCGGCGAGCAGGCGGTCGGCTCCGGCGACGGTGTCGGTCTGACGGTGAGATACCTGACCCCGCACTCGAAGTGGTCGATCCACTCGGAATATCAGGACAACCTGTTCATGCTGTCGCTGTCCCGGGGCGGGCCGACGATGTGGATGTCGCCGGCCGACGCCGCAAAGATCTCGGTGAGCGACAACGACTGGGTCGAGGCCGTCAACCGCAACGGTGTCGTGGTGTGCCGGGCGATCGTCTCGCACCGGATGCCCGAAGGGGTGGTGTTCGTCTACCACGCCCAGGACCGCGTCATCGACGTCCCGCGCAGCGAGACCACCGGACGCCGCGGCGGCATCCACAATTCGCTGACCCGCATCCTCATCAAGCCGAGCCACCTGGCCGGTGGATACGCGCAGACGGCCTACGCGTTCAACTATCTCGGCCCGACGGGCAACCAGCGCGACGAGGTGACGATCGTGCGTCGCCGATCCCAGGAGGTCGTCTACTGATGCGTGAGCAGGAAGCGAGGCGATCGTGAAGGTCATGGCACAACTCGCGATGGTGATGAACCTCGACAAGTGCATTGGATGCCACACCTGCTCGGTGACCTGCAAACAGGCGTGGACCAACCGGTCGGGCACCGAGTACGTGTGGTTCAACAACGTCGAAACCCGCCCGGGCCAGGGCTATCCGCGCACCTACGAGGACCAGGAACGCTGGCGCGGTGGCTGGGTCCGGGATACCAAGGGACGGCTGCGTCTCCGCGACGGTGGACGCCTCGCGAAACTCGCCCGCATCTTCTCGAACCCGAAGATGCCGTCGATCCACGACTACTACGAACCGTGGACCTACGACTACGACAACCTGACGAACGCCCCGCTCGGCGACCACGTCCCGGTGGCCTCGCCGCGCAGCCTCATCTCCGGTGAACCGATGAAGGTGGAATGGTCGGCGAACTGGGACGACAACCTCGGTGGCTCACCGGCGATCGTGCCCGACGACCCGATCCTGAAGAAGGTCGGCGACCGGATCAAGCTCGAGTTCGAGCAGACCTTCATGTTCTACCTGCCGCGGATCTGCGAGCACTGCCTCAACCCGTCGTGTGTGGCGTCGTGTCCGTCCGGCGCGATGTACAAGCGGTCGGAGGACGGCATCGTCCTCGTCGACCAGGACCGGTGCCGCGGCTGGCGGATGTGCGTGTCCGGATGCCCGTACAAGAAGGTGTACTTCAACCACAAGACCGGGAAGGCCGAGAAGTGCACCTTCTGCTACCCGCGGGTCGAGGTGGGGCTGCCGACCGTGTGTTCGGAGACATGCGTGGGCAGGCTCCGGTACATCGGTCTGGTCCTCTACGACGTCGATCGGGTCCTGGAGGCGGCATCGGTGGAGAACGACACCGACCTGTACGAGGCGCAACGCGGCCTGCTGCTCGACCCCCGTGACCCCGAGGTGATCGCCGGCGCCCGCGCCGAGGGCATCTCCGACGAGTGGATCGAGGCCGCGCAACGGTCCCCGGTCTACGACCTAATCAGCACGTACCGGGTCGCGTTGCCGCTGCATCCGGAATACCGGACGATGCCGATGGTCTGGTACGTGCCACCGCTGTCACCGGTCGTCGACGCCGTCAGCCGGGAGGGACACGACGGCGAGGACATCGGCAACCTGTTCGGCGCCCTCGACGCCCTGCGCATCCCCATCGCGTACCTCGCGGAACTGTTCACCGCCGGGGACACCGCGACGGTCGAGGCGGTGTTGCGACGACTCGCCGCGATGCGCTCCTACATGCGCGACATCAATCTCGGCCGCGAGACCCGCCCCGAGATCCCCGAGGCCGTCGGCATGACCGAGGAACGGATCTACGAGATGTACCGGCTCCTCGCGCTCGCCAAGTACGACGAGCGGTACGTCATCCCGACCGCCTACGCGGCCGAAGGGCATCGGCTCGAGGAGTCGGCGACGGACTGCGCGCTGTCCTACGAAGGTGGCCCCGGCATGTACGAGTCGGGTCCGTTCGGGGAGGCCAGCGGCGTCCCGGTCCCGGTGGCGGTCGAGACCTTCCACGCCCTCGCACAGCGGCAGACCAGTGATGGGATGGCGGCGAACGCGTCGAACCCGTCGCGGGTGAACCTCCTGAACTGGGACGGCAAGGGCGTACCGACGGGCATGTTCCCGGGCGGTCACGACACGAGGGGGGAGAAGCAATGAGACTGCTGCGTCCACGGCGCGCCGGCGTCGATCGCGCCCTGCACCGTCGCCTCGTCCGTCAGGCCGCGTCGCTGCTGCTCGCCTATCCCGACGCCGGACACGCCGGACGGCTGGACGTCGCCGGGCAGCTCGTCGACCACATCACCGGTCCCGAGCAGGACATGCTGGGGACGGCGATCCGCGCACTGGACGAACCGGATCTGCTCGTCCTGGCCCAGCGGTACGTCGAGACCTTCGACCTGCGGCGACGCTCGACGATGTACCTGACCTACTGGACCGCGGGCGACACCCGGAATCGCGGCGCCGAGATGCACGCCTTCGCGAGTGCCTACCGCGCCGCGGGCGTCGAGCCGCCCGCCCACGAATCACCCGACCATCTGCCGGTCGTCCTCGAATTCGCGGCCACCGTGGATCCCGCCGCGGGCGAGGAACTCCTCACCCGGTATCGGGTGGCCCTCGACGTGCTGCACACCTCCCTGCACGAGGCCGGCTCGCCGTACGCGCAGGTCGTCGCAGCCGTGTGCGCGACGCTCCCGCCGGTCACCGACCGGGACGAGGAACGGGCCCGGCGCCTCGCGCAGGCGGGACCGCCCCGAGAGTCGATCGGTCTGCAGCCCTTCACCCTGACGGTGCCGCCCCGGCGAGGAGTTCCGGAATCATGAGTGCAGGAGAGATCTTCTGGGACGTGGTGCCGTACGTGACGCTCGCGATCGTCGCGGTGGGGACCTGGTGGCGGTACCGATACGACAAGTTCGGATGGACCACCCGTTCGTCCCAGCTGTACGAGGCGCGGTTGCTGCGCATCGCGAGCCCCATGTTCCACTTCGGGATCCTGGTCGTGATCGTCGGCCACGTCATCGGCCTGGTGATCCCGCAGTCGTGGACCGACGCCGTGGGATTGAGTCAGCACGCCTATCACGTGCAGGCCATCACGCTCGGCACGATCGCGGGTGTCTCGACGCTCGTCGGCATCTCCCTGCTCGTGTATCGCCGTCGCACCCGCGGTCCCGTCTTCAGCGCCACCACTCTCAACGACAAGGTCATGTATGTCGTGCTCGTCGCCGCGATCGTGGCGGGTCTCGCCACCACGCTGATGGGGTCGGGTGTCGTGGGCGAGGAACACAACTACCGGGAGACCGTCTCGCCGTGGTTCCGGTCGATCTGGGTCCTGCAACCCCGCGGCGACCTGATGGTGGAGGCGCCGTTCAGCTTCCAGCTGCACGCGCTGATCGGCCTCGTGCTCTTCGCGATATGGCCGTTCACCCGCCTAGTCCACGCCTTCAGTGCCCCCGTCGGATACCTGTTCCGGCCGTACATCGTCTACCGCAGCCGCGAGGAGGCACGTCCCGGCCGGCTCGTGGGTTCGCAACCGCAACGACGGGGGTGGTGAGCGCGACCGATGGTGGGGGACAGTCCCGGTGTACTGTGAAATGTTCCGCGCCCTCCGACCTTGTCAGGACCACCGAAGATCCCCATGGCTTCCAGTTCCCACGTGAAGAACGACGCTTCGACCCCCGCACCCGTCGCGGCCACCGGCGTCCGCCGCTCGGTCCTTCCCGGGGGAGTGCGGGTCGTCACCGAGCACGTCCCGGGAGTGCGCTCGGCGGCCGTCGGCGTGTGGGTCGGTGTCGGATCCCGCGACGAACAACCGTCGGTCGCAGGCGCCGCCCACTTCCTCGAGCACCTGCTGTTCAAGGCGACCCCGACGCGTACCGCTCTCGACATCGCCGAGACGATGGACGGGATCGGGGGAGAGCTCAACGCGTTCACCAGCAAGGAACACACCTGCTTCTACGCGCACGTCCTCGACGACGACCTGCCGATCGCCGTCGACGTCGTCGCCGACGTCGTCCTGCGCGGCCGGTGCCTGAGCGCGGACGTCGACGTCGAGCGTCAGGTGGTGCTCGAGGAGATCGCGATGCGCGACGACGATCCGGAGGATCTGCTCGGCGACTCGCTGCTCACCGCGCTGTACGGCGATCACCCCATCGGCCGGCCGATCATCGGATCCGTCGAGTCGATCGAGTCCATGACCCGGACCCAGCTGCACTCGTTCCATGTGCGCCGCTACACCTCGCCGCGGATGGTCGTCGCGGTCGCCGGCAACGTCGACCACGCGCACACAGTCGAACTGGTCCGCCGCGCCTTCGCCGGTCACCTGGACGACGCGGCCACCCCTGCGCCCTGCCGCGACGGACGGCTCGAACTGCGCACTGCGCCGACGATGAGCATCGTCGAGCGCGACAACGAGCAGGCGCACCTGACGCTCGGCGTGCGGTCCTTCGGTCGGCACGACGGGCGTCGCTGGGCGCTGTCGGTGCTCAACGCAGCCGTCGGCGGTGGGCTGAGTTCGCGCCTGTTCCAGGAGGTGCGCGAGAAGCGGGGTCTGGCCTACTCGGTGTACTCCGGCACCGACACCTTCGCCGACACCGGCGCCTTCTCCGTGTACGCGGGCTGCCAGCCCGACAATCTCGGTGAGGTCGCCGCGGTGGTCCGTGAGGTGCTCACCGACGTGGCCGAACACGGCATCACCGACGCGGAATGCGCTCGCGCAAAGGGGTCGCTGCGCGGCGGTCTCGTGCTCGGACTCGAGGACACCGGGGCGCGCATGCACCGGATCGGCCGCAGCGAACTGAGCTACGGGCAGCACTGGGGCATCACTGAGACCCTCGAACGCATCTCGTCGGTGTCCACCGAGGAGGTGCGCAGCGTGGCAGCCGACCTGCTGCACCGGCCGTTCGCGGTCGCCGTCGCCGGCCCCTACCGGCGCACGCGTGATCTTCCGGCGTCGGTGCGCGCGCTCGTGTCCTGAATCGTCCTCAGCTGAGCCAGTCGGCTCCGGAGGCGTCCGATGTCGTGCGCGACGGGTCCCACCGCGGCAGCGAGTTCCGACGCCGCGACCTCCGAGACGAACACGACCCGCACGTCGCGGTCGTGGAGCACATCCACGAGATTGGCGAACCGCTGCGCGGGTTCGCGACCCACGGTCGTCAGATCCGGGATCTTGTCGACGACCCAGAACAAGTGGTCCGCCGCGAGCGCCAGATAGTCGGCCGGAGCCGTGGGATGCCCGCAGAGATCGCGGAAATCGAACCAGAGACAGTCCTTCTCGGCCCGTAGGGCGCGGAGTGGACGCCCCGCCGGGCGCAGAACCCGATGTTCAACCGGTGCCGGCCGCTCGAGACCGAGCCGTCGTAGCTGCGGATCGGACGGGGAGACGGCCCAGATCCCCGATGCGAATCCCTTCGCATGGTCGGAGCCGAGCCGGTGGTCGCGCGGACCGTCCAGAGCGACGATGGTCGCGCTCCGCTCGACGAGCTCGATCGTCGGGACGAAGCCGTCGTGGAAGAGCGGGTTGGGGAGCAGGTCGCGTGGAGGATAGTTCGAGGTCAGGACGAGACGCGTGCGGCGAGCGAGCAGTGCGGGGAACAGCCGGGCGACGAACGTGCCGTCCGCCGGATCGTGGACGTGGAATTCGTCGAAGCACACGAGTTCGGCGCGGCCGATCAGGTGATCGAGTGCGGCGTCGAGATCGAAGCGGTGCCGTCGCAGCTCGACGTGCAGGTCGCGGAAGAACTCGTGGAAGTGGACGCGCAGCTTGTTCCGTCCGGGATAGGCCGAGAAGTACACGTCGGCGAGCCAGCTCTTGCCGCGTCCGGGTGGGCCCCACAGGTAGACGTTCGGGCGCTCGGGATGACACAGCTGTTCGACAGCGTCGTGTTGCGCGGGATCGAGCACGAACCCCCGGCTGCGCGAGGCGTCCTCGAAGACCGTGCGGGGGACGGGGTTCGACGAGGCGGTGTTCGGCGACATACGGCTTCTGCGTCGGCGCAACCTCACGGCCGTTACTCTATCATCGTAGAGTGACGACTTCACCCGAACGTCCCTCCCGGCGCACGGCCATCAGCGATGCCGCCCTCGAACTCGCCGCCCGCGGTGGCAACCACGCGGTGACGCACACGGGCGTCGACGTGCACCTCGGCCTGCCGAAGGGATCGACCTCCTACTACTTCCGCACCCGCCACGCGCTCGTCTCGGCTGCGATCACCCGCCTCGCCGAACGGTCGCGCGCGGATTTCGCCGCGCTGTTCGACGACACGACCGGCGACCCGAGCCCTCCTGCCGACCTGATCGCGCGCTATCTCGAACGCCTGCTCACTGTGCGTCGCACCGATGTGCTGGCCCGCTACGCGCTCGCGCCCGACGCGCGCCTCGAACCGGAGGCTGCCGAGGCGCTCGCGGCCTGCATGTTCTCGATCTCCGCGGCCACCGCTCTCGTGCGGGAGCTCGGTGCGCCGGACCCCGAGACCGCGGGGCGCGATCTGGTGACCCTGCTCGAAGGAGTTCTGTTCGACCGCACCCGCGGCGCTCGTGCCCATACATCCTCGGATTCGGCCACGGCGTGCGTCGACGAGATCCGTTCGGCGGTCGCTCTGTGGCTCGACGCGCTCTGCGCGCAGCAGTAGGTGGCGTTCGACCCGCTCGGGACGTCTACGGGTGGTTGCGTAGGATTTCCGGGGGAGACGGCAACGAAAGGGCGTGACGACGCAAGTGGATGCAACAAAGGTTCGGGTGGGTGTACTCGGTGCTGCAGGCAAGGTCGGCCAGGCGATCTGCGCCGCCGTCGACGCCGCGTCCGATCTCGAGCTCGTCGCCACCGTCGACAAGGGCGACAGCCTCGACGCCTTCGTGAACTCGCAGACCCAGGTGGTCGTCGACTTCACCCACCCCGACGTCGTCATGGACAACCTGCACTTCCTCGTCGAGAACGGCATCCACGCCGTTGTCGGAACCACCGGCTTCGACGACGAGCGCCTCGACCGGGTGCGGAGCTGGCTCGCGGATCGTCCCGAGGTGGGCGTGCTCATCGCGCCGAACTTCGCGATCGGTGCCGTGCTGTCGATGCGCTTCGCTCAGGCCGCCGCCCGGTTCTTCGATTCCGTCGAGGTGATCGAGCTGCACCATCCGAACAAGGCCGACGCCCCGTCCGGCACCGCCTACCGCACCGCCCGTCTGATCGCGCAGGCCCGCGCCGAGGCCGGTGTGGCTCCGAGCCCGGACGCCACCACCACCGAACTCGACGGTGCGCGCGGCGGTGACGTCGACGGTGTCCGCGTGCACTCCGTGCGTCTCGCCGGCCTCGTCGCTCACCAGGAGGTGCTGCTCGGCACCCAGGGCGAGACCCTCACCATTCGGCACGACTCGATCGACCGTTCCTCCTTCGCTCCCGGCGTGCTGCTCGGTGTGCGGGAGATCGGTAAGCGACCGGGTCTGACCGTCGGAATCGATCCCCTCCTCGACCTGTGAGAACCGGCTCGCTCAAGGTCCTCGTCCCCATTGCGTTCATCGTGGTGGCGCTGGGGTTCTACTTCGTTCTGCTCGGCTCCACCGGCCTGGAACTGGTCCGGTCCGGTGAGGTCGCGGCGATCGGTCTGGGGATCGGCATCCTCATTCTCCCGATCGTGGGAGCCTGGATCGTCTACGCGACCCTCCGCGCAGGGCTGCAGCATCAGCACCTCGCGCGGCGGATCCACGACGAAGGCCTCGAACTCGACATCGACGATCTGCCTCGCATGCCGTCGGGCCGGATCGAGCGGGACGCCGCCGACGAACTGTTCGCGACCGTGAAGCAGGAATGGGAAGCCGACCCCGACA
Organism: Rhodococcus sp. LW-XY12; assembly: GCF_019317345.1. Lineage (NCBI taxonomy): Bacteria > Bacillati > Actinomycetota > Actinomycetes > Mycobacteriales > Nocardiaceae > Rhodococcus > Rhodococcus sp. LW-XY12. Next base: position 2,061,448 of record NZ_CP079225.1, read on the forward strand.
ACTGGCGCAACTCCTACCGGCTCGCACGCGCCTACGACTATGCGGGCGACCGCAGTCGTGCGCGGGAGACGATGCGCCGAGCCGTTGCGCTCGAGAAGCTCGAACGGGACGGCCAAGCCGGTTCCTGAACCGGCGAGCGGCTTTGACAACCTCGAGATGGTGCAGCAGCCTGCTGATGTGACGGACGAGGCTGTGGAAGACCGGGCAGGGGCGGGCGAGGCAGGGCGCGAGGACGGATCCCGCACAGTGCTGGTGGTGCATCACACCCCCTCGCCGCCGACTCGCGAGATCCTCGAAGCCGTCCTGGAGGGAGCGCGGGACCCGGAGATCACGGGTGTCACCGTCCGGGTGGTCCCCGCGCTGGGCGCCACGGTGCCCGATGTGCTGGCCGCCGACGGCTTCCTGTTCGGCACGACAGCCAATTTCGGTTACATGTCGGGTGCGCTCAAGCACTTCTTCGACACGGTCTACTACCCGTGTCTCGATGCCGTGGCCGGCCGTCCCTACGGTCTGTGGGTGCACGGGAACAACGACACCGCCGGCGCTGTGGCGTCGGTTCGGCGCTTGACCACCGGGTTGGGTCTCGTGCAGGCTGCTGCCGATCTCGAGATCACCGGACCGGTCGACGCGAAGGTACGCGAGCAGTGCTACGAGCTCGGCGCCATCGTCGCGGCGACCGCGGCCGGTGACATCTGACGTCAGCGGAAGTTCTTCTCCGTGAACGACTTGAGGCCCTTTCCGGCGGTTTCGAGGGCCATCTTCTCGGCGCGCCGCACGAGGAATCCGGGGATGGGGACCTTCGGATCGATGGTCAGTGAGAACTCGGCCGTCGTGCCGGATCCCTTGGCGGTGAGGGTGTAGGCGCCGTCCTGCTGGCGCTGCTGGCTGCTCTCCACCAGGGTCCACGACATCGACCCGTCGCCGTTCCAGGAGTACTCGACGACCTGCTCGTCGGTGATGCCGACGATCGAGACGGTCATCCGTACGCGGTGGGGTCGTCCGTCGGGGTGGGTGGACTCGACGGTGACGGACTTGTGGGTCGACGACCACTCGGGCAGGCGTTCGACCGCGGCGAGCGCGGCCATCACCTGCTCCGGGGTTGCGTCGATGTCGAAACTCCTGGTGCTGCTGACTGCCATGCGCCCTCCGCGTCGCCCGATTGTGTGCGTCGGCACTCTATCGTGCGGTGAGGTGCCTTACGCGTCGCTGCGCGGGTTCGTGTCGTCGGGGCCCGCAGTGTCGTTGCGGCCGGCGGCGTCGTCCGGGCCCGCGGTGTCGCTCGGGTCGGACGGCTGCGGCTCGGTGGGTGCGGGCGGGGTGGGCTTCGCCCAGCCACCCTGACGGCGCCATTCGTCGGCGCGGCGCTGATAGCGCATCTGCTCCCGTAGGGCGCCCTGTACCGCCTGCGCCATCCAGGAGTTGAGTGACACTCCGCTCTGCTGCGCCGCTTCCTCGGCCTTGGTCTTGATCTGTTCGACGAGGCGCAGGGTGACCCGGCTGATGTCGCCCGTCATCTCCTCGAAAGACGGCGTCGGATCCTCGTGCGGGGGAGCGGGTTCGCTGTGGACGGCGAGGACGGCATCGGTGCCGTCGAGGCGCACCGTGACGGTGCGGTCGCCGAGTTCGTCGCTGATCTCGTTGGCCATGTCGGACAGTGCTGCCAGGACCGCGAGGCGGACGGGTGCGGCGATGGCGGTCGCGAGGGCTGCGGCGGTGCGTCGGGTCTGCTCGTCGCCGAGTTCGGCTGCGGAGATCACGGAGTCCGTGATGGCGGACGTGTACTTGTCGATGTCCATGACGCCAGTGTGACGTCACCGATGATGTCACGCAAGGTGTCATCGTGATGTCATCGATCGTCGCAGGTCGAGGCGCGTTAGTGTGCGGACGGAAGAGACGGCGCGTCCGGAGGATGCGCGACGACCGAGGCGAGGAGGAGACGATGGCGCCCGAACCCGCCGTTCCGAAGGTCCGGCTCATCGCCACGACGGAGTTCCACGTCCCCGACGACGTCGACTGGGACACCGACGCCGAGGGCGGCGAAGCGCTCGTCGAGTTCGCCGGTCGCGCCTGCTACCAGAGCTGGTCCAAGCCCAACCCCCGCACCGCGACGAACGGCGGATATCTCCGTCACCTGCTCACCGTGGGGCACCTGTCCGTTCTCGAACACGCGACGGCGACCTTCTACATCACCGGCATCTCCCGTTCGTGCACGCACGAGCTGATCCGGCACCGGCACTTCTCGTTCTCGCAGCTGTCGCAGCGTTTCGTCGCCGACGGTGAGGTGCCCGTGGTGGTTCCGCCCGCGATTGCGGGCGATGCCGAACTCGAGGAGTTGTTCTTCGCGGCCGCGGAGCGCAGCCGCGAGGCGTATGTGGCGCTGTTGGCGGCGCTCGACGAGAAGCTCTCGCATCTTCCCGCCGGTCCGTTGCGCGCCAAGCAGGTCCGGGAGGCCGCCCGGGCGGTGCTCCCCAACGCCACGGAGACCCGCATCGTCGTCACCGGAAACTACCGATCGTGGCGTCACTTCGTCGCCATGCGCGCGACCGAACATGCCGACGTCGAGATCCGGCGTCTCGCCGTCGAATGTGTGCGTCAGCTCGCGGATGCCGCACCGAACGCGTTCTCGGACTTCGCGATCACGAAGCTGGCCGACGGCAGTGAGATCGCAGCTCCCACGCTTGCGACCGACCTCTGATCGACCGCTACACCGATCTGTGATCCGTCTTCGGGGGGCGGGCGTGTGTCGAGGCGGCCCTGCCACGCGGTAGCCTTCTGACCATGACCAACGGTGATTCCGCAACTGCTGTCGAGCTTCCGTTCGGCACCGTCGCCACAGCGATGGTGACCCCGTTCACTGCCGATGGCAAGCTCGACGTGGATGCGGGCGTGAGTCTGGCGAACTACCTCGTCGACGGTGGCTGTGACGCACTGGTTCTCGCCGGTACGACCGGCGAATCGCCCACGACGACCGAGAACGAGAAGATGGAGCTGATGCGGGCCGTGCTCGCATCCGTCGGCGACCGCGCCAAGATCATCGCCGGGGCCGGCAGCAACGACACCGCCCACAGCGTCGAGCTCGCCCGCGACGCCGCGCGAGCCGGTGCGCACGGCCTGCTCGTGGTGACCCCGTACTACTCGCGGCCCCCGCAGGCCGGCCTCTACGCCCACTTCGTCGCGGTGGCCGACGCGACCGATCTGCCGGTCATGCTCTACGACATCCCACCTCGATCCGTCGTGCCGATCGAGACCGACACACTGCGTCTGCTCGCCGAGCACCCGCGGATCGTCGCGGTGAAGGACGCCAAGGGCGATCTGAACGCGGGCGCCGAGCTGATCGGTACCACCGACCTGAAGTTCTACTCGGGCGACGACCCCCTGAACCTGCCGTGGCTGTCCGTCGGCGCCGTCGGATTCGTCAGCGTCATCGGCCATCTCGTGCCCGGTCGCCTGCGCGAGCTGCACACCGCTTTCGAAGCCGGCGATCTCGAGCTCGCCCGCCGCATCAATCTGTCGATGGTGCCCATCTATCGCGCCGTCGCTCGGCTGGGCGGCGTGAGCGCCTCGAAGGCCGGCCTGCGGCTGCTCGGCATCGACGTCGGAGAGCCTCGTCTGCCGCAGGTCGCCCCGGTGACCGCGCAGATCGACGCTCTCGCGGCGGATCTCCAGGCTGCGGGGGTGCTGTGATGAGCCGCCCCGCACGCGGCCGGGGCCGCGCCACCCGCAACGCCGGTCCGCCCGCCCGCGTTCCGCGGCGTGTCGCGCAGAACTCGGCGAACCCCCAGCGTCCGGACGCCCGCATCGTCGATCCCACCGAGCGATTGGGTCTGCCGCCGAAGGCTCCTCGCGACGGTCTGCGGGTCGTCGCGCTCGGCGGTATCGGCGAGATCGGCCGCAACATGACGGTCTTCGAGCACCAGGGCCGGCTGCTCGTCGTCGACTGCGGGGTGCTCTTTCCCGAGGACCAGCAGCCGGGCGTCGACCTGATCCTGCCCGACTTCCGGTACATCGAGGACCGGATGGACGACGTCGAGGCGATCGTCCTCACCCACGGCCACGAGGACCACATCGGTGCCGTGCCGTTCCTGCTGCGCCTGCGCCCCGACATCCCGGTCGTCGGGTCCAAGTTCACCCTGGCGCTCGTCGCGGCGAAGTGCCGCGAACACCGCCAGCGTCCCAACCTCGTCGAGGTCGTCGAGGGGCAGACCACCTCGCACGGTCCGTTCGAGTGCGAGTACTTCGCGGTCAACCACTCCATCCCGGACGCGATCGCCGTCGCGATCCGCACCGCTGCGGGCATCGTGCTGCACACCGGCGACATCAAGCTCGACCAGCTGCCGCTCGACAACCGTCTCACCGACCTCGCGGGCTTCTCCCGCCTCGGCGACGAGGGTGTCGACCTGTTCCTCGTCGACTCGACGAACGCCGAGGTCCCCGGCTTCGTCACACCGGAGCGCGAGATCGGCGGAGTGCTCGACACCGTCATCGGCAAGGCCGCCAACCGGGTGATCGTCGCGTCCTTCGCGAGCCACGTGCACCGCATCCAGCAGATCGTCGACGTCGCCGAGCGCTACAACCGGCGTGTGGCGTTCGTCGGCCGGTCGATGGTCCGCAACATGCAGATCGCGCAGGATCTGGGCTACCTGAACGTGCCCGACGGCCTCGAGGTCGACATCGACACCGCCGCGAGCCTGCCCGACGACCGGGTCGTGCTGGTCTCCACCGGTTCGCAGGGCGAACCGCTCTCGGCGCTGTCCCGGATGGCGCGCGGCGAGCACCGGCAGATCAACATCCGGGCCGACGACCTCGTCGTCCTCGCGTCGTCGCTGATCCCTGGCAACGAGAACTCCGTGTTCGCGGTCGTCAACGGCCTGGCCAAGCGCGGCGCGAAGGTCGTCACCCAGCAGAACGCGAAGGTGCACGTCTCCGGTCACGCGTCGGCCGGCGAGCTGCTGTATCTCTACAACGCGGTGCGACCCACCAACGCGATGCCCGTCCATGGCGAGTGGCGCCACCTGCGGGCGAACGCCGCACTGGCCGAGGCCACGGGTGTTCCCCGCGAGCGGATCGTGCTCGCGGAGGACGGTGTGGTCGTCGACATGGTCGACGGACTCGCGGACATCGTCGGGCGCGTCCCGGTCGGTCACGTCTACGTCGACGGCCTGTCGGTAGGCGACGTGGGCGAGTCCACGCTGTCCGATCGTCTCGTCCTCGGCGAGGGTGGTTTCATCTCCATCTCAGTCGCGGTCGACGCCGCGACCGGCCGTGCGGTGAGCACCCCGGAGGTCTCCGGTCGCGGTTTCTCCGACGACCCGGACGCACTCGACGAGGCGGCGCAGCTCGTCGACAAGGCGCTCAACGAACTCGCTGCCGAAGGGGTCACGGAGACCCATCGCATCGCCCAGGGCATCCGCCGGGTCGTCGGCCGCTGGGTCGCCGAGACCTATCGTCGTCGCCCGATGATCGTGCCCACGGTGATCCCGGTCTCCTGATTGCGGTCCGCGCGGGCCCGCCGAACACGCGGGCTCGCGCGATGGGCGAGGGCAGGAGTGATCGCTAGAGTGGCGGAATGAGCCTCGCCCGAAGCGAACGACATGCCCTCGTCCGCACCATGTCCGAGGTCGGACCCGACGCGCCGACGCTCTGCGGCGACTGGACGGTCCGGGATCTCGCCGCGCACCTGCTCGTCCGCGAGCGCCGCGTGGACGCGATGCCCGGCATCGTCGTCCCGGCCCTGGCCGATCACATGGAGAGGGTGCGACGCTCCGCCACCGACCGACAGTGGGCACACGTGCTCGCCGACGTCGATTCCGGCCCGCCGAAGTGGTCGCCGATGTTCCTGTTCGACGCCGTCGCCAACGCGGCGGAGATGTTCGTGCACCATGAGGACGTGCGCCGCGCGCAGCCCGGATGGGAGCCGCGGACGCTGTCGGCGGACGATCAGGACCAGCTTTGGCGCATCGCGCGGATGATCGGACGCAACAGCTACGGCGGATGCGACGTCACGGTGATCTTCGAGAGGTCCGGTTCCGGCGAGCGGGTCGCCCTGCGCAAGCGCGGTCCGCGCACCGTCGTGCTGCACGGCGAACCGTCCGAACTCGTGCTGCACGCCTTCGGCCGCGACCAGGTGCGGCTCGAGATCGAGGGCGACGAGTCGGCGGTCTCCGAACTGGCGGGATCGAAACGCGGCCTGTGAGCGCTCGCCCGGACGGCGTGTGACCAGTGCCGCCGACCGGTACCCGTGTTGCTGATGGTTCATGAGAGGTCCGTGCGGCTACCCTGGCGGATATGGCAGGAAAGTCGTCGGGCAGCCGCGGAACGTCGTCTACGACCTCTCGGTCGCGGACGGGGGCGCGGGGCTCGGGCGGCAGCACCTCCCGTGCTCGCAGCGCGGGTGCCTCCACCTCGAAGACCAGATCGACCGCGAAGACGAAGGCGTCCGGATCGACCCGGTCCACCCCTGCGCGCAAGCCGCGCGCCGCGGCCTCGACCGCGAACCGTCGCAGCGGCGGCACCGCACGTCGCGCTCCGGCCGCGAGTCGACGCCCCGCGCCCGCCCGTCCCCGGCGCAGTTCCGGGGGGATCCTCACCGCCGTGGGCCGCACCGTCGGCGCCGGCTGGATGATGACGGCCCGCGCTGTCGGAGCCACGACCCGCACGATGGGTCGCGCCACCGAGATCGAGTCCGGACACCGTCGCGACGGCATCGCGCTCGGATTGATCTCCATCGGTGTGATCATCGCCGGCACGGTGTGGTTCGGCGTCGGCGGCCCGGTGGGGGAGTGGGTCGAGACGGCCGTCCGCGCCATAACCGGTGGTGCGAGCGCGGTCCTTCCGCTCGTCGCGGTCGGCATCGCGGTGACGCTCATGCGCACCGAACCGCATCCCGAGATCCGTCCCCGGCTCGTCGTCGGCGGACTGCTCGTCGGTCTCCCCGCACTGGGCCTGTGGCACGTCGCCTCCGGTTCACCCACCGACGCGGAGGGCCGCTCGGAAGGGGCCGGTTTCGTCGGTGCCGCCGTGGGCGGCCCGCTCACTTCCGGGCTCACCGTCTGGCTGTCCGTGCCGCTGATGCTCCTCGCGGCGGGCTTCGGGATCCTGCTGCTCACCGGCACCACGGTGCGGGAGCTGCCCGAACTGTTCCGCGACTACTTCGGCCTCGGCTACCGCGCCGACGACGAGTACGGCGACTACGACGACGATTACGGCTACGACGAGCCGCCGATGTTCGACGCCGACGGCTACCCGATCGACGAGCCGCCCGCCCCCAAGCGGTCCCGCCGCCGGCGTACCCCGGTGGAGAACTACCCGCCTGACGAGTTCGACGGCGATGCGAAGACCGAGGTGCTCCCGCTGTGGGACGACCGCGCATCCGAACCCGAGGCGCCCGCCTCACCGCCGGCCACACTGGAGGTGCCCTCGGTCGCCGAGACCCCGGCCGCAGCGCCGGCCCCGGCTGCCGCCCGCAAGAAGCCGAAGGCCGCCCCGGTACCCGAGGTCGTCGACCAGACCTCCGAGCCGGAACCGGCCGAGACGTTCGTGCGCGACCGCGAGGTCGACGGCGACTACACGCTGCCCTCACTGGAGCTGCTCACCAAGGGCGACCCGCCCAAGACGCGGTCGGCCGCGAACGACCAGATGATCGAGGCGATCACCGAGGTCCTCGAACAGTTCAAGATCGACGCCGCGGTCACCGGCTTCACCCGTGGCCCGACCGTCACCCGCTACGAGGTCGAACTCGGCCCCGGCGTCAAAGTCGAGAAGATCACCGCGCTCGCCCGCAACATCGCGTATGCGGTTGCGACCGACAACGTGCGGTTGCTCGCACCGATCCCGGGCAAGTCCGCCGTCGGCATCGAAGTCCCCAACACCGACCGCGAACTCGTGCGGCTGTCGGACGTGCTCGCAGCACCGTCGACCCGCCGCGACCATCACCCCCTCGTCATCGGTCTCGGCAAGGACATCGAGGGCGACTTCGTCTCCGCCAACCTCGCAAAGATGCCGCACCTGCTGGTCGCCGGTTCGACCGGTTCCGGTAAGTCGAGCTTCGTCAACTCGATGCTCGTGTCGCTGCTCATCCGCGCGACGCCCGACGAGGTGCGGATGATCCTCATCGACCCCAAGATGGTCGAGCTGACGCCCTACGAGGGCATCCCGCACCTGATCACGCCGATCATCACGCAGCCGAAGAAGGCCGCGGCGGCACTGGCCTGGCTCGTTGAGGAGATGGAGCAGCGCTACCAGGACATGCAGGCCAACCGCGTGCGCCACATCGACGACTTCAACACGAAGGTGAAGTCGGGGGAGATCACCGCACCGCTCGGTAGCGAGCGCGTGTACCGGCCGTATCCGTACATCCTCGCCATCGTCGACGAGCTCGCCGACCTGATGATGACGGCCCCACGCGACGTCGAGGACGCGATCGTCCGCATCACCCAGAAGGCCCGCGCCGCCGGCATCCACCTCGTGCTCGCCACCCAGCGACCCTCGGTGGACGTCGTCACGGGTCTCATCAAGACGAACGTGCCCTCGCGACTCGCGTTCGCGACGAGTTCGCTCACCGACTCGCGTGTCATCCTCGACCAGCCCGGTGCCGAGAAGCTCATCGGTATGGGCGACGGACTGTTCCTGCCGATGGGTGCGGGCAAGCCGATCCGCCTGCAGGGTGCGTTCATCACCGACGAGGAGATTGCAGGGGTCGTCGACTTCGCCAAGAACCAGGCCGAACCCGAGTACAACGAGGGCGTCACCGCCCCGAAGGCCGGCGACAAGAAGGACGTCGACCCCGACATCGGCGACGACCTCGACGTCTTCCTGCAGGCCGTCGAACTCGTCGTCACGAGCCAGTTCGGTTCGACGTCGATGCTGCAGCGCAAGCTCCGCGTCGGCTTCGCCAAGGCCGGTCGCCTGATGGACCTGATGGAGACCCGAGGCGTGGTCGGGCCGAGCGAGGGCAGCAAGGCCCGCGAGGTGCTGGTCAAACCCGAGGAACTCGACGGCCTGCTGTACTCGATCCGTGGCGGCGGGGATCCGGTGGAAGTGCCTGCCGCAGAGCAGTGAGACATGCCCGTTCGACCGGCCGTCCCTGTTGCCTTCCGGCGGGAAGTGACGATGTGTGGCACAATCGTGGGAGCTGTGGAGGGGAGTATCCCCAGATCCGCGGCGGTCTCGTCAACACGTTCGGCACCGATGCCGTCCCGGGGCCGTCGGTCCGGCGATAGTCCGGGCGGGAGAGACCTCCGGCAGGTACGCATACCTACCGGAAGGCCTATGTGCCCATGCACGTAAACCTGACTACCTGGTTGATCACGATCGCCGTCATCATCGGGTTGTTCATCTTCGACTTCTTCGCCCACGTCCGCAAGCCGCACGCGCCCACACTGCGCGAATCCGGTTTCTGGTCGGCCGTCTTCGTCGCCATCGCGATCCTCTTCGGCGTGATCGTCTTCGCGGTCTGGGGACCGACCTACGGCGGTGAGTACTTCGCCGGCTACATCACCGAGAAGGCGCTGTCGGTCGACAACCTCTTCGTGTTCGTCATCATCATGGCCACCTTCGCGGTGCCCCGTGAGTACCAGCAGAAGGTCCTCACCATCGGCATCGTGCTGGCGCTGGTCATGCGCGGAGCCTTCATCGCGGTCGGTGCCGCGGCGATCAACGCCTACAGTTGGGTGTTCTACCTGTTCGGCTTCTTCCTCATCTACACGGCGGTCAAGCTCATCCGCGACCACGGTGAGGACCCGCAGGCCATCTCGGAGAACCGGATGGTCAAGCTGGCCCGGAAGTTCCTGCCGGTGCACGACGAGTACGACGGCGACCGCCTCGTCACCCGCATCGACGGCAAGAAGTTCGTCACGCCGATGCTGCTCGCGCTCGTCGCGATCGGCTTCACCGACATCCTCTTCGCGCTCGACTCGATCCCCGCGATCTACGGTCTGACCAACGAGCCGTACCTGGTGTTCACTGCGAACGCCTTCGCGCTGATGGGCCTGCGCCAGCTGTTCTTCCTCATCGGCGGTCTGCTCGAGCGGTTGGTCTACCTGTCCTACGGACTGTCGATCATCCTCGCGTTCATCGGCGTGAAGCTGGTGCTCCACGCCCTGCATGAGAACACGCTCGGCTGGATCAACGGCGGCGAGCACGTCGCCGTCCCGGAGATCTCCACCGGCGTGTCCCTGATCGTGATCGTCGGAGTGCTGGCCGTGACGACGGTGGCCAGCCTGCTCAAGACGCGCGGTGAGAAGGAATCCGTCAGGAGTTGAACACGCCCATCACCGGGTTCCACCCGGTGATGCGCACGGCATCGACGAGGTCGCGCTGCGCGAACGGGTCCTGGGCCATCAGTTCGCGCGCCGCGGCCTCGTCGGCCACGTCGACGAGGATGAGCGCACCCGAACCGTCGGTCCACGGGCCGGTCGCCCGCACGATGCCCTGTTCGACGAGATCGCCGAGCCATGCTCGGTGCTTCGGGCGGTGCTCGTCGCGCGCCGAGGCGGTCGCATCCGAATAGGTGTACTCGACGGCGAACAGGGCCATGCGGGCCTCGCTTTCGTGGGTCTCGATCAGAGGGTGAGGAGCATCCGGGTGTTCCCGAGCGTGTTCGGTTTCACGTAGCTCAGGTCCAGGAACTCCGCGACGCCCGTATCGTACGACCGGCACATCTCCGCATAGACCTCGGCCGTCACCGGAGTCCCCTGGATCTCCGTGAAACCGTGCCGCGCAAAGAACTCCACCTCGAAGGTGAGCACGAACAGTCGTTCCAGCTCGAGCTCGCGGGCGACCTCGATGAGGCGCTCGACGATCAGGTGACCTGCGCCGTGGCCCTTCACGGACGGGTCGACGGCCACGGTGCGCACCTCGCCGAGATCCGACCACAGCACGTGCAGGGCCCCGCACCCGACGACCCGACCCCCGAGTTCGGCCACCCAGAACTCCTGGACGGCCTCGTACAGGGTCACCAGATTCTTCTCGAGCAAAATCCTGCCCGCATAGATGTCGATGAGCCGCTTGATCTCGGGCACGTCGGAGGTTCGGGCGCTCCGTACGACCATTCGATCGTTCGAGTCGTGGTTCGTCGGCGGTGTCGTCATGCGGTGAACAGTAGCGCGTGCGGCTACCGATATTGTGGGGCACATGAGCACGCCCCGCCAGCATGTCACCGCGTCGGGCGGGAGCGGCGCCGCACCGGGACCGCACGCCGGGAGCCCGCACGATCCGGTGCCGTTGTGGAACATCGCCAACATCTTGACGGTGGGTCGGATCGCGTTGGTACCGGTCTTCCTGGTGCTGCTCTTCGTCGGCGACGGGCACGACATCGGGTGGAGGCTCGCGGCGACCGGAGTCTTCGCGATCGCCGCCATCACCGACCGGATCGACGGTCAACTCGCGCGAAAGCACGGTCTCGTCACCGATTTCGGCAAACTCGCCGATCCTATCGCCGACAAGGCCCTCATCGGTGCCGCGCTGGTCGGGCTGTCGATGCTCGGTGACCTGTCGTGGTGGGTCACCGGGATCATCGCTGCTCGGGAGCTGGGGATCACCGCCCTGCGGTTCGCCGTGCTCCGGCACGCCGTGATCCCGGCGAGTCGCGGTGGCAAGCTCAAGACGCTGGTGCAGACGCTCGCCATCGGTGTCTACCTGCTGCCGCTGCCCGAATCGGTGGCGCCGGTGGCGATCGGCCTGATGATCCTGGCGGTCGCCCTGACGGTGGTGACGGGACTCGACTACGTGGTCCAGGCGATCCGGCTGCGTACCGGGGTGCGCCGGAGCGAGAGTGAGACCGCCCGTGCGGAGGACGTCCTGGGGGTGGACGTCGCGGGGGAGGGCGCCGCGGGGGAGGGCGCCGCGGGGGAGGGCGCCGCTGCCCAGGACATGCCGGGCGACGGCCGCACGGTGGGTGAGGACGCCCGGTAACCACGGGGCGGGACGTGCGGGATCCGGCTCGGTGCGGTCGACACCGCTGTGTCGGGACTACGCGGTGTCGGGACTACTCGGGCGTCTGCAACCGCCGTCGGCGTTGTAATGTCTGGACACCGCAGTATCGAGGTCCGATCGATCTGCGGGAACCTCGCAGCGTCGTCGTGCGTTGACGAGGTGTCGGCACGACGGACGAAGGAGGATGGGATGGCGCTGTTGTTGCGTGAGGCACTCGGTGACAGCCTTCGGCGCACCCGTGTTTCGCAGAGCCGCACCCTGCGCGAAGTCTCCAGCAGCGCCCGGGTCAGCCTCGGCTATCTCTCGGAGATCGAGCGCGGCAGGAAGGAGGCCTCGAGCGAACTGCTCGCGGCCATCTGCGATGCACTGGAGGTCCCGCTGTCCGACGTGCTGTTCGATGTGAGCGGTCTGCTGGCGGACGGCCTCGACCGTCGCACGGACATGGAGACCACCGCAGCCGACACGGCACCGGCCGAGCGGTCCGACGACGGCGCCACCGCCGAGCCCGGGTTGCTCGCGCAGGAGCCGCGCATGGTGATCCCTGCACCCGCCGCACAGGCGCTGGCAGCCGCCTAACATGGATCACGAACCGTGCCGGTCTCGCCGGATACGGTCGTAAGCGACATCGAGCCGGGGCGTGGTGCGTGCACGGACCCGGCCGGGGCAGGTGGGTCGTCGGGGGTAGCAGCGGACCGGCGATCTTCGAACCGGGGCGCGAGGGCCGCGTACCGGGTCGCGTTCGGCGCGGCGTACCAGATGGAGGCAGGATCACACCCATGGCTAATCCTTTCGTCAAGGGCTGGAAGTACCTGATGGCGCTTTTCAACTCGAAGATCGATGAGAAGGCCGATCCGAAGGTCCAGATTCAGCAGGCGATCGAGGACGCGCAGCGTCAGCATCAGGCACTCTCGCAGCAGGCGGCCTCCGTTATCGGTAACCAGCGTCAGCTCGAGATGAAGCTCAACCGTCAGCTGGACGAGGTGGAGAAGCTCAACGCGAGTGCCCGCCAGGCCGTCATGATGGCCGACCAGGCCACGGCGGCGGGCGACACCGAGAAGGCGATCCAGTACACGAACGCGGCCGAGGCCTTCGCGGCACAGCTCGTCACCGCCGAGCAGTCCGTCGAGGACCTCAAGGTGCTGCACGACCAGTCGCTCCAGGCCGCCGCGCAGGCCAAGAAGGCCGTCGAGCAGAACGCCATGGCGCTGCAGCAGAAGGTCGCAGAGCGCACGAAGCTGCTCAGCCAGCTCGAGCAGGCCAAGATGCAGGAGCGCGTGAGCGAGTCGCTGCGTTCGATGGATTCGACCCTCGCAGCTCCGGGCACCACTCCGAGCCTCGATGCCGTCCGCGAGAAGATCGAGCGTCGCTACGCCAACGCTCTCGGTTCGGCCGAGCTCGCCCAGAACTCGGTGCAGGGCCGCATGCTCGAGGTTCAGCAGGCCACCGTCCAGATGGCCGGTCACAGCCGACTCGAGCAGATCCGGGCGTCGATGAAGGGCGAGGCGCTTCCGGGCACCCCCGCCAACCCTGCCGTCGACACGCGCAAAGAGCCCCCGAACGCTGCCGGTACCACCGGCCGCTGATCCGCACGCCTCGGAACTGATCCGCCGTGAACGTCTCCGGAGACGACCGGACCGGGAACATTCCCGGTTCGGTCGTCTCTGCGTTCCGTGATGCCACCGGCAACGCGATGGAGGCCGCGCGCCGCTGGCGCGATCCCGCCGCCCGCTTGCGGCGTAAGAAGCGTCGCGCGCGTCGACGTGCCAGTTTCTTCGGTGCCGGCTCGGGCACCACGGCGATCGGCACCGCGACCCTGGCCGTCGCGTCGGCTCCCGAATGGACGCTCGTCGCGGCCGGGGGAGCGACGGCGGCTCTCGCAGTGCCTGCCGTCCTCGCCGTCCGTACCTTCCGTCGCCTCGATGCGGTGCCGCTGCCCCCACCGCCGCCGCGCCGCCGGTCGCTGCCACCGGCCGGTTCGGTCGCCCGCGCCCCGATGGAACGCCTCGCGGCGAACGAGGAGAGCCTGCGGCGCCTGCTCGGTGTGCTCGTGCGGTCGAACTCCGTGGCCCCTGACGACCTCACCGAGATCGACGACGCGGCCCGCGCAGCCGCATCCGCACTCGATGCCGTCGTCGAGGACGTCGTTGCCCTCGAATCCGCCGCGCAGGGCAGTGCGGCCGCCAAGACCCATCTGTCCGCGGCCATCGTCGACGCGGGCGAGCGTCTCGGGACGGGTGTCGACCAGTTCGAGGAACTCGTCGCCGCCGCAGCACGCCTCGCCGCGACCGCCGAGGGTAACCGGTCGCTGGCGATGCTCGACCAGCGACGCGCCGAGCTGATCGCCACGTCCGACAAACTCGAGAGCTGGGCGCAGTCCTGGCGCGAGTTGGGGCAGATCGAGCAGCGTTACCACCCCTGAGGGGTGGAACACCCCCATCATCGACACCGCGAGCCGAACACGTCGGTCGTCGACACCTCTCAGTCGTCGACACCGCGAGCGGCGAGGGCCTCGCCCATCGCCTCCGCGGTGCGGAGGGCTCCCACCACCACCGGAACCACCAGCGCCCGCAACGAGAATCCGAGACCGCGCGCCTTGCGTGCCTCGGTCACGCGGGTGACCACGGTGCCGATCAGCGGGATCGCGCGGACGGTCATCACCAGCACGAGTCCCACCCGGTCGGGATCGACCCCGACGCGCGCGAGGGGACGGGCCGCCCGCACGATCGCGTCGAGCATGTCGGTGGTCCGCGTCGTGAGGGTCACCAGGGCGGCCAGGGCGACCGCCACGAGCAGCGACCCGCAGATCACCACCGCCCGTTCCCACCCCGCCACGAGCACCTGGAACGCTGCAATGATCGCCAGCATCCACACCAGCGGCCGCAGCTGCACAACCGCCGGACGCGGAGGTATGCGCGCGGCCGCATACGCGAGCACGGCCAAGGCCAGGGCGGGAAGCACCTGCCAGGGTTGCCGGATCCACAGGGTCAGCGCAAGGATCAGTGCTGCGACCGCGAGCAGCTTCGCTCCCGCCGGAAGCCGGTGCAGGACGGAGCGTCCGGGATGGTAGAGGCCGAACGTGTTCACCCGATCAGATTCCGGTAGAACGCGAGCGCGGACGCCGGTTCGTCGTCGGCGACGACCCGCCCCGAGTCGACCACCAGCACACGATCGAAGCCCACGAGGAGTTCGAGATTGTGGGTCACCGCGATCACCTGCTGCGGAAGGCTCGCGAAGGTGCGCGCGATGAGCTTCGTATTGCGCAGGTCGAGCAGGGTCGTCGGTTCGTCCGCGACGAGCACCGCCGGGTCGGTCACCATGATCGCGGCGAGCGCGAGCAACTGCTTCTGGCCGCCCGAGAGCAGGTGGCTGGGGTGGTCGTGATGCCCCGCGAGCCCGAAGTCGGCGAGGACCTGCCCTACCCGGGCTTCGCGTTCCTCTTTGCCGAGTCCGCTGCGTCGCAGCGAGAAGGCGACGTCCTCGGCGACCGTCGGCATGACGATCTGATGGTCCGGGTCGGTGAAGACGAATCCGACCTTCTTGCGGACCTCCCGGCCCTTGCGCGCCGTGTCGAGGCCGTCGACGGTCACCGAGCCGGACGACGGGACGAGCAGGCCGTTGATCATGCGCGCCATCGTCGACTTGCCGCTGCCGTTCGCTCCGACGATGCCGACGCGTCGTTCGGTGAGGACCACGTCGACCCCGTCGAGGACGGTGCGGTCGCCGTAGGCGTGCCGCACCTCCCGGAATCGGATCTCGCTCATCGACGGTCGGACGGCGTCAGTGCGCGGGATCCGCAGCGGGGCGGTGCGCGATGCGCGGTGCCGCCAGTGCGGGATAGGCGCGATGCACCTGGGCGGCGACCGCTGCGGCGACGACCGCCTTGGCCAGATCGCCCGGCAGGAAGGTGACGTTGGCCGCGGCGGCGGCCCACACCGTGAGATCCGTGCGCAGGACCATGCCTGCGATACCGAAGGCGTAGAGGACGACGATGCCACCGAGGACGTTGACGGCCACACCGGGCAACGTGCGGTATCGCGGCAGCATCTTCATGCTCAGCCAGCCGATCACGGCGACGGCAGGGATCCAGCCGATGAGGAAGCCCACCGTGGGACCTGCCAGCGAGGTGAGGGTCGTGCGCCCGCCGGCGAGTACGGGCAGCGCCAGCCCCAGCACGATCACGGTGAGCACCGACAGGACACCTTTGCGTGCGCCGAGCAGTGCACCCGCGAGCATCACGCCCAAGGTCTGCAGCGTGATGGGCACGCCGGACGATCCGATACTGATCTGACCGGGCAGTCCCAGGGCGATGATCAGGGCGGCGAAGACGGCGATCTGCGCGAGGTCGCGCGCGGGGATACGGGGGGACGAGGACACGGTTACTCAGCCTTCTGGTATGGACGGCGAACCCGTAGAGCCTAAGCCGTACCGGCGTGCCGCGGGTCACCGACCCGTCTC
This sequence comes from Rhodococcus sp. LW-XY12, assembly GCF_019317345.1. Taxonomy (NCBI): domain Bacteria; kingdom Bacillati; phylum Actinomycetota; class Actinomycetes; order Mycobacteriales; family Nocardiaceae; genus Rhodococcus; species Rhodococcus sp. LW-XY12. Next base: position 2,077,834 of record NZ_CP079225.1, read on the forward strand.
CGGGTGCCCGTGGGCCACACCGGGGTGCGCCTCCGGGTGTCCCCTGATCTTTCCCTGATATCTGCGCTGACCTGCTGTTTTTCATTGCTCGAGCTGTCAGGATCGAGGCGTACCGAGCAAACGGAGTCCGACTCGGAAGAGGTCGGCATCGAGGGTGGGAGTACCCAATGTTCTGGAAGATCGTAGGAATCGTCGCGGTGGTGTGGGTCGGTCTAGCCGTCCTCGGCGCCCTGCTCGACAACCTGTTCGGCTTTCTCGTACTCGGCGCCGTGATCTTCGGTGGATACCTGCTGTACAAGGCAGTATCGGGAGGTGACAAGCACGACCTGACACGTCTGTAGACGAAGGGGGCAGCTGTGGAGGCAGTACCGGAGAACTGGCAACGCGGACTCGTCGTCGTCGCCCACCCGGACGACATCGAATACGGCGCGGCGGCGGCGATCGCGCGGTGGACCCGACAAGGCAAGGAGATTTCCTACGTTCTGGCCACCAGTGGCGAGGCGGGCATCGCCGGTCTGTCGCCCGAGAAGAGCGGGCCGGTGCGGGAATCGGAGCAGCGCGAGTCCGCGCGGATCGTCGGAGTGGATACCGTCGAGTTCCTCGGGCACCCGGATGGTCGACTCGTCCCGAGTCTCGATCTCCGTCGCGACATCGCTTCCGCCATCCGACGTCATCGTCCTGAGATGGTGGTCACGCTCGCGTTCGGGCTGTCGCCCCGGCCCGGCTGGGTCAACAGTGCCGACCATCGGGCGCTCGGGATCAGCGTCCTCGACGCCGTCTCCGATGCCGCGAACGAATGGATCTTCCCGGAACTCACCGAACGCGGTCTGGAACCGTGGCACGGCGTGCGATGGGCTGCCGTGTGTCCGGGTTCGCCTCCGACCCACGCGGTGGACGTGACCGATACGGTCGAACTGGCAGTCGAGTCCCTCGCGGCGCACCGTCTGTACCTGCAGGCTCTCGACGACAGGCCGGTGGAGGCACAAGCGCGCGAACAGGTGGAGCGCGCATCGGCGCCGCTGCCGGGATTCGCTGCCGAGCGCGCCTCCGGGTTCGAGTTGTACACCTTCGCGGGATAGGAAGCGTCCCGCCGTCGGTGGCCTGTGGCAGGCTGTGCGCGTGCGAGTGGCGGTGGTGGCCGGGCCCGATGCGGGTCATGCGATTCCGGCGATCGCGTTGTCGCTGCGGCTCGCGGATGCCGGGCACGACGCGGTCGTCCTCACGGGCGAACGATGGCTCGGCCTCGAGCTGCCCGGTGTGACGTTCGCTGAGTTGAAGGGGCTGGCGCCCCGGCTCGGGGACGACGACGGCGACGCGGGGGCGAAGATCCACGCCCGCGCCGCCCATATCGCGAGCGAGATGCTCCCGGATCTCGGGGCCCTGCTACCCGACCTCGTCGTGGCGGACGTGCTCACCGCCGGCGGAGGGATGGCCGCCGAGCGCCTGGGGATCCCGTGGGTCGAGCTCTCGCCGCACCCGTTGTACCTGCCGTCGCGCGGGCTCCCGCCGATCGGCAGCGGTCTCGATGTGGGCAGGGGCGTGCGGGGCCGGTTGAGGGATGCCGCGTTGCGAGCGATGACCGCGAGATCGCTCCGGCAGGGGGAGCGCGAGCGTTCTGCCGCACGCGTCGGGATCGGTCTGCCGGCGCGCGATCCCGGGCCCCGGGCCCGGCTGATCGCCACCCTGCCGGCACTCGAGGTGCCACGTCCCGACTGGCCCGGGCACGCGCACGTCGTCGGTCCGCTGCTGTGGGAACCCACCGTGGAGATCCTCGATCCGCCGCCAGGGGACGGACCTCTCGTGATGGTCGCGCCGTCGACCGCGGTCACCGGCGTGACCGGGATGGTCGAGACGGTCTGCGACGCACTCGACGGGGCCGGGATGCGAGTCGCCGCGACGATGCTCGACCCTCCGCCGCAGTCGCTCCCCAGCTGGGCCGTCTCGGGTCGCGGCAGGCAGGACGTCCTGCTCCGGCAGGCCGATGTCGTCGTGTGCGGGGGTGGGCACGGGATGCTCGCCAAGACGCTGAGTGCGGGGGTTCCGGCGGTGATCGTTCCCGGGGGCGGCGACCAGTGGGAGCTGGCGAACCGCGCCGCACGGCAGGGGAGTGCGGTGGTGGTGCGTCCGCTCGACGCGGATGCGGTCCGCTCCGCGATCGACACCGTGCTGTCGTCGCCGGACTTCGCCGCCGCGGCTCGTGCGGCCGCGGACGGTGCCGGCGACGTGGAGGATCCGGTCGCGGTGTGCGAGGCCGCAGCGGACTGACTGTCGCGCCACACCGCGCGCGACTACCGTGGTCGGGGTGCGGTTGACGGAGTTCTACGAGGTGGTCCGGGACGAGTTCGGACAGATGCACGGCGATGCCCTGCTGCGCGATCACGTGCTGCTTTCGCTCGGTGGACGGACGGCGGCCGAGGCGATCGAGGCGGGACAGGAGCCCCGGGAGGTATGGCGCGCTCTCTGCGACGAGTTCGACGTCCCACCCGTGCGGCGGTAGCCGCGGAGCCGGTCGGGGCTGTTCCCGACCGGAATCGGTGCAGGAGTAGATGCCGGAATCGATTTTCTGTCCGACCGGGATGAGACCATTCCTGGCGTACACGAAGCGACCGGATTTCGAACACGTGTTCGGCTATGCTGGGAACGCCGGGTGGGTTGTCCACAGGTGGTGATTCCATCCACAGATACGGCGTTTCCGCGGTCGCGACAGCGAACTTGTCGGTGCCGGGTTCTAACGTCGTCGACAACAAGGACGAGATTCTATTAAGGGGACCAAGATGGCAGCACAGGCTCACGACCGCGAGAAGGCGCTCGAGCTCGCCCTCGCGCAGATCGACAAGAGCTTCGGTAAGGGCTCGGTGATGCGCCTGGGCGAGGACGTCCGTCCGCCCATCGCAGTCATTCCCACCGGGTCGATCGCACTCGACGTGGCTCTCGGTATCGGCGGCCTGCCACGCGGGCGCGTCATCGAGATCTACGGCCCGGAATCCTCGGGTAAGACGACGGTGGCCCTCCACGCGGTCGCCAACGCGCAGGCCGCCGGCGGCATCGCGGCGTTCATCGACGCCGAGCACGCCCTCGATCCGGACTACGCGCGCAAGCTCGGTGTCGACACCGACGCCCTGCTCGTGTCCCAACCCGACACCGGTGAGCAGGCCCTCGAGATCGCCGACATGCTCATCCGCTCGGGTGCGCTCGACATCATCGTCATCGACTCGGTCGCGGCGCTCGTGCCCCGCGCCGAGATCGAGGGCGAGATGGGCGACAGCCACGTCGGTCTCCAGGCCCGCCTGATGAGCCAGGCACTGCGCAAGATGACCGGTGCGCTCAACAACTCCGGCACCACCGCGATCTTCATCAACCAGCTGCGCGAGAAGATCGGCGTGATGTTCGGCTCGCCCGAGACCACCACGGGCGGTAAGGCGCTGAAGTTCTACGCCTCCGTGCGTCTGGACGTGCGCCGGATCGAGACGCTCAAGGACGGGGGCGACGCGGTGGGCAACCGCACCCGCGTGAAGGTCGTCAAGAACAAGGTCTCGCCTCCGTTCAAGCAGGCCGAGTTCGACATCCTGTACGGCCAGGGCATCTCGAAGGAGGGCTCGCTCATCGACATGGGTGTCGAGCAGGGCTTCATCCGCAAGTCCGGCTCCTGGTACACCTACGAGGGCGACCAGCTGGGGCAGGGCAAGGAGAACGCCCGCAAGTTCCTGCTCGAGAACACCGATGTGCGCGACGAGATCGAGAAGAAGATCAAGGAGAAGCTCGGCATCGGTGCCGTTCTCACCGATCCGAGTGATGTCGAGGAGCCGGTCGACTTCTAGTCACCGCCCACGGGGGCACGGACGCACGTCTTCCGTGCCCCCGTGGCGTATCCGCACCCGGCCGCGCTGTCGGTGCGTCCGGCTACTGTGCGCGTCATGGACGACTCCGAGGAACGACGCCCCGACGCCCGGCGCGAACGACGCGGACGGCGGCGCTCGGCTCGCACCGAGCAGGAACTGCCCGGCGGCGGCACCGAAGCGCAGGCCAAGGACGTCTGTCTCCGTCTGCTGACCGATCGGGCACGCAGCCGATCCGAGCTCGCGACGAAGCTCGAGCAGAAGGGGTTCGCGTCCGACGTCGCCGAACGTGCCCTCGACCGTCTCACCGAGGTCGGGTTGATCGACGACGCGGATTTCGCCAACCAGTGGGCACGTTCACGGCATCTGCACGCGGGGAAGGGTAAGCGCGCGATCGCACTCGAACTGCGCCGCAAGGGAATCGACGCCGACGACGCGGCGGCTGCCCTCGAGCAGATCGACACCGCCGACGAACGGGAACGGGCGGTCGAACTGGTCCGCAAGAAGCTCCGCACCCAGCCGCCGCTGCCCACCGAAGGGGATCGGCGCGAGATCGCGGCCGAACGCGACAAGTTGGTGCGGCGGCTGGTCGGGATGCTGGCCCGGCGCGGCTACGCGCAGGGGATGGCGTTCGATGTCGTGCGGGAAGAACTCGCGACGTTCGGTGCCGACGCGAGCGACCTCCCGCACGACTGAGCCCGACTGCGAAACGCCTGGGCTCGACTGCGAACTTCGCAACCGCAGTGCTGCTGTTACTTGCGGCCCTCGCCGCTCAGGTCCAGGCCCGGCACCGACATCGTGGGCATCGTCTGCGGCTCTTCGGCCGCCACGGCACCCTTCTTCCGCTTCCCGGATCGCAGACGCTTCTCGAGCCAGATCGCGAACTGTGTCAGCGCACTGTTGAGGATGATCATGATCGCCGCGACCACCAGCAGCGACGGCAGGTAGTTCTGGAAGAACGCGCCGAGCTGCTGGCCGGAACGCACCACTTCGACATAGCCGATGAGGTAGCCGAGCGCGGAGTCCTTGAGCGCGATCACCATCTGCGACACGATCGCCGGGAGCATGACCGTCACGGCCTGCGGCAGCAGGATCAGTCGCATGAGCTGGTTCTTCCGCATGCCGATCGCGTAGGCGGCCTCGCTCTGACCACGCGGAAGCGATCGGATGCCCGCGCGCACGATCTCGGCGATGACCGAGCCGTTGTACAGGGTCAGGCCGGTGATGACCGCCGCGAGCGCGAGATATCCGGACTTGAAGACGCGGTACTCGGCGAACACCTGGTAGGCGAAGATCATCAGGATCAGCACCGGGACGGCGCGGAACAACTCGACGATCGTGCCGGCGATCCAGCGGACCCACCGGTGGTCGGACAGACGCGCGATACCCAGGACCGTGCCGAGCACGAGTGCCAGCACGATCGACGCGACGGCCGCGATGATCGTGCCGCGGATGCCGGGCAGCAGATAGGTGGTCCAGCTGGACGATTCGACGAACGGCTCCCACTTGGCGGCCGTCAGCTGTCCGTTGGCGTCGAGCGCGCGGTAGACGATCCAGCCGACCAGGACGAGGAGCGCGACCACGACCACCGACAGGATCCGGTAGAGCGCCTTGGCGCGGGGCCCGGGTGCGTCGTAGAGAACGGTTCCGTGTGCACTCATCGGGCGACCTCGTATCGCTTGCTGAGCCGGCCGAAGAGCAGGCCGGTGGGAAGGGTGAGGATGACGAATCCGAGCGCGAAGATGCCACCGACGACGAAGATGGCCGCTTCGTTCTCGATCATCGTCTTCATCAGCAGCGAGGCCTCGGACACGCCGATGACGGAGGCGATCGTCGAGTTCTTGGTCAACGCGATGAGCACCGAACCGAGCGGGGCGATGACCGCGCGGAAAGCCTGGGGGAGGACGATCAGGCGCAGATTCTGGCTGAAGGTCAGACCCAGCGAGCGGCCGGCCTCCGACTGTCCGAGCGAGACCGTGTTGATGCCCGAGCGGAGCGACTCGCACACGAAGGCCGCCGTGTAGACGCTCAGGCCGAGCACAGCGAGTCGGAAGTTGTTGTCCACCAGGAAGGTCGGCGACGACTCGGAGGCCAGCTTGATGCCGAGCGTCTGGGACAGACCGAACAGGCAAAAGATGATGATGAGGGTCAGCGGGGTGTTCCGGAAGATCGTCACGTAGGCGGCGCCGACGGCACGCGCCACCGGGATGGGGGACACGCGCATCGCGGCGAGGATCGTTCCGAGGATCAGTGCACCGATCGCCGAGATGACGGTCAACTGGATCGTGGTCCAGAACGCGTCGAGTAGCTGGCTGCTGTACTTGCTCAACAGATCCACAGGTCACTCCGGGATCGAGGGGACGGGTGGGAGTCCGGAACGGTCCGGCCGGTCCGTGGGATTACGGACCGGCCGCACCGCCGGACGTGACGGGTGGTACCCGTACTCGGTGACGATCGACACTCAGTAGCGATCGACGCTCGGCTGCTCCGGGAGCTCGTAGCCCGAGGCGCCGACCGTCTCCTGGAATGCGGCCTCCCACGCACCGCTGGCGATCATCTCCTCGATCGCGTCGTTGATCGCATTGCGCGACTCGTCGTCGCCCTTGGCGAGACCGATGCCGTAGCGCTCGGTGGTGAACGGCTCACCGACGACCTTGAAGTCGCCCGGGCTCTGCGCGGCGTAGCCGGCGAGGATGATGTCGTCGGTGGTCACCGCGTCGACCGCGCCGTTGCGCAGCGCCTCGACACACAGCGAGTAGGTGTCGAACTCCTGGAGCTGGACGTCCTGCGCGTAGTTGTCCTTCACGTTCTGGGCCGGGGTCGAACCCGCCACCGAGCACAGGCGCTTGCCGCCGTTGAGCGAGTCGGGTCCGGTGATCTCGGTGTCGTCCGCGCGCACGAGGAGCGACTGGCCCGCAATGAAGTACGGGCCGGCGAAGTCCACCTTCTCCTTGCGGGAATCGGTGATCGAGTAGGTCGCGACGATGTAGTCGACCTCACCGTTCTGGATGAGGGTCTCGCGCTGGGCGGACGGAGCTTCCTTGAATTCGATGTTCTCCTCGGACACACCGAGCTGACCGGCGACATACTTGGCGACCTCGACGTCGAACCCGCTGAACGAACCGTCCGGGTTGCGCAGGCCCAGGCCCGGCTGGTCGAACTTGATACCGACCGTCAGGGTGCCGTTCTCCGCGGACTGCGAGACACTGCGCGTCTCGTCGCCACCGCACGCCGTGGCGACCACTGCCACGGCGACGGCGCCGATGCCCAGGCGGATGGAGCGGGACAATTTCATCGAATACCTCCGGTGCGGTTCGGAACTACGTCCGACGGACCGGGTGGCCCGTCGGTGCGGGAATCAGGTCAGTGACTGAGGATCTTGCCGAGGAAGTCCTTGGCGCGATCGGATTTCGGTGCGGTGAAGAAGGTCTCGGGATCGGTGTCCTCGACGATGCGACCGTCGGCCATGAACAGAACGCGGTCGCCGGCCTTGCGGGCGAATCCCATCTCGTGGGTGACCACGACCATCGTCATGCCCTCTTTCGCGAGGGAGGTCATCACGTCGAGGACCTCCTGGACCATCTCGGGGTCGAGGGCGGAGGTGGGCTCGTCGAACAGCATGACCTTGGGATTCATCGCGAGCGCGCGTGCGATCGCCACGCGCTGCTGCTGGCCGCCCGACAGCTGCGCCGGGTATTTGTCGGCCTGATTGGCGATCCCGACCCGGTCGAGCAGCTGCATCGCCGACTCGCGGACCTTGTCCTTCTTGATCCTGCGCACCTTGAGGGGGCCGAGCATGACGTTCTCGAGGATCGTCTTGTGGGCGAAGAGGTTGAACGATTGGAACACCATGCCGACGTCCGAACGAAGGCGGGCGAGTGCCTTGCCCTCCTCCGGCAGCAGGGTGCCGTCGACGTGGATCTCTCCCGAATCGATCGGTTCGAGCCGGTTGATGGTGCGGCAGAGGGTCGATTTGCCCGAACCCGACGGGCCGACGACGATGACGACCTGTCCTCGCGGAATCTCGAGGTTGATGTCCTGCAGTACGTGCAGGGATCCGAAATGCTTGTTCACCCCGTTCATGGAGATCATGGACGAGCTGGTGTCCGACTTCTCGGACGGACGATCCGTTCCGGCGGCCGCTGATGTCATATCTGCAGACCCTATGCCGTCCGACGCCCGAGACTTCGCATTTCGGGACACCTTCGACACGCGCGTCACGGGATTTTTACTGCACGAGCAGTATCGGATACCTCGACGGGGCCCGCGCCGCCGGCGCGAGGAAAGGGGACCCGCCGAGGTGAGATACCCTGAGACGTGTCACTGATCGACGAAGAAGCCCCCCGTACCGGTGCCCGGACCTACGAGGTCCGCACCTACGGCTGTCAGATGAACGTACACGACTCCGAGCGTCTGTCGGGGTTGTTGGAGGACGCCGGCTTCACCAAGGCCGCGCCCGGCGCGTCACCGGATCTGGTGGTCTTCAACACCTGCGCGGTGCGGGAGAACGCCGACAACAAGCTGTACGGCAATCTGAGTCATCTGCGTCCGGTCAAGGACGACAACCCCGACATGCAGATCGCCGTCGGAGGCTGCCTGGCCCAGAAGGACCGCGACACGGTCGTGAAGAAGGCGCCCTGGGTCGACGTGGTCTTCGGCACGCACAACATCGGCAATCTCCCCGCACTGCTCGAACGCGCGCGGCACAATCGCCGTGCCGAGGTCGAGATCCTCGACGCCCTCGAGGCGTTCCCCTCGACGCTGCCCGCCAAGCGCGAGTCGTCGTACGCCGGATGGGTGTCGATCTCCGTCGGCTGCAACAACACGTGCACCTTCTGCATCGTGCCGTCGCTGCGCGGCAAGGAGGTCGACCGGCGCCCGGGTGACATCCTCGCCGAGGTGCAGGCGCTCGTCGACGAGGGCGTGCTCGAGGTGACACTGCTCGGCCAGAACGTCAACTCCTACGGCCGGTCCTTCGCCGATCCGGAGCAGCCCCGCGACCGGGGCGCCTTCGCGTCGCTGCTGCGCGCGTGCGGCGACATCGAGGGCCTCGAGCGGGTGCGCTTCACGTCCCCGCATCCGGCGGAATTCACCGACGACGTCATCGACGCGATGGCGCAGACCCCCAACGTGTGCCCGCAACTGCACATGCCGCTGCAGTCCGGCAGCGACCGGATCCTGCGCGCCATGCGCCGCTCGTACCGCAAGGAACGCTTCCTTGGCATCATCGAGCGGGTTCGGGCCGCGATGCCGCACGCCGCGATCACCACCGACATCATCGTCGGTTTCCCCGGTGAGACCGAGGAGGACTTCCAGCAGACCCTCGAGGTCGTCGAGAAGGCGCGTTTCACCAGCGCGTTCACCTTCCAATACTCGAAGCGTCCCGGCACGCCCGCAGCAGACATGGAGGGTCAGGTCCCCAAGGCCGTAGTGCAGGAGCGCTACAACCGTCTGATCGCGCTGCAGGAACGCATCACCCTCGAGGAGAACCGCAAGCTCGTCGGCACGGAGGTCGAACTGCTCGTCGCGGCGGGGGAGGGTCGCAAGAACGCCGAGACCGCCCGGATGAGCGGGCGTGCCCGCGACGGCCGCCTCGTCCACTTCCGTCCCGAGGGCGCGATCGACACCGCGGTGCGTCCCGGCGACGTCATCACGATCGTCGTCAGCGACGCCGCGCCGCACCACCTCGTCGCGGACACCCCGATCCTCACGCACCGCCGTACACGTGCGGGCGACCACTTCGAACAGGGCCGGTTGCCCAAGACACCGCCGATCGGTGTCGGACTCGGACTGCCGAGCATCGGCGTCCCCGACCCGCTGCCGCCTCAGATGGGATGCAACGCATGACCACCGACAAGCCGCACGATCACCACGCGACGGGTGACGTACGCGCCGAACTCGAAGCCGCCGAACGGAAGGTGGCGAGCGACATCGACCCGGGCGCCCGGGCGATGTTCGTCGCGATCGCCGTCCTGATCCTGCTGGCGACCTTCAGCCTGCCCCACGCCGGATCCGCCAACGGGTGGGAGGTGCTGTCCTTCGCCCCGGACGCGACCACCGAGGAGATCGGTCTGCCGTCGCGGCTGTTCGTCGGCTTCGCAGTGGTCTTCGCCGGGCTGGGCTCGATTCTCGCGCTCGTCACCCGCAAGTGGGCGTTGGCGTGGGTGTCTCTGGCCGGCTCGGCGGTGACCATCGTCTTCGGCATGCTCGCGATCTGGTCGCGCCAGACCCTGCCCGTCGAGTCGTCCGCCGCGGGACCGGGATTCGGTCTCGTGATCGGCTGGTTCGCCGTCATGGTGATCGTCTTCCACTGGGCCCGCGTGGTGTGGGCGCGGACCTCGGCCCAGCTCGAGGCCGAGGCCGAGTTGCGGAAGGTCGCAGCACAGCACGAGCGGCCCCGCCTGATGCGCGACGACCCCGAGGCCTGACGCCTCCGGCACGAACACGACGATCTCCCTCTCCCGGACCGGGAGAGGGGGATCGTCCGTCTCGGATGTCGCGGGGTCAGCGCTCGCCGACGGCACCTTCGGCCGCGGCGGCCCACTCGCGCCACTGCGCGGCCTGGGCGAGAGCCTTCTCGGCCTCCTTCGCCCGGCCGGCGGCGGTCGCCTTGGCGGCCTGCTCCTCGAACTGACGCACCCGCTCACGGAACTGGGCCGCACGCGCGAGGGCCTCGGGATCGGAGCGGCGCCACTCGGAATCCGCGGCCTCGCGCACCTTCTTCTCGATGGCCCGCAGACGGCCTTCGAGATCGTGCATGCGCTCGCGCGGCACCTTGCCGATCGCCTCCCACTGGTCCTGCAGCTCGCGCAGGCGCGCCCGGGCACCTTCGAGATCGGCCGACGGGTCGATCGAGGAGGCCACCTCGAGCAGGGCCTCCTTCGCGCGGGCATTCTCCTCGAACTCGGCGTCGCGCTCGGCGTTCGCGGCGTTGCGTGCGGCGAAGAAGACGTCCTGGGCGCCCTTGAACCGCTTCCACAGCTGGTCGTCGGCGTCCTTCGGTGCCCGTCCGGCCGCCTTCCACTCGGCGAGCAGGTCGCGGAAGGCCGCGGCGGTGGCACCCCAGTCGGTGGAGTTCTGCAGCTCCTCCGCCCGGGCGACGAGTTCTTCCTTGCGGCTCTTCGCCGCGGCGCGCTCGCGGTCGAGTTCGGCGAAGTGGGCTCCGCGACGCCGGTTGAACGCCTCGCGTGCCTTCGAATAGCGACGCCACAACACGTCGTCGACCTTCCGGTCGACCCCGCGGATGGTCTTCCACTCCTCGAGGATCTCGCGCAGCCGGTCGCCCGCGGCCTTCCATTGGGTGGATTCGGCGGCGATCGTCTCGGACTCGGCCGCGAGGGCCTCCTTGCGGGCCGTGCTCTCGGCGCGCCGACGCTCCTTTTCCTGCTTGGCGAGAGCCGCAGCCTCCTCGGAGTGCTCGATGATCGCGGTGAGCCGGGCGGCGAGCGCATCGAGATCACCGATGACGGCGGCGGTCGGCAGCGACTCGGCCAGTGCCTCGGCGGCCGCGCGGGTCTTCTTCACGTCGGCGGTGCCGGAGGTCAACCGGGTCTCGAGGATCGCCACCTCGGTGACGAGATCGTCGTAACGGCGTCCGAAGTGCGCGAGGCCCTCGGCGGCGTCGCCTGCCTGCCACGATCCGATGCACCGCTCGCCCTCGCTCGTGCGGACCCATGCGGTGCCGTCCTCGTCGACGCGTCCGAACCGACTCGGATCGCTCGCGGGCACCGCCGGGACGTGAGGGTGCGTCTGGGCCGCGACGGGATGCGGCTTCGGGGGTGCTGCGGTGGAACTGCCGTTCTCTCGGCCCGCGGGGCCGGGCGTCGCAGCATGGGCTCGGGGTGTGGCGGGACCGGGACGCGGGGTCCGCTCCTGCGTCGACTCGCCGATTCGGTCCTGTGCGTTCGGGTCGCTCATCGATACCTCATCTCTGCCGCGCGGCACGGCTGCCTGGTCGCATGGGTCTACCGCCGGTCGATCCCGGGGCTCCGCGATCGTGTCCGCTCACTATTGAAACAGGTCGTGTCCATGCAGGGCGCCGGGTCCGGTGGACTACGGTTGCCGATGTGTTGACCGCCGCGGCGTTCGTGCCGTCCCCACCGCTGCTCGTCCCCGAGCTCACCGGTCTCGCCGTCTCCGAGACCGACGATCTGCGCGAGGCGGTTCTCGAGGTCGGTCGTAGCCTGTCCGGTGCCGCGGAATGGGTGGTCGTGGGAGCCGAGACGGCCGAACAGACCGTTCCTTCCACCGCGCGCGGAACCTTCCTCGGGTTCGGTGTCGACGTCACGGTGCAACTCGGTCCTGAGGCCGCCGGTGAACCCGATCCCGCGCTCGCGTTGACCGCGCTGGTGGCCGGCTGGATCCGCGACCGCACGGCACCCGGCACCCACGTGACGACCCACGTGGTGGCCGCCGACGCCGACGCCGCCCACTGCGCCGATCTCGGCCGCGACCTGCGTGCGCAGCTCGACCGCGACGATCTGCCGCGAGCACTGCTCGTCGTCGCGGACGGAGCGACGACCCTCACCGCCAAGGCGCCCGGCGCCTACGATCCGCGCTCGGAGGAGGTCGAGGCGGCCCTGGCCGCAGCGCTCGGCGCCGGCGACACGGAGGTGCTCGCGGCGCTCGACCCCGACCTGTGTTCGGACATCAAGCTGACCGGCCGCGCTGCCTGGCACGTCCTGGCGGCCACCCTCGGAGCGCGCCCGCGCTCGGCGTCCGTCACCTACTCCGCCGCGCCCTACGGCGTGGGCTACCACGTGGGGAACTGGACACCGTGAGCGCAGAAAGCACCGGTCCCGCCGACACGCTCGTACCGATCGCGGTGGTGGGCCCCACCGCCACGGGCAAGTCCGATCTCGGACTGGACCTCGCCGAAGCGCTCGGCGGCGAGATCGTCAACATCGACGCGATGCAGCAGTACCGCGGGATGGACATCGGGACGGCCAAGCTGGCACCGGACGAGCGTCGCGGGATCCCGCACCATCAACTCGACGTCCTCGACGTCACCGAGACCGCGACGGTCGCCCGCTACCAGCAGGCCGCGATCGCCGACGTCGAGGCGATCCTCGGCCGCGGCCGCCTCCCGATCGTCGTCGGCGGATCGATGATGTACGTGCAGGCGCTGCTCGACGAATGGCAGTTCCCGGCGACGGATCCGCAGGTCCGTGCCAAGTGGGAGGCGGTGCTCGAGACCGAGGGGCCCGCCGCGGTCCACCGGGCGCTGCAGAGCGCCGATCCCGCCGCCGCGGCGACGATCCTGCCCACCGACGGCCGCCGCATGGTCCGCGCGCTCGAGGTCGTCGAGCTGACCGGGCAACCGTTCGCGGCGTCGCAGCCGACGATCGGTGAGCCCCGCTGGGGCACCGTGATCCTGGGCGTCGACCGCGACACCGCCGAACTCGACGACCGCATCGCGCGGCGCACCGACCTGATGTTCGAACGCGGCCTCGTCGACGAGGTGCACGGACTCCTCGAAGTCGGGCTGCACGAGGGCGTCACCGCACGTCGCGCGATCGGCTACGCACAGGTGCTCGCGTACATCGACGGGGAGTACGACCTCGACCACGCACGCGAGCGGACGTTCATCGGGACCCGGCGCTACGTGCGACGGCAACGCTCGTGGTTCCGCCGCGACCCGCGCATCCACTGGCTCGACGGCGCCGACCCCCACCTGCTCGACGTCGCGTTGCGGGCCGTCCGGGACGCACGCACATCACCGGCCTCACCAGCCCGATAAGGTAGCGCGCATGGAGTTCAGCAAAGGGCACGGAACCGAGAACGACTTCGTGATCCTTCCGGATCCCGACGCCCGCCTGGACCTCGACGCAGGCCGGATCGCGGCCCTGTGCGACCGGCGTCGCGGGCTCGGCGCCGACGGTGTGCTCCGCGTGGCCCGGGCCGGGGCACTGGTGTCGGCCGGCGCGCTCGGAGAACTGCCCGAGGGCACCGACGCCGACGACTGGTTCATGGACTACCGCAACGGCGACGGATCCATCGCCGAGATGTGCGGCAACGGTGTGCGGGTGTTCGCGCACTATCTGACCGCGCACGGGTTCGAGGACCGCCGCGAGTTCGTCGTCGGCAGCCGGGCGGGAGGCAAGCCCGTCACCGTGCACGAGACAGGACCGGTCCTCGGCGAGGTGACCGTGGACATGGGGACGGTGCGCACCCTCGGCGAGTCGGCGGCGACCATCGACGGGCGGGTCTATCCGGGCATCGGCATCGACGTCGGCAACCCGCACCTCGCGTGCGTGGACCCGCACCTGAACGACACGAGCCTTGCCGGTCTCGACCTCACCTCGCCCGGCTTCGACCCGGGCTTCTTCCCGCACGGGGTCAACATCGAGTTCCTGACCCCGATCGCGGCCGGGACGGTCCACATGCGCGTCCACGAACGCGGCGTGGGGGAGACCCGCTCGTGTGGAACCGGCACGGTGGCCGCGGCTGCTGCAGCCCTGCGCTTCGACGGCGCATCCGACGGCGCGGTGCAGGTGCGGATCCCCGGTGGCTCGGTCGAGGTGCGCATCGAGAACGGTCGCGCCTGGTTGCGCGGGCCGTCTGTGCTGGTCGCGACGGGTGAACTCGACGACACCTGGTGGTCGGCGCCGATCTGATCGGCGCCGCTCGGCCCGGCCGGCGCGCACTTGGGTACCCCCCGCGCGGATGCGGCAGAAAAACTCGAATGCACCGATTCGGGCTTCGTGACACCATGGAGGTGTATGACGAACACACAGCGCATGCATCGCGCAACCACAGATGACAGCACTCCGACCGCGTACGACGCATCCGGAGGCTGGACCGCCGAGGATCCGTCCGTCGGCGAGATGCAACTCGAAGACCGTAGCGCGTTGCGGCGTGTGGCCGGTCTGTCCACCGAACTCGAGGACATCACCGAGGTCGAATACCGCCAGCTCCGACTCGAGCGTGTCGTGCTCGTCGGTGTCTGGACGGGCGGAACGGCCGCCCAGGCGGAAGCGAGCCTGGCCGAGCTGGCCGCGCTCGCCGAGACTGCGGGCTCCGAGGTCCTCGAAGGCCTGGTCCAACGTCGTGACCGGCCCGATGCCTCCACCTACATCGGCTCCGGCAAAGCCGACGAACTCCGGGAGATCGTCCTGTCCACCGGCGCAGACACCGTGATCTGCGACGGCGAACTCACCCCCGCCCAGCTCACCGCGCTGGAGAAGGTCGTCAAGGTCAAGGTCATCGACCGGACCGCGCTGATCCTCGACATCTTCGCCCAGCACGCCACCTCGCGAGAGGGCAAGGCACAGGTCTCCCTCGCACAGATGGAGTACATGCTCCCGCGTCTGCGTGGCTGGGGCGAATCGATGTCGCGGCAGGCCGGTGGCCGTGCCGGCAGCAACGGCGGTGTGGGCCTGCGCGGTCCCGGTGAGACGAAGATCGAGACCGACCGTCGCCGGATCCGTGAGCGGATGGCCAAGCTCCGTCGCGAGATCAAGGCGATGAAGGCCGCGCGCGACACCAAGCGCACCCGGCGTCTGCGCAACAAGATCCCGTCCGTCGCGATCGTGGGATACACCAACGCCGGTAAGTCGAGCCTGCTCAACAAGCTCACCGGCTCCGGTGTCCTGGTGCAGAACGCACTGTTCGCGACCCTCGACCCGACGACCCGCCGGTCGGCGCTGCCCGACGGCCGCGAGTACGTGCTCACCGACACCGTCGGTTTCGTCCGGCACCTCCCGACCCAGCTGGTCGAGGCGTTCCGGTCGACTCTCGAGGAGGTCGCCGACGCCGATGTGCTGCTCCACGTCGTCGACGGCTCCGACCCCATGCCCACAGAGCAGATCAAGGCGGTGCGCGAAGTCGTCACCGAGGTGCTCCGCGAATCGGACGCACCGCCGCCGCCGGAACTGATCGTCGTCAACAAGATCGATGCCGCCGACCCGGTCACCCTGACGCAGTTGCGCAGCGCGATCCCCGGCGCGGTGTTCGTCTCCGCGCACACCGGCGTGGGCGTCGAGGAGTTGCAGACCCAGCTCGCGGGTCTGCTCGAGGATCCCGACGTCGAGGTGAAGCTGCTCCTGCCGTACACCCGCGGTGATCTGCTCGCGCGCATCCATTCGGACGGTCAGATCCTGTCGTCCGAGCACGAGGTGGACGGCACGCGGGTGCACGCGAAGGTGCCGGCAGCGCTGGCGTCGGCATTGGTCGACTTCGCGGCCTGATGCGGGTCGTACGCCGGGCGGCGCTGCTCGCTGCCGTCGCGGCGTTCGTGCCGGTCTCGCACGCAGGCGCGCAGGACGCTGGGACTCCGGTCGCGGATCTGCCGACCGAGATGCTGTGTACCCCCGACGATCCCGTGCTCACCGAACTGTCCGGCCTCGCGACGATCGGCGACCGGCTGTTCGCGACGCCCGATGCCGGGGAGGACGAACGCATCGTCGAACTCGACGACGATTGCTCGGTGCTGCAACGCGTTCCGTCGCCCGTCGATCCCTACGACGTCGAGGATCTCGCCGCGGGGCCCGACGGCCGGTTGTGGCTCGGGGATCTCGGCGACAACACCCGCGTCCGCGAGACGATCGCGCTCATCTCCCTCGATCCCGACACCGGGCAGGGAGATCTGCACCGGCTGACCTATCCCGACGGTCCCCGCGACGCCGAGACCGTGCTCGTCTCCGCGACAGGCGAACCTGTGATCGTGACGAAGGCGCTGTTCGGCTCGAGCAATGTCTACCGGCCCGCACGCGGACTCACGATCGACGGACTCCCCGTGCCGGGACCTGCCCCCCTCGAGAGGGTCGGGTCGCTGGCACTCGGACCGTCGGACACCCCCGGCGGTCCCATTCCCGGTGCGTCCTCCTCGATGATCACCGGCGGTGCGGTCAACGCCGACGGGACGGTCGCGGCGGTCCGCACCTACACCGACGTCTACCTGTTCCACGTCCCCGACGGCGATCTCGCGTCCGCTCTGGTCGCCGGTCCGCGCTTCCGCGTCCCGGTCCCGGACGAACCGCAGGGCGAAGCCGTCGCATTCACCGCCGACGGTGACCTGGTCACCGCGTCCGAGCGCGGCGCGGCAGGCACGGAGAATCCACCGATCCATATCCGTCGCGGTGCGACCGATCTCTTCGCACCCGCGGACGACGATGCCGCGGACGAGATGTCGCCCGCGGCACTGCCGGTCGTCGGTGCGGGCGTGGCCGCCGGAGTCATCGCCCTCGGGGTGCTCGGACTCGTCGTCCGGCGCCGCGCCCGCCGCTGAGATCAGACGCCGCGACCGCGGCCGAGATCAGACGCCGCGACCGCGGCTGAGATCAGACGCCGCGACCGCGGCCGAGATCAGGCGTCGAGGTCCGCGGCGACCAGCTCCGCGACCTGCGCGAGGACCGCGTCGTCATCGCACGAGATCGTGACCTGCGTGCCCTTTTCTGCGCCGAGCGTCATGATCATCAGGGCCGAACCGGCGTCGACGGGCTCGCCGCCGTCGACCGCGAGGGTCACGGGGACACCGGCCGCGACCACGGCCTCGGCGATGATCCCTGCAGGACGGGCGTGCAGGCCGATGGACGAACCGACGGCAACGGTGGTGCTGGGCATGGGAATCTCCTTCGTGGTGGGGAAGTGCAGGAAGTCGGGTAGATCAGGCGCGTGCCGCTGTGATCAGGAGCGTGCCGCTACGGGCTGGGGATTCGCCTCGTCGGCGGCAACCCGGGCGGGACGCGTGATCGACTTGGCGATACTGACCGCGAGTGCGGCGACCACCGTACCGGCTGCCAGTGCGATCAGGAACCACACGACGCGGTCCATCGCGAACAGCACGAACAATCCGCCGTGGGGAGCGGTGAGCGTGACACCCGTCGCCATGACGATGCCGCCGGTCACGGCGCCGCCGAGCATCATCGACGGGATGACCCGGAACGGGTCGGCCGCCGCGAACGGGATGGCGCCCTCCGAGATGAACGATGCACCGAGCAGCCAGGCGGCCTTGCCGTTCTCGCGTTCGGCCGTGCTGTAGAGACGCGGACGCACCAGCGACGACAGTGCCATGGCGAGCGGCGGAACCATACCGGCGGCCATGACCGCCGCCATGATCTCGAGCGAACCGGTGTTGGCGACGTCGAGACCCGCGACCGCGAAGGCGTAGGCGGCCTTGTTGACCGGTCCGCCGAGGTCGAAGCACATCATCAGGCCGAGGATCGCACCGAGCAGCACCGCGGAACCACCGGACAGACCGTTGAGCCAGTCGGTGAGACCGGTCGTGATCGCGGCGAGCGGGCGACCGAGCAGCAGGAACATGAGCCCACCGACGATCAGGCTCGCGAGCAGCGGGATGATCACCACGGGCATCAGGCCACGAGCCCAAGTGGGCAGCGGGATACGGCCGACCCACAGGGCCGCGAAGCCGGCGATGATGCCACCGACCAGACCGCCGATGAAACCGGCGCCGACGAAGACGGCCACCGCACCGGCGGTGAAGCCCGGAGCCAGACCCGGACGGTCCGCGATCGCGAAGGCGATGTACCCGGCCAGTGCCGGGACGAGGAACGAGAACGCCAACGAGCCGATCTGGTACAGCACCGCACCGAGATAAGTGCCGAGCCCACCCTCGGGAAGGTTGGTGAGCGTGTTGTCGAGGACGATGTCGGCGGCCGAGTCGGTGATGTCGGGACCGGCGAGCAGGAAGCCCAGAGCGATGAGCAGACCACCGGCCGCGACGAACGGGATCATGTAACTCACACCGGTGAGCAGGATCTGCCGCAGCCGGGTACCCCAACCGAGGTCGCTGCCGCTCTCCGACTCACCCGCCGGGGCGCCCGCGGTGCCCTCGACGGTGCGTGCGGACGGATCGGTGGCGGCCCGCAGGGCCTCGTCGACCATGGTGTCCGGTTCGTTGATCGCGCGCTTGACGCCCGATGCGATCACGGGCTTCCCGGCGAACCGTTCGCGGCCCTTGACCCCCACGTCGGTGGCGAAGATGACGGCGTCGGCGCCGGCGATCACGTCGGGGGGCAGGGGAGTGCTGCCGCTCGATCCCTGCGTCTCCACCCGGACCGTCACGCCCGCGCGTTCACCGGCGGCGGCCAGCGCATCGGCGGCCATGTACGTGTGCGCGATACCGGTCGGGCACGCGGTGACCGCGACGATCGTGCGGCCTCCGGGCTGTTCCGCGCTCTGCGGAGGCGCGACCGCCGGCTTCGCAGCGGCTGTCGGTGACGGCTGTTCCGGCGCTGCGGTCGAGCCGGCAGGAGCGCTGCCCGACGACTCCGGTCGGGGCGGGAGGACGTCCTCGACCAGCGCGATGACCTCGTCCGCGGACGCGGCCGCGCGCAGCGACGCGACGAAGTCCGGGCGCACGAGTGCACGAGCGAGAGCGGTGAGCAGCTTCATGTGGTCGCCGCCCGCACCTTCGGGCGCGGCAATGAGGAAGACGAGGTCGGCGGGTCCGTCGGGCGCACCGAAGTCGGCCTTCGGGGACAGCCGGGCGAAACCGAGCGACGGCGTGGTCACCGCTTCGCTGCGTGCGTGCGGGATCGCGATCCCGCCGGGAAGGCCGGTGGCGGACTTGGCCTCCCGTTCGAGAACGGCCGCGGTGAGTGCGTCGGCGTCGGATGCGCGACCGTTCGCTGCGAGACGCTCGGCGAGCGCGGCGATGACGGAGTTCTTGTCGGATCCCAGGTCTACATCGAGCGAGACGAGTTCCGTGCCGATGATCGAGGAACCGCCTGCGGAGCCGGAGGTGGTGTCGGACATGACGTTCCTTAGGAGTGGGAGGGGAGCGGTCGGGGTCGGCGGTGGACGTCGGTGACGTGCACTCGGGATGGATCGACGGAATCGGGTGTGGGCAGGGCTGTTCCGGGGAGCGTGACGGCTGCGGTTCCGTACGCCACGGCGAGGCGCAGGCACTCGTCGGGGGTGTGACCGGCCTGCTCGGCGAGCAGATATCCGGCGAGCGACGAGTCGCCCGCGCCGACCGTGCTGCGGACCGTGACGTCGTCGGCGGTGGCCCGCCACGCGCCGGTGGCGGTGACCAGCACCGCGCCCGCACCGCCGAGGGTCGCGAGTACCGCGCCGACCCCGCGTTCCACCAGCACCCGTCCCGCGTCGACCACGGCGCCGACGTCTCCTGCGGCGGCGCCGGATTCGAGTTCGTGGGCGTCCGCGCCGGTGAGCTGGGCCAGTTCGTCGGCGTTCGGCTTGATCACGTCCGGGGCCGCCGCGGGGAACCGCTCGGCGAGGGCGAGCAGTGGCCGCTCGGAGGTGTCGACCGCGATGCGGCATCCGAGACCGCGCAGGGCACCCACGAGATCGGCATACCACGACTCGGGCACACCGGGAGGAAGAGAACCGGACAGGACGGTCCACGCGGCTCCCTGCGCGCATTCCAGCAGGACTGCGTGCAACTCGCCGAGTGTGCGTCCGGTGCAGGGGGTTCCGGGTTCGTTGAGTTTGGTCGTGGTGCCGTCGGGTTCGGCGACGGTGATGTTGTTGCGCGTCGGCCCGGAGGTGGGCACGGCCCGATGGGCGATGCCCTGCTCGTCCAGCGCGGCGAGCAGAGGATCGCCGGCGTTGGCCGGGAGAACGGCGACGACCTCGGTCGTCGCGGCGTGCAGCACACGCGCGACGTTGATCCCCTTGCCGCCCGGATCGACGGTGGATCGCTCGGTGCGATGCACCTTCCCGCGCTCGAGCGGGCCCGTCAGCCCGACCGTGCGATCGAGACTGGGGTTGGCCGTGAGCGTGACGATCATGTCGTCACCACCTCGATTCCGTGTTCGATGAGTTGCCGACGGTCGGTGTCGTCGAGATCGGTGTCGGTGACCAGAACGTCGATCGGTTCGAGCGACGCGAAGCTCAGCAGATTGCGCCGACCGACCTTCGACGAATCGGCGACCACGACGACCCGGTCGGCGGTGCGCACCATCGCGCGCTTGACCGCGGCCTCGTCGGCGTCGGGGGTGGACAGGCCGTGGTCGATGCTCAGCGCGTTGGTGCCGATGAAGGCCACGTCGACGTGCACCGTCGACAAGGTGGCGAGGGCCTCGGCACCCACCGCGGCCTGCGTGACACCGCGGACGCGACCGCCGAGCAGGTGCAGCTGCACGGTGCTCATTGCGGCGAGGCGCGCGGCGATCGGCACCGAGTTGGTGACGACGGTGAGGTCGACCTCGGGCGGCAGCGCTCCGACGATCCTGCCGGTCGTGGTGCCGGCGTCGAAGAGCACGCTTCCGCCGGACGGCGGGAGGAAGGACGTCGCGGCGGCGGCGATGCGGTCCTTGTGTTCGGCGCGGGTGTGTTCGCGCTCGGAGAGGGCAGGCTCGGCCACCGAGAGCGAGGCGGCCGGGATCGCGCCGCCGTGAACCCGCCGCACGAGGCCCAGGCGTTCGAGGTGTGCGAGGTCGCGGCGCACGGTCTCGGTGGTGACGCCGTACCGGTCGGCGAGCACTGCGACCGACACGCGGCCACGTGCCGCCACCAGTGCTGCGATCGCCTGCTGCCGTTCCTCTGCGTACACCGACACTCCTGGGGGTACCCGATCTGTGGGGAAAACAATGTTGGTTTATGTTGTTTTACGCCCGTCTGTGTTGACATGTCAAGGCTTCCGAGTAATCTGAGTCACAACGAACTACTGCGGTGAGGAGATCTCCATGGAGCAGTCGGCGTCCGTCCTGTACGGCACCCCCGTCGTCCCCGGTATCGGATACGGGCCGGTCATCCGTCCCGTCGCGCGTCCTGTGGTCCCGGCGCAGGGCGCCTCGATCCCCGACACGGCGCGCGAGGCCGAGGTGGGCCGGTTCGAGGACGCCGCGAAGGTCGTGGCCGAGCGGCTGCGCGCCCGCGCCTCGCGTGCATCGGGTGCCGCGGCAGAAGTGCTCCAAGCCACCGCTGTGCTGGTCGAGGACCGCGCCTGGCGCGGGGCGACCGCGACGAAGATCCGGTCCGGATCCGACGCGGTCGGTGCCACCGTCGCCGCCACCGACCAGTTCGCGGCCCTGTTCGAGAAGATGGGCGGGCTGCAGTCCGAGCGGGTCACCGACCTGCTCGACATCCGCGACCGCGTGATCGCCGAACTGCAGGGCGCCCCCGAACCCGGTCTCGAGATGCCCGATTCGCCGTCCGTGCTCCTCGCGGCCGATCTCGCACCCGCCGACACCGCCGGACTCGACCCGTCCGTCGTCGTCGCGCTGGCCACCTCCCTCGGAGGACCCACGAGCCACACCGCGATCATCGCGCGCCAGCTCGGCATCCCGTGTGTCGTCGCGGTGGCAGGTCTCGACGACGTCCCTGCCGGCACCGAGGTGCTGGTCGACGGCGCGACGGGCCGGATCGTGATCTCCCCGGACAGCGCCGAGGCCGCAGCCGAGGTCGAACGCGACCGCGTCGAGCGCGAGCGGGTGGCGGGCTGGTCCGGTCCCGGCGCCACCGCCGACGGTCACCCGGTCGAGATCCTCGCCAACGTGCAGGACGGATCGGGTGCCCGCGCGGCGCGCCGGACGCCGGCGCAGGGCGTCGGACTGTTCCGCACCGAGTTGTGTTTCCTCGACCGCGACACCGAACCGACGGTGGACGAGCAGGCCGACATCTATGCGGAGGTCTTCGAGGCGTTCGAGGGACGGAAGGTCGTCCTGCGGACCCTCGACGCCGGCTCCGACAAGCCCCTCCGGTTCGCCAACCACCCCGACGAACACAATCCCGCCCTCGGCGTCCGCGGTATCCGCATCACGACCACGGCGCCGGGAGTCCTCGATCGTCAGCTCGACGCGGTGGCCGCCGCGGCCTCGCGCACCGGCGCCACGCCGTGGGTCATGGCACCGATGGTGGCGACCGTCTCGGAGGCGGCCGATTTCGCCGCGCGGGTGCGCGTGCGCGGGCTGTCACCCGGCGTCATGATCGAGGTTCCGTCCGCGGCGCTGCTCGCCGATCGGTTGCTCGAACACCTGGACTTCCTGTCGATCGGCACCAACGACCTTGCCCAGTACACGATGGCGGCCGATCGGATGTCGCCGCAGCTGGCCGCACTCACCGACCCGTGGCAGCCCGCGGTGCTCGCACTCGTGGCCCGCGCGGCGCAGGCCGGGGCGGCCGCGAGCAAGCCGGTGGGGGTGTGCGGCGAGGCGGCGGCCGACCCGCTCCTCGCCTGCGTCCTGACCGGAATGGGCGTGACGTCCCTGTCGTGCGCCGCGTCGGCGGTGACGGGTGTCGGCGCCCGGCTCTCCTCGGTCCCGATGGACCGTTGCCGTGAGGCGGCCGAGGCGGTCCTCGCGAGCGACGACCCCGTCGCGGCACGTGCCGCGGCAGCGAAACTGCTGGACTGAGCGGCGCGGCCGGGACGGCCTGTTCTACGCGGCCGGGACGGCCTGTTCTACGCGGCCGGGACGGCCTGTTCTACGCGGCCGGGGCGGTCTGTTCTACGCCGATGAGGCTGCCGGTTCTACGATGACCTGTCGTGACCGAACGAGCGAACACGACCGGACGCACGACCACACGCCGCGGCTGGACCCTGCACGGCGACGGACGTCGCATCAACCCCGGTGCGGTGGTCGCACCGCACGAGCGACTGTCGTGGCCGCGCACCATCGGCATCGGGATGCAGCACGTCATCGCGATGTTCGGCGCCACCCTGCTCGTGCCGACGATCACGGGCTTCCCCGTCACGACCACGCTGCTGTTCTCCGGTATCGGCACCGCGCTGTTCCTGATCATCACGCGCGGCCGGGTGCCCAGCTATCTCGGTTCGTCTTTCGCGTTCATCGCGCCGCTCAGCGCCTCGGCCGGTTCCGGTCCGGCAGCGCAGCTCGGCGGGATCGTCGCCGTCGGTATCGTGTTGGTGCTTGTCGGCCTCGTGGTCAAGGCGGCGGGTTCGCGCATCATCGACGCGGTCATGCCGCCGGTGGTCACCGGGGCGATCGTCGCCCTCATCGGCCTCAACCTCGCGCCGACGGCCACCGGATCGTTCGAAGCCCAACCGCTCGTCGCCACGATCACGCTCGTGGTCACACTGCTCGTGACGGTGGTCGGCCCGGGCATGCTCGGCCGCCTCGGCATCCTCGTCGGTGTGATCGTCGGATGGATCTTCGCGGCGTTCACCGGGGCGATCGCGTCCGAGCGCATCGACGCCCTGCGCGACGCGGCGTGGTTCGGTCTGCCCGATCTGCACGGCCCCACCTTCGAACTGTCGGTCGTGCTGTTGGCGCTGCCCGTCGTCGTCGTGCTGGTCGCGGAGAACGTAGGCCACGTCAAGGCGGTCGCCGCGATGACCGGTCGAAACCTCGACGACATGGCCGGCAATGCGCTCATCGCCGACGGCCTTGCGACCACCCTCGCGGGTGCGGGCGGCGGCTCGGGCACGACCACCTATGCCGAGAACATCGGCGTCATGGCGGCCACGCGCGTGTACTCGACCGCTGCATACGCCGTTGCGGCGGTCACCGCCGTCGTGCTGGCCTTCTCGCCGAAGTTCGGTGCGCTGGTGTTCACCGTGCCCGAGGGCGTCCTCGGCGGCGCGACCCTCGTGCTCTACGGCCTGATCGGCATCCTCGGTGTCCGCATCTGGACGGAGGCGAAGGTCGACTTCACGGATCCGGTCAACCTCACGGTCGCGGCCGCGGCGCTCGTCGCCGGCATCGGCGACCTGACCTTGTCGATCGGCTCGGTCGAACTCGGCGGTATCGCCTGGGGTTCGATCGGCATCCTCGTCGCGTACCCGCTGCTGCGCAGACTCGCGGATCTGCGCCGCTGACCGGAACCCGGCGCATCGGCCGACACCGACCCGTGCCCGCGGGTCGTTCGATACCGACGCGTACCCGCCGGGGTTGTCCGGGTCACAAAATGCGCTCGGTTGTGTCAGCGTCACCGCGCCCTCGTCTGCATACCGTGAGTATGTCGAACGACGTCTCACACAGGAGCGCAGATGCAACGCACCCTTTTCGAGCCCGAGCACGACCTCTTCCGGGAGTCGTACCGGAAGTTCCTCGAACAGGAGGTGGCCCCCTTCCACGAGCAGTGGGAGAAGGACAAGATCGTCGACCGTGAGGTGTGGAAGAAGGCCGGCGCGCAGGGCTTCCTCGGCATGGCGGTGCCGGAGGAGTACGGCGGCGGTGGCATGGACGACTTCCGCTACAACGCCATCATGGCCGAGGAGACCACCAAGCTGGGCTTCAGTGGTCTGGGCTTCATGCTGCACAACGATGTCGTCGCTCCCTACCTGCTCGAGCTCGCCAACGAGGAGCAGAAGAAGCGTTGGCTCCCGGGCTTCTGTTCGGGTGAGCTGATCACGGCCATCGCGATGACCGAGCCGGGCACCGGCAGCGACCTGCAGGGCATCAAGACCCGCGCGGTGCGCGACGGTGACGACTGGGTCCTCAACGGCGCCAAGACGTTCATCACCAACGGCATCCACTCCGATCTGGTGATCGTCGTCGCATGCACCGACCCGGAGAAGGGCGCCCAGGGCTTCTCGCTGCTCGTCGTCGAGCGCGGCATGCCGGGCTTCGAGCGGGGACGCAACCTCGACAAGATCGGCCTCGACGCGCAGGACACGGCGGAGCTCAGCTTCAACGACGTTCGCGTCCCGGCGGCCAACCTCCTCGGCCAGGAGGGCATGGGCTTCATCTACCTGATGCAGAACCTGCCGCAGGAACGTCTCGCGATCGCCGTCGTCGCCGCTGCTGCGATGGAGCGCGTGCTCGACGACACGATCCAGTACTGCCGCGACCGCAAGGCGTTCGGCAAGCCGATCGGCAAGTTCCAGAACACCCGCTTCGAGCTCGCCGAGCTCGCCACCGAGACCCAGCTGGCCCGGGTGTTCGTGGACCGGTGCATCGAGCTGCTGAACGAGAAGAAGCTCACCGTCCAGGAGGCCGCGATGGCCAAGTACTGGACCACCGACAAGCAGGTCGAGCTGATCGACCGCTGCCTGCAGCTGCACGGTGGCTACGGCTACATGCGCGAGTACCCGGTCGCCAAGGCGTACCTCGATGCCCGCGTGCAGAAGATCTACGGCGGCACGAACGAGATCATGAAGGAAGTCATCGGGCGCGGCCTCAACGTCTGAGGCACGTACGAGAAGGTCGGGGTGGCTCCGCTGTGCGGAGCCACCCCGTTCTCGTTCGTCTCCGGTGGCCCGGGGGTCAGATCTTGCGGACGACCGTGACGACCTTGCCGAGGACGACTGCGTCGTTGCCCGGGATGGGTTCGAACATCGGGTTGTGCGGCATGAGCCAGACGTCGCCGTCGACCCGCTTGAACGTCTTGACGGTGGCCTCGCCGTCGAGCATCGCGGCGACGATATCGCCGTTGTCGGCGACGTTCTGCTGCCGGACGACCACCCAGTCGCCGTCGCAGATGGCTGCGTCGATCATCGACTGGCCGACGACCTTGAGCAGGAACAGCGAGCCCTGACCGACGAGTTCGCGCGGCAGCGGGAAGACATCCTCGACCGATTCCTCGGCCAGGATCGGACCACCGGCAGCGATCCGGCCGACGACGGGAACCATTGCCGCCGAAGGGATGTCGTCGGTCGACGAGCCGGCGACCACCTCGGGCGAGGACTCGGGTGCGGGGGTGGGCTCGAGACCGCGGACGTCCACGGCACGCGGACGGTTCGGATCCCGGCGCAGGAAGCCCTTCCGTTCGAGCGTGCGCAGCTGGTGTGCGACGGAGGATGTGGAGTTGAGGCCGACGGCGTCGCCGATCTCACGGATGCTCGGCGGGTACCCCCGTTCGCTGACGGAATCGCGGATGACCTCGAGCACACGACGCTGACGCTCGGTGAGGCTCGCGGTGGGATCGTCGGTCGCGGGTCCGCCCCGGCGGGCTGTGGATGTTCCGTCCGCCTTCATCGTGACCTCCGTGCGGCGAGTGTCGGATGGGTTGCAAGTTGCCTTTCGAATCTATCGAGATCCCGCGCGTATATCAAACAGATGTTCGAGATTCACCCTCCGAGGAGCTGCCGTCAGGCTGTGACTCGTGATAGAACATTCGAACAGACTTTCGTTCGAACACATGATCGAGTTCTCGGACGGGGTCGGAAGACCACGCACAGCGACACGGACGGGGTCGGAAGACCACGCACAGCGACACGGAGGATTTCCGATGAGCAGAGCGGTTCGGATCGACACGGCGGTTCCGGTGGGTACGGCGCGACAGGGCGCGGTGGTCCGAACCGGTGCCTCAGTCCGGACGAGCACGGCAGGGCGGACCGTCGTGGGCCCGCCGGGAGCAGGTGCGCCCGGGGCGGCGGCATATCGCATCCGGCCGATCGCGACGTCGACGCTGCACCATCGCACCCGTGTCCCGGCGCGGACGAGACCGCGCGTCGCCGCGCCCTCGCGGGAACCCCTGCACCGCCGTTCGGAGATCAGACCGCGCAGTCGCCGGCCTGCGGAGGGGACGAGCTGGCGGCAGATGGCCACGACGGTGCTCCTCACCGCGCTCGCGACCACGATGCTCCTCGTGCTCGCTCACGTGCGCACCGATGAGGTGATCTCGCAGAGCGCCGGCACCACGGTCGTGCGAGAGGGGGAGAGCCTGGAGGCCTTGGCCGCTCGCGTGTGGCCCGACGTCCCGGTCGACGTCACGGTCGCGAGGATCGCCGACCTCAACTCGCTCGACGGTACGGCCGTGCAGGCCGGAATCCGCCTCCTCTTGCCGGATTTTAGCCGGGAATGAGGGCGTCGTGGCCCCGCCCGACCCGCGATCCGCTCCCGAGCCGGACAGGCGGGTATTGTCTAACACTGTCAGTCACACCACTCCGTGTGGTTGCGGCGGTGTCGGCCCACTCGCGGGTGGAGACGGTTCCGGTCGGGAGACATCGCTTCGGCGCCGACGTCGCGACCCGCACGGGCACGACGAAGGAACCGACATGTACTGCCCGTATTGCCGCCATCCCGATTCCCGGGTGGTCGATTCGCGCGAGGCAGACGAGGGTGCCGCGATCCGTCGTCGGCGGGCGTGTCCCGAATGCGGGCGCCGCTTCACCACAGTCGAGACGGCCGTGCTGTCCGTCGTCAAGCGCAGCGGCGTGACCGAGCCGTTCAGCCGCGAGAAGGTCGTGCGCGGCGTGGCCCGCGCCTGCCAGGGGCGCGATGTCGACAACGACGCACTCAACAAGCTCGCGCAGCAGGTCGAGGACGCGGTGCGGGCGAAGGGCTCACCCGAGGTCCCGAGCCACGAGGTCGGACTGGCGATCCTCGGACCCCTACGCGATCTCGACGAGGTTGCCTATCTTCGATTCGCCTCGGTCTACCGTTCCTTCAGTTCTGCAGAGGATTTCGAACGCGAGATTCAGGAACTGCGCGAGCACAAGAAGTCCTGCTCGGTCGAGACCGACTGAGCGACCCGGTCGAAGCCGACCGCACGCCGCCGGTCCGGTCGCTACCGGATCCCGTCGATCGCCTTCAGGACGCGCTTCTCCGACACCGGGATCCGCGTTCCGAGACCCTGCGCGAACAGGCTCACGCGCAGTTCCTCGATCATCCAGTAGATCTCGACCACCTCGGGCGCGGCGCGCCGTTCCTCCGGCAGTCGTGCGAGTAGCTTGTCGTAGGCGCCGTAGACGCGATCGAGCACATCCATTCCCGCGGCATCGCGATGCGCACTCGCCGGCAACGCCTCCAGGCGTTGCGCGGCCGCGGTGAGATAGCGCGGCAGGTCGGCGATCCGCCGCGACCCCAGATCGGTGACGAAGCCGGGGAACAGCAACGACTGCAGCTGTTCGCGTACGTCGTCGGCAGCTTCGCCGTCCGACCGATCGAGGAGCACACCCACCTCGTGGGCGCGGGACAGCACGGGCACAACCGCTTTCACCAGACGGGCCACGCGCCCCGGCAGGTGTGACCGCACCGTGGACGCGAGCGCCTCGAACTCGTCGGGCGTGCGCACGGGTGCGCCGTGTGCGGCGATAAGTTCGTCCACCGCGCAGGCACGGCAGTCCTCGATCAGCGCTTCGAACGATCCGTCGGGGTTCCGCCCGAGCGCGAGCCGCTCCATGTTGGTCAGCCCCGAGGTCACGGCCTTCGCCTTCGTCGGTGCCGACGACAGAAGCAGTGCACGCAACCCCTGACGCGTCGCGTTCTGCTGGGCCTGCGGTGTGCTGAGCACGCGCACCGCGACGCCGTCCTTCTCCGCGACCAGGGCAGGGTAACCGGTGACCTTCCGGCCACCGACCTCGCGGGTGACGGTCTCCGGCAGGTTCCCGAGGGTCTCGGCCGTCCACACCACCGCCGCGGGACGTTCGGTGCCCGCAGCGGCGCGCGAGACCTCCGCTTCGACCCGCGGAGCCAACTTCTTCCGCAGGGCCGCCAGGCTCTTGCTGCGGCCGAGCACGGTGCCGCGCTCGTCGACCGCGGCGAAGGTCATCCGCAGATGGTCGGGCAACGCACCGGTATCGAAGTCCGAGGACTCGATCGTGCACCGGCCGAGCCGGGACAGCTCGCGGGCCATCGCATTGACGAGCGGTTCGGAGCGCGGCGTCACCGAGGCGAGGGCGGCCGCTGCGAAATCGGGAGCCGGTACGACCTGCCTCCGGAGGTGTTTCGGCAGGGTCTTGATGAGGGCCGTGACCAGCTCGGTCCGCATCCCGGGTACCAGCCAGTCGAAACCGACGGACTTGAGGTTCGCGAGCAGCGCGACGGGGACGCGGGCGGTGACACCGTCCTCCTCCGTGCCCGGCTCGAACTGGTAGGTGAGGGGGAACTGGATCTCGCCCTGGCGCCACGCGTCCGGGTAGTCGCCCTCGAGCACCGAGGCGGCGTCCTGGTTCACCACGGTGTCCGGCGTGAACGTCAGCAGGTCGGGTTGCTGCCTGCGGGTCTTCTTCCACCACGTGTCGAAGTGCCGGGCCGAGATCGCCTCCGGGCCGACCCGCTGGTCGTAGAAGTCGAACAGGGTCTCGTCGTCGACGACGATGTCGCGCCGGCGCGCACGGTGTTCGAGTTCCTCGACGTCCTCGAGCAGCGCCCGGTTGTCGTGGAAGAACTTGTGCTGCGTGCGCCATTCGCCTTGCACGAGGGCGTGGCGGATGAACAGTTCGCGCGAGACCTCCGGATCGATCCGTCCGTACGGCACGGGACGCTGGGCGACCAGGGGGATGCCGTAGAGCGTGACGCGTTCGTAGGCCATCGCCGACTCGCGGCGCGTCGACCAGTGCGGCTCCGAGTAGGTGCGCTTGACCAGGTGCGGAGCGAGCTTCTCGACCCATTCGGGTTCGATGCGCGCGGCCGTCCGCGCCCACAGCCGTGAGGTCTCCACGAGTTCGGCGGCCATGACCCAGCGCGGAGGCTTCTTGAACAACGACGATCCCGGGAAGACGGCGAACCGTGCGCCGCGGGCACCGAGGAAGTCGCGCTTGTCGCCCTCGCGAAGACCGATGTGCGACAGCAGACCTGCAAGCAGGGACTTGTGGACGTCGTCGGGATTCACGTCGCGGTGGTGCGTCTGCCAGCCCATGTCGACAGTGATCTGACGGAGCTGCCCCTGCAGGTCCTGCCACTCACGGATCCGCAACCAGTGCAGGAACTCGTCGCGGCACAACCTGCGGAACCTGCTCGACGACAGTTCCCGCCGTTGCTCCTTCAGGTAGTCCCACAATCGCAGGAAGGCCAGGAAGTCCGAGCCCTCGACCGCGAACCGGGCGTGCTTCTCGTCGGCGGCCTGCTGGAACTCGGTCGGGCGTTCGCGCACGTCCTGGATCGACAGGGCCGCGACGATGATGAGCACCTCGCGCAGACATCCGTTCCGGTGGCCCTCGACGATCATGCGGGCCATGCGCGGATCGACGGGCAGGCGGGCGATCTCGCGGCCCGTCGCGGTCAGGCGCGGCGTCTCGCCCTTCTTGGCGGGTTCGAGCGCGCCGAGCTCCTCGAGCAGAGCGATGCCGTCGCGGATCGCGCGGGGATCCGGGGCCTCCACGAACGGGAACGCCTCGATCTCGCCGAGACCGAGCGCCGTCATCTGCAACACTACCGACGCGAGGTTGGTGCGCAGGATCTCGGGCTCGGTGAACTCCGGCCGGCCGTCGAAGTCGTCCTCCGAGTACAGACGGATGCAGATGCCGTCGGCGACACGACCGCACCGTCCGGCGCGCTGCCGCGCCGAGGCCTGCGAGATCGGCTCGATCGGCAGTCGCTGCACCTTCGTCCGCACCGAGTACCGCGAGATACGTGCGGTGCCGGGGTCGACGACGTAGCGGATACCGGGAACCGTCAGGGACGTCTCGGCGACGTTGGTGGACAACACGACCCGCCGGCCCGTGTGCGGTGCGAAGACCCGGTGCTGTTCGGCCGCCGACAGGCGTCCGTAGAGCGGGAGGATCTCGGTGTTGCGGAGCTTGCGGTCGCGCAGTGCGTCGGCGGTGTCGCGGATCTCGCGCTCGCCGGAGAGGAAGACCAGGATGTCGCCGTCGCCCTCGCGCTGGAGTTCCTCGACGGCCTCGCACACCGCGTCGACGGGGTCGCGGTCGACCAGCGTGTCGCCCACCTCGACGGTCAGCGGCCGGTAACGCACCTCGACGGGATAGGTGCGGCCGGAGACCTCCACGATGGGGGCAGGCGTGCCGTTCGCGCCGGCGAAGTGGCGCGCGAAACGTTCGGGGTCGATCGTCGCCGAGGTGATGATCACCTTCAGGTCGGGGCGACGCGGAAGCAGCTGCGCGAGGTAGCCGAGCAGGAAGTCGATGTTGAGGCTGCGCTCGTGCGCCTCGTCGATGATGAGCGTGTCGTACTGGCGCAGCAGGCGGTCGCGCTGGATCTCGGCGAGGAGGATGCCGTCGGTCATCAGCTTGACGAGTGTCGACTCGGTGACCTGATCGTTGAAGCGCACCGTGTATCCGACGGCGTCGCCGAGCTCGGTGTCCAGTTCCTCCGCGAGTCGCTCGGCGACGGCGCGCGCGGCGATACGGCGCGGCTGGGTGTGGCCGATCAGGCCGCGAACCCCGCGCCCGAGTTCGAGGCAGATCTTCGGGATCTGCGTCGTCTTGCCCGAACCGGTCTCTCCGGCGACCACTACGACCTGGTGGTCGCGGATCGCGGCGGCGATGTCGTCCTTGCGCTGCGAGACCGGTAGGTCCTCGGGATAACGGATCTCCGGGACCGACGACGCACGGGACGTGAGCCGGGCGCGGGCGGTCTCGATCTCGGCGGCGACCTCGGTCAGCGCCTCGCCGCCCCGCGCCCGGTCGAGCCTGCGACGGAGGCGGTTCTCGTCGCGGAGGGAGACCTCGGACAGGGCAGCGCGCAGTTCGCGACGATTCGGGGCGGGGGAGATGGACATGCTGATCACACAGCCTAGCGAAACGACCCGGTCGGGGCCGGTCGGGGAGGGCAGGCAGGCCAGGTGGTCGGCCCGCCAGAGCACGCACCCGGCCGATCACTTCACCGAAGGTCTCCCGGTACGGGGCGTGGACCGTGAAGTGGGTGAACCCGTAGCGCTCCCGGCTGTGCAGGATCTGCCCGGCCATCTCGTCGACCGTCCCGATCAGCACGAACGGCGAGTCGAGCAGGTCGTCGGCCTCGGCCGCGGTGGCGATGCGGAACGTCCCCGGTGGCCTCCCCGGCAGCAGGACGGCACCCGCGACACTCACGATGTCGGCGTGGGCGGCGACGACGGAAAAGATCCGGTCGCGGTGCCTCCGACGATCAGGGGCGGGCCGTAGCCGCCGAATCCGCGCCGCTGCACCGGACGGAGCACGGGCAGGTCGAACGCTTCGCGCAACGCCGCCTGCTCGTCGAAGCCGGGCCCGGTGAACGATCGCTGCAGTTCCTGCACGGTGGATTCGAGACGCTCGGCGCGCTCGTCGAAGCGTTCCCACTCGATCCCGGCCGCCTCGAACTCCCATCTCATGTGGCCCCTGCTCCGAGGCCGATCTCGAGCCGGCCGCCGGTGAGCAGATCGGTGGTCGCGATCTCGCGGGCGAGCAGTGCCGGATTCCAGAAACCGGCATCGAGCACCATCGTGCCGACCCGCAGACGCTCGGTGGCACCGGCGGCGGCGACCAGGACGGGGAACGGCGCGGGGACACCGAGATGGTCGGCCGCGTACACCGCGTCGAAACCCGCGTCCTCGACGGCGCGGCACCAGCGAACGAACACATCGGGAGACCCGACCTCGAAGATGTTGACGGAGAAGCGGAACTCGGTCATGGCACCAGGGTGGCGGGTACGGGCCTCCGGCGCCAGAGTCGTTTCCTCCGCATACGATGGCGGGTGTCGTGATCGTCGTGGACGGGAGTTGGTCGTGGGTGCGTTGTGGCACGGATTCGCCGATATGGGCGCGATCGAACGGGACGGCGCATTCGTCGTGTCGCGCGGGGAAGGCGCGTACATCTGGGACGACGCCGGCAACCGTTACCTCGATGCCACCGCCGGACTGTGGTTCACCAATGTCGGTCACGGCCGCACCGAGATCGGCGACGCGATCGCAGCGCAGGTCGCCAAGCTCGCCCACTACTCGAACTTCGGCGATCTGACCTCCGAACCCGCCGTCGAACTCGCCGAGCGTCTCGCGGGGATCGCCCCGGTTCCGGGCAGCAAGATCTTCTTCACCTCCGGTGGATCCGACTCCGTCGACTCGGCGGCCAAGCTCGCGCGGCGGTACTGGCAGGAGGTCGGGAAGCCCGGCAAGCGGCTGCTGGTCTCGCGCGAGAAGGCGTACCACGGCATGCACGTCGGCGGCACCTCGCTCGCCGGTATCCCCGTCAACGGTGAGGGCTACGGCCGCCTGTGGGAGGACACCGCGCGGGTTGCCTGGGACGACGCCAAGGCGCTGCTCGAACTCATCGATTCGGTCGGTGCCGACTCCATCGCGGCCTTCTTCTGCGAACCCGTCATCGGTGCGGGCGGGGTGTACCTGCCGCCGGACGGCTATCTCGCCGAGATCCGCGACATCTGCCGCGACCACGACATCCTGTTCGTCGTCGACGAGGTGGTCACCGGCTTCGGTCGTATCGGTGGTTCGTGGTTCGCGTCGTCGCGATTCGACCTGGAGCCCGACATGGCCACCACCGCCAAGGGACTCACCTCCGGCTACCTGCCGATGGGCGCCCTGTTCGTCGCTCCGCGCGTCGCCGAACCGTTCTTCGCCGGAGACGTGTGGTGGCGCCACGGATACACCTACGGCGGGCATGCTGCAGCCGCAGCGGCCGCCCTCGCCAACCTCGACATCATCGAGCGTGAGAATCTGCTCGCCGAGGCGGCGCGGATCGAGCGGACGCTGCACGAGAAGCTCGCTCCGCTGGCGGACCACCCGCGGGTGGCGGAGGTGCGCAGCGGCCTCGGTGCGGTGGCGGCCGTGCAGCTCACCGATCCGTCCGAGGCGCTCGGTTTCGTCAAGACCCTGCGGCAGCATGGGATCTCGGGACGCGCGGCCGGTCAGGGCGCGATGCAGATCTCCCCGTCGTTCGTGATGACCGACGAGCAGATCACCGATCTCGCCGACGGAATCGCCGCAGCACTCGGCTGATCTTTTCCTTCGGCCCGATCGGTACCTCGGCGAGGGGGAGTTCGGCGCTGCCGTCGCGTGCGGCGAGCGAACGGGCATAGCGTTCGTGCAGCACCGACCGCACCTCGTCTGGGCTGTAGTTCCGTCGTTGCCGCTCGTTGCGGGCGGCGACAGCACCGGTCGCCGCGACTCCCACGATCCCGGCGAGTCCGACGAGCTTCCACCACTTGCCACCGCGCAGTGCCATGGGGCGACCCTAGCGGTCCGTCGGGGTCATGGGGACGACCCCAGCGGCCGTCGGGCATGGCAGGCTGACGGCATGGACACTTCGTCGGCAGATCGGTCCGCCGGTGCGCGTTCGCGTCTCACCCTCGACGAGGCCGTGGCGACGACCCGCACGGGGGACCTGTGGATCTTCCGCGGCGCCACCCCGGCCGACCGAGCAATCCAGACGCTGACCAACGCACCGGTGAACCACGTGGGGATGACGGTCGCGCTCGAGGACCTGCCGCCGCTGATGTGGCACGCCGAGCTCGGACGCAGTCTCCCGGACATGTGGACCGGGCGGCACCAGCGCGGCGTGCAGTTGCACGACCTGCGCAGTGCGGTGCAGGTGTGGGCCGCGCGTTACGGCCAGCGCGGCTGGCTGCGGCAGATCTCGGTGGCGGTCACCCCGGACCAGGAGGACCAGCTGCTGCGCACGATCGCGCGGCTCGACGGCACACCGTTCCCGTCGACGACGAAACTCACGGGGCGATGGTTCGCGGGCCGGCTCCCGCGCCGTCGCCGGGCGGCCGTACCGTCCGGTGGGCTCGAGAGCGCGTACTGCGCCGAAGTGGTGGGGCTGACGCTGGAGGAGATGGGGTTGCTGCGGCAACGGCACCGGGGGAGCAACTGGTACGACCCCGGCCGGTTCTGGAGCGGCGACCGGCTGCCGCTCGCTCCCGGTGTGGAGTTCGGTGGCGAGATCGAGGTCGTGCTGGACGAGGATGACCTCGCTGCCGGAAGAGCGGCGGGCTCGGCGTCGTAGGACCTGGCAGTCGGCGCAGCGAGCGCCCGTCTCGTGGTCGACGCACGACCGTCCGATAGCTGCGAAAGGTAGAGGCGATAGGTCGCACTACACTGATAGGCGTGACCGATCAGAGCTACCAGCCCACCCTCTCGCAGCTGCGTGCCTTCGTCGCGGTGGCCACCTACCGCCACTTCGGCACGGCAGCAGCGCGACTCGAGGTCAGCCAGCCCACCCTGTCCCAGGGGCTGGCGGCTCTCGAGAACGGCCTCGGCGTCCAGCTCATCGAGCGGAGCACCCGCCGCGTGCTCGTGACACCGGTGGGAGCGCGCCTGCTTCCCTACGCGGAGGTGGTACTCGACGCCGCCGACGGCTTCGTCGACGCGGCTGCAGGAGTGTCCGACGGACTCTCGGGCCCGCTGCGGGTGGGCCTGATCCCCACCGTCGCGCCCTACGTCCTGCCCGAGATCCTGCCCGCACTCGACCGGGCGATGCCGGCGCTGTCGCTGCAGGTCGTCGAGGACCAGACCGCGCGTCTCCTCGACGCCCTGCGCGCCGGAACCCTCGACGTCGCCGTCCTCGCCCTGCCCGCAGACGTCTCGGGTGTCATCGAAGTGCCGCTGTACGACGAGGATTTCGTCCTCGTCCTGCCGACCGGACACGAACTCGCCGGGCGCACCGACCTCTCGGTCTCCGCGCTCGACGACGCGCAACTGCTGCTGCTCGACGAAGGCCACTGCCTGCGCGACCAGACACTCGACCTGTGCCGGTCCATCGACGCGCGACCGGCACTCGGCGACACCCGCGCGACCTCCCTGTCCACCGTGGTGCGCTGCGTCGCAGGACGATTGGGCATCACCCTCGTCCCGGCCTCCGCGGTCGCCGTCGAAACCGCCCGGGGAGACCTCGAGGTCGCGCACTTCGCGGACCCGGCACCCGGCCGCCGCATCGGACTGGTGTTCCGCTCGTCGTCCCCGCGCGGAGTCGACTACCGCATCCTCGCCGAGACCATCCGCGGCTGCGTCCCGCCGACCTGCCGCCCCGTCTCCTGACGAAGACCCCCTCAGCGCCGACCACGCCGAGGCTTCCCGGGGCGCTTCCGCGCGGACGTCCCCGCCCGGCGGGACGTCTTGGGCTCGGGCGCGCGGCGCTTCGGGGCCGAGCCCTTGCGTTCGCCACGACGCGAGGTGCCGCCCGACTCGGCGTCCGGCTCGGAATCGCTGCGGCCACGGGAACTGTTGGCCGTCCGTCCCCGGACGATGCCCACGAACTCGTCGACGTGATCGGTCGTCCGGTCGGTGACCCACACGAGACCCACCTGGGACGCGGGCGCGTCGACGACGGGACGGTAGGTCAGGTCGCGGCGGTGGTGCAGGCGGGCGAGCGACTGCGGCGTGACGAGCACACCCACCTCCGAAGCGACGTGCGAGATCGCGTCCTCGGTGGTCGCGGGCCGCTCGAACGCCTCCTCACCGGGTAGGGCGACCCAGTCGAGCACGTCGTCGAGCGGATGCAGCACCGTCTCGTCGGCGAGGTCGGACACCGACACCTCGTCGACCGCCGCGAACACGTGCTCCTTGGGCACCACTACGACGGAGACCTCGGTGTAGAGCGGGATGACCGACAGGCCGTCCCGCTGCAGCGGCAGGCGCAGCAGCGCGATGTCGGCGACGTCCTCGCGTAGCGGATCCGCACCGGCCGTGGGTTCGACGGGGACCAGTTCGATCGGGACGTCCGGCATCCGCTCGTTCCACACCCGCACCCACTTCGCGGGGGTGACACCCGGGACGTAGGCCAAGCGGAAGGGTTGCACGGTCGGTTCGCTCACCGAGTCAGGCTACCGCTCCCGAGGTCCGCCGCCTGCGACGATCAGCCCTCGACGATCTCGAACTCGTCGAACACCACTTCACCGGCCGCATCGGACTCGCGGAGGTTCACCTCGCCGATCAACGCCCAGCCGTGATCGCCCTGCGGATCGTGCAGGGTCTGACGCACCCGCCACAACTCGGGACCCATCTCGACGGTGAACAGCAGCGGTCCACGCGCGTCGGGGCCGGTACCGATCTCGTCGTACTCGTCGAAGTACAGCTCGAGCAGGTCTTCCCAGTCCTCGGCGTCGAGACCGTCGCCGAGGGCCGCGAGTTCGTCCCAGCGTCGACGCGAGGCCAGCTCGACCCGCTTGAACATCGCGTTGCGGACCATGACCTTGAACGCGCGGACGTTCGCGGACAACGGGCGAGGGGAGTCGACGCCGAACGCGATCTGCTGGTCGTCGGATTCCACCCCGGGATGGGTGAGGGACTCCCACTCGTCGAGCAACGATGAGTCGACCTGCCGGATCAGCTCGCCGAGCCACTCGATGATGTCCTCGAGTTCCTCCGTGCGCGCGGCGTCCGGCACCGTCTGCCGCAGCGCGCGGTAGGCGTCGGCGAGATAGCGCAGGACCAGCCCCTCGGAGCGGGCCAGGCCGTAGTGCGAGACCATCTCGGAGAAGGTCATGCTGCGCTCGATCATGTCGCGCACCACCGACTTCGGGGAGAGGGGGAACTCCGACACCCAGGGATGCCCACCCCGGTACGTCTCGAAGGCCGGCTCGAGCAGCTCCACGAGCGGCTTGGGCCAGGTGATCTCCTCGAGCAGTTCCATCCGCTCGTCGTACTCGATGCCGTCGGCCTTCATCTGTGCGACGGCCTCACCGCGTGCGGCATGCTGCTGCGCCATGAGCACCTGACGGGGATCGTCGAGGGTCGATTCGATGACCGACACCACATCGAGCGCGTAGGTGGGGGAGTCGACGTCGAGCAGTTCGATCGCTGCGAGGGCGAACGGCGACAGCGGCTGGTTGAGCGCGAAGTCGCGTTGCAGGTCGACGGTGAGGCGGGCCCGGCGCCCGAACTCGTCGGGCTCGTCGAGTTGCTGCACCACACCCGCTTGGAGCAGGCCCCGGTACAGCGAGATCGCCTTGAGGATGTGCTTGCGCTGCGCCGGACGGGGTTCGTGGTTGTCCTCGAGCAGATGCCGCATCGCGTCGAAGCAGTTGCCCGGTCGCGCAATGACGTTGAGCAGCATCGAGTTGCTCACCGAGAACCGTGACTGCAGCGGTTCGGGCGACGCCGCGATCAGCTTGTCGAAGGTGCCCTCGCCCCACGAGACGAACCCTTCGGGTGCCTTCTTGCGCTGCACCTTCCGGCGCTTCTTCGGGTCGTCCCCGGCCTTGGCGAGGGCCCGGACGTTCTCGATCTCGTGCTCGGGGGCCTGTACGACGACGGTGCCCATCGTGTCGTATCCCGCGCGGCCTGCGCGACCGGCGATCTGGTGGAACTCGCGCGCCTTGAGCTGCCGGGTGCGGGTGCCGTCGAACTTCGTCAGGCCCGTGAGCAACACGGTGCGGATCGGCACGTTGATGCCGACGCCGAGCGTGTCGGTTCCGCAGATGACCTTCAGGAGCCCGTCCTGCGCGAGCTTCTCGATCAGGCGCCGGTACTTCGGCAGCATGCCCGCATGGTGCACACCGATACCGTGCCGGACGAGACGCGAGAGGGTCTTGCCGAAGCCGGTGGAGAACCGGAAGTCGCCCAGCGCGGTGGCGATCGCCTCCTTCTCGGCCTTCGTGCACATGTTCACGCTGGTCAGGGCCTGGGCGCGCTCGAGGGCCGCGGCCTGGGTGAAGTGCACGACGTAGACGGGTGCCTGATGGGTGGTGACGAGTTCTTCGATCGCTTCACCGATGGGTGCCTGCGAGTACGAGAAGGTCAACGGGACGGGTCGTTCGGAGCCCGAGACCTCCACCGTCGGCCGTCCGGTGCGGCGGGTCAGATCCTTCTGTAGGAAGGTCACGTCGCCGAGCGTCGCGGACATGAGCAGGAACTGCGCGTGCGGCAACTCGATGAGCGGAACCTGCCACGCCCACCCGCGGTCGGGTTCGGAGTAGAAGTGGAACTCGTCCATCACGACCTGGCCGATGTCGGAGTCCGGTCCCTCGCGCAACGCGAGATTCGCGACGATCTCGGCGGTCGCGCAGATGATCGGCGCTCCGGCGTTGACCGATGCGTCGCCGGTCATCATGCCGACCTTGTCGGCACCGAAGACGTCACACAGGGCGAAGAACTTCTCGCTCACGAGCGCCTTGATCGGGGCGGTGTAGAAGGTGCGCTTCCCGGCAGCGAGCGCGAAGAAGTGCGCGCCGAGCGCTACCATCGACTTTCCCGAGCCGGTGGGCGTGGCGAGGATGACGTTGGAGCCGGCGACGAGCTCCATGAGCGCTTCCTCCTGCGCCGGATACAGCGAGATGCCACGATCCGTCGTCCAGGTGGTGAACGCGTCGAACAGCGCGTCGTCGTCGACGGGGTCGGGTATCAGATCGGGAAGCAGCACTTCTCCAGGCTAGTCGGAAGGACCCGACCCACCGCCGCGGGTCGCGTGGCCCGGCGTGTAGTGCAGGTCAGGTGGCGCTGCGCTCGTCCGAACCCATCGCGCCGAGCACCGCCATGCGGGTCTCCGGGCCACCGCTGATCTGCGACTCGCTCACACCCGACACGAGGAGCCGGCGCCAGCGGTCGAGGTCGAACTCCAGGGGAGCGGTGGTCTCCAGGAAGTTCTCGACCACCCGCAGGAAGCGCAGCGGGTCGTCGCGGAACGGGAAGTGGCCGGAGCCCCGGAAGATCTCGAGACGTGAACCGGGCATGGCCGAATGCGCGAGATAGGCGTGGGCGATGGGGATGACGCTGTCGTGATCGCCCCAGATGAGCTGGACGGGAAGGTTCTCCGTCAGATAACAGCGGTCGAGCATGGTCACCACCTGACCGCGCCAGTCGACCACCGCGCGCAGCGTGCGCAAATACGCTTCGTAGGCCGTGGGGTCGGGGAGGTTCCCCAGTACGCGCACCAGATCCGAGGTGTCGTGCAGCAGGGCACCGGGCCTCAGTGGCGATCCGTTGACCCGGTTCAGCATCGCGCCGGCAGCGCGCAGGACGGGCATCGCCCCGGGCAGTCGCAGGACCCGCAGCGCTTCGCTGACGATCGGCACCGAGATCAGCCGCAGGGCAAGATGGACGTCCTTGGTGACACCGCCGGACGCGACGAGCACCAGACGCTCGACCATGTGCGGGAACTGGTAGGCGAACTGCATCGCCACCCCGCCGCCGAGCGAATGGCCGATCACCGTGACCGATTCGATCCCGAGGACCGACAGCAGGTCGCGCATACCGTTCGCGTAGGCGGCCACCGAGTAGTCGGCCCGCGGCTTGTCGGATCGACCGTGCCCGAGCAGGTCGGGGGCGATCACGGTGTACTTCTCCGCCAGGTGCGGGATCACGTCCTGCCAGGTCGACGAGTCGTCACCGATTCCGTGTACGAGCAGCAGTGCGGGACCGCTTCCGGCCAGGCGGAACGCGCGTCGGTAACCGTGGATCGTGCGGAACACGATGCGGGGTTCGTTGTCCGGAACCGGGCGGAGCGTCCGGGCGCGCGGTGGAACCATGAGCGTCTCCTGCGACGTCGGTGATCGCGTGGTGGTAGTCAGGCTGCCCGACCCGTGGCCGAGAGCCGGACACGACTACCACTGTGGCATGTCGCCGAAGCGTACATGTCTGTATGTGACGTCGACAACGACGATTGTGATGATCATGAAACATCCGGCGAACCCGCCGTGGTGTCAACGCGGAGCGGAATCGTCCCCGTCGTCCGGGTCGAACTCGCCGAATTCGCCGTCGCCGGTTCTTCCGTCGTCCGGACCGGGGAGATCGCCGCCGGGACCGGCGCCGCGCCGGTCGTATTCGGCGAGGAACCGCTCGAACTCCGCCCCGATCTCCTCACCCGTCGGCAGACTCTCGTCGGTCGGCAGGGGAGAGGTCTGCTGTTCCTGGGCGGCGACGTAGCTGTCGTATTGCCGCTCGAGCGCGTGTACCACGCCGAGGACCTCGGCATTGTCCTCGATGTGCTCGTCGATCTGCTCCCGCACCCGCGCCGCGGCCTCACCGAGCGCCTGCAGAGACAGCTCGAGACCGCCGACCTCTGCGACGTTCGTCAGCAGCGTTTCGGCGGCCGCCGGATAGTCGGTCTGGGCGAGATAGTGCGGCACGTGGACGGAGAAGCCTACGGACTCGTGCCCGTGCTGGCCCATGCGGTATTCGAGCAGCGACGACACTCCCGCGGGCACCTGGAGCTCGCCCGACCAACGGTGGTGCCCCGCGATGAGGTCCTTGTTCGTCGAGTGCGCGGTGACCGCCAACGGCCGGGTGTGCGGGATCGCCATGGGGATCGCGTTGAGTCCGATGGTCCGCCGCACCCCGAACTGCTCGGCGAGCAACCGCACCGCGGTGATGAAACGCTCCCACTTCAGATCCGGCTCGGCACCCGCGAGCAGTAGGAACGGGGTGCCGGCCTCATCGATGAGCGCGTACAGGTTCAGTTCGGGCTCGGCGTAGTCCGAGAAGTGGTCGGCCTCGAACGTCATGAGCGGCCGACGCGACCGGTAGTCGATCAGTTCGTCGACGGCGAACGACGCGACGAGCTCGGTCTCCAGACTCTCGCGCAGGTGCGTGGTCGCCAGGCGCACCGCGTGTCCCGCGTCGGCGAAACCTTCGAGACCGTGCACGAGGACCGGCCCCTCACCTTCCGGGGAGGTGAGCTGCGGAGCCGGGAATTCCAGCTCGTACATGCGGGACTGTTCGTCCATCTGCGAACCACTCCGATCACACTTCGTCTCGGCATCTCCGCCGGGGTCACCCGACGTGGCATGGTGGTGTTCGAGTCTAATCGACGCTACGACGACCGATTCCGGGGCGCACATCCTGCCCGACGTCGACGACCGAGGGAGG
The DNA here is from genome assembly GCF_019317345.1 of Rhodococcus sp. LW-XY12. NCBI lineage: Bacteria > Bacillati > Actinomycetota > Actinomycetes > Mycobacteriales > Nocardiaceae > Rhodococcus > Rhodococcus sp. LW-XY12. The sequence continues at coordinate 2,119,896 of NZ_CP079225.1, forward strand.
TTCGGGTGACCCGACGCGACACTCGTCCGAGGCGCCGCGCATCGGCCGCCCGAAGCGCGGTGGCGACAGCGTGCCTGATGCTCGCATCCGCCTGCTCCCAGACCGTCTCCGGCGACCCCCGGCCCGAACCGGCAGCCCTGACGGGAACCGCGCCTGCACCTGCACCCGCGATTGTCCGGGCACCGGGCGAGCTGGTGCTTCCTCCCGAACGTTTTCCCGAACCGTACGTCGCGGTGGTCCTCCCACCGGAGGCCGTGGCGCAGGCAGCGCCCGACCTGACCGGGATCCAGCCCGGCTCGAAGGTCGATCCGGGCGGATGTCTGCCGCCCGCGCAGAATTACGGCCCCGAGAGCACCGCCATGGTGGTCGGTACCGACAACGCCAGTCGCGCGACGATCAGTGTCGAGGTCACCCGTTCCGCTCCGGACGTCGGCGAGTACCGCACCTATCTCACCGAGTGCTCGCAGGTGGACGCCACCGTGCGGGGGATCACCTCGACCGTCTCGACCGTCCTCGGCGACGATCCCGCCATAGCCGTCGACGGGGCCGAGACGCTGGCCCTGACCCGCACGGTCGACTCCGGCAGGGGATCGGGTGGCATGACGCAGTCGATGGCCGCGCGGATCGCGCAGATCGGGGACGTGCGTGTGACGGTCACGTACCTGTCCTTCGACGCGGCGCCGCCCGACGCCGACAATCTCGACCTCGTGTTCCGGGAGGCCGTCGACTTCGCCGCCCGCCCCTGACGGGGCCGGGCACGCACCCTAACAGCGCTCACCGACGGGATCGTCCGTTCGGCACGGGTCGACGATGCCGGTCGCGGAGTTGTCCACAGCCGGCCGGTTCATCCCCAGAAGGCCGCGGAACGACCCCGGGAGTCGCTTTCCGCTCGGACCGATGAGCCACGGTTCGAGCATGACAACTTCCACGCCTTCGTCGTCGCATCCCCTCCGTCTCACCGATGTCGGTGACGTGATCGCCGCCCTGCCCGCCCTCATGGGCTTCCCGCCGATGCGTTCGATCGTCGTGATGTGCCTGACCCCGACGGGTGACGCTCCGACCCGCCCGAACGGGAAGGTGGCGAGTATCGGCGCCGTGATGCGACACGACCTCGTCCTGCCCCGGCCCGGAGAGTCGGTCCCGGAACCCATGCGCGCGGCGTTCCGGCGCTTCTGCGCCGTCTGTGCCCGCGAGGGCGCGGAATCTGTGGTGGCCGTTCTCGTGGACGACGACCTCATCGACCGGCACGATCCGGTGATCGCCGACGTGTGCAGGCTCGTCGACGACTTCGCCGACCATCTCGACGCCGTCGGCATCGACCTGGCGGGGGTGTACGCGCTACCGGAGATCACCGGTGGAGCGACCTGGTTCGTGCCCGGCCAGAACATCACCGGCAGCGTGGCCGATCCCGGGTCCTCGGTGGTCGCGGTGGCCCGGGTGTTCGAGGGCAGCCCGATCCGCGGCTCCCGCACCGAGCTCGCCGCACTGCTCGCGCCGTATCCGCCGGCGGTGAGGCAGGAGGTCGCGCGGTGTATCGACGAGGTCGTCGAGACCCGCGACCGCGAGTACGAACGCTGTGCCCGCGAGGGCGGCGGCGAACGCGCCGACCGTCTCGAACTCGAAACCGTGCTCGCACACATCGAGACGTACGCCGGCGGAACGGATCCCAGCGCGTCCGACATCGCCGAGCTGGCCGTCCTGCTCGCCAACCGCACGGTGCGCGACGCCGCCATGGGACTTGCGACCGGACCGCTCGCACGGCCGGCGGAGCGTCTGTGGACCGAGCTCGCCCGGGCCCTGCCCGATCCCGAGCGGGCCGATGCCGCCGCGCTTGTCGGCTTCGGCGCTTACGTGCGCGGCGACGGTCCGCTCGCCGGGGTCGCGCTCGCAGCGGCCCTCGAATCCGATCCCCGCCACCGGCTTTCGGATCTGCTCGACCAGGCCCTGCAGGCGGGACTGCGTCCCGAGTCGATCCGTGGCCTCGCGGAGACCGGACACGAGATCGCGGCGCGGCTGGGACTCGAACTGCCGCGCGGCGACGAACCGTCCTGAACCGGAGCCGTGTCCTCGATCAGCGTCGAGCAGCGTGCAGCCGGTCGCCGAGAGACCGGGTGAACTCCCACGCATCGGAGACGATCTCGTCGAGATCGGTGTGCTGGGGGTTCCACCCGAGCTCGGAGATCGCGCGGCTGCTCGAGGCGATGAGCACGGCCGGATCACCGGCACGGCGCGGCGCGTCGACCGCTGCGATCGGCAGGCCCGTGACTCGCTCGCACGCCGAGATGACCTCGCGGACGGTGAAGCCCTCTCCGCTGCCGAGGTTGTAGATGCCGTGGCGGCCGGGTTCGGACTTCGTCAGTGCCAGTACGTGGGCGTCGGCGAGATCCTTGACGTGGATGTAGTCGCGCACCGCGGTGCCGTCCTTGGTCGGCCAGTCGGTGCCGAAGACCGAGATGTGATCGCGCACACCGAGAGCGACCTGCAGCACGAGTGGGATCAGATGCGTCTCGACGACCCGGTTCTCCCCGGCACCGCCGTAGGCGCCGGCGACGTTGAAGTACCGCAGACTCGTCGCCGCGAGACCGTGAGCGTGCGCGTACGAGGAGATCGCATGATCGATGGCGAGCTTCGACGCACCGTACGGGTTGGTCGGCCGGGTGGGCGCGTCCTCGGTGATCGGCACGCTGTCGGGTTCGCCGTAGGTCGCGGCGGTGGAGGAGAACACCAACCGTGGGGTACCCGAGCGGCGGACGGCCTCGAGCAGGGCCAGGGTGGTCACCACGTTGCCTTGCCAGTACTTCTCGGGGAACTCCACCGACTCGCCGACGAGGGACTGTGCACCGAAGTGGAGGACGCCGTCGAAACGGGATCCGGAGAGCAATTCGTCGGCGACGGCCGCGATGTCGCCCTCGACGAACTCGGCACCGGTGGGCACCGCTTCGGCGTTCCCGGTGGACAGGTCGTCGACGACCACGACGTCGTGGCCCTGCTCGAGCAACACGGTCGTGCACACGCTGCCCACATAGCCGGCGCCGCCGGTCACCAGAAGTCTCACGCTGGACATCCCCTTTTCGCACGCCCGTACCGGACATGCGAAAAGGGGCCTGGGTCAGACCTGCTTCACCTGCACGGCGTGGGCCATCTCGTCGGAAAGCTCGAAGCTGTCGTGACCGGCCACGGTGATGGACACCGAGCCCGGTCGCGTCTCGACTGTAACCCGCGCGTCCGGGACCACACCGGCCTCACGCAGTCGCGCGATGACCTCGGGGTCGGACTGGACGTACTCCGCGAGCCGGCGTACCACGACCGCGGTCGGCTTGCCGTGCGGGATGTCCGTCAACCGCACCAGCTTCTCGTCGAGGACCGCCGTGCGGTCGAGGCCGAGCTGGGCCAGTCCTGGAATGGGGTTGCCGTAGGGGGAGGTGGTCGGGTTGTTGAGCACCTCCACGAGACGGCGCTCGACCTCCTCGCTCATCACGTGTTCCCAGCGGCAGGCCTCGGCGTGCACGTTCTCCCAGTCGAGACCGATCACGTCCACGAGAAGCCGTTCCGCGAGCCGGTGCTTGCGCATGACCGAGACCGCGAGATCGCGGCCCTTCTCGGTGAGCTGCAGGTGGCGGTCGCCGGCGACCCGGAGCAGGCCGTCGCGTTCCATGCGGGCCACGGTCTGGCTGACCGTCGGTCCGCTCTGTTCGAGGCGCTCGGCGATACGCGCGCGCAGCGGCACCACGCCTTCCTCTTCCAAGTCGTAGATGGTCCGGAGATACATCTCCGTTGTATCGACCAGGTCCTTCACTCTCACACCCCTTCGTCTGGGCCGATTCTAACCGTGCGAACAGGACGGTGGGGGCGCCCTCCGAGGCTCGCATGTCCGTGGGTGGACCAGTAGCGTCTGTGTCCATGACCACGAGCTCCACCGCGGCGGGCGGTACGACACAGCTGAGCGGCGATCGGATAGTGGTGTGGAGCCCCGACTACCTCGACTACCGGTGGGGTCCGACACATCCGATGAACCCCACGCGTCTCGATCTCACGATGGCGCTGTCCCGCAGTCTCGGTCTCCTCGAAGGCGTCGAGACGGTCCGCCCGTCCCCTGCGGACGACACCGATCTGCTGCGCATCCACACCTCGTCCTACGTCGACGCGGTCAAGCGCGCGGGCTCCGCTCCGGAGGGAGCGGCACCCCCGGCCGACGCACCCCACGGTCTCGGCACCGAGGACAACCCGATCTTCCCCCGTATGCACGAGGCCAGCGCGACGCTCGCCGGGGGAACCCTCGCGGCCGCACGCGAGATCGCGAGCGGCCGGGCCCGCCGTGCGGTGAGCATCGGGGGCGGCATGCACCACGCGATGGCCGACTGGGCCGCCGGGTTCTGCGTCTACAACGACGCCGCCATCGCGATCTCGTGGCTGCTCGACCACGGCTACGACCGCATCGCCTACATCGACGTCGACGCCCACCACGGCGACGGTGTGCAGCACGCATTCCTCGGCGATCCCCGCGTCCTGACCATCTCCCTGCACCAGCATCCCGCGACGCTGTGGCCCAACACCGGGTGGTCCAGCGAGGTCGGTTCGGGTCCGGCCGAGGGCACCGCGATCAATCTGCCGGTACTGCCGGGCACTGTGGACGCGTTGTGGTTGCGCGCCTTCCATGCCGTCGTGCCGGGCGCGGTCGCGGCGTTCCGCCCCCAGATACTCATCAGTCAGTGCGGTGCCGACAGCCACCGCGAGGACCCTCTGGCCGATCTCTCCCTGACCGTCGACGGCCAGCGCGCGTCGTATCTCGCGATGCGCGATCTCGCCGACCGCTACTGCGAGGGTCGCTGGCTCGCCGTGGGCGGCGGCGGTTACGGCCTCGTGCGGGTGGTGCCGCGCGCGTGGACCCACCTGATCGCCGCGGCGCTGGACCGCGAGATCGACCTGAGCACCCGGGTTCCGGCGGACTGGAGCGAGCGCGTCGGCGCTCTCGCCCCGAGCGTCGAACTGCCCACGGTCATGGGGGAGGGCTCCGACGTCTCGTACCTGCCGTGGGACGGTCCCGGTGGCACACCGGAAACGGGGATCGCGTCCCTGGACCGCGCACTGACCCGCATCGATTCGGCGATCATCGCCACGAGGCGGGCGGCCTTCCCGCTGCTCGGCCTGGACCCGGAGGACCCCCGTGACTGACCGGCAGAATCCCTCGGCGGCACCGGACTCCGCGTCTGCGACGGGCGCGGCCCCCGCGCAGGGTGCCGGGACGACAGGGGAGACCGACCCCGCGCGCGAGGCGGCGCTGGCGCGCGCCCGCGACTATCCGCGGCACTGGGTCGCCGACGTGCTGGCCTCGGACGGCGGCGTCGTACACCTGCGGCCGATCGTCCCCGAGGACGCTGACGCGATCGTCGCCTTTCACAGCAAACTGTCCGAACGCACCCGCTATCTGCGGTACTTCGGTCCGTACCCGACGATCTCGAAGAAGGACCTGTTCAACTTCACGGTCGTCGACCACAAGTCCCGGGTGGCGTTCGTCGCGGTGCTCGGCGACGAGATCATCGCCGTCGGGCGGTACGAGGGACTCTCGCACGAGGGCGACGGTCTCTCCGCCGAGGTGGCCTTCACCGTCGCCGACGCTCACCAGGGACGCGGTCTCGGTCCGATCCTGCTCGAACATCTCGCCGGCGCGGCCGCCGAGAACGGACTGCACACCTTCGTCGCCGAGGTCCTCGCCGAGAACCGGCACATGATCACGGTCTTCCGGGAAGCCGGCTACCAGGTCAGCCGCAGCTTCGAAGGGGGAGTCGTCCGGCTCGAGTTCGCGATCGACCCCACCGAAGCCCTCGTCTCGGTCCGCAACGCCCGCGAACGCGCCGCCGAGGCGCGCAGCGTGCGCAACATCCTCGGTCCCGGCAGTGTCGCCGTCATCGGTGCCTCCACCGACAGCCGCAAGGTGGGCAACGCCGTCCTGGTGAACATGCTGCGCAGCGGGTTCACCGGGCCGGTCTACCCGGTCAACGCCGAACACCGGTCCGTCCGAGGTGTCCGCGCCTACCCGACCGTCCGCGACATCCCCGATGAGATCGATCTCGCGGTCGCCGCCGTCCCCGCCGAATCGATCGACTCGGTGCTCGACGACTGTCTCGCGAAGGGCGTCAAGGCCCTGCTCGTCGTCTCGTCCGGTTTCGGCGAGACCGGACCGGAGGGTCGCGACGCCGAGCGGCGGCTCACGCTGGCCGCGCGGTCGCACGGTATGCGACTCATCGGGCCGAATGCTCTCGGTGTCGCCAACAACGATCCCGCCATCCGACTCAACGCGACCCTCGCGCCCGTGCTCCCGGCGTCCGGCAACGTCGGTTTCTTCTGCCAGTCCGGCGCCCTCGGCATCGCGATCCTCGACGAGGCCGCCAAGACGGGTGTCGGACTGTCGTCCTTCGTCTCGGCCGGCAACCGCGCCGACCTGTCCGGCAACGACCTGCTGCAATACTGGGACACCGATCCTGCCACCGAAGTGGTGCTGCTGTATCTGGAGAGTTTCGGCAACCCGCGCAAGTTCTCGCGCATCGCGCGGCGGGTGGCGCGCAGCAAACCGATCGTCGCCGTCAAGAGCGGCCGCCACGCGGTGCCGCCGGCGCTCGCCGCCCGGACGGGGGAGATGGACGACACCATCGTGCGATACCTGTTCGAGCAGGCCGGTGTCGTCCAGGTCGAGTCCATCGGCCAGCTCTTCGACTCGGCCCTGCTGTTCGGTTACCAGCCGCTGCCCGCGGGTCCCCGCGTCGCCGTGGTCGGCAACTCCACCGCCCTGGGTCTGCTCGCCGTCGACGCCGCCCGCGGCCAGGGTCTGCAGGCACCGGACGCGGTGGATCTCGGCGCGCAGGCGTCGCCCGAGGAATTCGCCGAAGCCGTCGCCCGGGCGCTCGACTCACCCGATGTCGACTCGGTGATCGCGGTCTTCGTCCCGCCGGTCGCCGTCGACGTCCAGCCCTACGCGCAGGCCCTGCGCGACGCCGTCGCCGGGTCGGAGAAGCCGGTGGTCACGACCTTCCTGGCGACCGAGGGTATCCCCGACGTCCTGGCCGTGCGCGGACCGGACGGCAACCCGACCCGCGGATCCGTGCCGTCCTATCCCGGTCCGGAACGAGCGGCGCTCGCCCTGGGGCGGGCGTGGCGGTACGCGAAATGGCGCAGTCGTCCGCCCTCGCAGGTCGTGCGACCGGCGGGCATCGATCCCGAGCGCGCCCGTGCGCTCGTGGACGGCTGGCTCGAGACGACTCCCGAGGGTCGCTACCTGTCGGATACCGAGGCGGCCCTGCTGCTGTCCTGCTACGGAGTCGAGGTCGCGGACTTCCGCGCCGTCACCACCGAGGAGGAGGCAGTCGCGGCGGCGGACGAGATCGGCTTCCCCGTGGCGGTCAAGGCCACCGGTGCGCAGTGGCGGCACCGGCCCGATCTGACCGGGGTCCGGCTCGATCTCGTCGACGCCGATTCGGTACGGATAGCCTATTGCGACCTGGCCGCGGTGTCGGGGGAGCCGTTGATGCACGTGCAGCGGATGGCCCACAAGGGCATCGGTTGCGCGATCCGTGTGCAGGACGACCCGTCGTTCGGTTCGCTCATCTCGTTCGGTCTCGCCGGTGTGATCTCCGACCTGCTCGGCGACCGCGCCTACCGGGTTCTTCCGCTCACGGAGGACGAGGCGGTCGAGTTGATCGACGCGCCGAAGGCGGCGCCGTTGCTCTCGGGCTATCGCAATGCCGCACCGGTGAACAAGCCGGCACTCGTCGACTTCGTCCAGAGGATCTCGGCGCTCGCCGACGACCTGCCCGAGGTGCGCGAACTGGTGTGCGAACCGGTCCTGGCCTCGGTGGTGGGAGCCGAACTCACCGACGCGCACGTGCGGATCGGGCCCGAACCGCACCCGCTCGACCTCGGACCGCGCCGTCTGCGCTGACGGCAGTCCGGCGGCCGAACACCTGCCGGAGAAGGCACCCGAACGGCAACGATCCCCGAGAACCCAGCCCGGTTCTCGGGGATCGGATACCGCTGACGCGCCCGGTCAGCTGGCGTAGGCGCGAAGGCGCTCGGCGCGGTCTCCTTCGCGGAGCTTGACCATCACTTCGCGTTCGATCTGCCGGACACGCTCACGGGACAGCCCGAAGAGCTTGCCGATCTGATCGAGGGTGCGGGGCTGGCCGTCGTCGAGGCCGTAGCGCAGCCGGATGACCTGCTGTTCGCGCTCGTCGAGCGTCGCGAGGACGCTGCGGACGTCGCTGTGCAGGAGTCCGGCGATGACGGCGGTCTCGGCGGACGTCGCCTCGGCGTCCTCGATGAAGTCGCCCAGCGGGGCCTCCTCGTCGTTGCCGACGGGCATGTCGAGGCTCACCGGGTCGCGGCTGTGGTCGAGCAGGTCGGCGATCTTCTCGACGGGGATACCCGACTCGTTGGCGAGTTCCTCGTCGGTCGCCTCGCGGCCGAGCTGCTGGTGCAGCTCACGCTTGATGCGGGCGAGCTTGTTGACCTGTTCGACGAGGTGGACGGGGAGCCGGATCGTGCGGCTCTGGTCGGCCATTCCGCGGGTGATGGCCTGACGGATCCACCACGTCGCGTAGGTCGAGAACTTGAAGCCCTTCGCGTAGTCGAACTTCTCCATCGCGCGGATCAGGCCGAGGTTGCCCTCCTGGATGAGGTCCAGCAGGGGCATACCGCGTCCGGTGTAACGCTTCGCCAGCGAGACGACGAGGCGCAGGTTCGCCTCGAGCAGGTGGCTGCGAGCGGCCTGTCCTTCGCGGACGATGATCGCGAGGTCGCGCTTCTTCGCCGCCGACAGACGCTTCTTCGTCTCGAGCAGGTGCTTGGCATACAGGCCGGCCTCGATCCGCTTGGCCAATTCCACCTCGTCGGCTGCGGTGAGCAGAGCGGTCCGTCCGATGCCGTTCAGGTAGACGCGAACGAGATCGGCTGCGGGGCTCTGACCGTCCAGGTCGGAATCGAAGCGAGCGGTGGTTTCGGGGCGTGCCATGACGTGCCTCCTCATCGGTGGTGTCTCACAGGGTTCAACGACCGGCGAAGCGGTGGAGTTCCCGTCGGTCTCGGAGTACCACCGCGCTGACCTGCACTAACCCGATGAGCTCCTGAGAAGTTGCTGAGAGAACCGAATCGTGGAACCTCAGGAACGCCCCGGAGGGGGTCAGACGGGCTCGATCAGCCCGTGCCGCACCAAGCCGTGCACGAGGCCCACCGATTGCGTGAGGAGGTCGTCCTCGTCCTCGCCGTGCGCGGCCGCGAGCAGCGACACGAGATCCCCGAGCGGAAGACCGTCAGCGCGCATGCCGCCGAGCAGGGCGGCCGCGAGGTCGTCCACCTCGTGCTGCCAGGCCGGACCGCCACCCCGATGCACCCGCACGACCACCTGGTTCCATCCGTCCTCGCCGGGCAGGTGCACCCGCTCGAGGGCCGTGTCGGGCCGCACCGCGAAACGGGCGTCGAGCACCTCGTGTGTACGCAGCCAGTCGAGCCGCCGGAAGTAGTCGATCGCCTCGTCGCCCAGCGCGTCGGTGAACGCGTGCCGCAGGTCCTCGGCCATCACATCGGACGGCAGGTCGGTGCGGCGCAGGTAGACGAACCCGAACCCGACGCCCTCGACGCCCTGCTCCTCGAAGTGGTCGAGCCACTGCTCGGCGCGCACCGCGACCTCCGGCTCGCGTTGATCGGCGTCACCGTCTCGCAGCCACGTCCCGACGTAGAGGGCCGGATCGGCGACATCGCGCTGCACGATCCAGGCGTCGACGCCGTGTGACGGCAGCCACGATGCGACGCGGGTCCGCCAGTCCTCGCCCTCGACGTGCACCCAGGACGCGAGCATCGCGGCGGTGCCGCCGGGATTCAGGTGTTCGGCGACCTGCGAGATCATGAGCCGGCTGGCGCCGTCGAGGTCGAGACCGGAATCGCGGTAGCTGTGCTCGACACGTCCGGCGCTCACCACGAACGGTGGATTCGCGACGATGCGGTCGAAGGTCCGGCCGGCGACCGGCTCGAACCACGACCCCTCGAGAAGATCGATGTCGATCTCGTTCAACGCGGCGCTCGCGGCGGCCAGGGTCAGGCAGCGGGGGTTGATGTCGGTCGCGGTGACCTCGTCCGCGTGGTCCGCGGCGCGGATCGCCTGCACCCCGCAACCGGTGCCGAGATCGAGCACCGAACCGACCCGATCGGTCGGGGTGGCCTGCAGCAGCGACAGGGAGGCCTGACCGACGCCGAGGACGTGATCGGGGCGGGTCGGGACGGGCCGGATCGAGCCGTCGAGATCGGACAGCACCCAGCGGCTGCCGGTCCCGGCGTCGAGGGGCCGCAGGTCGAGAGCGGCCCGCACGCCGTCGCCGTCGCGTTCGACGAGTCCCGCCTGCACGGCCTGCTCCGTCGTCACCGGAGCGAGAGCCTGCGCGACCTCATCCTCGGGGCAGGTGTCCTGGAGGAGGAACAGCCGCACGAGCACGCCGAGATCGCCCGCACCGCGCGCGATGCGCCGAGCAGGGACGGGTTCGCTACGCCCGAGGGCGGCGTGCGCCTCGGGGCCGAGCAGTTCCCGGACGGTGTCGAGGTCGTAGCGGCACCGGATCAATGCGGTGCGCAGAGCCGGGCAGAGAGACAGGAGAAGGTCGCGGTCCACCACGACATTCTCGCAAGCGTCCCGTCCGGGGTCCCTGTCAGCCGTCGATCACATGGTGGCGGGACGACTCGATCGCCGGGGCATCGTCGAAGCGGCCGTCCCAGCGGCTCGGTTCGTCCTTGCGGCGCGGCGGCCGGTCGTTGGCGATGAGGACGGCGATCCACGGCAGCGGGATCGACACCCCGATGATCGCCATCGAGATCCAGGGATTGGCCCATACGCCGTACGCGATCGCCGCCAGCAGCAGGGCTGGGATGCGGACCGACATGATGGTGAGGTACTTGCGAACCCGTGCTCGGTGCTGATCCTCGAGCGACGCCTCCGCCGCGGTGATCAGAACCGGGTTGTCGGGCGATCCGTTCTCGGGGGATCCGCCGAAACCGTGAGTTCTCGCCATGTCTTCCACCTTCCCACGCCGGGCCGTCGCACGCACATACACATCCGGCCCTTCCGTGCGGCATCATGGACACGTGAGCACGGATATCAAGGAACGGCCGGATACCACCACCGACGAAACGACCGACGACGACACCCCGAAGTTCTTCCACTACGTGAAGAAGAACAAGATCGCCGAGAGTGCGGTCATGGGTACCCATGTGGTCGCGCTGTGCGGTGAGGTCTTTCCGGTGACCCGGTCGCCGAAGCCCGGCTCGCCGGTGTGCCCCGAATGCAAGAAAGTCTACGACGGTTTGCGCAAGGGCGACTGAGACACCTGGTGGAATACCTCGTCGTCCGCCGCGGCGTCGGGTGATTCCGGCGACGGTCTTGCGGCCGGCGAAGACGGTGATACTGCCTCCACCGTCAACAGTTCGGTCTGGGCCGGGGGAACTTCGGATCCCCCGGCCTTGTCGTCGTGCGAGGAAGTGTCGTCGTGCGAGGAAGTGTCGTCGTGGGGAGCAGTGTCGTCGTGGGGGGCAGTGTCGTCGTGGGGGGCAGGCCGATCGTCCGGCGCCGCATCCGACTCGACGGGTTTCCCGTCGATCGGCCACGACTCGGGTTGGCGATCCCCGGGCCGGATCAGGTCCGACAGCCGGATGGTCGTGGAGCTCGTCAACCGGCGGGTGAGGTTCGTCACCGGTCCGCTGTCGGGCGACGGATCACGGGCCGACTGCTCCGCGAGCCAGATCCGCCACTGCTCCAGACGCGTGGCGCGCGCCGGCCAGAACTGTTGCACCGTGGCGTTGAACTCCGCTCCGAGGACCACGGCGAACCCCAAGAAGAACGTGAACAACAGGAACGCGATCGGGGCGGCGAGCGCACCGTAGGTGTAACCCGTGGCCGCGACCCACGTCAGGTACCACCGCAGGATCACGCTCGACGCGAGGAAGAACACCCCGGCCAGCACCGCGCCACCGAGCAGTCGGTGCCACGGCAGTGACTTCGGCAGCGCCACCTTGTACAGGGTCGTCAGACCGATCAGTAGGAGCAGACCCACCGCGGGGAAGTAGAAGGTGTCGATGATCCGTGAGCCGACATCGAACCAGGCGTCGGGCAGCAACCGGCCGATCAGAGTGGGTCCGAGCGCGACGAGCGGCATCGTGAACACCGCCAGGATCAGGAAGATCACGTAGAGGAGCAGCCCGAAGATCCGCTGCCACACCGGGTGGCGATGGTCCTGCTGGTGGTGCGCTTCGACGATCGAATCCACGAACGTCGAGATCGCCGACGATCCTGCCCACAGCGACAACACGAAGCCCAACGACATCACGTCGGCGCGACCCCGACGGAGGACGTCCTCGACCGTGGGTTCGATGATCTGGTCGACCACGCTGTCGCTGAAGACCGAGCGGAGGAAGGTGACGGTCTTCGACGTGATGATCTCCACCGTGTCGGGACCGAACCAGCCACCGACGTAACCGAGACTGCCGAGCAGACCGAGCAACAGGGGCGGCAGTGAGAGGGTCTGCCAGAAGGCCGCGGTCGCCGCCTTGCTGAAGATCGAGTGGTCCCAGGCCGACGACAGGGTGTGCGTCACGACCTTCCAGCCCTTTCCGACCGCGCGGCGAACGCGGCCGGAGGGTGCCTGTGCGGGGGATCGTGGTGTGTCGTTCATCTACTTCCAGAATTCCTGAAGACACGCTCGCGTGCGCGCACAGGCAGGTGAGGGCCTCTCGAATTCTGCCACGCAGTCCTCGGAGAACCCGCCGACGCCGCGGCTTCGGCGGGTTCGCGGGCTCCGAGACGATAGGCTGCATGACGGTCGGCGCCCGGACGAGTGCAGTGGCACCGACCCGAGCGAAGCGGACAAGGAGCACGAGAAACCGGTGAGCACCGAAACCGTCGGACAAGCTACGACCTCCGCCCCTGTGGCCCAGCTACGTGCCTGGCAGCGCCGCGCCCTCACCAAGTACCTCGCGACGAAGCCGCGCGACTTCCTCGCCGTCGCGACCCCCGGCGCCGGTAAGACGACCTTCGCCCTCCGGGTGGCGTCGGAGCTGCTGCGCGACCGGACGGTCGACCAGATCACGGTGGTCGCCCCCACGGAGCACCTCAAGCACCAGTGGGCGGGTGCCGCGGCCCGCATCGGCATCGCGCTCGACTCGAACTTCACGAATTCCACCGGGCAGACATCGAGCGACTACCAGGGCGTCGTGGTCACCTACGCGCAGATCGCCTCGCACCCGTTCAAGCACCGTGTGCGCACGGAGGCGCGTCGCACCCTGGTGATCCTCGACGAGATCCACCACGGTGGCGACGCGAAGAGCTGGGGTGAGGGCATTCTCGAGGCGTTCGGGGACGCGACCCGCCGTCTGGCACTGACCGGTACGCCCTTCCGCAGCGACGACAGTGCGATCCCGTTCGTGAGCTACGAACCGAACGAGGACGGTCTGCTGCAGTCCAAGGCCGACCACGCCTACGGCTACGCCGACGCACTCGCCGACGGCGTCGTGCGCCCCGTCGTATTCCTCGCGTACTCGGGCGAGGCGCGCTGGCGCACGAGTGCGGGGGAGGAGTTCACCGCGCGACTGGGAGAGCCTCTCAGCGCCGAGCAGACGGCCCGGGCGTGGCGGACGGCCCTCGATCCCCAAGGCGACTGGATTCCTGCGGTGCTGGGGGCGGCGAACACCCGTCTGCAGCAGCTGCGTGCCGGCGGCATGCCGGACGCCGGTGGGCTCGTCATCGCCACCGACCAGACCACCGCGCGTGCGTACGCGAAGATCCTCGAGTCGATCACCGGCGAGATGCCGACCGTGGTGCTCTCGGACGATCCCACCGCCTCCGACCGCATCTCGCAGTTCAGCGAGGGCAACCAGAGGTGGATGGTCGCCGTGCGCATGGTGTCCGAGGGCGTCGACGTCCCGCGACTGGCGGTGGGTGTGTACGCGACCAGCGCCTCGACCCCGTTGTTCTTCGCGCAGGCCATCGGCCGCTTCGTGCGGTCGCGCCGCAAGGGGGAGACGGCCAGTGTCTTCCTGCCGTCCGTGCCGGTGCTGCTCGAGCTCGCCAGCCAGCTCGAGGCCCAGCGCGACCACGTGCTCGGCAAGCCGCACCGGGTCAAGGAGGGCTTCGACGACGAGCTGCTCGCCGACGCGAACCGGCGCAAGGACGAGCCCGGCGAGGACGAGAAGGCCTACCACTCGCTCGGGGCGGACGCCGAACTCGATCAGGTCATCTACGACGGATCCTCTTTCGGCACCGCGACATTCGCGGGTTCCGACGAGGAGGCCGATTATCTGGGGCTCCCGGGCCTGCTCGACGCGGAACAGATGCGGGCGCTGCTGCGTCAGCGTCAGGAACAGCAGCTGAACAAGCCGAAGGCCGAACCGGCACCCACGCCGCCGCCCCAGGTGACCGAGCGTGTCGAGACCGCCGACACCCTCGCCCAGCTCCGTCGCGAACTCAACTCGCTCGTCGCGGTCGTGCACCACCGGACCAGGAAGCCGCACGGGGTGATCCACGGCGAACTGCGTCGCCAGTGCGGTGGTCCGCCGACGGCGATGGCGACCGCCGAGCAACTGCGCGACCGGATCGCGATCCTGCGCAGTTGGTGACGACGAGAACGGGCGACCACCTCGAGGTGGTCGCCCGTTCGGTCGGGTCTCGGAACCGTGGTTCCGGACGGCGGATCACACGGTGGCGTCGGACTCGCTCACGATCGTCGCTCCGAGTTCACGGAGGCGGTCGGTGTGCTCGTTCGCGTGGTGCCCGCAGAACAACAGTTCTCCGCCGGTAGGAAGGACGGCGCGGACACGAGCGGCGGCATTGCACCGATCGCAGCGATCTGCAGCGGTCAATTTCGGGCTGGTCAACGTACCGGGCATGACTCCTCCAAACTGGCCACCGCTCATATCGGGTGCCGGGGTCTGGTCCGCCGCACCGGCCGGCGCGGTGGATCTACTCTGACAGACGATTCGTATTCACGTGTTGTTCCCCTGGATGCCCAATGGTGGCGTGTTTCACGCATCGAACAGCGAAAATGCTTCGACATGGCCGTTTTCCGCACGGTGTGTTCGCTCACAGCGCAGAGCCCGAGGGAGCCGGAAACGCCCCGGACGGGCTGTCCGACGCACAATGACGCCATGACCGAGACCCTGCTGCACATCATCTCCCGCGACGACTGGGACCACTTCCGACCCCTCGGGGCGGTCGTGCCGGACTCCCTCGGGACCCAGGGTTTCGTCCACCTGTCGACCCCGCACCAGGTGCACCTGCCCGCCGACCGGTTGTACGCAGGCCGCACGGACCTGCTCCTGCTGCGCGTCGACCCGACGCGCCTCGTCGACCCGCTCCGTTTCGAACCCGGCGTACCGGAGGACCCGGAGTCGATGCGCTTTCCGCACCTCTACGGGCCCCTGCCCGTCGACGTCGTTGTGGAGGTGACGCCCTACCTGCCGGGACCGGACGGTCGGTTCCCGCCCCTCGACCGGGAGCGAGCGGATGCCGTCGGTCCGGAGGACTAGTCTTTCGACCATGATCGTCGACGTGACGCCGCTTCCCGGGATCGGTGTACGCAAGGACTTCGAACTGGCCTCCGGGCGCCGCATCGGGGTGATCACCCATCGGGACGGTCACAGCGACCTCATCATCTCGAAGGCGGGCGACCCCGACGCGTGTGCGGCCTCCCTGCCTCTCACCGTCGAGGAGGCGGCGACGCTCAGCAATCTGCTCGGTGCCCCACAGCTCGTCGCCCAGTTGCGTGAGGACCACCGCGACCTGCCCGGAATCCTCACCCGCCAGCTCCACATCCACGAGGATTCACGGTTCGACGGAGCGGTACTGGGCGACACCGCGTTGCGCACCCGCACCGGTGTGTCCGTCGTGGCCGTGATGCGTGCCGGTCAGGTCATGCCGTCCCCGACACCCGACTTCGTTCTCACGGGTGGGGACATCCTGGTGACGGTCGGAACGGCCGACGGTCTCGACGCGGCCGCCAGGATCCTGCGCAACGGCTGATCCCGAAGAATGGACACGACGACACTCGCACTCATCGAACTGGGTGCGGTGTTCTTCGGACTCGGCGTCCTCGGACGGCTCGCGGCGCGGATCGGCATGTCGCCGATCCCGTTCTATCTGATCGGCGGCCTGTGCTTCGGCAATGGTGGCTTCATCCAGCTCGGCGATATCGGGGCGTTCAGTCACATCGCCAGCGAGATCGGCGTGGTCCTGCTGCTGTTGCTGCTCGGTCTCGAGTACACCGCGAACGAGTTGATCAGCGGCCTGCGACGCTCCCGGATAGCAGGCCTGCTCGACCTCGCCCTGAACGCGGTGCCGGGAGCCGCCATCGCGCTGATCCTGGGTCTCGGACCCATCGGCGCCTTCGTGCTTGCGGGTGTCACCTACATCTCGTCGTCCGGGATCGTGGCGAAGGTCCTCGCCGATCTGGGGCGCCTCGGCAACCGCGAGACACCGGTCGTCCTGTCGATCCTCGTCTTCGAGGATCTCGCGATGGCCGTCTACCTCCCGATCCTCACTGCGATCCTGGCGGGCGTGAGTCTGCTCGGCGGCCTCGAAGCCGTCGCGATCTCACTCGGTCTCGTCACCGTGGTGTTGGTGCTGGTGGTGCGATACGGGCGCTACGTCTCGGTCGTGCTCGACAGCCCCGATCGGGAAACGCTGTTGCTCAAGCTGCTCGGCGCAGCGCTGCTGGTGGCGGGGATCGCGTCGGCCCTGCAGGTGTCCGCGGCCGTGGGCGCCTTCCTGCTGGGCATCGCCATCTCCGGTTCGACGGCACACAACGCGGTCCGGGTCCTCGAACCGCTCCGCGACCTGTTCGCCGCCATCTTCTTCGTCTTCTTCGGGCTGAACACCGATCCGACGGCGATACCGCCGGTGCTCGGCTGGGCGATCCTGCTGGCCGTGCTGACCGCGCTGACGAAGCTCGTCACCGGATGGATCGCGGCGGCCCGTCACGGTATCGCCGTGATGGGCCGGGCGCGCGCCGGCGCGGCACTCATCGCCCGGGGAGAGTTCTCCATCGTGATCGCCGGGCTGGCCGTCGCCTCCGGACACGTCGACAGTCGCCTCGCGGCGATCGCTTCGGCATACGTGATGATCACCGCCGTGCTCGGTCCGGTGGCCGCGCGGGTCGTCGAACCGGTGATGCGGTTCGCATCCACACGACTCCCCGGAGGTGACGAGCGACAGCGCCTTCCCGGAGACGAACCGGAGCTTCTCTAACGGCCCCTTCTCCAGCGGCCTTCTTCTGCTGACCTCGGGGTACGGAACGAAGAACGAGGGCCACCCGATCGGATGGCCCTCGTTCTTCGTGACGGATGTCAGTCGAGGTAGTCGCGGAGCACCTGCGACCGCGACGGGTGGCGCAGCTTCGACATGGTCTTCGACTCGATCTGACGGATGCGCTCGCGCGTCACGCCGTAGACCTGACCGATCTCGTCGAGGGTACGCGGCTGGCCGTCGGTGAGGCCGAAGCGCAGACGCACGACGCCCGCTTCACGCTCGGACAGGGTCTCGAGCACCGACTGCAGCTGATCCTGCAGCAGGGTGAAGGAGACGGCGTCGACGGCCACGACGGCCTCGGAGTCCTCGATGAAGTCGCCGAGCTGGCTGTCGCCCTCGTCGCCGATCGTCTGGTCGAGGGAGATGGGCTCACGCGCGTACTGCTGGATCTCCAGCACCTTCTCCGGCGTGATGTCCATTTCCTTGGCGAGCTCCTCGGGCGTGGGCTCGCGGCCCAGATCCTGGAGCAACTCGCGCTGGATACGACCGAGCTTGTTGATGACCTCGACCATGTGCACCGGGATACGGATGGTGCGGGCCTGGTCGGCCATGGCACGGGTGATGGCCTGACGGATCCACCAGGTCGCGTAGGTGGAGAACTTGTAACCCTTGGTGTAGTCGAACTTCTCGACCGCGCGGATCAGACCGAGGTTGCCTTCCTGGATCAGGTCCAGGAACGCCATGCCGCGGCCGGTGTAGCGCTTGGCGAGCGAGACGACGAGACGGAGGTTCGCCTCGAGCAGGTGGTTCTTGGCCCGGTTGCCGTCGCGGCAGATCCAGTTCAGATCGCGGCGCTGCGCAACGGGGAGCTTCTCGCCCTTCGCCGCCAGCTGCTGCAGCATGTGGGTCGCGTACAGACCGGCCTCGATGCGCTTGGCGAGCTCGACTTCCTCCTCGGCGTTGAGGAGGGCGACCTTGCCGATCTGCTTGAGGTAGGCGCGCACGGAGTCGGCCGAGGCGGTGAGCTCGGCGTCCTTGCGTGCCTGACGCAGCGCCTCGGACTCCTCCTCGTCCCAGACGAAGTCGCCCGAGGCCTTGTCCTTCTCGCTGGGCTCGTCGTCCTCGACCACCACATCCTCGGCGCCGGCGAGATCACCCTCCGAGACCTCGAGGTCTGCGAGGTCCGCTTCCTCGGTGGCGTCGAAGTCCTCGTCGCCCGAACCCGCAGCCTTCGTGGCCTTCTTTGCTGCCTTCTTCGCGGTGGTCTTCTTGGCGGCTGCCTTCTTCGCAGGAGCCTTCCTGGCGGCCGCCTTCTTCGCGGGGGCCTTCTTCGCAGCGGTCTTCTTCGCCGGCGGCTTGGCACCGGGAGCGGTGCCCTCCGCGGAGTCCGCAGCGCCTGCGACGCTCGAAGCGTCCGCAACGGGTGCCGATTCGTTGGCGGAATCAGCGGTGTGGATGTCGGTGGCTGCCACGTACGCCCTTTCGTGACGAGGTAGTGCGGCGTCGCGCCAGAGTGATTCCGGCGGAGAGGTCTGTCGGGATGAGGGCCGGTTCCGGCCTGCTGGGGACCATTGTAACGATCCCTCGGGCGGCCGATGCGCCGGACTCAGGGAGTGACACCTGTTTTCGCAGCATAAGCAGCCCCTACGATTCCCGCCGCGTTGCGCAGTTCGGCGGGGACCACCGGGGTGCGGTTGGTCAGGAGCGGGATCCACTTCTCGTGCTTGCGGCTGATGCCGCCGCCCGCGATGAACAGGTCGGGCCAGAGCAGATCCTCGAAGCGGGCGAGGACGCGCGAGACCTCCTTGGCCCACTGCTTGTACGACAGGTCGTTGCGCTCCTTGACCGACGAGGCGGCGCGGTGCTCGGCCTCCTTGCCGTCGACCTCCATGTGCCCGAACTCGGTGTTGGGCAGCAGTACACCGTTGTGCAGCACGGCCGAACCGATCCCGGTGCCGAAGGTCAGGAGGATCACCACGCCGTCGGTGTCCTTGGCGGCACCGAAGCGGTCTTCGGCGATTCCCGCGGCGTCCGCGTCGTTGAGCACCGAGACGTCCCGGCCGCCGAGCACCCGCGAGAAGAGGGATCCGGCGTCGGTCCCGATCCACGACTTGTCGATGTTGGCGGCGGTGCGGGCGACACCTCCGGTGACCACGCTCGGCAGGGTCACGCCGACGGGACCCGTCCAGCCGGCTTGTTCGACGATCTGCGCCACCGTCTTCGCCACGGCCTCGGGAGTGGACGGTTGCGGAGTGAGGATCTTGATGCGGTCGCCGACCAAGCGGCCCGTGTCGAGATCCACCACGGCACCCTTGACGCCACTTCCCCCGATGTCGACTCCGAATCCGTGGTTGACGGGAGTCGCTCGGTCCGTGGGGACGTCCTGTGCCATTGCGTACTTCCTCTCGCTGGGTGGGGCCGGCTGCTCCGCTCGTGGAAACGATAGTGCCCGGTGTCACCGGGTGCGGGGTCGGTGGCGAAACCGTCGGCACTGTGTTCGGATCGGTTCGTGCACGCACAGAGAACAATCCCCGAATCCGAGTTGTCCGCGCTGAGGGATGTGGCGGTGACCGTCGCCCGTGAGGCCGCGTCCTACGTCCGTGTACGCCGGGTCGAGCTGTTCGGTCCTCCGGGCTCGGGGGAGGCCGCCAGTGTGGGGACGAAATCGACGGTGACCGATCCCGTCACCGCCGCCGACACCGAGAGTGAGGAACTCATCCGGCGTCGGCTCACGGAACTGCGGCCGGGCGACGCCTTCCTCGGCGAGGAGACCGGGGCCGACGGCGGGACGGCGACTGCCGCGAGCGGAGTCGTCTGGGTGGTCGATCCCATCGACGGCACCGTCAACTTCGTCTACGGACTCCCCGCCTCGGCGGTCTCGGTGGCCGCGCGGGTCGACGGACGCTCGGTGGCCGGTGCCGTCGTCGACATCGCCTCGGGGGAGACGTTCTCGGCGGCAGAGGGTCTCGGTGCCCATCTGGACGTCGACGGCACGCGGGTGCCGTTGCGATGCAATCCCGTGACGGATCCGCGACTGGCGCTCGTGGCGACCGGCTTCTCGTACTCGCCGGCACGACGCGCACGTCAGGGTGAGCTGGTGGCAGCGCTGCTACCGAGGGTGCGCGACATCCGGCGTGTCGGAGCGGCCGCCCTGGACCTGTGCATGGTCGCGGCCGGCAGGGTCGACGCCCACTACGAACACGGACTCGGTCCCTGGGACTGGGCGGCGGGGGCGCTCGTCGCTGCGGAAGCCGGTGCGGTGGTGCGTGTCCCGAGCGGCACCGGGGACGACGGGGAACTCACGGTCGCGGCCGCGCCGGGGATCGCGGCCGATTTCGAAACTCTGCTCGCCGAAATCGGAGCGCTCGACGCAATTCCGAATTGACCGTTTCGTCACATCATGAATTGTGGTTCGTCACCTTTTACCGCAACAGTGACGAAAAACAGGATGCACGGTCTGTGAAAAGAGATTCAGCACCGGGCATTGCGTGCGGCCGTGAGTAGATCGAGGTCGAGCGGAGCCGCCTCCTCGCCTGCCGGGACCTCGCGTAGTGCCCGCAGGACCTCTTCGGCATCCGCCCCGGGGGAGATGTCCCGGAAGTAGGTTCCCAGCGCGAGGTCGACGGTGTCGTCCTCGCGTGTGTCCTGCACCAACTCGGCGCACGGGGCGAGCAACCACACCGAGGACGCAGCAGCGCGCCCGGCCTCGCCGAAGCGGATCTGCCCCTGGCACTGCATGTTCTGGTCGACGTAGACCGGATCGTTGCCGGCCTGCACGTCGGGCGGACTCGAGAAACCGTAATCGCTCAGCTGAGCGGCCACGTGCGTGGCCTGGCCGCGTTCGCCGTTGGCGTTGTAGACGCGCACCCGGGTGGCCGTCAGGGGAGCGGGTTCGACCTCGAGCAGCGTCGACCGGTCCACGACCTCGCCGAGCGGAGCCGGTTGCGGGCCTTCGGGGTCGGTGGCCTCGGTCGGGGGAGCGTTGCACGCCACGGTGGTCGTGACGGGCTCGGACGAGGTGAACACGGAGGACCACACGACGATCGTGCCTGCGGCGAGGACGGCACCCGCCACGGCGGCCGGGACCACCCGGCGCCGACGGAACGGGCGGCCGCGGTCATCGGTTGCGCTTCCTTCGGTGATCAGGGAAACCACGCGGCCCTGCCTCTCGTGTCATGCCGTGTTCGTCGCACTCACTGTAGAGGTCGCGGACGTGGTCGGTGGAACCGCCGACCCGAGGAAATGTCACGAGTCGTTGTGTTGTTGATGACGATTGCCAGACAATTCCCGGCGTTTCCACGCATCGATTGCATATTCGTGCGTGAGGTCGGCTATTGTTCGGCGGCCGAACCGTCCAAGAATGGGCGGTGCGGCGCGAAAACAGAGTCAATTCGGGTATGCCACAGCAATGGCACACCCGTCGGGAACTCCAACGGACGGCCGTGCGTTGCCCTGGCCGGGAGCACCGTCCGTGTCCCGGCCGGCTACCGGTACGAGTACTAGAAGGTAAGAGGAAATGGCGACTGACTACGACGCACCCCGGCGGACCGACAGCGACGATGTGTCGGAGGATTCACTCGAGGAACTGAAGGCCCGGCGCAACGAGGCCCAGTCCGCTGTGGTGGACGTCGACGAATCGGACACCGCCGAGTCCTTCGAGCTGCCCGGGGCGGATCTGTCCGGCGAAGAGCTGTCGGTGCGTGTCGTCCCGAAGCAGGCCGACGAATTCACCTGCTCGAGCTGTTTCCTGGTGCATCACCGGAGCAGACTCGCGAGTGAGGAGAACGGTGTCATGATCTGCCGGGACTGCGCAGCGTGAGGACATAGGGCAGCGTGAGGACATAGGTGCGAAACGAGGCCGGGTGACGACGGTGCGCCGTGGTCACCCGCGTCTCCCTCCTGCGTGCCCCGGCGCCGCGGCAGCCTCTGCTGTTCCCGGCATCCGGGGCCGTGTCGTATCCGGGCCCTGTCGTATCCGGGGACCCGGTGCCCGTTCGAACAGCCCTACTTGCGGGTCGGATCGTCCTTGCGGCCCGACTCGTCGCAACCCAGCGCCGCGAGCAGTTCGGCAGGCCGCCGCGTGCTCACCAGCCAGTAGGGTGTCGGATCCTCCGGGTCGTCGAGCACGACGAGCGCCATGGTCCGCACCCAGGGACGGTGCTGGACGAACGCCGCCGGATCGAGCTGGCGGCCCATCGCGGCGCTCTTGGCCGACGCCGGAACCACCACACCCCGCGAGATCACGTCGACGGGCAGATGTGCGCGACCGACGACGAGTTCGCCGTCGACCACCTCGACCCGGCTGCGTGAGAGCCAGGTCAGGACCCAGATCGGGACCGGGAGCAGAAGGACGTAGGGAAGCCACGCGTACATCCCCGGGGCACCCATGTGCAGCTCGGCCGCGAGCAGGGCGGCCACACCGAGCCCGATCGGCCACCACCACCACCACGGCACCCACATCCGCTCCGAGAAGGTCGGAGCGTCGGCCGTCGGAGGTGTAGTCGGTGAGGTGCGCGAGGAACGGGACACACCGTAAGGATAGTCGCCTCGGCGGAGCGACCCGGCACGCGAGTAGTCTCGGACGACGTGACCGATCTTCCCCCGATACCGCTGCGCCGGCTCGATCCGGAGCTCCCCGTGCCCACTCGTGCCCACCCCGGTGACGCCGGTGTGGACCTGTGCACGTCGGTCGACGTGACCCTCGGCCCGGGGGAGCGGGCGCTCGTCGGCACCGGCATCGCCGTCGCGCTGCCCGTGGGCACGGTCGGCCTGATCCACCCGCGTTCGGGCCTCGCCGCCAAGTTCGGTCTGTCCGTCGTGAACACTCCCGGGACGGTCGACGCGGGCTACCGTGGAGAGATCAAGGTGTGTCTGATCAACCACGACACCGAGCGCGCCGTCGAACTCCGCCGAGGCGACCGCATCGCGCAGCTGCTCGTCCAGCGTGTCGAACTCGTCGAATTCGTCGAAGTGGACGAGCTCGACGACACGGCGCGGGGCAGCGGCGGATACGGATCGAGCGGCGGGCACGCCGGCCTCGTGAAGGAGGGTTCCTGACATGTTCGGACGACGCCGCAAGGACCGCGGGTCGAACATCGAGGCGACCGACGCCGCTTCCGCCGGCGACCTCGGCGCGTACGACGAGCCCGCCGACGAGGAGTACGACGAGTACGCCACCGGAAGTGCGGCCGATTCCGGCCCGTACGACATCGACGAGGTCGACGAGGAGACGGTGACCGCCTCCCGTCTCGACCTCGGATCCGTGCTCGTACCGCTGCCGGCCGGTGGTCAGATCCAGGTCGAGATGGCTCCGAACGGGACGCCGCAGAACGTCCATCTCGTGACCCAGTTCGGGCGCATCACGGTCTCCGCGTACGCCGCACCGAAGTCGCCGGGACAGTGGCGTGAGGTCGCCGCCGAGCTCGCGGAGACGCTGCGCAACGACAAGGCCGAGGTCAGCATCGAATCGGGGCCGTGGGGTCGCGAACTGCACGGCAGGACCGCGAACGCGGATCTCCGGTTCATCGGTGTCGACGGCTTCCGCTGGATGATCCGCTGCGTCGTCGCGGCGCCCTCGGGGAACGCCGGAGCCGACTCCGAACTCGTCGGGATCGCACGGTCGGTGATCTCCGGCACCGTCGTCCGCCGCGGATCCGAACCCCATCCGGTTCGTACACCGCTGCCGATCGTGTTGCCCGAGGCACTCACCCGCCAGCTCGTCGCGGCGCAGGAGCAGCAACAGCAGGCCGCCGCGCAGCAGCAACAGCAGGCCGCCGCGCAGCAGCAACAGGGCGCAGCTCCGGCGCAGCCCGCTCCGCGGACGGCCCCGCCGGAACAGCCCGCCCAGCAGACGCAGCAGGTCCCGCCCGCCCGGCAGACGCCGCCGCGCCGCGGCGAATCCGGTTCGGCGATGCAGCAACTCGGCTTCTGAGGCCGGTACCGATCATCGGTTCGGGACGGGGACGATCCTGTCGAGCGCGGCGAGGCACAACCTCCCGAGCACGGAGGGGTCGTCCCCGACCTGTTCGAGTGTCACCGTCGCGAGTTCCGCGTGAGGGATCTCCCGCGACCATTGCCGCCCCACTGCGAGCGGATGAACCGCGTCGTCCACCGCGGCGGCGATACCGACCGGCACGGTCACGGCACGCAGTTCGTCGACGTCGAGTGCCCGGTAGTGTGCGGCCTCGTCCAGCGCGGACGGGAGATCGGGCCACTGGGCGCTCCACGAACGCGTCAATTCCCGGGCGAGCCAGGGCGGACTCGACGCCGTCATCGCAGCGGTGACCGTATCGAGCCCGTGGGCGCGCAGTTCGGAGGCCGTCCACCGCGCGCTCGCGGCGGCCGGCGCCTCCCGCGGATCGCCGGTCCATGCAGGTAGGGCAGCGAGGACGCCGACGACCCGGTCCGGATTGTCGTATGCCCACCTCAACGCGACGGCTGCACCGATCGACACCCCTCCGACGAGGATCGGCCCGTTCTCGGCCGCCTCGTCGAGCGCGGTGAGATAGCTCGCCACCACACCGCGCGGATCCGGATCGACGGCGATCGGGATGATGCTCCGCCGTCGGAGTTCGGCGCCGAACGCCTTCTCGGCGAAGCATGCGTCCGAACCCGTACCGGGAAGCACGACCGCGGTGCCGGCGGTCGGGGGGACCGGGGATTCGCTGTGGGACATGCGGACGATCCTGCACCATCGAACCCCGGAGACCGCGCTCACCTGCCCGCACAGCAGGACGACCGACGGCTGCACGCGCGTGTGCACCGTGCAACTTGTATCCGGCGAGAATGGGTCTACAGTGGCGGGCGAAGAAGAGTCCGGTGGCGCGAGATCCGTGCCCCTTCCGTACAGGAGCGTGTTATGGCTTCCCCGGCCGGCTACCTGCGTCGGCTCACACGGCGGCTCACCGAGGACATCGAAGAACTCGATGCCGAGCAGATGGCCGAATCCTCGCACTCCACGGGCGCCCTACCCGTCGTCGAATGCGCCCGCGGTCAGGAAGTGACCATGTACGGACGTCTTCGCAGTGTCGAGTCGTGTTCGCGTGCCGCTGCCGCCGTCGTCGAGGCGGAGTTCTTCGACGGGACCGACTCGATCCAGCTCGTGTGGATCGGTCGTCGGCGCATTCCGGGGATCGAGCCCGGGCGTACGTTGATGGTCCGCGGTCGTGTCGGCGAACGCGACGGACGCAAGGTGATCTACAACCCCTACTACGAGCTGCGCGAGCCCGCCTGACCTCTGTGCGCGCGGAGTGGTGCCCCTGGTGCACGCAGGGTCGTACCCCTGTGCCGGATGTGGCAGGCTCGTAGGAGTGAGCGACACCAACCAGCAGACGATGCTCGAACAACTCGGTGGGATCAGCGGGTTGGTCTATTCGACGCTGCCGGTGCTGGTGTTCGTCCCCGTCAACAGCCTGTGGGGCCTCACCGTCGCCATCTGGTCCGCGCTGGGCGTCGCCCTCGCGGTGCTCGTGTGGCGCCTGATCCAGCGCACCCCCATCCAGCCCGCGGTCTCGGGCTTCTTCGGAGTCGCCCTGTGTGCCTTCATCGCTCATCGCACCGGCGACGCGAAGGGGTACTTCCTCTTCGGGATCTACGCGAGCCTGGTCTACGGGGGCGCATTCCTGTTGTCCGTGCTCGTCCGCAGACCGCTCGTGGGCGTGATCTGGGGGATGCTCAACGGCCAGGGATCGCGGTGGCGTTCGCATACCACCGCGGTGCGCGCCTACGACGTCGCGACCCTCGCGTGGACCCTGGTCTTCCTCGGTCGCTATCTCGTGCAGAACCACCTCTACGACGAGGACCGCACCGGCTGGCTCGCGGTGGCCCGGATCGGCATGGGCTGGCCGCTTACTGCTCTTGCCCTGCTCGTGACCCTCTGGGCGGTCCGGCGTGCCGACCGCATCGTCGAACCCGCGCCCTCGGAGACGGTCGGTGACGCGCCGGCCGACGATCCGGCGACGGACGACGGGCTGTCGAACAAGCCCCGCGACGAGCACGGCACGCACGACGGGCAGCCTCGGCTCCCCGGTCGGCACCGGCTCCGCGACTAGCGGTTCACCGCCTGCCGGAGATCATCCTCGACGTCCTCCGCCGTGACGAACAGCAGTTCGTCCCCGCCCTCGAGCGGATCGTCCGGCTGAGGGACGATCACCCGCCCGCCGCGCAGGATCGCCACGAGTGCCGTATCGCGCGGCAGTTCCAGTTTCCGGACCGGTTTCCCGGCGAGGGCGGTGGTGTCGCGCAGGGTGACCTCCACCAGGTTCGCGCCCTTGCGCAGCGTCATCAGCCGCACCAGATCGCCCACGGTGACGGCTTCCTCGACCAGCGCCGCGAGCATGCGCGGTGTGGACACCGCGACGTCCACACCCCACGATTCGTCGAACAGCCACTCGTTGCGCGGATCGTTGACGCGGGCTACGACCCGTGGAATACCGAACTCGGTGGTCGCGAGCAGGCTGAGGACCAGGTTGGCCTTGTCGTCGCCCGTCGCCGCGATCACGACGTCGTACTGCTCGAGTCCGGTGGATTCGAGCGAGCTGAGTTCGCAGGCATCGGCGTGTACCCACGTCGCGTCCGGCACGGACTCGGGTTCTACGTGGTCGAGTTTGCGCTCGATGAGCATCACCTCGTGGGCGTTGCGCAGCAGTTCCCGCGCTATCGAGCGCCCCACCGCTCCGGCGCCGGCGATCGCCACCTTCATGTGGGCTTCCTCTCGGGTGGACGGGTCAGTTCTCGTCGACCGGCGGGTTCTCGGCGTGTGTGATCGCCTCCGAGACCGAACCGGACACGGCCGCGATATAGACGGAGTCGTCGGCCTGCAGCACCGTCCTGCGGTCGGGCAGCAACCCGGTGCCGAACCGGATCAGGAACGCGACGCGCGAACCCGTGGCATCCTCGAGGTCGGTGATGCGTCGTCCGACCCACCCCTCGTGCACGTTCACCTCGGCGATGGCGACGGATCCGGTGGGATCGCGCCAGCGGGCGGTCTCGCTGTCGTGCGTGAGCGCATGCAGGAAACGGTCGGTGGTCCACGGCACAGTCGCCACGGTGGGGATGCCGAGCCGCTCGTACGCGGCGGCCCGCTTGGCGTCGTAGATTCTCGCGACGACGCGTTCGACGCCGAAGGTCTCGCGGGCCACGCGCGTCGAGATGATGTTCGAGTTGTCGCCGGACGAGACCGCCGCGAAGGCGTCGGCGTGTTCGATGCCGGCAGAGATCAGGACGTCGCGGTCGAAGCCCATGCCGAGCACGGTGCGCCCGGGGAAGTCCGGGCCGAGTCGTCCGAACGCGCTCTCATCGCGGTCGATGACCGCGACCTCGTGGCCGAGCCGGACGAGTGCGGTGGCCACCGCCGAACCGACCCGACCGCACCCCATCACCACCACGTACACCCCAGTGGACTCCGTTCCGGTCGATCTTTCCGAGACGGACCGCTGTGGACCGCCGATCCGAACGGTACCGCGTGACGATCTTCGAGAGGTCGTGACCCGGCCGAGGGGTACTTCGGGGCCGGAACCGCATAGGCTTTGCGCGTGTCCAAGCTTTCCACCGCGGCGAAGCGGCTCGTGCTGGGTCGCCCCTTCCGCAGCGACACTCTCGGGCACGAGTTGCTGCCCAAGCGCACCGCACTGCCGGTCTTCGCCTCCGACGCGCTGTCGTCGGTCGCCTACGCACCCGAGGAGATCTTCCTCGTCCTCTCCGTCGCGGGGTTGTCCGCCTACGCCTTCTCGCCGTGGATCGGACTCGCTGTCGCCTTCGTGCTCGTGATCGTGGTCGCCGGCTACCGCCAGACCGTGCGCGCCTACCCGTCCGGCGGCGGCGACTACGAGGTCGCCACGAAGAATCTCGGGCCCACGGCAGGGCTGACCGTCGGCAGTGCGCTGCTCGTCGACTACGTCCTGACGGTCGCGGTGTCGCTGTCGTCCGCGGCGGCGACGGTCGGATCGGCCGTCCCGTTCGTCGCCCGGCACAAGGTGCTCTTCGTCGTCGTCGCGATCGTGCTGCTCACCGCGGTGAACCTGCGCGGACTCCGGCGCGCCGGCCGGGCGTTCGCCGTGCTCACCTACACCTTCGTGGGCTGCATGCTGGTGATGCTCGGGGCCGGGATGTTCCGGATCTTCGTCCTCGGCGACGACCTGCGTGCGGAGTCGGCGGACTTCGAACTCGTCGCCGAGCAGACGGATCTGACCGCGCTCGCCTTCGTCCTCCTACTCGCGCGCGCCTTCTCGTCCGGTTGCGCGGCGCTGACGGGTGTCGAGGCGATCAGCACGGGGGTGCCGGCCTTCAAGAAGCCGAAGGCACGCAACGCCGCGACGACCCTGCTGGTGCTCGGTGGCATCGCCGTCACGCTGTTCCTCGGGGTGGTCTTCCTCGCCGAGCGGCTCGGTGTGGTGGTGGCCGAGCATCCCGACACCCAGCTGCGCGGTGCACCCGAGGGTTACGAGCAGAAGACGCTGCTCTCCCAGCTGGCGCACACCGTCTTCGAGGGGGTGCCGGCCGCGTTCGTCCTGATCACGATCGTCACCGCCGTGATCCTCGTGCTCGCCGCCAACACGGCCTTCAACGGATTCCCGGTGCTCGGTTCGGTTCTCGCGCAGAACCGTTACCTGCCGCGCCAGTTCCACACCCGCGGCGACCGGCTCGCCTTCAGCAACGGCATCCTCTTCCTCGCCGGGATCGCCGTCGTCTTCGTGTGGGTCTTCGAGGCCGAGGTCACCCGGCTCATCCAGCTGTACATCGTGGGTGTGTTCGTCGCGTTCAGCCTGGGGCAGGCCGGCATGGTGCGGCACTGGACGCGGGAACTGAGCACCGAGACGGATCCGTCGGCGCTGGGCCGCATGGCGCGGTCGCGGCTGATCAACGGCGTCGGGTGCGTCTCCACGTCGGTGGTGCTGCTGGTCGTGCTGACGGGCAAGTTCGCCGCCGGGGCGTGGATCGCAGTGGTGACCATGGTCGTCGCGTTCGGGCTCATGAAGGCGATCCGGCACCACTACGACACGGTCGCCGCCGAACTCGAGAGGGCGGACTGGGACGGGGTGCTGCCCAGCCGCACCCATTCGATCGTGCTCGTCTCGACCTTGCACCTGCCCACGATGCGCGCCCTCGCCTACGCGCGGGCGACCCGCCCCGACACCCTCGAGGCGATCACCGTGAACGTCGACGACGAGAGCACCCGGCGTCTCGTACTCGAATGGGAGAAGAGCGATCTCACCGTGCCGTTGAAGGTCGTCGAGTCGCCCTACCGGGAGATCACGCGGCCCGTCCTCGACTACGTCCGCCGGGTGCGGCGCGATTCTCCCCGCGACGTCGTGACCGTCTTCATCCCCGAGTACGTGGTGGGGCACTGGTGGGAGCAACTGCTCCACAACCAGAGCGCCCTGCGGCTCAAGAGCCGGCTCCTCTTCCAGCCGGGAGTGATGGTGACGAGTGTGCCCTGGCAGCTGCGCTCGTCCGCGGACGCCGGTGCGGTGGGGCGGGCCGCCCCCAACGGGCAGGATCGACAGTTGGACAACGAGGAGGAACCGCGGTGAATCGTCAGGCACACCCGCGTACGGATTGGTCCGGCCGGAGGATCGAGGTGATCCTCGGCAATCCCGCCCACGGTGGTGCGTGTGTCGCGCGGTTCGAGGGGCGCGTCGTGTTCGTGCGGCACGGACTGCCGGGGGAGCGTGTCTTCGCTCGGGTCACCGAGGATCGGGGCGGGTCGTTCTGCTTCGCCGACGTGGAGGACGTGCTCGAGGCGTCCGAGGACCGCGTCGATCGGGTCTGCCCGATCTCCGGTCCGGGAGGGGCGGGTTGCTGCGACCTCGCGCACATGACCGTCGAGGCGCAACGCCGTTTCACGGGCGCGGTGGTGGCCGAGCAGCTGCGCCGGCTCGGTGGGGTGGACCGCGAGGTGACCGTCGAGGAGGTGCCGGGCGGTGCGTCCAACGGCACCCTGTGGCGCACCCGGGTCCGGCTCGCGGTGGACGTGGTGGGGAACCCGGGATACCGCCGGTACCGCAGCAACGAGGTCGTCCCGGAACTGGCGTGCCCGCAGATCGATCCGCACGCCTACGTCGGCCTCACCGATCGTGTGTGGCAGCCGGGAGCGGAGTTGCAGGTCGTACTCGACGCGGACGGCCGGCGGCACGTGGTGGAGATCGCACCTCCGGTCCTCTCGGGTGGTGCGCGACGGCAGGGCCGGCGCGGCGCGGCGTCGCGGCGGGCGGCGGTGAACGCGCGCCGTCCGGAGAAGGTGATCGAAGGCTCGGGACGTGTGGTCGAGCGGGTCGGCGAACGCGAGTGGCGGTTGGCGCCGACCGGTTTCTGGCAGGCCCACCGCGGTGCCGCGTCGACCTATTCGGCTGCGGTGGCCGACTGGGCGCAGACCTCGGAGGGTGCGACGGCATGGGATCTGTACGGCGGAGTGGGGGTCTTCGCGGCCGTGCTCGCAGAGCAGGTCGGTCCGTCCGGTCGGGTGGTGTCGGTCGAGTCGTCGAAGACCGCCGTGGACGACGGGATCGAGGCGCTCGCCGACCTCGGCCAGGTGTCCTTCCGTCACGGGCGCGTGGAGCGGGTGATTCCCGATCTGCCGGCTCCCGAGGTGGTCGTCCTCGACCCGCCGCGAGCGGGGGCGGGCAAGGACGTGGTGGTCGCCGTGGCCGCAGCGGGACCGCGCCGGATCGTCCACGTGGGCTGCGATCCCGCGTCCTTCGGTCGTGACGTGGGGCTGTACCGGGACCACGGATTCGAGTTGGCGGACGTCCGGGCCTTCGCGGCGTTCCCCTCCACCCATCACGTGGAGTGCATCGGACTGTTCACCCGTTGAACCGGGTTCCCGTCGCACCCGCTCGGGGCGAGGTGTGACGAGGGCCGCATCCAACAGTTGGTGTGACATGAAAAAGAGATTGCTTGTAGTACGCAACTAATCTGTATAGTTGCATGACGTAATCAATTAGTTCACTCCGACGGAGGTTCGCTGTGCCGGAAAAGGCTCAGGCCCACGAACTCGCCGACGCCATCTTCATGTTCGGTCGCACGCTGCGCGGTGCACTCGTGCACCACGACACCGATGTGCTTCCTTCCGCGCTCGTCGCGGTGCTGTTCGTGCTCGCACGGATGGGGGAGTGCCGGCCCAGCGAGCTCGCCGTCGAAATGTGCGTCAGCCAGTCGTCGTTGAGCAGACAGATCGCCGAACTCGTCGAGCGAGGCCTCGTGGATCGACATCCCGATCCCGACGATCGTCGTGCTCATCGGGTGAGTTGTTCGGTCGCGGGTATCGAGATCCTCGACATCGTGAAGAAGCGCCGGACCGAACGGCTCTCCGCAGAACTCTCGGACTGGCACGAGGACGAGATCGCAGGCGCCATCACGACGCTCGAACGTCTCACCTCCTCCCTGGCTCCGCTCGTCATCGATACTCGAAGGACCAATTCATGACCACAGTCTCCGGACAGGGAGCGCAGCCGGATGCTCCGGCAGCCGAGGAGCAGATGACGCACCGCGAGATCCTCGTCGTGCTGTCGGGCCTCCTCGCCGCCCTCTTCACGGCGCTGCTGAGCAGCACCATCGTCTCGACCGCCCTGCCGACGATCATCGCGGATCTGAACGGCACGCAGACCCAGTACGCCTGGGTCATCACGACGGCGCTGCTGGCGAACGCCGCGTCGACGCCCATCTGGGGCAAGTTCGCCGACCTGTTCAACAAGAAGCTGCTCGTCCAGCTCGGGATCCTGGTCTTCGTGATCGGCTCGGTCCTGGCCGGTATCGCGCACAACGTGCCGGTCCTGCTCGCCGCCCGCGTGATCCAGGGCATCGGCATGGGTGGTCTGACCGCTCTCGTCGTCGCGATCATCGGCAGCATCATCCCGCCCCGCCAGCGTGGCCGGTACTCCGGCTACATGGGCGCCGTCATGGCCGTCGCCATGTCGGGTGGACCCGTGCTCGGTGGTGTCATCGTCGACCTCCTCGGCTGGCGCTGGTGCTTCTACGTCTGCGTTCCGATCGCCGTTGTCGCGCTGATCCTGCTGCAGCGCACGCTGCATGTCACGACCGTCCGCAAGGAGAACGTGAGCATCGACTGGTTCGGCGCCACGCTCATCACCGCCGCGGTGAGCGTCCTGCTCGTCTGGGTGTCCTTCGCCGGCAAGGCCGGCTACTACGAGTGGATCTCGGTCGAGTCCGCCCTGTACGTCGGTGCCGGCATCGTCCTGCTCGTCGCGACGTTGATCGTCGAGACGAAGGTCGCCGATCCGATCATCCCGCTGAAGATCGTCACCGAACGCACCACCGGTCTCGCGATCATCGCGTCCGTGGCCGTCGGTATCGGTCTGTTCGGCGCCACCACCTTCCTCGGCCAGTACTTCCAGACCTCGCGGGCCTACAGCCCGACGGTCGCCGGTCTGCTCACCATCCCGATGGTCGCCGGCACGCTCGTCTCGTCGATGCTCTCCGGTGGGCTCATCACGCGCTTCGGCAAGTGGAAGGGCTTCCTGATCGGCGGCGCGATCCTGCAGATGGTCGGTTTCGGCCTGCTCGGCACTGTCGACCACCTCACCTCGCTCACGCTGATCAGCGTGTACATCGCGATCGTGGGTCTGGGCACCGGCATGCTGATGCAGAACCTCGTCCTCGCCGTGCAGAACACCGTGAGCGTGCGCAACATCGGCGCCGCAAGCAGCTCGGTCGCCTTCTTCCGCACCTTCGGTGGCGCGATCGGTGTGTCGGTGCTCGGTTCGATCCTCGCGTCCCGTGTCGCGACGATCTCCGCCGACGGTCTCGCGAAGCTCGGTGTGGACACCTCCGGCGGCGGATCGGGTGGAAGCCTCGACTTCTCCCAGATGCCCGAGCCGGTGGCCGAAGTCATCCGTGCCGCCTACGGCGACGCGACGGCGACCCTCTTCCTCGTGGCGGCGGCGTTCGCGGTCGTTACCCTGGTGGCAGTGGTGCTGATCCCGAACCAGGCGTTGCGCACCACCATCGACCTCGTCGAGGAGAAGTCGCCGGCCGATCGCGCCGACATCTCCTCGTGAGGGTGACCTCGCTCACCGGCGGACGATCCGTCCGCCGGTGACCAGGAGATCACGCGGAAGCGAGGCGGTGGCGGGAGACGCTCCGTTCCCGCGCTCCGTAGACTGAGGAAATCACTCGCGCGACGAGCGTGAGGCACGAGCCGGAGGGAGCTGTTCCAGTTGGGTGTTCTGTCCCGCATCCAGTCGCCCGACGATCTACGTCGACTCTCTCCTGTGGAGCTCACCGAGCTCGCGGGGGAGATCCGGGAATTCCTGGTCGAGAAGGTCGCGGCGACCGGGGGTCACCTCGGTCCCAATCTCGGCGTCGTCGAGCTGA
This sequence comes from Rhodococcus sp. LW-XY12, assembly GCF_019317345.1. NCBI lineage: Bacteria > Bacillati > Actinomycetota > Actinomycetes > Mycobacteriales > Nocardiaceae > Rhodococcus > Rhodococcus sp. LW-XY12. The sequence goes on from NZ_CP079225.1 coordinate 2,153,491, forward strand.
CCATCGCTCTGCACCGGGTGTTCGATTCGCCACGCGATCCGATCCTCTTCGACACCGGTCACCAGGCCTACGTCCACAAGATCCTCACCGGTCGTCGCGACGAGTTCGACGGTCTCCGGCAGAAAGGCGGGTTGTCCGGCTACCCGTGCCGCGCGGAGAGCGAACACGACTGGATCGAGTCGTCGCACGCCTCGGCGGCCCTGTCGTACGCCGACGGACTCGCCAAGGCCTATTCGCTGTCCGGACAGTCCGATCGGACCGTGGTGGCCGTGGTGGGCGACGGCGCGCTGACCGGCGGTATGTGCTGGGAGGCGCTCAACAACATCGCCGCCGGGCAGAACCGTTCGATGGTGATCGTCGTCAACGACAACGGCCGCTCCTACGCGCCCACGATCGGCGGTCTCGCCGAGCACCTCGCGGCGCTGCGCCTCAAGCCCGGCTACGAGAAGGTGCTCGACAACAGTCGGCGCATCGTCAAGCGGATCCCCTGGATCGGCTCGGCGGCCTACTCGGTGCTGCACGGCATGAAGGCCGGTGTGAAGGACGCGGTCAGCCCGCAGGTGCTCTTCACCGATCTGGGCATCAAGTATCTCGGCCCGGTCGACGGGCACGACGAGCAGGCGATGGAATCGGCGCTGCGTCGCGCGAAGGCGTACGGCGGTCCGGTCCTCGTCCACGCCGTCACCCGCAAGGGAGCGGGCTACGCGCCCGCCGAGAACCATCTCGCCGATCAGATGCACGCCACCGGCGTGATGGATCCGCGCACAGGCCGGGCGAAGTCCGCCTCCGCTCCCGACTGGACGTCGGTCTTCTCCGACGAACTCATCGCGCTGGGGGAGAAGCGGGAGGACGTCGTGGCGATCACCGCCGCGATGCCCGGACCGACCGGCCTCGCCAAGTTCGGCGAACGGTTCCCCGAGCGCACCTTCGACGTCGGCATCGCCGAACAGCACGCGGTGACGTCGGCGGCGGGTCTCGCGCTCGGCGGAATGCATCCCGTCGTCGCCGTCTACTCGACCTTCCTCAACCGCGCGTTCGACCAGCTGCTCATGGACGTCGCGCTGCTGCGGCAGCCGGTCACCGTGGTGCTCGACCGCGCGGGTGTCACGGGTTCCGACGGAGCCAGCCACAACGGTATGTGGGATCTGTCCCTGCTGGGCATCGTTCCCGGCATCCGGGTCGCCGCTCCGCGCGACGGGGCGACACTGCGCGAGGAACTCGGTGAGGCGCTCGACGTCTCCGACGGCCCGACCGTCCTCCGGTTCCCCAAAGGTTCGGTGGGAGAAGACATCCCGGCGATCGAACGTCTCGACGGCACGGTCGACGTGCTGCGGATGCCGTCGTCGCGGCGCGGCGACGCACTGATCGTCGCGGTCGGCGCCTTCGCCGGTCTCGCACTCGACGTCGCCGATCGTCTTTCCAGGCAGGGCATCGACGCCGCGGTCGTCGACCCGCGATGGGTGTTCCCCGTGCCCGACGCGGTGGTCGACCTCGCACGCGGCTTCCGGATCGTCGTCACAATCGAGGACAGCGGCCTCCACGGTGGTGTCGGCTCGGCGGTCTCCGCCGCGTTGCGCCGCAACGGCGTCGACGTGCCCGCCCGCGATCTCGGGGTGCCGCAGAAGTTCCTCGATCACGCCTCCCGCAACGAGATCCACGCCGAACTCGGTCTGACTGCCCAGGACGTGGCGCGTCAGGTCACCGGCTGGGTCGCCGGCCTCGACAGCGAACCCGAGGAGCGATCGCGACCGTCGGCGGTCGAGCAGTCCGACCGCGAAGCGGGCTGAGTCCGACCGACGCAGGTGAGCAAACGCCAGGGGCGGTATCCGGTGATCCGGATACCGCCCCTGGCGTCTGTATCGGTTAGCTCTGCATCTCCTCGAGTTCCATGCCCTTGGTCTCGGGGATCTTGGCCTTGACGAAGAAGAACGACAGCAGGGCGAAGAACGCGAACAGTCCGTACAGGAACCACAGGCCGACCGCGGAGGTGAGTGGTGGGAACGCCAGTGTCACCGTGAAATTCGCGATCCAGTTGGCGGCGGTGCTGATACCGAGGGCCACCGCGCGCATGCGGTTCGGGAACATCTCGCCGAGCATCACCCACATGATCGGACCCCAGGTGGCGGCGAAGAAGATCACGAAGGCGTTCGCGCCGACGAGGGCGAGCGCACCCCACGGTGCCGGAAGTTCGACGTCCTCACCGCTGCCGACCGCCTGCGAGAAGGCGATCGCGGCGAGCAGCAGGCTGACGAACATGCCGATCGAACCGGTCATCAACAGCGGACGGCGACCGATCTTGTCGACGAACAGGATTGCGACGAACGTCATGACCACGTTGATCACGGCGGTGATCACCGAGGTCGTGAACGACTGGTTCTCGGTGAAGCCCACCGACTTCCACAGTGTCGTCGAGTAGTAGAAGATCGCGTTGATACCGACGAACTGCTGGAAGACGGCCATCGTGATGCCGACCCACACCAGCGGCTGCAGACCGAAGACCGGGCCGCGGATGTCGCCGAAGGACGCCTTCGACTCGCGTCGCAGCGTCAACCGGATCTCGCGGACACGCTCGTCGGGCCGGAGCTCGCCCGTGACGTTGGCCAGGACGGCCGCAGCCTCTTCGTCCATGTCCTTGCCGACGAGGTAGCGGGGGGACTCCGGGATCGTCAGCGCCAGTACACCGTAGAGGACGGCAGGCGCGACGCCGACGAGGAACATCCACCGCCAGGCCTCGAGATTCCACCACAGCTCGTTCGACGCTCCACCGGCGGCGTTCTGCAGCACCGCGTCGGACAGCAGGGCCGCGAAGATGCCGAGAGTGATGGCGAGCTGCTGCAGTGATGCGAGGGCGCCACGGTAGCGAGCGGGTGCGATCTCGGAGATGTAGGTCGGTGCGATGACCGACGCGATACCGATGCCGAGGCCGCCGAGCACACGCCACAGCATGAGATCGGGAACGCTGAAGGCCAGACCGGACCCGATCGACGAGATGACGAACAGGGCGGAGCCGAGGAGCATCACCCGCTTGCGGCCCCAACTGTCGGCGAGGCGTCCGGCGAACCACGCGCCGACGGCACAGCCGAGCAGGGCGATGGCGACGGCGAAACCGGTCACGAACGAACTGAGCGCGAAGTTGTCCTGGATGGAGTCGACGGCGCCGTTGATGACCGAGCTGTCGAAGCCGAACAGGAAACCGCCCACGGCCGCCGCGACGGTCACGGCGATGACTTTCGCGGCGTGTGCGGTCGATGGTTGGGTCACCGAGGAACTCCTGGATCGGACTGGCCGCGAGAGCGGGAAAAGGGTTGGACACAGTGTGTTCTCTTCAGGGGAACATTACGCCGGGGTGAACGGCCGACTCGACGTTTCCGGCGAGAACTCGCCCACAAGGCGGACTTCGAACGCGGCATGGAGTGTGGCGACGCCTCCGAGTGGGTAAGAAGTTAAGAAATATTCTCTCCGCGCCGTCGCTCTGTCTGCGACCTTCCCAAGCGGTGAGGACCTCCGCTTGACACCGTGCGATCTGGAAATACAGTCCCGTTCCATGACTCGGCGACGACCGGACGCGACCGTACGGGGTGTGGTGGGTGAAGCGGCGTTCCCGCCGACCTCACCCGGAGGTTCCTCATGGAGATCGCTCTGCCTCCGGTAGAGCACGGGGTGGTGGAACACAGCAGGGCGCTCATCGATCCCGTCACACGTTTCCGGAACACGAGCGCGTACATCTTCCTCGTGGCGTTCGGCGACGACGAGGAACGGCGCAGGGTGGTGCGTTTCGTCGACCGCGCCCACGCACCGGTCCGCTCCGACGGATACAACGCCTTCGATCCGAGGCTCCAGTTGTGGATCGCCGCGGTGATGTTCCACGGCGGCCGCGACGTGTACGAGCGGTTCTTCGGCCTCGATGTGATGTCCAGGACGCGGCAGCCGCCGGAAGTAGATGGCACGCAGAGCAGACGGCGGAGATCAGTTCTCCGCCGTCAGGGCCTTCGCGAGTCGCGGCACGGTCAGCGCGCGCTGCCACGGCCGTGCCCCGCCCTCGGCGAAGCGGCCGTCGATGTACTCCTCGACGTCGGCCCCGTCGGAGACGTCCCAGTCCCAGCACAGGCGCCGAACGAGTTCGGGACTGATCAGGTTCTCGACGGGAACGGCGACTTCCTCGCTCAGAGCGGTGAGTTCGCCGCGCGCGAGGGCGAGACGTGCGGCCTCCTCAGGGTGGTGACGCGACCACCGGCCGGCCGGGGGAGGCCCGGTCAGGGGCGGCGTGAGAGGTGGGAGCCGGTCCTCCGGCAGTGCACGGGCCCGCTCGATCGCGTTGAACCACGCACGGGAGGAACGCCGCTGCCGCGGACCGCCGAAAACCGGAAGCTCCTGCAACTGTTCGACGCTCGTGGGATTCGCCTCCGCGGCGGCGATGATCGCGGAGTCGGGAAGGATGCGCCCCGGGGCGATGTCACGCCGGGCGGCGATCTCGTCGCGGGTGGTCCACAGTTCCCGGACGATCGCCAGGCGGCGTCGGTCCTTGATCGCGTGGATCTTGGACGTGCGCCGCCACCGATCGGGCTTCGGAGCGGGCGGCCCCGCGAGCCGGATGTGCTCGAATTCCTGAGCGGCCCACTCGGTCTTGTTCTGCCGCTCGAGTTCGCTCGCCATCGCGTCGCGGAGTTCGACGAGTGGTTCGACGTCGAGCGCGGCGTAGTTGAGCCACGAGTCGGGAAGCGGTCGCGTCGACCAGTCCGCCGCACCGTGGCCCTTGCGCAGTTCGAGGCCGAGGGTCTCGGCCACGATCGCGGCGAGACCGACGCGGGGGAATCCGGCGAGACGACCGGCGAGTTCGGTGTCGTACAACTTCGCCGGACGGAGTCCGAGTTCGGCCAGGCCGGGGAGATCCTGGTCGGCGGAATGCAGGACCCATTCGAGGTCGTTGATCACCTCGGTCAGGGGAGCGAGGTCGTCCCGCGTGGGAATGGGATCGAGCAGCACCGTGCCGGCGCCGTCACGACGGAGCTGTACGAGATAGGCGCGCCCGGAGTAGCGGTAGCCCGATGCGCGTTCGGCGTCGACGGCGAGCGGGCCGTGTCCCTGCGCGAGCATCGCTGCCGCGTCGGCGACCCCGCGCGCCGTGGTGACGACCTCCGGGACGCCGTCGCGGGGTTCGAGGAGCGGCACCGTGGTCACGCTCGTGCTCTTCTGCTCGTCCTCGTCGTTCTGTGCCGGCATGGGCGTGACTCTAGCGGTGTCGTCCCCGTGTGCAATTCCGTTCCTGTCCGGAACGTCCGATCGGTGGACACGCACGGACCCGCTCGACGCCTCGCGAACTCCCCTCAGAACACCGTCACCTCTCCTGCGAGACGACATCGTCGCGCTCCACATCCGATGTGAGGATGTCGTCGTTCTCCGCACCCGCCGCGAGGATGAGGTCCTCGAGGGCGGGAGAGAAGTCGTCGACGAGTTCCCACAGGTCGGGGACGAGATCGGGACACGAGATCAGACCGATGTCGAGCCTGCCGTCGAGGGAGAGCACCGTGATGTTGAGCGCTGCGCCGTGGAAGATCGGGCCGAAGGGGTACATCGCCGTCATGCGGGCGCCCAGGAAGTACAGCGGGACGGGAGGTCCGGGCACGTTGGAGATAACGAGGTTGTGGATCACCGGATGCCGGTCGGCGAGCCGCAGTCCGGCGTAGGCACGCATCGCGGGGGCGAACACGGCCGCGCCGAGGAACTGCGACCAGTCCTGCAGCAGGTTCGCGCCGAGGTCGGCGTTGTGCTCCTTGGACACCGCGTTCGCTTCCGAGAGTGCCCGCAGCCGCTCGGCGGGGTCGGCGATGTGGGTGTGAAGGTCGGCGAACATCGCCGAGACCTGGTTGCGTCCCGGCCGATCCGACCTGCCGTGGACCGAGACCGGGATCATCCCGATGAGCGGGGAGTCGGGCAGCTCGCCGCGCCGCTCCAGATATCGGCGCAGCGCACCGGAGCACACCGCCATCACCACGTCGTTGACGGTGACGCCGAAGACGTTCTTCACCAGCTTCACGTCGTCGAGATTCAGCTCGGCGAAGCTGACGTTGCGGTGTCCGGTGATGGTGGAGTTGAACGGGGTGCGCGGCGCCGTGAACGGCGCGGGCATGGCGTCGCCGCGTCGTGCGCGGGCGATCCAGGAGGTCAGCGATGTGACCGCGCCGGGAAGGATCCGCAGCAGGTGGAGAGGCCGGCGCGCCACGTTGAGGGCTCCGGCGATCGCGATGGCGAGATCGTTCGCGTCGCCGGCACCCCACTGCACCGGTTCGGGCCGGGGATCGGCCGGGTCGAGGCTGCACAGCTGCGCGATGAGCGCGGCACCGGAGACCCCGTCCACCCCGGCGTGATGCATTTTCGCGATGACGGCGATCCTGCCGTCGTCGAGACCGTCGACGAACCACATCTCCCACAGCGGCCGGGAGCGATCCAGCGGTTGCGCGGCGATGTGTCCGCACAGCTCCGCGAGCTCGGTCCGGCTGCCCGGGGCGGGCACGCCGACGTGGTGGACGTGCCGGTCGAGGTCGAAGTCGTGGTCGTCGACCCAGACCGGATGGTCGAGGTTGAACCTGCTGTCGGCGAGCTTCATCCGGAACTGGGGTACGGCGGTGAGGCGCGCTTCGAGTTCGTTGCGCAGGCTCACGTAGTCGTAGCCGCCCGGGACGGTGGACGGATCCAGCACGATCAGCCCGCAGATGTGGAGGAGCTGACTGGGGGTCTCGAGATAGAGGAAACCGGCATCGAGCCCGCTGAGACGCTGCATGGATCAAGAGTAGAACAGGTTCTAGAAATCCGGTCGGATTGCGCAGGTTTTCACCGCTGGAGTCGCGCGACCCCCGCCGGAGGCAGACCCGCGGCATATGCGAGGACGTCGCAGAACGCCTCCACGTGCGGGGTCAGCATGTCGGACTGCGGAGTCCACGACGCGCGCAGTTCCAGTTGGTGGGCGCGTCCCGGGCCCGCGATGTCCCCGAACCGCACGGAGGTCGTCGCGGTCACCGTGCCGCCGAGCGCCGTGAGCGGTTCACCGTGCGCGGCGAGGGCGTCGACGAGCCAACTCCACGCGACCTCCGGCAGCAGCGAGTCCGCTGCCAGGCTCTCGTCGACGTCGGCCTGGATGTACGAGACGAGCCGGGTGGTCCCGTGCCACGCCTCGTCGCCGTCGGGGTCGTAGAGAAGGATGAGGCGGCCGAACGCGTCGCCCTCGGATTGCTCGGGCACCCGGTCCGTCTCGTCGTGCAGGACCTCGGCGCCCAGTGCGTAGCTGTAGGGGGCGAGCCGTTGCGGGGGTCGGATCGGCCCGACCTCGATCTCCGGGCGCACGGTGGCCGCGTTCATCGCATCGACTGCGGAACGGAAGCGGGCCGGCTCGGCGGGCGAGGTGGTCACCAGGCGGAGGTTAGTGCCGGTGACGCACCGCACGCGGGAGGCGCGCCGATTCCGGCGAACGGCACGGGCGTGGCAGCATGGGCAGCGGGTCCGGACCACACGTCCTGTGTGCGACCCGGCAGACGCTGCCCTGCGCGACGGCGCGCAGTGCCCGAAGAACGAGGATCGATGACCGGCTTGGAGAACACGAACGTCGGATCTGCGGTGCCCGCGGAGTACCCCGCGCGGAGGATCCTGCCCCATGCGCCCCTGCTGGCGGCCGCGCGCGGTGAGAAGCCGGCCCACCGGCCCGTGTGGTTCATGCGCCAGGCCGGCCGCTCCCTGCCCGAGTACCGGGAGATCCGGGCCGGGATCGGCATGCTCGAATCGTGCTTCGACCCCGAACTGGTCTGCGAGATCACGATGCAGCCGGTGCGGCGGCACAAGGTCGACGCTGCCATCCTGTTCTCCGACATCGTCGTCCCGCTCAAGGCGGCAGGTATCGACCTCGACATCGTCGCCGGGACGGGCCCGGTCGTCGCGAACCCCGTCCGTACCGCCGCCGATGTCGCCGCGCTGCCGTCCCTCGAGGCCGAGGAGGTCGGAGCGGTCGCCCGCGCGGTCGGTCTGCTGACCCGCGAACTCGGCGACACCCCGCTCATCGGGTTCGCGGGCGCGCCCTTCACCTTGGCCTCATATCTCGTCGAAGGCGGCCCGAGCCGCAACCACGAGCGCACCAAGGCGCTCATGCACGCCGACCCGAAGACCTGGCACGCCCTCCTCGGCAAGCTCACCGACGTCGCCATCGCCTTCCTGCGCGCGCAGATCGGCGCCGGTGTCGACGCCGTCCAGCTCTTCGACTCGTGGGCCGGCGCCCTCTCGCTCGCCGACTACCGCGAGTACGTCCTGCCGCACTCCGAGCGTGTCTTCGCCGAGATCGCCGGTGCGGGGGTGCCGCGCATCCACTTCGGTGTCGGCACCGGTGAGCTCCTCGGCGCCATGGGTGAGGCGGGCGCCGACGTGGTCGGCGTCGACTGGCGCATCCCGCTCGACGTCGCCGCGACCCGCGTCGGCCCCGGCAAGGCCCTGCAGGGCAACCTCGACCCCGCGATTCTGTTCGCGGGCCGGGAGGTCGTCGAACGCGAGGTGCGCCGCATCGTCGCCGAGGCCGACCGTGCTCTCGAGGCCGGCGCCATCGGACACATCTTCAATCTCGGTCACGGCGTGCTGCCCGACACCGATCCCGATGCCATCACCCGAGTGGTCGAGCTGGTGCATTCGCTGTGACCCCGCCGACGGTCGCGGTCGTCGGCGGTGGGATCAGCGGGCTCGTCGCCGCGTATCGGCTGCGTCGTTCGCTCGGCGCCGCCGCCCGCATCGTCGTGCTCGAGCGATCGTCGCGGCTCGGCGGCAAGCTCCGCACGGTCCCGCTCGCGGGTGATCCTGTCGACGTCGGCGCCGAGGCGTTCATCGCACGCCGACCCGAGGTGGTCGCGCTCGTCGAGGAACTCGGCCTGAGCGCCCACATCGTCCACCCCTCGGCTGCCCGTCCGCTCCTGTACGCCGACGCGCGACTGCATCCGCTGCCGGCGGGCACGCTCATGGGCATCCCCGCCTCGGCGCAGGCCGTGGAGGGTCTCGTCGACGACGAGACCCTGGCGCGCATTGCCGCCGAACCCACAGTGCCGTTCCACTGGGACCGGGACTCCGACGTCTCCGTCGCGGATCTCGTCCGATCCCGCTTCGGTGAGCAGGTGGTGCAGCGCAGCGTCGACCCGCTGCTCGGTGGGGTGTACTCGGGGCTGTCCGACACCGCGGGTGTCCGTGCCACCGTCCCGACGCTCGCCGCGGCCCTCGACGCCGGCGCGACGAGCCTGAGCGACGCCGTCGCCCGCGCTCTGCCCCCGAAGTCGGACGCCCCGGTCTTCGGGACGCTGCGCGAGGGCTACGGCGTGCTGATCCAAGCCCTCGTCCGTGAGGCCGACGCCGAGTTCCTCTACGGCACAGCCGCATCCGGACTGAAGCGCAGCGGTGGCCGGTGGTCGGTCGATCCGCTCGGCGAGGTCGACGGTGTGGTGCTCGCCGTGCCCGCCCCGGACGCCGCCCGGCTGCTCTCCGACAGTGTCCGATCCGCCGCGCAGTGCGTCGCGCAGATCCCGCTCGCCTCGTCGGTGGTGGTCGCGCTCGCGTTGCCGCACGACGCCGGCCTGCCGCAGAACTCCGGGATCCTCGTCGCGACGGGGGAGGAACTGTCGGCGAAGGCCTTCACGCTGTCGAGCCGCAAGTGGCCGCACCTCGCCGAACGTCCCGTCGCACTCGCGCGTGCGTCGTTCGGACGGTTCGGCGACGACGCGCTCGTCGACGCGTCCGAGGCCGACCTGATTGCGCTGGCCCGCGCGGATCTCGCGACCGTCACCGGAGTCGACGCCGAACCGGTGGCCGCCTTCGTGCAGCGGTGGCACGGCGGGCTGCCGCAGTACCGCGAACACCACGGCGAGATCGTCGCCGCCTTCGAGGCCGAGATCGCAGGGATCGACGGACTCGAGGTCGCCGGCGCGATGCTGCACGGTGTGGGTGTACCCGCATGTGTCGCAACAGGCACGGCTGCAGCCGCACGCCTGACTGCACGAATGGAAGGATGAACGTCATGGCACGTCTCGACTACGACAAGCTCAATTCCACCCTCCGTTACACGATGTGGTCGGTCTTCCAGGTCCGGCCCGGCGTCCTCGGCGACGACCGCGCCGCGGCGATCGAGGACGCGAAAGCGTTCTTCGCCCGCTTCGACGACACCGACGTGATCGTGCGCGGTATCTACGATGTGGCCGGCACCCGCGCGGACGCCGATTTCATGATCTGGACGCACGCCGAGCACATCGAGGATCTGCAGAAGCTGTACGCCGACTTCCGGCGCACCACGATCCTCGGCCGCGCGAGCACCCCGGTCTGGTCGAACACCGCACTGCACCGACCCGCGGAGTTCAACAAGAGCCACCTGCCCGCCTTCATCGCGGGGGAGGAGCCGGGCAACTACGTGTGCGTGTACCCCTTCGTGCGGTCCTACGAGTGGTACCTCCTGCCCGACGAGCAGCGTCGCAAGATGCTCGCCGACCACGGCATGGCGGCCCGCGGCTACCCCGATGTCCGCGCCAACACCGTTCCGGCCTTCGCGCTCGGCGACTACGAGTGGATCCTCGCCTTCGAGGCGCCGGAACTGCACCGCATCGTCGATCTCATGCGCGACCTGCGTGCCACCGACGCGCGCCTGCACGTCCGGGAGGAGACCCCCTTCTTCACCGGACCGCGGGTCGACGTCGAAGCCCTCGTCGCGTCGCTGCCCTGACGTGACCTCGACGAGCGCGGTGCCACCCGAGGGAGAAGGTCGTCTGTTCTCCCAGATGGCGCACTGGGGGATGTTCTCGGCGCAGGCACGCGACGGCGAGGTCGTCGCCGTGCGGCCCTACGCCGGGGACCGCGACCCCTCACCGATCCTGGGGAACATCCCCGGATCGGTGCGGCACCGTGCTCGCATCGCCGGTCCGGCCGTCCGTCGCGGCTGGCTCGAGAACGGACCGGGACCGAGCACACGACGCGGCGACGACGAGTACGTCGCGGTCTCGTGGGACGAACTCACCGAGATCCTCGCGGGCGAACTGCAGCGCGTAAAGGACCGGCACGGCAACCGGGCGATCTTCGGCGGCTCCTACGGCTGGTCCGCCCCGGGCCGGTTCCACCACGCACAGAGCCAGGTGCACCGCTTCCTGAAGATGTTCGGCGGCTACACCCGCTCGGTGCACTCCTACTCGCTCGGCGCGACCGGCGTGATCATGCCGCACGTCGTAGGCACCCACTGGAAACTGTTCGCGCGCTCGACCTCCTGGGAGGTCATCGCCCGCGAGACCGATCTGATGGTGTGCTTCGGCGGGATCCCGCTGAAGAACACCGCCGTCAACGACGGCGGCACGAGCGATCACCCCACCCGCGACGCCCTCGACCGGATGCGGGCCCGCGGCGGACGGATCGTCTCGTTCAGCCCGATCCGCAGCGACGTGCACGGTGAGCACGAGTGGCTCGCGCCCCGGCCGGGCACCGACGTCGCGATCATGCTCGCCCTCGGTTATGTCCTGGCCACCGAGGGTCTGGCCGACCGTGAGTTCCTCGACCGCTACTGCACCGGTTACGACCGCTTCGAGGAGTACCTGCTCGGCCGCACCGACGGCGTCCCGAAGACCCCCGAGTGGGCCGCCGGACTGTCGGGCATCCCGGCCGGAACCCTCGTCGACCTCGCGCGACGCATGGCCCGTGGCCGCACCCTGGTGTCGGTCACATGGTCGCTGCAACGCGTGCGGCACGGCGAGCAGGCGCCCTGGGCGGGCGTGACCCTCGCCGCGATGCTCGGCCAACTCGGCGTTCCCGGGGGCGGTTTCGGCCACGGCTACGGTTCGATGAACGAACCCGGTCTCGCGCCCGTCCCGTATCCGCTGCCCACCCTGTTCCAGGGCAACAACGACGTCGAGGACTTCATCCCCGTCGCCGCGATCTCCGACCTGCTGTTGCGACCGGGGGAGCAGTTCGACTACGACGGCCGTCGCCTGACCTTCCCGGACATCCGGCTCGTGTACTGGGCGGGTGGCAATCCCTTCCACCACCACCAGGACATCGGCCGGCTCCGCCGCGCCCTGCAGCGGCCCGACACGATCGTCGTCCACGACCCGTACTGGACGCCGATGGCCAAGCACGCCGACATCGTCGTGCCGTCGACCACGGCGCTCGAGCGCGACGACCTGACGTGCACGCGCAACGATCCGCTGCTCGTCGCGATGCAGGCTGCCGTCCCACGCTTCGCCGACGCCCGCGACGACTACGACACCTGCACTGCTCTCGCCCACCGCCTCGGCTTCGGCGAGCAGTTCACCGAGGGCCGGACCTCCCGGGAGTGGCTCGAACACCTCTACGAGCAGTGGCGCGGTTTCGTCCTCGCCGACGACCGGCGCATCGAGGACCCGCCGCCCTTCGACGACTTCTGGTACGGCGGACCGGTCCGGATGCGGACCGAGGACGATCTGACCCTCTTCGAGGACTTCCGGTCCGATCCCGCGGCGAACCCGTTGCGGACTCCCAGCGGACTGCTCGAGATCTTCTCCGCCGATATCGACTCGTTCGGCTACGACGACTGCGCCGGGCACCCCACCTGGTACGAACCCGACGAATGGCTCGGCTCCCCGCGGGTCGAACGGTTCCCACTGCACCTGATCGCCAATCAGCCGGCCACGCGCCTGCACGGGCAGCTCGATCACGGCTCGGTGAGCCAGGCGTCGAAGATCCGTGGCCGTGAACCGATCCGGATGCGTCCCGACGACGCTGCCGCGCGAGGTCTGGAAGCCGGCGACATCGTCCGCGTCTTCAACGATCGTGGTTCGTGCCTCGCCGGGGTGGTCCTCGACGACGGTCTGCTGCCGAACGTCGTCCAGCTCGCGACGGGAGCCTGGTACGACCCGCTGGATCCGTCCGATCCCGGATCGATGTGCGTGCACGGGAACGCGAACGTGCTCACCCCCGACGTCGGCACGTCGTCGCTGTCCCACGGATGCACGGGGCAGCACGTGCTCGTCGACGTCGAGCGGTTCGACGGCGAGTTGCCGCCCATCCGGGCCTACGATCCGCCGGTCGTCCGGCAGCGCTGAGCGGTCACAGTCCGAGTGACGACTGGACCTCACGCAGGGTGGCCGCGGAGGCGGCCAGCCCCGCTTCCTCCTCCGACGACAACGGCACCTCGAGCACGGTGTGCGCGCCGCGCGCGTCGACGACGGTGGGAAGCGAGAGGCAGACGTCCTGCAGGCCGTGCCGCCCGGTTTGCAGCGTCGACACCGCGAGCACCCGGCGCTGGTTCCGCAGCACGGCCTCCACGATGCGGGCACTCGACAGTCCGATCGCGAGATTCGTGGCGCCCTTGCCGCGGATGATCTCGTAGGCGCTGCGCACGACCTCCTCGAAGAGTTCGGCGCGGGTGTCCGGTCCGAAGACGGGTCGTCCGTCGACGGCGAAGGACTCCACCGGCACGCCGCCGATCGTCGCACTCGACCACAGGGCGACCTCCGAGTCGCCGTGTTCCCCCACGACGAACGCGTGAACGTTCTCGACCGCGACGTCGGCGCGGTGGGCGAGCAGATACCGCAGCCGGCCGGAATCGAGCACCGTGCCCGACCCGAAGATCCGGCCGTCCGAGACGCCGGTCGCCGCGATCGCGGCGCGGGTGACGATGTCGACCGGATTACTGACGAAGACGATCACTGCATCGGGGGAGACGGACAGCAGGCCGGGAGTCAGGTCCCGTGTCAGGGCGACGTTCGCCGCCGCGAGATCCAGACGCGACTGGCCGGGATGCTGCTTGGCCCCCGCGGTCACGACGATCAGATCGGAACCGGCGGTGACCGCGATGTCGTCACTGCCCTCGATCCGGCACGACGGCGCGAACTGCGTGCCGTGGTTCAGGTCCAGGACCTCCGCGCGCACCTTCGCGGAGTTCGTGTCGAACAGCGCGATCGCGTCTGCCGAACCCCTGAGTAGACATGCATACGCCACCGCGGTACCGACGCTCCCGGCGCCGACGACGGACAGCTTCGTGTGTCGCCGGATTCTCGTACCCGTCTCAGCCATGCGAGACATTGTGGCAAACCGGCCCCTCGGTCGGTAGCCTCGCGCCACATGACTCGGTCCGCATCGGGACATTCCCTGCGAGCGGCCGGCCCGCCGCGATGGCGGCGATGCGACTGCTCGAGGAGATCTAGCCGAGCCGACCTGCCACTGTCGCTCAGCCGTTAGCCTCGGGACATGGCCGAGACCCCCTTCGATGCCGTCCTGTTCGACTTCTCCGGCACCCTGTTCCGGCTCGAGGAGGACGAGAGCTGGCTCGCGGACGTCACCGACCACGAGGGCAGACCCTTCGACGTGCACCGGCAGGCCGAACTCATGCGGCGGCTGACGCAACCCGTCGGGCAGCCCGTCGAGATGGACGCCGACGAGCACCACGCGTGGACCAACCGCGACCGCGAACCGCGCTGGCACCGCGAGGCCTACCTGACGGTGCTGCGCAGATCGGGCGTGGCCGATCCCGAACAGGCACAGGCGCTCTACGAGAAGGTGACCGACCCCGACTGCTGGACCGTCTATCCCGACACCGTCCCCGTCATCGAGGCGCTCGCTGGAGACGGGATCGCCGTCGGCGTGGTGAGCAACATCGCCTTCGACCTGCGGCCGGCCTTCGCGCGGCTCGGTATCGACGACCTCGTGTCGGTGTTCGCGCTGTCCTTCGAAGTGGGCGCCGTCAAGCCCGAACCGGAGATCTTCCGCCACGCCGTCGACAGACTCGGTGTCGACCCGCGACGGACGCTGATGATCGGCGACAGCGAGAAGGCGGACGGTGCCGCCCGGTCGATCGGATGCGCGTTCGAACTCGTCGAACCGACACCGACCACCGAGCGGCACGACGCACTGTGGACCGCGCTGGCCGCGGCCGGGATCACTCCGACCGAACCAGGCGCAGGGAGATCGAGTTGATGCAGTACCGCTTGTCGGTGGGCGTCGGGTAACCCTCGCCCTCGAAGACGTGCCCGAGATGGCTGTGGCACGTCGCGCACACCACCTCGATGCGCCGCATGCCCAGCGAGTTGTCCTCGCGCAGGATCACGGCGTCGGAGTCGGCGGGGTCGAAGAACGACGGCCACCCGCAGTGGGAGTGGAACTTCTCTGTGCTGCGGAACAGTTCGGCACCGCACGCGCGGCATTCGTAGATGCCCTCGGTCTCGGTGTCGGTGTACTCGCCGACGAAGGGACGCTCGGTGCCGGCCTGACGCAACACGGCGAATTCGGCGGGAGTGAGCTTCGCGCGCCATTCCTCGTCGGTGTGGACGACCTTGGGTGCGGGTTCGGATCGAGGAGCAGACGTCATGATCTCCACGCTAACCGCGCTCGGCGCGCGCGTCACGTCTGCACCGGCACGGACGATCACGTCCGTGCGGGCTGCTTCTCCTCGAGCAGGTGCGACGGCTCGATGCCGTCCGCCAGGCGCCCTTCGCGCTTCGCGACGAGGTAACGGTCGAGCAGGACGGCGAAGACGACGATGAGCAGCAGCGACCAGCCGAAGGTTGTCTTCATGTACTCCGCCGCGCGCCCGGCCTCCACCCACCGGTTCGACAGCCACGAGTCGTAGCTCAGGAAGCCGTAGACGGCGAGCCAGGCGGGCCAGTTCCGCATCACGGAGTTCGGCAGCAGCACCGTCATCAGCAGAGGGAACAGCATCATCGAGTAGTACATCTGGCCGAGCGATCCGAGCAGGAACGAAGCCGCGAGCAACACACCGCCGGCGGTGCACACGAAGAACACCTCGTCGTGGCGGCAGTAGCGGTAGAGCAACCACACCGACACCGCGACCATCACCGCGAGCACCGCCCGCAGACCGAAGATCAGCCAGGCCGGGAGCCCGTAGTACATGCCGTTGCCGACGATCGCGCTGTTGAAGTAGTCGCGGGACTCGAGCAGGTACGGCACGGTGTGCTCGACGAACTGCCACGCGTCGACCGACAGGGGCCACGCGATGATCGTCAGCGCGATCGGGACACCCGCGGCGGTGATGAAGACCTTCCACTGTCCGCGCACGAGCGGGAGCAACAGCAGGGGAGCGAGGATCGGTTTGACGGCGAAGGTCAGGCCGAGCGCAGCCCCCGCCCACAGATCACGTCGTTTGAGCAGCAGCGTCAGGAACGCGATCTCGCCGAGCAGGACGAGACCGTTGATGTTCGTGAAGACGAGCGTGTTCGTCACCGTCTCGGACGCGAACGCGGCGAAGACCAGCACCGGCGCGATCGGCGAATCGAGTCGCAGACCGAACATGCGCAGCAACAGGTAGAGCGCGACGAGGATCGCGATCGCATTGGCGAGGATGAACAACCACCGCGACCGCTCGGGGTCGATCACCGCGATCGGGGCGATCAACAACGTGCCGGAAGGCGGATAGAGGTAGTGGGGATCGACCCACTGGAACTCGGCGGTGTACACCGGCCGGCGGTTGAGGAAGGCCAGCGCGGCGTTGTAGACCGGGGTGAAGTCGTCCGTCCGGAACCCGTTGACCGCTTTGATTACGACCCGGTGCAGAACCGTCAGTATGGCCAGGGGCCACACCACAGCCTTGACCACCTCGGCGGTCGTGCGTGCGGTCCGGGGTTCGAGACTTCTGAGGAACACTACGGCACGGTACACCGCGGGCCTGCGGACCCGTGCACACGCCCTGCCCCCGACCGGGGAACGTCACGCGGGGCACAGGCTCCCGTTGGGTGGAAGTTCTCCGTCGGACAGATAGGTCTCCACCCGCGCCTGCACGCATCCCGAGTGCAGGACCGCCGAGTAACCGGCACCCTGCCACGACAGTGACGCCCAGGCGATACCGCCTGCGGTGAGCACACCGGTCACCGACTCCACGCCGGCATTGCCCACGACCGGGTCCGCGGCCCCCGAGGAGACGAGCACGGGCACGTCGAGCGCCGCCGGCAGCGGCGGGGGAGGCAGGCTCGGCCACGCCGCACATGCCGTCAGGCCCGTCGCCAGATCCGCGCCGTACAGCGGATAGAGGGTGGACCAACTCCGGGCGAGATCGCCCGCGTGGGTCGGGGTCGGCCAGCGCTGTCCGTCGCTGCACCGGGCGACGAACTGACCGTCCGTCGAGAGCCTCTCCTCGGCCACACCGACCAGTTCGATGAGCGGCATGACATCGCCGTCCCGCGCGGCTGCGAGGACGTCCGCCACCTCACGGACGCGGGCCTGCAGATCGGCGCGCGGCGTGCCGAGGACACCCGTCAGCGCCGTGAGGAAGGAATTGGCCGAGACCGGCGCGAGTTCACCCTCGGTGGCCTGCTCGTGCAGATCCTCGATCGCCGCGCGCGGATCGTCGCCCAGGGCGCAGTCGAGGGCGGTGCACTGCCGGGCGAAGGCATCGACGGCGGCCTCCGCGCCGCGGGCCTGCGACTCGGCCATGAGTTCGGCGTCGGCGGTGGCCGCGGCGGGGGAGTCGAGGACGAGACGGCCGACCGCGCCCGGATAGGCGGCGGCGTAGGCGAGCGCGACCGTCGCACCGTTCCCCACCCCGAGGAGACCGATCCGGTCCACGCCCCATGCCTGCCGGAGGCGTTCGATGTCGTCGGCGGCGTGTGATGCGCCGAACATCAGCTGCTGCGGCTGCAGGTAGTCGGTGCACGAGACGGTCGCCTGACGACCCAGATCGGCGACGCGTTCGGGTGCATCGCCGGTGCGGCCGAATTGTCCGAGATCGCCGAGACCGCGACGATCAGCAGGAAAGATGCAGTCGATCGCGAGCGAGTTGCCGATCCCGCGCCGATCCACCGCGACGATCGGACGCATCGCCAGTGCACCCGACATCGCGCCGGTCGCCATGGCGGTCAGTGCGCGCGTCGACGCGACGTCGGCGCCGGTCGTGAGAACCAGCGGCGCCACGTCGGTGGGGGTGTCGGGCAGTCGTGCGCGCATGACTGCCAGCGGGAAGGTGCCCGTCACGGTGCCGGCCGCATCGATCGGGGCGACGACCTCCGCGCACTCGAGAACGAGGCCCTGGGCACCCGGCGGTGCGTCGAACGAGGAGAGCGTCTCGTCCGTGCAGTTCCGCCACGCCGGTTCGGCCGACGGCACCGGAAGTTTGGGTACCTCGGTCTCGTCCTGCGGGGTCCCGTCGACGGCGCCACCGGGATCGTCGCGCACCACGGCGACGTCGGGACGTATCGACGGTCCTGCTCCGCACGCGGTCGACGCCGCGGCAACCGTGATCAACATCGCGGCGATCACTCCCGATCTGCGCATGCGCACAGCCTGCCAGGTTTACCGGCGGCCGCGCGCAACCGGTGGTCGAGCGGCCGATCCGAAGTGTCCTCCCGGTGCATGACGCCGAGGTGAACGCCGTGTGAAGTAGGTCGCATTCCGGATTCGAGTGAGGATCCGAGCATGATGCGGTCGTACCCTGGGCTGATGCACGAACGTCTCGTCGACCGCAATCCGGTGGTGCCTGCAGACCAGTTGGTGGCGCAGATGGTGCCCCCCGCGATGTTCGACGAGGTGAGCTTCGAGTCGTACATTCCGGATCCGAACGAGCCGAGCCAGGCGGCCGCGGTGACGACCGCTGCGGAGTTCGTCGGCAAGATCGGGAAGATCCGCGGCGGCAAGCGCGGCCTGTTCGGCCGCCGCTCCCAGCCGCAGGGGGCCGGCCTCTACCTCGACGGCGGCTTCGGCGTGGGCAAGACCCACCTGCTCGCCTCGATCTTCCACAGCGCACCCGCGCCCAAGGCCTTCGGCACGTTCGTCGAGCTCACCCACGTCGTCGGCGCCCTCGGGTTCAACAAGGCCGTCGAGGAGCTGTCGAACCACAGCGTGCTGTGCATCGACGAGTTCGAACTCGACGATCCGGGCGACACCATGCTCGTCTCGCGCCTGCTGACCGAACTGTCGGCCCGCGGCGTCTCGATCGTCGCGACCTCCAACACGCTCCCCGGCCAGCTGGGTGAGGGACGGTTCGCGGCACAGGACTTCCTGCGCGAGATCAAGAAGCTCGCGTCGATCTTCGAGACCATCCGCGTCGACGGCCCCGACTACCGTCACCGCGACCTGCCGCCTGCACCCGATCCGGTCGACTCGGCAGAGCTCACCGAGCGCGCCGACGCGATCCCGGGTGCGACGCTCGACGACTTCGACGAGCTGTGCGCGCACCTGAGCACGCTGCACCCGTCCCGTTACGGCAAGCTCGTCGAGGGTGTCCCCGCCGTCTTCCTCGAGGGTGTGCACCCGGCGAAGGACCAGTCGGTGGCCCTACGTCTGGTGGTCCTCGCCGACCGCATGTACGACGCGAGCATCCCCGTGACGGTCTCCGGCGCCAAGCTCGACGAGATCTTCACGCCCGAGATGCTCGCGGGCGGCTACCGCAAGAAGTACCTGCGCGCGACGTCCCGTCTGCTGGCGCTGTCCCGATTCGAGGTTGCCGCGGGCTGATCGGATACCCGGCGCTCATGCGCGCCGGGTCGACCTCCACCCCATCACCGGCTCACCGGCCGTCATCCCTTCGGAGGGTGCGCTGCATGACGAAATCGTCGTGCGTCTGCGCCCCCACGACGAATGTGCGCGTGCCCACCACCTCGAAGCCCTGCTTCTCGTAGAAGCGCCGGGCGCGGGTGTTCTCCTGGTTGACGCCGAGCCACAGGCCCACACGCCCGAGTGTGTGGGCCCGCGCGACGATCGCATCCATGAGCGCCGCAGAGATTCCGGAACCGTGATGGCCCGGCATCACGTACAGCTTGCTGATCTCGATCGCCGGCCGCGCCGTGATCATCGCGTCGATCGCCGGATCCTCGGGAGCGGCGTCCACTGCCATCAGATAACCGACGATCTCCTCACCCGCGCGCGCCTCGAGAACGATGCGTTCGGGGGAGGACAGGTACTCGGCGAACTTCTCCGCGCTGAGGGTGCGCTCGATGAAGTCGGCGATGTCGTCCTCGGCGGCGTCCTGAGGGCAGGCGAGCGGGAAGGTCGCGGCGGCGACCTGAGCGATTGCCTCGGCGTCCCAGATGCCCGCCTCGTCGACGGAGACTGCTTCTTCGAGTGGTGGCATGGACATGCACACCAGTGAAGCACTCGGACGGGACGATACGGCAGGTGCCCCGCGTGTCGATGCGAGACGGAGACACGAGCCCGGACGCGAGACGGAGAAGGGTCCGGATATGGCTGAACCCCAGCCTTGGATGGGGGGTCATGGCTGGGGTTCGACACCATCGGGGGGATGGCAACATCCACGCTACATGAGGGATCCCTCAGGTTCCAGCGACCGTGGTCACGGTTGCGTCACACGGTCCCGTGCATGCGACTTGCACGAAATGTCGGTGCGTTGTACCGTCGCGGCTATGAAGCGCGTACTCGTAGTTCACCGCCGTAGCGGGGTCTGATTCGGACCGACCCCTCGCTGCGGGTCGTTGAGCTACGCGTCGGTCCTTCCTTCTCGTGGAAGACCACTACGAACGATGAACGCCTTCACCTCCTTCTCGGGTTTCGCTCCGATGTTCCCCTCTGGCACCCCTGATGCCGATCCGTTCTTCGCCCGCTACGGACGCGGCCTTCCTCGGGGATTGCGCGAGGAAGCCTCCGGCATGAGTTGGACGGAGTTCGAATCCACCTACGGTGCGCAGCACGGCCCGGTCCGCCTCGGTGGCTGGACCGCGACGGCCCTGGGTGCGGGACGCAGCGCCTTCGAGGCGACGATCGCGATCGGCGACACGATCCATACGGCATCCGCCACGACCTGCGGACCGATCGCCGCGATGACCGCGATGCTGTACGACCTCGGGCTGAACATCGAGATCCTGTCGTTCCACCGCCAAGACCTCGGTGAGATGTCCGCGACCTTCCTGCTGTGCCGCTCCGGCGAGCGCACGACCTGGGTGATGGGCACGGGCGAGACCGGCAACGAGTCGTCGCTGCGGGCGATGATCGCGGGGATCAACACGCTCGGCGCGTGACGCGCCGGTCCGGTGCGGGGGAATACCTCCGCACCGGATCACCCGTTGCCGGATTCTCACCGGGTGGCCCGGACGATCGGCGGTCTCCACGAACGAATGCGTCTCCACGAACGAATGAAGGCTCCCTTCGAAATTCGAAGGGAGCCTTCATCTTCTGTGCGCGATACTGGGATTGAACCAGTGACCTCTTCCGTGTCAGGGAAGCGCTCTCCCGCTGAGCTAATCGCGCCGGCATGGTGATCGCCGGAATGGAGCGGATGACGGGATTCGAACCCGCGACCCTCACCTTGGCAAGGTGATGCGCTACCAGCTGCGCTACATCCGCATGTGCACGTTCTTTCGGTGAACCGGCTCGGCCCACGTGCTGGTCGAACCTGGTGCGCGATACTGGGATTGAACCAGTGACCTCTTCCGTGTCAGGGAAGCGCTCTCCCGCTGAGCTAATCGCGCGAGGTGGAGACGGGAATCGAACCCGTGTGCACGGCTTTGCAGGCCGTTGCCTCACCACTCGGCCACTCCACCGTAAAAGGTCGAGTCCAACCTCTCGAGCGGATGACGGGATTCGAACCCGCGACCCTCACCTTGGCAAGGTGATGCGCTACCAGCTGCGCTACATCCGCATTCGCACCGTTCGGCGTCGTGCTCTCCGTGGTGCGGTTCAAAACAGTAGCCGAGCATCTACGAAACGCACAAATCCGCAGGTCAACGGCAGAAAACCGGCAGATTTCGCGAAGGTGACGGGCTGATGACCCCTGCGGGAGGCGACGAATAGGGCTTCGGAGGCCGAGCCCGCGTCCCCCGCTCGTGTCGCTCCGGCCGACACTTGCGTTCCCCGGTCCTCCCGAGTTGAGGGCCGTCCACGTCCCGGGGCTCCGGGTGCGCCTTCTCGTCTCTACGAGCACGGTTTCCTGCCCGCTCGCGTACGCGCGCGAGAGGCGCCACCCGAACGCGCTGCACGGAACATCCGCGTCGAAACGCTGGGACCAGGCGATTCGTCTTCATGGCGGGAGCGTGTTAGTGTTCCATCTCGTTCGAGCCGCTGCGGAGCGGCCCGGTCCCGTGGCTCAGTGGAAGAGCGTCCCGTTCACACCGGGGAGGTCGCTGGTTCGATCCCAGCCGGGACCACCGAGATCGGCAGTGACGAAAGGCACCCCCGCAGGGGTGCCTTTTTTCGTACCTTGATGAAATCGTTGAGCGAGCGTGGCGCCCGGTCGGGTGGTCGCCCGCGAGCGCTTGTTTCCTTCGAACCGCAACGGCCCCCTCGGGCCCGACCACGCGTGTCGTGTGGGCACAGCTGTGGTGCTTGTGGCCGAAGTGCGCGTAGTGATGGCAGGATCGTGGTCGTCGAGGAGGGCACGTCCGGATGAGCGTTGCGGACAGCGAATGGCCGGTCGTGGGGGCGACCGGAGCGAGATTCGGATCCGGTCGGTCCCGTCGACGTCGGCGGCCGGCGGATCACGCCGTGCCGGTACGGAATCACCGCGAGCCGGGCCCCGTCGTGGACGAGGTCACGGCAGCCGAGATGTACCGTCCCGCAGCGCAGCCGGTCGACACAGCGCAGCCGGTCGACAGAGCGTTGTCGGGCGGTGCAGCGCAGCCGGCCGGCCGGAATGCGGGCACCGGGACCAGTGTGGGAATCGAGGACATGAACCAGCCAGAGACGTCGTCGTTCGTGCGCCCGTTCGTGCGGAGCGGGGGACGCACCCGAGCCGAGGTGGAGCTGCCTCTCGAAGTGCTCGTGTCGGCCGTCCCCTCCGCGATGGGCAGTGAGTCCGGTCCGGCGATGGACGAGCATCGCCTCGTGCTGGCGTTGTGCGCCCAGCCGAGATCGATCATGGAGATCGCGGCCCTCGCGCAGATCCCGCTCGGTGTCGCGCGCGTGCTCGTCGGGGATCTCGCGGCGACCGGCGAGATCACCGTGCACCGCACGGCCGACAAGGTGGGACCGAACGTCGAACTGCTCGAACGGGTGCTGACGGGTCTCAACCACCTCTGAGTTTCTCCGCTCGGCTCCCTGTGTTCGCTGCCCGGGCGGATGTCGATAGCATGATGAAGTTGCCGTGTGCTCGCGATCGTCGACCGCAGCACGCGTCCGGCGACGACCACGTATCAGGCATCGAGCCGAGGAGTCCGTCACAGTGACCACGCCCGCATCCGCGAAACCAGCCACGATCGTCCGGGTGCCCGCGGGGACCACTGCGGGCGCGGCGGTCCGTGACGCGGGTCTGCCCACCAAGGGACCCGAGACGATCGTGGTCGTCCGCGACTCCGAAGGCACGCTGCACGATCTTTCGTGGACGCCGGAATCGGACGTCGAGGTCGAGGCCGTCGGCGCCGACACCGAGGACGGTCGCAGCGTCATCCGCCACTCGGCCGCCCACGTGCTCGCACAGGCCGTGCAGCAGGAGTTTCCAGAGGCGAAGCTCGGCATCGGCCCGCCCATCCGCGACGGCTTCTACTACGACTTCCAGGTCGAGCGTCCCTTCACGCCCGAAGATCTCGCGAAGCTCGAGAAGCGGATGAAGAAGATCGTCAAGGATGCCCAGCGCTTCTCGCGTCGCGTCGTCGACAGCCTCGAGGACGCCCGCGAGGAATTGAAGGACGAACCGTTCAAACTCGAACTCATCGACGACAAGGCAGGAAGCAGTGACTTCGAGCCGGACCCCGAGGTGATGGAGGTCGGCGGCAAGGAACTGACCATCTACGACAACCTCAACCCCCGCACGGGTGAGCTCGTCTGGAAGGACCTGTGCCGCGGCCCGCACGTGCCCACCACCAAGTTCATCCCGGCGTTCAAGCTCACGCGCAGTTCCGCGGCCTACTGGCGCGGCGACCAGGACAACGCCGGCCTGCAGCGCATCTACGGCACGGCCTGGGAGTCCACCGAGGCGCTCGACGCGCACCTCGAACTCCTCGCCGAGGCCGAGCGCCGCGACCACCGCAAGCTCGGCACCGAACTCGACCTGTTCTCGTTTCCCGACGAGCTCGGCTCGGGACTGCCGGTCTTCCATCCGAAGGGCGGCATCATCCGCCAGGAGATGGAGAACTACTCGCGTCAGCGGCACGTCGAGGCCGGCTACGAGTTCGTGTACTCGCCGCACATCACCAAGGGCCACCTCTACGAGGTCTCCGGTCACCTCGACTGGTACCGCGACGGCATGTTCCCGGCGATGCACATCGACGAGGAGCTCAACGAGGACGGCACGGTTCGCAAGCCGGGTCAGGACTACTACCTCAAGCCGATGAACTGCCCGATGCACGACCTGATCTTCCGGTCGCGAGGCCGCTCGTACCGCGAGCTGCCGCTTCGCATGTTCGAGTTCGGATCCGTCTACCGCTACGAGAAGTCCGGTGTGATCCACGGGCTCACCCGTGTGCGCGGCATGACGCAGGACGACGCGCACATCTTCTGCACCCCGGAGCAGATGCGCGACGAGCTCACCAGCGTCCTGAAGTTCATCCTCGACCTGCTGAAGGATTACGGGCTCGACGACTACTACCTCGAACTGTCGACGAAGAATCCCAAGAAGTTCGTCGGCAGCGACGAGCTGTGGGACGTCGCGACCGACACCCTGCGTGAGGTCGCCGAGGCCTCGGGTCTGCACCTCGTCCCGGATCCGGGCGGTGCGGCCTTCTACGGTCCGAAAATCTCGGTGCAGGTCAAGGATGCCCTGGGCCGCAGCTGGCAGATGTCGACGATCCAGCTCGACTTCAATCTGCCGGAGCGATTCGAGCTCGAGTACACCGGCACCGACGGGGCGAAACACCGGCCCGTCATGATCCACCGGGCGCTCTTCGGGTCGATCGAGAGGTTCTTCGGCGTGCTCACCGAGCACTACGCCGGTGCCTTCCCGGCGTGGCTCTCGCCCGTCCAGGTCGTGGGCATTCCTGTGGCCGCGGACTTCGAGGACCACTTGTTCGACGTCGTGGGCAAGTTGAAGGCTCAGGGGATCCGGGCCGAGGTCGACGTCTCCGACGACCGTATGCAGAAGAAGATCCGCACCCACACCACGCAGAAGGTGCCGTTCATGCTGCTCGCCGGTGAGCGCGACGTCGCGGCGGGCGCGGTCAGTTTCCGTTTCCGCGACGGCACGCAGGTCAACGGCGTGCCGGTCGACGAGGCCGTGCGGATCGTGACCGAATGGGTCCGTCGCCGCGAGAACGCCTCGCCCACCGCCGAGCTCGTCGGTTCCGGTGGGGAAGGCAGCCCGTCGTGACGGGCGATCGCACTCCGGGGCCGGCCGACATCCCCGCGACCGACGACAGTCCCGCGTCGATGGTCGATCGCGGTGTGGGGGAGTCCGACCACCTGCAGCGCCTGTGGTCGCCGCACCGGATGTCGTACATCACCGAGTCCCCGCGAGGTCGCGACGAGCCGTACGAACCCTTTACCGATATCCCGAAGATGTCCGACGAGGAAGGTCTCGTCGTCGCTCGCGGCGAAACGGTGTACGCGGTGCTCAACCTGTACCCGTACAACCCGGGGCACCTGATGGTCGTACCGTATCGCCGGGTGGCCAACCTCGAGGACCTGACGCCCGAGGAGAGCGCCGAACTCATGCAGTTCGCGCAGCGGGCGCTCCGCGTCATCAAGCGCGTCTCGCGTCCGCACGGCTTCAACGTCGGCCTCAACCTCGGTGCCGCGGCGGGAGGCTCGCTGGCCGAGCATCTCCACCTGCACGTCGTGCCGCGCTGGGGCGGCGACGCCAACTTCATCACCGTCCTCGGTGGGTCGAAGGTCATGGTGCAGTTGCTGCGCGACACCCGTGCACTGCTCGCCTCGGCATGGGACGAGTGACAGCCTTCCCCGAGTCGTCGCGATCGCATCGTACGGCCGTGGTGCCGTTCGCGTGTCGATCCGCTGCGGGCCGACTGCGCATTCCCGGCCCTACTCGTGGCAGGATCGGATTCCGGACACAACGGTCGGACAGGAAGACAGGGGTCGCGGGATGCTGAGCTTCTTCGGGCGTGCGTCGGTGTCGAAGGTCACCGCGCCGCTCGGCAAGGCGCTGATCCGTACCGGCCTGACTCCGGACGCCGTCACAGTCGTCGGCACCGTCGCCACGATCGCCGCCGCCGTGACCCTGTTCCCCATGGGACACCTGTTCTGGGGTGCGATGGTCATCTGGCTGTTCGTCATGTTCGACATGCTCGACGGAGCCATGGCCCGGGCCCGCGGTGGCGGAACGCGCTTCGGCGCGGTTCTCGACGCGACCTGCGACCGGATCGCCGACGGCGCGATCTTCGCCGGTCTCGCGTGGTGGGCCGTCTACCACGAGCAGAGCCGTCCGCTGTTCGTCGCCACCCTGCTCTGTCTGGTGACCTCGCAGGTCATCTCGTACGCGAAGGCGCGGGCCGAAGCGAGTGGACTGTCCGCCGACGGCGGTCTGATCGAACGACCCGACCGGCTCGTGATCGTGCTCGTCGGCGCCGGTCTCACCGGCCTCGGACTCGACTGGGCGATCCACATCGCCATGTGGCTGCTCGTCGTCGGATCGGTGATCACCGTCTTCCAGCGGGTGCTCGCCGTCCGCAACTCCGCGGGTGCGCGCGAACTGCTTCCCATCACGCCCCCGGCCGGGCGGACGACGGAGACCCGGGACGACGGGGGAGCACAGTGAGTGTCGGCGAGAAGGCGTCCGATCTCGCGTACGCGGGTGGCTGGCGCCTGGTCCGGGCACTGCCCGACGGCGTCGCGCGACGGTTGTTCGACGCCGGCGCCGACCATGCGGCGCGCCGTGGCGGCGGACCGCAGCAACTGCGCCGCAACCTCGCGCGGGTGCTCGGGGTGCAGCCGCACGAGGTGCCCGACGATCTGATCCGCCGGTCGGTCCGGTCCTACGCGCGCTACTGGCGCGAGGCGTTCCGCCTGCCGTCGATGGATCTCGACGCGACCGCGAAGTCGATCGATTCGTCCATCGAGGGCCGTGAGCACATCGAGGCGGCGCTCGCCGCCGGTCGCGGCGCGATCCTGGCGCTGCCCCACAGTGGGAACTGGGATCTCGCCGGCGTGTGGTGCGTCCGCTACTTCGGCGGATTGACCACGGTCGCCGAGCGCCTGCGTCCGGAGTCCCTCTACCGCCGTTTCGTGGACTACCGCGAGGGTCTCGGTTTCGAGATCTTCCCCTCGAGCGGCGGGGAGACGCCGCCGTTCGGGGAGCTTGCCGCGCGGTTGCGCGACAACCGGATCGTGTGCCTGCTCGGCGAACGCGACCTCGCCCGCAAGGGAGTGCCGGTCACCTTCTTCGGCGAACCCACCCGCATGCCCGCCGGACCGGCGAAACTGGCCATCGACACCGGTGCGGCACTGTTGCCGGTGCACTGCTGGTTCACCGAGGACGGCTGGGGGTTCCGCGTGGATCCGGAGCTCGACGTGAGTGTCGGGATCGACGCTGCCACACAGGCCCTCGCCGACCGGTTCGCCGCCAACATCGCCGCCCACCCCGAGGACTGGCACATGCTGCAGCCGTTGTGGCTCGACGACTTGTCGGAGGCTCGCCGCGCCCGGATGGAGGCGTAGGTGAGGATCGGGATGGTCTGCCCGTACTCCTTCGACGTTCCCGGTGGAGTACAGGCACACGTCGTGGATCTCGCGGAGGTCCTCATCGGCCGCGGGCACGAGGTGAGTGTGCTGGCACCCGCGTCGGAGACGACGCCCCTGCCCGACTTCGTCGTCTCCGCCGGTCGCGCCGTCGCGATCCCGTACAACGGGTCCGTCGCGCGCCTGAGTTTCGGTCCGGTCTCCTATGCCCGGGTCCGCCGCTGGATCAACGACAACGATTTCGACGTCCTCCACATCCACGAACCGAACGCGCCGAGCCTGTCGATGCTCGCGCTCAAGGTGGCGGAAGGACCGATCGTCGCGACCTTCCACACGTCGACGACGAAATCGCTGGTGCTCAGCACCTTCCAGGGTGTCCTGCAGCCCTATCTCGAGAAGATCAGCGGCCGGATCGCGGTGTCCGAGCTGGCCCGGCGGTGGCAGGTCACCTCTCTCGGTGCCGATGCGGTCGAGATCCCCAACGGTGTGGACGTGCCGTTCTTCCGGCACGCCCCGCTGCTGCCGGGCTACCCGCGAGCGGGCCGCACGGTGCTCTTCCTCGGCCGGTACGACGAACCCCGCAAGGGCATGGAGATCCTGCTCGGCGCGTTGCCGGCGCTCGTCGCCCGACATCCCGACATCGAGATCCTCGTGGTCGGGCGCGGTGACGAGGACCGCTTGCGGAAGGAAGCGGGACGCTACTTCCGGCACTTGCGGCTGCTCGGGCAGGTCGACGACGACGAGAAGGCGTCCGCGATGCGCAGCGCCGACGTGTACTGCGCGCCGAACCTCGGTGGTGAGAGCTTCGGCATCGTGCTCGTCGAGGCCATGGCCGCGGGGACGGCGGTCGTCGCCTCCCAGCTCGACGCCTTCCGCCGGGTACTGCGCGACGGGCAGGCCGGGGTCCTCGTCCCGGTCGCCGATGCCGATGCGCTCGCGCGTGGACTCCTCGAGGTCCTCGACGACGACGACCGCCGGCAGGCATTGGTCGACTTCGGATCCACGGTGGTCGAAGCGTACGACTGGCCGGTGGTCGCAGATCAGATTCTGCGGGTCTACGAGACCGTCACCGTCGGTGCCGGCCCGGTGCGGGAGGTCCGGTCGTGACCGTCAGCGCGGTGACGATCCTCGTCCTGTCGCTGATCGCCGCCGTGGTCGTGGCGATCGGTGTGTGGGCCTATTCCACCGCCAACCGACTCGACCGCCTCCATGTGCGCTCGGATCTGTCCTGGCAGGCACTCGATGCGGCCCTGGCGCGTCGCGCGGCGGTCGTGCGGAGCATCGTGGCGTCGATCCCGGTCCCGGAGGGACGCACTCTCGCCCTGCTCGCCGATACTGCCGAACGTGCGGACCGCGCCCGGCGCGAGGAGGCCGAGAACGCGTTGTCGGCCTCCTTGGCACGGCTCGAGACCGGCCGGCTGCGCCCCCAACTCGTGGCCGAGCTCGCCGACGCGGAGGCGCGGGTGCTCATCGCCCGTCGTTTCCACAACGACGCGGTGCGCGACACCCTGGCGTTGCGCACCCGACGGCCGGTCCGCTGGTTGCACCTCGGGGGAACCGCGCCGCTGCCCACCTATTTCGAGATTGCCGAGCGGGCGGGTGCGGTCGCCACCGCGCCTCCGGCCGTTCCCGGCACGTCCCCTTCCTCAGGCGCGGCCACTGCTCCCGCTTCGCGGACCACCCCGGTGCCGGATCGGGCACGAACGTCGGCTCGCGTCGTGGTGCTCGACGAGGACGGCCGGGTCCTGCTGCTGCGCGGACACGACCCCGCGGTGCCCGAGCGGCACTTCTGGTTCACGATCGGTGGCGCCGTCGAACCCGGCGAGGACCTGGCGACGGCCGCGCTCCGGGAGCTCGCCGAGGAGACCGGTCTGCGGGTCGAGCGCGACCTCCTGTGCGGGCCGATGTGGCGGCGCGTGGCCGTCTTCCCGTTCAACGGTGAGGTCCTGCACTCGGAGGAGCTGTTCTTCTCGGTGCGGGTACCGTCCTTCGAACCCGCTGCAGACGGCTTCACCGATCTCGAACGGAGCATGCGCCTCGACCATCGCTGGTTCGACGACGACGAACTGCAGGCGCTGGTGCGGTCCGGGAACCCGGTCTACCCGCACGATCTGCCCGAGCTCCTCGATGAGGCGAGGCAGGTCGCGACGCGGCGGCTGGAGCCCGAGATCCGCGCGATCCGGTGAAATTTTGAACCCTTTCGGTCCGGCCGCAGGGCCTCTCACGTAGAGATCCAGTTCGCGAAACTGGACGGTTCCTTTGGGGAATGCGCGGGATCTTCAGTGCCCGTCCGAGGAGTGGACCGGTGTGCGGCAGTCCAGTTGTTCCGAACTGGCTATAGGACCGGCTCGGCTGCGCCCCTAGGCTCGGTTCCGCTGCCCGTCGCCCGTGCGCCGGCAGCTTTCGCCGATCCGTCCACCGAGGAGGACTCCCATCGTGACCAGCCCCGACACCGCCCCCGTCACCGGTACCGCCCGCGTCAAGCGTGGCATGGCCGAGATGCTCAAGGGCGGGGTGATCATGGACGTGGTGACCCCCGAACAGGCGAAGATCGCCGAGGACGCCGGCGCGGTGGCGGTCATGGCCCTCGAACGCGTGCCCGCCGACATCCGCGCGCAGGGCGGCGTGTCGCGCATGAGCGATCCCGACATGATCGACGGCATCATCGAGGCCGTCTCGATCCCCGTCATGGCCAAGGCGCGCATCGGCCACTTCGTCGAAGCGCAGGTCCTGCAGGCCCTCGGGGTCGACTACATCGACGAGTCGGAGGTGCTCACCCCCGCCGACTACGAGAACCACATCGACAAGTTCGCGTTCACCGTGCCGTTCGTGTGCGGCGCAACGAATCTCGGTGAGGCACTGCGCCGTATCAACGAAGGCGCGGCGATGATCCGCTCCAAGGGCGAGGCCGGCACCGGCGACGTCTCGAACGCCACGACCCACATGCGCCGGATCCGCCAGGAGATCCGGCGCCTGAGCTCGCTTCCCGAGGACGAGCTCTACGTCGCCGCCAAGGAATTGCAGGCCCCCTACGACCTCGTCGTCGAGGTCGCCCGCGCCGGCAAGCTGCCCGTCACCCTCTTCACCGCCGGTGGCATCGCCACCCCCGCCGACGCCGCGATGATGATGCAGCTCGGGGCCGAGGGCGTGTTCGTCGGATCCGGAATCTTCAAGTCGGGCAACCCCGCCCAGCGTGCGGCCGCGATCGTCAAGGCCACCACCTTCCACGACGATCCCGACGTGCTCGCGAAGGTCTCGCGGGGCCTCGGCGAGGCGATGGTCGGTATCAACGTCGACGAGATCCCGCAGCCCCACCGGCTCGCCGAACGCGGCTGGTGATCGTTCTACCGGGGCGCGTGCAGGGCGAGCAGGGCGACGTCGTCCTGCACGCCCGCCCCGAGCGTCGCGAGCGCCTCGCGGACGGCCCCGACCGCTTCCGCCGCGCTCGTCGGTTTCGATGCGCGGACGTGCTCGAGGAGCCGGTCCTCCCCGAAGCGTTCACGGGTCTCACCGGAGACGAGGGCCTCGGTCACCCCGTCGGTGTACAGCAGCAGCGTGTCGCCGGGGCGCAGCGCGAAGGTGTGCTCGACGAGCCGCGGCGTGGGCAGCATTCCGATCAGCTGTCCGCCGATCGTGGGGAGATAGTCGACGTTGCCGTTCGCGCGCACGAGGAGCGGCGGCGGATGCCCACCCGAGGCGAGACGGATGTCGACCCGTCCGGTGTCCGGATCGGGCGCGACCGTGCCGAAGGTGAGCGTGCAGAAGGGGGCTCGCGTTTCGCTGTCGCGTTCGTCGAGCAGGGTGGTGTTGAGCGTCCTGAGCGCCGCGGACGGGACCGTCTCGTAGACCGCCGCGGCGCGCAGCGTGTAGCGGACGATCGACGTCACCGCCGCTGCGCGAGCGCCCTTTCCGCACACATCGCCGAGGAACAGCCCCCACGTGCCGGCGCGCGCGGGGAACAGGTCGTAGAAGTCGCCGCCGACCTCGTCGGGGGACGCGATGTGGTAGTACGCGTCGACCTCGAGTCCCGGTACCGCGGGCAGGCTCGGCGGAAGAAGGGTCGCCTGGAGTGTGGCGTTGATCGTGCGGAGCCGCTCACGCTCGAGTTCGGCCTCGCGACGGGCACGGAGCAGTTCCGTCTCGTAGGCGCGGCGCTCGCGGGCATCGAACAGCATCGTGCGGATCAGCGTGGGCCTGCCCTCGGCGTCCGGCTCGACCACCGAGGCGGCCAGGACCGGCAGCCGGGTCCGGTCGGCACGGACGAGTTCGAGGGCGATCCCGTTGATCTGTCCGTGCATGAGGAGGAGCGGCGCGTAGTGGGTCTCGTGGTAGATGCGGCCGCCCACGCTGAGAAGGTCCGAGAAGTACCGCTTGCCGACCAGTTCGTCGCTCGTGAACCCGAGCCAGTCCGTCAAGGTCCGGTTGATCTCCGTGATCCGGCCGTCCGGGAGCGTCGTCAGGAATCCGCACGGCGCGTTGTCGTACAGCGCATCGCCGTGTCGGATACGGGGATCGAGGGTTCGATCGGTCGTCGCCGTCACCCCGATCGGCGCGCGAACGCCGCGATCGCGGCTGCTGTCTCTTCGGGTGCGCTGAGCTGCGGGCAGTGGCCGGTCGCGTTCAGGGTCACGAGTTCGCTCCCGGGGATCTGCTCGTGAACGAAGGCACCGACCTCGCGCGGAGCGATCGCATCGTGGGCGCACTGGGCGACGAGCGTGGGCACCGACACCGCGGCCAGGTCGGAGCGGTTGTCGGACAGGAAGGTCACCCGGGCGAAGACGCGCGCCACCTCCGGATCCGTGCGGCAGAAGATCTCGGCGAGTTCGTCGCCGAGCTCCGGTCGCCCGGGATTGCCCATGATGACCGGCGCCATCGACTCGGTCCAGCCCAGATAGTTCGCCTCGAGGGATTCGAGCAGCTCGTCGATGTCGTCGGTGCTGAACCCACCTCGGTATCCGCTGGCCGGATCGTCGATGAAGCGCGGGGACGGCGCGAGCAGCACGAGACCGGAGAAGACCTCCGGGGCAGCGGCCGCCGCGAGGACACCGATCGATGCGCTCACCGAGTGGCCGACGAAGAGCACCTGCCCGAGATCCAGGCTCCGGCACAGGTCCACGACGTCCTCGGCGTAGGTCTCCATCCGCGAGTAGCGCTGGGAGTCCCAGGCGGTCGCATCGGAACGCCCGGAGCCGACGTGGTCGAACCGCACCACGGTGAAGTCGGGTTCGAGCAGCGGGATCATCAGGCGCCACAGGTGCTGGTCGCAGCCGAAACCGTGCGCGAGGACGACCACCGGGCCCTGTCGGTTGCCCGTGATCGTCACGCTGTTCCTGCGCACCATATCGGTGACTTGTCGCATTGCACCCCCTCCGTTCTCCCGAGGGTGTCATATTCGCTACTCGATAGCGATCCCGGTTCTCTCGCCACCTTCCGGGGACACGGCGTTCGGCACACCTCCGTGCAGCTAGCCTTCTTGCGTACGGTGCACAGAAGGGGTTCCCATGGCGAAAATCGAGCAGATCCTGGCGCTCGAACAGATCGAGAACGACATCTTCCGGGGCATAGCGACGGAGACGTTGCTGCCGCGGACGTTCGGTGGTCAGGTGGCCGGTCAGGCGCTCGTGTCGGCGGTCCGCACTGTCGATCCCGCATTCGGGGTCCACTCGCTGCACGGCTACTTCCTCCGGCCGGGGAACCCGACGATGCAGATCGTCTACCTCGTCGACCGGATCCGCGACGGCCGCTCCTTCTGCACCCGGCGCGTGACGGCCGTCCAGGACGGCAAGGCGATCTTCACGATGTCGGCGTCGTTCCACGTACGCGACGAGGGGATCGAGCACCAGGACACGATTCCGCGGGTGCCGGCTCCGGAGGAACTGCCCGATCCGGAGACTGTGGTCGACGACGCGACCCTGCTGTGGGCGAAGAAGGAATGGGCCGAATGGGACTTCCGGTTCGTTCCCCGCGACCGGATGGACTCGTCGAGCAGGATGGCTGCACAGCAGCAGCTGTGGTTCAAGTCCCGCGAGATCCTCCCCGACGACCCGGTCTTCCACGTGTGCACGCTCGCGTACATGAGCGACATGACGTTGCTCGGCTCGGCGAGTGTCGGCCACGACGACGAACGGACGCAGGGTGCATCGCTGGACCACGCGATGTGGTTCCTGCGGCCGTTCCGCGCCGACGACTGGCTGCTTTACGACCAGACGTCACCCTCCGCCGGGCTGGGGCGCGCACTGACCCAGGGGCGGATCTTCGATCGCAACGGCAACATGGTCGCGGCGGTGGTGCAGGAAGGACTCACGCGGTACCTGCGCGACTCCTGAACGAGGGCGTCCCCGACGAAGACGTCCCTGCAAAGTGCCTGCGCATCGGCGACCCCGAACGGACAGGCAGGCAACGGTGACCATTTCCTCTCCCACGATCGGCGTCCTGGCATTGCAGGGCGACGTCCGCGAACATCGCAGCGCTCTCGAGGAGGCAGGCGCGCGGACGATCGCGGTGCGTCGCGAACGCGAACTCGACGAGGTCGACGGCATCGTCCTTCCGGGAGGCGAATCCACTACGGTCAGCCGTCTGCTGCGTGTGTTCGATCTGCTCGAACCGCTGCGGGCCCGGTTGGAGGCCGGGCTGCCCGCCTACGGTTCGTGTGCCGGCATGATCCTGCTCGCCTCCCGGGTGCTCGACACCACCGAGGACGCCGAACACCTCGACGCCCTCGACATCGTGGTGCGCCGCAACGCCTTCGGCCGGCAGGTCGACTCGTTCGAGACCGACCTGCCGATGACGGGTCTCGGCGACGGGCCGGTGCGCGCGGTGTTCATCCGAGCCCCGTGGGTGGAGGAGATCGGGCCCGACGTGGAGGTCCTGGCCACGGTTCCGGACGGGCCGGCAGCGGGTCGGGTGGTCGCAGTGCGGCAGGGCGCTGTGATCGCGACGTCCTTCCACCCCGAGATCACCGGTGACCATCGCGTGCATCGGCTGTTCGTGGAGACCGTGCGCTCGGCGACCCGACCTCGGGTGCGCCCGACGGCCTCGGCGACATGACGACACGGCCACCGTGCCGGTGGCCCACACCGGGAGCGAGTAGAATCGACTCTCCGACCTGTCGGTTGACGCCGACCACACTTCTCCGGAAGGGGCTCGAAGCGAATGAGCGGCCACTCCAAATGGGCCACCACCAAGCACAAGAAGGCGGTCATCGATGCCAAGCGCGGCAAGATGTTCGCGAAGCTCATCAAGAACATCGAGGTGGCGGCTCGGACCGGTGGTGGCGACCCGGCGGGTAACCCGACCCTGTTCGACGCCATCCAGAAGGCGAAGAAGAGCTCGGTCCCGAACGACAACATCGAGCGTGCCCGCAAGCGTGGCGGCGGTGAGGAAGCCGGCGGTGCCGACTGGCAGACCATCACCTACGAGGGCTACGGCCCCAACGGTGTCGCGCTGCTCATCGAGTGTCTGACCGACAACCGCAACCGCGCCGCGGGCGAGGTCCGCACGGCGATGACCCGCAACGGCGGCAACATGGCCGATCCGGGTTCGGTCGCCTACCTGTTCACCCGCAAGGGCGTCGTCGTGCTCGAGAAGAACGGCCGCTCCGAGGACGAGATCCTCGAGGTCGTCCTCGAAGCGGGTGCCGAGGAGATCAACGATCTCGGAGACTCCTTCGAGATCGTCTCCGAGGCGTCCGACCTGATCGCCGTGCGTACGGCTCTCGTCGACGCCGGCATCGACTACGACTCGGCCGACCCCGATTTCCGGGCGTCCGTCGAGGTGCCGGTCGACGCCGAGGGTGCACGCAAGGTCATGAAGCTGGTCGACGCGCTCGAAGACTGCGACGACGTGCAGAACGTCTACACGAACGTCGACATCTCCGACGACGTCCTCGCCGAACTCGACGCCTGAGCGACGCTCTCGTCGTAGTCGTCCACGAGCGACGCTCGTCGTACTTGTCACAGCGGCCGGGGTCGCGTGTCGGTCTCCCGGCACCCGATCCCGGCCGCTATGCTCTCGAACAGGCGTTCGCAATCGTGCGAAGCAAGGTCGGGTCCGTCGAAGGCGTCGGAAACCCGGCCGTATTCGGGTGTCGAGAGGTGAGTCGGGTGCGCGTGATGGGTGTCGACCCCGGTCTGACCCGATGTGGTCTGGGGATGGTCGACACGGGACGCGGACGCGACGTGATCCCCGTCGCCGTCGGTGTCATCCGCACCTCGCCCGAACTCGACCTCGAGCACCGGCTCCTCAAGGTCTCCGACTCGGTCGAGGAGTGGATGGACCGCTACAAGCCCGACGTCGTCGCGATCGAGCGCGTGTTCTCCCAGCACAACGTGCGCACCGCGATGGGCACCGCGCAGGCCGGCGGCGTCGTCGCCCTGGCTGCGGCGCGTCGCTCGATCCCGGTCATGTTCCACACGCCGAGCGAGGTGAAGGCCGCGGTCACCGGCAGTGGCACGGCCGACAAGAAGCAGGTGACCACGATGATCACCCGCATCCTCAAGCTCGACGCCGCGCCGAAGCCCGCCGACGCCGCCGACGCGCTCGCGCTGGCCGTCGCACACTGTTGGCGGGCCCCGCTGATCGCCAGACTCGCGGCCGCCGAAGCTGCGGCCGCCCAGCAGAAGAAACGCTACGAGGAGCGGCTGCGCGAACAGTCGGCCGCACGGAAGGCAGGTAGCCGGTGATCGCCTCGGTACACGGCGAGGTACTCGACATAGCCCTCGACCACGTGGTGATCGAGGCGGGTGGGATCGGCTATCGGATCAACACCACACCTGCGACCCTCGCCGGTCTCCGGCGCGGCGAGCAGGCCAGACTCGCCACCGCGATGATCGTGCGCGAGGACTCCATGACGCTGTACGGCTTCGTGGACGCCGAGGCGCGCGAACTGTTCGGCCTGCTGCAGACGGTCAGCGGCGTCGGCCCCCGGCTCGCCATGGCCACGCTCGCCGTCCTCGAACCCGATGCGCTGCGGGCGGCTCTCGCCGACGGCAACACCGCAGCGCTGACGCGGGTACCCGGGATCGGCAAGCGTGGCGCCGAACGCATGATCGTCGAACTGCGCGACAAGGTCGCGGCCTTCGGCGCCACGGGATCGTCGCCTGTCGCGGCCGGTGCCTCGCCGCTGCGCGACCAGATCGTCGAGGCGCTGGTCGGCCTCGGATTCACGCCGCGTCAGGCCGAACCGGCCGCCGACAAGGTCCTTGCCGAGGAGCCGGGCGCCGACGTCTCGACGGCACTGCGCTCGGCGCTCAAGCTGCTGGGTAGGTCGCGGTGACCGACGAGTACCGTGAGTTCGAGGCCGCAGGAGCGGCCCGCGAATTCGATGCTGCATCGGCCGACCGCGAGCGGTCGCCGGTCACGGCGGAGCATCTGCCCTCCGACAGCGACATCGAGACCAGTCTGCGCCCGACCAGTCTCGACGACTTCATCGGGCAACCGCGGGTCCGCGAACAGCTGCAGCTCGTTCTGCGAGGAGCGAAGCTGCGCGGCGGCACTCCCGATCACATCCTCCTGTCCGGTCCGCCCGGTCTCGGCAAGACGTCGATGGCGATGATCATCGCCGCCGAACTCGGCACGTCACTGAGACTGACCTCCGGTCCCGCGCTCGAACGCGCCGGTGATCTCGCTGCGATGCTGTCGAACCTCGCGGAGGGCGACGTGCTGTTCATCGACGAGATCCACCGCATCGCCCGACCGGCGGAGGAGATGCTGTATCTGGCGATGGAGGACTTCCGCGTCGACGTCGTGGTGGGCAAGGGGCCCGGCGCGACGTCCATCCCGCTCGAGGTCGCACCCTTCACCCTCGTCGGCGCGACCACCCGTTCCGGTGCCCTCACCGGCCCGCTGCGCGACCGGTTCGGTTTCACTGCGCACATGGACTTCTACGAGCCCCCCGAGCTGCAGCGCATCCTGCACCGGTCCGCATCGATCCTCGGGATCGATCTCCGCGACGACGCCGCCGCGGAGATCGCCGGTCGCTCCCGCGGCACGCCGCGTATCGCCAACCGGTTGCTGCGCCGCGTCCGCGACTACGCCGACGTGCGCGCCGACGGTGTCGTGACCCGGGCCGTGGCCCAGGCCGCGCTCGAGGTGTACGACGTCGACCCGATCGGTCTCGATCGTCTCGACCGCGCCGTTCTCGGCGCACTCGTCCGCAGTTTCGGTGGTGGCCCGGTCGGCGTGTCGACACTCGCGGTGGCCGTGGGGGAGGAGCCCGCTACCGTCGAGGAGGTGTGCGAGCCGTTCCTGGTCCGTGCCGGCATGGTCGCGCGCACTCCTCGCGGACGTGTGGCCACGCAGGCCGCTTGGTTGCAGCTCGGCCTCACCCCGCCGCCGGAGGCCGCCACCGGGGGCATCGAGGTGCGTGCGCGCGAACCACAGCTCGAGCTGTTCGAGGACGACCCGGACACGACCCTCGAGGGCGGTGTCGATCCGTCCGACCCGGACGATCCGGACGTACGGAGGTAGGGCACTCGCCCGGGGAATGGCACACTGGTCTACTGCGTCGGTCCGTGCAGGCCGATCCCGACGTCGTGGTGCCGCATGCGCCACCACGACCCGCTGGTGTCGCTCGCGTCACCACCCACCGACAACGACCGAGGACTGACTTCAACGATGGAACTGCTCTTCCCTCTCCTGATCCTGGCACTGCTCGTCCCGACCTTTCTGGGCGTGCGGCGTCAGAAGAAGGAGATGCAGAAGGTGACGGCGCTGCAGGACTCCCTGCGCATCGGCGACCGCGTGATGACCACCGCGGGTCTGCACGCCACGGTGGCCGCCCTCGCCGACGACACCGTCGATCTCGAGATCGCGCCGGGTGTCGTCACGACCTGGTCGCGTCTGGTCATCCGGGAGCGCGTCGAGACCGAGACCCCCCAGGATCCGGATCTGCTCCGCAAGGACGACGATGCGAACCCGCCGGAGGGACGTCCGACCGAGTACTGACAGCCGATTCGCGACGCACGGTTTCGGCACCGGAGTCTCCGGTGCCGGTGCCGAGCGCCGCGCGACTGCACCCGACCACCACTCACTCGCATCGAGGAGACTGACAGACCGTGGCACCTTCCAACGGATCGGTGCATCCCGTGCGCGCTCTCGCCCTGTTCGGGGTGATTCTCGCCGCGTTGTATGCACTGGTCTTCTTCACCGGGGACAAGTCGCCCACCCCGAAGCTGGGCATCGACCTGCAGGGTGGCACCCGCGTCACCCTCACCGCGCGAACCCCCGACGGGAGCAGCCCGAGTCCGGACAGCCTCCGCCAGGCCCAGCAGATCATCGAGACCCGCGTCAACGGGCTCGGTGTGTCGGGTTCGGAGGTGATCGTCGAGGGCGACAACCTCGTGATCACCGTCCCGGGTGAGGACAGCGCCCAGGCCAGGACGCTGGGCCAGACCGCCCGGCTGTACATCAGGCCGGTGATCGGGGGACCGATCGACGCGAACATGACCGCCGAGGATCTCGCCGAGCAGCCCGGTGCCGGTACCCCCGAGGGCGGGCTGCCCGCAGAACCGGCCCCTGCCGAACCGGCACCCGGTGAACCCGCGCCGGCCGACCAGGCTCCGCCCGCCGACGCACCCGAACCGCAGGGACGTCCGTTCCCGGCGCAGGATCCCACCGCGCCCACCGATGCCCCGGCACCGGCCGAGACGTCCGAGGCCCCCGTCGAGGCGCCCCAGGCTCCGGCCGAGCCCTCCGGAGCACCCGAGGCTCCCGAGAACGACGGCTCGCTCACGCCGCAGGAACAGGCGGCTGCAGACATCGCCGCGGCCAAGGCCACCCGTCAGAGCGAGGACCCCGCCGTGCAGCAGGCGGCGGCTCTCGCCCTCGACTGCTCCGCGGCCGACCCGCTCGCCGGCAACGACGACCCGGCGCTTCCGCTGGTCGCGTGCTCGACCGACGGCACCGCGATCTACCTGCTGGGCCCGAGCATCATCGACGGCCAGCAGATCGAGGACGCGACCTCCGGTTTCAATCAGCAGCAGTCGCGCTACGAGGTCAGCCTGACCTTCGACAGCGAGGGCAGCAATACGTGGGCGCAGTTCACCGCCGCGAACATCGGTCAGCAGGCCGCCTTCGTGCTCGACTCGAAGGTCGTCAGCGCGCCCGTGATCCAGGGCGCCACCCCCGCCGGCAGCGCCACCTCGATCACCGGCCAGTTCACGAATACGCAGGCCGCAGAGCTGGCGAACACCCTCAAGTACGGGTCGTTGCCGCTGTCGTTCGTGGCATCCGAAGCCGAGACCGTCTCCGCCACTCTGGGTCTGGCTTCGCTCGAGGCCGGGCTGATCGCCGGTGCGGTGGGTCTGGCGCTGGTGCTCCTGTTCTGCCTCGCGTACTACCGGATGCTCGGACTGCTCACCGCGCTGTCGCTCGTTCTCTCGGGAATGGCGGTCTACGCGGTCATGGTGCTGCTCGGCAGATACATCGGGTTCACGCTCGACCTCGCCGGCGTCGCCGGTCTGATCATCGGTATCGGCATGACCGCCGACTCGTTCGTCGTGTTCTTCGAACGGATCAAGGACGAGATCCGCGAGGGGCGGAGTTTCCGTTCCGCGGTGCCGCGCGGCTGGGCACGGGCCCGCCGCACGATTCTCTCCGGTAACGCGGTCAGCTTCATCGCCGCCGCCGTGCTCTACGTCCTGGCCGTCGGTCAGGTCCGCGGCTTCGCGTTCACCCTCGGCCTCACCACGATCCTCGACGTCGTCGTCGTGTTCCTGGTGACCTGGCCGCTGGTGTTCCTGGCCTCGAAGTCGAAGTTCTGGTCCAAGCCGAGCGTGAACGGTCTGGGCGCGATCCAGCAGGTGGCCGACGAGCGTCGTCTCGTCGCCGCGACCGCTGCGAAGGAGGCGTGACGATGACCGACACGACCACGACGACGGCCGCGCCGCAGCACAGCCGACTGTCCCGTCTGTACACCGGCACGGGCGCCTTCGAGATCGTCGGACGCCGCAAGCGGTGGTACATCGTCACCGCGGTGATCGTGTTGATCGCCCTGCTCAGCATGCTGCTGCGCGGATTCAGCTGGGGTATCGACTTCGAGGGCGGCACCCGCATCCAGATGCCGGCCGTGCCGGGCGTGTCCGTCGAGGAAGTCGAGACCGTCTTCAGCGACACCATCGGCTTCGAACCCGAGGCGGTGCAGACTGTCGGCGCCGGCGACGGAGCGACCGTCCAGATCCGGTCGGAGACCCTCGACGGCGAGCAGGTCGCCGAGTTGCAGACCGCGCTGTTCGAGGAGTTCCAGCCCGCGGGGCCGGACGGTGAACCGTCCCGCAACTCGATCAGCGTCGCCGACGTCAGCGAGACGTGGGGAAGCCAGATCACCAACAAGGCGCTCATCGCGCTGGTGGTCTTCCTCGTCATCGTCAGCATCTACATCACGATCCGATACCAGCGGAACATGGCGATCGCAGCGATCACCGCCCTGTTCTTCGACATCATCGTGACAGCGGGTGTCTACGCCCTCGTCGGCTTCGAGGTCAGTCCTGCGACCGTCATCGGTCTGCTCACGATCCTCGGTTTCTCGCTCTACGACACGGTCGTCGTCTTCGACAAGGTCGAGGAGAACACCCGCGGCATCCTGCACCTGCACCGCCGCACCTACGCCGAGCAGGCCAACCTCGCCGTCAACCAGACGCTCATGCGCTCGATCAACACCACGATCATCTCGGTGTTGCCGGTGCTGGCGCTGATGGTCATCGCGGTGTGGCTCCTCGGTGTGGGCACGCTCAAGGACCTCGCCCTCGTCCAGTTGGTCGGCATCGTCGTCGGTACCTTCTCGTCGATCTTCTTCGCGACCCCGTTGCTGGTTACGCTCGAGGAATGGCGTGGTCCGGTCGCGAAGCACACCCGCAAGGTGCTCGCCAAGCGGGAGGAGGCCGCCGCCCGCGCGGCGAAGGCCGGGACGACGGCCGGATCGCAGTCGGCCGACGCGGTCGACGCAAAGGTGGTGCCGACGGTGCAGGGCGCCGGACCCCTGCCCGACCGGGCGACGGTCCGTCGCGGCCCTGCCCCCGGGGCACGACCCACCGGAAAGCGCGGCAAGAGAAGGTCCTGACATGGCGGTGAGCGAGCGGAACGACCCGACGACGAGGCGGTCGCCGAGGCGCCGCGGCACGCTCCTCGCGTGCGCGGCGGTGGCCTCGACACTCGCGTTCTCCACCGTCGCGTGCGGCACGGACGAGGAACCGGTGCACTCGATCGGGTACGCGATCGACAACACGGTGACGACCTACAACGCGAACACCGTCGACGGTGCGGCCTCGGGCGCGCGCCAGGCGTTCGCCCGGGTGCTGCCGGGCTTCGGCTACGTCGGTCCGCAGGGCCGGGTGATCGCGGACACCGACATCGGCACTGCCTCGGTCGTGCCCGGTGAGGGGCTCACCGTGCAGTACCGCCTGTCGCCGGACGCGGTCTACTCCGACGGTGTGCCCATGTCCTGCGACGACCTCGTCCTGGCCTGGGCTGCGTCGAGCGGACGCTTCACCGCTCCCGACGAGTCCGGCGAGCAGGTCCCGCTGTTCGACGCTGCCCATCGTGGTGGTTACGCCGACATCGACCGGGTCGACTGTCAGCCCGGGTCGAAGGAGGCCACCGTCGTCTTCCGACCCGGCCGCGAGGACACGAACTGGAAGGCGCTGTTCGGGGCCACCGAGCTGATGCCGGCCCACGTGGCGGCAGGAAGGTCGGGTGTGTCCGACCTGGTCGGAGCGATCACGGCGAACGACACCGAGGCCGTCCGGCGCATCGCGGAGTTCTGGAACACCGGCTGGACCCTCACCCCGGGTGAGATCGATCCGGCGCTGTTCCCGTCCGCGGGCCCGTACCGCCTCGAGTCGTACACCGCCGAGGACGGCCTGACGCTCGTCGCGAACGAGCGGTGGTGGGGGAACGCCCCGGGCACCGACCGCATCGTCGTCTGGCCGCGCGGCACCGACACGTCCGCGGCCGCGGAGGACGGCCGCATCCACGTCGTCGACGTGGCCGAGGGATCCGTCGGCCACAGCAACCTCGGCGACGGCGCCGACGTCTCCACCGTCGTCTCACGCAACCTCGAACAACTGGTGTTCGCCACGAGCGGTGTCTTCCAGGACCCGGCGGCGCGCCGCGCCGTCGCCCTGTGCACGCCTCGCACACAGCTGTTCGACGAACTCGGCGTGTCCGACGAGTCGAACGGCGTCACGGGCCCGATCACCTCGCGGCTCCTGGCGCCCGACTCGCCGCTGTACCCGCAGACCGTGCCGACCGCCGAAGGCTACGCCGAGGTCGACATCGACGCCGCGCGTTCCGAACGTGAGGCCTCCGGTCAGGACCGCATGCAGGTCCGCATCGGCTATCTCGGACCGGACGAGCGCCGCGCGCGCACCGTCGAGTTGATCGGCGAATCCTGCCGTGAGGCGGGCATCGAGATCGTCGACGCCGGCTCCGACACCTTCACGCCGTCGCAGCTGACGGCGGGGGAGGTCGACGCGATCCTCGTCGGGACGGCCACGGCCGCCGGTGCCGGTGGCGCCGCCGACATGGAGCACGCCCGCGACGCACTGCACTCCGGGGCCGGCAGCAACGTCGGCGGTTATTCGATCGGCCGCGTCGACGAACTGCTCGACGGCCTGCTCGTGGCGAAGGACAACGCGGCCATCGCGGGACTCGCGACCGAGGCCGAACGCATCCTGTGGGGCGACGTTCCCACCCTGCCCCTGTTCGCGCAGCCCCGCACGATCGGGTTCGCGGCGGGAATGCATGCCGGGGTGCCCAACCCGACGACCGCGGGTGCGGGCTGGAACATGGACCGGTGGATACTCGGAGGATGAGCGCTCAACGGATCGGCGATACGCGGCTCGTCGAAGAAGCTGCCGTGGCCGTGGCCGAACACACCCGATGGGTCGACGATTTCCCGACCGCGGGTGTCCGTTTCGCCGACCTGACGCCCGTCTTCGCCGACGGACCGTCCTTCTCGGCCGTGATCGCGGCGCTGGCCTCCGCGGCACCCGACGCCGAACTCGTCGCCGGTATCGATGCGCGCGGCTTCCTCCTCGGCGGCGGCATCGCCCGCACCCTGGGGGTGGGCGTGCTCGCCGTCCGCAAGGCGGGCAAACTCCCGCCGCCCGTCCAGACCTGTGAATACAGCCTCGAATACGGCACCGCCGCGATCGAGATCCCGGGCGACTGGATGGCCCTGCAGGGCCGCAAGGTGCTCGTCGTCGACGACGTCCTTGCGACCGGCGGAACCCTCGCCGCCACCGTCGAACTGCTCGAACGCGTCGGCGCCGAGGTCGTCGGGATCACCGTCGTCACCGAGATCGAAGCCCTCGGCGGCCGGACGCGACTGCAGAAGTACCCGCTGACGTCTCTCATGCGGATCTGAGGGATAGAGTTGCCACAGGTGCCGGTGAACCCGCCGGGCCCGTACGGTCCGGACATGCGCATCGGTGACGAACCGGGTTCGCAGCCGCGACGGGAGGTTGAGGCATGACCCAGAATCTCGATCGGTCCCACAATTCCGGTCAGAACCCGACCCCCACACCGGCATCGACCTCCGCGTCGAGGCGGGTACGCGCGCGCCTGGCACGACGCATCACCGGTCAGCGGGGCACGAGCCTCAAGCCGGTCCTCGAGCCGCTGGTCACCATCCACCGCGAGCTGTACCCGAAGGCCGACCTCTCGCAGCTGCAGCGGGCCTACGACGTCGCGGAGGAACGGCACGCCAGCCAGAAGCGCAAGTCCGGCGATCCCTACATCACCCACCCGCTGGCGGTCGCCACGATCCTCGCCGAACTCGGCATGGACACCACGACCCTCGTCGCGGCACTGCTCCACGACACCGTCGAGGACACCGGGTATACGCTCGAGCAGCTCACCGCGGAGTTCGGTGAAGAGGTCGCGCATCTCGTCGACGGCGTCACCAAACTCGACAAGGTCGTGCTCGGTTCGGCCGCCGAGGGCGAGACCATCCGCAAGATGATCATCGCGATGGCGCGCGACCCCCGGGTGCTCGTCATCAAGGTCGCCGACCGTCTGCACAACATGCGGACCATGCGCTTCCTGCCTCCCGAGAAGCAGGCCCGCAAGGCACGCGAGACCCTCGAGGTCATCGCCCCGCTGGC
This sequence comes from Rhodococcus sp. LW-XY12, assembly GCF_019317345.1. Lineage (NCBI taxonomy): Bacteria > Bacillati > Actinomycetota > Actinomycetes > Mycobacteriales > Nocardiaceae > Rhodococcus > Rhodococcus sp. LW-XY12. The sequence continues at coordinate 2,198,076 of NZ_CP079225.1, forward strand.
CCACCGCCTCGGGATGGCGACGGTCAAGTGGGAGCTCGAGGACCTCGCCTTCGCGATCCTTCATCCGAAGAAGTACGAGGAGATCGTCCGGCTCGTCGCGACCCGCGCACCGTCGCGCGACACCTACCTGGCCACCGTCCGTGACGAGATCGGACGGACACTCTCCGCGTCGCGGATCGACGCGGTCGTCGAGGGCCGGCCCAAGCACTACTGGTCGATCTACCAGAAGATGATCGTCAAGGGCCGCGACTTCGACGACATCCACGACCTGGTCGGCGTGCGCATCCTGTGCAACGAGATCCGCGACTGCTACGCGGCCGTCGGTGTCGTGCACTCGCTGTGGCAGCCCATGGCGGGACGGTTCAAGGACTACATCGCCCAGCCCCGCTACGGCGTCTACCAGTCGCTGCACACCACCGTCATCGGTCCCGAGGGCAAGCCGCTCGAGGTGCAGATCCGCACGCACGAGATGCACCGCACCGCAGAATTCGGCATCGCCGCGCACTGGCGGTACAAGGAGACCAAGGGACGCCACTCGGGTGATGTCGCCGAGCTCGACGACATGGCCTGGATGCGGCAGCTCCTCGACTGGCAGCGGGAAGCGGCCGACCCGGGGGAGTTCCTCGAATCGCTCCGTTACGACCTGGCGGTCAAGGAGATCTTCGTCTTCACGCCCAAGGGCGACGTGATCACGCTGCCTTCCGGCTCGACGCCCGTGGACTTCGCGTACGCCGTGCACACCGAGGTCGGGCACCGCTGCATCGGAGCCCGCGTCAACGGCCGCCTCGTCGCCCTCGAACGCAAGCTCGAGAACGGCGAGGTCGTGGAGGTCTTCACCTCCAAGGACCCCAACGCCGGCCCGAGCCGCGACTGGCAGTCGTTCGTCGTCTCACCCCGCGCCAAGGCGAAGATCCGGCAGTGGTTCGCCAAGGAACGTCGCGAGGAGGCCCTCGAATCCGGCAAGGACGCCATTGCGAAGGAGGTCCGTCGCGTCGGTCTGCCGCTGCAGCGCCTGATGAACGCCGACCTGATGGTCGCGGTCGCCAAGGAACTGCGGTACGCCGACGTCTCGGCGCTGTACACCGCGGTCGGTGAGCACCACGTCTCGGCGCACCACGTCGTGCAACGGCTGGTCGCGCTGCTTGGTGGCGTCGGTGGCGTCGAAGAGGAACTGGCCGAGCGGTCCACACCGTCGACCATCCCGACCCGCTCGCGGAACAGCGGCGACTCCGGTGTCCTCGTGCCGGGCGCACCGGGCACGGTCTCGAAGCTCGCCAAGTGCTGCACGCCCGTCCCCGGCGACGAGATCATGGGCTTCGTGACCCGCACCGGAGCGGTGAGCGTGCACCGCACCGACTGCACCAACGCCGGGTCGCTGCGGGAGCAGTCGGAGCGCATCATCGAGGTGCAGTGGGCGCCCTCGCCGTCGTCGGTGTTCCTCGTCGCGATCCAGATCGAAGCTCTCGACCGGCACCGTCTGCTGTCCGACGTGACGAAGGCACTCGCCGACGAGAAGGTCAACATCCTGTCGGCCTCCGTGACGACCACGGGCGATCGGGTCGCGGTGAGCCGGTTCACCTTCGAGATGGGCGACCCGAAACATCTCGGGCACGTGCTCAACGTCGTCCGCAACGTCGAGGGCGTCTACGACGTGTACCGGGTGACCTCGGCAGCCTGACCGAATCCGTCTCGGTCTCGCGCCGGACGACGACATCCCGCCCCGGAATCTCCGGGACGGGACGTCCGTGCGTTCCGTGTGAACGGGGGGTGTCAGGACCCGACGGTCACCGACTCGATCTGCACCGCGCGGTTGGGCGCACCGCCGCCGGCCGCCATCGAGCCGTCGTCGCCCTCCGCCGCGACCTCCTCGATCACGGCGAGTCCGGCCTCGTCGACCGTCCCGAAGACCGTGTAGGTGGGGGGAAGCTGCGAATCCTCGTAGACCAGGAAGAACTGGCTGCCGTTGCTGCCGGGACGACCGGTGTTCGCCATCGCGACCGTGCCGCGCGGGTAGATCACCGGTTGCCGCAGCTGGGCGTCGCCGGGCGCGTACACGTTCTCCGGGTACTCGGTGTCGAACCCGTAACCCGGCCCGCCCGTTCCGGTGCCCGTCGGGTCGCCGCACTGCAGCACCTGCAGCCCGGGGGAGGTCACCAGCCGGTGGCAGGGGGTGTCGTCGAAGTAGCCCTGCTCCGCGAGGGACACGAAGCTGTTGACCGTGCAGGGGGCCGCGGCCCGGTCGAGTTCGACGCCGATGACGCCGACGCTGGTGGTGATCTGCGCGGCAGCAGCGCCGGTGGCGGAGACGTCGTCCGCGGCGGGGGCGGTCACGTCGCGTGCGGCGTCACCCGAGGCGTCGTAGGTGCACGAGACGGAGTCGGTGCCGCTGGGTCGCTCCGGTAGTTCGCCCGTGTAGGCGGGGGACTGCCGGTCGGCGGCGGACGTAGGTGCCGACGAGTTCGCGGCGGTATCGGTGGACGAATCGTCGGAGCACCCCGTGAGGAGGAGTGCGAGCCCGACGCCGGCGGCGAGGGTGGTGCGCAATCGGATCATCAGTCCATCCTGACCGACGTGAGGGTCGTTTCCAGCGCGGGGGTACCCTCGGCAGCCCCACCCGTTACACCGGCTGCGGCGATCGTGTCGAGGGTCGCGAGACCGGTCTCGTCGATCGTGCCGAACACGGTGTACTGCGGGGGCAGCACCGAGTCGCCGTACACCAGGAAGAACTGGCTGCCGTTGGTCTCGGGCTGTCCGGTGTTCGCCATCGCGAGGGTGCCGCGCGGATAGGTCATCGGTTCCTGCGCGGCGGGATCGTCGGCGGCGAACTGATCGGTGGGGAACTCGTTGGCGAACTGGTATCCCGGACCGCCCGACCCGCTACCCGACGGGTCGCCGCACTGCAGGACCTGCAGGGACGGCGAGGTGGTCAGCCGGTGGCAGGGCGTGTCGTCGAAGTAGTTCTGCGAGGCCAGCGACAGGAAGCTGTTGACGGTGCACGGCGAATCGTCGTTGTGCAGGATCAGGCCGATGTTCCCCTGGCTCGTCTCCATGCTGACGCTGATGTCCGTGTTGCCCTCACCGGTGGTGCGGATGCCCTCGGTGCGCGGCGGCTCTGCCGGCTTCGACGGTTCGCGGCCGTCCGCGGTGTAGGAGCAGCTCACCGTCTCGGGCAACGGCTCGGACCGGCCGTCGGGGAGCGCGGCGTACTCCATTTCCGAACCAGAGGTGTCGTTCGACGCCGCCTCGGTGGCCGTGTCGTCGCCCCGGTCGACCGCCCACAGAGCAACACCGGCGCCGACGACCACGATCACTCCGAGCGCGGACAGCGCGATCGTCATGCGGCGCCGCTTGCGCTCGCGTTCGGCTCGACGCTCGAGCTGCCGTTCGAGTTTGCGTTTCGCGGCCTGGCGCCGTTGTGCGTTGCTCGGCACTGCAGTAGTCCTCCCGTGAACGATCGATGTGGTCCAACCGACTTCGAAGCAGACCCGAGTCTGCCACCCGGGACCGGCAACCCGCGGGCAGGGCGCAACGCATAGTCTGTAGGAGACCTCGAAGGCTTCCACCCGTAGGAGCGATGCTCGTGCTCGTGACCGGATTCCCTGCCGGGATGTTCCAGACCAACTGCTACATCCTCGCGCAGGACAACGCGAAGGAGTGCGTCATCGTCGATCCCGGCCAGGACGCCGCCGAGCCGCTCGTGGAGTTCCTCACCGGATCCGATCTCACGCCCCGGGCGGTGCTGCTCACGCACGGTCACCTCGACCACATGTGGTCGGCGCAGCCGGTGGCCGACCGGTACGGGATCCCCGTCTACATCCACCCCGACGACCGGATGATGCTCACCGATCCGCTGCAGGGCATGGGGTCGAGCCTCGCCCCCTTCCTCGACGGCGTCGAGTTCGTCGAACCGCAGCAGGTCGTGGAGTTCGGCGACGGAGACGAGATCGAACACGCCGGAATCGAGTTCGTCGTCGACCACACGCCCGGACACACCCGCGGCTCGGTCGTCCTGCGCACGCGCACCACCACCCCGGACGGGGCTGCCCTGAACGTCGCGCTCACCGGCGACACCCTGTTCCAGGGGTCGATCGGCCGCACCGACCTGCCCGGCGGCGACCACGCGCAACTGCTCGACTCGATCGCGCGCAAGCTGCTCGTGCTCGACGACGGCACCAACATCCTCCCCGGACACGGCGGAGCGAGCACGATCGGGCAGGAGCGGGTCTCGAATCCCTTCCTCACCGGCCTGGCAGAATCCCGCTGACGGCACGAACACCGCGATCCGTCCGGTGACCAACCGAGAGAATCCCGAGAGAAGGCAGTACCAGTGAGCAAGGCCTCCACGTTTTCGGCGCCGAAGGGTGTGCCCGATTACGTTCCCCCGCAGTCGGCGGAGTTCGTGGCGGTACGGGACGGTCTGACCCGTGCCGCACGCCTGGCGGGGTACGGGCACGTCGAACTGCCCATCTTCGAGGACACCGGCCTGTTCGCTCGCGGCGTCGGCGAGTCCACCGACGTCGTCACGAAGGAGATGTACACCTTCGCCGATCGCGGTGAGCGCTCGGTCACGCTGCGTCCCGAGGGCACCGCGGGCGTGATGCGCGCGGTGATCGAGCACGGTCTCGACCGCGGTCAGCTCCCCGTGAAGTTGTCCTATTCCGGGCCGTTCTTCCGCTACGAGCGCCCCCAGGCGGGCCGCTACCGTCAGCTCCAGCAGGTCGGCGTCGAGGCGATCGGCATCGACGATCCCGCGCTCGACGCCGAGGTCATCGCGGTTGCCGACGCAGGATTCCGGTCGCTCGGACTCGACGGATTCCGCCTCGAGATCACGTCCCTCGGCGACGAGACCTGCCGTCCGCAGTACCGGGAGAAGCTGCAGCAGTTCCTGTTCGCGCTCCCGCTCGACGAGGAGACGCGCCGCCGCGCCGAGATCAACCCGCTGCGCGTGCTCGACGACAAGCGCCCCGAGGTCCGCGAGATGACCGCCGACGCGCCGCTGATGCTCGACCATCTCTCGGACACCGCTCGCGCACACTTCGACGAGGTACTCGCCCACCTCGACGCGATCGGCGTCCCGTACGTCGTCAATCCGCGCATGGTGCGCGGCCTCGACTACTACACGAAGACCACCTTCGAGTTCGTCCACGACGGGCTCGGCGCCCAGTCCGGCATCGGTGGTGGTGGCCGCTACGACGGGCTCATGGAACAGCTCGGCGGCCAGCCGCTCTCGGGCATCGGTTTCGGGATCGGCGTCGACCGCACGGTTCTCGCGCTCGCCGCCGAGGGCAAGACCGCCGGCAGCCCCGCGCGGTGCGAGGTGTACGGGGTGCCGATGGGCGACGCCGCCAAGGTCGCCCTCGTGCCCATCGCGCACAAACTGCGCGCCGCGGGTGTCCGCGTCGACCTCGCATACGGTGGGCGCGGCCTCAAGGGCGCCATGAAGGCGGCCGACAAGTCCGGTGCCGTCGTCGCGCTCGTGCTCGGTGACCGCGAACTCGAGGCAGGTGAGGTCGTCGTCAAGGATCTGCGCAACGGCGAGCAGCACAGCGTTGCACTCACGGACGTCGTCGCCCGTGTGGGTGAGGTCGTTGCCGGCGCATGACGACCGGGACGGTGCCGCCGTCCCGCTCGATCTGATCCCGTCCCGGCTGCTCCGGCCACGCGCCCGCAGGATCGCGCTGCTCGCGCTCGCCGTCGGCGTCGTCCTCGGCGTTCTGGTCTGGATCGTCGCGCCCGGATGGGTCGCGCTGCTCGTCGGGGCCGTCTTCGCGGTGCCGCCGGCCGTCGGTGCGTTCCTGGCCACGCGTCGGCACCTGCTGCTGCGCGGCACCGTCGTCACGCTGTCGGGGGCGTTCCGGTCGCGCAGTGTCGATCTCGCGCGACTCGCCGGTGTCGAACTGATCGTCCGGGTGGGCGGGGTATCGCAGGCCGTCGTGCGCGTCAACGACGGTGAGCACAATCTCGTGTCGGTCCCGCTCGCCCTGTACGCCAACGGCGGCGGTCGCGAACTCGACGTGCTGGCCCTGCGAAAGCTCGCGGATGCGCTCGCCACCAGCGAGATCGCTCCGGCGGCGGCGATCTCGTCGGTGCTCGTCGAACAGTTGCGGGCCGAGGCCCGCGACGCCGCGCTCGGCGAACGCCCGCTCTACCGGGCGATCGAACTCGCGCGCGGCGCCGGCCGGGTGCCGCAGACGACGCTGACCGACCACGAGGTCGCCTCCCTCGTCGACTGACAGGCTCGTCCGATCGACGAGTAATGCTCAGCGGTCGTCGTGCGAACCGATCACGGCGGGAACGACCAACGGCAGTTCGCCGACGACCTCGGTGCCCTCCGCGGCGGCACTCAGCAGACGGGTGGGGGAGCGGTGCTCCTCGTCGTCGGACCCGCGAGCGGACGTCGCGGGGACCATCCCACCGGTCGAGGGTGCCCTTCCCATCGCGCTCGCGCCGGTCGTGGCCTGCGCACTCCCGCCCGAGCCCGGGGCGGTCGGAATCGGAGCGGCGGCAGGCACACCCGCAGTTCCGAACGCGGCCCCCGCGGTGCCGTGACCGGTGACCACTCCGGCCGACACCGTTCCGGCCGATCCCGCGACCGCCGCACCGACGGTCGGAGCCGCCGCGTGTGCGGTGGGCGCGGTCGCCGCGTAGGCGGTGGGAGTGGTCGCGGCGTGCGCGGCGGCCGTGAACGGCGCTGCGACACTCGACGCGACATCGGTTGCGGCCGTGGCGACCGTGCGCATCTCCTGCACCCCGGTCACGGCCACCGGCGCGGGCACGGGAATCGGCGTGGTCAGCGCCGTCATCGCGGCGGTGTGGACCGTCAGCTCGCCCCGGGTACGCGCAACGACGGCCAGGGCAGCCTGGAGATGCTGCGCGGCGGACGCCAACAGGGCGGCCTGGCCCGGCGGCGTCGCGAGAGCCGGTGCGGCCGCCATCGCCGTGGTCACGAACGACTGTGCGATGCCGGTCAATTCGATGTTGCCGCGTTCGACGGTCGCCGTGGCGGCGCGGGTGACGTCGCCGATCCGGTCGCCGCGGTCGGCCAGTTCGAGGGCCGACTGCTGCGCGCGCACACCGTGACCTGCGGCCTCGTCGGCCGTTGCTCCCTCCCACGACTCCGGAAGTGCGTGCAGCGCACTGCGTCCGAGCATCGTGGCGGTCTCGAGCAGACGCGACCCCTGCTGCAGGATCGCCGACGGATCGAGCGAGTCGAGGATACCGGTGCCGAACATCGAGCAGAGTTCGGTGAGCGGCCGCACGATCGTCTCGAGATCGGGCAGCACCGGTACCGGAATCGATTCGAGCAGCTCGACGATCGAATTCGCCTCGAGGACGGGCAGACCCGGCTCGGGAAGAACGGGTTCCGGAAGTACCGGCAGCGGTGCGTCGAGGACCGGTCCGATCGGCGACGCGCGGAGAGCGTCGAGAACGGTCGGTGACGCTGCGGGTGTTGCGGTGTCGATGACCGATCCCTGCATCACAGTCCTCCCGCAGCGTCGGCCAGCGCCGAAGCCGTTCCGGTGTCGGTCGTTTCGTAACCGGTGGCCGCCTCGTGTGCTGCGATGCCGTTGGACGCGTAGGCCCACGACAGTTGCGCGACGGCACTGGTGTGCTCGGATTGGGCCGCGGCGAACACCGCGAGGAACTCTCCGCCGATGAGTCCCAGAGCCGGACTCAACGCGGAGATGTTGGCCTGCAGATCGAACGTCCCCGCCTGCGCCACCTGCTCGGCCGCACGAAGATTCGTGGCCCCGAACGCTCGAATACCATCGGGCACCACCCGGATTCCGGCACCGGGAAACAGACCGCTCATCGAACCCCCCATCGAAGATCAGTGTGGCGAGCACTGTAACTCGAGCGCACCGGGCGAGCCACCGGACCCTCGGCCGCCTATGGATGAACGGATGGGGATGCCGATGTATTCGTTGCACCGCGAGTGCGCTCCGTCCGATCGACCACGATGCCGAACGATCTGTTGACAGCGAATAGCACACATGTTCGACTGGGGGTATGAGGTGGGCGGGTCAGACTGTGGATGCGGACGACGGAGCTCTGCCGGGCCTCGAACGGGCCGGTCTCGTCCGTAGTGTCCGCACGCCGGAGTTCGAGGGAGTCACCTTCCATGAGGTGCTGTGCAAGAGCGCGCTGAACAGGACGCCGGAGGCCTCCCGGTTGCCGTTCCGGTACACCGTCAACACGTTCCGGGGCTGCACCCATGCCTGCCGGTACTGCTTCGCCCGGCCCACGCACGAGTACCTCGATCTCGACGGCGGGCACGACTTCGACTCGCAACTGGTCGTCAAGACCAACGTCGCCGCCGTCCTGCGCCGCGAACTCGCGCGACGATCCTGGACCCGGGAACACGTGGCGCTCGGTACCAACACCGATCCCTACCAACGGGCAGAGGGGCGCTACCGGCTGATGCCCGGAGTCATCCGGGCGTTCGCCGAATCCGGCACCCCCTTCTCCATTCTCACGAAGGGCACGCTGCTGCGCCGCGATCTTCCGCTCCTGTCGCTGGCGGCCGGTCGGGTCGATGTGTCGGTCGCGGTGTCGCTCCCGATCGGCGATCCCGAACTGGCCGCGCACATCGAACCGGGCACGCCGTCACCGAAGGCCCGTCTCGATCTCGTGAAGGCGGTCGTCGACGCCGGATTGTCGTGCCACGTCATGGTCGCTCCGGTGCTGCCCTTCCTCACCGACTCGCGACAGCACCTCGACACGCTGTTCGGCTCCCTCGCCGCCGCCGGCGCGTCGGGGGTCACCGTAATACCGCTGCACCTGCGCGGCTCGACCCGCGGGTGGTTCCTGTCGTGGCTCGCGCAGGAGCATCCTGCCCTCATGAGACGCTATCGCCGCCTCTACGGACGGGGCGCGTACGTTGCTCCGGAGTACTCGCAGTGGTTGGACGAGCGGGTCGCGCCCCTGCTCGAACGTCACCGCCTCGGGGTCCGGGCGTCCGCTCGGCGTGAGGAGAGGGGTGCGCTGCGCGCCGACGAACGCGTCCCCGAACCCGAGGCGGCGCTCACCCTGTTCTGAGACAGTTCGTGGGCGGCGCGTCAGTCGTCGTATGCGAGCCGGACCTTCTCGAACGCCACGCGCGATGCTTCGGAGATCGGTTGCGAGCCGCCTTCGGCGGCGGTGCCGACGTCCACCGAGTCGGCGAGCGCGACGCACCGGCCGTGCTGGAACAGGGCCGAGCCGATCAGCACCGACGATGTCCCGATGCGGTGGACACCGGTGGCGATGACGATGTCGTGCGGATAGAACACCTCGGCCAGGAAGTTGATCTCGATCTTCGCGAGTACCGCACGCTCGAAGGGGTAGGTATCGCCCAAGGTCGACGACACGGCTTCCATGACGAGGACGCGGGCCTGCTCGAAGTAGCGGGCGATCGAGACGTTGTTGATGTGTCCGAGCGCGTCGGTGTCGCCGAACAGGGGCGTGATCGTGCGCTGCAACGGATACAGGTCGAGCGAGGTGCGTCGCGGGTCGTGCCGCATGGGAGGTACCGCCTTCGGAGGTCGTGGCTGTGACTCGGTCAACATATCCGTGATCCGATCGACGTCCCGCTCCGGAGGTGCGGGCGGAGTTCGCTTCGGGGCGGAGGCCTACCGTCTGCCGTCGATCATGCGATCGCGCATGCGGGCGAAGACCTCGGTCATGGGGGCGATGTCGGCGGGGGAGAGCAGGTCGAACATGTTCTCGCGGACCGCCCCGACGTGGCCGGGACCCGCCTCGGCGAGTCTCGCGTAGCCGACGTCCGTGAGTTCGGCCCACGCGCCGCGTCGGTCGGATTCGCACTCCACGCGCCGCACCCACCCCGCGTTCTCCATGCGGGAGACGGCGCGGGTGATGCCGCTGCGGGTCGTGGTGCTCGCGTCCGCGAGGTCGCGCATGCGCATCCGGCGGTCGGGTGCCTCGGACAGCAGTACCAGGATCTCGAAGTCGGTGAAGGAGATGTCGGAGTCCCGCAGTAGTTGCTTGTCGAGATTCTGGAACAGCAGGCGCGTCGCATCCAGATAGGCGCGCCACAGGCGCTGTTCGTCGTCGCTGAGCCACTTCGCGTCTCCCATGATCCCCAGTGTACCCGTGTTAGTTGACTGCGCAATCAAATGTGACACAATGGATAGGGTCGACCGACGGACCACCGAGAGGAGTCGAGCGGCATGAGCAACACCGACACCCGTCCCGAGGAGATCCGCTGCCGGACGGAGGACCTCCCCATCCGCGACCCGCTCCGCCCCCGCGTGGAGATCATCACCTCGCGTGAGGTCCCGCTCGGTGGCCCCCGGGCCATGCCCGTGCGCCGTACGCTTCCGCAACGGCAGCGTTCGCTGATCGGCGCGTGGTGCTTCGTCGACCATTACGGCCCCGACGACGTCTCCCGCACCGGCGGCATGGACGTCGCACCGCACCCCCACACCGGTCTGCAGACGGTGTCGTGGCTGTTCACCGGCGAGATCGAACACCGCGACAGTCACGGCGTGCACGCGATGGTCCGGCCGGGGGAGTTGAACCTCATGACCGGAGGCCACGGAATCTGTCACTCCGAGGTCTCCACCTCCGCGGCCACGACACTGCACGGCGTGCAGTTGTGGGTGGCCCTGCCCGACGCACATCGCGATGCGCCCCGCGACTTCCAGCACCACGTGCCGCCGGTCGTTCGGGTGCCCGGTGCAGAGGTCAAGGTCTTCCTCGGTTCGCTCGCCGGCGAGGAGTCGCCCGTGACGACGTACACCCCGCTGCTCGGCGCAGAGATCGTCCTGGACCCCGCGGCGAGCATCACCCTCGACGTCGACCCGTCGTTCGAGCACGGGGTGCTCGTCGACACCGGTACGGTCGCGCTGTTCGGCACCGTGCTCACGCGAGCCGCCCTCGGCTACACCGGAACCGGTGTGCCGGCCCTCGAACTGACCAACACCACCGACGAACCCGCACGTATCGTCCTCCTCGGCGGAACACCCCTCGGCGAGGAGATCGTGATGTGGTGGAACTTCGTCGGCCGCGACCACGACGAGATCGTCGCCTACCGGGACGCCTGGGAACGCGGGTGCGATCGGTTCGGCCGCGTCTCCGGCTACACCGGGAGGGTCGAGCGTCTCCCGGCGCCGCCCCTGCCCCAGGCGCGTATCCGCCCCCGCCGCAATCCGCCCACCGCAGATCCGAACTGCCCGACACAGGACCCCGCATGAGCACCGCACCGATTCTCGACGTCCGCCGCGCGGACGACCGCCTCCACACGAAGATCGACTGGCTCGATTCGAGGCACTCCTTCTCGTTCGGCCACCACTACGATCCCGACAACACGCATTTCGGGATGCTGATGGTCAACAACGACGACATCGTCCGTCCGGGAAGCGGTTTCGACACTCACCCGCACCGCGACATGGAGATCGTCACCTGGGTGCTCCGCGGATCGCTCGTGCATCAGGACTCGACGGGGCATTCCGGGGTGATCTACCCGGGTCTCGCGCAGCGCATGAGCGCGGGCTCGGGGATCCTCCACTCCGAGAAGAACGACTCGTGGCGTCATCCCGGTGCCACTGCGTCGTATGCCGCCGAGCACGACGAACCGGTGCGGTTCGTGCAGATGTGGGTGCTGCCGGACGAAGCCGGGATCGAGCCGGGCTACGAACAACTCGAGATCGACGACGAACTGCTCTCCGGCGGACTCGTGCCGGTCGCATCCGGAATGGACGCCTACGCCGACCATTCCGCCATCCGCATCCGCAACAGATATGCCGCCATGCACGTCGCGCGGATGCGGCCGGATCGCCCCGTGACGCTGCCGGACGCACCCTTCGTGCACCTCTTCGTCGCCCGGGGCGAAGCCGCACTCGAGGGAGCCGGACCTCTCGCCCAAGGAGACGCGGCGCGGATCGCCGGAGGTGGCGGCCGACAGCTCACCACAGCCACCGGCGCCGAGATCATCGTCTGGGAGATGCACGCCGCACTCGGACACTCCTGAACGGTCCCGGCCGGGGCAGGAAACGACGTCAGGCCCGTCCCGGAGATCCGGGACGGGCCTGACGTCGGTACGTCAGCTCGTGGCGCCGCTCATCGGCAGCAGCCGGGCCAGGACGTCCGAGAGGGTGATCAATCCGACGATCCGTCCGTTCTCGGTGACGGTGACCAGATGGTTCCTGGTCTCCCGCATCGTCGTCAGCGCCTCGTAGACCGGCGTCGCGGCGTCGATCGTCAGCGCGGGGCGCATCAGTTCGGTCGCCGTGGTTCCGGGTGCGGCCTGGAGACTGTCGCGCACGTGCACGACACCGTCCACGTGGCCGTTGTCGCGCACGAGCAACCGGAGGTGCCCGGTGCGATGGGCCGTCTCACGGATCTCGACGGCCGTCGAGGTCGGCTTCACGCTGCTCGGCTCGGCCTGCGGCGTGACGATCTCGCCGAGCGTGAGCGTCTCGAGCTCCAGCGCGCTGCTCAGGTGCCCGTGATAGCGCTCGTCGAGCGTGCCGACGGTGGCCGAGTGCTCGACCAGGTGCCGCAGCGCATCGGGATCCTGACCTTCGGCGACCTGATCCACCGGGTCCACACCGACCTTTCGCAGACACCAGTTCGCCATATGATTCAACCGGACGATCAACGGCCGGGTCACCCACATGAACGCGCGCATCGGCAGCGCCAGCATCGTGGCGGACTTCTCCGGGTGGGCGATCGCCCACGACTTCGGTGCCATCTCGCCGACGACGAGGTGCAGGAACGTCACGATGATCAGCGCAAGGACGAAGCCGGCCACGTCCGCGAGCCACAGCGGCGCGCCCCAGTTCTCGAACAACGGCGTGAGCCAGTGGTGCACTGCGGGTTTCGTCGTCGCACCGAGTGCGAGCGTGCACACCGTGATACCGAGCTGGGATCCCGCGAGGAGCACCGACAGTTCGGACGCGCTGCGCAGAGCGGCCCGCGCCGAGCGGCTCGACGTCGCTGCGTCCTCGAGTCGGTGTCGTCGCGCCGCGATGAGCGCGAACTCGACCGCGACGAAGAACGCGCTGGCGGCGATCAGGCCGATCGTCACCACCGCGACGACCACAGGATTACTCATTGCCGGTCACCTCGTCCGTCAGAACGGTCACGCGCACGGACGACGGCACGTGCTTGTCGATGTCGCGTACCTCGGCCACCAGGGTCCTGTGGATCGGGCCGTCCCCGTTCAGCAGTTCGGCGGGATCCGGATCCAGTGTGATCCGGACGGTGTCACCCACCTCGGGGAGGCCACCGAACTCGGTGATGACCAAGCCGGCGAGCGTCTCGTAGTCGCCCTCGGGCAGTTCGTGGTCGAGGGTGCGGGCCACCTCGTCGATGTGTGCGTCGCCGCGGACGATCCAGCCGTCGCCCTCGGGGCGGATGACCTCGGCGGCCATCGCAGAATCGTGCTCGTCGGCGATCTCGCCGACCAGTTCCTCCGCGATGTCCTCGAGGGTGACGACGCCGGCGAACCCGCCGTACTCGTCGATCACCAGTGCCATCTCGTCCTCGGCCCGGGCCAGTTCGGTGAGAACCTCCGGCAGTGCCAGCGTGGCCGGCACGATCACGGGGGGGCGGCAGACCCCCGCGGCCGTGCCCGTCGGGGTGTCGAGGCCGAGGAGGTCGTGCAGGTGCACGACACCGCGCAGATCGTCGGACGAGGTGCCCACCACGGGGTATCGGGTGTGCCCCTCGCTCATCTTGTCGAGGATGGTGGCGACCGGCTCGTCCAGTTCGACGACGTCGACCCGCGACCGCGGGATCATCGCGTGTTCGGCGGTCCGGGTCGGGAACTCGAGGATCCGGTCGAGGAGGGTGGACAATTCCGGCGGAAGTTCGCCGGTCTCGCGCGACGCGGCCACGATGTGTTCGAGGTCGCGCGGTGTCGCGGAGTGCTCGACGTCGTGCACCGGCTCGATGCGCAATGCGCGCAGCAGGAGATTCGACGACGCGTCGAAGAGTTTGATCAGCCATCCGAAGACGGCGAGATAGGCGCTCGTCGACAGGGCGAGGCGGCGTGCGACCGGTTCGGGACGGGCAATGGCGAGGTTCTTCGGTACCAGTTCACCGAAGACCATCTGGACCACCGTCGAGAAGAGCACGGCCAGCACGGTGCCGACGGCGACACCCACCGCGGTGGGGATACCCACCCCGCCGAGCAGTTCGCCGAGACCGCTACCGATCAGCGGTTCCGCGACGTAGCCGACGAGCAGGCCGGTGACGGTGATGCCGAGCTGAGCGCCCGAGAGCATGAAGGAGGTGCGGCGGGTGACCGCCAGTGCGCGGGCTGCAGCCGAGTCACCGCCTTCGGCGCGGGCCTTCAGGCGGGAGCGGTCGACGGCCATGTACGCGAATTCCTGCGCGACGAAGTAGCCGGTCAGTGCAGTGATGGCGAGAACAACAAGAATGCCGGCCGCGATTCCGAGGGCGGTCAGCACTTCGGGGACCGGGCTCGGGTGACGAGCAGAGCGTCATATCTGGGCGGGACGGGTCTTCGAGGTTTTCGCTTGGGGCGTTTCATGACTCCCTCGGGGTCGGGCGGGCAGGTGTACTCACAGGATAGGACGAACGGGCACCGGCGGAAGTTCCCCCCGCGGGGTGGAGATATGGTCACAAGGCGATCTTGTAATATGGGAATCTTCCCCGAATAGGCCGTATTGTCCGGCCTGGAAACTCCCCGAATAATACGACATATCGGGCCGATTTTCACCGAACTCTCCATATTTCCCCTGCTAGGGCCGATTTGTGTTCCGGATTACAATTCTTCGCGCTGCGCAGCTGTCGAATGCAGGTAACAATTGGATCGCGTGTCGACGCGAGTCGTCACAACTTCGATGTCGTTCCATTGATGGGAGAAGCCCGTGCCTGCACTCGAGTTCCTTGTCGACCTCTTCGGTAACCTGTCCGACCTGTTCGACGTGCTGAACTTCTTCACCGGTTCTGCTGATGCGGCCGGCGATGCGTTCGGCAGCAGCCAGGCCTGAGCCTCGCAGACTCGAAGGCCCGCGGGTTGATCCCGCGGGCCTTCGTCGTGTCCGGACACGGTCGTGTCCGTCCGGCCAGAGGGTGGAGTGCCGCACCCGCCCTCGGCCGCCGTTCTCGACCTCCGTCCTCGAACACGGAAACCGACGTTTGGGTTCGTTCGGTCACGGCTAACCGGGGAATGTAATTCGGACCACTCGACCCGAACGGACGTTCGGTGAGAGGACGCGGAACATGACATCTCGAACCCCAAGCCCCGGCCGTGGCTCGATGACGGCAACACCGGTGCAGACTGCGGCGCTCGTGGTGGGCGCTGTCTTCCTCCTGGTGGGCATCCTCGGCTTCATCCCGGGGGTCACGTCGGACTACGATCAACTCTCGGGCGCAGGCCATCATTCCGAAGCCATGCTCCTGGGGATCTTCCAGGTCTCCATCCTGCACAACATCGTGCACCTGTTGTTCGGTGTCCTGGGGCTCGCTGCGGCCCGGGCCGTGGCAACCGCCCGCAGTTTCCTGATCATCGGCGGTGGGATCTACCTGGTGCTCTGGATCTACGGCCTGATCATCGACAAGGACAGCGGCGCCAACTTCGTGCCGGTGAACTCCGCGGACGACTGGCTGCACTTCGTCCTGGGCGTGGGCATGATCGCGCTCGGTGTGCTCCTGACACGCACGCGGACCACCCCCGGCACGGTTCGCCCCTGATCCGTACCCACCCGTCGTGATGACGGGATCCGGAGAACCCGTGGCCCCTCACGCCACGGGTTCTTCGGCATGGGCAGGTACGGGCTCTGCCGGTGCGGGGTCGTCGACCTTCAGCACCCCCGACTCGGCGACTGCATCGAGCGACAGTGTCCGATAACCCTCGCTGTCGAACAGGACGGTGACGCGATCGTGCTCGCAGGTCATCACCACTCCCGGTCCCCACTCGGCATGCACGACATGCGTGTTCGGGGCGAACACGGACGTCTCGCAGTACGCCGGGGCAGTATCGGCGCCCCGAAACACGGATACCGTCGCAACCTCGTCGGACGCGCCGTCCCGGCAGGTGTCGCACCGGCCGCAGGGGTCGGACAGCGTCTCGCCGAAGTACCCGAGCAGGAACCGGCGGCGGCAACCGCGAGTCTCGGCGTAGCCCCGCATCATCTCGACCCGCGATCGGTCCAGTCGTTCGCCCGACGCGGCCGTCTCGCGTGCGTGCTCGACCGCCTTCCGTCGGGGGATGTCGGCGGCGGAGAGTCCACGCCGGCCGGAGACGAGCGCTCCGCACCGTTCGAGCAGGTTCACCGCGTTGGCCAGTCTCCGCCCCCGCACGTCGAGCTCGGTACGCAGCCGTCCGAGCCTCATCGGCGACGCGGAGCGGACCGCCGAGAACACCCGGCCGATCAGCTCCTCGTCGGGGTTGTGGGTGGTGAAGAAGGTCGCGAGCGACAAATCCTCGGGACGGTAGAACATCAGGACGGTGGCCGGCTCCCCGTCGCGTCCGGCGCGCCCGATCTGCTGGTAGTAGGAATCGACCGAGTCCGGTATCGAGGCGTGCACGACGAAACGCACGTCCGGCTTGTCGATGCCCATACCGAAGGCGGAGGTCGCCACCACGACATCGCAGCGACCGTCGAGGAATCCGAGGTGAACGTCCCCGCGCTCGGCCGCGCGCATCCCGGCGTGATACGGGCACGCGTCGATCCCGCGTTCACGCAGGGCCTCGGCGTATCGCTCGGTGTCCTTGCGGGTCGCGGCGTACAGAATGCCGGGACCGGGCAGGGACGCCACGGCCTCGACGACGGCGCGTCGCTTCTCGCCGTCGTCAGTGTGCCTGCGCACCTCGATGTCGAGATTCGGGCGGTCGAAACCACCGGCGACGACGAGCGGATCCCGCATGCGCAACGCCTCGACGATGTCCTCGCGGACCGGGGGTGAGGCGGTGGCGGTGAGCGCGACGACGGGTGGCCGGCCCAGGGCCTCGGCCACGTCTCCCAGGCGTAGATATTCCGGCCTGAAGTCATGGCCCCACATGGCGACACAGTGCGCTTCGTCGACGACGATGAGCGAGACCTCCACGCTTCTCAGACGCTCCAGGACCTCGTCCTTGGCGAGCTGCTCGGGGGCGAGGAAGACGTAGTCGGCATCGTGTTCGAGCACGGCCCGCCAGTTCGCCTCGTTCTCCGACTCGCGCTGGCGCGAATTGATCGCGACCGCCTCGGGTGCCTCCGAGTGGTCCAGACCGGCGATCTGATCGTTCTGGAGCGCGATCAAGGGCGAGACGACGACCGTCACCCCCGGTAGCAGCAGCGAGGGCACCTGATAGATCGCGGACTTCCCGGAGCCGGTGGCCATCACGGCGAGGACGTCGCGTCCGCCCAGCAGCGGAACCATCGCGTCCAGTTGTTCGGGACGCAGCGTGTCCCAGCCGAACACCTTCTGCGCGGCGGCGCAGAGTTCCTCGCGTGCATCCTCCGATGCAATGTCGGACGACGACCGATACATCTTGTGCTGCAGATGGACTCCAGAACTCGGAAGGGACGGTCAAGTCCCGTGAGGTGGTGTACGACGTCGTCGCGTGATTCCTCGTCGGTGGATCAGGCGGTCAAGGCCGGTGTCACCTCCTCGGTGCCCTCGGTGACACTGTCGGCGGGCTTGCCGGTGCGGGAGCGGGCGAGTACGTCGAGGCCGAGGTAGCGGCGGCCTTCGATCCACTCGTCGTGCTGCTCGGCCAGCACCGCCCCGACGAGTCGGATCAGAGCGGTGCGGTCCGGGAAGATCCCCACCACGTCGGTCCGGCGGCGGATCTCCTTATTGAGGCGCTCCTTTATCCGGCCCTCAGGGATGAGATCAACCCTGATCTCACATCGAATCAGCGATCGAGACGCTGCAAGTGGTCGGTCAACGCCTCAGCGACACGATGATGCCGGGCAGCTTCATCGGGCCATCCACGGTCACGAGCATCGACCTCGAGAGCCTGGATGTCGGTGCGTTGCGCCTCGAGCGCGCCGCGGAACTCAGGTCCGGTGACGAAGTTGTCGCAGGTCTCGCAGATGTTGGCATAGGGACACGCACCCGCGCTCTCGTGACGGGAACAGTAACCGTGGGCAACACGCGTTTTGAGCATCTCACTGCCGAGCCAACTCACCGCGTCGGGGACGATCGGTTTGCCGACCGGAGTGAGCGTGAACCGCCGCCGCATCTTGCCCATCGCCTGGTCATAGGCATCCCGCAACGTCGGTGAAGCCAAAGTGGCGTAACGCAAAGTCATCTGCGGAGTGACATGCCCGAGCAACGCCATCAACGCCTGCAGGCTCATCCCGGCGTTGGCGAGTTCGGTGGCCCAAGTATGCCGCAGCTGATGCGGGGTCACCACCAACGGCGCACCCCCGGCCCCACGCAGTCCGCAAGCCTCGACGGCAGCGAGCAGACCGTTGCGCAGCCGGGTCTGGCTGAGACGGCGGCCGTGTGCGACGAACAGGAAATCGGTCAACTCTCCGGTGCGGGGATGCGGCAATGGCCGACAGATACCACGCCCGCCGGTCCACTCGTCCAACGCGGCGATAGTGGTCGCCGAGAGCGGGACCATGCGTTCGGTGGCGAGCTTGCCCAACGGAACCTTGAGCCAGGTCCCGGCCGGGCCGTAATCGATGACGCTGCCGAGCTCGAGATCCAGTAGCTCCCCGACCCGCAGACCGGCTCCGCGCAGCACCGTCAACCCGATACGAGCGAACGAATCATCCAGCTGGGAAACCGCATTCATCACCGCAGCATCGATGTCGGGCGGCAATGCCCGCGGAAGCGGTTGGTCGAGTTTCGGGACGTCGGCGGCGAAGACCAGACGGCGCGGTGGGGCCTGCTCCCAGCCCCATTCGGTGATGTCCTCGAGCAGGTTGCGCACGCTCAGTACCGTCGATTGGATCACGGCCTTGGAGATGATGCGCCCGGCCCCGGCAGCGGCGCGTTGCCCACGCCAGGTGCGGGTGCGATTCCAGACGAGGAAGCCCTCGATGTGACTGCGGTCGAGATCCTCGAGGGAGGTGACCTCGGGATGGTTGGTGGTGAGGTAGTCCGCGAACGGCAGCAGGTCGTTGATCAGCGATTCGGCCGATTTCGGGCGGAGCACCGATGCCCGGACGGTGACGTAACGCAACAGGGCCTCGCGGATCGGATCGGCCATCGGGGCGTCGGCGAAGCGTTGGGCGTAGGTGCGGGCCCACGGTCGGCGCCGTGGTGGGGTGTCGACGATGCGGGCCTGAAACAGCATTTGTCGCAGTCCCGCGATACGGTTGCGGTAGGCGCGTTTCGATGTATCCGGGATTGACTGTGTGGCAGCCAATGCGGCGTCGAACTCGCCGACGGTCTCGGCGCTCACACCGCTGACGGAACCGCCGTGCCAGGCGAGCAGCACCGCCAGGCACTCGCCGAGGACGGTCTCGACCCATTGCGGTGTCCACCCCAAAACCAGGCCGGCGGCCCGGACCGCGGCGAACCCGTCCGGGTCGCGGTCCTCGACGGCCCGGCCGAGTCCGGTGAGGTTCTTGACGGCCGCGAGTTCGAGGTCGAGCCGCAGGTTGCCGCGTCCGATGAGGTGACACAGCAGTGGCCAGGCCCCGGTGCGGCGTAGTTCGGCCAGCCGGTCGGCAGCGGGTCGGGTCATCCAGTCCCGCAAGTCCGGATGCGTGGTGAGGAAGGTGGTCGCGATGAGGGTGCGAGCGCGCACCGACCTGTCGCTGAGCCCGAGGCTGGCGACGTGCTCGAGGTAGTCGGTGAGCACCGCACCCGGTCCGGCCGGCAGGACGACCGTCGCAACCACCGCGGTGCTCATTGTCGTGTTCCGGCGAGACTGGCGCGGGCCGCGCCGTATTCGGCGGCGAGCTGCTCGACCGACAAATGCACATATTCGGCAGTGGTGTCCGGAGACACATGCCCCATCAATTCTCGCAGCACCATCAGATCGATTCCGGCGGCAGCGAGTTCGGTGCCGTAGGTGTGGCGCAATCGGTGCGGACGCACCCTCGTCGCACCGGAGAGGTCCCGGTGCCGCCGGAACAGCGACCGCAGTCCCGCCTCGGTCACCGGCGCCCCCGCGGTGGGGCCGCGCAGCACCACGAAACACTCCTCGGTCGCCAACCCCGGTGGCCGTTCGAGGCGCAGATAGGCCGACAGTTCGGTGAAGAACACCGCATCGACCGGCACCACCCGTTCCTTGCAGCCTTTGCCGAGCACCCGGAGTCGTCGCTGGCCGAAATCGACGTCTGCCAACCGCAGGGATCGCACCTCGGCGTTGCGCAGCCCGCCGAACAGCATCGCCCACAACATCGCTCGATCCCGATGGGTGCGCAGCGACGCCGCAAACTGCTCGATCGCGTCGGCGTCGAGGGACTCGGGCAGTAGCCGCGGTTGGCGTACCAGCCTGCCTCCGGCTCGGGGTCGGCCCGGCCCGAGGTGTCCGAGCAGTCCTCGCGCTGGTGGTCGCAGTCCCTGTCCGCGCCGCGGTGAGGGCACCGGATTTTCGGTGCGTATCCCGGTCATCACCAGGTATTCGAACAATGCGCGTATCGCCGCGACTCGTCGGTTGATCGTCGATGCCGCAGTGCCCCGATCACCTCGTGTCGCCATGCCTGGGCGGGGTTTGCGGTGCACGTTCTGCCAGTCGACCCACTCGAACACCGTCACCGGCGTCACCGCAGCCACCGTGAGGTCGCGATCGAGCAGGAATCGGGCCAGATTGAGCACGTCGAACGCATATGCCCGCACCGTTGCCGAACTGAATCCGCGTCCGGCCAGATGCGTCAGGAACGCGTTTGCTGCTGCGCATCCTTCCCATTGGCCGTCGATCACATGCCCGTTGCTGCTGATGCGCACCCGAACGGTCATTGTCCGCCGCCTTTCGATCGGAGCCGACACCGCCAGCATGCGCCTCAACCGGTCGTCGGCTCAGGACCTCACGCTGCAACCGTGATCGTGTCGTGGGAGGGCCGGTTAACCGATATCGGATTATTCGACCACACCTTCTGCCAATGCGCCTTCGGAAACGCGGTGAACGCCAACACATCATACTTCGCCGACTCCATCAACGCCGCGACCTTCGGAAACGACCCGGCGAACGTGTCGGTGACCTGATCCCACTGCGCAGCGACCTCGACGGGGTCGGTATGCGCGAAGATCGTCTTGACCGCCGCCATCACCGGCGGCACATGCTTCGCCCCGACCGTAGCCCGGATGTTGCGCATGAAATGCACCCGGCACCGCTGCCACGCCGAACCCGCGAACTGCTGCGCGATAGCTGCTTTCAACCCGCTGTGTGCATCGGAGATCACCAGATGCACCCCGGATAGCCCCCGGCCCCGCAAACCGATGAGGAACTCCCTCCAGAACTCGTAGGATTCGCTGTCGCCGACGGCGGTGCCGAGCACCTCGCGGCTCCCGTCGATCGACACCCCGGTCGCGACCACCAGTGCTTGGGAGACCACGTGCGCACCGATGCGGACCTTGCAGAAGGTGGCGTCGAGGAACACGTACGGAAAGCTCGTGTGCGTCAGCGTCCGCTCCCGGAACCGGGCGATCTCGGTATCGAGGCCGGCGCAGATCCGTGAGACCTCCGACTTCGAGATCCCGGATTCGACCCCCAACGCACCGACCAGGTCATCGACGCTGCGGGTGGAGACGCCGTGCACATACGCTTCCATCACCACCGCATACAGCGCCTTGTCGATCCGCCGACGCCGTTCGAGCAAGGAGGGGAAGAATGACCCGGACCGCAGCTTGGGAATCTTCACCTCGACATCACCGCTGGTGGTCGACACCGTCTTCGTGCGATGCCCGTTGCGATGGGTGGTGCGCTGCTCGGTGCGTTCGTAGCGGCCGGCGCCGAGTTTGTCGGTGGCTTCGGCTTCGATCAGGGCCTGCAGGCCGGTGCGGATCAGTTCGGCGAACACGCTGGCGGTGTCGGCGCCCTTGAGCGCGTCGAGCTGGGCGAGCAGTGCAGAATGATCGTGGGTCATCGCGTAGCTGCTTTCTGTGAGTCACTGTGCGAGGTAACTCGTTGATCACTACGCGATGGTCCACCCTCGGTGAGGGATCGACACGCCGTGGACCTGCCTGGATGCCCTCAGCCGATTCCCACCACTCCCCGGGACTTACCCAGTTCGAGCAGCTCCCACTGCTTGTCCGTCAACACCTGGAACCGATCGTTCACCACATCCGTCACAGCAAAGATGATGCAGCACAACACCCTAAATCATTGGGAGACACGCCCTAGTAGTACTTTGTTAGGTTCACCACTTCTTGTTGCGGGGCCTCGAGTTTCGGCGGGATGTCCGAGACGATGACCGGGTGGATGCCGCAGCCCTGATCGATGTCGGTGAACGTCTCGACGTGTTCGTCGACGAGGTGTTCTCCTCGCTCAAACGCAAGGACCAGCGAGCAACGGCAGGGGTATATGCGCGGGGATTGATGCTCGACGGGCGCCGCAAGTCGATGCAACCGATGGCCGACCGGCTCGGGATCGATCACCAACGCCTGCAGCAGTTCGTCACCACCTCACCATGGGATCCGGTACCGGTCCGGAAAACGCTGTCCCGCAGGGCGTGTGATCTGATCGTCCCGGATGCGTGGGTGATCGACGACACCGGATTCGCCAAGGACGGCGACGCCTCCCCATGCGTGGCCCGGCAGTATTCGGGCACCTTGGGCAAGGTCGGGAACTGCCAGGTCGCGGTCAGTGTGCACGCCGCCACCGATTCCGCGTCCGCGCCGTTGGATTGGCGGCTGTATCTGCCCGAGAGCTGGGACGATCAGCGGTGCGACGATCCGGAGACGGCCGCGGTGATCACCGCTCGCCGGCGACGCAATGCGATCCCGGACGAGGAGCGGTACCGCTCCAAGGCGGTCATGGCTCTCGAGATGCTCGACGAGCTGATCTCGTGGGGCCGGACCCCGCCGGTGATCGTCGCCGACGCCGGCTACGGTGACTCGGCCACCTTCCGTCAGGGTCTGACCGACCGCGACCTGGTCTACGTCGTGGCGGTCAAGGGCGCGACCCTCGCCCACCCGGGTGATGCGGTGCCGGTCGCCGCCGCGTATTCCGGGCGCGGGCGGCCGCCGACCCGGCGCTACCCGGCGGCGGTGACCTGCAAAGATCTCGTCTTGGGGGCAGGCGTCGAAGCACTGACCGAGATCAACTGGCGCTGCGGCACCAAGACCGGCCCGGCCAATCCGGCCGCGGCGATGCGCTCACGCTTCGTGGCGCTGCGCATACGCCCGGCCAACCGCACGATTCCCCGCGATGAGGACGGTGTGCTGCCGCAGGCCTGGCTGCTCGCCGAATGGCCGATCGGAACGGCCGCCCCTACCGACTTCTGGCTCGCCACCCTGCCTGATGACACCCCGCTGTCGGAGTTGGTGCGCCTGGCCAAGATCCGTTGGCGCATCGAACACGACTACCGGGAACTGAAAACCGGTCTCGGACTCGATCATTTCGAAGGGCGTTCCTGGCTCGGCTGGCACCATCACGTCACCCTCGTCACCGCCGCGCACCTGTTCCTGACGTCACTGCGACTGACCGACCCAAAAGCGACCGGGCGGGACTGACCCTCTACGGCATCGTGCGCGAACTCCAACGCGCACTGGCCTATTGGATCGGTACCTGCCCGACCTGCCACCACACCTTCCCGACCTAACAAAGTCCTACTAGGGCCGCAGGAGGGCTTTGATGGCGCGGCGTTCGTCCATCGCCTTGTACCCGTCAGCGACTAGGTCGAACGGCAACTCGAGGTCGAAAACCTTGCCCGGTTCAATTCGGCCAGTAAGAACTCGATCGATGAGGTCAGGCAGAAAGCGGCGTACCGGGGCGGGTCCACCGCGCAGCCCGACATGTGAGAAGAACAGTTCCTCGCCTGAGATCGTAACGTCGTGCGGGATGCCAACGAACCCGACGTTGCCACCCGGCCGGGTGGACTGTAGGGCCTGCCGCATCGCCTCCTGCGTTCCGACGCATTCGAGTACGCAGTCGGCCCCGATGCCGCCGGTCAGTTCTATGGCAGCCGCGATGCCATCGCCGCCACGTTCAGTCACGATATCGGTGGCGCCGAACTCGATTGCCAACTGCTGCCGAGTGTCGTGGCGGCTCATCGCGATGATCCGCTCCGCGCCGAGTTCATGAGCTGCGAGCACCCCGGACAGACCGACCGCGCCGTCGCCCACCACTACCACTGTGGAGCCCGGTCTGACGTCAGCGGCTACCGCCGCGTACCAGCCGGTACCCATCACGTCCGACAGCGCCAGCAGGTCGGGGATTAGAGTGTCGTCGGGCAGGTCAGAGGTGGAGACCAGGGTGCCGTCCGCGAAAGGGATGCGAATGTAGTCGGCTTGGCAACCGTTTAGAAATTCACGGTGCACGCAAGCTGACTGATAGCCGCTACGGCAGTGCTGGCAGGTGTTGTCGGTCGCATAGAAGGAGCCGATGACGAACTCTCCCGGCGTGACCGAGCTGACGTCGCGCCCGACTTCCTCTACCACACCGACATATTCGTGACCGATCGGATGCGGTGAGACGACCGGATTGACCCCGCGATAATCCCAGAGGTCGGAACCACACACGCAGGTGGCGACAGTCCGGATGATCGCATCGGTCGAGGCGACGATGGTCGGGTCGGGCACGGTCTCCACCCGAATATCGCCAGGAGCGTGAATGATGGTCGCGCGCATGGCGGTTCCTCGATTCTTGTGAGACATGGTGGGGACTAATCGGTGGCAATCGGATCGCCGTCGGCCCCCGAACTGCTCGTCAGGAAGATCAGACTGGTCACTGATCCGAGAATGGCGATGACTCCGCACACCACCAATGCGTGCGACATGCCACGCAGATACGCGTGCAATGCGCTGCCGAGCAGGTGCTCACCGTCCAACCCCAACTCCGTCATCCGTTGCGCAACAACCGCCGCTCCCTCAAACGACCGCTGCGCCGTATCGGCCTCATCCTGCGGCAAGGCTTCGACCACAAGATGACGTCGATATTGGGTGGACATCACGCTGCCCAGCACGGCGACGCCGAGCGCCGCGCCTATCTGCCGGAAGGCCATGACCAATCCGCTTCCCCGCCCGGCCTCGTCGTCGGATAGCTCCTTGAGCGCGACGTCCAGTCCGGGAATCAGGGACAAGCCAAGTCCCAACCCGACAACGGCAAGCCAAGCCGCTACGTACCAATACCGGTCAGTTACCGAGGTCATCGCCCCGATCGCGCAGCCCGCGGCAAGGATCGCCATCCCGGCGGCGATCACCTTCGCGTACCCGAGGCGGAGAGCGAGCCGTTCGGTCACCGCCGCCGCGCACAGGACACCGAATGCCAAGGGCCAGATACGAACACCGGTGCCGAAGGCATCGTTGCCCATGCCCGATTCCAAATACTGCGGCACGAGGAACAGGACGCCGTACATGACGGCGCTAGCGAGCGTTGTTACAACGATCGCCACCATGAACGAACGGCAACGCAGCAGTGCGACATCGATCATCGGACTTCTCGCCCGGTGCTGCCAGACGACGAAGGCGCCCAGCAGCACAACCCCGGCGACCAGGGCGACAATGACATTCGCAGCAGCCCAACCTTCGGTGGGCGCTTCGATGATCCCGTACGCCAGCGCGGACAAGCCGACCACGACCAGGGTAACTCCGAGGAAGTCGATCCGGGGCACCGATTCGTCGCGAGACTCCGGAAGGAACACCATCGATGCGACCACCGCGATGATCAGAACGGGCAGGTTCACCATGAACACCGAGCCCCACCAGAAGTGCCGCAATAGCCATCCGCCGAGGATGGGACCTAACGGTATTCCGGCTGCGAAGACCGCCGACCAGATTCCGATGGCTCGCGTTCGTTCCTCCCGGGCGAACAACGTCGGAATCAAGGACATGGTCGCGGGTAGGATCATCGCCGCACCGACACCCATGAGGGCACGGGCCGCGATAACCTCCGTCGACGTCTCCGACCAGGCGCCGACGAGCGAGGCCACGCCGAAAATCAGCAGGCCGGCCACCAGGGTTCGTGTGCGCCCGAAACGGTCACCAACCAGACCCGCCGGTAGGAGCATGGCCGCGAAGACCAGTAGGTATGCATCGATGATCCATTGCAATTGACTGGTCGAAGCGTCCAACTCGGTGGACAACGTGGTCAGCGCGACATTGAGGATGGTCGCATCGAAACCCACGACCAGAACACTCACCGACAGAGCCGCAAGCCCCAGCCACCGTCTCGGTGATTGGGAGATACTCTGCGCGCCGATCGCAGTCACTGTTCCGCGGTCATCGGCGGTCGGCCTGTCCCGCGCCCACGTCAGCAGTCGCATCCGCGAGATCGAAGAAGGCTCGCTGAATCGAACTGGCGTACTCTTCGATATCGATGATCGTCGGGTCTGCGAGGATTGTGAGCGAGACGTCATCGCCATAACTCGACATAGTATGTACGACCCCGACGCCGTCATATATAGGCGCGAAACCGAAGAGCCGGATACATTTGCATCCGTCCAGGGAAATGTTGTCGCGCGGGCCGGGCACATTCGTTGTCACGGTATGCCCACCGAGGACATGACCGACCCGGGCAGCTGCCCGGACATTGAGCCGATAGTTCCATTCCAGCGGCCCTGGAAGAAGGTCGTGTCCGTCGTCGCTTCCAAATTTAACAGTGGATTTCGCTTCCGCGGTCCAGTCCCGGATACTCGCTAAGCGGTCGAGTGGTCGGCTGGCGGGCTCACCGAGAGAGATAAAACGAATCGCGAACTGATTTGCACTCGACTGACCATCCAGCGGGTCGGCGGTGCAACCCTGGGCGATCGAGACCGGCATGCATGTTGTCAGCGCCCGGAGATCGGTGTGCTTATTCGTCCGTCCGGAACGGTACCTATCCATTCCCGCGCCGACGACCGCCAGGAAGACGTCATTGACGGTGGCGCCCGGGACAGCGCGACGCACAGCACGAATATCCTGATAGGGAAAGTGGCAAACCCTCACTGTTCTTTCGTGGGTGACCGTCGAATTCATCTCGGTACGTTCGACGGTTGTGCCGAATATTCCACCGCCCGCCAGAATCTTGAGAGACCCAGCGAGTCCGCTACCGAGCGTGCGCAACTCCTGAATCAAGGCGCGGAAATCCTCCCGTGCCCGTCGGTGCTCCGCATCCGAGCGCGGTGTGGGGGAGCCCACCAGCCCCCGCTCCGGCCGCGCACCGTCATGGAGTCGCTTCAGAATCTCGAGCCCGAACCCGCCGTCTACAGCAGCATGATGAACACGGAATACGACCGCGAATCCACCCGACGGAATTCCGTCGATATTGTCCAGGCCTGTGACTACGTCAAGCCGCCACAACGGCCCGGTCAACGGGATTTCCCGCGTGTGTAGCTCGGCCACATAGTCACACAATTCGGTCCAGCCGCCGGGATCCGGCACCCGGCCCCGTCCGACACCGACTGCGGGACTCCAATCGGTCACGTCCTTCCAATAGGCACGCCCGACACCGAAACGAGGAGTCACCGGCCTCCGCGTGAGAATCGGGATCTCACCGCTGAGGTCCGTCAATCTATCGACCAGCAACTCAACGACCTCGTCGATCGACTTGGACGGATGCGGCTCATACAACCCGACGTATGCGATCTGCCGCTGCGCCCCGCGCCTGTCGCGGTAAAGCATCAGGGAGTCGAGACTACTCATTCGGAGCATGATTCACCTTCCGGATTCGCTGCTGCAACGATGTGCGCAGTTCGGGCCATTCGCTCCGCAGGATGGAGTAGATGGCGGAGTCCCTGACTGCTCCGTCGAAAGCAGGCATGTGGCCGCGCAGGACCCCGTCGAAGGTAGCCCCGATACGCTCGATTGCTCTGCGGCTCCGCTCATTTCGATAGTCGGTCATGAGCGATACGCGATAAGCGTCCATGGGTCCGAAGGCGTAGTCCAGTAGCAGCAGTTTGGCTTCGGCATTCACGCCGGTCCGCTGCGCCTCAACGGATAGCCAGGTACCACCGATCTCTGCGACCGTCACCGATGGACGCACCGAAGTAGCCGGCCAGCGCTCAATACAGCGGAACCGCGTCGATCCCATCACCCTGCCGTCGCGGTTCAAGAGAACGAAGGGCAGTCCCGATCCCGCGTCACGCTCTTTCAACGCGCTGTCGACATAGGCGGTCATGCCGTCTAGATCCGTTGGTACGAGCGTGAATCGATACGACTCGTGTCCACCGGCGGTCGCTTCCCATAAGGGATGAATATGTTCCGATTCCATCGGAACCAGGCTCACCAGATCGCCGTGTAAAGGAAGATCCACGCCAACCGTCCTCTCAGTCATTTGATCGCCATTCTCTGATTGGTAAGGGAGGTGGTCACCGCACGCGCTACCCGCTCGGCATCGCGCCCGAAGATGCCGTTCGTGCGCACGCGGCGTGCGCCGATCTGGGTGAACCACCGTTGTCGTTCGGTCGGAATTCCTAGAATGAACAGTCCAGGCGTCACGGCCCCATCGGCTCCGATGGCCGCATTGGTGCGGGGATCCACTTCGCATGCGCCGGTCTCCACCGCGCCGGATGCCCCGTCGTGACGGAATCGCCGCACCAAGCCATCGGCAAGCAACTGGCGGTACAGCCCAGATCCGTCCTGGACGGGATCGAACTTCGGAACCCGGGCGTCGATCACTCGATCCACCACAAACGAGCCTGGAACCGCAGGCGACCGCACGATTACGGCCGAACCATCGTCGACGACCTCCGCCCCCGGTCCGGCGACTGTGACTACTCCGGCGCGGATCAGAGCGAGAAGCTCTTCCACACGCCGAATCGGCGGGCCTCCCACCAGCAAGGAATAGCAGGGGACGAACTGTCCGAGGAAGTCTTCTTCGTGACTTCGGGGTGTCAGTCCTCCGTCATCGACGATCGCGCAGATCGACGGCCTGATATCACGCAACGTATCCAGTGCGGCCTTCAACGGGTTGGCTAGATTGCCGCCCCTGGCATGTGCGAGATCGTGCTCGAGAAAGGCGGTGAGATCCCGCGTCCAATGCACCTGCGAGGTGAATCCGCGACCGTTGAACGGTCGCGCCAGTGCCGACAGCGCGGGCAGCTCGGACACCGCGGTGAACCGCTCCGCACTGCGGTAGACCCAGTGCTCCGGATCGTTCGCGTCCACCGCCGACACGCGTTCCAGGAACGTCGCCGCCTGTGCCGGTCCGACCGCGGCATGGATGACGGCATGGCAGTAGGTCGCGGCCATCTCCGCCCTGATCCAGGGCTCCACGTCCGTGCGGAAGTCGGCCTGGCCGAGTGACCGAAGCCCGCTCATCCTTTCGGTGGTGCACAGTCGCGGTGCGAAGATGAAGCTGCCCGGCCGCTTCTGGTTCCGGCCGCGCGCGGGTATCGGCAGTCCCGAACGAGAAACGCCCACAATCGTCGGTTCCGCGCCGCTCGGCTGGTACCTGAGTTCGCCCGTGTCATCGGACACGAAAACCCCGCCGCGTCCCTGGGTGAGGAGGGCGACGACATCGTGGAAGGACAACCCCATCCCCAGCATAGCGACCACGTCCTCCGGAGCGACTTCATCGAGCGGAAGGTTCGCCGCCGAGTCCGCGACCATCGTTGGGCGGGTTGCCGATGTCGCCGTCGTGGTGCTTGGGTGCGCAGGCGGTTGCGGATGACCGGTGGCGAGCACCACCACGTCGTATATCTGCTCACGACCTGAGGAGGTCACCACCGAGTACCCCCCTCCAGGCCGACGCCGAACCGCCCACACAGTTTCCCGGTATCCGCCGACGGAGACATTGGCGGGCGCGTTCGCGACGATTGAGCCGAACGCATCCCGCAGGTATTCTCCATACTTCGCACGAGGCGCGTACCCGCGGTACACACCGTAGTGCCGACCCATCCATTGCTCCAGCGACGGACCGGCACCCGCCCGTGCCGGGCCATCGTCCCTCGGGCCAGAGAATATCGTTGGGCCGCTCACGTGCGAGTTCATCAGAAGTAGTGGGCTCTGATCAGGATTCCAGATCCGTCCGGCACCGACGACGTGGCTGTCGAACACATCGACCCGCACGGTCTCTGCCACGTGCAGCACGAGCCGCTCGACGAGTGAGATCCCGCGCGGGCCGGAACCGATCACTGCGATAGCCGTGGACCTCATATGGTGTCGGTCCACTCGAATTCGCGGTACATCTCCCCTGAAATAGCAGCCTGATAGGCGCGTCCCAACGCGGTGGTAACCGGACCGATCCGATCGGCTGAGATCGTCCGGCCGTCCAGCTTCCGGACGCCGTTGACCCCCATCGCCGTGCCCGTCAGGAATACCTCGTCGGCTACTGACAGCTCGGCAAGATGCACCGGCCGTTCAACGACTTCATAGCCTTCCGCCCTGGCAAGGGTGATTATCGAATTCCTCGTTATTCCGGGCAGGATTCCCTCATCGACGGACGGCGTGATGAGCACTCCGTCCTGCACGAGGAACACATTCGCGGCCGCGGCCTCCGCCACCCTGCCGCGATCGTTGAGCAGGATCGTCTCGTGGTCGCCGCTGCTCACGGCGGTCGACCTGGCCAGTGCCAAATTGATGTAGCCGCCGGTGGTTTTCGCGGAGGTGGGAATCTGTGCTGGATTGCTTCGAACCCACGAGCTCGTCCGAACGGTGATTCCGGCTTCGGCGTCCGACAGGTAGTTCGTCCACTCCCAGCATCCCACCGCGACACTCGGTTGCCCGAGTTGGGCGAAGATCGACATCACGCCGGGTCGTAGATAGGAGATCGGCCGAATGTAGCCGGACTCGAAGTCCGCGAGGCTGACCAACTTCATGATGCCCTCGTGCAACTCGTCGTCCGTGAACGGGATGTCGATGCCGAGAGATCGATTGGACCGCCGAAATCTGGCCACATGGTCTCGTGCCCGGAATATCGATTTCCCGGATCGGTGTCCCCGGTGGAATCGAATTCCCTCGTACGCCCCCCACCCGTAATGCAGGCTCGGCGACATGATGTGCACCGAGGCGTTCTCACCGGAGACGATCTCGCCATCGCGCCACACTGGGTTGTTCAACATTGCGACTCCGCGGCCGTAGGTACTCGGACATGCAGCGGTCCTTGCGGACTGCCTTCGAGGTGAGTGATGAAACTTGCCGCGCGTACGGCCCATTCGTCCGCTGGATCAGGATCGCCCGGCCAGGCGTGCGAGGGCGTCATTACGTCCATCATCGCCGTGCCGATTCCCGCGCCAGGGTCGAGCGCGTACACCCGTTGTCGGGCGCCGATCTCCTGTCTCCACGCCGAGACGAATCCCTCGACAGCGAACTTGCTCGCGCAGTACGCTGCCTGACCGGGCCTCGGCGCGTGGATACCCCATTGTGACGACATCGCGATGTACACACATCCTTCTGTCGTATAGGGCTGAAACGCCGTGAACAGGTTGAATACCCCGATCACGTTGACATCCAAGACATGTCTTAATTCGGCGGCTGTTATCTCGGTGGCAGGTTTCGTGGTCACCGCCACCGCTGCATTCGCTATGACCACGTCGAATGGAGCGGCCGCACTACGTCGGGCCCACTCGGTGACCGCGTCTCGATTAGCGACATCAATCTGTTCGCACGCAGCCGACGCGGGTCGGGTGCTGCAACCGAACACAGTGTGCCCGCGACCAGCGAGCTCGTGGGAAAGTGCCGCTCCCAAACCGCTGCTTGAACCGGAGATCACAATTCTCATGACCGCATGTCACTCAGATCGATCGACGCCAGCGGCTTCCAGCCATGCACCGTTGCTTCGGAAATGGATCGGCTGACTTCTGGGCAGATGGGTGCGAGATGACGCCCTAGGGCATCGACGCCGGCGGCGGCGAGTGCCACCGCGGTCGCGACGTACCCGTGGGCGCCCGGCGTCCCGACCAGGACCTTGGTCGCGGTCAGCAGGGTTCGAGTTTCGTCGAGCAAGGTGATCAGTTCCCGGGTTGCGCGCTGCGTCGAAAACCCACTGACACTCAGGCTGTCCTCGATGATCTCGATTCTTCGCGCCATAGTCGTGGAGTACGAACGGGTAGTGCCGTTCCAGACATCCGGTTCCGGTACCGCGCCGCCGAAAGAAGCAGCGCACAAGTCGGAAAGATTTTCGACTACCTCGTTGAGGGGTTCGATGAAGCGTCCGTTGACCGTTCGCTCGAACTCCGCGACCGTGAAGTTCTCGGATCGTTTTTCGGGCCTGATCATGCACAGATACAGGCGGATCAGATCCTGGCTGGCGTGCTTGAGCATGGTCTCCGCCGCGATGACGTGATTTCTGCTAGTTGAGAATTTATTGCCATCGAGGTGCAACAACTCGTTCGCGACGTAGTGCGAGATGTTCGGCAAATCCCCGTGCAGCGCGTGAAAGAGTGCCGGGAACAGCAAGGTGTGGAAGTACGCGTTGTCGAACCCGAAGCAGGTCACGATCTGGGCGTCGCTCAGTTCGCCCGAGACGGTGACCCGACCGTCCCGGATATCCAGACTCTCCGCACCGAAGTGCTGCTTCAGCAGCCACAGGTACAGGAGCCCCATTTCGAACCACGGGTACATCCGGTGCCCAGGTACTTCCTCCCGGTCCAGCGGAATTCCCCACGCCACCTTGTGGCTGATCCTGATGTCCGGCAGCTGCTCGGCGAGCATTCCGCCGGTCAGCGCAAGGAGACGCTCCGGCATCGTGCTCGTGTTGGCGTGCTGCTCCAGAAAGTCCCGGTGCTGCTCCAACTGGAAGTACAGGAACTTCTCGGCTCGAGTCTCGAGATAGGACCCGGGATTGAGCGTGGAGACCGGGTTCTGGAGTTGGACAGTCTCGTGGGGCTGTCCGCAGAACTCGCACGCATCTCCGTCGGACGGCGACGCGCACACGGGACACTGGCCCGTGACCAATGCCTCATGCAGGTATGTGTTCGACTCGTGCTCGTACAGCGCGTCGGCGACCTTGACCACGACGCTTCCGTTGTCGAGCAGTGTCTGGATAGCCGAGGTGCAGAACGCGATGTAGTCGGGGTCCGAGATCGGATTGTCGAATGCCTCGATCTCGATGCCCATCTGAGTCCAGCTGTTTCGAATCGATTCGATGAATCGCCGCGCGACCTCGTCAGGCAGTACACCGAGTTGGCGGGATTTTGTGAATACGTAGCTGGTGTGATCGTCGAAGCAAGAGATGTGCGGAACCCGGTCACCGGAGGCCATCCGGCGACGCAGAATGTCTCCCGCGATATACGGGCCGGAAAGGTGACCTAGATGCATTCCGCCGTTGGGTGTGGGAGGGGTGCTGAAGATGACGGTCTTCCCGGGATCCGGTTCGATTCGGGCTTCCGCCGGTGAGTCACTGTGCATTGCGCGCCCTCACTCGTTGCCGACGGAGACCAACCCGGCGGGAATATCCAGATCGGAATAGGTCGAGGCGTCGCCCTTGAGCACGCGGCTCCGCTGTCCATCGACACCGACGGGCACGTCGCCAGCCACGGCGATACGGTGCATGATCCGGCGATGGTCGTAGTCGGCGACCGCGTAGTGTTGGGTAGCACGGTTGTCCCACATGGCGACATCGCCGATCCGCCAGCTCCAGCGAATCGAGTTCTCCGGGGTGGTGATGCGATCCTGGAAGATCCGCAGCAGCGCCCTCGATTCGGATTCGCTGACGTTCAAGATCCGGTCGACCAATCCGCCGAGGAGCAGAGCGCGTTCTCCCGTTTCTGGATGCACCCGGACGACCGGGTGTTCGGTGGCGAATCGCCCAGTCAGGTAGTCGTTCACCTCACTCAGCAGCTGTTCGCGGTCCGCGACCGAAAGCGCCTGGTAGTTCTCCAGGGCCTCCGGCGCGGTCTGGTAGTCGTGATGGTCGGTGTGGAGGGCCCAGAGATTGTCGGCGAGGAGTTTCAATTCTTCGGGTAGTTGGTTGTACGCGGCGGTCGTCGACGCCCAAATGGTGGTGCCACCATAGGGCGGGAGGCTGACAGCGCGCAGGATCGCCGCCTTCGGAGGACGGTCCGTCGAGGTGAGGTCGCTGTGCCAGACGTTGGCCGGCGCACCGTCCTTCGAGTCGAGCATGAAGATCTTGTCTGCTTTGTCCTGCACAGTGGGGTGTGCGGTCTTCGGTAGAATTCCGAAGAGCTTGGCGAATTCGTGTTGCCCCTCTTCGGTCAGGTGGTCCTGGTCGCGAAAGAAGATGACTTTGTGTTCGAGCCAGGTTTCGTGGATCAGCCGGACGACGTCTGGGGCGAGATCGCCTGCGAGGCGCACACCTTCGATCTGTGCGCCGATATTCTTCGCGAGGCGCACCACGCGAATGTCTGACGTGGTCATTGTTCGATTTCCTTCGTGTTCTGTGAGAATAGAGATGGTTCTGCGTCGCCTCGTCGGGTCTGCACCACCGAACGAATCCAGCTAGCTGTGCATCCGCTCCACGACCAGTGCCGTCCAGGTGAATCCGGCCCCGGCACTGAGGAACAGAGCTGACCGCGCGTTCGACCGCGACTCGAAATCGGCCAGATTGGCGATCAGGTCACCCGACCCCAGATGTCCGGTGGTGTCTGCGGTGAATCGTGCTGACACTCCGGTCGCCTCCGAGACGGTGCGGTCGTATTGTCCGAAGGCGGGTTTGCCGATGCGCGGAAGATAGGTCTCATCTACCACGGTTCCCGAGGCGGCCTCGATAGCGGCCGATACCAGGGCTCGAACGTAGCGATGTCGTGCCGACGCGAATTCCTTCTTGGACTGTTCGCCGAAGAATTCGTCCTTCAGGCGTCCGACATCCACTCGAGCGTCGGAGCAGCTGTGCGCACCGAGAGCGTCGTTGCCTCGATGCATTCGCTCGAGCTGCGGCGCGGACGTGTGCGCGAGAGCCTTGACTCGGAGCGTCCACGGGCGGGGCTCGCGAGAAACCAGTACGGCTGTGCCGCCATCGCCATACGCCACACCCTCGCTGCTGGCCCAACGGTCGAATCGGGGGAGATCGAATCGCTCTCCAGTGGTGACCAGCCCATGCGTTTCATCGTGGGCGCTGAGCCACGAATGGACGACGTCGATTGACAGTGCGCCACCGTTCGACACGTGATAGACGTTGATGGGCGTCGCGTTCACAAGTCCTATCTCGTGCGCGACGTAGTGGCTCGGCGACCAGATCTCATGTCCTTGGTCATAGACCCAGGAATGCGCCGCCACACTGATCGCGCCAGGATCGATCCCGGCCGCTTTCACGGCCGCCTTTCCGGTATCCACGGCGTAGTTGACACCGACCTCGCCATCTCGCGCGGCGGAGGTGGAATATATCCCGATCCTATCGACCTCTTCGGCGGTGATCCGACCAGCCGAGATCGCGTCCGAGGCCAGGTCCGATCCGCGGTTCACGTAATAATTCGGTCCAGCAAGATAGAATTCGTTCGTGTTGACCGACACTTTCACATCGTCGAATTCCGCCGTCTCAGCAGATCGCATCTAGTTTGTCCTGCCGTATCAACTCGCTGAACAACTCGGCCATCTCCGAATCCACCGTCCGCTGCATCTCGCTCAGTACCTCGCCGGACCGAACCGCAATATTCGATAAGAGAGCCGAGCTGAGCCCGTGGTTCGAATCAGTTGAGCCGACCACGAATACCGGGGTGGGGATGCCGTCGACTTCTACGCGATAGTTTCGGCTGAGTGTGATCTTCCGGTCCCGACCGAAAGCCGGCCCAAGCAGGTGCAGCGGGATCTCCGACCTGAACCCGGTCGCGCAGATAACTAGATCGAATCGCTCCTCGGTGCGGCTGCCGACCAGTCGTTCCGTGAACTCCAGCGCGACCGAATCGGGGCGCTCGACCGCGTTGTGCACCTCGCTGGCCCGTCGGAAGACCAGGCGCTGATCATTCCTGACCTTGTCGGTGTACTCGGCGGTGTACAGCCAGTCCAGCAAGTCCCGATCGACACATCCGTAATTGGTCGTCCGATGCCTGGTCAGCAGCTCCGCACGCAGCTCTTGCGGAGCATGGTAGAACTCGCTGACTGCGCTCGGGTCGAACACTCGGTTGGCGAACGGGCTGTTGTCGGCGGGAACCATGCCGTATCCGGAGATAAAGCAGTGCGCCTGGAGATCCGGCCGCGACTCGAGTAGATGCCGCAGAACCTCCGCCGCGCTCTGGCCCTGGCCAACCACCGCGATCCGTCCACCCGGTGGCAGCTGTACCCGACTCAGCCCCGTGAGTAGTTCGGAATTATGAATGACTCGCCGACCGTTTCGCCCATTCGCCCACTCGGGAATGACCGGCGTTGGACCGACTCCAAGAACAACATTTCTAGCCCGGGATACGCTTTTCTCGCCGACCCGCCTGCTGTGCACCTCACAGCCGCCGTCGACAAGGTCGACTTGGTCTACTTCCGTATTCCATTCCAGATCGGTCTTCAGGTTGTCCACTGTCCAACGCATGTAGTCAATGAACTCCAGCCGCGTGGGGAAGAACGTCTGCATATTGATGAAGTCGTTCAGCCTGCCCTTCTCGTGCAGGTAGCTGACGAAAGTGAACCGACTGTTCGGATTCCTCTGCGTCGCCAGATCCTTCAGGTATGAAACCTGCATGACGGACGAGGGGAGCAGCATGTCCGGATGCCAGTCGAAACAGCTCCTACGGTCGAAGAATTTGGCCGATAGCTGCCGCCCTGTTACCTCGTTACGCTCGTCGACAGCGACGGCAATGCCAAGATTCGCAGGCCCGAGCCCCACGCCAACAATATCGTATTGACGTTCACTCCAATTCATTTGCTTTTGCCATCCTTCATTCGGATTCGAGCTGCCTGACGGGTTCGATCCGGGGCCAGAACAAGGAGATCCAATGCAGTTCATCCCCCCCGGAGTGGATGACGTGGGGGTGTCCTCGCTCAATCATCACTACGTCACCCGTGGCGACGGTCTGGACATCGTCGCCCGAGGTGAGCGACCCGTCTCCCCGCAGTACGATAATGAGTTCCCGCTGGTTGTGTTCATCCAGCGCGGTCGATGAGTTGGATTCCAGCCAGCAGGCCATTGCACCGAATGTGTCTTCGGCAACGACACCTGGAAATATCCGCTGACATTGCGTGCCATACTCCCGGGTTGCCGACTGGTTGTCGATCCGCGTTAAACACGCGAATGCTTTACCCAAGCTTCCCACTCCTTTGTGAAAATTCTCAGTTGAAATTCGTTGAATACGTCATCCGAATGCTCAAGACTTGCCGTCCCGGCATATCGTCCGGCGTCGACACCAATGTAGACGGGACTCGACACTTCTGTCAGTAGCGCCTTTTCCGGTATTGCGCCGCGCGGTATTCCGCTTCTCGCTATAGCCACTCGCGACTATGAGCGCCCAGCCCTTAGTCAGCCCCTGGAATCTGTGCCAGACTCCGCTCGTCATGGATCGGATCGCTATTGAGGAGGGGGCTATGAAGTCCGAGTCGAGGCAGGAACGGTTGATGCGCGGCGTCGCCGCCGCGAATGCCGACGATCGTCAGATCAGCGACGCGAAGCCGATCGAAGCGATCAGCGACGCCATCCGCCGACCAGGTCTGCGCCTCGCACAGATCGTGGCGACCGTGATGGAGGGCTACGCCGATCGCCCCGCCCTGGGACAGCGGGCCTTCGAGCTGACTACCGCGCCGGCGACGGGCCGTCGCACCCGGCTTCTGTCGCCCGCGTTCGAAACGATCACCTACCGCGAACTGTGGGCGCGGGCAGGCGACGTGGCGAGCGCATGGGCGCACACGATATCCCCTGATGCGCCCGAATTTCCCCTGCATGCTGGCGATTTCGTCGCCGTCCTGGGTTTTACGAGCACCGACTACACGACTGTCGACCTGGCATGTCTGCGCCTCGGCGCGGTTAATGTGCCGTTGCCGGCGGGCGCGTCGGTGCGGCAGCTGACCGAGATCATCGTCGAGACGGAGCCGCGCGTTCTCGCGGTCAGCGCGGATCTCGTGGAAACCGCCGTTGACTGCGTCGTAGCCGGCGGCCGACCGCAGGTCTTGATGATTTTCGACTACCACCCCGAAGACGACGACCAGCGCGACGTCGTTGAGACGGCACGCCGCCGTCTAGCCGACGTGGACAGCGCGGTGGTCTTCGAGTGCTTCTCGGATGTGCTCGGCCGCGGCCGCGGCCTGCCGCCGGCGCCATTGTTCGTTCCCGATCCCAACGACAATCCGCTGTCCCTCCTGATTTACACCTCGGGGAGCACCGGAACACCCAAAGGCGCGATGTATACCGAGCGGACAGCCGCCGCACTGTGGCTCGGCGCGCCTGGCATTCCAGTGATCAACATCAACTACATGCCGATGAGCCATATCGCTGGACGAATAACCCTCAACGGCGTGCTCGCACGGGGTGGCACGGCCTATTTCACCGCGCGCAAGGACTTGTCGACGCTGTTCGACGACATCTCCATGGTGCGGCCGACCGAACTGCTCTTCGTTCCGCGGGTATGCGAGTTGGTGTTCCAGCGCTACCAGAGCGAGATGGAGCGTCGTTCGGGACCAGGAACCGACGAAACCGCCCGGGCTGACATCGATCGGAAGGTGAGAGCCGAACTGCGTCAACGATTCTTCGGCGAGCGCTTGATGCTGGCCATGTGCAGCAGTGCCCCGCTGTCGGCGGAGATGAAGACATTCATGGAATCGGTCCTCGACATGGAGATCCACGAGGGCTACAGCTCAACCGAGACCGGGCCGGGCGTCATGCTCGACAATCAGCTGTGCCGTCCGCCGGTGATCGACTACAAGCTCATCGATGTGCCCGAGCTCGGCTGCTTTCTGACCGATAAGCCGCATCCGCGTGGCGAACTGCTGCTGAAGACGACGAACATGACCGCTGGCTACTACAAGCGGCCTCAGCTCAGCGCAGAGATCTTCGATGGGGACGGCTTCTACCGGACCGGCGACATCATGGCCGAGATCGGACCGGATCGGCTCGTTTACGTCGACCGCCGTAACAACGTATTGAAGTTGTCGCAGGGCGAGTTCGTCGCGACCGCCCACCTGGAGGCTGTTTTCGCCGCTGGTCCGTTGATCCGACAGATCTTCATCCATGGCAGCAGCGAACGCACTTTTTTGCTCGCGGTGATCGTGCCCACGGAGGATGCGCTCGCCAGATACGCCGATCGCGCCGCACTGACGGCGGCGGTGGCCGAATCCCTGCGTCTGACCGCCAAGGACGCTGCGCTGAGCTCCTACGAGATCCCGCGTGCGTTCATGGTCGACACCGAGCCGTTCACCGTCGACAACGGTCTGCTGTCGGGAATCGGGAAACTGTTGCGGCCGAGACTGAAACAGCTCTACGGCGAACGCCTGGAGAAGCTGTACGCCGACGTCGTCGAAGCGCAGGCGCACGAGATGCGCGCGCTACGCACGGGAGTCGCGAATCGGCCAGTGCTGGAAACCATCATTCGCGCGGCCCGCGCATTGCTGGGTGTCGGAAACTTTTACCCCGATGCGCACTTCACCGATCTGGGCGGGGATTCCCTCTCCGCGCTGTCCTTGTCGAACCTGCTCCGCGAAAGCCTCGATGTCGAAGTTCCGGTAGGAGTCGTGACCAGCCCAGCAACCAATCTGCGGGACTTGGCAAATTATGTCGAGCAGGAACGAAACTCGGGAACTCGACGGCCAACCTCCGCCTCGGTGCACGGGGACGGCACCACGATCAACGCAGACGACCTCACGCTGAACCAGTTCATCGACGCCGAAACACTGACCGACGCCAAGTCGCTGTCGCCGACCACCGCTGCACCGCGCACCGTGCTACTGACCGGTGCGAACGGCTACCTCGGCCGCTTCTTGTGTTTGTCGTGGCTCAAACACCTGGATGCCACCGACGGCACGCTGATCTGTCTCGTGCGCGGCAGCGATGCCGCCACGGCGCGGCAGCGGCTCGTGGACGCATTCGACAGCGGCGACCCAGAACTCACACGTCATTTCCGAGGCTTGGCTGACCGCATCGAAGTTCTCGCCGGCGATATCAGCCTGCCGAATCTAGGGGTGGATGAGCGGACGTGGCAGCGGCTGGCCGAGCGCGTCGACCTTATCGTTCACCCAGCCGCGCTGGTCAATCACGTGCTCCCTTACAGCCAGCTTTTCGGTCCCAACGTCGTCGGCACCGCGGAGGTGATCCGCCTGGCCATAACTACACGGCTCAAGCCGGTGACCTACCTGTCGACCGTGGCGGTGGCCGCGCAGATCGAATCCTCGATCTGCGCGGAGGACGGAGACATCCGCGAGATCAGTTCGACCCGTATCGTCGATGATGGCTACGCCAATGGCTACGGCAACAGCAAGTGGGCAGGCGAAGTGCTGCTGCGCGAGGCGCATGAGTTGTTCGGGCTGCCAATCGCAGTATTCCGCTCGGACATGATCCTCGCCCACAGTCGATACGCCGGCCAGCTCAATGTGCAGGACATGTTCACCCGGCTCCTGATCAGTGTCCTCGCGACCGGCCTCGCGCCGTACTCCTTTTACGAGACCGGCCCCGACGGTGGGCGCCGGCGTGCCCACTATGACGGCCTGCCGGTCGATTTCACCGCCGAAGCCATCACCGAACTCGGGGCGCGCGCCACCGCGGGATTCCGCACCTACAACGTGCTCAACCCGCACAAAGACGGCGTCTCGCTGGACGAATTCGTGGACTGGTTGATCGAGGCCGGACACCCGATCCACCGAATCGATGACTACGACGAATGGTTCACGCGCTTCGAGACCGCGCTACGAGCGCTCCCCGAAAGGCACCGCCAGCGCTCGGCGCTCCCGCTGCTGCATGCCTACCGGCGGCCCCGCCGTGCCGTCCCCGGCTCCGCCGTCCCTGCCGAGCGGTTCCACGCCGCCGTCCGACTCGAGGGGATCGGGCCTGACCAGGACATCCCGCATCTGACGGCGTCGTTCATCGCGAAATACGTCGCCGATCTGCGGCAGCTCGGGCTCTTGTAGATGAAGCTGCTCATAGCGCCGGTCACGATCACCCCGACCAAGCCGCTGACACCGACGCACATCAAAGGGTTCCTATGGGTGGACGTGTTGCGCAAAGCGACCAGTCTGATACAGGAGGAGGTGGACTGCATATGGAATCCACGAACCCCAAACTTGAGTGGTCAGACGATCGGATTCTGGAACTTCCTCGATCGGAACCACCCGACCGAGGATTATTCGCGACTCGACGAGATCGATATCGGTCACCTATATGTAAATTATCATGCGGCAGGCGGCAGCACGCCGGTCTCCGCCCGCGACTGCTATCGAAACGCCATCGAAGAAGAAGGGTGGAGTCATCCTGCCACCGTTCGAATGATCGAATTATGGAGTGGCCAGCTAGATGCACTCGGTATCGAGGATCCCGGGCTCCGAGCCGATCAGCGGCATACGTTATCGGTCGATCAGATCGTCGGAATTCTCGAAGCGGAGAAATTGTGCCTAGATCATCGATCGATCGGCGGTCCCGTCTATCTGGACGGTACGCGCTGGGGAGTTCCGCTGCGGATCGTCATCGGAACCGACGGTCATCCCAACTATGTGATTACCGCACTCCGGGATATCGTTCCGATTGTTCGTGACTACGATCACGTCCTGCTAGTGCATGACGACGAGATCACCCCCGATTTCGTACTCCTGCAAAAAGTCATCGAGCATTTCGGTGTGACCGTGTCGAGGTTGCCGCTCGGACGAGTTCCAGTCGATGGCCGCATCCAATCGAGCCGACGAGGCGGTTGGGCTGGGTCCACTCTCGGCGAACTATCGACGGAGGCACTCGAATCCGTGCGCCTCGACGAGTTTCGGCTCGGGATGCGCCTATATTTCACGGCTGTGCTGGGGCGCGGCGCCGGCGCGTCTCTCGACCGATCGATCCTGTATCGCATGATGTCACGTGCCCGCAGAATACTCGGATCGGCGGATGCGGGGGCGATCGACATGACACCCTATGTGTCGGATCATCTGTCTGCCAATGGATGGGTGGATCCATATCGACTGACATCGTCACTGCTAGGCCGCGGCACGCCGCCGGCGCGCCTGATCGACACAGTGTATCTGTAATTTCTCTTCCTTATTTGTATGGAGTCCAAGTATGAAAACGGCGGTTTCGCAGAACGCTGCGCAGATCATCGCGCGCGCGGAGCAGGAGAATTCGGCCCTGCTGTCAGTCATGGGAAAAGCCCAGCAGGTGCAAGAGAGCCTGCTTCGGAACATTCTGCAACGTAATGCAGAATCCGAATTTGGTCGCGACCATCTATTCGGTTCGCTCCGTGGAGTGGAAGATTACCGAGCGGCGGTTCCAGTGCGAGTCCATGAAGATTTCAAGCCGTGGCTTGAGGCGGCGATAGCCGGGCAGCCCGGCGTGTTGGCGGATGAAGATCCGTTCGCATATTTTTCCAGCAGTGGAACCACCGGCGTCGAAAAGCGAATTCCAGTCACACGGGCGTATATGAAGGAGAGCTTCATACCGTTCTACTTCGCTGGCCTCGCGACGGTGCTTCGCAGATCCCCGGGCGCACTAGCCGACGACAATTCCGTCCTCAACCTGTGGCAGGATCCGTTCTCCCCGATCGACCGCACCTCTGGCGGGCAGCCGCACATCGGGCCGAGCCAGATCGACTACCGGAGTCTCGGCGAGGATATCGCGGTCGGCCTGGGAAATCGTGCCGCGTGGAGCAACCTGCCCGAGAGTTTCGCCGATGCCGATCCGCTTCGCCGAACCTATCTTCGGTTGCGGATCGCGGCTGAGCACGACATCCGGTGCGTGTTTGCGATCAATCCGGCCATCGCCCACGCCCTCCCCGAGCAGCTGGCACAGTGGTGGCCGAGCATCGTGCGAGAGATTCACGACGGAACGCTCGGCGGCCAACCATTCAGATCGCCGAATCCGGAGCGCGCAAAGCGCATCGAGGCCTTGGCTGGCTGGTTCGGGACGATCCGGCCCACGCACCTGTGGCCGAACCTGCGAAGCCTGGTGGTGTGGACGAGTTACATCGGCGGCTTGTATCTGCCGGGGTTGGCCCAGGATTTCGGTCCGGGTGTCGAGGTCGTGGCCGCCCCGTTGGGATCGTGCGAGGGGCCACTGACGACTCCGATCGATCGCCACCCGACGGCCGCGCCGCTGGTGACACCATCGGCGTTCTACGAGTTCATCCCCGCTGACGAGGTCATCTACCCGGACAGTCCTACACTGCTTGCCCACGAATTAGAGGTCGGCGGCGACTATCATATGGTCCTCACCAGGCCGGGAGGGATCCACCGGTGCGCCACCCGCGACATCATGCGCGTGGTCGAGTACCTGGGGACCACGCCGCGGCTCGAATACGGCGGCCGGCAAGGTGAGCTAGTCGCGGGTACGTCGAGGTTGCGCGAGGATCAGGTGGTCCGTGCTGTAGGTCGGACCGTGACCGACACCGGCATGCCGATCCGCAATCTCTGTGTCCGACTCGACGACGGTCCTGTGGGCGCGACCATCGGCTACGAGATCGCGGTAGCGTTTCGGCAACCCGGAGACCAGCGCGACATCGACCGGTTCGAGCACCTGCTGGACGTCCATCTCGGCACCGCGTGCGGCTCGTACGCCCGTGCGCGAAGCTGCGGCGAACTCGGCGGCATTCGGCTCCGGCAGGTACCGGTGGCCGCCTTCTTCGATAGCTGGATGGGTCGGGTACGCGCAGGTCAGCGTCCACCCCGGGTGAAAGACAGAGTCTTCGACGGCGGCTCACCCGTTTGGTCGGTGTCGGCATGACCGCGCACGTTGGCGAGGATGAGGTCCCCTGCCGCGGGGAGTACACCGAGGTCGCTCGGCATCGCAGGCTGACGTGGCTTCGTCAGCAGTCGGGCACGCCGTTGCTCTCGCTGCAGGAGTCCCGAATCGAGGCCAGAGCGCTGCGGGGCAACCTTGAGAATTTCGTCGCTTCGGTCGAGGTTCCGGTCGGACTCGCCGGGCCGATGTTCTTCAAGGGGAACGTCGCTCAGGGTTTGGTGTCCGCCCCACTTGCGACGACCGAGGGTGCGCTCGTCGCCTCGGTGGCCCGCGGCGCCCGGGCGATCACGCGTTCCGGCGGAGTGTCGACGCACGTGACGTGGCAGCGGATGGTGCGCGCACCCGTCTTCGAGTTCGGTGGGATTTCGGAGGCTACGGCATTCACTCAGTGGGTGTCCGCGCAACGGGTTCCGCTCGCCGCGGAAGTGCGTTCGGTATCGCGTCATTCGAATTTGATCGATGTGGATCCGGTGCAATTGGGCCGAGTCGTCCATGTGCGGTTCGTCTACGAGACCGGCGAAGCGGCCGGGCAGAACATGACGACGGTCGCGACGTGGCGGGCCTGTCAATGGCTGCGGGACCGGTTGTCGGAGCCGAGTCTTCCCTCGCCGGTGTGGTTCGCGATCGAAGGCAACCTCAGCGGGGACAAGAAGCAGTCGGTGCTGAACCGGATCGGCGGGCGGGGATCACGGGTCGTCGCAGAGTGCCTGATCGACCATGACACGCTCCGTCGCGTTCTCAAGACGACGGCGCGCGCGATCGACAAGACCTGGCGTGCGGCCGAGCACGCGGCGCAGTTCGGCGGGATGGCCCTGGCCGACATCGATGTCGCGAACGTCGTCGCCGCGATGTTCCTGGCGACAGGTCAGGATGTCGCGTGCGTCCACGAATCCAGCGCCGCGATGTTCACCACCGAGGAGCGGGAAGACGGCCTGCTGGCTACGTTGGTCATGCCGAATCTGGTCGTTGGCACGGTCGGCGGTGGCACCCGCCTGCCCCAGCAGCACGACTACCTCGCCGCGATGGGTTGCCTCGGTGATGGCGGATCGCATCGGCTCGCGGAGATCATCTGCGGGTTCGCCCTCGCCCTCGACGTGTCGACCGCGGCGGCGATCACGGCTGGTCAATTCGCTGACGCGCACGAACGCCTCGGCCGACCCCATCGGGTCGACTGGCTGCGTCCGGAGTCGGTGAATATCGAGCTGGTCGAACCCCTTCTCGCCGAGAAGTTC
This sequence comes from Rhodococcus sp. LW-XY12, assembly GCF_019317345.1. Classification (NCBI taxonomy): domain Bacteria; kingdom Bacillati; phylum Actinomycetota; class Actinomycetes; order Mycobacteriales; family Nocardiaceae; genus Rhodococcus; species Rhodococcus sp. LW-XY12. The sequence goes on from NZ_CP079225.1 coordinate 2,242,983, forward strand.
GAACAACCCGAACTGGTTGTCCACGAGCTCACCGTGCTCGGGGAGGACATCCGGTCGAGTCTGCTGACCGAGGCTGTCGGCGCCGGCGAACGACGAAAGTACACCGGCATCGTCCCGCTGCGCCTCGCCTACTCGGTTCCCGGAGCACCGCGCCACCCGATGGATCTGGTGCTGAAGGTCAAACCGCTCGACAGTGAGGTGATCATCGAAGTGGGCAAGATCGCGTCACTTGTCGGTGGCGACGTAGCCGAACAGTATTCGCAATGGAGGCAGAGCACCGGCTTCAAAGACACGCACACCCGTGAACTGGCTGTGTACAGAAACGCAAACAAGCCGATGTTGCAGGTGATGCCCGAGTTGTACGGCCTCGTCGAGGATCCGTCCCGCGAGGTCTACGCACTGCTCATGGAGCGCCTCGGAGCCGACATGATCCTGACCGGTAGCACGCGCCCGTCCGAAGACTGGAAACCACACCACGTCCACGCCGCCATCGAGGGGATCGCGTCCGTGCACGCTGCGTGGCTGGGACGCGAAGCGGAACTGATCTCGGCGGGGTGGCTGGGCGACATTCAGACAGCGCACCGTGCGGGACTCATGCGTCCGTTATGGAAGGCGCTGGTAGAACACAACTCTGAGGAGTATCCGACATGGATCTCCGCGCGGGACGCGAGGCGGCTCATCGAGATCATCGACGGGATTCCGGACTGGTGGCCGAAGATCGAGCAAGCGCCGCGTACGCTCGTGCACGGCGACTTCAATCCGCGAAACATCGGACTGCGCGCGATGGATCTGTCCCTGGTCGCCTACGACTGGGAGCTGGCGACGCTGCATCTACCGCAGCGCGACCTGGTGGAACTCCTGTCTTTCGTCCTGACACCGGAGGCCACGGCCGACGCGGTGTTCGATCTGATCGAGCGACATCGGCGGGCCGTCGGACACGACGACTCAAATGCCGAATCATGGTTCGAGCAATACCGGTTGGCATTGTGGGACTTCACGACTACAAGACTGCAGCTGTACATAATGGCCGACACTCATCAGGCTCTGCAGTTCCTGGACAATGTCGTTCGGACCGCCATGCACCTTCTGACACTGGCAGCGGAGGCGTGATGCGACGTACGGAACCACCCGTCGTGGCGATCGTGGGTATCGACGGTGCGGGTAAGACGACGGCACTGAGTCTCGTCGGCGACCGGGTCCCGACGTCGGTGACATTGTCATCCATGCGCAACCACGGAATCGCGGATGCGCCGTTGCGTGATCTGTCCGAGGTTTTGGAGAGGTTGCGCACCGAGGCCGAAGCGCTCAACAGCCCGCGACTCGTCCTCACCGCGATATTTCTTCAGATGTGTATGTTCGGTCCGACCGAACGGTTCTTTTCCGCGACGATGTCACCTGATGTCGTCCTGGTGGATCGTCACCCTGTGGTCGACGCCGCGGTTTATCTACCGGTATTTCGGAAGATCATCGACAGCGACGAGTCGCTGAATTCCGTTCCGCCGCTGCGCGATGTTCTCGGATCGACGGACGAGCAACTTGTCGTCCGCTGGCTGGAATCTCGAGGCAGACAGCTCGGCGAGACATGGAACATCGACGACCTGAGTGGGTCTCTGCTCTCGCTGACCAGCCTGCCCGACAGCGTTCGGCTGGAGACACTGGAGGTCATGTTGCAGACGTCCCTGCCGCAGTTGGTCGTTTGGCTCGATTTGGCGGTCGATCGTGCGTCGAATCGGTTGGCCAGTCGGGCTGGTATCCGTGAGATTTATGAGAGCCGGCACCACCTGGCCGAGATCCGCGGCAGCTATCGACGGGTGCTGCGGAACTTGCCTCCGACGGTTCAGGTCGTCCCTATCGCCGTCGGCGAGATGACCCCTGACGATGTCGCCGACTCGATAGTGAGCGTTATGACAGAGAAGGAGCGGCATGTTCTCGCAGGAATTTCTGCAGCGTGAAGCGGAGCGCCGAGCTCAGTGGACCCGGAAATGTGCGAACCGAGCTCGCAACACCGACTTGTGCGCAGTCGCGGTGGTGTCCAGGTTCAGCCCTGCCGTATTCGTTGAATCGAGTTATGGTTTCGCCGCCCGCCTGTCACCGGAGATGCGCACGGCATGGTGCGCCAGTTACACACGAACCGTCTATCTTGCGGGGGATCCGGAGAATATCAGCGTTCGCTTCCCACCGAACTACTGTTCCGTCGACGGGTCGATCGCGTGGTTTGGCCCGGATACCGCTGCGGCGATGGCGAGCCTGCGGAAGCTGTTGCGACCGCTGGTGAGTACATTCGAGATTGGCGATGCTTTCACCGTTGTTCGGTCAGTCGATGGTGCGCGGTTGTCCGACCGCACTGCGGTATTGGCGCTCGAAAGGCGGGAAACGACAGCCGAGCGATACTCGATCCATTCGAATCATGTCGTCTCGGAAGCACTGGCGATGGGCCTACTGGATGCTACGGATTCCATCCAGCTCCGGCTCGTCGACAGGATCGATCCGGAGGATGGTCCCTACGACTACCTCAGAGTTGCCGCCGATCGCGATCGGCCCGAATCGCTTCGGTGCTACGCGGGTTTGACAGTGAGTCCGCGTCGACGGGAGTGCGCACAGTCCAGCGCGGTCGACATCGGCGCCGTGAGATTGAGTTCGCTACAGTGACAATCGTGACCGGGCCGTTCTCGCTAGCGCGGATGAATGACATCGCGCTAGCGAGAACGGAGTTCAGCTAGATTTCGCCATTAGCATCTCGGGTCGAGGGTCGAGCAAGGCGACATTGGCGTCGAGCCAGTGCGTGATCGCCTCGTGCGTCGCTCGGAGGGAGCACGCCCAATCATGGAGAGCGCGCACGCCCAGCGGAGTAGCTTGGTAGACCTTCCGGCGGGGCCCCTTGTTGGAACGACTTAGTTGATGTTCGACCAAGCCCCGCCGTTCCAGCGAGTGCAGGCGGCGATAAAGGACGCCGAGGTCATCACCCAGCTCCAGGCCGAAGATCTGGAGGCGGTCGAGGAGAGCGTAGCCGTGGTCGGGACGCTCGGCCACGAGCATCAGCAGACTGGCGTCGATCAGATTGGCGCTAGTCACCGAAATCATCGCAATGCTCCTGCCGTTTCCAGAGTTTCAGGATGTTGGGGGCTCATCGCTCTGATCGCATCGGCGATGCTGGTGGGCTCCCGCAGAACCGATGGCGTGATCGGGCTGCTTCCCCTGCCGCGCCGCGAACGTTTGAAAAGGTCGACGGCCATCAAGGAATCGAGGCCACGCTCCTTGAGCCCACGCCGCGGGTTGATCCGATCCGGATCGGTGCCTAGGACCCCGGCCACCTGTCGCATAAAATGACCGGCGAAGTCACACGGGGATTCACCGATGACGACTGGTGGCGGCGTCGTGACCGGCGGCACCCGGCGATCCGCGATCTTGGTCAGGCAGATCTGTTTGAATTTCGCCACGATCTGACCATCGACGGTCATCAGCCACGCGTCGACCCCGAATCCATCGGAGCCGGTCGGATACGCGCGGACCGCGCTCCACAGGTCGGGGCCGACAGTGTCGATGTCGGCGCTGATCCGGACGCCGCCGAGCAGTCTCGGCAGATAGGAGCCGCTTAGTGGCAGCAGTGCCAGCAGTGACTGCAATCCCGCTTCGAGGGTGTCCACCGTGAGACTTGGACCCCGCAGGTCCAGCGCATAGGAGAGCCGACCCGAGGTCACGCCACGGACCCGGCTACTCGCAGACTCCCGAATATCCATGGATCCGGTGTACTGCTCACCGTATTCGGCTGTGGCCTGGCCCACGAACACGCCGCTTCGACTTCCGGCGAGCATCGACGGACGAATTCCAATGTTCTCCAAGGCTTCCCATGTGACCTGCAGTAGCAGGCGCTGTCGCGGATCCATTCCCCCAGCCTCAACCGGTGCCATGTTGAAGAACGCGGCGTCGACGCCGAACGTGTCGTCCACGAATACGCCGTAGCGCGACACCGCCTTGCCTAGTGTCCCCGGCGTGGGATCGAAGACCGCCGCGATATCGAAGCGATCGCTAGGAACCTCCGTGAACGCGTCCTCGCCATTGATCAGCAGACTCCAGAACTCGTCGATTCCGGTCGCTCCCGGGTATCGGCACCCCATCCCAACCACAGCTATCGCCGTCGATGCCGTTCCCCGCTTGATGTACATCAGTTTCCCCCTCCCCGCCCCTCTAGCCGAGGGGTCGAACACGCTGCCGTGGCAGCGATCCACCCTGCAGTCCAAAACTGTACTGTAGAACAAGGTCAACTTGAGGTGCGAGGTTGCGCTAGGAGTGTCGCCGAGGCGACTCCGTCCGCGCGCTATGGGCCAAGAGCCAGAAGGTGTAGTACGAATGTTGCTGCCATACTTGTTGTTTCGCTGCCACATCGGACCGGTTCCGGCCATCTTCTGCTCGCCGGCTCCCCTGATGCCACGCATACTTCGTGAACCGATTCTCTTGGAGTTGTACTATGGTTCATTGATTGTCACGAGTTTGTTTGCTATGCCACCCTGGTGTGAGCAGGCAAAGGGGAGTGCCGTGCCCAGCGATCAACCGCACGCCGCGTCCACGGGGCGCCGGGAGCAGAACAAGCAAAGAGTTCGCAATCGGATCTACTCGTCGGCCGTCGCGCTCTTCGCTGGGAAAGGGGTACGAGGGGACCGCGATCGATGACATCACCGAACGTGCCGACTTCGCGCGCGGAACCTTCTTCAACTATTTCCAGCGCAAGGATGACCTCATCACCGAGTGGGCCGAAGTTCGCCGCCGCGCGGTGAGCGAGCGGCTTGAGCTACCGCTGAGCATCGGGCACCGATGTCGCCTCGGTGCTGCTCCTGTGCTTCGCAACGCTGGCTCAGGTGAACGAGGAGTGAGGTTCCCCCCGAATGGTGGACAAGGGGGTTGCATCCTTCAGGCGACTTCCACCCGAAGTGAGTTCTCGAAGCTGTCGGGACTGAGCATCCCCACAGCAGAGTTCCGTCGAACAGTGTTGTAGAAGACAACCCAACTGTCAACGCCGGCAACAAGCTCCGACTTCGTCGCATACGTGTGCCGGTAGTGCTCCTCATGCTTGAAGATCGACCAGAAAGATTCGGATGGACTGTTGTCCCACCATATTCCGGTCGCACCCATCGACCGACGCAACCCGTACCGAACGCACGCCGCCGCAGTCAGATGAGCCGTGTATTCCCCACCGCGATCCGAATGCAGGATCGTCCCGTCGCACAACCCGCCAGATAGTGCCCCGTGGAGTGGTGGACTTCGGATCGGCTCTGCAGCACACGTAGCGATCAACGAGTCATGCTGAATACTATGCTGTTTCGTTCGATCCGGTCAACGACAACGCCGGTTCGGTAGCGTGCTCTTTGGCGGCGATCACCGCACGGAGCTCGTCCATGCTCACATCCGAGACATAGCGGCGGGTGACCTGCCACTCGTCGTGCTGCTCGATGACCACCGCGGTCGCCAGGCGTAGAAACGCCGCCGGGTTCGGGAAGATCTCCACCACGTCGGCTCGACGCTTGATCTCCTTGTTCAACCGCTCAATTATCCGGCCCTCAGGGATGAGATCAACCCTGATCTCACATCGAATCAGCGATCGAGACGCTGCAAGTGGTCGGTCAACGCCTCAGCGACACGATGATGCCGGGCAGCTTCATCGGGCCATCCACGGTCACGAGCATCGACCTCGAGAGCCTGGATGTCGGTGCGTTGCGCCTCGAGCGCGCCGCGGAACTCAGGTCCGGTGACGAAGTTGTCGCAGGTCTCGCAGATGTTGGCATAGGGACACGCACCCGCGCTCTCGTGACGGGAACAGTAACCGTGGGCAACACGCGTTTTGAGCATCTCACTGCCGAGCCAACTCACCGCGTCGGGGACGATCGGTTTGCCGACCGGAGTGAGCGTGAACCGCCGCCGCATCTTGCCCATCGCCTGGTCATAGGCATCCCGCAACGTCGGTGAAGCCAAAGTGGCGTAACGCAAAGTCATCTGCGGAGTGACATGCCCGAGCAACGCCATCAACGCCTGCAGGCTCATCCCGGCGTTGGCGAGTTCGGTGGCCCAAGTATGCCGCAGCTGATGCGGGGTCACCACCAACGGCGCACCCCCGGCCCCACGCAGTCCGCAAGCCTCGACGGCAGCGAGCAGACCGTTGCGCAGCCGGGTCTGGCTGAGACGGCGGCCGTGTGCGACGAACAGGAAATCGGTCAACTCTCCGGTGCGGGGATGCGGCAATGGCCGACAGATACCACGCCCGCCGGTCCACTCGTCCAACGCGGCGATAGTGGTCGCCGAGAGCGGGACCATGCGTTCGGTGGCGAGCTTGCCCAACGGAACCTTGAGCCAGGTCCCGGCCGGGCCGTAATCGATGACGCTGCCGAGCTCGAGATCCAGTAGCTCCCCGACCCGCAGACCGGCTCCGCGCAGCACCGTCAACCCGATACGAGCGAACGAATCATCCAGCTGGGAAACCGCATTCATCACCGCAGCATCGATGTCGGGCGGCAATGCCCGCGGAAGCGGTTGGTCGAGTTTCGGGACGTCGGCGGCGAAGACCAGACGGCGCGGTGGGGCCTGCTCCCAGCCCCATTCGGTGATGTCCTCGAGCAGGTTGCGCACGCTCAGTACCGTCGATTGGATCACGGCCTTGGAGATGATGCGCCCGGCCCCGGCAGCGGCGCGTTGCCCACGCCAGGTGCGGGTGCGATTCCAGACGAGGAAGCCCTCGATGTGACTGCGGTCGAGATCCTCGAGGGAGGTGACCTCGGGATGGTTGGTGGTGAGGTAGTCCGCGAACGGCAGCAGGTCGTTGATCAGCGATTCGGCCGATTTCGGGCGGAGCACCGATGCCCGGACGGTGACGTAACGCAACAGGGCCTCGCGGATCGGATCGGCCATCGGGGCGTCGGCGAAGCGTTGGGCGTAGGTGCGGGCCCACGGTCGGCGCCGTGGTGGGGTGTCGACGATGCGGGCCTGAAACAGCATTTGTCGCAGTCCCGCGATACGGTTGCGGTAGGCGCGTTTCGATGTATCCGGGATTGACTGTGTGGCAGCCAATGCGGCGTCGAACTCGCCGACGGTCTCGGCGCTCACACCGCTGACGGAACCGCCGTGCCAGGCGAGCAGCACCGCCAGGCACTCGCCGAGGACGGTCTCGACCCATTGCGGTGTCCACCCCAAAACCAGGCCGGCGGCCCGGACCGCGGCGAACCCGTCCGGGTCGCGGTCCTCGACGGCCCGGCCGAGTCCGGTGAGGTTCTTGACGGCCGCGAGTTCGAGGTCGAGCCGCAGGTTGCCGCGTCCGATGAGGTGACACAGCAGTGGCCAGGCCCCGGTGCGGCGTAGTTCGGCCAGCCGGTCGGCAGCGGGTCGGGTCATCCAGTCCCGCAAGTCCGGATGCGTGGTGAGGAAGGTGGTCGCGATGAGGGTGCGAGCGCGCACCGACCTGTCGCTGAGCCCGAGGCTGGCGACGTGCTCGAGGTAGTCGGTGAGCACCGCACCCGGTCCGGCCGGCAGGACGACCGTCGCAACCACCGCGGTGCTCATTGTCGTGTTCCGGCGAGACTGGCGCGGGCCGCGCCGTATTCGGCGGCGAGCTGCTCGACCGACAAATGCACATATTCGGCAGTGGTGTCCGGAGACACATGCCCCATCAATTCTCGCAGCACCATCAGATCGATTCCGGCGGCAGCGAGTTCGGTGCCGTAGGTGTGGCGCAATCGGTGCGGACGCACCCTCGTCGCACCGGAGAGGTCCCGGTGCCGCCGGAACAGCGACCGCAGTCCCGCCTCGGTCACCGGCGCCCCCGCGGTGGGGCCGCGCAGCACCACGAAACACTCCTCGGTCGCCAACCCCGGTGGCCGTTCGAGGCGCAGATAGGCCGACAGTTCGGTGAAGAACACCGCATCGACCGGCACCACCCGTTCCTTGCAGCCTTTGCCGAGCACCCGGAGTCGTCGCTGGCCGAAATCGACGTCTGCCAACCGCAGGGATCGCACCTCGGCGTTGCGCAGCCCGCCGAACAGCATCGCCCACAACATCGCTCGATCCCGATGGGTGCGCAGCGACGCCGCAAACTGCTCGATCGCGTCGGCGTCGAGGGACTCGGGCAGTAGCCGCGGTTGGCGTACCAGCCTGCCTCCGGCTCGGGGTCGGCCCGGCCCGAGGTGTCCGAGCAGTCCTCGCGCTGGTGGTCGCAGTCCCTGTCCGCGCCGCGGTGAGGGCACCGGATTTTCGGTGCGTATCCCGGTCATCACCAGGTATTCGAACAATGCGCGTATCGCCGCGACTCGTCGGTTGATCGTCGATGCCGCAGTGCCCCGATCACCTCGTGTCGCCATGCCTGGGCGGGGTTTGCGGTGCACGTTCTGCCAGTCGACCCACTCGAACACCGTCACCGGCGTCACCGCAGCCACCGTGAGGTCGCGATCGAGCAGGAATCGGGCCAGATTGAGCACGTCGAACGCATATGCCCGCACCGTTGCCGAACTGAATCCGCGTCCGGCCAGATGCGTCAGGAACGCGTTTGCTGCTGCGCATCCTTCCCATTGGCCGTCGATCACATGCCCGTTGCTGCTGATGCGCACCCGAACGGTCATTGTCCGCCGCCTTTCGATCGGAGCCGACACCGCCAGCATGCGCCTCAACCGGTCGTCGGCTCAGGACCTCACGCTGCAACCGTGATCGTGTCGTGGGAGGGCCGGTTAACCGATAGCGGATTGTTGCTCCAGATCTGTTTCCAGATCTGCTTCGGGAACGCGGTGAACGCCAACAGATCCGACCGGGCGGCGTCGAGGTGATCGGCCACCTTCGGCAGCTTCTCGGTGAGTGCATCGATGATTCGATCGTATTGTGCGTGAACGGAATCCGCGTCGGGCTGGTCGTACACGGAGTGCAGCAGTGTCTTCACCCAGGGCCACGACGACTTCGGTGTGACGGCCATGAGGTTCGTCGAGTAGTGGGTGCGGCACCGCTGCCAGGAGGCGCCGGGCAGGGTTGCGCCGATCGCCGCGACGAGGCCGGCGTGGGCATCGGAGGTCACCAACCGCACCCCGGACAGGCCGCGGGCGACCAACCCGCGGAAGAAGGTCAGCCAGCCGGCGCCGTCCTCGGCGGAGGTGACGTCCAGCCCCAGGATCTCGCGGTAGCCGTCGGCGTTGACCCCGACCGCGACCAGGGCGTGCACGTTCACCACCCGTCCGTTCTCGCGGACCTTGAGGACCAGGGCGTCGGCGGCGACGAACGTGTACGGGCCCGCATCGAGGGGTCGGTTCCGGAAGGCCTCGACCTGGGTGTCGAGGTCTTTCGCCATCACCGAGACCTGCGACTTCGACAGCGAGGTGATCCCGAGGGTATCGACGAGTTTCTCCATCCGCCGGATCGAGACCCCGAGCAGGTAGCAGGTCGCAACAACCGAGGTCAGGGCTCGTTCGGCCCGCTTGCGCCGTTGCAGCAGCCAGTCCGGGAAGTACGAGCCGGACCGCAGCTTGGGGATGGCCACGTCGAGGGTGCCGACGCGGGTGTCGAAGTCGCGGTGCCGGTAGCCGTTGCGAACGTTGACGCGTTCGTCGGAGCGTTGGCCGTAGTCGGCGCCGCACAGGGCGTCGGCCTCGGCGCCCATCAGGGCGTGGATGAACATCGTCAGCAGCTCGCGCAGCAGGTCGGGGCTGGCGCCGGTGAGTCGGTCTTCGACAAGCTGGCGGAGGTCGATATCGTGGGCAGTGGTCATCGCGTGCTCTTTCGTCGAGTCGAGTTGGTAGCTCTCTCGAAGAATCACGCGGTGACCGTCTTTCGTCCGGTTACGACACGCCGGTCATCGGATCCGATCCGGCTCGTACACCATCCTGATGGACGCAACCGAAGGGACTGCGCGCGCAGGGTGCCCTCCGCATACCCGAGGACGTGCCCGCCCCAAACGGTTGCGAGATCCCGGCGCCGTGTCGACCCGGCGGGGTGTGGGTACCCGCGAGCCAGACGTGCCGAGGAGGAGATATGAACGACGCTCGACCTCTCGCTCTGGTGACCGGAGCATCGCGAGGCATAGGCCGGGAGTTGGCGGCCCTGTTCGCGGCCGACGGATACGACCTCGTGCTCGCGGCGAGATCGGACACTCTGGACGAGGTCGCCGCAGACCTGCGGACGTCCGGCGCGGAGGTGGTGTCGGTCCACGCGGATCTGAGGACTCCGGAAGGGGTCCGGGCGGTCCACGAGGCTGCGACGGCCGGAGGTCGCGTCCCGGCGGCGGCTGCGCTCGACGCCGGTGTCGGGATCGGCGGGGCGTTCGTCGACGCAGAGCTCGGGGACGTCCTCTCGATCGTCGACGTCAACGTGCGCTCGACGGTGCATCTGGCGCACCTGCTGCTGAACGACATGCTGCGGGCGGGCTCGGGCCGGATGCTCGTCACCTCGTCGGTGGTGTCGAAGATGCCCGGCCCCTACCAGGCCGTGTACAACGCGTCCAAGGCCTTCGTGCAGTCCTTCACCGACGGCGTCCGCAAGGAACTCGACGGTAGCGGGGTCACGCTCACCGCGATGCTCCCCGGTGCCACCGACACCCACTTTTTCGCACGTGCCGGGATGCTCGACACGATCCTCGGGAAGGCGCCCAAGGACGATCCTGCGCACGTCGCGCGCGACGGTTATGCCGCTCTGATGCGCGGCGAGGCGAACGTGGTGCCCGGCTCCGTGCTCGCGAAATCCATGGCGGTCTTCGGCACGGTGGCGCCCGACGCGGTGACCTCGGCGGTTCACCGGGTCCTGGCCAAGCCTCGATCGGGGCGATGATCCGCGAAGGCAGGACCGCTCAGTCGGATCGCGTCCGCACTGCCAGGCGGGTGGGGTGGTCGTAGCGCACCAGGACGTCCGCGTCCGCTCCTGCATGTTCGAGCACTGCATGTTCGAGCACCGCGTCATGTTCGAGCACCGCGTCGATCGTCCAGTGATCCTCGGGGCGCGTGCGCCTTTCGAGCGCGCCCCGGGACATCGTCAGGACGACGGTGACATCGAAGTCGAGACCACGGCCGAGAAGCATAGGGCCGGCGACGACGAGGACCTGGTCCTCCGCCGCTCGACGCGGGCGCTCGCGCGCCGAACGGTCGGTGCGTTCGTCCCACAGCCGCGGAAGCCATCGTCGATGTTCGTGTACCGCGCGCAGCACCTCTCGGTCGACCGCGGCGTAGTCGAACCAGTCGTGGCGGTAGCTGTACGGATCGGTCCGTCCGTGCTCGAGCCGGAGCGATGCGGGCCGGACGAAATCGTGGAGATCGACGACGTCCGCTGCGCGGCCCCGCGTTCTCAGTTCCGTCGCGACACGCTGTGCGAATTCCACCGGGTCTGCCGCGTCCGGTGCGCTCACGGCGATGCACACGCTTCCGGTGAGCGCCTCGGCGCGATCGGCGACGGAGGCCGTGAGTATCTCGGGGGTCAGGGGAGTGAAGGCGGGCATCGCTCGCCGTTCACGCCCATCCGCGTATGGGGGTCACCAGGGCGGCGTGTCGTTCCCGTCCGGTACCGGGGTGTCGAGAAGCCGGTCGAGCCAGAGCACCGCCTCGACCAGCGCTTCCATCTGCGACGCCCAGTCCATGGCGAAGACCACTTCGTCGAGTTCGCTGCGGGCCGCGACCGAGTCGCCGGCGAGCGCGTCGACGACCGCTTTCATCACGGTGCTCTCCGGCTGCGGGAGTTCCTCCGGCCGGACGTGACGGCCGCTCTCGGTCCGGATGGTCAGTTCGAAGCTCTCGTCGCCACGCACCTGCGGGCCGATCTTGTCGACGACGACGTCGGCGATCGTCGAGACCGTCCACCTCAGCACGTTCCCGTAGAGCGGGGGAGTGATCTGTGACGGCGGGTCCGAACCGGGGCTCGACACCAGCGCCGCGACCTCTTCGGTCAGTTCGCTGTAGCCGTTCTCGTGTGCGAGAGCGAGAAGGCGTCCTCCCATCACCGCGTCGCTGCGTGTGATTCCGGCTCGTTCTTCGTGCATGCAGAACGAATGCCCCGTTTTGTGTCCCATCACACATCGCGGTCGCGACGGGTGTGCTAGCGCCATGGTCACGAGAGTGAGGAAAATCACATTCGCGGGCTATCCTGAGGTCATGAAGCACATCGCCACTGGTCCGAAGGATGTCACGGTCGGTGTCGGGGACACGATCGAACTGCATCTCCCTGAGAACACCTCCCGGGACTACTGCTGGTCGACGTCGAGGGTCGGAGAGGAACTCGTCCTTCGCGACATCCGATTCCTGCCGTCGAAGAACCCGTTGCCGGGAGGGACCGGCGAGCGGGTCTTCTGTTTCAAGGCGCGCCGCGCCGGTACCTGGCCCATCTCGCTGCGCATGCGGAAGCATGCCGACCTGGTCGCCGACCGCGCGAACATGACCGTCACCGTCGCGTGACGGCGTCCCGGCGCTCGCTCTGCGGTTCACGACACCGCGGAACTCAGCGCAGTGCCGGCGGGTTGTCGAGATCGCGTGCCGAGTAGGTGTCACACGCGTCGACCCGGCCGGTGCGGTATCCGGCCAGGAACCAGGCCTGACGCTGCTCGGACGACCCGTGAGTCCATCCCTCCGGGTTCACCCGGCCGGTGGCGGCCCGCTGGATCCGGTCGTCGCCGACGGCCGACGCGGCCGACAGTGCGTCGCGGATGTCGGTGTCGGTGAGCGGCACGAGGAAGGGCTCTCCGGTGGTCGGCTCGGGCAGCTTGTCGGCATGGTAGGCCCACACCCCGGCGTAGCAGTCGGCCTGCAGTTCCGTACGGACAGCGCCGGATTCGGGGCCGCGCGGGTCGGCCTGTGCGCGACCGAGATCGCCGAGCTGGTTCTGCAGGTGGTGCCCGAACTCGTGGGCGACGACGTATTCCTGCGCGAGCGGACCTCCACTGGCGCCGAACCGTGTCTCGAGTTCGTCGAAGAAGCTGGTGTCGAAGTAGGCGGTCCGGTCCGCCGGGCAGTAGAAGGGCCCGATGTCGCTGGTGGCGTTGCCGCAACCGGTGGACGTGGCCGAGGTGAAGATCTCGACCTCCGGCTGCACATAGGCCACGCCGGTCTGTGTCGCGAACTGCTGCTCCCACACCGAGTCGAGCGACCCGACGGTGTAGAGCACCCGGCAGTCGACGTTCTCGTTCGCGGCGCTGCCACCGACCTCGCACTGTTCGAGTGCGCTCTCGGCTTGCGGATCGCCGGAGGTGTCGGGCATTCCCGAGCCGAGCAGCGAGGACGGATCGCCGCCGAACAGCAGCGCCAGGATGATGACGATCAGGCCGCCGGCCCCGCCACCGAGAGCGAGCTTTCCGCCACGCCCACCGCCGCCGGTACGGACACGGCCCGCATCCATGCGTGCACCTTCTCTGAACGTCATCGCCGCCGCTTTCTCCCGTGTTCGTCGGATTCGGACAAGCTTGGCACGAACTATTCGGTACGGGTGCGCTCGGGCCGATCGTGTCTTTCGTAGGATTACAGCCGACGAACCCGTCGCTGATCGTTTCGAAAGGAATTCCGTGCTGCGCACCCATCTCGCCGGCTCGTTGCGAGCCGAGCACGCCGAGCAGACAGTCACCCTCACCGGTTGGGTTGCCCGGCGACGCGATCACGGCGGGGTCATCTTCATCGACCTGCGCGACGCCTCGGGTGTCTCGCAGGTGGTCTTCCGCAGCGCCGGCGTCCTCGAGCAGGCGCACCGGCTCCGCGCGGAGTACTGCGTCCGGATCACCGGCAAGGTGGAGGTCCGCCCCGAGGGCAACCAGAACTTCGAGATCCCGACCGGTGCGATCGAGGTCGACGCCTCCGAGCTCGTGGTTCTCAACGAGGCCGCCCCGCTGCCGTTCCAGCTCGACGATCAGGTCGGCGAGGAAGCGCGCCTGAAGTACCGCTACCTGGATCTGCGTCGCGAGAAGCCGGGCAAGACCATCCGTCTGCGCAGCAAGGTCAACGCTGCTGCCCGCGCGGTGCTCGCCCACCACGAGTTCGTGGAGGTCGAGACCCCGACCCTCACCCGCTCCACGCCGGAGGGTGCGCGCGACTTCCTGGTCCCGGCCCGCCTGCAGCCCGGTAACTTCTACGCTCTGCCGCAGTCCCCGCAGCTGTTCAAGCAGCTGCTCATGGTCGGTGGCATCGAGCGCTACTACCAGATCGCCCGCTGCTACCGCGACGAGGACTTCCGCGCCGACCGTCAGCCCGAGTTCACCCAGCTCGACATCGAGATGGCGTTCGTCAATCAGGACGACGTGATCCTCCTCGCCGAGGAGGTGCTGCACGCGTTGTGGCGCCTGGTGGGCTACGAACTCGAGACCCCGATCCCGCGGATGACCTACGCCGAGGCCATGCGCCGTTTCGGCACCGACAAGCCGGATCTGCGTTTCGGCATCGAACTCGTGGAGTGCAAGGAGTTCTTCAAGGACACCACCTTCCGCGTCTTCCAGGCCGAGTACGTCGGTGCCGTCGTCATGCCCGGTGGCGCGAGCCAGCCGCGTCGTCAGCTCGACGCATGGCAGGAGTGGGCCAAGCAGCGCGGTGCCAAGGGTCTCGCCTACGTGCTCGTCGGTGAGGACGGCACGTTGAGCGGTCCGGTCGCCAAGAACCTCACCGACGCCGAACGCGAGGGTCTCGCCGCGCACGTGGGCGCGAACCCCGGCGACTGCATCTTCTTCGCCGCCGGTCCCACCAAGCAGATGCGTGCACTGCTCGGCGCCGCCCGCGACGAGATCGCCCGCAAGCTCGATCTGATCGATCCGAACGCATGGGCGTTCGTGTGGGTGGTCGACGCCCCGCTGTTCGAGCCGGCGGCCGACGCGACCGCGAGCGGTGATGTGGCCCTCGGTCATTCGGCGTGGACCGCGGTGCACCACGCGTTCACCTCGCCCAAGCCCGAGTACATCGACACCTTCGATACCGATCCGGGTTCGGCGCTGGCGTACGCCTACGACATCGTCTGCAACGGCAACGAGATCGGTGGCGGCTCGATCCGTATCCACCGCCCCGACATCCAGGAGCGGGTGTTCAAGGTGATGGGCATCTCGGAGGGGGAAGCGAACGAGAAGTTCGGCTTCCTGCTCGAGGCGTTCAAGTACGGCGCGCCCCCGCACGGCGGCATCGCCTTCGGCTGGGACCGCATCACCGCGCTGCTCGCCGGGATGGACTCGATCCGCGAGGTCATCGCGTTCCCCAAGTCCGGTGGCGGTGTCGATCCGCTGACCGATGCACCCGGCCCGATCACGCCGGAGCAGCGCAAGGAGACAGGCATCGACTTCGTGCCCGAACCCGAGACCGAGGGCGCCGACAAGACCTGATCACCCGTAGCTGTCGATGGCGCGGTGTCGCCCGTCTCCGGACGGGGGCACCGCGCCGTCGTGTGTGCCGTCCGGTGGTGCTCCCGAGTGAGGTTCGTGGGCCCGATGAGGTTTGTGAGGATCCTGCCCGGGTACTCCGTCGGTCCGGCGCCAACGGGGGCGACGGATCGAGGAGGTATCCATGGCCGACGCACGCGTGATCTTCTACAAGCCGCTCGCTCTCGCAGCCAGTGTGGGAGGAGGCATCCTCGCCGGAGCCGTCTTCAACCAAGTGTGGAAGAAGGTCGGCGGCAGTGACGAACGGCCCGAACCGCAGGATCTGTCGCAGCGCACCCGGGACGTGCTGATCGCGGCCGCCCTCCAGGGTCTGATCTTCGGTGTCGTGAAGGCTGCGGTGGATCGTGGCACCGCCCGTGGTTTTCAGAAGGTGACACACGTTTCACCGGAATGATCGTGACGTGTCCCGATCGTGATCGGCGTCCGAGGAGCGGAGCGGCCGAGGCGCGGACGGGGACACACCCGGATGAACAGCGATTTCCCCTCGCAAAGCAGACAAAAGCGACCTGGTGGGCCGGGCACGGGTGAAGAAGGTCCTGCTCGATCCGAGCATTGTGGAGGACCTCGTCGTGACCGAGAACCTGTAGATTGGGCAGTGATGACCGCAACATTGGCAGACCCCGTGTCCGAGGTGGTTCACGCCGCCGAAGCGCTGCTCACCCGCCGTACCGGCGCCACGGTGACCCTGACCGATCCGGTGGATCTCGGGGGCAGTGGCCGCTCGATGGTCGTACGGGTACGAGTGGCCGCCAATCCGTTCTCGCTCCCGCGCACTCTTGTCCTCAAGCAGGTACCGCCCTCGCGTGGCACCGGCCACGTCGACTTCCGCGGTTCCGAGACGGACGAGCAGATCGCCTTCCTCCGCGAGGCGGTCTCCTACCAGTTCACGACGGCCCTCGCGAAGGATCACCGTCCGGGTGCCGAACTGCTCGCCTACGACTTCGACGCTCGCCTGCTGGTCCTCAGCGACCTCGGCGACGCGACCACCCTGTCGGAGGTGCTCCGCAACAGTTCCGAGGCCGCCGGGAACACCCTGATGGCCCTGGCTCAGGCACTCGGACGCATGCATGCGGCGACCGTCGGCCGCGAGGAGGACTTCGCGGCGCTGCTGCGTCGCGCCGACGTCGCGCGGGTCGCCGACGCCGTGTCCCAGCAGGCCCTCGATGCCGTGCGGGGTGTGCCCGAGCTCCTCGAGGCCGACTTCGGCCTGTCGGTGCCCGAGTCGGTACGCGAGCGTGCCGAGCGGGCGTCCAAGCTGTTCACCGGCGGGCGTTTCCGGGCCTTCAGCCCGTCCGACCTGTGCCCCGACAACATCGTGGTCGGCGACGAGGGTGTGCAGTTCCTCGACTACGAATGGGGCGGCTTCCGCGACGCGACCCTGGACATCGCGTACGCCCTCAGTTCCTTCCCGCTGTGCCTGTGCTCGGTGCCGCTGTCCGTCGATCGCATCCGTGCGATGGCCGACGCGTGGCGCGCCGAGGTCGTCGCCATGTGGCCGCAGCTGGCCTACGACGAGGTGCTCGAGGAGCGGCTGCTCGACGCACTGCTCGCGTGCATCTGGCTGAGCACGCACCTATTCCTGCCCGAGGACCATGCGCGGATCGCCTCGGTACGCGAACACGGACTGTCTGTGCCGCGCATCCCCGCGCTCCGCGCCCGTTGGTCGCTGCTCGCCGAGTTTGCCACCGCGACAGGCCACGACGACGTCGCCGCGCACGCCCGCGACGTGCTCGCCCACCTCGAGGACCGCGCCGCCGGCTAGAGCGACCGATCCGCCAGGTGCCGACCGGCGTCTACACCAGCGGAGCGGCGGGTTCGATCCTCGTCGCGCCGTCGGCCACCCGGTATCCCGCGGCGCGGCGCGCGTCCGTGTTCGGATCCGTGCGGTCGCCGATGAAGAACCACTCCATCTGCGTCGCCTCGGGAGTCACGTCGAGCACCCCGTAACCGTGCGAATCGAGTTCGACGAACCGCACGTGCCGGTTGGCCGCGGTCGCCGTCGCCTCCAGCGCGGGCGACAGGCTCCGCGGAGGCACACCGAGCAACTCGTCGATGTTCGCCGACGTCACCGACGGAACCACGAACTCCGTGGCGACGGTGCCCGCACCCGGATAGTCGGCAGCGTCCATCGGGACGTCCATCGCCCAGGAGGTGTGGATGTCGCCCGTGAGGAAGACGACGTTGCGCAGTCCCGCCGCCGTGATGGTGTCCATCAACCGTCGACGGTCGGCGGTGTAGCCGTCCCACTGATCGGTGTTGAAGGGCAGTCCGCCGGCCGGCACTCCGACGAGTTCGGTCAGTGCTCCGGTGGTCCGCGGATCGAGCGGTGGTAACACGATCGGCGAGAACATCACCGAATTGCCGATCAACTGCCATCGTGTGGGGGAGGTCGCCAGCCCGGCGGTGAGCCATTCCATCTGGTCCCGGCCGGTCATCGTGCGCCCCGGATCGTCGACCTGCCGTCCGACTGCGAGGACCTGCTGGGAACGGTAGCTCCGCAGATCCAGCATCGACAGTTCGGCGAGCCGTCCGTACCGCAGGCGCCGGTAGAGCCGTCCGCCGTTCGGACGCACCGGCATCCACTCGTCGTAGGCCTGCACCGACGCGGCCTTGCGAGAGGCCCAGTCGCCCTCGACGAGCGGATCGTGGTTCTCCGCCCCACCCGCCCAGGCGTCGTTCGCCGCCTCGTGGTCGTCCCAGATCACGATCCACGGCACCTTCGCGTGCAGCGCCTGCAGGTTCGGATCGGTCTTGTACTGCGCGTGCCGGATGCGGTAGTCGGCGAGACTCACGATCTCGTGGGCGGGCTCGTGCGTCCGGACGCCCCGCCCACCGGCGACGGGGAACTTCCCCGCCGCGTATTCGTACAGATAGTCGCCGAGGTGCACCACGGCGTCGAGATCGTCGCGTGCGGCGAGGTGGCGGTAGGAGGAGAAGAAGCCGCCCTCCCAGTCGGCGCAGGAGACGACCCCGAAGCGCAGGCGTGCGACCGCAGCGTCGTGCGAAGGCGCGGTGGACGTCCTGCCGGTCGGGGAGACGGTTCCGCCGACGCGGAAGCGATAGAAGTAGGTCGTGTCCGGTGCGAGCCCGCGGGCGTCGACCTTGACCGTGTGGTCGGAGACGGAACTCGCCGTCACCGTCCCGCTCGCGACCACCGCGTCGAAGCTGCTGCTGTGGGCGAGCTCCCAGGTGACCGGGACGTCCGGTCCCGCACCCGAGCCGGGTGTCGCCTCCGGCGAGGGTGTCACCCGCGTCCACAGGATCACCGCGTCGGGCAACGGATCTCCCGACGCGACGCCGTGCGCGAAGACGGCGGGGGATGCCTGCGCGTGCTGAGTGGTCGAGGCGAAGGCCGCCGCACCTGCGGCGAGGATCGACGACCGGAGCACGGCGCGACGGGACACATGTTCGGCGGACGGTGTCGTGGCCACGACCAAGATCCGACCACACGGTCGGTCATCCGTCCACGCGAACGACGAACACCGCCGTCGACCGGGCGTCGGCGCGAGCTTGTAGCGTCGGATGCGTGAGTGATCTTTTCGGGGCGAACGACCCGTCTGCCGAACCGGACGCCCTGTTCGAGGCGCCACGCGAACCGGAACCCGAGGACGAACCGCAGGTCCGCCGGCAACCCGTCGCGGCCGGCGGCGCGAACGCGCCCCTCGCTGCGCGCATGCGACCGGCGAGTCTCGACGAGGTGGTCGGGCAACAACACCTGCTCGAACCGGGAGCACCGCTGCGGCGGCTCGTCGAGGGATCGGGTGCGGCCTCCGTCGTGCTCTACGGTCCGCCCGGTACCGGGAAGACGACCCTGGCCTCGCTGATCTCCGGAGCCACCGGACGCCGGTTCGAAGCGCTGTCCGCCCTGTCGGCGGGCGTCAAGGACGTGCGTGCCGTCATCGACCTGGCACGCCGGCGCCTCACCCACGGCGAACAGACCGTGCTGTTCATCGACGAGGTCCACCGCTTCTCGAAGACCCAGCAGGACGCGCTGCTCGCCGCGGTCGAGAACCGCATCGTGCTGCTGGTCGCGGCGACGACCGAGAACCCGTCGTTCTCCGTGGTCGCCCCGCTGCTGTCGCGCTCGCTCGTGCTGCAGTTGCAGCCGCTCGGGCCCGACGACATTCGGGCACTGCTCGAACGTGCGCGCACCGACGTCCGTGGACTCGCGGGTGCGGTCGAGATCGACGACGATGCTCTCGACCACCTCGTCCGGCTCGCCGGGGGCGACGCCCGCCGTGCCCTCACGGCGCTCGAGGCCTCCGCCGACACCGCGCTCGCCGTCTCCGGTGGCGACGCGGCCGTCATCGACCTCGCGACCGTGGAGTCGAGCATCGACGAGGCCGCCGTGCGCTACGACCGCGACGGCGACCAGCACTTCGACGTCGCGAGCGCCTTCATCAAGTCGCTGCGCGGCTCCGACGTCGACGCGGCCCTGCACTATCTGGCCCGGATGATCGTCGCGGGGGAGGACCCGCGCTTCATCGCCCGCCGCCTGATGATCCAGGCCAGCGAGGAGGTGGGCATGGCCGATCCCACCGCCCTGCAGACGGCGGTCGCCGCAGCGCAGGTCGTGCAGCAGGTCGGGATGCCCGAAGCCCAGCTCGCGCTCGCCCAGGCCACCATCCATATCGCCACCGCCCCCAAGTCGGGTTCGGTGACCGCCGCGCTCGGCGCCGCGATCGCCGACGTGAAGGCGGGCAGGGCCGGTCCGGTGCCCGCCCACCTGCGCGACGGTCACTATCAGGGCGCGCAGAAGCTCGGCAACGCGATCGGCTACAAGTTCCCGCACGCGCACCCCGACGGCGTGCTCGCGCAGCAGTACGCCCCGGACGAGTTGGTCGGCGTCGACTACTACGAGCCGACCGGTCGCGGTGTGGAACGGGAGCTGTCGGCCCGCCTGCCCAAGCTGCGCCGCATTGTGCGCGGTGAGCGGTGACGCCTCCGCCGAGTACTCACGGCGCCGTACCGCGGCCGCTTTCGGCGGCGCGATAAGCTGAAGAACGGCCGATCGACAGGGTCGACCGCCCGTCCCGGGAAGTTCACACCATCGCCAGACCACAAAGGACCATCGACGTGCAGACCCACGAGATCCGCAGGCGCTTTCTCGATCACTTCGTGAAGGCGGGACACACCGAGGTGCCCAGCGCGTCGCTGATCCTCGCCGATCCCAACCTGCTGTTCGTCAACGCCGGCATGGTCCCGTTCGTGCCCTACTTCCTCGGGCAGCAGACCCCGCCCTACACCCGCGCCACGTCGGTGCAGAAGTGTGTGCGCACTCTCGACATCGAGGAGGTCGGCAAGACCACCCGCCACAACACCTTCTTCCAGATGGCCGGCAACTTCTCCTTCGGCGACTACTTCAAGGAAGAGGCCATCACCTTCGCGTGGTCGCTGCTCACCGGATCCGTCGAGGACGGCGGCTACGGAATCGACCCCGAGAAGCTGTGGGCGACGGTCTATCTCGACGACGACGAAGCGTTCTCGATCTGGCGCGACAAGGTCGGCGTTCCCGAGGAACGCATCCAGCGTCGCGGCATGAAGGACAACTACTGGTCGATGGGCATCCCCGGGCCGTGCGGTCCGTGCTCCGAGATCTTCTACGACCGCGGACCCGCCTACGGCGTCGAAGGCGGCCCCGAGGCCGACGAGGACCGCTACATCGAGATCTGGAATCTCGTGTTCATGGAGAACGAGCGCGGTGAGGGTGGTGCCAAGGACGACTACCCGATCCTCGGCCCGCTGCCGAAGAAGAACATCGACACCGGCATGGGTGTCGAACGCGTCGCCTTCCTGCTCCAGGGCGTCGAGAACGTCTACGAGACCGACCTGCTGCGCCCCGTGATCGACAAGGCCGCCGAACTCACCGGCGCCGTCTACGGCGCGAAGCACGACGACGACGTGCGCTTCCGCGTCATCGCCGACCACGCCCGCACCGCGGCGATGCTCATCGTCGACGGCGTCAACCCGGGCAACGACGGCCGCGGCTACGTGCTGCGCCGCCTGCTCCGCCGCATCGTGCGCTCGGCGCGTCTGCTCGGCGCCGACAAGCCCACCATGCGCGAGTTCATGGCGGTCGTGCGCGACACCATGGCCCCGTCCTATCCCGAACTCGACACCGACTTCTCGCGCATCGAGACCGTCGCGGTGGGCGAGGAGACGGCGTTCCTCAAGACCCTCGGTACCGGCAGCAAGCTGTTCGAAGGCGCTGTAGAGACCGTGAAGTCGCAGGGTAGGAATGTGCTCGGTGGCACGGAGGCGTTCACCCTCCACGACACCTACGGGTTCCCGATCGACCTCACCCTCGAGATGGCGGCCGAGGCGGGCCTGACCGTCGACGAGGAGGGCTTCCGATCGCTCATGGCCGAGCAGCGCCAGCGCGCCAAGGACGACGCCCGGGCCCGCAAGCACGCCCACGCCGACCTGACCGTCTACAAGGAACTCCTCGACCGCGGTCCCACCGAGTTCACCGGTTTCAGCGAGCTGGTGACCGAGGCGCACGTGCTCGCCGTCATCACCGGTGGCGAGCGCCTGCACGCGGCGGGCGCGGGCCAGCAGGTCGAGCTGATCCTCGATCGCAGCCCCCTCTACGCGGAGTCCGGCGGCCAGATCGCCGACATCGGCAGCATCACCGGCCCGGGCCTGAAGATCAAGGTCGACGACGTCCAGAAGATCGCCAAGCAACTGTGGACCCACAAGGTCACGGTGCTCGAGGGCCAGGTCGTCGAAGGCGACGCCGTCCTCGTGCAGGTCGATCCCGAGTGGCGCAAGGGCGCCACCCAGGGCCACTCCGGCACCCACCTGGTCCACGCCGCGCTGCGCGAGGTGCTCGGCCCCAACGCCGTGCAGGCCGGTTCGCTCAACAAGCCCGGCTACCTGCGCTTCGACTTCTCGTGGCCCGGCGCCCTGTCCGAGCAGCAGAAGCAGGACATCGAGGCCGTCACCAACGAGGCCGTCGCGGCGAACTATCCCGTCAACACCTTCGTCACCGACCTCGACAAGGCAAAGAAGATGGGCGCGATGGCCCTGTTCGGCGAGAACTACGGCGACGAGGTCCGCGTCGTCGAGATCGGCGGCCCGTTCTCGATGGAGCTGTGCGGCGGCACGCATGTGCAGCACTCCTCGCACGTCGGCACCGTCACGCTCCTCGGTGAGCAGTCCGTCGGTTCCGGCATCCGCCGCGTCGAGGCGTACGTCGGTCTCGACTCGTACCGCCACCTGGCGAAGGAACGCGCGCTGCTCGCGGGCCTGTCCTCGACCCTGAGGGTTCCCTCCGAGGAGGTGCCCGGACGTGTCGAGGCCCTGCTCGATCGGCTCAAGACCGCCGAGAAGGAACTCGAGAAGACCCGCGCCGCGAACGTCGCCGCCGCAGCCGGAACGTACGCGAGCAAGGCGCAGCGCGTCGGTGACGTGCTCGTCGTGGCCGAGGCCGCCCCGGAGGATGTCGCCGGCAACGACCTGCGCACACTCGCATCCGACGTCCGTGGCCGGCTCGGCACCGAGCCCGCCGTGGTGCTGCTGCTCGGCAACGCCGGCGGCAAGGTGCCCTTCGTCGTGGCCACCACCAAGGCTGCGCAGGAGAAGGGCATCAAGGCAGGCGACCTCGTCGCGAGCTTCGGTCCCGCGATCGGTGGTCGCGGGGGCGGCAAGCCCGACATGGCTCAGGGCGCAGGGGCGGATCCGGCCGGTATCCCGGCCGCACTCGATGCTTTCCGTGCCCGTCTGAGCGAGCTGGCCGGCTGAGCGTGGCCGAACCGCTGCGCCCCGATCGTCCCGGAGTGGACGATCCCGGCCGTGGTCGCCGCATCGCAGTCGACGTCGGGAGCGTCCGGATCGGGGTCGCCTCCAGCGACCCCGACGGGATCCTCGCCACCCCGGTCGAGACGGTGCCGCGGTCCAAGGAACGCGGACCCGACGCACCCGATATCCGGCGCATCGTCGAGATCGTTAGGGAATACGAGGCTGTTGAGGTTATCGTCGGGCTGCCGCAGACACTGCGCGGTGAGCCCGGCAAGGCTGCGAAACTGGCGAGCGACTTCGCGCGTCGACTTCGCCGTGCCTTACCCGACGTTCCCGTGCGCCTGGCCGACGAACGTTTCACGACGGTCACTGCGGCGCGCGCCCTCCGCGAGAGCGGGGTGAGTGCGCGAGGTGCGCGGCCGGTCATCGACCAGGCCGCCGCCGTGGCCATCTTGCAGGGTTGGTTGGACGAGCGGAGTTCGGTAGTGAACGAGTCGGGGCGTGACGCGGGGGACAGCCGGTGAGCCGGCACGGACGACACGACGACCATTCGGAGAACGCACGGCAGGATCTGTTCGCGGATCCCTACGCCGGTGGGTACACGGAACCTCCAGTGGATCGCACCGGATCCGAGAATCCGTATCGATCAGACCCGCGTTACCGGTACGACGATCCGTACGCATCCGACCCTCGAGGTCACGATGCATACGGGCACGACCCGTACGGCAACGACTCCCACGGCTGTGATCCGTACGGCGGTGGTGGATACGAGGGCGTCCCGAGTGGGCACCCGGAGGCCCGTCGACCCGATCCCGACGATCACGAGACCACGGTCCTGAACTTCGAGCCGGGTGTATTCGATGGCCCGCCGCCCGGTCACGCCGAACAGGGTTACGGCGAGCAGGGCTATGCCGAGCAGGGCTACGGCGACGGGGGCTACGCAGGATCCGGGTACGAGTACGAGGGGTCCATCGGCGCCGATCGCGGACACGCTCCGGCCGATCACCCCGACGGGGGACATCTCGACGAAGAGTACCCGGGCGGATACTCCTACGCCGCACGCGACGCGAGCCGGGATATCTACCGGGACGACGATCCCGCCGACGACGCGGTCGCAGCGGAGGAGGTCACCGCCGAGCAGCGTGCGGTCCCCGTCGCGGTCGGTGGTTCGGAACGCGCCGCACGCCGTGATCCGAAGGCGAGCGGGCGCAGGAAGCGCGGACGTGTCGTGGGCGCGCTCGCCGCCGCGGTGCTCCTGCTCGTCGTCGTGGGCGGCGGTTATCTCGCCTACGACCGGTTCCTCGGCACGAACCTTCCGCCGGACTTCACCGGACCTCCCGGGCCCGCCGTCGTCGTCCAGGTCAACCTGGGCGAGACCGCCGGGGAGATCGGCAGCGAGTTCGTCGACAAGGGTGTCGTCGCGAGTTCCGCCGCCTTCTACGAAGCGGCCGTGCAGAACTCGGGGATGAATTCGCTGCAACCAGGCTTCTACCAGGTGGCCACCAACATCCCGGCTGTCGACGCCGTCGCGGCCCTCGTCGACCCGGCCAGCCGGGTCGGTGCGCTCGTGATCTCCGAGGGACGTCAGCTCCACGACATCCGCGACGTCAACACCGGTGCCGTCCGCAAGGGCATCTACACGCTCATCGCCGAGGCGAGCTGCCACGGCGATCCGGCCGCCGAGAACTGCGTCACCTACGAGGAACTCGACGCGGCCGGTGCCACCCCGGACCTGCAGGCACTCGGCGTTCCGGAATGGGCGCGCGACGCGGTGGCGAACGTGCCCGACCGCAGGCGGCAGCTCGAAGGCCTCATCGCCGCGGGCAGCTGGGATTTCGATCCGACGGCCGAACCCGTCGAGATCCTGGCTCGTCTCGTGTCGGAAAGTGCTGCCAGCTACGACGCGACGGGGATCACCGACGCGGCCGCGCGCGTCGGCCTGACCCCGTACGAGATGCTCATCTCCGCATCGCTCGTCGAACGCGAGGCCCTGCCACAGGATTTCGCGAAGGTCGCACGGGTGATCCTCAACCGCCTCGAGATCGACCAGATGCTCCAGTTCGACTCGACCGTCAACTACGAGCTCGACGAGACCGAACTCGCGACCACCGACGCCGACCGCGCGCGGGTGACCCCCTGGAACACCTACGCCATGGTGGGTCTGCCGGCGACGCCCATCTCGTCACCGAGCATCGGCGCGCTGCAGGCGATGGAGAACCCCGAACCGGGGGAATGGATCTACTTCGTGACGATCGACGACAAGGGCACCACGCTCTTCGCGAACTCCTACGAGGAGCACCTGCAGAACACCGAACTGGCACTCGCGAGCGGGATCCTCGACAGTGGCCGCTGATCGGAACGAGGGTGTCCGGAGGGCCGCGGTCCTCGGGAAACCCATCGCGCACTCCAAGTCGCCCCTGTTGCATCTCGCGGCGTACCGGGCACTCGGGCTGACCGAGTGGACCTACGAACGCATCGAATGCACCGGTGAACAACTGCCGGGACTCGTGTCCTCGCTCGGTGAGGAATGGGTCGGCCTGTCCGTCACGATGCCCGGTAAGTTCGCGGCACTCGAGTTCGCCAGCGAACGCACCGAGCGGGCCGTGAGGATCGGATCGGCGAACACCCTCGTCCGCATCGAGAACGGATGGCGTGCCGACTGCACCGACGTCGACGGCGTGTCCGGAGCGCTGCGCTCGGCCGGTGTCGGCGATCTGTCCGACGCGCCGGCGGTCGTCGTGGGCTCGGGTGGCACCGCGCGACCGGCGCTCGTCGGGCTCACCGACCTCGGTGTGCGCTCGGTGAGCGTGGTCGCGCGGTCCGAGGAGAAGGCCCGCGCGACGTTCGATTGTCTCGACGACGACATCGAGGCCCGATGGTTGTCGTTCGACGCACCCGAACTCGCCCGGGTCTGCGCCGAGGCCGGTGCGCTCGTGAGCACCGTGCCCGCACCCGCGGTAGCGCCGTACACAGAAGCTCTCGCACACGCCCCGTGCATCCTCGACGCGATCTACGACCCCTGGCCCACGCCGCTCGCGGCAGCGGCCGAGGCGCGTGGTGTCCGCGTCGTCAGCGGTCTGCACATGCTGTTGAACCAGGCCTTCGGGCAGGTCGAGCAGTTCACGGGTCTGCCCGCCCCGCGTGCGGAGATGGCGCACGCCGTCGGGCTCGACCCGAACTCTCCGCACCCGGCCTGAGAACCCGGTCCGACGGGGCGCGGCCCCACCAGGACATCGGCGTCTTCGAGGTCGACGAGGCGTTCGCTCCGGTGCCCATGGCGTGGCAGAGGGAGATCGGCGCACCCGAGGACAAGCTCAACCCCAACGGTGGTGCGATCGCTCTCGGTCACCCGCTCGGGGGTTCCGGTGCCCGCATCCTCACCGACATGATCTTCCACATGCGCCGCACTAACCTCCGGTACGGCCTGCAGACGATGTGCGAGGGCGGTGGCCAGGCCAACGCCACCATCGTCGAACTCGTCGCGCAGTAGGCCGCACCCGACACCGTCCGCTGTCCACCTGCGATGCCTGAGCGGGTGGGCAGCGGATTTCTCCGCGCAGGTGTCGAATCGGCGCCCTACCGTTCGTATAGAGGGTGAGAGGCCGGAGCCGCCGGCCGCCGAGGGGAAGGACCCCGCCATGGCGCAGTACCTGCTGAGCATCTACCAGCCCGACGGTGAACCGCCGTCACCGGAGTTCCTCGAACCGATCATGAAGAAGGTCGCGGCGTGGCAGAACGAGATCCGGGAGGCAGGGGTCTGGGTGTTCTCCGGCGGCCTTCACCCTCCGGATACGGCGACGGTCGTGCGCACGGACGAGGGGTGCACGGCGACGACCGACGGTCCGTACATCGAGGGCAAGGAGCATCTCGGTGGCTTCGACGTCATCGACGTGCCCGACCTCGACGAGGCGCTGAAGTGGGCGCGCGGTCTCGCCGACGCCACCACACTGCCCATCGAGGTGCGGCCCCTGGCGTTCGGATCCTGCGCCGGATGACGTGCGAAGCTCGATGACCGGGCCGTCCACCGCCGACATCGCACGTGCCTTCCGTGAGGAATACGGCAGGGCGGTCGCCGTGCTCACCCGCGTCCTCGGCGACATCGACGCCGCCGAGGACGCGGTGCAGGACGCCTTCTCGACCGCCGTCGAACGATGGCCCGGGGAAGGTATCCCACCGAGCCCGGCCGGGTGGATCATCACCACCGCCCGTCGCCGGGCGATCGACAGGGCACGACGGGAGGCCGCACGTCCGGTCAAGCACGCCGAGGCGGACCTGCTCCACCCGACATCCGACGACGCGTTCGACCCCGGAGCGGTCGTCTCGCCCGAGATCCCCGACGACCGCCTCCGTCTGATCTTCACCTGTTGTCACCCGGCGCTCGCGCCTGCGTCGCGGGTCGCGCTGACACTGCGGCTGCTCGGCGGACTCACCACCACGCAGATCTCCCGGGCCTTCCTCGTGCCGGAAACGACGATGGGGCAACGGATCTCCCGCGCCAAACGAAAGATCCGCGACGCGCGCATCCCGTTCCGCATCCCGTCCCCGGACGAGTTTCCCGAACGCCTCGACGCGGTGCGGTCCGTGCTCTATCTCGTGTACACGGAGGGCCACACGGCGAGCACCGGACCCGAACTCGCCGACACGGACCTGTGTTCGGAGGCGGCGCGGCTGGCCCGCTTGCTGGCAGGGCTCGTTCCCGACGATCCCGAGACCACGGGACTTCTCGCCCTGATGCTCCTCGGCGAATCCCGACGCGCCGCGCGGACAGGGCGCGGCGGCGAACTCGTCCTGCTCGCAGACCAGGACCGCTCGCGGTGGGACCGCGCGCTGATCGACGAAGGACAGGCGCTCGTGCGGCGCACCCTGCGCTGGAACAGGCCGGGGCCCTACCAGATCCAGGCCGCGATCGCCGCGGTGCACGCCGACGCGCCCACCTTCGAGGACACCGATTGGGCGCAGATCGTCGCGCTCTACGACCTGCTGATGGCCGCGGATCCCACACCGGTCGTCGCGTTGCACCGGGCCGTCGCACTCGCCGAAGTGGAGGGTCCCGCAGCGGCTCTCGGGATCGTCGACCGCCTCGAGCTCGAGCGGTACCACGTCTTCCACGCCGTCCGGGCCGACCTGCTCGCCCGCCTCGGCCGGATCACCGAGGCGAGCGAGGCGTACACCACCGCCGCGGCGCGCACGGAGAACGCGGTCGAACGCGCACATCTCCTGCGTCGCCGCGACGACCTGCGGGACGCGCTCAGGTAGCCGGTGTCGTGCCGGTCGTCGTCTCGGCCTCGGGAACCGAACGCTGCCACGGCCACCGGCCGTCGATCTCCAGCTGCAGCGACCAACTCAGGAAGGTACGGATGAGCACGATGACCGCCAGCACACCCACCGACGTGAAGGTCGGCGTGACGGCGACGGTCTTGATGATGTCGGCGGCGACCAGGAATTCGAGGCCGAGCAGGATCGACCGGCCGAGATTGCGCCGGTACGGCTCGTAGATCTCCGAACCCGGCCCGCGCCGCCGCGCGGTTGCCGCGATCCACGTCGCCGCCACTGCGCCGATCACCATGACGCCGACTCCGACGACGTCGATGGCCGTGCCCACGTGTTCGAGCAGCGACGAAATCTCCATTCGACCAGAACCTTCCGACCGGAACCGACAGACTCCGGCAATCCTCGCAGGACGATCGCCGCACCGTGCGGCTTTGTCCACAGGAGGTGCGCCTGTCCACAGGACCGGGCCGGACACCGCGCGAACACCCTGCCGACGTGTGCGGATGGGGGATGCTCCGGGTCGTGGCAGGGGAGACGGTGGGTGGGCTCGCGATGGTGGTCCTCGGCGTGGGCGTGGGAGCGATCGTGCGCGTGGTGGCGGAAAGAACGGCCGGTCGTCGGCCGCCCCCGGGTTCGTGCGAGGCGGCATGCGCGGCAGCCGCACTCGTCGCGGTCTCGATCACCACGGGCGCCGCGGTCGTCGGAGCAGCGATGTTCGGATGGTGGTGCGTGTGCCTGAGCACCGTGGACCTGCTCGTGCGGCGTCTGCCGAACGTGCTGACGCTCGGGGGAGCGGGCACGATCCTCGGCGTGGCCGCGGCGACGGGGCACGGCCGGGCGGCGTTCGCCGGTGCACTTCTGCTCGCGGCACCGTTGTTGATCACCCACCTCGCGGTACCGCGGTCGGTGGGTGCGGGCGACGTCAAACTCGCCCTCGGGCTCGGTGCCGTCACCGGACTCGCCGGCCCCTCGGCGGTGCTCCTCGGTGCACTGCTCCCATCCGTCCTCACCGCAGGTGCGGCCCTGTTTCTGCGGCTCCGGGAGGCCCGCCGCGGGGGTGTGCGTGCCGCTCCGCGCGTGCTTCCGCACGGACCGTCGATGTGCGCCGCCGCGGCGCTGGCGGTGATCTCGACGGGTTGACCAGGGGCGGCATGTCGAGTCGGCGGACGAACATGGAAGGATGGACCTGTGCTGCGTTGGATAACTGCTGGAGAATCCCATGGTCCCGCTCTCGTCGCGATGCTCGAGGGGATGGTCGCCGGAGTCGAGGTGACGTCGAACGACATCTCGGAGCAACTCGCGCGACGGCGACTGGGCTACGGCCGCGGCGCACGCATGAAGTTCGAGGCCGATAAGGTCACCGTGATCGGTGGCGTCCGGCACGGACGCACCCTGGGCGGCCCGATCGCGATCGAGATCGGCAACACCGAATGGCCCAAGTGGGAAACCATCATGGCCGCCGACCCGGTCGATGCCGAACTGCTCGAAGGTCAGGCGCGCAACGCGCCGCTGACCCGTCCCCGCCCCGGCCACGCCGACTTCGCGGGCATGCTCAAGTACGGCTTCGACGACGCGCGTCCCGTCCTCGAGCGCGCCAGCGCCCGGGAGACCGCAGCACGCGTGGCGGCCGGCACGGTTGCCCGGAACTTCCTGCGCCAGGCGTTCGGCGCCGAGGTCGTCTCGCATGTCATCTCCATCGGCGCATCCGATCCCTATGTCGGCCCCGAACCCGGTGCCGACGATCTCGCCGCGATCGACGCGAGCCCAGTGCGTGCCTACGACAAGGCCGCCGAGGACTCCATGATCGCCGAGATCGAGGCCGCCAAGCGCGACGGCGACACCCTCGGCGGAATCGTCGAGGTCGTGGTGCACGGGCTGCCCGTGGGCCTCGGTTCGTTCGTCAGCGGTGCCGATCGCCTCGACGCGCGACTGGCCGCGGCCCTCATGGGGATCCAGGCCATCAAGGGTGTCGAGGTCGGCGACGGCTTCGAGACCGCGCGTCGCCGCGGCAGCGCCGCCCACGACGAGATGAAGCCCGGCCTCGACGGTGTGCTCCGCTCGAGCAACCGCGCCGGTGGCATCGAAGGCGGCATGACCAACGGTGAGGCCCTGCGCGTGCGGGCGGCGATGAAGCCGATCTCGACCGTGCCGCGCGCCCTGTCGACGGTCGACATGACCACCGGCGACGAGGCCGTCGCGATCCACCAGCGTTCCGACGTGTGCGCGGTGCCCGCGGCGGGTGTCGTCGCCGAGGCGATGGTCGCCCTCGTCGTCGCGCAGGCCGCCCTCGAGAAGTTCGGCGGCGACTCGCTCGCCGAGACCGTGAGCAACATCGACCACTACCTGAAGGGCATCGCGGCGCGGCCGCCGCGGTGATCTCATGTCGCCTCGCCTGGTACTCATCGGCCCGCCGGGAGCGGGCAAGTCGACGATCGGTCGTCGGGTCGCGAACGCGCTCGAGCTGCCGTTGCTCGACACCGACGCCGAGATCGAGCGTGTGACCGGCCGGACCATCCCCGACATCTTCTCCCAGGACGGCGAACCGGCCTTCCGGGAGACCGAGGAAGAGGTGGTCGCGCGCGCCCTCGACACCCACGACGGTGTGGTGTCCCTGGGCGGGGGAGCGATCCTCTCGGAGCGCACCCGCGCGCGACTGGCCGGACACACCGTCGTCTATCTCGAGATCAGCGTGGCGGAAGGACTGCGTCGCACCGGCGCGGTCGGCGCCGCCGGGACCAGGCCGTTGCTGGCCGGCGGTGATCCGGCCCAGAAATACCGCGACCTCATGCGTCGCCGCCGCCCGCTGTACCGCCAGACGGCGACCATCCGGGTGCGCACCGACGGCCGCAGCCCCGGGCGGGTCGTCCAGCAGGTGCTCGCCAAACTCGAAGCGGCGGACGCCGCGACCAGCCAGACCATCAGCGAGGATCGGAGCCCCACACCGTGACCGAACCGGTACGCATCGACGTCGAGACCGCCCAGCCTTATCCGGTGATCATCGGCCGGGGACTGCTCGGCGACGTCGTCGAAGAACTGTCCGGCACGCGGACCGTCGCGATCTTCCACCAGCCGACGCTCACCGCGACGGCCGAGGCCGTGCGGGAGGCGCTCGCCGAGACCGGCATCGACGCCCACCGCATCGAGATCCCCGACGCCGAGGACGGCAAGGAACTGGCCGTCGCCGGATTCTGCTGGGAGGTGCTCGGCCGCATCGGCCTGACCCGTTCGGACGCCGTCATCAGCCTCGGCGGCGGTGCCGCCACCGACCTCGCAGGCTTCGTGGCCGCGACGTGGATGCGCGGCGTGCGGGTCTACCACATCCCCACCACCCTGCTGGCGATGGTCGACGCCGCGGTGGGCGGCAAGACCGGCATCAACACCGAGGCGGGCAAGAACCTCGTCGGTTCGTTCCACGAGCCCTCGGCGGTCTTCGTCGACCTTGCGACCCTCGAGACGGTGCCGCGCAACGAGATCGTGGCCGGACTCGCCGAGGTGATCAAGACCGGCTTCATCGCCGATCCGGTGATCCTCGACCTGATCGAGGAGAACCCCGAGGCCGCGCTCGATCCCGCCGGGACGGTGCTGCCCGAGCTGATCCGTCGATCGGTCGAGGTCAAGGCGAAGGTGGTCGCGGCCGACCTCAAGGAGTCGAGCCTGCGCGAGATCCTCAACTACGGCCACACCCTCGGCCACGCCATCGAGCGCCGCGAGCGGTACCGCTGGCGGCACGGCGCCGCCGTATCGGTGGGCCTGGTCTTCGCCGCCGAACTCGGCCGGCTTGCAGGGCGTCTCGACGACGCCACCGCCGACCGGCACCGCGCGATCCTCGAATCCGTGGGCCTGCCCACCACCTACGATCCCGATGCCTTCGCCGACCTGCTCAAGGGCATGCAGACCGACAAGAAGAACCGCGCCGGCATGCTCCGGTTCGTCGTCCTCGACGGGCTCGCGAAGCCCGGCAGGCTCGAAGGACCCGACCCGACCCTGCTCGCGGCGGCCTACTCCGAGGTCGCGCGCCAGGGCAAGGCCGACGCGG
The DNA here is from genome assembly GCF_019317345.1 of Rhodococcus sp. LW-XY12. Classification (NCBI taxonomy): domain Bacteria; kingdom Bacillati; phylum Actinomycetota; class Actinomycetes; order Mycobacteriales; family Nocardiaceae; genus Rhodococcus; species Rhodococcus sp. LW-XY12. The sequence continues at coordinate 2,275,364 of NZ_CP079225.1, forward strand.
GAACCGTACTGCTCTGACCGCCGCCTGGTCGACCGCCTGGTTCTATGCGGGCGGTCTCCACGACGGGTCGCGCCCGGTGAGTCCGATCAGGCGTTCCAGCGGCGGGGCGTCGTCGCCCACCCGTACGGCCGGACCGAACAGTCCGCCCCCGTCGGCGACGCGTTCCTCGTCGGTGATGCTCTCCGCGAATGCGGTACACGCGGCGATCTCGTCGGGCTCGCAGGAGTACTGCTGTCCCGTGGCCACGGCGAGATCCCAGCCGTGTACGACGAGTTCGTCGAGCGTGACGAGTTCGGCGACCGGCGCGGGCAGGTCGAGGCCGCCTGCGCGCGTCATGCCCTCCCAGGCCTCGCGATCGCTCCACGCTCCGCGGAGGTCGCCGAGCCGGTCGGGAACGAGACGCCGCCAGTCCGGCGTCAGTTCGCTCGTGAGTTGCGGGGGAGTGTCGGTGTACAGGCCGATGTCCTTGCGGGCCGCGGCCGTGAACGCAAGCGACAGGCCCAGCACGTGGTCGACGAGTGCACCGACGGAGGTCTCGGAACACGGTGTGGGCCCCGACAACTGTGCGTCGTCGATTCCCGTCAGGATGCGCTCCATGCGGCGGGTCGCGGGAGTCAGGTCGAGTGTCTCGGTGGTGTCGGTCATGGTCGGCTCCTCGAGGTCGGCTACCTCTACTGACCGTCACAACCCGGAGAACTGAGCACCCGCCCCCGATGTGCGGGGGCGGGTGGTCTCACTGCTGTGGTTTCGCTACTCGGGTCTCACTGTTTCGGATCGATCCTCGGGAACACCTCGGTGGGCGAGTCGTCGCTGCGCCAGGCGGGATCGGCCTGCTGCGCGGAATTCGCGGACGCCGAACCCGCCGACGCGGCCGCTCCGACGCCTGCGGGCGCGTGGTGCTCGCGGTGGACGGACCAGTCGTCGTCGCGGGCGGCCTTGCGCTCGTTCCGGCGCGCGAAGAACCGGCCCAGCGTCACCGCCGCCATCGCCGGCAGGAATACCAGAAGCACGGTGAACGCGGCACCGGAGGTGATCTCGAAGAACAGGGACGTCACACCCACCGGCATCGGGGTGACGGTGTCGACGAGCCAGGTGAGGACCCCGCCGACCAGGCCGGTGACCGCACCGGCGGCGAGCCAGCGCATCGTCAGGTCGTCGCCCTCGTCGGCGTCGGGATGGGCGCGGTGGTCGCGGATGCCGTCGAGACCGGCCCAGACGAACGCTGCGACGACCACCACGGCGAAGCCCAGCCAGCGCAGTACCGATCCCTGCAACGGCCACTGGATGAGAGCGGCACCGAGCAGGACGCGCACGACCACGTGGACCAGGGCGAGCCCGAGTCCGCGGAGCAACCAGGGTTTCATGTACCTCAGCGTAACGGGTGGCGAAGCCGACAGTGTGTCCCGTCCCACAGCCGTGATCGCGGTAGGTTGAGCGATATGTCTGCCGACCACGCCTCCCGCCGTCGAGCGCTGCGTGCGCTGCTCGCCGAACGCGAACTCGATGCGCTGCTGGTGACCGATCTGACCGGTATCCGCTACCTCACGGGCTTCACGGGATCCAACGCGGCGCTGATCGTCTCCACCGAGGACGACGAGAACGAGACGCGCACCGTCATCTGCACCGACGGCCGCTACGTCACGCAGGTGGGGGAGCAGGTCCCCGACCTGCGGGCCGTGATCGCCCGGTCGTCGGCCGCTCACCTCGTCACCGAGTTCGGAACAGGTTCTGCGCGTTTGGGATTCGAGAGTCACGTCGTCACGGTCGACGAACGGTCGCGGTGGGGCGAGCTCGGCGTGTCCGTCCGCTTCGTTCCCGCTCCCGGGCTCGTCGAACACCTGCGGGCCGTGAAGGACGAACATGAGATCGGTCTGTTGCGCGAGGCATGCGGTGCGGCCGATCGCGCACTGGCGGACCTCATCGCGGCGGGCGGTCTGCGTCCGGGTCGAACCGAGAAGGAGGTCGCCCGCGACCTCGAATGGCGCATGTTCGAGCACGGCGCCGACGGCATCTCCTTCGAGACGATCGTCGCCGCCGGCGCCAATTCGGCGATCCCGCACCATCGCCCGACCGGCGCGATCCTCGCGGAGGGCCACTTCGTGAAGCTCGACTTCGGGGCGCAGATCGGCGGCTACCACTCCGACATGACGCGCACCTACGTGCTGAGCCGTGTCGCGGACTGGCAGCGCGACCTGTACGAGCTGGTCCTGCGCGCGCAGCAGGCCGGACGCGAAGCGCTCGCGCCCGGTGTCGACTGCGCCGCGGTGGACGCCGCCGCGCGCACCGTGATCGCCGAGGCCGGCTACGCCGACCTGTTCCTGCACGGGCTCGGCCACGGAGTCGGCCTCGAGATCCACGAAGCGCCCGGAATCGGCGCCGCGGCGACCGGTACACTTGTCGCCGGTGCGGCGGTGACCGTCGAGCCGGGTGTGTACTTCTCGGGGCGCGGAGGCGTGCGGATCGAAGACACGCTCGTGGTGCGGGAGCATACTCCGGAGTTGCTCACGCTCACCGACAAGACATTGACCGTCGTTTGAGGGCGGTTCCTCGACCCTAGGAGACACGAACCAAGTGGCTGATACCAGTGACTTCAAGAACGGCCTCGTTCTGAAAATCGACGGACAGCTCTGGCAGATCATCGAGTTCCAGCACGTCAAGCCGGGCAAGGGCCCCGCTTTCGTGCGCACGAAGCTCAAGAATGTGACGTCGGGCAAGACCGTCGACAAGACCTGGAATGCCGGTGTCAAGGTCGAGACCGCCACCGTCGATCGCCGCGACATGACCTACCTCTACAACGACGGCACCGACTACGTCTTCATGGACGGCGAGACCTACGACCAGATCACCATCTCGCCCGAGCTGCTCGGCGACAGCGCCAACTTCCTCCTCGAGAACATGCCCGTGCAGGTCGCCACGCACGAGGACGTCCCGCTGTTCGTCGAGCTCCCGGTCACGGTCGAACTCGTCGTCCAGCACACCGATCCGGGCCTGCAGGGCGACCGCTCCACCGGCGGCACCAAGCCCGCGACCCTCGAGACCGGCGCCGAGATCCAGGTCCCGCTGTTCATCAACACCGGCGACAAGCTCAAAGTCGATTCCCGCGACGGCAGCTACCTCGGGCGAGTGAATTCCTGAGTGTCCGGTAACCAGAAGAAGCTCGGGGCCCGCCACAAGGCCCGCAAGCGCGCCGTGGACCTGCTCTTCGAGGCGGAGGCCCGCGACGTGCACCCCGTCGACCTCGCTGCCGATCGCGTCGAACTCGCGATCGACGACGATCAGGTCGCGCCGGTGCCGGCATACGCGCAGACCATCATCCGCGGTGTCGCCGACAACCTCGACGAGACCGACCGGGTGATCGCCGATCACCTGCACGAATGGACGCTGGACCGTCTTCCCGCCGTCGACCGCGCGATCCTGCGCATCGCGGTGTGGGAGCTCTTCCACGCGACCGACGTGCCGCCCGTGGTGGCCGTCGACGAGGCGGTCGAGCTGGCGAAGCAGCTGTCCACCGACGATTCGCCGGCCTTCGTCAACGGGGTGCTCGGTCAGATCGTCACTGTCGCCGACCAGGTGCGTGCAGCAGCCGCTGCCACCCTCGCCCGGCCGGCGCAGGAGTCGCAGGACCAGGGCTCGGACGAGTCCTGAGTTCGTCACCCTTCTCGGGTGAGCGACGACACGAGGCACCGTGAGCGGGCCCGGTGGGAGTCTTCCCGCCGGGCCCGCTCACGCATCCGGGCGTGTGTTGCGCTTCACCCGTCATCCGTGCCGGGGCGGACGTCGACGCTGATAGGCTCGACAACTGTCAGGCATCCTTTAACGATCCGTCCAGTGAGGCGGAGAAGGAGGTCGCTGCATGGCCGTGTCCGAGGACGGGTCCACAGCTTCTACCCCCACTACGTCTTCCGGTACTGGCGTGCCGGCGCGTGAGCTGCTCTCCGCTGCCGACGTCCACCGGACGATCTCGCGCATCGCGCACCAGATCATCGAGAAGACCGCTCTCGACACCCCCGAGGACGCGCCGCGTGTCGTGCTCCTGGGCATCCCCACCCGCGGGATCACCCTCGCCCAGCGCCTCGCCGACCGCATCGAGGAATTCGCAGGTGTGCGTGTCCCGGTCGGCTCGCTCGACATCACGCTCTACCGCGACGATCTCCGCACGAAGCCGCACCGCCCGCTGGAGCGCACCTCGGTGCCCGAGGGCGGCGTCGACAACACCCTCGTCGTCCTCGTCGACGACGTCCTGTTCTCGGGACGCTCCGTCCGCGCCGCGCTCGACGCCCTGCGCGATCTCGGACGACCCCGCGCGGTGCAACTTGCGGTCCTCGTCGACCGCGGCCACCGCGAACTGCCGCTGCGGGCCGACTACGTCGGCAAGAACGTCCCCACCGCGCGCAGCGAGGACGTCCGCGTACTGCTGACCGAACACGACGGGCGCGACGCCGTCGAGATCTCCGGAGGCAAGTCCCAGTGAAACACCTGCTCACCATCGCGGATCTGACGAAGGACTCCGCGACGGGGCTTCTCGATGAGGCCGAGCGGTTCGAGCAGGCACTGCTCGGGCGTGAGGTGCGCAAACTCCCCACACTGCGCGGCCGCACCATCATGACCGTCTTCTACGAGAACTCCACCCGCACCCGCGTGTCCTTCGAGGTCGCCGGCAAGTGGATGAGCGCCGACGTCATCAACGTCTCGGCGTCCAGTTCGTCGGTGAAGAAGGGCGAATCGCTGCGCGACACCGCGCTGACCCTGCACGCCGCCGGCGCCGACGCGCTGGTGGTCCGTCACTCCGCCTCCGGTGCCGCGCACCGCATCGCGCAGTGGACCAACGAATCCGGCTCCGGACCGGCCGTCGTCAACGCCGGTGACGGCACCCACGAACATCCCACCCAGGCATTGCTCGACGCGCTCACCCTGCGCCAGCGTCTCGGTTCGCTCGAAGGCCGCCGGATCGGCATCGTCGGCGACGTGCTGCACAGCCGTGTCGCCCGGTCGAACGCGCTGCTGCTGAGCATGCTCGGCGCCGAGGTCGTACTCGTCGCTCCCCGCACCCTGCTGCCGGTGGGGGTGGAGACCTGGCCGGTGACGGTCGCCGATTCGCTCGAAGCCGAACTTCCCACCCTCGACGCAGTCATGATGCTGCGGGTGCAGGCCGAGCGCATGAACGGCGGGTTCTTCCCGTCCGCCCGCGAGTACTCGATTCGATACGGACTCAACGCCAAGCGCGCGGCATTGCTGCCGGAGCACGCCGTGATCCTGCATCCCGGCCCGATGCTCCGCGGCATGGAGATCGGTTTCCCCGTCGCAGACGCCCCGCAGAGCGCGGTGCTGCAGCAGGTGAGCAACGGTGTCCACGTGCGGATGGCGGTGCTCTTCCGCCTGCTCGTGGGGACGGAAGGGAACCTGTCGTGACCCACACTTCCCACCCGGGAGACACAGGAACAGGAGACACACAGGTGACGCCGCAGGTGCTCATCCGCAACGTCCGCCTCTACGGCGAGGGCGACCCGGTCGACGTGCTGCTCGGCGACGAGCAGATCCTCGCCGTCGGAACCGACCTCGAGGCCGGCGACGACGCGGAGATCGTCGACGGCACCGGGCAGATCATGCTCCCGGGCTTCGTCGACCTGCATACGCATCTGCGCGAACCGGGCCGCGAGGACACCGAGACCGTCGATTCGGGCTCGGCCGCCGCGGCGCGCGGCGGGTACACCGCGGTGTTCGCGATGGCCAATACCGATCCGGTCGCCGACTCGGTGGTCGTCACCGACCACGTGTGGCGCCGCGGCCGCGAGGTCGGGCTTGTCGACGTCCACCCCGTGGGTGCGGTCACCGTCGGACTCGAGGGCAAGCAGCTCGCCGAGATGGGCACGATGGCCACCGGTGTCGGTGGCGTGCGGATGTTCTCCGACGACGGCAAGTGCGTCTACGACCCGCTGCTCATGCGTCGAGCGCTCGAGTACTCCGCCTCGCTCGGGGTGCTCATCGCCCAGCACGCCGAGGAGCCGCGGCTGACCGTCGGTGCCGTCGCGCACGAAGGACCGACCGCGGCGCGGCTCGGCCTGGCCGGCTGGCCCCGTGCCGCCGAGGAGTCCATCGTCGCCCGCGACGCGCTGCTCGCCCGCGACGCCGGAGCCCGCGTGCACATCTGCCACGCGTCGACGGCCGGCACCGTCGAGCTCGTCCGGTGGGCACGCTCGCAGGGCATCGCGATCAGCGCCGAAGTCACGCCGCACCACCTGCTCCTCGACGACTCGCGTCTCGAGAGCTACGACGGCATCAACCGGGTCAACCCGCCCCTGCGGGAGCGGAGCGACGTCGAAGCACTGCGACGCGGCCTCGCGGACGGGACCATCGACTGTGTGGCCACCGACCACGCCCCGCACGCCGAACAGGACAAGTGCTGCGAGTTCTCACAGGCACGTCCGGGAATGCTCGGGCTCGAGACGGCGTTGTCCGTCGTGATCGAGACGATGGTCCGGCCGGGCCTGCTGGACTGGCGCGGCGTCGCGAAGGTCATGAGCGAGCGTCCCGCGGAGATCGTGGGCCTCGACGATCAGGGCCGGCCCCTCGAGGTAGGCGAACCCGCGAACATCGTGCTCGTCGACCCGGATACCGAGTGGACGGTGCACGGTCCCGACCTCGCGAGCATCTCCCACAACACGCCCTACGAGGACATGACCCTGCCGGGCCGGGTCACCACCACCGTGTTGCGCGGACGGATCACCGCCCGCGACGGTGCGGTGTTCCCGCGCTCGACCGAAAGGTAGGAACCGACATGGATCGCTTCTTCATCACCGTCGGTTTCCTCGCGCTCTGGGTCGTGCTCGTGCTGCTGATGTGGAAGGGCTGGAAGGCACGTGCCCGACGTCAGCAGGACGCGGTCGGCGAACTGCCGACCGTGCCGGCTGAGCTGGGGGAGCGGCTCGTCGAACCGACCACCGGTCTGTACGTCGGCAGCACGCTCGCGCCGAGCTGGCAGGACCGCATCGCGGTCGGCGATCTCGGCCACCGCGCCAACGCGGAACTGACCCGATACCGATCCGGTGCCCTGCTCGAACGCGACGGTGCGTCCCCGATCTGGATCCCGCAGGACTCGATCCGCGCGATCCGCACCGAACGCGGTCTGGCGGGCAAGGTCATGTCCAAGGACGGGGTGCTGGTCATCCGCTGGCAGCTGCCCTCGGGCACGGAGGTCGACACCGGCTTCCGCGGTGACGACAAGTCGATCTACCCGCTCTGGACGAACGGGTCGGACGAAAAATCTTGAGACGGTGACGATCACAACGACGATGACGATCACGACGAACAACACGACGATCACGACACGCGAGATCTCAGCCCGTGCGGCCGGCTCTGGTGCGGTCGATAAGAACGGAGACAACGCATGAGCGGCAGAACATTCGGCGGCGGCACGGCTGTGCTGGTCCTCGAGGACGGACGGGTCTTCCGCGGCATCCCCTTCGGTGCGGTCGGACAGACCCTCGGCGAGGCCGTCTTCAGCACGGGCATGACCGGCTACCAGGAGACCCTCACCGACCCCAGCTACCACCGGCAGATCGTGGTGGCCACGGCCCCGCAGATCGGCAACACCGGCTGGAACCACGAGGACAACGAGTCCGTCGGCCCCACCGGCGACCACACCGAGTCCAAGATCTGGGTGGCCGGCTTCATCGTCCGCGACCCCTCGCGTCGCGTGTCGAGCTGGCGCGCCACCGGCTCGCTGCAGGACGAACTCGAGCGGCAGAACATCGTGGGTCTCGCGGGTATCGACACCCGCGCACTCGTGCGGCACCTGCGCACCCGCGGTTCGATGCGCGCCGGCATCTTCTCCGGCGACGCCCTCGCCTGGAAGGGTGACGACCTCGACATCGACGTCCTGCTCGACCGGGTGAAGAGCCAGCCCTCGATGCTCGGCGCCGACCTCGCCGGCGAGGTGAGCACCACCTCCGGTTACGTCGTCGAACCGACCGACGGGGACGCCCGCTTCACCGTCGCGGCCATCGACCTCGGCATCAAGACCAACACCCCGCGCATGTTCGCCCAGCGCGGCATCCGGGTGCACGTGCTGCCGTCCACCGCGACGCTGCACGACATCCTCGACCTGAAGGCCGACGGCGTCTTCCTGTCCAACGGCCCGGGCGACCCGGCGACCGCCGACGGCGCGGTGCACCTGACCAAGGAGGTGCTCGGCCAGGGACTGCCCCTGTTCGGCATCTGCTTCGGCAACCAGATCCTCGGCCGCGCGCTCGGCCTGGGCACCTACAAGATGAAGTTCGGTCACCGCGGCATCAACATCCCGGTGGTCGAGCACGAGACCGGTCGCATCGCGATCACCGCGCAGAACCACGGGTTCGCGCTCGAAGGCGAGGCCGGCCAGGAGTTCGACACCCCGTTCGGTCGCGCAGTCGTCAGCCACACCTGCGCCAACGACGGTGCGGTCGAGGGCGTCAAGCTCCTCGACGGCCGTGCCTTCTCCGTGCAGTACCACCCCGAAGCGGCGGCCGGACCGCACGACGCCGCCTACCTGTTCGATCGTTTCACCCGCATGCTCGAGGGAGAGAAGAACTGATGCCACGCCGTACCGACCTCTCCCACGTCCTGGTCATCGGGTCCGGCCCGATCGTCATCGGACAGGCCTGCGAGTTCGACTACTCGGGCACCCAGGCGTGCCGGGTGCTCCGCGAGGAGGGCCTGCGCGTCTCCCTCGTGAACTCGAACCCGGCCACGATCATGACCGACCCCGAGTTCGCCGATGCGACCTACATCGAGCCGATCACCGCCGACTACGTCGAGAAGGTCATCGCGACCGAGCAGGCCAACGGCACCCCGATCGACGCGGTGCTCGCGACCCTCGGCGGCCAGACCGCCCTCAACACCGCCGTCGCGCTGTCCGAGCGCGGCATCCTCGACAAGTACGGCGTCGAACTCATCGGCGCCGACTTCGACGCGATCCAGCGCGGCGAGGACCGGCAGAAGTTCAAGGACATCGTCGCCAAGTGCGGTGGCGAATCCGCTCGCTCGACCGTCTGCTACACGATGGACGAGGTCCGTGCGACCGTCGCCGAACTCGGCTTCCCCGTCGTGGTGCGACCGTCCTTCACGATGGGTGGCCTCGGCTCCGGCATGGCCTACGACGACGCCGACCTCGAGCGCATCGCCGGCGGTGGTCTCGCGGCCTCGCCCACCGCGAACGTGCTCATCGAGGAATCCATCCTCGGCTGGAAGGAATACGAGCTCGAACTCATGCGCGACGGTGCCGACAACGTCGTCATCGTCTGCTCGATCGAGAACGTCGACCCGGTCGGTGTGCACACCGGCGACTCGGTGACCGTCGCCCCCGCGATGACGCTCACCGACCGCGAGTACCAGAAGATGCGCGACCTCTCGATCGCCATCCTGCGCGAGGTCGGTGTCGACACCGGCGGCTGCAACATCCAGTTCGCGATGGATCCGCGCGACGGCCGGCTCGTCGTCATCGAGATGAACCCGCGCGTGTCGCGGTCGTCGGCGCTCGCGTCGAAGGCCACCGGCTACCCGATCGCGAAGATGGCCGCCAAGCTCGCCATCGGCTACACGCTCGACGAGATCGTCAACGACATCACCAAGGAAACGCCGGCCTGCTTCGAACCGAGCCTCGACTACGTCGTGGTCAAGGCCCCGCGGTTCGCGTTCGAGAAGTTCCCCGGTGCCGACGGCACTCTCACCACCACCATGAAGTCGGTCGGTGAGGCCATGTCGATCGGCCGCAACTTCACCGAGGCCTTCGGCAAGGTGCTGCGCTCGCTCGAGACGAAGTCCGCGGGCTTCTGGACGGGCCCCGAGATCGAGGGCACCCTCGAGGAGATCCTCGAAGAGATCCGCACTCCCACGGACGGCCGGTTCTACCGGATCGCCCGGGCGCTCGAGCTCGGTGCGACCGTCGAGCAGCTCTTCGACGCCACGAAGATCGACCCGTGGTTCCTCGAGCAGTTCGCGTACATCGTCGAGCTGGGCGAGGACGTCCGCACGGCCGAGCAGTTCGGTGCCACCGAGCTGCGCTATGCGAAGCACCACGGTTTCTCCGACCGGCAGATCGCGGCGCTGCGCCCGGCACAGTTCGCCTCCGAGGACGATGTCCGTGCCCTCCGTCAGGAGCTGGGCGTCCACCCGGTCTACAAGACCGTGGACACCTGCGCGGCCGAGTTCGAGGCGAAGACGCCGTACCACTACTCGACCTACGAGCTCGACCCCGCGGCCGAGACCGAGGTCGTCGAGCAGCGCGACAAGCCCAAGGTGCTCATCCTCGGTTCCGGCCCGAACCGCATCGGCCAGGGCATCGAGTTCGACTACTCGTGCGTCCACGCCGCGCTGACGCTGTCGGAGGCCGGTTACGAGACCGTGATGGTCAACTGCAACCCCGAGACGGTCTCGACCGACTACGACACCGCCGATCGCCTGTACTTCGAGCCGCTGACCTTCGAGGACGTCCTCGAGGTCTACCGCGCCGAGTGCGAGTCCGGCACCGTCGCCGGCGTCATCGTCCAGCTGGGCGGCCAGACCCCGCTCGGCCTGGCGCGTCGACTGAAGGCCGCCGGGGTGCCGATCGTCGGTACCTCGCCCGAGGCCATCGACCTCGCGGAGGACCGCGGCGAGTTCGGTCGCGTGCTCGACGAGGCCGACCTGCCGGCCGCGAAGTACGGCACGGCCACCACCTTCGAGGGTGCGCGCGAGATCGCCGCCGGCATCGGATACCCGGTGCTGGTGCGCCCGTCCTACGTGCTCGGTGGTCGCGGCATGGAGATCGTCTACGACGAGAAGGCGCTCGAGACCTACATCTCCAACGCCACCGAGATCTCCGACGACCGCCCCGTGCTCGTCGACCGCTTCCTCGACGACGCCGTCGAGATCGATGTCGACGCGCTGTGCGACGGCACCGACGTGTACATCGGCGGAATCATGGAGCACATCGAGGAGGCCGGCATCCACTCCGGCGACTCGGCCTGTGCGCTGCCGCCGATCACTCTGGGCCGCGCCGACATCGAGAACGTCCGCCGCTCGACGGCCGCGCTCGCGAAGGGCATCGGCGTCAAGGGCCTGCTCAACGTCCAGTACGCGCTCAAGGACGACATCCTCTACGTCCTCGAGGCGAACCCCCGGGCCTCCCGCACGGTGCCGTTCGTCTCCAAGGCCACCGCGGTGCAGCTCGCCAAGGCCTGCGCCCGGGTGATGCTCGGCGAGTCCATCGCCGAGCTGCGTGCCGCGGGCATCCTCCCGGCCGAGGGCGACGGCAGCGACATCCCGCTCGACGCACCGGTCGCGGTGAAGGAAGCGGTGCTGCCGTTCAACCGGTTCCGGCGTGCCGACGGCACGGGCATCGACACCCTGCTCAGCCCGGAGATGAAGTCCACCGGTGAGGTCATGGGCCTCGACGACGACTTCGGAACCGCGTTCGCGAAGAGCCAGACCGCCGCCTACGGCTCCCTGCCGACCTCGGGCACGGTCTTCGTCTCGCTCGCGAACAAGGACAAGCGGTCGATGATCTTCCCGGTCAAGCACCTCGCCGACCTGGGCTTCCACATCATGGCTACCGTGGGAACGGCAGAAGTGCTGCGCCGCAACGGTGTTCCCTGCGAGCAGGTCCACAAGGTCTCCGGCGAGGACAAGCCGGAAGGCGCACTCGACGTCGTCGACCGCATCCGCGCCGGAGACGTGGACATGGTCATCAACACCCCCTGGGGCAACGCCGGTCCGCGTGTGGACGGCTACGAGATCCGCAGTGCGGCGGTCGCCGCGAACATCCCGTGCGTCACCACGGTGCAGGGTGCCTCCGCGGCCGTGCAGGGTATCGAGGCGGCACTGCGCGGTGAGATCGGAGTCAGCTCGATCCAGCGGATGCACGCGCGGTTGCGCGGCGTACCCGCCGAACAGGCGTGACACCCTTCGGGCAGCGACTCGCGGACGCTCTCGGGCGCCGCGGGCCGCTGTGCGTGGGCATCGACCCGCACCCGGGGCTCCTCACTGCGTGGGGGCTCGGCGACGACGTCGACGGCCTGGCCCGGTTCAGTGAACTGTGCGTCGAGGCCTTCGGCGACACCGTCGCGGTCGTCAAGCCGCAGGTGGCGTTCTTCGAGGCCTACGGCTCCGCCGGTCTCGCGGTGCTCGAACGCACCATCGCCGACCTGGGGGATGCGGGGGTGCTCGTCCTCGCGGACGCCAAGCGCGGCGACATCGGCTCCACGATGGACGCCTATGCGCGCACCTGGCTGTCGGACGGCTCGCCGCTGTGCTCGGACGCGGTGACCGTCTCCCCGTACCTGGGGTTCGGTTCGCTCGCCCCGGCGCTCGATCTGGCCGCCGGAACGGGCCGCGGGGTGTTCGTGCTCGCGGCGACCTCCAATCCCGAAGGTGCCCAGTTCCAACGCGCGCGGCTCGACGACGGGCGCACCGTCGCGCAGGCCGTGGTGGACGAGTGCGCTGCTCGCAACAGCGCTGCCCCCACGGACGGGGCCGCAGGGCTCGGCTCCGTGGGTGTGGTGGTCGGTGCGACCCTTACCGAAGCGCCGGACCTGTCCGACCTTCACGGGCCCATCCTGATGCCCGGAGTGGGGGCCCAGGGCGGCACCGCCGACGACGTGCGACGACTCGCAGGCGACCACCTGCGCGCGGTCGTGCCCAACGTCTCACGCGACGTGCTGCGGGCCGGCCCGTCCGTCGCCGACCTGCGGGCCGCCGTCACCCGCACGCTGGACGGCTTCGCCTTCCTGACGGACTGAGACGTTCGACTCTCGTGCCCGGATCGCCACGCGCGGTCCGGGCACGAGTCGTACATACCGCTCGTATGCACTCTGACCTGCGCTCGGAGTGGCGCGACACGCGGAATGGGAAAAAAATTTCTCGGCCCGCCGAGGCGCCGGAACAGTGGGCCGGTGAGTAGGGGAGCCGCCCGACCCGATGCGTCCCCCTCCGTCGCAGCAGATTACCGGTGACCTGGGGTTTTTCTCTGTTGGGGCAGTTCGTGGCGATGCCTGGACGCCGATCGGGGGGTGTGGGATCCACTGCGGGAACGGCGTGCACTACCGCACGGATTTTCGAGCGGATCGCCGGGGGGTGGGTTCGCATTCGTCGGTGGTCGTGAGTACGGTCGCTATCGCCGCTGGTTACAGCGGTGAAGACTCGAAAGCCAACGATGAGACGGAGGAACCGTGGCCCTTCCCCAGCTGACCGATGAGCAGCGCGCCGCTGCTCTGGAGAAGGCGGCTGCTGCCCGTCGTGCCCGGGCTGAGCTCAAGGAGCGCCTCAAGCGCGGCGGCACCGACCTCAAGCAGGTGCTCAAGGACGCCGAGAACGACGAGATCCTCGGCAAGATGAAGGTGTCGGCGCTGCTCGAGGCCCTGCCGAAGGTCGGCAAGGTCAAGGCGCAGGAAATCATGACCGAGCTGGAGATCGCCCCGACCCGCCGTCTGCGCGGCCTCGGCGACCGTCAGCGCAAGGCCCTGCTCGCCAGGTTCGATTTCGACGCCTGAGCACGTGGTAGCTGACGCACGACCCGTGACGGACAGCGCACCCGCAACGCGGAGGGGCCGGCTGGTGGTACTGGCCGGACCCTCCGCGGTGGGTAAGTCGACCGTCGTACGCCTTCTGCGGAGCCGGATCCCGGATCTGCACTTCAGTGTCTCGGCCACCACCCGGGACCCGCGACCGGGTGAGGTGGACGGGGTGGACTACCACTTCGTCGGCCGCGCCGAGTTCGACCGGATGATCGAAGCCGGTGAACTGCTCGAATGGGCCGACATCCATGGCGGCCTGCAGCGATCGGGTACTCCGGCCAAACCGGTGCTCGACGCACTCGCCGAGGGGCATCCGGTGCTCGTGGAGGTCGACCTCGCGGGAGCGCGGGCCGTCCGTGCAGCGATGCAGGACGCAGTCCTCGTGTTTCTCGCCCCGCCCAGTTGGGAGGTGCTCGTCGAGCGCCTCACCGGCCGAGGCACCGAAACCGACGAGGTCGTCGCTCGCAGGCTCGATACCGCCCGCAGCGAACTGGCCGCGCAGGACGAGTTCGACGTCGTGATCATCAACGACGATGTCGACCGGGCTTGCGATGAATTGGTATCCTTGTTGGTTGGACCCGGAGCCGACTGATCCGTCCGCGCCTCGAGCGCGTCCGGCTGCCGGTTCCGGCGCCCTCCCATCCCGCGACATCTCAGGAGAACACCGAGTGAGCAGCATCCAGGCAGCCGCGACCGACCTCGAGGGCAACACCCTTCCGGTCTACGACACCCCCACGGGTATCACCAACCCGCCTATCGACGAGCTGCTCGAGCGCGCCTCCTCGAAGTACGCGCTGGTGATCTACGCCGCCAAGCGGGCACGCCAGATCAACGACTACTACAACCAACTCGGCGACGGCATCCTCGAGTACGTCGGCCCCCTCGTGGAGCCGGGTCTGCAGGAGAAGCCGCTGTCGATCGCCCTGCGCGAGATCCACTCGGATCTGCTCGAGCACACCGAAGGCGAGTGAGCAACCCCGCTTCGAGCGGCGAGGCCGGATCCGTGCAGCGCCGCCGCATCGTCGTCGGTGTCGCCGGTGGCATCGCCGCCTACAAGTCCTGCGCACTGATCCGGGCCTTCACCGAGAGCGGACACCACGTGCGGGTCGTCCCGACGGAGTCCGCCCTCGAATTCGTCGGGCGCGCCACCTTCGAGGCGCTCTCCGGCAATCCCGTGCAGACCGGTGTGTTCGCCGAGGTGCCGCAGGTGCAGCACGTCCGGCTCGGCCAGGAGGCCGACCTCGTCGTCGTCGCTCCGGCCACCGCCGACCTCATGGCGCGGGCGGTCGCGGGTCGCGCCGACGACCTCCTCACGGCCACCCTGCTCACCGCGCGGTGCCCCGTGATGTTCGTGCCCGCGATGCACACCGAGATGTGGGAGCATCCCGCGACCGTCGACAACGTCGCGACGCTGCGTCGCCGCGGTGCCGTGGTCGTCGAACCGGCCTCGGGTCGGCTGACGGGCAAGGACACCGGTGCCGGGCGCATGCCCGAACCCGACGAGATCTTCAATCTGGCCTCGCTGCTGCTCGAGCGGGCCGACGCGCTGCCCCGCGACCTCGCCGGTCGCCGCATCGTCGTGTCCGCCGGCGGTACCCGTGAGCCCCTCGACCCGGTGCGCTTCCTCGGGAACCGGTCGTCCGGCAAGCAGGGCTACGCGCTCGCCCGTCTCGCCGCTCAGCGCGGCGCCGACGTCACGCTCGTCGCCGGCAGCGTCTCGGGTCTCGACGACCCGGCCGCGGTCGACGTCGTGCGCGTCCAGACGGCCGCTCAGATGCAGGACGCCGTCGCCAAGCACGCCTCGGGTGCCGACGCGGTCATCATGTCCGCGGCCGTCGCCGATTTCCGGCCCTTCACCTTCGCGACCAGCAAGATCAAGAAAGGCGAGGGCGAACCCGATTCCATCGCGCTGACGAAGAACGACGACATCCTCGCCGGTCTCGTCCGGGCGCGTGCCGAAGGCGGTCTGTCCGTCGAGACGGTCATCGTCGGGTTCGCAGCGGAGACCGGCGACGAACACGGAGACGTGCTCACCTACGCCCGCGAGAAGCTCGCCCGCAAGGGATGCGATCTCCTCGTCGTCAATGCCGTCGGCGAAGGTAAGGCCTTCGAGGTCGACGACAACAACGGCTGGTTGCTGTCCGCGGACGGTTCGGAAACCGCCCTCGCCCACGGGTCGAAGGCCCTCATGGCCAGCCGCGTGCTCGACGCGCTGGGACCTCTGCTGGCGGAACGCAGCAGAATCGGGTGATTTCAATACTCGCGCCGACGCCTGCGGAGCAGTAGCGTCGGCACTGCGATCGGGTCCTGCCGACCCGATCGGGGAGCGCATGCTCCATACGGTTTGTCCGTCCAGCGCCTGGCGCACAGTCGAGAGGGAGTTTCGTGAGCAAGACCGGCGGTCGTCTTTTCACCAGTGAGTCCGTGACCGAAGGGCATCCGGACAAGATCTGTGACGCGATCAGCGACTCGGTTCTCGACGCGCTCCTCACCGAGGATCCTCGTGCCCGGGTAGCGGTGGAAACCCTCGTCACCACGGGCCAGGTGCACGTGGTCGGTGAGGTCACCACCTCGGCATACGCCGACATCCCCAAGATCGTTCGCGATCGGGTGCTCGAGATCGGCTACGACTCGTCGTCGAAGGGCTTCGACGGCAACTCCTGCGGTGTCAACATCGCGATCGGCGCGCAGTCGCCCGAGATCGCCGGCGGCGTCGACGTCTCGCACGAGGCGCGCAGCGGTGTGCTCACCGACGACGAGGTCGCCCGCCAGGGCGCCGGCGACCAAGGCCTGATGTTCGGCTACGCCTGCTCCGATACGCCCGAACTCATGCCGCTGCCGATCTCCCTCGCACATCGCCTGTCGCGCCGGCTCACCGAGGTCCGCAAGTCGGGGGTTCTGCCGTACCTGCGTCCCGACGGCAAGACCCAGGTCACCATCGAGTACGACGGCGACAAGCCCGTCCGGCTCGACACGATCGTCATCTCGACGCAGCACGCCGCCGACATCGATCTGAACAACCTGCTCACGCCGGATCTGCGCACCCACGTCGTCGACGCGGTACTCGCCGACCCGAACCTGGCCGATCTCGACACGGCCGATGTGCGTCTGCTGGTCAACCCGTCCGGATCGTTCGTCCTCGGCGGCCCGATGGGCGACGCCGGCCTCACCGGCCGCAAGATCATCGTCGACACCTACGGCGGCATGGCCCGCCACGGTGGTGGCGCGTTCTCCGGCAAGGATCCGTCGAAGGTCGACCGTTCGGCCGCCTACGCGATGCGCTGGGTCGCCAAGACCGCCGTCGCCGCCGGTCTCGCCGACCGCATCGAGGTGCAGGTCGCCTACGCGATCGGCAAGGCTGCTCCGGTGGGTCTGTTCGTCGAGACCTTCGGCACCGAGAAGACCGACCCGGCCCGCATCCAGCAGGCCATCGGCGAGGTCTTCGACCTGCGCCCGGGCGCGATCATCCGTGACCTCGACCTGCTGCGCCCGATCTACGCGCAGACCGCTGCGTACGGCCACTTCGGCCGTACCGACAT
The DNA here is from genome assembly GCF_019317345.1 of Rhodococcus sp. LW-XY12. Lineage (NCBI taxonomy): Bacteria > Bacillati > Actinomycetota > Actinomycetes > Mycobacteriales > Nocardiaceae > Rhodococcus > Rhodococcus sp. LW-XY12. The sequence continues at coordinate 2,292,429 of NZ_CP079225.1, forward strand.
CGACCTGCCGTGGGAGAACACCGACCGCGCCGACAAGCTGCGCGCGGCCGCCGGTCTGTAGATTCCGATCGGGCCCGGGTGGCTGCTGATTTCGACGCCGCCGAGGTCGATCCGGTTGCGCGGGTTCTCCCGCTGCTACCGGTTCCGCACCTCGACCGGGAGTTCGACTACCTGATCCCGCGCGACCTGGACGCGGACGCCCGCCCGGGCGTCCGCGTCCGCGTCCGCTTCGCCGGACGTCTCGTCGACGGTTTCCTGCTCGCACGCGCCGCGACGAGCGATCACACCGGCAAGCTCGGCCGACTCGACCGCGTCGTCTCGTCCGAGCAGGTCCTCACGCCCGAGATCGCTGCTCTGGCAGAGGAAGTCGCGACCCGCTATGCCGGGACCCGGGCCGACGTGCTGCGTCTGGCGGTACCTCCGCGACACGCACGTGTCGAAGCCGAGGCGTCGCGCCCACCGGAACCTCCGCCTGTTCCGGAGATCGATCCTGCCGCGTGGGGCCGGTACCGGCACGGCGAGAACTTCCTCGAAGCGCTCGGCGGCGGCCGCGCCCCGCGCGCGTCCTGGCAGGCGCTGCCCGGTGAGGATTGGCCCCGACGGCTCGCCGAACTCGCCGCACTGACCCTCGCCTCGGGGAAGGCGGCCGTGCTCGTCGTTCCCGACCAGCGTGACCTCGACCGTCTCGTGAAGGCGTGTGCAGACGTCGCCGGGGCCGATCACGTCGTCGGCCTCGCCGCCGGCCTCGGACCGGCCGAACGGTATCGACGCTGGCTTGCGGCGCTGCGCGGATCCGCGCGCATCGTCGTCGGGACCCGGGCCGCCGTCTTCGCCCCGACCCCCGATCTCGGGCTCCTCGTGGTGTGGGACGACGGCGACGACCTGCACTGCGAACCACGGTCCCCGTATCCGCACGCCCGCGAAGTGGCTGCTCTGCGCGCCCACGCGGTCGGTGCCGCCATCGTGATCGCCGGGCACGCCCGCACCGCGGAGACCCAGGCGCTCGTCGAGGCCGGCTGGGCACACGATCTCGTGGCACCCCGCGACGTCGTACGGGCGTGCGCGCCGAAGGTCACGGCCCTCGCCGACAGCGACCACGCACTCGCACGGGATCCGGCCGCGCGTGCCGCGCGACTGCCTGCCATCGCGTTCGCCGCCGCCCGATCCGCTCTCGCGGTCGACCGCCCGGTGCTCGTGCAGGTACCGCGGCGCGGATACGTGCCCGCGCTCGCGTGCGGAAAGTGCCGGGCACCCGCCCGCTGCCGGCACTGCAACGGCCCGCTCGCACTGCCCACGGCGGCCGGTCCCGACGGTGCCGCGATCCCGGCATGCCGCTGGTGCGGTGTCGCCGATGCGCGTCACCGCTGCCACGCGTGCGGCGCGCGCTCGTTGCGGGCCGTGGTGGTCGGGGCGGCCCGCACCGCCGAAGAACTGGGCCGCGCCTTTCCGGGCGTGCCGGTCGTGACCTCCGGCGGCAACGACGTCAAGCACACCGTGCCCGGTTCGGCGTCGCTCGTCGTCTCCACCGTGGGCGCCGAACCCGTCGCCGAGGGCGGTTACGGGGCGGCGCTGCTCCTGGACGGGTGGGCCCTGCTCGGCCGTGCCGATCTGCGCGCCACCGAGGAGACGATGCGCCGCTGGCTCACCGCATCGGCGCTCGTACGGTCGTTCGCCGACGGGGGACAGGTCGTGGTCGTCGCCGATTCCGGGATCCCCACCGTGCAGGCGCTCGTGCGTTGGGATCCCGTGGGACACGCCCAGTCCGAGGTCTCCGAACGAGCCGAGGTCGGTTTCCCGCCCGCGGTCCACATGGCCGCGATCGACGGGTCGTCCGCGGCGGTCGCCGAACTGCTCGAGGCCACACACCTGCCCGATGGAGCCGAGGTGCTCGGGCCCGTGCCGCTCCCGCCGGGGCAACGACTGCCGTTCGGATCCGAAGGACCCGAACCGGAGGACGTGCACCGGATGATCGTGCGGGTCGCACGCGAGCGCGGTCGCGCACTCGGTCGCGCCCTGCGCGACGCCCAGGCCACCCGCACGGCGCGTCGCGCGGACGGTCCGCTGCGGGTTCAGGTGGATCCGCCGCGTATCGGCTGACCCGGCCGCGGAGGGGGCGCGGATCTCCGCTGCCGGCCTAGGCCGATTTCGGAATCGGTTGCGACGGAATGGGTGCGGCGTCCGTACCCTTCCACAGCGCCGCGAAGTCGTGGCGATGTCGAATGTCCAGGATGCGCAGCAGGACGAAACGCGGTACGGGCGGCACGAGGTGCACGACGTGATCGCGCGAGGAGTCGTCGAGACCGTCGATGAGCCAGTTCCCTTCCTTGCCGAGCTGCTGCATCCCCTTCGGCTCGATACTGAACTCCTGGTCCCACGCGCGCCACTGCGCGTCGGTGATGCTGGTCGGGACCAGTGTCATCATCTCCCGCTCCTCACGTTCGAGATGGGGGAGCAGAACCTCGGACAAGCGGGACAGTGCTGCACCGAGTGCTTCGCCGGAGCCGGGGTGGTCGGCGCGGGGATCGCGTGCCGCCTCCTCGACTGGGGCGATCGCAGGCTCGATGGTGCGGTGGTCGGCGTTCATCCTCTCCACGAGCGGTGCCGCGTCGGGATTGCACTGCACCACGGGGATAGAGCCCACGGTCCTCGGACCAGTGGTGATGGTGAAGGAAATCCATCATCCACAACACGTGGTGGGCGAGAGCCACTCGGTGGGTCTGCTGCCATGTCTTCGTCGAGGTGGCGACCTCATGCGGAGGAGGTCGCGGCGGAGGGCGGAGTGCGCGATTCCCATGATTCGGGTATCGGCGGATCCGTCGGGATCGGTGGAGTGTCCGTCGACGGAGGCTGTTCCCAGTGTCGATCCGGCATGGACCGAGAGCAAGACCCGCCGGCTGCTGCCGTACATACGGACGACAGCGACACGCGTTGCCGGGGATATTATTTGTCACAGTAACGGAGCCGGTGATTGTGACCGATCTACTTCCGTAGGTGCCGGGGAGGCGCAGGAGGAGAGGGCGGACGAATGGGTGCCGGGCGGAGTGTCGGTGGTGTCGTCGGAGCGTGTGTCGTCGCGATGCTGACTGTGGGTGCAGCGGCACTGACTGTGGGCGCAGCGGCGGCGCAGCCGCTCCCGTCCGACGACGGACCGATCCTCGGTCTCGGGGAAGGGTCGTACAGCAGCGTGCCCGTCCCGGCGGGACCGGTGGCCACCGGGCACGCCGAAGCGGCCGAATACGCCGAGAACAACCCCGATGTCGCCCCCGCCGGTAGCAACGACTTCGCGTGCGTGCCGTCCGAGGAGCGCCCTCATCCGGTGGTGCTCGCGCACGGCACCGATTCCAACGCCTACTCCGACTTCGCTGCTCTCTCGCCGCTGCTCGCCGCGTCAGGCTGGTGCGTATTCGCCCTGAACTACGGGTTCGCCGACGGTGCCGAGGATTACGGCACGGGCGACATCCGCGTCTCCGCAGCACAGTTCGGTGAGTTCGTCACCGAGGTCCTCGACGCGACCGGTGCGGAGGAGGTCGACGTCGTCGGCTACTCACAGGGAGCCACGGTGGCCCGCTATTACATCAACGAACTCGGGGGTGGCGAGGTCGTCGACCGGTGGGTGGGGATCGCGTCGCCGAGCTACGGAGGCACCTTCTACGGCATCGGGGCCGCCGTCGCCGCGCTGCCCGGAGCGACCGACATCGTCGAGGGCGAGTTCTCCGTCGCCCTCGTGCAGCAGCTTCAGGGGTCGGAACTGCTCACCGAACTCAACACACCCACCGACACCGTGCCCGGCGTGCGCTACACGACCATCGGTAGCGAGGTCGACGAGGTCATCCAGCCCGCCGGCAATGTCGCACTCCATGGTGAGGGCGCCGTCAATCACGTGATCCAGGAGCTGTGCCCGCAAGATCTGACCGGCCACTTCAACATGGTCTACGACCCCTTCTCGCTGCAGCTCGCGCGGCACGCGCTCGACCCCGACCGGTACGCGATCGGGGAGTGCACCACCGTCGCGCTCGGCACCGGTATCCCCGAACTGATCCTCCAGTCCAACACCTGAGCGCGGGCGCTCGGGCTCCGACGCCTGAGCTCCATGCTCTCCGGTGCCGGCCTCCTTGAGGTGACCGCCCGGCGCGGTGATGCAGGTCGCACGACGTCGACTCCCTAGACTGTGAGAGGTCATCGCCGTCGAAAACTGGAGCAGCATCCGTGACATCCCCGCACAGTCCACACGCAGCGCACCCCACCTCCTGCTCGGCGGTGCTCTGACATGCGCGTGGTCTTCGCGGGAACACCGGAACCCGCCGTCCCGTCGCTGCTCCGCCTCATCGAGTCACGCCACGAGGTCGTCGCGGTGGTCACCCGCCCCGACACCACCGCCGGTCGCGGCCGGAAGGTCGTGCGATCCGCCGTGGGGCAGATCGCCGACGAACACGGCATCGAGGTCCTCACGCCGCGCTCGCCGCGCGACCCCGAGTTCGTCGCGCGACTGACCGAACTCGCACCCGACTGCTGCCCCGTGGTGGCCTACGGCGCCCTGATCCCGCAGGACGTCCTGGACATCCCTGTGCACGGATGGGTGAACCTCCATTTCTCGCTGCTGCCCGCCTGGCGCGGCGCGGCGCCCGTGCAGGCGGCGATCGCTGCCGGTGACGAGATCACCGGAGCGAGCACCTTCCGGCTCGAGGCCGGCCTCGACACCGGTCCGGTCTACGGCGTCGTCACCGAGACGATCCGTCCCACCGACACCGCCGGCGACCTGCTCGGCCGCCTCGCCGAGGTCGGTGCGACGCTGCTCGAATCCACCCTCGACGGCCTCGAAGACGGCATCCTCACGCCCGCACCGCAGCCGGCCGACGGTGTCTCGCACGCGCCCAAGGTCACCGTCGAGGCCGCCCAGGTGCAGTGGACACTCCCCGCACACGTCGTCGACCGGCGAATTCGCGCCGTCACGCCCGCTCCGGGTGCGTGGACGATGATCGGCGACCTGCGCGTGAAGATCGGTCCCGTGACGGTGACCGACGAGACCCTCGAACCCGGTGAGCTCGACATCCGCAAGGACGGCGTGCTCGTCGGTACCGCTACCACTGCCGTCCGGCTCGGGACGGTGCAACCGCCCGGGAAGAAGGCGATGACAGCCACGGACTGGGCGCGCGGCGCCCGTCTCGACCCGAAGGTGCGTGCGCGATGAGCGAATCCGGCAGGCCCCCGCGGGGCAAGCGCAATGCCGGAGGACGGAACCCCGCAGGTCGCGGGGGACGCAGCGGCGGTGGGAAGCCGAACCGCAATCCGGCGTCCGAACACGCCCCCCGACCGTGGAAGCCTCCCGCCGACCCCGCACGTGTCGCCGCGCGGGACGTGCTGCGCGCCGTGCGCGAACGGGACGCCTACGCCAATCTCGTTCTCCCGTCGCTGCTCCGGGAGCGGCATCTCGACGCGCGCGACGCCGCCCTGGCCACCGAGCTCACCTACGGCGCGGCCCGCGCGCGAGGCCTGCTGGACGCCGTGATCGCCGACGCCGCGAACCGTCCCGTCGACGAGATCGACGGCGCGCTGCTCGACGTACTGCGTCTGGGTGCCTACCAGTTGCTGCGCACGCGCGTCGCCCCGCACGCCGCTGTCGCCACGAGCGTCGACCTCGTCCGGTCCGAATTCGGATCGGGCCGAGCAGGTTTCGTCAACGCGGTGCTTCGTCGTGTGGGTGAGCGTTCGGAGGAGGAGTGGATCACGCTGCTCGCCCCCGACCCGGACCGCGACCCGGTGGGTCACCTGGCCTTCCGATACGCGCACCCCCTGTGGATCGCGCAAGCGTTCGCCCACGCGCTCGGATCGGATGCCTCCGAACTCGCCGACGTCCTCGCCGCCGACGACGCGCGCCCGATCGTCCACCTCGTCGCCCGGCCCGGGGTTATCACCGCGGAGGAACTCGCGCTCGTCACCGGCGGTGAGCTCGGACCGTGGTCGCCCTATGCGGTGCACCTCGAGCACGGCGACCCCGGCCGCCTCGAACCCGTCCGGGAAGGCATGGCCGCAGTCCAGGACGAAGGCAGCCAGCTCGTCGCACGTGCCCTCACCCTCGCACCCCTCGTCGGCGAGGACCGGGGCCGCTGGCTCGACCTGTGCGCGGGACCGGGCGGAAAGGCGGCGCTGCTCGGCGCCATCGCCGCGATCGACGGGTTCGCCGTCGACGCGGTCGAACCGGTCGACCACCGCGCGGAACTCGTCCGCAAGACCGCCCGCGACCTGCCGGTGACCGTGCACATCGCCGACGGGCGCGAGCCCGGACTCGAACCGGGCTACGACCGGATCCTCGTGGACGCACCCTGCACGGGTCTCGGCGCGTTGCGTCGGCGTCCCGAGGCGCGGTGGCGACGGCAACCCGGCGACGTCGCCGAACTCGTGCGGCTGCAGAAGGAACTGCTCGCATCGGCGATCGGACTGCTGCGTCCCGGTGGTGTGGTGCTCTACTCGACGTGTTCACCGCACGTCTCGGAGACCGTCGCCGTCGTGTCCGACGCGGTGCGCCGCCACGGTGTCGAACAGCTCGACACCCGCGAACTCGTCCCCGGCGTGCCGCAGGTCGGGGAGGGGCCGGGAGTCCAGCTCTGGCCGCACCGCCACGGCACCGACGCCATGTTCATGGCTGCGCTGCGTAAACCCGAGCGCTGATCGCGACCGCCGGACACGGATCGTCGTGTCCGGCGCCGGGAAGATGAAAGTCTTCTCATCCGGTCTTCACGATCGATTCACTCCGGTGCAGGATGCTGTTCCCCATGCCGGTGATGAAACGCATGCTCGTGATCGCAGCGCTGCTGCTGATCCCGGCGGCCCTCGCGTGGGGGAGCCAGGCCCTGACACGACCGGCGGGCTCCCCCGAGATCGGTGATGCATCGGTCACCGTCTCCGTCGTGCCGACCACGACCGAGCCCGCGGCGCCGTCCCCCGGGGCCGAGGCGCCCGAGGTACGACCCGAACCCGAGCAGGAGTCGGCGTCCGCACCGTCGGTCCCCGGCACGCAGACATCCCCGCCTGCCGTCGTGCCGGCCCCGGTTCCCGATCCGGGCTGGTCCGACGTCGCGCGTCAGCCCCTGCCGACCCCTCAGGTCGAGTGGGACGACGACTGGGACGGCGACGGCGACGACAGTGGGGACGACGACTGGGACGACGATGACGACTGAGTCCGGGAAGCCGGCCGGGACGGAGCGCACCGGTCACCTCCGCATCCCTCACCCCGGTCGCGGATCCGCTCTCCCTGCCCGGTGGCGCATCCTCAGCTGGATCCTGCTGACCACGGCCGTCGCGCTCGTCGCCGTCGTCGTCACCGCGCGGGTGCTGCTCCTCAACCACGTCGACCGAGATGCGAATGCCGACATCACGCAGGAGATCGACGAATTCCGGGCATTCGCCGCCGAGGGCGTCGACCCCACCACGACGTTCCCGTTCACCTCCGTGGAGCGGATGCTCGAGGTCTATCTCAACCGCCAGCACACCTCGGAGGGCGAGGTGATCGTCGGCGTCGTCGACGGTTCGCTGCTCTTCGACCGCCGTATCGCGGTGGACCGGCCCGACCTGCCGGCGAACCTCACCGAGGACGGTGTGATGTTCGAGCGCATCCTCAACGCCCCCACCGGCTCGGGCGTCCACGAGGTGGACGGTGGACAGATGCGCTGGGCCCGCGCCGACGTCACCTCCGGCGACGACCGGGGCGCGCTGATCGTCGCCGTGTTCACCGCCGAGCAGCGCGCGAAGGTCGCCGACACCGCCCGCACCATCGGACTGGTCGCGATCGGCGGCCTCGGTCTCACGGCGATCATCGGCTGGCTGGTCGCGGGACAGATCCTCGCCCCGATCCGCCAGGTGCGCGAGGTGGCCGCCGCCATCGGCGAGAAGGATCTGACGAGTCGGGTGCCCGTGCACGGACGCGACGACATCGCCGCACTGGCACAGACCTTCAACTCGATGCTCGACCGCCTCGAACAGGCCTACACCACGCAGCAGCAGTTCGTCGACGACGCCGGCCACGAACTGCGGACACCGATCACCGTGATCCGCGGGCACCTCGAACTCATGGATCTCGGTCACGCCGACGACGCGACGCGCGAGGAGACGATCCGGCTCGTCGAGGACGAACTCGACCGGATGGCGCGGATCGTCACCGACCTGCTCGTCCTCGCCAAGGCCGAGCGCCCCGACTTCGTGCAGCGACGACCGGTCGACGTCACCGACCTCATGCTCGACGTCGAGGCCAAGGCGCAGATGCTCGGCACCCGCGACTGGCAGCTCATGGAGATCGCCGAGGGCATGGCCGACATCGACGCCCAACGCGTCACCCAGGCCGTGCTGCAGTACGCGACCAATGCCGTCACGCACACCCACCCTGGGGACGTCATCCAGCTCGGATCCGTCTTCGTCGAGCACAACGGCACCGAGCACCTCCGGATCTGGGTCCGGGACACCGGACCCGGGGTCGCTCCGGACGACGCGGCACGCATCTTCGAACGCTTCCGCCGCGGACGCACCGTCCCCGGTGACCGGCACGGACCCGCCGCCGAACGAGGCGGGGCAGGTCTCGGACTCGCCATCGTCCGCGCCATCGCCGACGCGCACCACGGCTCGGCTTGGGTCGAGAGCGCGGTCGGGCACGGCGCGACCTTCGGCATCGACCTCCCCCTACGAGACCCTGCAGGAACCACCGGCACGACCGGCACGACCGGCACGACCGGTTCCCCCGGTACAGCCGAGACTCGAAGGACCGCATCGCAGTGAGCAGAATCCTCATCGCCGAAGACGACACCCGCATCACCGCCTTCCTCGAGAAGGGGCTGCGCGCAGCGGGATACACCACCACCGACGCCACCGACGGCGAGACCGCCCTGATGCTCGCTCGCAGTGGCGCCTTCGATCTGGTGATCCTCGACATCGGGTTGCCCCGCATGGACGGCTTCACCGTCCTCGAGAGGTTGCGCGGTGAAGGTGTGCGGACCCCCGTGATCGTGCTGACCGCGCGAGACAGCGTCACCGATACCGTCGCGGGGCTCGAGGGCGGTGCCAACGACTATGTGAGCAAACCGTTCCAGTTCGCCGAACTGCTCGCCCGCATCCGGTTGCGCATCGGCGACAGCAGCTCGGCTGCCGATCCGGCAGCGGTGATCCGCGACGGCGACATGGCTCTGGACCCGCGGGCCCGACGCGCCGAGATCGCAGGGGAGAGCGCCGATCTCACCAGCCGCGAGTTCGCCCTGTTCGAGGTCTTCCTGCGTCACCGCGGGCAGGTGCTCTCCCGCGAACAGATCCTCGGGCACGTGTGGGGATACGACTTCGATCCCGCGTCCAACGTCGTCGACGTCTACGTGCGCGCACTGCGCAACAAGATCGGGGGAGACCGGGTCGAGACGATCCGCGGAGCGGGGTACCGGTTGCGATGACCTTCCACGCCACCGTCCCGCCGAGCTCCGTTGCGCCACAGCAGCGTCCGCCGCGCAGACACACCGCCCCGACGCCCGGCCGGATCGTCGCGGTCGGGATACTCGCCGGCACCGTCGGTCTCCTCGTGTATCTCACGCGCACCGACCCCGACCTGACGCCTCCGGCCGCCGTCACCATGATCGTGTTCGTCGTGGCCGTCTGGCTGTGGGTGTTCACGAGGATCGACGACACCTATGTGGCGCTCGGCGCTGCCGCGGCCCTCACGGTCGTCGGGGTCATCGACGCGGAGGCACTGTTCGCGACCCTCGGCGACGACGTCGTGTGGCTCCTGTTGTCCGCTTTCGTGATCGCCTCCGGTGTCGCGTCCTCGGGTTTGGCGACGCGGGGCGCGGCCTTCCTGGTGACGGGGGCGCACAGCCCGCGGGCGCTCGTGCACCTGGTGACGGCCGCGCTGATCGTCACCGCGTTCGCGGTCCCGTCGACCTCCGGTCGCGCCGCACTGGTGCTCCCGGTGTTCGTCGCGCTCGCGACGGTCCTCGCAGACCGGCCACGACTGGTGCGGGCACTCGCGTTGCTCTTCCCCACGGTGATCCTGCTGTCGGCGGTGGCGTCGCTGCTCGGCGCCGGTGCGCACCTGATCACCTCGCAGATCCTCTTCACGGCGACCGGCACCGGATTCGACTTCGCGACCTGGATGATCCTCGGCCTGCCGCTGGCGATCGTCTCGTCGCACGCCGCCGCCGAACTGGTGCTGCTGCTGTTCACCTCCACCGACGATCGGCGCGGACGCCTCACCGTCACCGCCGCCGACATCGGCGCGCAGGCCGACACCCCGGTCTGCGGGCCGCTCTCCGTCGCCGAATCCCGCGCCGCCCTTCTGCTGGTCGTGGTGATGGTGCTGTGGTGCACCGAACCCGTACACGGCATCCACCCGGCGGTGGTGGCGCTGCTCGGTGCGCTCGTCGCGACCTCCCCGCGGTACGGCTCCGTGCGTCTCGCGCCTGCGCTGAAGACCGTGCCGTGGCCTCTGCTGCTGTTCATGGCGGCAACGCTGTCGATCGGTACCGCGCTGACGACGAGCGGCGCGGCGGACTGGCTCGCATCGACGGCTTTCGGCCCGCTCACCTCGCGCGGAGAGGGTGCCGGTCCGTTGTTCGTGGTCGTCGTGGTCGTGATCTCCGCTGCGGCGCACCTGGTCATCCAGTCGCGCTCGGCCCGTTCCGCCGTTCTCGTTCCCGTCGTGGTGGCACTCGCCCCGAGCGCAGGTGTCGATCCGCTCGCCGCGGCCTTCGTCTCGACGGCCGCCGCAGGCTTCTGCCACACCCTGCCGTCGTCGGCCAAGCCCGTGACGCTGTTCGCGGACGTGCCCGGCACATCCACCTACTCGACCTCCGACCTGTTGCGCCTGGCAGCGCGGCTCGGCCCGCTCCTCGCCGCGCTGGTCCTGTTGTTCGCGTGGTTCGTCTGGCCGCTGCTCGGCCTGTCGCTGTTCGTCTGATCCCTGTTCCCTCCCCCGTTGTCCCGTTCCACGGTCTGTCCCGTTTCACGATCGGAGTCGTCATGGCTTTGAAGGTTCCTCATCGCGTGCTCGTCGCACCCAGCGGTTTCAAGGAGAGTCTCGATGCGCGCAGCGTCGCCGCTGCGATCGGTGCGGGAGTCCGCCGGGCTCTGCCGTGCGCCGCCGTCGACCTCGTGCCTGTTCCGGACGGTGGGGAGGGCACCGCCGAGATCCTTGCCGAGGCCACCGGCGGCACGCTCGTCCCGGTCACCGTGACCGGTCCCGTCGGCGAGCCGGTGCGGGCGAGCTGGGCGCGTCTCGGTGGTGTCACCCGCGGGACGGCGGTCGTCGAGATGGCCTCGGCCGCCGGCCTTCGTCTCGTGCCCACCGATCGCCGTGATCCCGGTGCCACCACCACCCGCGGGGTCGGTGAACTCGTTGCCGCGGCACTCGACGACGGCATCCGCCGCATCGTCATCGGCTGCGGCGACTCGGGCACCAGCGACGGCGGAGCCGGGGCACTGCGAGCACTCGGCGCCCGGATCCTCGACGCCGACAGCCACGAACTGCCCGACGGGGGACGGCACCTCGCGCGCGCCGCGCGTCTCGATCTCGACGATCTGCACCCGGCGCTCGCCGACACCGAGATCGTCCTGGCCTGCAACGTCCACAACGTCCTGTGTGGGCCGACCGGTGTCGCTCGGGTCTTCGGCCCGCAGAAGGGCGCGACACCCGCGCAGGTCGAGGAGCTGTCCGCCGCTCTGGAGCGCTGGGCGAAGGTGCTCGAACGGGACGGGCGGGCACACGGGCTGAATGTGCGGTTCGGGGCGGGCACCGGCGCCTCAGGCGGCCTCGGTGCCGGTCTGGCCGCGGGCATCGGCGCCCGGATCGCCTCCCGGTTCGACGTGCTGCTCGACAGCGGCCTGTCCGGTATCGATCTAGACTCCCTGATCGCGCGCGCCGATCTGATCATCACCGCCGAGGGCAGCATCGACGTCCAGACCCCGCGCGGCAAGGTGCCCGCGGAGGTCGCCCGCCGCGCCCAGCGCGCCGGGGTGCCGGTGCTCGCCATCGCCGGGTCGCTCGGCGAGGGGGCGCGCGACGTCCACGACGTCGGAATCGGCGCGATCGCGTCGATCATCCCCGTCCCGATGCGCCTCGAGGACGCCGTCGCCAACGGTCACGACCTGCTCGTCGACGCCGCCGCGCGGTCCATGCGTCTGCTGATGCTCGGCTCCGCCGTGGCGAGTCGCAGCAAGGGCCGGGCGAAGAAGCGCAAGCACCGGGCGGCGGCGTGATGCAGTTCCGCGCGCGGCCGGCCGGGGCCGAATAGGGTTCCGGTCATGCCCGAGATCGTCACCCTGACCATGAACCCGGCACTCGACGTCACGACCTTCACCGACGCGGTGGTGCCCACCCGCAAGCTCCGCTGCGACGAACCGTTCTACGACGCCGGCGGGGGAGGAGTGAACGTCGCGAAGGTCGCGCGCGTGCTCGGTGCCTCGGCCGCCGCCGTCTATCCGGCCGGTGGTGCGCGAGGTGAACAGATGAGCGGTCTGCTCGACGACGACGACGTCGAGGAACACATCGTCCCGATCACCGGGTCCACCCGAGAGTGCTTCACGGCGATCGACCGTCGCAGCGGTCAGGAATACCGTTTCGTCACACCCGGTCCCGAGCTGACGGACGAGGAGCAGGAACGCTGCCTCGCGACACTCGAGAAGGTCGCCGAAGGCGCGAAGTACGTGGTGGCGAGCGGCAGCTTCCCACCCGGTGTACCCGGCACCTTCGTCCGACGCATCGCGGCGGCGGCGCACGAGGCCGGCGCGCGGTTCGTCCTCGACTCGTCGGGCGATGCGCTGACCAGCATCGATTCGGGTGTCTACCTCGTCAAACCGAGCCTGGACGAGTTGTGCGAGTGGACCGGGCGGGAGCTGGCCACCGACGACGAGCAGATCGCGGCCGCGCGCGAACTCGTCACCTCCGGTGTCACGGAGATCGTGGTCGTCTCGCTCGGCGCAGACGGGGCGATCATGGTGACCGCCGACGAGGCCGTGCGGGTGCCGGCCCTGGCGGCCAAGGTGCGCAGCGCCGTCGGCGCCGGCGACAGCATGGTCGCCGGACTCGTCGTCGGACTGCTGCAGGAACGATCGTTGCGGGACGCGCTTGCTCTCGGGATCGCCTGCGGCACCGCGGCACTGCTCACCGCCGGAAGCCACGTCTGCCACCGCGAGGACATCGATCGTTTCGACGCCCTCGCCCGCCTGGTCTGACGACCCGCGGCGCCGGTCCGGCGACCGCCGGTCACACCGCGCGAGACCGTGGATCCCGCAGGGTACGAACGGCTTCGGTGAGTGTCGAGTGGATGTACCCGAGTTCCGGACTCGCGATGTGCGACCAGTCCGCCGACTCGTCCGCTGCCGCATCGTCCGTCCACGCGGATGTGTCGGTGCCGGGATCGTGCCGCTGGATCCACCAGAGATTGCCGGACGGATCCGAGAACCGGGCGAGGACATCGCCGAAGAAGTCCGTAGGCCGTGTGACGATCGCCGCGCCGTGCTGCGTGGCGCGTTCGAGGACGGCATCGACGTCGTGCACGTGGACCCGTACGAAGGCGGGGGTGAAGGGCCAGTCCGGTTTCCGGTCGGCGACCACGAGCACGGAGTCGCCGACCCGCACCTCCGAGTGGAGGAGGAGCCCGTCGTGGTCGAGGGTGCGCGCTTCGGGCACCTCCTCGGCCTCGAAGACGGCGACGAGGAAGTCGACGAGTTCGGTTGCTCCGTCGGAGATCAGGAAGGTGTCGACGGTGTTCGATCCGTCCGGACGGGGAAGGAGGGATTCGCGGTGATGGAGATCGGTCACGATGATCCTCGAGTTCGTAGGTGACTGCCAGCCTTCCGGGTATTGCGGCCACTTGGTGGCACCAATGCGCCCGAGATCGGAGATTCCGGCCGGGTTCGGCTGCGTGCGGCGCGTGCGACGCAGGTCCGACCCGGTGGAGGGCGCCGACTAGACTCGTCGGTTGTGGCCCACCCGATGATCGCTCCGTCCATCCTGTCCGCGGATTTCGCTCGTCTCGCCGACGAGGCGCAGGCCGTCGCCGGTGCCGACTGGCTCCACGTCGACGTCATGGACGCCCATTTCGTTCCGAACCTGACGCTCGGTCTCCCGGTCGTCGAGTCGCTGTTGAAGGCGACCGACATCCCGCTCGACTGTCACCTGATGATCGAGAACCCCGGTCGATGGGCTCCGCCCTACGCCGAAGCCGGTGCCCACAACGTCACCTTCCACGCGGAGGCGACCGACGACCCGGTCGCCGTGGCCCGCGACATCCGCGCGGCCGGCGGCAAGGCCGGGCTGTCCGTCAAGCCCGGCACCCCCATCGAGCCCTATCTCGGGATCCTGAAGGAGTTCGACACGCTGCTCGTGATGAGTGTCGAGCCGGGCTTCGGTGGTCAGTCCTTCATCCCGGACGTCCTCGACAAGGCCCGTCAGGTGCGTCGCCTGGTCGACTCGGGTGAACTGCGTCTGCTCGTCGAGATCGACGGTGGCATCAACACCGACACCATCGAGGCCGCCGCGGAAGCCGGTGTGGACTGCTTCGTCGCCGGGTCCGCCGTCTACGGCGCCGCCGATCCCGGTGAGGCGGTCCGCAAACTGCGGGCGCAGGCCGGGGCTGCGTCCCCGCACCTGACGCTCGCGCCGTGACCGCACCCGAGATCGCCGAAGCCCTCCAGTTCGCGCTCGACGCCTCGGAGGCCGTGCGGGGCACGACCAGCCCCAACCCGCCTGTCGGAGCGGTGATCCTCGACGCGGACGGCGCGGTGGCAGGTGTCGGGGCCACCGCACCACCCGGCGGTCCACACGCGGAGGTCCGGGCACTCGAGGCCGCGGGCGAACGCGCGCGCGGCGGAACCGCCGTCGTCACCCTCGAACCGTGCAACCACACCGGCCGCACCGGCCCGTGCGCGCAGGCCCTCATCGAGGCGGGGATCGCGACGGTGTACTACTCCGTCGCCGATCCGAATCCCGTCGCCGGGGGCGGCGCCGACACCCTCCGCGCCGCGGGCATCACGGTGCATCCCGGTCTCGGTGCCGAGACCGTCGCCCGCGGCCCGCTGCGGGCATGGCTGCACCGGCAACACACCGGCCGGCCGCACGTGACGTGGAAGTACGCCGCGTCGATGGACGGTCGCAGCGCGGCCGCCGACGGCACGAGCAAGTGGATCTCCGGTCCCGAGTCGCGTGCGCGCGTGCACGACCAGCGCAGCCGGCTCGACGCCATCATCGTCGGAACCGGCACCGTCCTCACCGACGACCCGTGGTTGACCGCCCGTCTGCCCGACGGCGAACTCGCGCCGCACCAGCCGCTGAGGGTCGTTATCGGTATGCGTGAGATCCCCACCTCCGCAAGAGTTCTCGATGACGCGGCGCCGACGCTGGTGTTGCGCACCCACGACATCGGGGAGGTGCTCGACGCGCTCGGCGACCGACCCGACGTGCTGCTCGAAGGCGGCCCCCGGCTCGCGGGCGCCTTCCTCGCAGCGGGCTGCGTCGACCGCATCCAGGCATACCTGGCGCCCGTCGTGCTCGGAGCCGGCGAGGCCGCCGTCGAGGACGCCGGGGTGGGCACGATCTCCGACGCGCTACGGTTCCGCCGGGAACGGGTCGAGACCGTCGGCTCGGACATTCTGTTGACACTCGTCCCGGACCGGGACAACCGACACTCGTCCCGGACCGGGACAACCGACACTCGTCCCGGACCGGGACAACCGAATCGGACCCGGTCGCGGATCGGGAGCTAAGGAGCGGAACATGTTCACCGGCATAGTCGAGGAACTCGGTGAGATCGTCGCGAAGGAGGACCTCGCCGACTCGGCACGCTTCACCGTGCGCGGACCGCTGGTCACCTCCGACGCCGAGCACGGCGATTCGATCGCGGTCAACGGGGTGTGCCTGACGGTCGTCGACGTCCTCGACGGCGGGTCCTTCACCGCCGATGTAATGCAGGAGACGCTGAACCGGTCGTCGCTCGGACAGCTCACGCTCGGCAGCTCCGTCAACCTCGAACGCGCCGCCGCGCTGAACAGTCGCCTCGGCGGCCACCTCGTGCAGGGCCACGTCGACGCCACCGGAGCCGTCGTCTCCCGCACACCCTCGGAGAACTGGACTGTGGTGCGCATCTCGCTCCCGGCCGAAATCTCCCGCTACGTGGTCGAAAAGGGATCGATCACCGTCGACGGTGTCTCGTTGACGGTCTCGGGTCTCGGAGGGGAACGCGGACAGGAGTGGTTCGAGATCTCGCTCATTCCGACCACGCTGTCGCTGACGACGCTCGGCACCGCCGAGCCGGGCACCCTCGTCAACCTCGAGGTCGACGTGATCGCCAAGTACGTGGAGCGCCTGCAGAACGCGCGCTGACGCGTCGTACTGTGGAGATCGACAGTGGACGCGGAGCACGAGTCGTCCGGATACGAGAGTTGGAGTCCAGGGAAGTGACGAGGTTCGACACCATCGAGCGCGCGGTCGCCGACATCGCCGCCGGTAAGGCGGTCGTCGTGGTCGACGACGAAGACCGTGAAAACGAGGGCGACCTCATCTTCGCCGCGGAGAAGGCAACGCCGGAACTCGTGGCGTTCATGGTCCGCTACACGTCCGGGTACCTGTGCGTGCCCCTGGACGGCGAGGACTGCGACCGTCTCGGTCTGCCTCCCATGTACAGCGTCAACCAGGACAAGCACGGCACCGCCTACACGGTCACCGTCGACGCGAGGGAAGGCATCGGCACAGGTATCTCCGCGTCCGACCGCGCCGCCACCATGCGGCTGCTCGCCGACCCGAACTCCACCGCCCAGGACTTCACGCGTCCCGGTCACGTGGTGCCGCTGCGCGCCAAGGAGGGCGGCGTCCTGCGCCGGCCCGGGCACACCGAGGCCGCCGTCGACCTCGCGCGCATGGCCGACCTGCGACCGGCCGGCGTCATCTGCGAGATCGTCTCGCAGAAGGACGAAGGCGAGATGGCGCGCACCGACGAACTGCGGGTCTTCGCCGACGAACACGAACTCGCCCTGATCTCGATCGCGGATCTCATCGCATGGCGCCGCAAGCACGAGAAGCACGTCGTGCGCGTCGCCGAGGCCCGCATCCCCACCCGGCACGGCGACTTCACGGCCGTCGGCTACCAGAGCATCTACGACGACGTCGAACACGTCGCGCTCGTCCGCGGCGACATCGCCGGCCCGGACGGCGACGGCTCCGACGTGCTCGTGCGTGTGCACTCCGAATGCCTGACCGGCGACGTCTTCGGGTCGCTGCGCTGCGACTGCGGTCCGCAGCTCGACGCCGCCCTCGAGATGGTGGCCGAGGAAGGCCGCGGCGTCGTGCTCTACATGCGTGGCCACGAGGGACGCGGCATCGGCCTGATGCACAAGCTGCAGGCTTACCAGCTGCAGGACTCCGGCTCCGATACCGTCGACGCCAACCTGCAACTCGGCCTGCCCGCCGACGCCCGCGACTACGGCATCGGCGCTCAGATCCTCGTCGACCTCGGTATCTCGTCGATGCGGCTGCTGACCAACAACCCGGCCAAGCGCGTCGGTCTCGACGGCTACGGCCTGCAGATCACCGAACGTGTCCCGATGCCGTTGCGCGCGAACCGCGAGAACATCTCGTACCTGCGCACGAAGCGCGATCGCATGGGCCACGACCTGATCGGTCTCGACGAGTTCGACGAGGGAGACGCCTGATGAGCGGCGAAGGCCTGCCCGACCTGCAGCTCGCCGACGCCGCAGGGCTGAGCCTTGCGATCGTCGCCGGCAGCTGGCACACCGAGATCTCCGACGCCCTCATCGCAGGCGCACAGCGTGTCGCCGAGCAGGCGGGTGTCACCGACGTCACCCTCGAGCGGGTCGCCGGAGCGATCGAGCTTCCCGTCGTCGCGCAGCAGCTCGCCCGCACCCACGACGCGGTCGTCGCGCTCGGCGTGGTGATCCGCGGCGGCACACCGCACTTCGAGTACGTGTGCGACGCCGTGACCTACGGCCTCACCCGGATCGCGCTCGACGAGGGCACCCCCGTGGGCAACGGTGTTCTCACCACCGACACCGAACAGCAGGCCCGCGACCGCGCCGGTCTGCCCGGCTCCGCGGAAGACAAGGGCGGCCAGGCCTGCGCGGCCGCGCTCGACACCGCCGTGACCCTGCGGCGGCTGCGGAAGGCGGCGCGTTGACCCGCGACGAGACCGGCTGGGATCTCGAGGTACGCCCGGAGAAGATGCGGCGCTGGGTCGTCGTGGCGGCGGTCGTCGTCATGGCCATCCACATCTTCGCGGCGCTCGTGCTCCGCGGGGGCGGCGACACCGGCGTGCACCTGCGGGTCGTCGACCAGATCGCGATCCTCGCCATCGGTGTCGTGCTCACCGGAGGCGTCCTGCTGTTCACCCGCCCACGGCTGCGGGCGGGTGCCGACGGCGTCTCCGTCCGCAACGTGGTCGCCGAACGACACATCCCGTGGACCGACGTGCGCGGGCTGTTCTTCGACCAGGGCGCCCCCTGGGCCCGCCTCGAACTGCCGTTCGACGAGTACGTGCCCGTCGTCGCCATCCAGGCGCGCGACGGGGAACGCGCCGTGGACGCGCTCGAGCGTTTCCGCGAACTGGAGTCCCGCTACACCGGCGGAGCCGTCAGCGACAACGACGACGGCGGAGCCGTCAGGCGCCACGACGACGGCGGAGCCGTCAGGCGCCACGACGACGGCGGAGCCGTCAGGCGCAACGACGACGGCGGAGCCGTCAGGGGCGACGACTAGCCTGGACCTGTGCCCGACCCCTCGACATATCGCCCAGCCCCCGGTTCCATTCCCACGGAGCCGGGGGTCTACAAGTTCCGCGACCCGCACGGCCGGGTCGTCTACGTCGGCAAGGCGAAGAATCTCCGGTCCCGCCTGAACTCGTACTTCGCCGACATCGCCTCGCTGCATCCGCGCACCCGTCAGATGGTGACCACCGCGGGCCGGGTCGAGTGGACGGTGGTGCGCACCGAGGTCGAGGCACTCCAACTCGAGTACAACTGGATCAAGGAGTTCGATCCGCGGTTCAACGTCCGCTACCGCGACGACAAGACGTACCCGATGCTCGCGGTCACGTTGAACGAGGAATACCCCCGTCTGTTCGTCTACCGGGGGCCGCGCCGCAAGGGCGTGCGCTATTTCGGTCCCTACTCGCATGCCTGGGCGATCCGCGAGACCCTCGACCTGTTGCTGCGGGTGTTCCCGTCGCGCACGTGCTCGGCCGGGGTCTTCAAGCGGCACGCGCAGATCGGCCGCCCGTGCCTGCTCGGCTACATCGACAAATGCTCCGCGCCGTGTGTCGGACGCGTCTCCGCCGACGAACACCGCCGCATCGTCGAGGACTTCTGCGACTTCCTCGCCGGTCGCACCGACAAACTCGTCCGCGATGTCGAGAAGCGGATGCAGGACGCCGCGGAGGAACTCGACTTCGAGACCGCAGCCCGCCTGCGCGACGATCTCGGGGCACTGCGCAAGGCACTCGAGAAGCAGGCCGTCGTGCTCGGCGACGGTACCGACGCCGACCTCGTGGCGTTCGCCGGCGACGACCTCGAGGTGGCCGTCCAGGTCTTTCACGTGCGCGGCGGTCGCGTGCGGGGTCAACGCGGCTGGGTCGTCGAGAAGTCCGGCGACGTGCTCGACCGTCCCGAGGACCGCGACGTCGAAGGCGTCGAGGCCGCCGAGGGGACCGACGACGCCGAAGAACTCTCGCTGCTCGTCGAACAGTTCCTCACCCAGTTCTACGGCGAGGAGGCCGCGCTCGGCACCGACGACGCGGACGCCACCAGTGCCGTGCCGCGCGAGGTGCTCGTCCCCGCCCTGCCGCCCGACCCGGATGAGATGAGCCGCTGGCTCGGGCGTCTGCGCGGCGGTCCCGTGCGTCTGCGCATCCCGCAGCGCGGCGACAAGAAGGCACTGGCCGACACGGTCGAACGCAACGCCAAGGAAGCACTTGCCCAGCACAAGCTGCGGCGCGCGGGCGACTTCAATGCCCGATCGGCGGCGTTGCAGGGTATCCAGGACGCCCTCGACCTCGACTCGGCGCCGCTGCGTATCGAGTGTGTCGACATCAGCCACGTGCAGGGCACCGACGTCGTCGCATCGCTGGTCGTCTTCGAGGACGGACTGCCCCGCAAGTCCGACTACCGGCACTACGCCATCAAGCACGCCGCGGGCGACGGGCACTCCGACGACGTCGCCTCGATCGCCGAGGTCACCCGCCGGCGTTTCCTCCGCCACAACCGCGACCTCGCCCGACAGGCCGATTCGGACGGATCCGTTCCGGAGGGTGGCGACGGCGGGGACCTCGCGCCCGAAGCAGCACTGGACCCGGCGACGGGCCGTCCGCGCAGGTTCGCCTACCCGCCGAACCTGTTCGTCGTCGACGGTGGTGCGCCGCAGGTCGCGGCCGCGGCCGAGGTCCTCGACGAACTCGGTATCACGGATGTCGCGGTCGTCGGGCTCGCGAAGCGTCTCGAGGAGGTGTGGGTGCCGGGGGAGGAGGACCCGGTGATCCTTCCGCGCACCAGCGAGTCGCTGTACCTGCTGCAGCGTATCCGCGACGAGGCACACCGTTTCGCGATTACCTACCACCGCAGCAAGCGGTCCAAGCGCATGACCGCCTCCGCTCTCGACGGGGTTCGTGGTCTCGGCGACACCCGACGCAAGGCGCTCGTCACCCACTTCGGGTCGGTCGCGCGGCTACGCGAGGCGAGCGTCGAGGAGATCACCGCGGTGCCCGGGATCGGGCAGGCCACGGCGAAAGCCGTCCTCGAGGCGCTGCGGGGCGACGTACCGGCTCCGGCCGAGTCGCCGCAGGACACCGACGCCCCGACTGTCGCGGATGCGAGCGATCCGGCTGCGGCACCTGCGGGTGACCCGACGGCCGCGGATGCGGGCGACACGCCCGTAGGCGATGATGGCTCCGTCGGCGTGTCGGGAGTACGAGCGGAGTCGGAACAGTGACCGAAGTGGGTCGGATCCCGGGGATGGCGGACGGTTCGGAACAGGGTGTCGACGGTGAACGGCCGGCGCAGGCCGAGGTCATCGTCGTCACCGGACTGTCCGGAGCCGGACTGAGTACTGCGGCGACCGCCCTCGAGGATCTCGGGTGGTACGTCGCGGAGAACCTCCCGCCCCAGTTGGTGCTGTCGATGATCGATCTCGCGGTGCAGGCCGAACCTCCGCTGCAACGTCTCGCCGTGGTGATGGACGTGCGCAGCCGGTTGTTCACCGGCGACCTCGAACGCGTCGTCACCGATCTGGCGGCCCGCCCGGTCAACACCCGGGTGCTGTTCCTCGAAGCGGCCGACTCGGTGCTCGTCCGGCGGTTCGAGCAGGTACGCCGCAGTCATCCGCTGCAGTCCGACACGGCCGATCGCACGCTCACCGACGGCATCGCCGTCGAACGCGAGCAGCTCGCTCCCGTGAAGGCCGCGGCCGACCTCGTCATCGACACGTCCGCGCTGTCCGGGCCCGATCTGCGTCGCAAGATCGAGGCGGCCTTCGGCGACGCCACATCCGACACCATCCGGGTGACCGTGGAGTCGTTCGGCTTCAAGTACGGCCTGCCCATGGACTCCGACGTCGTGTGCGACGTGCGGTTCCTGCCGAACCCCCACTGGATCGCCGAATTGCGGCCGCACACCGGGCAGGACGCGGCGGTGCGCGACTATGTACTCTCCCGCGACGGTGCCGAGGACTATCTCGCCACCTATCACCGGCTGCTCGATCTGACGACCGCCGGTTACCGTCGGGAGGGGAAGCGCTACATGACGATTGCAGTGGGCTGCACCGGAGGGAAACACCGGAGCGTGGCGATGGCCGAGGCCCTCGCTGCACGCCTCGAGCAGGCACCGGATCTGACGGTGAACGTGGTGCACCGGGATCTGGGGCGCGAGTGAACGCCGCCGAGACTCCCGACTCCGACAGCACGCCGTACTCCGAGAGCGCTCCGAGCTCCGGGGCGGTGCCCGGCCCCGCGATCACTGCTCTCGGTGGCGGACACGGCCTGTACGCGACGCTCAGTGCCGTCCGGCGCCTCACCGACCGGGTCACCGCCGTGGTGACCGTCGCCGATGACGGAGGGTCCTCGGGACGGCTGCGCGCCGAACTCGGCGTCGTCCCACCCGGCGACCTGCGCATGGCGCTCGCAGCGCTCGCCGGCCGCGACGACGAGGTCCGGGTGTGGACCGAGACCGTCCAACACCGCTTCGGGGGCACGGGCGCCCTCGCCGGGCACTCGGTCGGCAACTTGATCCTCGCCGGGCTCGCCGAGGTCGCGGGCGACACCGTCACCGCCCTCGACATGCTCGCCCGCGTCCTCGACGTGCGCGGCCGTGTGCTGCCCATGTCGCCGATCCCGCTCGACATCGAGGCCGACGTGTCGGGACTCGAATCCGACCCGCGGGTGAGCCGCTGCATCCGGGGGCAGGTCGCGGTGGCGACCACCCCGGGCAAGGTGCGCCGGGTCCGGCTGATTCCCGCCGATCCGCCGGCCTGCCCGCCCGCGCTCGACGCGGTGTGCGAGGCCGATCTCGTGGTGCTCGGCCCGGGATCCTGGTTCTCGAGCGTCATCCCGCACGTGCTCGTCCCGGACCTGCACGAGGCGCTGGTCCACACGACGGCGCTCAAGGTCCTCGTGCTCAACCTCGCGGCGGAACCGGGGGAGACCGCAGGCTTCTCCGCGGAACGCCACCTGCACGTTCTCGCCCAGCACGCCCCCGATTTCCGTGTCGACCAGGTCGTCGTGGATGCTGCCTCGGTACCGGAAGGACGCGAGCGCGAGCACCTGAGCCGGTCCGCGGCCCGATTCGGAGCGGACGTCTCGTTCGTCGATGTCGCCGAGACCGGTACGCATCGACACGACCCCGCCAAGTTGGCGGGGGCACTGGAAACATGTCTGTCCTCGCGCGGTGGAGTCCGTGCCACACGCGGGGGTGGGAGGGAGAGCGTCTCGTGGCAATGACAGCGGAGGTCAAGGACGAGCTGAGCAGGTTGTCGGTCACCAGGATCAGCAACCGCAAGGCCGAGGTGTCCGCCCTCCTGCGCTTCGCCGGGGGATTGCACATCGTCGCCGGGCGAGTGGTCGTCGAGGCCGAGGTCGACCTCGGATCGATCGCACGTCGCCTCCGCCGCGAGATCTTCGAGCTCTACAGCTATCCCGCGGAGATTCAGGTGCTCGGCGCGGGTGGTCTGCGCAAGAGCTCCCGGTACATCGTCCGTGTCGGGAAGGACGGTGAGGCGCTGGCCCGCCGCACCGGTCTGCTCGACGGTCGCGGACGACCGGTGCGCGGACTGCCGGCACAGGTGGTCGGCGGCAGCGTCTCCGACTCCGCCGCGGCGTGGCGCGGGGCGTTTCTCGCCCACGGCTCGCTCACCGAACCGGGCCGTTCCTCGGCGCTCGAGGTGAGCTGCCCCGGCCCGGAGGCCGCCCTCGCGCTCGTCGGCGCCGCCCGCCGGCTCGGCGTCACTGCCAAGGCGCGTGAGGTGCGCGGCGCCGACCGGGTGGTGATCCGCGACGGCGAGGCCATCGGCGCGCTGCTCACCCACATGGGCGCGCAGGACACCCGGCTGGTCTGGGAGGAGCGCCGCATGCGCCGGGAGGTGCGGGCGACCGCGAACCGCCTCGCCAACTTCGACGACGCCAATCTGCGCCGGTCCGCACGCGCCGCCGTGGCGGCCGCCGCGCGGGTCGAGCGGGCATTGGCGATCCTCGGCGCCGACGTGCCCGACCACCTCGCTGCCGCCGGCGCGCTGCGCGTGCAGCACCGTCAGGCGTCCCTCGAGGAGCTCGGCCAGCTCGCCGATCCGCCGATGACCAAGGACGCCGTCGCGGGACGGATCCGCCGCCTGCTGTCGATGGCGGATCGTCGCGCGAAGGAACTCGGGATCCCCGATACGGAGTCGGCCGTCACCGCTGAGTTGCTGGACGAGGCATAGCGGGGCAGGCTTGCAAGGGAGTTCGCGCCACGGCCGGGCGGCTCCCCACAGTACGACCGAACCCCACTAGGGTGAAGGTCACACAAGTACGACCATCGGAATACTGGGCAAAGGAGCTTCATTGTGACTGTCCGCGTAGGCGTGAACGGATTCGGACGCATCGGGCGCAACTTCTTCCGGGCGGTCGAGGCACAGAAGGCACTCGGCACCACCGACATCGAGATCGTTGCCGTCAACGACCTCACCGACAACGACACCCTCGCGACGCTCCTGAAGTACGACTCGATCCTGGGGCGCCTCGACAAGGACGTGCATGTCGAGGGCGACGACATCGTCGTCGGCGATCGGAAGATCAAGGCCCTCTCGATCAAGGAGGGCCCCTCCGCTCTTCCGTGGGGCGACCTCGGTGTCGACGTCGTCGTCGAGTCCACCGGCATCTTCACCAACGCCGCCAAGGCGAAGGGGCACATCGACGCCGGCGCCAAGAAGGTCATCATCTCGGCGCCTGCCACCGACGAGGACATCACCATCGTCATGGGCGTCAACCACGACAAGTACGACGGCACGCAGAACATCATCTCCAACGCCTCGTGCACCACGAACTGCCTCGGCCCCCTCGCCAAGGTGCTGAACGACGAGTTCGGCATCGAGAAGGGCCTGATGACCACGATCCACGCGTACACCCAGGACCAGAACCTGCAGGATGGACCGCACAAGGATCTGCGTCGCGCCCGCGCTGCCGCCCTGAACATCGTCCCCACCGGCACAGGCGCCGCCAAGGCCATCGGCCTCGTGCTCCCCGAGCTGCTCGGCAAGCTCGACGGCTACGCGCTGCGCGTCCCGGTCCCGACCGGCTCGGTCACCGACCTCACCGCGACCCTCACCAAGAAGGCCACCGCCGATGAGGTCAACGCCGCACTGAAGGCTGCCGCGGAGGGTCCGCTGAAGGGCATCCTGAAGTACAACACCGATCCGATCGTGTCCTCGGACATCGTCACCGACCCGCACTCGTCGATCTTCGACGCGCCTCTGACCAAGGTCATCGACGAGCAGGTCAAGGTCGTCTCGTGGTACGACAACGAGTGGGGCTACTCGAATCGTCTTGCCGACCTCGTCGGTCTCGTCGGCAAGTCTCTTTGAAACTCGTAGAACAGGACATTTGAACAGTGGCAGTTCAGACCCTCGAGGATCTGCTCGACGCAGGTGTGGAGGGTCGGGGCGTACTCGTGCGCTCCGACCTCAACGTCCCGCTCGACGGCGACACGATCACCGACGCCGGCCGCATCCTCGCGTCCGCGCCCACCATCCGCACGCTCGCGGAGGCCGGGGCCAAGGTCGTCGTGACCGCGCACCTCGGCCGCCCCAAGGGCGAGCCGGATCCGAAGTACTCGCTCGCGCCCGTCGCAGCGAAACTCGGTGAGGTGCTCGACCGCAACGTCCAGCTCGCCTCCGACGTCGTCGGCCAGGATGCGCTGGCGCGTTCCGAAGGGCTGACCGACGGCGACATCCTCCTGCTCGAGAATGTCCGCTTCGACGCTCGCGAGACCAGCAAGGACGATGCCGAGCGGCTCGCCTTCGCCCGTGAGCTCGTCGAGCTCGTCGGCGACGACGGCGCATTCGTCTCCGACGGCTTCGGTGTCGTGCACCGCAAGCAGGCGTCGGTCTACGACGTCGCGACGCTGCTCCCGCACTACGCGGGTGGTCTCGTCGCGGCCGAGGTCGACGTGCTCGCCAAGCTCACCACCGACACCGAGCGTCCGTACGCCGTGGTGCTCGGCGGCTCGAAGGTCTCCGACAAGCTCGGGGTCATCGAGGCGCTCGCACCCAAGGTCGACACGCTCGTAATCGGTGGCGGCATGTGCTTCACCTTCCTTGCGGCACAGGGCTACTCGGTCGGCACGTCGCTGCTCGAGGAGTCGATGATCGACACCTGCAAGCAACTGCTCGAACGCTTCGGCGACGTCATCCACATCCCTCAGGACGTGGTGGTGGCCGACAAGTTCGCGGCCGACGCACAGTCGCAGACCGTCGCGGCCGACTCCATCCCCGACGGATGGATGGGCCTCGACATCGGGCCGGAGTCCGTGCGGCGTTTCGCCTCGCTCCTCGGCTCGGCGAAGACGGTGTTCTGGAACGGCCCGATGGGCGTGTTCGAGTTCGAGAACTTCGCGGCGGGCACGAAGGGTGTAGCGGAAGCGATCATCGAGGCAACCGGCAAGGGCGCGTTCAGCGTCGTCGGTGGCGGCGACTCCGCTGCGGCCGTGCGGTCGCTCGGACTCGGTGAGGACCGCTTCTCCCACATCTCCACCGGTGGTGGCGCCTCCCTCGAGTACCTCGAGGGCAAGGAACTGCCCGGCATCGCAGTTCTGGAGGGCTGACGGTCATGGCACGGACACCGCTCATCGCGGGCAACTGGAAGATGAACCTCAACCACCTCGAGGCCATCGCCCTGGTGCAGAAGATCGCGTTCACCCTTCCCGAGAAGTACCTCGAGAAGGTCGACGTGACGGTCATCCCGCCGTTCACCGGCATCCGCTCGGTGCAGACCCTCGTCGAGGGCGACAAGCTCGGCATCACCTACGGAGCCCAGGACATCTCGGTCCACGACTCCGGCGCCTACACCGGCGAGATCTCCGGCGCGATGCTCGCGAAGCTCGGCTGCACCTACGTGATCGTCGGGCACTCCGAGCGTCGCACCCTGCACGGTGAGACCGACGAGATCGTCCGAGACAAGACCAAGGCCGCGCTGCGGCACGGTCTCACTCCGATCGTGTGCATCGGTGAAGGACTCGACGTCCGCGAAGCCGGCAACCACGTCGAGTACAACGTCGAGCAGTTGAAGAACTCGCTCGCCGGCCTGTCCGCCGACGAGATCGCAAAGATCGTCGTCGCGTACGAGCCGGTCTGGGCCATCGGCACGGGCAAGGTTGCTTCGGCGGCCGACGCGCAGGAGGTGTGCGCCGCGGTGCGCAGTACCCTCGCCGAACTGGCCTCGCCCGAGGTCGCGGCATCGGTCCGAGTCCTGTACGGCGGGTCGGTCAACGCCAAGAACGTCGGTGAGCTCATCGCTCAGACCGACGTCGACGGCGGCCTCGTGGGAGGCGCCTCCCTCAAGGCCGACGAATTCGCTCAGCTGTCGGCGATCGCCGCAGGCGGTCCGCTCCTCTAGAGCGACCGGCATCGGGCGGGGTGCAGGATCTCGACGAGATGCTGCACCCCGCCCGCATTTCGCCCACCCGGCGTCCCCGGCACACCCGCAGCGTCCCCACAGGACGAGCGGGTAAGCTGACGCCGACGTCGCCCACCATCCGAAGGACATCGAACACCGACATGGAACTGTTCCTGGACATCCTCCTGATCGTCACGAGCCTGTTGCTCATCCTGCTGGTGCTGCTGCACCGCGGTAAGGGCGGTGGTCTGTCCAGCCTGTTCGGTGGCGGAGTCCAGTCCAATCTCTCGGGCTCGACGGTGGCGGAGAAGAACCTCGACCGTCTCACCGTCTTCACCGGCATCATCTGGGTGATCTCGATCCTCGGCATCGGACTGCAGATCAAGTTCAGCTGATCCCCGCACGTGCACGGACGCTGCCGCGGTCGCGCCCCGGCCGCCGGGCACAGATACTGGCCGTATGACGGACACTGTGCCTGCCTCTGCTACCGAACCCCTCCGCGAGGACATCCGCCTGCTCGGCGGCATCCTCGGCAACGTCATCCGTGAGCAGGCAGGACCCGAGACCTTCGACCTGGTCGAATCGGCCCGGGTGGAGAGTTTCCGGATCCGGCGCTCCGAGATCGACCGCACCGAACTCGCCGAACGCTTCGCCGGCGTCGCCACCGACGACCTGATTCCTGTCGCCCGGGCGTTCAGCCATTTCGGTCTGCTCGCCAATCTCGCCGAGGATCTGCACCGCGAACGACGTCGAGCCCTGCACGTGCGCGCAGGCGACCCACCGCAGGACAGCAGCCTCGCCGCCACCTACGCCAAGCTCGACGCCGCCGGTCCGGGCCTCGATGCCGACACCGTGACCGACGCGCTCGCGTCGGCTCTCGTCGCCCCCGTCATCACCGCTCATCCCACCGAGACCCGCCGACGCACCGTCTTCGACGTCCAGACCGCCGTCACCGAACTCATGCGGCGCCGGGAGAGGACCGACGAACCCGCCGCGCTCGAGGAAATCGACCGCGCCCTGTACCGGCACATCCTGACCCTCTGGGACACCGCGCTCATCCGGCTCGCGCGCCTGAGGATCATCGACGAGGTCGACAACGGTCTGCGCTACTACGACCTCGCACTGTTCGACGTCGTTCCCGCCCTCAACGCCGAAGTGCGACGCGAACTCCGGCGACGCTGGCCCGACGCGGCGGTGCTCACCGAACCGCTGGTCCGGCCGGGAACCTGGATCGGCGGCGACCGCGACGGCAACCCCAACGTCGACGGCGAGGTCGTCACCACGGCCGCGAATCGCGCCTGTGAGACCGCGCTGCGACATCACCTCACCGAACTCGCCGCGCTCGAACGCGAACTGTCGATGTTCGAACGCACCGCGACCATCAGCAGCGCCCTGAAGAAGCTCGCCGACGACTCGGGCGACGACAATCCCGCCCACAGCGACGAGCCGTACCGACGGGCGGTACACGGTATCCGCGCTCGCCTCACCGCCACCGCGGACAGGCTGCTGCCCGGCGTGGATCTGCCCCACACGGTGCGTATCCCGTGCGAGCCCTATGCCACCCCGGCCCGCCTGCACACCGACCTGACCATCGTCGACGCCTCGCTGCGCGCCGGCGGAGCGACCGTGATCGCCGACGATCGACTCGCGCACCTGCGCAGCGCCGTCGAGGTCTTCGGCTTCCACCTCGCGCCACTCGACCTGCGTCAGAATTCCGAGGTCCACGAGAACGTCGTCGCCGAACTGCTCTCCTGGGCGGGAGTGACCGACCGCTACCGCGACCTGCCGGAGGACGACAAGGTCGCGCTGCTCACCGCGGAGTTGCGGATCCGCCGCCCGCTCACCACCCCCGACGCCCACCTGTCGGACGAGACAGCCAAGGAACTGGGCATCCTGCGTGCTGCCGCCGACGTGGTCCGTCGCATCGGACCGGCCGCCATCGAGCACTACATCATCAGCATGTGCACCTCGGTGTCCGACCTGCTCGAGGTCGAGGTCCTGCTCAAGGAGGTCGGGCTGCTCGACCTCGACCGCGGCTATCCGCGCAGCACGGTGCAGGTCATCCCGCTGTTCGAGACGATCGACGACCTGCGCGGCGGTGCCGCCACGCTGACCGCCGCCCTCGCCGTGCCCGAGTTCCGCAGCCTCGTCGACGGACACGACGGACTGCAGGAGATCATGCTCGGCTACTCCGATTCCAACAAGGATGGCGGTTATCTCACCGCCAACTGGGCGCTCTACCGCGCGGAACTCGATCTCGTCGAGGCGGCGCGCACCGCCGGGATCCGGCTGCGCCTGTTCCACGGTC
Source organism: Rhodococcus sp. LW-XY12 (assembly GCF_019317345.1). Classification (NCBI taxonomy): domain Bacteria; kingdom Bacillati; phylum Actinomycetota; class Actinomycetes; order Mycobacteriales; family Nocardiaceae; genus Rhodococcus; species Rhodococcus sp. LW-XY12. Next base: position 2,321,832 of record NZ_CP079225.1, read on the forward strand.
GCGGCGGCACCGTCGGTCGCGGTGGCGGACCGAGTTACGACGCCATCCTGGCCCAGCCTCCCGGCGCGGTCCAGGGCTCGTTGCGTCTGACCGAGCAGGGCGAGGTCATCGCCGCGAAGTACCGCGAACCGGTGCTCGCCCGCCGCAACCTCGAGGCGCTCGTCTCGGCGACCCTCGAGTCGAGCCTGCTCGATGTGGAAGGCCTCGGGAAGGACGCGCCGGAGGCCTACCGCATCCTCGACGAACTTGCCGACCTCGCTCGCGCCGCGTACAGCCGGCTCGTGCACGAGACACCGGGATTCGTCGAGTACTTCACCACCGCGACGCCGGTCTCGGAGATCGGTGCCCTCAACATCGGCAGCCGTCCCGCCTCCCGCAAGCAGACGAAGGCGATCAGCGACCTGCGGGCCATCCCGTGGGTGCTCTCGTGGACCCAGAGCCGCGTGATGCTCCCCGGCTGGTACGGCACGGGAACGGCTGTGCAGGACTGGGTGGCCGGTGATCCGGACCGGTTGGCGACCCTGCAGGATCTCTACCGTCGCTGGCCGTTCTTCCGTTCGGTGCTGTCGAACATGGCGCAGGTGCTCGCCAAGTCCGATCTCGGCCTGGCCGCCCGGTACTCCGAACTCGTCGAGGACACCGAACTGCGCGAGCGGGTGTTCGGCAGCATCGTCGACGAGCACGCCCGTACAGTCGACGCCTACCGGCAGATCACGGGCTACGACTCGCTCGTCGCGGATAATCCGGCGCTCGAGCGGTCGCTGCACAACCGGTTCCCGTATCTCGAACCGCTCAACCACCTGCAGGTCGAGTTGCTGCGCCGGTTCCGTGCCGGTGAGGACACCGACCGTGTCCGGCGCGGTATCCAGATCACGATGAACGGTCTCGCCACGGCGTTGCGCAACAGCGGTTAGAAAAAATTTCTCGTCGGGCGTCGATCCGGCAGGTGTCCGTTCGTCGTGATGGTGTAGGACGAACACCATACAGACGGGAGCGACCGCCATGAAGTACATGCTGTTGATCTACGCATCCACGACCGACGAGGCCACCTGCACCGTCGAGGACTGGCAGGACTACGAGAAGGCGATGCGCGACGCGGGTGTCCTCGTGTCCGGGCACGCCCTGCAGGATCTCGTCACCGCGACGACCGTGCAGGTCGACGCGGACGGACGACGCACGGTGACCGACGGACCGTTCGGCGAGAGCCGCGAGGTGCTCGGCGGATACGACGTCATCGACGTCGGCAGCCTCGACGAGGCACTCGACTGGGCGGCACGCTGTCCCGGATCGCGGGACGGCGGCACGGTCGTCGTGCGGCCGATCGCCGACTTCGGGGACTGAGCGATGGGGGAGCCGGCCTCGGCCGTCGAGTCGGTGTTCCGCGAGGAACACGGCCGGCTCCTCGCCGCGCTCGTCCATCGCTTCGGCGACCTCGACCTCGCCGAGGAGGTCGCATCGGAGGCACTCGAGGCGGCGCTCGTGCACTGGCCGGTCGACGGTGTGCCCGAGCGTCCGGGCGCTTGGCTGCTCACCACGGCCAGGCGCCGAGCGCTGGATCGGGTGCGCCGCGACCGCGTGTATGCGACGCGACTGGCGGAACTCGCCGTCGACACCGAACGTCGCGCGTCGTACGAACCGCCCGATGCCGGAGAACTGACGGACGACCGCCTCGAACTGTTCTTCACGTGCGCCCACCCCGCCCTCGCGGCGGACGACCGCGTCGCGCTGATCCTGCGCTGCCTCGGTGGTCTCACGACGAACGAGGTCGCGCGGGCCTTCCTCGTCCCGTCGCCGACGATGGCCCAGCGGATCGTGCGGGCCAAGAAGAAGATCCGCGGTGCCCGCATCCCGTTCCGGGTACCCGGACCGGACGAGCTGCCGGAGCGCCTGCCGGTGGTGCTCGCGGCGCTGTACTCGATCTTCACCGAGGGCTATGCCGCGAGCAGCGGTGAACATCTGCAACGCCTCGCCCTCGCAGAGGAGGCGGTCCGCCTCACCCGCATCCTGCACCGTCTGATGCCGACGGAACGGGAGGTGAGCGGGTTGCTCGCGCTGATGCTGCTCGTCCATGCCCGCCGGGACGCACGCACCGACCCGACCGGCGCCGTCATGCTGCTCGACGTGCAGGACCGCACCCGATGGGACCGCGCGATGATCGAGGAGGGCAGCGCACTGGTGGTCGCCGCACTCACCGGACGACCACCCGGCCCGTACGGGGTGCAGGCCGCGATAGCCGCGTTGCACGACGAGGCGAGCGACGTCGACAGCACCGACTGGCCGCAGATCATCGCCCTCTACGACGTACTGACCGCCCTGAGCCCGTCACCGATCGTCGCACTGAACCGCGCCGTGGCGGTCGCGATGCGCGACGGGCCCGCGGCCGGACTCGAACTCCTCGACGGACTCGCCGACGAGCCGAGTATCCGCGACTACGGACCGTACGTGGTGGCACGAGCCGAGTTGCTGGCTCGGGTCGGCCGGAAAGGTGAAGCGGCCGAAGCGTATCGGCGGGCGCTCGAGCTCGCCGGTACCGAACCCGAGCGGCGCCACCTCAGGGCGAGGTCGGCGGAGCTGTCGCGTTCACGGGAGTTGTGACCGACCCCGGTGCGCCGAGACCTCCGATGGGGGCGGAGCGGCGCGGTCGGGCGGTTCGTATGGCCGGATACCCCGAGGTCGTAGCGCTTCGGCGTGTACCACTCCGGATCGACCCAGTGCGGATTCCGTAGCCGGGTCGCCAGACCGTCCTCCCGGAGCTCGACGCTCTCGTGGATCTTCAGTCCTTCGGGCGATCGTGCCCCGCCGAGGATCTCACGAGTTCCTCGCCCGATGAGCCACCAGATGCGGCTCATCCGGGTCGGCGTCGCCGTCGCGCTCGTCTGTTCCGGCAGTCCTCGAATCCACCGCCGACGTCGGAGTGGACGCCCGTGAACCAGACCTCCTCGATCCGGTCGTTGGCGACCTCGTCCACCTTGTACGGCCTGCGGTACTCGTCGATGGAGATTTCCGGTGGTGCTCGTCGGGCGGATCACTGCAGCGAAAGGCGCCGGTCAGCGGTATTCGTCGACCAGGTCGAGGTAGTCGTCCCACAACGGCGGGCGGGTGCCGGCCAGTGCTGCGTCGAGGCGGTCGAGGTAGTACTGCCACCCCGGCCCGATCTCTCCGGCCTCCGAGCGCGGGACGTGCCGGTGTGTGAACTCGAGGGTGGTGACCTTCCCGACCTGACGCAGCACCACCTCGAGCTGCCACCCGTCCACGTCGACGGCGAATCCCTCGGGGGGAGAACACCGGAGGATGTCGACGTAGGTGGTGGCCGAATCGTGGTCGTCCGTCATGGTCAGGAGCACACGGCCCGTAGCGGGGTCGCCGATGTACGTGCCGTACCAACGGCCCAGCTTCTCCGAATCGGTGAGTGCCGCCCAGACCTCACCGATCGGTAGCAGGAAGTTGCGGTGGTAGATCAACCGCACCAGCGACGAGTCGCTCGGGCAATCGCGCTCCGGGCTCACTTCGCCTGTGATCGTCCTCGGCGTGCTCATCACGGCTCCTCTCGATGGGCGCTCGCCTTATCGAAATTGTCCTGCATCCGGCTGCCGGTGCGGTCCGTTTCACCGCGATGGGTCCTCCCGCTGTGTAGTGCGCTGCTCGAATCCGTTCACAGGATCGTCCCGATCCGGCACGGCGGGGTGAACCGTCGGTACAGGGACGAGATCCTCGAACTCGGATGGCGGCAGTCGTGGAGGTCGTTGTCCGGCACTTCGGCCCTCACGGATACCGGTTCACCGACGACGGGAGCCTCCGCGATCCTCACCAGCCAGTGGCGAAAGCCGCCACCGGCACCGCCACGCTGGTCACGAGCATGCACCCCAACGTGACAGTGTGCAGACGGCGGCGGGAACGAGCCTCGGTGCCGCCGAGATGTGTCTCCGCTGTGGCGCGGAGGGGACGCCCTATCCGTGGCGGATCAGCGCCTCCCAGGGCCACTGCCGCTCCGGGTCGGTCGGTACGCGACGTTCGAGCGGTGCGCACGCGAGCGTCCGGCCGTCCGCGTCGGTGATGTGCAATCGCGAAGGCGTCGCATTGCGCAGTCCGGAAGGTTCCGTGTCCGAGGCCGGCGCAAGAACGCCGGCGCGCCGCTCGTCGCCGGGACGATCAGCAGGAGCATCGTCCCGGCCTCGGAGTGTCTCCAGGACGGACGCGCACCGGTTGCTCTCCCTCTTCTTCTGCAACATGATTCCCACCCCGTCGCACCGATCGGCCGTGTTCGAATCCTGCACGCCCCGTGCGCGGACGGCACGGGTAGCGAGCTACCCGATTTCCGTGGATCGCTCCACCGGTCCGTGCGACCCGCCGGACGATCCGGACGACATTCCGCAATCGTTCCACGACATCTCGTACGCTGCACCACGGCAACGACGAGGGGGCGACGTGGACGACCCGCAGCACGGGTACTGGAACAGGCGGCGTTTTCTCGCCGGGACGGCCGCGACGATGGCGGCGTTGATCGGCACCGCAGGGGTGCTCGCGAGCGAAGCCGACGCGAGTCCGCTGAACGAGACGCCGCCCGTACGCGACACGATCAACGGGGTGCTCGCGTTCGTCGCACCCGGCAACGACCCGTACTCGCACCAACAGGGCGTGTGGACCGACCGGCCCGGCGGCGTCACCGCCGGCACCGCGGAATCCCTCGAGCGAACCCTGGACCAGGCCTCGCCGATGCCGCTGCTCGGACCCGAGGCGGGCAACCTGCCCGGCGCCGCGGCGATCGCGGTGCTGCTCAACACTTTCGGTGTCACCGCCGACCCGCGTTCGGTGAGTGGTCCGTTCGCAGCGCCGTTCGCGAACCTGAGTCATGCCGCGAAGGCGCAGGTCTTCGAATGGCTCGACACCGACCCGCGTTTCGAAGGTCTGGTGCTGAAATTCGTGGTCAACGCGATTCCCACGCTGGCGGCCTTCGCGGCGTTCTCGGAGGTCTCCGCGTACAACCGTACTCGGCGCGAGCTCACGGGGCGGCCGGTCGGCTGGGAGTTGAGCCGCTATGCAGGGCCGAGTGACGGGTGGGACGAGTTCCTGGGCTACTACGGCGAAATCGACGAGGTGGAGGGATAGATGACCGACGTCATCGTCATCGGCGCCGGGGGTGGCGGACCCGTCGTGGCCAAGGAACTCGCGGCGCGCGGGCTCGACGTGCTCGTTCTCGAAGCAGGTCCCCGCTTCGCCGACCCGGAGAACGAGTGGACCCATTTCGAGGACGACCTCAACAATCCGATCACCGGGCTGTTCCGCCACGGACCGGGAGACCGCTCGGGCACGCCGTGGCTCCGAGATCTGCCTCAGAATTCGTTCGTGTGGCAGGTATCCGGCGTCGGTGGCACCACGCTCCACTTCTTCGGCAACTCGCCGCGGGCGGCACCCGGCGTATTCTCCGGATACGACGGCGCCGACCGCGACATGTACGACACGGCGCACCTGTTCCCCTTCGGATACGACGAACTGCGTCCCTACTACGAGTGGGTGGAGGCCACGCTGCCGGTGCAGACTGCCCCGATGGGCGCCAAGGAGCAGTTGTTCCTGCGGGGAGCAGCGGCCATGGGTCTGCCACACCAGACCTCGCTCGATACCACCGTGGCCGCCCACCGCGCACAGCAGAACGCGATCCTCCAACCCGGTGGTACCGCCGGCCGCACCCGCGACCGTGCGCGTCTGCACCATCCCGAAGCGCGGGGCTGCACGATGTGCGGGCACTGCTATCAGGGCTGCTATCTGCCGCTGGGGGCGCCGCGGAATCTCAAGGCCAGACGCTCCACCGACAATTCGTACGTGCCGATGATGCTCACCGCGGACGCGTGGTCCCCCCCAGGGGCGTGCCGTCACCCTGATCGCCGATGCAGTGGTCTTCGAGATCCTCGTCGAGGAGGTGAACGGGGAGACCGTGGCGCGCGGAGTGCGGTTCACGACGGGAGAGGACGAGCACGAAGCGACTGCCCCGGTGGTGGTGCTGGCGGCCGGGTGCATCGAGAGCCCACGATTGTGGCTGAACTCGGCGCTGCCGAATCCGAACGGCTGGGTCGGCCGCGGCCTCACCGACCACCACATGGACGCGGTCTTCGGCGTCTTCGACGAGTACACCGGGCAGACGCGCGGCCCGGGTTCCAACGCGCGCGTCGATCTGCCCGGCTACGGCGGGATCGAGCAGGTCGGCCTGCCCCCGGCATTGATCGCGTACGCGCTGAACTTCAGCGACTCCGGCATCCACGGGTACGGACGTGCCGGAGGCGTCGTCGATTCCGCGGGGGCCGACAGCGTGGGGAGGCTCGTCGGACGCGACCTGCTCGATACGATGGCCGACGCCGACCGGGTCCTCGCGGCGCTCGTCATCTCGGACGACGACGTCGAACCGGACAACCGCGTGACGCTTTCGCCGATCCTGTACCCGGACGAAGCAGGTCTGGCGCCGCGGGTGACCGTGCAGCATCGTCGGCGCTCGGCGCGTACCCGCCGCAATCGTGACCACGCGACCCGCAAGGCCGTCGAGTTGATGAGAGCGGCGGGCGCGAAGAGGGTGCATCGCTGCGACTGGCCACCGCTGATCCTGCACTCGCAGTCGAGCATGCGGATGGGAGTGAGCGACCGGGATTCGGTGCTCGACGCCGACGCGGAGGCCCGGTGGGTGAAGAGACTGTTCGTCGCCGACAACTCGGCGCTCGCCAACAGTCTCGGAGGCCCGAACCCGACGTTGACGACGCAGGCGATCGCCACCCGCACGGCCGAGAAGATCTTCGCGAAGTACTTCGACGGTGACCCCTGGGTGGCACGGGAGAACCCGGTGTCGTCGATCGACGACCGCGTCACCGCCGCGGTGATCGAACGGGGTATCTGACCGCTCGATCCCGGATCGGACCGGCCGATTTCGTCCCGAGTGGAACCGTCGGGCGTCCCGGCGCGTCGAACGAGACAGAGGGCCGTGACGACAACGGTCCACGACGGGAGGAGCTCACCGGCATGGACCCACGAACGGTGCGATGTGTCCCGGGCCGATCACCGTTGCGCGCACTGCGCTCGACGGCAGGTCCGCGATCGATGAATCGGATGCGGTGTGTGCGAACCGGTGTCGACGACGGCGACACCGCCGGTACTTCGGAGGGGCGCCGTGTGGAGACGGACGACGCCGACGATCCCGACTTCGACGGCGCGGGCGCATGACGGCCGGATCGCCGATCACGGCGTCGGACTCCCGACGCTCTGCCCGGTCACTGCGCCGGGAGTTGCTCTGCGGCAGCCGGATCGAGGAACCACACGGTGCGTTCGGTGCCGTGGGCGCCCGCGGACGGGAAGTCCTCCGGTGCGGCACCGCCCACGGCCGCCGCGACGGCCTCCGCCTTGGCGGCACCGGTGACCAGCAACCAGACCTGCCGCGCCCGCTGCACGGCGGGCAGCGTCAGCGTCACCCGGGCCGGCGGCGGCTTCGGGGAGTCGTCGACACCCACCACGAAACGCTCCGACTCGCGCACCGCGTCGGTGTGGGGGAACAGCGAATTGATGTGTCCCTCACCGCCCATGCCGAGCAGGTGCACGTCGAAGACCGGCACGGTGCCGTCGGGGGAGTGCGCCGCGAGGAGTTCGGCGTACCGCTGGGCCGAGTCCTCCGGTGTGCTGCACCCGTCCTCGCCGAGCGCCGGCATGGTGTGGATGCGTGCCGGGTCGATCGGCACGTGGTCGAGCAGAGCCCCACGGGCCTGCACCTCGTTGCGATCCGGATCGCCGGGCGGCAGGAAACGCTCGTCGCCGAAGTAGACGTTCACCGCCGACCAGTCGATGGCGCCCTGGTCGCGACGCACGTGCTCGAGCATCGCGATACCGGTACCGCCGCCGGTGAGCACGACGTGGGCCTGCACCCGCTCGCGCTGCGCGGCGACGACGGCATCGACGAAGGCGGACGCCGCGGCGCGGGCGACCTCGTCGGCGTCGGCGAAACGCCGGATCTCGGACGGAGTGCGGGCCGTGTCAGACATAATCCACCTTCGGCAGGGCCGACAACGCGGCTTCGTAGACTTCGTCGGGATCGAGGCGACGCAGTTCCTCGGCGAGACATTCGGCCGAGTTCCGGCGCGCCAGGCTGATCAGCGAATCGGGCTTGTGGGTGCGTTCGAGGGTCGCCACGCGACCTTCCTGCGGGCGTTCCAGGGCGATCGTCTGCGACGCCGTGCGCAGTTCCACCCTCAGCTCGCCGACGGATCGCTCGACGGGGCAGTCGAGACGGCTCGCGAGCCACCCCGCGATCAGATCGACGGCCGGTTCGGTCCGCAGCCCCGACACGCGTGCCGAGAGCACTGGCTCGTAGGGCGGCTGATCGAGTGCCGAGACCAGCAGCGCCCGCCAGTAGGTGATGCGGGCCCAGGCCAGATCCGTGTCGCCCGGCCGGTAACCGGACAGGCGGGTCGCGAGATCGGCACGCGGGTCGTCGGAGTTGGTCACGTCGGTGATGCGGCGGACGGCGAGACGACCCACCGGGTCCTCGGCCGGGACCGCGGGGGCCTGGTTGGGCCACCACGCGACGACGGGGGTGTCCGGAAGGAGGAAAGGCACCACGACCGATTCCTGATGTTCACCGAGTTCGCCGTGCAGGGCGAGGATCAATGCCTCGGAGGCACCCGCTTCACCGGCGACCCGGATCTCCGCGTCGAGCCGCGACGGACCGTCCTGTCGTCCGCGACCGACGACGATGACGCGGCAGGGATGTTCCTTCGACGCCTCGGTGGCGGCCGTGATCGCGGCGTCGAGGCCTCGCGCGTCGCCGGCGCACACGATAAACGTGAGAACACGGCCCTGCGTGACCATTCCACTCGACCGTCGCAGCTCCACCAGCTTGCGACTGATGGCATTCGCGGAGGTGTTGCGCAACTGGAGCCTCACGGACGCCTCCATTCCCGGCCGGTACGCCGCAGCATCTCGTCGGCCGATTGCGGACCCCAGGTGCCGGACTCATAGGGTTCCGGTCGCCCGTTCGCCGCCCAGTGCTCGAGCACCGGATCGAGGATCTTCCAGGACAATTCGACTTCCTCGTCCACCGGGAACAGTGACGGGACGCCGAGGAGCACGTCGAGGATCAGGCGCTCGTAGGCCTCGGGGGAGGAGACCGTGAATGCCTGGCCGTAACTGAAGTCCATGTTCACGTCCCGGACCTCCATCTCGGAGCCGGGCACCTTCGACCCGAAGCGCATCGTGATGCCCTCGTCGGGCTGCACGCGGATCACCAACGCGTTCTGACCGAGCTCCTCGGTCATGGTCTTGTCGAACGGCAGGTGCGGGGCCCGCTTGAAGACCACCGCGATCTCGGTGACGCGGCGGCCGAGGCGCTTGCCGGTGCGCAGGTAGAAGGGCACACCCGCCCAGCGGCGGGTGTCGACCTCGAGGGTGATGGCCGCGTACGTCTCGGTGGTCGAATCCGCCGCGAAACCCTTCTCCTCGAGCAGTCCGACGACCTTCTCGCCGCCCTGCCAGCCGGATGCGTACTGGCCGCGCGCGGTGGTCTCGTCGAACGGCTCCGCCGGCCGGGTCGCCGACAGCACCTTGATCTTCTCCGCGTGCAGCTCCGACGCCGCGAAGCTCACCGGTTCCTCCATCGCGGTGAAGGCGAGCAGCTGCAGGAGATGGTTCTGGATGACGTCGCGGGCCGCGCCGATGCCGTCGTAGTAGCCGGCGCGACCACCGAGGCCGATGTCCTCGGCCATCGTGATCTGCACGTGGTCGACGTAGTGCGCGTTCCACACCGGCTCGAACATCTGGTTCGCGAAACGCAACGCGAGGATGTTCTGGACCGTCTCCTTGCCGAGATAGTGATCGATGCGGAAGACGGATTCCTCGGAGAACACCTCACCGACAACCGAATTGAGCTCGCGCGCACTCTCGAGGTCGTGCCCGAACGGCTTCTCGATCACGACGCGGCTCCACGAGCCGCCGCGTTCCGCGGCCAGACCCGAACGCGACAGCTGCCCGCACACCACGGGGAAGGCGTCCGGGGGAACCGACAGGTAGAACGCGTGGTTGCCACCCGTACCGCGTTCGCGGTCGAGCTTCTCGAGGGTCGTCGCGAGCTCCGCGAACGCCGCATCGTCGTCGAAGGTGCCCTGCACGAAGCGGATCCCCTCCGCGAGGCGCTGCCAGACCTCCTCGCGAAAGGGGGTACGCGAATGCTCACGCACCGCGTCGTGGACCACCTGACCGAAGTCCTCGTCGGCCCAATCCCTCCGGGCGAAACCGACGAGCGCGAATCCGGGCGGCAGGAGGCCGCGGTTGGCGAGATCGTAGACGGCGGGCATCAACTTGCGCCGGGCCAGATCGCCGGTCACGCCGAAGATCACCAGCGCGCACGGGCCGGCGATACGGGGCAGTCTGCGATCTCTGTTGTCCCGGAGCGGATTCACCCACTCCGCCGCACCGGATTCGGGCACGTTCAGCCCTCCGCGCCCGGCGCGTGAGCCGCGAGCTGTTCCGCCGTCGCCGCGAGCAGGTCCTTCCACGCCACGACGAACTTCTCCACACCCTCGTCCTCGAGCTTGCGGAAGACGTCGGGAAGATCCACACCGACCGATGCCAGCGCGTCGAAGACCTGCTGGGAGGAGGCGATGTTGCGGGTGACGGTGTCGCCCGTGACCTCACCGTGGTCGGCGACGGCCTCGAGGGTCTTCTCCGGCATCGTGTTCACGGTGTTCGGCGCGACCAACTCGGTGACGTAGAGGGTGTCGGGGTAATCGGGGTTCTTCACACCCGTCGACGCCCACAACGCACGCTGGGGAACGGCACCCGCCTCGGCGAGCTGCTCGAACCGCGTCCCGCCCTCGAACGCGCGCTGGTACGCGCCGTACGCGAGCCGCGCGTTGGCGAGACCGGCCTTGCCACGCAGAGCCAGCGCCCGGTCGGTGCCGATCTCCTCGAGGCGCGGGTCGATCTCGGTGTCGACACGCGAGACGAAGAACGACGCGACCGAGCGGATCTTCGACAGGTCGTGACCGGAGGCCTTCGCCGCGGTCAGGCCGTCGAGGTAGGCCTCGATGACCCGCTCGTAGCGCTCGACCGAGAAGATCAGCGTGACGTTGACGCTGACACCCTCACCGATCACCCGGGCGATGGCCGGCAGACCCGCCATCGTCGCCGGGATCTTGATGAACAGGTTCGGGCGGTCGACGATGCGCCACAGCTCGAGGGCCTGCTGGACGGTCTCGTCCGTCTTGTGCGCCAGACGCGGGTCGACCTCGATCGACACCCGTCCGTCGAGGCCGTCCGTGGCCTCGAACACCGGCGCGAGGACGTCGCAGGCCGCGCGCACGTCGTCGGTGGTGACGGTGCGGATCGCCTCGGTGGCGTCGGCACCGGCGGCGGCGAGATCGCGGATCTGCGCGTCGTAGGCATGGCCCTTCGACAGGGCGGCTTGGAAGATCGACGGGTTGGTCGTCACACCCACGACACTGCGGGTCGCGACGAGCTCGGCGAGCTTGCCGGAGTCGATGAGGTCGCGGGACAGGTCGTCCAGCCACACCGAGACACCCTGGGCGGACAGTTCGGCCAGCGCAGCGTTCTGCGTGGAGGTCTGCTGGGTCATCGGATCATCCCTTCACTCGGGTCAGCGAGCGACGCGCGGCGTCGACGACGGCCTCGGCAGTGATGCCGAACTCGCGGTACAGGGTCTTGTAATCGGCTGAGGCGCCGTAGTGCTCGAGCGAGACCGGCTCACCGGCGTCGCCGATGAGGCGGTACCACGGCATCGCGAGACCGGCCTCGACGGACACGCGGGCGCGCACCGACGGGGGCAGCACCTCGTCGCGGTAGGCCTGGTCCTGCTCGAGGAACCGGTCGAGCACCGGCACGGAGACGACGCGGGTGGGCACACCGTCGGCCTCGAGGGTCTCGCGGGCGGCAACGGCGAGCTGGACCTCGGAACCGGTCGCGAGGATCACGACCTCCGGGGTGCCCGACGAGGCCTCGGCCAGGATGTAGGCACCGCGGGCGACACCCTCGGCGGCCTTCTCCCGCGTGCCCTCGAGCACCGGCACGTTCTGACGGGTCAGCGCCAGAGCGGTCGGGCCGGTGCGGTTCTCCAGCGCGGCCTTCCACGCGAACGACGTCTCGTTGGCGTCGGCCGGGCGGATCACGGCGAGATTCGGGATCGCGCGCAGCGCCGCGAGGTGCTCGATCGGCTGGTGCGTCGGGCCGTCCTCACCGAGACCGATCGAATCGTGCGTCCACACGTAGATCGCCGGGGTCTGCATGAGGGCCGCGAGACGCACCGCGGGCCGCATGTAGTCGGAGAAGACGAGGAAGGTGCCGCCGTAGGGGCGGGTCGGGCCGTGCAGGGCGATGCCGTTGAGGATCGATCCCATCGCGTGTTCGCGGACGCCGAAGTGCAGGGTGCGTCCGTAGGGCTGCGCGTTCCAGTCCTTCGTGGAGATCGACTCGGGACCGAAGGAGTCGGAACCGGGAATCGTCGTGTTGTTGCTGCCGGCGAGGTCGGCGGAACCGCCCCACAGCTCGGGCAGTACCGGTCCGAGCGCGGCGAGGGCCTTGCCGGACGCCGAGCGGGTCGCGGGACCGCTCTCGGTGGGCTCGTAGGTCGGCAGTGCGTCGACCCAGCCCTCCGGGAACTCACCGGCGTGCAGGCGGTCGAACAGTTCCTTGCGCTGCGGCTCGCGGGCGGCCCACGCGTCGAAGTCGGCCTGCCATGCGGCGCGTGCCTCGGTGCCGCGCGTCACGACCTGCCGGGCGTGCTCGATCACGGCCGGGTCGACGTCGAAGTTCTTCTCGGGGTCGAAGCCGAGGATCTTCTTGATCTCGGCGACCTCGTCGACGCCGAGCGCGGCACCGTGCGCGTCGCCGCTGTTCATCTTCGTCGGCGCCGGGTAGCCGATGATGGTGCGGACGGAGATGAAGGACGGACGGTCGGTGACCGCCTTCGCGGCCTCGACTGCCTCGAGCAGGGCGGTGACGTTCTCGCCGCCCTCGACGGTCTGCACGTGCCAGCCGTATGCCTCGTAGCGCTTGGAGACGTCCTCACCGAGAGCGATCGCGGTGTCGTGCTCGATGGAGATCTTGTTGTCGTCGTAGAAGACGATCAGGTTGCCGAGCTGCTGGACACCGGCGAGCGAGGACGCCTCGGAGGTCACGCCCTCCTCGATGTCGCCGTCGGACGCGATCACATAGACGTAGTGGTCGAACGGGCTCGAGCCGGCGGGCGCCTCGGGATCGAACAGACCGCGCTCGCGGCGGGCGGCCATCGCCATGCCCACGGCGGAGGCCAGACCCTGACCCAGTGGGCCGGTGGTCATCTCGACGCCGGCGGTGTGGCCGTACTCGGGGTGGCCCGGGGTGAGCGAACCCCACGTGCGCAGCGCTTCGAGGTCGGCGAGCTCGAGTCCGTAGCCGGACAGGTACAGCTGGGTGTACAGCGTCAGGCTCGAATGTCCGCACGAGAGCACGAAGCGGTCGCGGCCGACCCACTCGGGGTCGGTCGGATCGTGGCGCATCACACGCTGGAAAAGGGTGTACGCGAGGGGAGCGAGGCTCATCGCGGTACCGGGATGCCCGTTTCCGACCTTCTGCACGGCGTCGGCGGCGAGCACGCGCGCGGTGTCGACGGCCTTGGTGTCCAGGTCGGTCCAGTCGGCAGGATGCGCAGGCTGGGTGAGGGTGCGGATCTCGTCTGTGATCGACACGAGCTTGAAGTCTCCTGACATGGGTGTACGGGGTCCCGGCGGGTGGAAGTCGGCCCGCGCGCTACTTCAGACTAATGCGCTGCTCCGAACGGGTCGATTCGGTCCGGGCAACGGTCCGGTCTACCATCGTTCGTAGTAGAGGAGCGTCCGGAACCGGGCGACCGTGAACGGGCGAAACGAAGGTGCGGATCCGCGTGGGACAAGGAGACAGTGTGCGGGCAGGGCGACGGCCGGGAGGACACGGCTTCGGCGCCCCCGAAGCGCCGAGCGCCCCGCGCCCCGACACCGCGTGGGGCCGGATCTCCGGCACCGTCCTCGCCTACATAGCGTTGACCAAGCCGCGGGTGATCGAACTCCTGCTGGTCGCGACCATTCCCGCGATGCTGTTCGCCGACCGCGGCAACGTCGACATCGTGCTCATCCTGAGCACCCTGTTCGGCGGCTGGATGGGTGCGGCGAGCGCCAACTCGCTCAACTGCGTCGTCGACGCCGACATCGACAAGGTGATGAAACGCACGGCGTTGCGTCCGCTCGCCCGGCAGACGGTGCCGACACGCAACGCCCTCGTCTTCGGCATGCTGCTCGGCATCGCGTCCTTCGCGTGGTTGTGGTGGCGCGCCAACCTGTTGGCCGGACTGCTGGTCGTGGCGACGATCGCGTTCTACGTGCTCGTGTACACGATGGTGCTCAAACGCCGGACCTGGCAGAACGTGGTCTGGGGCGGGGCTGCCGGATGTATGCCCGTGATGGTCGGCTGGGCCGCCGTGACGGGTTCGCTGAGCTGGGAACCCATCGTGTTGTTCCTGGTCATCTTCTTCTGGACGCCGCCGCACACCTGGGCGCTCGCGATGCGTTACAAGGAGGACTACAAGGCAGCCGGCGTGCCGATGTTGCCGGTCATCGCCACCGAGCAGCACGTCACGAAGCAGATCGTGCTCTACACCTGGGCGACCGTGATCGCGACGCTGGTGATCGTCCCGGCCGCCGGTGTGATCTACGCGGCCGTCGCGCTGCTCGCGGGCGCCTGGTTCCTGATCGTCGCGCACCAGCTGTTCAACAGTGTGCGCGGCGGGGCGTCGGTCAAGCCGCTCAAGCTGTTCCTCCAGTCCAACAACTACCTCGCGGTGGTGTGCCTGGGCCTGGCGATCGACTCCGTGCTCGCACTGCCGACGATCGGCTCGTACTTCTGATCCACGCTTCACGACGAACGCCCCGGCCGAGCGGCCGGGGCGTTCGTCGTGCCGGGTCCGGAGATCACGGGATCAGGACGATCGATCCGGTGGTCCGGCGTCCTTCGAGATCGGCGTGGGCGCGGGCGGCCTCGGCGAGGGGATAGCTCGCTCCCACGCGGAGCTTCAGCGACCCGTCGGCGAGCGCCGCGAGCACGTCGCCCGCCCGCCACAGCAGCTCCTCGCGGTCTCGGGTGTAGTGCACGAGGGTCGGCCGCGTGACGAACAGCGAACCCGCCGGGTTCAGCCGCTGCAGGTCGAAGGGCGGGACGGGTCCGCTCGCGGCACCGAACAGCGCGACCGTGCCGCGCACGCGGACGGACGCGAGCGACGCCTCGAAGGTCGCGGCACCGACACCGTCGTAGGCTGCGGCCACCCCCTCGCCGTCGGTGAGCTCGCGCACCTTCTCGGCGAGGTCGTCGCCGTAGCGCAGCACGTCCGCGGCGCCGGCCTCCCGCGACAGGGCCTCCTTCTCGTCGGAGGACACGGTGGTGATCACCCGCACGCCCTTCGCGACGGCGAGTTGCGTCAGGATCAGCCCCACACCACCGGCACCTGCGTGGACGAGCACCGTCTCGCCGGGCTGTGCCGGGTGGACGGAGTTCAGCAGGTAGTGCGCGGTCATGCCCTGCAGGAGGACCGAGGCGGCCTGCTCGGCCGGCACCGAGTCCGGGACCGGCACGGCGACCTGCTCGCGGACGCGGACCAGTTCGGCGTACGAGCCGGGTGCCTCGCACCACGACACTCGGTCGCCTACCGCCGTGTCCCGCACACCCTCGCCGAGGGCGACGACCGTGCCCGTGCCCTCCGAGCCCGGGATGTACGGCAGCTCCGTGCCGTAGAGGCCGGTGCGGAAGTAGGTGTCGATGAAGTTGACGCCGATCGCGTCGGTGCGAACCAGCAGCTCACCCGGTCCGGGCGAGGGGTCGGGTCGTTCGACGGGGACGAGGACGTCGGGGCCTCCGTGCTGTGCCACTTCGATTGCGTGCATAGCGCTCACAGTATTCTGCAGACATGAGCGTCGAAACACAGGTCGTGGCCGCACCGGCCGACATCGTCTCGTCCATCCGCAGCTTCGTCGCCGAGCACGGAGGTTCCGGGAAGGCCGTGCTGCAGCCGATCGGTCTGTCCGGCGTCCGGATCACCGTGGTCGCCGCCGACGGCACCCTCGGCGACCGCGTCGCGAAGGACCTCCCGACGGCGCGCGCCATCGTCGAGGAGATCCCCGACGTCACCGTCTCCGAGTGGGACCGCGAGGTCACCAGCATCGCCAACCCGCAGAAGGGTCACTGGGCGAAGATGGCCGGTTGGGTGGCACGTCAGACGAAGTTCCCCAAGGCCCGCAACGAGCGCTGACCGCCCGACATCCGTACGACGACACGCGGCCCCTTCCCGGAAGTCCGGGGAGGGGCCGCGTCGTCGAACGGTCAGGCCGGAACGGGCTCGCGATCCGGTGCGGTCGTGCGCGTCCGTCCGGCCGCCCAGACCGCGGCGGTCGCCGCCGTGCACAGTCCGGCGCCGGCGACGTGGAAGACGACCAGCACGGCAGGCACGTCCGTCCAGAACTGGACGAGGCCGATGCCGGCCTGTGCGACCACCAGGGCCAGGACGACCTTCAGACGCAGCGTGACGGCTCGGGGTGCATGGACCGCGTAGACGGCGAAGGTGAGGCCGATCAGCAGCGCGAGATAGCCGATGAGCGCTTCGGCGTGCAGGTGGACGAGATTGGTGATGTCGAGCGCGAGGCGCGGGACGGGTCTGTCGACGCTCTTGTCTCCGGCGTGCGGGCCGGCGCCGGTGACCATCGTGCCGAGCACGAGGACCACGGCGAGCGCGACACCCGACAAGGCGGTGAGCCGGCGCAGCGGCTGGGGCAATACCTGCACCACCGTGCCGTCGTCCGGCTCGCTCACCTTCGCGTAGAGCACTGTCGCCAGCCACACCATGAGCATCGATGCGAGCAGGTGGATCGCGACCGTCCACCAGGCGAGACCGGCCAGGACGGTGATGCCGCCGATGATCGCCTGCAGCACGGTGCCTGCCGGCATCAACCACGCCCAGGCGATGACCTCCTTGCGGCGCCGCGCACGGGTGACGGCCAGGACGATCGCGGCTGCGACGGCCACGACCACGAAGGTCAGCAGCCGGTTGCCGAACTCGACCACCTGGTGCAGGGTGTTCACCCCGCTCGACACACCCACCGGCACCAGCGACCCGGGGAAGCACTGCGGCCAGGTCGGGCAACCCAGTCCGGAGGCAGTGACGCGGACGACCGAGCCGGTCACTGCGATGCCGCCCTGGGTGAGAATCGTGAGGAACGCGATGATCTTCTGCGTCCGCAGCGACGGCAGGGGGAGACGGTCGACAAGGCTCAGGTAGCCGCGATACAACACGGTTCGATGGTACGGCGTGAACCACTACACGCTGTAGTTGGGTCGTGCCCGATCGGGCCGCCCACGACTCAGGTGAAGCGGAACCAGCGCGCCGCGGCGGTGCCGCCGATCACCGTCCACACGAGCAGCGAGACGATCGACAACCAGTCGAACACACCCGAGGTGGCGTTCTCGAGCGCGAGCGTCAACGCCCCCGACGGCACGATCCGCAGCAGGTGGACCACCGCTTCGGGGATCACGTCGCCGAGCACCACGACGCTGCCGATGCCCAACAGCACGAACCACACGATGTTCGCGAGGGCGAGCACGATCTCGGCGCGCAGGGTTCCACCGAGCAGCAGCCCCAGTGTCGCGAACATCACCGTGCCCAAGGCGATGACGACCGCCCCGATGAGCAGGTCGACGGGGGAGGGGCGCCAGCCCAGGGCCAGCCCGATGGCACCGAGCAACACGGCCTGCAGGACGACGACGATGCCCACCGCCGCGCTCTTGCCAGCGATGATTCCCCACTTGGGCAGCGCGGTCGCGCCGATCCGCTTGAGGGCGCCGTAGCGGCGGTCGAAGCCCACGGCGATCGCCTGACCGGTGAACGCCGTCGACATCACGGCCACCATCATCACCGCTGGCAGCACGCTGTCGACCCGCGAGTCGCCGAGATCGCCGATCGGTAGCAGCGACAGGCCGATCAGCAGCGTGATCGGAATGAACATGGTCAGTAGGAGCTGCTCGCCGTTGCGCAGCAGCAACTTGAGTTCCATGGCGGTCTGCGCCGCGAGCATCTTCGACGGCGAGTTCGGCTGCGGTCGCGGGGTGAAGGTCCCTTCCGCAAACCGGTTGTTCGCCAGACGATCGTGGGTCACGCTCACCCTCTCAACTCCCGACCGGTCAACTCGAGGAAGACGTCCTCGAGGCTGCGCTGATCCACCCGGATCTCGGTTGCCAGTGCGCCCAGATTCGCGCACCAGGTCGCCACCGCCGCGACGACGGACGGTTCGATCGTGCCCTCGACGAGATACCGCCCGGGATTGTCCTCCCGTATCCGGTAGGTGCCGGCCAGGGCGGACTGCAGGGCACTCAGGTCGAGGCCCGGAGGCGCGGACAGCCACAGCTGGCCCTCGGCGCCGTCGCGGGTGACTTCGTCGGGTGTCCCTGCGGCGACCACCCGCCCGTGATCGATGATGACGATCTCGTCGGCGAGCTCTTCCGCCTCGTCCATGAGGTGGGTGGTGAGCAGCACGCTCACACCGTCGCGGCGCAGTGCGTCGATCAGTTCCCAGACGAGCAGCCGGGCCTGTGCGTCGAGACCCGCCGTCGGTTCGTCGAGGAACACCAGTTCGGGGCGCCCCACCAGCGCGCATGCGAGCGCGAGGCGTTGCTGTTGTCCGCCCGACAATCGGCGGTAGGGGGTGCGGCGGGCGTCGGTGAGCCCGAGGCGCTGGAGCAGCCAGTCGGGGTCGAGGGGATCCGCCGAGTACGCCGCCACCAGGTCGAGCATCTCACCGGCCCGCGAACCGGGATAGGCGCCGCCACCCTGCAGCATCACGCCGATCCGGGGGCGGAGGGCGTCGGAATCGGCGACGGGATCGAGCCCCAGGACGCGGACTGTGCCCACGTCGGGAGTGACGAACCCCTCGCACATTTCCACAGTGGTGGTCTTACCGGCGCCGTTCGGGCCGAGGAGGGCGAGCACCTGGGCGCGTTCGACGGTCAGATCGAGACCGTTCACGGCGGTGACGCCCCCGTAGGTCTTGACGACGCCGTCCAGGCGCACGGCCGGTACCGCACCGGCGGGAGAACTCGGGGTCACAGGGTTCCAGCCTAGGCGTCCGCGGTTTCCGCCGGACGCGGTGGTGTGCGCTCCTGCAGCCGCCACGGCAGCCGGGAGCGTGTGGCGACGATGATCAGACCGACCACGACGATGGTCGCGATCGACGCCTGGACGATGATGAACGGTTGGTATTCGCTGCCGTTGGGCATGAGGATCATGCCGACAACCGACGAGAACGCGATGGTGGGGATCCGGAAGACCGGGCGGGTCGCCCAGGCCGCGAGCGGGATCACCGCCCACAGCAGGTACCACGGTTGCACGACCGGGAAGAGCAGCACGATCGCGCCCAGCGAGACCCCCAGCGCACCGACCGGATGGATCCGTCCCATGAGCACCGCGAGCAGCATGCGCATCGTGACGAAAGCGGCCACCAGCGCTGCGATGGGGCGCGTGATGGACAGCACGGCCGTCGTGTGGTCGCCGAGACCGAGCAGCACGCCGCCGAGGCCGGTACCCATGCCGAGCAGGGTCGGGATCGACATCCAGCTGCGGACCTCCGTGGCGGTGCCCAGGGTCTTCGTCCAGCCGAAGCCCAGGCCGCTGCCCCAGCTCACAGCGCCGATGACGACGCAGGTCCCGATGCCGAGGATCGCGGCGGCGGCGAGCACGGCGCGGAAGCCGCCACCCCACTTGCGGGCAAGGGCCATGCCGACGAATCCGAGCGCGAGCAGCGAGGGCACCTTGATCATCGACGACAGGGCGATCAGCGCGGTGCCGGCCGCGAGCCACCCCGTGAGACGCAGGCGCGAGGCCGCCTCGTCGTCCGGGTGGACGGCCCGCAGCGCGAGCTCGACACCGGCGAGCATGAGCCCGAGCATCAGGGCCTCGTTGTGGATGCCCGCGACCAGGTGGAAGAGCAAGAGCGGGTTCGCGGCACCGAGCCACAACGCGCTCACCGACGCGACGCCGCACCGGCGGGCGAGCCGCGGCAGCGCCCACACGATCAGGGCCACACCCACGAGCGCGAGCAGCCGGTGGACGAAGATGCCGGCCACGATGTTCTCGCCCGTGAGGTACGTGATCTTCTCGCCGATCCACAGGAAGGCCGGGCCATAGGGGGCCGAGGTGTCGCGCCAGATGTTCGGCACCGTCCGGGTCAGGACGTGGTCGACCCCCAGCGCGCCGGCCGGACCGATCGCGTAGGGATCGAGCCCGCGCGCGGCAATCTCGCTCTGCGCGAGATACGAGTAGACGTCCTTGCTGAACATCGGCGGAGCGACGACCAGCGGAAGGATCCACAGCAGCAAGGTGCGGTCGAGCTGCGACCGGGACAGTCGGCGCACGGGACCGTCCGGTGCGCCCCGGCCGATCGCGAACCGGCCGAGCAGCAACCAGGCGAGGATCACCAGCGCCGTGCCGATCATGGTCGTCGTGAGGGCGGCGCTCGGCATGCGTGCCGCCAGTCCGAGGGCGCGGACGCCCTGCACGGGGTTCTGCAGGACCGGCTGGGCGCCGGCGCCGAGTGCCCCGACTGCCATGAGGACGGCACCGGTGGCGCCGAGCAGCCGGATGCGGTGGAGGTAGACGTTCTCGATCGCGTCGAGTCCGCGACCTTCGATCTCGTCGCCGTGCAGGACGACCGAGACATCGGCGTGTGGTCCCGGGGCGTCGAGGCCCAGAGCGCGTCGGATCCACACGTGCAGCCGTTCGCGGACCCCGGATCGGCCCGGCGACGGAGACGTCGTGTGCGGGGCGGACAGGGGAGGAGTCGACGGCACGTCAGAAGCGTAACGGGACGGCGAGGGTGCTCTCCGACGGCTCCGTCACGAGGTGTAACAAAGGGCACCCTTGGTGGACCGTGCTTCCGAATTCCGTCACACTGGTGTTGTGAAATACCCGTCCGACACCACCGACACCGCAGAACGCGCAGGTCACGCACCTGCCGCGACGGCGTCGCGCGTCGAGGACACCCGCAAGAATCCTGCTTCGACGGGCCGCGAGATCCCGGAGGGTCAGACCCGCGCCGCCGTCGTGCAGCTGCTGCTCGAAGAAGGTCCCATCACCGCGCCGGAGATCGGCGAGCGTCTGGGGCTCAGCGCCGCGGGCGTGCGACGCCATCTCGACGCGCTCATCGAGTCCGGTGAGGCGCAGGCCGCCGCGCCGCCGCGCAGGCAAGGACGCGGTCGTGGCCGCCCCGCCCGCCGCTTCCAGCTCACCGCCGTCGGACGCGCCCGCCTCGGGCACTCCTACGACGATCTCGCCACCGCCGCCATGCGGCACCTCCGCGAACTCGGCGGCGACGCTGCCGTGGAGGACTTCGCACGCCGCCGTGTGGACTCGATCCTCGGCACCATCGCGCCCGCCGACGAGAACCTCGACGACGTCGAGAGCGTCGCCGAGGAGATCGCCGGAGCGTTCACCGCCTCCGGTTTCGCCGCCTCGACCCGCCGCATCGGCACCGGCGTGCAGATCTGCCAGCACCACTGCCCGGTCTCGCACGTCGCGGAGCAGTTCCCCGAACTGTGCGAGGCGGAGCAGGAGGCCTTCGTGCGGATCCTCGGAACCCACGTGCAACGCCTCGCGACGATCGCGAACGGCGACGCCTTCTGCACGACACACGTGCCCGTTCTCTCCAAAGCGGATGCGCCCCGTCCGGAGCCGCCTACGTGACGATCCCACCGCGAGTGCTCCGCGAACCAGGGCACATCAGGAAGACATCCACCCACCCGTCGACCGTCGACGCACAGCCCGCGCCGACGCCCACCAGACTCCGGAAGGAGCTCGCATGACCGTCGCATCGGATCAGACGTCCGGAACCGCGCCGCTGACGCAGGAAGAGACGATCGATTCTCTCGGCCACTACGAATACGGCTGGGCGGACCCCGACACCGCGGGCGCCACGGCGCAGCGCGGCCTGTCCGAAGAGGTCGTGCGGGACATCTCCGCCAAGAAGAACGAGCCCGAGTGGATGCTCGATATCCGCCTCAAGGCGCTGCGCACCTTCGACAAGAAGCCGATGCCGGTGTGGGGCTCGAACCTCGACGGAATCGACTTCGACAACATCAAGTACTTCGTGCGCTCGACGGAGAAGCAGGCCGCGAGCTGGGACGAGCTCCCCGAGGACATCAAGAACACCTACGACAGGCTGGGCATCCCGGAGGCGGAGAAGCAGCGCCTGATCGCCGGCGTCGCCGCCCAGTACGAGTCCGAGGTGGTCTACCACCAGATCCGCGAGGACCTCGAGAGCCAGGGCGTGATCTTCCTCGACACCGACTCGGGCCTGCGCGAGCACCCCGAGCTGTTCAAGGAGTACTTCGGCACGGTCATCCCGGCCGGCGACAACAAGTTCTCCGCCCTGAACACCGCGGTGTGGTCGGGAGGCTCGTTCATCTACGTTCCGCCGGGTGTGCACGTCGACATCCCGCTGCAGGCCTACTTCCGCATCAACACGGAGAACATGGGCCAGTTCGAGCGGACCCTGATCATCGTCGACGAGGGCGCCTCGGTGCACTACGTCGAGGGCTGCACCGCGCCGATCTACAAGTCCGACTCGCTGCACTCCGCGGTGGTCGAGATCATCGTCAAGAAGGGCGGTCACTGCCGCTACACGACGATCCAGAACTGGTCGAACAACGTCTACAACCTGGTGACCAAGCGCACCAAGGTCGAGGCCGGCGGCTCGATGGAATGGATCGACGGCAACATCGGTTCCAAGGTGACGATGAAGTACCCGGCCGTGTGGATGATGGGCGAGCACGCTCGCGGTGAAGTGCTCTCCGTGGCCTTCGCCGGCGAGGGGCAGCACCAGGACACCGGCGCGAAGATGCTGCACCTGGCTCCGCACACCTCCTCGACCATCGTGTCGAAGTCGGTGGCGCGCGGCGGTGGACGTGCTTCCTACCGCGGCCTCGTGCAGGTCAACAAGGGCGCCCACGGCTCGAAGTCGACCGTCAAGTGCGACGCGCTGCTCGTCGACCAGATCAGCCGTTCCGACACCTACCCGTACGTCGACATCCGTGAGGACGACGTCACGATGGGTCACGAGGCGACCGTCTCGAAGGTGAGCGACGACCAGCTGTTCTACCTGATGAGCCGCGGACTCGACGAGGACGAGGCCATGGCCATGGTGGTGCGCGGATTCGTCGAGCCCATCGCCAAGGAACTACCGATGGAGTACGCCCTCGAACTCAACCGCCTGATCGAACTGCAGATGGAAGGGGCAGTCGGCTAAATGACTGCGGAAGCGAAGAACACGCCGGCTACCGCGACGGGCGTGCAGGATGCCGTGCGTGCCGAGAACCGGGTGCCGGCAATCAACAAGGGTGAGGTCTTCACGTCCTTCGATGTGAACGCCTTCGAGATTCCGTCGGGTCGCGACGAGGTGTGGCGGTTCACCCCGCTGCGCCGCCTGCGCGGTCTGCACGACGGCACCGCTCCCGCGACCGGCACCGCGACCATCGAGGTCACCCCGGTCGACGGCGTGCAGGTCGAGACCGTGGCGCGCGACGACGCGCGACTCGGACAGGCCGGTGTGCCGTTCGACCGGATCGCAGCACAGGCGTACTCGTCGTTCGAGACCGCGACCGTCCTCACCGTCGGCCGCGAGGTCGAGGTCGCCGAGCCCGTCACCGTGACGATCACGGGACCGGGTGAGGGCGCCGTCGCCTACGGTCACGTGCAGATCCGGCTCGAGGCGTTCGCCAACCTCACGCTCGTCATCGACCAGCGCGGCAGCGGCACCTACGCCGAGAACATCGAGTTCGTGCTCGGCGACAGCGCACAGCTGAAGGTCGTCGCGGTGCAGGACTGGGCCGACGACGCCGTACACGTCGCCGCGCACCACGCTCGCGTCGGCCGCGATGCCGTGCTGCGCCACTTCACCGTGGCGCTCGGCGGCGATCTCGTGCGCGTGTCGGCGACCACCAAGTACGACGGCCCCGGCGGCGACGCCGAACTGCTCGGCCTGTACTTCGCCGACGCCGGCCAGCACTTCGAGCAGCGCCTGCTCGTCGACCACTCGCAGCCGAACTGCAAGTCGAACGTCGTGTACAAGGGTGCGCTGCAGGGCGATCCGGCCTCCGGCAAGCCCGACGCGCACACCGTGTGGATCGGCGACGTGCTCATCCGCGCCGAGGCCGAGGGCACCGACACCTTCGAGCTCAACCGCAACCTGGTGCTCACCGACGGTGCGCGCGCCGACTCCGTGCCGAACCTCGAGATCGAGACCGGTGAGATCGTCGGTGCCGGACACGCGTCGGCGACCGGCCGCTTCGACGACGAGCAGCTGTTCTACCTGCGTGCTCGCGGTATCTCCGAGGAGGAAGCGCGTCGCCTCGTCGTCCGCGGCTTCTTCCACGAGCTGCTCGAGCGCATCACGGTCGCCGAGGTCCGCGAACGGCTCGAGGCCGCCATCGAGGCGGAACTCGCCGCCGTCGGCGCCTGACGGCCGTCTCCCCGTACTCCCGATACCTCTCCACTAAGGAAACGCATTTCGATGTCCACACCTTCGAACGTCCTCGAGATCAAGGACCTGCACGTCCGCGTCGCACAGACCGACGAGAACGCCGAGCCGATCGACATCCTCAAGGGCGTGAACCTCACGGTCCGCTCGGGTGAGACGCACGCCATCATGGGCCCCAACGGCTCCGGCAAGTCCACCCTGTCGTACGCGATCGCCGGCCACCCCAAGTACGAGATCACCTCGGGCAGCATCACCCTCAACGGTGAGGACGTGCTCGAGATGAGCGTCGACGAGCGCGCCCGCGCCGGCCTGTTCCTCGCCATGCAGTACCCGGTCGAGGTGCCCGGCGTGTCGATGTCGAACTTCCTCCGCACCGCCGCGACCGCCGTGCGCGGCGAGGCCCCCAAGCTGCGCCACTGGGTCAAGGAGGTCAAGCAGGCGATGTCCGAGCTGGACATCGATCCGGCCTTCGGCGAGCGCAGCGTCAACGAGGGCTTCTCCGGCGGTGAGAAGAAGCGCCACGAGATCCTGCAGCTGGGTCTGCTCAAGCCGAAGATCGCCATCCTCGACGAGACCGACTCCGGCCTCGACGTGGACGCGCTGCGCGTCGTCTCCGAGGGCGTGAACCGCTACCAGGAGAACGAGAACGGCGGCGTCCTGCTCATCACCCACTACACCCGCATCCTGCGCTACATCAAGCCGCAGTTCGTGCACGTCTTCGTGGGTGGCCGCGTCGTCGAGTCCGGTGGCCCGGAGCTCGCCGACGAGCTCGAGACCAACGGCTACGTTCGTTTCACCCAGGCAGCAACGCAAGGAGCGTGATCGGATGACGGTGCCGGTGCGGACCTTGGACATCGCCCGGATCAGGGCCGATTTCCCGATCCTCGCGCGCACGGTGCGCGACGGCAAACCCCTGGTCTACCTCGACTCGGGGGCCACCTCCCAGCGCCCGGTACAGGTGCTCGACGCCGAGCGTGAGTTCCTCGCGACGCGGAACGCGGCCGTGCACCGCGGTGCGCATGCGTTGTCGGAGGAGGCGACCGACTCGTACGAGGACGCCCGCGCCGTCATCGCGTCCTTCGTCGGGGTCGACGTCGACGAGGTGGTGTTCACCAAGAACGCCACCGAGTCGCTCAACCTCGTCGCGTACGCCTTCGCCGACGACCGGTTCCCGCACCGGCTCGGCCCCGGTGACGAGATCGTCGTCACCGAGCTCGAGCACCACGCGAATCTCGTTCCGTGGCAGGAACTCGCGCGGCGCACGGGTGCCACCCTGCGCTGGTACGGGGTCACCGACGACGGTCGCATCGATCTCGATTCGCTGACGCTGACCGACGCCGTGAAGGTCGTGGCGTTCACGCACCAGTCGAACGTGACCGGTGCGGTCGCTCCCGTCGAGGAGATCGTGCGGCGCGCGAAGGAGGTCGGCGCGATCGTCGTGCTCGACGCGTGCCAGTCGGTGCCGCACATGGCCGTCGACTTCCGCGCCCTCGGTGTGGATTTCGCGGCGTTCTCCGGACACAAGATGTTCGGTCCGTCCGGCGTCGGCGTTCTCTACGGTCGCCGCGACCTGCTCGCCGACGTGCCGCCGTTCATCACCGGTGGCTCGATGATCGAGACGGTGACGATGGAGGCCACGACCTTCGCCGCACCGCCGCAGCGATTCGAGGCCGGTTCGCCCATGGTCTCGCAGGCCGTCGGCCTCGGTGCCGCCGTGCGCTATCTGCAGGACATCGGGATGGACGCCGTCGCTGCATACGAACACGAGCTGACCGTTGCTGCGCTCGCCGAGCTGGGCGGCATCGACGGCGTGCGCATCATCGGACCCACGACCGCCGAACAGCGGGGCGGGGCGGTGTCGTTCGTCGTGGACGGAATCCATGCCCACGATCTCGGCCAGATCCTCGACGACGAGGGCGTGGAGATCCGGGTCGGACACCACTGCGCCTGGCCGCTGCACCGCCGCTTCGGGGTGGCCGCGACCGCCCGCGCATCGTTCGCCGTGTACAACACGCCGGACGAGGTGCAGGCACTCGGCGCGGCGATCCGGCGCGCCCAGAAGTTCTTCGGGGAGGCGTGATCCGATGCGGATGGAGCAGATGTACCAGGAAGTGATCCTGGACCACTACAAGCACCCGCACAATCGCGGACTGCGCGAACCGTTCGGCGCCGAAGTGCACCACGTCAACCCGACCTGCGGCGACGAGGTGACCCTGCGCGTGCACATCGACGGCGACACCGTCGCCGACGTCTCCTACGACGGGCAGGGCTGCTCGATCAGCCAGGCGTCGACGTCCGTGCTCACCGACCAGGTGATCGGCGTTCCGCTCGGCGATGCACTGAAGATCGTCGAGGGGTTCGTCGAGATGGTCGGCAGTCGCGGCACTGTCGAAGGCGACGAGGACCTGATCGGCGACGGCATCGCGTTCGCCGGCGTCGCGAAGTACCCGGCGCGCGTGAAGTGCGCGTTGTTGGGCTGGATGGCCTTCAAGGACGCGGTCGCGCAGACCGTGGACGCAGCCCCCGCCGACCTGGCGGGCGGCGCGCACACCCTTTCGAGCGGAGGACAGAACTGATGACCGAACCCGCACCGGGCACCGTGAACACCGACGAGAATCCGACGGCCGACGCCGGCGCGGACGAGACCTCGACGCTGGTCGCGGCCACGGCCCCGCCGCTGGATCCGGGCCGCCTCGACGAACTCGAGGAAGCGCTGCGCGACGTCGTCGACCCCGAGCTCGGCATCAACGTCGTCGATCTCGGTCTCATCTACGGGATCTCCGAGGTCGACGAGACCGTGACCGTGGATATGACGCTCACCTCGGCGGCGTGCCCCCTCACCGATGTCATCGAGGAGCAGGCCAAGGGCGCACTCGTGCGCAGCGGCCTCTGCGACGAGCTGCGCATCAACTGGGTGTGGATGCCGCCGTGGGGTCCCGACAAAATCACCGACGACGGACGCGAGCAGCTGCGCGCACTCGGCTTCACCGTCTGATCCGGCTGTCTCCGGCTCCGAGCCTCGGCGCCTGATCTTCGACTTCTCGTCGGAGGTCAGGCGCCTTTGCGTTCGCCGGAGGTCTTCTTGGCCGCCGTCTTCTTGGCAGGACTCTTCTTCGCCGTGCTCTTCGACGCCGAACTCTTGGACGCGGTCTTCTTCGCCGTGCTCTTCTTGGCGGGACTCTTCTTGGCCGCCGAACTCTTCGACGCCGTTTTCTTCGCGGGGGCCTTCTTCGCGTCCTCGTCTTCATCCTCGTCATTCTTCGAGGACTTCTTCCCGCCGGAGGACGAACCGGACGGGACCTTCTTGCCCGCCGCGTCGACGCTGCGCTGCAGGGCCGCCACGAGGTCGAGCACCTCGGCGTCCTCTTCGCCGGTGTCGTGTTCGGCGACCTGGAAGACCTTCTCGCCGCCGCGAGCGAGGGCCTCGTCGATCAGCGTGCGCAGTTCCACCTGGTACTCGTCGGTGAACTCGGTGGGATCGAAATCGTCGGACATCGACTCGACGAGGGTCTCGGCCATCGCGAGTTCGCGTTGCTTCGGCTTCTCGATGTCGTCGAGCGACTCGAACTCGGCTGCGCGAACCTCGTCGGGCCACAGCAGGGTCTGCAGGATGAGCAGACCGTCACGGGTACGCAAGGCCGCCAGCCGGGTGCGCTGACGAAGGGTGAAATGCACCAGCGCCGTCCGGGCGCTCTGCTCGAGAGTCGCGGCGAGCAGGCCGTAGGCCTTCGGCGACGACGAATCGGGTTCGAGATAGTAGGACTTCTCGAACAGGATCGGGTCGATCTGCTCGGTGGGCACGAACTGCAGCACCGGAATCTCGTGCTTCTCAGCGGCGGGGAGTTTCTCGAAGTCCTCGTCGGTGAGCACGACCCGCTCGCCGTCCTCGGAGTCGTACGCCTTGTCGATCTCCTGGTAGGGGACGACCTCCCCGCACTCGGTACACACACGCTGATACTTGATCCGTCCACCGTCCTTCGCGTGCACCTGGTGGAAGGAGATGTCGTGCGACTCGGTCGCCGAGTACACCTTCACCGGCACGTTGACGAGGCCGAACGCGAGTGAGCCTTTCCAGATCGACCGCATGTGTCCATCATGATCGACACCTCGGGAGCACGCTGGAAAGCTGCGAAACTCACCGGGCGGTTCGCCGAGCCCTTCGCCACACGCCGCACCCGGCGGATCAGCGGAGCGAACGCAGAATGGTTCCGCGCGCACCCGTCGGCAGCACCCGGAACAGCCGCCACATCGTGGCCGCCACGCCAGTCGCGTCGTCGCGACCGGACAGGTAGGCGCGCTGCTGCTCGACCGGCAAAGCGAAGAACGCGTCGAAGAACTCGATCGCTCCGCGTGCGTCGAGTCGCAGCAGGACCCGCAGTCCCATCTGCCGCAGGGTCGCCACCGAGCGGGCGCGCACCGGCCACAGGACGCGCTGGGGGTCCTCGCCGAGGCGCACCGCGTCGATCACCGCATCCGCGGTGGACAGGGCGGTGGCCACCGCGTATCCCGTGGCCGGATGCATGAGACCACCGCGAGCGCCGAAGCCGATCACCCCGGGTGCCGTCGGTGCGCTCTCGACGGCGAAGCGCACCCGTTCGACCTGGTCGTCGCCGGTCGTGCGCACGCCTCGCGCCGCGAGGCGGATGTGCAGGCGCCGTTCGAGTTCGCCGAGACCGAGCGCCGGGCGACCGACGAGGCAGGTCTCCTCGAGGATCGTGCGTCCGTCGCCGACCGGCACCGCATACAGGAAGGACGGCACGTCGTCGGGGCCCGTGCCGTTGTCGCGGCGCCAGTCCATGAACCAGGCGTCGTGGCCGTCGAGTGCCGGAGCTGCGGTCGTATCGTCGACGATCAGCCCGAATGCCGTCTGCTGGGCACGTTCCGGTTCGGCCGGAACCCCGCGGGCATCGACGACGTAGCGGGCAGGCACCCGGCGGCCGTCCCCGAGGACCACGCCGTCCGCATCGACGTCGCGCACCCGACCCGTGACCACCGTGACGGCGTCGAGGGCGAGGAAGTCCTGCAGTCCCGCCGTGTCCAGCACCCGGTAGGCGCGATCGACGATGCGGGGCCCGGTCGTCCACGCTGCGGGCCTGTCGATGTGCGCTGCCACCACCTCGTCGGGCAGCCAGGCGGGTAGTTCGTCGGCCCACGCCGCGTAGGTCGCGGTCCATCGGCGCTGCGGGCGCACATCGACGGCCGTCACCGACAGTCCGGCTGCGGCCGCTCGGAACGCCAGCGCACGGCCCGCGGGACCGAGTCCGGCCACGACGAGGTCGGTGGAGGGAAGGTGGGTCACGGGCGTCAGCCTAGGTCGCGCGAGGGGAGGACCTGGCCGTGCGTGGCGAGGGTAGCGAATCTCACCGTGGGGGAGAGGGGCCGTCACGGTAAAATGAGTGGTTCGTGTGCCCGGCTGTTTGCCACCATGGCACCCATCCATCGTCCTTCGTTCTAGGAGCCCGTGCGTGATCACCGCTACCGACCTCGAAGTCCGCGCCGGCGTGCGGACGCTGCTCACCGCCCCCGGCTCGGGGCTGCGGGTGCAGGCCGGGGACCGGATCGGCCTCGTGGGACGTAACGGTGCCGGCAAGACCACGACCCTGCGGATCCTCGCGGGTGAAGGCGAACCCTACGCCGGCGCCGTGATCCGTTCCGGAGACATCGGTTACCTGCCGCAGGATCCCAAGGAGGGCAATCTCGACGTCCTCGCCAAGGATCGGGTGCTCTCGGCGCGAGGTCTCGACGAGATCCTCCGCAGCATGGAGAAGCAGCAGGCGCTCATGGCGGAGGCCGTCGACGAGAAGATCCGCGACCGTGCCGTGCGCAAGTACGGTTCGCTCGAAGAGCGTTTCGCGACGCTCGGCGGATACGTCGCCGAATCCGAGGCCGCGAGCATCTGCCACAGCCTCGGCCTGCCCGACCGGGTCCTCGGCCAACCCCTCCACACGCTGTCGGGTGGTCAGCGACGCCGTGTCGAACTCGCCCGCATCCTGTTCGCAGCCTCGGACGGCTCCGGCGGGAAGTCCGACACCACGCTGCTGCTCGACGAGCCGACCAACCACCTGGACGCCGACTCGATCACCTGGCTGCGCGGCTTCCTGCAGAACCACGACGGTGGGCTCATCGTCATCAGCCACGACGTCGACCTGCTCGCCGACGTGGTGAACAAGGTGTGGTTCCTCGACGCGGTGCGCGGCGAGGCCGACGTCTACAACATGGGCTGGAAGAAGTACCTCGACGCACGCGCCACCGACGAGGCGCGGCGCCGGCGCGAGCGCGCGAACGCCGAGAAGAAGGCGTCCGCCCTGCAGAAGCAGGCCGCGAAGCTCGGAGCGAAGGCCACCAAGGCCACTGCCGCCCAGAACATGGCCAAGCGCGCCGAGAAGCTGCTCGCCGACCTCGACGACGTGCGCGTCGCCGACAAGGTGGCCAAGATCCGGTTCCCCACACCGTCCGCGTGCGGCAAGACCCCGCTGATGGCCAAGGAGCTGACCAAGGTCTACGGCTCCCTGGAGATCTTCACCGGCGTCGACCTCGCGATCGACCGGGGCAGCCGCGTCGTCGTCCTCGGCCTCAACGGTGCCGGCAAGACGACGCTGCTGCGACTGCTCGCCGGTGTGGAGCAGCCGGATCTCGGCGAACTCGTGCCCGGCCACGGTCTGAAGATCGGCTACTTCGCGCAGGAGCACGACACCATCGACGACTCGGCGACGGTGTGGGAGAACATCCGGCACGCCGCTCCGGACGCCGGTGAACAGGACCTGCGCGGACTGCTCGGCGCGTTCATGTTCACCGGTCCGCAGCTCGAGCAGCCGGCCGGAACACTCTCCGGCGGTGAGAAGACACGACTCGCCCTGGCGGGCCTCGTCTCGTCCGCGGCGAACGTGCTGCTCCTCGACGAACCGACCAACAACCTCGATCCCGTCTCGCGCGAGCAGGTGCTCGACGCGCTGCGGAGCTACGAGGGTGCCGTCGTGCTGGTCACCCACGATCCGGGTGCGGCCGAGGCCCTCGACCCGGAACGTGTGATCCTGCTTCCCGACGGGACCGAGGACCACTGGTCGCAGGAATACCTCGAGCTCATCCAGCTCGCCTGATCGGGCTCCCGGTCGGAGCCGCCCCCTGATCCGCTCCCGCTGGTCCGATCTGCGTCCGCGCAACCTGACAGTCCTCTAGCCTGGGAAAGGGACCTTTGGCGAGGGCGCAGGGAGGATCCGATGGCGCGAAATTCCGGTGGTGGAGAGACGACCTACGCGAAGGGAGCCCGAGTTACAGGGGAATCGCGGGACCGCTTGCAAGAGGATCTGAAGCGCCGCTACGAGGAGGGCGCGAGCATTCGGAGGCTTGCCCAGGAAACCGGTCGATCCTACGGTTTCGTGCACAACGTTCTCGTGGAGTCGCAGGTGCGGCTGAGGGGCCGCGGCGGCCCGAACCGTCGTCGGGCGGCAGCGAGCGACGAGAAGGCGTGAGGAACGGATCCGGCGCGTCAGTCGCGGCGGCGCACGGATTCCTCGACGAGGTCGAGAACCGCGACGAGGTCCTGTTCGGTGTGGCCTGAAGCGAGGCGGGCGACGAGCCCATCGAGCACGAGGTCGAGATAACCCAGGACGACTTCGGTCGGTACGTCGTCGCGCAGCCGGCCCGCTTCCCGCTGCCGTTCGAGACGTCCGACGGTGGCCTCGGTGAGTTCGGCCGAATGCTGCATCCACGCCTTCGCGAACTCGGGGTCGGTGCGGAGACGGCGCGTGATCTCGAGCCGCGTCCCGAGCCAGTCGAACTGGTCGGGGGAGGACAGCATGTCGCGCATGACCTGCACGAGACCCTCGTTGGCCGCGACGTCGGCCATCCGTCTCGCATCCTCCTGGGCGAGGGCGAGGAACAGTCCGTCCTTGTCCTTGAAATGGTGGAAGATCGCGCCACGGGACAGACCCGTGGCATCTTCGAGCAGTCGCACGGTCGCGCCGTCGTAACCGTATTCGGCGAAGCAGCGACGGGCACCGTCGAGGATCTGCCTGCGCCGCGCGGCGAGATGGTCCTCACTGACCTTGGGCACGCGCCACTTCCTTTCGGCTCGATGGAGACGGCGGGCCCGAGACGAGTCTCGTCCCGGGCCCGCCGCTTCACACGGATGTGACCGATCGGGTCACGAGCACTGCTCTCAGCCGCGGATCATGTTCCGCAGCACGTACTGCAGGATGCCGCCGTTGCGGTAGTAGTCCGCCTCACCGGGGGTGTCGATGCGGACGACAGCGTCGAAGGTGACCTTCTCGCCGTTGTCCTTGGTCGCCGTGACCTTGACGGTCTTCGGCGTGACGCCCTCGTTGAGCTTCTCGATGCCCTCGATGTCGAAGACCTCGGTGCCGGTCAGGCCCAGCGACGCGGCCGACTCGCCCGCCGGGAACTGCAGCGGGATGACGCCCATGCCGATGAGGTTCGAGCGGTGGATGCGCTCGAAGGACTCGGTGATGACGGCCTTGACGCCGAGCAGGCGGGTGCCCTTGGCGGCCCAGTCACGCGAGGAGCCGGAACCGTACTCCTTGCCACCGAGGACGACCAGCGGGATGCCGGCCTTCTGGTAGTTCTGCGAGGCGTCGTAGATGAACGCCTGCGGAGCACCGTCCTGGGTGAAGTCGCGGGTGTAACCACCGGAGACCCCGTCGAGCAGCTGGTTCTGCAGACGGATGTTCGCGAAGGTGCCGCGGACCATGACCTCGTGGTTGCCACGACGCGAACCGAGCGAGTTGTAGTCCTTGCGCTCGACACCGTGGGCGTCGAGGTACTTCGCGGCCGGGGTACCCGGCTTGATCGGACCGGCCGGGCTGATGTGGTCGGTGGTGACCGAATCGCCGAGCAGCGCGAGGACGCGAGCGCCCTTGATGTCGCTGACCGCGTCCGGCTCCATCGTCATGCCCTCGAAGTACGGAGCCTTGCGGACGTACGTCGAGTCCTCGTCCCACGCGAAGGTGTCGCCCTCGGGGGTCTCGAGGTTCTGCCAGCGCTCGTCGCCCTTGAAGACGTCGGCGTAGGACTTGCGGAACATGTCCTGGTTGATCGCCGACTTGATGGTGTCGTCGATCTCCTGGGCGGAAGGCCAGATGTCCTTCAGGAAGACGTCGTTGCCGTCCTTGTCCTTGCCCAGCGCGTCGGTCTCGAAGTCGAAGTCCATCGTGCCCGCGAGCGCGTACGCGATGACCAGCGGCGGCGAGGCCAGGTAGTTCATCTTCACGTCGGGGGAGATACGACCCTCGAAGTTGCGGTTGCCGGAGAGCACCGCGGTGACCGAGAGGTCGTTGTCGTTGACGGCCTTCGAGATCTCCTCGGGCAGCGGCCCGGTGTTACCGATGCACGTGGTGCAACCGAAGCCACCGAGGTAGAAGCCGAGCTTCTCGAGGTACGGCCACAGGCCGGCCTTCTCGTAGTAGTCGTTGACGACCTGCGAACCCGGAGCCATGTTGGTCTTGACCCACGGCTTGGTGGACAGGCCCTTCTCGACGGCGTTGCGGGCGAGCAGCGCGGCGCCGAGCATGACCGACGGGTTGGAGGTGTTGGTGCAGGAGGTGATGCCCGCCACCACGACGGCGCCGTGGTCGAGGACGAACTCGCCGCGCTCCTCCGAGACGACCTTGACCGGCTTCGACGGACGTCCGTGGGCACCGTTGGCGGCCGAGTGGACGTCGACGGCACCGTCGTCCGCGAAGGACAGCACGGCCGGGTCGGACGCCGGGAAGGTCTCCTCGACGGCCT
Organism: Rhodococcus sp. LW-XY12; assembly: GCF_019317345.1. Lineage (NCBI taxonomy): Bacteria > Bacillati > Actinomycetota > Actinomycetes > Mycobacteriales > Nocardiaceae > Rhodococcus > Rhodococcus sp. LW-XY12. The sequence goes on from NZ_CP079225.1 coordinate 2,356,130, forward strand.
CGTCGAGCTTGGTGTGCTCGGCCGGGAGGTTCTCCTCCACGTAATTGTGGATGTCCTTGCGGAAGGCGACCTTCGACTCGGACAGCAGGATGCGGTCCTGCGGGCGCTTCGGGCCGGCGATCGACGGGACGACCGTCGACAGGTCGAGCTCGAGGTACTCGGAGAACTCGGGCTCGCGGCTCGGATCGTGCCACAGGCCCTGCTCCTTGGCGTACGCCTCGACGAGAGCGAGCTGCTCGTCGGTGCGGCCGGTCAGGCGCAGGTAGTTGATGGTCTCGCCGTCGATCGGGAAGATCGCTGCGGTCGAACCGAACTCGGGGCTCATGTTGCCGAGGGTCGCGCGGTTGGCGAGGGGGACCTCGGCCACGCCGGCGCCGTAGAACTCGACGAACTTGCCGACGACGCCGTGCTTGCGCAGCATGTCGGTGACGGTGAGCACGACGTCGGTCGCGGTCACGCCGGGCTGGATCTCACCGGTGAGCTTGAAGCCGACCACGCGCGGGATGAGCATGGAGACCGGCTGGCCGAGCATCGCGGCCTCGGCCTCGATGCCGCCGACGCCCCAGCCGAGCACGCCGAGGCCGTTGACCATCGTCGTGTGCGAGTCGGTGCCGACGCAGGTGTCGGGGTAGGCCTGCCCGTTGCGGACCATGACGGTCGGGGCGAGGTACTCGATGTTGACCTGGTGGACGATGCCCATGCCCGGGGGGACGACGCGGAAGTCGTCGAAGGCGCCCTGGCCCCAGCGCAGGAACTGGTAGCGCTCGCCGTTGCGCTCGTACTCGAGGTCGACGTTGCGCTCGAGGGCGTCGGCGCGACCGAAGTAGTCGAGGATCACCGAGTGGTCGATGACCATGTCGGCGGGGGAGAGGGGGTTGACCTTGTTCGGGTCGCCGCCCAGGGTGGTCACGGCCTCACGCATGGTGGCGAGGTCGACGACACAGGGGACGCCCGTGAAGTCCTGCATGATCACGCGTGCGGGCGTGAACTGGATCTCGATGCTCGGGTCGGCGGAGGGATCCCAGTTGGCGATGGCCCGGATGTGATCGGCCGTGATGTTGGCACCGTCCTCGGTGCGCAGCAGGTTCTCGGCCAGGACCTTCAAAGAGTAAGGAAGTTTCTCGGTGCCGGGGACGGCCGACAGGCGGAAGATCTCGTAGGAGTTGTCTCCGACCTGCAGCGAACCCTTGGCGCCGAACGAATCACTACTGGTGCTCACGTCAGCTCCACTCGTCGTTTCGGCTGGCCGCCGACGGGGCTGTGTCGACGGCTGAAGCGAGGCACACGACGTCCGCCCGCGGCCCGTGGCCCGGATGCAGTAGTCGTGGCGTCTCGCCCTCGATTCTAACAGTACGCTTGTCCTGTATTGAACCGAAGTCGGGTCCGTCGTGTCGACGAAGCGTCCCGCCGGCATCGGTCCTGCTCGCGACGAGTGCTTCGAGCCGCCGTCGCGCGATCGCGTAATGTTCTCCCTTGCCCACGGGTGTGGCTCTTCGTGTCGTCTCCGCACGGCCGGATCGCCGTATCGCCCGGCTTCTGCCCCAGCACCACCGGAGAGAGATGTCTGCGCCACTGCTTCGTATACCGGGCCCTGCGCTCACGGATCTTCCCGCCGGGGTCTCGGTCGAAAAAGTGCTCGCCGATCTCGCCGACGACCAGGTGGCGGCGCCCTCGCAGTACGTCGACGACCTCGGCGCCGAGGTGCAGCGCGCGCAGGAGAACGGGATCGACCTCAGCGTGGTCGTGCTCGACCGGGACCCCCGTATGGATTCGCAGCTGCGCGACCTCGCGACGGAGGTCGGCGCCGAGGACGGCGGAACGGTGCTGGTCCTCAGTCCGGGATGGGTCGGGACATTCAGCGAGGATCTCGACCGCGTCACTCTCGAGGCCGCCCAGGATCGCACCTACACCGGCGACCCGGTGGTCTCCACACGCAACTTCGTCGACTCGGTGCTCGAGCCGTCACCGCCCTGGACGCTGATGACGCTGCTGATCGTCGCAGTGGTCGCCCTTGCGGCCGGCGCGACCTGGCTCGCCAAACGCCGCCGCGCGGACGGTGACGCGACCGTTGCCGGAGGTAACGGATCGTCATCGGCCAAGGACGTCTGAGGTCTCTTTCCGTCACCGCGGAGATCGTCTCCGGGTTGTCCTCGCCCCGACCGTGACGGAATCCGGCAGGGAAGATCGTTCGGTGTCCTCACGGTGTTCCTCGGTGTCCGCACCGTGTTCTTTCGGAGTTCTTCCGGCCGATCTTCGTGACTGTCATGCGACATACCCCTGAGGTGTCGTACGGTTTTCATGACGCTCTTGGGGAAGGTGTGTCACAACCCGGCTCGTGGGGACGCTGTCCGCAGCCGGTGTACGACTGCAGCGTGTGAGCCGTGGGGCACCCACGGCGAGCGGATGCTGCCTGCCTTCCTCGGGTCGTCCGGCCGGATGTCTCGGCCACCAGGTGCGACCGAGGGAGATGCAAGTGAGACGGTTCGGTATCCACGGAGGGATTCCGCGACGGTCGGGGCCGGACGGCACCGCCACGACGCTCACTGCAGGCCGTCGACCCGACGGTCCGACGCCCGGTCGCACCCCGCGGACGCGCACCGGCACGCTCCTCGCCGGTTTGGGGTTGGTCACAGCCGTGCTCCTTACCGTGACCACGACGGCGTCCGCCGCACCGCCCCCGCCGCCGAACCCTTCGGACGCCGAGATCGACCGCGCTGGTGCGGCCGTCGCGGCCAACATCGACCGGGTCGGGCAGCTGATCGTCCGGATCGCCGGCGCGGATCAGCAGCTCGCCGAGCTCGACGCGCAGGTCGCCATCCGCCGCGAGGACGTCAACCGCGCCCTCGTCGATCTCCAGAGCGCGCGCGACGCAGCGGATCTCGCCGAACGGGTGGTCGTGGATTCCCGCCGCGCACTCGACGACGCCGCCGACCGGATCTTCGCTGCCCAGAAGAACTTCGACGCGTTCGTCCGCGACAGCTACACCCGTGGCGCCAACTCGGTCTCCCTCGCGGCCTTCCTCGACGTCGACGGTCCCGAAGATCTGCTCGACCGCGCCCAGGTCATGCGGTTGCTATCCGCCGGGCGCGCCGCGGTGCTCGATGCGCTCCAGCGCGCCCGGGCCCAGGAGGCCAACTCCCACTCGCGGGCACGCGCGGCCAAGCTCGAGGCCGACGCGGCGGCGGAAGCCGCCGAGCAGCGCAGGGCCGAGGCCGAGGCCGCGATTGCCGTCGCGCGAGCGGAACTCGGTCGGCAGGCCGCGGAGAAGTCGCGCATCGAGCAGGAACGTGCGAACGCGCAGAGCGAACTCGACCGGGCCCGCGTGAACGTTGCGGGCCTGGAAGGGCAACGCGCGCAGTACCAGGACTGGGACCGTCGCCGCGCAGCCGAGGAAGCAGCTGCCGCGGCGGCCGCCGAGGAGGCACGGGTCGCGGCAGCCGCGGCAGCCGAGCGTGTCGCCGCCGACGCCGCAGCCCGGGAACGTGCGGCGGAACTCGCCAACGGCCGTCGCCCCCACACGCTGATCGAGGAGTCTCCGTCGACCGGCGAGAGCGACGTCGCCTCACCGGGTGAGGTCACCACCGAATCCGGAGCGCCGGAGGGCAGTGACACCGATACGAGTGGCACCGATACGAGTGGCACCGACACGGCTGCACCGGACTACACCGACGACGCCACGGTCCCGGACGGTACCGACGGGGGGACCGTCCCAGACGGTACCGACGATGGATCCGTCCCGGATGGCACCGACAGCGGCACGATCCCCGACGAGGACGAAGACGAGGACAGCGGCGACGACGGTGGGATCGACTGGGAGAACCCGGATCCGGGCGACCCCGTCGTGGAGACCCCCGGATCGGGGACCGGGGGATCGGGTTCCCGCCCCTCCACACCGAATTCGACGCCCGGGATCCCGTCGCGTCCGTCCGTCACCGGTCCCGCTGCGGTGGAGATCGTCATCGACCGTGCGATGTCCCAGATCGGCGTCCCGTACGCGTGGGGTGGTGGCAACGAGAACGGCCCGACCCGCGGTATCCGCGACGGCGGCGTCGCCGATGTCCACGGCGACTACGCCAAGGTCGGCTTCGACTGCTCCGGACTGATGATCTACGCGTTCGCGGGCATCGGCATCTCGCTCCCGCACTACACCGGCTACCAGTACACGGCCGGTACCCAGGTTCCGTCGTCGCAGATGAGACGGGGCGACATGATCTTCTACGGGCCCAACGCCAGCCAGCACGTCGCGCTGTATCTCGGCGACGGGCAGATGCTCGAGGCGCCGCAGTCGGGATCGTTCGTGAAGATCTCGCCGGTACGCTGGGGCGGCATGACACCGTACGTGGTGCGCATGGTGTCGTGAGGGCGAGGTTTGCCGCGGCCCTCGTACCACCGAGGGCGGGTGCCATCCGGTCGTTTCCGGGTGCCGTCTCCCGGTCGGTGCAGGGGCGACGACACACCGAGCCGGCACCTGCAATAGTGGTGCAGCAGGTGTTTCCAGCGGAGCGACGTAGGCGAAAGCGGTGGATTGTTGGTGACCTCACGCGAGGGTGGGACGTCCGGTTCGGCGACGTCGGGCGACCAGGGCGGTAACGACGGACGCAAGAACAACCAGGCTGCGGCGGGTGCCGCGCCGGCGCCGAAGGCGGCCGGTGCGAACGGTCCGGCTCCGCAGGTGTCCGGCGCGAACATGCGGAAACCCGGCGACGCTCCTGCGAAGGCGTACGACCCCGCCGACGACGTCCGTCTCCTCGAACGGGCCATCTACGAGGTCAAGCGCGTGATCGTCGGCCAGGACCTGCTGGTCGAGCGGATGCTGGTCGGTGTGCTCGCGCGCGGGCACGTGCTGCTCGAAGGCGTTCCCGGTGTCGCGAAGACGCTGGCCGTCGAAACCTTCGCGAAGGTCGTCGGTGGGTCGTTCTCCCGCGTGCAGTTCACTCCCGACCTCGTGCCGACGGACCTCGTCGGTACCCGCATCTACCGGCAGGGACGCGAGGAGTTCGACACAGAACTCGGACCGGTCGTTGCGAACTTCGTGCTCGCCGACGAGATCAACCGCGCCCCGGCGAAGGTGCAGTCGGCGCTGCTCGAGGTGATGGCCGAACGCCACGTCACGATCGGTGGCAAGACCTTCCCGATGCCCGAGCCGTTCCTCGTGATGGCGACGCAGAACCCCATCGAGAACGAGGGCGTTTATCCGCTGCCGGAAGCGCAGCGCGACCGTTTCCTGTTCAAGGTCCTCGTCGACTATCCGTCGGTGGAGGAGGAACGCGAGATCGTCTACCGGATGGGTGTCGCCGCTCCCGAGCCGAAGCAGGTGCTCGACAACGAGCAGCTCCTGCGCCTGCAGAAGATCGCCGGCCGTGTGTTCGTGCACCACGCGCTCGTCGACTACGTGGTGAGGGTCATCTTCGCGACGCGTCGGCCCGCCGAGCTCGGCCTGCACGACGTGCAGGGCTGGATCGCCTACGGCGCCTCGCCCCGCGCGACGCTCGGCATCATCTCCTCGGCGCGTGCCCTGGCGCTCGTGCGCGGTCGCGACTACGTGGTGCCGCAGGACATCGTCGACGTCATCCCCGATGTGCTCCGCCACCGCCTGGTGCTGTCCTACGACGCGCTCGCGGACGACGTCTCCCCGGACCAGATCATCACCCGAATCCTGCAGACCGTGGGTCTTCCGCAGGTCGCGCCCCAGGCGAACGCACCCGTGCCGACCGCGACCCCCGGCCCGGCGCCTGCCGATCCGCGGGCCGCTGCCGGTCAGCAGGCGCCCATCGGTGCACCTGATCCGCAGGGAGGTGCGGGCGCGCGGTGAGCACACGTCCTCACGACGGGTCGCCACCGCGGTTCCGGACCGGTGAATTGCGCGATCCCGCGCTCACCGCCGCGCTCCGCACCCTCGAGCTCACCGTGCGGCGCCGTCTCGACGGCGTCCTGCACGGCGACCATCTCGGTCTGATCCCGGGCCCCGGTTCCGAGCCGGGGGACGCCCGCGAGTACCAGCCGGGTGACGACGTGCGGCAGATGGACTGGTCGGTCACCGCGCGCACGACGCACCCGCACGTGCGGCAGACCGTCGCCGACCGGGAACTCGAGACGTGGCTCGCGGTCGACCTCTCGACCAGCCTGGACTTCGGTACCGGCATGTGTGAGAAGCGCGACCTGGCGATCGCAGCGGTGGCCGCGCTCGCGCATCTGACCACCGGCAGCGGGAATCGGATCGGCGCGGTGATCTCCACCGGCAACGAGACGGCCCGCGTCCCCGCGCGTGGTGGGCGGCTGCACGCCCAATCGTTGTTGCGTACCGTCGCGACAACCCCGCACGCACCCGACGGGACCCGCGGTGATCTCCGGGGGCTCGTCGAGTCGCTGCGACGTCCCCAGCGCCGCCGCGGTCTGGCGGTCGTGGTGAGCGATTTCCTCGGCCCTCTCGACTGGGAGCGCTCCCTGCGGGCACTGTCCGGCCGGCACGAACTGCTCGCTGTCGAGATCGTCGATCGCCGCGACCTCGAACTGCCCGATCTGGGCGACGTGGTGCTGCACGACCCGGAAACGGGCCGCACCCGTGAATTCACGACTACTCCCGAACTGCGGGCCGACTATGCGCAGGCCGCCGTCGAGCATCGCGCGGCCGTGCACCAGGCGCTGCGCAGTTCAGGTGCACCGGTGCTGACGTTGCGCACCGACCGCGACTGGATCGGCGATGTCGTCCGATTCGTCGCGGCCCGGCGGCACAGCTTCGGCGCACCCGCACGGCAGGGGGGACGATGAGCCTGTCCGGTTTCACTTCACCGTGGTGGCTGCTGCTGCTGTTCGTCGTCGCCGCCCTCGGCGGCGCATACGTGCTGGTCCAGCGCCGGCGCCAGACGAACACGCTGCGCTTCACCAATCTCGAGCTGCTCGAGAAGGTCGCGCCCGCCCGCCCGGGACGCGCTCGGCACATTCCCGTCGCACTGTTGCTCGTCGGGCTCGTCTTCCTCACCGTGGCGCTCGCCGGCCCGACCGCCGAACAGCGGGTGCCGCGCAACCGGGCCACGGTCGTGCTTGTCATCGACGTGTCGTTGTCGATGGAGGCCACGGACGTCGCGCCCACACGACTCGCCGCCGCACAGGAGGCGGCCAAGCAGTTCGCCGACGACCTGACGCCCGGCATCAACCTCGGTCTCGTCGCGTTCTCGGGTACCGCCTCGGTCCTGGTCTCGCCGACCACCAACCGGGAGGCGAGCAAGTCCGCGATCGACAACCTGCAGCTCAGCGAGCGCACTGCGACCGGCGAGGCGATCTTCACGGCGATGCAGTCGATCGACACGCTCGCCGCCGTGCTCGGCGGCAGCGACCAGGCGCCGCCCGCGCGGATCGTGCTGCTGTCCGACGGCAAACAGACCGTCCCCGAGAGTCCCGACGATCCCCGCGGGGGCTTCACCGCGGCGCGGCAGGCGGCGGAGAAGGGAATCCCGGTCTCGACCATCTCGTTCGGCACCCAGACGGGCACCGTCACCATCGAGGATGATCGGATCCCCGTGCCCGTCGACGATCCGTCGCTCAAGGAGATCGCGAATCTCTCGGGCGGGAGCTTCTTCACGGCGGCAAGCCTCGAAGAACTCGAGGACGCCTACAACACGCTCGAGGAGCAGATCGGCTTCGAGACGACCCGCGGCGACGCCAGCCGTCCGTGGCTCATGCTCGGAGCGCTCTCGGTGATCGCGGGGCTCGGCGCGGCGATGGTGTTGCGCCAGCGGCTGCCCTGATCCACCTTGTGCACGCTCACGGAGCGTTTTCCGTCCCGGCCAGGCCACCAGATAGGTTGGAATGCATGACTGACGCAGATAGTGCCGCAGCGTCCACGCGCGCGGGTGCCACCCCCCGATCCGTCCTCGTCACCGGTGGAAACCGCGGGATCGGCCTCGCCGTCGCCCGTCGCCTGCAGGCGGACGGCCACAGGGTCGCCGTGACCCACCGCGGTTCGGGCGCGCCCGACGACCTGTTCGGTGTGCGGTGCGACGTCACCGACACCGACTCGGTCGACGCCGCGTTCAAGGAGGTCGAGGAGCATCAGGGTCCCGTCGAGGTGCTCGTCGCGAATGCGGGCATCACCGACGACACCCTGCTGATGCGCATGACCGAGGACCAGTTCAGCTCGGTGATCGACGCGAACCTCACCGGCGCCTTCCGGTGCGCCAAGCGCGCCAACCGTGCGATGCTCCGTGCCCGTTGGGGCCGCATGATCTTCCTCGGCTCCGTGGTCGGCCTCGCCGGTCAGGCCGGTCAGATCAACTACGCGTCCTCGAAGGCCGGTGTCATCGGGCTCGCCCGTTCGGTCACCCGCGAACTCGGTTCGCGATCGATCACGGCCAACGTCGTCGCTCCCGGTTTCATCGAGACCGACATGACTGCGGATCTGTCAGACGACCTGCGCGACACGGCGAAGAAGTTCATCCCGCTGCAGCGACTCGGCAGGCCCGAGGACGTCGCAGCCGTCGTCAGCTTCCTGGCCTCCGACGACTCCGCCTACGTCTCCGGCGCCGTGATCCCGGTCGACGGCGGCATGGGCATGGGCCACTGACGGTCACGCGACCACATCCGAATCTCACTGGAGGACCGACACACTCATGGGCGGACTGCTCGAGGGCAAGACCATTCTCGTCACCGGCATCATCACCGATGCCTCGATCGCCTTTCACACCGCGAAGGCCGCGCAGGAACAGGGCGCGAAGGTGATCATCACCGGCTTCGAGCGACTCCGGTTGATCGACCGGATCGCGCAGCGTCTCCCGCAGCCGGTGCCGCCGGCGATCTGCCTCGACGTGCAGAACCAGGAGGATCTCGACGGTCTCGCCGACAAGATCCGCGAACTCGCACCGGAGGGGATCGACGGTGTCGTCCACTCCATCGGTTTCGCACCCCGGTCCTGCCTGGGCAGCCCGTTCCTCGACGCGCCCTGGACGGACGTCGCGGTGGCGCTCGAGGTGTCGGCCTACTCCTACGGCGCGCTCGCCAAGGCCGTCCTACCCGTCATGAACGAGGGCGGTTCGATCGTCGGAATGGACTTCGACCCGTCCCGGGCCGTGCCGTTCTACAACTGGATGGGTGTCTCCAAGGCGACGCTCGAGTCGGTGAACCGCTACGTGGCCAAGGAAGTCGGCCCGCGCGGTATCCGTTCGAACCTCGTCGCCGCCGGCCCGATCAAGACGCTCGCGGCCAAGGCCATCGCGGGCGACGCGACCGGCCCGGGCGCGGAGATGAACCGTCTGAACGAGGGGTGGTCGGCGGCGTCCCCGATCGGCTGGGACGTCGACGATCCGACGCCCGTGGCGAAGACCGTGTGTGCGGTGCTGTCCGACTGGCTACCCGGGACAACGGGATCCATCGTCTACGTCGACGGTGGTTTCCACTCCCAGGTCGGCTTCGGCAGCTGACCGTACGACGGAAGGCACTCCCATGACGAACACCCCCGGGGCGTACGACGCGCTGATGCTGCTGTCGTTCGGCGGACCGGAAGGACCCGACGACGTGCGGCCGTTCCTCGAGAACGTCACCCGCGGACGAGGGATCCCGCCGGAACGACTCGACGAGGTCGCGCAGCACTATCTGCACTTCGGGGGTGTCTCGCCGATCAACGCCTTGAACCGGGCGATCATCGACGCCGTCCGCGCCGAGTTCGACGTGCACGGTATCGATCTGCCGATCTATTTCGGCAACCGCAACTGGCATCCCATGGTCGAGGACACCGTCGCGCGGATGCGCGAAGAAGGGATCCGTAACGCCCTGGTGTTCGCGACCTCCGCCTGGGGCGGCTACTCGGGTTGCCGGCAGTACCACGAGGACATCGCACGGGCGCGGGACGCCGTCGAGGACGCCCCGCAGCTGACGAAGCTGCGGCACTTCTACGACCACCCGCTGTTCCTCGATGCCGTCACCGACGCCGTGCGCGCGGCCCGCGTCGAACTCGCCGACGACGTGCGCGATTCCGCGCGCGTGGTGTTCACCGCGCACTCCGTTCCGACCTCCTTCGACGCGACCGGTGGTCCGCCGGAGGAGGGCGGCCGTCTCTACAGCCGGCAGGTCGCCGAAGCGGCGCGGTTGGTGGCCGAGGCGCTCGGCGAGGGCGACTACGACCTGGTGTGGCAGTCGCGGTCCGGTCCGCCGCAGGTGCCGTGGCTCGAACCCGACATCGTCGACCACATCGATGCGCTGCACGAACGGGGAGTCCGAGCCGTCGTGGTCGTGCCGGTCGGGTTCGTCTCCGATCATCTCGAGGTCGTGTGGGATCTCGATACCGAGGCTCGCGATCGGGCCGCTGAGCTGGGCATGGGCTTCTCTCGTGCGGCGACGGCCGGAACCGACCCGCGCTTCGCGCAACTCGTCCGCGAGCTCGTCGAGGAACAGCGGGAGGGGGTCACCGCCCGTCGCTGCGGCACCGAACCGCTGCTCGGGTCCGCGTGCAACGGGAGCCTGTGCGCCGTCGGGTGCTGTGAGCCGCCGAAACGCCCGTCCCGGCCCGCCGCGAACGGATAGATGCCTCCGAGCCTCACCGGGCGGAGTGCCCGGCCGGTGAGGTCAGAGGGGAGTCGAACCAGCGGGGCAGCGACCGGCGCAGGGCGCTCGGACCGTCGACGACTACGGCGCCCGAGCGCAACGCGTCCGGCCAGGTCGCTTCGCCACGCCAGATCTCGGTCAGCTCCCGCAGTCCCGTCGTCACCCGGATCGAGACCTCGAATCCCGGGTCCTCGTCGCACACGTCGACGTCGTGCGGCGTGATGACCATCCACCACCGGCGCGACGCGTGAGTGACCGTCGGGAAGACGAACTCCACGACCACCCGGGATTCCGGCAGGGCCGCATGGTCGACGTGCCGGTGCATGTCCCACATCAGCAGTCGCGGATCGAGGTCGACCTCGCCGAGTTTCCCGGTCCACCGCGTACCCCACGCACCGAGTGCGTCGACGACGGTCTCGAGATCGCGTCCCGCCGGGGTGAGCACGTATCGGACGTCGTTTCCGTCCTCGAGGCGCTGCACGATGCCCGCCGCTGTGAGCTGGTGCATCCGCTTCGACAACAGCGTCGGCGACATGCGGGGCAGGCCGCGTCGGAGGTCGTTGAACCGTTCGCTGCCGAGCACGAGTTCGCGCACCACGAGCAGCGTCCACCTCTCGTCGAACAACTCCATCGCCTTGGCGACGGGACAGAACTGGTGGTAGGGCGGGCCCATGATCGGATCGTAGGCCGGTCGGACCGCCGCGACCAGCACGGATGAGCGGCGGTGCAGTACAGATTGTGTACTGGAGGACACCGCGTCCGCGTTCCTACAGTCGATTCGTGACCCGGGCCGCTTCCGAGACGGTGCCGAAGCCGGGTCCCTCGACAGGAGGAATCCTCTGATGACCGACATCTCCACGACACACGACGCCGATCTCGCCCTGAAGGCCAAGCACCGGGCGATGTGGGCACTCGGCAACTATCCAGCGGTGGCGACCGAGGTCATCGCCGAACTCGGCCCCGCTCTCGTGGCCGCGACCGGAATCGGTCCGGGCGACCGTGTCCTGGACATCGCCGCCGGATCGGGCAATGCGTCGATCCCCGCCGCGCTCACCGGTGCGACGGTGCTCGCGACCGACCTGACCCCGGAACTGTTCGAGGTCGGCCGCCGTGACGCCGAAGCGGCAGGTGCGACGCTCGACTGGCAGGAAGCCGATGCCGAAGCGCTCCCGTTCGACGATGCGAGCTTCGATGCCGTGATCTCTTGCGTGGGAGTGATGTTCGCGCCCCACCACCGGGCCGCGGCCGACGAACTGCTCCGGGTGACCCGCCCGGGCGGACGTATCGGGCTACTGAGCTGGACCCCCACCGGCTTCATCGGGCAGATGTTCGCGACGATGAAACCGTATGCGCCACCGCCCCTGCCGGGTGCACAGCCGCCGCCGCTGTGGGGCGACGAGGTGCACGTGCGCGAGCTGATCGGCGACCGTGTCACCGACCTGCAGGCACGCACCGAGAACCTGCGCGTCGAACGCTTCGCGACCGGGGAGGACTTTCGCGAGTTCTTCAAGTCCGCCTACGGCCCCACCATCGCGGTGTACCGCAACATCGCGGACGACCACGATCGGGTCGCGGCTCTCGATCTCGACCTGCTCGAACTCGCCCAACGTCACGATCTCGGTGGGGGAGCGATGAATTGGGAGTACCTGTTGGTCACCGCGCAACGGAGTTGACGCGCACTGGAGTCGACGCGCACTGGAGTTGACGCGCACTGTCGGCCGCGGTCAGTGATGGTGCTCGGCCCGCAGAGCCGCCGCGACCGCACCGGTGCGGGCCTCGCGGACCGCGGCCCACAGCGGCTGCAGCGCGCCCTCGCGGCCGGTGGCGGCGGACACCGAACCGGCCCGCAGACCCCCTCCGCGACCGGCCACGGTGAGGATCGCCGCGACCTGGTCTGCGGTGTCGAGGACGCGCACGGCACGTGCGGGCAGTGACGGGGGATAGCGGTGCCGCGCGAGTTCGGCGACCTTCTCGGCGATCTCCGTCCGCGGATCGGTGCGGCGCCCGTCGGTGCCCACCGTCGGGATTCCGCTCAACGCGGAGGCGACATCACGAACCGCCTCGCGGATCGCGAACTCGGCCGCACCGAGACCACCGTCGACCGCGATCTCGGGTACCGCCGGCAGCGTGAAGACGTTCCACCGTAGGACGTCCGGACCCTCGATCACGGGTACCAGACCCAGCCCCGGGGTTCCGGGCGCTCCCACGACGACGCCTTCACCGGCAGCCAGCGCCGCGGAGGCGAACGCCGTACCGGCAGGCAACGCGCGGACGTCGCCCGGGGCGGGAAGGACGAGATGCAGACCGGCGCCGGCGGCGGAATCGACGCGGCGGATCAGGGTGAGCAGCAGGGCGGCACCGTCGGCGACACCCTTGTCGGGCAGATCCGCCGCGGAGGCCGTCGCCGCATCGTGGGCACCCACGAGATGCATCGGCGCCCACTCGTGCAGCGCATCGATCACATCGTCGGGGGAGGCGTGACCGGACAGCCACGACCCCGCCCACACGGTCAGCGTCAGGCTCGGAGAACTCACCCCGAAAGCATACGGCGACCGCGCACGGCGGTCCGGCGTGGCAGCGCGAGCGGTCCCGCGCAATGTCCTAGGGTGGACTGGCGTGAGCCCACGCGATATCTACGGCGGCGACATCTACGCCGGTCACGCCCGCACCAAGAAGAAGGCCGTTCCCGAACTCGCAGCGGAGCGCGGCGTCGTCGTCGAGGACGCCGCATCCGGCTGGTGCGGCGCGATCGTGGGAATCGAGAAGACCCACGACGGCGACTTCGTGCGGCTCGAGGACGCGCAGGGACGCACCCGTCTGTTCGCGATGCGCCCCGCGGCCTTCCTGGTCGACGGAGCACCCGTCACCCTCGTCAAACCGAAGATCCGTCCCGCCTCCGCACCGACGAGATCCGCCTCGGGATCCACCCGGGTGGAGGGTTTGCGCGCACAAGTGGCGCGGGGAAGCCGGATCTGGGTGGAGGGCGTGCACGACGCCGCCCTCGTCGAACGGGTGTGGGGGCACGACCTGCGGGTCGAAGGCGTGGTCGTCGAACAACTCGAGGGCCTCGACAATCTCGGCGCCAGGCTGGCCGAGTTCGAACCCGGCTCGGGCCGACGCGTCGGTGTGCTCGCCGACCACCTCGTCACCGGGTCCAAGGAGGAGCATCTCACCGCGAATCTAGGTCCGCACGTGATGGTCACCGGCCATCCCTACATCGACGTGTGGCAGGCCGTGAAACCGAAGGCCGTGGGCATCGACGCCTGGCCCTCCATTCCGCGCGGACAGGACTGGAAGACCGGCGTCTGCCGTGAACTCGGCTGGGGCACGCCGCAGGACGGCTGGCGGCGCGTCTACAACGCCGTGAACTCCTTCCGCGATCTCGAATCGCACCTCATCGGCGCCGTGGAGCGCCTCGTCGACTTCGTCACCGAACCCGACGAGGGCTGACCGAGCGCAACCATGACGGTGGGGTGGGTGTCCTGGAGCGACAGCGCCCGGAACAGGAACATCGGCCGGATGCGGCGGTCTGCCGGCGACCGGACGAAGGTGCGGTCGGCGACGGGTACATCGTCCTCGATGTTTGCGCGAACGCGCTGTGCGGGAGTGACTTCCATTGCCGGACTCCTCGGGTGCGAAGCCTGGGGAACGGATGCGGACATCAGCTGTCGGTGGAGGGGGAGGGCGGCTTCGTTGTCGACGAATCGTCGTGCGACCGGGTGGTAGCGAACGGTGCGGACCGCTTCGACGATCCATTCGACGGCGCGCTCGTACGGGTCCTCGATGTCGTCGATGGCCGCGTGGAACCGCGTGACGAGCTGATCGAGCTCCCACGAGGAGTGAACGCGCGGGGGTGATGCTGGTAGTTCGGGGACGGTATCACCGATTTCACAACGGCAAAAGGATGTGTTTCGGTTGCCTCCACTTATGAAGCCGGGGTGACATTCCGGTCGGGACGGAAATTCGAAGAATATAGAATTACCGACCTGAGATCTTCCCTGCGGAAAGCAGCCTCGAGGACGAGGGGTCAAGACCGCTTCCTCCACCAGGGCATCTGCCAGGATGTCCGATTTGTGGTTCGATGGTGATCGTGGCCGCATTGATTTGGTTGATCGCCGGAGTGGCGTTGGCGGCCGGCGAAGCGCTCACGGGCGATTTCGCGCTGCTGATGCTCGGCGGTGCAGCGCTCGTCACTGGCGGTGTCTCCGCGGTGACCGATCTGCCCGTCTGGATCGACGCGGTGATTTTCGCCGTGACCTCGCTGGTTCTGCTGCTCGGTGTCCGGCCGATGCTGAGGCGCCGGTACTCCCAGCCGCCCGCTCTGCCCACCGGGATCGACGCTCTCCCGGGCAAGCACGCGTTGGTCCTCGAGCAGGTGGGGGAGCATTCCGGGCGCGTGAAGATTGACGGTGAGGTGTGGACCGCCAGGCCGCTGGACGCCACCGAGGTGTACGGGCCGGGAACGACAGTGACAGTGATGCAGATAGACGGCGCGACTGCCGTCGTGTGGAGGGGTGTCTGAGGATGGAAGCTCTGATCGTGCTCGCCGTAGTGGTGGCACTGGTCGTGGTGGTCGTGGCCAAATCGGTATCGCTGGTACCGCAAGCGGAGGCCGCGGTCATCGAACGTCTCGGCCGGTACTACCGGACGGCGTCGGGTCAGCTCACCTTCCTGGTGCCCTTCGTCGACCGCATCCGCGCGAAGGTCGATCTACGCGAACGTGTCGTCTCGTTCCCGCCGCAGCCGGTCATCACCCAGGACAACCTGACGCTGAGCATCGACACGGTCGTGTACTTCCAGGTGACGAACCCGCAGGCGGCGGTCTACGAGATCAGCAACTACATCGCCGCGGTCGAGCAGCTCACCGTCACCACGCTCCGCAACGTCGTCGGCGGAATGACCCTCGAGGAGACGCTCACCTCCCGCGACTCCATCAACGGTCAGCTCCGCGGTGTGCTCGACGAAGCGACCGGCCGATGGGGCCTGCGTGTCGCCCGGGTCGAACTCAAGAGCATCGATCCGCCGCCGTCGATCCAGGAATCGATGGAGAAGCAGATGAAGGCCGACCGCGAGAAGCGCGCGATGATCCTCACGGCCGAGGGTCACCGTGAATCCGCGATCAAGACCGCCGAGGGCGACAAGCAGTCGCGCATCCTCTCCGCCGAGGGTGCGAAGCAGGCCGCGATCCTCGAAGCCGAGGCCGACCGGCAGTCGCGGATCCTGCGCGCGCAGGGTGATCGCGCGGCGCGCTACCTCGAGGCCCAGGGCGAGGCGAAGTCCATCGAGAAGGTCTTCGCCGCCATCAAGGCCGGCAAGCCCACTCCGGAGCTGCTCGCCTACCAGTACCTGCAGACCCTGCCGCAGATGGCCCAGGGCGATGCGAACAAGATGTGGGTGGTGCCGAGCGACTTCGGCAAGGCGCTCGAAGGATTCGCGCGGACGCTCGGCGCACCCGGCGAGGACGGTGTCTTCCGCTTCGAGCCGAGCCCTGTCGACGAGGAACTGCAACGGCCCGAGGACGACAGTGCCGAGGTCGAGGACTGGTTCGCGACCAAGCGCGACCCCGAGGTGGCTCAGGCCGTCGCCGAAGCCGAGGCGGTCGCGCGCAAGCCGGTCGACCCCGCAGTGCGGACGGGTCTCGCCACGGAGGGGACGCAGAGGGGTGCCGGTGAAGTACAGTCGGCGTTGCCCGCAACGCCGCCGGCGCAGCGCTGGATGACGAACGACGCATCCGAGCAGCCGGCCGAGCCGCCGCAACAGCAGTAACGGAAACCGGTTCAGTGGGAGGGCGCGCCGACCGGCGCGCCCTCCCACTCGTCATCGGCGGCCGAGCATCGGCAGTGTCATCGGCGGCCGAGCATCGGCAGTGCCATCGCCACCACGATGAGACCGGCGCCCGCGGCGGCGAGCGCGGTCACGGACTCTCCGAAGGCGACCATGCCGATCATCAGCGCGACCACGACTTCGAGGTAGGACAGGCCGGACAGTTCCGCGGCGCGGAGGTGCTTGCCTGCGACGACGAGCAGCCCCAGCGCGAACAGACCGCAGACGACGAAGAATCCACCGGCCCACAACCAGTGCGTCGCGGTCATCCCCGACATGTCGGGTCGGGTCACCGCGACCATCCCACCTGCCGCGACGGCGCCGAAGACGAAGTTCCACAGGGACCGGACGTCGGACGGCATGTCGGTGCGATAGCGGTAGCACAGCAGGGCCCCGCCGTAGAAGACTCCCGAGGCGGCGCCCAGCACGGTACCCAGCGTCTCGTGCTCGCCCTTGGACAGTTCACCGCCCACCAGGCCGGCGGCGAGCAACATGCCGGCGAACGCCGTGCCGATCGACAGGGCGTCGAGGCGACCGACCCTCTCCTTCAGGAACACCCGGGCGAGGGCCGTCGCGACGACGGGGCCGAGGTAATGGAGAACCACGGCACGGGACAGGTCGGTCAACACCGTGGCGGACAGATAGGTCGCGAGGGACAGTCCGAGGAGCACACCGCCACCGACGACCGACCAGGACAGGCGGGTCCGGCGCAACTGTCCGAGGCGGCGGGACAGCGCGATCAGGACGAGCATGCCGATCGCTCCGACCGCCATCCGCCCGAGCGTCAGTGCTTCACCGAGCACCGCGCCTTCGGGAGTGGCCTTGCGGCCGAACAATCCTGCGGTGCCCATCGCGGTCGCGGACAGCACGATCGCGGCGATCCCGAGTCGCCGGTTCGTACGCGGCGGCGACTTCGGGGCGGGGGAGGGAGGGAGAACAGGGCCACGCGACTCGGTCGGTGCAACTTCGGGGCGCTGCTCGAGCAGCGCATGATCGGCGCGCAGGGGCGCGCCCAGGGAAACGGTCACACGTCTACCTCGGGTCCAGGGTGCACGAAACGAGCACCAGCGGGTGTTGTCGTTCCCCGCTCTGTCATCGGACCTGAGAGCTTTCGCGGACGGAGCCGCTTACACCTTCGGTGAACCCGGAAGAGTTGCTTTCCAGAGGAGCCTCGCCGTGGCGGTCTGGGGGGCCTGAGAGATTCCCGGGGAGGTTGCTCCTTCGGCGCCCGCTGTGTGCGGGACTCTCCCGCCGCGGTTCGGTGGCTGTTCAATTGTCCGTCGAGTATCTCATGGACTTGCCGTAACCGTGCCGTAGGGGACATCCGGTGCGTGTGCCCACAGCTCGCTGCGAGTGCCCGCGGTACGGATTGCGGATGGTTAGCTTGGTCGACATGAGTGCTCTGCCGAGACCGTGGATGCAGTTGCGGATCGCCGCGGGCGTATACCGATTCCGGGAGAGTCTGTTCGCGCTGCCCGCGCTGGTCGTCGTCGCCGGAGCCGTGCTCGCGGAGGTGAGCGGCTACATCGATCGGGCCTTCGGCCCCTTCGCGTGGGGCATGAAGATGAACAGCAACGCCGCGATCTGGCTGCTGAGCACCGTGGCGGGTGCCACGATCACCACCGCCGGTGTCGTCTTCTCGTTGACCGTCGTGAGCCTGCAGCTGGCCAGCAGCCAGTTCTCGCCGCGGGTGATGCGGTCCTTCATCCGGGATCGGGCCAGCCAGACGGTGATCGGGGTGCTGGTGGCGACCTTCGTCTACTGCGTGCTGACACTGCGCCACATCGGCGCGGACGACGCCGCACCTGCCCCGACACTGTCGACCACCCTCGCTGTGGTCCTCGCGGTGTCGACCGTGGTGCTCATCATCGCCTATCTCAACCGGCTGGCCCACGGTCTGCAGGTCGGGGAGGTGGTGCGCAGCATCGCCTCGGAGGCCGAGAAGGTCATCTCGAACACGAGCCGGAGTTCGCGCGGCGAGATCCACGTCGACCGGGTGCCGGAGCCGGATTTCACCGAGGGGGCGACGGTGTACGCCCGGCGCGACGGCTGGGTGACCCAGGCGCCGGCCGAGCTCGTTCTCGCCGTGGTACCGCCGGGTTCGGTCGTGCGGATGGAGACGCGTCCCGGCGCGTACATTCACTGCGGGGAACCGCTGCTGCGGATCCATCCGAAGCCGGAACGGGCGGTGGTCCTGCGGCGGCTCGAGGCGGCCGTGGAGATCTCGAATACGCGCACCATGCAACAGGACGTGGACTTCGCGCTGCGGCAACTCGTCGACATCGCGCTGCGCGCACTGAGCCAGGCGATCAACGACCCGACGACCGCCACCGAGGTGGTGCTCCGGCTCGGCAGTCTGCTGCGCACCCTGCTGGTCACCGACAGTCCGGTGCCGGCGATCGGGGGTGCGGACGGCCGGATTCTGCTGCGTCCGTGGATCCTGTCGCCCGACGAGTACATCGAGCACGCCTTCGAACAGATCCGGCAGGCCGGCTCGGCGCAGCTGCACGTGGCCACGGCGCTCGCCCGGGTGCTGCGCATGCTCATCGATCATCTCTCCGAGCAGGGGCGCACCGGGTCGGTGCCGGCCTTGCAGCACCAGTTGCGTCTGCTCGTCGACGCGGTGGTCGCCCGGCCCGAGTTCCGTCCGGAGGACCTCGAACGTTTCCGTGCCGTCGCCGAGGGGTCCGCGGATCCCGCGGAGCATCGGACGGACTGATCGTCTTGGGGTGTAGGACCGATGGGAGACGGTTATCCGACTGCCACAGGAAGCGAGCCGATCGGGAGGACGACGACATGGCGACCCACTTCTCCGTCGGTGACCATGTCCGATGGAACTCCGAAGCCGGATACGTCGAGGGTGTGATCATCGCGAAGCACACGGAGGACGTGGAGTTCAAGGGGCGCACGCGGCGGTGCAGCGAGGACGAGCCGCAGTACGAGATCCGGAGCGACAAGACCGATCACGTCGCGATGCACAAGGGGAGTGCGCTGAAGAAGACCTGACGGTGGAGATCCCGGCGTCAGGTGATCAGCGCCTGCCCGACTCCGCACACCGCGACCGCCCACAGCACCGAGGTGGACGTGCCGATGATGAACTGTTCGGAGGCGTTCGGTTCGCGTAGTTCGGGATAACGGGCGAGACCCTTCACCGCCATGATGACGGCGATCCCTTCAGGCCATCCGGCGAGGATCGAGGCGGTGACCGCTCCGCGTTCGAGCACGCCGATGACGCGTCCGCCGCGGAGCGGGCCCGGGGGAGGGGTGGGCTCGGGACCGGCATCGGGTTGCCGGCGCGCGATCCGGAACGCCACGAGGACCGCGGGTCCGCCCCCGGTGATCGCCGCCGTGGCGGTGAGAATCAGCGTGGCCGCGAGCGCGACTCCCTGAACCGGTGTGGTCGCGGTGGCGGCGAGGGCTGAACCGGCGAGACCCGCAATGCTCAACGAGGCGGCCGGCCACACCGGCATGCTCGGGCGCAGCGCGAGTGCGGGTCCGAGAGCAGCCACGGCCAGGCACACCAGTGAGAGGACGGTCAACGGTCGGCCCTTTCCAGGAGTCGCCGCACGAGTTCGCGTCCGGCCAGTTCGGCCTGCCACCCGGCGGTGGCGAGGCGCTGGGACACCGCTTGTTTGCTGATGCCGAGACGCTCGGCGATCCGCGCCTGCGACAGGCCCTGACGAGCGAGGTCGACCGCCTCGTGCCCCTGGTCTGTGCGGCGCAGGACGACGGTGGCGAGCAGGGTGAGCGCGGCGTCGACGTCGGCGGTGGCCTCGGTGTCGTCGCCTTCGGCCGCGACCTGCCCAGGGGCGTTCTTGGCGCGTTCGACGGCGGTGCGGGCGTGTTCGAAGGCGGGTCCGCGGCCGGCGCGTGTCTGTTCGGGGAGCGGGGTCTCCACCGGGCCGATTCCCACCCCGATACTCCAGCGTTCCCTCCGGAGGAGGTCGAGGACGAGATCGACGACGAGGGCGGGATCGTCCGCGACGGCCTGGACCTCGTCGCCCGCGGTGCGATCGAAGGGCCGTACCAGCGGAACATCCTGCAGTTCGGTGAGGAGGTCCGCCACGCGGTCGATGTCTCGGCGGCTGCTCCGCTGGTCGACCGTCAAGACGAACATGCGTCAAGTGTGAGGGCTTGATTGTCGATAATCAAGACCTGAAGCTTGACGACCGGAATGTGGGACAGGGACGCGTACAGCCTATCGGCCCGGCTCGTTCCCCGTCAGCTCATGATGTGCGGTGATCGCGTCCACCGCATCGCCGTCGTACTTCATCCGTTTCGCGATGGTGAGGCGGAGTGTCGACGGCAGTGCCGGGGCGAACTTCTTGAAGTAGGCGCACAGCCATTCCTGGCGACCAACGAGAAACGGGAAATCGGTCGTCATCATGTGGCGGGCGACCAGCATCGGCAACGGGGCGTCGAGTGGATGGAAGTCGTGATTCCACAGACCCGGCTGGGTGCAGCCCGGGTAGAACTGGCCGAGCATGAAACCGTGTTCGACGAACCGCGACTTGAATTCCGTGTGGACGACGTCGATCACCTCGAAGCCGCTGAGGTCGCGATCGGCTTGTCCTGGGTGTACGCGGGACTGCTGCGCCACCTGCCGGATCGGCCGGTGTACGGGCTGCAACTGCCGTACCTCTCGGGCGGACCCCTCGACGCGACGCCCGCCGAACTGGCGCACCGCTACGTCGAGGAGATGCGGGCCGTGCAACCGCAAGGTCCCTACACCGTGCTCGGCTGGTCCCAGGGCGGACTGATCGCCCACCACATGGGTGTCGAACTGCGCGCCGCGGGGGAGACCGTCGACCTGGTCGTCCTCGATTACTACCCGCTCGAACGCGAGCGGCGTGCCCACACCCACGCGGAGCTGCTGGCGGGACTGGGCATCGAACTGCCTCACGCGACGCCGGACGAGATGACCTCCGAGCAGCTGCTCGACGCGGTGAACCGCAGTCTCGGGCACGAGACCGGACAGTCCACCGCCGACCTGGAGCGGATCCTCACGGCCTATGCGCACGTCCATCGGGCCGCGCCGACGCTCGACCTGCGATGTTTCGACGGCGACCTGCTGTTCGTCGCCGCGGCGCGATCGCTCGGCACGGACGACGGTGCGTCACCGGCCCTGTGGCGGCCGTGGGTGTCCGGCACGATCACCGAGCGCACGATCGACTGCGACCATCTGGAGATGATGACCCCGGCCGCGCTCGCCGTCCTCGGTCCGATTCTGGCCGACTATCTCGTCGCCGGATCCTGATCCGGCTCGACGACGGCGTCGAGCGCCGAACCGGCGGGCTCGGGGAGTCGAGCCTCGAGCAACAGCCCGGCGAGACCGAGCGCGATGCACACCCCGGTGATCACCATCAGCCGCGGATCGGTCTGCCCGGTCAGGGCGTCGCCGAGGAGTACGACCGCCACGGTGCCCGGCAGGATGCCCACGACCGTCGCGAGTGTGTAGGGGACGAGACGGACCGCCGAGACGGCGCAGCAACAGTTCACGACGAAGAACGGGGCGGCGGCGATCAGCCGCAGGGAGCCGACCGCGAGCCATCCGCGGCGTGCCAGCCGCAGATCGATCGCTTTCGCCGCCGGGTGCGTGAGGCGCGATTCCACGGCCTTGCGTCCGACGGCCCGCACGAGCAGGAACGCCAGGACGGCGCTGACCGTGGAGGCGGCGACCGTCACGCCGATACCGACGGCACTGCCGAACAGCACGCCGGCGCTGAGGGTGAACACCGTGCGCGGAATCGGGGCGATCGTGACCAGGGCGTGGACGGCGAAGAACGCCAGGACAATTGCCGGGCCGTGCACCGATTCCGACCACTCCCGGATCTGGGCGATCGTCGGATGCGGCACCACGAGAGCTACGACGACGAGAGCCGCCACCAGGCCCAGGATGCCGAGCACTCTGCGGTCTGCGGCAAGCCTCGTCACGAGCGTCCACACTACCGGCCGGGCGGTCTCTTGCATCCCCGCGAGCAGAGTGACGAAGGCGGCACGATAACGTTCCGATCGAGGACGTCGTTATCGAGCGCTAGAAAAACTGTGGTGATCCCCACAACGATCGCGCGATGTGCGGGGATAGCATCACACCGAAGGCAACCTACCCATTTCGAGGTTGCCCACCTCCGGCCGACAACGCCGTCCGTACAAAGCCTGCAAACCCGCAGTAGGAGGAATCGCCCGTGTCATTAGCTGCAGAAGCCGAGGATGCCGCGCGCGCATATGCGCAGTGGCAGGACGCGGTGGCGGGGGTGCTGGCCAAGTCCCGACGTGTCGACCCGGCCGAACTCGGACCCGAGCCGCAGCGTCTGCTCGAGACCACGACCTACGACGACGTCACCGTCGCGCCGCTGTACGGCGTCCGCGACGAGCGCGACGAAGCGCCGCTGCCCGGTGAGTTCCCGTTCGTCCGCGGCGGCTCGTCCACGCGCGACGTCAACACCGGCTGGCTCGTCGACGTCCGGTTCACCGGCACCGACGCGGCCTCGGTCAACGAGCGCATCCTCGACGCGCTGAACAACGGCGTCAGCTCGGTGTGGCTCGGTCTCGGCGCCGGCGCGGTCCCCGTGGACGCGCTCGACACCGCGCTCAACGGTGTGCTCCTCGACCTCGCGCCGGTCCGTCTCGACGCCGGTGCCGACGCGGTCGCAGCGACCACC
Source organism: Rhodococcus sp. LW-XY12 (assembly GCF_019317345.1). NCBI lineage: Bacteria > Bacillati > Actinomycetota > Actinomycetes > Mycobacteriales > Nocardiaceae > Rhodococcus > Rhodococcus sp. LW-XY12. The sequence goes on from NZ_CP079225.1 coordinate 2,379,148, forward strand.
GCCGTGTACTCCGTGCTCGACAACCGCACCGATATCGAGGACCGCGCCGCCGTGCGCATCTTCCTCGGTGCAGCGCCGCTCACCAGCGCGTTCTCCGAGCGTCCCGACGTATCTCTCGACGAGGCCGTCGAGCTGGCACGGGCCGCCGCCGACCGCACCGAAGCGGTGCGTGCCCTCACCGTGGACGGCACCGCCTTCCACAACGCCGGTTCGTCCGACGCCGAAGAACTCGGTGCCGCGATCGCCGCCGGCCTCGATTATGTGCGAGCACTCGTCGACGCCGGGGTTCCCGTTGCGGCCGCGCTCGGTCAGCTCGAGTTCCGTCTCGCCGCGACCGACGACCAGTTCCAGACCATCGCCAAGTTCCGCGCGGGTCGTCAGGTGTGGGCGCGCGTCGCCCAGGTCGCCGGTGCCCCCGAGGCCGGCAACGCTCCGCAGCACGCCGTGACCTCCGCGGCGATGATGGCCCAGCGCGATCCGTGGGTGAACATGCTGCGCACGACCCTCGCTGCGTTCGGCGCGGGTGTCGGTGGCGCCGACGCCGTCACGGTCCTGCCGTTCGACTCCGCACTGCCGGCCGGTGTGCTCGAGGTGTCCGAGGCGTTCTCCGCCCGGATCGCCCGCAACACCCAGCTGCTGCTGCTCGAGGAGTCCAACCTCGGGCGCGTTCTCGATCCCGCCGCCGGTTCCTGGTACGTCGAGGAACTGACCGCGCAGATCGCAGAGAAGGCATGGGGCTTCTTCCAGGAGATCGAGGCGGCCGGTGGCTACCGCGCCGCTCTCGAGGCAGGGCTGATCGCCGAGCGTGTCGCGCAGACGCGTGCCCGCCGCGAGTCCGACATCGCGCACCGCACGTTCTCGGTGACCGGGGTCAACGAGTTCCCGAACCTGGCCGAGAAGCCGCTGCCGGTCGGTGTCGCCGAGGCCGGCGCGTCCGCCGCGCGGTACGCCGCACCGTTCGAGGCGCTGCGCGACCGCTCGGATGCCTACCTGGCTTCGCACGGTGCCCGCCCGCGGGTGCTGCTCGCCCCGCTCGGGCCGATCGCCGAACACAACGTACGGGCGACCTTCGCGACGAACCTGCTCGCCGCCGGTGGCATCGAAGCGGTCAATCCCGGACCGCTCGATCTCGACGCCGACCTGTCGTCCCTGGTGGGCGACACCGGAACGTCCGTCGCCGTGCTGTGCGGCACCGACACCCGCTACGGCGAGCAGGCCGGTACGGCCACCTCTGCGCTGCGTGCGGCGGGGATCACGACGGTGCTGCTGGCCGGACCCGAGAAGGCCGTGAAGGACGCGCAGGGGGACGATCGTCCGGACGGCTTCCTCACCGCGCGCATCGACGCCGTCGCCGCCCTCACCGACCTGCTGAACACTCTGGGAGCGTAAGTGAGCATCGAACACGAAATCGGCAGCTTCGCCGACGTCCCGTTGACGGACCCGGCCGCGCCGGCGCCCATCGCTCCCACCGCGGAGCAGGCCGCCGCGCTCGTCGAGTCCGTCGCCGAGGCGAACAACTACAGCACCGAAGACGTCGTGTGGTCGACGCCCGAGGGCATCGACGTCAAGCCGGTCTACACCAAGGCCGACCGCGACGCCGTCGTCGCCGAGGGCTACCCGCTCGGCAGCTACCCGGGTCTGGCCCCGTTCGTGCGCGGGCCGTACCCGACGATGTACGTGAACCAGCCGTGGACCATCCGGCAGTACGCCGGCTTCTCCACCGCCGCCGAGTCCAACGCCTTCTACCGGCGCAACCTCGCCGCCGGTCAGAAGGGCCTGTCGGTGGCCTTCGACCTGGCCACGCACCGCGGCTACGACTCCGATCACCCGCGTGTACAGGGTGACGTCGGTATGGCCGGTGTCGCGATCGACTCGATCCTCGACATGCGTCAGCTATTCGACGGCATCGATCTGTCGCAGGTGTCGGTGTCGATGACCATGAACGGCGCGGTGCTGCCGATCCTGGCGCTGTACGTCGTGGCGGCGGAGGAGCAGGGCGTCAAGCCCGAGCAGCTGGCCGGAACCATCCAGAACGACATTCTGAAGGAGTTCATGGTCCGCAACACCTACATCTACCCGCCGAAGCCGTCGATGCGGATCATCTCCGACATCTTCGCGTACACCTCGGCGAAGATGCCGCGCTTCAACTCGATCTCGATCTCCGGCTACCACATCCAGGAAGCCGGCGCGACGGCCGACCTCGAGCTCGCGTACACCCTCGCGGACGGCATGGAGTACATCCGCGCCGGACTCGACGCCGGCATGGACGTCGACAAGTTCGCGCCGCGCCTGTCGTTCTTCTGGGCGATCGGCATGAACTTCTTCATGGAGGTCGCGAAGCTGCGCGCAGGTCGCCTGCTGTGGAGCGAGCTCGTCGAGAAGTTCGGGGCGAAGAACCCGAAGTCGAAATCGCTGCGCACCCACTCGCAGACCTCCGGCTGGTCGCTCACCGCACAGGACGTCTTCAACAACGTCGCCCGCACGTGCGTCGAGGCGATGGCCGCGACCCAGGGCCACACCCAGTCGCTGCACACCAACGCGCTCGACGAGGCGCTGGCACTGCCCACCGACTTCTCGGCGCGCATCGCCCGCAACACCCAGCTGCTGCTGCAGCAGGAGTCGGGCACCACGCGGCCCATCGACCCGTGGGGTGGCTCGCACTACGTCGAGTGGCTCACCCACGAGCTGGCCGACAAGGCCCGCGCCCACATCGCCGAGGTCGAGGCCGCCGGCGGTATGGCGCAGGCGATCTCGGAGGGCATCCCGAAGCTGCGCATCGAGGAGGCGGCCGCCCGCACCCAGGCGCGCATCGACTCCGGTCGTCAGCCCGTCATCGGCGTCAACAAGTACCAGGTGACCGAGGACCACGAGATCGAGGTCCTCAAGGTCGAGAACTCGCGTGTGCGGGCGGAGCAGCTGGCCAAGCTCGAGCAACTGCGCGCCGACCGGGACGAGGAGGCCACCCGCGCCGCCCTCGACGCGCTCACCCGCGCCGCCGGTGCGCAGAGCCAGGGTCTCGACAACAATCTGCTCGCGCTGGCCATCGACGCGGCCCGCGCGAAGGCCACCGTCGGTGAGATCTCGGACGCCCTGGAGAAGGTCTACGGCCGCCACCAGGCCGAGATCCGTACGATCAGCGGCGTGTACCGCGACGAGGCCGGCAAGGCCACCAACATCACCGCCGCAACCGAACTGGTCGAGAAGTTCGCCGAGGAGGAGGGTCGTCGCCCCCGCATCCTCGTCGCGAAGATGGGCCAGGACGGTCACGACCGAGGCCAGAAGGTGATCGCCACGGCCTTCGCCGACCTCGGATTCGACGTCGACGTGGGACCGCTGTTCCAGACCCCCGAAGAGGTCGCCCAGCAGGCGGCCGACAACGACGTGCACGTCGTCGGCGTGTCGTCGTTGGCCGCGGGTCACCTGACGCTGGTCCCTGCCCTCAAGCAGGCGCTGGCCGAGGTGGGCCGCGAGGACATCATGATCGTCGTCGGTGGTGTCATCCCGCCGGGCGACTTCGACGAGCTCTACGCGGCGGGTGCGGCGGCGATCTTCCCGCCCGGAACCGTGATCGCGGATGCGGCGACCGGTCTGCTGACCAAGCTCGCCGCGCAGCTCGGCCACCACCTCGGAGGCTGACGTCGGCATGAGCGACTCCTCGGTCGGCGCCGCGCAGACCCGCCGACGGCAGATCGACGTCGACGCCCTCGCCGAGGCCGTGCTCGCCAACGAGCGGGCCGGCCTCGCGCGGGCCATCACGTTGGTCGAGTCGACCCGCGACGACCATCGGGAGTGGGCGCAGCAGTTGCTGCTGCGCCTGCTTCCCAACGCGGGCAACGCGATTCGTGTCGGTATCACCGGTGTGCCCGGTGTCGGCAAGTCGACCTTCATCGACGCGCTCGGCATGCATCTGCTCGAGCAGGGGCATCGGGTCGCGGTGCTGGCCGTCGACCCGTCGTCGACCCGCACGGGTGGTTCGATCCTCGGCGACAAGACACGGATGGCGCGGCTCGCGGTGCAGCGGGACGCCTACATCCGCCCGTCGCCCTCGGCCGGCACGCTCGGTGGGGTCGCGAAGGCCACCCGCGAGACGATGGTGCTGCTCGAGGCTGCCGGTTTCGACGTGATCCTCGTCGAGACCGTCGGTGTCGGACAGTCCGAGGTGACCGTCGCGAACATGGTCGACACCTTCTGCTTCCTGACCTTGGCCCGCACCGGCGACCAGCTGCAGGGCATCAAGAAGGGCGTGCTCGAACTCGCCGACCTCGTTGCCGTCAACAAGGCCGACGGGGAGTTCGAACGCGACGCGCGGGTCGCCGCCCGCGAACTCGCCGGCGCGATGCGCATGGTGCATCCGCACGACGCGATCTGGAAGCCGCCGGTGATCACCATGAGCGGCATGACCGGCAATGGTCTGGACACCTTCTGGGATACCGTGCTCGAGCACAAGAAAGTGCTCACCGAGGCGGGCATGTTCGACGAGAACCGGCGCCGTCAGCAGGTGGACTGGACGTGGACGATGGTGCACGACCAGCTGTTGCGTCGTCTCGAGACCTCCCCGCGCGTGCGGGCGATCCGCAAGGACGTCGAGGCCGGGGTGCGCGACGGTTCGCTGACCGCCGCACTCGCCGCGCAACGCCTGCTCGACGCCTTCGACGGGGTGCACGACCCCGGAACGTCCGGCGAGGACTCCTGATCCCGTGAGCCGCCGCACGATCGCCGTCACCGTTCTCGGTGCGTTCGCGATCGTCGCGGCGGCTCATCTCGTTTTCGGGTTCTCGCGCCCGATTCGGCGTTCACCGACGTTTCGCAGTGGTTCCTCATGCCGCTGCTCGCGCTCGGACTCGTTCTCGTCACGTCCGCACCGCGCGACCGGCTGGTCGTGGGCACGCTTGTGGCACTGGGAGTCTCATGGTTGGGGGACAGCTCACCTACATCGTCGCGTTGCGGCCGCACCGGCGGTCGAGCGTGCTGCGGACCCGCCATGGGTGGTCGGTCTCTACACCTTCGCAGTGTTCGCCATGGTCGCCGTGTGCGCTTCGGCGGCAGGGATTCTCGTCGTCCCGGTGGCGATCTACGCGTCGTGCGTCGGGGAGTGGTTCGAGACCGCCGGTTTCGAGGTCGCTCGCCGACGGGACGTTGCCGGATCCCGGTGGCAGGACGATCTCCACCGACCGGATCTCGTCGAGGTTGGTGACGCTGTCCGGGGTCTCCCATGCGCAGTAGACGCTGTACTCCTCCACGCCGCTCGAGGAGCGCAGGCTCAGTGCCGCTCGATGTAGGGGGCGACGGCGGGCGCGACATCGTCGCACGAGTCGAAGCGGGCGAGGATGTCGCTGCCGAGGCCGGTCGGTTCGCTGACGGTGTCGGCGTCGAAGGTGGTGTCGGAGGTGGCGTCGTCGCCGGAGGAGCACGCTCCGAGGAGCAGGGCGCCGGCGAGGGTCGCGGATGCGACGGCGTATCGGGGCAGATTCCCACGGCGCATCGTAGCGTCCGCACGAGTTGTACGTGATCTTGGTTCCGCCCGGGCGGTCGAGGGCTGCGACACCGTGCGTTACAGCCCGAGAAGCTGCTTGGCGACCGTCACGGCACTGCGGGATCGAGGACCATCGCGGCATCGCGGCCGCCGACGGTGATCGACACGCAGGCCTGGGGGAGTTCGACGCCGGCCGCGGTGAAGGCGGTGCCGGGCCATGTCGATCGGCATGCTGTGCGCGAATCCGCCGGCCGCTTCGATGGCGGGATCGGGAAGCACCACCGCACGCGGGCATAACAGCGATTATCAGGCCCCGTCGGGAGTCCGTGGTGACGTGGTGGAATTCAGGCGAGTTTCGTTGTGTCCGGGCACCTCCCGAGGCTCCGGACGGGCCCCGGGGAGAGGCGTCGCGTCGGTACCTTCGAGCAGTGCCGCCGGTGTCGGCTGCGCCAGCGGTTCGAGTGAACCGCTCTTCTCCGCGGGGGTGAGGCGCGAACGCTTCCAGGACACGATCAGCAGCGTGAGCCACGCAGCGACGATGGCGAGGTAGAGCACCGCCAGCGACGCGCCGGAGAGGTCGACAGTCTTGGCGAGCTTGTGCGCGTTGGTCAGCACGATGACACCGCCGACGCCGGTACCGAGCAGCGTCGCAGGGACGCGGCTGACCAGCCAGGCCGCGACCGGCGCCGCGAGGGCACCGCCGAGCGCGAGACCGGCGACGATCACGAGATTGCCGAGGGAGTCGTGGCCGAGCCCGAACAGGAAGCCGACGCTCGCCGCGACCGCGACGAGGAACTCCGACGCGCTCACCGAACCGATCACGGTGCGCGGTGCCGTCTTACCGCGGGAGAGCAGGGTGCTGGTGGTGATCGGTCCCCAGCCGCCACCGCCGCTCGCGTCGATGAAGCCGCCGAAGAAGCCCAGCGGCGACAGGAATTTCGCGGTGTGCGGGGAGGTGCGGGCGTGGGCGACCGCAGGGGGTCGTACCGAGAAGCGCAACGCGACGTATACGCCGATGGCCAGCAGGATTCCGGCGGTCACCGGTTCGGCGGCCTCGGTGGACAGTCCCGACAGCACGGTCGCGCCGAGGAAGGCGCCGATGGCACCGGGAACACCGAGTCGCAGCACGACCTTCCAGTCGATGTTGCGGAACCGCCAGTGCGAGGCACCGGAGACGAGGGTGGTTCCGACCTCGGCGAGGTGCACGGCGGCGCTCGCGTGCGCCGGACCGACACCGCTGAACAGCAGCAGGGTGGTCGCGGTGACACCGAAGGCCATGCCGAGTGCGCCGTCGACGAGCTGTGCGCCGACACCGACGAGCGTGAAGATGAGCAGATTGAACATGCGTTGGCTCCGAAAGCTGGAAGAACCCGAAAAGTTGGACGAGCGGCGAAGCGCTCAGCAACACTCCCGGGTGCAACACAGACAATCGAAGCAGGCGCCGCGACGGGTCGGCCAGAACGGCATGAGCGCGAGACGAGCGGCCGGAGCCATCTCGGTACTCGTCGCAGCCATGGTCACGTCCTCAGGTCTCGTTCCGCGCTCGGATCGTTCGGTCCGGTCGAGCATAGCCCGTCGAAGCGACGGAGCCACACTCGGCGGGCCCGGCGCGCCGATCGGGCGCGCCGGAGGCGAGGTCAGCCGAGGCGGCGCGCGGAGATCTCGAAACCGGCCGTGCGGAGCCGTTCGGTCAGCACGTCCCCGAAGGCCACCGCGGGGGTGAGGACACCGCCACCGGCGTGCAGGGCCGCGCCGCCGAGGGCGAGCGAGAGGGCGGACTCGCCGAGCATCACGGCCGTGGCCTTGTAACCTGGGTCGCCCTGCGCGGAGAACCGCGCGGTGTAGCGGGCTCCCGATTCGGTCGAAGCGTACAGATCCACCGTGAAGTAACCGTTCTCGCGGGTCTCCTCCGACGGTCCCTCACCGGGCGCGGGCAGGAGCTTGTCGAGGACGAACCGCGTGGGCGGGAACGACAGGCCGGCGGCGAGGGCTCCCGTGCCGAGTCCGACGAGCCCGGCGAGGACGGGGGAGAGCGGTGAGGAGCCGACACTCATCACCTCCCGGTAGCGGAACCGGCGTCCGTAGGCCCAGTCGCGCAACGCGTTGCTGCGTCGCACGATGCGGGTGTTGTAGGAGGCCATCACGAACGGTGCGAGCCGCCCCGAAATCTCCGGCGCCACGGATTTGCCGTCGACGAACGCGAAGTCGTTCTGGCGACCGAGATCGGGTTCCCGAGCCCGATCGGGGGACAGCGAGTACGGGCGCGCGGCGATCTTCCGTGCGGCGGCATCCTTGCGGACCGCGTCGAGCTGTTGCCGGAGCGAATCGATGGTTCCGCCGCTCACCCCGCCGCGGAAGGAGCCGAGCACGAAGGTCGTGTCGGTGAGCGGCAGGTTGCCGTCGGCCTCCGCGGCGCGGTAGAGCGCATGGACGCCGAGGTCGGACGGGACGGAGTCGAAACCGCACGAGTGGACTATGCGGGCGCCGGTGCGCCGGGCCACGTCGTCGAAGCGGTCGATGCTCTCGCGGTGGAAGAGCACCTCGCCGGTGAGGTCGACGTAGTCGGTGCCGGCCTCGGCGCACGCCTGCACGAGCGGCAGCCCGTACGTGGCGTAGGGACCGACGGTCGTGATCACCACGCGGGTGGACTCGGCGAGCGCGGTCAGCGAGGCGGGATCGTCGGCGTTCGCCTCGATCAGCCGCCAGTCGGTTCCGAGGTCGGCGGCGAGCTTCTCGAGTTTGGTGCGTGAACGTCCTGCGAGTCCGACGGCGACGCCGTCGGGGAGGTTCTCGGCGAGATAGGCGGCGGTGAGGCGCCCGACGAAGCCGGTGGCGCCGTAGATAACGATGTCGAGATCCCGGGAGACAGTCATGCCCCTCACCCTACTCAGGAGTAAGTCTCGGGGGCGACCTTCGTCACACGGATCCGGCGCCACAGCACCACCCACGAGATGAGTACGGCGAGCGCGGCGAGGGCGCGGACCGCGCCGAGCGCGGACTCCGGGTAGATCACCCCGGTGAGGTAGTGATCGATGAATCCGCTCGGCGGCAGACCTTCCTGGCCGGCCTCGCGGCGTGCCCAGTTCTCCACCGCGGTCAGCGGGCAGTCGAACCCCACGGCCACCGAGGCCGCTCCCCACACCACCGCGACGACGTGCGCGACGATCGTGCGGGGCCACCGCCACGCGAGGAAACCACCGAACGCGACGTAGAGCACGAAGAGCAGATGCACGAAGGCCGTGAGGTCGGCGACCACCCGGAACGCCATGTGCCCAGGGTAGAACGAACGGCCTCGGAACGAACGCGGTTGCCGGAGGGCGGGCGGCGCCTCAGCCGGCCTTGATGACGAGCACCGGCACCGACGACTCGGTGATCAGCCGCTGCACCGCCCGCTCGACGAGGAACTTGCCGGTCGCGGTGCGCCCGCGGCTGCCGATGACCACGCGTTCGGCGCCGCTGCGCGCAAGCAGTTCGACGGTCGTGCCGACCGGATCGCCGTCGTGGACGGCCGAGAGCAACTCCCAGCCGTCGGTACCGGCCACCTCGCTCACCTGTGCCCGCACGCCTTCCACCTCGTCGGGTTCGTCAAGCGGGTGGAGCACCACCAGCGACTGCTGCCGGTCGGCGGCCTCCCGCACCGCGGCCTGCAGAGCGATCCGGCCTTCGGGGGTATCGGCGTGAACGACAGCGACAGTCATGACTCTCCTCGTGCGAGCCTGCGGGGACGTTATCCATTATCGCCGCGGCCCGGAGAGTGGGCCACGATCCACGGTGTGGAACCGGTCTCCCCAAATCACCGGGTCCGGATCACCAGGGTGCCGGGCGGAAGTCCTTGAGGAAGCATCCGTACAGGTCCGTGCCGGCCTCGCCCTGGACGATCGGGTCGTAGACACGGGCGGCACCGTCGACGAGATCGAGCGGGGCGTGGAATCCCTCCTCGGCCAGCCGCATCTTGGTGTGGTGCGGCCGTTCGTCGGTGATCCACCCGGTGTCGACGGCGGTCATGAGGATGCCGTCGGTGAGCATCTCCTCGGCGCTGGTGCGGGTGAGCATGTTCAGCGCGGCCTTGGCCATGTTGGTGTGCGGATGCCCGGCGCCCTTGTAGCGGCGACCCCCGAACTGCCCTTCCATCGCGGAGACGTTCACGACGTACTTGCGGCGGGCCGGGGACGCGGCGAGCGCCGGACGCAGACGGTTGACGAGGATGAACGGCGCCACCGAGTTGCACAGCTGCACCTCGAGCAGTTCCAGCGGCTCGACCTCGCCGACGGTCTGGACCCAGCTGTTGGTGTGCACGAGATCCGGCAGCAATCCGCCGGCGTCGACGGCGACGCCGGCCGCTACCCGCTCGGGTGTCGCCGAGCCGGCCACCAGTGCCAGCGAGGTCAGCGAGTGCGCCGACAACTCGGCCGGCAGCGACCCGGCCAGGGCGGCCGGGTGGGCGTCCGAGGGCTTGCCGAAGGTCAGGACCTCGGGGCGAGGGCCGGCGGGCAGCGGATCGGCCTCCGCCTCGGCGAGCGCCGAGTAGGCACCGGGGGAGCGGCGCACCGTCTGCGCGGCATTGTTGATGAGGATGTCCAACGGACCCTGCGCGGCCACATCGTCGGCGAGGGCGACCACCTGGGCGGGATCACGCAGGTCGATGCCGACGATGCGCAGCCGGTGCAGCCAGTCGCCGCTGTCCTCCATCGCGGTGAAGCGGCGGATCGCGTCGTTGGGGAACCGGGTGGTGACGGTGGTGTGCGCGCCGTCGCGCAGCAACCGCAATGCGATGTACATGCCGATCTTGGCGCGACCGCCGGTGAGCAGGGCGCGACGGCCCCGCAGATCGGTGCGCGCGTCGCGTTTTGCGTGGTTCTCCTCGGCGCACGTCGGGCACAACTGGTGATAGAAGGCGTCGACGCGGGTGTACTTGTCCTTGCAGATGTAGCAGTGCCGCGGACGCAGCAGCGTTCCCGCGCTTGCACCGCGAGTCGACGACGCCAGCGGGAGTCCGGCGGTCTCGTCGTCGACGCGGGTGGGGGAGGCGGTGGCGGTCGCGGACAGCACCTGACGGTCGGCGTCGACGCGCTGCTTGCGGGCCTCGTTGCGGCGCAGCCGCTTGAACTTCTTGAACATGTGCCCCACGGCCCGCTGCACGGCGATCGCGTCGGGATGTTCGGCGTCGAGACCCGCTGCCTGGTCGAGCACCCGCAGACAGGTGGCCAGATCGTCGGGGTCGATGCGGGTGAAGCCGTCGGTGGCGGGTTCGGCGGTGGTGTCGCTGTGGGGGTTCATCTGCCTTTTTCCGTGTGCTGCTGTACGCCCGATCGTATCGGGCAGGATGATCGTGTCCGAATTCCCGTGCAGGTACCGGAGGAACGATGAGCCCGAGCTCCCCCTTGTCCAAGAAGAAGTTCGCCGAACTGAGCCGCCCCCAGCAGGTGCTGGTGGTCCTGCTCGCGGTGGTGCAGTTGTCGCTCGCCGTCGCGGCCTGGGCCGATCTGGCGAGGCGACCGGCCGACAAGATCAACGGCAGCAAGCTGCGCTGGGCGCTGACCATCGCGGTGAACTTCTTCGGCCCGATCCGGTACTTCCGCAAGGGCCGCCGGGACTGAGGGTCTGCTCGCGCCGACCCCGGACGGACCGAAGGCCCCGAACCGATATCGGTTCGGGGCCTTCGGGTTTCGGAGTGTCCGAGGGGGGACTTGAACCCCCACGTCCGTTAATAGGACACTAGCACCTCAAGCTAGCGCGTCTGCCATTCCGCCACTCGGACCGACGCCCACACGGGGCATGTCGGTAGAACCCGCTCCCGCGGGCGCTGAAGAAACAGTAGCGCATGGGGCGTCCGATCCCCAAAACGGCACTTCAGGCGCGCTCGCGGTACTCGACGCGCCTCGCGTGGATCCGCTCGCTTGTTCGTCATCCGCTACAGCACGTTGCCGCAGCGGATGACGAATGCGGTATCGGTTGTCGCCCGCTCGATCTTCTCCCGACAACGACGAAGGCCCCGAACATGATGTTCGGGGCCTTCGTCGTCTGTCTCGACTCAGAGTGTCCGAGGGGGGACTTGAACCCCCACGTCCGTTAATAGGACACTAGCACCTCAAGCTAGCGCGTCTGCCATTCCGCCACTCGGACCTGGTGCTCGCGCCCACTCGTCGTGGGCGCTGTGAAAGAGTAACCCACCACGCTCACGGTCCCAAATCGCCACCTCCACCTGCGGTGATCCGAACTGTCGAGATGGTGGACGGGCGGTGGTAGACATACGGCCATGGCCAATGACATGAGCGCCCACCAGCCGTCCCGGGCGGAGGAGGAGGTCGTCGACCTCGTCTCCCGCCTCATCCGGTTCGACACCTCCAACACCGGCGAACCCACCACCACCCGCGGCGAACGCGAGTGCGCCGAATGGGTGGCCTCCGTGCTCGAGGAGGTCGGCTACGAGACCACCTACGTCGAATCCGGAGCGCCGGGCCGCGGCAACGTCTTCGCGCGGCTTCCCGGCTCCGACCCGAGCCGCGGTGCCCTCATGCTCCACGGCCACCTCGACGTCGTGCCGGCCGAAGCCGCGGACTGGAGTGTGCACCCGTTCTCCGGGGCCATCGAGAACGGTTACGTGTGGGGACGCGGCGCGGTCGACATGAAGGACATGGTCGGCATGATGATCGCCGTCGCCCGCTACTTCAAGGTCGAGAACATCGTGCCCCCGCGCGATCTGGTGTTCGCGTTCGTCGCCGACGAGGAGGCCGGAGGCAAGTTCGGTTCGCAGTGGCTGGTCGAGCACCGGCCCGAGCTGTTCGAGGGCGTCACCGAGGCCGTGGGGGAGGTCGGCGGGTTCTCCCTGACCGTGCCGCGCCCCGACGGCACCGAACGTCGCCTGTACATGGTCGAGACGGCCGAGAAGGGCATGCGCTGGATGCGCCTGACCGCCACGGGTGTCGCCGGGCACGGCTCCTTCCTGCACGAGGACAACGCCGTCACCGTCCTCTCCCGCGCGGTGGCCCGGCTCGGATCCCACACCTTCCCTCTGGTCGTCAACGATTCCGTGGCCGAGTTCCTCTCCGCCGTGAGCGAGGAGACCGGGCTGGACTTCGACCCGGCCTCGCCCGATCTCGAGGGGGCGCTCGCCAAGCTCGGGTCGATCGCCCGCATCGTGGGCGCGACCCTGCGCGACACCGCGAACCCCACGATGCTCGACGCCGGGTACAAGGCCAACGTCATCCCGCGCACCGCGCACGCCGTCGTCGACTGCCGTATCCTGCCGGGCCGGCTCGCCGAGTTCGAACGCACTGTCGACGAGCTGATCGGGCCCAATGTCACCAGGGAGTGGATCACCGGTCTCGAGCCGTACGAGACCACCTTCGACGGCGACCTCGTCGACGCGATGAACGCGGCGATCCTCGCGCACGACCCGATCGGCCGGACCGTGCCGTACATGCTCTCGGCCGGCACCGACGCCAAGGCGTTCGCCAAGCTCGGCATCCGCTGCTTCGGTTTCGCGCCGCTGCAGTTGCCGCCCGATCTGGACTTCGCCGCGCTGTTCCACGGTGTCGACGAGCGTGTCCCCGTCGAGGCACTGCGCTTCGGCACCCGGGTCATGGAACACTTCCTCATGCACGCCTAGAACACACGAAACCGCCACGAAAGGACCGGAATGGCTTTCGATTACGACCCGTACAAGTTCCTGCCCGAGCTGCCCATCTTCGAGGTGACCAGCGCGGACTTCGCCGAGGGCGAGGAATGGAAACTCCCGCAGGCCAGCGGTGCGTTCGGAATCCCCGGGGGCGGCGACGTCTCCCCGCAGCTGTCCTGGTCGGGTTTCCCCGCCGAGACGAAGAGCTTCGTCGTCACGGTGTTCGATCCGGACGCCCCCACGGCGTCGGGTTTCTGGCACTGGGCCGTCGCGAACATCCCGGCCTCGGTCACGGAACTTCCGACGGGTGCGGGTAGCGCCGACTCGAATGCTCTTCCGGAGCAGGCCGTGACCCTGCGCCACGACGGCGGAGCCCACGGGTTCATCGGTGCCGCTCCGCCGGCCGGACACGGCCACCACCGCTACATCGTCGCGGTGCACGCACTCGACGTCGAGGTGCTCGAGGGTGTCACGCCCGAGTCGAGCCCGGCCTTCCTCGGCTTCAACGTTTTCGGGCACGCCATCGCCCGCGGTCTGCTGACCGGCACCTACGAGGTGCGCTGACAGGTCGTGACGGACGGGGCCCGGGTCGAGTACGACCCGGGCCCCGTCCGTTGCAGGTCACACTCGTGTGCTGGCGCCCACCGCGTCGGCGATGGAGCGGTAGCCGTGCGCGCGCAGCTTGCGGGCGATACCGCGGTTGATGCGCCGCGCCCAGAACGGACCGCCGTAGATGAAGCCGGTGTAAACCTGGACCAGCGACGCGCCGGCGAGGATGCGCTCGAACGCCTGCTCCGTGGTTTCGATGCCACCCACCGAGATCAGGGTGAGGCGATCGCCGACCCGCGTGCGCAGCCGGCGCAGCACCTCGAGGGACCGCTCGGCGACCGGGGCGCCCGACAGGCCGCCCGCGCCGATCTCCTCGATGCGGCTCTGCGGGGTGTTCAATCCGTCGCGGCGGATGGTGGTGTTGGTGGCGACGATGCCGGCGAGCCCGAGTTCGAGTGCCAGGTCGGCCACCGCGTCGACGTCCTCGTCGGACAGATCCGGGGCGATCTTCACGAGCACCGGCACCGTCACGGTGTCCAGCACCGCGACCAGGATCGGGCGCAGCGACTCGACGGCCTGCAGATCCCGCAGGCCGGGGGTGTTGGGGGAGGAGACGTTGACGACCACGAAGTCGGCGAGCGGGCCGAGGAGTCGTGCGCTCTCGGTGTAGTCCTCGGCGGCCTGCTCGGCCGGCACGACCTTCGTCTTACCGATGTTCGCGCCGATGGGGACGGTGCGGCGGCGCTGCCGGAGCCGATTGGCGGCCTCCCCGGCACCGTGGTTGTTGAAGCCCATCCGGTTCACGATCGCCCGGTCCTCGGGGAGGCGGAACAGTCGCGGCTGCGGATTGCCCGGCTGGGCCTGGGCGGTGACGGTGCCGATCTCGGCGAACCCGAATCCGAGCGGACCCCACACGTCGACACCGGTCGCGTCCTTGTCGAAACCGGCCGCCAGACCCACCGGCGTGGGGAACTGCACGCCGAAGACGGTGTTGCGGAGGATGGGGTCGTCGGTGACGAGCACCTTCGCCACCAGGGCGCGCAGCGGCCCGAAGCGAGTCGACCAGCGCATCGCGAGGAAGGCGAGGTGGTGGGCTCGTTCCGGCGGCAACAGGAACATGAGCCGAAGAAGATAGCGGTACACGAACTACTCCCTGCAAGCCCGGTCCACGACGGTCCGGGATCTGTTATCAACCAACGGTGGGTTCGGGGACGTGATGGGCGGTCTTGCGGCGGCGCAGCAGCACCCGCCGGCTCCCGTCCGGATACAGGCGCACCCGGGTGAGTTCCCAGCCGTGGAATTCGGCGGAGATCGCCAGACGCATCGACGCGCTCACCCGGGACACGTCCCGGGGCAGCTTGAGCGGCACGTATTCGTATTCGTCGTTGCTGGTGTCCCAACCGACAGGCATCCGGGTCAACCGGCCGAGTCGCTCGTTCGCCATCACTGTCCTTCGATCGGGATCCGTTGCAGTCCGTCACCGGTTGCCGACGCGATCACCAGTGCCGCATCGGCCGGATCGACGGCGATCGAATTCGGTTGCCGCACCGTTGCGAAGCGGTGGCGTTCTCGCGGGATCCCGGTCGAAAGATCGTAGCCCACGACCTCGTTGCTGCCCGTCAGAGTCACCCAGATCAGGTCCCGCGTCTCGTCGTAGGTCACAGCGTACGGGGCGGGCCCGACGGGATAACGCTGCCGCAGGACGATCGCGTCGAGGGTGTAGACGAGCAGTTCGTCGCCGGTGGTGTCGGTGATCACGACGCGTCCGAAGGGGTCGGTGGTCAGCTGCGTCGCACCTTCGCCGGCACGCAGCGCGGGCCCGAGATGGGCGTCGGCGAGGTCGAGCTCGGTGAGGGAGGTCTGCCGGCGGTCGAGCGCCGCGACGGCGTCACCGGTGACGGCGAGGGCGTCGACGGAGGCGAGGCCACCGACGGTGGTGGCCACCTCGCCGGATTCGGGGTCGACGACGAGCACGCGGCCGTTGTCGGTGCCCACGGCCCAGCGGCCGTCGGACAGCACGGCCGCCGACGTGGCATTGCCGTCGACCGGGACCTCGGTGATGGTGCCGTCGGCGACGTCGATGCGCAGCACGGCCCCGGACACGGGCGCGAGCACACTGCCCTCGGGGCCGGTCACGACGGTGGCGGCGGACGACGGCAGGCCCACCAGGCGCGGTTCCGTCCCGGGACCGTCGAACGCCGTGTCGTCGAACAACGCGACCCGTGCTCCGTCGTCGACGAGCGCGGCGAAGGTACCCGTGGACGGTTCGACGACCAGCGCATCGACCTGCAGGTCGAGCGGACGGACGTCGCCGGCAGGGGACGGGCCGACCTCGGGGGCGGCCGCAGGAGTGGCGGGTTCGATGGTCTGTAGCACGTCCGGGGTGCTCTCCGACGAGCAGCCGGCCAGCACGACCATCGCGATCGCGCCCACCATCGTGACCGCTCGGATCCCCGCTCTGCCCATCGTTGCTCCTCGTCCTCGGATTCGATTCGCACCTGCCGGACGTGCTCCGGCGCCCGGCGCGCCGACCTTCAGTGTTCCTGATGCCGGTCGCGGGGAAGAAATCAGTGGGTCGTCCGACGGGCCGGATGTGATCTGCTGCTCAGGTCTGCGCCGAGGCGGACCGGTCGCGGTTCGGACGTCGCGGCAACACGAGCGGGGTGCCGGTCTCGGGGTGGCGGCCGATCGCCACGGGGTACTGGTAGACGCGGCCGAGGAGCTCTTCGGTGAGGACGTCGCCGGGTGCGCCGTCGGCGACGATGCGTCCCTGTTCGAGCACGCAGACGCGGTCGGCGTAGGCGGCGGCCAACCCGAGATCGTGCAGCACGACGACCACGGCGTGCCCGTCGTCGGCGCGGGCCCGCACGACTTGCATGACCGCCTCCTGGTGGCCGAGGTCCAGTGCCGCGGTGGGTTCGTCGAGCAGCAGCGTCTCGGTGTCCTGGGCCAGCACCCGTGCGAGCGCCACCCGGGCGCGTTCGCCGCCGGACAGCGCGGGGAACGGCCGGTCGGCGAGATGGGCGACGTCGCAGGTCCCGAACGCCTCGGCGACGATGCGATCGTCGTCGTCCTGCCGCGGGGTGCGCGCCCACGCGGCCCGTCCCATCCGCACGACCTGCCGGGCAGTGAACGGGAATCCGACGGTGTGCTGCTGCGGCAGCACCGCCCGACGGCGAGCGAGCGCGATCGACGACCACCGTTCGAGGGGACGGCCCTCGACCTCGACGGTGCCACCGCTGATCGGATGGTCGCCGGACAACGCCGCGAGCAGGGTGGACTTACCCGCTCCGTTGGGGCCGACGAGCGCGACGACCTCGCCGGTGCGCACCTCGAAGTCGATGCCGTGCAGGATCTCCCGCTCTCCGCGCCGCAGTCGCACAGCCACCGCGCGCATCGTCGCGGTGCCGGGCGCCGAGCGGGCCGGGACGGCCGCGTCCGGGGTTCCGAGGGAGCGGGGGAGCAGCCTCATGCCCATCCGCCCTGCTTCGCGCGGGTGCGGCGCAGCATCAGGAAGAAGACCGGGCCGCCGATGAGGGCGGTGATCATGCCGAGCGGCAGGTCGGCGTTCTCGACCAGGGTGCGCGCCCCCAGGTCGGCGGCGAGCAGGACGACCGCGCCGGCGAGCACACTCGCCACGACGAGCACCCGGTGGGCGGGGCCGAGAGCCAGGCGCATCAGGTGCGGCACGACCAGGCCGACGAACATGATGATGCCGGTGAAGGCGGTGGCGCCGCTGACCAGCACGGCGACCGCCAGGATCGACAGCTGCCGGACGCGTTCGACGTCCACACCCAGATGCCGGGCGACGCTCTCGCCGAGCGCCAGCAGGTCGAGTTTCGGGGCGAGCAGGACCGCGACGAGCACACCGGCCAGGGTCAGCGGCGCGACCACCGCGACGATGTCCCAGGTGGCTCCGCCGAGACTGCCGAGCTGCCAGAACACGATCTGGTCGCGGGCGGCGGGGCTGGCGACGAAGGTGAAGAACGCGATGAGCCCGCCGGCGACGGCGTTGACGGCGACGCCGGTGAGGATCACCGTGACGACTTCCGTGCGTCCGTTCGATCGGGACAGCGCGTAGACCAGCACGGTGGTGATCAGACCGGAGACGAGTGCGGCGCCGGCCAGCGCCCAGCCGGTGGTGAATGCGCCGCCGAGCACGATCACCGCGGACGCGCCGACGGCGGCGCCGGAGGACACACCGATCACGCCGGGTTCGGCGAGGGGATTGGCGAAGATGCCCTGCAACAGCGCCCCGGAACAGCCGAGGGCGGCACCGACGAGCATCGCGAGCACCACGCGCGGGAAGCGCACCTCCCACAAGGTCACTTCCCCGGCGGGATGGGCGGGCATCGGGCCGAGGTTCAGCCCGATGCGGTGCAGCAGACTGCCGACCACCTCGGCCGGGCTCGTGGGCACCTGTCCGAGGCACGCCGACGCGACGGCCAGGGCGAGCAGGGTGACGACGAGACCGACGAGGACGACGGTGGTGCGTCCCCGTCCGGCCTTCCGCAGTGCCCGTTCGGGCAGGCCGGTGGCCTCGGTGACTTCTTCGCTCACGGACATCCGGTGATCACGACCGGTCCGGCGGGTAGAACGCCTCCACCAGGGCGGCCAGGACCTTGCCGGTCTGTGGGCCGAAGCTGAGCAGGGTCGAATCGTCCATGTCCACGATGGTGCCCGTCTTCCCGGCCGGGGTCTGCGCGACGCCCGGGAGCTGCGCGAGCCCGTCCGGTCCGCCCACCGAGTCGAGGCTGTGCGTCATCACCAGGATGATGTCGGGCGCCGAGGCGATCATCGCCTCGCTGGTGATGGGCACGAACTGTGAGTCCAGGCCGGCGAGGATGCCGGCGTCGCGACCACCGGCGGCTGCGACGAGCGCATCGGCCCCCGATCCGGGGCCGCCGAGCATCTTGATTGCCGAACCGCGCAGATAGAGGAATGCGACGGTGGGTTCGGGATGGTCGGCGGGGATCGAGTCCTTCGCCGCGGCGATCTCGTCGAGCGTGCGCTGCGCGAGCGCGGCACCGGCCTCGGGGACGCCGAGCGCGGCCGCGACCGCCTCGATGTCGTCGGCGACGGTGTCGAGGGAGCGTTCCGGGTCGACGAACACCACGGGCACGCCGGTCGCGCGGATCTGTTCCTGCACCGCCAGTGGACCGATGGAGGTGTCGGTGAGCACGACGGTCGGGTTCAGCGCAAGGATCGCCTCGGCGTTGAGACCGTGCCCGCCGGGGGTGACGTTGGGGACGTCCTGGATCGCGGGGAAGGACGCGGTGGAGCGGCCGACGAGCTTGTCGCCGAGTCCGAGGGCGTACACGGTCTGCGCCAGGGTGCCGGAGCGGTCGGCCACCACGATCCGGGAGATGTCGGTGATCGTGGTCTCGACGCCGTCCACGCCGCGCACCGTGGCCGGCAGCGCGGGTGCCGGGTCGGTGGTGATCGGCTCGGGTTCGGCATCGACGACGGCGGTGCGCGGACCGGTCGCGACGTCGGTGACGGTCGTGCCGTCGGTGGTGGGGGCGCTGCATGCGGCGACGAGGAGGACACCCAGCACTGCGATCAGCGCGACCGGGAGGCGGAGGAGGGAACGGAACATCGGTCAGGCACGCACCCGATACCGGTCGATATCGCGCGCGAGGTCGGCGAACAGGGCACCGTTGAGCCCGTACACGAGGTTCGCCTCGTCGATGACGGTCTGTTGCTGGTCGCCGTCGAGCGGTGCGGCGTCGAGCTTCGCGCGGTAGGCGTCCTTGAACGGCTTGGTCTTCGGGATCCCGCCGAAGATGTAGAAGCGCAACCCGTCGCGCTCGTAGCCGTAGGCGCGTTCGAGCATGCGGCGGATGATCTGGCCGCCGGACAGGTCGCCGAGATAACGCAGATAGTGATGCGCGAGGAAGGCTTCCGGGGACACCGCCGCGACCTGCACGAGCCGGTCGACGTAGGCGACCGTTGCGGGCAGCGGCGTGATGCGGTCGCGCCAGTCGGAGCCGACGAGGAAGTCGAGGTCGGCTTCGAGCGCGGCGGTGCGGAGCAGTTCGTCGCTGAGGAAGGGACCGGCGATCGGGTCGTCGGCGTAGCTGCGGCCGATCCGCTCGAGGCTGTCGTAGACGAACCAGGTCTGCGCGATGAGCGCGGCGTGGGCCTCGGTCGACAGCTTGCCGCCGAGCAGTTCCGAGACGAACACCGAGTTCTCGGTGTCACTGTGCGCCTGCTGGGTCTCGAGCCGGATCCGTTCGGCGAATCCGACGACTTCGGTCGTGGCCATCGACCGACCTCCCCTCACATTGCCTGTATCGAATGTACTCGGCAGGCTAGCCTAACCTTCCGGATAAGGGCAGGGTGCGGGCGGTGTCGCGGAGATCACGCGCTCACGTCGTCGAGCGCCGCGGCGATCGCCGGCGGCAACGCCAACTCCTCCGCGACCAGCACTCCGGTCAGTTGCGCGAGATCCCGGGCACCCACGAGCGTCGAGGCCACGTGCGGCCGGTCGCGCACCCACGCCAGCGCGACGGCCAGCGGGGAGGTGCCCAGCCCGTCGGCGGCCGTGGCGACCGCGTCGACCACGCGCACCGCGGATTCGGTGAGATAACGGCGCACTTCCTCCGTGTGCACATCGTCGGCGCCGCGCGAATCCGCCGGCACCCCCGACCGGTACTTACCGGTGAGAACACCGCCGGCGAGCGGCACGGCCGCGAACACACCCACGCCGTGGTGGGCCGCGGCGGGGATCAACTCGTCCTCGACGCCGCGGGCGAGCAGGGAGTACTCGACCTGCGTGCTGATCAGCGGCGCCGGGCGCCGGGCCGCGGCCGCGGCCGCGGCGGTCGCGAGCTGCCAGCCGAGATAGCCGCGCACCCCGACGTATCGCACGCGCCCGCTGGTGACGGCGAACTCGAGGGCGTCCATCACCTCGTCGACGGGGGTGTGCGGATCCCACGTCGCAACCTGCCACACGTCGAGGTGGTCGGTGCCGAGTTCACGCAGGGTCGCGTCGAGCTGGTTGAGCAGGCCCGAGCGGGAGCAGTCCACGCGGCCGGAACCGAGTGTGGTGGTGTCGATGCCGGAGCTGCCCGACAGCACCAGCTGGTCGCGGGGCACCACGTCGTCGAGCAGTTCGGCGAGGATCCGTTGCGCGACCCCGTCCCCGTAGGCGGGGGAGGTGTCGACGAGCGTGCCGCCCACATCGACGAAGGCCGACAACTGGGCTGCGGCCTCGTCGCCGTCCGTTCCACGACCCCACGTCAAGGTGCCCAGGCCGAGCCGTGAAACCCGCAGGCCGCTCGCACCGACTGTCCTGTATTCCATAACCGTCCGCGTTTCCTCCCGACACGACGGGACGTCGCCGCGCTCGGCCACGACCCTGGTACTGCACCCTAATGCGCAACAGGCGCGCGGCAGCGTCCGGCGCGCCGACCGGTCGGGTTCCACGTACCCTTCGCCGAGTGAGAACTGCTCCCTGCATCCGCGACCACCGATCCGTCCCCACCGCAGCCTTCGTGCCGGGGGTCGCCGCATGATCGGCGAATCGATGACCTGGCTGCAGACGATCGTCCTCGGCATCGTGCAGGGCCTCACGGAGTTCCTGCCGATCTCCTCGTCCGGCCACCTGCGGATCGTCTCGGAGATCTTCTTCGGAGAGGACGCCGGCGCGTCCTTCACGGCAGTCACCCAGCTGGGCACCGAGGCCGCCGTTCTGGTGTTCTTCGCCGGGGACATCTGGCGGATCCTGCGGGCCTGGTTCCGCGGCCTGTTCCACAAGGAGCACCGCTCCGACCACGATTACAAGATGGGCTGGTACGTCATCCTCGGCACCATCCCGATCGGCATCCTCGGCGTGCTGTTCAAGGACGACATCCGCACCGTCGCCCGCAATCTGTGGCTCGTTGCCACCATGCTCATCGTGTTTTCGATCGTCATCGCAGCTGCCGAGTACTTCGGCAAACAGCGGCGCGACGTGAGTCAGCTCACCCTCAAGGACGGGCTGATCATGGGTTCGGCGCAGGCGCTGGCCCTGATCCCCGGCGTGTCCCGCTCCGGCGGCACCATCTCCGCCGGTCTGTTCCTCGGGCTCACCCGCGAGGCTGCCGCCCGATACTCGTTCCTGCTCGCCATCCCCGCCGTCGTCGCCTCCGGTCTGTTCAGCCTGCCGGACGCCTTCGAACCGGCCGGGGAGGGGCTCAATGCCTCGGGGGCGCAGCTGCTCGTCGCGACCGTGATCGCCTTCGCGGTCGGCTACGCTGCGATCGCCTGGTTGCTGCGCTTCGTCGTCAACCACTCGATGTACTGGTTCGTCGGCTACCGCGTGATCCTCGGCGTGATCGTGCTCGGACTGCTCGCCACCGGCGTGGTCTCCGCCACCTGAGAGGCTGCCGACAGTCGGTACCTCTAGGCTGGGCGCATGACGGTCATCCTGCTGCGGCACGGACGGTCGACGGCGAACACCTCGCACGTGTTGGCCGGTCGTTCCCTCGGTGTCGAACTCGACGAGGTCGGCCACGTCCAGGCGAAGAATCTCGTCACCCGGTTGGCCGGGCTCGAGATCACCGAGATCGTGCGGTCGCCGCTGCTGCGGTGCCGGCAGACAGTGCAGCCGCTGGCGACCGATCGTGGACTCGAACCGGTCGTCGATGAGCGACTCGCCGAGGTCGACTACGGGCAGTGGACCGGACGCGAACTTAAGGAACTGGTCAAGGAACCGCAGTGGGCGGTCGTGCAGCAGCACGCCTCCGCAGCGGTCTTCCCGGACGGTGAAGGACTCGCGCAGGTGCAGTCCCGCGCGGTCGCTGCGATCCGCGAACACGACCGGCGTCTGCGCGAGGCGCACGGCAAGGACGTCGTGTGGATCGCGTGCAGCCACGGCGACGTCATCAAGTCGATCCTCGCCGACGCGCTCGCGACGCATCTCGACAGCTTCCAGCGGATCGTCGCCGAGCCGGCGTCGCTCAGCGTCGTCCGCTACACCGACACCCGGCCGTTCGTGCTGCGCGTGAACGACACCGGTTCGGACCTGTCCGGGCTTGCCGGGCCGTCCGAACCCAAGTCCGTGCCCGGCGGCGAAGTGCCCGGCGCGGTCGAGGAACCCGGCGACCCACCGCAGGGGCACCGACAGGAGACGGCACGCGGATAATGGCAGTGTCCGTCATGGCAGAGTGTGGGGACTCGAGGAGGTGTGATGGCCCGCGCGATACACGTGTTTCGAACACCTGATCGGTTCATCGCCGGCACTGTCGGTGAACCGGGCGACCGGGTGTTCTACCTGCAGGCCGTGCACGAGTCCCGTGTGGTGAGCGTGCTTCTGGAGAAGCAGCAGGTGCAGATCCTGGCCGACCGGATGGGGCTGTTGCTCGAAGAGGTACAGCGCCGCTTCGGCACCGTGATCCCCGACGACCCCGAGGTCGACGTCAGCCCGTTGGTGACACCGATCGAGGCCGAGTTCCGGGTCGGCACCATGGGTCTGGGCTGGGACGCCGACGCCGGATCGGTGGTGGTGGAGCTGCTCGCGGTCACCGACACCGAACTCGACGAGTCCGTGGTGCTCGACGACACCGAGGAAGGTCCCGACGCGGTGCGGGTATTCCTCACTCCGGTGCAGGCCCGCGAGTTCGCGGCTCGCTCCGAACTCGTCGTCTCGGCCGGGCGCGCGCCCTGCCCGCTGTGCGGCGAACCGATCGGCGCCGACGGGCACATCTGCGTCCGCACCAACGGTTACCTGCGTACCCCCGGATTCGATCCGGCCGCGTGGTTCGGCGAGGAAGAAAGCTGACCGCGTGATGGTGCCGAACGTGCGGAGTGTGCTGACCGATGGCGACCTCGACGTCGTCGGGCAGATCGCACACGCAAGCAACGCGACCCTCGTGTGCGACGCGCAGCTCGGCGACACCGAGGTGCGGTGCGTCTACAAACCCGTCCGCGGGGAGCGGCCGTTGTGGGACTTCCCCGACGGCACCCTCGCCGGACGCGAGGTCGCCTCGTACCTGATCTCCGAGGCACTCGGCTGGGACGTCATCCCGCTCACCGTGCTGCGCGACGGCCCGTACGGTCCCGGCATGGTGCAGCGCTGGATCGACACGGTCGACTCTGCGCAGGGCGGAACGGAACGCCTGGATTTGGTGGACCTGTGCCCGGCCGGTGCGGTTGCGCAGGGGTGGCTGCCGATCCTGCGTGCCCGCGATCTGGACGGCGCCGAGGTGGTGCTCGTCCACGCCGACGATCCGCGCCTGCAGCGCATGGCGGTGCTCGACGTCGTCCTCAACAACGCCGACCGCAAGGGAGGCCACGTCCTCGAAGGTCTCGACGGACACGTCTACGGCGTCGATCACGGCATCTGCCTGCACCAGGACGACAAGCTGCGCACCGTGCTGTGGGGGTGGAGCGGCGACCCGGTCGACCCGGTCCTCCTCGCCGACCTCGACAAGCTGCTGCGGCGGTTCGACGGCGGCTTCGCCGAGGAGCTGTGCGAGCACATCACCGCCATCGAGGTGCGCGCCCTGCAACGCAGGATCTCCCGCTTGCTCGAGCGTCCCGTGATGCCGCATCCGCGCGGCGACCGGCGTATTCCCTGGCCCGCCTTCTGAGGCCGCGGCCGTTCGCCTGCCGCACGCCCGGGTGCCCGCGCGGAGCACTCCCGCGACTCCATTAGGCTCGTAGTCATGCAATCTTGGTCCGACGTCGCGATCCCGTCCGTCCCCGGTCAGGGGCCTCCGTTGCGGTTGTTCGACACCGCGGACCGAGCGGTGCGTCCGGTCACCTCGGGCGACACCGCGACGATGTACGTGTGCGGCATCACCCCCTACGACGCCACGCACCTCGGCCACGCCGCCACCTACCTGACCTTCGATCTGGTCAACCGCATCTGGCGCGACGCCGGCCACGACGTCCACTACGTGCAGAACGTCACCGACGTCGACGATCCGCTGTTCGAACGCGCCGAGCGCGACGGTGAGGACTGGGTCGTCCTCGGTATGCGCGAGACGGCCCTGTTCCGCGAGGACATGGAGGCGCTGCGCGTGCTGCCGCCGCGCGACTACATCGGTGCCGTCGAATCGGTGAACGAGGTCGTCGAACTCGTCGAGAAGCTCGTTGCTTCCGGTGCCGCCTACATCGTCGACGACGCCGAGTACCCGGATGTCTACTTCCGGACCGACGCCACCGAGCAGTTCGGTTACGAGTCCGGCTACGACCACGACACGATGATGCGGTTCTTCGCCGAGCGCGGCGGCGACCCGGAGCGCCCCGGCAAGCGCGACCCGCTCGACGCCCTGCTGTGGCGCGCGGAGCGTCCCGGCGAACCGGCCTGGCCGTCGCCCTTCGGTGCCGGACGCCCCGGCTGGCACATCGAGTGCGCGGCCATCGCCCTCAACCGCATCGGCTCCGGCTTCGACGTGCAGGGTGGCGGCAGCGACCTGATCTTCCCGCACCACGAGTATTCCGCCGCGCACGCCGAAGCCGTTACCGGCGACCGGCGTTTCGCTCGGCACTACGTGCACACCGGCATGATCGGCCTCGACGGCGAGAAGATGTCGAAGTCGCGCGGCAATCTGGTGTTCGTCTCCAAGCTGCGCGGTGAGGGCGTCGACCCCGCCGCCATCCGGCTCGGGCTGTTGTCGGGGCACTACCGCGTCGACCGTCCGTGGACGTCCGAGGTCCTCGCCGCCGCCGAGGCGCGACTGGCCTTGTGGAAGCAGGCGGCGGCGCTGCCGTCGGCCGCCTCCGCCGAGGACACGGTCGCGCGCCTGCGCCAGCACCTCGCCGACGACCTCGACACCCCGAAGGCCCTCGATGCCCTCGACGGGTGGGCGACCTTCGCCGTCGAGCGCGGGGGAGACGACGCATCGGCGCCGGGTCTGTTCGCCGACGCGGTCGACGCGCTGCTTGGTGTGAACCTGCGCTGAGGCGTCGGTGCGTGGTTGTGGTAGCAGGCATTACCAGGACCACGCACCGTAGCTACGCCAGCAGGGCGCGGATGTCGTCGGCGGTCAATGCCGACGAGAACATCTCTCCGTCGTCGACGACGGACGAGAACAGCTCCGCCTTGCGTAATTGCAGCGCCCGCACCTTCGCTTCGATGGTGTCGCGGGCGATCAGCCGGTACACCATGACGTTGCGGGTCTGCCCGATGCGGTGGGTACGGTCGACGGCCTGCGCTTCGGTCGCGGGGTTCCACCACGGGTCGAGCAGGAAACAGTAGTCCGCTTCCACCAGATTCAGGCCGAACCCGCCGGCCTTGAGGCTGATGAGAAACACCGGCGCCACCCCGGACTTGAAGTCCTCGAGCACTTTTCCGCGTTTGCGGGTCTTGCCGTCCAGATACAGGTAGTCGATTCCGGCAGCGTCGAGCCGTGTCCGGACCCGGTCGAAGAACCCGGTGAACTGGCTGAACACCAAGGCCCGGTGCCCGCCGGCGATCACGTCGTCGAGCTGTTCGAGCAGCGCATCGATCTTCGCGGAGCCGACTGTGCCGTGCGCGTCGTCGACCAGCGCCGGATCGAGACTCATCTGCCGCAGCAAGGTCAGCGACCGCAGGATCGTGAAGCGGTTGCTGTCGAGGTCGTCGACGAGCCCGAGAATCTTCTGCCTCTCCCGCTGCAACTGCCGGTCGTAGAGGGCACGGTGTTTCGGTGCGAGCTCCACCTCGAGCACCTGCTCCTGTTTCTCCGGCAGGTCGGTGGCGACCTGTTCCTTCGTGCGACGCAACATCAGCGGTTTGATGCGCTGCCGCAACTGCACCAGCAGTTCGGGGTGGCTGCCGCTTTCGATGGGTTTGCGATAGTAGTCCTGAAACTTCGTCGGATGAGGGAACAGGCCGGGCGCCGTGATCGACAGCAGCGACCACAACTCCATCAGATTGTTCTCCATCGGAGTTCCGGTGATCGCGACCTTCAGCGGTGCCTCGATCTGCCGCACGCACTGATACGCCTTCGCCCGGTGGTTCTTGACGAACTGCGCTTCGTCGAGCAGCAGCATCGACCAGTCCCGGTCGAGGTACTCGTCGATATCCAGGCGCAGCAGCGTGTACGACGTGACGACGACGTCGATCCCGTCGAGCAGATCACCCAGCGACACACCGCGTTTGGCGGATGTCTCGGTGATCGCCACGACGTTCAGGTCCGGTGCGAACCGCCGGGCTTCGGTGGCCCAGTTCGGAACCACCGAGGTCGGCGCGACGATGAGTACCGGAGCATCCGCGGGTCGCTTCGCGCGAGCGTGGCAGATCAGTGCAAGCGACTGCAGGGTCTTGCCGAGGCCCATGTCGTCGGCGAGGATTCCGCCGAGTCCGTGCGTCCACAGGAACGTCAACCACCGGAATCCGTCGAGCTGGTACGGCCGCAGTGTTGCGTGTAATGCCTTCGGTACGCGGGTCTTCGCTGTCGCCTTCACATCGAGAAGTCCCTGCACCTGTTTCTTCCAGGCCGCGGCCTGTTTCTCGACGACACCGAGTGCCGCCAATTCCTCCCAGATGCCGGCCTGGAATCGGCTCAGCTGCAATCGATCCGGATCGTCGTTTTCGTGCAGCGCGCGGGCTTCGTCGACGAGTCGGCGCAGCTGCTGCAATTCGGGTTTGTCCAGCGACAGGTAAGCACCGTCGGGCAGCATCAGATACGAGGCGCCTTCACTGAGCGCCGTGAACACCTCGGAGAACGGGATCGTCTCACCCTCGATCTCGATGGTGATGTTCAGGTCGAACCAGTCGGTGTCGGCGGTGGCCTCGGTGGACAGTCCGATGCGCAGACTGTCGCCGACGTCACGGTAGTCGGCGGGAGTGCCGTCGACGCGCACGTGCACGTCGTCGCGGTCGGACAGTAGGGGCAGCAGCTCGGACACCAGGCGTGCCGTATCGAGTGCTGCGAAGGTGAGATGCGAGAGCAGGCGCCCATCGACGGAGTTGTCGAGGCCGAACGGAGCGACGACCGGCCAGATCTCGGCGAGCAGTGCGTCCTCTGCGTCGCGGTCGCGGACGGTGTCGCCGAGACGTTCGTACAGCTCGGCCGTGTACTCGCCGTCACCGACTGTGTAGACGAACTGCCAGTGCAGATCGGCGCGATGCTGAGGATGGAACGTCACGTGCAGCACGAGCGTCGGCCCGCTGACGCTCGGGGCTGTGAACGAGCCGTCGGCGGAGGTGACGGTCGCTGCTCGTTGCAGGCGCGGGTAGTAGGTGGTGGCGAAGCGCGGCACCTGATCTGCCGGCACGGTGAGCGCACCGCTGCTCTGCAGCAGTTGCTGCATGCCGGCGGCAACGGGGTTGCGGAGCTGCGCGAGACGGAACGGTAGATCTGCCGGCGCGCCGCCGTCGTGATCCCCTGAAGGGAGGTAGACGACGCCGTGGGCGGGGGTGCCGATGAACGCGACGGCGGTCCCGGTCGAATCGTCGCCGATGTGCAGGGCTGGGGTGACGGTCAGGCCGTCACCCACATCTGCGACGTCGACATGCACATCGGCGGTGCCTGGCGGCGGCACCGCACCGTGCTTCTTCTTCGCGTAGCGCAGCTCGATCCCGAGGCGGTGGGCATCGTCGAGCAGCGACCACAGTCGCGGCGACACCGCCGACAGATCGAGGGTGGTCTGGGCGGAAGTGTAGTAACTCCGTGTCGAGGCGTGTACCAGCGCTGCGAATTCGAGCAGCAACTGCTGATGCTGCTTGTTCACGTCGTAGGTGTAGGCCAGGTTCTGCCACGAGATGTTGCCGGACACCCACCCGGTGCGGCCGGGTCGCAGCACCCGTGCGGTGAGTGCCGGTGCAGGAGTGTGGGCGCGTTGTGTCAACGCCAGTTGCAGTGCGAGCGGCGTTCCGCTGCCGGTGTCGTGGTCCTCGAACATCGCTTCGAACGGTGCCTCCCACGAGGGAGTGGGAGAAGGCATGTCCTCCTGCGGGGTGAGCAGTGTGAGTAGAAGCGCCACGGTGTGCTTGCAGTCGTAGCCGACCGGGCACGAACACTCGCCGTACTCGAACTCGAGTCCCCGCGGTCCGGGGTGGAGCTGAACGACAGTCTCGTACATTCGTGTGCCGGAGATGCGTCCGAGACCGACGAGATTGTCCTCGTCGAATCCGCAGTCGACGACCGCGCCCTGCTCGGCGTAGCGCACGCCGCGGTCGAAGGTGGATCGGCCCACCGCGGCGATCAAGGACTGGACGAGATGCGCGAATGCGGGATGGCCGGACATGGGTGAGCAGTCTATGCCCCCACGTCGCGTGCGCGAGTTCGCCGTGCCGCCGTCCTGATCGAGGCCGCGTCCGACCGGCGTCGTGCAGGTGACTGGCGTGTCGCCTGTGCCGCAGCGGGATTCGACCTCGACCGCCTGCACCCGCTGGTCGCCGCAGCGCTGTATCCGGGTCGGTCACCGCCGCAAGCGTCCCGGATGCCGAAGCATGGGAATCGGACTCACCTGATCCATTGCCGTGGTGAACGGCACCGGCTCGGCCACGGCATCGTCCGGCGCCCGGGACGACTACACCTATCGTCGACCGCCCTCGAATCCGACCGTAACGCCTGGGCCCGTGTTGCCGATCCTGAGCAGGATGACCCGTCCGGGTAAGTTGTGACGGACGTGAACGATCGGATGGAAGAGGGGGAGCCCGGTGCACAGTGACCGGTGGGTCGAGGTCAGCCCTTCCCCGTTCGACCATGAACGTGAAGGGCTCGAACGGATCAAGGAGATCCTTCCCGACGCCCCGCCGTTCCGGGCGTGGTCGAACTTCGAGTTCCGCGACAACCGCGGCCGCTGGCACGAGGTGGACCTGCTGGTCCTTGCTCGTGACACCCTGTACTTGATCGAGCTGAAGTATTACAGCGGGACGCTGCGCGGCAACG
The DNA here is from genome assembly GCF_019317345.1 of Rhodococcus sp. LW-XY12. Lineage (NCBI taxonomy): Bacteria > Bacillati > Actinomycetota > Actinomycetes > Mycobacteriales > Nocardiaceae > Rhodococcus > Rhodococcus sp. LW-XY12. The sequence continues at coordinate 2,408,600 of NZ_CP079225.1, forward strand.
ACCACGTGTGGAGCCGCGGAAACTATCGGTCCGAGGATTCACCGCTGCTGCTTGCCCGCAAGAAGGCGCAGTATTTCTCGTCGCTTCTCAAGGATCGGCTCGTCGAGAAAACCGGCGACAGGACCGCCAAGAAGTGGATCCCGTACGTGCAGGAACTGGTGTATCTGCACCACCCCGACCTGAAGTGCATGCTGCCCGCCAGCTCCGCGATCAATCTGTACGGCATCGACGGCAACGAACACCGCAGCTATCTCCCCGGGATCAGCGAACGGCTCCTCGCACCCTCGAAGCACGAACCGGTGTCCGAAGAGAAGTCGCTGCTGATCCGCGATCTCATGGCTGCGATCGGACTTGCACCCCGCCGCCAGCGCGAGGTCGGTTCCTGGGTGATCGACGATCAGCCGCTCGGCGACGGTGAGGGCTGGCAGGATTGGCCCGCCTTCCATCACGTCGACATGGAACGTGCCGCTCGCATCCGCTTCTACCTGCCCAAGCCTGGGGCGACGTCCGCGGAGGAGCACGCCCGGGCGCGCGGTGTGGAGCACGAGTACAAGCTGTTGTCGCGGCTCAAGCACGACGGCCTGCAGGTGCCCGTCGACGTGGTCAAGGACAAGGAACTCGGCATCGGCCTGGTGTTCCCGACATCCGAGAGCGACGTCCGCCTGGACCTGTGGCTCGCGGACCACCACGGAGAGATGACGCTCGAGCGGCAACTCGCAGCGCTCACCGAGATCGCCGAGATCGTCCACTACGCGCATCGGCACCGCGTGGTGCACCGCACCCTCAACCCCCGGGCGATCGTGGTCCGCGACCGCAAGACCGGCCCGCAACCGCAGGTGACCGACTGGGACACCGCGGGTGTGCTGCCCGCCAACGCGGAAACCGGAGTCACCCGCCTGTCCGCGGGACCGCTGAGCCTCATGGCCGGCAGCCTGAGCGACCAGGCTCGGCTGTTCACCGCTCCCGAGGGCGTGAACCCCGCCGATCCGGCCCGGATGGACGTCTTCGGACTCGGTGCGCTCGCGTTCTACCTGCTCACCGGCGGGCAGTCACCGGCAACGGAACGAGGCGAACTGCTCGACCGATTGCGCCGCGACGGCGGTCTCGACCTGGCGGTAGAGCTGCCGCAGGTCCCCTCGATCCTGCGGCAACTCGTGCTCGACGCCACCGACCCCCGTCCCGCAGAACGGATCTCTTCTGTCGCCGACTTCCTCGAGCGACTCGAGGCGGTGCGCTCGGATCTGTTCCGCGCCGAGGGGGAAACCGATCCGCTCGACGCGAAACCCGGCGACGAACTCGGCGACGGCCGCTTCGTCTACAAGCGGCGCCTGGGAGCAGGGTCGACCGCCGTCGGCATCCTTGTCGTGGACCGCAAGGCGGGCGACCACGAGCGGGTCCTCAAGGTCGCCCGCGACGACGAGGCCGCCACTCGCCTCCACGCCGAGGCGCAGGTGCTCGGCAAACTCGACGATCCTCGCATCGTGCAACTGGCCTCCGAGGAGAACGTCGGCGGCCGCGCGGCTCTCGTCGTGCACTACGCGGGACGCACCACCCTCGCAGAGGAACTGGCCGCCAAGGGCGGGCGGCTGTCGATCGATCTGCTCGAACGCTGGGGTACCGATCTGCTGCAGGCGCTCGTTGCCCTCGAGCGTGCCGGGGTGGTGCACCGCGACCTCAAGCCGTCGAACCTCGGTGTGCACCAGTCCAGCTCGCGAGCCGACGCGCATCTTCGCTTATTCGACTTCTCGATGGCCGGGGTCGATCTGCGCCACACCGACGCCGGAACCCCGCCCTATCTCGACCCGTTTCTCGGTACCGGTGGACGTAACCAGTACGACACCGCCGCCGAACGCTACGGCGCTGCTGTCGTCCTGTTCGAGATGGCGACCGGCGGCGCCCCGCAGTGCGGACCGGACTCACAGGCGAACCCGGCCACCGTGCAGGACGACGTCACCGTCGACCCCTCCATGTTCGAGACGCCCGTCGCGGCAGGTCTCACCGCCTACTTCACCTCGGCGCTGTCCCGCGACGTCGCGACCCGCCCGGATACGGCCGAGGAGATGCTCCGCGACTGGCGCCGGGTGTTCACCGACCTCGATGCCGCTCCCGCGAAGGCAGACAAGACCACTCGCGCGGTCGAGGTCGTCGCCGGCACCTCCCTTGCTGCCGCCGGGCTGAGCGCACGGGCCGTGTCTGCTCTTGCCGCGGCGCAGGTCACCACGGTCGGCGAGTTATTGGTGCTCGATTCCACCCGACTCAACCGTCTGGTCGCCAAGGAAGCAAAAGCCACCCGCACCGAGATCCGCGACCGGCATCGCACGTGGGTCAAAGAACTCGGCCGATCCGCAGCAAAGCCCCAGGATCAGCAGGGCCTGCTTGGCCTCGACGACGCCGTCGCCCTGTTGGTGTCGGCGGTGGGCACCGGTAGGGCCAGTACCCGCCGCAGCGCAGCGGAACTGCTCCTCGGTGTCGCCGGCACTCTCGATGCGTTCGCGTCCGGCAACGAACTGGCGTCGGCGTTGAAGAAGAGTGGTCCCCGAGGAAACCAGCTTCTCAAGGAACTGCAGTCCGATTGGGCGGAGAACCCGGCGACTCGGGAGTTGCTCGACGAACTCATCGACGTCGCCGACCAGGTCCTCCGCGATTCCGGTGGGGTAGTAGCGATCTCCACCCTCACCGCCGAGATCCGCGCCCGGCTGCCCCAGGCTCCGGCCGCTACCACCGACGCCCTGGCCCCGCGTCTCGCGGAGCGTGCTGCCGCCGGGCTGTTGCGTCTCGCTCTGGATCGCCTCACCGAGCACGAAACCGCCGAGGGAACCCGACGGTGGGTGCGCCGCCGTCACGGTGGGCGCCTCGCGTTGGTCGCCGACGACGAACTTCTGCTCGCCGGAGCCGAAGCCGCGGGCCGTCGCGCCGACGACCTCATCGTCGCCACCCCGATGTCCCAGGTGGTTCCGATGGGTACCGCGGCACGCGAGCTGCGCGGCGCGTTCGCCCGCGCCTACACAGCCGCGGCCGGACCGGACGTGCCGGTGCCGCTGCCACCGGACGGGCGCCTGGTGCGCTTGGCAGCAGCGATCTCCCGATTCGCCGCCGTCTCCGGTCGTGGTGAGCTGCACAGCCGCAGCCTCGGCCCGTCCGATGCGCTGCGCATCGCCCTTGCCGGACTCGCCCAGACCGAGGCGTTGTCGCCGACGGAGATCCGGGCACGGGTCGCCGCACGCTTCCCGGAGCTCGACCGGCTCCCTGCCCGGCCTGCGCTCGACGCACACCTCGACCGTGCCGGACTCGGCCTCACCTGGGACGGCACCGCCTACCGCTACGAGCAGGCCGCACCGCCGAGCGAAACCTCCCTGCACACCCGCACCGCCACGCACACCGGCCCGCCCGCCGGACCCGTCGTGTCCACTGCGACCGGTGAGGGTGGCACGGCGCGGAACTCACTGGTGGCGCGCTCCGTGGCCGAGAACGGCTTCCTGGTGTTCGGAGTGCCCGTGCATCGGCCCGGCGACCACCGGGTCGTCGCCCGGGAACTCGTCGAGACGCACCAGGGTGAGGTCCTCGACGTCACCGGAGCGATCATCGACGCGATGCGGACCTTCTCGTCCGAGCGGGGTGTGCCGTGGGATCTCGTGCGCAGCGCGGATGCTGCGGCGGCGGGAAGCAAGGATGCGCGGGGTCTGCGCGCGGTGCTCGAGCAGGTGATGCCGGGCGTCTGCGCCGGCCTCGAGGAGCGAGTGTTCGGCGACGCCGCGCAGCCGAGGTCGCTGGTGCTCACCGAGGTGTCGCCGCTGGCCCGCTACGGCTACCTCGATGTCTTGGCCCGGCTGGCCGACCTGTCGGCACCACGTCGCCGCCCGGTATGGGTGGTGTTGCCGCAGATGCGCGGGCAGCGAGGCGCGTTGGTGGATGGTCAGCCGATCCAGTTGGGTTCACCCGGTGGACAGTTCGTTGTGTATCCGGTTTGGAAGACCGGGATCGTGGAGAGCGAGAAGGTGTGATGACGGACTTTTCCGCGACCGAATTGGTGAAGGCGCTGCGCAAGCAGGTCACCGTCCTCGAGGACGATCTGCGTGCGCGCGTCGACGGTGCGGATGTTGACACCCGCCAGCCCGGGGTGGAGCAGCGGTGGCGAGCCGAGTACACCGCCGCGCTGCAGGCCCAGCGGACGGCCGCGTCGTGGCAGGCGTGGCGCGACGAACGGGTGACGCAGGCTGCGGTTGCGTGGGTGCTGTTGACGGTGTTCGCGCGCTACTGCGAAGACCACGCACTGGTGTCGAAGGCGTGGATCGGCGGGCCGGACGCGGATGCGCGCCAGCAGGCCCTCGACGCGCGGCGCGCGTATTTCACCGAGTTCCCGGAGCACACCGACCGCGAGTGGCTCGAAACGATCGTCGCGCATTTCGCGAAGATGGAAGCCACCCGCGGGCTGGTCGACAGCTACTCGCCGATGCACCAGGTGGCCCCCTCGGGTGACGCGGCGCGCAGTCTTCTCGAATTCTGGTGGGACAAGGACGCATCCGGTGACCCGCTGTGGAGCTTCGCCGGTGTCGACACCCGCTTCCTGGGTGACGTCTATCAGGATCTGTCGGAGTTCGCGAAGAAGACCTATGCGCTGCTGCAGACCCCGGAGTTCGTGGAGGAGTTCATCCTCGATCAGACGATGACACCGGCGCTGAAGGAGCGCCCACTCGAAGGCTTTACGGTGATCGACCCGACCTGCGGGTCCGGCCACTTCCTGCTCGGTGCGTTCCATCGGTTGCTGGAACGGTGGGAGAACGAGGCGCCCGCACTCGGCCGTCGCGTGCTGGTACAGAAGGCGCTGGCGTCGGTGTTCGGCGTGGACATCAACCCGTTCGCGGTAGCGATTGCGCGGTTCCGGTTGATGGTCGCCGCATTAGGGGCGAGTGGGGACAAGTCGATCGAAAAGCTTATCGACATCGAACTCAACCTCGCGGCCGGTGACTCGTTGCTGTGGGGTGCGCGGCAGCAGGCCCTCACGGATGACCTGTGGTCGACCGGTGCTGAGCAGATGGCGTACGCGACGGAGAACGCGGTCGCGCTCAAAGCGATTCTCCAGCGAGAACACGATGTGGTGGTGGGTAATCCGCCGTACATCACGGTCAAGGACAAGGCGCTCAACCAGACGTACCGTGACCTCTACTCGACGTGTCATCGGAAGTACGCGTTGACGGTGCCATTCATGGAACTGTTCTTCGATCTCGCCAAGAGCGATTCGAACGGTAAACCGGGATGGGTCGGGCAGATCACCTCCAACTCCTTCATGAAGCGGGAGTTCGGTTCCAAACTGATCGAGGAATTCCTGAGCACCCGTGATCTTCGTAGGGTCATCGACACATCTGGTGCGTATATCCCCGGGCACGGCACGCCAACGGTGATCCTTGTAGGACGTAACCGGACACCGGTGGGGGAGACGGTGCGGGCAGTACTGGGGGTTCGCGGTGAGCCGGGGCGCCCGAACGATCCCGCCAAGGGAATCGTGTGGTCGGCGATTGTCCAGCACGTCGACGACCCCAGGTTCGATAATGGCTGGATCAGCGTCGCGGACCTTGATCGAGCCCTCCTGCGGGTACATCCGTGGAGTTTGTCCGGTGGCGGCGCTGTCGAACTTCTTGAAGCCGTTGCCAGCGCGACTTCACGTAGATTAGGCGACCTCGTGAAGCGCATTGGCTTTTTCGGTGTCATGGGTGCTGACGACGCGTTGACCCTCCCACGCGAGCTCGCTGCAAGCGATCGCTACGTCGACTCTGGCTACGCGCCACTAGTTCAGGGCGATGAGGTTCGCGACTTCGCCGTCGAACCAGGATTCGCCGCCTTCTTCCCGTACTCGAAGACACGTGAGTTGCAGCCACTTCTCGCGTACAGGCTGATGGGGCAGCGCCTGTGGCCGTACCGCACTGAAATGGGTAATCGTGCGACATTTGGTGGCGGCACCTATTTTAAGGACGGACGTCCCTGGTATGAGTGGCATCAGCTACCTGAGGACAAAGGCACGTCTGTTTCCTCCATCACCTTCGCAGAAGTCGCGACGCACAACCATTTCGTCCTGGACCGCGACGGGAAGGTGTTCAACAGGACCGCGCCGGTGATCAAGTTGCCGGAGGGGGCGAGCGAGGACGATCACCTGCGGTTACTCGGAGTGCTGAACAGCTCGGTGGCGTGCTTCTGGCTCAAACAGAACTGTTTCAATAAGGGCGGGGATCCTGTCGGCACTGAAGGGGCCCGAATCAGTACGACTGCGTGGTCGGACCGGTTCCAGTTCAACGGAACCACGCTGAAGGACTTCCCCCTCCCGAATTCTTACCCGTTGGAGCGCGCTCGGAGTCTTGACGCTTTGGCGCAGGAACTCGCCGCCCATACCCCGACCGCTGTCGCCGCGAACGGCGTACCTACCGCCGAAGTGTTAGAACGGGCGCGCACCGAGTCCGAGCGGATTCGCGCGCTGATGATCGCGCACCAGGAGGAACTCGATTGGGAGTGCTACCAGCTATATGGCCTCATCGACGAGGACCTCACCTACTCCGGTGAACTGCCCGGAATCGCGCTGGGGGAGCGCGGGTTCGAGATTGCTCTCGCGCGTGCCGTCGAATCCGGTGAGCACACCGCGTGGTTCGAACGGCACAGATCCACACCAATCACCGAAATCCCGTCGCACCTGCCCGCCGAATACCGCGACCTCGTGCAGCGACGCCTTGATGTGATCGCCTCGAATCCGAGCATCCGGCTATTGGAGAAGCCGGAGCACAAGCGACGATGGGCGATTGAGCCGTGGGACAAGCGCGTCACCGAAGCGCTGCGCGACTGGCTGCTGGATCGCGTCGAGAACCGCGACCTGTGGTTCGAAGGTGACCACCCAACACCGCGCAGCGTCGCACAACTCGCCGACCGACTCGACCGCGACGACGACTTCCGTCAGGTACTGCGGTTGTGGGCCGGCAGCAATGAGGTGTCCACCTCGTCGGCACTGGTCAAGCTCCTCGATGAAGAGGGTGTTCCCTATCTAGCGGCGCTGCGGTACAAGCCGTCCGGTCTCATCAAACGAGAAGCGTGGGAGCACACGTGGGACCTGCAGCGTCGTGAAGACGCAGGGGAGAAGCTCGACGGTCCGATCCCGGTGCCGCCGAAGTACAAGCCCGCCGATTTCCTGAAGACTTCGTACTGGTCGCGGCGCGGCAAACTCGATGTGCCCAAGGAACGGTTCATCTCCTACCCGAACGCGAACCGCGACACCGACCCGACGGTGCTGCTCGGCTGGGCGGGTTGGGATCATGCCGAGCAGGCCCTCGCACTCGCCGGCCTCGTAGATGAACGCATCGTTACCGACGGCTGGGACCAGGCGAGTCCCGAGAAGCTGACTCCGATGCTGGCCGGCATGGCCGAACTCCTGCCGTGGGTGCGGCAGTGGCACGGCGAGATCGACCCGGAGTACGGCGAGTCCGTCGCGGCCACTATTGAGGAGGCTTTGCGCGCTCACAGCGCCGACGTCGGTACCACTGCCGAGGATCTCGCTGTTTGGCGGCCCGCAGCACCAACCCGTGGTCGTCGCACCATTAAGACGGCGTAGTAGGTTTATCAGCAGGCGTGAACACCGGCACCCAGCTTCCTATGCGTCCTCACCAATGCCCAACAGCGGCAGATGATGCCTAAACCTGACTGTCCGGTTTCCAACTCGCGACTGCGTCATACACGTCATTATCGGACAGCTTGCGTACAAGGTACTTCACCCATGCGGGCGTATAAACGTGCTTCCCTACCAGCTCATTCATGTAGCAAAATTGCGACTTCGTCTTGTAAGGGTCTTCGCCGTTTGGAAGCCGAACCCCGAAGTATCGCCACGCCTGTGTGTGCATGTGCAGCGTGAAAGGTCTGTCAATCTGAGCGTCAACCTGCTCAACGACCTGTCCGGGTAGATACTCGTCCGCCCCACTGACAGGAACCTTTCTGTCTCGGATGACGGTCTGAACCCTTTCGACTACCGCGCGCTCGTCGTCGGTAAGCTCGTCGTACCGGACGAAGGTCATGGCAGCATCGGCTTCTGTCTTCGTTCCAGTATGGGGAATGAGGTAGACCTTGAAGTCGTACCGCTGGTCTTCGGCGATCCCCGCCTCAATGGCTGTATCGAAATCCTGAACCCACTCGACTACACCCCTCGGCACGCGCTCACGCACCTTCTTGATGGAGGCGACGGCGTCACCGGTGATCGACGAGAGAAACAGCGGAAACCGGAGCTCGTCGGCGAGACCTTCATCCTCACCGAATAATTCGACCACCGTCTGCTCGTAGTTCAGAAGGTACGCTTGTGTGCGGCCAGCGATGAGAGCTGCAATGTCGCGCTCGTATCGATGCTCGATTTGGTTTCGTAGCCCAGTAAAGAACTCCAGATTCGCCTTTCGCGGGTCGTTGGGGTCAAAGAACTCATTGCTAAGGTCACGCAGACTGCGATGTTTGAATCCGCCGTCATCATGCCGCACACGGTGCCCGCGATTGTTTCGGATGTAGATATCCTTGGCGGCTTGCTCGAAGTGTGCCTGGAGGAGCTTGAGCCATCCCATCGACATGTGCACGATGAACGCTTCTAGCTGTCGTTCTACGCCGGATCGGTTATAGAGGTCAACCGCCAAACGGACTTCATTCTTCGAGTCTTGGAGGACATGCCACCATCTCGGCTTTCGTGCCATGCGCGCGAGTATTTCACATGGTTCCGGCAATCAATCAAAACCTCTGCAGGAGGCACTCATCTCGGCGGCAGCGATAGGGTTCCGAGACGGGAGGAGTGATCCGGCGCGGTTATGGGGGGACCGCTAGTACGGCGGCGGATCAGTTCGCCAACAATGCCAAGCGGACGCACACCGCGAGATCGCAACGGCTTGTCGGGCCGGATACTGGCTTTACGACGGTGTGCAACGTGTGGGGCGTACGTGATCGATACAAGCTCGCTTTGGGTGGACGACCGGGTCGGGTCTTGCCTGCGGGCTCTCGTTGTTGTCGAGAGGTGAATGTATATGGACGCCCTGCAGGCGGCTGCGCCCAACCGATCGGAGACCCTACGGGTCCCTGTATTGCCTTCGGCCCCTTCCCCAACGCTGCCCGGTCACCATGCCCCGATAGACCATCTCGGCCAGCACTTCTGGCCCCACGTCGGAAGTGACGTGCGGCTTGTGCTGGACCCGGTCGTTCGTGTCGACCCTCACGATCGGGTGCTCCACCGCCAGAATGGAGACGAAGGATACTGGCGCCCAGTCGGTTTCACGCAGGGGAATGGCACCCCTGCGCGCAGCGTCGAAGCGCTGACGTCGGACCTCGGGAGATGAGCGACGAGTGCCCGACATGCCGCGGCTACCGGAACGGCCCGCGCACACGTCGCAGCGAAACACCTCGAGCCCCTCGACCGGAAAGGTCGAGAGGCTCGCTAGGTCAGGACGTCAGTGAGAACCCAGGCGGGGTGAGAATGAGGAGGTCGGCGTCGAATGCCGAACCATGAGAATTGCGCCCTGGGGGCGTGTGGATAGACTCCACCCTACGGTGCATGACAGTCCTATCTGTCGTGTGCCCAGACCCCGGTTCGGTGTTCCCGCACCAGCCGGGGTCGACCTGTATTTAGGCCGGTGCTGGGATGGTCCCACGTGTGGTGGGGAGCGTCAACCTCGAACGCATGTTCGTGTCGCGCGAACTGGGGAGCCGCCGGATCCGGGTCCGCCGCGCGCCCACTGTCGAGGATGTGGCGGCGTCACCGATCCGCCGCGCGCGTGGGTGGTGCCCGGTAACGTCGCCGTTCTTTGGCAGGATGAACTTCACAGCGATCTCCACCACGGCCGCTGTCTCGAGAATCATGAAGGAGGGGCGGAGTAAGCGTGAGCATTCTGCTGCGGGACGTCATCGACATTCCTGAACGGGTTGGCGCCGACGACTACGTGCTGCGCTTGACCGACAGCACCGACAACGACGCACACATCCGCGCCACCGTCGACTCCTACGTGCTCACCGACTCGCTCAAAGACAACTTCGCGGCCGCGATCTCTCTCATCTCCGACGCGATCACCAAGAACACCTCCCGCGGCGCCTACCTCGCCGGGGCGTTCGGCTCCGGTAAATCGCACTTCATGGCGCTGCTCTACGCCCTCCTCTGCAATCACCCAGCCCTGCGCACCGAACGATTCCGCGATCTCACCGACCGCTACGACGCCAACATCGCCGGCAAGAAGATCCTCAGCCTCACCTACCACTTCCTCGGCACCAAGTCGATGGAAGAAGCGATCTTCCGCGGCTACGTCGACCAGATCCGCCGCCTCCACCCCGAAGCGCCGCTGCCCGCTCTGCACGTGTCCGACACCCTCCTCGCCGACGCCGAGCACCTGCGCGAAAAGATGGGTGATGAGCGGTTCCTCTCCGGACTCGGCGGCGACAGCGCGGACGGCGACGACGCGTGGGGCGGACTGGTGTCCGACAGTTGGACCCTCGAGCGGTACCGGGCCGGACTCGTCGCCCCCGCGGAGAGCGAGGAGCGCAAGGAACTCGTCTCCGCACTGGTGCGCAACTACTTCACGTCGTTCCTCGAGCAAGCCGAATACGTCGACCTCGACCGCGGCCTGAGCGTCATCTCCGAGCACGCCAGAGAACTCGGCTACGACGCCGTGGTGCTATTCCTCGACGAACTGATCCTCTGGCTGATCTTCTACGTGCGCAACAACGAGATCTTCAGCCGCGAATCGCAGAAGATCACTAAACTCGTCGAAGGTTCCGGTAACCCACGCCCCATCCCGCTGGTCTCCTTCATCTCCCGGCAGATGGACCTGCGCAAGTGGCTGGCCGACGCGGGTGCCTCCGGCGCCGAGCAGGACGCCACCGACCGCGCCCTGCAATACCAGCAGGGCCGATTCCGCACCATCGAACTCGGCAACGACAACCTCGCCGAAGTCGCCAACATCCGTCTGCTGCAACCGAAGAACGCCGAGGCCAAGCAAACCCTCGACGATGCGTTCCGCTCCGTCACCCGCAGCCCCGACGTATGGGACGTGCTGCGCGATTCGATGAACACCACCGAGGAGCATCGCGGCGCCTCCGAACAGGAATTCCGGCTCACCTACCCGTTCTCCCCGGCGCTGGTGGCCACGCTGCGCGAACTCGCCTCGGTGATGCAACGCGACCGCACCGCGCTGAAGGTGATGCAGCGCATGCTCGTCGAACGCCGCGACACTCTCACCACCGCCGACCTCATCCCCGTCGGCGACGCCTTCGGTCCCATCGTCGACGGCGATGAACCCATCGACGGTGTCGCGTCCACCCTGTTCAAGGCGGCCGACTCCCTCTACCACGACAAGCTGCTGCCGCTGCTGCTCACCCGCCATCAGGTGACCCAGGAGCAGCTCGACACCGACCCCGATTCGGTGCCCGCCGGGTTCCGCGCCCACGACCGTATCGCCAAGACCCTGCTGCTGTCTGCGATCGCCCCGAAGGTCCCTGCGCTGCGCGACATCACCGCGTCCCGGCTCGCCGCGCTCAACCACGGCTCCATCAAGACCCGCATGAAGGGCGGCGAAGCCCGCGTCGTCCTCGGCGTGGTGCGCGAATGGTCCAAAGACGTCCCCGAGATCACCGTCTCCGAGGGCACCAACCCGATCATCCGGGTGCAGCTGTCCAACGTCGACTACAACTCCGTCCTCGAACGCATCCGCGGCGAAGACAACACCGGCAAGCGCAAGGTGCTCATCCGCACCCTCGTCCACCAGGCGCTCGGTGTCGACACCAAACAGGACGACCTCGCCGGCGGCGCCACCCGCACCGTCATCTGGCGCGGTTCCCGCCGCGAAGTGGATGTGGTGTTCGGCAACGTCCGCGACGCCTCGTCGGTGCCCGAACAGAACTTCGACAACCGGCCCGGCACGTGGCGGCTCGTCGTCGACTACCCCTTCGACGAGGGAGAGTTCTCCGCGGCCGACGACATCGCCCGCATCGACCGACTCCTCGCGGGCGGCGACCGGCACACCATCGTGTGGCTGCCGAAGTTCTTCTCCGACGAAGCCAGACAAGACCTCGCGCTGCTCGTCAAGCTCGACTGGCTGTTCGGCGGCACCGGAGACCGCTGGCAGGAGAACACCGATCACCTGTCGCCCGCCGACCGGGCGCAGGCCCGAGGCATCCTCGAAAACCTCTACCGGGGAACGCTCAACGCCTTCCAACGACTCCTCGAGCAGGCTTACGGTATCGAAGCGCCCGACCCGAAATACTTCGTCGACGACCCCGGCCACACCGAGATCCTCGTCTCGCTCAGCAAGGACTTCAGCCCGAAACTGCCCACTGCGCTGAACCTGCGGGACGCCTTCGACAAGGTCGTCGACCAGGCATTCGGGGCGCTATACCCGAATCATCCGCAGTACCCGAGCCCGGATGACGAGGTCACCACTCGCCACTACGAGATCGTGCGTGGTTTCGTCGAGGAGGCGGTCGCGGATCGTCAGGGTCGGGTACCTACCGCCGGCGCCGAACGCAAGGTTGCGCAGCGCATCGCCGCGCCGCTGAAGGTGGGCAAGGCCACCGAAGACCACTTCCTGTTCGGGGAAGACACCTTCGCCTACTGGGCCGGTGAACTCGACCGCGCGGCCGCCGAAGCGGACCGCGTCACCGTCGGCGCACTCCAACATCGCATCGACGCCGTCAGCCCCGCATGGGGTCTGCGTCCCGAAGCCCGCGACCTGATCGTCGCTGCATGGGCGTTGCTGCGGAAACGCGCCTGGTTCGAGGCGGGCGCGCCCGTTCCGGCACCGCCCCTCGGCCGGATGCGAGAAAGCATCGAACTGCGCGCCGAGGAACTACCCGAGCAGGCAGCATGGGACGCCGCCCGTACCACCGCCACTTACCTGCTCGGCTACACCATCCCGCGTACCTTCCTCACCGGCGCGAACGTCGCCGACTTCGCACAACAGGTGCGAGCCAGGGCGGGGGAGAAGACCTCAGACCTGCGGCAGCTCGTCGACCGGCTCGCCGACGCCCACCGCGCCCTGAAGCTGGACGTCACCGACACCGACCGCATCAGTGTCGCGCGGTCGCTCGTCGCTTACCTCGACGCACTCGCCGCTACCGGCGGCAACGTCGCGCTCATCGACCTGCTCGCCACCACGCCTGTGCCGGGCTCCGCGGAATCCGCCGGGCGGATGCGGACCGAAGCCGCGCATGACGCCGCAGCACTGCGGGGCTTCCAGTGGAGACTGATCGGAGCATTGCTTGCCGGTGCCGAAACCGGCGGTGAGCGCGGAGAATCTGCGCGGGTGATCGTGAAGAAGCTCGAGGAGCTGATCACCACCCCCGGCGTCTCCCTGGCCGACGAACTCAACCGCACCGAGACCCGCGTGGTCGAGTGGGTGGTGAGCGAACGCGTCGACGACGATCCCGTTGACGACGCTGGCGACGAAGTCGACGACGACACCTCTGATGACGAGGTCGTTACGGACCCCGACGAGGTGACCCTCGACGACATCGCCGACATCGAGTCCGTCACCAAACGACTGCGCGCCGCCCATAAGAAGCACGGCAGACGCCTGCATGTGAGCTGGTGGGTGGAGTGAACACCCTCGCCGTCACCCGCCCGATCATCACCGCCAAGCTCGCGAAGGCCGTCGAAAAGCGTTACAAGGGCGGTGTTCTCGGGATACGCGCCGCGCCCGCTTGGGACGGCGGCACCTTTCACCACGACGGAACACCGGTGACTGTCGTGCCGTGCCCGTCCACCCTGGCGGTGTGGGAAGCCCTCGAATCCCGCGCCGACGATCAGTGGCTCGTCATCCTCACCCCCGTGGACGACAAGGACCTCGGTGACGGGGTGCTGGCCCACCTCATCGACGGCCGGCTCCTCAGCCCCGACCCGTGGGACGCGCTGCGCTCGACATTCGCCGCCACCACCATCGAACCCGCCCTCTACCGCGTACCCAACGACCGGGCATTGGCGCTCGGATTGCTCGCGGCGATCCCCACCGCCGCGATCACCCCCGCGCCGGGTGGTGTGCTCACCCGCACGCACGTGATGTCCACCCTCGCGCGCGGTGTTCTCGCGATCACCGACGATCCCGCCACCGAGATCGACACCCTGGCGATCCTCGAATGGAGCCGTCGTTCCGACCTGACCGACAACCTCGCTCGCCTCCGCGTAGACGGTGGCCCGGAGGTGATGAAGGCCGTCGCGGAGTGGCTCGCCGAACGAGCGGGAAGACTCGGCAAGCCTGTGGCGGCGCTGCTGCAATCCCAGCGGATCACCGAGTTGGTGCCACTCGGACTTCTCGCCGGGCTGGTCGCCGACCCCGCCAGCACCCTCGAGCGGGGACTGTTCCTCGGCGAGTACGGGCTCCGTCGCCTCGACATCGAGGACCTCGAAGCCTGGCACGACGACACCGCCGGGCTCGTCGTCGGCACTCTCGTCGAACGGGAACGGCGGGCGGTCCTCGAATCCGCAGCCGTGCACGTGCGTGAGTTGAACATCGAACATCTCGCCGCGCGGTCCGAACTTCTTCCCCAGGGACTCACCGCTCGCCTCGACGAGCTGGCGACGGCCATCGAGGTATCCCTGCCCGCCGACGCTTCCCACGGACCGAAGCAGGGCGGCATCGACGGCGTTGAACTGGCATGGCAGCAGGTCCTGCAGCACATGTCGGCGCGCACCTCCACGTCCTGCCGAGCTGCCGAAGCGGCCGTGCGGTTACTACGGTGGCTCACCGTCGACACCCCCACCGCAGGTGGGCTCGACACGCTCACCCGCCGGTACATCGATGTCGACGGCTGGGTTGACGCCGCCCTCGTGACCGCGCACCGTGGTTCGGATCATCGGCCTCTCGCTGAAGCGATTACCCAGGTCATCGCTTTGGTTATCGCGCGCCGTCGCGACTGCGATCGTCGGTTTGCAGCCGCCCTCGCCGACACGCCGCACCCCACCGGCGTACTCGTCGAGCAGTTGCTGCCCACCGTGGTGCTGCCCCTGTCCAAGTCGACACCCACGCTGCTGATCGTGGTCGACGCGCTGTCGGTCGCGGCCGCAACGGAACTTGCCGCGGCCGCCGCAGAAACCGGCTGGATGGAGGCAGGTGTCCTCGGCTCCTCCCGGCGAACGGGCGCACTTGCCGTCCTGCCCACCCTCACGCAACGGAGCCGCTGTTCACTGTTGTCCGGCGACCTGCGGGAAGGAAACGACGCCGCCGAACGCACCGGATTCCTCGAGCTCCTGCGGGGCGCGAAGTTGGAAGCGGCACCGGGGCGCATCGACCCGATCTTCCACAAGAAGGCACTCGACACCGTGCCCGCCGGCGCGGATCTGGCCACCGACGTCGCCAATGCCATCGCCGACACCACCGGCCGCCCGCTGGTGGCTACGGTGCTGAACTTCGTCGACGACACCCTCCACCACACCGACCCCGGTGGAACCGACTGGGGCATCGACACCGTCACCCACCTGCGCCCACTGCTGCAGGCCGCCCAGCGAGCAGGTCGCGCGGTGATCATCACCTCCGACCACGGGCACATCATCGAGCGCCGCACCTCCGTCAAACGCAACCGCGTCACCGTGTACGGGCAGCGCGCACACGGTGACCTCGACCGAGTGGAGGACGGCGAAATCGTGGTGCGGGGGCCGCGGGTGCTCACCGACAGCGGCGCGGTCGTGCTCGCGGTCGACGACACCATCCGTTACGGACCCGTCAACGCCGGCTACCACGGCGGAGCCAGCCCTGCGGAGGTCGTGGTGCCGGTGCTCGCCCTGCACACCGGAGTGCGTCCCGACCCGCTCACCGCACTCGGCCCTGTCGAGCCACACTGGTGGCACAGCCCCGTCCAGGTCGATGCCCCCCAGGTGCGCCCCGCGCCGGCAGCGAAGCAGGCGGCACCCACCCTCTTCGACAGCGAAGAACCCCTCGTTGCCGACGCCGGTGGGGATGCGGCCGATCAGGTGCTCGCCACCACGGTCTTTGCCGATCAGATCCGGCTGGCGGGCCGGATCGTGGTGCGTCCCGACCAGATCCGCGCGCTGCTGGCGGCACTGCTTGCGGCACCCGCGCGGGAACTGACCACCGCCCATGCCGCGGCTCTCCTCGGACTGGCCCCGAGCCGAGTCGGAGGCGCGTTGCTGCAGATCAAGCGGGTTCTGGACGTCGAAGGCTACGAGGTATTGCTGCTCGACAGTGGTGTCGTCGGACTCGACGAAGCAGCGTTGCGCGAACAGTTCGGGATCGCATCGTGAGCGCGGCGGTGTCGCCGCGGCGGCGACGGGAAATCCTCGACGCGCTGCGCCGCGGCACCGTCCCCGCGAACGGTCTCGACCAGCTCGCCGTCGGACTCGGTCGGTTCGAATCCGAACTCGACGCCGAGCTCGAGGTGGTCGCCGGCGGGGGAGCGATGTTCAAGGCCGTGCGCGGCGACTACGGCTCCGGCAAGACGTTCTTCGCCCGCTGGCTCGCCGATCGCGCCACCAAACGCGGTTTCGCCGTCGCGGAAGTGCAGATCAACGAGATCGACACGCCACTGCACAAGCTCGAAACCGTGTACCGGCGCAGCATCGAATCCCTGCGCACTGCCTCGATTCCGCCGTCCGCGCTGCGTCCGATCCTCGATGCGTGGCTGTTCACCATCGAAGACGACGCCACCCAGCAGGGTGTGAGCGTCGACGATCTCCTCGAACGTCGCCTCGCGGACGTCGCCGCGCGAGCACCGGTGTTTCCCATGGCGATTCGGGCCTACCGCCGGATGGTGGCAGAAGGGGACAACGACGGCGCCGACGGGCTGGTCGCCTGGCTCGGCGGCCAACCGCATGTCGCAGCATCGGTCAAGCGCCGCGCCGGCATCAAAGGCGACCTCGACCATTTCCTCGCGCTCGGCTTCCTCCGCGGCCTGCTCGCAGTGTTGGCCGACGCCGGCAACGCCGGTCTGCTCCTAGTGCTCGACGAGGTGGAAACGCTGCAGCGGGTGCGCTCGGACGCCCGCGCGAAAGCGCTCAATGCGCTGCGTCAGTTGATCGACGAGATCCACGATGGACACTTTCCGGGTCTGTACCTGCTGATCACCGGCACACCGGCGTTCTTCGAAGGTCGGCAAGGCATCCAGCTGCTCCCGCCTCTGGCGGATCGGCTGCACACCGACTTCTCCCGGGATCCGCGCTTCGACAATCCGCGCGCCCCACAGTTGCGCCTGACAGGCTTCGACCTCGACCGACTCGTCGAGCTCGGTGGTCGTGTGCGCGAGTTATTCTGCTCCGGCATCGACGCGGGGGAGCGGGTGCGGTCGACCGCGGACGACGAGTTCCTTCGCCGGTTTGCTGGTGCGGTCGCGGGGAGTCTCGGTGGTCGTGTCGGGATTGCGCCCAGGCTGTTCCTGCGCAAACTCGTCGACGTGCTCGACGTGATCGAACTGCACCCGGAATTCGACCCGTACACCGATTACGAGATCAAGATCGGGGCATCCGAGTTGTCGGAGGCCGAACGTGAGGTCGTATCGGCGGACGATATCGACCTGCAGTTGTAGAGGGGGAATGATGGGGAATGTTGTGCAGCACCTGTCCGTCCGCGTGCCGTGGCACGATTCCGGATGGAACGGGGCCGTTTGTAGCGATCCGGCACGCAACACCAGTTGCGTCCTACTCAACAACATCGGCGAGAACCGCAACGACAAGCTCGAACAGTCCGCTGCCGGTCTGCCGTTCCACGAGGTCGTCGGAACCCTTCCGCCCTGTGTCGAAGAGCGCGTCACCTTCCTGAGTCCCCACACCGTGCACATCCCCAAGAAGCACCCCTACGGATGGACCACAGCGCTCGCGGGTGTCTCCGAAGCGGCGCTGACGTTGCCTGCCTGGTCGGTGCACGCGACTCCCTACTACTGGATGGCGCGG
The DNA here is from genome assembly GCF_019317345.1 of Rhodococcus sp. LW-XY12. Taxonomy (NCBI): domain Bacteria; kingdom Bacillati; phylum Actinomycetota; class Actinomycetes; order Mycobacteriales; family Nocardiaceae; genus Rhodococcus; species Rhodococcus sp. LW-XY12. The sequence goes on from NZ_CP079225.1 coordinate 2,426,475, forward strand.
GTCAATACCGGCGGACTGCTTGCCGAGGAGCGCATCGACGGCTACAGCGACGAATCCGAACAACAGGCATTCGAAGCGATCGGGTTCAAGAACCCGGACAGGATGACCTGGGTTCTGCACGGCGACAACCAGAAGGCACTCATCGAGACATTCTTCCGTCATGTCACTCCGAATCAGTCGCTGGTCTTCTTCTATTTGCGGCACTCACCGTTCGAAGACACCGGGCGTCTCTTGGTCGGCGCTGCTCTCGTCGATGACGTGCGGTTACCCGACCGGTGGCCCACTACCGGGCCCACCGCATTCCCGAACCACATGTGGGAGACAACCCTTCGCCATACCCTGCGTCCTGACGGATCCGGTGGCATTCTCCTGCCGATGCAGGAACTCGCGCATCTGTCCGCGCAGGGCGTGGATGTTTCCGTTGCGCTGGCTCCGGCCCCGGAGACCGATCGCGAGTTCTCGTATGTCACCGAGCACGTCTCGCCGGACAGCGCCGTCGCGGCGCTGATGACGCTGCGCACGGCAGCGGAGGCTGCACGTGAACTCGGTTGTGCGGTACCCGCTACGTCGTTCGATTGGCTCGACGCCCAGATGAACGCAGCATGGCACCGCCGGGGAGTCGCACCCGGCCTGCCCGCAGTTCTCGGACGCCTCGGGTTCGAGCATCCCACCTACAGTGCGAGGCTGATCGCAGCGGCCACGCCGGACGGTGAGGACCCGTGGACGACGTTGTGTGCGGGTCTCGACGGCAAGCGCCTACAGGGGGCGGTGAACGCACTGTTCACCGACACCCGCCGCAAGATCTGGCGGAAGACTGAGCAACTCGATCGCGACGCGCTTCGGTTGCTGGTCCGCTTCGACCTGACGCACGACCAGGTCGCAGCGGTACTCGACAAGCAGACGTCCGTAGAGCTCACACGGGACGAGTTGCTCGAGAATCCCTACTATCTGGTCACATGCAGCCTGGACGACGATCAGCCCATCGATTTCGACACCGTCGACCGGGGCTGTTTCGGATCACCGGAACTTCTGTCCCGGCATCCTCTTCCTGTCACCGACGTGCTTGATGACCCTATCGACGGACGTCGCGTGGAGGCTTTGCTCGCGTCGGAACTTGCTACCGCCGCCGCGGAGGGGGACACCGTGGTGTCGCTGCCCGACATGCTCGATCGAATCGAGCGACGCGCGCTCGTTCGGCCCCTACCGCTGACCCGCCAGGTGCTCGAGGGCCACGATCTCGAACCCGAGAATTTCGATGACGATCCCAACGAAGTCTGGCCGGTGATCGCCGGAACGCGCCTTGCAGACGGCAGCGCCGCCTACAAGTTGCGCACCCTCGTGTTGGTGCGCGAGACGATCCGAGAAATGTCCGACATGCTGCGCGCCCAGCCACGCCACGTGGTGCCGAGCGGTCTCGACACGGCACTCGACGCCATGCTGGGCCCATTGGACAAGCACGACCCGGGCGATATCGAACTCGAACGACGTGCCCGAACCGAGAAGACGGCGGCCCTACGGGAGATGTACGCCGAGCGCTTTACCGTACTCAATGGGCCCGCCGGCACAGGCAAAACGACGCTCGTCAAGGCCCTGATCCATCATCCGACGGTTGCAAACCGAGGCGTGCTGCTCGTTGCACCCACCGGCAAAGCCCGCGTGCAACTAGCGAAGAAGGCCGACCACGATGCTGTCACCGTGGCTCAGTTCCTCGCCCGCACCGATAGGTATGACGGGAACACCGGACGGTACCGCGTGACGGGTGATCCGGGTAACCGCGCTAAGTACGGCCTGGTCGTGGTGGATGAGGCGTCGATGCTCACCGAGACGATGCTTGCGGCGCTGATGGATGCTCTCGTGCCGCCGGACCGTCTTATCCTGGTGGGCGATCCGCGTCAGCTTCCTCCGATCGGTGAAGGAAGACCATTCGTCGATCTCGAACGCGCGGCGCGTGGCGGACACGACGGACGCTGGCCGGCGGTCGCGCCTGGATGGGCGGAGTTGACTGTGCTGCGCCGCCAGCAGGGGCACGTTCGCGACGATCTGATGTTGGCCAAGTGGTTCGCCGGTGACGAAATTCCGGAGGGTTTCGACGACGTCTGGGAACGAATCCGCCGCGGTGACAAGATGCCATCTCTACGTGCGGTCGCGTGGGAGGGGCGGTCCCCGGAGCAGGTGATCGATGATGTCCTCGCCGACGAGCTCGGTGTGCGCACGGACGATGACGGCCGTTCGTTTGCAGCGTCGTACGGGGCTACTGTCGAGCCGTATGTGAACTACTTCGATGCTGCCGCCCACATCGAGAGTTGGCAGATTCTCTCGCCGTTCCGAAACTACACCTACGGCACTGTCCGGCTGAACCGGCATTTGAAGGAGACGCACCGCGGCTTCGAACTCCACAAGGCGCAAATGTGGGGAAAGAGTCGAAGCGTACCCGAGCCGCTTGGACCGGAACGAATCGTGTTGGGCGACAAGGTTGTCAACACTCGCAACAGGTCGCGGGCGTGGTTCTGGTCCAAGACCGAGGGCGAATCGAAGGGGTATCTCGCGAACGGCGAGATCGGCGTCGTCATCGGGCAGATCAAGACCAAAGCAATGAAGAATCCGCCGTGGAAGACACAGGTTGAGTACTCCAGTCAGCTCGGCCGGCGATTCACTACGACGATGGGCTCCTCCGAGACGGACGCACCGGTCGAACTTGCATGGGCGCTCACCGTTCACAAGGCGCAGGGCTCCGAGTTCGGTCTGGTTGTGGTAATGCTCCCCGCGGGGGCTCGTCGAGTATCCCGCGAGTTGCTGTATACGGCGTTGACCCGCCAGACCGACCGGGTGGTGCTCTGCCATGAGGGACCAATCGACGAACTTCTCGACTTGACCCGCGCAAGCGGTTCCGACACCGGCCGTCGGATGACGGACCTCACCCTTCCACCCGACCCGGTGAGCGTGCGCACCTCGAGCGGACCTGATCTGGGCCGATTGGACGCAGGTCTCGTGCACGTCAGTAAGACCGGTGTCCTGGTGCGCAGCAAGAACGAACTGATCATCGCCGGAATCCTCGAAGACATCGCGCCGGGATCATGGGTATATGAGCAACCCCTCGTAGGCGGCGACGGTCGCACTCGCGTCCCGGACTTCACCATCACGACCGCCGACGGCCGCACCGTGTACTGGGAGCACTTGGGCATGCTCGACAACCCCGCGTACGCGGCTGCTTGGGAAAAGAAGCGGGCGTGGTACGCAGCGCAGGGGATTTCCGAAGCGGGTGGTTCCAACGGTGTCCTGTTCACCACAGACGACCGTGATGGGGTGGACGAGCCCCGCTGGCGCGACCAAGCGGAGAGGGTCATCGGCAAGGCGCGGGTGGGCGCTCCGCGACGCGCGACCAAGCGTGTGGTGCCGAAGAAGAAGACCTGATGCCGACCGAGTCGTTCGAGCTCCTCCATCCAGGTGTCCAATACCACCTCGCGAACACCCTGCGTTGGAACGGCCTTCGCCCGACCCAGGCAGCAGCAGTCGAACCTATCCTTGCCGGTGACGACGCACTCGTACTCGCCCCCACCGCAGGTGGCAAGACCGAAGCCGCAGCTTTTCCGTTGCTCTCGGCGATGGCCGAACACGATTGGCAGGGCACCTCGGTGCTGTACGTGTGCCCGCTGCGGGCGCTGCTCAACAACCTCCAACCACGTCTTCACAGCTACGCCCAGTGGCTGGGGCGCACTGCCGCCGTGTGGCACGGGGACGTCGGTCAGTCCGCGCGCCAGAGGATCGTGCGCGAACGCCCCGACATTCTGCTCACCACACCGGAATCCCTCGAGGCGATGCTGGTGTCCACCAAGGTCGACCCGCGCGTGCTGTTCGCCGGATTACGGGCCGTCGTCGTCGACGAGGTGCACGCGTTCGCCGGCGACGACCGGGGCTGGCACCTCCTCGCCGTGCTCGAACGACTCGCACGTATCGCCGCCCGCCCGCTGCAGCGCATCGGCCTGTCCGCAACGGTCGGCAACCCCGACGAACTGCTGCAGTGGTTGCAGGGAGGGACACCCGGCCGTCCTCGCCGAGTCGTCGACCCCGCGGTGGGCGCTGCGGCTTCCTCACCCGAGATCACCGTCGACTACGTCGGGTCCATCGACAATGCCGCCAGAGTCATCGCCGCCCTGCATCAGGGTGAAAAGCGCTTGGTGTTCGTCGACTCGAGGCGCCGCGCCGAAGAACTCGGCGCGGCCCTGCGGGAACGGGGGACCACGACCTTCCTGTCGCACTCGTCGCTCTCAGCGGCCGAACGGCGTCGATCCGAAGCGGCCTTCGCCGATGCTCGGGACACGGTGATCGTCGCGACCTCCACCCTCGAATTAGGTATCGACGTCGGTGACCTCGACCGCGTCATCCAGATCGGTTCACCTCGTACCGTCGCGTCGTTCCTGCAACGTCTCGGCCGCACAGGACGCCGCCCGGGTACTGTCCGCAACTGTTTGTTCCTTGGCATCGACGACGGGCAGGTGCTGCTCACCTTGGGCATGCTCGAATGCTGGTCGCGCGGCTGGGTTGAGCCGATCGTTGCGCCACCGTCCCCTCGGCACATCGCCGCCCAGCAGATGTTGGCGCTGTGCCTGCAGGAACGCCGGCTCGGGGCGAAAAGTTGGCGGGACTGGTGGGGGTCCCTGCCCATCTTCGACGAGCACGCCGACGAGATCATGGCGTTTCTCTGCTCGGAGGGGTTCTTCGAGCGGGACGAGAGCTTCCTGCACATCGGTCCCGAGGCTGAGCGCCGGTTCGGACGTCGGTACTTTTCCGACCTGACCGCCGTCTTCAGCGCGCCGCCCGAGTTCACGGTGCTGGCCGGCCGCAATGAGGTCGGCACCGTGGGTACCGACCTGCTCGTCGAAAAGGTCGACGGACCCCGCGTGTTGTTGCTCGGTGGTCGCTCATGGCTGGTGACCCACGTCGATTGGCAACGACGACGGTGCTTCGTCGAACCTGTAGACGGCGGCGGCAAGGCGAAGTGGTCCGGCACCGGTAGCGGAGTGAGTTTCGACGTCACGCAGGGGATGCGTGCAGTGCTCCTCGGCGTCACGCCTACAGGCGTGACCCTCACCCGACGCGCAGACCAGGTGCTCGCGGAACTGCGTCAGGGTTACGCGGACACCATCGACGCGGAAGCGTCTGTGCTGATGATGCCGTCGGAAGGGTCCGGCCGCTGGTGGACCTGGGCAGGAACGGCCGCGAACCGCACGCTACAGGCGTCCCTTCCGACACTGGTGGATCCCCGCCAGCGAGTCGATGAGAAGTCGCTGCGATTGCTCCCGGGTATCACGCCGGCCGACGTGCGCGCGGCCCTGACCGATCCTGTGTGGACGGTCCCGCATGTCGCGCCGAATGCTGTGGCCGGATTGAAGTTCTCTGCAGCACTTCCACCCGGGCTGGCAGAGAAGACCCTCGCGGTGCGACTCGGGGACGAGCCGCATGCCCGAGACATCGTCGCGAGGCATCGGCGGATCCATCGAACGGATAGCGGCGAATAGATAAGCAGAAGCAGGGCTATGGCCACAGCCGAAGTAACGAGCCGCTGACCGATCTCGAGAGAAGTGTACGAAGTCAAGGTCACCCACCGGGTCCTGGCGAACCGGCGACTCGCATGCGAGGTCTACCCGGAGGTGTTCGTGGTCGACAATGGGGCAGTCATTTCCACTTACGCCGGACCTGCCAACGGCTACTGTCCGTGCGAGCCGGTGGAGCCGGAAATCGACGAAGTGTTCGAGATGAGCGAGCAGCAACTGAGGGACGCCATTCGATGGGCGACGTCGATCTACCGTCCGTGGAGATGATGTTGTACGGCACGCGTTTGCGCTGACTCCACCAGGCGTGCAGGGTGGATCAGCTCGGCGTCGCGAAGAATTCGAGCGCGATGTTGTCGGGATCGCGGAACGACAACCCGGAACCGTACGAGGCGTTCTTGATGTCTCCATGCGGAATTCCGAGGGTGTCGAGCCGATCGCGCCACTTCTCGAGATCGCTCGCCGTGCAACCGAATGCGATGTGGTCGAGCCCGGTGTTCCGTTCGTCGAAAGTCGCCTGCGCCGGCGTACCGGGGTGGGTGTGCAGGCCGAACAACGTGCCACCGTCGAGTGCGAAGACCGCGTGGTGGAAGGTGCCCGATTCGTCGTCCTCGTCGAGGACCGGTGTGGCGTCGAAGAGGTTCGAGTACCAGGCCGTGCTTGCAGCCAGATCCGAGACGGTGACGGCGACGTGGGTGAGTGCGGGAAAAACCATGACAGTCTCCTCCGTTCGAGGCCCCTCCTCATCGTAGACCTCGATGCGGTGCTGCCGACCCCTGTCGGCGTATCCCCAAATGTTTCCGAGTGTTCTTCCTACGTTCGGTAACGTAGTCCGTGCGAAGGAGATTCGGCCACTACCTTCCGTGGCCATGCCTTTGTCACGTAGATCGTTCCTTTCGGCCGGACTCGGAATCACTGTCGTCACCGCAGCCACCTCCGTCGGTGTCACCGGATACGCGCGCGCCGACGCGCCGGGAGTGAAGGGCGACCCCTTCCTGCTGGGTGTTGCCTCGGGCGACCCGGTGCCGGACGGATTCGTGATCTGGACCCGCCTCGCGCTCGACCCGCTCGCCGAGGACGGACTCGGCGGCATGCCGAACCGTCCCGTCACCGTGCAGTGGGAGGTCGCGGAGGACGAGAAGATGACCCGTGTCGTCGCACGCGGTGAGGAACGAGCCGTCCCCGACAGCGCCCACTCCGTGCACGTCGAACTGTTCGGGCCGCGTCCGGGCCGGGAGTACTTCTACCGGTTCCGTACCGGCGACCACATGAGTGCGGTGGGGCGGGCGCTGACGACACCGTCGGCCACCGAGACCGCGGCGGCTCTGACGATGGCGTTCGCGAGCTGCGCGCAGTACGAACACGGCTGGTTCACCGCCTACCGGCGCATGACGGAGGACAACCCTGATCTCGTTCTGCACCTAGGGGATTACCTGTACGAGTACACCAGCGGCGGTTACACCAGCGACACCGGTCTCGTCCGCTCGCTCGACGGACCCGAGACGGTCACCCTGGCGAACTACCGGCAACGTCACGCCCAGTACAAGGCCGACGCCGATCTGCAGGCCGCGCACGCGATCGCACCGTGGCTGGTGGTGTGGGACGACCACGAGGTCGACAACAACTGGGCCGGAACGATTCCGGAGAACACCGACGCCGCTCAGAGCAACGAGACCACCGAGAACTTCCTCGCCCGCCGCGCCGCCGCCTTCCAGGCCTACTACGAGAACATGCCGCTGCGACCCTCGTCGACACCGCGGGGGCACGACATGAAGATCTTCCGGCGGATCCAGTGGGGGAATCTCGCCAACTTCCACATGCTCGACACCCGTCAGTACCGCGACGACCAGGCCGCCGGCGACGGGTGGAAGAAGAACGTCGCCGAACGTCACGACGAGGCACGAACACTCACCGGAACCGAACAGGAACAGTGGCTGCTCGACGGTTTCCGCACCTCCACCGCGCAGTGGGACTTCCTCGGTCAGCAGGTGTTCTTCGCCGAACAGGACAAGGACCCGAGCCCTGAGGGCGACGAGGTGAGTATGGACGGCTGGGACGGGTACGCGGCGTCACGTCGTCGGATCACGCAGGGCTGGGTGGATTCGCCGGTACGCAACGCCGTCGTGCTCACCGGTGACGTGCACCGGCACTGGGCCAACGACATCAAGGTCGACTTCACCGATCCCGACGCGCCGGTAGTGGGTTCGGAACTGGTGTGCACGTCGATCACGTCGAACGGCAACGGAACCGGCGCGACGCAGGTCGACCACATGCCGGCGAACCCGCACCTGAAGTTCCACAACGACCGGCGCGGTTACGTGCGTACCACGATCACCCCGGACGCCGTGCACGCCGACTTCCGGGTGCTCGACACGGTCACCGAACCGGACGCGCCGGTGTCGACGGCGGCGTCGTTCACGATCCTGTCCGGGCAACCCGGCCTGCAGGCCTAGGAACCCGGCAGTCCTCAGCAGCGGGGCACGCGCGAGGTGGACCTCCGGTGCGTGCGGTGCAATGCGCGCCGCAGTTCGTCCCGGTCGTCGAACACCTGCACCGTGTCCCCGGAGACCAGGCGTGGCTCGCATCCGCGTCCGGCCACGACGACGACGTCTCCGGGACCGGTGTGGGCGACGGCGATGTCGAACGCGCGACGTCGGTCGGCCTCGACGACGACGCGGGCACTGCACGCCGCGAAGGCACCTTTGGCGACCGCATCCCTGAGCACACGCGGGTCCTCCGAGAGGGGACTGTCGTCGGTCACGACCACCACGTCGGCGTAAGTCGCGGCGGTGTGCCCGAGCGGAAATCGCTTGCCGGGGTCACGTTCTCCGGTCGCGCTGATCACGAGGACCAGTCGCCGCTCGGGGGCGAGCGACCGGAGGAAGGGCAACAGTTCGCGTTGCCCGGACGTGTTGTGCATGTAGTCCACGAGCGCGAGAACACCCTCACCGGCGTCGACGCGTTCGAGCCGGCCGGGCACACCCGCGAGGGTCTCCAGACCCGCCGCGGCCTGCAGGACGTCGCCGTCGACGGCGGCCACCGAGGTGAGCGCCGTCAGCGCATTGGCCACCTGGTGCGGCCCGAGCAGCGACAGTCGCACCGGCGCACTCCCGGCCGGCGTGTGCACGGTGAAGCAGGTGCCGTGGAGATCGCACCGGATCGAGTCCGCGTACACGTCGGCGCGGGCATCGCAGGTCGAGTGCGTCCACAGCGGCACGTCGACGGAGGCCGCCAGACGTCGCCCGTACTCGTCGTCGATGTTCACCACGGCCGTCTGCGTGCGGTCGGCGGTGAACAGTGCCGCCTTGGCGGCGAAGTACTGCTCCATCGTGTGGTGGAAGTCGAGGTGGTCGGGCCCGAGATTGGTGAAGGCGACGGTACGGAACCGCACGCCGTCGACGCGGCCCTGACTGATGCCGTGCGAGGACACCTCGAGCGTCACCGCCTGCACGCCCTGGTCACGGAACTCGGCAAGCGTGCGGTGCACGACCGCGGCCTCGGGGGTGGTGCGGGTCGCGGGTCGTGTGCCGGCCGGACCGCGCACGACGACCCCGCCGATCATGCCGGTCACCACGCCGGTGGCCGCGAGTGCGGTGTCGAGGAGATAGGTCGCGCTCGTCTTGCCGTTGGTGCCGGTGATGCCGTGGACCTGCAAGTCGTGAGAGGGGTGCCCGAGGATCCACGACGCCAACGGGCCGACCACGTCGCGCGGTCGATCGACCACGAAGGCGGGCAGCAGGCGCGACGGCCGGTCGCTGAGCACCGCGACCGCACCGTGGGTAGCGGCTTCGGCCTCGAAGTCCAGGCCGTGGGCGTGGTGTCCGGGTAGCGCTACGTACAGATCGCCGGGGCGCACCGTCCGGGAATCGTCGCTGATGCCGGTGATCACATGGTCGTGCCGGTCCGCTGGTCCGGATCGCAGGACATCGCGGAGGTGCTCGGCGACGTCGCGGACCTGGATCCGCCGGATGGGACGGCGAGGATCGTCCGGGTCGGTGTGCACGGGGGCGGATACCCGGTCCGGGACGGAATGATGCGCCGCCGGTGACCGGGCCCCACCGGCGTTTCCCTCGCCCGCAGCGTGCGTCGGTCTCACACGGTTACCCTCGAAGGATGACTGCGATTCCGGATTTCCCCGTCGGCACGAACACCACGATATCCGGTCTCGGCAGTTCCTTCGCCGACGAATTGAGCGGATTATCGGTGCCGTGGCAGGGCGCCGAGGCCCCCGACCCGGAACTGCTCGCGCTCAACGAGAACCTCGCGGTGTCGCTGGGACTGGACGTGGCGTCGCTGCGCAGCGCCGACGGCGTCGCCGTCCTGGCCGGCGCGGAGGTGCCGGCGGGTGCCAAGCCGGTCGCGATGGCCTATGCCGGACATCAATTCGGCGGATACGCTCCGCTGCTCGGCGACGGTCGGGCGTTGTTGCTCGGTGAACTCGTCGACGCGGACGGTGACCGCGTCGATCTCCATCTCAAGGGTTCGGGGCCCACTCCGTTCTCCCGGGGTGGGGACGGCTTCGCGGTCGTCGGGCCGATGCTGCGCGAGTATCTGGTGAGCGAGGCCATGCACGCCCTCGGCATTCCGACCACCCGTTCCTTGTCGGTCGTGGCGACCGGTCGGCCGGTCCACCGCGAGGGCGCCGAGCCCGGCGCGGTGCTGGCCCGTGTCGCGGCCAGCCACCTGCGGGTGGGGACCTTCGAGTTCGCGGCGCGGCAGGGCGAGGTCGTGCGCGCGCTCGCCGACCACGCGATCGCCAGGCACTATCCGGATCTGCTCGACCTGCCGGAGACCGGTGAGAACAACCGCTACCTCGGCCTGTTCACCGCCGTGGTCGAGGCACAGGCGTCGCTGGTGGCGCAGTGGATGCTCGTCGGTTTCGTCCACGGGGTGATGAACACCGATAACACCACCATCTCGGGGCAGACCATCGACTACGGTCCGTGCGCCTTCGTCGACGCCTTCGATCCGGCGGCGGTGTTCAGTTCCATCGACCACAGCGGGCGCTATGCGTTCGGCAACCAGCCCGCCGTCCTGAAATGGAATCTGGCGCGTTTCGCCGAAACCCTGCTCAGACTCGTCGATTCGACTCCGGATGCGGCGATCGCCGCGGTCACCGCTGTTCTGGACAGTTTCGACACCCGCTACGAGCGTCACTACCGGTCCGGTCTGGCCGCCAAACTCGGTCTCCCGGAGGACTCTCTCGATCAGGAACTGGTCGACGATCTGTTGACGCTGCTGGAAGAGCACCGCGCCGACTGGACGGTGACCTTCCGTGCCCTCGCCGACGAACTGCGCGGCAATCCGGCACCCCTCGACGGACTCGTGCCGCGTGAGCGCTCGGCGCCGTGGCTCGAACGCTGGCACGCCGCGGCCGAGCGGGACGACCGGGCAGCAGGGGAGAGGGCGGAGGCGATGGACCGCGTCAACCCGCTGTACATCCCGCGCAATCATCAGGTCGACGCCGCGCTGAAGGCAGCGACCGGCGGCGACCTCGAGCCGTTCGCGAGGCTGCTCGAGGTTGTCACACATCCCTTCGAGGCGCGTGCCGAGTGGAACGAATATGTCTCGCCCGCACCGCGTTCGTTCGCCGAGTCCTTCCGGACCTTCTGCGGCACCTGACCGCCCGATACTGACGAATCGAGACCGGTGTTGTTCGCGAGTTCCCAACGGATTTCGCGAACAACACCGGTCTCGGTCGATTCTGGACCAGTCGGGTGCGGGTCGGATCGCGCGGCCGGTTACGCACGGACTCGACTCCGGTCGGGTACTTGCAGGTGGCGAGTTCGCGTCGGAGGCGGCCGCGGGATCGGCGAGCTGGACGACCGCTTTCACCGCCTCGCGGCGAGACTTCCGGCATCTGCACCGCCCGGCCGCAGTGCTCGGCGGCGGTGTGCAGATGTACGGGATGGAGACGGTCAACGGGCGCGACGCCGTTTCTTGCGCTTCTTCTTGTTCTTCGCGCGCCGGCGAGCAGCCGGCGGCTGCCGCCGGCCCGTCGACGCGGCGGCCTCGAGCGAACGTTGCATCTCCCGGCGCAGGCTGTCCATTAGTTCGGGGGAGCGGAGCAGGAAGGTTGCTTCCTGCAGCGCCGCATAGCGGTCCTTGGAGATCAGGACGCCCGTGCCGCGTTTGCCGACGATCTCGACGGCGACGGTCTCGTCGTTGACCTCCCGGACCAGCTCACCGAGCCGCTTGCGTGCGGCTTTCACGGACACGGACGTTGATGGCACTCGCGGCGACTCCGATCTGTTCCTTCGACGCGGGCATCCTTTCATCACCGATGTCGGATTCGGGGGCGGACACGACGGAAAGCCCCTTCGATGTCACAACGGACAGCCCGTTCGATGTCACAGAAATGCGCGCACGGAGCGTGGCAACGCGGTCGAGGACCCGGTGATCGGTGACGGGATCGGATCGTCGGCGACGGTCCGCAACGGCACCACTCCCGCCCACACGGAGTGGTCTTCACCGTCCCCGGCGTCCTCTCCCGGTCCGGCCGCCCGGACCTTTACGCTCACCTCGGTGAGCGGCACTTCCAGGACCGTGGTGGCGGCCAGTTCCTTCGGTGTCGGCGACCGGACCTCGTCCCACCGACCGGGAATCAGATGCTCCGTCACCACCTTCAATGCGTGTTCCTTCTCGCCCGGCGCGACCGGTGTGGCCACACCGAACAACACCGCACTGCGGTAGTTCATGCTGTGGTCGAAGGCCGACCGGGCGAAGACGAGCCCGTCGAGATGCGTCACCGCGACCGACACCTCGATCCCGGACCGCGCGTCGAGAAACATGCCGGCGCCGGTCGAGCCGTGCAGCAGTAACCGGTCCCCGTCGCGGCCCATCGCCATCGGCAGCACCACAGGCGATCCTTCGCGGACGAAACCCACGTGCGCGATGCGGGCCTCGTCGAGAAGCCGGTGCAGCACCGCCGGATCGTCGGTGCCGCGTTCGGGTTTGCGGGTCAGGCGCGTGCGGTCGCTCATGGCACCGATCGAAGCAGTGCCGCCGCGGCCGGTCAACCGGATTCCGAATCGAGTAGTGCGCTACTCGCGACCCTCGGCGATCGCCACCACAGACTTCGTGTACAGGCACGGAGTGCGACAGTCGACCGGACGACGGAGATGACGAGATGGACAAGATCGGGGACCATGCAATCGTTCTGGGCGCGAGCGTCGGTGGTCTGCTCGCGGCCCGTGCGCCGGCAGAGTCTACGACGCGGTGACGGTCGTCGACCGCGACGTCCTCCCGTCCGGTGCAGAGAACCGTCGCTTCCGCGACCGTCGAGCCACCTACGTGCCGAGTCGGCCGCTGCTCGAACACCATGTCCGGCGACGCGTCCGCGCCATCCCGAACATCACCCTCCTCGACGGACACAACGTCGGCGACCTGACGACGACACCCGACCGCCGCCGGGGCACCGGGGTGCAGATGGGCAGCGGCGACGGTGTTCGGATCATGACGGCGGATCTGGTGGTCGACGCGATGGGACGGGGCGCCCGCACCCCGGCGGGTCTAGAGAAACTCGGCTACCGACGACCGGTCGAAGAGCACGTCGTCGTCCACGTCGTGTACCGCAGCCGGCTGCTACGACTCGCGCCGGGCACACCGATGGAGAAGATGGTGTTGATCGGTGTTGTGCCGGGACGTCCGGCGGGCATGGCGCTGTTCGGCTACAAGAACGATATGTGGCTGTTCACGGTCGCTGCGATGGCCGGTCGCGAACCGCCACCGAGCCTGGGCGGCATGATCTTCGCCGTGGAGGCGTACGCACCCGACCACGTGGTGGCCGCGCTCCGGACCGCCGAACCCCTCGACGAGGACGACCTGTCCCGCAGGTTCTTCCGGGCCGCGAAGAAACCGATCGGTGTTGCGTGGCAGCTCGCGATCGGCTCCGACCTCGCGCTACCCGAAGTCGAAGGACCCCGCAGCGTGCAGACGCGACTCGGCAACGCGTACGTGGCGCGGGTCCTGGCCGCGGCCGAGAACGATCCCGTGGTCGTCGACCGTTTCCTTCGGGTCAGCAGCCTGATGGATCCGCCCGGACATCTGATGCATCCCGCGCTCGTGGGCCGGGTGTGCGTGGGCAACCTGCGGCGACACCGGAGAATCGCCGGCATGCCTGCTGGGGCCGCCGATCGTCGGACGACATTCGTGCCCGCACACCGATGTCGCGGACGACGACCTCGACGATCACATGGCCGACGTCCTCGCCGGCATCGACGGCATGTTCTTCGGCCGTGTGGCCTACGAACTGCTCGCCCAGCACTGGCCCGCCGCGGAACACTCGATCAGAGCGGTCGAGGCACGGCAGGCACGGCTGATGAACGCATTGCCGAACTACGTGCGCTCCCGATCCGCGACGGCGACCGATTGGGGACCGGCGCGGCGGATCGGTGACGACCTGCCCCACGAGGTTGCACAGGGGTTCTCCGACGGGTAGAAGTGTCGGATGCCCAGCACGCTCATCGAGGTTCGCACCCGCCACGACCACGAGGTCGAGACCGGCATGATCGACGCCGTCCACGACGCGCTCGTCGCCGCCTTCCGGATTCCGGAGGCCGACAAGCACATCCGGCTCGTGGTTCACGAACCCGAACGCTTCGCGGTGCCGCCGACCCTGACATCGCCCGAGCTCTACACCCTCGTGATCGTCGACTGCTTCGCCGGGCGCAGCGTCGACGCCAAGCGGCGCCTCTACCGCGAGATCACCGAGCGGCTCGGCGCGTTCGCGATTCCTGCCGACCACGTGACCGTGATCGTGCGCGACATCCCGACCGAGAGCTGGGGGATCCGCGCCGGGCAGGCCGCGTGCGATGTGGATCTCGGATTCACCGTCGATGTGTGAGGACTGCTCTTACGGAGAGAACTGCGCGTTCGGGAGAGTGGAGGGTTCGACGGATCCGAGGTCCTCGACCACATCCCACAACGGGTCGTCGAATCCGATGTCGTAGGTACAGTCGGCTTCCCTCGGGTCGGGCACGAACGCCCACAGCAGTGCACCTGCGGTGCCGGCGGCGCGTTGGCCCTCGATCTTTGTGGTGATGTGGTCGGCGCGGTCACCGAGCGACCCGCAGGACCCGGCGAGCTCACCGATCTCCGCCACGAGCAACGGCTTTCCGACGGCTGCGGCTTGCGCGACCCGCCGGGCGAGACCGTTCCACTGATCGCCGGGCAACGGCAGGCCGTCGGCGCCGTAGTCGTGGTACTGCACGGCATCGACAAAGGGGGAGGCGCTGACGAACTGGTACTCGTCACCTTGGGTGCCGCACTGACCGCCCCCGGTGTAACCCGCGGTGATCAGGGTGCGTGGGTCGACGGCGCGCAGTTCGGCTCCGGCCGTGTCGAAGAAGTCGCGCAGCACCTGCGCGGCGCCGGGCTCGCACGACCGGGTCCACCAGTGGCACGCGGGGTCGGTGCATGAACTCGTCTCCGGTTCGCCGACCAGTTCCCATGCTGCGAGGGATGGTGAGTTCCGGTAGCGGGCGACGGCGGTGTGCATCCAGTCCCGGTAGCTCATCACCACCTGTTCGTGTCCCGGGGTGAATTCGGTCCACCCGTCGACGTACCATTGCCGTCCCTTGAAGACCTCGTCCTCGCATGCGCCGTCTTGTGGTGCCAGGACCGGCAGCAGCATCTGATCATGCGCTTCGGCCGCGGCGAAGACCGCGTCCATCGGTCCGAAGTCGAGTTGCCCGGTGAACCGGTTGACGGCGAGCGCCTGGAAGAGATTGAAGCGGGTGAGCGAATTCGGGGGCAGTGCGCCGAAATAGGCGTCGAGGTCGACCATCGCTCCGCATCCCCAGTTCACCGACCAGTCGGTGGCGAGCTGGTAGGCGTTGAACCCGGTGGGCCACCAGGCCCGACCGTCGAGCGCGAAACCGTCCGGCGACGCGGTCACCCGCGCGCCCGGTGCCGGTGCCGGTGCCGGTGCCGCTGCCGCGGGGCTCGTGCCCAGCAGCAGCCCGACCGCGGTCGCGGCGCCGACGATGAGTCTGGATACCCGAAGCCTCGTCATCTTCCGGATCGTAGGTCCGCGGCGCAGGTGAGAGCCTCGATCGAGGAGGAACACGCCGTAGTGACCGTCGTCATGATCATGCGAACTCGAGGGCTCCTTCCACCGGGCGTGTGATCCGTCGGGTGCGCGGGGATCCGAGCGCGCTCTCCAGATCCGACCCGTCGTGCTCGGCGAGCAGTTCGCCACCGGACCACACCAGCAGCGTGGTGGCGACGGTGTGCTCGGCCACCGAATGCGACAGGTCGTAGTGCGCACAGCCAGGCACACCGGCATAAGTGATCCACAGGTCGAAACCGGTCATGAACAGGTCGAGGTCGAATTGCACGGACAGGCCGAGCAATTCGCTGCGGCCGGTGTCATCCACACCGGCGAAGGCCTCGTCGAGGGCGAGCAGGCGCGGCGCATGCGGGTCGGCGGAATCGAGCATCACGTGCGCCGCGGCGAACAACGGCAGGTGCAGGGAGACGGACTGTTCGCCACCGGACAACGCCGAGTGCCGGGCCGGGGTGAGGCGGTCCTCGCTGCCGTCCGCGCCGACGAGGCTGAACGAGAACACCCGCCACCGGCGGTAATCCAGCGTCGCGGCGAGGATCTCCGGGTACGACCGTTCCGGATGCGCGGCCCGCTCCGCGCGGATCCGCGCGGCGAAATGCGCGCGGATCCCCGCCAGATCCTCCGGAGCCAGCATCGACGCGTCACGGTCGAGGAGCTTGCACACTGCCCGGGCCGGTTCGTCGAGATGGTCGGCGAGCACCCAGTGCACCCCGATGGTGTTGCCCGAGGACATGTGCCGTTGCCGCATCTCGGTGCCCATCCGGGCGATGAGGTCGCGGGCGTCGACGGTGCGTTCGTGGATCTGCTGCGCGAGACCGGTGAGCAGCGCGTCCTCGAGGATGCGCCGTTCGGAGTCGGTGAGCAGGGTTTCCTGTTCCTGCCGCGCCCGCGCGATGCGCTGCGCGAACGCCGCGACGGACGTGTACCCCTGTTCGTCCTGTACCTGCACGACGGTGATGCCGTCGGCAGCGTCCCAATGCAGGCGGTAGTCGCGACCCCGGGCGAGTTCGGCGTCGAACTCCTGCAGCGCGGAGGTCAGTGCAGAGGCGGTGGACTTGCGGGTCGACTCGGAGGCCGTGACCGAGTCGGTGGCGGCGTCGAGTGCCCGGAACAACGCGACAACCTCGGTGGGCAGCACGTCGACGGTGTCGTCGGGGGACTGCCGGATCCGATAGGTCAGCTGATCGGCGTCGAGCCACGCGGCGGCGCTGGACGGCCACATGTGCTCGCTCTCCACGCCTAGCAGGGTCAGCAGGTCGCGGCGGGCGAAGGGAGCCAGAGCATCGGCGTCGGCGCGGGCCTCGGTGAGCGCCGACCGCAGTGTCTGCTCGCCGCCCGTGTGGGCGGCCTCGGCCTTGCCGATCCGCTCGAGCGCCGACTCGTGGGCCTTACGTGCGGTCCGCTCGGCGGTCTTCGCCGCCTCGATTCGGCGCCGGGCCTCGTCGAGCTGGGCATCGATTCGGTCGGCGCTCGCCCCGATCGACTCGCGTAGCGTCTCGAGCTTCTGCTGCTCGTTGGCCAGCGTCTCGGCGTTCTCCGCCGCGAGTTCGGCCGCATTCTCGGCGGAGACCCGCGCCTCGTCGAGGCGAACGTCGTTGTCGCGGAGGCGATCACCGCAGGTGACCTGCTCGCGCAGCGCGCGCTGCAAGGCCTGGCCCTGCGAACGGAAGTGCCGCACGGCCGCATCGAGACTGTCGAGTTCCGTCGCGGTGAGCGGTGCCCGGTGCCGGCCGGCCGTCGACCGCAGGTGCTGTTCTTTGGTGGCGACCGCGGCGATCGCTTGGTCCAGATCGCGGTCGGCGGCGGATGCGGATTCGGATGCGGTCCGCAGCGCGCCGGCGCATTCGGTGACCTTACGTAGCGCGGCGAGCACGGATCCGGTGCGCGGCAACGACTTCACGGCCTCGTCGAGTGCGGTGAGCCGGTCGCCGATCTCGCGATCCTGCTCGCGCAGCGACGCCACGTCGGCTCGGCACTCGGCGATGGTGGTCTCGAGTTCGACGATGCGACGCTGCCGCCGCCGGGCGCGGGCGGTGGCTCCGATGAACTCGGCCTGCTCCTTGACGTGGCGACCGAGCTGCACTCCCTGCCGGAACCTACCGTGCGCATCGACCGACACCCGCGCGTCCGGGCCGGGATCGGTGGCCCATGCGATCGACGACAGCACCGCGGCGACCCGTTCCTCGGGGACGGCCGTGTCGGTTTCGGGAACGAGTACATCGGCGAGCGTGGGACCGCTCGGCCGGTGCCCGGGTGCCAGCGGCACCAACAATTGCTCCGACTCGATGTCCGGCAGGTCGCCGACGCCGTCGGTGATCCACCCGTCGAGCAGGTTCGCGCCCTGCAGGGCCGCTTCGATACCGGCGGCGTCCTGCGCCGAGGCGTCGTCGCGGAAGCGGACGAGCTGCCACAGCGGCGCGCCGACGAGATCGTCGCGGTTGCCGGTGCGGGCCGGGAAGGTCGGGGGAGCGTCGTCACTTTCGGCTGCGACGGCGGTGCGTTCGGCCTCGAGTTCGGCGATCCGGGTGCCGAGCGATTCGATCTCCGCGCCGCACACGCGACGCCGGAACCGCAGGTCGTCGAGCACGGGCCCGGTGTGCTCGGCGAACACCGCCGCCGGGGACGGGGCATCGTCCTGACCGACGGTGCCGAAGGCGGTGTCGAGCGCCTCGAAGACCGGGGTGGACAGGCCCACAGCCGCGAAGGTCTCGGCGCGATCGGACCACCACCGGCCCAGCTCGGCGGCGACCTCGCTGCGGGACAGCTCGACCATGGTCTCGCCGGCCTCCACCGCCGCCGACGCGGTGTCGCGTTGCGCGCGAGCACGCACCGCGGCAGCCTCGGCCCGCGACCGCGCAGCGGCGGCACCGTCGAGCTGGGACAGTGCGCTGCGCACCACGCGCACGTCGGCGTCGCGTTCCTCGGCGAGCGCGTCGATCGCCGCGCTGAGCTGCTCGGTCCGTTCGATGCCGTCGAGACCGGTCCATGTGATGCCGGCGTCCTCGGCCGCCGCACTCAGCCCGTCCTCGGCGCGACGACGTGCCGCCGTCGCCGTCTCGAGCGCGTCGCGGGCACTGTCGTGGTCGCGGAGCCGGTCGGCCACGACGGCCTGGGCGCGGTTCGCCTGCTCGGCCTGCGCGGCGGTGGTGCGCTCGAGGTTCTTCACCGCCGAGGCGAGGTCGTCGAGTTGCTGTTTGCCCTCGTAGGCGCTGGAGCGGTGCAGTGCCTCGAGGGTGGTGCGTGCCTGTTCGTGGTCACGTTCGGCCACCAGGAGCTGTTCCTCCGAGGCCGTGCGTGCGGTGGCGGCCTCGGTGCGGGCCTCGGCCGCCTCACGCAGCGACCGCACCGCGGTGTCCACCACCCCGAGACGGGTGGCGGCCTTGTCGACGGCGGTACGGGCCTGCTGTCGGATGTACTTCGAATACACCTTGACGAACTGCTGCGCCGCATCGTCGGCGGCCGCGAGGGATTCGAGGGTGCGTTCGACCTCCTCGATCGCGGAGAACGAGCGGGCGGCCTCGACGATGAGATCGTCGTCGAGGGGACGAAGACCGTCGGTCAGCGCCTGCGACAGGCCCTTCGGGTCGAGGTTCTTGGCGAGCTGGGGGCGGCGCAGCGTGAGGATCAGGTTGATCAGCTGGTCGTAGCGTTGTGCGCCCAGACCGAACATGCGCGCGTCGATCGCCGCCCGGTAGTCGACGGGACGATCGGCGATCGCGTCGGCCCCGATCTGATCGACCAGTTGTTTGCGGGTGAGCGGTCGGTCCTCGTCGTCGAGCAGCGAGAAGTCGACTCCCACACGGCCGTCGACGACGAAATGCCACCGGGTGACCTTGTCGTTGCCGCGGGTGGCGCGCATCCCGATGCCGACGGTGACGGCCTCCGGGTCGTCGGCGCGGCCACGGCAGAACTCCATCCACACGTACGAGTGGGCGCTGTCCTGCCCCCGGTACAGCAGGTTCGAGCGCATGGTGCGCTCCTCGCCGGCGAACGGGTTCAGACGTCGCGGTTCGATCCGGCCGTCGAGCACGAACGGGAACAGCACCTCGAGCGCCTTCGTCTTGCCCGACCCGTTCGGTCCGCGCAGCACCAGTCGTCCGTCGGCGAACGAGAACTCCTGGTCGCGGTAGTCCCACAGGTTGATGATCCCGGCACGCGTGGGGCGGAATCGGGCGCTGCTCATGAGATCTCCGTCGGGTTCGTATCGGGTGCGGGGACTGTCGGCGGGGTGGTCTCGGGGAACAGGTCGATCTCCGGATCACGTTCGCGCACACTGACCGTCACGCCGCGGAAGCGCGCGATCGCGGGCAGGACGAGCACCCCGCCGGGTGCCCGGGCCACCAGCCGCAGCCGATCGAGCATGTCCACCGCGGCCTCGGCCAGTCCCGCGGGGTCGGCCTGCCACTGCGCGGCGAAGGTCCGGCCGTAGATGTCGACGAGACGCCCGACCGTGCCCGCCAGCCACGAATCCTCGAGCAAGGGATGCTCGAGCGGGGCACGAGCGGCGTCGTCCTGCTCCAGCTCGTCGGGGATCGGGGTGTCGGACGCCGCGAGCGGGGTGAACACCGTCGACCTCGGGATCGCGGAATCGACGGCCGCGAGGAGAGCGTCCTGTGTCTGTGCAGGTACGGGTATCCGGGGTGGGGCAGGGGCGTCGGGATCGAGGACGCGATCGCACATCTCCCCGGCCAGCAACAGCGCGACCTGCGCGACCGTCCCCGTGTTCGGGAACCGTACATCTGACAGTCGTCCCGAGGTATCCACCAGCGCAACGCCTTCGGCGCGACGCTCACACACCAGGCCGGTGAGCAACTCTACTGCGTCGGTGGTGCGCGGCAACGCCAACTGCAGCGCTTCGTCGTCGTCGAGATCGTCGGCGTACACCACGGGACGCTGCACCAGTGCGCGTCGCACCCGCCTCCGTACCTCCGCCGTATCCGATTGCGGGGCACCGGCATTGCCGAGCAGACCGCGCACCGATTCGAGGTGCTGCAACGCCCGCGGTGGCCGGAACAGGGCATGCACGACCGCGCGGTCGACGTCGTAGAGCGCCTCACCACTGTCGGGATCGCTCGCCCACCTGCCCGCATCACCGTCGGCGAGGGTGATCGCCCCGCGCACGCCGAGCCAGGTCACGGCATCGACGAAGGCATCGCGATCGGCGGCTCGTTCGGTGTCGAGCTCGACACCGTCCACCCGGCTCGCCTCGGACGCGACGTGCTCGGCGAGTTCGGACAGCGTGATCTGCCCCGCGCCGCGACCGAGCGCTGCGATCGCCAACGCGAGATAGGCATAGCGGCGCCGGTCGAACGGCCGGCCGGTGTGCGTCGACGTGCCCGCCCCCGCGTCGAGGCGATCGGCGACGGTGAACAGCCGCGCGGTGGTCTCGGTGACCTCGAGCCGGTATCCGAAGGTGGCGAGCAGATCCTCCCGCAGCTCGGTGGCCCAGCGGCGCACCGTCGCCAGCGCCGACCGGTCGGGAAAGGTCGCGGTGACGAGGTGGTGGGTGAGCACCAGCCGCGCGGCGCGCTGATACGAATCCAGCTCGACGGACGGAATCGAACGCGCCCTCATCGCACCTCCACCGACAGACCGTCGAGATACAGGCGCCCGCGCGCGGTGTGCACCACCGTCGACTCGCCGCTCGGTCGGAGGGTGAGCTTGACGCCGTTCTGCGTACCAGAGGACGCATCGTCGCTGCGCACCCGCCCGCTCACGGGCACGCGGGCCGACAGTGCGGCGTCGAGCAGGCTCAACAGCACCTCTGCTTCCGGTTCGCTGAGCTTCCGTTCGTGCACCCTGCCGGCGGCGAGGGAACGCGCCGCTTCGGCCCGGCGACGCTGCTTCTCGAGTTGCGCCTCGCGCAGCCGCCGTACTCCGGCGTCGTTGCGCTGGATCCGCCCCGGCGCTCCCGCTGCGGGGCGCCGGCCGGTCTCGGCGAGGGTGCGGGCGATCTCCACGGGAGGCGCTTCCCACCACGACCGGGTGACCGGCACGATGTCGGCATCGGGATGGGCGACGGAGAAGTGTCGGGGCCGGCCCAGGTCGAACACCGCATCGAACAGTGCGTGCGCGGCCTCCTCGGACGGCGCGGCAGCGAACCAGCCCGCGAGATGCCGCAGCTGCGACTCGCGGCTGACACCCCCGCGACGCTGCTCGGTGAGCCGGCGCAGCAGCCCGAGCACCGCGGAGATCGCGTTGATGGTCGCGCCGCGCAGGCGTTCGGATTCGCTCGGTTCGGAGCCCACACCGACGAACCAGTGTTCGACGCCCCACCAGCGCTGCGCCCAGTCCGCTTCGCGTTCCTCGAACGAGAGCAGCACCCGCTCGTCGTGCCGGGCCGCGGCCGCGGTGAGCTTCTGAACCCCGGTGGCCTGTACCCGGTCGAGCGCCGTGGAAAGCTTCGGGGCGTAGCGGGCCAGGTCGGTGCTGAACTCGCGCATATGGGTGAGCAGCGCGTCCTTGTGCGCGAGGAAGGTCTCCGGGGTGACCTCGGTGGTGCGCACCAGCTCGCCGAGGACGAGATAGAAACGGGCGGCGCGCTCGGCCATGTCCGACAACGTCGCGTCGAGGCGGCTCAACTTCCGGTAGACCAGCTCGCCGTCGCCGGCCGCGTTCGCGTCGGCGAGATCGTTGAGATCGGCAAGCAGATCGGGAAGGGCCAGACGTGACAGCGAGACGTCCTCCCCGCGGGAGGACAACACGTCCTCCACGGCGCGGAACACCCGGTAGCCCGCCTGCCCGAACTGGTAGACGTAGTGCCGGTTGCGGTACTCGGCGAGCGTCGCTGCCCGGGATCCGTCGTAGCTGCGTTCGAGCACACCCCACGCGTGCAGCTGCTCGAGCAGCGCTGGGATCTCGGAGGAATCGGGCACGTCGTCGCCGCTCGCGCCGGGCAGCCGGGTGAGGACGTTCTCGACGTCGCCGGCGTGCAACAGCACCGAGTAGTTGCCGCGCGCGTGATCGAATGCGCGCAGAACCCACAGGTAGTGCCCCCTTTTCTCGGCCGTCGCGAACGAGAACAGGCGCAGGCGGTCGTCCCGCACCAAGGCGTCCTCCATCGCGCCGAACCGCGCTCGGCCTGATTCACTCACCGTGACAGGTTAGGCGGCGCAACCGACGGGTCCGGACAATACCCGGCGTGAGTGTCGGCATGATCGTTGCCCGAGGGACGCCCCGATCCGCGGTGGCGGCCCGTCCCGAGCCGTTACGGTCGAGGCGGTGCGCTCGGCAAGGCAGTGCACTCGGACAGACGCCGTAGCCTCCGGAATCGGACACGATGAATCCTCACGAGATCGGACAGGACACCCACAGCGTGGGCGATCCCGGACCTGCCACGCGTGCCTTGATCGAGGCGGTCGCCGACCTGTCGACGACGCGGCACGCCGAGATCACGCAGTACATGACCGAGCGGATCTCGGCCGAGATCGAGGCGATGTCCACCGACCGCCACACCCGCCGCTCCCTCGCCCAGGCCGCGGAGGAAGGCGTCGCAGCCATGACCCGGTTCCTGCGGGACGACCTCGAGGAGATCGAGATCCCGGCGGCGTCCTACTCGCTGGTGCGCATGCTGGCCCGACAGGGATTCCCCGTCTCGGTGGTCGACCGCAGCAACCGGCTCGCGCAGGACAGCATCATGCGCTGGTGCCTCGAGGTGCTGGCCGGACTCAGCGACGACGCCGCGGCAGTGATGCAGGCGGGCGTGGAGATCCTGATGAAACTCTCCGCCGGGATCGACGGGGTGTCGCAGAAGCTGCTCGGGGTCTACGAGACCGAGCGCGACACCTGGCTGCTCAACCGCAACGCTTCCCGGACCGCCCGCATCCAGGACATCCTGGCCGGACGACCGATCGAGGTGGGGGACGTCGAGCGCACCCTCGGCTACCGGCTCGGCCAGCGCCACCTCGGGGTGATCGTCTGGACGGACGATATCGAGGTGGTCGGTGGGGACCGGTCCGGCACCGAATGGAACGGTCTCGAGCAGGCGGTGACGACTCTGGCCGAACATCTCGGGCGGGGAGGTCGGGTGCTGTTCGAGCAGTTCGACGAGTACACCGCCTGGGCATGGATCCCGCTCGGCACGGTCGATCGCATCGACCCGAGGGGACTGTCCGGGATCGTCGCGGCATGGCAGCGACCTGTCGGTGTCGCCGTCGGCGCACCGCAGGAGGGGATCGACGGTTTCGTCCGCACCCATCGGCAGGCGGCGCAGGCGCGGGAGGTGGCTCTGACATCGGCGCTGCCGGGTCCGCGTCTCGTCTCGATCGACCAGGTCGGCGCGGTCGCGTTGATGTGCACGAATCTCGAGTGGGCCCGCGGCTGGGTGGGGGATGTGCTCGGTCGCCTCGCCGCCGACGATCCCGCTGCTGCGCAACTGCGGCACACGCTGCGGGAGTTCCTTTCCAGCGGAGGGAGTTTCGTCGCCACAGCGGAAAGGCTGCATCTGCACCGAAATTCGGTCGCCTACCGGATCAGCAAGGCGGAGGGGCAGATCGGGCACAGTGTCCGCGAGTGTCGGCTCGACCTCGAGAACGCGCTGGCGCTGTGCCACTGGCTCGGCCCCGCCGTGCTCGCACCCAATTCGGAGATTCCGCCCGCGTCCGGCTGACTGCGCGTCAGCGGGAGCCGGGCACGGTGCTGCGAACGAACCGTCCGATCTCGCCGATCTGCAGATCGCACGCCATACCGGCGTCGGCGAGACGGTCGGCCATCGACTCCGCGTCCACAAGAACAATTCGTGCGAGCCGACCTGGATGAGCGTGGGCGGCATGCCCGACATATCCGCGTCGGCGGGCCGATCGCCCCGACTCCTGGCGACGTCCTGCAAGGCCGGCCAGCGCTTCGAGTGCGTTGCCGGGCAACAGCGCGCAGTGTGCGGCGTTGGAGTGACCGAGCTTGCGGGCGAGTCGACCCGGCGAATCGGGTGCCGCTGTCTTCCACGTGAAGGACGAACGTCCCTCGGTTCACCGGTGCGGCTGCACACTGTTTCGGTAGTGGTTCGGGCTGCGCGCACAGTGTCCGCGCGTGGCACTGGGTGCCGGTGCGAGCTGGAACACGCCGAAGTAGGGAAGATCTGCAGGTAGGGAGGTTTTTTCGGCGCTTGTCCAAGTGACATCCGGTGGCCCGAACGACCCGAAAGCCCCTGTCGACCGACCCGGCATTGTGCGCTGCGACCAGCGAACCCCCACGATCTGTGTGCTCGCGTACCGATGGAAAAGGTCCCGAGTCGACCTACCTTCGAATAGGGGGCCGATGATCGGAGCTACGTCATCGGCCCGTCGGGGTCCCGCCCCCCTCTACGACGGACCGCTTCGTGGCTCGGACATTTTCCGTTGACGGAAGGACTGCGATGGCGCCCCACGCGACGCAGAACTGCATGACGATCCTGCGCTGCGGAAGCTGCACGACGCTTCACGCTCCGGAGACAGCGTGCTGCTCCTCCTGCGGCGGCGCGAACCTCGAGTCCGCCCGCTGCTCCGGCACCGGCTCGATCGTGTCCTGGAAGGTCGTCGAACCGCTCGACGACGGCGCGCAGGACGACAGCGTGGTCACCCTCGCGATCGTCGAACTCGACGACGGGCCATGGCTCTACTCGAAGATCGAAGGATCGTTCCCCGACTGCGCCGAGGCCCGGGTGCGGGTCGCGTTCCGGTCCACTGCGGGTGACGACGGATTCCCCGTCTTCGGGATCTGCGCGGCCTGATCTACGACGCTCATCCCTCGAGAACCGCGGTGGCTTCGATCTCCACGAGCACGACAGGTTCGTAGAGCGCCGCGACACCGATCAGCGATGCCGGCGGCATCGGATCGGGCAGATCGATCTCCTGCGCGACGGCCTGCACACCGGCCATGAACTGTCCGATCTTCTCGGGATGCCAGTCTGTGACGTAGAACGTCAGGCGCACGACATCGCGGAAGGTCGCGCCGGCTCCGTCCAGGCCTCGTGCGACGTTGCGCAGCGCTTGGGCCACCTGACCGGCCAGCTCGGTAGGAATCGGTGAGCCGTCCGGCATGTATGCGACCTGTCCGGCGAGATGGACCTGTCGCGTGCCGGTGGAGACTGCGACGTGGTGGTAAGGAGCGTTCGGCAGCGTGCCTTCGGGGCTGAACAGGGTGACGGACACGGAGTTCTCCTGGGGTCGGAACCAAATGGTATCTGATTTATACTTGGTATCCGGAAGTCACTTCAACGAAACCAGGTTTCATGTCGGATACCGCTGACCACGATCTGCTCGCCGTCGCCGCCCACCGGGAACTGTTGGGGCAGATCCTCGACAAGTGGTCCCTGAGCGTGCTCACCGAATTGTGCGAGGCTCCGCGCCGCTTCAACGAGCTGCGGCGCGCCGTTCCCGAGGTCACGCAGAAATCGCTGACGACCACGCTGCGCAGACTCGAACGCAA
The DNA here is from genome assembly GCF_019317345.1 of Rhodococcus sp. LW-XY12. Taxonomy (NCBI): domain Bacteria; kingdom Bacillati; phylum Actinomycetota; class Actinomycetes; order Mycobacteriales; family Nocardiaceae; genus Rhodococcus; species Rhodococcus sp. LW-XY12. The sequence continues at coordinate 2,452,494 of NZ_CP079225.1, forward strand.
CGGAATCGTCGAACGCCGGGTGGTGAACACCCGTCCCGTCGCGGTCGAATACCGCATCACGCCACTGGGGAAGACGGTGCGGGAACCGATCGACGCTCTGCTGATGTGGGCGTCGACGAATCTTCCTCGCATCGAGGAAGCGCGACGCAGATTCGACGAGGATCTCGGCGAATGAGGATGTCAGCGCTCGGGCCACGGTTCGACGACCAATCGAGGCCATTCCACCTGCCATCGTCGGGCTTTCGCTTCGTACACGTTGCGAGGTGCCAGCACCGGATTCGGGCGGAGTGGGCGGACCGGGAGTGTCCGATAAACGGTGGATCCGGCCTGGCATCGGTTAGTTGATGCGTCCTTCGAAAGTGATCGCGAAGGCATTGAGGGCAGGCTTCCACCTCATCGCCCATCGTGCCCTACCCCGACCGGTGGGGTCCAGAGCCCGCGTCGCGAGATAGAGACACTTCAGCGCGGCCTGCTCGGTCGGGAAATGCCCACGGGCGCGGATCGCCCGCCGGTAGCGGGCATTGATCGACTCGATCGCGTTCGTCGAGCAGATCACCCGCCGGATCTCGATGTCGTAGTCGAGGAACGGCACGAACTCGCTCCAAGCGTTCTCCCACAACCGCACGATCGCCGGATACTTCGGCCCCCATTTGGTGGCGAACTCGACGAACCGTTCCTTGGCCGCGGCCTCGGTCGGAGCGGTGTAAATCGGCTTGAGATCGCGGGAGATCTCGTCCCAATGCTGACGTGGTGCGAACCGAAAAGTGTTGCGGATCAGGTGAATGATGCAGGTCTGCACCACCGCCAACTCCCACACCGTATTGATCGCATCCGGCAGACCCTTGAGCCCGTCGCAGACCACGATGCACACATCGGCCACTCCACGGTTCTTGATCTCGGTGAGCACCGCCAGCCAGAACTTCGCACCCTCACCGCCGTCGCCGGCCCACAACCCCAAGATGTCGCGTTCGCCATTGACGGTCACCCCGATCGCGACGTAGATCGGCCGGTTGGTGACCTGACCGTCGCGGATCTTGACGTGGATGGCGTCGATGAACACCACCGGATACACCCGATCGAGGGGCCGGTTCTGCCATTCGGTCATTTCCTCGAGCACCTTGTCGGTGATCCGGAAGATGGTGTCCTTCGACACCGACGCTCCGTAGATATCCTGAAAGTGCGCCGAGATCTCGCCGGTGGTAAGCCCTTTCGCGCTGAGGGAAAGCACGATCTCGTCGATGCCGGTCAGCCGCCGTTGCCGTTTGCGCACGATCTTCGGTTCGAAGCTCGACTCGGTGTCCCTCGGGACGTCGATCTCGACCGGGCCGATCTCGGTCAGCACCGTCTTCGATCGGGTGCCGTTGCGGGAATTGCCGCTACCGCGTCCGGCCGGGTCGTTCTTCTCGTAACCGAGGTGCTCGGTCATCTCCGCGTCGAGTGCGGTTTCGAGCACGTTCTTCGTCAATTGCCCGAGCAGTCCGTTCGGGCCCATCAGTTCGACGCCTTGTTCCTTGGCCTGGGCCAGTAGCTGCTGCGCCAACTCCAGCTGGTTCACCTCGTCCGCCATGGGCTCCAGTGTTTCCGTCATAGTCGATCCTTCCCGCCAAGCTCGCTGCTCGGCGTGTCAGGCCAACCCGGATCCACCGTTATTCAGACAGTCCCGGCGGACCCCAAGAACTGATCCAGATTGGATGAGAGTTCATCGATGGGTGCAGGCAGCAGCGTAGACCGCTGGCGCCTGGTAGCCGAGGGAGCTGTGCCGTCGGCGATGGTTGTAGTCCTCCTTCCAATCGCTGATGACGACTCTGGCCTGGGCCAGGGACCAGAAGATGTTGATGTTGAGGCACTCGTCACGGATGCGGCTGTTGAAGGACTCGACGTAGCCGTTGCGCCACGGCTCGCCGGGTGGGATGAACGCCAGCCCGACGCGTTCCCGGGCCCACTCGGCCATCGCGTCGCAGGCCAGCTCGGGGCCGTTGTCGCAGCGTAGGACGCCGGGGTAGCCGCGAGTCAGGGCGATGCGGTCGAGCTCGTCGATCAGGTCGTCGCCGGTGATGCTGCGCTCCACGAGCCCACCCAGGCATTCACGGGTGTGTTCGTCGACGATGGTGGCGATCTTGACCGGCCGACCGTCGGTGGTGGAGTCGAACTGGAAGTCCACCGCCCACACGGCGTCGGGCTTGTCGGCGGGCGGGATGATCGGCACCGTCGAAGTCCCGGTCCGCTTGCGGCGTCGGCGTTGCGGGATGCGGAGGCCTTCCTCTCGCCACAGCCGCTGGAGCTTCTTGTGGTTCACTAGCCAGCCCTCGGCGCGGGCGTCGTGGTAGGCAGGCCGGAACCCGCGGCGGGGGTGGGTCTTGGCCCAGCCCCTCAGCCAGATCCTCAAGCCCGCGTCGGGATCGGCCGGCGTAGCCGCGGCGGGTGGGCGGCGCTGGGTGGTCCGGTTCTGCCCGGTGACCCGGCAGGCGAACCGCTCGGACACACCCATCACACGGATGAGGTGCTCCACGGCTGCCCGCCGGCGTTCCGGGCTCAGAAGTTTCCCCGGGCGATCTCCTTCAACGCGGCCTTCTCCAGCTCCGCGTCGGCAAGGAGCCGCTTCAGCGTGGCGTTCTCCTTCTCGAGGTCCTTGAGCCGTTTCGCGTCGTCGGCCTTGAGCCCTCCGAACTGGTTACGCCACCGGTAGTAGGACGCCTCGGTGACCTGGAGCTCGCGGCAGACGTCCGCGACGTCCTTACCCTCGGCCATGAGCCGGTCAGCAGTGGCCAGCTTCCTGACGATCTGCTCCGGCGTGTGCCGTTTCCTCGTTGCCATGGGTTGAGCCTTCCTGCCCACAAGCGTGGGCCACGAGACTCTCACTCAACCCGGAGCGCTCAGACGGGGTCAGCCCAGATGTACCAGGACACGTCCTACGGCTTCGTCGGCAACGGCCCCGACCAGACGCTGGGCAACTTCGACATGGACCGCATCGACAAGCTTATCGACGTCATGCGTCCAATCCTCGGCAAAAGGGGAACCAACCTCCCCGCAAACCTGAGCGCCGAGGATCTCGCCACCAACAAATTCATCGATCCCGCCATCGGGCTGCAGTAGCTCGGGGTAAGACCCCATACCCAGAAAGAGGTTATTCTAATGCCACGCAACGTACCCATCATCGACCTGAAGTCGTTCATCGACGGCACTGACAAGGAGTCCGTAGTCGCCGCCGTCGACGATGCGTGCCGCAACACGGGCTTCCTTGTGGTCACCGGACACGGCCTCGCCCCAGAAATCATGCAGGGTGCGCTCGACGCTATCCGATCGTTCTACGAGCAGCCAGAGTCGACGAAGGCCGCTCATGACAATTCGGTTCGTGGCACCGGTTGGAAACAGCTCGCATCGATGTCCCTCGGCGATCTCGAGGGCGATGGAACGGTGCCGCCGGATCTTCGTGAGGAGTTTCGCGTGCGGCGCCTCGACATCATCGACTGGGTCTCGCCGATCTGGGGAGACCCCCTCATCAACGAGGCGTTCCGCGACGCACTTGTGCGGTACTACACGACCCTCGACAGACTCGCCGACGTCATCGGCCAGATCTTTGCCCTCGCCGTCGGCAAGCAACAGAACTACTTTGAGCAGTTCACCGATCACCACGACAGCTATCTCTGATGGCGCTCATTGATCTTGCTCAGTCCCGCTCACCGAAAGTGCTCACCCGTGTGGCTCCGCCGATGAGGGCGGGTCTCCTTCGATGCTGGTGGTCTCTGACCACGCACCAGCACCCCGAAGGAGACCCGTTTTCTCATGTTGACATGGGAGGAAGACGTGGAGATCCACGCACTGCACAAACGAGGCTGGACGATCTCGGCGATCGCCCGGCACACCGGCCGAAACCGGCGCACGATCCGCAACTATCTGAACGGCACTACCACACCCGGAGTCCGCAAATCCGCTGGTGAAGACCCATTCGAGCCGTTCATCGACTACGTCTCGGCCCGTCTGACCGAGGATCCGCACCTGTGGTGGGCGAGGACCTTGTGCGACGAACTCGAGGACCTCGGCTACACCGCCTCGTATCAGACGCTGACCCGCCAGATCCGGCAACGAAAACTCCGGCCCGTCTGCCAGGCCTGCGCGTGCGCAACCGACCGTCCCAACGCGGTCATCGAACATCCACCCGGTGAGGAAACCCAATGGGACTGGGTCGAACTACCGAACCCACCCGAATCGTGGGGGTGGGGCAAGACCGCCTACCTGCTGGTCGGTTCGCTCGCGCATTCCGGCCGGTGGCGTGGGGTGCTCGCCCCGGCGATGACCCAGCCGCATCTGATCGACGGCCTCGACCGGATCTGCCGCAAACTCGGCGGCCTGACCCGCACCTGGCGGTTCGATCGGATGGCCACGGTCTGTCACCCGGACAGCGGGAAAGTCACCGCCTCCTTCGCCGGTGTCGCCAAGTACTACGGTGTCGTGCCGGCGATCTGCCCACCGCGAGCCGGGAACCGCAAAGGCGTTGTCGAGAAGGCCAATCACACTGCAGCACATAGATGGTGGCGGTCCGTGGCCGATGAGTTGACCGTCGAGCAGGCACAGGCGAGCGTGGACAAGTTCTGCACCCTGCGCGCCGATGCCCGGATGCGCGCCACCGCCGACGGCAAGGCTTCGGTGCTGACCGTCGCCGCCCGCGAACCCCTGACGCCGATGCCAGCCGATCCGTATCCGGTGCTCATCAGCGAACCGCGGACCGTCTCCCGGCAAGCATTGGTGGCCTACCGCGGCAACCGCTACTCGGTGCCCCCGGAACTGGCCGCGGCACAGGTGCAGGTCACCCGGCGGCTCGGCGACGAGGTGATCGACATCGTCACCGCCTCGCAGATCACCATCGCCCGGCACCGGCTCGCTCCGGACGGGGCCGGGGTCATCGTGCGCGATCACGGCCACGTCCACGCCCTCGAGCAGGCCGCGATGGCCGGGGCCGCGGCCGGAGGCCGGCCGCACCGCCGCAAGGAACGCATCCCACCCGGTGCGGACGCACGTGCTGCAGCAGAAGCACTGCGCACCAACACCACTGACCATCACTCGCCGTCGACGACACCGCGGTCGACGGTTGTCGACCTGGCCGCCTACGAGCGCGCTGCCCGCGGAAGGAACACCCTCGCATGACCATCACCCCCGACACCACCACCTCGACGAGTCTCTATCAGCGTCTGCGTGGGCACCTGGCCACCCTCAAGTTGCACGACGCCGCCGAAGCGCTGCCGTCGGTGCTCGACCGGGCCCAAAAGGACGGACTGTCGATGACCGCAGCCCTCGAACAGCTACTGTCGATCGAGGTCGACGCCACCGAAGCGAGGAGATTGGCCGGACGGTTACGGTTCGCGTGCCTGCCCACCCCGGCCTCACTCGACGACTTCGACTACGACGCCGCCCCCGGACTCGATCGGGCACTGATCACCGAACTGGGCACCTGCCGATTCCTCGAAACTGCGACGAACGTCCTGCTCATCGGCCCTCCGGGGGTCGGAAAGACCCACCTGTCGGTGGGTTTGGCGCGGGCGGCAGCGCATGCCGGCTATCGCACCTATTTCACCACCGCCGCCGATCTGGCGGCCCGCTGTCACCGCGCTGCGATCGAAGGCCGATGGGCGACAACGATGCGGTTCTACGCCGGGCCGACGCTGTTGGTGATCGACGAGCTCGGTTATCTTCCGTTACCGGGTGAGGCCGCATCCGCCTTGTTTCAGGTTGTCGCGCAACGCTATCTGAAGACTTCGATCATCATCACCACCAACCGCGGTGTCGGTGAGTGGGGTGAGGTCCTCGGCGATACGACCGTCGCCGCTGCGATGCTCGATCGACTTCTGCACCGATCGGTCGTGCTCAACCTCGATGGTAATTCCTACCGCCTGCGCGATCACCACGCCCGAGCCGAGAAGCTCCGTCGGGCCACCACCGGAACACGGCAACCGCTACAGTGAAACAGCCAGCGAGTGGGCACTTTCGTTGAGCACAAGCGAGCACATTCGCTGAGCCTCATCATCTCGGCCTCTATTACTACCCTGCCCTGGAGAAGGCCCCCGAACCGGGACAACTTCGCGGGGGCGCGCACACCGACTTCGGCAGCCTCACGATCCTCTACGGCTACCCCTCGGTCCAAGGCCTGCAGGTCTGGAACGACGAGGAATGGGAGGACGTCCCGCTGGTGCCAGACTCCTTCGTGATCAACATCGGTGATCTCATGCAGCGCTGGACCAACGACGTCTGGAGCTCGACCAGACACCGCGTCGTCAATCCGTCCGACGGGCAGTGGGATCAAGCCCGATTCAGCATGGCCTTCTTCCATCAGCCGAATTACGACGCTTTGATCGAGAGTCTCGACGACACGGAACCCGCGAAGGGGCCTTCGCCCCGGAGTGTGGACACGGGATTTGTGGTTAGGCGGCCAGCGTAGTGCTGGTCGTGGTGGATGGGGCGGTGGCGTGCTCGTAGGCGGTTGGTGAGAGGTAGCCGCAGGCAGAGTGCCGGCGTCGGTTGTTGTAGCGCAGGATCCACTTGAACGGGGATAGCCCCTGGGTGGTGGACACGCTGAGACTGGCCCATACTGGGCCGGAGAATGCAGGACATCATCATGACGAAGAAGAAGTACTCGGATGAGTTCAAAGCCGATGCTGTCCGGCTTTACGAGACTCGTCCGGATGCGTCGTACTCGACGTTGGCCGCGGATCTGGGAGTCGCTCGGGGGTCGTTGAAGACATGGGTGCACCAGGCGCGTAAGAAGGCCGCGTCGGCGCAGTCCGAGGCCACGCCAGAGCGCGGGGCCTCCGAGACGCCGCAGGATCAACTCGCGCGAATGCAAGCCGAGATTGAGCAGGTCCGGGCCCGCAACCAGGCTCTGGTCGCGGAAAACGACAGGCTCAGCGAGGAGCGAGACATCCTGCGCAAGGCCACGAAGTATTTCGCGGCAGAGACGAACTGGTGATCCGCTTCTGGTTCGTTGATGACCACCGAGACGCCCATGAGGTGAAGCGGATGTGCACGGTGCTCGGCATCCACCGGTCGAGCTACTACAAGTGGCGAGCCGGAAAGGCGGCACGCCAGGCCCGGCAGGAGGCCGATGCGGCGCTGGTGGACCGAATACGTGCCCATCACCAGGAATGGGACCACACGCTGGGCTACCGGCGGATGACCGCCGAACTGGCCGATGATGACCAGGTGCCGGGCACGGTGAACCACAAGCGGGTGGCGCGGTTGATGCGATGCAACAACATTGTCGGCGTGCACCTGCGTAAACCGAAGAACACGACGATCAAAGATCCTGGGGCGCAGGTCTTCGGAGACCTGGTCAAGCGCGATTTCACCGCTGCCGAGCCCGGGAGCGTTTTCGTCGGCGATATCACCTACCTTCCACACAGGGGCACCGGTAAGTTCCTCTACCTGGCGACCGTGATCGACGTGTGTTCCAGGCGCCTCGTCGGCTGGTCGATCGCAGATCACATGCGTACCGAACTCGTCGAGAACGCGCTCGACAACGCGGCCGCGGCACGAGGATCGCTGGAAGGAGCAATTTTCCACTCGGATCACGGACGTCAATTCACGTCCTCGGACTACCAGGCGACATGCCGCCGGCACGGCGTGCGGCAATCGATGGGCCGAATCGGGTCGAGCGCCGACAACGCGATGGCCGAGTCCTTCAACGCGTCCTTGAAACGGGAGACGCTTCAGGGGGCGAAACGCTGGCTCGACGAAGCACAATGCCGCACCGAGGTTTTCCGCTGGATCACCCGCTACAACACCCGTAGAAAGCACTCGGCATTGCAGAACCGATCACCAATTGACTACGAGACCGACCGCATGTCTACCCTGGATCAGGCCGCCTAACGAACACACCCAAGTGTCCACTCTTCAGGGGCCACGCCCAACACTTCGCGCCGGCAGGTGGTTGTGTCGGGCCACGTGTGCTCGCCTGCGAGGGTCTCGCGCTTCAGGGTGGCGTTGAACGACTCCGCGAGCGCGTTGTCGGCCGATGTGCCGACCCGGCCCATCGACCTGGACACGCCCAGCTCGGCGCACAGGCGGGCGTAGTCGGCCGAGCAGTAGACCGACCCGTGGTCGCTGTGAAACACCGAGCCCGCGAGTGAGCCTCGTTTGTGGGCGGCTGCGTTGAGGGCGTCTTCGACGAGGCTGGTGCGCATGTGGTCGGCGATGGACCAGCCCACCAGCCGTCGGGAGTAGAGGTCGATCACGGTGGCGAGGTAGAGGAACCTCGTGCCCCCGGCGCCGTCGCCGCAGGGCAGGTAGGTGATGTCCCCGACGTAGCGGGTGTTGATCTGCTTGGCGGTGAAGTCACGGTTGAGTTGGTCGGGCACGACGGCGTCGTCGGGTGCGGGGATCGTGGTGCGGACCTTCCTGCGTAGCCGGAGTCCGGCCAGGTGGTGTTCGCGCATCACCCGCGCCACGCGTTTGTGGTTGACCCGCTCTTCGGGTGGGACCCCGGCGTTGAGCTCGTGCGTGACCCGCGGCGCGCCGTAGGCCCGGTCGCCACCTGTCTTGGGGTCCTGGATCGTTCGGACCTTCGCCGCCAGTGCCGCATCGCTGGCGGCCCGCTTGGCGCGTGCCGGGGTGCCGGCCTTCCAGGCGTAGTAGGAGGACCGCTTGATCTCGACGGCCGTGCAGAGTCGCTTCACCTCGAAGATGGCGGAGTTGTCGGCGACGAACTGGAAGCGACTCACCAGCGCGTCTCCCCGGCGAAATACTTCGCGGCCCGACGGAGGATGTCACGCTCGGTGGACAGCAGGTCCTTGGCAGCCTTCAGGTCCGCGACCTCACGCCGCAGCCGGGCCAGTTCCTGCGCCGGCGACTCCGGCCCGCAGCTGCCCTCGGGAGGGTCCTTCGGGGTCCGGCCCCGGACCGCGACTCCCGCCGCCTTCAGCCAGGTCGAGAGGGTCGCGTCGGTGATGCCGAGGTCGGAGGCGATCTGCTTCACCGTCGCCCCGTCGGTGGTGGCGTAGAGGTCGACCGCGTCGCGGCAGAACTCCTCGCTGTAGGTCTTGCGTGCCATACGTGGATCGTCTCGCTTCCCCCGGCATCAAACCGGGATTGGCGTGTCCACACTCCGGGGTCAAGTCACCAGTACGAAGCGATCACCTCAGGTGCCTACTTCGACTATCAGCAGAAGTCGATGGTGGTTACGACCTAGTGGGCTCGGGTGTCGGGGTGGTTGAACCCGGTAAAGGCGGGATCCCGGCAGCGGCCTATCTGCCGTCGATGTCGGAGTACGCGATCTGGCGCAGGCCGTGCCAGGCCGATGTCGTAGTGCTTCATGTGGACGCCGGGATAAGCGTTGCAATCAGTGGCCAGAAGCCGTGGTCACCGGCGAGTAGGCGTTCTCCCGCAAGACCGCCAGCTCGCCAGCACGTGGCGTGTCTGAGCCGGCCGCCGCCGGCGGCGAAGAAGCCCGGGACGAGCGGATAACGTGCAGGGCTGCGCACGGTGGGCAACAGACGGGCTGCGAGCCTCGGTGCCGCCGGTTACTCCAGCGTCCGACCGGCGCCGTCCGTCAACCGAGCACCGACCCTAGGTCAGGCCTGGCGTGGCCGGGTCACGATGTGGAGGACGCGGACGGTCTCGTCGCCCACGGCTTCCCACTTGGAGCGGATGCGGGCGGGGTAGAAAATCGTGTCTCGCGGCTTCAGGCGATGGATGGTGTCGCCCTCGATGATGACGTTGAGCTGTCCCTCGATGAGGTAGGTGGCCGCTGGTGAGGGGTAGTCGAACCACTCATTGTTGTTCTGGTCCTTGGTGAACTCCATCTCGGAGATCTCGAAGGAGTGCTGTTCGGAGCCGCCGACCAATCGAACCGGGACACTGGACTGCTCAGTGCCGGCGACGATGCGGCCCTCCTCGGCTCGGATGACGGTCGCGCCAGGCTGCGGGGCGACGGCTGGGAGGAGGTCGCCGGGGGTGATGTTCAGGGCGGTGGCGATCCGGTAGAGGCTCAGCATGGAGGGTGAGGCGTTGCCGCTCTCGATCTTGCTGAGGAAGGGCTGCTTCATGCCGGCGGCGTCGGCGAGCTCGCGCATCAGGAGACCGCGCTCGGTTCGCCAGTACTTCACGCGCTCGCCGACGGCCTGAGCAACGGCGTCGGATACGGCTTCCTCGGATTCCATGAGAACGAACTCCCGGGCTCGGGCGGGGACGACGGGCGACGGTGCCTGCAACATCGACTTCTCTCTACGGACTGCGGTGCCCAGCGGGCGTCGGAAGTCTACCGACCTGTCTCACTGCCACGGTGCGCGCGAGGGCTCTGGCGTCGTTGACAGAGGCCTCGCCCGCACCGTGGGCTGACTCAGGCGGACTTGTTGATCCGGAAGACGTTCTTCTCGGGGTCGAGCAGCACCGCCTGCCAGGCGTCGTAGTAGGTCCGGAAAGGTTCCTTGCGGTAGGTCGCGCCCGCTGCGACGGCGGCTGCGGCGAGGGTGTCGACGGCCTCCTCGGAGTCGACCTCGAAGGTCCAGAACGACGGCGCGGAGGCCGACAGGTCGCTCTCGGGCAGGTTGAGCAGCTCGTAGGCGACGGGGGTGTTGAAGCCGAGGATGGTTCCTCCGAGCTGGAGGGCTCGGAAGTAGTCGCCCTCGAGGTAGGTGACGTGGTCCAGGCCGAAGAGCTCGGCGTAGAAGTTGGAGACCTCGTCGACGTCTTGGCAGACCAGGGTCACGAACGAGAGCGCGACACCGGCCTTGGTGTCGGGGTTGGCGTCGGGGACTGTCTCGGTGTTCACGTCGGTGCTCACTTCACGGTCGCCTGGATGGCGCGCTGACGCAGGTACTCCCCGGCCAGGACGGCGTCGTAAGTGGTGCCGCTGCCGATCGGGGCGGGCATCGTCTCAACGATGGCGTCGACGTTGGCGTCGCAGAACTGGATCAAGGAGATCAGCTCCTCGGCCGGCGCAGACTCCTGCGGTGGCAGGACGCGGTGGCGGGTGGAGCGCCACCGGCCGCCGGTCCAGCGGGCGAGGAGGTCGCCGATGTTGACCAGCAGGGTTCCCTCGACGAAGGGCGCGTCGAGCCACTCGCCGTCGTCGCTGAGCTGGACCTGGAAGCCGCCGTAGCCGGGCTGGCGGTCCAGGAGGGTGAAGATGCTCCAGTCGGTGTGCGCGCCGACGCGGAACTGGCCGGGCTTGGGGACGCCGGTCTCCTCCAGGGAGGGGTAGCGGTTGATGTTGAGGGTCCGGGTGCCGTTGGCGCAGCGCTCGATGAACCACTCGCGGCCGAGCCCGAGGGCCTCGCCGCACATGCGAAGCAGCTCGTCGTAGAGCCCGTACATGGCCTCCATGTAGGTGGTGGCGAGGAGCTCGAGCTCGGGCACCTCGTCGGGCCACACGTTCGGGGCGAAGGCGGTGCTGTCGAGAGTGGGGTTGCCCGTGGCGTACGGGCGGCCCATCGTCAGGCTCTCCTTCATGTCGGGGGTGGCCTTGTCAGCCTCCTCGCCGGCGAAGGAGTTCGCCTCCTTCCCGCTGGGCAGCCAGCCGCGGCCACCGACGGTGGTCTCATAGCGAGCCTTGGTCTCTCGCGGCAGGGAGAAGAAGGCCTTGGCGGCGCTGCGGAGGTCGGCCGCGAGCTGCGGGTCGACGTCGTGGTTGGCGAGCATGAGGAAGCCGGAGTCACGCAGGGCCTGGTCGACCTTCGCGGCGGCGGCGGCCTGGACGCCGGCGTCGCCGGTGCGCCAGTCGGCGAGGTCGATCAGGGGGATGACGTCGGTCAGTGTGTTCGACATGGGCTGGGTCTCTTTCCGGGTGGGCGTGGGCTGGGTTCAGGCGTTCTGGGCGGCGAGGACGCGGGAGGCCTCGCGGACGGCGGCGGTGTTGGCCTTGCCGTACTGGGAGCCGTTGAGCTTGGCGGCGATGTGGTCCTTGACCAGGATGGGCTCGTAGGCCAGTCCGCCGTCGGCGTCGAGACGGCTGGGCAGGGTGGAGATGGTGGCGTCGATGTTGCCGTCGTGGAAGAAGGCCACCGACCGGCGGCGCTGGATGGTGCCGTCGATGACCGGGGGCTTCACGCGGTGCAGGGTGGAGAGCCACTGGTCGTTGGTGAGGCGGGCGGTGAGGTCGCCGAGGTTGACCAGGAGCGCTCCCTCGATGGGCTGGACGTCGTGCCAGGTGCCGTCCTTGGCGAGGACCTGGAGGCCGGCGACCTGGTCGGCCCACAGCACAGTGACGATTCCGAAGTCGGTGTGCTCGCCCATCCCGGTCAGGTCGCCGTCCAGGGAGACGTCGGTGCCCTCGGGGAGGGCGTAGTTGTTCATCCGGAGCACGTCGACGGAGTGGTCGGTGAGGTAGTCGAAGAAGCCGGAGTCCTCGCCCAGGGCGTCGGCGAAGATGGTGGTGAGCGTGCGCGCGACGCGTGCGGCGTGGTCGTAGTAGGCCTCGACCTTGGTGCGGAACCCGTCGACGTTGGGCCAGGTGTTGACGCCGTAGTCGTCGTCGGAAAGGTCGAGGCGGTCGAACCAGCCGGCCTCGGCGCCGACGTTGAAGGCCTCGAAGAAGTCGTTCATGCGGGTCGCGGACTCGACTCCCAGGCTGAGGCTGAGCGACTCGCTCTTGGGCGGGCTGTAGCCACGGTTGCCCGGCACGACGTAGTCCTTCTTCTCCTCCAGGGGGAGGACGAAGAAGTCGTCGACCGCCTCCTTGAGGCCGGTGACGACGGAGTCGGGGACCTGGTGGCCGAGGATCTGGATGAATCCCACGGCGGCGCAGGCCTTGTCCATGGCGCGGGCGACGGCGGCACGCTCTTCGGCGGTGCCGGCGCTGGTGTAGGCCGAGATGTCCACGACGGGGACCTCGAAGGCGGGGGTGTTCATGTGCTCCTCCATTTCAGTTCGGTAGTCGCAAGTCTTGTCGGAATGTGTATTCATCAAAGGAATGTAGAGTGACGTTTCTGTTACACCGGACGTCGTCTCTTCGGCGCGTGTCTGGCTCAACTGGCTGCGTAGGTGCGACGCAGCATTTCGGCGAGGTGGTCGCCGGTCGTGATGCCCGGGCCGGGCTGCTCGTTCTCGTCGAGGACCGTAGGGACTGCGGTGACGACGTAGTCGTAGTCGAGGTCGAAGAACGTCGGCACCGAGTACCGGCGGACACCGGTGGTGTTGAGCACGCGGTGGGTGTTGGACAGGTAGAGCCCGTTGGTGAGCTTCGGGACGAGGTCACCGAGGTTGACCACGAAGGTGCCGGGGATGTGTGGGGCCCGGACCCACTCGCCATCGGCGTTGAGGACCTCCGGTCCGCCGACCTCGTCCTGGTACAACATGGTGATCAGGCCCCAGTCGGTGTGAGCGCCGGCGCCGAGCTCGTTCCCCTCGCCGACGCCGTCCTGCGGGGGGTAGTGCAGCAGGCGGGTGGTGATGACGTGGTCCTGGAAGCCTTCGTCGAAGTAGTCCTCGTCGAGCTCGAGGGACAGCGCAACCAAACGGACCAGGTGCTGCCCGAGGACCGCCATGCGGTCGCGGTAGGGGAGTCGAACTGGAAGTCCACCGCCCACACGGCGTCGGGCTTGTCGGCGGGCGGGATGATCGGCACCGTCGAAGTCCCGGTCCGCTTGCGGCGTCGGCGTTGCGGGATGCGGAGGCCTTCCTCTCGCCACAGCCGCTGGAGCTTCTTGTGGTTCACTAGCCAGCCCTCGGCGCGGGCGTCGTGGTAGGCAGGCCGGAACCCGCGGCGGGGGTGGGTCTTGGCCCAGCCCCTCAGCCAGATCCTCAAGCCCGCGTCGGGATCGGCCGGCGTAGCCGCGGCGGGTGGGCGGCGCTGGGTGGTCCGGTTCTGCCCGGTGACCCGGCAGGCGAACCGCTCGGACACACCCATCACACGGATGAGGTGCTCCACGGCTGCCCGCCGGCGTTCCGGGCTCAGAAGTTTCCCCGGGCGATCTCCTTCAACGCGGCCTTCTCCAGCTCCGCGTCGGCAAGGAGCCGCTTCAGCGTGGCGTTCTCCTTCTCGAGGTCCTTGAGCCGTTTCGCGTCGTCGGCCTTGAGCCCTCCGAACTGGTTACGCCACCGGTAGTAGGACGCCTCGGTGACCTGGAGCTCGCGGCAGACGTCCGCGACGTCCTTACCCTCGGCCATGAGCCGGTCAGCAGTGGCCAGCTTCCTGACGATCTGCTCCGGCGTGTGCCGTTTCCTCGTTGCCATGGGTTCAGCCTTCCTGCCCACAAGCGTGGGCCACGAGACTCTCACTCAACCCGGAGCGCTCAGACGGGGTCAGCCCAGGAGCACCATCCCGAACAGGTCGTCGAAACCGTGCGGAGCGTAGACCCGTAGTCCCGGATGCCGGCCTGCCGGTCGCGGCCGTCGAGAAAGTTCCAGACCGACTGGAAGACTCCGCCCGCGGTGAGATACCAGTCTCCGATGCCGAGTTCACCCGCCCGGTCCAGGACGACCCGGCACACCGGATTTCCGGGAACGATGTCGAGCAGTCGCTGCTCGGTTGCGGGGCGTGAGGTCACTCGGGCATCGTCTCTCGTCGCGGGATACCGATAACGCTAGGCCTGACGCGACCGGGACTTCCATGCCGACCAGGCAGCGGTCACGATGATCGCGCCGGCGAGGGGGCCGATGATCCCGCTGGGGCGTAATTCGAGTCCGTCACCTGCGAGAAGGCTGATGAGCAGACCGCCGATGAACGAACCCCCGACGCCCGCGACCAACGCGAGAGTCCAGTCGATCCCGGTCCCGGACCTGCCCACGACGAGCTGTGCCACCGCGCCGACGAGCAGCCCGAACAGAATAATCCCGATGATCAACATTGCGCGAGTACAAGTGGACATCCTCACGCGGACAACGCTTTACGTCTCGAGAGTGCAATTCGAGATCCGGTCTTCCCACGGGTCGAACTGTTGTTACATGCGAGCCTGCCCTTCGAGTTCAGCAAGGTTGCGGTTGCGCAATGACTCGGTAGTGGGTCTGGTGTGACCGTCCGAGGCGGACCACACTCGGAGAATGGCCAGGACAAGCGCACAGGCCCAGGATTTTCCGATTGCGCCCGACGTGCCGATGCATTTGATCGACCGCATCCGGGCACTCCGACATCTCGATACCGGTCCCGAGAAATTCCGTGATGCAGGCGGGCCGGTCACCCTCGTACATATCGGTCCTGCCCGGTGGGCGCCGACCTTCGCTATCGTCACCTCACCGCAGGGCGCCCACGATGTTCTCGGCGGTTCCGACGGTTCCTTCGACAAGGAAATGACCGTCCACGTCGAGGGACGGGTGTGGGTCGGCGACAATCTCTTCAATCTTCCTCACGATTCGTGGGTGCCGCACCGTCGTGCGTTGCAGCCTTTGTTCACCAAGAAACACGTAGCGGTCTACGCCGACCGGATCGCCGAGGTCGCCGACACGATGGCGGCAGAGTGGAGCGAGGGCGGGTCGATCGATCTCGACACCGAAACCCGGCGACTCACCCTGCGTGTCCTTGGCCGGTCACTCTTCGGAACGGATCTCAGCGAGAGATCCGAAGCTGTCGGAGTTCCACTCGGACAGGTGGTGCAATTCGTGGGACGACGTGCCCTGCAACCGATACGAACCCCGACATGGCTGCCGACACGTGCCCGTCATCGTTTCCGTGTTTCGTTGGCTGTTGTCACCGAAACGCTCGACGAGGCGATGGACGCCGCGCGGAGCGGTGCTGGCAATGGCGCCGAATTGATCAAGCTGTTCTTCGAGCTCACCGATCCGGTCACTGGCAGAGCGTTCAGCGACGAGAAGATCCGTGACGAGTTGCTCGCGTTTCTCTTCGCGGGTCACGACACCACCGCGACCACTCTCGCCTACAGCTTGTGGCAGCTCGGCCGCAATCGCGAGATGCAGGAGCGGGTGGCGCGGGAGGCTGCAGCCATCGGAGACCGCCTGTTGCGCGCGAGCGATATCGGGGATCTGCCCTACACCGTCCAGATAGTCCATGAGTCACTGAGGATGTGTCCGCCCGCAGCGACGGCCGCGCGAATGGCAATGCGCGACGTGGAGGTCGACGGTTACCGTATCCCTGCCGGGACGAATACGATCGTCGGCACCTACGCGCTCCACCATGATCCGTCGCTCTGGGACGAGCCCGAGAAATTCGACCCGGATCGGTTCGCCCCCGGGCAATCGGTAGCGAGGTCGCGGTGGCAGTATCTGCCGTTCGGTGGTGGCCCACGCACCTGCATCGGAGATCATTTCGCCATGCTCGAAGCAATCCTGGGCCTCGCCAGTGTGGTGCGAAAACTCGAGGTGGAATCCCTTCACGACGATTTTCCGGTAAAGACGCCGTTCACCTTGGTCGCGGCCGGACCCGTGCCCGCGCGTGTGGGGACCAGAGCCGTCACTGCGTAGTCGTCGGCAAGGGCAGGCGGGCAGGCAGGTGCGTCGCGCCGCACTGATCGGGACAGGGCAGGATGGTGGCCATGCAGACCACACCCCTGACCTTCGAGTCCTCCGTCGTCGTTTCCGCCACCCCCGACGAGGTGTACGCCCTCGTCTCCGACGTCACCCGCACGGGTGAATGGTCGCCCGTCTGCGCGGAGTGCTGGTGGGACGAAGGGCAGGGCCCCGAGGTCGGTTCCTTCTTCACCGGCCGGAACGTCACCCCCGAACGCACCTGGGAGGCCCGGTCGAAGGTCGTCGTCGCCTCCCCGGGCCGCGAATTCGCATGGTCGGTCGGCCCGGGCCTCGTGCGCTGGAGCTACGTCATCAAGCCCGCGGACGCCGGCACGGAACTCACGGAGACCTGGGAGTTCACCGAAGCCGGGCAGAAATTCTTCCACGAGAAGTTGGGGGCGGAGGCACCTGCCCGGATCGCCGCGCGGGAGCAGGCCGCCCGCAGCGGAATTCCGGCGACCCTGGACGCGATCAAGCGCATCATCGAGGGCTGACCCGGGACGCTCGTCGATCATCGAGGGATCGCCGGGCGCTTCCTTGCCGAGGGGCGAACGGTGAACACCGCGACCTTCGGGTGCACCAGGCTCGGTACGTGGTGGGCGCAGTGTCGTGCGCTGTCGTGCGCTGCGAGGCCGGGATCGGATTCGAGGGGTCGGCTGCGACACGTAGCAGCCTGATCGCCGAAGTGCGGGTCACCGAGGAACTCCCCACCGGCGGACTTGGTGTCGGCCTGGGCATCCAGAAGGCCGATTCGCGCTAGGAGGCCCTGCGCGATCTGATCGACGAGGTGCTCCGCGTCGACGATGCCGGCTCACCGATCGCGGCGTTGATCTCCGGCCTCGACGTCGCCTACGACCTCGGTGAGGGACACCCGCTGCTGGGACGACGCATGCCGGATCTCGACGTCATTGCCGAGGAGAAGCCGGTTCGAGTGTTCGGGCTCGCCCACTTCTGCTGCAATCCGACGGTCCACCAATCGATTCCGGGCATCGTCCTGAATGCGTCGACCTCGTGTGGGCGCGTTACGACGCCGCTTGGGGATTGTCGTTGCTCGGTGAGGGGGACGCGCCGTCGGCTGTGCTCGTGCGCCCGTACGGGCACGTGGCATGGGTGGGGGGCTCGACGGACGGTCTCGACGCCGCGCTCGCGAAGTGGTGCGGCACTGCGGCCGGCCGAGCAGGAACCGTTGCGTGAACAGGTGATTCCTGAGCTACGCGGGTAGGCCGTACCGACCTTGCGCTGAACAGGGCTTCGCGCGCGTTGCAGTTGCGTCGAAACACGGTTCGGCGCGCAAGGATCGGCGGCGCAGTGAGACCATGCGTCACCGACGAGGAACAGCGACGTACTTGACCTCGAGGAACTCGTCGATACCGATGGTGCTTCCCTCACGTCCGAGACCCGATGCCTTGATGCCGCCGAACGGTGCCGCGGGGTTGGACACGATGCCGGTGTTCAGCCCGATCATGCCGACCTCGAGCGCTTCGCTGACACGGAAACTGCGGTCGACATCCTGGGTGAAGATGTATCCGGCCAGTCCCCAGGGCGTGTTGTTGGCGATCTCGACGACCTCGTCCTCGGTATCGAAGACGACGATGGGCGCGACCGGCCCGAAGATCTCCTCGCTCATCAACGCGGCGTCCTTCGACACGTCGGCGAGGACGGTGGGTGGGTAGAAGTAGCCGGGTCCCTCGGGCCGGCTGCCGCCACACACCACGCGCGCTCCACGTTCGACGGCATCGGCGACGAGACGTTCCACCTTCGTCAGAGCCTTCTCCTCGACCAGCGGACCGACTTGGGTGCCCTCGACCAGGCCGTCCCCGACGGCGAGGGCATCCATACGGGCAGCGAGCTTCTCGGCGAACCGATCGGCGACCGCGCGGTGCACGAAGATGCGGTTCGCGGCGGTGCAGGCCTCACCCATGTTGCGCATCTTCGCGGCGAGCGCGCCGTCGACGGCCCGGTCGAGATCGGCGTCCTCGAATACGATGAGCGGGGCATTTCCGCCCAGCTCCATCGAGCTGCGCATCACGTGCTGGGATGCCTGTTCGAGCAGCCGGATGCCCACCGCGGTCGAACCGGTGAAGCTGATCTTGCGTGCGATACCGCTGGACATCCAGGTCGAGACGACCTCCCCGGGTGCGGTGGTGGGCACGACGTTCAGCACACCCTTGGGCACACCGGCCTCGACGAGCACGTCGACCAGGGCCAGCGAGGTCAACGGCGTCAGCTCCGAGGGTTTGAAGACGATGGTGCATCCGGCTGCGATGGCGGGTCCGATCTTGCGGGTACCCATGGCGAGCGGGAAGTTCCACGGCGTGACGAGGACGCACGGTCCCACCGGCTCCTTGGACACCAGGATGCGGGTCGTGCCGTCGCCGGTGCTGGTCACATCGCCGCCGATGCGGACGGCTTCCTCGGAGAACCACCGGAAGAACTCCGCGGCGTAGGCGACCTCGCCCTTCGCCTCGGCGAAGGGTTTGCCCATCTCGGTGGTCATGATGGTCGCGAACTCGTCCTGCCGCTCCAGGATGAGCTCGTAGGCCCGGCGAAGGATCACGCTGCGTTCGCGCGGAGCGGTCTTCGCCCAGTGCTTCTGCACGCGAGCACAGGTCTCGACGGCACGCCGGGCGTCGTCGGCGTTGCCGTTCGCGACGGTCGCGATGACCTCCTCGGTCGCCGGGGCGACGACCTCGAATCGTTCGCCGGTGGTCGATTCGACCCACTCACCGTCGATGAACAATTCTGTGCTGACGCGGGACACTGCGTCGGAGACGCCCACCCGTGTCCCGACGATCGTTGCATCGGTCATGCGCTTTCCTCCTCGGAGATGGTGTTGTTCATCGACATTCGTGGCCCGGGGTCGAGAAGTTCTGCGAGATGTTGCCCCGGGGCGGACACGTCGATCTGCGCAACCTGCATCGCGCATGAGAAGCCGTCGGTGACCACCGCGGAGTCGTCGTCGGCCGCGCGCAGTGCCGGGGCGAGGGAGGTCTCGGCGACCTTCATGCTGATGTCGTGGTGTTGTTTCTCGAATCCGAAGTTTCCTGCCACGCCGCAGCATCCGACTGCGTCGCGGACGTCGTCGACTCCCGCTGCGGTCAGGATCCGGCGATGGCTTCCGGCGCCGAACACGGAGTACTCGTGGCAATGGGTCTGCAGCACTATCTCGTTCGGTAGCGGTTGTGCAGGGGCGGGTGTCCAGCCGTTGCGCACCATGGTGTCCAGATAGGACGCGAAGCTGTGGACCCGTGCGGCGACGCGACGCGCAGCCTCGGTGGGCACCAGCTCGGGCAGGTCCTTGCGCAGGGCGGCGGCGCAACTCGGCTCGACGACGACGATCGGCCGGTCGGTGCCGTCGTCCAGTGTGCGGGCGGCGTGGGAGAGCTTCTTCTTCGCGGTGTCGAGCTGGCCGGTGGAGATCCACGTCAGTCCGCAGCACGCGTCTGCGGAGCAGCTCATCACCTGCTGATCCGCCGAGGCGAGCACGCGGGCGGCGGCACCGGCGACCTCCGGCCGCAACCCGCGAGTGAAGGTGTCGACGAACAGCACCACCGGCGTCGAACCGGACCGGCCACGTAGTGCGTCGCGCACGGCCTTCTTCCAGGCCCGCCGGGAGGCGAAGGGCGGAAATACCCGGTCGGGGGAAATGCCGCCGAGTGCGGTGGCGCGCTTGGCGAGAGAAGTGCGCAGGACCGCGTTGACCAGCGGTGCTGCCAACCCCGTGAGGCGGAGCCAGCGTGGCAGCCACCCCAGCGAATAGTGCGACACCGGTCGTCGTGTGCCGTCGTAGTAGTGCGAGAAGAACTCGGATTTGTAGGTGGCCATGTCGACGCCGGCCGGGCAGTCGGTCGAGCAGGCCTTGCACGACAGGCACAGATCGAGTGCCTCACGCACTTCCTCGGATTTCCACCCTTGCTCGATTGTGCGGGCGCCGCGCACCATCTCCTGCAGGACCCGGGCCCGGCCCCGAGTGGAGTCCTTCTCGTCGCGGGTCGCGCGGTAGCTCGGGCACATCACGCCACCGGAGTCGGCCCGGCATCGTCCGACGCCGATGCAGCCCTGGACGGCGTGCACCCACGGGGCGGGGGTGTGTTGCGGCCGCGCGCCGTCGGGACGGACCGCCTCGATCGGGTGCAGGTCGTAGTGGGTACGCCAGGTGCGTTCGGGAACGTCCGCCAACGCCAGATCGTCATCGATCCGCGCCGGGTCGGTCAGCGATCCCGGGTTCAGGATGCCTTGCGGGTCCCAGATCGTGCGGAAGGCGCGGAATGCGCTCATCATCCGCGCGGAGTACATCACCGGCAGCAGTTCCGAGCGGGCACGGCCGTCGCCGTGTTCTCCGGAGAGCGATCCGCCGTGACGGACCACCAGCCGCGCGGCCTCGTGCGTGAACTCGCGGAAGACCTGTCGGCCTTCCTCGGTGCGCAGGTCGTAGGTGATGCGGATGTGCATGCAGCCGGCGCCGAAGTGCCCGTACATCACGCCCTGCAGGCCGTGCCGGTCGAGCAGTGCGCGGAAGTCCTGGAGGTAATCGGCGAGGTTCTCCGGCGCGACAGCGGAATCCTCCCAGCCCGGCCAGGATTCGCCGCCGGATGCCAGGCGGGACGAGAGTCCGGCGCCGTCCTCGCGCACCCGCCACAGGGAAGCACGCTCGGTGGTGTCGGCCGCGAGGCGGCCGTCGACGAGGCGGCCGTTCCGGCGAAGTTTGTCGAGCAGTGCGTCGGCGGCCGCGGCCACGGAGTCCGGGTCGTCACCGTCCAGGTCGACGTAGAGCCAGGCGTTTCCCACCGGGAGTCCGAGGACGGAGTTCTCGCCCCGACGCAGCCGCATGGTCTCGACGATCGCCGCGTCGACACCCTCGACTGCCGCAGGCGAGAACTCCAGGATGGTTCCGATGTCGCGGGCCGCGTCGACGACATCGTCGTAGCCGAGGCAGACCAGCAACGCGCTGGACGGGCGGGGAACCAGCTCGACGCGGGCACCGACGATCACCGCGCAGGTTCCCTCGGATCCGACGAGCGCACGGGCGACGTCGAACCGCTTCTCCGGCAACAGATGGTCGAGGTGGTAACCCGAGACCTGCCGTTGGATCCTCCCGAGTTCGGTGCGGAACTCGAACAGGTGCTCGCCTGCCAGCGCGGTGAGCTCGGCGTCGAGCTGCTGCGCGCGCGCCGCAGCTGCCGCGTCGTCGGGATCGGTGGCACGCAGGCCTCGCTGCGCCGCGGTGAGCCGGAACCCGTCGGCGGTGACGAGGTCGATCTCGTGGACGTGATCGGACATGCGGCCGTAGCGCACCGAGTGGTTGCCGCAGGCGTCGTTGCCCAGCGCGCCACCGACCGTGGCCCGGTTCTTCGAGGAGGGATCGGGGGCGAAGGTCGTCCGGCCCGAGGACGCGTCCTCGGCCACCCGCGTGAGGGTCGCGAGCACGACGCCCGGTTCGACGTCGGCGACACCGGCCGTCTCGTCGATGTCGAGGATGCGGTTCATGTGCCGGGAGAAGTCGACGATCACACCGGGGCCGACGGCATTGCCCGCCATCGAGGTCCCGCCCCCTCTGCTGACCAACGGAATCCCGGTGTCGCTGCAGACGGTCACCACCGCCACGACGTCGTCCACCGACCGAGGAAAGACCACGGCCGAAGGTGGCACCCGGTAGTTGGAGGCGTCGTAGGAGTACTCGGCCCGTCGACGCGTGGAGGTGTCGACCGGGACGCCCAGTGTCCGGAGTCTGTCGGCGAGGACGCGAATCCGGACGTCCTCGTCCGTGCAGGAGACGCTGGGGCGCTGTCCTATGTTGAGCTGGTCGTCGTTCATCGCGTGCGCCGCGTCAGGATCGGGGACCGCAGAGAATATGGGCGCGTCGGTTCGGGAACTCCATCGGCCGCCTCCGGGTTTGTAGGATTGTCGACAATCCTGCCATGAACGGAGCCTACAAAGAGGAGGCAGCGAACGCAACGGCACGCCGGCCCGGGCGTTCTGACCGTCAACCGAGGAGGCTTCTGTGACAGCTTGCCGTCTGCACCCCGAGGCTGGGCAGGGTGCAGACGGCAGAATGCTGTATCGGAGTCGGAGGGCGCTGCGGCGTGCCTACACCAGCCGAGTCACGCCGATGGTGTGATCTGTGGTGAACTCCTCGATCGCCCACTCGCCGTTGAATCGTCCGAGACCGGAGTTGCGTTCGCCACCGAATGCCACGTGTGCCTCGTCCTGAACGGTCATCTCGTTGATGAACGTCATGCCCGCCTCGACCCGATGCGCGAATTGCAGTCCCCGGTCGATGTTCTGCGTGAACACCGCGCTGGACAGACCGAATTCGTGGTCGTTGGCCAGTTCGAGGGCGTGTGCTTCGTCATCGGCGCGTAGGACCGCGACCATCGGGCCGAAGATCTCCTCGCGGGCGATCTCCATATCGGACGTGACGTCGACGAACACGTGCGGAGGCACGACCCGGCCGTCGATCTCCCCACCGAGCGCAACGCGTGCTCCGGCGTCCCGGGCCTGCTCGATCTTCTCCTCGAGGCCCTTCAACTGCGAATCGTTGACGACGGGCCCGACCAAAGTGCCGTCTGCGGACGGATCGCCGTAGGACACGGCCTGCGCGGCTCGGGTGAACCGATCGAGGAAATCGTCGTACACCGGCGCCTGCACGATGATGCGATTCACGGCCATGCAGATCTGTCCGGAATGCAGGAAGGACCCGGTCACCGCTGCCTCGACGGCCGCGTCGAGATCGGCGTCGTCGAGGACCACCAGGGGTGCGTTGCCGCCCAATTCGAGTGCCACCTTCTTGAGGTGCTTACCGCCGGTGGCGACCGCACCGACCTGCTTGCCGACCGGTGTCGAGCCGGTGAAGGAGATCAACCGCGGGACGGGATGCTCGACGAAAGCATCGCCGATCTCGGAACCGGAGCCGATCACCACCGACAACACTCCCGCCGGAAGGCCTGCTTCCTCGAAGATCCGCGCGATCAACAGGCCGCCGGTCACCGGAGTGTCCGAGGCCGGCTTGATCACCGCGGCATTGCCCAACGCCAACGCCGGTGCCACCGATCGCTGCGACAGGTGCAGCGGGAAATTCCACGGGCTGATCACCCCGACCACTCCGATGGGCTTTCGGTACACCCGCATCTCACGGTTCGGGGTGTTCGAATCGAAGATCGATCCGTGGACCCGGGACGGGAACGACGCCGCCTCCTGCGTGATGCCGATGGCCAGGGAGACCTCGATATCGGCCTTGATCCGCGTCGAGCCGGACTCGGCGACCAGCCAGTCGATGATCTCGGCTCGGCGCTGCTCGAGGATCTGTGCGGCGCGACGCAGGACCGTGGCGCGCTCGGCGGGAGCGGTCGCGGCCCACTCGGTCTGTGCTGCCCGGGCAGCGGTGTAGGCGGCGTCGACGTCCTGGGCGGAAGCGAGGCGGATCGTGGCGACCACGCTGTCGTCGAACGGGTTGGTGTCGGTCAGGACGCGGTCGGAGCGTCCCTCGCGCCACTGCCCATCGATGAACTGGGAGGCGACCGGTTGCCCGGCGAACGTGGCACTGGAACCGAGATCTGTTGCTGTCATGGAGAACTCCTCGACGGTAGGTCGGTCAGAGAAAGGCGACGACGGGCTCGGGGGTCGATGTGTCTGCCGAATCGTCGAATGTGGTGTCGATCTGCCCGAGCGGATCGGTCTTCACCGGCCGACCGAACGGGAACCGCCCCAGCGCCGGCCGGAGCACGTCGCAGATCGTTACCGGCTCCTGCCCGGATGGCGCAGATCGAACGTGTTTTCACAGTGCGCCGCCTTGCTGGTGGTAGGCAGCGGCGTCGGGTACCACTGTTTGCGGGCGATCGCATCTGTGTGGCATACCCCGCCGGCGACCATTCGAACCCGGACTTGCGTCTTGTCGGGACCGGCGACGCAGGAGATGGCGCACGGCTCGCGAAGCTGTGCGCCATGTCTTGCGTTCGATGGACGATACCTACGAATCGAGCCGGCGACCGTCGAATCTATCGGCGTGCCCGGCGATGTGAGCGTGCAGTCGCGCGACCGCCGGGGACGGCGTCCTCGTCCCGGTCGTCAATCCGATGGTGCGATTCGCGATTCCGGCGACCGGCACGGTGACGATTCCGGGCACAGGCGTTTCCGAGCGAGGCAGCAGTGCGACACCGAGGCCCTGGGCGACCAATGCCCGGATCGTTTCGAACTCGCTGATCTCGAACGCGATGTACGGTTCGAATCCTGCTTCGTCGCAAGCTGATTCGAGTTCTCTGCGGATGTGATAGTCGGGTGGGCTGGCGATGAAGTGATCGTCCGCGAGATCGCGCAGGTCGAGGCGGGCACGGCCGGCGAGTCGATGGCTGCTCGGGAGGTGGAGCAACAGTCGCTGTTGCGCGAGCACGGTGACCGGCAGATCCTCCGGTGGAGGGATGATGACGGCGAGATCGAGCCGGCCGTCGCGAACCATCTCCGCGAGCGCTTCACCGTGTGCCTGGACCAGATGCAACCGGACGCCGGGGGCCAGTCGGTGGAACTCGGCCAGCAACGACGGGATGCTCACCGGCCCGAGGGTGAGCGGGAACCCGAAGCGGACGACGCCGTGGTCGGGATCGGCGTGCTCACGCACCGTGGTGATCGCACCGTCGAGTTCGCGGACCAGATGCCGGGTGCGTTCGTGCAACTCCCTCCCGGCAGTCGTCAGCACGACCCCTCGCCCGGACTGCTGGAACAACGCCACACCCACTGCCTTCTCGAGTGCCCGGATGCGGCGACTGACGGAAGACTGGGGAACGTCGAGCAGATCCGCCGCGCGCGTGATGTGACCTTCGCGCGCCGCGGCGTCGAAGGCGACGAGCAGCGGGGCGACCATTGCGGTCTCGGGCGTCACATACCAATCCACATCTGCATGGTACTGCCTGCAAGAGCTCATTGGACGGATGAATCGGAAGGGGGCACGCTGAAGGTCGACAACGGCGAAAGCAGGTGAATGATGTTGGATCGGAGGCATTCTGCCGACGGAGCACAGTACGGCGACCAGGAGTACGACGCCGTCCTGATCGGCGGCGGCATCATGTCGGCAACACTGGGTGCACTGCTGACACGGCTCGAACCCGATCGGTCGATCCTCGTCCTGGAACGACTCGACGAGGTCGCGGCCGAGAGCAGCGCCCCATGGAACAACGCGGGCACCGGCCACGCAGGTCTGTGCGAACTGAACTACATGCCCGATCCCGCGGATTCGACCCGGGCTGAGGAGATCGGCGGACAGTTCCGGATCTCACGGCAGTTCTGGGAGGCCCTCGACGACCCGGGCGAGGCGACGTTCGTGAACGTGACACCGCATATGAACGTCGTCTTCGGCGAACGCGATGTGGACTATCTGCGACAGCGGCACGCCACCCTGCAACGCTCGCCGCTGTTCTCGGCCATGGAGTACAGCGAGGACCCCGACGCGATCGCGCGGTGGGCACCGCTGGTGATGACCGGTCGCTCGGGCTCCGAACCGGTCGCCGCCACGCGCTACGAGGCGGGCACCGACGTCG
This sequence comes from Rhodococcus sp. LW-XY12, assembly GCF_019317345.1. NCBI lineage: Bacteria > Bacillati > Actinomycetota > Actinomycetes > Mycobacteriales > Nocardiaceae > Rhodococcus > Rhodococcus sp. LW-XY12. The sequence goes on from NZ_CP079225.1 coordinate 2,478,404, forward strand.
ACTTCGGTGCCCTGACACACCGACTGCTGTCGGACGCGCGTCGTCGTGGCGTCGAGCTTCGTACCGGACACGAGGTCACACGACTGCGCCGCGCCGCCAACGGGCGGTGGACCGTCTCCGGGCACACGAAGACGGGACGGTTCTCGGTCCGATCCCGGTTCGTGTTCGTCGGCGCCGGCGGGTACGCCCTGAAACTCTTGCAGAAGGCCCGGATCCCGGAGGTGCGAGGTTTCGCCGTCTTTCCCATCGGCGCGCAGTTCCTGCGCACCGGCGAGCCCGACGTGGTGTCCCAGCATGCAGCGAAGGTCTACAGCCAGGCCGACGTGGGAGCACCACCGATGTCGGTGCCGCATCTCGACAAGCGGGTCGTCGACGGCCGCGAGTGGTTGATGTTCGGGCCGTACGCCACGTTCAGCACGAGATTGCTCACACGCGGCCGGCTCACCGATCTGTTCACCACCCTGCGTCTGCACAACATCGCCCCGTTGGTGGCGGTGGGCCTGCAGAATCTGTCGCTGGTGCGCTATCTCGTCGGCCAGCTGCTCGCGTCCCGCGCGCGGAAGTTCCGGCAGCTGCAGCGATTCTGCCCCGAGGCGCGGGAGTCCGACTGGGAGTTGATCGACGCGGGGCAACGAGCTCAGCTCGTCAAACCCGATCGTCGCAGGGTCGGGGTCCTGACCTTCGGCACCGAGGTCGTGGCGAGCGCGGACGGCAGCATCGCCGGGTTGCTCGGGGCGTCGCCCGGCGCTTCGATCGCTCCGTCGGCGATGGTCGAGCTGCTGAGCACGTGTTTCCCGGATGATGTGGCGCGCTGGCGGCCGGTGCTCGAACGGATGATGCCCGACCTGTCTCGGGAGACCGAAACGACCTCGCGCGCCGAACCGAGGCTCGCCCGCGCTACAGCAGCGGCGAGAAACGGTTCGGCGCGCAAGGATCCGAGCGCCTCGTAGGGCTTACGCTCAGACGGTCTGCAGGAACGGGTAGTCGGTGTACCCCTCGGCTCCGGACGCATAGAACAGCTCCGGACGCGGTGCGTTCTCCGGCTGCCCGTCCCGCCAGCGCTCGGCCAGGTCGGGATTGGCGATCAGCGCGCGGCCGACGGCCACGGCGTCGGCGTGCGAATCGTCGATCAGCTGCACGGCCTCGTCACGCGTGGTCGGCGAGCCGAAACCGCTGTTGGCGATCACCTTGCCGCCGAAACGCTTCCGGAGCTCCTGCGCCAGATCTCCGGTCGGCTCCTTGTGCAGGACCGACAGATACGCCAGGCCCAGGGGCTGCAGGGCGTCGACCAGAGCGCCGTAGACAGCACGCACATCGTCGCGATCGGTCTCGACTGCGTCCTGGATGTTGTGCTCGGGAGAGATCCGCAACCCGACACGTCCGGCGCCGACTGCCGCCGACACGGCCTTCACGACTTCGACGACGAGGCGGATCCGGTTCTCCACCGAACCGCCGTACTCGTCGTCCCGCACATTCGATGCGGGGGAGAGGAATTCGTGCAACAGGTAGCCGTTGGCGCTGTGGACCTCGACGCCGTCGAATCCGGCATCGATCGCGCGGCGAGCCGAGGCGACGAAATCATCGACGACGGACGGGATCTCGTCGATGGTCAGCGCGTGCGGCGCAGGGTAGGGCTGCTTGCCCTGCTCGGTGTGCACCTGGCCGTCGATGGCGATCGCGCTCGGCCCGACGACACGCCGGCCACCGTTGACGTCGGGATGCGTGACGCGGCCGCCGTGCATCAACTGCAGCACGACGCGTCCGTCGCGCTCGTGCACGGCATCCGCGACGCGACGCCAGCCGGCGACCTGCTCGTCGGTGACGATGCCGGGCTGACCGACGAAGGCCTGCGATTCGAAGTTCACATAGGTTCCCTCGGTGATGATCAGGCCGGCACTCGCCCGCTGACGGTAGTGCTCGACGATCAGGTCTCCGGGTACACCGGCCGAACCACCACGCAGGCGGGTCAGCGGGGCCATGACGATGCGGTTCGCGAGTTCGAGGTCTCCGAGGGCTACGGGTGTGAACAGATCCATGGGTGGCGCAACCACCCCCACCCCCGACGGCATTCCGATGCCCGTCCGATTGTGGGATGTGTCATAGCGCCGGATGGATGGTCACTTCGAGTGTTCGTCGGCGGTGACCAGCCGATTCGACCAGTTCTCCAGGTACTCGACGAACTCCGGTGGCGACGCGCCGAGCAGCCGCCCACCGGACATACCCACGGCGAATACCGCCCAGTCCATGCTGTCGGCGTCCACCTCGATCCGGCACCGTTCGGAGTCGATCGCAATCACCTCGGCCCACTGTCCGATCCGGCGGCGCACCTCGTGCTCCGACGCCTCCAGTTCGGCGCTGACCTTCACCTGGGAGCGGCTGCGGATGCCGCGTTCGACGAAGGCCGCGGCGTCGCCGCCGGGCAGCTCGCGTTGTCGGAAACGCATCCCGGTGGCCGTGGTCTCGGCCATGCGGTCGAGCCGGAAGCTGCGCCAGTCACTGCGGTCGAGGTCGTAGCCGACGAGATACCAGCGTCGCCCGAGGGAGACGAGCTGCCGGGGTTCGACGCGCCGGCCCGTCGCGGTGCCGTCGGCGGCGGTGTACTCGAAGACGATGCGTTCGTCGTCGCGGCAGGCGCGCGCGACGGTGACGAGTTGCTGCGAATCGGTCGCGCGGGTCGCCCAGGGGATGTCGGCGGAGACCGTCGCCGCATCGATCGCCTCCACCTGGCGTCGCAGCCGCGGCGGCATCACCTGGATGACCTTGGTCAGCGCGCGCACGGAGATCTCGGCGATCCCGGTGATCGAGGTCTGGGCCGCGGTGAGTAGGCCGACCGCGAGCGCGACCGCTTCGTCGTCGTCGAGAGCCAGCGGTGGCAACGACGCGCCCGGCGCGAGCTGATACCCACCGCCGACCCCGCGATCGGACCGCACCGGATATCCGAGATCGCGGAGCCGTTCGATGTCGCGGCGCAGGGTGCGCAACGAGACGCCCATCCGGTCGGCGAGTTCGGCGCCGAGCCAGTAGCGGTGGGTCTGCAACAGCGACAGAAGCCGCAGGATGCGGGAGCTCGTGTCGGACATGACCTCATTCTTCCGCACCTGCCGACCTATAAGTGACAGGAACTGGCACCAATGGCTCGTAGCGTAGATCTTGCCGGATCACGACGACGAGGAGTACCCGATGACCGAGACCACCACCACCCGGAACGCCACCACGACTCTCGACCAGGAACGCCGCGATCTGCTGTCGAGCCTCGCCCACGCGCGGCACTTCCTGCGGTTCACGGCCCGCGATCTCACCACCGAACAGGCGTCGCAGCGAACGACGGTGAGCCACTTGACGATCGGTGGTCTCATCAAGCACGTCACCGAGGTCGAGCGGGGTTGGGCGGATTTCCTCGTGGTCGGAGCCGACTACATGGAGAAGGATTTCACCGAGTGGACCGAAGAGGATTTCGCCGAACGCGACAAGGACTTCCAGCTGCAGCCCGGTGAGACCCTCGAAGGTGCGCTGCGCGCTTACGACGAGGTGGCGGCCCGAACCGACGAGTTGGTGCGCACGCTGCCGTCGCTGGACGTCGTCCACGAACTCCCCAAGGCCCCCTGGAACATCGAGGACGCCTGGTCGGTGCGTCGCGCGCTGCTGCACATCGTCGCCGAGACGACGCAGCACGCCGGCCACGCCGACATCATCCGCGAGTCCCTCGACGGATCGAAGTCGATGGGATGAACCGGAGGTCGCGCTAGCGCCGGCCGGTGTCGCGCATCAACTCGGCGAGCTCCGTGCGGTCGGAGACGTCGAGTTCGGTGCACGCCCGGTAGATGTGCCCCTCGACGGTGCCGACCGGCACCACGAGCCGGTCGGCGATCTGCCGGTTGGACAGCCCGGCGGTGACCATGGCGGCGAACTCCCGTTCCCGGCTGGTCAGGGGGAGTGGGCGGGCCGCTTCGTCCAGCGCAGGCGACGAGGCGTGATCGCATCGCGCAGCCAGTGCCGCGGCCGCGGCGGCGGCTTCGACGGACCGTTGGGTGTCGGCGTGGTCGCGGTACGCGATCGGGGCCAGGGCGTGGGCATCGGCCGCGTCGGCGAGTGCCCCCAGCGCCTCGAAGGTCTCCGCGGCCACGGTCGGTCCCCGGCCGTCCGCCTCCGCGGAAGCGGATCCTGCCGCCCGCGTCGCCGGTTCGCACCGGACCCGAGACGAACCGGTTCCATATCGCGCGACTGATTCCTAGTCCGCGGGTGGCCCGGTGGTGGCAGCGACTGCTGCCTCATCCGGAACCTGAGACGGCGCGCCGCACCGCGGCAGTCTGCGGCTGATTGATCAGAACCCGGGAATGCTGGGCAGCTGCGGGAGCTGGATCTGCGGAGGCGGCGGCAGCTCGAACTGGGGGAGCCCGGGGACCATCGGGGCCGGCTCCGGTTCGAGTGACGGCGCCGAGGTGTCGGCTGCCGCATCGTCCTGCGCGCCGGTGGTGATGGGGACCTGCGCGGAGGTCTCCGCCGTCGTCTGCGGCCGGTAGGTGCTGCGGGTCTCGCTGCGATCGATGGCCGTCGACTGCTCGTCCGACACTGCCGGGACGGTTTCCGGCGCGGGCGATGCGTCCGTGGTGGTCATGGGCCGCGGTTCCGCTGCCGGTGGCTCCTGTGTCTCCTGGTGCGTGGAGGTGGGCTGCGGATCGCGACCGGAATTCTGCAGCAGGTCGACACCGAGGCCGATCGCCGCTGCGACGACGACGGCACCACCGGCGAGCAGGAAGCGTCGACGGTTCCGCGGCTGCGCGGGCGTCTCGGTCTCCTGCCGGATGTCGGGGGCAGCGAAGCTTGCGGTCGGTGCGTCCGGCGCGACCAGCTGCGGGGCGAACTGTGCGGTCTCGGTGAACTCCGTCGGCGCAGCGAACTCCGCCGTCTCGACGACCTTCGCAGTGTCCGGGCGGGCGAGGAGCGCCGCGCCTTCCGCCGCCACGAGTTCGGGCTGCGAGGGCACGATCACCGGAATGTCGAGCCACGACTCCATCACGGCAGTGACCAGTGGAATGTTCGCTCCGCCTCCGATGAGCACCGCGGCGTCGGGAGTGCGCCCCGAGCGGCGGATGACGTCGAGGGTGAGGCGGGCCGAGGCCTTCACGGGTCCGTCGATGAGCGAATCGAAGCTGGCCTGCGAGAGCAGTAGCAGACCCCCCTCGCCGGGCATGCACACCGCGTCCTTCGAGGACAGCTGCTCCTTCGCGTCGCGGCACCGGGCGGTGAGGGCCCGCTGCGCCGCCATGTCGGCCGGCTCGGCGAAGCGCTGCAGTTCGACGTGGTGGTCGTAGATCAGGTGGTCGACGAGGTCGCCGCTGATCCGGTCCGAGCGTGCCGTGCTCAATGCGATGCGGGTGCCCCGATCGACGACGGTGACGGTGAGGCCCGAGCTGCCGAGGTCGTAGAACACGAGTGTCTCGTGGTCGTCGAGATCTCCTGTGGTTTCCAGCATTTCGAGCGCGGCGGTCACTTCCGGGACGAGCCGGAAGTTGTCGATGTCCAGGCGGCTCATCGCGCCCTGGACGAAATCGGCCTGCGTCTCGTTCTGGTAGGCGACGCCGATGGCGCGCACCTGCTCGATCTCGTCGGTCTCGGCGAGCATCGTCTCGATGGACTCCGCGGCCAGCTCGGCCGGCCGGTCGAGCAGGGCGGGCATCGAGTGGGATCCAAAGACGGGGCTGTCGAGGCTCCCGGTGTCACGTCGCGCAAAGCGCACCGCGCTGGCACCGACCGAGACACCGAGAACTGTAGTCACGACGCCGACTATAACGGTTCGGTCACGGTCTGCGCGCCGGAGGCGGGCGGTGCCTGGACGACGGCACGTCTCCGAACGGCAGCCGAGGACGTTCGTGGCCTTCGCCGATCCCGACTGACCGGGCTCACATCTCCACGGCGGTACCGCAGATCCCGCACTGCTCCAACTGTCGGCGGCCCCACCGCGCGACCGGCACGAAGAACAGCGTGAACTGCTTGGACTCCCGGATCCGGAGCCACTGCGTGGTGTTGTGGCAGCGCGGACACGTCCGGTTCTGCCCTGGACCGAGATTCTGTCGCTTGGTGCCGAAGCCGAAGAGAAGGAACATCGTCCGAGCATAGAGCGATGACGTGTGGTCCTTCAGTGCATGATCGGAAGGATCGCCGTGCTCGTCGCCACCGATCGGCCAGCCTCTGTCGACGACCCGACCGCCGTCCCTCTTGCCGGGGCGACGCGACGGATCAGGCGGGGGAGAGCCGCACCCGTAGGTCACGGGGCTTCAATGTGATCGCCTCGTGAACGTCGAGTTCGTAGCCCGGTTCCGGAGCGAAGTCGTACCGCCGGATCAGCGACGCGAGCGTGAGCACCGCCTCGTGCAGCGCGAACTGCCGACCGATACAGGCCCGGATGCCGGTGCCCCACGGTTTGAAGATGTGCGCCGGCCGTTTGCGCACGGTCGCGGGCTCGAACCGGTCCGGGTCGAACCGCTCGGGATCGTCGCCCCACAGCGGGTCGCGGTGCAGTTGCGGCAACAGCACGAACACCCACGAACCCTTCGGCAGCGTCCGTCCGCCGAGGGTGGTCTCACCGCGTACCTTGCGGAAATAACCCGGGGCGGCCGGCCACAACCGCAGCGTCTCGTCCACCACCCGCCGCACATACCGCAGCTTGGCGACCTGCTCGTACCCGATCCGGCCGTCGGCACCGACGACCTCGGCGATCTCGGCCCGCGCCTTCGCCACCACCTCGGGATGTCGGCTCAGGAAATGGACCGCGAACCCCAGGGTGGCCGCGGTGGTCTCGTTACCCGCGACCAGGAAGGTCAGCACCTGATTGCGGATCGATTCACGGTCGAGCTGCTCGCCGGTGTCGGGATCGACGGTGTGCATCATCAGGTCCAGCAGATCGCCGTGCTGCTCGCCGGAGCGCATCCGCTCCTCGACGATGCGATCGACCGTCTCCTGCATCAGCGCGATGTCGTGTTCATGCTGCTCCCTGGCACTGCGGCCGAACAGTGTCCGGAGGATGGGGATGTCGTTCGACGAGCGGTTGATGTACTCGAGCGCCCGGCTCATCGCCGCGATGAACGGATCGGGTTCAGTGCGGCCGAACGAGTCGAAGTCGTAGCTGAAGCCGCACCGGCCGATGACGTCGAAGGTCAGCGACGTCATGCTCTTCGGCACGTCCACATACTCGCCGTCGGCCGCTGCGCTGTCCCAGCTGTCGACCAGTCGGTCGACGACGGTGAGCATCGAGTCGTGATAGCCACGCATCGCGGCCTGGCTGAAGCCAGGCCCGAGGATGTTGTGGGCTTTGCTCCAGTTCGGTTCGGAGTTGAACGCGGTGAACAGTCCGTCGCCGGCGATGACGCGAAGCTTGCGCAGCGGCTTGCCGAGGAACTTCGCCCACTTCTCCTCGTCGTTGACCTCGCGCACCAGATCGGCGCCCGAGACCACGATCAACCGGTGCTGCAGGATCTTGCGTTCGAAGATCCCACCGAGTTCCTGTGCCATCTGCATCTCACGCTGAACCGGCTTGGCCACGTCGATGCTGAGCAGATCACCCACCAGCGGAAGTCTCCATCGCGGCTGTGGAATCGGCTGCGCGCCGGTCGTCATGGTGATGCTCGTCGTAGTCGGTGACCCCATTCTGCGAGTGTGCATCAGCCTCCACGGGACGATTCGGGCGGCCTCACCGCGACGCCCAAGAGGATCAGAACAATCGCGGAGTCGCGTGCGACCCGTCCCGGGCTTCGCAGATTCGGGCGTGCCACCGGTCGACGAGCCACATCTCGACCATCTCCGGACGCGTGGCGATCAACGACGCCCACATGTTGAGGAGTTCGAGGTACCGGTGATAGCGCCGCAGCGTGAAGTCGGCGACCGACGGATCCTCGAGCCACCCTTCGTGGATGAGCGTCGACACCGCGTGCTGATCGAGAAGTTGCGCCGGGCCCGCCTCGGTCCGCACCTCGACCGCCCACAGATAGGTCGCCAGGAGCGATACGCCGACGCCGGGGGTGTCCGGCCATCCGGACCAGGTCTGCCGCGCGGTGTCGGGTAGCGACTTGGTCTTCGCGCAGTAGTCGAGGACTCCCTTGATCTTGGTGAACCGGTGCCGGTCCTTCGGGGCGTGTGCGTCGCGGACGTCCGGAAAACGTCGGGCACCGCGTCGTCGCGGATGTGCGCTGCGCCAGGCCGCGCACAGGAACAACAGCCCCAGACCGGCGTGGTCGGCTTCGATCAGTTCACTGTCGAGGCGGAGGTCGTTGCGTTGGACGATCGCGTCGCCGTCGTCGATGATCCGTCCATCGAGATTCCGTCCCCGGAGGCGGATATCGTGCCCGGTCCGTTCGAGGTGGCTGTTCCACCATTTGAGGTCGACAGTTACGCCCTCGTCGAGCACCTGCAGGTCGAACGAGCGTGCCCGGCACCACTCGGAGCACGCTTGCGGAGGCTCGAACCCCTGGTCGTACGGATGCATTCTGTGGACATTGCCACGAGTGGGCGGCGATTCCCGGGCAGGACACGCGTGTGGGGCCGACCTGTTCCCCGCCTGTAGCAGCACGTGGGCCGCCACGACCGTCCGAGGATATCGGTGGACCGGAACGACGCGGCGAAGAGAGCGTGAACCGCATGAGACCCTTCGATGTCACCGACGCCCTCGCGCTCGCCGCCCGGCACGACCTGCACCTGTCGGCCCACGGCGTCACGGTGAACGAGGCGGGACTCGACTACCGTGACGCCCTCGCCGCCGACGTCGACGCAGACGGACGTGTCCACGACGGTCTGGCGGTGCGCCGCGCGAGCCAAAGCAACTGTTGCTGAGCGCAATTTGTAGTCGGAGTCGGGCGGTGACAGATAGCGGGCATGCGTCATGGCTCGCCCACGCGGCGTGGTGACATCGAGGTCGAGGCCGTATCGGTCGGCTCCGACACAGGTTGCCGCCGTCGCATCCGGGAACCCGCCGAGCTTCCGGGCCATCGCCAGCAGCGCGTCGGCGTGATCGTCGTTGAAATGCGCGATCGCACGAGCTGCCGACGGGGTCACAGAATCCGGCAATGCTTCGGCATAGTCCTCGGCGGTGGCCGAATCCAACCGCCCGTACCCACCGACCCAGCGCACGCGCCGAACCCGAAGAACCCAGAGCGTGAAGTCGGTGAAATCGATGTACACGCGGGTCCCGGGGACAGCGGCCAGGTGGGCTTCGCGCGCGGCGGCCAGTTCCTCGCCTTCGGGCCGCTCGACGTACCCGGCGACAGTGACGCGGGTGCAGGCGAGCGGGTCGCAATGCGAGCTGTCCTGCAGCAGTGTCGTGTAGACGGTAGCGTCCGTGCGCATGAAGCGCGCTGTGCAGGGTGTACTCGCGGCGACGGCATGTGCAGTAGCGGTGGCGATACCCGGGTGGGCCTACGCCACTCCGAGCGAGGGCATCTCAGGGGTGACATGGGTGGACATCGAGGTGCTACCGGGACTGCTGCCGTTCGTACCCGACGGCGTGCACGCCGTGGCCCGGGAGATCACCATCGAACCGGGCGGTAGCACCGGTTGGCACTATCACGATGGTCCCGTGCTCGGCATCGTGCGGGCCGGCACCTTGACGCATCCTGAAGGAGACTGCGAGCCTGTCACGTTCGAGACCGGCGATTTCATCAACGAGCCCTCGGGTCCGGACCATCTGCACGTCGGTCGCAATCTCGGCACGGAACCGGTGATCCTCGACGTGGTGTACCTCGTGCCGATCGGGTCGCCGCTGTTCGAGGATGTTCCCGCGCCCGCCTGCGATTGATGTCGGAGTAGTGGCGGGCTCCTGTCGGTAGACGCTCGGGTCGAGTCGTCGGCGAGAAATGTGAAGTACTTCATCGGGACGCAGGCGTGCGGTTCCCTCTCGGGTCCGCGGTCGTCTCCCCCAAGCAACGATCGACGAACCTCGATTCTCGACGGAACGATCGTCCCCGCCGACAGCATCTTCCGGCGTCGGCATTCGAGCCGCGATCGGACGGACGAGGGATCGCAGTCCGGTTCGACAACGGAATCGCTTGTGACAGTAGTCTTCCCACTGCTTGTGAAGACTTCTTTCCTGACGGCGATGCTGTGCGCCGGTCGCACCCGCGTTACGACAGGTCGAGGGGCCATCGAAGCGGTGGCTCGCAGGACTGCGGCGTTCTCGGTCGCGAGCGGACATGAGGTCGACGGTTGGGCGCCCGAGGGGCCGTCGAAGCCTGTCGGCGGAGTTCGAGTTACCGGCGAGTAAATGTCGTTCTCGAGTTCTCGCACGTAGCCTGATACCCGATGCAATCCCGCACGCGGAGCATTTCGTGAGGCGGACCGGACCGACGTAGGGAGTCGAGACAAGAATGAGCGCCGACAAGCAGTCGACCATTATCTATACGTTGACCGACGAGGCGCCGTTGCTTGCGACCTACGCCTTCCTGCCGATCGTGCGTACCTTCGCTGGAGCCGCGGGCATCGAGGTCGAGACCAGCGACATCTCGGTGCCGGCGCGGATCCTGGCCGAGTTCCCCGAGCACCTCACGGAAGAGCAGCGCGTCCCGGACAACCTGGCCGAGCTGGGTCGTCTGACGCAACTGCCCGAGACCAACATCATCAAGCTGCCCAACATCAGTGCGTCCGTGCCGCAGCTCCTGGCTGCCATCAAGGAACTGCAGAGCAAGGGCTACCAGGTCCCGGATTTCCCGGACGCCCCGAAGACGGACGAAGAGCGTGCCATCCGGGAGCGCTACGGCAAGATTCTCGGCAGTGCGGTCAACCCTGTCCTGCGTGAGGGCAACTCCGATCGGCGCGCACCCCGGGCGGTGAAGGAGTACGCCCGTAAACACCCGCACAGCATGGGCGAGTGGTCGATGGCCTCACGCAGCCACGTCGCGCACATGCGGCACGGCGACTTCTACCACGGCGAGAAGTCGATGACGCTGGACCGGGCGCGCAAGGTCCGGATGGAGCTGGTCACCAAGGATGGCGAGACGATCGTCCTCAAACCCGAAGTGGAGCTGGGTGAGGGCGACATCATGGACAGCATGTTCATGAGCAAGAAGGCGTTGCTCGAGTTCTACGAGGAGCAGATGGAGGATGCGCGCAAGACGGGCGTGATGTTCTCCCTTCACGTCAAGGCGACGATGATGAAGGTCTCGCACCCCATTGTTTTCGGCCACGCGGTGAAGACCTTCTACAAGGACGCCTTCGCCAAGCATCAGAAGCTGTTCGACGAATTGGGCGTCAACGTCAACAACGGTCTCGGCGACCTGTACGACAAGATCGAGACGCTGCCCAGTACGCAGCGCGACGAAATCAAGCAGGACCTGCACAACTGCCATGAGCACCGTCCCGAATTGGCCATGGTCGATTCCGCACGCGGCATCTCCAACTTCCATTCCCCCAGCGATGTCATCGTGGATGCCTCGATGCCCGCAATGATTCGCTCGGGCGGCAAGATGTACGGCGCCGACGGACGACCCAAGGACGTCAAGGCGGTCATGCCGGAGTCCACTTTCGCGCGCATCTACCAGGAGATCATCAACTTCTGTAAGACCAACGGCGCGTTCGACCCGACGACCATGGGTACCGTTCCCAACGTCGGTCTCATGGCGCAGAAGGCCGAGGAGTACGGCTCGCACGACAAGACCTTCGAAGTTCCGGAGGCGGGCGAGGCCAACTTCGTCGATGCCGAGACCGGTGAGGTGCTGCTCACCCAGCACGTCGAGGCGGGTGACATCTGGCGCATGTGCACCGTCAAGGACGCGCCGATCCGCGACTGGGTCAAGCTCGCGGTCACCCGGGCACGCAACTCCGGTATGCCGGTCCTGTTCTGGCTCGACCCGTACCGCCCCCACGAGAACGAGTTGATCAAGAAGGTCGAGCTGTACCTGCAGGATCATGACACCGATGGCCTCGACATCCACATCATGTCGCAGGTGCGCTCGATGCGGTACACGCTGGAGCGGCTGAACCGCGGAATGGACACCATCGCCGCGACCGGCAACATCCTGCGTGACTACCTCACCGACCTGTTCCCCATCCTCGAGCTCGGTACGAGCGCCAAGATGCTGTCGATCGTGCCGCTGATGGCGGGTGGCGGCCTCTACGAGACGGGCGCCGGCGGGTCGGCGCCCAAGCACGTCAAGCAGTTGGTGGAGGAGAACCACCTGCGCTGGGATTCGCTCGGTGAGTTCCTGGCGTTGGCCGTAAGCCTGGAGGACCTCGGCATCAAGACCGGCAACGAGCGCGCCAAGATCGTGGCGAACGCGCTCGATGCAGCGACCGGCAAGCTGCTGGAGACGAACAAGAGCCCGTCGCGCAAGGTCGGCGAGCTCGACAACCGGGGCAGCCAGTTCTACCTCGCGATGTACTGGGCACAGGAACTTGCCGCGCAGACCGAGGATCCGGAACTCGCAGAACAGTTCGCCCCGCTGGCCGAGGCACTGGCCAGGGACGAGGACACGATCGTGCGAGAGTTGAACGAGGTGCAGGGCGCGCCGGTCGACATCGGCGGCTACTACCGGCCGGACAGGGACAAGACCGTGGCCGTGATGCGGCCGAGTCGGACCTTGATCACCGCGCTGACGGCAGTCGACCCTGAGGCCGGAAACGCACCGTGACAGGTAGACCTGCATCCGTGTAGACAAGCCGACCTCCCTCGCGTGGTACGCCTCGGCCCGGTTCTCGTGTTCCGGTCTACGGGACCGTTCCGCTGCGGTCGGCGGAGGAATCCGGTGTCGGGTCGAGCCGGTCGATCGTGTCGAGCGCCTCGTCCAGCCAGGTCAGCCACGTTTCTTCGAGGAGGATGCCGAGGCGGAGCACGAGATGTTGCAGGGTGCTCCGCGCGTCGCCCCGGACCTCGACGAAGTCGCGTTGCTCGATGGCGCGATACTGCTCGAGCATCGCCGTCCGGTAGGCGCGTTGATGTTCCAGCGCGGGACGCGCGGCGTCGGGATCGTCGAGCGCCGCGGCCGCGCGCAGGCGCACGGAGACACCGGAGCGCACCACGTCCGGATCCTCGATCTCGGAGATCCAGCCGCGCAGCAGTCGGCGACCGTCCGCTGTGATGGTGAAACGTCGGGGCTGACCGCGACCGGGTTTTCCGTCCGTCGGGACTTCACGGATCAGGTCGCCCGCCCGCATCCGGTCCAGTTCTCGGTAGATCTGCTGGTGGGTCGCGGGCCAGAAGTACCCGATCGACCGGTCGAAGCGCCGCGTCAGTTCCAGTCCGGTGCTGTCGCGCTCGACCAGTGCGGTGAGGATGGCGAACCTGAGAGACACCGCGTCAGCCTAGGTCACGCTATCCGGCGTCGATCATGGCGACTCGGCGTCGTTCGAGGGACGTCCACGCCAGCTCGTACTCGTCGCGGAGTCGTTGGACGAGCTCGCGGGCGGGGACGACGGACTCGATCGCGCCGAGGCCCTGGCCGGCGCCCCAGATGTCGCGCCAGGCCTTGGCGCCGGTGTTGCCACCGGACCCGAAGTTCATGGCGGACGGATCGGACTCGGGGAGGTCGTCGGGGTCGAGTCCGGCGGCGACGATGCTTCCCCGCAGGTAGTTGCCGTGCACGCCGGTGAACAGGTTGCTGTAGACGATGTCCTTGGCGGTGCTGTCGACGATCATGTTCTTGTAGTCGTCGGCGCTGCGGGCCTCCTCGGTGGCGAGGAAGGCTGTGCCGGCGTAGGCGAGGTCGGCACCGGCGGCCTGGGCAGCGAGGATCGAGCGGCCGTGGGCGATGGAGCCGGACAGCAGCAGGGGGCCGTCGAACCACCGGCGGATCTCCTGGAGCAATGCGAACGGTGACTGCGTCCCGGCGTGGCCGCCGGCGCCTGCGGCGACGGCGACGATGCCGTCCGCGCCCTTGTCGATCGCCTTGTGCGCGAACTCGTTCGAGATCACGTCGTGGAGGACGATGCCGCCGTAGGAGTGAACAGCCTCGTTGACCTCCTCTCGGGCACCGAGCGAGGTGATCACAATGGGGACCCGATGCTCGACGATCACCTCGAGGTCCTGCTCGAGTCGCTCGTTGGAGCGGTGCACGATCTGGTTGACGGCGAACGGCGCGACGTACTCCTCGGGGTGGCGCACCGCGTAGTCGGCGTTGCTCTCGGTGATCTGCTGCAGCCAGTCGACAAGCATCGACTGGGGACGGGCGTTGAGTGCCGGGAACGACCCGACGACTCCGGCCTGGCACTGGGCGGACACCAGTTCCGGTCCCGACACGATGAACATCGGGGAAGCGACCAGGGGCAGGCTCAGCGGGCCGGACAGGATCGGTGGCAGCGTCATGGTGTGTTCCTTCTTCGTCTGGGGCGGTCCCTCTCACGCCAGACTATGTGCAACAAGGTGCAAAAAACAACGGGCCGACGTCACCTGCTCTGGAACAGAGGGATCTCGGGCGTGGCAGCTGCATGCACCGAGTGGCACTGTGGCATACAACGAGCAACCCCGCTCAATGTGTAGTGAGCGTGATCGCTCAGTGCGCGGACCTGATCGTCGGCGTGTATGGGGGCGACAGGGACGGTCGGGGCATCTGCCGGCCGGCCAACCGAGCGACGAGTTCCGCGCGACTACCCGCCCCCGTCTTCGCATAGACGGATTTGAGATGGTCGTGCACCGTGTTCGGCGTGATGCCCCGGTGCCGAGCGATCTCGGCCGTCGACAGTCCGTTCAGCACGTCGGTGCACACTTCGCACTCGCGGGCGGTCAGCGCGTACGCGGCGAACAGCATGTCTGTGAGTTCACTGTCGGCCGCGGGTTCGATGGTGACCGCCGTGCGGGCCTCGTCGCCGTCGGCGCTCAACGGCGCCGCACGGACGACGATCCAGCCTCCGCCGTCGTTGCGGATACGTGCCCGGAACACCCCGGTCGTACTCGCCCGAGCCCCGAATGTTGCCGCCCGCAACAGCAGCGCCAGTCGCACCGGACCGGCGAGCCGATCCTCCCAGATCCGCGCCGCGACCGTCGATGCGACCGGCTCACCCGCGGGATCCGTCACGATCACGGCAGGACCGGGATCGGCTCCGGGGCGTGCGTGCAGGGTATGGACGGCGGCCACCCGGGTCGCAACCGCCACCGCCGGTGCGGTCATTGTCAGGAACTCCAGTTCCCGATCCGTGAAGTCCGGACCCGAGCGGACGAAACCGGCCGCTCCCCAACACAACCCGTCCACTGTGAAGACGACTCGCACCTCGCGGTCGAGTCCGAGTGGACGCCATACCGCCGCGTTCCGGAGGCTGTGGGCGACTTCGGTCGACGGTAGATCCGAGGCCCGCACCACTGTTCGTCCACTGCGGGCGATGTCTGCGAAGGTTGCGGGATCGTGTCCACCGCATTCCGATTCCGCGAGCAGTGAGGTTTTCTCACCAGGCGGGGGCTTGTAGGTGAAGAAGCACGAGGGCGGCAGCGGTTATCGTGCCGATCCTCCACGGACACAGACTGATTCGTTGTAAGGCTTTCCAGCGGGTCTTCAGCAGGGCATTCGCACGTTCCGCCGGAGCGCGCATCGCGGACAGAAGTGCGTTGCGGCATCGAGTGCCGGCATCGAGGTCGCGGCCCTTGGTCGGGGTGTGGACACCGATCCCGGCACCGGTGTAACCCTTGTCGGCGAGGGTGGGCATCCCGTCGGCGGCAGCGGTGTAGAGGGCGCCGAGGACTCCGCCGAGTCGAGCAGCGGTGATGTCGTGAACCGAGCCGGGTTCGACGTCGGAGACCCAGACCGGGTAGCCGGTCGGATCGGTCAGGACCTGGATGTTGCCGCCGTGTCGGCGGTGTTTGCCCGAGTACCACACGTCGTGTCCGGCTTCGGAGCGCTCCCGGCAGCGGGTCGCGGCGATCAAGGTGCCGTCGAGTCCGACGTGTTCCCACCCGGATGCACTCCCGTGTGCGAGGACTTCGTGCAGGTCAGGGGCGTGGGCGGCGATCACGTCGATGCCTTCGTGCAGATAGCGGTAGGCAGTAGCCACCGACACGCGGGCATCGCGCGCCAGGGCGGCGACGTCGGTAGCGTCGCGGAACCAGCGGAGCACCATCACCGCCTGGACATAGACGGTTGCGGCCCGCTGCCACGGTCGGTGGTCGACTCGGGTGCGATGCGCGGCCAGGGCACGGGCGACGAAGGCCAGGGTGCGCTCGGGCACGTCGAGCGTGGCACGATAGGAAATCACGTGGGGTCCTGCTTCGGGATTGCTTCTTGGTCGAAACGATCTCTACCAGGTAGGACCCCACGTCCTCATCTCACGCCACACCGCCCGGATGTCCCCGGCCGCCGTCAGTGAACCTCTGGTGAGAAAACCTCAGTGGCTCGTACTCACCGGGAATGCGGTTGCGCCCACTGGTCATCGAACCGAACGCCAGGGTCAGGGGATCGAACAGTGCCCAGCACGTCAAGTCGCTGCGTACGGTGCGATCGACCAGTTCGATGGCACGCTGGTGCAGTGCGGTGACGCCGACGCCGGTGCCCGCGAACTCCAGGATCTCGCGGCGTAGGCGCTCCGTCCGCACTTCGAGCATGAACCCAGTATGCGCTGGATCCGGAAGACGGAGCATCCCCGATTCAGGGGATGGTCCGGCTGTTTCCGGATCCATAGCGTCGCAGTTGTGTCCACGATCGATCTCCAACGTGCCAGTACGGGCGGGCAATTGTCGGTGCCGGATGCCGTCGTCACCGTGCTGTCGTCCGGTGAACAGACCGGCGACGCCTACGAGCTCATGCTGGTCGAGGCGCCCTGCAGCAGCCCACCGCCGCTGCACTCCGAGCCCTGGCCCAAGACCTACCACCTCCTGCGCGGCCGGATCCTCGTCCTCCTCGACGGCGAGGGCTGCGAACTCGCCGCCGGTGACACGCTCACCATCGCGGCGGGAACGATGAACAGCTTCTCGGTGCTCACCGACGACGCGGCCTTTCTCCTCGTCTGCTCCGGGACCGGGATGAGCGGTTTCTTCACCGACCTCGACGCGCTGGGGGAGGAGCACCTGCCCGAGGATGCACTGATGAGCAGGTTCGGGCAGATCGCCACCCGTTACGGAATCCGATTCGCCGAGGAGGTCTCGCCATGATCGTCGTTGCGCAACTCGCGGCCCTGGTCGCTGCCGCGGTGCACCTGATGGTCTTCGTGTGGGAGACGATCCTGTTTCGCCGTCCGAGCATCCACTGGGGCGTGTTCCGCGTCCCCGCTGCGGATGTTCCACCGGTGCGGATGTGGGCGTTCAACGTCGGCTTCTACAACCTCTTCCTCGGATCCGGAGCGCTCGCCGGCATGATCCTGTGGTGGACCGGGCACGAAACCCCGGGCCGCACCCTCGTCGTCTACACGTGCGCGTTCATGTTCCTGGCCGGCATGGCATTGTTCGCCTCGGACCGGATGGCGATGAGCCGTCCACGAGGTACCGGGGTGGTGGGGTCGCTGTGTCAGAGCGTGCCGTCGCTGGTCGCGCTCGTAGCGCTGGCGCTGGCGTAGAAGCGGCGCGGCCGACGATCTGGTGTTCTCGACCTCGCTCAGCGCGGTCGAGAACACCGGATTCGTGGCATGCGTGAGGATGAACCCGGTGCACGGTAGCCGAACTTGGGTGGCTTCAACCCCGATCTCCGGGGTCGAAGCCACCCTAACGCAACTACCCATCTAGGCATTTTCGTCCGACGGGCGCACGGCGGGAATGGAACCGAATCGCCCGGCCTGGAAGTCCTCCATCGCCTCGATGATCTCGGCGCGGGTGTTCATGACGAACGGACCCGCCATGACGACGCGTTCACGAATCGGCTTGCCACCGAGCACGAACACCTCGAGGGCGTCGGTGCGCGAATCCTGTGTCGCGGCAGCAGAGATGGTCAGGCTTTCACCCCTACCGAAGACGGCGGTCTGTCCGGTCCGGATCGGGCGGTGTTCCGGTCCGACCGCGCCATCACCGGCGAGCACGTATGTCAGGGCGTTGAATTCGGGGTTCCACGGCAGGGTGACGCTTGCTCCCGGCGCCACGGTCGCGTGCAGCAGGGTGATCGGTGTGTGCGTCGAACCGGGGCCACGGTGCCCGTCGAGTTCTCCGGCGATCACGCGGATGAGCGCGCCGCCGTCGGCCGAGGACAGCAGGGCGACCTCGCCGCCGCCGATGTCCTGATACCGCGGGGCGACGAACTTCTCGGCCTTGGGCAGGTTCACCCACAGCTGCACGCCGTGGAACAGTCCACCGCTGACCACGAGATGTTCCGGTGGTGCTTCGATGTGCAGAATGCCGCTGCCGGCGGTCATCCACTGGGTGTCGCCGCCACCGATCGTGCCGCCGCCTCCGTGGGAGTCGCGGTGCTGCATGATGCCGTCGATCATGTAGGTGACGGTCTCGAAACCGCGGTGCGGATGCCAGGGGGTGCCCTTCGGTTCGCCGGGCGCGTAGTTCACCTCACCCATCTGATCCATGTGGATGAAAGGATCGAGGTACTTCGTCTCGATGCCTGCGAACGCACGGCGGACCGGGAAGCCTTCGCCTTCGAAGCCGCGCGGTGCAATGGTCACGGACAGGACGGGACGCGAGAGCGCTTCGGGTGCGGGCTCTTCGACGCGAGGAAGAGCGAGAACGTTGTCGACGGTTACGGCAGGCACGGTAACCCCTCTCGGTCATGTAGTTGATCTGTCAACTATCTTACTGCACTCAACCGCAGTCCTTCTCGGGTTGTTCCACCCCGATGTGCGCCGACGCATTCATGGCTTGACCCTGACGTAGCGTCAGGGTCGATGCTGAAGCCATGAGGATCAGCGACTTGGCCCAGGCCGCGGGAACCACCGTTCGCGCCGTTCGGCACTACCACCGGCTCGGGCTCATGCCCGAACCCCCACGGGCACCCAACGGATACCGGGACTACGAACTCGCCGACCTGGTGCGTCTGCTGCGCATCCGCTGGCTCGCCCAGTCGGGTGTTCCACTGGGTGCGGTGGCGACCGTCCTCGGCGGCCACTTCACCGACGGCAGCGACCGAGATGCCGAGTCCGATCTCACCGCAGACCTCGAATCGCTGCTCGAGGCGGCAGACAATCAGATCCGGACGCTGCAGGTCAAACGTGAGGCACTCGCCGCGATTCTCGAGCGTCACCGCGTCGGCGACCGGCTCTCGCCCCTGCCGTCACCGATCGTCGACGCGTTCGACGAACTCATCGACGGCGAGGACGACCCGCACACCCGGAGGCTGTTCGTCCGCGAACGCGACAGCTGGGAGATGCTCGCACTCTCCGGGCAGGCATCACCGGAGTATCTCGACGCCATGCGAACCCTGCTCGACGACCCCGAACAACGGCACGCCATGGTCGCCGTCTACCGACGCTTCGGTGCACTTGCCGGACAAGATCCCACCGCGGCAGCCGACGAGGTCAGCGCCGTCATCGACGGCATGACCGCCTTGCTCGACGACATCCCGATCATGGCGGAGGTGCTCGGTTCGTGGGCAGCCGAGGCGGCAACTGCCCTCGAATCGAACACCGAGGTGCTCGCCGAGTTCCTTCCGGACCCGGCCCAGCAGGCCGTCGCGATCGGGTTCGTCCGGCGCGTCGCCGCACAGTCGGGACCGCAGCAGGACGGAGCGCGGGCATGACTGAGCGCACCGTCCGGCTCGTCCACCGAGCCGCTCTCGTCCTCACCGTGGTGGTGGCCTGTACGAACGCCCTCCTCGTTGCACTGGGCATCCTCACACCGGTGACAGCACTGAAGGTCTGGCTCGGATTCGAGCTACCTCTGGGAATCCTGGTGCTGATCGTCGGCGCACTGCGGGTTCGAATCCTGCGCCGATCCGGAACACCGTGGGCGGGGGTGCTCGACGAACTCGTCGGCCGCGTGCCCGGGGCCCTGATACGCGCAGAGTTGAGAAGCTACCGCGCACTGTGGTTCCTGATACGAGGACGTCGGGTCGGCGCCGGACCTGAGGTGACGACGATCGGTTACACCCGCGGCACGATGAGCGTGCCGATCGCGTGGCTCGTGGCGTCGGTCATCGAGATCGCGGTGGTCCACATACTCGTGCCGTGGGAATGGCTGCGCTGGACGTTGCTGATCGTCTCGGTGTACTCGCTTCTTCCTCTCGCGGGGTGGCTCGCGGATCGTGTCGTCAACCCGCATCTTCTGACACGGGACGGCCTCGTCCTGCGCTCCGGACATCAGGTCGTGGCACGTATCGACGCCGACAACCTGCAGCGATGTATCCCGCGCCATCGCTTCCAGCCGGCGGAGACGGGTGTGGACGGCGAGGTGCTGTTCCTGCCCGGTCCCGACGGCACCAATCTCGATCTCGTCCTCGCGGAACCCGTCGAGGCCCTCTTGCCGGGCTTCTTCGAACATCGCCGCCGTCCAGCGCTCGTGAGCCGGTTCGCGATCCATGTCGACGATCCCGCAGCGGCGCGCCGAGTGCTCGACGCCGCGCTCCTCGCCTGACGAGACGAGGGTGAAATCGCGGTGCTGGCACGTGACTTCGCGACGACCACGCGTTTGTCGCCGATACGCAGACCCGGCCCGTCTTCCCGCCACCCGCGCCGACCTCGAGGCGTACGTCGACGAGCAGCGCCACTGGTTGTCGCTGTCGCTCGCCGCCGCCGAGGTGACGCACGCGCTCCGGAAGCCGAACCTGTGGGGCAATCCGGTGAAGGTGTTCACCTTCGTCGTCGTGCAGGACGACATGTTGTCGCTGCTGCCGGAGTGGGCGCGCCTGATGTACGGCATCGAGGGCCGCCCGATGAACCTGGGCGCCGCCGCGCGCACCACCAAGCGGCTCATCGGCATCGCCCGCAAGAACGAGTCGTACGACAGGATGGTCGCCGAGATCACCACGCGCATCGACGAGACCCCGTACCGCAAGGTGCGTGCGCGCAAGGCCTGACCCTGTTTCAGAAGGAGGGATTCGGCCGGACGAACCGTTCGTCGATATCGGCGACCGAACGGGCACCGGTCAATGCCATGGTGAGGTCGAACTCGGCGATCACGTTGCGGACCACCTCCTCGACGCCCTGCCGACCCGCGATCGCCAGTCCGTACATGTAGGGCCGGCCGAGGAGTACGGCGTCCGCGCCGAGCGCGAGCGCGACGAAGACATCGGCGCCGCTTCGGATCCCGCTGTCCAGCAACACGGTCGGCTCCCGGCCGATCGCGGCACGGATGTCGAGCAGAGCATCGAGTGAGGCGATCGATCCGTCGACCTGGCGTCCACCGTGGTTCGACACGACGAGGGCGTCGACGTCGAGGTCGACGGCGCGACGCGCGTCGTCCGGATGCAGAATTCCCTTGAGTACGATGGGAAGTCGCGTCCGATCCCGCAACGTCGCCAGATGCTCCCAGCTCAGTCCCGGATTGGAGTAGATGTCGAGGAAGGTCTCCGCGGCGGCGCGCGGTGCGGGGGAGCGGAGATTGTCGAGGAATCGACCCGGATGGTTGCGGGTCATCGACAGCAGTGTGCGGATCGCGCCGAACGTGACATCGGGTCGCTCCGTCAGCGTGTCGCGGGCGGCGTCGATCCGCTGCCGGACGATGTCGAGGAAGCGGGGATCCGAGGTGTACTGGGCGATGCCCTCGCCGCGTGCGAACGGCAACGACCCGAGATTCAGGTCCTGCGGACGCCATCCCAGCATCGTCGTGTCGAGGGTGACAACGACGGCCTCGGCGCCCGCCGCTTCGGCCCGCCGCAGCAGGCTGTCGACGAGATCCTCGTCGGAACTCCAGTACAGCTGGAACCAGCGGGACGCGGAGCCCATTGCGGCAGCGCAGTCCTCCATGGAATTGCAGCCCTGATTGGAGAAGATGTACGGCACGCCGGTCGCGGCGGCCGCCCGCGCGATCGCCAGGTCGCTGTCCGCGGCCATCAATGCTCCCGCGCCGATCGGTGCCAGCAACAGCGGTGAGGACAGCGACGTGCCTGCCACGGTCGTACTCAGGTCGCGTTCGGTGACTCCGTGGGCCATGCGCGGGACGATCGCCCATCGGTCGAACGCACGCCGATTGTTGCGCATCGTGCGTCCCTCGCCGGCGCCGCCCGCGACATACGCCCAGGCCCGCTTCGAACTCGCGCGTCGCGCGGCGTGTTCGAGGTCGCCGAAGGACGTCGGGACGGCCGGACGCCGGCCCAGCGCGCCGTTGCGGTACACGACCCCCTGACGTTCCCGGCCGGGGCCGGCGGGTGCGGATGCGGCAGTTTCGGTCACGAGTGAGTTCCCCTCTCGAGCGGTGGCGCTTGTCGATCCTTCCTCACGAACCCGGTCGAGTGAACCGGTTATCGGTGTCGAATTCGGAATCGGTGCGGTGGATCCGGCGGCGGGCGTACCGTCGGATCCATGACCGAGGACGGCCAGGTTGCACCGTGGGACGACATCTACCGGGGCGTCGCCGAAGGGTTTTCGGGCCCCGTACCCTGGAACATCGGCGAACCCCAGCCCGAGATCGCCCGATTGATCGACGAGGGCAGATTCCGTAGCGACGTGCTGGACGCAGGCTGTGGGCATGCCGAGACCTCCCTCCGTCTGGCGGCACAGGGATACACCGTGATCGGTCTCGATCTGTCGCCCACAGCCATCGAGGCCGCTCGGGCCGCGGCGGCGGAGCGGGGACTGACGACCGCGACCTTCCAGGTGGCCGACATCAGCTCGTTCACGGGTTTCGACGGCCGGTTCGCGACGATCGTCGACAGCACCCTGTTCCATTCGCTGCCCGTGGACCGGCGCCGTGCCTACCTGAGCGCCGTCACCCGTGCCGCTGCTCCGAACGCGTCCTTCTTCGTCCTTGCCTTTTCGAAGGACGCCTTCCCCGAAGAGGGCCAGGGACCCAATCCCGTGACGGACGACGAGCTACGCGACGTGGTTGCCGAGTTCTGGACCGTTGACGACGTGCGGCCGGCCTTCATCCACGCATTTCTCGGCGACGAAGAGGCTGCCGCGTGGCAACGCGACGACAAGGGCCGTTCGATGCTCCCGGCCTGGCTGCTGTCGGCCCACCGCGATTGAGGGTGCACGCGGAAATTCGATTGCATTGCAGGGTGCGAAGTTCACCATCGGATCTGTCGGAGCGGACCACCCGCGCCTCGTCATGATCCAGGAGTCACCGTGCACCCCGATGTCCCACCCGGAACCGATCCGCTGGTCGAGTACGGCTGGTCCGAGCAGATCGCGGAACGGTTCGCGGACAACGACGTCCAGGGATCCCCCGGCCGCATCGTGAGGGTCGGCGGAGGTCATGGTGACACCATGACCTCCGCCGGTCCGCTGCGGGTACGGACAGCGGGCCCCCACGTCTGCACCGGCGACTGGGTGATCGTGCGCGAACCGGCCACCGAAGGCGATATGACCTGCACGGTCTGTGCGGTGCTGCCGCGTACCGGCGCGATTCGTCGTGCCGACGCGTCGGGGCGTTCGGAAGAGCAGGTTCTCGCTGCCAACGTCGACACCGTCGTGGTGACGGTCGCATCCGACACCCTCGATCTCGGTCGCATGGAACGTCTGCTGGCGCTGGCCTGGGACAGCGGCGCGCAACCGGTAGTCGCCCTGACGAAGGTCGACATCGCCACCGAAGCGGTATTCGAGCAGGTCGCCATGGTCGCACCCGGAGCGAGCGTGGTCGAGGTCTGTGCGCCGAATCGATCCGGCCTGAATGAACTGCGCGAGGTGCTCCACGGCACCGTCGTGTTCGTCGGAGCGTCCGGCGCCGGGAAATCGACGCTGGTCAACGCGCTGTGCGGTCGCGACATCCAGGCGACGGCACCGGTGCGCCAGGGCGACGGCAAGGGCCGGCACACCACGACCGATCGGGAGATGTTCCCTTTGGGCGGCGGCGTGACCCTCATCGACACTCCGGGGTTGCGGGGTATCGGGATGTGGGACGCCGGTGCCGGCATCGCCTCCGCCTTCCCCGAGATCGATGAGCTCGCTCAGTACTGCCGCTTCGCGGACTGTGCGCACGAGACCGAACCGGGATGCGCGGTTCGTGCCGCTGTCGACCGCGGCGACCTCGATGCCCGGCGAGTGGAGAGTCATCGCAAACTGCGACGTGAGAACGAATGGATCGCGGCCCGGTCCGATGCCCGATTGCGGCACGAGCGGACCCGTGAGATCAAGGTGATGAGCCGCGCGATCCGGGCGTACTACCGCGACCGCTGAGTGTTCTCGGCGCGGCATACAGGGCGGTCGGTACCGCTCCGCGCAGTTCGCGCTATGAACCGGGGCTTGCTACTGCAGCACGCCGCGCCGACCCGCTTCAGCGCGCTGATCATGGAAGACCCGACCGAACGGTCGGGGTCTTCGACCTGTGTGAACATACCAATCGGTACTTCCTGCTCGGGTCGTCGTATTGTGAACGCGGACGGTCTCGGTCGGCGTGCGGCTACGCGTTATCGAGGTGTGTCGTCGGACACGAAATGATTACGACCCGGCTCGGGGGTGTACACCTCTTCGGTCGAATCGAACCGGTCTGTTCCCGAGGGGGGCGACCCATCGCGGCCTCGATTCGACCATCTGCGGGACGAACCTTCGGCGCGTGCGGTTTCGTGATCGAAGGTACTGCTGCACAACTAATTCGGTGAGAGTGCAGCGATCCTCGGTGGACAAGGGGCAGGATCGGCCAGGTACCGCTCCGGCAGGTTCTCGCTGGGCCGGCCGGATGCGATCGCCGCAATGATCGACTTCCGAGTATGGCACGCACCACTTTCATTGGTTCAGATGGCGTCGGCCACGATCGCTTGAAAACCTCTCGACCTGCGACGTTACCTGGTTGTGACCTGATGGTCGTGTGTTGGCCCTCCGTGCGGTGGTAACGATCCCGCCGGTGATGCCCGCGGCCCCGTTCGAAGGCCGAACCCAGCTTCGGCGAATCTTGGAGCACGACCCTTGTCCGTTTCATCATTGCGCCGTTTCCGTGCCGCGGTCGCCGCCGCGGCCGTCCTCACCGCCGCGCTCGGCGTCGGTACCTCCGTCGCCCACGCCGACACCGCACCCACCACCCCTGCACCTACCCGTTTCCAGGAGCCCCGCGACCTGCTCCGGGCGCTCGACTTCGACGCCCTGGCCGCCGACGGCTGGACCGTGACCGACGACGAGGAAGAGGCCGAATCCGCAGAGGCGAGCGAGGTGGTCGAACTCGTCGCCGAGACGACTCCTGCGCCGCTCCCCGCCGTCACACCCGAGGAACTGACCCGCATCGTGCCGGGCATCCCGGCGGAGAAGGTCGAGCAGTTCATCGCGCCGCTGAACGACGCGATGGCGCGCAGCGGCATCGACAACCCGGTCCGTCAGGCGGCGTTCATCGCCCAGCTGGCCGTCGAATCGGACTCCTTCCGCACCTTCGAGGAGTACGCGTCCGGTCGCGCATACGAGGGTCGCGCCGATCTCGGAAACACCCATCCCGGCGACGGTGAGCGCTACAAGGGTCGCGGCGCGATCCAGATCACGGGCCGCCACAACTATGAGAAGGTCAGCGAGCACATCGGCGTCGACTTCGTCGCGCACCCCGAGCTGCTCGCCGCGCCGGAGAACGCCTTCACCACCGCCGCCTGGTACTGGACGTCGCGCAACCTCAACGAGATCGCGGACACCGCAGGGATCGTCCGGGTGTCCGAGCTGGTCAACGGCGGTCACCATGCCCTCGGTCGCCGTATCGACGAGTTCGAGCGTGGTCTGGACGTGCTGCTCCAGCCTTAAGCCCGACACGGGCGCACCGGGCCGATGAGTTCGGGGTGCGCCGACGGTCTATCGGAGCATGAGAACACTGATCTACGACTTCGGCGTGTCCCTCGACGGTTACATCAACGACCGCGACGGCAATATCGACTGGACCGACCCCGACGACGAACTGCACCAGTTCCACAACGACCGGTTCCGCCGGCTCGAGCTCTCGTTGCACGGCCGGCGGATGTACGAGCTGATGGCCGAGTACTGGCCGCACCTGCCCGAGGACGCCTCGCCCATCGAACGCGACTTCGCCGAGTTGTGGACGACCACGCCCAAGGTCGTCTTCTCCCGCACCCTCACCGAGGTCCACTGGAACAGTCGCCTCGTCAGCGACGACGCGGTGGAGGAGGTGCGCAGGCTCAAGGCCGAGGGAGACGGCGTCATGGAGGTCGGTGGGGCGAACCTCGCCGCGTCGCTGATCCCACACGGTCTCATCGACGAGTACCAGGTGTTCGTCTCACCCGTCCTGCTCGGTGGTGGCACACCGATGTTCCCGCCCCTGGAGAAGCGCGTGGATCTGCGCCTGGTCGAGACCCGACAGTTCACCACCGCCGTGATGCTGCGCTACCTCGCCGACTGAATTCCTGTGACACACCGGTTCTCACGTACCAGGCGCGTGACGGGGTCGCGTCCACCATGTCATCCGCTTTCACCGCGCGCCGGTGCCCGGACCGTAGAGTCGCGCCACATCGGGGGAATCGAGCCACCCCGAATAGGTCGGCGACTGCGGCCAGCCCTCGGGCGAATCCTGCCATTCCTCCTGACGACCCCACGGAAGGATGTCGATCAGCGCGAAGGTGTAGCTGAGCTGCTCGGTGCCGCGGCCGGTGGTGTGCCAGGTGCGGTAGACCGTGTCGCCGTTGCGCAGGAACACGTTGACCGCGAACCCTCCACCGGGAGGTGCGTCGACGTCGGCGCCGAACGAACTCTCCGACGACGAGTACCACTCCATCGTGTTGCCCACCTTCACCTTGTAGGTGAGGGCTTCGTCGATCGGCCCGTTGGTGACGACGACCATGCGGGCGTCGTAGTTGTCGAGGATGCCGAGCCGGGTCCACTGCGTCGTGAGACTCGTGCATCCACCGCACTGCCATTCGGCACCGTCGGACCACATGTGGTGATAGGTGATGAGCTGCGAGCGGCCCTGGAACACATCGACGAGCCGGGTCGGGCCGTCGGCGCCGATCAGCGTGTAGTCGGGCAGTTCGATCATCGGCAGCCGGCGGCGCTGCGCTGCGATGGCGTCGAGTTCGCGAGTGGCGGCCTTCTCCCGTCGCCGTAGGTCGTCGAGCGCCGACCGCCATGTCTGCTCGTCGACGATCGGAGGAAGGGCGCGGGTGGTCTGCTGGGTCATGACGTCTCCCGGAGTCGGACGGATCCGTTCACGAATGTTGACCGGGGCAGGAGCCGGAAATCATCGTGGACGCGGCCACGAGTCCGAACGCCGGAGTGGAGCACGGCCCCGTACCGACCGGTATGTAGTGTCGTCGCGTGTCTCCTGATCCGTCTGTGGCCGACCTGATCGACGGCGCGTGCAAGGTGCTGCGCGCCTACAAGCACGACGAGGTCGCCGACCGCGCCGAACGCAAACTCGCCGACACCGGCCGGCCGACGTCGATCGTGGTGGTGGGGGAGATCAAGCGCGGCAAGAGTCTGCTGGTCAGCGCTCTCATCGGCCGCGACGGCGCCGCTCTCGACGACGTCGAGCACTCGACCGCCGTCGCAACCCGTTTCGTCACCGCCACCGACGATTTCCCGGAGGGCACCGCCGAATTGGTGTTCCCCGACGGGCGCCGGCGCATCGACCGCGCCGAGCTGGGGGAGTGGATCACCACCGGCGGCCGCTACGTCCAGGACCCGACCGTCGAGGCGCTGCCGGTCGCGGCGGTCGTGCCGATCGCGTCCGAGAAGCTCACGAACGCGTCGGTCGTCGACACTCCCGGCATCGGCGGCCTCGACCCCCGGCACGCGGCGATGGCCGCTCACTCCGCCGATCGGGCCGCCGTGCTCGTGCTGGTATGCGATGCGTCGACCCCGCTGACCGAACCGGAGATGCGGTTCCTGCGCGAGAGCGCTGCCGGAGTGGAGAACGTGCTGGTCGTGGTCACCAAGACCGACAAGAACCTCACCCGCTGGGAACAGATCGTCGCGGAGAACCGCCGCGCCGTCGCGGAACACGTCGGCCGCGACATCCCCGTCGTCGCCGTCTCGAGCGTGCGAGCCCTGGCCGCGACCGCGCTACCGCCCTCCCCGGTGCGCGAGCGCAGCCTCGCCTGCTCCGGTCTCCCCGGACTGTGGGGGATGCTCGACGAGCGGGTCGCCGCCGCACGGCACCGCCCCGAAGCCGATGCGCTGCGCGTCGCCCTCGACGGGTTGCGCCGCATCGAAACCGGAATCAGCGACGAACTCTCCGTGGTGCGCGACGGCGAATCCGCGATCCCGGACCTGACCGCCGAGATGGAACGGCTGAAGGGGCTCAAGGACGAGGCGCAGCAGTGGGAACAGCACCTGCAGCGCGACCTCACCCTCGCGCGGCAACGGGCGATCACCCGCCTCGACGAGGAGCTCGCCCGCGTGCGCGAGGACTGGACGACACGCATCAACAAGTCGTCGATGCAGGTGCTGCGGCGCTCCCCGCAGGTGTTCACCGCCCAGATCCAGGCCGACCTGCTCGACGCGATGGCCACCACCGCGCAGGTCTTCCTCGACGACCTCGAGAAGATCGTCACCGACCTCTTCGACGACCCGCAGCAGTGGGAGCACATCCGCGAGATCACCCTCGAGGCGCTGCAGACCGATCCATTGGTGACCGGGGAAGTGGGCTCGAAACGCCAAGGGCTGCTGGATCCGAGCGTGCTGACGATGGGCATGATCGGCACCACCATGCTCGGCGCGGTGATCGGGGCCGGTGCCATCGCCGGCGTCGCCTGGGTGGCGATCAATCTCGGGTTCAAGGCGATGCGCACCGGCAAGACGAACCTGCTGACCTGGCTGCGCGAGACCCTCGCGACCGTGCGGACCGTCACGACCCGCATGCTCGAGGCCGCGATGGCCACCACCCGCCCGGAGATCGTGCTGCGTCGCCGCAAACACCTGCAGGACCGGATCACCGAGTTGCAGAAGCGTATCGACGAGGCCAAGCGCGCCGCGCAGGCGGACGCCGCGACCCGCACCGCGAACATCGAACGACTGGAGAAGAACCTGCGCATCACTCGCGCCCGCATCACCCCGATCGATACGGCTCTGAGGGGAGGTGCCGCATGAGCGCCCCGCACATCCCACCGCAGACCGGGGCACCCGATCCGGTGCACCAGCGCATCGACGCCGCCCTGCACCAACTCGCCGCGCTCGGCGGTGATCTCGTCGCCCACGCCAACCGTATCGGCGCGATCCTGTGGTCACCGCCGCGCATCGTCGTCGTCGGGCGGCTCAAGGCCGGCAAATCCACCCTGGTGAACGCGTTGATCGGGGCGCCGGTCGCCGAGACCGCGGCGCTCGAGGCCACCAATGTCGTCACCGTCTACGAGAACGGTGCGCCCTCCCGCGCCGACGTGGTGTCCACCGATGGCACCCGTCGACCCGTGCCGCTGGCACTCGGCACCACCGTCGACCTCGGCGTCCCGCCGGAGCAGGTCGCGTACGTGCACCGCTACCTGCCCTCCCATGCGCTGAGCACCATCACCCTCGTCGACACCCCCGGTCTGGCGACACTGACCGTCACCAACGCCGCCGCCACCGAGCGCGCCCTGATCGACGGATTCGAGCAGACCCGCTCGGCGTCCGTCGACGCCGACGCGGCGGTGTTCCTGTTCGACTCGATGCCGCGCACCGACGAGGTCGAATTCCTGCAGCGCCTCGGCTTCACTCCGCTGAACACACTTGGAGTGCTGTCGCGCGCAGACGGTTTCGGCCGCGGGGTGCTCGGCAACCGCGATCCGCTCGGACACGCCGCCGAACACGCGAACGTGCTCGCGCGGCGGTTGGCGGGACAGGTCGGCACGGTGGTGCCGGTCGCCGGGTTGCTGGCGCAGACCTCCCACACCGGTGCGTTCACCGACGCCGACGCCCACGCGCTCGTGGCGCTCGCCCCACTGGCCCCGCTGGAGTTGTTCGATCTGCTCGACGCGGATCCCGCCGCGCTGCCGGTGCCGCGCGATCAGGTGTGGCGACTGCTGGAGCTGATCGGGGAGTACGGGCTCGTGCACGCCCGCGCGCAGGCAACGGGTGGGGCGCACCAGGTCAACCAGTGGTTGTCCGGGGTGTCCGGCGTCCATCCGCTGCGAGCGGTGCTCGAACAGTCGTTGCGTCGCTTCGCGGTGCTGCACCGCGCCGGCCGGATCCTCGCCGAACTCGACGCCCTCGTCTATTCGCATCCGGCGCGCGACGCCATCCGGCAGATCGTCTCGGCGCTGCGCACGGACCCGGCGCTGGTGCCGGTGGAGTTGTTGCGGGCGTTGCGATCTCTGCTGCAGGCCGACCCGAGCGCGCCGGCGGTCGACGAACTGGTCCAGGTGCTGCGCGGCGGCACGATCGCCGAGGCGTTGGGGCTGGAGCCGACGGCGTCACCCGAGCAGATCCGAGCGATGGCGCAACAGAAGCTTGTCGCGGTGCAGGCCCAGAGCGTGTCGACGCGGTCGGCGGCGGAGGACACGGCGCTGACAGCGCTGACGCACGCCTATACGGTGATCGTCCGCGGACACTGACCCGGTCGGTGGGTTACGCGCCGAGATCGGGTTCGTCGACGTTGTCGGTGAAGCCGAACGAGGCTGCCTCGTCGTCGGATGAAGCCTCGCCGTTGTCGTCGTCGACAAGGCCGGGGTCGATTCCACCTGCGCTGTCGAGGTCGGCATCGGGGTCGAGGGCAGGATCGAGGTCGACAGAGTCGACGGTGACCGTCTCCGGAACGATCTCGTCGTCGTCCGGGATCAACGAGGTATCGACCGCGGCAGTGCCGGGGTCGGTGGCGATGTCGAGCGCGCGCTCCCAGACCTGATCGGGCAGTTCCGGTAGGTCGGCGAGCACATCGATACCGAGCAGCTCCCCCAGTGAGGGCAGCGGATCGGTCTCATCGCTTGTCATGGGCTCTTCCTTCTTCCCCCGTTGTCCGTCGTCGTCAGGTTGGAGTCGTGTGGGCCCCGGAATGTTCCTGCCACGTCCCAATCTACCGGTCAGGGATCGAGACCGGCGGGATCGAGGCGGGCGGGATCGAGCAGTTCGACGAGTTGTGCTCGCCCCCGGTTGATGCGGGTCTTGACCGTCGCGACCGGCACGTTCTGATGCTCGGCGATCTCGGCGTAACTCATCTGGGCGTATTCGCGGAGCACGACCGCGACGCGGAACTGTTCCGGGAGTCGAGCGAGGGCGTGACGCACCGCGTCGGTGTCGACGACGCGATCGGCCGGTCCCGGCACCGTGGAGGCCCGACCGAGGTCGATCTCGTCGTCGGGGATCTCGCGGCGCTTGCGCACGATCGCCAGCGCGGCGTTGCTCGCGATGCGGTAGAGCCAGGAACCGAAGCGGGAGGTGCCCCGGAATTTGTCGAGGTTCTGCCAGGCGGCGATCAGGGCGTCCTGCAGGGCGTCCTCGGCGTCGTGGCGGTTACCGGTGATCTGTACACATACCGCCCACACCTGGGTGCGCGACGGTTCCACCAGTGCGGCGAACGCGGCCCGGTCGCCGGACCGGCACCGTTCGATCAACTCCGTCTCGTGCATGGCACCCCCATCTGTACGCGGAGTAACCTACCCGGCCGCGTCGCGCAGCGGTCCGGTGACCGCCCTCGGTGTCGTGCACCGACGGTCACCGGACCGCGAGGAGGTCAGTTCTCGCCGAGGCCCATCTCCTCGGCGCGGACGAACTTCACGTACTGAGTGGCCACGCGCTGCGGCACGGTGCGCAGCGTGTCGGAGTCGGGATTCTCGTTGCCGATCGAGCGGAAGCCGGACAGTTCGGCCACGTAGCGGCCGTAGGTCATCAGGCACGCGGCGGCTCGACCGTCGGCGACGTCGCCCGACCAGCAGGTGGTGTTCGGAAGACCTTGCGTCAGCGAGGGGTCCTCGACCAGGTCCGGATACGTCTCGGCCGTGTGTGCAGCGAACGCGTCCTTCAGGACTTCGGCCTCGTCCGGGCCCGCGGTGCGATAGACGACGCTGTTGACCTTCGCGACACGATCGGTGCCGGTCTGCTCGAACACCACCTCGGTGTCGGCTGGAGCGGAGTCGTAGTGCAACCAGCCGTCCGGTCCGTAGACCGCCATGTCGGAGTTACGTGAGTACTCGCTGTCGACGAATCCCACGGCCCGGGCCATCACCTTGTCCAGATCGATGGGCAGCGAGGCGATCTCGTCGGTAGGGGTGGCCGGGAACCGGTCGAGCAGCTCGATCTGCTGTTGCACACCGCGCGTCGCGGTATCGGTGATCCACTCGGTCCCACCGCTGTCGTCGCCGCTGTAGGTGTAGACGACGAACATGCCGCGTGTGGTGAGCGTGCTCAGGGACGTGGTGGCCAGTTCCGGCCAGGAGTAGGTGGTGGCCAGTGTGTCGGGCAGTTCCGGCAGCGTCGTCGGAGTCTCCGGACCGGTGGAGAACGGACCGTCCGCGGGCCCGAGCTTGTACTCGTACAGGGCCTGCGCGGCGCCGGCGGCGTCCTCGGGGGTGGGGAATCGCCAGACGCTGACACCGAACTCGCGGCTGTCGTCGTCGGTGCTCCGGAAGCTGGTGAAGGCGTTGATGATCGAGAATTCTTTCAGGATCTCGTTCTCGCTGCCGGAGAAGATGTTGCCCGTGCCGCCGAGGAACACGCCGTTGGTCGATCCGCCGACGGTGAGGGCCGGGTCGACGGTGTGCGGGTGGACGACGAACTCGGCGAGTCGCTGGCCTTCCACCGCCGGACCGAAATCCTCGGCCGCCATGCCCAGCGCAACGAAATCGCGCGGCTGGGTGTTGTAGTCACCGGTATCGAGCGAGTCGAGATCCACACCGGCAGAGGTCTGTTCGGTCGTGGTCTCGTCGACGACGGTGGCGTCGCTGTCGGACGAGCAGCCGGCCACGGTGACGACGGTGACGGCCGCCAGGGCCAGGGCGAGACGGCCGGTTCGAGGGATGTGCATGAGAAGAGGACTCCTGAAGAGGAAGGTATGGGAGGTAAGGCAGGTCAGGCGTTCCAACCGAGTTCGGCGAGCAGTGCTTCGCCGCGCTCCGTCGTCGTCGAGAACTGCGCGACGAGTCCGGTGGACTTGTCGATGACGGTGAAGTACGAGTTGCCGCCCGGTGGGTGGTCGTAGTCGGCGATACGCGTGCCGTCCGCCGAGACGATCCTGGTGTTGTCGTTCTTGGCGTCACGGAGCCGGATGAAGTTCGAGCGTGCGTACTGATCGTCCCGGTACGCCGACACGGATTCGTAGTCGGTGGGCTCCATGCCCAGCGCCTTCCCGAGGTTGGAATTGGGGCTGATCTGGCACCGCACCTGCATGGCACCTTCCGAGGAGAAGCCGGACTTCTCGCACGAACTCGACCCGGTGAGCAACTTGGTCGGCAGCAGTTCGACCACCTCGTCGGTGCTCTCGCTGCGATAGACCGAATCCGATGTCGCCGGGGGCGGTGCTCCGGTGTCCGACCTGTCCTCGGCCACAGCGGGGGCGGCTGCGGCGCCGGCCGCCGCTCCGTCGTCCGCGTCCCCACGGGTGAGTCCGAAGACCGCCCCGGCGGCGACGAGCACCGCCAGCACGGCGGCCCCGGCGATGAGCAGGGGCCGAGACGGCCGTGACCGCTCCACGTCGCGCGTCGGTGCCGGGTTCGGTTGCGCCGCCGGGGTACCCGGACGGGGAACGCCGGGTCGGGGTGCTGCGGGGCGGGGAGTGTCCGGTCGCAGCACCTCGGTGTCGAGGTCGGCGGCGGGTTCGGTGGTGCGTCCGCCGGCGACGAACCCGGCCGCGCCCTTGGCCACGACGGTCTTCGGGTCGTCGAGGGTGGCGATGGATCCGAGTTCGGACAGCCGCCGATGCACGTACGGGATCCGGGAGGAGCCGCCGGTCAGATACAGCGCCTGCAGACTCGACCGGCCCACCCCGGCATCGCGCAGCACCTGGGCGGCGAGCTGCACGCCACGGGTGATCTGCGGTTCGATGAGCTGCTCGAACTCGTCGCGGGTGATGGTGAAGGTCAGATCCGCGCCGTTGCCGGTGACCCGGATCGTCGCCGAGGGATGCTCGGAGAGCAGTTCCTTGGCGCGGCGGATCTGATCGTCGAGGGTGCGACGGGCGTCGAGCCCGTCCGGGGTGCGCAACCACGCCGCCAGATCCGGATCGTCGTCACGCAGGCGTTCGTCGACCCAGCGGGCGACGGTGGCGTCGAGGTTCTTGCCGCCGAGGGTGTTGTCGCCGCCGGCCCGGATGACCTCGAAGGTCCATTCGCTCGTCGCGGTGAGCACGGCGATGTCGAGGGTGCCGCCGCCGAAGTCGAACACCGCGATCGTCGAGCCCTTGACGATCTTCGCGTCGTGCTGGCGCGAGTAGTAGAACGCCGCGGCGCGGGGTTCGGAGATCAGCGAGACGCTGCCGCCGAGTCCGGCCAGGGATGCGGCGTGGCGCAGCACGTCGAGTTCGCGCTGAGACCAGGCCTCGGGGTGGGTGAGCACGACCTCCGCCGGCGGATGGTTGTTGTGCCGGGGTAGCGCCTGGTTGTAGACGGTGCGCAGGACCGAGGCGATGGTGTGGGCGACGGGGACGTCCTGGCCGCGGACCATCACCGACCCGACGGCCACGTGGGTCTTGGGGTAGGCGACGAAGCCGGCCGGGTCCACGGTGGCCTGGTTGATGGCCACGTCGCCGGTGGTGATCGCCCCGGTGTGGTCGACGTACACCGAGGACGGCATGAGGTTGGAGGTGTGGGTCAGCGGCAGTGATTCGACCCGGTCCGGCCCGATCCGGTGCGCCGCCGACGTGTTGGACGTGCCGAAATCGACCGCCAGAACCCAGCTCATCTCGATCGTGCCTTTCGAATGCGAACCCACAAAACCTGCATGGACGGTGCGATGACCGCCGCGGACTTTATAGCGGCGAACGGTCGTCGCCCGGTGGCGGGTGTCACGACGCCCCCGGACTGGGGTACTGCGCCGGCGGAACCTGCACCCGCACCTCGACGTACCGCAGGATCTGCCCCTCGTGACACCAGCCGGGCCGGATCATTGCGGCGACCAGGTTCTCGTCCGCCGGTGCCGCTGCCGGCGTCACCGCCACCGCACGGTGACGGCTCGGATCGAATCGCGTACCGGGCTCGACGGCCAGACGTTCGACCCCCAGATCGGCGAGTCGTGCGGTCGCGGCGGCGCGCTCGGGCCCGTCCGCCGCGACATCCGCCGCCGCGATCAGTTCGTCGATCCGCTCACGGATCTGCGGTGACATCACCTGCTTGCCCTTCGTCTCGGATCGGTCGGAGTGGGTCTCAGACCAGATCGGAACCGGCGTCGGTCGACTCGGAACCGTTGTCGAAGGCCGAGACGTCGACGTAGTCGTCGGCGATGCCGTCGCCGTCGTAGTCCACCGCACCGGAGTGCAGGTCCACCACCACGTCGACCTCGCCGTCGCCGTCCTCGTCGAAGACGGCCAGATCGAGGCGGCCGTCACCGTCGAGATCACCGGCGACGGCGTCGATGTAACCGTCACCGTCGCGGTCGAACTCGATCAGGTCGGCGTTGCCGTCGCCGTCGGAGTCGCTGATCTGCGCGTCGGTCCTGCCGTCGCCGTCGTAGTCCACCAGCGACAGGTCGACCTGTCCGTCGCCGTCCACGTCGACGTCGGCGACGCGGGTGCCGTCACCGAGGGTGTACTCGTCGAGCACGACCGGCTCGGTGGAGGCCGATCCGGAGGTCACGCTCGAGGTGGACTCGGCGTTCTCCGCGGCGGCGCGGTCGGAGGCCGAGGAGGCCGATCCGGCGGAGCTCGACGCACCCGAGTTGCTCGCCGATCCGTAGGACGAGTCCGAGCTCGAGGAGCCGGAGCTGTCGTACCGCTCGTAACGCTCGTAGGACTCGTAGCTCGTCGATCCCGACTGGTCGGACGACGAGGAGCCGTAGGACGAGTTGCCGTCGTAGGAGGACTGCGAGCCGTACGACGAGTCCGCACGGTCGCTGGCGGTGGACTGCGATGCGGCGCGGTCGGCGTTCGAGGAGCTGCTGCCGGGGAAGGAGTTGGTAGCCATGGTGGGTGCCTCTTTCGGTGTCTCGGTGACTGACACAGGTAAGAGAGACCGGGAGGCGGAAAGGTTCCCGCCGAATCGAAAAAATTTCCGAGATTCCTGATCGGCGGTGAAAACGCCAGGTCACGGAGCTGCAACGGTCGGTGATCGTATCGGTTGCGAAACGCCGAACGGTGCGGCCGCATCAGCGACCGCACCGCTCGAAGGGGCTTCGAGAGGACCGTTACGCGCTCTGACGGACCGGCGTGTGACGACCCATCGCGGTGAGGGCGGCGCCGATCACCGCGGTGGCGGCGAGCCCGGCCAGTGCCGCGAGGAATTCGGTGCCACTGAGCGTGCCGTAGTCGGCGAGGCCGGGAAGACCGGCGAAGGCGGCGTCACCGACCGGCAGCGAATAGGCACCGACGATGTGCTCGAGACCGTCCGGACTACCGGACGCGCCGAGAGCCAGCGCACAGGCGCTGACCACGCCCAGACCGCCGATCGCGGCGAGACCACGTCGGACGGCAACAGGAGTGACGGAGGACCGTGCGTCCCACGCGGCGACGCCGGGCGCGAACGCCATCACGGCGCTCAGCACGGCAGCGGTGATGAGGGCTTCACCGAGGCCGATGGTCAGGTGGACCGCAGTCAGATCGCCGATGAACGCTGCTGCGGCGCCGGTTCCGGCGGTCGCCGAGTACGCGACGCCGAGAACTGCGGCACTCACCGGCACGGACAGACCGGCGCCGACGGCGGCGGTGGTCCGCGTCAGCTTCCCGAGGCCGAGTCGCTCGGCGCCGGTACGGACACCGGCGGTGACGAGGACGGGCAGCACCGCCATCAGCAGCACGTTCACCCCGAGGGCGTTGATCCCGCCGTCCCCGAACAGCAATGCCTGCACACCGACGACGGCGGTCATCGCGAGAAGCGCGAGCCGGGGCCCGAGAAGCGCGGTCGCGAGAGCGCCGCCGATGAGATGGCCGCTGATGCCGCCGGCAATGGGGTAGTTGACCATCTGAGCGCCGAAGATCATCGCTGCGGTCGTTCCGGCGAGAAGGGTGTCCCGGCTCGTGATGCGCGGCCGCCCGGCGGTGGCGGCGAGGACGACCGCACCGGTGGCGATCGCCGCGGCGGGCGCGGTGGCGCTCATGGGGAGGAAATGGTCAGGGACGTGCATGGGTGAGACTCCCTTCGAGGGTGGACGGGTGAACGTGTGCGGAGCGCCAGGAGCGCCAGGAGCGCCAGGTCGACTCGAGTGGCGAGGAGTGGGTATCGGCACCGAGGAACCGCAGCAGGCTGCCGGGCCCTTCGAGCTGGACGACGCCGTCGCCCTCGGCGCGTCGCCCGTAGGTCGCGATGACGTCGTGCACCCGCGCGGAACCGAGGATCCCGGGCTCGGGGAACGCGCCGTGCGCGTACAACTCCTCGACGAAGAGGGGACGACGATCGAGAGTGACCGAGGTACGGCTGCGGATCGCGCCCCCGGTTTCTCCGTGGCGTCCGAGGACGAGGGTCTCCCGCATGCTCGCGGCGGCATCGGAGGCGAGTTCGATCCGGGTGTCGCGGTGCACGCGGGCGCCGGTGGCGATCACGAACGGGTAGGTGTCCCAGACGAGAGTGCCGCCCTCGGCGACGGTGATCCGCACGTCCCACCGGGACAACCGGTTGTCGGCGTCGTAGGCGACGGTGCCACCGATGTCCTGCAGTTCGAGCGTGCACCCGGCGTCGACGTGGACGTCGACGGTCACCGAGTCACCACCGAGCAACAGCGCGCCGGCGGCGACGAGGGCGACACGCGCGTGGTCCGGACCGACCTCGACCGTGCGGGGGACGAGCATGCCCGCCCGCAGGGCCAGGCGTGCCCGGTCCGGTGCGCGGTCGATACGGATCGTGGTGCGGGACATGATCAGTCGTGCGTGTGTGCGACGGCGTGATCGTGGCTGTGACCGTGACCGTGCCCATGGCCGTGATCGTGGTCGTCGTCCTCGTCGGCGTGGAAGTGCGGAGCCATCGGACCGGGATCGACAGGGGTGTGCGACCCGGCGCGGTGGGCCGCCAGCATCTCGCGCACCCAGTCACCGAGCGCCTGCACGGATGCGGCGTCGGTCCGGGACAGCGCCAGCACCGGTCCGCCTTCGCGGGCCTTCTCGGCGTCGGCGACCATCTGCGGCACGTCGACACCCACATAGGGGGACAGATCGGTCTTGTTCACCACGAGCAGGTCGGCGCGGCTGATGCCCGGACCGCCCTTGCGGGCGACGTCGCCACCACCGGCGACATCGAGCACGAAGATCTGCGCGTCGACGAGCGCGGGGGAGAAGGTCGCGGTGAGGTTGTCGCCGCCGCTCTCCACCAGGACGACGTCGAGCGGCGCGAAGTCGCGTTCGAGATCCTCGACGGCCAGCAGGTTCATGGTCACGTCGTCGCGGATCGCGGTGTGCGGGCACGCACCGGTCTCCACCGCGCGGATGCGCTCGGGGTCGAGCACGCCCGCCGAGCGGAGGAAACGGGCGTCCTCGTCGGTGTAGATGTCGTTGGTGATCACGCCGAGCTGCAGCTCGGACGCGAGGGTGCGGCAGATGGTCGCGATCAGCGAGCTCTTGCCCGTGCCGACGGGACCGGCGACGCCGAGACGGAGCGAACGGGTGGTGGTGTGTTCAGGCACGGAACAGCCTTTCTGGAGCGGATGCGTGGGCTTCGGCCCACAATTCGGTCTGGGGACCACCGGTGGCCGGGATGTCCGCCGGATCGGTGAGAGCGGACAGCTCGGCGATGAGCGGTTCGAGATGAGCGCAGGCCTCGAGCGCCCATCGCGAACCGGTGGCCGGGTCGGTGGGGTGCAGTTTGAGGAAGGCCGCGACGATCGCCTGCGCCTCCTCGTACAACACCAGTCGGGTGGTGTCGATCGCCGGGATGCGCGCGAGCGCCGCGATGGCCCCGACGACCAGTCCCCGCGACGGTCGCGGGGTCCGGGCGTCGAGGTCGTCGAGAACGGTGGAGGGCCACAGGTTCCGGGCCAGGCGGAGGTAACCGCGGGCCAGCAACCGGGACGCGTCGCGCTGGGCCGGACCCGGAGTGCGCGCCGCCCAGTGGTCCTCGATCTCGTCGATCCGGAGCGTCAGGGCGGTTCCGGCATCGGAGTCCACCGCGTGCCGGGTCACCACGGCGACACCGGCCTCGACCGCCGCCGAGGTGCGCAACCGCGCGACGAGGAAGCGACGCACCTCGGTCGGCGACATCCCACCCTGGAGCGCCGGTTCGAGCCCGCCCGAGTTGACGTTCCCGCCGACCGGCGCGCGCCCGTCTGCGAGGAGGAGCAGCACTGTGGTGGGGGACAGAGTGTCGGGCAACATCAGAACATCGAATACAGCTGCGCGAGCGGCAGTTCGGTGGCCGGCGCCGGAACGACCCGCTCGCCGTCGATGTCGATGTCGAAGGTGTCGGGACGGATCTCGATGCGCGGCAACACGTCGTTCTGCTTCATGTCGGCCTTGCCGATGTGCCGGGTCGGCCGCAGTGGTAACAGTCTGCGGCGCAACCCGAGTCGTTCTTCCAGACCGTCGTCGAGGGCGGCGGGGGAGACGAACGACACCGATGTGTGCGGGGCGAGCGCATCGCCGAACGCCGGTCGCTGCAGCACCGGCTGTGGCGTGGGAATCGAGGCGTTGGGGTCGCCGAGCGCGGCCCAGGCGATCGATCCGCCCTTGATGACCAGCGACGGCCGGATAGCGAAGAACTTCGGATCCCACAGCACCAGATCGGCCATCTTGTCGACCTCGATCGAACCGAGCTCGTGGTCGACACCATGCGCGATCGCGGGGTTGATCGTGTACTTCGCGATGTAGCGGCGGGCCCGTTCGTTGTCGGCGGGCATGCTGCCGTCGAGCGCCCCGCGCCGATTCTTCATCACGTGCGCGACCTGCCAGGTGCGGGTGACGACCTCACCGATGCGACCCATCGCCTGGGCGTCGGACGAGGTGATCGACAGCGCGCCCATGTCGTGCAGGATGTCCTCGGCCGCGATGGTCGTGGCCCGGATCCGGGACTCGGCGAACGCGAGGTCCTCCGGGACGGCGGGGTTGAGGTGATGGCAGACCATCAGCATGTCGAGGTGCTCGTCGACGGTGTTGATCGTGTGCGGCAAGGTCGGGTTGGTCGAGCCCGGGATGATGTGCGGCAATCCGGCGATGCTCAGGATGTCCGGGGCGTGCCCACCACCGGCGCCTTCGACGTGGAAGGCGTGGATCGAGCGGCCACCGATCGCGGCCAAGGTGCTCTCCACGAAGCCCGCCTCGTTGAGCGAGTCCGAATGCAGCGCGACCTGCAGTCCGTGCTCGTCGGCCGCGCGCAACGCCGCATCGATCGCGGCCGGTGTGGAGCCCCAGTCCTCGTGCACCTTGTACCCGGCGGCACCGGAGAGGGCCTGCTCGCGCAGCCCCTCAGCGGAGACGGTGTTGCCCTTGCCGAGCAACAGCACGTTCACCGGCAGCACGTCGAGCGCGCGGTGCATCTGCATCAGATGCCACGGACCCGGCGTGACGGTGGTGGCCTTCGATCCCTCGGACGGGCCGGTTCCGCCGCCGGCGATGGTGGTGATGCCGGTGGCGAGCGCCTCGACGATCTGCGACGGCGACAGCAGGTGCACGTGCGAGTCGAAGGCGCCCGCGGTAAGGATGCGACCTTCACCGGAGATGACGTCGGTGGACGGGCCGATCTGAAGCTTCGGGTGCACGCCGTCGGCGATGTCCGGGTTCCCGGCGCGGCCGAGGGCGACGATGCGACCGTCGCGGATGCCCACGTCGGCGCGCACGATGCCCCACCAGTCCAGCACGATCACGTTCGTGATGACGGTGTCGGGAGCACCCTCGGCCCAGGTCGTCACACCTTGGGCCATCGATTCGCGGATGGACTTGCCGCCACCGAAGACGGCTTCCTCACCACCGAAGGTGCGGTCCTCCTCGATCTGGATCCACAGGTCGGTGTCACCCAGACGTACCTGGTCGCCCACCGTCGGTCCGTACAGTGCCGCGTACTCGGCGCGTGTGATCTCCACGTTCTCAGTCCTCCTGCTTCCGCACCTGGATGCCGGGTACGACGCGTCGCCCGCGCAGGGCGACGGCGTCCAGTTCGCGGCTGCTGCCGGGTTCGAATCGCTGCGAGGTCCCCGACGGGATGTCCAGGCGGAAGCCCTGCGCGCGTTCGCGGTCGAATTCGAGGGCCGCGTTCGCGTCCGGCAGGTGGATGTGCGATCCGATCTGGATGGGACGGTCACCGGTGTTGAGGAAGACAAGGGTGATGCGCTCGTCGTCGGAGCGATCCGCGTTGAGAGTGAGGGAGCCCTCGGCGACGCGAATCGCTCCGGGTCCCGAAGTCGGTCCGGATGCCATGTCGGGCTCCTTTCAGGAAATCGGGTGGTGGATCGTGACGAGCTTGCGTCCGTCCGGGAAAGTGGCCTCGACCTGCACGTCGGTCAACATCTCGGCGACACCGCCCATGACCTCGTCGCGGGCGAGGACCTCGCGGCCCTTCACCATGAGGTCGGCGACATCGGCGCCTTCGCGTGCCCGTTCGATCACCCAGGTGGACAACAGGGCAACGGCTTCGGGATAGTTCAGTCGGACGCCGCGGTCCCGCCGGTCGCGCGCCACCATGCCGGCGACGGCCAGAAGGAGTTTCTCGGTGTCGGCGGGAGTCAGCTGCATGTATCGTTCTTTCGTGCGAGTCGGCGGTCGTGCAATCGATGCCGATCATGCGCGGCTCTTGTTTCGCGGACGTTACCCCCGCGTATCGCGGAGAAATCCGGACGCGTCGACCTCAGAAGTGCTGCCGCACTGAGTGAACGCGACAACCCCCGGACCGAGATGTCTCCGCTCCGGTTCGGGTCCGAACAGCGCTGCGGCCGTCTCCGATCGATCGGAAACGGCCGCAGGTCAGCGACATTCGAGACGTTCGTCGCTAGGACGGAACGGAGACCTCCTGATATCCCGTAAGGATCTCGTCGGTGTGTTCCCCGTGCAGCGGTGGCGCCGACCGCAGCGGCGGTCGTACCCCTCCGAAATTGACCGGGAAAGCGATCTGTTCGAGAGGCCCGGACGCATGGTCGACGGTGCCGACCATGCCGATCGCGGCGGTGTGCGGATCGCTGTAGATCTCGTCGAGATGCCGGATGGGGGAGACCGGCACGCCGTGGTCTTCCAGGATGCGGCACCAGTGCTGCACCGTCCCGGTCGCGAACGCCGCGGTGAGGACCTCGTCGAGTTCGCTGCGATGCTCGATGCGATCACGATTGCGGAGGAACCGCACATCGGTCGCAAGTTCCGGTCTTTCCAGTGCCGTGCACAGCTTCTCCCACAATCCGTCGTTCCCGACCGCGATGACGAAATAACCGTCGTTCGCCGGATACGCCTGGTAGGGCGCGAGATTGGGGTGCGCGGAGCCCAGGGCGTGCGGGCGCTCCCGGGTGGCGAAGTAGTTCGTGGCCCAGTTGACGTGCATCGCCAGCTGGCATTCGAGCAACGACGTGGTGACGTACTGGCCGCGACCGGTGCGAGCGCGTTCGACCAGCGCGGCGAGCACCCCGATGACCCCGAACAGGGCCGCACCGAGATCGCCCATCGCGTAGCCGGCCTTCATCGGCGCGCCGTTCGGTTCCCCGGTCAGCGACATCAGACCGCCTGCGGCCTGGGCGACCATGTCGTAACCGGGCTGGTCGGCCAGCGGGCCCTCGTCACCGAAGGCCGAGATGTGCAGCACGATCAGGTGCGGATACTGCTCGGACAGGGCGCGGTAGTCGAAGATCTTCTGCAGACCGCTGCCCGGCTTGAAGTTCTCGACCACGACGTCGGCGTCGGCGAGCATCCGGTGCACGATCCGCTGCCCTTCCTCGGACTTGAGGTCGATGGTCACCGACTTCTTGCCGCGGTTGACCGCGAGGTAATAGGTGGCGTCGTCGCCGACGAAGGGCGGCCCCCACACCCGGGTGGGGTCGCCACCGTCGGGGTGCTCGACCTTGGTGACATCGGCGCCGAGGTCGGCGAACGACATGGTCGCGTACGGTCCGGCGAGGATTTTCGACAGGTCGAGGACCTTGACGCCGGCGAGCGGGGCGGGGCCGGTGGGATTCGTGCTCATGAGCGGGCTCCTGTCAGTGCAGTCGGTGCCGCATCGGCGGCGGCCGCGGCGGCCGCGACGGACGGGTCGACGTCGGTGCCGTCGGTGATCGCGGCGAGGTGGTCGAGAGCGACGGCATTCGGCTCACCGGCCAGGCCGTCCAGGTAGGCGTGGGCGACGAGCAGCGACCGGTGGCCGAGACCGCGCTCGATGCGGTGCGACGCCAAGTCCACGAGCAGGGTCGCCATCACCGTCCGTGCGAGATCGTCGGTGTAGATCGCGCAGCGGGTCTGCGCGTGCGTGTCGTCGCCGGCGAGCAGGTCCTCGCCGCGCGCCTCGAGTGCATTCCAGCGTTCCCGCAGTGCCGCGACCGCCGGGGCGCATTCCGGATGCGCCGCGTCGAGCAGGGTGCGCTGCGCGTCGGCGAGGACCCGGTGCGCGCCGCTCTTGCGCATGGACCGCAGTACGTCGAGCGCGATGACGTTGCTCGAACCCTCCCAGATCGATCCGAGAAGCGAGTCGCGGACGAGGCGGGCGAACACGCGGTCCTCGATATAGCCGCTGCCACCCCGGATCTCCATCGCCTCACCGGTGACGGTGCGGGCACGTTTGCAGATGTAGTGCTTGGCGACGGGCGTAAGGATCCGGACGACACCGCGGGCCTGCTCGTCGTCCTTGTCGGCACGGTCGAGGGTCGCACCGCTGTAGGCGACGAGTGCGAGCGCGGCCTCGGCGTCGAGCAGCAGCGGCAGCAGGGTGGCGCGCATGAGCGGTTGATCGAACAGGGACCTCCCGAAGACCTCCCGTTCCCTCGTGTGAGCGACGGCGTCGCGCACGGCACGCCGGATCAGGGCGCTCGAGCGCATCGCGTTCGACAGGCGGGAGGTGTTGAGCATCTCCGTCATCTGCCGGAATCCACGGTCGAGGTCGCCGACCTGCAGCGCGTACGCGCTGTGCAGGGTGATCTCACCACTGGGCATCGATCGCGTGCCGAGCTTGTCCTTGAGCCGGTCGATCGTGTACGAGTTCCGGCTGCCGTCGGGAAGTTGCTTGGGCAGCATGAACATTCCCACCCCGCGGGTCGAGTTCTCGTCGCCG
Source organism: Rhodococcus sp. LW-XY12 (assembly GCF_019317345.1). Taxonomy (NCBI): domain Bacteria; kingdom Bacillati; phylum Actinomycetota; class Actinomycetes; order Mycobacteriales; family Nocardiaceae; genus Rhodococcus; species Rhodococcus sp. LW-XY12. The sequence continues at coordinate 2,522,455 of NZ_CP079225.1, forward strand.
CCGGGGAACCGGGCCAGGGTGATCACGACGTCGGCGTCCGGGTTGGAGGCGAACCACTTTCGACCGGTCAATCTCCATGCGGTGCCGTCGAATTCGGCGCAGGTCTCGGTCTTCGCGATGTCCGTTCCGGCCTGGGTCTCGGTCATGAACATCGCCCCGGTCAGGGCGGTGGCCGGATCGGTGGAAGTCAGGCCGTCGATCCACGGACCGAACACCTCGGGGTCGCCGAACATCCGCAGGGTGCGCGCGGCGGCATCGGTCATCGACACCGGGCAGGCGAGGCCGAACTCGGCCTGCACGAACAGATACGACGCCAGGTACTTGACGAGATGCGGGGGTGTGTCCGTCCAACCGTGGATCGGGCGGTGCGACAGTGCCGAGAGGCCGTACTCGCTGTAGGCGGCGCGGCACAGTTCGAGATAGGCGGGGTGGTACTCGATGCGGTCGATCCGTTCGCCGTCGGGGTCGTACTGGTGCAGCACCGGCGGATGGGCGTTCGCGATGGCCGCGAGCGCGTCGAGACGGTTGGCGGCGTCGGCACCCAGACGATCGAGGAGACGGTCGGTGAGCGGCCGGTCGGCGTCGGAGATCCAGCGGTCGAGTACCGCATGCAGGGCCGGGTCGGTATGGGCGTAGTTCATCGTCGTCCGTTCGTGTCAGGAGGCGTCGGCCGTCGTCCGGGCGGGTGCGGAGCGTGGTTTGTCGGGCTCGGTGGTGGTCGGTGAGCGTTTGAGCAGGGCGGTCATGCAGACCAGGGAGAGCAGCACGTACCCGATCCCGAGGCCGACGACCGGCCATATCGAGTCGGTGCGGTTGAGAAGGAACTGGCTCGCCATCGGTGCGGTGCCGGCGAAGATCGCCGTCGAGATCTGGTACGACAACGAGATGCCGGTGTAGCGCACGTGGGTGGGGAAGACCTGCGCGAGGATGCCGGCCAGCGCCGAGTAATACATCGCGTGCGGCGCGGTGGCGAGCACCATGCCGATGATCGCCCAGGTGAGCGAGCCGGTGCGGATCAGCACGAACATCAGTGGCAGGACGACGAGTTCGGGTCCGAGCATCCACAGCACCGCCCGTCGCGCGTCGATCCTGGTGGCGAGAACCGCCCCGAAGGGTTGGACGAGCACCTGCGCGACCAGCGCGAGGGTGATCACGAGCAGAAAGTCCGATCGGGTTAACCCGAGATCGGTGGTGGCCCAGGCGAGGGCGAAGGTCGTCTTGACGTAGGTGATCGCGACACCCGCCACCACGGCACCGACACCGAGGAGCAGCGACGCCGGATGGGAGCGCAGGACCTCGACGAGCGGCAGTTTCGTGCGTTCCTGGGCGGCCGCGGCGACGCGCATCTCGGGCGTCTCCTGGATCCGCACGCGGATGTAGAGGGCGACGATCACCAGCGCGGCGGACGCCAGGAACGGAATACGCCAGCCCCAGTTCTCGAAGGTCGCGTCGGACATCGCGGTGAGACCGAGAAAGGCAAGGGTGGCGAGGAGATTGCCCACCGGCGAACCCTGCTGCGCGAACGCGCCGTAGAGAACTTTCTTGCCGGGTGGGGCGAATTCGGTGGCGATGAGGACCGCTCCGCCCCATTCGCCGCCCATCGCGATGCCCTGCAGCACTCGAAGAAGGACGAGAAGGACGGGTGCCCAGATCCCGATCCGGTCGTAGGTGGGCAGCAGGCCGACGCCGACGGTGCCGAGGCCCATGAGGGCGAGGGTGATGATGACGGCGTTCTTGCGTCCGAAGCGGTCGCCGAAGTGGCCGAAGACGATGCCGCCGAGGGGGCGGGCGATGAACCCCACGGCGAAGGTCGCGAAGGCCGCAAGTGTGCCGACCGCGGGGGAGGCGTCGGGGAAGAACAATGCCCCGAGAACGAGTGCCGAGGCCGTGCCGTAGATGTAGAAGTCGAACCATTCGATGGTGGTGCCGACGAAGGCGGTCACACCGGCGCGGCGCGCTGCCCGGGTGTCGTGCATCGGACGTGGCGGCGGGGTCGCGGTGTGCTCTGGAGAAGTATTCACGCTGCACTTCCGAGGGCGTCGAGCGGACTCGGTCCGCGGATGAATGAGTCGTGGATCACTATCACCGGCGCAACCGTGTAAAGTCCAAGACCTAATCGAGCACGATTGTGTAGATCAAACGATAAAATGGAGGTCGGCATGGAACTTCGGCAACTGCAGGCCTTTCTGGCGGTGGCCGAGGAGTTGCACTTCGGACGCGCAGCGGAGCGACTGCACATCGCCCAGTCGCCGCTCAGTCAGACGATCCGTGCGCTCGAACGCGAACTCGGCGCCGAGCTGTTCGCCCGCACGACCCGCTCGGTGCAACTCACCGCGGCCGGTGAATCGCTGCTCGGACCCGCACGCGTGATCGCCGCCCAGATCGAGATCGCCCGGACCGTCGTGCGGTCGACGGCCTCGGGTGTCACCGGGGTGGTGAGTGTCGGGTTCGGCGGCGCGAGCGGGTACACGGTGATCTCGCAGCTGACCCGGCTGCTCGAGGAGCGTTGTCCCGGCATCGAGCTGGATCTGCGTCCGCAGACCTACACGGGGGAAGTGCTCGATCTGGTCTCGCAGGGACTGCTCGACATGGGGATCGTCGGCCTCCCGGTGCCCCGGGACGTCGCCACCGAGACGGTGCGGCACGAATCGCTCATGGTCGCGCTGCCGGCCGACCATCGGCTGGCAGCGCGGGAGGAACTCGATGCCGCCGATCTGACCGGCGAGCGGTTCGTCGTGTATCCCGCCGCCCACGGGTCGAGCGTGCGGGAGATGACCTTCACGGTGTGTCACTCCGCCGGATTCACCCCGGTGATCGCCCGGGAGGCGCCGGATCCCTACAGCCTGCTGGCCCTCGTCGGAGCCGGGGTGGGGGTAGCGGTCGTCGTCGCGTCGACCACCGACATCACCGTGACGGGCGTGCGATACGTCCCGCTGCGGAACAGTCCGGTGCTGCCGATCGCGCTCGCGTGGCGCCGCGACAACCCGGCACCGGCGGTCCGGCGGGTGGTGGATGTGCTGCGCGCCCATGTGAACTGACCGCTGCCGCGCCCTGGTATCTGCCCTGCGGGTAGTGCGGGCGTGCCAAGGTGGAAGGCACCCTCGAAGGGCCCGACGCTCGAGCGGAGGAGGTGACCCGACGGTGCCTGTGCCCGCATGGGTCATGCGGGACGGAAAGTCAACGGTTGACGGACGTCGAGTGCTGCAGGTTACATCTTATCGGTAAGCCATTGAGGCCGGAGCGTCGTGTTCGGCGCGGCGACTGCGCCATTGCCGGACACCGACGACCGACAACAGCACACCCAGGACGATCTCGATCGTGGCTCTCGACGTCGACGAGCCGTCCTGCAAACTCGTCGAGAAGGTGCCTCGCTCGCGGCAATCGACAGGACTGATGCGCTGACAACTACCGACTCACAAGGACCGCTCGGGCACGGTCGAGCACAGTGTTCAGCGCACGTTCCGCGGCGACACGGTCGGCCGGATAGACGGCCTCCCAGATACCGGACGTCAGCTCCTCGATGCGATGTTCGATCCTTGCCACGGTTTCTCGTCCGGATTCGCTGAGCCGGTCGTAGCGGATCAGGCCCCGAGCGATCAGGGAATCGACGACCTCCGCAGTGTCCGGTGCGTAGGTGGTGTCGTGGAGCAGAGCGTTGAGAGTCTTCTCGGTGGGGCCGATGAGTTGTGGTCCGAGAGCGATCACGGTTCCTCCAGGAGTGTCGGTGTGCGGACAGCACCTCGAGTCGACTCGAGGTCGATACGCGATGCCATATGGCCGGTCGGTTCTGTAGACCTCGACGGCCGGACCGATGAGATCGAGGAGTTGCTCCGGTCTGTCCTTTCAACGCCACCACTCGTGGCCACTGTCGTGGACTTCGTTCACGCAAATTCGGACAAGACGGAACCCGATCGAGAAGGAGACGAGACCATGGGACATCGACCGCGGCTCGACGGCACCCGCTACGAGGACTCGACCTTGCACACCGGAAGCTCGAGCGAGTCATGACCACCATCAGCGCCAACGGGGTCGACCTCGGCGTCGAGTTCTTCGGCGACGATGACGCACCACTCGTCCTGCTCGTCGGCGGCACGACGATGCTCTCGTGGCCCGACGAACTGTGCACACGGCTCGCCGCGGGTGGGCGTCGTGTCGTGCGATACGACCTGCGGGATTGTGGGGAGTCGACGACGAAGGACCCGGACGCGCCCGGCTACACCCTGCGCGACCTCGCCGACGATGCGGCAGCCCTCGTCGACGCGCTCGATGGCAGGCCGGCGCATCTCGCGGGTATCGGCGTCGGCGGCATGGTCGCCCAAGTCGCCGTGCTCGACCATCCCGACGCATTCCGGGCACTGACTTTGGTCGGGACACGTCCGGTAGCACCGGGCCCGTGCGATCCCGACCTTCCCGATCACGACGCGGCGACGATGAAGCGGGTGTTCGCGCTCCCGATGCCCGACTGGGCCGATCGCACGGCCGTGGCGGAGTTCGCGGCTACCGGCGCCGCGGTCCTCGGCAACGATCCGGACGCCGCGCGCGTGGTTGCCGGGCGCATCTGGGACCGCACCCCGAACGACGAGCCGTCGGTCCAGTCCGCGAATCAGCTCGGAACGGTCTTCTCCAGGCTCGATTGCACGCCCCGCTGGCGAGAACGCTTGCCCGAGGTCGACGTCCCGACTCTCGTCGTGCACGGTCGCCGGGATCCGTTCTTCCCCGTCGGCAACGGAGAAGCCATCGCACGCGAGATCCTGGGAGCGCGGTTGCTCGTCCTGGACGATGCCGGCACCGCGATCCCCGTCGCGGCGGTCGACGAGATCGCCGAGGCGATGCTCGCGCTGGATCGTTAGCTGCTCACGCGGACCAGGACCGCCAGCGCAGCCTGTCGATGGTGATCACCGGTCCCGGTGGTCGTTTCGCTCGGTACTGCGGGTACTTGCGGACGAGTGCGTCGATGCCCGCAGTTCCCTCGGGAGTATCGGCGTCGTGGACCGTGGCGATGCCGTCGATGCGGACCCACCACAGCTGCGACCAGTCGTCGCTGTAATGGTCGACGAGCACGCACACCCGCGGGTTCTCTGCGATGTCGGCGAGGCGACGTAGGCGCCGGGTGGATTTGGGTTTGTCGTCGACGCACGTGTGGATCACGTCGCTGTCGAGCGCGAACACGATCGGAACGAGGTGCGGCGCGCCCGATCCGTCGGCGGTGGCGAGGCGGGCCACTCGGGCATCGGCGACACTGCGACGGAGGTCCATGCGCCTCACGGTAACCGGAAGGTCAGTGTCGGCCGGGGAGATCGACCTCCGGCACCGTCTTGTCGGTGCGTAGTCCTCGCCAGCTCGGATGCCGCAGGCTTCCGCCCGCGTACTCCCGGTACTCGACCTCTCCGACGAGGATGGGCTCCACCCAGTGGGCGCCGTGGGTCTCCCGTGCCGGCGGCGCAACCGCCAGTGGGGTCGTCGGTCGTTCCAAGGGACGCAGCTGCGATCGCAGCTCACGTCGGGTCGCGGCGGTGAATCCCGTCCCGACCCGGCCGATGAACACCAACCGTTCCTCGTCGTCGTGCGCTCCGAGGAGCAGCGAACCGATGCCGCCGGCAGCCTTGCCGGATCCGGGGAGCCACCCGACGACGACCACCTCGGTGTTCCGACGCAGCGGCGTCTTGATCCAGCCGTCGCTGCGGGTCCCGGGTAGATACGGTGCGTCCGGGTCCTTGGCGACGATCCCTTCGAGGCCGTGTTCGCGCGCGACCGTGAGCATGGTCGGTGCGTCGACATCGGTCCAGTAGGGCGACAGCTGAACCCGCGGTCCGGGGACGATCAGATCGTCGAGGACGGCCCGGCGCTCCAGATAGGACAACTCCGTCGTGGACTCTCCGTCGAGAGCGAGGACGTCGAACAGGTAGATCAGCACCGGCAGCTCGGCGCGTAGCTCCTCGGTGGGACGGTGGACGTGCATGCGGCGCTGCAACCGGGCGAAGGACGGCCGCCCTTCGGAATCGAGGGTGACGATCTCGCCGTCGACGATGCAGTCCCGGCCGTCCGTCGCAGTGGTGAGCGGGTGGGGGAGTTCGGGGAAGCTCCGGGTGATGTCGTTGCCGATGCGGCTGGTCAGCCGGCACTGCCCGTCGGTCACCGTGGCGAGGGTGCGCTGGCCGTCCCATTTCATCTCGAACGCCCAGTTCCCGGTCGGCGGCGGACCGAGGGTCGCCAGCATCGGGGACAGTTCCGTCGTCGTGGAGGGCATATCCCGAGTCTGCGGTACGGGGCAGGGACGGGACCGGTGAATGCGCGGTCTCGTCGCGTCGGTGCGTCCCTCGCGCCCCGACCCGGGCCGTGCGAGGCTGACGTCATGACGCGTGCTGCGACACAGAACATGACTCTCATCGCCGGAGGCATGTTCTGGATGGGGTCGGAGGATTTCTATCCGGAGGAGCGACCGGTCCACCAGGTGACGGTCGACGGGTTCTGGATGGACACGCACCCGGTGACCGTCGCCGAGTTCCGGCGCTTCGTGAAGGACACCGGATACGTCACCACCGCGGAGGTCGCGCCGGACCCCGCCGATTATCCGGGCGCCGATCCGTCCCTGCTCGCGCCCGGCTCGCTCGTGTTCACGCCGCCTCCGGGGCCGGTACCGCTCGATGACTACACGAGGTGGTGGTCGTTCGTCCCGGGCGCGAACTGGCGTCATCCCGAAGGGACGGGGAGCACCGTCGGCGGGCGGGAACGCCATCCCGTCACCCACGTGTCGTGGTTCGATGCCCGCGCCTACGCCGAGTGGGCCGGCAAGGAACTGCCGACCGAGGCCGAATGGGAGTTCGCCGCCCGCGGCGGACTCGACCGCACGGCCTTCACATGGGGCGACGAGCACGAACCGAAGGGCCGGCCCGGCGGGAACGTCTGGCAGGGCGAATTCCCGTGGCAGAACCTCGAAACGGACGGATTTGCCGGAACCTCACCTGTCGGACACTTCCGGCCGAACGGGTACGGTCTCCACGACACGGCGGGCAACGTGTGGGAGTGGACCGCCGACTACTTCACCGCCAACCATGCTTCGAGCGGCAAGAACGTCGCGCCGGCGTCGTCGTGCTGCATCCCGACGAACCCCCGCGTCGACACGGCCGAACACGATCCGCGCGAGGCGTATCCGCGCCGTGTCATCAAGGGCGGATCGCATCTGTGCGCCCCGAACTACTGCCTGCGGTACCGACCCGCGGCCCGTCAAGGTGACACCGAGGAGACCGCGACGTGCCATATCGGATTCCGCTGCATCATTCGCCCGTAACAGGGCAGGTTTCACCCTGATCAGGGGTGTGTGCGGCCCGATACCGGTGGTGTACTGGGAACGGATGGGGTGAGAAGAGGCATCCACCATGAGCCAGGATCTGCGTCCGGATCCGATCCCGGGCGGAGGAACTCTGCCGTTCCCACCGGTGCCGTCGGGAAGCATCGCAGGACGGACCATGCAGGAATCGGTCTACAGCCCACGCACACAGCACCGTCGCCTTCCCGATGACGCCCCGAACATCCTCGTCGTCCTCATCGACGACGCGGGTCCCGGTCTGCCGAGCGCATTCGGCGGCGAGGTGAACACACCCACGCTCGACCGCTTGCTCGACGAAGGCATCAGCTACAACCGTTTCCACACCACGGCGATGTGCTCGCCCACCCGCGCATCGTTGTTGACCGGGCGCAACCATCACCGCGTCGGGAACGGGCAGATCGCCGAACTCGCCAACGACTGGGACGGCTATTCCGGGCACATCCCGAAGTCGAGCGCCACCGGAGCAGAGGTGCTGCGCCACTACGGGTACACCGCAGCGGCTTTCGGCAAGTGGCACAACACCCCTGCGGAGGAGACCACCGCAGCGGGTCCCTTCGACAACTGGCCCACCGGAGTCGGTTTCGACTACTTCTACGGTTTCCTCGCCGGCGAGGCGTCGCAGTACGAGCCGAACCTCGTCCGCAACACCACCGTCGTCCTGCCCCCGAAGACTCCCGAGGAGGGCTACCACCTCAGTGAGGACCTCGCCGACGACGCGATCGGCTGGTTGCGCCGCCACAAGGCGCTCGATCCGTCCCGGCCGTTCTTCATGTACTGGGCCAGCGGTTGTCTGCACGGGCCGCACCACATCATGAAGCCGTGGGCCGACCGGTATGCAGGCAAGTTCGACGACGGATGGGACGCATACCGCGAGCGGGTGTGCGAGCGGGCCAAGGAGAAGGGCTGGATCCCACCGGAGGCCGAACTCACCGAGCGGCATCCCACCATGACGGCCTGGGACGACATCCCCGACGACGAGAAGCCCTTCCAGCGACGCCTCATGGAGGTCGCGGCCGGATACGCCGAACACTGCGACGTCCAGGTGGGGCGGTTGTTCGACGAACTCGACCGGCTGGGCTACCGCGACAACACCCTGGTCTTCTACATCTGGGGCGACAACGGTTCGTCCGGTGAGGGCCAGAACGGCACCATCAGCGAACTGCTCGCGCAGAACGGGATCCCCACGACGACGGCCCAGCACATCGCGGCGCTCGACGAACTCGGCGGACTCGATGTTCTCGGCTCGCCGAAGACGGACAACATGTACCACGCGGGATGGGCCTGGGCCGGAAGCACGCCCTACAAGGGCATGAAGCTCCTCGCGTCCCATCTCGGGGGAACCCGCAATCCCATGGTGGTGCGCTGGCCTGCGCGCATCACGCCGGAGCGCACCCCACGCACCCAGTTCCTGCACTGCAACGACCTGGTACCGACTTTCTACGAGCTACTGGGCATCACACCGCCGCGGACCGTCAACGGGATTCCGCAGGATCCGATCGACGGCGCCGGTTTCGCCCGGACCTTCGTGGACCGTGACGCGCCGGCGGGCAAACTCACCCAGTACTTCGAGGTCATGGGCAGCCGAGCGATCTACCACGACGGATGGATGGCGTCGGCCTTCGGGCCCCGCGCACCGTGGCTGCCCGGCCTGCCCGGCGGAATCCGCGATTGGAGCCCGGACGACGACACCTGGGAGCTCTACAACCTCGACGAGGACTGGACGCAGAACCGCGACCTCGCCGAGCAGTACCCCGAGAAGTTGGCCCAGATGCGGGAGATGTTCGCGATCGAAGCGGCCAAGAACAACGCCCTTCCCATCGGCGGGGGCCTCTGGGTCGCGGCAATCCATCCGGAACAACGCATCACCACGCCGTACACGAGTTGGGATTTCACCGGCGACGTCACCCGTATGCCCGAATTCTGTGCTCCTGCACTGGGAAACAAGAACAACCGGGTCTGCATCGAGGTGACCTTCCCGGAGCGGGCGCACGGCGTCCTATATGCGCTGGGTGCCAACGGTGGTGGCCTGACGTGCTTCGCGGACGACGGCTACCTCTGCTACGAGTACAACCTGTTCATCCTGATGCGGACGAAGATGCGTTCGGCGAGCCGCGTCGCACCGGGACACCACCTCGTCGAGGTGGTCACCAAGTACGCCGAAGCGCGCCCCGGTGGTCCGCTGAACGTCCGAATGTCCGTCGACGGGCAGTCGGTGGGGGAGACCGTCGTGCCGGTCAGTGCGCCGTTGCTGTTCACGGCCAACGACTGCCTGGACATCGGCACCTGCCTGGGTTCACCGGTCTCGCTCGACTATTTCGACCGGGCACCGTTCCCGTTCGACGGGAGCATCGACAGGATGACCGTCGAGTACACCTGAACGCAGCTCTTCGAGCGCCTTACCGGCTCCGGGCGGTGGATCCGTCCGGAGCCGCGAGGTCTGTCAGTTGAACTCGTCCGGATGAGGTCCGGTGCGCAGATCGCGATCGGCACCGGCGATGGTCGACATGTCCTCGTCGGTCAGCTCGAAGTCGAAGACCTCGAAGTTCTCCCGGATCCGGGACGGCGTGACGGACTTGGGGATGACGACGTTGCCGAGCTGCAGATGCCAGCGCAGCACCACCTGGGCCGGCGACTTGCCGGTGCGTCCGGCGATCGACGTGATCGCCTCGTCGTCCAGCACGGCGCCCTGGGCGAGCGGGCTCCACGCCTCGGTGGCGATGCCGTGCTCGGCGTGGAAGGCGCGCAGTTCGCTCTGCTGCAGACCGGGGTGCAATTCGATCTGGTTGATCGTCGGGACGAGCGAGCTGCCGTCCAGCAGGCGCTGGAGATGGGCGGGCTGGAAGTTCGACACGCCCGCGGCGCGGAGGCGTCCTTCCTCGACGAGGCGTTCGAGCGCACGCCAGGTGTCGGCATAGAGATCGCGGGCCGGGGTCGGCCAGTGGATCAGGTAGAGGTCGAGACGATCGAGGCCGAGCGCGGCAAGGCTGGTGTCGAAGGCGCGGAGAGTGGCGTCGTAACCCTGATCGGAATTCCACACCTTCGTCGTGATGAACAGTTCGTCGCGGGACAGTCCGGAGTCCGCCAGCGCGCGGCCGACGCCGGCCTCGTTGCCGTAGGCCGCGGCGGTGTCGATGTGGCGGTAGCCGGTCTCGAGTGCGGCGCTGACGGCCGCGGTGGTCTCGTCCTCGGGGATCTGGAAGACGCCGAAGCCGAGCTGGGGGATCTCGACGCCGTTGTTCAGGGTGACGGTGGGGATCGTGGACGATGTCACGAGAGGGTGCTCCTTCGGGGGTGTTCGCGTAGTTCGGGATCAGAGACGGACGGGGTCGACGGCAGCACGGGAGGTGCTGTGGAGGTCAGCTTCCATGGATGGGTGAGTTGCGTTGGCGTGATCGTCCTTTCGCTGTAGTCGGTGGGACAGGACCGCCGGGAGAAGGGCGGACGCGGCCAGGAGGGCCCCGACGGCGTTGGGTGCCGTGTACCCGAATCCGGCGGATATCACCATGCCGCCGAGCCAGGCGGCCAGAGCGTTGCCGAGATTGAAGGCACCGATGTTGGCGGCGGACGCCAGGGTCGGGGCGTCGTGCGCATGGTCGAGGACGTGCTTCTGCAGGGGCGGGACGGTCGCGAAACCGAGAGCGCCGATCAGGAAGACCGCCGCGACGGACACGGTTTTGTCGGAGGCCAGGAAGGTGAACAGACCGAGCACCACGGCCAGACCGGCCAGGGCGGTGTAGAGCATCGGCATGAGATTGCGGTCGGCGAAATGTCCCCCGACGAGGTTGCCGACCATCATGCCGGTTCCGAACACGGCCATCAGCCAGGGAACGGAGGACTCGGCGAAACCGCCGACATCGGTCAGGATCGGTGCGATGTAGGTGATCGCGGCGAACACGCCCCCGAAGCCGAGGACCGTCATGGTCATGGCCAGCACGACCTGGACGTTCTTGAACGCCGCGATCTCGTGACGCAGCCGGACGCCCTCGGGTCGGGGGACGTCGGGGACGAGTTTCGCGACGCCCACGAGACCGACGACGCCGAGCGCGGCGACGACCAGGAACGTCGCCCGCCAGCCCGCGGTGTGGCCGACGAAGGTACCCAGTGGGACGCCGACGACATTGGTCACCGTCAGTCCGGTGAACATCAGGGAGATGGCAGCGGCCTTCTTCTGCGGTGCCACCAGCTCCGCGGCGACCACCGAGCCGATGCCGAAGAACGCTCCATGAGCGAGGGAGGCGACCACGCGGCCGATCAGCATGACGGCGAAGGTGGGCGCGAGGGCAGAGACGGCATTGCCCAGGACGAACAGGCCCATGAGCAGCATCAACATGTTCTTACGGGAGATCCTGGTGCCGAGCGCCGTCATGATCGGGGCGCCGATCATGACGCCGAGGGCGTAGCCGGTGACGAGATATCCGGCGGTGGGGATCGACACTCCGAGATCCGATCCGACCTGGGGGAGCAACCCCATGATCACGAACTCGGTGGTGCCGATTCCGAAGGCACCGATGGCCAGGGCCAGCAGGGCGAGTGGCATGAGAACGATCCTTCGATCGAGAAGCGACGCAGACGCGCTTTACTGGCGTAGACAATAATTGCAGACGCCGACTAACTGCAAGCGCGGGTATAGTGAGCGATGTGGCGACGTCGGCATGCCGTCTGCGTCACCTGTTCGTACGAGCCGACCCAGGAGCCGACCATGACCGCCACGGACCCGTCGATGACTGCGTTGGCCAACAGTTGGTCGGCGCTGTCGCTCCTGCACGGGCGAATCGAGAACCGGATCGAGAGCGCTCTGCAGTCCGGCCACGAGTTGAGCGTGCGCGAATATTCGCTGCTGGACGTGCTCAACCGTCAGCACGACGGGGAGGGCGGGCACCTGCAGATGCGCCAGGTCGCCGACGCTGTGGTCCTCAGTCAGAGCGCGACGACGCGGCTGGTCACCCGGCTCGAGGATCGTGGGTTGCTCTCGCGCTATCTGTGTCCCACCGATCGCCGCGGCATCTACACCGACGTCACCGCTGCCGGGCGGAACCTGCTCGAAGAGGCCCGGCCCACCCACAACACCGCCCTGCGGGAGGCGCTCGACGAAGCCGCGGCCGAACCCGTCCTCGCACCGCTGGTCGACGCCATCCGGCAGTTGCAGGACGGTGATCGGACGGATGCCGCAGGGGGCCCGGCGCGACGCTGACGGGGGGCGACCTCGCGGCGACGTCCTCCGCGCGCAGACCTGTCGGAACAACGGGTGAGATCACGCGGCCGGGTCGGGTATCGTCTCCCCTGGTGTGCCGGGAAGACTGGTCGGCGGGAACAGGTTTCTTCGACGACCCCGGAGGATGACATGAACGCAGCGGTACACCTCTTCTCGGCGCACGCATCTGGGGGCACGCCATGAACTGGGCAGTCTTCGTCGCCTTCCTCGTCGTATGGGTGCTGTCAGGACTCGTGACCGGTCTGTGGATGGCACGTCGAGGCCACGACCCTCGCTGGACGATCATCGCCGTCATCCTCGGACCGCTGTTCGTCCCCATCGCCTTCGAGCGCATCGAGCGTGTTCCCCGGTCCGTCGAAGTGACGACGGTGGCCCGGCAGCACGCCGGGGAGGTCGACGAGGGCGGACTTCGCGTGATGGTCGGCTACGACGGATCCACCGAGGCCAAGCATGCGCTGGATGCGGCGCGACGACTGTTCGGCCCCGCCGGTGGAGTGCTCGAACTCGTCGTCGTGATCTCCTACGACGACGCCGGCGATCCCGACTCCGAACTTCTCGCCACGGTGCGACGACGACTCGAGCAGGCCGTCGAATCGATGGGTGATATTTCGGTGGGATATGCCGTCCTCGCCGGCCCGGCCGGTCGATGCCTGGGTTGGTTCGCCGAGGAACATCACGCCGACGTTCTCGTCGTGGGGCGCCGCGGACGAGGCATGTCCTCCCGGATGCTCGGTAGCGTCGCCGAATACCTCATCGGGCACTCTCATGTGCCTGTGCTCGTCGTCGATCCCACCGTCGTCTCGCCGGATGCGGGTACGAACGAACCCACGGTCGCCGTTCGGGTCGCTCCCGAGGAGAACGTGACGGGCACCGCGTCGAACTGACCCGATGCGGTATGGTCGATCTCGGTGCGCCGGGAAGTCTGGTCGGCAGAAGGAATTACGTCGTCGAACCGGAGGACCCGTGTCTGTACCCGTCTGTCCCGTCGCCACCCGTCGCGCCCGAGCTCTGCAGCCGGCGCAGTGAGCGGCACTCTCGCGAGGCATGCCCACCGCAGCGCCGGAGGTCGCATCGGCCTCCCTGCTGCGTGTCGGCGTCCGACACCGAAATCGCAGGGATGCCCTAGTTTTCGGTATCCGATTCCACTCCGAGGATCGGAACATACTGCCGCCCATGCGGATCGGGTGCATCCGACCCAGCCGGTCCACGTTCGCGTACCGCGTGCCGTCGAGAATTCCGAGGACCTGTGATGCCGAACATCTTCTCCGGAGTCCCTTTCCTCTCTCGCGGAACATGGCAGGACACACGCCGTGTGACGGAGATCCTCCGCAAGGAGACCGTCGGCGGTGTCCTGCTGCTCATCGGCGCCGTCATCGCATTGATCTGGGCGAACACCGGATGGTCGGATTCCTACCACGCCCTGCGGGAGACCCGTATCGGTCCGGCGTCATGGCACCTGGACCTGTCCCTGGGCACCTGGGCGGCCGACGGACTGCTCGCCGTGTTCTTCTTCGTCGTCGGCGTCGAGCTCAAACGGGAATTCGTCGAAGGCAGTCTGCGGGACCTGCGGCGTGCCGCCATGCCGGTGACCGCCGCCCTGGGCGGCATGATCGTCCCGGCCGTGATCTTCGCCGTCATCAATCTTCGTGGTGGCGCCGACGCGTTGAACGGATGGGCGGTCCCGACGGCCACCGACATCGCGTTCGCCGTAGCGATTCTCGCCGTCATCGGTAGTCATCTCCCGTCAGCGCTGCGAACGTTCCTGCTCACCCTCGCCGTGGTCGACGACCTGCTCGCCGTGACCGTGATCGCGGTCTTCTACACCGACGAGGTGAACCTGCTCTACCTGGGCGGGGCGCTGATCCCGTTGGCGCTGTTCGGCATCGCGCTCCGACGCGGCTTCGGTGCCTGGTGGCTCCTGGCGTCGTTGGCGGCGGTGACCTGGTGGCTGGTCCACGAATCCGGTGTGCACGCGACCATCGCCGGTGTACTGCTCGGCTTCGCGGTTCCCGTCGCCCGGCAGGTGGGGGACCGCACGATTCCGCTCGCCGAGCACGTCGAACACCGGATCCGGCCGCTGTCCGCCGGAATTGCCGTGCCGGTCTTCGCCTTCTTCGCCGCCGGCGTCACCGTCGGCGGATTCACCGGCCTGGCGAACGCCCTCACCGATCCCATCTCCGCCGGGGTGATCGCCGGTCTGGTCGTCGGCAAGGTCGTCGGAATCTTCGGGGTCAGCTACCTGGTGGCGCGCTTCACCCGAGCACATCTCGACGACGAGCTGAGTTGGGTGGACGTGCTGGGTGTGTCCCTGCTCGGCGGTATCGGCTTCACGGTGTCCCTGCTCATCGGCGACCTCGCTTACGGTGCAGGCACCGTCGCAGCCGATCACGTGAAGGTGGCCGTGCTGTGCGGATCGTTGCTCAGCGCCGCTCTGGCCTCGACTGTTCTCGTCGCCCGTAACCGTGCCTACCGCAGGATCACGGCAGCCGAGCGGGTCGACGAGGACGGCGACGGGATTCCCGACGTTTATCAGCGATGAGCGAGAGCTCGGATCGCGGTCGGGACGGTGGGCCGTGGTGGGTCCAGCCGACCGTGCGGTCACCGCAGGCTCTGCTGAAGTGTGTCTTCTGGCCGGTCGCCGTGATGCTCGTTGTCCATCGCACGGTGATCCGCGCCGTGGACGGTGCGCGCACGGACGACTTCACTGGCGTCTACCGCGCAGCCGTCGCCTTCTGGAACCGTGAACCGGTCTACACAGCGACGTACGAACACGTCGACCCGCACTACCTCTACCCGCCGTCGGGTTCGCTGCTGATCGCACCGTTCGCGGTCCTCGAACACGAACTCTCGCGATGGGCGTTCATCGGGGTCAACGCGGCGGCCGTCCTCGTCGCCGTGTATCTCGTCGTGCGGATGTTCGGGTACACGGCGCGATCGACGGTGTTCCCGATCGCGGTGACGGTCGCCTTCGCGTCCGAATCGGTGATCAACACCCTGGTGTTCACCAACATCAACGGGGTGATCCTGCTCGGCCAGGTGGCGTTCCTGACGTTGTTGCTGGCGCGGCGGGACCTCTGGGCGGGCGCGGCGATCGGGGTGACCTTCGCGATCAAACCGATTCTCGCGCCGTTGCTGTTGCTTCCCGTGCTGCGCCGCCAGAGCAAGGTTCTCCTGACCGCCGCATTGGTGCCGGTCGGGCTCACCGCATTGGCGTGGCCGTGGGCTGCGGATCCGTGGCAGTTCGTCGAACGCACCGTTCCGTATCTGTTGCAGTCCCGCGACTACTTCAACAGTTCGATCACCGGCAATGGCACCTACTACGGTCTGCCCGAACCACTGATCCTCGCGCTGCGCATCGGTTTCGCGTTCCTCGCCGCGGCCACGATGTATCTGCTCCACCGCTACCACCGGCACGACGAGGTGTTCTTCGTCGTCACCGGTGCCGGCGTGCTGATGACCGCGTCGTTCCTGCTCGGTTCGCTCGGGCAGATGTACTACTCGATGCTCCTGTTCCCGTTGCTCATGAGCGTGGTCCTCCCACAGTCCGTGATGCGGAACTGGCCGGCCTGGCTGGCGGTGTACGGCTTCCTCAGTGCCGACGAATGGTACTCGGGCAGATGGGTGGAGGCGGGACGGTATGCCGAGTACATGCGCCCTACCTGGGGGTGGTCGCTGCTGCTCATCGTGGTATTCGCGGTGCTGGTCGATCGCCGACGATCCACACGCGTCCCCGAACCGGTCACAGACCCTTCGGTGGACATCGCCCGAGTCGGACGTCAGAACGCGTCGGCGCCGAAACTCTGAGTGTAGTAACCGCGGATGTGCTCGACGATGCGCTTGCGGGCGAGCGTGGCATCGCCGGCGCGGACCGCGTCGACGAGACCACGGTGCTCGTGACGCAGCCGCACGCAGGTCATGGGCCAGTCGGTACTTGGTGCGCCCGCGAGGACGTAGCTCTCGATGGAGTCGCGCAGACCGGCCATCATCGCCGCGACGACGAGGTTGCCCGCCGCGTCGGCCATCGCGACGTGGAACTGGGCATCGAGAACCAGGAACTCGGGTGCGGCCAACTCCGGATCGTCCATCGCGTCCAAGAGTTCCTCGGCCTGGATGAGTTCCGGTGCCGGGGTCCGGTCGGCCAGAGTCTGCATCACTTCCGTCTCGAGCACCAGGCGCGTGCGGACGATGTCGGAGACCGGGAAGTTCTGCGCGGCGACCTGCAGGCGCATGAGCATCGACATCCCGCCGGTGGGTCGCGAGACGATCATCGCGCCGGCGTTCGGCCCGGATCCGGTGTGGGTGCTGAGCAGACCGAGGGCTTCCATCACCCGCAGCGCCTCACGAACAGAGGACCGGCCGACGCCGAGTTGTGCGGCGAGCGTGCGCTCCGGGGGCAGACGCTGGCCCGGGCCGAGTTCTCCCGTGACCAGCATCTGCTCCAAGTGGTTGAGCACCTGCTCCCACGCACGACCCTCGGACGACGACATGACTTCAGAGCCTAGTCGATTCCGGATCAGGGAAGCATCCAGGACAACACCGGGGTGGACTGCAGGTAGACCAGCACACAGAGGATGACGAGCATCGCGACGCTGTAGCCGATCACCTTGCGCAGCAACACCGATTCGCTGCCCGGCCGATCGACTGCGGTGGCAGCGATGGTGAGATTCTGCGGGCTGATCAGCTTGCCGACCACACCACCGGAGGTGTTCGCCGCGACCAGCAGAGTCGGGTCGATGCCGGCGGTCTGCCCGGCGGCCTGCTGCAGGCGGGCGAACAGGGCGTTGGCGGAGGTGTCCGAGCCTGTGACGGCGGTGCCGAGCCAACCGAGGATCGGGGAGAACAGGGCGAAGATCGCGCCGGTTCCGGCGAGCCACGTGCCGATCGCGACGGTTTGGCCGGACTGATTCATCACGTAGCTCAGACCCAGGACGGTGGCCACCGTGGCGATGGCGAGCTTCATCCTCACGACGGTGGTGCCGAAGGTGGCCGCGGCCCGGCGGACGGTCAGCGGGAACATGCCACCGCTGTCCCACCGTGCGTAGACGAGGGTGACGATCGCGCCGCTGAGCAGCAGCAGTGTTCCCGGCGACGACAGCCACGAGAACGTGTAGACCGCGCTGCTCGATGCGTCGCCGTTGCCCGTGATCAGATTGCCGTACAGGCCGGGCCACTCGATCTTGACGTCGGTGGCGGCGAGACGCTCCGGCAGATCGACACCGACGGTCCACAGCTTCGCGATACCGAACACCGTGATGACCAGTAGATACGGGAACAGGGCCATGACGACGCGCGAAGCGGTCAGCGATTCGTCGGCGACGGGACGCTGCGGAGCGTGAGCGCCTCCGGGTCCCTCCTTGCCGGCCTGGACCGCGACGGCATCGGTGCGGGTGCGGGTGCGTGATAGTTGGTCCTCGGGGGTCCGCGGCTTCCAGACCTGGAGCATGAGCACGGCTGCGGTGAGGCCGGCGAGCGAGGCGACGACATCGGTGAGTTCGTACGAGAAGTGGCTCGAGCACCAGAACTGGGCGAGTGCGAAGGTCGTGCCGGTGACCAGTGCGATCGGCCAGGCCTGCCGGACACCGCGACGACCGTCGACGAGGAAGAGCAGCAACAGCGGCACGAAGAGCGCCAGGACGGGTGTCTGACGGCCGACGACGGCAGCGATCTCGGTGGCGGGGATGTCGGTCAGGGCGCCGGCGGTGGTGATCGGGATGGCCATGGCGCCGAAGGCGACCGGTGCGGTGTTGGCGATCAGGACCGTGACCGCGGCCCGCAGGGCGGGCATACCGAGGGTGACGAGCATGGCGCCGGTGATCGCGACGGGTGCGCCGAATCCGGCGAGTGCTTCGAGCATGCCGCCGAAACAGAAGGCGATGAGCATCGCCTGGATCCGCATGTCGCCGTGACCGATCGAGTTGAAGATGCGCCGCAGATCCTCGAACCGGCCACTGACGACGGTGAGTTCGTAGAACCAGATCGCGGTGATCACGATCCACATCACCGGGAAGAGCCCGAAGGTGATGCCCTGCAGGGCGGACAGGCCGGCCAGCGGCGCGGGCATGTCGAAACCGATGATCGCGACGACGAGGGCACCGAGTCCGGAATACCAGGCCTTGAGTTTGAAGCCGGCGAGTAGGACGAAGAATGTCAGCAGCGGCGCAAGGCCCACGAGAGCCGATGCGGTGAGGCTGCCTGCGATGGCGTCAGTGGCGGGAGTGAATGTCACCGCCGATATACGGGTTGCCACACGAAACTCCTGTGGTTGCGCCGCTGTCGGCGGCGGATGTGATTTCGACCGATGTGGTCAGACCACGTGAAGGTACACCATGGTCCGCGTCACAGTCGACCCCCCGACGGAATGTGCGGTCGATATCCGAAAATGTGCGGCGCATCTCCGGAACGTGTGGTTCAATGTGGTCAGACCACACCCTCGATGCGGAGATCTCCATGCGAATCGCCCTGTTCGCGACGTGCCTCGGCGACACGATGTTCCCGAAAGCCGTTTCGGCCACCGCCCTGCTCCTCACCCGGCTCGGGCACGACGTCGTCTTCCCCGAACGCCAGACCTGCTGCGGCCAGATGCACGTCAACACGGGTTACCAACCCGACGCGCTGCCGCTCGTCGAGAACTACGTCGACGCCTTCGACGACACCAGTATCGACGCCGTCGTCGCCCCTTCCGGATCATGCGTCGGATCCGTTCGCCACCAGCACGAAATCGTCGCCTCCCGTTACGGTTCCGCGTCGTTGTGCGGGCGGGTCGACACCGTCAAGGCCAAGACGTACGAGTTGTCCGAATTCCTCGTCGACGTCCTCGGCGTCACCGACGTCGGCGCCTACTTCCCCCACCGGGTGACCTATCACCCCACCTGCCACTCGCTGCGGATGCTGCGAGTGGGGGAGAAGCCGCTCCAGCTGTTGCGGGCCGTGCGCGAGATCGACCTCGTCGAACTGCCCGAGGCCGACTCGTGCTGCGGATTCGGCGGCACCTTCGCGATCAAGAACGCCGAGACCTCCACCGCGATGCTCGCCGACAAGCTGAACAATGTCGCCGCCACCGGTGCCGAATACTGCAGCGCCGGCGACTCGTCGTGCCTGATGCACATCGGTGGCGGTCTCACACGACTGCGCACCGGTACCCGCACCATCCACCTCGCCGAGATCCTCGCCTCCGTGGAACCGGCTGTCGCCCCCAAGGGAGTGCCCGCGTGACCGCACTCGGTATGCCCGTCGTCCCGCCGCGTGGATCCGGAAATCTGCGCGGCATCAGGAAGTTTCCCGACGCAGCGCACCAGGAACTCGCGAACCCGCAGTTGCGCCGCAACATCGGCAAGGCCACCCACACGATCCGTGCCAAGCGACTGGACGTCACCGGGGAACTGCCCGACTGGGAGCAACTGCGCGACGCCGGCGCCGCCATCAAGACCGACGTGCTCAACCGCCTCCCGGAGTTGCTCACCCAGCTCGAGGAGGCGGTGACCGCGCGCGGCGGCGTGGTGCACTGGGCGGCCGACGCCGCCGAGGCCAACGCCATCGTCACCGACCTGATCCGGAAGACGGGATCCGACGAGGTCATCAAGGTCAAATCGATGGCCACCCAGGAGATCGGACTCAACGAGCACCTCGAGGAACAAGGGATCGCGGCCTACGAGACCGACCTCGCCGAGCTCATCGTCCAGCTCGGCCACGACAAGCCCTCGCACATCCTCGTGCCTGCCATCCACCGCAACCGCGCCGAGATCCGCGAGATCTTCCTGCGTGAGATGCCGGACGTCGACCCCGACCTCGACGACAACCCCCGTCATCTCGCAGCCGCGGCACGAAAATTCTTGCGACACAAGTTCATGACGGTGCCGGTTGCGGTGTCGGGCGCGAACTTCGGCATCGCCGAGACCGGCACCCTCGCCGTCGTCGAATCCGAGGGCAACGGCCGCATGTGCCTGACGCTGCCGCAGACGCTCATCACCGTCATGGGTATCGAGAAGCTGCTGCCCACCTTCCGCGACCTCGAGGTGTTCCTGCAGCTGCTGCCGCGCTCGTCGACGGGAGAGCGCATGAATCCCTACACGTCGATGTGGACCGGTGTCACCCCCGGCGACGGCCCGCAGGAATTCCACCTCGTACTGCTGGACAACGGCCGCACCGCCGCGCTCGCCGACGAGATCGGACGTGAAGCACTGCACTGCATCCGTTGCTCGGCCTGCCTGAACGTGTGCCCGGTCTACGAGCGCACCGGAGGCCACGCCTACGGCTCGACCTATCCGGGCCCGATCGGCGCCGTCCTCAGCCCGCAATTGGCCGGGATGGACGAACCCGACGACCCCAACGCCAGCCTGCCGTTCGCATCGAGCCTGTGCGGTGCCTGCTACGACGCCTGCCCCGTCAAGATCGACATCCCCTCGTTGCTGGTGGAACTGCGCCACCAGAAGGTCGAACACGCCCGCTTCGGACCCGAGGCCGCGGCGATGAAGGCCGCCTCGCTGGCCATGTCGACCTCACGACGCTGGACGGCCGCGCAGAAGGCCGCCGGGCTCGGCCGCGTCCTCGCCGGCAAAAAGGGAAAGATCACCCATCTTCCCGGTCCACTGGCCGGCTGGACAGACGCCCGCGACATGCCGGCCCCGCCGAAACAGACCTTCCGGCAATGGTGGGCATCCGACGAAGGACGTGCCGCGCTCGCGAAGGCACGCGAGGAAGGACAGCAGCGATGAGCAGTCGCGACGCGATTCTCGGCCGGATCCGTTCGGCGCAGACCCTGGCACCGCCGGCACCGGTCGAGGTACCGCGCGACTACCGTCTCGGACGCACCCTGCCGGACGCCGAACGCCGTGAGCTGTTGGTCGACCGACTGGTCGACTACAAGGCCCACGTGCACCAGAGCACGCCGGAGGATCTACCCGTCGTGCTGGCGAAGATTCTCACGGATCGCGGGGTGCGCCGCGTCGGGATCCCGGAGGGCCTGGAACGCTCGTGGATGGCGGAGTTCGGTGGCGAGGTGGTGGTCGACTCCACCGACCGACCTGCAGCCGACCTCGGTGATCTCGACGGGGTCGTCACCGGCTCTGCGGTCACCTGCGCCGAGACGGGCACGATCTTCCTCGACGGCAACCCCGACCAGGGGCGACGCGCGCTGACACTGGTCCCCGACCTGCACGTGTGTGTGGTGGCGATGGGCGACGTCGAGGTGGGAGTGCCCGAAGCGCTGGCCCGGCTCGTCCCGGAGCGGCCGATCACGATGATCAGCGGACCGTCCGCGACGTCGGACATCGAACTCGAACGCGTCGAGGGCGTGCACGGCCCCCGCACACTGGAGGTGGTGATGGTCGGATGACCATGCTGACCGAGCGTGTCCGGCCGCGACTCGGATGGCAGCAGCATGCCAACTGCCGGACCTCCGACGAGTACTTCTTCTTCGCCCCGGAGGGCGAACCACCGAACATCCGCAGGCGGCGCGAGGTCGTCGCGAAGCGCATCTGCGCGAACTGCCCGGTGCTGGCCGAGTGCCGCACCCACGCGATACTCAGCGGCGAACCGCACGGAGTGTGGGGTGGACTGTCGGAACACGAACGGCTGCAACATCTCAACCACTGACCGCACACGATCTTCGGTCTTTCCGACCTCGAGAACTGCGCGGCCGCAGGTGGCGTCCCGTGCCTGATGAAGGGCAACACGTTCACTGTCTGCGGCTTCACTCGCGGGCACCTCGTATGGGTGCCGCAGCTCGCCGTCAACATTTTCGGGTACAACGCCGGATCGTGGCGCACCGATCGGCATCCCCGCGGTTCCTGGTGGATACAACCGGGGACGGTCGCGCGGACAACATGGGGTTCGGCAGCGTCGATGTGTGGCTGCACAGATCGTGACCGCATTCGAACGACGGGTTCCGGCCGGTGCGTCGCATCGGCCGGAACCGCTCATCTCAGGTTCATGGTTGCCCCGATTCGAACGTGAGGACCTCGTGAGCGAGGAAACGGAAACCCGCGAGGGCGGTAGACCCTCGCGGTGTCGGTGTCCTCCTCGTAGGAATGGAACCAGGTACCGATGATCGACGACGGTTCGCTCACAGTGCGTCCTGACGGGTCCGTGGTGGGTGATCAGCCGACGCGGTCCAGGATTGCGCCGATCTGATCGAGAAGCGACCGGAGCGAGGCGATCTGACGTCGCAGCTCGTCCACCTCGCCGTCGAGTGACACAAGTGCCGAGGTATCGGCTCGTGTCCCGCCGTTGCCGGACGGACCGAGCGCAAGTGGGTCCGTCTGGGCCGGGTCCATCGTCCCGAGCAGGAACGGCGCACGCGGTCCTTCCAGGTACGCCCGCATGCGGAGCGACTGCCCGGAGGTGAACATGAGCATCGCATCGCCGTCGTCGCCCCAGATGCGGCGTAGGCTCAACCAGCGACCGATCTCGTATGTCGCGGTGCGACCGAGATGGAAGGGAGGTCGCGCTGTGCCGGTGGTCCCGAAGCACGAGTGGGCGATGACGACACCGTCGGTCGCTGCCGGTCCGCCGGGGAACTGGGCGTAGTTGAGGATCTGGGACGGCGACGCGGGATCATGCGCGACGTGAACGACGACCGGAATGCTCCCGACACCTGTCGGGGCCGGTGCGCGCTGCCCTGTCCGGCGTTCCGCAGACCTCGCGGGTCGATGGGGAGTCCAGGTCGGCCATGACGGATCCTCTCCTGCTCCGGAAGCGGCATCGAATGAAGCATCACCCTCGGTGCTGCGGAACCATGCGTAGCGGACTACTCGAAAGTCCTTCCTTCGGACGTGCCCATCAGGTGTGCGTCGGCGAATCGGCCTCCACCCCCAGGCATTCTGCCACCCGGACGCGCCGATTCCGGGGTCGCTCGAGCGTGCCGATGTCGAGCGACCCAGTTTCTGCTCAGGCGCCGCGAGGACAACCTGATCAAGCTCCGCCGAACTGCGGAGGAGCAGTGCGGAAAGTAGCGGTCCCGGTCGGTCGTAGCGCAACGACCGAACCGGGACACCTCGACCCAATAGATCGCCGGTCGTGCTCGACCGGTACGAACAGGAACGAAATCGATCCAAACCGAACGTAATCCGTGGTGGGGCCTGTCGGCCCTGGTGGTCGGGTTCTTCATGATCCTGCTGGATCTGACCATCGTCGCGGTGGCCAGCCCGGCGATCATGGCCGACCTGCAGGCCGACATCAATCAGGTCGTCTGGGTGGCCAACGCATATCTGCTCACCTATGCGGTGCCCCTGCTGTTCACCGGTCGTCTCGGCGACCGGTTCGGACCCAAGCACGTCTATCTCGCGGGCCTGGTGGTGTTCACCGCGGCGTCGCTGTGGTGCGCGACCTCCGGCACCATCGAGATGCTCATCGCCGCCCGCGCCGTCCAGGGACTCGGCGCGGCGCTGATGACGCCGCAGACGATGGCGATCATCACCCGCACCTTCGCGCCCGACAAGCGCGGCACCGCCATGGGTCTGTGGGGCGCGGTCGCCGGACTGGCCTCGCTGCTCGGGCCCCTCGTCGGCGGTGTACTGGTCGACTGGCAGGGCTGGAACTGGATCTTCTACATCAACGTCCCGGTCGGCATCATCGCCTTCGTGCTGGCGGCATGGCTGGTGCCCAGCCTCGAGACCCAACCGCACAAGTTCGACGTCGTCGGCGTGATCCTCAGCGGCGTCGGACTGTTCCTGCTGGTCTTCGGAATCCAGGAAGGTTCCAGCCGCGACTGGGACGTCTGGACCTGGACGATGATCCTCGCGGGTATCGCGGTGAGGGTGCTGTTCGTGTTCAACCAGGCGCGCAACAAGGGCGAACCTTTGGTGCCCCTGGCCCTGTTCCGCGACCGGAACTTCTCGATGTCGAACATCGCGATCTCGTCGATGGGCGCAGCCATGACGGCCCTGATGGTTCCGGCCTACTTCTATCTCGAGACGGTCCGCGGATTCTCACCCACGAAAGCCGCCCTGATCTTCGCCCCGATGGCGATCGTCACCGGTCTGACGGCACCGCTCATCGGCAAGTTCTCCGACCGGATGCCGCCCCGGGTGCTGCCCACCGTCGGCTTCACGCTCTTCTCCGCGACGATCTTCGGGTTCGCGGTGCTCATGACGCCGGACAGCCCCATCGTGCTGTTCCTGCTCATCGCCGGTATCGCCGGCCTGTCCAATTCGTGCATCTGGGCGCCGCTGGCCTCCACCGCCACGCACAACCTGCCCATCCATCAGGCGGGCGCCGGTGCCGGCATCTACAACACCACCCGCCAGGTCGGTTCGGTGCTGGGCAGCGCCGCGATCGGTGCTCTGATCTCGTCGCGGATGGCCGCCCAAGGATTGGGTGAGGTGCAGGCCGGTGAGGGCGGCGGAGCCGCGATGGGAGCCGCTCTCCCGGAGCAGATCGCCGAGAAGTTCAGCACCGCGCTGAGCCAGTCGATGCTGCTGCCCGCGTCGGTTCTGATCATCGGGATCGTGGCGTCGGCGATGTTCGTCGGTCACGCATCGTCGCAGCGGAAGGCGCAGGCCGGAGCTTCGCCGGATCGCGCAGAGGTCACCGGCTGAGCCGGGTTCGTATGTAGTGGCCGGTCGCCACGAACGGAAGAACGCTCCCACCGAGCAGGACTCGGTGGGAGCGTTCTCACATGCTGAGGGTGTGGTCAGCCGTAGTGGCAGACGTAGCTGACGGCCTCGGTGACCTCGATGTCGAACGACGAGTCGCCGGGCACCGAGAAGGAGTCGCCTGCACCGTAGGAGGTCCAGTCCTCGCTGCCGGCCAGTCGGACGCGGCACGCGCCGCTGTGCAGTTCCATGACCTCCGGGGCGGCCGTGCCGAAGTTGAGGGTCGCGGGCAGGATCACGCCGGCCGACTTGCGGGTTCCATCCGCCAGATGGAAGTTGTGGCTGACGCACTTGCCGTCGAAGTAGACGTTGGCACGCGGGTCGAGCGTCACGTTGGCGTAGGTCGAAGTCGGCTCACTCATGGGCTGGAGCGTAGCGAGGCGGGTGCAGGTCGCCGGTCGCCGGGGTCGGTGTGCGCACGTCCGTCGCGAGGTGTATCTCAGGGGACCTTCACGGAGTCGACGATGTCGAGGTCCTCGAGCTGGTCTCGGTGCAGGAGGAACTGGCGCGGATCGGAGCCGAGCTCGCCGACCGCCACGCCCGCTGACCGCAGATGGCGTTCGACGGGAGGCTCACAATGCAGAAGTGAGGCTCACAACCCGGAGGGTCGACCACCAGGGTTGTGAGCCTCGCTTTTCGGTTGTGAGCCTTCTGCGGGATGCGATTTCCGGCGCGTCCTCGCGGCGCGAGCGACACGTGCGCGATTGCCGCACACGTCACTGCACCAGTGCTGACGTGCGTTGAGTCGGGTGAAGTACAGCACGCACCGTGGTGCCTCGCACTTGCACAGCAAGGTTGCCGCGTGACCGGTTACCGCTGTGATTGCGGATACGGCGATTTCGGCGACCGATTCCTCGAACGGGTCGTGGGAGTCCGTGGTCCAGCGGACGTGGAGGCGATCGTCACCGACAACGATGCCGGGAGTGATGCGTGTGCGATCGAGCACCGTGCGCAGGTGGGCCGCTGCCTGGGCCGGATCACCGTCGAGCGTGTCGCGGTAGACGGAGCCGAGCGTGTCGCGGAGTTGTCGGAGTTGCGCGAGCTGGTCCTCGGTCGGTGTGAAAGGTGATCGAGGGAAGCTGATCTCTTCATTCAGTGTCTGCATCCACGCGTGGGCCCGGTCGGGCGAGTCGAACAGGTCGGTGATGCCGCGACCGTCGTAGTAGCGGCTGCTCAGGAAATTGGTGGACGGGCAGGGGCTGTGCATCGATCAGTCGGCGACGCGTTTACGTGGCCGGCCACGCCGCGCCGTCTTCTTGACCGAGGCTCTTCGTCGCGGCTCGGTTTGCTGCGGCTCGCCTTCGTCCTCGTCTTCACCCGGGTCCTCATCCGAACCTTCGGCGGTGTCCGCTTCCTCGTCCGGCTCCTCGTCCGGTTCCTCGTCCTCCTCCTCGTCCGCATCGGCTTTTGGGCTGTCGGATGGTGCGTCGCGCCAACTGAATTCGACCTCGATCTCGACCTGGTCGCCGTCCACCTCGATCTCGAGTTCCCATTCGAGTCGGTCGGCGACGACGAGCGAAATGGTGTCACCGCCCGAGTCCAGTTCCACTTCGGATCCCGTCGCCAAGGCGCGGCCGAGTGCGATCAACCGCTCGGATGCCTGCTTGCGGGAAAGTTCGGCCTTCTGCTTGATCTCCAGCTTCGGCACGGCAACTCCTGACCTCGGTGAAGTATGCATCCACGGTATCTGCCGCGGGGTAGGCAGGAGTCGTGAACGAGGAGTCGTGACGATTTCGGGGTTCGCCGTCCTGGCAAGTTACGTGCGCGCGACCGATCGCGGCGAAAGTACTTCCGGGCGCGATTAGACTTGCCGGTGTCGCAGGCCTGCCGATGATGTCGGGCCCGGTGCCTTGCCGGTGCCGGTTCGTGTGGCGATGGTTCTGTTCGTGTTGCGACGGTCGACGGTGCGGTCGGTGGTTCTTCTGTCAGGAGTTGTCATGGCCCGTTCCGTTCGAGATGAAGAAGGCCGTTCGTCGGCAGATGAGGTGACGCTGCACGACCTCGAGATGGTGGTGCAGGCACTGACCGGCCGAGGTGCGGACGCAGATGCCGTCGAGTTCGGGAGCAGTCGAGGAGCTGCAGAGCCGGCCGGGCAATCCGACGTACCGGATGGGAGGCGTCGTCGCCGCGCACAGCGGTGAGCCCGTTATCGGCGGTGAGGGGTACGACCAGGGGCCGCGTGAAACAGTCATGAGTGCTTGCTCCGAGAGCAGCGACATGTGACGCTGACCACATGGTGGAGTTGCGTGAGCTTCTCGACGATCTCTGTCCGCTCGTTACTCAGCGGACAGGACGCCCGGTCCAGGAGTGGATCGCGTGAGCCGCGTCGTGCGAATCGGCAACTGCTCCGGTTTCTACGGTGACCGTCTGTCGGCGATGCGCGAGATGCTCGAAGGCGGCGAACTCGACTATGTGACCGGTGACTACCTCGCCGAACTGACGATGCTCATCCTCGGTCGCGATCGTCTGAAGAATCCGGATCTCGGTTACGCCAAGACGTTCCTGCGGCAGGCCGAGGACTGCATGGGTCTTGCCCTCGACAAGGGGGTGCGGATCGTCGCGAACGCCGGGGGTCTCAATCCTGCGGGTCTGGCCGCGGCGCTGCGCACGGTTGCGGATCGGCTCGGTCTGTCCCCGCGCATCGCCCACGTCGAAGGCGACGATCTCCTTGCTCGCATCGACGAGTTCGGTTTCGACGCCGACCGGCGCCCGCTGACCGCCAACGCGTATCTCGGTGCGTGGGGCATTACGCGGTGCCTCGATGCCGGAGCCGATATCGTCGTGACCGGGCGCGTCACCGACGCTTCGGTGATCGTCGGTCCCGCCGCCGCCTACTTCGGTTGGGCTCCTGATGACTTCGATGCACTCGCGGGTGCTGTTGTCGCAGGGCACGTCATCGAATGCGGTACCCAGGCGACCGGCGGAAACTATGCGTTCTTCACCGAACTCGACGACCTCGTCCGCCCCGGATTCCCCATTGCCGAGATCGAGGCCGATGGCGCGGCGACCATCACGAAGCACCCGGGCACGGGAGGAGCCGTCACCGTCGGCACGGTCACCGCACAACTGCTGTACGAGGTGACGGGCGGACGCTACGCGAACCCCGATGTCACCGCGCGCATCGACACCGCCACGCTGAGCCGGGAAGCACCCGATCGTGTCCGCATCACCGGCGTGAAGGGCGAGCCGCCCCCACCGACCCTGAAGGTGTGCCTCAACGCGCTCGCCGGGTTCTACAACGAGGTCGTCTTCGTCCTCACCGGACTGGACATCGACGCGAAGGCCCAGTTGGTGCGATCTCAGATGGAATCGAATCTGCCGAGGCGGCCTGCCGAACTCGAATGGACTCTCGCTCGCACCGACCATGCCGATGCCGATACGGAGGAAACCGCGAGCGCTCTGCTGCGCTGCACTGCGCGCGATCCCGATCCCGACGTCGTCGGACGCGCATTCACCTCCACGGCGGTCGAGTTCGCCCTTGCAAGCTCTCCCGGGTTCTTCGTCACCGCTCCGCCCGGCCCGGGCACCGCCTACGGTGTCTACACGGCCGAGTACGTCGAGGCGACCCGCGTGCCGCACATTGCAGTGTTGCCAGACGGCACCCGCGTCGACATCCCGGCCGCGGCGACCACCCGGACCCTCGAACCGTTGCCGGACCCGAGTGTGCCCGCGCCGCTGTCGCCCGGACAGACTCGTCGCGTTCCGCTCGGCACGATCGCCGGTGCCCGCAGCGGCGACAAGGGCGGTGACGCCAACATCGGGTTGTGGGTCCGATCCGACGACGAATGGCAATGGCTTGCAAATACTCTCACCGTCGACACGCTGAAGGACCTGCTCCCCGAGATCGAACCCTTGCCTGTCACACGTCATCTGCTCCCGAACCTGCGGGCCGTGAACTTCGTAATCGAGGGAATCCTTGGTCGTGGCGTCGCCTCCCGTGCCCGCTTCGACCCCCAGGCCAAGGGCCTCGGTGAATGGTTGCGCGCCCGATACCTCGACATCCCGACCGTCCTGCTGGAGAAGCACACGTGAGCACCTTGATCTCGACCCTGGATGCCGGCTCCACCGAATACGGCGCAGCCGCCGATACAATGCGTGCTCGCCTGGCCGAACTCGACACAGAACACGGCAAGGCCCTTGCCGGCGGGGGAGAAAAGTACGTCCGGCGACACCACGACCGAGGCAAGTTGCTTGCGCGGGAGAGGATCGAACTGCTCCTCGACCCCGACTCGCCGTTCCTCGAGCTCTCACCGCTCGCGGCCTGGGGCACCGAGTTTCCCGTCGGCGGCAGCGTCGTCACGGGCATCGGTGTGGTCGAAGGCGTCGAATGTGTCATCGTGGCCACCGACCCCACCGTGCGCGGGGGAACCAGTAACCCGTGGACGCTCCGCAAGACGTTGCGTGCCGACGACATCGCCCTGCAGAACCGGATGCCGCTGATCTCCCTCGTCGAATCCGGCGGCGCGGATCTGCCCACGCAGAAAGAAGTGTTCATTCCCGGTGGCCGGCTCTTCCGCGATCTGACCCGGTTGTCGGCGGCAGGTATCCCCACGATCGCGGTGGTCTTCGGCAATTCGACCGCTGGCGGCGCATACATCCCCGGCATGTCCGACCACGTCGTGATGATCGAGAAGCGGTCGAAGGTGTTCCTCGCCGGCCCGCCGCTGGTGAAGATGGCCACCGGTGAGGAATCCGACGATGAGTCGCTCGGCGGCGCCGAGATGCACGCGCGTA
Organism: Rhodococcus sp. LW-XY12; assembly: GCF_019317345.1. Classification (NCBI taxonomy): domain Bacteria; kingdom Bacillati; phylum Actinomycetota; class Actinomycetes; order Mycobacteriales; family Nocardiaceae; genus Rhodococcus; species Rhodococcus sp. LW-XY12. Next base: position 2,552,318 of record NZ_CP079225.1, read on the forward strand.
TCTCGGGTCTGGCCGACCACTTCGCGGTCGACGAACAGGACGCGGTGCGCATCGGTCGCAGCATTGTGCGGCGCCTCAACTACCGCAAGGCCGGCCCTGCACCCCGGACGGACGTACGCGAACCGCGGTACGACGCCGAGGAGCTGCTCGGGATCGTCCCTGAGGATCTTCGGCAACCCTTCGATCCGCGTGAGGTCATCGCCCGCGTCGTCGACGATTCCGACTTCGACGAGTTCAAACCGCTCTACGGGTCGTCGCTCGTGACCGGCTGGGCACAGGTGCACGGCTATCCGGTCGGGATTCTCGCCAACGCGCGCGGCGTGCTGTTCAACGAGGAATCGCAGAAGGCAGCCCAGTTCATCCAACTCGCGAACCGTGCCGATACGCCGCTGTTGTTCCTGCACAACACCACCGGGTACATGGTCGGTCGGGAATACGAGGAACGCGGCATGATCAAGCATGGGGCGATGATGATCAACGCGGTCGCCAACTCCACGGTGCCGCACATCTCCATCCTCATCGGCGCGTCCTACGGCGCCGGTCACTACGGCATGTGCGGACGTGCCTTCGATCCGCGGTTCCTGTTCGCGTGGCCCAGCGCCAAGTCTGCGGTCATGGGCGGTGCCCAACTGGCCGGGGTCATCTCTCTCGTCGGACGCGCTGCCGCGCAGGCACGCGGCCAGGACTTCGACGAGGCCGCCGACGAGGCGGTGCGCGCGGCCGTCGAGAACCAGATCGAAGCCGAATCGCTGCCGATGTTCCTGTCCGGTCGTCTCTACGACGACGGCATCATCGACCCCCGCGATACCCGCACTGTGCTGGGACTGTGCTTGTCGGCTGTTGCCACCGCCCCGATCACAGGTGCCGAATCCTTCGGCGTCTTCCGGATGTGAGGTTCCCGTGACCGAATCGACCATCACCACGGTGCTCGTGGCGAATCGCGGGGAGATCGCCCGCCGCGTGTTCGCGTCGTGCCGTCGGGCCGGACTGGGGGCGATCGCGGTGTTCTCCGATGCCGACGCGAACAGTCCGCATGTCGGCGACGCCGATGCCGCCGTGCGACTTGCGGGAGTCACCCCTTCCGAGACCTACCTCGACGGGAAGAAGATCGTCGCGGCAGCGTTGACGACGGGCGCCGACGCGGTCCATCCGGGTTACGGATTCCTTTCCGAGAACGCACGATTCGCGCGCGAAGTGCTCGAGGCGGGGTTGATCTGGATCGGACCGCGCCCGGAGTCGATCGAACGGATGGGCTCGAAGGTCGAGGCCAAGAAGATCATGGCCGACACCGGTGTCCCTGTTCTTGCCGAACTCGACCCTGCCGACATCACCGACGCCGACCTCCCGGTGCTCGTCAAGGCCTCCGCAGGCGGCGGTGGGCGCGGAATGCGGGTGGTGCGGACATTGGCCAACCTGCCTGGGCAACTCGACGCGGCCCGCCGGGAGGCCGCGTCGGCGTTCGGCGACCCGACGGTGTTCTGCGAGCGGTATCTCGAGAACGGGCGGCACATCGAGGTCCAGATCCTCGCGGACCGCCACGGCACGGTGTGGGCGGTGGGCGAACGCGAATGCTCGATCCAACGTCGCCACCAGAAGGTGATCGAGGAAGCCCCCTCGCCGCTCGTCGACGCGATCGAGGGGATGCGCCCACGCCTGTTCGACGCCGCCCGGCGCGCCGCTCAGGCCATCGGGTACGAGGGCGCCGGCACCGTCGAGTTTCTCGCGGACCGCTCGGGGCGGTTCCACTTCCTGGAGATGAACACGCGCCTGCAGGTCGAGCATCCCGTCACCGAATGCACGACCGGGCTCGATCTCGTCGATCTCCAGTTCCGCATCGCCGACGGTGACCTCCTCGACCCCGAACCACCCCCGGTACACGGCCATTCCGTGGAGGCCAGGCTCTACGCCGAGGACCCGGCCCGAGACTGGCAACCGCAGTCCGGCACCGTGCACCGTTTCGCGCTGCCGCAGGAGGCACGCGAGTTCGACGTGCTCCGGCACACCGGTGTGCGCGTCGATTCCGGTGTCCTCGCGGGATCGGAGGTCGGGGTCCACTATGACGCGATGCTCGCCAAGATCATCTCGTACGCACCGACCCGCGACCGCGCGGTGCGGCTGCTGGCATCGACGTTGACGCGCACCGAGATCCACGGCATTGTCACCAACCGCGACCTCCTCGTCGCGGTGCTGAAACATCCCGCCTTCCGTGCGGGGGAGACCGACACCGCCTTCTTCGACACCCACGGACTCACGGAACTGTCGGCACCGCTCGCCTCAGCGCACGCGGAAGCGGTGTCCGCGATCGCCGCTGCTCTGGCGGAGTCGGCCACCAATCGCACCGCTGCCACGGTGAATGCGGGACTGCCCTCGGGATGGCGGAATCTGCCCTCGCAGCCGCAGGTCAAACGATTCTCCGGCGTGCACGGCGACCATGAGGTGCGTTACCGGATCACGCGCGACGGTGTCCACGTCGACGGCCGTGACGACCTCGGCGTCGTCGGCTTCACACCGGATCGGGTGGTTCTGGACGTCGATTGTGTCCGCCAGCATTTCGCTGTGGCGCGGTACGGCGACGCGGTGTACGTCGACTCATCGCTCGGACCGGTGCGCCTGACCGCGGCGCCGCGCTTCGTCGACCCCACCGCCCGGATCGCTGCCGGATCACTACTCGCGCCAATGCCGGGATCGGTGATCAGGCTCGGCGCTGCCGTCGGCGATGTAGTGGAAGCGGGCAGGCCGCTCGTGTGGCTCGAAGCGATGAAGATGGAGCACACCGTCACCGCACCCACTGCCGGCACGCTCACGACGCTCGCCGTCGAAGTCGGCGATCAGGTCGCCGTCGGCACCGCCCTCGCTGTCCTCACCCCGCACGACGTGTCCGCACCGGTCGAGAGCCCCGACAGCGAAGGGGGCCACCACATCGAGGAGTTGTCATGACCGAACCCGATCCGGTGGTGGTGCGCTACGTCGTCGACCACGGCGCTGCGACACTGACCCTCGACTCCCCGCACAACCGCAACGCCCTGTCCGTACCGCTGCTGACCCAACTGAGCCGCGGACTCGTCGACGCGGCCGCCGACCCCGCCGTCCGCGCGGTCATCCTCACCCATACCGGTGGAACATTCTGTGCCGGAGCGGATCTGAGCGGATCTTCCGGATCCGCGCAGGAAACGGCTGCCGCACGCACCCGCGACATGACGGCCTTGCTCCGGCAGATCCTGGAGCTCCCCAAGCCGGTCTTGGCCCGCATCGACGGGCACGTCCGCGCCGGCGGCATGGGTCTGATCGGTGCCTGCGACATCGTGGTCGCCGGGCCGGCGTCGACGTTCGCACTTACCGAGGCACGGCTCGGTCTGGCCGCGTCGATCATCTCCTTGACCGTGCTCCCGCGATTGTCGCCGCGCGCAGCGGCACGGTACTTCCTGACCGGCGAACGGTTCGGTCCCGAGGAGGCGTCCTCCGAGGGTCTCGTCACCCTGTCGGTGTCCGATACCGACGCTGTCCTGGTGGAGTTGCTCGCGGAGATCCGTGCCTGCTCACCGCAGGGTCTGGCCGAATCGAAACGCCTCGTCACGCAGCGGATCCTCGAGGACTTCGATCGTTACGGAGACGACCTGGCAGCACGTTCGGCGCGGATGTTCGGTTCCGAGGAAGCCGCGGAGGGGATGACGGCGTTCCTACAGAAGCGGCGCCCGTGGTGGGACATTCGGTGAGAGGGTGTCACCCGAGGCCCTGCGTCATTTTGTGCGGAGCGAATACCGATCCTGCCGATCTCGTCACCGGGCGCCGGGTGCGCGAAACGACCGTCTCCACCCTGCTCGGCGACGCGGTGCTGAAAGATCGTGGCACGCCCGGGCATCGGGTGGTCTCGATCGCATCGGATCTCGCCGGAGAGAACGGGTTCGAAATCGACGGCGACTCGGTGCTGCTGGATCTGCCGCCCGATCGCGGCCCGACGTCGTCCGCGCGCTCGTCGCCGACGGCGTGGATGTGTTGTCGGTCGGACCGGCCGAACGCATCCTCGAGGACGTGTTCCTCGAAATGACCACTCGTTCCACACCCACGAAGGGGGCGTGACATGTCCGCCTCGACACTCCGCTCGCACTCCGATTCCACCTCACTTGCCGCACGGCACAACACCGTTGCTCGGAGCTTGCGTGCCGAGTTGTACCGGTTGCGTGCGTGGCCGGCGATGTGGACGACGGTCGGCACGTGGTTCCTGCTCGCGATGGTTTTCGGCTACGTATTCCCGTACGTCTCCTACACGACCCGAACGGCCGGCTTCCCCACGGAAGGGGAGCCGACCGAAGCGTTGCTGCAGAGCGTCCTGCCCGAATCGATCCCTGACTTCCTGGTCCAGGGCACACCGTTGTTCGGTGGTGCGCTCGTGCTCGTCCTGGGTGCTCTCATTGCCGGGAACGGGTACAGCTGGGGAACGTGGAAGACCGTGTTCACTCACGGCCGTCTGCGCCCGACAATCGGTGCCCTGCTCGCTCTTGCGGTGATCGTTGCCGCGATGGTGGTCGTCACCGCTGTGCTGTGCACGGTCGTGTCTGTCTCGCTCGCCACGATCGAAACACAACCGCTCACGATGCCGTCGGCCGGCGCACTTCTTCGCTCCGCGGGTGCGGCGTACCTCGTGTTCATGATGTGGGGAACGATCGGCTTCGCCCTCGGCACCTACGCCCGCAGTGCGGCGCTGTCGGTCGGCCTGGGGCTGGTATGGACGGTTGTCGTCGAGAATCTGCTGCGAGGCGTCGGCTCCGCGCTGCAGCTCGTCGAGGACGTGACGGCCTTCCTGTCGGGAACCGCAGCCGGATCGCTCGTCGGCGCGGTGACCGGGGGAGGGGAGGGCACACCCGGGGTGGTGGATGTGATCTCGGGACCGAGGGCGCTCATCACCGTCGCCGCCTACATTGCCGTCGCAGTGGTCGCCACCGGGATTCTGGTGCGGAGCCGGGACGTGAACTGACCGCAAAGATTCTGCCGGTGGGATAACCGGAACAGGGCCGGGGTACCCGATCGAACATGACGACCAGCTCGAGGGGCCCTGGCGATTCGAACCCCGATTTCTCGCCGCCCGCGCGACGTAGCGATACTCCGGTACCGCCATCCGGGGCGACACCGGATCCGGACGCTCCCAGCAGGCTGCATCCCGACGTCGCCCGGGGCAAAGGCATCAGAGGCACCCGCACCGGGGCGTTGTGGACTGCCCTGATCGTCGGTGTGTTGATCCTGCTGTTGCTATTGGTGTTCATCCTGCAGAACCTGGACAGCGTCACCCTCGAACTGTTCGCGTGGGACTTCTCGTTGCCGCTGGGTGTGGCACTGCTGTTCGCTGCGATCGCCGGAGCGGTGATCGTCGGCCTCGCCGGGGGTCTGCGGATTCTGCAGCTCCGCCACGCCGCCAACCGGCAACGCGCACGCACCGTCCGGTAAGACAGATCTCCGACTGCAGTACACCCACGCCGGCCGCTCTTCCTTCGTAGAGTGAAAGATCTCGAGTGGGGAGAACGCCATGGCCGCCACAGGACCGACCGACACCTCTCCTGTGCGCGGCGGGGCGGCGGCCACGATCGGCGTCGAAGAGGAATTCGTCCTGGTCGATCCCCGTACCGGTCGTCCCATCCTGCGCAGTCTCGACGTGCTCGCGGCCGGACTCACACTCGGCATCGAGCTCGAGGTCGAGCTCTCCCCGTGTCAGGTCGAGACCGCCACCACGGTATGTACACACCTGCAGGACCTACGCGAAGAGCTGCGCCGCTCCCGCGCGACGGCCGCCGACGCCGCAGCGCGCGCAGGATGCCGGCTCGTAGCGGTCGGCACACCGATCTTCGAACCTCCGAGCGGATCGGTCACCGCCACGCCTCGCTACCAACGCATGGCACAGCACTATCGTGGCGTCACCGACGGCGTGATCTGCGGATGCCACGTGCATATCGGTGTCGACGATCGTGACCGCGCGGCCCAGCTCATCAACCATCTGCGCCCATGGCTTCCCGCCCTGCTGGCGCTGACCGCCAACTCGCCGATCACCGACGGCCGGGACACCGGATATGCCAGCTGGCGATACCTGCGGTGGGGGCGCTGGCCGAGCGCGGGACTGCCCCCGCAGTGCGCCTCGGCCGCGGAATACGACGCGGCGGTCGAATCGCTGCTCACCACCGGCACGATCCTGGATCCTCGAATGGTCTATTGGGATGTGCGGATCTCCGCGCATCATCCGACCCTCGAGATCCGCATCGCGGACGTGCCCGCGACCGTCGAGGAGACCGTCACGCTGGCCACCTTGGTGTATGCATTGGTCGCCCAGGCGACGGCATCGATCGAACGCGGCGAGCCGACGCCCTCGGTCGATCAGGAGCTGCTGCGCGCGGCGTGCTGGAGAGCGGCCCGGGACGGTCTGGCCGGGCGCGGTGTCGATCTCGGCTCTGGGCAGTTGGTTCCGGCAGTCGACCTGATCTGGCGACTGCTCGCTCAGGTCCGGCCGATCCTGGAGGAACTCGACGTCTACCGCTCCGTGCACGACACTCTGTCGGGAACCGTGGATCGAGGTAATGGGGCGATCAGGCAGCGTCGCATTCTCGAGCGCGGGGGTTCCTTCACCGATGTGGTTGCCGACGCGGCGCGGCGCACTGTGGAGGGCTACGGGCCGGATCTGCGTCCGTCATGACCGACACGACAGCCGGGGTGCCGCGCTTGCGGACCGACGCTCATCGGGGAGCAGATCGTCCTAACCTCGGGCCGAGCTCGCACCGTATCGAAAACCGCTGACCCGACACGATCCCGGCAAGATCGTGCTCGATCTCGCGACGGCATTCGCGATCGGTGGGGACTGCCTCGCCGACATCAGCCAACTGCGGACTCACCCGGAGATCTTCGGTGCGGTGGCCTCCGACCCCACCGTCTCCCGCCTGATCAGCGTGTTGGCCGTCGACGCCGACACCGCGCTCGCCGCGATCGACCGGGCCCGCGCCACAGCCCGTCGCCACGCCTGGACCGCCGCCGGTGCGTCGGCTCCCGAGCACGCCATCGACGAAGCGCATCCGCTTGTCCTCGACATCGATGCCACCGAAGGTCACCGCGCATTCCGAGAAGGAACAGGCCGCCCCGACGTTCACGCGAGGCTTCGGTTTCCATCTGCTGTGCGCGTACCTGCTCCATCGAGACGAAGGAACTGTTTCCGGGGCCGTGGACCTCGGCGTCACCCGACCGTGTCGGGCAGTCGACCGTGGATGCACACCGCAATCCACGGTCTCCCCACCGAATCCGAAGCTGCTCAGTCCGACACGTGATCCGCGCGAAAGATCGAGGCTAAGCAAATATTCCTCGGCCTCGTCATTTCTCACGGGTTTACCACGTGCAGCACGGTCTTGGCGTCGGAACGCGCAAGCCGCGGATTTTCGCAGCTCGGAGTAAGTCCTGGGCTCTGCCCCGGTTGTGTGAAATGACAAGTAGATCTGTTGGCGGTTCGAAGGTTTCGAAATAGGATGTGAGCCGGATTCATTTGCGCGCCGGAATATTGATGACGCAATACCCGCCGATGGACTCTTGATACCATCCGGCATGCCGCCACAATTGTTGTGACTGGCGACACACGCAGCTCGCCGGTTCATCTACAGCTCCAGGGTCGACGACGCCTTCCTATCCGGGGAGGGACGATCAGCTTCACGCACGCGCGGGCACGATTCGCCTACCGGGCGTCGAACCGTGAGAGCTCTTTCATATGCTTGGCGGTACGCACGCCGTAATCGGCGTCGGTCGCGTACGGTTCCACCGATCCGGACACCGACCGGCGAGTGACGTGCGTCTCGTCTGGGCTGCACCCAACAGCCTGCGACGTGTCAGACGAGCCGGAAAGGCAGAGGAGCGCAGTGAGCACCCCGGAATTGGCACAGTGGAACTCGCAAGAGGCTATTGCGGAAGCAATGATCCCGATCATCGGCGGTCTGCACCGCCGGCATTCGGTCACGATCTTGCTTCACAGCCGCTCCCTCGTGAACAAGTCGGTGATCGGTATTCTGCGGACGCACCGTTTCGCGCGTCAGATCCGCGGCGACGAGCTGTCGGTCGAGGCAACCTTCCCGTTCCTCCAGGCGTTGACCGACCTCGACCTGCAGCCGTCGAAGATCGACCTCGGCCTGCTGGTGACGGATTATCAGGCCCAGGGTGCCGGACGATCCATCCCGGATTTCGTCGCTGAGAGCCTCGCGGATCTGGTCGGCGGCGCGCAGACGAGCCCCGCGAAACCGCAGGACGTGGTCCTGTACGGGTTCGGGCGAATCGGCCGGCTCGTCGCCCGTCTGCTCATCGAGAAGGCAGGCTCGGGCAATGGGCTGAACTTGCGTGCTGTGGTGGTCCGTAAGGGAGGTGACGACGACCTGACCAAGCGTGCCTCTCTGCTGCGTCGCGACTCCGTCCACGGACAGTTCAACGGCACGATCAAGGTCGACACCGAGAACAACGCCTTGGTCGCCAACGGCAATGTCATCAAGTTCATCTACAGCAACGATCCGGAAAGCGTCGACTACACCGAGTACGGCATCGACAACGCCATCCTGATCGACAACACCGGAATCTGGCGCGACCGCGACGGTCTGTCGAAGCATCTCCGCCCCGGTATCGCCAAGGTGGTGCTCACCGCACCGGGTAAGGGTGATCTCCCGAACATCGTGCACGGTGTCAACCACCGCGACCTCGACCCGGACGAGACGATCGTGTCGTGCGCGTCCTGTACCACCAATGCCATCGTTCCGCCGCTGAAGACCATGGACGACAAATTCGGTGTGGTGCGTGGTCACGTCGAGACGGTGCACTCGTTCACAAACGACCAGAACCTGCTGGACAACTACCACAAGGCCGACCGTCGCGGACGTTCCGCGCCGTTCAACCTGGTGCTCACCGAGACCGGCGCCGCTTCGGCGGTCGCGAAGGCGCTTCCCGATCTGAAGGCGAAGATCACCGGCAACTCGATCCGTGTTCCTACGCCGGATGTGTCCGTCGCGATCCTTCACCTTCAGCTGACTCGTGAGACCACCAAGGAAGAGGTGCTCGAGCACCTGCACCAGGAGTCGCTCACCGGTGCGCTGCGCCGCAACCTCGACTACACCTCGGCCACCGACGCAGTGTCGAGCGACTTCATCGGCTCGCGCGCGGCGTGCATCATCGACGCCAATGCAGCGATCGTCGACGGCGACACCGCCATCCTCTACGTCTGGTACGACAACGAGTTCGGTTACTCGTGCCAGGTGGTGCGAACGGTCCAGTACCTGTCGGGTGTGGAATACCCCGTCTATCCCATCACGGAAGCCGGCCCCGTGGAGCACGTCGAGGAACCTGCCGCTGCACAGGCATAACAGTCCTGCGCAGACTGCAGTAACGACAGTCTGCTAGGGACTCGCCGACGAGGGAACCCATCCTTACCTGAGGATGGGTTCCCTTTTGCGTTGGGCCATTGGTGGCGTCGAGGAGGAGTAGCGGCCGTCGAAACTCGGGGGAGGTTGTGTGCGGTTCCGGCGAAGAACACGCACACAACCTCCCCCGAGTTCGTCACTCTGGTACTGATGCACACCGCGCGGTCGGCGAACTCTCCGGCCCGACTCGGTCAGGGCTGGTAGTCGGGGTACTTAGTGTGCAGCTGGAAGTACCCCGTCACGTTCTCGCGGAGCCAGTCCTTGCCGTCCTCGGGTGTGCGACCGTCGCAGATCGCGTCGCCTTCGATGCAGACTCGTTCGACGTGGATCTCACCGAAGTCGTTCCGGCCGCCGCCGAGCGTCACACCGGGAGCGACGGGACCCGGGAACAGGGTCTCGACGCCGCGGTCGTCGCGGGGGTCGGAATAGAGGACGCCCGAGATCCGTTCGGGGGGAACGGACCCGTCGGCTGCGATCTCGGCGAGAACATCGCCCGCGATCGAGGCGCCCTGCGAGTAGCCGAGCACCAACAGGTCCGAGTCGGGGCAGGTGCTGTGTCGGACGGTGATGGTCTGGCGGAGTCGCTGATGCCCGATCTGCTTCGACCTGTCGTAGGCGATGGTGCCGTCGTCGTCGATGCCGTCGAAATCGTCGTGCGAGCCGGTCCCGGGCAACGGCACAACCACTGCGGGGTAGCGGATGTGTTCGACCACGGTGCCGGGAGACTCGAACCGAGCGGAGATCTTCGCCAAGGGGGATGCCGGGTCGATCGAGTCGCGGGTTTCGAAGCCGCGGGTTCCGTCGACGGCGAGGACGTACCGTTCAGGGCAATTGCGGACCGGGTCAGCGGACGCGGAACCGACCGGACCCGCGACGCTCAGACCTGCGGTGAGCAGACCTGCGGCGAGCAGGCCGACGGTGCGTGTGCGTCTGCGATCGATCCGGGACATGCGCGATTCTCCTCGTGTGCCCCCGACAGACAATAACTGCGGTCGATGATATCGATGTCCCGTTTGTTCGTCATGTTAAGGATGCGTGCTTTTCGGTGATCGTGGTCACCCCCGACCGGTGACTCCGGTGGCATGTCCGTCAGGGCTGGTCGGCCGGGATTCGGGCGGCCAGCTCGGTGATGAAGCCGGCGATCTCGTCGGGGTTCTCTTCGGCCATGAAGTGGCCGCTGGTGGTGCCCTGGTAGGTGAGATCGGGTGCCCACGCCTGCCAGAGAGCCGAGGCGTCGAAGCCCAGTTGCGAGCCCCAGTCCTGGGAGATGACCGCGACGGGCATGGTGAGCCGAGCCCCGCGTTCGCGGTCGGCGAGGTCCATGTCGAGATCGATGCCGGCGGTGGCGCGGTAGTCGGCCACGATCGAGTCGACAGAGTTGATCGAGCTGGTGACGTAGTGATCGCGCTCCTCGGGCGTGAAGGTGGTTCCGGTGGGGTCCCACGCATCGAGGAACGAGCCGAAGAATTCCGGGGCGACAGCGGCGATCATCTTCTCGGGCATCCCTGCGGGCTGGGCCATGAGGTAGAGGTGCCAGGCAACCTTGGCGTTCACGCCCTGAAGTACGGCCCAGGTGTCCATCGTGGGAAGGACATCGAGGATGCCGAGGTAGTCGACGGCGTCGGGGTGGTCGAGTCCCGCACGGACGGCGACGAGCGCACCGCGGTCGTGACCGACGAGCCCGAAGTGGTCGAAACCGATCTCGCGGGCGACCGCGACGATGTCGTTCGCCATGGTGCGCTTGGAATACGACTCGGGATTGTCGACCGGGGGTTGGTCGCTGGCGCCGTAGCCGCGCAGGTCGGGGACGATCACGGTGTGGTCCTCAGCGAGTGCGTGGGCGACGTGGCGCCACATGTAGTGGGTCTGCGGGAAACCGTGCAGCAGGACGACGGCCGGACCTTGCCCACCGACGGCGACGTTGAGCTTCACGCCGCCGTCCACGGTGATCGTGCGGTAGGTGAAGTCCTCGATGGTGCAGCGGGTCATGGGGTCTCCGTAGTCGTAGTCGTGGTGGAGGTTTCGGGGTGGCCGGAGAAGATCCCGGCGGGCAGGTCCGTTCGGCCGGCGGACGCGGTGAGCGCGGGAATGATGACGGTGTCGACGAGGGCTTCGAGGTAGGTGTCGTCGACGGTGAGACCGTTCGCTCGTCGCAGGAGCAGGACGGTTCCCACGACCTCCTCGTATGCGAATGATTGAGCGCCCGAAGGGAGTTCGCCTCGCGCAACGGCATCGTCGAGGACCGCCTGGGGGAGACGTGCGCCTGTCGGGCCGACGGTCTCCTCGATAGCGTCGCACAACTCCGGGTCTTCGAGTCCCGCGTGGAGCAGCATGAAGGCGGCGTTGCTGTCGGTTGCGGACATGGTGAGGCTGAGGCGTTGCGCAAGCATCAGCAGATCGTCGCGGAGTGTGTCGCCGCGCCGGAGTGGAACCGCCGAGGGATGCGCAGGGGCGTCCTTCACTGCTGCGAGGACCATGTCGCGCTTGGACGGCCATCGTCGATACAGCGTTGCCTTCGACGCCTGGCAACGTCGAGCGACCGCCTCGAATGTCACGCCCTCGTAGCCTTGTTCGGCCAGTAGTTCGAGTACGGTGGTGGTGATCCGACGCTCGAGTTCGGCGTCGCGTGGACGTCCGCGTTGCACAGGCGGCTCATTCAGATACGACACGTTCCGTATCGTAAACCAGATGGCCGCTGTCGGCGAACTGCAGGGTCGACACCCGCGTCTTTCTGGTCACGGTCGATTGTGATGCACTGTCTCGTTGTCGGCATAACGGACATCGGCGAGGAGATCGGTATGGGTTCGAGGTATCACCATCTGGCGTTCGGCCCGGAGGCGGTCGCGCGTCAGGAAGCTGCGGGCAGCATCGTTGCCTATGGTGCCGACCTCGACGAACCCGACCGAGGGCCTCAGCCGTTGGGCGACCGGGAACTCGCTCTCGTACGCGAAAGCTTCCAGTTCCATATGGCGACGGTGACCCCGAGCGGATGGCCCTATGTCCAGTACCGCAGCGGACCCGTCGGGTTCCTGCACCACCTCGGTGGGCAGACGATCGGGTTTGCGGATCACCGAGGCAACCAGCAGTTCGTCTCGGTCGGGAACATCGCGGACAACGGAAGGGTCGCGCTGTTCCTCGCGGACTTTCCGCTGAAGAGACGGTTGAAGCTCTTCGGTACCGCGCGGGTGGTCGATGCGGAAGACGACCCGCAGCTTCTCGACCGGCTGCGCGATCTCGGTGACGGGCGGAGAATCTCGGCGCGATGTGAGCGAAGCATCGTCATCGAGGTCGAGGCCTTCGACTGGAACTGCTCTCGGAGCTTGATCCCGCAGTACACCGACGAAGCGGTCCGCGCCCGGATCCGTCCCTACATCGACGAGATCAACGACCTCCGAGCCGAAGTGGATTCTCTTCGGACTCAGCTGAAGGCGGCACGCGAGGGCTGACAACCGCCGAGGGCGCGCGCGTGCAGGCTCAATCCCGACCGAGCTGTGCGACAACCAGATGCAGTGCTGCGGTGGTGGTGAGAGTCCGGACCCGTTCGCGGTCGCCGGGGAAGCGGCGGGTGACCGTGTACGTCGGCCGTCCCTCGATCGCGACGCCGAAGCACACCGTGCCCACCGGCTTGGCCTCGGTTCCCCCGTCGGGGCCGGCGACCCCGGTGGTGGAGACCGCGACGTCGACCTTCAGGCGCCGTCGAGCACCCTCGGCCATGGCTGCGGCGACCTCCTCGCTCACCGCCCCGTGTTCCGCGATCATCTCGGCCGGTACGTCGGTCAGATCGGACTTCGCGTCGTTGGAGTACGAGACGACGCCACCCATGACATAGGCCGACGACCCGGGACGGTCGGTGAGCCGCGCGGCGACGAGTCCGCCGGTGCACGACTCCGCAGTCGCGATCGTGCGGCCGTCGAGGACGGCGATCAGCTGGTCGTCGATGGTGGAACCGTCGGTTGAGAAGATCTCGCGTCCATGGTGTTCGGTGAGGACGTCGAGAAGGCGATGGTAGATGTCCGCGTCACCGGAGGCGACTCGCGTCACCATGTCGAGTTCGCCGTGTCGGAGACAGGTGGTGATCTCGAGGCGTTCGAGGCCGGCGATCTCTGATTCGGCCCGGCGCAGCGTCTCGGCGAGTTGTGCCTCGTGCAATCCGTAGGCGCGCACGGTGTGCTGCTGCAGGTCGTCGGCTCGCGCCAACACGTCGGCGACCGCGGGGGAGGCGACCGCGCTCGGCCACATCGCCTGCAGCTCACCGGGCGGGCCGGGCAGGATGACGATGGTCGGTACCGGCCGTTCGCCGGCGACCGCGGGGATGACCACGCCCGGCGCTGTACCGGTGGGCGGCAGGGCGGTGGCACCGGCGGGCACGTGCGCCTGCTTCCGGATCCCGATACGCGTCGGTCCGGTTTCGAGATCGGGGGTGTCCGGGCGGAACCGGCGGATGACACCTGCGATGTGTTCTTCGAGTTCGGGGTCGAGCAGCAGTTCGCGATCGCAGTACTCGGCGACGGTGGGGACGGTGAGGTCGTCGGCGGTGGGACCGAGACCCCCGCTGGTGACGATGAGATCGACGCCCTGCTCGGTGAGGAAGCGTAACTGTGCGGTCAGGTCGGCGGGCCGGTCACCGCAGATCGTGATGTGGGCGACGTCGACGCCGAGTTTCAGGAGTTGGTCGGACAACCACGGTCCGTTCAGGTCGGAGATCCTCCCCGTCAGCACTTCGGTCCCGGTCACGATGATTCCTGCACGCACGCTCACGGAGCCGAGCCTAGTCGGCGACGATCATCGTGGACGCCTCACTGCCTTGTTGCGACGGTCTGCGAGGCGGGCGAGCTCACGAAGCATGCCGGGAGCCCGGCGCGCCATGGTCAATACTGCCCGGTCCGAGACGGTCGGGCGTGGTGGCAGCGCAGGCTGTGCAGGACGGGCCCCGACCGTCGCCCTGAACACCTGGACCTGACCGGGCACACCTTTGAGCCGATGCCTGCCCAGGTCGGTGAAATCGAAATCTCCGCCGACCGCAAGCTCGCGCACCGCCTGTGAGCATCGCACCTCGCCAGGCCCGGAGGAGGCAGCGATCCGCGCTCCGATATGGACCGTCATTCCGGTCAACCCGGGACCGGCGCGGGTCACCGACCCGACATGCACGCCGGAGCGCACAGAAAATCCGAGAGTCGATGTCGATCGGATAATCCGGTGCGCGCACTGCAGTGCGGCCACTGGACCGTCGAAGACACTGAGGGTCCCATCGCCCGCGATGCCCACCAGCGTGCCTCCGCCGGCCTCGACCTCCGCACGCACGAGTCGGTCGTGCGCGCCCAGCAACCTCGCGAACCGGTTGTCACCGACCTCAGCGAGCAGGTCGGTGGAGCGGACGACATCGGTGAACAGAACCGCGCCCAGGAACCGATCGGCCTCGACCGGATGGTCCGTGCCGCTGACGAGTTCCTCCACGTGGTCGAGAACAGGAATCAGCACTTCACCCAGGGTTGCGCCGAGGGCGATCGGTGGCAGCTCGTAGAAGCGGCCGTTCGGAATCTGCGCGGCCATCCTGCGGCCGGCCTCTCGAGCGAACAGAGTGTCCGGCTGATGCAACACCTTCGTCGGGCATTGGATTGCCGGCAGAATCAAGGAGTAGTTCGCGCGGAGAGCCCACTCGAGATGTTTCTGGGCAGTTCTCGGTGTGGCGGAGCAGCGTTCGAGCAGCGCCATGATCCGTCGATTGTGTGGGACATCGAGGGTCGGGTGCGCCAGGGACGTGAGCTTCCCTTGACCCCAGCATGCGTACGCATCCCGATACGACTCGACGAACCGGTCTCGCTCGTCAGCAGTCCATCCCGGTGGCGGATCACCGTCGGACAGCAGGGTATCGGACCAGGGTTCGGCGAGGACCAGCCCGGAAACGCGGTCGGGGTGCCGAGCCGCTACCAGGGCAAGGGGCCCGCAGGTGCTGGCTGCGCCGACGAGCGTGGCGCGATCGACCTCGGCGTCGTCGAGCACCGCGACGACGTCGTCGGCCTGCTCCTCGAGCGTGGGGACGTGCTCGACGGGATCGGACAGTCCGAATCCGCGTCGCTGGAAGAACAGCGAACGCGCGAAGCGGGCACAACGTTCGAAGTTGTAGTGGAAGTGCGGATCGGTCCACATCAGGTCCGGATGCATCATGTCTTCGAAGAACCACGCGATCGGATGTGGCCCCTCACCCACGATCTGATACGCCAGTGCGGCGCCGTCGCGCTGGATGTACCGCGTCACGGGCGGATCCATGGGAACAGCGATAGGCGCCGGTCGACAGCGCGGCGAGTGTCGGCTGTCGAAACCGACCGGCGACGGAAACCGGCTTCTATCGTGAGGTTGCTGAGGAAAGCGTGGTCTTCACGGCGCGTCTCGCATGAGACGGGTGGACGCCGGAGCAGGGGTGTGCTGCTTTCTGTGGTCGCTGCAGCGCTGCTCCTGGGTGTCTTCGCATCAGGGTGCGCTTCGATGCGCGGCGGGGTGGAAGGCAATCTCGGTCGGGCAGCGCAGCAGATCGGTTCGGCGGCGGTCTCGGCTCAGCTGAGCCTGCAGGTTTCGCCGACGGTCACAACACCACCGCCGCCACGGACACCGCCCTGTCGGACATGCTCGAAGAGGTCGACCAGGCCGTCTCGGCAACCGCGGATCGAGAGGTGGACACCCCCGGCCAGGGAACCCTGCGCGCCGAGGTCCTGCAGGCGGCGAACACGGTTACCGGACAGATCATCCGGGGACGAGACATGGTTGCCGGAGTCGGCGAGCAGACCGACCTGACTGCGGTTGCGGCCGAGCTCGGACGTGCAGGTACGGAGTTGCTCGATCTCGGAGACCGTCTCGAGGCGGCCGGATGAAAAGTCTCTTCGCCGTCGCTCTCAGAATCCTCACCGCATCCTCACCGCGATCGGGGGATTTCTCGACATCGGTGACCTGGTCACCAATGCCGTGGTGGGCGCGCGTTTCGGGTTGTCCTGGCCTGGGTGGTGCCGGTAGGCGTGCTGGGAATCTGTGTCTTCCGCAGATGTCCGGCCGCGTCGCTGCGGTCAGCGGCCGAGCCACTTTCGAGATCATTCGCGAACGTCTCGGGCCGCGCATGGCAGTGGCGAATCTGAGCGCGTCGTTTCTGATCAACCTGTCGACGTGGACCGCCGAGGTCGGTGGTATCGCGCTGGCGTTGCAGTTGGCGAGCAGTGTGAACCCGAAGATGTGGATTCCGGTAGCCGCCCTGGCGGTGTGGCTGGTGATCTGGCGGGTGAAGTTCTCGGTGATGGAGAACGTCACCGGGGTGGTCGGACTGTGCCTGGTCATGTTCGCAGTGGCGGTGTTCCTTCTCGGTCCGGATTGGGGGGCAGCTCGCGAACCAGGTGTTCACTCCATCCCTGGTGGACAGCGAGAAACTGGCGGCATATCGGTATTACGCGATCGCGTTGTTCGGTGCGGCGATGACTCCGTACGAGGTGTTCTTCTTCTCCTCCGGGGCGGTGGAAGAGAAGTGGACGGTGCGGGATCTGGCGAAGTCCCGGCTCAACGTTCTGGTCGGATTTCCCCTCGGCGGCATCCTCTCGGTGGCCATCGCCGCGCTGTCGGCGATCGTGCTGATGCCCCCTGCTCGTCCGGTTGTATCGGCCAGTGGGGGAGTGCCGTCGCCGGAGGTCGTCGGGATTCTCCTCTCGCCTCGCCGGCGCGCCGCTGACCGATCACGCCGCGGCCTCGACGATGCTGGGCAGAGTTACCACGCTCCGGCGGCGGCACGTCGCTGCTGCCGACGCCCGCCTTTTCCGTCGTGACGTCGCCTTGCCGGTATCCGCTGCGCACGTCGACGCAACGCCAGCTCGTGCTGCAAGCGCTCCGCAGACAGCTTGCCCGGACCGTGAATGCTCGTGCCGTCCGGCCGTTCGATCGTGGTGGCCATCGCCGTGTTTCTCCTCGAGGATCTCGAAATTCGCCAGCGTCCAGTAGTACTCCTCGACAAGTGCTGGGGCAATGGAATTTACGCCATTCTGCTGAGCACGAATGAACACCAGGCGATCACGAGTGACGGCGTTGTGTCCGCTGCCGTGGACCAACAGCACTTCCGGCCTACGGCCACCGAAATCGAGTCCCGACAGCACGCCGTCGTCGACGGGCACTTCGATACGGGTTCCCGACACCATCACCATCCCTCGCCGTCGATAGCTCGGCGAGACTGTCTACCGCAGAACGTTACCTACCCCTCATGAGACAACCGATCCATCCGATCGGTCAACGGAATTCGGCCGAGCGCCTTTGCATCGGATCTCAGGCCGCAGCCGGCGCGCGACACCCGCACCGCACGGCACGCCCCTGCTCGTCATCGGGAAGCCACCCGTACTCGTCGCAGTCGCCGCACTTCGGGTGGAGGACACGGGGCGTCGACAGCGACCGCCACAACGGCAACCATCCGTGCGCCAGTCGCATCGGATTGCCCGGTCTGTGCACGGATTTCGCTGCCGCAACCAGAGCCGGCACGCCGTGTGTGGCGACGAGTGTTTCGATCGCCGCTGCCGCATCGGGTTTGAGGTAGACGAAGGTCGCGGTGAGCCCGGCCTGCCTGCAGGCTGCCGCAAGCTCGACCACCGCCGGACCGAGCGGTGTCTTCGCGACGCGCGGTGTGCGGTTGGTTTCCGTCCTTGGTGTATCGGTACTTGAAAGAGCGCCTGGGTCTGCGATGTCCGCGCTGCCGCGGGTCGGATTCTCAGGCGCCGGGTCGGTGGCGGGACGTTCGTAGATGGTCTGGATGGTGATCCATTGGCCGAGCTCGTTCTGGATCTTCTCGCGTACCAGGTAGCCGAGGTCGGCGAGTTCGCGCAGAGCGGATCGGATCGCGTCGCGACCTTCCTTCGGTGACTGTGCCGCGATCGAGTCGGCGCGGGTGCGCCAGTCGTCGGGCTTGGACAGCAACCAGACGAGCACACCCCGCGCGCGGAAGGACAGCCGCTCGTCGGTGATGACGGCATTGCTGAGGACGGTGAAGTTGGCGGCAAGGCGCGGTCCACGACGCACGCCGCCGGCCAGGGTATTCTGACCCACGTTCGACTCCCTTACAGTCGGACATCCGGCCCGTCGGGAGCTGCAACTCCTGGCGGGCCTTATTCGATTGTGGCCGCGCGGATCGGCGGCGTGCTGGCATCGTGCCACCGTCTGTACAAGGCGCGCAAGGAATCGAGCGGAGGGTGCTCGAGTTTCGGTGTTCTCGACGTCGCTGAGCGGGGTCCGGAACACCGAGGTTTCCCCGACGCTAGGGGGACGCTTCGAACCGCGCCTCGACGTCGACGGTGAGGGTGACGCAGTCGGGTTCGAAGACCAGCGCGGGTTCGGCGGACTCGGGTGCGTTCATCGCATCCGAGCGCAGCATCGCGGTGCGCATCATCGGAGCGCCGCCCGCGTGGACGGGTGAGGGCTGGGAGCCGAGCATGCCCGGATCGGCGATGGCCACCGCACGAACGGTGTCGAGACCCAATGACGTCGTGTACGCCTTCGCCTTGTCGAGGGCGTTGCGGACGGCGAGGTCGCGGACCTGTGCGAGTCGCTTCTTTCGCGCCTTGCGGGTGATCCACCACTGGAGATCGGCGACGGTGACCACCTCGAGTTCGGCGACCTGCTCGACGAACGCACCCACAGCGTCGAACTCGTGGAAGGTGACGGTGATCGACGCCGACGAGTTGTACACCCACGGCCGGTTCTTGCCTTCGCGGTTGAACGGGCGCCGCCGGCTGTGGCGTACCCGATCGAAGGTCCACCGCTTCACCGGGTTCGGGGTGCGCTTGTGCAGTTCGGTGACGAGATCGGTGATGGTGGCGACGGCCGCGGTCACCGGTTCGGCGGCCTGCTTGCGCGAGGAGCCGTCGGCGTGCACCCGCAACACCGCCGTGCACCGGTTGGGTGCGACGGTGCGCTCGGCGTGGCCGGTGACGGTGATCGTGACGGGAGGCTGGGTCATGCGCACGAGTGTGCCAGCGCGAGCCGTCCCCGTCGGGCAGACGGCACGTGCCACGGTCGGAGCCGTCGAATCCGACCTTCCGGGCG
Organism: Rhodococcus sp. LW-XY12; assembly: GCF_019317345.1. Taxonomy (NCBI): domain Bacteria; kingdom Bacillati; phylum Actinomycetota; class Actinomycetes; order Mycobacteriales; family Nocardiaceae; genus Rhodococcus; species Rhodococcus sp. LW-XY12. The sequence goes on from NZ_CP079225.1 coordinate 2,571,787, forward strand.
TCGCATTCGTGCCTCTCTGAACTTGTCAGAAGTGAGAGGTGTGACTGGTGGGACGACTGGGTATCTGAGTTGGGTCGAACTAGCCAGTGTTCACGAAAGGACTGCACATGCTCGGACTCGGAATCCTCGGTTGGATCATCATCGGTGGTCTCGCCGGTTGGATCGGCAGCAAGATCATGGGCACCGACGCCCAGCAGGGCATTCTTCTCAACATCGTCGTCGGCGTCATCGGCGGCTTGATCGGTGGTTTCCTGCTGAAGGTCTTCGGGGTGGATGTCGAAGGCGGCGGACTGATCTTCAGCTTCCTGACCTGCCTCCTCGGCGCGGTCATCCTGCTGTTCCTCGTCAAGGCCGTCACCGGCCGAGGCGTGCGCCGCTGACCGCTCTGCATCAACGAGGTCCCGGATCCACACGGATCCGGGACCTCGTTCGTGTCGGGGGTCGGCTCGTCAGACCAGTTGATCGCGAAACCAACGTGGGTCGGGATTGGTATGCGACACGTCGCCGACGAACACCGTCGGCACCGTCTCGTTCCCGCCGTTGACTTCCCGGACCCGAGCGGCCGCAGCGGGATCCCGCCAGATGTTCACCCAGATCGCGCGACGCGCGCGAGTGCGCAGGGTGGCGCGCAACCGGATGCAGAACGTACACCCCGGGCGCCAGTACACCACCGGAACGCCGCGGGTTGCGGCGTCGCGACGGGCGGTCGCGTCGTCGACGTGATGGGGGAAGAACAGGGGAGAGGTGACCCACGCAAAGACGAGGAGCAGTACTGCCGTCACCACCGAGGTCACGTCGAATGCGCCAGTGAGCAGAACGACCGCCGCGACGGCCACCATCGCTGCGGAGAGGATCCAGGTTCGCCACACGCGTGCGAGCCTATCGCCCGGGCGGGAGGCAGAAGCCACTTCGTCCGCCGGCCTGCAGTCGCCTCGGAACGGGACGCGTCGCAGGCTCGAAGCTCCCCGTCACCCCGCCCGACCAGCCGGTCTGCCGCCGGGCAAGGTGGCGCGATAGCGTCTTCGGTCATGGTCGTCACCGAGAATTCACCTCCTGTATCCCCGCGGTTGGTCCGCTCGATGTTCATCCCTGCCGTAGGGGTGGCGCTCGTGCTGACTCTTCTCGCGGCGGCGACGGTACCGATGCGCGACCGCCTGTATCTGTCCGTCGCTCAGACCGTCGAGGGGTCCTTCCTCGGACCGCTCGCAGGTCTCGTCGCGGACAAGGGGCTGCTCGTCCTGGTCGCCTTCACCGGTGTGCTCGCGGCGTGGCTGTGGCGGAACGATCGACGCAGCTTCGGCACCCTCGCCGTCGGCGGTATCGGTGTCGTGGGTGCCTACCTGTCGAGTGAACTCGTCAAGCTCGTGGTGACGGAGCCGCGACCGTGTCGCGCACTCGGGATCGAGACGGTGCTGGAATGCCCCGAGGTGGGTGACTGGTCCTGGCCGTCGAACCACTCCGTCATCGCGGCGTCGTTCGCCACGGCGTGTGTCCTCGCGGCTCCGCGTCTGATCTGGCTGGTCGCTCCGCTCGCCGCGGTGCTCGCCTTCTCCCGGGTGACGGTGGGGGTGCACTACGTCCACGACGTGCTGTCGGGCATGGCGCTCGGCGTGTTGATGGTCGCGCTGGTCGTCGTGGTGCTTCTGCCGTTCGCGTCGCGGCTTCCGATCCTGTCGCGCGAGGCACCGGCCGCCCAGCCCATGGGATAGGTGAAACTGGATACGGCACACCGAATCCGGCTGTCGGCAGAGCGAATCTGCGGGCAGCCGGATTTTCTGTTCGCGGGCGGGCGTGGTTCGTTACCGAGGTCCCTCGATCGTTGCAGGTGGACCCGGTTGGGATACGACCTTCGGCACTACATCTACAGGCGCGCACGATCGACACTCGGGGGCAGGAGCTCGATGTCCGGAGAGTGTGATGATCCGCGAAGACACCCTGGCGGTGCGGTGGTGGCGTCTGCGGCCATGGAGCGCGAATCCGCTCCTGCGCGGAATCGACCGCGTCGAAGCTGTCGCGTTCATGCTCCTGGTGGGTCTGATGCTCCTGGTGGTGCCCGTTGCCGGTGTCGTCGGGACCGTGTCGTATGCGCAGTTCAGCGAACAGTCACATCAGCAGGTGGCCGAAGGACGGCAGGTACCGGCGTTCGTTCTCGACGACGATCCGGACGAAGCGTCGGTCCCCAACCCGTTGGCCGAGTCCTCGTCGTCGCCCGGTCCGGCACTCGCCCGGTGGGAGGTCGACGGCGTCGAGCACATCGGCCGCGTGGGACTCGAAGCCCGCGGGCGTGCAGGGGAGACGGTACGCATCTGGGTCGACGAGACCGGTGACTACATGCCGGTTCCCCGCACCGGAATCGAGAACGCGCTCGCGGCCCTCGGTGCGGCTCTGGCAATTCTCGTCCTCGGCACCGTGGCATGCGCGCTCACGCTGTTCGGCGTCCACGTCGAGATGAACCGGCAGAGACTGTCTCGGTGGGACCGTAAGTGGCAGGAAGCAGGACGACTCCCGGGGTGGCCGATCGGATGAACGTCGCGCAGCGCCCGTCGTGATGGTCATCGTTGTCGACCTCCGCGTTCGGGGTACTCGATGCGCATGAAGGATCGAGCCTGGGACCTCGCGTACGCCGCCGGCTGGTGGACGGTATGCGCGCTACCGGAAAAACCGGCGAGGCGCCTGTTCGAGATGGCTGCGGATCGAGCGGCCCGAAACGGCGGGCCGATCCAATTACGACGCAACCTCGCTCGGGTGTTGTCCACCACTCCCGCTCAGGTGCCCGACGAACTCGTGCGCGCGAGTCTACGTTCGTACGCGCGGTATTGGTGCGAAGCGTTCCGGTTGCCGTCGATGGATCCGCTACGGCTGGCCGAGACCATCGACTCCGCGGCCACCGGTCTCGAACACATCCACGAGGCCGTCGCGCGTGGGCGCGGCGCAGTGCTGGCGCTTCCGCACAGCGGGAACTGGGACCTGGCGGGAGTGTGGATCGTACAGCGGATCGGCACACCGACCGTCGTCGCCGAGCGGCTGCAACCGGAATCGTTGTTCCGCCGCTTCGTGCGGTTCCGGGAAGGCCTGGGTTTCGAGATCATCCCGCTCACCGGTGGCACAGTTCCACCGTTCGAACAGCTGATCGCCCGGATCCGGGAGGGACGGTTCGTCGGACTCCTCGGTGAGCGTGACCTGACCGGAGCGGGCGTGCCGGTAACCTTCTTCGGCGAACCGGCCTGCATGCCTGCCGGCCCGGCCAAGCTCGCGATCGATACGGGTGCGCCGCTGCTGCCGGTGCACTGCTGGTTCACTCCGGGCGGTTGGGGGTTCCACATCGACGCCCCGATCGATACCGCAGGCGGCGTAGAAGCCACGACCCAGTTACTGGCCGACCGGTTCGCCGCCGGTATCGCCGCGCATCCCGCCGACTGGCACATGCTGCAATCGGTGTGGACGGCCGACCGGCGGGACCGCACACAGACACCCGGCAGACAGTGACGACGTCGGTTTACGCGGCAGGCCTCGTGGACCGTCAGAAGAAGTCGGCAGAGGTGATCTCGGCGCGGAAGAACTCGCCGTCCGTGCCGGTACCCGTGTCCCAGCTCGCGCGGATCCGTGAGGCGATGGTCATGCCACCGAACCGGTGTTCGGCCTCGACCGCGACGATGAACGGATACCGGCCGAACTCGTGATTGTCGGGGTTGCCCCACCGCAGCATCCGCACCCCGCACAACGCCCCGTCCTCGGCGACATCCAGACGCACGGTTTCCTTGCGGCCGGCCACCGTCCAGGTCGCCGCGGCGACGAATTCGTCGCCGCGCCACCGTGCGAGGGGAAACGACGTCGGCACGAAGATGCTCTCCCCGGCCAGGCGGCCGGCCGCGCTGTCGCTGACATCAGGGCCGTCCGCGGACATCACCGGAATGATTCCCCCTATTCGCCACCACATCTCGCCACAACCGTCGGTGAAGCGGTCGTACCCCGACACTGATACCGGGCCGATCCGAGTGGTCGCAGCCCACACGAATCCCGACGTCGGGGCGAGGAGTTGGACAGCGGTGAACGGTCGCCAGGATCCGAGCCGGATCTGCCCGGACATCTCGAGTCGTGCGGCTGCGGCCATCGGCGTGCCCTCGGCCACCGCATGGTTGATCCAACGCCGCGCAGCAGGCGGCAGGGGTTCGGTCAGGGCCGGGACGAACCGGTCACCGGTGCCCCTGATCTCGGACAGAGCACGCCAGTGTGCGCCGACATGATGAGCGGCGCGCGGAATAATCGGTGCACGGCCCATGCGCACGAATCCTCCACCGGTCGATTCGGCCCTTCACGATGCTTCGCTCGGACTCGGTGCTTCATCGATGGGGTGGGCCGATACTCGCTGATTCGAGCAAATTATGCCTGGGCACCGTGTCCTTGCCGACGGAATCGTCGATCATCGCGTTATAGGTGACCCTGCCGAGTCGGTCGGCGGTGACGTCCCTGGGTACCCGGTCGCCGGGACGGAAGAGGTACACATGAGCGTAACGAGTAGAGGACGGTGCCGACGCGGGGGTTCGGTTCGATGTTGACGGCCCTGTGGTACGGACTGGGGACCGCCGTGCCCTTGTTCCTCGGAGCTGCGATCGGCCTGCTCTACAACCTGCCCCGCCCGGTGCTCGCGGGGTTGATGGCCTTCGGCGCCGGTGCCATGGTGGCGGCGGTCTCCACAGAACTGTTCGCCCCGGCCTTCGCCGACCAGGGGTTGTGGGCGGCCGGCGGGGCCTTGATGCTGGGAACCGTCGTCTATGTCGTTGCCGATCGCGTGATCGAGAACATGCTCGGCCCTGCAGCCCTGGGTTGGGCGCTGATGCTCGGGGCCCTCCTCGACGGCGTTCCGGAGAATGCTGCGTTGGGGACCACTCTCGCAGCCGGCAGCGGTGGAATCGTGTTGCTGGTGGCCGTGGCGGTTGGCAACATCCCCGAGGCGGTGGCGGGTGCGGCGTCGATGCGGTCGGCTCTGTCGCATCGCTCTGCTCTGCTCATCTGGGGCGTGACGGCCGTTCTGCTGGTGGCGGTGGTTGTGGTGGCCACTGCGTTCGCCGATTCTCTGCCGGAAGCGGGAATTCCGCTGATCCAGGCATTCGCCGGAGGCGCCACCATTGCGGTGATCGCCGACTCGTTGATGCCGGAAGCCTATCGAGAAGGCGGATGGTGGGTCGGTATCTGCACTTCGCTGGGATTCCTGGTCGCCTTCGCTCTCGGTGCATGAAAAGCCCACCCTCATCGGATCCGGCCGAAAGTTCGGACCCCCGATACTCTTCAGAACGGATTTGCCGTTGACCCAACGAGATCCGCAACGGAATTGATGACGCGGGTCGGGCGGTAGGGGAACCGCTCGACGGACTCGCGGGTCGAAATGCCGGTCAGGACCAGCAGTGTCTGCAGACCGGCCTCGAGGCCGCAGACGATGTCGGTGTCCATGCGATCACCGATCATCAGCGTGTGTGCGGAGTGCGCACCGATCGCACGCAGGGCCGACCGCATCATCAGGGCGTTCGGCTTGCCCACGAAATACGGCTCACGGCCGGTCGCGCGGGTGATGAGCGCTGCGACTGCCCCGGTGGCAGGAAGCGAACCCTCTCGTGACGGGCCGGTCGGGTCCGGATTGGTCGCGATGAACCGGGCGCCGCGTTCGACCAGTCGGATCGCGGTGGTGATCGCCTCGAAGGAATACGTGCGTGTCTCACCGAGGACGACGTAGTCCGGGTCGCTGTCCGTGAGGACGTAGCCGATGTCGTGCAGCGCGGTGGTCAATCCGGATTCACCCACCACGTAAGCGCTGCCACCGGGACGTTGATTGGCGAGGAACGTCGCCGTCGCCAGCGCGGAGGTCCAGATCGATTTCTCGGGCACGTCGAGGCCGGAGCGCAGCAGGCGCGCCCGCAGATCTCGGGGTGTGCGGATGGAATTGTTGGTGAGCACCATGAACGGCGTACCGGTGTCGCGGAGCTCCGTCAGGAACGCGTCGGCACCGGGGATCAGGTGATCCTCGTGCACGAGAACACCATCCATGTCCATCAGGTAGTTCCAGACCGGCGCGGATGTGGGTTCTTCGCTCATTCTCCGAGTGTGTCACCTACTGTTCCGGTCGGCAGCCGATACAAGGCGATCACCCGCCGAGGTTCGCGACGGTCGAGCCGAGCACGCCCGCCTGTAGCTCCAGGTCGCTCTCGTCGTGGTCCCGATCCTGCGGTAGCTGCTTGCGGAGGTCTTCCCTGGTGACCACGAGGAACGCTCGGTTCTCATCCGTGAGCTCCTGACCTCCGACCACGCGGAAGCGTCCCTCCTCCAGAACGAGTGCGGGGTCATCGAGCGTCGAATCGAGGAGTTCTCGAAGGTCGGTGGCGGTCAAGTTGGTGGGCACATGTCCTCCTGCACTTGCTGTTCTTTCGAACCTGTCGGTGTCTTCCGGAGGTACCCGGTGGAGCGGTGGCCGAACCCGGTGGTATTCGGTCGCCGGGGCGGGTCGGCCACATCCGTGCGGGAAGCGCATCCGGTGGCGAAGGCTCGCGTGGCGGAGTGCGCCGACTCGCGTTACGAAGTGTGAAGGGATCGGGTGCGTTCGGTCGCCTCTCGGCAAAAGGCGCAACACGGCTCCAGTCGAACGGAACTTCCGTGAAGGCAAAGGGTTGAGCCCGGGGGACACGAATATGCACCCGATCCGCCCAGCACAACGCGACCAGATCCCCGTCTATTCCCCGCGGGAGGTAAGCGCGTGCGGAAGCTGATTGCGTGCGCGACAGGCTGTGACGAACGATACGCCGGTTGATGCTTCAACCGGCGTACGCTCGACACCACTCATGTACACAGACTTCGCCACACTCGGCGGAACTCTCATCTGGTTCGCCGCCCTCATCGCCCTTACCCACATCCTCGGCCACACCCTCTGATCTCCGGACCTGGTCGGCACCCCCTAGTCCTGAGGTCTCCGCAGGACGCCCAGCAGGTGTTCCTCACCCCACGTCGGCAATCACGAGTAGCGTGGGCGGTACGGGCATCTTGCCCGACACTTTCTCGCCTTGACACGCGGCATCGTGAAACAGGCGGAAGAGGCTGCATTTCATGGCCGAATCGATCGAAATCTTGATCAAGGCCCTTGGAGATCTATGAAGACCGCCGAGCGGACGGCACGATTTCGGTGAAGCACTGCGTGCGGTGACCCCGGCCGCCGCGGTGACGATCGCCGGGGTCGAGTGCGCCGACATCGTCCTCATCGGCAAGGACACATTCGAATCCCACGGAGCGACCTCGTCGTTGTCCCGGGAACTCGGTCGGATCCAACGCGACGCCGGTGGTCCCTGCATCGACGCTGCCGGGGTCACGAGCGTGGTCTACAGCAGCGACCTCCGATCCGAGATGCGCTGGCCGCAGTTCACGGAAGAAGCCCTGATGGTCGGGGTCGGCAGCGTGTTGTCCTTCCAACTCCACACCCGCACCGACATTGCCGGTTCGCTGAACCTGTTCGCATCGAAACCGCAGGCCTTCGACGGTGCCGCGGTAGCGCTGGGCATCGCACTGGCGGCGCAGGCGGCCGCCGAGCTCACTGCTGCACGCGCGGAGCTGCATCTGCGCTCGGCGTTGGGCACCCGAGACACCATCGGCCAGGCCAAAGGTCTTCTGATGCAGCGCTGCGGTGTCGATGCCGCCCGCGCCTTCGTGATGCTGCGGACGCTGTCACAGGATCTCAACGTCGCCGTCGCTCGAATTGCCCAGCGAATCGTCGAGGACCACACCGCTTCTCTGCGATCGGTTGTCGGATCACGGAACTTCGAGGTATACGGGCTCAGTCCAGACAGAACCCGTTGCCTTCGATGTCCTGCACGACGATGCAGGACTCGTCCACACCGTCGGCGTGCAGAACCTTCACTTGCGCAGCGCCGAGCGTCACCAGTCGGTCGGACTCCGCTTGCAGAGCAGACAGTCGCTCGTCGCTCTCCAAGCCTGTGCCGACGCGCACATCGAGATGCACCCGATTCTTCGCAGCCTTCGCTCGGGTCCGACGAAATCGAAGGTGACCTGTGCCTGCCTGACCGACACCATGCGGGTACGCCCCGTGGCCGAGAGCGGACCCTCGGATCGGCGCACGACACTTCGATGAGCCCGCTACACCACCGATGCGCCCCATCCGAACGCAGCCACGGCCACGATCGCTACCGCCCACAGCGGCGCTGTCACTTCGAATCCTCCACGTGTCGTCGGTTGGTAGAAGACCGCCCGCAGGCTGCGTAACCGTGCGTTCCATTACAGGCGCGCAACAGAGTTGCAACAGTCTTCTCCGATACTCGAGAAACGAACAGACACCCTGTTCGCCCGGGAGGATGCTGGATCATCCGAGTTACACGGCTGCACTCCATCTCGTTGCGCGATTCTCCACGCCCCCGGGGGGTAGCTCATGAACACCGGCAGCTGCTCGCGCGACGTTCCACCTCGGCGTGACGCCGCCGTACGAACCGATCGCCTCAGGGAGACGGAATGGCAGTCGTAGAACCATCGAAGAGTTCGAGGACCCGCAAGCACCACGACGGCGCCGACTTCCACGCCGAGAAGAGCGAATACCTCGAAAAACGTTCACTTCGTAAAGGAACCGCAGGGTGGGTGCTCCTTGCGGGACTCGGTGTCAGTTATGTCATCTCCGGTGACTACGCCGGATGGAACAACGGACTCGCCGAAGGCGGATTCGGCGGTCTGCTCATCGCCGGCGTGGTCATCGCGGGCATGTATTTCGCGATGGTGCTCGGGATGGCGGAATTGTCGTCGGCCCTTCCGGCCGCAGGCGGCGGATACACCTTCGCCCGCCGCGCGCTCGGCCCCTGGGGCGGATTCGCCACCGGTACGGCCATTCTCATCGAGTATGCGATCGCACCGGCGGCCATCGCGACGTTCATCGGCAGCTATGTCGAATCGTTGAACATCTTCGGGATCACCGACGGATGGTGGATCTACCTCGCTGTCTACGCCATTTTCATCGGCATCCACCTCACCGGTGCGGGCGAAGCGCTCAAGGCGATGTTCGTCATCACCGCCATCGCACTTGCCGGACTCGTGATCTTCGCAGTCTCTGCGGTGGGACTGTTCGAGTCCGACAATCTCACGGACATCGCGCCGACCGATGCCGTCGGCGCCTCGGGCTTCCTGCCGTTCGGTTACTTCGGTATCTGGGCCGCGGTCCCGTTCGCGATCTGGTTCTTCCTGGCGATCGAGGGCGTTCCTCTCGCTGCGGAGGAAGCTCGTGAGCCGGAGAAGAACGTGCCGCGCGGCATCATCTCCAGCATGCTGGTGCTCTTGCTGACCGGAGCGACCGTGCTGTTCCTGGCGACCGGTGCGTTGGGCGCCGAGGGGTTGTCGACCTCGGGCAACCCGCTCGTCGAGGCGCTGGGTGACGGGACAGCGGCGAAGGTCGTCAACTACATCGGGCTCGCCGGGTTGATCGCCAGCTTCTTCTCCATCATGTACGCGTACTCGCGGCAGACTTTCGCGCTGTCCCGGGCCGGCTACCTGCCGACGAGCCTGTCGGTGACGAATTCCCGCAAGGCACCCATGCTCGCGTTGATCGTTCCTGGCGTGATCGGTTTCGTCCTGTCGCTGACCGGTGAGGGCGCGATGCTCCTCAACATGGCGGTCTTCGGTGCCGCCGTGAGTTATGTACTCATGATGGTCAGCCACATCGTGCTGCGCGTCCGCGAGCCCGGGATGCGGCGTCCGTACCGCACACCCGGTGGAATCGTCACGACATCGTTCGCGCTGGTGATCGCTGCGGCCGCTGTGGTGGCCACCTTCCTCGTCGATCCTGTTGCGGCTCTGTGGACGTTCGCCGCGTTCGCTGCATGCATGGCTTACTTCGGTCTCTACAGCCGCCACCACCTCGTCGCGAACTCCCCGGACGAGGAGTTCGCGGCCCTCGCGAAGGCGGAGGAAGAGCTGGGGTGACGACCTGCGGCCGATTGCGCGGCCGTCCGCTCACACCGCGCGGACCGAGGTGGGTTCGTAGAGCATGACGGAACCCGTCGGCGCTCCACGGCAGGTCAATCGGCACGGGGGAGTGCGGTGGGCCTGCAGTTCGACGTCGACACGCTCCGGGTGCGGTGCACGACCGGCGAGCCGGACCCGCCAGCGATCACCCTCGCGCACACTCTCGGCGATCACGTAACCGCTGCGCCCGGCCGGACCGAAGCGTCGGAGCGTGGCGGCGAGCGCGGCCTGCTGAGGCGGAGACATATCGGTGTAGCCGCGTAGATGGTGGTGGTGGATCCGGTCGAAGAAGTGTTCCTCGATCGTGAGGACGGACGATTCGGCGTCGAGACCGCCGTAGTAGACACCGTCGGGTACGACGACGACGTTGGCGGCGAACCGGTCTCCGCCTACGTGCGAGCATTCCCAGACCTGATCGGGCCAGCGCTCGGCCAGAGCGCGCGCGACCGGCCGTCCACGCACGGCGCAGCACGGATCGTGGTGACCGTGAGCGCAGACCAAGAGGACGGAGGGGCCACCGGGGTCGCCGGGAGTCTCGAGGGCGGTGACGATCTGTGTCAGATCCTCCTCGCGATCCCACGTTCCCCATTGCTGACGCACCGTGCCCGAGGTCTCGCGGCGGAGCACCGCCCACTGGTCGTGTCCTCCGCGGCGACGACGGCCCGGGCGCTTGACCAGCAGTATGCGTGCGCGAGCCGCCTGCGCGGCGGAGAACACGGCCGTCTTGGTCGCGGCGTCGAGATCGAGCCCCTCGAACCCGTTCACCGGCCATCTGCCCCGATATTCGACGAGGATCCAAACGAATCCGCGTGGGGCCGTGCCGGCCATCGGATCACCCCGCTGTCGGGCACTGTCTGCGCAGAAGAAGCGTTCGGCTGAGGCCACAGTGCACCGTCACTGTTCCGCGGGGACGAGGATCCCTGCGCGCAACAGCCGTTCGACCAGGTCGGTCCCGAGGGTTTTCGTCGGGTGGGATCCGCCGTCGAGCAGGCGCGTGACAGACGGCATTTCATCGTCCGCCACGGTGACGCGGCCGACGCGCGTGACCAGGTGTGAACCTTCCAGACGCGCATACAGCGCGCTGCGGAGCTTCACCGTGGTGTCGGGGCCGAGATCGTGGACGGCGGCGAATTGGGCGAGCGGCCCCAGCGGTGCCGGACGCGCCTGCTCCCGCCGGGCACGATGGAACAGGGAGGTGACGTCCGCGTTGGCAATTGCGGCGATGAGATGCTCACGGACAGCGGTGACCTCATCATTCGGGTCGTCGATGCCCATGGGCAGTGCGCCGCGCATCCCGGGATCGTCGCCGAGCGCAGCGAGTGCTGCTCGGGTCAGATGTTCGGCGAGTGCGTGGCGCGTCCACGTATGGATGCCGACGGTGAGGTGGATCGAGATCTCCCCTCGGGCCTCGGCGGCATGGATCCAGCCTCGCGGCAGATAGAGGCAGTCGCCGGGTTCGAGCACCGTGTCGATGCACGCCGGCTCTGTCGCGGCTCGGGCGACAGCGGGGCGATGATCGGTCCAGGGTTGATTGCGTAGCGGCGCCGGGTGGACGGGCTCGTGGATCACCCACCTCTTCGTTCCCTCGATCTGCACGACGAAGACGTCGTGGACGTCGTAGTGGTGGCTGAACCCCTGGTTCCGAGGTGGAGTGATGTACGCGTTGACCTGGACGGGATGTCCGAGTTCGTCGCTCAGAGCGGTGCCGAACTGCGAGATCGGTTCCCATGTGCGGTGCAGTGCCTGCAGGACGAGGGTGGCACCGTCGGCGAGGTTACGCCAGAGCATCGTGTCGTCGAGTTGGTCGGAGATGGTCGCTCCGACACCGCCGGGGGAGGTGAACGACGAGTCCGGCAGTGTCGTCCCGTCCTTGGCGACGCGAAGAAAGGGCGTGCGAAGTCCTCGGCGTGAGATGAGTTCGTCGACCGCCTCGACGGAGAAAAGATCGGCGAATGTGCCGGCGCGACGCGTCAGCAGTGGTGCCCGCCCCCAGATCTCGGACGCGAACTTCTCCCGACCGATGTCGATCAGGCGGGTTTCCAGGACTCCGGCGTCCGTTTCGACGCCGGAGTCCTGGGTGCGGTGCGAGGAGTCCTCACCCTCAGCTGCCTCCGTCGGCTCCGCCATCGGCTCCTCCGTCAGCCCCGCCGTCGGCGCCCTCATCGGCTCCGCCGTCGCCACCGCTGTCGGCGCCCCCGTCGGAACCCCCGTCAGCTCCGCCATCGTGAACGCCCGGGACGCCGGCTGCACCGCCGTCCGCCGGGCCCTCCTCACCTTCGTCCTTGTTCGGATCCTGCTGTGGGTCGGTCATGATTCCTCCCGAGGTCAAAAGGCTTGGGAGCAGCGGTGTTACCGGCTCCCGGAGCCTGCAGCGGTGTATTGTTCGGCCGTTGTCAGCTTATCCCGGCGTATCGGCGGCCACGTCGATTCCGGGATCATCGAACCGTTGTCCCAGACGTTGTAGCCCGCGCACTCGCAGGTGCGGCGCTGTGAAGAAGAAAAGTCGACGCGTTGCTCGCCGATAATCGGGTACAGGAGAGTATGGCTGACGAGAATCCCGACGCGTCCGAGTTCGACCCGCAGAACCCTGATCCCGCGAACACTCCTGGTCTCGAACCCGGAGGCGGGGTGTCGCCCGGAGATACTCCGCCCGCCGAGACTGCTGTGGGCGGTCCGCAACACGAACCGCCGCAGCGCCGCAGTGCCGGGGCCCTCATCGCCATCGCGATCGTGGTGATCGTGGTCCTGGTGGTGGCCGTCGGTCTGATCATCCGAGCAGTCGGGCTGTTCTGAGCGCGCGACGAAACGAAGGTGAAGAGGTAGTGGAAAAGCGAACTGCCTCCCGGTAGTAGAGAGGGGCGTGGACCGGTCGCATCACGCCACGAAGGCGATAGCACGCCGCCGTATCAGTCGACTCGATGCGACGGCGGGTTCGATCGGTCCTCGAGAACGCCATGACGATCATGTCGGTCAGCGTCGTGACAAGACCCTCATGGTCGTCCGAGAGCGAAGTGATCGCCCCGGCGTCGGAGTCCCTGCTCATCTGCGCTGCCAGTTGACCGTCGAGATCGGTGACCAGCGACATCCACCGAGCGTCGAGCTTGTCGTCGTAGTTGACTGCCTGCAGACCGGCGATCAACAACAGGCCACGCAAGGTGCTCGGCTGGCGAACCCCGGCCGAGGTCTTCGCCGAGCAGCTACGCTCCCTGCAGTAGCCCGGTGTTGCATCGGCCGGTTGAACTCGCCCAGTATACGGCTCTTCGGTTCGAGGAAACCTTGTTCCTGCAAGGGATTCGGCCGTCGATAGGGTCGGTGGCCGATGCCTACGATAATGCCCTCGCAGAGACGACGATCGGGCTCTACAAGGCCGAGTGCATCGCCGACGATTCCCCGTTCCGCAAGGGCCCGCTGCGCACTGTCAGTGACGTCGAGGAAGCCACCTCGGCGTGGGTGCACTGGTACAACACCGGCCGGCTCATGCACCGCCTTGGGCGGATCCCACCGGCCGAGTATGGAGCCAAGTACTACGCTGAACACCGTGCCGATCAACCGGTCGCACACAAATGACAATGTGTGCATGAGACCCGGGATGGTTCAGTATCAGGGTTACGTAGACGCTGATGACCATGCCGTGGGTAGCGCTTTTCACCGTCCGATCGACAGATCCGACCGTCGATGCCCAGTAGATTGCGGGTGCCGCTGCGACGCTCGGATACCCTCACCGACCGTCCCGACTTCGCTCTGGTCGGGGTGCTGCGGGTCCCGGAGGAACAGACCAGCCCGGGCCGGGCGATCGTGCGCCGCATCGGTTACGCCCTGGCCGCGCTGACCGCGGCGGTGATCGTGGTGTATCCGGGTCGGGACGGCTACCGCGACGTACAGGACAACCCCGTTGCCGCTGTTGGATTGCGTCTACTACGCCACCGTGTCGCTGTCGACCACCGGCTACGGCGACATCACTCCGCTCACCCCGCAGGCGCGGCTGGTAAACATCCTGGTCATCACGCCGCTGCGAGCGTTCTTCCTCATCGCGGCAGGGTCTGGTGACCGTACAGGGCTCGGCCACCAAGTCGGATGTGTTGCACTTGGCCGGGGCCATGTGCTGCGCCAGTCTGGTGCCGATACGGTCGTGGTGTCCGCTGAGACGGGCGGGCCGGTTGCTGGGCCTGGCCCCTGCCACTCCCACGGTGATGGAGATGATCGAGGACCTGTTGACTCCCGAGGATGGGTTCGCCGTCTCTGAACGCGGTGTGGAGCCGCACGAGCTCGGCCTTTCGCCGCGGGAGCTGCCCGTCATCGTGCTCGGGGTCGTCCGTTACGGACCGCTGATCCGGGTGGGTTCTCCCGAGCTCGGCGTCATCGTCGCTGATGACAGATTGCTGTATCTGCGCTTGGTGGCGAATTGACCCCGCCCGGACCAGATCCTGCGGCAACCGCAATGGGAACTTCGATGACGATGCACTGTGCGGTGATGAGACGGGAATCTGGGACCCCGCCGTCCGGCGATCAGGGGCTGAACCGGGTCGACCATAGAGTCGACTGCGCGGCGCGCATCGCCGCGCGGCCGAACCACGAGCTGATCGTTACCTATCGTGCCGGTGACGCGATGGCTTCACTTGCAGATCGGATCGGGACTACCCGGTGCATGCGCTGAAGGGTTTCGTCCCGGTGCGAGGCAATTACAACGGTGCCCGGGTAGTTGGCAAGAACACCGGAGATCGCGTGTTCGGTCTCGGGATCGAGGCTGGCAGTGACTTCGTCGACGAGAAGGATCCGCGGCCGACGAACAAGCGCTCGGGCAAGGACAAGGCGCGCCTGCTGCCCACCGGAGAGAGTGATCCCTCCCTGCCCGATCTCGCTGTCGAGACCGGCCCACCCGTCCGCTTCGACGCGTTCGAGTATCCGGAGAAGTTCGTCATCCGAAACCGGGCCTGCCCCGCGGAGCAGGTTGTCTCGCACGGTGCCATGGAACAGTGTGGTCTCCTGATCCACCAGCGCGACGCTCTGCCGGAGCGCAAAATCGTCAACGTCCTGGAGCGGAACGCGCTCGCCGTGATCGTCGAACAGCTCGATCGTTCCTGACAGGGGTTCCCAGAGCCGTGCGGCCAGCGCGATGATCGTGCTTTTGCCCGCTCCCGAAGCCCCGGTGAGACCGACGTGTTCTCCCGGTTGCACTTCGACAGACCAGCCACATACCGCCATGGCACGGTCATCGTAGGTAAACGACAGGTTCTGGATTCGCAGTCCGAGCGGCCCGTCGGGGATCGCGCGCGGGCAGGGCGGCTCGGAAACAACCGGCTCGCGCCGGAGGACGTCGTGGACGCGTCCGGCGCTGGCCGTGAGGGGATGGAGCTGCGTGAGCGTGGTCGCAGCGTCAGAGACCGCCGAGACACCGGCGAGGGTGAGAGCGACCATCGAGGGGAGCAGCGCAAGCTGCAAGTTTCCGGTCGCGGCGCCGCCCAGCGCTCCGGTCGCATAAGCACCGACAAGGACGACACCGATGATGGTCGTGGTGACGAGCGCTTCGCGGAGTCCGGTAACGAATTGTGTCAGCTTTCCCTGGTGCCGGGTGACGTCGGTAGCCCGCTCCGTCGTGTTAAGGGTGTCAGCGACAACCTTGCTTTCCAGTTCGTAGGAGAGGACTTCTCGGAGCGATCCGAGTGCATCGACGATCTGCGTCGAAAGGTCCGCGCGCAGTCGCTGCTCCGCATCACCCAGCTGCTGGATCCGGTGTCGCGCGACCAGTGCGGTGGCCGCGATGAGTACAGCTCCGGCCAGCATGATCCACGCGGCGGACGGCAGGAAGATGAACGCCGTGGCGAATGAAGAGATGAACACCGTGAGTGATGTGGCGATTTGGGCGAGTGTGTGTGCGTAGAAGAACTCGAGCTTTTCGATGTCGTCCATCGCGACCGCGGCCGCGCGGCCCGAGTGTTCACGACGGCGTCCGGGCACGCTGCGTGCGTACGAGTCGAACAGCGCCATGCGCAGCCGAGCCAGCACCCGGTAGGCAACGGCATGCGAGACGTTCATCTCCTGCCAGGTCAGAACAGCGCGGACCAGCACCAGAACGGTTACAGCAACCCACCACGTCGCGCCGGGGACGGTGCGTTCGACGACCGTATGTCCGATACCCCAGGCGGTGAGAACGCCCAGCGCAGCAAGGACGAGGGCGCTGGCTGTGCCGGTGAGATAGCTAACGAGCATGCCGCGGTATTCGGGGCGCAGTGCGGGAAGTAGCGCGCGGAACGCATGGAGGGAGCTGCGGATGCTCAAACGCGTTTCCTTTCCAGCCGGCCGTGCTCGAGCCGGAACTGCTCGTTGACACCGGACAGGCTTTCGGGCCGGTGCGTGATCATCACGACGATCCGATCTGCCGCAGCATGTCGGAGCGTTTCCATTACCTCAGCGGCGCGTGCGGGATCGAGCGCACTGGTGGGCTCGTCGACGAGGAGCACCGGACGCCGTGTCAGCAGGGCGCGTGCGAGCGCGAGACGCTGCCGCTGACCGCCGGACAGGCTCAGGCCGGCTTCGGCGACGCGGCTGTCGAAACCGTACGGTAAGGCCAGAATCTCGTCGAGGATGCCCGCTGCCCGGCACGCGTCCACAAGGTCGGCGTCCGTCGTTTCGCCTGTGACGGTGAGATTGTCGCGGATCGTTCCGGTGAACAGGACGGGGCGTTGCGACACGACGGCGATGTCTCCGGCGCGCAGGGACTCGCCGTCGAGTTCGACTTTGCCCGACTCGGGTGTCAGGAAGCCGAGGAGCACGTCGAACAACGTCGATTTGCCGGCCCCGGACGGACCGATGATCGCCGTGAGTGCGCCCCGATGTGCCGTCATATCCAAACTCTCCAACACCGTGGTGTCGGAGCCTGGGTAGCGGTATCGCAGTCCTCGAGCTTGCAGGCACTGTATGTTCCTGCCGGACCTTCCGTGTTCGACGACACACGTACCCGAACCGTTGTCGGGCGAATCGAACGCGCCCAAGCGGTGCAGGCCGGGCACCGCGGTCAGCCCCAGGAACCCGGCGTGCCAGTAGCGGGACAGGTCACGGATCGGGCGGAACGCTTCCGAGGACAGCAGAAGAATCAGGTAGACCTCGAACGCCGGGGGTTGCCCGGTCGCGGCGTGGACGATCGCCGTCATGACCGCGGCGACGGTACCTGCCTGGATCGCGAAATCCGTTACGCCGGTCTCTGCCAGGGACACTCGCATCACCCGTTCGGTTGCCGTGCGCAGCGCCTCCGATCGCTCGTGCATCCGCTGCCGGGTGCTGGGCACGTCGCCGAGTGCACGCAATGTCGCCATGCCTCGAAGCGACTCGAGCAGGTCCGCGCTCAGTGCTTCATAGGAGTCCCAATGCTCGAGGCCCCGGCGCGACATCATCGTCTTCCACGCAAGCGGTCCTGCCAGAGCCATGACCACGGCGACCGCGACCCATAAACCCGCCCAGGGGTTCAGTACCGCGAGAGCAACGACGATGCACGGGCATGCTATGAGGATCAGAGCAACGGCAGGGATGTACTTCGAGACGTACGTGTCCGTCCCATCGATGCCGTCGCTGAGCGCGACGCGAATGGAGCCGTCGCGGGTTCCCGCATCGTGCAACCGTTCTGCGGTCAACGCCGACCGGATTGCTCGATGCCGCAATTCTCGACGAACCAGGCCTCCGAGACGCGCCGAGACCGAATCTTGCGCCACCATCAGCAGCACTCGCGCAACTGCGAGCCCTGTGACAGATGCCAGCGCGATGATCACCGTAGGGCCGGTGCCCTGGAGCGTCGCGGTCAGTGCCCACGCGATCGCGACCGCTTGGCCGACATAACTGGCGAACACCAGCAGAGCAAGCAGCACGCTCCCGGCGAGCAATCCGGGGAAGTGCCTCGCTTCACGCCACAGCTCGCGGACGATCATCATTCGGCCTTTTCCTCCTTATTCTCGACGCCGTCGAGCATTGCCACTGCGTGCATCGTCCAGCTCTCTGCCGCAGCAGGGATTCCGGAGACAGGCCGGCATCTCACTTTCTGGGACAGCGCGGCGTCGTAGCACAGCCGGGCGGCGGCGCGATGGGCATGCCAGAGGGCGTCGTAGATGGTCTCGGCTGAGGCACTCGGGATGATCTTCCATGTCTCGATGCGGTCGGCATGGGCAATCCAGGCCTGGCCTGCGAGTTCGGCGAGGTGTGCGGCGTTGGTGTCGCGGACCGGATTTCGTACGAAGTCGGCAAGTTTCGGTGAGCGTCGCCGCGCAAGCGCATGTCTCCGCTGTGAGGCGATGTCCCAGTTGCTGGGCAGTTCGATGGAGACGAGCGGAATCTCGGGTACGAGGCCCCGAGAGAGCCAGGCGGACGTCTCGGTAGCAGGTGGCACGCCGAGTTGTGCACGGATCTCCGGCCCTGGGCCGAAGACGGTGGGGAAGTCCGTGTCGAGAAGAAAGCGCACCGCCTCCAGCGCATATGCGGCATCGGCGATCCACAGCGGCCACGCGCGGTGCCGGTATCGGCCGAAGCTACGGCCTGGCTGCACACTGAACACCAACCGCGAGCCTGGGGAAGGGCTGCGCGGTAGTTCCCAGCCCGCCGCGGTTTCCCTGGCGTTGTCTCTGCGAAGAAGCTGTCCTTTGTCGTGGTCGTACGCATAGTGGCCTGGATCGAGGCCGTCGGTTCCATCCCCGCCGACAATCACGTGAGTATGCACCGCGTATGTCGCGCCGGCTGACGGGATGGGCCGGCGCGCGATACTTGTGACGCTGCCGTCGTCGCGGAGGTGCCAGTCGCCCGGGTACCACAAGGCGCAGAGCAGCTCTTCGATTCGTCCTTCTGTGGGAACACATGGAGTACCGAATCGGCGCCACGGGTTCATCCGCGGTCCTGGGGGGAGGGGGGCTCCGGGGGTGTGTGCCGTCAATGACATCGCCAGCGTCGGCGGGAGGCCGATGCTGCTACCGGGTTCGTTCGGTGCGGATGGGTGCGCTGGTCGATTCGAGGTGGTCATCGCGGGCCTACATGTGCGGAGGGGGTAGGAGTGAGAAGTCGTTGACGTTGTCTTCCCAGGTCGAGCGCCAGCCGCGATTCTGCGCGGCTGCTCGGAATCTGGGAATGCCGAAGTAGGCGAATGCGGCCGGGGCGTTCGGGACGAGACCGGTGATGAAGGTACGAACGACGCGTAGAGGTGTACGCCGGATGTCAGCGGTGGTCACGTCTCGCGTGAAGATCTGATGCCCGTGCGAGGCGAGCCGTTCGTAGATATCCGCCATCGTGGCCGTCGGCATTTCGTCGATGGCCCGAATCCCGAGTGCGGGGGCTGTGAAGCGTCGAGCGTGGCGGCGGGCCCTCGGATCGAGCCAGACCTGTACGTGAGCGCCGAGGTCGACGACATGCTCGAACTGTTCCCCGACATCGTCGAGGTAGCGCGCGTCGCTGCGGAAGTCCAGGTAGAGGCCGCGAGCCATGAGCCCCTGTTCGACTGCACGGAACACCCAGCCGTCGGCTGTGGTGCAACCTTGGGTGTAGACCCAGGTATGCACGGCTTCGAGGACGGCCTTGCGTGCGGCCCGGTCCGGATCGAGTGCAGCGGAGAACCCGGCGGCGTAGATCCCTCGTTTCGTGTCGCGGAGGAGAGCGGCGACAGCGGGAGCGAACTCGGAAGGCATGGCGACGAGTGACACCTCGAAGTTGCCCCCGGTGAGATCGTCACGCAGGCCAGGAACACTGTCCGGGTCGATGCCGTATGTCGGCCCGTCGAGGTGCCACCAGACTTCCAGTGCGTCGCGTTCGATGACTTCGAGAACACCTCGGTCCCGGGCATCGTCGGCGCCTTGACCGGTAGCGATCCCTGCATAGTTCAGGTGATGCGTTCGCGGCAGGTGTCGGAATCTCGACTGCCGCCAGTTCAGGTAGATCAATGACGCCGGGATCCAGGCGTGTTCACCGTCCGTGCGTTGACACCGGGTCCACAGCGTGGGAGTGGTTTCCGTCAACGGTGCGTAGGGAAATCGCGATCGCTGGTACTGCCACGACGCAAATGTGGGGAGGTCGTCGAGTGGAAGTGGGGCGTTGTCGTCGGACAGCAGGTCTGCGTATGTAGCGATTCTGAACTGTTCGGTAGGGAGCTCGGCGGGAAGCCAGTTGCCGCAGTACCGTTCGACGCCCTCGGCGATCGCGGCGATCCGCGCAATGTCCGGGTCGTCGAATGACGTGCCGAGCGAGACGCGATCGGCGGGCCATTCCCCGAGCTGGCGAGCATCCGCTACCGACGCGGTCAGTCCCAGGTAGGCGGTGGGGGCGCCGTCGGGGTGTGGAACGGCGCGTACGGATCGGATGACACCGCACTCTGCGTCGACCAGTGACTCGACCGGCAGTGTAGGGAGCTCGTGGACGGTGAGGTCGCTGCTGTGTGAATTCTTGCCGCTGTCTCGGGGGTTCATGGGCGGTCCTTTCTGCTCATGCTGCCGTTCTGCTCTGCTGCCAGCTGCCGCTGTCCGGATCGAAAGCAGAAACGTAACGAGCGGGCTCGAGCCGGCCGAGCCGTGCAGCGAAGGGTGTGTGGGTGCGGAGCCAGCCGTCGATGATGCCCCCGATGCCTCCGCTGTTGTCGAGTTGTTCGCGCGTGTGGGGGTCAGTGAGGTCTGCGGCGAGACGATGCCCCCACGGGCCGGTCACGAGATGACTGTCGCTCGGCCAGGAAGCGGCCAGGCGGCGGGCATCGGCGTCGAAGAAGTCGTGTGCTCCGGTGACGACGAGCAATGGTGAGGTCAGTTCTGCGTAGCGGGTGCGCACGCTGAGGTGCGTCGCAGTCCAGAGACGTTCCCAGCGCTCGAACACGGCTGCCGGCCAGGACCATTCGCGGGCGGCTGAGATCACGCCGATTTGTTCGGTTCGGCGAACGCGGGTGGCGAGCTCGTCAGGGGGCAGCGGCTTCCGCGATCGTGGGCCGATGCCGTGCTCGTGCCACCACGCGATGCGATGTTCGATCTGAGGGGCACCGTCGGGATTCCATGCCGTCTCTGCCAATCCCAGTGCCGGCACCAGCACGATGATCCCGTCGGGGGCTGAGTGCTCGTGCCGCATCGCGCCGTACGCGCCTTCGAGTGCTGCATGTGCAGCGTACGAGGCCCCGAATGCGATGAGCGGTAGACCCGGGAAGTGCGCGCGGAGCTGCGCGATGACCTCGGCGCCGTCGATGGTCTCATGCTGATATGGATCCCATTCGCCGGACGAAAGATACCGTCCGCGTACGTCCTGGATCAGGCAGTGGTATCCGCGGCCTGCCCAGGATCGGCCGGTCTCGGTGTGACGCCGGGCGTCGTACGGGGTGCGGAGCAGGACGATCCCGGCGGCGTCGTCGATCTCCCACAACAGGCCGCCGAGGCGGATGTCGTCCGAGGTCGTCATGGTGTGTAACCGGGGGAGTGGTGGCGGGGTCATGCCGTGGCCTGCGGTTGGTCGGGGAGGTATGGCGGTTCGTATCCGAGGATCGGATGTTCGGTCGTCCTGCCTGTGGCGGGGACGAGTTTCCAGAGTGTGTGGCGGTGGTGTGTCAGCGTCGGCGCTTGTTGCGCCCATGCAAGCGCGACGGTGAGGACTTTGCTCACTGTCATGGCGCGGGCGTAGGTGTCGGGCACCGTGGTGGCACCGGGTGCGTTGTGGATCCACTCGGTCATCGCAGTGGGTGTGAGGCTGGCGGCGATACGTCGCCGTAGCACGTGGTCGGCCGTTGCGTCGCCCGCAGCGAGTGTCAATGGGTCCACGAAACACACGTCGCCTTCTCGGTATGTGCGGAGCCAGGCGACGGACGGGCGACGTTGTGCGTCCAGCAGGCCCCAATGTTGGCGCTCGTTCGGCGAGTCCGCGTATGAGATCACCAGGCTCGGATCGTCGGCGCAGGTTTCGTCGCGGAGAATCGGATCTCTCGAGAGTTCTTGGGTGGTGGCGAAACGCGACGGTGTGGCTCCCCACGTGCGGAGCGCGTCGGCGGTGTCGTCGGCGATCGGTCCCGTTCCGGTAAGGATGACTGCACGTCGCGCTTCGGGCCAGCGTGCCTGCATGTCGGCGGTGTCGCGTTCGGCGACTTCCTCGTTCAGGCGCTGCACGTAGGTGCAGGCAGTCTTGGTCGCTGACGCCGGATCTTGCAGTGCGGGAAGAAGATCGGTCGGCGGGTTCTGGACCTGCAGGAGCGTGCCCGCGGTGGTGCGGAGCGTGACTGTGTTGTCCCTGGAGGCGATCAGATGGCCTGGAGCGCCAGGGAGCGCAACAACGGAAGAATTGGAGGACATCGGCAGCCTTTCGAACGAGCCCGGTCGAGCAGCCCCGGTGGCTGCTCGACCGGGCGTGTGCAGTGTGTGCTGCGAAGGTCAGTCGAACGGGTTCTCGACGAGTGCGTTCGAGTGCGTGGCCGACAGGTGGGCCAGCTGCTCGGTCTCTTCGATCTCGGCGAGGATCTGCTTGTCCATGGGACTTCTCCTTCGTGTGTTCTGTCGGCCGCACCGGATGGGGTGGCCGTGTCCGCGAGGCGAACGACCGGAGCATAATTGAAAACGATTGTCAGAATCAATAGCATGTGGACGCATGAGACCTTCGCAGCTCGTGCTCGTCGATTACCGCGCCGATCGCGTGTACGGCATCAGCGATACGACAGCGACGCTCCACGGGCCCGGGCGCGGGCACGCAGCGGAGCACGCAGGGGTTCTTTCCCTGGGGGGAACATCGGGAGGGCACGCCTTCGCCGATGATCTGCGCGGCGAACTCATTGTGGTGCGACAGGGCGTCGCAGCGACGGTTCCGGTCGCAACGCCTGTGGAACACATCGCAAGTGACCCGAGCGGACGATACGTAGTGGCAACTACAGGCTTCGGTGCCAATTCCGAGCCGTGGAGTGACGTCGTGACAGTCGTCGACCTCGATACGAATACATCCAGGCGGTTCCGCTCACGCATCGGCGAACCCGGCGCGGGCCTCGTCCGCGATCGAGCGACCGGTGAACCGTTCATCGTCCTCCGGCATCGCTCGCCAGGGGCGATTGAGGCGCTCGCGCTCGCGGCAGCGCTCAGGGTCGGTCCCCACGTTCCCGTCCTGCGCGGAGCGATGACCGAGGTCGCGGACGACGGGCATGGCGATGTCGCAGATGCGCGGACCGGAATCTTCGCCACCGCGACGAGCCGAGGTCTCGAGCGCTTCGCGGTGGAAGCGGGCGTTCCTGTGCCACTGGGGATCGTACCGTGGCCGGTACCCGGTCGTGCGTTCTACCTGCGCATGGACTCCGACGCAGGAAAAGCCCTAGGTGTTGTGCGCGGGGGCCCGGCGAACCCGACTGCATGGGCGGAATGGACGAACCACCTCGTCGAGATCGATCTCACCACCGGCCGAACCGCTCACGCATCACTGCCCCCGGGACTTGCCTTTCGCTTCGCGCTGGCACGCACCCGCGCTGCAGTCGCAACGATCCATCCGGACGGCGACCAACTTACGATCTTCGAACGGCAGAGACCGCAGCTACGCATTCACCGGCAGCTGTCACTGCCCGACATGAGTGCCCCTCCGACACCGGGACGCCTGCCCTGGGATCCGGTCGGTGACGCACCGGCGCAACGCAGGGCCGTCGCCCTTGCCCCCGCCGGTGACACTGTTGCCGTCACACGCGGCGGGGACGGCGAACTCCACCTGATCGCCGACCGATCGTTCGAGACCGTCACTGTTCCCACCCCCGTGGACGAGGGGGGCTTGCTGTTCTGGCCGGGAGGCCCTCACGACGGAATGGGCCGCTGAGTCGTGACCTCATCCTCTTTCCCGATCAACGATGCTCTCGATGCCGCGCTCGCACGTTGGGAACAGTACGGCCGCCCCGGCACACCTGACACGGGGTTCGTACTCAGCCGCTTGCCCGGCAGACGCACACGCGGAATCTACGTCGCCGGATCGGAGCAACCGATCTTCGAACCGGACGCGCACATCCTGGCGATGTCGCCGGCGCCTGACGGCCGCCGCATCGCCCTTCAGCTCGCGGAGCGGGCAGACGAAGACGGGGTTCTCGCCGTGCTCGATACCACCTCCGGAAATCTCCGCCACTACAACGACATCCATTGCCGCTACGAACCGATGCAATGGACTCCGGACGCCCGGTCGCTGGCAGTGGTTGCTCGTTCCCCTCAACGGCTCGTGCAGGTCGATGTCGTCCACGACGAAGTCACCGTCGAACCGGTCGCCGGTGATGCACGATGCAGACTCTTCTCTGCCGGCATCCACATGCTTCTCGCCGAGAGTCGACCAGCGAGCCCGACCCGATTGATCCGCCTCGACAACAGTGCGCGTCTCGGTTCCTTCCCATCGATCACGGGTGTATTCGGAATCAACGACGGCGACGTCCTCGTGTATGGGGGCAATGCATTGCACGTGCTCGACGCGCATTCGGGGGTGGAACGATGGCGATGGATGGACCCTGCGGTGCGGCTGACCGCCGTCACCGTCACCGGGGACACGGTTCATGCGAGCGCGGTTCGCGCCGGCGCCAGCGTGCTACTGCGACTCGCACACGGAACCGTGATCGACGAATGGCCCGTGAATAGCGGCGGGTCGGTCGCATCGATCACGGATCTGGGCGCCGACGGCGGCAGAACGTATGTCGTAATCGAAGCACCGGCAGTGCCTCCGCACGTGGTAACCGTCGACGAGCGCACCCGCGGCGGTGGCGCGGCGACGGTCGCCGGAGACTTCGAGACTGTGCGGCACGAGTTCGCGGCAGATGATGGGGAGACTTTGACGGTCGTCGTCACCTCTCCGAAAGGGCTCACCGGCCCGGCCCCGACCATTTTGACGTGTTACGGCGGCTTCGGAGTCCCTGACCTTCCCGTCTTCGAACCGACGATTCCCGCGTGGGTGGAGTCCGGGGGCAGATACGCGACAGCACACATCCGTGGCGGTGGGGAGCACGGTGAGCAGTGGCGTCGGGCCGGTTACGGCGCCGGGAAGCGGCGAGGGATCGATGACCTTGCCGACGCTGCTCGTGGTCTGGCCGGCGCAGACTTGACGAACCCCGAATTGCTCGTGCTCGCCGGTGCTTCTCACGGCGGAACCGTGGTGGCGAGTTGCGCTCTCGACCATCGCGGAATATGCACGGGCTTCGCCACCACGGCAGCACCTTTGGATCTGCTCTCCCTCGAGAAGCACCCGCTCGGCCGAATCTGGCTCGACGAGTTCGGTGATACGAGCAGTCCCGAAGGCACGCAGGAACTTCGTGCGATATCACCGCTGCACCGCGCGAAGATGATCGACCCGGAGCACAGGCTGCCGCGATTCCTCGGGATCGTGCTCGCCGAGGACTCGCGCGTGAATCCCGATGACAGCTATGCGTTGGCCTCAGTTCTCCGAGAAGCGGGAGCAGAAGCACTCGTGTGGGAAGCACCGCACGCCGGTCACGGCTCCAATCATCTCGACAGTCTGCACTCGATGGGTTCGGTGCTTCTCAGCTTCGCTGCACACACCACCCGACGCACCCGCTCTTCCGAAGGACGACACGCATGACACCGGATATTTCGACGGCTGCGGCAACGCCGCAGCCGCCCGTTTCCCTCTCAGCTGCGGCCGGTCATGACACAGCCGCTGCCGCGCACGTCCCCCGCCGAAGGGGCGCGCTGGCGGTGCGGATCCTGGTGCCGTCGTTGTCGGTGCTCCTAGTGGTGATGCTCGTGTTGTCCGTGAGCGTGGGGACGATCGCGGTACCTGCGATGGACGCCGTGAAGATCCTTGTCGGACATCTGGTGCCGGGTATGCCGTGGATGACGGACGGCTCGCTGACGACGATGCAGGACAACGCAGTGTGGCAGTTCCGGCTTCCGCGTGCCGTTCTCGCGGCATTGACCGGTGCGTCGCTCGCGCTGGCGGGAGCGCTCATCCAGGCCGTGGCGCACAATGCGCTCGCCGAGCCGTACATCCTCGGAGTCTCGGCGGGTGCCGGCGTCGGGGCCGTGTCGTACATCGTGCTCGGCATCGGGATCGGTTCGCTCGGTATCGGGGCATCAGCGTTCATCGGGGCGGGGATCGCGACGGGTGCGGTGTACCTCCTGGCGTGCAAGGGCGGTCGAATCGCTCCACAACGGCTGATCTTGGCAGGGGTTGCTCTCGGATCGTTGTTCAGCGCAGTCACCAGCTACCTGACGATCTCAACCGATGCACAGAACGTGTACAGCATCATGTTTTTTCTGCTCGGCTCCGTCTCGGCGGCGACGATGCCACAGTTGCTCCTCCCGGTGATCGCGTTGATCGCGGTTGCGATCTTCGCCGCGACCCGTGCGCGTGCGCTCAACGCGTTGCTCGTCGGCGACGACGCGGCCACCTCACTCGGCATCAACGTCAACGGGTTGCGCGCCACGGTCCTCATCGCCGCCGCGCTTCTGACCGGCGCGGTGGTGGCAGTCTCCGGCGGCATCGGGTTCGTGGGCCTGGTCGTGCCGCACGTGGCCCGCATCATCGTCGGCTCCGATCACCGCAAGATGCTGCCGGTCGCAGTCCTGGGGGGAGCGGTGTTCCTCACGACCTGCGACCTGCTGGCACGCACGCTGGCCGCACCTGCGGAGGTCCCTCTCGGAGTGCTCACCGCACTGGTCGGCGCCCCGTTCTTCCTGTGGTTGTTGCGCCGCGACCGCGCCGACCGGCTGGGTATGAGCCGATGAGAGTCACCGTCGACCAACTGGGCGCGCGCCGAGGAGACCGGGACATCCTCCGCGACATCAGCTTCGAGGTCCCTTCCGGCACGGTTCTGGGCCTGCTCGGGCCGAACGGCAGCGGGAAATCGACTCTGCTGCGCGCCCTCTCCGGAATCGACATCCCATCAGCAGGGACGGTGCGCTACGACAATGCCTCGCTGGCCGCCCTCACCCGCCGCCAGCTCGCGCAGAGGGTGGC
Organism: Rhodococcus sp. LW-XY12; assembly: GCF_019317345.1. NCBI lineage: Bacteria > Bacillati > Actinomycetota > Actinomycetes > Mycobacteriales > Nocardiaceae > Rhodococcus > Rhodococcus sp. LW-XY12. The sequence goes on from NZ_CP079225.1 coordinate 2,598,679, forward strand.
GGTGATGACGCAGGGGCACAGCGAAGAATTCGAGATCCCCGTCCTCGATCTTGTACTCCTCGGACGCATCCCGCACGGGGCGGGCTTCGGACGTGACTCGGACTCGGACATCGCGCTCGCGCTGGGCGCGCTTGCCCAGGTCGGCGCCGGTCACCTCGCATCTCGAGCGTTCTCGGAGCTGTCCGGCGGTGAGCGGCAGCGCGTGCTGTTTGCCCGGGCGCTCACACAGGACACGCCGGTGCTCATTCTCGACGAGCCGACGAATCACCTCGATATTGCCCATCAGCTCGAGCTGCTCGACCTTGTGCGCACGACCGAGCGCACAGTACTTGTCGCCCTCTACGACCTCAACCTCGCGGCTCGCAACTGCGACGCGATCGGTGTGCTCGCAGACGGAGGGCTCATCGCCTACGGAGCCCCCGACGAAGTGCTCGACGTCGACCTCATCCGTTCGGTCTTCCATGTCGAGTCCACCTCGGTCGTCCACCCGCGTACCGGACAACGGCACTTCGTCTTCGACGAGCGCGTACGCACCGCCGATGAAGCCGGTATCACCCTGAGAAAGGAAATCCCCATCCGATGAACTCTCTTTCCAGCAACCCGAGACCAGCGAGTAAAGGCCTGACCGCTGGTGTCGGTCTTCTCGTCCTCGCATCACTTCTGCTCACTGCCTGCGGCACGAGCGTGACATCCACCGGCAGTGGCATTTCCGAAGGCACGCGCGAGACGGTGACGTTCAGCAACTGCGGGCGCGAGCTCACCTTCGAGCAACCGCCCACTCGGGTCGTCGGCATGATGCCGTCCCAGACCGATCTGCTGCTGCGCCTCGGAGCCCAGGACACGCTCGTCGGCCAGGCCCAGGTCAGCACCTCAGAACTCCCTGACGACGTCGCCGGTCGTGCTGCCGACGTCCCTGTGCTCAGCACGGACACGCCTCCGGCTCGTGAGGACCTCCTGACGGTCTCACCGGATCTGGTGGTCTCGCCCACCGAGTACGAGTTCACCGCCGAGCAGGGCTACGCCAGCATCGAACAACTCTCCGAAAACGGCGCCCAGGCCTACGTTGCCACCGGCGGATGCGCGGACCGTCGCTCCAGCGCACAAGTCACCGACCTGTTCATCGACATCGCCAACCTCGGGCAGATCCTCGGAGTTGCCGACGCGGCCGATGCGCTCGCCGAGGGCGCGCAGAACCGCCTCGAGGCCGTCGAAGAGTCGATCAGAGGAGAAGAGCCTGTGACCGTGGCCCAGGTCTGGGTCGAGGGGAACGTTCTCGGTGCGATCGGTGCGGGCATCGAGTACGACATCATCCGCACCGCCGGCGGCGAGAACGTCTTCGACCCGGACGCCCCGGAGTTCGCGGACTTCTTCTCGGCCGAGATCAACCCTGAAGAGATCATCAGCCGCAACCCCGACGCCATTGTGTTCGGCACCACCAGCGACAAGCAGGAACAGCACGTGCTCGAATACTTGCGCGCCACATTCCCGAACGTCACAGCGGTTCGGGACGGTCTGCTCATCGGCGTCCCACAGAGCGACTTCTATCCCGGCACCATCGGCAACGTCGAGGCGGTCGAAACCATCGCGGAGCGGCTCTACCCGGACGCCTTCCACAGTCAGAGGTAAGGACCTTGACATGACTGTTCAGTCTGCTCGGGAACCGAACGCAGTCGATCGAGCCGGTCTGCGGCGCGGCACCCGTGCGGGTGGGTGCGCCGAAGTCCGAAGCGGTGGCCGCGGGGTCGGCCGGTCTGTCGCTCCGAGCGGAGTGCCTTGACCTTCGACGAAGACATCCACCCCGAGTTCGTGGCCTTGACCGTAGCTACCGGTAAGCCTGGATGCACCGAACCGGCGGAGATAACCAGCGCGTCGTAACAACGAAATGCCCTGTCGCAGTGGAAGAATTGAACTTCTCACAGAAACAATTCGGGCTCTACTGCTCTGAATGTGGATGAGCAGGTGTGTGATATGACGGGGCGGTGGTGCGGGTGTGATGCTGTCGGAGATCGGATGGGGCATCGCGCTGTGCCTGCTGATGCTTGTCAGGGCTGCTCGGATCAGAGGGGCGCGTCGTAGCTCATCGATGCGGTGGTGGGGAACGATCCGATATCCCACCGAGTCCGCGGAATGCCGAGATCCGAGCACCGGCTCCGTCCCAGCAGTAAACGGACGAGACAACATCGAAGGATGGATCCCATGGCACACGTACGACGTTTCGACCATGTCGGCCTCACCGTCTCCGACCTCGACGTTGCGACGGCGTTCTTCGCCGGCCTCGGCTTCGAGGTCGAAGGCACCGGCTCTGTGCAGGGCGACTTTCCTGCGACCGTCTGCGGACTCCCCGGCACGCACTGCGAGATCGTGATGCTCCGACCCCCGGACGGAGGGACCCGGCTCGAGCTTTCGCGCTTCATCGCGCCCGACCACCTCCCCGGTTCGCCGACGGCGATGCCGAACGAGCTCGGGATCCGCAATGTGTCGTTCGAGGTCGGCGACCCCCAAGTTGCCGTCGACGCTGTAGCAGAGCAGGGTTACGGGCTCGTCGGGGGTATCGGTGAATACGAGAACAGCGTGCGAATGGCGTACGTGCGGGGACCGGACGGCATCATCGTGTCGTTGTTCGAACAGCTCGGTTGACGCTCGCCCCCGCCGGCGGAGATCGGCATCGAACCTCTCGATGATCGGGCGACCGGCTCAGCTCGTCCCGGCGGCCCCCACTGCATCCAGTTCGGCGCGGAGAGAGGTCGATTCGGTTCTCAGCGTCAGATTTTCAGTCTGAAGCGTCTTCGTCTCGTCGCGCAAGGCGGTGATCTCGTCGCGCAGTGCCGACAGTTCGGCCCGCAGTTCGTCGCCGCGTGCTCGTGCCGCGGTCTCGGCTGCCTGGGCCGTCGCGGCGGTGATGCGCGATTCCTCGAGTCGGCTCCGTAGCTCGGAGGTGCGGTCGCGCTCGGTGGTGAGCTCGGTGTCGAGGCGCTCGCGGGTAGAGACCTCCCGGTCGAGTGCGGTCTGCAGGCGCGCGATCTCGGCTCGCAGGTCGGTGACCTCGACGGTCGCGCGCTCACGCTGGGCTGCTGCCTCGTCGAGTTCGCGTCGCTGCGCGGTGAGGGATTCGTCCTGCTGAACGATCGTCGCACGCAGGTCGCCGACTACCCCTGTGTGCTCGGCGGTCGCGGCCTCGAACTCGTCCTTCCACCGCTGCAGTGTTGCGGCGTGCTCGTCCTTGAGGCGCGTCAACTCGGCGCGATGCGCCTCGTCGAGTCGGCGCACCTGTTCGGTGTGTGCGGTACGAGCGTCGGCGAGTTCGGCGTCGACGGCGGCCACTGCCGCGTCGGCGTTGTCGCGGTCCTCGAGTGCCTGGGCGAGTTGTTCGCGTAGACGGACGATCTTCGCGTCGGCGTCGGCTTTGACCTTCGCGAGTTCGGCGGCGGACCGCGTCATCTGCGCCTCGAGAGCCTCGGCGTCGGTGAGCTTGTCGACCGCGGTGGTGATCCGTTCGGCGATCGCCGAGTACTGCTCGACGCTGTTGGTTGCGAGGGCGCGTAGGGCAGTGGTGGCGGCCGTGAGCGCGGAGACCGCATCGTCCGGGCTCTCGACGACCGCCGGGGCCGTGCCGGCGGCTTCTTTCTTGGCGCGTTCGCGTTCGCGATAGGCGCGCACACGGTCGGCTGCCGTGGCGTACTTCCGAGGGCGTCCCACCCGGGGTTTGCTCGAGTCCTCCTCGTCGGTGGTCGCTTCGGGAGTGGGGGAGTGTGCGTCGGTCATGGAGGTCCTCGTCGTGGCGCGTCGAAATCCCGGGTCGCAGGTATCGTACCGCATTTAGTTACGTAATTAAGCAGTGGGACTGTGATAAAACGAAACGATATGTAACTCTGTGAACTGGGTAAAAACCACACGATGTGGCTTTTCGTAACGAAGAGCGCAGTAGAAACAACTTGATCTCATCCGTGATCGAGTGTGCGTACTGATCGTCATAATCCCCACTTATGACGATCAGACACGCGCGCGGATCGAAAACTGTGCACCCCTCGGATCGGGGCCGGGAAGGTTGCCGAGGGAGGAGCGCCCCTCGGCTGTGGCGCCGGTCACCGAGTGCGCGGAGCAAGAATTGTCTACTGTCTGCCCCAGCCGGCGGATGCAATGAAAGCCATTGCAGCGCTAGGCAGTCTGCGCTCGCCCGAGCGCGCGTACCTGTACACCGAAGGAAGAGGTAATCGAATGGGCTCTGCAGCAACGTTCCTCGCGGATGTTCTCGTCGCCGTCATCACGCAGCTGATCGAGACCGGATCGTCGTCCGGATCCTGATCCGTCACCGCCGTGGTCGCTCTCCCGCTCGTCACACGGAGAGCGACCACAGGTGCAGGACAGAGAGGGTGCAGGGGTGAAAGACGTCGGAATCCTGGGCCACAGCTGGGAAGGTGCCTCGCTGTGCTGGCGTGAGGTCTGTCAGCACAGCAACCGTCTCGGGCACCCGGCACATCCGGACGTGACGATGGACTGCATCTCCTTCGAGCGCTGCATGCCCGCGTGGGAGCGCGGAGACTACGAAGCGGTGCGCGCCGTGCCGGCGACCAGCGTCGATCGACTGGCCCGGGCCGGCTGCGACTTCTTCGTGTGCCCGGACAACACCGCACACCTCGCGCTCGAAGCACCCGGCGAACCACTCGCAATTCCCGGGCTGCACCTGATCGACATCGTGGCCGACACAGCGCAGCGTGCCGGGCACCGACGCGTCGGCATCCTGGGAACGCGGTTCACCATGCAGGGCCCTCTGTATCCTCGCGAACTGGTGGCACGCGGGATCGAGGCCGTCATCCCGACCGACGACGACCAGGACCTGGTACACGCGACGATCTTCGACCAACTGGTGCACGGCGTCTTCAGGGACGAGACCCGGACGTCCTTCGTGGACCTCATCGGCAGACTCGCGGACTCTGGATGCGACGCGGTTGCGCTGGTGTGCACCGAGATCCCGCTGTTGGTCTCCCCGGCCGACTCGCCGTTACCGGTACTGGACTCGACACGACTGTCCGGACAGGCGGCCCTCGAGGTGGCACTCGGAACGCGCGACCTGCCGACCTGGCGCGGCGGACAATTCCGGTGATAACAGGCAGGTAGCCACGGCGGGTCGTAGCATCGAGCACATGGTCCTCTTCTACGAGATCGCGCTCGTGATCGCGTCGGTGCTCATCGCGTGGTTCGCGGTGTACGTGCTGTACCGCCTCGTCACCGACGAATCCACCAGCCGGCACTGACGGGTCGCCCGCCCGACCGGCCACATGCGGACATGTCGGCCACGCCGCCCCGGCTCAGCGAGCCCGGGGCGTGTGGGACGCCGGTGTCCAACCTTTTCGAGCACGTTCCGCGCGCTTTCCGGGGTGCGCGACGGTCGTAAAGGCAGACCATGACCGATAGTTCGTTCCGTCCCGAGCGCACCTACCGACCGAGCCGGTGGCGACACATCGAGAGCATCGTGATGAGCGCGCTCACTCGTGCGGGTTTGGTGCCGCACTCCTCTCTGCTGACCACTGCTGCCACCGACGTAGTCGAAGGGACTCCTCGGTAGTGATTTCGGGTAGCGCGCTACGCGTGTACCTGCTCCTGATGGTGAGCAGCATGGTCATCGGCGGCTCGATCCGAATCGCCGACGTCCACACCACCCGGGGCACGGCCATGGTTACGAAATACGAAGTTGCCGCAGGCGATACCTGTCGAAGCTGGCTCAGAGGTTCTACGGCGACGCAACTCTTTTCCCCGTCATCGCTGTCCCCAACGGCATCGCCGACCCGAACACGATCAGTGTGGGTCAGGAACTGCTCATCCCGTATATCACCCGCCGGCACACCGTCGCGTCCGGCGAAACACTGTCGGGGCTGGCTCAGCACTTCTACGATGACGGGACTTTCTTTCCGGTACTCGCAGCGGCCAACCACATCGGCGATCCGAACGTTGTCCGGGTAGGTCGATCGCTTCTCATTCCCGAACTCGGGGACGTCGGGCACACCGTGGTCGCAGGGGAGACGCTCTCGGAACGGGCACGTCGCTGGTACGGCGAGGCGCAGTTGCATCCGATCATTTCGTTCCCGAACCATCGCCGACCCCGACCACGTCGAGGTCGGACGCGTGCTGATCCGTCCGGGACTCAATCTCCGGCACACCGCCGTCGCCGGCGATACCCTGCGGGTCTTGGCGCAACACCACTACGGGAACGCGGAGATGTTCCCGATCGTTGCGGCTGCCGATCACATCGCCGATCCGAACAAGATCACCGTCGGGCAGGTGTTGTTCTTCCCGGACCTCACCGACTTCTGACGCGGGAGATCTTCCGGTCGGAGGTGGTGTCCGGCGCAGGTCACGGAGCGACGGGGTAGTGGCTTCGGACGGCGATGCGGTTCCACGCGTTCATGACGATCGTGAGCCACGTGATCGCGGAGACCTGCTCGTCGCTCAGTGATCCGTTGTCCCACTCGTGACCAGCGGGTTCCATGTGGTGAGTGACGTCTTCGGCGAGCGCGGCCCGCTCATGTTCGGTGAAGTACTGCGACTCCCACCATGCGGCAAGGACCGCGAGACGATCGGTGGTCTCGCCCTTGTCGAGCGCGTCGCGTGTGTGCATGCGCAGACAGAACGCGCATCCGGTGAGCTGCGACGTCCGGACCTTCACCAGTTCGGCCAGCTTCGCATCGAGTCCGGCTCGCGCGACGGCCTCCTCGACCTCCTCGTTCAGGGCCAATACGCTCTTGTAGGCGGCCGGGTGCTGCTTACCGAGGTTGACATGCGCCATCGTGAATGTCCTTCCGGCGAGCGATACCGGTCGGAACGACCGGCTGCTTCATTCTGTCAGCCACGTCCGGGCCGGTGGGGGTGGATTTTTGCATTGCGGCCAGAGGTCGGCCGGTCCCGGTCTGTCGAGTTCCGGGGATTCCTGCCACCGGTAGTCCATCTGTCGCGCGACCCGGCACGCCGGTTCGTGGTCGACGAGCGAGACCGGTTGCAGTGCCAGACCAGCAGGGCGTCGAACGGCGGTGCGGCAGCGATCGAAACATCGGTGGGGACCCGCAGGCCACCGCGTGCGCCACCGTGTTCGCCGATTCGCGTAGTGCTCTACTCGCGAGTTGCCCGTAAAGCGACGCGAAAGTGGATGTCACGCACGGAGGGCACGGGACTGCTGCACGATCAGGTGACAGGTTCGGTCACGCAGCCTGAGTGGCTGGTGTGGTCATGATGGTCTCGTATTCGACAGGGGTCAATCTGCCGAGCCTGGCTTGGTGTCGGCGGCGGTGGTAGGTCCGTTCGATCCAGGTGATGATCGCGATCCGGAGCTCGTTCCGGATCGCCCAGGGCTGGCGGTCGAGGACGTTCTTCTGCAGCAGTGAGAAGAACGATTCCATGGCGGCGTTGTCGCCGCAGGCGCCGACTCGGCCCATCGATCCGACCATCGCGTGCCGGCCGAGAGCGTGGACGAATTTCCTGGACCGGAATTGCGATCCGCGGTCGCTGTGGACGATGCAGCCGGCGACCTGATCTCCGGCCGCGGCCCGGCGGGGGACGGCGGAGTCGAGGGCGTCGACCGCGAGTCGGGCTTCCATTCTCGAGTCGATGGAGTAGCCGACGATCCGGTTCGAGTGCACGTCCTTGATCGCGCACAGGTAGAGCTTGCCCTCACCGGTGTGATGCTCGGTGATATCTGTGAGCCACAATCGATTCCGCTTATCGGCGGTGAAGTTGCGGGCGACGAGGTCGTCGTGGACCGGCGGCCCGGAACGGACGTGTTTGGTGCCGCGTTTCTTGCCGAACGAGCTCCACCACTTGTTGGCTGAGCAGATCCGCCACCCGGTGCGCTGCGCCATCGTCTGGCCGGCGTCGGCGGCCTCGTCGACGAGGAACCGGTACCCGAATTCGGGGTCGTCGCGGTGGGCGTCGAACAGGGCGTTGGCCCGGTAGGCCTCGTCGAGTTCGGCAGCGGTCACCGGTGTGGCGAGCCACCGGTAGTAGGGCTGGCGCGCGATTTTGAGGACCCGGCACGTCACCGCGACGGGGATGCCGTCAACGGCCAACTCACGGACGAGCGGGTACATCATTTTCCCGGCAGGTTCGCCTGCGACAGATATGCCGCGGCGCGACGCAGGACCTCGTTCTCCTGTTCGAGCAGCCGGATCCGTTTCCGGGCTTCGCGCAGCTCGGCGTTCTCACTGGCGGTGGTTCCGGGCTTGACGCCGTCCTCGACGTCGGCGGCCTTCATCCAGTTCGCCAGGCAGGACTCGCTGATCCCGAAATCGGCGGCGATCTGCTTCAGTTGCTGACCGGGCTCACTGCCACGGGCAACACGGACGACGTCGTCACGGAACTCTTTGGGATACGGCTTCGGCACAGGGCACATCCTTCCAGCAGTGCCTTGCGGCACCACAGATCAGATGTCACCTATCCGTGCAGCAGTCCCCACCATGATGACACCGTCACGCCGATACAGCGCCTTGTTCACGCTTTGCCTTGCAGTGGTTCTCGTTGGTGGGATGTCCACAATGCACGCAGCAGCACAGAGGAAGCCCGGAGTCGACGCGTGTTCGACCTGTTCGGGGCCCGACCGAGGAGAGACCGAGTCCGGTACCGAAGGAGGGACGTCGGGAGGTGATGGATCCGGTTCGAAGCGCGGTTCCGGTGGAACGGGTGGCGAAGTCGTCATTCCGCGGGCCCCGACTCTCACCCTCTCGCGGCCGCCCCCTCGACCTCCTACGTCGACGCCGCCGCAGTGGACTCCACCTTCATGGTGGCGGCCTTCTGTGCCGTCGTGGACACCAGAGGTGGCTCCATCCCCACCGCAGCGCCTCGAATCTCTGCAGCCGCGGTCGGAACAACCAGGAGCCACCACCGTCGAAGACACAGTTGCGCCGGCCGGTCCTACCACCCCAGAGGTCGAAGCAGGCCGGAGTCGAGCACCCGACGACAGCGCGCCACGCGCGGCCACCCGAATCCGAAGTTGGGTCCGCGCCGCTCGCTCCAAGGTCCGCACCACGATCTCGGAGCCGTCGGCGCCGCGGCCACCGGATCTGGTCGACCGGAACTTCCGGGTCGAGCGGCCCGACGCGCTCTATGTCGCCGACTTCACGTAATGGGAGGGTCGGACCCCGATCCGACACGAGGAAGCGACAGGCAGGTGGTCACTGAGATTTCACCGATCCGGGCGCAGGCTGTAGCAGTGAGCTGCTGGAAGGTGACCACTGCTGTTGACGACACGGACTGCGTGAGAGGTCTGAAAGGTAGACGGTGGTGGCCCTGCCAGTCGCCCCCGGGAACGTGATCGGCTTGTGAGATGCCGCGCCGCGAGCGCTGTCCATTAGGTCGCCGCACCACCTGGAGCTCCGCAAGGGAACGCCGAAACGAAAGGGGCCGCACATGGGGATCAACTGCGGGATCGACTGGGCCGAATCCCACCACGACGTTGCGCTCGCCGACGACACCGGACACATCGTCGCACGAGCACGAATCGACACCGGCGCAACTGGTTTCAACGACCTACTGCGCATGATCGCCGAGCACGGAGGCACCCCCGAAGGCACCCCGGTCGCCATCGAGACCGACAAGAATCTGCTCGTCGTCGCCCTCGCCGAGGCCGGGTTCACCATCTACCCGATCAACCCGCGTGCGGTGGCCCGCTACCGCGAACGCCACGGGCAGGCCGGCGGCAAGTCCGATCCCGGCGACGCCGCGGTCCTGGCGAACGTCCTGCGCACCGACCCGGACGTGCACCGGGTGCTCCCGGCGGTGAGCGAACACGGGCGGGCGGTCAAGGCCCTGGCCCGTCAGCATCAGGAGGCGATCTGGGCGCTGCACCAAACCATCAGCCGCCTCCGGTCGGTACTGCTCAAGTTCTACCCTGCTGCGCTGCAAGCATTCCCGAACCTGAAGCACCGTGCCGCGCTGACGGTGCTGACGGCGGCGCCCACCCCCGAGGCGGGGCAGAAACTGACCCGGCACCGACTGGAGTCCCTGCTGCGCCGCTGCGGCCGCCGCAACGACCCCGGCCTGGTCGAGCAGATTCTCACCGACCTGAGGGCCCCGACGCTGCGGCAGCCGCCGCAGGTCGAGGCCTCCCTCGGCCATGCGGTCGCCGGGCTGCTCGGCATCGTCGACTCGATGCACCGGGCCGTCGACGACCTCGAGAAGGAACTGGGCCGCGTCTTCGACACGCACCCGCAGGCACCGATCCTGCGCTCGGTCCCGGCACTCGGGCCAATTCTCGCCGCCCGGGTTCTCGCCGAAATCGGCGACGACCAAACCCGATTCGTCACACCAGCCGGGCTGCGGGCGTTCGCAGGCACGGCGCCGATCACCCGCGCCTCCGGACGCTCGCACTACGTCAAGGCCCGCAAGGTCCGCAACAAGCTGCTCTGCGACGCCTGCCACTGGTGGGCGTTCGCGATGCTTACCAAGTCCGCCGGCGCCCGCGCCCACTACGACAAACGCCGAGCCGCCGGGGACCACCACAACGCCGCGCTGCGCAACCTCGCCAACAAGCTCCTCGGGCGCCTGTGGTGGTGCCTGCAGCACGGCGAGGCATGGGACGACCGGGCCGCCTGGCCCCAGGCTCACGACGGCCCGAATCCGGCCGCCGCTTGACAGCTGACCGGCGTGGGATGTCTACGTGCGGATGGTGCCGTGCTTCGCGTACACGGCGTTCGTGATCGATGCGTTCGCCGGCACGATCGTCGGTTGGGAGGTGTCGACGTCGAAGGAGACCGCGTTTGTGCAGCGGGCAGTGAATCAGGCCTGCATGCTGCACTCGATGCACGGCAATCCGTTGCGCGAGAGAACTATTCACCACTCAGATGCGGGCTCGCAGTATACGGCTTTTTGGTTCGGGGAAACCCTGTTCCTGCAGATTGAGCCCCGTGAAGTGGTGTAAACCGTTGTGCGCGTTGCGCTGTGAGGCTGTGTTGATTATGCCGTAAGGGGCGTCTGCTCGTCCACCACCTCTCCGGGACGGGCGGGTCGGACTGCGTCGAGGACGGTCGGTGCCGGCGGGGACAGCAATGTCATCGACTCTTCCGACAGGTAGCGACGATCACTGACCTGCCATTCCTCGTGTGCTTCGATGAGCACACAGGTGGCCAGCCGCAACAGTGCGGTGGGGTTCGGGAAGATCCCGACTACGTCGGTTCTGCGCTTGATTTCCCGATTGAGCCGCTCGATCGGATTGGTGCTCCAGATTTTCTTCCAGTGCGCCTCGGGGAAGTCGGCGAACGCAGTGATCTGTTCCTTGCACTCGATCAGCATCGCTGCCACCGTCGGGAATTGCGACTCCAAGGTGCTGGCGACGGTGTCCACGTGGTCGCGCACCAGCATCCCGGTGGGCTGGGAGAAGATGGTGCGTATCGCCGCGGCGACCATCTCGAACTGGCCTTTGGGGATCCGGGCGGCGACGTTGCGCAGGAAATGCACCCGGCACCGCTGCCACGCCGCCCCCACCAACACCTTGTCGATCGCGTTCATCAGACCGCGGTGGTGGTCGGAGATCACCAACTGCACCCCGTGCAGACCACGTTCGCGCAGGCTCCGCAGGAATTCGGCCCAGAACACCTCGGTCTCGCTGTCGCCGACCGCGCAGCCGAGGACCTCCCGCCGGCCGTCGGCGGCGACACCGGTGGCGATGACCACCGCTTGGGACACGACCTTCGCGCCCTTGCCGCGGTTGTCCCCACCGACGCGGGCCTTGCAGTAGGTGGCATCGAGAAACACGTACGGGTAGGCGTGGACATCGAGTTCACGAGTGTTGAACGAGCGGACCTCGTCGTCCAGGTCCCCGCAGATCCGTGATACCTCGGACTTGGAGATTCCGGTGTCGGCACCCAGTGCGACGACCAGGTCGTCGACTTTGCGGGTCGAGACGCCGTGCACGTAGGCCTCCATGATCACCGCATGCAGGGCCTGGTCGATGCGACGGCGTGGGTGCAGCAGCGACGGGAAGAACGAGCCGTGCCGAAGCTTGGGAATCTTCACCGTCACGTCGCCGCTGGTGGTCGAGACAGTCTTGTCGCGGGTACCGTTTCTGCTGGTGGTGCGGGTGTCGGTCCGTTCGTAGCGTCCGGCACCGATATGGGCGGTCGCCTCGGCGTCGACCAACGCTTGCAGAATCGTGGCGAGCAGGGTGCGCATGATGTCGCCGCCGTCGGCGGTGCGTAGCGACTCGGTGAGCTCGAGTAGGGCAGACTGGTCCAGGGCCATCGCGGTGTCTTTCTCGTGTGAGTTTCTTGGTCGTTACCCACACAGCTTCACGCGGTGGCCCTTCTACGTTCAGGACCGACACGGTCCCGATTCGGGAGCCCGGTTTCACACCACCCCAGGGGACTTACCCTTCCTGCAAGGGATTCGGCCGTCGATAGGTTCGGTGGCCGATGCCTACGATGATGCTCTCGCAGAGACGACGATCGGGCTCTACAAGACCGAGTGCATCGCCGACGATTCCCCGTTCCGCGAGGGCCCGTTGCGCACCATCAGTGACGTCGAGGAGGCTGCCTTTGCGTGGGTGCACTGGTACAACACCGGCCGGCTTATGCATCGCCTCGGGCGGATCCCACCGGCCGAGTACGAAGCCAGGTACTACGCTGAACACCGTGCCGATCAACCGGTCGCACACAAATGACAGTGTGTGCATGAAACCCGGGATGGTTCATAGCAAGCCGTTATCCCGGGATAATGCTGGTGCTGTGAGAAGCCCGTGCCCACCAAAACGAGTCCGTGAACCCGCCGGGAGTGTGCCTTCCTATTTGTGACGTTGGGAGATAGTCCTGCTGCACAGCATCCGGACGAACACTGCGGCGAATCGTAGGTGGGCCGCGACATCGCATCCGCGCCAGGTGAGCGACCACACCGTCGTGGTGGTGCTGGGCGGCAGAGGGTTACCCCCGAATCGATCGGCCAGCCAAGCCATCGTCATCGGGGTGCCGAGGTAGAGCAGGGCGAGGTGCGTACTCAGACGATCGCGGACGTAGCGCACGTGTGCGCCGGCGCGCCGGTATCGCTCGACGTGGCGGTCCACGTCCTGGACGGCGATCAGTTCGTCGTTGACACCTTGAATGACCAGGACCGGCATCGAGGGCGCGTGCAGCCCGGGACGGATGTCGTCGAGGATGGCGCGCATCTCGGGCAGGTTCAGCAGGTCGGCGAAGCTGGACTCGCTGTAGCGGTCCAGGTTTTTGCCCGCAAATCGTGACAACAGTGCCAATGTGGTGCGTGAGGCGGCGTCGGCGAGGAGGGTATGGAATTCGGGTTTGGCGTGCTTGGCCAGTAGTTGCTCGAGTTCTGGGTAGGCGCGCTGCAATGCCGCGACACAGACCGTGGAGAACCCGGACAGCAGTGAGCCGTTGAGCCGGACGAAGGTGGCCCCGGGATCACCGACGGGCGAGCCCGCGACCGCGCCGACGATATTGAGGTCGGGAGCATAGTGTGCGGCGACTTCTGCCGCCCACGCGGTCGCCAGCCCTCCGCCGGAATAGCCCCACAGGCCGACCTCGGTGGTGGGTGTCAAGCCCAGTGGTTCGAAGGCCAGTGCCGCGCGGGCGGCGTCGAGGGCGCGATAGCCGGGTTCGCGCGCGACCCCGAAATGCCCGCCCATGCCTCCGTGATCGGGGATCGAGACCGCCCAGCCTCGGGCCAGGGCTTCGGCGATGACCGGTAGTTCCAGTTGCGGAATCGCGCCAAGCGCTCGCGCGCCCCGGCGTAGGGCGTAGGAGGGGAAGCAGTTCGACCCGACACCGTCGATCGCGCATTGAAACGACACCAGCGGGCGGGCTATGGCCTCGGCGTCGGCCGGTAGCAGCACCGTGGTGACGGCGACTTCGGGGGTCCCGTGCAGATCGCTGGTGCGGTAGAGCAGTTGCCAGGCAGGGAACCGCTGAGCGATGACACCGAACAAGGCGATCTCGGTGACGCGTGTGCGCAGGATCGCGCCCGGCGGTCGGGCCGCAAGATCGGGGGGTGGGCAGTAGAACTCGTCGTTTTCCGGGCGGGTCGCTCGGGCGGCGGGATGGTCGGTGAGCGTCGGGGGCGCAGCATCGGAAACGCTGGGCGAGCTCATCCTGGTGGTCCTTTCGCGCGCCCATATGTCGGGGTACCGATACAGCAAAGGGGATAGTCGGCCGATCGACCGTATGCACACCCCAAACCTAGCAAGAACTGGTGGTGAGAAAAAATTGTCTTTCAACATAATTCGATCGTTTCGTTTGCACCCGCGGGGCAGGCTCGACGTCGGCATTGGCCGGGCACTGGGGGCCTCAACTCCGGAGGGCAGTGTTATCGCTGCTCGCAGCGCGTTGTGGTTCGAACACTGCGCCATCGAGGACTGGGGTGGAGAGTTGCGTGCGATCAGGGCCGCACGCAAGCGCCACACCCCGGTCGCACGAGTGCAGTTCAGCCCGGTCAGCGTGCCGATCCGGCGTAGCCGGTAGTCCACGGTGTTCGCGTGGACGCACATGGCCCGCGCGCTGAGTCGACGATTGAGATCGGTGCTGATGTGTACACGCAGAGTCTGCAAGAGTTCCGGGTGCTCGGGCTCGGGTCCAGCAGGGCGGCCAGGCTGTCACGGGTCGGGCCCGGCCGGGTGAGCTGGTATTCCAGGGCCAGATCCTCGAACGGGTAGAGCCCGGGGCTGCCATAAACCCAGCGAGCCACATCGAGCAGGTCGTGCGAGGTCTCCGCGACGGCGGGTATCGCCGCGGGGGTCGGCCCGGACCACCGACGCGGTCAGTGGCACCCGAGTCAGGAACGTGCACAGCCCCTCCTCGGCGTCCGCGATCGTGCCCGGGACCAAGATTGTGCCACCGAACTCGCTGAGCAAGGCCGGCACTTGATAACCGCACTGTCTCGCGGGCAACTCCTGCAAACGCGCCCATCGCCCGGGCACCGCGCGCGTCGGTGGCCGCGACCGCCAGGACGGTATAGCACTGTGTGAGGGGCACACCGTGTTCCAGCGATACCCGGTCAGGATGGCGGCCACCGAACAGAGCACGCGCCACTTCCCGCTGCTGTGCGGGGCCGGTGCTTGGCGCAACTTCCAGATACGCTCTGGCCATGGTCGCGTTCACCGCGTTCTGTGCCCCTATCAGCTGATCGATCTGATTGCGCCGCAGCGGCGGTGATTGGCGATCGTCGAGGTGGGTGTCCAGGTGGAGTCGGAAGCCTTCGCGCACGAGCCGGTGCACGGTCTCGATTGGCACCCCGACTCCGGCCCACCGCGCTGCGGCGCGGTGGATGCGTTCCATCCTGGCGCTCGGGGCCATCGCCTCGCCGGCCACCAGGTCCAGGCATCCGGCCACGACGGCGTTGATCTCCTCGCGGAGCGGATCCCCCGGCCCGCTGTGACGGCGGATCCGCTCGAGCAGTTGCCGCACGATGTTCTCGGTCTGTGCGGCCGCGCACAAACCCGCGGTCACGCTGGTGGTCATAGTTTGCCGCCACCGCCGATCAGCCACGGGTTGAAGGTGCACACCGGCGCTGTCGCGGCGGCCGGGTCCAGGGCGTTCAGAGCGATGCTCGCCGAGCGCGGCGAGTACATCATGGTGAGGTGGTCGGACAGGTCCTGTTCACACCCTTCTTGCAAGGTGATGTTCTGCACGGTGGCTCCGGTGCCGGCGCGCAGGAATGCCCAGTCGTAGGGGTTGGTGACCTCGTCCCAGCGCGAGGCCACCGCGGTGTAGTCGACCCCGGGCACCGTGTCGCCGCCCGCATTGAGGGTGGCGTAGAACGGCGAGCCGACGGCCTGCTGGATATTCGACATGCCCGCGATAGGTTCGACGAACCCGAGGATGTTGACCCCGAGGTTGTTGATGGTCCGGCCAAGGGTGGCGATGCCCATCAGCGTGGTGCCGTGGTGGGTGGCGCCGAAGGTGACGAGTTTGGAGACCCTTTCGGCGCCGCCGTTGAATTTCAGGTAGTGGTTGGCCACGGTGCCGCCCTGGGAGTGCCCGACGATGTCGACCTTGTCCACCCCGGTCGCGGTGCGTACACGGTCGACGAATTCGGCGACCTGTAGTGAGGACTCCTCCATCGGCCCGACACCGTAGCGGCCGGGCAGCATCGCCCCGACTCCACCGCCCTGCACGAGACCGGACTTGCCGAAGTTCAGCGCGTAGACGCAGTAACCGGCCCTGGCCAGTTGCGGGGACAGGAAAGAGAAGGTGTCGAAGGCGTTGAGCCAGGTGCCGTGCAGCAGCACTACCGGTCGCGGATGCTCAGGACTGGGTTTGCAGTCCCACTTGTTGGCCCCGGCCGGGGCGACATCGGGGTTGAGCAGCCCGTGGGCGAAGGCCGCCAGCGGCGCGCTCAGCTCCGGGCCCTGCCCGACGGGGGCCGCAGCGGTGCTGCTGCCCCACCCCGAGCCGCTACCGGAGCCACTGCTCGATCCGCTGCCCGAATCGACAATCGCCTTGGGTTGGCGGCCGTCGGGGGCCGGGGCAAGACCCTCGGAGAGGGTGTCGGCGAAGGCCGCCAGCTCGGCTTCTGCCGAGGGCGCCGTATCGGCGGTTCCCACTCCGGGACTCTGCGCCAGCGCTACGCACGAAATGATCGCGGCGCAGACCGTCCAGCGCAAGTGTCGCCTCGTTGCAAGCATTTATGTGTACTTCCCATCTACTCCTCGCAGCGCCACACCAGGTCATGTGGCTCGGCGCATAGTGCGGCTGTTGCGTGATCAAAGCCGCTGCGCTTTGGCGGTACAGCGAGTTTGTACCGGGTGGCCGATGCCGTCACTGCACGCACGAACGAACTACTGCAAGCGGTTCTTGTCGATGGAGACAAACCATCTCGCTGATCGTTCGCCGGGGTGTCCCTTTTCGATGTCGCGGGCCACAATCTCTGCATGTCCTCCGCTCCACCGCCGTTCGCCACCGACACCCTGCTGCTCACTCGTCTGCTGCCCCGATGGCCGCAGATAGCTGAACGGATACTCGCCGATGGACTGGGGGCCACACCACCAGCGGCGGATCTACCCGACGGACATTTCCGCCCCGAGGTACTGCCCTCCATCTACGCCTGCGGACGAGCGGTCCTGCAAGCCATCAGCGAGGGCCGCGCCCTGACCCGCGCCGAAGTCGCCGACTTCGTGGCCCCGGTCGCCGAACGTCACGCCGAGGACCGGTTCCCCTTGGCGAGCCTGATCGAAGCCATCCACAACTCGGCCCAGTCGGTGCTCGCCGAGGCCGCCACCCTCGCCGCACCCGAGGAGATCGACCAACTGGTGGCGATCGGATCCGGGCTGCTCGACCTGCTCAAGAACATCACCATCACCGTGACCGAGACTTACACCGAGGTCGGCCAGTCCATCCACAACGCCGACCGAGAAGCCCGCCGCGAACTGTGCTCGGCCCTGCTACGCGGGCGACCCGTCGAAGCGCTCGCCGCCCGCGCCGACACCCCGCTGACCGACTCCTACACCGTGCTGGCCATCCACGCCCGACCCGAAGACCCGAGCACCGCGACCGCAGACCTGCTGGCACGGCGACGGATCCGAATTCTGCACCACACCCTGGACACACTCAGCAACGGCACCGCGCTGGTCTCCTTCGACGGCTCCACCGGAGTCGCGCTGATCCCGGTGCACACCGACCCCGGGCATGGGCTGCGCACCGACTCCCTGAGCTCAATACTCACCGAGAAGCTCAGTGCGGTAATCTATCTCGCCGAATCGGTCGCGGTGCCGCGCACGCAGCTACCCGACGCCGCGGCTGAGGTCACCGAACTCGCCACCCTCGCACGCACCCTGGGCCGACCCCCCGGCGCGTATTGCCTCGATGACCTGCTGCTCGAGTACCAGCTCACCCGGCCCGGTGCGGCCCGCGACCGGCTCGCGGCCCGTATCGTGCCGCTGCTGGGGGCACCGCATCTGCTCGAAGCACTCGAAGCGCACCTGCGTTTCGGAGCCGACCGCAAAAGCGCCTCCGCACATCTGCACGTCCATCCCAATACCCTCAGCTACCGGCTGCGCAGGGTCGGCGACCTCACCGGAATCGACCCCGGCGAACCAAGCAACTCCCGCCTACTCGCTGCCGCCCTCACCATTAATCGCCTCTACACACCCACTGGGCCACCAGCGGCCTAGCCGCAATACCGTTCAGTTAGTACTGCAGCCGCAGTTTGTAATCCGGTATCCGGTCTGGTAGTTGATCTTGTGTGGTGCAGGTGGAGGTGCAGCAGTGGTCGTCGGGGTTCGCAGCGTTCTGTGGCCGGTTCGCACCGCGGTTCTCCCGGGTGGAGTCGCGGCGGCGGATGGTGGCCTATATCCGTGGGTTGCTCGGTGAGCTCGAACGCAAGAACGGTTGGACGCTGGCCGAGGCGGCCGGTGAGGCCACCCCGGACGGGATGCAGCGGCTGCTGAACTTCTATGCCTGGGACTGCGACGGCCTGCGTGATGACGTGCGCGAGATCGTGGTCGAGACGATCGGCGACGCCGACGCCGGGGTGTTGATCGTCGACGAGACGGGTTTCCTGAAGAAGGGCAGCACGTCGGCCGGGGTGGCCCGGCAGTACTCCGGTACCGCGGGGCGGATCGAGAATTCCCAGATCGGCGTGTTCCTGGCGTACGCGTCGCCGACGGGCCGGGCGTTGATCGACCGAGAGCTGTATCTGCCGAAGGCCTGGACCGACGACCGGCAGCGGTGCCGGGACGCAGGTATCGACGACGAGGTGACATTCGCGACGAAACCCGAACTGGCACAGTCAATGATCGAACGAGCGATCGATGCCGATATCCCGTTCGGATGGGTCACCGCCGACGAGGCCTACGGGCAGGTCGGCCGCCTGCGGATGTGGCTCGAATCGCGCGGGGTGGCGCACGTGCTGGCGGTACCGAAATCGCAGATGGTGGTCACGATGCGACTGCAGCGCCGCCGCGCCCACACCGTGATCGCTGAGCTCGACGAATCAGCTTGGCACGCCATGAGTTGCGGCGACGGTGCCCACGGACCCCGCGTTTACCACTGGGCCGCAGTCGACATCCGACCGTTGCGTGAACGGGGCCGGGGTCATTGGCTGCTGGCCCGCCGGTCGATCACCGACCCGGAGCAGATCGCCTACTACATCTGCTACGGGCCAGCCGACACCTCGCTCGCCGAACTCGTTCGAGTCGCCGGCAGCCGGTGGGCGATCGAGGAATGCTTCCAGACCGCGAAGAACGAGACCGGCCTCGATCACTATCAGGTGCGTGGCTATTCCGCCTGGTACCGGCACATCACCTTGTCGATGGCCGCGGCCGCCTTCCTGACGATCCTGCGCCACGGCATGGAAAAGGGGGCTGCACAGCCGGTTCCGAACCGGGTGCCGCCGCCCCGAGCTCACTACCCGAGGGCCGGCATCGGCCTCTGATTTCGTTCTCTGTCAACGAGATACGACGACTTTTCAACCGTATCGTCCATCCGGTCCGTCATTCGCCCGCACACATCTGGCGTTGGTCGTTATGGCGGCGCGTTCACCAGGCCCGAGCACGCCTATGCCATTACGCTCGAAGACATCACAAACTGCGGCTGCAGTATTAGAGCATGTCTCTTATGGGCTAGGTCGTGTTTCATAAGCGCGGGGTGCGGAGCCACAGGTTGATGGCGGCGATGCAGACAGTGGCGGTATAGCGGACTGCGAGTTTGTCGTATCTCGTTGCGACGGCCCGGTTCTGCTTGAGCAGGTTGATGCCGCACTCGACGGCGTGCCGCTGCTTGTAGTGCTCGCGGTCGAATGCGGGCGGCCGGCCACCCGCCGACCCCTTCTTCTTCTGGTTGGCGACCTGCTCGGACTTGACCGGGATCGTCGCCCGAATGCCCCGCTCGCGGAGGTACTCGCGGTTGGCGGCACTGCTGTACGCCTTGTCCGCCAGCACCGCGTCGGGGCGACATCGCGGCCTTCCCACCCCGAGCCTCGGCACCCGAATCGCGTCGAGAACAGCCTCGAACTGCGGACTGTCACCACGCTGACCTGCGGTGACAAGGATCGACAGCGGTTTGCGGCCCCGCTCGCACGCCAGATGGGTTTTCGTGGTCCAGCCGCCACGCGAGCGCCCCAACGCGTGATCGGCGGGTTCAGCCTCGATCCCGCCGGGCGGCTCGACCTGCCCGGCACCGTCTCGGCGGGCGCCGGCTGCGTGCTGATGGGCGCGGGCGATGGTCGAGTCGACGCTGACATCCCACACGATCTCGCCGGCGGCGTCGGCGAGTGCCTGCAACCGGGTGTGGATCTGCGCCCACACCCCGGCGCGTTGCCAGCGGCGGAACAACCCGTAGACCGTCTGCCACGGCCCGTACCGGGCCGGCACGCCTCGCCACGGCGACCCGGTGCGGGTCCGCCACCGGATCCCGTCGATGAGCTGGCGTTTCGTCCATTTTGGTGGACGCCCCACCTTCTTTCCCCTCGGCAGCAGCGGAGCGAGCTGTGCCCACTGCGCGTCAGATAGATCAGCTCGCGCCCCTGGCCCGTTGTGCTGGGCGCGTGACGTCGATGGCCTCATCGCGGCCAGATTTGGCGACGCATAGCCCGCCGCTGTGGCGACCGCGCAGGCGCCCGGTGCTCAGCCCTACTTGTTCGTCACCAGGCGATAGATCACATATCCGACGAACCATGTGGTGAGGAGGACGCAGAGAACGAGGAGGACGTCGATCGCGATCACCAGCATGCAGACTCCTTGGTTAGTGGGTACTCACTAACCAAAATCGTAAGCTACCGTCGGGACATGCCCGACAATGCTGTCCCCACCGCGCGTGACCGGATCCTGGATGCAGCTGCCAGCACCATGCGGGACAGAGGGCTTGCCCGGGCAACAACGAAGGAGATCGCGGCGGTCGCCGGCTATTCGGAGGCGATGATCTACAAGCTCTTCGACGACAAGGTCGACCTATTTCTGAGCGTCCTGCGTGAACGGGTTCCCACCGTCGACATTCTTACTCGCACCGACCGCACCCCCAGTGACGCCACCACCCTCGAGGGCAGGTTGGTAGCGACGATCGAGCAGATCACTGCGTTCTATCGGCAGACGTTCGCAATCGGCGCGTCCCTGTTCTCCGACGCCGAACTCCTCGAACGACACCGAACCGCCGTCATGGCACAAGGGGCAGGCCCGGCGCTTCTTCCAACCGCAGTAGCCCGATTCCTTCAGAACGAGCAGCGTACCGGCACCATCGCTGCCGATGCCCCGATCAACGGGGCCGCATCGTCCATCGCCGGCGCCTGCTACCTACGGGCCTTCCTCGAGCAGTTCTACGGACCCGAGCACGTACAAGAACCGATGGCCGAGTTCACCGCCTCGGTCATCGCGACGGTGTTACCTGCTCTGATCGCTGCGTAACACCACTTCTGAAACACGGCCTAGACCTGGCGAGCCGGCCGACACGCCACTGGGTACGCGGTAGGGCGAACGACATGCAGTACCGCGTACCCAGTGAGGACTCACTGCTACTGAGCTGGAGAACCGACCCGCGATCATCGGCGGCATGCCCAACCCTGTTCTGGCCATCGATGTCGGAGCGTGCACGCTCTCCGCGGCCGTCCGTGACGCCAGCGGCCGTGTGACCCCACTCCTGATCGATGGCACCACTACCCCGCCGGCACGGCTGGTCGTGCAGGCCGGGCAACCGCGGCCGGCCCGAGACAGCGACCCGGTGACGCTGGCGCAGCTCGGACCGTTGATCGAGCGCCTCGACGTGCCGTCCCTCGTCATCGACGGAGTGTCCTGGTCGATCGAAGCACTGACCGGGCTGCTGCTGCGCCCCGTGCTGGAGGCCGCCATCGACGAACTCGGGACGACCCCGAAGATCGTGATCGTCGTGCCCTCCACGTGGGCACCCGAGCTGCAGCGCCGTTTCCAGCGGATCGTGCATGCTGCGCTGACCCGGACGGTCACCCTCACCCCGTCCGACAAGGCCCTCGCCTACGCCCTACCCGCGCTGCCGGTCGGCGCCGGGCTCATCGCCGTCGACTGCGGAGCCACCGAGCTGTCAGCGATTGCCGTCATCGGTGGTGAGCGCGGTCCGCGGATCATCGGACGTGCTCAATCTGACAGCGGCGGAGACATCTTCGACCGATTCCTCCTCGCCAACGCGCTCACCGACGCCGGATTCCCGGACCAGGCGCTCGATGCCCGCTGGGGATTCGCCGGCGTCCCTCGGATACGCGCTGCCCGAGAAGCGCTCGCGGACCACGACGCCGTGACCGTCCACCTGCCGCGGCCTGTCGGACGGATCACGCTGTCCGAGCAGGAGGTCGACGCAACCGGCGACCGTTACTTCGCCACCCAGTTCAGCGATCTGCTCACGAGGCTCGACGAGAGCGCCACCGAGCCGATCAGTCATCGGCTGATGCTGTGCGGTGGATTGGCCTACGACCCGGGCGTGCCCGCAGCGGCTCGGGTGCACGGCCCGGTGAAGGTGATGGCGAATCCCCAGCACGTGCTGTGCCGCGGTGCCCTCGCCTTCGATGCCGCACCCGTCGACAGCACGACGGACCCCGGTCCGCGCCCGCTCACCGAACCCGACACGGACACCGACGAACCCGTACCAGGGGGAATCTCCAAGCGCACCCTCGCCCTCTTCGGTGGTGTCGGCGCGAGCGTCGTGGTCATCGCTGTCGCCGGCGGATTGGCGCTGTCAGCAGCGATGACCGGCGTACCGGACCTGCGTGAGCCGGACCTGCCGAACGTCGCGGCATCGGTCCTCCCGGCTGACCGGTCGATCACCGGGGTGAGTCTTCGGTCGTGGACGGACGGCGTGGACACCACCGACGCGACCACCCGAAGCCTGTCCGGCACCGACGTTCGGTCGCTGGCGTGCGGTGGTACCCGGCCGGCGGCAGGCGCCGAGGCCGACGGGATGCGGTGGCAGTCCTCGCGGATCTTCGTCACCGGCGACACCGCCGCAGATGCCGGTTCCGGCGCGAGGGCAACGTCCTGGGACAGCTTCGATCCCTCAGCGACCACGAACGTCATCGTCACCGCATCGATCGTCGGTCGCGACGACCGCGAATCGGTGTGGCAGGACATCAGCGCGAGCAACCAGCGCTGCCCGTCCACGAAGCATGACCTCGTGCGGACCATCGTCGTCATTCCCCAGACCGGACCGGACCCCGGGCCGCCGAGCCACGCCCAGGAGATGCCCGTCGCCTCGACGTCCCGCACCCGGCCACCACATCGACGACCACCGCGCGGGCACCGCAAGGGGGAGTGACCATGAGTACCGAACGGCAGGCCTGGCGCGGGCTCACCCCGGCGAGCGTCTCGGGGTCCGGCACCGACATGCACGTCACCTGCGTCCTCGACATCGACGGCGTGGTCCTCAAACGATCCTGTGCCACCGCCGAGGACTCCGGCAACGCAGACCATCTCGCGCAGCAGGCGGCAGCGGCGTTCAACCCGGCCCCGGAGATCACGCGATGACCCCGCCCCGACCACACCAAGGCGATGACCGCGGCCACCCGAGTCGATGTGCAGGTCGTCCAGCTCGCGCCGCCGGTGCTCGTCCGCCGCGCGATCGCGCACTACAACGCCCGCCTCGCGCCCGGTAAGCGGCCAGCCGAGACAACCTCGAGCGAGGCGTTCCTCAAACGCCTGTGCGTGAACTTGTTGCGGCACATCGGATCGAACTACGACGCCCACCGCAACGGCGTCCGCAGCAGCGGCGGCCAACGACTGTCCGACACCGCCGGTACGGTCATCAAGAAGCGGGTGCTCGTGGAGATTGCCCGGGTCTACCCCTGGCTGGCCGAGGAAGCCCGCCGTCAGTACCTCGACCTCGACCGGCCGAACCGACGCTGACCCCCGAGTGGGAGGACGTCGCCCGTTGGCCTGCCCTCCCGCCCAAGGGGCGTGTTCTACTCGTGCACGAGGCTGCGCACCGCCGCGTGCTGCAGCTCGTCATGGATCGCGTACCAACGGTCCTCCACGGCAGGCCACGCCTGGTCGATCGCGTTGGCGATCTGTTCATCGGTCGCCGCGCGCAGCCGGGCACGCTCGACGTCGCTGAGGTGAGGATCCTCGGTGGCTTCGCTGCACACGACATCGGGCGGGAACACCGACAGTGCGAGCGACCGCGCCGGGGGTGGACACAGCAGCCCGGTCAACCTGCGGACCAGCTCGTTGAAGTAGGCGACGGTGCCGTCGATCAGATCGAAGACAGTGAACTCCTCGCCCAGCGGCAATTGCCATACCGAGTCGATCCCGACATCGCAGATGCCGAAGCTATCGAGGAAGACCTGCATCGTCAGGCCGTTTCCTGTAGGGAACCCCTCACCGTCACAGGTGAACTCGCCGTAGACGCTCACACGCGCCTCGGTACTGGACTTCCACGCCGCGTACTCGGTGAGCGACTCGAGCAGCGACCGCAGATATTCCAGGCATGCGCGCTCGTCCTCGGCGTCGTGGAAGTCGAGGTTCGCGAACTGCTCGGCGAACGAGGAGTCGGGGTCATCGAGCAGCGCGTTGAGCACGCAACGCTCGTAGCTGATCGTCAACGGGGTCACGGGAAACCTCCCAGGTCGATGTGCGGTGACACCAGCGATCGTTCGGAGGCTGTGGTGGCGGTGTTGCAGTGCGGTGTCGGCGAGCGCAGTGCTGTCCGTCGTGATGCCCGAGCGGTGCCGGCGTCTCGTGTGGCGACCACGGTCTGCAACACCGGTTTCCTCCATCGAGACGATCGAAGAGTCCGATCCCCCAGCGCACGAGAGGATTTCGAGAGATGAGCTGCTACGAATGGGAGGCCGGGACGATCACCCTGCCAGCGGCCGCGGTGCCCGGTCTACGCAAGGCACTCAACGCCTCCGCGATCACCTACAGGGCACTCGTCGTGGCTGAAATCGACGCTGTGTGGAACGACGTCAAGGCCCTGCCCCTGGCCAAGCGGGTTGCCGCGATCCCCTACGGAGTGTCGATTCCGGTGTCGTACGACGACGTGCACACGCATCGCCGTGCCGATGCCCGGATGCGCGCACAGTCCATCGTCAAATCCAACGGCGGACGCAAGCCGACCCGAGCGGTCATCGCCGCCGCGTTCCCCGTCCCCAACGCTCGGACCCGCGAATGGGGAGAGAGCGAGTTCGGCCTGACACTCGAAGGACGCACCCTCCACTGGGAAGTCCCCCAGAACAACCACGCCCGGGACCACGCCGCCGTCACCGGCCTGTATCAGGCTGCACTGACGTATCTCAACGACGTCACCTGGACCCGCGGTACCGGCGGCGTGATCGTCGGCAACGACGAATACAACCGAGACACCACCTACGAAGGCGGTGGCGGCAACTACGTGACACATCGGTTCGGACCGGCGGGCCAGTAACCGATCCGGGGAGGCAGCGACCCACGCGGTGAAGCGGTGAACCCGCCAGCTACCGTTGCCGCCACCATGACCGCCCTGCGTCCTGCCTCCCCACACGCCGTCGCCGCCACAGCCATCGGCGCGGCCGCCCTCACCGGAGCCACAGTCGGATGGATCCTCATGCGCGTGGCCTACCGCCTCGACCGCCTCGCCGCACCAGATGGTGCCGGGGATCCCGTCTGGTCCCTCACGTGGACCGACGCCAGCTTCCCGTTCACCATGGTGGCCCTCGTCGTCGGCGCCTTCACCGTGCTGTTCGCGGCCCTCGCCGCCGCAGTAGTGCTCGCCCACCAAGCGAGCACCCGAGACATCACCCGCCAGCGCCGCATCCTCGCCACCGGCACAACAACCCCCCTGCTCAGGCGTCCGGCCGTCCCGGACGCTGTCCAACCTCCGAATCAAGGAGCTCACCCACGATGACCATGCACGCGCTTCCCACCTGGGACGCCCGACTCGCCGCCGCCAGCGCGGTCACCGACCACGCCGAAGCGGTCGCGTGGCTGCGGAACCGCCTTGCAGCCGCGCTCCGCTCCCATGTCGAGGTGGACCTGGCCGCGGCCTGGAATCCGGATCTGCAGTCCACCGGTGTGCGCTTGGCGGCCTGGCTCGCTCACGCCTACGGCTACGTCGCCGCCGTGCCCACCGGCGACCTCGCTGCCGGCGCGGAGATGCCGATGGTCGGCCAGTGGCTGACCGATCGCGCCGATCGACTGGCCGAGATGCCGCTGCTCATCGCCTCACCGGCCGCAGGTGCGGTCGCAATCGCTGCCGCACACGCACTGACCAACGACGACGCCGCAGCGCTCGGTGTGCAGGCCGAGGAGCTGCCGTACACGCAGACCCACCTGACCTTCTCCGCTCCGTTCACGGTCACCGCCGACGGTGACGACGCCGCGACCGAGACCATCCACGCGCTGAGTTGGTGGCCCGCCGGGGGAGGATTCCGCATCGCCGACTGGATCTCGACGTACGAAACCCTCACCACTGATGAGGCAGGTCGCGCGGACGCCGCCGCCCGCGCGTACGGGGGCGCAACCCTGCCCGCTCTGATGCTCGACGCCGAGCGTCTGCACCCGCAGGTGTGGGCGGCCCCCGAAACGGGCGATCCACACGAGCGTGAGGGCCAGTTCAGCTTCGATGTACCGGTGTACGACCGGCGGGGTGATCTATTCAGCCGGGTAGCGCTCGTGGTGCGACACCTGATCGCCGCGGGGATCCTCCACACGTCCATCGAGCGGGTCCGGCCTCCCGGTTCGACCGGGCACGTCACCCGCACCCCGGTTGTCGTGCTGCGCACCGACGATGATGACCGGCACACAAACCGGCTGGCCGTGTACGGAGCGTCAGTGGCGATGCGCCGACGCCGCAGAGGACTCGACCTGCACTGGGACGACGCGGTTCTCGGCTGAACCGCTACCGGGAGTGGAGCTATAAGGGTGGTGGAATGCGGTGAAGTCCTGGCCAGCCCGATGGGCGGCGGGTCGTTGACATACCTTGTGCAGATCGGAGGGTTATCAGCGCTGGTCTTCGAAGAATTGGGCGGCGACCACAAGTAGCAGAAGTGTCGCTGGCGCCGCGACCAGTGCCACCGCCACGCATGTCGAGCAGGTCGAAAACAGGACGACGGGTTTGATAAGTTGGGTTCGTCATTATACAACTGCCATCGGGACGCTTCACTTTGAGAGTTTTCGAAGCCGATACCGGCCCACTTCAGCGCCGGTCCTTATGGCTTCGGCCACCGAACCACTCGTCTTCGAGCACTGCCCGACCGGAAAGGTGAGTTGACGCCCATGCCAAAATCAACCCGGGAGAGCGCCCTTCAATGAGTAGCCCCATCAACCAGGCTCGCAAACTCGAACAGGTGCGATACGACATCCGCGGACGCATCCTGGACAAGACAGAAGAACTCGAAGCCGAGGGTCACACTATCCTCCGGCTGAACGTGGGCAACCCGGCGCCGTTCGGGTTCGAAGCTCCCGACGAGATCATGATGGCGATGATCCGGAATCTCCCCACCTCTCAGGGATACTGCGATTCACGCGGATTGTTCTCCGCCCGGACTGCGGTGGTGCAGTATTACCAAAGCAGGGGCATTACTGCACTCGACGTAGACGATGTCTACCTCGGAAACGGTGTTTCCGAGCTGATCACGATGACCCTCCAGGCGATGTGTGATCCTGAGGACGAGATCCTCATTCCAGCACCGGACTATCCGCTGTGGACTGCGTCCGTGGCGCTTGCGGGCGGAACACCGGTGCACTACTTGACGGATGAATCCAGCGCCTGGGCTCCGGATTTCGAAGACCTCGAGGCGCGCATCACCGACCGCACCCGGGGCATCGTCGTGATCAATCCGAACAACCCCACCGGTGCCGTCTATTCGCCGGCAGTGCTCCAACGATTCGCCGACATCGCACGCAGACATGACCTCGTACTGTTCGCGGACGAAATCTACGAGAAAATCGTCTACGACAACCAGGACGTAACCAATCTGGCTTCATTGACCGGCAGCGACGTCCTGTGTTTGACCTACTCGGGGCTGTCCAAGGCCTACCGGGTGTGCGGGTTCCGCGCGGGCTGGTTGGCCATTACCGGTCCACGTCACCGCGCCTTCAGTTTCATCGAGGGCATCAAGCTCCTCGCCAATATGCGGATGTGTGCCAATGTCCCGGCGCAGCATGCCATTCAGACGGCGCTCGGCGGCTATCAATCCATCAACGACCTGCTTCTGCCGAAGGGGCGGTTGACCGAACAGCGCAACCTCGCTCACCGGATGCTCAACAAGATCGACGGTGTCAGTTGTGAGCAAGCAAAAGGCGCGCTATACCTGTTTCCGCGCCTTGATACCGATCGATTCGGCATCGTCGACGACGAGAAGTTCGCGCTGGACCTCCTGAGCTCGGAAAAGATCCTCATCAGTCACGGCCGGGCATTCAACTGGTCCAAGCCCGACCACTTTCGGCTGGTGACCCTGCCGAGGGTCGATGAGCTCGGTACGGCGCTCGATCGCCTCGGCAACTTCTTGAGCCACTATCGGCAATAGCCCTCCGGCTGGGAAGAAGGGCGATGGGTCTATGCTCGCCCTTCCTCCGGCGGGGGACTGGCAGTCGACGCTCCGGCATTCCTGAGCTGGCCGCAGAACTTCCGGTCGTTCGACGCTACCCCGTTATCTAGCCTCTGACCTATAGGGGCTGGCTTCGATCGAAAAGCCCTCCACGGTCGCCATCATGTTCTCGAACAGTTCGGTGTAATTATCACCGGAAAGACGGAATCGGCCGGCGACATGTTCGAAGAATGTGTTCGTCAGTGGAACAACCTGCCCCGGTTCAGGGAGCGCCTCTGCATAAGGGCCCGGGGTGACACCGATCATCGACGTCACCGACTCGATCCGGCAGGGCCGCTCATAAGGCAGTTGCATAAGCAACCAACCTGCACGGCCTTCAGGTTGACCTGTCGTTACTGCGCTGATTCCACGGCCGCAGGAGAGTTCGTATTGCATCCACATCAGATCAAACTTGTAGATCTC
Organism: Rhodococcus sp. LW-XY12; assembly: GCF_019317345.1. Taxonomy (NCBI): domain Bacteria; kingdom Bacillati; phylum Actinomycetota; class Actinomycetes; order Mycobacteriales; family Nocardiaceae; genus Rhodococcus; species Rhodococcus sp. LW-XY12. The sequence continues at coordinate 2,627,533 of NZ_CP079225.1, forward strand.
GCGCCACACGAAGGGTATTCCCGCGCCGCCGACTCTCGAGCCCATCTCAAGAAAAGTGCATGCCTGGTCCGGCATAGCGTTGTGGTCGACGAAGATCTCGATGTGGAACACAATTGTTTCATCATTGCTGCACATTGCTTTGAGAACGGAATCGATATAATCAACTATTCCGCGTCGAAGGGGAGAATCATCGATCTCCAACGATCCTAGGAAACCTCCGCTTTGGAATTCCAGGCAGGTGTTGAAGTTCCGTGATGTGCCGATGCGAACTATCTCGCCTTGAGAGTAGAGTCCGTCGATGTTGTAGGTCGGTAGATCGATGTAGGACTGAGCGATGTAGACGTATTGGTCATCGAGTACGACCCTCGAAATTTCCTGTGCGGATCTGACGACAGTCACGCCGACGCATGACGACGCGAGGGTAGGTTTGACGATGATCGGGAACCCGACTTCCTGCGCTAGCGCACGGATGTCCTCATGGTCCTCGACCGCGACGAATCGGGGCGCCCGGATGCCTGCTTTCTCCATCACTCGTGCTTGATGAAGTTTGTCCCGGAATCTCACGATGTCCGCGACCTTGGGGCCCGGGCAACCGAACCTCTCACGCAGTTGAGCAGCGACGATGGTGTCGTCCTCGTAAAGGGCGATTACATAGTCCGGCATCCCGTGTTCGGCGACCAGGGAGTTTGCTGCAGCAAGAACGGTCTCAAAGGAGTCCGTAGAGTCCACCTGTCGAAAGTCTTTCGCGAACACGGGGATCCCGCCAACGCCGACTTTGGTCGCGATGTAGGTGACCGTGTGTTGGGTGTGATCTACGTATTTTTCGTACTGGGCATACTCGTCGACCCACCGATTCAGGATCATCACATGATCAGTCATAGTCCTAGATCTGGGACTGCAGCAGTCCCTTCCGGCGATCAGGGTGGTCAGTTTCGGAGCGGGGTTCGCTGCCCCGGATTTGACTTTCGAGGTGGTGATCGTGATCTTCTCGGTCAGCAGGTCGGACAGGCCTGTCAGCTGCGCCAAGGTCATCACCGGTATCAGGCCGCCGTACGACACGATGTTGTCGTCGTCGAACAGTGCGGACTCGGCGTTGAACGCGTGGGACACTTGCACTGGAAGTGCCTTTCTTGAACTGGACTGGTTTGTGCGTGAAGAACATCAATCATCCCAGTTCAGGGGGCGCTTTCTTTATTTCGACACGCCGCTACCCGCCGGGGGCATCGGTGGATTCAGGCTAATACCGCCGGGTCCGGGCGCGTGATGGCAGGATCGGGACTCGTGAGCTCCGCGAATCTGACCCGTGCCGAAACCGCCGCGCGCGCCCGCGCACTCGACGTGCACTCCTACCGCGTCGAACTCGACCTGCGGGGTGCCGTCGACGCCCGACGCACCGGATTCCCCACGGTCACGACGCTCGAATTCACCGCCTCCACCGACGAGGCCTGGCTCGATTTCATCGGCGACTCCGTCGAGTCGGTGACGATCAACGGTGAGCTCGTGCCCGTCGTCTACGACGGCGCGCGGATCACCATCGGTGGTCTGAAGGAGATCAACGTCGTCACCGTCGTCGCGACCGGCCGGTACAGCCGGTCGGGGGAGGGGCTGCACCGCTTCGTCGACCCCGTCGACGGCGAAACCTATCTCTACACCCAGTACGAACCGGCCGACGCCCGTCGCGTGTTCGCGTGCTTCGAACAGCCGGATCTCAAGGCGCCGTTCACCTTCGTGGTCACGGCCCCGCGCCGCTGGCAGGTGCTCTCGAACGAGGCCGCCGAGCGCACGGTGCAGCGCGACGACACCCAGACCGTGACGTTCGCGCCGACCCAGCCGATCTCCACCTACATCACCGCGATCGTCGCCGGCCCGTACCACCGGGTCGACGCGTCGTGGAGCCGCGACGAGCTGACGGTGCCGCTGGGAGTGCTGTGCCGCGCGTCACTCGCCGAGCATCTCGACGCCGACGAGATCGTCGAGGTCACCCGGCAGGGCATGGACTTCTACGCCGAGCACTTCGACTATCCGTATCCGTTCGGCAAGTACGACCAGGTGTTCGTGCCCGAATACAACCTCGGTGCGATGGAGAACCCCGGCTGCGTCACCTTCACCGAGGCGTACGTTTTCCGCGGTGCCGCCACCGCCGCCCAGCATCAGGGTCGCGCGAACACGATCCTCCACGAGATGGCCCACATGTGGTTCGGCGATCTGGTGACCATGAAGTGGTGGGACGACCTGTGGCTGAAGGAGTCGTTCGCCGATTTCATGGGCGCCTTCACCAGCGCTGAGGCCACCAAGTTCACCGACGCGTGGGTGGCCTTCGCGAACCGCCGCAAGGCCTGGGCGTATCTGCAGGACCAGCTGCCCACGACGCATCCGATCGTCGCCGACATCGTCGACCTCGAGGCCGCGAAGCTGAACTTCGACGGCATCACCTACGCCAAGGGCGCGAGCGTGCTCAAGCAGCTCGTGGCCTATGTCGGCCGCGACGCCTTCTTCGAAGGTGCCCGCCGGTACTTCCGCAAGCACGCCTTCGGCAACACCGCCCTCGACGATCTGCTCGTCGAACTGTCGAGCACCTCCGGCCGCGACCTGACGTCGTGGGCGCAGGCGTGGCTGCAGACCACCGGCGTATCAACCCTGCATCTCGAGGAGTCCGGGACCGGGTACGAGATCGTGCAGGGCGATCCGCGCCCGCATCGCCTCGCCGTCGGCTGTTACGACTCCGACGACTCCGGCGACCTCGTCCGCACCCACCGCGTCGAGGTCGACCTCGCCGACGAACGCACCCCCGTCGACCTGCCCGAGGCGGCGCTGGTGCTGCTCAACGACGACGACCTCACCTACGCCAAGGTTCGCCTCGACACGCGGTCGCTCGACACGGTCGAGTCCTCCCTGGACCGCGTCCGCGAACCGCTCGCGCGCGGACTGCTGTGGTCGGCGCTGTGGAACGCGACCCGCGACGGGGAACTCGCCGTCGACCGCTATCTGTCGATGGCCGCCGGGTTCGCCCCGTACGAGGCGGACATCGCGCTGCTCACCGCGGTGCTTGCCAACGCGGCCCAGGCCGTCGAACACTATGTGCCGGACTCGGCGCGCACCGATGCGCGGCGTCGCTGGCTCGACGCGGCCTGGGACGGAATGCACGGTGTCGCACCCGGCAGCGACGCCCAGCTGGCATTCGCCCGCGCGCTCGGTGTCGCGGCGAGCGTGGACGACCGGCACGCCGCCGACCTGCGAGCGATCCTGTGCGGCAACCTCGCACCGCCGGAGGGCCTGCGCCTCGACCCCGACCTGCGATGGAGCTGGTGGGCAGCGCTGACCACGACCGGCGACGCCGACGAGGCCGACCTCGACGAGGAACTGCGCAACGACGACACCGCCTCGGGACGCACCGCGCACCTGCGCGCGCTCGCCTCTCGCCCGCGCGCCGAGGTCAAGGCGCACGCGTGGGCGACGATCCTCGCCGACCACACCCTCACCAACGACCACCTCGACGCGACCATCGCCGGGTTCCGCGCCGGGGAGCGCCGCGACCTGATCTCCGCCTACGACACCGATTACTTCGCGGTGCTCTGTGAGACGTGGACGAGCCGCAGCATCGAGATCGCCCGCCGCATCGTCGTCGGATTGTTTCCCGCGGCCGACAGCCTCGAACCCGTCGACACCTGGCTCGAGGCCCACACCGATGCCCCGGCCGCGCTGCGGCGCCTGGTCATCGAACAGCGCGATCATCTCGCCCGCGACCTGCGTGTCCAGAGGATCAACACGCCGTGACCAGCCCGGATCTGCCCCGTCCCGAGGGGCCCGCGGTCCCGGACACGGTCGCCACCGCGATGCGGCGACTGCGGGAGAAGGCGACTTCGGAGAACACCCGCGCCGCCCAGATCGGCGACTGGACGATCTTCACCCGCTGGTGCGAACGCACCGGGCACAGTCCGATGCCGGCCACCGCCGAGCAACTGAGCTGGTTCCTCACCGAGAAGGCCGCCGAAGTGCGCCCCGATGGACGCTGGGCGTACGCGCCGTCGACGCTGTCGCGCTGGGTGTCGACCATCAACAAGATGCACGCCCTGGCGGGCCTACCGAAACCCGGTGGGCACGAATCGGTCCGGGACCTGCTGCGAGGCATCCGACGCGATCGGGCCACCCCGCCGGCGCGCCGGACCCCGCTGCTCACCGACGACATCCGCACCATCCTCTCCGCGATGCGCGTCGAGGCGGCCGACGGAGGGTGGGCCGAACGCGTCGCCGAACGTCGCGACGCGGCGCTGCTGCTCATGGGATTGGCCGGGGCGCTGCGCCGCTCGGAGCTCACCGGGCTCGTCGTCTCCGACGTCGTCCCGCACCGCGCCGACGGGCTCTACGTGACGGTCCGCCGGTCCAAGACCGACCGCAGTGCGCGCGGCCGCACGGTCACCCTGCCGTACGGGTCCGATCCGCACACCTGTCCGGTGTGTGCCTATAGACGCTGGCGGGAGGTGCTCGACGCGTGGGACGAGTCCGGACGCGAGGCCGTCGTCGACCTGCTCGGTACCGCCGCGGCCGACCCGGCCGAGCACTGCTGCCGTGGTCTGGCGGCCGGGCGCACGCAGGACGGCGACCGGCCCCTGTTCCGGCCGGTGCACCACAGCGGCGCGGTGGGGACGACCGCGCTGTCGGGGCAGTCCGTGCACTCGATGATCCAGCGCCGCGCCCGCCGCGCCGGATTCAGCGACGACCTCGTCGCCACCCTGGGCGGGCACAGCCTGCGGGCCGGGTTCGTCACCCAGGCGGTGCGCGGCGGCGCGACCACACAGACGATCATGACGCAGACCGGACACGCGGACGAACGGATGGTCGCGCTGTACAGCCGCCACCACGCCGGTCTCGTCGGCAACGCGGTCACCCAACTCGGCCTGTGAACGGATCCGGGTGGATCCGATCCCACTCAGCGACGCCGAACCCACCCGAATCGACGATGGAACCAGCCCAGGCCGTCGCCCGACGCTCGTAGGCTGAGGCGCGACCGACATACGGACAGGAGATCGCGGTGGCACAGACGAAAACGGACGCTCCGACCATCGACGAGTTGCTCACCGAACTCGCTGCACTCGACGACCCGAAGATCCGCGCGGTGAACGAGAAACACGGCGACGACCACGGCGTGAACCTCAGCGCCCTGCGCGCCGTCGCCAAGCGGGTGAAGACGCAGCACGAGCTCGCGCAGCAACTCTGGGCCACCGGCGACACCGCCGCCCGGCTGCTCGCGCTGCTGATCTGCCGCCCGAAGGCGTTCACCGCCGACGAACTCGACACGATGGTCCGTGAGACCGGCACCCCGAAGGTGCACGACTGGTTCGTGAACTACGTCGTGAAGAAGAACCCGCACGCGGAGGAGCTGCGCGGGCGATGGATGACCGATCCAGATCCGATCGTCGCGAGCGCAGGCTGGGCACTCACCGCCGAGCGTGTCGTCAAGAACGCCGACGGCCTCGACCTGTCCGGCCTGCTCGACATCATCGACGCTCAGATGCGCGACGCCCCCGAACGATTGCAGTGGGCGATGAACACGTGCCTGGCGCAGGTCGGCATCGAACACCTCGACCACCGGGCCCGCGCGCTCGACATCGGCGAACGCCTCGAGGTGCTGAAGGACTATCCGACGTCACCGGGCTGCACGTCACCGTACGCGCCGGCCTGGATCGGCGAGATGGTGCAACGGAAGAACGAGGCGAAGGCCACCCAGCCGTAGCTCACGCCACGTCGAGTGTGCGGATCTGCTGCCGGATCTCGTGCCACCCGGTGGTCCTTCCCGTCAGCAGCCACACCCGGGCGTCGATGTCGTCGCTCACAGGTCCGCGCACCTCACGGATCTCGGTGAAATACGGTTCGAGGTCGAACGGGTCGGCACCGGTGAACAGCACATCGGTGCTCGACTCGTCGGGAAGAGGGAAATAGCCGTACGCGCGGTTGGGCTGTGCGCCGACAGATCCTCGTACGCGCCCGCGGTGCTCGCGGCGATCCGTTCCCCGACGTCGCTGTTGGACATCGGCACCGAGACGGACGGCACGAGCGCGGCGAGCGCCACGCCGATCACCACCCAGCTCGCGGGCGATCAGCGCGACGACCACGACCGCAGCCACCGTCGCCACGATCGCCGGTATCCGCAGCACGAGGGGGTAGCCGTAGTACTCGGGAAAAATCGGGCGGATATGGCTGAGTGCACGCCTATGGTCTGTGGAACCGCGCGGGAGTGGCCGGCGGCCGGGAGGTGGCGGGGGTTGAGGCCGAGACGGTAACCACCACCTTTGGTTGTGTCGAAAAACCTTCGTTTCTCGACAGGGTTGAGCGTGAAACCGTTTATCCAGGTCGAGGATGTTGAATACCCGTGTCGAGAAACTACGTCGGATAACCTCACCGTCGGATATTGTCGACACGTGCTGATCGGCTACGCCCGCGTCTCGACCGGCGACCAGAACCCGAATCACCAGATCGACGCGCTGCGCCGGGCCGGCGTTTCCGACGAGAACATCCACGTCGACCACGCCTCCGGCGCGAAGGCATCCCGCCCCCAACTGGATCTGGTGCTCAGGTTGCTGAGACAGGGAGACCAACTCGCGATCACACGCCTCGACCGGCTAGGCCGCTCGGTACTGCACCTGATCGGCCTCGGCGCCGAACTCCGGGAAAAAGGGCGTCGGCCTGAAGGTGCTCGAACAGGGCATCGACACCGCCACCGCAGAGGGCCGCGCCATGTTCGGGATGCTCTCGGTGCTCGCCGAGCTCCAACGCGAGTTGATCGTGGCCAACACCCGCAATGGGCTTGCCGCAGCCAGGGCTCGCGGCCGCAAGGGCGGGCGCCCACCGAAACTCACTGCCGAGCAGGTCGAGCACGCTCAACGTCTCTACGACGCCAACACGCACACCGTCGCCCAGATCGCCGGACTGCTCGGCGTGCGCCGCACCACTCTTTATGGGCACCTGAGCAAGTCCGACGATGTATCGGCAGGTTCCGAGACAACGACCTCTACCGACCTTGGCCTGGACATACTCGAGCACCCCGTCCCGGTGCGGAAGACACGGGGTGCCTGCCCGAGTTGCGGGCACGAGCCCAGCACCCGATCCGAGGCCGCTCACCAACGCGCCGACGTGGCCGTCACCTGGCTACACCGAGACCTCGACGTCCCTGGCGAAATCGTCGCTCGAAACCATTGCCGCAATTGCCAACCTGAAGAACCTGCTGTCGATGTTGCCTGCACCGTCTGTGGAGACGGCCCCATCCTCGCCGGAGAATTCGCCGCCGAAATCGACACCAACGACGTCCTGCCCGATCCGGTACAACAGTGGCTCACCGACGCCGGATGGCAAACGGACCCAACGCTGCTGTGCCCCGAACATGCCTGAATGGCCAGTCGGGTCCTGGGTCCGCCTCTTGCCCGCGCCGAGTTGTCCACATAATCAAAACCCCACGCAGGTGCAACAGAACTCGCCCGCCTGCCATGCCGGGGTCAGTATTCACATGCCGTCGACACTCTGCGTCGACGTTGGGCAGGTGCACCTATACGCGACCTCGACGCCACGCCCACACGGACAGCCCGATTCCTACGACAGACGCCACCGGTAGCAGCCATCTCATCCGATTCCACATGGTGATCTCGTGGTACTGCTCGCTCGACAGGAATTGCCCTGTCGGTGTTCTCGGACCGGACAAGTCCCACCAGAGACTCCCGGAACTGCTCATGGCCTGTGGCCAGGCCATGAAGACCCCTACCGAGGTTACGATCATGAGGCACGTGACAGGGAATACCATCCAGAACCAAGGGGATTCAGGGGTCCGCTCATGTCGGGAGCCCTTTGGCAGAACCACACACGCCACCAATGCCACAACGCCGAAAGCACAGAATATCAACCACGCCACGACCTCGATGGTAGTGGTCCACTGCTGCACACTCCTGGAGGCGTAGGATCGTCGTCCACGATGGGCAAAGAGATCATATCTCGGGCCTAGGTCCGGGCGTCTCTTATGCGGTGCGAGCGGTAGCAACTGGCTCTGAGCGCGTACAGGCCAGCGGCGGACCTGTTTGTTCTCCAGATGAGAACCTGGAGAAGGTAGTCGACGGGACCGATCGTTAAAGGAAATCGATCGCGTAGACCTCTTCGGTCTCTCTATTCCCGGGTTCGGATATGATTCGGGCCTTGGAGGCTGCCATTTCGATGCCTGCCCCATCGGGATGGTCGATCTTGTAGTAGACCGCTATCCGGTGAAGCAAATCGATAATTATCTCCGCTCGACTACCCTCGTTCTGTCGACGTTCGTCCGGACGGAACAAAATTCGACTGTAGCGCTCGTTGCCCATAGACACGCGATCGGGAATGAAGTCGCGAGCATAGCGCTCGATGGTGGATCCCCAGATCGGCAGGTTGTCGTAGAACACAAGGTTAGATGGGCAGAGATAGTGTGGCCGCGGAACGTAGGGAGCAGACGTCGTATAGGATTCTCCATCTGCCCTCAACCAGCTCATCCCAACTCGTCCCACATTGCGACTGTATTCGACTCCGTCGACTAACACCTCCCACGCCGATTCCATAGGTGCGACAGTTGCAAGAAAAAACCGTAGAATTCCGTCTCTTGACGTTTGTCCTTCGATTTCTATCAAGAAGTATCCCGACGGCCTTATAAGGATACTGGAGATCCCGGATTCTTCAATGTGGTCGAATTGCTGAATTCTGGAAACGGAGCGTGTTTCGCAGAGGTTGTCCCAATAGCTCATGATACCTCTCGTACTGAGGTTATAAAAAGAAAAGGTGTTTTAGGGCGAGCTTCCTTGCTACCGCCTATCGTCCGTCTTCCCGACCTCGCTTCGGTGAGGCTCGGGACCTCCATGGCATCAGGCGCACCGTCAGGTCGACAAGGAGCGGGAGTTTCGAGAATTGGTTGGTTTCCCGTCCGTGAAACTCCCGCTCGGCCATGTCCCACTTGGCTCGCTGCGCGTGAGCCGCAGTTTATGTGTGGTCGTCGATGGGGTTTGTCCACTGGCAGAGGTCGCCGGGCCCGCTTCCTGAATATTCCGAACAAGTGTACCGACCGATCGCGAACCGAAGCCCGCCAAATGTTTGGTCGTATCCGAGCGACGGAATCTCCAGTCCGAGATTGATTACCTCGACGAAATATTTTCCCTCAGAGAGCGGAGTATTATAGGTACTGTATGCCGGATTGGTGTCCGTCCCAGAATTAACGAGGGTCTTCTCCGTTACAGTCCGATCCCCGGCTCTAGAAATATCCTGTCGCACTCGGTAGGTCAGAGCGAAAGTTCGTGACGGGAAGCCGAGGGTAGTCACTCTGGTCTCGACCCGTTGGTTAGTCCTATTGTCGAGAATGTTTGCAACTCGGAAGGCGAACTCTTTGCTCCACTCGACCTGCCCCGAGCTGGATGCGGCACCGATACACAAATCAACATGCTTGGATACACGCGGTCCGTTCAAGCTCGGCGCGGAAATGTTGGTCGGCTCCATCGTGTCGCACTCTATTGTGGAGTTGTTGAGGCGTGGTATTGACGGGGCCTGGTTGAATTCCTCGGAATCCGGTACCACGAAGACATTCTGCCCGCCTGCGCCTGTGACCGTTACGCCGAACGGTGTGCAACCAAATTGGAAGCCGGAGGTCAATCCGGAGTCCTGGGCCGTGCTAAGCGCAACGTCGATGCAGGAGTACGCTGACCTGACGGGTGAACGAGGCGTTTCAATGTCCCGATGTTCAAAGGCCTGAAACGTTCCTCCGATGTCGTTCGGGCTCGCATCGGATACAGGATATCCATAGACGCTCTGCTCGTAGCCTGCTGTAGACCATTCGTCGAGGACCGGACTGGTCACGGGCCATGCTCCGTGGTTGGGGTGCCAGTAAAGGACGCCGCGTTCGAAGCGGTTCATGCGGCCTTCGCTGCTGGCTCCGACCCAGATCTCGTCGGTGATGGGGTACCCGAGCAGGCCGCCGGGTCCCTCCCCACCGGTCAGTGCCCATTTGTCCCGGATCGCACCACCGATGACATTTGCTCCAGGTGAAGCGACAGGGTGCCAGTAGATGTCCGCGTTCTGGAAGTGCTGGCGGCGACCGATCCCGTCGGAATTGACGATCTCATCGGTGGTGGGATAGCCCAGGAAGCTGGCCTCCCAGCCGAACGAGCCCCATTTGGTCATGAAGCTGTTGACGACCGGGTGAGCGCCGGCGGTGGGATGTGCGTAGATTGGCCCGACAAGAAACTCCTGGCGGGATCCGATGCCGTCGGGGTTGGACAGCTCGACGTTGATCGGGTGCTTGAGGAAGCTGTTCTCCGCACCGAGGGATAGATACTTGTCGAGGATCGCCCCGCACACGATATGCGGTGACGGCCAGAAGTACTGACACGCCATCGGCGCGAACGCAGACCGGGAGGCCTGGGCCTGAGCCTCCAATGTCTCGGCCAGGTCGGCGTCGGCCTTGGTGAACGGCTCCGGGATCTCCTGCCGGTCGGACCGCATCTGTCCGGGCACGATCGTCGCGTTCGGATTCTCCGTGGGGCCCGACGCGTAGGGAACCTTGCTGATCGGTGGTACTTCTGTCGGCCCCGATTCCGGGGTCTGGGTGCTCACTTCCGTGGGAACCGCCGGGGCCTGCGCAGGCTGCGGCGCCGCAGCGGTCGCCGAGATTGTCGGCACGGGCTCGGGCGCCGGTGGAGTCGTCGCGCACGGCACGGATGGCGGCGTCGTCGCGGTCGCGGTGGACGACGGTGTGGTCGTGGGTGCCAGGCAGGGATCAGCCGAGGTCTCGACTGGCCTGTCCGTCGGTGCGAGGTCTGGGGCGGTCGAGAGTGTGGTGGTCGTGGGAGCGGCCGGGCTGGTGGTGGTCGGCTGTGCGAGCGCTGCCGACTCCCCGGCGGCAATCATCACCACAGCCGTGCCGGCGACCACACACCGGCCCAGCCATCTGTGTCGAGACATGAAGGAACCACGCTGAGTGTGCAAATCCATCTGACACCTACTGTCTTTCGAGTGGTACAGGGTCAGCGGCGGCGCCATCGCTGCCTCAAAACGTAAACGCTTTCCTATGAAGCGCAAACGCATCAGGCATCACTTTGGTAACAGGGGGTCCCGGTAGTAATGGCGCAAAAAACAACGAAGTTCGCGTAGTGCCTGGTCAGCGGCGATTTCTCGGTTCGGGCTGCGGGCCGGGGTGGTTGGTGCTTGGCTTGTCTGCCGATGAGGTTGGTCGGCGTGTTGGAGGCTGGGGTTCGTGGCGACGCGGGTATTCGCGGACGAGGAGTTGCAGCGCCTGCGGGAGTTCCCGGAGATCAGTCGTGAGGAGTTGTTCCGGTACTTCACGCTGACCCCGGCGGATCTGGCGTTTGTTGCTCCGCAGGGCAGGGGCCCTGCGGTCCGTCTGGGCCTGGCGGTGGCGTTGTGCACCTTGCCGTGGCTGGGGTTCGTGCCGGACAAGGTGCCGTCGGCGCCGCCGGTGGCGGTGGCCCGGCTGGCGGATCAGCTGAATATCGATGCAGCGCAGCTTCGTTCGTATGGCAAGCGGGCGCAGACGCGGACCGAGCATGTGCGGCTGGTGGCCCAGTATCTGGGGTGGCGGCCTGCCGGGGCGATGGAGTTGAAGGAGCTGGATGAGTTTCTGCTGGCGCGGGCGATGGAGCACGATTCGCCGACGCTGTTGTTCCGGCTGGCGTGTGAGTACCTGATCTCGGCGCGGGTGATCCGGCCGGGCCCGGAAACGGTGGTCCGCCGGGTCGCGCACGCTCGCACGCGGGCGCAGCGGGAGACCTACGACCGGTTGGCGCGCGAGTTCACGCCGCAGCGGTGTAAGGAACTGGATGCGTTGCTGGTCGTCGACCCGTCGATCGAGATGTCGCGGTTGCGGTGGTTGTCGACCGGCCCGGTGGAGGCGTCGGCGACCGCGGTGAAGGCCGAGGTCGAGAAGCTGGTGTTCCTGCGCAACCTGGGCGCGGATGAGCTGGACATGTCGGTGCTGCCGGCGGAGCGGCGGCGGTTCCTGGCGACGGTGGGCCGCCGCTTGACGGGCCAAGCCCTCGAACGCCGGGATCCGCAACGCCGCTACCCGATTCTGCTCACCGTGTTGGCGCAGTCGGCCACCGATGTGCTCGACGAGGTGGTGCAGCTGTTCGATCAGGCGATCTCGGCCAGGTTGAGCAAGGCCGAACGCCGGATGCGCGACGAGCTGGCCGAGCGCGGTAAGGCCGGAGAGGATCGGCAGGGGTTGCTCGACGACCTGCTGGCGATCGTCTGTGACCTGCAGATCCCCGACGAGGAGATCGGCGGCCTGATCCGGGGCGATCGGATCGGATGGGAGCGGTTGCGGGCCGCGGTCGCGCAGGCCAAGCCTCGGCTGCCGCGCGATCACGGGCACCTGGCCGCTCTGGACAGCTCGTACTCCTACCTGCGGCAGTTCACCCCGCAGGTGCTGTCGACAGTCCGGTTCGCCGGCGGCACCGCCGCGACCGAGCTGCTGATCGGGGTGCACATGCTGCGGGAGCTGAACGCGACCGGTACCCGCAAGGTGCCCGACGACGCGCCGACCGGGTTCGTGCCGACGAAGTGGCGCGGCTACCTCGACGAGGCCCGCAAAGCCGGTAACACCACCGCCTATCGGCACTACTGGGAGCTGTGCGTGCTGCTGGGGCTGCGTGACGGGTTGCGCAGCGGGGATGTGTTCGTGCCGGGGTCGCGCCGCTACGCCGACCCGGCCGCGTACCTGCTGACCCCGCAGGCGTGGGAGCCGCAGCGTGACGAGTTCTGCCGCCTGGTCGGCAAGTCCGCTGATCCCGCTCGCGCGCTGGCGACCGCCACCGACGAGCTCGACGCCGCTATGGGCGAGTTGGAGAAGGTGCTCGCCGGCGGCGACGGGCCGGTCCGTCTCGATGAGGCCGGTGACCTGGTGATCTCACCGCTGTCGGCGGAGGATGTGCCCGCGGAGGCGACGGCGCTCAAGGCCGAGCTGACGGAGATGCTGCCGTTCGCGCCGATCGTGTCGCTGCTGATCGAGCTGGACAAACGCACCGGCTACCTGGACTGCTTCACCCACGCCGGCGGCAAACAGGCCCGCAGCCCGGAGCTGAAACGCAACCTCATCGCCGTCCTGCTGGCCTACTCCACCAACCTCGGGCTGACCCGAATGGCCGAGGCGTCGGGCCTCTCCTACGACATCCTGGCCTGGACCAGCGAATGGTATGTGCGGGAGGAGACGCTGCGGGCGGCGAACCTGACGATCATCGACTACCACCAAAGGCTGCCGCTGACCCCGGTCTTCGGCGCCGGCACCCTGTCGTCGAGTGATGGGCAACGGTTCCCGACCCGCGGCAAATCGGTCACCGCCAGAGCGTTGAGCCGCTATTTCGCGAACGAAGGACTGAGCACGTATACCCATGTCACCGATCAGCACGCCACCTACGGCACCAAGGTCATCGTCGCGACGAGACGCGAAGCTCACTACGTGCTGGACGAAATCCTCGGCAATGCAACGGATCTGCCGATCACCGAGCATGCGACCGACACGCACGGCGTCACCCTCGTGAACTTCGGGCTGTTCGACCTGCTCGGATTGCAGCTCTCGCCCCGCATCCGGGACCTGGGCCGGATCACCCTGTATCGGGCGGCGCCTCGGGCCCAGGTGGAGTCCGCGTTCCCGCACGCCGGGCCGCTGCTGACCCGCAAGCTGAATCTGGATCTCATCGCCGAGCACTACGACGACCTGCTCCGGCTGAGCGGGTCGCTGAAGTTCGGGCACGCCACCGCGTCGCTGCTGGTCGGCAAGCTCTCCGCGTCGGGCCGGCAGAACGCCCTCGCGGCGGCGCTCAAGGAATACGGGGCGCTGCGGCGCACGATCTACGCCGCCCGGTACCTGTCCGACCCGGGCTATCGGCGCAAGATCTCCCGACAGCTCAACAAGGGCGAATCCCTGCACGCGCTCCGCCGCGACCTGCTCTACGCGCACGAAGGCGCCGTGCGCGCGAGGCACCTGGAGGGACAGACCGAACAGGCATGGTGCCTCACGTTGGCGACCAACGCCGTCATCGCCTGGACCACAGAGTATTACGGGCTGGCGACCGAACAGATGCGGCGGGCCGGGCGGCGCATCGACGACGAGGTGCTGACGCACATCTCCCCGGCCCACAGCGAGAACATCAACTTCTTCGGCGCCATCGAGGTCGACATCGACGCCGAACTCGCCCAGCTCGGCCCCACCGGGTACCGGCCGCTGCGCGTGCGGGACACCCTGTTCTGACCCGCAGCGCCGGCCCGGATCGGCGGCGGCGCGATCTAGCAGCAGGCGCTGGTTCCGGTGGTCGTGGTCGGGTCGGTGATCGCGTCGGCGAGGGGGCGGGCGAGCTGGTGGTAGGCGTCGGTGACCGGCAGCACCGTCATGCCTGGGAATTTCGCCTGCCAGTGGTGGGCGGCGTCGGAGGTGGCGAGGAACATCTGCGGGTTGCAGCAGGTGGCGCGGAGGTGACCGGGCTGGATCCGGTCGGGGTCGACGAAGGCCACCATCGCGGTGGCCGGTTCCAGGTCGCTGACCCCGGTGACGGGGTCGATGGTCAGGCGCACGGTGGTGCCCGTGATCGGGCAGTCGGATTCGATGCAGGCGGGTGCGCCGATGACGGCGGGGAAGATGAGGGTGTCGGGGGCACACCAGGTGTAGAGCTGGTGGCCACCGACGGGACTGATGTCGGAGCAGGTGACATCGAACTGTGGTGCATCAGTGACCGGATGAAGTCCAGGCTCACCGTGGCCACCCTCGAATCCGCAGTGGCTCGGTGGGGTTCGGTTGCCGGGTGCGTGTTCATTCCGATCATGGGTCGCAATTTCGCAGCCGGAAATTCGTCCGCGCCCTGGGCCGCCACGGCCTGGTCGGGTCGATGGGTCGGGGCGGCCGGCGACTGTCGACAACGCCGCGATGGAAATCGTTCTTTGCGCTGCTCCAACGCAACGTCCTCGGCCGACAGCGTTGGGTCACACGCGAGCAGTCGCGCATTGCGATCGTCACCTCGCTTGAGCGAACCTACCGCCGCCGACGCCGTTAGCTCAGACTCGGCAGATTGACGCCAGTCGAGTTCGAAACAACCATGACCACACCGGCCGCACAGGCTGCGTGACCGTATCTGTCACCCCATCGTGCAGCAGTCCCGACGCTGAACCGGTGCGGGGTCGGGTTGAGGGTCAGGCCCCAGCCGACGATCCGGCCGGCCTCGTCGTATTCGACGTCGGCGCCGATCGGCGTCTGCGCGGGGTCGAGGTCGGGCACTCCCGCGGCGGCGGCGAGTTCGGTGACGGTGACCGGGGTGCCGTGGGCGAGCAGCCGCAGCGCGGCGCGCATCAGCGCCCGGTCCCGGCCGGCGGGCAGGATCTTGGCGAAAACGTCGGCAGTGAGGTTGTCGGTACTCATGGGATCGGACTCCTCGAGGGCGATCGGACAGTGACGGTGCCGACGGTAGGGTCTGTCCCCGGGGTGAGGGTCAAGCCCGTAGCTCGCATCCGCACGGGTCACCGGCCCAGCACAGGTCGTCGGTGGCCAGATGCGCACGGTGTGCGGTTTCGAAGGCGTCGATGCGGTCGAGGATCTGCTCGGCATCGGGCGCAGCCGCTGCCGCGACCGCTGCAGCAGCTCGGCGAGATGGGCGCCGACCGAACGGCCGTGGTCGTCACGGTCGGTGGAGGTGAGCTGGCAGATCTCGGCGATGGTGAGCCCGAGGCCGCGCAGCTCGCCGATGAACCGCACGCACCACTCCGCGTCGTCGGTGTAGAGGCGGTAGCCGGCCGGGCTGCGGCCCAGGGTGTAGATCAGGCCGAGGTCGGTGTACTCGCGCAGCGCCTTCACCGGCACCCCGGTGCGGGCCGAGAGGTCCCCGATCGTCATGTGTCCGTTCATCACTGCCTCCCGTCCGACGGCGTCAGCCTGCGCAGCAGGACAGTTTGGTGACGTCGGTGGTGAAAGTCTGCGCGGTCAGTTTCAGCGCTTCGGCCATGGTCAGGTACGGCGCCCAGGTGTGGGCGAGCCGGTCGACGGTCAGACCCGCGGTCATCGCATAGGTGGCGGCGGTGATCAGGTCCCCGGCGCCGTCGCTGAGGGCGTGCACGCCCATGATCCGGCCGGTGCCGGCTTCGGCGACGATCTTGACCAGGCCGCGGGTGTCCCGGTTGACCAGCGCCCGCGGCACGCTCGACAACCCCAGCACCCGGCACTGGCAGGCCAGCCCGGCCGCGGCGGCTTGCGCGTCGGTCAGTCCGACCGAGGCGATCGCGGGGCTGGTGAACGTCACGCGCGGCACCGTGGTGTAGTCCAGGACGCGATCGGCACCGGCCAGGGCGTTGTCGGCGACCAGGGTGCCCTGCGCGGCGGCCACGTACACGAACTGCGGATCCCCGGCCACGTCCCCGGCCGCCCAGATGCGCGGATTGCTGCTGCGCTGGCGGTCGTCGACCACGACCGCGCCCCGCTCGTCGACGGCGACGCCGACCGCATCCAGGCCCAGCCCGGCGGTGTTGGGGCGGCGGCCGGTGGCCATCAGCACCTGCTCGGCCCGCAGCTCGGTGCTGGCGCCGCCGCCGGTGCGCACGGTCACCACCTTGTGCCCGTCGTCGGCGAGGACCTTCTCGACGGTGGCGGCGGTGAGCACGTCGATGCGCTCGTGGGCGAAGACGGCCTCGAGCGCGGCCGAGATTTCCGGTTCCTCACCCGAGGTCAGCCGGCTACGCGCGATCACCGTGACCTTGCTGCCCAGGCGGGCGAACAGCTGGGCCTGCTCGAGCCCCACATAGCCCGCACCCACCACGATCAGCGACTCCGGCAGCTGCTGGAGGTCCATGGCGGTGGTCGAGGTCAGATACCCGGCCTCAACGAGGCCGTCGATCGGCGGAGCCCAGGGCGCGGCACCGGTGGCGATCAGATACTGGTCGGCCTCGATCACCCGTACACCGCCCTCGGCGCGCGCGACCCGCAGCACGGGTGCCTCGGCGCTGCCGTCGAACACCGCGGTGCCGGAGACGATCTCCCACCCGTAGTCGGCGGCCAGGTCGACATACTTCTCCGCCTGCAGCTGCCCGACCAGCGCGTCCTTGCCCGCGATCAGGGCGGGGAAATCCAGCGGCACCTCGGCGGGGGTGAGCCCGGGGAACCGGCCCGCCGCCTCGGCGGCGTGGCGGGCCTCGGCGGCGGCCAGCAGCGCCTTCGAGGGCACACACCCGACGTTCACGCACGTGCCCCCGACCGTCCCGCGCTCCACCATCACCACCCGTTTGCCGAGGTTGACCGCGGCGATGGCGGCGGCGAACGCCGCCGAGCCGGAACCGATGATCGCCAGATCGGCGCGGGAATCTGTCAAGGTCACGAGGGTGCCTCCTGGTCGGGCAACCGCTGAACCGACAACGGCTGCTATTCGTGTTGACGAATATCTACCGGAACCATATTATGCGTTTATCCGAATAGTTCAAGTCTCGTGGAGGCGATCCCATGGCCCGGTCCACCACCGCCACTGTCACCGTGCCCGGTGCCGAGTCGGCGTGTACGCATCTGGATACGACGGCGAAGTTTTTTCGCGCCCTGTCGGATCCGACCCGGCTCAAGCTCCTCGAATTCATCCTCGCCGGGGAGCGCACCTCCGCCGACTGCGTCGAACACGCCGGCATCTCGCAGCCCCGGGTGTCGGTACACCTGTCCTGCCTGGCCGACTGCGGGTATGTCCTCGCGCGCCGCGACGGGAAGAAACTGCGGTACTCCGTGGGTGATCCGCGGGTAGCTGACCTGGTGATGCTGGCGCGGTCGCTGGCGGCCGACAACTCCGCCGCGCTGGGCTGCTGCCCGCGCATCCCCGCCGCGGACGGTAGTGGGCGGCGATGAACACACCCGACAACAAGGCGATGAACACACCCGACAACGACTCGGGCGGGTTCGGTGGTCTGCTCGCAGTGGCCGGTGGCGTGCTGGTGATGGTCGCCTGCTGCGCCGGTCCCGCCCTGATCGCCGGCGGCGTGCTCGCCGGTCTCGGCGGTGTCTTGACCAGCCCGTGGCTGCTTGCCGCAGGCGTGCTGGTCGTGGCCGCCGCCGTCGGCTACACCCTGCGGCGCCGCGCCCGTAAGGCCACGGGGTGTTGTCCGCCCCGACCCGGATCCCCTCGGTCGGCTCCGGCCGACCGCGACCGGACGGAAACCCCGGCATGACCGTCTCGAACTCTGACACCCCGATGAGCGGTCGCGAGACCGCGCTGACACTCCCTCGCCCCCCGCACGAAAGGCCACTGTCCTCGAATGGCCACTCTGCCACGCTTTCGCCGCCCCGCCCTCGCCGCCGCCGCGCTGGCGCTGTCCGCAGCCCTGGCCCTCACCGGGTGCACCTCGACCGACACGACGGCGCAGGATCCGGTGGCGCCGGTGCAGGTCGACACCGTCACCGGCACCTCCATCAGCGTGCCCGGTGACAAGCCGACCGCGTTGTTCTTCTTCTCCGTCGGCTGCGGCGAATGCGTGGGCGGCGCGAAATCGGTGGCGCAGGCGGCCGGACAACTCGGCGACAAGGCGTCGTTCGTGCTGGTCGACATGGATCCGGGTGAATCCGCGCAGACGGTGGCCGGGTTCCAGGACTTCACCGGCACCCAGGCGCTGCCCGCCGTGATCGACACCGGCGCCACCCTCACCACACGACTCTCGGTGGCGTCGCTCTCGACGCTGGTCGTGGTCGATCCGGCGGGCAAGGTCACCTACCGCGCCACCGACCCGTCCGCCGACCAGATCACCACCGCACTGCGCGACGCGGGAGCGGCGTGATGGGCGGACTGCTGGCGCTGGCGTTCACCGCCGGGATGCTCGCCCCGGTCAACCCGTGCGGATTCGCGCTGCTGCCCGCCTGGATCACCCACACCCTCGGCGACACCACCACCGACGCGTTCCCGGTCCGCATGGCGCGCGCCCTGCGCGCCGGGACCGCGCTCACCCTCGGATTCGCGGGCACCCTCGCCGCGGCGGGCCTGGCCGTCAGCGCCGGCGCCCGCGCGCTCATCGCCGCGGCCCCCGCCTCGGCCTGGCCGTCGGCGCGGCGCTGGCGGTGCTCGGGCTGGTCATGCTCACCGGCCGTGGCCTTGGCCTGCGCCTGCCCCGCCGCGCTCAGCGCCCGCCCCGCGCATCGATGACCACCACCGGTATGGTGGCCGCCGGTGCCGGCTATGCGGCCGCGTCGCTGTCGTGCACCTTCGGGGTGCTGCTCGCCGTGATCGCCCAAGCCCAGGCCACCGCCGGATGGGCAGCGCTGCTGGTGGTGTTCGCCGTCTACGCCGCCGGGGCCGCGACGGTCTTGCTGCTGGTCAGCCTCGCCACCGCCGCGGCGGGCACCGCTGCCACCCGCTACCTCGCGGTGCTCGCCCGCCACGGCACCCGCATCACCGCCGTCGTGCTCGTCGCTACCGGCGCCTACCTCGTCTGGTATTGGTGGCCCGCCGCTATCGGCAGTACCGGTGGTGCCGCGATGGGCTCCACCGCCTGGTCCGCCGCGGTGAGCATCTGGATTCAAAACCACACCGGCACGGTCATCATTCTCGCCGTGGCGGCCGTGGCCGCCACGCTTGCCGCCACCGTCGTTGCCCGCAACACCCGGGCCCGACACCGCGACGCCACCCCCGACAACGACTGCTGCGCCCCCGCACCCGCCACAATCGAGGAGAAACACGCGCGCTGACCGCGCCGACCGGTCGACTGCCGTACCCCTTCCAGAGCGATTCGATCGAGGAAAGGCACCGAGCACATGAGCGAACGCTACGACACCCTGGTACTCGGCGGCGGCATGGCCGGCCTGCCGCTCGCGCTGCGCGCGGCCCGGCACGGCCGCGTCGCGTTCGTGGAGAAAGAACTGCTCGGCGGGACCTGCCTCAACCGCGGCTGCATCCCCACCAAGACCATGATCGCCTCCGCCGCCGTGGCGCACCAGGCGCGCCGCGCCGCCGAATTCGGGGTCCGCCTACCCGGAACCGGTCACCGTCGATTTGGCCGCCGTGGTCGACCGCAAGAACACCATCGTCGACTCCATCCGCGCGGGCTCCTACCGCACCGTCGAGAAATCAACGGACCTCGACTTCTACCACGCCACAGGACATTTCACCGCACCCCGCACACTCACCGTCGACGGCACCGACCTGACCGCCGACCGGATCTTGCTGGTCACCGGCACCCGCAGCACCATCCCCGCCATCGACGGCCTCGACACCGTCCCCTACTTCACTTCCCGCACCCTGCTGGACCTCACCGACCTGCCCTCACATCTGCTCGTCGTCGGCGGAGGCTACGTCGGCTGCGAGTTCGCCCAAATGTTCCGGCGATTCGGCTCCGAGGTCACCCTCATCCAACGCGCCGACCGGCTGCTGCCCGGCGAGGACCCCGACATCTCCGCCGCCGTCAGAGAGGGCATGACCGCCGACGGCATCACCGTGCTCACCGGCACCACCTGCACCGCGGCCACCGGCACCACCGGGAACATCCGGCTCGGCTGCACCGGCAGCGAAGCCGACGACATCACCGGCAGCCACCTGCTGATCGCGACAGGACGCACCCCCAACAGCGACAATCTCGGCCTCGAGTACCTCGGTCTCGAACCCGACCCACAGGGCTTCCTCACCGTCGACGCCTCCCTGCGCACCGACGCCGAAAATGTTTGGGCGCTCGGCGATCTGCGCGGCGGGCCCATGTTCACCCACACCGCCCGCGACGACGCCGACATCGTCTACCGCACCATATTCCGAAGCCAGGACCGCACCACGACCGGGCGCATCGTGCCTCACGCGGTGTTCACCGACCCCGAAGTCGGCGCCGTCGGGCTCACCGAACCTGCCGCCCGCGCCGCCGGCTACGACGTCGTCGTCGGGCGCCAGGACTTCACCGGCGTCGTGAAAGCCCGCGCCATCGGCAACACCCGCGGCCTGGTCAAATTCGTCGCCGACGCCGCCACCGACCGTATCCTCGGCTGCCACATCGCCGGACCCGACGGCGGGAACCTCGTTCACGAGGCCGTCACCGCCATGACCACCGGCGCCACCTACACCCAACTCGCCCAAGCCATCCACATCCACCCCACCCTCGCCGAAGCGGTCAACACCGCCGCCGGCGGCGTCCACCGCGAAATCGGCGCATAGACACCCCATGAGCATCGCCCGGTACTCGGGTGAGGCCATTTTCCGACTGCCACGGATAACACCCTGTTATCTGTAGCATCATGACATCCGGCCTGCGCCGACTCCGCTCCGGCGGTGCGCGACGCGGACCTGTTATCTGCGGCAAGCCCAGTGAGGGAGGTACCACCGTGCCGTCCGGGATCACCGTCCGCGCCGCCGGCGACAGCTTCCTCGACTCGATCGGCTCCCCGAACACCCGCCGCGCCTACGGCATCGCCGTCGACAAGACCACCGCCACGCTCGGCGAGACCCGGCGGCTGGCCGACGTCGCCGACGATGAGATCGGTGAAACCCTCGAAACCCTGTGGGGCTCCTCAGCAGTCAACACCTGGAACGCCCGCCGCGCCGCGGTCGCGTCGTGGCTGGCGTGGTGCCGCGAGCACGGCCACACCGCCCCGGCGGTCCCGGCCTGGGTGAAACGCTCCACTCCACCGGACTCCACCACCCCGGTGCACTCGCGCACCGCGATCGACCGGCTCATCGCCCGCCGCGACATCGACCTCCGGGAGAAGACGCTGTGGCGGATGCTCTACGAAACCTGCGCCCGCACCGAGTAACTGCTCCAGGTCAACATCGAGGACCTCGATCTGGCCGGGCGGTGTTGCCCGGTGAAGTCCAAGGGCGCCAAGCCCCGCACCCGCCGCCGCGGTGCCACCTACCACGAGTACGCGCACGAGCTCGTGTACTGGGACGCGGGCACCGCCCGGCTCCTGCCACGCCTCACCAAGGGCCGCACCCGCGGACCGCTGTTCGTCACCCACCGCCGACCGGGCCCCGGAAAGGCCGCCGCCGACCGGGACATCTGCCCCGACACCGGGCTGGCCCGGCTGTCCTACGGCCAGGCCCGCGCCGTGCTGGATGCCGCCACCGCGACGAATGGGCCCGGCACCGGTTGGGATCTGCACGAACTTCGGCATTCCGGCCTGACGCATCTCGGCGAGGCCGGTGCCAGCCTGGTGGAGCTGATGGCCAAGTCCCGCCACCGCAAACCCGAGAACCTACGCCGCTACTTCAAACCCTCACCGGCAGCCATGCGCGGCATCACCAGCCTCATCGGCCCCGACCGCAGCCACCGATAGCGGCCACCAACAAGAGCGTCCGTCTACCCGCTGACCAGGCACTACGCGAACTTCGTTGTTTTTTGCGCCATTACTACCGTGACCCCAACAGAAAACAAATGTTCAGTATGTTGAGGAAGTCCGATCCCGGGTCGCGTTCGGCGTGCTATGTGCCGCGCCCACGATCTCGAAACGGGGCTGTACGGCTCTGCCTGCTGGCGTGCTGCGCGACGAGCACGCCGACGGGTTCGCCCCCTGGACGTACTGGAATAGCGCCATGACGGGTTCTGGTCGAGGGCGTCCACCACCGCTGTCACCGCGCACCGACCGACACCGTCGAGCGCCGAATCCGTAAACCGCTCCTGCCCGGGAACCTGCCATCGGGCGCGGTTGTCTCTGTCAGGCGGCGCTCAGAACAGGGTGTCGGCAATCCGTAGCGGCCGGTAACCGGTGGGGCCGAGCTGAGCCAGCTCACCCTCGATGTCGACGTCGATAGAGCCGAAGAAGTTGATGTTCTCGCTGTGCGCCGGGGAGATATGGGTCAGGACCTCGTCGTCGATAGCCCGTCCGGACTTGCGCATCGACTCGACCGCCAGCCCGTAGTACTCGGTTGTCCAGGTCACCATAGCGTTGGTGACCAGCGTCAGGCACCAAGCCTGCTCGGTCTGCTGCTCGAGGTGGCGGGCACGGATCGTGCCCTCGTGGGCATACAGCAAGTCACGTTTGAGGGCGTGCAGCGACTCGCCCTTGTTGAGCTGACGGGAAATCCTGCGTCGGTACGCGGGATCGGACAGATAGCGAGCAGCGTAGATGGTGCGCCGCACCGCACCGTACTCCTTGAGGGCTGCGGCGAGCGCGTTCTGCCGGGTCGACGCGGAGAGTTTGCCGACCAGCAGCGACGCGGTGGCATGCCCGAACTTTAGCGATCCGGACAGGCGCAACAGATCGTCCCAGTGCGCGGCAATCAGCTCGAGGTTGGCCCGCCGGGTCAGCAGCGGCCCCGCGAGCGGGGACTTTGCCTCTGCCTGTGATTTCGGGCCGGTCCGGTACAGGGTGATCTTGCCCAGATCCCGGATCCGCGGGGAGAGCTGCAACCCCAGCAGGTCGAACAGGCCGAAGTTGACCAGCGTCACCCCGTGCGTGTCGGTGGCGTGTTCGGTGATCGGGATATCGGTGGCATTACCGAGAATCTCGTCGAGCACATAGTGCGCCTCGCGTTTCGTCGCGACGATGATCTTGGTCCCGTAGGTGGTGTGCTGGTCGGTCACGTGCGTGTACGTCGAGAGCCCCTCGTGCGCGAAGTACCTGCTCAATGCCCTGGACGTGATCGATTTTCCGCGGGTGGGGAACTGCTGCCCATCCGAGGACGACAGCGTGCCGGAGCCGAGAATCGGGGTCAGCGG
The DNA here is from genome assembly GCF_019317345.1 of Rhodococcus sp. LW-XY12. Classification (NCBI taxonomy): domain Bacteria; kingdom Bacillati; phylum Actinomycetota; class Actinomycetes; order Mycobacteriales; family Nocardiaceae; genus Rhodococcus; species Rhodococcus sp. LW-XY12. Next base: position 2,651,173 of record NZ_CP079225.1, read on the forward strand.
CAACACGGCCGTGGTAGCCGATCAGCGCGAGGTTCGCCGCCCGCAGTGTCTCCTCCCGCACGTACCACTCTGCGGTCCAAGCCAGCGTGTCGTAGGAGATGCCGCAGGCATCCGCCATGCGGGTCAACCCGAGGTTGGTCGCGTGCGCCAGAAGCACCGCGATCAGATTCCGTTTCAGCTCCGGGCTGCGGGTCGCCTTGCCGCCGGCGTGGGTGAAGCAGTCCAGCAACCCGGTGCGCTGGTCCATCTCGATCAACAGCGACACGATCGGCGCGAACGGCAGCATCTCGGTCAGCTCCGCCTTGAGTGCCACCGACTCGGCTGGCACGTCCTCCGCAGGCAATGGAGAGATCACCAGATCGCCCCGCTCATCGAGGCGGACCGGGCCGTCGCCTTCGCTGAGAGTCTGTTCCAGTTCGCCCAGCGCCGTGTGCAGCTCGTCCTGCAGCTGGGCCAGCGCGGTGGTGGCGTCGGCGGGTTTGCCGACCAGTCGACAGAACTCTGCACGCTGGTCGGCCCACTTTTCGCGGGTGAGCAGGTAGGCGGTCGGATCGCAGTAGCGGCGCGAGCCCGGCACCCACACATCCCCCGACCGCAGCCCGTCGCGCAAGGCGAGCGGCACGCACAGCTCCCAGTAGTGGCGGGCGGTACGCGCTGGTGTTGCCGCTTTCGGTCGCCGTGTCCAGGTAGCCGCGCCAGCGGGCGGGTACGAACCCGTTCGGAGCATCGTCGGGGACCTTGCGGGCACCGGTGGCATTCAAGTGCCGCAGGATCGCCACCGCCCCCAGCAGCTCGGTGGCGGCGGTGCCGCCGGCGAAGGTCACTGCTGCCAGCACCTGTGGGGTGAACTGCCGCAGGTACCCGTAGGAGCCGTCCAGCGAGGCGAGGTGGCCGTGATCGCGCGGCAATGGTGGCAGCGCGGTCGACTGCGCCGGCCGCAACCGTTGCCATCCGATCTTCTCGCCGCGGATCAGTGCGCCGACCTGCTCGTCCGGCATCGCCGGGTCGGCGACGATGGCTAGGATCGCGTCTAACAGCGACTGCCGGTCCTCCCCGGACTTGGCGCGTTCGGCCAGCGCTTCGCGCATCTTGTGTCCGGCCTTGCTCTCCCGCGCCGAGATGGCCTGGTCGAACAACTGGATCACCTCGTCGAGTACCTCGGTGGCCGACTGCGCCACCAGCGTCAGCAGGATCGGGTACCGCCGTTGCGGCTCACGTCGTGTCAACGCCTGCGCGGTCAGGCGGCGACCCATCGTGGCCAGGAACCGGCGCCGCTCCGCGGGCAGTGCCGACAAGTCCAGGGTGTCCGCGCCGAGGGAGCGCAGGAACTCCAACTTCGCGATCTCGGCCTTCACCGCGGCGGGTGAGGCCTCCACCGGTCCGGTACCCAGCCACCGGAGCCGGGTCATTCCGATCATCGGATCGGTCACCAGCAGGCCATCGAGTCCGGTCCGGCGTTCGGCGGTGAATTCGTGCGCCAGCCGGGCGAATGTCTCTCCCTGCGCCACCTCTCGTGCATGGGCAATCCGCTTGACCACCGTCAGCGGACCCGGCCGGATCACCTTCGCCGAGGTCAGGTATTCACAGGCCAGCCGAAACAGCAGGGTCGGCAAATCGTGCTCCATCGCCCGCGCCAACAGGAACTCGTCGAGTTCCTTGAACTCCAACGTCGTCGGCGTCCGCCACCCGAGATACCTTGCCGCCAGTAGTAAATGATCTGTGCGGGTCTTTGCTCGCCGCCCGTAGGAGCCGATCGCATCCGGATCGACTCGAAGCTGCTCGGCCAGCCGCAGAACCGCTGACCGTGGTGCGGAGGTCACGTCATCGGGTACGAAACCCAGCCACGGCAGCGTGCACAGGGCAACAGCACGACCCAGCCGGTCGGCTGGACCGCGACCTCGACCTGGGTCGACGAACGCCGCATCGGCCGGGGTTAATGTGAAGAAGCGGAACAGCTCCTCCCGCCCGATCTCCGGGAACCTCCGCAGGGACATCAACTCTTCTTCGGTGAACACCTGGCCTGCCACCCGCATCTCCCACCTGAGTACGAAGACTCCCAGGTCAGCAGGTTACCTGGCCATATCCGCCCGATTTTTCCCGAGTACTACGGCTACCCCACGAGGACCGACCCGGGCACGACCACCTCGGCGACCCATGCGATCAGCGGCGCGACCGGCGGCTGGTCGGCCAACCCCCAGTCGAGGTGATTGCGGCCCACGGCCAGCATGTACATCTCGTCGAACCAGTAGCCGCGGCCACCGGCCACCGCCGTGACCAGGTGTGCGAACGCCACGAGCGCCCGATCACCCCCACCGCGCGGCCTGCGAACGGGATGGATCACCAGCCGCTGCGGTGCTTCGTAATCGACTGTGCGGTCCTGACCCAGGGCATTCGCATTCGACTTCCGGTGTCGGATCGTTCCGGTCGGTACCGGGAGTGGGTACCTCCCCGATTGGGTACCGTTCCGAGCGAGGGTACGCGGCAGGCCGGGCCCCGCATGCGCTTTCGCGGGAAAGCCCTGGCCGGCGCCGGATATCAGCGACGACGAGGAGAACGATGCAGCTCCCCACCACCGACACCGACTTCGACACCCTCGACGCGTGGTGGCGGGCCGCGAACTATTTGTCCGTCGGCCAGATCTACCTCATGGACAATCCGCTGCTGCGCGAACCGCTGCGGCCCGAACACATCAAACCGCGGCTGCTCGGACACTGGGGCACCACACCGGGATTGAACTTCGTCTACGCGCACCTCAACCGCGCCATCACCACCCGCGACCTGGACATGATGTACGTCATGGGTCCCGGTCACGGCGGACCCGGACCGGTGGCCGCGGCGTGGCTCGAAGGCACCTACAGCGAGGTCTACCCGGATATCTCCCGCGACGAGGACGGCATGCGGCGCCTGTTCCGCCAGTTCTCGTTCCCCGGCGGCATTCCCAGCCACGTCGCCCCCGAGACCCCCGGATCGATCCACGAGGGCGGTGAACTCGGCTACTCCCTCTCGCACGCCTACGGCGCCGCCTTCGACAATCCCGATCTGATCGTCGCCGCGGTCGTCGGCGACGGCGAAGCCGAGACCGGACCGCTCGCCGCGAGCTGGCATTCGACGAAATTCGTCGACCCGCGCCGCGACGGCGCGGTACTGCCGATCCTGCACCTCAACGGTTTCAAGATCGCCAACCCGACGGTGCTCGCGCGCATCGGCGAGGACGAACTGATCTCGCTGCTGCGCGGCTACGGGCACGAACCGATCGTCGTCGCCGGCGACCATCCCGCCGACATGCATCGGCGCTTCGCCGCCGCCCTCGACGCGGCGCTCGACCGCATCTCCGAGATCCAGCAGACCGCCCGCAGCTCGGGAAACGCGACCCGCCCGGCGTGGCCGATGATCGTGCTCCGGTCCCCCAAGGGCTGGACCGGCCCGGTGGAGGTCGACGACGCCCCGGTCGAGGGCACGTGGCGCGCCCACCAGGTGCCGATCGGTGATCCGCGCAGGAACGACGAGCACCGCCGCCTCCTCGAGGAGTGGCTGCGCAGCTACCGGCCGAAGGAGTTGTTCGACGACGACGGCATTCCCGTCGCGGCCCTGCGCGACCTCGCGCCCCGCGGCACCCGGCGGATGAGCGCCAACCCGCACGCCAACGGGGGAGCGGTGCTGCGGGATCTGATCCTGCCCGACTTCCGCGACTACGCCGTCGACGTTCCCGAACCGGCCACCGCCACCGGCGAGGCCACCCGCATCCTCGGCACCTTCCTGCGCGACGTCATGCGGCGCAACGCCACGAACTTCCGGATGTTCGCGCCCGACGAGAACAACTCCAACCGCCTCGACGCGGTCCTCGACGCCACCGACCGCACCTGGAACGCGCGCATCGAGCCGGGTGACGACCGGGTCGCCCCCGACGGCCGCGTCATGGAGATCCTGTCCGAACACACCTGCCAGGGCTGGCTCGAGGGGTATCTGCTCACCGGCCGGCACGGATTGTTCTCCAGCTACGAGGCTTTCGCGCACCTGGTCGACTCGATGGTGAACCAGCACGCCAAATGGCTGCTCACCACGAACCGGATCCGCTGGCGCCGCCCCATCCCGTCGCTGAACTACCTGCTCACCTCCCACGTGTGGCGGCAGGACCACAACGGCTTCTCGCACCAGGATCCCGGATTCATCGACCACGTCGTCAACAAGAAACCCGAGGTCGTGCGCGTCTACCTGCCGCCGGACGCCAACACCCTGCTTTCGGTGGCCGATCATTGCTTGCGCACCCGCCAGTACATCAACGTGATCGTCGCCGGGAAGCAACCGGCCGTACAGTTCCTCGACATCGACGACGCGATGACCCACTGCCGCAAGGGCATCGGGATCTGGCAGTGGGCCTCGACCGACCGCGACGTCGAACCGGATGTGGTGCTCGCCTGCGCCGGCGACATCCCCACGATGGAAACCCTCGCAGCCGTCGACATCCTGCACCGCCGCTTCCCCGACCTGCGGATCCGGGTGGTCAACGTCGTCGACCTCATGCGGCTGCAGGACGACCGGGCGCACCCGCACGGGCTGCCGGGCGCGCACTTCGACGCGCTGTTCACCACCGACAAGCCGGTGGTCTTCGCCTACCACGGCTATCCGTGGCTGATCCACCGTCTCGTCTACCGGCGGACCAACCACGAGAACTTCCACGTCCACGGCTACATCGAGGAGGGCACGACCACCACACCGTTCGACATGTGCGTGCTCAACCGCATCGACCGCTACCACCTCGCGCTCGACGTCCTCGACCGCGTCGAGCGGATCCGGCCGATCGCCGGGCACGCCCGCGAGGAACTCGAGAACATCCTCGCCGAACACACCCGCTACGTGCGTGCCCACGGCGAGGACATGCCGGTGATCACCGACTGGCACTGGCAGGGCGTCGGAATAGACTGAGCGTCAAACCGATCCGCGGCGGGCCAGTCGCCCGGCGGTGAAGGCGTCGACGTCGACCTCGTCGAGGGATGTCACCACCAGATCGGCGCCCGCGTCCTCGAGGTCGGCGGCGTCGTCGAAACGGGCGACACCGAGCGCCCACATGCCGCCGGCCTTCGCCGCCCGGATCCCGCTGATCGCGTCCTCGACGACCACGCACGCCTGGGCGGGCACCTCGAGTTCGTCGGCGGCGGTGAGGAACAGTTCCGGGTCGGGTTTGCCGTGGGCGACCGGGCGGCCGGACAGATCCGCGTCGAACCGGTCGAGCAGCGTCTCGCCAGGACGGTCGTGGGCGGGGACCGCCCGCAGGAACAGCCCGGCATTCTTCGACGAGGACGCCGCGGCCACCGCGATCCCCGCCGCCTGCACGGCCGCGACGAAGCGCACCCCGTCGTCGTAGGCGCGGAACCGGCGCTCGTCGATCAACCGCAGCAACCGGGCCTGCTTGCGCTGGGCGTAGTCCACCGCGCGGCGCTCGGCGTCGGGCACCGCGAAGTATTCGAGCGCGGCGCGGGCGCCGTCCATCCGCGGCCGACCCGACAGCACCTGCCGGTACACCGCCGCGGTGAACGCGTCGTCGGTCCAGGAGGTCTCGGGTTGCAGGTCGCGCCACTCGCCGGTCATCAACTCCGCCAGCGCTTCCCGCCACGCCGTCTCGTGCGGTGAATCGACGAGCACCCCGTCGACGTCGAAGATCACCGCACGGAACCGCGACTGCGTCTCGGCCACGATGCCCTCCTCGCGGTCAGGCAGGGACGGCGGCGAGCCGGAACTCGTGCGACTCGCCGGCGCCGAGCTCGACGAGTTCGCCGTCCACCGCGACCTGCACCGGCACCCGGAAGCCCTCGGTCTCGGCGCGCACCGACAGCTTGTCGCCGTCGATCCGCACCCGCAGGGGAGTGCCGCGGTACCGCATGGAGAACGACACCCCGTCGAGGTGCGAGACGAGCTTGGGCCGGAAGACGAGCACGTCGCCGTACGCGCGGGCACCGACGTAGTAGCGCTGCACCAGATCGAGGGTGCCGCCCATGACCCCCATGTGGATGCCTTCCTTGGTGGTGCCGCCCTGCAGGTCGCTGACATCGCTCTCGAGCGCGAGCTTGAACCGCAGCCACGACGACTGCGGATCGAAGGTCGCGAGCACACCGGCGAACGTCACGTGACTGAGCGTCGACCCGTGCGAGGTGCGCTGGTCGTAGTAGTCGACGGTGCGGCGCACGAGGTCGCGATCGAACGGATAGCCGAGCTGTTCGAACACCTGCCGCAGCTCGGCGTCGTCGAACAGGAAGAACAGCATCACCGTGTCGGCCTGCTTGGCCACCTTGTAGGCATCCGGGTCGCGGCCCTCCGCCCGCAGGATGCGGTCCATCCGACCGATGTTGCCGTACTCCGTGCGGTAGTGCTCCCAGTCGAGTTCCTCGAGATCCTCGTAGCCTTCGAACTGGCTGATCACCCCGTCGTGGTAGGGCACGAACATTCTCCGGCTCATCTCCGACCAGGTGCGCAGTTCCTCGTCGGTGACCCGCAACCGGGCCCGCAGGGCCGTGCGCCGGCTCTTCGACAACACCTCGAAGACATCCAGGGCGCGCGCCGCGATCCACGCGACCATCACGTTGGTGTACGCGTTGTTGCGCAGACCGCCCTCGGTGGCTCCCGGATACCGTTCGTGGAATTCGTCCGGGCCCATCACCCCATGGATCTCGTAGCGGTCCCGGTCCGGGTTGTAGTGCGCGATCGACGCCCAGAACCGCGCGATCTCGAGCATCATCTCGGCGCCGTAGTCGGCGAGGAAGTCGACGTCGTCGGTGGCCTGGTAGTAGTGCCACACGTTGTAGAAGATCGCGGCGCTGACGTGACGCTGGTTCCGGCTCAAGTCCGGATCCCATTGCCCCGACATCGGATTGAGATGCACCGTCTGGGTCTCCTCCGTGCCGTCGCTGCCGCTCTGCCAGGGGAACATCGCGCCGCGGTAACCGGCCTCGCTCGCCGCGGCCTGCGCCTCGCCCAACCGGCGGTAACGGTAGAGGATCAGTCCCTTGGTGATCTCGGGGACCCGCATGTTCAGGAAGGGATAGACGAACATCTCGTCCCAGAACACGTGCCCGCGATAAGCCTCGCCGTTGAGTCCGCGCGCCGGCACTCCCGCGTCGAGACGCGCGGTGTGCCGTGAGCAGACCTGCAGCACGTGCGAGACGTGCAGACGCAACAGCAACTGCGCGCGCGGCTCCCGCGGCAGCCGGATGTCGCAGATGTCCCACAACTCGTCCCAGGCCGCGACGTGCTCGTCGTACGCCTCGGCGAAATCCGGATAGCGCAACACGTGCCGGCCCGCCGACGCGAGGGGCTCGGTGATCGCGTCGTCGCGGGAGGTGAACATCGCCACCATCTTCTCGATGCGCACCGTCGAGCCCTCGGCGATGTCGAAGGAGAGGACCTGCTGGATGTAGTCCTCCATCTGGTACAGATCGCGGTCGACGAGCATCGCCCCGCACGAGCCCTCCCGGAACACCCGGGTGCGGGCGGCCTGGGCGATGTAGGTGTCGGACTGGCGGATCTGCACCTTCAGCGCGATCGTCTCGGGGCCGTAGGTGCGCGGCGAGACCGGATCGAGGTGCCGTGCCTCGAGATCGCGGTAGCGGGCCACGGCGCGGTTGGAGACCCGGCCGTCGAGGGCGGTGACGATCTCGACCCGCCCCGACCAGTTCTCCGGGGTCAGCGACCATTCGAGCGCCCCCTGGTTCGGATGCTCCATGCTCACGAACCGCCTGCTGCACAGCGACGTCTCGCGGCCGTGCCGATCCCGGAACCGCAGTTCGCGGACCACGGTGGCGGTGCGGATGTCGTAGACGTGCCGGTAGTCGAGGATCTCCACCTGTGCCAGGCGGATCGCCTCGCCGCCGTCGATGCGCAGCTTCAGCACGAGCCAGTTCGGGAGGTTGACCAGATCCTCGTTCAGGACCGGGCTGCCACCCATGATGGTGGTCTCGCGGTTGTAGCAACGATGCGCGTAGGTCCCCGGATAATGGACCTCGCCCATGTCTTCCCACTCGGCGGTGCCGCGTGAACAGAAGTAGCCGTTGCCCGTCGAGGTCAGGGCTTCGCGCAGGGGTTCGTCGTCTGGATCGAAACCGTCGTAGTCGAGGGTGAACTCCGGGTCGTACACGCGAACCTCCTGGCGGGTCGTACTCGACACGAACTGTCCGGCGGTGCTGTCACCCGGCGGCGCTGTCATCTACCCAGGGCCGACAGGAAACGTTCGACGTCGTCGACCGACGCGAGGACGAACTCGGCGTCGGTGCGGCGTCCGGCCATCTCCGGGTCGTCGGGGCTGCCGACGAGGATCCCGATGCCGCGACCCCGCAACGCCCGGAAGGCGTCCTCGTCGGTGATGTCGTCGCCGAGATAGAGCGGCACGACGTCGTCGGAGGCGAGACCGAGGACCTCGATCAGGTGCAGGACCGCCTTGCCTTTGTTCCAGTCCACGGCCGGTTTGAGTTCGTAAACCATCTTTCCCGGCACCACGGCGAGCCGGTCGGGGTTCTCCTGCAACAGGGTCTCGACGATCGCACCCACCCGGTCGTGCACCTCGGGGGAGGCCTGCCGGTAGTGCACGGCAACCGACGCGCGCTTCGGTTCGATGCCGACACCGTCGAGACCGTCCAGGCGGGTGCGCAGGGTCTCGGTGGTCTCGGTGATCAGATCGGTGAAGTCGGTGAGGACGTCGTGGGCGATCTGCCCGTGGGTGGGGCTCCAGATGTCGAAACCGTGGCTGCCGGCGACGACGAGATCGTCGACACCCATGAGCTGCTGGACGACGTCGCGGTCGCGGCCGGTGACGATGCACACCGACACGCGGTCGGCGAGTTCACGGACGGTGCGGCGCATGGCATCCGACCACACCGCGTCCTCGGGACGGGCGACGATCGGGGTGAGCACACCGTCGTAGTCGAGGAAGACCGCGGGCCGGCGGCCCGCGAGACGATCGGACAGAGCGGCGCCGTCGAGTGCCGACGGTAGGTCCTCCACGGTGCGCGGCGCGGTCATCTGATCGGTACTCCTGTCGTCGCGGCGACCCGTCATGGTTCGCACCGTACACAAAGATCGAAAGGCTCGGCCGTGGATCCGGGGAGGGGGATCGGCCGGATGCAGCGGTCAGCGGACCGGGCGTCGCCAGTGCTCGTCCGCGGTGAGCCGGGAGCGGACGTGTTCGGCGGCATCGTCGTTGCGGAACGGGCCGGTCAGCAGGTCGGCGTAGACGTGTGAGACGGCGGCATGACGCAGTCCGCTGCGACGGTCCATCCGTTCGAAGACCACCGGCGACCAGGGGATCGCCACCACGACGTCGCCGCCGTGCTCGACCGGGCGCAGTCCGAGACTGTCGGCGAAGTCGTCGGGGTCGTCGGCGTAGACCTCGAGCAGCGTCGGGGCCGCGTAGTCGGTGGCGCCGACGCCGGTGAGCGCGTAGGGGATGTCGATGCGTTCGGCCAGTCGCGCGCGGGTCGCGGTGACGCCCTCGGGGGCGGTGAACCGGCGGACCGCGCACACCTTCCGCTCGGCGGCCCAGGCCCGCAGCATCGGTTCCCAGCGCACCTCGACGATAGGGCCGCGCGGGACCCGGCGCACGAGCTCACGTTCGACGAGCACCTCGACGACGCGGTAGGTCGCGCCGGTGGACGCGCCGGACAGCTTGATCAGTTCCGGGACGGAGATCTCCCCGACGTGATCGGCGAGTGCGCGCACCACGCGGTCGGACGGTTCGCCGGTGAGCACCCCGGACGGGCGGCCCGGGCCGCGCCACGGGTCGGCGTCGGCGCCGCGGTCGCGGACCCACACCGCCGGGCGGTCGGCGACGAGCGAGAGGTTGCCGGTCGCGTCGGCGTAGGAGATGCCGTGCCGGTCGAGCTGGCGGCGCACCGGATCGGACAGATAGTGGGCGCACACGAAGCCGCGGTCGGAGTCGGACAGGTCGGCGGCGATGCGCGCGACGTCGCCGGAGAGCACACCTCGGGAGGCGACCACGGAGAAGGACACGGTGTCGCCGTCGGGGGCGGAGACGAGCATCCGGGTGGGTGCCTCGGGGGAGCGGGGGCGGTCGCTCGACAGCGACCAGCCGAGCGGCAGGCACGCCTCGAGTCGGGCGGTGGCGCGACGGTAGATGTCGATGTACCGCTCGGGGCGGGGACCGATGGTGTTCTCGGGGACGGGAGCCGACTGTGTCACATCCACCACCGTAGTCACTCTGTGCATGACGGAAAAGAGAAATAATCGAAATCCCATAGGGCGGAACAGCCCCTCTCCCGCACCGCAAACTATGACGCGGCATGCGCTAGTTTCGTGACCATGACCGACATCACCGGGCGCATCGCGTTCGTTCAGGCGACCTGGCACCGCACCATCGTCGACCAGGCACGTACAGGCTTCACCGAGGAGATCACCCGCCTCGGCGTCTCGCAGGACGCCCTGGACTTCGTCGAGGTCCCCGGCGCCTTCGAGATCCCGCTGCACGCCAAGCGACTGGCGAAGACCGGGCGCTACGACGCGATCGTCGCGGCCGGGCTGGTCGTCGACGGCGGCATCTACCGGCACGACTTCGTCGCCACCGCGGTGATCGACGGCCTGATGCGCGTCCAGCTCGACACCGATGTGCCGGTCTTCTCCGTCGTGCTCACCCCGCACAACTTCCACGAGCACGACGAGCACGTCGAGTACTTCACGCGGCACTTCGTCAAGAAGGGCGCCGAGGCGGCTCGCGCCGTCGACGCCACGGTGCGCTCGCTGCGCGCGCTGCCGACCGGAGACTGAGCCCCGGTCGGCAGCGCGCGTCGGATCAGCGTGCGCTGCCGGAGGGATTCTTCGCCGCCGAGTCCTCGCCGGCCGCTGCCTGGTTCGGAGCCTCGGTGCGCCGACGGTAGGCCGCCCGCGCGGTCTCGTCGGTGTTCAGTGCCAGCGACTGCAGACCGAATGCCGCGGTGATGCGGTGACGGGTCGCTTCCGGCACCGCCTTCCGCGCTCCGAGGATCGCGCCCGCCGTGCGGGGCACGTACCGCAGGCCGGGACGAGCCGTCGCGATCACCTGCACGATCGCGGCGGCGACCTCGTCCGGGCCGATCACGGCGTGCTCGGTCGCGGAGTACACCGTGAGGCCGGGGGCGCCTTCGATGCCCACGACGGAGCCGAGATTGACGATGTGTCCGTAGCCCTGTTCGGTGAACCGCGCCGCGGCCGGCTTCGAACCGAGGATCACACCGCGGACGTTGATGTCGATCTGCCGGTCGGTGACCGAGTCGGTCTCCTCGAGGAACGCGCCGGTGGGCATGATACCGGCGTTGTTGACGAGCACGTCGATCCCGCCGAACTCCATGTGGGCCAGGCTGAGGAATTCGTCGAAGGACCCTCGGTCGGTGACGTCCAGAGGCCACCGGAACACCGTGGTGCCGAAGCGCGCATCGATCCGGGCGGCGGTGCACGGGATCTTCGGTTACGCCCTGATGAGCTGTGCGACGGTGCGCGACGGCATCGAGGTGGGCACCCGTTTCTTCGATCTCACCTTCGCCTTCTCGCGCGCCGCCCTGGAGTATGCGGGCGACGAAGTCCGCTTCTGCCTCGACGACCGGCACGTGCCGGCGCAGCTGCGGGGCTTCCTGCTGGAGCGCGACGTCCCGGGGATTCTCGCCCATTGGGGTGCGCTGTGGGGGCAGCCGTCCGAGATCCGTCGCATCGAGGTGGCCGAATCGCTCGGTGAGCGGATCGCGCCGGTGTTTCGCGACCGGGGGTTCCTGGTGAAGACGACGGCGTCGACGCATGCGGTGGTAGTGGACGCGCGGGCGTTGGACCGGCCCATGCCGACCACGAGCCCGGAGGCCGCCGCCGTACTGCTGCGGGAGTGCGCGGAACTGCTGCAGCGCAGACAGAACCACAGCGAGCTCGGCGCCCGCGTGCGGGAAGTGCTGCTGCGCCGGGCCGCGGAGGGCCCCACGCAGGACCAGGTGGCCGAGACGCTGGGGGAGGAGGGGGCCTCGTATCGGGCGATCGTGGCCGAGACGCTGGGGGACGATGGCGGGGGAGCTGCTGGATGCGGGCCTGCCGGTGGAGAGGGTGGCGCACCGTCTGGGCTACGCCGATGCGTCGAGCTTCTCGGTGGCGTTCCAGCGGTGGACCGGCCGACGCCGGGTGGGCGAGGAAGGGAGAGACGCTCGGTCTGAGGCGACTGCGGGACCGGTTCGAGAGCCCTTGGAGATATTCTGAATAATACGGAAATCATAGAAAATAAGAATCTATCCTCCTTCAGGACCTACTCACCGCACAGCGGGGCACCAGCTACCAACCACCAAACTTGCCAGGAGAACGTCGGTGTCAGCGGCTCGATGCCTCAGGGCGTCGAGTCATGGCCAGGGGAACGAGCACACCGAGCAGCGCGGCAGGCAGCAGAAACGCGAGGACCGGGTCGGCGCCGTACACCGGCGTCAGCAGGAGAGGGGAGAAGGCCGCACCGCCGAAGCGGAAGGCCTGCACGACGGACACCGCGCCACCGCGGTTGCCGCCCGGCCCACCGAGCACCGCGGCGTTGACCCCGACGAGGATGAACTGCGAAGCGATACCTGCCAGGAACCACGCGACGCCGAGCACGACGAGCCACGGGACGGTACCGACGACCACGACCAGCGCTGCGCCGCTCACCGCGCCGATGAGCACGATCGCGCGGGCACCGACGCGGTCGATGAGCATCCCGACCGGCCGGGAACTGAGGATGCCGGCGAGTCCGAACACGGTGAGTACCACGCCGCGTTCGGACGGGGACAACCCGAAGTCGTCCTCGACCCGGAAGGCGAGGAGGAATCCGAGTCCGCCGAGCGCACCCCAACCGAGCAATGCGACCAGCCCGATACGCAGGACGCGCGGGGTCAGCGCGTCGCGCAGTCGGACCCGAGTGGTACCGGACGGGTCGTCGCGCACCGATTCGGGCAGGCCGGCGAGCGCCAGGAGCAGCGCGGCGCCGGCAAGCACGACGAACGCCCATCTCCAGCTCACCTCGGCGGCGAGACCGCCGATCAGTGGGGCGACGGTTTGGCCGGCGGCCTGCATCGCCCCGAACAATCCGAGAGCGCGGCCGAGCCTGTCCTTCGGGGTGATAACGGCCAGCGCCGCGAGCAGCAGCGGAGTGGTGAACGCGTTGGCCGCGCCCTGCAGCATGCGGGTGCCGATGAGCACCGAGAAGGTCGGCGCCAGCGCCGCAGCGATCGAGACCGCCGCGTAGACGAGATAGGCGGTGCGCACGGTGCGGACGCGTCCCCACCGTGCGCCGAGCGTGCCGGAGAACAGCATCGCGGCGGCGAACACACCGAGATAGGCGGTGACCGTCGTCGCGGCTGTGCCGGTGGACACACCGGTGTCGGCGCCGATCTCCGGCAGCATCGACACGACGACACTGCCGCCGAAGGGACCGAGGAAGCCGCCCGCGTACAGCGCCGTGCGCTGCAGCGGTTCGCGCAGATCCCTCACTTGTTGAAGCCGCCGGGGCCCCGTCGCCGCAGATAGCGTTCGAACTCGGCGGCGAGGGCGTCGCCGTCGATCTTGGCGATGACCTCGGAGATGTCCTCCTCGGCCTCGGCGTCGCCGCGCTCCTCGAGGGTGCGCACGTACTCGGCGATCTCCTCGTCGTCCTCGATCATGTCGGTGACGGTCTGTTCCCACTCCTCGGCGAGGAGGGGGAGTTCGCCAAGGGGCACCTCGAGGTCGAGGACGTCCTCGACGCGGCGCAGCAGCGCCACGGTGGCCTTGGGGTTCGGCGGGTTGGACACATAGTGGGGGATCGCCGCCCAGAACGACACCGCGGGGATGCCCGCGCGGACGAAGGCGTCCTGCAGCACGCCGGTGATCCCGGTGGGTCCTTCGTAGCGGGAGGTCTGCAGCTTGAAGCGTTCGGCGGCCTCGGAGCTGTAGGCGGTGCCGGTCACCGGGACCGGGCGGGTGTGCGGGGTGTCGGCGAGTAGTGCGCCGAGCAGGACGACGGTGTGGACCTCGAACTCGTCGACGAGTTCGATGATGGCGTCGCAGAAGCTGCGCCAGCGCATGCTCGGCTCGATGCCGTGCAGGAGGACGATGTCGCGGTCGCTGCCGGGCGGGGAGCACAGCGACAGCCGGGTGGTGGGCCAGTCGATCTCGCGGGTGACCCCGTCGACGAGCCGCACCTGCGGCCGGTTGACCTGGTAGTCGTAGTACTCCTCGGAGTCCAGCTCCGCGAACGGCTCGGCGTCCCAGATCAACTCGAGGTGTTCGACGGCGCCGCTGGCGGCGTCGCCGGCGTCGTTCCACCCTTCGAAGGCGGCGACGAGCACCGGATCGCGCAGGACGGGGACGTCCTGGTCCGGGGTCTCGGGAAACTCTGGTGTACTCACTCGTCCAGCCTACGACCCGGCCCGATCCGGGCGCCCACTAGTCTGAAGGGCATGTCCACCCCACTTCATTCTGTCCTGCTCGATGCGCTGAGCCAGCGCGTTGTCATCGGAGACGGGGCGATGGGCACCATGTTGCAGGCCGCGGATCTGTCGCTCGACGACTTCCGCGGTTTGGAGGGGTGCAACGAGATCCTCAACGAATCTCGTCCCGATGTGATCCGGGGGATCCACCGGGCGTACTTCGAGGCCGGCGCCGATGTCGTCTCGACGAACACCTTCGGCTGCAACCTGCCCAACCTCGCCGACTACGACATCGCCGACCGCATCCGTGAGCTGTCCGAGCTCGGTACCCGCCTCGCCCGCGAGGTCGCCGACGAGATGGGTCCCGGCGCCGACGGCATGGCCCGGATGGTGATCGGGTCGATGGGTCCGGGTACGAAGCTGCCCACCCTCGGCCACGCGCCGTTCGCTGCGCTGCGCGACGCCTACGGTGAGGCGGCGCTGGGCATGCTCGACGGTGGTGCCGACGCGATCCTGGTGGAGACCTGTCAGGACCTGTTGCAGGCGAAGGCCGCGATCATCGGTAGCAAGCGGGCGATGGAGCAGGCCGGTCGCCGGATCCCGATCGTTACCCACGTGACAGTGGAGACCACCGGCACGATGCTGCTCGGTTCCGAGATCGGTGCCGCGCTGACCGCCCTCGAGCCGCTCGGCATCGACCTGATCGGGTTGAACTGCGCGACCGGTCCGGCGGAGATGAGCGAGCACCTGCGGTATCTGTCGCAGCACGCGACGATCCCGGTGTCGGTGATGCCGAATGCGGGTCTGCCGGTGCTGGGCGCGAACGGCGCCGAGTACCCGCTGCAGCCGGAGGAGCTCGCCGAGGCCCTGGCAGGTTTCGTCTCCGAGTACGGGTTGACCTTCGTCGGTGGCTGCTGCGGCACCACCCCCGAGCACATCCGGCAGGTTGCGGCGGCGGTGCGGGGGGTGCAGCCGGCGCCGCGCGCCGCGCAGCCGGAGCCGGGTGTGTCGTCGCTGTATACCTCGGTGCCGTTCGAGCAGGACGCGTCGATCCTGATGATCGGTGAGCGGACCAACACGAACGGGTCGAAGGCGTTCCGGGAGGCGATGCTCGCCGCGGACTGGCAGAAGTGCCTGGACATCGCGAAGGATCAGATCCGCGACGGTGCGCACATGCTTGATCTGAACGTCGACTATGTCGGGCGTGACGGGGCGGCGGACATGGCGGAGCTGGCGTCGCGGTTCGCGACGTCGTCGACGTTGCCGATCATGATCGACTCGACGGAGCCGGACGTGATCAAGGCGGGTCTCGAGCATCTCGGTGGTCGGTGTGCGGTGAACTCGGTGAACTACGAGGACGGCGACGGTCCGGGTTCGCGGTTCGAGCGGATCATGGAGCACGTCGTCGAGCACGGCGCGGCGGTGGTCGCGTTGACGATCGACGAGGAGGGCCAGGCCCGCACCGCCGAGCACAAGGTGCGCATCGCCGAGCGGTTGATCGCGGATCTGACCGGTCGGTGGGGGTTGTCGCCGCAGGACATCATCGTCGATGCGTTGACCTTCCCGATCTCGACGGGTCAGGAGGAGGTGCGGCGCGATGCGATCGAGACGATCGAGGCGATCCGCCGCCTCCACGAGACGCATCCGGAGGTGCACTTCACGCTGGGCATCTCGAATGTGTCGTTCGGTCTGAATCCGGCGGCGCGGCAGGTGTTGAACTCGGTGTTCCTGAACGAGTGCACCGCGGCGGGTCTGGATACGGCGATCGTGCACGCGTCGAAGATTCTGCCGATGGCGCGGATCCCGGAGGAACAGCGGCAGGTCGCGCTGGATCTGGTGTACGACCGGCGCAGCGAGGGTTACGACCCGCTGCAGAAGCTGATGGAGCTGTTCGAGGGGGTGTCGGCGGCGTCGGCACGCGAGTCGCGGGCGCAGGAGCTGGCGGCGTTGCCGCTGTTCGAGCGGCTCGAGCGGCGCATCGTCGACGGCGAGCGCAACGGTCTCGAGGACGATCTGACCGAGGCGATGAGGACCACCCCGCCGCTGGCGATCATCAACGACACGCTGCTGTCGGGCATGAAGACTGTCGGTGAGCTGTTCGGGTCGGGTCAGATGCAGTTGCCGTTCGTGCTGCAGTCCGCCGAAGTGATGAAGACCGCGGTGGCGTTCCTCGAGCCGCACATGGAGTCGACGGGCGACGAGGGCAAGGGCCGGATCGTGCTGGCGACGGTCAAGGGCGATGTGCACGACATCGGCAAGAACCTCGTGGACATCATCCTGTCGAACAACGGCTACGAGGTGGTCAACCTCGGCATCAAGCAGCCGATCGCGACGATCCTCGACGCGGCGGTGGACAAGCGCGCCGATGTGATCGGCATGTCGGGTCTGCTGGTGAAGTCGACGGTGGTGATGAAGGAGAACCTCGAGGAGCTCAACTCCCGCGGGGTCGCGGAGCAGTTCCCGGTGTTGCTCGGTGGTGCGGCGCTGACCCGCAGTTACGTCGAGAACGATCTGGCGGAGGTCTACGAGGGCAAGGTGTCCTACGCGCGCGATGCGTTCGAGGGTCTGTCGCTGATGGACCGGGTCATGGCCGAGAAGCGCGGTGAGGGTCCGGCGCCGGACAGTCCGGAGGCGATCGAGGCCGCCCGCAAGGCCGCCGAGCGCAAGGAGCGGCACGAGCGCAGCAAGCGGATCGCGGAGAAGCGCAAGGCCGCGGAAACGCCGGCGGAGATCCCCGAGCGCAGTGACGTCGCGAAGGATCTGCCGGTGCCGACGCCGCCGTTCTGGGGCACCCGGGTGATCAAGGGCATCCCGCTGGCCGACTATGCGGCGCTGGTCGACGAGCGTGCGCTGTTCCTGGGGCAGTGGGGCCTGCGCGGGCAGCGCGGTGGCGACGGCCCGAGCTACGAGGAGCTCGTGGAGACCGAGGGCCGGCCGCGGTTGCGGTACTGGCTGGACCGGTTGGCGACCGAGGGCATCCTGCAGCACGCGGCGGTGGTGTACGGCTACTTCCCGGCGGTGTCCGAGGGTGACGACGTGGTGGTGCTGACCGAGCCGCGCCCGGATGCTCCCGAGCGTTACCGGTTCACCTTCCCGCGGCAGCAGCGTTCGCGGTTCCTGTGCATCGCCGATTTCGTGCGGTCGCGGGAGGATGCGCTCGCGTCGGGCCAGGTGGATGTGTGGCCGTTCCAGTTGGTGACGATGGGGCAGCCGATCGCGGACTTCGCGAACGAGTTGTTCGCGTCGAATTCGTACCGCGACTATCTCGAGGTGCACGGCATCGGTGTGCAGCTGACCGAGGCGCTGGCCGAGTACTGGCATCGGCGGGTGCGGCAGGAGCTGGCGTTCGCCGAGGGCGGCACGGCCGCGGACGAGGATCCGGAGGAGGTCGCGGAGTACTTCAAGCTTGCCTACCGCGGTGCCCGGTTCGCGTTCGGTTACGGCGCGTGCCCGAATCTCGAGGACCGCATCAAACTGGTCGAGCTGCTCGAACCCGAGCGGATCGGGGTGGAGCTGTCGGAGGAGCTGCAGTTGCATCCCGAGCAGTCCACCGATGCGTTCGTGCTGCACCACCCGGAGGCGAAGTACTTCAATGTCTGATCGGGTGGAGGCGCCGCTCGCGGTGCAGACCGGTGCGCTGCGGGCGGTGCTGTGGGACATGGACGGCACCCTGCTCGAATCGGAACGCTTGTGGGACATCGGGATGCACGAGTTGTCGTTGCATCTCGGTGGGCCGATGAGCGACGAGACCCGCATCTCCACGATCGGGGGGCCGATGGATCTGGCGGTGCTGCGCACCTTCGCCGGGTTGGGTCTGGAACCGACCCCGGACGAGGCGGCGGCTGCGGCGGCGTGGCTGACCGACTACATGGGCCGGTTGTTCGCCGACGGGCTCACGTGGCGGCCCGGCGCGCAGGCCGCGCTGCGCACCGTCCGCGAGGCGGGACTGGGGTCGGTGCTGGTGACCAACACCGAGCGGGCGTTGTGTGAGGTGGCCCTCGCGACCCTGGGCCGTGAGCATTTCGATCATTCGGTGTGTGGCGACGAGGTGCCGGCCGGCAAACCCGATCCGGCGCCCTACCGTCGGGCTGCGGAGTTGCTCGGTCTGGATCCGGCGCAGTGTCTGGCGGTGGAGGATTCCCCGACCGGGGCGGCCGCGGCGGATGCAGCCGGGTGCACGGTGCTGGTGGTGCCGTCACTGGTGGATGTGCCCGGCTCGGAGCGGCGGGTGTTCCGGTCCACGCTCGAGGGGTTGAGCGCCGAGGATCTGCACGAGCTGCACGGTGCGGGGGTGCCCTGAGGTGGCGGTCCCGAAGATCGTGCTGTTCTACAAGTTCACCCCGTTGCCCGACCCGGAGGCGATCCGGTTGTGGCAGCACACCCTCGCGTCGTCGCTGGGGTTGACCGGGCGGATTCTCATCTCGGAGCACGGCATCAACGGCACCGTCGGCGGTGACATCGCCGACGTGAAGAAGTACGTGCGTGGCTTGCGCGGTTATGCGGCCTTCAAGGACACCGATATCAAGTGGTCCGACGGCACCGGCGACGACTTTCCGCGGCTGTCGGTGAAGGTACGTCCGGAGATCGTGACGTTCGGGGTGCCCGACGAGGTGAAGGTCGACGAGAACGGCATCGTCGACGGCGGCACCCATCTGTCGCCGCACGGCGTGCACGAGCTGGTCGCCGAGCGCGGCGACGAGGTGGTGTTCTTCGACGGCCGCAACCGCTTCGAGGCGCAGATCGGCCGGTTCCGGGATGCGATCGTGCCGGATGTCGCCACGACCCGCGATTTCGTCGCCGAGCTCGACAGCGGACGCTACGACCATCTCAAGAACCGCCCGGTGGTCACCTACTGCACCGGTGGGGTGCGCTGTGAGGTGCTGTCGGCGTTGATGCGCAATCGCGGGTTCGAAGAGGTCTACCAGCTCGACGGTGGCATCGTCCGCTACGGCGAGACCTTCGGAGACGAGGGCCTGTGGGAGGGTTCGCTGTACGTCTTCGACGGGCGGATGAACGTCGAGTTCAGCGCCGAGGCGCCGGTGATCGGCCGCTGCACCCTGTGCGGGACGCCGACCTCGCGGTACCGGAATCATCCGGATCTCCACGGCCGGGAGTTGACTCTGGTGTGCGAGGGCTGCGTCCCGGACCTCGTGGAGGCGTAGACCGGTGCGTGCTGCACCGCTGCCGGTGCGCGACGGGCTCGGCCCCGACCGCATCCGGATGCCCGCCGATGCCGACGCGACCACGATCGTCGAGTTCCTGCAGGCCGGCCACCCCGAGGAGGACTGGGCGGCGCACATGGGGGCGGGGGAGTTGGTCGACGAGCACGGCCGCCGCGTCGAGGCGTGCACGCCGTATCAGCCGACGCGGTTCGTGTACTTCTACCGCGATCCGCCGCCGGAGGTGCCGGTGCCGTTCCCGGTGCGCGTGTTGCATCGGGAGGACGGTCTCGTGGTGGTGGACAAGCCGCATTTCCTGGCGACGATCCCGCGCGGAGCGCACATCCGCGAGTCGGTGGTGGTGCGGTTGCGGCGCGAGCTGGAGTTGCCGCATCTGGTGCCGGTGCACCGGCTCGACCGGATGACCGCCGGGGTGCTGCTGTGCACGACGGATCCGGCATGGCGGCGGCCCTATCAGGAGCTGTTCGAGCGTCAGCGGGTGCGCAAGGTGTACGAGGCGGTCGCCGGTTATCGGTCCGACCTGTCGTTCCCGCAGGTGGTGCGCACGCGGATCGTCAAGCGGCACGGGGAGCCGACGGCCGAGCAGTTCGCCGACGAACCGAAGTCGGAGACGCGCATCGAGCTGGTCGAGCGGCGTGGGGAGCTGGCCCGTTACCGGTTGTTCCCGCGCACCGGTCGCACCCACCAGCTGCGGCTGCATCTGGCGTCGTTGGGGGTGCCGATCGTGGGGGACAACTTCTATCCGTGGTTCCGGCGGCGCGACGCGGACGATTTCACCGATCCGCTGCGGTTGCTGGCGCGGTCGCTGGAGTTCACCGATCCGATCAGCGGGGTGGAGCGGCGGTTCGTCAGCGGGCGGGAACTCGAGTTCTGAGCGAGGGTTGGTGTCCTGGCTGTGGGGCCGGTGGCGGGGCATGAAACAATCGACCCCTGTGAAGACCTTCGATTCCCTGTTCGCCGAGCTGTCCGAACGCGCCGCGACCCGCCCCGAGGGCTCCGGCACCGTCGCCGCCCTGGACGCCGGCGTGCATTTCCAGGGCAAGAAGGTACTCGAAGAGGCCGGTGAGGTGTGGATCGCCGCCGAGTACCAGTCCGACGAGGAACTGTCCGAGGAGATTTCGCAGCTGCTGTACTGGGTGCAGGTGCTGATGGTGGGGCGGGGTCTGAAGCTCGAGGACGTCTACAAGCATCTGTGACGGCCGGTGGCCCGCTGTGCCGGTGCCGCCGTCCGTGCCCCCCTGTAGATCCCTTCCTCGCTTCTGCTCGTCGTTCGAAAGGACCCAATCCGTCATGCTGCGCGTCGCAGTCCCCAACAAAGGTTCGCTGTCCGAGTCCGCCGCCGAGATCCTGCAGGAGGCCGGCTACCGTCGGCGCACCGACTCGCGGGATCTGACGGTCATCGACCCGGTCAACGACGTCGAGTTCTTCTTCCTGCGGCCGAAGGACATCGCGATCTACGTCGGTTCCGGCGAGCTGGATCTGGGGATCACCGGCCGCGACCTGGCGATGGATTCGGGGGCTCCGGTCACCGAGCGGTTGTCGCTGGGCTTCGGGTCCTCGCGTTTCCGGTACGCCGCGCCGAAGGGCCGCGACTGGTCGGTCGAGGATCTGCAGGGTCTGCGCATCGCCACCTCGTACGCGAATCTGGTGCGTCGTGATCTCGCCGCCCGCGGCATCGAGGCCGAGGTGATCCGGCTCGACGGTGCGGTGGAGATCTCCATCCAGCTCGGGGTCGCCGACGCGATCGCCGATGTGGTCGGCTCGGGCCGGACGTTGCGGCAGCACGATCTCGTCGCCTTCGGCGAGTCGTTGTGCGATTCGGAGGGTGTGCTGATCGAGCGGGAGGATTCGGATCGCTCGGATCGGGCCCGCAACCAGCTGATCGCCCGTCTCGAGGGTGTGGTCTTCGCGCAGCAGTACGTGATGATCGATTACGACTGCCCGAAGCACCTGCTCGAGCAGGCCGTGCAGGTCACGCCCGGTCTCGAGTCGCCGACGATCTCGCCGTTGGCGAACGAGAATTCGGTGGCGGTGCGGGCGATGGTGCCGCGCAAGGGCCACAACGCGGTGATGG
This sequence comes from Rhodococcus sp. LW-XY12, assembly GCF_019317345.1. Classification (NCBI taxonomy): domain Bacteria; kingdom Bacillati; phylum Actinomycetota; class Actinomycetes; order Mycobacteriales; family Nocardiaceae; genus Rhodococcus; species Rhodococcus sp. LW-XY12. The sequence continues at coordinate 2,672,805 of NZ_CP079225.1, forward strand.
ACCGGCTCGCCGAGATCGGTGCCCGCGCGATCCTCGCGTCGAACATCCGCTCGTGCCGGGCGATGCGCGCCCCCGAATAGACGCGCACCGATCCCGCCATCTTCCGGTGCGGTCCCGCTGATCAGCGGGACCGCACCTGCACGTTCTGGGCGATGCGGCCGAGCGCGCCGGTCTCGTCGTAGAGCAGACCGGCGGTCATGCCGACCCCGTCGGGTCCGACGGACATCTCCGCGGCGATCCCCACCCAGTCCTGTTCGCGGAACTCGGGGGCGCGGAACAGGTGCACGGTCAGTTCGGTGTTGAGGAAGGTGTACTCGCGGGGGTCGAGTTTGGATCCGACACCGTTGGCGACGTCGGCGACGCTCATCAACCGGTCGAGCCCGCTGGGGGTTTCGCCTTCCACGAGGGCGATCTCGCTGCGCACCCACGCCGACGACAGGCCGGGAGCGCCGAAGGGGACGATGATGCGCCATTCGACGGTGTCGATGTAGCCGCCCTTCCAGAAGACGTGCGGGGCGGTGGCTTCGAAGTGGACGGGGGCGGGCAGCGGGGTTTCGGAGGTCCGCGCGACCTGCGGCAGGTCGATGGTTTCGAGGCGCCAGCCGGTGCCGCGCGCCACCGGGCGGTCGGTGCCGTCGGGGGCGGTGGCCCACAATTCGGCGACGACCAGTTCGATGCGGCGACCGGGTCGTTCGATGTGGGTGCGCACCTCGAGGTCGGTGAGGGGGACGGGGCCGAGCAGTTCGACGGTGAGCCGGCTCAGGCGGGTGGCGGGGCGGGGCCGGTGCCGGTCGATGGCGCGGGCGAGCAGCGCCGAGGGTGGGGCGCCGTGCTGCAGGTGCGGTCCCCAGGTGCTGACGGTGTGTTCGGTGGGGCGGAACACCGCGATCTCGACGTCGTCGACCGGGCCGGTGGGGGTGGTCGGCCGGGGGACCGGCACGTAGTAGGCGGCGTCGCTCACTCGGGATTCTCCTGCTGCTCGATGCGGTGGGGCGCGCCCGGTGTCGATTGCGTCGCAACGCCGTCGGCGGGATACGGCGGTGGGGTACCGCCGAACGCCGGGCACAATGCCCGATGATCGCACCACCGGCAGCCGGGACCGGGATTGGGGCGGAAGTCGCCGCTGGCGCGCAACTGCCGGATCGTCGCCCACATCGCCCGCACGATCCGTTCGAAGCGACGCAGTTCCTCGGGGTCGGGCCGGTAGTGCAGCACCTGACCGTCGCCGAGATACAGCAGCCGCAGCGAGGCCGGGACGATGCCGCGTTGCCGCCACACGATCAGCGCGTAGAACTTCAGCTGGAACAGCGCCGCCCGCTCGCTGCGCGGGGACGGGGCGCGGCCGGTCTTGTAGTCGACGACATGCACCGCACCGGTGGCGTCGACATCGAGGCGGTCGATGATGCCGCGCAGCGGGACGTCGCCGTCGAGGGTGGTGTCCACCCGCAGTTCGCAGCCGTCGGCGGTGACCGCGGTGGGGTCCTCGACGGTGAAGTAGGTGTCCAGCAGCGCGGCGGCCTCGGCGAGGAACCCCGCGTCGTCGGTGTCCACGCCCAGATCGGGGGTGGCGGCGAGGACCCGGGCCAGGGCGTCGGGCAGCAGGGTCTGCGCGGCGGTGGCGGTGCGGGCCGGTCCGGCGAGGCCGAACAACGCTTCGAGGGCGGCGTGCACGACGGTGCCGCGTGCCTGGGCGCGGGTCGGGGGTGCGGTGAGCCGGTCGACGGCCTTGAAGCGGTAGAGCAGCGGGCAGCGGGTGAAGTCGGCGGCCCGGGAGGGGGACAGGGCGACCGGCCGCGTCGTGTCGGTGGGGGGTGTGGGCGCAGCTGTGGTCACACCTGGCAGGCTAGGACGCGGGTCCGACACGGTGCCGGACCCGCGTGCCCGATCCCGGGTGCGGGGCTGGAACGAAGGTGGACACGGCGATGGCGGTAGGCGGACTCGGGCGCAGCGGACCCTTCCAGGTGGGGGACCGGGTGCAGTTGACCGACGCCAAGGGCCGCAAGTACACCGTGGTGCTCGAACCGGGCAAGGAGTTCCACACCCATCGCGGCGGGATCCTGCACGACGATCTGATCGGCACCGACGAGGGTGTGGTGGTCACCTCCACCAACGGCACCCCCTATCTGGCGTTGCGTCCGCTGCTCGTCGACTATGTGATGTCGATGCCGCGCGGTGCGCAGGTGATCTACCCGAAGGACGCCGCGCAGATCGTGCAGGAGGGCGACATCTTTCCCGGCGCGACGGTGCTCGAGGCCGGCGCCGGTTCCGGCGCGCTGACGTGTTCGCTGCTGCGCGCCGTCGGCGAGAGCGGCCGGGTGATCTCCTACGAGGTGCGCGAGGACCATCTCGAATACGCCGAGCGCAATGTCGACACCTTCTTCGGGCAGCGCCCGGCGAACTGGGCGACGGTGCTCGGGGATCTGGCGGACTACGACGTCGAGAAGTACGGCCGCGTCGACCGGGTGGTGCTGGACATGCTCGCCCCCTGGGATGTGCTCGAGACGGTGAAGAAGGCGCTGGTGCCCGGCGGGGTGCTCATCGTCTATGTGGCGACGACGACGCAGCTGTCGCGGGTGGTCGAGGCGATGCGGGAGCAGACCTGCTGGACCGAGCCGCGTTCGTGGGAGTCGATGGTGCGCGGCTGGCACGTGGTGGGGCTGGCGGTGCGGCCGGAGCATCGGATGCAGGGGCACACGGCGTTCCTGGTCAGTGCCCGGCGCCTGCAGGACGGGGTGGAGACCCCGAAGCCGCAGCGCCGGCCCAGCAAGGGCTGAGCCGACGCCGACCCACAGGGGTTATTCGCAGCTGAGCGTGCCCGCGGCCAGGATCGAGCAGGCGCTCTCGTCGGCGATGACCCAGGTGCCGTCGATCTGCTCGAAGGTCAGCGGCATCGGGGCGCCGCCGTGCGGGCCGGCGACCTCGGTGGTCGCGGTGACGGTGTCGGCGTCGACCGTGGTGATCTCGCCGACGGTGCCGGTGAGCGGGTAGCCGGCGAGCACACCGGTGAACTGATCGAGCACGGCGGTGCGCGCGGCGCCGTTCTCCACGACCGCGGCACGGTCCTCGGTGGTGGCGGCCGGGTCGAAGAACACGTCGATCTGTTCCTGCAGTTGCTCGACGGTGACCGCGGCGGTCACGGTGGTGCTGGTGGTCGTCGTTGCGCTGGTCGTGGCAGCGGTGTCGTCGCCGGCGTCGTCGGAGCTGCAGCCGGTCAGGGCGGTGAGGGCGGCGATCGCGGTGGCGGCGCAGAGTGTGCGAACTGGACGTGGGGTCACGGAGGAGTACCTTTCGAGAGAAACGGTCGACGCACGATATTTAGGGGAGCCTAACAGCGTGCCGGAGGTGCGGCGCCATGGCGCGCCCCACACGCGACACATGTTCGGAACACGACTGTTTCGTGTCCTCCCCCATGTGGGGCGATGTCCCGGTAGCGTGGAATGACCGACAGTGGAGGGAGTCGCTATGAGCTCGTCAGAGAAGCCGGATGCGGTTGCGGCGGCACGCGAAATCGAAGAGTTGCGCGCAGAGGTGGCGACCTTGCGTCGTCGGCTCGGCGAACCGTCCGATCAGGTACGCGACCTCGAAGCCCGGCTCGAGTCCCTCACGGTCCGCAACGGCAAACTGCTCGAGACCCTCAAGGATGCGCGCCAGCAGCTGATCACGCTGCGCGAGGAGGTCGACCGGCTGGCCCAGCCGCCGAGCGGCTACGGGGTGCTGCTCGAGACGTTCGACGATCAGACCGTCGACGTGTTCACCTCGGGCCGCAAGATGCGGGTCGCGGTGTCCCCGAATCTCGAACTCGACACCTTCCGGCCCGGTCAGACGGTGCGGCTGAACGAGGCGTTGACCGTCGTGGAGGTCGGTGGTTTCGAACGCGTCGGCGAGATCACCACCCTGCGGGAGGTGCTCGACGACGGCACCCGCGCGCTGGTGGTCGGGCACGCCGACGAGGAACGCATCGTGTGGCTGGCCGCCCCGCTCGCCGCGGCCGCCGCCGACGACAAGACCGATCTGCTCGTCGACGACGAGAACTCGTTCACGCTGCGCCCCGGTGATTCGTTGCTGGTCGACAGCAAGGCCGGCTACGCCTTCGAACGGATCCCCAAGGCCGAGGTCGAGGATCTCGTGCTCGAGGAGGTCCCGGACGTCGGCTACAGCGACATCGGCGGTCTGGGCCGGCAGATCGAGCAGATTCGCGACGCGGTGGAGCTGCCCTTCCTGCACAAGGACCTGTTCCGCGAGTACTCGCTGCGCCCGCCGAAGGGTGTGTTGCTGTACGGCCCGCCCGGTTGCGGTAAGACCCTGATCGCGAAGGCGGTCGCGAACTCGCTGGCGAAGAAGATCGCCGAGGCCCGCGGGGACGATTCGAAGGAAGCGAAGTCGTTCTTCCTGAACATCAAGGGCCCGGAGCTGCTGAACAAGTTCGTCGGTGAGACCGAACGGCACATCCGGTTGATCTTCCAGCGGGCCCGGGAGAAGGCGTCCGAGGGCACCCCGGTGATCGTGTTCTTCGACGAGATGGATTCGATCTTCCGCACCCGCGGTTCCGGTGTGTCCTCCGATGTGGAGACCACGGTGGTGCCGCAGCTGCTCGCCGAGATCGACGGTGTCGAAGGGCTCGAGAACGTCATCGTCATCGGCGCGTCGAACCGTGAGGACATGATCGACCCGGCGATCCTGCGGCCCGGCCGCCTCGACGTGAAGATCAAGATCGAGCGTCCGGACGCGGAGGCCGCGCAGGACATCTTCTCGAAGTACCTGACCGAGAGCCTGCCGGTGCACGCCGACGATCTCGCCGAGTTCGGCGGCGATCGGGTCGCGTGCGTGCGGGCGATGATCGAGCGGGTCGTCGAGCGGATGTACGCCGAGTCCGAGGACAACCGTTTCCTCGAGGTCACCTACGCCAACGGCGACAAGGAGGTCCTGTACTTCAAGGACTTCAACTCCGGCGCGATGATCCAGAACATCGTCGACCGGGCGAAGAAGTATGCGATCAAGTCGGTGCTCGAGACCGGGGCGCCCGGTCTGCGGGTGCAGCACCTGCTCGATTCGATCGTCGACGAGTTCGCCGAGAACGAGGACCTGCCCAACACCACGAATCCGGACGACTGGGCCCGGATCTCGGGGAAGAAGGGCGAGCGGATCGTGTACATCCGCACCCTGGTCACCGGCAAGAACGCCAGCGCGAGCCGCGCGATCGACACCGAGTCGAACACCGGCCAGTACCTGTAGGAATCGACCCGCGACAATCGATCCGCGACGGCCGGGCCTTCCCTCCTCCGGAAGGTCCGGCCGTCGCGGCCTATCCAGGGGGAGGACCGACCGTGCCGTTGCCGCGCACCCTGGCCCGGTTCGACAAGATCGTCACCAACCGGGTCACCACCCCGTTCGCGCAGCTGCTGCCGGGCACCGCGGTGGTCGAGCATCGCGGGCGCCGCTCGGGCCGGGTGGCGCTGCAGGCGATCGGGGCGCACGGCTATCTGGACTGCACCCCGCAGCCGCACCGCTGACCGGTGGCGGGGCTGGTCACGACCGTGAGCGTCCGGATCGCCTAGGCTCGAGGGCATGCAGCGGATCATCGGTATCGAGGTCGAGTACGGGATCTCCTCACCCAACGAGCCATCGGCGAACCCGATCCTGACCTCCACGCAGGCGGTGCTGGCCTACGCGGCCGCCGAAGGGGTGCCGCGCGCCCGCCGCACCCGCTGGGACTACGAGGTCGAATCGCCCCTGCGCGACGCGCGGGGCTTCGATCTGGGGCGGTTCAACGGCCCGGCCCCGGTCATCGACGCCGACGAGGTCGGTGCCGCGAACATGATCCTCACCAACGGGGCGCGCCTGTACGTCGACCACGCCCACCCCGAATACTCCGCCCCGGAGGTCGCCGACCCCCTCGACGCGGTGATCTGGGACAAGGCCGGGGAACGGGTGATGGAGGCCGCCGCCCGGCACGCGTCGAGTGTGCCCGGCGCGCCGCGACTGCAGCTGTACAAGAACAATGTCGACGGCAAGGGCGCCTCCTACGGCACCCACGAGAACTACCTGATGGACCGGGAGACCCCGTTCTCCGCGGTGGTCGCGGGCCTGACCCCGTTCTTCGTCTCCCGGCAGGTCATCACCGGCTCCGGCCGGGTCGGGATCGGCCAGTCCGGTGACGAGCCCGGTTTCCAGCTCTCGCAGCGCGCCGACTACATCGAGGTCGAGGTCGGTCTCGAGACCACCCTCAAGCGCGGCATCATCAACACCCGCGACGAGCCGCACGCCGACGCCGACAAGTACCGGCGCCTGCACGTGATCATCGGCGATGCGAATCTGGCGGAGATGTCCACCTACCTCAAGGTCGGCACCACCGCGCTGGTGCTCGACCTGATCGAGGCCGGCATCGACCTGTCGGATCTGCAGCTCGCCCGCCCGGTCACCGCGGTGCACCACATCAGCCACGACCCGTCGCTGCGCAAGACCGTCGCGCTCGCCGACGGCCGGGAGCTGACAGGTCTGGCGCTGCAGCGGATCTACCACGAGCGGGTCGCGAAGTTCCACGATGGCACCGAGGACAAGCGGATCCTCGACATCCTCGACAAGTGGGCGATGGTGCTCGATCTGCTCGAACGCGACCCGATGGAATGCGCCGACCTGCTGGACTGGCCCGCGAAGCTGCGGCTGCTCGAGGGCTTCCGCAACCGCGAGGGACTGTCCTGGTCGGCGCCGCGCCTGCACATGGTCGACCTGCAGTACTCGGATGTGCGCCTGGACAAGGGCCTGTACAACCGCCTCGTGGCCCGCGGGTCGATGCAGCGGCTGGTGTCCGAGCAGCAGGTCCTCGATGCGGTGCACACCCCGCCGTCGGACACCCGCGCCTACTTCCGCGGTGAGTGCCTGCGCCGTTTCGGTGCCGATATCGCGGCGGCGAGCTGGGATTCGGTGATCTTCGATCTCGGTCGCGAATCGCTGGTGCGCATCCCGACGCTCGAGCCGCTGCGTGGCAGCCGCGCGCATGTCGGGGAGCTGCTCGAGACTGCGCAGTCGGCGGCGGAACTGGTCGATCAGCTCACTCACTGACCACCCCTCCCGGCGGAGGGCGGTGGCCGGATCACAGGCCGCGAGTACGCGTGTCGCCACCGGTGGACCGGTTCGCTGGGTAGGGTAGGAGTTCGAAGCAGCGGTGACCACACCGATCGTCGACCGGTGACGGTTCCGCGCCGAGTACAGGAGGAGGTCGGCGGCTATGGCACAGGAGCAGACCACACGCGGTGGCGGCGGAGACGACGACGAGGTCGTCGGTGACGGCGGTGCCGGTCAGGAGCGTCGCGAGAAGCTCGCCTCGGACACCGACGATCTTCTCGACGAGATCGACGACGTGCTCGAGGAGAACGCAGAGGACTTCGTGCGGGCATATGTGCAGAAAGGTGGCCAGTGACAGCCGAACGATCCTCTCTTCCCTACCGCGAGGTGCAGCCGAAGCTGCACCTCGCGTCGCCCTTGTCGTCGTTCTCCGACCACCTGCGGATGCACGCCCCGGAGATGCTGCCGGAGAACCGGTTCCGATTCGAACGAGGTGACCACGTGGACCTCGCCCCGCACGGCACCACCATCGTGGCGCTGACCTTCGACGGGGGTGTGCTCATCGCCGGCGACCGGCGCGCGACCATGGGCAACCTGATCGCCTCCCGCGATGTCGACAAGGTGTTCATCACCGACAACTATTCGGCGGCCGGCATCGCCGGCACCGCGGGTCTGGCGATCGAGCTCGTGCGACTGTTCGCGGTCGAACTCGAGCACTACGAGAAGATCGAAGGTGTGCCGCTGACCTTCGACGGCAAGGCCAATCGGCTCTCGTCGATGGTGCGCGGCAATCTCGGTGCGGCCATGCAGGGCTTGGCCGTGGTGCCGTTGCTGGTCGGTTTCGACCTCGACGCGTCCGATGCGCACCGCGCCGGGCGGATCGTGTCCTACGACGTGGTCGGGGGCCGCTACGAGGAACGCGCCGGCTACCACGCGGTCGGCTCCGGATCGTTGTTCGCCCGCTCGTCGCTCAAGAAGCTCTACCGCGCCGATGCCGACGAACAGAGCGCGCTGCGCAGCGCCGTCGAGGCGCTGTACGACGCGGCCGACGATGACACCGCCACCGGTGGTCCCGACACCACCCGCGGGATCTACCCGACGGCGGTGGTGATCACCGCGGCCGGGGCCGTGGCCGTCGCGGAGGAAACCCTGTCCGAGCTGGCCCGCACCATCGTGGCCGACCGCACCGCAGGAGATGCCCGGTGACACTTCCGTACTATGCGTCCGCCGAGCAGATCATGCGCGATCGCTCGGAGCTGGCCCGTAAGGGCATCGCCCGCGGCCGGTCGGTGATCGCGTTGACCTACGCCGGCGGTGTGCTGCTGGTGGCGGAGAATCCGTCGAAGGCGCTGCACAAGATCAGCGAACTGTACGACCGGGTCGGTTTTGCGGCCGTCGGCAAGTACAACGAGTTCGAGAATCTGCGGCGCGCCGGGATCATGCACGCCGACATGCGCGGCTACTCCTACGACCGGCGGGACGTGACCGGGCGGGCACTGGCGAACGCCTACGCGCAGACCCTCGGCACCATCTTCACCGAGCAGCCCAAGCCGTACGAGGTGGAGATCTGCGTCGCCGAGGTCGGGCGCGCCGACACCGACGACGGCCCGCAGCTGTACCGCATCACCTACGACGGCTCGATCGTCGACGAACCGCAGTTCGTGGTGATGGGCGGCAACACCGAACCGATCATCACCGCGCTGCGCTCGTCGTACAAGCCGGGTCTGCCGCTCGACGAGGCGGTCGCCGTGGCGGTGACCGCGCTGCAGCAGCCCGCCACCGCCGACGCGGCGCCGCGGGTGCTCGGCCGCGGGGAACTCGAGGTCGCGGTGCTCGAGAAGCAGCGGCCGCGCCGCGCCTTCCGGCGCATCTCGGGGGCGGCGCTCGACGCGCTGCTGCCCAGCAGTTCTGCTCAGGCGGCGCCGTCGGAGACGCCCGCCGATCCGGCCCCCGAATCGGGGTCCGACACCGCGACCGGCTCGGAGACCGAGTCCGGTCCCGACGCGGGCTGATCCACCGCGAGCCGATAGACCGTCAACGCCGACGGCACCACCTCGAAGTCGAAACCGGTGCCGTCGGCGAGGACCTCCCCGTCGGTGGCCAACGCCACCGGATCCCCGATGACCTCCACCGCCAGGCCCGGGATGTGCCGCTGCCGATACATCGGTGACGCGCCGAGGGTGCCGGTCGCCGCAGCGACCAGCAGACGCAGCCGCGAGAACCGGCTCTCCGCGGGTAGATACCGCACGTCGAGGGTGCCCGGATCCAGATGCGCCCGGGACATCGGCACCTGATCTGCCGGGGTGTAGCGGCCGTTGCCGACGAACAGCAACCACACCGCCCGCCCCGCCCCGTCGATGCGGACCGGCATCGGGCTCGCCGTGCGCAGCACCGCGAGCATCGCCAACCCCGCCGCCGGCCACTTGCCGATCCGCGGTTCCCAGTGCTGCCGCAACCGCACCGCATCCGGATAGCCACCGAGGCTGGCGGTGTTGACGAACCGCCGCACCGTGCGCCCGTCCGGCCCGGTCACCGTCACCTGCCCGAGCCCGACGGCCACCGCCTGCCCGGCGGTGACCGCCCGCACCGTCTCCTCCAGATCCACCACGCCGAGATCGAGCGCGAAATGGTTGAGGGTGCCGCCGGGGAACACCGCCACCGGCAGCCGCGCGTCGACGGCGACGTCGAGCACCGCCGCGACGGTGCCGTCCCCGCCGCACACCCCCACCGCCTGCGGCCGATATTCGGTCAGCAGACGTTCCGACTGCTCCGCCGGATCACCGTCGGGATCCAGATCGACGCGACGCACCCTCGGCAGCGCGGCGGTGACCCGCGCGGCGATCTCCTCGGCGGTCCCGGCATCGCGGTTGACCACCAGCAGCATTCCGTCGCCGCCGGGCAGGGCGGGCGCGGCCGCCGCGACCTGCACGGTCGCCGGTTCGCGGCTGCGCACCGCCCACCAGCGGCGCGTCGACCACGCCACCGTCGCCCCGACCGCGGCGCCGACGACGACGTCGCCGGGCCAGTGCACGCCGGTGTGCACCCGCGAATAGGCCACCGCCGCGGCCAGCGGCGCCAGAACCGCCCCAGTCGCAGGGGATTCGAGCACCACCCCGGTCGCGAACGCCGCCGCCGACGCGGCGTGCCCGGACGGGAACGACGACGAGCGGGGGATCGGCACCGTGCGGCGCCGAAACTTCGGGTCGGTGCGCGCCGGGGGCCGGCGGCGCGGCAACAGCGGTTTGAGCAGCCCGTTGGTCAAGGCACTGGCCCCGGCCACCGACAGCAGACCCCGCACCGCCCCGCGGCGGGCGTGACCGCCGGCGGTGGCGCACACCGCGGCGCACGCCACCCACAGCACACTGTGGTTGGCGGCGCGTCCGAGATCGCGCAGCAGCGGGTCGGCGGGGGACGCGCGCAGCGCCCCGGAGCGCTCGAACAGGGCCCGGTCGGCGGTGCGGTAACGCTCGGGAACGATCACACCTCGACCGTAGATGTCGTTGCGACCCATGGGGGTCGGGTTCGCGCGGTACTGTCGAAGTGTGCAGCGACGAATCATGGGTATCGAGACGGAGTTCGGCGTCACGTGTACCTTCCACGGGCATCGTCGGTTGAGCCCCGACGAGGTGGCCCGCTATCTGTTCCGCCGGGTGGTGTCCTGGGGGCGCAGTTCGAACGTCTTCCTGCGGAACGGGGCGCGACTGTATCTCGATGTCGGCTCGCACCCCGAGTACGCCACCGCCGAGTGCGACGACCTGCTCCAGCTCGTCGAGCACGACCATGCCGGTGAGCGGGTCCTCGAGGAACTGCTCATCGACGCCGAGCAGCGTCTGGCCGAGGAAGGCATCGGCGGCGACATCTTCCTGTTCAAGAACAACACCGACTCTGCGGGCAACTCCTACGGCTGCCACGAGAACTATCTCGTCGCCCGCGTCGGCGAGTTCTCCCGCATCTCCGATGTGCTGCTGCCCTTCCTGGTGACCCGCCAGCTGATCTGCGGCGCCGGGAAGGTGCTGCAGACCCCCAAAGCCGCCACCTTCTGCCTGTCGCAACGCGCCGAGCACATCTGGGAGGGCGTCTCGTCGGCGACCACCCGGTCGCGGCCGATCATCAACACCCGCGACGAGCCGCACGCCGACGCCGAGAAGTACCGGCGCCTGCACGTGATCGTCGGGGACTCGAACATGTCCGAGACCACCACCATGCTCAAGGTGGGGTCGGCGGCGCTGGTGCTCGAGATGATCGAGGCCGGGGTGCCGTTCCGGGACTTCGCGCTCGACAACCCGATCCGCGCCATCCGCGAGGTCTCCCACGACCTGACGGGCCGGCGCCCGGTGCGCCTGGCCGGCGGCCGGCAGGCCAGCGCCCTGGACATCCAGCGCGAATACCACGCGCGGGCGGTGGAATATCTGCACCAGCGCGAACCCGACCCGCACGTCGCGCAGGTGGTGGACCTGTGGGGCCGCGTCCTCGACGCCGTCGAATCGCAGGACTTCGCGAAGGTCGACACCGAGATCGACTGGGTGATCAAGCGCAAGCTGTTCCAGCGCTACCAGGACCGCTACAACATGGAGCTGTCCGACCCGAAGATCGCCCAGCTCGACCTGGCCTATCACGACATCAAACGCGGACGCGGTGTGTTCGACCTGCTGCAACGCAAGGGACTGGCGGCGCGGGCCACCGACGACGAGTCCGTCGACGCCGCGGTGAACACCCCGCCGCAGACCACCCGCGCGAAGCTGCGCGGTGATTTCATCGCCGCCGCGCAGGCCGCGGGCCGCGATTTCACCGTCGACTGGGTGCATCTGAAGCTCAACGACCAGGCGCAGCGCACCGTGTTGTGCAAGGACCCGTTCCGGTCCGTGGACGAACGCGTCGAACGGCTCATCGCCTCCATGTGAGTACCGCCGTCCATCGGAGCGGACCGTCCGGTCCGCTCCGATGGACGGTGATGCGGTGCCGGCGGCGCGCGGGCACTAGGGTTGGCGCGTGGCGATCTCGAAAGTCGAACGGCTGGTGAACCTGGTCATCGCGCTGCTGTCCACCCGACAGTTCGTGACCGCGGAGAAGATCCGTGCCTCGGTGGCCGGCTACTCCGAATGCGCGAGCGACGAGGCGTTCAGCCGCATGTTCGAGCGGGACAAGAACGAACTGCGCGATCTCGGGGTGCCCCTCGAGACGGGCCGGCCGTCGCGGTCGTCGACGGTGGAGGGCTACCGCATCAACCGCGACGCCTACGAACTGCCCGAGATCGACCTCACCCGCGAGGAGACCGCCGCCGTGGCCGTCGCCGCCGCGCTGTGGGAATCGCCGGAGCTGACCGCCGCCGCGCAGGGCGCGGTGCTCAAGCTGCGCGCCGCCGGGATCCGTGTCGACTCCGACGGCGGGGAGGTCGTCGCGCCGCTGCCGCCGCGCGCCCGCGGTTCCGAACCCGCGTTGACGGCGTTGCTCGCCGCGATCGACGCGCGCCGCGCGGTGCGGTTCACCCACCGCAGTTCCCCCACCGAGCCGTGGTCGACGCGCACCGTCGAACCGTGGGGTGTGGTCACCGTGCACGGCCGCTGGTATCTCGTCGGCCACGACCGCGACCGCGACGCCGTGCGCACCTTCCGGCTCTCGCGCATCGGCGACGAGATCACCGCGATCGGCCCAGAGGGGGCGGTGCAGATCCCGGAGGGCGTGGATCTGAGGGGGCGGGTGCTCGCCGCGACCTCCCCGGCGGAGGTCAGCGGATCGGCACGCCTGTGGGTGGCCGATGGACGCGCGTGGGAGCTACGCCGGCTCGGACGGACCGGCGCGGCACGGCGGATCGGAGACCGCGACGGGGTGGAACTCGAGGTGCCGGTGCGCTCGTGGGAATGGATCGCCCGGATCGTCGCCGGGCAGGGCGCGGACGCGTTGGTGCTCGACCCACCGGAGTTACGGGCCGAGGTGCACCGCATCCTCGAACAGGCGGTCACGGATGCGGGGGAGGAGGAGCGATGAGCACACGACTGTCGGCGCGACTGGGACGACTGCTCAATCTCGTGCCCTACTTCCTGGCGCACCCGGGGATCAGCGCGGCCGAGGCCGCCCGCGATCTCGGGGTCACGCCCAAGCAGGTGATGGACGATCTGAACCAGCTGTGGGTGTGCGGCCTGCCCGGCTACGGACCCGGTGATCTGATCGACCTGTCGTTCTCCGAGGACAGCATCGTGGTGACCTTCACCGCCGGCATCGAACGACCCCTGCGGTTGACCTCCACCGAGGCCACCGCGCTGCTCGTGGCGCTGCGGTCGCTGCAGGAGATGCCCGGCGTCGTCGACCCGTCCGCGGCGCAGTCGGCGATCGCGAAGATCGAGGCGGCCGCCGGGACCGCCGCGCTGCCCGCCGACACCGCCACCACCGACACCGCCACCGCGGCGACTGCCGAGCCTGATCCGGAGGCAGCCGGGGACTCCGACGCCGCCGGACAGGTGCGGGCCGCGGTGCGCGACGGGCGCGCCGTGCACCTGACCTACTATTCGGCTTCCCGCGACACCGTCTCCGAACGCGACGTCGACCCGATCCGCATCGTCATCATCGACGAACACGCCTACCTGCAGGCGTGGTGCCGCAGCGCCGAAGGAGTGCGGCTGTTCCGCTTCGACCGCATCGACGCCGCCACCGTGCTCGACGAGCCGACGCGACCGCCGCACCGGGCGATCACCGACGACGAGCACCTCGAACTGTTCGAGGGCGACCCGTCGCTGCCCGCCGCGCGGTTGCGCATCGCCCCGTCGTATACCTGGCTGCTCGACTACTACCCGCTCACCGACGTGCAGGTGCTTCCCGACGGCAGGTGCGAGGCGTCGATGCGGTACGCGTCGCCGGGGTGGATGGCGCGGCTGCTCGTCGGTCTCGGCGCCGGGGTGCAGGTGCTCGACCCACCGGAGTTGCGGGCGGCGGTGCGGGCGCGGGCCGAGGCGGCGCTGGCCGCCTACGCCGAGCTCGACGGGGAGAACGCGACCCGCGGTGCGGGGCCGACACCCTGAGGGTGGCGTTGTGAAACATCTGTGTGAACCCTCCGCGAATTGTGGGTGGATACACCGGCGCGAAGCCTCGGTGTGTGCTCGAGGTCCGGTAGCATCGATCGGAGCCGATCAGTGGAGGTTGTTGTAAATGGGTGCAATGAGCCCCTGGCACTGGGCCATCGTGGCGCTGGTGGTCGTGATTCTCTTCGGTTCGAAGAAGCTGCCCGACGCCGCGCGCGGTCTCGGTCGTTCGCTCCGGATCTTCAAGAGCGAGGTCAAGGAGATGCAGAACGACGACGCCCGGGCGTCCACGCCGCAGCCGGCGCCGAATCCGTTGCCGGCCGCGCAGCCGACAGCCGATCCCGCCGCGCCGAACACGCACACCGAACCGCGGTCTGCCTGACCGACGTTCATCCTGCCGGGGCGCCCACCACGGGTGTCCCGGCGTTCCGCTGACCCCGGCACGCCCGCACGCCGGTGGTCTCGACAGGAGCTGAGAACCGCACCGTGCGCATCCCGTTCGATCCGCGCCGAAGCCGGCGCAAGACCAATCCCGACGGCACCATGTCGCTGGTCGAGCACCTCTACGAATTGCGCACGCGTCTGCTGATCGCTCTCGCTGCGATCGTGCTCACCACCATCCTCGGCTTCGTCTGGTACAGCCGCAGCCTGTTCGGCCTCGACAGCCTCGGGGAGATCCTGCGCGGCCCCTACTGCGACCTACCCGCCTCGGCCCGCGCCGACCTGAGCAACGACGGGGCGTGCCGACTGCTCGCCACCGGACCGTTCGAGCAGTTCATGCTGCGCCTGAAGGTCGCCGCGACCGCCGGCATCGTCATGGCGTGCCCGATCTGGCTGTACCAACTGTGGGCGTTCGTCACCCCCGGCCTGTACCGCAAGGAACGCCGCTACGCGATCGGCTTCGTCACCTGCGGGGCGGCGCTGTTCGTCACCGGCGCGGTACTGGCCTATCTGGTGATCTCCCACGCGTTGTCGTTCCTGCTGTCCGTCGGCAACGACGTGCAGGTCACCGCCCTGTCGGGCGCCGAATACTTCGGGTTCCTCATCAACCTGCTGGTGATCTTCGGGGTGTCCTTCGAGATCCCGCTGGTGATCGTCGCGCTCAACGGCGTCGGGGTGCTGCCCTACGCCAAGCTCAAGGCGTGGCGGCGCGGGCTGATCATGGCGGTGTTCGTCTTCGCCGCCATCGCCACCCCCGGCCAGGATCCGTTCTCCATGCTCGCCCTGGCGTTGGCGCTCACGCTGCTCGTGGAGTTCGCCATCCAGATCGCCCGGCTGACCGACCGGCGCCGCGCCCGCAAGGCCCGCGCCGAGGGCTGGGCCGATCTCGACGACGACGAGGGTTCGACGATCCCGGCCCCGAGCCCGGTGGAGCCGGCAGCGCCGACGGCGCCCACCGACACCGTACGGACCGATCCGGCCCGCACCGACTACTCCGACACCCTGTGACCGGCGACCCCACTCCCGGCCCTGCCGGTAACGACGAGACCGGCACCGCGCCGCTCGTCCCCACCCCGCAGCTCGCGGAGTTCGCCACCGGCCTCGGGTTCCCGCTCGATCCGTTCCAGATCGAGGCGTGCCGCGCCCTCGAGGGTGGGCATTCGGTGCTGGTGTGCGCCCCCACCGGCGCCGGCAAGACCGTCGTCGGCGAGTTCGCGGTGTATCTGGCGCTGCAGGGCGGTTCCAAGTGCTTCTACACCACCCCGATCAAGGCGCTGAGCAACCAGAAGTACGCCGATCTGTGTGCCCGGCACGGCCGGGACTCGGTGGGTCTGCTCACCGGCGACCAGTCCATCAACTCCGATGCGCCGGTGGTGGTGATGACCACCGAGGTACTGCGCAACATGATCTACGCGTCGTCCACCGCCCTGATCGGGCTCACCCACGTGGTGATGGACGAAGTGCACTTCCTCGCCGACCGGTTCCGCGGCGCCGTGTGGGAAGAGGTGATCCTGCACCTGCCGGAGGACGTGCGGCTGGCGTCGCTGTCGGCGACCGTGTCGAACGCCGAGGAGTTCGGCGACTGGATGACCACGGTGCGCGGCGACACCACCGTCGTCGTCGACGAGGTGCGGCCCATCCCGCTGCACCAGCACATGATGCTCGGCTCCCGTATCTACGACCTGTTCGACCGCCGCGCCGACACCCACACCGCCCCGACCCGGCGGCGCCGCGACATCGTCGTCAACCCGGAGCTGGCGTCGGCGGTGCGGCAACGGCAGAGTCTGTCCGGGATGGACCGCTGGGGTGAACGCGGCCCCCGCTTCCGGCCGCCGCCGCGCCCGGAGGTCATCGTCCGTCTCGACCGCGACGGTCTGTTGCCGGCGATTACCTTCGTGTTCAGCCGCGCCGGTTGCGACGCCGCGGTGCAGCAGTGCCTGCGCTCGGGTCTGCACCTGACCGACGAGACCGAAGCCGCCGAGATCCGCCGGATCGTCGACGAGCACACCCGGGATCTGCCGCGCGGCGACCTCGAGGTCCTCGGCTACGCGTCGTGGCGCACCGCCCTCGAACGCGGCATCGCCGCCCACCACGCCGGGATGTTGCCGGCTTTCCGGCACACCGTCGAAGAACTGTTCGTGCGGGGGCTGGTGCGGGCGGTGTTCGCCACCGAGACCCTCGCGCTGGGCATCAACATGCCGGCCCGCACCGTGGTGCTCGAAAAGCTCGTCAAGTTCAACGGCGACACCCACGCCGAGCTGACCCCCGGCGAGTACACGCAGCTGACCGGCCGGGCCGGGCGGCGCGGCATCGACGTCGAGGGCCACGCGGTGGTGCTGTGGCAGCCGGGCATCGAACCGGCGGCGGTCGCCGGGCTCGCCTCCACCCGCACATTCCCGCTGCGCAGCTCGTTCCGCCCGTCCTACAACATGGCGGTCAACCTCATCGACGCCGTCGGGGTGGAGCGGTCGCGGGCGCTGCTCGAGATGTCCTTCGCCCAGTTCCAGGCCGACAAGTCGGTGGTCGGTCTCAAACGCGGCATCGACCGCAACGAGGCCACCCTCGCACAGCTGCGCGACCAGCTCGGCGGTGAGGGCAGCGAGATCCTCGACTATCTGCGGTTGCGCGCCGAGCTGACCGACGCCGAACGCGCCCACGAGCGGCGCGGCAAGCAGGATCGCCGGGCCGCGGCGGTGGCGTCGCTGGTGACCCTGCGGCGCGGTGACATCATCGCCGTGCCCGCCGGTAAACACACCGGCCTGGCCGTGGTGGTGCTGCCGGACACCGACGCCGGCGATCCGCGGCCGCAGGTCGTCACCGCCGACGCGTGGTCCGGTCGCCTCTCCGCCGGGGACTTCCCGACCCCGGCGACGGTGCTGGGCACGCTGCGGCTGCCGCGGCACGTCGATCACCGCACCGGCCGTGGGCGCCGCGACATCGCGTCGGCGTTGCGGTCGAAGGGCCTCGTGCCGCCGCGCCGTCCCAAGCGCAGCACGTCCAAGGGCGACACCCGCGAGATCGACGCGTTGCGCCGCGAACTCAAGCACCATCCGGCCCGCAAGCACCCCGATCTGGACTCGCTGGCGCGTGCCGGGGAGCGCTACCACCGGTTGCTGCGCGAAACCCAGCAGCAGCGCCGCAAGGCCGCCGCGGCGACGGATTCGCTGGCGCGCACCTTCGAGCGGATCGTCGCGCTGCTCACCGAACGCGGCTATCTCACCGAGGGTGACGATCCGGCGACCACCGAGGCGGGGGAGCGGCTCGCCCGCATCTACACCGAATCGGATCTGCTGGTCGCCGAATGCGTGCGTCGCCGTGCCTGGGCGGGACTGTCCGCCGCCGAACTCGCGGCGGTCGCCTCGGCGGTGATCTACGAGTCGCGCACCGACGAACCGGTCACCGTCGTCGGGCCGACCGACTCGATCCGGCACGCGCTGGCCGAGACCACCCGGATCTGCGACGGCTTGCGGGCCGACGAGATCCGGCACCGGCTGCCCCCGACCCGCGAACCGGATCTGGGTTTCGTCACCGCCGCCTACACCTGGGCGTCGACCGCGTCGCTGACCGAGGCGCTCGTCGCCGCGGAGGCCGCCGGCAAGGAACTCTCACCCGGAGATTTCGTGCGGTGGTGCCGGCAGCTGATCGATCTGCTCGACCAGGTCCGCACCTGCGCGGACGATCCGGAACTCGCCCGCACCGCCGGCAAGGCGGTCGGGGCGGTGCGTCGCGGGGTCGTCGCCGTCGATCCCACCGCCGAATGACCCGGCCCCTGCGGGGTGTCCGGGACGCCCGGTAGGCGTGGATGCCCGCGCGGCGGGTGGACGCTACCGTATGGGCACACAACGGGAAGGGTGAGTGGAGACGACGATGACCGGGCCGAACGAACCGCAGGACTCGCCGGGGCAGAAGCCGCCGGAATCGACGGATCCATGGGCACCCAACCCGACCTCCGGGGGCGGTGAGCAGCCCGGATCACCGTGGGCGCCGCCCGCCGGCCAGCAGCAGTGGGGGCAGGGCAGCGGCACCGGCTGGGGACAGTCGACCGCCGGGCAGTCGCCGTGGCAACCCGACACCGGTGCGGGCGGGAACGCTCCGCAGCCCGGGTGGGCGCCGCCCGCCGGCCAGCAGACTCCCGCGCAGCCCGGTGCCGGGCAACAGAATCCGTGGGGTGCGCCGACCGGTGCGCCGCAACAGGGCTGGGGTCCGGCCCCACAGCCGCCCGCCCCCGGCTGGGGGCAGCCGGCACCCGGTCAGCAGGCACCAGGACAGGCACCGGGCTGGGGTCAGCAACCGGGCGCACAGCAGCCGTGGGGCGCGCCCGGTCAGCAACCGACGCAGCCCGCCCCCGGGTGGGGTGGGCAGCAGCCCGCCGGGGCGCAGCCCTGGGGAGCGCCCGCGAACACCTGGCAGCAGCCCGGCGGCGCGCCTCAGCAGAACAGCAAGTCGAAGCTGCCGTGGATCCTCGGCGGCGCCGGGCTCGTCGTGGCGCTCGCCATCGTCGGGATCCTCGCCACGACGATATTCGGTGGGAAAGTCCTCGACACCGAATCCACCCAGGCGGGGATCGCGAAGGTGCTCACCGAGTCCTACGGGGCCGGGCAGGTCGGCGACGTGCAGTGCCCGAGCGATCAGAAGGTCGAGGCCGGCCACAGCTTCACCTGCGCGGTCACCGTGGACGACCAGTTCCGGGAGGTGACCGTCACCATCACCGACGACAACGGCACCTACGAGGTCGGCCGCCCCAACTGACCGGAAGCGGTCATCGGTCGGCCAGGGCCGCGACCAGCGCGGACACCGGCCGTTCCAGACCCCACCGCTGTGCCAGCGCGGTGAGCTGCTCCGGAGCGGCCGGTGCCGCCGGCAACACGTCCGAGCGGGACAGGTCCACGTCGGCGTCGGTGGCGACCCGCACCACCGGCAGCGCCGCATCCAGATAGTCCGCCGCAGCGGCGAGTTTGACCCGCATGCCCTTCGCCATCGACGACGACTCGTCGACCGCGGCCGCGCGCACCGCGTCGAGGGAGCCGTACTGCTGCAGCAACGACGCGGCGGTCTTTTCCCCGACCCCCTTGACGCCGGGCAGTCCGTCCGACGGGTCGCCGCGCAGCACCGCGAGTTCGGCGTAGGCGGCGCCGGCCCGCTCGCCGGGCACCCCGTAGCGTTCGGCGACCAACGCCGGATCGAACAACTCGGCCTTGGCCAATCCGCGCCCGGCGTAGAGCACTCGCACCGGCACCGGACTGTCGGCGACGACCTGCAGCAGGTCGCGGTCGCCGCTGACCACGATCACCCGGTCGATGGTCTCGCGGGCGGCGAGGGTGCCGAGCACGTCGTCGGCCTCGAAACCGGCCGCCCCGCCGGTGGCGATGCCGGCGGCGGCGAGCACGTCGAGGATCACCGGCACCTGCGGCAGCAGCGCGGGTGGGACCTCCTCGACGGTGCCGTCCGACCCGGTGGCGACCCGGTGCGCCTTGTAACTGGGGATCGCCGCGACACGGAAGGCCGGCCGCCAGTCCAGATCCAGGCACACCACCAGCCGGGTGGGGCGGTGGGTGCGGATCAGCGAGGCCACCATGTCCACTAAGCCGCGCACCGCGTTGACCGGGCTGCCGTCGGGGGCGGTGACCTTCTCCGGGATGGCGTGGAAGGCGCGGAACCACAGGCTCGCGCCGTCGAGCAACATCAGCGTGGGGTCCGGTGCGGGCGTGGGGTTCTCCGGTGCGGTCACGGACCACATCCTGCCATCCGGCCGCGGCCACTAGGCTCGAAGACATGACCACTGCCGTCCCCCGATTCCCCGCCGACCGTTACGCGGCCCGCCTGGCCCGCGCCGCCGAACTCGGTGCCGTCGCCGGCTTCGACGCGCTGCTCATCACCCCCGGACCGGACCTGCGGTATCTCACCGGTTCGCGCGCCGAGTCGTTCGAGCGTCTGACCTGCCTGGTGATCCCCACCGACGGCTCCGGCGCCACCGTGGTGGTGCCGCGGCTGGAGTTGGCGTCGCTGAACGACTCCGCGATCGGTGAGCTCGGTCTGCCGGTGCGGGACTGGGTGGACGGTCAGGATCCTTACGCGCTCGTGCGCGAACTCGTCGCGACGGCGGGGGCGTTCGCGGTGGCCGAGGCGATGCCGGCGCTGCACCTGGTGCCGCTGACCGCCCGGTTCGGCAACGCCCCGGCGCTTGCGACGTCGGTGATCCGGCAGCTGCGGATGGTCAAGGACACCGACGAGGTCGAGGCGTTGCGCCGCGCTGGTGCCGCCATCGACCGGGTGCACGCCCGCATGGGTGAATGGTTGCGCGCGGGACGCACCGAAGCCGAGGTGGCCACGGACATCACCGCCGCCATCCTCGAAGAGGGACACACCGCGGCGGCGTTCGTCATCGTCGGTTCCGGCCCGCACGGCGCCGACCCGCACCACGAGGTGTCCGAGCGGGTCATCGAATCCGGCGACATCGTCGTCGTCGACATCGGTGGTCCCGTCGAACCTGGCTACTACTCGGATTCGACCCGCACCTACAGCATCGGCGAACCGGACCCGGAGATCGCGACGAAGATTGCGGTGCTCGAGAAGGCACAACAGACCGCAGTGGATGCGGTGCGGCCCGGCGTGCGCGCCGAGGACGTCGACGCCGCCGCCCGCAACCTGCTTGCCGCCGCCGGCTACGGGGAGGCGTTCGTGCACCGCACCGGGCACGGCATCGGCCTGTCGGTGCACGAGGAGCCGTACATCGTCTCCGGCAACGACGACATCCTGCAGCCCGGCATGGCGTTCAGCATCGAACCGGGCATCTACTTCCGCGGTGAGTGGGGTGCGCGGATCGAGGACATCGTCGTCGTCACCGAGGACGGCTGCGAGTCGATGAACCTGCGCCCGCACGGATTGACGGTGCTGCCGGGCTGACACCCGGCCGGGTTCACCGCTCGTCGAGCAGGGCGAGCAGCTTGTCGGCGAGGGAGACGTCGATGCTCGGGGTGCGGTCACTGTCCATCCCGCAGAGAGTAGAACCCCGCCACTGCATCCCGGAGCTCGACCCGGGACACTGGCCGCATGAACCACACCGCGCAGGGAACCGTCGTCATCTTCGGGGGACGCAGCGAGATCGGCGTCGAGGTCGCCACCCGACTCGCGCCGGGCCGCACCGTGATCCTCGCCGCCCGTCGCGCCGACGACCTCGCCGACGAGTGCGCCGCCGTGCGGGTAGCAGGCGCGACGGCGGTGCACCCGGTCGAGTTCGACGCCGACGCCCTCGACACACACACCGCGGTGCTCGACCGGATCGCCGCCTTCGGGCCGATCGATGTGGCGGTGCTGGCCTTCGGCATCCTCGGTGACCAGGCCCACGCGGAAACCGATGCGGCCCATGCGGTGTCGATCGTGCACACCGACTATCTCGCGCAGGTCGCGCTGCTCACCGACCTGGCCCAGCGGCTGCGCGCGCAGGGCTCGGGGCGGCTGGTGGTGTTCTCCTCCGTGGCCGGGTGGCGGGTGCGCCGCGCCAACTATGTGTACGGGTCGGCGAAGGCCGGCCTCGACGGTTTCGCGTCCGGCCTGGCGGATGCCTTGCACGGCAGCGGGGTGTCGTTGCTGCTGGTGCGCCCCGGTTTCGTGATCGGCCGGATGACGGAGGGCATGAGCCCTGCACCGTTGTCGAGCACCCCACCGCAGGTCGCCGGCGCGACGGTGCAGGCGCTGCACCGCGGGCGCGGGGAGGTGTGGGTGCCGGCGGTGCTGCGCCCGGTGTTCTTCGGGATGCGCCTGCTGCCGCGGGCGATGTGGCGGCGTTTGCCGCGCTGACGACTGCGGCAGACGGCGAGCGCTTCGCACAGACCGGGCCGATGTCGCTTGTCTCCCGCGTAGCCCTTGTCCGTATAGAGCGCCCTTGTCCGTATAGATCCGGTCGTCGCGGACTCCGGCCTTTGAGGGCTCCGTGGTGCGGTTGCAGATCTTGGCCCACGGTGCTGC
This sequence comes from Rhodococcus sp. LW-XY12, assembly GCF_019317345.1. NCBI lineage: Bacteria > Bacillati > Actinomycetota > Actinomycetes > Mycobacteriales > Nocardiaceae > Rhodococcus > Rhodococcus sp. LW-XY12. The sequence continues at coordinate 2,695,286 of NZ_CP079225.1, forward strand.
ATCGGGAATAGCCGATCAGGATTCCATCCATGAGGCGACGAAAGTGCTGTTTGGGTCAGCTATTCGAGACCGACATGCAGGACGGTTAAGCAGGACGGTCGGACGGCCGTCTTCCGCAGGACGCGATCGAGTGCCGGACCGTGTCGGGGTGTGCTGTTTGAGGATCGGTCCGCAAAATTGATCTTGTTCCGAAAACGAACGTATATGAAACGTCCGCGACCGAATCGACCGACTAGGCGCGACAACTGTTGTGACTTCGTCTGCTGAATGGCGGGGTTCTTCGGTCGCTTCGTGGCGGGGTCAGGTGACACCGATGACCAGGGTGCTCTGTGCGGCTTCGATGACGTCGTTGGTGATGGTGTCGAGTTCGTTGATCTTCAGGACCCGCTGGATCTGGGGGAAGAGGCGTTCGAGGAGCCGGAAGTTGCCGCGGGTGATCCGTGCGATGGCTGCGATGGCTTGGGCGTCGGTGAAGTCGTCGGGGTCGAGGGTCTTGCCGAGGGATCGCCAGTGTCGCTCGAGGACGAACAGCAGTTCGTCTTGTCCCAGGGGCCGGTACTGGTGGGCGAAGCCGACTCGGCTGTAGAACTGGGGGTAGTGGCTGAACGGCTTCTCCAGGCCGGGCATGCCGATCAGGATCAGGGCGATGTCGTCGCGGTCGTAGCGATCGCGCAGCAGTTCCAGAGCGGCGGGACGCAGTCGTTCGGCCTCGTCGACGATGATCAGCTCCACGTAGTTCCTGCCGTGTCGCCATCCCCAGGCCTCGGGAGTGGCCGTGCCGGGAGGTACGAGGTGCTGCTCGATGCACATGTTGGTGCGGGTGATGGCTTGGGTCAGCTCGTCCTTCAGGGTCCGCGGGGTGGTCAGCACGCTGGGGGTGTAGAGCACGGTGCGGCTCCGGTTCAAGGCGGCGTAGATCTTGGCGTCGTTGTCGGAGCGCGGCCCCCAGTAGGTCAGCAGGTCATGAGCCTTCTCGTCGTGTGCGTAGCGGCGCGCGGAGAGTGTCTTTCCTACGCCGGCTGATCCGAAGCACAAACCGATGGTGTGCCCGCGGCGCACGGCGTCGGCGAACTCGGTGAAGCGGCGGTGCTCCTTGGTGACGATGAAGCGCTGGCTCACCTGAGGTCCTCCTTGTAGATCTTCAACGCGGACCTCGGCGCCGGAGCCGGTGCTTCGGTGATCCGTGGCGTCTCGGTAGGTGCGGCCACGAGGGCGATGCGTTCGTTGATGCCGGCTCGCAGCGCCCGGCGGCGGGCGTTGCGCGCGGCCTGGATCTCCTTGAGGCTGACCTTCTGGTCGTGGTGCTCTTGGTTGACGGCCTTGCAGACGAATTCGTCGTGATCGAAGACGCGGATCTCGGTGATGTCGCGGGGGTCGTAGCGGATCACGACCGAGCGTCCGACGTAGCCGGCCAGAGTTGGCGAGACGTAGCGCAGGCCCTGGAAGCGGATGCCATCGCGGCGCACGACGCGGGTCTTGGCGACGGTCAACAGCAGTCTGTCGAGGTCTTCCAGGCTCTCGGGCATTCGGGGCAGCCAGCCATCGGCGATCCACGCGCTGCGCGGGGAGGTTCCGAGCTCGCTGTGCGTGCGGTCGTTGTAGGTGGCCACGAACGCCTCCAGGGCGCTATCGAGGGCGGCCAGGGACAGTTTCGGTGTCGGCCAGGGGTGCCCTTCGGTGATGTGTCCGGGCAGGGTGGCGAGTAGCTCGGTGTTGATGGTGCCGAAGAACCGCTCGATCTTGCCCCGTCCCTGGGGTCGGGCGACGGTGGAGTGGATCAGTCGGATGTGGAGGTCGACGGCGGTGTGGGCGAGCTGGTCACTGGTGAAGTCGCTGCCGTGGTCGACGTAGAGCACGTCGGGCAGGCCGCACATCGGCCAGGCCGGGTCGGTCTTGTGCCAGATCGCTTGGCGCAGCGCCAGGGCGGTGTTCATCGCCGACGGTGCGCCCAGGAAGACTGTGTAGCCGCAGACCGCCCGGGAGCAGTCGTCGAGGATCGTTGTCAGCCATGGCCGTGCGGGCTTGCCGTCGGTGCCCACCACCAGGATGTCGAGCATGGTGTGATCGGATTGCCACATCGCGTTGGGCAGCTCTGCTTGCCGGCGTAGCACCAGCTCGTGCTTGTCGCGGTAGGACGCTGCGCCCTCCAGGGCGAGGGTGACCATGCCGGGATCCAGGGTCCGCACGATGTCCCACACCACCGAGTAGGAGGGGACCGGCCATCTCCGGGCGGCGCAGATGCCGGTGACTTTGCGGTGGATGGTGGCGATGGCCGGCCGCGGCTTGCTCAGTGCCAGGCCCTCGATCAGGTGGACGAGGTCGGGCGGAAGGCGGCGGGAGCCGGTGTCCGCTCGCGAGGCTGTCTCCAGTCCGGCGTAGCCGTCGGCGCGGTAGCGGGCGTGCCAGCGCTCCAGGGTCCGCAGCCCAACATCGGTCTCGCGAGCTAAGCGCGCGAGGGGCACCTGGTCCTCGACGTGGAGCCTGAGGATTCGCCACCGCGCTCGAGCGTCCACGACGCACCTACTGCAAGGCGTTCTCGCGCCCGCGCTCGGCGCGCTGAAGGGCGCGGTAGACCGTCGAGCGGCCCACGCTGAACAGCTCGGCCAGCTCGCCCACAGTGTGCTCGTCGGCGGCATGTAGCTGGACGAGGTGAGCTTCTTGCCGGGGGGTGAGTTTCGGTGACTTCCCGCGCAGCCGGCCCTTGGCCTTGGCGACCTTCATCCCCTCGCGGGTGCGGGCACGGATGAGGTCGGCTTCGAATTCGGCGACCATCGCCAGCACGTTGAACAACAGTTTCCCCATCGGGTCGGTCGGGTCGTACACCGATCCGGCGATGCTCAGCTTCACTTCCCGCGCCGCGAGGTCGTCGGCGATCTGGTGGGCATCACGGACCGAACGCGCCAGCCGATCGAGCTTGGTGACCACGAATGTATCGCCGTCCCGACACGCTGCCAGCGCCTGCTGCAGGCCCTCACGGTCGGCGTTGCGGCCCGTGAGCCCGTGATCGACGTAGATGCGCTTGGGATCGACGCCGAACGCCGCGAGTCCGTCACGCTGCGCGGTCAGGTCCTGCTCGTCGGTGGAGACTCGGGCATAGCCGACCTTCAAGGGGGACATGCTCCCCAGTGTGTCATATAGCCTCCCTTCACCGGACAGTTCACCGGACGGGTCTTACGGGACAGCCCGCCAGGCGTGCCGTCGTTCCTCTCGATAAGTAGCGGTGGTGTCCGGTGAGGGTTCCCCTTACGGGCATGCGATCTGGGCTGACGCCTGTGAACGAGTGTTCAGTACGCGCTGTATAGTTCAGTTCATGCTGACTATTGCATCGCGTCTCGACGTGATGAACCGCCTGGGTCGTGCACTGGCCGACCCCACTCGATCCCGGATCATCTTGACCCTGCTCGACCATCCCGCTTACCCGGCGGAACTGGCCCGAGATCTGGACCTGACACGCCCGAACGTGTCCAACCACCTGGCATGCCTGCGCGATTGCGGGATCGTCGTCTCCGAGCCCGAGGGTCGTCGGACACGATATGAGATCGCCGATTCGCACCTGGCGCAGGCGCTGACGGCACTGGTCGATGCCACCCTGGCAGTGGACGAAGACGCCCCGTGCATCGATCCCGCCTGCTCGCTTCCCGGATGCGACGCAGCTGGGGAGGGCGCATGATCCTCACCTCGGTCTTGCAGGCGATGGGCCTGTTCGCAGCGACCAACATCGACGACATCATCGTGCTCTCCCTCTTCTTCGCGCGAGGGGCAGGCCAGCGCGGCACTACCGCCCGCATTCTGGCCGGCCAGTACCTCGGATTCGCCGGCATCCTCGGTGCCGCGGTCCTGGTGACCATCGGTGCCGGAGCATTCCTGCCCTCGGCAGCCATCCCGTACTTCGGTCTCATCCCTCTGGGCCTCGGCCTCTGGGCCGCATGGCAGGCCTGGCGCGGAGACGATGACGACGATGACGACGAGGCCAAGGTTGCCGGCAAGAAGGTCGGCGTGTGGACAGTCGCAGGCGTCACCCTTGCCAACGGCGGCGACAACATCGGCGTCTACACCCCTGTCTTCCTCAGCGTGGAACCTCTCGCAGTAGTCGCCTACTGCATCGTCTTCCTCGCGCTCGTCGCGGTCCTGGTGGCCCTGGCAAAGTTCGTCGCCACCCGCCCCCCGATCGCCGAAGTGCTCGAACGCTGGGAGCACATCCTCTTCCCCATCGTTCTCATCGGCCTCGGCATCGTGATCCTCGTCAGCGGCGGAGCCTTCGGACTCTGACGTAGCGGCAGCGATCCAAACGGCCCCGACCGGGCGCACCCCTCTCGGTTCAGACCGCGACACCTACCTGCAGCCAGTCCTGTGCGATCGCGGCAACAAGACCGCCACGGAGCGCTGCAAAAACCCCGCCACCAAGCGAACGAAGCCACAAACTGTTCCGAAACCCATGTCTAAAACCTCTGGTTCAAAACCAGCCTTGTCGGCGAGTTATGGAACACTGCGAGCTTGTGAGCGAACTTCTGGGCTATGCGAGGGTCTCGACGACCGATCAGACCCTCGATCTGCAGAGCGACGCACTGAGGGCCGCGGGGTGTTCGCGGATCTGGACTGAGACCGCCAGCGGTGCTACCACCGCCCGGCCGCAGCTCGACGAGGTGTTCTCTCACCTTCGGTCTAATGGGACAGTCGGGTATTGAAACTCTCCGAATCCTGCGCTCTATCTCTCGCCCCTGTATTGGGTCCGACTGCGCCGCTGGCCATCGCGAGTGTTCGGCGCGTCCGAGCGGCGTGGCTATCGTGTCAGGGTGACTGTGACGACTGAGTTCAGAACCGAACGGCGTTCTCTGAGCGGGTGGGGTAGGCGTGCAGCGACACCAGCAGACGTGCTGCGCACCCCCGACCTCGAGGTAATTGCCCAGGCAGTGCAGCAAGCCGGCCCGCGCGGGGTTATCGCGCGCGGACTGGGGCGCAGCTATGGCGACCCCGCGCAGAATGCGGGCGGCCTCGTCGTCGACATGACGGCGCTGCACCGTATCCACCACATCGACCCCGACTCGGGTGTCGTCGATCTCGATGCCGGTGTCAGCCTCGATACGCTGATGCGCGCCGTCCTTCCGTACGGCCTGTGGGTTCCCGTACTACCCGGCACCCGGCAGGTCACGGTCGGCGGCGCGATCGGTGCCGACATCCACGGCAAGAACCATCACTCGCACGGCAGTTTCGGCAACCACGTCGAGTCCCTCGACCTGTTGGCCGCCGATGGAAGTGTTCGTACTTTGTCACCCTCCGGCGCGGAGCAGGACCTGTTCTGGGCAACAGTCGGCGGAATGGGCCTGACTGGCATCGTCGTGCGGGCGCGCGTACGAATGAAGCACACCGAGACCGCCTACTTCATTGCCGACCACGACCGCACGGCCAACCTCGACGAGACGATGGATCTGCTGACCGGCGGTTCTGATGAAGGCTACGACTACTCGATGTCGGTGCCCGATACGATCTCGACCGGCTCGAAGCTGGGTCGAGCGGGATTCACCCGAGGGTCGCTGGCCACCGTGGACCAGCTTCCGCCGAAACTTCGCCGGGACCCACTGCGGTTCAACGCCCCACAACTGTTCACCGTCCCGGACATCTTCCCGAGCGGGATGGTCAACCGGTTCACGACGAGGGTTGCCGCCGAGGCCGCGTATCGCATGTACCCGAAACACGGCCGGGGAACGATCCAAAATCTGACGCAGTTCTATCACCCGCTGGACCTGCTCGGAGAATGGAACCGGGCCTACGGATCGAAAGGGTTTATGCAGTACCAGTTCTCGGTTCCGTTCGGTGCTGAGCAGCAGCTCGCTGACGTCGTCCGGGCGATCGCCGAGTCCGGTCACAGGTCGTTCCTAAACGTGTTCAAGCGCATGGGCGAGGGCAATCCTGCGCCGCTCTCCTGGCCGCAGCCGGGATACATGCTGAGCCTCGACTTCCCGATGAAGGACGGCCTGGGCAGATTCTGCGACGAACTCGACGAGCGCGTCCTCGATCTCGGCGGCCGGCTCTACTTCGCGAAGGACTCACGCACCACACCCGAGCGCATCGCACGAATGTATCCGCGGCTCGAGGAATGGCAAGCCACGCGGGATCGGATGGACCCCGACCGGATATTCGTCTCCGACCTGGCTCGTCGGCTCCGCTTGGTCTCCGGGTAGGCCAGCGTTCGCGCGTGACCTGCACCGGTCTTTCAGACATGGTCGGGACACAGCAGTGTCGGTGTCGTCTGCCATCCCGCTTCGGTAAGCCATCGCTGGATCGGCTCTGGCACGCCGTCCTCGGCGCCAGCGCCGGGTTCTCCCGCGAGAATGGGGCCGTCTCCGCAGATGGTGCAGGCGACGTCGACAGCCTTGTCGTCGGGTTGGCAACTGCGGCAATGGTGTCGGGTGATGATCGTGTCGGGGTCCTCGGGGTCGAGGTACAGCCAGGTGACGGCCAGGTCGGCGCGCTGGTGTGCCGCCTCGGATCGGGTGGCGGGCTCGTGCCCGCAGCTCGGGCAGGCACGCGACGTCGTCTTTCGCGGCGGGGCGGGGTGTTCAACCGCAGACACGCGTGGATTGACGCCAGTCGGCGTCGCAGCCTCCGCCGGCACGGTGTCGGTCTTCGTGAGGTGCCCGTAGAGAGTGGTGCGGCGCACGCCGAGCAGGCCGGCGATCTGGGCGACGGTGTGCTTGCCCCCGTCGTAGAGACGTTGGGCGTGCTCGACCTGCTCGGCGGTGAGTTTCGGTGGCCGGCCGCCCTTGCGGCCGCGGGCCCGGGCGGCGGCCAGTCCGTCGCGGGTGTTGGCCACGATCAATTCGCGTTGGAGTTCGGCGAGCACCGAGAGCATCCCGAACATGGCGCGGCCCTCCGCGGTGGCGGTGTCGATGCACTGCTCGAGCACCTTCAAGCCCACGCCCTTCTCCCGGAGCTGCGCGCCGAGACCGATCAGGTGCAGTACCGAGCGACCCAACCGGTCGAGACGAGTGATCGCGAGCTGGTCACCGTCGCGTAGGAGCCTGAGCACCAGGTCCAGTTGCGGTCGGGACGCCTTTGCGCCGGAGGCGTAGTCGACATGAATGTTCTCGTCGGCGACGCCGGCCCGGCGTAGGGCGTCGATCTGATGGTTCGGATTCTGGTCTCCGGTCGAGACGCGGGCATAGCCGATCAGCACGTGTCGACAATATCCGAATCTGGGGTTATCCGACGTTGATTATCGACGCGGGTTTTCGACAGAGTCGACCTGGGTTGACGATCCGACCATCGGATGTGTCGACAAACGATGGTTTCCCGTCACGCTTCGGTGAGGCTCAATCACTGTGACTCGCGGCGATAGATGGCGGAGTTCTCGCATCGTCAGCTGGCGCCAATGACAAGGGTGCTGCAGACGGTTTCGACAACGTCGGCGGTGATGGTGTGGAGTTAGTTCGCTGATTCAGCATCCGGGGGAAGCCCGATTGCTGCCGTAGCAGCAGTGGTAAGTTCGTGAGCGGTCCGCCGCGCCTACTTCTGATGTGAGCTGCAAACCCATCGGCGGCCGAATCAGAATTCCTGGTCGCGAAGCACACGACCATCCCGGCGCCGGTTCCTTTCCGGCGAACCGTTTCCGAACCACCAGCAGATCGGTCTGTCTGGCGTGCGCCGGACCGGCCAGGAAAGGATCAGCCTACGATGACCACTTCGATTCGCATCCCCGGCACCGAACGAGAACTGCTTGAGACCCTGCTCGACCAGGCACGCGCCGATCTCATCGACACGGTCCGCGGCCTGTCCGAAACCGACGCCAGAAGCCGCCTCGTACCCTCGCTGACAACCCCGATAACCCTGATCAAACACGCCGCATTCGCCGAGCGAATGTGGTTCCAGCGCACGCTCGGACGGCTCGCCGACAACGAATGCGACGGCCCGCTGTGGGCACACGGAGGATTCGAGGTGGGCGATGACGAGACGGTGTCCGAGGTGATCGGGGAGTTCGAACGCGCCAGCGCCCGAGCCAGGTCTATCGCAGCGCGGACCCCCCTCGACGAGACTCGTGAGCATCCACACGTGGAAGGCGTCGTCAGCCTTCGCTGGATCTATGTGTTCATGACCGCCGAGTTCGCCCGGCACGCTGGCCACGGAGACATCCTGCGCGAACAGATCGAGGCCCAATGACTGAATCCTCCCCATAGCCCGGACGCTGTGAGCGTCCAACTCTCCGCCCTTGGTCTCTGCTTCCCGGACCGAACCCTGCAATGGGGGCGACGATGCAGCAGCTGATGCCCTGCATCGCGAACCCCGTCGATATAGACCAGACCACCGTGAACACCACCCTCGCCCGCACCGGCCGGATCCTCGGCGTGGCATGACACAGGACCGCTCGGCGTAACGTTTGCACCGGATGCCCGGTGAGCAGGCCGGTTTCACGATTGGTGTCGGGTCTCTAACGGCGCCTCCCGTCACCGGTTCCGTGTCGGTCGTCGGCCGACGTCGGCAGCGTATCCGGTCCAGTCGCCGGCGCTGGCTTGTTGCCAGTCGACGGCGACGTTGATGTGGATGCCGAGGGTGCGGGCGAGGATCGCGGCGGGTACCTCGGCGGCGAGGGCGAACAGGGCGGCCGAGCGGGCCGGGTTGGGGCGGATTCCGAGTGCGCGCAGCCGTTTGCCCATTTGGGCGGTGCTGAGTGGCCTTCCGGGTTGTCCGCCGGGGAACAGCCACGGTGAGGCGCCTCGCTTGCCGATTGCGGCGTGTCCGGTGCGGGTGTCCACCAGGGTCGCGACGAGGGTGGACAGCGGTTCGGGCAGCGCGACGGGACTGCTGCCCAGCTTCAGGTGGAGCCCGTTCGCCCTGGTGGTGACGTCGTCTGTGGTCAGGCTGGTGATCGTTGAGGCGCGCTGTGCGTAGAGAATGACCAGCAGCCCGGCTACCCGGTCCTCGGGTTTGACGGTGTCGTCGTGCAGGAGGCGGCGGGCGATGTCCCATCGCTGTTCACCATCGATCAGCTCTGCTGGTCCGCGCCAGCTGCGGCTGGTGCCATCAAGTGAGCTGCTCACCAGCTTGCTGGTGGTGGCCCAGCGCAGGAACCCGCTGCCGCCGTGGCGGTAGCGGGTATCCGGATCGCTGAGCCATCGATCGATGTCGGCTTGAGTGCAGCTGGACAAGCTGAGTTGCCGGTCGGTGAGCCAATTGAGCAGCACAGCCGCTCCGCGGAGACGGGTCCGGATGCCGGTGGCCTGCCCGTAGCTGACCGGTCGGCCGCGGTTGCGTGCACGCAACCGCCGCAAGAGTTGCCAGGTTGCATAGTGGCGCGCCAGCTTCCGGTGTCCAGGATCGGTGACCGTGTCGACGGTGTCGGTGAGCCATCGTTCGAGGCGGGCGAGGTGTTCGTCGCGATCGGTCAGGGCCCCGGTGGCGACGAGCACGCTGCGCAGGTGCTCGACCGGCTTGCTGGGCCCGAGGTCGTCGAGGGCGTCGTGTGTCAATGCTCTTCTGCCGCTGCCGAGGTCGCCCAGCACCGCCGCAGCGGAACTTCGGGAGAGCCACTTGAGCACTGTTCGTGGGAGGTCAATCGTCGCAAGGGTCCGGTGCAGCTCGGTCAGCTCGGGTCTGATGACGCCGGTCCCGTCCGCAAGCAAGGTGCCCAGGCGTTCGTCGAGAACACACCGCGGGCATGGGTGGTTGCCGACGAGACGCTCGGCGGTCCCGCACCGCGGACACGGCTGCCACAGCGAGGAACCGGATTCGGTGCAACCGGCACACAACGGCGTCTCGAGAGTCCCCGATCGGATCGGCTTGACCTCACCGCATTGCGCGCAGCGGGCCCAGCGTTGCTGACATGCCTGGCACCAGGGCTCGCCGGTGACCTGGGAGATCTCGGCCGGCCCGTGGCTGCCACAGACCGAGCACGTCAGTTGCTTTCGCGGTCGGCAGTTCCAGCAGAACGGGCCCTCTGGGGTGCGCGCTTCGACCGGCATGCGACGTCCGCAGCCACCGCAGTCTTCGTGGTTGGCGGGGTCGGTGAGCACGCACCTCGAACACAAGGGCAGCCCTTGGTCGTCTCGGCCAGCCGGTTCGCGAGGCTTTCCGCAGCGCGAGCACGGCACCGCCCGTCCCACGCTGCTGCACCGCCGGCAGATGCGTTGTCCGTCGCGCAGGCGGTTCAGTGGAGTGACTCGCCCGCAGCCGGGACAGGGCGGCCGCACGATGCCGGTGGCTCCGGCCGCGCAGAGGGCGTCGATCAGCCGCAGCACCGCCGGTATCGGCGCCAGATGCCCGGAGCCTGTGAGTAGTTCCGGGTGGTCCTCGATCGCCCAGGCCAACCTGCGGCGTGCCGTTGGTCTGGGTGCCGCAAGTGCTGCGGCGGTGATGATCGTGGTGGCCTCAAGCGACGGATCGCAGTTGGTGATGACGTCGACGAGCACTGTGTCGGGATCGCGGGAGTCGGGCACCGGGCAGTGAAGGCAGTGTGGTCGTCCGTGACGGTCTCTCCGGTTGACAGGCCGCGTGTTCCCGCACGCGGCGCATTGCTCCTGTGGTCGCCCGCACGTGTGGCAGTACCAGTTCTCGCCGATCCGGGCGAGGGTGCCGTTCAGTGGTCGTTCGCAGTCGGTGCAGTGGGGAGCGGCGATCCGTTCGGCGCCGGCGGCGCGTGCCGCGACCAGCAGCTCGCCTACAACCAGCGGTGCGGGCGAGCGGCCGTCGACCAGCAGGCCAGGGCGGGCTTCTAGGGCGAGCGCCAGCCGACGCGCCTTCGCCCGACCAGGCGCGACGTCGGTAACCACTTGCCGCGCGGTGACGGGGTCGAATCCCGGATCGGTCCCCGCGAGCAGGTCCACGATCGAGCCCACCGGATCAGTGACCGCCCGATCCGGTGCCGCGGTGCCGGTCACGGCCGGTCTGTGCCGGCGATGCGCGCCCGCTTGGGTCGCAGGTCACCGACCCCCTCCGTCGCGGTCCCGCCCGCCGCCGCCCGGGTGGGCTTGGCCGAGGCAGCCGCGACGGGCTCGATGAGGTCGGTCATCGCACAGTCGAGGACGTCGAGGAGCGCCATCAGGACCTTCAGGCTCAACCGTTCCGGGCGTTCGACGACCAGTCGGTAGACCTGCGACGAGGACAGCCGGATCCCACGCTGTGCCAGAGGTTCGATCAGGTCGGTGGTCGAGAACATGCCCCGGGCGGCCATGACCTGGCGCAGATGCCAGTGGTAGTCCAGTTTCGCCGCCATCACAGGCTTCTTTTCTCGAACGGTCCCGTCTCGAATGCCGGCGACAACGCTCGGCGCAGTGCGCTGTTCATGAAGTCGTTGCTGACATGGGTGTAGATCGCCGTCGAACTGTCGCACTCGTGCCCGACCTGGGACTGGATGAACCGGCGGTCCACACTGTCCTCGGTCAGATGGGTGACATAGGAGTGCCGCAGCGAATGCGGCACCAGCACCGACGGCAGCCCGAGTGCGTCGCGGTACGCGCTGAATCGGGCGTTGATCTCCGCCGACTTGATCCGCCCGCCGCGTTCGGTCACCCACAACGCGGGATGATCGACGTGCCCGAACCGCGGGCGAACGTTCTCGACGTAGTCGGCCACCGCCTCGACCGCCCAGCCCATCACCGCCGCAACATTGCGGCGCCGCGGCATCTGCCCCCGCTTGGCCTTGCCGTAGCGCACGTGCAGCATCCCGTACCGGCCGAACTCCGGGGCCGCGGGATTGCGGCCCCAGTCGACCACGTCGAGTTTGGCAGCCTCCGTCCGGCGCAGTCCCCACCCGTAGATCACCTTGAACAGCGTCGCATCCCGATATGCGGCCAGGGCTCCCTTGCGGCCCGTGCGCACCGCCCACTCGACCTGGTCGTCCGCATAGTCGAAGAACTGCTGCAGCTCGTCCCGAGTGAACGGACGCGCATCCGGGTTGCCCTCGTAGTCGTTCAGGTGGGCGATCGTGTTCCACTCGTGGACGATCGGCACCGGATGCATGCCAAGTCCGAATTCGTTCTCGCACGCGCGGACCCATCCGTAGCGCGGATCGGTGAGGTACTCGGTGAACAAACGCAGGTGACACTGGTACTGCCGGATCGTCGACGGCGCCAGGTGATGTTCGGCGGTCAAGGACAACGACCACTCGTCGACCTGCCCGGCCGACCACAACCACGGATACTCGTTGGTGAACGCCATGAACCGCTTTACGACCTGCTCGCGCTTCGTGATGCCCTCGTCGCGCAGACCACGGGCGGTCTGCTGCGCCCGAAACCCCCGCAGCATCGCCTCGACCATCGCGTCCTCCGGGCGGAGCTGCACGACCCCGGACACGAGTTCGAGGTGCGCCGCCCCCGCCAGATCACCACGGCCCATCCGCTCCTCCACCCACCCAGAAGTCCACCCGTTAAATGCTGAAATCATGCATCTAACGGGATCTCTAGGCAAGTGATGCAGGTCAGACCCGATCCTCGGGACGCTCGATTTCCCGCATTCCGGAGCGCAGCTACCAGGCGACCAGCCAGGACCCACTCACCAGATGCAATTCCCAAGGGTTTGGCGACACCCTGGTGGTGTGGCGGCTCGATCGGCTCGGCCGCTCCCTGCCGCATCTGCTTCAGGTGGTCACCGATCTCGAGGAACGGGGCATCGGGTTCCGGTCGGTGACCGAGTCGATCGACACCACCACGGCCGGCGGCAAGCTGATCTTCTCGATCTTCGGTGCGCTCGCCGAGTTCGAGCGCAACCTCATCCGTGAACGCACCTCGGCCGGACTTGCAGCGGCCCGAGCTCGGGGCCGGGTCGGGGGCCGGCCGCCGAAGATGACGGCGAAGAAGATCAAGCAGGCGAAGTTGATGCGCGACAACGGAATGAGTCAGGTCGAGATCGCGGAGATTCTTGGGGTTGGTCGTACGACGCTGTATCGGCATTTGCAGTAGAGGTGGGGTGACCACAGTCCGGCAGTCACGCCCTGCGGAAACGCTTCGCCCGTAATGAACTGTGCGAGCGCCGACGCAGCGAAGGGCTGATCGTTCCGCGGCGTTCGGGTTCGACCGTGCTGTCCCGCACGGCCGGGTTGGGTGAGCGCCGAAGGTGGATTCGGCCAGATCACCACCGGTGGCGAGGTCACACGTGTGCCGCGGGACCGTGTCAGCCTGTGCGGACAGCACGGCGCCATGCGGTCTCTCGCAGCAGCCGCAGTCCGTTGAGGCCGACGAGGATGGTGGAGCCTTCATGGCCGGCCACCGCCAGCGGCAACGGCAGGGTGCCGACCAGGTCCCAGGTCACCAGGGCCGCGATGACCGAGGCGGCGATGGCGAGGTTGGCGATGACCACGCGTCGGGCCCGCCGTGCCAGGTGGATCACCGTGGGGATGGTGGTGAGGTCGTCGCGGACGACGACCGCGTCGGCGGTCTGCAAGGTCAGGTCCGATCCGGCGCCGCCCATGGCGATACCGACATGCGCAGCGGCCAGCGCGGGGGCGTCGTTGATGCCGTCGCCGACGACGACAACTTTTTCTCCGTCGGCCTGCAGCGCGCGTACGGCGGCGACCTTGTCGTCGGGCAGCAGCCCGGCCTGTACCTCGCTGATGCCGACCTCGGCGGCGAGCCGTGCGGCGACGACCGGATTGTCGCCGGTCAGCAGCGTGGGGGCGGTGCCGATGAGCGCCCGAGTGGCGGCCACGGCGATCGCTGCCTGCGGGCGCAGTGTGTCGGTCAGGCCCAGCACCCCGACGGGATGATCGTCGCGGGTGACGACCACCGCGGTGTAACCCTGGTTCTGGAAGTCCTCGACCACGGTAACGGCGGGGGTGTGGGTGCTGTGTCGTTCGAGCAGCGCGGCCGGGGCGCCGACAGTGACGATGTGGTCGTCGATCAGGGCGGAGACCCCGCGGCCCGGCAGTGCGGTGAATTGCTGTGCTGCCGGCCAGGTCAGGGTGCGGGTATGTGCGGCGCGCATGATCGCCGCGGCGAGCGGATGCTCGCTGGGGTGTTCGGCAGCGGCCGCCCACCGCAGCACTTCGTCGGGGTCGACTCGCGGGTCCACCGCCTCGATCCGGACGAGTTCGGGGGTGCCGTGGGTCAGGGTGCCGGTCTTGTCGAATGCGAGGCGGGTGGCGGTGCCGAGCTGTTCCATCACCACGGCGGATTTGACCAGCACCCCGTGGCGGCCGGCGTTGGCGATGGCAGCCAGCAGCGGTGGCATCGTTGCCAGCACCACCGCACACGGGGACGCGACGATCATGAATGTCATCGCCCGCACCAGTGCACGTTCGAGCGGTTCGCCGAACAGCAGTGGGATGGTGAACACCGCGAGGGTCACCGCGACCATGCCCACCGAGTAGCGCTGCTCGATCTTCTCGATGAACAACTGCGTGGTGGCCTTGGTGCGGCCGGCCTCCTCGACCAAAGTGGCGATGCGGGCGATCACCGAATCGGCGGCCCGGCGAACCACCCGCAACCGCAGGACACCGGTGCCGTTGACGGTCCCGGCGAACACCTCGTCCCCGGCGGTCTTGTCCACCGGCAGGGGCTCGCCGGTGATGCTGGCCTGATCGACCTCGCTGCCCCCGCCGATGACCGTCGCATCGGCCGGGATCCGCTCCCCGGGGCGCACCAGCACCAGGTCGTCGACCTCGAGTTCGGCCGCGGCAACCGAGTGTTCCCGGCCGTCGGCATCGAGGCGGGTGGCGGTCTCCGGGGCGAGCTCCAGTAGTCCGCGCACCGAGTCCTCGGTGCGGGCGGTCGCCCATGCTTCCAACGCGCCGGAGGTAGCGAAGATGACGATCAGCAGTGCGCCGTCGGTGATCTGCCCGATGGCCGCCGCGCCGATCGCGGCGAGGACCATCAGCAGATCCACATCCAAGGTCTTGTCCCGCAGCGCCCGGATCCCGGCCGCGCCGGGTTCCCAGCCGCCGGCGGCGTAGCAGGCCAGATACAGCGCCCACCATGTCCAGGTCGGCGCACCGGCGAACTGGGCGATCAGACCGAGGAGGAACAGGACGAGGGCTGCGCCGGCCCAGCGGACCTCGGTGAGTTCGAACAGGGTCGTACGGCGTACCGCTGTCGACGGGGGCGTCGGATGCGGATGGGTGGATGTGGCGGTCGGTGCGACCACAGGTCACCTCCAGGGCGACAGACAACAGATGCGAACCACGATAACAGAACAAATGAAGAGGTCTTCATGTATTGATTTCGGGGTAGGCTCCGCGGTCATGGGACACGGAATCGAGGGCCGCGACCGCCCGGCCGCCCGGCTGGACGCCGAGTCCGCCGCCCATGTCGCCACCACCTTGCAGGCCTTGGCGACGCCGAGCCGATTGTTGATCCTCACCGAACTGCGCCACGGCCCGCGCCCGGTCACCGAACTGGCCGAGGCCGTCGGAATGGAGCAGTCCGCGGTCTCCCACCAGCTTCGCCTGCTCCGCAATCTCGGCTTGGTTGTCGGCACCCGAGCGGGCCGTTCCATCGTCTACAGCCTCTACGACAACCACGTCGCCCAACTTCTCGACGAGGCCGTCTACCACAGCGAGCACCTGCGCCTGGGATTGTCCGATCAACCCGAAACCGCCGGCTGAGCCCCTCCCGCGACCGATGCCGAGGCGAGGTGCACTTGGTACCGGTCCCCTCGGTCGGCGGCGCCGAGTGGTGGGACCGCGCTCGGCAGTATCGGGTCACTCGAGGGTGTAGAGATCGTGCGCGGTGGCGGCATAGGCGGTGTCGGCATCGACGGCCAGCAACGCCTCGACCGGACCGACCATTGCCTTCTGTTCCCAATTTCGACCGGTGTGGCTGCGCCAGGCGACACCGTCGGTGTCGACACCCCACAGGGATCCGTCACCGGCGGCGGAGAGCAATACCAGTGTGGGGGCCTCGGGAATGGTGGTGAAGGTGCGGGCGGTATCGGTGCTGTGCTGCAGCCCCTCGGCGGTGGCCGCCCAGACACCGCTGTCGGTGACAGCCAGTGCTGCGGCGGCCAGCGGGGCTCCCGAACTCCACGTGGTGCCGGCGTCGGTGGAGACCAGCAGTCCGGTGGTTCCGTCGAAGCCGACGAGCACCGTCCCGTCGGTGGCCAGGGCGTGGAAGTCCACCTCTCCGGTCAGGGATTTCGGGGTCCATGTCCGTCCGCCGTCGATGCTGTCGATCAGTCCGAGCGGGTTCGGTGCCGAACTCGACGGTCCGGGATGTCCGGAGGCGAAGAGCCGATCGGTGCCGGGCACCCCGGTCAGTCCCATGAAGTCGTCGTCGGAGGTGCCGACCCGGGTGGTGCGCCCGTCGACGCCGAGGGTGACCAGGCCGGTGTGAGTGCCGGCCAGGATCGTGCCGTCGGCACCGAGGTGTAACCCGTGCAGGTGATCGAGGGCAGGGGTCAATGCCACCGCGGGCACCTCCGCGGTCGGGACAGACCCCGATCGGGTCGGTGTCGTAGCGGGCTGCTGGGTCGAGCATCCGACGAGCACGGTCAGGGCAGCGGCGACGAGCACACCCCGGCAGGGGCGCGCGAACGATATCCACATGGACGCAGAAGAACTTTCTCTCTGGGGCAGGGCCACGCAGGTCAGGTGCGGGCTAAGTGGGCGGGGTCGAGGTCGAGGCGGCGCAACAGTTGTGCGTTGAGGGCAACGACGATGGTCGAAACCGACATGAGCACCGCGGCCACCGCCGGGGAGATCGCCACCCCGACGAAGGCGAGCACACCGGCGGCCAGGGGCACAGCGATGATGTTGTAGCCGGTCGCCCACACCAGGTTCTGCCACATCTTCCGGTAACTGGCGTGGGAGAGCTCGATGATCGACAGCACCGCCCGCGGATCGTTCGCCGCCAGCACCACCCCGGCGGATTCGATCGCCACATCGGTACCGGCACCGATCGCCACCCCCACGTCGGCGCGGGCCAGGGCCGGGGCGTCGTTCACCCCGTCGCCGACCATGGCGACCTTGTGCCCGCGCTGCTGCAGTTCGGTGACCTTCGCGTCCTTGTGCTCGGGCAACACCTCGGCGAAGACCTCGTCGATGCCGAGATCGGCGGCGACGGCGTCGGCGACCTGCCGGGCATCACCGGTGATCATCGCGACCTTGACTCCGCGGGCGTGCAGGGCGTCGATCGCCTGGCGGGACTCCTCCCGGACCGCGTCCTCGAGCGCCACGGCACCGAGCACCCGATCACCTTCGGCGATGTGCAGCACCGACGCTCCGCGCTGCACCCACTGTTCGGTGACGGCGGTGACCTCCTCGGGTACCGACAACGCCAGGTCGGTGAGCATCGCGGGGCCGCCGACGGTGACCTCGGTGCCGTCGACGACCGCGCGCACGCCACGGCCGGGCAACGACCGGAAGTCGGTGGCGGTGATCTTCTCGCCCGTCGGGACACCGGTGTCCGCTGCGGCCACGATCGCGCGTGCGACGGGATGTTCACTGTCGGCTTCGACCGCGGCGGCGCGGGCCAGCAGATACGACTCGCCGATCCCTGCGGCGGTCGTGACATCGGTGACCTGGTGCCGTCCCTGGGTGAGGGTGCCGGTCTTGTCGAACAGGACCACCTCGACGGTGCGCATGCGTTCGAGCGAGAGCCGGTCCTTGACCAGCACACCGGCTTTGGCGGCGCGTTCGGTGGAGATCGCGATCACCAGCGGGATCGCCAAACCCAGGGCGTGGGGACAGGCGATGACCAGCACGGTGACCGTGCGCACCACCGCTTCGTCGACGTTGCCGAGCAACGCCCACACCACGAAGGTGAGCAGCCCGGTGATGGCGGCAAAGTAGAACAAGAACGCCGCGGCCTTGTCCGCCAGCGCCTGTGCCCGCGAGGAGGAGGCTTGAGCGTCGGCGACCATGCGTTGGATGCCGGCCAGGGCGGTGTCCTCACCGATGGCAGTGATCCGTACGCGCAGGGCGCTGTCGGTGGCGACGGTGCCGGCGACCACCGTGTCACCGCTCTCGCGGGTAACGGTCTTCGATTCGCCGGTGATCATCGACTCGTCGACCTCTGCGCGCCCGTCGACGACCGTGCCGTCGGCCGGGACGCGGGCCCCGGCCCGCACGAGCACCACGTCGTCGAGGGTCAACTCCGACAGCGGCACCTCCTCGGTGCCGTCGTCGGTGATCTTCTCGGCGGTGTCGGGCAGCATCGCCGCCAGCGCGTCGAGCGCTCCCGAGGCCGAACCGAGGGCACGCATCTCGAGCCAGTGCCCGAGCAGCATGATCACGATCAGCAGCGCCAGCTCCCACCAGAAGTCCAGGTCGAAGCCGCCCAGGCCGAGCGTGGTGATCCACGAGGCGGCGAAGGCGACGCTGATGGCCATCGCGATCAGCAGCATCATTCCCGGGCGGCGCGAACGCAGTTCGGCCCAGCCGCCGGTGAGGAACGGCATGCCGCCGTAGGCGAAGATCACCGTGCCCAGCACCGGCGGAATCCACATGGCCCCGGGGAAGTCCGGCATGGGATAGCCGAGCAGCTCGGCGACCATGTGGCTGAACCCCACGACCGGGATCGACAGGATCAGCGACACCCAGAAGCGGCGGCGGAACATCTCCCCGTGCGCGCCGTGCCCGGCGTGCCGGTCGTGGCCGCCGTGCCCGGTGTGTTCGGCGGACCCGCCGAGGTGGGCGAGGTGTTCGCCGTGCCCGGCATGCGCATCTTCCGCGTCGGGCGGCGGGCTCTGTGTGGAGGTGCCGTGATCGTGTCCGGCCGGCGCCGGATGGGAGTGTCGGTGTTCCGGGTGCGACATCGAAAAGCTCCTGTCTGGGGCGGCCGACGGGGGTGAGCGGGGTGCGTTAGAGGGTGTCGAGCAGTTGGCGCATCGTCTCGATTTCCTGCTGCTGGGTCTCGACGATGCTGCGGGCCATCACCACCGCCTCGGGGAACTGTCCCTCGGCGATCTCGGTCCGTGCCATCTCGACGGCGCCTTCGTGGTGGGTGATCATCTGCTTGAGGAACAGGCGGGCCGCGTCGGTGCCCTGGGCATCCGATAGTGCCTGCATGTCCTCGTCGCTCATCATCCCGTCCATCCCGCTCATGCCGTCGCTCATCCCATCCATGCCCATGCCCGTGCCTTCGTCCGTGCCGGGCATGTCGTGAGCCCCGTCGGGCATCGAGGTGGGTGCACCCCACTGATCGAGCCAGGACTCGAGTTGGTCGATCTCCGGACCCTGCGCGGCCTTGATCTGCTCGGCCAAGGCACTGACCTCGGCGGGGATGTTGTCCTTGGCCAAGATCATGTCGCTCATCTCGATGGCCTGACTGTGGTGCGGGATCATCATCTGCGCAAACATCACATCGGCATCGTTGTGTGCCGCGGTCTGTTCGGTGGGCGTGCTCGCCGAAGCTGGCGAGGTCGAGGTCGCGGCCGTGGTGCCGGTGTCGGAGTCGCTGCAGGCAGCGGCGGTGAACACCACCGCCAGGGCGGTGACGCCGGCAGCAAGGGTCTTCTTGTTCATCAGGGTGTGTTCCTTTCTCGAACGAGCACAGGCATCGTGATGGCCCAGTTCGGCCTCGCCGGTCGGCAGGACCCAGGTCACGCCAGGTAGGACACGGTGGTCATCATTCCGGCTTCCTGGTGATAGGCGTTGTGGCAGTGCAACGCCCATTGACCCGGGTTGTCGGTGTCGAATTCGATCTCGACGGTGCGCATGGGCCCGATGGTGACGGTGTCCTTGCGCAGTCCGGTATCGGTGAGCGCGAAGGTGTGTCCGTGCAGGTGCATGGGGTGGAACATGTCCGACATGTTGCGCATCCGCATGCGCACCCGTTGCCCTTCGTTGACGGTCAGCGGTGCACTGTCGGGGTGGGCGCGGCCGCCCAGGGTCCAGCGGTACGGCGACATGGTGCCGCCCATGTCCACGCTGTGGTACAGATCGTGATCACGTTCGGTCAGCCGCACGTACTCCCGTGGCGCAAGGTCGGTGCCGAGCAGTACCCGCCGATCGAGCTCGTCGGGACGGGGTTGTGGTGGCAGCTCGCCAGAGGCGGTGCGCACCACGGCCTGCCCGTGCCCGGTCTTGCCCTCGGCCTGAGCGAACAGCGGGAACACCCCGTCGTCGAGGGTGACGAGTACGTCGACACGCTCACCCATGCCGATGAGCACTGCGTCGGTGTCCTGCGGTACGACCGGGAAACCGTCGGTGTGGGTGACCGTCATCCGGTGTCCACCCAACGCGACCCGGAAGGCGGTGTCGGCGGCGGCGTTGACGAACCGGATCCGTGCTCGTTGTCCGGGTGCGGCGGTCCAGACCATCGGATCGTCGGGCACGCGCCCGCCGAGCAGGAAGTGGGGATAGCGCACGTCCCCGGCGCCCCCGAGCAGCGGGGAGAGCATCGTTTCCCCACCCATGTCCATATCCGTGGCGTCGTGGTCCATCGTGCCCATCGCGGCGCCGTCACCGTTTCCTGCTCCGCTGCCGATGCCGAGCTCGCGGGCCACCTGGTCGGGGGTGCGGCCGGTGCCGTCGAGCCAGTCGTCGAGCACCACGATCCATTCGTGGTCGTAGTCGCCCGGCTCGGCCGGATCATCGATGATCAGCGCACCGTAGAGCCCGCGGTCGAGTTGCAGACCCGAATGCGAGTGATAGAAGTACGTGCCCGCATGAGGGACGGTGAACTCGTAGACGAATCGGTCTGCGGTGGCGATCGGGTCCTGGGTCAGCCCGGGAACACCGTCCATGTCGTTGCTCAACGCCAGCCCGTGCCAGTGCACACTCGTCTCCGCTGGTAGCTGGTTGTCGACCTCCACCCGCAGGAGATCCCCGGCTCGGGCACGGATCAGCGGTCCCGGCACCTGATCGTCATAGGCCCAGGTGGACACGATGCGTCCCCCGAGGTCCACCTCGACCGGACGCGGCGTCAACCGGGCCGAGACCACCTGCTGGCCCGGGACACGTCGCTGCTGCTCGAGACGACGCACCACCGGTGACGTGGCGGCCACCGGCACGCCGGTCGCCGCCCCCGCCCCGGAACAGGCCGCCAGGACTCCGGCACCGGTCAGCATCGAGCCGATCAGGAAGGCTCGGCGGGTCAATCTACCCACGGACCTGCCCTCGCCGATCAGCAATCGCAGCGAGGTTGCCGGTCTGCGTCAATACCTGCCGCCGGGCGACGAACTCATCGGAGTCGATGTCGCCTCGGGCGAACCGCTCTTCGAGCATCCGCAGCGGATCACCCTCATGCTCGATGCCAGCAGGACCGCTCGTACGGTCGGCGCGGAACATGACGGCCACCAGATAGATCACCACCGTCCAGAACGCGAGCATGCACACGGCCATGACGGTCCATCCCGCCCAACCGATGTCACCGACCCAGCCCATCATGATCGTCTCCATCCCTCGGTTTCGTAGCTTCAGCATCGGGTTCCCACCCCACAGGTTCGATGGAGGTCGTATGAAGATTTGCTCAAGAAACTCCTTGTCGCGTCGCCGCGATACCGGCACCGCGACGGTGCTGGCGATGATGGACCCCATGACCTCCTCTGCTCGACCACCCGCACCCGGCAGCGACCCGGCGACGCCGGCGCGTCCCTCCACCGGCTTGCGGGCGATGGTCGTCGAGGACGAACCGTCACTGGCGGATCTGGTGGGCTCCTATCTCGAGCGGGACGGTTTCGAGGTCGCGGTCACCGGCGACGGCGCCGAGGCCGTTCCCCTCGCCCGGCAGGTCGATCCCGATGTGGTGGTCCTCGACCTCGGACTGCCGGGCCTGGACGGGGTGGAGGTGTGCCGGCAACTGCGGACCTTCTCCGACGCCTACGTCGTGATGCTCACCGCCCGCACCGAGGAGATCGACACCCTGATCGGGCTGTCCGTCGGCGCCGACGACTACATGACCAAACCGTTCAGCCCCCGCGAGCTGACAGCGCGCATCCAGGCCATGCTGCGCCGTCCCCGCACCACCATCGCCGCGACCGTTGCGCAGCCACACCGCTTCGGGGACCTGGCCCTCGACGTCGACGGCCGCGAGGCCACCGTCGCCGGGCGGCCGATCGCCCTGACCCGCACCGAATTCGACATCCTTGCCGCCCTGGCACGCGATCCCGGAGTGGTGCTCACCCGCACCCAGCTGATCGAAGCGGTATGGGGGCCGAGCTGGGTCGGTGACGAACACCTGGTCGACGTGCACATCGGGCACCTGCGCCGCAAACTCGGCGACGACGCCACCCGCGGCCGCTACGTGCGCACCATCCGCGGTGTCGGCTACCGAATGGGCACCGGATCATGACCGCCCGATCGTCCACACCAGGCGGGTCCCTGCGCCGCACCATCAACACCGCGAGTTTCGGCACCCGACTGTTCCTCGCCCTGACCGTGGTGGTGCTCGGCTGCGCCGTCAGCGCCTGGATCGTGGCCTCGGCGCTCGCACCCGGCATCTTCCACGATCACCTCGGTCAAGCCGGCATCGACCACAACTCCAACCAGGCCCATCACGTCGAAGAGGCCTTCACCTGGGCGATCATCCTCGCCTGGGGACTGGCCATCGCCATCGCGGTGCTGCTGTCCCTGGCGGTGAGCTGGTACATCGCCCGGCGCGTTCAACGGTCGCTGACGGCGGTGACCACCTCCACCGCCCAGATCGCCGCCGGCCGCTACGACACCCGCATGCACAGCCCCGGACTTGGCCGCGAATTCGACGATCTCACCGTCACCGTCAACGAAGTCGCCCGCCGCCTCGAAGCCACCGAAACCACCCGGCGCCGGATGCTCGCCGACCTCGGTCACGAGATGCGCACCCCGATCGCCACTTTCGACTCCTACCTCGAAGCCCTCGAAGACGGCGTCCGCAGCCTGGACGAGGACACTCTGCAAATCCTGCGTGCCGCCACCCAACGCCTCGACCGCCTCGCCCAGGACATCACCGCCGTCTCCCGCGCCGAGGAACATCTCACCCGCATCATCCCGGTCCCCACCGACACCGCAACCCTGATCACCGCAGCCGCCGAGGCGGTCCGCACGCGCTACGACGACAAGAGCGTCACCCTCGAGACCTGCATCGAGCACTCCGTGCCGGTCACTGTCGACCCGGACCGGTTCGGGCAGGTCCTGGGCAACCTGCTCGACAACGCGCTGCGCCACACCCCCGACGGGGGCACCGTCACCATCACCTGCCGGCAGACCGACCCCACCTACGCCGAGATCGTGGTCGCCGACACCGGAGAAGGTATCGCCGCCGAACACCTCGATCACCTCTTCGACCGCTTCTACCGAGCCGATCTCGCCCGCAACCGCCGCCACGGCGGCAGCGGAATCGGCCTGACCATCACCCGCGCACTCGTCGAGGCCCACCAGGGCCGGATCCGCGCCGACAGTGCTGGCCCTGGCCGCGGGGCACGGTTCATCATCGACCTGCCCATCAGCAGCGCACCGCGGATGTAGGGCGCTCACCTCACGAAGTTCCTACTCCGCCAAGCATCGGATTCGGCCACGAATTGACTGCTGCAAAGAACCAGGAGCCACTTCAACTGCCAGAGTCAGGGCGTCCATCCCGGCGCAACGAAGTCTCACCACTGCTCTGGCCCTGTACTCGAAATCATGCTGGTTAGGGATCGTCGAACAGCACACGCCGTCAACCCCACCGCTCATGAGCAGATTGATGGCTGACCTTCGCGGCTCCTCCAATGTCGGACCACGATGCGCCGGATGCTTTGCGAGGGCGTTCGCGATCGAGTCGCTCAACGTCCGGTACCGGCGGACGAACCAGGCTCGTGGGCATTTCCCAACGAGCAGCCGCGCTCGCGTGCCTGTATCTGCCACTCGTGCTCTGGACCCGACCGGCAAAGGACGCGCACGATGGACATCACGGTGGAAGGAGCCTTGAACGCTTTCGCGATCGCCTTCGAAGGACGAATCACCCTGAACACCAACTAATCCGATGTGTCAGAAACGAATCCACCGATTACCTGATAGTCCATCAGGGAACCCTGACACCTTCGGAGTGGAATCGGGTCTCAGCAACGGGGCTGCTTATATTCCCCTAGAAGACGAGGGGCACCCATATGTGAAGGTTCCGGTCGAAGGCTGAACTCTCCGTTTCAGCGGAACGCGGGAACGCTTCGGTGCTTCACCGTCTACGCGGGGACGGAAGTAGGGTTCATTTTTTTTGTTCGACAGTGCAACGTTCGAGGAGGGTCGCCAACTTTCCGGAGTCGATGCGGTCGTTGTCGCCGGCGATTCCTGTGGAAACGAGGATATGGTCGACAAGGCCTATGAATGACTCGACGTTGTCCGGCGTGACACCGCTGGCCAAGGCGAGCGGATGGTTGTGGAGTCCCTGGCGAAGGGCCTCGAGTTTGTGGGTGTCGGCGGCTAGTCCTGTGCCGGGTCCGGAGGTGGTGGGGATATCGACGTGGCGGCGTGCGAGTTCGCCCAGGCGGGGAAGATCGGATTCTGAGACGGGGGTTTGGTATTTGAAGGCGATGCCGCCGAAGTGCAGTCCGGTCCATCCGGTTCGTTCTCGTGCTGAGTGGAGTGAACGGAACTCGTGGTCGTCGCCGTCGAGGGAGACGCCGGCGTTGTCGGTCCAGATGGCGTCGAGAGGAATACCGCCAGGAAAGTGCGGTGCGAGGATGTTCAGTGCCTCAGTTGCGCTGCGGCGAATGACGTTTGCGCCCAGGAAGATGTCGGGTTGCTTCAGGCGGACGTGATCGATGCATCGGGCCAGGCGGATGTCATCTGCGTCGTGATCGATGAGAAAGACTCCGGAAATGGGATGTCGACGAGCGACCTCGACTTGTTCGGACACCTGGTCGAGATCGTGGACGTGGATCACGGGATATATGCGCATCGCGATGCTCCTGCTGGTTGCGTTGGAGGTGTCAGGGTCGTACGCGTGTCACCGTGGATGGGGCAAGGCCCCACTCCGAACGTCCGAGTCGGCTCGGCGGTGCGACCTTGGAAAAGTCGGGGAGTCCGTCCTTGGCCAGTACGGCGCTAGCGACAACGACGTTGACGACGCGTCCGAAGATCAATGAGCAGTTTCCCATCTCCACGATCGTGTGCTTGACGCATTCGAACGCGATCGGCGCTTCGGCAACTCGAGGGACAGCCAGGACGTCGCTGTCGTGGGGGTTCATTCCCGCCTGGGTGAACTCATCGATCTCGTATGGAAAGGATTCGGAGGTGGCGTTGATGGGGTCGATGAGTGTTTCGGTCCCGATGTTCACAACGAATTCACCGGTTTCGGTGATGTTGCGCCAGCTGTCCTTGTGACCGACCGAGTTGAACTGCACGATCGGAGGCTTGGTGGAGGCAACGGTGAAGAAGCTGTACGGGGCGAGATTCAAGATCCCGGCGCTCGAGCGCGTCGACACCCAGGCGATGGGGCGCGGCACCACCGAGGCAGCCAGGACGTGATAGAAGTCCGCAGCACGCATCACGGCCGGATCGAAGCGAGTATATGGGTCGGCGGTCGGGTCGATCGAGTACATGGGGGAGCGGCCTTGGGTCAACAGCACGCCCCGGCGGTAAGGATGTCCAGGCGTTTGGCCAGGTTCTTGTCCAGATGGGCAACGGTGCTGATCAGGTGGGTTCGCAAGGCTTGGCGGGCCTGCTCGGGCCGGTGCGCAACGCACGCTGCGAGCATGCGTTCGTGTTCTTCGCGGCGGAGGGTGAGTTGGTCACCATCCTGTTCGCTGGTGACACGGTAGCGTTCGCTGTTGAGCCAGGTCGGGTCGATGGAGCGGAGCATCCATACCGAGCCGGCGGCGCGGTAGATGGCGTAGTGGAAGTCCTTGTGTGCGATGCGAGCCTCGATGATGTCGCCGTCTTCGAGTGCGATGCGCTGCCGTTCCAATGCCTCGCGGGCCGCCGCTTCGTCGTCTGCGTCGAAATTTTCGGCGGCGCGGCTGCAGAGGATGCCTTCGAGCGTGATGCGGGTCCGGTAGGTGTCGATGAGGTCGTCCGTCGATATTTCTCGGACCCGCGCCCCCTTGTGGGGGGTCATCTCGATCACGCCGATGGCCTCGAGCTGGCGGAGTGCCTCGCGGATGGGCATCATGCTCATCCCGAAGGTGGTCGACAGCTCTTGCAGCCGGAGTGGAGCGCCCGGCGGGATATCACCGTTGCAGATGGACTCGAGAATGGCGTTGTACGCCTGTTCGAGTGTTGTCGAGCGCTTGGGTTTCTTCACTCCGGCTGCGGTCATATCAGTAGCTCCCGTTCAACAGTTCGCCTGCACGGGGAACGTACCGCTTCAGGCCGAGTTCTTTCAGCAGCTGGTAGGTGGTGGCGACGGCTGCGGACAGCACAGGCTTGCCGATTCGGTCCTGAACGACCTGGACGGCTGCCAGCGACGGCATCTGCACGCACGCGGACAGCACGACTACATCGGCCTGACTGTGGTCGAGTCGTTCGACGATGTCCACCAGCGCCATCGGGTCCCGGGAGCCGACCTCGAGGTTGTCGGGAATTTCGAGGGCGATGAAGTCGGTGACCTCGAAGCCCTCACCGGAGATGTAGTCGACGACCTGCTCGGTCAGGGGGCGCATGTACGGTGCGATGAGGGCGACCTTGCGGGCACCGAGTACCTTCAGCCCGTCGACCAGGGCGCCGGCGCTGGTGACCACCGGCGCTTCGGCGTCGTTGTCGACGGTCACCTGGTGCAGGCGCTTCTCCGAGGTGCAGTGGTACCCGGCGCCGCGGGTCATGATCGCTACCAGACAGGCGTAGCCGAGGACATCGACGTGGGCGTCGGACAGCTCCAGGGCGCAGCGATCGGACTCGTCGTCCATCGCTTCGAGCTGAGCCTTGGTCACTTCTTTCATCCGCATACGCGAGGAGTGGAAAGTGAAGCGCTCGGGTTCGACCTCTTCGCGGGCACGCAGCATCGCGGGGATCTCGGTTTCCATCGTGATGTTGGAGCTCGGGACGATCTGGCCGATGCGGTAGGCGCGGGGGGATGCCGGTGTGGTCATGGTCAGACCGCCTTGACGGGGTTGGCCAGGGTGCCGATCTTTTCGATGGTTGCGGCCACGACATCACCCGGGGTCAGGTACGTCGGCGGGGTCATCGCCGCACCTACGCCCTGAGGGGAGCCGGTGGCGATGATATCGCCGGGTTCGAGAGTCACTCCGGAGGTGATATCGGCGATGAGCTGGGGAATCTTGAACAACATATGCCGAGAGTTTCCGTTTTGGCGCTGCTCACCATTGACGGTCAGCGACAACTGGAGGGTGTGCGGGTCACCGAGTTCGTCCGCGGTGACGACCATGGGACCGAAGGGCTTGTAGCTGTCCTGTCCCTTGGAGAAGAACCACTGCCCGGAGCGGCGCTGGTCGCGGGCGCTGATGTCGTTGACGATGCTGTAGCCGAAGACGTGGTTCATCGCGTCGTCCTCGGTCACCGACTTGGCGATATCGCCGATGATCACGGCGAGTTCGCATTCCCAGTCCAGCTGTTCGGTCAGCTCGCTGTTGTGCAGGATCGGCTCGTCGGGGCCGATCACCGCGGTGCCCGGTGTGCTGAACAGCACCGGTCGCGTCGGCAGGTTCTCGTCGGTGTCGAGGGATCGGCTCGATTCTTCGACGTGCTCGACGTAGTTCAGTCCGACACCGATGAGCTTGCCGGGACGGAACGGGGCGTGCAGCACCACTTCGTCCAGTGAACGGGTAGCTTCTGCGGGCCAGGACTGGGTGGTGGCGATGGTCTGGGCGACCCGGCGGTGCAGGTCCGGGCCGGCGGCGATGTAGTCGCGCAGGTCGTTGGGAACATCGATCACCGACTGCAGGGCGGGGACAAGATCGAGGACGAGAGCATCGTCGAGGACGACTCCGAGATGACGTTCCCCGTCGGTGCCGAAGCTGAAGTTGACAAAGCGCACGAAATTCTCCTTGTTCGATGAATGTACGGGAAAACCCTTAGGCCGTTTCGGTCTCGCCAGGAACTTCCGTGAAGTGGGGAGGTGGGAAGGTAGATGCCTGGTGACTGTTGAGGACGACGCTGGACTGCGGTTGCTGGTTGACGCTGAGTTGGAAGATGTCGAACCGGTTGTAGTGGCCGATGATGTCGTGCATCTGTTTGGGTTGGATCGATGCATTGATGTCGATGTCGGCGTACACGATTCCCTCCTCGTCGATGAGGGGCGTGGTTATCAGGCGCCCGTCCGGACCGAAGATGCCACTGAAGGCGCTGTGCGGACGCTCGAGTAGCGCGCGGGCGGCCTCGTTGTGTGCCACGGTATCGACGATCTGATCTGTGATCGCGGCACAGGCGACGATGGTGAAGACCTTGCCTTCGAAGCTGTGTGCAGCAGCGCGGGTCTTGATGGCTTCGACCATGTCGTACTCGGCCGGTGCGACTGGAAGGGCGATGTAGTTGGCGATATGGACCTGCTCTCCTTGTGCCAGGAGACTGAACCGGGCCAAGGTGTTGGTGTTCTCCCCGCATGCCAGTCCACCGAGTCGCCCGATACCGGTGTCGTAGACGCGCAGTGAGCTGCCGTCTCCGCCGGCCCAGGTCAGCTTCTCGGCCCAGGTCGGCACCAGCTTGCGGTGGACGCCCAGTAGTTCACCCGTATTGCTGATGAACAGGACCGAGTTGTACAGCGTGCCCAAGGAGTACGGATCTCGTTCGTTTACTCCGATGACGACGTGGGCATCGGCTGCGCGAGCAGCAGCGCACAAGGCCGCGACTTCGGGACCGGGGACGTCGATGGCTGCATGAAATAGCTTTTCGAACCAGGGGCCCCCTTCAACGGGCGTCATGGTCCAGTTCCAGTAGGGGTACGCCGAGACGAACACCTCGGGAAAAGCGATCAGCTCAGCACCGTGTGCGCTCGCCTCTGCGATCAGACGGCATGCCTTGTCCACCGTGGCGGGCGTGTCGAGGAACTCCGGAGCCGCCTGCACTGCGGCGGCTCGAAACTTCGGGTATGCGGTCATCTCCGGTGTCCTTCGTTGCTGAACGTGTAGACCATCATGCCTAGGATTTGATCAAATTATACGTCTACTCGCAAGGGGTGCCTCGATCGAGAGTTGGACGTTCAGAGGCTTTAGCAGGTAATTCACGACCTACTTCGAAGAGTGCCTCTTGCCTAGTCATGTTTCCACCATGAAAAAATTCGTTGTCAGGTCTCGCATTTGATCAAATTAGGGTCTACCGTTCCCTCACAACGCGTTTGTTCCCCCGCAGTGATGCAGGAAGGAGTTGCTGATATGAGGGAAGACATCCTCGGCCGGTCCCGCGTGGAGGACACCGACGAGCTGGTGCAGTTCTACCGCCGGCTCGAGACGATGGGCGCCGGAGCGTTGTGGACGGTGGCCAACGACATCGAGCCGTGGTATCCACAACCGAAATCGGTGCCGATGCTGTGGCGCTATGAGCAGCTGCGACCGTCGGTGCTCGAATCCGCCTCGTTGGTCTCCGGTGACGATGCCGGCCGCCGGGTGGTGATGCTGGTCAACGACGGCCGCAAGGACCTCAGTGCGGCCGTGGGTCTGCTCTACACCGGACTGCAGATCATGAACCCGGGCGAGTCGATGACCGCACACCGACACGCAGCCTCCGCGCTGCGGTTCGTCATCGAAGGTGAAGGAGCGTGGACGATCGTCGACGGCGACCGACTCGAGGCCGGAGCGCGGGATTTCCTGATCACCCCGAGTGGCACCTGGCACGAACACGGCAACGATTCGGCCAGCTCACCGGTGATCTGGCAGGACGGACTCGACATCCCCCTGGTCAACACACTCGACGCGAACTTCTACGCCGTGCATCCGGAGCTGCATCAGCAACCCGGAAAAGTCGTCAACACCTCGCTGCGCGAGTACGGGTCCGGGATCCTCACCCCCGCCGACCGCGGATGGAGCAAGCGTTACTCCCCGCTGCTGGCCTACCCGTGGGAACGCACCTACGAGGCGTTGCTCGCCCGCGCCGAGGTCTCCGACGGATCACCGTACGACGGCATCATCATGGAGTACGTCAACCCGCTCACCGGCGGTTCGGTCATGCCGACGATGGGCGCGCACATGCAGCTGCTGCGTCCCGGTCAGGCCACGCTCGCGCATCGGCACACCGGGTCGGTGATCTATCACGTGGCCAAGGGCCGCGGTCATTCCATCATCGGCGGGCAGCGGTTCGACTGGCAGGAAAACGACATCTTCTGCGTGCCCTCGTGGGCCTGGCACGAACACGCCAACGACGACGACCGCAACGATGCGTGCCTGTTCTCGTTCAATGACTTCCCCGTCATGCACGCACTCGACCTCTACCAAGAAGCCGCCTACACCGACAACCACGGACACCAAACCACTTGACCGCCATCTCGGTCACCTCGAGGGGCTCCCAACTGCGAAGGTGATCGCACCATCGAGCCCGACCCCACAAGCCCCCTCCCACCTCCCCTCCGATTCCCGAACATATTCCGCACGGGACGTGAGACGTTCGAAGGACCTGATCGATGACAACTGACACCGGCAATCCCGGATCCAATCCCTCACCACCGGCGACTCCGATCAAACGGGTTGCAACGGCCAGCTTGATCGGCAGCGCCCTCGAGTGGTACGACTTCTTCTTGTACGGCACCGCTGCCGCACTGGTTTTCGGCCCGTTGTTCTTCACCGGCGATGATTCGCTGACCGGTACGCTGGCGGCTTTCGGCACCTTCGCCATCGGCTTCGTCGCCCGACCCATCGGTGGGGTTGTCTTCGGTCATTTCGGTGACCGACTCGGCCGGAAGTCGATGCTGGTGATCACCTTGATGATGATGGGCGTATGTACCGCCCTGATCGGTCTGCTTCCCACCTATCAGCAAATCGGCTTCTGGGCCCCGGTCCTGCTGGTTGTGCTTCGCATCATCCAGGGCATCGCAGTCGGCGGTGAATGGGGCGGTGCTGTGCTGCTGATCAGTGAGAATGCTCAGCCCCATCGCCGAGGCTTCTTCTCCGCCTTCAGCCAGGTCGGCGTCACCATCGGTTTCATCTTGTCATCGTCGGTCTTCGCCCTGGTCACTCTCCTTCCGGACGACCAGTTTCTGACATGGGGTTGGCGCATCCCCTTCCTGCTGGGTCTGGTTCTCATGCTCGCCGGTTTGATCATCCGCATGAAGATCACCGAAACCCCTGTCTTCCAAGAACTGCAGACCGAAGGCAAGGTCGAGCGTTACCCCGCACTCGAGGCGATTCGCACGCAACGGCGTTCCATCCTGCTCACGGTCGGTGCGCGGATGGCTGAGAACGGCGGCTCCTACATCTTTCTGGTCTTCTCCCTGGCGTACGGCAGTCATCTGGGTATCAGCAGCGATGTCATCCTGCCGGCCATCATTGCGGCCAACGTCGTGCAGACCTTCACCATGGTTGGCTTCGGCAGACTGTCCGACCGTGTGGGTCGCCGACCGGTCTATCTCTTCGGTGCGATCGGCGTCGTCGTGTGGGCAGTGCCGTTCTTCCTGCTGATGAACACGGGAACACCGGCAATGATCTGGATCGCCATTATCGTCGCCGTGGGTCTGTGCCATAGCGCCATGATCGGCACCCAACCGAGTTTCTTCAGCGAGTTGTTCACCGGCAAGGTCCGCTACAGCGGTCTGTCGATCGGTCATGAAGTCGCGGCGATCTTCGCCGGTGGCGTCGCCCCACTCATCGCTACGGCCCTGCTCGCCTGGGCCGGGCACTTCTGGCCGATCGCCATCTACCTGGCGATTCTCGGTCTGATCAGCACCATCGCGGTCTACTGCGCTCCCGAGACCGCAAGCCGGTTCCAGACCTCGACGCCGGGCTCGGGTCGCGATCACAACTCAGCGAACACAGGACGCATCGGAGAGTCGGTATGAGCGCCGCCAACACTGCTGTCCTCATCGGCGCTGCAGAAGAGCCCTACACTCGGCATCCCGCCGGCGCTACGACTACACAATCGATGCTTGCTGCCGCCATCCGCAGTGCTGTCGCCGACGCGGGTTTGACGATTGCGGATATCGATGGCCTGGCGGTATCGAGCTTCACCCTCAAACCCGACCATGCTGTCGATCTGGCCGTGAAGTGTGGTTTGAGTCTGCGCTGGATCATGGAAGACACCAACGGCGGCGCCAGCGGGGTCAACATGCTCCAACACGCGGTACGCGCAGTCGAAGCCGGCGACGCCAACACAATTGTCATCGCCGCTGGTGACCGTATGACTCATGACGACTTCCGGATCCTGGTCTCCGAATACAACGGCATTACTCGAGACCACGTCACACCTGCCGGTATGTCGGGTCCCAACGCAATGTTCGCTCTGCTGACCCAGCGCCACATGAAAAAGTACGAACTGGCGGAAACCGACTACGGCGCCATCGCTGTGGCCCAGCGGCAATGGGCATCGCTGAATCCCCGTGCGGTCTACCGCACGCCCATGACACTCGACGATTACCTCGCCGCCCCGATGGTGGCCGCACCGCTGCGGCGTTTCGACTGCGTTCCCCCCGTCAGCGGTGCTGATGCTGTCGTCGTCACCCGAGCGGACCTGGCTGCCGACCGACATACTGTCCGAGTTCGCGCCATCGGCGGGAGTATCAACTGGGACAACCACACCGGTGACGGATTACAGACAGGATTGACAGATATCGCACCCGGTCTGTGGGAGCGCAGCGGCGTGGACCCGACCGATATCGACCTCGTCAACGTCTACGACGACTACCCCGTGATGGTGCTCATCCAACTCGCCGACCTCGGGCTCGTGCCTGATGACGACTTCGGCAAAGCGGTACATCGCATGCTCCACCACCGATGGCCCGTCAACACCTCGGGCGGGCAATTGTCCGCAGGCCAGGCAGGGTCGGCAGGGGGACTGCACGGGCTCGTTGAAGCGACTACGCAGTTGCTCGGGCACGCCGGGAAGCGGCAAGTCGAAGCACGCCTGGCGGCAGTGACCGGATACGGCATGGTCACCTACCGCTATGGTGCGTGCGCCAACATGACGATTCTGGAGGCGATGTGACTACCGGAATCCAGATGCAGCGCTGCACCCGATGCGCCACCGTCGCCTTTCCGTTCCGGCTCCTGTGCCCTCACTGCCATGGTCACGAATTCGAGAACGTCATGGCACGGCAGGGCACCGTCGAAGAATGGACCGCCCAACACACCGAACCACCTACTCGCTTCGCCTCCGTCCGCTGCGACCTCGGCCCCATCGTCGTCGCGGCCGTCCACGGTCCGCCCATCACACCGGGAACGACGATCGAGCTGACCTCGATACCTCCGACAGCGCCGGACAACCCGATCGGGTACGTACCGACACCCCACGCCCAGGAGAAACGATGACAGTGGAACTAGCTGCACGCGAACGTGCGTCCGCGCCCTTACGTGGACTGCCCATCACCGAATGCACGTTGCCGGCGTTGTTGAACCGACAGGCCGACGCCTTCGGGAGCAAGACATTGCTCGAGATCGACGGCTCGTCCTACACCTACATCCAGGTTCGTGATCGCGCTGCCATGACGGCCGCGGTGTTCGAACATGCTGGAATCCGGTCCGGAGACCGAGTCGCGACACTGACGGGCAATCGACTCGAACTGCTGGAAACCATCCTGGGAGCTACCTGGATGGGGGCGGTGGCGGTGCCCTTGAACGCAGAACTGCGAGGAGAGCAACTTCTCCATGCGCTGGCCAACTCCGGCGCCCGCATTCTGGTCATCGAACCCGCTCTGCTCGAACGGCTCCAGGAGATCACCCTCCCCTCCACATTGGAGCGGGTGTGGTCCTTGGACAGCCCTTCCGCCGAGCCGGTTTCTGCGCTACGTGTCGAGCGATTCCCCGCACTCTCGGGTGCGAGACCGGCCGCGCCTGTTGCTCCGGGAGACACCGCAGCACTGCTCTATACCTCGGGCACCACCGGTGTGTCCAAGGGAGTGTGTTGCCCTCATGCCCAGTTCTACTGGTGGGGCGTCAATGTCAGTGAGCAGCTCGGTATCACCGAGAAGGATGTCCTTTACACCTGTCTGCCGTTGTTCCACACCAATGCCCTCAATACCTTCGTCCAGGCTCTGGTCTCGGGTGCCACTTTCGTTGTCGGCAGACGATTTTCCGCCAGTCGATTCTGGCAAGAGGTCACCGAATCGGGTGCTACGGTCACCTATCTGCTCGGTGCGATGATCAACATCTTGTGGTCCCGTGAGCCAGGTCCCTTCGACCGCGCCCACCGGGTGCGTATCGCGTTGTCACCGGCCACACCGGCCACCTTGTTCGAACCTTTCCGGCAGCGTTTCGGGTTCGATCTCAGCGACGGGTTCGGATCCACGGAAACGAACGCGGCGATCAACTCGGCGCCAGAAGCGCCTCGGGCCGGTTATCTGGGGCGCGTGCAACCCGACTTCGAAGCGATTGTCGTCGACGAATACGACGTGGAAGTTCCGGACGGTACTCCGGGCGAACTGCTGTTGCGATCCCGTGTGCCGTTCGGCTTCGCCACCGGCTACTTCACCATGCCGGACAAGACCGTCGAAGCCTGGCAGAACTTGTGGTTCCATACCGGTGATCGGGTGGTCCGGGAGCCGGACGGATGGTTCAGATTCGTCGATCGTCTCAAGGACGTGATCCGGCGTCGCGGCGAGAACATCTCCTCGTTCGAGGTCGAGCAGGTTCTTTGTCTGCATCCCGGCGTGAAAACCGCCGCGGCGTTTCCGGTGGCATCGGACATGGCCGAGGACGAGGTCATGGTCTCAGTCGTGCCCAAGGAGGGCTACGAACTGCACCCAGCAGACATCGTGGCCCATTGCAGCGACAGGCTGGCCAAGTTCGCTGTGCCCCGCTTCGTCGACATCGTTGCCGAACTGCCCAGGACCGCCAACGGCAAGATACGCAAAGCGGAACTCCGCGAGCGCGGCAGGACCGACACCACATGGGATCGCGAACACATTCACGATCGGTAACACCACTTTCCGTGACGGCAGGGCTGCCGAAGTCTTCGGCTGCCCTGCCGATGTTGCGGCCTATCTACGTGGCCACCGATCCGGTGGTGACAGAAAAGACAGTGCACAATGAAGACCCCAGCATCGACCGGGGCGCATCCGTGGCGTCAGTGGCCTCATCGACGTCGTACGCTCCAAGAAATCATTTGTCACGCTGCTGAACACCAGGCGGATGAACCGGTACTGACCGTCGCCGATCGCTCCTATACCGGACGTGACCTCGCCGATGTCGCTGCCCGCTGTGCGCAGTTCTTGCAGCGTCACGGTGTCACACCCGGGGACCGGGTGGTCGTTGCCACCGCCAATCGCCGAGAAATGATCGAACTGTTCCTCGGGTGTGCGTGGAGCGCAGCAGTATTCACTCCTCTCAACCCTGCACTGCGGGGGGAGATGCTGCGCCACCAACTCCGCGCAGCACGCCCTACTGTGGTGGTGTTCGATCGTGTCACCGAGACCAATCTCGCCGAGGCGAGCGATGTATTCGATCACCCGGATCCGGTGTTGGTCCGGATCTCGACAGAGCCGCTGGACGGATATGCCGACGATGAAGTGGATCGACACCACGCTTCGGTAGCGAATGCAGTCGAGTTCCAGCTCGGGGAGACCGGCGCCGAAGCAGTTACGGTAGTGCCGGAGACGACGGCGGCCATCTTGTTCACCTCGGGTACCACGGGACCATCAAAGGGTGTCATCATGCCCCATGGGCAGTTCTTTTGGTGGTCGGTGATCTGCACCGAGCAGTTGCAGTTGACGTCGGCCGACACCTTGTACACCTGCTTGCCGCTATTTCACACCAATGCGTTGACCACGCTGTTGCAGGCGCTGGGCGCCCAGGCACGCGCGGTCATCGGTCCGAAGTTCTCGGTGTCGGCGTTCTGGGACCGCCTGCGTCAGTCCGAGGCCACGGTCACTTTCCTTCTCGGGGCGATGAGCAGCATGCTGTGGAACCGCAAACCCGAGGTGTTCGACAAGGAGAACTCCGCACTGCGTGTGATCCTCGGACCGGGCATCGAACCTGCCATCAAACGCGACTTCGAAGACCACTTCGGAGTCGAAGTGGCCGAGGGCTTCGGCATGACCGAAATCGGAGTGGCGTTCTATACCCCGTTGGGCCAGCACACCGAAGGACTGCTGGGATTTCCCCATCCGGACTACGAGGTCGCTGTCGTCGATGCCGCGGATTGCCCGCTGCCGGACGGGCACGTCGGTGAGCTCGTCATTCGCCCCCGGCAACCTGCTCTGATCTCGGCGGGGTATTTCAACGCCCCCGAGGCCACGACTTCCTCACGTCGCAATCTGTGGTTTCACACCGGTGATCTGGTGAGGAAACAGTCAGATGGTATGTACCGATACGTCGACCGGCTGAAAGACTCGATCCGTCGCCGCGGCGAGAACATCTCCAGCTACGAAGTCGAAGCTGCCTTCCTCGAGCATCCGGAGGTGGCTGCAGCAGCAGCGATCGCAGTACCGAGTGATCTCGGTGAGGACGAAGTGATGGTCTGCTTGCAGATGACCGACGGTAGTACCACCGAGATCGAAAAACTGATGGCATTCGCGGAACCTCATCTGCCGGCCTTTGCGCTGCCCCGCTATGTGCGTATAGTCGCCGTCTTACCGCTGACTGCCAACGGCAAGGTGTCCAAGGCAGTTCTTCGGAACGAGGGTGTCACCGACGACACGTGGGAAAAGCTGTAGCCGTACCACGGGTTCAGCTCCGAGACGAGTTGCGTTCAGTCACTCTGAAGCAGGCGAGGTTCTCGTCCTGGACAGATGCAGTGCCCCGCCAAGGATGAGCTTGGCGGGGCACTGCATCTGTCTAGGGTCCGGTGTCGTTGTCCTCGTCTATCGGCCGGAGTGTGCGGCGCACGGGTTCCGTTACGTCCTTTGCTGCTCGACGGAAGCGAAGGAACGAAGAGATTCAGTGCCCGCCGCTGACCGTCAGGACATGTCCTGTGATCGCGCCTGCATTCTCGGACGCGAGGAACGCCACCGCCGCGGCGACCTCGGCCGCTGTCACCAACCGGCGAAGCGGAGTGTGTTCGACGAGCTCGGCGACGACATGCGGGGCAATCGTGGCGCCTTTCTCGGCGGTCAGGCCGGGAGCTACGAGATTGACCGTGACTCCTGCCGGCCCCAGCTCCCACGCCAGCGCGCGTGAGGCCGCAGTCATCCCGCCCTTGGCGGCGATGTACGAGACATCGGACTGCATCGAACCGTCGACCAGATCGGTGGAGACGGTGATTATTCGTCCCCAGTGGTGGTGGGCCATTGCCTGTGCGCAATGCCGAGTGATCGCTAAGGTGCCCTCGAGATTCGTGCGCACAAGCGACGCCCAGTCCATTGTGGTCTGGTAGAAAGGCTCCGCCTGCTCGACATTGTCTGGCCAGGCCACCGCATTGTTCACCAGCACACCCAGAGGGCCGAGTTGGGCGTGCATCCTTGCGATCGTCGGAATCACCGAGTCCGGATCGTCCAGCACCGCTGGGACGGCCCTTGCGGCTCCGCCCTCGGTGTTAATCTCATCTACGACTTCCTGTGCCCGTGTGCTGTCACCTCGATAGCCGACTCCGACGGCGAACCCGGATCGGGCCAGAGCAAGGCAGATATGTCGTCCGATGGCGCCGGCGCCGCCGGTGACCAAAGCGCTACGGTGTTGTTCCGGTGCGGAGGCCGTCACGAAATCGGCTTCCCCTCGCTGGTGGACCATTTCGCCATCAACTCGTTCGACGGCAAAGTCTTGTCGACCAGCTTGCGTGCTTGTTCGATTCCTGCCACAGGAAGTCCGGTCGGTTCCAGCAAGCCGATCTGCACCAACACACCGGCCTGATCCCAGTAGATATGTTCGTTGCAAAGCTTGTCGCCTTCGATGGTTACGATGGCCACGAGGGGGATCTCCACATACTTGCCGGTGGGCGGGATACCGGGAAGAAGCCAATCCATCTCTCGATCATGTGTGAAGCACAGCAGCTGTTCTTCGACAATCCGGTTGGCACCGACGGTACGAGACAGGGTGATGGACTTCAGGTCGGAGGGATTGGTAGGGACGAAGTGGTAGGCATAGAACCGGGACAGATCCTTCTGTCCCACTCCGCCAGTAAGTGTCGGGATGTGGTTGACGTACGGTTCGTCGATCATCGTCGCCATGGTCGCGGGCACATCGCGGGTGACGAATTCGTGGTAGACGTGATTGTCCCAGATCGCGTTGAGATCGTATCGGGGGCCGATCGTGTTGCGTAGCACTGCCAGTGTTCGAGCGTAAGCGAGGTCGGCTGCAACCGGATCGAATACGTCTCGTCCGGTCGTGCCGAACGCGTGGTCTACACCGTCGTAGTCGTAGATCTGCACAAGATCGTTGTCGGTAAACGCTGCACGGATAGCGGTTCGCGCCGGCTCGGGGCAGAATGCGTCCAGCTCGGCCAGGTGGAATGAAGTCGGCACCTGCAGGTTCTTTGCCTCGTCGAGGTGCTCATGTACGCCGACACCGTAATAACTTACCGCGCAGTCGATGTCGAGACGGACCGCCGATAGATAGGACAGTAACCCGCCCATGCAGTATCCAACGATGCCAACCCCCCCGGCCTGATTGTCGAACGCACGCAGGGTGCGAATGGTATCGGCGATGTCGTCGATCGCGGTGTCATTGTCGAGCGCATCTCGAAGTTGCAGTCCGCGGGCAACGCCGTTGTCGTCGTAACCCAGTTCCACGCGCGGTTCGGATCGCCAGAACAGGTCCGGCACGAGCACGACATAGCCTTCTCGGGCGTACAGCTCGGCGGTTTCGCGCATGTAGTCGTTGACGCCGAAGATCTCCTGTAACAAGACCAGGCCGGGTCCGGATCCCTGCTCAGGTTCGGCGAGGTAGGCGGCGAATGTTTCGCCAGAGGTCTTAACGATATCGATGTACTTACCCATGGAAGTTCCAGATCCTTCTTCGAGGCCGTTGTCTGTTTGGGACGCCTTTCGGAAAGCGCGGTTCTGATGATCGGGTAGCGGTCGGACGGGCATCGGATAGCGGCATCTGCCCGTCCGACCGCTGGGCCGCTATGGCGTTGCCGTGGCGAGGTGCCGTCTCATGTTCGGGCCGTCGAGGGCGATGATCTCGGCGCCGGCGACGATCCGGTTGAGGATCGATTCGGCGATGACCGCGTCTTGGAGCGACTTGTACCAATCTGGCGGATCGAACTGCGAGGTCACCAGCGTCGAGCCCCGCCCTTCCCGAGCGGCAAGGATGTTGAGCAGCTCCGCCGCGGTGTGCGGAGCCACCGGCGTGGTCAGGAAGTCATCGAGAACCAGCAGGTCGCAGTTGTGCAGATCAGTGAGGAAGTCCAGCCTGCGCTGCGAGGTCGGCTCCAGCACGGCGAGCCGGTTGGCCAGGTCGTCGAGCCGGAAGAACCTCGCGGTGTAGTACTTTCGGCACGCGGCATTGAGCAGCGCCTGGGCGAGGTAGGTCTTGCCCACGCTGGACTGGCCGAGCACGACGAGATTGCGGGTGGCGTCGATCCATTGACAGCTGGAAAGTCGTGCGATTAGCTCGCGGTTGACGTTGCGGTCAGGCAGGTAGCGGATCTCTTCTACGCAAGCATCAGGGTTTGGCGATCTGGAGGCCTTGAGTAGTTTCTGGGTCCGGCGTTCCTGCCTGGCCGTGATCTCTTTGTCCAGGGCGTGGAAGATCTTCTCCGAGAAGGTCCACTCGTCGCAGGCGGGATCGTTGGCCAAGTCGATGACGGTCTGGCCGAACGCGGTCATCCGCAACTGGGTGAACAGTGGCATGTCGGCGTCGGTGAGATGACGATCAGTCACTGCAGCTCCTCCCGCCCCGCGGTGCCGCTGCTCGGGCCTCCGGTGAGGACGGCGAGGCTGAACTGCTCCGGCCCGGCCAGATGCGCCCCGGTGGTATCTCGCCGATCCGGCGGTACCGCTACAGGCGTTGCGGTCGCCGGCGTCGTCGCTGCGGTCGTGGTGGTGGGTCGAGCGGCGGCCTGGGCCCTCAGGGCCGCCAGCTGCTGCTTGACGGCGGTGTAGCTGATCGCCCGGCGTGAGGTCTCGGAGACCAGCTGCCCGCAGGCCCGCTCGAGCAGCATCTTGTTGTCCCCGCGGGCCAGGGCGAGGATGTTCTGGCACGAGCGGTAGCCCTGAGCCTCGATCCGCTGGCGATCCAGGACCTCACTGATCGCGGCCACGGTGTGCGGTCCGATCTTGTGGGCCTGGCGCACGAAATACGCCCGCGACCACAGGTCCGATGACTGCAGATGCTGCGCGGGAACATGGTCAGGGTCGGTCACGAAGGCGTGCCGCCTACCGGAGACGGCGTGGGAGGCGATGACCTCCCCGCCAGCCATGACAGTGAGCGTGGGGCCGGTGATCTTCACATCGACGTGCTGGCCAGCGAAGGTGTAGGGCACCGAGTACTTCACCGTGGCGATCTCCACGTGGTAATCCCTGTTGACCTTGGACTTCTTCCAGATGACTGGCTGCCAGCGGGCCTCGGGAAGGTCGAACAGTTCCGACTGCTCGTGCTCGGTGAACAGCTCCCGGCGGCTGGTCTTCTGGCCGCGGAACGGGGTCCGGTCGTTGATCGCCTCGACCTCGGCGGCGATCGCCTCGTTCGCATCATCCAGGCTAGCGAACCGCCGATCGGCCAGCCGTCCGATCACCCAGTTCGTCACCACCTTCACCCCAGCCTCGACGTGCCCCTTGTCTGTCGGGCGCACCGGCCGAGTGGGCACGGCAGCGGTCTGGTGATACTCGAGGAAGTCACGGTACTCACGGTTGACCTCGCGGGCCCGGTCACCGCGGGCGATCTGGTTCGACGCCGTCGAGGCGTTGTCCGGGACGATCACCTGCGCCGCGCCGCCGAAGTACTCGAACGCCTGCAAGTGCGCGTCGAGCCAGTTCGGCATCTTCTCGTCCAGGCAGCCGCAGGCGAAGACCATCCCCGAGTACGGCAGCGATGCCACGAACACCGACACTGTGGTCTTGGTGCCGGTGACGGGATCGAAGATGGCCATCTTCGTGCCCGCCCAGTCGACCTGCATCGTGTGCCCGGGCACGTGCGTGATCCGCATCGTCAGCTCGTTGACCTCGACGTACTCGCCGATGATCTGGCAGAACCGCTGGTAGCTGTAGTGCCGCTGCCCCGGCGTGCCGTCAGTGTCGAGGTAGTTGGCCCACAGCACCCGCAGCGGCAGCTTCTTCTTGCCCGTGCGCTTCTTCACGGCAGCCGCCACGTCGAAGGCGACGAACTCCTTCGACGGCGTCTTGCGCCCATCGGCGAACAAGACGTCGATCTCCTCGACGCTGAGCGCCTCGACCTGGCTCGTGGCGGTCAACCCGTGCTCGTGGCAGACCTTCTTCGCCTTCGCGACCGTGCGATGCGAGCAACCCGCGATCGCCTCGATGTCCCGGTAGGACCTGTCCTGCAGCAGTAGCGACATCACCAATCGGTAATCAGTCACCCGTGCCTCCTGTTCGGATCCACGCGCAGCCTGGTTGCCACGCGTAGAACCGACACGAGCACACGAGGACCGGCACCGCTATCCGATGCTCATACTCGCGCTACCCGATCATCAGAACCCTGCTATCCGAAGCACGTCCCTAACAGCCGTTGTCTGCGGTGCTCGGGGCACTGCATCCACGGTGGTGATGTACTTACTGCTGCACCGTCGTCGCCGGTTCGAGGGTGTCTTCTACGGTTTGGTGTCCGTGGTTGTCGGTGTAGGCGGCTTCTTGGTAGAGGTCGAGTGCGTGCATGACGGGGAAGTCATTGAACGAGAACAGGCACGCATCGTTGCGGTCGTCGTCGTTGGCGTGTTCGTGCCAGGCCCACGAGGGCACGCAGAAGATGTCGTTTTCCTGCCAGTCGAACCGCTGCCCGCCGATGATGGAATGACCGCGGCCCTTGGCCACGTGATAGATCACCGACCCGGTGTGCCGATGCGCGAGCGTGGCCTGACCGGGACGCAGCAGCTGCATGTGCGCGCCCATCGTCGGCATGACCGAACCGCCGGTGAGCGGGTTGACGTACTCCATGATGATGCCGTCGTACGGTGATCCGTCGGAGACCTCGGCGCGGGCGAGCAACGCCTCGTAGGTGCGTTCCCACGGGTAGGCCAGCAGCGGGGAGTAACGCTTGCTCCATCCGCGGTCGGCGGGGGTGAGGATCCCGGACCCGTACTCGCGCAGCGAGGTGTTGACGACTTTTCCGGGTTGCTGATGCAGCTCCGGATGCACGGCGTAGAAGTTCGCGTCGAGTGTGTTGACCAGGGGGATGTCGAGTCCGTCCTGCCAGATCACCGGTGAGCTGGCCGAATCGTTGCCGTGTTCGTGCCAGGTGCCACTCGGGGTGATCAGGAAATCCCGCGCTCCGGCCTCGAGTCGGTCGCCGTCGACGATCGTCCACGCTCCTTCACCTTCGATGACGAACCGCAGCGCGGAGGCTGCGTGTCGGTGTGCGGTCATCGACTCGCCCGGGTTCATGATCTGCAGTCCGGTGTAGAGCAGACCCACGGCCGCACTGAGGTCCTTGCGGCCGTCGTTGACCAGCATCACCACCCGGCGGCCGGCATCGTCACCGGAGACCAACGAGGCGGATTCGAGCACCGACGGTCGCAGCTGCTCATAGCGCCACAGCATCGGCACCGATTTCGGTTGTGGATACCACGGCTCGATGTCGTTGGCCACCGTCCACAACGCTCCGGCGCCCATCGTCTCGAGCCGGCGGTAGAACTGCACCAGCTCGTCGGTGTCCTCCACGCGGGACCGGCCGAGGATGTCTTCCCTCATATCAGCAACTCCTTCCACAACGAGAGTTCAGCTCGATGATGACAGCGAGGATGTGCCGAGACTACCAAGATTTGATCAAATTTCCACCCCTTCTGTGACGGGATGGCGGTGTTCATCCCTTCCTGCAAAGAACCATTTCTGGAAACTGACACTTCAGCTGCTAGGTTCGCGGAATGAGACCCGGGCGAGAACCCGCCACCGACATTATTTGATCAAATCTATGATTCGCGATTGATCTGGCGAACAACCCAGGTAGGCCTTCCGAACTTGCACGAACAACCGAGTTGAAGGCCGCAGCCGATCCCCAGAAACACTCCTGGACGGGAGAGTCGACAATGGAGGTTCTCGCTGAAGTCGTCAGTAGTGCAAGTGCAGCTCGGGACCTGCGCGGTTCCAAGCTCATGCCAGGGATGCTTGCGAGCTTGTCGAAGTCCACAGACATTCCGTCCTCATCTCGCTGCGCCTCTACCTCTGAACTGGGGAAACGCCGAGATGAGAGGGTTCACCGACACGAATACGGAAACCGATACTGACTCGTAGAACCTACACCCGCGAAGCGAAACCGCACGATAACTTGACGCGACCCCTTGTCACTCATGGTTTGTGCGAAGTCGGTGCTGCTAATTGTCAATTACGCACCATCAGCCTCGAAACCCAAGGTGAGCGCGTTTTCTGGACCGGGACGGTGCCGGAGACCGGCCGATCGCGTCCATAACTTTGCAGAACCAGGGGCAGGTCTGACAAATATTGTTCGTAGCGACAACGGCATTCAGCATCGGTAGACGACCCCGAGTCTGCTGTGTCGCTCGCTCGATCCGCGCCTCCGTGATGTGACGTCACCCGCGGTCGGTCCGCGCAACATTTATGTGCTTGGTGCGGAACCACATCCAGCTCGCCACGCCGGCCACCGCGACGACAAGGCCAACGATCGCCAATGCCGACGGCCCCCATTCCACGACATGCTCGGACACGGAAGCGCCGGCGTGGGGCCCGGTCGCGAACGTCCACTGACAGCGGGATGCGACGATCCCCACCCACTGCTTGTCGGCGCTCGCTGAGGTCGCTACCACTGCCTCGGAGCCGGTCATGTGCGATGTCAGTCGAGTCATGCACACCTCGGTCGGTGCGGTGATGAAGAAGGCAGCGACATACAAGATCAGGCCGACGGCGACACCTGCCAGCGCGAACACCCGGACGATATCGGTGTCGAGACGTGTCTCGGAAAGTCACAGGGATCCCCTCAGCAGCGACGTTGCGGGTAGGGGTCCACCTACCGCCCCAGAGGCGGAGCGACCAGTTCTCCGAAAGGCACCTTTCCGAGACTAGGGTCATCGTCGCTCGTGCACCCCGAGGTAGACGTTTGTCCGTGTCCAGCCCGTCTCGGAGCGCTCGATCGGGGTAAGTCCCCTGGGGTGGTGTGAAACCGGGCTCCCGAATCGGGACCGTGTCGGTCCTGAACGTAGAAGGGCCACCGCGTGAAGCTGTGTGGGTAACGACCAAGAAACTCAC
The DNA here is from genome assembly GCF_019317345.1 of Rhodococcus sp. LW-XY12. Taxonomy (NCBI): domain Bacteria; kingdom Bacillati; phylum Actinomycetota; class Actinomycetes; order Mycobacteriales; family Nocardiaceae; genus Rhodococcus; species Rhodococcus sp. LW-XY12. Next base: position 2,739,379 of record NZ_CP079225.1, read on the forward strand.
ACGAGAAAGACACCGCGATGGCCCTGGACCAGTCTGCCCTACTCGAGCTCACCGAGTCGCTACGCACCGCCGACGGCGGCGACATCATGCGCACCCTGCTCGCCACGATTCTGCAAGCGTTGGTCGACGCCGAGGCGACCGCCCATATCGGTGCCGGACGCTACGAACGGACCGACACCCGCACCACCAGCAGAAACGGTACCCGCGACAAGACTGTCTCGACCACCAGCGGCGACGTGACGGTGAAGATTCCCAAGCTTCGGCACGGCTCGTTCTTCCCGTCGCTGCTGCACCCACGCCGTCGCATCGACCAGGCCCTGCATGCGGTGATCATGGAGGCCTACGTGCACGGCGTCTCGACCCGCAAAGTCGACGACCTGGTCGTCGCACTGGGTGCCGACACCGGAATCTCCAAGTCCGAGGTATCACGGATCTGCGGGGACCTGGACGACGAGGTCCGCTCGTTCAACACTCGTGAACTCGATGTCCACGCCTACCCGTACGTGTTTCTCGATGCCACCTACTGCAAGGCCCGCGTCGGTGGGGACAACCGCGGCAAGGGCGCGAAGGTCGTGTCCCAAGCGGTGGTCATCGCCACCGGTGTCGCCGCCGACGGCCGGCGGGAGGTCCTCGGCTGCGCGGTCGGCGACAGCGAGACCGAGGTGTTCTGGGCCGAATTCCTGCGGAGCCTGCGCGAACGTGGTCTGCACGGGGTGCAGTTGGTGATCTCCGACCACCACCGCGGTCTGATGAACGCGATCGACAAGGTGTTGGTGGGGGCGGCGTGGCAGCGGTGCCGGGTGCATTTCCTGCGCAACGTCGCCGCCCGGATCCCCAAAGGCCAGTTCGAGATGGTCGCCGCGGCGATACGCACCATCTTCTCCCAGCCCACCGGGATGCTGGTGCGCGACCACGTGGACACCGTCGCCAGCACCTTGGAGTCGCAATTCCCGACGGTGGCAGCGATGCTGATCGAGTGCAAGGAACAGATCACTGCGTTCGCCGACTTCCCCGAGGCGCACTGGAAGAAAATCTGGAGCACCAATCCGATCGAGCGGCTCAATCGGGAAATCAAGCGCAGAACCGACGTAGTCGGGATCTTCCCGAACCCCACCGCACTGTTGCGGCTGGCCACCTGTGTGCTCATCGAAGCACACGAGGAATGGCAGGTCAGTGATCGTCGCTACCTGTCGGAAGAGTCGATGACATTGCTGTCCCCGCCGGCACCGACCGTCCTCGACGCAGTCCGACCCGCCCGTCCCGGAGAGGTGGTGGACGAGCAGACGCCCCTTACGGCATAATCAACACAGCCTCACAGCGCAACGCGCACAACGGTTTACACCACTTCACGGGGCTCAATCGCTCGATCGCGTCCACGACCTTGCAGGACCAGCCGGATGTCTGTGGGAATGTTGAATATTCGTGAGCGAAAGTTCCCGACAGCCGATACCGCCACTGCTCAAGGTTGGGGAACAGTGCGGTTATGAATGACTGTCGTGACGAGATTCGGACCTGCGTTGACCACGACGAGGTTGACCACGACGAGTATGGAGAGGACGGCGTCGAGACTCCGTCCAGGGGCCGTATTCCACAACGCCTCGCGACACCGAACGCACCGACAATGCTGAGCAGCCACCCTGCTGTCTGAGCGCGCTTGACCCGACGCGTCGGACGCACCGGATACATGCCCCACAGATAAGGAAACCGAGAGCCGAAATTCAGTCGAGCGGCTGCCACGGCTGCCCATTTATGGAGCAGACAACCGAGGACTGTGGCCAGCACACCTACCAGCACAATCGCCTCCTTCCCTCGCTCGCGTCCTGGTCCCAGCCTACGGTCCGACTGTCCTTCACCGGCGCGGGGAGCCGACAAGGACATCGACAGGGAATCGGAATGACGATCTTCGATCGTTCACGATGTCGTCCGCGCCGGTCGGCCGTCACATTGTCAAACCCACCGTCCTGGTGGTGGTGTCGGTCGGAGCCAGGGAACTACGGGCGTGAAACAAACGGTGAGCAGGTAGGTGGCGGCACCGGCGCATCAGGTGACAGTCACCGCTGTTGATGAGGTCCGTGGCGTCCGCATCACCGGAGGCAACCCGCGCTCATCGTCGGCCCGGGCTCCAACAAGTCGCCGGTCTACGTGCCGAAATGCACGTAGACCGCGGGGAACTGCGTGCCCTCGGCACCGTCGGGGGAGCGCAGGGTGCGGCGCAGCATGCCGTCGGTGTTCTTCGGGATGCGCCTGCTGCCGCGCGCGGTGTGGCGGCGTCTGCCGCGCTGACCGTCGGCGTGCAGTTCTCGTCGCCACGCGGCGTGTCGCCACGACAACTGCACGTTCGAGAGGCGGTCAGCTGCGGCGGGATTCGAGCAGCCGCAACCAGATCTCGCTGATGGTGGGGTAGGACGGCACCGCATGCCACAGGGCGTCCAGCGGCACCTTCCCGACCAGGGCGATGGTGGCGGCGTGGACGAGTTCGGCGACCTCCTGACCGACGAAGGTCGCGCCGACGAGGGTGTCGGTGGCGCGGTCGACGACGAGCGCGGCGTGGCCGGCGTAGTCGTCGCGGGCGAGCGAGGCCCCGGCGACGTCGATGTCGGCCTCGAGGACCTCGACGTCGAGTCCGTCGGCGCGGGCCTGCTCGGCGGTGCGGCCGACCGCGGCGATCTCCGGGACGGTGAAGATCACCTGCGGGACCTGGCCGTGGTCGGCGCTCGCCCGGAATCGTGACCCGTCGGTGGGGCGGTTCTCGGCGCGGGCGGCGATGACGTCCCCGCACACCCGCGCCTGGTATTTGCCCATGTGGGTCAGTGCGGCGCGACCGGCGATGTCCCCGACCGCATACAGCCACTGGCCGTCGACCCCGTCGACGGTGAGATCGTCGGCGACGGTCACCTTCCCGTCGGTCAGGCCGACAGTGTCGAGACCGAGCCCGTCCACGGCGGGGCAGCGGCCGGCGGCGACGACGATCTCGTCGACCTCGACAGTGCTGCCGTCGGACAACTCCACGGTGGCGGGACCGCCGTGGATGCGGCCGACGCCGGTGTCCTTGACGTCGGGGCGCTGCACCGAGCGGATCTCGGTGCCGTAGCGCACATTCAGGCCCTTGTGGGCCATGCGGGTGGCGACGCGTTCGGCGGCGAACGGCTCCACGCGCGGCAGCAACCGGTCGCCGCGCACCGCGAGGGTGAGTTCCTCGACGCCGAGTTGCCGCAGCCAGGTGGCGGTTTCGCAGGCGACGACACCGCCGCCGACCACCAGCACCCGGCGGGGGACCTCGAGCAGGTTCGTCGCATCGCGGGAGGTCCACGGCAGCGCGTCGCGCAGCCCGGGCAGGTCCGGGATCGAGGGCAGCGTGCCGGTGGCCAGGACGACGGCGTGCCGGGCCTGCAGGCGCCGCTCGCCGTCGGCACCGGAGACGGTGATGGTGCGTTCGCCGTCGAGGCGGCCGCGGCCGCGCACGACGCCGATACCCGCGCCCTCGGCCCAGTCCACCTGGGAACTGTCGTCGCGGTTGTGGGTGAAGCTGTCGCGGCGGGCGAGTACGGCCGGTACCTCGACGCCGTGGGCGCTGATCTTGTCGGCGACGCCGGGCATGTTGCGGGCGGTGGTGAGCACCTGGGTCGGGCGCAGCAGGGCTTTGCTGGGCATGCAGGCCCAGTAGGAACATTCGCCGCCGACGAGTTCGTGTTCGACGAGCACCGCGGTGCGGTCGCTGCCGGCGATGGCGTACTGGGCGGCGTTCTCCCCGGCCGGGCCCGCGCCGAGGACGATCACGTCATAACTGTCGGATTCCGCTGTCGGACCGCTCATCCGTCCACGATAGGCGCGGCCGAACCGTCGGCGGGCCGGATCGGGGGCGACGGTCCGGTTCGCGAAGTCCGCCCGTTCGTGCAGGTCAGCGGCGGCTCAGCGCAGATGCGGGGAGTCGGCGTCGAAGATCAACCCCATCGGGGCGAGCACCCGCACCACCTGTTCGGCGGTCCACTCGTCGAGATCGCACAGCAGCACCGACCGCCACGGGGTGACGATCACCGGACGTTCGACGGCGGCGAGGAACTCCGCCAGTCGTGCGGGAAGGATCCCGCCGGGCAGCCCGCCGGCGAGGGTGACGGCCCCGTCGGGCTGGTCGAGCCACCCGATCGGTGGCCGCGGCTGCTCCGGTACCGGTTCCGGATCCCCGGTGGGGTCGGTCGGTGGGGTGAGCAGCGCCTCGGCGGCGTCCTGCGGGTCTACGCGCACCCCGGTGTCGGCGCCGTCGCGGATCACCGCGAAGCGGCCGTCGGGGCGGGCGAGGACCGCGACGGTGGGGGCGAGGGCGACGATGTCGCCGGTGCCGTCGTCGAGCCCGAGGACGGTGCCGGCCGCCACGGGCCGGTCGTCCAGGCGCGCGATCACCGTGGCGGTGAGTTCGCGCAGGTCGTGGTGTCCGCCGATGCGGCCGCTGAGCGGGGAGACGAGAAGCCGTGCGCGGGTGGGCACGTCGACGGTGAGACCGGCGGCGGTGACGGCCGCGCTGATCGCGGCGTGGTCGCCGCGCACCCGCAGCTGGGCATGGGCGGTCAGGTGCAGTTCGCCGCCGCCGTGGGTGTGGGCGAGCTCGGCGAGCACCTGCACCTGCGCGGAGGTCAGGTGCCCGGCGGGCAGGTGCACGTCGACAGCGGTATCGGCCATGACCGCCAGCGTAGAACGCGGCGCCGGGGGGACGAGCGGTGCCGTGAGACCGGGCGGTTTGTAGGGTGGTGGCCATGCCCGAGTCGACGACCCCCACCTTCGCGGACCTCGCCGCCGCCAAGTTCGTGCTGCTGACCACATACCGCAAGGACGGCAGCGCGGTGGACACCCCGGTGTGGGCGGCGCCCGACGGGAACCGGCTGCTGGTGTGGACGGTCGCCGACGCCTACAAGGTGCGGCGACTGCGCCGCGATCCGCGGGTGTCCCTGGCGATCTGCGACGCGCGCGGCAACCCGAAGTCGGCGGCGGTGCCCGGCACCGGGGAGGTGCTCGACGCCGACGGCTCGGCGCACGCCCGGTCGGTGATCGCCCGCAAGTACGGGCTGCTCGGCCGGATCATCGTCGGCGCGAGCGTGGTGCGTCGTGGCCGCACCGGCACCGTCGGGTTGGCGTGTGCGCTCGATCCCGCCGACGACACGGCAGGCCGGTAGACGTCGTGGCGCGCTCTCACACCTACCGGTCCCAGGCGATCGCGGTGGCGCTTGCGAGCAACCCGCTGATCTCCGGTTCGAGTCGCTGGAAGTGGTTGCGCCGCGCCGGTGTCGACGCCGCACCGCCGAGCCTGATCCACACCGGCGTGGTGGTGCAGGGCCTCGGCCGGCTCACCCTCGGCGCGGGCTCGTTCGTCAACCACGGCTGCTATTTCGACACGGTCGCCGACATCACCCTCGGGCAGCGGGTGTTCCTCGGCGACCACGTGCGGGTGCTCACCAGCAGCCACCGCATGGGCACCGCCGAACAGCGCGCGTCGACGCTGACGGGGGAGCCGGTGACCATCGGCGACGGCGCGTGGATCGGCTCCGGTGCGGTGATCATGCCGGGCGTGAGCATCGGCGCCGGTGTGGTGATCGGCGCGAACTCGCTGGTGACGAAGGACTGTGCCCCACACACGCTGCATCTGGGCAGCCCCGCCCGGCACGTCCGCGACCTGGACTGACCCCGCACCAGCAGCCCCGCCCGGGTCGTCCGATCCCGTAGGGTCCGTGGTGATCTCGGCCTCACCTGCGGGGCCGAGCCGATCGAACCCAGTTCAGGAGAGCGCATGTCCGTGCACGAGTACACCGTGGCCACCGCCGACGGCGGCAGCGAGGATCTCGCCCGCTTCGCCGGCCGGCATCTGCTGATCGTCAACGTCGCCAGCAAGTGCGGCTTGACCCCGCAGTACGAGGCCCTCGAGGCGCTGCACCGCGAGCTGGGCGAGCGCGGCCTGCAGATCCTCGCGTTCCCGTGCAACCAGTTCGGTGGTCAGGAACCGGGTAGTGACAGCGAGATCCAGGAGTTCTGCCGCGTGAACTTCGACGTCACCTTCCCGGTGTTCGCGAAGGTCGATGTCAACGGCGACGATGCGCACCCGCTCTACCGGCACCTGCGCGCCGAGGCTCCCGGTGATTTCGGGCCGCAGCACGGTTTCCTGTTCGAGCACGTGAGCAAGACCCGCCCCGAGGCGATCGGCACCGACGAGGTGAAGTGGAACTTCACCAAGTTCCTCGTCGACCCGCAGGGCGCGGTGGTGCGCCGCTTCGAGCCGACGGTCACCCCCGAGGAGATCGGCAAGGAACTCACCGACCTGCTCTGAGCCCCTACCGGTCCGATCGATGGACGTCACCGACCGGACCGGAGGTCAGTGGGCGGCGCTGACCGAGGACATGTGGAAGTCGGGGATGCGCACCGGCGGCATCGCGGTGCGGGTGAACCAGTCCTTCCACTCCCGCGGCAGGGTGCGTTCGGTGGCGCCGATCTCGGTGGCGCGGCCGAGCAGATCGACCGGGGATTCGTTGAACCGGAAGTTGTTCACCGCCGCCCGCACCTGCCCGTCCTCGACGAGATACACCCCGTCGCGGGTCAGGCCGGTCAGCAACAGCACCGCCGGATCGACCTCCCGCAGGTACCACACGGTGGTCAGCAGCAGACCGCGTTCGGTGCGGGCGATCATGTCGTCCACATCGGCAGTGCTGCCACCGGTGAGCAGCAGATTCTCACCCGGCGCCGTGGGGGTGGCCCCGAATTCGGCGGCTGCGGCCCGCGGATACGCCAGCGCGTGCAGGGCGCCGTCGCGGAGCCAGTCGACCCGCGAGGCGCTCATCCCGGTGTCGAACACCGAGACGCTGTCGGTGGAGGCGGTGGCGACCACGAACGGCGCATAACCGAGCCCCGGGGCGGCCGGATCGGACGTCAACGTCACCGGCAGCGCGGCGATCTGCTCGCCGAGGCGGGTTCCGCCGGGCCCCGCCCACACCGACCGGCCCTCCTCGGCGCCGCGCCCGTCCAGGGACCACAGCAGCGGGATCATCAGGTCCGCGACCACCGAGGGTGGCAGCAGCGTCTCGTACCGTCCGGCGGGCAGGTCGACGCGGGTACCGGCCCAGTCCAGCCGCCGCGCCAGTTCGGCACGCAGCGGATCCATCGCGATGTCGGTGAAGTCGACGGTGCCGGCGCCGACCCAGGCGCTCGCCCCGGTCAGGCCGCCGCGTTTGCCGTTGATCTCGAGCGACCCGTCGCGTTGCACCCAGCGGCGCCGCACCCCCGTGGAGGTGCCCAGCCACATCGTCGTGGATTGGTGGTGGGCGAATCCGTAGAGGGCGTCGGTGTCGTCGAAGCCGGCGGCGAGCCCGTCGAGGAGCGGGGCGAAGACCTCGACGTCGGTGCCGACGGCCTCGTCGCCCCACTGCGGGTCGGTGTCGTCGCCGTCGATCAACGGCATCGCATCCGGGGCCGCCGGGGCCTGCTGCGCGGCCGCCCACGCCGCGGCAACCACCGCGCCGATGTCGTCGGCGTCGACGATCGGGGCGCTGACCACCCCGCAGTGCGCCCCGTCGGGGGTGCGGCGGATCGCGAGGATCGTGGCGCCGCGGGCACGGGCGGAGCCGTTGGTGGTCATCGAACTGCCGGCCCACCGCAGCGACGCCTCGGCACTGTCGGTGACCATCACGATGGTCTCGTCGGCAGGCGAGGTCGCCAGGGCGGTTTCGACGAGTCGGTCTCCGGGGATCATCGGCCACCTTCCTGCACCGTGTTGAGCACGTTCACGCCGCGCACCAGCACCGACGGGCAGCCGTGCGAGACGGACGCGAACTGCCCGGGTTGCGCCTTGCCGCAGTTCATCGCGCCGCCGAGCTGCCAGGTCGACGCGCCGCCGACCGCCTCGAGGGCACCCCAGAACTCGGTGGTCGACGCCTGATAGGCCACATCGCGGACCTGCCCGGCGAGCCGGCCGCCGCGGATCCGGTAGAACCGCTGACCGGTGAACTGGAAATTGTGCCGCTGCATGTCGATCGACCAACTGCGATCGCCGACGATGTACAGCCCGTCGTCGACCCCGGCGATCAGATCGGCGGTGCTGCGATCGACGCTCGGATCGGGTCGCAGCGACACGTTCGCCATCCGCTGGATCGGCACGTGATGCGCCGAATCGGCGTAGGCGCAGCCGTTCGAGCGGGCCACCCCGAGCTTCGGGGCGAACGCCCGGTCGAGTTGGTAGCCGACGAGCACCCCGTCCTTCACGAGATCCCAGGACTGGGCGGCGACCCCGTCGTCGTCGTAGCCGACGGTGGCCATGCCGTGCGGTTCGGTGCGGTCGGCGGTGACGTGCATGACGTCGCTGCCGTAGCGCAGGCTGCCGAGCAGGTCGGGGGTGGCGAAGGAGGTGCCGGCGTAGGCGGCCTCGTAGCCGATGGCGCGGTCGTATTCGGTGGCGTGCCCGACCGATTCGTGGATCGTCAGCCACAGATTCGTCGGGTCGATCACCAGATCGGTGCGGCCCGGGATCACCGACGGGGCCTGCGCCTTCTCCGCGAGCTGCTCGGGCAGTTCGGCGAGCTCACGGCTCCAGTCCCACCACCGGTCCGAGGCCACATACTCCCAGCCGCGGCCGGCCGGCGGGGCCAGGGTGCGCATCGACTCGAAGGTGCCGGCCTCACGGTCGACGCGGGTCGCGTCGAGGTCGGAGTGGATCCGCACCCGCTGCTGGGTGATCGTCGACCCGGCGAGATCGGCGTAGAAGGTCTGTTCCTTGACCAGCGTCAGATTCGCGGCGACGTGGTCGACGCCGTCGGCGTCCTGCAGTCGCCGCGAACGGTCCTCGAGCACCGCGATGCGCTCGGCGGCGGGGACGGTGAACGGGTCGATCTCGTACGGCGAGACCCACACCGCGTCCCGGTGGACCGCTTCGTCGGCCCACTGCACCGGATCCCGGTTCAACGCGCGCAGGGTGCGGGCGACCGCGACGGCGCGGGCCGCGGCGTCGGCGGCGCCGTCCGGGCCGGGCACCGGATGCGACGCGAATCCCCAGGTGCCGTCGAGCAGCACCCGCACCGCCACCCCGCAGTCGCTGTCGTCCACCGCCGCCTGCAGGGCGCCGTCGCGCAGGGTGCTCGTCCCGGTCCGGATCCGATGCACCCGCACATCGGCGTGACTCGCGCCCGCCGCCCGCGCGACCGTCAGGCCCGCGTCGGCGGCCGCGTGCAACGGCAGGGCCAGGAAATTGTCGTCCACCGCATTCACCCGCCCACGGTAACGCCGGGATGTGCGGCATCGGGGTTGCCGCACCGAGCCCCGCGGGGTGGTTCAGCCGAACTGTTCGATGCCGAGCCGGATCACCATGGCGATCACCACGACCAGCAACACCACCCGCACGAACCCGGCGCCGCGGGCGAGCGCCATCCGGGAGCCGAGCACCGAGCCGGCGACATTGCACACCGCCAGCGCCGCCCCGAGCGCCCACCACACGTGCCCGCCGACGGCGAACAGGACCAGCGCCCCGAGATTCGAGCCGAAGTTGAGCACCTTCGCCATCGCCGCCGAGGTGACGAACTCGCTGCCGAGCATCGCCGCGAACACGATGATGAAGAAGGTGCCGGTGCCGGGCCCGAGGATCCCGTCGTAGAAGCCGATCACCGCCGCGGCCGTGACCACGACGGTGGCCAGCCGCAGCGTGGACGGGCGGCGGGTGTTGCCGGTGCCGAGTTTCGGGCGGGCGGTGACGAACACCGCCACCGCGACGAGCACGACCATCACGATCGGGATGAACACCTCCCGGTCGATGAGCGAGACCGCCGCCGCCCCCGCCGCCGCGGCCAGCGCGGCGACCAGGGCGGCGGGGCCGAGCAGCGACCAGCGCAGCGGGATGCGCCGCGCGAAGGTCAGCACCGCCGCGCCGGTCCCGCAGATCGCGGTGAGCTTGTTCGTCGCCAGCGCCGCCTGTGGCGTCAATTGCGGGGCGACGAGGAACAGGGCGGGCAGCAGGATCAGCCCGCCGCCGCCGACCACCGCGTCCACCCAGCCGGCGGCTGTCGCGGCGGTCATCAGCAACGCCCAGTCACCTGCAGTCATGGCGGCCATTCGATCACGCGCCGCATCCGCGGGTCGGGTGCGGGAGCAAAACCGGTGGCCCGTTCGTTGACCGGACAGAAACCGCCGACGGAAGGAAGTCCCGCCGTGTACCCGTTGTTGTTCGTGCTCTACGTCGTGGCGGAGATCGCGGTGCTGGCCTGGCTCGGCTCCACCCTCGGAGCCCTGGCCACCGTGTTGATCTTCCTCGGTGTCAGCGCCGCCGGTTATCTCGTGCTCGCCGCCCTGGGTCGCCGCGCGCTGCGCAACCTCGGTGAGCTGCGCGGTGGCCGGGCGCCGCACGCGAATTCCCCGGAGCGGGTGCTCACCGACGGCGCGCTCGTCGGCGCCGGCGCGGCCCTGGTGCTGATTCCCGGCATCGTCAGCACCGTGCTCGGGGTGCTGCTGTTGCTGCCGTCCCGCGCCGCGCTGCGTCCGGCGGTGCGCACGCTGGTCGCGCGGCGGGCCCGCGTCACCGGGTTCTCCGCGCAGCGGCTGGTGGTGGTCGACGGGCAGGTCGTCGATCACAGTGTCGTCGGTGGTGCCCCGCACCTGACCGGTGGTGCGGCCGTGACCGAGCAGGTCGACGACCGTGGCACCGTGCTCGAAGGGGAGATCGTGGAGACCCCGCGCCGCCGCGAGGAGCGGTAACGGGCAGACTGGGCACTCGTGAGCCCTGCACCGCACACCCAGCTTCTCGTCGGCGGCCGCATCTACAGCGCCAGCGCCCCCGATGCCACCGCGATGGCCGTCACCGACGGCACGGTCGTGTGGGTCGGGCAGGACCGGCCCGGCCGCGCCCTGCACCCGGACGCCGAGATCGTCGACCTGCACGGCGCGTTCGTCGCCCCCGGTTTCGTCGACACCCACGTGCACACCACCAGCCACGGCCTGGCGTTGACCGGGCTGGATCTGACCGATGCCGTCGACCGCGACGACGCATTGCGCCGGGTCCGCGCGCACGCCGATGCGCACGACGACGCGGTGATCTGGGGGCACGGCTGGGACGAGACCCGCTGGCCCGACCCGACGCCACCGACCACCGCCGACCTCGATGCCGCCGCCCCGGCCCGGCTCGTCTATCTCGGCCGGATCGATGCGCATTCGGCGGCGGCGTCGAGCGCGTTGCGGGCCGTCGCCGAACCCCTCGACGAGCTGGCCGGCTTCGATCCGCAGCAGCCGCTGACCGCCGCGGCGCATCATGCGGTGCGCGGCGCCGCCCGCCGCGGGCTGACCGCCGCGCAGCGTGCCCGCGCCCGCCTGGCGGCCCTCGACGATTTCGCCGCGCACGGTTACGTCGCGGTGCACGAATGCGCCGGCCCCGACATCTCCGGGCTCGACGACTTCACCGAACTGCTCGGCACCGACCATCCGGTGCAGGTGCGCGGCTACTGGGGTCAGGCGGTGCGCACCGGCGAGGAAGCCGCGGAGCTGCTCGCCGAGACCGGCGCCGATGCCCTGGGCGGGGATCTGTTCGTCGACGGGTCGATCGGTTCGCACACCGCCGCGCTGGCCCGCCCGTACGACGATCTGCCGGACTGCTGCGGCACCCGCTATCTGACCGAGGACGAGCTGACCGCGCACGTGCGCGCGTGCACCTCGGCGGGCATTCAGGCCGGTTTCCACGTCATCGGTGACGCGGCGACCACCGCCGCGGTCGCGGCCTTCGAGGCGGTCGCCGCGGAGGTCGGGGGACCGGTGCTCGCCGCGCGCGGGCATCGGCTCGAGCACGTCGAGTCGTTGACGGTCGCGCAGGCGGAGGTGTTGTCGCGGTACGGGGTGATCGCGAGCATGCAGCCGAGCTTCGACGCCTTGTGGGGCGGGGCGGACGGGATGTACGCGCAGCGGCTCGGCGCCGACCGCGCCGCGGCGTTGAACGCGTTCGCGCCGCTGGCAGCGACCGGGCTGGCGTTGGCGTTCGGCTCGGATGCGCCGGTGACGGCGCCGCGGCCGTGGCCGATGCTGCGGGCGGCGGTGCACCACCGCACCGAGGGCAGCGGGATCTCGCCGCGGGCGGCGTTCGCCGCTGCGACCCGCGGGGCGTGGCGCGCTGGTGGGGTGCGTGACGGTCTGGCCGGCACCCTCGATCCGGGGGCGCCGGCGTCGTATGCGATCTGGGAGGTCGGGGAGTTGGTGGTCAGCGCTCCGAAGGATTCGGTGCAGCGGTGGTCGACGGATCCGCGGTCGCGGGTGGCGCCGCTGCCGGATCTCGCCCCGGGCACCGCCGATCCGGTGCTGGTGCGCAGTGTGCACCGCGGCCGGGTCGTGTACGCGCGGTGACCGGCCGGCCCTTCGCGACGGTCACCGTGCGGGCGGTGCGTGTCGTCGCGCTGCGCGCGCTGCTGGCCGTCGTCGCGGGAGTGTTGCTGTTCGCGTCGTTCCCGCCGCGGCCGCTGTGGTTCCTCGCCCCCGTCGGGATCGCGCTCCTGGTCGGTGTATCGACTGCAGTACCGATGCGGCGACGCGCCGGGTTCGGCTACGGCTATCTCGCCGGCCTCGGTTTCCTGGTGCCGCTGCTGCCCTGGATCGGCGTCTATGTCGGTCCGTTGCCGTGGTTGGCGCTCGCCGCCGCCGAGGCGGTCTTCGTCGGCCTGTTCGGGGCGCTGGTGGTGCACCTGCGGTCGTTGCCGGTCGCGCCGTTGTGGATCGCGGCGGCGTGGAGCCTGACCGAATGGTTGCGCTCGAGCGTGCCGTTCGGTGGGTTCCCGTGGGGTCGGCTGGCGTTCGGCCAGCCCGACGGTGGGTTCGTCTCCCTCGCCGTCGTCGGCGGCGCCCCGCTGGTGTCGTTCGCCGTGGCCGCGACCGGCGCCGGGCTCGCCGCCCTCGCCCTGACCGCCTCCCGCCGTCCCCGCCCCGTGCGGGCCTGGACGGTGCCGGTCGCGGTGACGCTGCTCGGTCCGCTGCTCGCCGCGGCGGCGTGGCCGCTGGTGCGCACCGCCACCGACGAGTCGTCGACGGTGACGGTCGCGGCGATCCAGGGCAGTGTGCCGCGCCTGGGCCTGGACTTCAACGCCCAACGCAAGGCGGTGCTCGACAATCATGTCGCCCGCACCCTCGTCCTCGCCGAGGACGTCGCCGCCGGACGGGCCCCGGCCCCGGATGTGGTGATCTGGCCGGAGAACGCCTCCGATATCGACCCGCTGCGCAACGCCGATGCCGCACGCGACATCTCCGCCGCGTCCGCCGCGATCGACGCGCCGATCCTCGTCGGGGCGGTGCTCGTCAACGACGACCGGACCACCACCAATTCGGTGATCGTGTGGGACGCGCAGACCGGTCCGGGGGAGCGGCACGACAAGAAGATCATCCAGCCGTTCGGCGAGTACCTGCCGTGGCGGTCGTTCTTCCGGTTGTTCTCCGAGTACGCCGACCGCGCCGGCCATTTCGTGCCCGGCGACGGCGACGGCATGGTCACCGCCGGCGGCATCGACATCGGGGTGGCGACCTGCTACGAGGTGGCCTTCGACCGGGCGTTCCGCGACTCGATCGACGCCGGCGCCCAGTTGCTGGCGGTGCCGACGAACAACGCCACCTTCGGCGACACCGAGATGACCTATCAGCAGCTGGCGATGTCGCGAGTGCGGGCCGTCGAGCACGGCCGGGCCGTGATCGTCGCGGCGACCAGCGGGGTCAGCGCGATCGTCGATCCGGCCGGTCGGGTGCAGCAGAGCACACCGTTGTTCGTGCCCGATGCCCTGGTGGCGCAGGTGCCCGTGCGCGCAGACGTTACGCTGGCTAGTCGGCTCGGAGTGGCGCCGGAGCTTGTGCTCTGCGCCGCGGCCGTGGCCGCCGCCGGTTTCGTCCTGGTGCGAGGACGGCGGGAGAAGGCCGGTGCGGCAGCTCGCACCAGCACCGGCGCAGCAGGAGCACCGGCCGGTGGCCGGTTCGACAAGGAGGACCTCTGATGGCAGCGGCGACGCCGGCCGGGAACGACAGCGCACCCAGCGCCCGCACCCTGGTGATCATTCCGACCTACAACGAGCGGGAGAACCTCGGTCGGATCATCACGCGGCTGCACGCTGCGCTGCCGCACACCCATGTCCTCGTCGTCGACGACGGCAGTCCCGACGGCACCGGTGACCTCGCCGACGACCTCGCCGCCGCCGACGAGCGCATCGCGGTGCTGCACCGCACCGAGAAGAACGGTCTCGGTGCCGCCTACATCGCCGGTTTCCGGTGGGGGCTCGAGCACGGCTACACGGTGCTCGTGGAGATGGACGCCGACGGCAGCCACGCCCCCGAGCAGTTGCACCTGCTGCTGGAGAAGGTCGACGCCGGCGCTGATCTGGTGCTCGGCTCCCGTTACGTGCCCGGCGGCACGGTGGTGAACTGGCCGTGGCACCGCGAGGTGCTCTCCCGCGGCGGCAACATCTACTCGCGTCTCGCGCTGGGGGTGTCGATCCAGGACATCACCGGCGGCTACCGTGCCTACCGCCGTGAGGTGCTCGAGAAGCTCGACCTCGACGCGATCGCCTCGCACGGCTACTGCTTCCAGGTCGATCTGGCGTGGCGCACCCTGCAGGCCGGATTCACCGTCGCCGAGGTGCCCATCACGTTCACCGAACGGGAAATCGGCGAGTCGAAGATGAACGGCAACATCGTGCAGGAGGCCCTCGTGCGGGTCACCGTGTGGGGGCTGCGCAGTCGTCTCGCGCGGTTGCGGGCACTGCTGGGTCGCTGACTCGGCCCGCGCGGCCGGGATACCAGGCGCTGTGCGGCCACGGCGCTAGGCGCTGCGCGGCCGAGGCGCTAGGCGCTGTGCGGCCACGGCCAGCGGGCGTCGAGTTCCTCCCCGAGCCCCAGTCCCGCGCACAGCCGGCGGATGGCGCTGCAGTCCTGCACCACCGGCCGGCCCTCGGTCACGGCGATGGTGTCGGCGACCAACTCGTCGCCGCCGGGGATGTTCTCGCGCGCGATGATCGCCGCCCAGGTGGAGGTGTCGGCGCCGGTGAACGCCGCGACCGCGGTACCAAGCGCGTCGAGCAGCCGCACCCGATCGGTGTCGTCGAGTTCGGTGAGCACCGCAGTGAGCAGCCCACCCGCGAGGGAGGCGTGGCACAGCTCGTCGCGGCGGTGCACCGCCACCGTCGCGCGGTTGACCGGTTGCAGCTCCGGGTCGGTGGTGAGCAACGCCAGATAGGCGCTGATCGAAGTCTCTGCGACGGTGGTGAACGCCAGCTGCACCAGCGCCGCGTCCCGCGGGGTCTCGGCGTGCGCGACCGCGGCGCGATGCTCGCGCACGGTCGGGCACGGCGGCAGCACCGACTCCTTCAGCGCCCAGCCGCGGCGGCGGCGGGTGAGCACGTTGGCCTGCTGGTGCATGAGGGTGTGGTACTGCTCGTCGACCATCGCCTGGAGCACCCCGGTGACCACCGTGTCGGACGGGCCGATACCGAAGGCGTCCTCGGTGATCAACGCGAAGCCGGGGTTGACGACGTGCTGTTCGATGTCGACGACGCTCTTGTTGTAGGCGATCCACGCCCAGGCCCGCAGCCGCGCCTGTTGTTGTTCGTCGAGCGCGAGATAACGCGGATGCTCGGCGAAGGGCAGCATCTGCTCGGGATAGTCGGCGCGGTCCGCCTCGAACAGCGCGTCGAGGTCGACCTCGGGTTTCTTGACGGCGGCGCGGCGCGGCCACGAGCGGGTCAGCCCGGCGATCACCGCGCTCTCCGCCGGATCGGACGGGTCGTACTGCGGGAGTTCCGGCGCGCGCAGCTGCGGGCCGGGGATGTCGGATTCGTTCATGTCCGGCTCCTTTCCTCGCTCGGACCGCCGACCGCGCCCGGATCGCGGGGCAGTGCCGCGAACAGCTGCCCGCACAGCTGCGTGGCGGCGGGTTGCCCGTCGCCGAGCGCGGCGCGGGCCCGGTCGAGCAGCGCCGCGAAGTCGGGCAGGGCGTCGGTGGCGGCGTCGAGATCGGCGACCGCGCCGGCGAGGGCGCGGCGGGCGGTGGCGGCGTACGGGTTGGTGAGCTGGATGTCGTGGTAGACCTCGGCGGTGCCACCGGAAACGCGGGCGAGCAGCGCGCGCAGCACGGTGTGCGGGGGCGCGGCGACCCGCGCGGCGGCATCCGGCACGTCGAGCCGGTCGAGGGCGATACCGAACGCGAGGATCGCGGCGTGGGTGAGCACCTGCACGGCGGCGGTGATCCGGTCGTGTTCGTCGGCGGTGGTCTCGACCACGGTGGCACCCCAGTCGCGCAGCGCCGCGACGAACTCGGTCACGACCGGTGCGTCGTGGTGACGCACCGCCACCACGGGCCGGCCGGGCAATCCGAGATCGGGGGCGAACATCGGGTTGATGCCGAGCGTGGGGGCGCCGGGCCGGTAGGTGTGCAGCGCCGCGGCGATCGGGGTCTTCACCGACAGGGTCTCCACCAGCAGGGTGTGCGGGGGCAGCAGCCGCGCGAGCACCGGCAGGGCGGCACCGGCGACGACGTCGGGGACGGCGAGGACCACGATGTCGGCGCCGTCGAGTGCCGCGGCGAGGCGGGTGTCGGGGGCGGTCAGATCGGCGCGCAGCATCCCGGGTGCAGCCGGGGCGGCGGCCGGGTCGACGACGAGCACCTGACGGCCGGCCTCGCGCAACGCCGCGGTGAGCAAGGCGCCGACGGCGCCGCATCCGCCGGCGACGATCACCCGGCCGGGCGTGGTCACGGCCCGGCCCGCCCCGGCAGCACCGGTGGCCCGTCGACGAGATCGTCCGGGTCCGCGGAGCCGACCGCCCCGGCTCCGTTGGTCGGGGTGGTGTCGCGGGCCGCGGCGAGGCAGCGGCGCATCACCACGGATTTGACGAGGGTCTCGTCGAGTTCGTCGTCCGGATCGGACAGCGCCACGATCGCCCCCCCGATCCCGAAGGTGACCTCGTGGGCGGTGGCGACGAGGGTGCGGATGACCACCGACAGGTCGGCGGCGCCGGTCGGCGACAGATATCCGATGGCCCCGGAGTACACCCCGCGGGGGCCGTCCTCGAGCTTGTCGATGATCTCCATGGTGCGCAGCTTCGGGGCACCGGTCATCGATCCGCCGGGGAAGGCGGCGCGCACACAGTCCACCGCCGAGACGTCCGGACGCAGCGTGCCGCGCACCGTGGACACCAGCTGATGCACCGCCGCATAGGTTTCCACCGCGAACAGTGCCGGCACGTGCACCGAGCCGGGCACGCACACCCGCGACAGGTCGTTGCGCACCAGATCGACGATCATCAGGTTCTCGGAGCGGTCCTTTTTGCTGGCCCACAGTTCGTCCCGCAACGCGGCGTCCTCGCCGGGGGTCCGGCCACGTGGGCGGGTGCCCTTGATCGGTTTCGATTCGACGGTGCCGTCGGCGTCGATCCGCAGGAACCGTTCCGGGGAGGCGCTGAGCACCGCGACCTCGGGGAAGTCGAGCAGCGCACTGTAGGGGGTGGGGCTGATGCGGCGCAACGCCCGATAGGTGCTCAGCGGGTCGATGCCGCCGTCGACGGTGACGGTGTTCGTCAGACACACCTCGTAGGTCTCGCCGCTGCGGATCTCGTTCTGGCACTGGGCGATCAGATCGAGATAGCGCTGCGGGGAGTGCCGCAGCCGCAGTTGCGGGCCACCGTCCGCGCCGATCAGCGGCACCGGGATCTGCTCGTCGGTCACCGGTTCGGGCAGCGCCGACAGGATCGCGGCGGTCGCGTCGAACCAGGCAAGGGTCTCGGGATCGTCGGTGTCCTCGGTCAGGGCGAGCAGATAGCAGCAGCGGTCGTCGTGGTCGACGATCACCGCCCGGTCGGCGAAGACCAGCGCGGCGTCGGCGTAGGGGGAGGTGTGCACGAGTTGCGCGCCGGCGTCGGCCTTGAGTTCGTAGCCGAGATACCCGACGTAGCCGAGCGCGAACCCGAACGGCAGGTCGTCGCGGGCGGCAGCGCGGCGCTCCGCGAGGCGGGCGGTGAGATGGTCGAAGACGGGGCGGCGGTGTTCCTCGACGGTGCCGTCGGCGCGGTGTTCGCGCACGATGCCCTCCCCGACCCGGTAGGTCAGGTAGTCGGCGCGGGGTCCGGCGCCGTTGCCGAGGACGGTGAACCGCGACTGCGGCTCCAGCGCGGCGCTGCCGTCGAGCCAGAAGCCGTGCGGGCCGGCGGCGAAGAGCGCCTCGTACACCGCGGACGGGTCGGGGTGCAGCGGCAGCCGGCGGCTGGCCAGCAGATAGCGCGGAGCCGGTTCGGGTACCGGTTCCGGATCGACGGGGGCGGTGACGGTGATCGGGCTGCGCGGCGGGGTGGCGTCGCGGAAGTTGGCGAGCAGTTGCGCGCCGTGGGCGGTGCCGATCGATTCGGGATGGAACTGCACCCCCCACAGCGGCCGGTGCCGGTGCGCGACGGCCATGAGCAACCCGTCCGGGGTGTGGGCGGTGGCGACGAGCTCGTCGGGGACGGGGTCGGCGATCAGCGAGTGGTAGCGCACCGCCTCGAAGGGCGACGGCAGCCCGGCGAACAGGCCGGTGCCGTCGTGCAGGATCGGGCTGGTGCGGCCGTGCACCGGTTCGGGGGCGGTGATCACGGCGCTGCCGAACAGCTGGCACAGCCCTTGATGGCCCAGGCACACCCCGAGCAGCGGCACTTCGGCGTCGGTGAGGGCGCGGGCGCTGATCCCGAAGTCCCTGGCCCGGTCGGGTCGGCCCGGGCCGGGGGAGATGACGATGTTGTCGAACGGTTCGGCGACGAGCTCGTCCCAGCTGCGATCGTTGGTGAGCACCCGCGGCGGGATGCCGTTGACGCGGGTGATCAGGTCGTAGAGGTTGTAGGTGAACGAGTCGTAGTTGTCGATCAACACCGTGCGGATCGGTCGGGGCGCGGACACGACGGGCCTCAGTTCGTGCCGTCGCCGCGGCGACCGGAGCCGACCCGGTCCGCGGGGGCGCCGCCGGAGACGATGCGGTCCTCGACCCGGCATGCCTCGTCGATGAGCAGGGTGTACAGCGAGCGCACGAAGTCGCCGGACAGGCCGTGCCTGTGCGCGTAGTCCTGGGCGCGGCGGTGCACGACCTCCATGCGGCCGGGTTGCAGCACGTCGAGGCCGTGGCGTTGCTTGAGTTCGGCGACGCGTCCGCACACCTCGAGGCGGGCGCGGATCCCGTCGAGCAGGGTCCGGTCGATGTCGTCGAGTTCGGCACGCAGGTCGGCCAAATCGGCGGCCTGTGTCGGCGGCGCGTCCGCCGCAGTGTGGTGACGGTCGGTCACGGACATTCACCCCCTTGCAAGCGACCCGCCGGAGCACCGGCGCGAAGGTCGTGGATCGGGCGTGCCGATCATGATCGATCGGCGTGCGATCATGATTGCACGCACCGTCCGGCCGATATCGACGATTGATCGATTCGTGGCGGGGCCGCAATCGAATTCGCGGAACCACCGTCCCGTCGGGCTGCGCTTGCGGGGTCCGTAACGACGTGTGCCGCCCCGGACGATCGTCCGGGGCGGCACACGTACGTGTTCGGCGGCGCGGGTGTCAGGCGCCGCGGCGCTTGGCCTTGAGCAGGTCCAGGCGCTCTTTGAGCAGGTCCTCGAGTTCCTCGACGGAGCGACGCTCGAGCAGCATGTCCCAGTGGGTGCGCGGCGGCTTGACCTTCTTCGGCTCCGGTGCGGCGCCCTCGACCAGGGTGCCCTCGAGGCCGTTCTTGCAGATCCAGGTGCCGGGGATCTCCGCGTCGTCCGCGAACGGCACGTCGTATTCCTCGCCGTTGTCGCAGCGGTAGCGCGCGATTCGCCGCGGCGCCAGATCGTGGTCGCGGTCGGTTTCGTAGCTCACCGCCCCGAGTCGGCTGCCTCGCAGTACACGATCTGCCATGGTGGTGTCCTTCCTTGTGTGCTCCGCCCGGGTGACGATGCCGTGCGGCATCGACACCGGGCTCGACGTCCACTGTGCTCAACGTCTGCGGAGCCGATTCCGTTCCCGCGGCCCACCGAGGAGCCGAGGGACCAGTCTACCGACTCGCCGCACCGCCGCGCGCACGGTGCCCGCACCGGCCCGTGCGTCCGGGGTTCCCGCCGCCCCGCCGGGGGTGCAGGTGGGCAGTACAGTGACGCTCGTGACCGGACGTGACACCCGAGCGAGCACGTGCCTGTGGTGCGGGCGCCCGGTACCGGAGATCGGCACCGGGCGGCGACGCCGCTACTGCCGCCAGTCGTGTCGGCAACGCGCCTACGAGCAGCGCAGCAGCGCCCGCCGCGCCGGACTGCCCGAGGATTCGGTGGTGCTCACCGCCGGCGAGGTCGAGGCACTCGCCGACCGCGCGTTCCGGGCGCGCTGCGCCGCCGAGGACGTCGCCACCGCGGTCGCCGAGGGCGCCGCGGCCGACGAGCTGACCGCCCTGTGCGCGGAGCTGCTCGATCTGGCCCGCGACGCCGAACGGCTGCGTTGACCGCCCCGATCGGGGAGCGCGGGCTCAGGCGAAGAAGCCACCCATGGTGTAGATCACCTGGCAGAACGCACCGTTGGCGTACTGCAGCGAGCCGAACAGGGCGCCGAGCACCGCGCCGGGACCGCTGTCGATCACTGTGGACTGCAATCCGCCGCCGTTGTTGTCGAGGGTGGCGACCCCGGCCCGGATGTTCTCCATGTTGATCCACACGAATTTCAGGTCCGAGGCGGTCACCGGCGCACCGGCGGTGGGTTCGACGATCACCTCGATCGACCCGAACGGCACCTGACCGTGCGGGCCGGGATGCACCCACGCGGTGGTCATCGCGAACGGCACGAAACCGCCGCCGCAGCCCGGACCGACGGTCGGTGCGGGTGACGAGAACGGCTGCGGGATGTTCTTCGGTGGCGGCGCGAACGGATCCGCCGAGCCGGAGTCGGCGACGAGCCGCTCGAGCGCGGCGAGGGTCTCGGGGGAGTCGGCGACCTCCGCGCGCAGCTGATCGAGCGGCACCCCCGGCGGGGCGGTGTCGGCGGCGGCCTGGGCGGGGGCCGCGAGCAGGGCTGCGGCGAGCAGGGCGGTGACGAGCGGGGCGGATCGGCGACGCAACATCTCGGGCTCCTTCGAATCGGGTCGAGCGGGCGGGACGAGACGATCCGGTCGCGATCCGATCACGCACGGGTCGCGGCACGGGGGCACGATGGTGACGGCCGCTTCGAGAATAAGGAGAGCTGTCCGGTTTCGGGGCGTTTCCGGCGAGCCCGATCCTGCTTCGACGCCGACCTCATTCGTCACTCCGGTCACGAACAGGGCATTCCTCCCGGCCGTCGGGAAAACGTTATCGAAACGCGACTGATCCCCTGCACGGGAACGATTTCCGAGGTCACTCGCGGTTCCGTACCGGTCCTGTCGCGGCACGGGCACGGCCTCCGGGGCGCATCGGCGGGTAGTGGTGCGGTCGTCGCCGCAATCCGGTCGTACCGGTCGCACAGGTGGTCTAGCTTGTTGTGTGGTCCCGGTCACACGGGATCACACGATCGAACGGGGGTCCGATCGCGGCGCCGCACGCCCAGCGGCACCGGGGTCGGCCCCTGCACGCGATGTCGGGGGACACACGCCGATCACGGCCAACAACATCGCTTTCGGAGGGGACATGTCGCTGCGACACCGTCGTCCGCAGATACCGGCCGGCGCTTTCCCGCTGTCGTCCGCGCAACGGGCCATCTGGTTCGCGCAGCAGCTCGCACCCGAGGTACCCGTGTGCATCGCGCAGTATGTGGATCTGCGCGGCGCCCCGGACCTGGATCTGCTGCGTCGCTGCGGATATCGCGCCGGTGCCGAGTTCCGGTCCGCCTATCTGCGGGTCGTCGACGTCGACGGTGAACCCGTCCAGTACGTCGACCCCACCGTCGAGGACCGCAACGGGATCCCGCTGCTCGACTTCCGCGGCGAACCCGACCCGATGGCCGCGGCGCACGAGTGGATGACCGCCGACTACGCCACCCCGGTGGACCTGGCGAACGACCTGCTGGTGAACATGACGATCCTGCAGGTCGCCGACGACCGGTTCCTCTGGTACGCCCGCATCCACCACGTCGCCCTCGACGGATTCGCGGCGATGACCATGGTCAACCGCATCGCCGCCCTCTACACCGCGGAGATCGACGGCCGCGAGCCGGAACCGTCGAAAGCCGCCGACCTGCGCGCCCTGTACGACTGGGACCGCGAGTACCGCACCTCCGAGCGCTACCGCACCGACCGCGACTACTGGATCGAGCGGGTCGCCGGACTCGAGGACGGCTCGACTCTGGCGCAACGCGACGCCCCCACCGCGGCGGTGTCGCTGCTGTCGAGCCACACCCTCCCCGACGACCTCGTCGACGCGCTGACCGCGGTCGACGACGAACCGGGACTGTCGTCGACGGCGGCGGTCATCGCGGCGTTCGCGTGTTATCTGGCGCGGATGACCGGCCGCGACGACGTGATGATCAACCTGCCGGTCTTCGCCCGCACCACCGCCATGGCCCGCCGCTCCGGCGGCATGCTCGTCAACACCGCGCCGCTGCACATCTTTCTCGAACCGGACGACACCCGCACCGACCTGGTGCGGCGGGTGCAGCTCGAACTCACCGGGGCACTGCGCCACCAGCGATTCAGCCTCGAGGACATCCGCCGCGAGACCGGCGCCGCCGGCGACCCGTACCGCTATGCCGGGCCGATGGTCAACGTCATGCTGTTCCGGCAGGAGATCGTGCTCGGCGACATCCGCGGCGAGTTCCACATCATGACCTCCGGTCCCGTCGAGGACCTGCTGGTCAACATCTATCAGAGCGGCGACCCGGCCCGGACCTTCCTCGACTTCCGCGGCAACCCGCACCGCTACGACGAGGACGAACTCCGTGCCCACCACGACCGGTTCGTCGAACTGCTCGACGATTTCCTGCGCAGCGCCCCCGACCGCGCGGTCGCCGTGATCCATCCGGCCAGCGTGACCCTGGGCGAGCAGCGCCGCCGCGCCGCCGCCGACGCCGGTTTCTGGCGGCAGCAGCTCGCCGACGCCGCCGAACGCCTCGAACTGCCCCGCCCCGTCACCGCCCCCGCCGACGACACCCCCGCCGACGTCGAGGACCGCCTGGCGGTCACGGCCGCGGCGCTCGCCGCGCGTTTCGCCACCACCGAGGGCGACGCCCCGGACACCACCGTCGCCGCCGTGCTGCACGCCGCCACGGCGGCGCTCATCGCCCGGCTCACCGGTCACGACGACGTCCTCGTCGGCGTGGCCCGCGACGGGCGGGTGCTGCCGCTGCGCGTCGAGCTGGACCCGGCCGAGCCCTTCGCCGAACTGGTGCGGCGCGTGCGCACCCTCGGCGCCGATCTCGCCGCCCACGCCGAGGTCGACCCGGCCGTGCTCGCCGGCCTCGCCCCCGCCTGCCCGGTGGTGCTCACCCTCGACGACCCGACCTCCGCCCCCGCGGACGCGGTGCTACGCGTGACGATCGACACCACCGGCACCGCCCTGCAGGTCCGCACCGGCTACCGGCCCGACCGGGTGGACGCGCACACCGCCACCACCACCGGCCGGCGACTCGGCCGCGCCCTGACCGCGGTGCTCACCGACCCGCACCTGCCCATCGGGGATCTGCCGTTCGTCGGCAGCGACGAGGTCGCCGGTCTGGTCCCGGCGCACGGCGACCCGGCCCGCTCCGCGCAGACCCTGCCGGAGATCCTGTGCGCGGTCGCCGCGGTGGTGCCGGACACCGAGGCGGTGGTGTGCGAGGACCGGCGCATGACCTACGGCGAACTCGACGCCTGGTCCAACCGGCTCGCCCGCGTCCTCATCGACGCCGGCGCCGGACCGGAGACCTTCGTCGCGGTCGGCATCACCCGCTCCCTCGAATCGGTGGCGGTGATCTGGGCGATCGCCAAGTCCGGGGCCGCCTTCGTGCCCGTCGACCCGAAGTATCCGGCCGAACGCATCGAGTACATGCTCACCGACTCCGGGGCGATCCTGGGCCTGACCACCGCCGCGCACCGCGACGAGCTGCCCGACACGGTGCCCTGGCTCGTCCTCGATCCGGATCTCGACGCGCGGATCGCGCAGGCGAGCGATGAGCCGATCACCGACGACGACCGGCCGGCCACCCTGCTGTTCGACCATCCCGCCTACCTGATCTACACCTCCGGCTCCACCGGCCGCCCCAAGGGTGTGGTGGTGCCGCACCGCGGCCTGGCGAACCTGTCGGCGACCCTGCACACCCGCCTGGCCCCACCCCCGGCGGCCCGGGTCTCGCACTTCTCCTCGCCGAGCTTCGACGCGTCGATCTTCGAGTACATGACCGCCTTCGCCATCGGCGCGACCCTCGTGGTGGTGCCCGCCCACATCTACGGCGGCGACGAACTGGCGGCGCTGCTGCGCCGCGAACAGGTCACCCACCTGTTCTCCACCCCGGCCGCGCTGGCGTCGGTGGACCCGACCGGCGTCGAATGCGAGGCGGTCACCGTCGCGGGCGAGGCGTGCCCACCGGAACTGGTGGCGCGCTGGGCACCCGGCCGCCGGATGTACAACGCGTACGGGCCCACCGAGACCACCATCGTCTGCAATATCACCGACATGCTGGTGCCGGGGGAGACCGTCACCATCGGCCACCCGGTGTGCGGTATCGACGAGCTGATCCTCGACGGCCGGTTGCACCCGGTGCCGGTCGGGATCGCCGGGGAGCTGTACATCGCCGGGCCGGGCGTCACCCGCGGCTATCACGACCGGCCGGGCCTGACCGCCACCCGTTTCGTCGCCGACCCCTTCGGCCCTCCCGGCTCGCGCATGTACCGCACCGGTGACGTCACCCGCTGGCGCATCCGCGACCCGCACCGTCCCGCCCGCTCGGTGACCGTCGAATATCTCGGCCGCTCCGACTTCCAGGTCAAGATCCGCGGGTTCCGCATCGAACTCGGCGAGATCGACGCCGCCCTCAGCGACCGCCCCGACGTCGCCTTCGCCGTCACCCTCGGCCGCGCCGCGCCCTCCGGGGAACAGATGCTCGTGTCCTATGTGCTGCCCGATGCCGGCTGCACCCTCGACCCGGAGCAGCTGGCCGCGGCGCTCGCGGCGCGGCTGCCCGCCCACATGGTGCCCGCCGCGATCATGGTGCTCGACGAGATCCCGCTGACCGCCGTCGGCAAACTCGACCGCACGGCACTGCCCGAACCGGTCTTCGCCGGCGCCGGTGGGGCGGCGGCGATGTCGCCCACCGAGACCGCGCTGGCCGCGATCTTCGCCGACCAGCTCGGCGTCGCCGAGGTCGGCGCCGACGACAGCTTCTTCGAGCTCGGCGGCAACTCGCTGGTCGCCACCCGGGTGATCTCCCGCATCAACGACGCCTTCGGCACCGATCTGGGGGTGCGGTCGCTGTTCGAGGCCCCCACCGTGCGGGCGCTGGCGGCGAACCTGCCCGCCGGTGACGACGTCGACCGGCCCGCCCCGGCGCCGGTGCTGCCGCGCCCGGACCGCATCCCGGTCTCCGCCGCCCAGCAACGCCTGTGGTTCGTCGACCAGCTCGACCCGTCCTCGGCCGCCTACAACATCCCGATCGCGCTGCGGCTGCGCGGCGCCCTCGACCACGCGGCGCTGGTCGCGGCGACCCGCGATGTGCTCGACCGGCACGAGGCGCTGCGCACCGTCTACCCGGCCACCCCGGCCGGGCCGATCCAGCAGGTGCTGCCCGTCGACGCGCTCGCCCTGGATCTGACCCCCACGGTCACGGACGATCTCGACGCGGACGTCGCGGCGGTGGTCGCGGCCGGTTTCGACGTCACCGTCGACCCGCCGCTGCGGATGCGGCTGTTCCGCGTCGCCGGCGACGAGCACGTGCTCGCCGTGGTGGTGCACCACATCGCCGCCGACGGCGCGTCGCTGGCACCGCTGTCCCGGGATCTGGTCACCGCCTACGCCGCCCGCGCCGCGGGCACCGCCCCGGACTGGGCGCCGCTGCCGCTGCAGTACGCCGACTACACCCTGTGGTTCGCGGATCTGCTCGGCGACGTCGACGACCCGACCTCCCGCGCCGCCCGGCAACTCGAGTACTGGCGCGAGATCCTCACCGGCGCCCCCGACCTGCTGGCGCTGCCCACCGACCGGCCGCGCCCACCGCAGCAGTCCTTCCGCGGCGCGAGCGTCGACGTCGAGATCGCCCCGGAGCTGTACGGGCGGATCCGGCAGCTCGCCCACGCCCACACCGCCACCGAGTTCATGGTCGTGCACGCCGCCCTGGCGGTGCTGCTGGCCCGCCTGTCCGGCGGCGACGACATCGTCGTCGGCACCCCCGTCGCCGGGCGCAGCCACCGCCACCTCGACGACCTGGTCGGCATGTTCGTCAACACCGTCGCGCTGCGCACCGCCGTACCCGCCGACCTGTCCTTCGCAGACTTCCTCGCCGCGGTGCGCGACACCGACCTGGCGGCCTTCGCGCACACCGACCTGCCGTTCGACCGGCTCGTCGACGCCGTGGTGCCCGCCCGCTCGGCGGCCTACTCGCCGCTGTTCCAGGTGATGCTCGCCTTCTCCGACACCACCGGCGCGCACCTGACCCTGCCCGGCCTGGACGTCGACATCGCCGAAATCGACACGCACACCACCAAATTCGACCTGCATCTGCAGCTCGGCGCGGTCGCCGACGGCGACGGCGACGGCCGCACCCACGCACTGCGCGGCGCGCTGTCCTACGCCACCGACCTGTTCGACCCCGCCACCGCCGCCGCGATCGGGCAGCGCCTCGTGGGGCTGCTCGAGACGGTCACCGCGGATCCGGCGGTGCCGGTCGGCGACGTGGAGCTGCTCACCGCCGACGAACGCCGCACCGTCCTCGACACGTGGAACGCCACCACCGCCGACACCGGACCCGCCACCACCCTCGGGGAACTGTTCGCCGCGCAGGTCGCCGCGACCCCGCACGCCCCGGCCGTCACCGTCGACGGCCACACCCTCGGCTACGCCGAATTCGACGCGGTCACCAACCGGCTCGCGCGGCGGTTGCTGCGCGCCGGCGCCGGACCGGACCGGGTGATCGCCCTCGCCGCGCCGCGGTCGCTGGATCTGCTCGTCGGCATGTATGCGATCGTCAAGAGCGGTGCCGCCTACCTGCCGCTGGATCCGGAGCATCCCGCCGAGCGGCTGCGCTACGTCCTCGACACCGCCGCCCCGCGCGCGGTGCTCACCACCAGCGATGTCGCCGACGCCCTGCCCGACACCGGCGCCGAGGTGCTGCGCATCGACCGCCTCGACCTCGCCGACGAATCCCCGGCGGCCCTCACCTCGGCGGATCGACCGGAGCCGACCGGCGCGCATCTCGCCTACGTGATCTTCACCTCCGGCTCCACCGGCCGCCCCAAGGGGGTGGCGGTGCCGCACGCCGCGATCGCCAACCGGTTGCGCTGGATGCAGCACACCTATCCGCTGACCGCCGACGACACGGTGGTGCAGAAGACCCCCGCCACCTTCGACGTGTCGGTGTGGGAGTTCTTCTGGCCGCTGCAGGTCGGGGCGCGGCTGGCCGTCGCCGCCCCCGGCGGGCACCGCGATCCCGGTTACCTGCTGCGGCTGTTCGCCGAGGAGCGGGTCACCGTGGCGCATTTCGTGCCGTCGATGCTCGCGGTGTTCGTCGACGCCCTGCACGGCCGCGGCCGGGAGCCGCTCGCGCTGCGGCACGTGTTCGCGTCGGGGGAGGCGCTGCCCGCCGAGACCGCCGCCGCGCTGCGGGAGGCGCTGCCGCACACCGCCCTGCACAATCTGTACGGGCCCACCGAGGCCGCGGTGGACGTCACCGCCTGGACCACCACCGACACCGGTGCCGGGTCGGTGCCGATCGGGCGCCCGGTGTGGAACACCCGCGCCTACGTGCTCGACGCGCGGCTGCATCCGGTGCCCGCCGGCGCCGCCGGCGAGTTGTATCTGGCCGGGATCCAACTCGCCCGCGGCTATCTCGACCGCCCGGGCCTGAGCGCCGACCGGTTCGTCGCCGACCCGTTCGGGGCGCCGGGGGAGCGGATGTACCGCACCGGGGATCTGGCCACCCGCCGCGCCGACGGTGCCCTGATGTACTTGGGGCGCACCGACTTCCAGGTCAAGATCCGCGGTCTGCGCATCGAGCTCGGGGAGATCGAGCAGGTGTTGCGCGCCCGCGAGGAGATCGGGCAGGCGGTGGTGCTCGTCCACCACGGCGCCGACGACCGGCTCACCGGCTATCTCGTGCCCACCCCGGGCCGCAGCATCGACACCGCCGCGGTCACCGCCGATCTCGCCGCGCACCTGCCGGATTACATGGTGCCCGCCGCCCTCGTCGTCCTCGACGCGCTGCCGGTCGGCCCCAACGGCAAACTCGACCGCAACGCGCTGCCCGCTCCGCCGGCACCGACCGCCGCCGGTGGCCACCGGGCGCCGCGCACCCCCACCGAACAGCTCGTCGCCACCGTCTTCGCCGACCTGCTCGGCGTCGACCGGGTCGGCGCCGACGACCATTTCCTCGACCTCGGCGGCACCTCCCTGCTCGCGATGCGCGCCGCCGCCCGGCTCGCCGCGGACACCGGCGGTGAGCTCGGCATCCGGGAGATCTTCGATCATCCGGTCGTCGCCGATCTCGCCGCGCATCTCGACCAGCCCGACCGCACCGGCGCCGGGCGCGGCGCCCCGGTGGCCGGGCCGCGCCCCGACCCGGTCCCGCTGTCCCCGGCGCAGCAGCGGATGTGGTTCATCAACCAGTTCGACACCACCTCCCCGGCCTACAACATCGCCGTCGCGCTGCGCTTGAGCGGCAGGCTCGATCAGGCGGCGCTGCAGCACGCCATCGGCGACGTCGTCGCCCGGCACGAATCGCTGCGCACCCGCTATCCGCTCACCGACGACGGGCCCGTGCAGGTCGTGGTGCCCACCGGCGCCGCCGTCCCCGATCTGGTGATGCTCACCGTCGACGACGGCACCGACCTCGACAGCGAGCTCACCCCGATCCTCGCGGCCGGATTCGATGTGGCCACCGAGATCCCCACCCGCATCCGGGTGCTCGCCCTGGCCGAGGACGAGCACGTGCTCGTGCTCGTCGCCCACCACATCGCCGCCGACGGTTTCTCCATGGGGCCGCTGGCCCGCGACGTCATCGCCGCCTACAGCGCCCGCCACGCCGGGCAGACCCCGCCGTGGACCCCACTGCCGGTGCAGTACGTCGACTACACCCTCTGGCAGCACCGGGTGCTCGGCGACGACACCGACCCGACCTCCCTGGCCGCCGAACAGCTCCGGTTCTGGCGCGCAACCCTCGCCGGCGCCCCGGAACTGCTCGAACTGCCCTTGGATCGGCCGCGCCCGGTGCAGCCGTCGCGGCGCGGCGCCCGCATCCCGTTCACCCTCGACGCGGCCGCGCACCGCCGGCTGCTCGACATCGCCCGCGCCCACGACGCGTCGGTGTTCATGCTGGTGCACGCCGCACTGACGGTGCTGCTCGCCCGCCTGTCCGGCAGCGACGACATCGTCGTCGGCACCCCCGTCGCCGGGCGCGGCCACCGGGCCCTCGACGACCTGGTCGGCATGTTCGTCAACACCGTGGTGCTGCGCGCCCGCGTCGACGACGACGAGCCGTTCACCGCGCTGCTCGACCGCATCCGCACCGGCGACCTGACCGCCTTCGGGCACACCGAGGTGCCGTTCGAGCGGCTCGTCGAGGTCTTCGACCCGCCCCGCTCGACCGCCTACACCCCGCTGTTCCAGGTGCTGCTCGAATTCCAGGACACCGAACGCCCCGAGATCGAACTGCCCGACCTGTCGGTGCGGGTGATCGACCTCCACCCGATGCTGGCGCTGTTCGACCTGCAGCTGTCCATCGCCGAGACCACCGACGCCGACGGCCCCGCCGGCATCCGCGCGTCGTTCACCTATGCCACCGACCTGTTCGACGCCGCCACCGTCGCCTCGTTCGCCGACCGGTTCGTGCGCATCGTCGAGGCGATCACCGACACCCCCGACATCGCGGTCGGCAACATCGACATCGTCACCGACCGGGAACTGGCCGACCTGACCCCGGCGCGGGGCCTGCCACCGGTCTCACCGCAACTGTGGCCGGAACTGCTCACCTCGATCGCCGCGATCCTGCCCGACGCGGTCGCCCTGCGCTTCGCCGACCGGCAGATCACCTACGCCGAACTCGACGCCTGGTCCACCCGCGTGGCGCGGCTGCTCGTCGACGAGCACCGGATCGGCCCGGAAACCGTCGTCGCGCTCGCGCTGACCCGCTCGCTCGAATCGGTCGCGGTGGTGTGGGCGGTCACCAAGACCGGCGCGGCGTTCGTGCCCGTCGACCCCGCCTACCCACCGGAGCGGGTGAGCTACATGCTCACCGACAGCGCTGCCGCCCTCGGCATCACCACCGCCGCGCACCGCGACGCGCTGCCCGCCGAGGTGCCGTGGCTGGTGCTCGACGACGACGCCGTCGCCGCCCGGATCGCCGCGACGAGCGCCGCACCCATCACCGACGCCGACCGCACCGCCGCGCTGCACTTCGACCACCCGGCCTACCTGATCTACACCTCCGGCTCCACCGGCCGCCCCAAGGGCGTGGTGGTCACCCACCGCGGCATGACCAACCTCAACGCCGAGGTGCGCAGCCACTTCACCATCACCCACCAGGCTCGCGTCTCGCACCTGGCGTCGCCGAGCTTCGACGCGTCGATCTTCGAGTTCACCAAGGCGTTCTGCGCCGGCGCCACCCTGGTGATCGTGCCGCCGGACATCTACGGCGGCGACGAACTCGCCCGGCTGCTGCGCGAGGAGAAGGTCACCCACGCCTTCATCACCCCCACCGCGCTCGCCTCCCTCGACCCCACCGGACTCGACGACCTCGAGGTCCTCGTCGTCGCCGGCGAGGCCTGCCCACCGGAACTGGTGGCGCGCTGGGCACCGGGACGCCGCATGTTCAACGGCTACGGCCCGTCCGAGGCCACCATCGAGACCAGCGTCAGCCCGCAACTGCGGCCCGGGCACACCGTCACCATCGGCGGCCCCGCCGTCGGCTTCCACCAGACCGTCCTCGACGACCGGCTGCGGCCCGTCCCCGTCGGGGTGGCCGGCGAGCTGTACATCGCCGGGCCGGGCGTGGCCCGCGGCTACCATCGCCGCCCCGACCTCACCGCCGCCCGGTTCGTCGCCGACCCCTACGGCACCCCCGGCGAACGCATGTACCGCACCGGGGATGTGGTGCGCTGGCGGCACGACGGCACCGTCGAATATCTGGGCCGCTCCGACTTCCAGGTCAAGGTGCGCGGCTTCCGCATCGAACTCGGCGAGATCGACGCCGCGCTCACCGCCCACGACGCGATCGCCTTCGCCCACACCATCGGGCACCCCGCACCCAGCGGCGACACCGTGCTCGTGTCCTACATACTGCCCGACACCACCGCCACGCAGATCGATCCGCGGGCACTTCGCGCCTGGGCCGCGGCGCGGCTGCCCGGTCACATGGTGCCCGCCGCGGTGGTGGTGCTCGACGAGCTGCCGCTGACCCCGGTCGGCAAACTCGACCGCCGCGCCCTGCCGGTGCCGGACCTGACACGGCTCGGCGGCGACTACCGTCCCCCGAGCACCGACCTCGAGGCAACCGTCGCCGAGATCGTCGCCGAGGTCCTCGGGCACCCGCAGGTCTCCGTCGACGACAACTTCTTCGATCTCGGCGGCAACTCGCTGATCGCCACCCGCGTCGTCGCCCGCCTCAACGCCGCGCTCGGCACCGACGCCGGGGTCCGCGCCCTGTTCGAGGCGCCCACAGTGCGGGCGCTCGCCGCGCGGATCCTCGACGATCACGGTGGGCACGGACGGGTGCCGCTGGTCGCCGCCGACCGACCCGAACGGTTGCCGCTGTCCCCGGCCCAGCAACGCATGTGGTTCGTCAACCAGTTCGACACCACCTCCGCCGCCTACAACATTCCGCTCGCCATCCGCCTGTCCGGCCGCCTCGACGTCGCGGCACTGACCGGAGCGGTGCGCGACGTGCTCGACCGGCACGAGAGCCTGCGCACCTGGTATCCC
This sequence comes from Rhodococcus sp. LW-XY12, assembly GCF_019317345.1. Lineage (NCBI taxonomy): Bacteria > Bacillati > Actinomycetota > Actinomycetes > Mycobacteriales > Nocardiaceae > Rhodococcus > Rhodococcus sp. LW-XY12. The sequence continues at coordinate 2,771,380 of NZ_CP079225.1, forward strand.
GGCGACGAACAGGGCCCGCGCCAGGTCGTCGTCGACACCGACCGGGTGCTGCCGGCGCTCACGGCGCGGCCGGTCACCGGCGACGACCTGCCCACCGACCTCGCCGACTTCATCGGTGCCGGTTTCGACGTGGCCGCGGCGGTGCCGGTGCGGCTACGGCTGTGGCGCCTGGACGAGCACGCCCATGTCCTGGCGGTGGTGGTGCACCACATCGCCGCGGACGGCTCGTCGATGGCGCCGCTGGCCCGCGACCTGATGCTCGCCTACACCGCCCGCACCGGCGGGACGGACCCGGATCGGTCGCCGCTGCCGGTGCAGTACGCCGACTACGCCCTGTGGCAGCGCCGGCTGCTCGGCGACCCGGACGACCCGACCTCCCTCGCCGCCGCGCAGCTGCGGTTCTGGCGCGACACCCTCGCCGACGCCCCCGAACTGCTGCCGCTGCCCACCGACCGGCCGCGCCCCACCCAGCGCAGTTTCCACGGCGCCCTGCACCGCTTCACCGTGCCCGCCGACGTGCAGCGGCGCCTCGAGGCGCTGGCCGCCGAGCACGACACCACCGTGTTCATGGCCGTGCACGCAGCGTTCGCGGCGCTGCTGGCCCGCCTGACCGGCACATCCGACATCGTCATCGGCTCCCCGGTCGCCGGTCGCGGCCACCGCGCCCTCGACGACCTGGTCGGCATGTTCGTCAACACCGTGGTGTTGCGCACCCCCGTCGACGGGGCGCTGTCGTTCACCGACCACCTGCACCGCACCCGCGAGATCGACCTCGCGGCCTTCGGGCACACCGAGCTGCCCTTCGAGACCCTCGTCGACGTGCTCGCCCCGGCCCGCGAGACCGACCGGTCCCCGCTGTTCCAGGTGGTGCTCGAATACGGCAACACCGAACGGGCCCACCTGGTGCTGCCCGAACTCGAGGTCGACGCCCTCGACCCGGAGCTGCCCGTCGCCAAGTTCGACCTGCAACTGACCCTGCAGGATCCAGACCCGACCGGAACAGGGGAGAGCGACGGAATGCCCGCGGCGTTCACCTACGCCACCGACCTGTTCGATCCCGACACCGTCGCCTCCTTCGCGCAGCGGCTGGTGCGGCTGCTCGACGCGGTCACCGCCGACCCGCACCGCCCCATCGGCGACGTCGACCTGCTCACCGACGACGAACGTCCCACCGCCCCGGCGCCGCTGCGCCCGGCCGCGGCGAGCGTGCTCGGCTCCGCCTCGGCGAGCGTGCTCGGCTCCGCCTCGGCGTCGCTGCTCGATCTGTACGCCCGCGGCGCCGGACTCGACCCGGCGGCGATCGCGGTCACCGCGCCCGACGGGACGCTGCGCTACGACGAGCTCACCGACCGGGTGCAGCGCCTGGCGCGGCTGCTCGTCGAGCACGGCGCCGGACCCGACCGGCTCGTCGCCGTCGCCCTGCCGCGCGGCACCGACCTGATCGTCGCGCTGCTCGCCGTATTGCACAGCGGCGCCGCCTATCTGCCCATCGACGTGGCGTTCCCCCCGGACCGGCTCGCGTACATGTTCGACGACGCGGCCCCGGTGTGCCTGCTCACCACCGCCGACCACGCCACCGCTCTGCCCCCGCACACCCCGCCGATCGTGGACCTGCACGACCCGGCCGTGCGCACCCGCCTCGACGAGATGCCCAGCGGCGGTGACGGATTGCCACGCGTGCACCCGGAGGCGGCGGCGTACGCCATCTACACCTCCGGCTCCACCGGCCGCCCCAAGGGCGTGATGGTCCCGCACCGCACCGTCGTCACCCTGCTCACCGACACCACCGAGATGTTCGGTTTCGACGCCTCCGATGTGTGGACACTGTTCCACTCCTACGCCTTCGACTTCTCGGTGTGGGAACTGTGGGGCGCCCTCGCCCACGGTGGCCGGCTCGTCGTCGTCGACTACCACACCGCCCGCAACCCGCAGGAATTCCTGGCACTGCTGCGCCGCGAACGGGTCACCGTGCTCAACCAGACCCCGACGGCCTTCTACCAGCTCATCGACGCCGACCGCGCCGCCGGCACCGACCTGCCGGCGCTGCGCCGGGTGATCTTCGGTGGGGAAGCCCTCGACTTCGGGCAGCTCGACCGCTGGTACCGACGCCACGACGACACCGCCCCGACGCTGGTGAACATGTACGGCATCACCGAGACCACCGTGCACGTCACCGCCCGCACCATCACCCGCGAACTCGCCGCCACCGCCGCGGCAAGCCTGATCGGCCCACCGTTGCCGTCGCTGCGCCTGCACATCCTCGACAACCGGCTGCATCCGGTGCCCACCGGGGTGATCGGGGAACTGTACGTCTCCGGCGCCCAGCTCTCCCGCGGCTACCTGCACCGCCCCGATCCGACCGCCACCCGGTTCGTCGCCGACCCGCACGGCGCCCCCGGCGACCGGATCTACCGCACCGGGGACCTGGCGCGCCGCACCCGCGACGGCGAGATCGAATATCTCGGCCGCGCCGACTTCCAGGTGCAGCTGCGCGGTTTCCGCATCGAGCTCGGCGAGATCGAAGCGGCGCTGCTGCGCGCCCCCGGTGTCGGCCGCGCCGTGGTCGTCGTCCACACCGACCCGGCCTCCGGTACCGACCGGCTCGTCGGCTACGCGGTACCCGAACCCGGCCACGACCTCGACGTCGACGTGGTGCTCGAGCATGCCGCCGGGGAACTCGCCGCGTACATGCTGCCGTCCACCCTGATGGTGCTCGACACGCTGCCGGTCACCGCAACCGGCAAACTCGACCGGCGCGCACTGCCCGCCCCCGACTTCGCCGCCCGCACCACCGTCTCCCGCGCCCCCGCGCGCGGCCACGAAACGGTGCTGGTGGAACTGTTCGCGCAGGTCCTCGGTCTGCCGACGGTGGGGGTGGACGATTCGTTCTTCGCCCTGGGCGGCGATTCGATCATGTCCATCCAGCTGGTCTCCCGCGCGAAGGCCGCCGGCCTGGACCTGACTCCGCGCGAAGTGTTCGAACACAAGACCCCCGCCGCGCTCGCCGCCGTCGTCGGCACCGCCACCCCCACCGAAACCCTCGCGGAGCTGCCCGGCGGTGGGGTCGGGGACATGCCGCTACCGCCGATCGCGCACTGGATGCTCGACCGCGGCGGCAGCATCGGCCGCTACTCGCAGGCGCTGCTGCTGCGCCTGCCCACCGGCCTGGACGCGGCGACGCTGCGGGCGATCGTCACCGCGGTCCTCGACCGGCACGACATGCTGCGCGTGCACCTGCACGCGGTGCCGGACGTCCCCGGCGGACACGTCCTGCACGTGCCCGCCCCGGGCAGCGTCGACGTCGACACCGTCATCCACCGGGTGCCGGTGACCAGCGCCGCGGACAGCGACGACTTCTTCGCCCTGGCCGCCGCCGAACTCGACGCCGCCGCCGACCGCCTCGACCCGCACAGCGGGCGGGTGGTGCAGCTGGTGTGGTTCGACGCCACCAGCGGCGCCGGCCGACTGCTCATCGTCATCCACCATCTCGCCGTCGACGGGGTGTCCTGGCGCATCCTCGTCCCCGACCTGGCCGCCGCGTGGGCGGCCGCCGCGGCCGACGGCGCCACGAGTGGTGCGCTGCTGCCCCTCCACACCGGCACCAGCGTGCGCCGCTGGGCCCACGCCCTGTGCGACGCCGCCCCCACCCGCCGCACCGAACTCGACTTCTGGCGCGCCATGCTCGACGGACCGAACCCGCCGCTCGGGCACCGCCCCTTCGATCCGGTCCGCGACACCAACGCCACCGTCATCACCGTCGCCACCGAACTGCCCACCTCCGTCACCGAGGCGCTGCTCACCGCCGTGCCCAACGCCTTCCACGGCGCCGTCGACCACGGCCTGCTCACCGCACTCGCCCTCGCGGTGGCGGCGTGGCGCCGCGACCGCGGCCACCACCCGGCACAGCTGCTGCTCAACCTCGAAGGGCACGGCCGCGACAGCAATGCCGCCGCCGGCGCCGACCTGTCCGGCACCGTCGGCTGGTTCACCACCATCCACCCGCTGCGCCTGGACCTGACCGGCATCGACCTCGACGACGCGCTCGCCGCCGGCCCGGCCGCCGGTCGCGCCGTCAAGACCGTCAAGGAACACCTCGCCGCCGTCCCCGACCACGGCACCGGCTTCGGGCTGCTGCGCTATCTCGACCCCGACACCGCCACCGAACTCGCGAACGCACCGACGCCGCAGGTCAGCTTCAACTATCTCGGCCGCCCCACCGCCGGGGTCACCGACACCGACACCCCCTGGCTGCCCATCGGCGGCTTCCCCCACGGCGGGGCACAGAGCCCGGACATGCCCGCCGCCGCGGTGCTCGACATCAACGCCGTCACCACCGACACCCCTACCGGGCCGGTACTGAAGGTGCACTGGTCGTACCCGGCCGGGCTGCTCGACGACTCCGACGTCACCGCCCTCGCGCACCACTTCGCCACCGCCGCCACCGCACTGACCCGGCACACCCGCAGCCCGCACGCCGGTGGCCTGACCCCCTCGGATCTGCCGCTGGTGCGACTGCACCAGGACGTCATCGAACGCCTCGAGCAACGCTACGGGCCCCTGGACACGGTGTGGCCGACCGCGCCGCTGCAGACCGGGCTGCTCTTCCACGCCCTGCTCGCCGGGGACCGCCCCGACGCCTACATCGTGCAGCTCGTGCTCGACCTGCGCGGCGAGGTCGACGCGAGCCGGATGCGCCGCTCCCTGCAACTGCTGCTCGACCGGCATCCGGCGCTGCGCGCGGCGTTCCCCGCCGCCGGCGACGGACACGTCCAGGTCATCCCCACCCACGTGGAGGTGCCGTTCACCGTCGCCGACACCAGCGACGACCCCGACCCGGACGACGCCGCCGCGCAACTGCTCGCCCTCGATCGACGCACCCGCTTCGACACCGAGACCGCGCCGCTGCTGCGCGCGACCGTCGTGCACACCGGCCCGGGCCGGCACCTGCTGGCATTGACGAACCATCACCTGCTGCTCGACGGCTGGTCCACCCCGGTGCTGATCCGGGAACTGCTGATGCTCTACGCCACCGACGCGGACCAGCGGGCACTGCCCCCGGCGCCGCACTACGGCAGCTACCTCACCTGGCTCGCCGACCGCGACCCGGAAGCCTCCCTCGACGCCTACCGCCGCGCCCTCGCCGGAGTGGACGAACCGACCCTGCTCGCCCCGCAGCACCGCCCCGGCACCACCGCCGGGATCTCCGAGGACCTCGACCTCGACCTGGACACCGCTCTGTCGGTGCGGCTGCACGACACCGCCACCGCCCGCGGCGTCACCGTCAACACCCTCGTGCAGACCGCCTGGGGTGTGGTGCTCGGCGCCCTCACCGGCCGCACCGACGTGGTGTTCGGGGCGACCGTCTCCGGGCGGCCACCGCAGATCCCCGGCATCGAGGCGATGGTCGGGTTGTTCATCAACACCGTCCCGGTGCGCATCACCGTGCGGCCCGACGACACCGTCGGTGCGCTCGTCGACCGGGTGCAGGCCGAACAGGTCGCCCTGCTCGATCACCACCATCTCGACCTGGGCACCCTCGACCGGCACCTCGGGGCCGCCGTGCGATTCGACACCCTCACCGTCTTCGAGTCGTACCCGGTCGAACGCGCCGGTCTCGACCGCGACACCGACCTCGGCGGCATGCGGGTCGCCGACATCACCGGCCGCGACGCCGCGCACTACCCGCTGTCGGTGGTCGTGCACACCGACACCACGGTGCACCTGCGCATGAAATACCTGCCGGAGGTCTTCGACCGCGACGCCGTCGCCGCGATCGCCGCGCGCATCACCGCTGTGCTCGACGCACTCACCGGCGACCCGGCCGCCCCGATCACCGCGCTGCCGGCACTCACCGCCACCGAGCAGGACGCGCTGCTGCCGGTGCACGGCCCGGCCGGGGGCAGCGACGTCGCCCTGCCGCAACTGCTCGCCGCGACCGCCGCCGCACACCCGGACCGGCCGGCCCTGCGCGAGGGGGAGCGGGTGCTCACCTACCGCGAACTCGACGAACGCTCCACCCGGCTGGCGCGGGTGCTGCTGCGCCGCGGCGCCGGACCGGAGACCTTCGTCGCCCTCGGCATCGCCCGCTCCGTCGAGTCGGTGACCGCGATGTGGGCGATCACCAAGACCGGGGCGGCGTTCGTGCCCGTCGACCCGCGCTATCCGGCCGAACGCGTCGCATTCATGCTCGACGACTGCGGCGCCACCGTCGGCGTGACCACCACCGCACACCGCGACCGGCTCCCGGACACGGTGCCGTGGCTGCTGCTCGACGACCTCGACCGCGACGCCGCGGGCGAGAACACCACCACGATCGACGACACCGACCGCCCCGTCGCGCTGCGGCTCGATCATCCCGCCTACCTGATCTACACCTCCGGCTCGACCGGCCGCCCCAAGGGTGTGATCACCACCCACCGCAGCCTGGACAACTTCGCCCGCGACCAGCGCAGCCGCTTCGGTGCCGGACCCGGCGCGCGGGTCATGCACGTCTCGTCGCCGAGCTTCGACGCGTCGATCTTCGAATACCTCCTGGCGTTCGGGTCCGGCGCCGAACTGGTGATCGTGCCCCCGCACATCGTCGGCGGCGCCGAACTCGGCGCGCTGCTGCGCGAGCAGCGGGTCACCCACGGGTTCATCACCCCCGCCGCGCTCGCCTCCCTCGACCCGGCGGATCCGACCGACCTCACCGATCTCGCGGTCGGTGGGGAGGCGTGGCCGGCGGACCTGCAGGCCACCTGGGCGCCCGCGCGGCGTCTCGTCGACGCCTACGGGCCCACCGAGACCACCATCATGGCCGCGATCAGCGACCCCCTGGGCGTCGACGACCCACTGACCCTCGGCGGTCCGCTGCGCGGGGTGCACGCCGTCGTCCTCGACACCGCGCTGCGACCCGTGCCGTTCGGTGCCGTCGGTGAGCTGTACCTGGCCGGCTGGGGCCTGGCCCGCGGCTATCACGCCCGGCCCGCGCTGACCGCCGCCCGGTTCGTCGCCGACCCCTACGGCGCCCCCGGCGAACGCATGTACCGCACCGGGGACCTGGTGCGCTGGGTCGGTGACCTCGACCGGCGGGATCTGCGCATCGAATACGTCGGCCGCAGCGACTTCCAGATCAAGATCCGCGGCTTCCGCGTCGAACTCGGCGAGATCGACGCCGTGCTCGCCGCCCACCCGGCCGTCGGATTCGCCGCCACCGTCGCGCACCGCGCCCCGAGCGGAGAGACGGTCCTCGTCGCCCACCTGCACCCCGCACCCGGCGCCGACATCGACCACGCCGCAGTGAAATACCATGTCTCCGAGCATCTCCCGGCGCACATGGTGCCCACCGTCATCAGCGTGCTCGACGAGATCCCGCTGACCCCCGTCGGTAAACTCGACCGCGCCGCCCTGCCCGCACCGAACCTGACCGCCGGCACCGGCGACCGTCCGGCACCCACCGACCCGCTCGAGTCGCTCGTCGCCGACGAACTCGCCGACGTGCTCGGCCTCGACCGACTCGGCGTCGACGACAACTTCTTCGACCTCGGCGGTAACTCACTGCTCGCCACCCGCGCCGTCGCCCGCCTCGGCGACCGGCTCGGCCGACCCGTGCCGGTGCGCGCCCTGTTCGAAGCCCCCACCGTCGCCGCGCTCGCCGCACACCTCGACCACCGGCCCACCACCGAGGTCGAGGAACCCACCGCCGACACCACCTCCGGCCCGATCGCCGGACCACGCCCCGAGCACATCCCCCTCTCCCCGGCGCAGCAACGACTGTGGTTCATCAACCAGTTCGATCCGACCTCCGCCGCCTACAACATCCCCCTGGCGATCCGGTTGTCCGGGCATCTGTCCCCAGCCGCGCTCGGCGCCGCCCTGCACGACGTGCTGGCCCGGCACGAGAGCCTGCGCACCATCTACCCAGCGTCGGCGGCCGGGCCGCACCAGCGGATCCTCGCCGCCGCCGACGCTCCGCTGCCGCTGGACGTGGTGCCCGCCGGGGAGGACACCGTGCACACCGCCATCGCCGACTTCCTCGGCGCCGGATTCGACGTCACCGTCGACATCCCGGTGCGGGCACGGGTGTTCTCCTTCGGCCGCGACGACCATCTCGCCGTGCTGGTCGTACACCACATCGCCGCCGACGGCGGCTCCACCGGCCCGCTGGCCCGCGACCTGATGATCGCCTACGCCGCCCGCAGCCGCGGCGAGACCCCGGCGTTCGGACCGCTGCCGGTGCAGTACGCCGACTACACCCTGTGGCAACTCGACCGGCTCGGCGACCCGGACGACCCCGGCACCCTCGCCGCCGACCAGACCACCTACTGGCAGCAGCGCCTCGCGGGGCTGCCGGAGGTGCTGCCGCTGCCCACCGACCGGCCCCGGCCGCCGCAGCAGTCCTTCCGCGGCGACATCACCCGCTTCACCGTCGACGCCGATCTGCTCGCCCGGCTGCAGCAGCTCGCCGCCGTCCGGCACAGCACCGTGTTCATGACCGTGCACGCGGCGTTCGCGGTGCTGCTCGCCCGCCTGTCGGGCAGCGACGACATCGCCGTCGGCTCGCCGGTCGCCGGTCGCGGACACCGCGCCCTCGACGATCTGGTGGGCATGTTCGTCAACACCGTCGTGCTGCGCACCGCGGTGCCCGCGCAAGCGTCGTTCACCGAGCTGCTCACCGCCGTCACCGACAGCGACCTCGATGCCTTCGCGCACGCCGACCTGCCCTTCGACCGGGTCGTCGACGCGCTCGCCCCGACCCGCTCGACCGCACACTCACCGCTGTTCCAGGTCTCCATCGAATTCCACACCGCCGAACTGCCCGCGGTGGAACTGCCGCACCTGAGCGTGCAGGGCGTCGCCCTCGACCCGACGGTGTGCAACTTCGACCTCGAACTGCTCATCGGGGAGAACGCCGAAGGTGGCCTCGACGCCGCCTTCGTCTACGCCACCGACCTGTTCGACGCCGAGACGGTGCGTGGCTTCGCCGACCGGTTCACCCGGCTGCTGCACGCGATCGCCGCCGACCCGCACCGTCCCGTCGGCGATCTCGACCTGCTCACCGCCGCAGAACACACCGCGCTGGTGCCCGCCATCGGACCGCAGGCCGAACCGGCGGTGCTGTGGCCGCACCTGCTCGACACCGCCGTTGCCACCGCCCCGGACGCGGTCGCGGTCGTCGACGACGACCGGCAGGTCACCTACCGCGAACTCGACGCCCGCGCGCACCGGCTCGCGCGGCGCCTGCTCGACCGCGGCGCCGGACCCGAACAGGTGATCGCCCTGGCGATCCCGCGCTCGCTCGAATCGGTCACCGCGGTGTGGGCGACGGTGCGCAGCGGCGCGGCATTCGTGCCGGTCGACCCCACCTATCCGGCCGACCGCATCACCTTCATGCTCGACGACAGTGCCGCGCGCATCGGCATCACCGTCGCCGCGCACCGCGACGCGCTGCCCGACGAGGTGGACTGGCTCGTCCTCGACGACCTCGACCTCACCGCCGGGCCGCTCGCACCGATCGACGACGCGGACCGGCCGACGGTGCTGCGCCCGGATCAACCGGCCTACCTGATCTACACCTCCGGCTCCACCGGCCGCCCCAAGGGCGTGGCGGTCACCCACCGCGGCCTGGCCTCCCTCGCCCGGGAGGAACGCGACCGTCTGCAGGTCACCGCCGCAGCCCGGGTGTCGCATCTGGCGTCGCCGAGCTTCGACGCGTCGATCTTCGAGCAGATGATGGCGCTGTGCGCCGCGGCGACGCTGGTGATCGTGCCGCCGCACGTCTACGGCGGCGACGAGCTCACCGCGGTGCTGCGCGCACAGCGGGTCAGCCACGCCTTCATCACCCCCACCGCGCTGGCCTCACTCGACCCACACACCGTCCCCGAACTGCACACCCTGCTCGTCGCCGGCGAAGCACTCCCACCGGAGCTGGTGGCACGCTGGGCGCCGTCACGGCGGGTGATCGACGCCTACGGTCCCACCGAGGCGACGATCATGACCTCCCTCGGCGAGCCGCTCACCGTCGGCGAACCCGTCACCATCGGCACCCCCAGCCGCGGTTTCCACGCCCTGGTCCTCGACGGGCGGCTGCAACCCGTCCCGGCCGGGGTGGCCGGGGAACTATATGTCGCCGGGCCGGGTCTGGCCCGCGGCTACCACGACCGGCCCGCGCTGACCGCCGCCCGATTCGTGCCCGATCCCACCGGCACGGGGGAGCGGATGTACCGCACGGGGGATCTGGTGCGGTGGACCACCGATCATCGCCTCGATTACGTCGGCCGCACCGACTTCCAGGTCAAGATCCGCGGCTTCCGCGTCGAACTCGGCGAGATCGACGCCACGCTGACCGCGCACCCGCAGGTGGTCTTCGCCCACACCCTCGGCCACACCGCCCCGTCCGGGCAGACCGTGCCGGTGTCCTACCTCCGCCTCGCCCCCGATACCGACATCACCGCCGCCGAGGTGAAAACGTTCGTCGCGCAGCATCTTCCGCCGCACATGGTGCCGGCGGTGATCACCGTGCTCGACGACATCCCGCTCACCCCGGCCGGCAAACTCGACCGCGCCGCGCTGCCCGCCCCGGATTTCACCGCCCCGGTCGGGGACTACCGGGCGCCGCGCACCGACCTCGAAAAGCTCGTCACCGACCTGTTCGCCGAGCATCTCGGCCTCGACCGGGTCGGTGTCGACGACGACTTCTTCGACCTCGGCGGCACCTCGCTGCTGGCGACCCGGTTGCTACCGGCGCTCGGGGAACGACTCGGGCGGCGGGTGCCGATCGCGTCGATCTTCACCCATCCGACCCCGGCAGAACTCGCTGCACACCTGAGCAGCGGCGAGTCCGAGGAGAGCAACGGCATCGACGAGGCGTTCCGGGTGCTCGTGCCGCTGCGCCCCGGCACCGGCACCGCGCTGTTCTGCATCCATCCCGCCGCGGGGCTGGCCTGGCCGTACAGCGCCCTCGCGCACCGCCTCGACGACGACCGGCCGGTCTACGGTCTGCAGTTGCCGGCCCTGTCCGGTGGTCCGCGGCACGACACCATCACCGCGCTGGCCCGCCACTACGTGCGGGAGATCCGCCGGGTGCAGCCGCACGGCCCATATCACCTGCTGGGCTGGTCGCTCGGCGGGGTGGTCGCGCACGCCGTCGCCGTCGAACTGCGCCGCGACGGGGAGATCGTCGACACCCTCGCCCTGCTCGACAGCCACCTGATGGTCGGGGCGTCCCCGGCCGTCGGCACCCGCGACATGCTGCGCGATCTCGGGCTTCCCGTCGACGACGGTGAGCCGAGCTTCGAACACGCCGCCGCGGTGCTCGACGAGGCGTTCGGGGGCGGCACCGGCCTGACCGCCGCCCACCTCGAACGGCTGCACGCCGGGTCGACCGACACCGCCCGCGCCGCGCGGCGGCACGAACCGGACACCTTCGACGGGGACGCGTTGTTCTTCACCGCGGCCCGCTCGGAGACCCCGGTCCCGGCGGTGGCGGCCTGGCACAACGTGATCGCCGGCGAGATCCACCAGTACCGGCTCGACTGCGATCACCACGAGATGGTGAGTGCCCGGGCGGTGGAGACGATCGTCGCGGTGCTCTCGGCGCGGCTGACCGAGAGCGACGCGGCGCTGCGCCGGTGGGGACGAGTCGCGGTGCAGGTCGCCGGACGCAACGGGGACCGCCGGAACTGACCTCGACGCATCCGCTCACCGGGCCCGGATCTCTCAGCCGAGCCCGGTGAGCGCCGCCGGCGCCCATCCCGGCCAGCGCACCACACCCACCGGCACCCCGCCGGCGAACCGCGCCACCACCACCGGGGTCCCGGACGCCGTGTCGTACACCGACGCCTGATCGGCGCGGCCGATCGCTTCGGCCACCAGCGGCCACAACCGCCGATAACGCGCCCGGATCTTGTCCTCGGGCACCGCATGCCCACCGGAGGCCACCCGGTGCTGCACACGCAGCACCGACATCGCCTCGGGCACCAGCATCACGTGCAGCACCACCGTGAACCCCACCTCGTGCGCGCGGTCGATCAACTCCAGCTTCGACGGATGCGAGAACACCGTCTCCGCAATGAACGACCGGCCCTGCCGCAGCAACCGGTCCCGCGCCGCCGCGGCGAGTTGCGCCGCCTCGTACGACATCTCCTCCGCCCGGTCGGGCCAGCGCTGCCGCGCGATCACATCCGCATTGACGAACACGCTGCGCGGCAGCAGGGGAGCGAGGGACAACTCGACGAACGTCGACTTGCCGGAACCGTTGGGACCGACGATCAGATCCAGACGCCTCATGCGTCGTCGAGCACCCGGCGACTACCGTCGGGACGCTGCTCGACCAGCCGGCCTTCGTCGTCGAGCACCACCGTGGTGACCCCACGCGCGGCGAGAACCTCGGCGTAGTCGGTGCGGGCCAGCCCGCCCGCCAGGCGCGCATCGATCTCTGCGTCGAACAGCCGTCCCTCGGCGGCGGTGAGCTCGCTCAGCTCCCGTGTCCCGGCCAGCGCCTCGTGCACCCGGTGCAGGGAGGCGGTCTCGTGGGCGGTCATCGCGCGGCCGATGCGGGCCCAGTATTCGAGTTGCTGGCGTCCGGTGCGGTTCTGGCGGCCGCCCTCGGCGATGGCGCTGTCGACGAGTTCGGCGTCGAAGCGGGTGACCTTGTCGGTGGATGACGTCATGACGGCCTCCTGATGTTGCAGTCTGCTACAAGCGTAGCTGTCTGCAACACGCCACGCACCCCCGAATCCTCCCGCCACCACCCGGTTCGTGACCTCCCGCTACGCGCCGCCACCCGGATCGACACCCGATCGAACCCGAGCCGTCGCCGCGGAACCGGCCACGCGACCTACCGTGAGCGAGTACTCCCATCGCCAGGAGGTGCGTGATGACCACGGAGATACACGAACCCGACCAAGCACGACTCGAGCAGACCCTCGGACAACTCGTCGTCGACATGGGTGCGGCCATGAACGGCGCACTGGTGCTCATCGGCGCCGAACTCGGACTGTGGCGCGCGCTCGACGAAGCCGGCCCGGTCAGCAGCGAACAACTCGCCGACCGCACCGGCATCCGCGAACGCTATCTGCGCGAATGGCTCTCCGCCGAGACCGCCAGCGGCTATCTCACCTACGATCCCGACGCCGGAACGTTCAGCCTGGCACCGGAACACGCCATGGCCCTCGCCCGCGAGGACAGCCCCGTCTACCTGGCCGGCGGCTTCCACCTGATCGGCTCCGTGTACAAGGACCGCAGCCGCATCGCCGAACGCATCCGCAACGGCGAAGGTTTCGGCTGGCACGAACACGATCCCGAACTGTTCGTCGGCACCGAACAGTTCTTCCGCCCCGGCTACCGCGCCAACCTCGTCGACGTGTGGCTGCCCGCCCTCGACGGGGTCGTCGACACACTGCGCGCCGGCGCCACCGTCGCGGACATCGGCTGCGGCCACGGTGTCTCCACGACCCTGCTCGCGCAGGCGTTCCCGCAGTCCACCATCCGCGGCTTCGACTACCACGACGCGTCCATCGCGCGGGCGACGGAACTGGCCGCGGAGGAGGGCGTCGACAACGCCACCTTCACCGTCGCCTCCGCGACCGACTTCCCCGGATCCGACTACGACCTGATCTGCTACTTCGACTGCCTGCACGACATGGGCGATCCCGTCGGCGCACTGCGGTACGCGCGCGGCGCGCTTGCCGACGACGGCGCGGTGATGCTCGTCGAACCGTTCGCCCGCGACAGCCTGCCCGAGAACCTCAACCCGGTCGGCCGGATGTACTACGCCGCATCGACGGTGCTGTGCACCCCGTCGTCCCTCGACCAGCCGGTCGCGCTCGGGCTCGGCGCGCAGGCCGGGGAGCGACGGCTCGCCGATGTCGCGGCCGAAGCCGGATTCGGCACCTTCCGCCGCGCCACCGAAACACCCTTCAATCTCGTCCTCGAAGCACGCCCCTGAAACAGTCTCCGGGACACCGGATCGGACTCATCGGCGACTACGGCGGCGCCGATAGGCGACGATCGGAGGATGGACCGCGTCACTCGACTCTCGCTCGCCCTGGACCGTCAGGACGGGCGGTGCCTGTGGTGTGGACGGGAGTTCGGGCGGCTGATCACCCCGACCACCGATCATCTGGTGCCGCGCCTGAAGGGCGGGCCGAGCATCACCGCCAACGAGGTCGCCGCGTGCCGACGCTGCAACGCCGACCGCGGACACATCGCGCCGGTCGAATGGCTCGACCGGTGCCGGCAGCGCGAGGGCTGGTCACCCGACGAGGAGCTGCTGTCACGACTGCTCGAGGAGCTCGCCGACGAACTCGTCCGGGTCGGTGGTCATCGCCGTGCCCGGGATTATCTGTCCGCGCAGTTGCGGCGGTTGCGGCGAGCGTCATAATGCACGGGAGGCGAGATTAATACGTCACTGTGACGTTTCTGGGTTTATCGTCCGAGGCGGAGGAGGGGAGTCCGCACCCTCGACCCGGCGGGATGCGACCCGCAGACAGGTCAGGACGAGCACGGCGACCCCGACGGCCACCGCGGACGCGACAGGCGAGCAGATCCCGCTCGCCGCCAGGAGCGTCCACCGTCCACCCGAGTTCCTCGCACACCGCCGCAACGAAATACGCACCGGCGACCGCCACGAGGGAGACCGAGATGCCGGACGGACCGGTACCGGCGACCACGATGGATGCGACCAGCACCAGCGCAGCTGATACAAACAGTGCGACGATCAGCCACAGCGCGCGCGGCAGCGTGCACATGCGCCGGCCGGGCCGACTCGCGCCCGCCGCCGGCGGCGAGGGCCGCAAGTGCCGGGCAGACGAACATCAACGCACTGACCGGCAGACGCGCACCGGTGATGTCGAATTCACCGTCGGTGAGTGCACCCCAGAGATAGAACGGGACGGTGGTGATCGCGAAGACCACCCAGGAACGCAGGAGCCGTGGTTGCGTCACGGTCGACCTTCCCGGATCGCGTTGTCACTGCCGCGCCGATGATATCGACGCAGATAGGTGTCCACAGCGGGACCCGCTAGACCACGTGAAAACGTCACTGTGACGTTTTCACGACGGCTGGGCGGACAGGCAGGGGGCGAGGGTGGCGGGCCCGGAAGGTCGTATCGGGCGTCCGAGGCAGCGAACCGACACCAGGCGGCGGACCGGGCCGGGCACGCGAATGCGCAGCAAGCTCGAGTGCCGGGAGCGCATCGTGCGGCGCGGTTCGCACGTCGCACGAGGCGGAGGGAACAACGCGCGCCGGACGGCACGGCGCACGACGCGATGCAGTGCGTGCGACGACGGCGCGAATCTGCGGATCAGGGACGTCACTCGACGGCATCGGGATTATCAGCGCCGAACCCCAGGTCACCGCCCATATCAAACTGGTAGGAGCGGGTGTTCGGGAGGCGGGAGTAGGAGGCCTGATCGCGGCGTCTCGGGCGGCGAATTACTCTGTGGCACTCTCCATACCGGTAACAGGAGACATTTCCCGTTACCCGTTCCCCTGTTACCGATTGCCCGGTGATTCTGGAGGACCAAAATCCCCAGCGTTTCCCTGCCTCAGAAAAATACGCCAACTTGCACAGCAAGTTGACCAGTACAGCCTGCGTGCCGGTCCTCAGAATTCAGGGCCGAATAAGGACTTCACGGCCGGCCTCCGTGAGTCTCACCCATCTGGCCGTCGACGGATCGTGCACGTCGGTGGCGGGGTACTCCAACCATCGCCGACCGCGGGCGATGCGTTCGCGTATACCAGCCTCGCTCGTGTCCAGGACTCGAGCGCACCAGGAGATTCTCCGCTCGCTGGTGTGTGCTTGGAGAGCGATGAGTTCGAGCACGTCGGGAGCAAGTTCGCCCCGCCCTACGGCTGAACGAGCGTCGCTACCGAGAACTGGCGGCTGGTCGGGATCGCGGCCGTATATAGGATCCTGCATTCCGCTAGCGCGGATCATCCAGGCGGTGCTGATCCCAAGAAGGACGGCAACCACGATGATTCCCGCTGGCTGGTCAAACACCCCGAGTGGGCGACCCAGGAATACTGCGGCGAACAGCACCGGCGTCAGCATCGTGGGCGAACGCCACCACGGCGTCGCGCTACCGCCCCAGGGGCTGACGTCAAGGTTCCCGGTATGCCCGCGAGAGCCCGAGCGGCGGAGCTGGATCAACGCCAGGAGTCCGAGGATGCCGAACATGGCTACAGCGACGCCAGCTGCCATCGGCACACTCCCCGGGATCTCGTCCGGGTTTACGACAACGCCCAAAAGACCTGCACTGGCAAGCCCAAAACCTACCTCGACTCCAAGAGGCGTGCGTTCCGCCGCTCGGCGTTTTCGCCACGTTCGGACTATTAAGTCCTCCGTGAATTCCCCGGCGTCCTGGCTGCGCATACCTTCAAGTTAACTACCGCCAAGCGAGACCCGGTAACGACCTACTGTGACCCGCGGAGGCGACCGCCCGCCGGCTCGCCGAGCACCGACCCGACCGCATCGAGGTGCTCGCCTACGCCGACGCCGGGTGCGTGTTCGACGTGCCGTCCGACTACGCCGAGGAACGGATGGGCGGCTCAGCGAACGCCAACGCCGCAGCGCTCAAGGACAGCGACCGGATCCTCGTGGAACAGCTCGCGGCCTGGTCGCGAGAGTAGACCCGACGGGCCCGGCACCCTCGCGAAGAGCGTTACGCGCGCACGCCGCCACGGCGGCCTCCCAGGGCTAGCACAACGTCCCTGCTACCGATTGTTCGGTAATTCCCGGAGAATCACCTCTGGCCATGCTCGCTTACGGAGGCGATGTATTCGGCGTATGTACTTGCCGCGTCGACGGCGTGGCGCTCAATGGTCGAGGGGTGATAGCCCAGGACGTCGGCGATGATGGCGGCCGGGGCGGTTTTGCTGAGTTCATGCAGTGTGCCGAGTCTGGCGGCGCGGGCGCTGACGAGGTGGGCTCGTAGCCGGAGGCGTAGGTGCATCGGATCGATGTGCCTGCCGGGGGAATGCCCTCTGAAGACCCAGTTGCTTCTCGGGTGAGCGGCGGTCTGGTCGTGGCCAGGCTTGGCGTGGAGTTCACGCCACGGCCCGTCGAGCGGGGTGGGCAACTCGATCGGGCCGCTGCCGAGCGTAATGGTCGCCAGGTCTTCAGTTACGGAGATGTCGTCCCAGGTCAGGGCGGCAATATCCTGGACCTGTTGGCCAAAGACAAGGACCAGAATCGCCGCGGCCTTGTCTCGTGTGGTCAGAGTGTCGCCGTCCACCATGCGATCCAGGGCGGCGTCCTGGTCGGTGGCGCTGAGTTTGGTGCTGTTACCGCGGCGATGGCGGGGCACGGTGAGCCCTTGTGGGGCGTTTCTGGTGTTCATGGCCCAGCCGAGGAACCGATCGACGAGCAGTCGAGTGGTCGGCCCGCCGGCGATCCAGGCGTCAACCTCGCCCTGGCCGACGTCGGCGAGCGTGATGTCGCGCTCGCCGAGCCAGTTGAGGAAGTTGATCGCGACGGTGACGGTCTGCTTGCTGCGCAGGAAGGTGCCGTGGGGGACGGGGTCCATCTGATTCATGCGCCGCAGATGGTGCCAGTGGACATAGCGGTCAATGACGGCCCGGTGGGTATCCTCGGTCAGCCTCTCCAGTGCTGTGTCCGCCCAGTCTTGGTAGCGGACAAGCAGCTCGTCACGTCGGGGCAGGACACCGTGCTCGATCAGGAGCCCGCGCACGTAGTCGCGGGTGCGTGAGCGTGGAAGCGCATCGATCGCCTCGTGCGTGAGCTCCGGGAGGGAGGCCAGCTGGTTCAGGAAGTCGGTCACGTGCCGCTGGCGGATCCAGGTCATTCCACTGTTGGCGCGTTTCATCGATTTCAACGCCTCCGCCAGGGGGACAAGCCTCTCGGCGATGGTGCCGGTGTCCGGGTTGGTCAGCAGTCCGTCGACGGTCTCGCTCAGCGCGCATGGCCAACACAGGCCGGCGCGGTAGATCTCGTCCTCGGCGCCGCAGCGCACGCAATCGATGTTGAGGGTGATCTGGGCGCACGCCCGGCAGGCCGGGCGCCCATCTACTCGGCCCGGTAAGACGCCGATGTGGCCACAGTCGCAGGTGCCGCGGGTGCGTTTGGCCTGCTGGTAGCAGTAGCCACAGATCTGATCCTCCGGGCCCCAGGTGACCACCAGCGGGTAGCCCAAGCCGCAGCGATCACACGGACACACGCGACGCAGGTCCGGATCGTCGGGTTTGCGGGGCCTGGCCATCGGTACCGGTCAATCCTCGTTGTCGCCCCGGACGAGTCTCACCCGGCGGGCGATCGGCTGGCCGGGTGCCACCCCCAGGTCTTCCGGCCGCTTCGGCGCCTGCGCGGTGGCTGCTGCCCGCATCTCCACGAACGGTTCGAACAGCTCACCCGGTTCGCAGTCGAGGATGTCGCAGAGCGCGGCGAACGTGCGTGCCGGGATCCGCTCTGGTGTGCCGGTCACCAGCCGGTAGACCTGACTCTCGGACAGGTTGATGCCCCGAGACCTCAACAACGGCACCAGTTCGGTGCTCTTCCACAGGTTGCGCTGCGCCATCTGCGTCCGCAGATTCCAGCGATACCCGATGCGTCGTTGCTCAGCCATCAGCGTCTCCGTCCTGCTTCCTGCCGTGCCCGTCCAGCCGCGAAGCGATCATGC
Source organism: Rhodococcus sp. LW-XY12 (assembly GCF_019317345.1). NCBI lineage: Bacteria > Bacillati > Actinomycetota > Actinomycetes > Mycobacteriales > Nocardiaceae > Rhodococcus > Rhodococcus sp. LW-XY12. Next base: position 2,789,998 of record NZ_CP079225.1, read on the forward strand.
GCTGAATGGTCTTCTGTTTGAAATCGTCGCCGACCGAGGTGTACAGCCCGGTGACCGACGCATAGGCATGACCGACTTGAGTCTGCACGAACGCCGGGTCGTAGCCGGCCTCGATCAAGTGCGTGACATAGGAGTGCCGCAGGCAGTGCAGTCCGAGCTCTTTCGGCAAGCCGGCGCCCTCGCGGGCGGCGGCGAAGGCATCACTCAAGCTACCCACTCTTATCCGCTCGGCGCGCTCGCTCGGCCACAGCGCCGCCGAACGGTCAGCAGTGGCGAAATGCGCTCGACCACGCTCGGTGATCCAGAATCGGAGCAGGTCAACCACCCAGTCGAACTCCGGGACCGTCAACACCGTTCGTCGTCGCGGCCCCGACCCGGCGGTGCCTTTGGCCCACCGGACGGTCACCGCGCCGAAGTCGCCGTACGCAGGCACATGCGGGTTGGGGCCGAAATCCTGCACGTCCAACATCGCCACCTCGCGACGCCGAAGCCCATAGGCGTAGCAGACCTTGAACGCGATCGAGTCCCGCAACAGGGGCAGCCAGCGCTTACTCCCAGCAGCGAACTCACGATCGACCCGGTCGTCCACGTCATCAAAGAGCCTCTGCAGCTCCGTGGCCGTAAAGGCCCGGCGCCCGGCCGGAACAGCATCCTCGCAGGTGTGCCGCGGGGTGTTCCACTCGAACGCGATCTGGGCCGGAACATCGTCGAAGACCCGTTGGCAAAGCGCACCCCACCCGTAGCTCGAGCTCGAAACATAGGCACAGAACATCGCGATGGCATTGCTGTCCGAACGCAGCGTCGTCCAGCTCACCGGTTTCTCACCCGAGCGCCGATCTGCCATGTAGTCATCCAGATCGACCGGTCGCCACGACCACGGGAACGTGCCCGCAAACTCCTGGAACCGGCGCAGCACCCCGCAGCGCCCGTCGATCGTCGCTCTCGTCAGCCCACGCGCCAGCATCTGCGCCCGCCAACCCTCGACCATTGCTTCAAACACGCGGTCCTCGGCGCGGAACAGGCCGACCTCACCGTCGCGCAACAGCCGCGGAACGAATCCCGGGACACCGTCCACGCCGACCTCCGACCCGTGGAAACCTGCATCTAATGCAAGAAACCTACGGGACGCTGGACCGACGCACAAGCATCACATCCGCGGCGTCGACACTGCACCAGCCAAACCCGGCACCCACCAGCACAAACCCCATCATCCCAGGTAGACGGCAGTAACCGCACCTACCGCAGCTCCCGAGAGTTAAATTGCCGATAATCTACATTATGTTAACTAGAGTGGAACCGGACCTCCTCCGGACAGGTGCGGCAGGGCGTCCGAGGCGTTCGGAGATCCCTGGTTCGCCCCGGATCGATGCGATGGGCCCCACCGCCTCTGGCTCGAGTCCGGCTCACCTCCGGACTGCGACCGGCCTGCCGGCGCCCGTGCCGGATCGAGCCGCCGATCCGCTCGACGCGCGTTCGGCTGCTCATGCATCGGGTGCCATGCCGCAGCGACGCGCACACTGCACCGACCCACGGTTCACCGATGCGGCGTTGCGGCAGCACCGTGTGGTCGTCTCGCGTGCGCGTTGCGCGCCGCAGATCGCGCGGACGATGCGCATGTTGGTGGCGCGGGATCATCCCGTCCCCCGGGGTGCTGCGACCACCGATCGCCCCTTCTCGCCTCTTCCACATTTGATGGATAATCACCGTTATCCATGAATCGTGTTGGCTGCCAACGAATTTCACGCACACAGAGGTGAACGGTTCCATTGTGCCCCGCGCATGTCCCCTGCACAGCCGATCCGGTCCCGATCTCCTCGAACCTCGAGGGCGAGCCCGATCTCCGCACCGCATCCCACCGACACCAGCGCATGCCTTCCACCCCACTATGTGCCTGGGTCGGCACGATTCAGGGCCCCTTCTCCCCTGTCCGCCCGTCTCGTCAGCCGTGATGACGCCGGTACGCGGCCACCGCTCCCGGATGCAGCGGGACATCGGCCGTGACGATCAGCGACTGCCGGTCGAGGAACTGACTGCCGGTGGCCTGGGCCGGCACGAGTTCGGAGGCATGGTCGACGAGCAGATCCACCAGTGCGGCGGCGGCCTCGTTCGACACCGATGCCCCGGCGAGCAGCAGGTTGCCCAACCCGATAGTGGCGACGGCGTCCGGCTGCCCGTAGGTGCCGGGCTGGATGAGCACCGGTTCGTATCGCGGACCGAATCGGGCCCGCAGCGGTTCGAGGAGCACGGACAGATTGATCAGCCGCAACGGCACGCCCAGGTTCGCGAACGACGGGGTAGGAACACCACCCGCCCACAGCACCGCGTCGATCTCGCCGTCCACCAGCGCGCGACCGGCGTCGGCCATCGACAGGTGCACCCGGGTGACGGCTCCCGGCTCGGCGAGCCCGGCGACGGCGAGGATGCGTTCGCCGGTGAATTCGGCACCCGATCCGGGAGCGCCGAGGCTGATCCGTGCGCCCCGCAACTGGGCGATCTTCCGGATCGGTGAGTCCGCACGCACGGCCAACTGCATGTAGTTCTCGTAGACCCGTCCGATCGCCGTGAACCGCGCGCCCTCGTCGTGGGCACGCACCGCGACATCGGTGAGGGTCAACGCCAGCTCCGCATTCCCCGCCGTCAGCGCGGCGAGATTGGTGACCGACCCCGGGGTGCGTTCCGGCACTATCGCGATGGGCAGGCCCGCCCGGTCGGCGGCGGCCGCGGTGAGTTCGGCGAACTCCCAGAAGAACCCACCCTCCTCCCCTGCCGCCAGGATCAGTTCCTCACGCTCTCCGGTGCGCGTGCAGCCGGCGGCGGCTCCGCCCACCGCCAGCAGCGCGACGGACCGCAGGAGATCGCGGCGGGTGATCATGATGCCTCCGCGCGGGAGTCGGCGGGCAGGGTCAGGGTGACGGCCAGTCCGTGCGGGTCGGCGGCGGCGAGGTCGAGGGTGCCGCCGCCGCTGTCGACGAGCGCGACCGCGATGGACAGCCCGAGGCCGGTGCCGGGCCCGTCGGCTCCGGACCCGCGGAAGAACCGGGAGGTGAGGGCGCCGAGCTCATCGGGTGCGACTCCGGCGCCGTCGTCCTCGACGCGGATCCGGATGGTCCCGCCGTGGTGCCGGGTGGTGATGCGGACCCCGGTGGCCGCGCGGGCGTACTTGCTCGCGTTGCTGAGCAGCACATCGAGCACCTGGGCGAGATGGTCGGCGGAGAAACAGGCGTGCAGGCGCTGCCCGGTCGGTTCGTCCACGGTGACGGTCATGCCGGCCTCGGCCAGGGCCTCGGACCAGGCGTCCACGCGGTCGGCGACGACGGCACCGACATCGCACCCGTCGTGCCCTTCGGTGCCCGCTGTGTCGGTAGGTGATTCGGCGGTGGCGAGGGCGAGCAGGCCGTCGAGGATGCCGCCGAGCCGGTCGACTTCGACGGCCGTGCGCCGATAGGTCTCCGCACCGGCGGCGGCGACGTGCGGTTCGAGGGAGTCGAGCCGGATGTGCAGGGCGGCGAGCGGGTTCCGGAGTTGGTGCGCGGTGTCGGCGATGAGTTGCTTCTGGGCGCGGGTGGACGTGCGGACGGCCTCGGACATGGTGTCGAAGGCCTGCGTGAGTTCCCGGACCTCCGGTGGGCCGTGATACCGGACCGAGACGGTGGTGTCCCCGGTCCGGGAGCGTGGATGCAACGCCGGGACACTGTCGGTGAGCGCCGCGACCCGCGCGGTGAGCGCGGTGAGCGGACGGACCGTCCACCGCGACAGTGCGGTCGCGAGGATCGTGACGAGCACGAGCGCCGCCGCTGCGCCGGTGACGATGAGCAGCCACGAGGTGCGGACGTCGCGGCGGGCGGCGTCGGTGGACACGTCGACGACGACGGCTCCTTCGACCTGGGCGCCGGTACCCACCGGCACGGCGAGCAGTACCCGGTGCGGGGACCACGGGGTCAGCGGACCGCCGATGCCCTGTTTCTGGTTGCGCAGACCGGCGGTGATCGCCTCCGGCACACCGGGGTCGGTCGGGGTCAGGCCCGCGCTCGCGCGGGGTGCGCCGCGCGCGTCGACGATCAGCACGCCTTCGTCGTAGAGCCGGTGGTAGCGGGTGACCTCCTCGTCGAGCAGGGCGGTGCTGCCGGGGGCGCGCATCTGGACGGCGAGGGTGGCGAAGTGGTGGGCGTCGGCTTCCCGGTTCGCTCCCAGGACGGCGGTGCGGCCGGCGCTGGTGGCGAGAGCGAGCGGTACGGCGAAGGCGACGACGGCGACGGTCGCGAAGACGAGCAGCACCGCCAGGACGCGTCGCTGCATGTCAGCCGCCCCACCGGTAGCCGTAGCCGCGGATGGTGGAGATGAGTCCGGGGCGGGCGAGTTTGGCGCGCAGCCCGGTCATGTGCACGTCGAGCGACCGGGAGATCGCCACATAGGCGTCGCCCCACACGGCGTCCATGAGTTGTTGGCGGCTGACCGCGGCGCCGGAGCGGGCGACGAGGACGGCGAGCAGGTCGAATTCCTTCGGGGTGAGGGTGACCGGTTCGCCGCCCACCTCCACTTCGCGGGCGTCGAGGTCGACGACGACGTCGCCGGCGCGGACGATGCGGGAGGACTCGGACAGCGCGCGGCGCCGTTGGGTGACGACGTCCACGCGGGCGAGCAGTTCGGCCAGGCGGGCCGGTTTGACGAGGTAGTCGTCGGCGCCGCCGCGCAGGCCGCGTACCACCGAGCGTTCGTCGCCGCGCGCGGTGAGGATCACGACGGGGACGTCGTTGACGGCCCGCAGTTGCCGGAGCACCTGCAGGCCGTCGGCGTCGGGCAGGCCGAGGTCGAGGATGACGACGTCGAGGTCGCGGTGTCCGAGGAGCAGGTCGGCGCCGCGCCGCATGCGGATCGGCCGGTGGCCGTGGGAGGTGAGGGCTTCGACGAGGGCGTCGCCGACGCCGTCGTCGTCCTCGACCACCGCGATCTGCACGTGGGTCCCTTTCGGTCAGTGTCGCGAGGTGGCCAGGTCGGCGTGCTCGTCGGGGGTGTCGGTGTGGGTGCTCGTGCGGTCGGTGCTCGTGCGGTCCAGGGGTGAGCCGTCGGAGGTCTCCCGCATGAAGAAGTACACGACGAGCGAGACGGCGATGCAGCCGGTCACGTAGTAGAAGAATAGCGATTCGTGGCCGGCGCGCTTGAGCGCGAGTGCGACGGTTTCGACGGTGCCGCCGAAGATCGCCAGGGTCAGCGCGTAGGGCAGGCCGACGCCGAGCGCGCGGACCTTGGTGGGGAACAGTTCGGTCTTCACGATGGCGTTGACCGAGGTGTAGCCGGTGACGACGGTCAGGCCGAGCATCATCAACCCGAACGCGATCAGCGGGTTCGTGGTGCTGCCGAGGATCGTCATCAACGGGACGGTGAGCACGGTGCCGCCGACCCCGAAGAAGATGAGCAGTTTGCGGCGGCCGATGCGGTCCGACAGGGCCCCGCCGATGGGTTGCAGGACGATGAACACCAGCAGGGCGGCGAAGTTGATCCAGGCGACGGTGTCCTTGGAGATGCCGGAGGTGTTGATCATGTATTTCTGCATGTAGGTGGTGTAGGTGTAGAACGCCACGCAGCCGCCGAGGGTCAGCGCGCACACCAGTAGGCATTCGCGGGGGTACTGCAGCAGCATCCGGATGCCGCCCTGCTCGGGCGTGCTCTCCGGCCGGTCGGTGGCGCTCTTGGCCGCGACTTCCTCGGTGAACGCTTCGGATTCGTCCATGGTGCGGCGCAGCCACATCACGGCGACGGCGGCGACGGCGCCGATGACGAACGGGATGCGCCAGCCCCACGCCTGCATGGCCTCGGCGGAGAGGGTGAGCTGCAGGACGATCTGGACGCCGAGGGCGATGAGCTGTCCGGCGACGAGGGTGACGTACTGGAAGCTCGAGTAGAACCCGCGGCGTCCGGGTGAGGCGACCTCGGCGAGATAGGTGGCGCTGGTGGCGTATTCACCACCGACGGACAGTCCCTGCATCATGCGGGCGAGGACGAGAAGAAGGGGTGCGGCGAGTCCGATGGTCGCGTAGTCCGGGGTGACGGCGATGATGAGGGAGCCGACGGCCATGACGGTGACCGACAGGGTCAGCGCCGAGCGCCGTCCGCGCCGGTCGGCGTAGCGGCCCATGATCCAGCCGCCGATCGGTCGCATGAGGAATCCCACGGCGAAGATCGCTGCGGTGGACAGCAGTTGGGCGGTGGGGTCGCCTTCGGGGAAGAATTCCTTCGCGAAGTAGACGCTGAACGCGGCGTAGACGTACCAGTCGTACCACTCGATCAGGTTGCCGACCGAGCCTTTCAACACGTTGCCGATGACTCGGCGTTCGCCCGTCGAGGTGGTGCTCACCCGGGACTCCTTTCGCTGCGTGGATCTGTGCGCTCCCCACAGTGGTTCGGGTCACAGTGGTTGCGGAAGGGTCTGTGGTGGTTCCTAACACTCCCTTAGGAATGTGGTCGGGACGGGTGGGATCGGCGTGGCGCGCGGGGTGCCGCTCCCCCGCTGTGCCGGTCGGAGGTTCTACGGTGGTCGACGTGACGATCCCCGCATCGAGTTATCTGTTCCAGGCCCGGACGTTCGTGAGCGGTTCCCGTAAGTGGCGGTTCGAGGCGGCGTTGGCGACGGCGCGGGTCTGCGAGCGGTTCGAGCGGCCGTACCCGAAGTCGGTGCGGAGGTGGGCGCACACCGCGTACGACATGTTGCGGATGGATGCGCCGGAGGTCGCTGCCGAGTTCGGGCCGCCGTCGTTCTGACCCCGGGCGCTCACGCGACCCGGGTGCCCGGTGTCTTCGGTGGCCGGTACTGTGCAGCACAACTCGATCACGATGTCTGCGGGGCGAGGAGGGGGCCGATGAACCCTGCGATATGGCTGACACCCGGGCAGTTGGCGGACCGTTCCGGGGTGGCGGTCTCGGCGCTGCACTACTACGAGTCGCGTGGTCTGATCACCAGTCGCCGCACCTCGGGCAATCAGCGGCGTTATCGTCGCGACACGCTGCGCAAGGTGGCGTTCATCAAGGTCGCGCAGGGTGTGGGGGTGTCCCTGGAGGAGATCAAGGATGCGTTCGATTCGTTGCCGGACAGTCGTGTGCCGACGACGGAGGACTGGGCGCGACTGTCGCGGGCGTGGCACGACCGGCTGACCCGCCGCATCGAGGATCTCACCGCGTTGCGCGACAGTTTCACCGATTGCATCGGCTGCGGGTGCCTGAGTTTGGCGTCGTGTCCGCTCGCGAATCCCGGTGACGTGCTCGGGCAGCAGGGTCCGGGTCCGCGGCGGCTATCGGTGCACGGCGACGATGCGCCGGTGGAGTCGGCGCCGCGCGCGGAGTCGTCCGGCTGAGGTCATGCGGTCAGGTGCGCGCGGCTTCGATCTGCTGCACGAATCGGGCGGTGGCGTCGGCGATGTTGCGGGGGTGGGAGCGCGGCGACCAGTGCCCGGCGTCGAGTGGGTGGATGCGCAGGTCGGTGACCCAGCGGGGGGTGTCCTCGTAGCCGACGGGGCGTACGGCTCGGTCGCGCAGGTTCTGGATCAGCTGGACCGGGACGTCGGTGTGCCGCTCGCGGGGTCGGGCGAGCCGCGTGCGGATGTTCGCCCGGTACAGGGACAGTCCGTGCACCATGTCGTCGGCGAGGGTCGGGGCGACGGGGGCGATCGCGGCGGGGTCGGTGCGGTCGAAGAACCCGACGAAGGCCGGCCAGTGGCGGGCGAGCGGGCCGCGCAGCACCGGATTCGGCAGACCGGGGATCTGGAAGGCGAGGGTGTAGGCGGAGGCGAGAGCCTGTTCGGCGGGGCCGAGTGGGCGTTTGCGCCGGAGACGGCGGCGCATCCACAGGCCGAGATGGTCGAGGTTGGGGCCGGAGATCGAGGTGTAGGAGGCGATGCGCTCGCCGGCGTCGGGTTCGCACACCGCTTCCCAGCACAGCACCGCGCCCCAATCGTGGCCGAGTAGGTGGACCGGGTCGTTCGGGGCGAGGGCGTCGATGACGGCGTGCAGGTCGGCGGCGAGGTGCTCGAGCCGGTAGTGCGCCACCGCGCGGGGGACGGTGGAGGCGCCGGCGCCGCGGTTGTCGTAGCGCAGGATGCGGAAGTCGTCGGCGAGCAGGGGTACGACGCGGTCCCACAGGGCGTGGGTGTCGGGCCAGCCGTGGACGAGGACGAGGGTCGGTCCGTGCGGGTTGCCTTCTTCGACGGCGTGGAGTCGGATAGGCCCGTTGGGGACGGTGTGGGTGGTCATGGTTGTCCTGTGGTCATGGTTGTCCGGGCGTCTCGGGGGCCTGTGGGTGGCCGCCGGTGGGGCGGGTGAACAGCGTGCGGCGGCGCAGGCTGCTGGCGATGGCGAAGAGGGATTCGGAGACGGAGGTGGGCCGGCCGTGGCGGCGCTGGACGAGATGTCCGAGGGCGGACAGCAGTCCGGCGCCGAGGGGGACGGCGAGGACGAACAGGATCCGATGTCGGAGTGGGCTGCCGCGCAGCATCGACATGGGAGGCCTCCTTCGATACCGGCCACTGTATTTGTGACCAACGGTAACACTATTTCCGGTGATGGGAACCACTCCTGATGTTTCGCGACGGTCCCGCGCGTGCATCCCTCCCGAAGGCGACAAGGGACGGGACAGCGCATGAGAGTTCTCGTGATCGGTGCCTCCGGCTACGTCGGCAGCCGGGTCGTCCCCGCCTTCCTCGCTATCGGCTGCACCGTGCGCGCCGCCGCTCGGAACCCGACGGCCTTGCGACGCTTCTGGTGGCACGACCAGGTCGAGACCGCGCGAGTGGACGTCACCGCCGCGCACACTCTCCCACCGGCGTTCGACGATGTCGACGTCGTGGTCTATCTCGTGCACGGGATGCGCTCGGCGCACTTCCGGGACCTCGACCTGGCAGCGGCCCGCACCGTCCGGCACGCGGTCGATGCCTCTCCGGTGACGCGTGTCGTATACGTCTCCGGGTTCGTCCCCGAGTGTGCGCCGGACGCGCTGTCCGAGCATCTGCTCTCGCGTTGGGAGGTCGAGCAGGAACTGTCCCGCTCCCGCCGCACGGTGATCACGCTGCGAGCCGGGATGGTGCTCGGCTCCGGGTCGACGAGCTTCGAGGTGCTCGGCCAACTCGCGGGGCGCCTACCCGTCACCGTGGTACCGGATTGGATGGACTCGCGGGTCGAGCCGATCGCGGTCGTCGACCTGGTCGCCGCGGTGCTCGGGGCGGCCGTCGCCGACACCCCCACGGACTCGTTCGACGTGGGGTGCGGGCAGTCGCTGCGCTATCCCGAGTTGCTCCGCCTCTACGGGCAGATCACGGGCATGCCGCGCGCCCAGGTCACCGTCGCCGGATTGCCGGGCGCGGTGATCGGCCGGATCGGCTCGTGGCTGACGGAGGTGCCGTCGGGAACCGTGGCGGCGCTGATGGAGAGCCTGCGACACGACATGACGGCGCGGGACCGCCGGTGGATCGGCCGCCTGGTCCCGGCCGCTCATCGGCCGATGGGGGTCGCGCGGGCGGTGCAACGCGCGGTGCTGCCGGTCGATACGAGTGTGCCGTGCGCGCAGCGGGACCCGATGGGTGCGCTGCCCGGGGATCCGGAATGGGCGGTCGCCGCCGCGGAGGCGCGCCGGTTCTCCGCCGTGGGGATCCCCCCACGCCGCCGACCGCCGGTGTAGCTTCATGACATGTCACGTCCGGATCCGTCGTCCCCGAACGATTCCCGCAGGCCGCACGAGGACCGCGAACCGCACACCGCCGGGTTGGCGAGCAAACTCAACTGGCTGCGGGCGGGTGTGCTCGGCGCGAACGACGGCATCGTCTCGACCGCGGGACTGGTCGTCGGTGTCGCGGCCGCGACGGCGAACGAGTCGGCGATCCTCACCGCCGGTGCGGCCGGGCTGGCCGCGGGGGCGGTGTCGATGGCGCTGGGCGAATACGTGTCGGTGAGCGCCCAACGCGACACCGAGCGCGCGGCGCTGTACACGGAACGTCGCGAACTCGCCGCCATGCCGGAGGCCGAACTCGCCGAACTGGCCGCGCTGCTCGAGGGGAAGGGCTTGTCGGCGGTCACGGCGCGTGCCGCGGCGGAGGAGTTGACGGCGCGGGACCCGCTGGCCGCGCACGCCGAAGTGGAGTTGGGGATCGACCCGACCGAACTCGCGAATCCGTGGGTGGCGGCGTTGTCGTCGGCCGTGTCGTTCACCCTGGGGGCGCTGGTGCCGCTGCTGATGGTGGTCGCGGCGCCCGACACGGTGCGTATCCCGGTGACGTTCGTGGCGGTGTTGTGTGCGCTGGCGGCGACGGGATCGATCAGTGCGTGGCTCGGCCGCGCCCGGCGGGGCCGGGCGGTGGTGCGGGTGGTGTTCGGTGGTGCGCTCGCGATGGTGGTGACCTACGGGGTCGGCCAGTTGTTCGACACCGTCGTGTAACGGGGCGCAAGCGCGGCGTCCCCGCTCCGCGGGCCGTGCCGGTCCGCGAGGCGGGGTGTACCGAGCGGTGCGTCAGTCGACCGGGCCGAGCGCGGGAGCGGTCACGAAGCTCAGCGCGTCGTTGCCGGCGAGATGGTTGTCGATGATGCGCTCGATGGCCTGCCGCCATTCCTCCCGCACCGTCCCGGCGTCGTCGCCGGCATCGAGTCTCTGCAGGATGTTGTGCTGCGCAACGTGATAGGCCATGGGCGTGTCGATGTCGAAGGTCGGTAATGCCATGGCCCAGCACCCTACGTCCGAACCACCTGTGGCCCAAACCTCCGGTTCCGGCCGTGCACAACGGCCGGAACCGAACCCACCCCCGATCCATACCATCGGATAATCGACTATCCGATGGTATGTTCCGGGGATGGCATCGGTTGACGTCGCGTCCGGCTGGCCCGAGGTCACCTACGAACAGCACCCGTGGGTGAGCAGCGATGCCTACGGCTCGCGGCGGGAGAAACGCCTGACCACCGGCCCCTACCGCGCCGCGGTCCCCCCGCTCATCGCCCACCGGCCCCTCCCGCTCGACGGCGAACTGCAGGCCCTCACCGAGGAAGCCGCGACGGAACTGACCCGCTTCGATGTCGAGGTCGGGCACATCACCGCCCCGTTCGCCTCCATCCTGCTGCGCACCGAGAGCGCGTCGAGTTCGGAGATCGAGAACCTCTCCAGCGGGGCGCGGCAGATCGCGCTCGCCGAACTCGGCGAACACGCCTCCCGCAACGCTCGCCTGATCGTCGGCAACGTGCGGGCGATGCGCGCGGCGCTCGAGCTGTCCGATGCGATCGACGCCGCCGCGATCCTGCGGATGCACCACGCGCTGCTCGAGTACGACGATCCGACCATCGCGGGACGGTGGCGCACCCAGCAGGTGTGGATCGGCGGGGGCAGCCTGGGCCCGCACACCGCGCAGTTCGTGCCCCCGCACCACGCGCGGGTGCCCGAGCTGATCGACGATCTGGTGGCCTTCGCCCACCGGGTGGATCTGCCGGTGGTCGCGCAGATCGCGGTCGCGCACGCGCAGTTCGAGACCATCCACCCGTTCCCGGACGGCAACGGCCGGGTGGGTCGCGCGCTGATCCAGGCGATGTTGCGCGGCGGGCAGCTCACCCGCAGTGTCGCGGTGCCGGTCTCGGCGGGCCTGTTGCACAACACCGGGGAGTACTTCGATGCGCTCGGCGCCTACCGCGCCGGGGACATCGGGCCGATCGTGCACTCGATCGTCGACGCGTCGTTCGCGGCGGTCGCCAACGGCCGCACGCTCGTCGCCGATCTCGAGGCGGTACGCGAGCTGTGGCGGTCCCGGGTGACGGCGCGGCGGGATTCGGCAGTGCACCGGCTCTCGGACGTACTGCTGCGCCAGCCGGTGATCGACAACCGGTCGGCCGCCGCGGCCTTGTCGGTGACCGGCGCCAACGCGCAGATCGCCATCGATCGGCTGGTGGACGCGGGGATCCTCACGCAGATCACCGAGGGGCGCCGCAATCGCATCTGGCAGGCCAAGGATGTGGTGCGGGTGCTCGACGAGTTCGCCGCGCGCGCCAAGCGGCGCCGCGACTGACCTCCTCGGTATCGATCGCCCCGGCGACGGTCGGTTCGGGGTCGATCAGCCCGGGATGTCGCGCGGGTCGTGACCGTAGGTGTTGCGTTCGCCGATCGTCCCGTCGAGGTTGTGGACGAGGTGTTCGACCTTGCGGCGGCGCGCCTCCTCGCGGGTGGGATAGGTGCCGAGCAGGTCGCTCGAGCCCTCGATGCGGTTGTGCCAGGATCCGTCCTGGTGGAACGTCTCGACATCGCCTGCGGGCATGGGGTGCTCCTCTCCACGAACGGTCGGTTGTCCATCGCGTACCCGGCGCCGGTCTCCCCGAATCCGGACGCGGTCCCTGCTGTCCCGTCGGTCCCTGCTGTCACACTGGACTCGCACATCTGTACGAGCGGATCTTCACGGGAGGGGCATCGTGGTGGGCAGCGCGACCGAGCCGGGATTGTCGGACTGGATCGGGTCGTATCTGGAGACCTTGCAGACCGCGAAACGGTCTCCGCACACCATCAAGGCCTACCGGCTCGACCTGCACGCGGTGCGCGCGCATCTCGCGGCGACTGCCGCCGTGCCGGAGGACGCGTTGACGCTCGGGGACGTGACGGTACGCGGGCTGCGGTCGGCATTCGCGGCGTTCGCCGCCGAACGGCAACCGGCGTCGGTGCGCCGCGCCTGGTCGGTGTGGAACAACTTCTGCAACTTCCTCGTCTCCGAAGGGGTGTCGGAAGGCAACCCGATGGCTTCGATCGCGCAGCCCAAGAAACCACAGCACACCCCGAAAGCGTTCTCCCCCACCGCGATCAACCAACTCGTCGACACCGTCACGATGGAGGCGCAACGCCCCGCGGAGTCGGCGCGGGACTGGCCGCAACGCGATCTCGCGCTCATCGCGACCCTGCTGCTCACCGGGATCCGCTCCGACGAGTTGATCCGGCTCGATGTGGGCAGCATCCTCGGTGGCTGCCGGGCACCGGTGCTGCGGGTGCTCGGCAAGGGCGCGATCGAACGGGAGATCCCCCTCGAAGACAGCTGGACGGCGATCGTCACCGCCTATCTTGAGGAACGCTACGCCCGCTTCCCCGCCGCGCGGCGCCGCACCCGCGACCGCGACGAGTTGCCCGTGTGGGAGCGGCACGACCCGGCCGACCCGCTGTTCGTCGGCGCGGACGGCAAACGCATCACCCGCGGCACCCTGCAGTACCGGGTGCGGCGCATCTACCGCCGCGCGGGTATCGAGTCCGAACGCAAACGCGGTGCGCTCGCCCACGCGCTGCGGCACACCTTCGCGACGAGCCTGGCCGACAGCGGCGCAACGATGGTCGAGTTGCAGCAGCTGCTCGGGCACCGGTCGTTGCAGACCGTGCAGGTGTACACCTCGGCGACCAACGATGCGGTGCGGCACGCCGCCCGGCACAACCCCGTCTACGGGCTGCTCGGGTCGCTCGGCGACGGGCCGGGCTAGCTCGTCGGTTGCGCTGTGGGCGGGCGCGGCAACTGCAAGACTGGGGACAAGATCCATCCGGCAACGTGAAGGAGCATCCATGAGCGTCGAGCAGACCGAACCCCGCCGTCATCGTGTGGTCGTGATCGGATCCGGTTTCGGTGGGCTGTTCGGGACCCAGGCCCTGGCTCGTGCCGATGTGGACGTCACGCTCGTGGCGCGCACCACCCATCACTTGTTCCAGCCGTTGCTGTACCAGGTGGCCACGGGCATCCTGTCGGTCGGCGACATCGCCCCCGCGACCCGCATGGTGCTGCGCAAACAGAAGAACGCGCAGGTGCTGCTCGGGGACGTCGAGAGGATCGACCTGGAGAACCGGACGGTGACCTCCCGGTTCCTCGAGCGCTACACCACCACGCCCTTCGACAGTCTCATCGTCGCCGCCGGCGCCGGCCAGTCCTACTTCGGCAACGACCAGTTCGCCGAGTTCGCGCCGGGCATGAAGACCATCGACGACGCCCTCGAGCTGCGCGGCCGGATCCTCGGGGCGTTCGAGCAGGCCGAACTGTCCCACGATCACGACGAACGCGCCCGGTTGCTGACCTTCGTGGTGGTCGGTGCCGGTCCGACCGGGGTGGAGCTGGCCGGGCAGATCGCCGAGCTCTCACGCCGCACCCTCAAGGGCACCTTCCGCAACATCGATCCGACCGAGGCGCGGGTGGTGCTGCTCGACGGCGCCTCCGATGTGTTGCCGGTCTACGGCGGCAAACTCAGCCGCAAGGCCCGTAACACCCTCGAGCGGCTCGGGGTGGAGATCCAGCTCGGCGCGATGGTCACCGATGTCGACGCCGACGGTCTCGTCGTCAAGGAGAAGGACGGTTCGCAGCGGCGCATCGAGTCGCAGTGCAAGGTGTGGTCGGCGGGCGTGTCGGCCAGTCCGCTCGGCAAGCAGCTCGCCGAGCAGTCCGGGGCGCAGGTCGACCGGGCGGGGCGGGTGGAGGTGCTGCCGGATCTGACATTGCCGGGGCATCCGAACGTGTTCGTCATCGGCGACATGATGTCGCTGAACAAGCTGCCCGGTCTGGCGCAGGTGGCGATGCAGGGCGGCAAGTACGCGGCCCGGCAGATCATCGCCTCCCTCGACGGCGCCGACCCGACCCATCGGGAACCGTTCAAGTATTTCGACAAGGGCAGCATGGCGACCATCTCGCGGTTCAGTGCGGTCGCGAAGGTCGGCAAACTCGAGATCAGCGGGTTCCTCGGCTGGGTGGCGTGGTTGTTCATCCACCTGCTGTATCTGGTGGGGTTCTCGTCGAAGCTGTCGACGCTGTTGTCGTGGGCGCAGGCGTTCTTCTCCACCGGCCGCAACGAGATGGCCGCGACCGAGCAGCAGGTGTTCGCGCGGATCGCGCTCGAGCACATGCGCGCGGACGAACCCGACGGCGACTCGCAGAACGGCGAGAGCGCGACGAAGGACGGGGACCGCTCCGCACAGGCGCCGGCCGGGCAGGGCCGCGGCGGGACGCAGGCTGCGGGCTGACCGTCGGCGCTCCGGCCGGGCGCGGTGTCCCGGCCGGAGCCGCCCGGCTACAGGGTCAGTGCCCGATGCGGTCCGCGTTCGTGATGTTCGCCAGGCGCACCTGTCCCTGCGCGACGAGACGGTCCTGCTCGTCGACGATCTCCACCCGCCACACCTGCTGGGTGCGGCCGCGGTGGACCGGGGTGCCGGTCGCGGTGAGGACCCCTTCGCGGGTGGCGCGGAGGAAGTCGGTGTTGTTGTTGACCCCGACGACGTTGCCCTTGTCCCCCAACCAGTTGGCGCCGGCGACGCTGGCGACGGTCTCGATCACCGCGCAGTACACCCCGCCGTGCACGATGCCGTAGGGCTGGTGCTGCGTGGGGGTGATCGTCCACCGGGCTCGCGCGAGATCGGGGCCGAGTTCGACGAACTCGAGGCCGAGGGCAGTGTTGAAGCCGGTGTCGTTGACGGCGTTGATCGCCTGCACGTCGTGCTGGGCCGGGGCGGAGGTGGACTGGTCGCTCATACGGGCTTCCCTTGTTCGTGCGTGGTCTCGACCGGCCGCCGGGACAGGTGGCCGTCGAACGATGGTAGGACATGGCGGTTTTCGGCCGGCCCACCTCCGACCGTGGCAAGCGGGGTGGTCACTGCAGGGTCACCAGCAGCGCGTAGGCGACGATCGAGTAGCCGTCGGGGATCGGCCCGAACCGGTGCACGGTCCGCGGGCCCTCGTACTCGACGCCGTACCAACCCGCGTCCGCGGTCGGAATCCTCCTGGCTCGTTGGATCACCGGATGCCGTTCGGCGACCCGGGCGCGCCCGTGCGGTCGGATGCGGTACAGCATCCACAGATAGCGGTCCCACACCAGATGCCCCGTGAGCACGACGTCGCCGAGGGTGTCGAGCTGCGGTGGCAGCACAGTGGTGAAGCCGTGACCGAGATGGGCGAGCAGCTCGACCCGATCGTCGACGGTGACCTGCTCGACCCGGGCGGGCACGTGCCGCGCGAGTTCGCGGATGCAGTCGCTCGCGCCCGGTGTGATCCAGGAGGTGGTCGGTTCACACACCTGGCCGGGAGCAGGCGGGTCGGGCCACGGTTCGAGGTCTTCGATCATCCACAGGGTGGTCATCTCTCGGTGCTTCCCAGGACACGGTCGAGAAGATGCTCGACGAGGTCGAGCGGCGTCCGTGAGGTCGAGTATCCCTGCAGCATGCCCTGCGCCAGTCCCCCCGCTGCCATGACGACGAGATCGGCGCCCGCTTCCGGATCACCGGCGTCCTCGCCGGTGCGTGTCCGCCGGAGTTGGTCGGCGACGATGGTCGCCAGGGCGCGCGGCGCCGCGAAGGTGTCCTCGGCGGTGATGCCCTCGCCGGTGATCGCGGACCATCCGAACGCGCCGAGCACCGGGGTCTCCTCGCGTCGTTGCTCGTCGAGGGCAGCAGTTCCGTCAGGACCGCGCGGATCGCCTCACGGGGGGTGGCGTCGGGGCCGAGTTCGCTCCGGCGTCGTGTGAAGCGGGCACCGGCGTCGTCCATGACCGAATTGCCGTGCACGCCGGGCGCGGGGTGCTCCGGACACACGACGGCGGGCCCCACATGGATGTGAGGCCCGCCGCGGGAAGGGACCGGGAGTCACTGCAGCCCTCAGGACTCCGCTGCGGTCCGGCAGTCGGAACGGATTCGATTATAGGGAAGGCTGCCCTAATCCGGCAAGGCCTCGGACGGGATAGCCGGCGGCGACGAAGGCGTCGAGCAATGCCTGACCGCGGCGCGCGGCGGTACGGCGGGAGGCACCACCGAGCACGGGTAGCTGGGCGGCGCCGGTGACGACGGTGCGCCCGACGATCGCCCAGAAGCGGTTCCGGTCGAGCGGGACGAGGGACCGCAGCGCGAGATGGACGGCATCGAGAGCGGTCGCGGCGCGGTGCGCGGTCCACACCGCCATCGCCTGCTCGCACGGCAGCACCACCATGTCGCGTTCCCCGACGGCGCGGTCCTCGGGCAGCACCCGCAGGGTGTCGTCGGCGAGACCGGCCCAGTCGATGCAGCCGTCGCTGTCCTGGTGCAGCCACAGATTGTCCAGACCCGGATCCCAGACGCGGCCCTCGAGGGCGTAGGGGGCGAGGACGCGGCCGACCACGGCGTGGATGAGGGCGCCGGCGACCTGCTCGACGGCGATGCGCGGGTCCTCGGTGTCGAGCAGGGCACGGTCGTAGAGCGCCTCGATGCGCTGCTGGCGTTCACCGCCGCCGAGGAACCACCAGCGGCGGCGGGGTTCTTCGTCGATACAGGCCACCGCATACACGCGCGGGGCTCCCGCAGCGAGTGCGCGCAGCCGAGCGCGCGTGTCCTCGAACGGGCGGACGGGTGCCGCCGTGGGCGGCAGTAGCAGCGTCGTCATCCGACACCTCCTGATCGACGGTGAATCTTGATTAGGTAAGCCTAACCATTGCATCCGGGGGTGGTGTGCGCAACCCCATCCCCTACTCCCGTCGGCACATAGGATTCCGTAACCTAACTCCGAAGGCCTTCGCGTTCCCCACGATCCGCGACGACCCGAACCGCACCACCGCCTTCCCGAGGAGCACCCCGCGCCCGTGACCGTCACCCCCCACGCCCCACCGGACGCCGACCCGACCGCCCCGCCCCGCCCGGGACGCCGGATCGCCGCCGTCCTGTGCGACCTCGCGCTCCTCGCCATCCCCCTGCTCATCGGCGCCCTCGTCGTCGACACCCTCGCCGACGCCAACGGCGGCGGCCAGACCGACCGCATCGTCTTCGGCGGCGCCGCCCTGGCCGCCGCCGCCGGACTGCTGTGGTGGAACCACGGCTACCGCGCCGGCCGCACCGGCCAAAGTCTGGGCCTGCAGTGGACCGGGCTCGTGCTGCGCGACCGCGCCACCACCGGACCGGCCGGCACCCGCCGTGCCCTGCTGCGCCGCGGCACCGAGATCGTCACCGAACGCCACGCCCGCCACGACGAGTTCACCCCGCGCCCCACCGACGGCAACGTCGCCGCCCTGCGCCGCCGGCGCCTGCTCGGCCTGGCCGCGCTGCTCGTACTGCTGGTGCTCGGCGCGCTCGCCAGCATCGCCGTCGGCGCCCGCCCGATGACCTTCGCGGAGGTCTTCCACGCCCTCGTCGTCAACGACGGCTCCGAAACCGACGTGATCGTGCATTCGCTGCGCATCCCCCGCACCCTGCTCGCGCTGCTGGTCGGCACCGCGCTCGGCGTCGCCGGCGCACTGATCCAGGGGCACACCCGCAACCCGCTCGCCGACGCCGGTCTGCTCGGCATCAACGCCGGCGCCGCCTTCCTGGTGGTGCTGTCGATCTACCTGTTCGGGCTCTCCACCCCGGCGCAGTATCTGTGGTTCGCCTTCGCCGGGTCCGCGCTCGCCAGCATCGTGGTGTTCGGATTCGCGTCCATCGGCAACGGCGGCTCGAGTCCGCTCAGTCTCGCGTTGGCGGGCGCGGCGGTGGCGTTCTTCCTGCAGGCGATGATCCAGACCATCGTGCTGCTCGACCAGACCAGCCTCGACGGCTACCGCTTCTGGGTGGTCGGCTCCGTCGCCGGCCGCGGCATGGACGTCTTCTGGCAGGTGTTGCCGTTCATCGTCGTCGGACTGCTCGTCGCGCTCGCCTCCACCCCGGCCCTGAACCTGCTCAGCCTCGGCGAGGACGTCGCCCGCTCGCTCGGCACCAACGTCGTCACCACCCGGGTGATCGGCATCGCCGCGATCACCGTGCTCACCGGCGCCGCCACCGCCGCCTGCGGACCCATCGCCTTCGTCGGATTGATCGTCCCGCACATCGCCCGCGCGGTCACCGGCCCCGACTACCGCTGGCTCGTGCCCTATGCCGGGCTGCTCGGCGGGGCACTGCTCGTCCTCGCCGACGTCGTCGGCCGCATCGTGGTGCGCCCCGGCGAACTGCAGGTCGGCATCGTGCTCGCCCTCATCGGCGCCCCCTTCTTCATCGCCCTCGTCCGTCGCCGGAAGCTGGTGGCCTTGTGAACGACACCCCCACCCCGTCCCTCGACACGAACGAGCCGACGACGGACAAGCGCCGCTCACCCGCGCAGGTCTCCACCCGCGTCCCGGGCCGGCCCGCCTTCCGGCTCGGCTCCGTCTCCGTCGTCTGGCGTGCCCGCATGGTCATCGTGTGCGCGCTGATCGTCGTCGCCACCGCGGTGCTGCTGTCGATCTCCCTCGGCCGCGGCGACTACCCGCTCAGCCCCCTACAGGTCGTCGAGGTGCTCCTCGGCGGCGGGGAACGACTCGACCGGTTCATCGTCTTCGACCTGCGCCTCCCGCGCGGGATCGCCGCCGTGGTCGTCGGCGCCGCCCTCGCGGTCTCCGGCGCCATCACCCAATCGGTGTCCCGCAACGCCCTGGCCAGCCCCGACATCCTCGGCATCACCGCCGGCGCCTCCGCTGCCGCCGTGGCCCTGATCGTCGTCACCAGCGGCGGTTCCATCGTCGGACTGCTCGCCACCCTCGGATTGCCGATGTCGGCGCTGCTCGGCGCGCTGCTCACCGCCACGGTCATCTATCTGCTGGCCTGGCGGCGCGGCGCCGACGGCTTCCGGCTCGTGCTCATCGGCATCGGCATCAACGCCATGCTCATCGCCCTGACCCAGTGGATGCTCGTCTCCGCCGACATCAACGACGTCAGCCGCGCCCAGGTGTGGCTGACCGGCTCGCTCAACGGTGTCTCCTGGAGTCAGGTGGTGCCCGCCGCGATCGCGCTGCTGCTCGTCGGCGGCTGGGCCGCGACCGCCTCCTTCACCGTCGGGGCGCTGCGCCTCGGCGACGACACCGCCCGCTCCCTCGGCGTGAAGCTGCAGACCCAGCAGGCGCTGCTGCTCGTCGCGGCGTGCGCGCTCGCCGCCGTCGCCACCGCCGCCGCCGGCCCCATCGGCTTCGTCGCCCTCGCCGCCCCGCAGATCGCCCTGCGCCTCGTCGGCTCGGCGGGCAGCCCGATCATCGCCTCCGCCCTGACCGGGGCGCTGTTCGTCGTCGCCGCCGACCTCATCGCCCGCACCATCCTGCCGGTGCCGCTGCCCGTCGGCCTGGTCACCTCCGCACTCGGCGGCCCCTTCCTGCTGTACCTGCTGGTGCGTTCCAACCGAAAGGTCTCCCGATGACCGACACCCATCTGCCTGCCGTCCCGGCCCCCGGCCCGATCGAGCACGCGGCGCCGCGACTGGTCGCCGAGCACATCAGCCTCGGCTACGGCGAACGGCTCATCGTCGACGACCTGGACCTGTCCATCCCCACCGGGGTCGTCACCACCGTCATCGGCCCTAACGGCTGCGGCAAATCCACCCTGCTGCGCGCGCTGAGCCGGCTGCTCAAGCCCCGCACCGGCACCGTGCTGCTCGACGGGCACGACATCACCACCATGCGCACCCGCGAGGTCGCCCGGGTGCTCGGCATGCTGCCGCAGGCCCCCGTCGCGCCCGAAGGGCTCACCGTCGCCGATCTGGTCTCCCGCGGCCGGCACCCGCACCAGTCGTGGTTCCGGCAGTGGTCCTCCGACGACGAGGACGAGGTCGCCATCGCCCTCGAACGTACCGGCATCGCCGACCTCGCCGACCGGCCCATCGACGAACTGTCCGGCGGGCAACGGCAACGCGCCTGGATCTCCATGGCGCTCGCACAGGGCACCGACATCCTGCTGCTCGACGAACCGACCACCTATCTCGACCTGGCGCACTCGGTGGAGGTCCTCGACCTCGTCGACCGGCTGCACAGCGAACTCGGTCGCACCGTGGTGATGGTGCTGCACGACCTGAACCTCGCCGTGCGCTACAGCGACCACCTCGTGGTGATGAAAGACGGCCGCGTCGTCGCCTCCGGGGTGCCCTCGGAGGTGATCTCCGTGGAACTGCTGCGCGAGGTGTTCGACCTCGACGCCTCGGTCATCGACGATCCGGTGTCCGACCGGCCGCTGATCGTGCCCATCGGCACCCGCCACGTCTACGGCGCCGCCGGAGGTCCCCACCGGAGGTGACGATGGTCCCACCGCAGGTCAGAACCTACGACTAGGGGTAGTACGCACATTCGTCGGAGAAATCCGTAGAATCGACCCATGGCAGCACTCGGCGAACTCGAACGCGCAGTGATGGACCACCTGTGGTCCACCCCCGAACCACAGACCGTCCGGCAGGTCCACGAAGCCCTCTCGGCTCGACGCAACCTCGCGTACACCACCGTCATGACGGTCCTGCAGCGCCTCGCCAAGAAGAACCTCGTCATCCAGCAACGCGACGACCGCGCCCACCGCTACCTGCCGGTGCACGGCCGCGACGAACTCGTCGCCAGCCTCATGGTCGACGCCCTCGACCAAGCCGACGAGACCGCCGGCCGCGCCGCCGCCCTCGTCCACTTCGTCGGCCGCGTCGGCGCCGACGAAGCCGCCGCCCTGCGCGCGGCGCTGGCGAAACTCGAAGCGCAACACGGCGACGACAGCACCGGCCACGACACCGAGCGGGCCGGCTGACACACTCGATGTCATGAACGCGACCACGGCGCTGTTCTTCGGAACCACAGCGCTTCTCCTCGCCGGTCCGGTGCCGGGGCTGCTCGCCCGCGCCACCTGGCCGCACCGCAACCCCCGGGCCGCCCTCGTGCTGTGGCAGTCCGTGGCCCTGGCGGCGGTGCTCTCCGCGTTCTCCTGCGGCCTGGCCATCGCCGCCCGCCTCCTCGCACCCGGCGCCGACGGCCGACCCACCACCGGGCCCCTCGAAGAGATCGACGCCCTCGGTCTGCCCCTGTGGCTGACCTACGTCATCGTCTTCGCCCTGACCGTGTTCATCGGTGCCCGCCTGACCTTCTCCATGCTGCGCGTCGCGGTACGCACCCGCCGCCGCCGCTCCCGCCACCGCATGCTCGTCGACCTGCTCGACCGCCGCGAGAGCGGCGCCGCCGTCCGCCACCACCCGCACGTGCGGATCCTCGACACCGCCGACCCCATCGCCTACTGCCTGCCCGGGCTGCGGCACCGGGTGGTGCTCAGCGAAGGCACCCTCGACAACCTCGGCGACGACGAACTACGCGCGATCCTGCGCCACGAACACTCCCACCTGCGCGCCCGCCACGACCTCATCCTCGAGGCGTTCACCGCCGTCTACGAAGCGTTCCCCCGCGTCGTGCGCTCCGGCTCGGCGCTCGGCTCGGTCAAACTGCTCGTCGAGCTGCTCGCCGACGACTCCGCCGTCCGCAAGACCGGCCCCGCACCGCTGGCCCGCGCCCTCGTCGCCTGCGCCGGCGCCCACACCCCCACCGGCGCCCTCGCCGTCGGCGGACCGAGCACCGTGCTGCGCGTGCAGCGCCTCACCGGACCGGGGCCCAACCTCGGCATTTCCGCCGCCGCCTACACCGCCGCCGCCGCCATCCTCGTCGTACCCACCATCGCCGTGGCGGTGCCCTGGCTCACCGAACTGTCCCTGCTGCTCGGCCTCTGAGCCGCGACACGCCGCACCGTTCGGCCCGCCCCGATTTCGATCGGCCCCCGTTTCGGGGGAAGCTGTAGACCATGACCGTCGAACGAACCGAAACACCGCAGGCCCAGATCGGCGTGACCGGACTGGCCGTGATGGGCTCGAACATCGCCCGCAACTTCGCCCGCCACGGCTACACCGTCGCCCTCCACAACCGCAGCATCGCCAAGACCGACGCGCTGCTCGCCGAGCACGGCAGCGACGGCACCTTCGTCCGCACCGAAACCATCGACGAATTCGTCGCCGCCCTCGAAAAGCCGCGCCGCGTCCTGATCATGGTCAAGGCAGGCGACGCCACCGACGCGGTCATCAACGAGCTCGCCGACGCGATGGAACCCGGCGACATCATCATCGACGGCGGCAACGCCCTCTACACCGACACCATCCGCCGCGAAGCCGCTCTGCGCGCCCGCGGCCTGCACTTCGTCGGCGCCGGCATCTCCGGCGGCGAGGAAGGCGCCCTCAACGGCCCGTCCATCATGCCCGGCGGCCCCGCCGAATCGTACGAGGCGCTCGGCCCGCTGCTCGAAACCATCGCGGCCCAGGTCGACGGCACCCCCTGCTGCACCCACATCGGCCCCGACGGCGCCGGCCACTTCGTGAAGATGGTGCACAACGGCATCGAATACGCCGACATGCAGCTCATCGGCGAGGCCTACCACCTGCTGCGCGACGCCCTCGGCTACGACGCCGGGCAGATCGCCGACGTCTTCGCCGACTGGAACACCGGCACCCTCGAGTCCTACCTCATCGAGATCACCGCCGAGGTGCTGCGCCAGACCGACGCCGCCACCGGCAAACCCCTCGTCGACGTCATCGTCGACGCCGCCGAACAGAAGGGCACCGGCCGCTGGACCGTCAAAGCCGCCCTCGACCTCGGCGTCCCCGTCACCGGCATCGCCGAAGCCGTCTTCGCCCGCGCCCTGTCCGGCTCCCGCGACCAGCGCGCCGCCGCCCGCGGCCTTGCCGCCGGCAACCTCGGCGCCGCCCCCACCGACGCCGCGCAGTTCACCGAGGACATCCGCGCCGCCCTGTACGCGTCGAAGATCGTCGCCTACGCGCAGGGCTTCGACCAGATCGCCGCCGGCAGCGCCGAATACGGCTGGAACGTCGACCGCGCCGCGCTCGCAACGATCTGGCGCGGCGGCTGCATCATCCGCGCCCAGTTCCTCAACCGCATCAAAGAGGCCTACGACGCCGACCCGGCCCTGCCCAGCCTGATCCTCGCACCGTACTTCCGCGACGCCATCGAGATCGGCATCGACAGCTGGCGGCGCGTCGTGGTCACCGCCACCCAACTCGGCATCCCCGTCCCGGCCTTCGCGTCGTCGCTGTCCTACTACGACGGGCTGCGCGCCGACCGGCTGCCCGCCGCCCTCACCCAGGGCCAGCGCGACTTCTTCGGTGCCCACACCTACGAGCGCACCGACAAGCCCGGCAAGTTCCACACCCTGTGGAGCGGGGACCGCTCCGAAGTGCAGGCCTGACCCGATGACGGGCACGGCAGTCGCCGTCCTGTGCGCACTCGCCGCCGCCGCGCTCATCGCGGTCGGCAGTGTCGCGCAACAGACCTCGGCCGCTGCCGTGCCCGACACCGACTCCTTCGTCGGCTCGCTGCTGCGCAGCCCCCGCTGGTGGGCGGGCATCCTCGGCGACGGCGGCAGCTACGTACTGCAGGTCATCGCGCTCGTCTTCGGATCGGTGCTGCTCGTCCAACCCCTGCTCGTCGCGTCACTGCTGTTCGCGTTGCCGCTCGCCGCCGCCACCACCGGCCGCCGCGTCACCCGCACCACCTGGCTACTCGCCGGCGCACTGTGCGCGGCGCTGGCGATCTTCCTGCTCGCCGGCAACCCCAGCGAAGGCACCGGAGATGCCGCCGCCGCCCGCTGGGCGCTGCCGCTCGGAACGGTGCTCGCCGTCACCGCCGCCGCAGTCGTCGTCGCCCTGCTCTCCCCGCGACGGCGGGCACTGTCGTTCGGGATCGCCGCCGGCGTCCTCTACGGCGTGACCAGCGCGTTCACCAAACACGTCACCGACCTCGCCGAACACGGCATCCCGCAACTGCTCGGCTCGTGGCAGACCTGGACACTCGTCGCCGCCGGCGCCACCGCGATCTACCTGCAGCAACGCGCCTTCCAGGCCGGATCGCTCACCGCATCGCTGCCCGCCCTGACCGTCGGCGAACCGCTCGCCGCGATCGTGCTCGGCATGACCGTGCTCGGCGAACACCTGCGCACCGACGGCCCCGGACGGATCCTCGTCAGCGCCGCCGTCGTCGTGATGCTCGTGACCACCGTGGCGCTCTCCCGCGCCCAGGCCGCCGACACCCCCGCCGACGCCGCGGCTACGCCCGCCCCAGCACCGCCACCAGAAACTCCGCGTCATCGCTGAACGGCCGCAGATCCCAGGTCGACAACCGCACCTGCACCGCCAGACCCGCCTGCTGCGCATCGGCGAAGAACTCCTCGAACGGATACTCACGGCCCGCCCCGAAACCGATCACCCCCCGGCCCTGCGGCGCCAGATGCGCCGCGAAATTGCGCAGCACCGCCACCCGGGTCGACGGCGCCACGAAGGTCATCACATTCCCCGCGCACACGATCACATCGAAATCGGCGTCGACACCGCGGGCCGGCAGATCCAGCTCGGCCAGATCCCCCACCAGCCACCTCGGCCCCGGATGATCCTCCTCCGCCGCCGCGATCAGCACCGGATCGACATCCACCCCGACCACACTGTGCCCGGCCCGATGCAGATAACCGCCGAGCCGGCCCGGCCCGCACCCGGCATCGAGGATCCGCGCCCCACGCGGCACCATCGCATCGATCAACCGGGCCTCCCCGACAGTGTCCTGCCCCCGGGCGACCATCGCACGGAACCGTTCGACGTACCACGACGAATGCGCCGGATTCTCCGCCACGATCTCCTCCCACCGGCTCGGCACCCGCTCGCCGCCACCGTGTTCCGGACCCTCGCCGCCGCTCATCCACGCTCCTTCGTTCCACCGGGACACCTGCTCGATCCCCACCGTAGGCGCCGCGCCGTCACCGGCACCGCAACACACGGCAACCACCCTCAGTAGAATCGGTACCCGTCGAAACCACTTCCGGCAGGCGGACACCGTCCGCGACCGGACCCGACGAGAGGACACCGGTGCCCGCGGCACCCACAGCCACCCCACCGCCCGACACCTCCTCCCCCTGCACGGAGTGCGACTCCGGGCCGGAAGGATCCTCTATCGGGCCGGGGCACCACCCCGGCCACCACCCCGCCCGGCAGGACCGCCTCTGATGTCCGTCCTGCTCGATATCGTCGCGCTCCTCGGCTTCGTGGCGCTCACCGCAGGCACCGCCCTGTTCGTCGCCGCCGAGTTCTCCCTGACCGCCCTCGAACGCAGCGCCGTCGACGCGCACGCCCACGACGGCGACCGGCGCGCCCGGCAGGTCCAGCACGCGCACCGCACCCTGTCGTTCCAGCTGTCCGGCGCCCAGCTCGGCATCACCATCACCACACTGATCACCGGCTATCTCGCCGAACCGATCCTCGCGCAGTTCTTCACCCCGCTGTTCGACGCGATCGGATTGAGCACCTCCGTCGCCTCGACCGCCTCGCTGGTCCTCGCGCTGCTCATCGCCACGTCCTTCTCCATGGTCTTCGGCGAACTGGTCCCCAAGAACATCGCCATCGCCCGGCCCATGGGCACCGCCCGCGCCACCGCCGGTCTCCAACTGGCGTTCTCCCTGCTGTTCCGCTGGGCGATCCTCGGACTCAACGGCGCCGCCAACCACATCGTGCGGCGCTTCGGCATCGAACCGGCCGAGGAACTGCGCTCGGCGCGTTCCCCGCAGGAGCTCGGTTCGCTGGTGCGCGCCTCGGCCCGCAGCGGCACCCTCGACGAGCACACCGCCCGCCTGGTCTACCGATCCCTGCAGTTCGGGGACCGCACCGCCGAGGACCTCATGACCCCGCGCAGCACCGTCGAGAGCCTCGACCGCAACGCCACCGTCCTCGACCTCATCGAACTGTCCGCCCGCACCGGCTACTCCCGCTTCCCGATCGTCGACGGCGACCTCGACGCCCCGCTCGGCGTCGTGCATGTCAAGCACGCGTTCACCGTGCCCGGCCCGGCGCGCGGCACCACCGCCGTCGGCGCCCTCGCCCGCCTCGTGCCCACCGTGCCGACCAGCCTCGACGGCGACACCGTCATGGAACGGGTGCGCTCGGACGGCATGCAGGTCGCGCTCGTCGTCGACGAATACGGGGGCACCGCCGGACTGATCACCATGGAGGACCTCGTCGAGGAGATCGTCGGCGACGTCCGCGACGAACACGACGAGACCGAACTCGACGCCCACCGCGACGGGGAGGGCTGGTCGTGCACGGGTCTGCTGCGCACCGACGAGGTGGCCCAGCTCACCGGTTATCACGCCCCCGACGGCGACTACGAAACCCTCGCCGGGCTGATCCTCACCGAACTCGGCCGCATCCCCGAGGTCGGCGACGAGATCCAGCTGCCGCTGCGCGGCGGCGAACGCGACCTCACCTGGTACGCGCGCATCCTCGAGATGGACGGGCACCGCATCGACCGGGTGCTGCTCGTGCCCGGCGCCGCCCCCGACCCCGAGAACCCCGACGGCGACAACGGTGACAGGGACGACGCCCCGGCCGCCGACGAGGGGGGTGCGCAGCGATGAGCGACTGGTTCGGAATCGTCCTCGCCGTTCTGCTGCTCGCCGGCAACGCCTTCTTCGTCGGCGCCGAGTTCTCCCTCATCACCGTCCGCCGCGACCGGCTCGAGACGCTGCTCGCCCAGGGCAAGACCCGGGCCCGCACCGTCATCCACGCCGGCGAACACCTCTCGCTCATGCTCGCCGGCTCCCAGCTCGGCATCACGATCTGCTCGATCCTGCTCGGCCGCGTCGCCGAACCGGCCATCGCGCACCTGATCGAGGTGCCGCTGCATGCGGCCGGGGTGCCCGACGCGCTGCTGCACCCCATCGCGTTCACCATCGGGCTCACGATCGTGGTGGTGCTGCACATCCTGCTCGGCGAGATGGTGCCGAAGAACATCGCCATCGCCGGCCCGGAACGCGCCGCGATGCTGCTCGTGCCGATCCACCTGCTGTTCATGCGACCCGCCCGGCCGGTCATCGCCTTCTACAACCTGTGCGCCAACGCCACCCTCCGCGCGGCGCGCATCGACCCGAAGGACGAACTCGACACCTCCGTCTCCGCCGTGGAGCTCACGGAGATGATCGGCGAATCCCGCTCCGAGGGGCTGCTCGACGAGGAGGAACACAAGCGCCTCACCCGCGCCCTGGCCACCGGCAACCGCACCGTCGCCGACGTGATGATCCCGCTCGCTCGGGTACGCACCGTCCCGCACACCGGCGCGGGCCCGACCCTCGGCGACGTCGAGCACGCGGTCACCACCACCGGCTTCTCCCGGTATCCCACCCGCCGTCCGGACGGCACGATCACCGGCTATGTGCACATCAAGGACGTGCTCGATCTGGTGCGGGAACAGTCCACCGGTCCCGAGACCGTCATCCCCGCCGCGGTGATCCGGGAGCTGCCGACCATCGGGATCGGCGACGGTCTCGACGAGGCGCTCGCCGCGCTGCGCCGCAGCAACGCGCATCTGGCCGGGGTGGCCGACACCACCGGAGCACTGCGGGGCATCGTCGCGCTCGAGGACCTCGTGGAAGAGTTCGTCGGAACGGTCCGCGACGCCACCCACCGGGTCGCGGATCCGCTGGGCAACCGCCCCCGCACCACCGCACCCCGATCGACCGAACGAGAACCATGACCCGCTCCCTGTCCGTGACCGACCGCCCGGCGATCCTCACCGAGAACGAGTGGACCGCGCGGCGCGACGCCCATCACGCCGCCGTGGACGAGCTGCTCGCCGGGCATCTCGAACGACGCGCCGCCGGCCGCACCCATCCCGTGCACGACTTCCTGTTCACCTACTACAGCCTGCGGCCGAGCCAGCTGCGGCGCTGGCATCCCGGTTACGGCACCGTGCTGCTCGGCGCGGCCGCGGTGCGCGGCTACCGCGACCATCCGGGCTACGAGCGGGTCACCGTCGACGGGCAGCCGGGGGTGCGGGTGGGCCGGGAGGTGCTCGACCGGCGCGCCGACACCGTCGACTTCGTCGCGGGGCTGCTCACCGCGACGGCCTCCCGGCCGCCGCAGCTCGGCTGCTTCGGATTGCACGAATGGGCGATGGTGTACCGGGCGGGAGCCGACGGGGTGCGGCACTCGTCGGTGCCGTTGCGGCTCGGCCATACCGGAACCGACACAGTGGTGGAATCAATGCAGCTCCGATGTACCCATTACGATGCGTTCCGGTTCTTCACCCCCGACGCCGTCCCACGCAACGCCACCGAACTGACCCGCGACCAGCAGGTACGCACCGAGCAACCCGGCTGTCTGCACGCCGGCATGGATCTGTACAAGTGGGCGTACAAGCTGCTGCCCCTGACGGATTCGGAGCTGACGGTGCGGTGCCTGCGACACGCGTCCGCAGCCCGTGAATTGGACATGCGGGCGAGCCCGTATGATCTCGAGGACTACGGCTACTCGCCCATCAGGATCGAGACTGCCGCAGGACGCGCACAGTACGTCCGCGAGCAGTCGGCGCTCACCCGTCGCGCCGCAGCTCTGAGAGAAGAGCTGGTGAATCGATGTACCGTCCTGCAGACGCACAGAACCACTGCGTCCGTTACTACCGGCGGGTAACATAATCGACGATTCCGTGTGGCCGGGACGTTTCCGGCCGCACAGCAACCGGAAAGAGTGAGGGTGATGACAGAACGCGTGCAGGTCGGCGGACTCCAGATCGCGCAGGTTCTCTACAACTTCATCAACAACGAGGCCATCCCCGGCAGCGGGGTCGACGCGGACACCTTCTGGGCGGGTACCGACAAGATCGTCCACGACCTCGCCCCCAAGAACCGGGCACTGCTCGCCAAGCGTGACGACCTCCAGGCCAAGATCGACGGCTGGCACCGCGACCGCGCCGGACAGCCCCACGACCCCGTCGCCTACAAGGCCTTCCTCGAAGAGATCGGCTACCTCGTCCCCACCCCCGAACCGTTCACCATCGGCACCGAGAACGTGGACACCGAGATCGCCGAGACCGCCGGTCCGCAGCTCGTCGTGCCCGTCCTCAACGCCCGCTTCGCGCTCAACGCTTCCAACGCGCGGTGGGGATCGCTCTACGACGCGCTCTACGGCACCGACGTCATCCCCGAAGAGGGCGGCGCCGAGAAGGGCACCGGCTACAACAAGGTCCGCGGCGACAAGGTCATCGCCTGGGCCCGCGACTTCCTCGACAAGGCCGCACCCCTCGCGCAAGGCTCGCACGCCGACTCCACCGGCTACAGCATCGACGGCACCGAACTGAAAGTCACCCTCGAGGGCGGCACCGTCACCGGACTCGCCCAGCCCGACAAGCTCGTCGGCTACCTCGGCGACAAGGCCACCCCCTCCTCGGTGCTGCTGCGCAACCACGGTCTGCACATCGAGATCCAGATCGACCCCGAATCCCCCATCGGCAGCACCGACGCCGCCGGCGTCAAGGACGTCGTCCTCGAATCCGCCGTCACCACCATCATGGACTTCGAGGACTCCGTCGCCGCCGTCGACGCCGACGACAAGGTCGTCGGCTACCGCAACTGGCTCGGCCTCAACCGCGGCGACCTGTCCGAGTCCTTCGACAAGGGCGGCAAGACCCTCACCCGTAAGCTGAACCCGAACCGCGTCTACACCGCCCTCGACGGCAGCGACCTCGAACTGCACGGCCGCTCCCTGCTGTTCGTCCGCAACGTCGGGCACCTCATGACCAACCCCGCCATCCTCGACCGCGACGGCAACGAGGTCCCCGAAGGCATCCTCGACGCGCTCATCACCAGCCTGTGCGCCATCCACGGTCTGCACATCGACGAGGACCACGGCCCGCTCGCCAACAGCCGCACCGGCTCGATCTACATCGTCAAGCCCAAGCAGCACGGCCCCGAGGAATCCGCCTTCACCACCGAACTGTTCGGCCGCGTCGAAGAGGTCCTCTCCCTGCCCACCAACACCCTCAAGGTCGGCATCATGGACGAGGAGCGACGCACCACCGTCAATCTCGCCGCCTGCATCAAGGCCGCCTCCGACCGCGTGGTGTTCATCAACACCGGCTTCCTCGACCGCACCGGCGACGAGATCCACACCTCCATGGAGGCCGGACCCGTCGTCCGCAAGGCCGCCATGAAGCAGCAGCGCTGGATCGCCGCCTACGAGGACTGGAACGTCGACACCGGCCTCGCCTGCGGCCTGCAGGGCAAGGCCCAGATCGGCAAGGGCATGTGGGCCATGACCGACCTCATGCGCGACATGGTCGAGCAGAAGATCGGCCAGCCCAAGGCCGGCGCCAACACCGCCTGGGTGCCCTCACCCACCGGAGCCACCCTGCACGCCACCCACTACCACGAGGTCGACGTCTTCGCGGTCCAGAACGAGCTCCAGGGCAAGAGCCGCGCCACCGTGGACGACATCCTCACCATTCCCCTCGCCGAGAACCCCAACTGGTCCGCCGAGGAGAAGCGCGAAGAACTCGACAACAACTGCCAGTCCATCCTCGGCTACGTCGTGCGCTGGATCGACCAGGGCGTCGGCTGCTCCAAGGTCCCCGACATCCACGACGTCGCGCTCATGGAGGACCGCGCCACCCTGCGCATCTCCAGCCAGCTCCTCGCCAACTGGATCCGCCACGACGTCGTCACCGCCGACGACGTCGTCGCCTCCCTCGAGCGCATGGCCCCCGTCGTCGACCGGCAGAACGAAGGCGACCCCGGCTACCGGCCGCTCGCCCCGAACTTCGACGACAGCATCGCCTTCCAGGCCGCCAAGGAACTCATCCTCGAAGGCACCACGCAGCCCAGCGGCTACACCGAGCCGATCCTGCACCGCCGTCGCCGCGAGTACAAGGCCAAGTACGCCTGACCCGCACACCGACACCACAGGGCCCCGATCCACACGGATCGGGGCCCTGCCCGTCCCCGCACCGCGCGGCGGAGCCGGATCTCATCCCGCCCCTCACTAGACTCGACCATCGGATCGACGAACGAAACGAGGCGGACACGACGTGAGCGGGCGACATCGCGGTAGCGGACGACGAGGAATCAGCACCAGCGTCATCGTGGTCACCCTAGGCGTAGTACTCTCCCTGCTCGCGGTCCTCGGCTGGTTCCGCCTCCGCGACAACATCGACAACCAGGCCACCGCCGCCGCCGAAACCTGCGTCGAAGGCGACACCGTCCTGCACATCGCCGCCGACCCCCTCATCGCCCCCGCCCTCACCGAACTCGCCGAACAATGGACCGACGGCGGCGTCCGCGTCATCCGCGACCACTGCGTCACCGCCGAGATCACCGCCGTCGACAGCCTCGCCGCCGCCGACACCCTCGGCACCGACGCCTGGGATCCGACGCTCGGCCCCGAACCCGCCCTGTGGGTACCCCTCGACACCCGTATGAGCGCCCGCGCCGCCGACGCCATCGACGGCACCCCCCGATCCCTCGCCACCTCCCCGGTCGTGCTCGCCGTCCCCACCGACCTCGGCCGCGCCCTCACCACCGCCACCGTCCGCTGGCAGGACCTGCCCCGACTCCAGAACGACCCCGCCGCCATGCGCGAGAGCGGACTCGACATCTGGGGCACCCTCGGCCTCGCCCTGCCCACCGGCACCCAGACCCACGCCACCACCCTCGCCCTCGAAGCCGTCACCGCCGCCACCACCGGCATCGGCGCCGGACCGGTCACCCTCGAACAGGCCGCCACCCCCGCCGCCATCACCGCCGTGAGCACCCTCGCCCTCGGCGCCGACACCCTCGGCGCTGTCGGTACCACCGCCGACACCCTCGCGGCGCTCGGCACCCACCCCGACACCGCGGCCCCGATCCACGCCGTGCCGGTCATCGAACAGCAACTGCACCGCGCCCTCACAGATGGACAGGTCCGCGGCCTCACCGGCCACCTGCCGATCGGCGTCGCGCCCGTCGTCGACTTCCCCACGGCCGTCGTCGACGCCCCCTGGGTCGACGAGACGCTCGCCCGCGCCGCCGCGGAGTTCACCGACTACGCGCGGCGCCCCGAGCAGGCCGGAATCCTCACCGCCCACGGTTTCCGCACCGCCGACGCCGTCCCCGAACCCGCCGGGGAACTTCCGCTGCCCCGCGTCGACACCGTCCTCGCCCCCGCCGACCCCACCGTCGACGACGTCCTCGTCGCACTGCGTCTCGCCCCGGTGTCCCCGCGCAAGGTCACGATGGTCGTCGACACCTCCACCTCCATGGGCACCCCCGCCGGCGACGGCACCCGCCTCACCGCGACCGCAGGCGCCGTACGCGAGGCCATGCGTCGCGCGTCCATCAACTCGGTGATGGGCATGTACGTCTTCGCCGACACCCCCGAGGGACACCGCGTCGCCGTTATCCGCGACGGGCTCACCGCAGCCAAGCGCGCGGCGATGTCCTCGATCCTCGACGACATCGATCTCGTCGACCGCGAACCCGTCTACGCCACTCTCACCGCCGCCTACCGCGACGCCGTCGACAACTACGACCCGGGCCGACCGAACTCCGTACTCGTCGTCGTCGACAGCGACGACCCCGACGAAGCAGCCGCCCGCGACCTGCGCGCCGCGATCGATGAACTCTCGTCCCCCGAGACCCCCGTGCGGATCGACGTCGTCGTCCTCGGCGACCGCGCCGACCTCGTCCTCGAACAGGCCGCCGAAGCCACCGACGGCAGCCTCACCGTCGTCGACACCACCGACCCCGCCGATCTCACCGACCTCCTCCGAAAGCTGACGTCCTGACGTGCTCCGACTTCTCGTCGTGGGGGTCTTCCTTGCCCTCCTCACCTACCTGCTGCATCGACGACTCGTCCGGGCACCCGGCCTGCCGCGACCTGCCGCACTCGCCGCCGATCTCGTCCTCGTCGTCCTGTTCGTGCTCACGCTCGGCGCCTCCGGGGTGGGCACGGTGCTCGATCCTGCCTGGGCCCGCCCCATCGGGTTCCTCGGCTGGAGTTGGTTGGCGGTGGTGCTGTACCTGATGCTCGGGCTCCTGCTCATCGGAGTCGCGTTGTTCGTCGCCCGCCTCGCCCGACGCGGGCAACCCCGGCCGATCACCGAGGACGGCACCGTCGAGACCCCGCGACGGGGGCTGCGTATCGCGACCGCCGTGCTCGTCGTGGCCGCGGTCGCCGCCGTCGGATACGGCACGATCGAGGCCGACCGGCCGCAGATCGTCACCGTGCCCGTCGCCCTGCAGGACCTGCCTGCCGGCTTCGACGGTGCCCGCATCGCGCTCGTCACCGACCTGCACGTCGGACCCTCCCGCGGAGCCGACTTCGTGCAAGGTGTCGTCGACCTCGTCGCCGAGGAGCAACCCGACCTGATCGTGCTCGGCGGCGACCTCGCCGACGGCACCGTCGAACTCGTCGGCTCCGATCTCGAACCGCTCCGGCAACTGCAGGCCCCGCTCGGGGTGTACGGCGTCAGCGGCAACCACGAGTACTACTCCGACGACGCCGAATCGTGGCTGAACCACTGGGAGACGCTCGGTGTACGCACCCTGCGGAACGACCATGTCGTCCTCGAGCGGGACGGCGACGTCGTCGCGCTCGCCGGCGTCCACGACTACACCGCCCCCGAACCGCACCACCCCGACATGCCCGCCGCCCTCGCCGGCATCGCGGACGGTACCCCGGTGATCCTCGCCGCCCACCAGCCGCGGCACGTCGACGAGGCACGCGAGCTCGGAGTCGACCTGCAACTGTCCGGGCACACCCACGGCGGACAGATGTGGCCGCTGCGGCCGTTCGTCTCCCTGGCCAACCCGACCGTCACCGGACTCGACCGCTTCGGCGACACGCAGATCTACACGTCCCAGGGCACCGGCGCGTGGGGACCGCCCGTGCGGGTCGGCACTCCACCGGAGATCTCCGTCCTCGAGCTGACCGCCGCGAACTGACGGCCTTGTCTTAGTGGCTCGGTCAGTTTCGTTGTAGGCAGGGAGACAATTCTGGTTTTCTATGATTTCCGTATCGTTCGGAGTTATCTCATCGATGATGATGGCCGACGGACGTGTCCGTCGGCCATCCCCGGCATCAGCCGCTGTACGCCTCCAGGGGCGGGCACGCGCACACCAGGTTCCGGTCGCCGTGTGCGCCGTCGATACGCCGCACCGCCGGCCAAACCTTGGCTCGGCTCTTCCCCATCGGGAACACCGCGATCTCCCGCGAATACGGGTGGTTCCACTCGCCCACCAGGCATTCCGCGGTGTGCGGAGCGCCGCGCAGCGGATTGTCGTCCACCGGCCACTCCCCTGCCCCGACCCGGTCGATCTCACCGCGGATCGAGATCATCGCGTCGATGAACGCGTCGAGTTCGGCGATGTCCTCGCTCTCGGTGGGCTCGACCATGAGGGTGCCGGCCACCGGGAAGCTCATCGTCGGCGCGTGGAAGCCGTAGTCGGCCAGACGCTTCGCGACGTCGTCGACCGTCACCCCCGTCGCCTTCGTCAGCGGACGCAGATCGAGGATGCACTCGTGGGCGACCATGCCGGTCTCCCCCGTGTACAGCACCGGGAAGTACTCGTCGAGACGACGCGCGATGTAGTTGGCCGACGCGATCGCCGTCAGCGACGCGCGACGCAGCCCCTCGGCACCCATCATCTTGATGTACGCCCAGGTGATCGGCAGGATCGACGCCGATCCGTAGGGCGCCGCCGAGACCGGTCCCGCTCCCCCGAGTCCCGGCTCCGCCGGATGGCCCGGCAGGTACGGGGCCAGATGCGAACGGACGCCGATCGGGCCGACACCCGGACCGCCGCCACCGTGCGGGATGCAGAACGTCTTGTGCAGGTTCAGGTGGCTCACATCGCCCCCGAACTTGCCCGGCCGCGCCAGACCCACGAGAGCGTTGAGGTTGGCACCGTCGATGTACACCTGACCGCCGGCGTCGTGCACGGCACCGCAGATGTCGGCGATGTCGTGCTCGTACACACCGTGCGTGGACGGATAGGTGATCATGATCGCGGCCAGGCGCGCACCGTGGTCGGCGATCTTGGCGCGCAGGTCGTCGAGATCGACATCCCCGTTCGGGCGGCACGCGACGACCTCGACACGCATGCCCGCCATCACGGCGGATGCGGCATTGGTGCCGTGCGCGCTCGACGGGATCAGGCAGATGTCCCGATCGGTGTCGCCGCGATCGAGGTGGTAGTGACGGATCGCGAGCAGACCCGCGTACTCGCCCTGGCTGCCGGCGTTGGGTTGCAGGCTCACGGCGTCGTACCCCGTCACCGCGGCGAGCCAGCCTTCGAGGTCGGCGATGAGGCGGCGGATCCCCGCCGTCTGATCCGCCGGAGCGAAGGGGTGCAGACCCGCGAACTCGGGCCAGGTGATGGCTTCCATCTCGGCGGCGGCGTTGAGCTTCATCGTGCACGAGCCCAGCGGGATCATCGTCCGGTCGAGGGCGAGGTCCTTGTCGGACAGGCGCCGCAGGTAACGCATCATCGCGGTCTCGGTGCGGTAGCGGGTGAACGCCGCATGCTGCAGGAACTCGCTGGTGCGGGCAAGGGCCTGCGGCAGCGCCGTTCCCTCGGCGGCGTCCCCGGCGGTGACGCCGAAGGCGCGCAGGACCGCGTCGACGTGCGCCGCGGTGGTGGCCTCGTCGCACGAGATCGACACGTGATCGTCGTCGACCCGGTGCAGGTTGATGCCGGCCTCGAGGGCGGCGGCGAACACGGCGTCGACACGCCCCGGGACGCGCACGAGGACGGTGTCGAAGAACTCATCGTGGACAACCTCGACGCCACCGGCGCGCAGACCGTCGGCGAGGCGGCGGGCGTGCCCGGCGACGCGGCGGGCGATGCCGGTGAGGCCTTCGGCGCCGTGGTACGAGGCGTACATGGCCGCGAGCACGGCGAGGAGCACCTGGGCGGTGCAGATGTTGCTGGTGGCCTTCTCACGGCGGATGTGCTGCTCACGGGTCTGCAACGCGAGGCGGTAGGCCGGGTTGCCGTCCGCGTCCACCGAGACACCGACGAGGCGTCCGGGCAGGGTGCGGGTGTGGGCGCTACCGACGGCGAGGTAGCCGGCGTGCGGCCCGCCGAAGCCCATCGGCACACCGAACCGCTGGGTGGTGCCGAAGCACGCGTCGGCACCCTGCTCCCCGGGCGGGGTGATCAAGGTCATGGCCAGCAGGTCGGCGCCGATAGCGACGAGCGCGCCGCGGCCGTGGGCCGCCGCGATGATCGGAGCGGCGTCGATGATGCGGCCCGAAGCGCCGGGCACCTGGAGGATCACGCCGAAGAACTCGCCCTCGGGAAGTCCGTCGGCAGCGAGGTCGACGGTGACGATCTCGATACCGAGCGGTTCGGCGCGGGTCGCCAGCACCGCGGCGGTCTGCGCGAACAGGTCGACGTCGACGACCAGGCGCGGGCTCTTGGACTTGCGGTTCGCGCGGCGCAGCAGGGTCATGGCCTCGGCAGCGGCGGTGGCCTCGTCGAGCATCGACGAGTTCGCGATCTCCATGCCGGTCAGGTCGGCGACCATGGTCTGGAAGTTCAGCAGCGCCTCGAGGCGTCCCTGGCTGATCTCCGGCTGGTAGGGGGTGTAGGCCGTGTACCAGGCGGGGTTCTCGATGATGTTGCGCAGCAGCACGGGCGGCGTGAGCGTGTCGTAGTAGCCGTGGCCGATCATCGACGTCGCCACGGTGTTCTGCGACGCGAGTGCCTTCAGTTCGGCGAGTACGTCGTGCTCGGAGCGGGGCGCGTCGAGGACGTCGAGGCCGGTCGGCACGTTGTCTGCACGGTCGTCGAGGATGGCGGCCGGCACCGCGGCGGTGGCGAGGGCGTCGAGGGAATCGACTCCCACGACGTCGAGGATCCGGTTCAGGCCGGCGGTGTCGGGGCCGATGTGGCGATCGGCGAAGTTCGAGGTGACGGCATCTGTCATCGCAGCTCCCGGGCTGGTCGGCGAGGTCCACATGCGCGCGGTCGCGCGAGGTGGTTCCTCCCCCTCTGTCGTGAGCTCGCGGAGCGAGCGCCTGAGAGATTCGGCCGGCCAGAGCCTTTCCCCGTGGGCGGGCGGGTGCTCCCGCCACTTTCCAGAGACGTCGGAGCTCACGCGGTCCCGGTTGCCTGAGAGATTGACGGGGAGGTGCTGCTCCTTCGGCGCCCGGCTCGGTGTCCGGGTCTCTCCCGCGTGATGGCGACGCGTCTTCGAGTCTAGTTCACGTCGCGGGGGTCGAAATACCGCAGGTGCGGAAAGTGCCGCCGGCGGTGGAGTGGAGCGGTCATGTGGTCGGCCGATGCGACATCAGTGGTGTGGTCAGCCGATGCGGCGGTTGATGCGTTCGCGGCGACGCGACGCCAGTTCGTCCTCGGGGCGTTCCTCGACGCCGCCGCCGTCGGCGCGTTCGGCGGGGAAATCGGCGATGCTGCCGGTGAGCTCGCGCATCGCGCCGCTCACCGCGATCCCGAAGACGCCCTGCCCGCCCTGCAGCAGGTCGACGACCTCTTCGGGCGACGTACATTCGTAGACGGTGGTGCCGTCGGAGAAAAGAGTGATCTTCGCGAGGTCGCCCACCCCACGGCTGCGGAGATGGTCGACGGCGACGCGGATGTTCTGCAGCGAGACGCCGGTGTCGAGCAGGCGCTTGACGATCTTGAGGACGAGGATGTCCTTGAACGAGTACAGCCGTTGGCTACCGGAACCGGCAGCCCCGCGGATGGACGGTACGACCAGATTCGTGCGGGCCCAGTAGTCGAGCTGGCGGTAGCTGATTCCTGCGATCTGGCAGGCGATGGGCACGCGGTAGCCGACGAGCTCGTCGGGCGCCGAGTTGTCCGGAAACAGGCCCGGTTGGATCTCGTCGGTCTCGTTCGTCCGCGGCGCCGGATTCGAGCGATCGCCGGAATCGACGCCGAGTGGCTGTCCCTTCGTCCGATCTCGCACTACTGACTCCCTCTCGCGCGCCCAGTTCTGCCTCGCAACGATCGATTGGTGGATCCCCCGACCACATCCGATCATCGAGCCCTCCCAGGCTCACCGAGTCATCCCTGGCGGATCAACTCAGCGTACGCTCCGGTGTTGGGCGTCGGGCTGCGACACGCCGACCGGAAGGCAACGTTCGACATTACTACCGTCACGGCCGATGCGCGCGCCAACGCTCGTCGCCGTGCGACGGACGGCGCTCAGCCGTCCGTCGCCTTGAAATCGTCGGGCGAGACGGAGTCGAGGAACTCCTTGAACTTCTCGACCTCGTCCTCCCGTTCGTCGGGCATGACCAGTCCTGCCTCGGTGAGCACCGGTTCCTCGACGTGGACCGGCGCGCCGATGCGCAAGGCCACCGCGACCCCGTCGGAGGGCCGGCAGGAAACACGCATCCCTCCGTCGAAGACCAGATCCGCGTAGAACGTCCCTTCGCGCAGGTCGACGATGCGCACCTCGCGGAGGTTGCGACCGAACGCCTCGAGGAGGTTCTTGATCAGGTCGTGGGTCAGCGGCCGTGCCGGTTCGACCCCCTGCTGTTCGAGGGCGATGGCGGTCGCTTCGTTCTGCCCGATCCAGATCGGCAGATACCGATCGCCGTCGACCTCCCGCAGCAGGAGGACAGGCTGGTTCTGCGGCTGTTCGATACGAATCCCTACTATCCGCATCTCGCTCATCGCGATGCCTCCGTCCTGCTGCTCGTCGGTGGTGGGACCACCCGACAGGTACTGCCTGGAATTCTAGTGTCCTCCAGCGCATCCGTCAGGTGCCGTAGGTCACCACCTGGCGGAGGGCCGTGGTCGCACTCGACGACGAATTCGTCGCCTAACGGTCGAGGGCTCCTTGCACCGCCGCTTTCACCAGGCAGGTGTGCAATGTCAACGACAGTGCGGCCAGTTCGCGCACCATCTCCTCGGCGCGCTGCCGTGCCCCGGCGTCGCGGCCCTTCGCGATCGGGCCGGCGATCTGAGCGACGAGCGCGGCCTCGCGGTCGGCGGCGAGCTTGAACGCCCGCAGGTGCCGAACCTCGAGGCCGAACTCCGCCATCGCCTTCGCCGTGCGAGCGAGCAGCACCGCGTCCTCGTCGAAGAAACCGGCCGGGCCCGGCTTGAGCAGGCCCGCCCCCACCAGCTCGGTGAGGAAGGCCGCGTCGATCCCGGCACGGGTGCACAGATCCTCGCGGCTCACCCGGATCTCGCGATCGGTGCGCAGATCCTCCGGCGAGACCTCGCCGCGGGCCACCGCCAGCGGACGCGGCCGGGTGATCCGGGTCTCGACCGATCCCACCGTGGCGGCGCCGCGGTCGATCGCCTCGAGCTGCTCCTTGATCACCTTGAGCGGAAGGTACTGATCGCGCTGCGCGGTGAGCACGTACCGCAGACGCTCGCAATCGGCGATCGAGAAGCGGCGGTAGCCCGAGGGTGTGCGTTCCGGGCTGATCAGTCCCTCGGCCTCGAGGAACCGGATCTTCGAGATCGTCACGTCCGGAAATTCCGGACGCAGGCGGTCGAGCACCGACCCGATCGACATTCCGGCCGGCGCCGGCTGGCGGGCCGCGGTCATCAGCTACCTGCGCCCTGGTTACCTCGCGGACCGGTCAGGAACACCAGCCGGAACTTGCCGATCTGCACCTCGTCGCCGTTCGCGAGAACGGCGGAGTCGACCGGCTCGCGGTTGACGTAGGTGCCGTTGAGGCTTCCCACGTCGACGACCTGGAATTCGCCCTCGTCCTGGCGGAACTCGGCGTGCCGACGGCTGACGGTCACGTCGTCGAGGAAGATGTCGCTGTCGGGATGCCGACCCGCCGAGGTGGTGGGCTGGTCGAGCAGGAAGCGCGATCCTGCATTGGGCCCCCGCTTGACGACCAGCAGCGCCGATCCGGCGGGCAGGCCCTCGACACCCGAGACGGGCGCTTCGGTGGTGGCCGAACCCGCGCCCTCCACTTCGTTCAGGAAGTCGGCGCGAAATACCGAAGTGGTCTCTGCAGGAGTCTCCTCGTAACCCGCGTTGCCGTTCTCGCTCACCGTTTCTCCTTATCCGTTCGACCACCCGGGTGATCCCGGACGGTCGCTGATTCGTTCGCCCCGTTCAGGTCCGACACGGCACACGCCATATCCGACCGTACCCCGCTCGGGGGTACTGACGCAGACAGTCGCGGTCACGTTACCTGTCGGGTCCGTCAGCCTTCCGTGATCCCGCGGTAACCTTCCGCGTCGAGCGTCTCCGCGAGCGCCTCGTCGAGGTCGTTCTCGCTGCCCATCTCCACGTCGACGAGCCAGCCGTCCTCGTACGGGCTGCTGTTCACCAGTTCGGGATTCGCGTCGAGTTCCATGTTGACGGCGGTCACCTTCGCGGTCAGCGGCGCGAACACGTCCGACACGCTCTTGGTGGACTCGACCTCTCCGAAGGACTCGCCGGCGGCGATCTCGGCGCCCGCCTCGGGCAGCTGCACGAAGACCACGTCGCCGAGTTGGGACTGTGCGTAGTCGGTGATCCCGATGCGCACGGTCGTCGCGCCCGTCCTGCGCACCCACTCGTGCTCGGGGGTGTACCGCAGATCCTCGGGTGTCGCGAAATCGGTCAAGACTGGTCCTTTCGGAGACGACGTTCGACCGGAACGTCGGATTCAGTTACCGGGCTGAGAGTATTGGCGTGGCTCGATCTCCCGCAAGGCGGACACCTCCACCTGCGGAGACTGTTCTACGGACAATGATCCGCCCGCACGGGCGACCGTGTCGACCACTCCGCCGGGAATGTTCAGCGCGGCGGCGAGAGTCGGTCCGTCACCGATGGCGGTGACGGTGTACGGAGCATCGAGTCGGCGGTCGTCGACGACGATGTCGCCGCCCGGTCCGGTGACCCACGAATCGACCCCGATGCGCACGGTCTCACCGTTCGCCCCGGCGATCTGCATCGTGTCGGCACCCGCCGCGCGCAGCTCCTGGATCATGTCGAGCAGCACCTCCGATCCGACACCCTCGCGCGGATCGTCGACGGTGAGAACCACTCCGGGCCCGGTGGCGGGTTCGGTGCCGAGTTGCGCCGACAGCGTGTACAGGCGCGTGCGGGCTTCCTCGAGTGCCGCTTCCGAGCCTTCCTGTTCGAGACTCGAGAGGGTGCGCTCGAGTTCGGTGATCTCCTGGCGGAGAGCGGCTTCGCGGCGATTGAGGTTGTCGAGCAGCACGAGCAGGTCCGCAGGGCGCGCCGAGTCGAGGTCGTCGCCGGTATCGGTCGTACGCACCTGGGTGGCGATGCCGGCGCCGAGCAGGACGACGAGAATCGCCGCGAGGACGAGAAAGACGCGTTGCGATCGGGTGGCGCGCGCAGTGCCGGTTTCGGGCGTTGCGCCGGTGTCGGGTGCGGGGCGGGGTTGTTGCGGTTCGGTCACGGTCAGGCCCCGAACAGGCGACGACGTAGGGCTGCAGCGTTTCCGAAGATACGGATGCCGAGGACGACGATGACCGCGGTCGACAACTGGGTGCCCACGCCGAGCTGGTCGCCGAGCCACACGATCAGGGCGGCGACGAGGACGTTGAAGACGAACGACACCACGAACACCTTCGCGTCGAAGATGTCGTCGAGATAGGCGCGTAGACCGCCGAAGACCGTGTCGAGCGCGGCGACCACCGCGATGGGCAGGTAGGGCTGCACGACATCGGGTACCTGTGGGCTGAACACGATTCCGGCGCCGATCCCGATCGCCAGTGCGAGCACCGCGTAGAGCGCGTGACCGTGTTCGAGTCGCTTCACCTGTACCCCGTTTCTCCACTGCTGCCGAGTTTCCGGACCGTGGCGGCCGGAAACTCGAGATCGTCCTCCTCTGCGAGGGTGAATCCCACCCCGTAGAGCTGCTGTATCCCCGCGATGCGCAGGTAGGCGTCGCTGACGACGAAGGTCGTCTGCAGTCGGGAGGGAGATCCCACCGCCGAGACCGTGTACGGGGAGAATACGGGCCGGTTGTCGACGAGCATCGCTCCCCCGGCCTGCCGGACGGTCACCCCGGGACCCACCCGCACGCCCCCGACCTCGACGGCCTCCGCACCGGCCGCCCACAGCGCGTTGACGACCGACTGCAGGTCGCGGTCGAGGACGAGCGCGGTGGGCCGGTCCTCGAGTCGTGCCGCATCCGACAGGTTCGGTCGCGCGGCGGGTTCGGTGAGGGTGACCGTGATCCCCGGACCACGCACCGGTGTTGCCGCGGCTGCGGTCTCGGCGTCGCGGAGTCGGTCGAGGATGGTCGCGCCGTCGCCTCCGTCGGAGAACAGGGCGGTGCGTCGTTCGTCGACCGCGGCACCGAGTTCGTCCCGCTGGGCAGTGAGCGCGGCGATGCGTTCGTCCCCTGCCCGAAGGGAGTCGAGGATCTCGGCGCGGGTGCTGTCGGTGCCGGCCTGCACGTCGGCGTTCTGCGCGTACGCGACGCCGATCACGAGGCCGGCGAGGAGAACTCCGACGCCGAGCCACGCGCGCGACGCGCGCGGAGAGGTGCTCGAGCGCCCTGCCGCCCGGTCCGCGGCGGACGCGGCGTAGCCGGGGTCGAGATGATCCTCGAGGAGCGACTTCAGGAGCGAGGGCACCGGATTGCGCCGGATGCGTTCCCATGCGCGGCTCATCGGATCACCGCCCGGCCGGCACGATCCGTGCCGTCACGACGGCCTGCCCGAGATACAGCAGGCCGGTCCACACGTACAGCACGGTCCCCCAGATCAGGGCAGCCCAGCCGAGCGGGCCGGTGATCGGCTCCGAGGCGGGCACTGCGACGGCCCCGAGCATCAGCGGCAGTGCGCACATGAGCAGGAAGGTGGCGCCCTTGCCGAGGTACAGCACGTCCGGCGGGGGCAGTTCCCGGCGCCGGTAGACGGCCAGCGTCGGGGCCAGGACGAGTTCGCGGCCGACGAGGATCACCGCGATCCACCAGGGCACGATGTCGCGCGCCACGAGGGCGACGAGGGTGGCCACGATGTAGAGGCGGTCGACGGCGGGATCGAGAAGGGCGCCGAGTCGGGAGGTCTGGTCGAGCAACCGGGCGAGTTTGCCGTCGGCCCAGTCGGTGATGCTGCTCGCGGCCAGCAGGATCAGCGCCCAGACATCGGCGTGGGCGACGAGGACGAGATAGAGGAAGACGGGCACACCCAGCAGTCGGACGAAGCTGAGGACGTTCGGCACGGTGAGGATGCGGTCCGATCCGCGCGCGTCGGCGGTTCCGGTCGCATCGGTCATGGTGGGCCGCTCCGTGTTCTCGTGAGGTCGTTCTCGTGGTGCCCCGCCGGAGTTCCGTTCGGGCACGGAGTCCAGCCTTCCACAGCCGCGCGACCGGAGATTCCGGGGTGTCAACGCCAGGCGAAGACCGGCTGCTCGAGACCGTCGATGCGCGTGGCCCGCCGGCGCAGCACGACCTCGCGGAACTGGTAGACCACCGCGGCGGTCGGTGCGTGCACGAGGTGACCGCGGAAGGGCCACTGGATCACCGGCTTGTCGGATTCGGGGATGGTGACGAAGCGCGGATCGACGTCGAGTTCGTCGGTGGTGACGGCGAAGAGCACGTCGACCTCGTCGGGGCTGGGCTTCAGATCGGTCACGGCGGTGTCCGACCACACGACGAACGGCGACATGACGTAACCGGAGCGCG
This sequence comes from Rhodococcus sp. LW-XY12, assembly GCF_019317345.1. Lineage (NCBI taxonomy): Bacteria > Bacillati > Actinomycetota > Actinomycetes > Mycobacteriales > Nocardiaceae > Rhodococcus > Rhodococcus sp. LW-XY12. The sequence continues at coordinate 2,834,146 of NZ_CP079225.1, forward strand.
TGATGTAGTCGTCGAGCCGGCCGAGCACGGCCTCGGGGCCGAGGTCGAGTCCGAGTTCCTCGTGCAACTCGCGCAAGGCGGCCTCCTCGGCCTGCTCCCCCTCGTCCAGACGCCCGCCCGGCAACGCGAACTGGCCGGGATGCGCCCGCAGACGCGTGGGGCGCCGCGTGAGGGGCATGACGGGGTTGCCGTTCCCGTCGTCGAGCACCGCCACGACGACGGCTGCGTGCCGGCGGCCGTCGAGCGGCAGTCGGCGCGAGTCGAACGCGTCCAGCGCGTCGCGGACGTTGTCTCTGTCGAGAGGGTGAGCAGCGGGCATGGGTCGACAGTAGTTCGTCACAACTGTCCTGGCGGCTAGGCGCATGCCCTGGCCGGTGTCGGTGACACCGGCCTCGAAGGGGGGAGTTCTGAATATTTATGGTTTCCGTGCAGTCCGGATTATCTGCGTGGGGTGGGAGTTCTCCGAACACGGATCCCCACCCGCGGTCATAGTGTGAGCCGACGGAAAGGAGCTCGATGAACGACGTGCCCGCCGGCCTCGACCTCGATGCGCTCGATGCCTATCTGCAGACCTCCGCCCCCGACCTGTTCTCCGGTCCCCTCCGCGCGCGCCTGATCAGCGGCGGACGCTCGAATCTCACCTATGAGGTGACCGACGGCGATCGGCGGCTGGTGTTGCGCCGTCCCCCACTCGGACACGTCCTCGCGACCGCACACGACATGGCTCGCGAGTACCGCGTCATCTCCGCGCTCGCCGGCACCGCGGTACCGGTCCCCCGCTCGCATCTGCTGTGCGAGGACGATTCGGTGCTCGGCGCGCCCTTCTATCTCATGGATCTGGTCGTGGGGACGCCCTATCGCACCGCGGAGCAACTCGAACCGCTCGGCGCCGAGCGCACGCGCGTGATCTCCGAGCGGATGGTCGACACCCTGGCCGCCCTGCACGCGGTGGACCCGTCCGCCGTGGGACTCGAGGATTTCGGCCGCCCCCAGGGCTTCCTCGAGCGGCAGGTGCGGCGCTGGACCACCCAGCTCGAGCACTCGCACAGCCGGGACCTCGACGGCGCCGACGAGCTTCACCGGCTGCTCGTCGACAATCTGCCGGGCGACGGCGAGGTGGGCATCGTGCACGGCGACTACCGGCTCGACAACGTCCTCGTCGACGACGACGACAAGGTGGTCGCGGTGCTGGACTGGGAGATGGCCACGATCGGCGATCCCCTCACCGATGTGGCGTTGCTGCTGGTCTACCAGCGGCTGGCGCGGGAGAACACGGAATTCCCCGTCTCGACGGTGTCCCGCGCTCCGGGCTTCCTCGGCGACGACGAACTGCTCGCGCGGTACGAGGCCGCCGGTGGACGCGACCTGTCGGACATGGCGTTCCACCTCGCCCTGGCCTACTACAAGCTCGCGGTGATCCTCGAGGGCATCTACTTCCGGTTCCGTCAGGGCAAGACGGTCGGCGAGGGGTTCGAGGAACTCGGCCGCGGCGTCGAGCCGCTGTTGCACGCCGGTATCGATGCGCTGAAGAGTCGGAGGAGTTGATCGCGCGACCGTTGTCGTAGTCGCTCGGTACGCTCCGCTCATGCCGCATCCGGTGATGTTCGACGAGGCGGATCCCCTGCTTGCCCGTGTGCGCTCGCTCGCGCTGGCCCTGCCCGGCGCGAGCGAGAAGATCTCGCACGGCCGTCCGTTCTTCTCCACCCGGACGGCCTTCACGGTCTACGGAGGCGCCGAGAAGGGCACCCGCGCACCGTTTCCCCGCTCCCTCATCGTCAAGCCCGACGAGGAGGAACGCCGCGCGCTGCTCGAGGAACCCCACACCTACGTGCCGATGTATTTCGGGCCGTCCGGGTGGGTCGGGTACGACCTCGCCCGTCCGGAGGTGGACTGGGACGAGGTCGCCGAACTGCTCGACATGTCCTATCGGCAGACCGCGCCACCGAAACTGGTGCGCGAGCTCGACGCCCGCCTCGGCTGACGGGCGCCGCGGGTTCAGCCCTGCTGGTCGCCGATGCTGACCATCCACGACACGCCGAAGCGGTCGGTGCACACGCCGAACAGATCGCCCCAGGGGGCACGTTCGAGCGGCATGTCGACGCGACCGCTGTCGCTCAGCGCGTCCCACCAACCCCGGAGCACGCTCTCGTCGTCCCCGCTGAGCGACAGCGAGAAGTTCGTACCGGGCGTGTAGTCCATGCCGTTCGGGGTGTCCGAGGCCATGAGCACGAAGCCGCGGTCGGTGGTGAGCATCGAGTGCATCACCTTGTCGTCCTCGCTCGGATCCTGCGAGGCGTTCATGTCCGCGAACCTGCTCACCGTCAGTTCGCCGCCGAACACCGACCTGTAGAACTCCATGGCCTCGCGCGCGGAATCGCGGAATGCGAGATAGGGATTGAATCGTGTGGTCATCGTGGTCCTTTCGCGGGTGCCGCAGGGCACGGATGGTGCCGCACGGAGAGTGACCATCCGCCGACGCATTTCTCATCGTGGACGGTGCGCACCGGATCCGGGAGCGTTCGGCGCGATCCGTGTCAGGAGACCGCCACTGTGGCGCCGGCGTACTCGGGCCGGTCGATCAGGTCGGCCAGCACGCACCCGACCGCACGTCGCGGGACCGCCCACGACGAGACGTCGCCGTCGGAAACCGTTGCCTCGGCGTCGTCGCCCTTCGGGCAATCTCCGATCGCGTACCCGACGATGCTCCGGACGGAGCGAACGGCAGCATGTCTGCGCACCACGGCTGCGCCGATCACGACGATCGCTGAGCGGGTGGGGTGGGGCGATCCGAACTTCGCTGCCCGTCAGTTTCGCCGTAGCGTGGGCGTCACTCCTAGTGGCTGTCGGGCGTTGAGCCGCGCGAAGGCTCCGCAGGTGACCGGGCAAAGCTCTCGTATCTGGCATTGAGGGTTGCCGCCCGGTCGCGGAGGGCCGCACGCAGCGACTCGGGTGCGAGGACTTCGGCGGCGGTGTCGAGCTGCCAGATCGCCCAGACAGCGTGCCGCAGGTCCTCGAAGGTCACGTCGAGACGCACCCAGCCGTCTTCCTCCGGTTCCTCGGCGCGGACAGCTCGCGCGGTGTTCAGCAACTCCTCACGTCGCGTGGGTTCGACCCTGACCAGCACAGGGATGTGGTTCTTCGACAAGAACTGGGCGCTGCGCTCGGCCCAGATGCGGTCGAGGTCAATCTGCGCGGGACGCTCGGCCAGTTCCGGAAGCTCCTCGGCGGTCACCATGCGCGAGAGCCGGTACGTCCGATCCTCTCCCGACTTGGTGGCCAGCAGGTAGGTGCGGCCGCGAACGGTGACCAGACCGATCGGATCGACGGCGTGCCAGCGGGGTGCCTTGTCCGGTGCGGTGTACTGGAAGCGAAGCTTGTGCCCGGTGAGCACGGCATGGCGGACTACGCCCATCACGCCACTCGCCACGTCCTCGGTGACCAGCCGTCGTGAGAGCAGGTCGGTGTCGGGCTCGACCAGGAACCGCCGGGCCGCATCGTCCAGGCTGGTGCGGTGGCCTTCGGGCAGCGCATCGACCACCTTGCGCATCGCGGAAGCGAGCGCGGTGCCGAGGCCGAAGACCTTCTCGCCGCGGCCCGACCCGGCGGTCAGCAGCGCGAGGGCTTCGTCATGGTTCAGTCCGGTCAGCTCCGTGCGGAAGCCGGGAAGCAGGGAAAACCCGCCGTGTCGCCCGCGATCGGCGTAGACCGGGACGCCGGCAGTGGACAGCGCCTCGATGTCGCGCAGCACCGTGCGGGCGGAGACCTCCAGCTCGCCGGCGAGCTCGTCCGCGGTCATCCGACCCCGCTGGCGCAGCAGCAGCACCAGTGAGACCAACCGATCGGCTCGCATAGTTTCATTCCTATCAAAAATCATGACACAAGATGTCGCATTTTGTTGGGAGGCTGAGTTTGCGGGCGTTGAGGACGGCGGCCACCCGGCCGCCGGGCGCTCGCAGTCGCAACGATTGGAGTGGCAATGGAACGAACAGCGGTCAACCCGGTGACATGGTCGCAGGAGATGGGATTCAACCAGGGCGAGGTCGTCGCAGGGCACACCCGGACCCTCTACATCTCGGGGCAGACCGCGATGAGCAAGGACGGCCGGCCCGAGCACGACGGGGACATCGCGGCCCAGCTCGCGCTGGCCGTGGACAACCTCGAAGCCGTGCTCGCCGAGGCCGGCATGTCCCTAACAGACCTCGTCAGGCTCAACGTGTACACCACCGACGTGGACGCGCTGTTCCCGCACTACGGCGTGCTCGCCGGGCGGCTCGGCGCCGCGGGCGTCGCGCCCACAACCACGATGCTCGGGGTGACGCGGCTGGCGATCCCCGGTCAGATGATCGAACTCGAAGGAACCGCTGTCGCGTAACGCGGCCTTGCCACTCCTGCTGCTCGTGCCGGTCTCGCCGGCGCGAGCAGCAGGAAGATGGGGAGCATACGATGCTCACGATCATGACGATCGGGGTCTATGGCTGCGATATCGGCGCCTTCTTGGAGGGGCTGCGGGAAGCGAACGTCCGCCTGTTGCTGGAGTGCGCCGGCGCCGGGGTGTCCAGGGACCCGAGTACGCCTGGACCAACTCGCTCAGGCTCCAGGCCGCCCTCGCCCAGGTGAAAATCGACTACCGGCAGGCCAACGCCCTTCTCAGCAGATCGTCTCGCGGTGCCGCGAAGTCCAAGGCACCGCGAGCCCGGCAGGGGCGCAGGCTGTGACCGCCGATCGACCGCTTCGCTGCGGCTCTGGTCCCCTTATCCACAGGAAGCCGCCGAGCCAACGTCGCGCACCGCACCGCACCGACGCGGCTGCTCGGCCGGCCGGGGGACCAGGCAAAAACGCCCCCGGGACATGACGAAGCCCAGGCGAGAAACTTACTCTCACCTGGGCATTTACGTCGGGCTGACAGGATTTGAACCTGCGACCACTTGACCCCCAGTCAAGTGCGCTACCAAGCTGCGCCACAGCCCGTCCGCGCTCTCTCCGAGCGCTCTCAGAGATTACAACAGGAACGGACCGAAACACTAATCGGCTGGTCAGCGCGTTTTCACGACCGGGCGTCGGGAGCTCACTTGCGGCGGTCGCGCTTCTCCCGCACGCGCACCGAGATCCGCACGGGACTGCCGTCGAAGTTGAACTCCTCCCGCAGGCGACGCTCGAGGAAGCGGCGGTAGCCGGCCTCGAGGAAGCCCGTGGTGAACAGCACGAAGGTCGGCGGCCGCGTAGCCGCCTGGGTGGCGAACAACACCCGGGGCAGGCGACCGCCGCGCATCGGCGGCGGAGTCGCGGCCACGACCTCCTTGAGCCACGAGTTCAGGCGTCCGGTCGAGATGCGCTTGTCCCACGACTCGAGGGCCGTCTCCATGGCCGGGACGAGCTTCTGCACCGCGCGACCGGTCTTGGCGGAGATGTTCACCCGCGATGCCCACGGCACCCGCAACAGGTCGCGGTCGATCTCGCGGCCGAGTTCGTAGCGGCGATCCTCGTCGACGAGATCCCACTTGTTGAACGCGATCACCAGGGCGCGCCCGGACTCGACGACCATCGTGATAACCCGCTGGTCCTGCTCGGTGATGGGCTGCGAGGCGTCGATGAGCAGCACCGCCACCTCGGCCGCGTCGATCGCACCCCGCGTGCGCAGGGAGGCGTAGAACTCGGCGCCGGACGCACTGTTGACGCGCTTGCGCAGACCGGCGGTGTCGACGAAGCGCCACGGCTTGCCGCCGAGCTCGACGATCGAGTCCACCGGGTCGACGGTGGTGCCGGCGATGTCGTGCACCACCGACCGTTCGTCGCCGGCGAGCTTGTTGAGCAGGCTCGACTTGCCGACGTTCGGCTTGCCCACCAGCGCGACGCGGCGAGGCCCTTCCCCACCGGTACCCTCGCGGGGCGTGGCCGGCAGCTTGGCGAGCAGCTCGTCGAGCAGATCACCGGTGCCGCGACCGTGGGTGGCCGATACCGAATAGGGCTGGCCGAGTCCGAGGGACCACAGTGTCGCGGCTTCGGATTCGACACGGTCGTCGTCTACCTTGTTCGCCACGAGCAGCACCGGAGTCTTCGACCGACGCAGCACCTTCGCGACGGCCTCGTCCACGCTGGTGGCGCCCACGGTGGCATCGACGACGACGAGGATCGCGTCGGCGGTGCGCATCGCGACCTCCGCCTGGCGGGCCACGGACTGCTGCATGCCCTTCGCGTCGGGTTCCCATCCGCCGGTGTCCTGCACCATGAACCGGCGGCCGTTCCACGACGCCTCGTACGAGACGCGGTCGCGGGTGACGCCCGGGACGTCCTCGACGACGGCTTCCCGTCGGCCGATGATGCGGTTGACCAGGGTGGATTTGCCGACGTTCGGTCGGCCGACCACGGCGACGGTCGGGACCGGGACGAACTCCTCGAGGTCGCCGCCCTCGGCGAATTCGATGTCCCAGTCGCCTTCTTCCGACCACGTGCCGTCGCCGTCGAACCCGGTGTAGTCGGTACTCAGGTCGTCGCTCACAGCTTCGCTCCAGTCTGCTCGGCGACCACCGCGAGCAGCGCGGCGATCACCTCGTCGATGTTCATGTCGCTGGTGTCCACGACGACCGCGTCGTCCGCCGCGCGCAGCGGGGACACCGCGCGGGTGGAGTCGAGGTGGTCGCGGCGCTGCACCGCGGCGAGGACCGTCTCGTAGTCGTCGCCGCGACCCTCGGCGATGTTCTGGTTGTTGCGCCGGTGCGCGCGGGCCTCCGCCGAAGCGGTGAGGAAGATCTTCACGTCCGCGTCGGGGAAGACGACGGTGCCGATGTCGCGTCCTTCGATCACGACGCGGTGCTCGGCGCGGCCGAGCCGCTGCTGGGCCTCGACGAGCAGGGTGCGCACCTCGGGCACGGCGGAGACCGCGGAGACCGCGGCCGTGACCTCGGCGCCGCGGATGACCTCGCGCACGTCGTCCCCGTCGAGGCGGATGTCCTCGACGGTGGGGTCGGTGCCGATCGACCACGGCAGGCCGGCGGTGACCGCGGCGATCGCGGCCGGATCGGTCAGATCGGTGCCGCGACGCAGGGCGTGCAGCGTCGCGATGCGGTACATCGCGCCGGTGTCGAGATAGGCGGCACCGAGATGCTGCGCGAGACGCTTGGAGACGGTGGACTTGCCCGTGCCGGACGGCCCGTCCATCGCGACGACCAACGCGTCGGCCGGTGCGCCGGTCACAGCTTCACCGCCTGGTACAGGCCCCCGACCTCGTTGCGGCCGAGGACACGGAGGGTGCCGGGACGCTGGTCGCCGAGCGCCACGGGACCGATGTTGGTGCGCACGAGCCGGATCACGGGGAACCCGACCGCGTCGAGTAGACGTCGCACGATGTGCTTGCGCCCCTCGTGCAGCACGAGCCGCACGAGCGACTGGCCCTCGTGGACCTCGAGCAGCGAGAACTCGTCGACGGAGGCGGGTCCGTCCTCGAGTTCGATGCCTGCCTTGAGCTGCTTGCCGACACCACGGGCGAGCACACCCTTGACGGTCGCCAGATAGGTCTTGGGCACCTCGAAGGACGGGTGCATCAGCCGATGGGCCAGTTCGCCGTCGTTGGTGAGCAGCAGCAGCCCTTCGGTGTCGGCGTCGAGACGACCGACGTGGAACAGGCGCTGCCCGGCGGCGACGCGTTCGGAGACGATGTCGCCGACGCACGGACGGCCGAGATCATCGGACATCGTGGACTGCCAGCCGCGGGGCTTGTTCAGCACGAGGTGCACGAGATCCTTGTTGATGACGACGCGGACGCCGTCGACCCGGATCACGGCGTTCTCCGGGTCCACGCGCAGGCCCTGCTCGACGACGATGTTGCCGTCGACCTCGACGCGACCCGCGGCGATGAGTTCCTCAGCGGCGCGGCGCGAGGCGACGCCGGCCTGGGCGAGCACCTTCTGCAGCCGCACGCCTTCACCGGCGGGCAGCTTGGCGGGGCCGGCCTCGCGATGCTGGTGCCGCGCGGGACGGGCGTTGCTCACGGTCGGAACGACGCGCTGCGCGACGCGCTTGGCGGCAGGCTTGGAGGGCTTACCGGTCGAGGTGCCCTTGCGGTGCGGTTTCCGACCGGCGGCCGGCTGTGACGGTTTGCGACCTCCGGCCGACTGTGCCGGATTGCGACCTCCGGCCGACTGTGCCGGATTGCGACCTCCGGCCGACTGTGCCGGATTGCGGCCCCCGGCCGACTGGCCGGGAGTGGCCCGGCGATCGGAGCGGGGTGAGTCGGTGCGCTCCCCCGAACGGGGAGCCCCTGCGCGCCCCGAGCGGGGAGCTTCGGTGCGTCCTCCGGAACGCGGTGCTTCCGCGCGTCCCGAGCGGGATCCCCCGGTGTTGCGCGTGTTCGCGCTACGAGGATTGTTTCTTCTACGGTCCGGTGTGCCATCACGGCGAGCGGGTGTATTCACTTGGTTCCTGTCAGTTCTCTGGATCGAACTCCGCGGGCGAGAGAGTCTCGGGACGCGCGTTCCTACCCATTCTCTCAAATCGTGGGTCCGACTCGAGACTGTCGGCGATGTCGTCGATCACATCGACATCGGGCAGAAGCGGCGCAACGGGCGGCAGATCCTGCAGAGATGCCAGGCCGAGACGTTCGAGGAACAGCTCCGTGGTGACGTAGAGCGTGCCGCCGGTCTCCGGATCAGTGCCCGCCTCTGCGATCAGATCCCGCGCGAGCAGGGTGCGCATCACCCCGTCGACGTTGACGCCACGCACGGCACCGACACGGCTGCGCGTGACCGGTTGCCGGTAGGCGATCACGGCGAGCGTCTCGAGTGCGGCGCGGGTGAGCTTGGTGCGCGCGCCACCCTGCAGCAGCTTCTCGACGTAGGGCGCGAAATCGCGGCGCGTGTAGAAGCGCCAGCCGTCGCCCGCGAACCGCAGGTCGATGCCGGATCCGCGCGCGGTGAGGTCCTGTGCGAGACGCCGCAGTGCGGCCTCGGCGTGGTCGGCGGTGACCCCGATGGCGGTCGCGAGCTGCTCGGTCGGCGCGGGGGTGTCGACGACGAGCAACAGTGCCTCGAGTGCCGCAGTGAGTTCGTCGGCGGCGATCTCGAGAAGTTCACCGTCCCACGCGCGTTCCGGCGCAGCAGTGTGTTCGTCACGTTCCCGCGCGGTGTCGTCCGTGCTCCCCGGCGCAGCGTCACTCTCGGGCGCAGCGTCGTCCGCGTGCTCCCGCGCGACGGTGTCGTCGTTCACCCGTAGTCCTCCTCGAAATCGATGGCCTCCCCGTCGTTCTCCCCTGTCCACGCGACCTGCAGATGTCCGAGTGGGTCGGGTTGTTCGAAGGTGACGGCACGTTCGCGGTAGAGCTCGAGCAGCGCGAGGAACCGGGCGACGACGAGCAGTCCGAGATCGCAGTCGGCGACGAGTTCGTCGAATCCGACCCAGACGCCGGCGCCGCGGGCGCGCAGCAGGCCGAGGATGTGGGCGGCCTGTTCGGGAACCGACACCTTCGGGGTGTGCAGGTGGTCGAGGCCGACGGTCGGTGGTGGTTTCGGCCGGAACGCCGCGGCCGCGATCTCGGCGAAGCGGTGCGCGTCGACACCGAGCACGACCTCCGGTACGAGATTCTCGTAGCACTCCTCGAGCGACACCGCGCGCGGATAGCGGCGCAGGGCGGCGGCCTCGAGGGCGGCGAACTGTTCGGCGATCTGCTTGTAGGCCCGGTACTGCAGTAGACGCGCGAACAGCAGGTCGCGGGCTTCGAGCAGGGCGAGGTCCTCGGGGTCGTCGACCTCGCCGGCGGGCAGCAGCCGGGCGGCTTTGAGGTCGAGCAGGGTCGCGGCGACGACCAGGAACTCGGTGGTCTGATCGAGGCCGAGTTCGGGACCGAGTTTGCGGGTGTAGGCGATGAAGTCGTCGGTGACCTCGTGGAGAGCCACCTCGGTGACGTCGAGGCGACGCTGCGAGATGAGGGTGAGCAGCAGGTCGAACGGGCCCTCGAAGTTGCGCAGGCGCACATGGAAGCCCGAGGTGGTCTCCTCGACCTCCGGCCGGTCCGGTTCGGTGGGTTCCTCGAGGACCACCGCGTCGGCCCCCGCTTCGGGTGCCGTGCCGGTGTCCGCGGTGTCGTGAACGGGAGCGTGCACGGGGCTCAGCGACCGCTCCGGTGGATCACTTCCCGCGCGAGTGCGCGGTACGATTCGGCGCCGGCAGAGGTGGGCGCCCAGCGGGTGATGGGTTCGCCGGCGACGCTGGTCTCGGGGAACTTGACGGTGCGGTTGATGACGGCGTCGTAGACGAGATCGCCGAAGACCTCCACGACCCGCGACATCACCTCACGACCGTGCAGGGTGCGCTGATCGAACATGGTGACGAGGATGCCGGCAACGGTCAGCTTCGGGTTGAGCCGGTCGCGGACCTTGGCGACGGTGTCGTTGAGCAGTGCCAGGCCGCGCAGGCTGAAGAACTCGCATTCCATGGGGATGAGCACCGAGTCGGCGCAGGCGAGCGCGTTGACGGTGAGCAACCCCAGCGACGGCTGGCAGTCGACGAGGATGTAGTCGTAGCGGTCGAGCATCGGGTACAGGGCGCGGCCCAGGGCCTGTTCGCGGCCGACCTCGGAGACGAGCTGGATCTCGGCCGCCGACAGGTCGATGTTGCTCGGCAGCAGGTCGAGGCCCTCGACGTGGGTGCGCACGAGCACGTCGTCGGTGGACACCCGCGGTTCGACGAGCAGGTTGTGCACGGTGAGATCGAGATCGTGGTGGGCGACACCGAGTCCGGCGGACAGTGCGCCCTGCGGGTCGAGGTCGACGAGCAGGACGCGGCGCCCGTACTCGGCGAGGGACGCCCCGAGGTTGATGGTCGAGGTGGTCTTGCCGACCCCGCCCTTCTGGTTGCACATCGCGATGATGCGGGCCGGTCCGTGGGTGGACAACGGCACCGGTTCCGGGACGGGACGGCGTGGCCGGCCGGTCGGTCCGAGATCGGGCTCGGCAGCGGTTCCGGAGTTGGTGGAAGGCTCGGTGGTGGACGTTCTGTCGGTGTCCTCGCGGCCGTGTGCGTCGACCGGGACGGTGTTCGACCGGAGGTGCTCCGGCTCCGTGTACGTGGCGGGTGGCCGAGGTGTGCCCACGTTCGGTACTCCCCCTGTCTTGCGACCCGGATGTCTTCTCGTCGACCCGTCGGGTGACCCGGCGGCTCGTCCCCAGAACGCTACCGCTTCGTCGGCAGGATCACCGCACGGACACGCGTCCCCTGCGGAGTCGGTCATCGTGCCCGCGGATGCGCCTGCGCCCATACCTCGCGGAGGGCACCGGCGGTGACCAGGGTGTATATCTGCGTGGTCGTCACAGAAGCATGCCCCAGTAACTCCTGTACCACGCGTACGTCGGCGCCACCGTCGAGCAGGTGCGTCGCGAAGGAGTGCCGCAGCGTGTGCGGCGACACCCCGACGTCGACTCCGGCGCGCTCGGCGGCGGTCTGCAGCACCTTCCACGCGCTCTGCCGCGACAGGCGGCCGCCGCGCGCGTTGAGGAAGACCGCGGCGGTGCGGCCGGTTGTCAGGGCGGGTCGTCCCCGCACGAGATAGGCGTCGAGCGCGCCGAGCGCCGGGCGTCCGACCGGGACGAGTCGCTGTTTGCCGCCCTTGCCGCGCAGCAGCACGGAGCGTGATTCGGTGTGGATGTCGTCGACGTCGAGCCCGACGGCCTCGGAGATGCGGGCGCCGGTGGAGTACAGCAGTTCGAGCAGGGCGCGGTCGCGCATGCTGCGGGGTCCGTCGGCGTCGCGGCCGGCCGCGTCGAGGATCGCGGTGACCTGGTCGACGGTCAGCGCCTTGGGCAGGCGACGCCCGGGCGCCGGGGGTTTGACGGTGCGGGCGACGTCGACCGGGGTCTGTCCTTCGGCGGCGGCGAAGCGGTGCAGGCCGCGCACGGCGATCAGGGCGCGGGCGGCCGAGCTCGCTGCCAGCGCCGGGCGGTTGCGTTCCGGGTCTCCGCGGCGCAGGCTCGCGGCGAAGTCGCTGATGTGGTGTTCGTGCACGTCGGCGAGGTCACCGATGTGGATGTCGGTGAGGTGTTCGACGTAGCGCAGCAGGTCGCGGCGGTAGGAGGCGAGGGTGTTCGTCGCGACCCCCCGTTCGACGGTCAGGTGCGCGAGATAGGCGTCGAGTTGCCCGGTGAGTGTCGGGGACGGCTGCGGAGCGACCTGCGTGGCGGGACGCTCCTCACCGGGCAGCACTGCTCACCCCTCCGCGCGCGTGCGGGCGAAGGTGGTGGGCCGGTCCGGCCACGGCGCGTCCGGTGCGCGGGTCGCGGTGCCCGTCGCGCGGGCGGTTGCGAACGCGAGGAGACCGGACACCGCGGTGGCGTTGACGATCTCCCCGCGCAGCACCATCGCCACGGCCTCGTCCACCGGGACGCGGCGGACCTCGAGATCGGCCTCCTCGTGCTCGGGTTCGGGCCGGTCGACCTCGCTCAAGCCGCGGGCGGCGAAGACGCGCACGGCTTCGTCGGTGAATCCGGGTGAGAGCGCGAGGTCGACGAGGAGTTCCCAGTCGGCGGCGGCCAGGCCGGTCTCCTCGGCGAGTTCGCGGCGGGCGGTGTCGAGGGGGTCCTCGCCGGGTGCGTCGAGCAGCCCGGCGGGCAGTTCCCACAGTCGCCGGCCGAGCGGGTGCCGGTACTGGTGCACGAGCACCACCCGGTCCTTCTCGTCGACGGCCACCACCGCGACCGCACCGTGGTGTTCGACCACTTCGCGTTCGGCGGTGTGCCCGTCGGGCATCGCCACGTCGTCGACGCGCAGCGACACGATGGCGCCCGTGTAGATCCGCCGGCTGTCCAGGGTGCGGAAGTCGTGTCGCTGCGCCATGTCGACTACTCGGCGTCGCCGGCGGTGGACGTCGACGCGGTCGAGCCGACCGATTCCTCGGAGGTGCTGCTCTCGCCGTGGATGTCGACCGGGAGTCGCTCAGCCGCCTTGTACTGCAGTGCCGCGGCAACGAGGCCGGAAAACAGCGGGTGCGGGCGGGTGGGCCGGCTCTTGAGTTCCGGGTGCGCCTGGGTGGCGACGAAGAACGGATGCTGCTCGGCCGGGTACTCGACGAACTCGACGAGCCGCCCGTCCGGGGAGGTGCCGGAGAACACCAGACCGGACTTGGCGATCTTGTCGCGGTAGGCGTTGTTGACCTCGTAGCGGTGCCGGTGCCGTTCGGAGACCTGCTCGCTGCCGTAGGCCCTGGCCACGACCGAGCCCTTCTTCAGCGTGGCCGGGTAGGCACCGAGACGCATGGTGCCGCCGAGATCGGCCTCACCGGCGACCGCCTGTTCCTGGTCCGCCATCGTGGAGATCACCGGGGCGGTGGTGTCGGGATCGAACTCGGTGGACGACGCGTCCTCGATGCCGACCGACCGCGCGGCCTCGATGACGACACACTGCAGGCCCAGGCACAGGCCGAGCAGCGGGATCCGGCGGGTGCGGGCGAACCGGATGGCGCCGAGCTTGCCCTCGATACCGCGGATGCCGAAGCCGCCGGGGATCAGGACGGCGTCGACGTCGCCGAGGTGCTTCTCGGCACCGGCCTCGGTCTCGCACTCGTCGGAGGCGACCCAGCGGATCTTGACCTTCGCGCGGTGCGCGAAACCGCCGGCGCGCAGCGCCTCGGTGACCGACAGGTAGGCGTCGGGCAGGTCGATGTACTTGCCGACGAGCGCGACCTCGACGGTCTCGCGGGGATTGTGGACCCGCTCGAGCAGGTTGCCCCACACGGTCCAGTCGACGTCCCGGAAGGGCAGGCCGAGCTGGCGCACGACGTAGGCGTCGAGTCCCTCGCTGTGCAGCACCTTCGGGATGTCGTAGATGCTCGGCGCGTCGGGGCAGGAGATGCAGCCGGCGACGTCGACGTCGCACATCAGCGAGATCTTCGCCTTGAGCGAGGCCGGCACGTCGCGGTCGCAGCGCAGCACGAGCGCGTCGGGCTGGATACCGATGTTGCGCAGCGCGGCCACCGAGTGCTGGGTCGGCTTGGTCTTCAGCTCACCGGACGGCCCGAGATAGGGCACGAGCGAGACGTGCAGGAAGAAGCAGTTGTCGCGGCCGACCTCGTGGCGCACCTGGCGGGCGGCCTCGAGGAAGGGCTGCGACTCGATGTCGCCGACGGTGCCGCCGATCTCGGTGATCACCACGTCGGGGGTCTGGCCCTCGGAGTCGGGTGCGGCCATCGCGAGGATGCGGCGCTTGATCTCGTCGGTGATGTGCGGGATGACCTGCACGGTGTCGCCGAGATATTCGCCGCGGCGTTCCTTGGCGATGACCGTGGAGTACACCTGCCCGGTGGTGACGTTCGCGTCGGCGGACAGGTCGCGGTCGAGGAAGCGCTCGTAGTGGCCCACGTCGAGGTCGGTCTCGGCGCCGTCCTCGGTGACGAAGACCTCACCGTGCTGGAACGGATTCATCGTGCCGGGGTCGACATTGAGGTACGGGTCGAGCTTCTGCATCGTCACGCGCATGCCGCGTGCGGTGAGCAGAGTGCCCAGGCTCGACGCTGTGAGCCCCTTGCCGAGAGAGGACGCGACGCCCCCGCTGACGAAGATGTGCTTGGTAGGGGTACGCGAGTGGCGTGACTGTGGCAAAGAAGCTCCCGTGACGTCAGGTGCAGGACTTTTGGACTGATGCGATACAGCTGGGGCCTGCCGACCCACGGAACTTCACGGTAACACCTCCGTGGGCGGGCGCGTACCCGACTCGCGATTGCCGACCCTCGGTGCAATCGACGTCACAGGCGGCGACGCTCAGCGGGCCGGGGAGCCGACTGTGACGGCGGTGGCGCTCGGCCCCGTCCCGTACCGGCCGGTGCCCCCGTCGTACTGCTCGCGCAGCGCCAGAACCGTCGTCAGGCGCCCCGATTCGCGGTCGAGATTGTCGACCGTGGACAGGCCCGCGGCGAGCGCGGCGTCGGCCCGCACGACGGCGATCGGTCCGTTGCCCTCCGCTGCCCCCGTGCGGCCGGCGAGCACCGCGCCGGCGCCGCGGCCGTCGACGACTCCGGCGAAGCGCGCGATGAGCGACCCGCGATTGCCGGCGCGTTCGGCGTTGCCGCTGTGGTCGCCGGTGACAACGAGGGCGCTCTGGGCCGGTTCGACCTGGCCGTCCTCGTAGGTGACGAAACCGCCGCTGCGCAGCGTGGTCAGGGCGAGGGCGCGTTCCTCGGGGGTGCTGCGCGGTTGCCCGGTGCCCGGGTCGACGAGCAGCACCGCGCCGAGCAGATCCCCGGCGAGACTGCCCGGGTCGACGGCGCCGGTCTGCAGTTCCACGCCGGCGGGCACGACGTTGGTGACGGTTGTGCGGAGCTGGTCGGTGCCGGAGGCGTCGACGAACGAATCGGTCAGCGCGATCCGGGCGGTGACCCGGCCGCCGGCATCACCGACGGACCGCACGACGGCGTCGACGTCCTCGGGTGCGGCGTCCGGGGTGGTCACGAGAAGGACGGTGCGGTCGAGGAGTTCGTCGCGCACGATCCGCGGGCCGACGGTCGAGTCGAACCCGTCGGCGGCGAGCAGTTGTGCCTCGAGCCGGCTGCCGTGGTCCTCGGCCTCCTGGATCTCGCGGCGCAGCTCGGCCTTGTCGTCGCGCAAGCCGGAGACGACGCTGTCGGCCAGCAATCCGGAGCCGAGCACGATCCCGACCGCCAGGCCGAGGAACACCGCCACCAGGGAGACGACGTGATGGCGCATCGAGATCACGCGCGCAGACCCCGAATCCACTCGACGGCGGAGTCCCACCACTGCCGGGCGAGTTCGACGACGTCGGCACCGAGATTGGACACGGCGAGTGCGGCGATCACGGCGATGAGGGCCGCGAAGACGAGCAGGGCGATCACGCCGCCCGAGACGCGGCTGCGGTAGAGGGTGGCCACCGCCTTCGCATCGACGAGTTTCGGCCCGACCTTCAGACGGGTCATCACCGCCGACGGATTGGTGTCGCGACGGCCGTGGTCGAAGAACTCGTCGAGCGAGACAGTGCTGCCGACGGTCACCACCAGCGCCGCACCGTGATGCTCGACGAGCAGCAGCGCCAGGTCGGTGGGGGTGCCGACGGCGGGGAAGGTCATCGCGCCGATGCCGAGATCCTGTATCCGCTCGAGACCCGGGGCGTGGCCGTCCGGGTCGGCGGGCAGCACCACTTCGGCGCCCGATTTGAGGGTGGAAGTGCCGATCTCGTCGGGGTCGCCGACGATGAGGTCGGGGCGATAGCCCGCCTTGGAGAGGGCGTCCGCGCCGGGGCCGACGCCCACCAGGATCGGTGAGTACTCCTTGATGAACGGCTTGAGATCCTTGAGGTCCTGCACATGCCCGGGGCCGTCGGAGACGACGACGACGTGCCGGTCGCGCAGGTCCAGGTCGATGTCGGGGATGCCGACGCCGTCGATGAGCAGCGGGCTCTCCGAGCGGATGAACTCGATGGTGTTGCCCGAGAACGCCTCGAGGTGATCGACGAGCCCGGTTCGCGCCTCGATCATGCGGTCGGAGATCTCGATGTCGGTCTGCTCGTCGCCCTCGATGAGCAGCTTCTCCCCCGCGTACACGCCACCCTCGTGCACCCGGACCTTCGCGCCGTCCTTGATCTTCTTGAAGACCTCGGTGCCGACGTTGTCGACGAGCACGATGTCGTGCGCGACGATCACTTCGGGACCGAGATTCGGGTACCGGCCCGAGATCGACGGGGACGCGTTGATCACCGCGGTGACGCCCGCCTCGACGAGCGCATCGGCGGTGACACGATCGAGGTCGATGGCGTCGAGGACGACCACGTCGCCGGGACCGATCCGGCGCAGCAGCTTCGCGGTGTTCCTGTCGACCCGGGCAATGCCACTCACTCCGGGCAACGTTTCGTTGTTACGGGACAGCAGCGCCGGCATCTTCATGCAAGAGATGATGCGCCGGTATACGAGTGAGGTTGTGGAGGCGCGCCGGTAGTCGTGTGAACATCACCCCGGCACGCCGGGCGGGTCAGCCGGTGCGCTCGGCGTGGGCGACGGCCAGCAGTTCCTCGGCGTGCGCACGTCCGGTCTCGGTGTCGTCGAGACCGGCGAGCATGCGGGCCAGTTCGGTAACCCTCTCCTCCTCGGTGAGGGTGCGCACCCCGCTGCTGATCACCCCAGCCCGGTCGTCGACCTTGTCGACGACGAGATGGGTGTCGGCGAACGCCGCGACCTGCGGCAGGTGCGTGACCACGATGACCTGGTGGGTGCGCGACAGGCGCGCGAGACGCCGGCCGATCTCGACGGCGGCGCGGCCACCGACCCCGGCGTCGACCTCGTCGAAGACCATCGTCGCGCCGCGCTCGGAACCGGCGAGCACCACTTCGAGGGCGAGCATGACGCGGGAGAGCTCACCGCCGGACGCGCTGCGGGCGAGCGGGCGGGCCGGGGCGTCGCTGTGCGGAGCGAGCCGGAACTCCACCTCGTCGATCCCGGATTCGCCGGCGTGCAGGAGCCGGTCGCCGACCGACAGCGGGGCGGTGTCGCTCACGGTCGCCGCACGGTCGGCGATGTGCACGTCGAGCACGGCGCGCCCCATCGCGAGGCCGGACAGTTCCTTGCTCACGGCCTTCGCGAGTTTGCCGGCGACCTTGTGCCGCGCCGCCGACAGCGCGGTGGCGGTCTCCGCGGTCGCGGCGGCCTCCGCGTCGACCTCGGCGGCGAGCTTGTCGATCGCCTCCGCGGAGACGTCCAGTCCGGACAGGCGTTCGCGGGCCTCGCGCGCCCACTCGAGCACGCCGTCTATGTCGGCGGCGTACTTGCGGGTGAGGTTCTTCAGTTCCGCCTGCCGGTTGAGCAGGGTCTCGAGCTCGCTCGGGTCGGACGGCAGGTCGGACAGATAACCGGAGATGTCGCCGGTGACGTCGGTGACCACCGCGATCGCCTCGCCGAGGCGGGGCCCGAGCTCGCGCAGGGCGGGATCGTCGCAGCCCTCGAGGCGGGCGCGGGCCTCGCCGAGCAGGTCGAGTGCCGCCGAGTACGCGTCGGCGTCGCCGCTGTCGTCGCCGGCGAGGGCGTTGTGCGCGACGGTGGCCGCCTCGCGCAGCGAGTCGAGGTCGGACAGGCGCCGCACCTCGTCGACGATGCGGGTGTCCTCCCCCGGTTCGGGTGCGACGCGGTCGATCTCGTCGAGACCGAAGTGCAAGCGATCGGCCTCCTGCGCGAGCTCACGCGACCGTTCGGTGCGTTCCTGCAGTTCGGCGCGGGCCTCGAGCCAGCGGCGTCGCCGGGTTCGGTAGCGGTCGAGCAGACCGGCGACGGTCTTGCCGCCGAACCGGTCGAGCGCGGCGCGCTGCTCGTCGGGACGCAGCAGCCGCAGCTGGTCGTTCTGGCCGTGCACGGTCAGCAGCGGCCCGGTGAATTCGGACAGCACCCCCACCGGCACGCTGCGTCCGCCGAGGTGGGCGCGGGAGCGGCCGTCGCTGCCGACGGTGCGCACGGCGATGATGCTGCCGTCCTCGTCGCGCTGGGCGCCGGTGGCCTCGAGCAGTTCGGCGATCTGCTGTTCGATGTGGCTGGGCGCCGGTTCGATCTCGAAGCGTCCTTCGACCACGGCGCGGCTGGCGCCGACCCGTACCCGGGAGGGGTCGGCGCGCACCCCGGAGAGCAGATGCAGGCTCGTGACGACCATCGTCTTGCCGGCACCCGTCTCGCCGGTGAGCACCGTCAGTCCCCCGTGGAAGCGCGCGTACGCCTCGGAGATCACACCCAGGTTGTCGATCCGGATCTCTGCGAGCATCTCAGAGTTTCCTTCCCCGCCAGCCCTTCACCGGAAGTTCGAACTTGCGCACCATCCGATCCGCGAACGGTGCCGAATCGAGCCGCACCCAGCGGACCGGATCGCATCCTCGCACCACTTCGAGCCGGGCCCCGGCCGGGACGTCGATGATGCGGCGACCGTCGCAGAAGACCACCCCGTCGTGGCCGCCGGCGAGGGTCTCGACGGCGATGATCGACTCGGGGCTGGTTACCAGCGGGCGCGCGAACAGAGCGTGTGCATTGCTCGGGATCACCAGCAGCGCTTCGAGTTCGGGCCAGACGATCGGTCCGCCGGCCGAGAAGGCGTAGGCCGTCGATCCCGTCGGGGTGGCGACGAGGACACCGTCGCAGCCGAACGACGAGACCGGACGACCGTCGACCTCGAGCACCACCTCGAGGACCCCGAGCCGCGACTTGTTCTCGAGACTCGCCTCGTTGAGCGCCCACCCGCGGTCGAGGACCTCGGCGTCCATGCGCACCGTCACGTCGAGCGTCATGCGCTGTTCGACGCGGTACTCGCGGCGCACCACCTGCATGAGCGCTTCCTCGAGGTGTTCGGCCTCGGACTCGGCGAGGAAACCGATGCGGCCGAGGTTGATACCGAGGACGGGCACCGCCGAGTACTGCGCGAGTTCGGCCGCCCGCAGGAAACTGCCGTCGCCCCCGAGGACGATCACCATCTCGCATCCGGCGGCCGCCTCCGGCCCCGGTTCGACGACGCTGATGAAACTGCCCGGCAGGGCGAGGACGCCGAGTCCGTTGCTCACCGACTCGTCGTCGAGGGTGCGCAGACCGATGCCGGCCTCACCGAGGATCTTCGCGACCCGCAGCGCGGTGCCGGCGATCTCGTCGCGCCCCGAATGGGAGACCAGCAGGATCTCCCGGCCCGATCGCACCGCGTCGGCCGCGGCGGTCTCTTCGCTCACTGTGGTCCTTCCTGAACCGCACGCTCGATCAGTTCGATCACCGCCGGGTCGAGTTCCTCCGGTCCCGGCTCTCCGGCCCGCAGCCACAGGAAGTACTCGACGTTCCCGGACGGCCCGGGCAACGGGCTCGCCACCGCTCCGAGGGTGCGCAGCCCCTGCCGCTGCGCTTCGCGCGCGACGTCGAGCACCGCCTCGGTGCGCAGCGCCGGGTCGCGTACCACGCCGCCGCTGCCGACCCGGTCCTTGCCCACCTCGAACTGCGGTTTGACCATCGGCAGCAGGTCGCCGCCGGGGGCGACGCAGGCGACGAACGCCGGCAACACCAACTTCAGCGAGATGAACGACAGGTCCGCGACCACCAGGTCGACGCGCCCGCCGATCGTCTCCGCGTCGATGCTACGCACATTTGTTCGATCGATCACATGGACACGCTCGTCGGACTGCAGACGCCAGACCAGCTGGCCGTAGCCGACGTCCACCGCGACGACCTCCGCGGCACCCTCGTGCAGCAGCACATCGGTGAAACCGCCGGTCGACGCGCCGGCGTCGAGGCAGCGACGCCCCGACACCTGCAACCCCTGCGGCGTGAACGCTTCGAGGGCGCCGAGGAGCTTGTGGGCACCGCGGGACGCCCAGGAGACCTCGTCGCTCCCCTCGGTGACGATCAGCGGCGTGTTCGGTTCGACGGCGGTCGCCGGTTTGGAGGCCACGGTGCCGGCGATCAGCACCCGACCTGCGGCGATCAGTTCGCTGGCGTGCTCGCGGGAGCGCGCCAGACCCCGCCGCACCAGTTCCGCGTCGACGCGTGCCCGGCGTGCCACGTCAGATCTTGTCCACGGTCGACAAAGCCTGCACGAGGACCTCGTGGGCTCGTTCGAGCAGGTCGGCCTGCTCGAGCAGCACGGACTGATCGGCGCTCTCGGCACCGGGGACGGATGCGCCCTCGCGGACACGCGCCAGCAAAGCGTCGACCTCCTCGCGGACGTGTGCGGGATCGACGGTGGGGCGTGCGCCGGGAAGGTGTTCGCCCGGACGTGGAATCGGCGTGCTCATCGCCGTCCACGCTAGTCGATGGATGCGACCGGGCTACACCCTCCGGTGCGGATCAGACCGTCGCCGCCCACGCGTCCACGACGGACCGCGCCCGCTCGTCCACCGGACGGACCTGTCCGAATCCGGGGTTGGCCCAGGCGATGTCGAGCAGACCCCGCAGCGCCTCCATCGGATCGGCGGCCGACGGCGCGGCGGCGAGGTGAAGATCACCCCCGTCGACCGTGACGTCCCACGAGTCGTGCGATGCGACACGGAGCCGGTCGGCCGGCTGATCGAGACTCGTGAGCGAGGCCGCGACGTAGGTCGGGCGCTGCTCGGCCGGAGCCCGCAGCAGATCGTCGACGGTGCTGACCCCGGTCAGCACGAGCAGGGAATCCGCACCGACGGCGTTGGCGCCTTCGATGTCGGTGTCCAACCGGTCACCGATGACGAGGGGACGACGGGCACCGCCGCGACGGATCGCGTCCTCGAGCAGCGGAGCTGCGGGTTTGCCCGCCACGATCGGGGTCGCGCCGGTGGCGTTGTGCACCGCCGCGACCATCGACCCGTTGCCGAGGACGAGTCCGCGCTCGGTCGGCAGAGTCGAGTCGACGTTGGTGGCCACCCACAGAGCGCCTGCGCGGACGGCGAGCGTCGCCTCCGCCAGGATCGCCCATCCGGTGTCCGGGGAATGCCCCTGCACCACCGCCACCGGATGCGCGTCCGCGGACCGAACCGGGGTGAGGCCGACACCGGCCACCTCCTCGGCCAGGGCCTCGGTGCCGACGACGAGCACCGGCACACCGGCCGGGAACCGCTCGGCCAGCAGGCGCGCAGCGGACTGCGAGCTCGTCACCACCGACGAGTCGTCGGCCGGGAAGCCGAGTTCTCGCAGGTGCAGGGCGACCTCCGACGGCCGGCGGCTGGCGTTGTTCGTCACGTACAGAACGGTGTCGTCACCGGCGGCCAGCGCCTCGCGAGCACCCGGGACGGGTTCGGCGCCCCGGTAGACGGTGCCGTCGAGGTCGAGCAGCAGGACGTCGTAGATCCGACGCAGACTGTCGCTGGAAGCCGTACTGCCGGAAACGTCGGTGCCGTCGGTCACGGCGACTCTCCGGTGAGCTCCTCCACCCGCTCCTCGGCGTCGGTGACGCCTTCGATGTCCGCGCCTGCGGAGTGCAGGAACCATTGCAGGCCTTCTTCGGTCCGCCCGGCGGCGACGAGAGCGTCGGCGTAGGCGTAGAAGAGACGGGCAGCCGGTGTACCGGTCCGCTCGGGGTCGAGATCGGGCGTCTGCAGGGTGACGACGGCCTGGTCGTACTGACCGAGATCCATGCGGGCACCGGCGAGGACAATCCGCAGCTCTGTCGCCTCGTCGCCGGTCAGCTTGCGAGCTTCCTCGCTCCGGCCCAGTTCGAGCGCCTTCTCGGGGCGACCGAGACCGCGTTCGCAGTCGGCCATCACGGCGAGCAGTCCGGTACCACCGGACATGCGACGTGCTGCGCGGAGTTCGGACAGCGCCTCCGCCCACTCCCCGGCGTGGTAGGCGGTGATGCCGGCGGCCTCGCGGACGACCGCGATGCGGCCGGCGCGCTGACGGGCGGCGCGAGCATGGGTGAGCGCGGCGCGAGGATCGTCGTCGAGCAGACGACCGGCCATCACCAGATGCCGGGCGACGGAGTTCGCGTTCGACTTGTCCAGGCTCAGCAGATCGCGGCGGATCGTCGGGTCGAGCTCGGATGCCTCGACGTCGTCGGGGATGTCCGGCTCGTCCGGACGTGCATCGCGGCGCTGCGGTGCGATGCCATCGCGCCCGCGACCCGGACCGAATCCACCTTCACCGCCACGACGACGGGGTGCTCCCTCGCCACGACGGTCACCGGACTGGGGGCCACGGCGGTCGCCGGAATAGCCTCGCCGGTCGCCGCCACCTCGCTGGTCACTGCCTCGCTGGTCGCCACCACGACGATCGTCGCGGTTGCCGTAGCTGCGCTCACCGCCGGGACGGTCCGAACCCTGACGGGGACGGTCGCCGTACTGCCGACCACGCTCGTCACCGCGGCTCGACCGGTCATCGCTGCGGCGGGGGCGGTCGTCGCCTCCGGAACGTTCGCGGTAGGGACGGTCGCTGCGACCGGAACGAGCGTCGTCGCGGCCGCGATCCCGACGGTCTCCGCCCTGGAAGGAACGGCGGTCGTCGCCACGCTGGGAGCGCTGATCGTCACTGCGCTGGGGGCGCCGATCGTCACTGCGCTGGGGGCGCCGATCGTCGCTCCGGTGCGGGCGCCGATCGTCACCGCGCTGCGGACGGTCGTCTCGTCCGGACGAACGTCCGGCGGATGCGTAGCCACCCTGCCGGCGGTCGTCGCCGCGTCCACGCTCGCCGCGGTCGCGGGGTGCGCGCTCGTCGCGGCTGTCGCCGGCGCGTTCCTCGCGCTCGTTCTTGCGGCCCGACCACGGAGTGGATCCTCCACTCCTGAAGGACCGACGTTCACCGTTGCCGTCGGACACAGAAAAATCCTCTCATGAAAACACGAAAGGGGACCCAAACGAGTGGGTCCCCTTTCGGAACGGGTGTTCGGCGGTGTCCTACTCTCCCACACCCTGTCGAGTGCAGTACCATCGGCGCAGACAGGCTTAGCTTCCGGGTTCGGAATGGGACCGGGCGTTTCCCTGTCGCTATGACCGCCGTAACTCTATGAAACAATAGTCCACGCAGATTCCTCGAATCACCTGCTGCTGCAGGATTTTCGGATCTGTGTGTGTTGTTTCAGATACCGCACAGTGGACGCGTAACATCTTCGTGGTAAGTCCTCGGCCTATTAGTACCGGTCACCTCCACCCATTGCTGGGCTTCCAGTTCCGGCCTATCAACCCGGTGGTCTGCCGGGGGCCTTACCCCCCTCGAGGGGGTGAGAAACCTCATCTTGGAACAGGCTTCCCGCTTAGATGCTTTCAGCGGTTATCCCTTCCGAACGTAGCCAACCAGCCATGCCCCTGGCGGGACAACTGGCACACCAGAGGTTCGTCCGTCCCGGTCCTCTCGTACTAGGGACAGCCTTCCTCAAGTTTCTAACGCGCGCGGCGGATAGAGACCGAACTGTCTCACGACGTTCTAAACCCAGCTCGCGTGCCGCTTTAATGGGCGAACAGCCCAACCCTTGGGACCTACTCCAGCCCCAGGATGCGACGAGCCGACATCGAGGTGCCAAACCATCCCGTCGATATGGACTCTTGGGGAAGATCAGCCTGTTATCCCCGGGGTACCTTTTATCCGTTGAGCGACACCGCTTCCACATGCCGGTGCCGGATCACTAGTCCCGACTTTCGTCCCTGCTCGACCTGTCAGTCTCACAGTCAAGCTCCCTTGTGCACTTGCACTCGACACCTGATTGCCAACCAGGCTGAGGGAACCTTTGGGCGCCTCCGTTACATTTTGGGAGGCAACCGCCCCAGTTAAACTACCCACCAGGCACTGTCCCTGAACCAGATCATGGTCCGAGGTTAGAGGTCCAATACGATCAGAGTGGTATTTCAACAACGACTCCACCCATACTGGCGTATGAGCTTCACAGTCTCCCACCTATCCTACACAAACCGAACCGAACACCAATACCAAGCTATAGTGAAGGTCCCGGGGTCTTTTCGTCCTGCCGCGCGTAACGAGCATCTTTACTCGTAATGCAATTTCGCCGAGTCTGTGGTCGAGACAGCAGAGAAGTCGTTACGCCATTCGTGCAGGTCGGAACTTACCCGACAAGGAATTTCGCTACCTTAGGATGGTTATAGTTACCACCGCCGTTTACTGGGGCTTAAATTCTCAGCTTCGCGGATTGCTCCGCTAACCGGTCCTCTTAACCTTCCAGCACCGGGCAGGCGTCAGTCCGTATACATCGTCTTACGACTTCGCACGGACCTGTGTTTTTAGTAAACAGTCGCTTCTCTCTGGTCTCTGCGACCACCCCCAGCTCGGACCGCAAGGGCCGTCACCGAGCGTGGTCCCCCTTCTCCCGAAGTTACGGGGGCATTTTGCCGAGTTCCTTAACCACAGTTCTCTCGATCGCCTCGGTATTCTCTACCTGACCACCTGTGTCGGTTTGGGGTACGGGCCGTGTACCAACTCACTAGAGGCTTTTCTCGGCAGCATAGGATCACTGAATTCCCCTCAACGGGTACGCATCACCTCTCAGGCTGCATGAACGGCGGATTTGCCTACCATTCGCCCTACCGGCTTACACCAGGTACTCCATCACCTGGCCCAGCTACCTTCCTGCGTCACCCCATCGCTTGACTACTACAATCAGGGTCCCGTGCAGCCATCCCCACAGTTCCCGAAGGAACAGCGGAAACTTTTGGACGGTTAGCACAACTGATTCGCCATTGGGCGCGGATACACGGGTACGGGAATATCAACCCGTTGTCCATCGACTACGCCTGTCGGCCTCGCCTTAGGTCCCGACTCACCCTGGGCGGATTAACCTGGCCCAGGAACCCTTGGTCATCCGGCGGACGAGTTTCTCACTCGTCTTTCGCTACTCATGCCTGCATTCTCACTCGCGCAGCCTCCACACCTGGATCACTCCGGCGCTTCCACGGCTGCACGACGCTCCCCTACCCACCCACACCACTGCACACGTTCCCGCAGGAACGAATGGGTGTTGTGTGAGTGCCGCGGCTTCGGCGGTGTACTTGAGCCCCGCTACATTGTCGGCGCAGAACCACTTGACCAGTGAGCTATTACGCACTCTTTCAAGGGTGGCTGCTTCTAAGCCAACCTCCTGGTTGTCTCAGCGATCCCACATCCTTTTCCACTTAGTACACGCTTAGGGGCCTTAGCCGGCGATCTGGGCTGTTTCCCTCTCGACTACGAAGCTTATCCCCCGCAGTCTCACTGCCGCGCTCTCACTCACCGGCATTCGGAGTTTGGCTGATTTCGGTAAGCTTGTGGGCCCCCTAGACCATCCAGTAGCTCTACCTCCGGTGAGAAACACGCGACGCTGCACCTAAATGCATTTCGGGGAGAACCAGCTATCACGGAGTTTGATTGGCCTTTCACCCCTACCCACAACTCATCCCCTCAGTTTTCAACCTAAGTGGGTTCGGGCCTCCACGACGTCTTACCATCGCTTCACCCTGGCCATGGGTAGATCACTCCGCTTCGGGTCTAGAACATGCCACTACATGCGCCCTATTCGGACTCGCTTTCGCTACGACTACCCCACACGGGTTAACCTCGCGACATGCCACTAACTCGCAGGCTCATTCTTCAAAAGGCACGCCATCACCCACCACGAACTGAATCGTGCATCGGCTCTGACGGATTGTAAGCGCACGGTTTCAGGTACTATTTCACTCCCCTCCCGGGGTACTTTTCACCTTTCCCTCACGGTACTAGTCCGCTATCGGTCACCAGGGAGTATTCAGGCTTATCGGGTGGTCCCGACAGATTCACACCGGATTTCACGGGCCCGGTGCTACTCGGGTACTTTTCACGAGAGCCGGCAAGTTTTCGTCTACGGGATTCTCACCCTCTACGACAGGCCGTTCCAGACCACTTCGACTAACCAACCGGTTTTTTACTCTCGCCCGTCATGACAGTGACGGGAAGAAAAGCCCCACAACCCCACGGATGCAACGCCTGCCAGCTATCACACACCCATGGTTTAGCCTCATCCGCTTTCGCTCGCCACTACTCACGGAATCACATGTTGTTTTCTCTTCCTGTGGGTACTGAGATGTTTCACTTCCCCACGTTCCCTCCACACACCCTATATATTCAGATGCGGGTAACACGACATCACTCGTGCTGGGTTTCCCCATTCGGAAATCCTCGGATCACAGCTCGGTTGACAGCTCCCCGAGGCATATCGCAGCCTCCCACGTCCTTCATCGGCTCCTGGTGCCAAGGCATCCACCGTACGCTCATAAACACTTACAACAAAGATGCTCGCGTCCACTGTGCAGTTCTCAAACAACACACAACAACCCCTACCGCAAGAAAACTGATTTCCTTGTTTCGCGGATCATCGTCGCTGATCAAACACATTGCGTGTTCTCTCAGGACCCAACAGTGCACCGATATAACCACCGCGACGAGGATCTGTATCCCCGCCATACGCGGTGATGGTTGTCAGCGTTCCACCCATGAGCAACCGTGTCCCACGATCGGGGACAATCGGTCTCTGGCCGCACACCACACCCGACTGTTCGGGGTGTGTGGGCAGATGCTCCTTAGAAAGGAGGTGATCCAGCCGCACCTTCCGGTACGGCTACCTTGTTACGACTTCGTCCCAATCGCCGATCCCACCTTCGACGGCTCCCTCCCACAAGGGGTTAGGCCACCGGCTTCGGGTGTTACCGACTTTCATGACGTGACGGGCGGTGTGTACAAGGCCCGGGAACGTATTCACCGCAGCGTTGCTGATCTGCGATTACTAGCGACTCCGACTTCACGGGGTCGAGTTGCAGACCCCGATCCGAACTGAGACCGGCTTTAAGGGATTCGCTCCACCTCACGGTATCGCAGCCCTCTGTACCGACCATTGTAGCATGTGTGAAGCCCTGGACATAAGGGGCATGATGACTTGACGTCGTCCCCACCTTCCTCCGAGTTGACCCCGGCAGTCTCCTGCGAGTCCCCACCATCACGTGCTGGCAACACAGGACAAGGGTTGCGCTCGTTGCGGGACTTAACCCAACATCTCACGACACGAGCTGACGACAGCCATGCACCACCTGTCTACCGGCCACAAGGGAAACCACATCTCTGCAGTCGTCCGGTACATGTCAAACCCAGGTAAGGTTCTTCGCGTTGCATCGAATTAATCCACATGCTCCGCCGCTTGTGCGGGCCCCCGTCAATTCCTTTGAGTTTTAGCCTTGCGGCCGTACTCCCCAGGCGGGGCGCTTAATGCGTTGGCTACGGCACGGATCCCGTGGAAGGAAACCCACACCTAGCGCCCACCGTTTACGGCGTGGACTACCAGGGTATCTAATCCTGTTCGCTACCCACGCTTTCGCTCCTCAGCGTCAGTTACTGCCCAGAGACCCGCCTTCGCCACCGGTGTTCCTCCTGATATCTGCGCATTTCACCGCTACACCAGGAATTCCAGTCTCCCCTGCAGTACTCGAGTCTGCCCGTATCGCCTGCAAGCCCGCAGTTGAGCTGCGGGATTTCACAGACGACGCGACAAACCGCCTACGAGCTCTTTACGCCCAGTAATTCCGGACAACGCTCGCACCCTACGTATTACCGCGGCTGCTGGCACGTAGTTGGCCGGTGCTTCTTCTCCCACTACCGTCACTTGCGCTTCGTCATGGGTGAAAGAGGTTTACAACCCGAAGGCCGTCATCCCTCACGCGGCGTCGCTGCATCAGGCTTGCGCCCATTGTGCAATATTCCCCACTGCTGCCTCCCGTAGGAGTCTGGGCCGTGTCTCAGTCCCAGTGTGGCCGGTCGCCCTCTCAGGCCGGCTACCCGTCGTCGCCTTGGTAGGCCATTACCCCACCAACAAGCTGATAGGCCGCGGGCTCATCCTGCACCGAAAAACTTTCCACCCCAGAACATGCATCCCGAGGTCATATCCGGTATTAGACCCAGTTTCCCAGGCTTATCCCAGAGTGCAGGGCAGATCACCCACGTGTTACTCACCCGTTCGCCACTAATCCACCCAGCAAGCTGGGCTTCATCGTTCGACTTGCATGTGTTAAGCACGCCGCCAGCGTTCGTCCTGAGCCAGGATCAAACTCTCCGTTGAAGACTCACAATCACCCCGAAGGGGCAATCAGTCAAAGACAAAAGAGTCAAATCACTAGCATAAAAACTCAAACTAGCTCAAACACTGATCATCCCAGACGGAAGAATGAGACGATCAGCAAATACCCACCCCATCGAAAATGATGGAGCGGAGTACCAAAAATATTTGGCACTGACATTCATCGGCACACTGTTGAGTTCTCAAAGAACACGCACACATCATCACGTTACCGGACACCTGTCCGGCTCGCTCCGAGGCAACCGTTCCAAGCTATCACGTCCGATTTCAGGGCCGCAAATCGTTGCTTTCCCGTTCTCTTCTGTGAGAGCCGATCGATGCGACATCGAACATGCCTGTTTCCGAACCTCTCGGTCCGGCGGGCTGTTCGGTGTCGCTCGAACGACGACTAAGTTACGCCGACGCTAACGCGCCGTCAAACCCGCTGGTCAGGGGCTCGCCAGCGTCGGCAAAGGCCTCAGTCGCGGACGACTCGCACACCGGCGAAGTTCCGCTTGCCCCGACGCAGGACGAGCCAGCGTCCGTGCAGCAGCTCTCCGTCGCGCGGGGTCCACTCCTCCGAGGCGATACGGACGTTGTTGACCGACGCGCCGCCTTCCTTGATGGTGCGACGCGCAGCTCCCTTGCTCTCGCACAGCCCCGACGCGACGAGCAGGTCGATGATCGTGTCCGGCTCGCCGGCGCGGAGCTCCGTCACGGATGCCTCGGTCAGGGCGGCCGCGAGCGTGGGCTCGTCCAGCTCGCCCAGCTCGCCTCGCCCGAAGAGGGCGCGGCTGGCCAACTCGACCGCTGCGGTGTTGTGCGCTCCGTGCACGAGCGTGGTCATCTCGGCAGCGAGTCGCTTCTGGGCCTCCCGTGCGTGCGGACGCTCCGTGGTGGCGGTCTCGAGTTCGGCGAGTTCGTCCTTGTCGAGAAAGGTGAACCAGCGCAGGTACTTCATGACGTCGGCGTCGGCAGCGTTGACGAAGTACTGGTACCAGGCGTACGGGCTCGTCATCTCCGGGTCGAGCCACAAGCTGCCACCACCGGTGGACTTGCCGAACTTCTTGCCGTCGGACGAGGTCACGAGCGGGACGGTCAAGGCGTGCACACTCTCGCCGTCGGTACGGCGGTTGAGCTCGACGCCGGCGATGATATTGCCCCACTGATCGGAACCACCGACCTGCAGCGCACATCCGTACTCGCGGCGGAGCTGCACGTAGTCGTTGGCCTGCAGGAGCATGTAGCTGAACTCGGTGTACGAGATGCCGTCACCTTCGAGGCGGCGCTTGACGGTGTCGCGGGCGAGCATCACGTTGATCGAGAAGTGCTTCCCGATGTCGCGCAGGAAGTCGATCGCGGACAGCTTTCCGGTCCAGTCGAGGTTGTTCACGACCACGGCTCCCGTCGGGGAGTCGTCGAAGTCGACGAACCGCTCGAGCTGCCCACGGATCCGCCCTGCCCACTCGGCGACGGTGTCGGCGGAGTTCATGGTGCGCTCCCCCACGTCCCGCGGGTCACCGATCATGCCGGTCGCGCCACCTGCGAGAACGATGGGCCGATGGCCGGCGCGCTGGAAACGCTTGAGTGCGAGGAGCGGAACGAGGTGACCGGCGTGCAGGCTCGGGCCGGTCGGATCGAAACCGGCATAGAGGGTGATCGGACCCTTGTCGAGTTCGCCTCGAAGTGCGTCGAGATCGGTCGATTGCGCGATGAGCCCGCGCCAGGTCAGTTCGTCGAGAATGTGCTCAGTCACCGTTCGATCATCCCATCACGCTCGAGGCGCAGCGGGCGCGCGTGGGCTGCGCCGGTACGCGGAGACCCCGATCGCCCCGGGAACCCACAACCGCCACGGTCTGTCGGCCGCCACGCTGATCCCCACCCGCGGTCCCCGCGCGGCCTCCCCGACCAGCGGTTCGGCCGGGAGTTCCACCCGCACCCGAGCGTCGGAACCATCCACGTCGATGCCGTTGTCGGCCAGATCGAGACCGAGCGAAGCAGCGAGATTGCCCGGACCGCGCGCAAGGTTCGCGAACGGCGTGCCGGACGTGCGCCGGGAACGGACGGCCTGCTCCCCCGCGATCACCTCACCACCGCGCAACAGCACCGCCGCAGCGGTGCCGTCGGGACCGAGGGAGACGTTCGCGCAGAAGTGCAGTCCGTAACTGCGGTAGACGTACAGATGTCCCGCTGGTCCGAACATGACCGAATTGCGCGGGGTCGGTCCGCGGTACGAGTGCGCGGCGGGGTCCGGCCACGGTCCGTCCTCGGGGCCGCCGTAGGCCTCGACCTCCGTCAGCAGGACGGCGGTCTCCCCCACTCGGATGGTTGCTCCGAGCAGCGCTTCGGCGGCCTCGACCGGATCGAGTCTTTCGAGTTCGCCGCGGACGGATCGATGATTGCGGCTCAGTCGGTGCTCCATCCGGCGACACCGCGCGCGGTGAAGTCCTCGTGCTCGGCGTCGCTGACCTCCCGCGCCTCGTCGACGAGGAGGACGGGAATACCGCTCTCGATCGGATACGCCCGCCGCAGTCGCGGGTTGTACAGGACGGCGTCGTCGACGAGAAGCAACGGCCCCTTGTCCTCCGGACAGGCCAGAATGCTCAGCAACGTGGGATCGACAGCCACGGATGTCCTTTCGAAGGGCGGAACCGAACCGGACCCAGGCTACCGCGCCCCGGCGGGCGAACCGGCCGTGCCCGCCTTCCACGCCGTGGCCACGGCTTTGGTGAACCGCTTGTACGTCCCGGTGTCGGGGTTCAGGTACCAGGTACGGACGGTGGGCACGGGCAATCCCTGTTCGCGCAGACGATCGGCGGACGGGCGATAGGACGGGCCCAACGGGATGTCGGGCACGACGTGCACGAGATCGGGTCGCTCGTCGGCCGGGACCGAGTCGAACGCCGCAGTGATCTCCGCGGCCGTCGGTGCACGGTTGCCCCGCAGCGAGCAGCCGGCCACTGCGATGTCGCGACCTCCCACCGAGATGCCGTAGGCGACGGCGAGATCGACACGCGGGATCGCTTCGAGCACGTCCGCCACGCTCTGGGTGAAAACCGGGCCGTGGAAGGTGGGAATCACCGTCCCCCGACTGTCGAGCAGCCAGTAGTCGCCGTCGTCGTCGCGTCGGAACAGGTTGTCGGTGGGCACCCACACGTCGCCCGGTTCGAACACGCCGCGCATCACACCGGTGATTGCCGAGGCTGCGGGACCGGGTCTGCCGAGCAGCAGTCCGACCTCGCCGACCTGCGCTTCCCGCACGAAGCCGCGTTCGTCCTCCACGAGTCGGCCGACGCCGGCGTCGTAGGCAGCGAGGCGCACATCGGCGCTACCGGGCAACGGCCGGCCCTTCGAGCCGATCTTCGAACCGGAGACGTTCGCGAGCACGACGTCGCCCTCGGTCGACGCGTAGAACTCGAGAACCCGGGCGGGCTCGAACCGGTCGAGCGTGCGGCGCCACAGGCCCGGTGGCATGCCGGAACCGATGAACAACCGGATGGGATGGATGGCGTCGATGTGCAGCGACGGGCTGTCGAGCACCTCACGCATCATCGACCAGGTATAGGTGACGACGGTGACGCCGTAGCGGTGCACTTCGTCGCTGAAGAGCGACGGATTCAACCCGCGCGACAGTGCGATACGCGCCCCGCCCGCGAGCGCCCCGCCGAAACTGACCAGCAGACCGGACGAATGATGCAGGGGCGCAAGGCAGTACATGGTGTCACCGCGGCCGAGCGAGGCGGCGGTGGCGGTACCGAAGGCCGACAGCGCCCACCGGTAGTTGGTGACCCGCCGCACCGCGAGCGTGTCGCCACCACCGGAGAACAGGATGAATGCGAGTTCGCGCGCGAGTCCGGGATCGGGGACGTACCAGCCCGGCAGTTGCACGGAGGAGATGTCGAGTCGTTCGAGATCGACGACGTCGGCGCCGGGCTCGACGTCGAGGTCGCGGACGTCGCCGCCGCCGAGGACCAGCACGGGAAGACCGGTCGCGACGGCCGCGTCGAGGTTCTCGGGATCGGCGACGATCTTTTCGACACCGCCCAGTCGCACGGCCTCGGCGATGTCCGGTCCCGGCGGGATGAGGGCGGAGACGGCGCCGAGGCGGGAGATCGCCGCGACCGCCGCCATTGCGCTGGGGCGCACGTCCATGAGGATGCCGACGTGCATCGCGGGACGGATGCCGTTGTCGGCGAGCCCGAGGACGACGTTGTCGATCCGCCGGTTGACGGCCTCGAAGGTGTAGACCCGGTCCTCGAAGATGAAGCACTCCCGCTTCGGCGACTTGCGGCCGATCTCGGCGAGCAGGCCGCCGACGGAGATGCGGGTGCGCGGCTGGATCTGCCCGAGCCGCGCGAGGCGGGGAAGGGCGCGGGCGGCCTCCCCGGTGAGATCGCGTGCGCCGCGGACGGCACCGACCGCGATCCCCGCGAGCCCCTTGCCGAGATCGGTCCCGACGTCGGCGAGCGTTGCGGCCGTGTGCGTGATGCGGGATGCGACCGAGACGCCCGTGCCCTCGTCGGTGGGGTTCGGCACCGCCATCGGCGCGATGCCGACGGGCCGGTCCCCGACGCCCTCGCGCCACTGCACCCATTCCCCGACCGACGGCCACGTCTGCTGGCCGGCGACACTGCCCACGACGAGTCCGAAATGACCTGCGCGCAAGGTGTATTCGTAGACCTCCGCGCGGGGTGCGGCCTTGCGGATGCCGCGCACGGCGAGCGGTTGCCCGATGTCGTCGACCTCGCCGACGACTGCGAGGACGGGACAGGTGATCTCGGCGAGGCTCACGGCCCGGTCATTGATGACGAACCCACCGCTCACCATGCGGTTGTGGGCGATGAACTGGCGCAGTACCTCCGCGACGGCGGGACCGGACCACGCCACCCATCCCTCGGTGTCGAGGAATCGGCGCTGCGGCTCGCGCGGCAGCAGCGCCTCCCGGTCGTGGAGCTGGAGCAGGAAGTCGATGCGCGATCGCAGCGTCTTGACCGGATCGAGCAGCTGGAAGCCGGTGCGCGCCATCCATCCGGTGATCGCGAGGCGGTTGAAGACGTGGTCGGCAAGGAAGTCGGCGGAGTGGGTCGCGACGATCTCCGGGATCCCGAACGGCAGGGCGGCGAGGGTGTCGACCGGGCTGCCGAAGGTGATCAGGCTCGCGATGCCGCGGCTGCGCCGGTAGGCCGCGACCTGATAGCAGAACATGCCGCCCTGCGAGTATCCGCCGAGATGCACGTCGCGACCGGTGTAGGCACGGACGCAGTCGACGACCTCGTCGAGGGCGAGGATGTGATCGGTGAGGGTGCGCTTCCAGCCGCCCTCCTCCTGGTCGGGCGATCCGAAGTCCACGACCCAGGGATCGAGACCCGCTTCGTGGAGGCTGCCGACGGCGCCGGCGTCACGGGTGACGTCGTACACCTCGGCGGACACCATCATCGGTGGTACGAGAACGACGGGGATGCCCGTGGAGGCGGTGTCGGATTCGGGGAAGTACCGGCGGAGCCGGTACATGGAGGTGCGCTCGACGACCTGATAGGGCGACGACGACCGGCCGGGTTCGAGGCCACCGAAGCGCAGGACTTCGAGACCGTTCTGGGCAGTGGCGACGAGCCGTCGCACCGACTCGGTCACTACATCGGCGTCCAGTCCCACGGTCCGTTCCCCTTCTCGACGATGTATCCGCACCGGTCCCCGGCACCTGCGGTTCTACACCGGTACCCGCTGCATGCCGAGAGTATGTGCCAGCCTGCCACACGGCCCTCACCGTCCCGGGCAACTCGGGGTGTGCCCGGGACGGCAGGCGTGTCAGTCGCGAACCCGGTCGCGCAGTTGTGCCGCGGCGTCGCGCACGCGGCCGAGTTGCTCGGCCACCCGCACGCCCGCGGTGCCGCCGCGAGCGTCGCGCGAGGCGATGGAGCCTTCGACGGTGAGCACTTCCCGCACCTGCGGGGTCAGTGCCGGATCTACACCGGCCAGCTCATCGTCTGTGAGGTCCTCGAGGCCGGCTCCGCGGCCTTCGGCGACCCGCACGCACGCCCCGGCCGCCTCGTGGGCGACGCGGAACGGCACACCCTGGCGGACCATCCACTCGGCGATGTCGGTCGCGAGGGTGAATCCGGCGGGTGCGAGCTCGGCCATGCGCTCGGTGTGGAAGGTCAGCGTCGAGACGAGCCCTGCGATCGCCGGGAGCAGCAGCTCGAGCTGTGCGACGGAGTCGAAGACCGGCTCCTTGTCCTCCTGCAGGTCGCGGTTGTAGGCCAACGGCTGCGCTTTGAGCGTGGCCAGCAGACCGGTGAGGTTGCCGATGAGGCGACCGGCCTTACCGCGGGTGAGCTCGGAGACGTCCGGGTTCTTCTTCTGCGGCATGATCGACGACCCGGTCGACCATTCGTCCGCGAGGGTGACGTACCCGAACTCGGGGGTGCTCCACAGGATGATCTCCTCCGCCATGCGGGAGAGGTCGACGGCGATCTGCGCGAACACGAACGCCGCTTCTGCAGCGAAGTCGCGGGAGCTGGTGGCGTCGATCGAGTTGTCCGCCGCCGAGTCGAAGCCCAGGTCGGCCGCAATCGCGTCGGGGTCGAGACCGAGCGACGATCCGGCGAGCGCTCCCGACCCATACGGCGAGACCGCCGCGCGCTTGTCGAAGTCGCGTAACCGGTCGACGTCGCGCAGCAACGGATGCGCATGGGCGAGCAGGTGGTGCGCGAGCAGCACGGGCTGCGCCGCCTGCAGGTGCGTCTTGCCCGGCATGACGGCATCGGGGTGCGCCGCGGCCTGGTCGGCGATCGCATCGACCACATCGAGGACACCGTCGGCGATGCGCCGCGCGCTGTCGCGCAGCCACATGCGGAACAGCGTCGCGACCTGGTCGTTGCGGGAGCGGCCCGCGCGGAGCCGGCCGCCGACCTCGGGGCCGACCCGTTCGATGAGTCCCCGTTCGAGCGCGCCGTGCACGTCCTCGTCGGACTCGGCGGGGCCGAACGCACCGGAGGCCACATCGGCGGCGAGCCGGTCGAGGCCGTCGAGCATCGTGGCGAGGTCGTCGTCGGTGAGGAGTCCGGCACGGTGCAGAACCTTGGCGTGGGCCTGGGAGGCGCGCACGTCGTACGGGGCGAGCGCCCAGTCGAAGTGCGTGGACTTGCTCAGCGCCGCCATGGCGGCGGCCGGTCCGGATGCGAACCGGCCGCCCCACAGGGCACCTTCGTTGGTGCCGTGAGCCGTCATGACTACAGGCCCAGATCGCGCTTCGCGGCGACCTTCGACGACAGGCCGTGGATCTGCACGAAGCCCTTGGCGTTGGACTGGTCGAAGCTGTCACCCTCGTCGTAGGTGGCGAGGTTGAAGTCGTACAGCGACTCGGGGCTGCGACGGCCGTTGACGGTGATGTGTCCGCCGTGGAGCACCATGCGGATGTCGCCGGTGACGCGCTCCTGAGTGTTCTTGATGAAGGCGTCGAGGGCGGTCTTCAGCGGCGAGTACCACAGGCCGTCGTACACCAGCTCGCTCCAGCGCTCCTCGACGCGACGCTTGTAGCGGCCGAGTTCGCGCTCGAGGGTGACGTGCTCGAGTTCCTGGTGCGCGGTGATGAGGGCGATGGCGCCGGGGGCCTCGTAGATCTCGCGGCTCTTGATGCCGACGAGGCGGTCCTCGACCATGTCGAGGCGGCCCACACCCTGAGCGCCGGCGCGACGGTTGAGTTCCTGGATGGCCTCGAGGACGGTGACGTGCTTGCCGTCGATCGCGACGGGGCGACCGGCCTCGAAGCTGATGATCAGCTCGTCGGGGGCCTGCCAGTGGGCGGTGGGGTCCTCGGTGTAGTCGTAGACGTCCTTGGTGGGGGCGTTCCACAGGTCCTCGAGGAAGCCGGTCTCGACGGCGCGGCCCCAGACGTTCTGGTCGATGGAGAACGGCGAACGCTTGGTGACGTTGATGGGCAGGCCGTTCTCCTCGGCGAAGGCGATGGCCTTCTCACGGGTCCAGGCGTAGTCGCGGACCGGTGCGATGACCTGGAGGTCGGGTGCGAGGGCGCCGAAGCCGACCTCGAAGCGGACCTGATCGTTGCCCTTACCGGTGCAGCCGTGGGAGACGACGGTGCCACCGTGCTCGCGGGCGGCCTGCACGATGTGCTTGACGATCAGCGGGCGGCTGATGGCCGAGACGAGCGGGTAGCGATCCATGTAGAGCGCGTTGGCCTGGACGGTGGGCAGGCAGTACTCGTTGGCGAACTCGTCCTTGGCGTCGACGACGATCGATTCGACGGCACCGCAGTCGAGGGCGCGCTGACGCACGACCTCCATGTCCTCGCCACCCTGGCCGAGGTCGATGGCCACGGCGACGACCTCCTTGCCGGTCTCCTTGCCGATCCAGCTGATGGCGACGGAGGTGTCCAGCCCGCCCGAATAGGCGAGTACGACGCGTTCGGCCATTGTCTTTGTGCTCCTTCGTATTTCGACGTGCGTCTATGAGTGGTAGGTCAGGCGAGTGATTCGATTTTCGCGGCCAGTTCGGCTCCCGTCGTCGGTTCGCGGGCGATGACCGCGATGGTGTCGTCGCCGGCGATCGTTCCGACCACCTCGGGTAATGATGCCCGATCGAGTGCACTGGCCAGATAGTGCGCCGCCCCCGGCGGGGTGCGCAGCACGGCGATGTTGCCGCTGGAGTCGGTGGACACCAGCAGTTCGCCGAGCAACCGGGACAGGCGGTCGGTGCCTCCGGTCACGCCGCGCACAGGGCTGCCGTCCTCCGGGACGACGTACACCCCGGCGCCCCCATCGGCCGCGCGGAGCTTGACGGCGCCGAGTTCCTCGAGGTCGCGGGACAGGGTGGCGGTGGACACCTCGATGCTGTCCTCGGCGAGGAGTGCGGCGAGTTCGGTGTGGCTGCGCACCGGGTGCGCGGCGAGGAGTGCGACTATGCGGGCCTGCCGCGCCGCGCGCGTCGGCGCCGTCGCCGCACTGTCCGCATGGTTCGCCGCGGTGCTCACGGTCAGCTCCGGCTCTGCTCGAGCAGCCACACCAGCAGGGCCTTCTGTGCGTGGAGGCGGTTCTCGGCTTCGTCCCACACCACAGACCGCGGTCCGTCGATGACCTCGGCGGTGATCTCCTTGCCGCGGTAGGCCGGCAGGCAGTGCAGCACGATCGCGTCGGTGTCGGCAAGGGAGACGAGGTCGTCGTTCAGCTGGAACGGCCGGAAGGGTGCCTCGCGATCCTTGCCGTCGTCCTCCTGCCCCATCGACACCCAGGTGTCGGTGACGAGCACATCGGCGCCGCTGGCTCCGGTACGCGGGTCGTCGGTGACGGTGACGCTGCCGCCGGTCTCCTCTGCCCGTGCGCGGCTCGCGTCGACGACCTGCGAGTCGGGGGTGAACCCGGCCGGGGACGCGATGGTCACGTGCATGCCGGCGGTGACGCCGCCGAGCATCAGCGAGTGCGCCATGTTGTTGGCGCCGTCGCCGAAGTAGGTCATCCGCAGGCCCGCGGTGGCGCCCTTGTTCTCGCGGATGGTCTGCAGGTCGGCGAGGACCTGGCAGGGGTGGAAAGTGTCGGTGAGCGCGTTGACGACGGGCACGGTCGAGTGCTCGGCGAGCGTCTCGATGCGGTCCTGGCCGTAGGTGCGCCACACGACCGCTTCGGTGAACCGGGAGAACATCCGGGCGGTGTCCTCGAGGGTCTCACCCTTCCCGATCTGGGTGGAGCCGGTGTCGACGACGACGGCGTGCCCGCCGAGTTGGGCGATGCCGGCGTCGAAGGAGAAGCGGGTGCGGGTGGAGGTCTTGTCGAACAGCACGGCGACGCTGAGGGGCCCTTCGAGGGGGCGGCGGGACAGCGGCGCCTTCTTCAGTTCGGCGGCGAGTTCGAGCACCTCGGTCTGTTCGGCCGGGGTGAGGTCGTCGTCGCGCAGGAAATGGCGGAGCACGGGTCGTCAGTTCCCTTCCCGGTCGGCGGTGTCGAGGACGGCGGGCAGCGCCGTCACGAAGCTCTCGGCCTGCTGTTCGGTGAGGATCAGCGGGGGCGCGAGGCGGATCACGTCCGGTGCGGCGGCGTTGACGAGGAAACCGGCCTCGCGGGCGGCGGTCTCGACGGCCGGCGCCTTCGCGGCGGTGAGGACGACACCGAGGAGCAGCCCGGAGCCGCGCACGTGCGAGACGAGCGGGTGCCCGAGTTCCTCGATGCCGGCGGCGAGGGTCTTCCCGACGGTGTTCACGTGGTCGAGCAGGTTCTGCTCGTCGATCGTGCGCAGCACCGCGAGGGCGGCCGCGGCGCACACCGGGTTGCCACCGAAGGTGGTGCCGTGCTTGCCGGGCCGGAACAGCTCGGCGGCCGGACCGGTGGCGAGGACCGCACCGATGGGCAGTCCGCCGCCGAGGCCCTTGGCGAGGGTCATCACATCGGGGGTGATGCCCGCTGCCTGGTGGGCGAAGAAGGTACCGGTGCGGGCGATACCGGTCTGGACTTCGTCGAGCACGAGCAGGGCGCCGCGTTCGGTGGTGATGCGACGCGCGCCGGCGAGATAACCCTCGGGCGGGACGACGACGCCGGATTCGCCCATGATCGGTTCGAGGAAGACGGCGGCGGTGTTCTCGTCCACCGCGGCCTCGAGGGCGTCGAGGTCGCCGTAGGGCACGAACTCGACGCCGGCGGGCATCGGTTCGAAGGGGGCGCGCTTGTCGGGCTGGCCGGTCAGGGCGAGGGCGCCCATGGTGCGGCCGTGGAAGGCCTTCTCGCACGCGACGATCCTCGGCCGTCCGGTGAGCCGGGCGATCTTGAAGGCCGCCTCGTTGGCCTCGGTGCCGGAATTGCAGAAGAAGGCGCGGCCCTCGTGACCGAAGCGATCGAGGAGCTTCTCGGCGAGTTCGAGCACCGGCGGCGAGGCGTACAGGTTCGACACGTGGCCGAGCTGGTTCAGCTGGGCGGTGACGGCCTCGATGATCGCCGGGTGGCGGTGGCCGAGGCTGTTGACGGCGATGCCGCCGAGCAGGTCGAGGTACTGCTTGCCGTCGGCGTCGGTGAGCACGGCACCGTCGCCCGCGACCAGCGCGACCTTGGGCACGCCGTAGTTGTTCATCAGCGAACCCGCCCAGCGCTGCTGGAGGTCGGACGTGCCGGTCATGCGGGGCCTTCCTTCTCGGAGGACGGCACCACCATGGTGCCGATGCCTTCTTCGGTGAACAGTTCGAGGAGCACGGAGTGCGGCTGGCGCCCGTCGATGACGTGCGCGGTGGGCACTCCCCCCTGAACGGCGCGCAGGCACGCCTCCATCTTCGGGACCATGCCGGAGTCGAGCGACGGCAGCAGCGCGGTAAGCGCGTCGGCGTCGATCCGCGAGGTGAGCGAGCTGCGGTCGGGCCAGTTCGTGTAGAGGCCTTCGACGTCGGTGAGCACGACCAGCTTCTCCGCGCCGAGCGCTTCGGCAAGGGCGGCCGCGGCGGTGTCGGCGTTGATGTTGTGCACCACGCCGTCGGCGTCGGGCGCGATCGTGGAGACGACGGGGATGCGCCCGGCGGCGATGAGGTCGAGCACCGCGCCGGGGTCGACGCTGGTGACGTCGCCGACGAGCCCGATGTCGGTGGCCTCGCCGTCGACGACGACCGTGCGGCGGGTCGCGGTGAACAGTCCGGCGTCCTCGCCGGAGGTGCCGACGGCGTAGGGGCCGTGGCTGTTGATCAGGCCGACGAGTTCGCGTCCGACCTGCCCGAAGAGCACCATCCGCACGACGTCCATGACCTCGGGGGTGGTGACACGGAAGCCGCCGCGGAATTCACCTGCGAGGCCGAGTCGCTCGAGCATGGCGTTGATCTGCGGGCCGCCGCCGTGCACGACGACGGGGTGGATGCCGACGGTGCGCAGGAACGCCATGTCGGCGGCGAAGGCGGTCTTGAGGGTGTCGTCGATCATGGCGTTGCCGCCGTACTTGACGACGACGATCTTGTCGCGGAACTTCTGCAGCCACGGCAGGGCCTCGGCGAGGACGAACGCCTTCTGGTGCGAGGTGAGGTCGGCGATCAGTGCGTCGGTCACGTCGTCTCCTGTGTTCGTTCCGGTCACGACGAGTACGCCGAGTTCTCTTCGACGTAGGCGTGCGAGAGGTCGGTGGTGCGGATGGACACCTGCGCGTTGCCGAGGCCGAGGTCGATGTCGAGTGCGATGTCGGCCGCGGACAGGTCGACCTCGCGGGCGCCGGGCGCACCGACACCGTCGATGCACACCGGGTTCCCGTTGAACGACACGGAGATCTTGTCGGGGTCGAGTTCGATCGGGGCGATACCGATGGCGGCGAGCACGCGGCCCCAGTTGGGGTCGGAGCCGAACAGGGCGGTCTTGACGAGGCTGTCGCGGGCCACGGTGCGGGCACCGATCAGGGCGTCGGCTTCGCTGGCGGCGCCGCGGACAGTGACGGTGACCCGCTTGGTGACGCCCTCGGCGTCGGCCATCATCTGCTCGGCGAGGTCGTCGCACACGGCGAGGACGGCGGCGTTGAGCTCGTCCTGGCTCGGGGTGATCCCGCTCGCGCCGGAGGCCAGCAGCAGCACGGTGTCGTTGGTGGAGGTCGCGCCGTCGACGTCGAGGCGGTCGAAGGTGAGCCGGGACGCGTGGCGCAGCGCGGTGTCGAGCTGATCGGCGGTCGCGACGGCGTCGGTGGTGACCACGCACAGCATCGTCGCCAGGGCGGGGGCGAGCATGCCGGCGCCCTTGGCCATGCCGCCGACGTTCCACTTGTCGGCGTGGTGCAGGGCGGCCTGCTTGGGCACGGTGTCGGTGGTCATGATCGCGTAGGCGGCGTCGGTGCCACCGGAGATGCCTCCGGCGAGTTCGTGGACGATCTCCTGCACCCCGGAGAGCACCTTGTCCATCGGCAGACGGTCGCCGATCAGGCCGGTCGAGCACACGGCGACCTCACCGGCACCGGTCTCGGTGCCCCAGTTGCTCAGGGCGTCGGCGACGGCCTCGGCGGTGGCGTGGGTGTCCTGGAAACCACCGGCGCCGGTGCACGCGTTGGCGCCGCCGGAGTTGAGGATCACCGCGCGCAGGCTGCCGGACTTCAGCACCTGCTGGGACCACAGGACGGGGGCGGCCTTGACCTTGTTGGTGGTGAACACACCGGCGGCGGTGAGTTCGGGGCCCTCGTTGACCACGAGCGCGAGGTCCTGTCTGCCCGAGACCTTGATGCCGGCGGGGATGCCGGCGGCCCGGAAGCCGGCGGGACTGGTGACACCCTGGGTGCGGATCAGGCGTCCCCCGGCGATCTCGGTGGCGCCGGTGTAGACGTCGTCTGCGTACTTGTTCTCGGTCACGGAGCCACTCCCACGGTGGACAGGCCGGCGGTCTCGGGCAGGCCGAGTGCCAGGTTCATCGATTGCACGGCGGCACCGGCGGTGCCCTTGGTGAGGTTGTCGAGCGCGGCGACGACGATGAGCAGTCCGGCGTCGGTGTCGACGGTGACGGCGATCTGGACGGCGTTCGAGCCGACCACCGCGCCGGTGGCCGGTAGTGCGCCTTCCGGCAGCAGCTGCACGAACGGTTCGTCGGCGTAGGCCTTCTCGTAGACGGCGCGGGCCTCGGCGGCGGTCACCGTGGTCGGTGCGGTGCAGGTCGCGAGGATGCCGCGCGGCATGGGCGCGAGGATCGGGGTGAACGAGACCTTCACGTCGGTGTCGGCAAGAGCGGAGAGGTTCTGCTTGATCTCCGGGGTGTGCCGGTGGGCGCCGCCGACGCTGTAGGCGCGGACCGAGCCCATGACCTCGGAGCCGAGCAGCTCGACCTTCGGGGACTTCCCGGCGCCGGAGGTGCCGGAGACGGCCACGACGTTCACGACGGGTTCGACGATGCCGGCGGCGACGGCCGGTGCGAGTGCGAGCAAGGCGGAGGTCGGGTAGCAACCGGGGACCGCGATGCGGGTGGCCCCGACGAGGGCGTCGCGCTTGCCGGGCAGCTCGGGCATGCCGTAGGGCCAGGTGCCGGCGTGGTCGCTGCCGTACCAGCGCTGCCAGTCGGCGGCGTTCTCGAGCCGGAAGTCGGCGCCACAGTCGATGACGACGGTCGTCTCGGGCAGCTGCTCGGCGATCACGGCGGAGTGGCCGTGCGGCAGGCCGAGGAAGACGACGTCGTGCCCGAGCAGGGTGTCGATGTCGGTGGCGCCGAGCACGCGGTCGGCGAGCGGCAGCAGATGGGGATGGAACTCGCGCAGGGTGGCGCCCGCGTTACCCCCGGCGGTGAGCGCGCCGATGACGAGCGAGCCGTCCTGGTAGGCGGGGTGGCCGAGGAGCAGGCGCAGGATCTCGCCGCCCGCGTAGCCGCTGGCGCCGGCCACGGCGACCCGTAGCGGCGACTCGGAGGTGGCGGTGAAGTCCGGTGAAGTACCCATACGAATGATTATGCACCCTCATGCAAATCATTTCATAGGGGGTGTCCCTTTCGGAGGTTTCACTCCGAGCGCAACGACCGCCGGATCTCCGCGAGCCGGTCGGCAGCGGCCGCCTTGCGCTCCTCGTACTGCTCCTCGAGCGTGCGACCCGCACCCGTCGCGTGCGCGAGTTCCTCCGCGCCGAGCGCGGTCGCCGAACGCTGTTCGATCTTCTCACGCACCGATTCGAAGGTCGGCACCCCGTCCGCGGTGTATCCGGTGATCTCCTCGATCGT
The DNA here is from genome assembly GCF_019317345.1 of Rhodococcus sp. LW-XY12. Taxonomy (NCBI): domain Bacteria; kingdom Bacillati; phylum Actinomycetota; class Actinomycetes; order Mycobacteriales; family Nocardiaceae; genus Rhodococcus; species Rhodococcus sp. LW-XY12. The sequence continues at coordinate 2,877,239 of NZ_CP079225.1, forward strand.
CGGTGCGCGGACCGGGCCGTCGACGGATCCGGTGTCGACGACACCCGGTTCGACGATCTCGGCGTCGTGGACCTGAGCGTCGTGGACGTCTTCCTCGCGTGGGGTCACGTCGGGATCGGGGCTCGGCTCCGGGTCGATCGGCGGCACGTCCGGGATGTCCGGGGCCGGGGGAATATCCGGCACCGTCGGCGTCTCCGGCCCGGCCGGGGTCACGTCGGGGACGGGCTGCTCCGGCTTGTCGGGCTCCTCGGGAGACGGCACCCGGCCGGCTTCGTCCTTGCTCATGCCTCCAGGCTACGTCGCCCGGCTGCCACTGAGTCCTCTTCGGCGCGAGCCAGCAGATACGCCTCGAGGGCCTCCCGGCTCGTGTACCGCAGGGGCACACCGAGTTCCTCACGCAACCGCCGGTTGTCGAGCACCGGACGGTACTGCAGGAAGGCGACCCGCTCCGGGCCGTGCTCGGTCGATCCCCACGCGCGCCCGATCCTCAGGGCGAACTTCAGGACCGCGGCGGGCACCGTGAGGGATTTGCGGTTCGTCATCGCGGCGATCTCGGGCACGGTGACCGTCGAGGTGCCGTGGGCGGGCGCCGACCTGGGGAAGCTGCCCGGCGTTGCGTCGATCCGCACCCACGTGGTCTCGGAGTGGTTCACCGAGGGCGGGGCGTGGCGGCTGAACGTGCTCGGTCCGGGAGAGCGAGGGGAACTGATGTCGGGCTCCCGGCGGGTGGGTGAGCGGCGCGGACGCACGGCGATCTCCGCCACCGATCGCGCGATCCTGTCGGCGCTCGCGGTCGACGGCCGCACCCCGATGCGCACCCTCGCGGAGATCGCCGGGCACATCCTCGACCGGGCGGTCCGCAAGGTCACCACGGTCCCGCCCGAGGTGTGGCTGCCGGGCGGGGACGCGGGCGGCTCAGGCGCGTAGTTCGGCACCGACCGCGGTGGCCGCGGCGGCCACCGCTGCCTCGCGGGCGGCGCTGGCCTCGTCCTCGGTGAGGGTGCGATCGAGGGCGCGGAAGCGCAGCGCGAACGCGAGGGACTTGCGGTTCTCCCCCAGCTGGACGCCCTGATAGACGTCGAACAGACGGATGTCCTCGAGCAGCTCGCCGCCACCCGAGCGCAGGGCGCTCTCGACGTCGGCGGCCGGCACATTCGCGTCGACCACGACCGCGACGTCCTGCAGGACCGCCGGGAACGGCGAGACCACCGGCGCCGGAAGCGATTCCACGATCGGTAACGCGTCGAGGTCGAGTTCGAAGGCGCACGTGCGTGCGGGCAGACCGGCCCGTTCGATCACCGCGGGATGCAGTTCACCGGCGTGGCCGACGACGACCCCGTCGACGAGCAGTTCGGCGCAGCGGCCGGGATGCCAGGGCAGGTACTGCGCGGCGCGGCGCTCGAGGCGCACCCCGGCGGCACGTGCCACGGTCTCCGCGGCGGCGAAGGCATCGAAGGCATCGGCGGCGCGTCCCGTGCCCCACGGCCCGGCCGGTTCGCGCAAACCGGCGAGCACACCACCGACGTGGACCGGCTGCTTCGGCAGCGACCCTTCGAGCAGGGCGATCTCGTCGTCGGTGGGACGACGGTCGACCGGGAGCGCGTCGACCGGCTTGGTCTCGGAAGTGGGATGCACGACCTGCGCGATTGCGTAGAGCGACAGGTCGCGCTGGCCGCGCGAGACGTTGCGGCCGAGGATCTCGAGCAGGCCCGGCAGCAGCGTGGTGGCCAGCTCCGGACGATCGGCTTCGAGGGGGTTGAGCACCTTGGTGGTCACCCGGCGCGGGTCGTCGGCGTCGAGCTTCCAGGTATCGAACACGCCGGCCGGCAGGAACACCGGAGCCAGGACCTCGACATAGCCGTCGTGGGCGAGCGCGCGGGAGACGGCGCGGCGGCGCTTCTGCGTGGCCGTGAGACCGCGGCCGGCGGGAGCGGTGGGCAGCACCGACGGGATCTGCTCGAGGCCTTCGAGGCGCAGCACCTCCTCGACCAGGTCGGCAGGCTGACGCAGGTCGGGGCGCCAGGTCGGCGGGGTGACGACGAGCTGGCCGTGGCCGTCCTCGCCGACACCGACCTCGACCGCGCATCCGATCTGCGTGAGACGGCGGGCAGCGGTGCCGTTCGGGTAGCTCACCCCGGCCATGCGGTCGGGCAGGTCGATGTCCATGCGGATCGTCGGACTCTCGGTGGGCACGACGATGTCGGTGAGGGTCGACTCCACGCGGCCGCCGGCGATCTCGACGAGCAGGCTCGCGGCCCGGTCGAGCGCGGCGCGGGCCAGGGCCGGATCGACGGTGCGCTCGAAACGCTTGCCCGCCTCGCTGCTGACCTTGTGCCGACGGTTGCCGCGGAAGACGGCGAGCGGATCCCAGGCGGCGGCCTCGAGCAGCACGTCGGTGGTGCTGTCGCCGACCTCGGTGGTCGCGCCGCCCATGATGCCGGCGAGGGAGATCACCCCGGAGTCGTCGGTGATGACGACGTCCTCCGGATCGAGATCGCGCTCGACACCGTCGAGGGTGGTGAGCTTCTCCCCTGCCCGGGCGCGTCGCACGACCAGCTCACCCTGCAGGCTGGCGGCGTCGAAGGCGTGCAGCGGCTGGCCGAGTTCGAGCATGACGTAGTTGGTCACGTCGACGGCCGGGGAGATCGGGCGGACACCGGCGGTGTGCAGGCGGCGCTGCATCCACCACGGGGTGACGGCCTTCGGGTCGATGCCGGTGACGCGGCGTGCGGCAAACCGGGTGGCCTTCGTCTCGGACTCGAGCCGGATCGGGTAGGCCTCCCCGCCGTCGGACGGCAGTGCCGGCACGGCCGCGGGATCGGCGAATTCGAGGTCGAAGCCGCACGCGAGTTCGCGGGTGAGGCCGCGGACGGAGAAGCAGTATCCGCGGTCGGGGGTGATGTTCAGTTCGACGACGGTGTCGTCGAGACCGAGCAGATCGTTGGCGTCGGTGCCGGGTTCGGCCGTGCCGGGCTCGAGCACGAGGATGCCGGAGTGGTCCTTGCCGATGCCCAGCTCGGACAGCGAGCAGATCATGCCGTCGGAGATGTGCCCGTAGGTCTTGCGCGATGCGATGGCGAAGCCGCCGGGAAGCACGGCGCCGGGCAGGGCGGCGATGATGAGGTCGCCCTCGGCGAAGTTGCGGGCACCGCACACGATGCCGCGCGGTTCCTCCTCACCGACGTCAACCTTGCAGAAACGGATGGGCTTCTTGAATTCGGTGAGCTCGGTGATCTCCACGACCCGTCCGACGACGAGGTTGTCGATGCGGCCGAGGGTCTCGATGTCCTCGACCTCGAGTCCGACCCGGACGAATCCCGCGTCGAGTTCCTCGGCGGTGACGTTCCACTCCGGGGTGGCGCGCTGCAGGATCTCGGTCAGCCAGGACTGCGCTACTCGCACTTGTGCTCAGCTCTTTCGTTCGGTCGTCGGTCGGTGGAGTCGGTGTCGGGAGCGGGCTGTCAGCCCTGAACGCCGAACGGCAGGGTGAAGCGCACGTCGCCCTCGACGATGTCGCGCATGTCGGGGATGCCGTTGCGGAACTGCAGGGTGCGTTCGAGGCCCATTCCGAACGCGAACCCGGTGTACACGTCGGGGTCGATGCCCGAGGCCCGGAGCACATTGGGGTTGACCATGCCGCAGCCGCCCCACTCGACCCAGCCGGCGCCGCCCTTCTTGTTCGGGAACCACACGTCCACCTCGGCGGACGGTTCGGTGAACGGGAAGTAGTTCGGGCGCATCCGGGTGCGGGTCTCCGGCCCGAACAGCGCCCGCGCGAACGCGTCGAGGGTGCCGCGCAGGTGCGCCATGGTCAGGCCCTTGTCGACGGCGAGACCCTCGACCTGCGAGAAGACCGGGGTGTGGGTGGCGTCGAGTTCGTCGGTGCGGAAGGTGCGGCCGGGGCACACGACGTAGATCGGGATGTCGCGGTGCAGCATGGTGCGGACCTGCACGGGCGAGGTGTGGGTGCGCAGCACCTGCCGCGAACCCTCCGGGGCGATGTGGAAGGTGTCCTGCATCGTGCGCGCCGGATGGTCGGGCAGAAAGTTCAGGGCGTCGAAGTTGAAATGCTCGGTCTCGACCTCGGGGCCTTCGGCGACCTCCCAGCCCATCGCGACGAAGACGTCGGCGACCTCGTCGGAGATGATCGAGATCGGGTGGCGGGCGCCGAGCGCGCGGCGGGTCGCGGGAAGGGTGACGTCGACGGCTTCGGCGACGAGGACCGCGGCGTCGCGTTCGGCCTGCAGCACGGCCTTGCGGTCGTCGAAGGCGGCCTGCACGCTGGTGCGGTGGGCGTTGACCCGCTTGCCGGCGTCGGCGCGCTCGTTGCCGGGCAGCGAGCCGAGGGCGCGCTTGGCGAGGGAGATGGGCGCCTTGTCGCCGAGGTGGTCGATCTTCGCCTGGGCGAGTTCGTCGAGGTCGGTCGCAGCGGCGAACGCGTCGATCGCGGACTTCTCGGCGGCGGTGAGCGCGTCCTCGGTCAGGGCGCTCGGATCGACTGCCGGCGGGGTCCCGCCCTCTTTCTTGGCCACGACCGGTGCATCTCCTTCTTCGGACGAACGGGTGATCTCGGTGGTGCGGTCCGGGCCGGAGGCCGCGGCGCACCCGGGAAATCCTATGTGATGGGCCGAGCGGCCCGATGTTGCACCCGCGCGCTCGCATACAGGCAGATCGAGGCGGCGGTGGCGAGGTTGAGCGATTCGGCGCGTCCGCGGATGGGGATGCGGACGCGGTGGTCGGCGCGGGCGGCGACCTGCGGATCGAGTCCGTGGGCCTCGTTGCCGAACAGCCACGCGGTGGGCGCGGCGAGCAACTCGTCGGCGTCGTCGAGGTCGATCTCCCCGTCGGCGGCCGTCGCGAGGATCTGCACGCCGGCCTCGGCGAGCGTGGCCAGTACCCGGTCGGTGTCGCGTTCGCGCGCGACCGGCAGGTGGAAGATGCTGCCGGCCGAGGAGCGCACGCACTTGCCGTTGTGCGGGTCGACGCTGTCGCCGGCGAGGACCACGGCGTCGGCGCCGACGGCGTCGGAGACGCGGATGAGGGTGCCGGCGTTGCCGGGTTCGGCGACCGCGACGGGCACGGCGAGCAGCCGCGACCGCGGGGTCACCGCTTCGGCGAGCGGCACGTCGAGGGTGTCGCACACAGCGACGAGGCCGGGCGGGGTGACGGTGTCGGACAGCCGGGCGGCGGCCCGCTCGGTGACGATCCCCACGCGCACACCCTTGTGGCGTGCTTCGTCGACGACCGTCGCGTACCGGCCGGCGGCCGCCTCGGTGACGAAAAGTTCGTGCACGCGTGCAGCGGCGAGCGCCTCGGTGACGGAGTTCTCACCCTCGGCGAGGAACCGCCCGGTCTTGCGACGCTCGGCGGTCCGGAGCAGTTTCACAGCAGAAACGACCCGTGGTGTGCGCTCGGTGAGCGTGTCCACGGGTCGTTCCTGGATGTTGTCGTAGCTCAGGGCAGCACTCAGGCAGCCGGAGCGTTGACGTCGGCCGGAAGGGCAGCCTTGGCGACGGCCACGAGGCCGGCGAAGGCTTCGGCGTCGGAGACGGCGAGCTCGGCGAGGATCTTGCGGTCCACCTCGACACCGGCGGCCTTAAGGCCCTGGATGAAGCGGTTGTAGGTGATGTCGTTGGCGCGGGCAGCAGCGTTGATGCGGCTGATCCACAGCTTGCGGAAATCACCCTTGCGGGCGCGACGGTCGCGGTAGGCGTAGGTCAGCGAGTGAAGCTGCTGCTCCTTGGCCTTGCGGTACAGACGCGAGCGCTGTCCGCGGTAGCCCTTCGAGGCCTCGAGAATCGAACGACGCTTCTTCTGGGCGTTGACGGCCCTCTTCACGCGTGCCACTGGTTATGTGTCCTGTCAGAGTTCGGGGGACGAACGAGGTGTCCCCGGATGGATCGGTCGGAGAGGCTCAGAGCCCGAGCATGCGCTTGACGCGCGGAGCGTCGGCATCGGCGACGACGGCCTTGCCGTCGAGGCGACGCGTCACCCGCGAGGACTTGTGCTCGAGCAGGTGGCGGCGACCCGCCTTCTGGCGCAGGACCTTTCCGCTACCGGACACCTTGAATCGCTTCGCGGTGCCGCTGTGGGTCTTCGACTTGGGCATGGAGTCCTCAGTTCTTGTCGTGTGCGTACATCGGTGCTCACGGACAGCACCGGATGTGCTGCCTGAGCGGGCTAGTTGCTCGGGGCGTCGCCCGTCCCGGGAGCCGGCGCGGACGGCGCGGACTCCGTGGTCGGGGCAGCGGAGGCTGCCGGGCGCGGTGCGGCCTGCGCCGGTGCGGCCTGCGCGGCTTCCTGAGCCTTCGCGCGGGTCTTCGCACCCTTGTGCGGGGCCAGCACCATGGTCATGTTCCGGCCGTCCTGCTTCGGACTGGTCTCGATGAAGCCGAGGTCGGCGACATCGGCGCCGAGGCGCTGCAGCAACCGGTATCCGAGTTCGGGGCGCGACTGCTCGCGGCCGCGGAACATGATCGTGACCTTGACCTTCGAACCGGCCTCGAGGAAGCGCACGACGTTGCGCTTCTTGGTCTCGTAATCGTGGTCGTCGATCTTCGGACGGAGCTTCTGCTCCTTGATCACGGTCTGCTGCTGGTTCTTGCGCGATTCGCGCGCCTTCTGCGCGGCTTCGTACTTGAACTTGCCGTAGTCCATGATTTTGCAGACCGGCGGCCGGGCGTCGGGCGCCACCTCGACAAGGTCGAGGTCGGCTTCGATTGCCAGGCGGAGGGCATCTTCAACACGCACGATTCCGACCTGTTCACCGCCGGGTCCGACGAGCCGGACTTCGGGAACTCGGATGCGTTCGTTGATGCGGGTCTCAGCGCTGATGGGGCCTCCTAGGTAGAGCGGTGTGGTCGGTTTGACCGCACCGCAGCACGTGGCCCTACTCCTCGACAAGAAGACCCCGCTGTGGTGCCGAGGCTCCACGCGGGGTCCGATACCGACCGGTCGACGGCACCCAGCTCACGCTGCGTGATCCGCACCGCCCGATGCAGGGCGGACATCCGGGCTTCTACGCCCGGAGAACCGGACCTCTCAGCTGCATCGATGTGCCGCCAGAGGTGGGAGTCGGACTCCACTTTGCTGCCCACGGAGGATCACCGCGGGCGGTCGTGGGATCAAGTCTAACAAAAAGCCACGTCGACGACGAATCGGCGCGTCGGCGCCGCACCCGCACGGTCGGCGCCGAGCGGCGCGACCCTATGCTCGACGCTATGACGGATGCTCCCGAGACCCCCGATCAGGACGCTGCGGCGGAGGATGTGCGCGAACTCGCCGACATCCCGGCCGTCGAGGTGATCAGCCGCGCAGCCGTGATGCTCATGAGTTCGGCTGCCGAGAAGCTCGGTCTCGCCGACGAGGATCCCGACAGCAGCGCGCGACGTGACCTCGACGAGGCCCGCCGCGTGATTACCGCACTCGCCGGCCTGATCACCTCGTCGGTGGAATATCTCGGTCCGCACGCCGGCCCGCTGCGCGAAGGACTGCAGGCACTGCAGCGCGCCTTCCGCGAGGCGTCGGCGGTGCCCGACGAGCCCGGCAAGGGCCCGGGCGAGAAGTACACCGGCCCGGTCTACTGAGCCGAACCGGAGTCCCGCCGACTTCACGCTCCCCGGCTGCTTCACGAGCCACGAGATCGAGCCGCCCGCCTCTTCCGAGGCGGGCGGCTCGATTCGTCAGCTCGCGGCCGCCACCTTCTTCTTGGCGGTCTTCGCCTTCGTGGCCGACTTCGTAGCGGCAGTCTTGGTCGCGGTCGCCTTGGTCGCCTTCGTCGCGCGCTTGCGTACCGGCGCGGAAGCAGGTGCAGTGATCCGCCCGTCGAGGATCTCCGCAAGGAAGCGTCCGGTGTAGCTCTCCTCCACCGTGACCACCTCTTCCGGAGTGCCCTCCGCGACCACCGTGCCGCCACCGGAACCGCCCTCGGGACCCATGTCGATGATCCAGTCGGCGGTCTTGATGACATCGAGGTTGTGCTCGATGACGATCACGGTGTTGCCCTTGTCGACCAGACCGTTGATGACCCCGAGCAGCTTGCGGATGTCCTCGAAGTGCAGGCCCGTGGTGGGCTCGTCGAGGATGTACGCGGTGCGCCCGTTGGAACGCTTCTGCAGTTCGGCGGCGAGCTTGACGCGCTGCGCCTCACCGCCGGACAGGGTCGTCGCCGGCTGGCCCAGGCGCACGTAACCGAGACCGACCTCCGCCAGCGTGTTGAGGTAGCGGTGGATGGAGGTGACCGGCCGGAAGAACTCCGCCGCCTCCTCGATCGACATGTCGAGCACCTCGGCGATGGTCTTGCCCTTGTAATGCACCTCGAGCGTTTCGCGGTTGTAGCGGGCGCCGTGGCACACCTCGCACGGCACGTACACGTCGGGCAGGAAGTTCATCTCGATCTTCAACGTGCCGTCGCCCGAGCACGCCTCGCACCGCCCGCCCTTGACGTTGAACGAGAACCGACCCGGCTGGTAGCCGCGCACCTTCGCCTCGGTGGTGGAGGCGAACAGGCTGCGGATCTTGTCGAATACACCCGTGTAGGTCGCGGGGTTCGAGCGCGGGGTGCGGCCGATCGGCGACTGGTCGACCTGCACGAGCTTGTCGAGCTGGTCGAGTCCGTTGATGCGGGTGTGCCGTCCGGGAACCTGCCGCGCGCCGTTGAGCTTGTTGGCCATCACCGTCGCGAGAATGTCGTTGACGAGTGTCGACTTCCCGGAGCCGGAGACACCGGTGACGCAGGTGAGGACGCCGAGTGGGAACGCCACGTCGATCTCGCGCAGATTGTTCTCGCGGGCGCCGACGACCGTGACCTGCCGGCCCTTGTCGATCGGCCGCCGGAGCGCGGGGATCTCGATCTCCTCGCGTCCGGACAGATAGGCGCCGGTGAGCGATTCCGGGTTGTCGAGCAGCTCCTTGTAAGTGCCGCTGTGGACGACCGTCCCGCCGTGCTCGCCCGCGCGCGGTCCGATGTCGACGACCCAGTCGGAGGCACGGACGGTGTCCTCGTCGTGCTCGACGACGATGAGCGTGTTGCCCAGATCGCGCAGTCGCGTGAGGGTGTCGATGAGACGACGGTTGTCGCGCTGATGCAGACCGATCGACGGCTCGTCGAGCACGTACAGAACGCCGACGAGACCGGATCCGATCTGCGTGGCGAGACGGATGCGCTGTGCCTCACCACCGGAGAGGGTGCCCGCGGCGCGCGAGAGGGTGAGGTAGTCGAGTCCGACGTCGAGCAGGAAGCCTAGCCGGGCCTGGATCTCCTTGAGGACCTGCCCAGCGATGGCGGCCTCGCGGGCGCCGAGGACGAGACCGTCGAGGAAGCGTGCGCACTCGGCGATCGACAGGTCGCTCACCTCGGCAATGGACATCGCACCGAAGTCGCCCGCGCTGACCGTCACGGCCAGAATCTCGGGACGAAGGCGGGCACCGGCGCAGGCCGGGCACGGGATCTCCCGCATGTAGCCCTCGTAACGTTCCTTCGCCTGCTCGGACTCGGACTGCTCGAGACGGCGGTGCAGGAACGGCATGACGCCCTCGAACTCGGCGTAGTACGAACGGACGCGGCCGTAGCGGTTCTTGTAGCGCACGTGCACCTGCTCGGTGCTGCCCTCCAGCACGGCCTTGCGCACCTTGACGGGCAGTTTCCGCCACGGGGTGTCGATGTCGAATTCGAGGGCGTCGGCCAGGCCGGACAGCAGTCGGCCGAAGTATTCGGCGCTCTGGCCCATCGACCAGGGCGCGATCGCGCCGTCGGCCAGGCTCAGATCCGGGTCGGGCACGACGAGATCGGGATCGACCTCCTTGCGCACACCGAGACCCGCACACTCGGGGCACGCACCGTAGGGCGAGTTGAAGGAGAACGACCGCGGCTCGAGTTCGTCGATCGACAGCGGGTGCGCGTTCGGGCACGCCAGGTTCTCGGAGAACCGACGCTCGCGATCGGGGGCATCCTCCTCACGATCGACGAAGTCGAGCACGACGACACCCTCGGCGAGCCGCAGCGCGGTCTCGATGGAGTCGGTGAGTCGCTGCTGCGCGCTGGGCTTGACGGCGAGGCGGTCGACGACGACCTCGATGTCGTGCTTCTCCTGTTTCTTCAGCTTCGGCGGATCGGACAGCGGGTGGACGACCCCGTCGACACGCACGCGGGAGTAGCCCTGGACGGTCAGCTGCTCGAAGAGGTCGACGAACTCGCCCTTCCGGGTGCGCACGACGGGCGCGAGGACCTGGAAACGGGCCCCGGCCTCCATCTCCAGCACCTGGTCGACGATCTGCTGCGGCGTCTGCCGGGAGATCTGCTCGCCACAGACCGGGCAGTGCGGAGTGCCGGCCCGGGCGTACAGCAGACGCAGGTAGTCGTAGACCTCGGTGATGGTGCCCACGGTGGACCGCGGGTTGCGGTTGGTGGATTTCTGGTCGATCGACACCGCAGGCGACAGGCCCTCGATGAAGTCGACGTCCGGCTTGTCCATCTGACCGAGGAACTGGCGGGCGTAGGCCGACAACGACTCGACGTAGCGCCGCTGCCCCTCGGCGAAGATGGTGTCGAACGCGAGGCTCGACTTGCCCGAACCCGACAGCCCGGTGAACACGATCAGACTGTCGCGCGGCAGGTCCAGGTCGACACCACGCAGGTTGTGTTCCCGGGCTCCACGCACGATCAGGCGGTCTGCCACGCCACATCCTTCCTGTAGACAAGGCCGGAATTCGGCCCTCAGCCATGGTAGGCGCGGGTACCGACACGTTTCCGTGACGAACAACCGCGCGCCTCAGGCTCACGCGCGCGCACCCGAAGGTAGGTTTGGCTGCATGACGCAGCAGCCCGTGATCATCGAAGACACCTACACCGGCGACGTCACTCCCGGCGGACCCGCGCAACGCCGAAGGATTCCCGGAGCGAGCATCGTCAAACTTGCCGTCGGCGAGATGAACAACAACACCTATCTCGTCACCGACGACGCCACCGGCAAGTCCGTCTTCATCGACGCCGCAAACGAACCCGACCGTCTCGTGCGATTCCTCCGCGACAACGCGCCGGAGCTCGAGCTCATCGTCACCACCCATCAGCACTGGGATCACTGGCAGGGTCTCGAGCGGGTCGCCGCGGAGACCGGTGTGCCTACCGCCGCACACGAACTCGACGCCGATCCCCTGCCGGTGACGCCCGACCGGATCCTGGCCGAGGGCGACACCGTGCAGATCGGTGAGCTGAATCTCGAGGTGATCCACCTCTCAGGACACACTCCGGGGTCGGTTGCGTTGGTCCTCACGGAACGGGGCACGGGTCGTACGCACATCTTCACCGGCGATTCACTGTTCCCCGGCGGCGTCGGCAAGACCCCGAACGACGACGCCTTCCGATCGCTCCTCGGCGACGTCGAGTCCAAGATCTTCGACCGCTTCGACGACGAGACGATCTTCTACCCCGGACACGGCAAGGACTCGACCCTCGGAGCCGAACGTCCGCATCTCGGCGAGTGGCGCGAGCGGGGCTGGTGACGGTCCGTCTCGGTCCGCCTCGGGCCGGACGGCACTCGGTACGAGGCCTAGCCTGCGACGGCCGGATCTGTGACACCCGAGCGTGCTCGCACGACGTCTAGTCGGGGGCACCGTCCCTGTCGGCCGACCCTTCGCCCTTGCCCGCTCCGGCGGGCTCGTCCCTCGAGCGCTCGCCCGCCATATCTGCGAAGGCCGTTCCCGAGACCATCCCGTTCGTGCCCGGCACGACCGTGGTCGGCCGCGCTCCCGGTTCGTACATGCGGTCGATCTCCTCGGCCTTCTCCCTCGCCTGCCGTTTCTCTTCGTCGTCGAGCCGATCCCAGCGGGTCGAATTCTCCGCGTCGGTCATGTCCGGGCCCCCTTCCAGCACGCGGCAACGACCCGAGCGGGCCGCTTGTGCTGCGTCCGTTCCAGCGTGCGCCCCGTCGCAGAGGCGCGGAGGCCGAACGAGGATCGGAGTTCGCCGGAATCCTCCTGTGCTCCACTGCCGCGAGTACGCTCGAAAACCGGACGAGCTCGCACGAGCACGGAGGCCTGACACTGTGGCGGATCTCGTACTGGGGCCGGTGCTCAGGCACATCGGCGATACGGACGCCACGATCTGGGTGGAGACGTCCGAGCCGTGCACGGTGCATGTGCTCGGCAGTTCCGAACACACGTGGACCGTCGCGGGGCACCATTACGCGCTCGTCACCGTCCGAGAACTCGAACCCGGATCGGTGACGCCCTACGAGGTGGATCTCGACGGCCGGGTCGTGTGGCCACCCGTCGGTGTTGCATCGCCGCTGATCAGGACCGCGGAAGACGACCCCGAGGATTTAGTGCTCGCCTTCGGGTCGTGCCGGGTGGCCTCGGAGAGCGCGGAACCGACAGCCGTCCTCGGAAAGGACGCTCTCGTCGCCTACGCGCAGCGCATGCGTTCCCTACCGGTCGACGAATGGCCCGACGCGCTGTTGCTGCTGGGAGATCAGGTCTACGCCGACGAGCTGTCGGAGGAGATGAAGCGACGGGTCGGTGAGCGTCACGATCTGTCGGAACCGCCCGGAGCCCAGGTACGCGACTTCGAGGAGTACACCTGGCTGTACAGCCGGTCGTGGTCCGAGGACAACGTCCGATGGCTGTTGTCGAACGTGCCGACCTCGATGATCTTCGACGATCACGACGTGCACGACGACTGGAACACCTCCTATTCGTGGCGCAGGGAGATGGAGGCCTCCGCGTGGTGGGAGGAACGCATCGTCGGGGCGTTGGCGTCGTACTGGATCTATCAGCATCTCGGTAACCTCGCTCCCTCGGAGCTGGACGAGGACCCGCTCTACGACCGGGTGCGGAACTGTGCCGGGGACGCCGAACCGATCTTGCGTGCGTTCGCGTCCGGCGCCGACGAGGAAGCCGACGGCAGTCCGGGAGTGCGATGGTCGTATCGCCGCGATTTCGGACCGGTGCGTCTGCTGGTGATCGATTCGCGGTGCGGGCGGGTGCTCGCGCCCGACCGGCGCGACATGGTGTCCGATCCGGAGTTCGACTGGATCGAGGAGCAGACCGACGGCGACTACCACCACCTCCTGATCGGCACGTCGCTGCCGTGGCTCCTCCCCCGCACGATGCACGACCTCGAGGCGTGGGACGAGAAGCTCGCGTCCGGTGTGCGCGGTGACCGATGGGCGCGATGGGCCGAGAAGCTCCGGCGCGCCGCCGATCTCGAACACTGGGCGGCCTTCCGCGATTCGTTCGAGCGACTCGCCCGTTTGTTGCTGGATGTCGCTGCCGGGCGTCGCGCCGAAACGTCCGGCTGCGCGCCCGCGACAATCTGTGTCCTTTCGGGCGACGTGCACCATGCCTACGCCGCCCGCGTCCGATTCGCGACGCCGACCGCCGGCACGGTGTACCAACTGACTTGTTCGCCCCTGCACAACCACGTCCCCGCAGCTGTCCGGGTCGCCTTCCGCGCCGCATGGGGACGCAAGGCGGAGCGCGTCGTGCGGTTGCTGCTCGGTCCGGTGACGGCCGTTCCCGAGACGTCGTTCTCGTGGTCGAAGATGGCAGGTCCGAGCTTCGGGAACCAGATCGCCACCCTGCGGACGCGAGGACGCGTCGCGCACCTGACCATCGAGCGCAGCGTCGACACCGCCTCGGGTCCGCACCTGTTCGAGACCGTCACGGATCTGCCGCTCACTACTGAGGATCGGCCGCCTGAGATTCCGACGTCCCGCGCGGCGAGTCGGCCGTCGAGGTGATGTCGGGGGCGCTCGTCGACGACGAGATTCGGGTTTTTTCGAGTTTCCGTATGACCCGAAATATCGTTTCGCACCCTTCGGCCCTGCTTCGTGCATATTCCCGTGACGCTTGGGGTACCTGTGTCAGGGTTTGGAAACACAGCCGACCACGGGAGGAACCACATGCTCGTCCGGAGAATTGCGCGGCCCATGCTCGCGTCCATCTTCATCGCCGGGGGTATCGACGCCCTGCGGAAGCCCGAGCCGAAAGCAGGTGCCGCGCAGCCCGGGCTCGATCAGGCTGTGAACGCCTTGCCGGCGTCGATCACCGACCGGCTTCCCAGCAATCCCGAGACTCTCGTCCAGATCAACGCCGCAGTGCAGATCGGCGCCGGGACCCTGTTCGCACTCGGGAAAGCACCTCGTCTGTCCGCTCTCGCGCTGATCGGCAGCCTCGTGCCGACGACCGTCGCGGGCCATGACTTCTGGAACGTCGAGGACCCCGAGGCCCGCGCCCAGCAGCGCATCCAGCTCATCAAGAACGTGAGCCTGATCGGCGGTCTGCTCATCGCCGCCGTGGACACCGAGGGCAAGCCGTCGCTGGGCTGGCGGAGCCGTCGCGCCGCGCGTGCCGCGCAGAAGTCGGTGGCCGCTGCACTGCCGGGCCACTCCTCGGACGGTCACACGGCCGAAACGCTGCACACCGTCGCCGAGCGGGTCAAGACGCTGACGGAGGAAGCCGGCGAGCAGGGTGGACACATCCTCGAGATCGCCAAGGAACGTGCACCCGAACTCGCAGAGGCCGCACGCGAGCGGAGCAGCGGACTGCTCGAGGTCGCCCGCGACCGCGGCCCGGTGCTGACCGAACGGGCGCGCGATCGCAGCGCCGAGATCCTCGGTGTCGCGCGTGAGCGCGCCCCCGAACTCGCCGAGGGCGCCCGTGAACGCGGCACCGAACTGCTCGGTTTGGCGCGCGAGCGCACCCCCGAGCTCGCCGACGTCGCCCGCAAGCGTGGCTCGAAGCTGTGGGACACCACGGTCGATCGCAGCTCGGAATGGGCCAAGCTCGCCGAGGAGCAGTCCGCGATCCTGAACGCTCGGGCTCACGTCGCCGCGGAGAAGGCCCGTCTGCGTGCCGAGGCCGCGCGCAAGCAGGGCACGAAGGCGGAGAAGAAGCTCGCGAAGAACCTGAAGGCGCTCGAGAAGAAGAAGTAGTAGTCCGGTTACGGCACAAGGGTGCGGGCGTGCGTGGAAATCGCACGCCCGCACTGCTGTGATCAGGCTTTCTGCCCGTTTTCCTCCTGCGGCGACTAGACTTCTCGGGCACTTTCGTCGACGCGCCACCCCTGCGGCGGCGAGCGATCTCGTCCTGTCTATCCCCGAGGAGTCCCTGTGCCGGTTGATGGCGCGTCCCATCCGGAGCTCGACCGCGAGCAGGCCTACGTGGCGATGCTCTACACGCATCTCGACGGTTTGCGCGCCTACGCGAAGACCCGGCTGGCCCGCGTGCTGCGCGAGACCGGAGGCACCCCACAGGCGCGCAGCGAACGCGAGGCGTACACCCACATGTACACCGAGGACATCGCGAAGTACGACGCCGCCGAGCACGGCTTGTGCTTCGGCCGCATCGATGTGCGGGACGACGGGACGGACACCTCCGGCCCCGTGACGGAGGACGGCGTCGAGGCCCGCTACATCGGCCGCCTCGGCATCCTCGACGAGGACAACGACTACGAGTCGCTGCTGCTCGACTGGCGCGCACCCCAGGCCCGCCCGTTCTACCTCGCGACCCCCGCCGCGCCCGACGGTGTCGTGCTGCGCCGCCACCTCCGCAGCCGCGGCCGCACCGTCACCGCACTGCACGACGAGTACCTCGACCTCGACGCGGCGCTCGAGCACGCCGACACCCCACCGGCCGGTGGCGTGGCCGGAGAATCGGCGCTGCTCGCCGCGCTGAACGCCGCGCGCACCGGGCAGATGCACGACATCGTGGCGACGATCCAGGCCGAGCAGGACGCGGTCATCCGGTCCGAGCATCGCAGTGTGCTCGTCGTCCAGGGTGGTCCGGGCACCGGCAAGACCGCGGTCGCGCTGCACCGCGCGGCCTACCTGCTCTACACCTACCGCAAGCAACTGGCCAAGAGCGGCGTGCTGATCGTGGGTCCGAACAGCCGCTTCCTCGACTACATCGGTCAGGTGCTGCCCTCGCTCGGTGAGACCGGCGTGCTGCTGTCGACGGTCGGGGATCTGTATCCGGGGGTCACGCCGACGATCGAGGACGATCCGATGGCCGGCGAACTGAAGGGCTCCCTGGACATGGTGAAGGTGCTCGAGAAGGCGGTCCGCGACCGGCAGGAGGTGCCCCGATCCCCCGTGCAGCTGAGTTTCGACACCTACGCGCTCACCCTCGACCGCACGATCGTGACCCGTGCGCGGGGTCGCGCCCGGTCGTCCCGTCGGCCGCACAACCTGGCCCGGCCGATCTTCGTGAACGGTGTGATCGATGCCCTCGCCGACCAGTTGGCCGGGATCATCGGATCGAACCCGCTCGGTGGCGCGAACCTGTTGAGCCGGGAGGACATCCACGACATCCGGTCCGAGATGCGTTCGGATCCCGACATCGTCGGTGCGATCGACGCGCTGTGGCCGGAACTGTCCCCGCAGCAGGTGCTCTCGGATCTGCTGGCCTCCCGCGACCGGATCGCGTCGGCGGCTCCGGCCCTGACCGACGAGCAGATCGATGCGCTGCACCGTCCCGATGCATCGGGACACTTCAGCGCCGCCGACGCTCCACTGCTCGACGAGCTCGCCGAACTGCTCGGGGTGGACGACGCCGCCGAACGCGAACGCGCGAAGCGGCGCTGGCGCAAGCAGATCGCCGACGCGCAGGGCGCACTCGACATCCTCACCGGTTCGGCACCGCAGGATCTCGAGGACGACCTCGATCCCGAACTGCTCATGGCGTACGACCTGATCGACGCCACCCAGCTCGCCGAACGGCAGAACCACCGTCGTCACGAGACCACGGCGGAGCGGGCGGCCGGCGATCGCACCTGGACGTACGGTCATGTGATCGTCGACGAGGCGCAGGAGTTGTCGGCGATGGCGTGGCGAACGATCATGCGCCGCATCCCGAATCGCTGGATGACCCTGGTGGGCGACACCGCGCAGACCGGGGATCCGGCGGGAACCGAGTCGTGGCAGCAGATTCTCGAACCGTATGTCGCGAACCGGTGGAAGAAGACCGAACTGACGGTCAACTACCGCACGCCGGCGGAGATCATGCGGATCGCGCACGCGGTGCTCGCGGAGATCGATCCCGACCAGGGGCCGCCGCAGTCGGTGCGCGAGTCCGGTTTCGAGCCGTGGTCGCAGCACGTCGAGGCGGACGCGGTGCTCGCCACCGTGCAGGCAGCTCTCGAGGCGGAGACCGGCCCGGGTACGACTGCCGTGCTCGCCCCGGCGCGACTCGTGGGTGCGTGGGAGCACCTCGCGTCCGAGTCGGTCACGGTCGCGACCGTCAAGGAGGTCAAGGGACTCGAGTTCGACGCGGTGCTGCTCGTCGAACCTGCGGAGATTCTCACCGATTCCTCACGCGGGATGAACGACCTGTACGTGGCATTGACCCGCGCCACCCAGCGTCTCGGGGTGGTGCACTCGGAGGCGTTGCCGGAGGTGCTGGCCGGTATCGCCGGACCGACACGCTGCTGAACCGACACGGTTCGGCCGACACCGCCGAGCGGACCCCGGGACCGGCCACCGGACGGTACCGTCCTTCGGGGCAAGGAGATGGGACGGATCATCCGCGGAGGGAACGAACACGTGGCCTATCGGGCAGCGCACCACCGGATACGTCGAGCGGGGTGCGCTGCGATCGCGGCGCTGAGCGGGTTCTTCGTCTCCGCCGCGTGCGGATCGGTCACGCCGACCCAGGACGAGGCGCAGGCCGCGACGTCCACGACGTCGGTATCCCCTACCTCGTCGACGCCGCCCGACGCGCGTTTCCTGCGGGTGAAGGAGGCACTGGAGACGTCCGGTCTGGTCGCCGACGTCACGGACGACACGGTGCTTGCGGTGGTGCGAGGGGTGTGCGACCAGTTGCGCGCGGGCGTGCCGGAGCACGACGTCCTCGTCACGCTCCGGCCGATCGCCGCCTACGCCGCGGGCGCCTCGGGTTCGCGCATGTCGGCGGACGACGCCGCCGCGCGCTATCTCGAAACCGCCCGCGAGGAGTACTGCTGATCCGTCAGCGGACCGTGTGCACTACCAGCACGTCGCACAGGGCCTTGCGGGCGACGTCCGAGGGGACGGAGCCGAGCAGCCGCCCGGTCAGCGTGTTGAGGCCGCGATTGCCGATGACGATGAGATCGGCTTCGACCTCCTCGACGAGCGTGAGGAGCGATTCGACAGGTGCACCGACGATGGGCCGCTCGGTGATCTTGCGGGCGCCGGCGACGGTTGCCTTCTCCCGTGCGGTGCGCAGGATCTCGTAGGTCGGTGCCGAGCCGGTGACCTGGTACGCCTCGTCGCGCAGCGCGTCGGCGGCCTGTGCGGTGTCCTTGGGGTCGGCCGGGTAGTAGGCGCAGGCGATCACCAGTTGGGCGCCCGCGTCGCCGGCCAGAGCAGCTGCCTTCTCCACGGCCCGATACGACGATTCGGAACCATCGGTTCCGACGACTATGGTCCGGTAGGCGCTCATTCATCCTCCATCGAGTGTGTGGTCCATCGACGCGGGCCGCCGATGCCGTCGTCGACGGAGGACACGCACGCTCCCCCGCCATACGCTGCGTCGACAGTAGCGGGATGGGCGGCCCGGGTGGGAGGTTTGGGTCTCATCCCACAATCAGGTTTGATGTTACCGCGCGTCACCGTAACGCGGGCCGAACAGGCCGGCAGGGAATACCTCGGCGTCGACGAAGGCGTCGCGCCACGGCAACGCGAGGTCGAGCAAACGTTCCACCCCCTCCTCACCGAGCGCAGTCCACGGCGCGACCGCCAGGTCGTCGGTGAGATCCTCGACGAGTTCGCGGACCTCGAAGCCCTCACCGGTGAGCTCGCCGCGCTTGTCGAGCAGGCCGCGCCCGCGCAATCCCTTCTCGGCGTCCGCCCACTCGTCCCGCGACCAGCCCCGCAGCTTCCGGGCCGGATCAGTGGCGAACCCGATACCGGTCGCCGTGTGGGTGACGAGCGCATCGAGCCCCGAAAGCCCTGCCGTCTGCAGGGCCGCGATATGACCGTCGCCGCGATACTCGCGCAGCAGGGTCAGGGCGTGCCACAGGCGCAGGTGCGCCTCCTCGGGCCAGGGCAGATCGGCGTAGGCGGCGTAGAGCGGGCGACCGTCCGGGCCGGGAATCGCCCGCGCCGCGGTGGCCGCGAGGTCCGCCGCCTCGTTCATCTCCGCGGAGCCGAGTACGTCCTGCCCGAGGACCCGTCGATGGAGTGCGTCCAAAGCCCGCAACCGCGCCGCGATGATCGTGGCCGGCTCGGCCGTCTCCCACACTGCCGGGACGGCCGATGCCACCAGGCGGGGCGAGAAGCTGCAGAACGTCGCGGTCACGACCCCGGGGCCGACGGCACCCAGGGGTGCCGCGCGTCCACCGAAGTACTGCGCAGCCGGTCCGTCGACACCGAGCGCGGCGAGTTCACCCGCGATGTCCGGCGCGAAGTAGACGACCAAGTGCAGCAGCTCGAGTGCGCGGGCAGCACGCCCGGCGGAAGAGGGATCCATGGGAGTGGACCCTACCCGAGTCGCCGGCGCCGATCGGGCCGGGCGACTACTTCAGACCCGCGGCGTCCATCCCGCGCAGTTCCTTCTTCAGATCGGAGATCTCGTCGCGAAGCCGTGCGGCCAGCTCGAACTGCAGGTCGCGGGCGGCCTGCATCATCTGGTCGGTGAGCTGCTGCACGAGATCGGCGAGCTCGGCGCGCGGCATCGTCGAGGTGTCGCGACCTTCCACGACACCGGAGCTGACGGCCCGTCCGGACTCGCCCTGGGCTCGGCGACCACGCGAAGCGTTGCGGCCGGAGCCGCCCACCTCGACGGCCTCGGTGTCCTCGGCCTCCTGATAGACCTGGTCGAGGATGTCGGCGATCTTCTTGCGCAGCGGCTTCGGATCGAGACCGTGTTCGGTGTTGTAGGCGATCTGCTTCTCGCGCCGCCGTTCGGTCTCCTCGATGGCCCGCGCCATCGAGTCGGTGATCTTGTCGGCGTACATGTGCACTTCACCCGAGACGTTGCGGGCCGCGCGGCCGATGGTCTGGATCAGCGAGGTCGTCGACCGTAGGAAGCCTTCCTTGTCGGCGTCGAGGATCGCCACCAACGACACCTCGGGGAGGTCGAGACCCTCGCGGAGCAGGTTGATGCCGACGAGCACGTCGTATTCGCCCAGGCGCAGTTGTCGCAGCAGTTCGACGCGGCGCAGGGTGTCGATGTCGGAGTGCAGATAGCGCACCCGGATACCGAGTTCGAGCAGGTAGTCGGTGAGGTCCTCGGCCATCTTCTTGGTGAGGGTGGTGACGAGGACGCGTTCGTCGCGCTCGGCACGTTCGCGGATCTCGTGCACGAGATCGTCGATCTGCCCCTTGGTGGGCTTGACGACGACCTGCGGGTCGACGAGGCCGGTGGGCCGGATGACCTGCTCGACGAACTCGCCACCTGTCTGTCCGAGCTCGTACGGGCCGGGGGTGGCCGACAGGTAGACCGTCTGCCCGATGCGGGCGGCGAACTCCTCCCAGGTCAGTGGCCGGTTGTCGACCGCCGACGGGAGACGGAAACCGAAGTCGACGAGGTTGCGCTTGCGCGACATGTCGCCCTCGTACATCGCGCCGATCTGCGGCACGGTGACGTGCGACTCGTCGATGACCAGGAGGAAGTCCTCCGGGAAGTAGTCGATGAGCGTCGCCGGCGCGGATCCGGCGGGTCGTCCGTCGATGTGGCGGGAGTAGTTCTCGATGCCGGAGCAGAAGCCGACCTGCCGGATCATCTCGATGTCGTACTGGGTGCGCATGCGCAGACGCTGCGCCTCGAGCAGCTTGCCGCGGTTCTCCAGATCGGCCAGGCGCTCCTCGAGCTCGGCCTCGATACTCGCGACGGCGCGTTCCATGCGCTCGGGACCGGCGACGTAGTGGGTGGCCGGGAAGATGCGCAGGGAGTCGACCTTGCGCACGACGTCGCCGGTGAGCGGGTGCAGGTAGTACAGCGCGTCGATCTCGTCGCCGAAGAACTCGATCCGCACGGCGAGTTCCTCGTAGGCGGGGATGATGTCGACGGTGTCGCCCTTGACGCGGAACGATCCGCGGGTGAACGCCATGTCGTTGCGGGCGTACTGGACGTCGACGAGCAGGCGCAGCAGCGCGTCGCGCGGCACCTCCACACCGACCTCGAGCTGGATGGACCGGTCGAGATAGGACTGCGGGGTACCGAGACCGTAGATGCACGAGACGGACGCGACCACCACGACGTCGCGGCGGGACAGCAGCGACGAGGTGGCGGAGTGCC
Source organism: Rhodococcus sp. LW-XY12 (assembly GCF_019317345.1). Lineage (NCBI taxonomy): Bacteria > Bacillati > Actinomycetota > Actinomycetes > Mycobacteriales > Nocardiaceae > Rhodococcus > Rhodococcus sp. LW-XY12. Next base: position 2,898,452 of record NZ_CP079225.1, read on the forward strand.
GCAGCCGCTCGACGTCGTCGTTGATCGACGAGTCCTTCTCGATGTAGGTGTCGGTCTGCGCGATGTACGCCTCGGGCTGGTAGTAATCGTAGTACGAGACGAAGTACTCGACTGCGTTGTTGGGCAACATGTCTCGCAGCTCGTTGGCGAGCTGCGCGGCCAGAGTCTTGTTGGGCGCCATCACGAGGGTGGGTCGCTGGACGCGTTCGATGAGCCACGCGGTGGTGGCGGACTTGCCGGTACCGGTGGCACCGAGCAGGACGACGTCCTTCTCCCCCGCCCTCAGCCGGCGCTCGAGCTCGTCGATGGCGGCCGGCTGATCGCCGGCCGGTTCGTACTCGCTGACGACCTCGAAACGGGCCTCGGTGCGCTCGATCTCACCCACCGGCCGGAACTCGGAGTGTGCGACGACGGGATGCTCACTTGCGAACGCCATGGAATCCAGAGTAAGCGCTCCCACCGACACGCATCGCGGTCCTGCGTGCGGCGCGGTTCGCACGCTAGCGTGCATCCCGTGTCCGCGACCCCGCATCCCGTGAAGACCGAGATCTTCGACGTCGCCACGAAGACCAACATCGACCCCAAGGGCTTCGCGCGGGCTGTCGACGAGTACCGCATCGAGGAGTGGGGGCTGTACATGGCGCGATCGTCCGACCACCCGCAGTTCCACTATCTCGAATCGTGGTTGCTGCCGGACCTGCGTCTGCGGGCCTCGATCTTCCATTTCACGCCGGGCAACGAACGCGACCAGGACCGCTACGTCGACGTCGGTGAGTTTCGGCGCGACGGCGACGTCTGGTACTCCCACGACCACTATCTCGACCTGATCGTCCGCACGGGCCGCGACACGACGGTCGAGGACATCGACGAACTGGTGGTCGCGGTCACCACCGGGATGATCGACGCGGCGGCGGCCGAGACGGCGATCGACACGGCACTGCGGGCGGTGGACGGCATCGCCGCGCACGGCCACGACCTCGACGCGTGGCTGCGGGAGCGGGGCGCGCCCGTCTCCTGGTGCTGACGCGCACCACCGCTGCGCAGGTGCCGTCACCTGCGCAGACAGCGGGGGCGCAGGAGCGAAAAAGTTACTGCCGCAAAGGACATGGTAATCTGCCCCGGCCGGCGAAGCAGTGCACCGAGAAGGCGACCATCGGGGCCGGCCCGGATCGCCCCTCCGCGTGCACATCACCCGACCGAGGACACCCCTCGCGCCGGCGGCGCGCGCCCGTGCAGCCCACGAGCGCCGACGAGAACGCCGCCGATCACTTCGTCGGCACACGCCCGGATCCGGGCGTGCCCTGCTGGAGCGGTATGCCGCGCCCGCCGGCCCGTGGCCGATCGGGCGCCCGACGCATGCCCACCGTCCGGCGGTGGATCGGACCGACGCCGCAGCGGAACCGACAGACAGGACGCGTGCAGCGCGCCCTGCGTTCCACTGCGCTCCGACGACCGCGGACGTGACGCGAACACGAAGGAGGTCGCAGTGAACGGCACCGAGCTCGTTCAGTTCAGCGCCGCGACGATCGTTGCCCTGCTCGTAATCTTCTACGGCGGAACGCTTCTCGTCTCCGCCCGAATCGGGAAGAAGGACGAGAACGCCGACGGCTACATGACCGCCGGCAACAAGGTCGGTTTCGGGGTGTCGGCGGCCAGCATGACCGCCACCTGGATCTGGGCGTCCTCGCTGTACGCCTCGGCGACCTCCGGATACACCTACGGCATCTCCGGCACGATCCACTACGGGCTGTGGGGCGCGTTGATGATCCTGTTCATCTACCCCTTCGGGAAGCGCATCCGCGCGGTCGCCCCGAAAGCACACACCCTCGCCGAGGTCATGTTCGCCCGGCACGGGCGGTCGAGCCAGCTCATGCTGGCCGGTTCGAATCTCGTCGGCAGCCTCATCAGCCTGATGTCCAACTTCATCGCCGGCGGTGTGCTCATCTCGCTGATCTCGCCGTTCGGCTTCGTCCAGGGTGTCGTCTTCATCGCCGCCGGTGTGCTGCTCTACACCCTGTGGTCCGGCTTCCGAGCGTCCGTGCTCACCGACTTCATGCAGGTCGTGGCGATGCTCGGTGCGGTCGTTGTCATCATCCCGGCGGTCTTCTTCATCACCGGCTTCCCCGACGCGTTCGACGGTGGTTCCGGGAACCTCACCGACCAGCAGAGCGACTTCTTCTCCAGCGATGCCTTCCTGAACCAGGGCGCGCCGTACATCGCCGCCGTGCTCGCGTACGCCATCGGCAACCAGACGATCGCGCAGCGCCTGTTCGCGGTGCGGGAGGATCTCATCAAGCCCACCTTCGTCACCGCGACGATCGGCTACGGCGCCACCGTCATCGGCGTCGGCATGTTCGGTGTGCTCGCGCTGTACCTGGGCATCGACCCGATGGACGGCGACGTCAACAATATCGTGCCGCAGATGGTGGCGTCCTTCCTGCCCACGGCTCTGGTCGTCGTGTTCTTCGTCATGATCATCGGTGCGCTGTCGTCCACGGCCGATTCCGACCTGTCGGCGCTGTCGTCGATCGTCATGGCCGACATCTACGGCCAGAACATCGCCGGCGGCACCCGCAATGCTGATCCCAAGCGGATGCTGTTCATCGGGCGCGCCACGATGGTCGTCGCGACCGCAGCTGCCGTGGCGTTCGCGAGCATGAGATTGAGCATCCTCGACCTGCTCGTGTTCGTCGGCGCGCTCTGGGGTGCGCTGGTCTTCCCCGTCATCGCGAGCTTCTACTGGCACAAGGTCACCAACAAGGCGTTCACGACGTCGGTGCTCGTCGCCCTGGCAGCGTTCCTGCCGGTGCGTTTCGGGTGGTTCCCGATGGACGGGGTGCTCGCCTGGACGGTGGACATCGCATCGGTCGTCGGTGTCGGCGTGATCGCGGGTCTGATGGCATTCGGCTTCTTCGGACTCCGGGCCGCACGCGTCATCGGTGTCGTCGCCGCGGGGGTCGTGGCGCCTTTCGCGCTCGGCTCGGTCCACGACTACGCCGTGCTCAGCGCCTCGCTCGTCGCCTACGCGGTCAGCACGGTCGTGTGCTGGGCGATGTCCGTGAACTCCGACGAGAACTTCGACTTCGAGGTCATCGCGCAGCGTGTCGGTGACTTCGACGTGGCTGCGGACGACGTGACACCCGAAACCGACCCTGACTCCCCGAACGCCCCTGTCTCGGCGAACGTCCCTGCCTCGGCGAACGTCCCTGCCTCGCCGAACATCCCTGCCTCGGCGAAAACCCCTGCGTCCGAGACGGACGCCGCGGTGACCACTCCGGAGAAGGAGAACCGATGAGCACGCTCGCACTGACCGTCTACGTCCTGATCTGGCCCGTACTCGTCGCCGGTGTGCTGGCGGCGCTCTGCCGCGGGTTCTTCAAGGAGTGGCTGCCGGCCCGACGGGACGGCGAGGATCTGATCTGACCGTCACCGCAGGATTCCCTCCCGCACGGCTCGGAGGACCGCATTCGTGCGGTCCCCGGCGCCGAGCTCGAGCAGGATCGACGACATGTGGTTCTTCACGGTGCCCTCGGCCAGGAACAGCACGTCGGCGATCATGCGGTTGCCGAAGCCCTCGGCCATCAACCGCAGCACCTCGAGTTCACGTTCGGTCAACTCCTGCACGACCGGGGTGTCGTCGGGCTATGGAGCGGAGCGGATCGCGCGCAGCAACCGGTCGGTGATCGAGGGGGCGACGAGCGTGCCACCCTCCTCGAGGATCCGTACCGCACGGGCGAGTTGCTCGAGCGTGACGTCCTCGAGGAGATATCCCCGGGCTCCGGCACGTAGGGCCGCGAGCACGAGTTCGTCGTCGTCGAAGGTCGTGAGCACGAGCACCGGGACTTCGAGGCTGCGCTCGCGGAGACGGTCGAGGGTCCAGATCCCGTCGGCTCCGGGCATCCGCAGGTCCAGTAGGACGACGTCCGGAGAGACAGCACCGATGACGTCGAGTGCGCGACGGCCGTCGTCCGCTTCCCCGACCATCTCGAAGCCGGCCATCTCCAGGAGTGGGCGGATGCCCTGTCGCACGAGGGTCTGATCGTCGACCACCACGAGGCGGGTCATGACGCGGGCACCCGGGCGGTCACCCGGAAACCTCGACTCCCGTCGACGGTCAGCCCTCCCCCGAGCACCTCGAATCGCTCGGACAATCCCCTCAACCCGTTGCCGAACGCCGGCGCGCAAACGCCGGATCCGTCGTCGACCGCCGACATCACCGTGCCCGTCCCGCCGAAGTCCACGTCCACGCGGAGTCCGCGGGCGTCGGCGTGCCGGAGGGTGTTGGTGACGATCTCCTGGAGGGCGCGCACGAACGCGACGACCTCCTCGTCCCCCACCCGCACTCGGGATCGACGGTGATCGTCACGTCCGGTCCCAGCAGGTCGCGCACGACCTGCCGCAGCGTCTCGGCGAGATCGCGTGTCTCGGCGCGCAGCTCCCCTACGGTCGTCCGTACGTCCGCGAGGAGGTCGCGCGACCCCTGCTGCGCGTTCGATGTGTTCGTGCGCGCCGCCCCCGTCGTGATGGCGGGCGACCTCGAGTTCGAGTGCGAGCACGGTGAGTTGGTGACCGATCAGATCGTGGAGTTCGCGGGAGATGCGCAGGCGCTCGGCGGTGCGCGCAGATTCGGTCAGCAGCACCGACGCCGCGCGTAGATCGACATGGGCTTCGGTGAGCTCGCGCCGCATCCGCTGTTCGCGGAGCAGGGACACGGAGCCGAACACGGTCGCGAGCTGGATCAGCAGGTAGAAGCCGACCATCAGGGCGACCTCGCCGGTTGCGTCCGGAATCGTGGCGGTCGCGGCGAGCACTACCGTGTTGAACGCGACGATCGTCAGCGCGACCCGCACCGGCACGACATAGACGTTCACTGCCGCGGTGACGACCAGCAGGATCGGCAACAGTCCGGCCGTGGGCGCGGTCGCGACCACCGACCAGGACGAGACGACGGCAGCAGCGAGCGCGAGATATGCTCTCCGCGGATTCCGTTCGGAGATCGCCGCGCGCTGCACAGGCCCACGCGCCGTTGCTCGACCGTTCTCCCGCGGCGCCTGCCGAGGAGATCGGGGGTCTTCCGATGGATGTGGTCAGGGTCCTCGTCCGGGCGGTGGGACTGCCCGAAGGTGTGCTCCCACGCCTGTCCGAGCTTGCGGTCTACGGGCCGGAAGGATGGCTGCACTTCGACTCGCATCCCGGACCGCCGGTCCCACAGAGGCGGAGATCCTGCGGGACGACTTCGTCGAGACGACCCGGGAGATGTATCCGGATCTCGTCGAGGACGAGACCGTTCCGCAGAACATCCCCGGAACACGCTGCTGGTCGGGTGACGTGGCGCAGGGGCGGGCCAGAGTATGCCTGATGGTCTACGAGCGGTACGTGGCCGAACTCTCGGGCTGCGGCCGGTGGGGAACGAGGCTCCCGAGAACGACTCGCTTCGTACGATGTCACAGCGCTTGGCCACCCAGTACGTGAAATTCGTCCGCTCCGAGGAGATAGGCTTGGGCGAGAACTGATCTCGCGGTATTGTCGACGGGTGGTCGACGCTGCCCCCGACGGCGTCGACCACTTCGGGCCGCGAAACGTTCGTAACTGCAGGATGCGCTGATCGCGGCGTGGCAGAATCTCGGCAGATTCCGTGGCACAGCAGCATCCGGAACGTGGTTGTATCGCATCGCGAGCAATGCGGCGCTCGCTGTCGTGCGGACGCGACGTGGTGAGGTCCTCGACGAACGGCTCGGGGACGAATACGTCTCCGGGGAAACGCCTCTCGCCGAGAGCGTGGTCGACGGTGATGTGGTCCGGCGAGCTTTTCTCCTTCTCCCCGAACAGTTTCGGGTTGTCATCGTGTTGCGTGAGTATGCGCAGCTCGGTTACGCCGAGATCGCAACGCACCAGGGCGTGGGTGTGCAGACGGTGAAGAGCCGGATCAGGCGTGCCCGTATGCAACTCGCCGATCTACTGAGTCCGGCACTGCTCGGCGCCGAAGAGGTTGCCCTCCGACCGACGGTCGGGTCCGCCGACACGGAGGGCACCGAACCGCCGAGGACAACCCGGAAGGATGAGCAATGACGCAGAGCGAACCGATTTCGTTGCCCCCGTCAAGGGAATCGCTGGGACTCGATCCGATGGACCGGATTCCCGAACTACCCGAGGACGCCTGGCGTCGGGTGCTCCATATCGCCACCGATCCCCTCACCCCTCACATCGGAACCGAACTGGTTCCCGTCGAGGGAATCGATGAGAACGATATCGAGCACCCCGCCATCGACGACCTGCCGATCGAACAACTCGATGATCACGGCAACGACGAGCTGCCGAAGCCGGAGTTCGTCGTCGACGCAACCGATCCCGACTCGAGGTGGCCTGCCCTGCAGAGATCCGGCCCGCATCATCGCAGTCCCATCCCGGTCGATCCGAGATCGGCGACCACCTCGTGCAGTGGTCGCCCGACCGGACCGACCGCCAGTAGACCTCGGATCGTCGCCGTGAGGACCATCGTCGAGAATCCTTCGTGGTCGAATTCCGGAAGGTCGCGATGGGCCTCACCCAAGCGTTCGTCGGTGCTCAGCCGTTCGGCGACGTCGTCGCGTTGCTGCCGGAGCCCCGAGATACGCTCGAGCTGCGCTTCCTCGGCGACCGCGAAGTTGATCGCGGCGCTCGCCACCGCACTCGCCAGTGCGACCGCGACGTCGGGTGTGTACCCGCGGCGCACGAGAGCCTCGACCTCGCTCACCATCAGCCGCTGCCCCGCTTCCCCACGCGGGAAGAGGGTCTGCATGTAGGTTCCCAGGCCCGCATGGGCAAGGACGAACGCGCGTAGCTGCAGACCGAACGACAGCAGGTGCCGTTCGATGTCGTGCTCCGGATCGTCATGCAGAACGAGATCGCCGAGCAGACTCTCCCCCACGACGAGTTCGAGTCCCCAGCGACCGTCCACGTGGCGGTACAGCGCCGTTGTGGAGACGCCGAGTTCCGCGGCGACAGCGTTGAGGCTCAACTGTCGCAGCCCGATCGCTCGACCGACACGGATGATGTCCTCCATGTCGATCTTGCGTACACGTCTGCGGACGCCGGCCACCCCGCTCGTTCCTCCGGTCACCTTAAGTTAGACCCCATAACTTAAGGAACTATAGGTGTGGCTTCAGGGAACGACAAGTCGCCGATTCGTTCTCGGCGGGCTGCACCGGGCGAACGGCCCGGCGGCCGAGCTTCGCTCTCGCCGCGAACCTGCTCAGCGCGCATCCGCCGGCGGACGACCGAACCGGTCCGCGACGTCGGGGCTCACCCCAGGTGACGTCCGAGCAGTTCCCGGAAGGACGGCCCGTCCGTGCGGACCGCGTTTCCCGACACGCGCGGCCGTCCGGCGGGCACGGCGTCCGAGAACCCGCGGGGTGACCCCGTGCTGCGGGTGATCTGCTCGGCGAGTTCGTCCGCCGCCCTGCCGATCCGCCCCTTCAGTGCCGTGGCCGCCTCGCCTGTTCCGAAGTCGTCGGTGGTGGCGAAGACGCCGGTGGGCACGACGAGCGCACGCAGATAGCTCAGCAGCGGGCGCATCGCATGGTCGAGGACCAGTGAGTGTCGGGCGCTACCCGCGGTCGCGGCGAGCAACGTGGGCACACCGGTGAGCGTGTCCGGATCGAGCGCGTCGAAGAACATCTTGAACAGACCCGAGTAACCGGCGGCGAAAACCGGGCTCACCGCGATCAGCCCGTCGGCGGTCGCGAGTTGTTCGCGGGCCCGCGCGACCGCCGCGGTGGGGACACCGGCGGTGAAGGTGGTGGCGAGATCCGTCGCGAGGCTGCGCAGTTCGATCACCTCGATCTCCGCGTGGTCGCCTCGCGCACCGACCGCGACGCGAGCGGCCTCGGCGATGCGGTCGGCGAGCAGACGGGTGGTGGACGGCTCGGACAGGCCACCGCTGACGACGACGATGCGGCGGGTCATCGGGCGTCCGCCTCCTCGGGCACGAGGTCGACGCGGGCCGGGATCACTCGGCGGTGCGCCGAGTCGGCCCCCTGCGCGGCGAGGGTGGTGTGCGTGGGCGGGTCGGACGGCACGTGGGCGGGGCGGCGACGTTCGAATTCCGTACGCAGCACCGGCACGACCTCCCGGCCGAGGATCTCGATCTGCTCGAGCACGACGTCGAGCGGCAGACCCGCGTGATCCATGAGGAACAGCTGACGTTGATAGTCGCCGGCGTAGTCGGCGAAGCCGAGCGTGCGTTCGACGACCTGCTCGGGTGTGCCGACGGTCAGCGGTGTCATCGTCGAGAAGTCCTCGAGCGACGGGCCGTGACCGTAGACGGGCGCGTTGTCGAAGTAGGGACGGAAGATCCGCTTCGCCTCGGCCTCGGTCTCCGCCATGAACACCTGGCCGCCGAGTCCGACGACAGCCTGGTCTGCGGCGCCGTGACCGTACTGCTCGAACCGCTGCCGGTAGAGGGCGATCATCTGCTGGATGTGTTCCTTGTTCCAGAAGATGTTGTTGTGGAAGAAGCCGTCGCCGTAGAAGGCGGCCTGCTCGGCGATCTCCGGCGAACGGATGGAGCCGTGCCAGACGAAGGGCGGGGTGTCGTCGAGCGGCCACGGGGTGGAGGTGTAGCCGTGCAGCGGTGTGCGGAACTTGCCCTCCCAGTCGACGACGCGTTCGCGCCAGAGCCGTCGCAGCAGGTGGTAGTTCTCGATCGCCAGCGGGATGCCCTGCCGGATGTCCTTGCCGAACCACGGGTAGACCGGTCCGGTGTTCCCGCGCCCCATCATGAGGTCGACGCGGCCGCCGGAAAGGTGCTGCAGCATCGCGAAATCCTCGGCGATCTTCACCGGGTCGTTGGTGGTGATGAGAGTGGTCGCGGTCGAGAGGATGAGCTTCTCGGTCCTCGCGGCGATCCAGCCGAGCATCGTCGTCGGCGAGGACGGGACGAAGGGTGGATTGTGGTGCTCGCCGGACGCGAAGACGTCCAGGCCCACCTCCTCGGCCTTCAGCGCGATCTTCGTCATCGCGACGATGCGCTCGTGTTCGGTGGGGACCCGACCCGTCGTGGGGTCGCGCGTGACGTTGCCGATGGTGAAGATGCCGAACTGCACGGTCGAACCTCCGTCAAGTAGTTGAACTGTCAACTACTCTAACGGACGGGGCATCCGGAAGATTCCCGGGCGGGTCCCCGCCTGGGGTCCGGACTCCCTAGGCCGACCAGCCGGTGCTCTGGGCCCACTCCCACGCGCGATGATGCGCCCGGTCGAACCACGGGGCCTTGAGCGCCGCGTAGGCGGCGGCCGCCTCGGCAGGATCCGACTTCTGCGCCGCTTCGGCTGCAGCATCGGCCTTGAGGTCGGCGTACTCGCGCTTCGCGGTGTCGACCGCAGACAACCAGTCACGCAGCAGCAACGCGAACTGCTGGGCGGGCCAGCCGTCCACCCTGACCGCCACCCGCGACGGACGGCCGGGATCGGCGCTGCCGTGCAGCCGCATCTCCCACACCGCCGGGTCGGTCTCTCCCCCGGCGCCGTAGGACGGCTTCGGTTCGTCGGTCACCACATCGTCGATGCGCGGGAAGCCCGCAGCGGCCAACGCGGGTGCGAGCGCGTCGGCTGCCGCAAGGTCGCCGACGGTGATCTGCAGGTCGATGACGTCGACGGCGGCCAGACCGGCCACCGCGGTGGAACCGATGTGGTCGATGCGCTCGGCCCCTCCCCCGGCTGCAAGGGCCAGCCGGGCGATGAGCCGCTGCGCCTGCCGATGCCACTCCTCGCGCGCGGGCACGAGCACCGGATCCGCCTCGACCACCGTGCCGGTGCGCAGATTCTTCTCGAACGGCACCAGACGGTCGTTCCACAGCGTCCGGACCTGCTCGACCAGCACCTGCTGATCACCGGTGTTGTCGAGCCACACATCGGCGACCTCGCGCCGTTGTTCCTCCGTCGCCTGCGCCGCGATCCGCGCGCGGGCGTCCGCCTCGGGCATGCCGCGCAGTTCGACGAGACGCCGGATCCGCTCCGTCTCGTCGGCGTGCACGACGGCGACGAGGTGGAAGGCCGGCGCCATCCCGCCCTCGACGAGCAACGGGATGTCCTGCACGACCACCGCGTCGTCGGGCGCAGCGGCGACCAGCTCGGCGGTACGGCGCCCGACCCGGGGATGGGTGATGGCGTTGAGAACCGCGCGGGCATCGTCGCTGGCGAACGCCTTCGCCGCGAGGGCAGGGCGGTCGAGGGTGCCGTCGGACTGCAGGATGTCCTCGCCGAAGGCGTCGACGAGCTCGGCGAGTCCCTCGGAGCCGGGAGCGACGATCTCCCGGGCGACGACATCGGAGTCGACGATCACCGCCCCGAGTTCGACGAGCTCCTTGGCGACGGTCGACTTGCCCGCGCCGATTCCTCCGGTCAACCCCATTCGCAGCACGCTGCCCAGTCTCGCATCACCGCGTCGCCGGGGCACCTTCGCGGTCCCTAAGACGCCTCGCGCATCGTCAGCCCCGACAACGCCACGACATATTCGCCCGCCTGTTCGTCGAAGTCGACGGTGTACACCGTCGGGTAGTAGCCGGTCCGTTGGTACGACGACGGTTGTTTCACGACCTCCCGCAGGGACGGCTTCGCCGCCAGCCACTCCCGCGTCATCATCGGCTCGATGAAGATGAACTCCCCGTCCCACGACCCGTTGAGCAGCACCTCGGTGAACTCGAAGGATCCGGGGATCACGCCGTCGGCAGCGTCCGTCCAGTGCATGCCCATGAACGGCACAGTGTTCTCGACCGGCGGACCGGGCGGTGGGATGTACCCCTCCGGAACGTATTCGGGGTCGGGGAGCCGCGCCGCGCGCTCCGCGAAATCGGGCGCGCCCGGGTCCACCTCGCGGTCGGCGTCCGTCGTGTAGAAGTGCATGTCGAAATGGGGCGCGCCGTAGAGGATCTCCGGATCGTGCCCGTTCGGGTTCCAGTCCAGCATCACGTGGTCGAAACCGGTGTCCGGGGCGCCGGCGGGAAGATCCAGCATGAGCATCGTCATCTCGGCGTCCGGGCCGTCGGGAAGGCCGGTGAGCACGGACTCGGACATCCGGATACCGACCTCACGCGGCCTACCCTCGTGATCGACGACGACGTAGGTGCGGGAGATGCCCTCCCCCAGTTCGCTTTCCGGTCCGTAGAGGGTGGTGACACCGTGATGGTGTCCCGCGGTCTCTGCGCCCTCGGCGGTCGGGACGGATCCGTCGCCGCAACCCGTCAGGGCGAGAACGGCGCAGGTGGAGAGGGCGAGTGCGGTGATCGATCGAGAAGTTCGCATTGCCTGCCTTGTGGGAGTGGAGGGGCTCGGGGCGGGAGGTGTCGGTCTCATCGGGGCCAGCGAACGACCTGCCCGACGCGCAGCACGCCGTGGGTGTCGTGCTCGTCGGCGAGGGCGCCGAGCCAGTGCGCGGTGTCGTCGTCGTAGGTGCGCGCGATGCGGTCCGGATCCGAGGTGGCCGTGAAGTTGGGCAGCGAGGTGCCCGTGGTCCACGGCGCCAGCGCCCGGTCGATCACGTGGGTGTGTGCGACGACGGCGTCTGCCGAGGGTGGCGCGAGCACACCGATGACGAAGAGGGTGAAAGCGGCGTCGCGGTGGCAGAAGGCGCTGCGATGCCGCGGTTCGCGTGCCAGGGCTCCGCCGAGGAGCCGTACCTCGACGATGGTCTGCGGCGAGTGCGAGCCCGGTCCCGCCACCGAGAGCAACGCGTCGATCGCGTCGTGCGTCAGTTCGCGGGTCAGCGCACTGTGTTCGTGGGTCGGCATCGGGTCGACCGGGTCGGCGTGCACCGCTCCCAGTGCCGCGTACGGCAGGGTGGCGATGCCGTCGAGGATCGGCGCCGCGACCGTGCGCAGCGCACCGAGGATCGCCTCGGACTCGGCTTCGCCGGCGACGCTCGCGAAGCGGACGGCCACGGTCGCGCGGCCGGCCAGCGGTTCCGGGACTCCCGGCAGCGGCGGCAGTTGCAGGAAGGCCAGCGAGGTCGAACTGTGCTCGGGCAGGTCGGCGCACAGGTCGAGCCAGGCGTGCGCCACCGTGGCCGCGTCGGCGCCGTCGAAATACAGCGCCCCACCGTAGAAGTGCGGCAGGGGCATGAGGTCGATCTCCACCGCGGTGACGATGCCGAGGGTCGCCTTGCCACCGCGCAGGCCCCAGAACAGTTCGGCGTGCTGCTCGGGAGTCACCCGGAGCAGGTCTCCGTCACCGGTGACGAGATCGAAGGCGCGCACGTGGTCGGAGGACAGTCCGTAGGTGCGGACCAGCGGTCCGATTCCCCCGCCGGTCAGGAAACCGGCGACGCCGACGTGGGGTGACGATCCCGCGAGCGGGGCCAGACCGTGGGGTGCGGCCGCGTCGACGACCTGCTGCCACACCAGGCCGGCTCCGAGACGGGCGGTGCGAGTGTCGGGGTCGATCAGGCATTCGGTGAGGCGGCCGGTGTGCACGAGCAGCACATCGTCGCCGAGGGGCACGGCGCCGTGCCCGGTGCGCTGTACGGCCACCTTCAGGCCGTGTTCGCCCGCGAACCGGACGGTGGCGCTGACGTCGAGGGCGTTCTCGACCGCGATCACCGCGCGGGGACGGACCGGGACCGCCACGTTCCACGGGGTCGCGGCGTCGTAGCCGGGTTCGCCCGGCAGGGAGATCGATCCGGTGACCGCGGTGCGGAGGGCGTCGAGTGGGTCGGTGCCGACGGTGGGCGTCCGGAGGTTCATGTGCACTTCCTTTCGTCGCACGGGATGAGGTGCGACGAAAGAGTGCCGGGACCGGCTTGGCGGCTTCTTGCGGCGACGTGGGGGCGTCGTCCAAGTGTCCGCCAAGAACCGGTCAGGTGGGGATCGAGCGGGCGTGGGCGGCGAGGCCGAGCATGCCGGTGCGGGTGGCTTCGTCGGCGATCGCGACGATGTCCCGGCTGCGTTCGGGCGAGACCGGGCGCAGTTGGGCGCGCAGCAGACGGCACCGCAGCAGTGTCGGTGGGCTCGATGTGCGGGTCGCGAGGTCCTCGGCCCGGTCCAGCAGCACTGCGGCGTCGTCGGTGCGTCCGAGCAGTGCGTGCAGGCGCGCGCAGACCTCCGCCACCGAGCCGATCACCCCGACCTGTCCCACCGTCGCGATGCGATCGGTGAACGGATCGAGGAGCTCGAGGAACATCTCGGCGTAGTCGACGAGGGCGAGGTCGGCGACGACGCGCGCGATGAGTGTGCGGTGACCGAGCGTCGTCCAGGTGAAGGGTGCTCCCTTGGCTACCCACTGTTCGATGTCGCGGATCACCGCCGCGGTGTCCCGGCGGGCGCCGGCGATGGCGATGCTCCAGGAGTCCGGTTCGACGGTGCCGGGATCCGCGTCGGCGAGGGTGCCGTACTCCCACTCGAGGGTATTGGTGGCGAGATCGGAACTGCCCGCCGTGTACAGCTCGGTCTGCAGGTGGAACTGTGTGGCGGTGTCGTAGTGGCGCCGGGTCTCGGCGAAGTCGCCGTGCCACGCCGCGAGGGTCGCCTCCATCCATCGCAGCTGTACGCGCAGCACAGGCAGACGCAGCAGGTCGCAGCCGGCGATGCCCCGGCGGACGTGGAACGTGGCGGCGTCGACGTCCCCGAGGTTCATCTGCGTCATGCTCGCGACGGCGTGGGCGATCACCTCGTCGAACCGCGCCTGCTGGTGCGGAAGCGCGAGAAGTTCGTCGGTGAGACGGGCGGATTCGTGACTGTGTGTCGCGACCCCCGAGTAGAGGAGGATGCGGCCCAGCAACGCGTCGGCGACGACGTCCGGGTCGGCGAGTTCGCGTGCGATCTCCAGCGCGGTGCGGCTCATCCCGTCGGGGACGGACGAATCGGGGTGATAGCAACTGCCCACGGCGAGCGCCGCGAGCACCCGGGCATGCGCCGCGCGGTCGGTCGCGACGAACGGTTCGAGTGCGGCGAGGCGGTCGAGGACCGGTCCCGGATCCTTACCGTAGGACACCCACGGCCACGCGCCGGCCGCGCGCAGCAGCGCTGCAGCCAGGCGCCCGGCCGTCGACGTGCGGCCGTCGCGGACCGCGTCGAGCAGACCGGCGTCGACGACATCGAGTACGGTCTGGCCGCGACCCGCCCGGGCGAGTGCCTCGACGCGCGCGACGAGCAGATCGTCGCGGTCGCCCGGGGATCGTTCCGCGGCGGGCAGCAGGTCGAAGGCCCGGACGGCATCGTCCCACCAGCGTGCCGCCTCCTCCGAGTTCCACCTCTCGGTGGCCTCGCGGGCGGCGGTGACGCAGGCGTCGAACACGATGCGAGGGTCGACGAGCGGTAGTGCCGCCATGAGGTGCCGGGCTCGTCTGCCGGCACGATCCGGGTCGGAGGAGTCCGCCAGGACCTCCGCGACGCGTGCGTGCATGCGTTGGCGGCGGATGGCGGGAATCGCCGCGAGGACCTCGTCGCGGAGCAGTCCGTGGGCAAAGGCGTACCCCCGCAATCCGGGATCGGCGACGATGATGCGTTCGTCGGCGGCGTCGTCGAGGTAGTCGGCGAGGGTGTCGGGATCGAGGCGGGTCGCACCGGCGAGGATGTCCATCTCGATGGTGTCGCCGACGACCGCGGCCACTCGGAGCACCTGCAGGACGGCGGGTTCCACCGCGGCGAGCCGCCGCGCGAGGACCGAGCGGACCGCCATGGGGATGCCCCCGTCGAGGCGTTCGTCCCGGGGAAGACGTGCGTATTCGGACACGAACAGCGGGTTACCGCCGGTCCGTTCGGCGAGCAGGCGGGCCTCGTCGGCGTCGAGCGGTGCGCCGCTCACATGTCCCGCCAGGGCGGCGACCTCGGATTCGGCGAGCGCCGGGACGTCGACGTGCCGGTTGCCTTCACCGTGCAGCACGGCGTCCACGAAGCGCTGGACGGTGGGGGTCGTCTCCGAGTCGCGGAGTGTGCACACGAACCAGACGCCCCGCTTGTGCAGGGCTCCCACGAGATACAGCAGGCAACGTAGGGAGGTCGGGTCGGCCCATTGGATGTCGTCGAGCACGATCGTGAGCACGGGAGTCTGCGCCGCGGCCGTTTCGACGACGCCCAGAATCCGCTCGTAGACCGCGAAGCGCGCTTCGTCGGATTCCACTCCGGTGGGCGGGATCAGGGTGGTGTCGGCATCGGCGCCGAGTTCGCGCAGGATGCGCCGGATCGGCCACCAGGCGGGCGCTCCGTCGTCCTCGAGACACCGCGCCCACACGGTGGTCCCGCCGATCGCGGCGGTCCTGGCGTCGCATTCCTCGGCGAGGCGGGTCTTGCCGATGCCGGCGGGTCCGGTGAGGACGACCCACCGGGTCGCGCCGGAGCGGACCTCGTCGAGCATGCGGTCGAGGGTTCCGGTCTCGGAGGTGCGCCCGACGAAGATGCGTCCGGGGCCCGGCGCCGGGGTGGGCGCGGGGACGGCGGGCGCGGCCGGTGCCGGAACCTCCTCCGCGCCCGTCCATCCCGGGGTGCGGGGCCACGCCGCGAGTCCCGGTTCGTGCCGGAGGATCGCGCCCTGCAGGTCGGTGAGTTCGGTGCCGGGCCGCAGCCCCAGCTCGGCGTCCAGTCTCGTCTCGTGGACGCGGAACTGTTCGAGTGCTTCCGACGAACGCCCCGCTCGGTGCAGGGCGAGCATGCGCAGCCAGCAGGTGCGGTCGCGGAACGGGAACTCGCTGCACAGTTCGGTGGCGTCGACGAGGGCGGGAGCGAGGCGACCGAGGGCGAGCAGCGCGGTGATCCGGGTCTCACGGCATTCGGTACGTACCTCGTCGAAGGATGCCGCCGCGACCTCCACCCAGTGTTCGTCGCGCAGGTCCTCGAGGAGATGCCCCCGCACCGAGTCGAGGGCACGGTCGGCGGTGTCGAGTGCGAGCTCCCATTCCCCGTTCTCGGCGTGCCGACGGGCGGCCTCGGCGTCGTCGAGGAAGCGGGCCAGGTCGACCGACTCGGCCGGGATGTCGAGGACGTAGCCGGGAGGTTGGCGCACGATCGGGGAGGCCGCACCGCTCTCCCCTCTCAGCACCCTGCGCAGATTGGAGATGTACGCCTGGATGCTCGCCATCGCGCTGGCGGGCGCGTCGTCCTGCCACAGGGCGTCGATCAGCCGGTCGGTGGAGACCACCCGCCCCCGGTTGAGCAGCAGGACGGCGAAGACCGCTCGCTGCTTGCGCGGACCCAGATCGACCTGCGACTCCGACGAGGGCCCCGCCGGGTCACTCGTCGACGCGACCCGAACCACCTCCAGCGGTCCGAGCAGTCGGTACATCATGTGGTGAGCCCCCTCGACCCCGGCCGAACTATGCGATCGTTGCAGTGTAAGGACAGTTTTCGCCGGGTGCGCGGCGACTTCTCATCCCGTCACGGCCGGGAATTCGACCGTGTCGCCCTCGGTGTCCCCGAACGCAGGTACGGTCTGCCGCCGGGTGCGCAGGCAGGCCACACACACCACCGCTCCGAGGGCCGCGACGACCGCCGCCGCCACGAGCGCCCCCTGCAGGCCGGCCACGAAGTCCTGCGGTGACCCGCCGGGCAGCAGCGACTCGGCGGGCAGGAACACCCCGAGCACCGCGACGCCGACGGCGATGCCGGTCTGACGGAACGCGTCGTTGATACCGGCCGCGAGACCGGAATGATCCGCGGTGCTCTCCCCGAGGACGATCCCGCTCATCACCGGGTTGAAGACACCCGCGGCCGCGCAGGCCACCACGAGTCCCGGCAGCAGGACATACTTCGAGCTGTCCGCCTCGGCGACCGTCATCATGAGCAACCCGACGGCGACGAGCGCCAGCGAGCACGACAACGAGACCCACGCGGGGACGACACGATCGAGTTTCGCCGTCGTACCGGCGACGACGAACATGGCGACGGTCGCGGGCAGGTACACCAACCCCGCCTGCACCGGCGACAACAGCAGGACGTTCTGCAGGTACAGGGTGGTGTAGACGAACACCGCGAACAACGACGCCGAGATGGCGAAGGCCGCGACCTGCGCTCCGGCGAAGGCCCGGTTGGCGAGCAGATGTGGCGGCAACATCGGTTCGGCGGTGCGCATCTCGTGCACGACGAAGGCGACGAGGGCACCGGCAGCGACGACGAACGCGAGCACCGGCTGGGCATCGGACCACCCGATCTCGTGGCCGCGCAGCACGGCGAACACGAGCGCCGCCAGTCCCACCGCGGCCAGGAACTGCCCCGGCACATCGGCGCCGCGCGGGCGGGGATCCCGCGATTCGGGCACCCAGCGCAGGGACAGGAGCAGGGTCACGAGACCGATCGGCACGTTGACGAAGAAGATCGCGCGCCAGTCCAGCAGTTCGGTGAGCAGACCTCCGACGAGCGGACCGACCGCGAAGGCGCCGCCGATGGTCGCGCCGTAGGCGGCCAGGGCCGACGCCCGTGCCGGCCCCCGGTCGAAGACGTCGGCGAGGAGGGCGAGCGAGCAGGCGAACAGGACCGCCCCACCGATGCCTTGCACTGCCCGGGCGAGATCGAGGACCCAGATCGTCGGTGCGAGGGCGCACAGGAGCGAGGCGCCCGTGAACCAGACGAGGCCGACGACGAACACTTGGCGGCGGCCGCGACGATCGGCCCACGACCCGGCGCCGAGGACGGCTGTGGCCAGGGCGAGGGTGTAGGCGTCGATCACCCACTGCAGTGAACTGACGCCCGCGTCGAGGTCGACGGCGATCGACGGCAGTGCGGTGTTGACGACGGCGATGTCGAGCATGAGCATCGCCGTCGTCACGCACACCACCAGCAGCGTGATCCGTTTCGTCGCGGTACTTCTCGCGGGGGTCGGTGTGGTCATCGAGAATCCTTCCGTGTCGAGGTGTGTGGACCTCGGACACGGTGCGCCGCGTCGCTTGGGACGAACCGGGTGTACTTCTTGGACGGCCGAGAGAACCGTCGACGTCTCCCCTCGGAGGGGCGCCGGGGATCACACATCGATCACGGCGGGGTCACGAGGCGGTCGCAACGCCGCTCGGAAACTGGACACACCCCCTTCTACCTGGGGTAAATGCGGAGAATTCGACCGACTGTCCGATATCGTCGTTGCGAAGCATCCGTCCCGGCTCGTCCGGAGCATTCGAGAAGGCAGGCCATGCGATCCTCCACCTCAACCACAGGTCGGCATCGCCTCGGCATGGAAAACGGTGTTCACTGCATCCTCATCCCCGAGGTCGCTGCCGCCCTCGCCGAGCACCGGCGGAACTGGTTCACCGCGCTGCTGACGAACGCGCGCCACAGCCACGCCGCGATGCGCAAGCGAGCGACGGCCCTACCCGCGCAGTGGGCCACTCCCGCCGTGGGATGAGCTCGCCGTGAGTTGAGCACCTGCTATCGACGACACACGAAGACCGGCCCCCTCCGATTCGGAGGGGGCCGGTCCCGTTGCGGCCCGGGAGCCCTTGTGCCACAGCAACAATGACCCCCCGGAACGCGGGGACGACCCCGCACCGAACAGTGCGGGGTCGTCCGTCGAAGCGCTGTATCAGGCGTTACCCGACAGCTTCTCGCGCAGAGCGGCGAGCTGGGCGTCGCTCGCGAGCGATCCACCGGTGGTCTCCGGAGCCGCCTCGGCACCCGACTCGGAGGAGTAGTTGCTACCGGACACGCCGGCCGCAGCCTCGGCGGCCTCGTCGGCAGCCATCTTCTCGATCTGAGCGGTGTGCATCTTGTGGCGACGCTCGGCCTCCGCGTAGCGGGACTCCCACTCCTCACGCTGCTTCTCGTAGCCCTCGAGCCATTCGTTGGTCTCGGGATCGAAGCCCTCGGGGAAGATGTAGTTGCCCTGCTCGTCGTAGCTGTCGGCCATGCCGTACTTCGACGGGTCGAACTCGGCCGTGTAGTCCTCGTTCGCCTGCTTCAGCGACAGCGAGATACGACGACGCTCGAGGTCGATGTCGATGACCTTGACCATCGCGTCGTCGCCGACAGCAACGACCTGGTCCGGGACCTCGACGTGGCGCTCGGCCAGCTCGGAGATGTGGACGAGGCCCTCGATGCCCTCCTCGACGCGGACGAACGCGCCGAACGGAACGAGCTTGGTGACCTTACCCGGCACGATCTGACCGATCGCGTGGGTGCGGGCGAACTGGCGCCACGGATCTTCCTGCGTCGCCTTGAGCGACAGGGAGACGCGCTCGCGGTCGAGATCGACGTCGAGAACCTCGACGGTGACCTCGGTGCCGACCTCGACGACCTCGGACGGGTGATCGATGTGCTTCCAGGACAGCTCGGAGACGTGCACGAGGCCGTCGACACCGCCGAGATCGACGAAGGCGCCGAAATTGACGATGGAGGACACGACGCCCTTGCGGACCTGGCCCTTCTGGAGCTGGTGCAGGAACTCGCTGCGAACCTCGGACTGGGTCTGCTCGAGCCATGCGCGGCGCGACAGGACCACGTTGTTGCGGTTCTTGTCGAGCTCGATGATCTTGGCCTCGATCTCCTTGCCGACGTAAGGCTGGAGGTCGCGGACGCGTCGCATCTCGACGAGCGACGCGGGCAGGAAGCCACGCAGGCCGATGTCGAGGATCAGGCCGCCCTTGACGACCTCGATGACGGTGCCCTTGACGGCCTCGTCCTTCTCCTTGAGCTCCTCGATCGTGCCCCAGGCGCGCTCGTACTGAGCACGCTTCTTGGACAGGATCAGACGGCCTTCCTTGTCCTCCTTGGTGAGAACAAGAGCCTCGACCTCATCGCCCACCGACACGACCTCGTTGGGGTCGACATCGTGCTTGATGGAGAGCTCGCGGGACGGGATGACGCCTTCGGTCTTGTAACCGATGTCGAGCAGCACCTCGTCGCGGTCGACCTTGACGATGGTGCCCTCGACGATGTCGCCATCGTTGAAGTACTTGATCGTGGCGTCGATGGCGGCGAGGAAATCCTCGGCGGAGCCGATGTCGTTGACGGCTACCTGCGGCGAGGTGACGGTGGTGGAGGCCATGTGTTGAGTTGCTCCGGACGGGTTGATAGTCGGTTGGTCAAATTCGGTCGGGCACGTGAAACACCCACTGCGATACGGCGATGTGCGAGTCACGGCGAGTTCCTCGTTCGAGCCTGGGGCCGAACTGCGGACACTCGCGATCACCAGGCTACGCGCTTCGAGGGGACCCGGGCAAACCGATATCGGGACCGCTCCCCCGCACCCGATAGGCTCACACCCATGCCGGGCTCCGCGAACCCCCCTTTTCCAGACCTTTCGGGCGTCCCGGAGGGAACCGACGACGAGGCCGCGCGGCACGCGGACGCCGAGACGATCCTCGGCGAGACCCGACCCACCCGGACCCGCCTCGGCTCCCTCGAGAGCGAACGCGCGAACCGGGTCTGGTGGGACGCCGACACCGACGACTACCACCGCACGCACGGCGAGTTCCTGGGCGTGGACTCGGCCGCCGGGGAGTTCGTGTGGTGCCCGGAGGGCCTGCACGAGGGCGATGTGCAGTTGCTCGGCCCGGTTGCCGGACGCGACGTCCTCGAACTCGGGTGCGGTTCGGCGCCGTGCGCCCGCTGGATCGCCGGGCAGGGTGCCCGGGCAGTCGGGCTGGACATCTCCATGGGGATGCTGCAGCGCGGACGCGCGGCGATGACCGGTTCCGGCCCGACGGTTCCGCTCGTACAGGCCGGCGCCGAGAACCTGCCGTTCGCCGACGGAAGCTTCGACATCGTGTGCTCGGCGTTCGGCGCGGTGCCCTTCGTCGCCGATTCCGCCCGGGTGATGCGCGAAGTGGCGCGGGTGCTGCGACCCGGCGGACGGTGGGTGTTCTCCGTGAACCACCCGATGCGGTGGATCTTCCCCGACGATCCGGGCGAACAGGGCCTGGTCGCGATGTTCCCGTATTTCGACCGGACCCCCTACGTCGAGGTGGACGCGACGGGCCGGGCGACCTACGCCGAGCACCACCGCACCGTGGGCGACCGGGTGCGCGAACTCGTCGCCGCCGGCCTCGAGGTCTACGACATCGTCGAACCCGAGTGGCCCGAGCATCTCGACCGCGAGTGGGGACAGTGGAGCCCGCTGCGCGGTTCGATCTTCCCGGGCACCGCCATCTTCTGCAGCCGCAAACCCACCTGATCCCGACTCACAGCAGCCGGGACAGGAACTCCCGGGTCCGGCTCTCCTTCGGGTCGGCCAGCACCTGGCGGGGATCACCGGCCTCGACGACCACGCCGCTGTCCATGAACACGAGCTGATCGGCGACCTCCCGCGCGAAGCCCATCTCGTGCGTGACGACGACCATCGTCATGCCGCCGTCGGCGAGATCGCGCATCACCGCGAGCACCTCGCCGACGAGTTCGGGGTCGAGGGCCGAGGTGGGCTCGTCGAACAGCATGAGCTTGGGATCCATGGCGAGCGCGCGGGCGATCGCGACGCGCTGCTGCTGGCCGCCCGAGAGCTGCGCGGGATAGGCGTCGACCTTGTCGGCCAGCCCGACCCGCGCGAGCAGGTCCCGGGCCTTCTCCACCGCCTCGTCACGCTTGAGCTTCTTCACGAGGATCGGCGCCTCGATGATGTTCTCGAGCACGGTGCGGTGCGGGAACAGGTTGAAGTGCTGGAACACCATGCCGATGTCGCGGCGCTGCTTCGCGGCGGCCCGCGGGTGCAGTTCGTACAGTCTCGAACCCCGTTCGGCGTAACCGACGAGATCGCCGTCGACGTACAGGCGACCGGCGTCGACGCGTTCGAGGTGGTTGATGCACCGCAGGAAGGTCGACTTGCCGGATCCGGACGGACCGATCAGGCAGGTCACCTGGCCGCGCCCCACCTCGAGCGAGATGCCCTTGAGCACCTTGACGGCGCCGAAACTCTTGCAGACCCGGTCGGCCCGCACCATCGGCGTCTCGACGAACGTCATATGTGTTCCTCCCCCGGTGCGCCGGGCTTCGGCGTCGGCTTGCCGGCCTCGGCGACCGGTACGTTCTGTGCGTCGGCGAGTGCCTGCAGCTGACGGGCCGTGAGCTGCCGGCTCAGGCCCTTCGAGTAGTGCCGCTCGAGGTAGTACTGGCCGATCATGAGCAGGCTGGTGATCGCCAGGTACCAGGTCGCGGCGACGAGCAGCAGCGGGATCGGCTGGAAGTTCGCACCCGAGATGTCGCGGGCACGGCCGTACAGCTCGAGGCTGTAGGGCACCGCGGCGACCAGCGAGGTGGTCTTGAGCATGCTGATCAGCTCGTTGCCGGTCGGCGGGATGATGACCCGCATCGCCTGCGGCAGGACGGTGCGGCGGATGGTCTGCGACCACGACATGCCGAGCGCCGTGGACGCCTCCAGCTGCCCCTCGGGCACGGAGGTGATGCCGGCGCGCACGATCTCCGCCATGTAGGCCGCCTCGTTGAGTGCCAGGCCGATGACGGCGAACAGGAACGCCGCGTTCAGACCCTGCACGTCGATGTGGACGAACTGGTGGACGAACGGGATCCCGAGGTCGATCTGCTTGTAGATCGACGGAAACAGTCCCCACAGCACGAGTTGGACGTACACCGGGGTACCGCGGAAGACCCACAGGTACAGCCACGCGACGGAACGCAGCACGGGATTCGGGGACAGACGCATCACCGCGAGCACCACGCCGAGGACGACGGCGATGGCCATGGCGAGCACCGTCAGCTGCACGGTCTTCCACGCGGCTGCGGTGATGCGGGCGTCGAACAGGTACCGGGCGTAGATGTCCCAGCGGTAGGCCTCGTTGGTGGCCGCTCCCCAGGCGAACAACCCGAGTGCGATCAGGACGATCGCGCCGGAGATCCATCGTCCGGGATGTCGCAGGGGTACTGCGCGTATCGGCTCCGGGTCGTCCGGTCGCGGTTCCGCGGATCTCGCGGACGTGGACTCGCTCATGGTTCCCTTTCTCAGCTCGTCGCGCCGTTGATCTGCGAGGCGGTGATCGCGCCGTCCTCCATGCCCCAGCGCGCGGTGATCTCGTCGTACGCACCGGAATCGATGAGGTACTGCACTGCCTGCTGCAGTACGGGACCGAACGGCGACCCCTTCGCGACGACGAATCCGTAGGGCGCGGCGTCGAAGACCTCACCGGCCGGTTTGAGTCGTTCCTCGCTGCGGGCGATGACGTACGCCGTGACCGGCGAGTCGGCGGACAGTGCGTCCACCCGGCCGAGGATGAGGGCATTGGCAGCCTCGTCCTGGCTGTCGTACTTGACCTTGTCGATGGGCGGCAGCCCGCGGGCGACGCATTCCTCGCTCTTCGCGGGGACCTCCTCGAGGTCCTCGATGGTGGTGGTCTGTACCGCCACCCGCAGTCCGCACGCGTTGTCGGGGTCGACGGATTCGCCGGTGCGCTGCGCCCACTGCACTCCGGCGCTGTAGTAGGTGACGAAGTCGACCGATTCCTCGCGTTCCTTCGTGTCGGTGAACGACGACGAGCCCATCTCGAAGGTGCCCGCCTGGACGGCCGGGATGATCCGGTCGAAGTCGGCTTCGTTGAGCACCGCCTCGAGTCCGAGGACGTCGCCGAGGGCGTGGACGAGTTCGACGCCGAAGCCGACGATGGTGCCGTCGTCGTCCTTGAACTCGTTGGGGGCGTACGGGACGTTCACCCCGACCTCGAGGGTGCCGCCGTCGGCGATGTCGGGCGGCAACTGCCTCGCGATGGCGTCGACCTTCTCGACGGTGACTCGGTCGCCGGGCGGCACGGTCGATTCGCTGTTCACCACGCACCCGGTCGCGAAGGCAAGCACCGCCGCTCCCGCCGCCAGCCTGCTCAGGGTCCGGACATGACGACGCCCCCACGAGGTCACGCGGCGGGTGTGCACTGCTCGATTCACAGTCGCACAGTATCCAACCAGTGAGGGGTCCGAATGCAAACCCGAAGCTCAGGCTTCGAGGCGGGCGATGACGGCGGCGGTGAACTCGTCCGTCGACGCGGTGCCACCGAGGTCGGCGGTCGCGACACCCGCCGAGACGGTCGCGCGCACGGCGTCCTCGATGGCGCGGGCGGCCGCGGAGAATTCGATGTCCGCGCGTGCACCGACACGGTCGAGAAGCATGGCGGCGGAGAGGATCAGCGCGATCGGGTTGGCGCGGCCCTGCCCGGCGATGTCGGGTGCGGCGCCGTGCGCGGCCTGGGCCATGGCCTTGGTGCGCGACGCGTTGATCGACGCCGCGGTACCGAGCGAGCCGGACAGTTCGGCGGCGAGGTCGGACAGGATGTCGCCGAACATGTTCTCCGTCACGATCACGTCGAACTCGGCGCCGCGGCGGACGAGCAGCGCGGCCATCGCGTCGACGTGCTGGTCGTCGACAGTGACGCTCGGGTAGAGACGACCCACTTCCTGGCACACGTCCCGGAACAGGCCGGTCGTGCTGGCGAGCACGTTGGCCTTGTGCACGATGGTCACGCGCTTGCGGCGACGCGACGCGAGGTCGAAGGCGGTGTGCGCGATGCGTTCACAGGCGGCGCGGGTGATCACTCCGACCGCGAGTGCGATGTCGGGTGTGGGCATGAACTCGCCGCTGCCGACGGCCATGTTCCGGTCGGCGTAGAAACCCTCGGTGTTCTCCCGGACGACGACGAGATCCATCTTCGGTGACACCGACGCCGCTCCCGGCAGTGCGCACGCCGGCCGGATGTTCGCGTACAGGTCGAAGTGCTTGCGGATCCGACCGCCCGGAGTGAGCTGACCCCGGAACTCGGGTGGGTACGAGGCGCTGTCGTGCGGGCCGAGGATCCACGCGTCGACCTCGGCGAGGGTGTCGAGGGTGACCTGCGGCAGCGGGCTGCCGTGCGTCTCGATCGCGGAGGCACCGACGGGCAGCGGCACCCAGTCGACCGCGACCCCGGCTGCCGCGACGGCGGTGTCGACGATCCTGCGGGTCGCCGGCACGATCTCGGGACCGATGCCGTCCCCCTCGAGAAGTCCGATGCGATGGGTCTGAAGCGTTGCGGTGTCGTCGGTCACCCGGTCATCATTGCCTACCGTGGTCCAGTCGGTGGAACTCCTCCTCGACGCCCCGCTCGACACGGCGGTGCGCGACGAGTGGACCCGGCTGCTCGACGCCGGCCTGCACAGTCAGGGACGCGTCCGTTCCGAATCCAACCGTCCGCACGTGACGCTGTTCGTCGCCCATGCCCTGCCGGACGAACTCGAGGACGCGCTGCGGGCCACCATCACGGTCCGGCGGATCACCCTTCGGCTCGGTGGCGTGGTGATATTCGGTGGCCGGTACGCGACGCTCGCCCGCACGGTCGTGCCGTCGATCGAACTGCTCGAACTCCAGGCGCGGGTGTTCGAAGTGCTCTCGGAATGCCCCGGCATCCCCGCACACATCCGGCCGGGCGAGTGGACGCCGCACGTCACCCTCGCACGGCGGGTGCCGGCCGCGCGCATCGGTACCGCGGTCCTGGCGGCGCAGACGCCGGAGCGGCAGCTGACCGGATCGAGTGCAGGAGTGCGGCGCTGGGACGGCGAGGCCAAGCGGGAGTGGCTGCTCACCTGAGCAGCGGGACGGTGCGCCGTTCAGAAACGGTAGTCGCCGAACTGCGTCACTTCCATATGGGAGTCGGGCGTGCGTCCGGTGAGGGCCAGCACGTCGAGGAGGAGAAAGACCGCCAGAAGTACGAGGACCAGCAGGATCATGCTTCGAGCCTGCCGCGCCGGGGTCCCACCCGACAGTGGCAGAGCCGTCGGAGAACATCGTTTTTCTGCCACCACGGTGTCACACTGGGTTGCGTGTCCGGAACACCTGGAACCACCGGCCGGCTCGAGAAGGTGGTCGTCCCCGTCCTCCCCTACGTCGAGACCTTCGAACTCGGCGTGGCGTGCGAGGTGTTCGGCTTCGACCGCTCCGACGACGGCCTGCCGACCTACGACTTCCACCTCGTCGCCGCGACCTCCGATCCGGTGCGCACCCGCTTCGGCTACACCATCGAGGTGCCTCACAGGCTCGATCTCCTCGACGACGCCGACCTGATTCTCCTGCCAGCGGTGAACAGCGACGGCATCGCGCTCGACGACGGGCGCCTCGAACCGTTGTTCGCGAAACTGCGGGCCGCCGTCGACCGCGGCGCGCGCGTGGCGAGCATGTGCACCGGGGCGTTCATCCTCGGTGCGGCCGGGTTGCTCGACAGGCGTCGCTGCACGACCCACTGGATGCACGCCGACCGTCTCGCCCGGACCTATCCGACGGCGCAGGTCGACCGGGACGTGCTCTACGTCGACGACCATCCGGTCCTCACCGCCGCAGGCACCGCGGCCGGCATCGACCTGTGCCTGCACATCGTCCGCTCCGCCCAGGGAGCCCAGGTCGCCAACACGATCGCCCGGCGCATGGGGGTGCCACCGCACCGCGACGGTGGGCAGGCCCAGTACGTCGCGATGCCACTGCCCGAATGCAAGGACGAGTCGCTCGCGCCGTTGCTCGACTGGATGAGCGAGCACCTCGACCGGGAACTCCCGGTGGCCGCACTGGCGCAGAAGGCGCACATGTCGGCGCGGACCTTCGCGCGGCGGTTCGTCGCCGAGGTTGGGGTCACGCCCGCGCGCTGGCTCCGCGATCAGCGGGTCCTGGCCGCGCAGCGCCTGCTCGAGGAGACCGACCTTCCGATCGACGTGGTGGCCGACCGCGTCGGTTTCGGCACCGCTGCGGTGCTGCGCCAGCATTTCCTGCGCCTGCGGCAGACCACTCCGCAGGCCTACCGACGGACCTTCCGGCGGTCCGTCGAACCGGTCGGCGTGTGACGCGTCCCTCGATCGGCACCTCCCGACGACACCCCCGGATCGGACACGTCACGTAGCGTGGCGGAAGGAACCCCGTCACGACGCGTGACGGCGGGAACGAACGGGAAGAAACAGCGGCGGCCGGATGTTGGACCCGTCGACACGCCCGACCGAAAGGATTTCCGTGGCAACCAAGGCTCTCACCCAGCAGGACTTCGACGAGGTCGTCACGAGCAATGACATCGTGCTCGTGGACTTCTGGGCCGACTGGTGCGGCCCCTGCAAGCAGTTCGCGCCCACCTTCGAGGCATCGTCGGACAAGCATCCCGACGTCGTGCACGCGAAGGTCGACACCGAAGCCGAGCAGGCCATCGCGGCGGCGGCGAACATCCGCTCGATCCCCACGATCATGGCGTTCCGCGAAGGCATCCTCGTCTACAACCAGGCCGGTGCTCTTCCGCCCGCCGCTCTCGAGGATCTCGTCTCGCAGGTCAAGAACCTCGACATGGACGATGTGCGCAAGCAGATCGCGGAGGCTCGCGCCGAGCAGAGCTGACCCACTCGTCGCGTCGACCGCACCCGTCCCCGGTGATCCGGGGGCGGGCGCCGTCGTACGTACGGTGTGTGTACCTGCGGCCGGTGTCCCTGCGACTCGGTGTCCCCGCGACTCAGTGTCCCCGCGACTCAGTGTCCCCGCGACTCAGTGCGCCGCGGCGTCCCAGCTGCGGCCGTAACCGACCGAGACCTCGAGCGGCACCGACAATTCGATGACGGAGTCCATCTTGTCGCGCACGAGCGCCTCGACCTGTTCGCGCTCGGCTTCGACCACTTCGAGCACGAGTTCGTCGTGCACCTGCAGCAGCATCCGCGACCGCAGTCCGGCCTCATTCAGCGCCTTCTGCACGTCGATCATCGCGACCTTGATGATGTCGGCGGCCGTGCCCTGGATGGGGGCGTTGAGCGCGGCGCGCTCGGCGATCTCCCGGCGCTGCCGGTTGTCGCTGTTGAGGTCGGGCAGGTACCGGCGGCGGCCGTAGAGGGTGGACGTGTAGCCGACCTTGCGGGCCTCCTCGACCACGTTGTAGAGGTAGTCGCGCACGCCGCCGAAGCGGGTGAAGTAGGCCTCCATCTGCTCGCGGGCCTCGTCGGTGGAGATCTTCAGCTGCTGGGCGAGACCGTAGGCGCTCAACCCGTAGGCGAGACCGTAGGACATCGCCTTGACGCGGCGACGCAGCTCCGGGGTGACCTCCTCGAGCGGCAGCCCGAACGCCCGCGACGCCACGAAGGTGTGCAGGTCTTCGCCCGTACGGAATGCCTCGATGAGCCCCTCGTCGGCCGACAGGTGCGCCATGATGCGCATCTCGATCTGGCTGTAGTCGGCGGTGAGCAGCACGTCGAATCCGTCGCCCACCACGAAACCGTCGCGGATCCGGCGACCGGCCTCGGTCCGCACCGGAATGTTCTGCAGGTTCGGCTCGGTCGACGAGAGCCGGCCCGTCGCCGCGACGGTCTGGTTGAAGGTGGTGTGGATGCGACCGTCGTCGGCGATGGACTTGATGAGTCCGTCGACGGTGGTCTTCATCTTGGTGTGCTCACGGTGCGCGAGCAGGTGTTCGAGGAAGGGATGGCCCGTCTTGTCGAACAGGTTCTGCAAGGCATCCGCGTCGGTGGTGTAGCCGGTCTTGGTCTTCTTCGTCTTCGGCATCTCGAGCTCGTCGAACAGCACCACCTGCAACTGTTTCGGCGAGCCGAGGTTGATCTGCTTGCCGATCACCTCGTAGGCGGCGTTCGCGGCGGCGGCGACCTGGGCCGCGAATTCGGACTGCAGGTCGTGCAGGTGCGCCGAGTCGACGGCGATGCCGGTGGCCTCGAGTTCTGCGAGGACCTCGAGCAGGGGCAGTTCCATCTCGGTGAGCAGGCGCACCGATTCGATCTCGCCGAGTTCGGTGTCGAGGGCCGCGGCGAGGTCGACGACGGCGCGCGCCGCGAGGATCTGCGCCTCGGCCGCCTGCGCGTCGGCGGCGTCCTCGTCGTCGAGCAACGAGAGTTGTTGCGCGCCGGCGTCTTCCACTCGCAGCTCACGCTTGAGGTAGCGCAGCGACAGGTCGTCGAGCTTGAACGAGCGCTGGCCGGGCCGCACCAGATAGGCGGCGAGCGCGGTGTCGCTGGTGATGCCGGCGAGCGTCCAGCCGCGTCCGCGCAGCGCGTGGATGGCGAACTTCGCCTCGTGCACGGCCTTCTCCACTGCGGGGTTCGCGAGCCATGCGGCGAGGGCGTTCTCGTCCTCGGGCGTGAGCGCCACCGTGCTCACATAGGCGCCTTCACCGTCGGCCCCGGCGACGGCGATCGCGGTCGCGTCGCCTCCGTAGGGAGTGCCGGTGCCCACCACGGCGAGGCCATGACGTCGACCCGCCGGGGCGTGCTCGGCGAGCCAGTCGCCGAGGGCACCCGGCTCGACGATCCCGCCGCGCACCTCGAAGCCCTCCTCGGCCTCGGGCTCGGCCGACGAGAGCGTCTCGAACAGCCGGTCGCGCAGCACCTTGAACTCGAGGTCGTCGAACAGGCGGTGGATGCGGTCGCGGTCCCACGGGGCGAGGGCGAGTTGTTCGGGGGTGTACGGCACGGCCACGTCGCGCACCATCTCGGTGAGCTGGCGGTTGAGCAACACGTTGGACAGGTTCTCGCGCAGCGCGTCGCCGGTCTTGCCGCGCACCTCGTCGACGCGGTCGACGAGTCCGCTCAGGCTTCCGTACTCGCGGATCCATTTCGCGGCGGTCTTCTCGCCTACGCCGGGGATGCCGGGCAGGTTGTCGCTCGGGTCGCCGCGCAGCGCCGCGAAGTCCGGATACTGCTGGGGGGTGAGTCCGTACTTCTCCTCCACCGCGTCGGGGGTGAAGCGCGTCAGGTCGGAGACGCCGCGCCGCGGATACAGCACCGTGATGTCGCCGTTGACGAGTTGGAGCGCGTCGCGGTCGCCGGTCACCACGAGCACCCGGAAGCCCTGGGCGTGCGCCTGCGTCGCGAGCGTGGCGATGATGTCGTCGGCCTCGTAGCCCTCGATCGCCATCACCGGGATCCCCATCGCGCCGAGGACGTCCTTGGTGAGGTCGATCTGCCCCTTGAAGTCGTCGGGTGCGGCGCTGCGCTGGGCCTTGTAGGCGGCGAACAGTTCGGCACGGAAGGTCTTGCGGCTGACGTCGAATGCCGCCGCGACGTGCGTGGGCTGCTCGTCGCGCAGCAGGTTGATGAGCATGGAGGTGAACCCGTAGACCGCGTTCGTGGTCTGCCCGCTGTGGGTCTTGAAGTTCTCGGCGGGCAGCGCGTAGAACGCGCGGAACGCGAGGGAATGGCCGTCGAGGAGCAGCAGGGTCGGGCGGTCGTCGGTGGCCGCGGTGGACGTCGCGGAAGTGGATGCACGGGTCACGCGTGCCAGTCTAGGGACCGAGGACGACAGCGTCGGCCACACCGCCCGACCAGCACCTCTCCGGTATGTGCGAACACTCGTTGTCCGAAGAAACGAGACCGAAACGTCCGGGTGATCCAATTTTTCCCGTGGACGTGCGATCCAGCCGCTAGAGTCCCCTGTCACGACACCGTAGTCCGGCGTCATCGAGGTTGACGATGATGCCCCGGGCGCAGTGCCGCGCTCGATGACAGCGCACCCACCGGGAGGACCTGCGTGGCCCCTACCTCGGGATGTCGGCGACGACCGACCTCGACCCTCCACCGATCGGTCCGCGCCGCACTCGTCACGCTCGCGAGTGTCCTGTTCGTCCTCGTCGGCGCCGGCCTCTCCTCCGCCCAGGATCCGCCGGACCCACCCTCACCGCCCGCGAACACGGCACCGGCCGCACCCGACGAGGAATCCGCGGAGGGGGTGACCGTCCGCGGAACGCTCAACAATGCCGGCGAACGACTCGACGGTGTCGTCGTCCGTGCGACCACCGAGAGCGGCGAGGTGGTCACCGAGACGGAGTCCGCCGACGGTGGGCGCTGGGAACTCACCGTTCCGCCGGGCACGTACGTCTTCGAGGTCGACACCGAGAGCCTGCCCGACGACGTCACCGTCCAGACCTCGGTGACCCGCGATGTCGCTCCGGGACGGGCGAACACGGTGATTTTCTCGTTCGGGGAGGCGCGTAGCGGTTCGACGGTCGCGTGGGGCGAGACGCTGGTGCGCACGATCGTCGACGGTCTGCGTTTCGGTTTGGTCATCGCGATCGCCGGAGTGGGCCTGAGTCTGATCTTCGGCACGACCGGCCTGACGAACTTCGCCCACGGCGAGCTGGTCACCCTCGGGGCGGTCGCGGCGTGGATCTTCAATGTCACCCTCGGTGTCCAGCTGATACCGGCCACGATCCTGGCGGTGATCGTCGGCGTCATCATCGGCCTGCTCAACAACGCACTCATCTGGGCTCCGCTCCGGCGCCGCCACACGGGCCTGATCGCCCAGCTGGTGGTGTCGATCGGCCTCGCGATCTCGTTGCGCTATCTCATCCTGGCCTTCTACTCCGACCGCACCCAGCCGTTCGACGACTACCAGGCACAGCAGCAACTGGTGTGGGGGCCGATCGCGATCACCCCGGTCAACCTCGCGTGCATCGTGATCAGCCTGGTGGTGCTCGTCGGGGTCGCCCTGCTGCTGCAGCGCACCCGGATCGGCAAGGCGATGCGCGCGGTGGCCGACAACCGCGACCTCGCGGCATCGTCGGGGATCGACGTCGAACACGTCATCCGCTTCGTGTGGGGTCTCGGTGGCGGGCTCGCCGCGCTCGGCGGGGTGCTGTTCGGCCTGTCGGAACTCGGCGGGCGCGTGCAGTGGGAGATGGGCTTCAAGCTGCTCCTGCTGATGTTCGCCGGCATCATCCTCGGCGGCCTCGGCACCGCCTACGGTGCACTGGTCGGCTGCGTCGTGGTGGGACTGCTGGTCCAGTTGTCCACCCTCGTGATCAACCCGGACCTGAAGTACATCGGCGGTCTGCTCGTACTCATCGTCATCCTGGTCATCCGCCCCCAGGGCATCCTCGGCAGTCGGACAAGGATCGGTTGACCCATGGATATCGTGTCGGTACTCCAGGTTTCCTTCGCCCAGCTCATCGGCCCGTCGGCGATCTTCTACGCACTGCTCGCGATCGGCCTGAACCTGCACTACGGCTATGCAGGGCTGCTGAACTTCGGGCAGATCGGTTTCGCCCTCCTGGGCGGTTACGGCGTGGGCATCATGACCGTCACCTACGACCAGCCGTTGTGGGTGGGCATCCTCGTCGGTCTCGCACTGGCAGGTCTGCTCGCGCTCGTACTCGGCATCCCCACCCTGCGGTTGCGGGCCGACTATCTCGCCATCGCGACGATCGCCGCGGCGGAGATCCTGCGGCTGATGTTCCGCTCGACCGCGTCCGACTCGGTGACCGGATCGACCCGCGGCCTGTGGGGTTTCGCCGACCCGTTCACGTCCCTGAGCCCGTTCGATTCGAGTCGCCAGTACAACCTGCTCGGTATGCGGTTCTACGGCGACGACCTGTGGGCGATGGTCGTCGGCTGGACCCTCGTGCTGTTGCTGTGCGGGCTGGTCTACCTCCTCTCCCACAGTCCGTGGGGGCGGGTCCTCGAGGCGGTGCGTGAGGACGAGGACGCTGCCCGCGCGCTCGGCAAGAACGTCTTCGCCTACAAGATGCAGGCCCTGGTACTCGGCGGCATGATCGGCGGTCTCGGCGGCGTCTTCAACGCTCTGCAGACCAAGTCGATCAACCCCGACTTCTACTCGACCGCGCAGACCTTCTTCGCGTTCGGCGCGCTGATCCTCGGGGGTGCGGGAACGGTCTTCGGACCGGTGCTCGGCGCCATGGTGTTCTGGTTCCTGCTCACCCTCCCGGATGCCTTCCTGCGTCAGGCGATCGCCGGACCCGACCCGCTGCTCCCGCTCACCGAACAGCAGGTCGGCGCAATGCGGTACGTGCTGCTCGGCATCCTCATCGCGGTGATGATGGTCTTCAGGCCACAAGGCATCCTGGGAAGCAAGCGGAAGGTGCAACTCGATGCCTGACACGATCCGACCCGACCCGACACCACCGCGCACGGTCCTCGGCGTGGACGAACGCGCCGCACTGTTCGCCGGCGTCGACCGCGCCCCCGGCGCCGCCAAACCCGACCCGATCCTCGTCGTCGACGATCTGTGCCGCACATTCGGAGGCCTCAAGGCCGTGGACGTGGCCCACCTCGAGATCCAGCGCTCGTGCATCACCGGCCTGATCGGCCCGAACGGCGCCGGCAAGACCACCCTGTTCAATCTCCTCACGGGCTTCGACCGGCCCGACACCGGAACCTGGGCGATGGACGGCGACGCGCTCGGCCGGCTCCATCCCCATCAGGTGGCGCGGCGCGGGATCGTGCGCACCTTCCAGCTCACCAAGGCGCTGTCGAAGATGACGGTCCTCGACAACGTCCGCCTCGGCGCCCGGCACCAGACCGGCGAGCGCATGGCCGGTGCACTGCTGCCGTGGACGTGGCACCGCCAGGAACGCGAGATCACCGCGCGCGCATACGAACTGCTCGACCGTTTCGGTCTGGCCGCGAAGGCCGACGACTTCGCCGGTTCACTGTCCGGCGGTCAACGCAAACTGCTCGAGATGGCCCGTGCGCTGATGACCGAACCGACCGTCGTCATGCTCGACGAGCCGATGGCCGGCGTCAATCCGGCGCTCACGCAGAATCTGCTGGGACACATCAAGACCCTGCGCGACGACGGGACGACCGTGGTATTCGTCGAGCACGACATGGACGTCATCCGCGACATCTCCGACTGGGTCGTGGTGATGGCGCAGGGTTCGGTGATCGCGGAGGCACCGCCGGACGCCCTGTCGTCCGATCCGGCCGTGGTCGACGCCTATCTCGGCAGTCACCACGACCAGGCACTCGAATTCGACGGCGAGGGCAATCCCGTGGGCGCGACCGCCGAACTCGCCGACGCCCTCGCTGACGCGGAAGCGCAGACCCTCGAGGCCGGAGGCGACCTGTCCGATCCCGATTCGGCGTCGACCGACGCGACGGCCACGACCCTGGAGAAGCCGTGAGCGACAACATCACTCCTGCACTCACCGGGACGACGCCGGCGGAACGTGCCGCGACCCCGGAGGAACATGCCCGCCTGGCGACCGGAGCTCTCCTGCGCGCCGACGATCTCGTGGCCGGTTACTTCCCCGGGGTCGACATTCTGCGCGGTTGCAACTTCTACCTGCGCGACGGTGAGATCGTGGGCATCATCGGCCCGAACGGAGCCGGCAAGTCGACCCTGCTCAAGGCGTTGTTCGGCCTCATCCCCATCCGCAGCGGCACCGTCACGCTCGGCGGGGACGAGATCACCTCGGCGCCCGCACACATTCTGGTGCGCAAGGGGATCGGCTACGTGCCGCAGACGCAGAACGTGTTTCCCTCACTGACCATCGAAGAGAACCTCGAGATGGGGATCTATCTGCGTCCGAAGGACTTCGAGAAACAGTTCGAGCGGGTGGCGTCGTTGTTCCCGTTGCTGTCCGAGCGCCGGAAGGTCAAGGCGGGAGCGCTCTCCGGTGGTGAGCGGCAGATGGTCGCGATGGGCCGCGCGCTGATGATGGAGCCGTCGGTGCTGCTCCTCGACGAGCCGTCGGCGGGACTGTCGCCGATGTTCCAGGACGAGGTCTTCATCCGCTGCAAGAAGATCAACGCGGCGGGGGTGTCGATCATCATGGTCGAGCAGAACGCGCGTCGCTGCCTGCAGATCTGCGATCGCGGATACGTTCTCGACCAGGGCCGCAACGCGTACACCGACACCGGCAGCAATCTCATGCACGACCCGAAGGTCGTCGAACTGTATCTCGGCACTCTCGCCGGCAGCCGGGAGAAGCGGAAGGGGTGACCGCCTACCGGCGATCACCCCTTCGCTCACGACCGGCGGGTCACTCACCCACCACGATGTAGTCCTCGGTGGTCAGGGTGTTGTCGGGACCGAACACGAGTCGGCCGTACGAGCCCACGCCGGGTTCGCCCGCATCCACGAAGGTGAGTTCGCCGGTGGCACCGTCGTAGTCGATGTCCTGATCCGCACGGAGCAGGTCGAGGCACTGCTGGTAGCTGGTGCACTTCTCCCCGTCGCGGGTCACCGAGTTGATGTTCGCGGCGATGTCCACCCCGGCGGTCGACCCTGCCTGTTCCGCGGCCAGCGCCGAGACGATCACGGCGTCGTAGGACTCTCCGGCATAGTTGAAGTCGATCAGACCCGGATCGACGCCGAGCAGTCGCTGCTGGAACTCCTCGCCGGTGTCGGTCAGCGGCGTGGTGCCGGCCATGCCGTCGAGCAGTCCTTCGGCGACGTTCTCGCCCAGCGCGTTCCCCATGTTGCCGTCGACACCGAAGACCGCCATGCCGTCGGACGGGCCGATGCCCACCTCGTGCATGCGAGTGATGATCTTCGCCGACTCCTCGAAGCCGATGAGTGCCACAGCATCCGGTGCGAAGTTGGCCACCTGGTCGACCTCCGCGTTGAACGACTGCGCGTTGGGATCGTAGATGATCTTCTGGATCTGGTCCTCCGGGATACCGGCGTCGACGAGATTGGTCACGGTGTTCTCGGCGAGGCCGGTGCCGTACGGATCGTTCAGCGCCAGGATCGACACGCGCTGCGCCCCGTCCTCGGCGATCAGCTGCGCGAGCGCCTGCGCCTGGAGCACGTCGGTCGGGGCGGTGCGGAAGTACAACCCGCGGTCGGCGTAGCAGACGAACTGGTCGGAGGTGTTCGCCGGCGAGAACTGCACCACGCCGGCACTGACGATCTTGTCGATCACCTTGAGCGAGACCGACGACGAGGCGGCGCCGACGATCACCTGGGTGCCGTTGGCGAGATGCCGATCGACGGTGGTGTTCGCGGTGTCGGTCGTCGTGTCCCCGGAATCGCCCGGGAACAGTTCGACCGGCTGGTCGAGAACACCGCCCGCGGCGTTGATGTCGTCGACGGCGAGCCGGACGGCAGCGACCTCGGGCGGTCCGAGGAAGGCGAGACTGCCGGTCTCGGGGAGAATCGTGCCGATCTTCAGCGGTCCCGTGGCGGGAGTCGCCCCTGCTGTGGCCTGCTGTGGTTCGCAGTCGGTCTCGACGGTCGTCGCGGCCGCCGACCCCTCGTCACCGGCCGACGTACCGGATGCCGAATCGTCGCTGTCCGAACCACACCCGGTGAGGGCGAGCGTCGCAGCACCGAGTACCGCTACGGCGCGGACCAGAGTCCGTCTTGCCATTCAACTCTCCTTCGAACGCCTGACACCGCATCCGGCGGATTCCGGATGTGGTCGAAACATAGCGGTCGGAAGCACCCCGCGAACCCGGCCGAAATCCTTGTGATACGACCGTTATCTGCGGGGCGGAGATTTGATGTGGCGGTAACGCGTCGGGCGCCGTGAGCACTCGAAACCGGTTCGCGCGGCTAGCCGGCGGTGTCGCTTCCGAGGGTCTCGAGGACGACCACCGCGACCTGCTTCATGGTGGTGCGGCGGTCCATCGCGGCGCGCTGGATCCAGCGGAACGCCTCCGGTTCGGTCATCGCATGCTTCTCCATGAGCAGTCCCTTGGCCCGGTCGACGAGCTTGCGGGTCTCGAATCGCTCGTTGAGCCCTTGCACCTCGCGCTCGAGCTCGCGCAGCTCGGAGAAGCGGCTGACGGCCACCTCGATGGCGGGCACGAGATCGCTCTTCGAGAACGGCTTGACGAGATACGCCATGGCGCCAGCGTCGCGGGCGCGTTCGACGAGTTCGCGCTGACTGAAGGCTGTGAGAATGACCACAGGGGCGATGCGCCGCTGTGCGATCTCCGAGGCGGCGTCGATGCCGTCGCGGCGCGGCATCTTGACGTCCATGATCACCAGGTCGGGCCGGAGTTCCTCGGCGAGTTCGACGGCACGCTGTCCGTCGCCGGCCTCACCGACCACCTCGTAGCCCTCCTCGCGCAGCATTTCGACGAGATCGAGCCTGATCAGGGCCTCGTCTTCCGCTACGACGACCCGACGAGGAGTTGGTGTGCTGTCGTGCGGCGCGGAGGTCATGGTCGGGCCTTCCCCTCGGTACTGGCGGTCCCCGGTGCAGGGTGGAACGTAAGAAGGGTACCGGTGCGCGCCCGCTTCGCCCGATCCTCTACAGTGGTGTCCGCAACGCCCCCGTATCCCAATTGGCAGAGGAAACGGATTCAAAACCCGTCCAGTGTGAGTTCGAGTCTCACCGGGGGCACCACTTTTCGGTTCGCGCCACACGGCCGGAGCACGCCTTCCGCATCCCGCCGATTCCGCCTCCGCTGTCGTAATGTTCCGGCGTGAGTATCTGGGTTCCCGTCGTCGTTGCACTCGTCACCGGGGTGGTGTCGTGGGCGGCCGCACGTCTGTCGCGCGAGCTGTCCCGTCGAAACCTCCGGACCCGGATCGCAGCCGATCTGGCCATCTACAACGGACTCGGCGACGAGTTCCGGAAGCGCCCCCTGCGGGAGAGCGTCGATGCCCGGTTGTGGCAGCTCGCGGCCCAGTCGATGCCGTTGGCGCCGGGATCGCGTCCGAAGCCCAGGATCCGCCGGATCCTGGCCCTGATCGCAGTGGTGTTGGTCGCCGTCGGAGCGCTCGTGTTCGTGGAACTCGTCCTGGGCATCCGGGAGGGCGACTCGGCGCGGGTGGCGCTCGCGCTGCTGGCAGGTGCCCTGGTCGGATTCTCGATTCCCGGCCTGTCCGCCGATCCGGCGGAGTTGCAGGAGCGGCAGCTCATCCGGGCGCTGCGGGAGCGACGGGCCATGGAACAGCTGCAGAACGGGCAGAGCTCCTCCGCAGGTACTCCCCCGGACCTGGCGGAGACCGCGTAGCTACGATTCTCCGGGTGACCGGTTTCGACGAGTTCGACATGTTCGGGGGCCTCGACCCCGCGTCCCTGCCGCTGCGCCAGCAGCAGATCCTGGCCGCGATCCGCGACTGGATCGTTGCGCAGGGATCGTCGCCGAGCACCCGGCAGATCGCCGATTCGGTGGGTCTGCGGTCGACGTCGACGGTCTCGAAGCATCTGAAGAGCCTCGCGGACAAGGGTTTCCTCCGCCGCGGCACCGCTGTGGCACGCCAGCTCGACGTGCGCCCCTTCCTCGGCTCGTCCGGCGGTGAACGCGCATCCGACGACACCGTGACCGTGCCGGTCGTCGGCGACATCGCCGCGGGCGCACCGATTCTCGCCGAGGAGCACACCGACGACCTGCTCACCCTCCCCCGCGATCTGGTCGGCTCCGGCACGGTCTTCGCGCTTCGCGTGCGAGGCGACTCGATGGTCGACGCGGCGATCTGCGACGGCGACACAGTGGTGGTTCGGCGGCAGCACGAGGCCCACTCCGGTCAGATCGTCGCGGCGATGATCGACGGCGAGGCGACGGTCAAGGTGTACCGGCGCCGAGGCGGCCACGTCCACCTCGAACCCCGGAATTCCGCCTATCCCGTCCTCGACGGCGACGAGGCGGTGGTGCTGGGCACCGTCGTGTCCGTTATGCGCCGCATCTGATGCCTACCGGGATCAGCCGCAGATCGGATCGGTGACGACCGGCGGCAACCCGTCGAGGAGATCCTGCGCGGGCGGCCCGAGAAGCGGATCGTCGGCGAGCCGGCACAGCGGCGGGCAATCCTGCAGAGAAGGACCGGTCTCCGGTCCGGGTGGGACCCTTTCGGTGAACGCGCCGAGGACGTGCTCCGAGAGCGTCCCTGCCGATCCGTAGGTCGACGCCGCGACCGAGAAATCGGGACCGAACGAGGCGGAGGCGTGGAACGAGCGGTCGTCGCTCCAACCCCGCTTCGTGCCGATCACTCCGGCGATCAGCGCCGTGCCGTAGTCCTGCGGATATCCGTCGACCGCGGTGTCGTAGGCCGTGGCCATCGCGGCGAGCACCGGCGAACCGGGATCAGTGCGCTTCTTCGTCTCGCGATAGGTGACCATGTCGTGCGTCGACGTGGTGCCCACACCCCAGTAGCCGGGCACGTGGGTGTCGGTGAGCCCGAACTCCGCCGCGGTCGACGAGATCGCCTGGGGGTATTCCGCGTGCAGGCGGTCCGCGATCGCGTCGTTCGACGACCGGATCATCTCCGTCGCGTCGGCGTGATCCGCAGGATCGACGTAGGTGAGAACGTACTCGGCCGGATACATCTTGACGATCGACACGTCGGCGCGGGACTCGTGCTCGTTCGCAGTGCCGGCGCGCAGACCGGTCGGGGTGTGCGCGAACGAGATCTGGGTACTGCTGGGAGCAGGGATCGCGCCGGTGTCGTCCACGATCGGCGCGGGCGCTGCGGAGGCGATGTGACCGCCGAGGGCGGTGAGGGCGGCTACGGCGAGGGCTGTCGCAATCGGGCGGTTACCCCGAAGCGGACGAGCAGTGACGGCCGCGACCTGCACGCGGCCGTTCCTGTCGGTGCCCGCCTCTACAGTTCGGTCGTCCGAGGATCGCTCCGGAACCAGCGACACGAAACGGATCCACCATGTCGATGCCCGCCACTCCGCCCACTCGTCGACCGTGCCGATCGTCTGTCCCGGTGCGCCCCGCTCGCGGACCGGGCTCCCGGGTGATCGCGTGCCGGACGACGATCCCGTTCGGGCGCGACAACGACGGCACGCCCGTCTCGTGGGATCTGTCCGCCGGACGGCACCTGCTGATCCGACGCGACGAGCGCCGCTCGTCGCCCAGCGTGTCGCTCGACCTGATCGCGATGACGACACTGACCGGCGGCACCCACAACCTGGTGGTCATCGATCCGCACCGTCGTCATCGCTGGCTCGGTGGCTCCGCCTCGCTCCCCACGGGGCCGTGTTGCTGGGCCACCACCACCGATCAGATCACCGACGTGGTCGCCGAACTCGATTCGCCGGTCGTCGACCCCCCGCGCGTGTTGCTCGTCGCCGATCTCGCCGCGACGGTCGCGGCGCTCGACGACGAGGGGCGCACCCGGCTCGCCCGGGTAGCCGTGGACGCACGCGAACACCAGTTGCTGCTCGTCGCCACCACCGCCGACACGAATCCCCGCTGGTATCCCGAGGGGCTGATCGACGCGTTCGACGACATCGTCGCGCGGCGGCGCGAGGAGAGTCCGTCCTTCGGCCTTCGCTGATCGCTCGATCGGCCGAGGAAGTTCTCGATACCCCGTAATGCTCGATTGACGCCGACAAAGACCGATCGAGCTGCCACAATCGTTCTACGAACACCCTCCCGTAGCGACTCGGTGATCGTCACGGTGCGCGGAGGACGGATCGATGAACGTCGGCAAAGTGGTCATGCTGGTCATCGGTATTCTGCTCGTGCTCCTCGGAGGCGCTGCCGCGGTCGGAGCGCTCATTCTGGGGTGGTTCTTCGTCGTCCAGCGCGCCGACGGTTTCGTCACCGGTCCCGAGGGGACCCTCCGGACGCAGACGCACGCGTTGGTCTCCGAACGTCTCGACCTCGTCACCGACGATCAGAGCCCCACGGGTCTGCGCAGTGAGGACATCGGCCGGCTTCTGGTGCAGGCCACCGCACTCGATCCCGCATCGGCGGTGTTCGTCGGGATCGCTCCCGGCGGGGAGGTCGAGGCCTATCTCTCAGGGGTCGCCCACACCGTCGTGACCGATCTGCGGTTCGAGCCGTTCGAGGTCACCTACCGTGACGTTCCCGGGGGCGACACCCCGGCTGCTCCTTACGCGCAACAGTTCTGGGTCGCATCGGCGGAAGGGACCGGCACCCAGCAAGTGGAATGGGATCTGCGCGACGGCACATGGACCGTGGTGTGATGAACGCCGACGCATCCGCAGGGATCGGCGTGGACGTGCGCGCCGGGATCCACATCGACCTGCTCGGACCGGCCGTGCTCGCCCTGCTGATCCTCGGTCTGGTTCTTCTCGCCGTCGGTGTCCCTCTGCTGCTCGCCGGCGCGGTCGGACTCGGTCGGCACGGGCCTCCGCCGCCCGGTCCGGTGTCCGCTCCCGCTACCGGCTCCACTCCGGTCACCGCACCTTCGCACCCGGCGGCGGTGCCCTATCCGGTGCATCTGCGCGGCGATCTCGACGAACCGTTGTCGCGGTGGCTGTGGCTGGTGAAATGGCTAGGTCTCCGTCACTCCCCCGGCCGGCCCGACCGGCACCGGTCAGCCCTGATCACGCGGTATATCGATGAGGCCTTCCCGGATCCTCTCCGTCCACGCGTCGACGTCGACCCAGTCCCGGGCATCGCCGTAGTGTCCGCCCATCAGCCGGAAGACGATCCGCCCGATTCCGGCCCAGTCGCCCGAAGCGATGGCACCGGCGAAGAAACGGTGATCACGCACATCGGTGATCGAACGGAGGTTCTGCACCGCCCGAGGTTCCGGCGTGACCCGTCGCAGATATGCCGCCACCCGGGGCGAGAGAATCGTGCTGGTCGCTCCGATCGACGAGACGGAGAACGCCCACACCGGTCGCCCTTCCGATTCGGTGCCCAGCCGATAGATCGCATCGGAAGCCTCGGGGAGCCACTGCCCGTTGTGGATCGCACTTCCGACGATCAGCGCCTCGTACGTTCGTACCGACGCGACATCGCCGAGCGCGCGCAGTTCCACGGCACCGCGGCTTTCCAGTCCCGCAGCGATGCGTTCGGCGATTCCCCGCGTCGACCCTCGAGCGGTCGCGTAGCCGATCAGGACGGACATGGCGGGGCCTTTCGGTAGTGGGTGATTGCGCCGGATGCAGTCTCCAGTGTGAGAAGCGGCGTGCACGGCACGTGAGGGTCTTCGGTCACTTCCTGCGGGCAGGTCGGGACCGTCGACTCTTGTGCGACCGACCGGTCCGAGCGTGTGCTGGCAGGGTCCCGAAACCGCAGGATCCCGGAAAAAGCAGGGCCCGAAACGGCCGTGCCCGCAGCTCGGACAGGCACCGAGGTGATCGTGATGACAGCACACCACCCCATCGTCGCCGGAGTGGACGGATCGAGAGCGTCCCTGCAGGCCGTGGTCTGGGCAGCTCGCGAGGCGGAACGGTGCCGGCTCCCGTTGTCGCTGGTCACCATGGTGTCGGTCCGCAACACGTTCGGTGTCCCGATCGGCATGCCCGCCGGATTCTTCGAGCAGGAGGGATCCGAGGGACGCGACATGCTCCTCGATGCCGCCGGATACGCGCGCCGCGCGGTGCCCGAGGATGAGCTCGACATCGAGACCCACCTGTGCACCGATTCTCCGTCGCTCGAACTGGTGGACCGATCGAAGTCGGCGTCGATGGTCGTGGTCGGGGCCGGGGCCGGGGACAACCGGTTCGGCTGGGAGCGATTCGGTTCGGTCAGCCGAGCGGTGGTCACGCGTCCGGTGGTCGTCGGCGTCG
The DNA here is from genome assembly GCF_019317345.1 of Rhodococcus sp. LW-XY12. Lineage (NCBI taxonomy): Bacteria > Bacillati > Actinomycetota > Actinomycetes > Mycobacteriales > Nocardiaceae > Rhodococcus > Rhodococcus sp. LW-XY12. The sequence goes on from NZ_CP079225.1 coordinate 2,940,458, forward strand.
ACGGTTCGGAGCACAGTGTGCGCGATGTCCGCCGCGTTCGAGGAGGCCTCGCTGCGCGGCACCGACGTGGTGGCAGCCCACGCGTGGTCCGACCTCGATGTGCGCGGTCCGTTCCGATTCCGGATCGAGTGGGACAGCGTGGAGAACAAGGAGCGGGCACTGTTGTCCGAGAGTCTCGCCGGGCACGGCGAGGAGTTCCCCGACGTGCGGGTGCACCCGGTGGTGGTGCTGGACCAGCCCTCCCACTATCTGGCATCGCACGCTGCCGATGCGCAGTTGCTCGTTCTCGGCCGTCGTGGTCGAGGCGGGTTCCCGAACCTGATGCTGGGATCCACCACATGGGCGCTGCTGTACACGGTGACCTGGCCCGTGATGGTCGTCCCGTAGTGCGCGGCGCCCCTGACGAAGGACGGTTCCCCGCCGGTCATGCCCCGGCGCGCCGGGCGCGGTCGAGCAGGATGCGTTGTTCCGCTCGCGCCACCGTCCGTCTCGTCTGCGCCGCGGCGTCGGGCGCGACCGACACGGAGGTGATGCCGCGCCGCACGAGATGCTCGGCGAGGTCGGTGCTCGTCGACACGGCCTGACCGCACAACGACGTCGTCAGTCCCGCGGCCGAGGCCCGTTCGATGATGTGGTCGATCGCGTCGAGCACCGCGGGGTCGAGGGTGTCGAACAGGTCCTTGCACACCTCCGAGTCCCGGTCCACGCCGAGCATCAACTGCGTGAGGTCGTTGGTTCCGATGGACACGCCGTGGATGCCGAGCTTCGCGTATTCCGGCAACCAGTAGACGACCGACGGGACCTCGGCCATGATCCAGCGCTGCATGCGCTGGTCGGAACCGAGCGGATGCCGGTCGAGTTGGGCGAGGCAGTCCCGCAGCTCCCAGCGGGTGCGCACGAACGGGATCATCAGATGCACGTTCGGGTGTGTGCGCCGAACCCGGTGCAGCACATCGAGATCCAAGGAGAACAGTTCCGGATCCCGGATGTACCGGAAGCACCCGCGGTAACCGATCATCGGGTTCTCTTCGTGGGGTTCGACCTCCCCACCCTCGAGATCGGCGAATTCGTTGCTGCGCAAGTCGATCGCACGGTATACGACCGGACGCGGGGCGAATGCCGCCGCGATCCGCGCCAGGCCACCCGCCATCTTCTCCACGTACTCGTCGCGGCGTCCCTGCGCGATCATGTGCGAAGGGTGTTCGCCCGCGAGTGCTTCGGTGATCATGAACTCGGCACGGAGCAGACCGACGCCGTCGACATCGGTCGCGGCGACCGACTCCGCGGCATCCGGAGTTGCGAGATTGACGTAGACCGCTGTGGCCGTAACGGTTTCGGCGGCGACGGCCGACGCCGCAGGCGCGGATACCGTCGCGACGGGCCGTTCCGCCGTGTGGACTGCGCCGTCGAACACCACACCGGCGTTGCCGTCGACGGTGATCAGTTGCCCGTCCTTCAGATCCTTGGTGGCGGTACGTGCACCGACCACGACGGGCTTGCCGAGTTCGCGTCCGACGATGGCCGCGTGGCAGGTGATACCACCACCGTCGGTGACGATGCCGCCGGCGCGGCGCAGAATCGGCAACCAGTCGGGTCTGGTCATCGGCGCCACGATGATCTCGCCGTCGTTCAGCTTCTTCCCGTCGACCAGTTCGTGGAGCACCCGCACTCGGCCGGTCGCCGTCCCGGGGCCGGCACCGAGACCGGCCAGCAACGCTCGTGCCTCGCCGTTTCCGGACGGGGCGGGCGCCGCCGGTTGATCGAGCGTGGTGATCGGGCGGGTCTGCACGATCCACAATTCGTCGTCCGCGAACGCGAACTCGAGGTCCTGGGGGCGCCCGTAGTGCTCCTCGACTCCGGCGGCCAGGCGCGCGACGCGCAGGAGCTGATCGTCGTCGAGCACTCGGGTGCGGCGCGTGGGATCGACGGCGACGCGACTGTCCCCGCTGTCGGTGGAGGTGATGCGGAACTCCTGATGACCGAGACGCACGTCGAGCACCTCGAGGCCGTCCTTCGCGACGACATAGGTGTCGGGTTCGACCTGCCCGCCGACGACGACCTCTCCGAGACCGAGAGCTGCCTCGATGACGATGCGATCGAGTTCGCCCGTGCGCGGGTCGGCCGTGAAGGCCACGCCCGACAATTCGGACTTCACCATCACCTGGACCACCACCGCGATGGACGGCTCGTCGGTCACCCCGCGCAACCCTCGGTAGGTGCGGGCGCGTTCGGACCACAACGAGGCCCAGCACGCCTGCACCGCGCGGATCACCGCGTCCGGACCGATGACGTTCGTGTACGACTCGTGGATCCCGGCGAACGATGTGTCGGAGGCGTCCTCCGCGGGAGCCGACGACCGCACTGCAACCGGCGCGTCGGGACCGAGGCTCTCGTAGGCGGAGACGATCGCCGCGCGCATCCCGGCCGGGAGGGTCGAACCCGTCACCAGGGCGGCGAGTTCCGCGGAGGTACGGATGAGGGTGGCGTCGTCGATATCGGGGTCGGGCACGGCCTCGGCGGCCAGTCGGGATCGGATGCCGGCTGCGTCCATCGCGTCGAGATAGGCGGCGGTGGTGACGGCAAACGCCGGCGGTACCGGAAAGCCTGCGCGGGTGAGCTCTCCGAGGTTCGCGGACTTGCCACCGACGGTCGGCGCGTCGGCGGCGCCCACCTCCGCGATCGGTCGGACCCACAGTTCGTGTTCGGTCATCGACGACTCCCCACACTCCCCGCCCGCGTCGACCTTCCGGGCCGGATCGGATACTCGGTCTTCCCATCGTCGCCCCGGCCCGATCGATACCGTAGGGGCAAAGGTCATCATTCCGGGACGGGGACGACCGTGGCCGATCCTCCGCGCACACCCGATCCGCGGGAGCGGAGACGGTTGATCCTGTCTGCGGTCGCGCGACCCGCACTCACCGCGCTCGTACTGCTCAGCGTGTATTTCGTCGTTCCCCTGGATCGGGTCACCGGCGTGTCCGACGTGTTGTTCCTCGTCGGGGGTGGTGTGGTGGTCCTGCTCGTCGGAGGGTGGCAGGTCCACAGGATTCTCGCCGCGGAGTATCCGGCGGTGCAGGCGATCGAGGCGCTCATCAGCGTCGTGTCCCTGCATCTCGTACTGTTCGCAACCGTCTACCTCCGGATGTCGGACGTCGACCCGGACAACTTCACCGAACCGCTGTCCCGTATCGACGCGATCTACTTCTGCCTGACCGTCTTCGCCACGGTGGGGTTCGGGGACATTGCTGCCGAGTCGGAGTCGGCGCGCGCCGTGGTGTCGGTGCAGATGGTTGCGAACCTGATCTTCTTCGCGGTCGGGGTCCGGTTGCTTACGGCCGCGGTGCAGTGGCGGCGGCGCAGCCGCGGTGACGACGAGGGGTGAAATATCCAGGTTCGGTCGACCGGATTCCACGACTTCGCATTCCCACTGCAGGCTGCGGGGTGATCCTTGTAGGGATGTGACTGTAGGGATGCGACTCCAGTGACGCCTGTCGGAGGCCAGCATGTTGGATTCGGGAACCGTCGTCGTCGACAGCGTCATGTGGACGGCGAAAGCGTTTGTGATCACTGCCCTGGTCTTCGTCGCCGTGGTCGCCGCGCTCGTACGGTTCACGGGTTGGGGTCGTCAGTGGTGGCGCATCGCCGCGTCCTTCTTCGAGCCGCGCCACGGCGCCGGCGGCCTCGCCCTGGCCGCGATCGTATTGCTGCTGACGGTGTTCGCCGTGTGGATGAGCGTGCTGTTCTCCTACTGGTACAACGACTTCTATACGGTGATCCAGAATCGGGACGAGTTCGCCTTCCGGCGGGTCATGCGGATCTTCGCGATCCCGGCGACGAGCCACGTGGTGCGTGCGCTCGTCGGCTACCTTCTCGCGCTGACCCTCGACATCCGGTGGCGGACACCTCTGAACGAACGCCTCGTGGACGACTGGTTCGATTCGGGGTCCTTCTACAAGGATCGGTTCGTCTCGTCGCCGGTCGGCAATCCGGATCAGCGCATCCAGCTCGACATCACGAATCTCGTCACCACCACGCGGGTGCTGTCGATGGGGGCGGTGACGGATTGTTCCTGTCCCAGCCGTGATCGTCGGTGTCGGGCATCGCAGCACTCTCGACGTCTTTCACGACCGCGTCCTCGAACTCCGCGGCGAAGGACGCTGGGTGGTCTCCGACCTGCAGAAGTCGCGATGATTCCCGCTCACCGGCCGCCGGTGCCGCGGTGTCGGATCCGGCCGGACCCGACGACTCTTCCGGGAGGTGCTGAATGTTCGACACGCTTGTGCCCGATTCCCAGCGACGTAGCCTGACCGAACTCGACGAGCGTCTGGATCTGTCGGTCGGCGATCGGCAGGCGAAGCGGTCGGCGTTCTGGACGATGCTCACGCTTTCGGCGGTCATCGCCGTGGCGGGGGTGGTCAGTGATTCGACGGCCACCGTGATCGGGGCGATGATCGTCGCGCCGTTGTCCACCCCGATCCTGGGGGTCGGCCTGGGGATCGCGGTCGGACGCGGTGTGTTGATCGCGCGCAGCGTCGCCCGGATCCTCGGCGGCGTCGTCCTGGTGGTCGTCCTCGGAGTCGTCTTCGCTCAGGTGCTCGCGAATCCGGGCAACGTCCTGTCGAACTCGCAGGTCCTCGGTCGCACGTCGCCGACCTTGATGGATCTGACGGCGGCCATGGCGACCGGACTGGTCGGGGCGATCGCGGTGACACGCCGCGATGTCGGGGACGTCCTGCCCGGGGTCGCCATCGCGATCTCGCTGGTGCCTCCGCTCGCGGTGGTGGGTGTCTGCCTCGGCTCCGGCGCACCGACCCTCGCACTCGGCGCGTTCGTGCTGTTCGCATCCAACGTGGTCGCACTGATCATCACGGCCACAGTGGTTCTCGTCGCCGCAGGCTACTTCCGGGAGGCGGCGGAGACGGTCCGGCCCCGGTGGAGGCGGGCCTATGCCGTGCTGGCGGTGGCGCTGGTCGTCGTCGCGGTGCCGATGGTCGTCAATTCGATGGCGTCGTTGTGGGCACGGCAGATCTCCGCGCAGGCCACGCAGTGGCTCGACGGGACACCCGGTGCGGAGGTCACCGGTGTGGACTGGCGCGGCACCACGGTGGTCGTCTCCGTGCTCGGCCCGGCCGAGTTACCGCCTCTGGACGAGCTCGACGCCGCGGTCGATGCGGTCCTGCCCTGGGATTCCGCCCTGCAGGTCGTCCATACCGTGGGCACGAACATCGAACGGGTCGACTCGGAGTGAGGGAAGGTCAGAGGGTGACGGTCGCGAAGTCCGGATCGGGTTCGTCCAGCACGCTCGCCAGCGTCGCGAACACGCCGTCCGTCCCGTCGACGGTGATGCTGCCGTCCGCCACGAGCGGCGTCGGGTCGGCGCCGCCGAGCAGCACCGCGACGAGCAGCGATCGGGTCAGGGTGATGGTGGTGTCCGGGGTGGGCAACGATCAGTCGGTGTCGAAGTGCACCAGGAGTCCGTTGCGCAGCTGCATGCGATGCACGACGTTCTCGTCGGTGAAGTTCCAGTCGATCGTCAGCGTCGTCGACCATGCCCGCGGACCGCCCACACGCAGTGCGGGCGCGTCGAAGATCTGGTCGATCGTGAGCGCACCGACGATGTCCGGGTCGGCAGTGACGGTCGGCGTACCGACGGCACCATTACGGAGTTCGTAGGCGCCATGAGGAAGAAGTTCCGCCAGGTGCCGTCCTTCGAAGGACCGGTGAGCCTTCTCCAGGACCTGATCGGCGCCGCCCATGAACTCGATGTGCCGCTTCGCCGAGTCGACGGGAGTGTGCTCCCACAGCTGTGCGGGATCGATCCGCCTGCGTGTTCCGGACTGCGGCGGGCATGTCGGCCGATGGGTCGGACATCGCGATCCTTCCGGGTGATCTGGAGGACCCGGCACATCGTGGAGAGTCGAGTTCGTGATTTCCGTTCCTGCCCTCGACTGCATTTTCGGCACGCGTTCCCGAATCACGGCTTCCGCCGAGATCGACCGGCGAAATCGGGGCCACTCGAAGTTCGCAAATCGGACAACAATTCTCGTTTCGGTCGGAAATCGGGCGTCCGGACTTGGCGATATGGCCCGGTATCGCGTAGTAGTTGTGTCGCGTCATAAACTTGTGATGGGGGTCATGGTTTGACGCACATGTCGGCGGGGCAGCAGGGGGCCTCGCCGCGAACTGCCCGGCGATCCGGGTGGAGGAAATGTGCCGATGCGTCCACCCATGTCGCCCACCGATTCGATGTTTCTCCTCGGGGAGTCCCGTGATCATCCGATGCATGCGGGCGGACTGATCCTTCTCCGGCCTCGTGAAGGCACGACCGCCGCGGATCTGGGAGCACTGTTCACCGCCGCCGCGGAGGACGGCGAGGTCGCTCCGCTGTGGCGTAAGCGCGCGGTCCGCTCCCTGGGCACCTTCGGCCAGTGGGCCTGGGAGGAAGACGGGAACTTCGACCTCCCCTACCACGTGCGACGCAATGCGTTGCCGCAGCCCGGCGGGCTCGACGAACTGTGGGATCTCGTCTCCCGGCTGCACAGCACGCTGCTCGACCGGAGCCGGCCGTTGTGGCAGATGCATGTCATCGAGGGTCTCGCGGACGGCCGGCTCGCCGTTTACACGAAGATCCACCATGCCCTCGCCGACGGCGTGGGCGCGATGAAGTTGCTGCGCCGCGCCCTGAGTCCGGACTCCGAGCAGACCGACATGCCGGCACCGTGGTCGCTCTTCGACGCGCCGAGCCGCTCCCACTCGTCCGGGACCGCGCTAGATCTTCCCGAAGCCGCGATGCAGGCGGTGCGGACGGCGACGTCCGAGGTCACCGGTTTCGTGCCCGCGCTGGCCGGCACCGTGAACAGGGCGCTGCGCGGCGGTGGCGGATCGCTGTCGCTCGCCGCGCCGAACACCATGATCAACGTGCCGATCTCGGGGACGCGCCGGTTTGCCGCGCGCTCGTGGACGCTGACCCGCCTGCGTGCTGTGTCGAGAGCGGCCGACGCGACCGTCAACGATGTCGTGCTGGCCATGTCGTCGGGAGCACTGCGCGCCTTCCTGAGCGAGCAGGGGGCGTTGCCCGACAAGTCGCTCGTGGCCATGGTCCCGATGTGCCTGCGACCCGACAAAGATTGCGCCGGAAACGAACTCGGTGTCCTGATGGCTGATATGGGTACGGATCTCGCCGATCCGGCCGACCGGCTGGCCCGGGTGTCGGCATCGACGACGCAGGGCAAGGCCTCCATGCAGGGGATGTCCTCCCTGTCCCGGTTGGCGGCCAGTGCACTCGGCGTCGCGCCTCTGGCGGTGGGGATCCTCACCCGCAATCGTGCACTCCCGCGACCGCCCTTCAACGTCATCGTCTCGAACGTGCCGGGAGCTCCGGATCCGTTGTACTGGAACGGCGCTCGCGTGGATGCGGTGTATCCACTGTCCGTGCCGGTCGACGGTCAGGCACTGAACATCACGTGCACGAGCACCGACGACGCGATCGCTTTCGGCCTGACCTCGTGCAGTCGCAGCCTGCCGCAGCTGCAGCCTCTGCTCGACCACTTCCATACCGCCCTCGGAGAGCTGGAGGACGCGTTCGACATCGTGCCGGTCGCCGACGAGACATCCGTCCGTGCGGGCTGACACCACGGAATAACGGCAGCACGCCGGTGCCCGAGTCGGACATCTGCCCCAGGAATCGCCGTTCCCGTGGGAGAAGGCGCTCTGCCGGAGCACTATCGACCGATAGCGGTGTATCGCCGGGACGCACCGACGCCCCGCACCGGAACTCATGTCCCACTCCTCGCGGAGAGTAGGTCCGAATGCAGCAACTGACGCCGTTCTACGAGAAGGTCCAGACCCACTACGACCTGTCCGACGACTTCTTCGAACTGTTCCTCGACCCCACGCGCACGTACAGTTGCGCCTACTTCGAATGCGACGACATGAACCTCGAGGAAGCTCGGATCGCGAAAGTCGATCTTGCTCTCCGTAAGTGCGATCTCCGGCCCGGGATGACGCTGCTGGATATCGGTTGCGGTTGGGGCTCGACGATGATGCGGGCGGCGGAGCGATACGACGTGCACGTCATCGGTCTGACGTTGAGCCGAAACCAGTACGAACACGTGTCAGGTCTGCTCTCGGGCATGTCCTCCGGAGGCCGTACCGCGGAAGTGCGTCTACAAGGCTGGGAGGAGTTCGACGAGCCGGTGGACCGCATCGTCAGCATCGGAGCGTTCGAGCATTTCCGCCGACAGCGGTACGACACCTTCTTCGACCGCGCCTCTCGCATCCTGCCCGACGACGGCAGGATGCTGCTGCACACCATCGTGGGCCATTCCCGCGCCCAGTTCGAGGCGATGAAGGTGCCGGTCACCCGCGAGGACGCACTGTTCCTGCGGTTCATCATGAGGGAAATCTTCCCCGGAGGACAGCTCCCCGACCGGGATCTGGTCATCACCGGCGCACAACGCAACAGCTTCTGGGTGCAGAACATCGAGTCCCTGCAACCTCATTACGCTCGCACGCTCGACCTGTGGGCGCGAGCCCTCGAGGCGCGGCGCAACGACGCGGTGCGGATGGCCTCCGAGGAGGTCTACCAGCGATACATCAGGTACCTCACCGGGTGCGCCGCGAACTTCCGACGTCGCCTCATCGACGTCCAGCAGTTCACCCTCGTGAAGCAGCAGCACCGCTGAGGCTCGGTCCCGAGCGGACCGACGGCAGAACGAAACCGGGGAGCCTACACGCCGATCCGCTGCCCGGGTGGACAACGGACCGGCGAGGGACAGATCATTGCGGGCCGCGGCGCTTCTGCTGCAGCTTGGCGAGCATCTCCTTGGCCTTGCGCTGATTCTCCGGCTTGGCCGCTTCGCGTCGGACGACCTGGATCGCCTTGACCACGGCGGCGCTCTTCATAGCCTTGCCGAACATTCCCATCGAGCACTCCTCCGCAGTGGCGTCACAACCTGTACCTCCACGATACGGATCCGCGGAAGGAACCACCCGTGCGCGTGATTCAGTTCGCCGCGTCGGTGATGCGACTGTTCGGCAGCTTCCAGCCCGGCCGCGGGAAGTGGCAGGTGTACCCGTTCGGGTAGTGCTGGAGATAGTCCTGGTGCTCGGGTTCGGCCTCCCAGAAGGTGCTCGCGGGAGTCACCTCGGTGACCACCGTGCCGGGCCACAGACCCGACGCCTCAACGTCGGCGATGGTGTCCACCGCGACCTGCTTCTGCTCGTCGTCGAGGTAGAAGATCGCAGAACGGTAGGACGCCCCGACGTCGTTGCCCTGCCGGTTCAGGGTGGTCGGATCGTGGATCTGGAAGAAGAACTCGAGCAGTGCCCGGTAGTCGGTGCGTGCGGGGTCGTAGACGATCTCGACGGACTCCGCGTGCCCCGGATGGTTGCGATAGGTGGGGTGATCGTTCTGCCCGCCGGTGTAGCCGACCCGCGTCGACACCACCCCGGGCTGTCTCCGGATCAGCTCCTCCATACCCCAGAAGCATCCGCCTGCCAGAATCGCCTTGCGTGTATCGGTCATTACGCCTCCTCGGGAGGTGGAACCGATACGAGGGCCGCGACATTCCCGGCCTGCACCCGTTCGTGGTCAGAGCACGAACACCGCCGCCCGCTCGGCGAGGTCGAGGACGGGTTGCGGCAGGATGCCGAGCAGCACCGTCGCCACCGCCGCGAACGCGATCGCGGCGCTCGTCGCCACGGTCGAGGTCGCGAGCCGCGGGGCGTCGTCGGTCGGGTCGGTGAAGAACATCAGCACGATCACCCGCACGTAGAAGTACGCGGCGACCGCGCTGACCAGCACACCGACGATCACGAGCGGAGCCGCACCCCCTTCGATCGCCGCGCCGAAGACCGCGAACTTCGCGATGAACCCGCTGGTGAGCGGAATGCCCGCGAGCGACAGCAGGAACAGCGCGAACGCCCCGCCGAGCAGCGGTGAGCGCCGCCCGACACCGGCCCAGCGCGACAGCTCCCACGCCTCGCCGTCCGGGTCGCGCACCAGCGTCACCACGGCGAACACACCGACCGTCCCGATCCCGTAGACGAGCAGATAGAACAGCGTCGACGACACCCCGGACGCGGTGCCGGCCACGACACCGGTGAGCACGAATCCGGTATGGCTGATCGCCGAGTACGCGAGCATGCGCTTGATGTCGTTCTGCGTCACCGCCAGAACCGCACCGACGATCATCGTCGCGATCGCAACGGCCCACAGGATCGGACGCCACTGGTCGGCGGAACCGGGAACCGCGACGTAGAGCACACGCAGTAGTGCACCGAAGGCGGCGATCTTCGTCGCGGCGGCCATGAACGCCGTGACAGGGGTCGGTGCGCCCTGGTAGACGTCCGGCGTCCACGAATGGAAGGGCACCGCTCCGATCTTGAAGAGCAACCCGACGGCCAGCAGACCCACCCCGACGAGCGCGGTGGTCTCGTTGCCCGCACCGGTGTCGATGGCCAGGGCGATCCCACCGAGGTGGACGGTCCCGGCGTAGCCGTAGAGCATCGCCACGCCGTACAGGAAGAACGCCGACGAGAACGCACCCAGCAGGAAGTACTTCAGTGCTGCTTCCTGGGAGAGCAACCGGCGGCGCCGTGCCAGACCGCACAGCAGGTACAGCGGCAGCGACAGCACTTCGAGCGCGACGAACATCGTCAGCAGGTCGTTCGAGGCCGGGAACACGAGCATCCCGCCCACCGCGAACAGCAGGAGCGGGAAGACCTCGGTGCGCGCGCCGCCCGCCGCGAGCGCCTGCCGTTCGGCCGCGGTACCCGGGATCGCCGACGCCTGGGGCGCGAATGCGTCGAGATGCGCACCGGCCGCGGCGCGGGAAACCGATTGCGCGCGGACCTGTTCGATACTCCGTTCCGCGACGAGCGCAACCGACAGCACCGCCACGATCAGGACCGATCCCTGCAGGAACAGCGCCGGTCCGTCGATCACGACCGCCCCCGACAGGGTGGTCGCACGGGTTCCCGCGAGCATCACCACGGCGACGAACGCCGCCACGAGCGCGCCCGTCGTCAGGAGCACGTGGGCGAGGTAGCGTGCCGAGGCCGGCGCGAACGACTCGATCAGCACACCGACGACGGCGGCGGCGAAGACGATGAGGATCGGTGCGATCAGTCCGTAGTCGATCGCCGGGGCGGGAATTGATGCGGCTGGAACGACGATGCCCTCGGAGGGGTTCATTCGGCTTCACCTTCCTCGGAACCGTGCGCGGGAACACCACTCTCGGCGACGGGTCGCTCGGGGGGCACCACCGGTTCGGGCCGGGAGATGTCGATCGAGACGAGCGTGTCGTCGACCGCCGGGGTGATGACATCGAGCGCGGGTTTCGGATAGATCCCCAGAACGAGCAGCAACGCGATCAGCGGCGCGACCACCGCGACCTCACGAGGCACGAGATCGGAGAGCCTGCGGGTGTGTTCGGCACCGTCGTTCCCGTCGTCACCGTCGTCCCCACCGGGCAGGCGCACGGGTCCGCCCATCATGCGCTGGTAGAGCCACAGCACGTAGAGCGCGGACAGCACGAGCGCGAGTGTCGCGATCACCGCGGCCACCTGGTAGCGCGGATAGGTGCCGACGAAGACGAGGAACTCGCTGACGAACGGCGCGAGCCCGGGCAGGGACAGGGTCGCCAGTCCGGCGACGAGGAAGGTCCCGGCGAGGACCGGAGCGACCTTCTGCACCCCGCCGTAGGCGGCGATGGTGCGGTCTCCGCGCCGCGAGACGAGGAAACCGGCGATGAGGAACAGTGCGGCCGTGGAGATCCCGTGGTTGACCATGTACAGCGTCGAGCCGGCCTGCCCCTGCGAGGTCAGGGCGAAGATGCCGAGGACGATGAACCCGAAGTGCGAGATCGAGGTGTAGGCGATCAGGCGCATCACGTCGGTCTGACCGATCGCGAGCACGGCGCCGTAGACGATGCCGATGACGGCGAGGGTCACCACGACCGGTGCGAAGGTCACCGAGGCGTCGGGGAAGAGCTGCAGGCAGTAGCGCAGCATGCCGAAGGTGCCGACCTTGTCGACCACGGCCATCATGAGCACCGCCGCGACCGGCGTGGTCCGCACCGCCGCGTCGGGTAGCCACCCGTGCAGCGGCCACAGCGGGGCCTTCACCGCGAAGGCGACGAGGAAACCGAAACACAGTGCACCGAGCACGGCGGGGGTCGCGTCGAGGTCCCCCGAGACGGCGGCGGCGGTGACGGTCCGGACGTCGAAGGTGCCCACACCCGCGGTCTCCCCCAGCCCGGATCGGGCAGTGACCACGTACAGCCCGATCAACGCGGCGAGCATCACCAGTCCGCCGAGCAGGTTGTACAGCAGGAACTTCACGGCGGCGCGTGCCCGGTCGGCGCGCGGTGTCCTCGGCGAACCGAACCCGCCGATGAGGAAGTACATCGGGACGAGCATCGCCTCGAAGAAGACGTAGAACAGCAGGATGTCGAGGGCGGTGAACGACACGAGCACCATCGACTCGACGAGCAGGATCAGCGCCACGTAGGTGTGCGCGGAACGCGGGCGGGCTGCGCCGGCCTCCTCGTCGGCGGCGCGGTGATCGTGCCACCCGGCGGCCAGGAGCAACGGCACGAGCGCGGCGGTCAACAGGACCAGCACCAGGGCGATGCCGTCGACGCCGAGCCGGTAGCCTGCGCCGAACGAGGGGATCCAGTCGTGCGATTCGACGAACTGGAAACGCTCTCCCCCGCGGTCGAATCCGACGGCGACGATCACCGCGACCACGAGAACGGCGATCGACACCGCGAGGGCGATCGACCGGACGGCGGAACCGAAGCGTGCGGGCAGAGCCATGATCGCGGCGGCGCCGAGCAGCGGGAGCACCCACAGGATCGTCAACCAGGGAACGGTGGTCATCAGTACACCCCCATCACAGCGTCACCAGGACGAGCGCACCGACCACGACGGTCGCGCCGGCGAACATGTACAACGCGTACGAACGGACGAAGCCGGTCTGCAGCAGGCGCAGTCCGCGCGAGAGCGCACCGATCCCGGTGGCGGCACCGGTGACGGAGCCGTCGATGCCGGTGGATTCCACGGCGCCGAGGGCGCGCACCAGACCCTGACCGGGACGCATGAACACCGCTTCGTTCACGGCGTCGCCGTAGAGGTCGCGACGTGCGGCGACGGTGAGCACCGACACCGCCTCGGGGGCCGTCTCCGGGACCGGTGCGCGCACGTACTGCCGGTACGCGACGGCGACACCGGCGAGCACGACCGCCAGCGTGAGGGTGGTGACGAGCCAGACGGGCAGACCACCTTCGTGATGGTCGTAGCCGACGACGGGTTCGAGCCAGTGCTGCAACGCGCCACCGAGCACCAGCAACCCGCCGGCACCGACCGAGCCCACGGCGAGAGCGATCATCGGCCAGGTCATCGAGGCCGGCGACTCGTGTGGGGTGGCGTCGGGCGCCCATCGCCGGTCGCCGAAGAAGGTCAGGATCATCACGCGGGTCATGTAGAAGGCGGTCAGCCCCGCACCGAGCAGCGCGACGAGACCGAGCACGATGCCTTCGACACCGCCGGCGGCGAAGGCCACTTCGATGATCTTGTCCTTGGAGAAGAACCCGGCGAACGGCGGGATGCCGATGATCGCGAGGTAGCCCAGCCCGAAGGTGGCGAAGGTGATCGGCATGACCGCGCGCAGTCCGCCGTAGCGGCGCATGTCGGTCTCGTCGTTCATCGCGTGCATCACCGAGCCGGCGCCGAGGAACAGTCCGGCCTTGAAGAAGCCGTGGGTGAGCAGGTGCAGGATCGCGAAGGCGTACCCGGCGGGGCCGAGTCCGGCGGCGAGCACCATGTAGCCGATCTGGCTCATGGTCGACGCGGCGAGCGCCTTCTTGATGTCGTCCTTGGCGCAGCCGATGATCGCGCCGAAGAGCAGTGTCGCGGCGCCGACGATCACCACCGCGAGTCGTGCGGCCGGTGCGGCGTCGAAGATCGCGTTCGCGCGGACGACGAGGTAGACACCGGCGGTGACCATCGTGGCGGCGTGGATGAGCGCGGAGACCGGGGTGGGGCCCTCCATGGCGTCGCCGAGCCACGACTGCAGTGGCAGCTGGGCGGATTTCGCGCACGCGGCCAGGAGCAGGCACAGGCCGATCGCCGTCACCGTGCCTTCGGTCGCCGCGGGTACCGCGGTGAAGACCGTGTCGTAGTCGAGGCTGCCGAAGGTCGCGAACATGATCATGAGGGCGACGAGCAGCCCCATGTCGCCGACGCGGTTGACGACGAACGCCTTCTTCGCGGCGGTCGCGGCGGTGGGCTTGTACTGCCAGAATCCGATGAGCAGGTACGAAGCGAGACCGACGCCCTCCCATCCGAGGTACAGGACGAGGAAGTTGTCGGCGAGGACGAGCACCAGCATCGCCGCGAGGAACAGGTTCAGATAGGCGAAGAACTTCCGGCGCTCCGGATCGTGTGCCATGTAGCCGATCGAGTAGAGGTGGATCAGCGAGCCCACGCCGGTGATGAGCAGTACGAAGCAGATCGACAGCGCGTCGAGCCGCAGTCCGAGATCGACCTGCAGTTCTCCGACCGGCACCCAGGTGAACACGGTCTGCTGCGCGAGTCTCTCGCTCGCGTCGAGTCCGCGCAGTCCGGCGAACATGACGACGCCGACGACGAACGAGGCGATCGCCGTGGCGCATCCGAGCAGATGTCCCCAGCGGTCGCTGCGACGCCCGAAGAGCAGCAGAACGAACGCGCCGGCCAGGGGCAGTGCCGGTATCGTCCACAGCGCCGAGTTCAGGAACGAAGTCATGCCGCGTGTCCTCTCGGTTCGTCGTGGGCTCTCACACTCACCGTCCTCGTAGGGGTCGTCAGTACTTGAGCAGGTCGGCGTTGTCGACGGAGGCGGATCGCCTCGTCCGGAAGATGGTCACGATGATCGCGAGGCCGACGACGACCTCGGCGGCCGCGACGACCATCGTGAAGAAGGCGAAGACCTGTCCGTGGAGGTTGCCGTGCATCCGCGCGAAGGTGACGAAGGCCAGGTTGGCGGCGTTGAGCATCAACTCGACGCACATGAACACGACGATGGCGTTGCGGCGCAGGAGGACTCCCACAGCGCCGATGGTGAACAGCAGTGCCGACAGGTAGAGGTAGTTCTCGGGGTTCATCGCCGGTCCTTCCTCGCGTCGTCGTCGGGTTCGCGCAGGCCGAGTTCGGTGTGGTCCCAGTCGCGTCCGATGCGGCCGAGCAGCTCACCGACCGACAGTTCGGAGAACGATCCGTCCGGGAGCAGGGCCGGGACGTCGGCGGCGTTGTGGCGGGCATAGACGCCCGCGGCCGGCAGCGGTGTGACCCGCTCTCCTTCGCGGAATCTGCGTGCGGCGAGTTCGCGTTGGGTCTGCCTCGGCTGCAGTCGTTCCCGGTGGGCGAGCACCATCGCACCGACGGTGGCGGTGATGAGCAGCGCTCCGGTGAGTTCGAACGCCCAGACGTAGTCGATGAACAGCAGCACCGCCAGGCCCTCGACGTTGCCGCCGGCGTTGGCGGCGTCGAGTCCCGCGAAGCCGGAGACCGCGGTGTTCCCGATGCCACCGATGAGCATCACCGCGAAGCCGATCGCCACGACGATCGCGAGAACGCGCTGTCCCTTGATGGTTTCGACGAGGGAGTCGGCGGAATCGATACCGACGAGCATGAGCACGAACAGGAACAGCATCATCACGGCGCCGGTGTAGACGACGACCTGCACCACACCGAGGAACAATGCGTCCTGCGCGATGTAGAAGACGGCGAGCACGATCATCGTCATCGCGAGGAACAGCGCCGAGTACACGGCCTTCGGGGCGACGACGACACCGAGCGCCCCGAGTACCGCGACGGCACCGAGGATCCAGAACTGCACGGCCTCCCCGGTGGAGGTCGTGGTGAGTTCGGCGGCGAGCAGCGCGGTGGTCACCGGTGTTCCTCCCCGTCGGCGGCGGACGCGTGTTCCGGGACGGGGATCGTGCCCCGGTAGTAGTCCTCGTCGGTGGCGCCGGGTGCCATGGGATGCGGGGGTGGCTGCATCCCGGGTTCGAGCGGCGCGAGCAGGCGGTCCTTCTCGTAGATCATGTCGGTGCGGTTGTCGGCGGCCATCTCGTACTCGTTCGTCATCGTCAGCGCGCGGGTCGGGCACGCCTCGATGCACAATCCGCAGCCGATGCACCGCAGGTAGTTGATCTGGTAGACGCGCCCGTACCGTTCGCCGGGCGAGTACCGCTCCTCGTCGGTGTTGTCGGCGCCCTCGACGTGGATGGCGTCGGCGGGGCAGGCCCACGCGCACAGTTCGCAGCCGATGCACTTCTCGAGTCCGTCCGGATACCGGTTGAGCTGGTGGCGTCCGTGATAGCGGGGGGCGGTGGGTCTCTTCTGCTCCGGATACTGCTCGGTGTTGGGCTTCTTGAACATCGTCGTGAGCGTCACACCGAAACCGGCGAGCGGGCCGCGGAATTCGACCATCACGATCCTCCTGGGAGACGACCCGCCGGGGCGGGCGGACTCGATCGGGTGCTCGACCGAGCAGGTAGTGGCGGCACGGGGAAGCCCCCGGCCATGGCGTCGAACTCCTCGTCGACGCCGGCGGGTGGTTCCGTCGCCTGTGCGATGCGCCGGGTCCGCCGCCCCTGCAGGGTGAGGTAGGCGAACAGCAGAGCGGTGGACAGCACCCCGGCGACGATGAGGCTCGCGGTGCCGGGCAGGACGTCGTCGGTGTCGAGGATGCGCAGCGCGGCCACGATCATCACCCACACCACCGAAACGGGGATGAGCAGTTTCCAGCCCAGGGCCATGAACTGGTCGTAGCGCAGTCGCGGCAGGGTGCTGCGCAGCCACACGAAGACGAACAGCACGACCCACACCTTGATCACGAACCACAGCAGCGGCCACCAGCCCGAGTTCGCGCCGCTCCACAGCGTCAGCGGCCACGGCGCGTGCCAGCCACCGAGGAACAGGGTGGTCGCGAGCGCGGAGACGGTGACCATGTTGACGTACTCCGCGAGCATGAACATCGCGAACCGCAGCGACGAGTACTCCGTGTGGAAACCGCCCACGAGTTCGCCCTCGGCCTCGGGCAGGTCGAAGGGAGCGCGGTTGGTCTCCCCCACCATCGACACCGAGTACACCAGGAAGGACGGCAGCAGCAGCACGACGAACCACAGGTCGTTCTGCGCGGCGACGATGCCTGAGGTCGACATCGTGCCCGCCTGCAGGAAGACCGCGGCGAACGCGAGTCCCATCGCGATCTCGTAGGAGATGACCTGCGCGGTCGAGCGGAGACCACCGAGCAGCGGATAGGTCGAACCCGAGGCCCAGCCGGCGAGCACGATCCCGTAGACGCCGACGGAGGTGATCGCCAGGACGTAGAGCACCGCGACGGGAAGATCGGTCAGCTGCAACGGCGTCCGGTTCCCGAGGATCGACACCTCCGGCCCGAAGGGAATGACCGCGAACGCCATGAACGCCGGGGCCGTCGCGATGATCGGGGCGAGCATGTAGATCGGCTTGTCGACCCCGGTCGGGATGATGCCTTCCTTGAGCGCGAGTTTCAGACCGTCGGCGACGGTCTGGAACAGTCCCTTCGGTCCCACCCGGTCGGGTCCGACCCGCATCTGCATCCAGGCCATGATCTTGCGTTCGGCGAGGATCATCACGAGGGTCGTCAGGACGAGGAACGCGAAGATCGCCACGGCCTTGACGACGACGAGCCACCAGGGGTCGATGCCGAACATCGACAGGTCCACGGGTTGGGCGGTGACGCTCATCGCGGATCCTCCTCGGCCGATCCGGAACCCGTCGTGGCGGCGGCCCGGATCCGCACCACATCACCGGCGGTGACACCGAGATCGGCGTGCACCATCGATCCCGGCGAGGCGGTGGGCAGCCAGACGACACGGTCGGGCAGGTCGTCGACCACCAGCGGCAGCGTGATCGAGCCGCGCTCGGTGGAGACGGTGAGCGAATGATGGTCGGCGGCGCCGATCTCCGCAGCAGTTGCGGCCGACAGACGGGCGACGGGTTCATGCGCGGTTCCGGCGAGGTGCGGTTCGTCGTCCTGCAACCGGCCCGCGTCGAGGAGCATCCGCCAGGTGGCGAGGACCGCTTCCCCGAGAACGGGACGTCGTGGGGGTCGCGGGGACACTCCCGGCGATTCGGGAACGGTGCCCGTCCATCGTCCGAGTTCCGCGAGTTCGTGACGCAGGGTCTCGACGTCGTGGGGGCCGGGATCGTCGAGGCCTCCGTCGAGGTCCATCGCGTCGGCGATCGCCGCGAGCACCCGGTGGTCGGGCAGTGCGCCGGTGTCGCGGAGGGCGATCGGGAAGGCACGTTCGCGCCCCTCCCAGTCGAGGAAGCTCCCGGCCTTCTCGACCACCGGCGCGACGGGGAAGACGACGTCGGCGCGGTCGGTCACCGCGCTGCGTCGCACTTCCAGACTCACGACGAAGCCGGCACCGTCGAGACCCGCGAGTGCGGCATCGGGGTCGGGCAGGTCGGCGGGGTCGACGCCGGCGACCACGAGCGCAGCCACATCACCTTCGGCGGCCGCGGAGAGGATGGCGTCGGTGTCGCGGCCCGCCTCCGACGGCAGGGTGTCGGCCGGTAGACCCCACGCCGACTCGATGTCGCGCCGGGCCTGCGGGTCGCCGATCGGGCGACCACCGGGCAGCAGGGTCGGGAAGGCGCCGGCTTCGAGTGCTCCGCGATCACCGGCGCGGCGCGGGATCCACGCGAGGCGGGCTCCGGTCTCGTCGGCGAGGGCCGCAGCGGCGGACAGCGTGCCGGGCGATGCTGCGGCCCGCTCCCCCACCAGCACGATCGCACCGGGAGTCCCGAGCGCCGCCGCGGCATCGGCGGATGCGCCGGTGCGGATCGCGTCGAGCGCGCGTGCCTCGTCGCCCGGGACGCACTGTTCGACCCGGCCCGACAGCTTGTGGGCACCGCGCGAGGCGAACGGTGCGATCGTGAAGACCTGCAGCCTGTTCCGCCGGACCGCCTTGCGCAGCCGCAGGAAGACGATCGGCGACTCCTCCTCCGGCTCGAATCCGACGAGGAGCACCGCCGGCGCGCGGTCGAGGTCGCGGTAGGTGACGTCGAGGCGCCCCCCGGCGACCCGCGAGGCGAGGAAGTCCGTCTCCTCCTCCGACAGGGCTCGACTGCGGAAGTCGATGTCGTTGGTGCCGAGCGCCGTTCGCGCAAACTTCGCGTACGCGTAGGCGTCCTCGACGGTGAGCCGGCCACCGGTGAGCACCCCGGCCCTACCGCGCGCCGCCGCGAGCCCGCGGGCGGCGACGCCGAGCGCCTCGATCCACGAGGCGGGGACGAGCGCTCCGGTATCGTCGCGGACGAGCGGTGTCGTGAGGCAATCGTCGGCGGTAGCGTAGGTGAACGCCCAGCGTCCCTTGTCGCAGTTCCATTCCTCGTTGACCTCGGGGTCGTCCCCGGCGAGTCGGCGCAGCACGGCACCGCGACGATGGTCGGTGCGCTGGGCGCAGCCGCTCGCGCAGTGTTCGCACACACTCGGCGTGGAGACCAGATCGAACGGGCGGGCGCGAAACCGGTAGGCGGCGCCGGTGAGCGCGCCGACCGGACAGATCTGGACGGTGTTGCCGGAGAAGTACGACTCGAACGGTTCCTCGGTGTAGATACCGACCTGCTGCAGCGCCCCGCGGTCGAGCATGTCGACGAACCGGTCGCCCGCGATCTGGTCGGCGAAGCGGGTGCACCGCGCGCACAGCACGCACCGTTCGCGGTCGAGGAGCACCTGCGAGGAGATCGCGATGGGTTTCGGGTAGGTGCGTTTGGTGTCCTCGAAGCGGGACTCGGCGCGTCCGTTGGACATCGCCTGGTTCTGCAGCGGGCACTCGCCGCCCTTGTCGCATACCGGACAGTCGAGCGGATGGTTGATGAGCAGCAGTTCCATCACGCCGCGCTGGGCCTTGTCGGCCACCGGTGAGGTGAACTGGGTGCGCACGACCATCCCGTCGGTGACCACGGAGGTGCACGAGGCGAGCGGTTTGCGCTGGCCCTCGACCTCGACGAGGCACTGGCGGCACGCACCGACCGGTTCGAGCAGCGGGTGGTCGCAGAACCGCGGGATCTGGACCCCGATCAGTTCGGCGGCGCGGATCACGAGAGTGCCCTTGGGCACGGCGATCTCGGTGTCGTCGATGGTGACGTTCACGAGGTCGGTGGTCTCGGACTTCTCCGCACCGGCACCGGACACTGCGGTCATCGCTCGCCTCCTTCCGCGGGGGCGTCGGCGGCGAGCGTCGACAGGTGCGGGTCGAACGGGCAGCCGCCGTGCTCGAAGTGGGCGACGTATTCGTCGCGGAAGTACTTCAGCGACGACGTGATCGGGCTGGTCGCGCCGTCCCCGAGCGCGCAGAACGCCCGGCCGAGGATGTTGTCGGAGATGTCGAGCAGCTTCTCCAGGTCGGCTTCGGCGCCCCGGCCGTGTTCGAGCCGCTCGAGGATCTGCACGAGCCACCAGGTGCCCTCGCGGCAGGGGGTGCACTTGCCGCACGATTCGTGCGCGTAGAACTCGGTCCAGCGCAGCACCGTGCGGACGACGCAGGTGGTCTCGTCGAAGATCTGCAGGGCCCGGGTCCCGAGCATCGACCCGGCGGCGGCGACGTTCTCGTAGTCCAGGGGGACGTCGAGGTGTTCGTCGGTGAAGATCGGGGTCGACGAACCGCCGGGTGTCCAGAACTTGAGCCGGTGGCCGGCGCGCACACCTCCGGCGTAGCCGAGCAGCTCGCGCAGGGTGATGCCGAGCGGGGCCTCGTACTGGCCGGGGGTGGTGACGTGCCCGGACAGCGAGAACATCGCGAATCCCGGTGATTTCTCGGTGCCCATCGAGCGGTACCAGTCCACACCGTTGCGGATGACGAACGGGACGTTCGCGATGGATTCGACGTTGTTGACGACGGTCGGGCATGCGTACAGGCCGGCGACGGCGGGAAAGGGCGGGCGCAGGCGTGGTTGGCCGCGGCGGCCCTCGAGGGAGTCGAGCAGCGCCGTCTCCTCACCGCAGATGTATGCGCCCGCACCGGCGTGGACGACGAGTTCGAGGTCGTATCCGGAGCCGAGGATGTCGCGTCCGAGATAACCGGCCTCGTAGGCCTCGGCGACCGCCGCGTGCAGGCGCCGCAGCACCGGGACGGCTTCGCCGCGGAGATAGACGAACGCGTGCCGGGCGCGGATCGCGTAGGCGGCGATGATCACGCCTTCGACGAGGGCATGCGGGGTGGCCAGCATGAACGGGATGTCCTTGCAGGTGCCCGGTTCGGATTCGTCGGCGTTGACGACGAGATAGTGCGGCTTGTCGTCGCCCTGCGGGATGAACGACCACTTGGTGCCCGTGGAGAATCCGGCGCCGCCGCGACCGCGGATCCCGGAATCCTTGACTGCGGCGATGACCGCATCCGGGTCCATGCCGAGCGCGATGGGCAGGGCTTCGTATCCACCGTGCCGCCGGTAGGCGTCGAGGGTCCACGCCTGTTCCTCGGCCCAATAACGGGTGAGTACGGGGGTCAGACCTGTCGGTGATTTCGCGACGGCGACGACGGCCTCGTCATTCTCCGGCGGTTCGGGTGCCCGCATGTCGTGCTTGCGGGCGACCTCGAGCCCGGCGAGGGAGGCCGGCCCGGCGGTACCGGCGGCCTCGAGCGCACCGGGCCGGTCGTCGGGGATCCCCGCGAGCAGGCGTGCGGTGTCGCGGAAGCTGCGCAGCGGGGCGCCGCGCGTCGGTGCGGGGGTGCCGCCGGCGAGCAGGTCGTCGACGAGTTCGATCGCGGAGTCGATAGTGCGGTTGTCGAACAGTTCCCAGTCGACGGTCATCACCGGGGCGTAGTCGCACGCCGCGTTGCATTCGATGTGCTCGAGGGTGATCGCGCCGTCGGCGGTGGTCTCGTCGTGTCCGATGCCGAGCCGGGTGCACAGCGCGGAGAAGATCTCGTCGCCGCCCATCGTCGCGCACAACGCGTTCGTGCACACTCCGACGTGGTGGCGGCCGGTCGGCGAGCGGCGGTACATGGTGTAGAAGGTAGAGACGGCGGCGACCTCGGCGCCGGTGAGTCCGAGCCGCCGGGCGCAGAACTCGATGCCGGCCGGCGTGATGTAACCGTCCTCCGCCTGCACGAGGTGCAGCAGCGGCAGCAGCGCTGATCGTGGCTGCGGGTAGCGCGCGATGATCCGGTCGGCGTCGGCGTCGAGGCGGGCGCGCGCGTCGTCGGGATAGCGGCGCGGTGCGTCGGGTGGGGTGAGATAGGTGTCCTCGTCGGGTCGCGGCCCGAGCGGCACGAGGACGGGTTCGCGTCCGGCCGGTTCGGTCATCGGCACGGCGGCGGTGGTCTCGCTCGTGGCCGCGGTGCCGGTGGTCTCCGCGCCCGCAGCCCGCACGAATTCGGTGTTCATCGGTCCACTCCCCCCATCACCGGGTCGATGCTGGCGACGGCAGCGATCACGTCGGAGACCATGCCGCCCTCGCACATCGCCGCGACGGCCTGCAGATTCGTGAACGACGGGTCGCGGTAGTGCACGCGGTACGGGCGTGTGCCGCCGTCGCTGACCATGTGGACGCCGAGTTCGCCGCGTGGCGATTCGACGCCGATGTAGACCTGTCCCGCGGGGACACGTATGCCTTCGGTGACGAGCTTGAAGTGGTGGATCAGACCCTCCATCGACTCGCCCATGATGTGCCGGATGTGGTCGGGCGAGTTGCCGAGTCCGTCCGGTCCGAGCTGCAGTTCCGACGGCCAGGCGATCTTGCCGTCCTGGACCATCACCGGTCCGGGGCGGAGCCGGTCGAGGCACTGTTCGACGATCTTCAACGATTCGTGCATCTCCCCGATCCGGACGAGATAGCGCGCGTAGCAGTCGGATCCCTCTGCGGTGACGACGTCGAACTCGTAGGTCTCGTAGCCGCAGTAGGGTTCGGCGCGGCGCAGGTCGTAGGGCAGTCCGGTGGACCGTAGGATCGGTCCGGTGATCCCGAGGGCCATGCAGCCGGTGAGGTCGAGGCAGCCGATGTCGCGGGTGCGTGAGATGAAGATGGGGTTGTCGGTGAACAGGGCTTCGAGATCGGCGAGCCGGCCGGGTAGGAGGGCGAGCAGGTCGCGGATCATCGGCACGGCTTCGTCGGGCAAGTCCTGGGACAGTCCGCCGGGCCGGATGTAGGAGTGGTTCATCCGCAGTCCGGTGATCGTCTCGAAGACGTCGAGGATCAGTTCGCGTTCGCGGAAACCGAACAGCATCGGGGTGGTCGCGCCGAGTTCCATGCCACCGGTGGCCAGCGCCACCAGGTGCGAGGAGATGCGGTTGAGTTCCATGAGCATCACCCGCACGACCTGCGCGCGTTCGGGGACGAGATCCTCGATGCCGAGCAGCTTCTCGACGCCGAGGCAGTAGGCCGTCTCGTTGTGGAACGGGGCGAGGTAGTCCATGCGAGTGACGAAGGTGACGCCCTGCGTCCAGTTGCGGAATTCGAGGTTTTTCTCGATTCCGGTGTGCAGATAGCCGATTCCACATCGGGCCTCCGTGACGGTCTCGCCGTCGATCTCGAGGATCAGGCGCAACACTCCGTGGGTGGATGGGTGCTGGGGGCCCATGTTGACGACGATGTGGTCCTCGCCGCTGTCGCGTACGGCAGCGGTGATGCCGTCCCAGTCGCGTCCGACGGCGTCGAAGACGGTCTCGGTCGCGGGTTCGCTCGTCACGTGTACGCCCTCCGTTCGTCGGGTGGCGGGATCCGGGCGCCCTTGTATTCCACCGGGATGCCGCCGAGAGGGTAGTCCTTGCGTTGGGGATGTCCGTGCCAGTCGTCGGGCATCTCGATGCGGGTGAGCGCGGGGTGCCCGTCGAAGACGATTCCGAAGAAGTCGTAGGTCTCGCGCTCGTGCCAGTCGTTCGTCGGGTAGGTGCGGTAGAGCGAGGGGACGTACGGGTCGCTGTCGGGGATCGCGACCTCGAGCCGTATCCGGCGGTTGTGGGTGATCGAGACGAGCGGATACACCGCGTGCAGTTCGCGGCCCGTCTCCTGCGGGTAATGCACCCCGCTGACCCCGAGGCACAGCTCGAAGCGGAGGTCCGCATGGTCGCGCAGGGTGCGGGCCACGAGTGGCAGATGTTCGCGGCGGACGAAGACGGTCAGCTGGTGGCGGTGCGCGACGACCTTCTCGACCGCCTGGGCATAGCCGACGCCGGTGTCGCCGGATCGCTCGTCGAGGACGTCCTCGAGCGTGTCGACGAGGTCGTCGAGGTACCCGCCGTAGGGTCGCTCGGTGCTGCCGGGCAGCGTCACCCGGCGCACGAGGCGGCCGTAGCCGCTGGTGTCACCGGATCCACGCACCCCGAACATGCCGCGTCGGACGGCGATCACCTCGTCGGCGCGGTCGTCGTGGTCGGATCCTGTCCGTTCGAGATCGGTCATCGCGGCGGCACCGTCAGTTCGATGAGGGGACGTTGGGCCAGGGCCGCTTCCTCGGCGGCGCGGATCGCCTCGGCCCGGTTCACACCCAGTGGCATCTGCGCGATCTTCTCGTGCAGCATGAGGATGGCGTGCAGGAGCATCTCGGGCCGGGGCGGGCAGCCCGGAAGGTAGATGTCGACGGGGACGACGTGGTCGACCCCCTGAACGATTGCGTAGTTGTTGAACATGCCGCCCGACGAGGCGCACACGCCCATCGCGAGCACCCACTTCGGTTCGACCATCTGGTCGTAGACGCGGCGCAGGGCGGGAGCCATCTTCTGGCTGACTCGGCCGGCGACGATCATGACGTCGGCCTGTCGCGGGGAGGCCCGGAAGGCCTCCATACCGAAGCGGGCGATGTCGTAGCGGCCACCGGCGGTGGCCATCATCTCGATGGCGCAGCACGCGAGCCCGAAGGACGCCGGCCACAAGGAGCCCTTGCGCGCGAAACCGGCCAGGGTCTCGACGGTGCTGAGCAGAAAACCGCTGGGGACCTTCTCCTCGATGCCCATCGCCCGTCACCTTCCCCGGAATCGGACCGGACGCCCGGTCGTTTGTCGTCCGCTCTCGTAACCCCTTCGCTGGCAGGACATCCCGTCGTACACGCGGGTCGTCAGTCCCATGTCAGGCCTCCTCGTTTCCACTCGTAGGCGTAGGCGACGAAGACGTTGAACATGAACAGCGCCATCGCCGCCAGACCGAAGACGCCGAGCGCGTCGAAATGGACCGCCCACGGGTACAGGAAGACGATCTCGATGTCGAAGATGATGAACAGCATCGCGGTGAGGTAGTACTTCACCGGGAAGCGGCCACCTCCCACCGGCTGGGGTGTGGGGTCGATGCCGCACTCGTACGCATCGAGCTTGGCGCGGTTGTATCGGCTCGGGCCCGCGAGGCTCGCCACCGCGACGGAGAAGACCGCGAAGGCAAGCGCGATGCCACCGAGTACCAGGATCGGTACGTAAGCGTTCATGCGACCTCCGGTTGCTTGCGCGAATCCGGCCGCGGGTCTGCTCGTCGCCCGCGAACCCACCCCCGCCGTGCACCGGGCGGTTCCGTCCCGGCCCAGGGTTGTGAGTCACGGCACACACTAGTGCTGTTCGCGTCGGACTTGTCGCGATTTCACGCCCTCGATTCGGGGCGGCGTGTCGGGCTGCTCGACAACGGGAAGGAGGGTAGATTTTCCGGCCCCACATACGAGTTCGCGGCCGGGCGGTCGCGCGTCGGAAGGGTCAGGAGGGGCGGGAGCGAGGGGTGAGCAGCGCGAGGACCTGCCGGCCGAGCCGAATCGGGTCGACGGGATGACGCAGCGCCACCTCGGCGCCCGACCAGCGGGCGAGCCATTCGTCGTCGGCCCGGGCGATCAACACGATGATCGGCGGGCACGAGTCGAGTTCGTCCTCGAGTTGTTTCGCGAGGCCCATGCCGCCCGCGGGGGCGGCCTCACCGTCGAGCACGGCGAGGGCGATGTCGCCGGCGTGCATGCGTTCGACGACGACCGGCGGTGTCGCGACCTCGACGTAGTCGAGTGGAGGCAGATCCGGGTGCAGCCGGGTACCGAGGGCATCACGAACCTGTTGCCGCACGGTCGCATCGTCGCTGTAGACGAGGATGCGCAGCGAGTCGGTCACGGGCAAGATGCTAACCGAGCACACCCGCCCGTCCGGGGAACCCGCGCGTCGCGGCGGTGCCGCGACGTCGGCGGGCCGGGACGAGCTCAGGATCCGCTACCGAGCGGATGCCACCGCTCGCGGATCTCAGGACGGATGGCCGTCTCCGTCTCGTCGTCGTGGATGATCGAGGCGGGCGCGATCATCAGGTGCGCCAGCACGATGCATGCGCCGGTGAGCATGGCGAATGCGGCACCGATCAGATACGACGCGGTGAACACCGCAGCCAGGAATCCGATCGTGAGCATTCCCGTGAGCGCGATGATCGCGAGAATCCGCCGGTTCGAGCGTGGCATCGAATCGGACCTCTTATCCGTGGATGCAACCATGAGCATCTCCGTTCCTCCCCGGAACGACGCATCCGGTACCCCCGCATCCACTCATCGTTCCCGGTCGACGAATCGTCGGTGATGAGCGAACCCCCGCGGTGGCCGAGTGCGGCCGTCCCCTTTCCCGCCCGGGACGTGAGCGGTTTCGATAACAGAATACTATCAAATGTGACATCCGTCTCGTGATCTGTTTGTGGGACATCACGAAGCTGCGGACGGCCCGGAAATCTGCCGATAACCGTCATCCCCTTCAGAAGGTTAGGCTCACCTCTCGAACCGGTCCGATCAGTGAGAGGTATCCATGAAATTTCTGTCCCCGCGCCGCCTCGGGTCACGCGCGGTAGTCGCGCTCGCCGCCGCCGTCGCACTCACCGCCTGCTCGTCCGGCAGTGGCGACAACTCGAACGGTTCTCCGACGGGCGACTTCGAACCCGTCGCGATCGAGCACGCACTGGGCACCGCCGAGATCGACGCGCAGCCCGAAAGGGTCGTCACGCTCGGGATGGGTTCGGCCGAGACGGCGATCGCACTGGGTGTCACCCCAGTGGGGATGGAGGAATATCCTTGGGGCAGCGACGAAACCGGATATCTGCCCTGGATCCACGAGGAACTGACCGAACGCGGCGAGCCGCTGCCCGAGCAGTTCACCGGTGGCGCCGAGGTGGACGTCGAGGCGATCGCCCGACTCGCCCCGGACGTCATCCTCGCGCCGTGGTCGGGCATCACGCAGGAGCAGTACGACCTGCTGTCGGCGATCGCCCCGACCGTCGCCTACCCCGAACTGCCCTGGACGATCACCTGGCAGGACCAGATCGAGACCATCGGCACCGCACTCGGCAGGCACGACGAGTCGCTGGATCTGATCACGGGGATCGATGACACCTTCGAACGCACCGCGGCGGAGCATCCCGAATACGCCGGGGTGACGTTCTCGTATATCTACAACACCGGCCCCAGCACGCTGGGCGTGTTCATGCCCGACGAGCAGCGCGTGGCGATGGTCCGCGGACTCGGGCTGACGGTCGACCCGGTCGCGGAGACGCTCGAGGAGACCGAGGGCACCGACTCGGCGGTCATCGGGCTCGAGAACGCCGGACTGCTGAAGGACTCGGATCTGATCTTCACGTTCTATTCCGACCCGGCGAACCGCGCGGAGATCGAATCGCAGGCCGTCTACCAGCAAATTCCGGCGATCGCGCGCGGCTCGCTCGTCGCGCCGGAGGAACAGCCGTTCGTCACGGGATCGTCGATGATCAATCCGCTCACCGTGCCGTGGTCGATCGACCGCTACGTCCCGCTCGTCGACGAGGCGATCGCGAAGCTCGACCGCTGAGCCGGACGCACCGGTGGTGCGCCCGGCTCTCGGGCGTCACCGCCGGTGCGCGAGCCTGCGGACCATGAGATCACCGATCGACTGCATGATCTGCACCATCACGATGAGGACGACCACCGCGAGCAACAGCACCGGCGTGTTGAACCGCTGGTAGCCGTAGACGATCGCGAAGTCGCCGAGACCGCCACCACCGATGACACCGGCCATGGCCGAATAGCCCACCAGCAGCACGAGGGTGAGGGTGGCACCGGCGATCAGCGGGGACAGTGCTTCGGGCAGCAGCACCTTGCGCACGATCTGCCCGTTGGTGGCCCCCATCGCCTGGGCCGCCTCGACCCGGCCCCGGGGCACCTCCCGCAGAGCGGATTCGACGATCCGGCCGAAGAACGGGATGGCACCGATGGTCAACGGCACGATCGCCGCGGTCGGCCCGATCGCGGTACCCACGATGAAGCGGGTGAACCCGATCAGCGCGATCAGCAGGATGAGGAAGGGCAGCGACCGGAAGAGGTTGACGATCACGCCGAGGACGGTGTTGAGCGTCCTGCGCGGCCACAGTCCGGACGGGGACGTCAACTGCAACACGATTCCGACCAGCACACCACCGACGACGGTGAGCACGAAGGACACCGCAACCATGTAGAGCGTCTCGAGGGTGGCTTCCCACACCTCCGGGAAGGCGTCGTACCACTGCAGTTTGTTCATCGCGCCTGCACCGTCATTCCGTGAGTCCCTCCAATTCGGCTTCCGTCCCCCACGCCAGGCTCAGATACGGGCGTTCGGCCACGAACCCCTCGATGAGTGCCCGATCGGTACCCGCCGTGAACCGAAGGCGCATCCGGCCCACGGTGACGCTGCCGACCTGTTCGACCCGGCCGCCGACCACAGCGATGTCGGCGTCGATCGCGCGGATCATCTCAGCGAGCCACGGTCCGTGCGCGGCATCACCGATCGCGGTGACCAGAGCCGTGTCGGCACCCGAACCCGTCGACGGGTCGGTGCCGACCGGGACGAGCGCATGCCCGAGCGCCGACTCGGGATCGGCGACGAGATCGACGATCCGGCCCGTCTCGACCACCTGTCCGGCGGCGAGCCGAGCTGCCGAGCTGCAGATCCGGCGCAGCACCCCGAGTTCGTGGGTGATCACCACGACCGTGACGCCCAGTCGTCTGTTCACCTCGGCGACGAGATCGAGGACCTGATCGGTGGTGTCCGGGTCCAGGGCGCTCGTGGCCTCGTCGCACAGCAGTACCTCGGGTTCGACGGCGAGTGCGCGGGCGATGCCCACGCGCTGCTGCTGTCCACCGGACAGCTGCGAGGGATAGCTCTCCCCCTTGCCGGCCAGGCCGACGAGATCGAGCAGCTCGAGCGCCCGCTTGCGGCGCTGTTCCTTGTCGATCCCCGCCACTTCGAGCGGGAATTCGACGTTCCGGATCACGGTGCGCGAGTGCAGTAGGTTGAACTGCTGGAAGACCGTCCCGATCCGGCGACGCGCCGCTCGCAGTTCCGCGCCGGACAGGGTCGACAGGTCGTCCCCGCCGAGCAGGATCCGTCCCGAGGTAGGCCGCTCGAGCAGGTTCAGACAGCGCAGAAGGGTGGACTTGCCGGATCCGGACGGGCCGACGATGCCGTAGATCTCGCCGTCGGGGATCTCGAGCGACACCCCTCGCAACGCCGCGACCTCCCCGGAGCGCCCGGCTCCGGGGAAGGTCTTGACGAGGTTCTCGACGACGATCATCAGTTCGTCGAGTGGACCGGCAGCACGGCGCCGGAGTAGGTCTCCTCGATCCAGGCAGCCGTCTCGGGCGACTCGAGGGCCTCGGCCAGCGCGGTCACTGCCGGGTCGTTCTCGTTCTCGGCCCGCACGACGAGCAGGTTGGAGAAGGGGTTGTTCTCGACCTCTTCGGTGACGATGGCGTCCTCGGCCGGGTTCAGGCCGGCTTCGAGCGCGTAATTGGAGTTGATCACGGCGGCGGTGATCTGCGCGTCGTCGAGCTGACGGGCGAGCTGCGGACGCTCGATGCTGACGAGGTTCAGGTTCTTCGGGTTGGCGGTGATGTTCGATTCGGTGACCACCGACAGGTCGGCCTCCTCGAAGGGCACGTCCATCTCGAGCAGACCGGCCGATTCGAGCAGGTACAGCGCGCGGGCGTAGTTGGTGGTGTCGCGCGGCACGGCGACGGTGTCGCCGTCCTTCAGCTCGTCGAGCGAGGCGATCTTGTTCGAGTAGAGGCCGATGGGCTCGAGGTGCACGTCGGCGACGGCGACGAGGTCGTCGATACCCTTCTGCTTCTGCCAGTCCGTCAGGTAGGGCTCGTGCTGGAAGAAGTTCGCGTCGACGTCACCGGCCTCGAGCAGTTCGTTGGGATCGACCTCCCCGGTGATCTCGACGATGTCGAGCTTGTAGTCGCCCAGCGCCCCGGTGCTCACGATCTGGTCGAGGATCTCGACGTGCGGGGTGGACGACGCCGAGATCCGGAGGGTGGTGTCGTCACCTTCGGACGACGAGCAGGCCGCGAGACCCGCAGCGAGGGTGAGCGCGGCGGACGCGACGACGATACGACGCAGTGACATCGGGTGGATACCTTCCGTTGGGAATGCGGGGACGTTGGAAATACGGGGACGGACAGATCGATTATCGGGGTGCGGCGAAGCGGGCGAGGAGATCCGCGTGAAAACGCTCCGCCACGTTCGGATGTGCCCGCAGGCGGGACTTGAGTGCGTTGAGGCCGTAGACGGCGTGCAGCGTGCCGCCGTGTGCGTCGGGGCCGACGCCGCGGGCGGCCGCGGCCAGATCTGCGGGCAACTCCACCGCCGGGAGTTCGCGGTCGAGACCGGGATTGAGGAAGAAGGGCAGCGACACCCGGTCGGTGCCCGCCGGGGGCGGCAGCACACGATGGACGGTCGCCTGGAGGTAACCGCCGGTGGCGACCTCGAGGAGTTCTCCGATGTTGACGATGAAATGCCCTGGGAGCGGGTCGATGTCGACCCAACGTCCGTCGCGTTCGACCTGGAAGCCGGTGCTGCCGGGTTCGGGATACAGCAACGTCAGCGCGCCGACGTCCTTGTGGCTGCCGACCCCTTGATCGGTGACCGAGCGGTCGTGCCCGGGATACCGCGCGATCTTCAGCAGCGGGTCGGGATCGGCGAAGGCGTCCTCGAAGTGATCGGCGGGGGCACCGAGGGATTCGGCCCATGCACCGAGCAGTCGGCGTCCGACGTTGCCGGCCTCGTCGATCCACCGCAGGGCCAGTTCGCGTAGTCGGGGGACCTGCTCGGGCCACAGATTGGGCCCGTGCAGCACCTCCCAGGGGCGGTCGGGGTCGACCTCGGCGACGGCATCGCGTTCCGGGCCGATGTCGAGTTGTTCGCGCCAGTCGACATAGCCCTGGGTGCGTTCGCCACCGACACGGGTGTAGCCGCGGAAGTGGGGCGAGCGGATGTTCTCGATCGCGAGCTTGTCCGCCTCGGGGAGGGCGAAGAATTCGCGTGCCGCCGCGACGAGCC
The DNA here is from genome assembly GCF_019317345.1 of Rhodococcus sp. LW-XY12. NCBI lineage: Bacteria > Bacillati > Actinomycetota > Actinomycetes > Mycobacteriales > Nocardiaceae > Rhodococcus > Rhodococcus sp. LW-XY12. The sequence goes on from NZ_CP079225.1 coordinate 2,971,781, forward strand.
CGTCGGCGAGCGCGGGCTCTATCCCGTGACCGGCGAGATGGAAGAACCCGATCTCGTGGGTGGCCTCCCGGAGGCGATCGAGCAGGGCGTTGCGTGTGGTGTCGTCGCCGTCGAGATCGGACAGATCGATGACGGGCAATACTGTCGAATCGGACATGATGTGCCTTTCGAACCGCATCGGATGCGAGGAATTCCCGGTCACCGCCGGATCGTCGGTCACAGCGGACTCAGGGGAATCGTGAGAGCAGTGCGAGCAGCCCCGACAGGGGTGATCAGCGGCAACGACAACACGCAGGAGCCACGGCGCTTCGAGCGCGTGTGCTCACAGTCTGCGCGTGAGTGTTGCCCATGTTCTCCTCCGATGAGGTCGCGTGCGACCTTCGACGACAGTGGCGCCACGACGTGGTCCTGATCAAGGCTAATCGCCGCCTGGACCACCCGGCAAATCATCCTCGACCGGCAGTGCGACACCATTGACAGCAGGCTGTCGTTTTGTCAGCATACTGTCATGACCGAAACAGTTCACGTCGCCGTGTACGACACCCTGGCGGACTGGGAGATCGGATACGTCACGCCACATATCGCAGATCCCGAATGGCAGCGCAGCCCCGGCCGGTACCGCGTCCGTACCGTCGGAGCCACGACGGAACCGGTCACGACCAAGGGCGGACTCCGCATCCTTCCCGACGCCGTGCTCGCAGACATCACGCCGGAGGACAGCGCGATGCTGATCCTCGCGGGCAACGACATCTGGCCGACCGACGCCTACGCCCCGTTCGTCGACAAGACCCGGCAATTCCTCGACGCCGGCGTTCCGGTGGCCGCGATCTGTGGCGCGACCGGAGCGCTCGCGGCTGCCGGCCTGCTCGACGAGCGGCCGCACACGAGCAACGCTCCAGAATTCCTGCAGAGCGTCGGATACGGTGGCGCCGATCTGTACCGGGACGAACCCGCGGTCACGGACGGCGATCTCATCACCGCGAGCGGCATCGCCCCGGTCGACTTCGCCCGCGCGATCTTCACCCGGCTCGACATGTACGAACCGCGCGTCCTCGACGCCTGGTACGCCCTCTACGGCGAGCGCGACCCGCGCGGCTACTACGAGCTCATGTCCTCCGGCTCGTGACGGAGCAGAACGCGGCCGAGCAGCACCCGGCGGAGGCCGAACTGCTCAGCGCGGCCGCACTGACGGCCTTCCGGCTCAACGGCCAGTTTTTCGCGCTGGCCGAGACCCTGGCGCGTCCGGTGGGCCTGACCGCGGCCTGGTGGCAGGTCCTCGGCGCGGTCTCCTCCGCTCCGCTGCCGGTGTCCGCGATCGCCCGCGAGATGGGCATCACCCGGCAGAGCGTGCAGCGCATCGCCGATCTCCTCGTCGACAAGGGCCTGGCGGAGTACCGGCCCAATCCGGCGCACCGTCGCGCCAAGCTCGTCGCGATGACACCGGCCGGTCGCGACGCGATCCGTGCCATCGGCCCCGCTCACGCCGACGCCGCGCGGGCACTGTGCGAGGAGACCGGATCCGAGAACCTGGCGCGGATCGTGGAGGGCATGCGCGCGCTGTCGGCCGCCCTCGACCGATCGGCCGATCAGCTCCCCGACGGACGACGCGGCGGGAAGTGACGGATGAGCCCTTCCTGCACGACGGTCGCGACGAGTTCGCCCTCGATGGTGAAGTAGCGTCCCGTCGCCATACCACGGGAACCGGCCGCTACCGGGGATTCCGTGGCGTACAGGTGCCATTCGTCGAAGCGGAGCGGACGGTGGAACCAGATCGAATGGTTGACCGTCGCCGCCACGATCCGGTCGAGTCCCCACGACAGGCCGTGCGTGGTGAGGATCGAATCGAGGACGGTCGTGTCGGACGCGTAGGCCAGCGTGGCGACGTGGAGCAGCGGATCGTCGGGCAGTTGCCCGTCGGCGCGCATCCACACGCGGTTGTGGCCGAGCTTCTCCCCCGTTCCCCGCAACACCCAGGCGGGGTCGTTGGCGTACCGCATGTCGATCGGCTTGAGCGCGCCGACGAAATGCGGCAACTGCTCCTCGAAGCCGCGCAGGCGTTCGCCGATCGGCGGAAGCGCTTCGGGCAGGGGAACATCGGGAACGGTCACCGAGTGTTCGAGGCCTTTGCCCCACCGCTGGAAGGCGGCGAGCATGACGAACAGTTCCTGGTCGTCCTGGTAGGCGGTGACCATCCGGTTCGCGAAGTCGCGGCCGTCCCGGTGGGTGACGACGTGGTAGTCGATGGGCCGCTTGACGTCGCCGCCCCGGATGAAATGGGCGTTGATCGCGTGCACAGGACGATCACCCACGGTGCGTCCGGCCGCAATGAGCGCCTGCGCGACGAGCTGACCGCCGAAGGTGCGGCTGCCGACCTGCTCGGGATGACCACCACGGAAGACGTTCTCCTCGACCTGCTCCAGATCGAGGAGGCCGAGGAGAACGTCGAGATCCGTTGTGTCCGACAGTGTCACCGGGTGTCTTTCTCACCCAACCGGTGCACGTGGATGAGGTTGGTCGAACCCGAGCGTCCCGGAGGCGCTCCGGCGACGATCACCACGAGGTCGCCGCGCTGGTACCGGCCCAGCGACAGCAACGCCGCGTCGACCTGTTCGACCATCTGGTCGGTGGTGTCGACCGGCTCGACCGAGAAGGTCTCGGTGCCCCACGTCAGCGCCAGCTGGTTGCGGATGTGCGGGACGGGCGTGAACGCGAGCAGCGGCAGCGGGGTGTGCAACCGCGCGAGTCGTCGCACGGTGTCGCCCGACTGGGTGAACGCGACGAGCGCCTTGGCGTCGAGACGCTCGCCGATGTCGCGGGCGGCGTACGAGATGACACCGCGCTTGGTGCGCGGAACGTGCGTCAGCGCAGGCACTTCCGTCGAATCCGACTCGACGGCGGCAATAATGCGCGCCATCGTGCGGACCGTTTCGACGGGGAACTTGCCGACGGAGGTCTCACCCGAGAGCATCACGGCGTCGGTGCCGTCGAGCACGGCGTTGGCCACGTCGGAGGCCTCGGCGCGAGTGGGACGCGAGTTCTCGATCATCGATTCGAGCATCTGCGTCGCGACGATGACGGGCTTGGCGTTCTCACGTGCTATCTGGATCGCGCGCTTCTGCACGAGCGGTACTTGCTCGAGCGGAAGTTCGACGCCGAGGTCGCCGCGCGCCACCATGACCGCGTCGAAGGCGAGGACCACGGCCTCGAGATTCTCGACGGCCTCGGGCTTCTCGAGCTTGGCGATCACCGGCACGTGCCGCCCGACGCGGTCCATGACCTCGTGAACGAGTTCGACGTCGGCCGGCGACCGCACGAACGACAGGGCGATGAAGTCGACACCGAGGCGCAGTGCGAACTCGAGATCCTCGATGTCCTTCTCCGACATGGCCGGAACGGAGACGTTCATCCCCGGCAGGGAGACACCCTTGTTGTTGCTGACGGGTCCGCCCTCGATGACGCGGCAGACGACGTCGTTGCCCTCGACCGCCTCGACGACGAGACCGACCTTGCCGTCGTCGACGAGCAACCGGTCGCCGGCGACGGCGTCCTGAGCGAGTTCCTTGTAGGTGGTCGAGACGCGGTCGTGGTCTCCGACCACGTCGTCGACGGTGATGCGGACCACTTCACCGTGTTCCCACACGGTGCGGTCCTCGGCGAATCGTCCGAGCCGGATCTTCGGCCCCTGGAGATCGGCGAGGATACCGACGGCGTGCCCGGAGGCCTCCGACGCAGCGCGGACCCGGTTGTAGTGGCCCTCGTGGTCGGCGTGTTCACCGTGGCTGAAATTCAGGCGGGCGACGTCCATTCCGGCGTCGACGAGATTCCGCAGGACATCGGGGTCGGCGGTGGCCGGCCCCATAGTGCAAACGATCTTGGTGCGTCGGGTCACGCTTCGAGCCTAGCCTCCGAGCCTGCGACCCTCCATCCCAGCACCCCGGTGCGTGTCGCCGGGGTGCCGATGGGACGGAGACGTCGGGATGTCACAGGCGACGGAGACGTCGGGATGTCACAGGCGACGGAGACGTCGGGATGTCACAGGCGACGGAGTCGTCGGGATGTCACGGACGGAGCTGGCGTCCGTTCTTGTCGCGGACCTTGCCGGTGAGCATGAGGATGCCGTCGATCAGCGGCCAGATGCCCCCGATACCGCAGGTGAGCCAGGTGACGGCGATCTGCGCGACCGCCGTGCCCGGCTGGTCGAGGTAGAAGCGTCCGGCACCGAAGGCGCCGAGCAGGATCCCCAGCACACCTGCGGTGACCTTGCTCTTGTCGGAGTACGGCTCGCCGGTGTAGGGATCGCGTCCGAAGGGCGCTGCGGCGTCGTGACCGTACGGGTTCGACGGGTCGGGGTAGCCGTAGGCGGGCATCACCCCGTAGCCGGGCGGCGGACCGTATCCCTGTCCGCTCTGCGGAGTCGGACCGTAACCCTGCCCGCCCTGCGGAGTCGGACCGTAACCCTGCCCGCCCTGCGGAGGCGGACCGTAACCCGGCTGCTGCGTTCCCTGCGGACCGGTGTACCGGCCCTGCGACGGGTCCTGCTGCGGGGACCCGATCGGGTAGTGCGGGTCGGGTGTCCCGTAGACCGGTCCGGTGCCGGTCTCGGGCCGGCCCTGATGCTCGCCGTAGGGGTAGTCGCCCGGGGACGGATAGTCGGACTCGTGCTCGGCCGGCGGCGGGTAGCTGGGCGTGGTCCCCCAGCCCGGTCCGTTGCCGACACCCGAGTAGGTGTCCCATCCCGGTCCCGGAGTGCCGGTGGCGCCACCGAGGGAGTCGAGGGTGGGCGGTTGAGCGGACAACGAGGCCTGCGCGGTGGCGTCGTAGTCGAACGCGCGTCCGAGATCGGGAGGCGGGGTGTGCTCGCTCTCCGAGGACCGCTCCGGCGTGTCGGCGCCGGAGGCGGACTCGCTCCGCTTCGTCAGGTCGGGCTGGGCAGGCTCCGTCTTGTCGGGCTCCGGCTTGGCAGGCTCCGAATCGGATGCTCCCGAAGCTTCCGGGTCCTGTCTGGTCACGAGTGATCCCCTTTGCTGTCTCCGGACGTCGCTTCGTCGACTCTACCGGCGGCGGACGACGAGCTGTCCGACTCCGCATCCGCCGACTCCGAAGTGGGCGCGGCCTCGTCTGCGGCCGCCCCGCCCTCGTCCTGTGCGGCCGGCTCTGCGTCCGCGTTCCCGGCGACCGGATTCAGCGTCGCAGGGTCCTCGCGGCCCTTACGTGCGAGGACGAAGTAGGCGACCGCGAGCACGAATACGATGCCCGAGGTGAACGAGTTGATCCGGATACCGGCGATCTGGGTCGCCGCATCGGTGCGCATCAGCTCGATCCAGAACCGGCCCGCGCAGTACCCGGCGACGTAGAGGGCGAACAGGCGTCCGTGACCGATCGTGAACTTTCGGTCGACGAACACCAACAGCAGCACGACGGCGAGGTTCCACAGCAGCTCGTAGAGGAAGGTCGGGTGCACGACGAAGGCCACCTCGCCGGTGGACACGCCGTCGACCAGCCCGGGCGCGACCTGCCCTGCGTCGTTGCGCCGTTCGTAGATCTCGAGTCCCCACGCCACCGTGGTCTCGCGACCGTAGAGTTCCTGGTTGAACCAGTTGCCGAGGCGTCCGATGGCCTGCGCCAGCAGGATCGCCGGGGCGAGGGCGTCCCCGAAGGCCGGCAGCGGGATCCCCCGCCGACGGCACCCGATCCACGCACCGAGCGCACCGAAGGCGACCGCACCCCAGATGCCGAGGCCACCCTCCCAGATCTTCAGGGCGTCGACCGGGTCGTTGCCGTCTCCGAAGTACTTCTGCCAGTCGGTGGCGACGTGGTAGAGCCGCCCACCGATCAGGCCGAAGGGCACCGCCCACACGGCGATGTCGAGGACGGTGCCGGCCTGTCCGCCGCGTGCGACCCAGCGGCGGTCGCCCCACCAGATCGCCACGACGATCCCGACGATGATGCACAGGGCGTAGGCACGGAGGGCGAACGGTCCGAGATACCAGACGCCCTGCGGCGGACTCGGCAGATAGGCCAGAACAGACGCAGTGGATGTCACGAGTGCACGTTAGCGGAGCGAACGCCCTTCGCGAGATCCCGAGTCAGTGCGAGCAACGCGTCGGGCCCTTCGGCGACGGCGGAGACCAGCGCCGAACCGACGATCACGCCGTCGGCGTAGCCCGCGATCTCCGCGGCCTGGGCACCGTTGCGCACACCGAGACCGACACCGACCGGGATGTCGGAGTGCGTGCGCACCCGGGCGACGATCTCCGGCGCGCGGTTGTCGACGCTGTCGCGGGCGCCGGTGACACCCATGGTCGAGGTGGCGTAGACGAAGCCGCGGCACTTGTCGAGGGTGGTCGCGAGGCGCTCGTTGGTCGACGACGGTGCGACCAGGAAGATCCTGCCGAGTCCGTACTTGTCGGCCGCGGCGATCCATTCCTCCGCCTCGTCCGGGACGAGGTCGGGCGTGATGATGCCGAGTCCACCCGCGGCCGCGAGGTCGCGCGCGAAGTTCTCGACGCCGTACTTGAGCACGAGGTTCCAGTAGGTCATCACGACCGCGGCGCCGCCGGCGGCGGTGATCGCCTCGACGGCCGGGAAGACGTCGCGGACCCGGACGCCGTTGGCGATCGCTTCGAACGCCGCGTTCTGGATGGTGGTGCCGTCCATGACCGGGTCGCTGTAGGGGATGCCGACCTCGATGAGATCGCAGCCGCCCTCGACGAGGGTCTTCATCGCCTCGACGGAGCGCTCGACGGTGGGATAGCCGACCGGCAGGTAACCGACCAGTGCGGCGCGGTTCTCGGCGCGGCAGGTCGCGAAGATCTCGGTCAGGCGTTCGTGCGGGGCGCTCACTGGGCTGCTCCTTCGGGGCCGGTCCGGTCGGCGGACTCGTCGGTCGGCAGGTAACCGAACCACTTGGCGGCGGTGTCGACGTCCTTGTCCCCGCGGCCGGAGAGGTTGACCAGGACGATGGCGCCCTTGCCGAGTTCGGGGCCGAGCTCGACGGCACCGGCGACGGCGTGGGCCGACTCGATAGCGGGGATGATGCCCTCGGTGCGGCACAGCAACGCGAAGGCCTCCATGGCCTCACTGTCGGTGACGGCGCGGTACTCGGCCCGGCCGGTGTCGGCGAGCCAGGCGTGTTCGGGGCCGACGCCGGGATAGTCGAGACCGGCGGAGATCGAATGCGATTCGATGGTCTGGCCGTCCTCGTTCTGCAACAGGTACGAGAACGCGCCGTGCAGGGCACCGTGAGTGCCGCCGCCGATGGTGGCGGCGTGCCGTCCGGTCTCCACCCCGTCTCCCCCGGCCTCGCAGCCGACGAGCTTGACGGACGGGTCGTCGATGAACGGGTGGAAGATGCCGATCGCGTTCGATCCGCCGCCGACGCAGGCGACGACGGCGTCGGGCAGGCGACCGGTGAGTTCGCGGATCTGTGCGCGGGCCTCGAGGCCGATGATGCGCTGGAAGTCGCGGACCATCGCCGGGAAGGGGTGCGGGCCGGCGGCGGTGCCGAAGCAGTAGTAGGTGTTGTCGGCGTTGGTGACCCAGTCGCGCATCGCCTCGTTGATCGCGTCCTTGAGGGTGCGCGAGCCGGTCTTGGCGGCGATGACCTCGGAGCCGAGCAGACGCATGCGCGCGACGTTGAGGGCCTGCCGTTCGGTGTCGACCTCGCCCATGTAGACGCGGCATTCGAGACCGAGCAGCGCGCATGCGGTGGCGGTGGCGACGCCGTGCTGGCCGGCGCCGGTCTCGGCGATCACGCGGGTCTTGCCCATGCGCTTGGCGAGCAGCACCTGTCCGAGCACGTTGTTGATCTTGTGCGAGCCGGTGTGGTTGAGATCCTCGCGCTTGAGGAAGATGCGCGCTCCGCCGGCGTGTTCGCTCAGGCGGGTGGCCTCGTAGACCGGGGACGGGCGGCCGGTGTAGTCGCGCTGCAGGCGGTCGAGTTCCGCGAGGAAGCCCGGATCGACGCGTTCCTTCTCGTAGGCAGCGGTGACCTCCTCGATCACCGCCATGAGCGCCTCGGGCACATAGCGGCCACCGAAGACTCCGAAATGGCCGCGGACGTCGGGTTCGTGCGCGGTCGGAGTGGCGAGGGCTTCGCTCATCGAGGGAAGCCCTCGGCCTTTGGCGGAAAGTGCGGAATCGTCTGCAGTCACGCGTCCAGTCTGCCCCACCACGCGATGCGGATCACGTGGGGGTCCGGACCGGCCGGGACGGTCAGCGTGCGGGCTTGGGGCACGACGGATGCGTGCCCACCGTCACCAGTTCGGCGACTGCCTGGCGCGGATCCCCACTGGTCACCAGTCCCTCTCCGACGAGCACCGCGTCGGCGCCGGCACCCGCGTACGCGAGCAGATCGGCCGGGCCGCGGACACCGGATTCGGCGATCTTGAGCACGTTGCTGGGCAGGCCCGGCGCGATGCGCGAGAAGGTCGTCTTGTCGACCTCGAGGGTCTTGAGGTTGCGGGCGTTGATGCCGATGACGGTGGCGCCGGCCTCGAGGGCACGGTCGGCCTCCTCCTCGGTGTGCGCCTCGACCAGCGCGGTCATGCCGAGCGACTCGACGCGGTCGATCAGCGCCGTCAGGACGGTCTGCTCGAGGGCCGCGACGATGAGGAGCACGATGTCGGCGCCGTGTGCCCGCGCCTCGTGGATCTGGTAGGGACCGACCACGAAATCCTTGCGCAGTACGGGAATACGGACAGCGCGACGGACGGCGTCGAGGTCGGCGAGGCTGCCGTGGAATCGGCGTTCCTCGGTGAGAACGCTGATGGCGCGAGCGCCTCCGGACTCGTACGCTGCTGCGAGTTCGGCGGGATCGGCGATGTCGGCGAGAGCACCCTTCGAGGGGCTGGCACGCTTCACTTCGGCGATGACCGCGATGCCCGGTTCGCGCAGCGCGGCCTTGGCGTCGATCGGTGGGGGCGCGGCTGCGGCGGCAGCCTTGACGGACGCGAGATCGAGGGCCGCCTCACGGGCGGCGACGTCTGCTCGCACTCCTTCGAGAATCGAATCGAGAACTGTCATCGTGGCTCGAGTCCTTTCCCACCCTGCTCAATCCCGATGTGATCAAGCTCATCGGATCTGTCTAGAAGAGTAGTGAAGTGGTTTACAGCGGTCACCGGCGGGTGCCCGTATCACCCTCGCCACCGTCGTCGGTGGGATCCTCACCTGCGTCCAGTGCGTCCCACAGACCGCGTTCGGACAGGGGTTCATCGTTCTCGGCGCGCCGGGCGGCCGCCTCGCGACGTGCTGCCGGGGCGTCGTACTTCGACGACAGTCCGGCCGCCTCGCGCGGGGTGCGCCACAGCGTCACCGCCGCGGCGAGGGCCGCGACGGCGCCGACGATCGCAAGGACGGCGGGCAACGGATAGGTCTCGACGGCGGTCACGGTCGCGCGGTCGGGCAGCGCGGCCACACCGGCCGCGGTCTCGGGGTCTGCGTCGCCGGTGAGCAACCGGACGGCGGGGATCGCGGCGGCGACGGCGACGGCCGCGACCACGAGCGAGACGAGACGCAGCGCGAGTCCGCGCACCGCGAAGACGGCGGCGACCGCCGCGAGCAGCACGAGAGCGAGCGGGGTCAGTGCCGCCGCCCAGCGGCCACCCTCGAGGTCGTCGACGCGGTCGATCCCGAGTCCGTCGGACGAGACCGCGGTGACCCACGTCATCCGGCTCGACGCCCAGAGCAGGGCCGCACCGACCCCGAGCAGCAGGGCGGCGATGACGGTCGGCCGGCGCCGGCGTCCGGTGGTGGGGCCGGCGTCCGGCGTCTCCGCGGTCACCGTGCGTCACCGCCGTAGGTGGTGAGGGTGGACGCGGCGGCCACTGCGGCGAGGGCGGACATGGCCTTGTTGCGGGCCTCGGTGTCCTCGGCCTCCGGATCGGAGTCGGCGACGATGCCGGCACCCGCCTGCACGTAGGCGACGCCGTCCTTGACGAGCGCGGAGCGGATCGCGATGGCGGTGTCGGCGTCGCCCGCGAAATCGAGATAGCCGACGATGCCGCCGTAGATGCCGCGGCGGGTGGGTTCGAGTTCCTCGATCAGTTCCATCGCGCGCACCTTCGGCGCCCCCGACAGGGTCCCGGCGGGGAAACACGCCGTGACGGCGTCGAGGGCGTGTTTGCCCTCCGCGAGTCGCCCGGTGACCGTGGAGACGAGGTGCATCACGTGGCTGTACCGCTCGATGTGGCGGTAGTCGTGCACCTCGACGGTGCCCGGCGTGCACACCCGGCCGAGGTCGTTGCGGCCGAGATCGACGAGCATGAGGTGCTCGGCGTTCTCCTTCTCGTCGTGGACGAGGTCCTTCTCGAGCAGGATGTCCTCCTCCTCGTTCGCGCCGCGCCACCGGGTCCCTGCGATGGGATGGGTGGTGGCCACCCCGTCCGAAACCGTCACGAGCGCCTCCGGGCTCGATCCGACGATCGAGAAGGCCGTCTCACCGTCCGGGCCGGGGATGTGGAGCAGAAACATGTACGGGCTGGGGTTGGACGCGCGGAGCATCCGGTAGACGTCGATCGGCTCTGCGTCGCAGTCGATCTCGAAGCGCTGCGAGAGCACCACCTGGAAGGCCTCACCGGCCTCGATGTCGCCGATCAGTTTGCGGACGTCCGTGCAGAACGACTCGGTGGTGCGCTGGCGGCGGTAGTCGGGTTCGGGCCGCGAGTAGGTCGCGACGGTGGCCGGTGCGGGCGCGGCGAGGGCCGCGGTCATCCGGTCGAGGCGGGCGACGGCGTCGTCGTAGGCTTCGTCGACGCGCTCGTCGGAGCCGTCCCAGTTCACGGCGTTGGCGATGAGCCAGATCATGCCCTCGTGGTGGTCGACGGCCGCGAGGTCGGTGGCCAGCAGCATCACCATTTCGGGGATCTGCAGATCGTCCTCGGCGAGCGTCGGCAGCTTCTCGAGATGGCGGACGACGTCGTAGCCGAGATAACCGACCATGCCGCTGGTCAGGGGCGGCAGTCCGTGGATGCGGTCGGTGTGGAGCAACTGGAGGGTCTCGCCGAGGACGTCGACGGGGTTGCCACCCGTGGGCGCGCCGGCCGGGACGTTGCCGTACCAGGCAGCGTCGCGATCGACGACGGTCAGCGCGGCCGGGCTCCCGGCGCCGATGAACGACCACCGCGACCACGACCGGCCGTTCTCCGCCGACTCGAGCAGGAAGGTTCCGGGGCGGTCGGCCGCGAGCTTGCGGTAGGCCGACAGCGGGGTCTCCGCGTCCGCGAGCACCTTGCGGGTCACCGGGACCACGCGGTGCTCGGCGGCCAGCTGGCGGAACTGCTCGCGGGTGGTCGTCGAATCGGAACGGCCGCCACCCGAGGAGTCGGTGGTGGCTGCGGGAATGGTGGTGGGCTCGCCGGACATGCGCCCCATCATCCCAGGGACCTCGTCCGGCTCTGCAGCCGCCGTCAGGCGACCTGGAACGAGCGCTTGGCCAGGCCCATCCAGAAGCCGTCGACGACCTGGTCGATGCCGTGGCCGGGGGCGTCGGAGGCACCGAGGGTGACGAACAGCGGAGCGAAGTGCTCGACCGACGGATGCGCGTAGGGCATGCCCGGTGCGCGGTGCCGGAAGTCCAGCAGAGCGTCGACGTCGCCGCGCGCGAGTTGCTCGGCGGTCCAGTGGTCGAACTCCGACGACCAGCCCGGCGCGGCGGCCTCGGGCCGCGGGTCGCGCAGGAAGGGCAGACCGTGCGTGGTGAACCCGGACCCGATGATGAGTACGCCCTGCTCACGCAGCGGACGCAGCCGGGCGCCGAGGTGCAACAGCCGTTCCGGGTCGAGGGTGGGCAGGGAGATCTGCAGCACCGGGATGTCGGCGTCCGGGTACATGACGGTCAGCGGTACGTAGGCACCGTGGTCGAGTCCTCGGTTCGGCTGCTGCACCACCGGTTCGTCGTCGGGCATCAGTGCCGCGACCTGCCGGGCCAGTTCGGGCGCGCCGGGGCTGGTGTAGGTCACCTCGTAGAAGCGGCGCGGGAAGCCGCCGAAGTCGTACACGAGCGGGGTGCCGGTGATCGTCGACCCGATGGTCAGCGGAGCGGATTCCCAGTGCGCCGAGACCACGAGGATCGCTGTGGGTCGCGGCAGGTCGGCCGCCCAACGCTGCAGCTGCGAGACCCACAGTTCGCTGTCGACGAGCGGCGGGGCGCCGTGACTGAGGAACAGGGCGGGCGTGGTCGCGGAATCGATGGTCATGACATCCCCTCAAGTTGAAGCTTCAAGTATCATAGAGGAGAACCCGTCGCGCGGCCATTCCCATTCCCCGACCGGGTGCGACAGCGAAACCGAACGAGCGAGGAGCAGGCATGAGCAACGAGGACCCGCAGTGGCTCGATCCGGCGCAGCAGAACGCCTGGCGGGCGCTCGTCTCCGTCGTCACGCGACTGCCGGCCGCGCTCGACACCCAGATGCAGCGCGACTCCGACATGACGCACTTCGAGTACTTCGTCCTCGCGCTGCTCTCCGAGCACCCCGAGCGCAGGCTCCGTCTCAACGCCCTCGCCGCCGAGGCCAACGCGTCGCTGTCGCGGCTCTCGCACGTCGTCACCCGCCTCGAGAAGCGCGGCTGGGTGCGACGCGAACCGGTTCCGGGCAGTCGCGGTTCGTACGCAGTGCTCACCGATGCCGGCTACGACACAGTAGTCGAAGCGGCACCGAGCCACGTGAAGGCGGTGCGCAGGCTCGTGTTCGACGGCCTCGACGACAACCAGGTCCGCGCGCTCGCGCGCCTGGGCTCCGCCCTGGTCGAGCAGATCGACGAAGGTATCGCCGGCGGTATCGGCAAGGCCTGAGCCGCCGCTCGACGACCCTCCCGCGCGTGTTCGTAGGTCACGCCGATCCCGTCGTGGATCCGGATGCAGTCCTGCACCAACTCGCTGCCGTACTGCCCGATGTAGGCCTTTGCGGCACAGAAGAGTTCGTCCGCATCGGGGCTCGATGTCGCGACCGCACGCCCCTTCACCCCGTCGTCAGAAGACAGCACTCTCAATACAGAGAACACTAGTCTCATCGGATAAGAAACGGGTACGCGAGGACGGACTCGGGTGGACCGAGTCGGTTCAGCCGAGCGGAGTTCCGCCCACGCCCCAGTTCTCGCGGGGCACCTCGGTGATCGTCACCCACACCGACGACGGATTCTTGCCCGAGGCCTCGGCGTACGCGCGGGTGACCGCGGAGATCACCTCGGCCTTCTGCTCGTCGGACAGGCCCGGCGTCTGGCTGATCTGGATGAGAGGCATGCGGGCATTGTTGCAGCCCGTCGCACGACCCGCTGATCGGTCCTGCGCCGCGTCCGTCACGGTACAATCCGGACCTCCGTCGTCCGCGGATGCTCGACGAGCGCAACCATCGCATCGACGAACGGGACACCGTCGACCACCGGCGTCGAATAGTGCTGGCGCAGAGCGCAATAGCCCTCGATGCGGCCCGCGGCGCCCGTGGGATCCGACAGCGGATCGACCATGTCGCACACGGCGTCGCCGGCGGCGCACACGGTGGCCACCGGAACGTCCCCGAAGCCCGCTCGCGCCCCGCTCGGCGAGATACCGGGCAGGGCGGCGGGCACCACGACCTCCGCGCCGGTCCCGGACGTCCGCGGATCGGCGATGAGCAGACCGGAGAGATCGGCCGGTCGGTCGGAGGCGTGCGCGAGGTCGGCGAGGACGTCACCGGCCACAGCGGCGCCCTGCGAGAAACCGACGATGCGCACCGCGGCCTCAGGGCACTCCGTCTGCGCCCGCACGACCTGCCGGTGGAGTTCGGCGACCGGCTACTCGGCGATCTGCGGTGCCTCGAGTAGGACGTCGGTATCGAAGCAGGTGTGCGTGCCGGTGTGGCAGGCGGCGCCGACCTGGTCGACGACGAGCAGCACCGTGTCGCCGTCGCAGTCGAGACGCACCTCGTGCACGTACTGGGTGTGCCCGGACGTCTCGCCCTTGACCCAGTACTGCTGCCGCGACCGCGAGTAGTAGGTGGCCTTGCGGGTCGCGAGGGTGCGGGCGAGCGCCTCGTCGTCCATCCACGCCATCATCAGCACGGCGCCGGTGGCCCGCTCCTGCACGACGGCGGCGAACAGACCGTCGTCGTTGCGCTTCAGCCGGGCGGCGATCGCCGGATTCAGGATGTCGCTGCTCATCGAACCGTGATCCCTTCCGCACGCATCGCGTCCTTGACCTCGCCGATCGTCAGCTCCCGGAAGTGGAAGACGCTCGCGGCGAGCACCGCGTCGGCACCGGCCTGCACGGCGGGCGCGAAATGCTCGACGGCTCCGGCGCCCCCGGAGGCTATGACGGGCACGTGCACGGCCCCGCGCACGGCCTCGATCATCTTCAGGTCGAATCCGTTCTTCGTGCCGTCGGCGTCCATCGAGTTGAGCAGGATCTCGCCGACGCCGAGTTCCTCGCCGCGCCGGGCCCACTCGACCGCGTCGATCCCCGTACCGCGGCGGCCGCCGTGCGTGGTGACCTCCCAGCCGCTCGGCGTCGGTTCCTGACCGGCGGGCACGGTGCGCGCGTCGACCGACAGCACGATGCACTGCGAGCCGAAGCGCTCGGACATCTCGCGCAGCACCTCGGGCCGGGCGATGGCCGCGGTGTTGACCGAGACCTTGTCGGCGCCGGCACGCAGCAGCCGGTCGACGTCCTCGACGGTGCGGACGCCGCCTCCGACCGTGAGCGGGATGAACACCTGCTCGGCGGTGCGCGTGACGACGTCGAGCATGGTGCCGCGGTCGCCGCTCGACGCGGTGACGTCGAGGAAGGTCAGTTCGTCGGCACCCTGCTCGTTGTAGAGCGCGGCGAGTTCGACCGGGTCACCCGCATCGCGCAGGTTCTCGAAGTTGACACCCTTGACCACCCGCCCCGCGTCCACGTCGAGGCACGGGATGACCCGCACGGCCAGTGTCATGTTCGATCTCCTTCGGAACCCGACTGCTCGGCCACGGACCGTTCCGTCGCCGACTGCACAATCTTCAGTATCTCGCCGTGCACTCCGGGCGCTGCAGCGACCACCGATCCGGACCCGATCCGCCAGGGCCGGCCCGCGAAGTCGGTGGCGATGCCACCGGCGGCCCGCACGAGTGCGACACCAGCGGCGTTGTCCCAGGGGTGGTGGCCGAACACGACGGCACCGCCGATCGCGCCTCCCGCGGTGAACGCGAGGTCGGCACCGGTGGAGCCGTGCATCCGCAGCCGGGCGACGCGCCGGCTCAGCTCGGTGATGACGGCGAGACGCCGGGTGCCGGGCACCCGACCGCGACTGTCGATGTCGAAACTGCCGACCGCGATCATCACGTCCTCGAGCCGCGCCGGTTGCAGCGGTTCGGTGGGCTCGCCGTTCACGAGCAGCGGCCCGTCGGCGATTCCCGCGAAGCGCTGATTCGTCAGCGGCAGCCACGTGAGGCCGAGGACCGGTTCGCCGTCCTCGACGAGAGCGAGGAGGATCCCGGCCATCGGCAGCCCGGCGGAGTAGTTGATGGTGCCGTCGATCGGGTCGAGCAACCAGACGGTGCCCTCCCCCGCGGACGGGCCGCCGAACTCCTCACCGTGCACGGGGATACCGGTGCGCTCGGCGAGGGCACCGGAGATCCGCCGCTCGAGTTCGAGATCGAGGTCGGTCGCGAAGTCGTTCGGCCCCTTGTCGACGGAACGCGGCGCACCGTGCCCGGCGACGAATCGTTCCGCGACCTCGTCGAGTACACCGCTCGCGACGGCGAGCAGCCGGTTCAGGTCTGCGGGATCGGCCATGGGTCAGCGCGAGACGGCGTCGAGCGCCTCGGTCAGCGTGAATCGGCCCGCGTACAGCGCCTTTCCGATGATGGCACCTTCGACACCCTCGTCGACGAGCGTCGCGATGGCACGCAGGTCGTCGACGGTCGAGACGCCACCGGAGGCGACGACCGGCGATTCGGTGGCCGCGCACACCTCGCGGAGCAGGTCGAGATTGGGGCCGGAGAGGGTGCCGTCCTTGGTGACGTCGGTGACGACGTAGCGCGAGCAGCCGTCGCGTTCGAGGCGTTCGAGCACCTCCCACAGGTCG
The DNA here is from genome assembly GCF_019317345.1 of Rhodococcus sp. LW-XY12. NCBI lineage: Bacteria > Bacillati > Actinomycetota > Actinomycetes > Mycobacteriales > Nocardiaceae > Rhodococcus > Rhodococcus sp. LW-XY12. The sequence continues at coordinate 2,987,815 of NZ_CP079225.1, forward strand.
CCGCCGTCGGAGACCCAGCCGCGGCCGCGCAGCCGCCACTGGCCGTCGAGGAGCTTGACGTCGAGGCCCACGGCGATGCGGTCGCCGAACTCGCCGATGACGCGCGAGCACCACTCGGGATTCTCGATCGCGGCGGTGCCGAGGTTGACGCGGGCGCAGCCGGTCGCGAGGGCGGCGGCGAGGGTCTCGTCGTCGCGGATGCCGCCCGACAGCTCGACCTTCACGTCGAGTTCGCCGATGACCTCGGCGAGGAGGGCGCGGTTGTCGCCGCGACCGAACGCCGCGTCGAGGTCGACCATGTGCACCCATTCGGCGCCGGCGTTCTGCCATTCGAGGGCGGCGTCGCGGGGCGAACCGTAGCCGGTCTCGCTGCCCGCCTCTCCCTGAACGAGGCGAACTGCTTCACCGTTGACGACGTCGACTGCGGGCAAAAGGACCAGGCTCACTGCGTACACATTAGTGCCTGTACCTGTGACATCGCCAAACGCGTGGCCGGGGCGCCGGGAAAGCGCCGTGCGTCATGCCGACCGTGCTGCGTCGAGGGCCCGGCAGGTCGGGGTCGGACGGCCGGTGTACTCGTCGACGGCCCCCTCGTACAGCACGGTTCCGCCGTGCCGTCCAGGTCCCGGCCCGAGGTCGACGATGTGGTCGGCGTGCCGGATCACGTCGAGGTGGTGTTCGATGACGACGACGGTGTGCCCTCGGTCGACGAGGTCGTCGAAGACGCACAGGAGGGTGCCGACGTCCTCGGCGTGCAGGCCGGTGGTCGGCTCGTCGAGGACGTAGAGGGTCGGCGTCTTCGCTCGTCCGAGTTCCTTGGCGATCTTCACCCGTTGACACTCGCCACCGGAGAGCGTGTCGAGCGACTGTCCGAGGCGGAGGTAGTCGAGGCCCACCCCGGCGAGCGCACTCAGTCGGTGCGCGATCTCCGCGTGCGGCAGTTCCTCGATGGCGCGACCGACGGTGAGGTCGTCGACATCGGCGATCGACAGGCCGTTCACGGTGTGCCCGAGCACCTCGGCGGTGAACCGGCGGCCGTGGCAGGTGTCGCAGACGACCTCGCGTCCGTCCATGAAGGCGAGGTCGATGTACACGACACCGGCCCCCGTGCAGGTCGGGCACGCACCCGCCGAGTTCGCGCTGAACAGGCTCGCCGGCACACCGTTGTGTTCGGCGAACATCCGCCGCAGGGTGGGTGCGATGCCGGCGTAGGTGATCGGGGTGGAGCGGCGATTGGTGCTCACCGGCCGCTGGTCGACCACCGTGGCGTCGTACTGATCGACGAGTTCGGCTGCGAGACTGGACTTTCCCGAACCAGCGACCCCGGTGAACACGGTGAGCACGCCGGTGGGGATCCGCACCGTCAGGTCGCGGAGGTTGTTGCGACACGCATCGGCGATCGTGAGACGACCGGTCGCCTCGCGGGCGGGGTGACCGCGGCCGATGTCGCGCCGCAGCGATCGGCCGGTGGGAGTGTCGGCCGTTCGGAGCCGGTCGAAAGTGCCCTGGAAGACGAGGCGACCACCGGACGAGCCCGCACCGGGACCGATCTCGATCACCTGGTCGGCCCGGGCCATCACGCTCGGGTCGTGTTCGACGACGAGGACGGTGTTGCCGCTGTCGCGGAGCCGTTCGAGGAGGTCGATCATCGTCTCCACGTCGGCGGGATGCAGACCGACCGTTGGTTCGTCGACGACATAGGTCATCTCCGTCAGGCTCGACCCGAGGTGCCGGACCAACTTGATCCGTTGCGATTCGCCGCCCGAGAGCGTGGTGGTCGCCCGGGCGAGCGCGAGATAGCCGAGGCCGATCGTCACCATCGCCTCGAGACGGCCCACCAGTGCGGACACCACAGGTGCGGCGCGCGAGTCGTCGATCGTGCGCACGAATTCGAGCAGCTCGATGATCTCGAGGCGGGACAGCTCCCCGATCGTGCGGCCGCGAAGGGTGACCGCCCGCGCGGCCGCGTTCAGCCGTTCTCCGGCGCAGTCCGGGCACGTCTCGGCGCGGGTGAAACGTCGGATGACGTCCTGTTTGCGTTCGGAGAGGTTGTCGGAGGTGTGCAGGTGGATGCGCTCGAACCTCTCGACGACGCCCTCGTATCCGTCCGGCGGTTTGTGGCCCAGCGCCGCTGCGGCCTCGCCGCCGTAGAGCAGTGCCTCCCGCTCGGCGGGCTTCCACTCGCGCAGGGGTGTGTCCGCGTCGAAGGAACCGATGTCGGCGTACTGGGAGTACCAGTACCCACCGTTGCCGAAGCCGGGCACCAGGATCGCGCCCTCGGCGAGGGACCTGTCGAGATCGAGGAACCGCTCGACGGCACTGACGACGATCTCGCCGAGCCCGGAGCAGGTCGGGCACATCCCGGTGGGGTCGTTGAACGAGAAGCGGTTCGACTCCCCGAGGACGGGTGTGCCCACACGGGAATACAGCAGCCGCAGATAGGTCCAGGTGTCGGTGATGGTGCCGACCGTCGAGCGGGCGTTGCCGCCGAGGCGGCGCTGGTCGACGACGATCACCGGCGTCAGACCGTCGATGTGGTCGACGTCGGGTCGTGTCCACTTCGGCAACCGATTGCGCGTGAACGGCGGGTACGTCTCGTTGAGCTGGTAGCCGGCCTCCGCGGCGATCGTGTCGAAGACGAGCGACGACTTCCCGGAGCCGGACACCCCGACGATCACCACGAGCCGGTTGCGCGGAACGGTCAGATCGACGTCGGCCAGGTTGTGGGTGCGGACGCGACGGATCGTGATGGCGCGGCCTCGCACTGCCGCCTCGGTGGTCGTGACGGTGGTGGTCATGGATTCGACGCTACGACCGGTTGCGGCCGGATCCTGACCGCAACCGGTGGGAGGATGACGGCATGGCGGACGTCACCGAGCGGATGCTCGCGTTGTTGTCGATCCTGCAGACCGGACGCGCGATCGGCGGGGACGAGCTGGCCCGGCGGCTGCAGGTGAGCCGCCGGACGCTCCGCCGCGACGTCGACCGGCTGCGCGGCTACGGATATCCCGTCGAAACCCGCTCCGGGCCCGGCGGTTTCTACCGTCTCGCGTCGGGACGTTCGATGCCGCCGCTGGTGCTCGACGACGACGAGGCCGTCGCGGTGCTGCTGGGGCTCGGCGCTCTCGCCGCGACCGGGCCGGCCGAAGGCGGACTGGACGACGCTGCCACCCGCGCCTACGGCAAGCTCGACCAGTTCCTGCCCGCGCGGCTGCGCCCGCGGGTCGCGGCCGTCCGCAGCGCGGTGGAGACGAGTGCGCTGCAGGCGCCCAGCGTGTCGGCGGAGCTGCTCGGCTCCGTGGCGGAGGCGATCGCACGGTGTGACACGCTCACCTTCGACTACGTCGACGCGCAGGGCTCGCCGACCTCGCGCAGGGTCGAGCCGTACCGGCAGGTCCACCACCTGCTGCGGTGGTACCTCCTCGGATGGGACGTCGATCGCGAGGACTGGCGGGTCTTCCGCCTCGATCGTGTGCGCGACCTGCTCCGCACCGGCCGACGGTTCGCACCCCGCCGACTTCCCGCCGGGTCCGCCACGGAATACCTGCGGCAAGGACTCCGGCAGGGGCGGACACCGGTGCACCTGGACGTGGCGGCCTCGGCCACGCACGTCGCCGACGCGCTGAAGTACCAAGACGCCGAGATCCGGCCGACGGGTGACGACCGGACCGAGGTGCACCTCGCGGTCGAGTCGTGGCAGTGGCTCGTCCTCGCGCTCGCCACCCTCGACGCCGACGTCCGGATGCGCGCGGACCCGGAGATCGTCCGGGCCTGCGCGGTGTTCGCCGATCGTCTGCGCGCGGCGGCGCAGGACGCCGTCGTCCCCTCCGAGGACGGCGCGAGGTGAATCTGGGCGCGGCAGATCGATTTCGAGTTCCGCACAGCTGCGTTACGAAGCTCCTCGCGCGCCCGACCGGGGTTCGCTACCGCAACACGCCGGGCGAAATCCGGTTCGGCGCGTCAGCTTCCGGGGCGGTCGTCCTCGGCGGGACCGAAGGCGCGGCGGGCCGACCGCGTCGACACGACACCCATCGCCACGACGGCCGCCACGATGCCGACGAGTGCGACGACCAGCCCGACGACCGGCGTGGGACGGACCGCCACGACGACGATCGCGGTGACGAGCAGCACGACGGTCGCCGTGCCGACGGACATCAGGGCGTGACGGCCGAAGGAGAAGTCTCCGCTCGACCGGCCGCGCCGCGGGTCGGTCACAACGAGTCGACCCAGTTCTTCAGCAGCTGCGCGCCGGCGTCGCCGGACTTCTCCGGGTGGAACTGGGTGGCCGACAGCGGACCGTTCTCCACGGCGGCGACGAACCGGCTGCCGTGTTCGGCCCAGGTCACCTTCGGCGGGGCGAGGCGCTCGGGAGCATCCAGTTCCCACGTGCGGGCGGCGTAGGTGTGGACGAAATAGAACCGGGTGTCGGCGTCCATGCCGGCGAAGAGCACCGAATCGGCGGGGGCCTCGACGGTGTTCCAGCCCATATGCGGCAGCACCGGCGCGTCCAGACGCTCGACCGTGCCCGGCCACTCCCCGCAGCCCTCGGTCTCGATGCCGTGCTCGACGCCGCGTTCGAACAGGATCTGCATGCCGACGCAGATGCCGAGCACCGGGCGTCCACCGGCGAGGCGGGTGCCGATGATCTTGTCTCCGCCGACGCTGCGCAGGCCCCTCATGCACGCGTCGAAGGCGCCGACGCCGGGGACGACGAGTCCGTCGGCGACGAGCGCGATCTTCGGGTCGGCGGTGACCTCCACGTGCACGCCGGTACGGGCGACCGCCCGCGTGGCGGAGTGGAGATTGCCCGAGCCGTAGTCGAGGACGGCGACCGTGGTTGCGCTCATGATGTCGATTCTATGTGGTGGGACGGGGACGTTCCGACGGCCCGGCCAGTCGGGCCAGCAACGGCAGCGCCGGAACCAGGACGGCGGCCGCGGCGAAGGCCGCGGAGTATCCGGCCACGGCTGCCACCGCGCCGAGGGCGAACGAACCGGCGCCGGTGCCCGCATCGAAGCCGATGTTCCAGGCGGCGCTCGCCGAGCCGGTGTTGCCGGCCCCGGCGCGACTGAACGCGACGAGCAGCGCCTCGTTCTGCACGACACCGAAGCCGAAGCCGAAGGCGATCGCGGCGACGATCAGCAGTATCGCTCCCCCTCGGTCGTCGGCGACGAGTGCGAAGGGAATCATCGCCAGCCCCGCCAGGCCGAGACCGACGGGCAGCAATTTGCCGGCGCCGATCCGGTCGGCGACCGAACCGGCCGCGTACCGTCCGATCAGCGAGGCCGCGCTGAGCACGGCCAACGCCGCCGCGACGGGCAGACCGGCGACCGCGATACGCAGCAGCGAGGTGAGACCGCCGTAGGCGATCGCACCCGCGCCGACCGCGACCAGCGGGAACAACAGCACGACCGGAGGCACTCGTCGCGCCGTCCGGGATTGTTTCGCGGTCAGCCGTGGCAGACGGATCGCGGCGAGCAGACCGGCGGACGAGATGATCGCGCCGAGCACGAACACCGGCGTGGTGGAGAACCGCTCGGCGATCGCCAGCCCGGCGGGCAGACCGATCGTCTGGGACGCGGCGATGGCGATGCCGAGCATGCCGGTGGCCCGGCCGAGCAATCGCGGCGGCGCGAGTTCGCCGACGAGGGCGGCCGCCGCCACGGTGATCATGCCGAAGCCGATACCGCGCAGCGCGGAGATCCCGAGCACGGCCGCCGGGGCCATCGACACGAGGAACAGCAGCGACGGCGGCCCGAGGAACAGGCAGCCGGCCACGAGCGTCGCGCGGTGACCGAACGCGCGCAACAGTCGCGGCATCGCGAGCTGGGTGAAGACGGTGGTGAACATGAACACCGCCGTCACCGACCCGGCGAGCATGTCGCTGCCGCCGGCCTCGGCGATCGCCCACGGCACGACCGGCAGCAGCAGCGAGAAGCCGCCGAAGGCCGCAGCGGACGTCGACCACGCCGGGATCAGACCACGAACGGTGAACAGTCCTTGTTGTTCCGCCACGTCAGAGCAGCCGGAAGACGCCCGCGGCGGCGGCCAGCACGGTCAGAGCCAGCAGCACACCCGCGAACAACGTGTTGCGCGCCTTCCACATCGACCACGTTCCGCCTGCCGCGAATCCGGCCACGATGAAGCACAGGTAGGTGAGGACGACATCCATATGGTCAGAGACTGCCCTTCGTCGACGGGATGCCGGTCACACGCGGGTCGGGTTCGACGGCCTCGCGCAGCGCGCGGGCGACCGCTTTGAACTCGGCCTCGGTGATGTGGTGCGGGTCGCGGCCGTAGAGCACCCGCACGTGCAGGGCGATGCGGGCGTGGAAGGCGAACGACTCGAACACGTGCCGGTTGATCACCGTCGAGTAGGGCACGCCGGGATATCCCCCGATCACCGAGTGCACCATGTAGTCGGGTTCACCGGTGAACACGCAGTAGGGACGGCCGGAGACGTCGACCGACGCGTGCGCGAGGGTCTCGTCCATCGGGATGAAGCAGTCGCCGAAGCGCCGGATGCCGCGCTTGTCGCCGAGGGCCTGACCGAAGGCCTGGCCGAGGACGATGGCGGTGTCCTCGACGGTGTGGTGGGCCTCGATCTCGATGTCGCCCTGCGCCTGCACGGTGAGATCGAACGAACCGTGCTGGCCGAGCGCGGTGAGCATGTGGTCGTAGAACGGGATCCCCGTGGAGATCTCGGTGCGGCCGGTCCCGTCGAGGTCGATCTCGACGGTGATGCTCGATTCCTTGGTGGTGCGTTCGACGCGCGCGATGCGGTCGCTCATCGGGTTTCCTCGATTTCCGTGGCCGCGAGCTTCTCGCTCACTCGCAGCAACTCGTCGTTCTCGTGGGTCAGGCCGATCGTGGTGCGCAGGTAGCCGGGGATCCCGACGTCGCGGATGAGTACACCCTCGTCGAGATACCGCTGCCAGGTGGCAGGGGCGTCCGCGAAGCGGCCGAACAGGATGAAGTTGGCGTCGGAGGGGATCACGTCGTAGCCGAACCGGGCGAGTTCGGCGGCGACGCGGTCGCGCTGGGCGGCCAGTTCCGCAACCGACGCGAGAGTTTCGGCGGCGTGCCGCAGGGCCGCACGCGCGGCGGCCTGGGTGATGACCGACAGGTGGTAGGGCAGGCGCACGAGCAGCAGCGCGTCGATCATCGCGGGGGCTGCGGCGAGATAGCCGAGCCGTCCACCGGCGAAGGCGAACGCCTTGCTCATCGTCCGCGAGACGACGATCTTCGTCGGGTACTCGTCGATCAGCGACAGAGCGCTCGGCTGCGAGGAGAACTCGACGTACGCCTCGTCGACGATCACGATGCCGGGGGCGGCGTCGAGGATCACCCGCAACTGGTCGAGCGGGATGCTGTGTCCCGTCGGGTTGTTGGGGCTGGTGACGAAGACGACGTCGGGCCGCCGCTCGCGCACGGCGGCGGCGGATGCGTCGACGTCGAGGGTGAAGTCGTCGCGCCGGTAGGTGGCCAGCCACTCGGTCTGGGTGCCGTCGGCGATGATCGGGTGCATCGAGTAAGACGGCACGAAGCCCATCGACGTGCGCCCGGGGCCACCGAAGGCCTGCAGGAGCTGCTGCAGGATCTCGTTGGAACCGTTCGCGGCCCAGACGTTCTCGACGCCGAGGGGAACACCGGACGCCTTCGTCAGATAAGCGGCGAGGTCGGTGCGAAGCGCGACCGCGTCGCGGTCGGGATAGCGGTGCAGCTGCGTCGCCGCCTCACGCACGGCCTCGGCGACGTCGTCGACGAGCGCCTGCGTGGGCGGGTGCGGGTTCTCGTTGGTGTTGAGCTGGACGGGCACCGTCAGCTGCGGTGCACCGTAGGGCGACTTGCCGCGCAGATTCTCGCGCAACGGCAGGTCGGCGAGGGTGATGCGGGAGCCGGGGATCTGGGTCACTTCAGCGCCTCGAATCGCAGACGGACGGCTTCACCGTGGGCGGGCAGGTCCTCGGCGTTCGCGAGGGTGATGACGTGACCGGAGACGTCCTTCAGGGCCGCCTCGGTGTACTCGACGACGTGGATGCCGCGCAGGAAGGTCTGCACGCTCAGGCCCGACGAGTGCCGGGCGCAGCCGGCGGTGGGCAGCACGTGGTTCGATCCGGCGCAGTAGTCGCCGAGGGAGACCGGCGCCCACGGCCCGACGAAGATCGCGCCCGCCGACCGGACACGCGCGGCGACCTCGGAGGCGTTCTCGGTCTGGATCTCGAGGTGCTCGGCGGCGTAGGCGTTGACGACCTTCAGGCCCTGCTCGATGTCGTCGACGAGGACGATGCCGGACTGGCTGCCGGACAGCGCGGTGGTGACGCGCTCGCGGTGCTCGGTGAGCTCGAGCTGCGCGGCGAGCGCGGTATCGACGGCGTCGGCGAGGTCGGTGCTGGTGGTGACGAGCACCGAGGCGGCCATGACGTCGTGCTCGGCCTGACTGATCAGGTCGGCGGCGACGTGCACCGCGTCGGCGGTGTGGTCGGCGAGGATCGCGATCTCGGTGGGACCGGCCTCGGCGTCGATGCCGACGACCGCGCGGCACAGCCGCTTGGCGGCGGTGACGTAGATGTTGCCGGGGCCGGTGATCATGTCGACCGGGGCGAGTTCGGCGCCGTCGGTGTCGGTGCCGCCGTAGGACAGTAGTGCGACACCCTGTGCGCCGCCGACGGCCCACACCTCCTCGACGCCGAGCAGGGCCGCGGCGGCGAGGATCGTCGGGTGCGGCAGTCCGCCGAAGTTCTTCTGCGGCGGCGAGGCGATGACGAGCGATTCGACGCCGGCGGCCTGCGCCGGCACGACGTTCATCACGACCGACGACGGGTAGACCGCGTTGCCACCCGGCACGTAGAGGCCGACGCGTTCGACCGGCACCCAGCGTTCGGTGACGGTACCGCCGGGGACGACCTCGGTGGTGACGTCGGTGCGGCGCTGGGCCGCGTGCACGACGCGCGTGCGCGCGATGGCCTCCTCGAGAGCGGCACGGACGGCGGGGGCGAGTTCGGCCAGCGCGCGGCCGAGTTCCGCGGCGGGAACACGTACCGAGGCGGGGCGGACCCCGTCGAACTTCTCGCAGTAGTCGAGCGCGGCCTCGGCGCCGCGATCGCGTATGTCGTCGACGACGGGACGGACCTGATGGAGCACCGCGTCCACATCCACTCCGCCGCGGGGCAGTGCGCCCCTGAGCTCCGCAGTGGTGGGAGTACGACCGCGCAGGTCGGTGCGGGCAAGCATGAGGTGTCCTCTCTCGTCGAACAGGGGTCACCTTCTACTATCTCGCATCGAGTGGTGACGTTCGAAGTCGCGCCCGCGTGAGGATGCTCTCGACACGGATCACCGTGCTTATGCTGACGGCATGGACGAGGACGAGTCGCGCCCGAGCACGTTGGGCGAATTGATCCGCCGCCAGCGTGAGCTCGCAGAACTGCCCATGCGTCAACTCGCGGCGATGGTGGGCATTTCGAATCCGTACCTGTCGCAGATCGAGCGGAACCTGCGGGCGCCGAGCGAGCGTGTGCTGCAAGCGATCGCCGAACAGTTGCACCTGTCAGCGGACACCCTCGCGACCCACGCGCAGGCCGACGACGGAGCGGAGTCCGCGGTCCTGCGGGCGATCCGCGAGGATCCCGACCTGACCAATCCCCAACGGCGTTCGCTCGAGGAGATGTACGAGGCGTTCCGCGAGGTCACCGTCGCGCGCCGTCGGCGTGGTGGAGGACGCGAACCCGACGAGAAGTGAGCATTCTCACAATCGGTACCGAGTGCGTTCGTGCGCCACCCAGCGTCCGAGGTCAGCCCGATTTCGTCGCCTCATCGACGAACATGCAGGTAGCACGTACCTGGGGGTAAGATGCGCACCTTTCTCGGCGACGTCACCATCGGCTCCGGACCATTCACCCAGTTCTGGAGTTGCTCGGTGCTCAACCATCTGCAGAAGAAGCTCACCTCCTCCCTCGACCCGATCGGGTGGGGACCGGCCGTCGCATCCGTCGCCGGCCGTGCAGTGAAGAATCCGCGGGCCGTGGCCGGCGCGACCACGGAGTACGCCACCCGCCTGGCGAACATCCCGGCAGCGGCGACACGCGTGTGGAACGCCGCCGATCCGCAGCCCCCGATGCCGCTGGATTCGAAGGACCGCCGGTTCTCCGATGCCGCCTGGAAGGAGAACCCGGCCTACTTCTCGCTGCTGCAGAGCTATCTCGCCACCCGCGAGTACGTCGAGGATCTCGCCGACGCCGGCTCGGGCGATCCCGTGCAGGACGGCAAGGCCCGCCAGTTCGCGAACTTGATGTTCGACGCACTCGCCCCCTCGAACTTCCTCATCAACCCGGGTGTGCTCGTGCGCGCGCTCGACACCGGTGGCGCAAGCCTGTTCCGCGGCGCGAAGTACGCCATCGAGGATGTCGTGCACCGGAAGGGCCTGCCGCTCAAGGTCGACCGCGAGGCGTTCACCCTCGGCGAGAACATGGCCGCGACCCCCGGCAAGGTCGTCTTCCGCAACGACCTCATCGAGGTCATCCAGTACGCCCCCCAGACCGGTGAGGTGCACGAGATCCCGATCCTGGCGGCGCCACCGTGGATCAACAAGTACTACATCCTCGATCTCGCGCCGCAGCGCAGCCTCATCGAGTGGGCCGTGCAGCACAACCGCACCGTGTTCGCGATCTCGTACCGCAACCCGGACGAGTCGATGCACGAGATCACGATGGACGACTACTACCGGCAGGGTGTCGCGGCGGCTCTCGACGCCGTCGAGGAGATCACCGGATCCTCGCGTATCGAGGTGCTGTCGATCTGCCTGGGCGGCGCGATGGCGGCGATGGCCGCGGCCCGCATGGGCAGGCTGGGCGACAAGCGGATCAGCGCGTTCACGATGCTCAACACACTCCTGGACTACAGCGAGGTCGGCGAGCTGGCACTGCTGACCGACCCGGCCACACTCGACCGCGTCGAGTTCCGGATGAGCAAGCAGGGCTTCCTCTCCGGCAACGAGATGGCCGGCAGCTTCGACATGATCCGCGCGCGCGATCTGATCTTCAACTACTGGGTGTCGCGGTGGATGAAGGGCGAGAAGCCCGCCGCCTTCGACATCCTCGCGTGGAACGAGGACAGCACCCGCATGCCGGCGAAGATGCACTCGCACTACCTGCGGTCGCTGTACGGCCGCAACGAGCTCGCGCGCGGCGTGTACGAGCTCGACGGCGAGGTCCTCGACCTGTCGGACATCACGTGCGACACCTATGTGGTGGGCGCGATCAACGACCACATCGTGCCGTGGACGTCATCGTATAAGGCCACGGGCCTGCTCGGCGGGTCGGTCCGGTACGTCCTGACCAGCGGCGGCCATGTGGCCGGCGCGGTCAATCCCCCCAACCCGAAGGCCTGGTTCGAGGCCGTCGGCGCGCCCGACGGCGAGAAGCTGCCGACGCTGCCCGAGGACCCGAAGGCGTGGTCGGAGAAGGCCACTCGCACCGCCGGGTCGTGGTGGGAGGACTGGACCGCATGGTCGACGAAGCGCGCCGGTGAGCTGGTCGCTCCCCCGGCGATGGGCAGCGCGCAGCATCCGCCGCGGTGCGATGCCCCGGGAACCTATGTCTTCGAGTGACGTTGCGCGTTAGCTATCATATTGCTAACCTGCTAACAGCGCTGATCCGAGCGCACCCCCACAGGGGAAGCCCCGCTCCTGTCACGAGCGCCCACGGAAGGTACACACCATGACCGCACCGACCAAGACCACCGCCGCCAAGGCCACCGATGCCACGGCCAAGGCGACCGAAGCCGCCACGAAGGCCGCCGCCGAGGCCACCGCAACGGCCCAGCAGTCGGCCGAGAAGCTGACCTCGACGGCCGCTGCGGTTGCCGACAAGGCCGCGACCGAGTTCACCAAGACCGTCGACGAGGCCACCGAGCGCTTCCAGGAGTTCAACGCGAAGTTCGTCGACGCCGCGAAGCAGAGCGGAAACCTCGGTGTCGACACCTACGAGAAGGCCGTCTCGAGCCTCCTGGATCTGCAGGAGAAGGTCGCCGACGCCACCCCCGTCGAGTGGGTCGCCGATCTCGCCAAGGCGCAGGTCTCCTTCGCTCGCGAGCTCACCACCACCGTCACGAGCACTGCTCGCGACCTGCTGAAGTAATCGTCGACTCACTCGATGCAGTCGATACCGAACACCGCATCAGCGGACGTTCTCCGGTGCAGTGCATGCTGACCCTGACACCAGCCCGGATCGCCGCGGCCCCGTTTCGTCTCGGGACCGCGGCGATCGCCGGCTGGAGCGGCTATCTCGCCGGCCTCGTACGACGCGGCGCCACGCCGTGCACGCTGATCTCCGACGCGAACCGGTACAGCCGCGCCCTGACATCGGCCACGCCGCCGCGCTGGACCACGGACTGGCCGGTCGTGCGCCGGTGGCCCCTCGGAGGCCTGCGTGATTGCAGCACCTCCGACCCCGCACGCGACGAGATCCCGACGCTGCTGTTGCCGCCGCAGGCGGGCACCCATTCGTGCATCGTCGACCATTCCGCCGACCGCAGTCAGGTCGAAGCCCTCCGAGCCGGTGGCCTGACCCGCCTGCACTGTCTCGACTGGGCGCCCGCGACCCTCGCGACGGACGGCTGCTCGATCGACGAGCACCTGGCGGTCGTCGCCGAGGCCGTCGACCATCTCGGTGACCGGGTGAACCTGATCGGCGACAGTCAGGGCGGGTGGCTCGGCACGGTCTACGCGGCATTGCATCCCGAGCGCGTGCACTCGCTGACCGTGGCGGGAGCACCCATCGACTTCCACGTCGACCAGCCGGCGTTGTCGGTGCTGGCCCGCGCGCCCCACGGTGCCGCGGCCACAACGATCGACTTCTGGTACGGGGCGGCTCGGACCGTCGGAGTGCCGACCACCGATCCGATCGGTGAGATCGAACGAGCGATGACGCTGCTCGCCCTGCTCCACGATCCCGACGAAGTGGCGCGCTGGGAGGCCGAACGGCACTGGTTCACGTGGAAGCAGGAGATCCCTTCGGCCTTCCGCGCGTGGATAATGCGCCACCTGTTCGTGGGCAACGAACTCGTCGCCGGCAGCCTGAAGGCCGAAGGACGCGTCGTCGATCTCGCGGCCGTCGACTGCCCGGTCCATCTGATCGCCGGCTCCGCCGACCCGATCGCGACTCCCCGGCAGGTCACCACGCTCGCGGAGTACGTATCGACCCCGCCGCAGAGGATCACCAGCACCGTCGCCGACGCCGGTCACATCGGGCTGTTCATCGGCCGCCGCACCCTCACCGAAGTGTGGACGCCGCACGCCCGCCGTGTGGCGGCGACGTCCTGACTCATCCCGGGCCGTTCGGCGATGCGGCGCGCCGATTCTCGAAACGGCACGGTCAGTCGTTCCCGGCGTCTCCCTCCCCGCTCCCCTCGTCGTCGACCTCCACCCGGACTCCGAGAGCGGATTCCAGGGCGCCGAGTTCGTCGTCGAGGTGATCGAGCAGCCGGGCAAGGTCCGGCACCGTGCGGCCGCACGCCGTCAGCCCGAAGGCGATCTCGTCGTCGGTACTCGTGCACGTGATGTTCAGCGCCTGTCCGTCGACGGGCACCGACAGCGGATACAACGCGTCGACGCGCGCACCGTTCCAGTACAGCGGCGAATCGGGTCCCGGCACGTTCGAGACGATCACGTTGAACGGCGGCCGTGGGAGCGCCCGGTTACCGGTGAGCACCCCCACCGCAAGGGGTGCCACGCCCACCGCGCTCGTCGCGAGACGACCGAGCTTCGACATCGAATTCATCGCATGCTTGCCCTCGATCATCGAACCCCGCACGCGCGCAAGCCGTTCCACCGGGTCGGCGCACTGCGTGCCGAGCGTGCACATGAGGATGCCGATCTCGTTGCCCGACGAGTTCGTGCTCTGGCGCAACGACACCGGAACCATGGCAACCAGCGAATCGTCCGGCAGCGCATCGTGTTCGGTGAGGAACGCCCGTAGAGCCCCACCCGACAGTTCCAGGACGACGTCGTTGAGTGTCGCGTCGGCCGCCTTGGCCACCATGCGCAGGCGTTCGATCGGCCACGACCGGGCCGCGAACCTGCGCGATCCGGAGATCTGACGGTTGAGGATGGTGTTCGGAGCGCCCAGCGACAACGAACCCCCGCGATTGTGCAGTGCCCGGTCGACGGTGCCGACGAGCGCCGGAACCAGAGCGACCGCCTCGGACACGACGTTCACCGCGTCGTTCACCACGCCGGTCGCCGCACGGACGACCGCACCGGGGAACCCGATCGCGGTGCCCATCGCCGAGCGGCTCGGCGACCGGGCGTCGTCGACCGCCCACGGCGCCGGCATGTCGGTGCGTTCCGGGTCGGTGCTGAGCGCGCGGCGCATCAGACGCATGGCCCCCACCCCGTCGGCGAGCGCGTGGTGGATCTTCACGTACAGGGCGTAGCGACCGTCTGCCAGCCCTTCGATCAGATGCATCTCCCACAGTGGGCGCGTGCGGTCGAGCAGCGAGGCGTGCAGACGGGAGACGAGTTCCCACAGATCGTCCATCGTGCCCGGGGACGGCAGCGCGTTGAACCGGACGTGGTAGTCGATCGAGAAACGCGGATCGTCCTCCCAGGCCCATTGCCCGAGGGTGAACAGCGAGCGGGTGGGCCGCTTGCGCCACAGCGGCCCGGCGGGTTCCTCCCGGGCGAGCGCCTCGGCGAACATCGACTTCAGGTCACTCGCGTCCTTGCCCTCCGGCGGCTGGAACAGCAGGAGACCGCCGACATGCATCGGGTGGTCGCGCGACTCGCCGAGCAGGAACATCGAGTCGGTCGGTGACATCGGTAACCGCATCGTGTTCTGTCTTCCTCCCCCACCCGGCACCGGCGACAACCGGAGCACCGCCCCTACGTGACCGGTACCGGCACGTCGATGTGCTGTCAGTTCTACCCCAGAAAGCGCACGTGCGGGGACCGTCTCACCGACGGATGTTCCGGTGGCGCATCCGATTCATCCGTGCCGCGACCTGCGACCTGCACGCTCACATGTCGAGGCCGAAGTCCAGGACGGTCACAGAGTGGGTGAGCGCACCCACCGCGAGGAAGTCGACGCCCGTGCGCGCGTAGTCCGCGGCGACGTCGAGGGACAGGCCGCCGGAGGATTCGAGTCGTGTCTGCGGCGCGTGGGTGTTGCGCCGCTGCACCGCGATCTGCGTCTGCCACAGCGGGAAGTTGTCGAGCAGGATCAACTCGACGTTCTCGGCGAGCACCTCGTCGAACTGTTCGAGGGTGTCGACCTCCACCTCGCACGCGATGTCGGGGGCATGCTCGCGGACGGCTCGCAGCGCCGCGACCACCGAACCGGCCGCCGCGACATGGTTGTCCTTGATCAGCGCCTCGTCGCCGAGCCCCATGCGGTGGTTGACGCCGCCACCCCTCCGCACGGCGTACTTCTGCAGCGCGCGCATTCCCGGCAGTGTCTTGCGGCTGTCGCGGATCTTCGCCTCGGTGCCCGTCACCGCATCGACCCAGTGCGAGGTCGCCGTCGCGATGCCCGACAGGTGACACAGGAGATTGAGCATCGTGCGCTCGGCGGTGAGCAGGCCGCGGGTCGGCGCCTCGACGGTCAGGACCGAATCGCCGGGCAGCACCCGCTCCCCGTCGGACCTGCGATCGAGCACGCCGTAATGATCGGCACCGATGACCTCGTCGAGGACGAGCAGACCGACGTCCAGACCGGCGAGGGTGCCGGCCTGCCGCGCGACCACCGAGGCGGTGGCGACAGCGTCGGCGGGCACGGTGGCGTCGGTGGTGACGTCCGGTCCGTAGCGCAGGTCCTCGTCGAGCGCCTTCCGGACCAGCTCGCGGGTCTCGGCGAGGTCGAGTCCGTCGGGCAGGGCGGTGGTCATCTCAGTTGACTCCTGTCAGTTCCGGTGTGGTGAAGGACAACTCGCCGTCATCGTCGATGCGCAGTTCGAGGCTGCGTGCCTGCGTCGGGTCGGTGTCCGGACGGTCGCTGCGGGTGTGGCATCCCCGCGATTCGGTGCGGCGCTGCGCCGCGAGCAGCAGGGCCCGCGCGGTGACGGTGAGGGCCGAGTCCTCGAGCCGATCGGCGTCGGTACAGCTTGCAGCGACGCTCATCCTGTCGAGTTCGACTGCGGCAGCGGCCAGTCCGTTCGCGTCGCGCACGACCAGCGCGTGCCGGGTCATGAGCTGCTGCAGCACCGTCCGGTCACAGACGGGCGGGGCGACGGCGGGAATGCCGTCGGTCTCGACACGCGTTCCGGCCCGTTCGATCGCCGCGGCCATCCCCGCGCGCTCGCCGAGGACGAGCCCTTCGAGAAGGCTGTTGGAGGCGAGCCGGTTCGCGCCGTGCAGGCCGGTACGTGCCACCTCACCGGCCGCGTACAGACCGGGAATGCGGGTGCGGCCGTGCACATCGGTGACGACACCGCCGCACGAATAGTGCGCGGCGGGAGCGACCGGCAGCAGATCACGGGCCGGATCGAGACCGGCGTCGGCACACATCGCCGTGATGGTCGGAAAACGCGTGGCAAAGCCGTCGAGGTGACGGGCGTCGAGGTACACGTGATCCTCACCGAGTGCAGTGAGTCGCTCGGCGATGGCCCGCGAGACGACGTCGCGGGGTGCGAGGTCGCCGAGCGGATGCACACCCTCGGTGATCGATCGGCCGCGGGAGTCGACCAATCGTGCTCCCTCCCCGCGCACTGCTTCGCTGATGAGCGGCCGACGTCCGGTGCCGCCTTCCGCGAACAGCACGGTCGGGTGGAACTGGACGAATTCGAGGTCGGCGACACCGGCGCCGGCGGCCAGGGCCAGCGCGATGCCGTCGGCGGTGGCGCCGGGCGGATTCGTGCTGCACGCGTACAGCTGCCCGAGGCCACCGGTCGCGAGCAACACGGCCGAGGTGTGGACGACGCCGTACCCGCGCTCGTCGAGGACGAGCAGTCCGGTGACACCCCGCGCGTCGGTGAGGACCCGGGCGGCAGCGGCGCCGAACAGGACGGGCAAGCCCGCCTCGCCGAGGGCGCGCTGAACTTCGGCGCCGGTCGCGTCGCCACCGGCGTGAATGATGCGGCGGGTGCTGTGCCCACCCTCGCGGGTGCGGGCGATGTCGCCGTCTCCGGCGGTGTCGAACACCGCTCCGAGGTCACGCAGGGCGGTGACGGCGTCGGGGCCGGCGGTGACGATCGAGCGCACCGCGTCCTCGTCGCACAGTCCTCCGCCCGCGGCGAGGGTGTCGGCGACGTGGGCGTCGACGCTGTCGCCCACCGGCGCCACCACGGCGATACCGCCCTGGGCGTACTGGGTGGCCGTGTCGGTGGGGCCCCCTTTGCTCACCGTGAGCACTCGCGCGCCGCGCCGGGAGGCGGCGCGCGCGGCCGTGAGACCGGCGACGCCACCCCCGACGACCACCAGGTCGGCGTGGTCCTCCCACGCGACCGTGATGGCGGTGGTCACTCGCCGCTGCCCGGGTTGCCGATGGCGATCATGCGCTGCACCGACAGGCGGGCCCGCTCGGCGACGTCGGCTGCGACGTGGACCTCGTCGCGTCCCTCTTGCAGGCAGCGCAGCAGCGCGGCGGGCGTGATCATCTTCATGTAGGGGCACGACGCCCGGTCGTTGACCGCCTGGAAGTCGATGCCGGGCGCGGCCTTGCGGAGCTGGTGCAGCATGCCGACCTCGGTGGCGACGAGGACCTGCTTCGCGCCGGTCTCCCGGGCGGCGTCGATCATCCCGCCGGTGGACAGGATTCTGACCTTGTCGTCGGGCACGAAGCCCTCCCCGGCGAGATACAGCGCCGAGGTGGCGCAACCGCACTCGGGGTGGACGAACAGGTCGGCGTCGGGGTGCGCCTTGGCCTGCGCGGCGAGCTCGTCGCCGTTGATGCCGGCGTGCACGTGGCACTCCCCGGCCCAGATGTGCATGTTCTCGCGACCGGTGACGCGCTTGACATGGGCGCCGAGGAACTGGTCGGGCAGGAACAGCACCTCGCGGTCGGGATCGATGGACGCGACGACGTCGACGGCGTTCGACGAGGTGCAGCAGATGTCGGTCAGGCCTTTGACCTCGGCGGTGGTGTTGACGTACGAGACGACCACGGCGTCGGGGTGGTCGGCCTTCCACTCGCGCAGCTGGTCGGCGGTGATCGAATCGGCGAGCGAGCAGCCGGCGCGCTCGTCGGGGATGAGCACCGTCTTGTTCGGGCTGAGGATCTTCGCGGTCTCGGCCATGAAGTGCACGCCGCAGAAGACGATGGTGTCCTCCTCGGCCTCGGCGGCGATACGCGAGAGCGCGAGCGAGTCGCCGACGTGGTCGGCGACGTCCTGGATCGCGGGAAGCTGGTAGTTGTGCGCGAGTAGCGTGGCGTTGCGCTCACGGGCCAACCGGCGGACCTCCTCGGCCCATTCCGGCGTCGCCTCGACGCCCGTGTATCCGCCGGGGCCGTCGACGATGGCGGCGGGTCCCGCCCACTCGGTCGTGGTCATGGCCTAGCTCCTTCGAGGGTGTCATCCCGGCGGGTTCTACCGGAATTGCCGTATTCGCGGTTTTCGACTTAGGATCGAAAACATGACACATAGTAACACCCGTCACGAAGTGCTCATCGCCGTGTTCCAGGTTCGCCGCTTCCCGGACGCCTCGGGAGCCCTCCGCGAGGAGCCCGAACTCGGGGTGCTGCTGTGGCAACGGGCCCTCGATCCGCAGGCCGGCACGTGGTCGCTCCCCGGTGGACAACTACGCAACGACGAGGACCTCACGACGTCGGCGAGGCGGCAACTCGCGGAGAAGGTCGACGTCCGCAAGGTCGCGCATCTCGAACAGCTGTCGGTCTTCTCCGACCCGGATCGGGTGCCGGGTCCACGCACGATCGCGTCGACCTATCTCGGTCTGATCCCCCTCACCTCGGATCCCCAGCTGCCGTCCGATACGGCCTGGCATCCGGTCTCGGACCTTCCCGCGATGTCCTTCGACCACGGGGTGATGGTGGCGAACGCCCATGCGCGCCTTGCCGCGAAGCTGTCGTACACGAACATCGCATTCGGCCTCGCACCGGCGGAGTTCTCGATGTCCACGCTGCGCGACATCTATTGCGCTGCATTGGGTTACGAGGTGGATGCCACCAATCTCCAAAGGGTGCTGGCGCGCCGGAACGTGCTCACCCGCACCGGCAACACCGCACCGTCCGGCAAAGCGGGAGGCCGCCCCCCGGCGCTCTACCGCTTCACCGATTCCAGGCTGCGCGTGACGGACGAATTCGCCGCCCTGCGACCGCCGGTGTGAACCTCCCGGAGGAGATCAGAAAGGCCGTCCCATGATGACCTCGAGCAACTGCAGCGGCATCGTCAGGAAGGCCGACCCGACGAACAGCGCCGAGCGCAGCGGGTCGCCCGCCAGATAACCTTCGCGGATCCATTCCAGAACATCGACCGAACCCATGCTGCCCCTCCCCTGATCGTCATGTGATTCCGACGTGTGTGTCGGACAAGAGGAGTCGTACGTTACAGATCGGCGGACCGGTCGCCCTCGGACGGACGCGTCAGGCCGGAGAGAACGGTCTCGACCAGAGTGCGGACATAGCCGTCCGACGGGGGCTCGCCGGCGGTCGACCATTTCTGGGCGACAGGCGCGAACAACATGTCCACGGCGACATCGAGATCGAGGTCGTCCGGCAGTTGCCCCGCACTCTGCGCGGCCCGGAGCCTGGCCTTCTTCATCTCCCGCATCGGCGCGTCGAGGCGGTGTTCGTATTCCGCTGCGAGTTCGGGGTCTTCGAGTACCGCCACGGTCAACGCTCGCAGGGGGACGGCGAACGTCGGATCACGCAGCTCCGCCACGGTGGCCTGCAGCACCGCGACGAGGTCCGCGCGGAGGTCGCCGGTGTCGGGCAGCGCGGCCTCGTCTCCGGCATCGCCCTGCGTGTGTGCCAGATACGCGTCGAGGAGCACGGCTCCCTTCGACGGCCACCAGCGATAGATCGTCTGCTTTCCCACGCCGGCCCGGGCGGCGATCGCCTCGATACCGAGTTTCGAGTAGCCGACCTCGGCGACCAGGCCGAAAGCGGCATCGAGGATCGCTTTCCGCGAGGCGGGGTTCCGCCGGGAGTGTCCGGTTTCGGGGCGTGGGGGCATGGGACGACGATATCTCATCGAGACGAGACGTTGCGTCTTGACAGGCGCCCTCCGGAGGGTCATCCTCGAATGAACGAGACGGACCGTCTCGTCTCACTCAGGAGATATGCATTGAAGGCCCAACCGACGACCGCGTCCCCCACCACCCCCGGCGTCCGTCCCCGCACCTGGTTGATCACCGGCGCGAGCCGCGGCCTGGGCAGGGAGTTCGCCCGTGCGGCGCTGTCGAGAGGCGACAACGTCGTGGCCGTCTCCCGATCGATCGAATCGGCCGATCTCCCCCGGGATCCGGAACGTCTCCTCCGACTCCCGGCCGACGTCACCGACCGCACGGCGGTGTTCGCCGCTTTCGACACCGCCCGCGAGCATTTCGGAGGCCTCGACATCGTCGTCGACAACGCGGGCACCATGGCCTACGGATTCGTCGAGGAGTTCACCGAGGAGCAGGCGCGTGCACAGTTCGAGACGAACTTCTTCGGAGCGATGTGGGTCAGCCAGGCCGCCATGGCGGCCTTCCGGAGCCGAGGGCGCGGGCATCTCGTGCAGATCTCGAGCATCGGGGGCGTACTGAGCGGGCCCGGCACAGGGCTGTACAGCGCGAGCAAGTTCGCCCTCGAAGGACTCAGTGAAGCCCTGGCTCTCGAGGCCGCGCATTTCGGCATCGACGTCACGATCGTCGAGCCGGGCGGCTACTGGACCGACCTCTATACCACCATGACGGTGAGCGCTCCGCGATCGGACTACGACTCGCTGCGAGCCGAGATCGAAAAGCAGAGCGCGTCCACGAGCATCGACAGCCACCCCGCCCTGGCCGCGCGGGCACTGCTCGAGGTCGTCGATGCCGACCGACCGCCGCGACGCATCGTCCTGGGCAGCGCCGTCCTGGATGCGGCCGTGGCCGCCACCCGGGAGAAGATTGCCACCTGGCTCGAGTGGGAGTCGGTGAGCCGTGCCGCGGAGGACGCCGTACCGGCACCGGAATCCTCGGGTGGGGCACGATCCGCGATCTAGAATGGGTGGATCGTGTGTCGGGCGGAGCACAGGTCGGGTGATCCCATGAACGTCGACGACATCTGGAACGCGATCGACGAGCAGCGCGTACGCACCGCCGATCTGCTGGAGCAACTGACCGACGACGAGTGGAGCCGGCCGTCGCTGTGCGAGGGCTGGACCGTGCGCGACGTCGCGGCCCACCTCACGCTACAGCAGCTCACCGTGGTCGACCTCGTTCGGATGGCGCTGCGTCATCCCGGTGGCGTGAACACGATCATCCGTGAGTCCTCCCGGCACCGCGCCCGACAGCCGACGGCCGAGTTGATCGCCGATCTCCGGGGAATGATCGGCTCCCGCCGGCACAATGTGGGCATCACCCCGCTCGAGACGATGGTCGATCTGCTCGTCCACGGCCAGGACATCGCGATACCCCTGCATCGCGACCTGCCGATGCCGCCGGACGCCGCAACAGCGGGCGCCACTCGGTTGTGGTCCACCCGCGGCACCGGGAAGGCCCGTGTCTTCGCCGACCTCCCGCTCGACGGATTCCGTCTCACCGCAACCGATGCCGAGTGGTCCTCCGGTTCCGGACCCGAGGTGCGGGGACCGATCTCCGCGATCCTGCTGCTGCTCTCGGGCCGTCGCGCGGGGTTGTCCCGATTGGAGGGCGACGGCGCCGGGGAACTGCGCCGCCGGCTGGCGCACGCGTGATGGCACGATGGAGGCATGAGTGCCGACACCCGCGTCCTGTGGACCATCGGCCACTGGACGTGTCCGCAGTCCGTCCTGCTCGACACGCTGACCTCGGCCGACATCGAACTCGTCGTCGACGTGCGGAAGATGCCCGGTTCGCGCCGCAGCCCGCAGTTCGACGCCGACGAGATGCCCTCCTGGCTCGACAGCGCCGGGATCGGCTATCTGCACCTCACCGAACTCGGTGGCAGGCGGCCGAAGCAGAAGGGCATCGATCCGGCCGTCAACGCGGGCTGGAAGAACGCGAGTTTCAAGAACTACGCCGATTACACCCTCACCGACGACTTCGAGGCCGGATTGGAGCGCCTTACCGAACTGGCCGAGCATCGGCACGTCGCGATCATGTGCGGCGAGCCGATGCCGTGGCGCTGTCACCGACTGTTGATCGCGAACACCCTCGCCGCACGGGGATGGACCGTCGTGCATCTCGTCAACAACGCGAAGCCGCGACAGCACGAACTGGGACAGTGGGGCGCGACGCCGTCGGTGGGTTCCGACGGGATCGTGACCTATCCTGCCGAAGAACGTGAGCTCCCGTAGCGTTCCGAGCCTCGCAGAGGCCCGCGTGCTCGCCCCGCCCGGGAGACAGCGACAACACGCATCATCCGAGATCCCGTGAGTAGTGCACGGCGAGGGCTTCCGCCCCCGACGGAGTGACGGTCCGGGTTCGGTCACCGCGGATGTAACCACACCGCTCGAGGACGCGCTGTGATGCTTCGTTCTCGGGGAGGGTGCGCGCGGTCAGGCGAAGTAAACCGCTGCGCCGCGCGAGCTCGGCCGCAAGTTCGAGTGCATCGGCAGCGAGCCCTTTCCCACGACCGTGCGGATGCAACCAGAATCCGACTTCTGCCTCCTCGTCGGCGATGTCGAACAACACCAGGCTGCCGGCAAAGCGATCGGTCTCCGGATCGGCGATCGTCAGTACGGCCAGATCTCCGCGCTCCAGCCCGTGCCGAATCTCGCCGTCTATCAACGCTGCGACGGACGCTTCCGTATACGCCGGTTCGGGCAGGTGCGCGTACCGGCGCACGAGTGGATCTGCCGTCCCGGCGGCGTAGGCGGCCGCGTCGTCGCCGATCATCGCCCGCAGCTGTGCTCGGTCGTTGCGTAACGGCAGCAGTCGAGTATTCAGCATGCACACGAAGTTACATCGTTCGGTCGCCGTAACTTTCGCGAATCGGTCGCACAGTCGGCCCGGCACGATCCGAGACGCGCCACGGTAGGTCAGCGTTGTTCGCTCATCACCGAGTCGACGGTCCCGTGGCGCGAGCACCGTGCCCACCACCCGTCCGGCGCGATCTGGACGATCATCCGGCGACCGCACTGCGCGCAGAAGCGCGGCGGTTCGAGCCCGAGTTGCACTGCTGTGGAACGGGTTCGGATCGTCCCGTCGACGATCGCTTCGCCGGTGAACGGATCGAACATCAGATCGTCTCGCCGAGGGCCTTGATCGGCATCTTGAGTTCGCCGAGCAGATCGAGGTCGGTCTCTGCCGGTCGGCCGAGCGTGGTGAGGTAGTTGCCGACGATGACGGCGTTGATCCCGCCGAGGATCCCCTTCTGCGCGCCGAGGTCGCCGAGCGTGATCTCGCGGCCACCGGCGAACCGGAGGATGGTGCGCGGCAACGCCAATCGGAAGGCCGCCACCGCCTTGAGCGCCTCGGTGGCGGGCAGCACCTCGAGATCGCCGAAAGGGGTGCCGGGGCGCGGATTGAGGAAGTTCAGCGGTACCTCGTCGGGTTCGAGCGCCGCGAGGTCGGCTGCGAATTCGGCTCGCTGCTCGACGGTTTCACCCATTCCGAGGATGCCTCCGCAGCACACCTCCATACCCGCCTCGCGGACCATGCGCAGCGTCTCGAAGCGCTCCTCCCAGGTGTGGGTGGTGACGACATTCGGGAAGTGCGAGCGGGCGGTCTCGAGGTTGTGGTTGTAGCGGTGCACACCCATCGCGACGAGTCGGTCGACCTGTTCCTGGGTGAGCATGCCGAGCGAGCACGCGATCTGGATGTCGACCTCGTTGCGGATCGCCTCGATACCGGCCGCGACCTGCGCGAGGAGGCGTTCGTCGGGTCCGCGTACGGCCGCGACGATGCAGAACTCGGTCGCCCCGGTCTTGGCGGTCTGCTTCGCGGCCTCGACGAGCGACGGGATGTCGAGCCGGGCGGCCCGCACCGGGGAGGCGAACAGGCCGGACTGCGAGCAGAAGTGGCAGTCCTCTGGGCAGCCACCGGTCTTGAGGCTGATGATCCCCTCGACCTCCACCTCCGGTCCGCACCACGCCATGCGCACGTCGTGGGCGACCGCCAGCAGGTCGTCGATGCGATCGTCCGGCAGCTGCAGGACCTCGAGGGTCTGGTCGCGGTCGAAACCGATGCCGCGACGGAGCACCTGGTCGCGAGCGATGTCGAGGATGTCGGTGCGGGCGGGCGCCTGGGTCACTGCCGTCTCCTGGGGTGGCGAGAACTTGAACATCGTTCAATTGAACAGCGTTCAGGTTAGGGCGAAGCGTCCGATAGTGTCAAAGGCACGAATCCTTCGGTTCGGATCCCCGGTGGCGCGGTACCGCCGCGGGCAGCAGGAGAAGCGGGAGCAGAAGAGCAGTGCAGTTGCGACGCGGCGACGTCCTCGACGGCGCCATGGCGATCCTCGACGAGTACGGGCTCGGCGACCTGACGATGCGCAAGCTCGCGTCGTCGCTCGGCGTCCAGCCCGGCGCGTTGTACTGGCACTTCCCGAACAAGCAGACCCTGCTCGGCGCCATGGCGGACCGCATCCTCGATGGTGTCGACGAGCCGCCCGCGAGCGATGCCTGGGACGACGCCCTCTCCGAGCTGGCGCACCGTTTCCGCGCCGCGCTGCTCGCCCATCGCGACGGCGCCGAACTCGTCGCCTCGAGCTACGCCTCCCGGCTGACCACTTCCCGGGCCCGCGACGCCTTCGTGGCCACCGCCGAACGTGCGGGTCTGTCCCGGGCGTACGCCGAACTGACCGGCTACGCGCTGCTGCACTACGTGCTCGGCCACACCGTCGACGAGCAGTCCCGCGCGCAACTCGAGCAACTCGGTGCGCTCACGCGCGCACCTCTCTCCCCCGATGTCGCGACCGAACAGCCGGCCGAGGCCGACGACGACCTGCTCGACGGCGACCCCGCCGTCCGGTTCGAATTCGGTCTGCGGTTGTTCGTCGACGGCATCCGCGCACGTCTGGAGACCCGTGCGACATCCTGATCCCGCCGTTCCTGTCGGACCCGTCTCCTACCTTCGACGCTCGTGACCGCCCCCTGGACCCTCCAGCAGATCAACGCCGTCGCGCCCGATCCGTCCTCGATGACGGCTGCGCGCGGCGTCGCCTCCGCATGGCTCGAGACCGGTCACGACACCACCGCCCTGTGGGGACTGTGCCGCGGACGCGGCACCACGCCGTACCGCACGGCGATCGACCCGAGCGCTCCCGCCTACACGTGCACGTGCCCGAGCCGGAAGCTGCCCTGCAAGCACGCCCTGTCACTGCTCGTGCGCTGGTCCGAGGGTGCCGTGCCGGCCGCGCAGGCGCCCGACTTCGTGACCGGATGGCTCGCCGCCCGCATCGCGTCCACCACACTTCCCGCACCGGCGGACGAGCCGGTCAAGGCGCCCGACCCTGCGACCGCCCGGCGTCGCGCCGAGCGGGTCGCGGCAGGACTCGACGACCTCGACCGCTGGCTCACCGACCGCATCCGGCACGGCCTCGGGGCGGTGGATCACGGCTACGACATCTACGAGGCGATCGCTGCCCGCATGGTGGATGCCCAGGCTCCCGGCGCGGCGTCGGCACTGCGCGCTCTGGCCGCCGTCGTGAACGACGAAACCGATTGGCCCGCCAGGCTGCTCGAAGAGTATGCGCGCCTGCACCTCATGGCCGTGGCGTACCGGCAGCGCGACGAGCTGCCGAGGCCGCTCCTGCGTGCGCTGCAGACCCATCTCGGTTTCGGCACCCGCAGCGAGGAGGTCCGCGCCGAACCGGCTGTGCGCGACCGC
Source organism: Rhodococcus sp. LW-XY12 (assembly GCF_019317345.1). Classification (NCBI taxonomy): domain Bacteria; kingdom Bacillati; phylum Actinomycetota; class Actinomycetes; order Mycobacteriales; family Nocardiaceae; genus Rhodococcus; species Rhodococcus sp. LW-XY12. Next base: position 3,013,697 of record NZ_CP079225.1, read on the forward strand.
TGGCAGGTCCTCGCCGTGCGCGTCACCGAGGAGAGCCGGATGTTCGCCCGCAAGACGTGGCTTCGGGGGAGGTCGAGCGGACGCTGGGCGATCCTGCTCGACTTCGCTCACGGCACAGCGCGTTTCGCCACGCCCCTCCCCTTCCCCGGTTCGCTGGTCGACGCCGATCTGCACTTCTACCCCGGCGCGGCCCCACTGCGAGCCGTACTCGGCCGGCAGCACGGGGAGACGGAGCCGTTCACGACCCTGCCCGCCACCGGACTCGACGCTGCACTGGACGAGTACGCCCGCATGCGCGGAGCAGATCCGTGGTTGCGCACCTGGCCCGTCCTGCTCGACGCGGTCACTCCCACCGACAGCGAGGACGGCTGGTACGTCGTCGACCCGTCCGGACGGGCGCTGCCGCTGGCCGGTGACGACGACAGCCGCTGGCGGCTGCACGCCGTCGCGGGAGGCCGTCCCGTGACGGTCTGCGGCGACTGGGACGGAACCGCTCTCACTCCCGTCTCACTGTTCACCGGAGGACAGGTGATGACCTGGTGACCGCCTTGCCCGAATCGCTGACGGCCGCAGCACTTCTCGGAACGGCACGCTCCGCTCCGGAGTTCGGCGCGCTGCACACGGCCGGTGCCGCGGGCGAACTCGCCGGAGACCCCGCCGCGACACTGCTCGCCGCTGCCGCCCTGGAGGCGACCTTCCTCACCGCCGCGACCGTGCCGGTGATCCGCGAGCTGCCGTCGCCGGCCCCGGACGACGACCGTCCCGTCCTGCCCGGCGCGGCTGCCGAACGCCTGCGCGCGCTGCTCGCCGTCCGCTCCCCGCTACTCGACGAATGGTTCGAGGTGGCGGCCCGGCTCCGCGCGTCGCACGACATCGTGGTCGACCTGCTGATCGTCGCGACCACCGACGCGGTGCACCGCGACCGGCTGATCGCTCTCACCGGCGCCCGCGGGCGCTGGGTGGCCGCGCGCCACCCGGAATGGGCCGATCTGCTGCCACCCGACCCGCTCGACGACACGCCCTGGCACGTCGGTCCGCCCGCCCGGCGACGCCGATGGTTCGAGGTGCTCCGCGCGCACGATCCGGCCGCGGCGACAGCCACGCTCTCGGCGTCATGGGGTGCGCAGACCGCCGCCCAGCGGGCCGAGCTCGTCGCCCTGCTCGCGGTCGGTCTCGGCCCGCACGACGAAGACCTGCTCGAGCGCGCCCTCGACGACCGTAGCCGCAAGGTTCGCGCCGTCGCGCTCGACCTTCTTCCCCGCCTCCCCGACTCCGCGTTCGCGCGACGCATGACCGAACGAGTGCGGCAATGGCTGCTCGTCGACGGCTCGACCGTCACCCTCGCCGTCCCCGAACGGCCGGACGAGAGCGCACTCCGCGACGGTCTCTCCGACGGTCCGGCCCGCGATCTGCTGGTGGCGGCAGTCGCGGCCGCTCCGCTGTCGGTGTGGCGCGAGCACGTCGGAGACGGGGTGCTGCCGGAGTTCGACGTCGACGACGCCCTCCGCACGGCACTGACGGACGCGTGGGGCCGCGCGGCGGTCCGGCAACGCGACAGCGGATGGGCCGCGGCGTTGCTGCGACGCGACGGCACCGGCGACACATCGGTCGCCCGGGTCGTACCTCGCGACATCCTGCTCACGCACCTGCGCGAGGCGTCGCCGCCCGCGGTTCTCGACGACGCGTTGCTCGCCGCGCTCCCGGCGCCGTGGCCGCGCGATGTCGCCGAGAAGGTGCTCACCGCGCTGTACACGAAGCTGACGACCACCCGTCTGGTGCGCGACGTCCTGACGCTGCTCGCCCACCGGGCACCGTTCGAGCTGGCCGATCTGCTGGCCGACGCCGCGAACCGCACCGACGATCTCGGTCGCCTGCACCTGTTCGCGAGCGCAGCCGACACCCTGACCCTCCGCAAGACGATCCACGAGGAGCTGAGTTGACCGACTTCGAGTCGACCCCTGCAGTTGTCGGCACCGACGAGGCCGCGATGCCCGAGACGGGCACGTCCGAGACCGCCGGGTCCGGCACCGACCTGCTGCGCCCACACGCCGAGCAGCAGTACGCGCACGAACTCGCGGCGCTCGCGCGACTCGACGACCGGCTGCGCCCGCCGTCGTGGCAACTGTCCCCGTGGGCGGTGGTGACCTATCTGCTCGGCGGCGAACTGCCCGACGGCACCGTGATCACCCCGAAGTACGTCGGTCCGCGCCGGTTGATCGAGGTTGCCGTGGCGACCCTGGCGACCGACCGGGCACTGTTGCTGCTCGGTGTGCCGGGTACCGCGAAGACCTGGGTGTCGGAGCATCTCGCCGCCGCGATCAGCGGTTCGTCGACCCGGCTCGTGCAGGGAACGGCGGGTACGACCGAGGAGTCGGTGCGGTACGGCTGGAACTACGCGCGGTTGCTCGCCGAAGGGCCGAGCGCCGACGCGCTGGTCGCCTCCCCGGTCATGACCGCGATGCGCGACGGCGCCGTGGCACGGATCGAGGAACTCACCCGCATCCCCGCCGACGTGCAGGATGCGCTGATCACCGTCCTGTCGGAGAAGACGCTTCCCGTCCCCGAACTCGGCATCGAGGTGCAGGCGACGAAGGGGTTCAACGTCATCGCCACCGCCAACGACCGCGACCGCGGGGTCAACGACCTGTCGTCCGCGCTGCGTCGACGGTTCAACACCGTCGTGTTGCCGTTGCCGGCGAGCGAGGAGGACGAGGTCGCGATCGTCACCCGCCGCGTCGAACAGCTCGGCACCGCACTCGAACTTCCCACCGTGCCTGCGGCCGCGGAGGAGATCCGCCGCGTCGTCACGGTGTTCCGGGAGTTGCGCAGCGGCGTCACCACCGACGGCCGGACCAAGCTGAAGTCCCCGTCGGGCACGCTGTCCACCGCCGAGGCGATCTCGGTGGTCACGGGCGGCCTGGCGTTGTCGGCGCACTTCGGTGACGGGGTGCTTCGGCCCTCCGACGTTGCGGCCGGAATCCTGGGGTCGGTGGTCAAGGACCCTGTCTCCGATCGGGTGGTCTGGAACGAATATCTCGAGGCCGTCGTCCGAGAACGCGGCGACTGGACCGACTTCTACCGGGCGTGCCGGGAGATCACCGGGTGACCGACGCTCTCTTCGACCGCGCGGATGCGCCCGCGGAGATCCGGGTCTTCGGGATCCGGCACCACGGGCCGGGTTCGGCGCGTGCGGTCCTGCAGGCACTCGCGGAGTTCGAACCCGACACCGTCCTCATCGAGGGTCCGTCGGACGCCGATCCGGTGCTCCCGCTCACCGTGGCCGACGACATGGTGCCGCCGGTGGCATTGCTGGCCTACGCACGCGACGAACCGGCGCGGGCGGCGTTCTGGCCGTTCGCGGCCTTCACCCCCGAATGGCAGGCCCTGCGCTGGGCGTACCTGCACGATGCCGACGTGCGGTTCTGCGACCTTCCGGCGTCGATGTCGCTCGGCGCGGAGCGCGAGGTCGGCGACCGCGCGACCGACAACCTGCTCGGCATACTCGCCCGCGCCGGCGGATACTCCGACTTCGAGCAGTGGTGGGACGCGGTGGTAGAGCACGGCACCGCACAGGCCTTCGACGAGATCACGGACGCGATGCGCGCGCTGCGCGAGGACGTCGGGATCGACGACCACACCGCGCGACGCGAGGCGCACATGCGGCAGGTGCTGCGCGCGACGGTCAAGGCCGGGGCCCGCGCGATCGCCGTGGTGTGCGGAGCGATGCACGCACCCGCACTGACCGGCCGGCTCGGACCGGCAGCGCCCGACGCGCGCCTGCTCAAGGGCATGCCCAAGGTCAAGACCACCCTCACGTGGGTGCCGTGGAGCCACTCCCGGTTGTCGCTGTCGTCGGGCTACGGCGCCGGCATCACCTCACCCGGCTGGTACCACCACCTGTTCACCCAGCCCGCGGACACGACCGCGCGCTGGTTCACCCGCGTGGCCCGTGTCCTGCGCGAGGAGGATCTACCCGTCTCGAGCGCCCACATCATCGAGGCGACACGTCTCGCCGACACGCTCGCGGCGTTGCGCGGTCGCGCGGGGGCCGGACTCGACGAGGTCGTCGAGGCGACGCGGTCGGTGCTGTGCGACGGCGACGCCGTCCTGCTCGGTCTCGTCTCCCGCCGGCTCGTCGTCGGTGAGGCACTCGGTTCCGTCTCCGAGGACACCCCCACCGTCCCGCTCGACACCGACCTGCAGCGGAATGCGAAGTCGTTGCGTCTCAAGCGGTCCGCCGAAGCCAGGCATCTCGATCTGGACCTGCGCCGGGAGATCGACGTCGCCCGGTCGCGACTGCTGCACCGCCTGGCGCTGCTCGGTATCGACTGGGGTAGACCGGCGGAGAGCGAGGTGCGCTCGACCGGCACCTTCCGCGAGACCTGGACGCTGCGGTGGGAACCGGAGTTGTCGGTGGCGATCGTCGAGGCGTCGCGGTGGGGCACGACGGTGGAATCCGCAGCGGGCGTTACAGTGGCCGACCGTGCCACTCGTTCCGGGATCGCGCTCGCCGACCTCACCGAACTGCTCGAACGGGCGTTGCTCGCCGACCTGCGGACCACGATCCCGTCGCTGGTGACGGCGATCGACGCGGCGGCTGCACTCGATCACGATGTGCTGCACCTGATGAGCGCCCTGCCGACCCTCGTGCGCACCGTCCGTTACGGCGATGTGCGGGGCACCGATCTGTCCTCCCTGGAACATGTCTGCGACGCCCTGCTCGCGCGTGTGTGCGCCGGTCTCCCGGCGGCGGTCACCGGTCTCGACCACGACGCCGCCGATGCACTGCGCACCGCGATCGACGACGTGCATCTCGCTCTCGCGCTGCGTGAGGACCCGACCGCGACCGTCCGATGGCTCGACACACTGACGTCGGTGAGCGAGCGTGACGACATCGACGGTCTGCTCGTCGGCCGCACCACCCGGATGCTGCGCGACACCGGCCGACTCGGCGAGTACGAGGCGTCCGTGCGGGTCGCGCGAGCGTTGTCGGTGGGGTCATCGGCACCCGCGAAGGCGCGCTGGATCGACGGGTTCCTCGGCGGGGGCGGACTCCTGCTCGTCCACGACAGCGCACTGTTCGATCTCGTCGACGAGTGGATCAGCGGTCTCACCGACGACGATTTCGTCGACGTCCTGCCCGTCCTCCGGCGCACCTTCGGGTCGTTCGCCTTCGGTGAGCGACGCCTGCTCGGGCAGACGGTGCGGGGCGAACGCACCCGCCGCACGGAGGCACCGCCCGCCGTGGATCGCGGCCGGATCGCCCTGACCGCCACCGCGTCGATCCTGGGAGTGTCGGCATGACAACCGAATCCGGAGACACCGAACGTTTGCGCCGCTGGCGGCTCGCACTCGGCGAGGCCGCCGAGGACTCGACGGGCTCCCTGTCCTCGGCCGACGACAGCGCCATGGACGCCGCGCTCGCCGCGCTGTACGACACCGCGCCCGGCGACGGCACCGCACCGCGCACCGCAGGTCTCGGCGCGTCCGCGCCCCGGGTGGCGCGCTGGCTCGGCGACATCCGCACCTACTTCCCGACATCCGTCGTCCAGGTGATGCAGCGCGACGCGGTGGATCGGCTCGGGTTGACCCGGCTGCTCCTCGAACCCGAGATGCTCGAGGCCGTCGAACCGGACGTGCATCTCGTGGGCACGTTGCTGAGCCTGAACCGCGTGATGCCGGAGACCACCAAGGCGACGGCACGGACGGTCGTCGAGAAGGTCGTGCGCGAGATCGAGGCTCGCATCGCGCAGCACACCCGTGCCGCCGTCACGGGTGCGCTCGACCGGTCGTCGCGGACGTCGAACCCGAAACTCCGCGACATCGACTGGGATCGCACGATCCGCGCGAACCTGGCCCACTACCTGCCGGAGCATCGCACGGTGGTGCCCGAGAAGCTGGTGGGCTACGGGCGCCGCTCCCAGGCGGTGAAACGCGACGTGGTGCTCGCGGTGGACCAGTCCGGGTCGATGGCGTCGAGCGTGGTGTACGCGTCGGTGTTCGCGGCGGTCCTGGCGTCGATGCGGGCACTGCGCACCTCGTTGGTCGTCTTCGACACCGCGGTGGTGGACCTGACCGACAAGCTCGCCGACCCGGTGGACGTGCTGTTCGGCACCCAGCTCGGCGGCGGCACCGACATCAATCGGGCGATCGCCTACAGCAGGTCGCTGATCACGCGCCCGGCCGATTCGCTGTTCGTGCTCATCTCGGATCTGTACGAGGGCGGCATCCGCGCCGAGATGCTCTCGCGCATCCGGGAGATGCTCGCCGCGGGTGTGCAGGTCGTGGTGTTGCTGGCTCTGTCCGACGACGGGGCGCCGTCCTTCGACCGCGACAACGCGGCGGCACTCGCCGAACTCGGAGTTCCTGCCTTCGCGTGCACGCCCGACCGTTTCCCGGAACTGCTCGCCGTCGCGCTCGAGCGGGGTGACGTCGGACGCTGGTCGCAGTCGTTCTGACCGCCTGACCGACCCGAACTGCGTGAGGATCCGGGTTCAGTGGGCCGGTTTTTCCGACGAGTCGACCGCCGCGTCACCGTCCTCCTCGGCGTACCGTTCGAGCAGCGCGATCTCGGCCGAGCGTGAGGGGAACGCAAGGGCCACCAGCGCCGCTCCGACCAGCACTATCGCGATCGCGGCCGTGTAGGCGCGGGTGTCGCCGTCGAGGAAGGCCGACCGCGCGGCCTCGATGATCTGCTGCGCGTACTGCGGATAGTGCTCGGCGATCCCGACGGCACCCGCGAACGACTTCTCCAGTGCGGTCTCGGTCTGCTCGTCGACGGCCGTGGCCTGAGGACTCGCCGCGATCGTCGCGGCGAGGGAGGCCGAGTATCCGGCGGTGAGCAGGGCGCCGAGGATCGACTGGACGATCGCGCCACCGAGATCGCGTTGCAGATCGGCCGTGCCGGAGGCCATCCCGGCACGGGCGACCGGCACCGAGCCGGTGAGCGAATGCGAGGCCGGGGTACCGGCGAGACCGACACCGGCTCCGAGACACATGTATCCGAGGGCGATCACCCAGTAATGCGCGTCCTCGTCCCAGAGCATCAGTGCGACGACGAGTCCGGCCACGATCGCCACGTAACCGGACAGCAGCGTGAAACGGGAGCCGCGCGATCCGACGAGTTTCGCCGACTGCGGCGCCACCAGCACCATCACGAAAGCGGCGGGCAGCGCCGCCGATCCAGCTGCGAGAGTCGAGTAGCCGAGCACGTTCTGCAGGTACTGCTGACTGATGTACATCGTGCCCATCAGGGTGCCGAACACGATGATGCCCGCGACGGCCGCGACCCAGAACACGCGACGCCGGGCGACCCGCAGGTCGAACAGGGGGTTCGCCGCTCGCAGCTGGCGCATGACGAAGAGGATCACCGCGACGAGAGCGATCACGAGAGCGGACACCGCGATGGTCTCCATCCCGTCGACGGGCACGAAGTTGATGCCGAGGACGAGCGAGCCGACCAACACGATCGAGACCACACCGCCGAGATGATCGACCGGATCGGTCGATTCGTTGACGTGGCTGGGCACGAATATCCAGGTCAGGGCGAAAGCGATCAGCGCGAGCGGAATCGTCACCAGGAAAACCGAACCCCAGAAGAACTGTTCGAGCAGGGTGCCGGCGACGAGCGGGCCGAGCGCGGTCAGGCCACCACCGATCGACGACCACAACGCGATCGCGCGCGTGCGGGCTGCGCCCGACCACAGTGCAGTGATCAGGGCCAAGGTGGTGGGGAACGCCAGACCGGCGGAGAGACCGCCGAGCACCCGCGCCGCGAACAGCACCTCGGTGCTCGGCGCGAACCCGGCGACCGCCGAGGCGGGAACCGACAACGCCATGCCGAGCAGCAGCATCGTCTTGCGTCCGTAACGGTCGCCGACGGCACCGAGGTAGAGCACGGACGCGGCGAGACCGACGGAATAGCCGACTGCGACGAGGTTGAGCTGGGTCTGGCTCGCGTCGAACGCCTTCCCGATGTCGGGCAGTGCCACGTTCGCGACGGCGAGGTTCGAATTCGCCACGGCGGCGACGAGGATCAAGGAGGCCAGCACCGGTTTCGCCCGTGCCGGCCGACCGTCGTCAGGTCGGGTCACGGACACATAGTGCGCGCTCGAGCGGCTGCCCTGCGCGGTTTCCGGCGGGTTTTCACCTTCGGTCACCCCGCCGGGTTAGGATCGCCTCACTTGTTGTTCGACAGACTCGAGGCCCGTCATGACACGCCGATCCGCTGCGTTGCTCCGTTCCGCCGCTCTGTTCACGGCCACCGCGATCGTGCTGACCGCGTGCGGATCGTCCGACACGGAGTCCGACTCCGGTTCGGCACCGGCCGACGGCGCCTTCCCCGTCACGGTCGACACGAAGTTCGGGGAGGTCACCATCGAGTCCGCCCCCGAACGCGTCGCGGCTCTGGGCTGGGGCGACGCCGAAACTGCGCTGGCACTCGGCGTTCAGCCGGTGGCGGCGAGTGACTGGCTCGTCTTCGGCGGCGACGGCGTGGGGCCGTGGGCGCAGGGGCTGTACGACTCGCCGCCGGAGCTCATCGGCACGATCGAGCCGTCCTTCGAGATGCTCGCGGCGCAGGAGCCCGATCTGATCCTCGACACCAAGAGTTCCGGTGAGCCGGCCCGCTACGAGACGCTGTCGGGGATCGCCCCGACCGTCGGCGGCCCGGAAGGCAGCGACGCCTACCTCACGTCGCTCGACGACCAGGTGGCCACCGTGGCAGCGGCGCTCGGTGTCCCGGACAAGGGTGCCGAACTGCTGTCGCAGATCGACGCGGATTTCGCGCAGGCCGCCGCCGACAATCCCGAGTTCGCGGGCAAGACCGTCACCGTCGCCTCCTACACGTCGGAGGGGTGGGGCGCCTACGTCGTCGGCGACTCGCGCGTCGACTTCATGACCGAGCTCGGCTTCGTGAACAATCCGCAGGTGCAGGCCGCGGCGACGGACGATTTCTTCATCACCGTCTCCGACGAGAACCTGGGCATGCTCGACTCCGACCTGCTGATCGTGCTGCCGATCTACGTGCCGGCCGCCGAGGTGACCGACAATCCGGTCTTCCAGCAGATCCCGGCGGTGCGCGACGGCCGGTTCCTCGTGCTCGACAGCGATTCCGACATCTCCGCGGCGTTCTCGACGAACTCGGTGCTGTCGGTGCCGTTCGCGCTCGACGAGCTGGTTCCGCTGGTCGCCGAACGCGTGAACTGAGCCGGTCCCTGCGTCCGGCCCGGTCCCTGCTCCCTGCTCAGCGCCGGAACAGCTTGTTGCCGAGCCACACGATCGGGTCGTAGCGGCGGCCGGCGACGCGTTCCTTCATCGGGATCAGCGCGTTGTCGGTGATGTGGATGTTCTCCGGGCACACCTCGGTGCAGCACTTGGTGATGTTGCACATACCCAGGCCGTGCTCGTCCTGCGCGACGTCGCGCCGGTCGGCGACGTCGAGCGGGTGCATCTCGAGTTCCGCGATGCGCATGAGATAGCGGGGACCGGCGAAGACCTCCTTGTTCTCCTCGTGGTCGCGCACCACATGGCAGACGTTCTGGCACAGATAGCATTCGATGCACTTGCGGAACTCCTGGGAGCGCTGCACGTCGACCTGCTGCATCCGGTACTCCCCCGGCGCCAGATCAGGAGGCGGCGCGAAAGCCGGTATCTCGCGTGCCTTGCGGTAGTTGAACGAGACATCGGTGACGAGATCTCGGATGATCGGGAAGGTGCGCATCGGGGTCACGGTGATCGTCGCGTCGGGATCGAACAGCGACATGCGGGTCATGCACGTCAGGCGCGGGCGACCGTCGACTTCCGCCGAACACGATCCGCACTTGCCCGCCTTGCAGTTCCAGCGCACGGCGAGATCCGGTGCCTGGGTGGCCTGCAGACGGTGCAGGATGTCGAGGACGACCTCCCCTTCGTTGACCTCGACGGTGTAGTCCCGCAGTTCCCCGCCGTCGGCGTCGCCCCGCCAGATCCTGAACGCCGCCTGGTATCCCATCTCAACCCCTCCGTCCGGGATGATCCGCGAGTTCCTCGTCGGTGTAGTACTTCCCGAGTTCGTCGATGTCGAACAGCTCCAGCAGGTCGGGACGCATCGGTTGCTGCCGTTCGGCGGTGACCGTCACGTCGGGGACGAACGGGTCGCCGCCGTCCAGGCGACAGGCGAGCAGAGTGCGACGCCATTCGGAGTCCATCGACGGGTGGTCGTCGCGGGTATGTCCCCCGCGGCTCTCGGTGCGCTGCAACGCGGCCCGCGCGAGTAGTGCCCCATAGAGTGGTGTAACTCGGTGGCCGAGATCGTCTGCGATTCCGTGTTGTGCACGGGTGTAGAGCGGCCACCGTGTGATCCTTCGAGTCAACCTTCTACCGAATCCTCGAACGGAGTCATCACGATGACCGCACCTCATATTGTCGACCCTGCAGGCCTGCTTGGCCAAGCCCTCGCCGACGCGTCGCCGGATCTGATGCGCGAGCTACTGCAGACCATGATCAACGCATTGCTCTCCGCCGATGCCGACGCCGTGTGCGGCGCCGAGTGGAACGCCCGCTCGGAACAGCGCACCAACCACCGCAACGGCTACCGCCACCGGCCCCTGGATACCCGGGTCGGCACCGTCGACGTCGCCGTCCCGAAGCTGCGCTCGGGCAGCTACTTCCCCGAGTGGCTGCTCGAGCGCCGCAAGCGAGCCGAGTCCGCGCTGATCACCGTCGTAGCCGACTGCTATCTGGCCGGGGTGTCTACCCGCCGGATGGACAAGCTGGTCAAGACCCTGGGTATCGACTCGCTGTCCAAGTCGCAGGTCTCACGCATGGCCCAGGACCTGGACGAGCAGGTCGCCGCGTTCCGGCACCGCCGCCTGGACGAGGCCGGGCCGTTCACCTTCGTCACCGCCGATGCGTTGACGATCAAGGTCCGCGAGAACAAGCAGGTCGTCAAGGCTTCCGTGCTGCTGGCCACCGGCGTCAACGGCGACGGCCACCGCGAGGTGCTGGGCATACAGGTCGCCACCAGTGAGACCACGGCCTCGTGGAACACCTTCTTCGCCGACCTGGTTGCCCGCGGCCTGGGCGGGGTGCGGCTGGTGACCTCCGATGCCCACGCCGGGCTCATCGAGGCGATCGCGGCGAACCTGCCCGGCGCCGCGTGGCAACGCTGCCGCACCCACTACTCGGCGAACCTCATGGCCGTGTGCCCCAAGTCCATGTGGCCGGCCGTGAAGGCGATGCTGCACAGCGTCTACGACCAGCCCACCGCGGAGGCGGTCAACGCGCAATTCGACCGGCTGCTGGAGTACGCCGAGCACCGGCTGCCCGAGGTCGCCGACCACCTCGGCGACGCCCGCGAAGACCTGCTCGCCTTCACCGCATTTCCCGACGACGTGTGGCGACAGATCTGGTCCAACAACCCCATATCGGTTAACCGGCCCTCCCACGACACGATCACGGTTGCAGCGTGAGGTCCTGAGCCGACGACCGGTTGAGGCGCATGCTGGCGGTGTCGGCTCCGATCGAAAGGCGGCGGACAATGACCGTTCGGGTGCGCATCAGCAGCAACGGGCATGTGATCGACGGCCAATGGGAAGGATGCGCAGCAGCAAACGCGTTCCTGACGCATCTGGCCGGACGCGGATTCAGTTCGGCAACGGTGCGGGCATATGCGTTCGACGTGCTCAATCTGGCCCGATTCCTGCTCGATCGCGACCTCACGGTGGCTGCGGTGACGCCGGTGACGGTGTTCGAGTGGGTCGACTGGCAGAACGTGCACCGCAAACCCCGCCCAGGCATGGCGACACGAGGTGATCGGGGCACTGCGGCATCGACGATCAACCGACGAGTCGCGGCGATACGCGCATTGTTCGAATACCTGGTGATGACCGGGATACGCACCGAAAATCCGGTGCCCTCACCGCGGCGCGGACAGGGACTGCGACCACCAGCGCGAGGACTGCTCGGACACCTCGGGCCGGGCCGACCCCGAGCCGGAGGCAGGCTGGTACGCCAACCGCGGCTACTGCCCGAGTCCCTCGACGCCGACGCGATCGAGCAGTTTGCGGCGTCGCTGCGCACCCATCGGGATCGAGCGATGTTGTGGGCGATGCTGTTCGGCGGGCTGCGCAACGCCGAGGTGCGATCCCTGCGGTTGGCAGACGTCGATTTCGGCCAGCGACGACTCCGGGTGCTCGGCAAAGGCTGCAAGGAACGGGTGGTGCCGGTCGATGCGGTGTTCTTCACCGAACTGTCGGCCTATCTGCGCCTCGAACGGCCACCGGGGTTGGCGACCGAGGAGTGTTTCGTGGTGCTGCGCGGCCCCACCGCGGGGGCGCCGGTGACCGAGGCGGGACTGCGGTCGCTGTTCCGGCGGCACCGGGACCTCTCCGGTGCGACGAGGGTGCGTCCGCACCGATTGCGCCACACCTACGGCACCGAACTCGCTGCCGCCGGAATCGATCTGATGGTGCTGCGAGAATTGATGGGGCATGTGTCTCCGGACACCACTGCCGAATATGTGCATTTGTCGGTCGAGCAGCTCGCCGCCGAATACGGCGCGGCCCGCGCCAGTCTCGCCGGAACACGACAATGAGCACCGCGGTGGTTGCGACGGTCGTCCTGCCGGCCGGACCGGGTGCGGTGCTCACCGACTACCTCGAGCACGTCGCCAGCCTCGGGCTCAGCGACAGGTCGGTGCGCGCTCGCACCCTCATCGCGACCACCTTCCTCACCACGCATCCGGACTTGCGGGACTGGATGACCCGACCCGCTGCCGACCGGCTGGCCGAACTACGCCGCACCGGGGCCTGGCCACTGCTGTGTCACCTCATCGGACGCGGCAACCTGCGGCTCGACCTCGAACTCGCGGCCGTCAAGAACCTCACCGGACTCGGCCGGGCCGTCGAGGACCGCGACCCGGACGGGTTCGCCGCGGTCCGGGCCGCCGGCCTGGTTTTGGGGTGGACACCGCAATGGGTCGAGACCGTCCTCGGCGAGTGCCTGGCGGTGCTGCTCGCCTGGCACGGCGGTTCCGTCAGCGGTGTGAGCGCCGAGACCGTCGGCGAGTTCGACGCCGCATTGGCTGCCACACAGTCAATCCCGGATACATCGAAACGCGCCTACCGCAACCGTATCGCGGGACTGCGACAAATGCTGTTTCAGGCCCGCATCGTCGACACCCCACCACGGCGCCGACCGTGGGCCCGCACCTACGCCCAACGCTTCGCCGACGCCCCGATGGCCGATCCGATCCGCGAGGCCCTGTTGCGTTACGTCACCGTCCGGGCATCGGTGCTCCGCCCGAAATCGGCCGAATCGCTGATCAACGACCTGCTGCCGTTCGCGGACTACCTCACCACCAACCATCCCGAGGTCACCTCCCTCGAGGATCTCGACCGCAGTCACATCGAGGGCTTCCTCGTCTGGAATCGCACCCGCACCTGGCGTGGGCAACGCGCCGCTGCCGGGGCCGGGCGCATCATCTCCAAGGCCGTGATCCAATCGACGGTACTGAGCGTGCGCAACCTGCTCGAGGACATCACCGAATGGGGCTGGGAGCAGGCCCCACCGCGCCGTCTGGTCTTCGCCGCCGACGTCCCGAAACTCGACCAACCGCTTCCGCGGGCATTGCCGCCCGACATCGATGCTGCGGTGATGAATGCGGTTTCCCAGCTGGATGATTCGTTCGCTCGTATCGGGTTGACGGTGCTGCGCGGAGCCGGTCTGCGGGTCGGGGAGCTACTGGATCTCGAGCTCGGCAGCGTCATCGATTACGGCCCGGCCGGGACCTGGCTCAAGGTTCCGTTGGGCAAGCTCGCCACCGAACGCATGGTCCCGCTCTCGGCGACCACTATCGCCGCGTTGGACGAGTGGACCGGCGGGCGTGGTATCTGTCGGCCATTGCCGCATCCCCGCACCGGAGAGTTGACCGATTTCCTGTTCGTCGCACACGGCCGCCGTCTCAGCCAGACCCGGCTGCGCAACGGTCTGCTCGCTGCCGTCGAGGCTTGCGGACTGCGTGGGGCCGGGGGTGCGCCGTTGGTGGTGACCCCGCATCAGCTGCGGCATACTTGGGCCACCGAACTCGCCAACGCCGGGATGAGCCTGCAGGCGTTGATGGCGTTGCTCGGGCATGTCACTCCGCAGATGACTTTGCGTTACGCCACTTTGGCTTCACCGACGTTGCGGGATGCCTATGACCAGGCGATGGGCAAGATGCGGCGGCGGTTCACGCTCACTCCGGTCGGCAAACCGATCGTCCCCGACGCGGTGAGTTGGCTCGGCAGTGAGATGCTCAAAACGCGTGTTGCCCACGGTTACTGTTCCCGTCACGAGAGCGCGGGTGCGTGTCCCTATGCCAACATCTGCGAGACCTGCGACAACTTCGTCACCGGACCTGAGTTCCGCGGCGCGCTCGAGGCGCAACGCACCGACATCCAGGCTCTCGAGGTCGATGCTCGTGACCGTGGATGGCCCGATGAAGCTGCCCGGCATCATCGTGTCGCTGAGGCGTTGACCGACCACTTGCAGCGTCTCGATCGCTGATTCGATGTGAGATCAGGGTTGATCTCATCCCTGAGGGCCGGATAACCGAGCGGCTCAACCGCGAGATCCGCCGCCGCACCGACGTCGTGGGCATCTTCCCCAACCGGGATGCCATCGTCCGCCTCATCGGCGCCGTCCTGGCCGAGCAGACCGACGAATGGGCCGAAGGCCGCCGATACCTCGGCCTAGAAGTGCTCAGCCGCTGCCGGCTCACCCTGACCACCAACACCGACACCAGCCAGGCGACGGAGGTGAGCACCGATGAACTGATGCAACTACCCGCCTGACCACCAACGAAGGATCAAAAACGAGTTACACCACTACCAGGGGCTTGACCCCCGCGCGACGCACTCGCATACGAGGAGCATGTTCCGCAGGTCCAGGGCGAGATGCCAGCCCGGGTTGAACTGGCGGTGGCCCTCCACCGCGACGTTGCGGATCCGTGTGCGCAGGGTGTCGAGTTCGCGCAGGGCACGTTCGATCTCGTCCGCGCGCCGGATGATGCCCACGAGATCCTGCATGACCTGCTGCAGGTCGGTGTGCAGGGTGTACGGGTTCTCGGCGCGATCGGTGTCGGCCGGATCGAAGGGCGAGAGCGCCGCACGGGCGGCGGCGTCGATGTCGGCGTCGCCGACGATCGGCCGCGAGGTGAGGCTCTGCACGTAGTCTGCGGCGCCGAGACCTGCCCGGCGACCGAAGACCAGCAGATCGGACAGCGAATTCCCGCCCAGCCGGTTCGATCCGTGCATGCCACCGGAACATTCCCCGGCGGCGAACAGCCCCGGGACTGCCGCAGCGGCGGTGTCGGGGTCGACCTCGATGCCGCCCATCACGTAGTGGCAGGTCGGGCCGACCTCCATGGCCTCGGCGGTGATGTCGACGTCGGCGAGTTCCTTGAACTGGTGATGCATCGACGGCAGGCGGCGCATGATCTCGTCGGCCGGCATCCGCGAGGCGATGTCGAGGAAGACTCCGCCGTGCGGAGTCCCCCGGCCGTCCTTGACCTCGGAGTTGATGGCGCGGGCGACCTCGTCGCGCGGGAGCAGGTCGGGCGTGCGGCGATTGTTCTCCTGGTCCTCGTACCAGCGGTCGGCCTCCTCCTCTGTCTCCGCGTACTGGCCTTTGAACACCGGCGGGATATAGGAGAACATGAACCGCTCCCCCTCGGAGTTCTTCAGCACTCCGCCGTCGCCTCGCACACCCTCGGTGACGAGGATGCCCTTCACGCTCGGCGGCCAGATCATCCCTGTCGGGTGGAACTGGACGAACTCCATGTTGATCAGGGTGGCGCCGGCACGCAGGGCGAGGGCGTGACCGTCGCCCGTGTACTCCCACGAGTTCGACGTGACCTTCCACGACTTGCCGATACCACCGGTGGCGATGACGACCGCGGGCGCCTCGAACAACACGAAACGCCCGGTCTCGCGCCAGTATCCGAACGCACCGGCGATGCGTCCCTCGTCGTCCTTCAGCAGTTCGGTGATGGTGCATTCGGCGAAGACCCGCACCCGGGCCTCGTAGTCGCCGTGCTCGGCGTGGTCCTCCTGCTGCAGCGACACGATCTTCTGCTGCATCGTGCGGATGAGTTCGAGTCCGGTGCGGTCGCCGACGTGGGCGAGTCGCGGATAGGTGTGGCCGCCGAAGTTGCGCTGGCTGATCCGTCCGTCGGGGGTGCGGTCGAACAGCGCTCCGTAGGTCTCCAGCTCCCACACGCGGTCGGGGGCCTCGCGGGCGTGCAGTTCGGCCATCCGCCAGTTGTTGAGGAACTTGCCGCCGCGCATCGTGTCCTGGAAGTGCACCTGCCAGGAGTCGCGGGGGTTGGCATTGCCCATCGCGGCGGCACATCCGCCCTCGGCCATCACGGTGTGGGCCTTGCCGAACAGCGACTTGCACACCACGGCGACGGAGAAGCCGCGTTGCCGCGCCTCGATCACCGCGCGTAGCCCGGCGCCGCCTGCTCCGATCACGACGACGTCGACCTTGTGCCGTTCGACATCCACCATCCGTGTTCCCCCTCCTCCGGTGCGGCCGGTGTCGTGCCGTGCGCGTCAGCCGATGAACCGCAGATCGGCGATGGTGTCGCTCGCCACGAGCATGATGTAGAAGTCCGTGAGGATCAGGGTTCCCAGCGTGATCCACGCGAACTGCATGTGCCTGGTGTTGAGTTTCGAGACGAACGTCCAGATCCGGTAGCGCACGGGGTGTTTCGAGAAGTGCCGCAGCCTGCCTCCGGTGACGTGCCGGCAAGAGTGGCATGACAACGTGTAGCCCCAGAGCAGCACGACGTTGATCAGCAGGATCAGGTTGCCGAGTCCGATGCCGAACCCGCTCGGACCGCGGAAGGACAGGACGACGTCGTAGGTGTTGATCAGCGACACCACGAAGCCGGCGTAGAAGAAGTAGCGGTGCGAGTTCTGCAGGATCAGCGGGAACCGCGTCTCCCCGGTGTAGTGCCGGTGCGGTTCGGCGACCGCACACGCGGGCGGCGACAACCAGAACGATCGGTAGTAGGCCTTGCGGTAGTAGTAGCAGGTCAGCCGGAAGCCGAGGAGGAACGGCAACGACAGGAAGGCGAGCGGGATCCACATCGGGAGTTCGCCGACCCACGTGCCGAAATGGCGGGCGCCGTCCACGCAGGACGCGCTCACGCACGGCGAATAGAACGGCGTGAGGTAGTGGTAGTCCTCGACGTAGTAGGCGCTGCGCACGAACGAACGGATCGTCGCGTACACCACGAACACACCGAGACCGAGGACGGTGAGTGCGGGTGTCTGCCACCAGCGGTCGGTCCGCAGCGTCCGCGCGGTGATCCGTGCGCGGCCCTCGGATCGGACGCCGGTGGCCGGCTCACCGCGCGCCGCCGGCGTCGCCTCGGAGGTGCTCACCGCGAGCCGTGCAGCCCGCCGAGACCTTCGTCGTCCGTATCCGTTCCGCGGAACAACGAGTCGTCGTACGGCGTATCGGGAATCGGGATGCGTTGACCGAGGCCGTTGACGACCTCGCGCGGAGGATGTTCGGCGAAGTCGCGTATGTCGATGTCGAGACGTTCGACGTCGTTCGACAGCCTCTTCACCGGGGCTGCGTCCCCGTAGCGCGATCGTAGGGATCCGAGGCATTGGCGCAGGTGGGCGGCGGTGCGCTGAAGTTCCTGCAATTCGCTGATGGACATCCGTACCTCCGGGCCGAGCGGTCGACATGTCCCTTCCGTAGCGGGTATCGGCATGTCGCGCCGGCCGACACGATGGGAACAGGCCAGTTGCAATGTGGCATCCATCACAGTACAGCGGAAGATCCGCCCGCACGCCGTTTCGTCGGGAGCGGCAGATCCGACCACCGAGAGGCACGGGTGGCGAAGACGCGGGCGTCGAGAGCGCCGCTGCCGGCCGGGATCCTGCCCACGATGGGGACGCCGGTGACGTCGGGGAGGTCGTCGAGATTGCACTGCTCCGCCAGATCCGGTGCAGCAGGCCAGGATCCGACGATGACCCCCGGACATTCGATCCCCGCCGAGCGGAGCGCGGCCACGGTGAGCGCGGTGTGGTTGAGCGTGCCCAGTCCCGCGGCGGCGACGATCACCGCCGGCGCTCCGAGCGCGGCCGCGACGTCGGCGAGGGTGAAACCGCCCGCGCCGAGCCGGACGAGCAGACCTCCCGCCCCCTCGACCAGGGTGAGGTCGTACTCGGTGTCGAGAATCCGGACGGTGTCGACGATCTCCTCGAGGGTGAGCATCGGGCGTCCGCTGCGCCGCGCGGCGGTATCCGGTGCGAGCGGATCGGGATACCGCGCGAGTTCGACGAGCCGGACACGGTCCCCGGCCAGTCGCCGGATCTCCTGCAGGTCGCCCGGCCCGTCGTCCGTCACGCCCGTCTGGGCGGGTTTGCACACCGCGACCCGCAGTCCCGCGGCCACGGCGTTCGCGGCGAGTGCCGCGGTCGCGACGGTCTTGCCCACATCGGTCGACGTGCCGGTGACGACGAGGATGCTCACGCCCGGGCTCCCGCGAGGACGTCGGTGAGCACCTCGTCGACGAGGGCGCGTTCGTCGTCGGTGAGGTTCGCGCGTGCCGTCAGGCGCAGCCGCGAGGTACCGGCCGGAACCGAGGGCGGCCGGAAGCAGCCGACGTGCACGCCGCGGTCGCGGCACCGCGCCGCGGCGTCGGCGGCGACGCGCGGGTCGCCGAGGATCACCGACACCACGGCGGACGGCGGCGCCTCGACGCCCGTGAGACGAGCCAAGCGCCCGGCCTGCTCGAGCACGGCAGCGGCACGTGCGGGTTCGGCGCGCAGCACCTTCAGCGCACCCCGGGCGGCACCGACGGCGGCCGGGGCGAGTCCGGTGTCGAAGATGAAGGTGCGCGCGGTGTCCACGAGATGTTCCCGCACACGCCCGTCGGCGAGGACGGCTCCGCCCTGGGAGGCAAGGGATTTCGACAGCGTCGCGGTGACGACCACATCGGGCTCGCCGGCGAGGCCCACTTCGTGGACGAGTCCGCGGCCCCCCGCGCCGCGGACTCCTACCCCGTGGGCCTCGTCGACGAGGAGCAACGCGCCGTGCGCTCGGCAGACGCGATGCAGTTCCCGCAGCGGCGCGAGGTCGCCGTCGGTGCTGAACACCGAGTCGGTCAGGACGAGCGCGCGGGCCTCGGTGCGGGTCGCGAGGGCGTGCGCGACCGCGTCGACGTCGTTGTGCGGGGTGACGACGATCCTCGAGCGGGACAGCCGGCACGCATCGACGAGCGAGGCGTGACCACCGGCGTCGGAGACGATCAGTGCGTCCTTGCCACCGAGGGCGGCGACGGCACCGAGGTTCGCGGCGTATCCGCTCGAGAACACCAGGCCGCTGTCGGCCCCGACGAAGTCGGCGAGTTCGCGTTCGAGGAGTTCGTGTTCGGCGGTGGTGCCGGTGACCAGCCGCGATCCGGTGGCGCCGGCTCCCCATCGCCGCAGGGCAGCGGTCGCTCCCGCGAGGACCTCGGGATGGCGGGTCAGGCCGAGATAGTCGTTGGAGGCGAGGTCGACGACGGTCGTGCCGGGGGTTCGGACGACGGGGTCGCGGTGCAGGCCCGCTGCGCGTCGCGCCGCTGCGGTGTCGTCGAGCCACGCCAGGGCGGGATGTGCGGTCATGAGCGGTGACCATACTTGAACACCGTTCAAGTCGTCACGTCGGTCGGCTCGGGTCGTAGGCTCGGACGGTTCGGCAGACCCCGACGAACGGCATGGGAGGTGGTCGTCCACATCAAATCCCGGGACGGAACGACGATCGGATTCCGCAAGCTCGGGCAGGGTCCGGGTCTCGTCGTCGTGCACAGCAGCATCGCGACCGGGGACGAATGGTCGCGTATGGCATCCGCCCTGGCGGACCGCTTCACCGTCCATCTCGTGGACCGGCGCGATCGCGGGGTTCCTCACCGCCGTCCGCTGACCCCTTCGGTCACCGAGCATTCGCGCCGACGGCGGCGATCATCCCCGAGGTGATCGCCGCGAGATCGTCGGCCGAGCAGATGTAGGGCGGCATCGTGTAGACGAGATTGCGGAACGGCCGCAGCCACACCCCGGCCGCCACGGCGGCGTCGGTCGTCGCGCGCATGTCCACCGGATCGGTGAGTTCGATCACGCCGATGCCTCCGAGGACGCGGACGTCCGCGACCCCCGGCAACTCGCGTGCCGGCGCGAGTCCCTCCGTCAGTCCCGCGTTCACCGCCGCCACCTCGGCCCGCCAGTCGCGGGAGAGCAGCAGTTCGACCGCCGCGACGGCGACGGCGCACGCGAGCGGGTTGCCCATGAAGGTCGGGCCGTGCATCACACCGCCACCCTCCCCCGCGCTGATCGCTTCGGCGACGGCCCGCGTGCACAATGTCGCCGCGAGGGTCATGTATCCGCCGGTGAGTGCCTTACCCACGCACATCACGTCCGGGCTCACTTGCGCGTGGTCGGCGGCGAAGAGTTCGCCTGTGCGCCCGAAACCGGTCGCGATCTCGTCGAAGATCAGTACCAGTCCGTGCTCGTCGCACATCCTGCGCAGCTCGCGCAGATACCGCGGGTCGTGGAAGCGCATGCCGCCGGCGCCCTGGACGACCGGCTCGACCACGATCGCGGCGAGCTCGTCGACGTGCTCGAGCAGGATCGCCTCGAAGTGCGCGACGTAGTCGGGATCGAAACGGGCCGGTGGGGCGGGGGCGAAGACCTGCCGCGCGAGCATGTCGGTCCACAGTGCGTGCATGCCGCCCTCCGGATCGCACACGCTCATCGGGGCGAAGGTGTCGCCGTGGTAGCCGCCGCGCCAGGTGAGCAGGCGACGCCGTCCCGGCCTGCCGACGGCACGCTGGTACTGCACCGCCATCTTCACGGCCACCTCCACCGACACCGAGCCCGAGTCGGCGAGGAAGACGGTGTCGAGACCGGCGGGGGTGATGTCGACGAGCAGTTCCGCGAGCCGCGCGGCGGGTTCGTGGGTGAGGCCGCCGAACATCACGTGGCTCATCCGGTCGAGCTGATCGCGGACGGCCGCGTCGAGCACGGGATGCCCGTATCCGTGCACCGCGGCCCACCACGAACTCATGCCGTCGACCAGCTCACGACCGTCGGCGAGGACGATCCGGGTACCGTGGGCACGGTCGACCACCAACGATTCGGTGGTCGCCGGAAACGCGCCGTAGGGGTGCCAGAGGTGCCGAGCGTCGAGGGTGCGGATCCGCTCGACCGGGAGAGGAGAGTTGCCCACGCCCAAACTGTAGGCGGTTGGAGGTCGCCGCCCGCAGCCGCGTAGTCTGCCCGAGTTGCCGTGAACGACGCTCACGGCAATCGGCCGGTGCGTTCGTCGCCCGGTTCGCAGCACAGCCGAACACGTAAGACACCGGGGGTATCCGTCACATGTCCGTCCACACCTCGGGACCGGAACTCGAGAGTGGCGCGCGGACAGCAGGCAGGCGCCCCGCGCGTCGTGCCGACATCGACGGATTGCGCGGTCTCGCGATCGCGCTCGTGGTGATCTTCCACGTCTGGTTCGGTCGCGTCTCCGGTGGTGTCGACGTCTTCCTGGCGCTCTCCGGCTTCTTCTTCGTGGGCACGCTCCTGAGGACCGCCGACTCCTCGGCCCCGCTCGATCCGCGTCCCGTCCTGCGGCGGATCGGCCGGCGTCTGCTGCCTCCGCTCGTCGTTGTGCTCACCGCTGTCGCGGCCGCCACGGTGGTGCTGCGGCCGTTCACGCAGTGGCTCGAGATGGCCGACCAGACCGGGGCGTCGCTGCTGTTCTTCCAGAACTGGTATCTCGCCCGCACGGCGAGCGACTATCTGGCCGCGGATCCGATGGTCAGCCCGCTCCAGCACCTGTGGTCGATCGCCGTGCAGGGCCAGTTCTACATCGCGGCGCTCGTGGTGGTGTTCGGCTTCGCGTGGCTGTTGCGGCGGATGTCGGTGCCTGTCCGCCTGCCCCTGACGGTGCTGCTGGCCGCCCTCACCGCGGCGTCGCTGGCGTACGCGGTGCTCGCCGACCGGCCGCAGTCGTGGATGTACTACGACAGCGCCGCCCGTGCCTGGGAGCTGACTCTCGGCGGACTGCTGATGTGCCTGTCGCCGTGGCTGCGGGTTCCGCGCGCGCTGCGGATCGTGCTCGGTGCGCTCGGACTCGCGGTGCTGCTCGCGTGCGGCTTCGTCCTCGACGGCAACTCCCTCTTCCCCGGGCCGTGGGCGCTCGTCCCCGTCGGTGCGGCCATGGCGCTCGTCGTCGCGGGTATCCGCTCCGGCTCCGGCTCCGACTCCGACTCCGACTCCGACTCCGAGCACGACACGCCGTCGGCGCGACTGCTGGCATCCGCGCCCATGGTGCGCCTCGGGGCGATCGCCTACGCGCTGTACCTGTGGCACTGGCCGATCCTCATCGGTTACCTGATCGTGCTCGGGCACCCGTCGGTCGGCCTGGTGGGCGGGCTCATCGTGATCGCCCTGTCGCTGCTGCTCGCCGAGGCGTCGACCCGGTGGTTCGAGGACCCCATCCGCCGCGTCGAACCCCCTCGGCCGTCCCGCACCGCGCTCGTGGGTCTCGTGACGGTCCTGGCCGTCACCCTCGTCGGGGCCGCGAACCTCTGGCACACCCACGTCGACCGTTCGACGGAGGCCCTCGAGGGCGTCGCCGCCCTGCCGACGGAGCTGTACCCCGGCGCTGCGGTGTTCGATCCCGCCGTCTCCACCGAGCCGCAACCGGTGCAACCGCCGCTGCTCGTCGCCCATCGCGACCTGCCTCCCGCGACGCTCGACAACTGCATCGCCCAGCACACCAATCGCGCACCGTTGACCTGTACCTACGGCGACCCGCTCGCGACCCGCCGCATGGTGATCGTCGGGGGGTCGCACTCGGAGCACTGGCTCGCTGCGCTCGACGCGCTCGGCATCGAACACGGTTTCCGCCTCGACACCTATCTCAAGGTCGGGTGCCCGCTCTCCGATCCCCTCGCCCCGCTCGTCGAGGAGTCCCCGACGGTCGAGTGCGACACATGGTCGACCGCCGTGCTCGCCGAACTGCGCGCAGATCCGCCCGACTACGTGTTCACCACGTCGACGCGCACCAAGGACCAGGGCGAAGGGCCGGGCGACTTCGTTCCGTTCTGGTACGTCGATCTGTGGGAGACGCTCGCCGACTACGGCATCCCGGTGGTGGCGATCCGCGACAACCCGTGGCTGTTCCGCGGCGATCTCGCCTATCGGGCCGCCGACTGCCTTGCGGGAGGCGGCACCGCGGAGACGTGCGGGGTGCCGCGCGAGGAGGCGCTGGACCCGATCGACCCGGCCGTCGCCGCATCCGCGCACCTGCCCACCGTGTCGCTGCTCGACCTGTCCGACAAGTTCTGCCGGCAGGATCTGTGCCGGGCGGTGGAGGGAAACATCCTCATCTATCGTGACGAGAACCACCTCACCACGACCTACGTCCGGACGCTGACGCCCGAGCTCGGCCGACAACTCGGTCCCGCCACCGGCTGGTGGTGACGCGCTCACCCGGTGCCGGGACCGCCGGAAGACTACTGTTGGCGGGCATGGAGACCACCGAAGCGAGCGCCAGCGACGAGATGCCCGAGCCCCTGGAAGTGTGGCCGGGATCCCCTTATCCCCTCGGCGCGACCTACGACGGGGCGGGCACGAACTTTGCACTGTTCTCCGAGATCGCCGAGAAGGTCGAGCTGTGCCTGATCTCCCGTGACGGGACCGAGACCCGCATCCCGCTCGAGGAGGTGGACGGTTACGTCTGGCACGCCTACCTTCCGACGGTCTCCCCCGGCCAGCGTTACGGCTACCGCGTGCACGGTCCGTTCGATCCGGAGAACGGTCACCGGTGCGATCCGAGCAAGCTGCTCCTCGACCCGTACGGGAAGGCGTTCGACGGGTCGTTCGACGGCGACCCGTCGCTGTTCTCGTACCCGCTGCCCGGTGCCGAGCCCGTGGCCGACAGCGCCTCGGACGAGAGCACGGACGACACCGAGGACACCGACACCGAGGACACCGAGGACACCGACACCGGCGACGCCGTGTCCACCGACGACGCCGAGCCCGAGGCGATCGCGACGGGGCAGACCTCCGACGCCGCCGCAGAGCTTCCCGGCCTGGATTCGCTGGGCCACACCATGACGACCGTGGTGATCAACCCGTTCTTCGATTGGGCGACGGATCGTCATCCCCGCCGCCCCTACAACGAGACGGTCATCTACGAGGCCCACGTCAAAGGCATGACGGCCACGCATCCGGACGTCCCCGAACACATGCGGGGCACCTACGCCGGTCTCGCGCACCCGGCGATCATCGACCATCTCCTCGATCTCGGCGTCACCGCGATCGAATTGATGCCCGTGCACCAGTTCATGCACGACCAGGTGCTGCTCGACCAGGGGCTGCGGAACTACTGGGGGTACAACACCTTCGGGTTCTTCGCGCCGCACGCCGAGTACTCGTCGTCGACCAAGCCGAGCGCCGTGGTCGCCGAGTTCAAGGCGATGGTGCGGGCCTTCCACGAGGCGGGCATCGAGGTGATCCTCGACGTGGTCTACAACCACACCGCCGAGGGGAACCATCTCGGTCCCACCATCTGCTTCCGCGGCATCGACAACGCCGCCTACTACCGCCTCGTCGACGACGACAAGGCCTACTACATGGACTACACGGGAACGGGCAACAGCCTCAACGCCCGTCACCCGCACACCCTGCAGCTGATCATGGACTCGCTGCGCTACTGGGTGACCGAGATGCACGTCGACGGCTTCCGGTTCGATCTCGCGTCGACCCTGGCGCGCGAGCTGCACGACGTCGACCGGCTGTCGGCCTTCTTCGATCTCGTCCAGCAGGATCCGGTGGTCTCGCAGGTCAAGCTCATCGCCGAGCCGTGGGATATCGGTGAGGGCGGTTACCAGGTGGGCAACTTCCCCGGTCAGTGGACGGAGTGGAACGGCAAGTACCGCGACACGGTCCGCGACTACTGGCGCGGCGAACCGGCCACCCTCGGCGAGTTCGCGTCGCGCCTGACCGGCTCGTCGGATCTGTACGAGGACACCGGCCGCCGTCCCGGCGCGTCGGTCAACTTCGTCACCGCCCACGACGGGTTCACCCTTGCGGATCTGGTGTCGTACAACGAGAAACACAATGATGCCAACGGCGAGGGCAATCGCGACGGTGAGTCGCACAACCGGTCGTGGAACTGCGGTGTGGAAGGCCCCACGGACGATCCCGAGGTCCTCGCGCTGCGCGGGCGCCAGCAGCGCAACATGCTCGCGACGCTGATCCTGTCGCAGGGCACGCCGATGCTCGCCCACGGCGACGAGTTCGGTCGCACCCAGCAGGGCAACAACAACGTGTACTGCCAGGACAACGAACTCTCGTGGGTGGACTGGTCGCTCGCCGAGTCCAACGCCGACCTGGTCGCGTTCACCCGCAACGTGATCGCGCTGCGCACCGACCACCCTGTCTTCCGGCGTCGCAGGTTCTTCGAGGGCCGACCCATCCGCAGCGGTGATCAGTCCCGCGACATCGCGTGGCTCACGCCGGCCGGCGACGAGATGATGCCCGAGGACTGGGACAGCGGTTTCGGCAAGTCGCTCGCGGTCTTCCTCAACGGCGAGGGCATCCCCGAACCCGATCAGCGGGGGCAGCGCGTCGTCGACGACTCGTTCCTGATGTGCTTCAACGCCCATCACGAACCGATCGAGTTCGTCACCCCCGACGGCCCGCACGCCGAGGAATGGACGGTCGCGCTCGACACCGACGTTCCCGACGGTCTGCGCGAGGAGACGGTCGTCGCCGGTAAGCCGGTCCGGGTGCAGGCACGCTCGGTTCTGGTGCTCCGGAAGACCCGGTGACCACCGGCGGTACGGAGTCGGCAGGTGTGAACGGCGCCGGCGCGGGGAATACTGCGCCGGTGTTGTCCACCTACCGACTCCAGATGCGCGGCGACGAGTGCACCTTCGCCGACGCCGTCGCCCTGCTCGACTACCTCGACGCCCTGGGTGTCTCGCACGTCTACCTCTCCCCCGTCCTCAGCGCGACGATCGGGTCCACCCACGGATACGACGTGGTCGATCCCGGCACGGTCTCCGAGTCGCTCGGGGGACGCGAGGGTCTGGAACGGTTGTCGCGGGAGGCACGCGCACGGGGCATGGGGCTGGTCGTCGACATCGTCCCCAACCATGTCGGGGTGGCCGACCCACGTCAGAACGCGTGGTGGTGGGACGTCCTGAAGCACGGCTCCGGATCGCGCTACGCGTCGTTCTTCGATCTCGACCTCGCTGGTGACAACGGTGTGGACAGTCGGATCGCTCTGCCGGTGCTCGGATCGGACGACGCGGTGCAGGAGCTGACCGTCGACCGCTCCGGCGACGAGCCGATGCTCGCCTACTACGACAAGCGATTCCCGATCGCTCCCGGGACCGACGAGGGCACCGGTGAGGAGGTCCACGCGCGGCAGGCCTACCGGCTCGTGGCGTGGAACTCGGGGTTGATCGGATACCGCCGCTTCTTCACCGTCGACGATCTCGCCGCGGTGCGGGTGGAGGATCCCGCGGTGTTCGACGCGACGCACGAGCAGGTCGCCTCGTGGATCGCCGACGATCTGGTCGACGGGATCCGCGTCGACCATCCGGACGGTCTCGCCGATCCGTCCGGTTATCTCGCGCGCTTACGCGAGGTGATCGGCCCCGAGCGGTGGCTCGTGATCGAGAAGATCCTCGGCGATGCCGAACCGCTGGATGCGACGCTGCCGGTGGACGGCACCACCGGCTACGACGCACTCGGCGAACTGTCGACGGTGTTCGTCGATCCGTCCGGCGAGTCGGAGTTGAACGCCCTGTCGCGCAGGTTCACCGGCGCCGAAGGCGACGCGCCGTGGCTGCACGCCCGCGAACACGACCTCAAACGATCGGTGCTAGGCAGCGGGCTCGCGCCGGAGGTGCGCCGCCTCGTGCGGGCGATCCGACGCGAGACCGGCGACACCGGCTGCGACGACGCGGCGCTGCGCGAGGCCGTGATGGCAGTCGCCGCACAGCTTCCCGTCTACCGCGCCGACTACGCGCCGCTCGCGACCCTGGTGCCGCGCATCGTAGGTGACCTCGCGCGGACGCAACCCGCGCTCGATCCTGCGCTCGCGGTGTTCGCCCGGGCGATGGCCCTCGGCGGTGAGGCCGCGTCCCGCTTCGGCCAGGTGTGCGGTGCCGCGACGGCCAAGGCGGTCGAGGACTGCCTGTTCTATCGGGCGGCGCGGCTGATCTCGCTGCAGGAGGTGGGCGGGCAACCCGGCCGTTTCTCGGCCACCCCGGCCGAGTTCCACCTCGCGTGGACCCAGCGGGCACGGCACTGGCCGCGGGCGATGACCACCCTGTCGACCCACGACACCAAACGCAGCGAGGACGTCCGGGCGCGGATCGGTGTGCTCTCGCAGGTCGCCGACGTGTGGTCCCGTCGGCTCGGGCAGTGGAACGAGTCGGCGCCCGCACCGGATCCGGCGATCGGACTGTTCCTGTGGCAGACCCTGTTCGGAGTCTGGCCGCTCGACGGAGTGGTGACCGACGAGCTGCGCGAACGGGTATATGCGTACGCGCAGAAGGCGCTGCGCGAGAACGGAACCCGCACCACGTGGACCGAGGTCGACGAGGAATTCGAGACCGCGGTGGGCAACTGGCTGGACGCGGTGATCGACGGACCGGTCGCGGGTGAGCTCACCGCTTTCGTGACCGAGGTCGAACCGCACGTCGCGGCCGTCTCGTGCGGCCAGAAACTGTTGCAACTGCTCGGCCCCGGCGTCCCCGACGTCTATCAGGGCACCGAACTGTGGGACGACTCGCTCGTCGATCCGGACAACCGGCGGCCGGTGGAGTTCGACGTCCGACGGCGGCTGCTCGACGCCCCTGATTCGGCGCCGGCGAAGTTCACGATCGTGCGCACCGCGCTCCGGTTGCGCCGCGAACGACCCGCGAGCTTCGTCGGCGGGGCGTACGTTCCGGTCCTCGCCACCGGCCCGGCCGCCGAGCACCTGCTCGCGTTCGGCCGCGGTCCGGCGCCGGACGACCTCGATGTCCTCGCGGTGGCCTCCCGCCGCACCGTGGCGCTGTCGCGTTCGGGGTGGAAGGACACGACCGTCGACCTGCCGGACGGCGACTGGTCGGATGCCCTGACCGGACGCTCCTTCACCGGTCGGGTGCGGGTCGCCGATCTGCTCGACTCCCAGCCGGTCGCAGCACTCGTCCGCGCGCGTTAGTCCTCGAGCGCGTCGAGCGCTTCCTCCGCGTCGAGCCGGCGCTGGGTGCGTCGCCGACTCCAGGCGAGAACCAGTCCTGCGAGGACGATGACGACCGCCGCGCCGACGACCCGCCCCGCCCAGGTCGCGGCGTCGTTCTCGAAAGGATGGCTCTCGTAACGCAGGCGGAGGAAGATGCCGGCGACGCCGACGAGATAGAGCGCGGCGGCGGCGGCACTGCGGGGTCGCCACAGTTTCGCGGTGGCGTACAGGTCGACGTCGCGTTGCCGCGCGTACAACTGGGTCACGATCGACACGACGAACCAGGCCACGAGGATGCCCAGTGCCGTCCACGCCCCGGGCCGGCCGGCGAGCCACGGGAGCAGCGCCGCCGCCACCAGCGCGATCCACAGGGACAACTGGAATCCCACCGCCGATGCTTCGTTCCAGACGTCTCGCTGACGTTCGTCGCGGTAGAATTCGTCGTCCAGATCGCCGATGAAGCGCGCGGTTTTCACGAAGACCGTCATGAGGGCTCCTAGGTGGTGAGCGGGAACAGTTCCTCGACCGTGCTGTCGAGTGTGAGGGCGAGACGCAGGGCGAGGTACACGCTGGGCGCGTAGTCACCCTTCTCCGTCGAGACGATGCTCTGTCTGCTGACGCCGACCGCGTCGCCGAGCGCGGCCTGGGTGAGTCCCGCTTTCTTGCGGAATTCGCGGACCCGGTTGCTCCTCGGTGTGTCGGTCACACCAAAAGTAAACTATGCTTGTCATTCCATGTCAAGCATTCTTGTCATTTTCGATTGCCGAACCACCCCGGCACACCCGTCGGGCCGGACATGCAATCACCCCTCGGCGTAGTCGATCACGAAGTAGAGAATTACATTCTCACGGTCGAAGGTCCTTGGTTTACGTTCTCGAGCACGGAAAATCTAGTCCTCATCGCGAGCGCCGTCGCCGGCAGGACTTTGCGCAGTCAGGGAGAGGTTTCGATGAAGGCCGAAGACATGGTGATGATCAGCATCGACGACCACGTCGTCAACCAGTCCCGGACCGGCACCAGCTTCCTGCCGGCCGGCATGAGCCCGACGGACGTGTGGCGCAAGAACTTCCTCGCCTGCTACATCACCGAACCGAGCGGACTGAACAACCGTCACCGGCTCGGCGTCGACACCATCGCGTGGGAATGCGACTACCCGCACTCCGACTCGACGTGGCCGAACTCCCCCGAGATGCTCGAGGAGGAACTCGACGCGTGCGAGTGCACCGACGAGGAGATCGACAAGATCACCTTCGCCAACGCCGCGAAGTTCTTCGACTGGGATCCCTTCGAGCACATCCCGCGTGAGGAGGCCACCGTCGGCGCCCTGCGCGCCCGCGCCACCGACGTCGACATCAGCGAGACGTCCAAGGAGGAGTACCGCCGCCGTTACGAGCTCACCAACTCCGGCTCGTAGATTCCTGCTCCACAGGAGCCCACAACAGACGATGCCCGCCGATCCGGATCGGCGGGCATCGTCGCGTCTACGGTGTCGTGCCTACTGCGTCGTGCTTACTGCGTCGTCACGGTCGGCTCACATCGGGTCCTTGCGCCACAACAGTGCGTGCAGGCACTCGACGGCCTCGGCGGGCGATTCGACATCGAGCACTCCGGCGGCGGGCATCCGCCAACCGCCGATCGCGATGACCGGAACACCGATGCGGACCGCGAGCGCGATCTCGCTCATGGTGCCCCAGCTTCCACCCACCGCGATCAACGCGTCGCTGCTGCGCACGAGCAGCGCGTTGCGCATCTCTCCGAGGCCCGTGGGAACGGCCACCGTCAGATAGGGATTGCCCTCGGCACGGTCGTCTCCCGGCAGCAGGCCGAGGGTCGTCCCACCGGCTTCCACAGCGCCACGGCAGGCTGCCGCCATCACCCCACCGAGACCGCCGGTGACCACGACGGCCCGGCGTCCGGCGAGGAGTCCCCCGACCTGGCGGGCGAGGCGTCGCTGTTCGGGCGTGGCTTCACCCGGCCCCACGACCCCGACATAGCGCTGCGCATTCATGTCCGGCATTCTGCATCACGGAGCGCTCCGGAGCGCGTGGTCCGAGAACATCATTCACGCCCGGCATCGTCCGCTCCCGCTCTGACCGCCCCGAGGCCGGGCGATCGAGCCCATCGGGGGAGACTGTGGCCATGAGCAGAGCCGACCGCAGCACCGACACCCGCCCGGATTCCCCGTGCCCGTGCGGTCGCGGCGTTCCCCTGTCCGAATGCTGCGGGCCGCTGCTGGCCGGTGCGAGCGCGCTCACCGCCGAACGGCTGATGCGTTCGCGGTACACGGCATTCGCGACGCGCGACGCGGCGCACCTGCTGCGCACCTGGCACCCGTCCACACGTCCGCGCTCGATCGAGTTCGACCCCGGTCAGCGCTGGACCGGGCTCGAGGTCCTGCACATCACCGGAGGCGGATTCCTGCATACGACCGGCACGGTGGACTTCCGCGCGCACTGGACGGCGGACGGGGTGCCCGACTCGATGCGCGAGCACAGCCGGTTCGTGCGGGAGGACGGCGAGTGGCTCTACCTCGACGACTGCGGCGACGACTGAACCGACTCCGTCACGGCGCCGTTCGTCGCAACAGCGTCGCGCGCAGCGTTCCCGAGAGCCACTGACGGTACTGGTCGACGTCCCATCCGCGGTCTCGCCTCAGCAGCGCGTGCACCTGTGGGGAACTCAGGGTGAACAGGACATCGGCCGCGTGCTCGACGGTGACGTCCTCGCGCAGCCAGCCGGCATGTTCGAGTCCTTCCGCGAGGGTGCGGGCGTTCTCGGCCGTCGCCTTCGCGTCGTCCGCGGCGAAACGACGCATGTCGGGGTCCGCCCCCGATGATTCCACGGAGGTCATGAGCAGCCCGCCCGCGCGTTCGAGCATCGCGGTGCCGTAGCGGACCACCTGCTCGACCACGAGGTCGACGTGCGAGACCACGCCGCCGGCATGGGACGGTTCCGGATCTGTCGCCTCGCTCGCGCGCGGATCGCCGTCGCCGGCCACCGCGTGATCGAGCGCCTCGCGGAAGATCTCCGCCTTGCCGCCGGGGAAGGCGGTGAACACCGTCCGCACCGCCACACCCGCTTCGTCCGCGATGTTCTTGACGGTGGTGCTGACGTAGCCGTCGCGAACGAACAGCCGCGCCGCGGCGTCGCGGATCGTCTCGCGGGTTCGGCGGGCCGCTTCCTCCCGCAACGGCGAGGTGTACCGTCGGCGGGCTCGCTCGGGATTCGGGTTCACTCCCCCAGTATCGAGTGCATTGCAGCTGCAACAAAATTGACGCGCGGCAGGGTGGTACGCCGGTGGCGCCATCCCCTGCACCGACGCCTCCGACACGGCATGCTGGTCGAGTGCACACCTTCGAGGTCTGGGCTCCGATCCCGTCGTCCGTCCGACTGTTCGCCGACGGACGGTTCCACGACATGCAACGCGGCGACGACGGCTGGTGGCGCACCACCGTCGGCGTCGCTCCCGACACCCGATACGGTTTCGTGCTCGACGACGACACCGGGACGGTCCTTCCCGACCCGCGATCTCCGCGGCAGCCGGAGGGCGTGCACGAGCCGTCGCAGCTCCACGTGCTCGACGAGACGAAGTGGACCGACCACGGCTGGACCGGCCGGCAACTGACAGGAAGCATCGTCTACGAGATGCACGTGGGGACCTTCACCCCCGAGGGCACACTCGACTCGGCGATCGACCGTCTCGACGAACTCGTGGACCTCGGTGTCGAGTTCGTCGAACTCATGCCGCTCAACGCGTTCAACGGCACCCACGGATGGGGCTACGACGGCGTGCTCTGGTACGCGGTGCACGAACCCTACGGTGGCCCCGATGCCCTGCAGCGTTTCGTCGACGCCGCCCACGCGCGCGGACTGGCGGTGGCACTCGACGTCGTCTACAACCATCTCGGTCCGTCGGGGAACTATCTGGGCCGCTTCGGTCCCTATCTCTCCGCGGCCCCGGGAATCTGGGGCGACAACATCAACCTCGACGGTCCCGGATCCGGGGAGGTGCGCCGGTACATCCTCGACAATGCGCTGCGCTGGTTCCGCGACTTCCACATCGACGCCCTCCGGCTCGACGCCGTGCACGCGCTGATCGACCACACCGCCACACACCTCCTCGAGGAACTGTCGGTCGAGACGTTCCGCCTGTCCGCCCATCTCGGCCGCCCCCTGTCGTTGATCGCCGAATCGGACCTCAACGATCCGAAGCTGATCACTCCCCGGCCCGGCGGTGGATACGGACTGCACGCGCAGTGGGCCGACGACGTCCACCACGCGATCCACGCGGCGGTGTCCGGTGAACGGCAGGGCTACTACGGCGACTTCGGTTCGCTGGACTGCCTCGCGTACACGCTCGGGCACGGCTTCTTCCACGCCGGGACGTATTCGAGCTTCCGCGGCCGGGTCCACGGGCGCCCGCTCGACACCCGGCGCACGCCGGCGAGCGGTCTGGTCGCCTACACCTGCACGCACGATCAGGTCGGCAACCGGGCGCTCGGCGACCGGCCGGGTGCCTATCTCGAGCCCGGTCAGCTCGCCCTCAAGGCGGCGCTCGTGCTCACGTCCCCGTTCACGCCGATGTTGTTCATGGGCGAGGAGTGGGGTGCGAGCACACCCTTCCGGTATTTCACGTCGCATCCCGAACCGGAACTCGCCGCGGCCGTGGTCGAGGGTCGCCGGCGCGAGTTCGCCGAACACGGCTGGGACGCCGCCGACGTACCCGACCCGCAGGCTCCGGAGACCTTCATCGGCTCGAAGCTGCGCTGGGACGAACGCGACGAGGGCGGGCACGCCCGGTTGCTGGAGTGCTACCGCGCGCTCATCGCGCTCCGGCGGGACCGTGCCGAGCTCACCGATCCCTGGCTCGAGCACGTGCACGTGACGTACGACGAGGACGAGAAATGGCTCGTCGTGCACCGCGGGGCGCTGCGCGTGGCGTGCAATCTCGGACCCGACCCCGTCACCGTGCCGGTCGGCGGGAAACCACTGCTCTGGTGGGACGAACCGGTGGTCAACCGTACCGAGTCCGCAGTGTTGATCCCGGGCTGGTCCTTCGCGATCCTGGAGGCTCCCGAGATGCCCCGCCGATAACGTTCGTCAGGCGAAAAAAGTCGTTGATTATGCCACGAGTGGGCGAGTACCGTCTCAGGTACCGTCGAATTCTCGAGGTGGATCACCATGAAACCCAAGAAGATTCTGGCGAGCGTATTCCTCAGCACCGCCCTCGTCCTCGCCCCCGCAGGGGTTGCCTCGGCGTCACCGGTGGTCGACACGTCCCCCGGCGTCGTCGCCGTCAACCACGACCACCACGGCAACCATCACAACAATCACTGGAAGGATCGCGACCACCACGGCAAGAACCACAGGAACGACTGGGATCGCCGTTGGGACAATCCGTGGCGTCCCGACTGCTTCTGGTTCGGCCCGTGGCTGGTGTGCTCGCCCTGGTAGCGACTCCGACTAGGTGAGATAACGGTAGGCCGGCGACCCCGGCTCGAGTCGCTGCGCGTCGATCGGCGACGCGTCCATGCGATTGAGCAGAGCCGAAAGGTCTTCCGCGGCACCCAGTTCGATACCGACGAGGGCAGCGCCGGTCTCCCGGTTGTTGCGCTTGACGTACTCGAACAGGGTGATGTCGTCGTCCGGTCCGAGGACTTCGTCCAGGAACCGCCGCAGTGCGCCGGGCTCCTGGGGGAAGTCCACGAGGAAATAGTGTTTGAGCCCGCGGTGGACGAGCGACCGCTCGATGATCTCGCCGTAGCGTGAGACGTCATTGTTGCCGCCCGACACCAGGCACACCACGTTCGCTCCGGGCTGCACCGAGATCGACTCGAGGGCAGCGACCGACAGGGCGCCGGCGGGCTCGGCGATGATGCCCTCGTTCTGGTACAGATCGAGCATCGTGGTGCACAGCGCACCCTCGTCGATCTGGGTCATCCCGAACGGGGCCCGGCCGAGCCCCTCCCGGCGCAGCGTAGCCACGAGCGGCAGGCTCGAATGGGACACGACCTCGGCACCGAGTTCGGAGACCACGGCGTAGGGGACGTCGCCGATCCGCTTGACCGCAGCGCCGTCGACGAACGGCTCGACCTCCGGCAGCGTGACGGGACCGCTCGCGACCAGCGCGGCGGTCATCGACGCTGCACCCGCCGGCTCGACGCCGACGATCGACGTGCGTGGGGACCGCTCGCGCAGATAGGCGGCGACACCGGCGATGAGGCCGCCCCCGCCCACGGGGACGAGCACGACGTCGAGATCGCCGTCGAGCTGTTCGAGGACCTCGCGCGCGATGGTGCCCTGCCCGGCAGCGGTGCGGGCGTCGTCGAAGGGCGGGATCATCGTCGCACCGGTGCGGATCGCATCGTCGGCTGCCGCTGCGGCCGCGGCGTCGAAGGTGTCGCCGACACCGATGAGTTCGACGCTGTCGCCGCCGTGGACACGGATCCGATCGCGCTTCTGCTTGGGAGTGCGGGTGGGCACGTAGATCCGGCCCTGGATTCCCATCACCCGGCACGCGTAGGCGACACCCTGCGCGTGATTACCGGCGCTGGCCGTGACGACGCCCGCGGCGCGCTCGGCCGCGTCGAGCTGCGCCATGGCGTTGTACGCCCCACGGAGCTTGAAGGACCGCACCCGGGTGAGGTCCTCCCGCTTGAGGTAGACGTTGGCGCCTACGAGCGCCGAGAGTCGAGGGCTGCGCTCGAGCGGCGTTGGGTCGACCGCCTCCGAAATTCGCTCGGCAGCCGCATCGATGTCGGCCGCGCAGGGCACGGCGGTCAGAGTCATCGGTTCTGCTGTTCGCGAAGTGGAGGTCACCCGTCAATGCTGCCACTCCCCCGATTCGACCACCACGGCGGGATCCGCATCGAGGGGGTAGCAGCACAGTCCGTCCGAGCGTGCTCGGTCTACGGGCCTTCGACCGGTTCGAGAACGAAGACGGGGATCTCGCGGTCGGTCTTCTCCTGGTACTCCGCGTAGGGCGGGAACGCCTCGACGGCACGTTCCCACCACTGCGCCTTCTCCTCGCCGTGGACCTCGCGGGCGGTCATGTCCCACACCTCGGTGCGGTCCCTGACCTCGACGTGCGGGTTCGCGACGATGTTGTGGTACCAAACGGGATGCTTCGGTGCACCGCCGAGCGAGGCGACAGCGGCGTACCTACCCTCGTGCTCGACCCGCATGAGAGGGATCTTGCGGAGCTTGCCGGACTTGGCGCCGACCGTGGTCAGAATGATGACCGGTCGACCCTGGAGGGTGGTGCCGCGGGTTCCGCCCGACGACTCGTACTCCTCGACCTGCTTGGCGCTCCATTCGACGGGACTCGGTTCGTATTCTCCGTGCAGTGGCATACCGACCAGTCAACACAATCGTTGTAGCAGTCGCCGCCCGATCGTCGAGTTCGGTGGCCCGAACTCTTCCCTGCGCCTATCCTGAAGAAAGAATTCCGCCCGGCCTACAGTCGCTCGGCCTACAGGAGGTGCACCGCGATGTCCGTGCTCGACCCCCGGATACACCGTGAGCGCACCGACGGTGTGGACATCGCCGGCACGATCTGGCCCCTGTACAAGCTCGAAGCACTCGCGGCCGGTCTCCTGACCCTGCTCGTGGTCCTCGTCGTCACCACCAGCGCCCAGAGCGCCGTCATCGGTGCCGCTGCGGTCACCGTCGTCGTGTGGTGGGTCCGCAGGATCCA
The DNA here is from genome assembly GCF_019317345.1 of Rhodococcus sp. LW-XY12. Lineage (NCBI taxonomy): Bacteria > Bacillati > Actinomycetota > Actinomycetes > Mycobacteriales > Nocardiaceae > Rhodococcus > Rhodococcus sp. LW-XY12. Next base: position 3,049,662 of record NZ_CP079225.1, read on the forward strand.
GCAGCACGCACTCCGTTCCTAGACGCACCGGCCGACCCCGGCTTCCCGCGCGGCGCTCACCGAAGTGCTCGCGCCGCGCGGCGGACCGCTAGGTGGCCAGGCAGCCCGGCCCGAGCAGGGCCTTGAGGTCGCCCATGAGCGCCGACGACGCTTCGACCCGCAGGCTGTCGTCGAGCTTGAGGACGGTGACCTTGCTGCCGGTGATGAGCCGCACGTGCACGTCGGACGAACCGGGATGGCGCGTGAGCACATTCTTGAGGGCACCGACCTTGTCGGGGGTGCACAACCGGGTGGGCATCGACACCGAGACCGGCTTCGCGACCCCGATCTGCGACAGGTCGGGGACGGCGAGATCGTTGGCGATCAGGGAGATCCGGTCGTCACGGATCGACACCCGGGCCTTGACCAGCACCACCGAGTCCTCCACGACGTCCATGCCGTAGACGGCGTAGGACTGCGGGAAGAACAGCACCTCGATGCCACCGGTGAGGTCCTCGAGCTGCGCGGACGCCCAGGCGAGACCGTTCTTGTTGATGCGCCGGTTCACCGAGGCGAGGATGCCGCCGACGGTGACCTGGCTGCCGTCCTTGAGCGCGCCTTCGAGGATCGCGGGGATCTGGGTGTCGGCCTGGGACGCGAGGACGTGCTCGACGCCGTTGAGCGGGTGCCCGGAGACGTACAGGCCGAGCATCTCCCGTTCGAGGGCGAGGCGGTGCTTGGTGTCCCATTCCTCCTCGGGGATGCGGACGTTGAACACCGCGGCGACGGACTCGTCGGCGTCGTCGCCGCCGAACAGGTCGAACTGGCCGATGGCCTCGGCCTTCTTCGTGCTCATCACCGCGTCGATCGCGTCGGCGTGGACGAGCATCAATCCCTTGCGCGGGTGTCCGAGCGAGTCGAATGCACCTGCCTTGATGAGGGATTCGGTGACCTTCTTCGAACACGCGACGGTGTCGATCTTGTTGAGATAGTCGGAGAAGTCGGTGTAGCGGCCCTTCTCCTCCCGCCCCTTGATGATCGAGGCGACCACGTTCGTGCCGACGTTGCGGACGGCGCCGAGGCCGAACCGGATGTCCTCACCCACCGACATGAAGTTGGTGTGCGACTCGTTGACGTCCGGCGGCAGCACCGTGATGCCCATCTTGCGGCAGTCGGACAGATAGACCGCGGCCTTGTCCTTGTCGTCGCCGACGGAGGTGAGCAGACCGGCCATGTACTCGGCCGGGTAGTTCGCCTTGAGGTAGGCGGTCCAGAACGAGACCAGGCCGTAGCCGGCGGCGTGCGACTTGTTGAACGCGTAACCGGCGAAGGGCAGAACGGTGTCCCACAGCGCGGTGATCGCCGCCTGCGAGAAGCCGTTGTCCTTCATGCCCTGCGCGAAGCCGTCGTAGGCCTCGTCGAGGATCTCCTTCTTCTTCTTACCCATCGCGCGACGCAGCAGGTCTGCCTGTCCGAGCGAGTAACCGGCCACCTTCTGAGCGATCTGCATGATCTGCTCCTGGTAGACGATCAGGCCGTAGGTGTCGGCGAGGATCTCCTTCAGCGGTTCCTCGAGCTCGGGGTGGATCGGCTTGACCTCTTGCCGCCCGTTCTTGCGGTCGGCGTAGTCGTTGTGCGCGTTCATGCCCATCGGGCCGGGGCGGTACAGCGCGAGCACCGCGACGATGTCCTCGAAGCCGGTGGGCTGCATGCGGCGCAGCAGGTCGCGCATGGCGCTGCCGTCGAGCTGGAACACGCCGAGCGTGTCGCCACGTGCGAGCAGTTCGTAGGTCGCCGGGTCCTCCAGCGGGAGGGTGTCGAGGTCGAGATCGATCCCGCGGTTGACCTTGATGTTCTCGATCGCGTCGCCGATGACGGTGAGGTTGCGCAGACCGAGGAAGTCCATCTTCAGCAGGCCGATGGCCTCGCAGGACGGATAATCCCAGCCGGTGATGATCGCGCCGTCCTGCGCGCGCTTCCACAGCGGGATCGCGTCCATGAGCGGCTCGGACGACATGATCACCGCGCAGGCGTGGACGCCGGCGTTGCGGATCAGGCCCTCGAGCCCGAGCGCAGTGTCGTAGATCTTCTTGATGTCCGGGTTGGACTCGATCAGCTGACGAACCTCGGCAGCTTCCTTGTACCGCTCGTGACTCGGATCGGTGATACCCGAGACCGGGATGTCCTTCGCCATGATCGGCGGCGGAAGTGCCTTGGTGATCTGGTCGGCGATCGCGAATCCGGGCTGGCCGAACTGCACTCGCGCGGAGTCCTTGATCGCGGCCTTCGTCTTGATGGTGCCGAACGTGATGACCTGGGCGACCTTGTCGTTGCCCCACCGCTCGGTGGCGTAGCGCACCATCTCACCGCGGCGACGATCGTCGAAGTCGATATCGATATCGGGCATCGACACGCGCTCGGGGTTGAGAAACCGCTCGAACAGCAGACCGTGCGGGATCGGGTCGATGTTGGTGATGCCCATCGCGTAGGCGACGAGCGAACCGGCGGCCGAACCACGGCCGGGGCCGACGCGGATGCCGACCTCGCGGGCGTGGTTGATGAGGTCGCCGACGACGAGGAAGTAGGCGGGGAAGCCCATCTGATTGATGACGTTGATCTCGTACTCGGCGCGCTCGACGTACTCGCGGGGCGGGCCGGCGGGGAAGCGACGGTCGAGGCCGCGCATGACCTCCTTGTGCAACCAGCTCGCCTGCGTCTCCCCTTCCGGCACCGGGAAGATCGGCATCCGGTCGCGGTGGGTCCACACGTCCTCGTAGGACTGCACGCGCTCGGCGATGAGCAGCGTGTTGTCGCACGCACCCGGCACTTCGCGGTCCCACTGCTCGCGCATCTCCTGCGCCGACTTGAGGTAATAGCCGTCGCCGTCGAACTTGAACCGGGTGGGATCGGAGAGGGTCTTACCGGTCTGGATGCACAGCAGCGCCTCGTGGTTCGCGGCCGCATCCTTGGTGACGTAGTGGCAGTCGTTGGTCACCAGCGGCGGGATGTCGAGCTTGCGGCCGATCTCGATCAGACCCTCGCGCACACGACGCTCGATGGACAGGCCGTGGTCCATCAGCTCGAGGAAGAAGTTGTCCTTGCCCCAGATCTCCTGCCACTTCGCGGCGGCTTCGAGCGCTTCGCGCTCGTGGCCGAGGCGCAGGCGCGTCTGGATCTCGCCCGACGGGCAGCCGGTCGTGGCGATGATGCCCTCGTGATGGTGGGCGATGAGCTCTTCGTCCATACGGGCCCACTTGCCGAGCTGACCCTCGATCGATGCGAGGGAGGACAGCTTGAACAGGTTCCGCAGGCCCGTCGAGTTCTCGGCGACCATCGTCATGTGGGTGTAGGCACCCGAGCCGGAGACGTCGTCGGACTTCTGGCCGGGATCACCCCACTGCACACGCTTGGTGGAGAAGCGCGACTCCGGCGCGACGTACGCCTCGATGCCGATGATCGGCTTGATGCCGAACTTCTTGGCGACGTTGTAGAACTCGCTGGCGCCGTACATGTTTCCGTGGTCGGTCATGCCCACGGCCGGCATCCCCAGCCGTTCGGCCTCCTTGAACAACGGTCCGACCTTCGCGGCACCGTCGAGCATCGAGTACTCGGTGTGGGTGTGCAGATGAACGAACGAGTCAGCCACGCGTGCCTCTCCCGGGATGTCTGTGGGCAGAGACGAGTCTAAGCCGCGCGAGGCTCCGCAGTGACCACGGCACGCTGACGACGGGCCCGCACGAGCGCGTCCGTGCTGTACACCGCCAGGGCGATCCAGATCAGGACGAAACCGATCCACCGCGAGGCGGGCATGTCCTCCCCGAGCACCACCACACCCCATGTCATCTGCAGGCTCGGCGTGAGGTACTGCAGCATGCCGAGTGTCGCGAGCGGGACCCGTTGTGCGGCCGCGCCGAAGAGCAGCAGCGGCACTGCGGTCACCAGCCCCGCCGATACGAGCAGGGCCGTGTGATCCACGCCGTGCCCGAGGAAGGTGCCGGTGCCGGTCACCGCGAGGAAGATCACGTACCCGAGCGCGAACGGGGCCGCGACGATCCCCTCCCCTGTCAGGGACGTGCGCGGATCGAGCGGCACGATCTTCTTGATCACCCCGTAGGACGCGAAGGACAGCGCCAGGGTCAGGGCGATGATCGGCGGTCTGCCGTAGTCGACGGTGATGACCACCACCGCGCACACCGCGAGCACCAGCGCCGCGATCTGCGCCGGCCGCAATCGTTCCCGGAAGAACAGGACACCGAACACCACGCTGACGAGCGGGTTGATGAAGTAGCCGAGTGCGGTCTCCACGACCCGGCCCGAGACGACGCCGTAGATGTAGACGCCCCAGTTGACCGCGATCGCGGTGGACGCCGCGGCGACCAGGCCCCAGGTGCGGGCCGACAGGCCGCGCAGGGTGCGGAGGCGTCCCATGACGCCCAGTACGATCAGCATGAGCACGAGGGTCCACAGCACGCGGTGCGCGAGGATCTCGACGGCGCCGGCGGGTTCGAGCAGACCGAAGTAGGCGGGGAACAGTCCCCACAAACCGTAGGCACCCAGACCGCACAGCACCCCGGTGCGCACGATGTTCCGCTGCCCCGAGTCGTTCCGATCCTCCGAGTCGCTCACCGGCTCACCCCACGGCTCCGCCGGTGCGCTGTCGTTCCGAGACACTGTCGTTCCGAGACACTGTCTTTCCGAGACACTGTCTTTCCGAGACACTGTCGTTCCGAGACGGGATCCACCGCACCGTCACACTTCCCCGTCGTCCGGGCCGGGCACGACCGTCTCGACGTGGGTGGGCAGCAGCGGGGTCACCGCGAAGCGTCCCGCGATCGCGTCTGCGGGCAGGACCTCCACGGCCCGCACGTCCGGGGCGTCGGCGACGGCCCGGAACTGTGAGGGAGTACCCCGGAGCACCGCCGCGACGACGCAGTCGCAGCCGTCGGCGAGCCGCTGCGCGGAGACCGCCCCGACCCGCGCGGCGCGTTCGGTCCCGAACTCCACCAGGCTCAGCCGGCCCGCGGCGACCGAGGGGGCACGACGCACCGCCTCCGGGTTCTCCGGCACCGCGACCGGCACCAGTGGTGTCTGGACGCGGTCGATCGGGACGCGGAACAGCACCTGCGCCACGCGCACCTCGTCGGTGCGTTCGACTACCCGGTCGATGCCGACGGCGTCGGTGAAGGACACCAGTCCCCAGTGCTCGAGGTCGCCGTCCGTTGCCGCCTCGCTCAGGCTGTCCGCGGCCCGTGCCAGATAGTCGGCGACCGCTTCCCCGTTGTCGGGGCCGAGGGTGTCGCTCCCCACGGGGGCCGTCCGCGGCGGTGAGGTCCACCCGGCGACGAGCACCGCGACGACGAGAACGACGACCGACGCCCAGGGCAGGACACGTCCCATCGGTCAGGCGTTGCGCAACACGGCGAGCGCGTGTTCGAGATCCGGAGGGTACTTGCTGGTGATCTCGACCCAGTGCCCGCGCGTCGGGTGCGAGAACCCGAGGGTGCACGCGTGCAGCCACTGCCGTTCGAGACCGAGACGCGCCGCGAGACGTGGGTCGGCTCCGTAGGTGAGGTCGCCGCAGCAGGGGTGACGCAGTGCCGAGAAGTGCACCCGGATCTGATGGGTCCGACCGGTCTCGAGATGGATGTCGAGCAGGCTCGCGGCCTGGAACGCCTCGATCGTGTCGTAGTGCGTCACGCTGGGTTTGCCGTCGGCGGTGACCGTGAACTTCCAGTCGCTGCTGCGGTGGCGGCCGATCGGTGCGTCGATGGTGCCGCTGCTCGGGTCGGGATGCCCCTGGACGAGCGCGTGGTACCGCTTGTCGACCGTGCGTTCCTTGAAGGCGCGCTTGAGGACGGTGTAGGCGCGTTCGGACGTCGCGACCACCATGACGCCGGAGGTGCCCACGTCGAGCCGGTGCACGATGCCCTGGCGTTCGTGGGCGCCGGACGTGGAGATCCGGTAGCCGGCGGCGGCGAGGCCGCCGATCACAGTCGGTCCGGTCCAGCCGACGCTCGCGTGGGCGGCGACACCCACGGGCTTGTCGACCGCGACGATGTCGTCGTCGGCGTAGAGGATCTCCATGCCCTCGACGGGCTGGGCCTCGATGGTCAGGGGGCGGGGCGGCTCGGGCAGTTCCACCTCGAGCCAGGAGCCTGCGGACAGTCGGTCGGACTTGCCCACCGCCGCGCCGTCGACCACGACGGCGCCCTCCTCGGTGAGCATGGCGACCACGGTCCGGGACAGACCGAGCAGGCGCGCGAGGCCTGCATCGACACGCATCCCGTCGAGCCCGTCGGGTACGGGCATCGCGCGGGTTTCCCTCACTGGTGTGATTCCTTTCTCGTTTCGTCCGCACCCGGCGCTCCGTCCCGGCCCTTCGAGGCACCACCGTCGGGTTCGACGCCGAAGACGGTCAAGGCCACGAGCAGGATCGCTCCGCACACGATGGCCGAGTCGGCGACGTTGAACACCGGCCACCATCCGACCGACACGAAGTCGACGACGTGGCCCTGCAGCGGTCCGGGCGAGCGGAACAGACGGTCGGTGAGATTGCCGAGCGCTCCCCCGAGGACGAGGGCGAGGCCGAGCGCCCACCACCTCGATCTCAGGGTCCGGCCGATCTTCACGACGCCGACGACGACGGCGATCGCGACCAGCGTGAGCAACCAGGTCATGCCCGTGGCCATGGAAAACGCGGCACCGGGATTGCGGACGAGTGTCAGGGTGACCGTGTCGCCGACGATCGAGATCGGATCGGCTGGGTCGATGTAGTGGACGGCGAGCACCTTCGTCACCAGATCCGCGACGTAGACGACGAGCGCCACGAGCAGCAGCGGCCGCAGCATGCGCCGGCCGACGGAGGGGGACGGCTCGTCGGCACGACCGGGATCCGGCGTCTCCGCGTCGCGGTCGGGTCGGGAAGCTTCGTTCGTCACCGCTCCATCATCCCCTACCGGACGACCGCGGCGGTTCCCCCTCCCGTCGTGGCTACCCTGGGTGGCGTGCCTGCGCTGTCCAGATTCCCCCGCTCGGGGCCGTGTGCCCTCGCGGCTGTGCTGTCCCTCTCCGCTCTCGTCGCCGGTTGCGGTGGTCCTTCGGACGGCGCGCCCGCCGTCACGGCGGCGACATCGACGGAGGTGACGGTGCCAGTGTCGGCGGTGACCACGACAGTGCTCGACCCCGGTGCCGAACCCCGATCGGTGGTGCGGCTCGTACCGGAGGCCGGGGTGCAGCAGGGCGTCGTCCTCACCACCCGGTCCGAGGTCTTCCAGCGCGTCGGCGACGACCCGCAGCAGGACTTCTCCACTCCCGAGCTGACCCTTCCGCTCTCGGCGACGGTCGAGCGGGCGGTCTCCGACGAGGACCCGAGCACCGTGGTCGACATCACCGTCGGATCGGCGACGTCGCCGGACGAGACGCTCGGATCGGCACTGTCCGATGCCGAGGGTTCCGGAGCCGGACTGACGATCGGCCCCACCGGCGCGATCAGTGCGCTGCGCCTCGAGCCCACTCCCGATGCGGCGAATATCGCACGGTCGGCGATCGAGCAGGCCTTCTACCAGGCCGTCTATCGCATCGTCTCGTTCCCGGAGGAAGCCGTCGGGGTGGGCGCGGTGTGGGAGATCCACCAGCAGGTGATGAGCGCGGGCATCACCCTCGACCAGGTCGGGACGGCGACGCTCGTCGAGCGGGAGGACGACCGCATCACGGTCGACGTGAAGGTTGAACAGACACCGCGCGAGTCCACCTGGGTGCTGCCGAACGGGCAGGGCCGTCTCGACATCGAGCAGTACACGATGGCCGGTGAGGGGTCGATGACGATCGACGCGTCGCTCCCCCTGCCCGTCGGCGGGGAACTGACGGTGCGCGGCGATCAGACCTACGTCGAGCCGGACGGCGGAACGCGCCTGTCGCAGTCGCAGGTCGACCGGGTGGGCTGGAACACCCCGGATCAGTAGTCCGGGAGACGGACGAACACCGACGGCCGGCGCGGATGATCCGCGCCGGCCGTCGGTTCGTTCGGGACGAGTACTACATCACACGCAGGCCGGGGACTGCAGCTGCGCCATGTTGATGACGATGGAGCACGCGTAGTCCTTCGACACCTTCCAGGTGTCGTCCTCGGCGACGAAGTCGACCGTGCCGAAGGACGGCTGGTCGCTGCCCGCGAGCGCCATCTCGACACCGGCGGTGATCGTGCCGTTCTCGTTGTCGGTCACGTCGACGACGTTGACCTGCACACCGGCGTCGTTGGCCGCCTGGGCGACCATGTTGATCAGCTCCGGATCCTCCTCGGCACCCTGAACCAGGTCGGTCTTCTCGGCGGCCGGGACGCTCAGGTCGAAGGCGCGCGCGAGGTCGGCGTTGAGCTCCTCGACGGTGGGCACCGGCGGGTAGTCGACGGCCGGAGCCGCGGCGGTCGTGGTCGTGCTGGTCTTCGCGGTCGTCTCGGAGGAGCTACCGCCGTCGTCCGAGCTGCAGGCGGACATCGTGAGGGCGGCGGCGAGCGCCACGGTGGCGACGGTGATCTTGCGAAGCTTCAACTTCTCGTCCTTCTCGTTCGGTCGTGCACGATGTGTTCGTCGTGCTCGGTCATCCGGCAGCGGATCGCCCGCAAGAGTACCCGGCGGTAGTAAGAAGACCATGAGGGCGCCGGGAACATGTTTCAGTTCAGGCTCGCGAGCGGGTCGGCGACGGTGAGGTCGGGATCGTTCTCGTCGAGCGTCCGCGCTGGTCCCGGACCCGTGCTGCGTGTCTCGAAGCGGACGGTGACCACGCCGTGGCCCGCGCCCTGCACCCATCCGTGCCCGAATTCGGGATGGCAGACGTCGGCGCCCGGCGTCCACCGGGTGGCCGGCCCGCTCGCCACGACGCGCTCCTCGTCGTCCTCCTCGGCCGGTCCGGCCCCCTCGGTCGTCGTCCGGTCGAGTTCGGGGAACAGGGTGTCCTGCGCGATCGCGGACAGACCCGCATAACCCACCCCGACGAGCCGGACGGGGCCGATCTCGAGGGGATCGAGCGCGAGGCGCTGGGCGGCGGCGGTGAGCACCTGCACGTCCTCGGTGGCGTAGGGCAGGGTCGACGACCGGGTGAGCACCGACATGTCGGCCTTGCGCAGCTTGAGCACCACCGTGCGGGCGGCACGCCCGTCCTTGCGCAGGCGTGTGTGCGCGGCGGTCGCGGACGCGGCGATCGCCCGCCGCAGTCCGGGCATCTCGACGATGTCCGTGGGAAAGGTGGTCTCGGCGCTGACCTGTTTCGCCTCGGCGCGTTCGGCGACGGGCCGGTCGTCGAATCCGTTGGCGAGCCGGTGCAATCCCGGTCCGATGGTGCCGCCGAGGATCGACGCGGCCTCGGCGACGGGCAGCGCCGCGAGATCGCCGATGGTCTCGATACCGAGTCGCCGCAACCGGTCCTCGGCCACCGGACCGATCCCCCACAGCTTGCGCACCGGCAGGCCGTGCAGCAACGGAAGCTCGCCTTCGGGCCGGACGACGAGCAGCCCGTCCGGTTTCGCGAGACCGGACCCGATCTTCGCGATCTGCTTACCCGATCCTGCTCCGATGGAGGCGACGAGACCCGTCTTCTCCCTGACGTGTTCGCGTAGCTCCGCACAGAAGCGTTCGACCTCGTCGGCGTCGGCGCCGGCCAGTTCGAGAGGTTCGGCGAACGCCTCGTCGAGCGAGAGGGTCTCGAGAATGGGGATCCGGGCGCGCAGGGTGTCGAAGACGAGTCCGCTCAGTTCGCGGTACAGGATTCCGCGCGGAGGCAGCACGACCGCCGCCGGTCCGACGAGGCGCCGTGCCCGGCTCATCGGCATGGCCGAGCGCGCACCGTAGACGCGAGCCTCGTAGCTCGCGCCGGCCACCACCCCGCGGGCACCGAGCCCACCGACGAGGACCGGCCGGCCCCGCAGGGTCGGCCGGGTCAACTGCTCGGCGGACGCGAAGAACGCGTCGAGATCCAGGTGCAACACCCAGCGCCGACTCACGGAAGCGGGCACGTGTCGAGACTAGTGCGCCGCACCCACACGTCCGGTGGGAGGCCGCAGACCGGTGCTTCCGGAAGGACGCTCGATCCTCCCGGAAGCACCGGCCCGGTCACGCCTTGACGATGGACGCGCGGGTTCCCTCGCCGAGTTCGATCGCCTCGCCCTCGGGGGCACCGAGTTCGAAGGTCGTGGCGAGGATCTCGCCGGCGATCAGATCCCGGTGGCGGGCAGCCCATTCGGCGCGTTCGGCGGGAACCTCGAACCGCACCGAGATGCGGTCGGAGACCTCCAGGCCGAGGTTGCGGCGCGCGTCCTGGAACTCGCGGATGCGGTCCTTGGCCCAGCCCTCGGCCTCGAGTTCCTCGGTGACGGCCGTGTCGAGGACCACCAGGCCGTTGCCACCCGGCAGCGCGGCGGTGGATTCCGGCTCGGCCGCGACCAGACGGCTGGTGTACTCCTCGGGCAGCAGGGCGATGCCGGCCGCGGTGACCGTGCCGTCCTCCGCCTGCGTCCAGTCTCCCGCCTTGACGGCCTTGATGACCGTCTGCACGTCCTTGCCGAGACGCGGACCGGCGGCACGCGCGTTGACGACCACCTCGAACCGGCCGTGGGCCTCGACGTCGTCGGTGGTCACGACCCGCTTGACGTTGACCTCGTCCTTGATGAGATCGACGAACGGATCGAGATGCGACGAACCAGGCGTCGCCACCGTCACCTCGGGCAGCGGCAGCCGCACGCGCAGCTTCTGGGCCTTGCGCAGCGACAGCACGGTCGAGCACACCCCGCGCACCTCGTCCATCGCCGCGACGAGCGCGGGGTCCGAGGGCAGGTCGCCGGCCGCCGGCCAGTCCGCCAGGTGCACCGACCGACCACCGGTCAGACCCCGCCAGATCACCTCGGACGCCATCGGCAGCAGCGGCGCGGCCAGGCGCGTGACGACCTCGAGCACCGTGTGGAGGGTGTCGATCGCGTCGGTGTCCTCGTCCCAGAACCGGTTCCGCGAGCGGCGCACGTACCAGTTGGTCAGCGCGTCGCAGAAGGTGCGCAGCTCGTCGCACGCCCCGGCGATGTCGACGGTCTCGAGTGCCTCGGTGATGACGTCGCGGGTCTGCGCGAGCTTGGCGAGGATGTACCGGTCGAGCACGTTCGTCGAATCGGTCCGCCAGGCGCCCGGCTTCGACGCGTACAGCTGGAGGAAGCTCCACGCGTTCCACAGCGGCAGCAGCGCCTGCCGCACGCCCTCGCGAATACCCTGTTCGGTGACGACGAGGTTGCCGCCGCGCAGGATCGGCGAGGACATGAGGAACCAGCGCATCGCGTCGGAACCGTCGCGGGCGAAGACCTCGTTGACGTCGGGATAGTTGCCCTTCGACTTGCTCATCTTCAGGCCGTCGTCGCCGAGAACGATGCCGTGGGCGGCAACGCATTTGAAGGCGGGACGGTCGAACAACGCGGTGGCCAGGACGTGAAGCGTGTAGAACCAGCCGCGGGTCTGGCCGTTGTACTCGACGATGAAGTCGCCCGGGTAGTGCGTGTCGAACCAGTCGCGGTTCTCGAAGGGATAGTGCACCTGGGCGAACGGCATCGAGCCGGACTCGAACCAGCAGTCGAGGACCTCGGGGACGCGACGCATGGTCGACTTCCCGGTCGGGTCGTCGGGATTCGGCCGGGTGAGTTCGTCGATCATCGGCCGGTGCAGGTCGGTGGGCCGCACGCCGAAGTCGCGTTCGAGTTCGTCGAGCGAACCGTAGACGTCGACACGCGGGTACTCCGGGTCGTCCGAGATCCACACCGGGATCGGGCTGCCCCAGTAGCGGTTACGGCTGATGTTCCAGTCGCGGGCACCTTCGAGCCACTTGCCGAACTGACCGTCGCGGATGTGCTCGGGCACCCACGTGATCTGCTGGTTGAGCTCGACCATGCGGTCGCGGAAACGGGTGACGGCGACGAACCACGACGGCACCGCCATGTAGATCAACGGCTGACCCGACCGCCACGAGTGCGGGTAGGAGTGCTCGATGGTCTCGTGCCGCACAAGCTTTCCGGCGGCCTTGAGGTCCTTGATGATGGCCGGGTTGGCGTCGAAGACCTGCAGACCCTCGTACGGCGGCACCATCGAGGTGAACTTGCCGCCCGGATCGAGCGGCTGTACGAGCTCGATGCCGTTGCGCTGGCAGTACTCCATGTCCTCTTCACCGAAAGCCGGTGCGAGGTGGACGATTCCGGTGCCGGACTCGGTGGTGACGTAGTCGGCGGCGATCACCCGGTGGGCGTTCTCGCGGCCGGTGAAGAAGTCGAAGGGCGGCTCGTAGGCGAGACCGACGAGGTCGGTGCCGCGGTAACGGCCGAGCACCTCGGGCTCCTCGCCGAGTTCGCGGGCGTAGTGGCCGAGACGATCCTGCGCGAGCAGGTAGGTCTTGTCGTCGGCCCCGCGCACGGCGACATACTCGATCTCGGGGTGTACCGCGATCGCGAGGTTGGACGGCAGGGTCCACGGCGTGGTGGTCCAGATGAGCGCGCACGCGCCGTCGAGTTCGGAGCCGGGGGCGCGCAGCACCATGTCGACGGTGACCGCCGGATCCTGACGCATCTTGTAGGCGTCGTCGAGACGGGTCTCCTGGTTCGACAGCGGCGTCTGCTCGTACCAACTGTAGGGCAGCACGCGGAAGCCCTGGTAGATCAGGCCCTTCTCGTACAGCGACTTGAACGCCCACATGACCGACTCCATGAAGTCGAGGTCGAGGGTCTTGTAGTCGTTGTCGAAGTCGACCCAGCGTGCCTGGCGGGTGACGTAGTCGCGCCACTCACCGGTATAGCGCAGCACCGACTGCTTGCAGTAGGCGTTGAACTCGGCCACGCCCATCGAGTCGATCTCGGACTTGTCCTTGATGCCGAGCTGCTTCTCCGCCTCGAGCTCGGCGGGCAGGCCGTGGCAGTCCCAGCCGAAGCGACGGTCGACCTTCTTGCCGAGCATGGTCTGGAAACGCGGGACGACGTCCTTGACGTAGCCGGTGAGCAGGTGCCCGTAGTGCGGGAGTCCGTTCGCGAAGGGCGGGCCGTCGTAGAAGACGAACTCGTCGGCGCCGTCGCGGTTGCGCAGCGAGGCCTCGAAGGTGCCGTCGGAGGCCCATTGTGCGAGCACACATTCTTCGAGCGCCGGGAAATCGACACCCGAATCGCGCGGCAGGTCGTAGTCGACGCGCGGATATCCGGCAGTACTGCCGGCGGTTGCTGCGGTGGGATCCGGTGCAGCGTGGTTCTCGGTCACAGCGTGGCTCCTCCGTGCCTGGATACGTCTCGGCACGGGGACGATCGCCGTGCGCGTGCACGGCCACCGCGGTACCACCCCGCTTGCTCGTCCCGGGGGACGGCCACTCGTTCGGGCTGTGACGGGCCCACCCGTCCGGTTCTACTGGGCGACCGGCAAGGTCGCCGTTCTTCCGGAGGCTCCCCGGTGATGGCCGGATCGACGCCGCCCGCGATCGCGGGACCGAGCTTCACGCTCGGTGATGCATATTGTAGGACGCTTCAGCGATCCGAAGAATTCCGGTCGCCGCGACGCCGGCGCGATGCACGCCGACCGGGACGTCCGCCCGAGGCTCCGGCCTGCCCGACGGAACGGGGATCGGCCCACTCACCTTCGGCCGAACTCCGTCCGCCGAGCGTGCTCGCCAACAGGAGCACCGCTCCCACGACGCACACCGCGATACAACCCCATGCCCAGAGCACCGAACCGGTCATCAACGCGATCACGAGAAGACCGAATCCGACAGCTGCGAGTACCAGCGTGACGACGAGCACGACGCTCCTCCTCTACCGAGGTACAGCACCAGGCCGTACAGCACGAGCCGGAGAGACCGTCGGTCAGCTGTTGCCCTTCGCGAAGGACGACGATCCGAACGACGACGACGAGTTGGACTGGTTGAACACTTCCTGTCCACCGTCCACCGGAACGGCGGAACCGCGCTGCTCGAGCTCTTCGAGCTGCGACTCCAGATAGGACTTCAGGCGCACCCGGTATTCACGCTCGAACGTCTTGAGCCGCTCGATGCGCTCCTCCAGCACCGAACGCTGCTGGTTGATCGTGGCCATGATCTCGGTGTGTTTCTTCTCCGCGTCCGCCTGCAGCGCGTCGGCCTTCTCCTTGGCCTGACGCAGCTGGGTCTCCGAACGGGTGCGGGCATCGGCGAGCATCGCGTCGGACTTCTGCCGCGCGTCGGCGATCATCGCCTCGCTGCGGGTGCGGGCGTCGGAGACGAGCTGCTCGGAGTTGGTCCGAGCGTTGCGCACGAGCTCCTCGGCCTCGGCCTTGGCGTCGCCGGTGAGGCGGTCGGCCATCTCCTGCGCGAGCCCGAGGACCTTGGCGGCCTGCATGCTCGCGTCGCCGCTCGACGGCGCAGCGGCGACCGGGACGGGTGCCGGAGCCGGAGCCGGGGCGGGTTCCGGCTTGGGTGTCTCGACGACACGCGCGGGTTCGGGTTTGGACGGGGCCGCCGGCGCGGACGACGACGCGCTGCGCGGCGCCTTCTTGGCTTCGGCAAGCTCCTGGTCGAGTTCGGCGACCCGCTGACGCAGGTCGGCGTTCTCCTCGATGAGGTTCGTCAACTCCTGCTCGACGAGATCGAGGAAGGCGTCGACCTCGTCCTCGTTGTAACCACGCTTCCCGATCGGAGGCTTGCTGAACGCGACATTGTGCACATCAGCTGGTGTCAGCGGCATGGAAGGATCCCTTCACGCGTCGAGTAAGCGGTCAAGCAGGCGTTCTGAGTAATCGACAGTGCGTTACGCGTATCAAAACCCACTGTATATGGCACTCCATTGTGGCACACGGCAGCTCCGGGACGGCTCGACCCGACGTCCGACGCAGGCATCATGCTGCGCCGCCCCTGGGCAGGAATGCCATGAGGAAATACACGATGAACAGCAAGACCATGATGGACAGATCGAGCCGTACACCACCGAGATTGAGCGGCGGAATCAGTCTCCGCAGCAGCTTCACCGGCGGATCCGTGACCGTGAAGATCGCCTCGAGAACGACGACCACGAAGCCGGACGGCTTCCACTCCCGCGCGAAAGTTCTGATGAACTCGACGATGATCCGTCCGATCAGCAGAAGCCAGAAGATGAACAGCAGGAACCACAGCACCTCGAAAACGGCCACCTGCCCACAATGCCCGACGATGACGGGTCGATCAAAACCGAAACGCCCGGCCTGCAGTGATCTGCATCATGGCCGGGCGTGTCGGAACGCTCGAGGGACGGCGACGGGCATGCCGCGACGGACGTGCCGGGTGCACGCCCGCGCAGCGCGCGTCGACTACTGCTGGTTGTAGAAGCCGGTCTCGGCGATACGCCGCCGTTCCTCGGCGGAGACGTCGATGTCGGCGGGCGAGAGCAGGAAGACCTTCGTGGCCACCTTGTCGAACGAACCGCGCAGCGCGAAGGCGAGCCCGGCCGCGAAGTCGACGAGTCGCTTGGCGTCGGCGTTGCTCATCTCGACGAGGTCCATGATGACCGGCGTTCCGTCGCGGAAACGCTCACCGATCGTGCGCGCCTCGCTGTAGTCGCGGGGGCGCAACGTGGTGATCTTGGACAACGGACCTCCCTCGTCGAAGAGCGCACCACGCCGGGGCTCGGCGCGCTCGAGCCGGCTCTCCGCCGTCAGTGGTGCACGGCTGGGAACCGCGCGGGCCGGGGTGGGCGCCGGACGGGGACTGCGAGCGGTGATGGGTTCGACCCGCGGACGCGGTGCCGGCTCGTACCGGTCGAACTCGTCGTGCTCGAACTCGCGAACCGGTTCCTCGCGGTGCGACGGGGCGTACTCGTCGCGATGCGACGGCGCGTAGCCGCCATAAGTGGCCTCGCCGTAGTCGCGATCACGGTCGCGGCGGCCACTCGCCGGATCGTCGAGGTACTCGTCCTCGTAATCCTCGAGCGGCACCATCCCGAAGTACGCCTTGAACTTGTGGAGTGTGCTCATCGATCGCCTTTCCCTCGCGCGGCGGATGTCATTCAGGCTAACGGTCGATACCCCAACACCGCCGTTCCGACACGCACGCACGTCGAACCCCATCGAACCGCGTGCTCGAGGTCACCCGACATGCCCGCGGACAGCTCCACCGCCGCCGGGTGGTCCTGCAGCAACCGTGCATGCATGGCGTGAAGCTGCTCGAATGCCCGTTCGGGCTCCCACCCGAGCGGCGGCACTCCCATCAAGCCTCCGAGTTCGAGGACCTCGGACGCGGCGACCGCCTCGGCGAGGGCGGGAAGATCCTCGGCGACCACGCCGCCGCGCTCCCGGTCGCCGTCGAGGCTGACCTGCAGCAGTGCCCGCAGCGGTCCGGTGCGTTCGCCGGTGTCGAGGGCGGCCCGCGCCCCCTTCTCGAAGGCCTGCACGAGACGGAGACTGTCGACCGAGTGCACCGTGTGCGCCCAACGGGCGACGGCACGGGCCTTGTTGCGCTGCACCCGACCGATCATGTGCCACTCGACCGGCGCGTCGACGCTCTCCCGGAACACGGCGATCTTCGCGCTCGCCTCCTGCTCGCGGGACTCGCCGAAGCGTTCGCATCCCAGCTCGTGGAGGAGCACGGCGTCGGAGGCGGGAAAGAACTTGGTGACCGTCAGCAACGCGACGTCCGACGGATCGCGTCCGGCGGCGCGCGCCGCGGCGTCGAGCCGCTCGCGTACGGCGGCGAGACGTCCGGCGAGTTCGTCGCGCCGCTCCTCGGAGGTGGGGCTCACGCCGTTCCCTCCTCGCCGGCCTCCTCGAGCCAGACGACCGAGGCGAACCGCCCCGTGGGTGCCGAACGCCGGTGGCTGAACAGCGAGGTGTCCTCGATCGTGCAGCGCGGATCCTCCACCACGGCGGTCACGCCGTGATCGGCGAGCTGGCGGCGCAGTCCGGCACGCAGGTCGAGTCCGGGAGTACCGCGGTTCGTGCGGGTCGCGCTACCGGGCAAGTGTGCCTCGACATCGGCCCTCATCGCCGCGGGCACCTCGTACTGCCGGCCACTCGCGGCCGGTCCGAGCAGCGCACCGATGCGATCGGGGCGGGCGCCGAGATCGACCATGACGTCGAGCACGCGCGGGAGGATCCCGATGCGCGCCCCCACCCGGCCGGCGTGCACCGCGGCGATCACCCCGGCCACCTCGTCGGACAGCAGGATCGACACGCAGTCGGCGCTGAGGGTCACGAGCGCGAGCCCGGTCTCGCGGGTGACGAGCGCATCGGTGGCGGGAACGGGTTCGGGCACCGGCGCGTCGACCACGGTGACGTTGCGGCTGTGGATCTGTTCCATCCAGACGAACCGCTCGGGCGGCAACCCGATGACGGACGCGAGCCGCCGCCGGTTGGCAGCGACTGCGGCCGGGTCGTCACCGACGTGATCGGCGAGGTTGAAACTGTCGTACGGAGCTGCGGACACCCCGCCGGCTCGTGTGGTCACGACCCGGCGGGCGCGCAGCAGGCGGTGCGGAGCCGTCAACGGCGCATGAAGATCGGCACGTCGACGTCGTCGTCACCGTCGTCGTCGATGTCCACGCTGCGGGGTGCGTTGCCGCCTCCGGCCGGCGGCTGGCTGCCGACGGGGGGCTGCTCGCGCACGGGGGTGGTTTCGACGGTCTCGCGCTCGGGACGGCCGAGTTCGCCGGCGCGCGCGACGCCGATCGCACCGGGCCGACCGGCCGGCTGCTGCTGCTGCTGCTGCGGAGGCTGCTGTTGCGCCTGCCCCTGCTGCTGCTGGCCGACCTCGACGGGACGGCGGGCAGGCGTTCCGCCCTCGAAGCCCGCGGCGATGACGGTCACGCGGACCTCGTCGCCGAGCGAGTCGTCGATGACCGTGCCGAAGATGATGTTGGCGTCGATGTGCGCGGCCTCCTGCACGAGCGAGGCAGCCTCGTTGATCTCGAACAGGCCGAGATCGGATCCGCCGGCGATCGACAGCAGCACGCCGCGCGCGCCTTCCATCGACGCCTCGAGCAGCGGCGAGTTGATCGCGGCCTCCGCGGCCTTGATCGCACGCCCCTCGCCGCGCGACGAGCCGATGCCCATCAACGCGGAGCCGGCACCCGACATGACGCCCTTCACGTCGGCGAAGTCGACGTTGATCAGACCCGGTGTGGTGATGAGGTCGGTGATGCCCTGGACACCGTTGAGGAGCACCTCGTCGGCGGAGCGGAAGGCGTCCATGAGACTGACGGCGGCGTCGCCGAGCTGGAGGAGCCGGTCGTTGGGGATGACGATGAGCGTGTCGCAGGACTCGCGCAGCGTCTGGATGCCGGTGTCGGCCTGACTGCCGCGGCGCTTGCCCTCGAACGAGAACGGACGCGTGACGACACCGACGGTGAGCGCGCCGAGCTTGCGGGCGATGCTCGCGACGACGGGAGCGCCGCCGGTACCGGTTCCACCACCCTCGCCTGCGGTCACGAAGACCATGTCGGCGCCCTTGAGTACTTCTTCGATCTCGTCCTTGTGATCCTCGGCGGCCTTGCGGCCGACCTCCGGGTCTGCGCCGGCGCCGAGTCCGCGGGTCAGTTCGCGGCCGACGTCGAGCTTGACGTCGGCATCCGACATGAGCAGGGCTTGCGCGTCGGTGTTGACGGCAATGAACTCGACTCCCTTGAGTCCCTGCTCGATCATGCGGTTGACCGCGTTCACGCCGCCACCGCCGATACCGACGACCTTGATTACGGCGAGGTAGTTGTGCGGGGGCGTCATGTGCTCTCGCCTTCCTGAAGTTCCGGGTGGTGCATGGTGTCCGGGTGGTGCTGGGTCTGGGTCTGACTCGATGTCGGTCACGTCCGCCGGTCGGGCGGACGGCTCCGCAGCGCGCTGCCCCGACAAACCCTCAACCACAGCTTGAAGGTTATGTCAAGTAACGCGACTGTCCGAAACGCTATGGCACGGGTACCGAGATTAGCCAGTAGACGCGCCGGACACGCCGGACGAATTTCGTCGATCCCTCACCTCACCGTCGGCAGGTCGGGACTCGCCACGTCGAATCGCTCCCCCGGCTGTGTCAGCAGCGGGCCGACGACCGCCGCCTTCCGCTCGGAACGATCGGTTCCACCCCACACCACGACACGCCCGTCGGTGAGGACGATCGAGATGTCGGACGGGGAGGGCGCTTCGACCGTCTCCACCTGCACGCGCAGGTCGGGCGGTAACTTGTCGAGCACCTCCACGGCGGCGCGGGTCGCGGGATCGCCGGTGCCCGGCGTCGGAGTGACGAGACGGGGAGTGAACATCGGAGGCGGCTCGACCGCGAAGTCCACTCCCTCGATGTCGACAGAGTGGGTGCCGTCGGGGGCGTCGAAGAAGACCATCGCCTCGCGCTCGGTCACTGTCACCCGGACGGTGGAGGGATAGACCCGCTGGACCCGGGCCGACGCCGCACGCGGAATCGTCGCGACCCGCTGGGCCGCCGCGGCCGTGTCGACCCGGAGCAGCGGCGTGCCCTCGGCGACCGCGAGCGCGTCGACCACCTCGTCGTAGGTGACGACCTCGATCCCGTCCACCTCGATCACCCGCACGGACAGCAACGGCGACAGCCACGCCACCGCGATGGCGCCGAGGAACACCGCGACGACAGCCGCCCCTAGCAGTACCGTCCGCAGGCGCACCGACCGCCCGGACGGGCGGCGGGCAGTGCTGCGTTCGCGGGCTTCATCGGGCTCACGCGGTTCGCGTGACGGTCGTCCGCGACGGCGGCGCGACGAGACGGCGGCGGGCGTCACGAGCTGATCGGTCCCGGTCCGGAACCGCCGGGTGCGCGGAATCCGCCGGGCTCGGGAGCCGCCCCGGCCGGACGGAAGCGACCCGGTTTGCTGTGGAGCGCGTCGAGGATCTGCCGGCCCAGCATCGTGACGTCACCGGCACCCATCGTGATCACGACATCACCCGGCCGGGTCAGACGCGCGACCTGCCGCGGCACCGCGGACAGATTCGGCTGGTAGTGCACAGGCTTGCTCACCGCCCGCGCGACCAGCGCACCGCTCACACCCGGGATCGGTTCCTCCCGGGCGCCGTAGACGTCGAGCACCACGACCTCGTCGGCGAGGTCGAGAGCCTGCCCGAACTCGGTGGCGAACGCCTCGGTGCGCGAGTAGAGATGCGGCTGGAAGACGACGATCACGCGGGGCCGTTCGGTGCCCGTCTCGGTGTAGCGCAGCGGCTCTCCCGCCACGAGTTCGGCCGCGGCCGCAAGGACCGCGCGGACCTCGGTGGGATGGTGGGCGTAGTCGTCGAACACCCGCACACCGTGTTCGCGGCCGGTGTACTGGAACCGCCGGTGCACACCACCGAAACCGGCGAGGCCTTCCATCGCCTCGTCGACCTGCGCTCCGGCTTCGAGCGCGGCGAGCAGCGCGGCGAGAGCATTGAGCGCCATGTGCCGGCCGGGGACGGACAGTCGCACGGTGCGCGGCGAATCCTCACCCGCGAGGTGGAACTCGGCGACGCCGCCGACATCCTTGGCCTCCCAGCCGAGCAGCCGCACCCCGACGGGAACGCCGCGGTGGTCGCTCGCGGTGCCGATGACGTCGGCGGTGCCGTAACCCTGCACCCGCAGGTCGTCGCGGCCGAGGGCGACGACGCGCTCGGCGAGGGCCGCCGAGCCGGGGTCGTCGAGGCAGACGACGAGCAGGCCGCCGGGGGCGATGCGGGCGACGAACTCGTCGAAGACCGCCGTGTACGCCTCCGGCGTGCCGAAGTAGTCGAGGTGATCGGCCTCGATGTTCGTGACGATCACGGTGTTCGGGTCGTACTGCAGCAGCGAGCCGTCGCTCTCGTCGGCTTCGGCGACGAAGACGTCCCCGCTGCCGTGGTGGGCGTTGGTCCCGGATTCGTTGAGTTCACCGCCCACCGCGAAGGACGGATCGAGGCCGCAGTGCTGCAGCGCGACGACGAGCATCGACGTCGTGGAGGTCTTGCCGTGGGTGCCGGAGACCAGGAAGGTGCGGTTCCCTCGCATCAGCGAGGCGAGGACCGCGGGTCGCAACAGGATCGGGATGCCGCGCTCGCGGGCGGCGACCAGTTCGGGATTGTCCTTCGGGATAGCCGCGAACGTTGTGACCAGGGCGGTAGGACCACCCTCCAGCAGGTCGAGAGCCTCGGCGGCGTGGCCGATGCGGACCTGCGCGCCGCGGGCCCGCAGCGCGAGCACACCGCGGCTCTCCTTCGCGTCGGAACCCGATACCTGTCCCCCACGGGCGAGCAGGATCCGGGCGATGCCCGACATCCCGGCACCGCCGATACCGACCATGTGCACCCGCTCGAGTTCGGCGGGTAACTGCGCACTCATCGTTCACTCCTGTTCGGTTCCACTCCGGCAACCTCGAGCACTATGCGCGCCATCTCGTCTGCGGCGCTGCGGTGACCAGCGGCCGCGGCGCTGCGCCCCATCTCCACGAGTCTCCGCTCGTCGCCGAGCAGCGACACCACTTCCGTGGCGACATAGTCCGAAGTCAGGTCGCCGTCGGCGACGATCCTGCCACCGCCGGCCTCGACGACGGGGCGGGCGTTGAGTTCCTGTTCACCATTCCCGTGCGGGAGCGGCACGTACACGGCGGGCAGACCCACCGCCGAGACCTCCGCGACCGTCATGGCCCCGGACCGGCAGACCACCGCATCGGCGGCGGAGTACGCGAGGTCCATCCGTTCGAGATAGGGCACGGTGACGTACGGGGCGCGGGCGTGACCGGCATGGGCGGGGATGTCCACGGTGTTCTTCGGTCCGTGCGCGTGCAGCACCGCGATGCCGGCCTCGGCGAGTGCCGAGGACGCACCGGACACGGCCTCGTTCAGCGAGCGTGCACCCTGCGACCCACCGAAGACGAGCAGCACGGGTACGTCGTCGGGCAGACCGAAGTGCCGGCGTGCCTCCGCGCGCAGCCCGGCGCGGTCGAGACCGGTGATCGACGAGCGGACCGGGATCCCCACGATCTGCGCGTCACCGCGCCGGACGATTCCCGAGCGCGGGACGGCGGCGAGCACGCGCTCGGCCCGCAGGGCACCGATGCGATTGGCGATGCCCGCACTGGCATTGGCCTCGTGGACGACGACCGGGATGCGCCGGCGTCGACGCAGCGGACCGGCTCCGGCCGCGAGATAGGCGGGCAGCGCCACGTACCCGCCGAAACCGACGACGACGTCGGCGTCGACCTCGTCGAGGATCTGCCGGGTGCGGCGCACCGACGAGACGACCCGGCCGGGAAGTTTCAGCAGGTCCACCGTCGGCTTGCGGGGCAGCGGCACCGGTGGGATGAGTTCGAGGGGATACCCGCGGTGGGGCACCAGCGTCGTCTCGAGTCCCCGTTCGGTGCCGAGCGCGGTGATCCGCGCGTCGGGCACGAGTGCGCGGACGGCGTCGGCCACCGCGAGTGCCGGTTCGATATGACCGGCCGTGCCGCCTCCGGCCACCACCACCGACAGTGCCGGCCTCTCCCCACTCACCTACGGTTCCCTCTCTCTCCGCTTCGTCCGTTCGATCCGCGTGTCGTGCGGTTCGTCTGCTGCCGGCCGCGAGCCGGTTCGCGTGCAGGTTGTGTACGCCGGGCCCGGCCGGTCCCCTCCCGGGGTTCCGTCCGGCCTGCCGATGTCCGGCGGTCCGTCGCGGCTCCCCGTTGCCGCTCGTTCGGTGCGGGGGACTGCCGCTTGCGCGATCCCCCACCTTTCGACGCGGGGCGGGCACTGCGCTCGGGCGCCGCGGCCCGCGCTCGCGGCTGTCGTGCTGCGACCGTACGCGCCGCCGAGGAGCGACCGGCCCGGTAGGCCTCCGGCTTGCGCAGGCGCAGCAGCCGCGCGAACCGGCCGTCCTGACCCGCGTGCAGCGCGGCGATGGCCTCGGGTTCGTGTCTGGCTGCGTTGGCGATCAGGCCGAACATCAGCAGGGTGGTGGCCGTCGAGGTACCACCGGCCGACACGAGCGGCAACTGCAGGCCGGTCACGGGCAGCAGTCCCACGACGTAGCCGATGTTGATGAAGGCCTGGCCGATGATCCACGTCGTCGCCGTCGCAGTGAACAGGCGCAGGAAGGGGTCGGCCGAGCGCATCGCGATCCGCAGTCCGACATAGGCGAACAGACCGAACAGGCCGATGACGGCCACTCCACCGAGGAAGCCCAGTTCCTCACCGATGATCGCGAAGATGAAGTCGTTGTGGGCGTTGGGCAGATAACTCCACTTCGCGCGGCTCTGACCGAGCCCGCGACCCCACAGGCCGCCGTCCGCGAGGGAGAACTTCGCCTGTCGCGCCTGGTAACCGGCACCCTGCGGGTCGTCGCCGGGGTTGAAGAAGGCCCGCACACGCTGCGAGCGATAGCCGGCCGTCAAGGCCAGGATCACCGCGAGTGTGGCGGCCGTGCCGACGATCCCGAGGAACACCTTGAGCGGCAGTCCCGCGAACCACAACAGGGCGATCACGATGATCACGATCGAGACGGTGGTGCCGAGGTCGGGCTGGAGCACGATCAGGCCGGTCACGAGCAGGGCGGCCGGGACGAGCGGGACGAGCATCTCGCGCAGCGTCGAGTTCTCCCCACGCCGGGAGGCGAGCAGGTGCGCACCCCACACGGCAAGGGTGATCTTGGCGATCTCCGCCGGCTGCAACGAGATACCGGCGATGACGAACCACCCCCGGGTGCCCTGCGAGACCGTACCGATGCCCGGTATGAGCACGAGCACGAGCAGCACGACCGAGAACGCGAACGCCGGGAAGGCGAAGCGTCGCATCACCCGGACCGGGATCTGCAGCGCGATGTAGAAGATCACCATGCCCAGGACGGCGAAGATCGCCTGGGAGGTGAACAATCCGTAGGCCGATCCCGCCGCGGCCACCGCGCCGACGCTCGACGACGACAGCACCATGACGAGGCCGAGCACGGTGAGCAGGACGGCGATCGTCACCACGAGATGGAAGGACGCGAGCGGTCGCGCCATCCAGGCCCCGAACCGGCCGCGTACTCCGACCACCGGCTCGTCGGTGTTCGCCCCTGCTCGGGTCGCTCCTGCCCGAGGGGTCACGGTTGCGTCCCGCCCCCGCGGAGTTCCTCGACCGCGGACGCGAAACTCCGGCCGCGCTCCGCGTAATCGGCGAACATGTCGAGCGATGCCGCGGCCGGGGCGAGCAGCACCGTCTCCCCCGGCGAGGCGAGTGCGGCCGCTTCCCGGACCACCACGCGCATCGCGGCAGGACCGTCGGCGCCCCGTGCCACGGCCCTCCTCACCGAAGACGTGTCGGTCTCGCTCGTCGCATCGGTCATCGCTTCATCGTCGCCCGTGTCCACGACGACGACCGGGACCTGCGGGGCGTGTCGCGCCAGCGCGTCGGCGATGTCGCCGGCGTCGCGGCCGAGCAGCACGGCTCCGGACAGTCGCGGCGCAACCTCGGCGACCAGGTCGTCCACGCGGGCGCCCTTGAGCAGACCACCGGCGATCCACACCACGCGGTCGCGGGCGAGCAGCGAACTACGGGCCGCGTGCGGATTGGTCGCCTTCGAATCGTCGATGTACTCGACGCCGTCGACCTGCCCGACCGGCGCGGCGCGGTGCGGACCGACGCGGTGCCGTCGCAGGCCGTCGTGCACCGCCGAGGCGGGCACGTCGATGGCCCGGGCGAGGGCTGCGGCCGCGAGTGCGTCGGACAGTCCGGCGGGGCCGGGCGGCGTCACGTCGTCCACCCGGGCGAGCACGGCGGAATCGGCGAACGCCCGGTCGACGAGCAGTTCGCCGCTGATCCCGAGTTCGCCTTCCTGGGGATAGCCCAGGGTGAAGCCCACGGTGACCAAGGCACGGGACCGGTCGCCGAGACCACCGGCGATCGGGTC
Source organism: Rhodococcus sp. LW-XY12 (assembly GCF_019317345.1). NCBI lineage: Bacteria > Bacillati > Actinomycetota > Actinomycetes > Mycobacteriales > Nocardiaceae > Rhodococcus > Rhodococcus sp. LW-XY12. The sequence continues at coordinate 3,074,460 of NZ_CP079225.1, forward strand.
GTCGAGACCGATGACCCCGACGGCGCCGGTGAGCGCACCGAGTTTGGCCTCGATGTAGTTCTCGATGCCGCCGTGCCAGTCGAGATGGTCCTCGGCGATGTTGAGCACGACGCCGGCCTCGGGCCGAACCGAGGGCGCCCAGTGCAGCTGGAAGGACGACAACTCGACGGCGAGTACGTCGGCCCGCGGTTCGTCGCGGCGCAGGGCGTCGAGCACGGGAAGACCGATGTTGCCGCACGCGACGCTGCCGAGGCCGGAGGCCTCGAGGATCGCGTGCAGCATCATGGTCGTAGTGGTCTTGCCGTTCGTCCCGGTGACGGCCAGCCACCGACGGGCCGGTCCGTAGACCTCGGCGCGGTCGATGCGCCAGGACAGTTCGATGTCGCCCCAGATGGGGATCGCCGCGCCGGCCGCGCGCGAGAGCAGCGGGGCGTCGGGCGGGAATCCGGGACTCGTGACCACCAGGGCGAACTCGCGCAGCGCAGCGGGGTCGTCGACGAGACTGTCGAGGTCGACCGTCCGGGCGCCGAGCGCCGCGCACTCGGCCAGTGCCCGCTCGTTGCGGTCGGTGACGGTGACGTGGGCGCCGAGATCGGTAAGGGGTTCGATCGTCGCGCGGCCGGACACCCCTGCCCCGGCGACGAGCACCGCCCGTCCTCTGAGCCGTTCGAGTTCGTCGTTCACGGTCAGTCCCCGATCGCCGCGAGGTATTCGCTGTAGAAGAGGGCCAGACCGATCGCCGAGGCGATGGCGGCGAGCAACCAGAACCGGATGATCACCGTGGTCTCGGCCCATCCGCCGAGTTCGAAGTGATGGTGGAAGGGTGCCATCCGGAACACCCGCCTGCGGCTGGACCGGAAGACCGCGACCTGGATGACCACCGAGGCGGCCTCCGCGACGAACAGCGCGCCGATGACCACCATGAGCAGCTCGGTGCGGGTCGTGATGGACAGACCGGCCAGCATGCCGCCGAGGGCGAGCGAGCCCGTGTCGCCCATGAAGATCTTGGCCGGTGCGGCGTTCCACCACAGGAAGCCGATGCAGGCGGCGGCGCCGGCGGCGCACAGCAACGCGAGATCGAGCGGATCACGGACGTCGTAGCACCCGGCGGTCGGCTCCACGGCGCACGCGTTGCGGTACTGCCAGAAGGTGATGATGACGTAGGCGCCGAGCACCAGCGCCATCGAACCCGCAGCGAGACCGTCGAGGCCGTCGGTGAGGTTCACCGCGTTCGACCATGCGCTGACCAGCAGATAGACGAACAGGATGAACACGATCGAGCCCATCGAGACCGTGGCGATGTCGCGCACGTAGGACAGATCGGTGCTGGCCGGGGTGAGACCGTCCGCATTGCGGAACTGCAGCGCGAGGATGCCGAAGCCCACCGCGACGACCAGCTGGCCGACCAGCTTGGCCGTCTTGTTCAGACCGAGATTGCGCTGCTTGCGAATCTTGATGAAGTCGTCGAGGAAGCCGACGCCGCCGAGCGCCGTCGTCAGGCCGAGCACGAGCAGACCCGAGGCCGTGGGACCTTCCGCGTCGTATCCCGTACCGATGAGATGCGACCCCCAGTAACCGGCCCACAGACCGGCGAGGATCGCGACGCCGCCCATGGTGGGGGTGCCGCGCTTGGACTGGTGGCTCTGCGGGCCCTCGACCCGGATCTCCTGCCCGAAGCCCTGCCGGGAGAACATCTTGATCAGGAGGGGGGTGAGCAGGATCGAGACTGCGAGCGCGATGCCCGCCGCGAACAGGATCTGTCTCACCGGGCGTCCTCCGTCCCCACAGCAGCGTCGTTGTCTCCGGCACCGGGGTCGTCCGCGAGGACGGCCTCGGCGACGGTCCACAGTCCCACGGACTGCGATGCCTTCACGAGCACGATGTCGCCCGGTTGCAGTTCGTCGCGCAACAACGCGATCGCGGCGTCGGCATCGGGTACGTGGCTCGCTTCCTCACCCCACGATCCTTCCATCACGGCGCCCTGGAACAGACCCCGGACCGGCCGCGTGGCACCGACGGCGATGATGCGGGTGACGTCGAGGCGCACGGCGAGGCGCCCGATGGCGTCGTGGGCGACGACGGCGTCGTCCCCGAGCTCGGCCATCTCCCCCAGCACCGCGAAGGTGCGCCGGCGATCCGGACCGGACCGCGCCATGGTGACCAGAGCCTTCACGGCTGCGCGCATGGAATCGGGATTGGCGTTGTAGGCGTCGTCGATGACGGTCACCCCGTCGGATCGGGTCTGCACCGCCATGCGGTGCGCCGAGACGGGACCCGCCGTCGCGAGCGCCTCGGCGGCCTGCTCGACCGTCGCACCGCACTCCACGGCGACGGCGATCGCCGACAGAGCGTTGCCGATCTGGTGTTCGCCGTGCACGGCGAGCCGCACGGGCACGCGCCGCTCCTGTCCGTCGGCGCCGGGGACGACGGCGGTGAAGGAGGCACGCGCCTGGTCGTCGAGGTGGATGTCCTCGGCGCGATAGGCGGCACCGGACCCGGTCCCGACGGTCACCACACGACCGGTGGTGCGGGTCGCCATCTTCGACACGAGGGTGTCGTCGGCGTTGAGGATCGCCACTCCCCCCTCGGCGGCGCTGGGCAGCGCCTCGACGAGTTCGCCCTTCGTCTCGGCGATGACCTCCTGCGAGCCGAACTCGCCGAGGTGTGCGGTACCGACGTTGAGCACGACACCGATCCGCGGCGGGGCGATGCGGGTCAGGGTCGCGATGTGCCCGGGGCCCCGCGCCGACTTCTCGAGGACGAGGAACCGGGTGGATTCGGTGGCGCGCAGCGCGGTCCAGGGGTGGCCGAGTTCGTTGTTGAACGAGCCGGGCGGGGCGACGACCTCACCGAGCGGTGCGAGCACGGCGGCGATCATGTCCTTCGTGGACGTCTTGCCCGCCGAACCGGTGACACCGACAACGGTGAGGCCGGCGCCGGTGAGCGTGTCCACCACGGTGCGGGCGAGCTTCGCGAGGCCGGCGAGCACGGCCGCGCCGGATCCGTCGCTGTCGTGTTCGAGCGCGAGGGCGTTGGTCTCGGTCGGCGGAATCGGCGGCACGACGATCGCGGGCACACCCACCGGCCGTGCGGCCAGGACCGCCACCGCACCGGCGGCGACGGCGGCCGCGGCGTGATCGTGGCCGTCCGAGCGCGCACCGGGCAACGCCAGGAACAGGCCACCGGGACCGATCCGTCGCGAGTCGAACTCGACGGAACCGGTCACCTCGGCGGACGGATCGTCGACGTCGTGCAGGGTGCCCCCGACGACCTCCGCGATCCGAGCCAGTGTCATCGGGATCATGCCTTGCCTCCGTGATGCGAACCGCCCGCAGCAGGCGGATGGTCACCGTCGGGTCCTGCGGTCCGGTACTTGTCGAGAGCTGCGCCGAGGACCTCGCGGTCGTCGAAGGGGTGCTTCACTCCGTCGATCTCCTGCCCCGTCTCGTGGCCCTTGCCGGCGACGAGGACGACGTCGCCCGGGCGGGCCCACGCGACCGCGGCGTCGATCGCCGCGGCGCGATCGCCGATCTCGAGGATCTCGCCGCGTTCGGCCGCCGGGACGGAGTGTGCACCGTCGAGGACGGCCGCGCGGATGGCGGCGGGGCTCTCGGTTCGTGGGTTGTCGTCGGTCACGACCACCAGATCGGCGGCCCGCGCCGCGACCTCGCCCATGATCGGCCGCTTCGTCCGGTCGCGGTCGCCGCCCGCACCGACGACGACGGCGATGCGTCCCTCGGTCGCGGCGCGCAGGGTTCCGATGACCGCTTCGAGCGCCGCGGGCTTGTGGGCGTAGTCGACGACGGCGAGGAAGTCCTGACCGCGCTCGACCCGTTCGACCCGGCCGGGCACCGCGACATCGGCGATACCGCGGATCGCGGCGTCGATGTCGGCGCCCACCTCGGCGCAAAGCGCTACAGCGAGAGCGGCGTTGGTGACGTTGTAGCGGCCCGGCAGGCCGACGGTGGCGCGGCGGGCGATCCCGTCCGGACCGGTCAGGGTGAACTGCTGCACTCCCGTCTCTTCGGGGACCTCGTCGGTGACCGTCCAATCGGCCGCGGCGCCGGCAGCGTCACCGTCGCCACCTGTGGTGACCGTGCGGACTGCGGTCGCGTCGTCGCGGCCCGCGCGCGCGACCTCGGCCATGCGACGTCCCCACACGTCGTCGGTGCACACCACCGCGCGGCGGGCCCGGACCGGCGAGTCCTCGGCGAACAGCCGGGCCTTCGCGCCGAAGTAGTCGTCGAGGTCCTTGTGGAAGTCGAGATGGTCCTGGGACAGGTTGGTGAACCCGCCGACGGCGAACTCGGTGGCGTCCACGCGACCGAGTGCGAGGGCATGGCTGGAAACCTCCATCACGACCGTGTCGACACCGCGTTCGCGCATGACGGCGAACAGGGCGTGCAGCTGCGGCGCCTCGGGTGTCGTGAGGGTGCTCGGCACGCGAATGCCTTCGATCCGGGTCTCCACGGTCCCGACGAGACCGACGACGCGTCCGGCCGCGACGAGGCCTGCCTCGACGAGATAGGACGTCGTGGTCTTACCGGACGTGCCCGTGATGCCGATGACCTGCATGCTCCGGGAGGGGTGTCCGTAGACGGTGGCCGACGCCGCCCCCAGCGCGACACGCGGTTCGGGATGGACGAGGACCGCGACCGAATCGGAGGTGGCCTCGGCGACGAGGTCGCGACCGGCCTCGTCGGTCAGCACGGCGACCGCTCCGCGTTCGAGCGCGGTGCCCGCGTAGGAGGCGCCGTGGGCGCGCGCGCCGGGCAGCGCGGCGAAGACGTCGCCGGGGCGGATGCCCTGGGCGCGCAGGTCGATGCCGGTGATCGCGGCCGCGCGGGCCGCATCCTCTCCGGCGGCTGCATTGACGATCTCGACGCGCGCCCCGATGGCGTCGGCGAGAACCGAGATCTGCGTCATCGGTGGGTGCTCGGGTCTCCGCCCCTCCTCCGGAGGAGCCGGATCCGGACTCGATGGCACAGGCACCAGTTTCCTCTCGCTTCGCTGCAGCTCGTCTGCAGGCACTCCGACGGATGTTTCCGGGTTCGTTCCCGATCCGCTCTCGGCGACGACCGTCGTGTCACGTTACCGACCTGTCAGCCTACCGAGGCGCCACGGTCACCTCGTCAGTCGACCTGGAGGATCAACTTGCTCTCCGGTTCGGCCGACAGCGGCACGCCGTCGCGCTGCAGCAACCACGACGCGATGTTGCGGAACAGCGGCGCGGCCGATTGGCCCCCGCTGCCGTCGGAGCTGCGGGTCGGGGCGTCGAGCATGATGCCCACGACATAGCGCGGATCGTCGGACGGAGCGATGCCGGCGAAGGTGATCCAGTAGTCGGAGTTCGAGTAACACTTGCAGTTCTGGTCGATCTGCTGGGCGGTACCCGTCTTGCCCGAGATCTGATAGCCCTCGATGGCGGCGCCCGCACCGGTGCCCTGCTGGTTGCCGGTATCGGACTGGACGACGGAACGGAACATGTCGCGCACCGTCGCGGCGGTCTGCGGGCTCACCACCCGCACCGGATCGGGACGGGGCGTCTCGGTGCGCGTGCCGTCCGGCGCGATGGTCGCGCGCACGACCCGCGGCGGGACACGTTCCCCGTCGTTCGCGATGGTCTGGTAGATCGCGGTCATCTGCAGCAGGGTCATCGACAGACCCTGGCCGATGGGCAGGTTCGCGAAGGTGCCACCCGACCACTGCTCACGGCTGGGCAGCAGACCCGCGGATTCGCCGGGCAGGCCGACATCGGTGCGCTGGCCGAGACCGAACAGTCGCAGCATCTCGGCGAAGCGGTCCTCACCGATCCGCTCGGCGAGCATGAGCGTGCCGACGTTCGACGACTTCCCGAACACACCCGTCGTGGTATACGGCACGACCCCGTGATCCCAGGCGTCCTTGACGGTCGCGCCGGCCATGGTGATCGTGCCGGGGACCTGCAGGACCTCGTCGGGGCGGGTCAGACCGTCCTCGATCGCCGCGGCCGCGGTGATGATCTTGTTCACGGACCCGGGTTCGAACGGCGAACTGACCGCGAGGTTGCCCTGTTCGGCGTCGGGCGGGTTGTTCGCGACACCGATCGACGGGTCGAAGGTGCTGTCGTTCGACATGGCGAGCACTTCGCCGGTGTGCGCGTCGAGCACCACAGCGGAGGCGTTCTTCGCCCCGGACAGGTCCTTCGCGCGCTGGACCTCCTGCTGCACGTGGTACTGCAGGTCGTTGTCGATCGTGAGCTCGACGGAGGAACCGTCGACGGCGGGCTGACGGTCGCGCCAGCTGCCCGGGATGACGGCGCCGTCGGATCCACGGTCGTAGGTGGACGAACCGTCGGTACCCGCCAGCACGGCGTCCATCGACGCTTCGAGCCCGATCAGGCCGTGTCCGTCCCAGCCGGTCGCGCCGACGAGATTGGCGGCGAGCGATCCGCCCGGATACAGACGGATGTCCTGACGCTCGGTGCCGACCTTGTCGTACTCGTCGACGATCTCCGCCGCGACCCCCGGATCGACGCCGCGGGCGAGGTAGACGAAGGTCTCGTCGCTCTCGAGCATCTCGAGCACGTCCTTCTCCGGCGCCGCGGCGCCGAGCGCCTCGTGGACCGCCGACGCGACGCCCTCGAGATATTCGGAGACCTCGGGCCGGGACGGGTCCTTCGCGCGTTCCTCCTCGAGTTCCTTGCGCACCCGCACGGGTTGGAAGGTCAGCGCCTTCGCTTCCATGGTGTACGCGAGCGGTTCCCCGTTGCGATCGGCGATGGTGCCGCGGGTCGCGGGTTCGACGAGTCGGGTGGTGCGCTGGCTGGCGGCTTCGGCGGACAGTGTGGGGGCCTGGACGAGCTGCACGGACAACAACTGGGCGACGGCTACGCCCAGAATGCCGAACATGCCGATCCGGCCCCACTTGTTGCGGAACGCGAAACTCGTCCGGTCGCGCTGCTTGCGATCGCGCGGCGCGGGCATTCGAGCGCGGCCGCCGCGCGTCGCCCGGGTGGAACGTCGCTGCGGTGCACGCCGAGGGGTGGAGCGGTTGTTCACCGAGGCCCGCCCTCGGGTTCCGTCGGCACGGCCTGGACTGGTGCTTCGGGCGCCGCCTCACGGGGCGCTTCGGATTGCGGCAGTTCGCTCACGGGTACCGATTGTCCTGCCGCGGGCGGTACAGGTGCGGCACCCTCGACATCCGGCGTGGCGGCCGCGGGAGCTTCCGCCGCGGGTACCGGCACGGGAGCCGGTGCCGGTTCCTCGCCCACCGGGCGGCCGTCGGCCGATGGCGCGGCCCGACGCGTGCCCTCGGTGTCGGTGCGCGGCCGGGGTTCCTCGCTCACGTCACCGAGCGGCCGCGGGGTCTCCGCCCCGGCGCTGCCGGCCAGCGGGGTCTGGACGCGGGCGTCCTCTCGGGCGGGCGGATCCAGCGGGACCGGCGGGGCACCCTGGGCCGGAACCGGATCGCCCACCACCTGCACCGAACCGTCCGGAGCGACGACGATCCGCGCGACCTGCCCGGTGGGGATCATCCCCAGTTCCGCCGCGGCGACCGCGAGCGCGGGAGCCGACTCGGCCGTGGCGACGTCGCGCTGGAGCACCGCCCGCTTCTGGGCGAGCTCCTCGTTGAGGGACCGCGCCGCGCTGAGCTCGTAGGAGTCCTCGGTCGCCCGGGTGGTCAGCAACAGCGTCACGGCCATGCCCACGCCCAGGAGCCCGATGATGGTGGCGACGAACGGGATCCGGGTGCGGACACGTCCGGCACCCGTCGTGCGGCCGCGGGTCTGCACCTGTTCGACCCCGAGCTGCGCTGCGCGCTGCGACCGTCGCTGATAGGCACGCTGCGCTGCGGTCGATCGCCCCGGGTTCCGGCGCTGCGGGGGTGCCACCTGTACGGTCATCGGTTACCTCCTGGCGATTCGTTCTGCAGCACGCAGGCGGACGGGCGCCGAACGTGGGTTGGCCTCGATCTCGTCGTCCGTTGCCCGCTCCGCACCGCGGGTGAGGATGCGCAGTTCCGGTCCCGTCCCGGGCAGTTCGACCGGAAGCCCTTCGGGACTGCGGGACTTCGCACGCGGTGTCAGTTCCTGCTTGACGACCTTGTCCTCGAGCGACTGGTAGGACATGAAGACGATCCGGCCGCCCACCGCGAGAGCGTCGAGAGCGTCGGGGATCGCGGTGCGCAACGAGTCGAGCTCCGCGTTGACCTCGACCCGCAACGCCTGGAAGGTGCGCTTGGCCGGGTGACCACCGGTACGGCGGGTCGCCGCCGGGATCGTGCGGTACAGCAGTTCGACGAGTTCGCCGCTCGTCCGGAAGGGAGTCTTGGCCCGGGTCCGCACGATCTCGGAGGCGATCCTGCCGGCGAAGCGCTCCTCGCCGTAGGTGCTCAGGATGCGAGCGAGGTCGCCGTGACTGTAGGTGTTGAGGACATCGGCCGCGGTGATGCCGGTGGTGGCATCCATCCGCATGTCGAGCGGGGCGTCCTTGGAATAGGCGAAACCGCGCTCCGCCTCGTCGAGCTGCATCGAGGACACGCCGAGATCGAACAGGGCGGCGTGGACCGAGCCGTACCGGTCGAGGCCGACGCTCTCGAGCGCGTCGGCGATCCCGTCGTAGCGGGTGTGGACGAAGTCTGTGCGGTCGGAGAACCGTGCGAGTCGCTCGCGGGCGATCGCCAGTGCGTCGGTATCACGGTCGAGGCCGACGAGCCGCAGCCTCGGGTAGATCGTCAGGAAGTGTTCGGAGTGCCCCCCGAGACCGAGTGTCGCGTCGACGTAGACCGCGCCCTCGCCGTCGGGACCGACGCTCTCGATGGCCGGACCGAGAAGGTCGACGGCGCGCTGGAGCATGACGGGCACGTGGCCGAATTCCGCCGCAGATGTCACATCGGCACCGGTGGCCTCATCCGTACCATCGACGGATTCGTGCTCGCCGTCCACCATGTGTCCTCCGGAATCCTGCTCGGGCCGCTTACGGTCTGTCGGGTACTCGTCGGGTGGACGGTGGTATGCCTCGTGCCTGCCTGTCGCTCGTCTCGATACCGTGCTCGCCGCCACGGGGGTGGATACGGAAGACGGCGAATGCCTCGAGGTCTCTGTCCGAGTCCGAAGAGACCTGACGCCGGGGAAGTGCGTCAGGGCCCTCCGGTCCGTACCTGGCGCTGGGGAAGTGCGTCAGGGCCGGCACATCGGGCAGAGGCCTCGCGGCACTCGCCGCGCAGCCCGAGCCGTGGTTACAAGATGTCGCGTAGTGCTTCGTCTCTCGCTTCCGAGAAGTCTTCTTCGTGCTCGGCGAGGTAGGTCTCCCATGCCGTCGCGTCCCAAATCTCGAGGTACCTGACCGAACCGATCACCACGCAGTCCTTGGTGAGACCGGCGTACTTGCGGTGAGCCGACGACAGCGTGATCCGGCCTTGTGAGTCGGGTCGCTGCTCCTCCGTTCCCGACGCGAGACTCCGCAGGAACGCACGTGCCTGAGGGTTGCTCCGTGAGGCACTCGCAGCGCGTTCGGCCAGAGCGGCGAACTCGTCGCGAGGGAACACGGTGAGGCTGTGATCCTGCCCCTTCGTGATCATCAACCCTCCCGCCAGCTCGTCTCGGTACTTCGCCGGCAGTGTCAGCCGGCCCTTGTCGTCCAACTTCGGGGTGTAGGTACCGAGGAACACTCGGCGCCTCCCCGCTGCCGGACGGATGCTTCGCGCGACAGGACACCTTGTCCCGCCGCGCCCCACATTACCCCACTTTGCCCCACCGGAAACGGATTACTGCCGCCCGGCCGCGCGTGTTGTCGTCACATTCCCAGCTCAGAGCAGGTGGCGGAAAATGGGGACACGCGCTCGCGTGACGACGACGGATCCACCGCTGTCGGCGCCCCGACGATCCGCCCCACCGGCGGAGCGAGGGCCGAGCAATCGGCGACCAGGGAAAACACTGCGGCCGGAGCCGAGGTGGGAGGCGGTGGGGAGACGGAGATTGCGCGAGTGGGGCGCGGTGGTGGTGGGGCGGAGAGGCGGACGACGCCGGGTCGGTGAAAGGTCTGCAGACGAACGACGACGGCACGACCCGTGGGTCGCGCCGTCGTCGGTACACCTGATGGTCGAGGAGGTCAGTCCTGCTCGAAACGCCTCCGGAACCGCTCTTCCATGCGGTTGGTGAAGCCACCACCCGAGGACTTCTTGCCGCCGCGGGAACTTCGACCGGACTTTCCGGAACCGGAACTACCGCCCGTCGCCTTTGGAGTCGACGGCCGACGACCGCCGAGGAGCAACAAGACTCCGGCGGCGAACATCACGAGGAACCCGAGCAGACTGATGATCGGGAAGCCGCCCGGCTTGAGCGGCAGGGCAACGCCGGCGATCAGCAGCGTCAGGCCCAACACGAACAATGCGCCGGCCTGTAACCGCCGCCGGTTCGACGCCATCCCCAACCGGCTGCCACGCACGGTCGAGGCGAACTTGGGATCCTCAGCATAGAGCGCGCTCTCGATCTGATCGAGCATGCGCTGCTCGTGCTCGGAGAGTGGCACGGTACCTCCCCCGGCACTAAACGGTGGCCACCGGATCCGTGGGGCGAATCCGGTGGGGGGCCGTCCGTACGGCCGCCTGAGTCAATAATACGAGCAGATGTCGCTGTGGACCACAAACTCCACACGTGAGTTCGATCCCGTCGTCGGCGAAGGCCCTCGTGAAGGGGCGAAAGTCACCCACCGACACCGACCTCCGGCTCTGCTTCGGCGTCGAGATAGCCCTCCACATCGTGCAGGAAGTGGCCCACCTCGTCGTAGAAGGCACCGGATTCGTCGGCTCCCACCGCCTGCGCGACCCCCGCCTCGACCGCGGTGCGGGTGGCGGAGCGATCGGCGAAGTAGTCGGCCCAGACGGCGAAGGACTCGTCGGCGCGCGCCATGAGTGCCCATGCGTTGCGCGTCGCGGGTCGGCGGGGCCGGATCCCGGAGCGCAGCTCCGCGGCCGCGACCACCGCACCGGCACCGCGCAGCGCCGCCAGGTAGGCGAGGCGGAACCGCTCGCCCGGATCGCCGGCACCGGCGGCACCGGAAAGCAGATCGTCGGCCTTGCGCAGCAGCGTCGCCGCGCGCGCCGAGGTGGCATGGTCGATGCATGCGGACGGCCCGAGCGTGGGAGACGTTCGGCGCGGGCCTCGACTCGCGACCTGACCGTTGGCCATGTTCACGCACCTCCTCGGCGTGGTCTCACCACTCGTTACAACGAGCGGTATCCGGTGGCATTCCCGCCGAAACGCCGAGGAACGGAGATCACTGTCCTCGAGTGAGGCCCGACACGGACGCCGAGCGGGAGACCCCAGGGTGATCCGGGGATGTTCGCTTCCCTCGAACATCCCCGGATCACCGATGTCGAACATGCGTTCGACGTATTCAATATAGCTGGACCCACCGACAACCCGTCAAGAGAAAGCGGCCACGTCATCCCGAACGATCAGCGAGACCCGAGCACCTCCGACGCACCGCGAGCCACCCGAACGAGTCACGCATGACCACCGATCCCTGCCAGGACGCCCCGATCCTCACCGAGCTCTCCCCCGCGGACTTCCGTGCGCACCTGCCCTCGCTGCTGACCGTCTACGTCGCGGCGATGCGATATCCCCGAGGCACGGAGTACCACCGCGCGCCGATGTGGTCCGAGCATTCGGCCCGCGCGGGTTGGCAGGCGTTCGCCGCGAGCCTCCCCGAGGATCCGGACACCGTCGTCGGGATCGCGTACGGCTACCGGGGCGACACCCGCCAGTGGTGGCACCAGCAGGTGCGCGCCGGCATGCGCCATTCCGGACGGTCCCCCGAGGAGATCGATCGCGTTCTCTCCGACTACTTCGAGCTCACCGAACTGCACGTCCGACCCGACATGCAGGGACGCCGCATCGGTGAACTGCTCCTGTCGGCGCTGCTGCGGGGACGCACGGAAGCGGCCGTACTGCTGTCGACACCCGAGGTGCCGGGCGAGGACAACCGGGCGTGGCGGCTGTACCGTCGGTTCGGATTCCAGGACGTCGTCCGCCGGTTCGTCTTCACCGGCGACGCCCGCCCGTTCGCGGTCCTCGGCAGGAGCCTGCCCCTCGAGCCGGACCTCGTTCCGCACCACCATCACACGATCGGCGATCCGGACGGAAGCGGTACCCCATGAACGCCACACTCGACGTCGTCGTCGTCGGCTCGGGCCACAACGCCCTGGTCTCCGCGTGTTATCTCGCCCGCGACGGATGGTCGGTGGAGGTTCTCGAACGCGACACCGTGCCGGGCGGCGCCGTCTCCACCGTCGAACGTTTCCCCGGATATGCCGTCGACCGCGGCTCCTCGGCGCACATCATGGTGCGCCACTCCGGGATCGTCGAGGAACTCGATCTCGCCGCCCACGGCCTGCGCTACATCGACTGCGACCCGTGGGCGTACGCGCCGCCCCCGGCGGACTCCGACCGTCCCGGCATCGTCTTCCACCGCGATCTCGACCGGACCTGCGCCTCCGTCGAGGCCGCCTGCGGACGCCGCGAGGCCGACGCGTACCGCCGCTTCGTGCAGGACTGGGGCCCGCGCAGCGCGGCGGTGATGACGTCGTTCACCCGTCCCCCGACCGGCCGGCACCTGCTGTCCTCGTTCTGGGGACTCGACGCGGGTGAGGGTGGCAGCGCCCTGTCCCGCCGGTTCCTCACCACCGGCGACAGCCTGCTCGACGAGTACTTCGACGACGAACCCCTCAAGGCGGCCCTCGCCTGGTTCGGCGCGCAGTCCGGCCCGCCCATGTCCGAACCCGGCACCGCGGCGATGGTGGGCTTCGCCGCCCTCATGCACACCCTTCCCCCGGGTCGCGCGATCGGCGGAAGCGGTGCGCTCACCCAGGCCCTGCTGTCGCGGCTGCGGTCCGATGGCGGCACGGTGACCTGCGGCGACGCCGCCACCGAGATCCGCCGGACCGGCGATCGGTGGACCGTGCGCACCGAATCGGGACGCTCGGTGCAAGCCCGCAGGGTCGTCGCCGGATGCCACGTGCTGACCACGCTGGATCTGCTCGACCGCGGCGGATACGACCGCGACCGGCTCGAGGGCTGGCGTCGCAGCATGCGGGTCGGTCCGGGCATCGGCATGGTCCTGCGCCTCGGCACCGACTCGCTGCCCCGCTACCGCGGCTGCGACGAGCCCGAATCGACGACCTCCGGTCTGCAACTGCTCGTCGACGACCGCGCCCACCTGCGCGCCGCGCATGGTGCCGCGATGGCGGGAGACCTGCCCCCGCGACCCACCGTCCTCGCGATGAGCTTCTCCGCCCTCGACCCGACGATCGCACCCGACGGCAAGCACCAGATCACGCTGTGGTCCCAGTGGCATCCGTACGCGCTGCGCGGCGGACGTCGCTGGGAGGACATCGCCGACGCCGAGACCGACCGCATCCTCACCGAGATGGAGACGCGCTCTCCCGGCTTCACCGCGAGCGTGGAGCACTGCCACGTGCAGACCCCCGCGGACATCGAGAGCGAACTCGGCCTGCTCGGCGGGAACGTCATGCACGTGGAGATGTCGCTGGACCAGATGTTCCTGTGGCGCCCGCTGCCGGAGCTGTCCGGTTACCGGGTGCCCGACGCGCCCGGCCTCTATCTCACCGGCGCCTCTACCCATCCCGGCGGTGGTGTCTCCGGTGCGAGCGGACGCAATGCCGCCCGGGTCGCCCTCGCCGACGCCAAGGGAAGCCTCGTCGACCGCGTGAAGGGCTGGGTGTCGCGGTGACCGACACCCGCGTCCCCGCACCGCCCCGACCGGCCCGTTGGCGGACGATCCTTCCGATCGTCCCGGCCGTCGCCGCGGTCCTCGCCCAGATCGCCTATCCCCTCACCGCGGGTGATGCCCGGGACGCCGCGACCGTCGCGGTCGTCACGCTGCTCACCGCCGCGTGCCTCGTCCACGCCGCGCTGAACCGCGGCCTCACCTTCGCCGTCGTCCTGTTCGTCAGCTCGGCCGGCATCGGATATCTGTCCGAGGTGGTCGGCACGATGACCGGCTATCCCTACGGCTGCTACAGCTACGTCACCGACCGGCTCGGACCGGCCGCATTCGACGTCCCGCTGGTGGTGCCGCTGGCGTGGTCGGCGGGTCTGTACCCCGTCTGGTGCGTGGCCTCCCGCCTCGTCCGCAACGGTCCCGGCCGGATCGCGATGGTCACCGTCGGCATGCTGGGCTGGGATCTCTACCTCGACCCCCAGATGGTGGCGGACGGTCACTGGTCGTGGTGCAACGCCGGCGGCCTGCCCGGGATCGAGCACATCCCGCTCACCAACTACGCGGGCTGGCTCCTCATCGCCGCGATCATGGCGACCGTGCTCGTGCTCGTCGACTCCCGTTCGGACCGCGCCGACACGCCCCGGCACGATGCCGTGCCGATCGCGCTGTTCCTGTGGACGTGGCTCGGTTCTGCCCTCGCCCACAGCGTCTTCCTCGACGCTCCCGAACTCCGCTACTCCGCGGTGTACGGGCTGGTCGTCATGGGGGTACTGGGTGTTCCCCTGCTGGTCTCACTCGTCCGGTCGTGGCGCGGAAGCGTGTCCGGTCCCGAGGCACGACTCGCCGCGAGCGACCCGAAGAACCGACGAGGATGACCGTGCCTGGCACCATGTTCTCCGTGCAGTCGTCCATCCTGTCCGTCCGCCGTCGTGTCGTCGCGGTCGTGGGGCTCGTGCTCCTCGGCCTCCCGCTCCTCACCGGCTGCCTGCGCGTGCAGGCGACGATGGGGATCTCCTCCGACGACCGTGTGTCGGGGCAGATCGTCGCCGCGACCATCCCCGCCGACGAGAACGATCCCGGCCCCGAACTCACCGCTCCCTCGGCCCTGGCCGGGAAGGTGCGGGTGCAGGAGTACTCGCAGGACGGCTACGTCGGGAGCCAGGTCTTCTTCAACGACCTCACCTTCGGCGACGTCCAGCAGCTCGCCACGATGTCCGATCAGAGCGCCGGCATGTTCCAGCTCAACCTGCAGCGCTCGGGCGATCTGGTGGCACTGAACGGACGTGTGGATCTCGAGTCCGCTCCCACCCAGGGCACCGACGTGCAGTTCACCATCGCGTTCCCCGCCCGGGTGGCGACCACCAACGGCACCCGCGAGTCGGATTCGGTCGTGACCTGGAAGATTCCGGCCGGCGAGGTGAGCACCCTCCGCGCGGAGGTGCGCTACGCCGATCCCAACACGCGCGGTTTCGCGGGCTGGGCCGGAATCATGGCCGGCGGCGCCTTCGGTGTCACGCTGATCATCGCCGGCGCGGCCTGGTTCACCCGCAATCCCGCGCCGCAGTGGTCGTCGGCGAACGGGACGCGGTCCTGACCCGCCTTCCGCGCGACCCGTCCCCCGGTCTCACGCGACTCGTCGCCGGTGGCGCTCTCGTCGCCTCCTACGGCGCGGCCGTTGCCGTCGCGAACCGGGTCTCGCTCCCTCGTCTCGTGCCGGGACCGGTGGTCGACGAGCAGGTCACCGTCGTCGTCCCCGCCCGCGACGAGGCGCCCCGCATCGCCGCGATCGTCTCCGACCTGCGGGCACAGACAGGACTGCACGCCCTGCGCGTGGTGATCCTCGACGACGACTCGTCCGACGGCACCGCCGACCTGGCCACGGCCGCGGCCGAGGGCGACGAGCGCATCACCGTCGTCCGATCGACACAGCCACCGCCCGAAGGATGGACCGGGAAGGCGGCCGCGTGCGCCGCAGCCGTCGCCCACGCCGGATCGACTACCGACAGCGGCATCGTCGTGTTCGTCGACGCGGACGTCCGGCTCGCACCCGACGCGCTCGCCGCCGCCGTCGCTCTGCTGCGCCACCAGGACGCCGCGCTCGTCTCACCGTTCCCGTACCAGCTCACCGGATCGGCGCTCGAACGGCTCGTGCAGCCCCTGCTGTTCTGGTCGTGGTTCTCGTTGCTCCCCGTCGCGGTCTCGCACCGCACCCACCGGCCGTCGATGGCGGTCGCGTGCGGACAGTTCCTCGTCTTCGACGCGCGCGCCTACGCGGCGATCGGCGGGCACGCCGCGGTCGCGGCGAGTCCCACGGAGGATCTGGAACTGGCCCGGACACTGCGTCACGCCGGACTGCCTACGACGGTCGCGGCCGCGGGCGGACTGGCGTCGTGCCGGATGTACGACGGAGCCCGCCCGCTGATCGGCGGTTACACCCGCTGGTTGTGGTCGGC
This sequence comes from Rhodococcus sp. LW-XY12, assembly GCF_019317345.1. NCBI lineage: Bacteria > Bacillati > Actinomycetota > Actinomycetes > Mycobacteriales > Nocardiaceae > Rhodococcus > Rhodococcus sp. LW-XY12. The sequence continues at coordinate 3,090,637 of NZ_CP079225.1, forward strand.
GTTCGGATCCCCGGTCGGGGCGGCCGCGGTGGTCGCGCTGTATCTCCTCGCCTACTTCGTGCCCCCGGCCGCGGCGCTTCTCGGCGGGGGACGGACGCGACGCTGGGGCGTGGCCGGTGCCACCGCGGGCGTGACGTCACGCCTTCTCGCGCGCGTCACCGAGCGGGGAGGACGCCGACACCCGGACGCTCCGGACCGTCCCGTCGACGATCTGCTGGACGCCGCGGCGCACCCGGCAGCGGTCCTGGCGGTCGGTGCGCTCACGGCGTCGTCGATCCGGGCACGGCGCAGCGGACGCGCGGCGTGGAAGGCCCGCGTCCTGCCCTGACCCCGAACCGGCGCGGGCCGGATGTCAGGCCGGCTCGCGGGCCGGATGTCAGGCCGGCTGCACCGCGGCGGGAGCTTCGAGTTCGTAGCCGAGGCGGTCGAGCACCTCGCCGGTCGCGCGGGCGAAGTTGAGCGTGATGAAGTGCAGGCACGGCGCACCCTCGGAGATCAGCCGCTCGCACATCTCCGTCGCCACCTCGATGCCCACCTCGCGCACCGCGGCGCGGTTCTCCTCCGGACCGTCGCCTGCCGCGCGCCGCAGCCGCTCCTCGAGAACGGGCGGCAGATGCGAACCCGACAGTTCGAGGCTGCGCCGCGCCGAGCGCAGCGACGTGATGGGCATGATCTCGGGGATGATCGGCTTGAGCCCCTGCTCGGCGTCGCAGGCCACGACCCGGTCGCGCAGCCTCAGGTAGTGCTCGACGTCGAAGAACATCTGGGTGATCGAGTACTCGGCACCCGCACGGAGCTTCTGCACGAGATAGCGGGTGTCGTGATCGAGGTCCGGGGACCGGTGGTGTCCTTCGGGGAACGACGCGACGCCCACGTGGAAGTCGCCGAGCTCGCGCACCAGACGCACGAGCTCGTCGGCGTATTCGAGACCTTCGGGGTGCTTTTCCCACTCGCCGAGCGGGTTGCCCGGCGGGTCACCGCGCAGCGCGAGGATGTTGGTGATGCCGCGGTCGGCGTAGGCGCCGACCATCGCGCGCAGTTCGTCGATGCTGTGCCCGACGGCCGTGAGGTGCGCGACCGGCAGGAGGGTGGTCTCCTCGGCGAGGCGTCCGGTGACCCGGACCGTACGGTCGCGGGTGGAGCCCCCGGCGCCGTAGGTCATCGATACGAAGGCCGGGCCGAGACGTTCGAACGTCCGCACGGCGCGCCACAGTCGTCCCTCGGCCTCGGCGTCGCGAGGCGGGGAGAACTCGACGGAGAACGGAATGCGGCCCGAACGCGCGGACCCGAGACGGTCCACGATCGACGGGGTCCGAGAAATCCCGCCGTCCTCGGTTGCCCTGACGAAGTCGCTTGTCACCGGTCCAGCATAGGTGGCGCCCTCGGGGCGGTCGCTACCGGCGACGACCCGACTGTGCGGATAGGCTGGTCGCGGCACCTCCGGCTCACCCGCCTCCGAGGTGCCGTCACCCATCGACCTGGAGGTTTCGTCCTGTCTACCGGCGCCGTTCACCTGTCTGCCGAGCAGCTCCCCCATCGGGTGGAGGACTCCCTCCGGCAGTTCTTCACCTCACGCTCCGACCTGGTCGACTCGGTGGGCAATGGATACCGGCAGGCCGTCGACACGCTCGAGGCATTCGTGCTGCGCGGCGGCAAGCGGGTGCGTCCGCGTTTCGCCTGGACGGGCTGGCTCGGCGCCGGTGGTGACCCGACCGGGCCGGACGCCGAGGCCGTCCTGCAGGCGTGCTCCGCGCTCGAGCTCGTGCAGGCCGCGGCGCTCGTCCACGACGACATCATCGATGCCTCCACCACGCGCCGCGGATTCCCCACCGTGCACGTCGAGTTCACCGAGCAGCACCGGAAGGCCGGCTGGCACGGCAGGCCGGAGCAGTTCGGCGAGTCGGTCGCGATCCTGCTCGGCGACCTCGCCCTGGTCTGGGCCGACGACATGCTGCACTCGGCGGGGCTCGACCCCGCGACCGTCGCGCGCGTGGTCCCGGCCTGGACCGCGATGCGCACCGAAGTGCTCGGCGGGCAGTACCTCGACATCGCCAACGAAGTGGCGGCGGACGAATCGGTGGAGGCCGCTACGCGGGTCAACCGGTTCAAGACCGCGGCGTACACGATCGAACGCCCCCTGCACATCGGCGCTGCCCTCGCCGGCGCCGACGACGACCTCATCGCCGCATACCGCCGCTTCGGCACCGACATCGGCCTGGCGTTCCAGCTGCGCGACGACCTGCTCGGTGTCTTCGGCGACCCCGAGGTCACCGGCAAGCCTTCGGGCGACGACCTGCGCTCGGGCAAGAGGACCGTCCTGTACGCGCTGGCACTGGAGACGGCCGATGCCTCCGATCCGGCCGCGGCCGAGCTGCTGCGCACCTCGATCGGGACCGATCTGTCCGACGCGCAGGTCGAGCACCTCCGCTCGCTGCTCGTCGATCTCGGCGCGGTCGCCCGAATCGAGGACCGCATCTCGGAACTGACCGACAGCGCGTTCGAGGCGCTCGAGGCGTCCGGCGCCACCGAGGAGGGCAAGGTCCTTCTGCGCGAGTCGGCGGTCGCGGCGACGCGACGGGTGGCGTGAGGGCGGTGCGGACCGTTCCCGGCGCCGACCGGGTCGTCGTGGTCGGTGCCGGTCTCGCCGGTCTGTCGGCGGCACTGTACCTGCGCGGCGCCGGTAAGGACGTCACGGTGCTCGAACGCGCCGACGACGTCGGCGGCCGGGTCGGCAGCTATCACGGCCCGGGCTACGAGATCGACAACGGCGCCACCGTGCTGACGATGCCCGAGTTGATCGACGACGCGCTCGCCGCGGTGGGCACCGACCGCAACTCCGTCCGGCCGGCCCTGCGCACCCGGCGACTGTCCCCCGCCTACCACGCGCGGTTCGCCGACGGCACCTCGATCGACGTGCACTCCGACCCCGACGCCATGGTCGCGGAGATCTCACGGGTGTGCGGTCCCGACGAGGCACGCCGCTATCTGGGGTTGCGCGCGTGGCTCGCCGACATCTTCGACGCCGAGTTCGACCGCTTCATGGACGCGAGTTTCGACTCGCCGCTCGACCTGGTCTCGTCCCCGGCGGCGCTGCGCGATCTGGCGCGTCTGCTCCGACTGGGCGGGTTCGGCAGGCTCGGCGCGCAGGTGAACCGCAGGGTCACCGACCCGCGCCTGCGCCGCGTCTTCACCTTCCAGGCGCTGTACGCGGGGGTCGCTCCGGCACGGGCCCTCGCCGTCTACGGGGCCATCGCCCACATGGACACGTCGCTGGGCGTGTACGCGGTGGACGGCGGCATGCGGTCGGTCGCCCGCGCGATGGCCGCGGCGTTCGTCGAGGCCGGCGGACGGCTCGAACTCGGCCGGGAGGTGACCTCGCTCGACCTCTCCGCCGGTCGGGTCGACGGTGTCCGCACCCGCGACGGACAGCGCTTCCCGTGCGACGCGGCCGTCCTGACCCCCGACACCCCGGTGGTCGACGGATTGCTGCCGCGCCGACGGTGCCGCCGCACGCTGGCCGCGCCGTCGGCCGTCGTGCTGCACGGGTCGATCCCCACCGAGGTGACCCGTGGCTGGGCGGCGCAACACCACCACGTGATCGATTTCGGCGGGGCGTGGGACCGCACCTTCGCGGAGATCACCCGCAGCCGCGGACGCGGCCGGCCGATGTCGGATCCCTCGCTGCTCATCACGCGACCGGCACTGTCCGATCCCGGCCTGCGATTCACCCGTGAGGGCGTCGAGCACGAACCGTTGTCGGTGCTGGCGCCATGCCCGAACCTCGACAGCGCTCCGCTGGCCTGGGCCGAGCTCGCGGTGCCCTATCGCAACGAACTGCTCGACGTCCTCGACCGCCGCGGATACGGCGGCATCACGGACGGTTTCCGCGTCGACCACATCGACACGCCGGCCACCTGGCACGCTCGTGGCATGCAGGCGGGCAGCCCGTTCTCGAGCGCTCACGTCTTCCGGCAGACGGGACCGTTCCGGCGTCGCAACCTCGATCCGGCCGTTCCCGGCGTGGTGCTCGCGGGGTCGGCGACGGTGCCGGGCGTCGGTGTCCCCACCGTGCTGTTGTCCGGAAGGCTCGCCGCCGAACGGCTCGGTGTTCCGCGAAGGCGGTGACACCGGGCGCACCACGCTCCGCGTCTCCACTAAACTGTCCTCGTTCGCCAGCTATCTGCGCGCCGCGCATCCACACGTCCACGGGGGAGGAACCGTACCGATGTCGTCCCCTGCCTCGCCCGACGCCGAGCCGCAGACCTCGCCCGCGCCGGAGGGGACGGCCGCACCGGCGGGTGAGCGTCCGAAGCACGCATTCCTGAGGAGTCCCGCCGGCCATGCCGCGCTGCTCGGCGCGTGGGGCGCGGTACTCATGACCTTCGGCAGTTTCGGATCGGGCAGTGTCCGGCGGATCGACCCGCTGCTCGAGGACATCTATCTGTCGTGGCTGCGGTTCGGCCACGGCCAGTTGCTCTCGCGGATCATCCTGTGGGTCGGTGTGCTCCTCATGATCGCAGCGTGGGTGCGCGTCGGCCGGGCGACCCTCGCCGGCCACGTCACGGTGCGCGATCTGTGGACGGTGCTGCCCGCGTGGACCGCTCCCCTGCTGGTCGCGACACCGATGTTCAGCCGCGACGCCTACTCCTACCTCGCGCAGGGCGCACTGCTGCGCGACGGTTTCGACCCGTACGAGGTGGGCCCGGTCGTCAATCCGGGCGTCCTGCTCGACAACGTCAGCAATGTGTGGACAACGACGACCACGCCCTACGGGCCCGTCCACCTGCTGCTCGGTGCGGGCATCACGTCCATCACCGACGACAACGTGGTGACGGGCACCTGGCTGTGGCGCCTGACCATGCTTCCCGGCCTGGCACTCATGGCGTGGGCCGTGCCGAAACTCGCCCGTCGCATGGGCGGAAATCCCGCGATTGCCCTGTGGCTCGCAGTGCTGAACCCGCTCGTACTGATCCACCTCGTCGGCGGTGTGCACAACGAGCTGCTGATGGTCGGTCTCATGATCGCCGGCATCGTGTTCGTGCTCGAGGGCCGGCACCTCGGCGGCATCGCCCTGGTCTCCCTCGGCGCCGCGATCAAGGCCACCGCAGGATTGGCACTGCCCTTCCTGGTGTGGGTGTGGATGATCCACGAACGCGATCGTGCGCTTGCCGAGGGACGCGAACCGGCAGCGCCCGTGCGCCTGTTCGCCAAGGCCGTCGGCCTGGGACTGGGGGTCTTCGCCGCGGTCTTCGGTGGCACCTCGTTGCTCGCCGGTGTCGGCATCGGCTGGCTCACCGCCCTGTCCGGCTCGTCGAAGATCATCAACTGGTTGTCGCTGCCGACGATGATGGCGCACGCCGTAACCTGGGTCACTCCGTGGCGGCTCGGATCGGTCCTCGACATCACACGCATGCTCTGCGCGATCGCGCTGGTGGTGATCCTCGTGTGGGCGTGGTGGCGCTTCCGCCGCACCGAGCGCGACGCGATCTTCGGGATCGTCGTGGCGCTGACTGCGGTGACCCTGCTGTCGCCCGCCGCGCTGCCCTGGTACTACTCCTGGCCGCTCGCCGTCGCCGCCGCCTTCGCGATGTCGCCCCGGGTGCTCATGGTGCTCGTCGCACTGTCGACATGGCTGATGTTGATCTTCAACCCCGACGGGTCGATCGGGATGTACAACATCGCGCACGTCGCGCTCGCGGTGTTCGCCTCGATCGTCGCGGCCCGTTCGCTGGTCACCTACGACCCGCTGCGCCTGCGGTTACGACCTCGACCGGCATCACCCGCCGGCGCTGCCCTGGACGACCGTGCCTGAGCGCCCCACGGGGATCGCGGCCGACGATCTCACCCGGGCCTACGCCTACTGCGCCGAGCTCACCGCCGAACACGGACGCACCTACAACCTCGCGACCCGGCTGCTGCCCGCCTCGCGACGACACGCCGTGCACGCGCTCTACGGCTTCGCCCGACACGTCGACGACATCGTCGACGTCACCGCCGTGGACGACCCGGAGGCCGCGATCCGTGGTGTCGACGACGCGCACAGCCGTCTGCACGCCGCACTCGCGGGCGCTCCCGGCCCGCTCGACCACACCGGTCTCGTGGTCCGCGCGCTTGCCGACACGATCGGGCAGTACCGCATCCCGATCGACTATTTCGAGGCGTTCATCCGATCCATGCGCATGGACGTGCCCGGCACGCCCGAGTTCCGGCCCCGCTACGGGACCATGGAGGAACTGCGCGAGTACATGTACGGCTCGGCGGCGGTGATCGGTCTCGAACTGCTGCCGATCCTCGACGTCGACGATCCGGCCGCCCCGCCCGCCGCAGCCGCGCTCGGGGCGGCGTTCCAGCTCACCAACTTCATCCGCGACGTGGGCGAGGACCTCGAACGCGGACGTCTCTACATCCCGCTCGAACTGTGGTCGGCCTTCGGGGTCGACATCGACCTGCTGCAGGAATGCCGGCGCACCGGCGCGATGGACCCGAGGGTCCGGCGGGCACTCGCCCACGCGGTCGCGCTGACCCGCGCCGAATATCGCAAAGCCGAACCCGGGCTGGAGGTACTCCCCGACCGGATCCGGCCGGGTATCCGCGCAGCCTTCACGCTCTACGGGCGGATTCTCGACGAGGTCGAACGCAGCGGGTTCCGGGTGCTCGACCGGCGCGCGACGGTTCCGCGCCGCACGCGCGCCGCGGTCATGATCACCGAGTACGTCGCCGGCTCGCTGCTCCGGAAGCGGTAACGACGCCCCGGAGACTCAGAAGGCGAGCGCCTGCGCCCGCCGCACGACCTCGCGCGCGGACTGCGTGTGCATCGCGGCCACAGGGCATCCACCGGGAAGAGAATCGTCCTCGGCGAAGAGCCACCGCAGGATCTCGTCGTCCTCGTAACCGCCGTCGTGTAGCACCGCGATCAGGCCCGGAAGACCCTTGAGAACGTTTCCTTCCTCGTCGAGAAAGGCCTCGGGCAGGACCGGCACGCGGTCGCGCTTGAACGCCAGCAGCTGCCGGTCGCGCACCATCTGGTGTACGCGGGAGGTGGCGACGCCGAGGCTCTTGGCCACGTCGACGAGCTGCACCACGGGCACGGAGCGGTCGAGAACGTCGTCGCAGTAAGGGATTGCACTCACCCCACCACGTTATCGCTGCGGCCGCGCAGGCAGCTACGCGGCTACCGTCCACGGGAGCTGGCTACGATCGACGGGGACGAAATCGCTCCGCACACGCGGAGCCGGAGCTTCGTCACGTCGATACCTCGAAGGCCCGGGTACCGGCGTCCCACCATCACGCACGAGACACGGGGGTACACCGGGTGACCGCTGGAGGCGACCGACTGGTCGGCGTCGTGCTCGACCGGCGTTATCGCATCGAATCGCAGATCGCGCGGGGCGGCATGTCGACCGTCTACCGCGGCACCGACATGCGTCTCGACCGTCCCGTCGCCGTGAAGATCATGGATCCGCAGTTCGCGGCCGATCCCCAATTCCTGGCACGGTTCGAGTTCGAGGCCAGATCCGTCGCGCGATTGACGCATCCCGGGCTCGTCGCGGTCTACGACCAGGGCCAGGACGGCGATCACGTCTTCCTCGTGATGGAGCTCGTCGAGGGCGGCACCCTGCGCGAGCTGCTGCGCGAACGCGGGCCGATGCCGCCGCACGCCGCGGCCGCCGTGGCCGCACCGGTCCTCGGGGCCCTGGCCGTCGCCCACCGGGCGGGTCTCGTGCACCGCGACATCAAGCCCGAGAACATCCTCATCTCCGGCAACGGTGAGGTGAAGATCGCCGACTTCGGGCTCGTCCGGGCGGTCGCCGCCGCGACCACCACCTCGCGCAGCGTGATCCTCGGCACCGCGGCGTACCTGTCTCCGGAGCAGGTGACCATCGGCAGCGCCGACGCGCGTAGCGACGTCTATTCCGCCGGTGTGCTCGTGTACGAGATGCTCACCGGCCGCACTCCCTTCACCGGCGACACGTCCCTGTCGGTGGCGTACCAGCGCGTGGAGAAGGACGTGCCGGATCCGAGTTCGGCCATCGACGGGGTTCCTCCCGAACTGGACGCCTTCGTCCGCCGGGCCACCGAACGCGAACCGACGGAACGCTACGCCGACGCGCAGGTGATGGCCGTCGCGCTCGGCGAGATATGCGACACGCTCGATCTCCCCCGCTACCGGGTTCCGGCTCCGAGACGATCCGCGGTGCGGACGCCACCCGTGGTGGATCCCGATGCCGCGGCACCGACCCGCACCATCGACGGCGCCGCTTCCGGGCCTGCCGATCCTGCTCCGCCGACGACGGTGCTTACCGGCTCGGCCGCGAACTCGCATGCTCCGACGACCGTGCAGACCGCCGTGCCGGCCACGCCCGGCCCGAATGCACCGGCCACGCGCCCGCACCCGACCCGGGTCGCGACCCGCACCCATCCGCGTCCCGATACCGAACCGGTGGCGCCCCGGCCCGACTACGCCGTCGACCGCCGCCGTCAGCGCCGGTCCGCCGCCGGTTGGATCGCCGCGATCATCGTGCTCGCGTTGTTCATGGGGATCGCCGGGTGGTGGCTCGGCGCCGGCCGGCTCAGCGACGTCCCGACCGTGCTGGGACTCGACAAGGCGGCGGCCGTGTCCGCGATCGAGACGGCCGGATTGTCCAGCGAGATCCGGGGCGAGTACTCCGACGTCGTTCCCGTCGACACCGTCCTCGGCACCGACCCCACCGCGGGCTCACGCGTGCCCGACGGCGACACGATCGCGTTGCTCGTGTCGCTCGGCAGACCGACCGTCCCGTCCATTCCCGGCGCCGGTGAGAGATCCGTCGTCGAGGACGAACTGCGGAGCCGCACCTTCGAACCGGTCGAGGGCGGTACCGCGTTCAGCACCACGGTGCCCGAGGGCGGAGTGGCCGCGCTCGACCCCGCGCCCGGCACCGTCCTGCCCGTGGGGTCCGAGGTCGCGCTTGTGATCAGCAAGGGATCGCCGCCCGTGACCCTGCCCGATCTGACCGGGCGCCCGGTCGACGAGGCGCGTCGCATCCTCGACGAGGCAGGCCTGACCGTCGGGGACATCCGTGAGGTCTTCGACGCCGATGTCGACGAGGGGCGGGTCATCGGCACCGACCCGGAGGAGGGCGAAGACGTCAGCGCCGGCGGAACCGTCACCCTCCTTGTATCCAATGCAGTGAAGGTGCCGTCGATGTTGGGACGCTCGGTGGGCTCGGCCCGCGACGAGCTCACCCGCCTCGGATTCGAGGTCGAGGTGCGGCAACTCGGCGACTCCGACCGCTCGGTCGTGATCGGCCAGAATCCCGGGGCGGGGCGGAGAGCAGAACAGGGCAGCACGGTCACGCTGACCGCACTGCCCTGATCCGACCGCCTGTCCCCTACCCGCGGAGCATCTCCACTGCGATCAACCGCGGAGCATCTCCACTGCGATCAACCGCGGAGCATCTCCGCTGCGATCAACCGCGGAGCATCTCCGCGACCAGGAACGCGAGTTCGATCGACTGCTGCGTGTTCAGCCGCGGATCGCACGCCGTCTCGTAGCGACCGTGCAGGTCGAGATCGGAGATGTCCTGGGCACCGCCGAGGCACTCGGTGACGTCCTCACCGGTGAGCTCGACGTGGATGCCACCCGGATGCGTGCCCAGCGCGCGATGCACCTCGAAGAAGCCCTGCACCTCGTCGACGATGCGGTCGAAGTGACGGGTCTTGTAGCCGGTGGACGCCTCGTGGGTGTTGCCGTGCATCGGGTCGCACTGCCAGATCACCTTGTGACCGGAGGCCTCGACGCGCTCGATGATGCCGGGCAGCAGATCGCGGACCTTCGAGTGACCCATCCGGGAGATCAGGGTCAGTCGGCCCGGCGTGTTGTGCGGATCCAGGCGCTCGACGTACTCGACGGCCATCTCCGGGGTGGTCGACGGACCGATCTTCAGACCGATCGGGTTCGACAGCAGTTCCGCGAACGCGATGTGCGCGCCGTCGAGCTGGCGGGTGCGATCACCGATCCACAGGAAGTGGGCCGACAGGTCGTACAGGCGCGGCTTGTCGCCCGAGTTGTCGAGGCGCAGCATCGCGCGCTCGTAGTCGAGGACGAGAGCCTCGTGGCTGGCATAGATCGTCGCCGCGCGCAGATTCGGGTCGATGACACCGCAAGCGTCCATGAATCGCAGACCACGATCGATCTCGGAGGCGAGCGCCTCGTAGCGGGCACCGGCGGGCGAGGCCGAGACGAAGGCCCGGTTCCAGTCGTGCACGCGGTGCAGGTCGGCCTCACCGGCGGCGGTGACGGCACGCACGAGGTTCATCGCGGCGCTCGCGTTCGCGTAGGCGCGCACGAGGCGCGACGGATCGTGCCTGCGCACCTCGGCATCGGCGACCAGCGAGTTGACCATATCGCCGCGGTAGGACGGCAGACCGAGCGCGTCGGTGTCGGACGAACGCGGCTTGGCGTACTGGCCGGCGATCCGCGCGACCTTCACGACCGGCGTCGACGCACCGTAGGTCAGCACCACCGCCATCTGCAGCAGCGTGCGGATGTTGCCCTTGATGTGCGGCTCGGTGTTGTCCGCGAACGTCTCGGCGCAGTCGCCACCCTGGAGGAGGAAGGCCTCACCCCGAGCGACGGCGGCGAGCTGGTTCTGCAGCTCCTCGACCTCGCGGGGCACGGTGATGGGAGGCACGCTCTCGAGCACGGTGCGCATCGCCGCGGCCTGTTCCTCGGGCCAGCTGGGCTGCTGCAGCGCCGGCTTTGCAAGCGCCGCGTCGAGGTTGGCACGCAGCTCCTCGGGCAACGGGGGAAGTTCGGGCAAGCGGTCGATCGGCACGTCGACAGTCCAGTTCACCCGTCCAGGATATGGCGTGACGGCCGGAAGCGGCGCAGCACCCCGTTACCCGCGTCACCGCGACCGGCGAGCAACCTCGATCGCTTCGAACTTTGCGAGGTTGTGGCGGGCGTCGGCGAGGGCGTCGTGGTTGTCGTCCGGCGCCGGGGGCAGGGGCGGTGAGCCCGAGTCCTCCCAATACTGCCGGAGCTCGCGGGTGAAGCGGGGCAAGACGTCCGGGAGTTCGGGCATGGTGCCCCACAGCTGGACGAGCACGACGTGGTCGTAGGCTCCGATCCACGCCCACAGTTCGGGCCGGATGCCCGGTCGTGGCACGAGGAACTTCAGCAAGTCGTCGCGGATCCTCGATCGCGACTTCCAGGCGGGGTGCGCCGGGGGCGGGAGCTTCGGGAGGACGTTGCGGCGCACCCAGGCTCCGGCCCGGGTCGGGTCGAACTCGGTCGACACCGCGTAGAACTCGCGGCCGTCCTCGCAGGCGACACCGATCGAGACGAGTTCGATCGTGCGTCCGTCCTCGATGAACTCGCAGTCGTAGAAGTAGCGCACCTGCTCACCCGGCACGCGTGTCGGGAACGCGGTCCGCGACGGGACCGTCCTGCGGCGGGGTCGCGGCACTGCCGTTCGTCGACGCGCCCGTGTCCCCGACCCCCGACTCGTCCGCCGAGCCCTTGTTCTTGAGGGAGGCGGCGTAGATGTCGACGTACTCCTGGCCCGACAGCTGCATGAGCGAGTACATGACCTCGTCGGTGACTGTGCGCTCCACGAACCTGTTTCCGCCCATGCCCTCGAACCGGGAGAAGTCGATGGGCTCACCGATCCGGACGGTGATCTTCGCCGGTCGCCACATCTTCGACCCGATGGGGTTCATCCGGTCGGTGCCGATCATGGCGACGGGGATCACGGGGACGCCGGTCTCCAGCGCCAGTCGCGCGAGGCCGGTCTTGCCCTTGTAGAGGCGTCCGTCGGGTGAGCGGGTGCCCTCGGGATAGATGCCGAGCAGCTTGCCCTGGCCGAGCACCCGGACCCCGGCGTTGAGCGCATCCTGCGCGGCGTCGGCGCCGGTGCGGTCGATGGGGACCTGCCCGACGGACGAGAAGAACCAGCGCTGGAAGGCGCCCTTGAGTCCGGTGCCGGTGAAGTACTCACTCTTCGCGAGGAAGGTGATGCGCCGACGTACGAGGAGGGGAAGGTAGAACGAGTCGAGGACGGCCCGGTGGTTACTGGCCAGGATCGCCGGTCCGTGCGCCGGAATGTTCTCGCCGCCTTCGAACTTCGGACGTCCTATGAGCCACAGCAGCGGCCCCAGGAGGGCGTACTTGAACAGCCAGTACCACATGGCATCCTTCCCGAATCCGATCATCCCCCACACGGATCGGTGCAGCACCGCCCGCCGGTCGACTCTACGACGACGCGACTGCCCCTCGCACATCGCCCCAGTGCTCGACCCCACCCTTTCAACGTCGACGTGACGATAATCTCACCTCCGGCGAATCTCACCTCCAGTGGAATTCGACTACAGCGGCGGTCGTGAGGTTTCGATCGCGGATCGGGCGAGATCGGCGGCACCGATGAGCCCGGCGGCGTCGCCGAGCTGCGCGACCCGGACGCGCGCGAGAGGACGATGGCCGGCGCCGGTGGTCACGGCCGCGTAGTGCTCGCGCGCGGCGTCGAGGAACAACGGCGCGGAACCGGAGACCCCTCCCCCGATGACGACGAGCTCGGGGTCGTAGACGTCGGCGACGAGCGCCAGTCCGAGCGCGAGCCTGCGGGCGAAATCGTCGAAGGCCGCGAGAGCGACGGGGTCGCCGTCGTGGGCCGCACCGGCGACCCGTCGGCCGGTGAGCGATCCGGGATCCGAGGCGATCTCGCCCGCGAGAACGGACCGCCCGGGTTCGGCCGCGAGCATCTCGACGGTCGTGTCCACGAGACCCGTTCCGCTGCAATACCTCTCCCAACATCCCTGCTTGCCGCACGGGCAGGGCCGCCCGTCGGGCACGACCTGCAGGTGACCGAGTTCGGGCGCCACACCGTAGGCACCGCGATAGATCCTGCCGTCGAGCAGCAGGGCCGCGCCGATGCCCGTTCCGAGCGCGACCATCACCGCGATCGTGCTGCCCGCGGCGGCGCCGAAGCGGTACTCGGCCCAGGCCGCGGCATTGGCGTCGTGTTCGAGGACGACCGGCAACCCGAAGCGTTCGGTGAGCGTCTCGGCGAGCGGCGTATCGCGCCAGGGCAGATGCGGTGCGAACCGCACGGTGGTGCGGTCCTCGGTGAGGAAACCCGCGACCCCCAGCCCGACCGCGCCGATGTCGTTGCGCTCACGCAGATGCTCGACGAGCCGGTGCAGCGCGTTCTCGAGGGCGACCGCGGAGGACGGCGTCTGCGTGCGCACACTGTCGACGACGTCGCCGTTACGGTCGACGGCTGCCGCGCGGATGCTCGTGCCCCCGATGTCGATCCCGACCGTGAGCCCGGGGTCGTGCGTGTTCACGTGCGGAGGTTAACGGAGATCGGCTCGAAGGCCGGACGATCCCGTGTCGGCGGATCGGGGGTCGGCTCGGGCGGGACGCCACCGGTCGAGGGCAGGAACTGCGCGAGGAACTTCCGCAGCAACGCGATCAACGCCGCCAGTTTCGACGCCAGCCTGCTGACCAGTTCGTGGTTCTCGCCGCGAACCAGGGCTGCGGCGGCACAGAGCGGGCACCACGCGCACCCCTTCGGGGTGGTCGCGGCCTCGGCGTCACCCGGCGCCGTCGAACCGGTCGCGGTATCGGGGGCGGTATGAGCAGACGCGTCGCCGGTCGCGGCGACGAACTGCTGCACCGTGCCCTCGACGCGGTCGAGCACGGCGTCGGCGAGCAACAACAACTCGGAGATCAGGGCTTCGTGGTCGTCCCTCACAGCGGCCACACCGCCGGATCCGGTACGAATCGCACCACCAGATCGGTTCCGTCGAACTCGGCATCGGAGACGGTGCACCGCCGCAGCCCCGAGGCGAGTCGCACCCGGCGTCGCATGCCGTCGGCGCCGACGACGAGGTCGTCGCCGATCCGTCCGAGTGTCAGGGACGCGGGATCGGCGAGCGGCAGGTACATGCGCATCGCGTACACCGACTCCACCCCCGTTCCCGATTCTTGCTGCACCCGGACCGGCTCGTCGGTCTCCGACGAGGGAACGAGTGCATCGCGGCGGAGCGCCGTGGCGAGCTCCTCCAGAGCTGCCAACCCTACCGGCTCCGCAGCACGGCGCTCGCACACGATCACGGGAACGTCGGTGACGGCCGCCCCGATCTCGGCGACGATCGCCTCGTGCGCGGCCCGTTGATCGGCCAGCAGCCGTGCAGCCGCACCCGAACCGCCCACCGCGGGGACGACGCCGTTGACGACGACCGCGTCGACGCGAATGCCGGACAGGGCGAGCCACGATCGCACCCGTGCGAGCTCGGCACGACCGGCGCGGTCGGGCGTCGCCACGATCACCGCGGCGCTGCGTCCGCGATCGTCGAGCAGGTCGCGTACCGCGGTGATCCCCGACAGCAACCGATCGAACAGCGCGACGAAGACACCCGTGCGGGGGTCCGGACCGGTGGCCGCCGCGACCCGGCTGTGCTGAGGCCAGATCCGTTCCAGCGAATCGGAGACCGTGCGCGGCGCGGTGAGGGTGCGCAGGGCGTCGGCGGAGGCCGGGGCGTCGACGACGACGAGAGCCCACCGTCCGCTGTCCGCGAGTCGCGCGACCTCGGCGAGCACGAGCAGTTCCTCGACGCCGGGAAGCCCGGTCAGTTCGCCGGGCTCGGGCAGGTCGAACTGGTCTGCGTGCTCGTGCGTCCCGGCGAGCGCCGCCATCGAGGCGAGGACCGCGTAGCGCGTGCGGAGCAGCTGCAGCGAGTCGATCTCGACCATGCCGAGGTTGTCCTCGACGGTGCGGATGTCCGTCGCGCCGGCGTCCCGGTTCGTGGCCGGAGGCAGGTCGAGCACGTCGCCGAGGGAGTGCGCCCGGTCGATGGACACGACGAGCACGGGTTCTCCCGCACGGGCGGTCGCGAGCGCCTCGGCCGCGGCAAGGGTCGTCTTCCCGGCGCCGCCCTTTCCGAGGAACCATCGCACGCGGGCCGGGGCGTGCCGGACGTTCAGCCCTCCACCTGCTTCTTGAGTTCCTTCAGCGCGGTGTCGGTGATGACCTTCTCCGCCTTGCGCTTGAACAGACCGATCATCGGGATCGTGAGATCCACGGTGAGCTGGTAGTCGACGACCGTGGTGCCGCCGGGGGCCTCGGTCAGCACGTACGAGCCGGACTGGGCCTTCTGGATCTCACCGCTCTCGAGCTCCCAGCTCACGGCACGGTTGTCGGACGCCCACTTGTACCGCAGGACGTAGGTGTCCTTGACGATGCCGGCGTCGAGGACGAAGCGCACGCGTTCGGCGCGGCCGTCGGGACGATGTTCCACGACCTCCACGGTCTTCGCCGCCGACACCCACGTCGGATAGGCATCGAAATCTGCGATGACCTCCATGACACGCTCGGCCGGCGCGTCGATGGTGATCGACCTCTTCGTCTTCTCGGCCATGTGGTGACGGCTCCCTTTCTCGGTCCCTCGGGTGTGCACCGATCAGTCCCGCCCCGAGGGTCTATCACACACCGTGGGAACAACGGTATCGGGACGACGCTCCTTCGGTGGCTTCAGTGTCGCGGCGGTTCACCTGCCGGACGACCGGCCTCGAGACGCTGCTTGACCTCGAAGGTCATCACCTTCCCTTGGACCCGGCGCGTACGGTTCATTCCCGCGAGGTCGAGACCCGCCACCCGCTCGGGCGCGACACCGGCCGGCTCGCAGTGCAGGAAGTAGTGGATCACCGCGCCGTCGAGAACCGGCTCGATCCACACCTCCATCGTTCCGTCGAGCGGACCCGACACCGTCCACCGGATGCCCTTCTCGGCTCGGTCCTCCCGCACGGTCAGTACGAGATCGGGCCACCATGCACGCCACCGATCGAGGGCCGCGACCTCCTCGGCGATGCGCTCCGGAGGCGCCGCTACGAAGGTCTGGTCCGCCACCTGAATGCTGCTCACGCAGAACAGCTTCACATATCGCGTCGGCGGCCCGTCCGGTCACCCCGCCGACGGCGTCACCGTCTCGTTCGGGGGCGCCGAGGCGTCGAGATAACCGCGCAATCTTGCGCCCAGGACGTCCCATCTCCAATCGCTGGAGACCCACTCTCGACCGGCCGCGCCCATCGCGGCGGCACGATCGGGATCGGCGAGGACACCGGACACCGCGGTCGCGACGGCTGTGACGGAGGTGCCGTCGACGACGTAGCCGGTGCGACCGTCGCGCACCGTTTCCGGGGCACCACCCGACCGGCCTGCCACGACGGGCACCCCGGTCGCGGACGCCTCGAGGTACACGATGCCCAGGCCCTCGACGTCGAGACCGCCGCCGCGGGTCCGGCACGGCATCGCGAACACGTCAGCGATGGTGTGGTGCGCGGCGAGCTCGGCCGACGGCACGGTGCCGGTGAATACGACGTGCTCCTCGACATCCGTGCGGCGCGCGAGCTCCCGCAGGCGCGACTCGTACGGTCCGCCGCCGACGATGACGAGGACGGCACCGTCGATCCGCTTCCGGATCGCGGGCAGCGCGCGGATGAGCACGTCCTGTCCCTTGCGCGGCACCAGGCGCGACAGACACAGCACGGTGGGCCGGTCGCCGAGACCGTAACGTGCCCGCAGTTCGGCGCGGGCCGCCGGATCCGGCCGGAAGACGTCGGTGTCCACCCCGGACGGCAGGTGTTCGAGACCCGCTTCGGGGCCGAATGCCGAGGCGAACCGCCCCCTCGTATAACGACTGACGTAGGTGACGGTGTCGGTGTGCTCGCCGATCCGCCGCAGCGCCTGCCGGGCGGCGGGAAGCATCGACCATCCCACCTCGTGGCCGTGGGTGCTGGCGACGATGCGATGAGCGCCGGCGCGGCGCAGCACGGGCGCCAGCAGCGCCAACGGTGCAGCCGCTCCGAACCAGACGGTGTCGCAGTCGTGTTCGGTGAGCAGCCGCGTGGCCCGTCGCGCGACGTCGGGTGTCGGCAGCATCAGTGTCGTGGGATGACGGACGACCTCGAAGGGGACTCGTGCGTCGAACTTCACATGGCTGTCGCCGCGCCACCGCGGCGCGTAGACGACCAGGTCGTCGGACGGCAGCTGGTTCGCGAAGGCGTGCAGATAGGACTGGATGCCCCCCGGTCGGGGCGGGAAATCGTTCGTCACCAGTAGGGTCCGCGACATGGGACCACCGTAGAAGCAGCGCGACGGGAAGGCGCCGACGGGTCCCGAGCTCCGGACGGTGCCGATGGGCCCGGCCCGGACCGTCCCGGTCAGCGGATGTCGCGGATGCGCTCTCCGAGCCAGCGACCCCAACCGCCCACGAAGCCGGCGGTGTCGACGCCGAGCAGGTCTGTGAGCACGTCGTCGAGGTGTTCGTCGGTGACGGGACCCGCGGCGAGGGCGCGGTAGAGGGAGACGAGCGTGTCGTGTCCGAACTGGTCCGCGGTGTACGCGGCGATCGACCAGGAGCTCTCGTAGGCGAGCGTCGACCGGTCGCCGATGAAGTCGCCGTCGGCGGGCAGCGACGTCGGTGCACCCGACGCCCGTACCTGCCGGGTCAGCGTCGGCGCGATCCGCTGCACGTCGACCGGCCCGGTGGCGAGGCCCTCCGCGGCCGTGCGGTGGCCGACGTAGTCGGCGAAGCCCTCGAGGACCCACATCGGGGAGCCGTCCACGGTGCCGGCGCGTGCGGCGACGTGCACCGTCTCGTGCGCGAGCACGATCCGGCGGGAGGTGTCGTCCAGCCGGTCGCTCGCGGCCGGGTTGAAGACGATGCGCTGCCCGGTGGCGATCCCGCGCTCGTGGTCGACATCGTCGGAGACCGCGACGGCCGCGATGTCGTCGCCGTCGTGTCGTGGCCCGACGAGGTGCGAGAACTCTTCGTGTGAGGACGTCACGACCACCAGTGCGCGTCGCGGCCAGGAATCGCCCCAAAGGTCGTCGACAGCCTCGACCACCGACGGCAGGTCGCCTGCCAGGTCGTCGACGAAGGCGGCGTTGTCCGGGTGTCCGATCACGAGCGAGCGACCACCCTCGGTCTGCGCGGTCGCGAGGTGGAGGCTGCCGTGGTCCCAGGGCCCTCGCCAGGTGACGGTCTGCGCCCCGGCGAGATCGGGTGCGTCGTCGGCGATCCGCCAGCCCTGCGGCCGGTGGACGAACAGCACGGTCACCGGTCGCCGGGTGGGTATGTCGTCGATTCCGTCCACGGCGTACCGCAGGTGGACGCGGTGCGCCCGTACCTCGCCGGCCGCGAACCGGGCGATCGTCTCGGGCGGCAGGGGCAGCGCGGGTTCGGAGGCGAGTTCGTAGCCGAGATCGGCGAGGGGAACGGCGGAGATCGCCGCGATCCGCTCCCGTTCGGCGTCGAGGAGTTCCGGAGACGCGTCGTCGATCAACTCCGCGAGGGACCCGTCGTCGCCGGTCCGGACGGCGTGCGCCCAGTCGTCGAGCACGACCTGCAGTTCGGCCCGTACCCGGCTGTCGGCGTCGTCGGTGTCCACCGGGTCGACGGCCAGCAGCAGTCCTGCCGTGACCAGCGCGACCACGAGTCCGGCCAGGCCGAGACGTTCCCACTTGCGGGTACCGGCGGTGAAGGACGATCGCGCGGGCACCGCGTCAGTCTAGGTCGGTGTCCGAGGGTGGTCCCGTACGCCCTCGCCCACCGGCTGCGATCCCGCCTCTACCCGGTCAGTACCGCCGGGCGCTGTGGAACGGGAAGCGATCGATCGACTGCACCTTCACCGGCACACCGAAGGTCGACGCGTGCACCATGTTGCCATCGCCGACGTACATGCCGACGTGGGAGGCGTCGTCGTAGAAGATCACGAGGTCGCCGGGCTGCAGATTTTCGCGGGAGACGGGGATGCCGCCCTGCGCCTGGGCCTGACTCGACCGGGGCAGTGATTTGCCGACCTGGTTGTACGCCCACACCATGAGTCCCGAGCAGTCGAACTGGTCGGGGCCGGTCGCGCCCCACACGTACGGCGAGCCGATCCGCGACAGGGCGGCGCGGAGCGCTGCGCCGTTGCTGCCGGGGACGAGGTGCTGCAGGATCTTCTCGGCGTCGAGGCCCGGAGGGAAGGGAGTGCCGGCGAGTTCGGCCTTCTCCGCGTCGCTCAGCGCCTCGAAGGCGTTCAGGACCCCTTCGATCTGCTCCTCGAGTTCGGCCTGTCGCCGCTGGAGTTCGTCGCGGAGGGTCTGGGCCTGCTCGGCGGCGGCACGCGCCTCGTCGGCGGCATGCTGCGCGGCGACGGCCGCCTCGGCCGCAGCGGCGGTGGCCGCCCGGAAGCCCTCGACCTCACGCGAGGTCTGCTCGCCCAGGACGTCGAGCAGGACCATCTGGTCGAGCATCTGCTGGGGCGAGTCGCTCACCATGACGGCGAACAGCCGGTTGGTGCGCGCACCGCGGTAGTTGGCCCGCGCGAGCTTGTCGACGGTGGGCTTGAAGCGGGCGATCTCGGCGCGAGCGGCGCCGAGCGCGTCGTCGGCCTGGCCGGCACGCACCTCGGCCTCGTGCTGCGCAGCGACCTTCGCTTCGAGATCCGCCCCGGCGGCGTGCAACGCCTCGGTGGCCTGTTCGCTGCGACGCGACAGATCCGCGAGGTGCTCGAGGCGTGCTGCCGGGCTCTCCCCTGCGGGTTGCGCCGTCGCCGGCGCCAGGGTGAAACCGAGGACCATCATCACGAGGGCTACGACGAGCGCCGGACGGCCGGTCCGTCGCCTGTCCTGCACTCGTACGAGGTGCTTCGTCCTGTCGGAAACCACGTGGGCTCGCATCCTTTCCCAAAGGTCTCGATCAGGTTACGGAATTGCATAGGTTTGTGTCTACCTGCGAGTAGCCCTCCCACGCAGCGGCCGTTTGTGCAAGCAGTTCCTGCATCGGAAAGGACGTGCAGACACACGAGGAGGGTGGGTCCGGTACGTACCGGACCCACCCTCCTCGGGCAGTGCGTCGGCGCTGGAGCGGGGGTGCTCAGCCCGATCGGAAGCGACGGGCGCCGACCGATCAGAAGCGACGGGCGCCGACCGATCAGAAGCGACGGGCGCCGTCGATCAGAAGCGACGGGCGCCGTCGACGGGCATCGAGTTCAGCGGTGCGATCTTGACCGGCTGGCTCGAGGTGGAGGCGTGCACGATGTTGCCGCCGCCGATGTAGATGCCGGTGTGGCTGCCGCCGTAGAACGACACGACGTCCCCGGGCTGCAGAGCCGCGACGTCCACCGGGGCACCGGCGGAGGCCTGCTCGTAGCTGGTGCGCGGGACGCTCAGACCGGCCTGCTTGTAGGCCCACTGCACGAGACCCGAGCAGTCGAAGGAGCTCGGGCCGGCAGCGCCGTAGACGTAGGGGGCACCGATCTTCGACTGCGCGGCGTCGGCAGCGCGCTGGCCGACAGAGCTGAAGGGGGCGGTGAAGGAACCGGACTGAGGCGCGGGGGCGGCCTCGGGGGCCGGCGGAACGATGTTGGCGATCTCCGGCGGCACGGTCACACCGGCCGGGAGGTCGAACGTTCCGACACCGGGAATGTTGATCGGCTCGGCCATCGCCGGGCCGGCCGAGACGGTGACTGCTCCGAGAGCAATGGCACCGGCGACGAGTGCGCGCCGGACGGTGCGCGTGCTGTTGTTCGAAACCACGAGGGGACGTTCTCCGTTTCTTCCGTTCACCCGCCGACCGAGTTAGCTGACGGGTTCGGGCCGGAAGATCAGCCCTACCCCTCCCCGCGAGCAGCGGAGGGGATTCACCCCGAGTACTACGTGTGGGTCCCCGGCTCACCGCTCCCGCAGACGGGAGAAGTGATTAGGCGGTAACCGTGCGGCTCCGACCCGGGGGTGGGGCGGAAACTCTCCGCTCGGTCTCGAAAAGATTACGAAACGGCATCGGTGAAGTCGACCGCCTTGCCGTGCGACCCGACCTTCTCGGCCCACCCCTGGAGGAATGCCGTCGCGGGGCAACGGTCCGATAACGGCGCGGTAACGGCCACTGTCCGGCGCGCCTCCGCTCGGGAGAGGCCCGGCGCCCGTTTCACCCGAGTTCCTTCCGGAAGAACCAGGTCAGGGCACGCTGACTCATCGACCGTCGACGAGGCGATGCGCCCGATTCGCCGGATTGTCGTTCCCGGAGGCCGATCGGTCTGTTCTCCGGCCTCCGTTTACCCTTCATCGAGCCGAAAAGAACGCAGTGTGATCCTCGTCTCCCCGTGCTCCGAACCCCGCTCCGAAGCCCGCTCGACGGCGTGTCGGTGACGCTTCCTAGGCTCTGCCGCATGACCTCGCCGCAACCATCCGCCCTCGGCGTGCAACTCGGTTTCGACGAGCTCGACACTCCGCTGCGCGAGACCACCTTCGTCGTCGTCGACCTCGAGACGACCGGCGGGGAGGCAGCCGAGGACGCCATCACAGAGATCGGCGCGGTGAAGATCCGCGGGGGCGAGGTGCTCGGCGAGTTCGCGACCCTCGTCGATCCGGGGCGACCCATCCCCCCGTACATCGTGCAGCTCACCGGCATCACCACCGCGATGGTCTATGCGGCGCCCAAGGTCGAGGAGGTGCTGCCCGCCTTCCTGGAATTCGCGTCCGGAGCGGTGCTCGTCGCACACAACGCCGGATTCGACGTCGGCTTCCTCGAGGCGGCCACGGCGCAGTGCGAACTCGCGTGGCCCCGCTTCCAGGTGCTGTGCACCGTCAAGCTGGCCCGCCGCGTCCTCGGACGCGACGAAGCGCCGTCGGTGAAGCTGTCCGCGCTGGCCGAACTGTTCCGGGTCTCCACCGTGCCCACCCACCGCGCCCTGGACGACGCACGCGCCACCGTGGACGTCCTGCACGCCCTCATCGAACGGGTCGGCAACCAGGGCGTCCACAGCCTCACCGAACTGCGCGACTATATGCCGGTGGTCACCGCCGAGCAGAGGGCCAAACGCGCACTCGCCGCGCATCTGCCGCGCAAACCGGGTGTCTACATGTTCCGCGGCCCGTCGGACGAGGTGCTGTACGTCGGCACGGCGGTCGACCTGCACCGGCGTGTCCGTACCTATTTCACGGGCTCCGAGACGCGACCGCGGTTGCGCGAGATGGTCGCGCTCACCACACGCATCGATCACGTCGAATGCGCCCACGGGCTCGAGGCCGGCGTCCGCGAACTCCGGTTGATCGCGGCCCACACCCCTCCCTACAACCGCCGGTCGAAATATCCGATGCGCGGTTGGTGGATCATCCTCACCGACGAGGCGTTCCCGCGCCTCGCCGTGAGCCGCACCCCCGGACCCGACTCGGTCGGCCCGTTCTCGGTGCGCGCCGACGCCGCGGATGTCGCGGCACTGCTCGCGGAGATGTGCGGTCTGCGCACGTGCACGCGCAGGATCGGCCGTACGGCCCGCCACGGCGACCGCTGCCCGCCCGTCGCGGTCGGGGGCTGCGCCGCAGCCGCCTTCGGGGTCCAGGACGCCTCCGCCTACGCAGCCCAGGTCGAGCGTGCGCGCGCGGTCGTCCGCGGAACCGCCGACGACGCCGTCGAATCGGCGCAGCAGCGACTCGACGCCCTCGTGCGCGACCAGCTGTTCGAGAACGCCGCCCGCCTCCGCGACCGCCTCGCCGCCGCCCTCGTCGCGCTGCGGCGCACGCAACGCCTCGCGGCGCTGGCGGCCGTCGACGAACTCGTCGCCGCGCGACCGCGGGCCGAGGGCGGGTGGGAGTTCGCCGTCGTGCGCGCCGGTCGTCTCGCGTCCGCCGGAGTGGCACCGCGCGGTGTGCGCCCGATGCCCGTCGTCGAGGCGATCGTCGCCGCGGCCGAGACGGTGCGGCCGTCACCCGGCCCGCTCCGGGGCGCGTCCCCGGAGGAGATCGGTCTGGTCGCACGTTGGCTCGACGGCGAGGGCATCCGCATCGTCCGGGCGAGCGAGGGCTGGTGCGAACCGACACGGGGTGCGGGCCGGTGGAGCACGTGGGCCGAGCTCGCCCGCGACGCCCGCGCGGTCCGCAGGCTCCTCTCCGCCGACGACCCGCACCGCTTAGGCTGATGCAATCCCCGAGGAAGGTTGAAGGAGACCCCATGATCAACGCGATCGTCCTGATCGATGCCGAGGCGAACCGTATCCCCGAGACCGCGCAAGCGGTGGCCGACCTCGACGGTGTCGACACGGTGTACTCCTGCGCGGGCGACGTCGACCTCGTGGCCGTGGTCCGGGTCCGCGACCACGAGAAGATCGCGGAGGTCGTCACCCGGGGCATCAACAAGATCGACGGCGTGACGAAGACCGTCACCCACATCGCATTCCAGTCGTACTCGAGCGCCGACGTCGAGGCCGGTTTCTCGATCGGGAACTGACACCCCGCAGCACCACCGACGACCGCCGGGCCCGCACCGATGCAGTGCGGGCCCGTCGTTCGTGTGTCCTTATTCTTCTCCGGTCATTTCTGTCCGGAACCGGCACCCAGCCGCGTGGTGACCTCGGCCCACTGCTCCAGGACGGCCGTGGCCCGGCCGCTGTCGATCGCCTCTGCCGCCGTCTCGAGCCCGGCCGTGAGGGCATCCTCGAGAACGCCGTCGACGCCCCGGAAAGCCGCGATTGCCCCGGCGGCGTTGAGGAGCACGGCATCGCGCACCGGCCCTGTCTCCCCCGCCAGCATCGCCCGCGCGATCGCCGCGTTCTCCGTGGCGTCGCCTCCGCGGAGTGCCTCGAGCGGAACCCGTTCGATACCGAGATCGCGCGGATCGAGCGTCACGACCCGGACCTCGCCGCCGTGGACGACGTGCACGCGCGAGGTCGTGGAGGTGGTCAGTTCGTCGAGACCGTCGTCGCCTCGGACGACGAGCGCCGAATTGCCGCGCTGCGCGAGCACACCGGCGACGGTCGGGACGAGCGGTTCGAAGGCGCACCCGATCAGGCCGGCGCTCGGGCGGGCCGGATTGGTGAGCGGGCCGAGGACGTTGAAGACCGTCGGGATGCCGATCTGCTTGCGCGGTGCGGCCGCGAAACGCAGCGCCGGGTGGTAGACCGGCGCGAAGCAGAATCCGATCCCGGCCTCGGCGACCGAGCGGGCCACCTCGTCGGGTCCGAGATCGATGTGCACTCCGAGCGCTTCGAGCACGTCGGCGCCGCCGCTCTTGGACGAGGCGGCGCGGTTGCCGTGTTTGACCACGCGGATACCCGCTGCGGCGACGACCAGCGAGGCCATCGTGGAGATGTTGACGGTGTTCGCCCGGTCGCCACCGGTGCCCACGACGTCGACCACGTCACCGTCGACCGGGACCAACCGGGCGTAGTCGAGCATCGTGTCGGCGAGTGCCCGCACCTCCTCGGGTGTCTCGCCCTTCATCTTCAGAGCGACACCGAAGGCCGCGATCTGAGCGGGAGTGGCGTTGTCGGAGAAGATCTCGCTCATCGCCCATCGCGCCTCCGCGGCGGACAGGTTCTGCCCGGCCGTGAGCACTCCCAGGACGGAGGGCCAGTTCTGCGTCACCTCGTCCGCGTCTCGCGTCGCGTTCATCGCACCTGCCCTCGCCGCATCTCGCTCCTCACCGGGCACCGGCGTGCCCTCCGACCGGTCAGCTTAGCCAGCGGAATCCTGCGGTTGCAGAGCGTCCCATCCCAGGGCTGTTCCACCGAGCCGCTGGGCGAGCGAGGCCATGCGCGACTTCTCCTGCGCACAGTGCAGTGCATCGAGGACCTGCACGCGCTGCAGGATCACCGAGGCGCCCGCGACGGCCGCGGCTGGGACGTTCCCGTCGCCGGTCCCGGCCACGACGTAGCCGTCCTGCCCGGCCAGTTCCGCCGCCCGGTCCACCCTGTCGGCGGGCAGGGCGAGGTGGTGCCGCAGAACCGCCTCGTCCTCGGCCTGCCACACAGGTGTCGCCTCGGCGGCACGCTCGAGCGCCGTCGAACACGCCTCCGCGTCGTCGAAGGACGAGACGACCACGACCAGGTCGGGCCGGTTCGCGTCGAGCGGTTCGCTGCGCCGACCGATCAGGGACCGCAGCCACCCCCGAACACCCTTTCCGGTACTCATGTCACCACGATCGCACGTGACCTCCGCGACCCTCCGAAATGTCCCGTGTGGCACCCCTCCGAGCACCCGCCACCGAGTGCCCACCTGGAGAAATACAGGTCCGGGACCTGCACGGACGCGCCGATTTCGGCCCCGATTGCCCAAGACGTACTACGACGGGTCATACTAGCCAGCGTGACGAGCGCAGTAGGGACTTCAGGATCTGCAATCACACAGCGCGTGCACTCGTTGAACCGGCCCAACCTGGTCAGCGTCGGCACCATCGTGTGGTTGTCCAGTGAGCTCATGTTTTTCGCAGGGCTCTTCGCCATGTACTTCGTGGCACGGGCACAGGCCCCGGAGGGCATGTGGCCGCCCCCGCCCACCCACTTGAACCTGTGGTTGGCGGTACCGATCACCATGGTGCTGATCGCTTCTTCCTTCACCTGCCAGCTGGGCGTCTTCGCCGCCGAGCGCGGCGACGTCTTCGGCCTGCGACGGTGGTACATCATCACCCTCGGCATGGGCACCTTCTTCGTGCTCGGTCAGGGCTACGAGTACATCACCCTGGTGAAGGACGGCACGACCATCCCCGGCAGCGTGTACGGCTCGGTGTTCTACATGACCACCGGTTTCCACGGCCTGCACGTCATCGGCGGCCTCATCGCATTCGTGTTCCTGCTGTTCCGCACGAAGGTCAGCAAGTTCACGCCTGCGCAGGCCACTGCGGCCATCGTCGTTTCGTATTACTGGCACTTCGTCGACATCGTTTGGATCGCGCTGTTTGCCACGATTTATTTCATCCGTTAGCCAGCTGAACGCCCAGGCAGCCCCCTGACGTCCAGTCCGTCCCGACATAAAAAAAGGGATACAGATGAGTTCATCCCCACCTCTCGCCTCCGAGGGTGACATGCCCGGTCGATCCTCTGCAGCCGATGCTGCGAAGTCCCGCCGCCAGCGCAAGATGCGCCGGCGCGTCACCGGAGCGTTGGTCCTTGCGCTCGGTCTCCTCAGCGCAGGCTTCATCGCCTCCGCGCTGACACCTGCCCCGCAGGTGGCTACAGCGCAGGACGACCAGAGCGCTCTGATCCGCGAGGGTCAGCAGCTCTACGAGACCTCCTGCGTGACCTGCCACGGTGTCAATCTTCAGGGCGTCCAGGACCGCGGTCCCAGCCTCATCGGTGTCGGCGAGGCCGCCGTCTACTTCCAGGTCTCCTCGGGCCGCATGCCGATGATGCGCAACGAGGCCCAGGCCCTCCGCAAGGACCCGAAGTTCGACGCTGCGCAGACCGACGCGCTCGGCGCGTACATCCAGGCCAACGGTGGAGGCCCGACGGTCATCCGCGACGAGAACGGCGAGATCGCCCAGTCGTCACTGCGCGGCAACGACATCGGACGCGGTTCGGAGCTCTTCCGCCAGAACTGCGCGTCCTGCCACAACTTCACCGGGCGCGGCGGCGCGCTCTCGTCCGGCAAGTTCGCACCGAACCTGGATCCGGCCAACGAGCAGCAGATCTACACCGCGATGCTCACCGGCCCCCAGAACATGCCGAAGTTCTCCGATCGTCAGCTGACGGTCGAGGAGAAGAAGGACATCATCGCGTACATCAAGTCCGCCAGTGAGACGAGAGACCCGGGTGGCTACGGGCTCGGCGGCTTCGGCCCCGGTGCCGAAGGGCCGACCATGTGGGTCGTCGGCATGGTCGCCGTCGTCGGCGCTGCACTGTGGATCGGAGCAAGGTCATGAGTGGCGGCGAAACGCCGAACAAGCACACGGTCGAAGATCTCGACCGGATGAGCCGGGACGATCTCGTCACGCTCGGCACGAACCTCGACGGCGTCGACGTCGCGTTCCGCAAGGATCGCTGGCCCGTCGAAGGCACGCGTGCCGAGAAGCGGGCCGAGCGCAACGTCGCTTTCTGGTTCGCCCTCGCGGGCATCGCGGGTGTCGCGTTCATCGCGATCTACCTGTTCTGGCCATGGGAGTACCAGGGCATCGGCGACGAGAACTACGGCTGGTACAGCCTCTACACCCCGATGCTCGGACTGACCCTGGGTCTGTCCATCCTCGGCATCGGCGTGGGCGCGGTGCAGTTCACCAAGAAGTTCATCCCCGAGGAGGTGTCGATCCAGGATCGGCACGACGGCGGCTCGCCCGAGGTCGATCGCAAGACGATCGTCGCCGAGCTCTCCGACTCGCTCGAGACGTCCACCCTGCCGCGCCGTAAGCTGATCAAGCGCACCGCGATCTTCGGTGGTGGCGCGCTCGGCCTCGGTCTGATCATGCCGCTCGGCGGCCTGATCAAGAATCCGTGGGCCGAGGGTGACCAGTCGTCGCTGTGGGTGTCGGGCTGGACTCCGCGCTACCCCGGCGAGACCATCTACCTGCGTCGCGACACCGGCCGCCCCCAGGACATCGTCCTGGTGCGCCCGGAGGACCTCGACGCCGGCGGTATGGAGACGGTGTTCCCGTTCCGCGAGTCCGATCGCGGTGACGACCACGCTCTGCTGCAGAGCCTGCGCGGCATCCGCAACGCCGTCATGCTCATCCGCCTGCGCACCGAGGACACCGAGCGTGTCGTCAAGCGCAAGGGCCAGGAGAGCTTCAACTACGGCGACTACTTCGCGTACTCGAAGATCTGCACGCACCTCGGCTGCCCGACCTCGCTCTACGAGCAGCAGACGCACCGCATCCTGTGCCCGTGCCACCAGTCGCAGTTCGATGCGCTGGAGTACGGCAAGCCGATTTTCGGTCCCGCTGCTCGCGCACTGCCGCAGCTTCCGATTACAGTGAACGAAGAGGGCTTCCTGGTCGCCAACGGTGACTTCATCGAGGCACTCGGCCCGGCATTCTGGGAGCGTCGCCCGTGAGTACTGCAACCCCGTCCCGCGCCGCACAGATCGGCGAGAATCTCGATTCTCGCTACCACCTGTCCGCGGGCATCCGCCGCCAGATCAACAAGGTGTTCCCCACCCACTGGTCCTTCCTCCTGGGTGAGATCGCGCTCTACAGCTTCGTCATCCTGTTGATCTCGGGTATCTTCCTCACCCTGTTCTTCGACCCCTCGATGGCGCACGTCATCTACGAGGGCGTCTACACGCCGCTGCGCGGTGTGGGTATGTCCCGCGCCTACGAGACGACCCTGAACCTCTCCTTCGAGGTCCGCGGTGGTCTGTTCGTGCGACAGATCCACCACTGGGCAGCACTGATGTTCGCAGCGTCGATCGTCGTCCACCTGCTGCGCGTGTTCTTCACCGGTGCGTTCCGGCGTCCGCGTGAGGCCAACTGGGTGATCGGCTCGCTGCTGCTCATCCTGGCGATGTTCGAAGGCTTCTTCGGTTACTCCCTCCCCGACGACCTGCTCTCGGGCACCGGCCTCCGCGCCGCGTTCTCGGGCATCACGCTCTCGATCCCGATCATCGGTTCGTGGATGCACTGGGCGATCTTCGGTGGCGACTTCCCGGGTGAGCTGATCATCCCGCGCTTCTACGTCCTGCACGTGCTGCTCGTCCCGGGCATCATCCTGGCCCTGATCGCCGCGCACCTCGCGCTGGTCTGGTACCAGAAGCACACGCAGTTCCCCGGCCCCGGCCGCACGGAGCAGAACGTCGTCGGCGTTCGTATCCTCCCGGTCTTCGCCGTCAAGTCGGGTGCTTTCTTCGCGATGACCTTCGCGGTGCTCGCCCTGATGTCCGGCCTGCTGCAGATCAACCCGGTCTGGAACATCGGCCCGTACAACCCGTCGCAGGTGTCCGCCGGCTCGCAGCCCGACATCTACATGATGTGGACGGACGGCATGGCCCGTATCTGGCCCGCCTGGGAGCTGTACCTGTTCGGCCGGTACACGATCCCGCAGCCGTTCTGGATCGCGCTGATCATGGGCCTGGTGTTCGTCGTGCTCACGGTCTACCCGTGGATCGAGAAGAAGTTCACGAAGGACGACGCACACCACAACCTGCTGCAGCGTCCGCGCGACGTGCCGGTCCGCACCGGCATCGGGTTCATGGCCCTGGCGTTCTACGCCGTCGCCACGATCATGTGTGTCAACGACATCATCGCGTACAAGTTCGACATCTCGATCAACGCGACGACCTGGATGGGCCGCATCGGTCTCGTCCTGCTCCCGCCGCTCGCCTACTACATCGCGTACCGGTTCTGCCTGGGTCTGCAGCGCAGCGACCGTCAGGTGCTCGAGCACGGCATCGAGACGGGCATCGTCCGTCGCCTGCCGACCGGCGAGTACATCGAGATCCACCAGCCGCTCGGCCCGGTGGACGAGCACGGCCACCCGATCCCGCTGGAGTACCAGGCCGCCCCGGTTCCGAAGCGGATGAACAAGCTCGGCACCGCCGGCAAGCCCGGCTCCGGCAGCTGGTGGAGCCCGGACCCGGCCGACGAGGCCGCCGCTCTCGAGGCCGCCCACCACGAGGCCGAGCTCGAGCTGCGGAACACGCTCCGCGAGTACCAGGAGCGCGTCCACGGCAACGGAGACGGCGCAGCCCAGCTGCCCGACAAGTCGCAGCACTGATCCGCATCAGCGGCTCGTAACGGGGCCCCGGACCATCACGGTCCGGGGCCCCGTTCGTCGTTCGGGGGTTCTCCCATCCCCCACCGGATATCGTCCGGAGCGTACGTCTTGACCTTGACACTGTGACAAGCGCTCGAATGGGTCGTGAAGGAGGTGCCTCCCATGCGCACACATCAGGACCCGTCCACCCGCCTCGTCGAGGCCCTGTCCACCCGCCTCGTCGAGGCCCTGTCCGCCGACGACGCCTCCGTGCGTCTGCGCGCCGCACTCGAGTCGGGTACCGCACCCGATCCCGAAACGGTGACCGCTCTCGTCGACCGGTGCGCGGTGGAGCCGGACTTCTTCGTCCGCGACATGCTGACCTGGGCGCTGTGCCGTCTGCCGGCCGGGGTGACCGTGCCGCGTCTGCTCGCCGAGCTCGGTTCGGATGTCTCACAGGCACGCAGTCAGGCCCTGCACACGTTGTCGAAGATCGGCGATCCCGTCGCATGGCCGAAGGTTTCGGGGATGCTCCACGACGAGCACGACGAGGTGGCACGCAGCGCGTGGCGCGCGGCGGTCGCTCTCGTGCCACCGGGCTCGGAAAGCGGCCTCGCTGCGGCTCTCGGCGCCGAACTGGGCCGCGGCGACCGCGACCTACAACTGAGCCTCGGTCGCGCTCTCGCGGCACTCGACGAGGCCGCGGCGCCGGTCCTGGACACGGCGATGAACAGCCCCGACCCGCGCGTCCGCGCTCACGCGGAGGCCACCGAACGGATCCGCGTCGACCCCGACAGCGCGTTCGTCCTCTCTGTGGAGTCGGCGAAACGCGTCGCCGCACTCGGCGCGGACGGTATCCGGGAGTGAGCCGGTGCTGATCGGTGAGGTCTCGCGGCGCTCCGGTGTCAGCAGCCGCATGCTGCGGCACTACGACCGCCTGGGGCTGGTCACGCCGACTGGCCGTACCTCGGGCGGCTACCGCGAGTACACCGAGGACGACCTCAGGAGGCCCTTCCACGTGGAGAGTCTCCGGAGTCTCGGCCTGTCTCTGAACGAGGTCGGACGTGCGCTGGGGGAACCCGATTTCGCTCCGGCGGATCTGGTGCAGGAGCTGATCCGGCACACGCGCGAACGGATCGCCGCCGAGACCGAACTCCTCGCTCGTCTCGAAGGCGTCGACTCGGCCTCCCCCAGCGGCTGGGACGACGTCCTGCGCCTCGTCGCGCTGTTGCGCGCGTTCGAATCCGATTCCGGCTCCCGCCGCCAGCAGGCGATCCTGTCCCAGGACGAGGACACGACGCTGCCGGTCGCAGCGCTGGTCCGGGCGGCGCTGTCAGAGGAGGATCCGTTCGTCGCCGGCGCGCTGCGCTGGTCGCTCGCCCGAGCAGCGGAGGCATTCGACGCTGCGCTGCCGGCACTCGCGGAGGGCCTTCACTCCGACGAGGTGCCGGTGCGGCGACGGGCGATCGCGACACTCGCGGAACTCCGTGTGCCCGAATCGACGAGGCTCCTGGAGGGGGCCCTCGACGACGCCGATCCCAAAGCACGTTCCACGGCGGCTCTGACGCTCGGGGCGCGAGGGGTGGACGTGGCCGTCCCCGTGCTCGTAGAGATGATCGTGGAGGGCCGGTCGGACGTCGAGGC
Organism: Rhodococcus sp. LW-XY12; assembly: GCF_019317345.1. Classification (NCBI taxonomy): domain Bacteria; kingdom Bacillati; phylum Actinomycetota; class Actinomycetes; order Mycobacteriales; family Nocardiaceae; genus Rhodococcus; species Rhodococcus sp. LW-XY12. The sequence goes on from NZ_CP079225.1 coordinate 3,121,703, forward strand.
CGCCGAGGTACTCGGCCTGCTCGCAGATCGGCCGCTGTCGTCCGCCGAGATCGTGCGGTTGCTGCAGCACGCGCTCGGCGGCTCGGACGATGCCGGTGTCCGGCTACGTCTCACGCAGGCACTCGCGGAGATCCCCGGGTCGGCCGCCGACGACGCGCTCGAGGCTCTGACCGACGATCCGAATCGTACGGTTGCAGCGACCGCGAGGGTCGTCCTCACCACGCGTCGGGCTCCCTGAAGAACTGAACCTCGAGAACGACGACGGAAACGACGACGGAAACGACGCAGGCGCCGCACCCGAAGGTGCGGCGCCCGTGTGGTCGAGGGTACCGGCTCAGTGCTTCTCGGGTCCGATGTGGTACTCGAACACCAGGCCGGCTGCTGCCGCGATGATGAGCGCGACCGCGAGGACGATCATCCACGGCTGGTAGAAGGCCAGTGCGATGGCGGCGAACGCTGCTGCGCCGGCGAGCAGGATCGGCCAATAGCTACCCGCACTGAAGAAACCGAGGTCGCCCGCACCGTCGCTGATCTCGGCGTCCTCGTAGTCCTCGGGACGGGTGTCGAGACGACGAGCAACGAAGCGGAAGTACGTTCCGACGATCAGGGTCAGACCGGCGGAGAGGACGATGGCCGTGAGGCCGGCCCATTCGATGCCCTTGTCCGAGAGCCCGGTGAACACGCCGTACACGATGGCGACGAGCACGAAGAACACCGTCACGACCTCGAAGAGCTTGGCTTCGATCTTCATATCAGCACTTGTCCTTGTCGGAGGGGGTGGCCGTCACTCGCCTGCGGCGACGGTCGCCGACCGATCCGTGCGGTCGGTCTTGAACGGAGTCGTCGAGGTCGCGATCGGGCTCTGGCCGATGGCTTCGAGCGCACGAGCGTTCGACAGGCCTTCGCCGCCGTCCTCGACCGGCTTGCGGAGCTCGATGTACCGGGCGAAGTCCTCCGGGCTGACCGCGCGGACCTCGAAGTTCATCATCGCGTGGTAGGTGCCGCACATCTCGGCGCAGCGGCCGACGAACGCGCCCTCACGCTCGATCTCGGAGATCTGGAAGACCGGATCGGAGTTGTTCTCACGCGGGTTCGGGTTCACGTCGCGCTTGAACAGGAACTCCGGCACCCAGAAGGCGTGGATGACGTCGGAGGACGCCAGCTGGAACTCGATGCGCTTCCCGGTGGGAAGAACGAGCACCGGAATCTCTTCGCTGGTGCCGATCGTCTCGATCTTGTCGTAGTGCAGGTAGGACAGGTCCTCGGCGGGCTTGCCGTGGATCGCTCCCGGAGCCTCGTGCTCCTCACCCGATTCACCGTGCGCGGTGGACGGGTCGAACGGCTCCTGTGCGACTGCCGCCTCGGCGACCTCGTCGATACCGTTGTAAGGGGCCGTGCCGTCCTGCAGATCGATCGTCCGGTAGCCGAACTTCCAGTTCCACTGGAACGCCGTCACGTCGACCACGACGTTCGGGTTGTCTTCCTTCTCCAGGACGTAGTTCTGCACCACGACCGTGAAGTAGAAGAGGACACACACGGCGACGAACGGCGCCGCGGTGTAAGCCAGCTCGAGCGGCACGTTGTATGCCGTCTGACGCGGGAACTCCGGATCGTCCTTCCGACGCCGGTAGGCAATGATCACCCAGAAGGTGAGTGCCCACACGAGAATTCCCATGACGAGGGCGGCGACAACCGACCACGTCCACAGTTCACGCATACGCTCGGCCTGAGGAGTGATGCCCTCCGGCCAGCCGAAACGAAGGATTTCTTCGCTCGAGCACCCGGTCAGCACCAAGGCTGCAATGCCGAGTGATGCTGCGAGCCCGAACCGCCGAAGGATCCGACCTTGCGCCACGTTCACGCCTTCCTGATCGCCGCAATTCCACTAGGGCACACCCGGAGGGCCGGCCCAATTACTACGCAGCGTAGACCAAACCCGGGCGCTATCCATCGCCGGGGCACGAAGAAAGTGTCGGACTGGGCGTTTCGACCGGAAGACCCGGCTCGTGACGTCGGTTTTCTCCTGTCGGGCGAGTGATCGTCGGTGGCGTCCGGGCGCGGCTGCCCGATGTCGACCGTCTGCGGCATACTTCGGTAGAACCAACGCCGGACCCCGAGTGGTAGTTCCCGGTGTCATGCGCGGTGCGGTGTCCCGCGCTGGGCACCCACCGGGGTTCTTCGCGACACCCCCGACCGGAATGAGGTAACCCACGCGTGTGCGGATTGCTCGGGTTTCTGACCACTGACGGCACCAGCGACGACGCCGTCGCGAAGGTGGACTCCGCGATGCACTGCCTGCGCCATCGCGGCCCCGACGAGCACGGCACCTGGCACGACGCCGACCTCGTCTTCGGATTCAACCGGTTGTCGATCATCGACATCGCGCACTCGCACCAGCCGCTGCGCTGGGGCCCGCCGGAGCAGCCCGACCGCTACGCGCTGACCTTCAACGGTGAGATCTACAACTATCTCGAACTGCGCAAGGAGCTCACCGAGACGTTCGGTACCTCCTTCGCGACCGAGGGCGACAGCGAGGCGATCGTCGCGGCCTACCACCACTGGGGAGTGCGCGCGGTCCAGCGCCTGCGGGGTATGTTCGCCTTCGCGATCTGGGACACGCACACCCGCGAGCTGTTCGTCGCCCGCGACCCGTTCGGCATCAAGCCGCTGTTCCTCGCGACCGGCACCGGCGGTACCGCCTTCGGCAGCGAGAAGAAGAGTCTGCTGGAGCTCGCCGACGTGATCGGCATCGACACCGAGCTCGATCCTCGTGCGATCGAGCACTACACGGTGCTGCAGTACGTTCCCGAGCCCGAGACGCTGCACCGGCGGATCCGCCGCCTCGAGTCGGGCTGCTACGCGCGTATCACGCCCGGCGCCGAGCCGGAGATCACGCGATACTTCCATCCCACCTTCCCGGTCCGGCCGTTCGCGGCGGGCCGCGAACAGGATCGTTACCGCGAGATCGCCGAGGCCCTCGAGGACTCGGTGGCCAAGCACATGCGCGCCGACGTGACCGTCGGGTCGTTCCTCTCGGGTGGCATCGATTCGACGGCCATCGCCGCGCTGGCGATGCGCCACAACCCGAAGCTCATCACCTTCACCGCGGGTTTCGAGCGGGAGGGTTACTCCGAGGTCGACGTCGCCGCAGAGTCGGCGGCCGCGATCGGTGCCCGGCACGTGGTGCGGGTGGTCTCCCCCAGCGAGTTCGCCGCGGCTATCCCCGAGATCATCTGGTACCTCGACGACCCTGTGGCCGACCCGGCGCTCGTGCCGCTGTGGTTCATCGCCCGGGAGGCCCGCAAGCACGTCAAGGTCGTGCTGTCGGGTGAGGGCGCCGACGAGCTGTTCGGCGGTTACACGATCTACCGCGAGCCGCTGTCGCTGCGTCCGTTCGAGTTCCTGCCGCCGGCGCTGCGCCGGGCTGCCGGGAAGCTTTCGGAGCGCATCCCCGAGGGCACCCGAGGCAAGAGCCTGCTGCACCGTGGCTCGATGACGCTCGAGGAGCGCTACTACGGCAACGCCCGCAGCTTCAACGACGCGCAGCTGCGCTCGGTGCTGCGCGACTTCCGTCCGGAATGGACGCACCAGGACGTCACCGCCCCGATCTACGCGCAGTCTGCCGGCTGGGATCCGGTGGCACGGATGCAGCATCTCGACCTGTTCACGTGGCTGCGCGGCGACATCCTCGTCAAGGCCGACAAGATGACGATGGCCAACTCGCTCGAGCTGCGCGTGCCGTTCCTGGACTCCGAGGTGTTCCGGGTGGCGTCGCAGGTTCCGCTGGACCAGAAGATCACGAAACAGACGACGAAGTATGCGCTGCGGCAGGCGCTGGAGGGCATCGTCCCGCCACACGTGCTGCACCGCGCGAAGCTGGGCTTCCCGGTGCCGCTGCGGCACTGGCTGGCCGGCACGGAGCTGTTCGACTGGGCGCACGAGGTGATCGCCGAGTCGCAGACCGATCACCTGCTCGACAAGGGCGCGGTGGCGAAGATGCTCGACGAGCACCGGACCGGCCCGATCGATCACAGCCGTCGTCTGTGGACGGTGCTGTGCTTCATGGTCTGGCACGGCATCTTCGTGGAGAAGCGCATCGTGCCGCAGATCCAGGAGCCGGCCTACCCGGTCGAGATCTGATCACCCGACCCGTACGCGACGGCCGCGAACATCCCCGGGGATGTTCGCGGCCGTCGCGTTTCCAGGATCGGGTGTTCCGCCGCTCAGGCGCCGAGAATCGCGCCGATCTCGTCGGCGGCGGCGGTGCCGTAGGCGTCGGCGAGACGCTTGAGGGCGTCGGTGCGGTCGAAGTTCCACTCCTGCGTGCCGGTGGTCTCGAGGACGTGCACCGCGACCAGCGAGCCCAGCTGCGCGGCCCGTTCGATGCTCAGACCGGAGCGGTGTCCGAGCAGGAAGCCGGCGCGGAAGGCGTCGCCCACACCGGTGGGGTCGACCTTTGCGCGCTCGGGCACCACACCGACCTGCACCTGGTTGCCGTCGCGGTCGACGATCATCGCGCCGTCACCGCCGAGGGTGGTGATGCGCATGCCGACCTTCGTCTGCACCTCGTCCTCGGTGAGACCGGTCTTCTGCAGCAGCAGTCCCCACTCGTACTCGTTGGTGAACAGGTACTCGGCGCCGTCGATGAGCTGCTCGGCCTGCTGCCCGTCCAGGCGGGCGAGCTGCTGGGACGGGTCGGCGACGAACGGGACGCCGAGCCGGCGGCACTCCTCGGTGTGCCGGATCATCGCGTCGGGATCGTTGGCGCCGACGAGCACGAGGTCGACGCTGTGCTTGCTCACCACGTCGGCGATGGAGATCTCGCGGGCCTCGGACATCGCACCGGGGTAGAACGAGGCGATCTGCGCCATGTCCAGGTCGGTAGTGCACACGAAGCGGGCGGTGTGGGCGGTCTGCGAGATCCGCACCGACGAGCAGTCGACCCCGTGGTCCTCGAGCCAGGTGCGGTACTCGGTGAAGTCGGCGCCGACGGCGCCGACGAGCACCGGCGTTCCGCCCAGGACACCCATCGCGAAGGCGATGTTGCCGCCCACTCCGCCGCGCCGGACGACGAGGTCGTCGACGAGGAAGCTCAGGGAGATGTGCGCGAGCTGGTCGGCGAGCAGCTGCTCGGCGAACCGGCCGGGAAAGCGCATGAGGTGGTCGGTGGCGATGGAGCCGGTCACGGCGATAGTCACGTGGCTGAGCCTTTCCGCGGATGTCGATGGTGTGGCTGCTCACACGGAGAGCCGGAGCGGTCCTACGGTACTACCGCGGAAACGACGGAACCCCGGCGCCGTGAAGCGCCGGGGTTCCGAGGTGCGTTCTCGGTTCAGTTGAACGAGTCGCCGCAGGCGCACGACCCCGTGGCATTCGGGTTGTCGATGGTGAAGCCCTGCTTCTCGATGGTGTCGACGAAGTCGATCGACGCACCCTCGACGTACGGCGCGCTCATCCGGTCGACGGCGAGCGTCACACCGGCGAATTCTTTCGTGAGGTCGCCGTCCAGCGTGCGGTCGTCGAAGAACAGCTGGTACCGCAGACCGGCACAGCCTCCGGGCTGCACGGCGATACGCAGTGCGAGGTCGTCGCGGCCCTCCTGATCGAGCAGTGCCTTCGCCTTCGCAGCGGCGGCCTCGGTCAGGATGACGCCGTGAGTATCGGTCTCTTGCTGCACAGTCATGGGCGCTCCCTGTCGTTCGTGTCGAAACCCGATGGTTCAACGGTACCGCGCCGGAATCTATTCCTCGTGGACGAGTTGCGCCGAGCGTGGTATGGCGTGCGGAATTTCCCGCTTCTCTCCACTATCCCATAGCCTGGTGGTGTGAAGTTGCTACGCCGCGGTGGTTCCGACGACTCCGCCGATCACCAGGTTCCTGCGACCGAGGACTCCCCGGCCGCGACTCCCGACGATTCCGCGTCCGCGAAGGCGACGACCGGTAAGGGGCGTCCGACGCCCAAACGGCGCGACGCCGAGAACCGTCGTCGCGGTCCCGTCGCCCCCGCTCCACTGACTGCGAAGGAAGCCCGCGAGCGCCGCAAGGCCGCGCGCAAGTCGCAGAGCAAGGAGGAGCGCAAGGCGGCCGCCGCGCAGCGTCGCGCCGACGCGTCCGAGCGTCGCAACCGGATGCTCGCGGGCGAGGAGAAGTACCTGCTCCCCCGCGACCGCGGCCCGGTGCGCGCCTACGTGCGCGACATCGTCGACAGCCGGCGCAATCTCGTCGGCCTGTTCATGCCGCTCGCGCTCGTGCTCATCATGTCGATGTTCCTCGGGCCGGTGGTGCAGCAGTACGTCACGCTCGCGATGTTCGTGATGATGTTCCTGATGATCATCGAGGGCATCTATCTCGGGCGAATGGTCAACAAGAAGGTGCGCGAGCGCTTCCCCGATTCGACCGACGGTGGCTTCGGCCTCGGCTGGTACGCCTTCGTGCGCGCCTCCCAGATCAAGAAGCTGCGTGCACCGCTCCCCCGGGTCGGCCCGGGGGACGCCGTCTGACCTCCCGGCGACCTCAGTTGTGAGGCGCCCCGCACACCACCGGCGGTAGCTCCGGATCTCGGCCGCGGCCTGCACGTCCTGCGACATGCGGTGCCGCGGCCGAGTCGTCCGTGCGGGGCGCTCCCAGTGGAGTCGCCAGGGCGCGCGCCGGACCCAGGCCGGCGCGGTAGCGGTCCGCCGGCGGAGCACCTCGAGACCGATGACCAGGGTGGACAGGACCAGGACGGTGACTGTGAGTTCGATCATGTCTCGATCCTCCGACCGAATCCGATCGCCGAGAAGTGGCAGTGATGACGCATAGCATCGGATTTCTGCCAGAGCGGGCGGTTGATAGCGTTCTCGCGTGAAGATCCGTCCGAGAGGTGACCTGTGACCAGCGGTTCCGATTCCCCCGCCGACGTCGAGTTCCCGCGCGTCGACCCACCCGATCTCGAAGCACGCGTCGCCGCCGAGGAACGCCAGCGGGATCTGACGAAACCCGCCCGCTCACTCGGACGGCTCGAGGAACTCGGGTGCTGGGTCGCCGCCTGTCAGGGCGAGGTCCCGCCCCATCCCTTCCGCCGACCGCGGGTCGTGGTCTTCGCAGGTGACCACGGCGTCGCGCGCAACGGGGTCTCGGCCTATCCGCCGGAGGTCACCGCGCAGATGGTGGCGAACCTGTCCGCGGGTGGCGCCGCCGTGAACGTGCTCGCCGCCGCCGCGGGCGCAGGAGTGCGGGTCGTCGACATGGCAGTCGAGAGCGACACCTCCCCCGAGGTGTCCGAGTTCAAGATCCGTCACTCGAGCGGCAGCATCGACCGCGAGGACGCGCTCACGCACGACGAGACGGTCCGCGCGATCGAGGCCGGCCGTGCGCTCGCCGACCGCGAGGTCGACGAAGGCGCCGATCTCCTCGTCGCGGGCGATATGGGGATCGGGAACACCACTCCTGCAACCGTTCTCATCGCCATCCTCACCTCTACCGAACCCGTGGCCGCGGTCGGCCGCGGCACCGGCGTCGACGACGCGGGGTGGATGCGCAAGGTCACCGCGATCCGCGACGCCATGTGGCGGGCGCGGCCCCACGTACGCAATCCCGTCGCCCTGCTGCGCACCGCCGGTGGCGCGGACTTCGCTGCGATGGCGGGATTCCTCGCGCAGGCCGCGGTCCGCCGGACGCCGGTGATCCTCGACGGCGTCGTCGTCACCGCTGCTGCGATGGTCGCCGAGGAACTCGCACCCGGCGCGGCACGCTGGTGGGTGTCCGGTCACCGGTCGGCCGAACCCGCCCATACCATCGCGCTGCGTCATCTCCGGCTCGAACCGATCGTCGACCTCGGTATGCGCCTCGGCGAGGGATCGGGAGCCGTGACGGCGCTGCCGGTGCTGCAAGGTGCGGTCGCGATTCTCGCGCAGATGGCCACCTTCTCCGAAGCGGGCGTGAGCACCCGCGACGAGAGCGCCCCGGCAAACGCCGACTGATGATCCGCGCCTGGCTCGGCGGGGTCGCGCTGGCCCTGTCGTGGTTGACGGTCCTGCCCGCGCGAGGCCCGACGGAGATCGACCGGACGGTCGCCGGACGTGCGATCTCCGTGGCGCCGATCGCCGGTGCCGTACTCGCCGCCGCGGCCACCGCCGTCTGCCTGATCGGTTCCGCCGTCGGGACGCCACCACTGGTGACGGGCCTGGTGTGTGTCGGGGTGCTGGCGGTCGGCACCCGCGGAATGCACGTCGACGGCCTGAGTGACACCGCCGACGGTCTCGGCTGCTACGGCCCGCCCGAGCGGGCGCGCGAGGTGATGCACAGCGGCGGCGCGGGTCCCTTCGGTGTGGCGGCGCTCGTCGTCGTCCTCGGTCTGCAGGCCGCCTCGTTCGGTGCGCTCGTCGACACCGACGCGTGGGGGGCGGTCGGGTTCGCGGTCTTCTCCGGACGTGTGGCCGTGGTCGTCGCGTGCCGGCGCGGTGTCCCGGCAGCGCCCGGCAGCGGCTTCGGCTCGCTCGTGGCGGGGACGCAGGGTGTCGTGCCGATCACGGTGTGGACGGTGGCCGCGGTGGCACTGTCGCTCGTGTGCCTGCCCGGTCCGCTCTGGGCGGGACCGCTCGTCGTCACGGTGGTGCTGGTCGCCTCGGTGCTTTTCGCCCGTCACTGCGTCGCGCGCTTCGGCGGCATGAACGGCGACGTGCTCGGCGCGGTCACCGAGGGCACGGTCTCTGCCGTCGCGGTGGCTGCGGCGGCCTTGTTCTAGATCGCACTGCGTCCGGAAACGACGAAGGGGTGCTGCCGGAAATCCGGCAACACCCCTTCGCGTTCGTGGCTACGTCACTTGCGCAGCGTCGTCATCCATCCGTGGGTGTCGGCGAAGGTACCGCGCTGGATGCCGGTCAGGGTGTCGCGCAGGGCCATCGTGATGGGGCCGGGCTCGCCGTCGGCGATGGTGAACTCGCCGTCCTTGTCCTTGACGCTGCCGACCGGCGTGATGACCGCGGCGGTACCGCACGCGAACACCTCGGTGATCTCACCGCTGCCGGCCTTCTCGCGCCACTCGTCGGTGCTGATGCGTCGCTCCTCGACCGAGAGACCGGAGTCCTCGGCGAGGGTGAGCAGCGAGTCGCGGGTGATGCCGGGGAGCAGCGAGCCGGACAGCTCCGGGGTGACCAGACGCGCGTCGGCACCGGACCCGTACACGAAGTACAGGTTCATGCCGCCCATCTCCTCGACGTACTTGCGCTCGATCGCGTCGAGCCAGACCACCTGGTCGCAGCCCTGCTCGGCAGCGTGCGCCTGCGCGACGAGCGAAGCCGCGTAGTTGCCGGCGAACTTCGCGGCGCCCGTGCCGCCCGGGGAGGCGCGCACGTACTCGCGGGAGAGCCACACGTTGACCGGCTTCACGCCGCGCGGGAAGTAGGCACCCGCCGGGGACGCGATGACGAGGAACTTGTATTCCTTCGCGGGCCGCACGCCGAGAGCCGGCTCGGTCGCGAAGGCGAAGGGACGCAGGTAGAGCGAATCCTCGCCGCCGGCGGCGGGAACCCACTCGTTGTCGACCTCGACCAACTCGGTGATCGCCTTCACGAACAGCTCCGGCGGCAGGTACGGCATCGCGAGCCGCTCCGCGGACCGGTTCATGCGCGCGGCATTGGCGGTCACGCGGAACGACGCGATGCTGCCGTCGGCCTGCCGGTAGGCCTTGAGACCCTCGAAGATCGCCTGCCCGTAGTGCAGGACCATCGCGGCCGGGTCCAGGGATATCGGGGTGTACGGCTCGACTTTCGCGTCGTGCCAACCGATCCCGCCGGTGTAAGTGATCGACACCATGTGATCGGTGAAGTACTGCCCGAAACCGGGATTCGACAGAACCTCCTGGCGCCGCTCCGCAGAGCTCGGTGAAGGATGCTGGACGCGGGCGAATTCGAGGACACCTGTCATGGAGGACAATGGTACAACCGCCTGCAGAAGCCCTATCTGGTGTGGTCCTCGACGAACGGCGGAGCCACCACTTCGGCGCGCAGCGACCGTCCGCGCACGTCCACGCTCACTTCGTCGCCCGGTTCGAGTCCGGCGGCGGTGTCGAGGAGTGCGAGGGCGATGCCGATCTTGAGGGTCGGCGAGAAGGTGCCCGAGGTGGTCCGCCCTACCTCGTCACCGTCGCGACGCACGGTCAGGTCCTGACGCAGGACGCCGCGGTCGAGCGCCCGCAGGCCCCACAGTTTCCGTGCCGGGCCCGCCTCCTTCTCGCGGACCAGCGCGTCGCGACCCCAGAACTGCGGCTTCTTCCAGCCCACGGCCCAGCCGACCCGCGCTTCGAGCGGCGAGATGTCGACGGACAGCTCGTGCCCGTGCAGCGCGTAGCCCATCTCGGTGCGCAAGGTGTCGCGGGCGCCGAGACCGGCGGCCTGACCGCCCTGTGCGCGGACGGCGTCGAGCAGCGCGCGGAAGACACCTTCGGCGTCGTCCCAGCGCGGCAGCACCTCGTAGCCCCGTTCGCCGGTGTAGCCGCTGCGGCACACGCGCACCGGAGCACCCTCGTACTCGGCGTCGGCGAAGCCCATGTAGGCGATGTCGGTGGGCAGGCCGAGCGCCTCGAGGACCTCGACGGCCTTCGGCCCCTGGACGGCGAACACCGCGTGGTCGCGATGCTGGTTCGTCACTGTGACGCCGGCCGGTGCCGCGGCGGTCAGCGCCTCGACGACCGCTGCGGTGTTGGCCGCGTTCGGAACGAGGAAGAGCTCGTCGTCGGAGACGTGGTAGACGATCAGGTCGTCGACGACACCGCCGTTCTCGGTGCAGCACAGGGTGTACTGCGCCTTGCCGGGACCGATGCGGGTGAGGTCGTTGCTGAGCGTGGTGTTCAGGAACTGGGCGGCATCCGGTCCGGCGACGAGTGCCTTGCCCAGGTGACTGACGTCGAACAGTCCCACGTTCTCGCGCACGGCCGTGTGCTCGGCGACCGTACCTGCGTAGGAGACCGGCATCTCCCAGCCGCCGAACGGAGCGAAGGTCGCACCGAGTTCGACGTGCACGGTGTGGATGGGGCCCTGCTTCAGTTCCTCGTCGCTCATGGCGTACGACGCTATCCCACCGCCACCGTGTCCGACAGCGACGCCGGGCGTCGTTGTCATTAGGGTCGATTACATCGAGGCGATTCCCCTCGCACCGAACGACGCCGCAAGAGAACGACTCGCTCGTTCCCGACCAAGCTGCAAGGAGATGCCCTGTGAGTGCACCCACTCCCGATCTTCCCGAACTCGTTCTCGCCGGTTCGGTTTCCAAACGAGCCGATGTCCTGGTGATCGGCGTGACCTCCGCCGACGGCACCCCCGAGATCCTCGCGGGCGACGCCCCGATCGACGAAGCGGTTCTCGGCGAACTGCTCGACTCCCTGGTCGCCGTGGGCGCGAAAGGCCGCGGCGAGGAGCTCACCCGCGTGCCGGCGCCTGCCTCCCTGCCCGTGGCAAGCGTGCTCGCCGTCGGTCTCGGCGACGCCGACAAGATCGACGCCGAGCAGATCCGCCGCTCCGCCGGGACCGCGGCACGCGCACTGACAGGTGTGGAGACGGTCGCGACCACACTGTCCGCCGTCGACCTCGGTGCCGCGGCGGAAGGTTTCGCGCTCGGCGCCTACACCTACACCGAGTTCCGGTCGGAGAAGTCCGCACCCAAGAAGGACGCGCAGGCGGTCGCGCGGGTGGAACTGCTCGTGCCTTCGACCCGCGACCGCGCGGCGAAGGCGGCGCTCTCCCGCTCCGTCGCGATCGCCGAGGCCGTCGCGACGGCCCGGAACTTCGTGAACACCCCGCCGAGCCACCTGTTCCCGGCCGAGTTCGCCGAGCGCGCGAAGGCACTCGGCGAGGCCGCCGGTCTGAAGGTCGAGATCCTCGACGAGAAGGTGCTCGAGAAGAAGGGCTTCGGCGGCATCGTCGGCGTCGGCAAGGGCTCGTCGCGTCCCCCGCGTCTCGTGCGCCTGTCCTACTCGTCGAAGAAGCGCAAGGCCCCGAAGGTCGCGCTCGTGGGCAAGGGCATCACCTTCGACACCGGCGGCATCTCCATCAAGCCCGCCGCCGGCATGGAGGCGATGACCTCCGACATGGCCGGCGCCGCCGCGGTCGTCGCGACCGTCGTGCTCGCCGCGAAGCTCGGTGTCGCCGCCGAAGTCACCGCGACCGTGCCGATGGCCGAGAACATGCCGTCGTCGACCGCGCAGCGTCCGGGCGACGTGCTGACCCAGTACGGTGGAACCACCGTCGAGGTCATCAACACCGACGCCGAGGGTCGCCTGATCCTCGCCGACGCCATCGTGCGCGCATGCGAGGACGATCCCGACTACCTCATCGACACCGCGACCCTCACCGGCGCACAGATGGTCGCCCTCGGCACCCGGACGCCGGGCGTCATGGGTCACGACGAGTTCCGCGACCGCGTGGCCGCGCTGTCCCAGGAGGTCGGCGAGAACGGCTGGGCGATGCCCTTCCCGAAGGAACTGCGCGGTGATCTCGAGTCCCGCGTGGCCGACCTCGCGAACGTCTCCCCCCACCGGTGGGGCGGCATGCTCACGGCCGGCATCTTCCTGAAGGAGTTCGTCGCCGAGGGTGTGCAGTGGGCGCACATCGACGTCGCCGGCCCGGCCTTCAACACCGGCGGACCGTTCGGTTACGTCGGCAAGGGCGGCACCGGCGTGCCCGTGCGCACCATGCTCGCCGTGATCGAGGACATCGCCGCCAACGGATGATCTTCCGCACCGGTCCTCTCCCCGCCTGGCCCCGCCCGGGGCGAGGGAGAGGACCGGTGTGATCGGTAACAGCGGAACCCCGGTGTGAGGTGATCCGCCCCTCCCCGAACATCACCGAAAGATAGGTGCAAGGATGGGAGGGGCCATGCCCCGCCGGTATCGGCCCGACCGAACACGTGAACCAGCAGGCACGGGGTTCCTGGCCCGCGCACAATGGTCAACGACCACACAATGGTCGGCGACCACGAGTCGGTACAACTCAACACACACGAACACAACCGTCGAGGAGTCAACAGACATGGCCTTCTCCGTCCAGATGCCAGCGCTTGGTGAGAGCGTCACCGAGGGAACTGTCACGCGATGGCTCAAGCAGGAAGGAGACACGGTCGAAGTCGACGAGCCCTTGCTCGAAGTCTCCACGGACAAGGTCGACACCGAGATCCCGTCGCCTGCAGCCGGCGTGCTGGTCAAGATCGTCGCCCAGGAGGATGACACGGTCGAGATCGGTGGCGAACTGGCGGTGATCGGTGACGCCGGTGAGGAAGCCGGCGAAGAGTCCGCACCCGCCGCCGAAAAGGCACCGGCCGAAGAGGCTCCCGCGGAGGAGCCCGCCGCGGAGTCCGCCCCCGCGCAGCCCGCATCCTCGGGTGGTAGCGGCGAGGGCACCCCGGTCACCATGCCGGCACTGGGCGAGTCGGTCACCGAAGGCACCGTCACCCGCTGGCTCAAGGCCGTCGGCGACGAGGTCGCCGTGGACGAACCGCTCCTCGAGGTCTCCACCGACAAGGTCGACACCGAAATCCCCTCCCCGGTCGCCGGCATCCTCACCGAGATCACCGCTCAGGAGGACGAGACCGTCGAGGTCGGTGGACAACTCGCCGTCATCGGCAGCGAAGCCCCGGCCCAGCAGTCCGCTCCCGCCGAGCAGTCCGCCCCGGCCGAGGAGTCGGCGCCGGCCGCCGAGCCCACCACCGAGCCGTCCGAGGAGGCCGCTCCGGCTCCGTCCGACCCCGCGCAGCCCGCATCCTCGGGTGGTAGCGGCGAGGGCACCCCGGTCACCATGCCGGCACTGGGCGAGTCGGTCACCGAAGGCACCGTCACCCGCTGGCTCAAGGCCGTCGGCGACGAGGTCGCCGTGGACGAACCGCTCCTCGAGGTCTCCACCGACAAGGTCGACACCGAGATCCCCTCCCCGGTCGCCGGCATCCTCACCGAGATCACCGCTCAGGAGGACGAGACCGTCGAGGTCGGTGGACAACTCGCCGTCATCGGCAGCGAAGCCCCGGCCCAGCAGTCCGCTCCCGCCGAGCAGTCCGCGCCGAAGCAGGAGGCTCCGAAGCAGGAGACTCCGAAGCCCGCCGAGCAGAAGCCCGCCGCACAGCAGCAGGCCCCGAAGGTCGAGCAGGCCACCCCGGCTCCCGCACCGAAGCCGGTCGGGACCGCGGCGACGACCCCGAAGCCCGCGCCTCAGGAGGAGTCCACCCCGAGCGGTGCGACCCCGTACGTCACCCCGCTCGTGCGCAAGCTCGCCTCGCAGCACGGCGTCGACCTGTCGACGGTGAAGGGCACCGGTGTCGGTGGCCGCATCCGCAAGCAGGACGTCCTCGCTGCCGCCGAGGGTGGCAAGGCAGCCGGTGGCGAGCAGCAGAAGTCGGCCGCTCCGGCGAGTCCGGCTCCGGGTGTGCGCCCCGAGCTCGCCAAGCTGCGCGGAACGACCCAGAAGATCAACCGCATCCGCCAGATCACGGCGAAGAAGACCCTCGAGTCGCTGCAGACCACCGCGCAGCTCACCCAGACCTTCGAGGTCGACGTCACCAAGATCGCCCAGCTGCGGGCCCAGGCGAAGAAGGCGTTCTCCGAGCGCGAGAGCGTCAACCTCACCTTCCTGCCGTTCTTCGCCAAGGCTGTCGTCGAGGCGCTGCGCGCGCACCCGAACGTCAACGCCTCCTTCGACGACAGCAAGAAGGAGATCACCTACCACGCGGCCGAGCACCTCGGCATCGCGGTGGACACCGAGCAGGGCCTGCTCTCCCCGGTGATCCACAACGCCGGCGACCTGTCGCTGGCCGAGCTCGCCCGCGCGATCGCCGACATCGCCGAGCGTGCCCGCAAGGGTGGTCTCAAGCCCGACGAGCTGGCCGGTGGCACCTTCACCATCACCAACATCGGTAGCCAGGGCGCGTTGTTCGACACCCCGATCCTCGTGCCGCCGCAGGCCGCGATGCTCGGAACCGGCGCCATCGTCAAGCGTCCGGTCGTGGTGATCGACGAGACCGGCAACGAGTCCATCGGCGTCCGCTCGATGTGCTACCTGCCGCTTACCTACGATCACCGCCTGATCGACGGTGCCGACGCGGGCCGCTTCCTCAAGACGATCAAGCATCGTCTCGAGGAGGGCGCGTTCGAGTCCGATCTGGGACTGTAGGTTTCCGGATCCGGACTATCCGTCCGACGACCTCCGACGGGGGCATCACCACTGCCGTGATGCCCCCCGTCGGCGTCCGCGCCACAGCGGGTGCCCTCCCCCTGCGGTGCGGCGTAGAGTTCAGGAACATGAGTGATCCCTCGTCTTCCGCCCGTTCCGATTCGGCTCCCGTCGCCGTCGCATGTCTCGGAACCCTCGGTTATCTCGAGGCCTGGGAGAGGCAGCGCGAACTCGCGAACGAGCGCGCCGACGGCATCGGCGCCGACACCCTGCTCCTGCTCGAACACCCGCCCGTCTACACGGCCGGGCGCCGCACCGAGGACGGCGACCGCCCCACCGACGGCACGCCCGTCATCGACGTCGACCGCGGCGGCAAGATCACCTGGCACGGCCCCGGGCAGCTCGTGGGCTATCCCATCGTCAAGCTCGCCGAGCCGATCGACGTCGTCGGCTACGTACGTCGCGTCGAGCAGGGCCTGATCCGCGTCTGTACCGACATGGGCCTGAACTGCGGCCGCGTGGAAGGACGCTCCGGTGTCTGGCTTCCCGCCGAGCTGCGCGACGGGCACTGGCTCCCCGAACGCAAGATCGCTGCGATCGGCATCCGGGTGCAACGTGGTGTCGCCATGCACGGCTTCGCACTCAACTGCAATTCGGCTCTCGACGCGTTCGACTCGATCGTCCCGTGCGGCATCCGCGACGCCGGAGTCGCGTCGCTCACCGGCGAACTCGGCCGGGAGGTCACCGTCGACGACGTGATCCCGGCCGTCACCGAGGCCGTCATCGCCGCTCTCGACGGCCGAATCCCCGTGACCGAGTGCGACATCGAGCGGGTCACCTTCGAGCACGCCGTCGGGGCGTCCGGAATTCCCACCACCACCCCGGAATTCACGACACACCGGTTCTGAAGGGCGGTCGCACCCGCCGGGTCCGGGCAGGACCGGCGGCGTACGATCGAGTGCGTGACTGTGGCCCCAGAAGGACGCAAGCTGCTGCGGATCGAGACCCGAAACGCGCAGACGCCGATCGAACGCAAACCCAACTGGATCAAGACCCGGGCGAAGATGGGCCCGGAGTACACCGACCTCAAGGGCCTGGTGCGACGCGAAGGTCTGCACACGGTCTGTGAGGAAGCCGGTTGTCCCAACATCTACGAGTGCTGGGAAGACCGCGAGGCGACATTCCTCATCGGTGGCGAGCAGTGCACCCGTCGCTGCGACTTCTGCCAGATCGACACCGGTAAGCCCGCCGCGCTCGACCGCGACGAGCCGCGTCGTGTCGCCGAGTCGGTCCGCTCGATGGGTCTGCGCTACTCCACGATCACCGGCGTCGCCCGCGACGATCTGCCCGACGGCGGCGCATGGCTGTATGCCGAGACGGTGAAGCAGATCCACGCGCTCAACCCGGGCACCGGCGTCGAGAACCTCATCCCCGACTTCAACGGCAAGCCCGACCTGCTGCAGGAGGTCTTCGAGTCGCGTCCCGAGGTGCTCGCGCACAACGTCGAGACCGTGCCGCGGATCTTCAAGCGCATCCGTCCGGCCTTCCGCTACGAGCGGTCGCTCGACGTGATCCGGCAGGCCCGCGACTTCGGACTGGTCACCAAGTCCAACCTCATCCTCGGCATGGGCGAGACCCCCGAGGAGGTCACCGAAGCGCTGCACGACCTGCACGACGCCGGCTGCGACATCATCACGATCACCCAGTACCTGCGGCCCTCCCCGCTCCACCATCCGGTCGAGCGCTGGGTCAAGCCGCAGGAGTTCGTCGATCACTCCGAGACCGCCCGCGAGATCGGGTTCGCCGGTGTGATGGCCGGTCCGCTGGTGCGTTCGTCGTACCGCGCCGGTCGCCTGTACGCGCAGGCGATGGCCCACCACGGACGCGAACTTCCCGCCGACCAGGCGCATCTCGCCGAGGAGGGCACGGCGTCCCAGGAAGCCGGCGCCGTTCTCGCGCGCTTCGGCAACTGACCTCCCGCCGCTCGTCGCGGCAGGTCCTCAGGCGGCCCCGGTGGTGGTAAACGTGCCACCACCGGGGCCGTATCCTTGAGTACATGGCGAAGGGCAGCAAGACCGACAAGGAAGCGAAGGCCGCGGCGAAGGCCGCACGCAAGCAGGCGTCGAAGGAGCGTCGAACCCAGCTGTGGCAGGCGTTCCAGATCCAGCGCAAGGAGGACAAGGCACTCCTGCCGTGGATGATCGGTGCCCTCGTCGGTTCGATCGTGGTGTTCTTCCTCGTCGGCCTGATCTTCGACATCCAGTGGTTCCTGCTGCCGGTCGGCATCCTCGTCGGCGTCCTGTTGGCCTTCATCATCTTCGGGCGCCGCGTGCAGAAGAGCGTGTACGCGAAGGCCGACGGTCAGGCCGGTGCGGCCGCGTGGGCGCTCGACAACCTGCAGGGCGCGTGGCGCGTGAGCCAGGCGGTCGCGGGCACCACCCAGCTCGACGCCGTGCACCGCGTCATCGGACGTCCCGGCATCATCCTCGTCGGTGAGGGCAACCCCGGTCGCGTGAAGGGCCTGATGGCCCAGGAGAAGAAGCGGGTCGCGCGTCTCGTCGGCGACACCCCGATCTACGAGTTCGTCGTCGGCAACGAGGAGGGCCAGATCCAGCTCTCCCAGCTGCAGAAGCGTCTGAACAAGCTGCCCCGCAACATCGATACCAAGCGGATGGACACCATCGAAGGTCGCCTGTCGGCGCTGAGCACGAAGAAGTCCGGGCCGGCCATGCCCAAGGGCCCGCTTCCCGCCGGCGCGAAGATGCGCAGCGTGCAGCGCACCATGCGCCGCCGCTGATCTTCCGAACTACGCCGAAGGCCGCCTCTCGTCCCGGGGACGAAGGCGGCCTTCGGTGTATGCGGAGAAGCTTGCGGGTGGTCGCGGTCAGCGCGAACGGACGACCGCGCGTCAGCGCGAACGGACGACCGCGGTGCCCGTGGCGCGATCCTGCAGGCCGCGACCGTCGATGTCGGTGACGAGCGCCGGGGCGATGAACACCAGCAGCACCTGACGTGCGAGCGCGCGCACGATGCCGACCCGCACGGGGGCGTCCACCCGCACGACCTGCAGCCCGGCGACGAACTGGCCGGGGGTGAACGAGAACAGGCTCACGCATCCCACGCCCACCACGAACCAGATGATGAGGGTGTACGACGACAGCAGCGGGCTCTCGAGCGGGTTGCCCCCGACGAGGCCGGCCGCGATCGCCATGGACATGAACCAGTCGACCGCGAGGGCGAGTACCCGGCGGACGGTGGGCACCATGGAGCCGGGGCCGTGTTCGGGGAGGCCGAGCAGTTGCCCGGGATAGTCCTGCTCCTGCTGGAGACCTTTGGGAAGCGCCGCAGCAGGCCCGGAAAGCCAACTGCCCGTCATGCGTGCCATGGCACCAGGATAAGCTCTCATGGGCGGACCAGCGTCGACCCGTGTTGGCCGCGGTGACTTATACCACCTTTTCGACCTCACAGCAGGACGAAAGCATGTGTAACACCCGCGAAACATAGGCTTGATGGACGGGCAACACCAGATCCATAACGTCTGATCCGACGCAGGCGCCCAGCACCCATGGCGCGCACCGACTGAAGGAGCACAAGCGTGGCGTTCACCACGGCCGAAGAGGTCATCAAGTACATCGCGGAAGAGAACGTCGAGTACGTCGATATCCGCTTCACGGACCTGCCCGGCATCGAACAGCACTTCTCGATCCCGGCGAAGGCGTTCAACGAGGACGTCTTCGAGGACGGCCTGGCATTCGACGGATCCTCCGTGCGGGGTTTCCAGTCCATCCACGAGTCGGACATGCTCCTGCTCCCCGATGTGACGACCGCCCGCATCGATCCCTTCCGCGCCGCCAAGACCCTGAACGTCAGCTTCTTCGTCCACGATCCGTTCACCCGTGAGTCCTACAGCCGCGACCCCCGCAACGTCGCGCGTAAGGCCGAGGAATACCTGATCAGCACCGGCATCGCCGACACCGCCTTCTTCGGTGCCGAGGCCGAGTTCTACATCTTCGACTCCGTCTCCTACGACTCGAAGATGAACGGCGCGTTCTACGAGCTCGATTCGATCTCCGGCTCGTGGAACACCGGCGCCGAGTACAACGCCGACGGCACCCCGAACCGCGGCTACAAGGTCCGCCCGAAGGGTGGCTACTTCCCCG
This sequence comes from Rhodococcus sp. LW-XY12, assembly GCF_019317345.1. Classification (NCBI taxonomy): domain Bacteria; kingdom Bacillati; phylum Actinomycetota; class Actinomycetes; order Mycobacteriales; family Nocardiaceae; genus Rhodococcus; species Rhodococcus sp. LW-XY12. The sequence goes on from NZ_CP079225.1 coordinate 3,140,993, forward strand.
TCGCTCCGTACGACCACTACGTCGACCTGCGCGACGAGATCTCCACCAACCTGCAGCTCGCCGGCTTCGAGCTCGAGCGCGGCCACCACGAGGTGGGCACCGGCGGCCAGGCCGAGATCAACTACAAGTTCAACACGCTGCTCTCCGCAGCCGACGACCTGCAGCTGTTCAAGTACATCGTCAAGAACACGGCGTGGAAGAACGGCAAGACCGCCACCTTCATGCCGAAGCCGCTCTTCGGCGACAACGGCTCGGGCATGCACGTGCACCAGTCGCTGTGGAAGGACGGCAAGCCGCTGTTCCACGACGAGTCCGGCTACGCGGGTCTGTCCGACCTCGCCCGCTGGTACATCGGCGGCATCCTCCACCACGCGCCGTCGCTGCTCGCCTTCACGAACCCGACGATCAACTCGTACCACCGTCTGGTGCCGGGCTACGAGGCTCCGATCAACCTCGTGTACAGCCAGCGCAACCGTTCGGCCGCCGTGCGTATCCCGATCACGGGCAACAACCCGAAGGCCAAGCGTCTCGAGTTCCGCGCTCCCGACTCCTCGGGTAACCCCTACCTGAACTTCGCGGCGCAGATGATGGCCGGCCTCGACGGCATCAAGAACAAGATCGAGCCGCTCGCTCCGGTCGACAAGGACCTCTACGAGCTCCCGCCGGAGGAGGCCAAGAACATCCCGCAGGCCCCCACCAGCCTGTCGGCCGTGATCGACAACCTCGAGCGCGACCACGAGTACCTCACCGAGGGCGGCGTCTTCACCACCGACCTCATCGAGACCTGGATCTCGCTCAAGCGCGAGCAGGAGATCGCTCCGGTCAACCTGCGTCCGCACCCCTACGAGTTCCAGCTGTACTTCGACTGCTGAGTCGAGTCCGGTAAGATAGGCCGTCCGTCCCTTCCGGGACGGGCGGCCTCTCGCCTTGTCTGCGCCCTTCCGCTCCGGCATCTCGCGCGCCGAACCGGGGTTCGCCCCTGCTGCAGCAGTAGCAAGCCCCGGTTCGGCGCGCGAGATGCGTTCGTTCGTCATCGAATCCGGCGAAATCGCGACCGGTTCCAGAAAAGTGGTCCATAGTGGGCACGTGCCCTCGACGCGGGATTTCTCCGAGCGGTTACGCGCGGCCGGTCTTCGCGTGACCCGACAGCGTCTGGCGGTGCTCGATGCGGCGCACGAGCACCCGCACGCCGATGCCGATCGCATCTTCGACGCGGTCGGCGCCGTCGTTCCCGGCATCGGTCGGCACACCGTGTACGACATCCTTCACGCACTCTCGGCACACGGCCTGCTCCGACGAATCCGGCCCGCAGGTTTCCACGCGCGGTACGAGGTGCGTGTCGGCGACAGTCATCACCACCTCGTCTGCCGGTCCTGCGCCGTGATCTCGGATGTCGACCACACCGTCGGTGACTCGCGTTGCCTGTCACCGGTGGACGACGCAGGTTTCGACGTCGACGAGGCCGACGTCGTCTTCTGGGGCCTGTGCCGCGACTGTTCGACAGACGATCCACGACAACAGCCCTGAATCGGTCCGATCGACCCTGATCCGGAAGGAAACCGCAGTGTCCGAAAGCGAAAACCCGGCAGTCCCCTCCCCCGAGCCGTCACCGCACCGGCCGAGGACCAATCAGGACTGGTGGCCGGACCAGCTGGATTTGACGGTCCTGCACCAGCATTCACCGCTGTCCAATCCGTTGGAACCCGACTTCGACTACTCGAAGGAAGTCGAATCCCTCGACGTCGAGGCGCTCCGTCAGGATCTGATCGACCTGATGACGGATTCCCAGGACTGGTGGCCGGCCGACTTCGGTCACTACGGGGGTCTGTTCATCCGTATGAGCTGGCACTCGGCCGGCACCTACCGCATCGCCGACGGTCGCGGTGGCGGCGGCAAGGGCGCGCAGCGGTTCGCTCCGCTCAACAGCTGGCCCGACAACGTCAGCCTCGACAAGGCCCGTCGTCTCCTGTGGCCGATCAAGCAGAAGTACGGCCGCAAGCTCTCCTGGGCCGACCTGCTGGTCTTCGCCGGCAACTGCGCCTACGAGTCGATGGGGTTCACGACGTTCGGCTTCGCGTTCGGCCGCGAGGACATCTGGGAGCCCGACGAGGTCTTCTGGGGCCCGGAGGACACTTGGCTCGGCGACGAACGCTACGCCGGTGAGCGCGAACTCCAGGGCCCACTGGGTGCCGTCCAGATGGGTCTGATCTACGTCAATCCCGAAGGCCCCAACGGCAACCCGGAGATCCTCGCGTCCGGACGCGACATCCGTGAGACGTTCGCCCGGATGGCGATGAACGACGTCGAGACGGCCGCGCTCATCGTCGGCGGTCACACCGTCGGCAAGACGCACGGTGCCGCTCCCGCCGACAATCTCGGTCCCGAACCCGAGGGTGCCCCGCTCGAACAGCAGGGTCTCGGCTGGAAGAACTCGTACGGCACCGGTGTCGGTGGCGACACGATCACCAGCGGTCTCGAGGTCACCTGGACGCCCACTCCGACCAAGTGGGACAACAGCTTCCTCGAGACGCTGTACGCCTACGAGTGGGAGAAGACCAAGAGCCCCGCCGGTGCGTGGCAGTGGACGCCGAAAGGCGGTGCCGGCGCGGACACCGTGCCCGACGCCCACGACCCGACGAAGAAGCACGCGCCGGGCATGCTCACCAGCGACCTCGCGCTGCGCTACGACCCCGTCTACGGCGAGATCACCCGGCGCTGGCTCGACCATCCCGAGGAACTCGAGCAGGAGTTCGCCAAGGCGTGGTTCAAGCTGCTGCACCGCGACATGGGTCCGCTCTCGCGGTACCGGGGGCCGTGGATCCCGGAACCGCAGATCTGGCAGGACCCGGTGCCGGAGGTCGACCACGAGCTGATCGACGAGAGCGACGCCGCCTCACTCAAGGCGAAGGTCCTCGACTCGGGAGCGACGATCCCGCAGCTCGTCGCCACCGCCTGGGCGTCGGCTGCGAGCTTCCGCGGCACCGACAAGCGCGGCGGTGCGAACGGCGCACGCGTGCGGCTCGAGCCGCAGAAGGACTGGGAGGCCAACGAACCCGAACAGCTCGCACAGGTGCTGCAGATCCTCGAGGGTATCCAGCAGGACTTCAACGGCTCGGGCGGCAACAAGAAGGTCTCCCTGGCGGATCTGATCGTGCTCGCCGGTAACGCCGCGGTGGAGAAGGCCACCGAGGATGCGGGACACGACATCACGGTTCCGTTCTTCCCCGGCCGCACCGATGCGACGCAGGAGTGGACCGACGTCGAGTCGTTCGAGGTGCTCGAGCCGAAGCACGACGGTTTCCGCAACTACCTGCGCGGCGGCGAGAAGCTTCCGCCCGAGAAGTTGTTCCTCGAGCGCGCCAACCTGCTGACGCTGACCGCTCCCGAGACGACGGTGCTCGTCGGCGGTCTGCGTGCGCTCGGCGCGAATCACGGCGGCAGCAAGCACGGGGTCTTCACCGACCGCCCGCAGACCCTGACGAACGACTTCTTCGTCAATCTGCTCGACATGGGGACCGAGTGGAAGGTCTCGCAGAACAGCGAGGGCGTCTACGAAGGACGCGCTCGGGGATCGGACCAGGTCAAATACACCGCGACCGCCGTCGACCTGGTCTTCGGGCACAACTCGCAGCTGCGGGCGCTCGCCGAGGTCTACGCGACCGACGATGCCGGCCCGAAGTTCGTCCGCGATTTCGTCGCGGCCTGGACGAAGGTGATGAACCTGGATCGTTTCGATCTGAAGAAGTGACCGCGCCGGCGGTCCACGACCGCGCCTGACGCACCGTCCCGGAGCCACCCCTCGTGTTCGGCGGGTGGCTCCGTCGTGTGCAGGGGGTCGTGCGCAGGTCCGCCGAGCCGAAACCGACTGGACAGCCGTACTGCACACGGGTGTACCGTGAGGACACAGCTTTGGTGATGTTCGTCACACTCGCTCGCGGGGGAGTGGATGCGACGTGGTCCGTATCCGAACGACACGTCTCCTCGGGAGGCCACCATGCGTAGATCCCTCGTTTCGGCAGCATGCGCCGCTGTCATGCTGTCCCCCGTCCCTCTATCCGTCGCACTCGCAGGCACCGCAGCGGCCCAGACCGACATCTCCGTCGTCGGCATGTCGCAGGAGCAGGCACAGCAGGTGCTCTCCGACGCGGGAGTCCCCTACATCATCCTCAACCGGTCCGGCAGCACCATGCAGAACTGCAGGGTGACCGAGCAACGCGACCGTGGCTACGACGTCGAGGTCGAGTACGACTGGGACCACGAGAACAAGGAGTGGGACAAGACCGAGGTCGAGGTCTGGCGAGGACTCGCACTCGTCGTCTTCTGCGACTGACGCTCGGCTAGTCCCAGAACACCCGCTCGACGACCGCCCGCGCACGACGCGTGACGCGCAGGTAGTGGTCGAGAAACTCCGACGCGTCCTCACCACGCCAACCCGTCACGCGGGCAACGGCTTCGAGCTGCCGTCCCGGCCCCGGGAGCTGGTCGGTCGGCTTGCCGCGGACGAGCACGAGACAGTTCCGCGCATCCGTCGCGGTGATCCATGCCGTGCGCAGGAGTTCGACGTCGGTCGCGCTGAGCAGCTCGGCGGCGCCGATGCCGCCGAGCGCCTCGAGCGTCGAGGTCGTGCGGAGCGCCGGGAGCCGGTAGGCGTGCTGGAGCTGCAGCAGCTGCACGGTCCATTCGATGTCGGCGAGACCGCCCCGTCCGAGTTTGGTGTGGGTGGCCGGGTCGGCCCCGCGCGGCAGCCGCTCGGAGTCCACGCGTGCCTTGATGCGCCGGATCTCGCGGACGGCCTCCTGCGAGACCCCACCCTCGGGATAGCGCACGTCGTCGATCATGTGCAGGAAGCGGGTGCCGAGCTCGCGGTCACCCGCGACGGCGTGTGCACGCAGCAGCGCCTGTACCTCCCACACCTCGGCCCACTGCGTGTAGTACGCCCGGTAGGACGCGAACGTCCGGACGATGGGACCGCTGCGACCTTCCGGACGCAGATCCAGATCGACCTCGAGCGGTGGGTCGGTGCTCGGCGCGCCGAGGAGTCGCCGCACCTGCTCGGCGATGCTCGTGGCCCACTTGACCGCATCGGTCTCGTCGGCGTCCGGCAGCGGGTCGCACACGAACAGCACGTCCGCGTCGGATCCGTAGCCGAGTTCGCCGCCTCCGAGCCGGCCCATCCCGATCACTGCGATACGCGCCGGCGCCGGTCCGCGGGACTGTTCCGAGCCCCGGATCACCGCGTCGAGCGCGGCTTCGAGGACACCCGCCCATACCGTGGACAACGCCCGGCACACCTGCGGCACGTCGAGCATGCCGAGGATGTCGGCGCTCGCGACGCGCGCGAGTTCGGCGCGGCGCAGCGAACGCGCGGCGGCGATGGCGCGAGCGGGGTCGGAGTAGCGCGAGGACGATGCGACGAGGGCGCGCGCCACCTCGGGCGGGTTCGCCTCGAGCAGCCGCGGCCCGGTCGACGCGTCGGCATACAGGCGGATGACCTCGGGAGACTTCACCAGCAGATCGGCGACGTAGGCCGACGAGCCGAGCACCGTCATGAGACGTTCGGCGACGGCCGGCTCGTCGCGCAGCACCCGCAGGAACCAGACCGTGTCGTAGAGCGCATCGGACAGCCGCCGGTAGGCGAGAAGACCGGCGTCGGGATCGGTTGTCTCGCCGAGATATTCGAGCAACTGCGGGAGCAGCAGTGCCTGGATGCGCGCCTTGCGGGAGGCTCCCCCGGACAACGCCGCCAGATGTTCCATCGCGTGCTGCGGGCCGTTGTACCCCAGCGCGGCGAGCTGGCGGACGGCCGCGTCGGGCGACAACCGCAGCGCTTCCTTGTCGAGCTTGCTCACCGAGTCCAGCAGCGGCCGGTAGAACAGGCGCGCGTGCAGTTTCCGGATCCGCGACGAGTTGCGCTTGATCTCCGATTCGAGCACGCCGAGGGCGTCCTTGCGCCCGTCCGGCCGCATGTGCGCGGCGCGCGCGAGCCACCGCAGGGCCTCGCGGTCCTCGGGCGGCGGCAGGGTGTGGGTCCGCTTGAGCCGCTGGAGCTGGAGCCGGTGTTCGAGCAGGCGGAGGAACTCGTAGGACGCCCGCATGTTCGCGGCGTCGTCGCGCCCGACATAACCGCCGTCGGCGAGCGCGCACAGCGCTTCGACGGTGTTGGGCACGCGCAGCGATTCGTCGACGCGACCGTGCACGAGTTGGAGCAACTGCACGGCGAACTCGACGTCGCGGAGGCTGCCGCGTCCGAGCTTGAGTTCGCGTTCGCGTAATTCCGGGGGCACCATCTCCTCGACCCGGCGGCGCATCGCCTGCACGTCGGGCACGAAGTCCTCGCGTTCGGAGGCGGTCCACACCATCGGGCTCAGGGCGTCGATGTACCGGCGGCCGAGGTCGAGGTTCCCGGTCATCGGCCGTGCCTTGAGCAGTGCCTGGAACTCCCAGGTCTTGGCCCACCGGTTGTAGTAGGCGACGTGGGATTCGAGGGTGCGGACGAGCTCGCCGCGTTTGCCCTCCGGTCGCAGCGCGGCGTCGACCTCGAAGAAGGCCGACGTGCCGATGCGCATCATCTCGCCGGCGATCCGGCTCGCGCGGGCGTCGGCGGGTTCGGCGACGAAGACGACGTCGACGTCGCTGACGTAGTTCAGCTCGCGCGCACCGCACTTGCCCATCGCGATGACGGCGAGGTCGATCGGGCACGGGCCGTCCGGGACCACCGTGGACACGGCCACCGCGAGGGCCGCGGTCAGCGCCGCGTCGGCGAGGTCGGCGAGCAACGCCCCGACCTCGAGATAGGGCAGCACCGGTTCGTTCTCGACGACCGCCGCGAGATCGGCGGCGGCGATCAGCATCAGTTGGTCGCGGTAGGTGGTGCGCAGCGCCGCGACCGCGTGCGGGCCGATGAGCCCGGCCCGGTGGATCAGCCGGCCGGGACGTCCGTCGGGCTCGGGTTCGGCGTCGACGCTGTCGAGCATCCGCGCCGTGAAGGTGTGCTTGTCGGGCAGCGCCGCGCTGCCCGCGAGCATCTTCCAGCGATCCGGGTTGGCGACGATGTGGTCGCCGAGCGCCGACGACGCCCCGAACAGCCCGAACAACCGGCCGCGCAGGCGCGTGTCGGAGCGCAGCGCCGAGTCGAGTTCGGCCCAGTCGTCACCGAGCGCGTCGGCCAGGCGCGCGAGGGTGCGCAGGGCCAGGTCGGCGTTGGGGGCACGGGACAGCGCCCACAGCAGTTCGACGCTGTCGGCGTCGTTCCATCCGAGTCGAGCGAGCTCGGCGGGGGCGGTCGGCTCGACGAGGCCGAGCCGACCGGGGCCGGGAACTACCGAACGCGCGCTGGGCGGTCTCACCACGCTTCCATCGTCGCTTACAACCCCAGGTACTGCTCGAGTTCGAAGGGGGTGACCTGGCTGCGGTAGTTCTCCCACTCCCGCCACTTGTTGCGCAGGAAGTAGTCGAAGACGTGCTCACCGAGGGTTTCGGCGACGAGTTCGGACTTCTCCATCTCGCGCAGCGCGATGTCGAGATCGGTAGGCAGTTCGCGGTAGCCCATGGCGCGACGCTCGGCGGAGGTCAGCGACCACACGTCGTCCTCTGCTTCGGGGGCGAGCTCGTAGCCCTTCTCGATGCCGCGCAGACCTGCCGCGAGCAGTACTGCGAAGGTCAGGTAGGGGTTGCACGCCGAGTCGGGGGTGCGGATCTCCACGCGACGCGACGATGCCTTGTTCGGCGTGTACATCGGGACGCGCACGAGCGCGGACCGGTTCGACGGGCCCCAGCACGCGGCCGTGGGTGCCTCTCCCCCGTGCACGAGACGCTTGTAGGAGTTGACCCACTGGTTGGTGACGGCGCTGATCTCGTTGGAGTGCTCGAGGACACCGGCGATGAACGCCTTGCCGGTCGCCGAGAGCTGCAGCGGGTCGTCGGGGTCGTGGAAGGCGTTGGTCTCGCCCTCGAACAGCGACATGTGGGTGTGCATCGCGGAGCCGGCGTGGTCGCGGAAGGGCTTGGGCATGAAGGTGGCCCGCACGCCCTCCTGCATCGCGATCTCCTTGACCACGTAGCGGAAGGTCATGACGTTGTCGGCCATGGACAGCGCGTCGGCGTAGCGCAGGTCGATCTCCTGCTGGCCGGGCGCGGTCTCGTGGTGGCTGAACTCCACCGAGATGCCCATGGACTCGAGAGCGTCGATGGCGTGACGCCGGAAGTGCGGGGCCGAGCGGTGCACGGACTGGTCGAAGTAGCCGCCGATGTCGGCCGGGACCGGGGCGCTCCCCTCGGGGCCGTCCTCGACGAGGAAGAACTCGATCTCGGGGTGCACGTAGCAGCTGAAGCCGAGATCGGAGGCCTTGTTGAGCTGGCGGCGCAGCACGTGGCGGGGGTCGGCCCAGCTGGGGGTGCCGCCGGGCATGGTGATGTCGCAGAACATCCGGGCCGAGTACTGGTGACCCCGGTCGTCGCTCCAGGGCAGCACCTGGAAGGTGGTGGCGTCGGGACGCGCAACCATGTCGGCTTCGGAGATGCGGGAGAAGCCCTCGACGGCCGAGCCGTCGAAGCCGATGCCCTCCTCGAAGGCCCCTTCGAGTTCGGCAGGCGCGATCGCCACCGACTTGAGAGTGCCGACGACGTCGGTGAACCACAGACGCACGAACCGAATGTCGCGCTCTTCGAGGGTGCGGAGCACGAACTCCTTCTGGCGATCCATACCCGCGAGACTAGGCACAGTCCGTTAATTCCGTGTTACATCGGCAGGCGCATCCGGATGGCGTGTCGCTCACACGCCCCTCCGGTCAACAGCGAGGATCCCGCGCGGGCACCTCGAGATCCACCAGATAGCTGGTCACAGCGGTGTCCACGCACTCGTTGCCGTCCAGGGCGACGGTGTGCTGCGTTCCCTCGAAGGTCACCAGGACACCACCGAGCCGGGCGGCGAGTTCGACCCCCGCGTCGTAGGGGGTCGCGGGATCCCCGGTCGTCGAGACCACGAGCACGGGCGGCAGATCGCGAACGTCGGGAGTGTGCGGTTCCCCGGTGGCCGGGACCGGCCAGAAGGCACAGACGTCGAGGGCCGCCGATCCGGTGCCGCGGCCGTCGTCGAGGAACGGTGCGGCCGCGCGGAACCGCATGTCGAGTTCGCCCGCGAGCGCCCGGTCGGTCACCGGTGGGTCGTCCACGCACCGGATCGCGTTGAAAGCGTCGGTGATGTTGCTGTAGGTGCCGTCCTCGCCGCGCCCTTCGTAGAGATCGGCGAGCCGCAACAGGGTGTCGCCGGTGCCGGTGGTCGCGAGCGCCTCCAGCCCACCGCGCAGCGAACCCCACAGGGTCGGCGAATACAGGCCCTGCTGCACACCGGTGATGGCGTCGCGGTGGCTCAGTCCGCGCGGATCGGTGGTCGGTGCCGGAGCGTCGAGCAGCGGGTCGACGAGCCCGCGGAACCGCTCGGCGGCCCGGGCCGGATCGGTCCCGAGCGGGCACCCCGCGTACCGCGCGCAGTACGCCGCGAATTCGTCGAAGGCCTTCTGGAAGCCCTCGGCCTGCAGCACGATCTCCTCGACCGGGTCCTGCTCCGGATCGATCGCACCGTCGAGCACCATCGCCCGCACCCGGCCCGGGAAGGCCTCGGCATAGAGGGTGCCGAGCCGGGTGCCGTAGGAGTAGCCGAGATAGGTCAGCGCGTCGTCCCCGAGGACCCCGCGGAGGACGTCCATGTCCTGCACGACCTCGCGCGTGCCGAGGTGCGCGAGCAGATCCGTGCCGTTGCGTTCGGCGCACAGCTCCGCGTACTCCTGATTGCGCTTCTCCGTCGCGGCGATGCCCTCAGGGCTCGTGTCCCCGTCGTCCACAGCACGGTCGGCGTCGAACTCGGCGTCGGTGAGGCAGCGGACCGCCGGTTCGGACGATCCGACACCGCGGGGGTCGAAGCCGACCACGTCGAAGCGGTCGGCGAGGACGGTGCCGTCGGCCGCGAGCGCGGTGGACAGTCCCGAGGCGCCCGGGCCGCCGGGGTTGACCAGCAGGGAACCGATCCGGTCGCCGCCGGCGGGCAGTCGCGACACCGCGAGGGTGATCACCTCACCGTCCGGGTCCTCGTAGTCGAGGGGAACCTCGATGCGTGCGCACTCCACACCCTGCCGCACCATCATCGGCCCGTCGGCGTCGTACGGCCCGCACGACTCCCAGTCGACGTCCTGCTCATAGAACCGTTCGAGGCCCGGAACCACCCCGACCGCCGACGGCTGTCGTTGTTCCTGCGCGGTGTCACCGCACGCGGTCGCCGCGGCAGCGGCCACGAGCGCCAGGACGGACAGACGACGGATGCGCGCGCGAGCAGGGTGGGGCACGATCCGATCGTGCCATGCCCCGGTCAACCTGCAGCGACACGACCTGCACTCTCTTCCGAGCGGTCGTTCGGTGTGACGAATCGCACCGCTGCGCGGCCTTCGCGCTCTCCGGGCCGAGTGGCAGACTGAGACAGTCATCACCCGACCCGGGGACCCCGAGGGCCTCGAGGAAGAAAGGGACAGTGATGTCCGACAACGTGACGTCCGTATACGGCGGCGCGGCCTCCGCTGCAGCCCCTGCCGACATCCCCAAGCGCAAGACACGAGTCCATCACCTGCAGGCGATGAAGGCCGAAGGCCGCCGCTGGGCAGAGTTGACGGCCTACGACTACTCCTCCGCCCGCATCTTCGAGGAGGCGGGTATCCCCGTCCTGCTCGTGGGCGATTCCGCAGCCAACGTCGTCTACGGCTACGACACCACGGTGCCCGTGACCGTCGACGAACTCCTCCCCCTCGTCCACGGCGTAGTGCGCGGTGCTCCGCACGCGCTCGTCGTCGCCGACCTGCCGTTCGGCTCGTACGAGGCCTCGCCTGAACAGGCCCTCGCCACGGCCGTGCGGTTCATGAAGGAGGGCGGCGCCCACGCGGTGAAGCTCGAGGGTGGCGAGCGGATGGCTCCGCAGATCGCCGCGATCACCGCCGCCGGCATCCCCGTGCAGGCACACATCGGCTTCACCCCGCAGTCCGTGAACACACTCGGCGGGTTCCGGGTGCAGGGCCGCGGCGACGGCGCCGAGCAGCTCGTCGCCGACGCGATCGCCGTCCAGGAGGCAGGCGCCTTCTCCGTCGTGATGGAGATGGTGCCGGCCGACCTGGCCGGGCAGGTCACCCGCAAGCTGAGCATCCCGACCGTCGGCATCGGCGCCGGCAACGAGTGCGATGCCCAGGTCCTCGTCTGGCAGGACATGGCCGGCTACACGAGCGGGAAGACCGCGAAGTTCGTCAAGAAGTTCGGACAGGTGGGCGACGAACTGCGCCGCGCCGCAACACAGTACGCAGCAGAGGTCGGGCAGGGCACCTTCCCGGGGCCCGAGCACTCCTTCTGACGATCGCTCGTTTGCCGAGGGGCACCACCGACCGCGGTGGTGCCCCTCGTGCGTCCGGGATCACCGCCGTCCCGGGGTGCCCGCGGAAGCGACACTGAGTAAAATTTCGGTAATGAGCCACCCCTGGCACGCACTCGATTCCGGTGACACGCTCGCCCGGCTCGAGACCACCGAAGCGGGACTGACCACGGCCGAGGCGACCCGCCGGCGGGAGCTGTACGGACCCAATGCGCTGCCCGCTCCCCGCTCGGATCGCTGGTGGTGGCGACTGCTGCGACAGTTCCACAACGTCCTGCTGTACGTGATGATGGCGGCCGCTGTCGTCACCGCGTTCCTGGGCCACTGGATAGACACGGCAGTCCTGATGGGTGCCGTGATCGTGAACGCGCTCATCGGTTTCGTCCAGGAGGGTCGCGCCGCGTCCGCGCTCGACTCGATCCGTGCCATGCTCGCGCCCCGGACGCGGGTCCACCGCGACGGCCGGATCGTCGACATCCCCGCGGCAGATCTCGTGCCGGGCGACGTGGTGCGCCTCGCCTCCGGCGACCGCGTCCCCGCCGACCTGCGGATCCTGAGCTCGCGTGAGCTGCGCATCGACGAGGCGGCCCTGACCGGTGAATCCGTGCCCGTCGCCAAGACACCGGACCCGGTCGACGCCGACACCGAACTCGGCGACCGCAGATCGACGTGCTTCACCGGCACCGTCGCGGTTTTCGGCCAGGGTGACGGCGTGGTGATCGCGACCGGCTCCGACACCGAACTCGGCCGCATCAATGCCCTGTTGTCGGGTGTCGACCGCGCGGCCACACCGTTGCTCGAGCAGATCGGCCGCTTCGGCCGTTGGCTGGCGGCGGTCATCCTCCTCGCGTCCGCCGTGACCTTCGCGCTCGGTGTCGTGTGGCGCGGCGAGAGCCCGGCGGAGATGTTCACCCTCATGGTCGCGTTGGCCGCCTCCGCGATCCCCGAGGGACTCCCGGCCGTGATGACCGTGGCCCTGTCCCTCGGCGTGCAACGCATGGCCCGGCGCAACGCCGTCATCCGGCGCCTTCCTGCCGTCGAGACCCTCGGCTCGGTGACGGTGATCTGCTCCGACAAGACGGGCACGTTGACCCGCAACGAGATGACCGTGCAGAAGGTCGTGTGTGCGCACCGCACCGTCGAGGTGGGCGGTGTCGGTTACGCGCCGATCGGTTCGATCATCGCCGCCGAGAGTGGCGATCCGGTCGATCCGCACACCGACCCGGCACTCGATCTGGCCGTCCGCGCCGGTGTCCTGTGCAACGACACCGAGGTGGTCGAGGAGGACGGCGTGTGGGAGGTGCACGGCAACCCCACCGAGGCAGCGCTCGTCGTCCTCGGCCGCAAGGCCGGCCTGCCCACCGCGGCGGCCCACGAGCGGTGGCCGCGCCTCGATGTCGTCCCGTTCGAATCCGAACACAAGTTCATGGCGACCCTGCACCCGCACGACGACGGTCGCCGCGAACGCATCCTGCTCAAGGGCGCCCCGGAGCGGGTCCTCGTCGCCTGCACCGGCCAGCTCGGCGCCGACGGCGTGGTACGCCCCGTCGACGAGGCCTACTGGACCCGCCGCGCCGACGAGATCGCGGCCCAGGGCCTGCGCGTGCTGGCCCTCGCGTTCCGCGACCGCGAACCGGAGGACGGCGTGCTCGCCTTCGAAGACGCCCGGCACGACTTCACGATGCTCGCTCTGGTCGGCATCATCGACCCGCCGCGCGAGGAGGCGATCACGGCGGTGCGCGAATGCCACCGCGCCGGGATCACGGTGAAGATGATCACCGGTGACCACGCCGCCACCGCCGCCGAGATCGGGGCGCAGATGGGTCTCGGCACGGGTTCGCGGGCGATGACCGGCGCCGAGATCGAGACCCTCGACGATGCGGAACTGCGCCGGGTCGTCGCGGAGACGGACATCTTCGCGCGCACCAGTCCCGAGCACAAACTCCGTCTGGTGCGCGCCCTGCAGGCCGGCGGTCACGTCGTGGCGATGACCGGCGACGGTGTGAACGACGCGCCGGCGCTTGCGCGGGCCGACGTCGGGGTCGCGATGGGCATGACCGGAACCGAGGCCGCCAAGGAAGCGGCCGACGTCGTTCTCGCCGACGACAATTTCGCGAGCATCGCCGCCGCAGTCCGCGAGGGCCGCGGCGTCTACGACAACCTGAAGAAGTTCGTCCTCTTCATGCTGCCCACCAACGGCGGTGAGGCGCTGGTGGTCGTCGCCGCCATCCTCTTCCAGCTCACCCTGCCGCTCACACCCGCGCAGGTGCTGTGGATCAACCTCGCCACCGTCAGCACCCTCGGTCTGGCGCTCGCGTTCGAACCGACGGAGAAGTCGGTCATGCTCCGCAGGCCGCGACCGCCCGGGGAATCACTGCTGTCCCGCTTCTTCGTCTGGCGCGTGGTGATGGTGTCGGTGCTGATGATGGTCGGCTCGCTCGGCCTGTTCCTGTGGGAACTCGACCGCGGTGCACCGGTGGAGGTCGCGCGCACGCTCGCGGTGGACGCGATCGTCGTGGCCGAGATGTTCTACCTGCTCAACAGCCGCCGCATCCGCGACACGGTCCTCACCCGCGACGGGCTGTTCGGGAACCGGTACGTGCTTGCTGCGATCGCGGCGTGCGCCGCGTTGCAACTGTTGTTCACCTACGCCCCGTTCATGCAGGCGATCTTCGGGTCCGCCGCGATCTCGTGGGCGGACTGGGGCAAGGTGCTCGCGGCGGGCCTGCTGGTGTTCGTCGTCGCCGAGTTCGAGAAGTGGGTGGTCCGGCGCCTGCGACCGGCACCCGTGTCCTGACCGCCGACGGCCCCGTCCCCGGCCGGTGGCAGACTCGACGACGATCCGACCGTACGACCCGTGAGGTGTCCATGCAGATCCGCTCCAGTCTCGTTCCCGCCGTCGCCGTCGCGCTGGCAGGTGTTCTCGCGGCGTGCGCGCCGGCCCAGGACCCGGCACCGACCGGCACGTCCACCGAGTCCCCGGTGACGACGGAGACGACATCGGCTGCGGGGTCGAGCCCCGCGGAGGCCGGAGCGGGTGGCTTCACCGAGGCGCAGGCCGCAGATCTGTGTGCACGCCTCGAGGGCCAGCTGTCGAACTGGCGCACCTACACCCCCTCGGTGGGGCGCGGTGGCCTCAACATCCTCGTCGGCGAATGGGGTGCGGCGAACGGTGTCGACCTCGTCGCGCTCGCGGGCGACCGGGGCCGCATCGACGCGGCGACCTCCGCGCAGTGCCCGGAGGTGCGCGAGGAGGCCGTGCAGGCACTCGAGATCCCCGATCTCGCGTCGGGCCTCGTCGGGTTCTGATCCGTGGAGCGACGCGAACTGTATCCGCCGATCGAGCCGCACGAGACGGGCATGCTCGACGTCGGTGACGGCCAGCAGCTGTACTGGGAGGTCAGCGGCAACCCGCAAGGCAAGCCCGTGGTCTTCCTCCACGGTGGTCCGGGTGGCGGCACCGCACCCCTGCACCGGCGCTTCTTCGATCCGGGCGCCTACCGGATCGTGTTGTTCGACCAGCGCGGCTGCGGCCGGTCGCAGCCCCACGTGGCCGACGGCGCCGATCTGTCGGTCAACACCACCGACCATCTGGTCGCCGACATCGAGCGGCTGCGCACCTTCCTCGGTGTGGACCGGTGGATGGTCTTCGGCGGGTCGTGGGGCTCGACGCTCGCCCTCGCCTACGCCCAGCGGCACCCCGAGCACGTCACCGAACTCGTCCTGCGCGGGATCTTCCTGCTGCGCCGCAGCGAGATCGACTGGTACTACAACGGCGGCGCCGGGCAGCTGTTCCCTGAGGCGTGGGAAGGATTCTGTGCCCCGCTCGCCACCACTGGGCCCGGCGAGCATCCCGTGGACGTCTACCACCGCCTGCTGCACTCGACCGATCCGGACGTCGCCCTGAACGCGGCGATCGCGTGGTCCACCTGGGAGGGCGCCACGAGTTCACTGCTGCCGAACCCGGATCGCGTCGCGGAGACGGCCGAACCCCGGTTCGCGTTGGCCTTCGCTCGTATCGAGAACCACTACTTCCACCACCGTGGCTTCTTCGACGAGGGGGCACTCCTGCGCGACGCGCATCTGCTGCGCGACATCCCGGGCGTGATTGTGCAGGGCCGCTACGACGTGGTGTGCCCGACGCGCAGCGCGCACGACCTGCACGAGGCGTGGCCGTTCTCCCGCCTGCACATCGTCGACGACGCGGGCCATGCGGCGACCGAACCGGGAATCGTGCACCGGCTCGTCGAGGCCACCGACACCTTCCGCTGACCCGGATCAGCCCGGCAACCGCCCGAAGCCGACCACGGCGTCGTCCCCGGTCACGTCGAGTTCGTGGACGCGGATGCGGCCCATCTCGTTTCCGCCGACGGTGATCGCGGAATCACCGTCGACGGCGACGACGATGTTCGTGTGCTCGCGCTGACCGACACCGATCCTGTTGTGGTACAGCACCACATCGCCGACCTCCGGCCGGTAACCCGTTCCTGCCGGTTCGTAGCGGCCCGTCTGCTCGTAGTACTCCTGGAGTGTGTACACGCCCGGGATCCGCCAGTGGCCCGAATGCGGATTGGACAGCGGCACACCGGCTTCCCGCATGATCCAGCTGACGAAGTCGGCGCACCACGGTTCGCGGACACCCTCCGAGTAGAACGTGCCGGGCTTCTGCGCCTCGTGCTGCTCCTCGAGCAGTTCGACGATCCGCACCTGCGTCGGTGTCAACGCCGACGTGTCGATCTCGGGGAACGACGCACTGTCCCAGGGGAACAGCCGGTTCGGCAGGATCCACCACACGAGCACCGCGAGCGCCGCGCACAACGCGACCGCGACGGCGAGGACGGCAGCGACCGGACGTCGCCGCCGCGTGGTCTCACCGGTCATGGTCGAAGCGGATCTTGCGGGCCTGCGGGTCGACGAGGGTGAGCCGCACCCGCACGGTGCTGCCCTCCTCGGGTGCCCCGCCGCACGGGCCGATGACGGTCTCGGAGGCGACGAACACCTCGGCGTCATGCCGGTCGGTGGCTTCCTTCAGCACCGTCGCCTCGAAGGTCTCTCCCACTCGCGGCGCGAGCACGACGGCCTCGGCCAGGTCGATGCACGCCCGGTTCACCTTGCCGGCGAGCGAATCGGTCGACGACATGATCTTCGGCATCGCGGACAGTTCGGCGCGCACCGCCTCCGGGACGGGCAGGCCCGACGACACCGCGAGGCACACCTCGGTGGCGTATCGGTCGGACAACCGGCGCAACGGCGCGGTGACATGCGCGTAGGGCGCGCCGATCGCTCCGTGCAGGATGGTCTCGGGCAGGTCACCGTCGAAGGCGGCATAGGACGCCCCGCGCAGTAGCGTCGGCGCTTCGCTCATCAACACGAGCGTGCGCGGATCGTGGGCGTCGAGTCCGGCGAGGAAGGACCCGACTCCCATCTCCGGCGGCCACGGCACGTCCAACGACCGAGCGGTGCGACGCAGCCCGTCGACCGCCGCGGGATCGGCGGCGGGAAGGGTGCGCAGCAGACCGACCCCGGCGTCGATCATCATCTGCGCGGCGCACATTCCGGTGAGCAGCGAGATCTCGGAGTTCCACTCGTCGGCCTCGGTCCGCGGTTCGATCTGCAGCCTCCAGCCGTCGCCGTGCGGCACGACGTCCTGCGTGGGCAGACGCAGTTCGATCGCGCCGCGCGCGAGCGCCGCGGCCGAGCGCAACCGGCCGAAGTCGGGCAACGCCTCGACGGACGGATGCAACCTGTCCGCGTCGGCGTCGCGCTGCACTCCGGCGTAGTCCATGCGCGCGACCGACCGGACGAGCGCACGCCGCACGCTCACCGCGACGGGCTCCCCGCCGTGGTCGGTCTCGATCCGCCACAACGCCGCGGGGCGGACGACGTCCGGCAGCAGGCTCGCCGTGCCCTCGGACACTTCGCGTGGATGCAGCGGAACCGAGCCGTCGGGCAGGTAGAAGGTCTGCCCGCGACGATGTGTCTCGGCGTCGAGAGCGCCGCCCGGTTCGACGAGTGCGTACACGTCGGCGATCGCGTAGTGCAGCACGAAGCCGTCGTCGGTGCGTTCGAGGTGCAGCGCCTGATCGAGATCCATCGATCCGGGTGGGTCGATGGTCACGAGCGGCAGGTCGGTGCGGTCCTCGCGGACGTCCGCGTAGCGGTCGGCCGCCTGCCGTGCCTCGTCGAGGGCATCCGACGGGAAGCCGTCGACGAGGTCGAATTCGGCGCGCACGTCGGCGAAGTCGATCGCCGGCGCGACGACGATGGGAGTGGTCACCACGATGCTCGGGAACTCCTGCGGTTCCGGGTGCTCGTCGTCGAACTCAACCGTTCTTCCAGTCGTCGTCGGCGGCGTCGGCCGCCTTGTTCCGCTCTGCCGCGATCTCCAGCGCCCGCTGAGCGGTCTCCCGATCCGGGTAGGGCCCCATGCGGTTGAGGGCGTGCGGATCCTTGCCCTGGGAGACCTTCCCCGTACGCACGTCGTAGTACCAGCCGTCGTCGCTCATGGTCTCAGTGTGCCCGAACGACGTCCTCGTGTACGGGCAACCCGTCGGCGGGCGTGGCGCGGTACTGTCGGGCCGCACACATGTGCTCGATGTCCGAACGCGCATGTGCTCGATGTCCGAACGAAGGAGCACGCCATGTCCTACATCCTCTACGACGCGTTGCTGCCCTGGCTGGGTCCGGATGCGGCCTCCTACTGGGCGCACCTGCTGGTCATCTATCCGATCTGACCCGACCGGTAGCAACGCGGTGGGATCGGGAGACGCCGGGCGAACGAGCCGGCCTGTAAGCCGGATCCTGTCCCCCGCCGAAACGGGGTGGCGACCATCCATCTGGGCACACCGTCGCCGGGTACCTCGAGCGGTTCACCCGCAGGCTCGGGCGAGCAGCCCTCGAACACCTGCGCAGCCGCACCGCACGCGGTGCGACCTTCAACCTTGCTCCGGGCGGGGTTTACCTAGCCGCCCCGGTCACCCGGGGCGCTGGTGCGCTCTTACCGCACCCTTTCACCCTTACCTGCCGTACGGCAGGCGGTTTGCTTTCTGTGGCACTGTCCCGCGAGTCACCTCGGGTTGCCGTTAGCAACCGCCCTGCTCTGTGGAGTCCGGACTTTCCTCGATTCAGGGCCTGGCACCATCCGGTACCGGTTCCCTGCTCCGCGGCCGCCCGGCCGACTCGTTCGCTCGACCAGACTATCCCGCGGCGTATCGGCGCCGCCAACTACGGTGCACTCATGACGCGACTCGTGGCCCTGCTCCGCGGAATCAACGTCGGCGGCATCCGCATCCGGATGGCCGATCTGAAGAAGGTCTTCGTCGGCCTCGGCTTCGAGAACGTCCGCACCGTACTCGCGTCCGGCAACGTGCTCTTCGACTCCGAGGACGACCCCGCCACCGCGAAGGCCCGGATCGAGGCCGCACTCACCGAGCGGTTCGGTTACGAGGCCTACACCTTCGTCGTCGAGCAGTCGTATCTCGCGCGGGTCGTCGAGGCGTATCCCTTCGACGACGCACGCGCCGACCGGCATTCGTACGTCGTGTTCGTCTCCGATCCCGCCGTACTCGAATCGCTGGCCGCCCTGTCGGACGATCTCGATCCGAATCTCGAGTGCATCGAGGTAGGCAAGAGGGTCCTCTACTGGCAGGTCGTGAAGGGCTCGACGCTCGACAGTGCCGTGGGGAAACAGTCGGGTTCGGCCCGGAACAAGGCGACGACGACCGTCCGGAACCTCAACACGCTGCGTCGACTGGCCTGACAGGGCACGTCGCCGGCCATCGCACCTGCGTACAGACTGCAGGTAGCGTCCCTCCTCGACATTCGGCCCGCCGGAAGGTCCAGGATGCGCAGACGCACCGGAGCATTCGCCTCGATCGCCGCGGCTGCACTCCTCGCGACCACACCGACGGTGGAGACCGCCGAGTCCGATACCGACTTCTACACGTCCCCTCCGGCCTTCGAGACGGCGCCGCTCGGCGACGTCCTGCGCACCGCATCGTCGGTCGCCGCCGTCGTCCCGAAAACCCCGGCCGTCCTCGACGCGGCCGTCACCCGCTTGATGTACCGAGCGGTCTCGACCCCGACGGCCCGATCGCGTTCTGGGGATATTCGCAGGGCGGCATGGTATCCGCCTCGGCCGCCGAACTCGCCGCGACGTACGCCCCGAACTGTCGGTGGTCGGCGCCGTGGCCGGTTCACCGCCCGCCGACCTGGGCGACCTCGCCGTAGCCGGCGACGGATCCCTGCTCTCCGGCGGGATCGGTTGGGTCGTCGACGGTTTCATCTCGGCGACGAGCCGTGGGCGTCGCTGGTCGCCGAGCAGCAACTCAGCAACCGCGCCCCGGCAATGCCGGTCTTCGTGGCGCAGAGCACGGGCGACGACCTCGTGCTCGTCCAAGGGGTCGACCCCATGGTCGACGAGTGGTGCTCGGCCGGCGCCGACGTCACCTACCGCCGCTACGACGTCGGACCCGTTCTGACGAAGACCGGGACGGGCCATCTGATCGGCATGTTCCCGGCCGTCGTCGAAGGCCTCGACTGGCTCGATCAGCGGTTCTCCGGCCGGGAATCCCAGTCCGACTGCACCGCCTGACATCCCGCCGGAAGAATTTCTCGGGACCGTGTAACACCCTCGGCCGGCCGACAGATAGACCTGATGAGTGGCCGCGCAGGCAACCCCCCGACATGTCTGCGCGGCCACTTGTCGTTTCGCGACCGCTACGGGTTCACAGGTGCGAGGTGTCGTTGACGAGCCGCACGGACGAGCCGCCGTCCGCGTAGAACTCGGCGATGCTGAGCGACGCGAGATCCAGGTGCAGGCGGTACAGCAGCGACGGGCCGGACTCGAGCGCCATCTGCAGGAACGTCTTGATGGGCGTGACGTGCGAGACGACCAGCACGGTCGAGCCGGCGTAGTCGGTCAGCAGGTCGTCGCGCACCGAGGCGATCCGCTTGGCGACCTCGTCGAAGCTCTCGCCGTTCGGGGGTCGCACGGAGGTGTCGCCGAGCCAGCGGCGGTGCAGTTCGGGATCGCGACGCGCGGCCTCGGCGAAGGTGAGACCCTCCCAGTCGCCGAAATCCGTCTCGATCAGCCCGTCGTGCACCGTCACCGGGAGATCGAGGGCGTCGGCGGCCGCAGCGGCCGTCTCCCGCGCTCGCCCCAGCGGTGACGCCAGCACGGCGGTGATCCCGCCGCGGGCACCGAGTCGCCGGGCCGCGGCGACCGCCTGGTCGCGACCGAGTTCGGTCAGCTCCGGGTTGCCCCGCCCCGAGTAGCGACGCTCGACCGACAGCGAGGTCTGCCCGTGACGCAGCAGCAGAAGACGGGTCGGTGACCCGACCGCACCGGTCCAGCCGGGTGAAGGCGGCACTGCCGGATCGGGCACAGGCACGGCCGGCGGGGTGGCGACGTTCTCGATCCCCGCATTCGACGGCGCCACGGGACGCGTCACAGTGTCGGACGCGACGTCCAGCAGCGCTTCGGCCGCCGCGTCCATCGCGGCGTTGGCCAGCCGGTCGGCGTGGGCGTTCTCCGCACGCGGGATCCACGTGAAGTCGACACTGCGGAACCGGCCGGCGAGCTCACGTGCCTGCGCGGCCAGCGGGATCATGTCGGCATGTTTGACCTGCCACCGTCCGCTCATCTGCTCGACGACGAGCTTGGAATCCATGCGGACGTGCACCTCGTCGGCGCCGAGCTCGGCGGCGGCGGTGAGACCGGCGATCAGACCCTTGTACTCGGCGACGTTGTTCGTCGCGCGCCCGATGCTCGCCTGGCGTTCGGCGAGGACGGTCCGATGGTCGGCATCGAAGACCACGGCACCGTAACCGGCCGGTCCGGGATTCCCGCGAGAACCACCGTCCGCTTCGACGACGACCGTCGTCACAGTCCGGATTCCTTGGTGCGGACCAGGATCGCGTCGCACTCCGGGCACCGGACGAGCAGATCGGCGGGTGCGGCGGCGATCCGGGCGATCTCACCGCGGTCCAGTTCGAGACGGCACGCGCCGCAGCGGCGGGCCTGCAGCAGTGCGGCGCCGATGCCGGACTTCTCGCGCTGCTTCTCGTAGAGCGTCACCAGTTCCGTAGGGAAGACGGCGAGCAGTGCCTCGCGGTCGCTGCGGCACCGCTGCTCGGCCACCTCGATGTCGGCGAGCGCCTCGTCGCGGGCCCGGACGGCGTCGCCGAGCTGGTCGTCGACCTGCGAGACCCGCGCACCGGCGTGGTCGTGGTCGGCCTTCGACGCCTCACGACGCTCCATGACCTCGAGCAGGTCGTCCTCGAGTGCCGCCTGGCGACGCTCGAGGCTGGTGAGCTCGTGCTGCAGTTCGGTGAGCTGCTTCGATCCCACCGAGCCGCTCTGGAGCATCGACCGGTCGCGGTCGGCGCGCATGCGCACGGCCTCGATCTCGCCCTCGAGCTTCCGGATGTCCCGGTCGAGGTCGTCGAGGATGATCTCGACGGCCACCGCGGCGTCCTTGCGCGCGTTGCGCTCGGTCTGCAGGCGGTCCACCTCCTGCTGTTCGGGCAGTGTCCGACGGCGATGCGCGAGGCGGTTCAGCTCTGCGTCCACGGCGGCGAGGGACAGCAGCTTGGCCTGCACGGTGGGTTCGACGTTCACTCGGGTGGTTCCTGCTTTCGATGGTGTGTCGGTGGACCGGGAGTCGGCGGCCACGCGGGACGTGTCGTAGCTGATTACCGTACCGCGCCCGCCGCGGTCGTCCAGGGATCGGTGCGCAACTCGCTGACCCGCGCCTGCCAGCCGTCCCGATCGGCGAACGCCCTATCGAGGACGTCGCGGGCCTGCGCGCACCACGGGTACTCGCTCGCCCAGTGCGCGACGTCCACCAGCGCGGGACCCCCGGCGCGCAGATGCTCGTCGGCGGGATGGTGCCGCAGGTCGGCGGTGACGTAGACGTCGACGCCCTGCGCGGTGGCGAGCCCGAGGAAAGAATCACCGGATCCGCCGCACACCGCCACGGTCCGCACCGGCCGGTCGGGGTCGCCCGCACCGCGCACACCCCATTCGGTGGCCGGCAGCGCGGCGGCGACGTCAGCGGTGAACTCGCGCAACGTGCGGGTCTGCGGCAGCTCCCCCACCCGGCCGAGCCCGCGATCGCTCGGTAGGTCGGCGAGTTCGATGATGTCGAAGGCCGGTTCCTCGTACGGGTGCGCGTCGCGCAGGGCCGCGAGTACCGCCGCGCGCGACCGGCGCGGCGCGATGACCTCGATCCGGTCCTCGGGGACGCGTTCGAGGTCGCCGACCGAGCCGACGGCCGGGTCCGCGCCGTCGACCGGGCGGAACTGGCCGGTGCCCGTGGTCGACCAGCAGCATTCGCGGTAGTTGCCGAGGGCACCCGCGCCCGCTGCGAACAGTCCCGCGCGCACCGTGTCGGCGGCGTCGGACGGCACCATCACGACCCACTTGTCGGTCGCGGGTTCGGGCTTGGCCTCGAGCGGTCGCAGGCCGGTCAGGCCCAGCGCCCCGGCGAGGGCGTCCGAGACACCGGGGTTCGCACGGTCGGCGTTGGTGTGCGCGGTGAACAGAGCGCAGCCGCCGCGGATGAGGCGGTGGATCAGCGCGCCCTTGGGGGTGTGCGCGCCCACCGTGTCGACTCCGCGCAGCAGCAGCGGGTGGTGCACCAGCAGCAGTTGCGCGCCCCATTCGATCGCCTCGTCGACGACAGCCGCGGTCGCGTCGACGGCGAGCAGCACCTTGCGCACCGGCTCGTCGGGGTCGCCGGCGACGAGTCCCACCGAGTCCCAGCTCTCCGCCAGCGACGGCGGGTAGGCCGTCTCCAGAACGTCGATCACCTCACGCAGCGTCGCCGCCGTCACGTCCACCTCCAGCCGATCCGCTCTCTCCTACGCGCACGACCCTACGCGGCGGAAGACCGAACGAACGGGGAGAATGGCCCGGTGACCGTTCTCGCTGCCACCCAGCCGCTCGTGCTCCCTGCTCCCGTCGTCCTCTTCGATCTGGACGGCACGCTCACCGATTCCGCGACCGGGGTGATCAACGGGTTCCTCCACGCCGCCGAGACGACCGGTTTCGAGGCACCGGACGGCGACCTGCAGTGGCTGCTCGGACCGCCCATGCGCGACACCCTGCAGAATCTCGGGCTCGACGAGGAGCAGCTCGCTGCGGGACTCGCGGCCTACCGGGACTACTACTCCGCCACCGGCTGGGCGGAGAACGCCGTCTTCGACGGCATCGAAGCAGTGCTCGAGGCCGTCCGTGAGGCAGGTAGCCGCCTGGCGGTGGCGACGTCGAAGTCCCAGACGTTCGCCGAACGGATCCTCGACCACTTCGGTCTGACCGGATACTTCGAGTTCATCGGGGGTGCGAGCGACGACGGCGCCCGGCGGCACAAGTGGGAGGTCGTCGCGCACAGCCTCGCCGCTCTCGGGATCGATCCGCAGGATGCCGAGGCCGGCGGCACGACCGGCGTGGTGATGGTGGGCGACCGCGAGCACGACATCCACGGTGCGGGCCGGTTCGGCATCCCCACGGTCTTCGTCGAGTGGGGTTACGGGACCGAGACCGAGGGTCGTGCGGCGGCGCGGACGACCGCCTCGGTCGAAGAACTGCGGGAGGTGCTCACGGGTGGACGCTGACGACCGCTTCCACGTGACCTTCGTGTGCACCGGCAACATCTGCCGGTCGCCGATGGCCGAGAAGATCTTCGCCGAACACCTGCGCCGGGAAGGACTCGACGAGCGCGTCCGGGTGAGCAGCGCCGGCACGCACGGCTGGCACGTCGGGTCCGAGGCGGATCCGCGCACCGATGCGGTGCTGCAGCGGCACGGTTATCCCACCGGTCACTGCGCGGCGAAGCTCGGTGCCGAGCACCTGGCGGCCGACCTCGTCGTCGCCATGACCACCACTCACGAGCGGGCGCTGGCGCAGCTCGGTGTCCCGTCCGATCGCCGTGTGCTGCTGCGTTCGTTCGATCCCGACGCCGACGACGATTCCGTGCCCGATCCGTACTACGGCTCTCTCGACGAGTTCGAGCAGGTCCGCGAACAGATCGAAACCGCCGTTCCGGGCCTGCTCGAGCGGGTGCGGCAGCAGTGAGACGCACCTCACCGGCTACCGTGGATCTGTGCGCCGATTGACATTTCTCCTACGCCCCGGCTGGTTGGTCCTGGCACTGGTGGTCGTCGGCTTCGCCTACGCGTGCTTCACGGTCCTCGCGCCGTGGCAGCTGGGCAAGAACACGAGCACCGAGGACCGCAACGGTCGCATCGCTGCGTCGATGGCACAGGATCCGGTTCCCGTCGGTGACCTACTGGGCGGCGACGGTCCGACCATCGAGGACGAGTGGCGCCGTGCGCTCGCGCAGGGCTCCTATCTGCCCGAGTCGGACGTGCTCGTGCGGTTGCGCAGCGTCGAGTCGCAGCCGGCCTACGAGGTGCTGACTCCGTTCGCACTCGATTCCGGCGGAACGATCCTCGTCAACCGCGGGTACGTGCGGCCGGTCCGCGGCACCGAGATCCCCGAGATCCCGCCCGCGCCGTCCGGCCCCGTCACGCTCGACGCGCGCATCCGGATGTCCGAGGGAACGGTCGAGGACAAAGCCCCCTTCGTCGACGACGGCTACCAGCAGGTGTACTTCATCGACGCCCCGCAGGTCGCATCCGTCACGGGTCTCGACCTCGAGGACGTCTATCTGCAGCTCGACGCCGACCAGCCCGGTGGTCTCGGCGTGATCCCGCTCCCCCAGCTCGATTCGGGCCCGTACCTGTCGTACGGCCTGCAGTGGCTGGCGTTCGGGATCATGGCCCCGCTGGGTCTGGGCTATTTCGTGTGGGCCGAGCTGCGGGAGCGTAGGAAGTCCAAGGGTTCGCAAGACGGTGGTGACGCAGCCGAGGCCCCGGCGGAAGCGGCACCGCGCACCGCGAGCGAGAAGCTCGCCGATCGATACGGCCGGCCGCGGTGACCGAGCCGACCACCCTGCCCCGATTCGAGGAGCTCCCGATGTACGCGACCGTCGACGACTACCTGGCCGACAAGGATCCGGCCGCCGTCGATGTGTTCCGGCACGTGCGCGCCATGATCCTCGACCTCGGCGGCGACGTCACCGAGCACGTTCACGCGTCGGAGATCTCCTGGTCGCGGGGCCGTCCGTTCGCGGCGGCGTTCGTCTACGCCTCGCGTCTCGAGGTGGCTCTGGATCTGCCGCGGCGCATCCACCACGCGACCCTGCGTGAGGCGTTCCCGAAGAAGGGGCCGGTGACGACGCACCGGCTGAGCGTCTCGTCGGTCGACGAACTCGACGACCACTTCGTGGAGTTGCTGAACGTCGCCTACCGCACCGCGGCGGAACCACGCGACTGACGTCTAGGGGATTTGTGTGGATCGGACCCCGCTAGACGGTGGCCGGATCCACCGGAATCGCTACATGTGATTGTGGGCGCGGAGGGTTTCGAACCCCCGACCGCTGGTGTGTAAAACGTGCGGTCTCGCGATTTGCTGGAATCTGCCCGGATCACATCGGTGGAAACAAACACACAGTCAGAGCGCACTTTTCGACGCTCTGGCTGTGTGTTGAGTCAATCCGGATTCAGTTGCTATCCGACGGGTACTGCGGTCTCGTTGCGGTCTCTGCGATCCCAGCTTGCGCGCCTACACGCGCACACGTACGCGCGCGGGAACAGGGACGATCGTTAGTGTGTGCGCATGATCCTCGACCACAGGTGGCTGTCGGATGACGAGATCAACCGATCCAAGGATCGAGCTCGCGCCAAGGCGGCTGAGCAACAGCCCCATAGGCACCACGTGGTGCCGCAGATGTATCTAAGGCGTTGGCGGCCGGAATCTGGCCCCGAGAAGAAGCGAGTCCTTCGGACGCACGTAGACAGCGGGGAAGCCGAGTCGCGGAACCCTGACTCCATCGAGTGGGAGCCCGATTTCTATCAGATGTCAGCGGATGACATCGACCCCGTAGCCACCCCGGAGATGTGGTTCGAGGAGCACATGGCACGGGTGGAGAACGATGCAGCGTGGTGGCTTCGGAAGGTCAGCGAGAGGCGTGTGGGTCGCCTGCACGACAAGAAGTTGATCCTCGACTTGGCAGTCTTCATCGGTCTGCAGAGCCAGCGCTCCCGTCGGAGCAGACAGATGGAGGTGAACATCGATGCCGCCATCGAGAGATTTGGCGTGCCTGAAGTGGTGTCCGAACCGGACATGCTGCAGCGGCTATGCCTGATGGAAGGTGTCCGTTACGTCCCTTCTCAGCATGAAGAGATCGTTCGCAGGATGGCACGCAAGCTGGCGCGCCGAACCCGGATCAGTAAAGCTCCCAACGGCGCCGCGGCTCGCATCCTCAACAGTTCGATCCAGGTGTGGCGGGGTGCCGTAGTCCCCCGCCTGGCGACCAGTCGTTCATGGTGGCTTCTCTCCACCGAAGCGCCCCTCGCAACGTGTGATGAACCGGTCATCTATCTCGGCTCCAAGCGGAAGCGAAACGATCCCCAGGCGTACACGATGGACAACGCGCCATTGATTCTGTTTCCGATCGACCCGCACCATGCGATTGCCATTGCGGACCGCATACGTTGTCGTCCAAGTGGCCCGTTTGAGCTCGGCACGGACGACGTGAACTCGACCAACTTCGAAGTCGCTGCGGCTTCCCTACAGCACATGTTCGAAAGACCTGGGAGCGGGATCGCCGAGACGATACGCGTGCCTCAACGATCACACATCGACCCATCCGCGTCTTCTACGTTCGCGGAGTATGTGGCTCCCCCACCACGGTGGGTAAGCGAAGAGGGACCCGAGTGGGCATTTCAGCGCTGGATCTACTGGTGAGCGCACAAACCGGTGCCTGGCACCGTCGTCAGGAGTCACCTCGCGGCTTGCTCTCCGAAGATTCACCGTCGAGACCACTGAGGTCGCACAGGTAGTCCAGGAGCAGGCCACTACCACTACGAATCGCGTCGAGATCGACCTCGGTGCCGTCGAAATCCGGGTTGATGTCGACTTCGATGCTGCCCCAAAAGCGGTCCAAGGCATGCATGCAGTCGCGAAGGTCCTTAAGCAAACTCACGTCCACGCCGGCATCTGGATCAATGAGCAATCGAGCCAACTCGTGGGCGACTTCACCTCGGTGGTCGCGGATGCGTTCGAGCGTCTCGGCATGTTCCGGCTTCAGAGCTTCCATTTCGATCAACCAAGCAACCGAAGCTCTGAACTTGTTCTTGGGCTCCAAGGCTAGGACCTTCTGATACTCGGGGGAGATCGTCATCCCAGCCTCGTCGAACCCGATGATGAAGAAGTCGCGGACTCCGTCAAGGATCGAGGATTTGACCAGCTCGTAGCCAGTGAGCAGCGCACCGGCCTGAATCAAGGATTGGGTGACGGACTCTGGAGAGAGCTTGTCTTCCGTGCGCGCCCGTAAGTCATCCTTCATAGGACGATCAAACAACACCTCCGGCCTGCACTCCCCGCGGAGGTTCCGGTCAAGGAGAAGCGCCTCCTAGAGGTTGCCCTAGCCGAGGGTTTCACCTGCTCCTTCGACCCTAGTTCGACCGCCCAGCGGACACTCGCATCCTTTGCCAGGCAGAAAACAAGCTGGAAAGTGGTACGGGAGAGGTGGCCGCCCCTTGGCTGGATTTCCCTCGCGAATGGCCTTGATCAACCGAGCACCGTCCGATGTGGGTTCCCAATCGCTGACGCGGACCTCGTATTCGGGTAGTTCCCTCAGGAGCTCCATGAACAGGGCGATTCCAAGACCTTGCCCGCGGTACTCCTCCGGAATTGAGTACTGCAGCGTCTCCACGACGCAGTCATCGTCGTACACCCCAAAGGACAGCCCCCCCGACGCGAGTTCCATTCACGAAAACATGAACGTCACCCGGGCGTGAAAAGGCGTGCTTGTCTCTGATGGACGTCCGGAGCTCGATGTGATCTTCGCTGTTCATGCGAGGCAGTTTGGCATAGCAACTCTGCAGGACCAGTTCACGCAGGTACTGCCCGCTGATGCGTTCCAGCAGTGTGACTCGCGTAAACACCGGGCTTGGCACCGTGTACAACGGCGTAGGACAGCCACCACGTTTCGCGATGGGCTTTGGCTTGCGGGGCGAGGCGGTGCGGTGCCTGGAACGCGAGCCACCGGTGGTCGACATTGTCGGACAGGTCGGTGAGGACGCCACGGGCGCGGAGTACGGCAGCCGTCTTCCAGATGTGGTGTGCCCGTGCGGTGAGGCGTTCAGCTTCATCGTAGGCGTGTTGGTGTGGGTCACTGAGCTCGGCGGGTCCGGAACGGTGCCCGTGTTCAACGACCACCGAGGCGTGCGGCGCCAGCTCGGTGATGGTGCGGTCCATCCAGGGGGCGAGAAGCTCGGTGATGAGGTGGTCTCCGAGTTTGCGGAGTCGCTCGTGTGCGCGGCGGTCGTAGATCCAGGACACGCGGTTGACCAGCCGCTTGTAATCCTTCTCGTCTTTGCGGGTGAGGGCGCGGGCGATGGTCTGCATGACGGCGCGGTCGCCGTTGGCGATGGCTTCGGCGAGGGTGTCGACGTCGGTGGGCCGGAGTGCGTCGGCGAGCTCGGCGAGAGCCGCGTTGCGTTGAGTGGCGATGTCGTTGATTTCGTCGCGGACTTTGGTCACCGTGGGTGCGTCGATGCCGGATTCGGTGAGCAGTGCGGTGAGGATGCTCGCGGCTTCGGTGGCGTCGTAGCGGGCGTTCTGCGTAGTGGTCATGTCGTGTCCTGCCTGTTCAGAGGTAGCGGTTGACGGTGAGGCGGCGGCGTTCCTGCGGGGTGCACAGGTCGGTGAGGTCGACGAGGGCGGCGTCGATGAGCCACTCGAGGCAGTCGTCTGCGGGGGCGGCGGGGGCGTCGTGTTTGGCGTGGATGCCGCGCGCATTGCGGTGCAGCCGTTCGAGGGTGTCCCGGAACTTGGCGAGGGTGGGGTCGGTGAGGACCTTGTTTGGGACGCCTTTCGGAAAGCGCGGTTCTGATGATCGGGTAGCGGTCGGACGGGCATCGGATAGCGGCATCTGCCCGTCCGACCGCTGGGCCGCTATGGCGTTGCCGTGGCGAGGTGCCGTCTCATGTTCGGGCCGTCGAGGGCGATGATCTCGGCGCCGGCGACGATCCGGTTGAGGATCGATTCGGCGATGACCGCGTCTTGGAGCGACTTGTACCAATCTGGCGGATCGAACTGCGAGGTCACCAGCGTCGAGCCCCGCCCTTCCCGAGCGGCAAGGATGTTGAGCAGCTCCGCCGCGGTGTGCGGAGCCACCGGCGTGGTCAGGAAGTCATCGAGAACCAGCAGGTCGCAGTTGTGCAGATCAGTGAGGAAGTCCAGCCTGCGCTGCGAGGTCGGCTCCAGCACGGCGAGCCGGTTGGCCAGGTCGTCGAGCCGGAAGAACCTCGCGGTGTAGTACTTTCGGCACGCGGCATTGAGCAGCGCCTGGGCGAGGTAGGTCTTGCCCACGCTGGACTGGCCGAGCACGACGAGATTGCGGGTGGCGTCGATCCATTGACAGCTGGAAAGTCGTGCGATTAGCTCGCGGTTGACGTTGCGGTCAGGCAGGTAGCGGATCTCTTCTACGCAAGCATCAGGGTTTGGCGATCTGGAGGCCTTGAGTAGTTTCTGGGTCCGGCGTTCCTGCCTGGCCGTGATCTCTTTGTCCAGGGCGTGGAAGATCTTCTCCGAGAAGGTCCACTCGTCGCAGGCGGGATCGTTGGCCAAGTCGATGACGGTCTGGCCGAACGCGGTCATCCGCAACTGGGTGAACAGTGGCATGTCGGCGTCGGTGAGATGACGATCAGTCACTGCAGCTCCTCCCGCCCCGCGGTGCCGCTGCTCGGGCCTCCGGTGAGGACGGCGAGGCTGAACTGCTCCGGCCCGGCCAGATGCGCCCCGGTGGTATCTCGCCGATCCGGCGGTACCGCTACAGGCGTTGCGGTCGCCGGCGTCGTCGCTGCGGTCGTGGTGGTGGGTCGAGCGGCGGCCTGGGCCCTCAGGGCCGCCAGCTGCTGCTTGACGGCGGTGTAGCTGATCGCCCGGCGTGAGGTCTCGGAGACCAGCTGCCCGCAGGCCCGCTCGAGCAGCATCTTGTTGTCCCCGCGGGCCAGGGCGAGGATGTTCTGGCACGAGCGGTAGCCCTGAGCCTCGATCCGCTGGCGATCCAGGACCTCACTGATCGCGGCCACGGTGTGCGGTCCGATCTTGTGGGCCTGGCGCACGAAATACGCCCGCGACCACAGGTCCGATGACTGCAGATGCTGCGCGGGAACATGGTCAGGGTCGGTCACGAAGGCGTGCCGCCTACCGGAGACGGCGTGGGAGGCGATGACCTCCCCGCCAGCCATGACAGTGAGCGTGGGGCCGGTGATCTTCACATCGACGTGCTGGCCAGCGAAGGTGTAGGGCACCGAGTACTTCACCGTGGCGATCTCCACGTGGTAATCCCTGTTGACCTTGGACTTCTTCCAGATGACTGGCTGCCAGCGGGCCTCGGGAAGGTCGAACAGTTCCGACTGCTCGTGCTCGGTGAACAGCTCCCGGCGGCTGGTCTTCTGGCCGCGGAACGGGGTCCGGTCGTTGATCGCCTCGACCTCGGCGGCGATCGCCTCGTTCGCATCATCCAGGCTAGCGAACCGCCGATCGGCCAGCCGTCCGATCACCCAGTTCGTCACCACCTTCACCCCAGCCTCGACGTGCCCCTTGTCTGTCGGGCGCACCGGCCGAGTGGGCACGGCAGCGGTCTGGTGATACTCGAGGAAGTCACGGTACTCACGGTTGACCTCGCGGGCCCGGTCACCGCGGGCGATCTGGTTCGACGCCGTCGAGGCGTTGTCCGGGACGATCACCTGCGCCGCGCCGCCGAAGTACTCGAACGCCTGCAAGTGCGCGTCGAGCCAGTTCGGCATCTTCTCGTCCAGGCAGCCGCAGGCGAAGACCATCCCCGAGTACGGCAGCGATGCCACGAACACCGACACTGTGGTCTTGGTGCCGGTGACGGGATCGAAGATGGCCATCTTCGTGCCCGCCCAGTCGACCTGCATCGTGTGCCCGGGCACGTGCGTGATCCGCATCGTCAGCTCGTTGACCTCGACGTACTCGCCGATGATCTGGCAGAACCGCTGGTAGCTGTAGTGCCGCTGCCCCGGCGTGCCGTCAGTGTCGAGGTAGTTGGCCCACAGCACCCGCAGCGGCAGCTTCTTCTTGCCCGTGCGCTTCTTCACGGCAGCCGCCACGTCGAAGGCGACGAACTCCTTCGACGGCGTCTTGCGCCCATCGGCGAACAAGACGTCGATCTCCTCGACGCTGAGCGCCTCGACCTGGCTCGTGGCGGTCAACCCGTGCTCGTGGCAGACCTTCTTCGCCTTCGCGACCGTGCGATGCGAGCAACCCGCGATCGCCTCGATGTCCCGGTAGGACCTGTCCTGCAGCAGTAGCGACATCACCAATCGGTAATCAGTCACCCGTGCCTCCTGTTCGGATCCACGCGCAGCCTGGTTGCCACGCGTAGAACCGACACGAGCACACGAGGACCGGCACCGCTATCCGATGCTCATACTCGCGCTACCCGATCATCAG
The DNA here is from genome assembly GCF_019317345.1 of Rhodococcus sp. LW-XY12. NCBI lineage: Bacteria > Bacillati > Actinomycetota > Actinomycetes > Mycobacteriales > Nocardiaceae > Rhodococcus > Rhodococcus sp. LW-XY12. Next base: position 3,172,951 of record NZ_CP079225.1, read on the forward strand.
AACCCTGCTATCCGAAGCACGTCCCTAACAAGGACCTGGTGGTGCCCGGCCGTGAATCCGGTGCGGGTGCGGCGGTTACGGTCTGCCTGTTTGCGATAGTGCCGCGCGCGTCGTGCGGCTCGAGCGCGTCGGCCGCCCTGTCTTGCCGTAGCGGTGCGCGGGATAGGCGGTGGCAGCCGGAGGGGTGGAGGGGGCGTCGGGGGCGGTGGCGTGTCCAGCGAGAGCGGTGGGGTGAAGTGGGGGTCCGCGGCTTGCATGCGTTCCCATTTGTCGCGCGTGCGGTCACTGAGGTGACGCGGGGCTACCTGTTGAGCACGGCGGTGGATTTCGTCGGGCAGTATTCGCAAGTTCATCGGAGGCCACTTCGGGTGACGCCGTTGCCTGTGTCGTGGTGGTTCCGGAGGGAGTGCGGCGTACATGCTGCGATCGCCGAGGTTGGCGCGTTGCCATAAGGGTGGGTGTTTTTGGGCACCACCGGCAAGGATATTGCCGACTTCTCGGTTGGTGAGGTGCGGCAGGTGGCGGCGGATCTCGGCGAGGCTGTGCCACTTCCCGTCGGCGAGGGCGTCGTGGATGCGCTGTTGGTTTGCGCGTGCATCCGGTGACTGGTGTTCGTCGATGATGCGCACGGTGTGGTCCTTTCTGGCGCTGTGCGGCTCGTAGGCGTGAGTGAGGGTTGACCCTGGGGATTTGAGGGCGGAAGCCGCTCCGTGGGTTGTGGTCCTGCTCGTGCACTCGGCGTCTACGGTCCGGTGATGTCACTCCAGTCGACAGCGGTCTCCACGCGGCCGTTCCTGTGGTCGTAGCGAAGCGTGCAGGGACCGAACGGCTTATCGATCGGCTGCACGTGAGTTATTTCCACATGTGGGGCGCCCGGCGTGCCCGTCAGCTCGAGGATTGAGTTCGCGCCTACTGCGAACGGGTAGGGGTTGATACCTGTACCGCGGTCGTGAACCTCGATGATGTCGATTCCGGCGGCAAGGACTCTCTGTCGTGCAGCGTTCCAATAGGCAAGGTTCTGGGGGGTGCTGCGGAAGTCGAGGAGCCAGTTGACCGTGTCGATGATGAGTCGGTCCCCTTCCCGTAACCCGGCGGCGGTGCAGACGTCATAGAGGGTCTGTGTGGTGATGGCGTGGCGCAGTTCCCCTTCGCTGGGCGGCACCACGGCGGCGCCTTTGATGTCGATGGTGAGACGGTGGTCGACGTCTGCGCGTTCGATGGGCGAAAGCGCGCGACGGTACACGTCGTCTGACTTTCCGTAGTGCAGCGAGTAGTAGGCCATGAGGACCACGACGCGGTTCGCAGCGGTGACGGGTTGTCCGAGGGCGTCGGGGTTCGGGAGCCCGAGCGAGGCTCGCATGAGGCGGGCGGCAAGGATCGCTTTCCCGATGCCCTCCGGGCCGCAGATGGCAGTGATGCTGCCCTGCGAGGGGGTTTCCGGTGCGCGGCGGGCGAGAGGGATCGACTCGCTTCCCCACCACGCTTTGGGAGCAGTGCCCACCGTGGCCCTACCCGTTCCGATCTTCTTCATCATCGCGCCTTTCGGTATGTGTGTTCGAGGACGGCCGGGGGGTGGTTGCCGGATCTTCTTTTGGGTTTGTGCGTTTCTCCCCCCCTATAGGGGGGAGAGAAAACGCACTTGGGTGCGCACATGCCCGCACTTGGTCGCGCACTTGCTTGACCAGCGGAAATGCGAGACGCGCACTTGGTCGCGCGAAGTGGCACGAAAAAGCCCCGCACATGGGTCCGCACTTGGGTCGGGGTACGCACATGGGGTGCGCACATGCCCCGCCGTCGTGGTTATTTGCTTGTCGTGCCCCCGCCGGGAACGGCGGCGAGTGCGACCGTCCATGTGCTCGGGCTACGTCCCCCGCCACCTCCCCCGCCGGGTGCGCCCTTGTGCTCGAGCAGCACCCCTTTGGTGGTGAGTGCGGCGAGTTTGCGGCGTGCCTTGTCGACTTGGTTGCGGGTGGGGACGGAGGTGCCGAACATGACGACGGCGACGTCTTTGGCGGTCACCCCCATCACCCCCGCCGTCCGCACGATCTCGGTGACGTCGGTCGCGCCGTCGATGGTGGTGCGTCCGGTGTCGTGGTCGTGGCGGAGCGTGTGGGGGCCGAACTCGTACATGGGCTGTTTCAGGTGGCTGAGTGTCACGTATGTGTCGCCTGCGTCGCCGGTGAGGACGAGCACGGACCCTGCGCCGTTGGTGAGCCAGGCGGAGCCGAACACGTCGGCGAGGGATTTGGGTGGGGTGCCGGAGCCGTCGCCGGACCGTTTCGTCATGTGGTGCAGTTCGAGCATGTCGATTCCCGCTGCCAGAACGATCTGCCGCGCGCGGTTGTATCCCGCGCCGACTGCGTCCTCGGATAGGCCGATGGCGGCATCTTTGATGGAGTCGACGATGAGGCGGTCCCCCGCTTTCAGTCCCGCCGCATAGCAGACGTTGAGGAGTTCTTCGGGGTTCTGTGCGATGTCGACGGACGGCGGTCCGAACCGGAGGATGAGGCGTTCCTGCATGGTCGGGTGGTCGGGCTCGGTGAAGATGCGGCCGTAGGCGCGGGTGATCTGCTGGGGACGGTCCATTGCGAGAACGAGAACCCGCCGTGCAGGGACTACCGGCTGGCCGAGCACGTGCGTGTCGAGTCCGATGGATGCCCGGACGAGCTGGGCGGCGATGGTGGTCTTTCCGAGGCCGGAGGTGCCGCACAGCATGAGTGCTTCGCCCCGTGCGGCGAGGACGAGGGACCCTTCGCCCCACCAGGCGGGCGGGACGGACGGGGCGCGGAGGATGGCGTCACCGCCGGTCACGAATTCCGTCGGTAGGACGGGCGACGTGGAAGTGCTGGGATCTGATGTGGACGCTGTGGGGACGGCGGCCGGCGAAACCGTGGTGGGCGGAGTGGGAGTGCCGACTGCGGGCACCGAGGACGACAGGGATCGCATGAGTGCACCCGCGGCGGTATGGGTGGCGGGGTCTTCGTAGCTGGCGGTGTCCTCTTCCCGGTGGAACGTCGCCCAATCGCCCCCGTAGCGGGCGGTGAGTGCGTATTGCGCGCGGGTGTAGGCGCGGCCTGCTTCGAGGGTGGGGTGGGAGCCACTGAACATGTAGAGGGGGAATGCGCCGTCGTCGCCGGGGGTGTATCCCTCTGTGCAGCCGTCGCCGTGGGTGATGGCGGAGCGCGGCGAGGAGGCGTCGGGGTGTTGCCATTGGGTGCAGTGGGAGCCGCACCCACTCGGTCCGGTGTCGGTCCATCCGTCGGCGGTGAGCAGTTCGTGCCAGGGGTGCGCGCGGCTCCAATGATCGAGGGGTGTGTCCCCCCCGCTGCCGGACATCGTCGGGGAAGCCGTGCGTACACCGCGCGCTCCGGTGCTGCGTGCGCTGCGGGTGGGGCGTGCGAGTTTGCGGGTAAGCCACGGACCGGCGACGTCGATGGGGGTGCCGGTGTATTCGTAGGGGCCTTCGGTGCGTCGTGAGCCGGGCAGCATCACGTATTTGCCGGGGCCACCGAGGATCGCCCACTTTTCGGTACTGCCGTTGATGGGGACGTCGGCGTTGTCTCCGTCGATGCCGTCGGGCAGGACGTAGTAGCTGTGCCCGCCGTCCGAGTGTGTCCATGCCCCGCTGTCGTCGCGTTTGCCGGGTGTGGTGACGGTGGGGCCGGGATGGTCAGCGTGGGCGTCGCGGTCTCCGAACCGGCGGGCGTTGTCGAACGCGGCGGTCTGGGTGGGGGTGTCGTAGTCGGCGACGATGAGCCGGGACGGGTGCAGGTGGACGCCGAGGTTGGGAAGTTTTCCGGGGTAGTGGCGGAGAAACTCGGCGGTCATCTCGGCGATGCGCTGCGGGTCGTCGGTGGCGAGGTGGACGGCGTCGAGGTTGCGGCCGTGGGCGGTGTAGTCGCTCGAGGTCTGCTGTTCGGTGGTGAGGCAGTGGCGCCGGGATACGGGGGTTTTCTCGTTTCCGGGCAGCGTGTCGGGTGGGTAGACGAGGCAGAGGTGCAGTCCGGCCGCGGTGAGGGCTTCGACGGCGGCGCCGTACGTCTCGTGGTCTGACCATCCTGTGGTGGCGACGCGGAAGGCTTCTGCGACTTTCTCGCCGCGTGCGTGCGCCGCGGTGAGTGTGGGGTTGATGTCGCCGACGCGGAAGGCCGGTCGGGCGGTGTCGTCGCTGTCGAGGGGGAACAGCGGCATTTGTGTGTCGGTCACGGCGCTCTTTCTCGCTTCTGTGCGTGTGGTGATCTCCTTCCCGCTTCGGTGTGGGTGGCGGGGCGTGCTGGTGGGTGGTGCTCGGTGTGGTGGGTGGTGCTCGGGTCGCGGCTAGTAGTTGCCACCTGCGGTGGTGGCCTGCGCGTACCGGTCGTTGTAGGCGCGGAGGTCGCCGAGGCGGTAGACGATGCGCCGCGCGCGGAGGTGGCTGATAGGGCCGCGGCCGTCGGCGCGCATGTTCCGCATGTAGGGGACGGTGTGCCCGACGTATTCGGCGGCGACGTGGAGGTTCACGAGGGCGTCGTCGGGGGTGTTGGAGTTGATGAGGTGGATGTCGGTGATGAGGCGGTGGTGCGCGCTGGTCGCCGAGGGGGTGTTCATGGTGGTGTCTCGTTTCCGTTTAGGGGGTGATGCGGATATTTCTAGACCGTGGCGAATAGCGATGTCAACATCACTCAATCCGTCAGAAAAAGTTGCTCTAATAAGTGCCAGCTCCGACAACACCGCAGTTCAGAGGGCACTTGCGCTAATTCGAGACAGGCCGAACGAGCCACCGACGCCATTACCTGCGCAAACATTATTTGCTAGTTGTATCGACCGCAGTCAGACCAGTAGTCGGACGCGCTATTGTGGGGCGTGTGAACGCACCACAACCCAACACATCACCCACCCGCACACCCACTCGCCGCAACGTCCGATCCGGCATCGTCGACCGGTGGTACTCCCACCAAATCCTTCGAGACGCCGACGGCAACCCGATCCTCGACAGCAACGGCCGCGAACAACGCACCCCCACCGCGCGGCACGGCAAGGGCATGCGCTGGCAGGCCCGCTTCGTCACCCGAGACGGCCGCGAGGTCGGCAAATCGTTCGCCAAGAAAGCCGACGCTCAACGTTGGCTCGACGAGCAGACCGCCGACGTCACCCGCGGCGAGTTCATCCACAACGACCGGCAGTCCATCACCGTGGGCGCCATCGCCGAGACCTGGAAAGCCCACATCGAGCAGTTGAAGCCCTCGACGCGCGGCGGCTACCTGAACCGTTGGAGAAAGCACGTAGAACCCCGCTGGGGCGCCATACGCCTCGCCGACGTCGAACACGCCGACATCGTGCAGTGGGTCGCGGAGCTTCGCCAAGGCGGACAGTCCGCATCGTCGATTGCCGAGTGCTGGGGTGTCCTCAACCAGATCCTGAAGATCGCCACACGGGACGGGCGGCTGCTGCGCAACCCCGCCGCCGACGTCCGCCTGCCCAAGGCCACGCACGCCGAACACAAGGATCTGCGGATCATCTCGCTCGCCGACCTGCGGACCCTCACTCAGATCGCCGACGACAGGTCGGAGCAGGACGGGACCATGATCCTCACGCTCGGCATGGTCGGGCTGCGGTTCGGTGAACTCGCCGGCCTGCGGGTCGGTGACATCGACTTCGCAAAGCGCACCATGCGGATCGTCCGCAGCGCTACTGAGGTGGACGGTCACGTGCACGTCGGCTCCCCCAAGTCCGGCAAGCCTCGCACGGTCACATTCCCCAAGTCGCTCGCCGAGCGCCTCCAGACGCTGACCACCGATCGCCCTGCAGATGCCTACGTGTTCCAGCAGGGCGGCGTGGACGCGTCGGGACCATCACAGCCCACCCGCCGCACCAATTGGTCCAAACGGGTGCTCTCCCCCGCCGTGAGGAAAGCCGGGCTCGGTCCGCTTACCGTGCACGACTTGCGGCACTGCTATGCGGCGACAGCCATCGGACAGGGCGCGAGCATCTACGTGGTGCAGCGCCAACTAGGGCACGCGCGGCCGTCCATCACCCTCGACATTTACGGCTATCTGTTCGAGGAAGACCTCACGTCGGCGGCGGATCGGCTCGATGCCGCATTCGCTGCGCTCGACACCGGAGGGCAGGACGAGGGAGACTCAGGCGACGACGACACCGACGATTCTTCGGCCGCACAACCCGCGGCCGACCCCCTCGAACCAAGCTCGAGCTGAAGTGCTGCGGTCTCGCTGCGGTCTGGGAGGGTACTGCGGTCCCACTCCGAACCCCGAAAAACCGCCTGACCTGCACTAGCACTGGTGGGCGCGGAGGGTTTCGAACCCCCGACCGCTGGTGTGTAAAACCAGAGCTCTACCACTGAGCTACACGCCCGAAAGACGGCGGCAGATGCCGCCGACTTCGCATCAGGACTTTAGCGCGGCGAGCGCTCTGGCCCAAGCTCCCTGGTCACGGGCCTCTCCGGGCTGGTTCTCCTCCGCGAACTGCACGATGCCGTCCTTGTCGATGACGAACGTGCCGCGGTTCGCGAAACCGAACTTGTCGTTGAACACTCCGTAGGCCTGCGCGACCTCGCCGTGCGGCCAGAAGTCGGACAGCAGCGGGAAGGTGTAGCCCTGCTCGGCTGCCCAGATCTTGTGGCTCGGCGACGGGCCGACCGACACCGCGAGGATGGCGGTGTCGTCGTTCTCGAAGGTGGGCAGGTCGTCGCGGACGGCGCACAGTTCGCCCTGGCAGACGCCGGTGAAGGCGAGGGGGTAGAACACCAGGAGCACGTTCTTGCTGCCCCGAAAGCTCGACAGCGTCACCTCCTGGTTGTTCTGGTCCTTGAGAGTGAAATCGGGGGCTTCGGCGCCCACGGCGATCGGCATGCGTATGGATCCTTACGTTCCGGGAGCCGGTTCAGCGGCGGGGACGGCCGGCCTTGGGCTGGACGAGGCGGCTGCCGATCCAGTCACCGAGGTTGGTGGCCGTGGTCTGGGTGAGGCCGGCTGTGGCGGCCGACTCGGCGATCTCGCTGGGCTCGACGTGATCGGGGCGCCCGGTCTTGGGGGTGAGCACCCACACGACGCCCTCGTCGGCGAGGGGGCCGATCGCGTCCATGAGGGCGTCGACCAGGTCGCCGTCGCTGTCGCGCCACCACAGCAGCACGACGTCGACGACCTCGTCGGAATCCTCGTCGAGCAGCTCGGTACCGGTGACCTCTTCGATCGCAGCTCTCAACTCGTCGTCGGTGTCCTCGTCCCAACCGAGTTCCTGCACCACGTGGTCGTGAGTGATACCGAGCTTGGAGACATAGTTCTTGGCATCCGCCGCGGCGACCACGGTGGCTCCTCCTAAGGGTTGTGGTGCGCGAATCGGATCCGCGTACCGGCGTGACGATCAATTGGTCAAAGCGAACATCGTTGCGGGCCTCAACGCAACCCGAATCGCTGGGAAAAGCGGGAGAATCTTTCCAGAGGGACCCATTGCACCGCCTCGCACGGTGTCCGTTCCGTCCTGTTGGCCGGGCCACGGCGTGATCCTTCGTCGCGGATGGGGGAAGATGAGGGGTGCATCATGTTCAGATGTCGATTGCGTCGGCTCCCACAAGAGCCGGCCGACGGAGAGGGCGCTCCACCTACGCGCCCACCACGATGAGGAGCAGACGTTGACAGACCTGATCCACGGATCCGACTCCCGAGAAGGCGCCGCACCGGGCGCGTCGGGACCGGATTCCTCGGCCAAGCCGGCATCGACCAAGGACAACCGTGTCCGGGTGATCCGCGAGGGTGTGGCCTCCTATCTGCCGGACATCGATCCGGCGGAGACCGAAGAGTGGCTCGAGTCGTTCGACGGGATGCTCGAGGCCGCGGGCCCCACCCGCGCGCGCTACCTGCTGCTGCGCATGCTCGAGCGTGCCAACGAGCGCAAGGTCTCCCTTCCCGCCCTGACCTCCACCGACTACGTCAACACCATCCCCACCGAGAGCGAACCGTGGTTCCCCGGTGACGAGGAGGTCGAGCGTCGCTTCCGCGCGTACATCCGGTGGAACGCGGCGATCATGGTCACCCGCGCGCAGCGCCCGGGTGTCGGCGTCGGTGGTCACATCTCCACCTACGCGTCGTCCGCCGCCCTGTACGAGGTCGGCTTCAACCACTTCTTCCGCGGCAAGGACCATCCCGGCGGCGGCGACCAGGTCTTCATCCAGGGCCACGCCTCCCCCGGTATCTACGCCCGAGCCTTCCTCGAGGGCCGCATCGGCACGGAGCAGCTCGACGGCTTCCGTCAGGAGCACAGCCACGCCTCGCTCGGCGGCGGCCTGCCCTCGTACCCGCACCCGCGCCTGCTCCCGACCTTCTGGGAGTTCCCGACCGTGTCCATGGGCCTGGGCCCGATGAACGCGATCTACCAGGCACGGTTCAATCACTACCTGCACGACCGGGGCATCAAGGACACCTCCGATCAGCACGTCTGGGCGTTCCTCGGCGACGGCGAGATGGACGAGCCGGAGTCGCGCGGTCTGGCGCACGTCGCGGCCACCGAGGGTCTCGACAACCTGACCTTCGTCGTCAACTGCAACCTGCAGCGTCTCGACGGCCCGGTGCGCGGCAACGGCAAGATCATCCAGGAGCTGGAGTCGTTCTTCCGCGGCTCCGGCTGGAACGTCATCAAGGTCGTGTGGGGCCGCGAGTGGGACGCCCTGCTGCACGCCGACAAGGACGGCGCACTGGTCAATCTCATGAACGCCACCCCCGACGGCGACTACCAGACCTACAAGGCCAACGACGGCGCGTTCGTGCGCGAGCACTTCTTCGGCCGCGACCCGCGGACGAAGGAACTGGTCAAGGACCTGTCCGACCAGCAGATCTGGAACCTCAAGCGCGGTGGCCACGACTACCGCAAGATCTACGCGGCCTACAAGGCGGCGATGGATCACAAGGGTCAGCCGACGGTGATCCTCGCGCACACCATCAAGGGCTACACGCTCGGTAAGCACTTCGAGGGCCGCAACGCGACCCACCAGATGAAGAAGCTCACCCTCGAGGACCTCAAGTACTTCCGCGACATCCAGCGGATCCCGATCTCGGACGAAGAGCTCGAGAAGGATCCGAAGATGCCGCCGTACTACCACCCCGGCTTCGAGTCGCCCGAGATCCAGTACATGCTCGAGCGTCGCCGGGCCCTCGGCGGTTTCCTTCCGGAGCGCCGCACCACCGCGAAGCCGTTGGCGCTGCCCGCGGAGAAGACTTACGACGTCGTCCGCAAGGGTTCGGGCAAGCAGGAGGTCGCCACCACCATGGCGACGGTCCGTGTGCTCAAGGAACTGTTGCGCGACAAGGAGATCGGCAAGCGCATCGTGCCGATCATCCCGGACGAGGCCCGCACCTTCGGTATGGACTCGTGGTTCCCGTCGCTGAAGATCTACAACCGCAACGGTCAGCTGTACACCTCGGTCGACGCCGATCTGATGCTTGCCTACAAGGAGAGCGAAGTCGGGCAGATCCTGCACGAGGGCATCAACGAGGCCGGTTCGACGGCGTCGTTCACGGCGGTCGGGACGTCCTACGCAACGCAGGGCGAGCCGATGATCCCCGTGTACATCTTCTACTCGATGTTCGGTTTCCAGCGCACGGGCGACGGCCTGTGGGCGGCGGCCGACCAGATGGCACGCGGGTTCGCCCTCGGCGCGACGGCCGGTCGCACCACGCTGACCGGTGAGGGCCTGCAGCACGCCGACGGGCACTCGCTGCTGCTCGCGTCGACCAACCCGGCCGCGGTCACCTACGACCCGGCGTTCTCCTACGAGATCGCCCACATCTTCCGCGACGGTCTGCGGCGGATGTACGGCGGCACGGAGGGTGTCGACGGCTTCGGCGGTGAGGACGTCTTCTACTACATCACCATCTACAACGAGCCGTACTCGCAGCCGGCCGAGCCGGAGGATCTCGACGTCGAGGGTCTTCTCAAGGGCATCTACCTGTACAAGCGGGGACCGGAGTCGGGTCCGAAGGCGCAGATCCTGGTCTCGGGCGTGATGATGCCCGAGGCGCTGCGTGCGCAGAAGATGCTCGCCGACGAATGGGGAGTGTCCGCGGACGTCTGGTCCGTCACTTCGTGGGGCGAGCTGCGCCGCGACGGCGTCGAGTGCGACCGCCAGGCGCTGCTGAACCCCGGTGAGGAAGCCTCGGTGCCGTACGTCGCGTCGGTGCTCAACGACGCGGCGGGTCCGTTCGTCGCGGTGTCCGACTGGATGCGCGCGGTGCCCGATCAGATCCGCAAGTGGGTTCCGGGCGACTACACGGTGCTCGGCGCCGACGGCTTCGGCTTCTCCGACACCCGTGGCGCCGCCCGCCGCGTGTTCAACATCGACGCCGAGTCCACGGTGGTCGCGGTGCTCTCGGCACTCGGCCGCGAAGGCGCGATCGATCGTGAGAAGGCCGTCGAGGCGGCCCGCACCTACAAGATCGACGACGTGACGGCCGCCCCGGTCTCGATGGCGGATCCGGGCGTCGCCTGATCCGTCCGCCGGTCACGTCCGAGTGGCGTAACCGGCCGGGTCGCGGGCGCCGGGTACTTTCGTCCCATGGTCGACGAGCCGCAACCCCGCCGGACCGGGCAGGTACCGGGCGTTCACAGGGAACGCCCGGTACCGCCGTCCCGTCCCGAGCGGGCACCGCTGCCCGACGCGCTGCTCCGTCGGGTCAAGCAGTTCTCGGGGCGACTGTCCACCGAAGCGGTACACGTCATGCAGGAGCAGTTGCCCTTCTTCGCCGATCTCGACGCGTCGCAGCGGTCGACCGTGCAGCTGGTGATCCAGACGTCGGTGGTCGACTTCCTCGAGTGGGTGCGCAATCCCGACAGCGACCTGCGCTTCAGCCTCGACGCCTTCCAGATGATCCCGCAGGATCTCGCCCGGCGACTGACGCTGCGCCAGACGGTGGACATGGTCCGCGCGGCGATGGAGTTCTTCGAGCAGTGGCTGCCGGCCCTCGCCCGCAACGAGGAACAGCTCGTGGCGCTCACCGAGGCGATCCTGCGGTACGGGCGCGAGCTCGGTTTCGCTGCCGCGGCGGTGTACGCGGGGGCGGCCGAGTCGCGGGGCGCCTGGGACACGCGGCTCGAGGCCCTCGTCGTCGACGCCGTGGTGCGTGGGGACACCGGGCCCGACATGCAGTCGCGGGCCGCGACCCTCAACTGGGACGCGACCGCCCCGGCGACGGTGATAGTCGGTACTCCCCCGCCCGACCAGGGCGTCTCGGTGATCACCACCGTGCACACCGTCGCCCAGGAGCACGGTCGCGCGGCTCTCGCGGTGGTGCAGGGCGAACGCCTGGTGATGGTGGTCAGCGGTGAACTGCACGGGACGGTCGACGCGGCGGACTTCCGCTCCGAGTTGATGCGCGCGTTCTCCGACGATCCGGTGGTGATCGGTCCGACGACACCGACGCTGGCGACCGCACACGTCTCCGCCGTCGAAGCGCTCGCCGGCATGGAGGCGGTCGTGGGGTGGCCGGGGGCTCCCCGGCCGGTGCACGCCGCCGAGCTGTTGCCCGAACGTGCGCTGCTCGGTGATCCCGGCGCGATCGCCGCGCTCGAGGACTTCGTCGTCGCCCCGCTCGCAGCCGCCGGGCCGTCCCTCGCGGACACGCTGGACGCATACCTCGACAGTGGGGGCGCTGTCGAGACTTGCGCCCGGAAGCTGTTTGTTCATCCAAATACCGTGCGGTATCGATTGAAGCGGATCACAGAAGTAACGGGTCGGGATCCCACAAATCCTCGCGATGCGTACGTGCTTCGAATCGCTGCCACGGTAGGCCGGCTGGCACGAAGCCATAACGAATTGAGATCGCCTGCACCACCTGTCACACGATTCACAATTCGCGAATCGGACACGTAACGTCCCCGGCCTTTCCACCGATAGCGAGCACCGACGTGCAGATTTGTGGGAACCCTACAAATCGAGGGGCAACCTTTCATCGCTACCGACATCTCGCAGGCACCCGTTCGCGGTGTTCCCTGGTGATCGTGATTTCGCTGCTTGCCCCCGGCCAGGGGTCTCAGACACCCGGAATGCTCGCCCCGTGGCTCGAGCAGTCCGGAGCGCGCGACCGGATCGACCGGTGGTCGCAGACGGCGGGACTGGATCTCGCGCGTCTCGGCACCACTGCCACCGCCGAGGAGATCACCGACACCGCGGTGACCCAGCCGCTCGTGGTGGCCTCCGCCCTGCTCGCCTTCGAGGATCTCGACCGTCGCGGCCTCGTGCCCGCCGACACGATCGTCGCCGGCCACTCCGTCGGCGAACTCGCAGCGGCCGCCATCGCGGGTGTCATCAGCGCCGACGACGCCGTCGCTCTCGCCGCCGTCCGCGGAGCCGAGATGGCCCGCGCCTGCGCCCTCGAACCCACCGGAATGTCCGCCGTCCTCGGCGGCGCCGAGGACGAGGTGCTCGCGCGCCTCGCCGAGTTGGATCTGGCCCCCGCAAACATGAATGCGGCCGGTCAGATCGTCGCAGCCGGGCGCCTGAGTGCGCTCGAGGAACTCGCTGCGAACCCGCCCGAGAAGGCCCGCGTCCGCGCCCTGCCGGTCGCCGGTGCCTTCCACACCCGATTCATGGCACCCGCCCAGGACGCCGTGGCTGCCGCCGCGGCGAAGATCACACCATCGGATCCGACGCACACGCTGCTGTCTAACTACGACGGCAAGCCCGTCACCTCCGGAGCCGACGCCCTCGAACGTCTCGCAGCTCAGGTCACCCGGCCCGTCCGGTGGGACCTGTGCACCGCCTACCTGCGCGCGGCGCAGGTGAGCCGGATCGTCGAGCTTCCCCCCGCCGGCACGCTGGTGGGCATCGCCAAGCGCGAGATGCGCGGCACGCCCACCGTCGCCCTCAAGACCCCCGCGGAGATCTCCGCTCTGGCCGAAAGTCTTCAACTCGGTTAGGTTGCTGCGCGCGCCGTCGCACAGCACGGGCACCTCACCGGGACCTCCCCGGACCCCCGACCGGAAACATCCGGCCGGTTTCGAACGACATAGTCGACAGATCGAGAAGGGAGCCACATCGTGGCCGCCACCCAGGAAGAAATCATCGCCGGTCTCGCGGAGATCATCGAAGAGGTCACCGGCATCGAGCCCTCCGAGGTGACCGTCGACAAGTCCTTCGTCGACGACCTCGACATCGACTCGCTGTCCATGGTCGAGATCGCCGTCCAGACCGAGGACAAGTACGGCGTGAAGATCCCTGACGAGGATCTCGCCGGTCTGCGCACCGTCGGTGACGCCGTGAACTACATCCAGAAGCTCGAGGCCGCAGGCGTTCAGGCCACGAACGACAACGAATGAGTTCTGCTGTGACCTCCCCTTCTCCTCGGGCACTCCGCAACGTCGTCGTCACCAGCCTCGCGGCTACGACGTCGATCGCCGGCGACGTGGACGCCACCTGGAAAGCACTGCTGGCCGGTGAGAGCGGGATCGGCACCATCGACGGCGGATTCGTCGACGAGTTCGACCTCCCGGTGCGCATCGGCGGAACCCTGAAGGTCAGCCCCGACGAGGGACTGTCCCGGGTGGAACTCCGTCGCATGAGCTTCGTCGAGCGCCTCGCGCTCACCCTCGGGCGCACCGTCTGGCAGAACGCCGGCAGCCCCGAAGTCGACCAGGACCGTCTCGGTGTGGTCATCGGTACGGGCCTCGGTGGCGGCGAGTCGCTCATCGACGCCGTCGACAAGCTCCGTGCCGGCGGCTACCGCAAGGTCTCGCCCTTCGCGGTGCAGATGATCATGCCGAACGGACCGTCGGCCACCGTCGGGCTCGAACTCGGTGCTCGCGCAGGGGTCATCACCCCGGTCTCGGCGTGCTCGTCCGGATCCGAGGCGATCGCCAACGCGTTCCGCATGATCGCCTTCGGCGACGCCGACATCGTCGTCACCGGTGGTGTCGAGGGTCAGCTGGACGCGGTCGCCACCGCGGGCTTCGCGATGATGCGGGCGCTGAGCACCCGCAACGAGGACCCGAAGGGCGCCTCGCGTCCGTTCGACAAGGACCGCGACGGTTTCGTCTTCGGCGAGGCCGGCGCACTGATGGTCCTCGAGAGCGAGGAGCACGCCAAGGCACGCGGAGCGACCATCCACGCTCGTATCCTCGGCGCCGGCATCACCTCCGACGGTTACCACATCGTCGCCCCCGATCCGGAAGGTACGGGAGCGGCTCGGGCCATGCGGCGAGCGATCGAGACCGCCGGGCTCACCAAGGCCGACATCGGGCACGTCAACGCGCACGCGACGGCCACCCCGATCGGCGACGTGGCCGAAGCCAAGGCCATCAACGCGGCCGTGGGCAACCACGCCGCGATCTACGCCCCCAAGTCCGCGCTCGGTCATTCGATCGGTGCGGTGGGTGCACTCGAAGCAGTACTCACGGTCCTGGCTCTGCGTGACGGGGTCATCCCGCCCACGCTGAATCTCGAGAACCAGGATCCAGAGATCGATCTCGACGTGGTCAAGGGCGAACCACGTTCCGGCCGGATCGATTTCGCGCTGAACAACTCGTTCGGTTTCGGTGGGCACAACGTGGCGCTCGCATTCGGTCGCGCCTGACCGTCGACGCCGCTGCGCCCCATGCGGTGGAGGCTCCACCCGGAGCCTCCACCGCAGCCCACCACCACCGCGTCTGCCCGAGGAGCACCCGATGACCATCCTGGATCCAGCCACCCCGCGTGAGACGACGGTGGACCCGAGAGATCCGTTGGCCCGTCTCGAGAAACTGTTCGACCCGGGCAGCCTGGAACTGCTGCACACCCGCGACAAGTCGGGCGTCCTCGCCGCCGTCGGCGAGGTCGACGGCATCCGCACCGTCGCATACTGCTCCGATGCCACCGTCATGGGCGGAGCCATGGGCGTCGAGGGATGCAAGCACATCGTCTCCGCCATCGACCACGCCATCGACCACGAGATCCCCGTGGTCGGCATCTTCCACTCCGGTGGCGCGCGTCTGGCCGAGGGCGTCGAAGCCCTCCACGCCGTCGGCCTGGTCTTCGAGGCCATGGTCCGCGCGTCCGGTCTGATCCCCCAGATCTCCGTCGTTCTCGGCTTCGCGGCCGGCGGTGCCGCCTACGGCCCGGCCCTGACCGACATCGTCATCATGGCCCCCGAGGGCCGTGTCTTCGTCACCGGACCGGACGTGGTCCGCAGCGTCACCGGTGAGCAGGTCGACATGGAGTCGCTCGGCGGCCCCGACACGCACACCAAGAAGTCCGGTGTCGCGCACATCGCCGCGCACGACGAGGCCGACGCCCTGCACCGGGCCCGCCGCCTGGTGTCGATGCTGGCCGATCAGGGCGAATTCGACGTCGTCGCAGCGACACTCGGCGACACCGACCTGCGGGCGCTGATGCCCGCGTCGCCGCGACGCGCATACGACGTGCGGCCGATCGTCCACCAGTTGCTCGACAACGTCGACGGCGAGTCCTCCTTCGAGGAACTGCAGGCCGGCTGGGCCCGCAGCATCGTCACCGGCTTCGGCCGTCTCGGCGGCCGCACGGTCGGGGTCATCGCCAACAACCCGCTGCGCCTCGGCGGCTGCCTCAACTCCGAGAGCGCCGAGAAGTCAGCGCGTTTCGTGCGGATGTGCAACGCCTTCGGTGTTCCGCTCGTCGTCATCGTCGACGTTCCCGGTTACCTTCCCGGTGTGAGCCAGGAGTGGGAGGGTGTCGTGCGACGCGGCGCCAAGTTGCTCCACGCGTTCGCCGAGGCGAAGGTTCCCCGTGTCACGCTGGTGACGCGCAAGATCTACGGCGGCGCGTACATCGCGATGAACTCCCGGGCGCTCGGGGCCACCGCCGTCTACGCGTGGCCGGAGTCCGAGGTGGCCGTGATGGGCGCGAAGGCCGCTGTGGGCATCCTCCACAAGAAGGCCCTCGCCGCGGCTCCCGAGGAAGAGCGTGAGGCGCTGCACGACCGTCTCGCCGCCGAACACGAGGCGATCGCCGGTGGCGTCGGTCGTGCGATGGCCATCGGTGTGGTCGACGAGATGATCGATCCCGCCACCACGCGCAGCACCCTGGCCGCCGCGCTCGCCGCCGCACCCGCGGTTCGCGGACGGCACAAGAATATTCCGCTCTGATCCGGACACAGCACGAGAACACCGGCACCGCTCCTCGGAGCGGTGCCGGTGTTCTCGTATCAGGAAGATGTGGGGTGCGTTCCGGTCGCGTCGCCGGGGCGGCGGACCGCGGTCAGCCGACGTCCCGGCGGAGCCACGTCACCTGAGCGCCTTCGTCGCCGCTGCGGTACGGCTCGAGCTCTTCGTCCCATGCCGTTCCGAGGGCGCGGTGCAGTTCGCTTGTGACATCGGCGGAGGACAGCATGGCGCGCAGACGCATCTCTCCGACGACGATGTCGCCGTTGGCGCTGGTGCACCCGCGCCACAGACCCAGTCGGGGGGCGTAGCTGAAACGTTCGCCGTCGACGCCCTCGCTGGGATTCTCGGTGATCTCGAAGCGGAGCATCGGCCACGACCGCAGCACGTCGGCCAGTCGCGCGGCCGTGCCCACGGGCCCGACCCAGTCGACGCAGGTGCGCAGCAGCCCCGGTGCGGCGGGCTGGCCCGTCCACGAGAGATCGGGCCGGCAGTCGAGGATGTCGGCCAGTGCCCATTCGATGTGCGGGCACACCGCCGCCGGTGAGGAGTGGACATAGATCACCCCCGCCGTGGCATCCGCGAATTGGTTGGATGCGCGCATACATTCACCTCCGGTTCGACCAGGACGTCTTCCCCAACGACCTTCGTCGACCAAGGCTTCTCCATGCAGGCTGCGTACAAGTGTGCCCGTGTGGCGTGTGTTTCGCCAGCGAACCAGAGAGGTTCATGTGAATTCGGTGATGATCGCGTCTCCGAGGGCAGGCCAGAGCGGTTTGGCCCAGTCTCCGAACGCACGATCAGTAAGTACCACAGCGGCGACGGAAATTTCGGGATCTACCCAAATGAATGTGCCCGATTGACCGAAATGACCGAAAGTACGCGGTGAATTACCGGTGGCGGTCCAATGCGGATTCTTCTCACCGCGGATCTCGAATCCGAGGCCCCAGTCGTTGGGCTTGAACATCCCGTAGCCGGGCACGAGTCCGTTCAGACCCGGAAACTGCACGCTGGTCGCCTCGGTGAGGGTTTCGCGCGAGACCAGCACGGGGTCGAGCAGCTCGCGCGCGAACAACGCGAGATCGGCGACCGACGACTGCGCCCCGTGACCCGCCGGCCCCGGCAGGGACGAGGACGGCATGCCGAGCGGCTCGAAGACCGCTTGCCGGAGGTATTCCGGGAACTCGATACCGGTTTCCGTCTCGACGAGTTCGGCAAGCACTTCGAAGCCCGCACTCGAGTAGATCCGCTTCCGTTCGGGTTCGGTCTGCACGGTGCGCTCACCGAACGCCAGACCGGAGGCGTGGGCGAGCAGGTGGCGCACCGTCGACCCCGCGGGGCCCGCGGGCTGGTCGAGCTCGATCGCGCCCTCCTCGACGGCCACCAGCGCGGCGTACGCCACGAGCGGCTTCGTCACGGATGCGAGTGGGAAGACCTCGTCGAGGTCTCCCCTGGACGCGACCGTTCCGCCGTCGCGGGTCACCACCGCGGCGGCGGAACGGTCGACAGGCCAGTCGCTGAGCAGATCGAGGCTGTGCACGCGATCAGCCTACGAGACGCCCCGGCGGCGCGGGGTCACCGGTCGGTACCGGTCACCAGTCGGCTTCGGTGTAGCGGATGACGCCGCGGATGTTCCTGCCCTCGAGCATGTCCCGGTATCCGTCGTTGATCTGCTCGAGGGTGTAGGTACGCGTGACCATGTCGGCCAGGTTCAGTTGACCGGACTTGTACAGGTCGAGCAGGTTGGGGATGTCCACCCGCGCGTTGCAGCCACCGAAGATGTTGCCCTTGAGGTCCTTCTGCAGCATCGAGAGCAGGAACGAGTTGAGCTTGACGTCCATGTCGGACATGTAGCCCATCGCCGTGACGACGCACCGGCCGCCCTTGGCCGTGAGTGTCAGTGCCGGATCGACCAGCTCGCCCTTCATCTCGCCCACGGTGATGATCGTCGAGTGGCACATGCGGCCCCACGTGATCTCCATGATGGGCACGATGGCCTCCTCGATGGAGGCGTAGGTGTGGGTGGCACCGAACTTGAGCGCCTGCTCCCGCTTCCACGGCTCCGGGTCGATCGCGAACACGTGGCGCGCACCCGAGGCGACGGCGCCCTGCAGAGCGCTCATGCCGACACCGCCGACGCCGATGATGGCGACCGAGTCGCCGGCCTTGACCTCGGCGATGTTCGTCGCCGAACCCCAGCCGGTGGGCACGCCGCAGCCGACCAGCGCCGCGAGCTCGAAGGGTACGTCCTTGTCGATCTTGACGACCTGGCTCTGGTTGACCGTCATGTACGGCGAGAAGGTGCCGAGGAGGCACATCGCGATCACGTTCTCGCCGCGGGCCTGAATGCGGTAGGTGCCGTCGGAGATCGCCTGGCCGCCGAGCAGTCCCGCCCCGAGGTCGCACAGATTCGAGTGCCCCGAGGAACAGGACGGACACCGTCCGCACGCAGGGATGAAGGACAGCACGACGTGGTCGCCCACCTCGAGACCCACCACACCCTCACCGACCTTGGTGATCACGCCCGAGCCCTCGTGACCACCCATGGCGGGGAAGGACGGCATCGGGGTTGCGCCCGTGACGATGTGATGGTCGGAATGGCACATGCCGGCGGCTTCCATGCGGATCTGCACTTCGCCCGCGACGGGATCGCCGAGGTCGATCTCCTCGACGGACCACGGTTCGTCGATGCCCCACAGCACTGCACCCTTGGTCTTCATCTGGCTCGCCCTCCATCGCATTGCCGGTTGTGCACGTGACGATAGCCACAATCGCACAGAATTGGAACAGGTTCTACATGCTTTCCCGGTCCGGTGGGACACCCGCGCTCGATACGGTGAGAGGCAGTCCCGCGGGTCACCACCGCCCGAGCGTCCGAGGAGATGCCGTGTCCGACAATCCGGAACTCACTTTCCACGGGGCGGCGAGAACCGTCACCGGTTCGTGCGCGACGGTCGAACTCGGCGACGCGCGGATCCTGATCGACTGCGGACTGTTCCAGGGCTCCCGCAGCCTCGAGAACCTGAACGTCGCAGAGTTCGCGTTCCCCCCGGAGTCGGTCGACGCCGTGATCCTCACCCACGCCCACATCGACCATTGCGGCCTGCTCCCCAAGCTCGTCGCCCGCGGCTTCGACGGCCCGATCTTCTGCACGGCCCCCACAGCGGAATTGCTCTCGTTCATGCTTGCCGACTCGGCTCGCATCCAGGAGTTCGAGGCCCAGCGCCGCAATCGGCGACGCGACCGCGCGAACCGCGCCGAATTCCACCCGATCTACATCGAGGAGGACGCCCGGCTCGCCGCCTCGCGCGCCCGGCCGATACCGCTCGAGGAGTGGTTCGAACCGGCGCCCGGTTTCCGGGTCCGCCTGTGGAATGCCGGACACATCCTGGGATCGGCCTCGGCGGAGATCGAGGCCGGCGGTGTGCGGATGTTGTTCTCGGGGGATCTGGGGCCGGAACAGAAGGCCTTCCACGCCGATCCGGAAGGTCCGACCGGACTCGACTACGTCGTCTGCGAATCCACCTACGGGGACCGCTCACGCCCTCGACTCACGATCGCCGAGCGCCGCGACCTCCTCGCCCGGGAGGTGAACGAGGCGCTCGGGCGGGGCGGCAACCTGATCGTGCCGTCGTTCGCGCTCGAACGCACCCAGGAGTTGTTGCTCGACATCGGATATCTGCTCGATGACGAGCGTATTCCGGGGGTGCCGGTCTTCGTCGACTCCCCGCTGGCGATCCGCGCGACCGACGTCTTCGCCGCACATGCCGGAGAACTCGAGGATCTCGACGGCCGGAACGTCTTCCGCCATCCGGGCATCCGGTACACCACCGAAGCCGAGGAATCGATGCGGATCGACAGCTACGATCGCGCGATCATCATCGCGGCCTCCGGGATGTGCGAGGCGGGACGGGTTCGGCACCACCTGCGGAACAACCTCGCCCGCCCCGACTCGACGGTGCTCTTCGTCGGCTATCAGGCGCAAGGCACGCTCGGCAGGGTGATCCTCGAGGGTGCCTCGAAGGTCCGGATCTCGGGTGAGGACATCGATGTCCGGGCACGGATCCGGCGGATCGACAGCTACTCCGCGCACGCCGATCGCGGCGAGTTGGTGCAATGGGTCGGGCAACGCGCGCCGATCTCCGGTGCAGTCTTCCTCGACCACGGAGAACCCGATGCGCTCGCCGCCTTCACGGCGGCGCTGCACGACCTCGATGCCGGACTGAACGTGGTCGTCCCGGAGATCGGCGCCCGATACCGGCTCGTGGCGGGCGGTCCGCCCGAGCACATCGCCACGGTCGCACCCCCGGCGCCGGTGCACGTCGGCCGCGACTGGCAGAACGAGTACGCCGAGTTCGCTACCGGTCTGCGCGACCAGCTGCTCGAGATCGACGACCCGCGCACCCGGGAGCGCGCGATCGCTGCGATGCGGAAGGTGCTCGACGAATACCGCACGGGTGCCCAGACCCCGGAGGAGCACCGGCGCCACTCGAGGCCGGGCCGGCGCAAGCCTCCGCCCCGCCGGAGGCGCCGTTTCTGAGCGTGATCCTCATGTTCGACCGCGGCGAGGGCCGCCGCATCGGCATCGGACAACGGAGGACGAACCATGACGACGAAGGCGCTCGCGCCCGACGTATCCACGTGGCCGGCAGAGAACCCGCAGCTCATCGGCAGCCGCTGCGACGACTGCTCCGCGACCACATGGCCCACCCAGCCGCGTTGCCCCCCGGTGCAGCGGGGCAAACTTCTCGGAGCTGCTGCTGCCGCGTCGCGGCACGCTCGTGGCATGGACCACGCAGGGCTTCGTGCCGATCTGATCCGCACACATCCCATCGAGGAGTTCCCGACATCGTGAACGACGTTGCCATCATCGGGGTGGGCCTTCACCCGTTCGGTAGATTCGGCGCCAACCGGCATTCCCTTCACCAACGTGTTCAACACGTGCGCGACGTCCGCTTCACCGCCGATCCCGCCATGCTCGGTCTGCCCGCCTGGTACGCCGAGAACGGACAGTTCGTCACCACCAAGTTCTTCGGCATGAAGGCGAACCGCTACGCCATCGACCACAACATCTCGCACAAGACGCTCGCACGGGTCGCGGCGAAGAACTACCGCAACGGCGGCCTCAACCCGAATGCCTTCCGCCGCACGGAGTTCAACATCGACGACATTCTGTCGTCGCCGATGCTCAACTACCCGCTCACGGCGAAGATGTTCTGCGCGCCGGACGAGGCTGCCGCAGCGGTGATCATGTGCCGCGGCGATCTGGTGTCGAAGCACACTACCGAAACGCCGGTCTACCTGCGCTCCAACGCGATTCGCACGCGCACCTACGGCGCGTACGAGGTCCGTGTGACGTGGGCGTCGGTCGAGGAGGACGTCTCCCCCACCGTCTACGCAGCCAAGGCCGCCTTCGAGGGCGTCGGCACCAGCCCCGAGGGCGTCGGCATCGGCCCCGAGGGCGTCGAGGGAGCCACCGCGATCGGCGGATCCCTCCCTGCGAACACCGACGGGTGGTCTCATCGTCAACGGTGAACCCGTCGACGTCTCCGGCATCCGCCAGGTCCACGAACTGGTGTTGCAGCTGCGCGGTCCGGCCGGCGAGCGGCAGATTCCGGGCGAGCCGAAGGTTGGCCTCGCCCAAGTCCACGGTGCCCCGGCACCGCAGCCGCATCGATCCTGTCACTCCGAGCACCACGTAACCGCACGAAAGTTCGGTCGCCGCACGAGATCCCAAGTGCGGTGGCCGAACTCGTCCCAGGGACACCGCGAGGCCGGAATCACAGCACCCCGAGGCACTTTTCGCAACCGGAGGAAGGTACTGTCCAGCTCAGCGAGTCGAACGCGGGGGACGACTCTCGGCATCACTTCGAGTCGAGGCGTTCATCCGTGCGTCGATCCGTCGTGTCCCGTCGTGGCTTCCGCAGCCTTGCGGTCGGTCTCGCAGGCCTCTCGTCGCTCGTGTTCGGCACCGCCACCGCGCACGCCGATCCCGAGCAACCCGACGCCGAGCCCGCCACCGCCTACGTCGAGGGCGTCGACGAGGTGACCGACCAGCACTGGACGGTCCGCGTCTATTCCCCGGCCGTGGATACCGTGATCCCCCTGGACGTCCTGCGTCCGGCCGATCCGCGCGAGCCGCGGCCGGTCGTCTACGCCCTCGGCGGCGCGGGTGTCGGGGTGATCGACGGCACCGGGTGGATGGAGAGCAGCGACATCGCCGAGTTCTTCTCGGACAAGAATGTCAACGTGGTCATCCCCGCCACCGGCAACTTCAGCTACTTCACCGACTGGGATCTCGACGATCCGGTTCTCGGTCGCAACCAGTGGCAGACCTTCCTCCTCGAGGAACTGCCGCCCGTCGTCGAACTGCTCGACACCGAGGGCAAGCAGTCGATCATCGGGATGTCCATGAGTGCCGGCTCCGCGCTGGACCTCGCGATCCGGAGCGGCGACCTGTACTCCGGCGTCGCATCCCTCAGCGGATGCGTGCGCACCAGTGATCCGGTCGGTCAGCTGTACGTGAGGCTCGTCGTCGAGCGCCGCGGCAAGGGCGACGTCGAGAGCATGTGGGGTCCGGCCGACGGGTCCGCGCTGGACCGAGCACGACGTCTACCTCAATGCGGAAGGCTTGCGCGGCAAGGCCTTGTACCTGTCGAGCCGCAACGGTCTGCCCGGCACGTACGACGTCCCCGGTCAGGAACGCGCGGCGGGTGAATCGTTCGCCACGCAGATCGTCGCAGGCGGAGCGATCGAGGCCGCCACGAATGCCTGCACGCGCCAGCTGGTGGACCGGCTCGAAGCGCTCGACATCCCGGTCACGGCCGAACTCGATGCCGACGGAACGCATTCGTGGGGTTACTGGGAGGACGACCCGCGCAAGGCGTGGCCGATCCTCGCCGAGTCGATGGGCGCTGAGGCCTGATCGCGAGGCTTCGCTCGCGGGGGGCCTGATCGCGAGGCTTCGCTCGCGGGGGGCCTGATCGCAAGGCTTCGCTCGCGGGGGGCCTGATCCCGAGGCGTCACTCGCCGGGGTCCAACCGGATCCGGGCGACCACCGAACGGTGATCCGCCCTGGGAAGGTCGTCGGAGTCGAACGCGACGGCCGTCCCGTTCCCGACGAGGATGTGATCGATCGCCACCAGCGGCGGGCCGGGTTTGTCGGTCGGATAGGTACGCACCGCCCCCGCTCCCGCCTGCTCCGCGGCATCGGCGAAACGCCCCGAGAGCAACGCGCGGAACTGCGCATGGTCGTAGGTGGCGTTGAAATCGCCACCCACGACTGCGGGGACGTCGGCCGGAGATCGATCGAGGATGTCCTGCAACCGTGACAGTTCGGCAGCCCAGTCCTGCGCGTCGAACACCGGTGGGACCGGGTGGAACGCGTGGACCGCGACCGGTCCCGCTCCCGGTACGTCCGCGAGCGCAGAGAGTTGACGGAAGACGAATCCGTCGTGCTCGACGGTGTCCGACAGCGGAAATCGGCTCCAGATCCCCGTTCCCGACGCCAACTCTCCGGGGACGAGATACCGATGGGGTAACAGCTCGTCGAGACCGGCACGGGTGAGTCCATCGACCCCCGCAGAGGTGAGTTCGTTCACCGTGAGCAGGTCGACGTCGCGGTCCCGGACCCGGGACACGACGACCTCGGGATCGGCACCCCTGTCGAACAGAATGTTCGCGTGCATCACGGTGATATCGGGACCCGCACCGGCCGCAGCCGTCGCGACGTGGAGAGGCGCCTGGGTCCAGACCGCAGTCGCAGCAATCGCACCCGCAACGAGGGCCCCGAATAGGCGTCGACGGACGGCAAAGGCGATCAGCCCGATCACCGCACCGGCCATCAGATACGACGCGCCGGACGCTGCGAGCACCAAGGATTGGGCCGACCACCTACCGAAGTGGAGCGCGAGACCGACCGCGCCTGTCGCGGTTGCCGCCCACCCGAGAACGTCCGATCCGAGCCGGAGCCACTTCGCCGTCACCACGCCACACAACCATGCCGCAGGTCGCGTGCGCGAGGACCCGTCACCGATCGGAGCGGGAGGCGATCGCGGCGAGGTGCGTCGCGAGCCGGTCCGCGGCCGCCCGAAGTTCCGGTGGCTCGAGGACGACCGCCTCGAAACCCATTCGCGCGACGTGCATCACGACCCAGTCCGGGTCGTCCGCGCCGACGACGAGCACGCACCACCCGTCCTCGTCGTCCTCGACCCGCCCGACCTGCGGCGGCACCATGTCGCGCACCTGGCCGGCGTCCGCCCGCAGGCGGATCCGCGCGATGTACCGGTAGGGCGACTCCGTCACGGACCGCTGGACGTACGACACCGGATCGGGATGCTGCCGCGGCCGGAACCGCCAGGTCGTGAGGGACACGTCGCGCATCCGGTCGAGCCGGAAGGTGCGCCAGTCGTCGCGATCGACGTCCCATGCCATGAGGTACCAGCGCTGTCCGGCAGCGACCATCCGCACCGGTTCGACGGTGCGCTCGTCGTCCGCCTCCTGCCGGGTGGTGTACCGGAACCGCACACGGGTCGCGTCGCGGCACGCGCGGGCCAACGCCAGCAGCGTGTCGGCGTCGATCTCGGTGCCCGCGCCGACGACGGTCTCGGTGGCCCCGTAGATCGCCCGCACCTCCGCGCGCAGACGCGGCGGCATCACCTGATCGAGCTTTGCCAGTGCGCGCAGGGCCGCCTCGGCGGCACCGGCGATGGTGCTGCCCGACGCCAGTCGCAGCGACACCGCCGTGGCGATCGCTTCGTCGTCGTGCAGGAGCAGCGGCGGCAGTCTCGTGCCGGCACCGAGCTGATAACCACCGCCGACACCGGGGGTCGCGCGGACGGGATAGCCGAGGGCGCGCAGCCGATCGACGTCGCGGCGCACCGAGCGATCGGTCACGCCGAGTTCCGCAGCCAGTTCGTCAGCGGTCCACGAGGGGCGACTCTGCAACAGCGCAAGCACCCTCAGAACCCGTTCGGTGGTCGACTCGACGGTCACACGACGATAGTCGCACGGATCACGGACCGAAGCTGTCCGGAATATGCGCCAACCTGGAGCCATGACAGAACTCGACTGGAACCACCTACTGCGACAGCAACTCGACTATCCGGTTCGCCGTCGCCTCGACGGCCTCACCGACGACGAATACTTCTTCGAGCCCGCACTCGACTGCTGGAGTGTTCGGCCGCGCGGGACGGGCACCGCTCCCCTACTGGGAGGCGCCGGGGCGATGACCATCGATTTCGCGGTCCCCGAACCGGATCCGCCGCCCATCACGACCATTGCGTGGCGGCTCGGGCATGTGATCGTCGGCGTGCTGGCGATGCGCAACGCGAGCCATTTCGGACGCACAGCCACCGACTACATGTCGTTCGAGTACGCAGCGACCGCGGACGAGGCCCTCGCCCAGCTCGATGCCGAACTCGCCACGTGGATTGCGGGCGTCGAGTCTCTCGGGGAAGACGGACTCGCCCGACCGTGCGGTGAAGCCGAAGGACCGTACGCCGAGTACCCGATGGGCGCGCTGGTCCTGCACATCCACCGCGAACTCATCCATCATCTGTCCGAGGTCTGTCTTCTGAGGGACCACTACCTGCACACCCGTACCCGCGCCCGACAGGAGGCGAGCTGACATGGCCCGCGACATCCAGATCACGTTCGACTGCGCCGATCCCGCGGCTCTCGCGGACTTCTGGGCGGACGCCCTCGGCTACGAACTCCAGAAGCCGCCCGGCAATTTCGTGTCGTGGGACGACGCGCTCGACGCGATGGGGGTGCCACTCGAACGACGCAACGACGCGTCGGGCATCGTCGACCCGGACGAGGCAGGGCCCCGACTGTTCTTCCAGAAGGTGCCCGAGGGCAAGCAGGCCAAGAACCGGATGCATCTGGACGTGCGTGCCGCGCCCGGACTCGACGGCGCCGAGCGCATGGCCGCCCTGGAAGCCGAGGCCGAACGGCTCGTCGCACGCGGGGCCACGCGCCTGGAGCGTCACGACCCGGCGCCGCCGTTCGGGGCCGGCCACATCGTCATGGCCGACCCCGAGGGCAACGAATTCTGCCTCGACTGAGACTTCGCATGGTCAGGCCGGTTCCGAGACCCAGTGGACGAGTTGCCAGATGATCCCGTTCGGATCGGCGAACTGGCAGTACCGTTCACCCCACG
Organism: Rhodococcus sp. LW-XY12; assembly: GCF_019317345.1. Taxonomy (NCBI): domain Bacteria; kingdom Bacillati; phylum Actinomycetota; class Actinomycetes; order Mycobacteriales; family Nocardiaceae; genus Rhodococcus; species Rhodococcus sp. LW-XY12. The sequence continues at coordinate 3,199,208 of NZ_CP079225.1, forward strand.
GCTCGGTCTCCGGCTTGGTCACGACCGTCGCACCGGCTTCCGCGATGCGCGCGAACTCGGTGTCGACGTCGTCGACGACGAAGGCGATGAGCATGCCCTGACCGGCCGGGCCGGCGACGGATTCCGGCTTGAAGGTCGACAGCCCGGTACGCAGGAACACGATGTTGAATCCTGCGTCCGGGTGAGTCAACGAGACGAATCCGTCCGCCGACATCTCCTCGGTGAAACCGAAGTGCCGGATCGCGAAATCTGCCGATGCGGCAGTGTCGGCGACGTTGAGCGACAGTGCTGTGGACTTGATTTTCATAGGACCTCCCCCAGAGCAGAAACCTTGTACGGCGTATAGAGTACTCCCGAGAGCGAGTTTTCGGGAGGCATTTATGGCGCGCGATCTGATCGACCTGCTGTGGCGCGAGCATCCCGACGCGCCGACCGGTGGTTCCCGCGGGCCGAAAGCCAAGATCACCACCACATCCGCGGTGGACGCTGCGGTAACCGTCGCCGACGCGGTGGGCCTCGACGCGGTGACGATCCGTCGCCTCGCGACCGATCTGGGCGTCTCCGCCATGGCCCTCTACACCCATGTCGGGTCGCGCGACGACCTCCTCGTCCTCATGGTCGATCGGGTCCACGCCCGGCAACCCCGGCCGCCCTACGAGTCCCCGTCGTGGCGGGATCGGGTACGGCAGGTCGCCGAATCCGAACTCGAGCACTACGCCGCACACTGGTGGCTGCTGGACGTCGACGATCAGCGCACGGCCCTCGGCCCCGGCACGATCGCGAAGTACGACCACGAACTCCACGCCTTCGACGGCACGCCCCTCGGCGACATCGATCGCGACGCCGCGCTCACGTTCGTCGCGGACTTCGTGCGGGGTGCGGCCCGAGCCCGACGACCTGATCCGCACGCCGCCGACATGGGCGAGGCCTGGGCGCGATGGAACGAGCGACTCGCGCACTATCTCGGTGACGACCATCCCCTCGCACAGCGGGTGGGAGCGGCGGCCGGAGCAGAGATGAACGCCGCCTACAGCCCGCACCACGCATGGGAGTTCGGGCTGCAGCGCGTCCTCGACGGGCTCGAACCGCTCGTCTCGAATGGCGGGGTACGACCCACCGGGGAATGATTTCCCCGAAGGTTCGTACGAGAGATTCGAGGATTTCATGAAGCGATTCGCCGCGGGCGTGCTCGGTTGTGCCGCAATCGCCTTTGCAGTCAGGGCCCCGGAAAGGTCGGGTTTCCTCAGGTCAAGGCCAGCATGAGTGCGTGATCGGGATGCCTGGCGTGATGCCGTAACCCGGCGGCGATGTTGTCCCAGCCGGCGAGGCGAAGCAGGCCGATCGCGAGGCTACGGCAGGTCGCCATGATCCTCGGGGCCTGCCCGGTGCGAACCTGCGACGAATCCTCGGCGAACGTCACATCCCGCACCCAGTGCAGACGGTTCTCGATGCCCCAATGTCCCTGCACCCACGTCGCGAGCACCGCGGGCGGTGCGGCGAGGTGGTCGGCGGAGGTGACCAGGTAGACGACCTCGACGGTCTTGCGCCCCTTCTTCGTGACGGTGCGGCGGATCTGCGCGACCTGAGCGGCGCCGGGGAAGTCGATCCATCCGGGGACGGCAGTGACCTTGATCGTGCGGGTGATCCGCCGATCCCGTCCGGTCGTCGTGACCCTGGTGGCGGGGACATCTCTCCACGGCAACGCTTTCAACTCCCTGTGCAGGGTGGGGGTGTTCTTCTTCACCGTGAACACGTAGTCGCCGCCGGCGCCGGTGATCAGGGTGGCGGTGTCGGTTTGGGTGTGCATGGCGTCCATCGTCACCACCGCGCCCGCGAGGTCGAATCGGGCCAGCAGTGTTCGCGCGGCCGGGATCTCGTTGCTCTTCTCCTTCACGCAGACCTGCCCGAGGACCGTGGCGGCGCCGTGGTCGAACGCGGCCACCAGGTGCGGTGCGGCGGTGTCGTCTGCGCGGCGTCGTGCGCCGCGAAGGGTCTTTCCGTCGATCGCGATCACCCTCCGCTGACCTGTGACGACGGTGCGGGTCCACATCCATACACCGAGTGCGGTGTCGAGGGCGTCGGCGTCGATGCGGGCGAACAGTTTCCGCAGCGTCGACTCGTCCGGAGCTGCTGCATCGGTGAACCCGAATGACGTCAACACCTCGACCGTCGCCTCGGCAGCCCACTGGCCGATCGCCGCGAACGACCGGCAGCCGGCAATGGTGGCGGTCACCGCGAGAGCAAGGACCCCGGCAAGTCGGTAGCGCACTCCACGCCGGTCTCGGGGGTCCGGGACCGTCTCGAACGCCGACAACAATCGCTCGTGTCGTGTCGGATGCGCGGTCGACGAAGGGGTGGGGGAAGATGGCATACGGGTGTGACCTCGGGTTCGGCTGGGTTGGTGTCGCAACCTCCATCCAAGCCTGTGGGGCACACCCTCCCATCACCAGCCCCACACTCATCAAATCCCAGGTCAGGGCATTGTCGAGTCAACCTTTCCGGGACCCTGGGGCTGAGGCGGAGCGACACGACGTGCCCGCTCGGCCGGACGATGCGATCAACTCGGTGGCGCGAAGAATTCGAGCGCGATGTTGTCCGGGTCGCGGAGGGGGAGTCCCGAGCCGTATCGGCCTCCTTGATGTCTCCGTGTGCGATTCCCAAACTGTCGAGCCGATCGCGCCATTTCACCAGATCACCTGCCGTACAACCGAAGGCGATGTGATCCAGGCCCACATCCCGTTCGTCGAAGGCCTTCTGTGGTTGCGAACCGCGCGGTTCTTACGGTCGGGGGCAGCATTGAAACCTGCGGAATCGGTGAGTGTCCAACCGGATTCGTGTCTCACTGTATCGACGCCGAGTCGCAACGGTCGTATCGGGCTCGCTTGATCCAGGATGGGGAGTGGTGTCAGGTAAACACGCCGGCTCGGCGACCTGCCGGAACAATTCCGTCCCCGCGACCGCGTTCCGGGCATCGACGAAGCCGTCTCGGCGCTGCGAGGAGACCGTGCCTGGGGGAGCGGCCCATCTGTCGTGCGAATTCGCGTACGGCTACGGCACGGCCGGGCCGCATCGGCACCGCGGTGGCGACCTCGAGTCCTGCTCTTTCCGGTGGGAGCTGCGGAGTGGGGATCCGCTCGGTGACCGGTTCGGCCGGGGTGCCGATGAGGATTCGATCGATGCACAACACAAATCGTCCACGAAGGTCGAGACAGTCGCCCTGCTGCGGGGTGAGCGGTGTGCGTGTGCGGCTTCGATGACGCGGTTCGCCACGGTGAGCTCCGGAAAGGTTCGGGCCGCCGAGCCCTCGTCGACCCTAGCGTTGCCCGAAGTCGAATGGATCAACCAACCCGAAGAGGCGAAGGAACAGGACAATTTCGGCGGCGATCAGGCTGCGGCGAAACTCCCGTTGGACCCGAACACGGCGCGGCGCAATCCCCGTTGGGATCGAGCACTTCGGCAGGTTCCGTTTCGAGCAACCATGCAAGAATCGTAAATCAAACCGGGATCTCGGTTTGATTGTCGGGCTGGGCCTCGAGTTCGAGTGTGGCCAGGCATTCATGCGGTCTCGAGTTGCCGAAGTGTTACGGATGCAGCTGAATTGGGGGGGATGTATGACCACGATGGTAGGGATTTCCTATGACTCCGGAGTCGAGACCGAAGTCCGGGAGTGGTTCCGTGACCGGGGAGCGAACGTCACAACACGACAGGAGGCTGTGCGGGCCACCCCTGCCGATTTCATTGAGTTCGTTCGGGATTCGAAGCTTCTCGCACGCACTCTGATCCCCTCTGCGCAGCCGGAATTGCTCGGTTGGACCCCGCGGCGCGTTGCTGGGACCAGCTGGCCGCGCACGGATTCACCGAATGGCTGATGTGGCACGTGTCCTCGCTGGCTGCACTGCCGGTGTGGATGTCCGACAACCTGCAGGTTCGTGACGTGTACCGCGAGGGTTTCGAACGAGGAGTCTTCGGGGCGTTCGCGATGTCGGAGCGGGCCGCGGGTGCGGACTGGAGGCATACCCGTTCAGTCGTGCGGCCTGCGCGGCACGGCTATATCGCCGAGGCCCAGAAAGATTACTCGGGCAACGCCGAGAGTTCTCAGCTGGTCACCACTTTCGCGCGTTACGACGATGGCGCTGAGGGCGGTTACGCGTTCTTTCGGGCCGACGCGCGACAGCGCGGCTACATCGTCGAACGCAATGCGGTCCCGGAGCAGATGCGCGTGACCCAGTTCCGCCTCGAGGGATACGCATTCGGACCGCAAGACATGATCACTGCCGGCGGTCAGGCGTTCGCCGATGCGGTCAACACCCTCAACGTCGGGAAGTTCAACTTGGCGACCGCTTCAGTGGGGATGGCTCGGCGGGCACTGGCCGAAACCGTGCAACACACCTCGACTCGATCGCTGTTCGGCTCACAGGTCATAGAGTTCGGGCAGATCCGCCGGATCCTGAACGATGCTGGGATTCGGATTGTGGCTCTGAATGCATTCAACGAAGCGACGATTCAGAGTCTCGAGCGCGCCAGTTCTGCGGACAGGTCGTTCCGGCTGATGACCTCGGTGGCGAAATCGCTCGTCACCCTCAAGGCGGTGGAAGTGATCCGGGATCTCGGTGAAGCCATCTCCGCTCGCGCCTTCGAATCCGAATCGCTGTTCCGGATTATGGCCCAGTACGTCGAGTGGCTTCCCCGTCTCGAAGGCACGCGGTACGTCAACATGATGCAGTCCGTGCGGGCCGCTAGCGCTTTCTCGGCCTATCTCCGCGGCCACGACGATGCCGAAATGCAGATGTCGTCAGGAGACGTCGGCGTTTCCTACCTCCTGAGTCAACAGCCGCTCGGCAAGCTGGAGAACACCTCCTTCTCGTACATCGACCGAAGTGTTCTGACCACTGATCTCGCCGGTGGCCGGGAGTTTGTCGCGCTGGTCTCTGCACTGGCAGAGGTGTTCGAAAAGGACCTGCCCCGCCGTGGCGACGAAGCGGTGATCGAGGCTCGGGGCGAGCTCTTCACCCGCTGCTTCTTCGGTGTCGTGGTCCTTCAGCAGCTCACCGAGACCGGCGAGTCGGAAGAGGTTGCCGACCGGGTGGCGAACTGGCTCACCGACGATCTCATCGAGTGTGTCCTGCGCGCCCGACGAGTGATGCGAATACCGTCGACGGTGCTGCAGATGCTGACACCTATCGCTGAACGCGGAGGCGTCCAGAGCACACGCGAGTTGCTTCCGATCGTCGCGTCCATCAGCGCAGACCTTTCCGCCTGACGGCGCCGGCGACAGGAATCACGGAGAAATGACTGCAGTACAAACCGGGCAGCCTTTGCTTGCTGCGCAACGCGAATTGTGGACCGCTCAACAGATGGCCCCCGAGAGTGCGGAGTTCATCTGTGCCGGCTACCTCGACATCGAGGGCGCCATCGACTTTCCGAAGTTCGAGCGAGCATTCGACGCAGCCGTCGCGGAAGCGTCGAACCTGTGGATGACCATCGCCGGAGACGTTGAAAACCCGCACTTGGTCGCCGGAGAAGCGCCGACACTCGCCCACATCGATCTCACCGGTGCCGAGGACGCTGAGCGCACTGCAATGCAGGAAATGACCGCCCGGTCCGCTTCACCGGTGGATCTCACCAAAGAGGTCGCTGCGGAGTTCGTGTTCTACACGATGTCCGACAACCGGTCGGTCTTCTACATGCGCTACCACCATCTGCTGTGCGACGGCTTCGGGCAGGTGCTCCTCTGGAACCGAATCGCCGAGCTGTACAACGAAAACGACTCCGGGGGTACGTCCGCGGGCCTGTCGACGCACATGCACGCCGATCTCGTCGCAGACGAACGCGATCTCGCAGCAGCCTTCGCTGCGAATGAGGACGTGTGGGCAGAATTCGTGACCGGACGTCCGTGGACCGTCGAACTACCCTCAGGGGCGGGTCCGGCCGGTCGGCGCGGAGCCGCAGCGGTGACCCCCGCGGCACCCACCGACGAATGTGCGTCCAGGTTCGGGGCACGCTGGTCGACGGTGCTGACGGCTCTGATCGCCTGCTACCTGCGGCGTATTACCGATTCTGACAACGTGGTTGTCGGATTCCCCACTCGCGGTCGGCATACTCCTCGTCAGCGTGCACTCCCGGCCATGTTCTCCAACGAACTTCCGCTCTTTCTGGAGATCGGCCTGGACGACCGCTTCGTCGACGTCATCCAGCACGTCGACGAGCGCATCCGTCATCTTCTCGAGCACCAGAAAGTACGCGGGGAGACGATCCTGCGGCGTACCAGGCAGACCGATCCGTCTGTGCGACGGCCGAATGTGGTGCTGAACGTCATGTCGTTCAGCAATGCCATCTCGCTGGGCGAGGCGACCGGCCGGATCGAGCAGATTTCGACGGGGCCGGTACGTGATCTGGCCGTCGACCTGTACCGGCTGGACGGTGACGTGCGTGCTCATGTCGTGAGCGACGGCCGGACCCAGGGCGGCGACGCTGTGGCCCGGCACGCCGCCCGCATCGCCCGTCTGCTGCGGTCGGCAGGCGACGTCAGCGCCGACAGCACCGTCGCCGGACTGGATATTCTGCCGGAGTCGGAGATCGAACTCCTGAGGTCATTCAACGCCACCGACCGCACGTTTCCGCAGGAGCAGCCGCTCGCCGGGGCGCTGGACCAGGTGACCGGCCTCGACCCCGACACCGTGGCACTGTCCGGGGAAGGCGGCCAGATGACCCGGCGAGAGGTCGCCGACACGGTACGCGCGGTTGCCGGAGCATTGCATGAATCGGGTGTGAAGCCAGGCGATGTGGTCGGTGTGCTGATGCCGCGCAGCGCTCGCCAGGTGTGCGCGGTTCTCGGTATCATGCGGCTCGGTGCGGTCTATCTGCCGCTCGACCCGTCCGGACCGTCCGGCCGCCTCGAATACGTTGTGGCGGATAGTTCTCCGGCGCTTGTTCTCTCCGACGGCGACCACCGGGCGGTCACGGGTGACGTACCGGGAATCAGCTACCAGGATTTGCTCGCCGTCGACGGCGGCGACGATCTGCCTGGACCTCCCCAGCGCGAATCGCCCGCATACCTCGTCTACACCTCCGGCTCCACCGGCCGACCCAAGGGCGTTGTCGTATCGCACGCGGCGTTGTGGAACCGGCTGCAATGGATGAAGGAGGACTACGGACTCGATCAGACCGACGTCTACTTACAGAAGACCAATCCGGCATTCGATGTGGCGCTGTGGGAAACGGTGCTGCCAGTCATCACCGGTGCGCGTCTGCACTGCCTGCCGGCCGGACACGAGCGGGATCCCCGGGCACTTGCGGCGGTGATCGACTCCGAAGAAATTACCGTCGCCCACTTCGTGCCGACGATGCTCGACGCATTCCTTCGGGAGACACGGCGGGCGCCTCGAGCTCTCCGTCACGTCTTTTCGTCAGGGGAGGCTCTACGCCCCGGCACCGTCGAAACACTCTTGAATCGGCTGCCGGGTGTGCGGCTGCACAACCTGTACGGTCCCACCGAGGCTGCCATCGACGTCACGGCGTGGACATGCGGCCGTGACGAGGTGGTGCAGGGCAACGTTCCGATCGGACGACCGGTCGCCAACACCCGGATCAGCGTGGTGGACGAGCGGTTGCGCCTGGTGCCGGTCGGTGTCCCCGGCGAACTGTGCATCCACGGGATCCAGCTCGCCGACGGATACCTCGGGCGACCGGAACTGAATAGTGAGAAGTTCGTGCAGGGCGGCGAACTCGGCGAACGTACGTACCGCACCGGGGACATCGTGAGGTGGACCGAAGACGGTGTGCTCGAGTATCTGGGCCGTAGCGACCACCAGGTGAAGATCCGTGGCCATCGCGTCGAGCTTGGCGAAATCGAGGCGCAGATCCAGCAAACCGCCGGAGACATCGATGTCGCGGTTATTCCGGAGCCTGGCCCCGCGAACGACCGGCTGATCGCTTTCGTGGCCGGCGCGTCGCGGCCGTTCACAGATCTGCGCGAGGAGCTGAGGCGCGATCTGCCCGACTACATGATTCCGGTGCGCTGGATCGCAATTGACGCAATCCCCGTGCTGCCGAACGGAAAACGAGACACAGCAGGGTTGCAAGCGAGCGCGATCGAGCAGTCGGAATGTATCCCAGCGGCTTCTGGGAACGGGCGGGCAGCCGGCGTTCAGCGTGCCTTCTCCGCGGTGCTGGCATGCACCTTCGTCGGACCCGACGACAACTTCTTCGCGCTCGGCGGCGATTCGATGCGCGCAGTCCGGCTGCGGTCGGTCGTCGAGGACGAGCTGAACCTCACCTTCGCGATCGAGGACCTGTATACGCACCCGACTCCTGCCGCGCTCGCCCCCCGTCTGGGATGCAGTGCGGCTCCGGATGCCGTCGCTCCGTTCAGCCTTGTCTCACCCGCCGATCGTGAGCGACTGCCCGATGCGGTCGTCGATGCGTATCCACTGACGTCGATGCAGCAGGGCATCCTGTACCAGTTCGCGAAGGATCAGAGCTCGACGGTCTATCGGGTCGTCACCAGCGTCGCAGTGCCGCAGCAATACGACGCCGAGCGGTTGCGGCGGTCCTGCGACCTGGTCTTCGAACGGCATCCACAGCTGCGAATCTCCGTCGATCTGACGTCGTACAGCGAACCGCTCCAGTTGGTGCATGCGACGGTCGACATCCCGATCGACGAGATCCGCGACCTCGAGGATTTCGACGAGGAAGAGGTCTGCAGGCGGCTCGACGCGTTCGTCGACGAAGCACGCTCGGCCGACTTCGATCTGGAACGTCCTCCGCTGATACGGTTCGCAGTGCATCCGTTGGGCCCCCGCGGATTCCAGTTGACGGCTGTCGAGCACCACGTCGTGCTCGACGGCTGGAGCGATGTCCTCCTGATCGAAGAAATCGTCGCCGCATTCGGCGACGACGTGCTGCCATCGGCGCCGGTCACGACTTTCGCCGATTACGTTGCGCTCGAACGGCAGCGTTCGATCGAGCCCACATCGCGGGAGTTCTGGAGCGCTGAACTGCACGATGCGCGTCTCCCACAGATCTTCGGACGGCGCCCGGTTGCCGAAACCGATGTCCGCAACGAGATCGCGCGGTTTCCGATCGCGATCTCGGCGGTCACGTCCGAGGGGATCCAGAAACTTGCGTCCCGGCACGGAGTCTCGTTACGAACGGTCTTCGTCGCGGCGCATGTCCTTGCGGTGGCGGTCGCAAGCGGACAGAACGACGTCCTGACCGGAGTGATCGCGAATGCACGGCCCGAAACCGCAGACGCCGACCGGCTGATCGGAGTCTTCCTCAACACCCTTCCTCTGCACGTGCAGACACACGATCGGTCGGTGAGCGAGCTGTTTGCCGAACTGCGCAAGTGGGATGCACGTGTCGTGCCGCACCGGTACGTCCCGTTCGGGATTCTGGAGCGGGATCTGCGCGGCGACATCCACCTGGGCGACCTGCCGACCTACGTCAACTTCATGGATTTCCGGCGCGCAGACTACCAGGACGTGCCAGTTCGGATGAACGATGTCTGGGCTGTAGCCGACACGAATTTTCCTGCCGCGGTGGACTTCTTGTTCACCGACGACGCCGAGTGCAGCGGCTGGATTGATGGAAACCTCGGGGTCTTCTCCGCCGACGAACTGTCTCGCCTGGCAGCATTGCACGAGCGTGCGCTGGAGGCCCTGACCACGGTGGACAGTGCTGTGCCTGTGCGGTCCATCGACCTGCTCGATGCGGATGAGATCACCGAGCTCACGGGCCCGACGATCCGTGTGACTCCGTCGGGAACCGTGCTGAGCCGCATCGAAGAGAGCATCCGGCTCCATCCCGCCGCGCTTGCGGTGAGTCATCGTGACGGATCGTGGACCTACGCTGAACTGGCGAGATGGTCCGACCGATACGCCGAGGGGTTGTTGCGGATCGGCGTCCGGCAGGGCGATGCTGTGGCCGTCCATCTGCCTCGTGGCCGGCATCTCGTCGCCGCGATTCTGGGCGTGTTCAAGGCCGGCGGCTACTACATCCCGTTGGACCCGGGATATCCGGTGGCGCGGCTCGCGACGATCGTGGACGATGCTGCGCCACGCGCGGTGGTCACCGACGCGAATCCGGACTTCCTCGTCGGCGTCGCGGCGTTGCGGCCGAACGACCTCGACCTGGACGCCGGCCACGACGTGGCGCGGACCCGAGTGGAACTTGCCGATACCGCCTATGTGATCTACACCTCGGGATCGACCGGCATCCCGAAGGGCGTGCAGATCACGCACCGCAACTTGGCGAACTTCCTTGCAGCGATGGACGGGGCGATCGGTTGCGCGCCGGACGACGTGATGCTCGCGGCGACGAGCTTGTCTTTCGACATCTCGGTCCTCGAGTTGTTGTGGCCGTTGACTACCGGTGCGCACGTAGTGGTTGCCGACGATCAGATCGCACAGCACATCACCTCGGACGATTCGACCGCGACACGGCGTTCCCCGCTGGACGTCAGCCTGTTCTTCTTCGCTGGTGGCGCATCGGATGCGGCGGCTGCGAGTGAGGGCTACCGGCTGCTTCTCGATGCCGCACGCTTCGCCGACACTCACGGCTTCCGGGCTGTGTGGACGCCGGAACGACACTTCGATCCGTTCGGTGGTTTGTACCCGAATCCGGCGCTCACTTCGGCGGCGCTCGCGACGATCACCTCGAACGTCCACCTTCGCAGCGGCAGTGTGGTCGCGCCGTTGCACGATCCGCTCCGACTGGCCGAAGAGTGGGCGGTCGTCGACCAGCTTTCCGGCGGGCGGATCGGACTGGCGTTCGCGCCGGGGTGGAACTCCAACGACTTCGCGCTCGCACCATCCGAGTTCGGCGACCGCAAGACGGTTTTCGCGGACCGGATCGACGAGTTCTCGAGGCTGTGGCGAGGCGAGCCGAGCACCCGGACAGGCGGCAGTGGAGAGGAGGTCGAACTGGTCACTTATCCGCGCCCCGTCCAGCCGCTCCCGGAACTGTGGCTGACGACGGTGGGCACGGAGGCCACCTTCATCGACGCCGGTCGCCGCGGGGTGAATATTCTGACGCATCTGTTCGGCCAGGACCTCGATACGCTGACCGAGCGGATCAGACTGTATCGGTCTGTGAGGGCCGAAGCGGGTCATGACGGTCCGGGCACGGTCACCCTGATGCTGCACACGTATCTCGGCGCAACTGACGAGGAGGCTCGGTCCGCGGCGCGCGAACCGTTCAGGAACTACCTGCGGGGCGCTGGCGAGCTGTGGCGCACCATGTTCGCCAGCACCGGACAGGAGTTCCCCCAGGAGGACGCCGAGGACTACCTCGACGCCGTCATCGATATCGCGATCGACCGCTACTACCAGGACGCCGGGCTGTTCGGCGCCCCCGAAACGCGTATCGAGTTGGTCCGGCGCATCCAAGACGCAGGTGTCGACGAAGTGGCCGCGCTCATCGACTTTGGAGTGCCGCGCCAGGATGTGATTTCCGGGCTGGACCGTCTGCACGAGCTGTTCAGCCTCCATCGGCGTGATGTCGAGCGGACCGGGCATTCACTCACCGAGCTCTGTCGCCGTTACGGAGTGACGATGTTCCAGGCGACGCCATCTGTGATGTCGGTGATCGTGCAAGACAAGGCTGGTATGGCTGCGATGGCGAACCTGCGGTCGCTGCTCGTCGGCGGTGAACAGTTCCCGAGCGGTCTCGCTGCCGAACTCGTCCGCACATTGCCACGGACTCGGGTCTACAACATGTACGGGCCGACCGAGACCACCATCTGGTCGGCATTCGAAGAGGTACGGACGGTCGACCCCACCGGACTCGTCTCTGTAGGGCGACCGATTGCAAACACCACACTGACCGTTCTGTCCACCGACGGATACCCGGTGCCGACCGGCGTGGTCGGGGAACTCTGGATTGGCGGCGAAGGTGTCAGCCCCGGCTATCTACGCCGCCCGGAGCTGACACAGAATCGGTTCTGTGAGACCGGCGGGCAGCGACTGTACCGAACCGGCGACCTCGCCTGCCTCACACACGACGGCAAGGTCCAGGTGGTTGGTCGCCTCGACCGGCAGGTGAAAGTGCACGGTCAGCGCGTCGAGCTCGACGAGATCGAAGGAGCCCTGTCACGGTATCCCGGCGTAGCCGAGGCAGCGGTCGTGCTCCGCGATTCCGAGCTCGTCGCCTACCTGCTGCCGCACGTCGACGCTGCGGCCGACGCTTCGGCAGTCACCGACAGCTGGTCCCAGTTGTGGGACGGTGCCTACACCGACGCCGAGGACAACCCGTACGCGGGATGGACGAGCAGCTACACCGATCAGCTGATCCCCTCGGCTGAGATGGACGAATGGGTGCGGCACACCGTCGGGCGGATCTGCGAAACGCCGCACCGTCGGGTGCTGGAAATCGGAGTCGGCACCGGTCTCATCATGCGGGGTCTGGCAGGCGCGGCCGAGTCCTACCTGGGCGTCGATATCTCTGTCGCGGCGATCGAGGCGGCGTCGAAACACACGTTGCCGGGAGTCGAAGTGGAACTGCGGCACGGCGACGCCACAGCTCTGCAGGATCTCGTGGCCGGTTCGCGGGACGTGGTCGTGCTCAACTCGGTCATCCAGTACTTCCCGTCAATCGACTACCTGGCGTCTGTCCTGGACCGTGCCGTCGAGCTCATCGACGCCGCCGGAGCGGTTTTCGTCGGCGACGTGCGGAGCTTCGAGGACCTCGAACTCTTCTACCTGGACGTGGAGCTGAGCCGGGCGGCGCCGTTGGACGCCGTGGACGATGTGCGGTCCCGTGTCGCTCAAAGACGGGAGCGAGAGTCGGAGCTCTGTGTCGCGCCGCGCTTCTTCCGGATGTGGGCCGAACAAGCCGGCGTCGACGTCGAGTTTCGGGTGAAGCGGACCGCCGCGTGCAATGAGATGTCGTTGTTCCGATACGACGTGGTCGTGCGGAAGTCTTGCCGGAGTGAGGAACTGAGACATTCGGTCGGGTGGTCTGCGACAGGCTCGCTCCGGCAGACGCTGGAGCGGTTCGACGACGCGGTCACGGTGATCGGCGTGCCGAATCCGAAACTTGCGTGGGTGGCGGCAACGGCGGCTGAGCTGCCGACCGCGTCGCCGGGCCAGACGGTGTGGGATCTCGAGCGCACGGCGTGGTCGCAGTCGTGGGCCGTCGATCCCGATCTCACCGACCTCGAAGCACTGGCCGCTGGCGAGGGCCGCACTGTCGAGCTGGTTCCCCACGAGGACTCGCTGCAGAGATTGGACTTGCGATTCGGTCCGAAAGGAGAGGCGTGAACACGACAGCGGTGAGCACCATGCCGACCGGCACAGTCGGCAACACGAAGCTGATCAATGATGTGCGGCAGCACATCGCAACCCTGCTTCCGCCCGGTGTGGTTCCGAGCAAATATGTTGTGCTGGAAGAATTTCCACGCTTGCCGAACGGCAAGACCGATCGATCGCGACTTCCGGCGCCGATCACTGCGCCGGTCGCAGCGAAGATCGAACACGTGTCGCCGCGCACCGAACTCGAGCGCACGGTGGCAACCGTCTGGAACGAAATCCTGGGACTCGGTGCGGAAGATGTCGACATCGACACGCCGTTCAGCGAACTGGGAGGCAGCTCCTTGAGCATGATGCAGATGGCGGCGCGGGTGAAGCTCGTCACCGGGCAGCGTGTCGATGTGCGCAAGTTCATCGCCGCCCCCACCATCCGAAGCCTTTCTGCGGAACTGTCGGGCACCACACCGAGCACAACGATCGTCCGGCCGCTGCATTACGCCGACGAGCACACCATGCGCACAGACGCACAGTTGCCTGACGACATCAAGCCGGAGTTCGACCGTGACATCTCACGCGAGAGTCGTAACGTGCTGCTGACCGGGGGTACCGGGTACACGGGGGCGTTCCTGCTCCGGGAACTGCTCGACCGCAGCTCGGCCACCGTCACCGTGCTGGCCCGCGGTGCGCGGCCGGCCGACGTCGTGCAGCGCGTGGTCGCCAATCTCGCCGAATACGAGCTGAATCGGCCGGGCGACGAAGATCGCATCGCGGGTGTTCCGGGGGACGTGTCGCGGCCCTACCTGGGTATGCGCCCCGACGATTACGCGCGAGCCGCGGCCGATTCCGACGTGATCATCCACAACGCCGCCGATTCTCGGTGGACCACTTCCTATTCGGAGGTGAAGGTCACCAACGTTCTCGGCACGCTGGAAGTGCTGCGGCTGGCGAGAACCGGCGGCAACACACCGGTGCACTATGTCGGTTCCACCGGGTCGCTGCCCACCAAGCCGGGAACTTCGGTGTGGCATGAGCAGGCGAATGACGACCTCGACGGAGTGCTCGGCGGCTACCGCCAGACGAAGTGGGTTTCGGATCAGCTCATGCATCAAGCGCGTGAGCGCGGTATGCGAGTGACCGTCTTCCGGCCCGGAGCGCTGGTCGGAGCGCAGTCCACGGGGGCGTGCTCGACGGAAACGTTCATCAATCACCTCATCCGTGGCTGGGTCGGCCTGGGCTGCGCGATGCGTTACGACCTGCAGGTCGAGATGGTGCCGATCGACTACTTCGCTCGCGTCGTCGCGCATATTGCGCTGGACGCACGAGAACCGCAGACCTATCACGTGCTCGGCACCGCCCCGGTGATGATGGACGACGTCCTCGACCACCTGCTCGCCTACGGGTACGACCTGGAATCTCTCGACTACGCCGAGTGGTACGCCCGGCTGCTGGCGGCCGCCGACAGAGGAGAAGACAACGATCTGGTGCCTTACTTGCCGCTGTTCTCGCCCGACGCACCCGGATTGGAGATCGGTCTGGCGGGCAACTCACCACGGTTCGTCGACGACAATCTCGTGGCCGCGCTGGCCGGAAGCGATGTGCGACAACTGTTGTTGACCCGCGAAGTCATGTTCACCTATCTCGACTACTTCGTCAGGACCGGGTTTCTTCCCCCGCCGCCCGATCGGAGCGGCGCCTCTCCCTTCACCGAAAGTGAGAACGCTCGATGACAGTCACGGCGACCTTCCCCATGCCGCGTGATCGGCAGCGGCCACTCGACCCGCCCCCGGCGTACCGCGAGCTCGCCGCGACATCGCGAGTGCCTTTGGTGCAGACGCCGTCGGGCCCGGCCTGGCTTGTCGCTCACCACGACGACTGCCGCACGGTGCTCACTGACCGTTCGTTCAGCTCGGACCCCCGAACTTCGGGGTACCCCTCATACATCTCAGGGGGCATCACCCCTCCTCCTGGGTATTTCCTGATGTTCGACCAGCCCGATCACACTCGGCTGCGGCGTCTGGTGACGAGAGAGTTCGTCATCGGACGAATGGAGCAGTTGCGTCCACGAGTCAACGAAGTCATCAACGAGGCCCTCGACAAGATGATGGCGTCAGAGGATCGGCGAGGCGACATCGTCACCGACATCGCATTTCCTGTGGCGTCCACCATGATCTGCGAGCTGCTCGACGTCCCCGTCGAAGACCAGGGGACGTTCATCGGTCTCACGGACACGATCCTCGATCGGTCCACGCCGCCCGACGAGGCTGCGGTCGCCGTGCGCGACCTGATGGCCTACTTCGGAGATCTCGTGCGTCGGAAGAAGAAGCATGTCAAGGACGATCTGTTCGGCCGGCTCATCGAACACGAGCGCACCGGCACTATCACTGAGGGCGAACTCATCGGGTTGGCCGCGTTGCTGGTCCTGTCCGGCTACGACACGATGGCGCAGACGATCGGTCTCGGAGCGTTGCTTCTGCTCACGCACCCCGATCAACTTCGGTCTCTCGTCGACGATCCGAAGCGCGCCGCGCAGACGGTCGAAGAGATGCTGCGCTACCTGTCCATCAACCACGCTGGTCTACCGCGGGCCGCGACGGAGGACAGGGTAATCGGGGGACAGGCGATCCGGGCCGGCGACGGCGTGCTCGTCATGCTGAATGCCGCGAACCGCGACACCAACGTTTTCGAAGACGCAGACCGTTTCGACATCTCCCGGCCACAACTCGGTTCGCACATCGCATTCGGTCACGGCTTCCACAAGTGCATCGGTCTGACGATGGCCCGTGTCGAACTCTCCGAGGTCTTCACTGTCATGGCGGAACGACTTCCTGAGATGCAATTGACCGGCGAGATTGCCTCCCTGACGTTCCGCGACGACATGGTGCTCTACGGCGCCTGCTCGGTGCCTGTCGCATGGTGAACCGGACCCTCGCGGACTCGACGCAGGCGCTGCCGCCGCTTGGGGACGCGGCCCGGCTGCCGCTGCAATGCTCTGCACAGACCTGAAATCAATGAGAAGGAATCAGATCCCGATGCGCACAGAGACCGCCAACCAATCGTTCCGGAGGTGGGCACTTCTGCTGGCCTGCGTGGCGACGTTCATGTTGATGCTCGACGTAACGGTCATCAATGTCACCTTGCCGATGATCCGCCGAGAGTTCTCCGCCGACCTTGCCGACCAGCAATGGATCATCGCCGCCTACACGCTGCCGCTGGCCGCGTTTCTACTCGCCGGCGGATCACTCGCCGACCGGTACGGTCGCCGTACCCTGTTCATAATCGGCTTGGTGCTCTTCACCGCCGGTTCGCTCGCCGCCGGACTCGCTCCGGGCCTTGTGGTGCTGGAGGTGTCGCGGGTGGTCCAGGGCATCGGGGCCGCCGTGCTCTTCGCGGTGAGCCCTGCACTTATCGCGCAGGAGTTCAGCGGCGTTGATCGTGCGAAGGCATTCGGAATCTTCGGTGGAGTGACGGGCCTCGCGCTGGCCCTCGGGCCGGTGGTGGGTGGCCTGCTGGCCACCGTGAACTGGCGATGGGTCTTCCTCGTGAACGTGCCGATCGGGGTGATTCTGCTCTTGGTCGGCTTCGGTCGGGCACGGGATGTATTGTCCCCCAATGCGCGACGCCCGCACCTGTTTGGACTGGCGACATCCGCCGGCGGACTCGGCGCCCTCACGTTCGGCATCATCGAGAGCGAACGTCTTGGTTGGGCGTCGACCGAGGTGCTGACAGCCCTGGTACTCGGAGCGTTGTTGATCGCACTCTTCCTCATCAGTGAACGCCATCCCGACACAGGGATGCTCGACCTCGCCCTGTTCCGCAATCGGACATTCTCCGGCCTGCTCACCGCCACGTTTCTGTCGAATGCAACCAGCCTCGCCGGACTGTTCCTGATCGTCTCGTATCTCCAGAACGTGCTGGGTCTGTCGGCGCTGCAGGCTGGTCTGGTTCTTCTGCCGCTCACGCTGGTGCTGTTCGTGGTGGCCGCGGTCACCGGGCAGATCCTGCCGCGAGTGGCTCCGGGAGCGCTGTTGGGCACCGCCATCTTGCTCATCGCAGCGGGCCTGACGCTACTGGCGCTTGCGGGCACCGGCTCGGGGTGGGTCCGATTGTTGCCGGGACTGATCGTCATGGGCATCGGCATGGGCATGTTCAATCCGCCCAGAAGCGTGGTCACGGTGGGTGTCGTCACACCTGAGCAAGCCGGCCTGGCATCTGGTGTCGGCGAGACCTTCCAACAGGTCGGAGTCGTTTTCGGCATCGCGGTCTTCGGCGCACTGTTCCAGCACAAGGTGATCGACGCTGCGGGCACCGGCGAGCTCGGCAAGGCGGTGGCCAGCGGTGATCTCGCCGGTGTGCCGGCCGACGTGGTCGATTCGGCGCGGTCCTGGTTCGCGAGCGGACTCTCCTGGGTGATGATCGCGTGTGGCATCCTTTGTGCTCTCGGTGCGCTGGTCGCCTTCGCCACCATCCGAAAGTCGGACATGCTCACCGACGAGGGCGAGCTCGCCGAGGTAAGTGCATGACATTTCCTGAGTCGACCCCCGGCCGTCACCCTCGATCCCCGTCAGGTTCACATCTCCGAAGAATCCGTAGAAAGCATGGTGTCCAGTGACCAGCCCACAGATCCTGCTCGTTTCCGGGTCATTGCGCGAAGGATCGATCAACAGCTCGGCGATCCGTACGGTAGCCACCCAATTGGCCGCCGATGTGGACGTCACCGTGTACAACGAAATGGGCGCGCTGCCCCACTTCACCCCCGACGTCGAGGCCACAGCGGTGCCGGAAGTCGTCGCGCGTCTGCGCAAGCGCATCGAAGACAGCACCGCGGTCTTGATTTGCACCCCCGAGTACGCCGGAGCTCTTCCCGGCTCCTTCAAGAATCTGCTGGACTGGACCGTCGGCGGAATGGAGATCGTCGGCAAGCCCACAGCCTGGATCAACGTGTCGGCGAACGCCACCAAAGCGGCGGGTGCTCACGCGTCGCTCAAAACGGTCCTGACGTACACGGGAGCTGCCATCGTCGACGACGCATGCCGCCATGTTCCACTGGCCGTCGCGGATCTCTCGGGTGACGGACTGGTGGGCACGCCGGCCGCGGTCGAAGAACTACGATCGGCGGCGCTCGTTCTCCTGGAACGTGCGCGACAGGAACCGGCCTGAGGAGAAGGGGGCTCGGCAGCTGAACTAGGTTGCCGCAGTTGCTGACTGGAGTGACAACCGGGCCAATTCGAAGGTCTCGCGATTTCATATGGACGACGATCTCGATGGTGCGGTCCCGGTATCGAACACTGTGGGCAAGGCGCGGTCGATCGTGCTCAGGGTTGTATTCCTGCCGAGTTCGTCGCCGCCACCGTCGCGGGATCGTCGATGGTGGCGCGGCAGGCGGTCGAGCGAACCGGCTGTTCCACCTCCACCCGGATCGAGGTCGCGTTTCTGATCTGGGTCCGCGTGGTAGCCGGCAGTGCGCACTCGCAATCCGCACGATGCTTGACCGACATCCGCCCCTTGGTGAATCCGGCCTTTCTCGAGGATAATTCGCGTCTCGGGTTCTGTGTGTCGTGCCCGAAGACGCCGTGAGACCAAGAAGGGAAAGTGCACGTGCCCAGTTCAGCGCTCGTCACACCGGGAGACAGTCGGTCTCCGGTGCTCATCCACGTCCCGCACGCCTCGCGCGTCATCCCGCCCGAGGTGCGCGCGGATCTGCTTCTGAACGATGTCGAGCTGGCCGCCGAACTCGACGAATCAACCGACGCCGCCACCGACGGCATCGCAGCGGCAGCACTGCGCCACACCAGGATCAGGCCGACGACCGTGGTCAACACGCTCTCACGCCTGGTGATCGACCCCGAACGGTTCGCCGACGCGAGCGAGTCGGCCGCCGCGTTCGGCCGGGGCGCGGTCTACACCCGCACCTGCCCCGGGCTGCCGCTGCGCACCGAGCCCTACCCGCGCACCACCGATCTGCTCGACGGTTATTTTCGTCCCTACGCGGACGCGGTCACCGCCGCGGTCGAGGATCGTCTGCGCGCGTGTGGGCGCGCGGTGATCATCGACCTGCACTCGTACCCGGCAACACCGTCCGGGTTCGAGGACCACACCGCCGCGCGCCCCGCGCTGTGCATCGGCACCGACCCGATCCACACCCCGGATCGGCTGATCGAGGTGACCCGTGGCGCATTCGCGCCCCTGCCCGAGATCGACGAGATCGCCGAGAACACCCCTTACGCAGGAAGTTACGTGCCGCTGCGCCACTACGGCCACGACAAGCGCGTGACGTCGGTGATGATCGAGTTGCGCCGCGACGTCTACCTCACCGACCCCGGCACCCCCGACGCTGCGCGCGTCGACCGGCTCGGCCGCGCCCTGGCCACCCTGATCGACACGGTCGCCGCGCAAGCGGCCGCTGATGTGTAGACCCGAGCCCGGACCGCGCTGCACCCCGCGCGCGGGCCAACGCCTCGACCGCGCCGCTTGCGCGCGTCGCCGCCGCCCGTGCTCGCCTGGCCGAGAACCCGACACGCGCGCGGCTGCAACGCCGTCTCGCCGCCGCCGCCGACCGCCAGCGATCGTCGCGGTCACCACCAGTGCCAACCTCCATCCAAACCTGTGGGTCACACCCTCATGCCACCAGCCTCTCACCCATAAAACCCCAGTTCAGGGCATTGCGAATCGACCTTTCCGGGGCCCTGCCTTTGCAGTGCCGGCCACGGCGTACGCAGATCCCGGCACACCTACGCTCCCCACGGAGGACTACTCCGGGTGCCGCTTCGCGTCGATCTCCGCGGAATGCCGCTGGGAAACGCTCCTCGCCAGCTTGGCCGGCCTGTTACCGACCGGATCCGCGGAGGCCGGACCCACCATCCGGTAGAAGCCGTCACGACTTGGGTGGATCCGCCCCCGCTTTCCGGGGTCGGATCCACCCGAATCGCATCACCTCTCGCGCACCTTTTCGAGCCTGCGGATCAACGTCGCCGCGTCGAACGGGCCGGTGTGCCGGGCGAGGTCCGATCCGGTGGCGCCGAGGTAGAAGGTGGGCGTTCCGAAGACGTCGCTGGTCTCGGCGTCGAGATCGTCGTCCTCGACACGGTGACGATACCGCCCCAGGCGAAGGTCCTCGTCGAACCTGTCCATATCGAGACCCAACTGCTGGGCGTGTTCGTAGATCTCGTCGCGGGACAGAGCGTCGCTGTGGGCGAACAGGTGGTCGTGCATGTCCCAGAATCGTCCCTGCGCCGCCGCAGCCTCGGCCGCTTCGGCGGCGAACCGGGCGTGCGGGTGGTGTTCATCGAGGGGAAGGTGCCGGAAGACGTACCGCAGGTCGTCGCCGAAGTGCTCGCGCACGTCGCGGATGCTGCCGGTGGCCTTGCTGCAGAACGGGCACTCGAAGTCTCCGTACTCGACGAGTGTGAGCGGAGCGTCGACCGGTCCCCGTATGTGGTCGCGGTTCGGATCCACCGGACGCAGCAGCACGAGCCCGGCAGATCCCTGCGGCGGATTCAGGCGGTCGGACAGCCGGAACAAAGCCCAGCCCAGCGCCGTGGCGAGAACAGCCGCGAGAAGGACGCCGATTCGGGCGTCGTTGGCCGCTTCGGGAGATTCGATCGCCAGATCCACGATGAACAGTGAGATCGTGAACCCGATGCCGGCGAGCGCGGCACCCCCACCGACGTGCGAGAGGGTGAGTCCCGGCGGCAGGCTGCCCGGACGCAGGCTCGGGAAGACGGCAGTGGCCGCGGTGATGCCCACGAGTTTGCCCACCACGAGACCGAGGACGACTCCCCACGTGATCGGCGACCGGATCGCAGTGCCGACGGTCTCGGCGGAGATCACCACACCCGCGTTGGCGAGGGCGAAGATCGGCACGACGAGGAACGCCGTGTACGGCTGGTAGAGCCGTAGCAGCCGCTCGTTCACGGACACGGCGCGGAGCACCCCGAGTTGCGCGGCGCGCGCGTAGTCGGAGTTGGGCGACTGGCGGAACGCCCGCGTGAGTTCGCCGGCGCGCTCCACCTCGCTGCGGCGCGGCGGATAGACGGGAAGGATCAACGCGATCAGTACACCGGCGAGGGTCGGGTGCACACCGGATTCGTAGAACGCCACCCACGTCCCTGCCGCGACGACGAAGTAGACGACGCCCCGCCACACCTCGAGCCGGCGGAACTGCAGGATCAGCAACAGTCCGATCGCGGCAGGTATCAGGTAGACCGGCTGCAGATCGTCGGTGTAGACGAAGGCGATGATGGCGAGGGCGCCGATGTCGTCGGCCACGGCCAGCGTGAGGATGAACACGCGCAGGCGGGCCGGGCAGCGGGGTCCGACCAGCGCGAGCGCACCGAGCACGAAGGCGGTGTCGGTGGACACGACCACACCCCACGCTCCTGCGGCCTCCCCGCTGGGGTTGAGCAGCAGAAACAGTCCCGCAGGTAGCGCGAGCCCCGCGATTGCCGCCACGAGCGGGACCGCGGCGCGCGTCCGGTCGGTGAGCTCTCCCATGGTGAGCTCGCGTTTGACCTCGAGGCCGACGACGAAGAAGAACAGCGTCATGACGGCGTCGTTGACCCAGTGCTCGAGGTCGAGATCGATGCCGTAGTCGCCGATGCTGATGCTGAGAGGTGTGTGCCAGAACGCCTCGTACGAGTCGCCCAGGTTGGCCCAGACCTGAGCGATCAGGGTCGCCGCGAGTACGACGCCTGCCGCGAGCGTGTCGTCGTCCGTGCCGTCGCGGACCCCTGCCAGAAGGTCGGACGCCCGGCGGAGCGTCGTCGGATTCTCGTCGACCGTCATGTGCTCCCTCGTTCCGCAATCCGCTCCGAGCAACTCGGTGCCGGTGAGTACACCGACGACATCGCACAACGCCGGGCGATTATTTCCGGTATCGGCCGTTCGAACCTGCATTGTCCGAACACAACAATGCAACCGGTTCCGCCGTACAGGAGGCGGAATGCACCCCTCCGACTACCGACCTCATCCGAAACTAGACCGAATCGTTGTGCCAACAACCGATTTCGGCGTTTCGACAGCCCGACCGTTACATTCCGCCGCTACCTGTCGCCTCGACGGAGGATAGCCCTGCGCGTCCGCCCCGGGTATCGTCACGATCCACCGAAGCATCGGTTCCGAACAACCCTCGGTGAGAACAACTTTCCTAAGTTCTCTTACGGAGAGGAGGTGGATCCGTTGCTGCACACGGGGACGATCCGAAGAGCCCGATGGATGTTGATCACCGCACTGGGAGCAGGGGTGCTCGTCGCGGCGACGACACATCAGCCCGTCCCTGGGGACGGGACCGACCCGACGGTCGCGCATGTCCGGTCGTCACACTCCTCGGTCCCGGCGTGTGCGCCGCCGGACGGCGCGCCCGCCTGGCGTCCGGACGAGCTCGGCGACCACCCGGATCCACCGGCTGCGATCGGAGCGGTGGCGAACGGACGGATCGGAGGCGTCTTCCATCCGTCCACCACGGTTCGACTGGTCGGCCTGGACGTGTGCGAGCAGTACATCGACCGCAGCATCGTCACGACGAGCGAGGGTTGGTTCCTGTTCACCGGTCTCATGCCGGGTCGCTACACGCTGCGGGGGGACGACGGAACGGTGCTCACCGAGGTCGAGGTCTCCGCCGAGTCATCGGATCACCCCGGACTGGTGCCGGCCCCTGGTTAGGCCGTCAGCACGAGGAGGTAGCCGCCGCCGGCCGACTCGATCCTGGTATCGAACCGCACTCCCGGCTCGAGGCGCGACAAGCGGTCGAGGAGCCATTCGGAGGCGTCCTCCGCGTCCGACTTCTCGGGACACCGGGCAACGGCGACGCGACCACCCTTGCGGGTGAGCTGCTCGACGACGCCGATGATGGGCGCCGGGTCGACGACGAAGAGCCGGTCGGACCACGGCACGACGGGTTTGACGGCACCCTTCTTGGTGTTGCAGGCGCGGTGCGCGAGTCGCTCGACTCCGCCCTTTCCCTTGCCACCCTTCTTGGCGGTGTTGATGCTGTCGATGCTGGGACCGCGCGGGTCGTTGACCGACATGTCGGGGTCCACGGGCTCGTCGCACAACCAGCAACGCCACGCCTCGTGCTCACCGACTTCTCGAAGGGTGCTCATGGGGTCGAACGCTACCGTTCCGACAAGCAGGAACATCTCGCGGCCATGAGCGAAGGATGTGGGGCGGGCGGGGCTCGAACCCGCGACCAGCGGAATTTCCAGTCCATGATCGCATGGCATCTCAAGTCACCTCAAAACCTACTGGGGGCAGGACCGATTTCCTCCCATAAGACTCACTACCATCTCCTCGATTCCGGATGCTTCTCATGCATAAACGATGAATAGACGATGCCTGGTCAACCAGCGCAGGTGACCTCATCAATGGGGAGAGCTGCAAGGGTGAGGCCCGCGGAAAGACCTCAGAAGGGCCTCTTGTTGACCACCTCCTCCAGCAACACCACGCCACATCTTTGACGAAACGTCAATGACCTGGGAAGCAGTGAAGTGAATGTGGAAAACTAGTTGCGATTGCAATAAATTCCTATTGCATAATTCGTGCCGCTACCTCATAGTTGAGGGCAGAAATAAGTAGTGGAGAAACTGTAGAGATGCGAGAAATTGAGTCAAAGCTTATGTACCAGAATTGCGGAGGACTGTTGACGTATACGCAGTCAACCCGCTGAATCGAACCGCATACCTGAGCCACGTTCAACTCTTCGGTACGGTCGGCGACGATATTCTTATAAAGTACGGAGATGAACCAGATCAGGTAAAGCTTCTGCAGTACACCGGACTCAAGAATAAAAATGGTGTGAAGATCTACGAGGGGGACCTTTTAGTCATAGACATGCGGCACGGAAGCGAGCGTGGCTACACACCAGAGGATGGCGTCATAAAGTGGCACCAACCTTCATCGGCATTCAAATGGTTCTCTCTTGAATAAGACTTATCAGACGGCGCAAACTATTGCATGAGCGAAGCTGACGAGCATCAACGCGAAATGATCGGCAACCTCTACGAGGACTCCGTGCTTCTAAATTACTGATCCGGCGTTTTCGACCGGATTCCCTACCCGGAGATCGTTTCGCGCTCCACACATGCAATACTGCGCCTATGCTTGGTGACATCATGAGGGCGATCTTCGGTGATCTGTGGGCGTTTCCGTTTAAGGCGTCCGTTTGGGGTACGGCTGGACAGTGGGCAGGCTCGCTCCTGACTGGATTTTCTTTCCTTCTAGCGTACAGAGTGTACCGACATACGGTGGAAAAGGAGGAGCGCAAGCACGCGTCACTGGTTACATTTTCTGCAATCGTTTTTAGCGGCGGGGTACGAGGAGTCATCAACAATCACTCCGACGCACCGATTTACGACGTGCGAATGATCCTTGAGCAGAGGACAGCAAGCAATATAGGACGCCCGATGGTCAAATTTAGCAAGATCGGCTCAATTAGCACGAACGGTACTCATACCGTGCCAGCTCCGCCTGAAATTCTGTCGATTGCAGATTCAGTAGCGTCCGACGAAAAAAAAGAGTACCAGAAAGAGACGCCCGGCCTGATATGCGGCGAGGATTACATCATCCGGCTTATATTTCAGGACACAAATAGCGTTCATTGGGAGCGACACGGCGATGACGGAAGTCTTAAAAAACTTGGCGAGCCAGGAGACATTTCTAGATTTGACGTAGCAAAACTGAGGATTACGCTACTTGCGCAGCGAATCTTTTTTCGGAAATAGTCACGTCTCCGCGACGACTCTCGCATATCCAAGCGCAGAACCAATCAATTCAGCGAACCCGAAGTAGAAGTGAGTCAACTGGATCATCGCACTGATGCAGGAGTACTTGTAGAACGTCTCGTCGTTTGGGTCCTTGGTCATCTCAGCCAAGCGATCCCGATGATTGCCCCAGTGGAGCGTGTCCCCGTAGTTGAAGTTCACAATGAGTTCGTCCGGCTTCACGCCCATGTAGCTCTTTGGAACATCGGTTCGACCCTCTGGCTGAAGCCGCTCGCAAATCAACGTCTCAGTCATATTGTTCATCAACTGCTTACGCGCATTGCGCCATTTGCCCAGGATCTCGCGAACCAGCTTTGATTTTTCTGGTTCAAGGTCTTTAGAGGCAGTTTCGAGTCCCTTGAACACCTTTGAGAAGCTTGCCTCATCCCCGTTGTTGTGAACTTGCCTAAAAGTGGCGGAGAAGCCAGTGAACGCCTCGTGGCTAGGTAGGTCTGCGCAGACTTTCCAATCGTCGCGTCCGAACGATACGTTCAGCCGCCCCTTACCGTCCAGCAGCGAGTAGCCAGCCAGCGTGCGGCAAGTTTGGACGAACCGGCCTGCGATCTTTCGCAGGTCTTCGTCTAGGTGATCAACCATTTCCGGGAAGTCACACGGATCATCCAACTCAAACAGAAATGTCAGCCGTTCCCACATGTAATCGAAACCCGCGGAATCTCCGGCGAGTTCCTTCAGAGGAGCCGGGAACTTGAGTTCCACCGGCCTAATCGTGTCTTCCAGCGGAATAGTCTGCACATTGGCCCGCCCAGTGAGCGGGTTCAGAGTGACAGCGGCAATCTTGAACATGAAGGCGGACGATCCGCCTTCGACTGAGATGTAGCCGCCGACGTCCTTAGGTGAGATGGAGACACCCCTCGGCAACATAGTCCGATTGCCAAGATTGACTGACGTCTCGCCCACTGAACCCCCCTGCTGCCTATTGTCGTGCGTGCAACCAAGATCGTACAGCTTGTCTCCGACAACAAGATTTTCCCTGGCGCACACCTAGTCCTCCCGGTGCCGCGCCACCAAGATCCTCCGGACAAGCCAGCCACTCCCCCGGAGTTTGATCTGGCGGACTACGTGCGGAGGGGATATGTCCCACGGCTTGGGTTCGCAGATGATGCGCGGACTCTCCTGCGGCACTGACACGGGCGCGGTCCTGCCACCAGGTCTTCGCCCTTATCGTTCCGTTTATCCGTTCGTCTATAGGTGCCCTATGATTCCCGTTCCCGTGCGTCGGAATCATTGGCACCTATAGCGGCATCTATCGTCCAGACCCATTGTCCCCCCTTGCCGTACCCCCGCCGCTCGGTACGGACCCCAGCCCGCTTCCGCGCCTTCTTTACCGCGTTGTCGACCAACCCGGCGGCACGAGTCACCTTCAAGACCTCCGCGGCCGGCGCCGAACCACCGCACTCGATCAAGTAGCCGCGGATCACCATCGTGATCTCGTCGCGCTCCTCAGCCTCCTCGTCTGGCCCACTGAGCAGTTCGCGTGCATCACGGCTGGTCTCGCCCAGCCACCGAAAGACGCCCACCTCCGTGTCACCGTCCTCAGTCGCGACCGTCGTTGAGACGACCTCCCCTTCCATCGAGCGCACTCGTGGTGCGAGGTTTGCTTTGGTATTGGTGACGACGAGTCGACCCGAGTCGCTGTCCTGCGCAATCGAGAGGACCGACCTCGCGACCTGAGACCACGCGATCGATCCGAGAATCAACTTCCCGGTATCCGCACCGTCCCGCTTGCCGAAGTGACAGAGGCCGAAGACGACGCATCCTTGCCGGGCAGCGAGCTGCGCGAGAGGTTCGAGATACTGCCTGACCGCCCGATCATCCCGCCCGGACAGTTCGGAAGCCATCGACGAGGTGGCTGCATCGAGGACCACGAACGTGACTTGCTCCTTCGCAATGATTCGTTCAAGGGCTAGATTGTCGAGCGGAAGTACGAGCGCGCCGGCATCGGTGTGGGCGGTCTCCACATCCACGAACAGGACCCGGTCCATATCAGCACCCGCTGCCTTGAGGCGCGGCGCGACGGTGAACTCCCTCGAGTCCTCCGAGTGGACGTACAGAACGTTCCGCGGCACGCCGTATAGTTCCCCTTCTAGGGTTCCGCGAGTGATCTGCGCGCACAGTGCAGCGGCGATCGTGGACTTGCCCAATCCCTCCCGGCCCGCAAGAAGTGTGAGAGAACCCGCGGGGATCCAGTCCTCCATCACCCAGCGCACGCGTTGCAGCTTCACGTCCGAGCCGCGGGTGATCCTCAGCCGGCGACCGGCCTTGCCACCGACGTCGACCGGCACGAATTCGTCCAGGCTGTGCCCCGCCGCGACGTGGTCTGCCGCATCCTTACCGGTCGCTGCCTGGACGATCGCCACTCCCGTCGCGATCGGCTCAAGGAGCTCGTACACCTGCAGAGCATGCTTTCGGCCGGGTTCGTCGTCGTCGGCGACGATCACCACCGTGTGCCCGGTGAGCGGCGACCAGTCGAACAGTTTGGCCTTGCCCGCACCCATCGCCGGGGACACCGCCACTGCACCGAGTGATTCCAGAGCCAGCACATCCTTCTCGCCTTCCACGATGTACACCGGCACACCCGTCCTATGGGCGTCGAGCTGCTCTGTCCGGAAGAGATCCCGTCCCTTGGTGTTCCCACCTTGACTGAATCTCTTGCGTCCCCGGTCGTCGTAGCTCCGGAAGACGGTGCGGCCGTCGCGATACACGTAGGTGGTCCCGGCCGGGTTGTCGAAGAGATCGGACAGAGTAAGTCCCATCGCATCGAGAACGGCCGCCTTGTCGTCGGCATGTGAGTTCATGAGTACCTGGCCGGCAATCTGGCGGAAGGTCACCGACCGGTCGGCACTCGAATGCCCGGGAGCCTGTGCTGAGGCTGTGGCGTCGGCACCGTCCCGCCATGCCAGGCCGTGTTCGCGCCAGCGATCTCGTAATCGATCGAGGGCGGTCCCGTAGCGTCCGGAAGTAGTGCGAATGTCGGTCATGTCCACGTCTTTCTGGCAGGGCCCGAGGAGCCGGTCCTCACAGGATTCGCCGGCTCCCCGAACTCACTGGGAAATTGCATTGCAGGAAGCGAACTTTCGACTATGAGTTCGCTTCCTCAGGGCTAGTGCGGCGTGGACGCGTCGGGTACGGTCACGACGAACTGCCCTTCTGGTGATCGGTGGTTCTATACGCCGTCGACGGGATTCGGAGCAGCCACTCCCCCGTCGGCGGCGTCGTTCCTCACGAACGCGGTCATCGCGCTCCGCCCGCGAACTGGTCGTTCTCCCACGCCACGCAATCGCTGAGCTTGTAGCGCGCGTGCCGACCGATCCGCGCGAACCTCGGCCCTCTCCCCTGGCTCGCCCATTGGGCGAGCGTCTTCACGGGCACTTTCAGTCGGTCGGCAACTTCTTGCCGCGTAAGCCATCTGTCATCACTCGTGTGCATTCCAACTCCCTTGTGAGACGTCTTGCGAACTGTCCCACACAGAATTAGCACGATGAGAATCGAAGATCAAGACTACCTGTCGAGACGTCCCGCGATATGTCACACTGTGTTCCATGCCGAGCTTCACCGTGAACAACCCTGAACCCGGACGGTCCGGATGGTCCCTGTACGGCGGCCGCCTCTTCGCCCAGGTGCCGGCCCGGATCGCTGCTACGTCGACGAAGGACGACGTCGAGCCTCTCGAGCATCACGTCGAGATGGAGATCGACGTGGTCGACGGCCGACTCGCGTGCACCGAGATCCGCGCCGTCCGAACCACGGACGGACCGCCTATCACCTCGGATCACCTGCGACGGATTCCGGTCGGAAGCTGGGTCGAGCGCGCAGCGGAAGCGCTCCTCATCGTGCAGGCCATCGAGTCCGGCGCAAACGGGAAATCTTCGAGCTCTGTCGATTTCACCTGGCCTCCGGCCGATTTCGCGAAAGACGGACCGACCGAGGACGCGCTCGAAGCCATCTCTCAGATCTATGCGTTCTGCATGGCCACCGGCCGCAAGCCCATCGCGGTGCTCACCCGCGAGTACGGACTCACGAAGCAGACCGCATCCCGCTGGGTCGCAACCGCCAAACGTCGCGGAATCCTCGTCGAAGAACATCGGAAGGTGGAAGGCGATGCCACCGGGTAGACCGCCGCTTCGTATCGGGCAGCACGGCAAGATCACGCGCAAGGACCTGGGCGGTGGCGTCTGGCTCGCCCGGTGCAGATTCCGAGACGACGACGGCGTCGTACGCATCATCGAACGTCGTACTCCCTCTGGTCGGCGCGACCAGTACGGAAAGCTCGCCGAAGACGAACTACTCGAGCACCTCGACTCCCGACGCACCCCGAGTGAGGACGAGGTGACAACTGCAACGACGGTGGTGGCGCTCGTGCGGACATACCTCGCCCGGCTCGAGGAGGAGGGCCGGGCAGCCGCCACCATCGACACCTACAAGTTCGCGGCCCGGAAGCTCGAGGCCAAGCTCGGGGGCATCCGGGTGAGTGAAGCTACGGCGCGACGAGTCGACACCGCGATTCGCGCGATGAGCAAGGCTCACGGACCCACGATGGCCCGTCAGGCCAAGACGATCCTCAAAGGCGCCCTCGGGCTCGCGGTCCTCGCCGGCGCGCTGGACACCAATCCTGTTCGGGATGTCGCGCCGATCAAGTCCAAGAACCCGCCCGCAGGAGCGCGTGCTCTCACCGCCGAGGAACTGCGGCGTCTTCTCGTAGCGCTCCACGAGTCCGAGTACTGCAAGGCGAACGATCTGGTCGATCCGATCACACTGCTCATCGCCACCGGCCTCCGACGCTCCGAACTGTTGGCCCTGCGATGGGAGGACGTCGACGAGGACGCCGGGACGGTGACCGTGACGGGCAAGGTCGTCCGCGCCAAGGGAGCGGGGCTTCTACGCGTGGAGGCAGCGAAGAGCGCAGCCGGACTCCGCACCATTCCCCTGCCCCTGTTCGCGCTGGAAATGCTCAAGCGGCGCGCCGATCAACCCCACCAAGGAACGCTCGGGGTGGTCTTCCCGTCGACTGCCGGCACCCTGCGCGATCCGAACAACTTCGGCAAGCAGTGGCGCAAGGTCCGCGCCGAACTCGGTGTCGAGGACACGACGACGCACAGCTTCCGGAAGTCGGTGGCCACCCTGATCGACGAAGAGGGACTGTCACCCCGGGTCGGCGCCGACCAACTCGGTCACCGGCACGTCTCCATGACGATGGATCGGTACATGTCTCGCGGCAAGACCCACACGGAAGTAGCCCAGATGTTGGACCGAATCGTGGCCTTAAAGGATGAATAAGCGGTGGATCGGTCCGCGCTTGCGGATCAAAACACCCTCTGACGTGGGGCGGGCGGGGCTCGAACCCGCGACCAGCGGATTATGAGTCCGCGGCTCTAACCGACTGAGCTACCGCCCCGTCGCGACGACATGCGTCGCACAGTGCCGCACTGCTCGCACGGCGCGATCGAATGCTACCCGGACACAGCGGGCAACACTCTACCGGGTACGAAGTAACAGAGATCACATCGGTGGATGTTCTGCCGCATAGGCACCCCCGGATACACAGAATCCTCCCACCCGTGACGGGTGGGAGGATTCTGTAGGCGCTCCCCCGGCTGGACTCGAACCAGCAACCGTTCGATTAACAGTCGAATGCTCTGCCAATTGAGCTACAGGGGATTGTCCTGCGGTGCTCCGCGGTTTCCCCCGGTGCGTGAAAAACCATAGCGTCCCACCCGCCGCAGCACCAAATCGCCTGCTTGTGGGCATGCTGCGGGGTCATCGGGCAGGATGGGGACGACGCAGTCACAGGTGGAAGGACAACACATTGATGGGTTTGCTGGTCGGGGTCGCTGCGGGATACGTACTCGGCACCCGAGCGGGTCGCGCGAGGTACGAACAGATCAGCAAGACGGCCAAGGCGGTGGCCGCGAGCCCCGTCACGAAGAAGGCGATCGAGGTGGGCCGGCAGAAGCTCGCCGACTCGCTCAGTCCTCAGCCCAAGCTCGAGCCGATGAAGCCCATCGACGAGACGACCACGATCATGATCCCGCGGGACCAGTTGAAGAAGTAGACGGTCAGCCGGCCAGGCCGTCACCGATGGCCTGGTCGAGCAGGCTCCGCCGGTACTGTTCGAGCGCCATGAGGTCGCCGAGCAGGGCGTGGAACTCCTCGGACTCGGTGGCCGGGGAAATCCGCTGCAGTTTGGACTTCAGTTCGGCCACCTGCTCGCCGACCCAGACCTCCTGCAGCCGGGCCAGCACGCCACCGATGTAGCGCGGCAGCCGGTCCTCTTCGGCGGGGACGGGTTCGACGGCGAGTTCCATCACGAGCGAGTGCGCGACGGGATCGGTCGCTGCCCTGCCGACGGCGTCGACCCACTCGGCTCCCCCGAGGCCCGCTGCAGTTCCGCCGGCGTCGGCGACGGCCTGCCGCACGGCCGCGTACGCAGGGTCGGTGAAGGTCTCCGGCGGCAGGGAGTCGAAGACGGTCCCGGCGATACCCGGATACTGCAGCGCGGCCTTCAGCGCGTCGCGCTGCGGCCACAGCGTCGGATCATTCGGCCGAGGGCGGCGCAGGGCCGACACGGGCTCCGCCGTGGCCGTCGCGGGCCGCGCCTTGGCTTCCGGTGCACGAACTCCTCGCCGTGCCTCCTCCTGCACACGCCGACGCACGGTGGGGATGTCGTCCCATCCCGTCCAGTGCGCGAGTTGCACCGCGTAGTTGTCGCGGATCGTGCGGTCCTTGATCCGGCCCACGACGGGGACACATCGACGCAGGGCCTCGACGCGACCTTCGACGGTGTCGAGATTGTGTTCGGCGAGAATCGATTTCACGACGAACTCGAACATCGGGGTGCGGCGGGCCACGAGGTCGCGCACCGCACCGTCGCCCGACTGCTGCCGCAACTCGCACGGGTCCATGCCCTTGGGGGCGATCGCGACGTAGGTCTTCGCGGCGGTTTTCTGATCGCCCTCGAACGCCTTCATCGCCGCCGCGCGACCGGCGTCGTCGCCGTCGAAGGTGTAGATGACCTCCCCGCGGAAGAAGCTGTCGTCCATGAGCAGGCGACGCAGCAGCGCGAGATGTTCGTCACCGAAGGCCGTGCCGCACGCGGCGACCGCGGTCTTCACGCCGGCCAGGTGCATGGCCATGACGTCGGTGTAGCCCTCGACGATCACGGCCTGATGTGACTTGGCGATCTCGCGCTTGGCGAGGTCGAGCCCGAACAGCACCTGAGACTTCTTGTACAGCACCGTTTCCGGTGTGTTCATGTACTTGGCGGTGATCTGGTCGTCGTCGTACAGACGGCGGGCACCGAAGCCGATGACGTCGCCCGCGAGATTGCGGATGGGCCACAGCAGTCGACGGTGGAAGCGGTCGATCGGACCGCGGCGACCCTGCCGGGACAGTCCTGCGGCCTCGAGTTCCGAGAATTCGAATCCCCGGCCGAGGAGGTGCTTGGTGAGCGCGTCCCAGCCGGCGGGTGCGTAGCCGCAGCCGAACGTCTCGGCGGCTGCCTGGTCGAAGTTGCGTTCGGTCAGGTAGTCGCGGGCGGCCTGGGCGTCGGGCGCGCGCAGTTGCTCGGCGTAGAACTGTTGGGCGGCCGCGTTCGCCGCGACCAGCCGGGCACGCGTGCCCCGGTCGCGCTGGACGGATGGACCGCCACCCTCGTAGTTCAGTGTGTAGCCGACACGCTCGGCGAGCTGCTCGACGGCCTCGACGAAGCTGACGTGTTCGATCTTCTGCAGGAACGAGTAGACGTCGCCGCCTTCACCGCAGCCGAAGCAGTGGTAGTGCCCGTGATTGGGCCGCACGTGGAAAGACGGAGACTTCTCGTCGTGGAAAGGGCACAGGCCCTTGAGCGAGTCGGCGCCCCCGCGCTTGAGTGCGACGTACTCGCCGACGATGTCCTCGATGCGCACGCGGTCGCGAATGGCCGCGATGTCTCTGTCTGAAATACGGCCGGCCACGAGACGAGTCTAAGCCGCCGGGCGGACTGCCCGGCACGACGGTCCGGCGCAACCCACACCCGCGAGCGCGTAAGCGCGTCCCTCCGGACAGATGCACGGCGCCGGACTCGTGCTTGTGTCCGCGAAGTGCGCAAACGTCGGTGTCAGCCCCAGCTCGCCTGCGCGGCGAGGCTGTCCCGGTCGATCCGTTCGAGGCGCGATTCGGTGCACGACGCGATCTGATCGACCACGACCCGTACCTTCGCAGCATCGTCGGGCGCGGCCTTCCAGGCGGCGACGAAGAACGGGTCGAGACCGACCGGCGCGGTGCGCAGTAGCCACTCGGCGACGCGGTGGATGCGTTCGCGTTGCGATTCCTGGCGGGTGCGGTGGGCGCGGTCGGACATGACGAACTGCAGCGCCATCGTCTTGAGCAACGCGACCTCCGAGACCACGATCGGCGGGACCACGAGGTCGGCGTCGTACCGGGTGACGCGTCGGCCTTCCGTCGCCTCCCGGGTCCCGAGGATCGCTGCGTTGGCGAAGCGGCCAACCAGCTCGCTGGTCAGCTTCTTGAGCGCGACCGAGCAGGCGAGGGTGCCGTCGAAGGTGCCGACGGCGCGGACCACCGGCATGGAGGACAACCGCTTCGCCGCCTCGGTGAGCTCGGCCGGGTCGAGACCCGAGAATTCGCGCATGCCCACCTCGATGAGTCCGGCGACATCGTCGGGATCGTCGAGCATCCGCAGGTCGATGCGACCGTCGATCACACCGTCCTCGAGGTCGTGCACCGAGTACGCGACGTCGTCGGACCAGTCCATGATCTGCGCCTCGAGGCACTTGCGGCGCTCGGGTGCGCCTTCGCGGATCCAGTGGAGGATCTCGGCGTCGTCGTCGTACGAGCCGAACTTCGCGCCCGGGCGCGGACGCGTCCAGGGGTACTTGAGCGTCGCGTCGAGCGAGGCGCGGGTGAGGTTGAGACCGGCGCTCGAGCCGTCCGGATAGAGGATCTTCGGTTCGAGGCAGGTGAGGATGCGCAGGTTCTGCGCGTTGCCTTCGAATCCGCCGCAGGACTCCGCGACCGCGTCGAGTGCCCGCTCGCCGTTGTGCCCGTAGGGCGGGTGCCCGATATCGTGGGCGAGGCCGGCCAGGTCGACGAGATCGGGGTCGGCGCCGAGCCCTTCGCCGATGCTGCGGCCGATCTGCGCGACCTCCATCGAGTGCGTCAGACGGGTGCGCGGGGTGTCGCCGTCACGGGGGCCGACGACCTGTGTCTTGTCGGCCAGGCGGCGCAGGGCCGCGCAGTGCTGCACGCGCGCACGGTCGCGTGCGAAGGCGGTCCGCTCGGACGCCGCTCCCTCGGACCCGGCGAGCGCCGAGGTCTTGCGCGGCTCGGCGACGCGCCGTTCGAGATCGTGTTCGCTGTAGCCCTGCATCACACTGCCTTCCGTCACCGAAGACCCTACGTTCCGCCTCACTGCTGCGCCGTGTACGGGAAATCGGCGGAGAAGTGGGTGATCTGGTACCAGATCAACGCGCCGGTCTCGCGGGCGATGCCGTGCAGCTGCGACTCGCGGGTGAACACCGCCGGACCCTGGCGGGTGGGAGCGGTCCAGGCGTCGAGACCGGCGTCGCGCGCCATGGTCCGGGTACGCAACGAATGCCACGGGTCGCTGACGAGCACGACCGACGACAGGCCCAGCTCCGACATCTCGCGGCTGACGGCCTCGACGCTGAGCAGTGTGTCCGAGCCCTCTTCGACGGCGACGATCGACTCGGCGGGCACCCCGCGCGAGACGAGATAGTTCTTGCCCGCCGCGGCCTCGGTGAACAGGTCGCCCTCCTGCTTGCCGCCGACGGTGACGATCCGCGGCGACACTCCCGCTTCGTAGAGCTTGAGGGCCTGCTCGAGGCGGGCCTCGAAAACCGACGACGGTGTGCCCGAATACTGCGCGGCCCCGAGCACGACGATGGCGTCGGCGGGGGTGCGGTCGTCGATCCGCGCGACCTGCCACACCCGCAGCGCCGTGCCGCCGACGACGAGGACGGCGGCGAGCAGCACCCCGATGATCAGTCGCCGGAGCCAGCGCGCGATGCGCGCGCCGACCCCGAGGTCGTCCACGGTGTACGTCGCGGTGGTGCCGGTGCGGCGGGATGCGGTGCTCACCCCCTGATTCTGCCAGCGAACGAGAACGCGTCGACCGGACGACGCGCCGACCCCGTCCTCACCTCGCAACCACTAGATTCGATTCCATGGCACACGTATCGGCCGCACCGCTCCGGCGACCTGCAGCACCGCTCCGGCGACCTGCACGGTCCGCGCTCGCATTCGTCCCCGCCCTGCTGGCAGTGACCGCGTGGCTGCTCCTTCCCGCGGCGGCCTCCGCGGAGCCACCCTCGCGGCTCCCCCAGCCGATCACCGACACCGCGGGCGTGCTCGACGACGCCGACGTCGCACGCATCCAGGAAGCGACGAACACCCTCTACGACGAGCACGGCCTGCAGTTGTGGGTGACCTACGTGTCGAGCTTCGACGGACGCGACTACAACAGTTGGGCGCAGGCCACCGCGCAGGCAAGCAATTTCGGTCCCGACACCGCGCTGCTGGCGGTGGCGACCGACGACCGCGAGTTCGCGCTGTGGACACCGACGGGTTCGGAGATCTCCGAGAGCGAGCGCGACCGGATCAGCTCGTCCGGCGTCGTGCCGGCCCTGCGCAACAGCGATTGGGCGGGCGCCGCCGTGGGCGCGGCCGACGGGTTGAGCAACGCCCTTACGCCGTCGGCTGCTCCGGTGACGACGCTGCTCGTCGGCGGCGGTGTCATCGCGGCCGGTGGTGCCGGGCTCTACGCCTACAACCGGCGGTCGAAGAGGAAGCGCGCCGACGCCGGTGCCGCGCAGGCCGCGCAGGTCGATCCGGCCGACACGACCGCTCTGCGCGGTCTGCCGGTCGAGGGTCTAGACCAGTATGCACAGACCCTCCTGGTGGACACCGACAACGCGGTGCGGTCCAGCGCCGAAGCGCTCGAGCTCGCCCGGGGTGAGTTCGGGGACTCCGCGGTGGCTCCTTTCGACCGCGCACACCGGCAGGCACAGGTCGCGTTGGCGAACGCCTTCGAGATCCGTCAGCGCCTCGACGACGACATCCCCGAGACGCCCGAACAGCAGCGCGACATGCTCGTGCAACTCGTCTCCTCGTGCGGGCAGGCGAACCGCGAACTCGATGCGCAGGTCGAGGCGTTCGACAAGATGCGCAACCTGCTGCTCGATGCCCCGGCCCGTCTGGACGGCCTCACGCAGCGCGCGATCGCGCTGCAGGCCCGCATCCCCGAGGCCGAGCGGATTCTGGGGCAGCTGCACTCGGAGTTCCCGGCGGGCGCCCTGACTCCGGTGGTCGACAACGTCTCGCTGGCGCGGGAGGAGATCTCGTTCGCCGAGAACGCGATCGACCAGGGCCGCACGGCGGTGGCGCGACCGGTCGGTGAGCAGGGCGACGCCGTGCGCGCGATCCGCGAGGCCGAACGCGCACTGGGGCATGCCGCGACGCTGCTCGACGCGCTCGACCATGCGGCGGAGGACATCCGGCGCGCGATCGCGACGCTTCCCGCCGCGGTGGAGGACGCCGAACAGGGTGTCGCCGACGCGAAGCAACTCCTCGACGCGGGCGGCCCGGAACTCGTCGACGCCCTGAAGGCCGTGCAGGAAGCCCTCGACCACGCCCGGGCCGAGCAGCACACCGACCCGCTGGGCAGTTTCACGCGGGTCGTCGAGGCCGATGCGCGTCTCGACGAGTTGCGTGCCCGGACGCGGCAGGCGAAGCAGCAAGCCGAGGAGATGCGGCGCCGCCTCGAACAGGATCTGAGCGCAGCGCAAGCGCAGGTCACCGCCGCGGCCGACTTCATCGGGACCCGCCGCGGCGTCGTGGGCGCCCAGGCACGCACCCGCCTGTCGGAGGCGCAGCGGCACCTGCAGGCCGCGCAGCAGGCAGCCGAGTCCGATCCGGCGGCCGCCATCCAATACGCGCGGTCCGCCGCGTCGCTGGCCGCGCAGGCACTGCGCAGCGCCCAGAACGACGTGCAGCGCTGGAACAACCAGCACCGTCCGCCCCGCGGTGGTTCGTCGGGCGGCAACGTCGCCGGTGCCGTGCTCGGCGGCATCCTCATCAACAGCGTGCTCAACAGCGGCCGCGGCGGTGGCTTCGGTGGCGGTTTCGGTGGGGGCGGTTTCGGGGGCGGCGGCTTCGGCGGATCGAGTGGAGGACGCTTCTAGACCATGCGCCCGATCGCAGCACGCGCACCGGGCACCGGCCTGGAATCGGTGATCCTGCACACCCGCCGCGGTGACGAAACCCGTTTCCGGGACGTGGACTTCGAGTACCTCGATCGACGCTCGACGAGGTGACCGCTACGAGCACCCGGCTACGAAGCGACAGATGCCCTCCGGTCCGTCGGGACCGGAGGGCATCTGCGTCGATCGGATCGGTCAGCAGCCGATCAGGCGGTGCGCGAGGTAGCCCTCGACCTGGTCGAGGCTCACACGCTCCTGCGCCATGGTGTCGCGCTCACGGATCGTGACGGCCTGGTCCTCGAGGGTGTCGAAGTCGACTGTGATGCAGAACGGGGTGCCGATCTCGTCCTGGCGACGGTAGCGGCGGCCGATGGCGCCGGCGTCGTCGAACTCGATGTTCCAGTTCTGGCGCAGCTTCGCGGCGAGATCCTTGGCCTTCGGGCTCAGGTCGGCGTTGCGGCTGAGCGGCAGCACGGCGGCCTTGACCGGCGCGAGACGACGGTCGAGGCGCAGCACGGTGCGCTTGTCGACGCCACCCTTGGCGTTGGGTGCCTCGTCCTCGGTGTAGGCGTCGACGAGGAAGGCCATGAGCGAACGGGTCAGGCCGGCCGCCGGCTCGATCACGTAGGGCGTGTAGCGCTCATTGGTGGCCTGATCGAAGAAGCTCAGGTCGGTGCCGGAGTGCTTCGAGTGCGTCGACAGGTCGAAGTCGGTGCGGTTCGCGACGCCCTCGAGCTCACCCCATTCGCTGCCCTGGAAGTGGAAGCGGTACTCGATGTCGACGGTGCGCTTCGAGTAGTGCGACAGCTTCTCGAGCGGGTGCTCGTAGAGGCGCAGGTTGTCCTTGTTGATGCCCAGATCGGTGTACCAGTTCATCCGGTAGTCGATCCAGTACTGGTGCCACTGCTCGTCTTCGCCGGGCTTGACGAAGAACTCCATCTCCATCTGCTCGAACTCGCGGGTTCGGAAGATGAAGTTGCCGGGCGTGATCTCGTTGCGGAAGCTCTTGCCGATCTGGCCGATGCCGAAGGGCGGCTTCTTGCGCGAGGTGGTGAGCACGTTCGCGAAGTTCACGAAGATGCCCTGCGCCGTCTCGGGGCGCAGGTAGTGCAGGCCTTCCTCGCTCTCGATCGGGCCGAGGAAGGTCTTGAGCATCATGTTGAAGTCGCGGGGCTCGGTCCACTGGCCCTTGGTGCCGCAGTCCGGGCAGACGATCTCGGTCATCGGCACGGCGTCGGGGTCGTCGAGCTTGTTCTTCTCGGCGTAGGCCTCCTGCAGGTGGTCCTGCCGGTGACGCTTGTGACAACTCAGGCACTCGACGAGCGGGTCGTTGAAGACACCGACGTGGCCGGAGGCGACCCAGACCTGACGCGGCAGGATCACGGACGAGTCGAGGCCGACGACGTCCTCGCGGCTGGTGACCATGTTGCGCCACCACTGCTTCTTGATGTTGTCCTTGAGCTCCACGCCGAGCGGCCCGTAATCCCACGCGGACCTGGTGCCGCCGTAGATCTCACCGCAGGGATAGACCAGGCCCCGGCGCTTGGCGAGGTTGGCGACGGTATCGATCTTGGATTTGGGTGCCACTCGGTTTCTCCATCTTCGATGCGGTTTTTCGCAGCATGCGTCGATCTGTAAGCCTATCGCTCCTCGTTCGCAGCTCGAATTCGCGCCGGTTGACATGCACAACCGTGCATATCAAAATGGAATCGATTTGCAATAAGGCCCGCCGACCGGCGGCCGCCCCTGCCCCGAGGAGCCCCGTGAGCATCGACGCCGATCCACGCGAGTGCAGCACGGGCGAGCGCGCCCGCGGCCCGATCGGCAGCGACGCCCTGCCGTCCCCGGTCGATGTCTCCCCCGGCGCCCTGATCGCGGCCGGTGAGCTGCTGCGCGCACTGTCGGCACCCGTCCGCATCTCGATCGTGCTCGAACTGCGCGAGTCGGCCCGCTGCGTGCACGAGCTCGTCGGCGCCCTCGGCGTCACCCAGCCGCTCATCAGCCAGCATCTCCGCGTGCTCAAGACTGCGGGCGTCGTGCGCGGCGAACGCTCGGGACGCGAAGTGCTCTACCACCTGGCCGACGACCATCTCGCCCGCATCGTCGTCGACGCCGTCGCTCACGCCCAGGAAGGACGATCGCAGTGACCTCCGCCCGCAAACCTCTCGTGGGGGTCCGCTCGACCCGTCAACGCAGCGCCATCGTCGACCTGCTCGACAACACCGAGGAGTTCCGGTCCGCCCAGGACCTGCACGACGAGCTGCGCAAGCGCGGCGAGGGCATCGGCCTGACGACCGTCTACCGCACCCTGCAGTCGCTCGCCGAGGTCGGCAGCGTCGACGTGCTGCGCACCGACAGCGGCGAGTCGCTGTTCCGGCGGTGTTCCTCCGGGCACCACCACCATCTCGTGTGCCGCCACTGCGGCTTCACGGTCGAGGTGGACGGCCCGGAGGTCGAACGCTGGTCGCACGAGGTGGCCGAGTCGAACGGCTTCGTCGACGTCAGCCACACCGTGGAGATCTTCGGCAACTGCCGCGAGTGCGCCCTCGCTCAGGGCTGAACCGACGGCCCGCGGCCGTCAGCCGCAATCGCAGTCATCACAGCCGCAGCCGTCGGCGAGCAGGTTCTCCTCGTCGTCCTCGGCCTCACCGTCGAAGACCGACGCTTCTCCGCCGAGACGCTGCGCCAATGCGCGTGCCTGCTCGACGACCGGCACGAGCGACGCGACGGCCCGCACGAGATGGATCGGGACGAGCGGCGACGCCGCGACCCGCAGTTCGACGGTGACTCGGTCCTTGTCGAGGACGAACTTGACTTCGGGGAACTCGACCTGCAGGTCGCCGAGGACCTCGGCGGCGCGGGTGCGGCCCGTGATGCCCTCGACCAGGTAGGTGGTGAGCAGCACGAAGCCGCCCTCGGCGTCGACCGTCGCGTAGGTGAGCACGTCGTCGATCCAGATCGGGATCTCGCCGTCCTCGTCGGGCTCGGGCGCTTCCTCGAGAATCTCGGACAGCGTCTCCACCACAGCGGCGCGCAGCATGTCGTCGTCCTCGGTGGGGATCGCGACGGCGTGCGTCCCGTCGGCGGCGACGACCTCCTCGGTGGTGGTCTCGGCGTCGATGTCGGTGGTGGTCACGAATTCTCCTTGGGATCGGGGGTGCCGGCCACGGCGCCACGCGCGTCGGCGGCACCGTCGAGCACGAGCAACAGCATGGTGGTCAGCGCCGTGTCGTCGAGCCCGGTCGCGGGGAACGAGTACCGCAGCACGACGTCGGCGTCGGTCTCGCGTTCGATGAGGTGGACCGAGCCGAACTGCAGGGCGTCGGCGGCGGCCGCGACCCGACCGCGCACGGCGTCGTCGAGCGGAAGATCCCACGCGAGCACTCCGGTGACGGAGACCACGTCGAGTCCTTCGGTGAGCGTGACGACCTGCAGCGCGAAGGGCACGGCGCCGTAGTCGAATCCGAACGAGCCGTCGCCGTCGGCGGCGGACGACGGGGTGCGGACGTCGACGAAGGGCGTCAGCGCGCCCGCGATCCGCTCGCGCAGCGAGGTCACTTCACACCACCGAACCGCCGGTCGCGGGAGGCGTATTCGACGCACGCCGCCCACAGATCGCGCCGGTCGAAATCGGGGAACATCGTGTCCTGGAAGACGAGTTCGGCGTAGGCCGACTGCCACAGCAGGAAGTTCGAGGTGCGCTGCTCGCCCGAGGGCCGCAGGAACAGGTCGACGTCGGGCATGTCGGGCTCGTCGAGATACCGCGCGATCGTCGACTCCGTGATCCGTTCGGGATCGAGTTCCCCTGCCGCGACCCGGCGGGCGATCTCCCGTGCGGCGTCGGCGATCTCGGCGCGACCGCCGTAGTTGACGCACATCGTGAGAGTCATGACGTCGTTGTCCTTCGTCAGTTCCTCGGCGATCTCGAGTTCCTTGATCACGCTGCGCCACAGGCGGGGACGGCGACCGGCCCACCGGACGCGCACCCCCATCTCGTGCATCTCGTCGCGGCGGCGGCGGATCACGTCGCGGTTGAAGCCCATGAGGAAGCGGACCTCGTCGGGGCTGCGCTTCCAGTTCTCGGTGGAGAAGGCGTAGGCCGAGAGCCACTCGACGCCCATCTCGATACATCCGCACACCGTGTCCATCAGCACGGCCTCGCCGCGTTCGTGGCCGGCGGTGCGCGGCAGACCGCGCTCCTGCGCCCAGCGACCGTTGCCGTCCATCACGAGCGCCACGTGCTGGGGGATCAGCTCGGGTTGCAGCACGGGAGGTCGCGCGCCCGACGGATGCGGGTCGGGCGGCCGGATCACCCGCTCAGGCGATGGGGGCGTGGTACGTCGTCGAATCACGGTCCCCATCCTGCCGGACACCCCGGGCGACGTCATCAACCCGGTTCCCCGTCGCAGGTTCGGTGCGACCGCGCTCGACGAGGGGCAGCGAACGCAGTTGCCGTTCGAGATGCCACTGCAGGTGCGCGGCGACGAGCCCGCTGGCCTGGCGACGCACCGCCGTGTCGGCGGCCTCGGTGTCGGCCCAGCGTCCGTGGTTGAGCGCGTCGAGCAGCGCCAACACACCCGGGGCCGGGGTGGCCGCCCCCGGCGGACGGCAGTGCACGCACACCGCACCACCGGCGGCGACGTGGAAGGCGGTGTGCGGGCCGGGACGGTCGCAGCGCGCGCAGTGGGTGATCGCCGGCGCCCATCCCGCGTAGGCCATGGCCCGCAGCAGATAGGCGTCGAGTACGAGTTCGGGTGGCCGGGTGCGGTCGCACACCGCGCGGAGGGCGCCGACGGTGAGTGCGTGCAGGCGCGGCACGGGCGCGCGTTCCTCACCGGCGAGGCGTTCGGCGGTCTCGAGGATCGCGCACGCGGTGGTGTAGCGGGGGTAGTCGTCGACGATACCCACCGCGAAGGCGTCGAGGGTCTGCAC
The DNA here is from genome assembly GCF_019317345.1 of Rhodococcus sp. LW-XY12. Classification (NCBI taxonomy): domain Bacteria; kingdom Bacillati; phylum Actinomycetota; class Actinomycetes; order Mycobacteriales; family Nocardiaceae; genus Rhodococcus; species Rhodococcus sp. LW-XY12. Next base: position 3,241,376 of record NZ_CP079225.1, read on the forward strand.
CTGGGTGATGACGTCGAGACTGCGGCCCGGGTGGAGCTGGACGTCGATGTGGGCGAACGGTTCGAGCCGTGCGCCGAACTTGGAGCGTGTCCGGCGCACGCCCTTCGCGACGGCCCGCACGAGACCGTGCCGACGCGTCAGCAGGGTGACGATGCGGTCGGCCTCGCCCAGCTTGTGCTGGCGCAGCACCACCGCGTTGTCCCGATAAAGCCTCACGCCCCGAGTCTGTCATGTCGCGGTGACACGGGACGGTCCACGAAGGGACTCGACACCCAGAACGGGAACGCGTTATTGTTCGTTCGAACGAACGGGGGAACGAATGGACGCTCGAACCGACCTGCGCGACCTGAAGGCGACCGTCGAGGCACTCGACCGCGGCGAGACCACCTCCACGGACCTCGTCCGTGCGAGCCTCGACCGGATCGACGAATCGCAACCGCACCTGAACGCCTTCCGCGTCGTGCGCCGCACCACCGCACTCGACGAGGCCCGCGAGGCCGACCGGCGCCGCGCGAACGGCGAACGCCTCCCCCTGCTGGGTGTCCCCATCGCGATCAAGGACGACACCGACATCGTCGGCGAGACGACGATGTTCGGCTGCGCCGGCACCTTCGCCCCGAAGGACACCGACGCCGAGGTGGTGCGTCGCCTGCGGGCCGCCGGCGCGGTGATCGTCGGCAAGACCCACTCCCCCGAACTCGGCCAGTGGCCGCTCACCGGCGGCGACGCCTTCGGGCACACCCGCAGCGCGTGGTCGCGCGACCACACCCCCGGCGGCTCGTCGGGTGGCAGCGCCGCGGCCGTCGCGGCGGGACTCGTGCCGGCCGCCCTGGGATCCGACGGCGCCGGATCGGTCCGCATCCCCGCCTCGTGGTCCAATCTCGTCGGCATCAAGCCCCAACGCGGCCGGATCTCCATGTGGCCCGACGCCGAATCCTTCAACGGACTCACCACGCACGGCCCACTCGCCCGCACGGTCGCCGACGCGGCCCTGCTCCTCGACGTCGTGTCCGGGAACCACCCCGGCGACCGGCACGCGTGCGCGCCGCTGACCGTCTCCGACGCCGTGGGACGAGATCCCGGCAGACTGAACATCGCTCTGTCGCTGAAGATCCCGTTCACCGCGACACCCACCAGCCTCGACGCCCGCGTCCGCACCCGCATCGCCGCACTCGCCGCGGTACTGCGCGATCTCGGCCACGAGGTGACGCTCGCCGATCCCGACTACGGAATGACGTTCGGTCTCACCTTCCTCCCTCGATCCATGGCCGGTATCGAGGATTGGTTGTACCGCCTGCCCGACCCGTCCCTCGCCGACGTGCGCACCCGCGCCAACGCCCGCACCGGCCGGTTCCTGCACGGTTATCCGTTGCGGGCGGCGCGCGCGGTCGAACCGCGACTGCACCGTCGGGTCGGCCGCATCTTCGACCGGTTCGACGTCGTACTCGCCCCCACCACTGCCACACCGCCGCTGCCGGTGACGGCGATCGACGGCATCGGCGGCTGGGCGACCGACAAGGTCATCACCGGCGCATGCCCCTACGCGTGGCCGTGGAACGTGCTGGGCTGGCCCGCGATCAACGTCCCCGCGGGTTTCACCGAGGAGCGACTGCCGGTGGGTGCCCAGCTGCTCGGCCCGGCGAACTCCGAACCGCTGCTGGTGTCCCTCGCTTCCCAACTCGAATCGGTGCTGCGCTGGCACGAACACACCCCGGAGCGATGGTGGTGACCACGCGCGACGACGCCCGCTCGCGGATCGTCCACGCCACCCTGTACCTCGTCGGCACCGACGGGGTCGCCGGGGTGACGAACCGGCGCATCGCGGCGCGCGCCGAAGTGTCGCTCGGTTCGATCACCTACCATTTCCCCACCCAGGCCGACCTGCTGCGCGCCGCGCTCGAGTTCTTCGTCGACGAGGAGACCGAGCGGCTGCGAGAACTCGCCGAGCAGTATCGATCCCGGGCCCTGTCGCTGACGGAGGCCGCCGAACTCACCGAACGCGTCGCCCACGACCTGACCTTCACGGCCGAACGCATCGCCCCCTTCGAGCTCTATGTGCAGGCGGGGCGCGACGAGGAACTGCGGCGGGTCGCCGAACGCTGCTGGCGTGCCTACGACGCGTTGACTGCCTCCGTCCTTTCCGCGCTGGGAGTGCCGGATCCGGAGACGATCGCCCCGACGGTCGTCGCGACCATCACCGGGTTGCAACTGCGCCGCCTGTCGACGGGTACGGAGCCGGATCTGTCGGAGGCCGTTCTGCTGCTGCTGCACGGCGCGGCGGCCACGCGTCGCTGAGTTCCCTTCGGTCACCGGCCCCGGCGTGACGACGCGTTCACATCCGCGTCCGCGACGAAACACCACCGTCACGAATCATGCCGTGTGCACAGTTCTTTCGCGTCGCGAGTGGTTCGTCGGCCGATTGCCGAGTCCTGTCCGACTCTTCGAGATCGACATGTTCCGGCCGACGACGGCGGTGCCGCCCATCGATGCTCGCGGCGATGCTGCACCATCGGCGCCGACGAACTCATGGTGCGTCCCTTCGGGCGCTGGATGATCAACGGCCGTATCGCCTACGTCGTGCTGTTCGTCGTCACCTATCTGCTGTCGTTGTTCTTCTGCCCACACCTGCTCTCGCGATCATCGGTGCCGTGCTGCTCCCGGCGGCGATCAAGGCCGGGCTGTTCCCGGCGGCGATCAAGGCCGGGCTGCCGCCGCTCGGCCTTGATCGCCCTCGCGATTTCCGGACAGGGCGTGGCCCTCGAACATTGCGCCACCCATTTCGTCGACGGCTTGGTCCACGCGTTCAAGGCCATGGGAATCATCCTGCCGGTGGCCGGATTCGTGTACCCCGGCATCCCCGACTACTCCGGTTCGATCCTGGGACTCGAGGACGGCACCGGGCCGGCCTTCCTGTTCGACGCCGTCGAGAGCATCCAGACCCGCATTCCCGACAACGGTCTCTTCGCCGCGTTCAGCATGATCCTGATCGGCATGCTCATCGGTCTGGACGGCTCCGGCTGGGCCGGTCTGCCGCTTACCGGTGGTATCGCCGCTGCGCTCGCCCCGCAGGCCGGAACGGACACCGCAACGCTTGCCGCCCTTGCGCAGAACGCCGCGACCTGGACCGGCGGCGGCACCCGCGTCATCTGGTCGTCGCTGATCGTGGCCGCGGGCTTCTGCCGCGTCCCGGTCGGAGATCTCGTGCGACGACTCGCGATCCCGGTGGTGAGCGGATTGCTCGTCGCCGCTGTCGCCGCTTCGACGTCTCCGCCGCCGTCGCCATGACACCGCGGCCGGCGGAACTGATCGACCGCTTCAGCGCGTTCGTCGGCACCGACCTACCTCGCGTCGATGTGGGTCGCCCGGCCGATCACCGCGTCCACCCCGTAGGGCTCGGCGTCAGAATCCCAGACGGCCCAGCTGTTTGGGGTCTCGCTGCCAGTCCTTCGCGACCTTCACGTGCAGGTCGAGGTAGATCTTCACGCCGAGGAGCTTCTCGATCTGGGTGCGTGCGGCGGTGCCCACTTCGCGCAGCCGCGCGCCCCCCTTGCCGATGACGATGCCCTTCTGGCTCGGCCGTTCGACGTAGAGCAGGGCGTGCACGTCGAGCATTTCGCCCTGCTTCTCGGTGCGACCCTCGCGTTCGGTGATCTCCTCGATCACGACGGCGAGCGAGTGGGGCAGCTCGTCGCCGAGACCTTCGAGGGCGGCCTCGCGGATGAGCTCGGCCATCAGGGTCTCTTCCGGCTCGTCGGTGAGCTCGCCGTCGGGATAGAAGGCCGGTCCGGGTTCCATGTGCGAGACGAGGACGTCGACGAGGACCTCGACCTGCTCACCCGAGGCCGCGGAGACCGGCACGACCTCGCAGTTCTCGCCGAGGAGCTTCGACACGGCGAGCAACTGCGCGGCGACCTGCTGTTTGCCCACCTTGTCGATCTTCGTGACAATGCCGATGACCGGGGTCTTCGGCGCCATGTGGCGCACCTGCTCGAGGATCCAGCGGTCGCCGGGGCCGATCTTCTCGTCGGCGGGGAAGCACATGCCGATCGCGTCGACCTCGGAGTAGGTGTCCTGCACCAGGTCGTTGAGCCGCTGGCCGAGCAGGGTGCGCGGGCGGTGCAGTCCCGGGGTGTCCACGAGGATGAGCTGGGCGTTGTCGCGGTGGACGATGCCGCGGATGGTGTGGCGGGTGGTCTGCGGGCGCGACGAGGTGATCGCGATCTTGCTGCCGACGAGCGCATTCGTGAGCGTCGACTTCCCGGTGTTGGGCCGGCCGACGAAACAGATGAAGCCGGAACGGAAGTCGGTGTCGGTCATGCATGCTCCTCGGTGGTGGCCGTATCAGTATCGGTGGGTTCTTCTTCGGGGCTGACGCGCTGCACGAAGACGGTGCTCACACGCACCCGCCCGCGGACGTCCGGTCCGCCCTCGCCGCGGAGCAGCAGGCCGTGGGTCCGTACCTCCGCACCCGGCAGAGGAACTCGGCCGAGTTCGTAGCCGAGGAGTCCGCCGACGGTGTCGACCTCGTCGTCCTCGATGTCGATGTCGAACAGTTCGCCGAGGTCCTCGACGGGAAGTCGCGCGGAAACGCGGTAGGTGTCGTCGCCGAGTTCCTCGACGTCGGGGATCTCCCCGGTGTCGTACTCGTCGGCGATCTCGCCGACGATCTCCTCGATGACGTCCTCGATCGTCACGAGACCGGCGATGCCGCCGTATTCGTCGACGAGGATCGCCATGTGGTTGCGGTCGCGCTGCATGTCGGCGAGCAGATCGTCGAGGCGCTTCGAATCCGGCACGAAGACCGCCGGTCGCATGACGTCGGCGACGGAGACGCTGCGTCCGCCGTCGCGGTGGTAGTAGGTCTGCTGGACGAGATCCTTGAGGTAGACGACACCGCGGATGTCGTCGACGTTCTCACCGATCACCGGGATCCGCGAGTGCCCGCTGCGGACGGCGAGCGAGGTGGCCTGACCGGCCGTCTTGGTCTCCTCGATCCACACCATCTCGGGGCGTGGAACCATGATCTCGCGAGCGGTGGTGTCGCCGAAGTCGAACACCGACTGGATCATCCGGCGTTCCTCGTCGGCCACGACCCCGCTCTCCTGAGCGAGATCGACCAGTTCGCGCAGCTCGATCTCGTTGGAGAACGGGCCGTTCCTGAAACCGCGACCGGGTGTGACCGCATTGCCTACGCTGATGAGGATTCGGCTGATCGGACCGAGCAGGACACCGAGTACCCGCAGCGGTCCGGTGGCGGCGAGCGCGATCGGGTACGCGTGCTGGCGTCCGAGCGTGCGCGGGCTGACCCCGATCACGACGTAGTCGACGATCACCATCACCGCAGCGCCCACGACGAGCGCCCATGTGCGGTCCAGCACGGCGAGCAACGCACCGACGAGCACGACGGTGGCGGTGATCTCGCAGAGGATGCGCAGCAGCACCGTCAGATTGACGTAGCGGGGCCGATCGTCGAGCAGACCGAGCAGGCGGCGCGCACTGGGGCGGCCCTCCTTCGCGAGTTCCTCGGCGCGCGCCGCGGATACGGTGTTGAGCGCGGAATCGACAGCGGCGAACAGGCCGCCGAGCACCACCAGGACGACCGCCAGGACGACGAGGGGCACGGTACTCACGCGATCGTCACTCCCTCGATCGGTGCCGTCCGATCACGATGGCTCGCACTGTCGCCGCTCATGATTCGGGGGTGTCGACGAAACCGGCCTTGCCCAGCAACTTCCGGTCGCGGGCGGCGAGCCGCGCCTCGTGCTCGGCGCGGCGGATTTCCTCGTACCACTCGGCGAGGAGCTGGTTCTGCAGGCCGAACATCTCCTTCTCCTCCTCCGGTTCGGCGTGGTCGTAGCCGAGGAGGTGGAGCATGCCGTGCACGGTGAGCAGGGCGAGTTCGTGGGCCACCGGGTGACCGGCCTTCGCCGCCTGGTCGGCGGCGAACTGCGGACACAGCACGATGTCGCCGAGCATCGACGGTCCCGGTTCGGGAGCGTCCGGACGCCCCCCGGGCTCGAGTTCGTCCATGGGGAACGACATCACGTCGGTGGGGCCGGGAAGGTCCATCCACCGCACGTGCAGATCGGCCATGGTGTCGAGGTCCACGAGCACCATCGACAACTCCGCCGCCGGATGCACATCCATCCGGGCGATCACGAAACGGGCGACGTCGAGGAGTTCCTCCTCCGAGACGTCCATTCCCGATTCGTTCGAGATCTCGATGCTCATGACTGGAGTTCCTTCTGCACGACGGTATTCGGTTGATCTACAAGGGTGTTCATCGACGCTGCACCCGCTGCGCGCGACGTTGAGCACGGTTGCCGGGGATCCCGTCGCCGTCGCGGGTGGCCTCGAAACGGCTGTAGGCGTCGACGATGTCGGAGACGAGCCGGTGCCGCACGACGTCGCTACTGTCGAGTCGCGCGATGTGGATGTCGTCGATGCCGTCGAGGATCTCGGTGGCGGCGGCGAGACCCGAACGGGCGCCGCCGGGCAGGTCGATCTGCGTGATGTCGCCCGTCACGACGATCTTGGAATTGAAGCCCAGACGCGTGAGGAACATCTTCATCTGTTCGGCGGTGGTGTTCTGCGCCTCGTCGAGGATGATGAACGCATCGTTCAGGGTGCGGCCACGCATGTACGCCAGGGGTGCGACCTCGATGACCCCGGCCTGCATGAGCTTCGGGATCGCCTCGGGATCCATCATGTCGTGCAGCGCGTCGTGCAGTGGACGCAGATACGGGTCGATCTTCTCGTGCAGGGTGCCCGGCAGGAAGCCGAGCCGCTCCCCTGCCTCGACGGCGGGACGCGTGAGGATGATGCGGTTGACCTGCTTGGTCTGCAGCGCCTGCACGGCCTTTGCCATGGCGAGATAGGTCTTGCCCGTACCGGCCGGTCCGACACCGAAAACGATGGTGTGGGCATCGATCGCGTCGACGTACCGCTTCTGGTTCAGGGTCTTGGGCCGGATCGTCTTCCCGCGCCGCGACAGAATGTCGAGGCTGAGCACGTCGGCCGGCGACTCGGAGAGCCCCTGGGTGAGCATGCCCACGGTGCGACGCACGGCGTCGGGCGCGAGCGATTGTCCGCGACGGACGATGGTGACGAGTTCGGCGAGCGCACGTTCCGCGAGGGCGACGTCGGCGGGCGCTCCGGTCAGCGTGACGGTGTTGCCCCGCACGTGGATGTCCGCCGCCAGGAGGGCTTCGAGGGCGATCAGATTCTCGTCCGCGGCTCCGAGCAGGGGCGCTGCGGCCTCCGAGGGGAGGTCGAGGCTCGATTTGACCGTGGTCGGCTCGAATTCGGGGGGCTCGTGGGGTCGGTCTGGTTCACTCACGTGGACGGTACGTCCTGCTTTCGGTTCGGCTCCTGCACGACGGTCGTCGTGTTCGTGCCAGTCTAGCGCCGGACGAAGCGCACCCTCCCGCAACAGGGAGTTTCAGCGGGGTTGGATTCCGCCTTCACCAGAACCCGCCTCCGCGAGCCACCGCCGTGCCTCGGCGAGGATCCCGGGTGCCCGGTCGGGTGAGACCCCACCGAGCACGAGATTGCCCAGGACGATCGTGTCGCCCGAGTCGTCCACCAGCCCGAGATTGGCCTGCTCGAGTGTGGCCATCGTCAGGCCCTCCATCATCCCTACGAGCACGGGCGCCGGGAGGTAGTCGGAGAGCTGGCTCTGCGCGAGGCCGCGTTCGACGTGCCCGAGGACACGTGAGCGCACCGGGGAGACCAGCTCGGCGATGCGCTGCTCTCCCATCTCCTTGCGGGCGAAGGAGAGCAGCACGCGGTAGCGGTCGCCGATGGGCCAGGTCCGCAACGCCACGACCGCGAGCGCGACCGCGGGATCGTCCGGCTCGGGGTGGTCGAGAGCCTCGGCGAGTGCGGTCGAGGCGTCGTCGACGATCCCCTCGACGAGGGCTTCCCGGTTGGGGAAGTGCGCATAGACGGTGCGGCGGACGACACCCGCGGCTTTGGCGACATCGTCCATGCTCGCGTCGGAGTCGGCCGCAAAGCACATCACCGCAGCGTCGAGTATGCGCATGCGGTTCGCATTGAATCGGGTTCGCGGTCGTGTGACCGAGTTCTCCACGTTCTCGCCCTCTTCCGCTGACTGTGATCTGTCTTTCATTTTAGTTGCACACGGATGTGCAGCTGCGTAACTTGCACACCACCGTGTAGATCGGGGCTCAGGTCCCGGCCCGTGTCGCACCCGAGGAGAGCCCATGCCCACTGCCGTGACCCTCGCAGGAGGGACCGCAGCGAAGGAACCCTACCGGCTGCGCTGGGCCGGACTGGCGGTGCTGTGCCTGAGCCTGCTCATCGTCGTGATGGCCAACACCTCGCTCATCGTCGCCGCACCCGGCATGCTGCGCGAACTGCAGCTCACCAGCGCCGACATGCAGTGGATCATCGACGGCTACACCGTCCCCTATGCCGCGCTGATGCTGCTGTTCGGCGTGCTCGGCGATCGATACGGACGACGTCGCGCGTTGCTGGCGGGCCTGGTTGTCTTTGCCGCCGGCGCGGTCTACGGATCGTTCGCCGACAGCGCCGGCGACGTGATCGTCGCGCGCATCGTCATGGGGGTGGGCGCCGCCGTGATCATGCCTGCGACACTGTCGCTGCTCGTCGCGATGTTCCCCGTGCACGAGCGTGCCCGCGCGATCGCAGCCTGGGCCGCCACGTCCGGACTCGCCATTGCGCTCGGTCCCCTGCTCGCCGGATGGCTCCTCGAATCGAACTCGTGGGGTTCGACCTTCCTCATCAACGTGCCGATCGCGGCATTCGCGGCGATCGCGGCCCTGATCCTCGTGCCGGCCTCGAAGGCGGACGATCTCACCCGCACCGACTGGGTCGGCGGCGCCCTGTCGGTCGCTGCTCTCGGCGGAATCGTCTACGCGATCATCGAGGGGTTCCACTTCGGTTGGGGCACCGGGGTGATCGCCACCTCGATCGGCTCGGTGATCGCCGCGGTGCTCTTCGTGGTGTGGGAACTTCGCCACCCCCGGCCGTTGCTGGACGTGCGTCGGGTCGCGGACCGGACCGTCGGCGGTGCGTGCGTGTCGGTGTTACTGCTCTTCCTCGTCGCCTTCGGCGCCATCTACTTCGTCGCGCAGCAGTTCCAGTTCGTGCTCGGTTACGGCCCGCTCGAGACCGGTCTGCGTCTGCTTCCCCTCGCGGTGACGGTCTCGCTCGGCGCGGCGCTGAGCGGCCGGTTCGCGCCCCGACTCGGTGCGCGGGCCCTCGTGGGCACGGGCATGGTCGCCGCTGCGGCAGGCATCCTCACCTTGACCGTCACGGCCGGCGCCTCCGGCTTCACGCCCTTTCTGATCTCGTTGTTGCTGCTCGGATTGGGCATCGGCCTGGCCACATCCCCGTCCACCGACCTGATCATGGGCGGCTTCCCCGACTCGGACCTCGGAGCGGCGGGCGGGTTGAACGACACCGCAGTGGAATTCGGCGGGTCTCTGGGCATCGCCGTGCTCGGCTCGATCCTCGCGACCACCTATCACCGCGAGATCTCCGGGTTCCTCGACGGATTGCCGTTGGCGGACCTGACAGGTCCGATGGCCGATCAGGCCGCGATGGCGATCGAGGCGGCCGGCGATTCGGTGGGCGGTGCGGCGATCGTCGCGGAGGAACTCGCAGCGAACCCATTCGCGGCGTCGTACGCACAACCGCTGCTCGACGCGTCGTCCGCAGCGTTCGCCGAGGCGATCTCGTCCGCGAGCCTCGTCGCCGGCATCGTCCTGCTCATCGGCGCCGCGGCGGTCACCGCGCTACTCCCCCGCGGACTCCACACCCGCACCGGCAGCGAGGCCGAGATCGGCCACTGACCGGACGGTGAGCAGGTCGAGCGATCGCGCCCAGGCCCGGGTGCTCCGGTTCAGGAAGGCGACGTGATCCTCACCGTCGAACAGCTCCAGCGACACCGGATCTCCTGCCGCGTCGGCCGCGTCGACGTAACGGTGCGCGACACTCACCGGCACCTGCTCGTCGGCGGTGCCGTGCAGCACCGCGACCGGCACACCGATCGGCGGCCGGTGCGTCGGCGAGGCCGACCGATAACACTCGGGTGCCTCCGCGTAGGACGCACCGAAGAGCGCCTCGAACGCCTCCACGCTACGACCGCGCTCCCCGGCGGTGACGAGGTCGAGCGCACCCGCCTGCGAAACCACGAATTCCGGTCGCACCGACGTGCTCTCACCCGCGAGCCACACCGCCAGCTGGCCTCCCGCAGAGTGACCGACGAGCCGCACACGGTCGAGATCGACCTCGACACCGCCGCGCTGCGCGTGCGGAACGACCTCGGTGAAGATCGTCTCGTACGCCGCGACCACATCGGCGGACATCTCGTCCCACGCGCCACCGGCCTCGAGACGGCGGTACTCGACGTTCCACGCCACCACACCGCGACGCGCGAGTTCCACGGACAGCGCCGTACCGAGGGTGAGCTGGTAGCGGCCGTGCCACGAACCGCCGTGAACGACCATGACGGCGGGAACGGGCCCCGTCACCGTCGCGGGGTCGGGTAGGAAGACGTGCCCGAACTGCTGCGAGTGGGTGCCGTAGGCGATCTTCGTACGAGCCAAGAGAGGAAATTCCTTCGATACGTATGGTCGGGACCCGCAAGCGATCCCGCAGCACAGAGAATCGGGACCCGCAAGCGATCCCTCAGCACAGAGAATCGGGACCCGCAAGCGATCCCTAGTGCAGGGGCCTGGTACGCCACCGGTCGGTCAACACACCGATCGCGCCGAGTGCGACGGCCGCGGCGGTCGAGGTGCGCAGCACCGTGGGGCCGAGACCGACGGCCACCGCGCCCGCGTCGACGAGGGTCTCGACCTCCGCGTCGTCGAGTCCGCCTTCGGGACCGACGATCAGCGTCAGCGAATCGACGTCGCGCACGGGCAGATCGGCGAAGGGGATCGTGGCGGATTCGTGGAGCACCGCGACGACGTCGCCGCGCTCGACGGCCGAGCGGACCCGTGCGACGACCTCGGGTGTGCGGTGCAACCCGGCCACCGTCGGCACGTGCGCGCGCCGCGACTGCTTCGCCGCGGACGTCGCGACCGCCTGCCACTTGGCAACACCCTTGTCCGCCTTGGCGTCCCACCGGGCGACACAGCGCGCCGACTGCCACGGTACGAACTCGTCGGCGCCGGCCTCGGTGGCCAGTTCGACGGCGAGTTCGGACCGGTCGGACTTCGGCAGCGCCTGCACGACGGTCACGCTCGGACGCGGCGGGTCGACAACGCGACGACCGAGCACGAGCGCTTCGAGCCGGTCCTTCGCGACCGCCGTGACCTCGACGTCGGCGACCTCACCGGCCCCGTCGGACAACACGAGCCGCTCGCCTACCGCGATACGGCGCACCGTCGCGGCGTGCCGGCCCTCCTTGCCGTCGAGCACGGCCGTTCGCCCCTCGTCGGGCAGCGGGTCGAGGTAGAACAGTGTCGCGGCCACCCGAGCGACCTAACGGGCGCTGAACGCGTCGCGCAGGCGCGAGAACAGGCCGCCGGTGTTCTGCGAACCCGTGGTCACGACCTCGACATGCTCCCGGTCGCTGTGCCGGCGCAGGTCCTCGAGCAGCTTCGTCTGCTTGTGATCGAGCTTGCTCGGCACCACGACCTCGAGATGCGCGTGCAGGTCGCCGCGCGTACCCGAGCGCAGCTTCGGCATGCCGTGGCCGCGCAGCACCGAGACCGAACCGGGCTGGGTGCCGGGATCGATGGTGATCTCGGTGGGGCCGTCGAGGATGGTCTCGATCGTCACCTTGGTGCCGAGCGCAGCGTCGACCATGGGCACGCGGATGGTGCAGTGCAGGTCGTCGCCGTCGCGCACGAAAACCTCGTGCTGCTGTTCGAGCACCTCGACGTAGAGATCGCCGGCAGGACCGCCGCCGGGGCCGACCTCGCCCTGGGCCGCGAGGCGGATGCGCATCCCGTTGCCGACGCCGGCGGGCACCTTGACGGTGACCTCGCGGCGGGCGCGCACGCGGCCGTCACCACCGCACTTGCGGCAGGGATCCGGGATCGTCTCGCCGACACCGCGGCAGGTGGGGCACGGGCGGGACGTCATGACCTGGCCGAGGAAGGAACGCTGGACGGACTGAACCTCACCGGCGCCACCGCAGGTCTCGCAGCGCACGGGCTTCGAATCGCCGTGGGTGCCGGAACCGGTGCACGCGTCGCACAGGATCGCGGTGTCGACCGTGACCGTCTTGGTGACGCCGCGAGCGCATTCCTCGAGGGTCAGGCGGGTGCGGAGCAGCGAGTCGGCGCCGGGCTGGACGCGGCCGCGCGGACCGCGGGAACCGCCGGCCCCACCACCGAAGAACGCCTCGAAGACATCACCGAGGCCGCCACCGAAGCCGGCGCCGCCGAAGCCGCCCGCACCGCCGCCACCGGGTTCGAGCGGGTCGCCGCCGAGGTCGACGATGCGTCGCTTCTCGGGATCCGACAGCACCTCGTAGGCGGCCGAGATCTCCTGGAAACGCTTCTGCGCCGACTCGTCGGGGTTCACATCCGGGTGGTGCTCGCGCGCCAACTTGCGGTACGCCCGTTTGATCTCCTGGTCGGTCGCGTTCTTGGACACGCCGAGCGTCCCGTAGTAGTCCCGTGCCACGTTTGGTTCTCGTCCTTACGTCGTTCTACAGAGCAAAAATGGACGGTGCTCAGCGTTCGCCGAGCACCTCACCGATATATCTCGCAACGGTGGCGACCGATGCGATGGTTCCCGGATAGTCCATCCGGGTGGGGCCGAGCACTCCCAGACCACCGAAGACCGTACCCGCGGCCCCGTAGCCGGTGGACACGACCGAGGTGGTGCGCATCTCCTCGAACTGGGTCTCCTCACCGATGCGGACGGTGACCCGGCCTGCGTCCTGGCTGGACGCGAGCAGTTTGAGCACCACGACCTGCTCCTCGAGGGCTTCGAGGACCGTACGCAACGAGCCCGGCAGCATGCCGTGGCCGTCGAAGTCGGCGGCGTTGCGGGTGAGATTGGCGGTGCCGCCGAGCACGAGACGCTCCTCGGGGTGCTCGACGAGGGTCTCCACCAACACGGTGGTGCACCGGATGAGCGCGTCGCGCAGATCGTCCGGTGCGTTGTCGGCGAGCTCGGTCACTGCGACGGAGGCCGCGGCGAGCCGCTTGCCGGTCAATGCCCCGCCGAGCAGCTCACGCAACCGCGACAGGCCGTCCTCGTCGATCACGTCGCCGAGTTCGACGATGCGCTGATCGACGCGGCCCGAGTCGGTGATGAGCACGAGCAGCAGCCGCGCCGGTGTCAGCCCGACCACCTCGAGATGTCGCACGGACGACGCGGAGAGCGTCGGGTACTGCACGACCGCGACCTGGCGGGTGAGCTGCGCGAGCAACCGCACCGCGCGGCGCAGCACGTCGTCGAGGTCGACGCCCGATTCGAGGAACTGCAGGATTGCGCGGCGCTCGGCCGACGAGAGCGGTTTGACCTCCGCGATCCTGTCGACGAACTGGCGGTAGCCCTTGTCGGTGGGCACGCGTCCCGAGCTCGTGTGGGTCTGTGTGATGTATCCCTCTGCTTCGAGCACAGCCATGTCGTTGCGGACCGTGGCGCTGGACACTCCGAGATTGTGCCGGTCGACGAGAGTCTTGGAGCCGATCGGCTCCTTGGTGGACACGTAATCCGCCACGATGGCGCGCAAGACCGTGAATCTCCGCTCCTCGGTACTCGACAACCCGCCACCTCCGTTTCCGCCGCCTGCAGGACTGCACCTCTCGGGGCCGTACCCTGTCAGTCTAATCGCGCGACGACCTCGAAGGTGTCGGGCACGTGTGCGATACCACCCCGAACCGGAAGCGACGCCTTCGGCGCGTCCCCCGTAATGTGTTCACATGATCTTCAAGGGCGTCCGGGACGGCAAGCCGTATCCCGATCACGGACTGTCTCTGCGCGACTGGTCGAGGATTCCGCCCCGCCAGGTGCGCCTCGACGAGATCGTCACGACGACGAAGGTGCTCGAACTCGACCGGCTGTTGTCGGAGGACTCGACGTTCTACGGCGATCTGTTCCCACACGCCGTCCAGTGGCAGGGCGTGCTGTACCTCGAGGACGGACTCCACCGTGCCGTGCAGTCTGCGCTGCGGAACCGGACGGTGCTGCACGTGCGTGTCTTCGAGTACGACGTGCTGATTCCCGGTGGCGTGCCCGACCCGGGCGCCGAGGTTCGGGGCCCGTCGCCCGCATAGCCCGATCAGGGGTGGATACCGTGGAGCCCCGCGATGTGTCGAGTGTGATCGTCACCCTCACGTTCGTCACCGTCGACGGCCGGACCGAGTCGGATAAGTACTAGGTGTCGGTGGTCGAGAACCGTGGGCGGCTGTCGGTCTACGACTCGGAGCGCATCGGAGCAGCATGACGCGACCGGTCGGTCGGAGCAGCATGACGCGACCGGACGGTCAGTCGTCCGCGCCGAGCAGGATGGTGCGGACCACCGCGTCGGCGAGCAGCCGGCCCCGGTCGGTCAGCACGAGCTGATCGTCGCGCTCCACGGCGAGCCCGTCGGCGACCACCGTCTCTGCTGCCTCGCGCTCACCGTCGTCGAGCTCCGACAACGGCAGGCCCGTGCGCAGCCGGACGGTGAGCATGACGAGTTCGGTGTGCCGGTCCTCGGCCGTGAGGTGTTCGCTGCCCCCGACGGGCAGGACTCCGTCGGCGAGGGTCGACGCGTAACGGGCGGGATGCTTGACGTTCCACCAGCGCACGCCACCGACGTGGCTGTGCGCGCCCGGCCCGGCGCCCCACCAGTCGCCGCCGTCCCAGTAACCGAGGTTGTGGGCGCAGCGCGCCGACGGATCATCGGCCTTCGCCCAGTTGGACACCTCGTACCAGGTCATCCCGGCGTCGGCGAGTCGCGCGTCGATCCGCTCGTACCGCGATGCGAGCACGTCGTCGTCCGGAGCCGGCAGCTCGCCGCGACGGACACGGCGAGCGAGGGCGGTGCCGTCCTCGACGATGAGCGCGTACGCCGAGACGTGGTCGACCCCCGCTTCGAGCACGGCGTCGAGGGAGGCGTCGAGGTCGGCGTCGCGCTCGCCGGGAGTACCGTAGATCAGATCGAGGTTGATGTGGCCGAAACCGGCCGCGCGCGCTTCCTTCGCCGCCGCGACGGGACGCCCGGGTGTGTGGGTGCGGTCGAGGACCGCCAGCACGTGGGGCGCCGCGGACTGCATGCCGAGCGACACGCGGGTGTATCCGGCCTCGCGGATCGACGAGAAGAACTCCGTGGAGGTCGACTCCGGGTTCGATTCGGTGGTCACCTCGGCGCCGGGAGCGAGCCCGAACGAGTCGCGGATCGCGTCGAGCACCTGCGCGAGACCGTCCGCGCCGAGCAGCGAGGGTGTTCCGCCGCCGACGAAGACCGTCTCGGCAGCGGGAGTCCGTCGTCCGGATTCGGACAGCAGCCGGGCACCGGCGTCGAGTTCGCGGCGCAGACCCTCCAGCCAGGACTGCGGCGACGCCGCGCTGCCGAGTTCCCCGGCCGTGTAGGTGTTGAAGTCGCAGTAGCCACAGCGGGTCGCGCAGAAGGGCACGTGCACGTACACACCGAACGGTCGCGTCCCCACTCCTGCGAGTGCCGAAGCGGGAAGTTCGAGACCGGCCGGACGACCCGCGATACCGATTTCCGTGCCGGTGCGTCGACCGATCTCAGTGCTGTTCACGCGCTCCAGTGTTCCAGAGACCTGAAGGGCGGCTCCGCGCGCGACGCCCCTACCTCGACATTTCCCGAAAATCGGGTGGAAATACCGCCCGCAATTCGGAATCGTCCCGGTGACGTGGCACAATGGTCCGCATGACAGGACACGGAGTGCGACTCGTGGCGCGACGCCACGTCGACTTCAAGCGCGTCTGCGCATCCTGTTGTCTGCCTTGCGCCGCTTGTCTCTGCGCCGACTGTCTCTAGTCGGCACTCCCCGGCACATCCCAGATCCCGCCGGGTCGAAGCATGCGTGCACGAGGTCAGCTCCCTCCTGCGCTCGTCGATCCGGTTCCAGCGAGTATCAGGAGACCCTGTATGTCGTCGATCACCGACGTCACGCCCGCCGACGAGTCGGCCACTCCCGCCCGCCGCGCGCGTCCCGCCAAGCGTCGCGCCGAAGGCCAGTGGGCCCTCGGCTACCGGGAGCCGCTCAACGCCAACGAGCAGACGAAGAAGGACGACAACCCGCTCAACGTCCGCAAGCGTATCGAGAACATCTATGCGCAAACCGGTTTCGACGGAATCGACAAGAGCGATCTGCGCGGCCGCTTCCGCTGGTGGGGTCTGTACACCCAGCGCGAGCAGGGCTACGACGGCACCTACACCGGTGACGAGAACATCGACCTGCTCGAGGCGAAGTACTTCATGATGCGGGTGCGCTGCGACGCCGGCGCCCTGAATCTCGCGCAGCTGCGGACGATCGCCGGTATCTCCACCGAGTTCGGTCGCGACACCGCCGACCTGTCCGACCGCGAGAACGTCCAGTACCACTGGATCGAGGTCGAGAACGTCCCCGAGATCTGGCGTCGTCTCGAATCGGTCGGCCTGAAGACCACCGAGGCGTGCGGCGACTGCCCTCGCGTCGTGCTCGGTTCGCCGCTCGCCGGTGAGTCCCTCGACGAGATCATCGACGGCACCCCCGCGATCGACGAGATCGTGCGCCGCTACATCGGCAACCCCGAGTACTCGAACCTGCCGCGCAAGTTCAAGACCGCGATCTCCGGCCAGCAGGACGTCGTGCACGAGATCAACGACGTCGCCTTCATCGGCGTCGAGCATCCCGAGCACGGCCCCGGCTTCGACCTGTGGGTCGGCGGCGGCCTGTCCACCAACCCGATGCTCGCGCAGCGGGTCGGCGCCTGGGTGCCGCTCGAGGAGGTCGCCGATGTGTGGGAAGGCGTCGTCGCGATCTTCCGCGACTACGGCTACCGGCGGCTGCGGTCCAAGGCACGCCTGAAGTTCCTCGTCAAGGACTGGGGCATCGAGAAGTTCCGCGAGGTGCTCGAGACCGAGTACCTGAAGCGTCCGCTCATCGACGGCCCGGCCCCGGCCGCACCGGAGCGTCCCATCGATCACGTCGGTATCCAGAAGCTACGCAACGGCCTCAACGCCGTGGGTGTCGCGCCGATCGCCGGTCGTGTCTCGGGCACGATCCTGTCGAAGGTCGCCGACGCCGCCGAACGTGCGGGTTCCGACCGGATCCGGTTCACCCCATACCAGAAGCTGATCGTGCTCGACGTGGCCGACGACAAGGTCGAGCAGCTCGTCACCGAGCTCGAGGCGCTGGGTCTGCCGGCCTCGCCGTCGCCGTGGCGCAAGAATCTCATGGCGTGCACGGGAATCGAGTTCTGCAAGCTGTCCTTCGTCGAGACGCGCAAGCGTTCGCAAGCCCTCGTGCCCGAGCTCGAGGAGCGTCTCGCCGACATCAACGCGCAGCTCGACGTCCCGGTGACGATCAACATCAACGGCTGCCCGAACTCGTGTGCGCGCTCCCAGATCGCCGACATCGGCTTCAAGGGTCAACTCGTCGACGACGGTGAGGGCAACCAGGTCGAAGGTTTCCAGGTGCACCTCGGCGGTGCGCTGGGCTTCGACGCGAAGTTCGGACGCAAGCTGCGCCAGCACAAGGTCACCAGTGCCGAGCTCGGCGACTACATCGAGCGGGTGGTGCGCACCTTCGTCAAGGAGCGCACGCCCGGCGAGCGCTTCGGCGAATGGGTCGTCCGCGCCGAGGAGGCAGACCTGCGATGACGGGCACTGCTGCAGCGGTCGACACGAAGACGGATCGGGAAGGGACGCGATGACGATCGATACGAACATCGACGAGCTCCGGAGTATTGCCGCGCAGGGGGCGGCAGAACTCGAAGGTGCGTCGGCGCAGGAACTCCTGCGGTGGACGGACGAGACCTTCGGTACCCCCACCACCGACGGTGGACGTAGCGGGTACATCGTCGCGTCCAACATGCAGGACGGTGTCCTGGTCCATCTGGCCGCGCAGCAGCGCCCCGGCGTGGACGTGCTGTTCCTCGACACCGGCTACCACTTCGCCGAGACGCTCGGCACGCGCGATGCGGTGGAGCAGGTGTACGGCGTGAACATCGTCAACGCCCGGGCGCAGCAGTCCGTCGCGGAGCAGGACGCCCTGCTCGGCAAGGATCTGTTCGCCCGCGACCCGAACGAGTGCTGCCGCCTGCGCAAGGTGGTGCCGCTGAAGGAGAGCCTGAAGGGCTACCGCGCCTGGGTGACCGGAATCCGCCGTGTCGAGGCGCCCACCCGCGCGAACTCACCGCTCATCTCGTTCGACGACGCGTTCGGACTGGTGAAGATCAATCCGATCGCGGCATGGTCCGACGAGGACATGCAGAACTACATCGACGAACACGGGATCCTCGTCAATCCGCTCGTCGACGAGGGCTACCCGTCCATCGGGTGCGCCCCGTGCACCACCAAACCACTTCCCGGAGCCGATCCGCGCAGCGGGCGCTGGGCCGGCCGAGCCAAGACCGAATGCGGGTTGCACGCCTCATGACACTCACCGATACGAATCCCACCGAGACCCGGACGCTGCTGGACGGCAACCGGTTCGACACCCTCGACGCCCTCGAGTCGGAAGCGATCCACGTCTTCCGCGAGGTCGCGGGCGAGTTCGAACGCCCCGTCATCCTGTTCTCGGGAGGCAAGGACTCCACCGTCCTGCTGCACCTCGCCATCAAAGCGTTCTGGCCCGCGCCGCTGCCCTTCGCGCTGCTGCACGTCGACACCGGCCACAACCTCCCCGAGGTCCTCGAGTTCCGCGACCACGTCGTCGAAAAGTACAACCTCCGACTGCACGTCGCGAGTGTCGAGGACTACCTCGCCGACGGCCGGCTCACCGAGCGTCCCGACGGCATCCGCAACCCGCTGCAGACCGTGCCGCTGCTCGACGCGATCTCGGAGAACCGGTTCGACGCCGTCTTCGGTGGCGGCCGCCGCGACGAGGAGCGTTCGCGCGCCAAGGAGCGGATCTTCTCGCTGCGCAACGCATTCGGCCAGTGGGATCCGAAGCGTCAGCGTCCGGAGTTGTGGAATCTGTACAACGGGCGGCACGCACCCGGGGAGCACGTGCGTGTCTTCCCGCTGAGCAACTTCACCGAGCTCGACATCTGGCGCTACATTGCCCGCGAGAACGTCGAACTGGCGAGCATCTACTACGCGCACGAGCGCCCCGTCTACCGCCGCGACGGCATGTGGATGACCCCGGGTGTCTGGGGCGGTCCGGCCGAGGGCGAAGAGCCCGAGACGCGTTCGGTGCGCTACCGCACCGTCGGCGACGGATCGACCACCGGCGCGATCCTGTCCGAGGCCTCCACGAACGAGGAGATCCTCGCCGAGGTCGCGGCATCACGACTGACCGAGCGCGGCGCCACCCGCGGCGACGACCGGGTTTCCGAAGCGGCGATGGAAGACCGCAAGCGAGAGGGCTATTTCTGATCATGAGCGACCTTCACGAGCAGAGCGTGCAGAGCGACACGCAGCTGCTGCGCCTCGCCACCGCCGGTTCGGTCGACGACGGCAAGTCCACCCTGGTGGGACGACTGCTCTACGACACCAAGTCCGTACTCGCCGACCAGATCGACGCCGTCACCCGCGCGTCGGTCGACCGCGGCCTCGACACCCCCGACCTCTCGCTGCTCGTCGACGGCCTTCGCGCCGAGCGTGAGCAGGGCATCACCATCGACGTGGCGTACCGCTACTTCGCGACGCCGAAGCGCAGCTTCGTCCTCGCGGACACCCCGGGTCACGTCCAGTACACCCGCAACACGGTGTCGGGTGCGTCCACCGCGCAGCTCGTCGTCCTGCTCGTCGACGCGCGCAAGGGTGTCGTCTCGCAGACCCGCAAGCACGCCGCCGTGCTGGCCCTGCTCGGTGTGCCGAAGCTCGTCCTCGCGGTCAACAAGATCGACCTCGTCGAGGATCCGGCCTCGGTGTTCGCGCAGATCTCCGCCGAGTTCGGGGAACTGACGAGTTCGCTCGGCTGGGCACCCGAGGACGTGCAGGAGATCCCGGTCTCCGCGCTGCACGGCGACAACGTGGCCGTGCGCAGCGAGAGCACCCCCTACTACGACGGCCCGACGCTCATCGAGCACCTCGAGTCGGTTCCCGTCGACGCCGATGTGCACGGCCGGCACGAGACCGGTCTGCGCTTCCCGGTGCAGTACGTGATCCGTCCCCGCACCGCCGAGTTCCCCGACTACCGCGGCTACGCCGGTCAGGTCGCGGCAGGGTCCGTGCGCCCCGGTGACGAGGTCGTCGTGCTGCCGTCCGGTGTCCGCACCACCGTCGAGCGCATCGACAGTGCCGACGGCGCATTCGATGTCGCGCACGCCGGCCGGTCGGTGACCCTCGTGCTCGCCGACGACGTCGACGTCTCCCGCGGCGACATCATCGCCACCCCGGAGGCGGCACCCGAGCCGCTGTCGGAGTTCGAGGCCACCGTGTGCTGGCTCGCCGAGAAGCCGTTGCGCCCGGGCGCCCGGTTGCTGCTCAAGCACGGCACCCGCATCACGCAGGCCATCGTCGGGACGATCGACGAGCGGTTCGACGAGCAGGATCTCTCCTCCGTCCCGAGCCCGGAGAGCATCGAGCTCAACGAGATCGCGCGCATCACGGTGCGTGTGGCCGAGCCGATCGCCGCGGACGACTACCGCATCAACCGCCGCAGCGGCAGCTTCCTGCTGATCGATCCGGCCGGGGGCAACACCCTCGCCGCGGGTCTCGTGGGCGACGGACTCGCCGACATCGAGCTCGGGGACCGCGTCCCGGCATGATGCCGCTCGTCGCCGTCGCGCACGGCAGTCGCGACCCGCGTTCGGCGCAGGCCGTGGCTGCCGCGCTCGACACCGTCCGGGCCGAGAACCCCGGTCTGGACGTGCGACTCGCGTTCCTCGACCTGAACACCCCGTCGGTCGGTCAGGCTCTCGACGCGCTCGCCGCGGACGGGCACCGGCAGGTCGCGGTGGTGCCGCTGCTGCTCGGCAGCGCCTTCCACGCGCGGGTCGATCTGCCGGCCCTGTTGCACGAAGCGCAGCAACGTCATCCGCTGCTCGAGGTGCTGTGCTCGCCGATCCTCGGCGACGACGATCTCCTCGTCGACGCGGCTCGCGATCTCATCACGGCCACGGGGGTGTCGGCCGACGATCCGTCCGTCGGTATCGCAGTGTGCGCGGTGGGATCGCGACGCCCCGAAGCGAACCGGGCGACCGGGCTGGTCGTGCCCCGCATTCTCGTCGGCACGGCGTGGACGCAGGCCGCGGC
Source organism: Rhodococcus sp. LW-XY12 (assembly GCF_019317345.1). Classification (NCBI taxonomy): domain Bacteria; kingdom Bacillati; phylum Actinomycetota; class Actinomycetes; order Mycobacteriales; family Nocardiaceae; genus Rhodococcus; species Rhodococcus sp. LW-XY12. Next base: position 3,262,695 of record NZ_CP079225.1, read on the forward strand.
GTGCTTCGCCACGACCGGTCCGTCCGTGGGGACGACCCTCGCCGACCTCACCTCCCGCGGTGCCCGCACCGTCGTGCTGACACCGTGGATCCTCGCCCCCGGACTGCTGTGGGACCGTGCCTGCGCCGAGGCCGACAGCCTCGGGCACGTGCGGGTCGCGCAGACCCTCACCCGGCACGATGCCGTCGCGCGGGTGATCACCGAGCGCTACACCGAGGCCGTGCACCGGCGGCGCGGACTGCGCGTGGCCTGAGTCACTTCCGGATCTCCACCCGAGTTCACGCACGATTCGCATTCCTCCGCTACAACGGAGTCACGGTCGTCGTCCGACGACATCGGTGATCCGGGAGGGCCTCACGTGCAGAACGAACTTCGGCGCTACATCGATCGGCTCCGCACGGAGGGCTATTCGGTGCGCGACGACCACGGTGAGGACCCCGATCTGATCGACATCGAGGGCCGGGCCGTCGACACCTGGCGGGAGAACTATCCGTACGACACCCGGATGGACCGCGCCACCTACGAGGTCGAGAAGTATCTCCTGCAGATCGAACTGCTGAAGTTCCAGTCGTGGGCCAAGGACAACGGCTCCAAGCACATCATCGTGTTCGAAGGTCGCGACGCCGCCGGCAAGGGCGGCACGATCAAGCGGTTCCAGGAGTACATCAACGTCCGGCACGCCCGGACCGTCGCGCTGAACAAGCCGTCCGACCGTGAGCAGGGCCAGTGGTATATGCAGCGCTACATCCAGCACTTCCCCACCGCCGGTGAGCTCGTACTGTTCGACCGCTCCTGGTACAACCGAGCCGGCGTCGAACGGGTCATGGGTTTCTGCAGCGACGACGAGTACGAACGTTTCATGGAGCACGTCCCGTTGTTCGAGAAGCTCGTCGTGGACGCCGGCATCACCCTGACGAAGTTCTGGTTCTCCGTCACCCGGAGGGAGCAGCGCACGCGCTTCGCCATCCGCCAGCTCGATCCGGTGCGGCGGTGGAAGCTGTCGGAGATGGACCTCGAATCGCTCGACAAGTGGGACCAGTACACCGACGCGAAGGAAGAGATGTTCCGGCGCACCGACACCGACTGGGCGCCGTGGACGACCATCAAGTCCAACGACAAGAAGCGGGCCCGGGTCAACGCGATGCGGTTCTTCCTCAACCAGTTCGAGTACGACGACAAGGACCGTCAGATCGTCTTCCCGGCCGACCCGAGGATCGTGCAGCGCGGCAAGGACGCCGTCGGCGACTAGCTGCCGGGAGGTCGTGCTCCGGGCGTGCCGAGGTGCGCAGGACTGGCGCCCAGACTGCGATCCGTACCACACTGGATGGTGACGCGAGGAGGCAGCATGGGCACAGCCAATGTCGGTCACGGAATCGTCGTCGGCATCGACGGATCGGACAGCGCACTCGATGCGGCCCGGTGGGCCGCCTGCGTCGCCCGACGTCTCGGCGAACCGATCGACCTGGTCCACGTTCATCCCCCCACCTCCGGCGACGGGACCGACCCGTCGGAGGAAGCCGTTCTGACCGCCGCGGAAGCGGCAGTTCGGGGCGCGGTCGACCGGGTCGAGGTCCGGCGGTCCACTCCGTCGGGCAAGCCGGATCGAGTGCTCACCGACCTGTCGCGCGAGGCACGGATGATCGTCCTCGGCCACACGACCACCACGGAGTGGGAGTCGATGATCCGGCGCTCCGACGTCGTGTCGGTGGCCAACCACGCGGAATGCCCGGTGGTGACGTGGCGCAGCCGCGACGGATTCCAACCGCCCGACGGGCGCCCGGTCGTCGTCGGAGTGGACGGCACCGAGGTCAGCGAGTCCGCCGTCGAGCATGCGTTCGCGACCGCCGCGGCGCTCGAGGCACCCCTCGTCGCGATCCACACCTGGACGGAGCAGTCCACGCTCACCTACGGCGAGGGGTCACGGTTCACGGACTGGACGGCCTACGTCGAGCACCGGAGGGAGGAGATGAAGTCGCATACCTCCGGGCACACCGAACGGTTCCCCGACGTCGCGGTCTCCTACCGGGTCGAGCGGGGCAAGCCCGACATCGTCCTGCTCGAGGAATCCAAGAGTGCCCAGCTCGTGGTGGTCGGCAGCCACGGCCGGAGCCCGCTGGCCGCTGCGGTGGTCGGCTCGAGCAGTCAGGGACTCATCCATCACAGTTGCTGTCCGGTCATGATCTGCCGCGCCCACCACCGATCGGAAACCGAGGCCCACTGAGCCGACCCGCGTGACCCTCGAGTCCCCCGCTCGGTTACTGTGCGGCGGTACCGAGCGGGGCGGTCTCCGACGCGGCCGGAGCGTGCGCGTAGACGGTGTCGCCCGCGACGAGCCCCAGGTCGTGGGTTTCGCCGCGGGTGATCTGCGTCGTGAACTGCTCACCCGTCGCGTCGTTGCGCAGTTCGACGCGCACCTCGAAGCCCAGCCGGACCACACGCTCGACGGTCGCCCGCGTGACACCGACCGAGCCGCCGGAGGTGTCGGAGAGCGCAGGTTGCCGGGCGAGCCGGATGTCGTGCGGCCGCACCAGCACGCCGTTGAGCTTGGACACCGTCCCGAGGAACGACATCACGAAGCTGTTCGCCGGGCGATCGTAGAGTTCCTCCGGCGTTCCGACCTGTTCGATACGTCCGGCATTCATCACCGCGATGCGGTCGGCGACGTCGAGCGCCTCCTCCTGGTCGTGCGTGACGAGCACGGTGGTCACGTGCACCTCGTCGTGCAGGCGGCGCAGCCAGGTCCGCAGGTCGGCGCGCACCTTCGCGTCCAGGGCACCGAACGGCTCGTCGAGCAGCAGCACCTGCGGGTCGACGGCGAGAGCACGGGCGAGCGCCATGCGCTGACGCTGGCCACCGGACAACTGCGCCGGATAGCGTCGCTGGAACCCGCCGAGCCCGACGATCTCGAGCAGGTCGTCGACCCGCTTCGTGATCTCGGCCTTGGGCCGCTTGCGGATCTTGAGTCCGAAGGCGACGTTCTCGCGCACGGTCATGTGCTTGAACGCGGCGTAGTGCTGGAAGACGAAACCGATGTCGCGCTTCTGCGGGGTGACGCCGGTGACGTCCTTACCGGCAATGTGGACGGTGCCCGCGTCGAGGGTCTCGAGGCCGGCGATCGAACGCAGCAGCGTCGACTTCCCCGAACCCGAGGGTCCGAGCAGGGCGGTGAGCGAGCCGGACGGGATGTCGATGTCGACGTCGGCGAGTGCGGCGAAATCTCCGTAGTTCTTGCGCGCCCCGGTAACAGTGATCATTCGGTGGTCCTCTTCCGGTCGAGCAGGGTCATCAGCAGCAGGACGATCACCGCGATGGCCATGAGCAGGGTCGCGGCGCTGTAGGCGCCGAAGGTGTTGTGGTCGTCGATGTACCGGGCGTGCACGAGCAGCGTCAGGGTCTGGGAGACGCCGGGGAAGCCGGACGAGACCATGATGACGGCGCCGAACTCGCCGAGGGCCCGCGCGACGGTGAGGACGATGCCGTAGGTCAGGCCCCAGCGGATCGCCGGCAACGTGATCCGCCAGAAGGTCTGCAAGGTGTTCGCGCCGAGGGTCGCGGCGGCCTGCTCCTGCTCCTCACCGATCTCGCGCAGCACCGGTTCGACCTCGCGCACGACGAACGGCAGCGTCACGAAGATCGTCGCGAGCACCATGCCCGGCAGGCCGAAGATCACCTTGAAGCCGAGATCCTCGACGGCACCGAACCAGCCGTTGGCGCCCCACAACATGATCAGGGCGACACCCACGACGATCGGCGAGACCGCGAAGGGCAGGTCGACGACGGCCTGCAACAGTCCCCTCCCCGGGAATCTGCCGCGGACGAGCGCCAGCGCGACGACGATGCCGAAGATCACGTTCACGGGCACGACGATCGCGACGATGAGCAGCGACAGGTTCAGCGCCGAGATCGCCGCCGGGGTGCTGATCGACTCGGCGAACGCCACGATGCCGTTCTCGAAGGTGCGGTAGAGGATCACCCCGATCGGGACGAGCAACAGTACGAACAGGTAGGCGAGCGCGACGAAGCGCAGCGACAGTCGGGATGCGAGGGACGGTTTCACCGGTCGTCCTCCTCTCGGCGCAGCCCCCGATTCGCGACCAGGCGCAGGACGAACAGCACGACGAAGGCGATCACCAGCAGCGCGACGGAGACCGCGGCGGCGTTGACCGGCCGGTCGATCTCGATCTGCTGCTGGATGTACTGCGACGCGACCTGGGTCTTGTACGGGATGTTGCCGCCGATGAGCACGATCGAGCCGTACTCGCCGATGGCGCGGGCGAATGCCAGGCCGGTGCCGCCGAGGACCGCCGGCGCGAGCACGGGCAGCACGACCGTGCGGAAGATCGTGAAGTTGCCGGCGCCGAGCGAGGCGGCGGCCTCCTCGACCTCACGGTCGGCCTCGATGAGCACCGGCTGCACCGAGCGCACCACGAACGGCAGCGTGACGAACGCCAGCGCCACCACCAGTCCCGGCTCGGTCGCGTTGAGCTGCACACCGATCGGGCTCTGCGGCCCGTACAGCGAGAGCAGCACGATGCTCGCGACGATCGTCGGTAGCGCGAAGGGCAGGTCGATCAGGGCATTGACGAACTTCTTGCCCGGGAACTCGTCGCGGACGAGCACCCAGGCGATCACCGTGCCCATCACCGCGTTGATCGCCGCGACGACCAGCGAGACGACGACGGTGATCCGTAGGGTCGCCAGGGCGGCCGGAGCGGTGATCGCATCGACGAACGTCCCGAGACCGTCCGAGACGGAGTGGAAGGCCAGGGCCGCGAGGGGAAGCACGACGATCAGGCTCAACCACAGTGTGGCGATGCCGATACCGAGGGGCCCGACGGCGCCGGTGAACATCCGGCGTCGTGGTCGGGCGGGGGCCGTGGCGGACGGCCGGCGACGCGAACCCGCCGGGGCGGGAGACGAACCTCCCGACCCGGCGGTGTGTTCCGAAACGGTCACGCGCGTGCTCTACTTCGTTGCGTTGTCGTAGATCACCGCGATGGTGCCGGTGCTGTCGGCGAACAGCTCCTCGTTCACGGTCTCCCAACCGCCGAGATCGGCGACGGTCCACAGCTTCTCCGGCTGCGGGAACTCATCGGCGAATTCCTCGGCGACGGTCGGATCGACGGGCCGGAAACCGGCTTCGGCCCACAGGCGCTGGGCCTCGGGGGTGTACAGGAAGTCGTTGAACGCCTGCGCGACCTCGACGTCCTTCGCGTTCTTCAGTACCGCCGCAGGGTTCTCGATCTTGAAGGTGACGGGCGGGGTGACGTGCTCGACGGGGTCGCCGTTGCGCTCGATGAACAGTGCCTCGTTCTCGTAGCTCAGCAGCACGTCGCCGGTGCCCTGCAGGAAGGTCTCGGTGGCCTCGCGACCGGACTTCGGCTGCACCTTCACATGGTCGGTGACCAGTGCGGTGACGTAGTCGATGCCGGCCTGCGGGTCGGCGCCGCCGTTGCTCTTCGCGGCGTACGGCGCAAGCAGGTTCCACTTCGCCGAACCCGAGCTGAACGGGTTGGGGGTGACGACCTCGACATCCGGCCGGAGCAGGTCGTCCCAGTCCCGGATGTTCTTCGGGTTGCCCTCACGGACGACGATGGTCACGACCGATCCGAACGGTATCCCGTTGTAGGCGTTGTCGTTCCAGTTCTCGTCGACGAGTCCCGCGTCGACGAGACGGGTGATGTCGGGCTCGACGGAGAAGTTCACGAAGTTCGCCTCGGCGCCGTCGCGCACCTTGCGGGACTGGTCTCCGGAGGCGCCGTAGGACTGCTGGAAGACGACGCCCTCGCCTTCCTCGGTCTCCTGGAAGGCGGGGATCAGCGAGTCGAATCCGACCTTGGGCACGGCGTAGGCGTAGAGGTTGACCGTGCCGCCGGATCCGTCGCCGCCGCTCTCGGCTCCGACGGTGTCGCTCGAACCACCGGAGCAGGCGGTGAGGGAGAGTGCGGTGACCGCAGCGAACGCCGCGACAACGAACCTGGAACGTTTCATGACGAGCCTCCTGAGGGGCTGTTTCGAGGGGGGATGAACGCGACCGGCACCGGACGAGGGGCTGCCGGAATCGGACCGGCCGGGATTCGCGAGGATGCGGCACCGACGGACGAGAGGATCCGGAAGACGGGGACCGCGGAGAGAAGGAGGATTCAGCGACAACAGTCGATGTCGGCGACCGATGGCATGCCCACAGCGATCAACGCCAACTCGTGGCGGAGGCGGGGCAGAGTGGTCGCGGACACGCGGCAGAGATTAGCAGAGGTCGAGGGTCGACCGAAATCGACGATTCGGACACCGGACGTCGAGCACCGAACCGGATGCGCGAGCGGCGTGCTCACATGGAGACGAGCCATGCGACGACGACGATGATCAGCAGCGCGATCAGCGCCAGGGTTACGCGCGAACGCGGCATGTCAGCAATCCTCCGTCGTCGTGGCGGGCGAGTCCGTCTCTCCGCGGCCGAGCAGTCCGAAGACACCGGCCATCGCCCGATCGAGCAGCCATGCGACCCCGGAGCAGGCCGGCACCAGCACTGCGAGCACCAGGGCCACCTGGGGGACGAAGGACAGGCCCGCGAGCCACAGCTCGAAGCCGTCCCACCACGAAGCCACCCGATCCATTGCCTACACCCTAGTAGGTTCGGCAACCGCGCTGCGATCCGCCCGGCCCGCGGTGATCATGGAGGGATGGACCACTACCACTCCTCCTCACCGCTGTCGGGGGCACCCTTCCGACGGAGTCCGTTCCCGCCGATCGACGACTACGCATTCCTCTCGGATTGCGAGAGCACCTGCCTGATCGCACGTGACGGCACCGTGGAGTGGATGTGCGTGCCCCGTCCGGACTCGCCGAGTGTGTTCGGGTCGCTGCTGGACCGCAGCGCGGGACATTTCCGGTTGTCGCCGCACGACCGCACCGTTCCTGCGGCACGCCGGTACCTGCCGGGCGGTCTGGTGCTCGAGACGACCTGGCAGACCGACACGGGTTGGATGATCGTGCGGGACGCGCTGGTCATGTCACCCTGGTACGACGTCGAGGAACGCTCCACCACGCATCGCCGGACCCCGTCCGACTGGGAGGCCGAGCACATGCTGTTGCGCACGGTGCGCTGCGTGAACGGGACGGTCGACCTGTACGTCAGCTGCGAACCCGCCTTCGACTACCACCGCGGCCGCACCGAATGGAGCTATACCGGCAAGGTCTACGAGGAGGCCACCGCGGTGTGCCGGAACGCGCCGGACGAACATCCGACGCTGCGCATGACGACGGATCTGCGCCTCGGAATCGAGGACCGCGAGGTCCGCGCGCGACGTCGACTCCACAAGGGCGACACGGCCTTCGTCGCATTGTCGTGGTCGGACCGCCCGATGCCGCACACCTTCGACGAGGCCGCCGTCAAGATGACCGCCACCCAGGACTACTGGCGCGAGTGGATCACGACGGGCCGCTTCCCGGATCACCCGTGGCGCACCTACCTGCAGAGCAGCGCTCTGACGCTCAAGGGACTGACCTACAGCCCGACCGGGGCGCTGCTCGCAGCGTCGACGACCTCACTCCCCGAAACACCTGGCGGAGAACGTAACTGGGACTACCGTTACGCGTGGGTACGCGATTCGACCTTCGCACTGTGGGGTCTGTACACCCTCGGGTTCGACCGGGAGGCCGACGACTTCTTCTCGTTCATCCTCGACGTCTCACGCGACGCGGACGGCGTCCGCTATCCGCTCCAGGTGATGTACGGGGTGGGCGGTGAGCGCGAGTTGCCGGAGTCGACCCTCGATCATCTGAGCGGCTACGACGGCGCCACCCCGGTCCGCATCGGCAACGACGCCTATCACCAACAGCAACACGACATCTGGGGCACACTGCTCGACTCGGTGTACCTGCACGTCAAGTCCCGCGGGCACTTCCCCCAGACGCTGTTGCACACCCTGCGCCGGCAGGTCGAGGAGGCAGCGGCCAACTGGCGCAAGCCCGATCGCGGCATCTGGGAGGTGCGCGGCGAACCCCAGCACTTCGTGTCGTCGAAGGTCATGTGCTGGGTGGCACTCGATCGCGGCGCGAAACTCGCCGAACTGCAGGGTCGTCCCGACTACGCCCGGAAGTGGGCGGCGATGGCCGACGAGATCAAGGCCGACGTCCTCGAACACGGCGTCGACGAACGCGGCGTCTTCACCCAGCGGTACGGCCACCCGTCACTCGACGCGTCGGCTCTGCTGATCCCCTTGTTGCGCTTCCTGCCCGCAGACGACCCCCGGGTGCGGGCCACGGTGCTGGCGATCGCCGACGAACTCACCGAGGACGGGCTGGTGCTGCGCTACCGGGTGGAGACCACCGACGACGGGCTCGCGGGCAAGGAGGGCTCGTTCACCATCTGCTCGTTCTGGCTGGTCTCGGCGCTCGTCGAGATCGGCGAGGTCGAGCGGGCCGCCGCACTGTGCCAGCGCCTGCTCGACTACGCGAGCCCCCTGAAGCTCTATGCCGAGGAGATCGACACCGAGAGCGGACGTCATCTGGGGAACTTCCCGCAGGCGTTCACCCACCTGGCGCTCATCAATGCCGTCGTCCATGTCATCCGCGCAGAGCGGGAGATCGGAGCGGGCAACTTCCGGCCCGCGCATCTCGGACCGTGAGCCGGTCTCAGGCGACTCAGCGCCACCGCATCCGGGGAGACGTCGGTCTGCCACGGATAGAGGCCGCGCTCGTCGCCGTACGAGCCGGCGCTGTAGTACGCGATGGGCTGCACCCCGAGTTCGACGAGAGCGTCGAGCCATTGGCTGGAGGTCGCGACGATCCGCTCGGGTGTGCCCTCGATCGTCGTCGTGCCGTAGGAGTGCTCGACGGTGACGGTCTCGCCGCCGGCGGTCGCGGTGTCATCGGTGTCCGACGAACACGCCACGAGGGTCGGGGCGACGAACAGTACGAGCGCTACCGCGGAGAGAACGACTCGGCGCATGGGCGACCTCCACCTCAGGTGAGGCTCACCTCAGCTCGAATGTGGACGTCCGTGTGCCGGCGCAGTGCTCAACGGAAGCGGGACAGCAGGGTCTCCGCCTGTTCGGCGATACCCCGGATCACCTCGCCCGCGGGTCGCTCGGAGCGCACCAGACCGGCGGCCTCCCCCGCGTAGACCACCCCGATGTCGGGATCGTCACCGGTGTACGCCGCGGCGAGGGTGTCCTCGTCGGCGCCCCGGCCGTGCCACTCCTCGGTGAACGCATTGCGCAGGGCGCGTCCGCCCCATCGCGCCGGCCACGGCTGGTGCCGGGCCTTGTCGAAGACGTCGGTGTAGACGGTGTCGGCGCTGCCGGCCTCCACGAGCCGGCCACGGGCGTAGTCGGGGCCGACGGTCTCCGGGCTGGCGAGCAGCGCCGTCCCGACCAGGGCGCCCTGCCCACCGGCTGCGAGCACCGCTGCCAGACCGCGACCCGTGGCGATGCCACCTGCGGCGAGCACGGGCAGCGACGTCGACTCGAGCACCTCCTGCAGCAACGGGAGGGTACCGATCCTGCCCGTGTGCCCACCGGCCTCATGGCCCTGCGCGATCACCGCGTCGACACCCGCTGCCTCGACCACGCGCAGATCGTCGACCGTGTTGATCTGCGAGAGGACGACGGCCCCGGCCTCGTGGACGCGCTCGATGTAGGGAGCGGGATCGCCGAACGAGAGCGTGACCAGTTGCGGGCGGTACTCGAGCACCGCGGTGAGGAGGCTGTCGTCGTCGGCAAGCGCCCAAGTCATCAGACCGAATCCCACGGCCCCACCACCGATCTCGCGGGCGGTGCGCACCTCGCCCTCGATCCACTCGGCGGTGTTGTACCGGGCGGCACCGATCAGGCCGAGTCCGCCGGCCCGCGTCACCTCGCCGGCGAGCCGCCCACCGGCCCGGCCACCCATGGGCGCACCCAGCAGAGGAACGGAGATTCCGAGTTCACGGGTGAGCCAGGTGTCGAGCACGCGAATCCTTCCGGTGGGCGTCGCAGCAGGAGCGACTACTTCTTCGGCTTGTCGGACGAGGCCTCGGACGACAACGCGGCGACGAACGCCTCCTGCGGAACGTCGACGCGGCCGATGGTCTTCATCCGCTTCTTGCCTTCCTTCTGCTTCTCGAGCAGCTTGCGCTTACGGCTGATGTCGCCGCCGTAGCACTTGGCGAGAACGTCCTTGCGGATCGCCCGGATGTTCTCGCGGGCGATGATCTTCGAGCCGATCGCGGCCTGGACGGGCACCTCGAACTGCTGCCGCGGGATGAGTTCCTTGAGCTTGGTCGTCATCTTGTTGCCGTAGGCGGCCGCGGCGTCCTTGTGGACGATCGCGCTGAATGCGTCGACTGCCTCGCCCTGCAACAGGATGTCGACCTTGACCAGCGCGGCCTCCTGCTCTCCGGCCTCCTCGTAGTCCATCGAGGCGTAGCCGCGGGTGCGCGACTTCAGCGAGTCGAAGAAGTCGAAGATGATCTCGGCCATCGGCAGCGTGTACCGCAGCTCGACGCGGGTCTCGGACAGGTAGTCCATACCGCCGAGCTCACCGCGCCGCGACTGGCACAGCTCCATGATCGAACCGATGAACTCGCTCGGCGCGATGATGGTGCACTTGACGATCGGTTCGTAGATCTCGCGAGCCTTGCCCTCGGGCCAGTCGGACGGGTTCGTCACGACGACTTCCTGGCCGCCTTCGAGCACGACGCGGTAGACGACGTTGGGAGCCGTGGAGATCAGGTCGAGGCCGAACTCGCGCTCGAGGCGCTCGCGGGTGATCTCCATGTGCAGCAGACCGAGGAAGCCGCAGCGGAAACCGAACCCGAGAGCGACGGACGTCTCGGGCTCGTAGGTGAGCGCGGCGTCGTTGAGCTGGAGCTTGTCGAGCGCGTCGCGCAGCACCGGGTAGTCGGAGCCGTCGACCGGGTACAGACCGGAGTAGACCATCGGGCGCGGTTCGCGGTAGCCGGTGAGCGGCTCCTCCGCACCGTGGCGGGCGGTGGTGACGGTGTCGCCGACCTTCGACTGGCGCACGTCCTTCACGCCGGTGATGAGATAGCCCACCTCGCCGACGCCGAGACCGGCGGTGGCCTTGGGTTCGGGCGAGACGATGCCGACCTCGAGCAGTTCGTGGGTCGTGCCCGTCGACATCATCTTGATCTTCTCGCGGGGCACGATCTTGCCGTCGACCACACGCACGTACGTCACGACGCCGCGGTAGGTGTCGTAGACGGAGTCGAAGATCATGGCGCGGGCGGGCGCGTCGGCGTCACCGACCGGCGGCGGCACCTGGCGGATCACGGCGTCGATGAGTTCGGGGACGCCCTCGCCGGTCTTGCCGGAGACCCGGAGCACGTCGGACGGCTCACAGCCGATGATGTTCGCGATCTCACCGGCATAGCGGTCGGGATCGGCCGCGGGCAGGTCGATCTTGTTGAGGACCGGGATGATCGTCAGGTCCTTGTCGAGCGCAAGGTAGAGATTGGCGAGGGTCTGCGCCTCGATGCCCTGCGCGGCGTCGACGAGCAGGACCGCGCCCTCGCACGCCTCGAGCGCGCGGGAGACCTCGTAGGTGAAGTCGACGTGGCCCGGGGTGTCGATCAGGTGCATCACATAGTCTTCGCCGTCGAGCTTCCACGGCAGACGTACGTTCTGCGCCTTGATCGTGATGCCACGCTCGCGCTCGATGTCCATGCGGTCGAGGTACTGGGCGCGCATCTGCCGCTCCTCGACCACCCCGGTGAGCTGCAGCATCCGGTCCGCGAGCGTCGACTTTCCGTGGTCGATGTGCGCGATGATGCAGAAGTTCCGGATCTTTGCGGGGTCCGTGAACGTGGTGTCGGCGAAGGTGCTGATGTCGTGCTCCTGACTCGGACTGGCAGCGGCCAGCAGACCGCGGTCACCCTGCAGAATATCCAAGTCGGGCGACGGCCGGGACTTCGCCCGGGTCAGGTCCGGTTAAGCTCGGTTCCCGTGGCCGGTACATGGAAGAAGTTGGGCAGGCAGCTGGGGCGTCTCGCCGTCGACCAGGGTCCGAAGATCTACCAGCAGTTGCAGCAGTCCGGGGCGCTCGACAAGGCGCGCGCCGCGTTGAACGCGGCCGGCCGGACCGGCGCAGCGAGCGGAACCTCGGGGAGCGGTACCACTGCGGCACCGAAGCCCGGCGCGTCCGGGACCACGGCGCCGAAGCCAGGTGCCGCGAAGACCCAGTCCGGCACGAAGCGTCCGGCCCCCGGTCGCCCGGTGGCGTCGCGCACCACGCCCACGGCGCAGCGTGCCCGCCGCCTCGAGTACTCCCCCGACCTCGACGGTCGCGCCGATCCGGGCGAGATCGTGTGGACCTGGGTGGCCTATGAAGAAGATCCGACGGAGGGCAAGGACCGCCCGGTGCTCGTCGTGGGCCGCGACGACAGGACGCTGCTCGGGCTGATGCTCTCGTCGAACTCCGACCGCGACGGTCACCGCGACTGGCTCGGAATCGGCTCCGGACCGTGGGACGCGGAGAACCGCCCGAGCTGGGTGCGCCTCGATCGCGTGCTCGACGTCCCCGAGGACGGCATCCGCCGCGAAGGCGCGATCCTCCCCCGCGCACGATTCGATCAGGTCGCGACCCGGCTCCGTACCGATTTCGGCTGGAGCTGAATCGGGCCGCGCCCTGACCGCAGGCCCTCAGGAGGCCCGGAGCCCGTACCGCCGCCCGAAGAGGAAGGTGTAGACGAGCGCTCCGAGCGCTCCGCCGATGAGCGGGAACACGATGAATGCCCACAGCTGCCCGAGCGCACCGTCCTGGTAGAAGGCGACGGCGAGGCTACGGGCGGGATTGACCGACGTGTTGTCGATCGGGATCGAGATCAGGTGGATCACCGCGAGAGTGAAGCCGATGGCGATGCCGGCGATCGGCGCGTCGGCCACCTGATCGGTCGCACCCAGCACCACGAAGACGAGCACGGCCGTGAGCAGGACCTCGACGACGATCATCGCGCCGATGCCGTAGCCGTTCTCGAGCACGCCGCCGAGCGGACCGTGCACCGCCGAGGGGCTGTGCGCGCCCCAGCCGTTCGCCCCGAGGCCGTCGGCGGCACGGTCGTAGCTCGGCAACGACGACGCCACCGCGTAGAGCGTCAGACCGGCGACCAGACCGCCGACGACCTGCGCGATCCAGTAACCCACGGCGCGCACCGGCGTCACGTGACCGACGATGAGCTGCCCGAGCGTCACCGCCGGGTTCACGTGACACCCGGAGATCGGGCCGATGGTGTACACGAGGAACAGCAGGGTCAGGCCGAACGCCAGTGCGACGCCGAGCTGACCGACATAGGTTCCGGCGAACACCGCGGTACCCACCGCGGAGAACACCAGGAGGAAGGTTCCGATCGCCTCCGCCACGTACTTCCGCAGGTCGGAGAACTCACCGGGGTCTCTGATTTCCAGGGAGGTCTGGCGTGCGAGATCTTCGTCGATTCGGGACTCGGGATCGCGTGGGGGTTCCATGGGTCACCTCGATGTTCGTGGTCCCGCTCGCAGGCGGAACCTGGTGGTAGAACACTTCGAGTCGATGCACCGCAGCCGCGAACTCGTCGTTCGCGCTGTGAGGGAGATTACGCATGCGCCGTGACCTCGACAACGACATCGTGCACCGTGGCGTGTCCGCCCATGTAGATGCCCTCCCGCGGCGGCACGCAACAACAACAGTCAGGTGCGCGTAGTCCTGGCCGAAACGATCAGGCCGGTGAGAAGGGTGATTCGACCGCCGGTTTGGGCTTTGCGATCCGTTCTTGGTAACCTTGTCCATCGGTGCTCAGATGCACCCAGAGCTTTCCTACCAGCTACCAGCAAGACGACAGGATTTTACGCGTGGCCAACATCAAGTCCCAGGTGAAGCGGATTCGCACCAACGAGCGCAACCGACTCCGGAATCAGTCGGTGAAGTCGTCGCTTCGTACGGCGATCCGTTCGTTCCGCGAGGCTGCGGCCGCTGGCGACAAGGACAAGGTCAACGAGCTCCTCGTCGCCACGAGCCGTCAGCTCGACAAGGCTGCCAGCAAGGGTGTCATCCACCCCAACCAGGCTGCCAACAAGAAGTCTGCTCTCGCGAAGCTTGCCAACAAGCTCTGAGTTCATCGCTCCGAGGTAGTAGACGCAGGCTCTGCTTCACGAAGGCCGTCCCCCTGCCGGGGACGGCCTTCGTGGTGTTGAACGACAGAAATGATGCCGCCCGCCCGGAATCGGCCGCGGGCACGGGCACGGGCACGGCGGAAAAGCCTCAGGCCGCCAGCTCGGAGATGACCCGCACGGCGTGCTCGAGGGCGTAGTCCGGATCGGCCGCGGCTCCCTTGACGTCGGCGTTGAGCGCAGCGACCACCGTGAGTGCGGTCCCGATCGACGCCGGCGCCCACGTGCGCGCCTGCGCCTGCGCCTTCTTCACCTTCCACGGCGGCATACCCAGCGACGACGCGAGGGAGAACGGGTCGCCGCGACCGGCCGAGCCGACCCGGGCGATCGTGTGCACGGCGTCGGCGAGAGCATCGGCGAGCAGCACGTGGGCGACACCGCGGTGCATCGCCCACCGTAGCGCTTCGAGCGCACCGGCCGTATCGCCGGCCACGGCCTTCTCGGCTACGTCGAATCCCGACACCTCGGCCTTGCCCGAGTAGTAGCGTCGCACGGCCGCAGCATCGATCTTGCCGCCGGTGTCGGCCACGAGCTGGCTGCACGCCGCAGCGAGTTCGCGCAGGTCGGAACCCACCGCCTCGATGACGAGCTGTTCGACATCGCCCGAGACTCGCACCCCCGCAGCCTGGAACTCCTTGTGGACGAACGTCCGCACCCACGCCGCCTTCTCCCCCGCCTTCGCGGGAGCGGCACACATGTGCTCCTCGGCGCCGCGCTTGCGCAGCGCGGGCACCATCGCCTTGGTGCGTCCCCCGCCGCTGTGGAGGATCACCAGTGTCACGCCCGGAGGCGGATCGCCCGCGACATCGAGGATCAGCGCCGCGGCGTCCTTCCCGGCGTCGGCGGTGGATTCGAGGATCACGATGCGTTCTTCCGCGAACAGCGACGGACTCAGCAGCTCGGCGAGTTCGGGTACGCCCGCGTCGCCGGCGCGGAGCCTGGAGACGGGGAGATCGCCGGGAGTTTCGCTGCGCGTACGGACATCGGACACGATCTTCGCGACGGCACGGTCGACGAGCAGTTCTTCCTCACCGAGGATCAGATGCAGGGACGCGTCGCTCACGGTTCGATCGTGCCACGCACGTCCGACACCACCGCGAGCGCCCCGGAGGCGGCACGGAGCACTGCAACGTCGCCGTGCAGGTCGGTCCGCAGGACCCGCGCCCCGATTCCGGTCAGGGTGGAGACGATCTCGGGATGGGGATGCCCGAACAGGTTGTCTCGCCCGGCGCTGACGAGGGCGACGCTCGGCCGCACAGCGGTGAGGAAGCGTGCGGGTGTGGTGCGCGAGCCGTGGTGCGGCACCTTCAACACGTCCGCACGCACGTCGGTGCCCGACCGCACGAGTGCGTCGAGCGCGGCCTCCTCCGCGTCTCCCGGCAAAAGGACCCGGCCCACGACGGTGTCGACCGCCAGGACGAGCGAGTTGTCGTTCTCGGAACCGCCTGTCCGTCGCCCGGCCGGGCCCAGCACCCGGATGTCGAGATCGCCCGCACGCAGGGTCGCACCGGCACCCGCTTCCCGCACCACGACACCGACCCCGGTCGCCGCGTCGAGCACACCCGCCGCGTCGTCACCGGCAGCACCCGGCCCGACCACGACCATCTCGACCGAGCGCCCGGTGAGGACACCGCGGATCCCACCCGCGTGGTCGGCGTGCAGGTGTGACACGACGAGCAGTGCGATACGGCGAATCCTCAACCGGCGCAGGCACCGATCGACGGGTTCCGGTTCGGGTCCGGTGTCGACGACGACCGCGCGCCCGTCCCCCGTCGCCAGCACCAGCGCATCGCCCTGACCGACATCGCATGCGACGAGTACCCATTCGGCTCCGGGCCAGCCCGGTCGCAGCATCCGCACCGGCAGCCACACCGCCGCGACGGCCACCGCAATCACGAGAGCCGTGATCCGCACCCGCCGGTGACGAGCCACCGACCACGCCACCGCGACCAGCACCGCCGCGACCACTGCCCCCACCGGCCCGTCCGGCACCTCGAGTTCGGCCGACGGCAACGATGCCGCCCGGTCGGCCACCGTGATCAGCCACCACAGGAACGGCCCGGTGCCGCGCGCGAGCACCTCCCCAACCCACGGGACGACGGAGGCGCCCAGCGCGACCAGCGAACCGAGGACCGTCAGCGGCGCAAGTACCGGGGCGACGAGGACATTGGCCGCGACCGACACGACACTCACGGTCCCGCTCACCGCCGCGACGAGAGGTGCGGTCGCTACGAACGCGACCAGCGACATTGCCGCGACCTCCGCGATGGGACGCGGCCACCCGCGATCCACGAGCCGGGTCACGACAGGTGGCGCGGCGACGATCAGTGCCGCCGTCGCGGACACCGACAGCGCGAACCCGACGTCGACGGCGAGGTCGGGCAGGAGTACGAGCAGTACGCCCACCGCGGTGCACAGGGCGGGAAGTGCCTGTCGCTCACGACCCGTCACGAATGCCAGCAACCCGATGGATCCCATCGCGGCCGCGCGCACCACACTCGCCGACGGACGGACCATGACGACGAAGGCGACGAGAGCCGTCGCGGCGAGGATGGTCCCGGAACGCGGTCCGAGTCCTACCGCGCGCACGAGGAGCAGTACCGCTCCGAGGACGATGCTGACGTTGGCTCCGGACACGGCCGTCAAATGCGTCAGTCCGGCCACCCGGAAGTCCTCCCGCACCTCGTCGGTCAGCGCCGTGGTGTCGCCCACCACGAGACCGGGCAGCAGGCCGGCCCGATCGGCGGGAAGCACCGCGGAACCCACCTGCGCGAGCCGGTCGCGTACCGTGCCAGCCCATCGCTGCCACACCGGGGGCGGGCCGACGACCGTGGGTGCGTTCTCCGCGTGGAGCACCGCCACCGTGGTGCCCGGCCCGGTGTGCGGCGCCGCCCGCACGCGTGCGGTGACGGACTGCCCGGGCAGGAGATCTCCCCACGAGTCGGCCGGTGCGAACACCACCACCGATCCCCCGGTCTCCATGGATCGCCCACCGACCATCACGTGCTCGAGCCGGGCCGGGATGCGTACCCGGGGTGTGTCGTCGAAGGCCGCAGCCCGGATGTGCCGCGGGTCGTCGGTGGGGAGGAGGACGACGCCGGCCCAGGATCCCTTCTCCGCTGCGGAGGCGATCGGGTGCTGGTCGGCGGCCCACATCCGGAGGCCGGCGGCCGGTCCGAATCCCGCGACGACGGCCAGTGCGGCGAGGAGGATCCGCGCACCTCCGCGTGGGATGCGACCGGTCGCGACGAGACGGACCGTCACGGAGCACCCGACGACGGCCGCGACCGCCACGACGATCACGATCCGCCATCCCGTGTACAACCCGAGAAGCGTCACGGCCCACGCGGCCAGCGCGCACGGCACCAACCGGGCATCGAGAACCGTTGCGGCGTCGGACCCGTCGTTCCGTCCGGTCACACCGTCACCAGTTCACGCAGCCTCGCGAGTCGCGCCGGTCCGATCCCGTCGACCTCACCGAGTTGTTCGACGTCCGTGAACGGTCCGTTGGTGTCGCGCCACGAGACGATCGCCGCTGCCGTGACGGGACCGACGCCCGGCAGCGCGTCGAGCGCGGTCTCGTCGGCGGTGTTGAGATCCACCGGTCCGCCTGCCTCCGGTGGAGCATCGCCCGGTGTCTGCGCCCCGACGATTCCACTGGCCTGCGGAACAGGTTGGGGCGGGGCGATTCCCACGACGATCTGATCACCGTCGGCGACCCGCCGGGCCAGATTCAGGCCGATGAGGTCGGCGCCGTCGACGGCACCACCGGCAGCGTCGAGCGCGTCGGCCACACGGGATCCCGCCGGCAGCCGCACGAGCCCGGGGCGTATCACCGCACCCACGACGCTGACGACGAAATCGGCGGAATCCGGTTGTGCCGTGTCCGTCTCCCTCGCGGCGGACGGCTCTGCCGTGTCCACGACTTCGACTCTCGGCAGCGGCGGTACCGGTTCGGGGACCGGCCGGTCGCGCCACACGACGACGAGTGCCACTGCGGCGGCGAGTACTCCGATCGCGGCGAGTGCAGCGGTTCCCCGTCGTCCGGTGTCCCATCGCGCTGCGGTCAGCCGATCGACGAATCGTTCCCGGCCGGGACCGCTGTGGAGGGGTTCGTCGCCGTCGTCCGGATCCGCCCAGGGGTGGTCGTTAGCCGACCTGTCGTCGGTCCAGGGCGGTTCCGCGGGCATCGCCGAGGAACGCGTGATCGCGCCGAGGCGGGTGCGCGCGAGATCACGGTGGTCACTGCTCGCCATGCCGCGACGCTAACCGCGGCCGCGACCGCCGGATTCGGTGTCGGCGCCGATTCGGCCTGGGTTGTGGATGACCCGCACCCCTGTGGATGAATGCCCGGATGGGGCCTCCACCGGCATCATCCGGGCCGGGAGGTGGTGTAGGTGGTCAGTCCTCGGAGACACCGGTCGCCGCGGAGGCGACGACCACACCGACCGCACCCGGCCCGACGTGCGCGCCGAGAACCGCGTCGAGTTCGGACACGACGATCTCGGTGCCTTCCGGAAGGCGCTGTGCGAGCTGATCGACGAGGCTGCGCGCCCGCTCGGGTGCCCCACGGTGGTGCACCGCGACGAGCGGTTCGTCGCCCACATCGGTCGCGGCTCCGTCGACGAGCTTGGCCATCGCCTTGGTCATCGTGCGGGTCTTCTCCCGCAGGACGAGCTTGCCGTCGGAGATGTGCAGCACGGGCTTCATCGCGAGCGCGGTACCCAACAGCGCTGTGGCCGTGCCGATCCGGCCACCGCGACGGAGGTGGTCGAGCCGGTCGACGACGAGCAGGGTCCGGGCGGACGCCGCGACCTCCACGGCCCGCTCGTACACCCGGGCCAGGTCTTCTCCGGCCCGTGCGGCGCGCACCGCTTCGAGGACGGCGAAACCCGAACCCATGGCGGTGTTCCGCGAATCGACGAGCCGGATCCGGTCGCCCAGCGATTCGGCGGCGTGCCGGGCTGCGTCCCATGTCCCGGACAGCACCCGCGAGAGGTGCACGGCTACGACGCCGTCTCCTCCACTGTCCTCGAGCGCCTCGGTATAGGCGTCGGTCAGTTCTGCGGGAGACGGACCGGAGGTCGTCACGGTCGACAGGTCCTCCGGTAACTCGTCGACGCCCTCGCGGAGGTCGCGTCCGCCCGCGATGATGTGCAGTGGCACAACACGGATGTCGTACCGACGGACCAGTTCAGGGTCGATACAACTCGACGAATCTGTGACGACGACGACGGACACGACGCCTACCGTAGGCCCTCCACCGGGACTTCCGCATCCCGATGCACGATCCGGACCGCGTCGCCGACAGCGGCGGCGACACGGCGGTGTCCTTCCCAACCCCAGTGGATCCCGTCGGGATTGGCGTCGTCGGAGAAGACGTTCTCCCGCACCGCTTCGGCGAGATCGACGAGGGGAACCGACTTCTCGGCCGCCCAGCGGGTGATCGCGCGTGCCGCGGGGAGCCGGCCGGCATGCACCGACCGGTACTGCTCGCTGCGGTGCACCGACGGCATGGTGCCGATGACGGGCAGATCGGGGCGCATGTATGCCAATGCGTCCCTGATCGTTTCGAGGTACTCGACGCTGACCCGGGGTGGGAGCGCCACCGGTCGCCCGAGCGGTGACAGTCGCGGCTGCAACCACCCGTAGGCGCTACGCGCCGCGCGACGCAGGGCCGGCGGGCGGATGTAGCGCAGGCCCTCCCGCAGTGCGGTGGGCAGCGGGGACGGGAGGGTGTCCATCCCGCCCACGGCCAGGACGACGGCTCCGGCGTGCGGGATCGCGGCCCACACCCGCGGGTCCTGGGTCATGGCCCACCACGCGTCGCGTGTGGTCCACCCGATCCGAGCGACGAGCTCGACGTCCCATCCGAGTTCGGCCGCGACCAGGTTGGGCCAGATCTGCGGATGGTCGGCGGGCAGGCCGCCCTTCGGGCCGTAGTAGCTCAGGGAGTCACCGATCACCAGCAGGACCGGGCGCTGCGGGGCGGCGTCGGTTCCGATCGGCGTGGGTTCAGAGGACGTCATCGGGCGCCACCGTGGCCGACGCGTTCCAGACGTCGAGGCGCCAGGACGGCACCTCGCCGTATCCGCTGAGCTGCACCCATCCGGTGTTCCCGAGACCGCCGAGGACGGACCACCGATCGACGGGCAGGTCGAGCAGGGCGGCGGTGAGCGCGGCTATCAGACCCCCGTGTGCGACCAGCACGATGGGCCGATCGCTCCAGTCCTCGTACTTGTCGAGCAGTTCGCCGACGACGGCCATGCTGCGCCGCGCGACGTCGATCCGGTTCTCGCCTCCCGGCGGTGCCCAGGTCGCGTCGGCGCGCCACGCGCTGCGCGCGCCCGGGGCCACGGCGTCGACCTCGGTGTGGGTCAGGCCCTGCCATTCGCCGAGATGCGTCTCGCGCAGCCGCGTGTCGATCGCGACCGGCAGCCCGATGCGATCGCCGAGCGCGGTCGCCGTGTCGTAGGCGCGGCGCAGATCGGACGAGACGACGGCGAGCGGATCGAACCGGGCGATCGCGTCGGCGACGGCGAGCGCCTGCTGCCGGCCGAGCTCGGAGAGGTCGGTGTCGAGCTGGCCCTGCATCCGCCGCGTGGCGTTGTACTCGGTCTGGCCGTGGCGCAGCAGCACCAGCTGCCGCACCCGCGGGCTCTGCGAACCCTCCTCCGGACGACTCACACGTCCTCCGGCGAGTCGGCGGCGTCGATCGCCGAACGGGGGCCACCCACACCATCGACCTCGATGGTCGGGCAGTCCTTCCACAGGCGGTCGAGGGCATAGAAGTTGCGCTCGTCCTCGTGCTGGATGTGCACCACGACGTCGACGTAGTCGAGCAACGTCCACCGTCCCTCGCGGGTGCCCTCGCGGCGGACGGGCTTGTGGCCGGCCTCGCGCAGCTTCTCCTCGACGTTGTCGACGATGGCGTTGACCTGACGCTCGTTGGGTGCGGACGCGATGACGAAGCAATCGGTGATCACCAGTTGCTCGGACACGTCGAGAACCACGACGTCGGTGGC
The DNA here is from genome assembly GCF_019317345.1 of Rhodococcus sp. LW-XY12. Classification (NCBI taxonomy): domain Bacteria; kingdom Bacillati; phylum Actinomycetota; class Actinomycetes; order Mycobacteriales; family Nocardiaceae; genus Rhodococcus; species Rhodococcus sp. LW-XY12. Next base: position 3,283,864 of record NZ_CP079225.1, read on the forward strand.
GAGTTTCTCGTCGGCGGCCAGGGCTGCGATTCGGGCCATCTCCGTGGCTTCTGCCGTTGCGCTCACTGCGTGCTCTTTCTCTCGATGGTGCCGGGGGTGTTTCCGTCGAACACCGGGACGGGATCTCCGTCGGGGTGCGTATTCGTGCGGTAGAGCCGGCGTTTGCTGATGTACTGCACCACTCCGTCGGGGACCAGATACCAGACGGGACGGTTCTCGCGGGCCCTCCTGCGGCAGTCCGTGGAGGAGATCGCCAGTGCCGGGATCTCCACCAGGCTCACCGCCTCGGCCGGGAGTTCGTCCAGATGCGGTGCCAGGTGTTCGGCGTGAAGGTCGTATCCGGGCCGGGACACCCCGACGAAGCGGGCGAGGTCGAACAGGGTCTGCCAGTCCTGCCAGGACAGGATCGATCCCAGTGCGTCCGCGCCGGTGATGAAGTACAGATCCGCGTCGGGATACTGCTCGCTGAGATCGCGCAGGGTGTCGACGGTGTAGGTGGGTTTGCGTCGATCGATGTCGACGCGGCTGACGGAGAACCGCGGGTTGGATGCGGTCGCGATCACCGTCATCAGGTAACGGTCCTCGGCGGGGCTGACGTCGCGTCCGGTCTTCTGCCAGGGTTGCCCGGTGGGCACGAAGATCACTTCGTCCAGGTCGAAGCTCGCGGCGACCTCGCTGGCCGCCACGAGGTGTCCGTGGTGGATCGGGTCGAACGTTCCACCCATGACGCCCAGGCGGCGCCTGGGGGCCGAGGGCCGATCCGTTGGCTGATGCACGGTTGTCCAGCTTACGGGTTCACACGGGGAGCAGACTCGCCACCACCGTTGCGAGCTGCTGCGCCGACCGGCACTCGTGCATCGTGACGACCTCGCTGTAGACCCTGGCGGCCGAATCCCCCGAACCCCATTGTCCCTTCGGCTCGGGATTGAGCCAGTGCGCGTGCCGTGCGACGGACACGAGATGTTCGAGGACTTCGAGGTTCGGATTGCGGTAGTTCGTGCGGCCGTCGCCGAGGATCAGCAGCGAGCTGCGGCTGGTGAGGGCGTGGGCGTGGTTCTCGGCGAAGCCGCCGAGGGCGTGTCCGTAGTCGGAGTGACCGTCGTAGGTGATCAGCTCCGCTTCCTTCAGCATCCGCGACATGGACTCGCCCAGATCGGACCCTGCGGCGAAATGATGGGTGACCTCGTCGGCGGTGTCGATGAACGCGAACACGCGCACGCGGGAGAACTGTTCGCGTAGGGCGTGCACGAGCAGCAACGTGAAGTGCGAGAAGCCGGCGACGGAGCCGGAGACGTCGCAGAGCACGACGAGTTCGGGACGCGCCGGACGGGGCTTGCGGTTGACCAGGTCGATGGGCACGCCACCGGTCGACATGGACTTGCGCAGTGTGCGCCGCAGGTCGATGGCGCCGGCACGAGCGCGCCGGCGGCGCGCCGCGAGACGGCTCGCGAGCAGACGCGCGAGCGGCATGACGCTGCGGCGCAGGGCGACGAGTTCCGCGTCGGACGCGCGCAGGAAGTCGACCTCCTCGGCAAGCTTGGGCACCCCGTACTTCTCGACGCGTTCGCGGCCGAGCTGCTCGGCGGTGCGTCGCCGGGTCTCCCGTTCGACCATCGCCCGGAAATCGGCGATGCGCTGGGCGGCGGTGCGCCGCGCGACCTCGCTCTCGTAGGCGGCGTCGTCGCGTTCCTCGCGGGTGCTGTTGCCGAGCAGTCCCTCGAGGATCTTCGTGAGCAGGGTGTCCGGGGAGACGTCGCGAAGCGCCTGATAGGCCGAGAAGGACGGGCCGTTCGACGACGCATACTGGCCGAGTTCCTCGACGATGGCGGAGACGAGCATCTCGGAGGCCTCGAGTGCCTCCGGCGACTCGTCGGACAGCAGCTCGGCGATGAGATCGCGTAGGGCCTCGAAGTCGACCTCCCCCGTGGGGGTGCGTGGGATGCTCGCCTGAGGGTCGGTGGCCTCGCGGCGTCCGATCGCGGGCGGGAACCACAGGTCGAACAGGGCGTCGAAGGTCGGCCGGTGTGTGGACCGGCGGAGCAGGGTGCACGCGAGGCCTTCGCGGAGGGCCTCCCGATCGAGGAGATCGAGCACCGTCATGACCCGTCCGGCGTCGACCGTCTCGGACGGCCCGACCGCGATGCCGCGGCGGCGCAGCGCCTCGACGAATCCGACCAGGTGCCCGGGCAGTCCGTGGGGTGCCGGGGGCGCCTCGGATCCGGGAAGGTGCGCGGCGGCCATGTCAGTTCAACCGGAGCTCGGCGGCAGCGCGGATCTGGTCGGACTGGTGCTTGAGGATCACGCCGAGCGTGCTGCGCAGCGCAGTGTCGTCGAGGGTGTCGAGTCCTAGTGCGAGCAGGGTGCGACCCCAGTCGATCGTCTCGGCCACCGACGGCACCTTCTTGAGTTGCATGCCGCGGAGCACGCGGACCGTGCGTACGAGTTGGTCGGCGAGCGCGTCGGGCAGATCGGGGACCCGGCTGGCGAGGATGCGTCGTTCGAGGTCGGCGTCGGGGAAGTCCAGGTGCAGGAACAGGCACCGGCGCTTGAGCGCTTCGGACAACTCGCGGGTGGCGTTCGAGGTGAGCACCGCGAACGGCTTGCGGGTGGCCCGGATGGTGCCGAGTTCGGGCACCGTGACCGCGAAGTCACTGAGCACCTCGAGCAGCAGGCCTTCGATCTCCACGTCGGCCTTGTCGACCTCGTCGACGAGCAGCACGGTCGGATCCTCGCGGCGGATCGCGGTGAGCAGCGGCCGCGACAGCAGGAACTCCTCGGAGAAGACGTCTTCCTTGGTGCGGTCCCACGACTCGCCCGCCGCGGCGGTCGCCCCTGCCGACTGGATGCGCAGGATCTGCTTGGCGTGGTTCCACTCGTACAGTGCGCGGGACTCGTCGACACCCTCGTAGCACTGCAAGCGCACGAGTTCGGCCTCGGAGGTCTCGGCGACGGCGCGGGCAAGTTCGGTCTTGCCCACGCCCGCGGGTCCCTCGATCAGCAACGGCTTGCCGAGGCGATCGGCGAGGAACACCGCGGTCGCGGTGGACTTGTCGGCGAGATAACCGGTACCGGCCAGACGATCGACGACGTCCTGGACGTCCGCGAAGATCGGCGGGGTGGTGGGCAGCGCACGATCCACACTGGTTCCTTTCGTCGGGCCGGTCTCGATCAGGCGGGACGGGTGTGGCCGTCGCCCCACACCACCCACTTCGTCGACGTCAGTTCGGGCAGACCCATCGGGCCGCGAGCGTGCAGCTTCTGGGTGGAGATGCCGATCTCCGCGCCGAATCCGAACTGCTCGCCGTCCGTGAACGCCGTCGAAGCGTTGACCATAACGGCTGCGGCGTCCACGCGCGTCGTGAACTCCCGAGCAGCGGCGAGGTCCGAGGTGACGATCGCCTCGGTGTGGCCGGTGCCGTAACGGTCGATGTGGTCGACGGCCGCGTCGAGGTCGTCGACCACCGCGAGGGCGACGTCGAGCGAGAGGTACTCGTCGGACCAGTCCTGGTCGGTCGCGGGCACGAGGCCGGGCAGGTCGCCGTGGACCGTCACGCTGTGTTGCTGGAATGCCTGCAGGAGCTTCGGGACGGCGGTGTCGGCGATCGCCTTGTCGACGAGGATCGTCTCGGCGGTGTTGCACACGCTGGGCCGGCGGGTCTTCGCGTTGATCACGATCTTCTCCGCCATCTCCAGATCGGCCGCGGAGTGGACGTAGACGTGGCAGTTGCCGGTGCCCGTCTCGATCGTGGGGACGGTCGCGTCGCGCACCACCGCGGCGATCAGACCGGCGCCACCGCGCGGGATCACGACGTCGACCAGGCCTCGGGCCTGGATCAGATGCGTGACCGACGAGCGGTCGGCGCTCGGCAGCAGCTGCACGGCATCGGCGGGGATGCCCCGGCTCTCGAGCGAGGCGCGCAGCACCTCGACGAGCGCGGCGTTGGAGCGGGCCGCGGACGACGAGCCGCGCAGCAGCGCCGCGTTGCCGGACTTCAGGGCGAGACCGAATGCGTCGACCGTGACGTTGGGCCGTGCTTCGTAGACCATGCCGACCACGCCGAGCGGGACGCGCACCTGGCGCAGCTCGAGACCGTTCGGCAGCGTCGAGCCGCGGACGACGCCGCCGATCGGGTCGGGCAGTCCGGCCACCTGGCGCAGGCCGGCGGCGATCCCGTCGATCCGGGCGGAGGTCAGGCGCAGGCGGTCGAGGATGGCCTCTTCGGTGCCACCGGCGCGGGCGGCCTCGATGTCCTCCGCGTTCGCGGCGAGGACGGTGTCGGCGGCGGCGAGCAGAGCGTCGGCCGCGGCGTGCAGAGCCGCGTCCTTCTCGGTGGTGGTGAGCAACGCGAGACGACGGGAGGCCACGCGGGCGCGACGCGCAGCTTCGTGGACGGCCTCACGGGTGTCCGTGCCGGCGTCGGTCGCAGCTGAGTCGGGGGTCACGGCAGTCATGTATCCAGCCTAGTCGGGTCCTCGCGGAAGCCGACAGGCCGTGTGCCGTCAGCGCAGGCCGGTGCCCCGCGCCAGCGCCGTCTCCACCAGGATCGACAGCAGCTCGGCGTACTCCACTCCGGTGGCGTCCCACATCCTCGGATACATCGAGATGGAGGTGAATCCGGGCATCGTGTTGATCTCGTTGATCACCGGTCCGTCCTCGGTGACGAAGAAGTCGACGCGGGACAGGCCGTGGCAGTCGAGGGCGCGGAACGCCCGGACCGCGAGTTCGCGGATCCGGTCGGAGGTCTCCTCGTCGAGCTTGGCCGGGACGTCGAACTCGCAGACGTCGTCGAGGTACTTCGTGTCGAAGTCGTAGAACGCCTCGTGGTCGTCGGAGGTGTCGGGCATGCGGATCTCGGCGACGACACTCGCGCGGACGTCGCCGTCCGGGAACTCGAGCACGCCGCACTCCACCTCGCGGCCGATGATCGCGGACTCGACGATGACCTTGGGGTCGTGCTGCCGGGCCTTCGCGACGGCGTCGTCGAAGGCGGCCCAGTCGGCCACGCGACTGATGCCGATGGACGATCCGCCGCGGGCGGGCTTGACGAAGACGGGCAGGCCGAGGCGGGTCTTCTGCTCCTCGGTGAGGGTCGCGGTGCCGGGACGCAGGACGATCTGGAAGCCGACGGGCAGGCCTTCGGCCGCGAGCAGTTTCTTGGTGAACTCCTTGTCCATCCCGGCGGCGCTGGCAAGAACCCCGGGACCGACGTACGGGATGTCCGCGAGTTCGAGCAGACCCTGGATGGTGCCGTCCTCGCCGTAGGCGCCGTGCAGGACGGGGAACACCACGTCGACCGAGGCGAGCACCCGGCCGTAGGAGCCCTCGTCGAGGGCGACGATGTCGCCACCGCGGGTCGGATCCGCGGTGAGGACGAGATCGGAGCCGTCGCCGGCGACGACGGGCAGTTCGCGACCGGCCGCGGCGAGGCCGGCGGGGTCCGCGTCGCCGAGGACCCATGCGCCCTCGGGAGTGATGCCGATGGGCACGACCTCGTACTTCTCCGGATCCAGGTTGCGCAGGATGCTCCCTGCCGAGATGCAGGAGACGGAATGTTCGTTGCTGCGACCACCGAAGACGACGGCCACCCGGGTTCGGGGCATACTCACGTGTCGAACCGTACCGGGTGGCGATCTCCGCGTGTCGAGCGAGTCCTACGCGGGTGGGGCCGGACACCCTGCTATGTCTCCGCGGGCTCCGGTCTCCCTCGGTGGAGGGTCGTCTCCTTCAGCGCCGCGTCGAGATCGGCGAGCAGATCCGCGGTGTCCTCGATTCCGCACGACAACCGGACGAATCCCTCCGGCACCGCATCGCCCCATCGTGCGCGACGATCCGCTGTCGTGTGGATACCGCCGAAGCTGGTGGCGGGTGCGACGAGCGTGGCCGCGCGGACGAAGCGGTGCACCTCGTCGCGGCCGGGTAGCCGGAAGGTGACGAGGGGGCCGAAGCGGCTCATCTGGCCGGCCGCCACGGCGTGGGCGGGGTCGCCGGCGAGTCCGGGATAGCGGACGTCCGTGACAGCGGCGTGCTCGAGCAGCATCCCGGCGACGGCGAGCGCGTTGGCGCACTGCCGTTCGAAGCGCAGTCCGGCGGTGCCGAGGCTGCGGTGCGCGAGCCAGGTCTCGAAGGGTCCCAGTACGGTTCCCGACAACAGTCGTTCCCGGTCGATCGCGGGCAGCAGTTCGGGATCCGCGACGGCGATGTATCCGAACAGCAGGTCACTGTGTCCGCTGAGCGATTTCGTCCCGCTGGCCACCACGACGTCGGCGCCGAGATCGAGGGGCAGCTGGCCCAGGGGTGTGGCGGTGGTGTTGTCGACGAGCAGGAGCGCGTCGGAGACGTGGCACGCGGTCGCGATCGCGCGCAGGTCGACAGTGTCGAGGCCTGGATTCGACGGGGTCTCGACCAGTACGACGGAATTGTCGGGAGCGGTCACCAGAACGTCGGTCAGGGTGCCGTCACCGAACTCCGCGACCGACATCTCGACGACCTTCACTCCGTGCGGCGCCAGGAATTCCTGCGCGTACGTGCGCACCTGGTAGTAACCGTCGGAGGGGACGACGACCGTGCCGCCCGGGGCCACGAGGGATCGCAGGGCGACCGTGATCGCCGACATTCCCGAGCCGACGACGCGGGCGGCCGAGGCGTGCTCGAGGTCGGCGAGCGCCGATTCGAGTGCGCGCCAGCCGGGATTCGAGGCCCGCGCATAGGTGTCGACGTCGTCGCGCTCGTCCTCCCCGAGGAGATACGGCGCCGCGAAGACCGGTCCCGCCTGCAGCGGGGAGCCCGGAACACACTCGTGTGCAACTGCCTTCACACAGCGAGTCGAATCGCCCGTCATGCCACTCATTCCGGCTTGATCCGGCGTCCGAGCAGCTGCCCGATCGCGTCCTGCACCGACATGCCTTCGTGGCACACGCGGTGCACGGCGTCGGTGAGCGGCATCTCGACGTCGTAACTCGCTGCGAGGGCGCGGACCGAGGTGCACGACTTGACCCCTTCGGCCACCTGACCGTGGGTGGCCTCCTGCGCGCTCTCGAGGGACTCACCGCGGCCGAGTCGTTCGCCGAACGAACGGTTGCGGGACAACGGGGACGTACATGTGGCGACGAGATCGCCGACACCGGCGAGACCGGCGAGCGTGGCCGGCTTGGCCCCGAGGGCGGTTCCGAGCCGGGTGATCTCGGCGAGACCGCGGGTGATGATGCTCGCGACGGTGTTCTCACCGAGCCCGACTCCGGCGGCCATGCCGCACGCGAGGGCAATGACGTTCTTGCAGGCGCCGCCGACCTCGCAGCCGATGACGTCGGAGTTCGTGTACGGACGGAAATATTTTGTGGCGCAGGATTTCTGGATCTCCATGGCGCGGGTGGAATCGGGGCACGCGATGACGGTCGCGGCCGGTTGCCCCTCGGCGATCTCACGGGCGAGGTTGGGGCCGGACAGCACGGCGATGCGATTCTGCTCGGCGCCGGTGACCTGACCGATCACCTGACTCATGCGCATCAGGGTGCCGCTCTCGATTCCCTTGGCGAGACTGAGAAGTGTCGCGTCCGGTCCGATATCTGCCTTCCACTCCTCGAGATTGGTACGCAGGGTCTGACTCGGGACGGCGAGGACCACGAAATCGGCGCCCTCGAGGGCCACCCGATGATCGGCCGTCGCCTTCAGCGAGTGCGGCAGTTCCACACCGGGTAGATAGTCGGAGTTCTCGTGCCGCTCGGCGATGCCACGCGCCACCTCCTCGCGCCGCGCCCAGATCGTCACGTCCGTTCCGGCGTCGGCCAGCACCTTGGCGTACGCCGTCCCCCACGAACCCGCGCCCAGAACTGCTGCTGTGGTCACGCCATCCTCACTCTCATCCGATGCCCGGCACTCACGCTCGCGATCGGCCTGGAGCGGGCGGTCGCGACCGGTTCGGTCCGGGCGGTCACCACCCACGGTCGCACCCAGTATCGCGCAGGCTCCACCGACACCGCGCCGGGTCGGAGGACGGACCGCACACGACCCGGTCGCACCGGGCGCTCGTGCGGTTCGTCACCTGGCGCGACCGTGCGATTCGATACTGATGGCACAATCGGGCAATGCCCGCGACGCACGTGCTCGTTCCCGTCAAGGCCCTCGGCCTGGCGAAGTCGCGGCTCTCGCACGTCCTCGACCCGGCAGCACGGGAATCACTGGTGCTTGCGATGCTGCAGGACACCGTGACGGCGGCGCTGTCCGCCGGAGACGTGACGGTCACCGTCGTCACCGCCGACGAGCGGGTCGCGGCCGCGGCGCTGGACTGCGGCGCGGACGTCCTCCCCGATCCGGTGCGTCCCGACTCCCCCGACCCACTGAACTCCGCACTGCTCGCAGCGGCCCGCCGGGCGCGGGAGCACGCACCCGGCGCCGAACTCGTGGCGTTGCAGGCCGACCTTCCGTCCCTGCGGCCCGAGGATTTCGTGCTCGCACGCGAGACTGCGCGGCGGACCGGAACGGCCGTGGTCGTCGACCACACGGCGAGCGGTACGACGGCGTTGCTGCACTGCGTGAGCGGCACCCTGCCGCCACTGTCGTTCGGTCCGGGATCGGCCGGTCGCCACATCGATGCCGGTGCGTACCCGGTACCGGACTCCCTCCCCGGACTGCGACTCGATGTGGACACACCGGACGATCTTGCCGCCGCACTGCAACTCGGCGTCGGACCGGCCACCGCGGCCGTGCTCGACACGGTCGAGTTCCCCCTGTGCCACCCGTGCGACAGCGCTGCAGGGAGCCGTCGCTCTGCAACAATGAACTCGTGACCAACGGCGATTCCCCCGATCCCACGAGTTCCGAGCACGCGGCACCATCCGGTGCCGCACGACCCGCCGGTCGCGTAGCGACCGCCACCAGCGCCCCTCCGGCCGCGACGGGACTGCAGTCGAGGACCGATCACGACAACACACTTCCCGTCGACCGCTATCTCAACCGCGAACAGAGCTGGCTCGATTTCAACGCCCGCGTTCTCGCGCTCGCGGAGGACACCTCGCAGCCGTTGCTCGAACGCGCCAAGTTCCTCGCGATCTTCGCGTCGAATCTCGACGAGTTCTACATGGTGCGGGTCGCCGGGCTGAAACGTCGCGCCGAGACGGGGTTGTCGGTCCGGTCCGCGGACGGACTGACCCCGCGCGCCCAGCTCGCGCTCATCGCGTCGAGCACGCGCGAACTCGCCGGTCGCCAGGCGCAGGTCTTCCTCGACTCGGTCATGCCCGCCCTGGCGGCCGAAGGCATCTCGATCATCCGATGGGCGGATCTGACGGAGGACGAACGCCGACGACTGACACAGTATTTCGCCGACCAGGTCTTCCCGGTCCTGACGCCGCTCGCGGTCGATCCCGCACACCCCTTCCCGTACATCAGCGGCCTGTCCCTGAACCTCGCTGTCACGGTCAAGGATTCGCAGTCGTCCGGTGAACACTTCGCGCGCGTGAAGGTGCCCGACAACGTCGATCGGTTCGTCCGGGTCGATCGCGCGGGTTCGTCGCACGGACTGCCGGCCTTCCTCCCGCTCGAGGAGCTGATCGCCGCCCATCTCGACGTGTTGTTCCCGGGCATGGAGATCGTCGAGCACCACGCATTCCGCGTCACCCGCAACGCCGACTTCGAGGTCGAGGAGGACCGCGACGAGGATCTCCTTCAAGCCCTCGAACGCGAACTCGCCCGGCGGCGCTTCGGATCTCCCGTGCGGCTCGAGGTGTCGGACGACATGACCGAGCACATGCTCGACCTCCTGTTGCGCGAACTCGACGTCGATCGGGTGGACGTCGTCCAGTTGCCCGGGCTGCTCGATCTGTCGTCGCTGTGGCAGGTGCACGCCGTCGACCGACCGGATCTGAAGGACGCCCCCTTCGTGCCGGCGACCCATCCCGCCTTCGGCGAGCGAGAGACACCGAAGAGCGTGTTCTCCACCCTGCGCGAGGGCGACATCCTCGTCCACCACCCGTACGACTCGTTCTCCACGAGCGTGCAACGGTTCATCGAGCAGGCCGCCGCCGACAGCCAGGTCCTCGCGATCAAGCAGACGCTGTACCGGACGTCGGGCGACTCCCCCATCGTCAACGCCCTGATCGCCGCTGCCGAAGCGGGCAAGCAGGTCGTCGCGCTCGTGGAGATCAAGGCACGCTTCGACGAGCAGGCCAACATCAAGTGGGCGCGCAAGCTCGAACAGGCCGGTGTCCACGTCGTATACGGACTCGTAGGTCTGAAGACACACTGCAAGACCTGTCTGGTCGTGCGGCGCGAGGGTTCGACGATCCGCCGCTACTGCCACATCGGCACCGGCAACTACAACCCGAAGACCGCGCGTCTCTACGAGGACGTCGGCCTGCTCACGTCGTCACCCGAGATCGGCGCCGACCTCACCGACCTGTTCAACACCCTCACCGGATACTCCCGGAAGGCGCAGTACCGCAATCTGCTCGTCGCACCGCACGGAGTCCGCAAGGGCATCATCGAACGCGTCGAGCGTGAGATCGAGCACCACGCGGCCGGTCGCCCCAGCGGGATCCGGCTCAAGGCCAACGCCCTCGTCGACGAGCAGGTGATCGACGCGCTCTACCGCGCGTCGCGGGCGGGGGTGCGGACCGAGGTGGTCGTGCGCGGGATCTGTGCCCTCAAGCCGGGCGTGCCCGGCCTGAGCGAGAACATCACGGTGCGCTCGATTCTGGGGCGGTTCCTCGAACATTCGCGGTTGTTCCATTTCCGGGGCAGCGACGAGTACTGGATCGGTAGCGCCGACATGATGCACCGGAACCTCGACCGTCGCGTCGAGGTGATGGTGCAGGTGAAGAACACCCGGCTCGCAGCGCAGTTGGACGGCATCTTCGATTCCGCGCTCGACCCGGTCACCCGCTGCTGGATTCTCGAGGGCGACGGCACCTGGACGGCGTCCCCCGAGCCGGGAACCGCTGCCCGCGACCACCAGGTCGAACTCATGCGTAGTCGTGCGTCCTGAGGTGGAGGGAACGTTGACCGAATCACGCGACAAGCCCGTGAAGGCCAACATCTTCGCGGCGGGCGCGGTCCTGTGGCGTCCTGTCGACGAGAACGCTCCGGACGATGTGCAGGTCGCGCTCGTGCATCGCCCGCGCTACAACGACTGGTCCTTTCCGAAGGGCAAGCTCGACGCGGGTGAGACGGCCGTGGTTGCCGCGGTGCGGGAGATCGAGGAGGAGACCGGATTCCGCTCCGCGCTCGGCAGTAGTCTCGGGAAGGTCGTCTACCCCGTTCCGGGTCACCGCAAGCTCAAGCGGGTGGACTACTGGGCTGCGCGGTGCCTCGACGGGCAGTTCGCGCCCAATGACGAGGTTGACGAATTGCGTTGGGTGTCCCCCGAAGAGGCATTCGATCTGTTGTCCTATCCGATGGACCGCAGTGTCCTGCGCCGGTTCCGCCGGGTGCCGTTGGACACGACCATGGCGCTGATCGTGCGGCACGCCAAGGCGGGTAGTCGGAAGAAGTACAAGGGCGACGACCGTTACCGGCCCCTCGATGCGTCCGGACGGGCGCAGGCCGAGGCTCTCGTTCCGCAGTTGACGGCATTCGGCGGCGACAGCGTGGTGTCCGCCGACCGCACGCGGTGCATCGCGACGGTCGAACCCTTCGCCTCCCGGCACGGACTCGAGATCGCGATCGAGCCGTCCCTGTCGGAGGAGGAGTACCGCGCCGATCCGGACCGCGGCCGCAAGCGGGCGCTGGAGATCGCGTCCGGTCCCGGCACTCCCGTGATCTGCAGTCAGGGCAAGGTGATCCCGCCGCTGCTGGAGTGGTGGGCCGAGCGCGACGGTCTCGCGCTGCCTCCGGCGCGGAACCGGAAGGCGAGCATGTGGGTGTTGTCGCTGCGCGGCGATCGTCTCGTCGCAGCCGACCACCTCGACAGCCCTCTTCCCACGGGCCGTCCACCGGCGGACGACGAGAACATCTGACCGAGTACACACGACGGCGGCCACCGGATGTCCGGTGGCCGCCGTCGTCTCACCTGTGCGGCTCGCACGTGTGCGAGCCGCATCGCGGGTGGGTGTTACTTCTTGGTGCTCTTGCGGGCCGTGGTCTTCTTGGCCGGGCTCTTCTTGGCCGCGGTCTTCTTGGCCGCGGTCGACTTGGTGGCGGTGGTCTTCTTCGCCGGAGTCGACTTGGCCGCCGTGGTCTTCTTCGCCGCGGTGGTCTTCTTCGCCGCGGTCGACTTGGTGGCGGTGGTCTTCTTCGCCGGAGTCGACTTGGCCGCCGTGGTCTTCTTCGCCGCGGTGGTCTTCTTCGCCGGAGTCGACTTGGTGGCGGTGGTCTTCTTCGCCGCCGTGGTCTTCTTCGCTGCGGTGGTCTTCTTCGCCGCGGTCGACTTGGTCGCCGTGGTCTTCTTCGCCGCCGTGGTCTTCTTCGCCGCCTTCTTCGCTGCCGCGGTCTTCTTGGCCGCTGCAGCTGCACCGCGCTTCACGGCCGGACCCGAAGCCGGGAGCTTCTGGGTGCCCGCGATGATGTTCTTGAAGGACTGGCCGGGACGGAAGGCCGGCACCGAGGTCGGCTTGACCTTGACCGTCTCACCCGTGCGCGGGTTCCGCGCGACACGCGCGGCCCGACGACGCTTCTCGAAGACACCGAATCCGGTGATGGTGACGCTCTTACCGTCGTGCACGGCGCGAACGATCGCGTCCACGATGTGCTCGACGGCCGCGGTGGCGGTGCGCCTGTCCGAACCGAGTTTCTCGGTCAGAACGTCGATCAGTTCTGCCTTGTTCATTGATTTCCTCCGCACATACACGGTCCACCGTCAGACCGACTCCAGTCCACGGTAGACCCGCAAACGGGCAAGAGTCTATGTGCCACGCGGATTCTCATGCAAATAACCTCCGGGCCCGGCCCGACGGGAGCGTCGGACCGGACCCGGAGAAGGCGCGTTCGGGGGTGTTTTCAGGGCGCCGGAAGGGTACTCGGTTTCCATGACGGCCTTGACTTTTCGTACTCGGAAATCGCGTCTACCTGGCGCAATGTCAATCCGATGTCGTCGAGACCCTCTAGCAGACGCCACCGCGTGTAGTCGTCAATGGTGAACGGCACCACGGTGGTTCCGGCGGTCACCGTCCGGTTCTCGAGATCCACTTCCAGTTCGAGTCCGGGCTGCTGCTCGATGAGCTTCCACAGCAGTTCGACGTCGTCCTGCGAGACCTGAGCGGCGAGCAGACCGGCCTTTCCGGCGTTGCCCCGGAAGATGTCGGCGAAGCGGGACGAGATCACGACCCGGAATCCGTAATCCGACAACGCCCACACGGCATGCTCACGCGAGGAGCCGGTGCCGAAATCCGGTCCGGCGACGAGAACGCTGCCGCGGTCGAAGGGCGGGGTGTTGAGGACGAAGGACGGGTCGTTGCGCCATGCGGCGAACAGACCGTCCTCGAATCCCGTACGGGTGACGCGCTTCAGGTACACGGCCGGGATGATCTGATCCGTGTCGACATTGGAGCGGCGCAGCGGGACGCCGATGCCCCTGTGGGTGGTGAAGGCTTCCATTGAAAATTCTCCTCGTCGGTCCTGTGGTCTAGTCCAGATCCGCCGGTGCGGAAAGCGTTCCCCGCACCGCGGTTGCGGCGGCCACGGCCGGCGAGACGAGATGCGTCCGTCCGCCCTTGCCCTGCCGTCCTTCGAAATTCCGGTTCGAGGTCGACGCGGAACGCTCGCCCGGCGCCAACTGGTCGGGGTTCATGCCCAGGCACATCGAGCACCCGGCCTGACGCCACTCGGCCCCTGCGGCGGTGAAGATCTCGCCGAGACCCTCCTCCTCCGCCTGCGCGCGCACCCGCATCGAACCCGGCACGACGAGCATCCGGACGCCGTCGGCGACCTTGCGGCCCTGCAGGACATCCGCCACGGCACGCAGATCCTCGATGCGGCCGTTGGTGCACGAGCCGACGAAGACGGTGTCGATCTTCACGTCGCGCAGCGGCATGCCCGGTTCGAGATCCATGTAGCGCAACGCCTTTTCCGCTGCAGACCGCTCGGTTTCGTCGGCGATCTCCTCGGGTACCGGAACGCTGGACCCGAGCGCAGCGCCCTGGCCCGGGTTGGTGCCCCACGTGACGAAGGGGGTCAGAGCGCTGCCGTCGATGTGGACCTCGGCGTCGAAAACCGCGTCGTCGTCGGTCTTCAGCTGCTCCCACGCCTCCACGGCAGCATCCCAGTCGGCGCCCTTCGGGGCGTGCGGGCGGCCCTTGATGAACTCGTAGGTGGTCTCGTCGGGGGCGATCATGCCGGCGCGGGCGCCCGCCTCGATCGACATGTTGCAGATGGTCATCCGCGCTTCCATCGACAGTGCGCGGATCGCCTCGCCGCGGTACTCGAGGACGTAGCCCTGTCCGCCGCCGGTGCCGATCTTCGCGATGATCGCGAGGATGAGGTCCTTGCTCGTCACTCCCGGCGCGAGGGTGCCGCCGACGTTGATGGCCATCGTCTTGAACGGCCGCAGCGACAACGTCTGTGTCGCCATGACGTGTTCGACCTCACTGGTGCCGATGCCCATCGCCAGTGCGCCGAAGGCGCCGTGGGTGGAGGTGTGGCTGTCGCCGCACACCACCGTCATGCCGGGCTGCGTGAGACCGAGCTGCGGGCCGACCACGTGGACGATGCCCTGATCGAGGTCGCCCATGGGGTGCAGACGGACACCGAACTCCTCGCAGTTGCGGCGCAGGGTCTCGACCTGTGTGCGCGAGACCGGGTCGGCGATCGGCTTGTCGATGTCCACCGTGGGGACGTTGTGGTCCTCGGTGGCGATCGTGAGGTCGGGACGCCGCAGCGGGCGTCCTGCCAGCCGCAGACCGTCGAAGGCCTGCGGGCTGGTCACCTCGTGTACGAGATGCAGGTCGATGTAGATCAGGTCCGGCTGTCGCGCCGATCCCTCTCCTTCACCGCGCACGACCACGTGCTGGTCCCACACCTTTTCCGCCAGAGTCTTTCCAGCCATCTTCTCCACCTTGTCGTACGTGACGAACGCGGGATCCCGGGGGCTGTCCGGCCGCGTATGGTGTCGTCCCCACCGTTCTCGGCATGCGATATGCTTCCCATTATGCGAGACGGAGGTATCGACCTATGAGACAGCATAGCGGGATCGGAGTGCTGGACAAAGCGATGACAGTCCTCCATGCGGTTGCCGAACAGCCGTGCAACCTCAACGAGTTGTGCGCGCGGACCGGCCTGCCCCGTGCCACGGCGCACCGTCTCGCCGTGGGCCTCGAGGTCCACCGCCTCCTCATGCGCGACAGCGACGGACAGTGGCGTCCCGGCCCCGGACTGGCCGAATTGTCCGCGGGCGCAGGCGACACGCTCGTCGAGGCCGCCTCGCTCGTCCTCCCCCGTCTGCGCGAGATCACCGGCGAGAGCGTGCAGTTGTACCGCCGCGAGGGCACCCAGCGGGTCTGCGTCGCCGCTCTCGAACCGCCGACCGGTCTGCGCGACACGGTCCTCGTCGGCGCACGCCTTCCGATGACGGCCGGCTCCGGCGCGAAAGTTCTGCTCGCGTGGGCCGATACGGCGACCCAGCGCGCCATCCTCCCCGACGCGGCCTTCGGTGAACGCGTGCTCGTCGAGGTCCGCCGCCGCGGCTGGGCGCAGAGCGCCGCCGAACGCGAACCCGGTGTGGCGTCGGTCGCCGCACCCGTGCGCGACAGCAGCGGTGGCGTGATCGCCGCGATCTCCGTATCGGGCCCCATCGACCGCATGGGCCGCCGACCGGGCGCCCGCTGGGCCGCCGACCTCCTCGCCGCCGCAGAAGCGCTCCAGAAGCGTCTCTGAGGCCGACCGCATGCCCGTGTCCCTCCCGGGTGGAGCCCAGGAGGGACACGGGCGGGGCGGGAGGAAGACAGCCGTGCGGCCCCACGCTCTGCCAGAGTGCTTCGCATGGGAACCAACCGCCGCGCAGGCATCACGATGACGGAGTCGGAGATCGACGAGTTCCTCCACCGCAGCCGGGTCGCGAACCTGGCGACCCTCGGACCGACGGGCACCCCGCACCTCGTCGCCATGTGGTACGCGGTGCTCGACGGGGAGATCTGGTTCGAGACGAAGGCGAAATCGCAGAAGGTCGTCAACCTCCGGCGCGACGATCGCGTGACCGTCCTCGTCGAGGCCGGCGACACCTACGACCAGTTGCGTGGCGTCTCGATCGAGGGGCGGGCGGAGATCGTGGACGACCACGACCGCCTGTTCGAGGTCTGCCGCGACGTATGGGAGCGGTACACCGCCCCGTACACGGAGGAGGCGCGCCCCGCGGTGGAGCAGATGATGCACAAACGGGTGGCCGTCCGTGTGGTGCCCGCGCGGGTGCGTTCGTGGGATCACTGCAAGCTCGGGATGCCTGCCATGGAGATCGGCGGCACGACGGCCGCCTATCTTCCGTCCGCCGCGCACTGACCGCCCATACGCGAAAGGCTCTCCGATCGATGATCGGAGAGCCTTCGTGGTTGTACCCCCGATGGGATTCGAACCCACGCTACCGCCGTGAGAGGGCGGCGTCCTAGGCCGCTAGACGACGGGGGCCTGGAACTTTCCTCGGCACCGACCGATCGGTGCCTTCGGAGAGAAGAAACACCCACCGACCCGGAGATCGGTGGGAGTCCGTTGTACCCCCGATGGGATTCGAACCCACGCTACCGCCGTGAGAGGGCGGCGTCCTAGGCCGCTAGACGACGGGGGCCTATGGAACTTCTTCTCTTCACTCCCCGAAGGAAGCTCAGCCAGCATAGCTGGCCGAGGCGCTGCGGGCAAACCACCGCGCCTCAGCTGGGGTACCAGGACTCGAACCTAGAATGGCTGAACCAGAATCAGCTGTGTTGCCAATTACACCATACCCCAATGGTTTGTTCCTTCGGCCTGCCCTGCGGGCGTTGTGGCCTCCGTTCCGAACCGAGAAGAAGATTAGCACCAACCCCGCCACCAACTACAAATCGGCTGGTCAGAGGAGTGCAATCGAGCTCAGGACGAGCTCGGTGGCATGAAATCGAGCCCGGAACGAGTTCGGCCCGTCGCCGGCGGGTGCCGACGACGGGCCGAGAGCGACCATGCAGGGGTCAGGCGATGCGCGCCCGCCCGGCACGCAGTCGTGCAAGGGTGCGCTCACGGCCGAGCAGTTCCATCGACTCGTAGAGCGGCGGGCTGACGTGCGAGCCCGTCACCGCGACCCGCACGGGAGCGAAGGCCTTCCTCGGCTTCAGTTCGAGCCCCTCGATCAGTGCGCTCTTGAGCGCCTCCTCGATCGCCGGCGTGGTCCACTCGGTCAGGCCCTCGAGGGCGGCGACGGAGGCGTCGAGCACGGGCGCGGCATCCTCCTTGAGATTCTTCGCCGCGGAGACCTCGTCGAGCGTGAAGTCGGCGTCGTCGACGAACAGGAACTTCAGCAGGTCCCACGCGTCCCCGAGAACGACGATACGGGTCTGTACGAGGTCGGCGGCCGTCCGGAAGAGCGCGTCGTCGACGTCGGCCCCGATCCGGCCGTGCTCGACGAGGTACGCCTTCAGCCGGGTCGCGAACTCCTCCGGCTCGAGCAGGCGGATGTGCTCGGCGTTGATGGCGTCGGCCTTCTTCTGGTCGAACCGGGCGGGGTTCGAGTTGACCTTGGAGATCTCGAAGGCCGCGACCATCTCGTCGAGGGAGAACACGTCGCGGTCGTCGGCGAGACCCCAGCCGAGCAGAGCGAGGTAGTTGAGCAGGCCCTCGGGGATGAACCCGCGATCGCGGTGCAGGAAGAGGTTGGACTCCGGGTCGCGCTTGGAGAGCTTCTTGTTGCCCTGCCCCATCACGAACGGCAGGTGGCCGAACTCGGGCGTGAAATCGGTGACGCCGATGCGCTGCAGCGCCGCGTACAGCGCAAGCTGACGCGGGGTGGACGACAGCAGGTCCTCGCCGCGCAGGACGTGTGTGATCTTCATCAGCGCGTCGTCGACGGGATTGACGAGCGTGTAGAGCGGGATGCCGTTGCCGCGGGTCAGCGCGAAGTCGGGCACCGAGCCTGCCTTGAAAGTGGTCTCGCCGCGGACCAGGTCGTTCCACGTGAGGTCCTCTTCGGGCATGCGCAGTCGCACGACCGGCTTGCGCCCCTCGTCGAGGAATGCCTGCCGCTGCTCCGGGGTGAGGTCGCGGTCGAAGTTGTCGTAGCCGAGCTTCGGGTCGCGGCCGGCGGCCTTGTGCCGCTCCTCGACCTCTTCCGGCGTCGAGAACGACTCGTAGGCCTCACCGGAGTCGACGAGCTTCTGCACGATCTCGAGGTGAAGGTCGCGTCGCTGCGACTGCCGGTACGGCTCGTACGGTCCGCCGACCTCCGGACCCTCGTCCCATTCGAGACCAAGCCACCGGAGGGCGTCGAGGATCGCCTGGTACGACTCCTCGGTGTCGCGTGCGGCGTCGGTGTCTTCGATGCGGAACACGAAGGTGCCGCCGTGATGACGCGCGAAAGCCCAATTGAACAGGGCGGTGCGCACCAGACCCACATGCGGGGTTCCGGTCGGTGACGGGCAGAAACGTACGCGTACTTCGCTGGTGGTCATGACTCGCTCAGGGTTGAGGATCGACGGGAGACCTTCCCAGGCTATCCGCCCCGCAGCGAGCTCCGGTCAGGATCCCTTGGCGACGACCGGATTCGTGAGCGTTCCGATGCCCTCGACGGTGATCGAGACTGTGTTGCCCGGCTCGATCGGTCCGACACCTTCGGGAGTGCCGGTGAGGATGACGTCGCCCGGCAGCAGGGTCATGACACCGGAGATCCATTCGATGAGCTTCGGGATGTCGTGCACCATCTTCGAGGTGCGGCTGCGTTGGCGGATCTGCCCGTCGACCTCCGCCGAGATCTCGAGATCGGAAGGGTCGATGTCGGTTTCGATCCACGGACCGAGCGGGCAGAAGGTGTCGTGGCCCTTGGCTCGGCCCCACTGGCCGTCCTTGCGCTGATGGTCGCGCGCGGACACGTCGTTGGCGATCGTGTAGCCGAGGATCGCCTCCGGGGCCTTCGCGGCGGGGACGTCCTTGCAGGGACGCCCGATGACCACGGCGAGTTCGGCCTCGTGATGGACGAGCGAGGTGGTGGGCGGAATCACGATGGGCGCGCCCGGGCCCACGATCGACGTGTTGGGCTTGAGGAAGATCATCGGCTCGTCGGGGACCTCGTTGCCCGACTCGGCGGCGTGGGCGGCGTAGTTGCGACCGACCGCGATCACCTTGGTGGCGAGGATCGGGGCGAGAATCCGCACGTCGGCGAGGGGCCAGCTCCGGCCCGTGAAGGTGGGGTTCCCGAAAGGATGCTCGGCGATCTCCTTCGCCGTCGCGGACTTCCCCTCCCCTTCGATGCTCACGAACGCGACACCATCCGGGCTGGCAATTCGACCAAGGCGCATGTCCGGAGTCTAACGGTGCGCGCACACTGCGATCGACGCCCGGGTGCCGCGGGTATAGAGTCCGACCAAGATTTCATATAACGGTACGACTTTCTCAGATAGTGGGACTCATGGACAATCCGGACATCGGTCGGCGCCGATGGCTGATCC
Source organism: Rhodococcus sp. LW-XY12 (assembly GCF_019317345.1). NCBI lineage: Bacteria > Bacillati > Actinomycetota > Actinomycetes > Mycobacteriales > Nocardiaceae > Rhodococcus > Rhodococcus sp. LW-XY12. The sequence continues at coordinate 3,303,400 of NZ_CP079225.1, forward strand.
TGGCCCTCGGCGTCCTCGCCCAGGCCTCCCAGGCCACCGTCATCAACGGCGTCGCCTTCCTCATCCCAATCCTGAACCAGGAGGGTGGCTTCACCCTCGCCCAGGCCGGAACCCTCGCCGGCGCACCGATCCTCGGCGGCGTGTTCACGCTCGTCGTGTGGGGCGCGATCGCCGACCGGTTCGGCGAACGTCTCGCGCTGGCCGCCGGACTCGGGATCGCGGCCGTCTCGATGGGACTCGCGAGCGCGACCACCTCACTGGACCTGTCCCGCACCACCTCCGCAGCACTGCTCGGCCTATTGCTGATGTGTGCGGGAGCCGGCGCTGTGAGCGCCAATTCGGCGAGCGGTCGCGTGGTGGTCGGATGGTTCCCGCCGCACCAGCGCGGCCTCGCGATGGGCATCCGGCAGATGTCGGTGCCGCTGGGTGTCGCCGCGGGCGCACTCGTCATCCCCACTCTCGCGGGCGACCACGGGATCGCCTGGGCGCTCTCGTTTCCCATGCTCGCGTGCGGGCTCGCAGCCGTCGTCTGCGCGGTCGGCGTGGTGGATCCGCCCCGACCCGGACGGGTGGAGGCCGAGCGCGCAGGCGTGCTCGGCAATCCCTACCGGAGTTCCATGTCCCTCACGCGGATCCATCTCGCGTCGATCCTGCTCGTCGTTCCGCAGTACGTCGTGTGGACCTACGCCCTGGTCTGGCTCATCGCCGACCGCGGCTGGGACGAGGTCGGCGCCGGTCTCGTCATCACCGCCGCCCAGATCCTCGGCGCCCTCGGACGTGTCGTCACCGGGGCCTGGTCCGATCGGGTGGGCAGCAGGCTGGGACCGATGCGCCTCGTCGCCGCATCGGTCGTCGTGTCGATGGTCGCGCTCTCCGTCACGGCGTGGACGGATTCGGCGATCGCGGTGGGCGTCCTGCTCGTCGCGTCGATCCTGACCTCGGCGCCGAACGGGTTGGCATTCACTGCCGTCGCGGAGATCGCCGGCCCGTTCTGGGGCGGCCGCGCACTCGGGATCCAGAACACCGGGCAGTTCGTGTTCGCCGCGGCCGTCGGACCGGTCTTCGGTGGGCTCATCGCCGCGGTCGGATTCCCCGCGGCCTTCGCCCTGGCCGCCATCGCTCCCGCAGCGGCGGTCCCGGTGATACCGAAGGACTGATACGCGAAACGCGCGTGGCGCCGGACGGGACGTACCCGCCGGCGCCACGCGCGTTTGTGCCGAAGAACTCGGTGCCCGGAGAGAATCCGCGCTCAGAGATCAAAGAGAAGCAGCGATCCGATCGCCGATCTCGGTGGTCACGATCGGACCGGTGCCACGATTCGCGAGGTCGGCCTCGACGGCCCGCTCGACGCGTGCAGCATCCTCCTCGCGCCCGAGATGGCGCAGCAGCAAGGCGGTGGACAGGATCGCCGCGGTGGGATCGGCGATGCCCTTGCCGGCGATGTCCGGTGCCGAGCCGTGGACCGGTTCGAACATCGACGGGTTGGTGCCCGAGGCGTCGATGTTGCCGCTCGCGGCAAGGCCGATACCGCCGGTTACGGCGCCGGCGAGGTCGGTGATGATGTCGCCGAACAGGTTGTCGGTGACGATGACGTCGAAGCGCGACGGGTCGTCGACCATGTAGATGGTCGCGGCGTCGATGTGACAGTAGGCCGTGGTGACCTCAGGGAACTCCTTGCCGACGGTCTCGACGGCGCGGGTCCAGATGGCGCCGGCGTTCGACAGCACGTTCGTCTTGTGGATGAGCGTGACGTGCTTGCGGCGGGTCTGCGCGAGCTCGAAGGCGTAGCGGACCACGCGCTCGGCTCCGAACCAGGTGTTCACCGAGACCTCGGTGGCGATCTCGTGCGGGGTGCCGACGCGGATCGCTCCCCCGTTGCCGGTGTACGGGCCCTCGGTGCCCTCGCGGACGACGACGAAGTCGATCTCGTGGTCGGCGGCGAGCGGCGACTTCGAGCCCGGGTACAGGCGCGACGGCCGCAGGTTGACGTGGTGGTCGAGTGCGAACCGCATGCTCAGGAGGAGACCGCGTTCGAGGATGCCCGGCGTGACCGACGGATCGCCGATGGCACCGAGGAGGATCGCGTCGTGCTCGCGGATCGCGGCGAGATCGGCATCGGGCAGGAGTTCGCCGGTCGCGTTGTACCGGCGGGCACCGAGGTCGTACTCGGTCGTCTCGAGATCCGGGACGAGGGCGCGGACCACCTTGAGAGCTTCCGCCGTGACCTCGACACCGATGCCGTCACCGGGGATGACCGCAAGTTTCATGAGCACTACTCACTTCCTGTGCGACGGTGGCCGCGACCGTGCAGACGGTCGCGGCCACCGGATGATGGAGAACCGAAGGATCAGGACAGGTCGACCTGGGCGACGCGCGCGTCGAGCGCCTCGGTGATCTGTCCGACCTCGGCGTCGCCGACGACGCGGTCGACACGGAGGATCACGGTGGCGCCGGGGCCCTCCGCGTCCTGGCTCAGCGCCGCGGCCTGGATGTCGATGCTCGCGTTGCCGAGCACGGTGCCCAGCGTTCCGAGGACACCCGGACGGTCCTGGTAGTGGACGATCAGGTTGTGGCCCTCGGCGCGGAGGTCGAAGCTGCGGCTGTTGATGTTGACGATCTTCTCGACCTGCTGCAGGCCGGTGAGCGCACCCGCGACGGACGTGACGTGTCCGTCCGGCGCCACGGCGCGGACCTCGACGGCGCTGCGGTGCGTGGTGGCCTCGCTGACCTTCTCGACCTCGACCGTCACGCCGCGCTGCTCCGCGAGCTTGGGGGCGTTGACGAAGGTGACGGGCTCGTCGCTGCTCGCCGAGAACAGGCCGCGGAGGGCGGCCAGGCCGAGAATGTCGGTGTTCTCGGCCGAGAGCTCACCGCTGACGACGACCTGCACGTTCTGCACGGCCTCGGGCGAGAGGGTGCCGGCGAGCAGACCGAGCTTGCGAACGAGCTCGAGCCACGGCGCGACCTCCTCGCCCACGGGGCCACCGGAGACGTTGACGGCATCGGGCACGAACTCGCCGGCGAGGGCGAGCAGCACGCTCTTGGCAACGTCGGTACCGGCGCGGTCCTGGGCCTCGGCGGTGGATGCACCGAGGTGCGGGGTGACGACGACGTTGTCGAGGTCGAACAGCTTCGAATCGGTGCACGGCTCGGTCTCGAAGACGTCGAGGCCGGCAGCGCGGACCTTGCCTTCGACGAGCGCGTCGTACAGCGCGTCCTCGTCGATCAGGCCACCGCGGGCGGCGTTGACGATGATGACGCCGTCCTTGGCCTTGGACAGACGCTCGGCGTTGATCAGGCCGGCGGTCTCCTTGGTCTTGGGCAGGTGCACCGAGATGAAGTCGGCGCGGGCGACCAGCTCGTCGATGTCGACGAGCTCGATGCCGAGCTGTGCGGCGCGGGCGGCCGGCAGGTAGGGGTCGTACGCGATGACGTGGGTTTCGAACGCCGCGAGACGCTGGGCGAACAGCTGGCCGATGCGGCCGAGGCCGACGACGCCGACCGTTTTGCCGAGGATTTCGGTGCCGTTGAAGCTCGACCGCTTCCAGGTGCGCTCACGCAGGGTGCGGTCGGCGGCGGGAACCTGCCGCGCCGCGGACATGAGGAGCGCGACCGCGTGCTCGGCGGCGGAGTGGATGTTGGAGGTGGGCGCGTTGACGACCATCACACCGCGCTCGGTGGCAGCAGCGATGTCGACGTTGTCGAGGCCGACACCGGCGCGACCGACGATCTTGAGGTTGGGCGCCGCAGCGAGCACCTCGGCGTCGACGGTGGTCGCGGAGCGGACCAGCAGCGCCTGGGCCTCGGGCACGGCCGCGAGCAGGGCGGGGCGGTCGGGGCCGTCGACCCAGCGCACCTCGACACCGTCACCGAGCGCATCGACGGTCGACTGCGCAAGCTTGTCGGCGATCAGGACTACTGGACGGCCATTCTGGCTCACGTGCGGACTCCCTGTGTCGTGAATGTGTGAGTGGTCGACGGCGCTCGCGCCCGACAGCATGCGTGGGCACCCGCGACCGCCCACAGTTTAGTGCCCCGGCCCCTCCCACGGGGCCACCGGGACCGGGATCACGGTGGTGCGGGCCGATCCTTCCGCGGGGGCGGGACGATGTCCTGCGGGGGTGCGTCGAGCACACTGCGCTCGATGCCGGGCTGGTTCCGGTGCCGGAAGGCCACCACGGCAGTGCGGACGGTCGGATGGAATCGACCGGCCCCGAAGCGATTCCCCGATTGCATCCGGTGCAACTTGTCCTTGACCGGCCCCTTCATCGCGGCGAAGGCGAGCCGTATCCCCCTGTGGGCGAGGTAGTCGTCGAGACGTTCTATCTCCTCGACGGCGCTGATGTCTAGATCCGTGATCGGTTCGGCCGCGAGTACCACCCACTCGATACGGTCCTCGCGTTCGCGGACGAGTTCACGGACGAACTTCGTGAGGATCACACCGTTCGCGAAGAACAGCGGAGCGTCGAATCGCACGAGCACGAGACCCGGGATGCGGTGGCCCTCGGGATGCCGCTCCCGGTCGTGATATCCGGCGATGTTCTCGAGTTCGACGAGTTCGGTCCGGTGGGGTTGCCAGGCACGCACGATCACGACCGCCAACGACAATGCGATCGCGACGAGTACACCCCTCAACACACCGGCGAGACCGACCGCCACGAATGCGGCGAAGGACAAACAGAATTCGATCTTGTTGACCCGCCACAGGCGACCGAGCCCCTTCGCATCGACGAGCGCACTCGCCGCGGCGATCACGACGGCAGCGAGCGCGGCCTGCGGCAGGTACGCCGTCGCCCCCGGCGCGGCCAGCAGGAAGATCGCGACCGTCACCGCTCCGACGGCACCCGCGAGCTGGGTACGCGCTCCGGCCTGTTCGAGGACGGGAGTGCGACTGCCGCTGCCGCAGATGGGGAATCCGCCCGTCGCACCGGCTGCGATGTTCACCACACCGAGGGCGCGCATCTCGGAACTGCCGTCCACGTCCTCACCCCGTCGGAGCGCGAACGAGCGCGACAGCACCGCGGTGTCGGCGAACGCGATGACGGCGACCGCGACCGCGGGTGCGAGCAGTTCGATCACGTCTCCCCGTTCGATACCGCCCAGAACGGGCGCGGGGATCCCGGAGGGCAGCGCCCCCACCATCTCCACCCGATCGGTGAGCCCGAACACCTCGACCGCCGCGGAGGCGGCGACCACCGCGACGAGCACCGCGGGTATGCGGGGAACGACCTTCTGCAGCACGAGGATCACAGCGAGGGTGCCGGCGCCGAGGAGAAGTCCGACCGGTTCGACACCGTCCTCGAAGACGTCGTCGACGACGTCGAGAACCTCGGCGACGACACCGGATTCGTCGGCCGAGGTGCCCAGCAGGAGCGGGAGCTGCCCGACGATGACGATGATCGCGATCGCGTTGAGGAAACCGACCCGGATCGGTGTGGAGAGCAGATAGGTCAGGAATCCGAAGCGGAGTATCCCCCGACGAGGAGGATCGCCCCGACGAGGAGGGCGAGCACACCGGCGAGGGCGACCGCACGCTGCGGGTCACCGTCGGCGGCGAGCGGGATCACCGCGGCCGCGATGAGCGGGGCGAGCGCGGAATCCGGTCCGAGCACGAGGATCCGGGACGGACCGACCACCGCGTACACGAGCATCGGCACCACTGTCGCGTAGAGACCGGTGTAGGGCGGCAGTCCCGCCGCCTGGGCATATCCCATGCCGGTGGGGACGAGCAGGGCGCTGAGCGCGAGACCCGCCGTGACGTCGCCCCGCAGCCACCCCCGCCGGTAGGACCGTGCGGTGGCGACACCCGGGAGCCGCCCGAACGCGGCGAGGAGCCACATCAGCCAAGTATCCTCCGCGGCCTCGGCCCGTGGCTGCGACATCGCTCACGCGCACCGACGACGGCGGCCCGGCACCCCCGTAGGGGTACCGGGCCGCCGTGACCGGATCAGGTGGCTGTCACGCCGTCTCGGTGATGGGGCGATCGACCCAGCTCATCAGGTCGCGCAGCTGCTTGCCGACAACCTCGATGCCGTGCTCGGCATTCTGCTTGCGCAGGCCTTCGAGCTCCTTGTTGCCGCCCTCGACGTTGGCGACGAGACGCTTGACGAAGGTGCCGTCCTGGATGTCCTTCAGGATCTCCTTCATGCGCTCCTTGGTGCCGGCGTCGATGACGCGCGGGCCGGAGAGGTAGCCGCCGAACTCCGCGGTGTCGGACACCGAGTAGTTCATGCGGGCGATGCCACCCTCGTACATGAGGTCGACGATGAGCTTGAGCTCGTGGAGAACCTCGAAGTAGGCCATCTCGGGGGCGTAGCCCGCCTCGACCATGACGTCGAAGCCGGTCTTGACGAGCTCCTCGGTGCCACCGCAGAGCACGGCCTGCTCGCCGAAGAGGTCGGTCTCGGTCTCTTCCTTGAAGGTGGTCTTGATGACGCCGGCCCGGGTGCCGCCGATGCCCTTGGCGTAGGACAGCGCGAGCGCCTGGCCCTCACCCTTGGGGTCCTGATGGACGGCGATGAGCGCGGGAACGCCCTTGCCGTCGACGAACTGACGACGCACGAGGTGGCCGGGGCCCTTGGGGGCGACCATCGCGACGGTCACGTTCTCCGGAGCGGTGATGAGACCGAAGTGGATGTTGAGGCCGTGGCCGAAGAACAGCGCGTCGCCGTCCTTCAGGTTGGGCTCGATGTCGTTGGTGAAGATCGACGCCTGGGCGGTGTCGGGCGCGAGGATCATGATGACGTCGGCCCACTCGGAGACCTCGGCGGGGGTGCCGACGGTGAGACCGGCTTCCTCGGCCTTGGCCCGCGACTTCGAGCCCTCCTTCAGACCGATGCGAACGTCGACGCCCGAGTCGCGCAGGCTCAGCGAGTGCGCGTGTCCCTGACTGCCGTAGCCGATGACGGCGACCTTACGACCCTGGATGATCGACAGGTCGGCATCGTCGTCGTAGAACATCTCGACTGCCACAGTGATTACCTCTTTCAGCAGATATGGGTGTGTTAAGGCTAACGGGTAGCCGTGATGGACTTCGGACCGCGTCCGACGGCGACGACACCGGACTGGACGATCTCGCGGATTCCGTACGGTTCGAGCATGCGCAACAGCGCGTCGAGCTTGGACCGCGTACCGGTCGCCTCGATGGTCAGCGACTCGGGCGAGACGTCGATCACCTTGGCGCGGAACAGATTCACCGTCTCGATGACCTGGGTGCGTACACTCGCGTCGGCGCGCACCTTGATGAGCACGAGTTCGCGGGCGACGGACGCCTCGTCCTCCTGCTCGACGATCTTGATGACGTTGACGAGCTTGTTGAGCTGCTTGGTGACCTGCTCGAGCGGGAACTCGTCGACGGTCACCACGATCGTCATCCGCGAGATGTCGGGCACCTCGGTGCCACCGACGGCAAGGGATTCGATGTTGAAGCCGCGTCGCGAGAACAGCGATGCGACTCGGGCGAGCACGCCCGGCTTGTCCTCGACGAGAACACTGAGGGTGTGACTCGTGCTCACTTGGTCTCCTCCTGGGCCGCAGCGTTCTCGCTGCGGGTTTCGAGCGCGTCGATGGTCTCGTGGATGACAGCGGGATCGTCGGCAGCGGCGTCGTCGTCGAACAGCGGCCGGATGTCGCGAGCCGCCATGATCTCGTCGTTGCTCGTGCCAGCGGCGACCATCGGCCACACCTGCGCGTCCTTGCCGACGATGAAGTCGATCACGACGGGACGATCGTTGACCTCCTGCGCCCGGCGGATCGCAGGCTCGACGTCTTCCTCGCGCTCGACGCGGATGCCCACGCAGCCGAGGGCCTCGGCGAGCTTGACGAAGTCGGGGATGCGTAGCGAGTGCGTCGCCAGGTCGGTGTTCGAGTATCGCTCCTCGTAGAAGAGGGTCTGCCACTGCCGGACCATGCCGAGATTGCCGTTGTTGATGAGCGCGACCTTGATCGGCACACCCTCGACGGCGCACGTCGCGAGTTCCTGGTTGGTCATCTGGAAGCAGCCGTCGCCGTCGATGGCCCACACCTCGGTGTCGGGGCAACCCATCTTGGCGCCCATCGCGGCGGGCACCGCGTAGCCCATGGTGCCGAGACCACCGGAGTTGAGCCAGGTGCGCGGCTTCTCGTAGTCGACGAACTGCGCCGCCCACATCTGGTGCTGACCGACGCCTGCGCAGTAGATCGCGTCGGGACCGGCGAGCTTACCGACGGCCTGGATGACGTACTGCGGCGACAGGGTGTCGTCGGTGGGACGGTCGTAGCTCAGCGGGTAGGTGCGACGGATGTCGTCGAGGTAGGCCCACCATGCCGTGTAGTCGAGCTTCGTGCCGGTCGCCAGGTCGGCGCGGATCGCCTCGAGCAGTTCGACGATGACCTCCTTGCAGTCACCGACGATCGGCACGTCGGCGTGCCGGTTCTTGCCGATCTCCGCCGGGTCGATGTCGGCGTGGATGACCTTGGCGTCGGGCGCGAAGGAGTCCAGCTGACCGGTGACGCGGTCGTCGAAGCGGGCACCGAGGGTGATGAGCAGGTCACTCTTCTGCAGTGCGGCCACCGCGGCGACGTTGCCGTGCATGCCGGGCATGCCGCAGTGCAGGTTGTGGCTGTCGGGGAACGCACCGCGGGCCATGAGCGTCGTAACGACCGGGATGCCGGTCAGCTCGGCGAGCTCGAGCAGCTCGGCCGACGCCTCGGCCTTGATGACACCGCCGCCGACGTACAGCACCGGGTTCTTCGCGTCGGCGATCAGTCGCGCGGCCTCGCGGACCTGCTTGCCGTGCGGCTTCGTCACCGGGCGGTAGCCGGGCAGGTGCATCTCCGGCGGCCAGCTGAAGGTGGTCTGTGCCTGGAGGATGTCCTTGGGGATGTCGACGAGGACCGCGCCCGGTCGGCCCGAGGAGGCGAGGTAGAACGCCTCGGCCAGGATGCGCGGGATGTCGGCGCCGTCGGTGACCAGGAAGTTGTGCTTCGTGATCGGCATCGTGATGCCGGAGATGTCGGCTTCCTGGAAGGCGTCGGTGCCGATGAGCGGGCGACCGACCTGGCCGGTGATCGCGACGAGGGGCACGGAGTCCATCTGCGCGTCGGCGAGCGGGGTGACGAGATTCGTCGCGCCCGGACCGGAAGTGGCCATGCACACGCCGACCTTGCCGGTGGCCTGGGCGTAACCGGTGGCAGCGTGCCCGGCGCCCTGCTCGTGACGGACGAGCACGTGGCGCACGCGCCGCGAATCGAAGATCGGGTCGTAGACGGGCAGGATCGCGCCGCCGGGAATGCCGAATACCGTGTCGACCTCGAGTTCCTCGAGTGCGCGGACCACCGACTGGGCGCCGGTGACCCGCTCGGGGGCGACCTGGCGTCGATTGGCGGGCTGCGTCGCGGCAGCTGCGGGAGTCGGGGTGGCGGACCCCGGCTTTCGCGGCGAGGGTTGAGGCCGTGCGGTTGGTGCGCTCACTGCGAATTCCTCTGATTCTGGCTCCGGGCAACAAAAAACCCTCGTCAGCAAGTCTGCTGTACGAGGGTGGCGCGTCGTGGGCGAGTTGCGAAATGCGGCTCAGGCGACGACGCGCCGGCCGATTACGAGCAACCCATTCTGATTCACGCGCTCGACGGTAGGCGCATGGTGTCCAGACAGTCAACTTGGTGCGGTCCACTGTCCCAGAATGTGAGATGCCGCGGCTGCAGTGCGAAGATGTAGAGGTGTCATCTTCCCAGCAGCCCGTGCCACCGCCCCCATCATCCCACACGCCCGATTCGACGACGCAGGTCATCCAGATCTCGCGACTGTCCTTCCTCGCGTGCGCTCTGCTGTTCCTCGCCCTCGCCTCCCCCGCGCTGGCGTGGCCGGAGGCCTTCGCATGGACGCTGATCATCCCGTTCCTCGTCGCCGCCTGGGTCGTGCGGGTACGCACCGTCGTCGGCCCCGAGGGCATCGTCGCGCGAGCGACCTTCAAGACGACGAACCTGAAGTGGGACGAACTCGACGGCCTCCGGTTCCCGAAGCGGGGCTGGGCCCGCGCACGGCTCACCGACGGCAGCGAGGTCGCACTGCCGGTCGTCACCTTCGGCCGGCTGCCGCAGCTGTCGGAGGCCAGCGGAGGCCGCATCACCGATCCGTACGCGGCCGCACAGCTCGCCGAGGAGAAGGCATACCGCGAGAAGGCGGCCGCCGAAGCCGGTCCGGATGCCGAAACCACCGACGACGCAGTCACCGTCGAGAAGAAGGGGGACCGCTCCTCCTGATCCTCGCGACCGGGTGCGAATAGAGGCATCCGGAAGCACGCGAGTAGATTCGTCGGTGCCGTTGCCCGGATCCGCCCAGCCCGGCGCCCGGACGCGGCCCGGCCGATTGCGCACCAGCCACCGTCAAGGAAGTCAGCCCATGCCCCCGTTGAGGTCACGCACCACCACCGTCGGACGAAACGCCGCGGGAGCGCGCTCCCTGTGGCGCGCCACCGGCCTGACCGATTCCGACTTCGGCAAGCCGATCGTCGCCATCGCGAACTCCTACACGCAGTTCGTACCCGGTCACGTCCACCTCAAGGACGTCGGTGAGATCGTCGCGAAGGCCGTGCGCGAAGCGGGCGGCGTGGCGCGCGAGTTCCACACCATCGCAGTCGACGACGGCATCGCCATGGGCCACGGCGGCATGCTCTACTCGCTGCCGAGCCGCGAGATCATCGCCGACTCCGTCGAATACATGGTCAACGCGCACACCGCCGATGCACTGGTGTGCATCTCGAACTGCGACAAGATCACCCCGGGCATGCTCAATGCCGCGATGCGCCTGAACATCCCGACGGTCTTCGTCTCCGGTGGTCCGATGGAGGCCGGCAAGGCGGTCGTCGTCAACGGTGTCGCGCAGGCCCCCACCGACCTCATCACCGCCATCTCGGCCTCCGCCAGCGAGGCCGTCGACGACGCGGGACTCGACGAGGTCGAGCGCAGCGCGTGCCCGACCTGCGGTTCGTGCTCGGGCATGTTCACCGCAAACTCGATGAACTGCCTCACCGAGGCTCTCGGTCTCGCGCTGCCCGGCAACGGTTCGACCCTCGCCACCCACGAGGCGCGACGCGCACTGTTCGAGACCGCCGGCCGGACGATCGTCGAGGCCGCCCTGCGCTACTACCGCGACGACGACGAGTCGGTGCTTCCGCGCAACATCGCCACCCCGGCCGCCTTCCGCAACGCAATGGCGCTCGACGTCGCCATGGGTGGTTCCACCAACACCGTGCTGCACACCCTCGCCGCCGCGCAGGAGGGTGAGGTCGACTTCGATCTCACCACCATCGACGAAATCAGCCGCCGGGTGCCCTGCCTGGCGAAGGTCTCCCCGAACTCCGACTACCACATGGAGGACGTGCACCGCGCCGGCGGAATCCCCGCCATCCTCGGCGAGCTGCGCCGCGGTGGTCTGCTCGAGACCGACGTCTCCACGGTCCACACGAAGAGCTTCGACGAGTGGCTCGACACCTGGGACATCCGTTCCGGCAAGGCGTCCGAGACGGCCCTCGAACTGTTCCACGCCGCACCGGGCGGTGTGCGCACCACCGAACCGTTCTCGACGGACAACCGCTGGTCGTCGCTCGACACCGATTCCGCGAACGGTTGCATCCGCGACATCGAGCACGCCTACACCGTCGAGGGCGGCTTGTGCGTGCTGCGCGGCAATCTCGCACCGGACGGCGCGATCCTCAAGACCGCCGGTATCGACGAGGATCTGTTCCACTTCGAGGGCCCGGCCTACGTCGTCGAGTCGCAGGAGGAGGCCGTCTCGGTCATCCTCGGCAAGAAGATCAAGGCCGGCGACGTCGTCGTCGTCCGCTACGAGGGCCCGGCCGGCGGCCCCGGCATGCAGGAGATGCTGCACCCGACCTCCTTCCTCAAGGGCATCGGTCTGGGCAAGGTGTGTGCCCTGATCACCGACGGTCGCTTCTCGGGCGGCACCTCCGGTCTGTCCATCGGGCACGTCTCCCCCGAGGCCGCTTCCGGTGGTGTGATCGGCCTGATCGAGCAGGGCGACCGGATCCGCATCGACGTCGCGACCCGCACCCTCGAGGTGCTCGTCGACGACGAGGTGCTCGCGGACCGTCGCGCGAAGATGGAGGCCTCCGAGCGTCCGTGGCAGCCCGTCGACCGTGAGCGCACGGTCTCGAAGGCACTGCGCGCCTACGCCGCTCTGGCGACCTCCGCCGACAAGGGTGCCGTGCGGCGCGTGCCGTAACACCTGACGACAGTAAGGGCGAGGGCCCCGCGATCATCCGATCGCGGGGCCCTCGCCCTTCGTAATGTCCGGCTTGCGGTGTCTCAGCGTCCGAAGATCCACAGGCACACGCCGGCCGCCACACCCAGCAGCAGCACGACGAACGAGCCCAGGAACGGACGCGTCGCCCAGCCGCGTCGCCCGTCGATCGCGATGCGTCCCGGTCCGGTGAGGGTGATCGCCACCGCGCAGGCGACGAGGAGGGCCTCGAATTCGAAGCCCGACGATTCGGCGGCGAAGAACTGGACGCCCGGTTCGAGTTCGTGCTTGAACAGCACCGCGTTGACCATGATCGCGACGATCGCGGCAGCGGCGAACGGGGTGAGCAGACCCAGGACGAGCAGTCCTCCGGCCGCGATCTCACCGACCGCGCCGACGATCGCGAGCACGGCGGGCTGCTGGTACCCCGCGTCGCGCAGCAACGACTCGAAACCGTCGAGACCCGGGCCGTTCCACAGACCCACCAGCTTCTGCAGTCCGTGTGCGACGAGGATCGCCCCGACCGCCGCGCGCAGGACGAACAGACCGAGGTCGAGCGTTCCGCGGCGCACCTTCGCCGGGGCCTGTTCGCCGGCGACCACCGCGCCGCCCGTATCCGCACCGTAGACCGGCTCCGGCCGGTACATCTGCTCGGTGGGAGCGGCGTAGGCGTCGCTGCCGAGGGGAGTTCCGCCTGCGCCGAAGTCATCGTCGGATCCGAGATACGACTCGCGTGGTCGGCGCATCTCGAGTGTGTGTTCGTCGGGCTGGTCGCCGTAGGGATTCGAACCCGCGTCCGGTATGCCACCGTTCTTGTTGTCGGCCACGTCCTCAGCCTATGCCCGTGACCGTCCCCGCACCCGGCATCCGCGGGTGCGCGCGTCGTGCCGGTAACGTTTGCGGCATGACACGGGGTACGCGGTGGACGGGTTCGTGGGGCGTACGTGCGGCAGCGGCGGTGCTCGCCGTCGGAGTCCTCGCCGTCCCGTCCTGCGCCCGCTTCGACGACTCCGCATCGAGCCCGTTCACTCCCGAACCCACCTTCGATCCGGGACCGGGCGTCGGGCCCCAGGACCCCACCGAGACGACCACGCCGAGCGCCTCCCCCAAGCCTCCGGGGCCGTGTGTCGATCCCGACCCGTCCGTGATCGCGACCTGCCTCGACGTCACCGGCGGCCTGGTGACGATGCCCGATGGCAACTCCGCGCTCGTCACCGAGCGCCGGACGGGTCGGATACTGCAGGTCGCGCCGGAGACCGAGCCGGTGGAGATCGCGACCATCCCGGTCGACGGATCCGGGGACGGTGGGCTCCTGGACGTGGCACTCTCCCCCACCTTCGCCGAGGACCGACTGCTCTACGCCTACATCACCACGGCCTCGGACAACCGCGTGGTCCGCATCGCCGCGGGTGACACTCCCAAGGACGTGCTGACGGGAATCCCGCGCGGCGCGACGGGCAATTCCGGCGCCATCGAGTTCGTCTCACCCACCGAACTCGCCGTTCTGACCGGCGACGCCGGAAACGCAGCGGCCGCAAACGATCCGAACGTCTTGTCCGGCAAGCTCCTGAACCTGCCGCTCCCGGCACCCGGCGCAGCACCCACTCCCTCGGTGATGCTGTCGGGGATCGGCACCGCGGGCGATGTGTGCCGCGATCCGAACGGCAACCTGTGGATCACCGACCGCACTCCCCTCGAGGACCGGCTCCAACGGGTCGGGGTCGACGGCTCGACCGGCACCGGCCCGGCCTGGACGTGGCCCGAGCGGCCCGGTGTCGCCGGGTGCGCGGCGGCTCCCGACGGGATCGCGATCTCGCTCACCGAGGCGAAGGCCGTCGCGGTCGTCGCTACCGATCCGGGCACCGGAGCGGTCACGGCGTCGCCCGTCCTCGCAGCGGAGGACCGTTACGGCATGCTGCGCGGCGCCGCGTCGTCGCCCGACGGCCTGCTGTGGGTCTCGACGGTCAACAAGTCCGGTTCCGAACCGGGACCGAACGACGACCGCGTCATCCGCATCCAGTTCCCGGCCGGTGGCGGTGGATTCGACTGATCACGCCCGCTCCGGCGTCTCCACCGCAGCGGGGTGGTGGAGCAGTCCCGCGAGCATCGGGAGCACGAGGACGGTGACGGCGCCCGCCGCCACGAGGATCGACGCGCTCGCGTTCGACATCTGGTCGGCACTCACCGCCACGCCCGTGACCGCGACGATCAGGGGAAGACCCGTCGTCGAGTACAGGGCGATCTGCAACTGCTCCGCGGTTCCGAACATCCGCTTTCCGGTCTCGTCACGTTCGAGGCGCGATGCGACGAAGACCGGCACACCCCGCACCAGGACGAGCAGTCCGAGGAATGCCAGCAGGATCCCCGGAGCACTCACGACGGCACCGACGTCGATCGCCATGCCCGAGGTGACGAAGAAGATCGGGATGAGGAAGCCGTATCCGAGACCGTCGAGCTTCTTCTCGAGCCGCTCGTCGCCCGCCGGGATCGTGCGGCGCAGGATGAAACCGGCCGCGAAGGCACCGAGGATGATGTCGAGATCGAAGACGGCCGCGACGGCGATGAGTCCGACGAGCAGCAACATTGTCAGGCGCACCGGGATCTGGGCGGTGGTGTCGGAGCCGAGCCGGACGAACTGGGTGAACCGTGAGCCCTCCCGCAGGATCCAGGTCGGCAGCACGGCGACGGCGACGGCCACGACCGCGAACGCCAGCAGGACGATCAGCGAGCCGAGTGCGCCGCGCGCACCGAGCAGGGTCGCCATGGCCACGACGGGCAGCAGCTCTCCGAACGCCCCGTGGTTGAGCACCGAGCGTCCGAGTGGGGTCGCGACGAGCCCGCGGTCGGCGAGGATCGGCAGGAGCGTCCCCAGCGCTGTGGATGTCAGGGCGATCGCCACGGCAATCTCGGCGTGCACCTGGCCGACCGCTCCCAGGGCGGCGACGGTACCGAGCGCCAACAGCATGCACACGCACCAGGTGAGCATCGCGCGGCGCCCACCCCGCCCGCGCAACTCGGCGGGGTCGATCTCGTATCCGGCGAGCAGGAAGAGCATCCCCAGGCCGAGTTCGCGCAGGATGCCGATCTCGCTGCCCGTCTCCGCGAGGTCGAACGCGTAGGGGCCGATGAGGACACCGGTCACCAGCAGCAGCACGACCTCGGGCACCAGCCGACGCGGGACGGCGCCGGCGATCAGCGGTGCCAGCACCGCCGCGACGGCGATCCAGAACAGCGAGGTGGCGACAGCAGCGTCCATGCGCCGCTACTCTAGCCGCGCAAGATCAACTGCACGCAGCGATGACGAGTTCCTTCACGCGCGCCGGATCGGCCTGTCCGCGAGTGGCCTTCATGACGTCGCCGACGATCTTGCCGGCCGCCTGGACCTTGCCGGAGCGGATCTTGTCGGCGATGTCGGGGTTGGCGGCCAGCGCGGCGTCGACCGCGGCCTGCAGCGCCGAATCGTCGCGCACGACCTCGAGACCGCGAGCGGCGACCACCTCGTCGGGCTCGCCCTCACCGGCGAGCACACCGTCGACGACCTGACGGGCCAGCTTGTTCGTCAGCTTGCCGTCGGCCACCAGCGCGATGACGCGGGCGACCTGTTCGGGTGTGATAGGCAGTTCGGCGAGTTCGACACCGCGGGTGTTGGCCTGCTGGGCCAGGTAGGCGACCCACCACGAGCGGGCCTCCGAGGCGGGGGCGCCGGCCTCGGTGGTCGCGATGACGAGGTCGAGCGCTCCGGCGTTGACGAGGTCGCGCATCTCCTCGTCGGAGACACCCCAGTCGGCCTGGATGCGGGCGCGGCGCAGCCACGGCAGCTCGGGCAGCGTCGCGCGCAGCTCTTCGACCCAGGCGGCGTCGGGCGCGATTGGCTCGAGGTCGGGCTCCGGGAAGTAGCGGTAGTCCTCGGCGGTCTCCTTGCGGCGACCGGGCGAGGTGGTGCCGTCGGCCTCCTGGAAGTGCCGGGTCTCCTGGATCACCTCACCACCGGAGACCAGTACGGCCGCCTGGCGACGCATCTCGTAGCGCACGGCCACCTCGACGGACTTGAGAGAGTTGACGTTCTTCGTCTCGGTGCGGGTACCGAACTCCTTCGCGCCGATGGGCATCAGCGAGATGTTCGCGTCGCACCGCATCGAACCCTGGTCCATGCGGACGTCGGAGACGTCGAGTGCCTCGAGCAGGTCGCGCAGGGCGGTGACGTAGGCGCGGGCGACCTCGGGGGCGCGCTCGCCGGCACCGACGATCGGCTTGGTGACGATCTCGACGAGCGGCACACCGGCGCGGTTGTAGTCGAGAAGCGAGTGGCTCGCACCGTGGATGCGACCGGTGGCGCCACCGACGTGCAGCGACTTGCCGGTGTCCTCCTCCATGTGCGCGCGCTCGATGTCGACCCGCCAGGTGGTGCCGTCATCGAGTACGACATCGAGATATCCGTCGGTGGCGATCGGCTCGTCGTACTGCGAAATCTGGTAGTTCTTCGGCTGATCCGGGTAGAAGTAGTTCTTACGCGCGAAGCGACCCCACGGGGTGATCGAGCAGTTCAGCGCGAGGCCGATGCGGATCGCGGACTCGACCGCGGCCTGGTTGACGACGGGCAGCGCCCCCGGCAGACCGAGGCAGACCGGACACACCTGCGTGTTGGGCTCGGCGCCGAAGGTGGTCGGGCAGCCGCAGAACATCTTGGTGGCGGTGTGCAGCTCGACGTGCACCTCCATGCCCATCACGGGCTCGAACTTCGCGAGCACGTCGTCGTAGGCGAGCAGGTCAGCGGACACGGAGGCAGTCATGGTGTCGATTTTAGACGGCGCCGACAGTGCCGACGCGCCGCCTCACCCGAACAGGATCCGCATCTCCTGATAGCGCTCGTCGGGCACGTACTTCGGTTCGGCGAGCTCGTCGAAATCGACCCGAGCGATGTCGGTGCCGTGCAGCGCGACCATGCGCCCCCAATCCTCCTCGGCGACGAGATCGGTCACCGCCATGCCGAGTCGCGTGGCGAGCACCCGGTCGAATGCCGTGGGGACACCGCCCCGTTGGATGTGACCGAGCACCGTCGCGCGGGCCTCGACGCCGGTGTGCTTCTCGATGAGCGGCGCGAGCACCTCCGCGATACCGCCGAGACGCGGCCGGTCGAATCCGTCGAGCCCCTTGGTGGAGTACGCCTCCTCCATCTCGGGCAGTGTGAAGCCCTCAGCGACGACAACCATCGGCGAACGCCCGCGGTCGCGGACGCTGGTCACCCACTCGCAGATCTGTTCGAGGCTCTCGGGGTGTTCGGGGATGAGGATGGCGTGTGCACCACCGGCAGTACCCGCGTGCAATGCGATCCATCCGGCGTGCCGGCCCATGACCTCGAGCACCATGCACCGCTTGTGGGAGTTGCCGGTGGTGCGGAGACGGTCGATCGCCACCGTCGCGATCTCGACGGCCGTGTCGAAACCGAAGGTGTAGTCGGTGTGGCTGAGGTCGTTGTCGATCGTCTTCGGCACACCGACGATGCGGATCCCTTCACCGAACAGTCGCTTCGAGGCGGCAGCGGTGCCCTCTCCCCCGATGGCGATCACCGCGTCGATCCCGAGGCGGCCGAGGGTCTTCTGGATGTTCTGTGCCCCACCGTCGGGTCCCTGGTACGGACCGAACCGGCTCGTGCCGAGGATCGTGCCACCCTGCTGGGCGAGACCGCGAACACGGCTGCGGTCCAACGGGATCACATCGCCCTCGACGAGACCGCGCCAGCCGTCGAGGAATCCGACGAACTCCTGTCCGTGGACCTCGGTGCCCTTGAGCACCGCACCGCGGATGACCGCGTTGAGCCCGGGGCAGTCCCCGCCACTGGTGAGAATTCCGATCCTCGTCACGCACTACCTCCCGTCGCATGGTTCCGTACCGCACGGACCGATACCGCCCGGACCGCTGCTGCATTGCCATCCTGCCCTTTCACCGGCGCGACGGCAGCCCGATTCAGCCGGGTGTGACGAGACCGGACTCGTAGGCGAGCACCACGGCCTGTGCCCGGTCGCGCAGGTGCAGTTTTGCGAGAACCTTGCCGACGTGGGTCTTCACGGTCTGCTCGGCGACGAACAATCGTTCTGCGATCTCGGTGTTCGACAGGCCGTGTGCGATCAGTTCCAGCACCTCGAGTTCGCGCGGGGTCAGCGGATCGAGGACGCGGTCGCGCCCTCTCGCCGGCCGGCGCCGGCTGGTGACGTCGGCGATGAGGCGACGGGTGACGGTCGGCGCGAGCAGTGCCTGACCATCGGCGACCACCCTCACGGCCCGCACGAGTTCGTCGGCGGGGGCGTCCTTGAGCAGAAACCCGCTTGCTCCCATCCCGAGCGACTCGTAGACGTAGTCGTCGAGGTCGAAGGTGGTGAGCATGAGCACCTTCGACCGCGGCTCACGGGTGTCGGCAAGGATGTGCCGCGCCGCGTCGAGACCGTTCATCTCGGGCATGCGCACGTCCATGAGGACGACGTCGGGCCGCAGTCGCGCGACCTCCGAGACAGCCGCTCGACCGTCGGGGGCATCGCCGACGACGCTGATGTCGGGCTGGGCTCCGAGCAGTGCTCCGAAGCCCTGCCGGACCATTGCCTGGTCGTCGGCGATGAACACGGTGATGGGAGGGTGCGGTTCGGTCATCGGCACCCACCTTAGGCCCCGGTCAGCACCGGGAGAACCGCTCGGACCTCGAATCCGCCGCCGGGGCGGGGATGGGCGACGAGTTGCCCGCCCACGACGGACGCACGTTCGACCATGCCGAGGATTCCGTTGCCGCCGCTGCGGTCCGACTGCCGAACGGTGGTGTCGACCTGACCGGGCGAGGCCGGCCCGTTGGTCACCTCCACCGTGACGGTCGCCGGCTCCCACTGCAGTCGTGCGGACACGCGGGCGCCGGGTGCGTGCCGGGCCGCGTTCGCCAGAGACTCTTGCAGGATCCGGTAGACGGTGAGTCCGACACCGTCGGAGACGGGTGCGGGGACGCCGACCGTCTCCGTCTCGAGCGCCATCCCGGCTCGGCGGGAGGACTCGAACAGCTCACCGATGCGGTCGATGTCGGGCTGCGGTTCGTGTTCGGGGAGCTGCCCGTCGCTGCGGAGTACTCCGAGCAGGGTGCGGACCTCGTTCAGCGCCTCCCGTGCGGTCGCACCGAGGGCGTCGAATTCGGCGCGCACGTCGTCGTTCACGTCCGGGAGCCGGTAGGGCGCGCTCTGCGCCTGCACGACGATCATCGACATGTGATGGGCAACGATGTCGTGGAGGTCGCGTGCGATGTGGGCCTTCTCCTCGAGGATGGCGCGCCGTGCACGTTCGAGCTCGCTGGCTTCCTCCTGCTGGGCGAGTTGCCGTCGGGAGATCATCAGCCAGCGCACCAACAGCCCGAACACCACCAGCGCGCTGATCCCGATCCCCCAGCCCCAGCCGTCGCTGCCGGGGACGAAGGCCGCGAAGAGCAGAACCGTCGAGACCCAGACGACGAGGACGATCCGGATCTCCTCGCGGATCGCCACGGCGAACACCAGCGCGAGCATCACCATGATGTGCACGACCTGCCACGGATAGTCGTAGCCGGGGACCAGGTCGAACGCTATCGGGATGACGAGTCCCGCCGCCGCGGCCACCGCCCACCCGAGCGCCGGCCGGACGAGCACGAGGAGGAACGGGAACACCGCCATCCCCGAGATCAGCGGCAACAGGGGTGGGGAGACGTCGTGGGTCAGGGGCAGCGTCGGCCACGCGATCGCATAGAGGATCAACGTCACGGTGACCACGGTGATGACGCTCCACCGTCCCCGGCCCAGGCGTCCCGCGGTTCTCACGCCGGACTTCGCAAGCTCTCTCACCTCACCCACGCTAGGAGCCGGGGTCTCGACTGTCCTCATACCTGGGGGTGAGATCCGCATAGCTCTGCGGGTGGTGTCGGCCTCCTCGAGATCGCTCCGTCGCGGGGTCCGGTGCAGGGCTGCGCGTTCCTAGCGTCACCGGCATGACAGTGAGATCCGCAGCGGTCCGAGTCGCGTCGGTCGTCTTCCTCGCCACCGCAGCATATGGCGCCGTGCCGGGGGCGCTCGCCCACTCCGCCGCGCCCCCGACGGAGGACGCCGCGGCCGCAGCGACGGTGACGGCGCTCGTCGCCGACGACGCGGAGGGAGCACTGTCGTCCCTGCCGGCCGATTTCACCGCCGTGATGGGGTATGCGCCGATCGTCGAACAGTGGGCGGACGGGACGACGGTGCTCGCCGACCCCGAAGGTGACTGCTCCGCCCCGGTGCCGCTGCCGGCGGCGTTCGAATCGGCATGCCGGGTGCACGATCTCGGGTACGACCTCCTGCGGTACGCCCACACCACCGGTGGCGAGCTGGACACCGGTGCCCGCCGCGACCTCGACGGTCTGTTCGCACGGCATCTCGACACCGTCTGCCGCTCCGAACCCGGCATCCCCTCCTGCACGCCGATCGCAGGGATTTCTTCTGCAGCAGTGGAATTCAACTCGTGGCGACAGGGTCACCGGACACCTGTCGCGGAATCGCCGTGGGCCCTGGCCGTCGCTGCGGGCTCGGTCGCTCTGGGCTTCACGGCACGAAAGGTACGGCGATGACGATCCTCATGGTGGTTCTCGCGACGGTGATCTCCCTCGCCCCTCCCCTGCTGCCGCGACAGTCGGTCGTGCAGGGCGTCGTCACAGGGGTGTTCGTCGTGGTCGCGCTGGCCGTTCTCCGTCTCGTCGTGACCGCGAGGCGGCGGACCGGTCGGGCTCCGCGGCCGGCGAGACCGGAACTGCGTGTGCCCGTCGGCCTCGTCGGCGGATCCGTCGTTCTGGTCACGGCCGCCGGTGCGCATCGGTGGCAGAACGGTCTGCGGGAGGCGATGGCGGTCCCGGCGCTGGATGTGCGCTGGTGGCTGGAGGCACTGGCAGTCGCGATCGTGGTCGTCGCGGCGCTGCTCGCCCTTCCGCGCCTCGTGCACCTCCTGTCGCGACGCGGGGTGGCGGTGGCCGTCGCCGCGACGCTGGGAATCGGCGCCACGGTTGGGATCGGCACCACGGCGGCCTTCTCACCCGGAGGGGCGGTCGACACGGTCGCCTCCCCCACCGCGCTCTCGGCGGGATTGTCGGGTGGCGTGGGATCGGCGGTGTTGTGGAACCGGTTGGGTCGAGAGGGGCAGAAGTTCGTGTCCCTGCCCTCCGAGGGGTCACCGATCCGGATCTACATACCGTTGTCGGCCGCGCCGGATCCGTCTGCGCGCGCCGAGTTCGCGGTGGACGAACTCCGCCGGGCGAGAGCCTTCGACCGACCGCATCTCGTGGTGGCCGTGCCGACCGGCTCGGGCTGGGTCGATGCCGCTGCGGTTCGCGGCTTCGAGGACCGGTGGGGCGACGATGTCGCCATCGTCGCCCAGCAGTACTCGGACATGCCGAGCTGGGTGACCTTCGTCCTCGATCGCGGTGCTGCGGAGGAGGAGGCCCGCGCGCTCGTCACCGCCTTGCGGGCGTACCTGTCCACGCTGCCCGACGAGCGACGCCCCGCCCTGCACGTCTACGGGCAGTCTCTGGGAGCGTCCGGCGCGAGCGCCGTCTTCGACGACGAACCGGAGCCGTGTGCACTGTTCCTCGCGGGGCCACCCGCGGGGGTCCGCACCGCCGGTGCGAGTGTCCGGGCGAACACCTCCGACCCGGTGGTGTGGTGGCGGCCGTCGCTGCTGTGGTCGCCGCCCGATCTGTCGCATGCGCGCGCCGATGCCCCGACCCCGCCGTGGCTGCCGGTGGTGTCGTTCGTGAACACGACGGTGGACCTGCTCACCTCGCTCGAGGCGGCACCCGGTCACGGTCATCGCTACGGCGACGATCAGGCGCGGTGCACCTCCGCCGACGGGTAGATCGCGCCCACACGGATCGGCGTCCGGATACACCGCGACCCGCCGGCCGACGAACGGCACGACGGGTCGTGGTGTGGGAAAGGATCAGGCGACGATGGGTCCTCGTGCCGCCTCGAAGGCCGCACCCACGCGGTACAGGCGCTCGTCGGCCAGGGCCGGGGCCATGATCTGCAGACCGACGGGGAGACCGTCGTCCGCCGAGAGGCCGGACGGCACCGACATCGCGCAGTGCCCCGCGAGGTTGGTCGGGAGCGTGCACAGGTCGGACAGGTACATCGCCAGCGGATCGTCGACCTTCTCGCCGAGCTTCCACGGCGTGAACGGGCTCGTGGGCGAGACCAGCACGTCGACCTGCTCGTAGGCCTTGTCGAAGTCCTGCGCGATGAGGCTCCGGACTTTGAGTGCCTGACCGTAGTAGGCCTCGTAGTAGCCGGAGGACAGCGCGTAGGTGCCGATCATGATGCGGCGCTTGACCTCCTTGCCGAAACCGGCGGCGCGGGTCGCGGCCATGACCTGCTCGGCACTCATCGTGCCGTCGTCGACGCGCATGCCGTACCGCATCGCGTCGAAGCGGGCCAGGTTGGAGGAGACCTCCGACGGCAGGATCAGGTAGTACGAGGCGAGCGCGTACTCGAAGTGCGGGCACGAGACCTCGACGACCTCCGCACCGAGCTTCGTGAGCGTCTCGACCGCCGCATCGAACGACGAGAGCACGCCGGGCTGGTAGCTGTCGGAGTGCAACTCCTTGACCACGCCGACTTTCAGGCCCTTCAGGTCGCCGGCCGCACCCTGGCGCGCCGCCTCCACGACGGGACGCACGGGGGCGTTCACCGACGTCGAGTCGCGCGGGTCGTGCCCGGCGATGACCTCGTGCAGCAGCGCCGTGTCGAGGACGGTGCGGCCGCAGGGACCACCCTGGTCGAGCGACGACGCACAGGCGACGAGGCCGTACCGAGAGACCGTGCCGTAGGTGGGCTTGGTGCCGACGGTGGCGGTGACAGCGGCGGGCTGGCGGATCGAGCCACCGGTGTCGGTGCCGATCGCGAGGGGTGCTTGATACGACGCGAGCGCCGCAGCGGAACCGCCACCCGAGCCACCCGGGATACGGCTGGTGTCCCACGGGTTGCGGGTGGGGCCGTAGGCCGAGTTCTCGGTGGACGAACCCATCGCGAACTCGTCCATGTTGGTCTTGCCGAGGATGGGGATCCCGGCCTCGCGCAGCTTCGTGGTGAGCGTCGCGTCGTAGGGCGAGACCCAGCCCTCGAGGATCTTCGAACCGCACGTGGTGGGCATGTCCGTGGTGGTGAACACGTCCTTGAGCGCGAGCGGCACACCGGCGAGCGCCGAGGCCGGTTTCTCGCCCGCGGCGACGGCACGGTCGACCTCGTCCGCGGCGGCGAGCGCCTGCTCGGAGGCGACGTGCAGGAAGGCGTTGTACTCGCCGTCGACCTCGGCGATGCGATCGAGGTGGGCCTGGGTGACCTCCACCGACGACAGTTCGCCGGCATGGATCTTCGACGCCAGAGTCGCGGCGTCGAGGCGTGTCGTATCCGTGCTCATTCGCCCTCTCCCAGGATCTGCGGGACCGAGAAGCGATCCTCCTCGACGGCCGGCGCACCGGAGAGCGCCTGCTCGGGTGTGAGACCGGGGACGACGACGTCGGGTCGCGTCACGTTGGTGACGGCGTTCGGGTTCGCCATGGGAGCCACATCGTCCGCGGCCACCTCCGACACCGCCTTGACGTGGTTGAGGATCGAATCCAACTGACCGGCGAACTCGTCGAGTTCGGCATCGGTCAGCGCAAGCCGGGACAACCGGGCGAGATGCGCGACCTCGTCACGGGAGATGGCAGGCACCGTGAATGGCCCCTTTCCGATGGAGAGTGAACGTCCTGTCCAGGGTAATGCGTCCTGGAAGCGACGGCGCACGCGGTTCGGCGACATCACTCGTCGCCCGGTCGGCGTCGCGTCCCGTCCGCCGATGTTGCAAGCTTCGCAACGCTGTGTTGCGTTCGTGTGACATGCACCGTCGCGACCGGGGATTATCGATGGGGTCGGCATAATTTCGGATCTGCGCCGTCCCGGACGCCGGCGCCGAGGTGCAAGGATGTGGTCTGCCAGAGGTCGACACGGGCCCCTGGGCCGGCACTCGGATGCCGGCGCACCATGTGCCGTCGATGTGGCGTTCGTCGACGGCACGAAACCGACTGGGGAAAGGACTCACGTGTCGTACCTCTTGCGTGTCAGGCTCCCCGATCGTCCCGGTAGCCTCGGCTCGCTCGCCCTGGCGCTCGGTTCGGTCGGCGCCGACATCCTGTCGCTCGACGTCGTCGAACGCGGCACGGACTTCGCGATCGACGATCTCGTCGTCGACGTCGAGCCGGGCAAGCTCCCCGACACGCTCCTCACCGCGGCCGAGGCCCTGCCCGGTGTGACGGTCGACTCGATCCGTCCCTACGCCGGAATCCTCGACACCCATCGCGAACTCGAACTGATCGATCACGTCGCCGCCGCCCGCGACGACCGCATCCAGATCCTCGTCGACGGTGCTCCCCGGGTGCTCCGCGTGGGTTGGGCGACCGTGCTCGGAGTCGGCCCGAACGGCATCTTCCGCCTCGCGGGGAGCCCGGGTTCGCCGGAGACCCACCTCGACGGCGTCCCCTGGATGCCGCTCGCCGAGGCCACCCTGCTCGACCACGACGGTGAGTGGGTGCCGCAGCTCTGGCGCGACATGGACACGATGCTCGCGGCCGCTCCCGTCGGCTCGCCCGAACGTGTCCTCGTCCTCGGCCGCCCCGGCGGACCGGAGTTCCGTCCGTCCGAGATCGCACGCATCGGTTACTTCGCGGGCATCGTCGGCACCGTCCTCCGATAGTCCCCCGGGTTCCGGTCGCAGCTTCGGGAAAGGGTCTCAGCCGACGACGAGCCTGTGCGCCTGCGCGATCGCTTCCTCACGCGAATGCACGCCCAGTTTCCGGTAGAGGGAACGCAATTGGGTCTTGACGGTGTTGAGGGTGACGAACTGTTCCTTGGCGATCGTGCTCGCCGTGCCGCCGGCGAGCAATGCGTCGAGGACCGCGCGCTCGCGTGGGGTCAGCCGTACGACGACACGGATCTCGCGGAAGATGCCGTACTCGGCCATCGCCGGGTCGAGATCGATCGGCAGGTCGACCCCGAGCGACAGGATGTCGCGCACGGCCGAGGGCGGGACTCCGACGAACGGCCGTGTCACCCCGGCATGTTCCGCCAGCACCACGGCCCGCTGGAGATGCCGTCGCGCATCGGTGCGGCGACCGAGTCTCAGAGACGCCACCGATCCGATCAGGGCGAGTTCCGCACCGACGGCCGGACAGTGCTCACGGGCGGCATCCCCACGATGCACGATCACCTCCGCGCCTCCGGGATCGCCGCCGAGCAGACGCAATCGCGCACGGGCCGGAGCCGTGAGGGGGTGCGTCGAGCTGTCGACCAGCTCGCGCGCCGCGCGGGCCTCGCCGAGCGCGAGGTGCAGGTCGGCACGCGCGGCATCGACCAACACTGCGGAGATACCGGTGAGGCGATGGGAGAAGTGCTGAAGTTCCGAATCGATGTACAGCAGGCCGTCGGCGGGCACACCGCTCAGCAGCGCCAGTCGCCCCCGCGCGTACATGACGGCCGCCCACAACTCTTCCGTGTGGCGGGGAGTGCCGAGTTCGGAGAGCGCGCGGAAGGCCGTGCCGGTGTCGAGCCTGTCGAGGGCCACGAGCGCGGTGGCGACCAGGCCCGCCGTACGGATGAGGGCCTCGGCCTCTCCCATGATCGGCGGATGCCGGAGCTCCTCCTCGATCCACCGGGTCGCCTCGTGGGTCCGGCCCCGGAGGGCTTCGAGGAGCGCGAGTTTGCCCGCGGCCTCTCGCTCGACGAACACACCGCGACCCGCCGTGTGGGCACGGCGCAGCATCGTTCCGGCATCGGTGGTGCGTCCGCCGAGGAGGTAGACGGTGCCGAAGTTGAGGTATTTCAGTCCGTGGGCGTGCCGGGTCGTGTCGTCCAGCGTCTCGAAATTCGGCACGGGTTCGGTGGCCAGGCCGTCGCACACTTCCATCGCCTCGTCGTAGGCACCCTGCATCCGGAGACTTCCGAGGCGAAGGATCGTTTCGAAGGATCGCGGGAAGGCCCACTGTTCCGGCTCTCCCGCCTGGTTCCGGGCACGGGTGATCGTCCGCAGCGACGCGACGGTGCGATCGTTGGTCGTCATGTCGTCGGGGAGCAGCTCGAGCAGCACGATCCCCAGGGAGCGGAGCGATCCGCTTCCGTACAGTGCCACCCAGTTCTTCTCGACGATGTCGATCGCGCATCGCCAGTCGCGCCGCTCCACGGCATGTTCGAGGGCGATGTCCGGACGCGAGCGCTGCAACCAGTAGTCGATGAGAGCCGACCGCGCATCCCACAGCTCCTTCGGGTATTCGGCGCTGCCCACCCGCAGGAGTGATCTGTGGACGACCTCGGGATAGCGCCAGGCGGTCTCGCCGTCCGTGGAGTCCTCGTCCGTCGAGCAGGCCTCGATCAGTCCCGACTCGGTCAGCGAGGTGAGGAAGGCGTCGCTGTCGTCGATGTGCGGTAGAGCCGAAATCGACGACTCCGTCACCGTGTTGGGTGCGGCGGAGACGAGGACCGAGCGGGAGGACAGTGCCAGTGAGGGATCCGCGGCCACGACATGCATGACGACGAGATCGACGGTCGAGTCGACCAGGACGTCGAGGGCGTCGGTGCCGTAGACCCGATCCGGCTTCTCGGCGCGCAGCGTCGCACACACCGCCGCGACGAATGCGGCGAATCCTTCGGTGCGGCGGGTGATCCACTCGATGGTGCGTTGGTCCCGCGCAAGTCCGAAGAGCCGGCACAGTGCAGCGGTCTCGTCCACGGTGAACGCCAGGTCGTCGTCGCCGACGATCGTCCTGTGCGGGTGTCCGTCGACAAGTTCGGCCCACGACCCTGCGGCCCTGCTGGTGACCACCATCCGCACCTGCGGCCCGAGCCGCAGCAACTGCCCGACCCGGTCTTCGATCGCTTCGACCGACCGGACACCGTCGAGCACGAACATCACGGGCCGGGGGTGCCGGACCAGTATCGAACACAACGAGTCGAAGGAGCCTTCCGCCGCAACGGGTTCGTCGACTCCGAGGGAGGTGCACAGCGACGATGCCACCGTCGCCCAGTAGGTCTCGGGTGTGACGTCGTGCGCGGGTTCGGGAATCACCACCGGCGCCCACTCGGGACACGGGTCGATCGCCAGCCACGTGTCGACGAGGGTCGTCTTGCCGGAGAAGGGGCCACCGAGGATCACGGCGAGTTCGGAATGCGCGGACAGAACGGAGAACAATCGGCGACGGGACAAAGGCAGTGTTCTCGGCACGTCCACTATCCCTTTCGCATCCGGGCAGCATCGCCCTCGAAACGGACTCACAAGTATGTGCAAATATTAGCAGCCGGCGGGGGAAATGACGGATTTCGCCGGGATTCCGATCGCGCGCCAGGAATCACATCGAAGTAGTCCCGTACCTCCATTCACACGGTCCACGAACGGATCTCACGTCGGCGGGGGAGAAACTCGGTGAGCTTCTCCCCCGCTGCGACTTCGTTCAGTGTGCGAATGCCTGATCGGTGTGGCCGCGACCGACACCCTCGCGGAGATATCCGACTACATCGGCGATGTCTTCACCGAGCTTGTGGGCGATGTCCCGGCTGAAGCCCTCGCGAAGCACGATTCGCAGGACCGCGACGTCCTCCGCGTCGGCCGGCATCGTGTAGGCCGGAACCTGGAATCCGCGGGCCCGCAATTCGTGGGAGATGTCGAACACCGTGAAGCCGGGGTCGCCCGTCACCTCGAAGGAGATGACCGGGATGGCGGAGCCGTCCGTGATGATCGCCATGTTCTCGATCTCGGAGATCTGCTTCGACAGCATGAGCGCGGTGTCGCGCAGGGTCTCCATGATCTGCGTGTACCCGGCGACACCGAGCCGAATGAAGTTGTAGTACTGGCCGATGACCTGGTTACCAGGACGCGAGAAGTTGAGCGTGAACGTCGGCATGTCGCCACCGAGGTAGTTGACCCGGAAGACCAGGTCCTCGGGCAGATGTTCCTTCGAGCGCCAGACGACGAAACCGATACCCGGATAGGTCATGCCGTACTTGTGACCACTGACGTTGATGGACACGACCCGCGGCACACGGAAGTCCCATTCGAGGTCCGGATGGAGGAAGGGCACCACGAAGCCACCGGAGGCGGCGTCGACGTGCAACGGGACGTCGGGACCGCCGGAGGCCGCGAGCTCGTCGAGCGCGGCGGCGATCTCCGCCACCGGCTCGAGTTCACCGGTGAAGGTGGTGCCGAGGATCGCGACGACGCCGATGGTGTTCTCGTCGACCGCTTCACGGACCTGCTCGGGGGTGATGACGTAACGGCCGGGCTCCATCGGCAGGTACTTCGGCTCGACGTCGAAGTAGCGGCAGAACTTCTCCCACACCACCTGCACGTTGCTGCCGAGCACCAGGTTCGGCTTCGACGCGTCCTTGCCGGCGGCCCTACGGGCCTCACGCCAGCGCCACTTGAGCGCGAGACCGCCGAGCATGACGGCCTCGGACGAACCGATCGTCGAGACGCCGGTGGCCGACGACGGATCGGCCGGATCGAGGTTCTCGGCGTGGAACAGGGCCGCGACCATGTTGACGCAGCGGGTCTCGATCTCCGCCGTGGCCGGATACTCGTCCTTGTCGATCATGTTCTTGTCGAACGTCTCGGCCATGAGACGACCCGCCTGCGGATCCATCCACGTGGTGACGAAGGTCGCCAGGTTGAGCCGCGAGCTGCCGTCGAGCATCAACTCGTCGTGTATGAACTGGTACGTCGCCTCCGGATCGGTCTCCGACTTGGGAAGTCGCAGAGCAGGAATCGGGTCGGTACCGAGTCTGCCGGTGAAGGCAGGTGCGAGTGTCTCGGCTGGAGCATTGGACTCTGACATGGTTTCCTCCATTTCCCGCATCGAACACTCGTCGATCCGGTGACTTCAGGACATACGGGGCGGCTCTCACACCTCGATCGGCGGGTACAGCCTCTCCATCGTGTAGCGGCGGTTGCGCCGAACCGACAGGGCACTCAGCGTCAACGATACGAGCAGGATTCCGGCCAGGACAGCGATTGCGATCCACAATCGCGAATCGATGTTCTCGGCGACGGTGAGCTGCCGCAGACCGTTGACGGTGTAGGTCATCGGGTCGAACGGGTGGATGTACTGGAACGGCTTCGCCGTGGTCGGCACGGGGTAGATACCGCCGGCCGAAACCAGTTGCAGCATCAGGAAGGCCAAGGTCACCACCCGACCGACGGCGACGCCGAAGATCGCATTGAACGCTTGGATCATGGCCAGATACGTTGCGGAGATCAACATCAGGAACAGGATCGTCCCCACGACGTG
This sequence comes from Rhodococcus sp. LW-XY12, assembly GCF_019317345.1. Lineage (NCBI taxonomy): Bacteria > Bacillati > Actinomycetota > Actinomycetes > Mycobacteriales > Nocardiaceae > Rhodococcus > Rhodococcus sp. LW-XY12. Next base: position 3,332,967 of record NZ_CP079225.1, read on the forward strand.
CTTCACGTCCAGTCCGACGCCGAAATGGACGACCGTGTACATCACGACCACCTGCAGGATGCCTACCAGCAGAGCCGGCCAGTACGACGCGAGGACCGTGCGGTAGGCACCGAGTCCCGCGACGGTGGGCCGCGACTGCAACGGGGTGAGCAGCATCCAGGTGATGATGCCGCCGACGAACAGGGCGAGCGACAGGAAGAACGGGGCGAAACCGGTACCGAAGGTGGGTGCCTCGTTCGTGTAGTTCTGTTGCAGAGCAACCGGAGTCGACAACGTCTCGGCGGTGGCGGTGCGTTGTTCGTCCGTCCAGTTCGGCACCTGGGTGGCACCCTGGCTCAGGGCCTGCGCGAGTTCCTGCGAACCCGACTGCAACTCGACCATGCCCGAGGACAGCTCTCCTGCTCCGTCGGCCAACTGGACACTGCCGTCGGTGAGTTGGACGAGACCGGAGTTCAGCGTGGCGGCACCGGAGCTCAGTTCGTCGACACCGCTGCGGAGTCGGTTCACGTCCGCCGCCAGTCCCCCGTTCGACAACGTCGCCAGGGCTCCCTGTAGCGGACTGTTCGGGTTGCCGAGTTGATACTCGAGTTGTTCGGCGCCTGCCTGCAGACGCATGATCTCAGCGCGTAGGGCGTCGGCATCGGAGGCCGCCTGTTGCGCCGTCAGCGGTGTCAACGCGGTGATCGCCTGCTGCACGACCGGATCGGAGCTCCGGTTCAGGATGTCGACGACCTGCTGTACGGCCTGGTTCACCGTCGACTGCGTGGTCTGCGGTACCCGCGATTCGAGGGCGTCGAGCGAGGCCCGCAGCTCCGCTGCCTGCCCGGCGACACCCGAGAGGGCACCGCTGTCGAGCGCGCTGAGCAGCGGACCCGTCACGCCGTCGATCGCGGTGGCGAGTTCGTTCGCGCCGGTAGCGAGCTGCGCCGACCCGTCTCGCGCCGTGACCATGTTCGTCGCGAGCTCCTGCGATCCCGAAGCGAGCTGGTCCGCGCCGCTCTTGGCCGTGTCGATGCCGTCGGCGAGTTGCCCGGCACCGTCGGCGGCCTGCTTCAGACCCGAGCCGGCGCTCTCGAGACCGGTGAGCACGGTCCCGACACCTTGGGCACCGATCGTGGAGTTCACCTGTCCGATCACCTGTTCGGACGCGTCCTGCCCGATGATCGTCGCGAGATAGTTGTTCGCGTCGTTGAAAGTGAAGACCAGATTCGCCTTCTCCGGGTTGTCGCCGTTGGGGGATTCGACCGCTTCGGTGAAATTCTCCGGAATCGTGATGGTGTAGTAGTACTTTCCGTCGGCCAGACCCGCGACGGCGTCCTCTTCCGACACCTCCGCCAGATCGAGCTGACCGGATGCGATGAGGGACTTCACGACCTGATCGCCGGCGTCGACCTGTTCCCCCGTCGACGAACGACCGGTGTCGTTGTTGACGATCGCCGCGGGAATCTTGTTCACCGCACCGAATGGATTCCAGAAGGCCCACAGGTACATGGCCCCGTACAGCAACGGCATGAGAATGATCGTCGCGATCGCGATGCGCGGCATCGTGCCGCGGAAGTCTCGCTTCGAGTCGCTACCGAGAGAGACGCCTGCGAGCACTCGTCACTTCCTCTTCGTCAGGACGCCGATGTCACCGGGTCCGAGCAGATCGTGCATGTCAACCACGGCCCGTACCCCGCTATCGGGGTCGACGGGGTTCACGTCGCCGATGATCACCGCCTGGTTCTCACCGAGCGCGACGAGCCGGCCGAGCAGGGTGGCACGTTCGACGTCGTCGGCGATCCGATCGATCCGGCCCACCACCAGCAGTGGTGGACGCCGGGTGTTCGCCACCGAGATCCGCAGGAGCAGTTGCTGGAGTTCGGGAAGGTCGTCGACGAACGCCTCGAGCGGTGGCAGCGGTACGTCGCCGAAGATCTCCTCGCACATCTCGGCGATACCGTCCTCACGGACCCGCGGAACGAACTTGTACCACGGGGAATCCCACCGCTTCTGCTCGGTGACGAGATCGCGCACGGTGACCGACGGGCGTACCTCGTCGAGCTCGTTCATGCACGCAATCGCCGACCGCGCGATGATCTTCTGCGGTCTGTCCTCGCCGAGAACCGTCAGCGATCCCCGGGTCAGTCGCATGCGACCGTACAGAGCCATGAGCAACGCGGTACGCGCAGCACCGGCCTGCGCGGCCAGAACCGTCACTCCCCCGGCGTCGAGGTCCAGGTCGAGGGGGCCGAAGACATGGCCCCAGAGTCCGTGGAGTTCGATCCCGCGCGCCGACACGAGTGTGCCCGGCGTCTGCCGGGCGGTTGCCCGCTGCACGACCGGAGCGCCGTACGGCGGAGTCCCGACATCATCCGGTTCGGCTGTGCCCACCGGCGTTCCGCCGTAGTTTCCGTCCACGACGAAGGGATCCTCGAGCTGCTCGTCCGACAACTCGTCCCAGACCTCTGCGTCGCTGTGCTGCCCGTAGTGAGTCACCGACTGTCCTTGCGCGGAGCGAGTGGGGTGTGGTGCCGTGTCCGATGTGCTGCCACGGTCACAGGCTGTTCTTGACGACGTGGCCGTTCTTCACGATGACCGACAGGTTCTTTGCTGGATCGGCGATCAGACTCAGATCCTCGAGCGGGTTGCCGTCGACGAGGAGCACGTCCGCCCAGGCGCCCTTGTCGATCACACCCCATCGGGCCTGACGGTAGGGATCGCGTTCGCCTGCGAGCCGGAACAGTTCGGCGTTTCCGGAGGTGAGCATCCGCAGCGCGTCGAGGTTGCTGTAGTGGTCGCCGAGCCGCGCGGCCATCTCGCTCTGGCGCGGCGCGATCTGCGGCTCGAGCAGCAGGTCGGTTCCCCAGGCCGTCTTCACGCCGTGCTTCTGCGCCCACTCGTAGACGTGGTCGGTGCCGGTGCAGATCTGCTTGTCCTTCTCCGCGCGATCCGGGTCGGGATAGTGGTGGTCGCCGAGCGCGAAAGGCTGCATCGACAACCACACCTCCTTCTCCGCGAGCAGTGCGACGGTCTCCTCGTCGGCGAGGTGGCCGTGCTCGATCGACTTCACCCCGGCCGCGACCGCGCGGCGGATCCCGGTGACGTTGTAGACGTGGGTGGCCACGTACGTGCCGTAGTCGGATGCGGCCTGGACGGCGGCACGCAGTTCTCTGTCGATGAACTGGACGGTGTACAGCGGGTCGTACATGGACGCCGCTCCGCCGCCGACCATCAGCTTGATCTGCGATGCACCTTTCTTGAGTTGCTCGCGCACGGCTGCGAGGACCCGGTCCTCACCATCTGCGACCCGCATGAAGCCGATCTGTTCGGCGCGGGCCTGATCCCCACCGAGGGCTGTGGGGCATTCGTAGACGAAGCCGAAGTCGCCGTGCCCGGACGTCTGCGAGATCGCGGCCTGGGACGGGTAGATGCGGGGACCGTCGAACAATCCCCGGTCGATCACCGATTTGATGCTGCCGGTGTCGCCGGCCATGTCGCGGACGGCGGTGAAGCCGCGCAGCAGCATGTTGCGGGCCTCGGCGAGGCCGTTGAGCGCGATGTGCGCTTCGCTGCCCATCACCATGTCGATGTAGGAGTTCGCGTTACCGACGAGGTGGACGTGCGCGTCGGACATGCCGGGCATGAGGACCCGCCCGCCGCCGTCGATCACGTCGGTCTCGCGGCCGGGTTCGTCGCCGATCGGCGATTCGGATACGGCGACGATGCGGTCTCCGTCGATCAGTACGTCGCCGGTGACGAGCTCTCCGGAAACTCCGTCGAAAACTCGCACATTACGAAAAAGAAGGCGCTGAGTGGACTTACCGGTTTCCGTCATGGCTGGGACGCTAACGCGCATCGAACACGACTTCCGACCAACAGAAAGGATCCCGAACCAATTCACCCCAACCGTTCACCCTTTTCGAAAGTTCGTTCTGAACTGCACCTATTCGATCGGATAGTTTCTTTTGAAAACACACATATTTCCGATCTTCGACTTACACTGCGCCAATGCTGATTCACCCGACATTGCGCATGCAGTCCTGGGGATTCGTCATCGGCGCCGCCCTGTTCGCATTGGGTTCGGCGCCCGGAATTGCGACGCTTCTCGGCACCGCCGGTGCAAATACTTCGTTCTTCGTGGGTTCCTGGTTCTTCACGGGTGCAGCATTCGTCCAATTGATGCTCAGTGGGCCGGCCACCGTCACGGACAAGGGCAGCCCGGCGATCCGCGCCGACTGGCTCGCGTCGCTGATCCAGTTCATCGGTACGCTGCTGTTCAACGTCAGCACGGGAGCCGCACTGCACGCCCACACCGTCAAGGGTGAGGAGCACCTGGTGTGGAACCCCAATCTCGAAGGTTCCCTGTGCTTTCTGGTGTCGAGCGCGATCGCGTGTGCAGTCCTCTGGCGAGCGGGCTCGCATTGGGCGCCGCGCTCGAAGGACTGGATCAGCGGGTGGCTGAACATGCTCGGGTCGATCGCTTTCGGGGTCTCCGCCGTCGGTTCGTTCGTCCTCGACGACGGAAACACTCTCGACCCGAGCCTTGCCAACACCGGCACGTTCGTCGGGGCGATCTGCTTCCTGCTCGCCGCGGCGGTATTCCTCGGGAGGCGCAGCGCCGAGGAACCGGAATCCGCAACGGCCTCCTGAGAATCCGCGGGCAGGGCACCTCCCGGCGGAGAGCGTCTCAGTTCTCCCCTTCGCGCCCTTCGAGATAGGCGCGAGCGGCGTCGGGCCCCTCGTCGAGCAGGATCCGGAAACCGTCCTCGTCGAGCACGGGTACTCCGAGATCGGCGGCCTTGTCGGCCTTCGAACCCGGGTTGTCGCCGATGACGACGAAAGCCGTCTTCTTCGACACCGATCCGGCGGCCTTGCCTCCGCGCGCGAGGACGGCCTCCTTGGCCTGGTCGCGGGAGAATCCCGCGAGCGTGCCCGTAACCACGATCGACAGTCCTTCGAGGGTTCGCGGGATCGATTCGTCGCGTTCGTCGGCCATCCGCACACCCGCTGCCGCCCACTTGTCGACGATCGCGACGTGCCAATCGACGGTGAACCAGTCGGTCACCGCCGCGGCGATCGTCGGTCCGACGCCCTCGACGGCCGCGAGCTCGTCGACGGACGCGGCCCGGATCCGGTCGAGGCTGCCGAACTCGGTGGCCAGCGCACGCGCAGCGGTCGGTCCGACGTGCCGGATGGACAGGGCGACCAGCACGCGCCAGAGCGGCTGTTCCTTCGCCTTGTCGAGGTTCTGCAGCAGACGTTCGCCGTTCTTCGACAGCACGCCCTTGGTGGTGCGGAAAAACGGGATGCGTTCGAGGTCTTCCTTCGTGAGCGAGAACAGGTCGCCCTCGTCGGCGATGATCTTCCCCTCGAGCAGCGCCGTGGCCGCCTCGTAGCCGAGGGCTTCGATGTCGAACGCTCCCCTGCCCGAGACGTGGAAGACCCGCTCGCGCAATTGCGCCGGGCACGACCGCGAGTTGGGGCAGCGCAGGTCGACGTCGCCCTCCTTCGCCGGGGCGAGGGTGGTACCGCATTCGGGGCACTGCGTGGGCATCTCGAAGGCGTACTCGGAACCGTCGCGCAGGTCGACGACCGGGCCGAGGACCTCCGGGATCACGTCGCCGGCCTTGCGGATGACCACGGTGTCGCCGATGAGCACGCCTTTGCGCTCCACCTCGGACGCGTTGTGCAGCGTCGCCAGCGAGACGGTGGACCCGGCGACGGTGACCGGCTCCATGTAGGCGAAGGGGGTCACGCGTCCGGTGCGCCCGACACTGACGCGGATGTCGAGGAGCTTGGTGGTGACCTCCTCCGGCGGGTACTTGTAGGCGATCGCCCACCGTGGGGCGCGGGACGTGGCACCGAGGCGTCGGTGCAGCCCCATGTCGTCGATCTTGACCACCAGGCCGTCGATCTCATGTTCGATGTCGTGGCGGTGTTCGCCCCAGTAGCGCATCCGCTCGACGACCGCCTCGGCGCCCTGCACGCGAACAGTGTGCGGTGAGACGGGCAGGCCCCAGGCCGCGAAGGCCGCGTAGGCGTCGGATTGCGAGCGGGGTTCGAAGCCCTCCATGCGGCCGTAGCCGTGGCAGTACATGCGCAGACGCCGGCGCGCGGTGACGGCCGGGTTCTTCTGCCGCAGGGAACCGGCGGCGGAATTGCGGGGATTCGCGAAGGGCGGCTTGCCTTCGGCCACCAGCCCGGCGTTGAGGGTCTGGAAGTCCTCGAGCCGGAAGAACACCTCGCCGCGCACTTCGAGCAACGTCGGGATCGGGTATTCGGCGGTGCCGGTGAGCTTTTCGGGAACGTCGTCGATCGTGCGGGCGTTGAGGGTGACGTCCTCCCCGGTGCGTCCGTCGCCGCGGGTGGCCGCGCGGACGAGTTTGCCGTTCTCGTAGACGAGGCTGAGCGCCACGCCGTCGATCTTCACCTCGCACAGATAATCGGGGTGAGTGCCGGTCTCGACCTCGGCGCGCGAGAGCCACGCGCGCAGTTCGTCCTCGTCGAAGACGTTGTCGAGGCTGAGCATCCGTTCGAGATGCTCGACGGCACCGAATTCGGTGGCGAAGCCGCCGCCGACCAGCTGGGTGGGCGAATCCGGCGTGCGGAGTTCGGTGTACTGATCCTCGAGTGCCTGCAGTTCGCCGAGGAGCGCGTCGAACTGACCGTCGGAGATGATGGGGGCGTCGCGCACGTAATAACGGAACTGATGCTCGCGCACCTGTTCGGCGAGATCCTGCCAGCGCTCACGCGCCTCCGGAGGAGCGGTGATGGGTGCGTCCGTCGGTTCACTCACAGCCTGCAAGCCTAGTCGAGGGGACCGACCGGAATACTCAGAGCGTGTCGGCTTCCTCAGCGAAGGCCGACGCGACGTCGCGCAACGAACGCAGAGCGGCCCGTGCCCCCTCCGTGGAGGCCGAGGCCAGCCCGCAGACCGGGCTCACCGCCACCGATTGCAGCACCTTCCTGGGGAACCCGAGCCGGTCGATCAGCTCGACGGCCGGTGCCGCGTACTCGCGCCAGCCCATCGAGGCCGGTGCGGTGGCGGGCACGAGTCCGAGTATCGGGACCGTGCCCGAGTCGAACAGTTCCCCGAGTCCGTCGAGGTCGGAGCGTCGCACGCATCCGACGTCGAAGGCCACAGCGTCGGCAGCGCTGCGCCGCAGGAAGTCGGCCGGGAAGGTGCCCGCGCAGCAGTGCACCGCGACGGAGAGCCCAGTGCCCCGAATCGTCGTGTCGAGCACGTCCAGCGCTTCCGGGTCCGGCACGGCAGGGACGGTCTCGAGGACGGTCCGGCCCTTCAGCGTTCCGGCGAGCACATCCGGCAGCGACGGTTCGTCGAGTTGCGCGACCACCTGAACCCCGAGCCGGCGGGTGATCTCGGCGGCGTGTCGGGCCAGGCCCTCCGCGAGCGATTCGGCCAGGTCGCGAACGGCGCCGCGGTCGGTGAGCACCCGGCGTCCCGTGGCGAGTTCGACGTGGGCGGCGAGGGTGAGCGGCCCGGCAGCCTGCACCTTCACGGGGCGGCCGGCATCCAGCCCGGCGCGTTCCCAGGCCTCCTCGAGCGCATCGAGGTCCTGGGCGAGCAGGTCGCGCGCCCGGGCGGCCACACCGCCGCGTCGCGACACGAGGCGGTAGCCAGTGGTCGAGGTGTCGAGGTACATGTCGACGAGCAGGGCGCTGACCCGCCCGATCATGTCGGCACCGAGGCCGCGTGCCGGCAGTTCGACGAGGTGGGGCAGATCCGTGAGTTCGCCGACGACGACCGCCGCGGCCTCGCGCGGGTCCGTCCCGGGCCACGAACCGATGCCTGTCGCGAGACCGGACCACACCTCTCGGCCGGTGGCAGGTGCCGTCACCGGTCCCCTGCCGCGATGGTTCCGCTGCCGAGGACGATGTCGCCCGCAGCGTCGGACCGGTACAGCACGGCGGCCTGACCGGCGGCGACACCGGTGAGCGGTTCGCGCAGCGAGATCTCGATGCCCGGACCCACCGCTTCGGCGACGGCCGGGGCCAGGCCGCCGTGAGCGCGGACCTGGACGACGCACTCGATCGGTCCGACAGGAGCGGTGCCGGAGGTCCATACGGCGCGCTCGGCCCGGATCGACTCGACCTTCAGCTGTTCGGCGCTGCCGACCCGGACGGTGCCGCTCTCCGGTTCGATCGCGGTGACGTAGCGGGGGCGTCCGTCCGGTCCGGGCCCGGCGATACCGAGTCCCTTGCGCTGGCCGATGGTGAAACCGTGCACGCCCTCGTGCTGCGCGAGCACCTCACCCGAACGGTCGTCCACGACGGCGCCGGGACGCACACCGATCCGGGCACCGAGGAAGGCGCGGGTGTCGCCCGACGGGATGAAGCAGATGTCGTGGCTGTCGGGCTTGTTCGCCACCGCGAGTCCGCGCTCGGCGGCCTCCTCGCGGATCCGGCTCTTGGGGGTGTCGCCGACGGGGAACACCGCGCGCGACAACTGCTGCGCGGTGAGCACGGCGAGTACGTACGACTGGTCCTTGTCGGCGTCGACGGCGCGGCGCAGCACCCCGTCGTTCAACTGCGCGTAGTGACCGGTGGCGACGGCGTCGAAGCCGAGCGCGACGGCACGGTCGGCCAGCGCCGAGAACTTGATCTTCTCGTTGCAACGCAGGCACGGGTTCGGGGTCTCACCGGCGGCATAGGACGCGACGAAGTCGTCGATCACGTCCTCCTTGAAGCGGTCTGCGAAATCCCAGACGTAGAAGGGAATTCCGAGCACGTCGGCGGCGCGGCGAGCATCGCCGGCGTCCTCCTTCGAGCAGCATCCGCGCGAGCCGGTGCGCAGTGTGCCCGGCGCGGCCGACAACGCGAGATGCACTCCCACGACGTCGTGTCCGGCCTCGACCATGCGGGCGGCGGCGACCGCCGAGTCCACACCGCCGCTCATTGCCGCAAGAATCCTCATCTCCGGTCACCTCCTCGTCCACCGGCGCTCGCCAGTCCGGCGGCGCGAGCCCTGTCCACCACGGAAGGGAGAGTTTCGATCAGTTTGTCGATGTCACTGCGGGTTGTGGTGTGCCCCAACGAGAATCGGAGCGAACCGCGTGCCGTGATCGGGTCCGCCCCCATCGCGACGAGTACGTGACTCGCGCGCGCGACCCCGGCGGTGCACGCCGAACCGGTCGAGCATTCGATACCGGCCGCGTCGAGCAACATCAGCAGCGAGTCGCCTTCGCATCCGGGGAACGTGAAGTGCGCGTTGTTGGGCAGTCGTCCGACCTCGCGAGGACCGTTGAGGATCGCGTCGGGAATCGCCGCCTCGACACCCGCGACAAGAAGATCGCGCAGGTGCGCGAGTTCGGCGGTGCGGCCGGGCAGATCCGAGGTGACCTCGCGCAACGCCGCGGCCATCGCCACGATGGACGCGGTGTCCTGCGTCCCGGACCGCACGTCGCGTTCGTGGCCCCCACCGTGGGCGAGCGGCACGCACGGTACCTGCCTGCCGAGCAGCAGCGCTCCCACTCCCTGCGGACCACCGAACTTGTGAGCGGCCAGGGTCAGCGCCGACAGTCCGCTCGCGGTGAAATCGACTGGGAGATGCGCGACCGCCTGCACGGCGTCGCTGTGCATCGGGACGTCGAACTCGGCGGCGACCGCAGCGAGTTCGGTGATCGGCATGACGGTGCCGACCTCGTTGTTCGCCCACATCACGGACACGAGGGCGACCTCGTCGGCGTGGCGCGAGAGTTCCTCGCGGAGCGTGGTGGGATCGACGCGGCCGGAGCCGTCCACCGGCAGCCACGTCACCTGGGCATCCTCGTGCTCGACGAGCCATTCGACGGCGTCGAGCACGGCGTGGTGTTCGACCGCGCTCGCGAGGATCCGGCGACGCCGGGGGTCCTGGGCGCGGCGACCCCAATAGATGCCCTTGACGGCCAGATTGTCGCCCTCGGTGCCACCGGAGACGAAGATCACCTCGGAGGGCCGGGCGCCGAGGGCGGCCGCAATCGACTCCCGCGACTCCTCGACGCGCCGGCGCGCTGCGCGCCCCGATCCGTGCAGGGAGGACGCGTTTCCGACGGTGGCGAGGACCGACGTCATCGCCTCGACGGCCGCAGGAAGCATCGGCGACGTCGCGGCGTGATCGAGGTAGACGGTCGTGGAGGTACCGGAGGGACCGGCGGCGGGCGAGGTCATGACCGATCCAGGATAGCGGGTCGGCGCAGGTGCCCGCCGCGCTCAGGGGGGTCGCCCGTCAGGCGGCGTCCACCGTCCGTGCCGTTCCACCGGCCGGTGAGCCGCCGACCGGCAGGAATGTCACGGCCTCGACCGGGCGCTCGGCACGGACCGCGCGGGCGCATCGGGCTGCGAGATCGTGCCGGTCCCGACCCGGATGTTCGAGCGGAGCGAGCACGACTTCGACGACGACACCGCGGTTCCGGATCATCCGCCGGATCGAGGAACCGATCGTCTCGTCACCGACGAAGGCCGGCGCGGCGGTGAGGTCTCCCCCGCGCTCGCCGTATCGCAGGCCGACGGGCTGGACGGGGCACTGCGCGTCCACGGCCGCCTGCAGCAGGGCGGGGCGGAAACCGCCGTGGGACCGTCCGCATCGCGTCGTGCCCTCGGGGAAGACGGCGACGCACCCGCCCTCCAGCAAGCGGGTGCGTACTCGCTCGATCACGGCGGGCAGCAGTCGCAGTCGTTCCCGTTCGATGGGGATGACACGCATCCGGCGTGCGAGCGCGCCCAGCAGGCCCCAGTCGAGCAGGTCCGCTCGTGCGACGAACTCCGCGGGAGCGACTGCGGTGAGGACGAGGACATCCGTCCACGAGATGTGCGGTGCAACGACGAGCACGCCCCCTGCGCGCGCCCGTCGGTCACGCCGATCGTCGATCGTCGGACGGATGCCTACGCACCACAACAACAGGCGCGCACTGCGCCGCACCGTGCTCTCCCGACGCGCCGCGGGAATCATCCGTCCTGCCAGCAGGAGCGGCACCACCGTCAGCACGACCGCGACCGTCGCGATGCGCAACCACACCGTCGGCAGACCCACACGATCCGTCCCGTCCGGCAGGCACCGGATCCCGCACGGACTCGACGGCATCCACGCGTGCACCCGTGTCGTACCGACCCGAGTCACCGCGACCCCCGCTCGGCACGCTCGGCGGCCGCGCGCAGGCGGGCGAGATAGCGGGTGTCCGCCCGGTCCACGGCTAGTATCGCGACGAAGTCGGCGACCCCGAAGTCCGGATCGTGGGCCGGTTCACCACAGATCCGGGCACCGAGCCGCAGGTATCCGCGCAGGAGCGGCGGGACCACGGGACGCGGCAACGGAGCGATCTCGTCGAGCGGGTGGCCTTCGACCATCACGGGATTCAGCGGTCGGACCCGCGCTGCGGGTTCGACGGCGTGTCGTTCGAGCAGCAGGTCGCGCACGGCCCGAACGTTCGACGCCTCGGGTTCGTCGGGCGTCGTGCGCATGGGCACCGAGACGCATCCGACGACCTCGTTGTGTCCGGTCGCCTCGAGATAGTGCAGGATGCCGGCCCACATCAGGGTGAGGACCGATCCGGAACGGTGGGCTGGATCGACGCAGGCCCTGCCCATCTCCACCAGGCCGCGCCCGTGTGGGTCGAGTGCGGAGAGATCGAATTCGGTGGCGGTGTAGTACCCACCGGCCTCGCGGGCGGCTTCGGGCGGCAGCATCCGGTAACAGCCGACGACGTCGTCGGTGACCCGATCGCGCACCAGCACGTGGTCGCAGAACTCGTCGAACCGGTCGGCGTCGGATCCGCCCCCCGCATCGGGGATCCGGAAGCCGGGTTCACCGGAGAAAACCCGGTACCGAAGGCGTTGCGCAGCCAGGCGATCCGACGCTTCCGTCGACACGACGAGGGAGTAGCGGGGGCCGGACAGGACGGGAGCGGTGAACCCACTCGGGCGGTACAGCACCGGCGATGTGGTCATGCCCCAAGGTGTAACGACCGTGGGAGGCGCGCCGGCGGCGACGGGGTGTCGCGGCGATGCATCGCCGATGAACACTCCCGCAGAATGCACGCGGCCCCGCTCCTTTCGAAGGAGCGGGGCCGCGCAGGGATCGATCTGCCGGAGCGGATCAGCCCTTGTGCTTCTTGACCTCCTCGGTCAGCTGCGGAGCGACGTTGAACAGGTCGCCGACGACGCCGTAGTCCGCGATCTCGAAAATCGGGGCCTCTTCGTCCTTGTTGACGGCGACGATGGTCTTCGACGTCTGCATGCCGGCGCGGTGCTGGATGGCGCCGGAGATGCCGAGCGCGACGTACAGCTGCGGGGAGACCGTCTTACCGGTCTGACCGACCTGGAACTGGCCCGGGTAGTAGCCCGAGTCGACGGCGGCGCGGGAAGCACCGACGGCGGCACCGAGCGAGTCGGCGAGCTCCTCGACGACGGAGAACTTGTCGGCCGAACCGACACCGCGGCCACCGGAGACGACGATCGACGCCTCGGTCAGCTCCGGACGGTCGCCGCCGACGATCGGATCGCGCGAGACGATCTTCACGGCGTTCTCTTCCTGGGCCGGAACCTCGACGGCCACACGCTCGGCGGCGGCAGCCTCGGGCTTGGCCTCGATGGCGCCCGGGCGGATGGAGATCACGGGGACCTCACCGTTGGCCTTGGCGTCGACGGTGAACGCGCCACCGAAGATCGAGTGCACGGCGGAGCCGTCGGCCTTGACGTCGACGACATCGACGAGCAGACCGGAGCCGATGCGGGCGGCGAGGCGGCCCGACACCTCCTTGCCTTCGACGGACGCGGCGGTGATGACGGCGGCGGGGCTGGTGGACTCGACGAGCGACGCGAGGACGTCGACCTTCGGGGTCACCAGGTAGTTGTCGACGTCTTCGGACTCGGCGGCGTAGACCTTGACCGCACCGGCGGCGGCGAGGGCGTCCTGCAGCGCGTCGGCGGTGCCGGGGGCACCTGCGACGACGGCGGAGGGCTCGCCGAGCACACGCGCGGCGGTGATGAGTTCGGTGCTGACCTTCTTGAGCGCGCCCTCGGCATGCTCGACGAGCACGAGTACTTCTGCCATTACTACTTCTCTCCTAGATATGTCAGATGTTGTCGCGGGGCGCGATCAGATGATCTTCTGGCCGACCAGGTACTGAGCGATCTTGCTGCCGCCGTCGCCCTCGTCGGTGACGCGCTCACCCGCGGTGCGCGGGGGCTTCGGAGTCACACCGGTGACGGTGGACGCAGCGTTCGCAACACCGAAGATCTCGGGATCGAGACCGATGTCGGCGAGGGTGAGGGTCTGAACTTCCTTCTTCTTCGCGGCCATGATGCCCTTGAAGGAGGGGAAGCGGGGCTCGTTGATCTTCTCGGTGACCGAGACGATGGCGGGGAGCGGAGCCTCGATGCCGAAGACGCCCTCGTCGGTCTCGCGCTCGCCGGCGGCCTTGCCGTCCGCGATCGTGAGCTTGCGCAGGTGCGTCAGGTGAGGCAGGCCCAGGTACTCGGCGATGATCGCGGGCACGGCGCCCACGCGACCGTCGGTGGCCTCGTTACCGGCGATGACCAGCTCGACACCCTCGATCTGGCCGAGCGCAGCGGCGATCGCGTACGCGGTCTGGATCGAGTCGGAGCCGTGCATGGCGGGATCGTTGAGGTGGATCGCCTTGTCGGCGCCCATGGACAGCGCCTTGCGGATGGCGTCGGTGGCGCGGTCCGGGCCGGCGGTCAGAACGGTGACCTCACCGCCGTCGCGCTCCTTGATGAGCAGAGCTTCCTCGACGGCGCGCTCGTTGATCTCGTCGAGCACGGCGTCGGCGGCCTCACGGTCGAGCGTGTAGTCGCCGTCGCTGAGCTTGCGCTCGGACCACGTGTCGGGGACCTGCTTGATCAAAACGACGATGTTCGTCATGGGTCTGCGTCGACCTCCTGTGTGTAGCTGCCTTTGGTCGGCAAGGCGCTGCCTGAACCGAGCACTCGTGTCTTTCGCACGGCGTGTGCGATAGATTATCAGCCGCTAAGTTACCAGTCAGTAACTTGACGGGATTCCCGGTTCACCATAGCCGTACGGAAGGACGACGAAACCTGTGATCTGGAACACCGGAGACCACCCCTCCGGGGAGAGGTCTAATGTCGTGGCGGTGAGCGACACCCCCGCCCGCGCCGATGACGCGCACGCCCTCCCCCTCACCGGCGAACGGACGGTCCCCGGCATCGCCGAGGAGAACTATTGGTTCCGACGTCACGAGGTCGTCTACCAGAACTTTCTCCCCCGTTGCGTGAACCGGGCCGTGCTCGAGGCCGGCGCCGGCGAAGGCTACGGGGCCGACATGATCGCCGATGTGGCGACGCGCGTGATCGGCCTCGACTACGACGAGAGCGCCGTCGCACACATCCGCGCGCGCTACCCCCGCGTGGACATCCGGCACGGAAACCTCGCCGAACTTCCCCTCGAGGACGAATCGGTCGATACGGTCGTGAACTTCCAGGTGATCGAGCATTTGTGGGATCAGACACAGTTCCTACGCGAATGTCACCGCGTTCTCACCCCCGGCGGCGAATTGCTCATCAGTACTCCCAACCGGATCACCTTCTCCCCCGGCCGCGACACCCCGCTCAACCCCTTCCACACCCGTGAGCTGAACGCCGCCGAACTGACCGAACTGCTCGAGGACGCCGGCTTCCGCGTCGAACTCATGACCGGCGTGCACCACGGCCCCACGCTGCGCGCACTCGATGCCAAGCACGGCGGATCGTTCATCGACGCCCAGATCGAGCGCGCCCTCGCCGGGCAGCCGTGGCCGGACGATCTCACCGCCGACGTCGCGATGGTCTCCACCGACGACTTCGCCATCGTCCCCGAGAACATCGATGCGAGCCTCGATCTGGTCGCGATCGCCGTGAAGGACCCCGCAGCGAAGGACACCGCTCCGTGAGTGCCGCATCGTCCCGCGAACCCGGGATGTTCGCGCTCGTCCTCCACTCCCACCTCCCGTGGCTCGCCCACCACGGCCGGTGGCCCGTCGGCGAGGAATGGCTCTACCAGTCGTGGGCAGCGACCTATCTGCCCGTCACCGACGTGCTGCGGCGGCTCGCCGCCGAAGGCCGAACCCGGATGCTCACACTCGGCATCACCCCGGTACTGGCCGCGCAACTCGACGACCCGCACTGCCTCGCCGGGATGCACCACTGGCTCGGCAACTGGCAACTGCGCGCGCACGAGGCGGCCGGCATGCGGGAGGAGTCCTACCGCGCACTCGGCGCCCGCGAGCACCGCGCCGCCACCGCGGCACTGGAGGACTTCGAAACCCAATGGCGCCACGGCGGATCCCCCGTCGTGCGGCAGCTGATCGACGCCGACGCGATCGAACTGCTCGGTGGGCCTCTCGCCCATCCGTTCCAGCCCCTCCTCGACCCGCGACTGCGCACCTTCTCGTTGTCCGAAGGTCTCGCCGACGCGCACGCCCGCTGGAACCATCGCCCCCGCGGCATCTGGGGCCCGGAATGCGGTTACACGCCGGGCATGGAGAACGATTACGCCGCAGCGGGAGTCGAGCACTTCATGGTCGACGGTCCTGCGCTGCGCGGCGACACCTCGCTCGGCCGCACGGTCCGCGACTCGGACGTCGTGTGTTTCGGCCGCGACCTGCAGGTCTCGTACCGGGTGTGGTCGCCGAAGTCCGGCTATCCCGGCCACTCCGCCTACCGCGACTTCCACACCTACTGCCACGACACCGGACTCAAACCGTCCCGCGTCACGGGCCGCACGGTGCCCTCGCACGAGAAGGCGCCCTACGATCCCGAACTCGCGTCGCACGCCGTCGACCGGCACGTCGCCGACTTCGTCGAGACCGTCCGGCAGCGATTGCGCAGCGAATCCGGCCGCATCGGCCGGGACGCACTCGTCGTCGCGGCCTTCGACACGGAACTGTTCGGCCACTGGTGGTTCGAAGGTCCGATCTTCCTCGAACGACTGCTCCGCGCGCTTCCCGAGGCCGGCATCGAGGTGGGAACCCTCGCCGATGCCCGCGACCGCGGATACGTCGGCGCCTCCGTCGATCTCGAGAATTCGTCGTGGGGTTCGGGCAAGGACTGGCGGGTCTGGGCCGGCGACCAGGTCGCCGATCTCGTGCGTCTCAACGACGAGGTGGTGCGCACGACCCTCGACAGCATCGACAAGTCCCGCGAGCAGAGCATGTCGTCGGTCGCGCTCCGCAACCGCGTGCACGACCAGATGGTGCGCGAAGCGCTGCTGACGGTCTCCAGCGACTGGGCGTTCATGGTCAGCAAGGACACCGCCGCCGCCTATGCCCGCGACCGCGCGCACAAACACGCCCACGCCCTGCGTGAGATCGCCGAGGCGGTCGACTCCGGACGCACCGAGACGGCACGGCGTCTGGCCGACGGATGGAACCGCGCCGACAATCTCTTCCCAGGACTCGACGCCCGACGACTGCCCGGACGCCACGGAGGCCCGCGATGAAGATTCTGCTCGTCTCATGGGAGTACCCACCCGTCGTCGTTGGCGGCCTGGGCAGACACGTCCATCATCTCGCCACCGAACTCGCCGCGGCGGGCAACGAGGTGGTGGTGCTGTCACGTCGCCCGACCGGCACCGATGCGTCGACCCACCCCACGATCAGCCACATCGCCGACGGCGTGCTCGTGGTGGCGGTCGCGGAGGACGCACCCCACTTCGACTTCGGCGAGGACATGATCGCCTGGACGCTGGCGATGGGCCACGCGATGGTCCGCGCCGGGATCGGGCTGACCCGCGGCGGCATCGGCGAAGGTTGGTATCCGGACGTCGTCCACGCCCACGACTGGCTCGTCGCCCACCCCGCGATCGCGCTGGCCGAGTACTTCGACGTGCCGCTCGTGTCGACCCTGCACGCGACCGAGGCCGGTCGCCACAGCGGTTGGCTGTCGGGCCGGATCAACCGCCAGGTGCATTCCGTCGAGTGGTGGCTCGCCAACGAATCCGACCGTCTCATCACGTGTTCGGCGTCGATGCACGACGAGGTCACCGAGTTGTACGGTCCGGACCTGCCGGAGATCTCCGTGATCCGCAACGGCATCGACATCACCACCTGGTCGTACCGCGACCGCGAACCGCGTCCCGGGCCGGCACGACTGCTGTACGTCGGCCGCCTCGAATACGAGAAGGGTGTGCAGGACGCGATCGCCGCGCTCCCCCGCATCCGCCGCTCGCATCCCGGCACGACCCTCGTGGTCGCCGGTGAGGGCACCCAGTTCGAGTGGCTGCGCGAGCAGGCACGCGTACACCGCGTCGCACGCTCGGTGAGTTTCCTCGGCAACCTCGACCACACCGAACTGCTCGGCTGGCTGCACGGCGCCGACGCGATCGTGCTGCCGAGCCGCTACGAGCCGTTCGGCATCATCGCCCTCGAGGCCGCCGCAGCGGGTACCCCGCTCATCGCGTCCACCGCCGGCGGCCTGGGCGAAGCCGTGGTCGACGGCGTGACCGGACTGTCGTTCCGGCCCGGCGACGTGGCCGGACTCGTCTCGGCCGTCCGGGAAACCCTCGACGATCCCGAGGCCGCCCGAGTGCGCGCGCGGGCGGCCCGGGCACGACTGACCGACGACTTCGACTGGCGCCGCGTCGCCGAAGAAACCGCGCAGGTCTACTCGTCGGCGAAGCGGCGGGTGCGTCACCCGCTCGCACGCCCCACTGTCCCCCAACGTCCCCTCCCGGACCGCGGATGAACGAGCAGCACACGCTCCAAATCGAGCGCCTGGCACCGCACGAATCCGATATCGTCGCCGTCACCGCACTGCTCAACGCGGTCTACGCGGTGGCCGAGGACGGCATGTGGGTACCGGGCACCACACGGACCGACACGGACGAGATCACCCGATATGCGCGGGAGGGCAGCATTCGCATCGCCCGCTCGCACGGCCGGGTGGTCGGCTGTATCCGCGTGACCCCGGTCGACGCGACGACGGCCGAGTTCGGGATGCTCGCCTCCGACCCGAAGGTCCGCGGCACAGGCGTCGGCCGCGTCCTGATCGACACCGTCGAGACGGAGTTCGCCGAGCGAGGTTTCGAGGCAATGCAACTCGAGGTGATCCGTCCGCGCGACACCTCACACGAGTCCAAGGTGTTCCTCGACCGGCTCTACACCCGGCTCGGGTACGTGCCGGAGGAGCCCGCGCCGCTCGATACGCGCCATCCGGAACTCGTTCCGGCTCTTGCGGTCCTATGTGAAACGGTCGTCTACCGGAAGCCACTGGGCCGACCCTGAGTCGACCTTCGACTCACGAGGTAGCGGACAACTCGGCCGGAGCGAG
Organism: Rhodococcus sp. LW-XY12; assembly: GCF_019317345.1. Classification (NCBI taxonomy): domain Bacteria; kingdom Bacillati; phylum Actinomycetota; class Actinomycetes; order Mycobacteriales; family Nocardiaceae; genus Rhodococcus; species Rhodococcus sp. LW-XY12. The sequence continues at coordinate 3,351,228 of NZ_CP079225.1, forward strand.
CGGCGGCTGCCGATCGAACCACGGCCGGGCCTGTTCGAGTTCGCCTGCGAGGGCGAGGAGCACACTCTCCCCACCGAGTGGGCCGACGAACTGCACCCCGAGCGGCAGACCGGACACCGTCCAGTGCAACGGCACCGAGATCGCCGGGCGCCCGGTGATATTGGCCAGCTGCGTGTAGGGGGTGCGCCCCAGATTGTCGTCCACCACCCGGTCGATGAAACCGGCCCGGGTCGCGATCCACGCGGTGCGGGTACGCAGGAGCGCCTCGCCGGCACGCCGCATCCAGCGGGGCGTGTCGAGTTCGCCGATGCGCGACGGCGGGAAGGCGAGTGTCGGCGTGAGCAGCAGATCGTAGCGTTCGTGGAACTGCGCGAGACCGCTCGCGTACTCGGCCCAGCGGGCATGGGCCGCAATGTAGTCCGACGCCGAGGTCGCCTTGCCCACGGCGGCGATGATGCGGGTGTCGAACTCGAAGTCCTCGGGTCGTGCTCCGGTGAGGCGGCAGGCCTCGGCGACCTCCGCGGCAGCCGTGGCGAACCACATGATGAGGAAGTCCTCTGCGAGACGCCGTTCGTCGATACCCGTCGAGGCGGGTTCGACGTGATGGCCGAGTTCCTCGAGCACCGCGACGGCAGCGTCCACCGCGGCCTTCGCCTCCGGATCGACCGGCGTCCCGATCGGTGACGCGGTCTCGTATCCGATCCGCAACCGCTTCGGCGCCGAGCGCGCGGCCTCCGCGTACGACCGGGCACGCTCGACGCGATACGGCCCACCCGCGTACGGGCCCGCCATGACGTCGAGGAAGGCAGCGGCGTCGCGCACCGTCCGGCAGATCACCCCGTTGGTAGCCGCGCCGTGCAGCGGTTCCCCGCCGCGCATACCGGTGGGCACGAGTCCGCGTCCGGGCTTGAGCCCGAGGAGCCCGCAGCAGGCGGCGGGAATGCGGATGGAGCCGCCGCCGTCGCTCGCTCCCGCCGCGGGAACGACGCCGGCCGCGACCGCCGCGGCGGAACCACCCGATGACCCGCCCGGCGTCACCGACGGATCCCACGGGTTTCGGGTGGCCCCGAACGCCTCGGGCTCGGTGATGCCCTTCGCCCCGAACTCGGGGGTGTTGGTCTTGGCGAACGGGACCAGGCCGGCTCCGAGCCACCGGTCGACGATCACCGAGTTCTCGTCCATCGGCAGGTCCGCGAGGACACGGGACCCGCACGAGGTCGGCTCACCGGCCAGATCCTGCCCCAGATCCTTGAGCAGGAACGGCACCCCGGCGAACGGACCGTCGAGCGGTTCGCGTGCCAGGACCCGGGCCTTGTCGTCGAGCCTGCGGACGACGGTGTTCAGTGTCGGTTCGACCGTGTCGAGCCGCGCGATCGCGGTCTCGAGCAACTCGCTCGCCGATACCTGCCCCGTCGCGACGAGTTCGGCCGGGCCGGTCGCGTCGTGACTCCGATACTCCGAGTAGTCCATCTGCTGTCCCCCGACAGTGTCCCGGCCCGCGTCGCTACTGGGGGACGCCCGCGGGCGTGTCTACCGACTTCTTCCGTGCGATATCTGCGAGCGCCGCTTCCCGGGCGGCACGCTCGGCAGCGGCGCTCTCCCACGCCACCTTACGGTTCTTCACGACCTTGGCGGGCGAACCCACCGCGATACTGAAATCGGGGATGTCTCCCTTGACGACCGCGTGCGCTCCGAGCACCGAACCGCGGCCGACCCGGGTGCCGCGGAGCACGGTGACCTTCGCGGCGATCCAGGTGTCCGGACCGATCCGGACGGGGCTCTTGACGATGCCCTGGTCCTTGATCGGGTAGGTGATGTCCTCGGTGCGGTGGTCGAAGTCGCAGATGTAGCACCAGTCTGCGACCAGCGTCGACGCGCCGATCTCGATGTCGAGATAGGTGTTGACGACGTTGTCCTTGCCGAAGACGACCTTGTCGCCGATCCGGAGCGAACCCTCGTGGCAGCGGATGGCGTTGCCGTCGCCGATGTGGACCCAGCGGCCGATCTCGAGGCGCGACAGTTCGGGCGTCGCGTGGATCTCGACGTTCTTGCCCAGGAAGACCATGCCGCGCAGCACCACGTGCGGATTGGCCAGCCGGAACTTCGCCAGGCGGTAGTACCGGACCAGGTACCAGGGCGTGTACGCCTTGTTGTCCAGCACCCATTTCAGAGAGGACAGCGTCAGGAATCGTACCTGTTCGGGATCCCTCCGACGGGACCCGCGCCACCTCGCCGTCAGAGGTGCACCCCACATGCTCGTCATAGGGGCAGCCTACGGTCCGCCTCGTTCGCGGCTCACGACCCCCGGCCCGATACGCTGACACGTCGAATCGTTCGCCTGTGGAGGAGTTGAGTGATGCGGGGTGTCCTGCGGACCGCGGTCCCGGCGCTGACGGTGGTCTTCGCGCTGAGCGCGTGCGGCGGTGGGGCCGGCACCGACGACGTGTTGTCGAGCGGTGGCTGGCCGGGACGGCACTCCGATGCCCGCAACAGCAACACCGCGACCGCCGAGAGCGTCGACGACCTCGCGCCCGGCTGGACGCGTCCGCTGGGCGGCCCGGTCGGCTCCCCCGCCGGGATCGCGGCCAACGGCCAGGTCTCGGTGGCGGCCGCGACGGAGGCCGGATGCAATCTGTTCTCCTTCCAGATGGACACGGGCCGCAAGCGCTGGTGCACGCGTCTCGCCCCGGCCGTCACGACGATCACCCCCGTCTCCGACGGCGTCGCGAACATCTACGTCGGTGAGGACGGCGGACTGCTGTCGTTCAACGAGCACGGCCAGCGTCGCTGGCGCATTCCCGTGAGCGGCAGCCCCCGCAGCGCACAGTTCACCTCCGACGGAAGCCTGTTGGTGGTCACGCATTTCGGTCAGGTCAACGTCGTCGACCCGCAGACGGGACAACTCGAGGCACCGCTGTTCGATCTGGTGCCGGTGCCGACCCTCGAGGACGGGCAGAACCTGCCGCGACTCGCGAGTGATCACGGCCTCCCCGCCTGCTTCGGGGGCTCGGAGGACTGCCCGGTCGCCACCACCCCGGCCGTCGACACCGCCACCGACCGTGTCTTCGTCACCGTGTGGCGTCCGGGTTCGGACAGGTCGGCGCTCGTGGCGCTGCGCTACACGGCCGGTGACGACGCCGTGGTCATCGAGGAGTGGTCGGTACCCGACCTCCCCGGAGGTGCGGTGACGAGTCCGGTTCTGTCTGCTGACGGTTCGACCGTCTACGTCCACGACGGGGAGGGTGCCCTGTGGGCGCTCGACGCCGAGACAGGCGAAGCGCGATGGACCCACGAGACCGGCCGTTCCACGGCGCTCGGTCCCGCCGTCACCGAGGACGGACTGCTGCTCCTCGCGTCGGCCGACGGCAGCGCCCCGCTGACGGCCCTGCGCGACGGCGGCGACAGCGTCGAAGTCGAGTGGGAGCGGGCGGACGTGACTCCGTACGGTGCGCCGGCGGTGACCGCCGACGGCCGGGCCTATGTGGTCGTCGACGGCGATCGGGGTCTCGCAGCGGCGGTGCTCGATCTCGCGGACGGAGCGACGATGGAGGAGGAACCCCTCGATCCCGCCACCGGACTGCCGGTCGGCACCGGCGTCGGCCCGGGCGGGGAGTTCGTGATCACGACCCTCGACGGGGACGTGGTGGTGCTGCGCGAACCGCAGTCCGTGTGAGGACGGCCGCCCGTGTGAGGGCGGTCAGCGCGACGGCGTGCAGACGAAGGCTTCCGGCGTCCGGCCGATGCGGGTGAGCACCACGCTGAGCGAGGCCGACCCGCGCAGTTTCAGGCGCGGACGCAATACCGCCGGGTCGACGTCGACGCCGCGCACGAGGATCTCGACCGCGCCGCAGTCGTGGCGGGCGAGCGCCTGACGGAGTGTCTTCTCGCTGTACTTGAGACGCTCGACGATCCGGAAACCCCGTACTCCGTCGGGCAGGCTGTCGCCGGTGAGATAGGCGATCCGCGGGTCGAGTTGCCACAGTCCGTGGGCTGCCGCGTAGTGGCGGACGAGACCGGCGCGCACGATCGCGCCGTCGGGGTCGACGATCCACTCCCCCGGCTCCCGTTCCGGGATGTCGTCGTCCGCGGCGTCGGTGATCTCGAAACCGGTTCCGTCCGAACGCAGTACTGCAGCCCGTCGGCGCACGCCGGGAGTGCTCAATCCCGGCGAGTACAGGCACGCTTCGCGGACTCCACCGTCGAGCGAGACGACCTCGACCTCACCGGCCCAGTCGAACGAGTCGAAATCCAGTCCCGGTGCGCACTTCACGGCGAGATCGCGGCCCGCGTAGGCGTCGAGGAGATCGGGCAGCGGTGGTTGCAGCGCGGCCGGATCGTGGGTCCGTCGCCCGCCCGAACGGCGTGCGGGATCGGCGATGACGGTGGTGCCTCGCGTGACCGGACGCAGGGCGTCGGCGCGCAGGAGGTACGCCCCGGGGACGTTGTGCGCGGCCATCGCCAGCCGCACGTCGTCGAGATCGCTGCCGATCACGGTCTCGGCGACCCCGACGAGTTCAGTGAGCTCGGCGCCGATCGAACACGTCACGTCGTGCACTGTGCGCCCTCGCAACCGCTTCGCGCGGTGGGCCGCGACGCGCGTGGGCGTGGACTGCTGCAGAGCGTCGTCGGTGAGCACCCACTCGCCGCCGCCGGCGATCTTCGCCTCCGTCTTGCGCCGCAGGATGACGGTTTCGACCAGCATTCCGGCACGATCGCCGAAACGCGTACGCGCCCAGCCGATGTCGGCGAGGCGCGTACGCGTCGACAGCTCCCGGTCGGCGACGCTCGCGAGAGCGTCGCGGCCGTCGTCCGACGTCAGGTACTCGACGTCGGCGAGGGTGAAGTCGTAACCCAACTACTTGCCGGGCTTCACACCGGTGATCATGACGTTGTAGAAGAAGCTACGGGGCACGACGTGCTCGAGGATGTTCTCGTCGACCCAGCTCAGCGCCTTCCAGCCACCGAAGGCGAACTTCGCCCAGTTCCAGCCCAGCTTCTCCTGCGGGACGGCGGCCTCGAAGGTGCGCACCGGCCAGCCGAGCAGGGCCGCGGCGAACTCCTCGCTCGACGCCTTGACCTCGACGGCTCCGGCCGAGGAGGCCAGCTTCTCGAGATCGGAAGGATCGAAGGTGTGCAGATCGACGACGGCCTCGAGGGCGGCCGCGCGGGACGACTCGTCGAGCTCGGTCTGCGGACGACGCCAGTCGCGCAGGAAAGGCAACTTGGTGATGTTGGTGGTGGCCTCCCACGTGACCCGGCCGAGCATGCGGGCGTAGAAGTTGCCGATCGTGCTGGGCTCACCGGCGAAGACGAAACGGCCGCCGGGCTTGAGCACGCGCAGCACCTCGCGCAGCGACTGCTCGACGTCCGGGATGTGGTGCAGCACGGCATGGCCGACCACGAGGTCGAAGGTGTCGTCGTCGTACGGAATGGTCTCGGCGTCGGCAACGCGGCCGTCGACGTCGAGGCCGAGATTCTCGGCGTTGCGGAGCGCGACCTTCACCATGCCGGGCGACAGGTCGGTCACCGAACCGGTCTTCGCGACCCCACCCTGCATGAGGTTGAGGAGGAAGAAGCCCGTGCCGCAGCCGAGTTCGAGTGCGCGCTCGTAGGGCAGCGGCTGATCGCCGGCCGCGGCGACGAACCGCCCCTTGGCGTAGTCGATGCACCGCTCGTCGTACGAGATGGACCATTTCTCGTCGTACGTCTCGGCTTCCCAGTCGTGGTAGAGCACCTGGGCTAGCTTGGTGTCCTCGAGCGCGGCTGCGACCTCTTCGGCAGTGGCGTGCGGATTCGGCGCGGGGTCGACCCCGTCGGTCCTGCTGGCAGTCATGCGGTGATCCTACTCATCGGTAAGCTGTGGACAAGTGCAGGTGCCGGTCGGCATCACTCGCCGACGAACTTCGCCTTGCCCGGCCCGTTCTCGATGAACGATTCGAGGCCGATGGTGCGGTCCTTCGTGGCGAACAGCGCGGCGAAGACGTGCTGTTCGATCTTCAGACCCGTATCCAGATCGGTGTCGAGGCCCTGGTCGATCGCGGCCTTCGCAGCGGCGAGCGCGCGCGAGGCGGCGCCGGTGAACTGCCCGGCCCAGCGACGCGCAGCCTCGTAGACGTCGTCGGGGGCGACGACCTCGTCGACCAGACCGATCGACAGGGCTTCGTCGGCGCCGACGAAACGACCGGTGAAGACGAGATCCTTCGCCTTCGCCGGGCCGACGAGCCGAGCCAGTCGCTGGGTGCCGCCGCCACCGGGGATGATGCCCAGCAGGATCTCGGGCGTGCCGAGCTTGACGTTGTCGCCGACGATGCGCCGGTCGGCGCCGAGGGCGAGTTCGAGGCCACCACCGAGGGCGTAGCCGGTGATCGCGGCGACGGTGGGCTTGGGGATGTCGGCGATCGACCCGAGGGCCGACTGCAGGTCGCCGACGATCTCGCTCATCTGCACGTAGCTCAGGTCGGCCATCTCCTTGATGTCGGCGCCGGCCGCGAACACCTTCTCGCCGCCGTAGACGATCACCGACTTCACGTCGGACCGGACGGTCGCCTCGCGCGCAGCGGCCCGGATCTCCTCCTGGAGCTGCCGGTTCAACGCGTTCATCGGAGGGCGGTCGAGACGGATGGTGCCGATGCCGTCGGAGACGTCGAGGGTCACGAATTCAGCCATGGTCCTCAGCCTAGATGTCGGAGCGCTGGGCCCACGGATGAGTACCGACCTCGTAGTAGGCCTCGTCCCCGTCGAACGCGATGTGGACCGCCCCGTCGCGACGGCTGATGATCGGCAGGATCGGCTCGATGACCGGATCCGCTGCCATGAGGTCGGCGACCGTGGCGAAGCCAGACAGGATCGACAGCTGACTCCACGTGGGCGGGAGCAGGATGCACCGGCCCGACCGCCAGTCGGCGAGGGCCTCCTCCGCGGTCTGCCACTGCACCAGATCGGTCTCGCTGGTGTTGCCGTCGGCCCGCTGTCCTTCCGGTACCGCGGCGACGAAGAAACGCGTATCGTAGCGGCGCCGCTCCCCCAGCGGGGTGATCCAGTTCGCGTGGGGACGCAGCAGGTCGGCGCGCAGCACCAACTGTTCCTTCTCCAGGAAGTCGCCGAAGGACAACTCGCGCGCTTCCAGCAGACGACGCGCCTCCGCGTAGTCACCGGTGTCGGCCACCACCGAATCCTCGGTGGGTCCGGCGAGCAGCACGCCACACTCCTCGAAGGTCTCGCGCACGGCCGCGAGCACCAGCGCACGGGCCTGCGCCTCGCCGATACCGAACCGCTCGGCCCACCAGGTCACGTCCGGTCCGGTCCACCGCACCTCGGCGTCGGTGTCGGAAGTGTCGACACCGCCGCCGGGGAAGACGGTCATGCCGCCGGCGAAGTCCATGCCGACGACACGACGCTGCAGGAACACCTCGACGCCGCGCGCAGAGTCCCGCACGAGCATCACGGTGGACGCGTCGCGGATGGGTACCGCGGTGGGATCGAAGGTGGATGCCGAGCGATTGTTGGCCATGGCCTCAACCTAACCGATCGGTCCCGGCACCACCCGACCCGGAGTCACCGGCGGTGCCGTCCCGCCTGGCGGGTGCGGCGGGCGAAGAACCGGTCGTCGACCTTGTCGAGCGAGATGGACTGACTGAACGCCGCGCTGAGGTTCTCGGCGGTGATCACGTCGTCGAGCAGGCCCTGGGCGACCACACCGCCCTCCTTCAGGAGCAGCGCGTGCGTGAAGCCCGGCGGGATCTCCTCCACGTGATGGGTGACGAGCACGATCGCAGGGGCATCCGGGTCGGCCGCGAGCGTCCCGAGCCGGGCCACGAGTTCCTCGCGACCGCCGAGGTCCAGACCGGCCGCGGGCTCGTCGAGCAGCAGCAGTTCGGGGTCGGTCATGAGCGCCCGGGCGATGAGCGCACGCTTGCGTTCACCCTCCGACAGCGTCCCGTACAGACGGTCGGCGAGATGTTCCGCGCCGAGGCTCTCGAGCATCTCCACCGCGCGGCTCGTGTCGATGTCGTCGTACTGCTCGCGCCACCGGCCCAGCACGCCGTAGCCCGCGGAGAGCACGAGATCGGTGACCTTCTCGTCGTTCGGCACCCGGTTGGCCAGGGCCGCGGAGGACAATCCGATCCGGGGTCGTAGTTCGGACAGATCCGTCTTTCCGAACGTCTCCGCGAGGACGTGCGCGGTGCCGGAGGTGGGGAACGTCTCGGCCGCCGCGACCCGCAGCAGCGAGGTCTTTCCTGCCCCGTTGGGTCCGAGAACCACCCAACGTTCGTCGAGTTCCACCTTCCAGGTCACGGGACCGACGAGGACGTTCCCGCCGCGTCGGACCACTACGTCGTCGAATTCGATGAGCAAATCGGGATCAGGTTGTGCCACGCGGACCATCTTCTCTTACGCCCGAGCCCGAAACGCGGCAGGATCGGTTCCCGTGTCGTCCTCCGCATCCGAATCTGCTGTCGTGTCCGACTCGGTCGCGCTCCCCGACCGGGCCGCCTTCCCGCTCGGCCCCACCCCGGTCGACGGTGGGACACGCTTCGCCGTCCACGCCCCGCACAGCGACCGCGTCCAGGTCTGTCTCGTCGACGACGACGGGAACGAACACCGCGTGGACCTGCCCGACCGCACCTACGGGGTCTGGCACGGGGTGGTCCCCGGCGTCGGCGCCGGGCAACGGTACGGCTACCGCGCCTACGGGCCGTGGCAGCCGCAGTGGGGGTTGCGTACCAATCCGCACAAGATCCTGCTCGACCCGTGGGCCCGGCGGATCGTCGGCGACGTCGGTGATCCGGACCGGCTGATCCCCCACCAGGGTGACCCGTTCGGTGCGATGTCGAGCACCGACTCGCTCGGCCACACACCTCTGTCGGTGGTGACCCCCGTCCTGACGCCCATGCACGACAAACCCCGCGTGCCGTGGGAGAACACCGTCGTCTACGAACTGCACGTCGGTTCGTACACGGCCCGTCACCCGCTCGTGCCGCCGGAACTGCGCGGCACCTATCTCGGACTCGCCCACCGGTCGGTGATCGACCACCTGGTGGGGCTGGGAGTGACGACGGTCGAACTGCTCCCCATGCAGGCCTTCGTGACCGAGCCGTCGGTGCGTGCGCGGGGGATGCGCAACCACTGGGGCTATTCGACCGCCTCGTACTTCGCGCCGCATCCCGCCTACGCCGTCACGCCCGGCAACGAGATCGCCGAGTTCCGAACGATGGTCGACGCCTTCCACAGCGCCGGGCTCGAGGTGCTGCTCGACGTCGTCTACAACCACACGTGCGAAGCATCGGTCGACGGTCCGAGTCTGTCCTGGCGCGGTCTCGACGCGCCCGGCTACTACCTGCTCGACGCGCACGGACGGGACATCGACCTGACGGGGTGCGGCAACACCCTCGACGCGTCCTCACCGATCGTCGTGCGGATGGTGTGCGACAGCCTCCGGTACTGGGCGGACGTGATGGGGGTGGACGGCTTCCGCTTCGACCTCGCCAGTGCGCTGGCCCGTCCCCGCGGTGGGGCCTTCGATCCGCGAGCGGCACTGCTCACCGCGATCGTCACCGATCCCGTCCTCTGCGACGTCAAGCTCGTCGCCGAACCGTGGGACGCCACCGCACACGGTTACCAGCTCGGGAACTTCGGCGCGCAATGGGCCGAATGGAACGACCGCTACCGCGACACGGTCCGCCGCTACTGGGCGGGACGTTCCGGGATCCGCGAGATGGCGTCGCGGCTCACCGGTTCGGAGGACCTCTACGACAGGAACATCCGGCAGCCGTGGATGTCGGTCAACTTCGTCACCGCCCACGACGGTTTCACCCTCGCCGATGCGGTCTCGTACGAGCGCAAGCACAACGACGAGAACGGTGAGGAGGGCCGGGACGGGTCGAACAACAACGAGTCGGTGAACCACGGGGTCGAAGGGCCGACCGACGATCCGGAGATCCTCGCCGCCCGCGACCGGCACATCCGGGCGATGCTCGCGACGCTGCTGTTGTCGACGGGCACACCGATGCTGCTCGCCGGCGACGAGTTCGGGCACACGCAGAACGGCAACAACAACGCCTACTGCGTCCCCGAGGACGTCCCCGTCCGCGACGCCTGGCCGCTGGACTGGGAGCACGCCGACCGTGCGCGAACGGATTACGTGCGCGAACTGCTCCGCCTGCGCACGCGCGTCCCGGTGCTGCGGCAGCGACGCTTCTTCGAGGGCCGCGCCCGGTCCGTGGGTTATCCCGATCTCGTGTGGTTCGGCATCGAGGGGATCGAACTCGACGAGGATGCGTGGCAGGACGACAGTCGCCGCACGCTGCAGGGCTGGGTCGACGGCTCGCAACTCGGCACCGTGACCCGCACCGGCGTCACTCTCGAGGACAGCAGCGGGCTGTTCGTTCTGCATTCGGGCGACGCCGCCACGGTGACCCTCGCCGGACCCGAGTGGTATCGCGGCAACATCGTGTGCGTCTTCGATTCGAGTGCCCCCGACGGCAGGCCCGCGGACACCTCCCCGATGCGGGTGGGAAGTTCGTACCCGGTCGACGGTCCGACGGTGCTGATCTTCTGGATCGCGGACGACGGACCCATCGAGCAAGGATGATCCACGGCGGCACGACGCCGGTGGAGGTCAGGCTCGTTCGTCGACCGTGCCGGGCACCGCGATCACGGTGATCGAACCCGGGGCCACCTCGGTGAAGCCCGCGTCGCGGACCGCGACGGCCGTGCCGGCTTCCACGCGGGCGAGCAGCTCGCGCCAGGTGGCCTCGTCCGCATCGCGGACGGCACACGGGAATCCGTCGGAAGCCCAGGCGCGTGCGGTGTCGACGTCCAGTGCCCCCGCGAACAGCATCGCGGCGTGACCGACCTGCGCGGCCGCCTTGCCGACGGTCATCTCGAGGTCCTTCTGCACCCAGAGGACCGGAACGCCGTCCGCCGGTGGGGGCGGATCGTCGTGGGGCAGGTCGGTGCCACCGATCTGCAGGCGGGAGATGCGCGGGTCCAGTTCCCCCACCGGGCCGGGCACGAACGCCCGGGCCTGGGCACCGGCGTGGTCGACGGTGACTCCGTCGACGTCCTGCGCGGCACGCCAGTGCGCTCCGCGGGCGCGGCGGGCGACCTTCCGGATCCGCGCGTCGTTCCATGCGAGGAAGGGTTCCTGCCACGGACCGGGTTCGCCGTCCGGGCCGGGACCGACCCGCGGGTCGAAACACAGTGCCACGGTGGCCATCGCGGCGGCTTCGAGCACCGCACTGCGGGCGGGTGGATCGACCTTGGGGATGTGCAGCACGATCGGCATCGCCTGCACCTTCGCCGGATCCTCCGGGTCGGGCCGGTGCCCGTAACCGCGGGTGAGTACGCCGTGGCGCTCGGCGAAACCCGGATCCGAGGCCGGGTCGAAGACCCGATCGGGTGCGGCCTCGAAGACCGGCTCGGGCGCCGTGTCCGCGAAGTCGGGGTCCAGCTCAGACACTGCCGTCGATCGGGACGCGGCGCAGGGTTCCGTCGACGCGGTCGGCCGCCTCGATCTCCTCGCGGGTGACGCCGAGGACGAAGAGCACCGCATCGAGGTAGGGATACGACAGGGCGGTGTCGGCGACCTCGCGCAGGGCCGGCTTGGCATTGAACGCCACGCCCAGGCCCGCGGCCGAGAGCATGTCGATGTCGTTGGCACCGTCGCCGACCGCGACGGTCTGCTCGACCGGCACGCCCGCCTCGTCGGCGAACTCGCGGAGGGCGCGTGCCTTGGCGGCGCGGTCGACGATGTCGCCGACCACTCGCCCGGTGAGCTTGCCGTCGACGATCTCGAGCGTGTTGGCGCGGACGAAGTCGAGTTCGAGTTCGTGTGCGAGCGGGTCGATCACCTGACGGAAGCCGCCCGAGACGACGCCGCAGCGGAAGCCGAGCCGACGCAACGTCCGGATCGTGGTGCGGGCACCGGGAGTGAGTTCGAGCTGCTCGGCGACCTCGTCGATCACGGTCGCCGGCAGACCCGCGAGGGTCGCGACGCGTTGTTCGAGGGACTGCGCGAAGTCGATCTCACCGCGCATCGCAGCCTCGGTGACCTCGCGGACCTTGTCCTCGACACCGGCGTGCGCGGCGAGCATCTCGATGACCTCGCCCTGGATGAGCGTGGAGTCGACGTCGAAGACGATCAGGCGCTTGGAACGACGGGCGAGACCGCCGCGCTCCACCGCGATGTCGACGTCGAGGACCGCGGCGAGTTCGACGAGGGCGTGCCGCAGCGCGGCGTCGGCCTCGACGCTGGTGTCGGGCGCGGTGATCATCAGCTCGAGGCCGGTGAGCGGGTAGTCGGCGATGCCGCGGATCGAATCGATGTTCGCGCCCTGGGCCGCGAGGGTGCGGCCCACCGATCGCAGCGCCTTGGCACTGACCGGGCTGCCCAGCACGACGACGGCGTGGGTCGAGACGGTGCGGGCGCCGCGCTCGGCCCCGATCTGGACGTCGGCGTGCATGCCGATGGTGGCCATCGCGGACTCGACCTCGTCCTGCAACGCTTCGACATCGGTCGGGCAGACGAGGAGGACACCGAGGGTGAGCCGGCCACGGATCACGACCTGTTCCACATCGAGGAGGTCGACGTCGTGCCGCGTCAGCGCTGCGAAGAGCACCGAGGTCACGCCGGGATGGTCAGGTCCGGTCACGGTCACCAGCACCGTGCTGTCAGACGCCACTACGTCTCCGATCGCTTGTCTGTCGAGGTACACACGGACGCACGCGCGTACCGGCTCGCTCGTTCATTGTTGCAGGGCGAACCGCCGCTCCCGTTCGCGGGTCCGGACCCACGGAAAGGCCGAAGCCCCACCCGGTGAACGGGTGGGGCTTCGGTCGATCGTCGATCTGCGCTCAGGCGCGCGGATGGTCGCCGGGGGTACGGTCGGCACCCTCGAGGACGTTGACGTTGTGCTTGTCGCTGCCCGGGCCGACGTGCGCTTCGGCGCGCATCTTCTCGACCATGTGCGGGTAGTGCAGCTCGAAGGCGGGACGCTCCGAACGGATCCGCGGCAGCTCGGTGAAGTTGTGCCGCGGGGGCGGGCAGCTGGTGGCCCATTCGAGCGAGTTGCCGTAACCCCACGGGTCGTCGACCGTGACGACCTGGCCGTAGCGGTAGCTCTTGAAGACGTTCCACAGGAACGGCAGCGTCGAGGCACCGAGCACGAACGCACCGATGGTGGAGATCGTGTTCAGGGTGGTGAACCCGTCGGACGGCAGGTAGTCGGCGTAGCGACGGGGCATGCCCTCGTTACCGAGCCAGTGCTGTACCAGGAAGGTGGTGTGGAAGCCGATGAAGGTCAGCCAGAAGTGCCAGCGGCCGAGCTGCTCGTCGAGCATGCGTCCGGTCATCTTCGGGAACCAGAAGTAGATGCCGGCGTAGGTCGCGAACACGATGGTGCCGAAGAGCACGTAGTGGAAGTGCGCGACCACGAAGTACGAGTCGTGCAGGTGGAAGTCCAGCGGCGGGCTCGCGAGGATGACACCGGTCAGACCACCGAAGAGGAAGGTCACGATGAAGCCGACCGAGAACAGCATCGGCGATTCGAAGGTGATCTGGCCCTTCCACAGCGTGCCGATCCAGTTGAAGAACTTCACACCGGTCGGGACGGCGATCAGGAAGGTCATGAACGAGAAGTACGGCAGCAGCACGGCGCCGGTGGCGTACATGTGGTGCGCCCACACGGCGATGGACAGCGCCGCGATGGCCATCGTGGCGTAGACAAGACCGGTGTAACCGAAGATCGGCTTGCGGGAGAAGACCGGGAAGATCTCCGAGACGATGCCGAAGAACGGCAGCGCGATGACGTACACCTCGGGGTGACCGAAGAACCAGAACAGGTGCTGCCACAGGAGCACACCGCCGGTGGCGGGGTCGTAGATGTGGCCACCGAGGTGACGGTCGACGAACAGGCCCATGAAGGCGGCGGTCAGCAGCGGGAACACGAGCAGGATCAGCAGGCTGGTGATCAGGATGTTCCAGGTGAAGATCGGCATCCGGAACATGGTCATGCCCGGTGCACGCATGCACACCACGGTGGTGATGAAGTTGACGCCACCGAGGATGGTGCCCAGACCCATCACGCCGAGGCCGAGGATCCAGAAGTCGGCACCGACACCCGGGGAGTGGATCTCACTGGTGAGCGGCGTGTACGCCGTCCAACCGAAGTCCGCGGCACCGCCGGGGGTGACGAAGCCGAGCATGACGATCGTCGCGCCGAACAGGTACAGCCAGTAGCTGAAGGCGTTCAGGCGCGGGAAGGCGACGTCGGGGGCGCCGATCTGCAGCGGCAGGATGTAGTTCGCGAAGGCGAACACGACCGGCGTCGCGTACATCAGCAGCATGATCGTGCCGTGCATGGTGAACAGCTGGTTGAATTGCTCGTTCGACAGGAACTGCAGGCCGGGGACCGCGAGCTCGGTGCGCATCAGCAGGGCCATCAGGCCGCCGATGAGGAAGAAGGCGAACGAGGTGACCATGTACATGATCCCCAACATCTTGGGATCTGTGGTCGTGATCATCTTGTAGATGAACGAACCCTTGGGTCCCTGCCGCGGCGGGTACGGCCTTGCTGCAGCTATCTCTGGGACTGGCTGGGGCGCTACGGCAGTCACTAATCCTCCTGAATGCGCGCTCGACCTCGGGCTGGAGGCGAACGGTCTCTGGCTTGCGCTCATCGAATCGTAGACCCTGCCCGAAACGGTCGCCCTCCGGGTCCTACTCACTGTCGTACTCGACTCGCGAGGCTACCTGGAGCGGAGCGGACAACCACAATCGGATTTTGTGCTGCACCTCACACGCAGGGCGACAGCAGGTGACCCCACCACGCGCGAACAGCACGGGTTAGGGTGCACTTCCCCCCGCAATCACAGAAGGACGACCCGTGCCTGTTCTCTCCTCCCGACCAGCCCGGTTCGCGGCAGCACTGCTGACCGCCGGACTCCTCGTCGCCGGCTGCAGTTCGGCCGACACCTCCGACGACGCGACCACCGACACCGCGTCCGACTCGGCCGCCGGCTTCCCCCGGACCGTCGAACACTTCCGCGGTTCCACCACGATCGAGAGCGAGCCGACCCGCATCGTCGCGCTCGACACGAGCTATTCCGACGCCGTGCTTCTCCTCGAGGCACCTCTCGTCGGGTACGTCGACTACCGCACCGACGAATTCCCCGACTATCTCGGCGACTCGCGGCAGCACGCGACCGACGCCGTGTCCGTCGGCAAGACCGCGGACGTGAGCCTCGAACAGGTGGCCGCGCTCGAACCCGACCTCATCCTCTCGGCGGAGGTGCGCGACGGAGAGAACTACGAGGAACTGTCCGCCATCGCCCCGACCGTCTTCTCCCAGTCGACCGGACCGACGTGGAAGGACAACATCCGCCTCGTCGCGCAGGCCATCGGCAAGGAGGACCTCGCCGAGCAGAAGATCTCCGAGTACGAGGAGCGCGCCGCGGCCATCGGTGCGGACATCAACGAAAAGGCCGGCAACCCGACGATCTCGATCGTCCGCTTCGCCGGTGAACCGACGGCCCGGCTGTACCGCACCACCTCGTTCAGCGGCATCGTGCTCGAGGACGCCGGTCTCGCCCGCCCCGCGAGCCAGGGTCCCGATCCGTCGGATCCGTCGAGCATCATGAACGCCATCAGCCCCGAACTGATCACCGAGGCCGAGGCGGACGTCATCTTCGTCACCACCTACGACCTCGGCGACGGCAAGGCGCAGGCGGCGGCCGAACCCTTCGTCACCAATCCGTTGTGGGAGAACCTGCAGGGACGGAAGGTCGAGGTCGACGACAGCGTGTGGATGATGCCGGTGAGCATCCAGGGTGCGCACCGCATCCTCGACGACCTCGCGGACACCTTCGGCGTCGACCGTCACACGACCGGATAGCCTGAGCCGTCCGATCCGAGCAGCGTCCTACAGGAGTTGGTCCGACGTGTTTTCCGTGCACCGGTCACGAGCAGTGCTCGTCGCAGCCGTCGCTGCGGTGACGACAGCCCTGGCCGGATGCTCCACACCTCCCGACGACGACGCATCGGAGATCGTGCGCACCACGACCCGCATCGCCGGTGCGTCGGTCGTGGGCATCGACCGGGACACGTCGACCGCGTGCGCACTCCCCTCCCCGCTCGATCCGGGACAGCCCACCACCGGCACCCGGCCGGTCCTGCACACCGCAGGCCGGTCGGATGTGCCCGCCGACCCGCAGCGGATCGTCGTCCTCGACCCCGCGGCGCTCGACGCGGTGTGCGCCCTGGGGCTGTGGGAGCGCGTCGTGGGAGCGAGCGCCGAGCTCACCGGCCGGCCGGAATATCTCGGTCACGGGATCGGCGAACTCCCGCCCGTGGGTGCCGCGGGCAACCCGGACGTCGCGGCGATCGAGCGCGCACAGCCGGATATGATCCTCGGCTCCTCCACCGCCCCGGACGTCTACGCCTCCCTCAGCGGCATCGCACCCACCGTGCTGGTCGGGTCCGATCCCGTCTTCTGGAGGGAACAGTTCGTCCGGGTCGGTGAGGCGCTCGGGCGCACGGAGGCCGCACGTCGCGTGCTCGACGACTACGCGACGGCCGCGCGCGATCTGGGCCGCGAGCTCGTGTCGTCCCAGACGCAGGCGTCGATCGTCCGGTTCACGGCCGACGGCCCGACCGTGGAGGGCACCGCGTCGTTCGCGGGGCAGGTGCTCGGCGACGTCGGCGCTGCCCGGCCCCCGGCCCAGCGGTTCGCGGTCGTCGACGGACAACCGTGGCAGGCCGTCGACACGGAGGACCCTGCCCCGGCGGACGGCGATGTGATCTTCGTCCGTTTCGCCGGTGAGGACGGGCTCGAGGCCGGCAAGGACTACATGCAGACCGACGAGTGGCTCGACCTCGGGGCCGTGCGCGACAACCGTCTGTTCTCCGTGACCGACGACGTGTGGTCGACCCCCGGACCGGTCGCCGCGCGGGCGATCCTCACCGACCTGACGCACACCCTCAACGGATATTCGAACTGATCGCCGGCTCGACCGGCGGCAGCACGCCTGCCGGTATAGAAACGAGGGCGTGCCGATACCCGATTTCGTCGTCCAGCTCCGCTCACACGTAGGAACCGCACCCCTGTGGCTGCCGGGGGTGAGCGCGATAGTCACGGACGACGACGACCGCGTCCTGCTCACCCGCCGCGCCGACAACGGCATGTGGGCCGTGGTGTCCGGCATCCTCGAACCCGGCGAGGAACCGGCTGTCGCCGCGGTCCGGGAGGTGCTCGAGGAGACGGGTGTCGCCGCCGAGATCGTGCGGCTGACGAGCGTCGACGTCACCGCACCCATCACCTATCCCAACGGCGACGTCGCGCAGTACCTCGACGTGTGCTTCCTGCTCCGCGCGACCGGCGGGGACGCACGCGTTGCCGACGACGAGAACCTCGAGGTGGCGTGGTTCGTGCCGGACGACCTCCCCGAGCCACTCACCGAGACGTCGCGTCTGCGGCTCGGGAAGGCCCTCGCCGGGCGTGCGGAGGCCTGGTTCCGTCAGTAGGCAGTGTTGATCGGACCCGGGCTCCACAGACCGCTGCGCGTGACCGTGGCGGTGTCGAGTTCCGCGGTCTCCGTCGACGGATCGATCGGTGTGTACTGCTCGATCGCTCCCCAGTCGCGGTCCCAGTCGTGATCGAGATACGACGGGATCGTGCGGGCCCGCAACAGCTGGTCGGTCCAGCCGAGAGGACCGCCACCGTTGTGGTCCTGCCACAGATCCGTGGAGATAGCACCGATCCGGTCCGGCAGGATCCGGTACTCGGGGATCTCGGCGATGCCGTTGCGGTGCACCATCTGCCGCTGGCACGGGAAATTGAGACCGACAGCCCAGTCCAGCAGGACCGGTGTGTCGCTCCCGACGACCTGCTGCAAAGTCTGCGTCTGCGGCACGCGCGGCGGGGTGAACGCCAGCCACTGTTCGGGCGCGAGATCGTTGTCGGAGGCGACGATCCGCACCGCGTCGACCTCGGCCGGCAGCGTGTCCATCGGGACACGCAGATTCCTCCACGAGGGCGACGGACCGATGTCGATCGGCAACGCCCGTCCCAGCGCGGTCACGCGGCCGTCGGCAGCGGTGGTTCCGTATTCGAGTTCGAGTCGCTGACCGTAGGTTTCGGTGCCGTCGGCGTCGACGGAGAAGATCCGGCCGGCCGCGGCGATCGTGACGAGATCCCCACGCGATCCGGTCGCGTCGGGCTCGGGCAGCCGGAACCAGGCGCTCGTGACGTCGCCGAGGGACGATCCGTGGCTGCCCAGCACCGGCGTGGTCACCGGATCGAGGCCGAACGGCAATGCGACGGTGCTGCCGTTGATTCCGACTCTGCCGGTACCGCCGCCGGTGCCACCGGTACCGCCGGACGAGCTCTGGTCGTCGTTCGTGTCGACGGTGTTGGCGGTGCCGGCCGAGGCCGAGTCGTCGTCCGGGGTCAGATCGAGCGCGACACCACCCGGCGTGAACCCGTCCCCTCCCCCGGCATCGAGAGCGGAGGCCGCGTCGGCGCCGATGGGGGTGAGCACCGAGGCGTTCGGATCCGTTTCGAGCAGCACGTCGTTCGCGAGCGCACACGAGTTGCCGGTGAGCGTGTCGACGTTGGACCGTGCCACCGAATAGCCCGGGTACTGCGAGATCGCGCCCTTGGCCAGTGACAGCACCTCGAACAGCACCATCACCGCGGCGGCGACGGTCAACGGCGGCACCGCCCACAACCGCGACGGGGTGTCGGTGCGGGTGGAGGCGACGGGGTGGATGTGCCACCACGCGGCCAGCAGCAATGCGACGACCGTCACGGCGAAGAAGACGGTGGAGAAACCGAATCCGGCGACCGACGGCGGCTTGTCCCACCACGGGACCCCGTAGCTCGAGACGTACCACCAGCCGTTGGGGCCGATGAACGACATGGTCACCACGAACGACACCGCCGCGGCGAACAGGGCGCGGTTGCGTCGCGAACGCAACACCGCGGGTCCGGTGGCCACGGCGGCGAGCATCGCCACCGCGGCGGCCAGACCGGCGTAGATACCGAAGTGGTGGGTCCACTTGGTGGGCGCGAACATCATCAGCACCAGCGCGCCGAGGGTGATGCCGACGATGCGGCGGGACGGTCCCTGCGCGGTGCCGGGGATGTGCCCACCGCGGCGCAGCATCGCCACGATCGCCACCGCCAGGCACAACACCAGGGTGAAGACCGCGAACCTGCGGGCCAGCGAGCCGTCCACGGTGATCTGCAGCAGGTACTGGTAGCGCAGATACTCCTGGAACCACGGCACGTTCGGACCGACGCCGTGCACGTGCTGCATCTCCAGCACCGCCGCGAGGGTCTGGTCGGCGAAGACCGGCACCAGGATCACCAGTCCGGCCGCGAGCATCGGCGTAAGTACCGGCAGCCATCCCAGGGTCTGCGCACGCCGATGGAGGATGCGGGCGATCGGGCGGGCACCGGCGATCAGCGCAGCGAAACAGATGATGCCCGACGGTCCCGCGGTCACGGTGAGCGCGGCGACGAGGATCGCGGCCGCCGCGGGCAGCAGACGCCGGGTGGCGATCGCGCGTTCGACCGAGCACCAGGTGAGCACGACGCCCGTCGCGACGATCGGTTCCGGGCGCAGTCCGTTGTTGAGCGGCAGCCAGAACGCCAGGAACACCAGCGCCCCGGTCCACAGCGGAAGCCGGTTGCGACGCAGTGCGACGCCGAGACGTGGAGCGACCTCGCGGCTGAGCACCCACCAGCACAGGATTCCGGCGGTCAGTGCCGGTAGCCGCATCCAGATGCTCGCCGTCGAGACCTGGGTCATCAGGGCGAGGACGTCGTAGAAGGGAGTGCCGAAGGGTGCCTCGGGCACACCGAACCACCGGAAGTAGTTCGCCATGTACCCGGCCGCGCCCGCGGCGCGAGCCATTCCGAGCTGGTAACCGTCGTCGGCGGTGTTCGCCCCGATGACGTGCCAGACGAGCAGCGTTCCGACGACCAGCGCGTCGATGCGGGTGAACGACCACCACGACGCCGGCAACAGGCGGCGGTGGCGACGACCGTCGGCGCGGTCGAGCCGGGCCAGCGTCCACAACGCCAGTGCCGTGGCGACCACCGCGACGATCATCGCGACGATCTTCAGCACCGTCGGAGACGTCGTGAAGCGGGTGTCGACGGTCGCGGTGACCGAGACACCGTCGAGTGCGGGACCGGGCAGGTCGGTGAAGATGCCGACGAGCTGGGGCCGCAGGTCTCGGTCGAAGGTCCGCTCCCCTGACGCCGCGGCCGAGCCGGTGATCGTGGCGACGGTGCGTTCCGAGTTCGAGGACAGGGTGACCGAGCAGTCCCCGGCCAGGTCGTCCACCGGCGCGGAGGCGAGCAGTGTGTTGCGGGAGATCACCTCGAACACCGCCGGCCCGTCGTCACCGGCCGGCCGGACACGGGCGATCAGCCCGTAGCGTTCACGGTCGGGAGCTCCTGCGGGAAGTGTGGAGAAGACGGTGCCGCCGTCCGGCAGCGCGTCGCGCACGGACCGGCACTCGATCGTGGCGTCGAGATCGACCGGTGCGTAGGACACCAACGGCGCCGAGATGCCTGCGTTGCTCTCGCTCTGCGGCCAGTCGATGGTCGCAGTGGTCTGCGTCACGGGCAGGAACGGCATCGCGATGGATGCGACGATCCCCACGACGGCGGCGAGCACCGCCCACAGACGGGTCCGCTGCTCGACTGCCCGCCCGCCCGACGGCACGCGTTCGATTGTCACCGGCCGAGGCGAGCCCGACGCTTCTCTTGTCTCGGTCACGAGGAGCGATGCTATCGGGGACGGGCCGGGCCGCGAAAAGCACGCGATCCCGCACACGGGCGCTGCTGCGCCGGTGTACGGGATCGATGCGTTCGGGCCGGTGACAGAGAACGTCTACGTCAGAAGTCCCAGTCGTCGTCTTCTGTGACGACGGCCTTGCCGATCACGTAGGAGCTGCCGGAGCCCGAGAAGAAGTCGTGGTTCTCGTCGGCGTTCGGCGACAACGCCGACAGGATGGCCGGGTTGACGTCCGTCTCGTCCTTCGGGAACAGCGCCTCGTAACCGAGGTTCATCAGCGCCTTGTTCGCGTTGTAGCGCAGGAACTTCTTGACGTCCTCGGTGAGCCCGACCTGGTCGTAGAGGTCGGCCGTGTAGTGGGTCTCGTTGTCGTACAGCTCGAAGAGCAGTTCGAAGACCCAGTCCTTGAGCTCGTCGCGCTCGGCCTGCGTGATCGTCTCGAGCCCGCGCTGGTACTTGTAGCCGATGTAGTAGCCGTGGACGGCCTCGTCGCGAATGATCAGGCGGATCATGTCGGCGGTGTTGGTGAGCTTGGCCCGCGACGACCAGTACATCGGCAGGTAGAAGCCCGAGTAGAACAGGAACGACTCGAGCAGCGTCGAGGCGGCCTTGCGCTTGAGCGGGTCGTCGCCCTTGTAGTAGTCGAGGATGATCTGCGCCTTGCGCTGCAGGTGCTCGTTCTCCTCCGACCAGCGGAAGGCGTCGTCGATCTGGCGGCTCGAGCACAGCGTCGAGAAGATCTGCGAGTAGCTCTTCGCATGCACCGACTCCATGAACGCGATGTTCGTCAGCACCGCTTCCTCGTGCGGGGTCACCGCATCGGGGATGAGCGAGACCGCGCCGACCGTGCCCTGGATGGTGTCGAGCAGCGTCAGGCCCGTGAAGACCCGCATCGTCAGTTCCTGCTCGTACTCGGTGAGCGTGCCCCACGACTGGATGTCGTTGGAGACCGGCACCTTCTCCGGGAGCCAGAAGTTGCCGGTGAGACGATCCCAGACCTCGGCGTCCTTGTCGTCGGGGACGCGGTTCCAGTTGATCGCGGAGACGCGATCGATGAGTTTGACGCGCACGCCGTCGGCCGGCGAGTGTGCTGCTGCAGTCATCGGTTACCTACCTGAATTGTGTGCTGATGCAAAGACTGTCGTGGAGCAGGGTCACAACATGCAGGAGACGCAACCCTCCACCTCGGTGCCCTCGAGCGCCATCTGCCGCAGGCGGATGTAGTACAGGGTCTTGATTCCCTTGCGCCACGCGTAGATCTGCGCCTTGTTCACGTCGCGGGTGGTGACGGTGTCCTTGAAGAACAGCGTCAGCGACAGCCCCTGGTCGACGTGCTGCGTCGCAGCAGCGTAGGTGTCGATGATCTTCTCGTAGCCGATCTCGTAGGCATCCTGGAAGTACTCGAGATTCTCGTTCGTCATGTAGGGCGCCGGGTAGTAGACACGCCCGATCTTGCCCTCCTTGCGGATCTCGATCTTCGACGCGACCGGGTGGATCGAGCTCGTCGAGTGGTTGATGTACGAGATCGAACCGGTGGGCGGAACCGCCTGCAGGTTCTGGTTGTAGATGCCGTGCTTCTGCACGGACTCCTTCAGCTCGCGCCAGTCCTGCTGCGTGGGGATCGCGATGTCCGACTCGGCGAACAGCTGACGGACCCGCTCGGTGGCCGGCTCCCACACCTGATCGGTGTACTTGTCGAAGAACTCACCCGAGGCGTACTTCGACTCCGGGAAGCCCTTGAAGTACGAGCCGCGCTCGATCGCGATCTTGTTCGACGCACGCAGGGCGTGGAACAGCACGGTGTAGAAGTAGATGTTCGTGAAGTCGACGCCTTCTTCGGACCCGTAGAAGATGTGCTCGCGGGCGAGGAAGCCGTGCAGGTTCATCTGGCCGAGGCCGATGGCGTGGGATTCGTTGTTGCCCCGCTCGATCGACGGCACCGACGAGATCGTCGTCTGGTCGGAGACGGCCGTCAGGCCGCGGATGGCGACCTCGATGGTCTGCGCGAAGTCGGGCGAGTCCATCGTCTTCGCGATGTTCAGCGAGCCGAGGTTGCACGAGATGTCCTTGCCTACATGACTGTAGGACAGGTCGTCGTTGAACTCCGAGGGAGTCGAGACCTGCAGGATCTCCGAGCACAGGTTCGAGTGCGTAATCTTGCCGGCGATCGGGTTGGCCCGGTTCACCGTGTCCTCGAACATGACGTAGGGGTAGCCCGACTCGAACTGCAGCTCGGCGACGGTCTGGAAGAACTCGCGCGCCTTGATCTTCGACTTGCGGATGCGCTTGTCGTCGACCATCTCGTAGTACTTCTCGGTGACGTCGATGTCGGCGAAGGGCTTGCCGTAGACGCGCTCGACGTCGTACGGCGAGAACAGGTACATGTCCTCGTTCTTCTTCGCCAGCTCGAAGGTGATGTCGGGGATGACGACGCCCAGCGAGAGGGTCTTGATGCGGATCTTCTCGTCGGCGTTCTCGCGCTTGGTGTCGAGGAAGCGGTAGATGTCGGGGTGGTGCGCGTGCAGGTAGACCGCACCGGCACCCTGACGGGCACCGAGCTGGTTGGCGTAGGAGAAGGAGTCCTCGAGCAGCTTCATGATCGGGATGACGCCGGAGGACTGGTTCTCGATCTTCTTGATCGGAGCGCCGTGCTCACGAATGTTGCTGAGCAGCAAGGCGACACCGCCACCGCGCTTGGACAGCTGCAGTGCGGAGTTGATGGAGCGGCCGATCGACTCCATGTTGTCCTCGATGCGGAGCAGGAAGCAATTGTGCACCACAGCGCCGCGAATCGTATAGGTATGTGTGCCCTCGACGTGCAGGTTGTACACCTTGCTCGGCGTCTCGTCGATCTTCGCGATCTCACGGATTCCGTAGACATGACGCCCGTGCGCCACCTGATAGGTCGTGCGCTTGGCGCCCTTCCGCCCGACATAGTTGTGCAGGTTCTTGCCGACGTCGAAGATGAAGTCTTCGTTGGTACCGGGCACCCCGGGGACGAACACATGGCCCGTCACATTGCCCGCCTGGTTGATGTACTGGCGAACAACCGACACGATGCCCAGGCGGCGCAGGATCAACTGCACCTGATCCACCAGTTCCGGATTGACGAGATCGAGGATCATGCCGCCATTGGTGCTGCAGCCGTCGCCCCTGAACAAGCCCGCAAGCAGACCGCGCTGAAACTCTTCATCGGCAGTCATGACATCGCGCGTCAGGCGTTTCGTACTGTAACCGGTCCCGGCAAGCGACAGCAGCAATGACGCCACCACCTTGCTGTTGCAACCCATCTTGGTCGAGTGGTCCGACTGGTTGGTGGACTGAGAGAGTTCGACGCCGAATACTTGCTTGAACGCCGCCGCCAGATCTGCCTGGTACTCGACCTCGTGTGCACCGAGAGTGAAGTGAACACCATTGGGTTGCACACCGTCGACACCCGCACGCTTGGATACGTAGCCCTCGGCAACATACCAGCCGAGAATCAGTCCGAACTCGTACGATTCCTCGACGTATCGGTTGACACCGACGAAGCGCTGACTGTGACGCTGCTTGGCATCAACGTTCACCTTACGAATCAGACCATCGACCTCTTCGTACAGTCCATTACCAACATGGTCCATGAGGTCGAAAACGCGCTTGTCGCGCTCACCCAACGGCGCCGCGGTGACAATGAAGTCGGTCGGGCGCACGTCCTGGGCAGCGAGCCATACGAAACCGTTGAAGGGATCCGCTCCATCGCCGTCGATCAAGGTCTCGACATCACGCTCGGTCCACACCAGGATAGGATGCTCCGGAGTGCACCGAATCGGCTCTTTGTGCCCGAAGTGCGAAATCGACACCAAGGCTTGATCATTCGTGTTCTCGATCAGCTCCTCGACCGCGTGGTACGCCCCGTCGTGCGACAGGACCAGATCCCCCGCCTGCAGGGTCTCGATAGCCCGCTGCCCGTCGATCGTGTCGATGAGCGTACCGGCGGGAAAGCACGAGACGGGCTCGCCGCGCTGCTTCTTGCCCGAGTTGAGGAAGGTCGGGGTGGCCGGCTGGAAACGACCCGAGATGATCTCGTCGACGAGGTGCCGGGCGAGGATCTCGTCGCCGTCGGCGAGCGTCAGCGCGACCATGCACACACGGTCCTCGAAACGCTCGAGGTAGCGCTTGCCGTCGAACGTCTTGAGCGTGTACGAGGTGTAGTACTTGAACGCACCGAGGAAGGTCGGGAACCGGAACTTCTTCGAATATGCGTGCTCGAACAGCGATTTGACGAATGCGCGCGAATACTTCTCGAGCACCTCGGGCTCGTAGTAGTTCTCCTCGACGAGGTAGTCGAGCTTCTCGTCGAGGTTGTGGAAAAAGACCGTGTTCTGGTTGACGTGCTGCAGGAAGTACTGACGGGCGGCGGCCACATCCTTGTCGAACTGGATCTCGCCGTTGGGGCCGTACAGATTCAACATCGCGTTGAGCGCGTGGTAGTCGAGATCCTTGAGCGAATCGTCGAGGTGTGCGCTCGTGGCGGGAGCGGGATCGGTAATGGTCACAGTGCTGTCCCCACTTGTCGGAGTTAGGAAACGGCCGCGCAGTCACGTCCGCGACGCGCGTCGAATACGGATACGGATGTGGCTCAGGCGTTCTGGAGCACGGACTCCCAGAATCGGGCGAGACCGTCGCGGACACGCTCGACGTCGTCGGTCGTGCCCATCAACTCGAACCGGTACAGATACGGCACCTCGCACTTGCGCGAGACGATGTCTCCCGCGAAACAGTACGAGTCGCCGAAGTTGGTGTTACCCGCCGCGATGACACCGCGGATCAGGCCCCGATTGTGCTCGTTGTTGAGGAATCGGATGACCTGCCTGGGAACGTAGCGGGTATCACGGCCCGTGGCGGTCGTCCCGCCACCGTAGGTCGGCACGATCAGCACGTACGGATCGTGGACCTCGAAATTCCCCTCACGATCGTGCAATGGGATACGGCTGGCCGGAATCCCGAGTTTCTGCACGAATCGGTGGGTGTTCTCGGATGTACTCGAGAAGTACACCAGCGATGTCCCCGGGATCGACCCCAGCGAAGCCATCGGTAGTCACCACTCTTCATTCGATTGCGAAGACCGGCCCGGGCGGACACGGAAGAACACGTCCGCCCGGAGACGACGACGATCGGGCCGCGGCGAACGCGGCCCAGGCTCAGGCTCAGGCAGCGACGGTAAGCGCCTTGATGCGATCGGGGCGGAAGCCCGACCAGTGATCGTCGCCGGCGACGACGACAGGCGCCTGGAGGTATCCCAGCGCCATGACGTAGTCGCGGGCCTCGGGGTTCTCACTGATGTCGACGACGTCGTACTCGATGCCGGCCTTGTCGAGGGCGCGGTAGGTGGCGGTGCACTGGACGCAGGCAGGCTTGGTATAGACGGTGATGTTCATGAATGCCCCTTTTCCGACGGCCGTGGGCGGCCTGACGACTGACTGCTGTGCGTTACCCGGAAGCCCACTCATCCGTCCGATCCCGCTTCCCCGAGAGATCGTCGGCACTTGTGGCCCTCCAGCGGTCTAGACACTACACCTTGTGTCCGTCGGATACACAGAACCCAGGATGTTGTGACTTACAAAGGTGATATTCCCAGGTCGCGCCCCTCCCTCCACGGCGTTTCGGGCGTGTCTCGGCGTGTCGCCGCAGCGCGTCCGAGAGAGACCTCGAGCACAGTGTGGCGGGCACCACCGACAACTTCGCGAGGTCACCGCGAGAACACCCTCCGAAGGGCCTGCGCGGGGAGCTCCGGGCGGGAAGAATGACTCCTCGTGCACCCGGTTCGCGCGATGCTCGCCGCACTGCTGGCACTGTCCCTGTGCGCCGCCTGCGACTCGCGCCGTGAGTGCGAACCGATCTCCGCCCCGCTCGACGAGACGAGCACCGCGTGTCCCCGCTTCGGCATCAGCACCCCGGGCGGCCCGGTGGCCGTCGACGAGTACCGCGCGGTCACCGAGGCGGTCGGCACCGCACCCGGCGCGGTGCTGTGGTTCGTCGACTTCCTCTCCCCACCACCCGTCGGGGCCCTCGACATCGTGCGCGCCTCGGGAGCCGACCCGATCGTCACGTGGGAACCGTGGCTGCAGCGTGGCGACGGGACGTACGACCGGACGTCGATCACGATGGCCGACATCGCCGCCGGGATCCACGACGACCATCTCTACCGGTGGGCGGACGAACTCACCGCCTGGGGCGGGACGGTGTACCTGCGCTTCGCACACGAGCCGAACGGGGACTGGTATCCCTGGGGTCCCGCCGGCGGCACCCCACCGGAGACCTACGTCGCGGCGTGGCGACACGTGCACGAACTGTTCGCTTCCAAGGGGGTCGACAACGTGCGCTGGATCTGGACGGTCAACGTCCCGCACGAGGGCAGCAGTCCCATCGCACCCCTGTATCCCGGTGACGACCACGTCGACGTCGTCGGGGTCGACGGTTACAACTGGGGCACCACCCGGCCGTGGAGTCGCTGGCAGTCCCCCGAAGATCTGTTCGGACCGACCTTCGACGAGCTCGGCCGGATCGCCCCGGGTCGTCCCGTCGCGGTCACCGAGGTCGCGAGCGCGGAGGCCGGTGGGTCGAAGCCGGACTGGATCCGGGATCTGGTGGGTTACTTGGACAGTCACCCCGCGGTGACGACGTTCGTGTGGTTCCATCACAACAAGGAAACCGACTGGCGCCTGACCAGCACGGCCGAGTGCGCGGCGGCCCTGGACGACGCTCTGCACAGGAGACACACCGCACGATGACATCCGAGGCGTCGCTGCTCCCCGACCATCTCGAGGACGAGCGCATGCGCGACGTCGAGCGACTCGAGCTGCTCGACACCCCTCACGAGGAGCGCTTCGACAAGATCACCCGCATGGCGTGCCGCGTGTTCGGCGTCCCCATGGCGTCGGTGTCGCTGATGGACCACGACCGGCAGTGGTTCAAGTCGATCCTCGGACTCGAACTCTCCGAAGTTCCTCGCGAGAGGACGGTGTGCCGCACCACCATCGCGCGCGCGTACGAGCGGCCGGACGACCCCGCACTCGTCCTTCCCGACGCCTCAACCGATCCCGCCTTCATGGACATCCCCGGTATCGGTGGTGAGGGTGGGATCCGGTTCTACGCGGGTTACCCCCTGTTCGGTCCGGCCGGTCATCCCGTGGGCACCTTCTGCATCTACGACACCGAGGAGAGGAACCTCGACCCGGATCAGCTCGACACCTTCGCGGAGCTGGCCGAATGGACCCAGCGCGAACTCGACCGGTCCGACGAACTCGACCGCGCCGCCGAGATCCAGAAGCAGCTCCTCCCCCGGCCGCTATCCGACCTTCCGGGCTACGAGATCGCCACCGTCTGCCTGCCCGCCTTCGTGGTGGGTGGCGACTTCTACGACCACTACCGGCTCCGTGAGGGCGTCGTGATCTCCGTCGCCGACGTGATGGGAAAGGGCCTCGGCGCGGCGATCCTGGCGTCGGGCGTGCGTTCCTCGTTGCGCGGTGCCGGCCGGGTGCTCGAGCGCTTCGGACGTCGTCCGGTCGGCGTCCTCGACACCGGGATGGCGCTGACCCTCGGCGCCGAGCACCTCGCCGACGACTTCGAGCACACGGGAACGTTCGCCACCTCCTTCGTCGCTGCGATCGAGTTCTCCACGGGAGACGTCGACCACGCCGATGCGGGGCACGGACTCGCGGCGATCCGTCGCGCGGACGGCGGGGTCGAACCCCTCGAGGGCGACGGTCCCCCGCTCGGAGTGTTCCCCGCCACCACATGGACATCGGAGACCGCGCACCTCGCTCCCGGCGACATGCTGGTGGTCTGCTCGGACGGACTGCTCGACCTGCTCGACGAGAACAGCGACCCGGCGGCACTGTGCCGTTTCGTCTCCGGCCATCCGACCCCGGAGGCGCTGGTGGCCGCAGCACGTGCCCTGACGGTGAACGAACCTCCGCTCGACGACGTCACGGTCGTTGCGATACGACGGAACGAGATGTCGTGAAGGCCGTCACGAAGGAGGGCTACCCGTCACCGTTCCTGCGTGTCCTCATCGTCCTCACGGTCGTCGTCGGCCTGAACTACATCGTCTGGCGTTGGCTGTTCTCGGTGAACTGGGATGCCTGGTGGATCGCGGTTCCGCTGGTGCTGGCCGAGACCTACAGCCTGATCGACTCGTTGCTCTTCGCATTGACGATGTGGCGGCTGAGGAGACGGCCCGAACCACCCGCAGCGCCGGAGGGGATGACGGTCGACGTCTTCATCACCACCTACAACGAACCGGTCGATCTGGTGTTGCGGACCGCCGCGGCAGCGAAGCGTATCCGGTATCCGCACCGGACGTGGATCCTCGACGACGGATCCCGGCCCGAACTCGCCGCAGCCGCCGCCGAACTCGGCGTCGACTACATGACGCGGGCGGCGAGCTGGACGAACAAGCCACGCCATGCCAAAGCGGGCAACCTGATCAACGCGCTGCTGCATTCGGACGGCGAGTTCCTGCTCATCCTCGACGCCGACCAGGTGCCCGAACCCGAGATCCTCGACCGCACACTCGGATATTTCACCGACGACCGCACCGCCCTGGTCCAGACACCGCAGTACTTCACCAACGTTCCCGAGTCCGACCCGCTCGGCAGCCAGGCCCCGCTGTTCTACGGCCCGATCCAGCAGGGCAAGGACGGCTGGAACGCCGCCTTCTTCTGCGGGTCCAACGCAATCCTCCGACGCGAAGCGCTCATGCAGCTCGGCCTGACCGGTTACGTCCAAGCCGTCGAAGACGGAGTCGAACGCACCCTGCGCACCGCAGGAGAGGTGGTCGACCGCGCACGCCGGAAGGTGCCCGCCGACCAGCCCGACGTCGCCGCGGCACTGGATTCGGTGCGACAGGCCGTGCGTACAGCACGCGGCGAACGGCGGGCCGGCGCGGCGCTCGCCGACGTCACCTTCCGCTTCCAGCAGGCGGTCGACGCCGCCGCGCGCAGCATCGTCGATGCCGACTTCGGTGGTATCCGAGCCGATCTCGAGGAGATCGCCGCCCTCGACGCGCACGGCACCGACGCGCTCACCATCGACGAGACCGTGCTCGACCGCCTCGCCGACCGCGAATGGTCGCCGCTCGGCGCGCTCGAATCGATCCGGGCGATGATCCGGGCCGTCGACGTCGACCGCGCCGAGGAGGCCGAGCCGATGCTCGCGTTGGCCACGATCTCCGTGACCGAGGACATGGCCACCTCCATGCGTCTGCACGGCGCGGGTTGGAAGTCCGTCTACCACCACGAGATCCTCGCCTACGGACTGGCACCGGAGGATCCGAAGACGATGGTCACGCAGCGACTCCGGTGGGCGCAGGGCACGATCCAGGTGATGCTGCGGGAGAATCCGCTCGTCCAGAAGGGCATGACCCTCGCGCAGCGCCTCATGTACTGGGCGACGATGTGGAGCTATCTCTCCGGTTTCGCGGCCCTCGCCTATTTCGCGGCGCCGATGATCTATCTCGTCTTCGGGATCCTGCCGGTGGAAGCCTACAGTCTCGACTTCTTCGCGCGGCTCGTCCCGTTCCTGATCCTCAGTCAGCTGCTGTTCTTCGTCGTCGGCCGCGGCACGCCGACCTGGCGCGGCCAGCAGTACAGCCTCGCGCTGTTCCCGGTGTGGATCAAGGCATGCTGGACGGCCTTCCTCAACGTGTACTTCGACAAACCGCTCGATTTCGCGGTCACCCCGAAGACACGCCAGGGCGGCGAGGGCGTCCCCTGGTATCTGTTCCGTCAGCAACTGCTCGTCATGGCACTGCTGGTCGTGGCGGCGGTCGTCGGCGCGGTGCGGTTGTTCCTCGGCGACATCTCGGTTCTCGGCGTGACCGCGAACCTCGTCTGGGTCGTCTTCGACCTGTTGATTCTGTCGGTGGTGATCGGCGCGGCTCGCTACCGTGGACCCGAGAACGAAGGAGTTCGATGAGCCATTACGAAACCCGCACGGTCGGAACGAGTACCGTCGTGCAACCCACCGGTCGTCTGAACATGGTTGCGGCGCCACGTCTTCGCGAGCAGTTGCGCGATCTCGTCGAGAACGGATCCCATCGGCTCGTCGTCGACCTCAGCACGACCGAGTTCATCGACTCGTCCGGGCTCGGCGCACTCGTGTCCGGATTGAAGGCGGCGCGGCAGGCCGGCGGCGACCTGCGGATCGCCTCGCCCACGGCGCAGGTGCAGAGCGTGCTCGCGCTGACCCGCCTCGATCGGGTCCTGGCGACCCACGACTCCGCGGACGCGGCCTTCGATGGCGACTGACGCCCCGTCCGACGCGCAGCCGTCCGACGGGGCGCCCTGCCGGTGGGAGTTGTCCGCCCCGACGAGCGAGGGCACCCTCGACCGGATCATGGATCTGGTCGCGGAGATGTTCGCCGCCGAGGAACTCGACGAGTCCGACCGCGTGCAGTTCGAGATCGCGGTCGCGGAGATCGCCGCGAACATCATCGAGCACGCCGGCCGGGGACAAGCTGTCTCGGTGACGCTGACGCTGGAGCTCCACCCGGATCGTCTCGAAGCAGTATTCATCGACGACGGGGCCCCGGCACGTGTGGATCTGCGTTCGGTCGAACTCCCGGATGCCCTCGCCGAGCGCGGTCGAGGACTCGCCATCGCCCTCGCCGCGCTCGACGAGCTGCGGTACCGGCGACAGGCCGGCACCAATCGCTGGCTGCTGGTCTGTCACCGGTCCGACGCGTCAGGGCAGTCCGGGCAGTAGGTCGTCGAGGCGGGCCGGTAGGTTCCGGATCCGCACTCCGGTCGCGTGCCACAGGGCGTTGACGACCGCCGCGGCGCTGCCCACGATCCCGATCTCACCGATCCCCCGCGACCCCATGGGTGTCGCATGCAGGTCCTCGTCATCGAGCCAATCCGCTTCGACCCGGCGGATGTCAGCGTGTGTCGGCACGTGGTATTCGGACAGATCGTGGTTGACGACGTGCCCGAAACGCGCGTCGCGGATGCTCTCCTCGAAGAGCGCCATCGAGATCCCGAAGGACATCCCGCCGATGACCTGCGAACGCGCGGTTCGCGGATTGATCACCCGTCCCACGGAGAACAGACCGAACATCCGGGGCACCCGAATCTCGCCGGTGTCGGCGTCGACGTGCACCTCGGCGAAGTGCACACCGAAGGACTGCGCGGTGTAGTGCTCGAGTTCGCGGTTCTCGGCTGCCGACGCGGACAGTTCGGCACCCACCGGCGGATCGTCGCCGAAGCGTTTACCGAATTGTTCTGCGGCCGTGACGATCGCGGTTCCCCAGGACGAGGTGCCCGACGATCCGCCGGCCACCGTGCCGTTGGGCAGTGCGCTGTCGCCGATCTCGAGGTCGACGTCCTCCGGTCGGCATCCGAGTGCGTCGGCGGCGATGAGGGTCAGGGCCGTCCACGCACCCGTACCGAGGTCGGTGGCTCCGATGCGGACGGAGTAGCGCCCCTCCCCGAGATACCGGATCTGGGCTTCCGAGCCGGGATTGACCATGTGGGGATAGGTCGCGACCGCCATGCCGGTACCGATCAGGGTGTTGCCCTGCCGCCGGGTGCCGGGTTCGCGGTCGGACGGATCCCACCCGAATCGCTGTGCTCCTCCGCGGAGGCATTCGACGAGCCGGCGCGACGACCACGGCTTCCCCGTCTCCGGATCGGACTCGGGTTCGTTGCGGATGCGCAGTTCGATCGGGTCGATCCCGAGTTCGGCGGCGAGCTCGTCCATCGCGACCTCGCCGGCGAACATGCCCGGCGCTTCACCTGGCGCGCGCATCCAGAACGGCGCCGGCACGTCGAGAGTGATCGCGCGATGCGACGTGCGGGCGTTGGCGACGTCGTAGAGATTGCGCAGCGGCACCCCCGCCTGTTCGACGAATTCGGTGACCCGGGACGACTGGGCGAACGCCTCGTGCACGAGACCGGTGAGCTTGCCGTCACTGTCGGCCGCGAGCCGGATGTGCGAGGCGGTCGGAGCGCGGTACCCGACGTAACCGAACATGTCTGGTCGGGAGACCGCGAACTTGATCGCTTTCCCGGCCAGGGCCCGCGCCGCGAGTCCACCGAGGACGTCGTGCGCGTGAGGACCGCCCTTGGAACCGAATCCCCCACCGATGTACGGACAGACCACCCGCATCCGGGCCGCGTCGAGACCGAAGACCGGCGCGAGGGTCTCGACGACACCGTGCGGATGTTGCGTCGAGGTGTACAGCGTCAGAGTGTATCCGTCGGTCTCACTGTTCGACGGCACGACGTCGTTCCGCCAGATCGCGACCACGGTGTGCGGTTCGAGTGGATTGTTGTGTTCCTCAGGGGTGGAGTACCACTGATCGATCACCGTCTCGGCGCGGGCGAACGCCGCGTCGACGTCGCCTCGCTCGGTGTCGGGTTCGTAGCCGCCGTTGACGGTCTCGGGTGTGTACGCGTCGGGATGGTCGGCGCGGAAGAGCGCGTCGTGCGGTTCCTCGCTGTACTCGACTTTCAGGAGCGAGCATGCCTCCCGGGCGATCTCGAAGCTCTCCGCGACGACCGCGCCGATGATCTGACCCCGGTACAGCACGTCGGGTGTCTGCAGGACGGAGTACTCGCCCTCGGCCTCTTCGGTGAGACGTGGGGCGTTCCAGGGAGTGAGGACCTTCAGCACCCCGGGCACCGCTTCTGCGGCGGCGGTGTCGATGCGGTCGACGCGTCCACGGGCGATGGTGGAGGTGAGCGGTACGAGGTAGGCGGGATCGTCGACCGGGTGCTCGTAGGCGTACGGTGCCGTCCCGGCGACCTTCGCCGGTCCGTCGATGCGCGCGGTGGAGCGTCCACCTGCTCGGATCGGCTCGGGGCTCATGCGGATCCACCTCGTTCCCGTCGTTCGTCGAGTTCGCGCAGGGTCGCCACCACGGTTCGCCGCAGCAGCGGGATCTTGTAGGCGTTGCCGTCGAGGGGACTCGCGTCGGCGAGTTCGGCCTCGGCCGCCGCAGCGAAGACCTCGTCGGAGGGTTGTTGCCCGAGGAGTGCTTCCTCCGCGCGGTGTGCCCGCCAGGGCCGGTGTGCGACCCCACCGAATGCGATGCGGCACCCGGTGATCGTCCCGTCCGCAACGGTCATCTCGGCCGCTACGGAGACCAACGCGAAGGCGTAGGACGCCCGGTCGCGCACCTTGCGATAGGTGGACAGCGAACTCTGCGCCGCGGGGATCTGCACGCCGACGATGAGGTCGTCGCGTTCGAGCACGGTGTCGCGCTCGGGTGTGTCGCCGGGGAGTCGGTAGAAGTCCTCTACCGCGATGGCGCGCTCGCCGTCCGGGCCGAGGACCAGGACTTCGGCGTCGAGCGCGAGCAGGGCGACCGCCATGTCGGACGGATGGGTGGCCACGCAGTGCTCCGAGGCGCCGAGGATCGCGTGGTAGCGGGTGTATCCGCCGATGGCGGAGCAGCCGCTGCCGGGTTCGCGCTTGTTGCAGGGGGTGCTCACGTCCCGGAAGTACGAGCACCGCGTGCGCTGGAGCAGGTTGCCGCCGGTGGTCGCGGTGTTCCGGAGCTGGGGTGAGGCACCGGCGAGCAGTGCGCGCGACAGCACCGGGTAGTTGCGCCGCACGAAGGGATGCGCCGCGAGGTCGCTGTTGCGGACGTTGGCGCCCACCCGGATTCCCCCGTCGGCCGTCTCCTCCACGGCGTCGAGCGGAAGATGCGAGACGTCGACGAGGAGATCGGGGGTCGCGACGCCGAGTTTGAGGTGGTCGACCAGATTCGTGCCGCCCGCGAGGAAGACCGCACCCGGTGTCTCGTGCACGACGGCGACGGCGGCGGCGGGATCTGCCGGTCGCTCGTAGCGGAGGGGGCTCATCGCGTCTCCTCCGTATCGAGGCGGCTGTCGCCGACACCGATTCGGCTGTCGCCTGCACCGATTCGGCTGTCGCCGGTGGCGACGGTGCGGATCGCCGAGACGATGTTGGGATAGGCGGCGCAGCGGCACAGATTGCCGCTCATGCGTTCCCGGATCTCGTCGTCGTCGAGTTCGGGTGCCTGTTCGAGATCGGCCGTTACGTGACTCGGCGCCCCGTCGGCGAACTCGTCGAGCATGCCGACGGCCGAACAGATCTGGCCGGGGGTGCAGTAGCCGCACTGGAAGGCGTCGTCCTCGATGAACTGCGCCTGGAGCGGATGCATCTCCCCGTCGCCGAGTCCGGCGGCGGTGACGATCTCGGCGCCGTCGTGCGAGGCGGCGAGGGCCAGGCACGAGAGGGTGCGCCGGCCGTCGATCAGCACGGTGCACGCTCCGCACTGACCGAGATCGCATCCCTTCTTCGGGGACGTGATCCCGAGGCGGTCGCGCAGTGCGTCGAGCACGGTGGTGCGGACGTCGATCGGGACGCGACGTCCCACCCCGTCGACGTGGAGAACTATGTCGAGATCGGGTCGGTGGCCGGTATCGGTCCTCGTGTCCCCGCTTGTCATGGGCAAACCTCCGAACAGTGGGCTGTGTTCGGGGCATTCCCGCTGCAGGCGTCATCGAACCGTCGAGATGCGACGAGCGACGAGCGGAGCGTCCGCGGCTCGGCCGGACCCTGCGGATACGCGGTGCCGGAGACCTCGCGGGTCTCCGGCACCGGGGGTGTCGGTCGGTCCGCCGGCCGCTCTCGGTGCCGGCGGTACCGGCAGGGACGACGGACGTCTCGATCAGGCGTCGGCGAGCACCTTGGTGGCGTCGGCCAGTGCGGCGACGACCGTTGCGACCTGCTGCGCGGTCTCGGCGTGCTCCTTGGCGTGCTCGCCGCCGAACTTGCCGAAGGTTTCGCCGACCGACAGCGAGCCGCCGTCGACGACCTTGCCGCCGGCGATTCCGACGACCTTGACCGCGTCCTCGAGCGCCCACTTCGCAGCGTTCTGGCTGGGCGACTGGCTGACGAGGGCGACGGGCTTGCCGCTCAGTGCGCCGGCACCGTAGGGGCGCGACAGCCAGTCGACGGCGTTCTTGAGCACCGCGGAGACGGTGCCGTTGTACTCGGGCGTGACGATCAGCACGGCATCGACCTCGGCAGCGGCGTCGCGCAGAGCCACGGCAGCAGCGGGGGCAGCCTCGCCGTCGAGATCCTCGTTGTAGAAGGGAACGTCGGCGAGGCCCTCGTAGAGGGTCACCTCGACGTTCTCGGCAGCAACCGCCGCGGCGGTCTCGGCGAGCTGGCGGGAGACGGAGCCGTCACGCAGGCTGCCGACGAGGGCGAGAACTCGGGTCATGGGAACATCCTCGGGTCGAAGTGGTTGACTACGCAATTTTAAACGGACCGCGGTCCGCTTTATTCCCCGCCCCGCTAGAGTGTGACCTTGTGAACACTCGCCCCCTCCCGCACGCGGACGGTCGGGCGCTGCCTGCGGCGAACAGCCGGGCTCTCCCCCTGGCGGACGAACGACTCTCCGAACGGGGCGACGCAGCGCGCAATCGTTCCCGTCTGCTCGACGCCGCCGCCCTGCTCGTCGCCGAGCGCGGCGTCGATGCCGTGACGATGGACGCCGTCGCGGCGCGGGCCGGGGTCGGCAAGGGCACCGTCTTCCGCAGGTTCGGCTCCCGCGCCGGGCTCGTCCGGGCACTGCTCGACCACAGCGAGCGCGAGTTCCAGCAGGGCTTCCTGTTCGGCCCGCCACCGCTCGGCCCCGACGCCGAGGCCCTGGACCGGCTCATCGCCTTCGGTCGTGCACGCATCGAACTCGTCGAGGTGCAGGGCGAACTGCTCCGCGCGGCCGAATCCGCCACCGACTCCCACTACACCGCTCCCGCCCACCTGGTCTCGCTCGCCCACGTCGACGCACTGCTGCGTGCCGCCGGAGTCACCGGCGACACCCGATTGCTGGCGACCTCGCTGGTCGCGTCGCTCGAGGCCACCCTCGTGCTCCACCAGTGGCGCGAGCTGGGACATCCGCTCCGCCGACTCGCCGACAACTGGGCCGAACTCGCACACCGTGTCGTGACCGGTCGAGGTAGCCGCAAATCTGGGTCGAGCGCCGTACCGTAACGGCATGATTCGCACATTCCGGGTGCTCGCACTGGTCTCCCTGACAGCGGTGGCCGCCGCGTGCAGCACCGATTCGGATTCGGCCGACGGCAAGTCCGCGGAGGACCTCACCGGCCGCACCTTCGTCTCGACGAGCGTGACCGGCACGCAGATCCCGGGCGACGGACCGATGGTCGTCGAGTTCCCGGAGGACGGACGCATCTCCGCGACCGCCGGCTGCAACCGTTTCGTCGGCGGCGTGGACCTGGCCGACGGCCGAGTGAAGGCATCGGACCTGGCGAGCACGATGATGGCCTGCCTGCCGGAACGCGAGGGAGCAGACGCTTGGCTCACCACGCTGTTCGACGCCGAGCCGCGCTGGTCGCTCGACGGGGACACCTTCATGCTCACCGGCGACGACATCACGGTCTCGCTCGAGGACGAGAAGGTCGTCGACCCCGATCTGCCGATCACCGGCACCGAGTGGGTGGTGACCTCGCTGCGCACCGCCGACGCCGTCGTCAGGTCGGTCGCCCTGGAGAACGCCGCGCCGACGCTCACCCTGGCCGACGACGGCACCCTCACCGGGAACACGGGGTGCAACGAGTTCGGCGGCAGCGCCGAGGTGGGCGACGATGTCATCCTGTTCGAACCGCTCACCATGACCCGCGCGGCCTGCGCCGATCCCGAGCTCGCCGACATCGAGACGCACGTCCTGAACGTGCTCGCAGGTGAGACCACCTACATCGTCCGGGGCTCGTCGATGATTCTCACCGCAGCGAACGGCACCGACGGACTGGAGTTCACGGCCCGCTGATCCCTCCTCGGTACCGTGAGACCCATGCCGGGAGCAGTCCGCGTGGTCGTCGTCCTCGCACTGGGTGCGCTGCTGTCCGGGTGCGGAATGTTCGGGTCGTCGCCGTCCGACCCGATCGGTCGCCGTTACATCTCGACCGAGGTCGAGGGGCGGCCGATCCCCGGCGGCGGTCCGCTCCAGTTGTCGTTCCCCGCTCGGGAGCGGGTCGCGGCGTCCGCCGGATGCAACCGGTTCACCGGCACCGCCGACCTGTCCGGGAGCAGGATCCGCGCCGGGACGCTCGCGTCCACGAGAATAGCGTGTCCTCCCCCGCGCGACGGCGCCGACGACTGGGTACGGACGCTGTTCGCGGGCACACCCCGGTGGACTCTCGACGGGGAGGTGCTCACCCTGACCACCGGCGCGGTGACCGTCACCCTCACCGAACGTACGGACGGGCGCTGAGATCGTTCGACAGCGAATCGTTCAGTAACGCTCGACGAGCCAGCGGGCGAGTTCCTGCGCGCTGCGGTCGACCTGCTTCGGCCAGTCGAGCGCCGAATCGTCGGCCCGGTCGCTCACGTGCTTGACGAGCCGGCACCGCGCGCCCATGCGGCGGGCGGCATAGGCAACCGCGAAGCCCTCCATGTCGACGAGATCGGCGCGCGCGGACAGCGCGTCGCGGATCTGGGCGTCCGAGACGAACGAATCACCGGTGGCGAGCACGCTGCCGTCACCGTCGTCGATCTGCACGACGTCCTGCACGGGATGACCGAGGCTCTTCAGGATCTCGCTGCTGATGTCGTGGTTGATCGCGGCGGACGGCAGGAACAGTCCCGAATGGTGGGTGTGCAATGCGCCGGCGGTGCCGATGTTCACGACGAGCGGCCGCGCGTCGGCCGGATACCCCGCGAGCGCCGCGGTGACGGCCACCGCTGCGTCGACCTTCCCGATCCCGGTGATCACCGTCTCGTAGCGTTCCGGGACGTGCGCCGCCTCGGCGCGGGTCGCGGATACGACGAGGATCCCGTTCACGTACTGCCTCCGAGTTCGAGGGTCGCGAGTGCCGCCCGGTGCAGCTCCCGCCCGTACCCGGCACCGTATCCCGCGGCGTGCACCGCCAGTGGATGCAGCTGGTGCACGGGCACCCGCTGCTCCCACCCGACGCGTAGCGGATGCGCCGCCTCGTAGCCGTCGACGACCCGGCCCAGGTGCGGGCAACCGAAGAGCGCGAGCATCGCCAGATCCGTCTCGCGGTGGCCGCCGTGCGCGGCCGGATCGATCAGGACGACGCCGCGCGGCGACCACAGCACGTTGCCGTTCCACAGGTCTCCGTGCAGGCGCGAGGGCGGATCCTCGTCGTCGAAGGCTCCGGCGGCGACGAGATCGCAGGCGGCCTCGATGTCGTGGCACTGACGGCCGGTGACGCTGCCCGCCTCGACCGCGATGCGCAGGAAGGGCAGCACCCGCTCTGCGACGTAGAACGATCCCCAGGTGTCGTGCACGGTGCGGCTCATGGGGCGGCGGCCGATGAACAGCTGCCCGTCGTAATCGTCGGGTGCCGCACCGAAACCGGCGGCGCCCACGTCGTGCATCCGGGCGAGTGCCGCACCGAACTCCCGTGCGGCCTCGGCGGACGGGGATGCCTCGGCGATCCGCTCGAGTTCGATGTGGTGCTCGCTCACCGACCGCACCGCCACCACCGGCATACCGGCCTCGGCGAGCCAGGCCAGACCGGCCGCCTCGGCCCGGAAGAAATCAGGATGGGTGTGCGGGTCGTGTTTGCGGAAGACGTCTCCGGTGCTCACCCCGAAGAGTCTGCCCGACCGCACACTTCGTCCCGCCCTCTTCGCCCACCCTCTTCTCCGTTGTATCGCAGCAGTAACACAGGAACGCTAGGGTCGTGAAGATGACGAACCTTCGCGATCGGATCATCGAAGAACTCGGGGTGAAACCCTCCATCGACCCGCGCGCCGAGATCGACGCGCGGGTGCAGTTTCTCGCCGACTACCTGCGCAGCACTCCCGCGAAGGGATTCGTGCTCGGCATCAGCGGCGGGCAGGACAGCACCCTCGCCGGCAAGCTCGCCCAGCTCGCCGCGGAGAAGCTCCGCGCCGAGGGCCACACGGCGGAGTTCGTCGCGGTCCGCCTGCCCTACGGCAAGCAGGCCGACGAGCACGACGCCCTCGTCGCATTGGAGTTCATCGGAGCCGATCGCACTCTCGGTGTGGATGTGAAGCCCGGCGCCGACGCGACGGCTTCGGAAGCGGCTCGCGCGCTGTACGGCACCGAGACGCGTCTGCGCGACTTCGTGCGCGGCAACATCAAGGCCCGCGAACGCATGATGATCCAGTACGCGATCGCCGGAGAACTCGGCTACCTCGTGGTCGGCACCGACCACGCCGCCGAAGCGGTGACCGGTTTCTACACCAAGTACGGCGACGGCGGCGTCGACATCACTCCCCTGGCCGGTCTGACGAAGCGGCAGGGTGCGGCGCTGCTGCGCGAACTCGAAGCACCCGAGAGCACCTGGATCAAGATCCCCACCGCCGATCTCGAGGACGACCGTCCCGCGCTGCCTGACGAGGAAGCGCTCGGCATGGCCTACAGCGAGATCGACGACTATCTCGAGGGCAAGGACGTCACCGACGACCTCGCCAAGCGCCTCGAGGCCAAGTTCCTCGACACGCGGCACAAGCGCGTGATGCCCGTGGCGCCCTTCGACACCTGGTGGCGTGAGGATTAACCACCCGCGAAGGGCGGCAGGACGTCCACTCGGGACCCGGCCGGCCGGCCGAGGTCCCGGGTGAGTTCGCCCGTGCCGCCGTCGCCGGGTTCGAGCAGGAAGGCCGCCACCGACAGGACCCGCTCCATATCGGCGCCGTAACGATCGACGAGGACGGCACGCAGCGTGCCGAGATCGGCGCCTTCCGGCAGGTCGATCGTGTCCTTCTCGCGTCCGGCCGCATCTGCTGCGGCCGCGAAGTACCGCACCTCGATCCCCGTCGTCACCTCAGCCACCGATAGCTCCCATGCTCCGCTGCGGCGGCGCGAAGTCCGCCGCGTCCATGCCGTGTCCGGCCCACTTGTTCCACATCGCCCCGCGCCACAGCGCGGCGAGTTCGTCGTCGGTGGCGCCGCCCCGCAGAGCGGCGCGCAGGTCGGTCTCCCGGTCGCTGAACAGGCAGGACCGGACCGTTCCCTCGGCCGTCAACCGCGTGCGGTCGCAGTCGCTGCAGAACGACCGCGTAACCGACGCGATGATCCCGACGGTCGCCGGTCCGCCGTCGACGAGCCAGCGTTCGGCCGGCGCGGACGGGTCCTCGCGTTCGGTCTCCGTGAGCGTGAACCGCTGCCCGAGCACGTCGAGCAATTGCTGGGCCGGCACCATCTGCGAGCGCGCCCAGTTCTGATCGGCGTCGAGAGGCATCTGCTCGATGAACCGCAGTTCCACGCCCTCGTCCAGGCACCACGCGAGAAGATCGGCCGCACCTTCGAGGGTTTCCGGCATCAGGACAGCGTTGACCTTGACCCGACCCAGTCCGGCGGCCACCGCGGCGCGGATACCGTCGAGCACCGAATCGAGCCGATCGCGGCGCGTGAGCCGCGCGAAGTGCTCGCGGTCGATGGTGTCGAGGGAGATGTTCACGCGGGTCAGTCCGGCGTCCGCCAGCGCCCGCGCACGGTGCCGGAGACCGACCGCATTGGTGGTCAGCGCGATCGGCAGCCCCGGCGTCTGCTGCGCGCATCCGGCGACGATCTCCTCGAGATCGCGGCGCATGAGCGGTTCCCCACCGGTGAAGCGCACCTCGTGGACACCGAGTCGACCGGTCGCGATGCCCACCAGACGCACGATCTCCGCGCTCGCGAGCAGCTGGTCGCGCGGAATCTCGGGAAGGCCCTCGGCCGGCATGCAGTAGGTGCAGCGCAACGAGCACTTCTCGGTGAGGGACACGCGCAGGTCGCGGGCGATGCGACCGAAGCGATCGAGAAGCTCGGGCACGTCGGGCCGATCGGACGCGTCGTCTGCGCGATCGCGCACGACCGGGATGCCCATGTCCACCGCTGTCATACGACCATCGCTTTCATACAGCCCAGTATGCCCACAACCGCCGATCGTGACATCGCATCCGGACAGACGGGGCACACGCGGCGCGTCGTGGGCGGCGGGGCACGGCCCTCGTGTGCCTAGGATGGCGGCATGACGAGCGGCAGGCGGTCCGTGGAGGAACACGAACAGCACGTGGCGGCGTTGCTCGACCCGTTGCGGAAGAAGAGCCCGTTGCGTGTGCCGCTCGCGCACGCGCTGCACCGCACCCTCACGGAGGACGTCGAGTCGCCGCTGGACCTGCCACCCTTCCGCAACTCCCAGATGGACGGCTACGCCGTCCGCGCCGGCGATCTCGCGTCGACCCCCGCCGACCTGCCCGTCCAGGGCGTGCTGGCCGCGGGCGACACCGTCGCGGCACTCGAACCGGGGCACGCGCTGAAGATCATGACGGGCGCTCCCGTCCCGGACGGCGCCGACGCCGTCGTCCCGGTCGAGGACACCCGTGCGACCACCCCCGACTCGGACGGCGCCGGCAGCGTGACCGTCGAGCGCAGCGTCACGCCCGGAGCCTATGTGCGTGAGGCGGGAACCGACGTCTGCAAGGGAGATCTGCTGCTTCCCGCGGGCACGGTCCTCGCCGCCCGACACATCGCCGCGCTCGCCGCCGTCGGCCTCACCTCGATCCCCGTCCGCGCACGGCCGCGGGTCGCGATCATCTCGACCGGCAGCGAACTCGTCACGGCCGGGAGCGAACTCGGGCCGGGCCAGATCTTCAACTCGAACGGACCGGCGCTCGCCGCGAGCGCGTCGGCCAACGGTGCCGACGTCGTGACCATCGACCACTGCCACGACGATCCGGAGGAGTTCGTGACGATGCTCGAACATGCCGTGGGCGTCGCCGACGTCGTGTTCACCTCCGGCGGAGTGTCGAAGGGCGACTTCGAGGTCGTGAAGGACACGCTCGCGCCGCGGGGCGGGCAGTTCGTCTCGGTGGCGATGCAGCCGGGCGGCCCTCAGGGCACCGCCGTGGTCGACGGCGTGCCGATCCTGACCTTCCCCGGCAATCCTGTCAGCGCGCTCGTCTCGTTCGAGGTGTTCGCGCGA
The DNA here is from genome assembly GCF_019317345.1 of Rhodococcus sp. LW-XY12. NCBI lineage: Bacteria > Bacillati > Actinomycetota > Actinomycetes > Mycobacteriales > Nocardiaceae > Rhodococcus > Rhodococcus sp. LW-XY12. Next base: position 3,393,977 of record NZ_CP079225.1, read on the forward strand.
CCCGCACTGCGGGCCGCCGCCGGCTATCCGCCCGTCGTGTGCGAGAGCTTGCCGCTCACCGAGGATCTCACGTCGATCCCGGGACGCCGGCAGTTCCTGCGCGGGCGACTCGACGAGAAGGGGGTGACCCCCTTCCGCGGGCACGAGTCGCATCTCGTCGCCGGACTCGCCGCCGCCGACGTGCTCCTCGACATCCCCGCCGACACCACCTCCCTCGAAGCCGGAGACCTCGTGAAAGTACGGATCCTGTGACCGACCTCAGCCACCTGGACGACCAGGGACGCGCCCGCATGGTGGACGTCTCCTCGAAGACCGACACCACACGGATCGCCGTGGCGGCAGGCGAACTCGTCACCACTCCCGAGGTGGTCGCGCTCGTCCGCGCCGACGACATGCCCAAGGCCGACGTCCTGGCCACGGCCCGCATCGCCGGCATCGCGGCGGCGAAACGCACCTGGGAGCTCATCCCCCTGTGCCACCAGCTGGCGCTGTCGTCGGTGAAGGTGATGTTCGACTTCACCGACACCTCGATCACGATCGAGGCCACCGCGAAGACCAAGGGCCCGACCGGAGTCGAGATGGAGGCGCTCACCGCGGTCGCCGTCGCCGGCCTGACCCTGCACGACATGGTCAAGGCCGTGGATCCGGCCGCCGTTCTCGACGGCGTGCGGCTGATCTCCAAGGAGGGCGGCAAGCGCGGCCACTGGACCCGTGACGACGCACCCGGCCGGGACGGGACCCCCGGGGCCGGCGAACAGCCCGTGGAGAAGACCGGACGCTCCGCCGCCGTGGTCGTCGCGTCGACCGGTGTCGCCGCGGGCACCCGCGAGGACCGCACCGGACCGCTCATCCGGTCGTGGCTCGAGGACAAGGGATTCGCGGTCCGCGGTCCCCTCGTCCACGCGGACGCCGACATCGCAGCCGGTCTCGCCGACGCGGTCCGTCCGGGCCCTGCCCTGGTCGTGACGACCGGCGGAACCGGGGCGTCGCCGACCGACGCGACCCCCGAAGCGACTCTCGCCCTGCTCGATCGTGAACTGCCCGGCATCGCGGAGTCGATCCGGCAGCGCGGACTCGAGGCCACCCCGCACGCCGTGCTCTCGCGCGGCGTCGCCGGTCTCGTCGGCCACACGGTCGTCGTGAACCTGCCCGGCTCGCCCGGCGGGGTGAAGGACGGTCTCGCCGCCCTCGACCCGATCCTCGACCATCTGTTGGCACAAGTCGCAGGAGGCGGCGCTCATGAGTGAACTACTGGCCCGGATCTCCTCGGAACCGCTCGATCCCGCGGCGGTGGACGCCGCGGTGGCAGGCGCCGAACACGGTGCGGTGGTGCTCTTCACCGGTGTCGTCCGCAATCACGACGGTGGACAGTCGGTGACCGCGCTGCAGTACCAGGCACATCCGGATGCCGAAGCGTTCCTGCGGCGGTGCTGCGAGGACGTCGCGGCGAAGTCCGGGCTCCCGGTCGCGGCGGTGCACCGAGTGGGCGATCTCACCATCGGCGATCTCGCGCTGGTCGCGGCGGTCGCCGCCCCACACCGCGCAGAAGCCTTCGCCACCTGCGCCGAACTGGTCGAACGCATCAAGGCCGAAGTGCCGATCTGGAAGCGTCAGCACTTCACCGAGGGTGCCTCGGAGTGGGTGGGTCTGTAGTCACATCAGGGACTGACGCACCCCGTGCGGTAGGGTGACATGGTTCGGGCGTCACGACGACGCCCACCGTCGTGGGATACCGGCGGCCCGGGATCGTGCCCGGCCCGCATGCACAGATGCAGTACGCACAGATGCACCGGCCTTCCTTGCGGCGATCGCACAGCACCACGGGCACACGGTCCGTCGAGTGCACACACGCCGCATCGAAAGGCAGCGCTGTTCCATGACCACATCTTTCTCCGATCTCGGGGTGCCCCGCCCGCTCGTCGCCACGCTGAACGACGCCGGGATCACCAGCCCCTTCCCCATCCAGGTGGACACCCTCCCCGACACCCTCGCCGGTCTTGACGTGCTCGGACGCGGACGCACGGGTAGCGGTAAGACCCTGGCCTTCTCGATCCCGCTCGCCGCTCGCCTCGCAGGCAGGAGCACCAGGGCGGCAGGCCGTCCGCGTGGCCTGATCCTGGCTCCCACCCGCGAACTGGCGACCCAGATCGCCGCGGCCATCGAACCGCTCGCGCATTCGTCGGGTCTGAAGGTCACCACGATCTTCGGCGGCGTGTCGCAGAAGCGCCAGGTCGAGGCCCTCCGCCGCGGCGTCGACATCGTCATCGCCTGCCCGGGCCGCCTCGAGGACCTCATGCGCCAGAAGTTCGTGGTGCTCGACGACATCGAGGTCACAGTGCTCGACGAGGCCGATCACATGGCAGACCTCGGCTTCCTGCCCGGCGTCACCCGCATCCTGACGGCGACACCGAAAGACGGTCAGCGCCTGCTGTTCTCGGCCACCCTGGACAACGGCGTCGACAAGCTCGTCAAGCGGTTCCTGAAGAACCCGGTCATGCACTCGGTCGACGAGGCCACCTCCCCCGTCGCCGCGATGACCCACCACGTCTTCGACGTCGCGGGCATGGATACGAAGAAGGACCTCGTCCGCACCCTCGCATCGGGAACCGGTCGCCGAATCCTGTTCATGCGCACCAAGCATCAGGCCCGCAAGCTCGCCAAGCAACTCACCGACTCCGGCATCCCAGCGGTGGACCTGCACGGCAACCTCTCCCAGAACGCCCGCGACCGCAATCTCGCCGCGTTCTCGTCGGGTGAGGCGCGGGTGCTCGTTGCGACGGACGTCGCCGCACGTGGTGTCCACGTCGACGACGTCGAACTCGTCGTGCACGTCGATCCCCCGGCCGAGCACAAGGCGTACCTGCACCGCTCCGGTCGCACGGCCCGCGCCGGCAGCACCGGCGACGTCGTCACCGTCGTCCTACCCGACCAGCGCAGGGATCTCGCGGCCATCATGCGCAAGGCCGCCATCGACGTCACCCCCATCAAGGTGACGGCGGATTCCGAGCACGTGCTGAAGCTCGTCGGCGAGATCGCGCCGTACGTCGCGCCGGCACCGAAGCAGGCTTCCGCGCCGTCGCGTCCGCAGCGCAACGGCGGCAGCCGCCGTTCGTCGGCTCCCCGCCAGGGCTCCGGTTCGGGTCAGCGTTCCTCGTCGAGCGGACAGCGTTCCGCCGGTGGTCAGCGCTCCTCGGGTGGGCAGCGCTCCTCGGGTGGGCAGCGCGCGGCCGGCGGTCAGCGTTCGACCGGTCAGGGCGCCGCAGCTGCCACCGGTGGCCGTCGTCGTCCCCAGCGCCGTACCTCCGCCGCTCGCTGAGCCGAAGGGCCGGCCTCCCGCGTCAGCGGGGGTGAGTCGGCCTGCCGCCTCAGCGGGATGAATCGGCCTGCCGCCTCAGCGGGATGAATCGGCCTGCCGCCTCAGCGGGATGAATCGGCCTTCCGCCTCAGCGGGGCGTGAATCGGTGTATCGCGTACATCGCGTCCGCGGACACCGGTTCGGTCGGCACGCAGCGGAGTAGTCGCTCGCGTACGTCGTCGGATTCGAGATCGGCCCCGATGACGACGAGCTGCGTCCCGTCGGGCACGTCGTCGCCGCGACCCGCCGGTTCGAACCTGATGTGGTCGCCGACGGTGTGCAACAGATAGGTGCCGGTGTCCAGTCCGGCAGCGACTCGCACGTAGCCCTTGATACGGAACACCCCTGCGGGCTGGTTCTCGAGGAAATCGACCAGCACGCGGGGGTGCAGTGCATCTGCTGACTCGAAGGTGATCGCGTCGTAGCCGTCGTGCAGATGGGTGTGCTCGTGGTCGTCCTGCTCGTAGAGCAACCGGTCGAGGGTGAGCTGCTCCCCCGGCTGCGGACCCGGCCGCTCCGGGATGTCGAACAGCAACGCCGGGTCGATGCGACCGTGATCGGTCGAGACGACCGCGGCGCGGGAGTTGAGCCGGCACAGGCGCGTCAGCAGATCGTCGTGGGCCTCACCGTCGATCCGGTCGGTCTTGTTGATCAGCACCAGATCGGCGAGCGCCACGTGCTGTTCGAGCTCGGGATGCTGCTCGGCGGTCGCGTCGAACTCCACCGCGTCGACGACCAGCACGAGGCCACCGTAGGAGACGTATTCGTTCTCCGAGCCGGCGACGAGCCGGATCATGTTGCGGGGCTCGGCGAGTCCACTCGCCTCGACGACGATCACGTCGAGATCGGACGAGCGGTGGGCGAGCTTGTCGAGCATCGCGTCCATGTCGCTGACATCGACTGCGCAGCACAGACATCCGTTGCTCAGCGAGACCATCGAGTCGACCTGCCCCGCCACCATCATCGAATCGATGTTGACGGAACCGAAATCGTTGACGATCACACCGATCCGCGCACCGCGGGTGTTGCGCAGCAGGTGGTTGAGCAGCGTCGTCTTCCCTGCGCCGAGAAATCCGGCCACCACGATCACCGGGATCTGCTTCTTCGCCATGGTGGTGAGACTAGCCGTGCGCTCGTACGCGGTTCGGACGGCAACCGCCGCCGGAACCGCGCACCGGCAGCATCAGCTGCCGCGCTTGATCCACTCCTCGAGGTGCGGCGACTCGGTGCCGATCGTGGTGCCGTCGCCATGACCGGTGTGCACCTTCGTCTCCGCGGGCAGGACGAACAGCTTGTCGCGGATCGACCCGATAATGGTCGGGAAGTCCGAGAACGAGCGGCCCGTTGCGCCCGGTCCGCCGGAGAACAGGGTGTCGCCGGTGAACAGCTCACCCGCTTCCGGCAGGTACAGGCAGGTCGAACCCGGCGAGTGACCCGGCGTGGCGATCGCCTGGATGTCGGTTCCGGCCACCCGGATCCGCTCCCCGTCCTCGAGCGTGCCGTGCGCGACACCCGGGTGGGTCATCTCCCACAGCACGTCGTCGGCCGGGTTGAGCAGGATCGGCGCGTCGAGCTTCTCGGACAGCTCCGGCGCCACGGTGATGTGGTCGTTGTGTGCGTGCGTGCACACGATCGCCACGACCTTCCGTCCACCGACGGCGTCGATGATCGGCTGCGCGGTGTGCGCGGCGTCGATCACCACGACCTCGGAGTCGTCGCCGACGAGCCAGATGTTGTTGTCGACCTCCCATTCGCCGCCGTCGAGCGCGAAGGTGCCCGACGTGACGACCCGGTCGACGCGGATCGGCGAGGTGCTCACAGGACCACCACCGAACGGAGGACCTCACCGCGGTGCATCGTCTCGAACGCCTTCTCGACGTCGTCGATGCCGATGCGCTCGGTGACGAACTTCTCGAGCGGCAGGCGTCCCTGCTGGTACAGGTCGACGTAGGTCGGGAAGTCGCGCTCGGGCAAGCAGTCGCCGTACCACGAGCTCTTGAGCGAGCCGCCGTGCGAGAAGAAGTCGATCAGCGGCATCTCGAGGGTCATATCCGGGGTGGGTACACCGACGAGGACGACGGTGCCGGCGAGGTCGCGGGCGTAGAAGGCCTGCTTGTAGGTCTCCGGCCTGCCCACCGCGTCGATGACGACGTCCGCACCGAAACCGCCCGTCAGCTCCTTGATCGCCTCGACCGCGTCGACCCCGCTGGAGTTGACGGTGTGGGTGGCACCGAGGTCGGTGGCCCACTCGAGCTTCTTGTCGTCGCGGTCGACGGCGATGATCGTGACGGCACCTGCCAGGCGCGCACCCATGATCGCGGCGTCGCCGACACCGCCGCAGCCGATGACGGCGACGGACTGGCCGCGGGTGACTCCGCCCGTGTTGACGGCGGCACCGAGACCGGCCATGACACCGCAGCCGAGCAGGCCGACGACGGCCGGATCGGCGCTCGGGTCGACCTTGGTGCACTGACCGGCGTGGACGAGGGTCTTGTCGGCGAACGCGCCGATGCCCAGCGCCGGAGTGAGTTCGGTGCCGTCCTCGAGTGTCATCTTCTGGGTGGCGTTGAAAGTGTCGAAGCAGTACTGCGGCTGACCGCGCTTGCATGCGCGACACTGGCCGCACACCGCGCGCCAGTTCAGGACGACGAAGTCGCCCACGGCGACCGAGTCGACGCCCTCACCGACGGATTCGACGACACCGGCGGCCTCGTGGCCGAGCAGGAACGGGAACTCGTCGTTGATGCCGCCCTCGCGGTAGTGCAGATCGGTGTGGCACACGCCGCACGCGGCGATCGCGACGACGACCTCACCGGGGCCGGGATCGGGGATCACGATGGGCACGACCTCGACAGGCGCTCCCTTCGAGCGAGCGACGACTCCGCGGACTGTTTGCGACATGCTGTCTCCGTTTCGTGATGCGACCGGCAGTATCCGGTGTTTCCGACTTCCGGTGATTCCGACCCTAGCCACTCCCGCGGCGCTCTGCTCCTGATCGTTCGGCGGGCCCGACCCAGCCGAACGGCCAGTCGCTGAGCGGCGAACTCGAATTGTCCGATTGGCGCATTTCCCTTGGATTTCGCGGCTCGGTGTTCGCGCCTGCATTTCTCCGTCGCCACCTCGGTAAACCCGTGTCGATGTAACGCTGCGAGCGACCTTCACGAAATCCGTTACGACCCGCCGCACTTCGGCGGGCCGGCAATTCCTCGGTCAGAAACGGATTGGTAGAGGCCCATGGCACTTCGAAAGTCGCTGTCGCGTCGGCGGATTCTCGCCGGCGTCTTCGCCCCCACCGCGCTCGGAGTCGTGGCAGCGGCCGCGATCGTGCTTCCGCAACAGGACACCCCCACCGTTGCCGACCCGTACCTCGCCGGCCTGGCGAAGACCACCGAATGTCACGACATGGTCAGCCTGGGTATCGGCGGTCGCGGTGACATCCCTCGCGACGAGTCGAAGATGCTCGTCGACGAGAACGGCAACCGCCTTCCCGCCGCCCAGCAGGGCGCCTACCGCAGCCATTGGGTCGAGCCGGTCATCAGCGCACCGCTCGAGAACCACGAGGCCGGCGACGGCTACGCGGCCATCTACATCGAGTACCCGGCCGACCTAGCCAGCTACGAGAACGCCGTGAACAAGGGCGCCGAGAACACCATCGAGGTCATGAAGGCCATCCGGCGGTCCTGCCCCGACACCCAGTTCGCCATCGTCGGGTTCAGCGAGGGCGCCGACGTCGCGCGCCGCGCCGCGATGCAGATCGGTGCGCAGGAGCAGAGCGAGGACGGTTCCTGGGAGATCATCGATCCCGACGCCGTCAGCGGCGTGGTCATCCTCTCCGACGCGGGCCGCGAGGCCGGAGAAGGCTTCTTCCCCGGCGCGGAAAACGGCACGAACCCCGACGGCTTCGATCGCCCCTACCAGCCGGGCAGCGACGCCGTTTCCGGACGCGGTGTCCTCCCCGACACGAACGGTGGTTTCGGTCATCTCGCCGGCAAGGTCGCCTCGTTCTGCTCCGAGGGCGACTTCACGTGCTCGGCACCCGAGAACATCGCGCTGATCGAACTGCTCGCGAACGTGGGTCGTCAGGTCAACGGCGACGCCCTCGAGCGTGAGGGACTGACCCCCGCGACCGGCGCCGACCTGGCCCAGGTCGTCGGCCGGGTCGCGCTGCTCGCCCTCGCCGACATCTCGGCGAATCCGGACTGGATGCGGTCGGACGAGACCTTCCTCGAGGTGCTGATCAAGGTCTCCGACCCGAGCTACGATCCCGCCGCCCGCCCCACCACGCCTGTGGCTGCCGACGCCGACTCCGGCGCCACCCGTGAGGACGGGGCCGAGGCGCCGATCCCCGCGGAGCGTCTGTCGAACCTGGCGTACCTGCCGGAGAAGATCGTCAAGGAGGTCGTCGGGTTCATCCGGAGCAACCAGAACACCCTCGCGGTGGTGCTTGCCGACCCGTACGACCAGACCTTCGGCTACGACCGTGAGAACGACGACCACTACGGGCACCACTTCGACTACTGGGACGACGACATCGACGGCAAGGGCACGTCCACCGTCGAGTACGCCGCCGCCTGGCTCGAGCACCTGGCCCGCCAGGCCAAGGAGGGCAACGCGGTCGATGCGAACAAGGTCGACAAGGCCGCGGTGCTGATGATCGCCGAGGAGACGGCGAAGGCCGAGACCGCCGAGGCGTCCACCACGCCGGAGACCTCGCCGTCCTCGACTGTGACCGACGATGCGACGGTCGCCGACAGCAGCGTGCCCACCCCCGTCGACGCTGTCCCGGCTCCCGCAGGCGACCCCGCTGCACCGGTGGCCCCGGCTGCACCCGAAGCGGGCGTGACGACAGCCACGCCCACCCCGATGACCACCACGGCTCCGGTCTCCACCCCGTCGGAGACCACGACTCCGGCCACGGGCGAGACCACCACGGGCGCCGGGTCGACCACCTCCTCCGGAACGCCCACGACGACCGTCGCCCCGACGACCACGTCGCCGGCACCGGCTGCCTGACCGTCCTCGACGGGCCACCCGCCGACCGAGAACTCGGCGTCAGCCCGCGGCGCGGACCCCGGCCTCTGCACCGAGAGCCGCGGCCTCACCGCGAGTGCTGACGCCGAGTTTTCGTAGTACGCCGGCCACGTGGAACTTCACCGTCGACTCGCTCACGCCGAGACGTTCGGCGATGACGCGGTTGCGCCGTCCGGCCACGAGATGTTCGAGGACCTCGATCTCCCGGGGCGCGAGCGCGGCGAGCGCATCGAGAGCGGGTCCGTCCGTCGCAGCGATCGGCAGGTCGAGCGGGAAGCTCACCGCGATCCGTGTGCCCCAGCCGGGGGTCGACTCGGATTCGATTCCACCGCCGAGGGTTTCGACGCGGTCGCGGAGCTGGCGCCCGAGTTCGACGACGTCGATCTCGCCGCTGCCGTCGTCACGCACGTCCACCAGCAGGGTCGAGTCGTCGCAGGTCCACGCGACGCGCACCCGCGTCACGTCGGTCTGACCGGACATCGCCAGCACGGCGCCCCGGGCGATCGCGCGGGCCGCGTGCGCGACCTCTCCGGGCAGTCCCCGTCCACCCACCGGCGGAGCGACCATCTGCAGGTCGAGCGGGCGGTGCCGCACCAGATCGCGCAGTTCACCGTGGAGTCGCGCGAACGCGGTGGTCAGTGCCTCCTCCGCGAGTTCGCGGTGCAGGTCCACCGCCGATCGCAGGCCGATCAGGGCCTCGGTCGCCGTCTCCCGCGCCGTGGTCCGGGCACGGGTGTCGTCGAGATCCTTCGACCGCAGGGTCGCGAGGATCGTCTCGAGGGTCACGGCATGGGATTCGGTGAGCTCGGCGACGGTGCGGGCCCGCTCCGCGGAGGCGGCCCGCGATTCCGCGAGATATGCCGGGCTGGCGGTGTGCACCTGCAACCGGATGCCGGTCGCGACCACGCCGAACGCCGCCCGCACGAGAACGAGGGCCGCGGAGGTGGCCCGGGCCCCGCGAGGCACGAACACCAGGAGCGTGTCGGTGCTGTCGAGGATCGCGCACACCTCACGATCGCGACCAGCGAGACGGAAGCTGCCGCGGCGGATCTCCCCCGCGACGAGGTCGTTCCGCACCCGGTCCAGCTCGGCGATGGTCACCCGGTCGACGATCGACGGGTCGCCGGCCACCTTCCGCGGCCGGCCGGTGCATTCCCTCGTGAAGATCACCAGGGCACTGTGCGGAGCGAGGTCGTCGACATAGGTGGAGAATCGCTGCGCGATCTCCGCGAGCGGACCGGTGAGGACGTCGCGCAGCTCGGCGATCAGGACCTCAGGGCGACGGGCAGCGGGACTCACATGCCCACGATATCGGCGTCCACCGGCGCCTTCCCGGAGGAGCCCCGGCCCCTGCCGACGCGTGCATCGCGTACTGCGCCACTTCGGCCCCTCGGACCCCGGCCGGCGGTAACATTCCGACCACTGGGGCGACTTCGATTCCTCGTCCGTGGGAGGTGCTGCGAACAGTGGCGGACCCCCGCGCGACGACGGGCACCGCGACCGCGATCGACGGTCGCGACGGGTTCCCCGCGACCGTGCCGGGTCTGCTGCTCGACCGGGTGTCCCGCTCCCCCGACTCCGTCGCCTACCTGTGCCCGGACGGTGAACGGTGGCGTCCTTCGACGTGGACGGACGTACGCCGCGAGGTCTTCGACCTCGCGGCGGGACTGATCGGTCGGGGTGTGGGAGCCGGATCGCGGGTCGCGATCTGCGCGACGACCTGTTATCGGACCGTCGTCGCCGACCTCGCGATCGCGTGCGCGGGCGGCGTCACCGTCCCGATCTACCCGGCGACCCGCGACGACGAGGTGCGGTCGCAGATCCGGCGTGCGCACACCGTCCTCACCGTCGCCGACCGGCCGGTCGCCGCCACCGACGTCCTGGGCATCGACGGACTCGACAAGCTCGCCGACGAAGGGCGCCGTCTGCTGCGCACCGACCCCGACGTCGTGGAGCGACGGATCGCGGCGTTGTCCCCGGACGACGAGGCCGCGCTGATATACACGGCGTGCGAGGACGGCCGCACCAAGGGCGCGTGCCTGACCCACCGGGGCACGACCTACGGCGCCCGTGCCGTCGCGCAGACCGGGATGATCTCGTCGTCCGACCGTCAGTTGCTGTGGTTGCCGCTCGCGCACGTCTTCGGCCGGTCGTTACTGCTCATGGCCATGCACACAGGTGTGAGCACCGCCGTCGACGGTCGCGCCGACCGCGTCACCGCGAATCTGCGCACGGTCCGGCCGACCTTCCTGGGATCGGTCCCGCACGTGCTCGAGAAGATCGCCCGGCTGGAACGGGACGAGCTCGGGGGTCGGCTCCGCTTCGTCGTCTCCGGATCGGCGCGATTGTCCGAAGACGTCGCCCGGCGGTTCGAGCAGCTCGGTGTACCGGTGCTCGAGTGTTACGGGATCACGGAGACCTCCGGACCGTCGTGCGCGAACCTGCTCGGCGCGCACCGCCCCGGCACGGTCGGCCGACCACTGCGCGGCACGGAGGTCCGGATCGCCGACACCGGCGAACTCCTCATTCGGAGTCCCGGAGTGATGACCGGTTACCACGACGATCCCGCGGAGAGTGCCGCCGCGCTCGACGCCGACGGCTGGTTCCACACGGGCGATCTCGCCGAGATCGACGCCGACGGATTCGTCGTCGTGACAGGGCACCGCAAGGACACCTTCAAGACCAGCACCGGAAAGTACGTCGGCCCCACCGCGCTCGCCGACCGCTGGCGCCGGATGTGTCCGGGCAGCGAACTCGTCGTGGCCGGGGAGCTGCGCCCGTACTGCGTCGGTCTCGTGTTCACCACCGCGCCGGAACCGGTCGTCGCGGCCGCGCTGGAACAGCTCGACGCCCGATCGGATCCGTGGGAACGCATCCGCCGTTTCGTCACGGTGAGCGAGCCGCCGGAGACCGACGATCTCGACCCGGCCGGGCGTCCGATCCGGGATCGCGTGCTCGCCCGGTACGCCAGTCTCGTCGACGAGATGTACGCGAACGGTCGTCGCGCGGGCCAGGACGGGTCGCGGCAGACGAATGCCCTCTGAAGTAAGGTTCGCCTAAACGCAGGTCACCGCGCGGGCGGAGAGACCGGTCGTTCCGCCGTCCACGATCCCCTGCCGAGGAGAACGCACCCATGGCCCGTAGTCTTCGCCCCCTCGAGGTCTTCCCGATCACCACGCGGTACCTGAAGGTGCTCCGCGTGACGGACGTGAGCCCCGGGATGCGGCGGGTGACCCTCGGGGGCGAACAGTTGCGGGCGCACGTCGCGCCGAACGGATTCCCGGTGGAGGCGTTCCGGTCCGACGGTGTGGACGACGAGTTCAAGCTGATGTTCAAGCATCCCGAACTCGACGAGGCCCTCGGCCCCACCCAGGCCGACGGCGTGGTGAACTGGCCGCGCGATCCGAAGCTGCTCATGCGCACCTACACCGTCCGGCGCTGGGATCCGGCCGCCGGCGAGATCGACGTGGACTTCGTGCGCCACGGCGTGGGTCCCGCGTCGAGCTGGTCGTACCGCGCGGAACCCGGTGAGACCATCCAGATCGCCGGACCGAAGTCGTCGGCCGGACACCCGCAGGGCGTGGACTGGACGCTCGTGGCAGGCGACGAGACGGCGCTGCCGGCCATCGGGCGCTGGCTCGAGAACTGGCCGGAGGGTGCACGCGGCCGGATCTTCGTCGAGATCGCCGACGACTCGAATCGGCAGGATCTTCCCGTTCCCGCCGGTGTGGAGCTGACCTGGCTGAGCCGCGACGGCGCCGAGCCGGGCACGACCACCCTGTTGTTCGATGCCCTCCGGGCCGCCGAGTGGTGGGACGGCACGGTCTTCGCGTGGGTGGCCGGTGAAGCCCTCACGCTCACCCCGATCCGGCGGTGGCTGCGCAATGAGAAGGGCCTGCCGAAGGAACAGGTGGAGGTCACCGGCTACTGGCGTCGTCAGGAAGTCGCGGTGTCGGAGGCCGACGCCTCCCTGCCCGATTTCGAGACGACCGAGGACGAACGCGACCGTTTCGACGAATTGACCGAGATCGCACCGGGTTTCGCGCTGCGGGTCGCAGCGACCATCGGACTGGCGACGGCCTTCGACGCGTCGCCGCGCACCCTCGACGAACTCGTGGCCAAGACAGGGACCGACCGCACCGGTCTGGGCAAACTTCTCCGTTATCTCGTCGCCGTGGGGGTGGCCGAGGATCTGGGCGAGGGCCGGTTCCGGCTCACCGGCGTCGGCCGTGAACTCGAGGACGACCACCACCTCGAGGAACTGCGACTCGACGGTGTGCACGCGCAGCGGGAACTGGCGGGCATGCTCGCACTGCTCGCTGCCGTCCGCACGGGTCGCGGGGACGACGCACATCGGTTCGGCAAGAGCTTCGCGCAGCGCGTCACAGACGACACCGCTCTCCTGACGGATCGGTACGAGCAGGAAACCGAAATGGCCGTCTACTTCGCCAGTGCCCTCGCGGCGAAGGTGCCCTCCGATGTCTCGACGATCGCGGTCTCCGGTGAGGCCGCCGGTTCCTACGCCCACGCCCTCGTCACGGCGAATCCGTCGGTACGGGCGACCGTGGTGGCCGCGCCGTCGGAGATCGAGGTCCTGCGTCGCGTCCACGGCGAGCACGAGCGCGTCGCCTATACGCCGGGCAGCATGCTCGAAACCCGCCCCGAACCGGTCGACGCGGTGCTGCTGACCGGGCGGTTGAACGAACTGCCCGATGCCGACGCCGTGCACGTGCTGCAGCAGGCGGCGGCGGGACTGAATCCGGACGGCCGGGTCCTCGTCTTCGGCACTGTGCTCGACGACATCGCCGGTGAGCACGACTACGAGGACGATCTCGTCGACTTCGCACTCAGCGGCGGCGGTGGTCGTACGCACGAGGACCACCTGGCACTGTTCGAGGCAGCCGGCCTCGCGGAACCCGAGCGCACGACGGTGGGTTGGGGCATGACGCTGTACACGTCCACCGGCTCGGCGGGCTGAGATCGTGAGAATGCAGCGGCCTCGCGACGCGCGGGGCCGCTGCAGAACGACGAGAAGAGCTGCTGCGAGGAAGTCTCCCGCGAGGAATGTCTTCCGAACGGTGGACCTAGCGGGAGGCTTGTCGAAACTTGCCCCAGCGCTGGCACGGATGGTCGCGAGCCACAGGGCCATTCGAAGCGTGCGTGTCCACCAGGCGCACCGAGGCGGAGCCTTCCTCAGCTGTCTCGACCGGATGAGGTTCGTCAGGTTCCGGAAGTTCAGGGCCGAGCCGCGGAGGCGCTCCAGGCACCCGTTGACGGTCCCGGTCGGGCCGTTGCACGTGCCGGTCCGGTCGAAGAACGCGAGGATGTCTCGTGGACGAGACGCCGCGTGTCCGTCCCGCGCGAGAGCGCCCGGCTACCGCATCCCCGGCACCACGGGTCCGGCTCGGCGACGCGGCACTCGATCACCGCGCGATCCGGCTCGAGCAGCTGACCGACGGCCACAAGACCGAGCTCGTCGAGGTGTCAGAAGACGGTCAGGTCGGGGGGCGCGAAGGTAGCGTGGTGCACGTCGAGGTCTTCCGGCGGATGGTCAGTGTGAGAACTTCCATCATCGGAAGGCCTCGACTTTCATCCGGCGACCGACGCGCTCAGCCACCCACCCCCTCAACTGCGAAGAGCCACAACACCGGCCACACCTGTCGCCGATCGCGTGCGTACGCCCTTTGCGGTCCGCAAGAAAATGAGTACACTCATTAATGTGAGCGAGGTGCAGCAGCTTTCAGAGCGCGGACGGCGCCCGGGCGTTCGGGAGATGGAGTCCCGCCGCGAGCAGAACATGCGGCTCAAGCGGGAGCGAATCTTTCGCGCCGCGTCCGATCTGTTGCGTGCGCGCGGGTTCTCCGCGGTGACGACGCAGGAGGTGTCCGCCGCGGCCGGGGTCGCAGCGGGGACCTTGTTCCGGTACGCAGCGACCAAGAGCGAGTTGCTGCTCATGGTCTACAACGAGGCACTCCGGGCATCGATAGATGAGGGCGCCGCGCGTGCGGCGTTGACGCCGGATCCTGCCGCCGCGGTCTTCGCCCGCCTGCACCCCCTCGTCGTCGCTGCCGCACGTGAGCCGGAGAACAGTGCTGCGTACCAGCGGGAGCTGCTGTTCGGCCCTCACGACGCGAAGTTCCGGGCCGAGGGCATGGCGTTGATCTTCGAGCTCGAGGCGTCCCTCTCCGACACGCTACGACGCGCCGCTCCGACCCTCAGCGACGGGGAGGCACGCGTCGCAGGATCCTCGCTGTTCGCCGTCACTCATCTCGCGATCGCTCGGATGACGGCCTCGGACATCCCCGAGGCTGACGCGATCGACGACCTCAGACGTCAGGTCACGCTCATCGTGACCGGCGTGCTGCACACACCCCGGCGGCCGATCCGCCGCCCGAGAAGGAATGAAGGAAACAGAACAATGAGCAACATCACACACGTGACCGTCCTGGGAACCGGAGTCCTCGGCACCCAGATCGCCTTCCAGACCGCCTACAGCGGCTTCCAGGTCACCGCATATGACATCAGCAGCGATGCCATCGAGGCAGCCAAGAAGCGGTTCGACGCTCTCGTCACCACCTACAAGGACGACGGAGTCGCGGGGGCAGCCGAGGGGAAGGCGGACGAGGCGCTCACCCGCGTCCGGTTCTCCTCCGACCTCGCCGACGCGGTCGCGGACGCGGATCTGGTCATCGAGGCGATCCCCGAGGTACTGTCCATCAAGCAGGACACCTACCGAAGGCTCGGCGAGCTCGCACCGGAGAAGACGATCTTCGCAACGAACTCGTCGACACTTCTGCCCAGCGACCTCAAGGACTCCACCGGACGCCCCGCCAAGTTCCTCGCGCTGCACTTCGCGAACCGGGTCTGGAAGTTCAACACCGCCGAGGTGATGGGCACCGCCGACACCGATCCGGCCGTGTTCGACGAGGTCGTCGCCTTCGCCGGCAACATCGGGATGGTTCCGATCCCCGTGTACAAGGAGAAGTCCGGCTACGTCCTCAACTCGCTACTGGTGCCGTTCCTCAACGCCGGGTACGCACTCGCCGCCGGCGGATACGCCGAGCCGAAGGACATCGACAACGTGTGGCGGATCGGCACGGGAGCGCCGATGGGCCCCTTCCAGATCACCGATGTCATCGGCCTGGTCACCCCGTACAACATCCTCGCCCACGGCGGGGAGGAGGACCAGGCGCTCGCGGCCTGGCTGAAGAGCGAGTACATCGACCACGGCAAGCTGGGCGTCGCCACCGGCGAGGGCTTCTACACCTACAACTGACCCACGACCGCGGCAGAACAGTCCACGAGAGGACGTGCAAGCCAGATGTACTACAGCAGTGGAAACTACGAAGCCTTCGCCCGCCCCCGCAAGCCCGAGGGAGTCGAGAACAAGACCGCCTGGTTCGTCGGCGCCGGGCTCACCTCGATGGCCTCGGCGGTGTTCATGATCCGCGACGGGCAACTCGCCGGCGACAAGATCACAATCCTCGAGCGCCTGGACCTGCCCGGCGGCGCGCTGGACGGTATCAAGAAGCCGGACAAAGGGTTTGTCATCCGCGGCGGGCGCGAGATGGAAGACCACATGGAGTGCCTCTGGGATCTGTTCCGCACCATCCCGTCGCTCGAGGTCGACGGATCCGTCCTCGACGAGTTCTACTGGCTCAACAAAGACGACCCCAACTACTCACTCAACCGGGTCACACACCGGCAGGGCGAGGAGTTCGTCACCAACAATGAGTTCGGCCTGAGCGAGAAAGCTCAGAAGGAGTTGGTCAAGGTCTTTCTCGCCTCGCGTGAGGAGATGGAAGACAAGCGCATCGACGAGATCTTCGGTGAAGAGTTCCTGAGCAGCAACTTCTGGCTCTACTGGCGGACGATGTTCGCGTTCGAGAACTGGCACTCCGCACTCGAGCTGAAGCTCTACCTGCACCGGTTCGTGCACCACATCGGCGGGCTCCCCGACCTTTCGGCGCTGAAGTTCACAAAGTACAACCAGTACGAATCGCTCGTGCTGCCCATGTACCGCTGGCTCCTGGACCAGGGCGTGAGATTCGAGTTCTCCACCGAGGTCACCGACATCGACTTCGTTTTCGACGGCGACCGTAAACAGGCCACCCGCATCCACTGGACAAAGGGCGGCGTGCCCGGCGGCGTCGACCTCGGTCCCGACGACCTCGTGCTCGCCACGATCGGTTCGCTCACAGAGAACTCCGACGACGGCACCCACCACAATGCGGCCAGACTCGACGAAGGTCCCGCGCCGGCGTGGGACCTGTGGCGGCGCATCGCGGCCAAGCACCCCTCTTTCGGACGCCCCGAGGTGTTCTGCGGCGACATCTCGAAGACGAAGTGGGAGTCAGCGACGGTCACCACCATCGGCACTGAGATCCCGAGGTACATCAAGAAGATCGCCAAGCGCGACCCGTTCTCCGGCAACATCGTCACCGGCGGCATCGTCACCGCGAAAGACTCGTCCTGGCTGCTCAGCTGGACAGTCAACCGCCAGCCGCACTTCAAAGCGCAAGCACCCGACGAGATCGTCGTGTGGGTCTACGGCCTGTTCGTAGACGTGCCCGGCGACTTCACCGGCAAGACAATGCAGGAGTCGACCGGCGAAGAGATCACCCAAGAATGGCTCTATCACTTGGGTGTGCCCGTCGAGGACATCCCGGAGCTCGCGGCAAACGGCGCGAAGACCGTGCCTGTGATGATGCCCTACGTCACCTCGTTCTTCATGCCCCGCACCGCCGGTGACCGCCCCGACGTGGTGCCCGAGGGCGCAGTGAACTTCGCGTTCATCGGCCAGTTCGCCGAAACCACGCGCGACACGATCTTCACCACCGAGTACTCGGTGCGTACTGCGATGGAGGCCGCCTACCAGCTGCTGGGCATCGATCGCGGCGTGCCGGAGGTGTTCAACTCCACCTATGATCTCAGGTTCCTGCTCGAGGCCACCGCGCGCTTGCGCGACGGCGAGGAGGTAGAGCTCCCCGGCCCGAAGTTCGTCGGCAACCGCATCATCAAGCACCTCGACCACACTCAGATCGGACAACTCCTCACCGACTTCGGAGTCATCCCCGAGCTCGACGGCACGACGAAACGAGTCCGTGCCGATGACGCCGGAGCCTGACCCGCAGACGCTGACTCCGTCCACCGAGCGAGGATCACCCCGCGCCGATCTCCGGCCTGAGTTCCACAACTTTTGGTGACCCGCGTTTATCGCATCGATGAGTTTGCGGGCGTCGTCGTTGATGCTCGGCTCGACGATCATCTCGTGGTCGCCGATGGCGACCACGATCGTGCGCAGGGGTTCGAGGGCGCCGACGACCTTCTTGATCGATACGCCGGTGATGTTCTGCAGGTATCGGGCAACCGCCAGCGCGGCGAACACCACGGTCAAGTGCGCCTCGATGGAATCCCTGGTCCGGTGGAATGTTAGGGACGTGCTTCGGATAGCAGGGTTCTGATGATCGGGTAGCGCGAGTATGAGCATCGGATAGCGGTGCCGGTCCTCGTGTGCTCGTGTCGGTTCTACGCGTGGCAACCAGGCTGCGCGTGGATCCGAACAGGAGGCACGGGTGACTGATTACCGATTGGTGATGTCGCTACTGCTGCAGGACAGGTCCTACCGGGACATCGAGGCGATCGCGGGTTGCTCGCATCGCACGGTCGCGAAGGCGAAGAAGGTCTGCCACGAGCACGGGTTGACCGCCACGAGCCAGGTCGAGGCGCTCAGCGTCGAGGAGATCGACGTCTTGTTCGCCGATGGGCGCAAGACGCCGTCGAAGGAGTTCGTCGCCTTCGACGTGGCGGCTGCCGTGAAGAAGCGCACGGGCAAGAAGAAGCTGCCGCTGCGGGTGCTGTGGGCCAACTACCTCGACACTGACGGCACGCCGGGGCAGCGGCACTACAGCTACCAGCGGTTCTGCCAGATCATCGGCGAGTACGTCGAGGTCAACGAGCTGACGATGCGGATCACGCACGTGCCCGGGCACACGATGCAGGTCGACTGGGCGGGCACGAAGATGGCCATCTTCGATCCCGTCACCGGCACCAAGACCACAGTGTCGGTGTTCGTGGCATCGCTGCCGTACTCGGGGATGGTCTTCGCCTGCGGCTGCCTGGACGAGAAGATGCCGAACTGGCTCGACGCGCACTTGCAGGCGTTCGAGTACTTCGGCGGCGCGGCGCAGGTGATCGTCCCGGACAACGCCTCGACGGCGTCGAACCAGATCGCCCGCGGTGACCGGGCCCGCGAGGTCAACCGTGAGTACCGTGACTTCCTCGAGTATCACCAGACCGCTGCCGTGCCCACTCGGCCGGTGCGCCCGACAGACAAGGGGCACGTCGAGGCTGGGGTGAAGGTGGTGACGAACTGGGTGATCGGACGGCTGGCCGATCGGCGGTTCGCTAGCCTGGATGATGCGAACGAGGCGATCGCCGCCGAGGTCGAGGCGATCAACGACCGGACCCCGTTCCGCGGCCAGAAGACCAGCCGCCGGGAGCTGTTCACCGAGCACGAGCAGTCGGAACTGTTCGACCTTCCCGAGGCCCGCTGGCAGCCAGTCATCTGGAAGAAGTCCAAGGTCAACAGGGATTACCACGTGGAGATCGCCACGGTGAAGTACTCGGTGCCCTACACCTTCGCTGGCCAGCACGTCGATGTGAAGATCACCGGCCCCACGCTCACTGTCATGGCTGGCGGGGAGGTCATCGCCTCCCACGCCGTCTCCGGTAGGCGGCACGCCTTCGTGACCGACCCTGACCATGTTCCCGCGCAGCATCTGCAGTCATCGGACCTGTGGTCGCGGGCGTATTTCGTGCGCCAGGCCCACAAGATCGGACCGCACACCGTGGCCGCGATCAGTGAGGTCCTGGATCGCCAGCGGATCGAGGCTCAGGGCTACCGCTCGTGCCAGAACATCCTCGCCCTGGCCCGCGGGGACAACAAGATGCTGCTCGAGCGGGCCTGCGGGCAGCTGGTCTCCGAGACCTCACGCCGGGCGATCAGCTACACCGCCGTCAAGCAGCAGCTGGCGGCCCTGAGGGCCCAGGCCGCCGCTCGACCCACCACCACGACCGCAGCGACGACGCCGGCGACCGCAACGCCTGTAGCGGTACCGCCGGATCGGCGAGATACCACCGGGGCGCATCTGGCCGGGCCGGAGCAGTTCAGCCTCGCCGTCCTCACCGGAGGCCCGAGCAGCGGCACCGCGGGGCGGGAGGAGCTGCAGTGACTGATCGTCATCTCACCGACGCCGACATGCCACTGTTCACCCAGTTGCGGATGACCGCGTTCGGCCAGACCGTCATCGACTTGGCCAACGATCCCGCCTGCGACGAGTGGACCTTCTCGGAGAAGATCTTCCACGCCCTGGACAAAGAGATCACGGCCAGGCAGGAACGCCGGACCCAGAAACTACTCAAGGCCTCCAGATCGCCAAACCCTGATGCTTGCGTAGAAGAGATCCGCTACCTGCCTGACCGCAACGTCAACCGCGAGCTAATCGCACGACTTTCCAGCTGTCAATGGATCGACGCCACCCGCAATCTCGTCGTGCTCGGCCAGTCCAGCGTGGGCAAGACCTACCTCGCCCAGGCGCTGCTCAATGCCGCGTGCCGAAAGTACTACACCGCGAGGTTCTTCCGGCTCGACGACCTGGCCAACCGGCTCGCCGTGCTGGAGCCGACCTCGCAGCGCAGGCTGGACTTCCTCACTGATCTGCACAACTGCGACCTGCTGGTTCTCGATGACTTCCTGACCACGCCGGTGGCTCCGCACACCGCGGCGGAGCTGCTCAACATCCTTGCCGCTCGGGAAGGGCGGGGCTCGACGCTGGTGACCTCGCAGTTCGATCCGCCAGATTGGTACAAGTCGCTCCAAGACGCGGTCATCGCCGAATCGATCCTCAACCGGATCGTCGCCGGCGCCGAGATCATCGCCCTCGACGGCCCGAACATGAGACGGCACCTCGCCACGGCAACGCCATAGCGGCCCAGCGGTCGGACGGGCAGATGCCGCTATCCGATGCCCGTCCGACCGCTACCCGATCATCAGAACCGCGCTTTCCGAAAGGCGTCCCAAACAGTGGAAGACCGGTCTGGCCTTGAGGTCGGACTTGGCCATCCGGAACGACTGCTCGACCTTCCACAGGTCGTGGTACGACGCCACCGCGGCGTGGCCATCCATGATCGTCGAGTCGATATTGGTGACGTACCCCTTGTATCCGGCCGCTTGGCGAGCCCGTTCGATCGAGGCCTCGTCCAAAGTGACGTTCTGTCCGATGAGCTTGACGAACCGCTGCTTCTTCAAGGGCTCGGCCCGGTGGGCCACTCGCTGAGCACGGTCGATCTGCGCGCTGAGCGTGCGGCGATCCCGCTGGGCGCGCTCCCACTTGTAATGCCACACCACTCGGCGGTCGCGCCTGTCGCGGCCTTGCCCCATCGGGCGGGTCAGCTCCACGATCTCGCCGTCGTCGATGCGTTGCCGCGGCGACCGAAGTGCTCTTCGAGCTCCTTGGGCGCTTTGGAGGTGCGGGAGCCGACGATGAACAGTAGACCTGCGTCTTCGAGTCGTTGAGGTTGGCCGCTGAAAGCATCCCGGCGTCCGCCACGACGACCATGTCCGCGATTGCGTGCCGCTCCTGGAAGGCGGTAATCACCGGGATCAAGGTCTTGGTTTCGGCCTTGTTGCCCTCGAAAACGTGCACGTCCAGCGGGAATCCGTCCCGGGCGACCAGCAGGGCGACGCCGGGGCCGCCGGCGGCCGTGACGTGGCGCCAACAAGCGGCCGCGATGAGAGTGCGGTAGTCGCGAGCAATTACCCGACCCAGACAGTTGTAAAGCGTGTTGACGTGCGGGGGATCTAGGCCAAGGCGCCCAAGCACCCGTACCGAATCTAGTTTGCTCGTCGGCTCGACCAGACGGGCCAGTACCAGGTCGCGGAATACCGAATCCGCCACCACGCCCAACCCCAGGCGCTCGTAGCTGCCAGCCAAGCCCTGCCACAAAATTCGTGGCGACGAGCGTTTGACTACGGCTGCCGTGCTGGCGGGCAGATCGATCACCGCCGAGGCTCGATCCTCCAGCCTGAGATCGAGTTCGTGCTGGTTAGCGTTGATTCGTTGCTTAGCAATCTCGATCAATGATTAGGTCGTCGGTTCGATTCCGACAGGCGGCTCCGGCGAACAGCCCCTGACCTGCGCAAACGCAGGGCAGGGGCGGTTCGGTTCTGGTGGTCGCGCGATGCGCTGGCCTCACGGTTCTGCCCGACACCGACGTCGCTCTCCTCTGCGACGGACCCCTCGCCGGCTGAGCGCTCGGGCCGGCATCCTGCCCGTGTGCCGATAGGCCTCGCTCCGCTCGGCAACGCAGCGTGGCGTTGTGTCGCGACCTGGACGTGCGAGGTGTCAACGGTGCGTCGGCGCAGCGATCGTTGTGTGCGCAGCGAGATGCTCCATGCCGCACGCGCGGCGCGCACGAACGCAACGCCCCGGAACGCCAACGACCCGTCATCGCTGCGACGCGCAACGCGTCTCCCGTCACGGCAACGGATCGCAACCACGACCCGCCCACGGCGCCTCGCGGGACGGAGGGCAAGTTGACACAGTTGCGCTGCCATGGAACCGCGCTGGCTCTCTCGATGACCACCGGTGAAACAGTGCCGCTCCAGGCTTGCGCCTGGTGTTGCCTGGCCTCCTCGTGATCGGCCCGTCGGGGATCGTCAACGTGGTGCGGGTGTCGAGGCGGTCGGGTCCGACGGCTCGGCGGGGCGCGATCGTCTCGTGCGTTGGCGGACTACGGGAGCTTGGACGCGAGGACGTCGGCCGCCAGGATCTCGGGTGCTGCGCCGAGGAGGTGCTGGTTGGCCATCAGGGCTGCGACGATGGCGCCGTTGGCGTGGGCGTCGCGAGCGGCCTCGTCGGGGAATGCATCGAAGATCCAGAAGGTGTCGGCGTGGGTCCTAGCCGCGAACCAGACAATCGTTCCTACTTCTTCGTTGGCGAGTGCGACAGCGCCGGCGAGCAGATCGGCGAGCGCGTCGTGCTGTCCATCGGCCGCGACGATCTTGGCGACGAATGCATACGGAAGTGATGCTGGTGTGGACATGAGGGGTTCTCCTTGAAGTCGGGGTTCTTCGTGGGGCGAGTTCAGCGTATGACGAGCGAGGGCCGGTGGGGAGTGGCGTATACGACAGTATTGCTATTGTTCGCGCCATGCGTATCGGACTGATCGCGATCGACGGCTGCTTCGGTTCGGCTGTCGCGTCGGTCATCGACATCGTGCGGGTGGCCGACGGAGCCCGCGGCGATGTCGACCCGCGGATCGACCCGATCGAACTCGCCATCCTCGGACCGAAACGGCGAGTGACCACGACGGCATCGATGACCCTGTCGGTAGACCACCCGCTGTCGGAGTCCGGAGAGTTCGACGTGGTCGTCGTCCCTGCGCTTGGAACCCTCACGGCCGCCGCTACCAACGACGCCCTCCAGAGCCGAGATGCACGTTCGGTCATCGCCTCACTCGGGCGCCTCGACGACGCGACCACCCGGATCGCCGCGGCGTGCACCGGCGTGTTCGCCGTCGCCGAGACCGGACGGATGCATCATCGGCGGGCGACGACCAGCTGGTTCCTGGGGCCGGAGTTCCTGAAGCGCTATCCGACCGTCGCCCTCGATCTCGACACCATGGTCGTGGTCGACGGGAACCTCGTCACCGCCGGCGCCGCGTTCGCCCACATCGACCTCGCGCTCTCACTCGTGCGATCGATCAGCCCCGACCTGGCCCAATATGTCGCCAAGCTCCTCATCATCGACGAGCGTCCGTCGCAGGCGGCCTTCGTCGCCTACGAACATCTCCGGCACGAGGACCCGATCGTCGTCGAGTTCGAACGCTTCGTGCGCGCCCGCCTGGACGAACCGTTCAACGTCGCCTTCGTCGCGCAGTCGCTCGGCACCAGCCGGCGCACCCTCGAACGACGAGTCCGTGCGGCGCTCAACCTCACTCCGCTCGGCTTCGTCCAACGGCTTCGCATCGAACGAGCTCGGCACCTCTCAGCAACCACGGACCTCACCTCCGCCGAGATCGCGCTACGGGTCGGCTACGCGAACGCCGAGACTCTGCGCTCCCTCCTGCGCAGGGAGCGACGCCGTTCCTGACCTATCGCCATGCCTGTAGCCGGTGTCCTAGCGCTCGGTTGGAACCACCTCTCAGCACGTCGCGTCGACGCTCCTGCGTCGCCCCTGGACGACCCACTCGACACGCCCGCAGCACAGGCCATGTGACGTGCCCCGGCTTCCCGGACGGTCGGGGTCGGGTGGCTGTGATGTCGCTGCGTTCTCGTCGAGGGGTCAGCAGACCCGATCAGGGTCGATTGGGATGAGCCGCGAAGGCGGTCAGGTCAGGTCGGCCGAAGCCGGCCGGCGGGGTAGCGTCGGACACGTCGAGGTCTTTCGGATGGATGGCGTAGGAACCTCCATCGTCGGGAGACCTCGACGTCTATCTGCGGACCGACGCGCCCGGCCGACCTACACCGTCATCTGGGAAGAGCCTGTAATGGTCGCACGGAATGCTCAGGCTGGGGAGAAGCGGTAGAAGTATTTGGTGACGTAGAGTTCGTCGACGATGGTGGTGACCATCAGGATGAGGTCGGGGCCGTCGGTGAACAGGTTGCTGTCCATGTCGAGGTCGCTGTCGGAGTACTTGCTCACCCAGGTGCCGTCCACGAGTCGCTCCATGCGGAGGTATGGCGCCACGCTGCTGACGATGCGTCCGTCCTGGTCCTCGATCGAGTCGGTCAGGACGCCCTGCTCCTTCTCGGCGGAGGTCCAGGGGACCTTGGCGCCGCCTCGCATGGAGAAGTGGACCTCGCCGTCGGAGTCGGTGATCTCGAGCGTTTCGCCTCCGGCGGGGGAGATGGTTTCCGGGGTGTAGAGCGAACGGTCGCGGAAGATGATCGCGTAGCTGCCCGAGCGGTGTCCGGCGTCCTGTTCGGAGAAGCCGGTCAATTCCCACCGGCCGAGCAGCGCTGTCGGGTCAGTCGTCTGGGGAGCGGGCATGGCAAGTCCTCTCAGTGGGGGTCGGGTCAGGGGGCCAGCGCGGCTCGAAGCTCCATGGAGTTGTCATCGTTGAAGCGCCAGGCCTCGGCTTCGTTGCCGAGGTGGTAGGTCACGGTTGCGGACTTCGCCTCGAGGTCGCACTGGATCACCCCTGCGACAGGTTCGCCGGGTTGGTCTTCCCGGTTGTCGAGCCAAGTGTTGTTGACTACCGCTTTTAGAATCCCAAACGTCTTGGGGTGGATGTCGCCGACGTTATCCTCACGCTGAGACCCATAAGCGGCGGCAAGGAGTTTTATTGTGTTTGACTCGTAAAAGAGGATAAAGGCAGCGTGGTCTGCGGGATATTCGGCGAGAAAATAGCGGTCGTTGGAGAGTTTCTCGACAAGAGCTTCGACTGTTTCGTTATCAACTGTCAATGTGGTTGGCATTGCTGTATCACTTTATCCTTGATCGGCTAAACGTCTGGCCTGCCTCGTTTTTGAATCTCTCGGTTATGGTTTCGGGGAGGCCAAGTGAACTGTATCCAACGGTAACTTCTGCTGCCCGAGAGCCATCCGGTGGGTGGCTCAAAACTATCTCACCTCGGACCACCGCCGAGGCTCGATCCTCCAGCCCGAGATCGAGTTCGTGCTGGTTAGCGTTGATTCGTTGCTTAGCAATCTCGATCAATGCCGCAAGCTCGCCGGCGTGTGAGCCGAGCCGATGTGCGCGATCATCTGGCGCCGACCGCGGATCTTCTCCCAGATCTGCACGCCGATGGCCCCGGAGGCGGTCTTGCACTGCACCACGTACAGATCCACCACCTCCAAACTCCGCTCGATTAGTGACCCGCGCGCCACATGCTCGAACTCGTGACCTGCAGCGATCCTAACGAATTGGCTAGAAACGACGTCAACTTGTGGAACTCAGGTATGACACGGGGTGATCCTCGCTGATGCCCTGCACCCGTTTGACGAATTCGTCGCCGGGCTGAACCTCGACCGCGTCGACACTCTCGTCGGCTCGTTCCTCAGCGTCGAGTGCGGTTTCGAGCACGGTCTTCGTCAACTGCCCGAGCAGTCCGTTCGGGCCCATCAGTTAGACGCCTTGTTCCTCGGCCTGGGCCAGTAGTTGCTGCGCCAACTCCAGCTGGTTCATCTCGTCCGCCATGGGCTCCAGTGTTTCCGTCATGGTCGATCCTTCCGCCAAGCTCGCTGCTCGGCGTGTCAGGCCGACCCGGATCACGTCAACACCGACATCCCCGATCCGGTGACCGCAGAAACGAGCCTGCCCCGCACTCAGGCGGGGCAGGTTTCGATTTTCTCAACTTACGTGGAGCTAAGGGGACTCGAACCCCTGACCCCCACACTGCCAGTGTGGTGCGCTACCAGCTGCGCCATAGCCCCTTGCACGGCCCTGACGGGGACCGCCACCGAAGACTACAGGCGAGAGCGTGAACTCTCGCCTGTAGCGATCTTGTGGAGCTAAGGGGACTCGAACCCCTGACCCCCACACTGCCAGTGTGGTGCGCTACCAGCTGCGCCATAGCCCCGTATTCGGTTGTACCGTTGCACTCCGGTTGACCCCTTCGCGCTGAAAGAAAACTACACCATCGCGCTCGACGCCAACAAATCGGCTGGTAGACAGCGTGACTGTGGCGGGAGCACGCACCGTGCGCAGCTCCCGCCACCGCTCCGTCTATCCGACGAGTTCGGTCACCCAGTTCTCGTCGCCGAGGGCGTCGATAACGGTCCCCTCGTACACGACAGCCGGCGTGCCGGCCGCTCCGGTCGTCGCGAGCAGACGGCGTCCCGCCTCCGCGTCGGCCGAGGCCTGATCGATCCGGGCGCCGTCGGTGATGCACTGCGCGACGTCCTCGGAGGCACCCGCGTCGCGCGCCATCTGCGCGAGACCCGCGTTGTCGATGTCACCGTCGCCACCCTCGGCCGGTTGGTTGTCGGGCGACAGCAGGGCGTCGTGGAATGCGGAGAACGCGCGGGCATCGCCGCTCTCGGCGACGCACTGCGCCGCCGCCACCGCGCGGGTCGAGTAGTCGCCGCTGCTCGACGCCCGGTCGAGGAAAGCGAGCATCCGGTACCGGATCGCCAATTGGCCGTCGTCGATCGCCTGGGCGAGCTCCTGCGAGTGCTTGTGTTCGAGTTCGGCGCAGTAGGGGCACAGCGGGTCCTCGAACAGGTCGACGGTCCGTGGGGCGTCGGGGCGGCCCAGCAGGATTGCGCCGTCGTCCTCGATCGACACTTCCACCGCGCCGTTCTGCACGGAGCCGTAACCATCGTTGCGGGGATCGCCGCTGCCCGACGACCACAGGACACCACCGATGACGAGCGCACCGATCACCAGGATCGCGATGCCGCCGAGAATGTAGGTGACCCTGTTCGACGTCGGCTGCGGTGTGTACTTGCCGGATGAGACCTTCTTCGCGCTCACGGATGCTGCCCTCTACTGCTCGTCGGTGGGGAAGGACGATCTCACTCTGCCATCGACGGCTGAGGGGCCGCTGAGAGGGAAGCACATGAACCCGGACCGAGCGCGAACCAGGTGCGCGGCCGGACGACCAGCCATATCGACATCGCCAGGAAGCCGACGTCGCGGGCGATCTCGATCGCGTAGTCGCGGCCGTCGACGCCCTCGACCACACCTCCTCCCCCGAAGCAGCCGCAATCGATCGACAGGCCGCGCGCCCACGCCGAGGCGATCGCGGCGACGAGCGCGACCAGCCCCAAGGCGCTGACGAGCGCTGCGAAGCGCGTCGCGAGACCGACGAGCAGGACCAGGCCCAGGGCCAGTTCGAGAACGGGGAAGGCGGCGGCGAACGGCCGCACCCAGCCGGCGGGCAAAATCTGGTACGCCCGTACCGCCACGACGGTCTGCGTCGGATCCGAGAACTTCACCCAACCGGAGACGAGCCACACCGCCGCCAGACCGTATCGGGCGAGCGTGGAGACGAGACCGACCCACATGCCGGCGACAATACCGGGCGGTCGTCTCACCGCGCCGTGTCGTCGGTCACCTGTGTCGCCTGCTCGACGACCCGGGGGCGTCCGACGACGAACCACGGCAGCGTCGCCGCTAGCATGATCACACCCGTGACCGCGAAGGCCGTCGAGTAGGACAACCGGTCCGCGAGGAAGCCTGCGGCGACCGGACCGATCACCGCGCCGACATCGGCGACCATCTGGAAGGTCGCGAGCACCGGCCCGCCCCGGGCCTTGCTGCCCACGACGTCGGCGACGGCGGCCTGCTGCGAGGGATTCGACAGCCCGGACCCCATACCCGCCACGAACGAGGTGATGAGGAACCAGACGACGCTCTCGGTGAATCCCATGGCGATCGTGCTGACCCCGCACACCACCAGACCGGCCAGGACGAAGGGTCGCCGCCCGAACCGGTCGGACAGCTTGCCCGACTTGATGAGGACGAGTGCGTTGCCCACCGCGAAGGCGGTCAGCGCGACACCCGCGAACGCCTCACCCTCGTCGAGCGCCTCGACGACGAACAGAGGCACCATCGCCACGCGGACCCCGAACACCACCCAGCCGTTGGCGAAGTTCGATCCCAGCGCCGCGCGGTAGACCGGCGAGCGCAGCGCGTCGCGCAGGCGCATGACGGGCACGCCGTCCCCACTGTCGGGACGGGCGAGTTCCGACGAGCGCAGGCTGATCCCCACGACCGAGGCCGCGACGAGCAGCGCCACGGCGTAGATGAGAAAGGGTGCGCGCAGCCCCAGTCCGATAAGGACACCGCCGAAGAGCGGGCCGAGGATGTTGCCCATGAGGAAGCTGGTCGCGTACAGGCCGGACACACGCCCGCGGGCGTCCGGGGGCGCGATCCGCACGAGCAGACCGAGCGCCGACACCGTGAACATCGTCGACCCGATGCCGCCGAGGGCCCGGAAGACGAGCAGCTGCCAGTAGCTCGCCGCGAATGCGCACGCGCCCGTCGACAGGGCGACGATGAGCAGGCCCGTGATGTAGACGGGCCGCTCCCCCAACTTCTGCACCAGCGACCCGCTCGCGGGTGCGAAGAGCAGTCGCATCGCCGCGAACGACGACACGACGACCGTCGCCGCCGTCACACCGACGTCGAAGCTTCGCGCGAATTGGGGCAGCGCGGGAGCGACGAGACCGAAGCCGAGCGCGATCACGAAACTCGCGACGACCAGAACCCAGATTTCCCGCGGCAAAGCCGCATCACGTGTCCGCATGATGCCCACGATGTTAGCGAGGCGCACGACCTCGCCCGGTCGCGCGGTGGGCGAGCGGGCTCAGGACAGGACGGACGAGACGAGTTCGCATGCCGCCTGCTGGACCTCGGCGAGATGGTCGGGGCCGCGGAACGATTCGGCGTAGATCTTGTAGACGTCCTCGGTGCCGGACGGGCGGGCGGCGAACCACGCGTTCTCGGTGGTGACCTTCAGGCCACCGATCGCGGCACCGTTGCCGGGTGCCGCAGTGAGCGTCGCGGTGATCGGTTCGCCGGCGAGCTCGGTGGCGCCGACCTGCTCGGACGACAGTTTCGACAGCACCGCCTTCTGCTCGCGCGTCGCCGGGGCGTCCACGCGCGCGTAAGCGGGGTCGCCGTACCGATCGACGAGTTCGGCATAGTAGCGGGACGGGCTCTTCTCCGTCACCGCGGTGATCTCCGCCGCGAGCAGGGCGAGGACGATGCCGTCCTTGTCGGTCGTCCACACCGAGCCGTCGCGCCGGAGGAAGGACGCACCGGCGCTCTCCTCCCCGCCGAAGCCCAGCGAACCGTCGCTCAGCCCGGGAACGAACCATTTGAAGCCCACCGGCACCTCGAGCAGGTCGCGGCCGAGGCCGGCGGCGACCCGGTCGATCATCGACGAACTCACGAGCGTCTTGCCCACCTTGCTCGACTCCGCCCAACCGGGGCGATTGCGGAACAGGTAGTCGATCGCGACGGCGAGATAGTGGTTCGGATTGAGCAGACCGGCGTCGGGGGTGACGATGCCGTGCCGGTCGGCGTCGGCGTCGTTGCCGGTCGCGAGGTCGTAGGCCTCGCGGTTGCCGATCAGCGATGCCATGGCGTTCGGCGACGAGCAGTCCATGCGGATCTTCCCGTCGGTGTCGAGCGTCATGAACCGCCAGGTGGCGTCGACGAGCGGATTGACGACGGTGAGGTCAAGGGCGTGCCGTTCGGCGATCTCGCCCCAGTAGTCGACGCTCGCACCGCCCATCGGGTCGGCGCCGATCCGTACCCCGGCAGCACGGACGACGTCGAGATCGACGATGTTCGGCAGATCGTCGATGTAGGCAGCGAGGAAGTCGTGTCGTCCGGCGGACGCGAGCGCCGACGAGAGCGGCACCCGCTTCACCCCGTCGAGTCCGGCGGCGAGCAGTTCGTTGGCGCGAGCGGCGATGACCGACGTCGCGTCGCTGTCGGCCGGACCACCCGACGGGGGGTTGTACTTGAAGCCACCGTCGCGCGGAGGATTGTGCGAGGGGGTGACGACGATCCCGTCGGCGCGGGCACCGGAGCCGGAATTGTGCTGCAGGATCGCGTGACTGACGGCCGGAGTCGGGGTGTAGCGGTCGCGGGAGTCGACGACCACTTCGACGCCGTTCGCGACGAGCACTTCGAGCGCGCTCGCCCAGGCCGGTTCGGACAGGGCGTGCGTGTCGCGGCCGAAGAACAGCGGGCCCGAAGTGCCCTGCTGGGCGCGGTATTCGACGATGGCCTGGGTGGTCGCGAGGATGTGGGCTTCGTTGAACGCACCGTCGAGGCTCGAGCCGCGATGACCGGACGTGCCGAAAGCCACCTGCTGCGAGGCGTTCTCGGGATCCGGTTGCACGGTGTAGTAGGCGGTGACAAGGTGTGCGAGATCTTCGAGATCCGCCGCGGTGGCCGGCTGTCCCGCTCGTTCGTGCGCCATGTGCTCTCCTCGTCGATGGTGGTGTTCTCATCTTGCCGCCGATCCGCGGCACGCGCGGGATGAGTACCCCGATCCGCGCGTCGGTACGGATACTGACGAAAAGGTCATCACGGCCATGGGACCAGAGTTTCTGACCCGAAAGTAGTATTGGCGTTCACAATTAGGTGGGCTAACTTCAGTGAACGAAATGAAGACGATGCCGGGGAGGACATTTCTTCGTTTCGCTCTCGCTGTTTCGGCGCCGTCTCCGACGTCTCCGGGACCGACAGCGACCGTGCCCGTCGTCGAGAACACTCACCCTCTGAGTCTCGACGGCGGGCACTGCCGTTTCCCGAAGCTGCCGATCAGGCTCACCCGGACAACAAGAAACCCGGGTAGGTGATCGATGGTCGATCACCTACCCGGGTCGATGGTGGAGCTGCCGGGAATCGAACCCGGGTCCTCCGCCGCCTCGCGAGGGCTTCTCCGTGTGCAGTTCGCTATGTCTCTACTCGGATCTCCCGTTCTCGCGAACAAGACGAGATGACGATCCCAGTCGCTGTTTGTTGTCCCGCACGTCTCCGCGACCGAGCCGTACGGTAGAGCTCTCTAGTCGATGCCAGGATCCGGGTCGAGAGCAAACCCGGGCTGACAGAGACGCGCTCGCTTAGGCAGCGAGGGCGTACTCGCGCTGAGTGGACTCGGCGCTTAATTGGTTGCAGCGACGCTTACGGTGGTCTCTTGCCTGCACCGACACGCTTCCCCTTGCTCAACGTACGCAGTCGAAACCGTTCAGCCCCGTACGCGCCTGCGACCTTCGCAGGACTACCTACTGTAACGACCCGAAGGCCCGATGTCATTCCCATTTTCGAAAACGATTCGTTGCCGGGTCATGAGCCTACTCACACCGCCGCTCACCGGCAACGGAACCGGGTCGGGGTGACCCGAGTCCGGCGTCGCCGGGTGTCACCCGTAGCGCTCCGTCCGGTGACGCGCTTTCCACGATGCCGGGTCCAGCGCCTCCAGGATTCGTGTTCTTCCCACCCCACCCCGGATCAGCCGGGCAGGCTGACGAGTGCGACGGCCAGTCCGGCTGCGAGCAGGCCGAGCAGTTTCACCCGGCTCACGCGCTCTCCGAGCACGATGACGGCGAGTAGCACCGTCACCGCCGGATACAGCGCCGCGATCACGCTCACCAGCGACAGCAGGCCGTGCTGGTAGGCGAACAGCAGTGCACCGTTCGCGATCACGTCGATCACGCCGATCCCGATCAGGATCGGCAGGAGCGACCGGATCGGCCACACCACGGTGCGCCACGAGAAGGCGATCACCAGCCAGACCACGAGGGTGGCGGTCGCGCGGGAGGCGGCGAGCGGCCACAGGCCGGTGCCGGTGCCGACCTGACCGAGGCCGATGAACGACAACGCGAAGGCGATGCCCGATCCGACCGTCCACCACGCGATCCTCGACGTGAAGCGCGGGTGTCCGACACCGGTGACGGTCTCGTCGGATTCGCGGCTGACCAGCCCCACCGCGATCACCGCGACGACGATGCCGAGATAGGCGAGAAGACCGGGCCGGTCCCCCGTCGCGATCCCGAACAGCACGGGGATTCCGGCCACGACGACAGCGGTGACCGGTGAGACGACCGACATCGGCCCGTTCGCAAGTGCGAGGTAGAACCACCAGACGGCGATGCCGCCGGCCACGCCCGCTGCGGCACCCCACGCGAGGGACGCCGCGGTGAGGTCGCCGCCGACGATCGACGCGGCGATCAGGGACACGACGAGCGAAGCCGGGTAGGTGACGGCGACGACGCCGAGTGCGCTCGCGCGACGGGAGGCGGCACCCCCGGCGAAATCGCTGAGGCCGTACCCGACCGCCGCGAGAAGCGCGAGCGCGACCGCGATCAGCGGCTCATGCCCTTCACTCGCCGGCCGAGCTCGCGGGTCACCTCACGTTCGGCGGTCCGGCGGGCGAGATCCTGACGCTTGTCGTAGTCCTGCTTGCCCTTGGCGAGCGCGAGCTCGACCTTGACCTTGCCGTCGGAGAAGTACATCGACAGCGGCACGAGGGTCTGGTTGCCCTCCCGGGTCTTGCCGACGAGCGCGTCGATCTCGCGACGGTGCAGCAGCAGCTTGCGGGTGCGGCGCGGAGCGTGGTTGGTCCACGTGCCGTGCCCGTATTCCGGAATGTGCAGACCCCGCAACCACACCTCGCCGTCGTCGACGGTCGCGAATGCGTCCACCAGGGAGGCCTTTCCCTCCCGCAGGCTCTTGACCTCGGTACCGACGAGGGCGATGCCCGCCTCGTAGGTGTCGAGGATGGTGTAGTTGTGGCGCGCCTTCCGGTTGGTCGCGATGACCTTCCGGCCCTTTTCCTTCACGTGCAGGCCTTTCCGGTCCACGATTGATCGAACAGAACACCGTCCAGCATAGGAACCTCGCACGACACCTTATTCACGCACGTACAGACGCAAGGTCACATACGAGGTGAGAGCGGCCATTCCCACGCCCACGAGGACCAGGAACGGCGAGACCAGAAGGATGTCGCTGTCGGTGATGCGGGCGACGATGTTCGCGTCGTAGACCTCGGTGAGCATGTCGTCGACGAACATGCTCTTGGCGACGAAGAGTCCGCCGATAGCGAGTGCGGCACCCACGATCGCGGCGATCACCGCTTCGAGGAGGAAGGGCAGCTGCGTGTACCAGCGAGTCGCGCCGACCAGCCGCATGATGCCGACCTCGGTGCGGCGGGTGAAGGCCGCGATCTGCACCATGTTCGCGATCAGAAGCACGGCCGCGATCGCCTGGATCGTGGCGATGGCGAACGCGCCGTTGCGGATGCCGCCGAGCACGCCGAACAGACGCTCGACGAGATCCTGCTGGTTGAGCACGCTGTCGACTCCGGGCCGGGTACCGAAATCGTCCTGGATCGCCGCGAATCGATCCGGATCGGACATCTTGATCTTGAAGGAGGCAGGGAAGCTGTCGGCACTCACGAGTTCGGCGAGTTCGGGCTGATCGGCGAAGACACGATCGGTGGCGTCGAGGACGGCGTCGTCGCGGCTCAGGTACTGGACCGACACCACGTCGTCGGTGCTCTCGAGGTCGCTGCGCAGGGTGGAGCAGAGATCCTGCTCGCACTCCGGATCGAGCGAGGAGATGTCCTCGGTCAGGAACACCTGCACCTCGACCCGGTCGAGGAAGATCCGTTCCGTTTTGCCCGCCATCTGGACCACGAGCAGCCCTGCACCGAACAGCGCGAGGGAGATCGCCGTGGTGAGGATCATCGCGATGGTCATGGTGAGGTTGCGGCGCAGGCCGGTGGTGACCTCGCTGAACAGGAAGCTGGCACGCATCGGGTGGGATTCCTTCGGTTGCCTGGTGGGGATGCTCGGGTGACGGGATCTAGCGGCCGACGCCGTAGACGCCGCGTGCCTCGTCGCGCACGACGCGTCCGAGATCGAGTTCGACGACCCGTCGCCGCATCGAGTCGACGATGTGGTGGTCGTGGGTCGCCATGAGCACCGTCGTGCCCGTGCGGTTGATGCGTTCGAGCAGCAGCATGATGTCCTGGCTGGTCTCGGGGTCGAGGTTGCCGGTCGGTTCGTCGGCCATCAGCACGAGCGGCCGGTTGACGAACGCACGCGCGATCGCGACACGCTGCTGTTCGCCGCCGGACAGTTCGGCGGGCAACCGGTCGGCTTTGCCGGACAGTCCCACCAGGTCGAGAACCTCCGGCACCGTCCGTTCGATCACTCCGCGCGGCTTACCGATCACCTCGAGAGCGAACGAGATGTTCTCGGCGACCGTCTTGCGCTGGAGCAACCGGAAGTCCTGGAAGACGCATCCGAGATTCTGGCGCAGCTTCGGTACGCGACGCGCCGGCAGCCGGTTGACGTGGAAATCGGCCACGTGGATGTCGCCGGTGGTGGGCTTCTCCTCTCGCAGGAGCAACCGGAGGAAGGTCGACTTCCCGGATCCGGAGGGACCGATGAGAAAGACGAACTCGCCCTTCTCGACGTGCACCGAGACCCCTTCGAGCGCGGGACGCGTGGACGTCTTGTAGGACTTGGACACATTCTCCAGCCGGATCACGTGGACATGCTAACCGTTACCGGACGGTGACCTACGGCACCGGCTCGTCGGTGCTCTACGACGACGGAGCGTCCGTGTCCTCGGTCACGTCGGATCCTGCTGGTCGTTCAGTCCGGGGATCGTGGGCAGGTCGAACGGGAACTGCCTGTTCGTCGTGGTGGGGGGCGCTGTCGTCGTGGCATCCTGCGGCGGCGTCCCGCCCTGTTCCCTGCCCGGCACGCCGGTCGCCGTCGTCGGCGGGAAGGTCGACGAGGTCGTCGGCGGATAGGGCGTGTCGGTGGTCTCCGGCACGGACTTCTCCTGCGGGGCGGTGGTCGCCGGCGGCACGTACGGCACGTAGGGCGTCTCGGAGATGATCACGGCGGTCGACGGCGCATCGGGGGTGTCCTCGGGCTGGTTGAGGAACAGGTAGGTCACCCACAGCGCAAGCCACAGGGTGCACAACGCGAAGGTCGTGGTCCTGATCCGCCCACCGAGGAGGTGCGACGGGATGCGCCTGCGGTGCTTCTCCTCCGGCTCGGTGGCCGCGCCCCCACCCGACGTCCCTCCACCCGGTGTCACTGTGCCTCCACTCGATCGACCACGCTGGCGGTGTCGAGCTGGGGCGTGACGGTGATGCCCCGTTCACGCAGTGCTCGCGCGATCCGCGCACGCAGCAGACGGCCCACCTGGAACTGCTTGCCGGGCAGCGTGCGCGCGACCATGCGGACGCTGAGCTGATCCACCTCGAGGCTCTCGACACCCATCACACTCGGTTCGTCGAGCAACAGCTCCCGCAGGCGGGGTTCCTTGTATGCGGCGACACCCAGTTCGCGCAGCATCTCGGTGACGTCGGCGATGTCGGCGGTCACCGGGATCGGCACGTCCACCACGGCGCGCGCCCAGTCCTTCGACAGGTTGACGGCCTTGTTGATCTGCCCGTTGGGGACGGTGATGACCTCACCCGCCGTGCTACGCACCCGGGTGACGCGCAACGTGACGTCCTCGACGGTGCCGATCGCGTCCTCGGACGCACCGGTCACGGAGATCTGCACGGTGTCGCCGAAGCCGTACTGCCGTTCGGTGATGATGAAGAACCCCGCGAGGATGTCCTGCACGATGCGCTGGGCACCGAAGCCGAGCGCCGCGCCGAGCACGGTCGCCGGCGCGACCAGGCTGCCGATGGGCAGCTGCAGATAGTCGAACACCTTCAGGGTCGCAACGATGTACACGAACGAGATCGCCATCCACGTGACCACCTGGGCGACCGAATGGCGATGCTTCGTCGCCTCGGACCGCACGAGGTCGTCGGACTGCGTGTAGCGCTCGTCGATGCGGCGCGTGATGCGGCTGCCGATCCAGGAGACGAACCGGGCGATCAGAACCGCACCCAGAATCGTGAGTGCGATCAGCAGCCCGCTCGTCGACAACCAGTCGAGCAGTCTAGCTCCGGGAAGAAACGGCACAGGCCCCTCTCCTGTTTCCGATCACGATTTCTGCTCTTCTCGCATACGCCAGCGGATGCCCGATTCGAGGAATCCGTCGATGTCGCCGTCGAGCACCGCCGAGGGGTTGTTGACCTCGTACTCGGTGCGCAGGTCCTTGACCATCTGGTAGGGATGCAGCACGTACGAGCGCATCTGGTTGCCCCACGAACTGCCGCCGTCGCCCTTGAGCGCATCCATCTCGGCGCGCTCCTCCTGGCGCTTGCGCTCGAGGAGCTTGGCCTGCAGGACACGCATGGCCGCGACCTTGTTCTGCAACTGCGACTTCTCGTTCTGACAGGTGACGACGATGCCGGTCGGGATATGCGTCAGGCGCACGGCGGAGTCGGTGGTGTTGACCGACTGGCCTCCCGGGCCGGACGAGCGGTAGACGTCGACGCGGACGTCGTTCTCGTCGATGTCGATGTGGTCGGTGGTCTCGACGACGGGCAGCACCTCGACCTCGGCGAAGGAGGTCTGGCGGCGGCCCTGGTTGTCGAAGGGGCTGATGCGGACGAGACGGTGCGTGCCCATCTCGACCGACAGGGTCCCGTAGGTGTAGGGCGCCTTGACGGCGAAGGTGGCGGACTTGATGCCGGCCTCTTCCGCGTAGGAGGTGTCGTAGACCTCGACGCCGTAGCCGTGCTTGTCGGCCCAGCGGATGTACATACGCATGAGCATCTCGGCCCAGTCGGCGGCGTCGACGCCACCGGCGCCCGCGCGGATGTTGACGAGCGCGTCGCGCTGGTCGTACTCGCCGGACAGCAGCGTGCGCACCTCCATCGCCTCGATATCGGCGCGCAGGCTCTCGCGTTCGGCCTCGGCGTCGGCCAGGGCGGCGGTGCGGGCCTCGCCCTCCTCGCCCTCGGCGAGCTCGTACAGAACCGGGAGATCCTCGAGCCGCTGGCGCAGGCCCTCGACCCGGCGCAGCTCACCCTGTGCGTGCGACAGTTCGCTGGTGACCTTCTGGGCGTGGTCCTGGTCGTTCCACAGCTCGGGGTCGGCGGCCTGGTGTTCGAGTTCGTCGATGCGCCGTCGCAGCTCCTCGACGTCGAGGACCGATTCCACGGTGCGGAGGGTCGTGTCGAGCTCGGTCAGGGCTGCGGAAACATCGGGATGCACGATTCAACAGGTTACCGGAGCGACGAACCGGCCCGCCGTGGGCAGCGATCGACACGGCAGGGCCCGGTCGGGTCGAGCACCGCGCCGACCCCGGAGTGGACGGCAAGCTGCTCGGCCCCGGACGACGGCGGCTAGCGTTTCCGCCATGACCACCGACTACACCGCCGACCTGGACCTCGCACTCCGACTCGCCGACGCGTCCGACGCCATCACCCGCGACCGCTTCGGTGCGCTGGACCTGAAGGTGGACGACAAGCCGGACCTGAGTCCGGTCTCCGACGCCGACCTCGCCGTCGAGCGCGCCATCCGCGAGATGCTCGGCGAGCAGCGACCGGACGACGCGGTGCTCGGCGAGGAGTTCGGTGGCGACGCGGTCTTCCGCGGGCGGCAGTGGGTCGTCGATCCGATCGACGGCACGAAGAACTTCGTGCGTGGCGTACCGGTCTGGGCGAGCCTGATCGCGCTCCTCGAGGACGGTGTGCCTGTCGTGGGCGTGGTCAGCGCCCCGGCACTGAACCGTCGGTGGTGGGCGGCCGCGGACGGCGGCGCCTGGGTGTCGCACGACGGTGCCGAGCCCCGGCGCATCTCGGTGTCGGAGGTGACCGACCTCGCGTCGGCGTCGCTGAGCTTTTCGAGCCTGAGCGGCTGGCACGAGCGTGGCATCCGTGATCGTTTCGTCGCCCTGACCGACGACGTGTGGCGGGTGCGCGCCTACGGCGACTTCTTCTCCTACTGCCTGCTCGCCGAGGGCGCCCTCGAGATCGCGCTCGAACCCGAGGTTTCGCTGTGGGATCTGGCCGCGCTCGACGTGCTGGTGCGCGAGGCAGGTGGACGGTTCACGAACCTCGAGGGTGCGGACGGTCCGCACGGCGGCAGTGCGGTCGCGACCAACGGCACGCTGCACGACGAGGTGCTCGGTCGACTGAAGTGAGTGGCCGGCCCCACGCACGGATGGTCACGCGTGGGGCCGGGTTCGTCAGCGGACCGGGCGATGCACAGCGGTCTCGAGGTCGGCTTCGTTCGTGACGCCCGGATCATCGAGGTAGACGTTGAAGTGGTGGGTGGCCACGTCGTCGTCGACCCGGGCCGCGGACAGGCCGTGTTCGGTCAGGAATTCGGCGATCGCCTCGTGGGCCCGCGGGATCGATTCGGCGTACGGCCCGGTCACGGTGGCGACGACCGCCCGGCGTGAGGGGAACTCGTGGACCGTCAGCGGCTCGCGGGCCGTGGTTCCCGGCGCCACCGGCAGGAACACCGATTCGTCGACGTCCGACTCACGGAACTCGCCGTCGTGTTCGATGCATCCGCCGGGTCCGGTCGGGACGATGCCCTGCTCCTGCAGGGCGGGCATGAAGCGTTGCCACAGTTCACCTTCGGCCGAGTAGTCGGCGACGGTGCCGCGGAGGCAGACGTAGGTCTGCGGCGGAATCTCGCGCGGCATCGGCGGTCTGCTCGGGGAGGTATCGGCGGTAACCGCTGACCTCGTCGACCACGGCGGGGATCAGCACTCCCTGCGAGTCGTAGTGCCGCAGCATCCGCACGCTGATCCGGGTCAGGGACGAGAACTCTCCGATGGACATCAACCTGGTGGTGTCGGCCATGGCGCCGAGTCTGCGACCTCACACGGTGTGAGAGTCAACTCGTGCTCGCGACACAGCGGACGATGCTGGGCGACACGCGTCCACCGCGGAACTTACTGCGCGGTAGACAGTGACCTTACTCAGAAGTAAGATCGGGAGTGTCCGCTGCCGCATCGAGAGACTTCTGGTGATCATGAGCAAGCAAGACAGCGTGGGCCGCCACACGCCTCGCGACACGTCCGCCGTCGGCCTCAATCCGATCAAACGCGACGCCATGGGTGCTGCCATGCGCGTGCTCACCCGGATCACGGGTTCCGAACTGGCCGACCGGTACAAGATCCGCGAGACGATCGACCGGATCACGTACCAGTCCACGAAGACCGGCTTCAAGACCCTCGGCGCCGCCACGCGCACCTTCAAGAAGATGTCCGGCGGCGCGAGCGGCCCGCAGCGTCTCACCACCGCGAAGAACGCCGACTTCTTCGATCTCACCCCGACCGACGATCAGCAGATGATCACGGAGACGGTGCGTGAGTTCGCCGCCGAGATCCTGCGCCCCGCCGCGCACGACGCCGACGAGGCCGCCGCGGCCCCGGCCGATCTACTCGCGCGCGCAGCCGAACTCGGCATCACCATGGTCAACGTACCCGAGGCGTTCGACGGCGCCGCCGACGAGCGCGGCGTGGTCACCAACGTGCTGGTCGCCGAGGCCCTCGCGCACGGCGACATGGGCCTGGCCCTGCCGATCCTCGCGCCGAGCGGTGTGGCCGTGGCGCTCACACAGTGGGGCACCGAGGACCAACAGAAGACCTACCTGCCGGCCTTCGCCGGCGACGATGTCCCCCAGGCGTCGGTCGTCATCGCCGAGCCGCGCGCCCTGTTCGATCCCTTCGCGTTGCAGACCAAGGCGGTGCGCTCCCCCAGCGGCTACCGGCTCAACGGCGTGAAGTCGTTCGTCCCGGCGGCGGGCAGCGCCGAACTGTTCGTCGTGGCAGCCGAACTCGACGGTAAGCCGTCCCTCTTCCTCGTCGAGGCGAAGAGCAAGGGCGTCGTGATCGAGGCCGATCCGGGCATGGGCCTGCGCGCCGCCGGACTGGGCCGCCTTCTGCTCGAGGACGTCGCGGTGCCGGAATCGGCACGTCTCGGCGACGACGACGCCGACGTCCGCGCCGAGCAGTACGCCGACGCCGTGCGCCTGTCGCGCCTGGGCTGGGCAGCTCTGGCGATGGGCACCGGTCAGGCCGTGCTCGACTACGTGGTCCCCTACGTCAACGAGCGCGAGGCGTTCGGCGAGCCCATCAGCCACCGGCAGGCGGTGGCGTTCATGGTGGCCAACATCAAGATCGAGCTCGACGGTCTACGTCTGGCCACCCTGCGCGGTGCGTCGCGGGCCGAGCAGGGCCTGTCGTTCGCTCGCGAGGCGGCCCTGGCCCGCAAGCTCGCCACCGACAAGGGCATGCAGTTCGGCCTCGACGGCGTCCAGCTGCTCGGCGGCCACGGCTACACCAAGGAGCACCCCGTCGAACGTTGGTACCGCGACCTGCGAGCAATCGGAGTCGCCGAGGGCGTCGTCCTCGTCTGATCGGCCCGACCCGAACAAGGAACCTGTGATGATCAATCTCGAACTTCCCCGGAAGCTCAAGGCTTCCGCGAACCAGGCCCATCAGGTCGCCGCGCAGATTTTCCGGCCGATCTCCCGCAAGTACGACCTCGCCGAGCACGAGTACCCCGTCGAACTCGACACCATGGCCGCGATGGTCGAAGGGCTCAACGACTCCGGCCAGGGCGCGGCGGGTGCCGCGCTCGGCCGCGACAGCAAGGCCGAGCAGGACGGCCCCGCCGGAAATGCCAACGGCGGCAACATGGCCGGACTCCTCAATGTCATCGAGACGTGCTGGGGCGACGTCGGCCTGACCCTGTCGATCCCCTACCAGGGCCTGGGCAATTCCGCGATCGCCGCGGTGGCCACCGACGAGCAGCTCGAACGCTTCGGCAAGGTGTGGGCCTCCATGGCAATCACCGAGCCCGGTTTCGGATCCGATTCGGCGGCCGTGACGACCACGGCCGTGCTCGACGGCGACGAGTGGGTCCTCAACGGCGAGAAGATCTTCGTCACCGCCGGTGAGCGTTCCACGCACATCGTCGTGTGGGCGTCCGTCGACAGGTCGAAGGGCCGCGCCGCGATCAAGTCGTTCGTCGTGCCGCGCGAGGCTCCCGGACTCTCGGTCGCGCGTCTCGAGAAGAAGCTCGGCATCAAGGCATCCGACACCGCGGTGCTCGTGCTCGACAACTGCCGCATCCCGAAGGACAACATCCTCGGCTCCCCGGAGGTGAACACCGAGAAGGGGTTCGCCGGGGTCATGCAGACCTTCGACAACACGCGTCCGATCGTGGCCGGCATGGCCGTGGGTCTCGGTCGTGCGGTACTCGAGGAACTGCGCACGATCCTGAAGGAGGCGGGCGTCGAGGTCTCCTACGACATCCCCGCGAACAACCAGCATGCCGCGGCCGCCGAGTTCCTCGCGCTCGAGGCCGACTGGGAGGCCGCCTACCTGCTCGCGCTGCGCGCGACGTGGATGGCCGACAACAAGAAGCCCAACTCCCTCGAGGCGTCGGTGTCGAAGGCGAAGGCCGGCCGCACCGGCACCGCGGTCTCGCTCAAGGCCGTCGAACTCGCCGGAACCTACGGGTATTCGCAGCGGCCGCTGCTCGAGAAGTGGGCACGCGATTCCAAGATTCTCGACATCTTCGAGGGCACCCAGCAGATCCAGCAGCTCATCGTCGCTCGGCGGGTGCTCGGAAAGTCGTCCTCCGAACTGAAATAGCGCTCGGGGCATGGGGTCCGTCCGC
This sequence comes from Rhodococcus sp. LW-XY12, assembly GCF_019317345.1. Lineage (NCBI taxonomy): Bacteria > Bacillati > Actinomycetota > Actinomycetes > Mycobacteriales > Nocardiaceae > Rhodococcus > Rhodococcus sp. LW-XY12. The sequence goes on from NZ_CP079225.1 coordinate 3,435,405, forward strand.
GGGCGCCGGAAGGATGGGACCGGTGTCTGCGCACGGTACCGGACGTGTCGGAGGATCCATCGGGGTAGAGCCCTCGCCGCAGGTGCGGCGAGGGCTCTACCCGTTCCAGGAAGATCATCCGTGGAAGATTGCCTGGAATGTGAGCTACGTCACGGCTACTGTGTGTGCTGACGCCGACACACAGCTAGGGGGACGGATGCTCGGTCAGGACATTCTCGGCAGGATCACGAGTGGGCGGATCACGCTCGACGACACGATCGGCCAGGTCAAGGACACCATCGGATCACTCGCGGTACTCCATCGCGCAGGTCTGCTGCACTTTCCGCGCGTGGACCACAGCATCGGGACGATCATGGCGGCCAACAAGTACGGCCCCTTCGCCGGCGCCGTGCACGCACAGGCCGAACGCGGTCTCGACGCCGTCGCCCTGATCGACGAGGCCGGCGATGTCACCTACAAGGAACTCGAGGCCCGCTCCAATGCCCTCGTGCGTGCGTGGCAACGCGCCGGGGTGGAGCCGGGATCGGTCATGGGCATCATGGCCCGGAATCACCGCGGTCTCGTGTTGACGATGCTCGCCACCGCCAAGCTCGGTGTGCGACTGGTGATGATGAACACCGGTTTCGCGCCGCGGCAACTCGTCGATGTCGCAGCGCGCGAACAGGTCTCGACGTTCGTCTTCGACAGCGAATTCGCCGAGGTCGCAGCCGCGCTCCCCGACGACGTGCGCCGGTACGTCTCCTGGGCGGACGACGAGGTCCCCGGCATCCCGACGCTGGAGCAGTCGATCGAAGGGCTGGACGGCTCGTCCCTGCCCGCGCCGGAGGTCTTCGGTGGATTCGTATTGCTCACCAGCGGCACCACCGGCACCCCGAAGGGCGCGCCGCGCGGCCGCACGTCACCGTTCGCGTCGGTCCAGTTCCTCGATCGGGTTCCGCTGCGCCCCGGGCAGACGATGCTCATGGCCGCCCCGGCCTTCCACGGCACCGGCGTCTCGCAGTTCGCGCTCGCCCTCGCACTGGGTCAGACCGTGGTGATGATGCGGCGCTTCTCCCCCGTCGACACCTTGGGCCTCGTCGAGCAGCACGGAGCGATCGTGCTGGTGGTGGTCCCGACGATGCTGCAGCGGATCCTCGACCTCGGACCGGAGAAGATCGCCGAGTACGACACCTCGAGCCTGAAGATCGTCTTCTCCGCGGGTTCGTCGCTCTCGCCCGACGTGTGTCGCCGGACGACGGAGGCGTTCGGACACGTGCTCTACAACCTGTACGGCTCCACCGAATGCGCCGTCGCGACGGTCGCGACCCCCGACGACATCCGGCAGGCCCCCGGCACGGCCGGTCGCCCTCCCGTGACGTGTCGGGTGGTGCTGTTCGACGACGACGGCAACCGCATCACCGAGCCGCACGTCCCCGGCCGCATCTTCGTCTCGAGCGGCCTGTCCTTCGCCGGCTACACCGACGGTCGCGACAAGGAACGCATCGGCGGGTTGCTGTCGATCGGCGACATCGGGCACTGGGACGAGAACGGCCTGCTCTTCGTCAACGGTCGCGACGACGACATGATCGTCTCCGGCGGCGAGAACGTCTATCCGCTCGAGGTCGAGAACCTACTCGCCGAGCGGGAGGACATACTCGACGCCGCCGTGGTGGGTGTCCCCGATCCCGAGTTCGGGCAGCGGCTGCGAGCCTTCGTGGTTCCCTCCCCCGACTCCTCCCGCAACGCCGAGGACATCAAGGCGTTCGTGAAGTCGAATCTCGCCCGGTACAAGGTTCCGCGCGAGGTGGTTTTCCTCGACGAGCTGCCGCGCAACGCCACCGGGAAGCTGCTGCGCCGGGTGCTGGTGGAGATGGATCTGCCCGAGGATCCCGAGAAGGGGTACACCACCGCTCGGGGGTGACCCCCTCGAACGAACGAAGGCCGGTCGTCCGAGACGACCGGCCTTCGTGGTGGTAGCGGGGACAGGATTTGAACCTGCGACCTCTGGGTTATGAGCCCAGCGAGCTACCGAGCTGCTCCACCCCGCGTTGCATGAATGAACCTACACGAGCACGGAAACGGAATGCAAATCGCCTCGTCGGACGCGGATGGGCCTCGACGACAACCGAAATCGCAACCCCGAGGTGTCTCGGTTCACATTTCCACCATGACTATCGCCACATAACGGCGGTGTAACGATCTTGCATCGACCCCCGTTATCACCTTCCTGAGCTGCGAAGACTCAATCGTCCCATCCCATCAGGTGGACAAACACCTCTCCCGGCGGGGGATGACGCGCCGCGGAGCGCTTTGTACTGTCGGTCCCGGCTCGAAACAGCCGAGCCACCACCGGCCCGTCGCCGCCACTCTGCCCCGCGGGATCCGGTGCCTACGAAGACCCGAGGGGCAGGGACGCAACCGACGTGGTCCCCGATCCGGACGGAGACATTTCTCCGTCGAGCGAGATCGACGAGGGCCGTCGCGCTCCGCGAGCGCGGGAAGGACTCCACAGAATGACCAACTTCAGCACGCGTGCATTCCGCACTGCCGTCGTCACCGGTGCACTCGCCGCGGTTCCGTTCGCGCTCGCCACCGGCACCGCGTCCGCCGCCCAGCACAACTGGGACGGCGTCGCCCAGTGCGAGAGCGGTGGCAACTGGGCCATCAACACCGGCAACGGCTACTACGGCGGCCTGCAGTTCTCGCAGAGCACCTGGGAGGCCAACGGCGGCAGCGGCCGCGCGGACCAAGCCTCGAAGGCGGAGCAGATCCGTGTCGCCGAGAACGTCCTGCAGACGCAGGGCCCCGGCGCGTGGCCCGTCTGCGGTCAGTACCTGACAACCGAATCCGCGCCGGCTCCCGCCGCACCCGAGGCGCCCGCACCGGCACCCGAGGCTCCGGCACCCGCGGCTCCGGCCGCCCCCGAGTTGCCGGCCGAGGTCACCCAGGCCGTCGATACCGCGAACCAGCTCGCCCAGCAGTACGGCTTCGGCGCCGAGTTCGCGCAGATCGTCGATATCACGCTGGCCGGTCGCTGACGCAGACCGTCTCTGCGAACACGACGAAGGCCCGCGGTGCGAACCGCGGGCCTTCGTCGTGTCGGTTTCCGTTACCGGATCAGCCGCCGGTGGATTCAGCCGCCAGTGGATTCGTAGGCATCGACGGCCTGCTGCACCCGCCGCAGCGCCCGTCCGTAGGCTTCGAAATCGCCGCTGGTCTGCGCGTTGGCCAGCTCCGCGAGTGCCGAATCGAGCTCCGCGACCGCGGCATCGCGATTCGCGGGAGTCGTCGGCGCCGGCGAGGTGGGCTGCTGTTGCTGCTGATCGGAAGGCTGGTTCTCGTCCGTGGTGCCCTCGATCACCTCGCCCCGCGTCTCGTCCTCCACCTCGGCGGTGGGCAGCGCCTCGCCACCGGGAGCGGTGGCCGCGTCGCCGACGCCGGGACCGAACACCTGGTCGAGCGCACCGGCGAGAGTCGGTGCGTAACCGATCCGGACGCCACCGCTGGCACCCGGCTCCCGGTAGCTGACGAGCACGCGCGACAGCTGCGGGAAGGTCGACGTGCTACCCGCCGTCGCGTTGCGCTCGGTGTACATCGGCTGGACGTACAGGATGCCGCCGTCCGCGATGGGCAGGGTGAGCAGGTTGCCGTATTGGATCCGGTTGGACCGTTCCAGCAGGGTCCGTTCCGAAGCCACTCGGGTGTCGGAGATCATCGCGTTCTGCGTCTGCTCCGGACCGAAGGTCTGCGTATCCGTCGGCAACTGCAGGATCGTGAACTTCCCGTAGTTCTCCGGATCGGATTCGACCGAGATGTACGCCGACAGGAACTGCCGGTTGTAACCCACCATCGCCGAGGTCAGCCGGAACCGGGGATCCGCCGTCTCGCGATCGCCCATGAGCAGGTAGTAGGGCGGCTGGTTCGCGCTGGTGTCGACCGTCGGGTCCGCCGGCACCGACCAGAACGCATTGTTCGTGAAGAACTCGCGCGGGTCGTCGACGTGGTACTTGGCGAGCATCTCGCGCTGCACCTTGAACAGATCCTCCGGGTACCGGAAGTGCGCCCGCAGCTCGTCGGAGATCTGGTCCTGCGGGGTCACCGCATCAGGGAAGACACCCATCCACGCCTTCAGGACCGGGTCCTCATCGTCGACCTGGTAGAGCGTCACCGTGCCGTCGTAGGCATCGACCGTCGCCTTCACCGAGTTGCGGATGTACGAGACCTCCTTGCGGGGCAGCAACCGGCCGGTGTTCTGGTCGATGCTGTCCTCGACGAGGCCCTCGAGCGACGCGCGCTGCGCGTACGGGTAGTAGTCGAGCGTGGTGTACGCGTCGACGACCCACTTGATGCGGCCGTCGATCGCGGCCGGGTAGGCGTCGCCGTCGGCCGTCAGCCACGGCGCGACCTTCGTCACGCGCTCACGCGGGTCGCGGTTGAACAGGATCTTCGAGTCGCTGCCGATGGCGCTCGAGAACAGGATGTTGCGTTCGCCGTACTTCGCGGCGAAGGCGAGCCGGTTGAACCAGTTGCCGATGTCGACGCCGCCCGAGCCGGTGTAGGTGTACTTTTCGGTGTCGGTGTCGTACTCGCGCGGACCGGACGAGTCGGCGCCGTTGCCGACGATCGCGTAGTCCGGATCGGCCTCGGCGATGACCTCGCCGTAGTAGATGCGGGGCTGCTCGACGGGGATGACCTGGTTCTCCGCAGCGAGCGACGCCAGGTCGCTGACGAAGTAGACGGGATAGCCGCTGTTGCTGTTGGCGGCCTCCTCCGCCGAGGCACTCGCGGCGGCGTTCACGCGGTTGGCGGGCGCCGCGACGAGACCGTTGCCGTGCGTGTACACGGTGTGGCGGTTGATCCAGTCGGTCTGGTTGCCGGTCAGGCTCGTCGGCGAGAGCTCACGCGCCGCGACGATGTAGTCCTCCATACGACCGTCGAGCTCGTACCGGTCGATGTCGAGCGACTCGGGGTAGCCGTAGAAGTTCTTCAGCTGCGTCTGCTGCGTGAACGTGCGGGGAAGCACGTTCGGGTCGAGCAGGCGGGCGTTCGCGATCGTGGTGATGTCGGCCGGGATGTTCTCGGGCGAGGTGGTGCCCACACCCGGGTAGTCCTCGTACGCCACCTTGTCGTCGGTGATGCCGTACGCCTCGCGGGTCGCGGCGATGTTGCGCTCGATGTACTCGCTCTCCTTGTCGGCAGCGTTCGGGCGCACCGAGAACTGCTCGACCATGAGCGGGTACACCGCGCCGACGAGGATCGACGAGAGCACGAGCAGCGCCGTCGCGAGCGCGGGGATCCGCAGGTCGCGCAGGAAGATCGCGGCGAAGAACGCGATCGCGCAGATGACGGCGATCGCGAGCAGGATGAGCTTGGCCGGCAACACCGCATTGATGTCGGTGAAGCCACCGCCGGTGAAGGTGGGTTCCTTGCGGCTGCTCCACAGCAGTTCGTACCGATCGAGCCAGTAGGCGAACGCCTTGAACGCGACGAACAGGCCGGCGAGGACCGCGAGCTGCACACGCGAGGCCGTCGACATGCTTCCCCCGCGACCGGCGAGGCGGATGCCGCCGAAGATGTAGTGGGTGACGAGGTTCGCGATGAACCCGAGCACGATCGCGACGAAGAACCAGTTGAGCAGGAAGCGGTAGAACGGCAGGTCGAAGGCGTAGAAGCCGACGTCGAGACCGAACTGCGGATCGGTGGTGCCGAAGTCGCCGCCGTTGAAGAACATCTGGACGGTGACCCAGCCGGCCTGGGCGACCAGACCGGAGAGCACACCGAGCACGACCGGGATACCGATCCCGAAGGCGCGCATGCGCGTCATCACGGTGGTGCGGTAGCGCGCCACCGGATCGTTGGGTCCGGTGGTCGGCACGAAGACCGGGCGCGACCGGTAGGCGAGCAGCATCGCCAGCCAGACGACACCGCCGATGAACAATCCGACCGCCAGGAACAGTGCGATCCGGGTCAGGAGAACCTTGACGTATACGTCCCGGAAGTCGACCTCGCCGAACCAGAGCCAGTTGGTGTAGGTGTCCACCAACCGTGGTCCGAGCAGGAGCAGCACTGCGGCCACCACTGCCAGGATCAGCAGAACTCTGCTCCGCTTCGACAATGTAGGTACTCCGGTCGGGGGCCTCATGCCCACGTGCCACGCTCCCAACTCGTCCGGCGGCGCGATCGCACCGCATCTGTACATCTCGCGCTCGACGAAAGCGTGCGAGCACGCCTCGTTCTCACGGAGTGACCGTTTCGCCCCACTCTACGGAATCCTCGTACAGGGGGTCGCACGACGCAGGTCCGGCAGCGCACACCCGCGTACGGGTGCCAGGATAGGCCGGTGAACCAACGTCTTCCCGTACCTTCCGAACAAGGACTCGCGCGCGCCGTCCACGAGATCATCGATTTCGCGGATGCGGAGGGTTGGGACCGCCCTCCCGTCATGTTCGCGCTCGTCCCGACCGTGCTTCTCGCAGCCGCCGAACCCGCCCTCGCCGACCAGCTCGACGAGGGACACGAGTACACCCCGATCGCGCAGGAATCTTTCCCCGACGACGTCGAGGGCGGCAGTCCCGCACTCGAGGAGTTCCTCGCCACGACCACCTGGCCCGGATCGGTTGCCGGGTGCGCTCTCGTGCAGGAGGTGGTCGTGCTGCCGCCGAGCGCCGAGAACGAACTCGACGACGCCTTCACGCCATTGCTCGCCGACGCCCACGCGGCAGACGAGGCGGCCCGGCTCGCAGCGCACAGTCACCCGGAACGACGCGCCGCCCGCCTCATCTCCGCGGTCCTGCGCGACGGGCCGTCACTCTCGCTCCTTCAGTTGCGCCCCCTCGACGACGACGATCCGTTCGCGGGCACTGAACTGCGGACCTACGACAACCTCGCCCCGCACGTCGTGGCCGCGTTGTACGCGACCCTCGAGGCGAGCGACGACGACTACTGAGAGGGCGATCACCGCACTGCCGGCCCCCGTGCGGCGCGCGGGATCGGCTGCCGACGGGCGGGATCAGCTGCAGGCGGGCGCGTCGCGTCCGTCCGCGATCGCTGCCAGCGCGTCGATCGCACCCTCGAGCGTCTCGACCTTCACGAGCTGCACACCCTCGGGGGCGCCGCTCTGCGCCTCCGCGCAGTTCTCGGCGGGCACCAGGAAGACGGTCGCGCCGTCCTCCGACGCCGCGGTGAGCTTGTGGGTGATCCCGCCGATCGGACCGACCATCCCGTCCGAGTCGATGGTGCCGGTACCGGCGACGTCCAGACCGCCGTTGAGCAGGCCCGGGCTGAGCTTGTCCACCACGGCCAGACTGAACATCAGGCCGGCGGACGGTCCGCCGATGTCGGCGAGGTTGAAGGTGACCTCGAAGGGCACCTCGGGAACCTCCTCGGTGGCGATGCCCAGGAAGCCCTTGTCCGGGTCGCCGGGCCGGGAACCGACAGGAACGTCGAACGACTCCTCGGCATCGCCGCGCCGGACGGTGACGTCCACCGACTCACCGGGCGGCACGTCGCCGACCGCGCGCTGGACCTGGCCGGCCGTGCGCATCTCCTCGCCGCCGACGGCGACGATCCGGTCGCCCGCCTCGAGCAACCCGGCGGCAGGGGCGTCCTGGCCCACCTCGGCGATCCGAAGGGTCACCGGCAGGTCGAGATAGTGCAGGGCGGCGAGTTCGGCGGACCGCTCCGACTGGGCGAACTGCGCCTGGTCGACGGCCTGGACCTCGTCCTTGCTGCGGTCGGGCGGGTAGACCTGCTCGCGCGGCGCCACGCCGTAGCGCCCGCTGATCCAGGCGGTGAAGGTCTGCGCGAGGGTGAGATTGTCGGTGACCCCGACGGTCGTCATGAACAGACTGCCCTCGGTCTCGTCCTCCTCGATCCCCTCGAGCGCGACGACCGGGGTGCCCTCGATCTCCCCGAGCGTGTCGAAGACGGGGCCGGGGCCGAGCGCCACGTACGGCGCCCGGACGTTGAACGCCACGACCACGATGACGAGGATCGGGAGCACGAGCGCGAGCGGCAGGACGTAGCGACGATTCACCCGGCCAGGGTAACGGTCGCCCGACCACCCCCTTCACACCACGACCGTGTCGTGTTCGCCATGAGCGTGACCACGACGCCGGTCCCCGCCCTGGACGCCTTGTACCGTTGGATACATGAGCGACACGCCCTTCGGATTCTCGAATCCCGACGACGACCCCGACCGTAGGAAGGACGAGGGTTCCGGTAGCGGCGGGGCCGGTGGCGGCATGCCCTTCGGATTCGGACTCCCCGGCAGCGGTGGGGGCGACAACCCGTTCGGCGGTCAGGGCTTCGATCCCGCGCAGTTCGGTCAGATGCTCAGCCAGTTCGGCCAGATGCTCGCCGGTATGGGCAGCGCCATGGGTTCCGGCGGCGGCTCGGGTCCGGTCAACTACGACATCGCGACGAAGCTCGCACGTCAGCAGATCGGGTCCGTCGACCCGGTCTCGCCCCGTACCGCCGACGCCGTGACGGACGCCGCGCGCCTCGCGGAACTGTGGCTCGACGCGGCCACCACGCTGCCCGCGGGTGCGTCGAAGGTCGTGGCGTGGACGCCCGTCGACTGGCTCGACAACACCCTCGAGACGTGGAAGCGCCTGTGCGATCCGATCGCCGAGCAGGTCAACGGCATGATGCTGAACGGTCTGCCCGAGGAGGCCCGTGCGATGGCCGGGCCCATGCTCGGGATGTTCTCGCAGATGGGTGGGGTTGCTTTCGGCTCCCAGCTCGGCCAGGCCCTCGGCCAGTTGTCGAAGGAAGTGCTCACCTCCACCGACATCGGTCTCCCCCTCGGCCCGGAGGGCACCGCCGCTCTCCTGCCGGCCGCGGTCGAGAGCTTCGGTGAAGGACTCGAGCAGCCCGCTCAGGAGGTGCTCGTCTTCCTCGCCGCACGCGAGGCCGCCCATCAGCGCCTCTACAGCCACGTGCCGTGGCTGCGTCAGCGGATGCTGGCGACCGTCGAGGAGTACGCACGCGGCATCCGCATGGACATGTCGTCGATCGAGGATCTCGCCCAGGGACTCGACCCGTCTGCACTCACCGACCCGTCCAAGCTCGAGGAAATCCTCAAGCAGGGCGCGTTCGAACCCCAGACCACCCCGGAGCAGAAGGCCGCACTCGAACGACTCGAGACGATGCTCGCGCTCGTCGAGGGCTGGGTCGAGACGGTCGTCGCCGACGCGCTCGGCGAGCGGCTCCCGGGTGCCTCGGCCCTCACCGAGACCCTGCGCCGTCGCCGCGCCACGGGCGGACCGGCCGAGCAGACCTTCGCTACGCTCGTCGGCCTCGAGCTCCGGCCCCGGAAGGTGCGCGAGGCCGCTGCGCTGTGGCGACGCCTCACCACCGACGCCGGCACCGAGGCCCGCGACCATGTGTGGGCGCATCCCGACCTGCTGCCGGACTCGTCGGATCTCGACAACCCGACGGCCTTCGTCGATCGTGTGATCGGCGGTGGCACCGGAGCCTTCGAGGATCCGATCGCCCAGCTTCAGGCGACCATGGAACGTGAGCAGGCCGAACGGGATCGCGCGGCCGAGGACGGATCCGGCGAGGACCGGCCCGGGGACGACAGCACCTCCTAGAACGACCCGATAGAGGCACCCGCGCCTGTGGACAAACTGCTCCTCGTGAGCCGTCCACGGGCGCGGATACTGTCAGTCTGTCTCCATGATCACCGCATCGCGCGAGACGACCACGAATCCCGCGCCGGCCGAGGCTGCGGTTCTCCGGGTCGATCCGGAACTGGCCGTGCTCGAGCGGTCCGACGGCTCGCTCCAGCTCGGCTGGGGTCCCGGCACCGCGACCGTCGTCCTGCCACCCCAGGGCATGGACAGCTTCGACCTCGGCGTTCTCGTCCGACTGCTCGACGGCCGGCTCACCCTCGACGAGGTGCTGGACGTCGCAGCCGAGCGCGGGCTTCCGTCCGGACGGGTCCGGCAGGTGCTCGATGAGCTCACCGCGACGGGTGCGGTCCGGCAGGTCCCCGCGTCGCACGGTCCGGCGCGACCGCGGCGGGTGCGGGTTCACGGCTCGGGTCCGCTCGCTTCGGCGATCGTCGAGGATCTCCCGGTATGGGATGTGCGGTGGGTGCGCTCGTCGTCCAGTGACGAACTGCAGGACCCGGCCGACTGTGTCGTCCTCGCCGACGGGCAGGTGCCCGACCCCCATCTCGTGAACATGCTCGTGCGGGCCGGTATCCCCCATCTCGCGGTGCGGATCAGGGACGGACGCGGCATCGTCGGCCCGTTCGTACTCCCCGGCCGGAGCAGTTGTCTGCGCTGCGCCGATCTCGTGCGGGCCGATCTCGATCCGTCCTGGCCGCGACTGGCGAGTCAGCTGTACGGGCGGCAGGGCCACGCCGGCAGGGCGGTGACGTCGGCGACCGCGGCGATGGCCGTCGGCCAGATCGAGGCGTTCCTCTCCGCAGATCCGTCCGTGACCCCGGCGGTCGACCGCACACTCGAACTGGACCTGCGAACCCACCGCATCGTCACGCGCCGATGGTTCCGTCACCCCCGGTGCGACTGCTCGGCCATCGCTCGGGTCGGTCAGGCATGATGGGGGGCGTGCCAGACATCCCTCGCAGAAGCTCGTCCCGCACTGCCAAGCTCGCGAGCATTCCTCTGGGAATCGCCGGGCGCGCCGCTGTCGGTTTCGGCCGTCGACTCGCCGGCGGAGATCGGGAGGAGATCGACGCCGAGATGACGGCGAAGGCCGCCGAACAGTTGTTCAGTGTGTTGGGCGAACTCAAGGGCGGCGCCATGAAGTTCGGCCAGGCCCTGAGCGTGATGGAAGCCGCCGTCCCGGAGGAGTTCGCCGAGCCGTATCGGGAGGCGCTCACCAAACTGCAGGCGGAGGCCCCTCCACTGCCCGCCCAAGCCGTGCACCGCGTGCTCGACCAGCAACTCGGAACGAAGTGGCGTGAGCGCTTCGAGTCGTTCGACGACGTGCCCGTCGCGTCGGCCAGTATCGGCCAGGTGCACCGGGCCGTGTGGTCGGACGGACGCGAGGTCGCGGTGAAGGTCCAGTACCCGGGCGCCGACGAGGCTCTGCGCGCCGACATGCGCACGCTGTCCCGGTTCGCCGGATTGTTCGCCACGATGATGCCGGGTGCCGATGTGCGTGCGCTGCTCGACGAGTTGTCCGCACGCACCGAGGAAGAGCTCGACTACCGGATCGAGGCCGACAACCAGCGAGCCTTCGCGAAGGCCTTCGCCGGCGACGAGAAGTTCGTGATCCCGCGTGTCGTCGCGAGCGCCCCGAAAGTCGTCGTGACCGAATGGCTTTCGGCCACTCCGCTGTCTGTGATCATCAGCGGTGGCACGCGGGAGCAGCGCAACCGGGCCGGTGCGCTGCTCGCGGAGTTCCACTTCTGTTCGCCCGCGCGCGCCGGTCTGCTCCACAGCGACCCGCATCCGGGCAATTTCATGCTTCTCGACGACGGCCGTCTCGGAGTCATCGACTTCGGGGCCACGGCGTCGATGCCCGACGGCTTCCCGCCGGTGCTCGGACGGATGGTCCGACTCGCCCTCGAGGAACGTTTCGACGAACTCACCCGGCTGCTCTACGACAACAAGTTCGTCCTGCCCGGCCGCACGGTCACCGACGAGGAGATCGCCGACTACCTCCGGCCGTTCACCGACCCGATCCACACCGAGTCGTTCCACTTCACCCGCACATGGCTGCAGCGGGTGGCGGGCACGGCCACGGACTTCTCGAGTTCGACCTTCAAGACGGCTCGGACGCTGAATCTTCCGCCCGAGTACGTGAGTGTGTTCCGGGTGCTGCTCGGCTCGGTGGGCATCTGCGCTCAGCTCGACGCCGAGGCACCGTACATGCGCATCCTCAGTGAATGGCTACCCGGCTTCGTCGAGGAGTGACAAAGCCGGGCAACCGTATTCACGCACAGACCAGTTCCTTGCGGGGTTCGGGCAGCGGATTCTTCCGCGGCCGGCCCCGCGGCCGCTTGCGGGCCACGACCACACCACGGTCGATGATCTCCCCGCCCCACACGCCCCAGGGTTCCTCCCGCTCGAGAGCGGCGTCGAGACACTGGGCACGCACCGGGCAGCCCGCACACAGCGTCTTGGCGTACTCGAGATCGGCCGGGGTCTCAGCGAACCAGAGGTCGGGGTCGTTGTCGTGGCACGGCAGGGTGTCGCGGTCGCGGTCGTTGCGGGAGACCGCGAAAGTGTCGCTGTGCGAAAGGATGTCGGTACAACGCATCTCGTCTCCTTCCGTTCGGTTCGGCAGGCTCGACGGGTATTCGCTCGGCACGTGAGCTCCTTCGTTGGTTCGGTGGAATGCGATGCGAACCCGGCCGGAGAACGAGAAAGGCCACGGTCCGCTGGGCGGGGTCCGTGGCCTGGAGGAGACGAAAGGTCTACCGGGAAACAGTTCCCGATCGACTTCCGACCACGGACGAGACGGCGGCGGCGTGCACACGTCGGCGTGCACGCGGCGCGGCTGCCACTGCGGGTGCCACAGATGTGGCGGTGCGAGTGGTAGCGGCGGCCCCAGCGACACGAGGGGCCGCTGCCGCTGCAAAAGCATCGAAACCGAGCATCGGGGCCACCTCACTTTCTCGTCGCGCACGGACCGTCTCCCGTGACATCGTCATCCAGACTAGATTCGTGAGCACGATCGGCACAAGTTATTTTCTACCTGCGGTTTCGTGCCGCGTTCTTCGTCCCCGCACCAAAGTCGGAGGGCATGTCCCTCGCGACCACGAGACTCCTGCCCGACCTCGACGAGGCCGAACGCCTCGTCCTCGGGCTCGATGCGTTGCGCGCCGACGACGGCTCGAACAACAGCACCTTCCGGGTGTTCCGCGACCGGCCGGGCACTACTTCTGCCTGTGCGCCGAATGAACACGGTCGGGTAGTCGTCAGAGGTCGAGGGTGTCGACGGTGCGCTCCCCCCGCACGAGGGCGAGCACGTCGGCACCGTACTGCTCGAGCTTCTTCGCCCCGATCCCCGGGATGGCGACCAGCGCACGATCGTCGCGCGGCTGCTGTTCGGCGATCGCGACGAGGGTGTTGTCGCTGAAGACGACGTAGGCCGGAACCTTCATCTCCTTCGAACGCTCCCGGCGCCATTCCTTGAGCGCGACCAGCAGATTCTCGTCGAGATCGGATGGGCAACCCTCGCAGCGGCCGAGCATGGTCGAGGTGGTGCCCATGAGCGGCTTGCCACAGACGCGGCATTGCGGGCGCTTCTTCCGCGGGGAGGACGGTTCGGCGATCTTCGACGCGGGTGAACTGTCGGGGATGAGCCCGTGAAGGAATCGAGAGCGTCGCCGCGACCGACGTCCGCCCGCCGTGCGGGACAACGCCCACGACAGTTGCAGGTGCACACGGGCTCGGGTGACACCGACATAGAGCAGCCGCCGTTCCTCCTCGATGCCGGCCTCGTCGGGCGGTGTGTCCTTGTCGCCGGTGACATGAGTGATCGGCAGGGTGCCGTCGGTGAGTCCGACGAGGAAGACGGCGTCCCATTCGAGGCCCTTCGCCGCATGCAGCGACGCGAGGGTGACGCCCTGGACCGTCGGTGGCTGGCGCGCCTCGGCACGGGCCGCGAGATCGCGCAACAGGCCCTGCAGATCGAGATCGGGTTCGTGCTCGAGCAGTTCCTCGGTGAGCTGCACGAGCGCGACGAGCGACGCCCAGCGCTCGCGTGCCTGCGCACCCACCGGTTCGGTGTCGGTCAGGCCCAGCGGCACCAAGGTGGCCCGGACGAGGCTGCGCAGCCCGGCACCGCGACCGGCATCCTCCGGCAGGTCGTCGCGCGTACCCACCTGACGCAGGGCGTTGACCGCCTGCCGGACCTCCGCGCGGTTGAAGAAACCTTCACCGCCGCGCACCTGGTACGGGATACCCGCCTGCGTGAACGCCTGCTCGTAGGCCTCGGACTGGGCGTTGATGCGGTAGAGCACCGCGATCTCGGCCGCCGGGACCCCCTTGCCCATCAGCTTCGCGACGGCCTTGGCGACCGCCTGCGCTTCGGCGGGTTCGTCGTCGAACTCGGCGAAGGTGGGCTCCGGCCCGGACGGACGCTGACCGATGAGCTCGAGCCGGGTGCCGGCGATGCGGCCCCGCGCCGCACCGATCACGCGGTTGGCGAGGTCGACCACCTCCGGCGTGGAGCGGTAGTCGCGTTCGAGGCGCACGACCGTGGCGTCGGGGAACCGGCGGGAGAAGTCGAGCAGGTGCTTCGGGGTGGCGCCCGTGAACGAGTAGATGGTCTGGTTGGCGTCGCCGACCACCGTGAGGTCGTCGCGCGCGCCGAGCCACGCGTCGAGCACGCGCTGCTGCAGCGGCGTGACGTCCTGGTACTCGTCGACGACGAAGCAGCGGTAGCGGTCGCGGAACTCCTCGGCCACCGCGAGGTTGTCCTCGAGGGCCGCGGCGGTGTGCAGCAGCAGGTCGTCGAAGTCGAGATACATCCCGTCGCCCGACCGGGTCTTGAGCTGCTCGTACGTCTCGTAGACACGCGCGACCCGCTCGGGATCGGCCGGTGGGGTGCGGTGGGCGCGGGCGGCCGCGGCGGGATAGTCCTCGGGCGCGACGAGCGTGCCCTTGGACCATTCGATCTCGGACAGCAGGTCGCGCACGGTGTCGGTGTCGGTCGGGAAGCCGCACCGGTGCGCCGCCTGCGAGACCGCCGCGAACTTGCGATCGAGCAGTTGCCAGGGTGTGTCGCCGACCACCTGCGGCCAGAAGTACCGCAGCTGCCGCAGCGCAGCGGCGTGGAAGGTGCGGGCCTGCACCTGCGTACCGTCGCCACCGATGCCCAGGGCGCGTAGGCGGGAACGCATCTCCCCTGCCGCGCGGGCGGTGAAGGTGACGGCGAGGACTTGGCTCGCGGAGACGTGACCGGCCGAGACGAGATGGGCGATGCGGCGGGTGATCGTGCGGGTCTTGCCGGTACCGGCGCCGGCGAGCACGCAGACCGGCCCGCGTGGGGCGAGCACCGCTGCTGCCTGCTCGGGGTCGAGACCGTCCACCACATCCGCACACATGGCCTCCATCATGACAGCGACCGCCGACAGCGCAGCCCACCGGTGAGATCACCCGGTGTGGTGAGGACCACAGCTCACCCCGTCGCGGAACATGTTCGGCGGCTGTGATGTTCTCGAAGACATGACGCCCACCGACGCACCCGCCCTCACCGTCTACTCCACCACCTGGTGCGGTTACTGCAGGCGGCTGAAGACCCAGCTCGACCAGAACGGCATCCCATACGCCGAGATCGACATCGAGTCGGATCCGGCCGCCGCGGAGTTCGTCGGCAGCGTCAACAACGGCAACCACGTGGTGCCCACCGTCAAGTTCGCCGACGGCAGCACCGCGACCAACCCGTCGCTCGCCGAGGTCCAGCGCGCTCTGGGTCTGTAGCTCCCGCTCTTCCGGTAAGGCCGGTCGCGTTCGTCGCGGCCGGCCTCTCCCGTGTCCGGGCCCGACTCGATCCTGTGCCCTCTACCGCAGTGCCCTCTACCGCACGGCCTGCTACTCCTTGGCCCAGCCCTCGAGCATCCCGCGCGCAATGGAGATCGAACCGGGCAACAACAGCGGGGCGTCCTCGGCGGACGCCCAGTCGCCAGTCGCCAGCGCCGCACGGACCTCGTCACGAGTGAACCACCGCGCCTCGGTGATCTCCCCGTCGCGGAAGTCCAGCGCCTGCTCGGGATCGGCGATCGCCGCGAATCCGAGCATGAGCGATCGAGGGAACGGCCAGGGCTGACTGCCGAGATACCGCACGTCGCGCACCTCGACACCGACCTCTTCACGGATCTCCCGCACCACGCACGATTCTAGCGACTCACCGGCTTCGACGAAGCCTGCGAGAACGGAGAAGCGCCGCTCGGGCCACACCGGTTGCCGGGCGAACAGCACCCGGTCGTGTCCGTCGTGTACGAGGCAGATGATCGCCGGGTCGGTGCGAGGGAACTCCTGGTGTCCGGTCTCGGTGCTGATCCGCGACCAGCCGGACATCGTCGGACGGGTGGGCGAGCCGTCGACCGCGCTGTAGCCGGCGTTGTCGTGCCAGTTCAGCAACGCGACCGCGCTGACCATCAGATCGGCGTCGGCATCGTCGAGACGCTCGCCGATGCGCCGCAGATCGGCCACCGTGCCCGTCTGCGCCAGGACGCGAGACGCCCAGACGTGGTGTCCGTCGCGGATACCCAGGAAGATCGCGCCCTCGACCGGTTCGGGACCGAGTTCGGACGCCTCACCGAGCACGAGCGCGTTGTCGGAGACACGGACCTGGTTGCGACGATCGACCCGCAGGAGTTTCGCACCGGCCCAGCCGGCGCGCAGGGCGTCCTCGTCCGAACGCAGTTCCTCCGCCCGGTCGACGACGGTACGTGAGAGCAGCGGGGTACCCGACAGAGCGAAACCGGTCACATCAGCACCCTAGCCACGCATGGCGCCCGGCGACGAACCCACCAGCCGGATGTAGAGCAGTTTGTCGTTCGCTTCGAGCGCGTCGACCTCGGGCGAACCGATCCGCCACATCCGCCCGTCGCGGACGACGGCGAGCACGATGTCCTTGAGATGCCGCGGGGATCCCCCGACCTCGCTGGGGTCGACATCGCGTTCGGTGATGGCGAACCCGGCTTCCGGGGTGAGCAGGTCCTCGATCATCTCGACAACGTTCGGCGTGGTCGTGGCGATGCCGAGCAGTCGCCCCGCCGTCTCCGACGAGATGACCACCGAGTCGGCACCGGACTGACGC
Source organism: Rhodococcus sp. LW-XY12 (assembly GCF_019317345.1). Taxonomy (NCBI): domain Bacteria; kingdom Bacillati; phylum Actinomycetota; class Actinomycetes; order Mycobacteriales; family Nocardiaceae; genus Rhodococcus; species Rhodococcus sp. LW-XY12. Next base: position 3,452,136 of record NZ_CP079225.1, read on the forward strand.
AGCAGGTGGGTGTTCTCCGACTCGCGGATGGCGGCGACGATCTTCGCGCGCGGGGCGATCTCGCGGGCGCTGAGGGTCACGAGCACCGCGGTGTCGTCGCGGTTCGCGGCGACGATCACCGCCGACGCGTGCTGCACCCCGGCGAGCCGGAGCACATCGGACTTCGTCGCCGAACCCTGGACCGTCACGAGGCCCTGGCCGGCCGCGGACTCGAGAACCACCGGATCGGTGTCGACCACGACGATCTCGGACGGGGGTACCCCGTCGCCGAGCATCGCGTCGACTGCGGTACGGCCCTTGGTGCCGTAACCGATGACGACGGTGTGATTACGCACGCGGCGCCTCCAACGCTGGATCTTGAATGCTTGCCGGGAACTCTCGGTCAGTGCCGACAGAGTGGTACCGACGAGCACGATGAGGAAGAACACCCGGAGCGGGGTGATCAGCAAGATGTTGATCAGGCGCGCTTCGGGTGTGAACGGGGTGATGTCGCCGTAGCCGGTGGTCGAGAGCGAGACCGTGGCGTAGTAGACGCAGTCCAGCAGCGACAGTTCGTCGCCCTGGGCGTCGCGGTAGCCATCGCGATCGAGGTAGACCACGACGACCGCGAGGAACAGCGCCGCGAACGCGTAGCCGATGCGACGCGCGATCGCGAGTCCGGGACTCGTCTGTTCCTGGGGTACGCGCAGCACACCGACGAGCGCGAAGTCGGGGCGCTCGGTGAGCTGATCGGAGCGGCTGAACCGCGCACGCAACCTCCCGGGCATCGCGATGTCCCACCTTCCTGCTGTCGGCCTCCACTGGTGGCCACCCTCGGTCGTCGCGGTACCGAACGAACTGCGCCCGATACCGGATCGCAGCGTACCGCCGCGCGCTAGTGTGGCACGCATGTCCACGAAAGCGTCGCAGCGCTCTGCGATCCGGCTGGCAGGTCTACTTCTCGGCGTGGGGGTCCTGCACTTCGTGCGACCGGAACCGTTCGACGGCATGGTGCCCCGCGCCCTGCCGGGTGATGCCCGCACCTACACCTACGCCTCGGGGGTCGCGGAGATCGCCGTCGCCGGCGCGCTCGCCGTGCCCCGCACCCGGCGCCTCGGCGGTTCCCTGGCCGCGGCGCTGTTCCTGGCGGTCTTCCCCGCCAACGTGCAGATGGCCGTGACGTGGCTGCGCAGCCCGAAGCTCTCCCCCGCCGCCAAGGCGGTGTCGCTCGCCCGGCTCCCGCTGCAGGTCCCGCTCGTCACCGAGGCACTGAAGGTCCGCCGCACATCCTCCCGCTGAGCTGACCACACGCGGTGAGTGAGGTCACAGCGAGCGGGTATGCGTCGGTATGGACACCGCACGTGGTCTGAAGGTGGTCGTCGTCGGCGCGACCGGAAATCTGGGAACCGGGATCGTCGAGGCGCTCGGACGCGAACCCGACGTCGCCGAGATCGTCGGCGTCGCGCGACGACCGACGGAATGGACGTCCCCCAAGGCGACCTTCACGGTCGCCGACACCACCACCGACGACTTCCGCCCCATCGTGCGGGGCGCGGACGCGGTGATCCACCTGTCCTGGCTGTTCCAACCCACGCACCGCCCGGAGGTGACCTGGGAGAACAATGTGCTCGGCGCGATCTCTGTCTTCGAGGCGGCTGCCTCGGAGAAGGTTCCCGCGCTGATCTACTCGTCGTCGGTCGCGGCCTATTCGCCCGGACGCTCGGCGGATCGCGTTACCGAGGACTGGCCCACGCACGGGTGGCCGGGTGCCGCCTATCCCCGCGAGAAGTCGTATCTGGAACGTTTTCTCGACACCCTCGAACTGCGGGCGCCGGAGATGCGCATCGTACGGATGCGGCCCTACTTCCTCTTCAAGCGCGAATCGGCGACCTCACAGCGACGCCTGTTCGTCGGCCCCCTGCTCCCGGGAAACCTGCTGCGCAGCGGACTGCTCCCCGTGATGCCGCTGGTCGAGGATCTGCGTGCCCAGGTACTGCACACGAGCGACGTGGCCGACGCCTTCGTCCGTGCGACCGTCCGGCCCGTCCGCGGCGCGTTCAACCTCGCCACGGAACCGCCCGTGGACGGCGCGTTCCTGGCAGAGATGTTCTCCGCCAGGAAGATCCCCGTGCCGCGTGCAGCACTCCGCAAGGCCGTGCGGGCGGCCTGGCACGCGCATCTCGTTCCGGCCTCCCCCGGCCTGCTCGACACCGTGCTGCAACTTCCATTGCTCGACAGCACGCGCGCCCGCACAGAACTGGGCTGGGAACCGCAGTATTCGCCGCCCGAGATCCTCGAGGAATTCCTGTCGGGACTGCGGGAGGGAGCCGGGATGCCCACCGCTCCCCTTGCACCCGATACCGCCGGACGCCGGGCACACGAAGTGGCCACCGGTATCGGGCAGCGCCCCTGAGGTTGCGTCACTCGCCGTCGGCACGCCCTCGCAGATTCCCCGCCTCGAGCACGAGGCGTTCGAGCATCGCCGCATTCGGCAGTTCCTCGGGCGCGACGGTGCGTCCCGTGCGGACGTAGTGGAAGGCCGCTCGGACCTTGTGCAGCGGCAGTTCGGCCGGTCGGCCGGTGAGCCGCTCGGTCCGCGCTGCCATCAACTGGGCCCAGGCGAGCCGGTAGGCGGCGAGCTGCACACCCACCGCGGCGAGCTTCTCGCCTTCCGGTTCGGCGCCGGTCTTCCAGTCGATGACCGTCCAACCGCCGTCCGGATCCTCGAAGACGGCGTCGATACGTCCGCGGATCACGGTGCCGCCCAGAGCCGTTTCGAACGGCACCTCGACCTCGACGGGGTTGCGCGACGCCCACTTCGACCGCAGGAATGCCTCCTGGAGCCGGTCGAAGTGCGAATCGTCGCCGTCCTCGTCGTCGGCACCGGGAAGCTCGTCGAGGTCGAGCAGGCGCGTCGCGCCGAATCTGCGCTCGAGCCACGCGTGGAAGGCGGTGCCGCGACGCGCGAGCGGATTGGGCCGGAACGGCAACGGACGACGCAGACGCGCGGCGAGGGCGTCGGGATCGGTGGCAAGATCGACGAGTTGGCTGACTGACAGCTGTGCGGGCAGCACCACCTCGGCGCTCTGCTCGGCGCGCTGTTCGCGTTCGGCCAGGAGCGCATCGACGTCGGTGGCCCACTCGTCGGGATCGTCGTCGTATTCGGTCGGGAGGTCGGTCCGGTCGAACTCGGCGAGGACCAGTGCCGCGCCGCGTTCGACCTCGGTGCGCCGGGCACCGAGCGGGTCGCGCGGCCACAGTGCGCTGCGCGGTGAGGCCGTGAGCGGGTTCTCCTCCTCCGGTTCGGGTTCCGGAGCCCAGTGGTCGATCGCACCGAGTTCGGGCCGGGCCGTGACGATCTCGTGCAGTTCCTCGAGGAACTGCGAGGGTCCCTTCGGTTCGGATCCGGTGTCTGCCCAGTGGTGGGCGGAGACGAACAGTGTTCGTTCGGTGCGGGTGAGAGCGACGTAGAACAGCCGACGGTCCTCGTCGAGCTTGCGGCGCTTGAGCGCGTCCTTGTGGGAGTCGATGGCCCGCTCGAGCATCTTGCGATCGGAGAGGTCGTCGAGCTCGAGCACGGGCACACCGTCGGTGCTGCCCGGATCGTCGGCGGGCAGCACCCGGTCGCCCCGCAAGTGCGGGGGAAGTTCGGTCGTCGAACCGAGCCAGGTCGCGGCGGCGGTGGAGGATGGGAAGACCCCGGCAGCGACATGTGGGACGGCGACGACCTCCCATTCGAGGCCTTTCGCGGAGTGGACGGTGAGGACCTGCACGCGGTCGGGGTCGACTTCCACCTCACCGGGCGCGAGCCCCTGCTCGATCTCCTCCGCCGCCGCGAGATAGGACAGCAAACCGGGCAGGGTCGCGTTGGTCCGCCCCGCGTAGGACGCGACGACCGAGGCGAAGGCGTCGAGATGCTCGCGGCCGGCGACACCGCGTCGGCGGCCCACGCGGGCCTCGGTCTCGATGCCGATACCGAGCACACGCTCGACCTCGGCGACGAGTTCGGTGAGCGGCTGGCCGAGCCGCTCGCGCAGGGAGGTCAGCTCGCGACCGAGCGCGACGATGCGCGCGTAGCCGAACTTCGAATAGCGGCTGCTGTCGCCGGGATCGGAGATCGCATCAGCGAGACCGGCCTGGTCGGCATATTCACCGGGCAGCGCCGAATCGAGGGCGTCCTCGAGCGCGTCGGGATCGGTCACCGCACCGGCGACACCCCAGCGTCCCGCGATGGCCAGTTCCTGGGCGCGCTCCCACAGTGCCTTCAGGTCGGCGGCACCGAGCTGCCAGCGGGCGCCGGTGAGCACCCGCACAGCTGCGCTCCCGGCCAGCGGATCCGCCGCCAGGCGCAGCATCGCGAGCACGTCGGCGACTTCGGGCGTGTGCAGCAACCCGCCGATGCCGACGACCTCGACCGGAAGGTCGCGGGCGCGCAGCGCCTCGGCGATCGGAGCGGCGTCGGCGTTGCGTCGGATGAGGACCGCAGCGGTCGGCGGTGTGCGTCCGGACTCGCGGGCGGCGGCGTACTCGTCGGCGATCCGGTCGGCGACCCAGTCGCGTTCCACCGCGACGTCGGAGTGCAACGCGAGGCGGACGTCGCCGGCGGCCGCGTCGGGGCGGGGACGCAACCGGCTGACCGACACCCCGCGATCGCGCAGAGGTTCGGACGAGACGTTCGCCAGTTCGAGGGCCTGCGGCGGATTGCGCCAGCTGGTGAGCAGTTCGCGGGTGGGTGCCGGCTCGCCGTCGGCCGCCGGGAAGTCGGTCGCGAACCGCGGCAGGTTGGCGGCCGACGCGCCGCGCCAGCCGTAGATGGACTGCATGGGATCGCCGACCGCGGTGACCGCGAGACCGGGATCGGCGCCACCGCCGAACAGGGCGGCGAGTAACACGCGCTGGGCGTGCCCGGTGTCCTGGTACTCGTCGAGCAGCACAGCCCGGAATCGTTCCCGCTCCCCGGCTCCCACCTCGCGGTGATCGCGGGCGACCCGCGCGGCGAGCGACATCTGGCTCCCGAAGTCGAGAGCACCTTCGCGGCGCAGTGTCTCGGACAGCCGTTCGACGAGCGGAAGCAACTGCAACCGCGCGTGCTGGGTCTCGAGGTAGCCGAGCAGCGTCTTCGACGGTGCTCCGCGCTGCCCCGGGCCGGGCGGGAGGGTGTGCACCAGCTGTTCGAGTTCGACGTGGGCGTCGCGCAGCAGATCCGGCTCGACGAGGTGCTCGGAGAGCTGGCCGGACAGGGCGAGAACGGCCTCGGTCACCGATGCGGGATTGCGGTCGGTGTCGAGTTCGCCGTCCCACGAGCTGACCACGCGGTGCGCGACCTGCCACAGCTCGGTCTCGGACAGCAGGGTCGCCGACGGTTCGATGGGCAGCAGCAGACCGTGCTCGGTGAGCAGGCGACCGGCGTATGCGTGGTATGTGCTCACCTCGGGTTCGCTGCCGAGGATCCGTGCGCGCAGCCCACCGCTCGGGTCGAGGTCGCGCAGGAGCGCCGATCCGGCGAGCTTGGCCAGGCGCGCCCGGATGCGGGCCGTGAGCTGCTGCGCGGCCTTACGCGTGAAGGTCAGGCCCAGCACCTGCTCGGGTTCGACGAGACCGTTGGCGACGAGCCACACCACCCGCGCGGCCATCGTCTCGGTCTTGCCGGCACCGGCCCCGGCGACGACCAGCATCGGGCCGGGCGGGGCCTCGATGACGGCGGCCTGCTCGGTCGTCGGCGGCAACTGTCCCAGTGCCTCCGCCAGGCGCTTCGCGCTCACCCGTGGTGCGCTCATTCCCCTGTCACCTGCCTGCCTTCGTCGTGTGCCGGGCAGCTCGACAGCACCGGGCAGTGCCGGCACCCGTCGTTGACCCTCGCAACGAAGCGGGGGCCACGGGTCGCGGCCGCCGCGTCGTGGATGATCTCCCGCCACTGCGCGAGACCGTCCTCGTCGAGGGGCGGTTGCACGCGCTGCGTCGCGCCTTCCTTGTTGTGCGGCTTCGCCACGAAGACCAGGCGCGCGCCACCGGGCTCCGATGCCGGTTCGCCCTCGATCGCGCCGGCCACCGCGGCCACCTGGTAGGCGGCGAGCTGGGCATGATCGCGCGCGGCGTCCTTCGACACCGGGTTCTTCGCGGTCTTGACGTCGATGACGACCGGGCGGCCCTCGGCGTCGCGTTCGAGCCGGTCGATGCGACCACGGAGCCGCACGCGGGGCTTGTCGTCGGAATCGGGTTCGAGGATGCCGTCGACCTTGATCTCGACGCCGATCTCGGTGAGCTCTCCGCGTGTGCCCTGCAGCCACGTCGAGAAGGTGTCGAGCATGCGGCGGGTGCGTTCGAGCTCGCGGCGGGCATACCATTCGGCACCCAGATCGACCGAGTCCCATGCCTTCTCGAGGGCCTGGTCGATGCGGTCGGGAGGGATCCGCCCGGCGAGCGCCTGGACGAGGGTATGTACCAGCGTGCCGGTGACGGCATGGCTGTTCTCGCCGTCGGAACCGCCGTGGCGCTCGAACATCCACCGCAGCGGACACGTCGTGAGCTGTTCGACCGTGGACGGCGACAATCGCACCGCGTCGTCGTCGGGATCCCACAGCGGGTCGGCGGTGCTGGGATCGGCCGTGCCGTACCAGTCGTCGGGGTGGGCGCCGCGCACCCCGGCGCGCGCGAGCCGCGCGAGTTGCTGGGCGGCTCGCTGCTGTCGTTCGGGTTCGGTCTCGGCGATCTCGGGATCGCAGACCACGCTGCGCAGTTCGGCGACGAGGGCGGGCAGGGCCAGCACGCGGGTGCGGACCTCGTCGGGCACCGGTTCGGCCAGGAGGTCGTCGGACGCGTCGAGGTCGTCGGTGCCGACACCGCGCAGTTCGTCGACGAAACGGGACCGGACCAGTTCGCTGTCGCCGCTCACCGAATCGACGGCGGTCACCAGAAGGTGGGTGCGGGCGCGACTGCACGCCACCAGGAACAGGCGCCGCTCCTCGGCGAGCAGCGGTGCGGTGCGGGAGAGCCGCGCACCGGCCTCGTCGCCGCCGTCGGCACCGGAGACCGCGTCGATCAGGGCCTCGATGCCGAGCAGGGTGCCGCGGGCGCGCAGGCTCGGCCACAGCCCTTCCTGGACACCGGCGACCACCACGACGTCCCATTCGCGACCGGCGGCGGAGTGCGCGCTGACGACCGTGACCGCTTCGGATTCGGCGGCGACACGGGTGCGAGCCGTCGCAGGGATCTCCTGCTCGGTGAGATAGTCGACGAACCCGGCGATGTGTGCGCGGGGCAGACGGTCGACGTAGTCGGCGGCGGCGTCGAACAGAGCCACGACGCCGTCGAGATCGCGGTCGGCCTGCGCCCCGATCGGCCCACCCCAGGCCGACGCGGCGGCCCATCGCCGTTCGAGTCCGGTGGCCTGCCATGCCTCCCACAGCACGTCCTCGAGACCGCCCCCGCGCAGCGCCGCCGAGCGGGCCTTGCGCAGCACACCGAGCACCTTCCTCAGCGGTGCCGCCTCGACGTCGGTCAGCCCGCGGATCAGATGCGAGTTCCCGGCGGTGTCGTCGCCCTCGGTGAGCAGGATGCGCAGCAGTTCGGCGGAGTCGCGGTCGTTGCCCGATGCTAGCTCGACCCGCCGCAGACCACGCCGCAGTCTCCGCAGCGCGACCGGTTCGGCACCGCCGATGGGCCCGGACAGCAGGGCAAGTGCTTCGTCCCCGCCGAAGCCACTGTCGGATACCGCGCGCAGCACGAGCAGCAGTCCCGCGACGCTGTGCTGGCGGGCCAGCGGGAGTTCGGAGGCGGCGGTCGTCATCGGGACGCCCGCCGCGAGCAGCGCGCGACGCAGCGGCGCGAGTACCCGCGGCACGGACCGGACAACGATCGCCATGCGCGACCACGGCACACCGTCGACGAGATGGGACCGGCGCAGGGTGTCGGCGACCAGTGCCGCCTCCTTGGCCTGCGACGAGCACACCGCCACGCGGACCTGCCCCGGATCGCCCTCCTCGACGCGGTGCCCGGCCATACCCCGGTGCGGCGGCAGGCCCGGCAGTCTGCGGGTGATCCCGTCGGCGAGGGACGCCACCTCGGGAGCGGCGCGATGGTTGACACCCAACACGATGCGGCGCGATCCGTCGGCCTCGCCGAGGCTCTCGAGGAAGGAGGTGTCGGCGCCGCGGAAGCCGAAGACGGCCTGATCGGGGTCGCCGGCGATCGTGCTCGTGCGGGTGCCGGTACCGATCACGCGGACCAGGTCGGCGGCCTGCGGATCGAGATGCTGGGCGTCGTCGACGAGCAGGTGGCGGATGCGGCCGCGCTCGGCGGCCAGCAGATCGGGATCGGTCGCGAACGCCGCGAGCGCCGCGCCGACGAGTTCGGCCGCGTCGAGTGCCGGAGCGGTGGCCTCCGGAGCTTCGAGACCGACGGCACCGCGAAGCAGCATCACCTGCTCGTAGCGCTCCGCGAAACGCCCGGCCGCGACCCATTCGGGCCGATTGCGGCGCTCCCCGAGCGCGACCAGATCCTCCGGGCCGAGACCGCGCTCGTTGGCGCGCAACATCAGGTCGCGCAGTTCGACGGCGAAGCCCGTCATGCCCAGTGCCGGACGCAACCGCTCGGGCCACATCCCGGCGCCGTCATCGATATCGCCGCGCAGCAGTTCGCGCAGCACGGCGTCCTGTTCGGCGCCGGTGATCAGACGGGGCGGCGGATTGCCGTGCGCCGAGGCCTGCAACCGCAGCACCGCGAAGGCGTAGGAGTGGACGGTACGGACGAGCGGCTCGCGTGTGGCGCGGGGCACTGCGCCGTCGCCGAGCGCGATCAGACCGGCCGTGATCGCCTCGCGCACGGCGGTGGCGGCCCGCCGCGAATGCGTGAGGATGAGCACCGACTCGGGATCGGCGCCGGAGGCGATGCGGTGGACCGCGAGGTCGACCAGCAGGGACGTCTTGCCCGTGCCGGGACCGCCGAGGACCTGCCACGGCCGCCAGCGGAGGGAGGGCGGGGCGTCGTCGAACAGCACGCGCACGTCGTCGGGCCACTCGCGGGCCACCGGCGCCTCGGCGGACCTGCGCACGAGGCGCGCGGCCGGGCGGCGGACGCGATCGGGGATCTGCGGTTCGGACATGCGCGAGACGGTGGCGGGCAGGTCGGTGACCTGCGCCCGTGGTGGGTGCAGGTCGGGGATGCCGGTATCGACGTCGAGCATGACCCCATCCCACCAGACGGGTACGACAGCGTCCGGGGCACACCGCGGAGTCACGACTGGGATAGTGGTCGGCGTGAGTGCCACGGATCTTCTGCACACCCATCTGTTCGGCCCCGTCGACGGACCGGAGGTCCTCGCCCTGCACGGACTCACCGGTCACGGCCGACGCTGGCGGAACCTCGCCGAACGACACCTGCCCCACCTGCGGTTCGTCGCTCCGGACCTCCGGGGTCACGGCCGGTCGCCGTGGACTCCCCCGTGGTCGTTCGAGGCGCACATCGCCGACCTGAAGGCCGTGCTGGACGCACACACCACCGGTCCCGTCACCGTGGTGGGCCACTCCTTCGGTGGTGCCCTCGCGCTGCATCTCGCCGCCGCGGTGCCCGACAGGGTGCGGGCGCTGGTACTCCTCGATCCGGCGATCGGCCTCCCGGCCGACCGGATGCTCGAGATCGCCGACCTCACCCTCCACAACCCCGACTACACGGACGAGGCGGAGGCGCGGGCCGAGAAGGTCCACGGCGACTGGGGCGAGGTGGCCCCCGAGTTGCTCGACGAGGAGATCGCCGAGCACCTCGTCGAACTCGACTCGGGGCGTGTCAACTGGCGGATCTGCGTACCTGCGCTGGTGACCTCGTGGGGCGAGCTGGCCCGCGGACCCGTCCTGCCGCCGGCCGGTATCCCGACGATCTTCGTGCAGGCCGGGAAGGTGCAACCCCCGTACACCACGTCAAATTTCCGTCGCGACCTGGCGGAACGACTCGGCGACGACCTGACCCTGCTCGAATTCGACTGCGACCACATGATCGACCAGGCGCGTCCCGCCGAGACCGCCGAACTCGTGGCCCGGATGGTGTAGCCGGTGGTCACCACGGACGAGCAGATCGAGCGGGTCCGCGAACTCGTGGCCTCCGTGCCCGCAGGCCGGGTCGCGACCTACGGCGACATCGCCGGTGCCGCGGGCCTGTCGAGTGCACGCACCGTCGGATGGATCATGCGGACCGATTCCGCCGACCTGCCGTGGCACCGCGTGGTCCCGGCGTCCGGGCGACCGGCCTCGCACCTCGCGCGCCGGCAACTCGCGCGTCTCGAACTCGAGGGCGTCCCGATCTCCGGCGACCGGATCGATCTCACCCGTGCTCGACACCGGTTCCCGCCGGGCTCAGGCGAGCACGGCGGCGAGCCACGCGCAGACGACGAGTAGGTCCGGTCCCCGCGCCCACTGCCGGAGCAGATCGACCGGAATCTGCCCGACGGCCGTCTCGAGGATCAGACCGTCGTACCCGATCGGAGGTCGCGTGCGCATCCGATAGCCGGCCGCGCACCCACCGACGATGACGATCACGACGCTCGCCACCGACGCACTCCCGGCGAATCCCGTCACGGCACCGGCGACGACCGCGGCCGACCCCGGGACGGCCGAGAGTGCGCGACGCAGATACGTGTCGCTCGTACCGAGCAGGACGGCGAAATCGGGATCGCAGCTCACGTCGCGCAGACCCGCACCGAAGATCGTCGCCACGGTGAAGACGGCGACGAGCTGCACCACGACAGCGGCGGGCGGCGATACGACCGACATCAGCACCACGACGCCGAGCAGCGCCACGCACGCGACGAGCACGGGTGTGGGCCTACGGACATGGCGGAGCAGATCGGAACGGACGAGTGCCGCGATCCGGCGGCGCGGCAGGGCCCGCGAGCGGCGGGATCCGATGCGCAACCAGGCCTTCCGTTCGACCACGCCTGTCAGCAGCGAAGGATCGAGTGCCGTGAACGACGCCGACACACCGACCGCGGTGTCCGATCCCACCCTCCACTCCGGTGCAGCGATCCTGTCGCATCGACGCAACGCCGAGACCGCCGGTGCCGCAACGGCGATCCACGCCCCCACCACGAACAACGGTCCCGGCGGTGGCACCGCGACGCCGACGGCGGCGACCGTCACCACGCCCGGAACGGCGACGAGGCACAGCCCGACCACGACCCGCACGACCGCGGGCACGAGTACCCGGCACTGCACGAGCATCGGAAGGGCGACGGCACCGACACCGAGAGCGGCAGCGAGACATGTGAACGCGACGCGCCCCTCCGGGGTGGTCACGAACGTCGCGAACCGTCCCGCGAGAGCACCCGCGATTGCACCGCAGATCAGGAGCGCCGCGACTCTCGGGCGGAGTGCCGCACCGCGATCCACCGGTGTGGACAGCAGCCAGAACTCCGTCTCGGTACCGCACGTCACCGGACCTGCGGCCCGGGTGGACGCCGTCCCCGCAGCGACCGCGATCGCGACGACGGCCCATCCCCACGCCGAGGTGCACCCCGAATCGCGCACGATCGGGTCCCCGCACGCGAAGGTCGTCGCCGGAAGGGAGAACAACCACCACGCCAGTCCCCCGCCGACATACAAGCCGAGGACGACCAGCACAGCGAGGGCCGGACGATCCACCAGCGGCGCGCGCCGGCGCTCGAAGGCGTGACGGAGCGCGCGGAGGTCGCGCGCGCCGGGGACGGTTCCGGTCAGCTCCATCGGTCCGCCTCCACCACCTGGTCGGCGACCGCGTCCACCAGCGCGACATCGTGCGAGACCATCAGCACGGTGCCGCCCGCGCGCTTCTCGGCTTCCAGTGTGGACGCCAGCCACCGGCGACCGGCGTCGTCGAGATGCTGTTCGGGTTCGTCGAGGACGAGCAACCGCCGGGGCCGTACCAGCGCGGAGGCCAGCGCGAGCCGGCGGCGTTGCCCGCTCGAGAAGGCCAGCGGCAGTCGATCGGCCGACGCGGCGAGACCGACCTCCTCGAGGACCTGTGTCGCCGCGTCGAACGGGTCGGTCACGCCGTGACCGGTGGCGACGAGTTGCAGGTGTTCGTGCGCGGTGAGATGCGCGAATGTCGCCACGTCGCCGAGGACTGCGGCGACCTGCCGTCGCAGCGTCGGCGAGCTCTCGTCGACGGGGACGCCGTGGATCTCGACAACGCCCTCGTCGAGTCGGTCGACGCCGACGACGCATCCGAGCAGGGTGGACTTGCCGGTGCCGTTCGCGCCGATCACGGCGCAACATCGGCCGGGGGCGACGTCGACGTTCACCCCGGTGAAGACGGTCAGGTCACCGAACGAGCGGTGGGCGTTGCGGACGGACACGGCGGGTGTGCCGTGCGGATAGGGATCGAACATGGAAAATCTCCCGGTGTTCCTCGTCGGACGGAGTGTCGAGGGCGAGGACGGAACCGGGTGAGCGCGGACGTGGCCGTCCGGCGGTGTCGGGGTGGGAGTGGCGGCGGAACCCGCCGCGCAGACGTCGTTCCTCGGAGGTCGGGCCCCGGATGCTGCGACCGAAGGCGAACAGCGGATCCTCCGCGGCGGCGACGAACGCGAGTGCTGCGACGACCACCACCAGCAGGCCGAGGAGCAATCCGGCGGTGTCGCCGGTGGAGACCGCGGTGACCGGAACGACCGCGGCGGCGAGCCAGGACATGAGGACGACGAACACCGCCGCGCCGTTCCGCCAGCCGAAGAACATACCCGCCAGTCTATCCGCGACACGGCAGTGCGATCGGTGCCGGACACGGCAGTGCGATCGGTGCCGGACACGGCGAGTACAGACGATCACGAGCGCGGCGGATGAGGCAGCATGAAGGCATGAGCACGCTCACCCACGTCGAAGCCGTGATCGTCGCGGGAGGCCGCGCGACCCGCATGGGAGGCGTCGACAAGCCCGCTCTGACCGTCGGCGGCCGCAGGATGCTCGACACCGCCCTGGGCGCGGTCGAGGGGTGCGCGCGGGTGACGGTGGTGGGTCCGCACCGCGACGATCTCGACCTCCACGTGCTGCAGATCCAGGAAACACCGCCCGGCGCGGGTCCGGTCGCGGCGCTGGCAGCGGCGGATCCGGTCGCCGATCTCGTGGTCACTCTCGCCGCCGACCTTCCGTTCGTCACACCGACGACGGTTGCGGCCCTGCTGGAGGCCCTGAACGAGGATGCGACGGCCGAGGCCGCCTTCGCGGTGGACGACACCGGCCGGGTGCAGTTCCTGCTCGCCGCGTGGCGGACACCGGCGCTGGCCGCGCGTCTGGACTCTCTCGGTGGAGACGTCGCGAACCGGCCCATGAAGGCGTTGTTGCCCGAGCGGTACGTCACCGTCTCGGTGTCCGAGGCGACCGACTGCGACACCCCTGCCGATCTGGAGGCGGCGCGCGCCGGATCCGCGACCGCCCGTGTGGCCGCCGATCCGGACCGGGCGCGGAGAATCCTACGGGAAGCGTTGTCGCCGTTGCCTTTCCGCACCGTCCCGGTCGAGGAGGCGCGGGGCGCCACATTGGCGGCTCCGCTCGTCGCGGTGGAGGCGTTGCCTCGCGTCCGCACCTCGGCGATGGACGGTTACGCGGTGGCGGGCGACGGACCGTGGTTGTTGCGCAACGAGATCCGCTACGCGGGCGACGGAGGCTCGCTCACGCTCGGCGACGGGGAAGCGGCCCGGATTGCGACGGGCGCCCACCTGCCGGCCGGCGCGACCGCCGTCGTGCGCGACGAGTTCGTCCGCGTGGAAGGCGGTCTCGTCAGTCGCCTGCCCGATGCGCCCGTGCGCGACGACGCGCGGCGCCGCGGGGAGGACTGGGAGTCGGGGACGGTCCTCGCCGAGGCCGGCACCGCCGTGAGCCCGGCGGTCGCCTCCGCGGCCGCCAGCGGTGAGGTCACCGAACTCCGGGTGCGAGGTCCTCTACGGGTGCATATAGTGCTCACCGGCGACGAGATCCGACGCACCGGCCCTCTGCGCGAGGGGCAGACGCGCGACGCGCTGGGTCCGGTACTCCCGGACTTCGTCCGCTGGTGCGGCGCCACGGTGGTCGGTGAAGGGCATCTCCGCGACACCGCCGACGGATTCGATGCGTTGTTCACGGGCACCGATGCCGATGCGATCGTCATCGTTGGCGCGACGGGCGGTGGCGCCGCCGATCAGTTGCGCGGTGCGCTGGCGCGGGCCGGCGCGCAGGTGGTCGTCGAACGGGTGCGGTGCAAGCCCGGCGGATCACAGGTCGCGGCGACGCTGCCGGACGGCCGTGCCGTGCTGGGACTGCCCGGGAATCCGGTGGCGGCGGTGTCGACGCTGCTGGTGCTGCTGCCTGCGATCGTCGACGGCCGCACCCTCCGCACCCCGGCGACTCCTGTGACCGCTCCGCTGGCGAACGCCTCGGAGGTCGTCGGCGACATCACGCGGTTGCTCCCCGCCCGCCAGGACGTGCAGGGACGATGGTTGTGCGACAACACGATTCGTACCGCGCATCTCGCCGGCCTCATCGGGCGCAGCGCGATCGCCGTGGTGCCACCGGGAGCGGTGGACGGCGACCGCGTCGAATTGCTGCCGCTCCCCCGCTGATTCAGGCGCGGTGGCGAGCCGCTCCCACGGGAGCGAGGCGCAACGCGTCGACTGCGGAGCGGTAGCGCCGGGCCACGAGGTCGACGACGGGTTCGGCGACACCGATCGGCGCAGCGACGCCGTCGGCGCCGACCTCCGCCAGGCGGTGGTGGAACAGACCGTCGGCGAGAAGATACGACGCGACGAACACCCGGTGTGCGCCGCCGGCGCGGACCTCGTCCACGACGGTCGCGACCCGCGGTTCTCCGGTGGCGATCCATCCGACGCGCACCGGGGTGTGCACGAGCGACGAGACCATGCGGGCCGTCACGTGGACGTCGTGGCGGGCGCGAGGGTCGGACGAGCCGGCGGCCGCGAGAACGACGTCGTCGCCCTCGACCCAGCCGGCCTGCCGCAACCGCTCGACGAGGACACGGGCGAGAGCAGGATCGGGACCGAGCGCGGGGGTGATCGTCACCGCGTCGTTCCCGCCGGCCGCGACCTCGCACGGAACGTCGGTGTGCACGTGATAGCCGGAGGCGAGGAAGGCGGGGACGAGCACGGTCGGACGGCCGGTGTCGCGCAGGACCTCCGAGGGCGACGGTCCGAGGACGTCGACGAAGGCGACACGGGTGGGGCCGACGCGGGAGGAGACGGCATCGGCGAGCGCCGCGATCATGTCGACACCGCGCGGATTGCGGGTGCCGTGCGCAACGAGCAGGAGCGCCGGGTCGGCGTGTGTACCGGTCATGGATGCATTCCTTCCGGGTCGACGGCGAGGCGGTAGCCGCGCTTGACGACGGTCTGCACGATCGCCGGTGCGCCGAGAGCCGAGCGCACCCGGGCGACCGCGGTTTCGACGGCGTGAGTGTCGCCGCCACCGCCGGGCAGGGCCGCGAGGAGTTCCTCGCGGGAGACGACGAGACCGGCGCGCGCGACGAGTGTGCGCATCAGGGCCATCCCGGTAGGGGGAAGGCACCGCACGGTGCCGTCGACGATCACGCAGCGCCCTCGCGGGCTGAGTACGTGACCGCCGGCCTCGATGCGCACAGCCCGCCGGGGCAGTTCCTCGGCGATGTGCCGGGCCAGCGAGCCCAGCCGGGATCGGGTGGGCATGCTGACGGGTACGTCGAGTTCGGTGAGCGGTGCCGCGGTGACGGGACCGACGCACACCGCGGTGACGCCGGTCCGCAGCGACCGGAGCATCGGCTCGAGCCAGCCGGTCTCCTTGGCCCGCATGAGCATCGACGCGACGGCCGGTGCACTGGTGAAGCTCACGGCGTCGAGTCCGCGTTCGACGATCTGCTCGATCATCCGGTCGAGCGCGGTGAGATCCTCGGGGGCCGTCCATCGGTAGACCGGGACGGGCACGACGTCGGCGCCCGCAGCGCGCAGCGCATCGCACACGTCGGTCCCAGGCTCCCATTCGGTGCGCTCGCCGTGCAACTGCACCGCGATGCGGCGGCCGGCGACCCCCTCCTTCAGCAGAAGTTCGAGCACCTCGGCGGACGATTCCGAGGAAGGAGACCACTCCTCGCGGAGTTCGGCGGCCCGGATCGCGCCCGTGACCTTCGGGCCACGGGCGAGGATCCGGCTCGAGCCGAGTGCCTGCGCGAGGTCGTCGGCGAGTCCCCAGCCCTCCGCTGCACCCATCCACCCGCGGAATCCGATCGCCGTGGTGGCGATCGTGATGTCCGGGGGCTGCGCGACGATGCAGCGGGTGACGCGCTCGAGCTCGTCGTCGTCGGACAGCGGGATGATGCGGATGGCGGGGGCGTGCACGACCTCGGCCCCACGCCTGGTGAGGAGCGTGGCGAACTCGTCGGCACGCCGAGCGGCCGTCACGCCGATGGTGAATCCCCGCAACGGCGCGTTGTCGTCGCTCACGAACCCTCTCCGGTCGGCCCCTCGTGCCGCTGGTCACGGGGGACGAGGCTGTGGATCTGGACGACTCCCGCCCATACGCGCACCTCGTAGACGGGCAGACGCACCGACGGATCGTCGAGGTACCGGCCGTCGTCGAGGGAGAAGACCTGCTTGAGCAGCGGCGACGCCACGGTGGGCTCTCCGCCCCGGTCGCCCACGATACCGCGGGACATCACCGCGGCGCGGCCGAACGGATCGAAGTTGCTTACTGCGCGCAGCGTTCCGTCGTCGAGCAGGAACAGGGCCACCTGCTCGCCGCCGCGCAGCAGCACGGCCACGCCGCGGCCCGGAATGAGATGGCTGAGTGGACAGGCCGAGGTCCATTCCAGTCGCCCGTCGAACACGCTGTCGCGCGTCGATCCCCCTACGGTGTGCGTCTCGATGACGGTCATCGCTGTCCTCCTTGAAACTGCTGTCCTGAAGTGTGGGTGCCGGGTGTTTCGAGCGCGTTACCCGCTCGTTCCCTCGGGGTAAGCGGTCGTCACGCCCCGGTTCCGGGTCCGATGCCCGGCATACCCACGAGGACGGGGACCTTGCGGGGGCCGCTGTCGTCGAAGCGGACCGTGGGGTCGGGCTGCTCGGGCGCGTTGACGAACGAGACGAACCGCGCCAGCTTCTCCGGATCCTCGAGGACACCGGCCCACTCGTCCTTGTAGCCCTCGACATGCTTGGCCATCGCGGCCTCGAGATCGTCGGCGATGCCGAGGACATCGTCGCACACGACCTCCTCGAGGTGCGCGAGACCGCCCTCGAGTGCGTCGAGCCACGGCGCGGTGCGCTGGAGCCGGTCGGCGGTGCGGATGTAGAACATCAGGAACCGGTCGATGTAGCGGACGAGGGTCTCGTCGTCGAGACCACCGGCGAGGAGCTGTGCGTGCTTGGGCGACTGGCCGCCGTTGCCGCACACGTACAGGTTCCAGCCGTTCTCCGTCGCGATGACACCGACGTCCTTGCCGCGTGCCTCGGCGCATTCACGGGCGCAACCCGACACACCCATCTTGAGCTTGTGGGGCGATCGCAGTCCGCGGTAACGCAATTCGAGGGCGACGGCCATCCCGACCGAGTCCTGCACGCCGTAGCGGCACCAGGTGGAGCCGACACAGCTCTTGACGGTGCGCAGCGACTTGCCGTACGCCTGGCCGGATTCCATGCCGGCGTCGACGAGACGCTTCCAGATCTGCGGGAGCTGTTCGACGCGGGCACCGAACAGGTCGACGCGCTGACCGCCGGTCATCTTCACGTAGAGACCGAAATCGCGTGCCACCTCACCGATCACGATGAGCTGCTCGGGGGTGCACTCGCCACCGGGCATGCGCGGCACGACCGAGTAGGTGCCGTTCTTCTGGATGTTGGCGAGGAAGTGGTCGTTCGTGTCCTGCAGACCTGCCTGCTTCGGGTGCAGGATGTGGTCGGAGTCGGTGGACGCGAGGATCGAGGCGACCACCGGCTTGCAGATGTCGCAGCCGTGTCCGGTTCCGTACTGCGCGATGAGCGCGGAGAAGGTGCGGATGCCGGTGGCCTGGACGATCTCGAACAGTTCGGCGCGCGACTGCTCGAAGTGCTCGCACAGGGCCTTCGACATCTGCACACCCGACTGGGCGAGCAGTTGCTTGATGCTCGGGAGGCAGCCGCCGCAGGTGGTGCCCGCACTCGTGCACGACTTGATCTGCGCGATGTCGCAGGCGCCCTCGGAGATCGCGCCGCAGATCGCGCCCTTGGTGACACCGTTGCACGAGCACACCTCGGCGTCGTCGGGCAGCGCGCCGGCGCCCGGCTTCTCCCCCACCGGGGAGATCAGCGTGGCCGGATCACCCGGCAGTTCGCGGCCCACCAGCGGTCGCAGCGTGCCGTAGGCGGAGGCGTCGCCGACGAGGATGCCACCGAGCAGGGTCTTCGCGTCGTCGGAGACGACGAGCTTGGCGTAGGTGCCCTTCGCGGAGTCGGACAGCACGACCTCGAGGGCGCCGGGCGTCGTCGCGTGGGCGTCGCCGAAGCTCGCGACATCCACGCCGAGCAGTTTGAGCTTCGTCGACAGGTCGGCGCCGGGGAACTCGGCGGTGCCGCCGACGAGCCGGTCGGCGACGACCTCGGCGGTGCTGTAGCCGGGGGCGACGAGTCCGTAGCAGGTGCCCTCGACGGCCGCGCATTCACCGATGGCGTAGACGGCCTCGTCCGAGATGCTCCGACAGGTGCGGTCGGTGAGCACACCACCGCGGCCGCCGAGTTCGAGTCCGGCCTCGCGGGCGAGTTCGTCCTGGGGACGGATGCCGGCGGAGAAGATCACGAGCCCGGCTTCGAGGACGGAGCCGTCGGACAGGGTCACCTGGAGCGCCTCAGGTCCGGCCTCGATCTTCTCGGTGCCCACACCGGTGTGGGTGACGAGGCCGAGGTCGGTGACGAGACGGTCGAGGACACGGCCGCCGCCCTCGTCGACCTGGGCGGGCATGAGCCGGTTGTTGTACTCGACGACGTGCGGGGTCACGCCCAGCAGGCGCAGCGCGTTGGCGGCCTCGAGTCCGAGCAGGCCACCACCGATGACGATGCCGGCGAGGCCGGCGGCCTTGGCGCGTTCGGCGGCGGCGCGGATGCCGTCGAGATCGTCGAGCGTGCGGTAGACGAAGCAGCCGGGCAGGTCGTGGCCGGGCACGGGGGGCACGAAGGGGTACGAGCCGGTCGCGAGGACGAGGCTGTCGTAGGGCAGAACGTCGCCGCCGGCGGTGGTGACGGTGCGGGCCGCGCGGTCGATTCCCACGGCGCGGGTGCCGACACGCAGGTCGACGAGGTCGTCTGCTGCGTAGTCGTTTCCGGCGAGGGCGAGTTCCTTGCGGTCCCAGGCTCCGACGTAGGACGACAGTCCCACGCGGTCGTAGGCGGCGTCGGCCTCCTCGCCGAGCACGGTCACCGACCAGCTGTTCTGCTCGTCGCGGACGCGAAGGGCTTCGACGAAGCGGTGGGCGACCATTCCGTGTCCGACGACGACGACGTTCTTGCGGCTCATGATGTTCTCTTTCTTCGTGCCGGGATCGGTCAGACTGCGACGCGGGCCGGGGCGGGAGCCTCGCTGGACGGCTCGCTCGTGGGGGTGGTGTGAGGGCGGCGGAGGAAGACGAACCAGGTCACCGCGATGCACACGAGGTAGAAGATCGCGAAGACCCAGAAGGCCATCGTCGCGGACTGCGCCTCGCCGCCGTAGGAGGCGCGGAAGACGAGGTTGATGCCCACGCCGCCGAGTCCGCCGATGGCACCGGCGAAGCCGATGAGGGCACCGGACATGCTGCGCGACCAGGCGGCCTTCTCGTCGCGATCCAGTTCGTCGAGATCCTGCGCACGGGCCTCGAAGATGGACGGGATCATCTTGTAGACCGAGCCGTTGCCGAGCCCGGAGAGCAGGAACAGGGCGATGAAGCCGAGCACCATGGCGGTCAGCACACCGCCGGTCGCGGCGCCGGTGGTGCGGTCGTCGAGGGTGCCGGCGACGATGAGCACCGCGGCGGCCAGGGCCATCGCGACGAAGGTGTAGAGGGTGATCTTCCCGCCGCCGATGCGGTCGGCGAGCTTTCCGCCGAGCGGGCGCGAGATGGATCCGAGGAGCGGGCCGATGAAGGCGATCTGCGCGGCGTGCAGTGCGGCCTGGGCGGGGGTGTCGCCGCCGGCGAGGAAGTTGATCTGCAGGACCTGACCGAAGGCGAAGCTGAAGCCGATGAACGAACCGAAGGTGCCGATGTAGAGGAAGGAGATGATCCACGAGTCGCGGAACTTCAGCGCGGCGCCCATGGCCCGCAGGTCGGCCTTCTGATCACGGAGGTTGTCCATGAACAGGGCGGCACCGAGCGCGGCGACGGCGCACAGGACCAGGTAGACCGCGCACACGATCCAGGGCTCGGTGTTGCCGACGGTGGCGATGACGAGCAGGCCGATCAGCTGAACGGCCGGGACACCGATGTTCCCGCCGCCGGCGTTGAGTCCGAGGGCCCAGCCCTTCAGTCGCTGCGGGTAGAAGGCGTTGATGTTGGTCATCGACGAGGCGAAGTTGCCGCCGCCGACACCGGCAAGTGCCGCGACCAGCATGAACGTCGTGTAGGAGTGACCCGGGTTCAGCATCAGGTACAGCGCCCCGATGGTGGGGATCAGCAGTACGAGGGCACTGAAGATGGTCCAGTTGCGGCCACCGAAACGGGCGGTGGCGACGGTGTAGGGGATGCGGAGGATCGCGCCGACGAGTGTGGGGACGGCGACCAGGAAGAACTTACCGGCGGCGTCGATGCCGTACACCTCGGTGGGCATGAACAGCACCATCACCGACCAGATCGACCAGACGGAGAAGCCGACGTGCTCGGCGATCACCGACCAGATCAGGTTGCGCTTGGCGACCTGCCTACCGCCGGCCTCCCACGCCTCCACATCCTCGGCGTCCCACCGCTCGATGTTGTGCTTGCGCGCGAATTTGTCTCTGAGACTTTCCTTTTCGATGAAGGTCGTCATCGCCGTTCCTCCTCGGGTCCGTGTTGATCCCCAAGGTAGGAAACGGGTGTTGCTACGGTGCTGCCCGCGGTGACCGTCGCGTCAAGAGTTGCTCACCCCGGCCCCGGCCCCCCTGTGAGGTGTTACAGGAGGAACCGCACGAGGTCGGCGGTGTGCGCCAGGCCCGGGAAGGCGTCCTCGGTCGAGCGCGGGTGCAGCGCGTGCACGGCCAAACGGAAGATGACCGCGCGTAGCAGCATCTGCGGCCATTCCGGCAGGTCCTCCCAGCGACCGATGAGCCCTTCGTCGGCACCGCCCCACGACAGTGCGTCGACGACGGCGACGGCGGCCGCCCACGAGGCCGGACGCCAGTAGGGGGTGATGTCGGTCAGCCCGGGTGCCGCGCGCCCGGCGAACAGGACGGTGCCGAACAGGTCGCCGTGGACGAGCTGGTCGGGCAGGTGCACGGGCTTGCGGAAGGTCGCGAGCTGGTTGATCAGGTCGAGACTCTTACGGCCGTCGGGGGTCACCGTCTCGGGCGCACCCGCCGCGCGGGCGCTGCGCAGGGGCACGGTTTCCCAGGCCGCGCGGTCGGCCGCGACGAAGACGTCGACGTCCTCCCAGGGTGCGACCGGAGGCTGCATGAGGAAACGGGGACGTTCGAGCTGCGCGGTGGCGGTGTGCAGCCGCAGCGACAGCGAGACCACTTCGTCGTGCCTGGGCTCGGACGTACCGACGATGTAGGTGTCGGCGCGCCATCCGGAGACCACGTAGCGACCGTCGGTGGACCGCACCGGACGGGCCAGCCGCACACCGTCGACGGTCAGGGTCTCCCGCACTTTGGCGGACCAGGCCGCGCGAGCATGATCGGCGACTCGGGACAGCACCACGTCTCCACACCGGAAACCGCCGTCCCAGTCGGGCCCGAGCGGGACCGGTTCGACGTCGCGGAGACCGAATGTGGAGCACACGTGCTGAGGCGGTTCGAGTGAGCTCACGCAGCTCAACCTACCGCCGCACACCGCTCGGATCGGGAAGGCACTCCGCTGTTTCAGGTCACAACGAGGTCACCGTCAGTAGACCGGTAGCGAGGGATCCACCTGCTGCGCCCACGCGATCACCCCGCCGTGCAGATGTGTCGCGTCCGAGAATCCGGCTCGCACAAGCACTTCGAGCGCCTCGGCCGATCGGATTCCCGTCTTGCAGTACAGCACGATCGGCGTGTTCTGCGGCAGGTCGGCGAGGACCTCACCGGAGAGGATGCGGTCCTTCGGCACGAGCCGGGCACCGTCGATGCGGACGATCTCCCACTCGACGGGTTCGCGCACGTCGATCAGCGCGATGTCGCGGCCCTCGTCGAGCATCCGGCGCAACTCGCTGGGGGTGACGGCCGAGCGAGCCGACGCGGCGGCATCGGGAACGATCCCACAGAAGGCCTCGTAGTCGACGAGTTCGGTGACGGGCACCCGTCCCGGATCCCGGCGCAGGGTCACCGTCCGGAACGACATCGCGAGCGCGTCGTAGATCAGGAGGCGACCGAGCAGCGGCTCGCCGATCCCGGTGACGAGTTTGATCGCCTCGGTCGCCATGACGGTGCCGATCGTGCCGGGCAGGACACCGAGTACCCCGCCCTCCGCGCAGGAGGGAACCATCCCCGGTGGCGGTGCCTCGGGGTAGAGGTCGCGGTAGTTCAGGCCGCGCCCGTCCGGGGCGTCCTCCCAGAACACCGACACCTGGCCCTCGAAACGGAAGATCGATCCCCACACGTAGGGCTTGCCCGCGAGGACCGCGGCGTCGTTGACGAGATAGCGGGTCGCGAAGTTGTCGGTGCCGTCGAGGATGAGGTCGTACTGCTCGAACAGCTGCACGGCATTGCTCGACTCCAGGCGCGTCTCGTGCAGGCGCACAGTCACACCGTCGTTGATCGCCAGGATGCTGTCGCGGGCACTGTCCGCCTTGGGCCGTCCGACGTCGGAGCGGCCGTGGATCACTTGGCGCTGCAGGTTGGACGTCTCCACGTCGTCGAACTCGACGATGCCGATCGTGCCGACCCCCGCCGCCGCGAGATACAGCAGGGCGGGCGAACCCAGGCCGCCGGCGCCGATACACAGCACCCGCGCGTTCTTCAGGCGACGCTGGCCGGTGACCCCGACATTCGGGATGATCAGGTGACGGCTGTACCGCGCGACCTCCTCGTGACCGAGCTCCGGGCCGGGTTCCACCAGCGGCGGAAGGGATCGGCGCGTCGACGGTGTCGTTGCGGTCACGGGTTCTCCTGTCGCGATGCGTCCTGCGTCACCGTCCATGGTGCCATTCCCTGCTGCGACCCCCACTCCGCCCGTCGACCCCCACCTCGCCCGTCGACTCCGCCCGGCCCGTCGACCCCGACCGGCGCCTACGCCCGCGGGTACGGCCACGGGTTGAACCGGCACCGCGCCCCGTCGGCGGGGACCGTGCCGCCCGGGTCCAGGCGCGCGATGTCGTCGTTGGCGGTGCCGAAGGTCTGCTGCATCATGATCGGCGCGAGGCCGCCGTCGGTGGTGCAGGCATCGTGTTGCGCCAGGCCGATGGCGTGGCCGACCTCGTGGTTGACGACGTACTGGCGGTACGACCCGATGTCGCCCTGGAAGGCGACGGCCCCGCGCACCCACCGCGCTTCGTTGAGGAACACCCGCTCCATCGAGGGGTTGAAGCACGATCCCTCGAGCGGGATGTCGTAGCCGCATCCTTCGCGAATGGTCATCTGCGAAGTGAGGGAGATCCGGAAGTCCGGCTCGCCGGTGTCGATCCGGCGGAAGGCGACCGCCTCGTCGCCGATCCAGCTGCGCGGGTCGGCGAGGGTCCGGTCGACCATCGACGCGAAGGCCGCGTCGCCGCCGTAGCCGGTGGTGTCGATGCCCTCCTCGAGTTCCACCGTGTAGGTGAACACACGGGTCTGCCCCGCGCCGACCTGACCCGTGGTGCCGGGCACGACCCGCCACTCCCGCGCACCGACCTCCGTGAACGGGCCGCCCTCCGGCAGCGCACCGGACTCGAGCGACTCGGGGAAGGTTCCCTCGGGTTGCGGGGCCTCGACGATGATCTCGGTGACCTCGCTCGCGTCGGTCTGGTCGGCGGGCTCCTCCGCTCCGGCGCCACGCGCGGCGTCCCACAGCACGATCAGGGTCACGACGGCGAGGATCGGAACGGCGTAGGCGCGCCAGCCGTAGGTGGCGACGAACCTGCCCACGCGGGTCTGCTTGCGGACGTCCCGTTCGGGTCGCGGTCGGCGCGGCGGCCGGTCCGGCCGTCCCACCGGGTCCCACACGGCACGCAGGGGCTGGTGCGACCGGCGACCCACCTCGGGTCGTTCCGTTCCTCGCGACCGGGACGAACCGGGCAGCGTCGGGGAAGGATCTGTCGGCGAGGAGCCCTGCGGGCCCCTGCTCTCGCGCACTCCTCCACGCTCGATCACGGATGTCAGGATGTCATATCGAGACCATTTCGATATCCGAAGCGCCGAACCTGCGCCCCCATTCGTGCACCGGGAACTGATACTGGGCGGTAGGCCGATCCGTTCGACACGCGACTTCACCTGTAACGTGCAGAGACGAGGAGCGCCGAGGTGGTACAG
Source organism: Rhodococcus sp. LW-XY12 (assembly GCF_019317345.1). Lineage (NCBI taxonomy): Bacteria > Bacillati > Actinomycetota > Actinomycetes > Mycobacteriales > Nocardiaceae > Rhodococcus > Rhodococcus sp. LW-XY12. The sequence continues at coordinate 3,476,648 of NZ_CP079225.1, forward strand.
GCCACGTTCGGAAGTAGTGCAGATTGGGAGTAAGCATGACCGACGTCACCGAACGAGCATCCGGCCGGGGTTCCAACGGCAAACGGGGCGCCCGGATGCCGCGTGACGAGCGTCGTGCCCAGTTGCTCGAGGCTGCCAGCGAGGTATTCGTCACACGCGGTTACCACTCGGCCGGCATGGACGAGATCGCCGAGTGTGCCGGAGTGAGCAAGCCCGTCCTGTACCAGCACTTCCCCGGCAAGCTCGAACTGTATTGCGCCGTGCTCCAGAACTACGTGGACACCCTCATCAACGGCGTACGCCAGGCCCTGCGGTCCACCACCGACAACCGTCAGCGCGTGCGCGCCGCAGTGCAGGCCTTCTTCGATTTCGTCGACAACGACAGCCAGGGATTCCGGCTCGTCTTCGAATCCGATCTGATGGGCGAACCGCAGGTGTCGCGGCGAGTGGAGCAGGCCACCGAGGCGTGCGTCGACGCCGTCTTCGACCTCGTCAGCCACGACTCCGGTCTCGATCCGTACCGGGCCCGCATCCTCGCGGTCGGCCTGGTGGGAACGAGCCAGTTCACCGCACGCTACTGGCTCGACGCCGCACGTCCGATCCCCAAGGAGGACGCCGTGGACACCACGGTCGCGCTGGCCTGGGGCGGTCTGAAGCACGTGCCGCTGCAGCCGGAACTCCGTCGTCGCTGACGACACAGAGGCGCACCGTCGTCGCTGACGACATATGAGCACCGTCGTCGCTGACGACACATACCGAGAACGACGAACGGGCCGGGCGACATGCCCCGGCCCGTTCTCGTCGGTCGCTCTCAGTTGGCGGCGAAGCCGACCTTGCCCAGCGTGGCAGGACCGATGTCCACGTAGCTGATCTTGGCGGCCTGCACGAGAACCTTGCGGCCCTTCTCGTCGACAAGGGCGAGCACCCCGTCGTCGGCGCCGTTCAACGCGGCCCGGACGAGCTTCTCCACCTCGTCGGGCGTCTGGTCGCTGACGACGACAACTTCGCGCGGGCTGTCCGCGACGCCGATCTTGACCTCCACGGTGGACCTCCGATTCTCATGCATTGAAACCGAGCTGGTACTGCTATCAGCCCCAGGCTAATGCAGTCCGAGCACCGACATCCGCTCGGCGTGCTCGACCTGCATGCGATCGAACAGCGCGGCGATGTTCGCCAGGTCACCGGACGCGAGAATCACCAGCTCGGCGAGTTCCTCGTTCTGCGCGAGGACGTACTGCGCCTGGGTGATGGCCTCGCCGAGCAGCCGGCGTCCCCACAGCATCAGGCGGTCCTTCTGCAGCGGGCTGCGCTCGACGACCTCGCGGACCTCATGCACCACGAACTCCGAGTGGCCGGTCTCGGCGAGGACCTCTCGGACCACCGTGGACACCTCGGGAGCAAGCATGTCGGCGATCTCACAGTAGAAATCTGCGGCGATCCTGTCACCGACGTATGCCTTCACGAGAACCTCGAGCCACGTCGACGGAGTGGTCGAGGCGTGGTAGGCGTCGAGGGCTTTGCGGTAGGGCTCCATCGCCGCGTAGATCTCCACACCACGATCGGTGAGCGCGGTGTGGAGCGTCTCGAAATGGCTCATCTCCGCAGCTGCCATGCTTGCGAGGGCGACCCGCCCGCGCAGGGACGGGGAGAACCGTGCGTCCTCGGCGAGCCGGTAGAACGCCGAGATCTCGCCGTACGCGAGCAACGCGAAGAGCTCTGCGACACCGGGGTGATCGGCGGGGACTGCGGGTCCGCCCGGCGTCGTGCCGGACTCGGAGGTGGACTGCGGCGTATCGGCTCCCATGACGACGAAGCGTAGTACTACCTCGTGGAATGCGCCGGAACCGGTACAATGGATCGGGAAGCCCGCGCTTCGAGCCGCCGACCGTGGCCCGCGAGCTTCCCAGATAATGTGCGCGCACCCGAACTGCGGATCGCTGCCGCGCTTCGCCGAGCCTGGTGGAAACCGCTCGCGCTGAGGTGCAGGCCGGTCGCCTTTCCCCCTCGTGCGTGCGTGCCGAGACCAGGAAGGCCGGACCCCTGAGCAAGATCACCATCGACCACGAAGACGACGCGAGCGAAACGACCGTCTCCGCACAACTCGACTCCACCCACGTACCCCCCACCTTCGGCGAACTCGGTGTCCGCGACGAGATCGTCCGCGCCCTCGCCGAGGTCGGCATCGAACGCACCTTCGCGATCCAGGAACTCACCCTGCCGCTGGCCCTCGCCGGCGACGACCTCATCGGGCAGGCCCGTACGGGTATGGGCAAGACCTTCGGCTTCGGCGTTCCGCTCCTGCATCGCATCGCCACCGAGGGCTCCGGCACGACCACCCTCGACGGCACTCCCCGTGCACTCGTGATCGTCCCGACCCGCGAGCTGTGCATCCAGGTCACCAACGACCTCGTGAACGCTTCCAAGCACCTGCCCGGCAGCCGCAAGTCGGGCCTCGAGGTCCTGTCGATCTACGGTGGGCGCCCCTACGAGCAGCAGATCGACGAACTGAAGAAGGGTGTCGACGTCGTCGTCGGTACTCCCGGCCGTCTGCTCGATCTCGCCAACCAGGGCCATCTGATCCTGGGCAAGATCGGCGTGCTCGTCATGGACGAAGCCGACGAGATGCTCGACCTCGGCTTCCTGCCCGACATCGAGCGCATCCTCACGATGGTCCCCGACCGTCGTCAGACGATGCTGTTCTCGGCCACCATGCCCGGCCCGATCATCACCCTCGCCCGCACGTTCCTGAACCGCCCGACGCACATCCGGGCCGAGGAGGCCGAATCGTCGGCCGTGCACGAGCGCACCCAGCAGTTCATCTACCGGGCGCATGCACTCGACAAGGCCGAACTCGTCGCCCGCGTACTGCAGGCCGAGGGTCGCGGCGCCACCATGGTCTTCACCCGCACCAAGCGCACGGCGCAGAAGGTGGCCGACGACCTCGTCGAGCGCGGTTTCGCGTGCGGCGCGGTGCACGGCGACCTCGGTCAGATCGCGCGTGAGAAGGCACTCGACAAGTTCCGCAGCGGCAAGATCGACGTGCTCGTCGCCACGGACGTCGCCGCCCGCGGCATCGACATCGACGACGTCACCCACGTCATCAACTATCAGTGCCCCGAGGACGAGAAGACCTACGTCCACCGCATCGGCCGTACCGGTCGCGCCGGACGCACCGGTATCGCGATCACCCTCGTCGACTGGGACGACGTGCCGCGCTGGCAGCTCATCGACAAGGCTCTCGATCTCGGTATCCCGGATCCGATCGAAACCTACTCGAGCTCCCCGCACCTGTTCGAGGAGCTGAACATCCCGTCCGACGCCACCGGACGCGTCCGCAAGGCCGCTCCCGCCGCCTCGGAGAACGGTGAGAAGCGCGAGCGCGTCGAGCGCGAGGGCGGATCCCGCCCGAAGCGCAACCGGGTCCGCCGTCGTACCGTCCGCGGAAAGTCTGCCGACGGCTCCGCAACGGATGTGGCCGCAACCGGTTCGGACGACTCGGTGAATGCCGAGAACGAGCCTGCCGCAGCGGAGACGGGTGAGGACACCGGGGCGGCCGCTCCGGCACGTCGTCGCCGTCGTCGCCGTCGCACCCGCTCGGGCGAGGGCCCGGCCGGTCGCGCAGAGCAGCAGGACACGTCGAACGTGGAAGCGGTCTCGACGTCGTCTGCCCGATAACCACGTGCTCGCGCCCGAGCGCCGCACCCGCACCGACCTTCTCGTCGCAGCCGCACTCGTCGTCACCGCTCTGGTGGCGGCGAGTGTCGTCTGGCTGAACTCGGATGCGCGGGGCACCACGTCGACCACCTGGGACGGCCCTGTCCCCACTCTCGCTGCCGCGCAATCTCTTCCGCGCACGCTCGCCGAACTCTGGCGTGCTCCGAGTACGGCGACGACCGCACCGGTGGTGTCCGGCGGCACGGTCGCCACGGCAGACGGTGGTGCGGTCGTCGGCCGCGACCCGCAATCCGGCGAGGAACGCTGGCGGTACGACCGCGACCGGGCGTTGTGCGCGGTCACCGAGGCCTGGGGCGACGTGGTCTCGGTCTATCGCGGCCCGCGGGGATGCGGTCAGGTCACCGCGCTCGACTCGGGCAGTGGCTCTCGGGGCGCGCAACGGTCGAGCGACGCCGACGATCCGATCCGGGTCGTCGGCGCCGGTTCGCACCTGATCGCCTTCGGCGAGTCACGTCTCGAGATGTGGCGCTCCGATCTGGTGCGCACGGTCGAGTACGGGCGCGTCGACGCACCGGTGAACCCGAACGCGCAGCCACGATCGGGTTGCGAACTGCGCTCGGCGGATTCGGGCGCCGAAGTGCTGGCCGTGCTCGAGCAGTGCGCGAACGAGCCGACCAATCGGCTCACCCTTCTCGATCCCACCCCCGACGACAGCACCAAGCCCGAGGAGTTCGCGTCGTCGGTGCTGCCGGAAGCGGGCGGGGACTCCCGCATCGTCGCGGTGGTCGGCGACCGCACGGCGGTCTACCTGGCCCCGGACGACAACGACGGGCCGCGCATCGAGGTCTTCGACAGCGAGGGCGTCCTCCTCGACACGCACGCCCTGTCGCGTCCTGCCGGCGAATCGGACGACCCAGCCCTCGAGCGCGGCGGCGTGCTCGTGTGGTGGACGGGCCGCGACACCGTCGCATTGTCCACCACCGATTTCGCCCCGCAGTGGACCGTCGAGGACACTCTCGGCAACGGCGACATCATGGCCGGTTCGCTGCTCCTTCCCGTCGAGGACGCCCTCCTGGGAGTCGACTCACGGACCGGTGAACCCGGCCCGCGCATCGACGTCGAGCGCGGGACGGTCTCCACGGTGAACGTCGCCGTCGCCGGGGATGTCGTGGTCGAGCAACGCGGCGATGAGCTCGTGGCACTGCGCTGATGGCGAGCCGTCCCGGTCGGTGCTGAAAGCGAGCCGTCCCGGTCGGTGCTGAAAGCGAGCCGTCCCGGTCGGTGCTGACGTCTCAGTCCGCGACGGCGGTCTCGAAAGTCTCGAGTTCCGCCTCCCCCGACCAGTAGCGCAGCAGGTTCTCGGAGAGCGCCCGGTACGCCTCGGCGCCCTTGTTCTTGCGTCCCGCCAGCACCGTCGCGCCCGAGGCGGAAGCCTCCGCGAAGCGGACCGTGCGGGGTACGGGCGGGGCCAGCACCGGCAGGTCGTACCGGTCGGAGACATCGGCGAGCACGTCGCGACTGTGCGTGGTCCGCGAGTCGTACAGGGTCGGCAGCGCGCCGAGCAGCTCGAGATCCGGATTGGTGATCTGTTTCACCTCGTTCACCGTGCGCAGGAGCTGCCCGACTCCCCTGTGCGCGAGCGTCTCGCACTGCAGCGGAACGAGCACGGACCGCGCCGCGGTCAGCCCGTTGAGGGTGAGGACGCCCAGAGAGGGCGGGCAGTCGATGACGACGACGTCGTAGTCGTCCTCCACCGACGCCAGCGCCCGCTTCAGGGTGTATTCACGCCCCGGCTTCATGAGCAGCATCGCCTCCGCACCCGCGAGGTCGATGGTCGCCGGCAGCAGCGACATCCCCTCCGCTGTCCCGAGCAGAACGTCCTTCGTCTCGACACCGCCCACGAGCACCTCGTGCACGGATTGTTCGAGCTTGTCGGGGTTGTGCCCGAGAGAGAAGGTCAGGCACCCCTGGGGATCGAGATCGACGACGAGCACCCGCCGGCCCAGCGCCGACAGCGCGGCCCCCAACGACGCGACGGTGGTCGTCTTGGCGACGCCACCCTTCTGATTTGCCACTGCAAGTACCGTTGCCACGACCCCGATCCTCGCGCACTCGGCGGCGCAGCGCGAGGTGAATCCGCCCACGAGACCGCAGGAGGCAGCCCGCCGTGATCCGCAGAGCCACACCCGAGGACGTCCCCGCGATCACCGGGCTGATCTACGACCTCGCCGAATACGAGAAGGCCCGGCACGAGTGCACCGTGGTGCCCGAGCAGATCCACGAGGCTCTTTTCGGGCCGCAGCCCTCGGTGTACGCGCACGTCGCAGAGGAATCCGGAGAGGACGGCACCGAAGGCCGGGTCGTCGGGGTGGCGTTGTGGTTCCGGAACTTCTCCACCTGGGACGGCGTGCACGGGATCTACCTCGAAGATCTGTTCGTCCGTCCCGAACACCGCGGCAAGGGACACGGACGGGCACTGCTCGCGGCGCTCGCCCACGAATGCGTGGAGCGCGGTTACACCCGCCTGAGTTGGTCGGTGCTGGACTGGAACGAGCCGTCCATCGGTTTCTACCGATCCCTCGGTGCCGTCGCGCAGGACGAGTGGACGACCTTCAGGCTCAGCGGCCCCGCCCTGCAAGCGCTCGGCAGCTGAGCCGGATCACTCGTCGACGTCGGGCGCGTACTCGTGCGCGAGCCACCGCGACGTGGGCGGGCTGAACAGCAGCACGAGCGTGGGGACCACGACGAGCGCCAGCACAGTGCCGATGACCGGCTGGTGGGAGTCCGTCAGCAGCGACCACACCACGGGCAGCAACAACAGCTGCGCGAGTATCGCCACGGCACGTCCCCAGCGCACACCGCGCACGAGCGCGATCCCGCCGGCCAGGACCCCGCCGAACAGGATGAACAGCCACAGCGCGAAGCCGTAGCCATTGGTGACCGACTGATCGTGTTCGCCCGAGGCGGCGCGGATGATCGAGTACACCGCGAATCCCATCGCGACGACGCCCTCGAGGACGACGAGCCAACCGGCGGCACGCACGGTCGACGGAACGCTGCTGCGAGGTGTTTCGAGAGGCACCCGTCCAGCGTAGTGGACCCGCCGGGCACCACTTAGGCTGATGTTCCGTGCGCGCCCTGCTGATCGTGAACCCGAATGCGACGACGACCACCCCGGCCGGTCGCGACCGCCTCGCTCACGCCCTGAGAGGCCGGCTCGCGCTGACCGTCGCGCACACGACCCACCGCGGGCACGCCGCAGAACTGGCGCGTTCGGCGCACGCCGACGGGATGGACGTCGTCGTCGCGCACGGTGGCGACGGCACCGTCAACGAGATCGTCAACGGCCTCCTCGGCCCCTCCCCCGACCGAGGCGCCGATCCGACCCTGCCGCGACTCGCGGTGGTGCCCGGCGGCTCGGCGAACGTGTTCGCGCGATCCCTGGGACTGTCCGCCGATCCACTCGAGGCCACCGAGCAGGTACTCGAGTCGTTGCAGGAGGGCAGGACCAGCCGGATCGGCCTCGGCCACTGCGACGGGCGGTGGTTCACCTTCAACGCGGGCCTCGGTCTCGACGCCCAGGTGTGCGAGGCCATAGACCTGAGCCGCGCCGAGGGCAAGAAGGTGACGACGGCGCGCTACGTGCGGCACGCGGTGGCCCGGTTCTTCGCGTCGAAGCGGGCCGAACCGGCGCTCACGCTCGAGATGCCCGGATCCGAACCTGTTTCGGGGGTGCACTATGCGTTCGTGTCGAACTCGAGTCCGTGGACCTATCTCGAGTCCCGGCCGGTGCACACGAATCCCGGCACCTCGTTCGACACCGGTTTGGGCGTGTTTGCTATGACGACGACCCGGGTACTTCCGAGCCTGCGGGTGGTGAGACAACTTCTGGCCGCCCGCGGCGAGCCGGCGTCGCCGCATCTGGTGCGTGCGGACGATGTCGCGCGCGTGCGCGCCCGGGCCTCGCGCCCGATCGGACTTCAGGTCGACGGCGACTATCTCGGACTCCGGACCGAGGTCGAGTTCGTGTCCGTGGCGTCGATCCTCGATGTCGTCGCGCCCCGCTGACGATCCCCCCAGCGGGACAGCGACAGAAAGAGAAGCACGAATTCTGTGATTGCCACTACCTTCTCGGCTCGAGGGGAGTAGAAAGAGGGATTGGCGAACCCGTAGCCCACACCAGCGTGAGCTTCCCCACGATCGTGGTCGATTCTATTGACTCCACGCTCGTTCGTGAAAGCATTCACAAGTAACCGCGCGGAAACACTCCGTGCCACAGGCGTGAACACGCATTGACCAATCAGCCGGTGCACACGCACCATCGAAGGAGAGTAGAAGCATGGACTGGCGCCACAAGGCCATCTGCCGCGACGAGGATCCGGAACTGTTCTTCCCCGTGGGAAACAGCGGCCCGGCTCTCGCGCAGATCGCGGATGCCAAGCTCGTGTGCAACCGTTGCCCCGTCACCGCCGAATGCCTCTCCTGGGCGCTCGAATCCGGCCAGGATGCCGGCGTCTGGGGCGGTATGAGCGAGGACGAGCGCCGCGCCCTCAAGCGTCGCAACGCCCGCACCCGCGCTCGTACGGCGGTCTGAGCAACTCCGATAGACGTTCGAAGGCCCGGCTCCCCTACGGGGGAGGCCGGGCCTTCTTACGTGCACGGTCGTAAGGACGATCAGGCGACCGGCACCTTGCCCAGCGGTAGTTGCAGGCGTGCATCGGTCCCGCCGAACTCGTTGGACGTCAACTCCAACGATCCGCCGAGCTCGGCAGCCACGAGGGTCCGGACGATCTGCAGACCGAGCCGGTTCGACGCCTCGAGGCTGAACCCCTCGGGAAGACCCTTCCCCTCGTCGCGGACCACGACGTCGAGCATGCGGGCCGAACGCTGGGCATTGACGGTGACCGTGCCGTTCACGCCCGGATCGAAGGCGTGCTCGACGGCGTTCTGGACGAGTTCGGTCAGCACCATGACCAGAGGCGTGGCGCGATCCGCGGGGAACACGCCGAGATTCCCCTCCCGCACCACCCGGATCTGGCTGCCGACCGTCGACACGTCGACGACGATGGGGATCAGCTGGTCGAACACACCGTCGAGATCGACCTCCTCGTCCACTGACATCGACAGCGCCTCATGGACCAGGGCGATGGATGTCACGCGACGGACCGCCTCCCCCAGGGCCTGCTGGGCTTCCGCGTTCCCGGTTCGGCGCGCCTGCAGTCGCAGCAGCGCGGCGACCGTCTGCAGGTTGTTCTTGACACGGTGGTGGATCTCGCGGATGGTCGCGTCCTTGCTCAGCAGTGCCCGGTCGCGTCGCTTGACCTCGGTGACGTCGCGGACGATCACCGCGGCGCCCCGGATCTTCCCTCCCGGGTTCAGGACCAACGCACGGATCAGAACGGTGGCCCCGAGTGCCTCGATCTCCATGCGCTGCCCCAGACGGCCCTCCACGGCCCCGCGGAGGTAGTCGGTGACGTCGCGACTCTCGAAGGGGTCGGTGACCAGTGCGCGGGTCGTCTCGACGAGATCCTGACCGATCAGGTCGGAGTTCAGACCCATCCGGTGATAGGCCGACAGCGCGTTGGGGCTCGCGTAGACGACCTTGCCCTTCCGGTCGAGCCGGATGAATCCGTCGCCCGCACGCGGACTCGACTTGGTGTCCGAGCGCGCCTCGGGCGTCGGGAAAGTGCCCTCGCTGATCATCCGGTAGAGGTCGTCGGCGCATTCGAGATAGGCCGTCTCGAGCGCGCTGGCCGACCGCCGCGACACGCGGGCGGCGTCGCGGCTGAGCACCGCGACGACCCGACCGTCCCAGCGCACCGGCACGGCCTGACGGATGTTGATCCCGGCGCCCGGGGACGACTTGACGTCGACGATCTCTCCGGTTTCGAAAGCCTTACGGACGTAAGGATGTTCGTTGTCGGAGACGAGCGTGCCGACGGCGTCCTCGGGGATCACCGTCGAGGCGGTGGTGGGTCGGCACTGTGCGACGCACACGATTCCGGACGGCGCCGCGTCGACCCACAGGAGGACGTCGGCGAACGACAGGTCGGCGAGCAACTGCCACTCGCCCACGACACGTTGGAGGTGATCGACGGCCGCGCCCGGAAGATCCGTGTACCTCGCGAGCAACGAACTGAGTGTGGACACGGGAACCGCTTTCGTACTCAGGAGATACCCGCCGTCAGGAGATCACGGCGATGAGGTCGCCCTGCTGGATGACATCCCCGACCGAGACTCCGACGGAGGTCACGGTGCCCGCCGACTCGGCGAGCACGGGAATCTCCATCTTCATCGACTCGAGGATCACCAGCGTGTCGCCCTCGGCCACCACGTCACCCTCTCGCACGACGACCTCGAACACGGTCGATACCATCTCCGCGCGTACGTCTTCCGCCATCGAACACCTCGTTTCACGCTCCGGCGGCGGACCTGCCGACAGGACCACTCGACCGCACGTGAAACACTGTAATGAACGAGAAAGGAGATCCCACCATGGGTAAGCGAGGTCGCAAGAAGCGCAGCCGCAAGGGTAACGCCGCCAACCACGGCAAGCGTCCCAACGCCTGAGACGCGGACAGGGGCCGGAAAGCAGCAGCTTTCCGGCCCCTGTCACGTTCGGGGGTCTCACCCAGGACTCGGTACGAGTGAACTCGCCTACGACTCGGTACGAGTGAACTCGCCTACGACTCGGCGCTGTCCGTCTCGGTGATCACCACGGTGCGGCGGATCTGCAGCATGAGCCGCTCCCGCAGGCCCTCGGGTGCGTGTTCCCCGCCGCACTTGCGGCTGAGCAGCGATTTGATCTTCTCCTCGATCCCGTAGGCCTCGAGGCAGGTGCCGCACTCGTCGAGGTGCCGCTGCAGCTTCTCGCGGGAACCGGCGTCGCATTCGGAGTCGAGAAGCAGGTAGACGTCCGCGATGACCGCCGAGCAGTCGAGTCGATCGAAGTCGGGTTCGCTCACTGCGGTGCTCCCTTTCCGCTCTCGGGCTGATCCGATGTTCCGGTTGTGGCGTCCACGGCCTTCTCCCGCATGAAACCGCGATCGCGCGCCACGTCGGCCAACAGGCCCCGCAGCTGCTTGCGACCCCGGTGCAGTCTCGACATCACGGTGCCGATCGGCGTCCCCATGATCTCGGCGATCTCCTTGTAGGGGAACCCTTCGACGTCGGCGTAGTAGACGGCCATGCGGAACTCCTCGGGAAGCTCCTGCAACGCCGCCTTGATGTCGTCGTCGGGAAGCGCGTCGAGTGCCTCGACTTCCGCGGACCGCAGACCGGTCGACGAATGCTCGGCCGTGGCGGCGAGCTGCCAGTCGGTGATCTCGTCGGTCGGGTACTGCGCGGGTTGCCGCTGACGCTTCCGGTACGAGTTGATGTAGGTGTTGGTGAGGATCCGGTACAGCCAGGCCTTGAGGTTGGTGCCCTCGCGGAACGACCGGAAGGCGGAGAACGCCTTGATGTAGGTCTCCTGTACGAGGTCCTCGGCGTCGGAGGGATTGCGGGTCATCCGCAGCGCAGCGCCGTAGAGCTGATCGAGCAGGGGAAGCGCGTCCCGCTCGAACCGCTCGGTCAGTTCTTCCACAGACTCCTCGATCACACCGATCCCTTCATCGACGCCTGTCGAGAAGGCTACCGGTCCGACGGCGTCCGGATCGGGGGGACGTCCGATGGCGTCCGGTCGAGGCGGGCACAGCACTGCCACGAATTCTCCGATCGTCGGGTCTCGGGTGGCCGGTGGATCCACCCGTCGGTGTGCAACGCCGTGCCCACCGCGCTTGTTCCCCACCTCCGGTTCTCTAGAGTGATCGGATGGCCTCGACATCCACTCCCGCGACGGTGTTGTTGAAGCGCGAGAAGGTCGCCCACCGGGTCCACGAATACGCACATGACCCGAGGTCGTCGTCCTTCGGCGCCGAAGCCGTCGAGGAACTCGGCACACACCTCGGGGTTTCCGCCGAACAGATCTTCAAGACGCTGGTGGTGTCGCTGTCCGACGGCAAGTTCGCCGTCGCGGTGATCCCGGTCCCGGCGACGCTGTCGCTCAAGGCCGCAGCCGGGGCGCTGGGCGGCGGCAAGGCCGTGATGGCCGATCACACCGCCGCCGAACGCGCGACCGGGTACGTCGTCGGCGGCATCTCCCCGCTCGGGCAGCGCAAGCGTCTGCGCACCGTGATCGACGTCTCCGCCGAGCAGTGGGACCGGGTGCTGTGCAGCGCGGGTCGGCGAGGGCTCGAGATCGAACTGGATCCGCACGATCTGATCCGGCTGACCGGCGCCGTCGTGGCACCGATCACGGCCGGTCCGTAGGGCCCGTCCGCTCCGGCAGCGCCTACAACAGCACCATCTGATCGCCGGCGCCGTCGTCGGGTTGCAGCAGTTCGGGGCCATTGTTGCGGATGCTGTTGACCTTCGCGGACACGCGGCGGATCTCGATCGCCGAGATCGCGTCGACGCTCGGCACGATCAGATCCGGATGGCCGAGACTGTCGGGGTCGAGCCACGCATCCCACCGCTCCGGCGGGAGGATCAGCGGCATCCGTTCGTGCACGTTGCCGAGTTGCTCGACCGACTGCGCGGTGAGGATCGCCGTGCTCGACAGCGGCGGTGCCTTCGGGTTCCGCGGGTCGCGCCACTCCGCCCACACCCCGGCCATGCAGATCCGCGATCCGTCGGCCGGCGCCATGAAGTACGGCACCTTGCGAGGCTTGCCGTCCGGCGCGGGTTCGACCTGCCATTCGTACCAGCCGTCCATCGGGACGAGGCACCGCTTGTAGCGCAGCGACCGCGCGAAGCTCGGCTTGATGGCGACCGATTCGGATCTCGCGTTGATCAGTGGTGCGCTTCCACCCACCTCTTCGGCGAAGTGCGGCACGAGTCCCCATCGCATGCGGCGGATACGGCGGCGGACGGGACCGTCGGGATCTTCCCCGTCGTGCCGGGCGACAACGGTGAGCACCTCGGTCGTCGGCGCGACGTTGTAGTCGGGCCCCCGCCCGTCCCGGCTGCTGTCGTCGCCGGTCTCGTCGAGTGCGTCGAGTTCGACGGCGAGCGTCGCCGGGTCGGCGGTGGAGACATACCTTCCGCACATGCCGTCGAGTGTGGCATCGCCGGGTGACGGAACCGACACCGGCGCGCACCGGGTGGGCGAGGGTGCCCGCACCGGTCCGGATGGGCGAAGATGGTCGGGTGAGTCTGTGGAGAGCACCCCGCGCCGTGTCCCCGGTTCGAGCGTCGGTGACGCTGCCGGGATCGAAGTCGATCACCAACCGTGCCCTGATCCTGGCCGCACTCGCCGACGGGCCGTCCACCCTGACCGGCGCGCTGCGCAGCCGCGACACCGACCTGATGATCGGGGCCCTGCGCACGCTCGGCACGACCGTCACCGAGCGCGACGGCGGCACCACCCTCGACGTGACCCCCGGCCCCCTGCGCGGAGGCGAGGTCGCCTGCGGACTGGCCGGCACCGTCATGCGGTTCGTACCGCCGCTGGCCGCACTGGCCGACGGCGACGTGCGGTTCGACGGCGACGAACAGGCCCGCGTCCGCCCGATGAGCACCGTGCTCGACGCCCTGCGCGCCCTCGGCGCCGACATCGACGGCGACCGGCTGCCCTTCACCGTGCACGGCCGCGGTGCGGTGCGCGGCGGTTCCGTGACCATCGACGCTTCCGCGTCCTCGCAGTTCGTCTCGGGTCTGCTGCTGTCCGGGGCCGCCTTCGACGAGGGCGTGGTGGTCCGCCACGCCGGTGAACCGGTGCCGTCGATGCCGCACATCGAGATGACGGTCGAGATGCTCCGAACGGCCGGGGTCCCCGTCGACACCTCCGAGACCGACACCTGGCGGGTGCCCCCGACGACGATCAAGGCCGTCGACGTCACCGTCGAGCCCGACCTGTCGAACGCCACGCCCTTCCTCGCGGCCGCGGCGGTCACCGGTGGTGTCGTCTCGGTGCCCCTGTGGCCCGAGTCGACCACCCAGGCCGGCGACGCGATCCGCGGCATCCTCGAGCAGATGGGCGCCGAGGTGACGTGGGCCGACGGGACGCTGACCGTGCGCGGCCCGGGCGAATTGCGAGGCATCGACGTGGACCTGCACGACGTCGGCGAGCTGGCGCCGACCGTCGCGGCCCTCGCCGCGGTCGCCGCCTCGCCCTCCGACCTGCGCGGTATCGCGCACCTGCGCGGTCACGAGACCGACCGGCTGGCGGCGCTCGCCACCGAGATCGGTCGTCTCGGGGGTTCGATCACCGAGACCGAGGACGGCCTGCACATCGAGCCGACGCCGCTGCACGGTGGTATCTGGCACTCCTACGCCGACCACCGGATGGCCACGGCCGGTGCGATCCTCGGGCTCGTCGTCGACGGGATCGAGGTCGAGGACATCGGCACCACTGCCAAGACGCTCCCCGATTTCGAAGGCCTGTGGGAGTCGCTGCTGACGGGGAGCGACTCCTGAGGCGGCGGGAGTACGACGAGTCCGACGTCCGGGTCCGCCCCGGGCGCGGCTCGCGGCCGCGCACGAAGGACCGCCCGGCCCACCGCAATGCCGAGGAGGGCATGGTCGTCTCCGTCGACCGCGGGCGGTGGGGTGTCGCGCTCGGCGGTGATCCCGACCGGATCGTGACGACGATGCGGGCACGCGAGCTCGGCCGGACCCCGATCGTGGTGGGCGATCAGGTGGGTGTCGTCGGCGATCTCTCCGGTCGCCCCGACACGCTCGCGCGCATCGTGCGGGTCGAGGACCGCAGCACCGTCCTGCGGCGCACGGCCGACGACACCGATCCGTTCGAGCGCATCGTCGTCGCCAATGCCGAACAGCTGCTCATCGTGGTCGCGCTCGCCGATCCCCCACCACGGACCGGACTCGTCGAACGCGCACTCGTCGCGGCCTATGCCGGCGGTCTCGCTCCCCTGCTGGGACTGACCAAGAGCGACCTCGCCGATCCCGACGAGTTCGCCGCGCACTTCGCGGATCTCGACATCCCGGTGCTGCTCGTCGGTCGGGACGACGATCTCACCGCCCTGCACGAGCGGATCGACGGTCGCGTGACCGCCCTGATCGGGCACTCGGGGGTCGGCAAGTCGACACTGGTGAACAGGCTCGTCCCCGACGCCGACCGCGCCACCGGCGAGGTCTCCGGGGTGGGCAAGGGACGTCACACCTCCACCCAGTCGGTGGCCCTGCATCTGCCCGAGGGCGGGTGGGTGGTCGACACCCCGGGCATCCGGTCGTTCGGGCTCGCGCACATCGGGCCCGACGACGTCGTCGCGGCGTTCGGGGACCTGGCCGAAGCGGTCGAGGACTGCCCGCGCGGGTGCACGCATCTCGGCCCGCCCGCCGATCCCGAATGTGCCTTCGACTCGTTGGAGGGCAAGTCGCACAACCGGGCGATGGCCGTGCGCGAACTGCTCACGGCGCTCGCGTCCAACGACCCCTGGTGAACCGACGAACCCCGGCCGAACGCACGAACCCCGGCACCTGTAGGTGCCGGGGTTCGTGCTCGTTCTCGTGACCGTCAGCGCATGCCGAGCGCGCGGCGGACGAATCCGCGCTTGCGTGTCTTCTCGATGGTGGTGGCCAGACCCACGCGGCGGCCGGTGGCCGGATCGATCTCCGGCGCTCCGCCGAAGCCCCGCTCGGAAGCGGTCTCCGGGGCGGCGTCGCGGTCGTCCTTGAGGTACTTGTCGGGCAGCGACAGCTTGGCGATGGTGCGCCAGGACTTCCAGTACTGCACCGCGAGCGGGCCGGTGGTGTACGGCAGGTCGTACTTCTCGCACAGCTCACGCACGCGCACCGCGATCTCCGCGTACCGGTTGGACGGCAGGTCGGGGTAGATGTGGTGCTCGATCTGGTAGCTCAGGTTGCCGGTCATGAAGTCCATGACCTTACCGCCGGAGATGTTCGCGGAGCCGAGCATCTGACGCAGGTACCACTCGGCACGCGTCTCGGTCTCGATGTCCTGCTTCGTGAACTTCTCCGCACCGTCCGGGAAGTGACCGCAGAAGATCACCGCGTTGGTCCAGATGTTGCGCACGAAGTTGGCCGTGGCGTTGGCCCTCATCGTGGACTTCCAGGACTTGCCGGTGAGCGCCGGATAGATCACGTAGTCCTTGAGGTGCTGTTTGCCGAGCTTGGCGAGCACCTCCTTGCCGCGTGCCTTGGTGAGCTCGCGGTCGTCGCGCCCCTGGACGACCTTGCCGAGCTCGAGCAGCTGGATGGCGATGCCGTACTGGAACAGCGCTGCGAGGATGGCGTTGTACGCGACGTTGCCGAGGTAGAACGGCTTCCATCGCTGGTCGCGGGTGACGCGCAGCAGGCCGTATCCCACATCGTCGTCCATGCCGAGGATGTTGGTGTACTTGTGATGCAGGTAGTTGTGGGTGATCTTCCAGTGCGCCGACGGGTCGACGTTGTCCCACTCCCAGTTGGCCGAGTGCACCTCGGGGTCGTTCATCCAGTCCCACTGCCCGTGCATCACATTGTGCCCGAGTTCCATGTTCTCGATGATCTTCGACAGGGAGAGCATGCCCGTGCCCAGCAGCCACAGCGGACGCTTGTTCGAGCCGAGCAGCACGAGGCGCCCGCCGATCTCGAGGCCGCGCTGCAGCCGGATCGTGTTGCGGACGTACCGAGCGTCGCGCTCACCGCGGGACTCCTCGATATCGTGCCGGATGGCGTCGAGTTCGCGGCCGATGGCCTCGACGTCCGCCTCCGTCAGGTGCGCGTACTCCTTGACATCCGATATCGCCATGCCGGCTACTCTACCGTAGGTTACGGTCCCGTAGGTTAGCCGGATTCGGAGCTGTGGCGCGAATCACAGAGTGACGGAAGGTCGCCGGTGACCCGATTCACCAGGCGACGACGACGTTCTGCTACCGCATGCTCGGCATGGACCCGCAGCGCCGTGAGCAGACCCCGGCGACGTCCGGTGGACGCCTCGGTGACCACCGCGGGCGCCTCCGGGCGCCACCTGTCGAACTTGCGCTCGGAGGAGGTCTCGGGGGCGTCGTCGGCCGTCGCCTTGAGGAATCGGTCGGGCAACGCGAGCTTGTGGATCGTGCGCAGGGCGAGCCAGTACTGCCGGGCGAGCGAACCGGTCGTGTACGGCAGGTCGTACTTGCCGCACAGCGCCCGTACACGGGCGGCGATCTCCGGGTAGCGGTTGCTCGGCAAGTCCGGGAACAGGTGATGCTCGATCTGATAACTGAGATTCCCGGTGAGGAAATCCATCGCACGCCCACCGGAAATGTTTGCGCTACCGAGCAACTGGCGCAGATACCACTCTCCGCGCGTCTCGTTCTCGTAGTGCTCGGTCGTGAACTTCTCTGCGCCGTCGGGGAAGTGGCCGCAGAAGATCACGAGATACGCCCAGATGTTGCGGATCACGTTCGCGGTGAGGTTCGCCGACAACGTGCTGCGCCAGGCCGGCCCGGTGAGCGCCGGGAAGAACACCAGGTCCTTGACGACCTGCCGGCCGGCCTTCGCTGCGAATTCCTTGTTGGGCCCCGAATTCCACTGCACGGGCGGGACGCCCTCGAGTTCCTTCTTCGCCGAGAGGTCGTGCAGCGCGATCCCCCACTCGAAGGTCAGCGCGAGGACGATGTTCGCGATCGGCTGCGCGAGATTGCGCGGACGCCACTTCTCGTCGCGCGTCATCCGCAGGATGCCGAATCCCACGTCCTCGTCCATGCCCACGATGTTCGTGTAGGTGTGGTGCGCGTAGTTGTGGGCGCGCTTCCAGTGCTCGGACGGACCGGTCTGATCCCATTCCCACGATGTCGAGTGGATCTCGGGGTCGTTCATCCAGTCCCACTGCCCGTGCATCACGTTGTGCCCGAGTTCCATGTTCTCGATGATCTTCGCGAGCGACAGCGCAGCGGTACCGATGATCCAGCGCGACCGTCGACGCGAACCGAACAGCGCGCAGCGTCCGACCACCTCCAGCACACGCTGCGCACGGATGACGGAATGGATGTAGCGGGCGTCCCGCGGGCCGCGCGAATTCTCCACATCCCGTCGAATCGCGTCGAATTCGTTTGCAAGAGCAACGATGTCGTCTTCGGTCAGATGAGAGAACGCGCGGATGTCGGTGATGGCCAAGCGGGATCCTTCGGAGGTTTGCTGTCGGTGTCTACACGTCCAGTGTGCAGTCGCCGGCAGCGGCGGAGATGCAGGTCTGGACGCGTTCGCCTTCTGCGTGCTCCTTGCCGGATCGCAGATCGACGACGTGCCCCTTCTCGAGCGGCACAACACAAGTCTGACAGATTCCCATGCGGCAACCGAAAGGCATCAGCGCACCGACGCTCTCACCGGCCTCGAGAATCGTCGTGGCGCCGTCCACAGTGACGGTCTTGCCGGACTTCGCGAACGTGATCGTTCCGCCCGAGCCAGAGGTGTCGGCGCGGCTGACGGCGAAGCGCTCGAGGTGGACCTGATCCTCGATGCCCTCCGCGGCCCAGTGCGCGGTGATGTCGTCGAGCATCTGCTGGGGACCGCACGCCCAGGTCTGACGCTCGCGCCAGTCGGGGCACACCTCGTCGAGCTCCGAGAGCGCGAACTTGCCCTTCTCACGGGTGTGACGCACGTGCACGCGGAAGCGATCGTGGGTGGCGTCGAAACGCTCGAGTTCGGACCGGAACATCACGTTCTCGGCCGTCGGCGCGGAGTGGAGGTGCACGACGTCGGGCAGGTCGAGTTCGCGCTCGACCGCACGCCGGTCGAGCGTCCGCAGCATCGACATGATCGGCGTGATGCCACTGCCGGCCGTGAGGAAGAGGATCTTCGCCGGCGGCGGGTCGGGCAGGACGAAATCGCCCTTCGGGGCGGCGAGGCGCACGACGGTGCCCTCGGGAACCCCACCGACGAGGTGGCTGGACAGAAAACCCTCGGGCATCGCCTTCACGGCGATGGAGATGACCTTGTCGTCCCAGGTGGGCGAGGAGGTCAGCGAGTAGGAGCGCCAGTGCCAGCGACCGTCGACATGCAGACCGATGCCGATGTACTGGCCGGGCGCGTATCCGAAGTCGAAGCCCCAGCCGGGACGGATGACGATCGTCGCGGAATCGGGGGTTTCCTGGCGCACCGAGACGATGCGCCCGCGCAGTTCACGGGCGGACCACAGCGGGTTGACCAGATGCAGGTAGTCGTCGGGGAGCAGAGGGGTGGTCAGCCGGGCCACCGCGCCACGCAGGACGTTGGAGAGCGACTTCTCCCCTGGCGCGACGTGTGCCGCAGGCTTCTCGATCCATTCCTTCAGGCCCATCCGACCGTTTCTCCTCACTCCGGTTACGGCTCCGTAGGTTATCAGAGGTTACGGAAGCGTAGGTTGAGCGAGAGACGGTCGTCACACCTATGACGTGGCGATATGCGAGGTCAGAGCAGTTCGAGGAGGAAGGGCAGTTCCTGGGCCGCGTACCACGCCAGTTCGTGGTCCTCCGCGTCGCCGAGGACGAACTCGGCCTCCTCGTCGCCCAGTTCGGCGGCATCGACGATCTCGCGTGCCCGCGCGACGTCGGCCTCCGCCTCCTGCAGGTCGATGTGCACCGACGCGACCGCACGCATCGTGATCGGCCCGGCGAGCTTGACGACCGCATCGTCGAGATCCGGTCGCGGCTTCACCTCGTCGACGTCGGCCGCGATCACCACCCGACGCGACGCGAAGGACGGATGATCGTTCGGCTCCTCCGACCCGAGCAACCGCAGCGACGCGCGTGCCGCCTCGGCCATAGCGACCTCGGCGAGCTCCTCGTCGTCGCCCGCCGTGTAGGCCTCGCGCAGAGCGGGGGTCACCGCGAAGGCCGTCCGGCCCACCGCGTCGACCTCACCGTCGGCGACGAGGCCCTGCAACATCGCGAGCGTTGCCGGTACATAGACACGCGTCACTTCTCACCTGCCGGCATCCGTCAACTCCTCGAGAGATTCCTGGATCAGCGTCGCTGCCACGTCCACATCGGGCATCGCATCACGATCCGCATTCAAACCGTAGTAGATCTTGCCGTCGTAGGACGTCAACGCGATGCTCAGGGCCTGATTCTTCAGCAGCGGCGAGACCGGGAAGATCTCGAGCAGCCGGGCTCCGGTGAGGTAGAGCGGGTGCTGCGGACCGGGCGCATTGGTGATCATGAGGTTGAACATCCGCTGCGAGAAACCCATCGCGACCCGGGCTCCCACCGCGTGCATCGTCGCCGGGGCGAAGCCCGACAAGCGGACCATCGTCTGCGCCGCCACCCGCCGCCGCTGCCGCGAGTAGGCCTCGCCCGCATGCGCGATGTGCGACAACCGGACCACCGCGTTCGGCTCCCCCACCGGCAGATCCAGCAGGAAGGACGACACCTCGCCCTGCGGGTGCACCTGGATCGTGTCGTTGTCGCCGCAGTCGTCCGGATCCTGGGTGTACACCGACATCGGGACCATCGCCCGCACCACCGTCGCCTCGGTGACCGGCTCCCCGCGGGAGAGCAGCCAGTACCGCAACGCGCCGGCGAGGACCGCGAGCACCACGTCGTTGATCGTGCAGCCGTAGCGGGAGTGGATCTTGCGGTAGGGCTCCAGATCGGAGCGCACCACGGAGAACCGACGACTCCTCGAGATCTGCGTGTTCAGCGGAGTCTCGGGCGCCGACTGCGCTGCCGTGCGGGCGATCCGGCCGACGGCGTCGACGAGCGCCGAATGCGACTTCGTGAACAGCGCCACCCGATCGTTCGCGAGCCCCTCGACGAGATACATCTCCCAGAGCGGTCGCGTGCGGTCGAGCGGTCGCGAGACCAGACGCGCGACGAGGTCGTGCAGCTGTTCGTCGGAGCCGGGTTTCGGCAGCGCGGAGCGCCGCACGTGGTAGGTGATGTCGAAATCGCGGTCGTCGACCCACACGGGTCGCGAGAGCCCGAATGCGACCTCCCGCACCTTCTTCCGGTAACGGGGCACCTCGGGCAGTCGCTGCTCGACCAATCGCAGCACGCTCTCGTAGTCGAGACCGCCCTCGGGGGGTTCGAGGATCGCGAGCGACCCGACGTGCATCGGCGTGTTGCTCGTCTCCAGGTAGTAGTACGACGCGTCCTGCGCCGTCATCCGGCTCGTCATCGACCCCGTTCTCCCTCCTGACCCGAACCTCCCGAACATCGCCACCACGACTCGGCGCCGTCCGTGGCTCCGCTCCCGATCTCCTCGGGATCGAGATCGAAGAGTACGGCCAGTTCGCCCGGCGCGTCGTGTGAACCATCATGGTGTACGCCGACCATCCCCGCAGCGGCGGCGCCTCGCACATTGCCGACCGAATCGTCGACGAAGACGCACTCGCCGGGTTCGAGGTCCAGCAGCCGGGCGACCAGCAGGTAGCTCTCGGGGTCGGGTTTGGCGACACGTGCGTCACCCGAGAGCACCACGCGGTCGACGAACGGACCCTCGAGATCGCGCAGCCACTGCGCGCCGGGCCCACCGGGATCGTTGCTCAGCAGGGCGGTCCGCACCCCACGCGCGCGCAGGACCGTCACGGCCGCGCCGAAGGTGTCGGGGTCGCTTCCCGGCCCGACCAGGACGCCACCGACGTCGAGTACGAGTCCTCGCATCACGACACCACCGTAGGTCCTGGACGTCCTGCTCGCGCAGCGCATCCCGCGCGCGTCGAACCGGGACCGTCGCCCGGAGATGTGGCATCATGTGCGCGGTTCGTCCTCTCCCGAACCGATCCGCCGTCACGGTGTCACCGTGACGATCCGTTCTCATGCCCTTCGGGAGAGCCCATGTCGCATCACACCGGGCGCTACGTGCGCCGCCTCACCCGCCTCGAACCTCCGGTCGAGGAGAGCTGCCACCGTCCCCGCAGCCACGTCGCCCGTCGGCCCACGCCGCACGACGGACGCTCGGGACGCGCCACGCTCCGCCGCGACGGAACCGGACGTCCGGCCGAGGGCCCGAGCATCGAAGGTCCGGCCACAGGGCCGAGCGACCGACCCGCGATCGTGCTCGATCCGGGTGTCGTGCGGGTCGCGGAGACGGCGGTGCGCCTGGTCCTCGAGGTCGTCGACGGCCGCCGTCCCGCGGTGCAGTCCACCACGGTCCTCGATCCGCGTCTCGTCGCGACGATCACCGCGGGCCGGCCTCCGCGTGCCGGACGCAGCACCGCGATACTGCTGCGGACGCGGGTGCGTCCCGTCGACGCCGACACCGTGGAACTGTTCGGCAGCTACGGTCGCGGGGACCGGGTGTTCGCCTTCGCCGGCCGGATGGTGCGCAAGCGTCCCCGTCCTCGTGCTCCGCACCGCTGGACGATCACGACCCTGTGGCTCGGGTGAGCCACAGGGTCGTGGGGTGATCGTGAGTCCTCGACTCAGCGCCGACGTGAGTCTTCGACTCAGCGCCTACGTGAGTCTTCGACTCAGCGCCTACGTGAGTCTTCGACTCAGCGCGTTCAGCGTCGCCGGTTGGTCTTCGCATCGCGCCGGGCCGCGGCACGACGCTCCTTGCGGGTGCCCGCCTGCCTGGGCGCGGAGCCCGCGTCGGAACCGGCGGTCGTACGCGCGACGTGGGCGCGGCCGTCCTCGTCGGGACCGGTGTAGGTCAGACGCCGCTCGGTCTCGTCGAGACCCTTGGCCCGCAGCGCGGCCGGTGCGGGCTCCGCCTGCGCCGCCGGGGCCGGCTGTGCCTGTTGTGCCGCCGGGGCCGGCTGTGCGGGTCGGGCGGGAGCAGCCTTGGCGAGGCTCGGGGACGCCTGCGCGGCGGCCGCCGCAGAGGCCGGCGTGACCGCCACACCCGCGGCCTGCTGCTGTTGCGCGGCCTCGACCTGGAGGTTGAACAGGAATCCGACCGATTCCTCCTTCAGGCCCTCGAGCATCGCGGTGAACATGTCGAAGCCCTCGCGCTGGTACTCGACGAGCGGATCACGCTGCGCCATCGCGCGCAGGCCGATGCCCTCCTTGAGGTAGTCCATCTCGTAGAGGTGCTCGCGCCACTTGCGGTCGAGAACCGACAACAGCACGCGACGCTCGAGTTCGCGCATCGCGTTCTCACCGGCAATGGCCTCGAGTTCGGCCTCGCGACGTGCGTAGGCGGCGCGGGCGTCCTCGAGAAGGACCTCGAGCAGACCGTTGCGGTCGAGGTCCTCGTTCTCGGCGACGAGCGTCTTGTGGTCGACACCCACCGGGTAGAGGGTCTTGAGCGCCGTCCACAGCTGCTCGAGATCCCAGTCCTCGACGTAGCCCTCGGCGGTCGCACCGTCGACGTAGGCGGTGATCACGTCGGTGAGCATGTGCTGCACCTGACCCTCGAGGTCCTCGCCGCGCAGGATCCGGCGACGCTCCTCGTAGATGACGGTGCGCTGCTGGTTCATCACCTCGTCGTACTTGAGGACGTTCTTGCGGATCTCGAAGTTCTGCTGCTCGACCTGCGTCTGCGCGCTCTTGATGGCCTTGGAGACCATCTTCGCCTCGATCGGCACGTCGTCGGGCAGGTTCAGTCGCGTCATGATCGACTCGAGCGCGGCGCCGTTGAAGCGTCGCATCAACTCGTCGCCGAGCGAGAGGTAGAACCGCGACTCGCCCGGATCGCCCTGACGACCGGAACGGCCACGGAGCTGGTTGTCGATACGACGCGACTCGTGCCGTTCGGTGCCGAGCACATACAGGCCACCGGCCGCTCGCACCTTTTCGGCGTCGGCCTTCGACTCGGCCTTGATCCGCTCGAGGGTCTCGTCCCAGGCCGCCTCGTACTCGTCCGGCGTGTTGACCGGGTCGAGGCCGCGCTTGCGCAGCTCGATGTCGGCGAGGATGTCGGGGTTGCCGCCGAGCACGACGTCGGTACCGCGACCGGCCATGTTCGTCGCGACCGTCACCGCGCCGGACCGGCCGGCCTGCGCGATGATCTGCGCTTCCTGCTCGTGGAACTTCGCGTTGAGCACGCTGTGCGGCACACCGCGCTTGGTGAACTGCCGCGACAGGTATTCCGACCGCTCGACGCTCGTCGTACCGATGAGGACCGGCTGGCCCTTCTCGTGACGCTCGACGACGTCGTCGACGACGGCCGCGAACTTCGCTTCCTCGGTCTTGTAGATCAGATCGCCCTGGTCGACGCGCACCATCGGGCGGTTGGTCGGGATCGGGATGACACCCAGGCTGTAGATCTGGTGGAGCTCGGCGGCCTCGGTCTCGGCCGTACCGGTCATGCCCGACAGCTTGTCGTACAGGCGGAAGTAGTTCTGCAGCGTGATCGTGGCGAGCGTCTGGTTCTCGGCCTTGATCTCGACGCCTTCCTTGGCCTCGATCGCCTGGTGCATGCCCTCGTTGTAGCGGCGGCCCGACAGGACGCGGCCGGTGAACTCGTCGACGATGACGACCTCGCCGTTGCGGACGATGTAGTCCTTGTCCTTGGCGTAGAGCTCCTTGGCCTTGATGGCGTTGTTGAGGTAGCTCACCAGCGGCGAGTTGGCCGCCTCGTACAGGTTGTCGATGCCGAGCTGGTCCTCGACGAACTCGACGCCGGCCTCGTGCACACCGACGGTCCGCTTGCGGATGTCGATCTCGTAGTGCACCTCGGGCTTGAGCAGCTTGGCGATGCGCGCGAACTCGGAGTACCACTTGCTCGACGCGTCGGCGGGACCCGAGATGATGAGCGGGGTCCGGGCCTCGTCGATGAGGATCGAATCGACCTCGTCGACGATCGCGAAGTTGTGGCCACGCTGGACGAGATCGTCGAGCGAGTGCGTCATGTTGTCGCGCAGGTAGTCGAAACCGAACTCGTTGTTGGTGCCGTAGGTGATGTCCGCGGAGTAGGCCGCGCGGCGCTGGGCCGGGGTCATGCCGGACAGGATCACGTCGGTCTCGAGTCCGAGGGAACGGTGCACGCGGCCCATCCACTCGGCGTCGCGCTTGGCGAGGTAGTCGTTCACGGTGACGACGTGGACGCCGTCTCCGGAGATCGCGTTGAGGTAGGCCGGCAGCACGCAGGTGAGGGTCTTGCCCTCACCGGTCTTCATCTCGGAGATGTTGCCGAAGTGCAGCGCCGCGCCACCCATGATCTGGACGAGATAGTGCTTCTGGCCGAGCACACGGAAGGACGCCTCCCGGGCGGTCGCGAAGGCTTCCGGAAGCAGATCGTCGAGCGTCTCGCCGTCCTGGTAGCGGCTCCGGAACTCGTCCGTCTTGGCCCGGAGCTCGGCGTCGGTCAGGGCCTCGAAGTCCGGGGAGAGGGAATCGACATGCTCGGCGATGTGCTTGAGCCGCTTGACCATGCGACCTTCACCGATCCGGAGCAGCTTCGTCAGCGACAGCACTGGTGTGTTCGTCCTCAATCTCGGGTACCTGCACGGACAAGAAATCCGGCCGAGGCCTTGTCGGACCCCGGCCGGATTCCATGGTAGGCGCTGCGCGGGAGTGACCGCGATGGCGAGGTGCCTTCGGTCACTCCCTGCAGTGTCACACGAGCCTGATCAGACCGTAGTCGAAGGCGTGTCGCCGGTAGACCACGGACGGCTTGTCCGTCTCCTTGTCGTGGAACAGGTAGAAGTCGTGACCGACGAGTTCCATCTCGTAGAGGGCGTCGTCGACGGTCATCGGCGCAGCGTTGTGTTCCTTCGTCCGGACGATGCGACCGGGACCGTCCTGAGGCTCCTTCTCGCTGTCGCCGAGCGACAGGTCGGGCGAGATCGCGAGCTCGTCATCCTGGGCGAGGGCCGCGGTGGCTTCCGCCACGGACACGGGCGTCTTCTCACCGTAGGAGACCTTGCGGCGCTCCTTCGTCCGTCGCAGGCGCGATTCGAGCTTGCTGATCACAGACTCGAAGGCAGCGTAGAAGCTGTCGGCACTGGCCTCGGCGCGTACGACAGGTCCCTTTCCGCGGGCAGTGATCTCGACCCGCTGACAACTCTTCCTCTGACGCCTGTTGCGTTCGTGTTGCAACTCGACGTCGAAGATGAAGATCGTCGGATCGAAACGTTCGAGCCGAGCGAGTTTCTCGGAGACGTAGATCCGGAAGTGATCGGGGACCTCGACGTTGCGTCCTTTCACGACAACGTCGGCACGTGGGCCTTCCGTGGCTGCATCGGCCTCTGCAACGGAACCTCTGGACTTCGAAGGGGTCGTCACGCGTACCTCCCGAGTTACGGCCGGCGCAGCCCGCGCGCCGGCATGATGTATGAGCGCGAGAGCGCGCTCACCCGAAATCGGAAGAACAGGCGTTTCCACCCGTCTACCTTGTTGTTTCCGGGTCTGATGGCGACGGTAGTACGTAACGCGGAGGTGTGCCACCGTTCCCGCGCGATTTCCCATCGCGTCGCCTTCCGGTCACTCGGTGAGGTACTTTCCGGGCCCGTCCGCGGGCTCACGCGTGGGCGATCACGAGCACTCCGAGAGGGTCGAATCCGGCGCGTCGGAGTGCCCGCACCGACTCGCGCGCGGTGGTTCCGGTGGTGAGCACGTCGTCGACGACGAGGACCGGGATCGTGCGCGGCAGACCGTCGGCGCGCACCCCGACACGGCCGGCGAGGTTGCGCTGCCTGTCGGCTGCCGAGAGCCCCACCGAATCACGCACCCCGGCCGCCACACTCAGGATCGGATGCACGTGGAGGCGACGGTCGTGGGTCGCGGCGGCCCGGGCGGCACGCGTGACGGGATCGCCTCCGCGTGCCCGCGCCGCACGCGTCCGGGTGGGGGCGGGCGTCACGATCAAGGGACCCTCGGGCAGCTCGCTCCATCGGCGCAGCCGCGCGATCGCGACGGCCCACGCGAGCCCGAGCGGCTCGGCGAGATCCCGGCGGGCACGCTCCTTCGCGACGATCACCGCGCGGCGCCTGGGGCCGGTGTACGGGCCCAGGCTCCACACCGGGGTCCCGGGGTCGACGCGCGGCGCGACGGCCACGGGGTGATCGGAGAGCTCGCGTGCGCACGCCCGGCACCAGCTCGCTCCGGGAGCGGCGCACCCACCGCACCGGGCGGGCAGGACGAGATCGAGAAAGGCGGTGAGCACACCGGGAGTGTGCCCGAAGTCACCGACGCCTGGGCGTCACCGTCGGCACGCTCTAGCCGGGAAGAACCGGGATCGCCGCCATCCCGGCCAGTCCGGGTACCTCCCGCCAGTACCGGTCGCCGGCGGGGTCGCGGTTGTTGAGCTGGAAGACCGTCCGGGAATCCGCGACGAACTCGCTCGCCGTGGACGCCTCGACCGCCACCACCGGGGGCGTGAGATTGCGGCTCGGCAGTGCGTCGATGTGTGAGCCGTCCACCGCGACCTGCACGACGGGCACGTCGGCCGACGCTCGGGAGACGACGATCGTGTCGGCCGTGCTCCAGTCCAAGGCGAGCGCGGGACCGCCGAGGCCGAAGCCGATCTCGCGCGGGTTGGCGAGCGAGTACTCGCCGGTCGTGGTCGGTACGACCGTCGCGACGAAGACCCGTCCGTCGATGATCAGGGCGGCGCGGACACCGTCGCGCGACAGGCGCAGCTCGGTGATGCGGCCCCCGAGGGCACGGATCGCACCCGCTTCGACGCCGACCACGGTGACCCGCCCCGTGCCGGGCTCGCGCACCGCACGCACTACCGCCGTGCCGTTGACGACGGCCCACACCGAGTTGTTGTTCGGTGACCAGGACGGCCGGGTGATCGACTCCCCGTCGACCGCGGGTTCGGCAGCGCCTTCGCTGTAGGCACCGACCATCAGCTGCACGGCCGGCTCCGGTGCCGGTTTCCCGGTGTTCTCGACGGCGGCGACGAGTTCCCCGTCCAGCGACAAGGCGACGGACTGCAGATCGTCGGACATGCCGAAGAAGCTGCGGACCGGTGTCACGCCGGTCTCGGCGACGCTCACCAGCGTCCCGTCGAGCAGCGCGTGCAGGCCCACCGTCACGCTCGATGCGGCAAGGGGGTTCATCGATGCCACGTCGGCGGTGGTCCACCCGTTCGGGAACCGTTCGTCGAGGGGCTGGCCGTCGGCGAGGAGCTGGTACGGGCCGCTGATGTCTGCGTTGGCGAGGGTCCAGATCACCTGCGCGGCGAGCAGTTCGCGATCCTGCCGGCCCATCGAGCCGACCCCCTGGAAGTCGATGCGGATACCGCCGAGTCCGACGCCGACGTCGGTCGTGCGGCCGTCCGCCTTCGTCACCGAGCCGATGACGGTGACGTCCTCGAGGAGATTCTTGACCGCAGGCGCGAGGACCTCTTTCGGCCCTTCGACGAGCAACCCGATCAACTGCGACGCCGTCTGTTCGGGGGTACCCGTGATCCAGCGCGGGTCGGGGACGACGGCGGTGCCGGTCGGGTCGAGGAAGTACAGCGAGCGGCGCTGATAGGTGTTGAGGAAGCGCGGGCGGTCCATGATGACGCCGGCCGGCAACCGGTCGATGCGCCACTCCCCGTCCGTGCGGACCAGGGAGAACCGCGCCTCGAACTCCCCGTCGGCGGGACGGTAGATGCCGCCCTCCTCGAGGTAGCCGACGGTGCTGGCCCGCACCACGTAGGTGGCGCTGTCGCCGTCGCGTTCCTCGACGAGGACGTCGACCTTGTCGACGATCGTCGCGCTCGCCGCGTCGTCCCAGGACTCGGACATCGTGGGGGTGAGGAACTGCCGGGCCGCGCGGTGGCGGTTGGTCGGATCCGTGCTCGCCTGCAGGAAGTCGCGCAGGAGCAGGTCGGGTTCGCGACCGGGCACGGGAGCGGCGACCTCGGTGGTCGCGGGGCCGCGTTCAAGGGTTCCGATGGCCTGCGGTGACGACGAATCCGGCAGCGTGGCGCATCCCGACAGCACGAGTCCGGCCACGGTCAGGAGTACGACGAGCACGCCCGCTGCACGCGGAGTCGAGCGGCTCATGTATTGGCTCCTTCGGACGATGTGCTCGCAGGGTCGGTCGGGATCTCTCCCGTCGAAGGCCGCTCCGGGGTGTCGTCACCCGGCGGGGGCTTGCCCTGCACGGCCTTCGCGGCGCTGGGCACGAGAGGCAGGGGGCTGCGACCCACCTTACGTCCGCGTTCGCGCGGGAGGGTGAGCCGGAAGCTGGCACCTCGTCCCGGTTCGCCCCACGCTTCGAGCTTGCCGTTGTGCAGGTTGGCGTCCTCGACGCTGATCGCGAGACCGAGGCCGGTGCCGCCGGAGCGCCGGACCCGCGACGGATCGGAGCGCCAGAACCGGTTGAAGACGAGTTTCTCCTCCCCCGGTCGCAGGCCCACGCCCTGATCGCGCACGACGAAGGCCGCGGCCGCGTCGTCGGCGCGCAACCGCAGCAGGATGGGTTTGCCCTCGCCGTGATCGATCGCGTTGGCGAGCAGGTTGCGCAGGATGCGTTCGACGCGGCGCGGATCGACGTCGGCCTCGACGGACTCGTCCGGAAGGTCGACGATGAGCTCGGTGGCGGTCTCGCGGGCGAGGTGCCGCACGGTCGAGACGGCGGCACGCGCGCACATCCGCAGATCGAGTCGTTCGGAGGCGAGTTCGGCGACACCCGCGTCGTGCCGGCTGATCTCGAGCAGGTCGTTGAGGAGGCTCTCGAAGCGGTCGAGTTCGGCGACGAGCAGTTCGGAGGACCGCTTGAGGACGGGGTCGAGCTCGTCGCTGCCGTCGTGGATGAGGTCGGCGGCCATACGGACGGTCGTGAGCGGGGTGCGCAGTTCGTGGCTCACATCGGAGGTGAACCGTTTCTGCAGGTTGCCGTACTCCTCGAGCTGGGTGATCTGCCGAGACAGGCTCTCGGCCATCTCGTTGAACGACATCGCCAGGCGCGCCATATCGTCCTCACCGCGGACCGGCATGCGTTCCTTGAGCCGTCCGTCGGCGAAGCGCACGGCGATCCGGGAGGCCGACCGGATGGGCAGCACGACCTGCCGCGCGACGATCATCGAGATCGCGGCCAGCAGTACGAGCAGGACCACGGCGCCGACGAGCAGTGTGCCGCGGACGAGGGCGAGGGTGCGTTCCTCACCGCCGAGCGGGAAGACGAGGTACAGCTCGAGTGTCGAGATGTCGGAGTCGGTGGGGCTGCCCATGATCAGGGCCGGCCCGGTGTAGCCGTCGGGATCGGCGACCGTCGCGAACTGGTACGCGATCTGCCCGTTCTGGACGAAGGCGCGCAGGTTCTGCGGGATCTGGTCGGCGGGTCCGCTCGAGGTGGGGGCCCGCGGACCGTCGCCGGGGACGATCAGGACGGGGTCGAAGGTTCCGGCGACGCCGGTGTCCTGTCCCCCGTCGCTGCCGCGGCTGGTGAGGATCGCCGCGGCACCGTCGAGGCGGACCGCGAGCGAGCCGGAGTCGTCGGCGCCCGCGAGTTGTCCCTCGACGAGTGCGCGCGAGCGATCCATCTCCTCGGTCGCCGCGTCGATCTTCACTTCGAGCAGTCGGTCGGTGATCTGGCTCGTGAGTACCACTCCGAGCACGAACATGACGATCAGCGACAGCGTGAGGGTCGAGGTCACGACCCGGAGCTGCAGGGATCGTCGCCAGGTGTGCGCGAGTCGGCTGCTCATCGACCGCGACCACCTCACCAGCGGCAGCGTCCTACGCGTGATACGCCGCCGAAGCCGGTAGGTTCGAATCACGGCGGTCCGGCCTTGTAGCCGACCCCCCGCACCGTGAGCACCGCCTCGGGATTCTCGGGATCCTTCTCGACCTTCGCGCGCAGACGCTGGACGTGGACGTTCACGAGCCGGGTGTCGGCGGCGTGCCGGTAACCCCAGACCTGCTCGAGCAGGACCTCACGGGTGAACACCTGGCGCGGCTTGCGTGCGAGCGCCACGAGCAGGTCGAACTCGAGGGGCGTGAGCGAGATCGCCTCGTCGCCGCGGGTGACCTTGTGGGCGGGGACGTCGATGGTGATGTCCCCGATGTTCAGGACCTCCGCCGGCTCCTGCTCGGTGCGACGCAGCCGGGCCCGCACGCGTGCGACGAGCTCCTTCGGCTTGAACGGCTTGACGATGTAGTCGTCGGCGCCCGATTCGAGGCCGAGCACGACGTCGACGGTGTCGGACTTGGCGGTGAGCATCACGATCGGCACACCGGAATCCGCGCGGAGCACACGGCACACGTCGATGCCGTTCATGCCGGGGAGCATGAGATCGAGCAGGACGAGGTCGGGCCGGATCTCGCGCACGGCGCCCAGCGCCTGAGTGCCGTCCCCCACCACGAACGGTTCGAATCCCTCGCCGCGCAGCACGATCGTGAGCATCTCGGCCAGCGCGGTGTCGTCGTCGACTACCAGAATCCTCGGCTTCATAGCCTCTATCGTGTCACCCCTTCACCGTCGTGAAGCAGATTTGAGATGTCAACGGCGAGTTGTCGCGGGGAGGTCTGCGGGCCTGCGACCTCCCACGGAGACATCCACTGCTGCTGCGCGAGCTCGTCGTACACCTCGCCGGTGCGGTGTTGCAGGCCGGCATCGCGCTCGTAGGCGTCGCGATCGCGGTCGGCCTCGGTCGCGGCGCGGTTACGGGCACGCTCCGCGGCGAGGGCGACCGGAACGCGGAGAAGCACCTGCAGATCGGGCACCGGGAGCCCGAACCGTTCGAACTCGAGACGGCGGATCCACTCCACCGCCGGGCCGGTCGCGCCCTGGTTCCGGCGCGCCGCGGTGTACGCGGCGTTGGACGCGACGTACCGGTCGAGCAGCACGATGTCGTTGTCGGCGAGCAGCTTCCGCAGCTCGTCGGCAGCATCGCGTCGGTCGAGCGCCCACAGCAACGCCATCGCCTCGACGCTCGAGGCGGTGTCGCCGTGCTGCCCGCGCAACGCCTCCGCGCCCAGATCGGCGTGGATCGACTGCCCGTACCGCGGGAAGGCCAGCGTCGCGACCTTCCGTCCGGCCTCGCGCCAGGTCTCGACGAGACCGGCGGACAACGTCCGCTTGCCGGCCCCGTCGAGACCCTCGACGACGATCAGATCACCCATGTGCCCTGTGATTCCCGTCGAATCAACGGGATCAGTACCGGTAGTGCTCGGGCTTGTACGGGCCCTCGACGTCGACGCCGATGTACTCGGCCTGCTCCTTGGTCAGCTTCGTGATCTGTCCGCCGAGTGCCTCGACGTGGATCTTCGCGACCTTCTCGTCGAGGTGCTTGGGCAGGCGGTAGACCTCGTTGTCGTACTGGTCGGGCTTGGTCCACAGCTCGATCTGGGCGATCACCTGGTTGGCGAACGAGTTGCTCATCACGAAGGAGGGGTGGCCCGTGGCGTTGCCCAGGTTGAGCAGGCGGCCCTCCGACAGGACGATGATCGAATGGCCGTCGGCGAAGGTGAACTCGTCGACCTGCGGCTTGATGTTGATCCGCGTGACGTCGGCGGCCCGCTCGAGGCCGGCCATGTCGATCTCGTTGTCGAAGTGGCCGATGTTGCCGAGGATGGCCTGGTGCTTCATCGCCTTCATGTGCTCGAAGGTGATGATGTCCTTGTTGCCCGTGGCGGTGATGACGATGTCGGCCTGGCCGATGAAGTCCTCGACCGTCACGACGTCGTAGCCGTCCATCATGGCCTGCAGGGCGTTGATCGGGTCGACCTCGGTGACCGAGACGCGTGCGCCCTGGCCGCGCAGGGCCTCGGCGCAGCCCTTGCCGACGTCGCCGTAACCGCACACGAGCGCGGCCTTGCCGCCGATGAGGACGTCGGTGCCGCGGTTGATGCCGTCGAGCAGCGAGTGCCGGGTGCCGTACTTGTTGTCGAACTTGCTCTTGGTGACCGAGTCGTTGACGTTGATCGCGGGGAACGCGAGCTCGCCGGCCGCGGAGAGCTGGTACAGGCGCAGGACGCCCGTGGTGGTCTCCTCCGTGACGCCCTTGACGGACTCGGCGACGGTGGTCCACTTCTTCGAGTCGGCCGCGAGCGAGCGGCGCAGCAGCTCGAGGAAGACCTTGTACTCTGCGGAGTCCTGCTCTTCGTCGCTCGGCGGGACGACGCCGGCCTTCTCGAACTGGGCGCCCTTGAGCACGAGCATCGTGGCGTCGCCGCCGTCGTCGAGGATCATGTTGGCGGGTTCGCCGGGCCAGGTGAGCATCTGCTCGGCCGCCCACCAGTACTCTTCGAGGGTCTCGCCCTTCCAGGCGAACACCGGGACGCCCTTGGGCTCCTCGGGGGTGCCGTGCGGGCCGACGACGACGGCCGCGGCGGCGTGGTCCTGGGTGGAGAAGATGTTGCACGACGCCCAGCGCACCTGCGCGCCGAGGGAGACGAGCGTTTCGATGAGCACAGCGGTCTGGACCGTCATGTGCAGCGAGCCGGAGATCCGTGCGCCCTTCAGCGGCTGCACCTCCGCGTACTCGCGACGCAGCGCCATCAGGCCCGGCATCTCGTGTTCGGCGAGCCGGATCTCCTTGCGCCCGAACTCGGCGAGGGACAGATCGGCGACCTTGAAATCGAGACCGTTGACCCGGTCGGCTACGAGCGTGGTGTCAGACACGTGCAGATGCCTCTTCCTGTCGGCAGACGATGTTGGTTCCAGGCTATACAACCTGCGCAAGAAGAGGCCCGGCAGATCGTCCCCCGACGGGATCCGTCCGCCGCACCTTCCTGTACGACGCCCGGACGTCAACCGCGTATGGCGGCCCGTTCGACGAACGGCACGAGCAGATCGGCGAGGTCGGCGGCGACATCACGCCCCGAGGCCGGGGGCATCGAGACGAAGCTCAGCGCGACCCGCACGACAGCGCGCGCGAGGATCCCCGCGTCGGATTCGGACGCCGCGATCCAGCTGTGGTGGAAGGTCTCCGTGAGGCGACCCGCGCCCCGCTCGAGGATGGGGGCGGCGTCGGTGGTGATCAACCGCAGCAGGTCGGGTTTGGCCTCCCCGCTCAGCAGCGACTGCACCAGGGGGTCGGCGGCGGACGCCTCGAAGAAGAAGGTGAATCCGTCCACGAGCGCGGCCCGCGCGTCGCCGACGTGGGCGTACACCGAATCGGCCACCGCATCGACGAACTCGTCGACCAGACGCAGCGCATATCCCTGGGCGAGCCCCTGCCGGGAGGAGAACTCCTTGTACAGGGTCTGCCGGCTGATACCGGCGGCTCGGGCGACGTCGCTCATGGTGACGGCCGACCAGTCGCGTTCGTGTAGCAGCTCGCGCATGGCGTCGAGGATCGTCGAGCGCAGCAGCACCCGACTTGCCTCGTGGAAGGGAACCCGCGCGTTCGGCATGGTGGGAACGCTCTCACGCACGGATGTGCTCGTCAAAGCAAGACGGGTAGTGATCCCCCGTGCAGCGGTTCACCGGCGGACGATCTCGACCATCTCGAAGTCGGCCTTGGCGGCGCCGCAGTCCGGGCACGACCAGTCGTCGGGGATGTCCTCCCACCGGGTGCCGGGTCCGATGCCCTCGTCGGGCCACCCTTGGGCCTCGTCGTATTCGAATCCGCAGACGAGACAACGGAACAGACGGTAGTCGGCACTCACTGAGTGTACTCCTCGAAATCGGTCTTCTCCCGGACTCCGCAGTCGGGACACGGCCAGTCGTCGGGCACGTCGGACCACGGGGTGCCGGCCGGAAAGCCCTCACGGGGAACGCCGGCGGTCTCGTCGTACACGAACTCACAGACGGGACAGCGGTAGGACGCCACGATCACTCCCCTTCCGCAGTAGTGGGATCCGATGCTCCGTAGCGGGTCAGGATCTTCTCGCGTCGACGCGGTTCGATGTTGACGCGGGTGATGTCGCCGTCGTAGTGGTCGAGCACGCGGTGGTCCATGACCTTGCGCCACAGCGGCGGGATGTAGGCGAGGGTGATCATCGTCGCGTAACCCGCGGGCAGTTGCGGTGAGATCTCCATGCTGCGCAGGGTCTGGTAGCGCCGCGTGGGGTTGGCGTGATGGTCGCTGTGCCGCTGCAGGTGGTACAGGAAGATGTTCGTCACCAGGTGGTCACTGTTCCAGCTGTGCGCGGGCGAGCAGCGCTCGTAGCGCCCCTTCGCGGTCTTCTGCCGCAGCAGACCGTAGTGCTCGAGATAGTTCACGGCCTCGAGCAACGAGAACCCGAACACCGCCTGGATCACGAGATACGGCGCGATCGACAGACCGAAGACACCGAGGAGCACCGCGTACAGCGCGACGGAGATCGCCCACGCGTTGAGGACGTCGTTGTGCACGCTCCACACCGGCTTGTCGAGCCGTTCGAGGCGGGCCCGTTCGAGGCGCCACGCCGACCGCAGGCTGCCGACGACGCTGCGGGGCAGGAATCGCCAGAAGCTCTCCCCGAACCGGGCAGAGGCCGGATCCTCCGGGGTGGCGACCCGCACGTGGTGGCCGCGATTGTGCTCGATGTAGAAGTGCCCGTAGAACGACGGGGCGAGCGCCCACTTCGACAGTCGCCGTTCGAATTCGATCTTCTTGTGGCCGAGTTCGTGTGCCGTGTTGATACCGATGCCCGCGACCACGCCGACCGAGATCGCGAGTCCGATCTTCGACATCACGCCGAGCCCGCCGTCGATGCCGAGCCAGGACAGGTCGCCGGCCGACCAGAGGTAGCAGGCGAAGACCAGCGACGCGAACTGGAAGGGCAAGTAGAGGTAGGTGCAGTAGCGGTAGAAGCGGTCGTTCTCGAGTTGCTCGAACAACTCGTCGGGTGGGTTCTCGCCGTCGGGGCCGACGAACAGGTCGAGCAGCGGGACGAGGACGTAGACCAGCAGGGGGCCTATCCACCACAGGACCGGGGTGACGCTCTGCAGACCGAGTTCGTTACCGCCCCACACCAGGGCGGCGGCGACGAACAGCGCCGTCGGGGGCACCAGCCCCAGAAGCCACAGATGGCGTTTCCGGTCGCGCCACTGAAGGTCGGGTCGATCCACCGAATCCGCGGATGCCGTACTCATGTCGGGTCTCCTTCATCACCGTTGATGGCGCCGGGCACGCCACCGCACGGTGACGCACACCACTCATATCTTGACTCTAGGCCACTGTTCGTCCTAGGTCTAGACATATAGCCGATTTTGTAAATCTCACGAAGATGCATCCGGAAACGACGAAGGCGAGCCCGTGCGGGCTCGCCTTCGGTTCGATTCCGTCCCTACCGGGACTCTGCTTCAGGACTCGTCGGTCGCCGATCCCGGTATCTCCCCGAGCCGGGCCCGGAAGACCTGGGTGTCCGCGGCACAACCGTGGACGGTCGGATTCCGGTCGCACGCCGACAACCACGCCGAGTCGCCGGGCCTCAGCGTCACCGACTCGCCGTCGCACTCGACGCGGGCATCGCCTGCGGTGCACAGCAGGATCTGTGGTCCGTCGGCACCGACCCCGAGGGCGTCGCCCGCGCCGAGATCGATGCGGGACAACGCGAACTCCGGTGCCGGGGTGCGGTAGCGGCGTTCGATCGGACTCTGCCCCGACCCGGTCTCCGCCGAGGCCTCCGGCACGGCTTCGAGAATCGGCACCGAGGCCGCACCGAAGTCGAGCACCCGCAGCAGTTCGGGCACGTCCACGTGCTTCGGGGTGAGACCACCGCGCAGCACGTTGTCGGAGTTCGCCATGACCTCGACACCCATGCCGTGCAGGTAGGCGTGCAGATTTCCCGCGTCGAGGTACAGGCCCTCGCCCGGCTGCAGGGTGATGCGGTTGAGCAGCAGCGAGGCGAGCACTCCGGCGTCGCCGGGATAGAAGTCCGCCAGCTGCAGGGCCGTGCGTACCTCCGGAACGAAATCGCGTTCGCCGTCCCGTCCGGCCGCGAGATAGGTGACGCAACCGTCGAGCACACGCGGCAGCAACGCTGCGAGAGCGGGCGGGGGCAACGTGATCCAGGTGGTGAACAGCGCCCGCAGACCGCTCGAATCGGGTTGGCCCGCGAGCAGTCCCACATAGGGGTCGAGTTCCGGCACGGCCAGCGCCTCGAACAGCTCCACGGTCCGTTTCGGGTCACGGAAGCCGGCCAGGGCCTCGAACCGGGTCAGCGCCACCACGAGTTCGGGCTTGTGGCTGGCGTCCTTGTAGTTGCGGACGGGCGAGTCGATCGGGATGCCGAGTGCTTCCTCACGAGCGAAGCCCTCGGCCGCCTGGCCGGCGCTGGGATGCGCCTGCAGCGACAGCGGCTCCTCCGCCGCCAGTAGCTTGAGCAGGAAGGGCAGGCGGGGACCGAACGCCCCCACCGTGCGATCACCGAGGTGTCGCTGCGGATCGGCCGACAACACGTCGAGCAGCGAGTGCTCGTCGCCGTCCGGATCCACCAGCCTGGCGGGATCGGCCGGGTGCGCACCGAGCCACAACTCGGCCTCGGGATGATGGGACGGCACATTGCGGCCACGCAGGGTGGCGATCGCGGTCCGCGATCCCCAGGCGTACGAGCGCACCGCACCTTCGAGTCGGTGCACTATCTCCCCCCTGCCAATCCGAGATATGCGGCCGCCATCTCTGTGCGGACGGTCAACACTGCCACCTGTTCCAGCACGGTCGGAACCGTGCTCGATTCGAATTCTCCGATCACGGACATCAATTCCACATCCGGAAGTGCCGCCGTCCTGCGCTGCGCCGCCGAGCGGTCGGGGTCGGTGCTGAGCACGAACACCCGTGCCGGTGCGATCGGCGCCGGTCCGTCCAGTTCCTCGTCGTGGAAGAACGGGTCGTAGTTCTCACCGCTCGCGGTGACCACATTCGTGAGCCGGTCGCGCGCGACCAGCACGTCGCTCAGTGCCGCAGCGCCGGCGACCACACCCGCCTCCTGGAGCAGGGCCTCCGACGCGTGCCGTGCGAGCACCGTCGTCGCGGCGGAGTCTCCCGCGAACGCCACGCGACGCGACTGCATGCGCACCGCGAGCGACTTTGCGGGATTGTGGAAGACCTCGTTCGCCGGATGATTGCGCGCCGCTTCCTCGTCGGCCGTGTCGGCGACCTCGGCGAGCGGCGGGACACCGGTGATCCGGACGGCGCGCTGCAACACGCCGAGCACCGCACAGAACACCGCGACGTGCCGGGCGAGCACGTACCGGGTCTGGACCCGGACGCGCGGCGGCAACAACATCGCGCGACCGGCCGAGACCGCCCGCACCGGACCTTCGTCGGGGGCGTCGACGACGACCTCAGCGCTGCGACGCAGTCCGGCGTCGATGCTGCGCGCCAACTCTGGATCGCCGGCGTCGTTTCCCGAGACCACCACGACATCGAGCGCGCCGACCCACGGCGGTGTGGTCGGCGCGGAGATCAGCGGTACACCGGCCTGCCCACCGAACATCGCGACGACCAGTTCCGCGGCCGAGCGGGCGCGGGCGTCGGTGCCGACGAAGACCACACTGCGGGGGTGCATGTCGGTGAGCCGGCCGAGCAGACCTTCGTCGACCGCCGCGGCGACCGCGCGGATCTGGGCGCCGCCGAGGGCCGCGCTCCTGAGGATGCCGTCGACATCGGCGGCGAGAACACCGCCCGCATCGTCGAAGTCGAACAGCGGTGAGGGTGCCGTCACGACCGCATCACCTTCCTTCCGCCGCCGCGACCTCGGCGAGCCGGCTGACAGGGCCCGGTGGGGCCACCGACCCGAGATCGGTGCTCCGCCGAACCGACACCGGCACGACCTGTCCCGGCACTTCGATTATTCCCGTTGTCCCTCCGCCTACGCACGAACGACGGAAAGGATCTCCTTCACCAATGCCTCGACCTCACCGTCCGTGCGGGCCTCCACGTTGAGCCGCAGCAACGGCTCGGTGTTGGACGCACGCAGGTTGAACCATGCGTTGTCGGGCAGGTCGACGGTGACACCGTCGAGCCGGTCGATCGATACCGCGCGGTCCTCGAACGCCGCGACGACGGCCTCGGTGCGCTCGGCAGCATCGGCGACCGTCGAGTTGATCTCGCCCGACGCCGCGTACCGGTTGTAGGAGCTCATCAACTCGGAGAGCGGACCGTCCTGCGAGGCGAGTGCGGCGAGGACGTGCAGCGCCGCGAGCATGCCGGAGTCGGCACCCCAGAAGTCGCGGAAGTAGTAGTGCGCCGAGTGTTCCCCGCCGAAGACGGCACCGGTCTCGGCCA
This sequence comes from Rhodococcus sp. LW-XY12, assembly GCF_019317345.1. NCBI lineage: Bacteria > Bacillati > Actinomycetota > Actinomycetes > Mycobacteriales > Nocardiaceae > Rhodococcus > Rhodococcus sp. LW-XY12. The sequence goes on from NZ_CP079225.1 coordinate 3,515,216, forward strand.
TCTGCTGCTTGATGAACGAATGCCCGACCCGGGTGCGCACCGGCTTGCCGCCCTGCTCGGCGACGAGTTCGGGCACCACGCGCGAGGTGATGAGGTTGTGGATGATCGTCGAGCCGGGTTCCTTGGCGAGTTCGCGGGCGGCGACGAGCGCCGTGACCGCGGACGGGGTGACCGGCTCGCCGCGCTCGTCGACGACGAAGCAGCGGTCGGCGTCGCCGTCGAAGGCCAGGCCCACGTCGGCACCGGACTCGACGACCAGACGCTGGAGGTCGACGAGGTTGGCGGGGTCGAGGGGGTTGGCCTCGTGGTTCGGGAAGGTGCCGTCGAGTTCGAAGTACAGCGGCACGAGATCGACGGGCAGGGCACCGAAGACGGCGGGGACGGTGTGGCCTCCCATGCCGTTGCCGGCGTCGACCGCCACCTTCAGCGGACGCATCTCCGCGAGATCGACCAGGCCGCGGACGAACGAGGCGTAGTCCTCGAGGACGTCCTGCTCGGTGATGTTGCCGCGCTCGCCGTCGTAGGCGGGCACCCCCTCGACGAGGTCGGCGGAGATCTGCGCCAGACCGGTGTCCTGACCGACGGGCTTGGCACCGGCACGGCAGAGCTTGATGCCGTTGTACTTCGCGGGATTGTGGCTGGCCGTGAACATCGCGCCGGGTGCGTCGAGCAGGCCCGACGCGAAGTAGAGCTGGTCGGTGGATGCGAGGCCGATCAGCACCACGTCGAGTCCCTGGGCGGTGACCCCGTCGGCGAAGGCCTGCGAGAGCGAGGGGGACGAGGCGCGCATGTCGTGCCCGATCACCACACGGTCCGCGCTGCCCTCACTGCGCAACAGGCGTGCGAACGACGCTCCGACCTCGCGGACGAACTCTTCGTCGATCTGCTCTCCGACGACACCCCGTACGTCGTAGGCCTTGATGACTGCTGACACCGACTCGGCAGCTCTCGCCACTGTATTAGCTCCTGAACTCGACTCGTGCGATACCGTCCTCCGCGACATCGCACTCGCTCAGCCTAGTGCGAACGGCTCAGGACGTGGGATCGGGAAGAACACGCAGGTGACCGCGTCGGCCGGTGCGTGCGGTGGGAGGCACGACGGCCCGTTGGGGTTGCTCGGCGTCGTCGTCGCTCGCGTCGGAACGGGAACGCTCCCCCAGGCCGGCCTCGCGTACGGCCTCGGCGAGGGCGGTCAGATCGTCCTCGTCGGGGGTGGCCGACGAGAACGCTCCCTCGTATCGGACGAGTTCCCAGCCCTTGGGTGCCGTGATGCGCGAACCGTGCATCTCGCAGAGATCCCACGAGTGCGGTTCCGCGACGGTCGCCAGGGGACCGACAACGGCAGTGGAGTCCGAGTACACGTAGGTCAGCGTCGCAACAGCAGGGTTCTTGCACCCAGGCCGGCAGCATCGACGCAGTGTTCTCACGACTGGGAGCGTAGCGCGCCGGACGCGCCAGGACTATTCGGACACACCGAAAGGGTGGAGCGATTTTCGTGTCGTAGTGTCCATGGCATGGTCCGCGCACGACGTTCCCGCCCTGTGTCGTCCCGTGCCGTGGCACGCCGCGGCAGGGGAATCCGCGGTCCCCTGTTCCCGCAGAGCCTGCCGGCGTGGAAGACACGCGCAGAGAAATTCGACCTGCTCGTATTGGGGGCGTTCGCGCCGATCGACGCGCGCTGGCACGACCGCCTCACCAAACTCGACATCGCCGTCGACGAGGTCCCGAAGATCCGGGCACGCGACCCCGACTCGGTCAACTGGCCGGACGAGGTGGTTGCCGACGGGCCGGTGCCGCTGTCCCGGCTCGTGCCGGCGGGGATCGATCGACGAGGCGCTGCCACCCGGGCGCGGATCGTGTTGTTCCGCCGACCTCTCGAGGTGCGCGCGAAGGATCCGGACGATCTGACGGATCTGGTGCACGACGTCCTCGTGCACCAGGTGGCCACCTATCTCGGCGTCGAACCGGAAGTGGTGGATCCGACACTCGACGAGGACGACGAGGACTGAGAAACGTTCCGGATACATGACGAAGGCCGGGTTGCTCGTCCCCCACGGCCGCAACCCGGCCTTCGTCATCCGATTCGGTGTTTCACTCGGTCCCGCACTCCCCGTACCGGGCCGAACTCCTCGTCAGACTATTCCGCGCTTGAGGCGACGGCGTTCCCTCTCGGAGAGCCCGCCCCAGATACCGAACCGCTCGTCGTGAGCGAGAGCGTATTCGAGACACTCGTCCCGGACCTCACACCCCATGCAGATGCGCTTGGCCTCTCTGGTGGAGCCACCCTTCTCGGGGAAGAATGCCTCCGGATCGGTCTGCGCACAGAGCGCACGCTCCTGCCACTGCTCCTCGCCGTCCGCTGGGTCACCGAATCCCGAGATCAAACTCAGGACGGGCACCCCGACGTCCGGGTAGTCACAGACAGCCTCGACTGCAGTATCGCTTCGAGTGAGCTCGAAGCTGTCGCGCTCGCCGGCCATTGTCCCTCCTCACCTGCAGCGCCGAATCATGACCGGGGATCAACCCGCTGCCATCCTTCGAATACTCGTTCGAATGCGGGTTCACCGCAAGGGATCTCGAATTCGATTATCGAATGACATGTATGTGATTAGACACTTCGGGTGTGTCGCGGTCAAGCGGAGCGGCGTTGTTCACATATCATCGGCCGCTTTGCCGAAACGCGTTTCGGACGGTGCGCGACCGGGTAGGCGACGCACCGCTTAGGCTTGGGCCGTGAATGTGACTGTATTGGTCGGAGGTGTCGGTGGGGCGCGTTTTCTCTCAGGTTTGCGCCGGCTTCTCGATATTTCTCCGGGCGTGGAGCCGAATCCGGACGCGGCACACCGCATCACCGCGATCGTCAACGTCGGCGACGACGTGTGGATGCACGGCCTGAGGATCTGTCCGGATCTCGACACCTGCATGTACACCCTCGGCGGTGGGATCGACACCGAACGCGGCTGGGGCCGCGCCGGTGAGACCTGGAACGCCAAGGAGGAACTCGCCGCCTACGGGGCGATCCCCGACTGGTTCGGTCTCGGCGACCGCGACATCGCCACCCACCTCATCCGGACGCAGATGCTGCGGACCGGCTATCCGCTCTCCGCGATCACCGAAGCACTGTGCACGCGGTGGAAGCCGGGTGTGACCCTGCTGCCGGTCTCCGACGACCGCAGCGAGACCCACGTCGTCATCACCGATCCTGAGGACGGTGAACAGCGGGCCGTGCACTTCGAGGAATGGTGGGTCCGCCACCGCGCCCAGGTGCCCACCCACAGCTTCGCCCACATCGGCGCGGAAGAGGCAGAGCCCGCTCCCGGTGTGCTCGAGGCGATCGAGAACGCCGATGCCGTCGTTCTGGCCCCGTCGAACCCCGTCGTGAGCGTCGGAGCGATCCTCGCGATCCCCGGTATCCGTGGGGCGCTGCGCACCACGTCGGCGAAGGTCGTCGGCCTGTCCCCCGTCATCGACGGCAAGCCCCTGCGCGGCATGGCCGATGCGTGCCTGGACGTCATCGGAGTGGAGACCACCGCCGAGGCGGTCGGCCGGTACTACGGCGCCCGCTCGGGCACAGGCATTCTCGACGGCTGGCTCGTGCACTCGACCGACAACGCCGAGGTGCCAGGCGTCGAGGTCCGATCCGTTCCCCTGCTCATGACCGACACCGACGCGACGGCCGAGATGGCCCGCGCCGCCCTCGACCTCGCCGGAGTGACCCTGTGATGCCGGACGCCGTCGCCGACCCTGCAGTGCGCGACCACGCGCCGGGCGGCCCGATCGAGATCCTGCCCGTCGCCGGGCTTCCCGAATTCCGGCCCGGCGACGACCTGGCCGCAGCCGTCGCGCAGGCCGCACCGTGGCTGGCCGACGGGGACGTCCTCGTCGTCACCAGCAAAGTGGTCTCGAAGGTCGAGGGACGGATCGTGGCCGCGCCCACCGATCCCGACGCCCGCGACGCGCTCCGCCGGCGCCTGGTGAACCAGGAAGCGGTGCGCGTGCTGGCACGCAAGGGCCGCACCCTCATCACCGAGAACAAGCTCGGCATCGTGCAGGCAGCCTCCGGCATCGACGGATCCAATGTCGACAGCGCCGAACTCGCGCTGCTGCCCGAGAACCCCGATGCGAGCGCAGCGGCGCTCCGCGAACGGATCGGTGCGCTGCTCGGCGTCCGGGTCGCCGTGGTGGTCACCGACACCATGGGCCGCGCCTGGCGCAACGGCCAGACCGACGCCGCGATCGGCTCGTCCGGGCTTCCAGTCCTGCACGGCTACGCCGGCTCCCACGACTCGCAGGGCAACGAACTGCAGGTGACGTCCGTGGCGGTCGCCGACGAGATCGCCGCCGCAGGCGATCTGGTCAAGGGCAAGCTCGGCGGTGTGCCCGTCGCCGTGGTGCGCGGACTCGACCTGCCCGACGACGGATCCACCGCCCGCGCCCTGATCCGCAGCGGCGAGGACGACCTGTTCTGGCTCGGCACCGAGGAGGCTCTCGAACGCGGTCGGCGCGAGGCGCTGCTGCTGCGCCGGTCGGTGCGGCAGTTCGCCTCCGAGCCCGTCGATCCCGAGGATCTGCGCGAGGCGGTCGCCGAGGCCCTCACCGCACCCGCACCTCATCACACCCGTCCGGTCCGGTTCGTGTGGGTGCGCACCGAGCAGGTGCGCCGCCGGCTCCTCGACCGCATGCGCGACAGGTGGGCCGAGGATCTCCACGGCGACGGACTCGACCCGGTGGCCGTCGAACGCCGGATCTCCCGCGGCGCGATCCTCTACGACGCACCCGAGGTGATCGTCCCCTTCTGGGTGCCCGACGGCGCACACCACTATCCGGATGCCCGTCGCACCGCGGCCGAGGCGACGATGTTCACCGTCGCCGCCGGCGCCGCGGTGCAGGGCCTGCTCGTGTCCCTGGCCACCCGCGGGCTCGGCAGCTGCTGGATCGGTTCGACGATCTTCGCTCCCGAGGTGGTCCGCGAGGAACTCGGTCTTCCCGCCGAGTGGTCGCCGCTCGGGGCGGTCGCCGTCGGTTACCCGCTCACCGAACCGGAACCGCGCGAACCCGCGGACCCGGGCGACGCCCTCGTGGAGCTGTAGTCGTGTCGGCGCGTTCCCTGCACGCCTCGGCGATCGACCGGCTCACCGCCTGGCGCACCGACTCGGAAGACGCCGAATCGCTGCGGCACACGATGCTGGCGTTCCTCGATTCAGCGCCCGACGGGTGCCTGCGCGAACACGTGCCTGGCCACATCACGGCGTCGTCGATCGTGCTCGACGCCGACCACCGCAACGTGTTGCTCACCCTGCATCCGCGGGTGGGGCGGTGGATCCAGCTCGGCGGTCACTGCGAGCCGTCGGACGACACGGTCGTCGACGCGGCCCTGCGCGAGGCCACCGAGGAATCCGGCATCGCCGATCTGGTGATCGATCCGGAACTGCTGTCGGCGCACACGCATCCGATCACGTGCTCCCTCGGCGTGCCCACCCGTCACCTCGACCTGCGGTTCCTGGTGACCGCACCCGTCGGTGCCCGGCCGGTGCGCAGCGACGAATCCACCGACCTGCAGTGGTGGCCCGTCGACGCGCTTCCGCCGGAGGCCGAGCACGAGACCATCGCGCACATGGTCCGGCTCGCCGCGGCCCGACGGGCCTGAGACGACGCGGCCCGACGGGCCTGAGACGACCACGCTCGTCCCGGTGGGTTGCCGGGACGAGCGTGAGGTCGGAACCGGGCCGTGAGGTCAGAACCGGACAGGGCCGAGGTCGGGGTATTTCGGGGTGATGCCGTCGCCGGAGGATACTCCGCGCAGCCGCCGGCCCACCCAGGGGACGAGGAACTCGCGCATCCACGCGCGGTCCGCGGCGCGTTCCTGGGCCCGTGTGAGGACGGGTGCCTCGTCGAACTCCACCGGTCCGAGACCGTGTGCGACGCCCAGCAGATCGAGCACGCGGATCGCCATGTTGTGGTGGCCGGCCGCGGACATATGCAGCCGGTCGAAGTCCCACATGCGCAGATCGCGGTACTCGTCGAACCGCCAGAAGTCGACGATGGTCGCCCCGTGTCGATCGGCGATCGCCCGGACGAGTTCGTTGTACACGGCCCAGCGGCCGCGCAGCATCCCGAAGACCGGCGCCCAGCTGCCGTCGTAGGCCGTCCACATCAGGATGCGGGCGCCGGTCGCGGCGAGCTTGCCGATCGCCTCGTCGTATTCCGCCGCAAGCGTGTCGAGGTCGAGCTTCGGACGCATGAGGTCGTTGCCGCCGGCATAGATCGTCACGAGATCGGGACGCATCGCCACGGCGGTCTCGAGCTGCTCGTCGATGATCGGTCGCAGCAACCGGCCCCGGATGGCGAGGTTCGCGTACGCGAAGCTCTCCGAGTGCCGCGCCAGCTCACCGGCGACGAGATCGGCCCAACCGCGCAGCCCGTTGGCACGCGCCGGATCCGGGTCGCCGACTCCCTCGGTGAACGAATCACCGAGGGCCACGTATCTTTCGAAACCCACTTCGACCTCTCGACTCACACGTCGGTACTGAACCGGATACCGCCGTCGGGGATCTTCACTCCCGGCCACACCCGGGCACCGCGCAGCAGCTCGCATCGCGCACCGATATCGGCGCCGTCACCGATCACACCGTCGCGGATCAAGGCCCGCGGACCGACCCGTACACCGAAACCGATGATGCTCCGTTCGACCACCGCACCGGCCTCGACCCGCGCACCGTCGAAGATCACCGCGCCGTCCAGGCGGGCACCCGCACCGATCTCGGCGCCGCGGCCGACGACCGTGCCCCCGATGAGCAGGGCGCCCGGGGCCACGGAGGCACCCGGATGCACGAGCGACTCGCCGCGCTGCGGCGGGAGCGCCGGGGACGGAGCGATACCGCGGACCAGATCGGCCGAGCCGCGGACGAAATCCTCCGGGGTGCCCATGTCGCGCCAATAGGCCGCGTCGACGTGCCCGAACACCTTCTTGCCCTCGGTCAGCAGCGCCGGGAACACCTCGCGCTCCACCGACACCGGACGGCCTTCGGGGATCTGCTCGATGATCTCGCGGCGGAAGACGTAGCAACCGGCGTTGATCTGATCGGTCGGCGGATCCTGAGTCTTCTCGAGGAAGGCGGTCACCCGGCCGTCCTCGTCGGTCGGCACACAGCCGAAGGCACGCGGATCGCTCACCCGCACCAGGTGCAGGGTCACGTCCGCCTCGGTCCGCACGTGGGTGTCGAGCACCGCACCGAGATCGGTGCCACCGAGCACGTCGCCGTTGAAGACCATCACGTTGTCGGCGCGCAGCCTCGGCAGCACGTTGCGGATACCGCCGCCGGTGCCGAGCGGCTCGGTCTCGGTGACGTACTCGATCTCGAGACCGAAGTCGGAACCGTCGGCGAAGTGCTGCTCGAAGACCTCGGCCTTGAACGAGGTGCCGAGGACGACGTGTTTGATGCCTGCCTCACGGATCCGCGCGAGCAGATGGGTGAGGAAAGGCACCCCCGCGGTGGGCAGCATCGGCTTGGGTGCCGACAGCGTCAACGGGCGTAGCCGCGTGCCCTGTCCGCCGACCAGAATCACCGCATCGGTGTGCGGTGCCGACTCACTCGTCATCGTCTCCCCTGTTCACTGTCGTGCCGACCCGAATGTTCCGGTCGGTCCTCCCGTTCCGACGCTCCCGCACGGCCGCTGCGACCGCCACTCGCGATCGCACCGCGAGCCCGGCCCGCAGAGCCCACCGCAGCGGTGCCTGCCACCCGTGGGGGTGACGGTCCGCCTGGAAGCGGTAGGCACTCTCATGATGTGCCGGAAGCATCAGTTCGGGGTGCCGTCCGGCCGCGTGGCCCTTGGCGTGCGTGACCACCGCGGACGGCACGTACACGTTGAGCCAGCCCGCTCGTCCGAGCCGGTCGCCCAGGTCCACGTCCTCCATGTACATGAAGTACCGCGAATCGAAGCCGTCGATCGAATCGAAGGCCGCTCGCCGTAGCAGCAGGCACGATCCGGACAGCCAGCCCACGGGGCGTTCGCTGATCTCCTCGTTCTCCTGCCGGTAGCGACGCGTCCACGGATTGGCCGGCCAGACGGTGCCGAGCAGCGCGTGACCGGCACCGGAGGCGAGGGTGGGGACGGTGCGTGCCGAGGGGTAGACGCTTCCGTCGGGTTCGTGGATCAGCGGCCCGAGCGAGCCGGCTCGCGGCCAGCGACGCGCCGCCTCGAGCAGTTCGTCGATCGAACCGGGGTGCCACCGGACGTCCGGGTTCGCGACGATCACGAACTCCGCGGACGGGTCGATCTCGGCGACCGCGCGATTGATCGCCCCGCCGTATCCGATGTTTCCCCCGGTCCGGAGCAGTCGCACGTTCTCGTGTGCCGCCTCGGCGGCCTCGGGAGCACCGTCGATCGAACCGTTGTCGGCCAGGATCACCTGCGTCGGCAGAACGGTCGCGGAGGTGAGCGAGGTGAGAAAGTTCTCGAGGTGCTCACCGGGCGAATAGGTCACCGTCACCACGGCCAGCGTCGAATCCACGCCGGTCACCTTAGCGACCTCGACGGTGTGCGACACCTCACGGGCCGTTTCCTCACACGTCATCGCGCGGGCGGCACGGTTCCGCTACCGGCGATCGCCTCGTGCAGTGCCTCCCGCCACGGACGGAAGCGCGTCAGGCCGGCACCGATCCAGGCACTGTCGTCGAGCACCGAATAGGCCGGCCGCGGCGCGGGGCGGACGAACTCGTCGCTGCCACAGGGCTGCACCCGCTCCGGGTCGGCGCCGATCTCCTCGAAGACCGCCCGGGCGAGGTCGAACCACGTCGCTTCTCCGGCGTTCGTGGCATGCAGAATCCCACCGGGGATCCGGTCACCGTGCTCGGCGAGTTCGATCAGTCCGTCGGCCAGGTCGCGCGCGTAGGTGGGGCAACCGCGTTGGTCGTCGACGACGGGCAGGGTCTCCCGCTCGCCCTCGAGTCGCCGCATGGTCGCGACGAAGTCGTTGCCGTCGCCGGTGTACACCCAGGCGGTGCGCACGACGTGCGCGGTGGGCAGCACCTCCAGCACCGCCCGTTCACCGGCGAGTTTGGTGCGGCCGTAGGCCGTGCGCGGGCCGGTCGGCGCGTCCACGCAGTAGGGCTCGGTCGCGTCGCCGGCGAAGACGTAGTCGGTGGAGACATGGACGAGACGGGCACCTTTGTCGGCACAGACGGCGGCCAACACGCCCGGGCCCGTGCCGTTCACCACAGCGGCCCGGTCCTCGTCGGTCTCGGCCGCGTCGACGGCGGTGTACGCGGCGGCGTTGATCACGACGGATCCCGGTTCGACCGCGGCGGCCACGGCCTGCGGATCGGTGATGTCCACCTCGGACGATCCGACACCGCGGATCGGTATCCCCGCCGCGGTGCCGCGGTTCACGAGATGACGGCCGAGCTGGCCACGGGCTCCGGTGACGAGAACGCTACGCACTCGGAGAAGTCTGGCACGCCGGAGTGGTGCGCGCCGGGCGAGCGTCCCCACCAGTAGCCTTCAACCGAGAGCTACATCCACAGACCCCGTACCACCCACAGGAGGAGTACCAGGTGCCGCCAGAGCCGCGTCGCCGCACCGGCCGACGTCCCGCCCCCACGGGACGTCGCACCCGCGCGGGCGATCCGACAGCTGCCGACGGCAGGTACGGGTCGGATCCCGGTCCCCGGCAGTCCCGGCGTTCCGCGCGTCGCGAGCCGCCCTCACGCAGCCCCGGAGCACCGGCGGAGGCACGGGTGTACAGCGGAAGGCCGTGGCAGATCGCCGTCGCGATCGCGGCGTGCCTCGTGCTGGTCGTCACCGGTGCGGCGTGGCGCAGCGTCGACGCGCTGCAGTCGTCGCTGGCCTCGGTCCGCGGCCTGGCCCTCGGCGACGGCGAGGACGGCGCCGTCGACATCCTGCTGGTGGGCACGGACAGCCGCACCGACGCGCACGGCAATCCTCTCTCCCAGCGCGAGCTCGACGCGTTGCGCGCCGGCGAAGAAGTAGCGAACAACACCGACACGATCATCCTGATCCGCGTGCCGAACGACGGCCGGTCGGCCACTGCGATGTCGATCCCCCGCGACACCTACGTCGAGGTGCCCGAGATCGGGATGTCGAAGATCAACGCGGCCTACGGCGCCACGAAGGCGAACCGGCGCGCCGAGCTCGTCGAAGCGGACGCCGACGCGACCGAGGCCGAACTCGAGAAGGAATCGACCCAGGCAGGCCGGGAGGCGCTCATCGAGTCGGTCGCCGACCTGACGGGTGTGACGGTGGACCACTACGCCGAGGTCGGACTCCTCGGCTTCGTGCTGCTCACCGACGCCGTCGGCGGTGTCGAGGTGTGCCTGAACGCACCGGTCGACGAGCCGCTGTCGGGTGCCCGTTTCGATGCCGGTGAGCAGACCCTGCAGGGCTCGGACGCACTGAGCTTCGTCCGCCAGCGTCACGACCTGCCGCGCGGCGATCTCGACCGGATCGTGCGGCAGCAGGTGTTCATGGCGTCGCTGGCACAGAAGGTGCTCAGCGCCAAGACGTTGTCCAACCCGTCGAAGGTGAGTCAGCTGACCGCCGCAGTGCAGCGCTCGGTGGTGCTCGACTCCGATTGGGACATCATGGCGCTGGCGACCCAGCTGCAGGGCCTCGCCGGTGGCGACGTGACCTTCTCGACGATCCCGGTGCAGGACATCAACGCGATGACCGACTACGGCGAGTCGGTCGTGCAGGTCGATCCGGACGAGGTGCGCTCCTTCGTCGCCGAGTTGATCGGCCGCGAACCGGACGGCAGCGAGACCACCTCGACCCCGGTGCCCGCTCCCGACATCGACGCGTCGACCGTTACGGTCGACGTCGCGAACGCCGGATCCGTGTCCGGCCTGGCCTCCCAGGTCTCCACGGCTCTGTCCGAGGAGGGCTACGTCGAGGGCGAGGTGGGCAACTACACCGGTTCCGGTGTGGGCACGTCGACGGTCTTCGGTGCCGACGAGGACTCCGACGAGACCCGCGCGGTGGCCGCGGCGCTCGGTGGTCTCGCCACCGAGTCCGATCCCTCGCTCCCGGCCGGCACCGTGCGGGTCGTGCTCGCCGGCGACTACACCGGCCCCGGCTCGTCGTCGTACTCCGGTTCGTCCACCGCCGCATCCGCCTCCGACATCGGCGTGAGCCCGGCCGGTGGCACCGCCACCCCGGCTCCCGCCGCACCGCCCATCGATGCGGGCTCCGACGGCCCGCGCTGCGTGAACTGACACCTGTGTGAACCGACAGTCGCGCGAACAGAATCCGAGAAGAAGGACATCGTGACCACCCTGACCGACGCACTGCTCGACCCGATCCTCGCCGAAGATCCGGCGGGTCCGCGGATCACCTGGTACGACGACGCGACCGGCGCGCGGATCGAACTGTCGGCGCTCACCCTCGCCAACTGGGCTGCCAAGACGGCCAATATGATTCGCGACCAGTTCGGAGTCCTTCCGGGAGGTCGGGTGGCGGTGCTGCTTCCCGCCCACTGGCAGAGCGCCGCGGTCCTGCTGGGCGTGTGGTGGGCAGGGGCCGAGGTCGTCCTCGACGCCGACCCGGATGCCGATCTCGCTCTCGTCACCCCCGACCGGTTGGACGAGGTCGACACGGTTGCCGAGGTCGCGGCGTTGTCGCTCGACGCCTTCGGTGCCCCCGTGCGCGACCTGCCGCCAGGGATCACGGACTATGCGACGGACGTGCGGATGCACGGCGACCAGTTCCGATCCTCCGGTGCGGGCGACGCGGTGCTCGCCGGACGTTCGCAGTCGGACGTGCTCGCTGCCGCCACGGAGTCGGCGTCGGCGGCGGGTATCGGCAGCGGCGACCGCGTGTTGTCGTCCCGGTCCTGGTCGCAGCCCGACGCTCTCGTCGCCGGACTGCTCGCGGTGCTCGCGGCCCGGGCGTCGCTGGTACAGGTGAGCAATCCCGACCCGGAGGCCACCGAACGCCGCGTCGCGAGCGAGAAGATCACGGTTCGTCTGGACGGGTGATCCCGCGCGCCGCGCGGTAGCCGCCATCGGCGAGTCCCGCCTCGATCTCGAACCTGTTGCGGGACCCCGGGTTGCGGAGTTCCTCCCACAGATAACGCACCGCGAAGCCGATGCCGTAACGGGCCCACTGGTCCGCGTGCACGGATTCGTGGCGCAGCAGCGCCCGCGTCGGTGGCCTACGGGTGAGGAAGACACCGCCGACGGTGGTGCCGCCGCGCGCGAAGCCACCGCGCATACCGCTGCAGACGAACAAGCCGAACTCGTCGTCGAAGGACACCGAGCCGCCCCAGGCCCTGCCCCACACCGTCGCGAGCGCGGTGACGAACCGCACCGACGGGACCCCGCGCGACACCCGTATCGCCCTGGCACGCTTCCGGTCCCGTCCCGACACGGCTCGAGCCTACGCCGACTCGATCGGTCCGATCCTCTGCCGACTTCGTCGGCCTGATTCTCTGCCGACTTCGTCGGCCTAGTTCTCGGCCGGTCGTCTCGAACCGCCGATTCGACGACGAACGCCCCCGAGCCGCGGAAGGACTCGGGCGCGTTCCGGTCGACCGGGAGTACCGTCGGGCGGAGGACCGACCGTCACCCCGCCATCGCCGCGACCGGCGACACCCGGCTCGCGCGCTGGGCGGGGACGAGCGAGGCGACGACGCCCGCCACACCGCCCACCAGGACGATCGCCGCGAGCTGCCACCACGGCACCGAACCTGGTGCGATGTGGCCCGGGCCGATTACCGAGGCCGTGCCGGCCGCCCCGAGCAGCAGGCCGAGCACCACGCCGAGCAGCGACGCCACGCCGGCTATAATCGACGCCTCCCGCACGAGCAGACTCCGCACACCGGCCCGCGAGAGACCCACCGAGCGCAGCATCGCGGTCTCCCGTCGCCGCTCAAGCACGGACAACGCCATCGTGTTGCCCACGCCGATCAGGGCGATCACCACGGCCACGGACAGCAGCCCCCCGACGATCAGCAGCATCGTGTCGAGGATCTTCTCGAGCATCTGCCGCATCTGCACCGCACCGACCACCTCGCTGCCCGGAACCTCGGCCGCGGCGACCCGAGACAGGTCGTCGGAAACGGCGACGAGGTCCTCGTCCGACATTCCTCGATCGAGTTTCAGCCACACGGTGTCCGCCGTGACGGGGCCGGCGACGGCGGTCAGGTCGCTCCACTCGATCATGTCGGGCATCCCCGGCTCGGTCGTGGCGACGGTCAGCTCGCGGGTGCCCACCGGGCCGCCGACGGTGATGACGGCTCCGTCGTCCACGCCCACCGACCTCGCCAGAGAGCGTTCGAGCACGATCGTCCCGGCCTCGGGCAGGCGCACGTCGGTCCGGACGGTCGAGGCCATCGCCGCGGGATCGACGCCGAGGACCGACGCCTCCGTGCCGCCGATCGTGAGGTCGACCGCCGCGAGTTCGGCGCCGCTGCTCACCCGGTCGACCGCCGTCAGCCGCTCGGTCACCTCCGGTGCGAGCCCGTCGCGTTCGGGCGCGGTCACGGCCATGTCGACGGGGAACTGCTCGTCGATCACGTCCGGCGCCCCGGCCTCGAGCGTGCCGATCCCCACGACGAGGGTCGAGGTCAACGTCACGCCGATGAACAGCGCGGTGGCCGTCGACGCGGTGCGGCGCGGATTGCGCCGGGCGTTGCCGGCGGCGAGCACCGCGAGCGGGCCACCGGCACGGGCGAGCACGTCCCCCACCGCACCGACCGCGGCGGGCACGAGACGGCGGGAGGCGAGCACCACACCGACGAACAGCAGCAGTCCACCCGGGCACGCGACGAGCACGTTCACCATGACGACCCCGAGACCGAGCAGGGCCGTGCCCCCGACGATCGCCAGCGCGGCACAGATGCGGCGCACCCACGAATCGCGCACCGGTTCGGGGCGGGTCTCGAGGGGCTGCAGAGCCGCGAGCGCCCGCACGCGGGTCGCCGCCCGCGCGGCACCGTTCGCGGCGACCACCGTCATGCCCGTTCCCACGATCAGACCCGCGATCACCGTGGTGGCCGTCACCGAGACCGACGTGAGCGGGATCGGGGCGTCCACGGCCCGCGCCGCGGACACCACGGCCGCGGCGAGTCCGGACCCGCCGAGCACGCCGAGGACGGCCGCGACGAGGCCGACGACGAACGCCTCGCCGCGGACACTGCGGCGGACCTGGGTGGACGTCACGCCCACGCAGCGCATCAGGGCCAGTTCGCGGGTGCGCGCGGCGAGCAGGACGGAGAAGGTGTTGGCGATGACCAGGCCGGCCACGACCACCGAGATCGCCGCGAAGCACAACAGGACGTTGCGCAGCAGGGCGACGTCCCCGACGTAGTGGTCGGCGACCGCCGTGGCGCGATCGGCACCCGGCACGACGTCGACGCCCGACACCGGCGCGAGTGCCGCTCGCACGGCGTCGGCGTCACCGACTGCACGGACCTCCCAGTCCGTCGTGTCCCCGGACCACGACCGCACCTGCGCGGCGTCGCCGAAGACCGATCCCGGGCTCAGGGCGAGCGGTGATCCGTCGAGATCGACGACACCGACGACCTCCACGGTGGTCGGGGGGACGGAACCCGTCGGGCCGGCGACGGTGATCTCGTCACCGATCGCCCGGCCGGACGACGAGCCGACGGCGACCTCACCCGGGTTCGACGGCCAGCGTCCGTCCCCGAGCTGCTGCCACCGCAGGGCGCCCTCGGGTGCGATGCTCGTCGCGGTGCCGTTCGAGGACGACCCGTCGGCTCCGATCAGCCGGACGGGACCGCTGACGTCGAGCGCCGCCGCCTCGACGCCCGGTGTCGTGGCGACCAGCGTGAGCACCTCGTCGGGTGCGACGGTGGAGTCGGCGGGAAGAGCGACTGCCGCGACCCCCTCATACCGGGCCGCCATGGATTTCGAGACCGACGCACTCACCGTGTCGCCGAGCACGAGGGTGGTGACGACGAACGCGACCGCGACGAAGACCGCCAGCACGGACGCGACGTACCGCCCCCGATGGGCGCGGGCCTGGGCCAGGACGAGATGCCTCATCGGACCGGCACCACCGTTCGGGAGGTGCGCAGGTCGCGCATCGCATCGATCACCGAATCCGCTGTGGGTTGCGCGATCTCACCGGCGAGCCGGCCGTCGGCGAGCAGCACCACCCGATCGGAGTAGGAGGCCGCGACCGGATCGTGCGTCACCATCACCACGGTCTGACCGGTCTCCCGCACGCTCGACCGGAGCATCGAGAGCACCTCCCCGCCGGACTGCGAGTCGAGGTTTCCGGTGGGTTCGTCGGCGAAGATCACGTCGGGCTGCGGCAGGAGCGCCCGCGCGACGGCGACGCGTTGCTGCTGACCGCCGGACATCTCGTGGGGAAGGTGGTCGAGCCGGTCGGTCAGACCGAGCCGGCCGGTCACCTCGTCGAACCACTCGGGCGTCGGGCGCGAGCCGGCCAGCCGCATCGGCAGCAGGATGTTGTCGCGGGCGGTGAGCACGGGCAGCAGATTGAACGCTTGGAAGACGAATCCGATGCGGTCGCGGCGCAGTTCGGTGAGCACCGCATCGGGGGCGGTGCTGATCTCGACGTCGGCGCGGCGGCCGTCGCCGTGGAGGATCACGCGCCCGGAATCGACACCGTCGAGACCGGCGAGGGTGTGCATGAGTGTCGACTTGCCGGATCCGGACGGTCCCATGATCGCGGTGAAGCGTCCCCGCGCGAAGGCGACGGACACCCCGTCGAGGGCACGCACCTCGGCGTCGCCGCGCCCGTAGACGCGGGCGACCCCCTGAGCCGAACATGCCGGTACGAAAGAGCTGATCGAAGTCATGCTTCGACGCTAGAAACGATGCGGCGCACGCACATCGACCCGCGAGTCGATCTTCGCCGCCCCGGTGTCCTACCCCGGGAGGACCGGTCGTCTCCGGGATGGCACCACGGTCCTACTCCTCCGAGCCGAGCAGATCGTCGGGATGCACGAGACCGGCGCGGAAGGCGAACAGCACCGCCTGCACGCGGTCGCGCGATCCCGTCTTCGCCAGCACCCGGCCCACGTGGGTCTTGACGGTCGTCTCGGAGAGCACGAACCGCTCGGCGATCTCCCCGTTGGTCAGGCCGTGTGCCATCGCGACGAGCACCTCGAGTTCGCGTGGAGTCAGATCCTCGGGCACCGCGACCGGCACCGCGCGCCGCTCCGCACCGTCGAGCAACGGCGAGACATGGTGCAGCAGTGAGCGGGTGGCGCGCGGGGCCATCACGGCGTCACCGCGGTGCACCGTCCGTACCGCGGCCAGCAGGTCCTCGGGCGGCGCGTCCTTGAGCAGGAAGCCGCTCGCACCGGCGGCGATCGCCTGGACGATGTAGTCGTCGTTGTCGAAGGTTGTGAGCACCACGACCTTCGGCGCGTCGGCCGAGCGCAGCAACGACCGCGTCGCCGAGATCCCGTCGACCCGCGGCATCTGCACGTCCATCAGCACGACGTCGGCGCGGACCCGTTCGAGTTCGGCGACGGCGGCCTCGCCGTCGGACGCCTCGACGACGACCTCGATGTCCGGCTGCGATTCGAGCACCATGCGGAAACCGGCGCGCACGAGTTGCTGGTCGTCGACGAGCCCGATACGGATGGTCGTGTCGGATCGGGTGTCGCGGGCGGGTTCGGTCACGGACGCCACCCTAGGGGGAGACCGCCGGTGCGGGCAGTTCGGCACGGACCCGGTAGCCGCCACCGTCTCTCGGACCGGCCGCCGCGCGACCGCCGTGCAGCCGGGCCCGCTCCTCGATACCGGTCAGCCCCTGCCCACCCGGGCGGGCCTCGACGAGCGCCGCCGCTCCCCTGCCGTCGTCGACGATCTCGACGACGAGCGTGTCGGGCCGCCAGTCGAGACGGACGTGGGTGCGGGCGCGGGGACCCGCGTGCTTGAGGACATTGGTGAGCGATTCCTGCACGATCCGGTAAACCGACAGCCCCAGTCCCTCGGGCACCTCGCGGCTCTGCCCGTCGACCGAGAACTCGACCTCGACCCCGCTCGTGCGCATCTGCTCGACGAGCGCCGGCACGTCGCCGACGCCTGGTGTGGTGGTGAACTCGCGCGGCGTGTCCTCACGGAGCACCGACAGCAACCCGCGCATGTCGGTCAACGCGCGACGCCCGGTCTCGGCGATGGTGGTCAACGCCCCTGCGGCCGCCTCCGGGTTCGTCGCGGCGGCGTAGCGACCACCGTCGGCCTGCGCGATGATCGCCGTGAGCGAGTGCGCGACGATGTCGTGCATCTCCCGGGCGATGCGGGTGCGCTCCTGGGTGGCGGCCAGTTCGGCCTCCTTGAGGCGTTCGAGTTCGAGCAACCGGTTGCGCTCGGTGAGCGAATCCATCTCGCGCAAACGCAACCCGCGGACCCGGCCGAACGCCCACACACCAGCGAGGAAGACCGCGACGAAGGTGGCCGTCACGAACGCTTCGAGCGCGGTGCGGCCGTCGTAGCCGAAATAGAGCACTCCGGCGAGTGCGCCCCCAACCACCGCGACGGGCAGCGCGGTGTTGGCGGCCCACCGCGGAGCGTAGGCGGCGAGCGCGTACACCGCGATCGGTACCGCGATCGCCGCGATCGGCAGGACCTCCGGCAGGACGAGCAGGTGCGCGTAGGCGGCGAGCGCGACGAGCGAACCCGCCACCACCGGGCGGGTCCTGCGCCAGGCCAGCGGCAGCGTGAGCGCGAGGGTGACGAACAGACCCGCCACCGATCGCGCGTCCGCCACATGCAGGGCGACCCCGAACAGGGCGAGCACCGCGGCCAACGCCCCGTCGATCACTCCGGTGTGCCCGCGGGCCCACCGGTTCCAGCGTTCGAGCAGCGGGGTCGTCTGCACGGCGACGCTCCGTCAGCCGAGCAGCTTCTGCCGCAGCGCCTCGTCCTTCTCGAGCACCATCTGCTCGAGACCCGCCTGGAACTTCTCCATCTGCTCGCGCAGCGCCGGATCGGAGGCACCGAGGATGCGCGCGGCGAGCAGACCCGCGTTGCGGGCGCCGCCGATCGAGACGGTGGCGACGGGGACACCGGCGGGCATCTGCACGATCGACAGGAGCGAGTCCATACCGTCGAGGTACTTCAGCGGCACCGGAACGCCGATCACCGGCAGCGGGGTCGCCGAGGCGACCATGCCGGGTAGGTGGGCGGCGCCGCCGGCGCCCGCGATGATGACCTTGATCCCGCGGCCGGCGGCGTCCTTGGCGTAGTCGAGCATCCGCTGCGGCGTGCGGTGCGCCGAGACGACACCCACCTCGAAGCGGATCCCGAACTCGACCAGCGCCTCGGCCGCGGCCTGCATGGTCGGCCAGTCCGAGTCGCTGCCCATGATCAGGCCGACCTGTGCACCCTGTGCCACGTCACTCACCGATTTCTCCCGTGTGTTCGTTCCAACCGTCGGTCCACACCGCGTGCGAGAGCCAGTGCGCCGCGCGTTCCGCGCGTTCGCGCACGGCGGCGACGTACTCGGGATCGTCGATCGACCCGGACGGCGCGCCGAGCACGTTGACGTGGCCGATCTTGCGGTCCTTGCGCTCACCCTTGCCGTAGAGGTGCACGTGCACGTCGGGCATCCGGGCGAACAGGTGGTGCAGTCGCTCGTCCATGCTCATCGCCGGCGCCTCGGGCGCGCCGAGCACGTTCGCCATCACCGTCACCGGCGCGATCGGGCTCGTGTCGCCGAGCGGGTAGTCGAGCACGGCGCGCAGGTGCTGTTCGAACTGGCCGGTGCGGGCACCGTCCATGCCCCAGTGACCGGAGTTGTGCGGACGCATCGCCAGTTCGTTGACGATCAGCTCACCGGAGCGCGTCTCGAACAGCTCGACCGCCATGACACCGACGACGCCGAGCTCACCGGCGATGCGCAGCGCGAGCTGCTCGGCGGCGGTGGCGACGTCCTCGGGCAGGTTCGGGGCGGGTGCGATGACGACGGCGCACTGGCCGTCGCGCTGGACGGTCTCGACGACCGGCCACGACGCGCCCTGGCCGAACGGGGACCGCGCGACCATCGCCGACAGCTCGCGCGTCCACTCGACCTTCTCCTCGGCGAGGAGCGGGACACCGGCAGCGAGCTGGTCGGCGACGACCCGCTCGAGTTCGGCGTGGTCGTCGAGAATCCACACGCCACGGCCGTCGTAGCCACCGCGTGCGGCCTTGAGCACGTACGGATCGCCGAGCGCGTCGAGGGCGGCGCGGGCATCCTCGACGGAGGTGATCTCCGCGAACTTCGGCATCGGTGCGCCGAGCTCACCGAGCCGCTTGCGCATCGCGATCTTGTCCTGGGCGTAGATCAGGGCCTGCGGGGGCGGCAGCACCGCGACGCCTTCGCGCTGCAGGACCTCGAGATGTTCGGTCGGGACACCCTCGTGATCGAAGGTCAGCGCGTGCGCGCCGGTCGCGGCGCGGCGGAGGGCGTCGAGGTCGTCATGGCTGCCGAGCACCACATTCGGGCTGACCTGCGCGGCGGGTTCGTCGGCGCTCCCGGCGAGGACGCGGAGCGTCTGGCCGAGCGCGATCGCCGCCTGATGGGTCATCCGCGCGAGCTGTCCACCACCGATCATCGTGACGACCGGCATGCCCGTCGTCAGGGTGCGGGGCGTATCGGATCTGGGGGACGATTCAGGTCTGCCTGTCACGGCTGTCCATGGTGTCACAGCATGTCGTGACGTCGTTCCGCTGCTCCCCCGCCGAGCGTCGAGGGACCTTCCACCGGCCCGCCCAGCGGTGTGGGAATGCCGACATGTGCGGTCGGGTTTCGGAAATTCACCTCTTCGTTTCGTACACTTCTCCAAGTGACAATCGTCGATGAAGCGTTGAGCAGAGTTCCCCAGCCTTTCCGGGGGCTGTTGCTCCGGCATCGCGAATTGATCAAATTCGCCATCGTCGGCGGCACCACCTTCGTGATCGACTCGGCGATCTTCTACACGCTCAAGCTCACAGTTCTGTCCGAGAAGCCGGTGACCGCCAAGATCATCGCCGGTGTCGTCGCGGTGATCTGCTCGTACATCCTCAACCGCGAATGGTCTTTCCGTAATCGCGGCGGTCGCGAGCGCGCCCACGAGGCGTTCCTGTTCTTCTTCGTCAGCGGTATCGGCGTCGTGCTCTCGTTCATCCCGCTATGGATCTCGAGTTACGTCTTCGACCTGCGCGTACCCGAGGTGAGCCTCGCGACGGAGAACATCGCCGACTTCGTCAGCGCGTACATCATCGGCAACCTGCTGCAGATGATCTTCCGCTTCTACTGCTTCAAGAAGTTCGTCTTTCCGGAGGAGATGGTCCCGGACGCTCCCCTGGGCGAGCCCAGCGAGCAGCTCGACCGCTCCTGACGGGAAGAAGGTCTAGCGGGGTTCGCGCGTGCCGGTCGGCGTACAGGTGTCCCGATCGCGGGGCGCGCCGAGGAACAGCGCAAACAGTGCCGGCCGGCGTCGCTGCAGTTCGAGTCGACCGCCGTCGGCCTCCGCGAGGGCACGTGCGAGCGCCAGTCCCACCCCGGTCGACCCGCCCCCGGAGAAGCCGCGGTCGAAGACGTACGGCGCGACCTCGTCGCTGACACCCTCTCCCTCGTCGGCCACCTCGACACACACCGTGACGTCGCCGCGGGTCGCGACCTGCCGCACCGAGACCGTGCACGTGCCTCCTCCGTGCACGAGCGCGTTGTCGACCAGCACCGCCACCGCCTCACGCAACCGCGAACCGGTCACCGCCGCCCGCAACGACGGATCGCCGCGCAACACCAGCTCCCGTCCCGCCTCCTCGTAGGGACCGCGCCAGTCGGCGACGACACCGGTGAGTTCGCCGACCACCGAGACGTCGGTGCGCTGGTCGGCACTGCTGTCGCGGGACTGGCGCACGAGACCGTCGATCGCGGTGGTCAGCCGGTCCACCTGTGCCATGGCCGCCTCGGCCTCCTCCACCACGGCAGGATCCTCGTGGGTGGACAACTCGTCGAGCCGCAGCCGGATCGCGGTCATCCGGGAGCGGAGCTGATGCGAGACGTCGCCGACGAGCGCGTGCTCGCGCTGCAGGCGGTGCGAAATCTCGACGGCGGCCGAATCCAGCACGTCGGAGACGCGATCGAGTTCGGGGATACCGTGCCGCCGGACCACCGGGCGGAAGTCGCCCTCGGCGAGACGGGCCGCCCGGTTCGCCACGTCGCGCAGCGGGTCGGCGAGTCTTCGGGCGGTCGCCACCGCGACCAGCGCCCCGGCCGCGACGGACAGCAGCACCAGCAGGCTCACCGCGGCGAGCACCTGCTGCTGCAGAGTTCGCATGCTCTCCGAGGGCACCTCGATGAGCAGCGAGCCGGACGTCCCCATCGACAACGACTCGACGATCGACGCCCCGAGCACCGGCGTGCCGATGTCCAGCCGCGCCGCGACGTTCTCGGGTGTCGGGTAGACCACGACAGCCCGCCCGTCGGTGGGGACGAGCAGACGCAGGGAACTCGTGTCGAGACCACCGACGACGAATCCGTCGGTGCCCTCCTGGGCGATGATCTCGTCGGCCATGCGTTCGAGCCGGTTCTGCAGGTCGCGGCGGGCGGTGTCCTCGACGAACAGGAACGCCGTGTAGGCCAGCGGAATGCCGAGCAACAGCGCGACGAGCAGCACGGTCGCCAGGACGGCGTTGAGGATGCGGCTGCGCACGCCGGAGACGCTAGTCGGTGTTCAGCCGGAAACCGACACCGCGCACCGTGGCGATGCGACGTTCCCCGGCCGGCCCCTCGTCGCCGATCTTGCGGCGCAACCACGACATGTGCATGTCGAGCGTCTTCGAACCGCGCAGGTCGGCGTCGCCCCACACCTCCTCGAGGATCGCGTCGCGGGAGACGACCTGCCCCGCGTGCTCGAGCAGCACACGCAGGAGCTCGTACTCCTTGTTGGCGAGCGTCACCTCGGAGCCGTCCACGAGGACACGGCGCGCGGCACGTTCGAGCCGGATCCCGGCGACGTCCACGATGTCGTCGTTCTCCGGGCCGCCGCGCCGGCGCAACAGCGCGCGCACACGCGCCATGAGCTCAGCGAGACGGAACGGTTTGCCGACGTAGTCGTCGGCGCCGGCATCGAGACCGACGACGAAGTCGACCTCGTCGGTGCGGGCGGTGAGCATGAGCACGGCCAGATCGGAGCGGCTCGCCCGGATCTGGCGACACACTTCGAGTCCGTCCATCCCAGGTAGACCGAGGTCGAGGATGAGCAGTTCGAACCTGCCCGACAGTGCCTGTTCGAGCGCGGCCGGACCGTTGTCCTCGACGGTCACGTCGTACCCTTCGCGTCCCAGCGCGCGGGACAGCGGTGCAGCGATTGCGTCGTCGTCTTCGGCGAGTAGAACGGCAGTCACCACGCCAGCGTACGGATCGCGGGTCGCTTCGTCGGGATTACCGGCGGGTCGTGTCGGCGCACCTGCGACTCGTGTCGGCGCACCTGCGACTCGCGGTCACCACCCCTTGCGGTGCTCATGCCCGTGCTCGTCGCGCCGGTAGCGGGTGGTGTGACGGTCACCGGGGCGCTGGTTCTGCGCGTCGAAGGCCTGCCGGTAGAGCAGGGCGTGCACCTGCTGGACGTCAGGGATGTCGTCGAACTCGATGGGATCGTCGGCGGCGGACACCACGACGAGCGTGCCGGTCCGGAGCATCCGGTCGACGAGGCCGTGCCGGAACTGGACGTTGCTGATCCGGCCCATCGGGATGTCGATACCCGTGTGGGTGAGCACACCGGTGCGGACGAGGACGCGCCGGTCGGTGACGATGAAGTGCGTGGTGAGCCACCCGACGAAGGGAGGGACGCACCGCCAGCCGACGAGGCCGATCCACGCCGCGGCCACGGCGAGGCCACACCAGGTCGCGGCGGCACCGTCGAGCCGCGCCTGGACGAGTCCCACCAGGAAACCGGCGACCATCGTCGACACGAGGAAGGTGGCCGTCGGCAGTACGAGAGACTTCCAGTGCGGATGCCGGTGCAGCAGCAACTCTTCCTCGGGTGCGAGGGCGTCCTCCGGGTATCCCATACCGCCCACGATGGCATATGTCGGTCTTGTACCGATGCGAGCAGTCGCAGGGTGCTCAGACCGGTCGCAGATGTGTGATGTCGCCCGCAGCGACCGCCACGGACTCTTCCCCGCCGTCGGGGCGGATCACGATCCGTCCCTGGTCGTCGACGTCGGTCGCGACGCCGTGCAGTTCGGTGTCGCCGGGCAGGATCGCACGGACGCGCTGCCCGACCGTGCCGCATCGTTCGCGGTAGGCCGCGGCGAGTTCGGTGGTGTCCCATCCCGCCCGGGCCCACGCCCGGATCCGCTCGCCGAAGCCGGCGAGCAGCGCCTGCGCGAGCGGCGTGCGATCGAGTTCGGTGGCGTCCTCGAGCAGCAGCGAGGTGGCGGTGGGGACGGGCAGTTCGTCGCGTCCGAGGGTGGCGTTGATGCCGATGCCAGCGACGACCGTGGGCACCGGCGAGGTGGCCGCGACCTCCACGAGGATCCCGGCGAGCTTGCGTCCGTCGACGAGGACGTCGTTGGGCCACTTCAGTTGTGCCGCAACGCCGGTCACGGATCGCACAGCGTCGACGGCGGCGATGCCGCACAACAGCGGGAGCCAACCGAGGTTCTGCAGCGGGCACTCGGGCAGCCGCAGCAGGACCGACACGATGACCTGCGCGCCGGGCACACCGTTCCAGGTGCGGGAGTGGCGACCGCGGCCGCCGTGCTGGAACTCGGCGAGCAGCACGCGACGGTCGTCGCCGGTCGCGGCGACGGCGAGCAGATCCGCGTTCGTCGAGGCCGTGTCGGCGACGACGTCGAGACGTGTGTAGAAACCTTCGCGCTCGACGCCGACGAGGGCATCGCGCAACGCCGCCTCGTCGAGCGGTGTGCGGAGGGCGAGGAGATCGGTCGTGGGCCGGTCGGATGCCATGTACACAGCCTAAAGTGGGCCTTCGCCACCTACCCGCCGGTAGGTCCGGAGCGGTGGTCCGGCCTTCGGGACCTCGATGCAGCGGCCTTGTATGACGATCGCTAAGCTGACTGGCCATGACCACTGTCCAGGAGCCGTCCGCGCCCGAGGCGGCGAGTACGCCCGATATCCACACCACCGCCGGCAAGCTGGCCGACCTGCGCAACCGTCAAGCACAGGCCAAGGTCCCGGTCGGTGAGGCCGCAGTCGAGAAGGTTCACGCCAAGGGCAAGCTGACCGCTCGCGAGCGCATCCAGGCGCTCCTCGACGAAGGATCGTTCGTCGAACTCGACGCCCTCGCTCGCCACCGCAGCACCAACTTCGGCCTGGCCGACAACCGTCCGCTCGGCGACGGCGTCGTCACCGGCTACGGCACGATCGACGGCCGCGACGTCTGCGTTTTCTCGCAGGACGCCACCGTCTTCGGCGGCAGCCTCGGCGAGGTCTACGGCGAGAAGATCGTCAAAGTCATGGACCTGGCCCTCAAGACCGGCCGTCCGCTGATCGGCATCAACGAAGGCGCCGGCGCGCGCATCCAGGAAGGTGTCGTCTCCCTCGGTCTCTACGGTGAGATCTTCCACCGCAACGTGCAGGCCTCCGGTGTCATCCCGCAGATCTCGCTGATCATGGGCCCCGCGGCCGGTGGTCACGTCTACTCCCCCGCACTCACCGACTTCGTCGTGATGGTCGACCAGACCAGCCAGATGTTCGTCACCGGCCCAGACGTCATCAAGACCGTCACCGGCGAGGACGTCACGATGGAGGACCTCGGCGGCGCCCACACCCACATGGTCAAGTCGGGTGTCGCGCACTACGTCGCCGACGGCGAGCAGGACGCCCTGGACTACGTCAAGGACCTGCTGTCCTACCTGCCGAGCAACAACCAGGCCGCTGCACCGCGCCTCGCGCCGAGCGACCCGATCGAGGGTGCGATCGAGGACTCCCTCACCGCCGAGGACATCGAGCTCGACACGCTCATCCCGGATTCACCGAACCAGCCGTACGACATGCACGAGGTCATTCGTCGCCTGCTCGACGACGACGAGTTCCTCGAGGTCCAGGCCGAGCGCGCGAAGAACATCATCGTCGGCTTCGGGCGCGTCGACGGCCGCAGCGTCGGCATCGTCGCCAACCAGCCCACGCAGTTCGCCGGCTGCCTCGACATCGACGCGTCCGAGAAGGCCGCGCGCTTCGTCCGCACCTGCGACGCGTTCAACGTGCCGATCATCACGCTCGTCGACGTTCCCGGCTTCCTGCCCGGCACCGAGCAGGAGTACAACGGCATCATCCGCCGCGGCGCCAAGCTGCTCTACGCCTACGGCGAGGCGACCGTCGGCAAGATCACGGTCATCACCCGCAAGGCCTACGGCGGCGCGTACGACGTCATGGGTTCCAAGCACATGGGTGCCGACGTCAACCTCGCATGGCCCACCGCGCAGATCGCCGTCATGGGTGCCTCCGGCGCCGTCGGCTTCGTCTACCGCAAGCGCCTGCTCGAGGCCGCCAAGAACGGTCAGGACGTCGACGCGCTGCGCCTCGAGCTGCAGAACGAGTACGAAGACACCCTGGTGAACCCGTACGTCGCCGCCGAGCGCGGTTACGTCGATGCGGTGATCCCGCCGTCGCACACGCGCGGACAGATCGTCTCCGCGCTGCGCCTGCTCGAGCGGAAGATGGTTTCGCTCCCGCCGAAGAAGCATGGAAACATTCCGCTGTGACGCTCGGCGGCAGGACCGGGCGCAGCTCGGTCCTGCCGCGACCGTACGGCGTAGCACGTCGCCGACGACGTGCGATGAACCCGAGAGAGGGATCGACATGACAGCGACCCGGTGGGCATCCGATGCCTGTGTGGACGCGTACCCGGGGGGTGCCCTGTGACAGCGACGGCAGAGGACAAGATCATCACCGAGTTCGAGGTCGAAGAGCAGCCGCCCGCGGTCGAGGCCACGGCCGCCGACGACGCGACCGAAGCCACCCAGGAGAGCACCGCGGTCGCCGAAACCGCGGCTGCCATCCGCATCGTCAAGGGCAACCCCGCCGACGAGGAGATCGCGGCTCTCGTCGCCGTGCTCGCCGCTGCCGCTGCGTCGGCGGGCGACGAGGTGGTCGACACCCGGCCGCCCGAGACCTGGGGCGATCCGACGCGGACGCACCGGCAGTGGGCGCCGTTCTCGCCGTATTCGTACCCGAACCGCGGCTGACATGCCCCGGCTCGTTCTGGCCTCGGCTTCACCCGCCCGCCTCGCGGTTCTCCACGCGGCGGGCGTGAAGCCGTTGGTGCAGGTGTCGGAGGTCGACGAGGACGCGCTCATCGCGTCCCTCGGCCCCGGCACGCCGCCGGCGCAGGTGGTCACCGAGCTTGCCCGCGCCAAGGCCACCGACATCCTGCCCGTCCTGCGCGAGCAGAAGCTGCGCGACGCCGTCGTCATCGGCTGCGACTCGATGCTGCTGATCGACGGCGCTCTGCAGGGCAAGCCCGGCACCGTCGAGGCGGCCCGCGAGCGCTGGCGGGCGATGGCCGGCCGCAGCGGCGAGCTGCTCACCGGTCATGCCGTGCTCCGTCTCCGCGACGACGAGGTCGTCGCGGAGGCCGCCGACCACAGCGGCACCGTGGTGCACTTCGGCATCCCCACGGACGAGGAACTCGAGGCCTATCTCGACAGCGGTGAGCCGCTCGAGGTGGCCGGGGCCTTCACGCTCGACGGTCACGGGGGCTGGTTCGTCGAGGGCATCGAAGGCGATCCGTCGTCGGTGATCGGCATCGGGCTCCCGCTGGTGCGGCGTCTCCTCGCCGAGGTCGGCATCTCCGTCGCCCGGTTGTGGGCCGAGAACGCCGCGATCCCCGTCGAGGCGCTCGAGAACTGAGCCGTACCCGGCACTATCGGGCCGTGCCGCCGTACAAGGTCTTCTGCAACGAGCCCACCATCGCCTCGGCCTTGGTCTTCGCACGTTCGGCATCCACGCCGTGGAACATCTCGTCCACGGTCCCGCACCACAACTGCAACCACCGCTCGAACCGGGCGGGGGTCAGTCCGTGGTGTCCGTGCAGCGCCCGGTGCACCGGCACGAACGCTCCGCGATAGCGGGTGGTGCGGAAGAGGATCTGCTCCCAGAAGTCGCCGACCACCACCAGATGGTCGTCGAGTCCGATCACGGCGAGGACGTCGAAGGCCGGCGCGAGCACGGGATCGTCGAGGGCCCGTTCGTAGAACCGCCGGACCAGCAGGTCGATGTGCTCCCGCGATGCGAGCTCGACCGGGGCCGGCCGGTCGCCGTGGGTGTCACTGCGGGTCACGTCCCGTCACGGTACCGCCTAGAATCGACGGCGCACCTGCCACCACAGCCTCAGGAGCCCATGTGCCCGTCGCACCCGATAGCAACCCTTCGTTCGCGGTATACGCCGATCCCAACCGTCTCGTGTCGACGGAGTGGTTGTCCGCTCATCTCGGTCATCCCGAAGTGAAGGTCGTAGAGTCCGACGAGGACGTCCTGCTCTACGACGTGGGGCACATCCCCGGTGCGGTGAAGATCGACTGGCATCTCGATCTCAACGACCCCGTCACCCGCGACTACATCGACGGCGAGCAGTTCGCCGCGCTCATGGATCGCAAGGGCATCCGCCGCACCGACACCGTGATCATCTACGGCGACAAGTCCAACTGGTGGGCCGCCTACGCACTGTGGGTCTTCACCCTCTTCGGCCACGAGGACGTCCGCCTGCTCGACGGTGGGCGCGACGCGTGGATCTCCGAGAACCGCGACACCACCCTCGACATCCCCGCCGCCACGACGAGCGGTTACCCGGTCGTCGAGCGCAACGACGCCCGGATCCGCGCATTCAAGGACGATGTCCTCGCGCACCTGGGCAAGGGCCCGCTGGTCGACGTGCGGTCGCCGCAGGAGTACACCGGCGAGCGCACCCACATGCCCGACTACCCGGAGGAAGGCGCCCTGCGCGGTGGCCACATCCCCACCGCGGTGTCGATCCCGTGGGCGAAGGCAGCGGCGCCCG
Organism: Rhodococcus sp. LW-XY12; assembly: GCF_019317345.1. Classification (NCBI taxonomy): domain Bacteria; kingdom Bacillati; phylum Actinomycetota; class Actinomycetes; order Mycobacteriales; family Nocardiaceae; genus Rhodococcus; species Rhodococcus sp. LW-XY12. Next base: position 3,543,171 of record NZ_CP079225.1, read on the forward strand.
ACGGCCGGTTCCGTGCGCGGCCCGAACTCGAGGAGATCTACGGCGACATCGACCAGGACGCCGACGTGATCGCCTACTGCCGGATCGGCGAGCGCTCGAGCCACACCTGGTTCGTCCTCACCTACCTGCTCGGATACTCGAACGTGCGCAACTACGACGGTTCGTGGACCGAGTGGGGCAACGCCGTCCGCGTGCCCATCGCCAAGGGCGACGAGCCCGGAGAAGCGCCGGCCGCATGAGCATTCCCGCCCCCCTCGCCGAGATCGTCGACGACTTCGCTGCCGTCGAAGGTCAGGACAAGCTGCAGTTGCTTCTCGAATTCAGCCGCGAGCTCCCGCCGCTTCCCGCCGAACTCGAGGAAGCGGCGATGGAGCCGGTGCCCGAGTGCCAGTCGCCGCTGTTCCTGTCCGTCGACGCATCCGACCGGTCGCAGGTGAAGCTCCACTTCAGCGCACCCGCCGAAGCCCCGACCACCCGCGGATTCGCATCGATCCTGCAGCAGGGACTCGACGGTCTCAGCGCACAGGAGATCCTCGACGTGCCCGACGACTTCTATGCCTCGCTCGGTCTCGCCGAGGCGGTCAGCCCGCTGCGGCTGCGAGGGATGAGCGCGATGCTCACGCGCATCAAGCGGCATCTCCGAACCTGACGCGGTCATGGAGTTCACCGAGCTCGCCGACTACCGGATCCCCCCGGGCGTTCTCACCGAATGGCTGCCGTGTGCGGCTGAGGACGACTGGCGCGAGGACCCTCGTCCCGCCTCGTACATCCACGAGGCGCATCTCAGGCGCACCTCGGGGGTCCGGTACGGCGGGGGCCGCGACTCCTGGCTCGGCACGGCCTTCGAGGTCCCCGGGCCCCTCGACACCGAGCGGTTCCGGCGGGCCCTGCAGCGCTGGATCGATCGGCACGAACCGCTGCGCAGCCACGCGCACCTCGACGAGGAGCAGAGCGGCGGCGGTCTGGTGCGGCGCACCGCTCCCCCCGGCCGGGTGTCGGTGCGACCCATCCGGCACGATCCCGCCGATCCCGACACCATCCACGAGCACCTGCTCGGTCTGTTCGACGACTACACGACCCCGCACTTGTGGCCGTCCTACGTCTTCGCGACGCTCGAGCGGACACCGGACGGGGATCCCGACAGCGCAGAAAGCGCGAAGGACACCGACGAGCGGTTCACAGTCTTCTTCGGCGCCGACCACTCCATCATCGACGGGTACTCGGTGGTGCTCGTGGCGCACGAGATCTCGGCGCTCTACGAGGAGGAGCGCACCGGTCGCGCCGCCGACCTGTTCCCGGTGGGCAGCTACATCGACTTCGGCGCCGCCGAACGCGACGAGTCCGCGCATCTCGACGACGACGACGAGGCCGTGCAGATCTGGCGGCGGACCCTCACCGAATGCGGCGGCGAACCGCCCGCCTTCCCCCTCCCGATCGGGGCTCGACCCGCGCACGCCACACCCCAGCAACGACTGTCGGAACGCTGGTTCGACGACGACGAGGCGAGCGCCTTCTCCGCATGCTGCCGACGCGCCGGGACGGGATTCTTCGCCGGCGTGCTGGCGTGCTTCGGCCGGGCGACGGCCGAACTCACCGGTGCGGATCGGTTCCGGACCGTCGCGCCCGCGCACACCCGCGCCGGGCCGATCTGGGCGGGTTCGCTCGGATGGTTCGTCGGCCTGCGTCCGATCGATCTGAAACTCACGGACACAACGGATTTCGATACCCTGGCGATGCGGGCCGGCGACGAACTGCACCGCACCCGCGCGAGCGCACGAGTGCCGTTCGCGCGGGTGGGCGAACTCCTCGGCGTGCCCATCCGTCCACGTTTCGTCGTCTCGTACATGGACGTGCGGTTCGTACCGATGGCCGCCCAGTGGCCCGAATGGAACGCTCAGGCGCTGCGCAGCCGCAGCTTCACCCACGACGTCTACGTCTGGATCAACCGCACGCCCGAGGGTGTGAACATGTCGGCGCGATTTCCAGACAATACGGTCGCGGACAAGAACGTCCCGAGCCTTCTGACGCGCACCCGCGAACTGATGCACGAGGTCGCGGTGGGTGGACCGTGGATCGCACGGCCGGAAACGGCGGCAGTCCCACCTACCGGTGAGTAGCATTGTGCGCTCGAACGGCCGCCGTAATGTATACGGGCATCCGGTTACATCGTCGATCCGAATGGCGCTTAGACTGCCCGTCGACGGAAATAACCTAACGATCGATCAACAGGAGGCTCCGTGCCCAGTCATGCCAGCGCGCAGATCACGAAGGTGCTCGTCGCGAATCGCGGCGAAATCGCTGTGCGGGTCATCCGAGCCGCCAAGGACGCAGGCTACGGCAGTGTCGCCGTCTACGCCGAACCGGACGCAGACGCACAGTTCGTGAAGCTCGCCGACGAGGCGTTCGCACTGGGCGGCAACACCTCGGCGGAGTCCTACCTGGTGTTCGACAAGATCCTCGACGCCGCGGCCAAGTCCGGCGCCGACGCCATCCACCCCGGCTACGGCTTCCTCTCCGAGAACGCCGACTTCGCCCAGGCCGTGATCGACGCCGGCCTCATCTGGATCGGCCCCTCGCCGCAGTCCATCCGCGACCTCGGCGACAAGGTCACCGCCCGCCACATCGCCGAGCGCGCCAAGGCTCCGATGGCGGCCGGCACCAAGGACCCGGTCAAGAACGCCGACGAGGTCGTCGAGTTCGCGAAGAAGTACGGCGTGCCGGTCGCGATCAAAGCCGCCTTCGGCGGTGGTGGACGCGGCATGAAGGTCGCGCAGACCATCGAGGAGATCCCCGAACTGTTCGAGTCGGCCACCCGTGAGGCCGTCGCCGCCTTCGGTCGCGGCGAGTGCTTCGTCGAGCAGTACCTCGACAAGGCCCGCCACGTCGAGGCCCAGGTCATCGCCGACCAGCACGGCAACGTCATCGTCGCCGGCACTCGCGACTGCTCGCTGCAGCGCCGCTTCCAGAAGCTCGTCGAGGAGGCCCCCGCGCCGTTCCTGACCGACGAGCAGCGCAAGCGCATCCACGACTCCGCCAAGGCCATCTGCCGCGAGGCCGGTTACTACGGCGCCGGCACGGTCGAGTACCTCGTGCAGGGCGACACCGTTTCCTTCCTCGAGGTCAACACCCGCCTGCAGGTCGAGCACCCGGTCACCGAGGAGACCGCCGGCATCGACCTCGTGCGTCAGCAGTTCCGCATCGCCAACGGCGAGAAGCTCGAGCTCACCGAGGACCCGACCCCGCGCGGCCACTCCTTCGAGTTCCGCATCAACGGGGAGGACGCCGGTCGCGGCTTCCTCCCCGCTCCCGGCCCGATCACCGTCTACAAGGAGCCCACGGGCCCCGGCGTGCGTGTCGACTCGGGTGTCGTCGCCGGCGACGTCATCGGCGGCCAGTTCGACTCGATGCTCGCCAAGCTGATCGTCACCGGTGAGACCCGCGAGCAGGCGCTGCAGCGTGCTGCCCGCGCGCTGGCCGAGTTCGAGGTCGAGGGCCTGGCCACGGTCATCCCGTTCCACCGCCACATCGTCGAGAACCCGGCGTTCGTGGGCGACGGCGAGAAGTTCGACGTCTACACCAAGTGGATCGAGAACGAGTGGGACAACACCATCGAGCCGTACACCGGTGGTGCCCCGATCGAGGACGAGGACGAGGCCCTGCCGCGGCAGAACGTCGTCGTCGAGGTCGGCGGACGCCGCGTCGAGGTGTCGCTGCCCGGGCAGTTCTCGCTCGGCGGTAACGGCGGCGGCGCCGGCGTGATCCGCAAGAAGCCGAAGCCCCGCAAGCGCGGTGGCGGCGGCGCCGGCAAGGCGTCGGGCGACGCGGTGACCGCACCCATGCAGGGCACCGTCGTCAAGGTCGCGGTTGCCGAGGGCCAGGAGGTCGCCGAGGGCGAGCTCATCGCCGTGCTCGAGGCCATGAAGATGGAGAACCCGGTCAACGCCCACAAGGCGGGCGTCGTCACCGGCCTCGCGGTCGAGCCGGGTGCCGCGGTCACCCAGGGCACCGTGCTCACCGAGATCAAGTAGGACCCCGCCCGAGCAACGCTCGAGCAGTACGGCCGACGGTCCCCCGCATCGCTCACGATGCGGGGGACCTCGCCGTATCGGGCCCCCGTGACCGGCTCATGCGCGCGAAAAACCACTAGCCTGGAGTCATGGCCGACCGCCCCGACATCCGCATCGGCACCGCCGAGCGTGAAGAAGCCGTAGCGCTGCTCGGCGAGCACTTCGCCGCGGGCCGTCTCAGCCTGGCGGAATTCGACGAGCGGGTCGCACTCGCCACGCAGGCCACGGTGCGTGGCGACCTGATCCCCTTGTTCGCCGACCTGCCCTCGGCGCCGGCCGCGATGGCCACCACCGGGCCACGCGATCTGGCGGAACAGCTGCTCACGTTGGTTCCGTTCATCCTGGTCGCGCTGCTCGTGATCGTCGTCTTCCGGCACCCGATCGCGCTGCTCATCGCCTTCGGTGTGCTGTTCGTCGCGGGTCGCCGGGCCTACCGGCTCCTCGGCGAGGGCCGCGGGCCGTCCTGACCTCGCGGTACCCGGCCGCGTCCTTCTGCTGTTGCAGAGATCCTGTAGCGGATATCACAGCTCTTCGAGAGGTGCCCGTGGCTGTTGCCGGTCCGACGGCACAGGTTAGTGTGGCCGGCATGCCCGAACACCCCGACGTCCGGATCGGCAACGCAGAACGCAGTGAGGCTCTCGACCTGCTCGGCGAGCACTTCGCGCTCGGCCGGCTGACGCTGTCGGAGTTCGACGAACGCAGCGCGATGGCGTCGGCGGCCGGGACGCGCGGTGATCTCGACGTGCTGTTCACCGACCTGCCCGCCCACCTCACCGATAGCTCGGCCACGACCCGGGACGATCTTCCGGTGATCATCCCGAAGAGGGATCCCGAGCGGTGGCGCGAGGTCGTGATGGGCCTGACGCCGCTGGTCGCGCTCGTGCTGTTCTTCACCTTCGACACGTGGTTGTTCTTCCTGCTGATCCCCGCCGTGGGCATCGTCCTGTTCGCCGGTCGCGATCGGGACGGGCACAGCACCGACGACGCCGACACCCACCGTGGTGAGAAGAAGAACGCCTGAACCGTGCCGTCCACGCTCCTCCGGCACCGCGCTCTGCCCCTGATCCTCGCGGGCGTCGTCATCACCGCGATGCTGCTCTCTCCCGGCGGTACCGTGCCGAGCGGTCCTCCCCATGCCGACAAGGTCACGCACGCGTTGATGTTCGTGGCCCTCGCGCTGTGTTCCCGCTACGCACGGATCTCCCCCGTCGTCACCGTGGTGTGGCTGGGTCTCTACGGCGTGCTGACGGAGATCCTCCAGGCCACCGTCGCGGTCCGGCGCTCCGGGTCGTTCTGGGACTGGTGCGCCGACCTTGCCGGTGTCGCGATCGGTCTCGCCGTCGCGGCGGTCGTCGGCTCACGTTCTCGCACGCGGTCGAAACCGTAAGCATCAACCCGTGATTCGTCACAAACCCTGATGCTGGTAGCCTCCTCTGCGCCGACAGTCCGACGGGGGATCGGACAGGCTGTTCACGGGGGAACGAATGTCGCAGGAACAGGTCGCGGACGCACTACCGACGGTGCTCCCGCCGTATCTCTATCTACCGTGCGCGGACGCGGTCCCGGATCCGGCCGATGCCACCGTCGACTATCGGTATCTCAGCGACGGCCGCATCGCGCTGCTCGCCTACACGGCGCTCGACCGTCTCCACTCCTGTTGCGGCGCCGGGCAACCGTGGCTGGTGCTGCCCACGCACATGCTCCCGCGACTGCGGGAGGCACAGCCGTGGGATTCGCTGCTGCTCGACGTCCCGATACCCGAAGCGGAACGTCGGCACCCGGCCTCCGGAGACGCGAGATGAGCCTGTACGTCGATCCCGACGAACTCGATCGGGCCGCAGGCATCTACACGGGTGCGGCCACCGACACCGCGGATCTCGTCGACACCTGCCCCACGAGTGTGGACGCGGGTCTCGCGACCGGTCCGCTCACCGGCATGCTGGCGCAGATCGTCACCGACCTCGCCGGCATGGTCGAGGTGCTCGGCGGAACGGGTGGCCTGCTGACGACCACAGCGCAGACGTACCGGGAAGCCGACGACGAGGCCGCCGCCGCGCTCGTCCGGACCTGGTCGGAGTGACCGTGCCGATCGACACCTTCATCGCCGGCAACCCCACCGATATCCGACGGGTCGAGGACTGGATCCGCACGACGCTGGGCACCACGATCGGGAACGTCGCCGACGCCGCGGCCCGGGCGCGCCGCATCGCCGACGACGCTTGGGAGGGCGACGCTTCCGAGACCTATCTCGGCAGGTCGAGCGAGCACGTCCACGCCATCGACGATTTCCACGCGCGGACATCGAAGACCGCCGATGTCTTCGCGGGCCTGGCGGGCGAACTGTCGCGCGCCCTGTCCGACATGGCCGACATCCGCGCTCGTGCCTTGGCCGCGGGATTGCCGGTCGTATGCAACACGATCGGTAATCCTCCCCCGGGTGACGACGAAGCCGCTTTCCGGAGGACCTCGGCATATCAAGAAGCGAGTGACGCCGCCGAGGCGGTGCACGCTCGCTGGTCCGTCGCAGTCGCAACCGCCACGAACACCTGGACCGGACACCCGTGGTCCGCGTCCTTCCTCGTGAGCACCGCGCTCGACTACGTCGACAAGAACCTGCAAGGCAGGATCGCGGACCTCCTCACCATGCAGCAGCACCTCCAGACCGAGGCGATCCGTGAGATGGAGCGATTTCTCTCGCTTTCGCCGGACACACCCTACGACGAGTTACGACGTCTGTTCGGTTCTGCGCGGGAACCACTCGACGATCTGGTGGCGACCACCGGACGCCTCGACGACATGGCATCGATGTCCCGGACCGCCGGCCGGGCCGCGGGGACCATAGGTCTCGTCGCCGGTGTCGGGCTCGACTATTTCGCGGGTGGTGAGTCCCTCGAACAGGCCGTGGTATCCAACGGCCTCGGTCTCGGAGCATCGATAGCCGCCGGTTCCGCGGCAGGTGCGATGGTCGGGTCGATCGTTCCGGGCGCCGGCACGGCGTTCGGAGCGGTGGTCGGCGCAGCAGCAGGGACGGTCACCGGAATCTTCACCTCCGGCGCGGTCGACAATCTCTACGAGTCGAGCACGAAATCGATCGGTGGATCCTTCAGCGCTGGCCTGGCCGAAGTCGGAAGTGCTGCAAGCGCAACCAAAGAACTCGCCGGTGCCTCCATCGGAGGATTGGCCAGGCTGGGACGAGGAGCATTCGATGCCATCTTCTGACGACCACGGTCTCCGCACCTACGGCGACTCGCGTGCCCCTTTCGTCGTTCTCGGGACCGGAATCGTCGGTCTCGTCTTCCTGCTGCTCGTCCCGGCAGTGTTGATCGAGCAGGCAGCACAGGGGGCTCCCCTCGAACTGCCCAGGGGCTGGCCTGTGATCCTGGCGCTGAGCGCCACGATCCTCATGTATCCGGTGCTCGGCTTCCTCATGTACAGCCCTCGCACGAAGGCGGACCACATCACGGCGGACACCGGATCCACGGCACCGGCGCTGGTTCTGCGGCAGTCGTCCTGGGTGTTCCGGATCGCTTTCGTCCAGATCGGAGCGTTCACGCTCATGCTCCTCGGGCTCATCTGGCTGACGGGCGAGCCCGACGAACAGCGGCTGGACATCAACGTCGTCCTGGCCGTCCTCGCCTGCGCGTGGCAGGTCGGCTACTGCTTCCTCATCGTCCGACACAAACTACGCCCCGGTTACATCACACTCTCCGCCGAGGGAATCCGCTTCAGCGATCACGCCACGGACACCTGGATCCCCTGGGAGGCAACGGCGTCCGGAGTACTGGCCGATCCCCTCTATGTCGTCGTGCCGGCCCTACCGGCGCGTGGCGCCACCACGAGTTCGCGGGTTCCACTGCCGTGGCGGATCATCGACGACCGCAAGGACGGCGACCTACGTCCCTCATCCCGGCGCCGCCCCGGGCACACTGCCCGCATCGACCGGCGCCGGTTCGAGATCGCTCCCGAACTCCTCGACGCCGTGCTCGACCACTATCTCCGCGACCCCGACGCCCGTGCCGAACTCGCCGATCCCGACGCTGTCGCACGCCGAGTCGACGAGCTGCGCTCCTACGCACCCGGACCGCGGTGGCGACGCTACGGTCCGGTCCCCGTGCCGACCCTGAGCACGCCGGCGCCGAGGTGACGGTCAGGCGGTCACGTTCGAATCGACGAGCCGGATCCGCAGGGACTGCAGGGTGTCGTCGTCGAGACCGAGTCCGGCAGCGAAGTACTGCTCGATGGTTCCGTAGCGCGACAGCGCCTCCTCGATCGCCACCTCGAGGTACTCGCGACGCACACCGAGCAGGGGTGTGATCAGTTCCGGATCGCCGCCGAGCGATGCGAACCGGGCGAAGAAGTCGTCGAAATACGGGAGCAGTTCGTCGTTCGTGCGCAGGTAGTCGGCGAAGACGGCTTCCTGGTCGGCGCCGGCGAACAGGAGCAGCGAGGCCGCCGCCCAGCCGGTGCGGTCCTTGCCGGCACTGCAGTGCACGAGCCCTGGAACGTCTCCGTGGGCGACGGTGCTCGCCAGGGTCCGGTACGACGCCACGGCACTCGGCAACGTGACGAACTCGCGGTAGCTCTGCCGCAGGTACTCGACAGCACGACCGTCCCCGAGTGTCTGCGCCACCAGCTCCGGGTTGGATACGAGTTCCGGCAGCGCGGCCGCGATCGATCCGCTCTGCCGGTCGGCGAGGACGTCGAGCCCGAGGTGCCGGGCACCGTCGGGGACACGATCGGGACGGCGCTGCTGTTCCTCGAGCGTGCGCAGGTCGAAAACCGTCGCGATGCTCAGGGCCTCGAGGGTCTCGACGTCGGTGTCGGTCAGGCGGCTGAGGTCCGTGGAGCGGAAGACCACCCCGGTGCGGACCACGCCGCCGAACGAACTCCGGCAACCGCCGATGTCCCTCAGGTTGACCAGCGACGGAATCGCGAAGGATTCGCCGCCGGTTACGGTCTCGTCCAGTGCATCGGCCATATCCGACAAGCTACCGTCGTCCGGCCGCGAACAGGGGGACCCGCCCCGTCATTCGTACTGCGAGGTCACCCTGTCGAGTGCGGCGACGGTCTCGTCGAGCTCGTGGGTGGTGACGACGAGCGGTGGCCGGAAGCGGATGCCACGCGTGCCCGTCCCGATCACGAGGACGTGCTCGTCGCGGTACAGCCGTCTCAGCACCTCGTCGCGGATCTCCGGAGTCGGGAGATCGACCGCGCACATCAGTCCGCGTCCCCGCGGCTCGGTGACGACCGGTCGTCGCGCGGCGATCTGCTGCAACCCCGACAGCAGGTGCGCTCCGCTCAACCGGGCGCGGTCAATCAGCCGGTCGTGCTCGACGACCTCGAGGATGCGACGGGCCCGCACCATGTCGGTGAGATTGCCGCCCCACGTCGAGTTGATCCGCGAACTCACGGCGAACACGTTGTCGGGCACCTCGTCGATACGTTCGCCGGCCATGATCCCGCACACCTGAGTCTTCTTGCCGAAGGCGACGATGTCGGGGGTGACGCCGAGCTGCTGGTAGGCCCATGCGGTGCCGGTCGTGCCGGCGCCGGTCTGCACCTCGTCGAAGATCAGCAGGGCGTCGTTCTCCCGGCACAGCTGCGCGATCGCCCGGAAGAACTCGGGACGGAAGTGGTGGTCGCCGCCTTCCCCCTGGATCGGTTCGGCGATGAAGCATGCGATGTCGTGGGCGCGTTCGGCGAAGGCTCGTCGGGCCTGCTCGAGGGCCTTCTCCTCGGTCGCGGCGACATCACGGCCCTCGACAAGATAGGGCGCGTCGATCCGCGGCCAGTCGAACTTGGGGAACCGATCGGTCTTGACCGGATCGGTGTTGGTCAGCGACAGGGTGTACCCGGTGCGGCCGTGGAAGGCCCCGGTCAGGTGCAGCACCGAACCGCCCGGGTGGGCGGACAGACCGCGGGACTCGTTGAGGCGGCTCTTCCAGTCGAACGCCACCTTGAGCGCGTTCTCCACGGCGAGCCCGCCGCCGTCGACGAAGAACAGGTGCGGGAGCGCCGGGTCGCCGAGGACGCGCACGAAGGTCTCGACGAAGCGTGCCATGGGCACGGTGTAGATGTCGGAGTTGCTGGGCTTGTTCGCCGCGACGGCGCCGAGTTCGTGCGCTGCCTCCGGATCGGTCAGCGCGGGATGGTTCATCCCGAGCGTGGACGACGCGAAGAACCCGAACATGTCGAGATAGGTCGTTCCGTCCCGGGCGTCGACGAGGCGGACTCCGCGGGAGCGGTCGAGATCGAGGACGAGGTCGAAACCGTCGGCGAGCATGTGCCGGCCGAGGATGCTGTGTACCCGGTCGGGGGCGAGGTTCTCGGCACCGTCCGGGTTTCGGAATGCAGCGCTCATGACCCCACCGTACGCGAGACCCAACGGGACAAACCCGGTATCACAGCAACATTTACGGCGCAGAGGCCTATCGTTCGTAAAATGTTTGCAGAACGACGGTGCTGCGGGTGGCGACATCGGCGGTCGCCCGGATCTCCTGCAGCAACCGCTCGAGAGCGCGAGGAGACTCGACACGCACGAGGAGGATGTAGCTTTCGTCGCCTGCCACCGAATGACACGATTCGATCGCGGAGATGTGCCGGAGGCGGGCCGGCGCGTCGTCGGGTTGCGACGGATCGAGAGGGGTGATCGCCACGAACGCCGACAGCATCAGCCCGAGCGCTTCGGGATCGACGCGCGCACTGTATCCGCGGATCACGCTGCGCGCTTCGAGCCGGCGCACCCGCGACTGCACGGCCGAGACGGACAGCCCTGCCTTCTCGGCGAGCGCCGCGAGTGTCGCGCGACCGTCGGCGACCAGTTCGCGCAGCAACATCCGATCGATGTCGTCCAGCGACTCCTTCGACGAGTCGTTTCTCGAGGATTCGGGCACCAGCGCAGGGTATCCGAGCAGCAAAGGAGCTCACCGATGAATGCGACCACCGATCTCGCCGACCGCGCGGCGACCGCGCTGAGGCAGTGCGGCGCCGACGCCGTGCCCGACAGCGCCCTGCCCGCCGGCGTGACACTCGCGGTGACCAGCCCGATCGACGGCAGCGTGCTCGGGCACGTACCCGTCCACTCGGCCACCGAGGTCGATGCGACGATCACCGCGGCGGCACGGGCCTTCGAACAGTGGCGCGACGTCCCCGCTCCGGTGCGCGGCCGCGTGGTGCGACGGCTCGGGGAACTTCTCGTCGAACACAAGTCGCATCTCGCCGAACTCGTCACCCTCGAGGCCGGGAAGATCCCGTCGGAGGCCGCGGGCGAGGTGCAGGAGATGATCGACGTCTGCGAGTTCGCCGTCGGTCTGTCGCGGCAGCTCTACGGGCGGACGATGCCGTCCGAGCGCCCCGGGCACCGGCTCATGGAGATCTGGCATCCGCTCGGCGTGGTGGGCGTGATCTCCGCGTTCAACTTCCCCGTGGCCGTGTGGTCGTGGAACACCGCGATCGCGCTGGTGTGCGGCGATTCGGTGGTGTGGAAGCCGTCGGAGACCACCCCGCTCACCGCGCTCGCCTGCGACGCGCTGCTGCGCCGCGCCGCCGCCGACGTCGGCGCCCCCGGCGGTCTCCATCACCTGCTCCTCGGCGACCACAGGGTGGGTGAGGCGCTCGTCGACGATCCCCGTATCGCCCTGGTGAGTGCGACCGGCTCCACCCGGATGGGGCGGATCGTCGGGCCGCGGGTCGCGGCGAGGTTCGGTCGCTGCCTGCTCGAACTCGGCGGCAACAACGCGGCGATCGTCGCTCCGTCCGCCGATCAGGACCTCGCCGTCCGGGGCGTCGTGTTCGCCGCAGCCGGCACGGCGGGCCAGCGCTGCACCAGCCTGCGCCGGCTGATCGTGCACCGATCGATCGCCGACGAGTTCGTCGAGCGCATCGCGAAGGCGTACTCGCGTCTGCGGGTGGGGAATCCGCTGGACGAGGGTGTCCTCGTGGGTCCGCTCATCTCCGAACGGTCCTACGAGGCGATGACCGCGGCGCTCGACCGCGCGCAGACCGACGGGGGCACGCTCGTCGTCGGCGGCGAACGGGTGGAGGTCACCGGTGGTGGCGTGTACGTCTCCCCCGCACTGGTCCGGATGCCGGCGCAGACCGAGGTGGTGCGCGAGGAGACCTTCGCCCCGATCCTGTACGTCCTCGACTACGACGACCTCGACGAGGCGATCGCCTTGCACAACGGTGTACCACAGGGCCTGTCGTCGGCGATATTCACGCTCGACCAGCGCGAGGCCGAATTGTTCCTCGCCCGATCCGACTGCGGCATCGCGAATGTCAATATCGGCACCTCGGGGGCCGAGATCGGCGGCGCCTTCGGCGGGGAGAAGCACACCGGTGGCGGGCGCGAATCCGGATCGGATGCGTGGAAGGCATACATGCGGCGGGCGACGAACACCGTCAACTACTCGACGGAGCTGCCCCTCGCCCAGGGTGTCGAATTCGGCTGATCCCGAACTCGGGGGTCCGGGCGGCTGGCTAATGGTTGCGCAGTGCGTCGATCAGTTCGTCCTTCTTCATGTCGGAGTAACCGGTCATGCCCAGTTCCTTCGCACGCTTCTTCAGGTCGTCGACCGTCCAGTCGTCGTAGGAGCCGGACTTGCCACCCTTCTTCCCGACCTGCGACTTACCCTCGTTCGCAGCCGCGTTGGAGATCCGGGCCGCCTTCTCCTTGGAGGCACCGTCCTCGCGCAGGTCCTCGTACATCTTCTCGTTCTTGATCGACGGATTCGGCATCGTCTTCTCCTTTCCGTGTCCTGCGGAAGGGGTACCCGACGACACTTCACCCAATCAGAGGATCTGTGGCCTGTGACACATCCTGTGGTAGACCTGGGGCGTGTATCCAGGGAACCTGCTCGACGAACTCCGCGGGCAGCTGCCCGCCGGCGCACTGATCATCGATCCCGACATCCTCGCCGGCTACCGGCAGGACCGGGCGCAGGACCCGGACGCCGCGGTTCCCCTCGCGCTCGTACGGGCCACATCCACCGCGGACGTGCAGGCGACACTGCGGTGGGCGAACGCCCACCGGGTGCCGGTAGTGCCCCGCGGTGCCGGCACGAGTCTGTCCGGCGGGTCCGGCGGGCTCGCCGACGGGATCGTGCTCAGCACCGAGAAGATGCGGGCGATCACCGTCGACACCGCGACCCGCACCGCCGTCGTCCAGCCCGGTCTGCTCAACGTCGAGGTGAAGCAGGCCGCGGCCGAACACGGACTCTGGTATCCACCGGATCCGTCGTCGTTCGAGATCTGCACGATCGGCGGCAACGCGGCCACCAATGCCGGTGGGCTGTGCTGCGTGAAGTACGGGGTGACGACCGACTACGTGCTCGGACTCGAGGTGGTCCTCGCCGACGGTACCGCGGTGCGGCTCGGTGGTCCGCGGGTCAAGGACGTCGCGGGCCTGTCGCTGACGAAGCTGTTCGTCGGCAGCGAGGGCACTCTCGGGGTCATCACCGAGGTGACCTTGCGCCTCGTCCCACCGCCGCCACCGGCGTCCACGATGGTCGCGACCTTCGCCACCGTGCAGGCCGCCGCCGACGCGGTCGTCGCGATCACCGCGGTCCTGCGACCGGCGATGCTCGAATTCATGGACAGGGCGTCGATCGGGGCGGTGGAGGACATGCTGCGCATGGGACTCGACCGCACCGCCGAGGCCATGCTCATCGCACGCTCCGACGCACCCGGCAACGCGTCCGCGGAGGAGATCGAGATCATGGTGCGGGCCTGCCGCGAGGCCGGCGCCGACGACGTCTTCGCGACCGACGACCCCGAGGAGGGTGAGGCGTTCACCGTCGCCCGCCGCATGGCGATCCCGGCCGTCGAGCGCACCGGCAGCCTGTTGCTCGAGGACGTCGGGGTGCCGATCCCCGCACTGCCGGAACTGGTGAGCAGAATCGCCGATCTCGCAACCCGACACGACGTCACCGTCGCCGTGATCGCCCACGCCGGGGACGGCAACACCCACCCGCTGATCGTCTACGACCCCGCCGACGAGGACATGACGGCGCGGGCGCAGACGGTCTTCGGGAAGATCATGGATCTCGCGATCGAACTCGGCGGCACCATCACCGGTGAACACGGTGTCGGCCGGCTCAAGAAGGCCTGGCTACCCGATCAGGTGGGACCGGACGTGATGGCGTTGACCGAGCGGATCAAAGCCGCGCTCGACCCGAACGCGATCCTGAATCCCGGCGTGGTGATCTGATGACCCACACCACATCGGCTGCGGTCATAATCGTCGCGTGAACACCCGTGTGCCCCCGTCAACGACCGCCCTGCCGCTGCGCGAGACCAAGTACCGCGAGCTCGAACAGTATCCCGAGTTCGGCTCCGTCACGGCCTGGCTCCGCGACGTCGTGTCGTCGATCGTGCCCAACGCCCGCATGAGCGAATGCGAGTACTGGTCCGTCGTGTGTCTTCCCGCCGGCGAGCCGGACGACCCGCGGAAGCCGCTGGTGTCGGTGCACGCCGGCAACATGGCGGTCGCAGGGATGTTCCTCGACCTCTCCGACGGGCAGCGGAGCCTCGCCGGCTACGTCCGTGTGTCGGGGGCCGAGCTGGAGAAGGCGTCGGGTTCGACCCGCGAGCAGCTCGCGGCGGACTCCCCCGGCCTCTCCTTCATCGACGAGGGCTCCGTGGTGTCCGTGGTGTGGAGCGACGAACCCGCCGCGCGGGAGCAGTTCGAGGCGCTGCCGTGGCGGGCCCCGGCGCGGGCGCTCGTGACGGAACTGATGCGCGGCGGCCGCAACTCCTGGGCCGACGATCACTGCCGGCAGATCGCCCGGTTCGCGTACGACGACTGAGCGGGTTCACGTGCGGCGACTGAGTGGGTTCACGTGCGGCGACTGAGTGTGTCGGTCGGCGGGTAGACGATGGGATGGTGACCGACATCCTCGATCGTTTCTCCGCGCCGACCCGGGCGTGGTTCGCCGGGGCGTTCGAGTCCCCGACCCCGGCCCAGCTCGGCGCGTGGGATTCGATCTCCTCGGGAGCCCACACGCTCGTCGTCGCCCCCACCGGCTCGGGCAAGACCCTGTCGGCGTTCCTGTGGTCGCTCGACCGGCTCTCGTCCACCCCGGCCGACGAGCACGCCGCGCGCGAGCACCGCACCCGCGTGCTGTACGTCTCGCCGCTCAAGGCCCTCGCCGTCGACGTCGAGCGCAACCTGCGGTCTCCGCTCGTCGGCATCACCCAGACCGCGAAACGGCTCGGTCTGACGCCACCCGACATCACCGTCGGTGTGCGTTCCGGCGACACCTCCCAGGCCGATCGTCGCGCCATGGCGCGCACGCCACCGGACATCCTCATCACGACGCCCGAGTCGCTCTTCCTCATGCTCACCTCGTCCGCGCGGGAGAACCTCGTCGGTGTCGAGACGGTGATCGTCGACGAGGTCCACGCGGTGGCGGGGACGAAACGCGGGGCGCATCTCGCGCTGTCGCTCGAGCGTCTCGACCAGCTCCTGCGCGCGCCGGCCCAACGCATCGGGTTGTCGGCCACCGTGCGACCGCACGAGGAGGTCGGCCGGTTCCTCGCCGGTTCCGCCCCCATCCGGATCGTCGCGCCGCCCTCGGCGAAGACGTGGGATCTCGCGGTGCGCGTACCGGTCGAGGACATGACCGAACTCGGGGTTTCCGAGCCCGACGAGGAATCGTTCTCACCCACACCGCAGGCCGGGTCGATCTGGCCGCACGTCGAGGAGCAGATCGTCGATCTCATCACCGAGCACCGGTCGACGATCGTGTTCGCCAATTCCCGGCGACTGTCCGAACGTCTCACCGCCCGGCTCAACGAGATCCAGGCCGAACGCCTCGGCGAGCAGGTGGACCGCGAGGGCGCACCGCCTTCGCAGCTCGGATCGCCCACCGAGACCACCGCCGGCGCTGCACCCGTGCTCGCTCGCGCCCACCACGGGTCGGTGAGCAAGGACCAGCGCGCTCTGATCGAGGACGATCTCAAGTCGGGCCGGTTGCGGTGCGTGGTGGCGACGTCGAGTCTCGAACTCGGCATCGACATGGGTGCGGTCGATCTCGTGATCCAGGTCGAGGCTCCGCCCTCGGTGGCCAGCGGTCTGCAGCGCGTCGGTCGCGCCGGGCACCAGGTGGGCGAGACCTCACGCGGCGTGCTGTTCCCCAAGCACCGCACCGATCTCGTGCACTGCGCGGTGACCGTCGAGCGGATGGTCGAGGGACACATCGAGGCGCTGCAGGTCCCGGCGAATCCACTGGACGTGCTCGCCCAGCAGACGGTCGCGGCCACGGCCCTCGAACCCGTCGACGTCGACGACTGGTTCGACACGGTGCGGCGCAGCGGATCGTTCGCGACGCTCTCCCGCGGCGTCTACGAATCCGTCCTCGACCTGCTCGCCGGCCGCTATCCGTCCGACGAGTTCGCCGAGCTCCGTCCCCGGGTGGTATGGGACCGCACGGCCGGCACCCTCATCGGCAGGCCCGGCGCCCAACGGCTCGCCGTCACCTCCGGCGGCACGATCCCCGACCGCGGCCTGTTCACCGTGTACATGGTCGGCGAGAAGAACACGCGGGTGGGCGAACTCGACGAGGAGATGGTCTACGAGTCGCGAGTGGGTGACGTCTTCGCGCTCGGTGCCACCAGCTGGCGGATCGAGGAGATCACCTTCGACCGGGTGCTGGTCTCCCCCGCCTACGGCCGGCCCGGCCGGTTGCCCTTCTGGCACGGCGACAGTCAGGGTCGACCCGCCGAACTCGGTGCCGCGCTCGGCGCATTCCTGCGCGAGATGGGCCACGCCTCGCCGGAGGACGCCGAGACCCGCTGCCGCAAAGGTGGTCTCGACGACTACGCCACCGGAAATCTCATCCGTCTGCTCGACGAGCAGCGCACCGCCACCGGTCACCTGCCCACCGACCGAACACTCGTCGTCGAACGGTTCCGCGACGAACTCGGCGACTGGCGGCTGGTGCTGCACTCGCCGTTCGGGTTGCGAGTGCACGCACCGTGGGCGCTCGCGGTGGGCGCGCGGCTGCTCGAACGCTACGGCATCGAATCGCACCCCACCCCGTCCGACGACGGCATCATCGTCCGACTGCCCGACACCGACGACGCCCCGCCCGGCTCGGAGATCTTCGTCTTCGACACCGAGGAGATCGACGACATCGTCACCGAACAGGTCGGCGGCTCCGCGTTGTTCGCGTCCCGCTTCCGGGAGTGCGCGGCGCGGGCCCTGCTCCTGCCCCGCCGCAACCCGGGCAAGCGCGCCCCGCTGTGGCAGCAGCGCCAACGATCGGCGCAACTGCTCGACGTCGCTCGCCGCTTTCCCGACTTCCCGATCCTGCTCGAGACGGTGCGCGAGTGCCTGCAGGACGTCTACGACCTGCCTGCTCTGCGCGACCTGCTCGGCAGCATCGCCCAGCGCAAGATCCGGCTGGTGGAGGTCGAGACCCCCACGGCCTCACCGTTCGCGACGTTGCTGCTGTTCTCCTATGTGGGTGAGTTCCTGTACGAGGGCGACAGCCCGCTCGCCGAACGTCGGGCCGCGGCACTGTCGCTCGACTCGACGCTGCTCGCCGAACTTCTCGGCCGGGTCGAGCTGCGCGAACTGCTCGACGCCGACGTCATCACCGAGGCCGAGCACGAACTGCAACGCCTGACCCCGCAGCGACGCGCACGCGACGCCGAGGGCGTCGCCGATCTGCTGCGTCTGCTCGGTCCGCTCACCGAGGCCGAGCTGCGCGAGCGCACCACCGACGACCCGACGTCCTGGATCGAGGATCTCGAAGCGCAACGCCGCGCGTTGCGTGTCTCGTACGCGGGTGAGCACCGATGGGCGGCGGTCGAGGACGCCTCACGCCTGCGCGACGCGCTGGGCGTGCCCCTGCCGATCGGGGTCCCGACGGTGTTCGTCGAACCGGTCCCCGACCCGCTCGGCGATCTGATCGCCCGGCACGCCCGCACCCACGGCCCGTTCACCACCGCGCAGGCCGCCGCCCGGTTCGGACTGGGCACGGCGGTCGTCGAATCCGTCCTCGGCCGGCTCGCGTCCGAGAAGCGCGTCACGGCAGGCGAATTCCGCCCGGGTGCGAGCGGATCGGAATGGTGCGACACGGAGGTGCTCCGAAGGCTGCGGCGCCGGTCGCTCGCCGCCGCCCGGCAGGACGTCGAACCCGTCAGCACCACGACCCTCGGACGATTCCTGCCCGACTGGCACCACCTCGGCACCGGCCCGGGCACGAGTGCGCTCTACGGCATCGACGGTGTCCTCACCGTCGTCGAACAACTCGCCGGGGTACCGGTGCCCGCGAGCGCCCTCGAACCGCTGATCCTCGCTCCCCGCGTGCGCGACTACACCCCGACGATGCTCGACGAACTCACCACGACCGGTGAGGTCCTGTGGTCGGGTGCCGGGTCCATCTCCGGGAAGGACGGCTGGGTGGCACTGCATCCGGCCGATCTGGCCCCGGCGAGCCTCGCTCCGGTCGACGACATCGAGCTGGGGCCGGTGCACCGGGCGATCCTCGAGTCGCTCTCGGCCGGCGGCGCGTACTTCTTCCGGCAACTCGTCGACGCCGTCACCGTCCTCCACACCACGGCGAGCGACACGACGGTCGCCGACGCCCTGTGGGAGCTGGTGTGGAGCGGGCATATCGCGGGCGACACCCTCGCCCCGCTGCGCGCCCTGATCGGCGACACCTCCCGTGCCAAGCCCGCCCACCGCACCCCGCGCCGGGCGCCGCGCGCCCGGATGTACCGGGCCCGGCCCACGCTGCCGAGCCGCACCGGGCCACCGACCGTGAGCGGGCGCTGGTCGATGCTGCCCGAACGCGAGACCGACGCGACGGTCCGCGCACACACCACCGCCGAGCTGCTGCTCGAGCGGTACGGCGTGGTCACCCGCGGTGTCGTCGTCGGCGAGGGTGTGCCCGGCGGATTCGCGACGATGTACAAGGTGCTCAGCCGGTTCGAGGAGACGGGCCGGTGCCGCCGCGGTTACTTCGTCGATTCGCTGGGCGGAGCGCAGTTCTCGACACCGTCGGTCGTCGACCGTCTCCGGTCGTTCTCGGATTCGATCGAGGGCCGGCACTCGGAGACCGCGGCCGTCACCCTCGCGGCGTGCGATCCGGCCAACCCGTACGGTGCGGCACTGCCGTGGCCGAAGTCGTCGGCCGACGACGACGCGCCGCGGCACCGGCCGGGCCGCAAGGCCGGTGGACTCGTGGTGCTCGTCGACGGGGCGCTCGTGCTGTTCGTCGAACGCGGCGGACGCACGCTGCTCACCTTCGACGACGATCCGGGCCGGTTGCGCAGCGCATGCGCGTCGCTCGCTGCGAGCGTCAAACGCGGTGGTGTCGACAAGATCGTCGTCGAGAAGGTCGACGGTGAGACGATCCATGGGCACGAGTTCGCCGGATATCTTGCCGAAGCGGGATTCTCGGCGACCCCGCGCGGCTACCGGCTGAGGTTCTGACGTGCCCGAGGGAGACACCGTGTTCCGCGCCGCGTACCGCCTCCGAACGGCACTGGAGGGAAAGGTGCTCACAGAGACGGACTTCCGTGTTCCGCGTTTCGCCACGGCCGATTTCACCGGGTGCACGGTCGACGAAGTGGTCTCGCGGGGCAAGCACCTACTCGTCCGCGTCGCCGACGTCTCGATCCATTCGCACCTGAAGATGGAAGGCGAATGGCACGTCTATCCGCGCGGAACACGGTGGCGCAAGCCCGGATACAAGGCGCGCATCGTGCTCGGCACCGAGGACGTGCAGGCGGTGGGTTTCGAACTCGGCATCGTCGAGGTGCTCGCCCGTGACCGGGAGGACGACGCCGTGGGCCATCTCGGGCCGGATCTGCTCGGTCCCGATTGGGATCCCGAGCGTGCGGCGGCGAATCTCGTGCGCGACCCGGACCGTCCGATCGGGGTGGCCCTGCTCGATCAGCGCATCATGGCCGGCGTCGGGAACGTGTACCGCTCCGAATTGTGCTTCCTGCGGGGCGTCGATCCGTGGACCCCGGTCGCGCAGGCCGGGGATCCCGCTGCGTGGGTCGACCTCACGCATCGGTTGCTGGTCGCGAACCGCGACCGGACGACCCGTATCACCACCGGCGACCGTCGTCCGGGCCGCAATCTGTGGGTCTACGGGCGTCGCGGGAAGCCGTGCAGACGCTGCCATACCCCGATCCGGTTCGGCGAGATCGGCACCGCGACCGATCCCGAGCGGGTGGTCTACCGGTGCCCGCGATGTCAGCCGCGCCCGGAAGGATCCCCGCCCTGATCGCCCTGTATACACGCCGCCCTGCCGACGTCCTCGACGAGCGCGACGCAGTGCCGGACGAGGGTGTCTCGCGACACGGCGAGGTCGCCTTCGAGGTACCTCATGAACAGGCTGGTGAGGGCGCCGACGGCACCCACGGCCACCATGTGGCGCTGTCCCTCGTCGCCACCCGGGGGGTAGTTGGTCGCGGACCAGCGCGACGCAGGCCGGGGCGAGTTCGATACCGCGCCGACTGATTGTGGGTTCGCGCAGCGGGGCGAGGAGGAGCACGCGTCCCTTCGCGGGGTCGTCAACCATGAGCTCGACGAACGCCCGCACCGCGGCCTCGGCCCGGCCGAGGGTGGGGGCGGACAGTACCGCCTCGGTCAGCGCGTCGCGGGCGCGGTCGGCGACGTGGTCGTAGACCTCGCGGACGAAGGTGTCGCGGTCGGTGAAGCTCTCGTAGAAGTACCGTTCGGTGAGTTCGGCGGCCCGGCACACGGCCCTGACGTTCGCTGCCGCGCCGTCGGGCGGTCCGAGCAGGTCGACGCCCACCGCGAGGAGGCGTTCCCTGCGCAGCCGACGGCGTTCGTCGATGCCGACGCCCGCCCAGCTGCGGCGCGTGGTGTCCACCTTGTCGCTTCCCGTCGTTGACTGCATGCCCGACGGACCCCTGACAACATGCGTAGTCAGGGGTCCGTCGGGCCGGACACCGCCGAGTCGTCGCACCACGCGGCACCGCGCCCTGCGCGGCCGGAACCACCGGAACCCCTGGGCCCCGATTCGTTGACCTGGCGATACTTCGGCGGCCGGCGCGGCATGCTCTTCGGCCGTGGGCGGGGTCGATGCAGAACATGCATCCCGGACTCGGCGCCGGGGTCGAGGAGCACTCGAAGTTCTTCGACGAACGGGGGGAACGGCTCTACCGATCGCTGTACCCGATCTACGGCGTCGTCTTCGACGGTCCCCGCGCCCCGGAGACCGCAGCGAAGGTGCGCGGCTACCACAACACCATCAAGGGGATCGACAAGAAGGGCCGCAGGTACCACACACTCGACCCCGACACCTTCTACTGGGCGCACGCGACCTTCTTCTACAGCCTCGTCGTCTCCATCGAGTGGTTCGACGGCCCGCTCACCCTCGAACAGAAGCACCGCCTGTTCGACGAGCACGTGCAGTGGTACCGGCTGTACGGCATGCCGATGCACTCGGTCCCCGCATCCTGGGAGGACTTCCTCGAGTACTGGGACCGCGGTGCCGCACCGTGCTCGAGGACAACAAGGCCACCCGAGACGTACTCGACCTGTCGAATCTCGACCGTCCGCCCTTCCTGCGGTGGTTCCCCGAAGAGGTGTGGAAGTTGATCCGCCCGCTGGTGACGGCCGGTTTCCTGTGGCTCACCGTCGGGTTGTACGACCCGCCGGTGCGCGAGCTGCTCGGCTACCGATGGAGCCGACCGGAGGCGGCACCGCACGCTCTCGTCGGTCGCGCCATCGGACTCGGCACGAAACTCGTTCCGTGGCGATACCGCTACCACCCGCGGATGCACTACAGCCCGAAGGTGACGGATCGCCACCGTCCCACTTCTGTTTCACCCTGACGCACCCTTCCGGTAGCGGCGTCGACGAGGGCGTTCTGTGTCACGCTAGCGAGGTGTCCACGCCCTCGTACCTGTCGTCCGGACGGCGCCGCCCTCTGTCCCCGGAGTCGGCGGCCTCCCGCATCAGCGCCTACGTCTACGGCAACATCCTGGTGCTGGCCGCGCTCGTCCCCATCACGACCTCGCCCGAGTACATCGGGATCGCGATCGTGATCGGCACCGCACTCTCGACGTTCATCGCCCATGTCTTCGCGGAGTCGGTCGCTCAGTCCGTTCGTTCGGGTGCTCAACTCACGCGCAGCGAACGCATCGAGGAACTCCGCGACTCCGTTCCCATCCTGTCGTCGGCGGTATTGCCCTGTCTCGTGCTCGCCACGGCCTGGGTCGGCTGGCTCGAGCCCCGGACGGCCCACATCCTCGCCGAGGTCGCCGTGCTGATCCGTATCGGCTCGACCGTATTCGTCGTGCGCCGGTTACAGAATCGCAGCCCGACCCACCGGACCGTGGCGGCCGCGGTGGGGGTGGCTCTGATCGCGACGGTCGTGGTCGTCGTGAAGGTCGTGCTCACGCACTGACCGCCGCGAAGGCGGTGTCACGCACCGACCGCCGCGAAGGCGGTGCTCACGCACCGACACCCGTCACGAACCGCCCGCGGCTACGTGATGGGCACCGGTTCGAGGATCTCCGGCCGGGCCTCCGGGGCCGCTGCCCGGAGCGCGTCCGCGGATTCGTCGTCGGGTCGGTTCTGCGACTCGATCTCCGCCTCGACGCGCGCCCGGTAGGTCGCGACCTCCCGGTCGATCGTCGCGTCGTCCCAGCCGAGGACCGGAGCGACCAGCCGGGCCGTCTGCTCCGCACAGTGCAGCCCGCGGTGCGGGTATTCGATCGAGATCCGGGTCCGGCGCGCCAGGAGGTCCTCGAGATGTAGGGCTCCTTCGGCCGCAGCGCCGTAGACCATCTCGACCTGCAGGTACTGGGGGGCATCGGTCAGCGGTTCGAGCAACTCGGGCCGGCCCTTCGCGAGGCTCAGCACGTCCTCGACGAGGGAGCCGTAGCGGTCGAGCAGATGCTTGACGCGGTAGGGATGCAGACCGTACTGCTCGGCGAGATGCATGGTCTGGTTGACCAGCGCGAAGTACCCGTCGGCCCCGACGAGGGGCACCTTCTCGGTGATCGACGACGCGATCCGGGCCGGAATGTCCTCGGCCGCGAGATCGACGGCGTCCTCGGCCATGACGCGGTAGGTCGTGTACTTGCCACCGGCGATCGCCACGAGCCCCGGCGCCACCCGCGCGACGGCGTGTTCACGCGAGAGCTTGGACGTCTCGTCGCTCTCCCCCGCCAGCAGCGGGCGCAGACCAGCGTAGACACCGTCGATGTCGTCGTGGGTGAGCGGGACGACGAGTACGCGGTTGACGTGGTCGAGGATGTAGTCGATGTCGGCCTTCGTCGCTGCCGGGTGCGCCAGGTCGAGATTCCAGTCGGTGTCGGTGGTGCCGATGATCCAGTGGTTGCCCCACGGGATGACGAACAGCACCGACTTCTCGGTACGCAGGATGATCGCCGAATCGCTGACGATCCGGTCGCGGGGC
This sequence comes from Rhodococcus sp. LW-XY12, assembly GCF_019317345.1. Classification (NCBI taxonomy): domain Bacteria; kingdom Bacillati; phylum Actinomycetota; class Actinomycetes; order Mycobacteriales; family Nocardiaceae; genus Rhodococcus; species Rhodococcus sp. LW-XY12. The sequence continues at coordinate 3,566,653 of NZ_CP079225.1, forward strand.
ACGACGATGTGCACGCCCTTCGACGCGCGGACCCGGAATCGGCCGCGCTGCCGCGACAACGACTGGATCTCGTCGGTCCACACACCGGTTGCGTTGATCACCGCGTGCGCCCGCACCTCGGTGACCGAACCGTCCTCGCTGTCGCGCACCCGCACACCCGACACGCGGTCGGCCTCGCGCAGGAAACCGACGACCTGCGTCGACGTACGCACCACCGCACCGTAGTGCGCGGCCGTCCGCGCGACGGTCATGGTGTGCCGGGCGTCGTCGACGACCGTGTCGTAGTAGCGGATTCCGCCGACGAGCGAATTGCGCTTGAGACCGGGAACCATCCGCAGGGCGCCCGAGCGGGTCAGGTGCTTCTGCGCCGGAACGGACTTCGCGCCGCCGAGACGGTCGTAGAGGAAGATACCCGCCGCGACGTAGGGCCGCTCCCACACCCGATGGGTGAGCGGGAAGAGGAACTTCAACGGCCTGACCAGGTGCGGGGCCAGGGTCGTCAATGCGAGTTCGCGCTCGCGCAAGGCTTCTCGCACCAGACCGAATTCGAGCTGTTCGAGATAGCGCAGGCCGCCGTGGAACATCTTCGACGACCGGCTCGACGTGCCGGACGCGAAGTCGCGGGCCTCGACGAGAGCGACTCGCAGGCCCCGGGTTGCGGCGTCGAGCGCTGCTCCCGCCCCGACGACACCACCGCCGATGACGACGACGTCGAACTGTTCGGTGGCGAGACGACGCCAGGCGTCGGCGCGCTGTTGCGGTCCGAGGAGTTGCACACCCGATTGGTTGGTCACCGCACCTGCTCCCGTGAGTCGTCGACGTATCCCGATCAAGGGTAGTAGCTTCGGACCCGCAGCGCGCAGCGGAAGCGTTGCCGAACCGAGCCGTCCCCTTCACCCGAGGATCACCTGTGAACCAGTTCATCGCGGCGATCGACCAGGGCACCACGTCCAGCCGGTGCATCATCTTCGACCACGACGGGCGCATCGTCTCGCTCGCGCAGAAGGAACACCGCCAGTTCCTCCCGCGGTCGGGATGGGTCGAACACGACCCGGAAGAGCTGTGGCTCAACACCCGTGAAGTGGGCGCCGCAGCACTCGCCAAAGCGGATCTGCGACGCAACGACGTCGCGGCGATCGGCCTGACGAACCAGCGCGAGACCACGGTGGTGTGGGACCGCACCACCGGAAAACCGGTGTACAACGCGATCGTCTGGCAGGACACCCGCACCGACAGGCTCGTCGAGGAGCTTGCCGGCGACGCCGGGCCCGACCGCTACCGCGAGATCACCGGACTACCGCTGTCGACCTATTTCGCCGGACCGAAGGTGCGGTGGATCCTCGACAACGTCGACGGTGCCCGAGAGCGCGCCGAGGCCGGCGACCTCGCGTTCGGCACCATCGACAGCTGGATCCTGTGGAATCTCACCGGTGGTGTCGGCGACGAGGGTCAGCCCCCCGGACTGCACATCACCGATGTGACCAACGCCTCCCGGACGCTGCTGATGAATCTCGGGACACAGCAGTGGGATCCGGCGATCTGTGCCGAACTCGGCATCCCGGAGTCGATGCTGCCGGAGATCCGCAGTTCGTCGGAGGTGTACGGGCACGCCCGCGAGCGCGGACCGCTCGCCGGGGTCCCGGTCGCCGGCATCCTCGGCGACCAGCAGGCCGCGACCTTCGGCCAGGGCTGCCTGTCCCCCGGCGAGGCGAAGAACACCTACGGCACCGGCAACTTCCTGCTGCTCAACACCGGCACGACCCCGGTGCGCAGCGAGCACGGCTTGATCACCACCGTCTGTTATCGCATAGGTGACGCCCCCGCGGTCTACGCCCTCGAAGGTTCGGTGGCCGTGACCGGTTCGCTCGTGCAGTGGCTGCGCGACAATCTCGGGTTGATCCGGTCCGCCGACGAGATCGAAGCGCTCGCCACGAGCGTCCCCGACAACGGCGGGGCGTATTTCGTGCCGGCCTTCTCGGGATTGTTCGCGCCGCGCTGGCGACCCGACGCCCGCGGCGTCATCGCCGGCCTGACGCGCTTCGTCGAGAAGGGCCACCTCGCGCGGGCGGCGCTCGAGGCGACGGCCTACCAGACGCGGGAGGTCATCGAGGCGATGAACGCCGACTCCGGGGTCGACCTGCGCACCCTCAAGGTCGACGGCGGCATGGTCGCCAACGATCTGCTCATGCAATTCCAGTCGGACATCCTCGGTGTGCCGGTGGTACGACCCACCGTTTCCGAGACCACCGCACTCGGCGCCGCCTACGCGGCCGGTCTCGCCGTCGGCTTCTGGGAGGACGAGGAGGACATCCGCCGCAACTGGACCGCGGACCGCACGTGGGAGCCGGCGATGCCGGTCGACGAACGCGAGCGCCTGTTCGGCGAATGGAACAAGGCGGTCGAACGCACCTACGACTGGGCCTGAGCAGGGCGGGATCGCCGCGAATCCCGCCCCGTCCGGTGCCTAGTCCAGATCGTCGTGGCGCATCAGCTGGCGGGCGGCCTCGGTGACCGATCCGCTCAGCGACGGGTAGACCGAGAAGGTCTGCGCGAGGTCGTTGACCGACAGGTTGTTCTGCACCGCCAACGCTATGGGAAGGATGAGCTCGGACGCGGTCGGGGCGACGACCACACCGCCGATGACCACACCGGTCGCGGGGCGGCAGAAGATCTTCACGAAACCGCGCCGCAGGCCGGACATCTTGGCGCGCGGGTTGGTGTTGAGCGGGAGCATGACTGTGCGGGCGGGCACCTCGCCCTTGTCGATCGTCGCCTGACTGACACCGACGGCGGCGATCTCGGGACGCGTGAACACTGCGGCCGCAACGGTTTTCAGCTTGATGGGGCTCACGCCTTCGCCGAGCGCGTGGTAGATCGCGATGCGGCCCTGCATGGCCGCGACCGACGCGAGCGGCAGCAGTCCGGTGCAGTCGCCCGCGGCGTAGATGCCGGGGACGGCGGTACGGGAGACGCGGTCGACGGGAAGGTAACCGCCCCGGTCGAGTTCGAGCCCGACCTTGTCGAGACCGAGATCCCGGGTGTTGGGCACCGAGCCGACGGTCATCAGCACATGGCTGCCCTCGACGATGCGGCCGTCGGCGAGGAGCACGCGGACGCCGTCCTCGGTGCGTTCGACCCGGTCGGCGCGGGCGTGCTTGACGAGGGTCACACCGCGCTCGGTGAGGACGTCCTCGAGCACGAGAGCCGCGTCCTCGTCCTCGTGCGGCAGGATCCGGTCGCGGCTCGACACGACGGTGACCTGCACGCCGACCTCGGTGTAGGCGGAGACGAACTCGGCGCCGGTGACACCCGAACCGACGACGACGAGGTGCTCGGGAAGCTTCTCGAGGTCGTAGAGCTGACGCCAGGTGAGGATCCGCTCACCGTCCGACTCCGCGCCCGGCAGGACACGCGGGCTCGCGCCGGTGGCGATCAGCACGACGTCGGCGCCGAGCACCTTCTCCTCGCCGGTCAGCAGCTTGGCGCGCACCTGATGGGCGGCCATGCCGGGCTGCGCGTCGACGAGTTCGCCGTAACCGGAGAACAGCTTCACCCCGGCGGCCTCGAGCTTGGTGCGGATGTCGGAGGACTGCGCGCGGGCGAGGCTCTTCACACGGCCGTGCACCTGCGGCAACGACACCTCGGCACGGTCGAGTTCGATGCCCAGGTCGGCGGCGCGGCGCATGTCGGTGCGCACGCCGGTCGAGGCGATGAAGGTCTTGGAGGGGACGCAGTCGAAGAGCACGCAGGCGCCACCGATCCCGTCCGAATCGATCAGTGACACCGTCGCGCCGTACTGGGATGCCACCAGCGCCGCCTCGTATCCTGCGGGGCCGCCGCCGATGATGACGATCCGGGTCATTGTTCTCCTCTGTATCGATTCCGAAGGGTGCCGGGTCGGGCTGCACGTGAGCGCCTGGTGGGCACACACGTGGTCTCAACGCTATGCCAATGCCCCCACCTCGCGCACAGGGACCGGCGGACCCGGCACGCAACGGCCCCCCGATAACTCCTCGTCCGTCCCTGCGCCGCCCCTCCGACGACTCCGGTGGACGACGGGTTAGCCTTATCCTCGTGCCGATCTACGCCGCCTACGGGTCCAACATGCATCCGGAGCAGATGCTGACGCGCTGCCCGCATTCGCCGATGGCGGGAACCGGGTGGTTGCACGGTTGGCGACTGACCTTCGCCGGCGCCGACATCGGCTGGGAGGGCGCCCTCGCGACGGTCGTCGAGGATTCGGACGCGAAGGTGTTCGTCGTGCTCTACGACGTGCCGGAGGACGACGAACGCAGCCTCGACCGCTGGGAGGGAGCCGAACTCGGTTTCCACCGCAAGATCCGCGTGCGCGTCGACACGGCCGACGGTCCGGTCCTCGCGTGGCTGTACGTCGTCGACGGATACGAGGGCGGCCTGCCGTCGGCACGCTATCTGGGCGTGATGGCCGACGCGGCCGAGATCGCCGGGGCCCCCGCCGAATACGTTCGGGATCTGCGTACCCGCAACAGTCGCAATGTGGGTCCGGGGCGTCCCGACGGCTTCTAGACGCCGGCCTTCCTACCCTCCGGGATAGAAGGGCACCGGTCGCCGGACGCTCACCGTCACCGGGTCGCCCGCCTGCAGACCGTGCAGGGTGGTGCACAGGGCACGGACGGCGATTCCCATCCCCTCGACTCGCACTTCGCTGTGTGCGCCGCCGAATGCCGTGTCGCGCACAGTGAACGATCCGGCAGCAGGGCACTTCGTCGGCGCTGCCCCGACTTCGATCTGTTCCGGTCGCAGCAGGACGCGACCCACGCCGTGTCCGGGTGAGACGAGCTGAACCTTCCCGAGCGGGGTCTGCGCGCAGTCGCCGAACGCCTCGGCCTCGAGTACGATCGCCTCCCCCACGAACTCGCCCACCGCGACGGATGCCGGCCTCCCGTAGACCTCCTCGGGCGAGCCCACCTGGGCGATCCGGCCGTCGAGCATCACTGCCAGCCTGTCGGCCATGGCCAAGGCCTCCGTCTGGTCGTGGGTCACGAGCACCGCCGCGACCGACTGTTCGCGCAGCAGCGTACGGACATCCGCGCGCAGACTCGCGCGCAGACCGGCGTCGAGCGCGCTGAACGGCTCGTCGAGCAGGACCACGGACGGTCGCGGTGCCAGTGCACGAGCCAGAGCGATCCGCTGCTGTTGCCCGCCGGAGAGCGCGCTCGGCTTACGGTGCCCGACTCGCGGAAGACCGACGAGATCCAGTAGTTCCTCGACCCGGCGTCGATGTTCCTCCCGCGCACCTCCGCGCCACGGCCGGTTCGCTCGCCCCAGACCGTAGCCGATGTTGCGCGCCACGTTCAGATGCGGGAACAACGCGCCTTCCTGCGGCACGAGGCCCACCCCGCGACGTTCGGGTGGCACGTCGGTCACGGTCACGTCGTCTACGGAGACCCGTCCCGACGCTGCGGGATGCAGCCCAGCCGCCACTCGCAACAGCGTGGTCTTGCCGCCACCCGACGGTCCGAGGACGGCGAGCAGGTCGCCGCGCGGCACGTCGAGGGTCACATCGGTGACGACTTCGGCGGCGCCGTATCGCGCGGATACATTCTCGATGGTCAGACCGGTCACTCTTCGCCTCCACTTTCCGCGTCGACCCGGCCGCGCAACAGACGTCCCAGCACGAGCGACGGCAGTGCCGCGATGAGGACGAGGATCACCGCATAGGGTGCTGCCGAGCCGTACGCGAGGGTTTCGGTATGTCGCCACATCCCAGTCGCGAGCGTGTCGTGCCCGATGGGGACGAGCAGCAGCGTCGCAGGCAGTTCCTTGGCGATGGTCAGGAATGCCAATGCCGCACCGGCGACCACGCCGGGTGCGGCGATCGGGATCGTCACCCGCAGTCCGGTGAGCAATCGTCCGGAACCGAGAGTTGCGGACGCATCTTCGAGACCCCGGGGGATCGCGGCGACCGCCGCATGGATCGACCCCACCGCGAGAGGGAGGAACAGGACCGCGTAGGCGATCACCAGCATCGGGGTCTGCTGGTACCACTGCGGGAGCAGTCGGATGCCGAAGAACACGAGCGCCAGACCGACGGTGATGCCGGGCAGCGCGAAGCCGATGTAGGCGGCGCTCTCGGTGAAGCGGGACAATCGGGAGTGCGACCGTGCGGCGTAGATGCCCACCGGAAGTGCGAGCACCGTGGTCAGCAACGCACCGAGCGCGGACACCCACAGAGTGTAGGTGGTGGCGGTCCAGATACCGGACCAGTCGACCGCGATCTGCTGTGACCTCCACAACCAGCGGGCCAGGCCCGCGACCGGAACTCCCACGCTCACGACGAGCAGAGCGGCGAGGAAGCCGATCGCCGGCCATCGCCGTGAGCCGAGCATCACGGGTTCGGCCGTGCGCGCGGTACCGGATCCGATCCGCGCGGTGGCGCCGCGGCGCGCGCTCCGTTCGGCGACGGTCAGCACCACGGCGATCGCGACCAGCACGAGGCCGAAGACAGCGGCGGGCGTGCGATCGAGAAGTCCCCGGTAACTTCCGTAGATCGCCAGGGTGAACGCTTCGTAGCGCATCAATGCGACGGCGCCGAAGTCGCTGAGCGTGTAGAGCGCGACGAGCAGTCCGCCCGCCGCCGCGGTCGGCCAAACCTGCCGCAAGGTGACGGTGAGGATGGCGGTCAGCCGGGACCGGCCGAGAGTGCGGGCCACTTCCTCGAGCCCCGGGTCGGCCGAGGCGAGTGCCGCCGCCACAGGCAGATAGACGTAAGGAAAGGACGCGCAGGTCAGGACGAGCGCAGCACCGACGAAACCTTCGAGCGCGGGGAACTGGGCGATCCAGACGAAGCCCGACACGTACGAGGGGATCGCCAAGGGCAGACTCAGGGCCAACGCGAACCAGCGACGGCCGGGGAGATCCGTGCGGGTCGTCAACCATGCTGCGGCGAGCCCCAGGATCAGGCAGGCCACCGTGACCGTCACGGCGAGCGCGCCGCTGCGCCACACCAGTTCGAGAGTGCGTGGCCGGAACACGAGCGAGAAGACCCGCTCGGGGCCGTCCGCGAACGCGCGCATCACCAGGTGCACGACGGGTGCGAGCGCGAACACGGCGACACCCAGCGCAGCCGTGGCCAGGATCGGCCGGCCGCGTCGGGTGCCGTCGCGCGGGGTAACGAGGGTGATCAGATGAATTCCAGTTCCTGCAGGAGCGCCTGTGTCTCGGCCAAGGACGCCAGTTCGGCCAATTCGATGTCGGAGGTCCCGATCTCGGAGAGCGGACGCAGGTCGGTCTGGGTTTCGGTCCCCTCGACGACCGGATACTCCGCGGTCTCGTCGGCGAAATAGGTCTGCGACTCGGGCGAGAGCAACGCTGCCACGAACTGCTCGGCCTGCTCGCGCTGGTCGGTAGTGGCGAGCACCGCGGCGCCGGCGATGTTCACCAGGGCACCGGGATCGCCCGCGTCGAAGAAGTGGAGCTGCACGGCAAGGTTGTCGGCGCCCTTCTCGTCCGCGAGCCCGTACCAGTAGTAGTGATTGGTGAGGCCGAGGGTCACCTGGCCGGTGTCGACGCCCTCCATGAGAGGTCCGTTGCCTTCGAAGGCGACCGGTTCGTTGGCCTTGAACGCCTCGAGCCATTCGCGGGCACCGTCCTCGCCCCGGGAGACACGGAGTCCGGTCACGAACGACTGGAACGACGCATTGGTCGGCGCGAAGCCCACCTGGCCCTTCCACTTCGGGTCGAGGAGCCCGTCGATCCCGCTCGGCAGGTCCTGCGGCTGCACCTTGTCGTCGTTGTAGACCAGGACGCGAGCCCGTGCAGAGGTGGCGACCCAGGTGCCGTCCTCCGCGCGGTAGTTCTCGGGCACCTGATTCGTCACACTCGCGGGCAGCTGCTCGAGCAGACCCGAACGGTCGAGCAGACCGAGCGCGCCGGCATCCTGGCTGAAGACCACATCGGCGGGCGATGCGGCACCTTCTTCGACGAGCTTGCCCGTGATCTCCGGCGTGCCGCCGTAGACGACGTCGATCGGGAAACCGAGAGTGCCTTCGAGTTGTTCGACGAGCGGGCCCACCAGGTTCTCGCTACGCCCGGAATAGAGCGTGAGCGCCTCCCCGTTCGAAGCGTCCGGGGTGGTGTCGCCCGAGCCGCTGTCGCTGCACGCGGCGAGAACGGCGACGAGCGTGGCTGCCGTCAGCCCTGCGCCGATCCGGTGTCGAAGGGACATCGATTCCTCCTGGTATGGGTGAGCTCACACATCCTACCGTTCAGGTAAGCCTGAGCTTATTTCGGGCTGCGTCACGCAGCGCCGAGAACCAGATTCGTCATCACCCGCACACCCACGGCCAGCGCCCGCTCGTCGAGATCGAAGGTGGGCTGGTGGATGTCGAGTTCGGGCCCGACCCCCGGCCACACCCCGAGCCGCCCCATGGCGCCGGGGACGTGTTCGAGATACCACGAGAAGTCTTCTCCCCCACCGGATTGTGGGGTGTCCGCGAGGGCGTCGGGGCCGGTCGCGCGGATCGCGTCCTCGAACATGCGCGCCGACACCTCGTCGTTGACCACCGGCGGCACGCCGCGGCGATAGTTCAGTTCGTAGCTGACACCGGTGGGCGCGAGCAGACCGTGCACGATCTCGCGGACCATCGGTTCGAGCAGCTGCCAGGTGTCGTGGTCGCCGGTGCGGACGGTGCCCGCGAGCATGCCGGTGCGCGGGATCGCGTTCGGTGCCTTGCCGGCGCTGACCGCACCCCACACCATGACGGTGCCGGTGCGCGGATCGATGCGACGGCTGAGCATGCCGGGAAGACCCGTGATGACGGCACCGAGGCCGTAGACGAGATCGCCGGTCAGGTGCGGCCGGGAGGTGTGCCCACCGGGTGAGTCGAGGACGAGTTCGACAGTGTCGGCCGCCGAGGTGATCGCCCCGACCCGCATACCGACCTTGCCCGCCTCGAGACGCGGGTCGCAGTGCAAGGCGAAGATCCGCGCGACCCCGTCGAGTCCGCCCGCCGCGACGACGTCGAGCGCCCCGCCCGGCATGACCTCCTCCGCGGGCTGGAAGACCAGCCGGACACCGATCGGCAATTCGGGCATCGAGGCCAGCGCCAGACCTGCACCGAGCACGACGGTGGTGTGGGCGTCGTGCCCACACACGTGCGAGACACCGGGGACGGTGGATTCGAACGGCAGGCCGGTGGCCTCCTGCATCGGCAGGGCGTCCATGTCTGCACGCAGGGCGATGCGCGGTCCGCCGGTCGGACCGAGATCGCAGATCAGGCCGGTGCCGCGAGGCAGGACCTTCGGCTCCAGTCCGGCCGCGCGCAGGTGCTTCGCGACGAACTCGGTGGTGGCGTACTCCTGCCGGGCGAGCTCGGGATTCGCATGGATGTGACGGCGCCAGAGCGAGAGGTCCTCGGTGTGGCGGTCCAACCACTTCTCGACGTAGGGGTTCATCGACGGCCGACCTGTTCGAGGAGCCGTGCCCGGTGGACCGGATCGGTCGCCGCGCGTACGGCGGTCGCTGCGAGCGCACGCGCTCCGTCGAGTACTGCCCGATCGGCGGACTCGGTGACACACGCGGCCGCGAATGCAGCCTGATGTGTCACCGCGCCACCGGAGTCGAGTCCGATGACCGGATGGATTCCCGGCACCACGTTCGTCACGTTTCCCATGTCGGTACTGCCCAGGGGGCGCGCTCCTTCCTCCTCGACGGGCAGCGGTCGGCGCCCGAGATCGATGATCTCCTCACGATATGCCTGCACCAGCCACGGATCGGGAGTGAGTTCGGTATAGGTCGGCGAGACCGTCCGGATCCGGTGGTTGCATCCGGTGGCCAGCGCCCCGGCGGCGAAGCAGTTGCGTGCGCGGTCGACGAGGTCGTCGAGGAGTTCGCTCGTCCCGGCCCGCAGGTAGTACAGCAGTTCGGTGTGGCTGGGCACGATGTTCGGTGCCGTCCCGCCCTGCGCGACGATGCCGTGGATCTGTTGCCCGGGATGCAGGTGCTGCCGCAGCAGTCCGACCGCGACCTGGGCGACGGTCGCAGCGTCGGCAGCGTTGAGCCCGTATTCGGGGGCCGCGGAGGCGTGCGCCTCGCGGCCGTCGTACTCGACGGCGATGTCGGCGAGGGCGAGCGACGTCGCCCCGGTGATGTCGAACGGGCCGGGATGCACCATCATCGCCGCACCGACGCCGTCGAAGACGCCGCGTTCGAGCATGAGGACCTTGCCGCCGCCGGTTTCCTCCGCGGGGGTTCCGACGACGCGGACGGTCACGTCGAGTTCGTCGGCGAGCGCAGCGAGACCGATCCCGGCGCCCACGGCCGACGCCGCGATGATGTTGTGGCCGCACGCGTGCCCGATGCCCGGCAGTGCGTCGTACTCGGCGCAGAACGCGAGGACGAGTTCGCCGCTGCCGAACCGCGCATCGAAGGCGGTGGGCAGGTCGGCGATGCCGGTGGTGACCTCGAAATCGTGGTCGCGCAGCACCTCGACGATCTTCGCGGCGCTCCGGTGTTCCTCGAACGCGAGTTCCGGTTCGGCGTGGATGGAATGCGACAGGCCGACGAGGGTGTCGGAAGCAGCCTCGATCGCCGTGGCGTAGTCGGTCGTCACGGGGTCCAGTCTGTCATGCTCACCGCGTACCGATCGATCGGCGCGTACGACCGGTTCGTCGACTTCGCGGCGGGGCGATCAGCCGAACCGGAAGTTCGACGCGTCGGTCCGGATCTCCAGTGCCGAGATCAGCGGCGCGTGCAGACCGCGCTTGATGCCCGACAGATTCGGCCCGCGGGTGGCGGTGAGCGCCGCTGCACGCTCGACCGCCGTTGAGAGCACGGCGTCACCGGTGACGGCCTGCTCGGCGATGCCCGCGGCCACGGCGTCCTCACCGCCGTAGCGACGGCCGGTGGTGATGGCCTCGACCGCCGTCTGGATCGGCAGGCGGGAACGGATCAGCGCGGACATCCCGACGGTGAACGGCATGTTCAGCTGCACCTCGGGCAGACACCAGTAGCCGCGGTCGCCGCGCATCACCCGGAAGTCGTGCACGAGCGCGAGCATCGCGCCGGCACCGAAGGCGTGCCCCTGCACGGCCGCGACCGTCGCCGCCGGGAAGGTGAGCAGCCGCACATAGAGGGCGTGGACGGAGTCCAGATAGCCCGGCAGATCCGGCAGGTTCGCGCCGACCCAGTCGATGTCGAGTCCGTTGCTCCAGAACTTTCCGGTCGCCGCGGTCACGAGGGCGGCGGGTCCGTCGTGCGCTTCCACCTCGTCGAGGAGGGAGTGGATCGCGGCGAGACGATCGGGGTGGAACCGGTTCTCGGAGACCTCCGCGTCACGGTCACCGAGATGCAGGACGAAGACGTCGCCGTCACGTTCGAGGTAAGGCATGCGCGTCAGCATACCGCGCCTACTTACCCACGAGTAACAAGCTGTGAGCGATTAGGGTCCGATGCCATGGGAGAACCCGATCACGTCTTCGACCCCACCGCGGCCGCCGACGCCGCAGCCGCCGCTCTCGCCGAACGGACGGGGGTCGCCGAACACTCCGTCGCCGTCGTCCTCGGGTCCGGCTGGCGGGCCGCAGTCGAGAGTTTCGGCATCCCCGTCGCCACGATCCCGATGAGCGAGCTGCCCGGCTTCGCACCGCCGACGGCGGCAGGGCATGCCGGTAACATCCACTCCGTGCGCGCCGGTGACAACGCCGTCCTCGTCCTCGCCGGCCGCATCCACGCCTACGAGGGGCACGACCTCGCCCGCGTCGTCCATCCCGTGCGCACGGCAGTCGCAGCGGGTGCCCGCACCGTCGTCCTCACCAATGCGGCGGGCGGCATCGATCCCGAGTTCTCCGTGGGACAACCGGTTCTCATCTCGGACCACCTCAATCTCACCGGTCGCTCGCCGCTGGTGGGTGCCCAGTTCGTCGACCTCGTCGACGCCTACTCGCCGGATCTTCGTGCACTCGCCTGCGAGATCGATCCGTCGCTGCGCGAAGGGGTCTACGCCGGTCTGCCCGGGCCGCACTACGAGACCCCGGCGGAGATCCGGATGCTGCGCACCCTCGGCGCCGACCTCGTCGGCATGTCCACGGTCCACGAGACCATCGCGGCGCGCGCGGCCGGAGCGCGCGTGCTCGCGGTCTCGCTGGTGACCAACGCCGCGGCCGGCATCACCGGCGCTCCCCTCGACCACACCGAGGTACTGGCCGCGGGTCGTGCGGCCGCGACCCGGATGGGCGATCTTCTGCGCGATCTGGCGGCCCGGCTGTGACGCTGCGATTCGGCACCGCGGGGTTGCGCGGCCCGGTCGGCGACGGACCGGACTGCATGAACGTACCCGTCGTCGTCCGCACCACCGCCGGACTCGCGGCATGGCTCGAGGCGAACGGGCAGGGCGACGGTACCGTCGTCGTCGGCCGCGACGCCCGTACGGGCTCAGCGGAATTCCACACCGCCGCGGCAGAGGTTCTCGCCGCGGCCGGCTTCGAGGTCGTCGCCTTCGGAGAGCCGCTCCCCACCCCGGTGACCGCCTTCGCGGTACGGGCGCTGGGCGCCGTTGCGGGCGTGCAGATCACGGCATCGCACAATCCCGCCGCCGACAACGGGTACAAGGTCTATCTCGCCGACGGAGCGCAACTGGCCGCACCCGCCGATCGGGAGATCGAAACGGCGATCGACGCCGTCGGTTCCGCCGCGGACGTGCCCCGGATGCCGGTCGCGCCGTCGGGTGACGACCTCGTCGACCGCTATCTCGCCCGGGTCGCGTCGCTCCCCCGCTCACCGCACCGAGGCATGCGCATCGCCCTGACGGCACTGCACGGTGTCGGCGGCGAGACGGCAGTCGCGGCCCTGCGTTCCGCGGGATTCGACGACATCCACGTCGTGGCGTCCCAGTTCGCACCCGACCCGGCGTTTCCCACCGTCGCCTTCCCCAACCCCGAGGAACCGGGCGCAACAGAGGCTCTGCTCGCGCTGGCGGCCGAGGTCGACGCCGACATCGCCCTGGCGCTCGATCCCGATGCCGATCGTTGCGCCGTCGGTGTCCCGGGCCCGCGGGGATGGACGATGCTGCGCGGCGACGAGACCGGGGTCCTGCTCGGCGACCGGATCCTCGCGTCGTCACCGCCCGGCTCACTGGTCGCGACCACCATTGTCTCGTCGACCATGCTGGGGCGACTCGCGACCGCACGCGGCGCGCGATATGCGCAGACGCTCACGGGTTTCAAGTGGCTCGCCCGCGCCGGTGACGGCCTCGTCTACGCGTACGAGGAGGCGATCGGGCACTGCGTCGATCCGGACGCTGTGCGCGACAAGGACGGCATCGCGACCGCCGTAATGGTCGCCGACTACGCGGCCGATTTGAAGCAGGCCGGCCGGACACTGCTCGACGCACTCGACGACCTGCATCGCGAACTCGGTGTCCACGTCGGCGATCAGGTGTCGATCCGCGTCGACGACCTGCAGCGCATCGGCACCGTGATGACGCGACTGCGTGCGGAGCCGCCGACGACCCTCGCGGGTCTGGAGGTGACCGCGACCGATCTCGCCGAGAGCCCGGGACCGATGCACACCGACGCTCTCGTCTTCGAGAGTCGCGAGGACGTCGCGGGCGGGCCGAGGGTGCGCGTGGTGGTGCGCCCCTCGGGCACCGAACCGAAGCTCAAGGTCTACCTGGAGGTGGTCACGGAGCGGGACCGCCCGGCGGCGGAAGCGATACTCGACGCCCTGCGCGGATGGGCGGCCTCGCTCGGTGACGAGAACCCCTGACCCGGCCGGATCCGGCCGGGCCAGGACCCGATTCGATCAGACCTGCTGCTGCAATCAAACCTGCTGCGGCACACCGTAAGTGACGACGGTGTTCCGGTCGGCGGTGACAGCCTTCAGGTACGGACGGATCATCACCGGCCCGATGGCTCCCGAGACCGAGCCGTGCACGCCGGCGATCCGGATGGTCGTCGAGCTGCCGTCGAACTCGAAGCCCTCGACGATCGGGACGGACGTGATGCCGCCCGGCTCGAGCGGGATCTCGATCTCCTGGGACGGGATGATGTCGCCGCTGAGCGAACCACCCGCCTCCAGGCCGAGATCGAGCGAGGCACCACCTTCGTTGTCGAGCGAGAGGCCGATGGCCGCACCGTTGTCCACACCCCAGGACAGGCTCGGAGTGATGACGGTGACCGTCGCCCCCGGCAGCGCGACCGGGTAGCCGACCTGGAAACCGACCTCCACCGCCGTCCCGACGAAGTTCGCCGCATTCGGACCGGTGATCCGAACGGTAGCAATCTCGTCGTGGAAGAACTCGACACTCAGCGGTGAGCTGTCGAGCGGCGGCACCGACTGTGTCGAGGTGTCGGCCTGGATCACTTAGATCGCGTGCCCTCCGTCCAACGGGAGGATACGCGAGTTGTCGACAGCAGCCGCAGCCGTGCCGTGACTCGTCACTGCGGCGAGGACGGCGACCGCGCCCACCGAAGCCGCTCTGACACTTCCACGAATCAGATTGCGGGAGAAGATTCTTGCCATTCCGCCGACCCCATCTCCGGCTGTACCTACGCAGTGGACTTCACACGGAGCACACCGAGCGTAAGAAGAAATCGAGACCTGCGGGTTGTTTTTCGATAACGAGATGACTGCGGTCGGGTGTCACATCCGTATCGTCAGTCACACGAGTAACACACGACGCGCGGTTTATCGCGGCCCGAACTGCCTGTCCCCCGCATCGCCGAGACCCGGCACGATGTACTTGTTCTCGTTGAGACCTTCATCGACCGACGCCGTGACCAACCGGACCGGATGACCCGAGGCAGCAAGGGCCTCGACGCCCTGCGGCGCCGCGACCACACAGATCGCGGTGATATCCGTGGCACCGCGCTGGGCGAGGATGTCGAGGGTGTGCACCATCGACCCCCCGGTCGCGAGCATCGGGTCGAGCACGAAGACGGGAAGACCCGACAGGTCCTCCGGCAACGACTCCAGATAGGGCACCGGCTCGAAGGTCTTCTCGTCACGAGCGAGACCGACGAAACCGACCTGCGCCTGGGGAATCAGGGCGTGGGCCTGTTCGACCATGCCGAGGCCGGCGCGAAGAACCGGGACGAGCAGCGGAGGCTGCTGCAACCGTACCCCCGTCGTCACCGCGACCGGCGTCTTGACGTCGAACGTCTCGGTGGGCGCATCGCGCACCGCCTCGTAGACGAGCATCTGGGTGAGCCGCCTCAACGCGTGCCGGAAGGCAGCGTTGTCGCTGCGTTCGTCGCGAAGGATGGTCAGGAGCGAAGCAGCGAGCGGATGGTCGACGACGAGCGAATCCATGTCCGAAGGATAGAACGACGGAACCGATCGGCAGTCGGGTGCGTCGAACCAGGCAGGGACGGAACCCTCCGAAGGTGCCGAATCCCACATCAACGACGCGAGAGGCGACGAGGTGACCGAGAACTCCGGTAGGGACGCGATACGGATCGACACGAGTGCCGTCGGGAGGTTCGGCGACGACGCCGTCGAACTCGCCGCGCGCCTGCACGAGGCCGCCGAACGGACACGGCACGGCGACCCCTCGGCGCTGAGCGCCGCACTGGGTCCGATCGGGGCACCCGTGCTCGCCGCTCTCACCGCGACCCACTCCGCGCACGTGCGCGATCTCGGCCGGCTCGGCGACCTGCTCGGCGGAATGGGAGACGCCGCGAAGGCCTCCGCGGCCGCCTACGAGCACACCACCGACGACACCGCCGCACGACTCGACTCCGTCGTGGAGTCACTGTGATCGGAGGGGATCTGCTCGTCGCTCCGCTGACCGGCCTGCTCGACGCGTTCGGCACCGCGCTGCCACCCGGCGTCGATCCGGGTGAGATGGTGCGCATCGGTGCGCAGTGGGCCGAGGAGGTACATGCGACCGGGCGCGACGCTGTCGCCGAGCTCGCCTGGGCCTGGGGTGGCCCGGCCGCCTCGCAGGCGATCGCGAGTGCCGAGCAGGTCCTCGCCGACGTCCTCGCGGCGGCCGATCGTGGGTCGGCACTGGCCGGGATCGCGCTCGAGGCGACCGTCACGGTGGTCACCGGTGCGGCCGAGATCGCTCGCCTCGTCGACTCGTTCGTCACCTTCGCCGAGCAGGCCGCACCCGCGACGTCGCTTCCACAGGGGCAGCTCGCGCTCCTCGCAGTGGCGATCGACCACCTCGTCGCCGGGCTGGACGTGCTGACACAGGTGACCGGAACGCTCGCGGAGCTGACCGATCGGGCGTCCGCACTCCTTCCACCCGAGCCCTCCGCTCCCCCGATCGACTCCGGCCACCATCCCGGCCCCGACCCGGCCGGCGACGAGCCACGTTCGCTCCACACCTTCGGTGGAGGGCTCTCGACGGGCGTGGAGGTGCGGCTTCCGGACGGCAGCGTCAGCCTGGCACCGAACGAGACCGCTGCGGCAGCGGTGCGTCACGCCCTCGCCCAGCAGGGCACCCCGTACGTGTGGGGCGGCACGAGTCCCGGCTCCGGCCTCGACTGCAGCGGACTGACGCAGTACGCCTACGCGCAGGCCGGGGTCGAACTGCCGCGGTTGGCCCAGGAACAGGACGTCGGCACACGGGTGGATCCTGCGGCCGCCCTGCCCGGAGACCTCGTCGTGTGGGACGGGCACGTGGCGATGGTGGTGGGCAACGGCCTCATGGTCGAGGCGGGCGACCCCGTCTCCGTGACGCCGATGCGCACCAGCAACGGTGGAATGGCCTTCCACGGTGTCTACCGCCCGACCGCCGGCTGATTCCGGAGAATCTCCGCACCGGGAGGGAACCGGCCGGGCTCGCGCTGCGTCCAACCCGATATGGACAGCACGACGACGGAACCGATCACGGCCACCGCCCACAACCGGGCCGGGACGATCTCGGTGCGCACGACGGACGGTGGACTACCCGTGGACCTTCGCATCGACCCCCGCGAGTTGCGTTACGGAGCACGGCAACTGGCCGATCAGATCCTCGCCCTGAACCGGCAGGCCGCTCTCGAGGCCGCGGTGGTCCGCGGCGAACGCCTCGCCGCCGAAGGTGTCCCCCGCGAGATCCTCGACCGGATGCGGCTGCCGTCCCGCGCCGACCTGGCGGACGGACCGACCGATCGTCGTGGAAGTCTCGTTCGATGAGCGAACCGATGGTGGAGGCGATCGTCGACCGAGCCCACGTCCGGCTCGATGCGCTCGAACGCACGGTGGAGAGGCTCGGCGCGGTCCGGGGCACCGCGAGCAGTCCCGACGGACGCGTGACCGCCCGTGTGGACGGTTCGGGAGCGCTCGAAGGACTCGAGCTGGCCGAGCCGATCGGCGGCACCGACCCCCGCGAACTGGCCGCGGTGATTCTCGCGACCGTGCACGACGCCGCACGGCAGGCCGCTGCCGCGCGCGTCTCCGCGATGGACGAGCTCCGCGCGGCCCTCGACGCGAGCGACACCGGTCCGGTCGCCGTCGGTCACCACCCGGTCACCGTCGGCGACCGTCCGGTAACGCGATGAAACCGATAGCGAGCCGCCCCCGGCTATATTCTCGGCGCCGACATGGCTAGGCTTCGCGCCATGGCTGGAGACATCGTCCCGATCGAGCTCGGTCTCACCGACGGCAACCTCGTGACGCTCTGGGCGCCGCGCTGGCGCGAAGGCGACGACGAGTGGGAGGCATTCCTCGGCCACGGCGACGATCTGTACGCCTTCCCGTCGGTCCCCGAGCTCGTCGCGTTCGTGCGTTCGGGTGCCGACAACGACCTCGTCGAGCACGAGGCGTGGCCGATCGTGTCCAAGCTTGCGGCCTCGGAGTTCGAACCCGACGAACCGCACACCTACGACCTCGTCGGCGTCCCCGAACTCGTGGCCGACGATCCGGATCCCGTGTCGGTGTCCGAGCTGCAGGACACCTTCGACATCGTGAGCATCCTCGGCGACGTCTGCGATCTCGACGTCGTGACGAAGTTCTTCGAACGCGAGGAGATCGACCTCCTGTTGCAGCACGGTGTCTCGGCCTTCCGCACGCGTGAGGGCCTCGACCTGTGGAATCGCGTCGGGACCGCGGTCGCGCAGGATTGGGACGGCGTGATCGACGCGCTCGACGCCGTGATCTCCACTCCCGACGTCGATGCTGCCGTGGTCGCCGAGATCGAATCCGAGCTCGTCGCGGTCGACGAGAACGAGGTCGAGGCCGACGACACGGTCGAGGACGTCGACGCCGACGACGAGTACGAGTTCATCGACACCGATGACGAGGACGACGGCTACGAGTTCTGGGCCCGGGTCGGCATCGATCCCGTCCGGATCATCACGACCGACGGCACCTGGTACTCGCTGCGGTGCTACGTGAACGACGACGCCGTCTTCCTCGGCCACGACGGCACGATCGACGTCTTCCCGTCCGAGCGCGCGCTGGCCCGCCACCTCGCCGACAACCACGACCACGACCTCGCGACGCTCGAGCCGTACACGGAGATCCAGCTCGCCGCCGTCGACGGATCGCTCGACGTGACGGTCACCGACGACAACGTCTATGTGCTCACCGGGATCGCCGACGACATCGCTCAGGGTGTTGCGGCCGTCGACCCCGACCAGCTCGAACTCGCGGTCGAGTTGTTCGTCGACGCAGCGAACTTCGCGGACGACGACTCGACGGAGGCCGCGCTCGCCGCGTCCACGGAACTCGGCTGGTTCGTCAACCACGTGATCGAACCCGACTCGGGACGCACGGCACCCAAGCCGCCGTTCGACACCGAATCCCTCGCCTGGCGCGAGCTCGAGCGCGAGTTCGAAGCGCGACTGCGTCGGCACTGACGCGCGTCGCGTCGGGTCGGCACTGACGGCAGCTCCACTTGGGCACTCCGGCGCGCGAAGTGGTCACAAGAGCGCGTTGTAACGCGCTCCGATGACCATTTCCCGCCCCGCGCACCCATAGAGGTATCTGCGGGTCGCGGTCTCTACCCGACGAGGACGGCGTATCCAGGCTTGATGACGTCGTCGATCAGTTCCAGTCGCTGGTCGAACGGGAGGAAGGCCGACTTCATCGCGTTGATCGTGAACCGTTCGAGGTCGACCCAGCTGTAGTCGAAGGTCTCGACGAGCCGCACCATCTCCTGCGTCATCGTGGTGTCGCTCATCAACCGGTTGTCGGTGTTGACGGTGACGCGGAAGCGCAGGCGGGCCAGCAGGTCGAAGGGATGCTCGGCGAGCGTGCGCACCGCGCCGGTCTGCACGTTCGACGACGGGCACAGTTCGAGGGGGATGCGCTTGTCGCGGATGTAGTTCGCGAGCCGGCCCAGAGTGGCGGTTCCGTCGTCGTGCACTTCGATGTCGTCGACGATGCGCACACCGTGGCCGAGTCTGTCGGTGCCGCAGAAGGCGACCGCTTCGTGGATGGACGGGAGCCCGAACGCCTCACCGGCGTGGATCGTGAAGTGCGCGTTGGCCGCGCGGGTGTACTCGAAGGCGTCGAGATGACGGCTGGGCGGGTTGCCCGCTTCGGCGCCGGCGATGTCGAATCCCGCCACGCCGCGGTCCCGGAAGCGCACGGCGAGTTCGGCGATCTCCAACGAGCGTGCAGCGTGCCGCATCGCAGTGAGCAGGCAGCGCACCCGGATGCGACGACCACCGGCGGCCACCTCCGATTCCCCGGCTCGGAAGCCTTCGAGGACGCGCTCGACGACCTCGTCCAGAGACAGTCCCTTCTCCAGGTGCTGCTCGGGCGCGAACCGCACCTCGGCGTACACCACGCCGTCGTCGGCGAGGTCGAGGACGCACTCGCGTGCGACGCGTTCGAGTCCTTCTGCCGTCTGCATCACGGCGACGGTGTGCTCGAAGGTCTCGAGATAGCGCTCGAGCGACCCACTGTCGGCGGATTCGCGGAACCAGCGGGCGAGATCCGCTTCGGTGTCCGCGGGCAACGACCACCCGCACGCGTCCGCGAGTTCGAGGACCGTCCGGGGACGGAGTCCGCCGTCCAGGTGATCGTGTAGGACCACTTTGGGTGCGGTGCGAACGAGTTCGGGAGTCAGACGGCCGTTCATGATCGGGACGGTAGTCGGCGGCGGCCGGTTCCGCTCGGTCTCCGGCCACCGAGCCCCTACGCCCGGATCCGTTCGATCACGAGCGGCTGCCGAACGGGGGCCGTGTCGGAGATTCGGACACCGCCGCGGAGGGCGGCGAGCGCGTCGGGGATACGTCCCGGAGTGTCGGTGTGCAGCGTCGCGATCGGCTGCCCCGCGCGGACGCGATCACCGAGGACCGCGTGCAGTTCGATACCGGCCCCGGGCTGCACGTCCTGACCCTGCCGTTCGCGACCGGCTCCGAGCCGCCAGGCGGCGATACCGACCTTGTACGCGTCGAGTTCGGAGACCACCCCGTCCGCGTCGGCGTGGAAGGTCTCGGTGTGGGTCGCGACCGGCAACGGCGCCGCGGGGTCGCCGCCCTGGGCGGCGATCATCGCGTTCCACCGGTCCATTGCGGTGCCGTCGCGCAGTCGGTCGGCGGGATCGACATCGTCGACACCGGCGGCGGCGAGCATCTCGCGGGCCAGGGCCAGGGTCAGCTCGACGACGTCGTCGGGTCCGCCGCCGGCGAGCACCTCGACGGCCTCCCGGACCTCGAGCGCGTTGCCCGCCGTGCGCCCGAGCGGGCTGTCCATGCGGGTGAGCAGGGCCGTCGTGGGCAGCCCTTCGTCGGTGCCGAGTTCGACCATGGTGCGCGCCAGCTCGCGGGCCTCGCCGAGTTCCTTCATGAAGGCGCCGCTGCCGACCTTCACATCGAGGACGAGGGCTCCGGTGCCCTCGGCGATCTTCTTGCTCATGATCGAGCTGGCGATGAGCGGGATCGACTCGACGGTCCCGGTGACGTCGCGCAGCGCGTAGAGCTTGCGGTCGGCGGGGGCGAGATCGGCACTCGCCGCGCACACGACCGCACCGACGGCCGGGTCGCTGAGGATCTCGGCAATCTCCGCGGTGGTCAGATCGGCCTTCCAGCCGGGGATCGCCTCGAGCTTGTCCAGGGTGCCGCCGGTGTGACCGAGACCGCGGCCCGACAATTGCGGGACGGCGACGCCGCAGGCCGCGACGAGCGGTGCGAGCGGCAGTGTGATCTTGTCCCCCACACCGCCTGTCGAGTGTTTGTCGACGGTGCGCAGGCCGAGAGCGGAGAAATCGAGACGACGACCGGAGTCGATCATGGCGGTGGTCCAGCGTGCCGTCTCGACCCGGCTCATGCCGCGAAACCAGACTGCCATCGCCAGGGCCGACATCTGGGCGTCGGAGACGATCTCGTGGGTGAACGCCTCGATGACCCAGTCGATCTCGGCGCCGGAGAGCTCGTGTCCGTCGCGCTTGCGGCGGATGACGGTGACGATGTCAGGCACGGCGGTCCTCGTTCTCCCGCACGGCCGCCAGATCGTCGGGGCCGAACGCGTCGGGGAGGAGCTCGCAGAGGCGACGCGGGCCGCCCTGGGCGTCGACCTCGAGATCGGGACCGCCGTGTTCGAGGAGCACCTGCCGGCACCGGCCGCACGGGGTCAGGACGTGGCCTCGGGAGTCGCAGACGGCGACGGCCCGCAGACGCCCTCCACCCTGGGCGAACAAGTTACCGACGAGTACACATTCGGCACACAGTCCCAGTCCGTGTGAGACATTTTCCACATTGCACCCGAGGACCATCCGACCGTCGACGGTGAGGCCGGCAGCCCCCACCGGGAACCCGGAGTAGGGGGCGTAGGCTCGACCCATCACCTCATGTGCTTTGGCGCGCAACATTTTCCAGTCGATGTCCGGCATGGTTCCCCATCCTGTCACGGTGGCGTGGACGACGGTAGGCGACCCCCACTGCGCCAGATCACAGTTGGAAAGGCAAACCTAACTTCGCTTTTGGGGCCTGTACGAATGGCGCAGGAGATTGGTTCCCGAGTTTGGGATGGGTCTAGAGTCGATCCAAGTCGGTTCAGGTTCACGTCGGGCCCGTACTGCGGAATCCCCCACAGGTAGGAGCAGCTCGACGCGTCCACCATTGACGTTGGAGGCACAGCACTCGATGAGCAGCACGACTGAAGCCGCCCCCGCAAAGGCGGGGCGCACACGGTCGCTTTACCGGGGAGACCCCGGCATGTGGTCCTGGGTATTGCACCGGATCACGGGCGTGGCGACATTCTTCTTCCTTTTCGTCCACGTCCTCGACACCGCACTCGTCCGGGTCAACCCCGAGACCTACGACGCGGTGATCGATACGTACAAGAACCCGATCGTCGGCCTCATGGAGCTCGGCCTGGTCGCGATGGTCCTGTACCACGCACTCAACGGCCTGCGGGTCATGCTCGTGGACTTCTGGTCGAAGGGCCCGAAGTACCAGCGCGTGATGCTCTGGACGATCCTCGCGATCTGGTTCGTGGTGATGATCCCCGCGGCCGTTCGCATCCTCTTCAACACGTTTGCGGGGCACTGACATGACCGAAGCGAAGACTCTGGGTAAGGAATACGACCGGCCCGCAGGCCTCGACAACCCGCGCACGCCGCGGCGTGCCGCGAAGAACAACTTCGAGCTCTACGCCTGGTTGTTCATGCGCCTGTCCGGCCTGGCCCTGATCATCCTGGTCCTCGGTCACCTCTTCATCATGCTGATGCTCGATGACGGCGTGCACCGCATCAACTTCGCGTTCGTCGCAGGCCGCTGGTCCAGCCCGTTCTGGCAGTTCTGGGACCTGTCGATGCTGTGGCTCGCACAGCTCCACGGCGGTAACGGTCTGCGCACCGTCATCGCGGACTACGCACGTAAGGACTCCACCCGGTTCTGGCTCAACACGATCCTCGTCGTGTCGATGATCCTGATCATGGGCCTGGGCACCTACGTGATCTTCACCTTCGACCCGAACATCACGGCGAGCTAGGGGAGCCGAACCTTCATGCAGGAACATCGTTACGACGTAGTCATCGTCGGCGCCGGCGGCGCCGGCATGCGTGCGGCCATCGAAGCCGGCCCGCGTGCGCGCACCGCAGTGCTCACGAAGCTCTACCCCACCCGCAGCCACACCGGCGCCGCTCAGGGTGGCATGTGCGCCGCCCTCGCGAACGTCGAAGAGGACAACTGGGAGTGGCACACCTTCGACACCGTCAAGGGTGGCGACTACCTGGTCGACCAGGACGCTGCGGAGATCATGGCCAAGGAGGCCATCGACGCCGTTCTCGACCTCGAGAAGATGGGTCTTCCGTTCAACCGGACGCCCGAGGGCAAGATCGACCAGCGTCGCTTCGGTGGTCACACCCGCGACCACGGTAAGGCCCCGGTCCGTCGCGCGTGCTACGCCGCCGACCGCACCGGCCACATGATTCTGCAGACGCTGTACCAGAACTGCGTCAAGCACGACGTCGAGTTCTTCAACGAGTTCTACGCACTCGACATCACCCTCACCGAGACCGAGAACGGTCCCGTCGCGACGGGTGTCATCGCGTACGAGCTCGCGACCGGCGAGATCCACGTCTTCCACGCCAAGGCCATCGTCTTCGCGACGGGCGGCTCGGGCCGTATGTACAAGACGACGTCGAACGCCCACACCCTCACAGGTGACGGCCTCGGCATCATCTTCCGCAAGGGCCTGCCGCTCGAGGACATGGAGTTCCACCAGTTCCATCCGACGGGCCTGGCCGGTCTCGGCATCCTCATCTCGGAGGCCGTGCGTGGCGAGGGCGGCATCCTCCGCAATGCCGACGGCGAGCGGTTCATGG
This sequence comes from Rhodococcus sp. LW-XY12, assembly GCF_019317345.1. Taxonomy (NCBI): domain Bacteria; kingdom Bacillati; phylum Actinomycetota; class Actinomycetes; order Mycobacteriales; family Nocardiaceae; genus Rhodococcus; species Rhodococcus sp. LW-XY12. The sequence continues at coordinate 3,590,340 of NZ_CP079225.1, forward strand.
AGCGCTACGCCCCCACCATCAAGGACCTCGCGCCCCGCGACATCGTCGCCCGCTCGATGGTGCTCGAGGTGCTCGAGGGTCGCGGCGCCGGACCGAACAAGGATTACGTCTACATCGACGTGACCCACCTCGGCGAGGACGTCCTCGAGGAGAAGCTCCCCGACATCACCGAGTTCTCCCGCACCTACCTCGGTGTCGACCCCGTCACCGAGCTCGTGCCCGTGTTCCCGACCTGCCACTACGTCATGGGCGGTATCCCGACCAACGTCGACGGCGAGGTCCTCCGCGACAACGAGAACGTCGTGCCCGGCCTGTACGCGGCCGGCGAGTGCGCGTGCGTGTCCGTCCACGGCGCCAACCGTCTCGGCACCAACTCGCTGCTCGACATCAACGTCTTCGGTCGTCGCGCCGGCATCGCCGCCGCGGAGTACGCCAACAGCACGAAGCACGTCGAGATGCCCGAGCAGCCGACGAAGTACGTCGACGACTGGCTCGATCTGATCCTGCACCAGGGCGGCAAGGAGCGGGTGGCCGACATCCGCACCGAGCTGCAGCAGACGATGGACAACAACGCGTCGGTGTTCCGCACCGAGGAGACGTTGACGCAGGCGCTCAACGACATCCACGAGCTGAAGAAGCGCTACAAGGAGATCACGGTCCACGACAAGGGCAAGCGCTACAACAGCGACCTGCTCGAGGCGCTGGAGCTCGGCTTCCTCCTCGAGATGGCCGAGGTCACCGTCGTCGGCGCGCTGAACCGCAAGGAATCGCGTGGCGGACACGCCCGCGAGGACTACCCGAAGCGCGACGACGAGAACTTCCTCAAGCACACCATGGCGTACAAGGTGGGCGAGGAACTGATCTCCGACATTCGCCTGGACTACAAGCCGGTGGTCCAGACCCGGTACGAGCCCATGGAGCGTAAGTACTGATGACAACCATCGAGAAGACCGACACGGGCGCGTCGACACTGCCACCCGTGCCCGAGGGCGCGACGATGGTCACCCTCAAGATCGCCCGGTTCAACCCGGAGGACGACAAGGGTCAGCACTGGGATTCGTTCCAGGTGCCGGCGCTGCCGTCCGACCGTCTGCTCAACCTGTTGGGCTACGTCAAGGGTTACCTCGACGGCACGCTCACTTTCCGTCGCAGCTGCGCCCACGGCGTGTGCGGCTCGGACGCGATGCGTGTCAACGGCGTCAACCGTCTCGCCTGCAAGATCCTCATGAAGGACATGCTGGACAAGAACGGCAAGGACGTCACGATCACGATCGAGCCGATCCGTGGCCTTCCGGTCGAGAAGGACCTCGTCGTCGACATGGAGCCCTTCTTCGACGCCTACCGCGCCGTGAAGCCGTTCCTCATCGCCTCCGGCAACGAGCCGACCCGCGAGCGTATCCAGTCGCAGGCCGACCGTGCCCGGTTCGACGACACCACCAAGTGCATCCTGTGCGCGTGCTGCACCACCTCGTGCCCGGTGTACTGGAGCGACGGCAGCTACTTCGGTCCCGCCGCGATCGTCAACGCGCACCGGTTCATCTTCGATTCGCGTGACGAGGGTGCCTCCGAGCGGCTGGACATCCTCAACGACAAGGAAGGCGTGTGGCGCTGCCGCACCACCTTCAACTGCACCGACGCGTGCCCCCGTGGCATCCAGGTGACGAAGGCGATCCAGGAGGTCAAGCGCGCGCTCATGTTCGCTCGCTGATCACCTCGCACGACAGCAGGTCCGTCCCTTCGGGGACGGGCCTGCTGTCGTCGGTGCCCACTCCGCTGTGCCCACTCCGCTGCGCCCACTCCGCTGCGCCCACTCCGCTGTGCCCACTCCCCTGTGCTCCGTTGCCGGTGGCCGAACCGATGCGGATCAGCGTCCGCGTGCGAACAGGAAGCCCGCGACCCACCCGACCGCGAAGATGATGACGAGCACCAGCCACAGCGGTGCCTGCAGCGAGATCCAGAAGAGGTCGATGCTCGTACTGTTGCGGTTCTGGAGAACGAACAGCGCAGCGAGCAGGACCAGGACGGCCGCGAGCGCTCTGCGCGGAGTCACCCGGAACGCGCGTTGGGGCGCGGCGGATCGCGTCTGTTTTGCCACGCCTCCATCGTCGCCCGTCCGCGGCACGATCGGCACCCCCGAACCGAGTTTTCACCCCGGGAGTTCGCTCATTTCCTCCGGAAGCGCAGCCCGGCGAGGAGTCCACCGACCAGGCCCGCACCGAGGATTGCGGCGCCGCGGCGCGCGTCGAGACCCTCGTGCACCTCGAGGCGAGGCGTGATGACCGCCCCTGTGGGCGCGGGATGGTGTGCGAGTGCGAGGCTCGCTCGGGACGTCGCTGCGAACGCGGTGCAGAAGAGCACCAGGCGGGCCGTGAGGTTACCGAACACGAGGATGCCGAGGATCGGGCCGAAGGCGACGCCCGCCGGGCCGTTGAGCACACGTTCGAGGTAGATCGAACCCGTCTGCTTGAGCAGTTCGAAACCGATCCCGGCGATCGCACCCGCGACGAGCGCGCTGCGGAACGGAACGGGTTCGCGGGGCAGGCGAGCGATCACCCAGGTGAACACCAGACCGGTGGCGGCAGTGGCCGCCACCAGAGCCAGAATTCGCAGACCCACGCCGATGCCGACGAGATTCTCCATGTTGAGCAGCTCGACGATCCTGCGCGCGATCGGCCCGCTGCTCAGCGCCGAGAGCCCCAACGACACGGTCATCGCGAGTCCGAGACTGAGAAGTGCGCCCCCGTCGCGCAACTTCACTACGAGGAAGTTGCCCTTGTCGCGCGGGTGCTCCCACATGGCGGTGAGGGCTTCGCGAAGATTCGTGATCCAGCCCAGACCGGCATACGAGGCGGTGAGCAGGCCGATGAGGCCGACCGCGCCGCGGGATTCGATCGCCGAGTCGATCAGGCTCTGCACGGTGCCGCCGAGCTGACCGGGAATGTTCTCGGAGATGATCTGCCGGATCTGGTCGAGCAGTTCGGGTCGCCCGGCGAGCACGAAACCGGCCAGCGAGAACACGACCATGATGATCGGGACGATCGCCAGCACCGTGAAGTAGGTCAGACCGGCCGCGTAGTAGTCGCCCTTGTTCTCCTGGTACCGAACCCCGGCCCGGAGGATGCGGTCGAGCACGGGATGGGCCGCGCGTTGACGTTCGAGAAATCCCGGCTTCTCGTCGGGTTCGCCGGCCATCCGGGTGCTCCTTCGTCTAGGTCCGCGGCAGGAAACCCACCTTGTCATAGACCTGCGCCAAGGTGCGGGATGCGACCTCGCGAGCGCGGTCCGCGCCGCCCGCGAGAATGCGGTTCAGTTCGGCCGGGTCGGCCAGGTACTCGTCGACCTTGGTGCGGATCGGGGTGACGAACTCGGTGAGGACCTCTGCGGTGTCGGCCTTCAGATCGCCGTAACCCTTGCCCTCGTAGCCGGCGACGAGTTCGTCGATGCTGCGACCCGACAGCGCCGACTGGATGGTGAGCAGGTTCGACACTCCGGGCTTGTTCTCGCGGTCGAAACGGATCTCCCGCTCGTTGTCGGTCACCGCGGAGCGGATCTTCTTCGCCGACACCTTCGGATCGTCGAGGAGATTGATCAGGCCCGCGTCGGTCGTCGCCGACTTGCTCATCTTCGACGTCGGATCCTGCAGGTCGTAGATCTTCGCGGTCTCCTTCACGATCGTCGGCTCGGGGACGACGAAGGTCTTGCCGAAGCGGGAGTTGAAGCGCTGCGCGAGATCTCGCGTGAGTTCGAGGTGCTGACGCTGGTCCTCCCCCACCGGCACGTGGCTCGCGCGGTAGAGCAGGATGTCGGCGGCCATGAGGATCGGATAGGTGAACAGGCCGACGCCGGCGTGCTCGGTGCCCTGCTTGGCCGACTTGTCCTTGAACTGCGTCATCCGGCTGGCCTCACCGAAACCGGTGATGCAGCTCAGGACCCAGGCGAGCTCGGCGTGCTCGGGCACCTGGCTCTGCACGAACAGCACGGACTTCTCCGGATCGATACCGATCGCGAGCAACTGCGCCACGGAGACGAGCACTCGCTTGCGCAGCAGCTTCGGCTCGTGCGGAACGGTGATCGCGTGCAGATCGGGGATGAAGTAGAAGGCGTCGTTCTCGTCCTGCGCCGGAACCCACTGCGCCAGCGCCCCGAGGAAGTTCCCGAGGTGGAACGAATCCGAGGTGGGCTGGATGCCGGACAGCACACGGGGGCGGGCCTTCGGCTTCGTGGCGTTCTGTTCTGCAGTGCTCGACATGCCGTCGATGATTCCACGCAGGCCACGCCGCGCTGCGACCGAGGTGGGCACTTCTGCGCCGATCCGCAGAAGCGGTCAGCGATCGAAGGTCACGGTCACCGGTGCATGGTCGGACCAGCGCTGGTCGTAGCTCGCTGCGCGTTCGACGCGGGCCTCGCTCGCGCGGGCCGCCAGGCCCGGGGTCACGAGGTGGTAGTCGATGCGCCAGCCTGCGTCGGTGTCGAATGCCTTGCCGCGGTACGACCACCACGAATAGGGGCCCGCGACGTCGCCGTGGAGGTCGCGCACCACGTCGCGCCAGCCGGTCTCGAGGAGGTCGCCGACCCACGCGCGCTCCTCGGGCAGGAAGCCGGACTTCTTGACGTTGCCCTTCCAGTTCTTGATGTCCCGCTCGGTAGGGGCGATGTTCCAGTCGCCGCACACCACCATGTCGCGACCTGCGGCCGTCACCGCGGCGTACCGTTCGGCGAGGTAGGTCGCGAAGCTCTTCATGAAGTGTTCCTTCTCGTCCTGCTTCGGCGTCTGTGCTTCACCGGTCGGCAGGTAGAGGCTTCCCACCGTCACGTCGCCGAAGTCGGCCTCGATGTAGCGGCCGGCCGAGGCGAACTCGTCGACGTCGAATCCGACGCGGACGGCGTCCGCCGGGACACGCGAGAGGATCGCCACCCCGGCGCGGCCCTTGGCCGAGGACTCCGCGCCGACACAGTGCCATCCGGCCTCCAGCGCCGGGGCGATCGCGGCGTGGAACTGCTTCTCGGTGGCCCGCACCTCCTGCAGGCACACGATGTCGGCGGCCGACGAGGCGAGCCAGTCGACGAGACCCTTGGCTGCGGCTGCGCGCACGCCGTTGACGTTCACGGTGGTGATCACGAGAGGCACCGGGTCACCGTAGCCGACGCCGGCGATGCCACTGCTCCACCGTGGAAGGAGCCTGCCGTGAGAGTGGCTCACCCCACGACCGCGAGTTCCACAAGACGGAACACATTCACCATTTTCTCTCATTCAGCGGAACGTCCCGAGAGTATTAAAGATGGTTCGGTAATTGAGTGAGCGTAGATCATAACGAGAGCCTGGTGTGGTCGAGGAAGCCGTGACACACGGTCGTAGCTCGACCCGATCCGGGTCAGCCCTGCCTCGGTCGCCACACGAACCTCGTCGAGAGTATCGGGGCACAGGTTGGCCAGTTCGGTCGATTTCATGTTGCCCCAGACTTGTTCGATGGGATTGAGCTCGGGCGCATACGCCGGGAGACGTTCGACGTGGAGCCAGTCGCGCTGGGTCGCCAGCCACGCGGTCATCGCCCGGGACCGGTGGGCCATCAGTCCGTCCCAGAGCACGATGAGCTTCTCGCCGGCGAAGTGGCCACGCAGTTCGGTGAGGAACTCGATGAGTTTGTCGGTGTTGTAGGCACCGTCGGTCATGGAGAACACAAACGCACTGCGACTGCGGTCGGGCCGATAGGCCAGGACTCCGGCCATCGACAGGCGTTTCCAGGAGAACCGGTGATGCAGAACGGGTGTGTCGCCTTTCGGCGCCCAGGTTGCGCGGACCACCGGGAGCAGCGAGACGCCGCTTTCGTCCTGGAAGCAGATCCATGCACCTCGGCGCCGCGCTATTTTTTTATCCGCGGCCACTCATCTCTCGCGCCAGGCGACGATGGCGTCCTCGTCGCGTTCGACCGCGCGCCGTGCGGGCCGCCGCCGGCTCCAGCCGAGCCGGGTCCGCAGGATCGTCCAGGTCTGGGTGGGTCCGTAGGTCACGCGTCGAGCGCCACGTTGCTTGGCTTTCCGGTAGTTGGGCTCCTCGCCGGAACCAGTCTTCTTCCCTGCCATTCGTCAATGATCAAGCAGCGCGGTGTGAATCAAGTGCAACGACACACCCTATTACCGAAATATCTCTAGGTGAAGTCGGTGACCCACTTCCGGTTCGGCACCACGGCGGTGAAGTCACGATCGACCAGGTCAGGCGCCCGATCTGCCTTCCGGCCGCCGGGGATCGTAGTACGATCCCGGCGCCCACGAGTCACACCGGACAGGCCCTCGTCGCGCATCAACCGATCCACCGTGTGCTTGCCGACCTCGTGGCCCTGGTTGCGCAGGTGCACGGTCATCTTGCGGCGCCCGTACAGCCCCTCCGCGGCGCCGACGGTGCCGAGCAATGCATTCGTGACATGCGCGTCGGCGACGGTCCGTTCCGACGGCGGAGCGGTTTTCCAGTTCCGGTACGTGCGTGGGGCGACCTTGACGGGCCGCTGCCGCCCAACCGGTCCGGTCCTTGCCCGTCGTGCAGTGGATGAGCGCCGGCCGTACCTCGGGGTCGGCGAGCGCGGTGTACAGATGCCGGTATGCGGCCAGTGCGCTGTCGGATCCGACTATGTCGCGGTAACTTTCGGCGAGTAGCTGTTCCGCCCGTCCGTCGGGGCGTCGGCGAGCACGTCGACCACCACGTGAGCGGTGCCCTCGGGAAGTCGGTCCGGCTGCGCCGCCCGCTCCATCTCCGTGCGCAGGTCGAACACGGTGTGCACGCCGAGCGCAGCGACGCGGCGACACCGACGTCGCTGAGGCGGTTGAGTTCGACCGAGCGGTACAGGGCACCCCGACGAACGTGGCTGCCGTCGGAGACCGGCCATCCACCGATGTCGCGGAGATTCGGCAGGCCGTCTATCACGATGAGTTCGCCGGCGGCGCGTTTCACGTTGCGTCTCGCAATCTGTCGGGATCGGTCGTGGGGAAGCCGGGACCGCGGCTTCCCCCACGACGGTCAGTGGGCGAAGTGCGTCTTCGCCGGTCGATCGGTGTTCTTGCCTCGCAGCTCCCCGGTCACGCTGTCGAGGGCGTCCGCCAGCTTGGCTGCCAGGTCGCGACTGAAGCCTTCGCGTAGCACGATCCGCAGAACCGCGACGTCCTCGGCATCCGCGGGCATCGTGTAGGCCGGGACCTGGAATCCGCGGGCGCGCAGTTCGTGTGAGACGTCGAAGACGGTGAATCCCGGGTCGTCGACGATTTCGAAAGACAGAACGGGAATGGCGGTGCCGTCGGTGATGACATGCATGTTGTCGATCTTGGAGATCCGTTCGGAGGGCATCAGTGCGGTGTCGCGCAGGGACTCCATGATCGCGGTGTAGCCGGCGACACCGAGTCGGATGAAGTTGTAGTACTGGCCGACGACCTGGTTTCCGGGGCGCGAGAAGTTGAGGGTGAACGTCGGCATGTCTCCGCCGAGGTAGTTGACCCGGAACACCAGGTCCTCGGGCAGGTGCTCCTTCGAGCGCCAGACGACGAATCCGATGCCCGGGTAGGTCATGCCGTACTTGTGGCCGCTGACGTTGATCGACACCACACGGGGAATCCGGAAGTCCCACTGCAGTTCCGGGTGCAGGAACGGAACCACGAAGCCACCACTCGCCGCGTCCACGTGCACCGGGACGTCGGGCCCGCCTGCGGCGGCGATCTCGTCCAGCGCCTCGGCGATCTCGGCGACGGGTTCGAGCTCCCCGGTGAAGGTGGTGCCGAGGATCGCGACGACACCGATGGTGTTCTCGTCGACTGCATCCCGGACCTGTTCCGGGGTGATGACGTAGCGCCCCTTCTCCATGGGCAGGTACTTCGGTTCGACGTCGAAGTAGCGGCAGAACTTCTCCCACACGACCTGTACGTTGCTGCCGAGGATGAGGTTCGGACGGGTGGCGTCCTCTCCCGCCTCCTGACGCTTCTGCCGCCACTGCCACTTCAGGGCCAGACCTGCGAGCATCACCGCCTCGGACGATCCCACGGTCGACACACCGGTTGCCGACGCGGGATCGGCGGTGAGGTTCTCCGCGTGGAACAGGTCGGCCACCATGTTCACGCAGCGGGTCTCGATCTCCGCGGTGGCCGGGTACTCGTCCTTGTCGATCATGTTCTTGTCGAAGGTCTCGGCCATCAGACGATCGGCCTGCGGGTCCATCCAGGTGGTGACGAACGTGGCCAGGTTCAGCCGTGAACTGCCGTCGAGCATCAGCTCGTCGTGAATGAACCGGTAGGCCGCCTCGGGGTCGGTTTCGGACTTCGGAAGGCGGAGCGCGGGGACCGGGTCGGTCCCGAGCCGTCCGGTGTATGCCGGGGCGAGAGTCTCCGCGGGGGCCGAGTTGCGTTCTGACATCTGTTCCTCCACCGGGTCGAACGGACGATCCTTGGCGTGTACGGGTCGAGCGGGGGGTGGCCGGTTCGGGGTGGATCAGACCTCGATCGGGGGGTAGAGGCGTTCCATCGTGTAGCGGCGGTTGCGTCGCACGGACACGGCGCTGGCCGTGAGCGTGACGAGGAGGATGCCGGTGAGTACCGCGATCGCGATCCGCAGCCTGGAGTCGACGTGACCGGCGACGGTGGGCTGCCGGAGCCCGTTCACCGTGTAGGTCATCGGGTCGAACGGGTGGATGCACTGGAATGGTTTCGCGGTGGTCGGCACCGGATAGATGCCGCCGGCCCGGATTCCTTCACCCGGGGCACCATCCGGTACCACGGGGAATCCCCAGCGCAGCTGTTCTGTGACCAGGTAGCGGACGGTGACGGACGGCCGTACTTCTTCGAGTTCGTTCACGCACGCGATCGACGACTGCGCGAACACCGTCGTCTGCTTGTCGTTGCCGAGGACGGTCAACGAACCGGCATTGAGTCGCATCCGGCCGCACAGTGCCATCAGCAGTGCGGTTCGGACTGCACCGGCCTGGGCGGCGATGACGCTGACCCCGCCGAGGTCGATGTCGAGGTCGAGTGGGCCGAACACGTGCCCCCACGGCCCGTGCAGTTCGATGCTGCGGGCTGATACCAGGGTTCCTGCGGTGTTCGTGACGATTGGCGGCGGTGGCTGCCAACTCTCGGACTGCATGTCGACCAACTCGACCTCCGGATTCGGGTACAACGCACTGACCGATTCCGGCCACGTCACCCGGAATCGGATGTCTGTTAACGTGCGCTACTGGAGAAGGTTCTTGACCACGTTGCCGTTCTTGACGATGACGGAGAGGTGTTTCGCGGGGTCGGCCAGCAAGCTGAGATCTTCGAGTGGATTGCCGTCGACCAGCAGGACGTCCGCCCACGCGCCCTCGGCGATCACCCCGAACGGGGCCTGCCGGTACGGATCTCGCTCGCCGGCGAGCCGGAACAATTCGGCGTTGCCCGAGGTGAGCATCCGGAGGGCGTCGGCGTTGCTGTAGTGATCGCCGAGGCGTGCTGCCATCTCACTCTGCCGGTGCGCAAGCTGAGGTTCGAGCAGGAGATCAGTGCCCCATGCGGTCTTGACGCCGTGCTTGCGCGCCCACTCGTATACGTTGTCGTTCCCGAGCAGATCTCCTTGTCCTTGTCGGCTCGGTTCGGATCCGGGTAGTGGTGATCTCCCAACGCGAACGGCTGCATCGACAGCCAGACATCCTTCTCCGCCAGCAGGGCGATGGTCTCCTCGTCGGCGAGGTGGCCATGCTCGATCGACTTCACCCCTGCCGCGACCGCCCGGCGGATGCCCGTGACGTTGTAGACGTGCGTGGCGACGTAGGTTCCGTAGTCGGTGGCGGCGTGCACAGCCGCACGAAGTTCGGGATCGGTGAACTGGACGGTGTAGAGCGGGTCGTACATGGACGCGGCACCACCGCCGACCATCACCTTGATCTGGGATGCGCCCTTCTTGAGCTGCTCACGGACGGCGGCGAGGACGCGATCCGGCCCGTCAGCCACCCGCATGAACCCGATTTCCTCTGCGCGACTTTGATTTCCGCCGAGCGCTGTCGGACACTCGTAGACGAATCCGAAGTCGCCGTGCCCGCCGGTCTAGGAGATCGCGGCCTGCGACGGATAGATGCGAGGTCCCTCGAAGAGTCCGCGGTCGATCACCGACTTGATACTCCCGGTGTCGCCGGCCATGTCGCGCACCGCGGTGAATCCGCGGTGCAGCATGTTCTTGGCTTCGGCGAGACCGTTGAGTGCGATGTGGGATTCGGTTCCCGCCACCATGTCGACGTAGGAGTTGGCATTTCCGACCAGATGCACGTGGGCGTCACTCATGCCCGGCATCAGGACACGATTTCCACCGTCGATGACGATGGTTTCCCGGCTCGGATCTTCGCCGACAGGGGAGCTGGACACCCCCGCGATGGTCGCCCCGTCGATCAGGACGTCACCGGTGACGAGTGACGGCGACACGCCGTCGTATACACGAACGTTACGGAACAGCAAACGAGTACCAGCGTCCGATTTGGGTGGCATGGGCCGACCGTAACACCGAGGAAGCCGTCCTGCTCGCCACGGCGCGGGCAACCCGTTCCGTGTCGACCCGAGGGGCGCGATTCGTCGAATCACACGAGGTTGTCGTGTCGACAAATGGACCGAGTGTCGTGCTGAAAGTATCTGGGATTCTAACTATCATGCGGCGCATGTTGATTCACCGGACACTGCGAATGCAGTCCTGGGGCTTCGTGATCGGCTCCGCCCTCTTCGCGCTCGGTTCGGCGCCGTATCTGTCTGCTGTCTTCGGGGGTCATGCTCGCGAACGTCTTCTTCTTCGCGGGATCCTGGTTCTTCACCGCAGCCGCGTTCCTACAGCTAACGTTGAGTCAACCGGCCACCGTCGTCGACGCCGGCCGTCCCGCGGTCCGCGCGCTGTGGCTGGCTGCCGCAGTCCAGCTACTCGGGACGATCCTGTTCAACATCAGCACCGGCTCCGCACTCCACGCCCACACCGTGAAAGGGGAGATGCACCTGGTCTGGAATCCGAACGCGGAAGGCTCCATCGCCTTCCTCGTTTCAAGCGCCCTCGCCGTACTCATTCTGTTCAGAGCCGGAACCTACTGGGCACCGAAGTCGAGGGACTGGCAGAGCGTCTGGCTCAACACCCTCGGTTCGATCGCGTTCGGCATCTCCGCAGTCGGAGCATTCGTCCTGCACCACGGGACCTCGCTCGACCCCAACTTGGCCAACGTGGGCACGTTCGTCGGCGCAGTGTGCTTCCTCCTGGCGTCTGCAGTCTTCCTCGGTCGCAGGAAATCGGCGCCGGAGCCGCTCCCGGTGTCGTGATTCCGCGGTGTCCATCCCGCTTCCGCCGCGACAGTGTTCGCCGAGCGATCATCGAGGCGACCGCAGACGTGCCCGGCAAGTACCCGTTCGAGACAACCAATCAGGCCGCACACGCGGCCTGAACCGCTCAACCCCACGAGTCAACTGAAGTGGGGGAAGTCCCTTATCCACGGTGCGATCCATGAATGCCCATACAGCTAAGCGGGGAAAGTGCATGCGCAACGCCTACAAGGTGCTTCGTCGTGACCTCACGCGTATCCGTCGGGCTCCGAAGTCGTGGGCGATCATCATCGGACTGCTGGTGCTGCCCTCGCTCTACGCCTGGGTCAACATCATCGCGTTCTGGGATCCGTATGGGAACGCGGACCACATCAAGGTCGCCGTCGTCAACCAGGACGAGGGAGCCAGTACCGAGCTGACCGGTGAAGTGAACGTCGGCGAGCAGGTGGTGGCCCAGCTCAAGTCGAACGACCAGCTCGGCTGGCAGTTCATGGATGAGGACGCGGCCATGGAATCGGTCAGGTCCGGCGAGAGCTACGCCGCGATCGTCATGCCCCCCGATTTCAGCAAGAACCTCCTCACCATCGTCACCGGCGACTTCGTCCGGCCGGAACTCGAGTACTACACCAACGAGAAGGCCAACGCGATCGCCCCGAAGATCACCGAGGTCGGTGCGTCCACGCTCGACACGCAGATCAACTCGAACTTCGTCTCCACCGTCGCACAGACCATCGCCAAGGAAGCCGAGCAGGCCGGGGTCGATGCGGGAGACTGGCTGGTCGATTCGCGCAGCCAGACGCTGACCGCGTTGGACCAGGCCCTCGCGACGGTCCAGGCCACCCGCACGACCCTGACCGAGTTGAACGGCACGCTCGAGCCCGGGGCGGCGGCGCTCACCGATGCCAGGCGAGCCCTGGAGCGGGTGGACGCGGCCATCGGGGACGTCACCGCAGCGGTCTCCGACGCGCAGGGCCTCGTCAACGAGGTCCAGGGCGACCTGGTCAAGTTCTCCGACACCCTGACCGGCGCCTACGTCTCCGGCACGGCGAACCTCACGGGCGCCACCACCCGCCTCAACGAGAGCGTCGGGCAGGTCGCGGTCGGCGCCGACGCGGCCCGGTCGGCTCTCAGCACAGCTCAGCGTGATGTGCAGGCGGTGATCACCGCAAATCAGGCGCTACTCGCCACCATGCTTCCTCTCGTCGCCGCCACCCCTGACGGGCTGCCGCTCAAGAACCAGCTGAACCAGGTGATCGGCGCGCTCGAAGCGCAGACGGTCCGCGATCAGGAGCTCCTGGCGACCCTGGAGGCCGCGCAGGCTGGTGTGTCCACGGTGGCCGATCAGACGGCCGCCGCGTCGGAGGCCATGGCCGCCGCCCAGCGTTCCTCCGGCGCGCTGCAGAGTGTGTTGTCGGGGACCTTCCCGGGGCTCAACCAGTCCATGTCGTCGCTGTCCGCGACCGTCGGGGCGTTCTCCTCGGCGCTCGATTCGCAGCGTGTGCTCGTGGGCGAGGCCGTTGGCATGCTCACCGAACTGGAATCGGTCATGGATGAGACCGGCACCGCAGTGTCGTCGCTGGACGGGAACCTCGCGGACGTGCAATCGGATCTCATCGCCCTGCAGACCGACCTCAGTGCGATCAGTGCCACGGACCTCCTCAACCAGGTGAGCACACTGACCTCGCTCGACCCGGACACGATCGCCGAATTCATGGCGGGGCCCGTGGTGGTCCACGAGAACGACCTGTTCCCGGTGCCGGCCTACGGCTCGTCGATGGCGCCCCTGTTCACCAACCTGTCGCTGTGGATCGCCGGGTTCGTGTTGATGGTGCTGTTCAAGCTCGAGGTCGACGACGAGGATGTCGAGGGCCTGACGGTGCGGCAGGCGTACTTCGGGCGCTGGCTGCTGTTCGCGGTGATGAACGTCATCCAGGCGCTGCTGGTGAGCATCGGCAATGTGGTGATCGGCGTCCAGACGGTCAACCCCGTCGTGTTCGTCGCCACGGCGGTGTTCATCGGCCTCGTCTACATGTCCATCATCTATGCGCTCTCGGTGTCCTTCGGCTACATCGGTAAGGGCATAGCCGTGTTGCTGGTGATCATGCAGATTCCCGGCGCCTCGGGAATCTATCCGATCGAGATGATGCCGGACTTCTTCCGGGCGTTGTTCCCGTTCTTCCCGTTCACGTACGGGATCGACGCGCTGCGCGAGACCATCGGCGGCTTTTACGGCTTGCACTACCTCCGGTGCATGGCCGTACTCGTACTCTTCGCCGCGCTGGCCTTCATCCTCGGGCTGTTCCTCCGCCAGCGGCTGGGCAACTTCGCTCGATTGTTCAACAGCAAGTTGGCCGATACCGGTCTGTTCCTGAGCGAGGACGTGCAGATCCTCGGCTCCCGTCACAGGCTCACCCAGTTGGTGCAGGCCCTGACCGATCGGGACAAGTTCCGGGAGGACAACGCCCGCAAGCGTCGTTGGCTGGACACCAACCACAAGGCCGCGCAGCGCGCCGCACTGTTCGCCGGCGTGATCGGGTCCGTGGTTCTCTTCGTGATCGGGTCCGTCTTCCCCGATGAGAAGGCCACAGTCCTCGGGCTGTGGGGGCTCCTGTGCCTTCTCGTTATGGGTTCGATCGTGGTGGTCGAGTACATCAACCAGAACGTCCTGTACGGCGCAGAGGTCAGCGATCTTCCAGACGATGCGTTGAAGCGAGCTCTGGCACAGGAAGATATCGCGATCAGGTCGGACGCCCGACTCGACCAGCTTGAGAAGCAGGGACAGAACGCGTGAACAACATCATCACCCTGATCCGTCATGACTTCCGTCAGGCCACCAGCAACGTGGTCGCGGCGGTGGTGCTCGTCGGCGTCATACTGATCCCCTCCTTCTTCGCGTGGTTCAACGTGTTGTCGAGCTGGGACCCGTTCGACAACGTCAACAACCTCGAGGTCGCGGTCGCCAGCGCCGACGAGGGTTTCGAGAGCGACCTGTTCCCGATGCGCGTGAACGTGGGCGACCAGGTGGTCTCGCAGCTGCGCGCCAACAGCGACATCGACTGGCAGTTCGTCTCGGAGGAAGAAGCGATCGAGGGCACCAAGTCCGAGGAGTACTACGCAGCGATCGTGCTGCCGAAGGACTTCAGCCAGAAGATGCTGACCTTCATCGCCCCCGGCGCCTCGCCGGTGGAGATCGACCTCTACGTCAACGAGAAGAAGAACGCACTCTCCTCGCTGATCACCGGCGAGGCCGCGACGGAGGTATCGACGCAGATCAACACCAGCTTTACCAAGACCCTCAACGAGGTCGGCCTGGCGCTGGTGTCGTCATTGGCCACCTATCTCGAGGGCTCCGAGACGCAGCAGACTCTGGACCGGCTGCAGGCTTCGGTGGGCGGGATCTCCACCCAGCTGAATTCGGCAGCCGGCACTGCCGACATCTTCGCAGTGGTGCTCTCGTCTGCCGACAGTCTGCTCTCCAGCGCCGGTTCGCTCGCCACCGCATCGTCCGATGCCGTGCGGGACACCTCCGGAGCGATCGGACAGGGTGCCGGTGCCGTCACCTCCGCCCGGGACGTCCTCGCATCGACGTCCGAGCGACTCTCGCAGGCCTTCAGCGCCAGCGCCGGAAGCTTCGAGGCTCTTCGTGCCGAGGTCGACCGGATCTTGGGCAACTCGCCGTCGCCGCAGTCCGTGGCGACGCTGTCGCAGGCCTCCTGGATAGTCGGGCAGCAGGCCGAGTCGTACGCCCAGCTTCGTGATCGGTTGCGGGACCAGGCATCGGCGGCAGGTCTGGACCCTGTGACCCGGGACGCTGTGAATCTTCTCGCCGATCGAGTCGCTGGCATCGTCGACCGTCAGGAGGCTCTCGAGCAGCGCCTCGACGCGGCGGCGGCCGGTCCCCAGTCGACGGGTGACGTTGCCGCGGCGCGCAGCGCAATCCTGCGGGACGTGGATGCCGTACAGGCAGCGATCGTCGGGGCGCGGGACCAGTACACCAACAGCCTGCGGCCGAAGCTCGACCGACTCGCAGGCGACCTCTCCAGAGTGGAGGGGAACTTCGCGGGTATCGGTCAGGATCTGCGAGCAGCGGAGCAGTCGCTGTCCGCCGGGGCGGGTTCGCTGAGTGCCGGCCTCTCCGACGCGGAGACCGCGGTCCGGCTGCTCGCGAGCGATCTCCGTGGGACCTCGGATATCTTTGCCGATCTCGAGGCGGCCCTCGCGCGTGCCGAGAACACCGGTGACCTCAGCAAGGTGACCGAGATCATCGGCTCGAACCCGGCGACGTTCGCCTCCCAGCTCGCCTCTCCGGTGAACCTCAAGGAAATCCCGGTGTTCAAGGTCGACAACTTCGGTTCGCAGATGGCGCCGCTGTACACGGTCCTCGGGCTCTGGGTGGGTTCGCTGCTGCTCGCGGTGCTCATCCGCACCGAGGTCTCGCGCGAGTCGCTTCCACCGCTCGATAAGCCGCTCAAGCCGTGGCAGGAGTATTTCGGCCACTACGCGATCTTCGGCGGGATGGCTCTTCTGCAGAGCACGATCCTCTTCGTGGGCCTCATCGGCTTCGTCGGGGTTCGTCCGGCGCACCCGTTCCTGTTGATCCTCGCCGGGTGGGTGATGTCGTTCGTCTTCTCGCTCATCACGTACACGCTTGTGCTTGCATTTGGCGAGGCGGGTAAGGCAATAGGGGTGCTCCTGCTGGTCGTGCAGATCTCCGCGGGTGGGGGTGCGTATCCGTTGGCGGTCCTGCCGGAGTGGTTCCAGAACATCAGCCCGTTCGTCCCGGTCTCCCATGCCACGACAGCGGTGCGCGCGGCTATCGCGGGAATTTACGATGCCGACTACTGGAAGGCGCTAGGCTTCCTGTTGCTGTTCACTCTGCCGGTCCTGCTGATCGGTTTGGTCTTGCGCCTGGCGGTGAAGAATTTCAACGATGATCTGAATTCGTCGTTGGAGGGGACCAAGCTCCTGAGCGTGTGAGCGCTCAGCACCCGACTACTGCTTCAGGAGATCAGCCACCTCATCAGAGATGGCTACTGCACGGTTAAAGATGGTTCGGTAATTGAGTGAGCGTAGATCATAACGAGAGCCTGGTGTGGTCGAGGAAGCCGTGACACAGGTCGTAGCTCGACCCGATCCGGGTCAGCCCTGCCTCGGTCGCCACACGAACCTCGTCGAGAGTATCGGGGCACAGGTTGGCCAGTTCGGTGGATTTCATGTTGCCCCAGACTTGTTCGATGGGATTGAGCTCGGGCGCATACGCCGGGAGACGTTCGACGTGGAGCCAGTCGCGCTGGGTCGCCAGCCACGCGGTCATCGCCCGGGACCGGTGGGCCATCAGTCCGTCCCAGAGCACGATGAGCTTCTCGCCGGCGAAGTGGCCACGCAGTTCGGTGAGGAACTCGATGAGTTTGTCGGTGTTGTAGGCACCGTCGGTCATGGAGAACACAAACGCACTGCGACTGCGGTCGGGCCGATAGGCCAGGACTCCGGCCATCGACAGGCGTTTCCAGGAGAACCGGTGATGCAGAACGGGTGTGTCGCCTTTCGGCGCCCAGGTTGCGCGGACCACCGGGAGCAGCGAGACGCCGCTTTCGTCCTGGAAGCAGATCCATGCACCTCGGCGCCGCGCTATTTTTTTATCCGCGGCCACTCATCTCTCGCGCCAGGCGACGATGGCGTCCTCGTCGCGTTCGACCGCGCGCCGTGCGGGCCGCCGCCGGCTCCAGCCGAGCCGGGTCCGCAGGATCGTCCAGGTCTGGGTGGGTCCGTAGGTCACGCCGGTGAGCCGCTCGATGACGATCGCGACCCGTCCCAGGGTCCACACCCCGGTGGCGAAGCCATGAGCTTGGGGTCCTTTGAGCAATTCCTCTCGGATCACTTCGATCTGGGTGTCGTCGAGGCGGGGCCGGCGTCCAGCTCGCCTGGGCCCTTCGAGTGCGTCACTGCCCCCGTCGGCCCATTGCCGATACCAGCGTGAGGCGGTCTGCTGGGTCACCTCCAGTTCGACCGCGACATCGATCTGTCGTCGTCCTGCGGCGAACATCTCCGCGGCGCGCATTCGCCGGTCACGCAACGCCTCGAAATCGCGTCGAGCGCCACGTTGCTTGGCTTTCCGGTAGTTGGGCTCCTCGCCGGAACCAGTCTTCTTCCCTGCCATTCGTCAATGATCAAGCAGCGCGGTGTGAATCAAGTGCAACGACACACCCTATTACCGAAATATCTCTACTGGGAAACACTCATGTGTTCCATTCTGCGGATTGCTCGGACTGTTCTGTGGGCCTGGAGTGACTCGCATGACACAGGCATCGACGGTCGCCGGAGCCGACGGCGGCGTGCGGAGCGTCGCCCGCGCGTTCGATCTGCTCAACGCATTCGACGCCGAGCACCCGATCCGGACGCTGCGCGAACTCGTCGGGATCACCGGGCTCCCCAAGTCGACGGTGGTGGACTGGCCGCTCTCGGATCGACCACCGAGATCACCGTCCGGGTCCGCCGTGCAGGCGAGATCGTGTGGGAGGGCACGGCGCTCTCCCGGATCGACACTCCCCTCGAGTGGGAATGGCTGCGCGCCGGGGGTCTGTTCGGCCACCTGCTGACCGAGCAGACGGAGCGGCAGCGCGCAACGCACCGCGATCCGGTGGGCGCGCACCGGTAGACGAGTGGATCGACGGGGCCGTCCTCCGAGGAGGACGTCCCCGTCGTCATGTCCGGTCCGCCGGAGCGACACGGGCGACGGTGCGCGCCCGCACGATCAGATGACGGAGCGGCGGGACGGAACCCTCCGCTCGACCGTTTCTCCGACCACCGTCGAGCTCGGCGCGCCGCACCCGGTACCGCTCGCGCAGCACCGCGGCGCGCAGGGCGGCGGTGACACCCGGGAAGCGACCCCGACGGCCCACCCCGACGGTGCCGAGGAGCAGGACGGCAGCCGGCAGGACTATCCAGGTGTACAGGACGGCGGCGGAGGCGATCGCCTCGGCGACGGCGTCCTCGTCGAGTGCCGCCCACACGATTCCCGCAGCGACCACGACGTAGAGGGTGCCACCCAACGCCGCGGCCAGGACCGCGCCGACGTATCGGCGGAGCAACCAGCAGCGGACCGTCCACAGCACGAGGACGACGGCCGTGAACATCGTGATCGCGGACGTGACCACCACGAAGACCATGTCCGAGGAATCCAGGAAGGGCCCGGAGCCCGACTCGTCGTCGAACACCACGATCATGAGGAGCCCCGTCACCACCGTGACGACGGCCAGGACCGCGAGTTCGACGGCGAGCGCCGCGAAGGGGTGGCCGGCGACCCGCGGGTCGCCCGGTCGCAGCCTCGCCGCCGTGGCGAGCAGTTCACGTCGGCGCAGCAGCGACGCCTCCCGGCGCAGACGACGGCGGGCACCGACGCCGCGTTGGGTCGCGAGGAACAGGTCCTGGCTGAGTACCACGATCACGAAGACCGCCGGGAACAGCAGCAGCGCCGCCAGATCCACGGAGTGCGGGAGACCGTCGAGCAGCGCTGCGACGAAGGTCATCGTCGCTCCGACACCGAACACCGACCCGCACAGTTCGAGGTGCTCGAGGCGCAACGCCTCGGTCGATCGGGACGAACCCTCGGCGGCGATGACCGGTCCGAGCGACCACGCGATGAGATTGAGCGCGATGACGAGGGCGGCGAGCACCCCGAGGACGGCGGCGGCCTCACCCATCGTGAGGGTGGTGAGCACGCCGCTGCGCACCGGCGTGGACCGGTCGTAGGCCAGTTCGTCGGTGCGGCGGGCGATCGCGTGGATCAGATTCGGCGCGAGCGCGACGGGCAGGTAGGCCAGCGCCGAGCCGAACATCAGCGCCCACACCCGGGTCCAGAAGCGCCGGCGGGCATGCGCCCCGCCGCGACCTTCGGAGTCGGTGGCAGTGGTGGTCACGGCCGTCCTCCTCCCGGGCACTACGGCGGTGATGCGACTGACAGTGGTACACGGAACGGTAGCCCGTGCCGGGAGTGCTCAGGAACACGACACGGGACGCCCGGTGCGGGCGTCCCGTGTTCGTGCTGCCGAGAAACGAGCCGAAGGTCAGGCGCGAGCCTTCTGCAGGTTCTCGTCGAGTGCGCCGAGGAACTCCTCGGTGGTCAGCCAGCCCTGCTCCGGGCCGACGAGCAGTGCGAGGTCCTTGGTCATCTGACCGGCTTCGACGGTCTTGATGACGACGTCCTCGAGCTGCTGCGCGAACTCGATGACCTCGGGGGTGTTGTCCAGCTTGCCGCGGTGCTCGAGGCCACGGGTCCAGGCGAAGATCGACGCGATCGGGTTCGTCGACGTCGGCTTGCCCTGCTGGTGCTGACGGTAGTGCCGGGTGACGGTGCCGTGTGCGGCCTCCGCCTCGACGGTCTTGCCATCCGGGGTCATCAGGACGGAGGTCATCAGCCCCAGCGAGCCGTAGCCCTGCGCGACGGTGTCGGACTGGACGTCGCCGTCGTAGTTCTTGCAGGCCCAGACGTAGCCGCCCTCCCACTTGAGGGACGATGCGACCATGTCGTCGATGAGGCGGTGCTCGTAGGTGAGACCGGCGGCGTCGAACTCCGCCTTGAACTCTTCCTCGTAGATCCGCTGGAACTCGTCCTTGAACATGCCGTCGTAGGCCTTCAGGATCGTGTTCTTGGTCGACAGGTAGACCGGGTAGTTGCGCTGCAGGCCGTACGAGAGCGAGGCGCGCGCGAAGTCCTGGATGGACTTCTTGTAGTTGTACATACCCATCACGACGCCGCCGTCCTCGGGGATCTGGCAGACCTCGTGCTGGATCGGCTCGCTGCCGTCCTCGGGCGTGAAGGTGATGGTGACGGTGCCCGGGCGGTCGACCTTGAAGTCGGTGGCGCGGTACTGATCGCCGAACGCGTGACGGCCGACGATGACGGGCTTGGTCCAGCCCGGCACCAGACGCGGCACGTTCGAGATGATGATGGGCGCGCGGAAGATGGTGCCGCCGAGGATGTTACGGATGGTGCCGTTGGGCGACCGCCACATCTTCTTCAGGCCGAACTCCTCGACACGCGCTTCGTCGGGGGTGATGGTGGCGCACTTGACGCCGACGTTGTGCTTCTTGATGGCGTTCGCCGCATCGACCGTCACCTGGTCGTCGGTGGCGTCGCGGTTCTCCACGCCGAGGTCGTAGTACTCGAGATCCACGTCCAGGTACGGGTGGATCAGCTTGTCCTTGATGAACTGCCAGATGATGCGGGTCATCTCGTCGCCGTCGAGTTCGACGACCTTACCTTCAACCTTGATCTTGGACATATGCGTTTCGTGTCCTCCTAGGACGTTTCTGTAGGTCCCCAATCGACCGCACTTTGTGGGTGCGGTCGCCGTCGGCTCGCGAGCAGCGAGCATGGCCGTGTCCACGTCCTGAACCGCGGCCAAACATGACAAGCGTACTGCTATTGCCGACGACCGCAAAGCGCCTCGTCCCACCCTCACGCCCTACCGACCGGTAACTTTCCTGCTGGTCAGGGATGTTCAGAGGGTGCATAAAGACCCTGCAACGGAGAGTCGCTAGACTGCCGGGAAAGTCATGAGTGCCAGCGTCAAGCCCCGGCTTGCTGGCCGGCAACCCTCCGACCGGGGTGGGGTGCTCCGGGTGATGACACGGTCGGTGGAACCCCACCGACAAGCCTGTTGTCGGGAGGACTGAGATGATGATGTGCTGTCGCACCCAAGTCACGATCACACCTCCCATCACCGCCGGAAGGACACGATGACCGACATCCGCAGCCGGCGCTGCCGGCCCACCGCGAGCCTCGAGGCGGTCATCTCTTGACGGCGGGCACCGAGCGGCGTCGCGTCGAACTGCCCCCGGCAGACGGACGCCTCGACACCATCGACATCGGCGATCTCGCGCTCGAGAGCGGCGAGACGCTGCCGAACGTCACCGTCGCCGTGCAGAGGTGGGGCGAACTGTCCCCCGCCCGCGACAACGTGGTGCTCGTCGAACACGCCCTCACCGGCGACTCGCACGTCACCGGCCCCGCCGGACCGGACCATCCGTCCCCCGGCTGGTGGTCGGGCATGGTCGGCCCCGGTGCTCCGATCGACACCGACCGCTGGTGCGTGGTTTCGACGAACATTCTCGGCGGGTGCCGCGGCACCACCGGCCCCGGCAGCACCGCACCCGACGGCAAGGCCTGGGGATCCCGCTTCCCGCTGATCACCGTACGCGACCAGGTGGCGGCCGAGGTGGCGCTGCTCGACAGGCTCGGCATCGACGTCCTCGCCGCCGTGACCGGCGGATCGATGGGTGGCATGCGCACCCTCGAGTGGATCATCGCGTACCCGGAGCGGGTGCGAGCGTCGCTCGTCCTCGCCACCGGTGCCCGCGCGACCGCCGACCAGATCGGCACCCAGACCGCGCAGATGGCTGCCATCACGGCCGACCCCGACTGGCAGGGCGGCGACTACTACGGCACGGGGCGGCGTCCCGAAGCCGGACTCGCCATCGCCCGGACCATCGCGCACCTCACCTACCGGACCGAACTCGAACTCGACACGCGCTTCGGGAATCTACCCCAGGACGACGAGGACCCGTGGCGCGGCGGCCGGTACGCCGTGCAGAGCTATCTCGAGCACCAGGCGCGCAAGCTCGTCGCGCGTTTCGATCCCGGTACCTACGTGGTGTTGTCCGACGTGATGAACCGGCACGACGTCGGGCGCGGACGCGGCGGCGTCGAGGCCGCACTCGCGTCCACCCCGGTCCCGACGATCGTCGCCGGCGTCGACTCCGACCGCCTGTACCCGCTGCGCCTGCAGCAGGAGATCGCCGATCTGCTCCCGGGATCGGGCGACCTGCGTGTGCTCGTCTCCCGCGACGGACACGACGGATTCCTCACCGAGGCCGACGAGGTCGCGAAGCTCCTCGTCGAACTGATGAAGCTCGCCGAGGGCTAGTCGGTTCCCAGCGGGTCGATCGACGCGGCGAGCGCCACCACGATTCCGCCGACGACCATCATCGAGGCGACGTCGAACGCCTTGCCGCGTACCGCGAGGACACCGACCTTGTCCTCGTCGAGAGCCCAGCGGAACAGGCCGGCGAGGATGGTGGCGCCGCCGAAGACGAACGCTCCGCGTCGCCACCGATCGGCGATCACCAAGATCACCGCTGCCGCGATCACCAGAGTGACCGCGAGCAGCGGCAGGTTCAGACGCGTGAATCGCATAGCCTGAGCCATCTCGTCTCCCGGGGTCGTCGACCCGCTTATCGGGTCGCGAGCAGCTCGGCCCGCTCCACGACGTTGGTCAGCAGGAAGGCGCGGGTGAGCGGTCCGACGCCACCGGGGTTCGGGGACACGAAGCCCGCGACCTCGCGCACGTCCGCGGCGACGTCGCCGCGCAGTCCGTCCTCGGTGCGGGAGACACCCACGTCCAGCACAGCGGCGCCGGGCTTGACCATGTCCGCCGTCACCAGCCCGGGAACACCTGCGGCGGCGACGATGATGTCGGCGCGACGCACCTCTGCAGCGAGATCACGAGTGCCGGTGTGGCAGAGGGTGACCGTCGCGTTCTCCGAACGACGGGTCAGCAGCAGACCGATCGGGCGGCCGACGGTGACGCCACGACCGACCACCACCACGTGCGCGCCGGCGATCTCCACGTCGTAGCGGCGCAGCAGGTGGATGATGCCGCGCGGCGTGCAGGGCAGCGGAGCCTCCTTGCCGAGCACGAGCCGGCCGAGGTTGACCGGGTGCAATCCGTCGGCGTCCTTGCCCGGATCCATGCGCTCGAGCGCCGCGTTCTCGTCGAGATGCTTCGGCAGCGGGAGCTGGACTATGTAGCCGGTGCAGGCAGGGTCGGCGTTGAGCTCGTCGATCGCCTCGAACAGCTGTTCCTGGGTGATGTCGGCGGGCAGATCCTTGCGGATCGACGTGATGCCGACCTTCGCGCAGTCGTTGTGCTTACCGCGCACATAGGCCGCGGATCCCGGATCGTCGCCGACGAGGATCGTGCCGAGACCGGGCGTGACGCCCTTGGCCTTCAGCGCATCCACGCGGACCTTCAGGTCCTCGAAGATTTCGTCGCGGGTTGCTTTGCCGTCCAGGATCGTCGCAGTCACGTCGTTCATTCTTCCAGGCGCCCGTCCGGCGTCGAATCGCGGCCGGTACCGGAAACCGTCCGCGCGCCGGGAGGCAGGCAGTCCCGGGATAGTTCCGCGAAGGCTTCGGCGAGGTGCCGCTCGTACTGCTCGGGGTCGGGCATGCAAGAGTCCGAGGCCAGAAAGGACAAGGTGAGAACCTCGCCGAGCGAGGTCACGGAGTGGACGAGACCGTAGTTCCGGTTGAGCATCGGAGTACCGATCGCCTCGACGGCGGGACTGCCACCGAATCGGAGGCCCTCGACCGGCCCGCGCGGCACATTCGTCACGGTGGTGTTGGCCAGCGGCACCACGTCTCCCGTGGGCCCCACCCGCCCGCGGTGCGCTCTCCGGAACGTCATCGCCAGGTCGAACGCGGGCGATGCATCCACCGCCGCAACGGAGGCAGCCGACTCCGGACGCCGGATGCGCTGTTTCTCGAGAGCAGCCGACTCGTGGACTCGGCGGAGTCGCTCGCGCGGATCAGCCCGATCGAGGTGCAGGTCGACATACATGAGCGTGACCTTGTTCTCCGACTCCGCTCCCGCTCCGTCCCGGAGGGATCCCGGAACGATCGCCGCCGGTGAATCGGTGGGAATTTCCTCGTAGGACGCGAGGTAGGCGCGTAGTCCGCCCGAGACGACCGTCAGGATCACGTCGTTCACCGAGGTATCCGTGGCGCGCGCGACGGCACGCACCTCCGGCAACGGCATACGGACGACGCCGAGCTGCCAGGCGCTGCCGGCGTCGGTGTCGAAGCGGGTGCGGGGACGCTGCGGCCGGGGGGCGGTGTTCTCCCCCGATGCGGTGAGACCACCCAGTGCTCGTCGAGCGCGACGTGCTGCGACCAGAGCCGGGAGCATCCTCGCGTACCGGAAGGGCAGCGAGACCGCCGCGCGGACCGGTCCCGGCACGGCGACGACGCGTCCTCCCGCCGAAGGGGCGGCAGCCGGATCGTCGAGCAGTGCACGAGCGATCTCGACGGCTCCGAGCCCGTCGGTCACCGAGTGGTGCAGGAGCAACGCGACGATGGTGGCGCCGTCGGGGAGGTCCTCGACACCGCGGATGTCGGTCAGGACGTGCACTTCCCACGGCGGTGCGGACAGATCGAGGCAGCGTTCCTTCATCGACGCGAGCAGCCGATGCAACCCGCTGCGTGAGGTCGGTCCGATCGTCTCGTACCGGACGTGACGGTCCGGATCGACGCCGGTCTCGACCCAGTACGGGAAGTCGAGGTTCGCCGGCACGCGGTGCAGGCGTCGGGTGAGCGCCGGTGTGCGGTGCAGGCGCTCCCCGATCCAGGTGACGGCGTCCTCACGGGTGCGGATGGGGGCCTCGCCTCCCCGGGCGTCGAACACGTAGAAGCTCACCATGGTCGACGGCGGAGCCTCGGGGTCCGTGTCCTCCACGAAGACGTGGAGCGCGTCCCGCGCGGCCAGTCGGATTCCGCGTCGGCGTGTCATCGTGATGGTTCTCTCCCGGGTCGCCCGCTGCTCGTGCCTCTCGATTGAACCAGTTACCGCTCGGGGCCACACCCGGTCGACGATTCGCGTACACGAGCGCGGAGCGGTGTAATTCGGCCATGGCGCACCGAGTCGGATCGACGACCGGCAGTACACGAGGCCGGGCCGTGCGTCGCGTCCTGTTCTCGTTCGCAGGCGGCCTCGGCCATCTCGCACCGATGCTCCCGATCGCCGACGTCCTGCGCGGGGCCGGCCACCGTCTCGGCGTGTGCGGGGAGGCGGACGTCCTCCCAGGCACCGAAGGCTTCGACGCACACTTCCCCGAGGGGGAGACGACATCTCCTTCCGGTCGGTCCACGGGCACGCTCGCTCCTCCCGACCTCGACCACGAGTACTCGGTGATCGGCACCCACTTCGCCGGTGTGCTCGCGGCGCGACGATTCGACCTGGTCCGCGAGGTCGTCGACCGCTGGCATCCGGATCTGGTGATCTGCGACGAGATGGACTTCGGTGCGATGACGGCGGCCGAGCACGCCGCCGTTCCCCGCGTGGTGGTCGCCGTCATCGCGTCCGGAGCACTCACCCGGATCGACCGCATCCGTGAGCCACTGGGACGACTACGGGCCGCCCACGACCTCCCTTCCGATCACGAGTGCTCTTTCCTGACACAGGATTTGGTCATCTCACCGTTCCCACCGTCGTTCCGTGATCCTGATGTCCCGTTGCCTCCCACAGCCGTCTCGACAGGGCCGGGCCCGTCGCTCGCATCCCGCGAACACCCTGCGATCGACTGGCTTCGAAGCGGCGAGAAGCCCCACCGCGTGTACGTCACGCTGGGTACCGTCTTCAACACCGAGTCCGGTGATCTCATCGTCCGTCTCCTCCGGGGGCTGCACCGACTACCTGCGCGTGCTCGTCACCGTCGGCCGGGACATCGACCCGGCCACCCTGCCGTCACCGGGCGGCAACGTCCGCATCGAGCGGTTCGTGCCCCAGTCGGCCGTGCTCCCGCACGTCGATGTCGTCGTAAACCACGGCGGATCGGGCAGCGTCATCGGTGCGCTCACCCACGGCGTTCCGGTCGTCGCGCTTCCGATGGGCGCGGACCAGGAACTCAACGCCCGACGGCTGGTCGCGCTGGGCGCAGGGACCACGGTCGATCCCGTCACCGTAACCTCGGCGGAGATCGGAGGGATCACCCTCGACGCGCTGTCCTCGCGCTCTCTCCGCCGTGGGGCCGAGCAATTGCGCGACGAGATCTCACGATTGCCTCCCCCGGCATCCGTGCTCGCGCTGCTCGAGGATCGGATGTTCCGGTCCCGGCTGCGCTGAACCTCTCCGCTCACACGACGGAATAGCCGTTCGGCAACGCCATCCGACCGGTCAATGCCCGCAGCACGGTCGTGCCGTCGCCGAGTGCCAGAGCGATTCTCGCCGCCAACAGGGCGGACTGCTCGAGAACCTCGGCGGGAGGTTCGTAGGGAACATCCGCGGCGGCGGCGATGTCGAGACCGTGGACGGCGAGTTCGAAGGTGCGTGTCGGGAGGTAGGAATGCAGCCGGATCCCCGATCCTCCGATCACCCGGATCAGACGATCCTCCCCGGTACCGAGCCGATCGATCACCGCAGCCGACAGGGCACCGATCGTCGCCACCGGGTCGTCACCGAGGTCGGCACCGGCACGCCGTCCACGTTCGACGATGTCCTCCGCGCCGAGGACCGAGGTCAGTTCCTTGACGTGGACGTAGTACTGCTCCGCGCTCGCGAGGTCCTCGGTGTCGGCAGGACTGTCGAGATAGGTCATGACGGTCGTCAACGAGCGTGAGGTGTGTCCGATCAGTGCTCGGAGGTCCCACTCACCCAGGCCCGGACCGTCCCAGCGGCCCTCCGGCACGGCACGGACCAACTCCGCGAAGCTGCGTACCGCCGAGACATACGTCGCTACCGGCGATTCCATGACATCTCCCGCGGCCGACCGGATCGAACCCGACACGGGAATGAAAGCACGCGTCTCCCGGCTACACCGTCGGTGTGCGCACGCGGGTCGGCACGGATCGCTCGCGCAACGTGAATCCCAGCTTCTCGTAGAGCCGGATGGCGGTCATGTCAGAGACCGAGGCCGGTGCCGTGGACACCGTACTCGTCGATGACCGCGAGCTCGTCGTCGGTGAGCGGCGGGAAGCTCAGTGTCTCGACGTTGTGGTCGAGCTGCCAGGTCGAGCTCGCGCCGACGAGCGCCGAGGTCGCGGCGGGCTGCCGGAGCACCCACTGCAGTGCCAGCTGGGCCAGCGACTGCCCACGCGACCGGGCGAGCGTGTCGAGTTCAGTGACGCGCTGCCGGTAGGTCTCGTCGATCACGTCCGGAGACAGGAACGCACTGTTTACCGCTCGCGCACCGTCCGGGATGGTCTCGAGATACTTGTCCGTCAGAAGTCCCTGTGCGAGCGGCGAATACACGACGAGTCCGAAGCCGTCCTGCTCGGCCGCGTCGAGCAGACCGTTCTGCTCGATGCTGCGGTCGAAGATCGAGTAGCGCGGCTGGTGGACGAGCCGTGGGACACCGGCTTCCCGCAGAAGTGTCGCGGCCTCATGCGCACGATCCGGTTGGTAGTTCGAGATGCCGACGTAGAGCGCCTTCCCCTACTCGACGGCGGAGACGAGTGCCCCGACGGTCTCCTCGAGCGGGGCCGTCAGGTCGGGACTGTGACTGTAGAAGATGTCGACGTAGTCGGTGCCGAGGTCACGCAGGCTGTGCTCGAGCGAGCCCAGCAGCGACTTGCGCGACCCTCCCTTCTGGTAGGGACCGGGACCGATCGGGTTGCCGGCCTTCGTCGACAGGATGATTTCGTCCCGGTAGGGCGCGAGGTCCCTGCCGAGGATCCGGCCGAAGTTTTTCTGCGCGGCGCGGTGCGGCGGACCGTACCGGTCGGCGTTGTCGAAGTGGGTGATTCCGAGGTCGAAGGCGTGGAGGATGATCTCCCGCTGTGCCTCGAAGGGGTAGTCGGTGCCGAATTTCTGCCACAGCCCGAACGAGAAGGCCGGCAGGTCGAGCCCGGACCGCCCCGAGCGCCGGTAGGGAATCGTCTCGTAACGGTTCTCGGATGCGGTGTACGGGGTTTCGACGGTGCCGTGCGACATCGGGCGGGGTTCGCCTTTCGGTTCCAGCGGAAATTCGGGTCCACGACACTCGATCACGGGCACTTCCGGACTGTCACCGGTTCCGCTCAGACTGCGCACAATGCACCATCACCGGTGTTCGGATGTGACAGGCACATCCGAACACCGGAGCGCGCACTACTTGTCACAGGCGATGCCCTCGTTGTCCCCATCGAGGTATGGCGCGTATCGGGGGTTCCCCGCGCAGAATCGGGGCGGCACCTGCTGCTATGGCCTCGGAGCAGTTCTTGTACGACACCGCAGACTCGAGCGAGGACGGCGTGGTAGGCGTACGAACGCGTCGAATACCCCAGTCCTGGGAGCCCAGCAAGCAATAACCGTGGCTGCGTGCATACCGTTGACCGTGAGCGAAACGACCCACCCGCGTGGTCTTGCATCCGCGTCTGCTTTCAGCGGTACGGGGCACGCCCCCTGCCTCCGCTCCACTCTCTCCTAGCGTAGGGTCAAGCGGCTCCTCAGAGAGCCGCTGAAGACCGAAGAAAGCAAAACGGAGATCTACTGAGGGAGCAGAGATGCCGACCGCAGAGGAGATCGACGCAGCCCGCACGGAGCGGGGTGGACGGACGAAAGAAGCACTCGCTCAGTGGGGCGTACCGTGGCCTCCCCAAAAGGGATGGAGGCAAGCACTGATCAAGGGTCGTACGCTCGGAGGCAGCACCGAGCACCAGAGCGGGTGACCACGGTCAGACCAAGCCCCACTCGCGTTCGATCCGGGCGATCTCCGCCGCGAGTTCGAGGCCGTCCGAATGGCTGTAGGCGTAGTACACACCGACGTTGATGACTGTGACCCAGTCCAAGGACGGGTTTAGATGAGGCCGCAGGCTAGCGAACCACTGCATCGCTTGGAGGTTCGGCAGATCTGGGACCACGTGGTCAATCGACTCTTGGTATTCCCGCTGACGCAGCTCCTCGGCTGCCTTTTCCAGTCCGTCGCGCCACTGGGAAATCAATCTCCTCCGGTACTCCTGGTCGGCCTGCTTGCCCTCTTCGGCCAAGCGTTCCAATTCTTGATTGTGCTGCGTCTCCGATAGTGCGACTGCGTTGGAGTGCTCCACCTCCAAACGTCTACTCTCGGTCCGCCACAGGATCAGCGGAGACAGCAGCGACGTCGCAGAGCCTGCCAGAGCACCGACTGCCGTACCGATGACGCCGGCCCACACGGGATCAACCATGAGTTGATGATCTAGTACGGTGCAGACACTGCAGCACGGGGGACTAGCCGTTACAGATGCCCCTTCACCCACGGGCGCTTCCGGACTGTGACCGGTTCCGCACAATGCGTCTTCGGTAATGGGTGGCCTATCCCGCGGACTTCCACCGATACTCGCCATCCGAACCGACACCGCAGACCATCGGCGTGCCCTTGACAGTTGCACCGAGCGCACCAGGTGATGAGCAGTAGGAACCAGGATGTACGGTTCCACTCGACTGCTGGTCCTGAGACGGCGGGGTGTATGCGGGGGCCGGAGGCGGCGTGTACTGCGTCGCCGGCGGCGGGGTGTACTCGGATGTCGGAGGCGGGGTGTACGCAGGAGTCTGAGGTTGATTTCGAGGCGTCCAGGGCGCGCCGCACAATGCATCTCCCTCGGAGCCCATCATCTCGCGCCAGGCCGCATCACTACACGAGTACTCGAGGGAAAGGGTCGTCGTTGTGGCCGGTGCTGCCTCGGTCGTCGGCACATCTGACACGGTTGTTTCCACAGGAGAGGAAACGGTGCTCGGAACGACGGAAGTCGACGTGGTGGTCGTAGGTGCAGCCGAGGTCGTCGTGGTCGGAGCCACCGAACTGCTCGTCGTGGACACCACCGAGGAGGTTTCCGTCTTCGGTTCCTCGTCACCGACAGCGGCGCCGAGCGCCACGAGTCCGACGAGGCCGGCGCCGAGCGCCCACGGCCACTTGCGCCGCTTCGACCCACCTGCAGCAGGGGGATTGCCGCCCTGGCCGACAGCCCCGAACACCTGAGTGGGGTCGCCGCTGCCCCTGGGTCTGGTCTGGTTCGTCCACTGCTGACCGTCCCAGTAGCGATCGATGGACGGGTCGTAGGGGTCGGGATGCCAACCGGCAGGAGGATTCATGCTCGATCCGTTCTGAGGAATACGTTCCGCAGAACGTCGCCGGTACCGATCGGTGTGTTACACCGCCAATTCGGAAAACTCACCGAGGCAGGTGGGTGGGCGGGGCGTGCGAGCCGGGCCACACAGTGCCGACTTGTTAACCTGCATCGTGTTCAGAGTGATGTTCCACGAGCCGCGCATTCCCCCCAACACCGGCAATGCCATACGCATGGTCGCCGCGACCGGCGCGGAACTGCACCTGGTGGAACCCCTCGGTTTCGACCTGTCCGAGCCGAAGCTGCGCCGCGCAGGCCTGGACTACCACGATCTCGCGTCGGTCACCGTGCACAGCAGCCTCGAGGCGGCGTGGGCGGCGCTGGTCCCCGAGCGGGTGCTCGCGTTCACCGCGCACGGCACGTCGAGTTATGCGGAGATCGAGTACCGGGCCGGCGACGTGCTGCTGTTCGGACCCGAACCGACAGGGCTGTCGCCAGAGGTGCTCGCCGACCCGCACATCACCGAGCAGATCCGTATCCCCATGCTGCCCGGGCGGCGTTCGCTGAATCTGTCGAACGCCGCAGCCGTCGCCTGCTACGAGGCGTGGCGGCAGCACGGTTTCCCCGGAGGGGTTTAGGCGCCGCTCTCCACCGGACGACCCGAGCGGGCCCATCCGTCGGTGCCACCCGCGACGGACACGGCGTCGACACCGCGACCGGCGAGATACTGCGCGGCCTGCAGGCTGCGGCCACCCACGGCGCAGACGACGTAGACGGTGCCCTCGGTGGGGATCTCGTCGATCCGCGCGACGAACTCGCTGAGCGGGATGTTCGTGACGCCGGGTACGCGCACCTGGGCGTATTCGTCGCGTTCACGCACGTCGATGACGGTCGCCCCGTCGGTGAGCGCGGATTCGAGTGCGGCCAGGTCGACCTCACGCATCGCTGTCGGTCCTCTCGGTATCGGGCGTCCCGGTGGTTCCGGACGAACGTCCCCGTCGGGTGATGAGCCGGATGACCAGGTAGAGGACACCTGCACACACGAACAGGAACGCCACCCACGGTAGCGCGGCGCCGATACCGACCACCGCTGCCCCCAGCGCGGCCCACAGGCTGTTCCATCCTGCGACCAGCCCGTCCCAGAAACTGTCCTGTTCGGAGGGAAGGCGGTCGGTGGTGATGTCGACGGTGAGCGTGGACAGTTCGATCCGGTCGCCCAGCTGCCGTCGCTGCGCCTCGAGGCTGTCGAGTTCGGCCTGTCGTTCGGCCAGCGCGGTCTCTGCAGCGATCAGCGCCTCGACGTCGGCCGACGACTCGAGCAGTGCCCGCAGGCGGTCCACCGAGGCCCGCAACGCACCCACCCGGGCTTCGAGGTCGGTGTACTGCATCGTCACGTCGTCGCGGGTGGTGCTCAGGCTGGTGACACGGCCGAGTGTGCGGATCTCGTCGACGACCTCGTCGAGCCGGTCGGCGGGCACCCGCACCGTGAGCACGCTGCTCGCCTCGGGTTGTTCGGTGAGCGAGTCGACGCGTCCACCGGCTTCCTCGACGACCGTCACGACCCGGCGGCCCGTCGCCACGGGATCGCCGGCATCCATCTCGAGGTAGCCGGTGACGACCTCCTTGCGGTCGGCCTCTTCGGGTTGCGACTCGCGGAGACCGCCGTCGACGATCGCCGGTGCCGAGATCGCAGGCGCGGACGCCGAGGAGCCCTCGCCTCCACCACCCTCGTCGCAGCCGGTGACGACCAGAGCGAACAGAGCCAACGAGACCGGCCACAGGCGTTTCACACTCGGCGATGTTAGCGAAAGTCGCGTGATCTGCTCGGCATTCGCAGATCCATGGCTTCGAGATGGTCGGCGAGGAGCGTGACCACGCCCTCGGCGTTCTGGAGCCGGCCGCGGACGAGCAGGGCGGGAGCCGTGTGGGCCACGGTCCGGTAGCGCGCCCACAGACCGACCGAGCACACCACGTTCACCATTCCGGTCTCGTCCTCGAGGTTGAGGAAGGTGACACCGGCGGCTGTTGCAGGTCGCTGCCGGTGTGTCACGGCCCCGCCGACGAGGATACGCGTCCCGTCGGGGACCTGCCACAACTCCGCGGCCGGGATCACCCCGAGTTCGTCGAGCCGCTCGCGCAGAAACTGCGTCGGATAGCTGTCGGGCGAGATTCCCGTGGCCCAGACGTCGGCGGCGGCGAGTTCGAGAGCGCTCATCCCCGGCAGGGCCGGAGTCGGCACCGTCCCGATCCCGGGGAGCCGCCCGGGGCGTTGTGCCGCGGCCGGGGCCGCACCCCAGAGGGCTTCGCAGCGGGTGACGCCGAACGAGGAGAAAGCTCCTGCGGTGGCCAGCGCCTCGACCTGCGTGGTGGTGAGACCGACGCGGGCGGCGAGGTCGGCGGGCGAGGTGTACGGGCCGTGGGCACTGCGTTCGGTCACGATGCGTTCGGCGAGGTCGTCGCCGATGTGCCGCACCGTGGCCAGGCCGAGCCGGACCTCCTTCCCTTCGTTCTCGAGGGTGGCGTGCGCGAGACTCGCCGCGATGTCGGGGCCGTGGACGACCACACCGTGACGGCGGGCATCGGCGACCAGCGATTGCGGCGAGTAGAAACCCATCGGCTGAGCACGCAGCAGGCCCGCACAGAACGCTGCGGGATGGTGCAGTTTGAACCATGCCGAATAGAACACCAGCGAGGCGAAGCTCTGCGAATGACTTTCGGGAAAACCGAAATTCGCGAAGGCGTAGAGCTTCTCGTAGATGCGGTCGGCGACGTCCCCCGTGATGCCGTGCAGGTCCCGCATGCCCTGATAGAGGCGTCCGCGCAGACGTTCCATCTTCTCCGTCGAGCGTTTCGATCCCATGGCGCGACGTAATCGATCGGCCTCCGCCGCGGTGAATCCCGCGGCGTCGACGGCCATCTGCATGAGCTGTTCCTGGAAGAGCGGAACGCCGAGGGTGCGTTCGAGGGCCTTCTCGAGGCACGGATGGTCGTAGGTGACGGGTTCGAGACCGTTGCGCCGCCGGATGTAGGGGTGCACCGAACCGCCCTGGATCGGGCCGGGCCGGATGATGGCCACCTCGATGACCAGATCGTAGAAGCAGCGCGGCTTCAACCGCGGCAGAGTGGCCATCTGCGCCCGCGACTCCACCTGGAAGACCCCCACCGAGTCGGCGCGGCACAACATCTCGTAGACCCCCGGCTCGGAGAGGTCGAGGTGCGCGAGATCGACTCGGATGCCTTCGTGTTCGTCGACGAGGTCGATCATGTAGTGCAGCGCGGAGAGCATGCCGAGGCCGAGCAGATCGAACTTCACGAGACCCGCTGCAGCACAGTCGTCCTTGTCCCACTGCAGAACGGTGCGTCCTTCCATTCGCGCCCATTCGACGGGGCACACGTCGGCGACGGGCCGGTCGCAGATCACCATGCCGCCCGAGTGGATGCCGAGATGCCGTGGGAGACCTTCGATCTGTTCGGCGAGATCGAGAACCGTCTCCGGGATCCGTTCGTCGGTCTCTACCCGCACCCCACCCCACCGGCCGATCAGCTTGCTCCACGCGTCCTGCTGTCCCTGCGAGTATCCGAGGGCACGGGCCATGTCGCGGACGGCGGAACGACCGCGGTAGGTGATGACGTTCGCGACCTGCGCCGCATTGATGCGGCCGTACTTGCGGTAGACGTACTGGATCGCCTCCTCGCGCCGGTCGGATTCGATGTCGAGGTCGATGTCGGGTGGGCCGTCGCGTTCGGGCGACAGGAAGCGTTCGAACAGCAGCTTGTTGCCGACGGGGTCGACGTTGGTGATGCCGATCGCGTAGCAGACCGCCGAGTTGGCGGCCGATCCTCGTCCCTGGCAGAGGATGTCGCTCCGCTTGCAGAAGTCGACGATGTCGTGGACGACGAGGAAGTATCCCGGGAATCCCAGCCGGCCGACGACGTCGAGTTCGTGTTCGATCTGCCGATAGGCGTCGGGGCGGCGCTCGACCGGACCGTAGCGGCGACGCGCCCCGTCGTAGGTGAGTTCGCGCAGCCAGGTGAACTCGGTGTGCCCGTCGGGAACATCGAAGGGCGGCAGTTTCGGGGCGACGAGACGCAGATCGAAGGCGCATTCACGACCGAGTTCGGCGGCATGGTGCACGACACCCGGAAAGGCCTCGAACAGCCGCGTCATCTCCTCCCCCGACCGCAGGTGCCCGCCTCCGGTCGGGGGGATCCGGCCGACGGCGTCGTCGAGGCTCTGCCGGTCGGAGATCGCCGCCACGGCCATCGCCAGACGTCGCCGATGGGGATGCGCGAAGTGCGCCGCCGTGCTCGCGATGCACGGAATGCCATGTCGCGCGGCAAGTTCGAAGAGGGCTGCGTTGCGTTCGTGGTCGTCGGGATATCCGTGACGGGTGAGTTCGACGGTCACGCGGTCGGCACCGAACCGGTCGACGAGATCGAGCAATGCTGCTTCGGCGGCGGGGATCCCGCCCGTGGTGAGCGCCTGTCGCAGGTGCCCCCGGCGACAACCGGTGAGGATCTGCCAGTGCCCACCGGCGGCGTCGGTGAGCGCGTCGTAGTCGTACCTCGGGTTGTTCTTCTCCCCTCCTGCGAGGTGGGCGTCGGCGATCTGCCGCGACAGGCGTCGATAGCCCTCCTGACCGCGGGCGAGGACGAGCAGGTGCGCATCGTCGAGGCCCAGCTCGGCTCCGAAGACGGTGCGGATGCCGAGTTCGCGTGCGGCTTCGGCGAATCGCACCGCTCCGTACAGTCCGTCGTGGTCGGTCACCGCGAGGGCCTCGAGTCCGAGTCGTGCCGCCTCCTCGGCGAGTTCCTCCGGCGTGGAGGCACCGTCGAGGAAGCTGAACGCGGAGTGGGCGTGCAGTTCGGCGTAGGGCACGACCGGTCCTTCCGGACGTCGGACCCGCGCCTCGTACTCGGTGCGGGTGCGCGACCACGCCGGGCTGTCGCTCCCGTCGCCGGGATGTTCGGCATCGCGGCGGGAAATGCCGGGTCGTCCCGAGAGCACACGTTCCATCTCCGACCAGGTCGGCGGACCGTTTCCCCATCCCACTCCGGCACCTCCTCGACCGATCCAGTATCGCACATGTGTTCGAACGAGACGTTCGAACACATGTGCAGTTCTCGTCGCGACACGCCGGGAGTCGGCGACGAGAACTGCACGATCGACTGCAACCAGGGGGTTGCATCATGGGCCAGCAAGTGCAACCCTGGAGTTGCATTCCCATCGGAGGAGACAGTCATGACCGACGAACTCGACCGCATCGAACGCGACATCACCATCGACGCCCCTGTGGACCGGGTATGGACACTCGTGGCCGAACCCGGCTGGTACATCAACGACAACGAGTGGACCGAGCACCGCATCGAACACGACGGAGATCTCACCACCGTGCACGATCCGGTCCACGGCGCCTTCGTCTTCCGCACCGTGACCCTCGACGAACCGCACTACGCCGCCTTCCGCTGGCTCGCCGACCACACCGATCCCGACGGCCCGTCCACCCTCGTCGAGTTCCGGCTCACCGCCCTCGACACCGGCACGACCGAATTACGCGTCACGGAAAGCGGATTCGACTCCCTGCCCGGCGACGCGAGCGAACGCCGCACCCGCTTCGAGGAGAACTCCCGCGGCTGGACGGCCGAACTGGAAATCGCCAAGCACCATCTCGAGAAGGACGGAAGCGTTGCCCGACGCTGAGTTCTCCGCCGATCTGCATCCCGTTTTCGCGGCCCTGGCCGACGACACCCGATGGCGCATCCTGCAGCGACTGGGCCGGTCTCCGGCGTCGGCGTCCGGACTCGCGGCCGAGTTCACGGTCTCCCGTCAGGCCATCGCCAAGCATCTGGCGGTGCTCGAACGGTGCGGTCTCGTGACCTCCGAGCGCGCCGGACGGGAGATCCGCTTCTCCGCCGTCGGATCGCGGCTGAGCGCGGTCGGGCGTGCGATCGACGCCGTGGGGACAGGCTGGGACCGTCGCCTGTCCGCGATCAAGAAGGCGGCCGAACGGCCTCAGTAACCCGCGTTCGGATCGACCCGGGCGATCAACTCCTCGCCCGCGACGAACCGGCGCACGTTCTCCTCGAGGGTCGGCGCGAACGTCTGCGTCAGCCGGCTGCGTGTATTGGCGATGTGCGGTGTGATCACGGCGTTGTCGAGATCCCACAGCGGATGACCCTCGGGCAACGGTTCGGGATCGGTCACGTCGAGAACCGCCCCGGCGATCGTA
The DNA here is from genome assembly GCF_019317345.1 of Rhodococcus sp. LW-XY12. Taxonomy (NCBI): domain Bacteria; kingdom Bacillati; phylum Actinomycetota; class Actinomycetes; order Mycobacteriales; family Nocardiaceae; genus Rhodococcus; species Rhodococcus sp. LW-XY12. Next base: position 3,626,658 of record NZ_CP079225.1, read on the forward strand.
CCGTCCCCGAGCGCCTTCACCAGCGCGTCGGTGTCGACGAGGTTGCCCCGCGCGACGTTCACGAGCCACGCCGACCCGGGCATCGCCGCGAGCGCGGCAGCGTCGACGAGATGATCGGTCTCGGCGGTCGCGGGTGCGGCGACGACGAAGTGATCGGCCATCGACCACACCTCCGGCGTGCGGTCGGCCGGCAGCGTGACCTTCGCGCCGTCGACGGGACGGCCCGAACGATTGACCGCGACGACGGACGCGCCGAGGGCGTGCAGGCGCGGGATCATCGCCCGGCCGATACCGCCGCATCCGACGATGGCCACGGTCGAGCCGTGGAGGGTCCGCACCCGCGGGTCGAGAACGTCCTTGGTCCACCGCTTCGCGGCAACCGAGGCGTGGAACTGCCGCAACCCCACGAGCAGCGCTCCCACCGCGTACTCGGCCACGTTGTCGGCGTACACACCGGACGCATTCGCCCACAGCCGCCGGTCGTCGATCACGCCCGCCCGGAAGAACGGTTCGATACCCGCGTAGGTGAGCTGCACCCAGCGGACTCGGTCGGGCAGATCCGGGAACTCCTCGGCGCTGCCGTCCCACACCAGGGCATCGGCCTCGTCCAGTTCGGAGAGGGTTCCACCGCCGGAGACGATCGCGGTGGCGAGGTGTTCGTCGTGGCCCGGTCCGAGATGAATACGCATGCCGCGACCCTAACCTCGAATCCCTCGCGGAGGGATGTCGAGAATCCGGAAGCGGCTCCGTCTCCTCCACGAACGCGGCCACAATGGGCCGTACCGCACGGAGGAGAACATCATGGCCAAGTACCTGCTGCTCAAGCATTACCGCGGCGCCCCGGCAGCGGTGAACGACGTACCCATGGATCAGTGGGAGCCGGACGAGGTGTCGGCCCACATCCGGTACATGCAGGATTTCGCCGCCCGTCTCGAGAGCACCGGCGAGTTCGTCGACGCGCAGGCGCTCTCCCCGGAGGGCACCTTCGTCCGTTACGACGGTGAGGGACGTCCCCCGGTCACCGACGGGCCGTTCCCGGAGACGAAGGATCTCATCGCCGGGTGGATGGTGATCGACGTCGACAGCTACGACCGGGCACTGGAGTTGGCCGCCGAACTGTCGGCCGCGCCGGGAGCCGGCGGGAAGCCGATCCACGAATGGCTCGAGGTGCGCCCGTTCATGTCCGAGCCGCCGACCGTCACGGAGTAGACGTGGACGAGGCTCTGCTGCGCACGCTCGTCCCCACCGTGATCGGCATCCTCGTCCGCCGCGGAGCGGATTTCGCAGCGGCCGAGGATGCCGTGCAGGACGCGCTCGTCGAAGCCCTGCGGGTGTGGCCGGAGGATCCGCCACGCGACCCGAAGGGCTGGCTGGTCGCGGTGGCGTGGCGCAGATTCCTCGACACCGTACGCGCCGACGCATCCCGCCGGCGCCGCGAGATCCTCGTCGACGCCGAGCCCCGGCCCGGTCCGGGCACACCGGTGGACGACACCCTCGCGTTGTACTTCCTGTGTGCCCACCCGTCGCTCACGCCCGGGTCGGCGGTCGCGCTGACCCTGCGGGCCGTCGGTGGGTTGACCACCCGGCAGATCGCGCAGGCCTATCTCGTCCCGGAAGCGACGATGGCCCAACGCATCAGCCGGGCCAAGCGCACGATCGCGGACGTCCGGCTGGATCGGCCGGGCGATGTCGCGACGGTGCTGCGGGTGCTCTATCTCGTGTTCAACGAGGGTTATTCAGGTGACGTCGACCTGGCCACCGAGGCCATCCGGCTCACGCGCCGGCTGGCAGCGGTGATCGACCACCCCGAGGTGTCGGATCTGCTCGCGTTGATGCTGCTCCACCACGCCCGGCGAGCGGCGCGCATCCGGCCGGACGGCAGTCTCGTCCCCCTCGCCGAACAGGACCGCAGCCTGTGGGACACGCGCATGATCGCGGAGGGCGTGGAGATCCTGCAGGCCGCACTCGCCCGCGACAGGCTCGGCGAGTTCCAGGCACAGGCCGCCGTCGCCGCCCTTCACGCCGACGCACGCACTGCGGAGGAGACCGACTGGGTGCAGATCGTCGAGTGGTACGACGAGCTCCTGCGGTTCACCGACAACCCGGTGGCCCGCCTCAACCGCGCCGTCGCGGTCGGTGAGGCGGACGGACCGCAGGCCGGTCTCGCGGCGCTGGCCGAACTCGACCCCGGCTTGCCTCGGTACACGGCGGCCGCGGCATATCTCCACGAACGCGCCGGCGACACGGCCACGGCGGCCCGGCTCTACACGGAGGCCGCACACCTGGCGACCAGCGTCCCCGAGCGGGACCATCTCGTGCGGCAGGCGGCGCGCCTGCACAGCGTTTCCTGAGGGTCGCTCAGGGTTCTCCCCCACCATGAAATCCGGTGCCACGCCGGATGTGCCGAGAGTGCGGGAGAACGAGCATGGATGTCGTGAAACTCCTGGTGCGTCTGCTCGCCATACCCTTCGTGCTCTTCCTCGCGTTCGTGGCGGTCATCGGTGGCCTGGCCGTCCACGCGTGGACCACGCGCGCGATCGACACCACCGGACGCGTCGACTTCGACACCGCCCTGCGCATCCCTCCCGTCGAGTCGGGCACCGTCGACGCCGACGGCACACGCGTGTTCGACCTGACCATGCAGCGCGGCACGACCGACCTCGGGCACGGCCCCGACACCCGGACGTGGGGAGTGAACGGCAGCTATCTCGGGCCCACCCTCCGCGCCGTGCGGGGTGAGAACGTGCGCGTGAACGTCACGAACGAACTCGACGAGACGAGCACGATGCACTGGCACGGCATGCACCTGCCCGCGGCGATGGACGGCGGACCGCACCAGCCGATCGAGCCGGGAACGACATGGTCGCCGTACTGGACCGTCGATCAGCCGGCCGCGACCCTCTGGTACCACCCGCACCTGCACGGTTCCACCGCCGCGCACGTGTACCGGGGTGTCGCGGGCATGTTCCTGATCGACGAACCCGGCACGTCGCCGCTCCCCCACGACTACGGGGTCGACGACATCCCCCTCATCGTCCAGGACCGGAAGTTCGAGGGCGATCAGCTCGACGACAGCAACGCGATCTTCGCCGACGTCGGGACGCTCGGCGACGAGATCCTCGTCAACGGCACACCGCGACCGTTCCTGGACGTCGGCACCGAGACGGTCCGGCTCCGGGTGCTCAACGCGTCGAACGCGCGCGTCTACAACTTCTCGTTCGACACCGGGATGCCGTTCCTCGTCGTCGGCAGCGACGGCGGTCTGCTCGAGGAACCGCAGGCCGTCCGCAGCCTCCAGCTGTCGCCGGGTGAGCGCGCCGAGATCGTCGTCCGGCCGGAAGCAGGTTCGAGCCACGTGCTGCGCAGCACCCCACCCGAGCTGAAGGCCGGCTTCTTCCAGGACCGCTTCTCCGGTGGTGACGATCGCCTGGACGTCCTCGAACTGCGGGCGGCACCCGTGCTCGGGTCGTCGGCCGCGATCCCGGAGAAGCTGACGACCCTCCCGGAGCTCGGGGAGCCGAGCAACACCCGCCGCATCGACCTGACGTCGTCGACGACCATCAACGATCGCGAGATGGACATGAGCCGGATCGACGAGGTGATCGTCGCCGGCACCACGGAACTGTGGGAGGTGACCAACGCCAGCGGCACGATCCACAACTTCCACATCCACGACGTGCAGTTCGAGATCCTCGGCATGACCGGGATGAGTCCCGACCATCCGTCCCTGGCGGGGCGCAAGGACACCGTCTTCATCCCGCCGGCGGCGACGGTGCGGCTGCTCGTTCCGTTCGGTAGCCACACCGATCCGGCGATGCCGTACATGTACCACTGTCACCTGCTCAAACACGAGGACGCCGGGATGATGGGGCAGTTCGTGGTGGTCGGCGCCGACGAGGTGCACGAGGTGACGCAGGTGGCCGGCACGGCCCACCATGCCCACGACGGCGGGTGAACCCGGTCACGTCCGGCAGGGCGGGGAATGGATCCCCGCCCACCCCTGTTGAGGAGTGTGGATCGGCGCGTCGCGTACGCCCCGGAGCCAATGAGAAACCGCCTTCGTGGAATACCGTCCGGCTGGAGCCACGTTGCGCACCGTGCCGTGAGGCATCCGGCGCGTCGGTCCACCTTCTTCCTCCCCTGATCTCGTGCCCGTTCCGGCCGAGCAGGGTAAAGCCCTCCCACTCCACGCCAGTACAGTTGCCGATCGTCACAATCGTCAGCGGAACCGGGAGTGGGCATGAGTCGCTGGGCCGAGATCGTCGTCACCAGGAGCCGATGGGTACTGGCGATCGTGCTGCTCGTCGTGCTCTTCGCCGGCGCCTGGGGCGTCGGGATCTTCGGCAAGCTGACCGGCACGGGCTACTACGACCCGAACAGCGAGGCCGTCGAGGTCGAGCAGATCATCTACGAGAACTTCGGGTCGCAGGCCGCGGACATCATCGCGCTCTACACCGCACCCGAGGGACGCACGGTCGACGACATCCGTCCCGACATCGAAAGAACCCTCGCCGAGTTCCAGGACGCCGTCCCCGCCGAGTCGATCCAGACCTACTGGACCGCTCCGCCGCCGATGAACCAACTGCTGCTGTCGACCGACCAACGCAGCGTGGCTGCCTCGATCACGCTCGGCGCGAACTCCGGGCTCACGGCCGCGAGCTTCCCCGAAGCCCTCGACCTGCTCGAGGTGCCCGGCGTGGAATCGCAGTTCGCCGGCAACACCGTGGTCGCGATCGAGTTCACCGACACCCTGGAGAGCGATCTCGTCCGGTCCGAGCTCATCGCGGTGCCCATCACGCTGGTGCTGCTGGTGTTCATCTTCGGCGGGGTGATCGCCGCCGCGGTCCCGGTCTTCGTGGGTGTGCTCGCGATCTTCTCGTCCCTCGCCACCCTGCGCCTGCTGTCGAATTTCACCGAGGTGTCGTCGTACGCGCTGAACATCACGTCGCTGATCGGTCTGGGCCTGGCGATCGACTACGGCCTGTTCATCGTCAGCCGCTACCGCGAGGAACTCGCGGCCGGTTCGGACGTCACCTCGGCGGTCAAGCGGACGATGTCCACCGCCGGTCACACCGTGATGTTCTCCGCTGCCCTGCTGATCTGCGCGTTCGCGGGCATGCTCGTCTTCCCGCAGACGGTGCTGCGGTCGCTCGGCCTCGGTGCCATGGCCGCCGTCCTCGGTGCCGCCGTCCTGTCGCTGACCGCGGTTCCCGCCCTGCTGACGATGCTCGGCCACCGCATCAACGCGTGGACCTGGGACCGTGAGACCTCCACCCGCGCCGAAGCGCGGGCACGTCGTTTCTGGGGTGGGGTCGTCCGCAAGGTCGTGCGCCGTCCCGCCCTGATCGCGGTGGTGATCACCGGCGGTCTCCTCGTACTCGCGTCGCCCCTGTTCGAAGCACGGTTCGGGGAGATCGAATACACCGCCCTGCCCGAGGACAGCCAGGCCCGCGCAGCCACCCAGACCTTGCTCGACGAGTTCCCGAGCACCGGCAACGGCGCCACGCTCGTCCTGCGTGGTGAGAACGGACAGGCCCCGGACAGCACTGCCGTGCGCACGGTGTCCACCGAGGTCGCCAAGGTCGACGGCATCTCGCAGACCGTCATCGTCGGGCAGGAGTCCGACGTGGTGGTCCTGCAAGGCCTCTACGCTCAGGGCGTGGACGGCACCGCACGGGCGAGCGAGATCACCGGCGAACTGCGCGCCCTGGACGTGCCGGACGGCACCGACCTGCTCGTCGGCGGCGGCCGGGCTCTCGTCGACGACGCCAACCAGGCCGTCTCGGATTCGCTCCCCTGGATGATCACGATCATGGTGCTCTCGACCCTGGTGCTGCTGTTCCTGGCATTCGGGTCGGTGGCACTGCCGATCAAGGCGGTGCTCATGGCGGCACTGAGTCTCGCCGCGACCTTCGGCGTGCTGACCTGGGTGTTCCAGCTGGGCCACGGTGCTTCGTGGCTGCACGTCGTTCCCGCGGCGATGGAGCCGACCTTCGTCGTCCTCATCCTCGCCGTGGTGTTCGGCCTGTCGACCGACTACGAGGTGTTCCTCATGTCGCGCATGATGGAGGCCCGCGCGGCCGGAGCGACGACGGTAGAAGCCGTCGAGTACGGCATTGCCCGCACCGGACGTGTCGTCACCGCCGCTGCACTGCTGCTGATCGTGGTCACCGGGGCCTTCACCATCTCCGGCCTGTCGATCATGCGGTTCCTCGGCGTCGGCATGATCGTCGCGCTGATCATCGACGCAACGATCGTGCGCATGCTGCTCGTGCCGTCACTGGTCAAGCTCATGGGCGAGGCCAACTGGTGGGCACCGGCGTGGATGAAGCGCGTGCACGCGAAGGTCGGACTGGGTCACTAGACCGCAGAGCGGCGGGATCACTGAACCGCAGAGCGGCCGGGTGGTCGGGGTGTCGCTACAGCGGCGTGATCGTCGTCGCGACGACGGGACGCGCCGGCTTGGCCGCGGCACCGCAGCTCGCCGGCCGGGCCGGTAGTTCCGAGGTCTCCACCCCGACCTGCCATGCCCGGCCGTCGCGATGACGCACGATCGGCTCGTCCCCGTCCTCGACCGTCACGGCGTCGATCGCGAACTCGTCGATCGCCTCGCGCACCGCGATCTCGGCGGCCTGCCCGGCCGCACCCCAGGTGCTGCGACCCCGCAGACCGGCCGCGTGGACCTTGCCCTTCCCGGCGTCGCGGACGGCGGCGAGACTGTCGTCCTCGTCGAGCCGCCCGTAGGTGTAACCGGTGGGCAGCATGATCATCGACGGCGCGAAACGGTGTCCGCCGGTGTGCGAGCACTCCCACACGTCCTGCCCGAACTCGGCGGTCAGAGCGGCCGCGATCGGGCGCCCCAGCACAGCGCAGCACCGGTCCCGCTTTCCGTGAGCGCACACCAGGGCGATCGGGTCCTGCACGGCCGTGCCGAAACCGGGGGCCGGACCTGCGACCACACGGGGGACGAAGTCGAGCAGCTCCGCCGGCTCGGTGATCTCGAGCCGCTCGCACCAGGTGTTCTCCGGTTCGGTGCGGGCCAGCAGGACGGTCCGGGTCTCCCGCACCACGTCGCGGCCGGGTCTCCGGATGAACAGGATCCGCACGTCCGCGACCTTCGCCCGGGCGGACAATTCGTCCGACAACTCGGCGCCGAGGGCGGTGCCGTCGAGCACGTCGCGGCCCCAGCCCGTCGGCACCTCGAGGCACACGTAGCCGGGCGCGGTGGCCGCCGTACCGGGCAGCGGCTCGTCGAGTGCGGACAGTGCGGAACAGGTGGGGGCGGAGATGGTGGTCACGCGGACATTGTGGCCCGGACACCCTCGTGACGGCCCGGCACCCCGCGGTGACCGGTCAGCCGCGGCGAAGAACCCGCTGTGCCGCACCGCCCCACATCCGCAGGAATCCCTGCGACAGGTACGCGAAACTGCCCAGCGCCAGCACCCACTTGGTGAGGCTGACGGTCGAGGCAGCCCGGACCGTCCGATCGTCGATCCGGGTGCGGTGATCCAGCAGGTACAGGCCGACGGCGTTCTCGACGTAGTCCCCCGCCGCGGCGACGACGGGCGCCGCCATCAGGATCCGACGCGTGCTCGGCAACAGCGGGCGGTGTTCGTCGAGCGATCGTGCACCGGCCCGCAATGCGATCGCGAAGGTCGCCGGATGGACCATGTCCCAGTAGTAGTGCTGCCGGTAGCGCTCGATCTCCTCAGGACCGAGATTGTCGAGGATCTTTCGGTACTTCGCGGCCGAGAAGGTGGTCTGGAGGGTGCCCACCGTCGGGGCCGTGGAGCCGAGAACCCGACCGATGTTCGCCTGGGACACGAGGAAGACTGCGGTAGCACCGATGAGGAAGCGGTCGGCCCGGGTGAGTGTCATGCTCGTGATGCTAGAGGCGGAGAATCCGCGACTCTACGGAAGGGAGACCCGTGCAGATCACCGGAGCAGTCCTGGAGGAGATCGGACGTCGACGGCGGTACGAGGAGTCCACCCCGCTCAGCGTGGACCTTCTCGAACTCGACCCACCGGGCCCGGGTGAGGCGCTGGTCGAGATCGAATGCGCCGGTGTGTGCCACTCCGATCTGTCCGTGGTCGACGGCAACCGGCCTCGTCCGGTTCCCATGCTGCTCGGGCACGAAGCGGCCGGACGCATCGTCGAACTCGGCGACGACACCACCGGATTCTCCGTCGGCGAGCGGGTCGTCATGACCTTCATGCCCCGCTGCGGTGAGTGCGAGGGCTGCGCGAGCAACGGCATCCGTCCCTGCATCCCGGGATCGGCCGCGAACGCGGCGGGAACCCTGCTGTCGGGCGCCCGGCGGCTGCACCGCGACGGGAACGACGTCCACCACCATCTGGGAGCATCGGCCTTCGCGACCCACGCCGTCGTCGACACGCGGTCGCTCGTCGGTGTCGGCGACGACGTCCCCGCCGAGGTCGCCGCGCTGATGGGTTGCGCCGTGCTGACCGGTGGCGGTGCGGTCGTCAATACTGCTCGTCCTCAGGCCGGGGACACGCTGGTCGTCATCGGTCTCGGCGGAGTGGGGATGGCCGCGCTGCTCGTGGCGCTGGCCCACGACGACGTCACCGTGATCGCCGTCGACACCTCCCCGGACAAGCGCGATACGGCCCGGTCGCTGGGAGCCGAACGCGTCCTCTCACCGGACGAGGCCGTCGAACAGGGCGTGAAGGCGCGGCTGGTCATCGAGGCCGCGGGGAGCGTGCCCGCGCTCGCCACGGCGGTCGCGCTCACCGGACCGGGAGGCACTACGATCACCGTCGGACTGCCCGCCCCCGACGCCCGGCTCGAGATCTCGCCCACCGCTCTCGTCGGCGAGGGCCGCTCACTGGTGGGCAGCTACCTCGGATCCGCCGTCCCGGCCCGCGACATCCCCCGCTTCGTGGACATGTGGCGCGAGGGGCGACTGCCGGTCGAGCGACTCGTCACCGACCGTCTGCCGCTGGGTCGGATCAACGAGGCGATGGACGCCCTGGCCGACGGAACCGCCCTCCGTCAGATCCTCACCATGGACTGACCACGAGCCCTACATATCAAGCTCAGACGTCGTAGTCCACGACAGTCACTCAGATGTCGTAGTCCACGACAGTCACTCAGATGTCGTAGTCCACGACGACCGGCGCGTGATCGCTGATCCTCCGGTCCGGCGCCGGATCGCGGTCGGTCCCTGCGGAGATCGCGGTCCGGGCCAGTCGCGGCGTGGCGAGGTGGTAGTCGATCCGCCACCCGGAATCGGAGGCGAACGACTCCCCCAGCCACGACCACCACGAGTAGGGACCGTCGACCTCGGGATGATGCCGGCGGACGACGTCGACGAGCGTGCGCGGCGACAACAGTGAATCGAACCAGGCGCGTTCCTCGGGCAGGAAGCCCTCGGCCTGCCCGCGACGCCGCCAGTTGCGCACGTCGTAGCGCGTGTGGGCGACGTTGAAATCACCCATGATCAGGAACTCCCGCCCCTGGGCGCGCGCCGCGAGTCGGCTACGGGTCAGCTGCCGGGCGAAGGCCGACAGGAACCGCATCTTGCGTTGGTAGCGCATCCCACCGTCCGGTTCGTCGCGCATGCGCCCGGGCTTCTGGAGGTGCGCCGGGAGCCCGCCCTTCGGCAGGTACAGCGACGCCACGGTGATCGGTGCGTCGGCGAGATCCACCTCGACGTACCGCCCCTCGTGGGCGAATTCGGACAGTCCGCGTGCCAGCGCTCCCCGATCGAACTCGATCCGGTCGACGTGTTCCTCACCGGGAAGTCGCAGCAGTGCGGTGCCGCTCCAGGTGCGCACGGCGGCAGGTTCGTGCAGGGTCAGGATTCCGACGCCGTTGCGGCCGGGAAGGGTGCCCTCGTCGTAGGCGAGGTGGTACTTGCCGAAGACTCCCTGCGGGATCGCAGCCGCCGGGGCGCGTACCTCCTGCAGGGCCACCACGTCGGGGTTGCGCTCACGCAACCAGTCCTCGAATCCGCGGCGCTGTGCGGCGCGGATTCCGTTGATGTTGAAGGTCGCGATGCGCACGATCGTCCAGTCTAGGCAACCGTTCGATCCGTGAGGAACGGGACGACGGCCGCTGCGAAATCGCGGGCACGGTCGCGGTGGATGCTGTGCCCGCAGCCGATCTCCCGCACTGAGGCCGAAGGCAGCGCGTCGACTGCCGCCGTCAACAGGCGCGGGTCGACCATGCTGCCGCGGCGCGCTCCGCGCAACAGCAGGGTCGGAGCGTCGAGGGACGGAAGATGCTTCCACCACACCGGATTCGGCGTGTGAAACTGGGCGACGACCGACGGCGTCATCGAGCGGTCGAAGGCGGTGACCGCGCGCGGGTTGAGCGCCATGCTGGTCGCGGCGTGCCATAACTCCGCGGGAGTCGGGCGGTGGGCCGGCACCTCCGGAACCGGATCCCCCTCCCGCAACGGCAGAGGTGTCTCCTCGAGGACAAGTCGCCGGACGAGGCCGGGATTCTGTTGCGCGACCAGCGATCCCACATGACCGCCGAGCGAGTGCCCGACGAGATCGACGGCCTCGACACCGAGGTGGGCGCACAGGCCGGCGACGTCGGCGGCGAGCTCGTCGAAACGGTACGAGGGGGCCCGGCCGCTGCGTCCGTGCCCGCGCAGGTCGACGGTGATCACCCGTCGGCCCGCCTTCACCAGGTTTCCGGCGAACCGGGTCCATGTGCGCCCGTCACCCCCCATCCCGTGCACCAGCAGTACGGGCACGGAACGGGCGGCGGACCCCGCGGATTCGCGGGACGCAGCGTATTCGCGATACGCCAGGGCGACCCCGTTCGGCGCGACGGTGAGGACCGGAGATCTCATGATGCTCGAGCCTACTCAGTCGTAGACGCCCTCCACCCGCCAGCCGTCGGCGCCGAAGAACACCAGCAGGGCCCGTGATTCCTCGAGCAGCACCTGCAGACGGGCGGCGCACCGGGCGGCGGCCGGATCCCACCAGTACTCGTCCACCGGCCACGGACCGGCCCATCCGATCACCGTCCAGCTGCGACTTCCCCATCGCAGCCGAGCAGGTGACCCGCTGAGCAGTCCGCGCTCGGTCACCGAGACCGGATTCCCCACGTCGTCGTCCAGCCGGATCGCGGGAGGTGTGTGCAACACCAGCGCGGGAGCCGGGGGCGGGAGCCGGCCCGGCCACGGTGCGTCCGGGTCGGAGTGCGGTATCGCCTCGTCGCCGACGGGCACGAGGACGATCCGTTCGGTGGGTCCCCGGCCGCCGCCGAGCACTCCGATCCGGACGGCGTCCCCACCGAGCAGGCCCTGCACTCGGACGAGCGCCCGACGTGCGCGTTCGTCCTCGTCGCCGACACCGCCCCAGAGCCCGAGCTGCAGCGCGCCGGCGGCCACGACCTCGACCGGTTCGAGACGTAGCAGCACGATTCCCGCCGTGGGCCGGTTCGTGTTGCGGCCGGTGAGCCATCCGTCGAGCTGCCATCGCACACGATCGGCCGTACCCTCGGGGGTGAGCGGCTCGGCGCAGCGCCAGGTGCGCGCGAGTTCCTCCCCGGCCCCGGTGCGTGCCGTCACGAGCAGTCGCGTGCATGCGACTCCCGCTGCCGCGAGCCTGGTGTGGAGCAGTTCGGCCAGTGCGCGACCGGCGAAGGCCGCGGCGTCGACCCGCTCCACCGGCGGGTCGCAGGGCTGCTCGACCGTCAGGTCCGGAGGGATCGGCCGCCCCGACGGGGGACGTTCCGGCAGGCCCCGTGCGCTCCGGTGCGCAGCGACGACGTCCGCGTCGAAGCGTGACGCAACATCGATAGGGGACAACGCGGCGAACGCTCCGATGGTGCGGATACCGAGACGGCGCAACAGATCCACCGTGTCGGCCCGCCGAGGAGCCGCCAGCGCCGGTTCCACCGCGAGATACGAGACCGGCAGCGGCGCCAGGAACTCGGCGCCCCTCCCCGTCGGGACCAGCGCGTTCCGGCGCGCGGCGAGGACCGCTGTGGACAACTCGTCGGCGACACCGACCTGGCATTCCACGCCGTTCGCCGCGACCGCGTCGATCAGGACCTCCGCGGCGGCCTCCTCCGAACCGAACCACCGGACTGCACCGCGCGCGGCGAGGACCACCAGACCCGGGCGCAGCACCTCCACGCCCGGGGCCACCGCATCGATTGCGGCCACCACCACCTCGAACGTCCGCGCTTCCAGGTCGGGATCCGAGCGGGCCACATGCAGTTCCGGGCAGCGTGCCTGCGCCTCACGTCGTCTCAGGCCGCGCCGGACACCCGCGGCCCGCGCCGAGGCCGAGCAGGCGACGACACGATTCGCCGAGACCACCGCCACCGGGACGGTCGCGGGCAACTCCGCGGCGGTGGCGGCGGCGACGGCGGGCCAGTCTGGGCACCAGAGGGCCACGACCCGCGCGGGCGCCCGTCGAGAGGACGAGTCGTTCACCGGACCGCTTTACGGAAATGCCCGTCCTCCAGCCGATTTCGCTCCTCACTCGCCCATTCGACGGCACTGCGGCCGGCGCACACCTCCACGCGGGTGGCGCGCGGAGGAAACGCACGCCCGTGCGCCTGGACCGACAAGCGGGTCGCGCACAGCCGGTCCCGGCCGGGACCGTCCACACCCCGATAACCGTCGACCCGCGCCTCCAGTCGCACGTGTGCACCCTCCCAGCGACCGTCCGTGACCACGAGGACGGACTGCTTGCTCCGCGCCCGGGCGGCGACCGCACGAGCGCGGGACGGCGGCACCGATGCCCCACCGAGCCCCAACACCACCAGGTCGATCCCGTCGAGCAGCACCGCGGCGATCTCCACGGGATCCGGTCCGGGATCGGGGATCACAGCCAACCGGTGCAGACGGGCTCCCATCTCCGCGGCGGCGAGCAGACCCAGCCGGCGCTGACCGATCACGGCGGCGTATCCGCCCGAGGCAGTCACGGACGCGAGCATCCCGAGGAGAAGGGAGGTGGCCCCCGAGACCGAGACGACGCTGCCACGCACCAATCCGCCCTGGGGCAACAGTTCCGCGAGCGGAGCCGGGACGGGCAGGATGCGGTCGGAGGGGGCCTCGACCCGGCCTCGCGCGACGGACTGGACCTCGCCCCGCGCCGGCACTGCCGCGATCCGACGTCGCAACGCTTCGATCCGCTCCGCGCGACCCGCTTCCTCGTCGTCCACCGGAAATTCGGCCACCTCGCCCACTGTCACCCCTGTCATCCGCCTGCCGCCTGACACACACGACCGGCCGACCACGGGGAAGTCGTGGCCCGGCTCGCACTCTATTCGAACATACTTTCGATCCCCATCAAGTAGAACCGACCCGAATCCTTCCCGTCAAGCCGGGAGCACCGCCCCCGACGGTGACTACAGTGCAGCTCACACGTTTTTCGGCCGGGGCGAACACCTCCGATCGACTACTCTCGATCGAGTGGCGGAGCAGGCATGGGCAGGACGGGCCGTAGGACCGGATCACTTGGTGGCCGGTCGATATCGGCTCGACTCCAAGCTCGGCGGTGGCGGCATGGGTGCCGTCTGGCTCGCCCGCGACAACCGTCTGGGCCGCGACGTCGCCGTCAAGCAGGTGATCTCCACCGCAGACCTCGATCCCGACGAGGCCGAGGATCTTCGCCGCCGCGCGCTCCGGGAGGGCCGGGCCGCCGCCCAACTCGCCCACGAGCACGCCATCTCGATGTACGACATGGCTCTGCACTACGGCGAACCGTGGCTCGTCATGGAGCACTTGCCGTCCCGCAGCCTGGCGCAGGTGATGAACGTCGTCGACACTCTCCCGCCGTACGTGGTGGCGCAGATCGGCGCGAACGTCGCCGACGCCCTCACCGCCGCGCACGCCGCCGGGATCGTCCACCGCGACGTCAAGCCCGGCAACATCCTCATCGCCGAACGCGGCCGCGACGCCGGCATCGTGAAGATCAGCGACTTCGGCATCGCTCGCGCGAAGGGCGACAACGACCCCGACGGCGTGATCATCGGCACCCCCGCCTATTTCGCACCCGAGGTCGCGCGCGGCAACGATCCCACCGAGGCCAGCGACGTCTTCTCGCTCGGCGCCACCCTCTACACCGCGGTGGAGGGGCAACCGCCCTTCGGCTTCGAGACCGACTCGATCGCGTTGCTGCACCGGGTCGCGCGGGCGGAGATCATCATGCCCACGCACACCGGTCCGCTCACCGAGCCCCTGCTCGAGATGCTCCAGCCCGATCCGGCGCGACGCCCGACGATGGCGCAGGCGCGCGATCTCCTCGCCCGCGTGGTCCTCGGACCGAGCGGATCGGCGGCGGCGCTGCGCGGCCGTCCCATCCAGAACGAGGACGGCACGATCCCGTCGTGGGCACAGCGTTCCGCGCACTTCGCCGAACCCGCACGCCCCCGTGGTTCCTTCGTCGACCGCCCCCTCGGTGCCGCGACGCAGGCCACCGGTGGTCCGAAGAAGTCGGCGAAGGGTTTCGCCCCGGCGGATCTGCTCGACCGCCTGCTCCCGAAGGGCCCCGTGCCCGACAACCCGCAGGACCGCATCGTCGCCTATGCACCCCTGGCGATGGCGGCGATGATCGCGGTGATCCTGGTGGCGTTGCTCGTCGCCGTCATCATCGCGCTGGTCGTCTGATCTGCGCCGGCTGCGCAGTCCTCGTCGATGATTTCGCTCGCGAGCGACGAGAACTGCACGCCGCCGGCATCGGCACGACGAGCACCGGTCACGCTCAGTCGATGCGGCGGCGGTGTGCCCAACGGGTCAGCGCGTTGCGGTTCGACTGCTGCGTCTTGCGCAACACGTTCGACGCGTGCGTCTCGACGGTCTTCACCGAGATCACGAGTTCCTCGGCGATCTCACGGTAGGTGTAGCCGCGAGCGAGCAGGCGCAGCACCTCGAGTTCCCGCGGCGTCAGCGAGTCGAGCTCGGGATCGAGGGGCGGTTCCGGCGCGGCCGACCGGCCGGTGAACGAGTCGAGCACGAAACCGGCCAGACGCGGACTGAACACGGCGTCTCCCCCTGCGACCCGCCGGACGGCGTCGGCCAGATCCGGACCGGAAATCGTCTTCGTCACGTACCCGCGGGCGCCGGCGCGGATGACGGCAATGACGTCCTCGGCTGCGTCGGACACGCTGAGCGCCAGGCAGACCGGCCCGTCCGGGATCCGCTGGAGGACGGCGACGCCGCCGCCGTCGGGCATGTGGACGTCGAGGAGCACGACATCCGGCTTGGTCGCCTCGATCCCGGCGACGGCCTCGGCGACTCCCCCGGCCTCGCCGACGATCTCCATGTCGGCCTCGCGCCCCAGTTCGGCGCGCACTCCGGAGCGGAAGACCGCATGGTCGTCCACCAGGAAGACACGATAGGGACGGTTGTTCTCGGTGGCATCGGACGATGTCGCCGGAATCGAAGTCACTGTGTCTGCTCCTCGGGGTGGGGGTCGTTCACCCCCCACTCTAAGGTCGACTCGGTGTCCTGTTCGCGTTCGGTCTCCGTCCGGCCGGCGCGCGGTGCATGGATGCGCACCTCGGTTCCCTTTCCGGGACTCGACTTCACGACCGTCCGGCCGCCGCGACGTTCGATGCGCGCCCGGATCGACTTGGCCAGACCCTGCCGATCGGCCGGCACCTCGTCGGGATCGAATCCGACGCCGCGATCGCGCACGAACACGCTCACCTGATGCGGTTCCACCTCCGCGAAGAGGTCGACGCTGTCCACCCCGGCGTGCTTGGCGGCGTTGACGAGAGCCTCGCGGGTCGCGCCGAGCACGGCGGTCGCGGCCTCGGGGGTCAGATCGCTGTCATCCGGCGCGACGTCACCGACGATGACGGGTTGAACGGACAGACCGTACTGGTCCTCCACCTCACCGGCGATGGTGCGCAGCGTCTCGGCGAGCGAGGTGCTCGGCGTCTCGTCCCCACCGAACAGCCAGCGGCGCAGTTCGCGTTCCTGGCTGCGCGCCAGTCGCACGACCTCTTGCTGGTCGCCGGCCTGCTTCTGGATGAGCGCGAGGGTCTGGAGTACCGAGTCGTGCAGGTGCGACGCGATCTCCTCGCGCTCCTCGTTGCGCACCCGGGCGGCACGCTCGGTCTCGAGGGCACGCCACATCCGGATCCACAGCGGCACCGACAGCAGGGCGGCACCAACCAGCGTGACCACCACGGCGACCAGCGACGAGCGCAGCGCCGCGACGTCGACCTGCGCGATGACCATCACTCCGAGTCCGGTGACGACGAGGGTCAGGCCGCCGAGTACGCGGGCCCATGTGAGGACCGTCGGATGTGCGGGCAGACCGAGTACCGATCGGGGGCCTTCGACGTCGAATTCACGCCATACGAGCGCCGCACCGACGACCACCACGACGATCGGCAGCACCACCCCGGCGGCACCACCACTGAACAGCCACGAAAGACCCACCGCCAGGCCGATACCCATGAAGGCGAGGCCGATGGCTCGGCGCCGTTCGGGGCCGGTGGGGCGATCGGTGTCGGAGCCCGGGGGCACGAACATCCACAGCAAGCCGTAGGCCGCGATCCCGAACCCGCCGAGGGCGGCGAGCACTGTGAACGCGACCCGCACCTTGGTGGCGTCGATGCCGAGATGG
This sequence comes from Rhodococcus sp. LW-XY12, assembly GCF_019317345.1. NCBI lineage: Bacteria > Bacillati > Actinomycetota > Actinomycetes > Mycobacteriales > Nocardiaceae > Rhodococcus > Rhodococcus sp. LW-XY12. Next base: position 3,643,230 of record NZ_CP079225.1, read on the forward strand.
TCGGCGATACCGCCGGCCACACCGCCCACGATGCGACCGCCCACCCGTCGTTCGAGGCGGGGAACGGTCACGGGTAATCCAGGTACCGGTTGCACACCTCGATACTGGCACGGAGATCGCCGGCCCGGCATCGGGGACGAACCCTGATGTCCGGGTTCCGATCGGGCCCTCGGAAATCAGGGTTGGTCCCTGATGTGCCGCGCGCGGAAGCCCAGCAGGATGGGTGCCATGGACACGAGGAGCTTTCAGGACCAGGTGGCGGACATGTGGCGGACCCGCCCCGTGCGTCTGCCGAAGGAGGGGCACATCGCGGGTGTGTGCTCGGGTATCGGAGTGCGCTACGGCGTCGATCCCGTGCTGATCCGTGTCGTCTTCGTCGCGTCGGCGCTGTTCGGCGGTGGCGGTCTCGTCCTCTATCTGGCCGCCTGGCTGATGTTCCCCCGTCACGGCGACCAGGTATCCTCGCTCGAATCGCTCGTCGGGCGGGGTGCGAGCTCGGACTCGACCACCAAGGTCGTCGTACTCCTCGTGGCCCTGGCGATCGCGGCGGGTGCCATCGGTCCGGTGGGTGCGGGTTCGGGCGGTTCCGGATTCATCGGAACGCTCCTGCTGCTCGGCGGTTGGTGGCTGCTCTATCAGCGGCGTCCCGAACCGCCGGTGCTGCCGGCGCCCGAGGGAACCTCCTTCCCCACCCAGGCGGCCTTTCCTCAGCCTCCGGTGACGAACGCGTACTGCTCCCCGTGGGGCGCACACACCGGTGCATGGCACATGCAGGCGGGTCCGGCGGCCACGACGACACCGGGCGGAGAGGCAGCCGGCACAAAGACAACCAGCACAGCGGCAACCCCGCCTGCGCAGACCACCGACGCGACGGAGGTCCTGAGCACCACCGACGCCTCGGACACCCCTGCTTCGGGCACCGATTCCACAGCGCCCACCGAGACGACTGAGAGGAAGACGTCCCCGATGCCCGACCTACGCAAGGACACCGACCGCAAGGACACCGACCGCAAGGACACCGACCTTCCGCTCCCGGATGTCGACGCGCTCTCCCCCCACCGTTCGGCACCGCCGGCATGGGATCCCCTCGGGGTCGCCCCGTTCGCATGGGATCTGCCCGAACCGGCACCGAAGCACGAACCTGCGATCGTCACGAATCGACGCTCGCGCCTGACCACGACGGTTCTCGGACTGGCCGTGATCGCCGCTGCGGTGACCGGCGCGCTCGGTGCCGCCGCCGACCTGGCCTGGGTGACCCCCGCCCGGGTGGGTGCCGCGGCCCTCGCGGTCGTCGGTCTGGGCCTGCTGATCGGCGCGTTCCTGCACCGCGGGCACGGACTGCTCGTCGTCACCGGCCCCCTCCTCGGATTCGTCGTCCTCGCCTCGATCGCCGGCCCGGTCGACACCTCCAACTGGGGCGACCGGACCTGGGCTCCGACCAGTACCGATCAGCTCGAGTCCGAATACAGCTTCCAGTTCGGGGCGATGACCCTCGATCTGCGGGGACTCGAACTCACCGAGGACCGCACGGTGCAGGTCGACGGCCGGTTCGGCAGCGTCGAGGTGCTGTTGCCGGAGAACCTGGACGTCCGCGCCGACTGCACGGTCGGTCCCGGTGAGATCAGGGGATGCCCCGCCCCCGGCATCGACGGTGGTGCCGACGGAGTCGACGACGGGCCGGTCCTGGACCTGAACGCGAACATGGAATTCGGATCTCTGGAGGTGCGTCGTGGCTGATCACGAAACCGGAACACACACCGAGGATCGGACCGAGCGCACCCGCAAGGGACCGTCGCTCCTGCTCCTGCTCGCCGCACTGGCAGCGCTGGTCGTGAGCGGATGGGCCATGATCGGGCCGTTCTCCGTCGAGTTCCTCGCCGCCGTCGACCTCGGATGGGTCCTGGTGGGCGCGGCCCTGCTGATCGGAGCGGTGCTGGTCTTCCTCCCCAACCGCCGGAGATAACCACCCCCACCTACGCGACGTCCCCCGGACCTGACCGGTCCGGGGGACGTCGTCTCACCGCTTACGGCGAGCGGAAATCACTCCCACTCGATCGTTCCCGGGGGCTTGCTCGTCACGTCGAGCACCACTCGGTTGACCTCCGTCACCTCATTGGTGATACGAGTGGAGATCCGCTCGAGGGTCTCGTAGGGCAGGCGCGTCCAGTCGGCGGTCATCGCGTCCTCGCTGGAGACCGGACGCAGCACGATCGGGTGTCCGTAGGTGCGGCCGTCGCCCTGCACGCCCACGCTGCGGACGTCGGCGAGCAGCACGACCGGGCACTGCCAGATCTGTCCGTCGAGGCCGGCGGAGGTGAGTTCCTCGCGGGCGATCGAGTCGGCGCGGCGCAGGATCTCGAGGCGTTCGCGGGTGACCTCACCGATGATGCGGATGCCGAGGCCGGGGCCGGGGAACGGCTGGCGGCCGACGATCTCCTCGGGCAGACCGAGCTGACGTCCGACCGCGCGCACCTCGTCCTTGAACAGCAGGCGCAGCGGCTCGACGAGCTCGAACTCGAGGTCCTCGGGAAGTCCACCGACGTTGTGGTGGCTCTTGATGTTCGCGGTGCCGGAACCGCCGCCGGACTCCACGACGTCCGGGTACAGGGTGCCCTGCACGAGGAACTTCACGGTCTCGCCCTTGTCGGCACCCTCGCCGAGCACCTCGGAGACCGCGCCCTCGAAGGAACGGATGAACTCGCGGCCGATGATCTTGCGCTTGGTCTCGGGGTCGGTGACGCCGGCGAGCTCGCGCAGGAAGGTCTCGGACGCGTCGACGGTGACCAGACGGGCACCCGTCGCGGCGACGAAGTCCTTCTCGACCTGCTGCCGTTCGCCCTCGCGCATGAGGCCGTGGTCGACGAACACACAGGTCAGGCGGTCGCCGATGGCGCGCTGCACCAGCGCGGCCGCCACGGCGGAGTCGACGCCGCCGGACAGGCCGCAGATGGCACGACCGTCGCCGATCTGCTCGCGGACCTGCTCGACGAGCGCGTCGGCGATGTTCGCTGCAGTCCAGTCGCCCGGGATTCCGGCGATGTCGTGCAGGAACCGGCTCAGCACCTGCTGGCCGTGGGGCGAGTGCAGCACCTCGGGGTGGTACTGGACACCGGCGAGGCGACGGGCGCGGTCCTCGAACGCCGCGACCGGGGCACCGGCGCTGGTCGCCGTGACCTCGAAGCCCTCGGGGGCCTCGGTGACGCCGTCGCCGTGGCTCATCCAGACGGGCTGCGTCTCGGGCAGACCGTCGTGCAGCACACCTCCGGAGACCGACAGCTCGGTGCGGCCGTACTCGCGCGAGCCGGTGTGCGCGACCGTGCCGCCGAGCGCCTGCGCCATCGCCTGGAAGCCGTAGCAGATGCCGAAGACGGGGACGTCGAGATCGAACAGCGTGGGATCGAGACGCGGTGCGCCCTCCTCGTACACGCTGGCGGGGCCACCGGACAGCACCACCGCGCGCGGGTTCTTCGCCGCGATCTCCTCGACACCGGCCGTGTGGGGCACGACCTCCGAGTAGACGTTGGCCTCACGAACGCGCCGAGCGATCAGCTGCGCGTACTGAGCTCCGAAATCGACGACGACGACCGGTCTGGACTGCTGGCTTTGCGACGACACCCGAACAGTCTAAGCGGCCGCGCCGGGTGTTCCCGACGCGGCCGCTCATCCGATCACTTCCGGGTCGCTACGCGACGCCGCTGTGCTTGACCTCGACGACCGGCAGTCGCAACGCACCGGGTGCGTCGACGGGCACCACGGGGTTCTTCGGTTCGATCGGCGCGATACGACGGTAGGGCTGTCCCTGCTTGGGACGCTGGTCGTCCTCACCCTTGTTGGGCCACAACGACGCAGCGCGTTCAGCCTGCGCCGCGATGGTGAGCGAGGGGTTCACACCGAGGTTCGCGGAGACCGCGGCGCCGTCGACGACGCTCAGCGTCGGGTAGCCGTGGACGCGGTGGTACGGATCGATGACCCCGTGGTCGCGATCGGATCCGATCACGGCGCCACCGAGGAAGTGTGCGGTGAGCGGAATGTTGAAGATCTCACCCCACGTGCCGCCCGCGACACCGTCGATCTTCTCGGCGATGCGGCGCGTGGCCTCGTTGCCGGCCGGGATCCAGGTGGGATTCGGCTGCCCGTGGCCCTGTTTGCTCGTGACCCTGCGGCGGCCCAACACACCCTTGGTCGTGTAGGTGGTGATGGAGTTGTCGAGGTTCTGCATCACCAGCGCGATGATGGTGCGCTCGCTCCACCGGTGCACCGAGAGCATCCGCAGCATCTTCACGGGGTTCCGCACGACCTGCCCGAGGAACTTCACCCAGCGCGGGGTGCGTCCGTCGCCGTCGGTCATGAGGGTCTGCAGCAAGCCCATCGCGTTCGATCCCTTGCCGTACCGCACGGGTTCGATGTGCGTGTCGGGGGTGGGGTGGAACGACGACGTGATCGCGACGCCCTCGGTGAGCTTCAGACCGGGATCGATCCGCATCTTCCCGGCGCCGACGATCGATTCGGAGTTGGTGCGGGTCAGTTCGCCGACCTTGTCGGACAGTTCGGGCAGCGCACCGGTGTCCTTGAGGTGGTGCAGCAGGTGCTGCGTGCCCCACGTTCCGGCGGCAAGGACGACGTGCGCGGCCGTGTAGGTGCGCCGCCGCTTGCGGACCCACGCGCCGGTGCGTTCGGTGATCACGTCCCAGGTGCCGTCGGCGGCCTGACGGAGATCGGTGACGGTGGTCAGCGGGACGATCTCGGCTCCCGCCCGCTCGGCGAGACCCAGATAGTTCTTCACGAGGGTGTTCTTGGCACCGTGGCGGCATCCCGTCATGCACTCACCGCACTCGATGCAGCCGGTGCGGTCGGGACCCACGCCACCGAAGTAGGGATCGGCGACCGTGCGGCCGGGTTCGCCGAAGAACACGCCCACGGGCGTCTGGATGAAGGTCTCGCCGACGCCCATGTCGTCGGCCACCGACTTGATCACCTTGTCGGCGTCGGTCATCCGGCCGTACTGCACCACGCCGAGCATCCGCTTCGCCTGGTCGTAGTACGGGCTCAGTTCGTCCTGCCAGTCGGTGATGTGCGCCCACTGGCGGTCCTCGAAGAACGGCGCCGGAGGCTTGTACAGGGTGTTCGCGTAGTTCAGCGACCCGCCGCCCACGCCGGCACCGGCGAGGATCAGGCAGTCGCGCAGCAGGTGCACGCGCTGAATGCCGAAGCAGCCGAGCTTGGGCGCCCAGAGGAAGCGGCGCAGGTCCCAGCTGGTCTTCGCGAAGTCGGCGTCGGCGTAGCGGCGACCGGCCTCGAGAACGCCGACCTTGTAGCCCTTCTCCACGAGGCGCAACGCCGTGACGCTCCCACCGAAACCCGATCCGACGATCAGGACGTCGTAGTCCGTGACCCGTTGCTTACCCATGGAACCTCCAGCGGCGAGAGTTGTTACCGGCAAGTATGCACTTCGGCGGTGTGACTACAGGCACAGCCCCGACTCTACCCGTTACGTGGAGTTGCACGAAAACGAAGTGCGAGAAAAATCGATGGCCGGTCACCGCGTCCTGCGACGCTGTGACCGGCCATCGGGATGTACCGGGAAGATCCTTATCCGCGGACCGACAGACCGACCTTCTGGAATTCCTTCAGATCGGAGTATCCGGCCTTCGCCATCGATCGACGCAGGCCGCCCACAAGATTGAGCGAACCGGAGGGGTCATCGGACGGGCCGAACAGCACCCGACCGAGGCCCGGTCGCCCGTCCTCGGCGACCCGGACCGCAGCGCCGCGCGGCATCGACGGATGCCCGGCCACGGACGGCCAGTACCAGCCCTTACCCGCGGCCTCCTCGGCGAGAGCCAGGGGCGCGCCGAGCACCACCGCGTCGGCGCCGCACGCGATCGCCTTCGCGAGGTCGCCGGCGTTCTCGATGTCGCCGTCGGCGAGCACGTGGACGTAACGGCCCCCGGTCTCGTCGAGGTAGTCGCGCCGGGCCGCAGCGGCGTCGGCGATGGCCGTGGCCATCGGGATGCCGATACCGAGCGAGGAGGACGTGGTGGTCGCCTGCTTCGTGGAGCCGAAGCCGACGATGACACCGGCCGCACCCGTGCGCATCAGATGCAGCGCGGTGCGGTGGTCGCTGACACCGCCGGCGATGACCGGCACGTCGAGCTCCGAGATGAACGTCTTGAGGTTCAGCGGCTCGTCCTCACCGTGGGCCACATGCTCGGCCGAGATGATGGTGCCCTGGACGACGAGGAGATCGATGCCCGCCTTCACGAGCTCGGGCGTGAGAGCGCGCGCATTCTGCGGGCTGACGCGGACCGCGGTGGTCACCCCGGCATCCCGCACCTGTGCGACGGCCGCGGCCAGCAGATCGCCCTGCAGCGGAGCCGTGTGCAGTTCCTGCAGGTAACGGACGGCTGCGCGCGGATCCGTGCTCGCGATCTCCGCGAGACGGGTGACGACGGCGTCGACATCGGCATGACGACCCCACAGGCCCTCGCCGTTGATGACACCGAGACCGCCGGCCTTGCCCAGCTCGATCGCGAAGGCGGGCGACACCAGCGCGTCGGTGGGGTGCGCCAGCACCGGGATGTCGAAACGGTAGGCGTCGATCTGCCAGGCCGTCGACACCTCCTTCGACGACCGCGTCCGGCGCGACGGGACGATGTCGACGTCGCCCAGCTCGTACGTACGTCGGGCCGTGCGACCCATGCCGATTTCAACGAGGTCGCGCACGCGCGCCCCTTTCTCCTCTTGGACGATGCTCCCGTCCTAATCGGAACGGGACCCTGCTGCGAACGCGAAAACTACCGGACCACGTAGTTCGGCGCCTCGGCAGTGATCGTGATGTCGTGCGGGTGGCTCTCCTTGAGGCCGGCGGCAGTGATCTGCACGAACTGCGCCTCCTGCAGTTGCTCGATCGTCGTCGCGCCGGCGTAACCCATCGCTGCGCGCAGGCCACCGATGAGCTGGTGCGTGACCTGCTGCAGCGGGCCGCGGAACGGCACGCGTCCCTCGATGCCCTCGGGCACGAGCTTGTCCTCGGAGAGCACGTCGTCCTGGAAGTAGCGGTCCTTCGAGTACGACTTGGCCTCGCCGCGGCTCTGCATCGCGCCCAGCGAGCCCATGCCGCGGTAGCTCTTGAACTGCTTGCCGTTCACCAGGATCAGCTCACCCGGGGACTCCGTGGTGCCGGCGAGCAGCGAACCGAGCATCGCGGTGGACGCACCGGCTGCCAGAGCCTTGGCGACGTCGCCGGAGAACTGCATACCGCCGTCGGCGATGACCGGCACGCCGTGGGCGCGCGCCACCGTGGACGCCTCGAGGATCGCCGTGATCTGCGGCGCGCCGACACCCGCGACGACACGCGTGGTGCAGATCGAGCCGGGGCCGATACCGACCTTGACCGCGTCGACGCCGGCGTTGATGAGCGCCTCGGTGCCCTCGCGGGTCGCGACGTTGCCGCCGATGATCTGCACGCGGTCGCCGACCTCGCTCTTGAGCTTCGAGATCATCGACAGCACGTTGGCCGAGTGGCCGTGGGCGCTGTCGACGACGAGAACGTCGGCTCCGGCATCGACCAGCGTCATGGCGCGGGTCCAGGAGTCGTCGCCGACGCCCACGGCGGCACCGACGAGCAGACGGCCGTCGCGGTCCTTCGTGGCGTTGGGGTGCTGCTCGGTCTTGACGAAGTCCTTGACGGTGATCAGGCCGGTGAGCTTGCCCTGACCGTCGACGATCGGCAGCTTCTCGATCTTGTGGCGACGCAGGAGACCGAGCGCGGCCTCAGCGGTGACGCCTTCGCGGGCCGTGACCAGCGGAGCCTTTGTCATGACCTCGGCGACCGGGCGGTTCTGGTCGACCTCGAAGCGCATGTCGCGGTTGGTGATGATGCCGACGAGCTGACCCTCGTCGTCGGTGACCGGCAGACCCGAGATGCGGAATCGCGCGCACTTCGCGTCGACCTCGGCCAGCGTGTCGGTCGGCTTGCAGGTGACGGGATCGGTGACCATGCCGGCCTCCGACCGCTTGACGGTCTCGACCTGCGCGGCCTGCACCTCGGTGGGCATGTTGCGGTGCAGCACGCCCATACCACCGGCCCGGGCCATCGCGATGGCCATGCGGGACTCGGTGACGGTGTCCATCGCGGAGCTGACCAGCGGGATCCGCAGGCGGATCTCGCGGGTGAGCTGACTCGACGTGTCGACCTGACTCGGGACGACGTCGGAAGCCGCGGGAAGCAGCAGCACGTCGTCGAAGGTCAGACCCAGCATTGCGACCTTGTTCGGGTCGTCACCGCCGGTGTGCACGCGCCCTCCGGTACTACTCATGCGGTTCGGACCCTCCGTGACAGTCGATGGGAGCGGACGGCAGAACCGTCCGACAGCAGGAATGAATGAAGGCTGTGCGCGCTCGTCGCACCGACGGGCAGTTGGAGAGCGGCACGCACCCCTTCATGTTATCTGTTCGGGGAACAAGCTCGGCTCCCACCCTGTTCCCCGATGTTCGTCACATCACCCCGTGTGATTTCACGGCGTGTCCCCTGGCGACCGCTGGCGCAGACCCCCTCGGTCTGCGTACCGTGGAGTCGTGCGTGATCAGTTGCCTCCCGGACTCCCACCGGACCCGTTCGCAGGAGACCCCGACGATCCGTCCGCAGCACTGGACGCGATCGAGCCGGGCCAGCCCCTGGATCCTGCGGAGCGGCTCGCGGTGGAAGAGGACCTCGCAGACCTGGCCGTCTACGAGGCGCTGTTGGCTCCCCGCGGCGTCCGCGGACTCGTGGTGTGCTGCGAGGACTGCCACCAGGACCACTACCACGACTGGGACATGCTGCGGGCGAACCTGCTGCAGCTGCTCGTCGACGGCACCGTCAGACCGCACGAGCCGGCCTTCGATCCGTCCCCCGACGCCTACGTCACCTGGGACTACTGCCGCGGCTACGCGGACGCGTCCATGAACGAGGCTCTTCCCGTCGACCCCTACGGTCTGGATTCCTGACCGACCGTTCCCCACGCGGACCACGCATCACGTCACTTCCACGAACGACCCGGGCCCGACAGCACATGCTGCCGGGCCCGGGTCGTTCTGTACTTCTAGCCGCCTTCCGAAGTGGTCACGGACCCCGGAGCGAAATCTGCTCCCGGTCCGTCCTGCGTCGACCGCGGCGACGATGCCGTCGTCGTCGGAGCGGGAGTCGGGGAAGAAGCCGAGGTCGACGGAGGAGCCTCGCTGGGCACCGACGGACCCGGCGTGCTCGACGGGGGCGGTGGCGCGGTCTGCGACGGCGTCGTGGTGTTCGAAACCGGAGGCGGCGCTTGCAGGATGGTCGGATCCACCGTCGTGGAAGTGGGCGGCACGGTCGTGCCGGTTTCCGCACCGGTCGTCGGGGCAGGCTGCTGCCCATCCGTGCCGGGCGTCGTGACCGGCGGGGGCACGACGGCACCGGGAACCACCGGCACCTCGGGTGCCACCGGCGCTGCCGGCGGCGGAGGCACCTGCGGCACCAACCGGCCGAGTTCCTCGGCGAGGCGTTGCACCCAGTCGCCGAGCGCATCGCGCTCCTCCGCGTCCCGGACGTCGCCCGAACGGGACTCCGCGGACGTCAGCAACTCGCGTGCTTCCTCCGTGTTGCCCTCGGCGATGAGTTGTTCGGCACGCTCCAGGGTCGATGTGGTGTCGATCCGGGCCTCGGTGGATTGCGCCTGCTCACTGAACACGACCTGCTTGACGCCCCACAACGGGTCGCCGGGCTCGGCGCCGTAGGACACGGCGGTCGCGCTGCCGACGGCGATAGCGACGAGCGCTGCTGCACCTGCGAGCGGACGGAGCAACCGGAGTTGCCCCTTCGATCGCGGGCGCAGAGGGGTGACCTCCGGGGCCCGAGCGAGCGTTTCCCGTGTTCCCAGTTCCCGGTGGACGGCGGCGACCACTTCGTCGAGGTCGGGGCCGGCGGGCATCGGTTCGGCGAGGATCTCTGCACGCCAGTCGGCGAGCAGAGTGGCGAGTTCGTACTCCTCGTTGTCCTTCGTCTCGACGAGCCCGTTACCGGAGATCGCATCGATCAGCGCGTCGTCACGACGCACGGCGGCGAGGTCCACGGAGGTTTCGTCGTCGGGAAACTCGTCGTCGAAGCCGTCGCCCGAGAAACGCCCCCTACCCATTCCGCTCACCTGCTCTCGTGACTTCCTTCTTGAGTCTCGCGATGGCCCGGTGCTGGGCCACCCTGATCGCTCCTGCAGTACTACCCACTGCTGCGGCCGTCTCCTCGGCCGACAATCCCATGACGAGACGGAGGATGAGGATCTCGCGCTGCTTCTCCGGGAGGATGCCCAGCAGCTGCTTCATCTGCCGGCCCGCCTCGGAGTTGATCGCGTATTCCTCGGGGCTGTCGTCGAGCGACATCACCTCCGGCACATCCGCCACGGGTTCCGCGCGGTTGCGCGCCGCACTGCGGTGCGCGTCGGCGACCTTGTGAGCAGCGATCCCGTACACGAACGCCATGAAGGGGCGGCCTTGGTCCTGATATCTCGGCAAAGCGGTCATCACGGCCAGGCACACCTCCTGTGCAACGTCGTCTGCAGAGAGCTGGCCGCGCTCTGCAGATCCGACCCGTGCGCGGCAGTACCGCACGACGAGGGGCCGGACACTTGCAAGAACCTGAGCGAGAGCCGCCCGGTCGCCTTGCGCAGCCGCAGCAACCGCGGAGTCCAACTCCTCACCCATAACAGTCATCGATTGCGCAAGTCCTGGCGTTACAGACGGCACCACCCCCCCGGGCGGGCTTCCACCTGACCGTGGAACACCCCCAGAGTAACTACAACGACCGACCGGTCCGGTCACCCCCCGCGCGCGACTGGAACTCAGCAGGCAGACAAGGTCACGAAGCGACCCCCACGCCCCCTGATCACGGTCGCGCAGAAGTCACGGACGCGACCCGCATCGAGATCACGGACGCGACCCGCATCGAGATCACGGACGCGACCCGCGTCTCTCCCTGCCCCCAGCCCGTCGAGGAGCATCGCCGCGGCCCATTGCAACGGAATGAGTTCGTGTTCCTCCGCGCGCGCGAGGACGTCGGCGGCCAGATCCATAGCCGGACCATGGTCGGGCAGTCCGGTCAAAGAGGCCGACCGCACGAGGTCCGACTTCACGGAGTGCCGGATCGATCCGAAGCCGTCCGCGAGTTCCACCGCACGGTCCGCCCGGCTGCGCGCACGGGTGAAGTCGCCTGCCGCGAGAGCGGATTCGGCCCCGACCCATGCGAGACGGATCCGCTGTCGCACGAAGGCCTTCTCCCCCGCTTCCGATTCGGCAGCGTCGAGAGCGGCTGCGCATCGGTCGAGCAGCGACCCGCACACCGCGAGACGGCCCCGCCCGAGCGCATCGGCCGCCAACCCCGTGGCGGCGTCACACCATGCAGCGACAACATCGACGTCGCGCCGTGCGGCGACAGTGCCGACGTCGCGCCATGCAGCGACAGTGTTCCCGGAGCTGGTTCGCAGCGACCCCGCCTCCGCGAGAGCACGTCCGTCCAGGACGGCGGCCGCGCGATGTCCGCCCAACTGACGGAGAAGGGAGGCCTCGGTGCTCGCTCCGAACGACGACCACACTCCTCCGGTTCCACGCACTCGGGCCAGCTCGGCCCGCGCGGCGGCGTAACGTCCCTGCCCACCGAGCGCGACGGCCCGCAACCAGTTCTGTTCGGGTCCGTGCGCGGCAGGGAGCGGATGTGCCCCCGGGGACGAGCCGAAGGCCGCGGCGACCAGGATCGCGTGGCGGTCGGACGGTGTCGGTGCCGTGTGCCGGCGGGCGTCGGAATGTGCCATCGCGGAATCATCGCACCAGCGGATACCGACGATACGCGGGGCTCCGGGCCGACGCCGGGCATTTGTCGGAGAGAAATTATCACCGTGAGCGCAAATAGTCTCGATGATTGGAACGCAGGGACGCACAGAAGACATTTCCGAACATTTTGTTAAACATCGAGTTAAAACATGCGTGGTGCATGTATGGTGCCGCCCCGGACCTCCGAGGCCGCGTCGGAGCCCGCATCCGGCCGCCGAAAGGCCGGGTTACCAGCGAGTAAGGGACCTTTTGCCCACGTCGGGAGCATAAGATACCCCGGATCACCCCCGCCCGCAGCGCACAGGCACGACTCCTCACGAAAGTAAATATTTCCGCGGTTAAATCTTGGCTGTTCGGTTATGGACTATCCCACTCATCGAAAACATTGACGACGAATCGATACAGATCCTACGGTGAGTTTGTTTGATTCGGATCACAGCGGGAATCCCGATGTGTCCACGGTCCGCTCGCACCATTCACGCGAGCTTGCTGCAAAGGAGTGCCACATGCCCGCACCACACACACTGCCCGGCCCCAACGCGGACCTCTGGGATTGGCAGATGCACGGTAAGTGTCGTGGTGTGGACTCCTCGGTGTTCTTCCACCCCGACGGAGAGCGCGGTCGTGCCCGCGCCCAGCGGGAGAACCGCGCGAAGGAGTTGTGCCGCACCTGCCCCGTGCTGGCCCGTTGCCGCGACCACGCCCTCGCCGTCGCCGAGCCGTACGGCATCTGGGGCGGCATGTCGGAGACCGAGCGGGAGATGTACACGAGGCAACAACGGCGGAAGGTCGCTGTGTGAGGCGGTCACCCGCCCCGTGACGACACCGTCACGGTCGTGACCATGTCAACACCGTCACGGTCGTGATCATGTCGACACGACCGTGACGGTACGACCGGGAGGCCGGTTGGAGGAGTTGCGTCGATACGACGAAGGCCCCGCAGGGAATGCGAACATTCCTTGCGGGGCCTCGCTGTATTCGTGCCGTCCGGAACGACTTTCACGTCCGGCTCGACCTACGGACCCGCCGGGCGGCGGGTCCGCGGCCCTGACCGGTCGCTCAGTGCGCGTGACCGTGGCCGTGCCCGGCCTCGGTCTCTTCCTCCGGCTTGTCGACGACGGCGCTCTCGGTGGTGAGCACCATGCGTGCGACCGAGGCGGCGTTGACGACGGCGGAACGCGTCACCTTCACCGGGTCGACGACGCCCTCGGCGACGAGGTCGCCGTAGGAGAGGGTCGCGGCGTTGAAGCCCTTACCCGTCTCCTCGACCTTGCTCACGACCACCGCACCGTCGATGCCGGCGTTCGTGGCGATCCAGTACAGCGGCGCGGTGAGCGCGGTGCGCAGCGCGGCGACGCCCGTGGCGGCGTCGCCGGAGAGGGACGCCTGGAGCTCTTCGAGCGAGCGTGCGGCCTGTACGAGAGCCGACCCGCCACCGGGGACGATGCCCTCCTCGATGGCCGCCTTCGCGGCGTTGACTGCGTCCTCGACGCGGAACTTGCGCTCCTTGAGGTCCGTTTCGGTCGCCGCACCCACACGGATGACGGCGACGCCACCGGCGAGCTTCGCGAGGCGCTCTTCGAGCTTTTCGCGGTCCCAGTCGGACTCGGTGGCCTCGATCTCACGACGCAGCTGAGCGGCGCGCGCCTCGATGTCCTCGGCGGTACCGGCACCGTCGACGATCGTGGTGCTGTCCTTCGTGACGACGACGCGGCGGGCCGAGCCGAGCAGGTCGAGTCCGGCCTCCTTGAGGGACAGACCCAGATCGGAGTTGATGACCGTACCCGCGGTGACAACGGCGAGGTCTTCGAGGAAGGCCTTCCGGCGATCACCGAAGTACGGAGCCTTGACGGCAACGGCCTTGAGGGTCTTGCGGATCGCGTTGACCACCAGGGTCGACAGCGGCTCGCCCTCGATGTCCTCGGCGATGATCAGGACCGGCTTGCCGGACTCTGCGATCTTCTCGAGGAGCGGGAGGAAGTCGGGAAGCGAGCTGATCTTCTCGCGGTACAGCAGGACGAGCGCGTCCTCGAGGACGGCTTCCTGCGCGTCGATGTCCGTGATGAAGTAGGGCGACAGGAAGCCCTTGTCGAACTGCACGCCCTCGGTGACGACCAGTTCGGTGCTCAGGGTGGAGGATTCCTCGACGGTGACGACACCGTTCTTCCCGACGCGGGTCAGCGCCTCGCCGACCATCTCACCGATCTCCTCGTCGCGCGAGGACACGGTGGCGACCTGCGCGATGGCGGTCTTGCCCTCGACGGGAGTGGCGGCAGCGAGCAGAGCCTCGCTCACCTTGTCCGCACCCTGGGCGATACCGGCACCGAGCGCGATCGGATTGGCGCCTGCGGCAACGTTCTTCAGGCCGGCCTTGACGAGCGCCTGGGCGAGAACGGTCGCGGTGGTGGTGCCGTCACCCGCGACATCGTTGGTCTTGGTCGCGACACTCTTGACGAGCTGGGCGCCGAGGTTCTCGAACGGATCCTCCAGCTCGATCTCACGGGCGATGCTCACACCGTCGTTCGTGACGGTGGGACCACCGAAGGCCTTGGCGAGCACGACGTGCCGGCCACGCGGGCCGAGCGTCACCTTGACGGCGTCGGCCAGCTGGTCGACACCGCGCTCGAGAGCCCGCCGCGCGGTCTCGTTGAACTCGATTTGCTTGGACATGTTCTGCGACTACTCCTGGACTCGGATGTTCCCCAACGTATTCCGCCCCGGGTCCGAAACGGGACACCGGGGCGGAATGCAAGCGGCCTACTTGGCGACGACAGCCAGGACGTCGCGCGCAGACAGGATCAGGTACTCCTCGCCGGCGTACTTGATCTCGGTTCCGCCGTACTTGCTGTAGATGACGACGTCGCCTTCCTTGACGTCCAGCGGGATGCGCTTGTCGCCATCTTCGTCCCAGCGGCCGGGGCCGACGGCGACGACGGTGCCCTCCTGGGGCTTCTCCTTCGCCGTGTCCGGGATGACCAGGCCGGAGGCAGTCGTCGTCTCGGCCTCGTTGGCCTGGACGAGGATCTTGTCCTCGAGCGGCTTGATGTTCACGCTCGCCACGATGAGCCCTCCACTTTCAGGGGTAATGGGGTCCGAGAACCGGTGTTCTCGGACACGGGTGTGTTCAGTCATCACGGTGACTCCGCACGCGTCCCGTCGTCGCGGGTGCCGGGCCGGCGCTCGGTGTCACTAGCACTCTATACACGAGAGTGCCAGCGCTCAAGGGCAACGGGTGCAAACACGCCGACCTGCGTGGAACCCGACGTCATGTTACGGTTGAATAACGGAAACCCATGAGCGTGATCGTTCGGTGACCTCAGCCGAGGTAGGCCCTGGACGCCTGGTCGTCGATCACGCACGGAAGGTGAACAATGCCCACGTCGCTCGGCATCTCCGTCGGCGCCTCCGGCGCCGGCTCGGCCCTGCGCGTCGATGCTGCACACGCGCCCACAACGGAATTCCGCAGACTCGCCTCCGAGTCGCAGCCCGGGCGCGATCTCGGAGATCTCGTCTTCGACGCCGTCTCGCTCACGTCTCCTCGCGGAACCGCCCGCGGAGCCGACAGTCCCGCCATCATCACGGTCGCATACCGCACCGAGGAACAGGCGCACGAGATCCGCACGGCCGCCGAGCGGACGGGCCACATGGTCCGCCTCGTTCCGGAGACCACCGCCGCCCTCGAGTATCTCTACACAGTGGGGGTCCGTCGCGAACCCGGCGCGATCGCGCTCGTGGACATCGGAGCCACCGGCACGACCGTCTCCGTCCTCGACCGCGAGACCGGCACCCTGCTGCGGTCCGCACGTACCGAGACCGTCGGCGGCGACGCCCTGACCGCACGTGTGCTCGATCATGTCCGCAACGCCACCGAGCGGATGCGCACCCGGAGGCAGATCGACCCCGGCCTGCTGGCGGCCCGGTGCCAGGGCGCCCAGGAGGCACTCTCCTCGGCGACGACGACCCGCATCGACATCGCCGAGGCCGGTCCCGACGCGACGGTCACCCTCACCCGAGCGCAACTGGACGAACTGACGACCGATCTCGCCGACGAAGCGGCGGCGTTCACGCGGCGCATCTGCTCGAGCACCGATCCGGTCCCCGATACCATGGCCCTCATCGGGGGCGCGGCCGCGTCCCCCGTCCTCGCCGCGGCGATCTCGGCGGAGTTCGACGGCGAGATCGTCACCGTCCCCGAACCGGGAGCGGCTGCCGCGATCGGTGCGGCACTGTCGGCCGATTCCCCGTCCTCGGTCGGATACACCGTGGTCGGCGCCCTGTCGCGCACCGGCAACCGGTCCTCGGGTCGTGTCTCCGGGGCGGTCGCCGGGCTCCTGGTGCTCAGTGCGATCATGGCCGGCTTCGCCACCCAGCACTTCACCGAACGCGACAGCAGCGACGCCCAGGTGTCGCCGCGTTTCACGAGCGGCGACGTCCCCACGCAGGAGGCCGGTCCCGGCGAGTCGGCCGTCCCGTCCCACGACCCGCCGCCCGAACCCGTGACGTCCCGGAGCACCCGGGACGCACCCGCGCCGACGACGGTTCCCTGGCCGTTGCCGACCGTCGAGCACACCGTTCCGTCGACCCAAGATCCGTGGCCCACTGTGCCCGAGTCGTCGAGCACCACCGTGACGCCCACGCCGATCGATCAGGTGCCGACCCCCGGGTCGACAGCGGAGGAAGAGTCCGACCCGGACCGACCGTTCACGTCGCCGGATTCCGAGACCGCACCGAGGCCCGATCCCGACTCCACGGCTCCGGACTCCACGGCTCCGGACACGACCGCTCCGGACACCACGGCTCCCGACACGACGGCTCCCGACACCACCGAGCCGACCACACCGCCGGAGACGACGAGCCCTGCGCCCACCGATCCGGAGACGACCGAACCGAGCACCGGTGTGAGCCCGACACCCCCGTCGACCACCTCGCCGACCGAGACGCCGTCCGCGTCGTCCACCGGCGCATATCCGACCGACCTGTCCTCCACGATCGCGTCCGTCACGGAGGAGGGCACGACCGTGCCGTCCACCGGACAGACCACGACGGGGGAAACGACCACCGGATCCGGGACCTCGGAGATCGCCCCCACCTAGGCAGCGCGCCCTCCTCGGGTGGGGGTCGGTCGGGAAAGGTCAGGCCACGACCTGCGACACCGACACCGACAGGCCCGGATCCGTCGCAGCGCCCAGCGAGGACGGCTGCGCCCCCGCGGCGATGAGATGCGCGCCCAGCGACGCGATCATGACGCCGTTGTCGGTGCACAACTTCGGCCGCGGCACGCGCAGGGTAATACCCGCAGCAGTGCACCGTTCCTCGGCGAGTGCGCGCAACCGGCTGTTGGCGGTCGCTCCACCACCGAGGACGAGCGTGTCGACACCGAGATCCTGGGCGGCCCGCACAGCTTTCATGGTGAGCACGTCCGCCACCGCCTCCTGGAAGCCCGCGGCGACATCGGCGACCGGCACCGGCTCGCCCTCACGTTCCTTCGCTTCGACGAAGCGGGCCACCGCGGTCTTGAGACCGGAGAACGAGAAGTCGTGACGCGCGTCGCGCGGACCGGTCATACCCCGCGGAAAGACGACCGCGGAGGGGTCGCCCTGGCGGGCCAGCCTGTCGACCTCGGGACCGCCCGGATAACCGAGCCCCAGCAGTCGCGCGACCTTGTCGAAGGCCTCCCCGGCGGCGTCGTCGACGGTGGTGCCGAGTTCGACGATGGGTTTGCCGAGATGTTCGACGTGCAGCAGGTGGGTGTGACCACCGGAGACGAGCAGCGCCACGCAGGGCGGCATCGGTCCGTGCTCGAGGGTGTCGACCGCGACGTGGCCCGCGAGGTGGTTGATCGCGAAGAACGGCACGTTCCACGCTGCCGCGTAGGCCTTGGCAGCGGCGACACCGACGAGAAGTGCTCCCGCGAGACCCGGCCCGATGGTTACGCACACCGCGTCCGGCTTCTCGATCCCGGCCTCGTCGAGGGCGCGCCGCATCGTCGGCACCATGGCTTCGAGGTGGGCGCGGGATGCGATCTCCGGCACCACACCACCGAAGCGGGCGTGCTCGTCCACGCTCGACGCCACGGCGTCGGCCATCAGCTCGAGGGTGCCGTCACCCACCCAGCGGACGATGCCGACACCGGTCTCGTCGCACGAACTCTCGATGCCCATCACGACGGGGCGCTCGGGCAGCTCGAATCGGGGGCTGGTGGTGCTCACGCCGGTGACTCCTCTCGCGGATCCGGACGACGCATCGTGTACGCGTCCGCGCCGCTCGGCTGGTAGTAACGCTTCCTGGTTCCGACGATCTCGAAGCCCTCGCGCCGGTACAGGGCGATCGCCGCGTCGTTGTCGGTGCGCACCTCGAGGAAGACCGGCCCTCCCCAGCGGTCGGCGACGGCCAGCAACTCCCCCAGGAGGGCTCCGCCGATCCCCCGGCGGCGCGCCACGGGGTCCACACCGATGGTGTGCACCTCGGATTCGGGTTCGATGGCCGTACCGAGTCGCGCGAGTCCCGCGTAACCGATCAGCCGGCCCTGCGGGTCGCGGGCCGCGAAGTAGCGGTTGTGGGGCGAGGCCAGCTCCGAACGGAAGGCGTCGGCGCTCCACGGGTCGTCGCCGGGGAACAGGATCTGTTCGAGTTCGGCGCAGCGGGGTGCATCCTCGGGGCGCAGTGCGTCGATGACGACCGCGTTCTCTGCGGCCGTATTCTCCTCGGGTGTGGCGTTCATGCTCGGCGATTCGCGGTCTCCACCGCGTCGGGGCGGCGCAGGTACAGGGGCACGAGCGGCTCCGGTTCGGCGCCCGCGCGCAGGGCGTCGGCCGCGACTGTCACCAGGCCCGCCGGGGACGGCGTCTGCACGTCCACCGCCGGAAGGTCGAACAGCGCGACGTGCGACGACGAGCCCGCCACCCGCACCGACGGCTCGGCGGGCACGTCGGCGGGCTTGCGCACCTCGGGTCCTTCGACGCGGCGGCCGCCGGAATAGCGTGCCCAGTAGATCTCGCGACGACGGGCGTCGGTGACGACGAGCAGATCGTCGTCCGTACCGTGTTCCCGGTGGACGTCCGCGGCGATCGCGTCGAGGCTGCACACACCGTGCACGGGGATGCCGAGCGCATCACCGAAGGCCGCAGCAGTGGCCATGCCGACGCGGAGACCCGTGAACGGGCCGGGTCCGATGCCGACGACGATCGCGTCGAGATCGATGGGGGCAGCGCCGGCCTCGGCGAGGCATTCGAGGATCTGCGGAGTGAGGACTTCGGCGTGCGCTCGCGGATTGTCGAGCACGCGCGCAGCGACCGTCTCGGGTCGGGCATCGTCCCGACCGCGGTCGAGACGGACGACTCCCGAGGTCACGGCGGGGGTGGCGGTATCGACAGCGAGCACGAGCACGATGTACCAGCTTACCCCGCGCGACCTGCCCGGTCGGTGTGCAGTGACGGAAGCCACCGGCATGCGGACTGCCGGTGGCTCAGCCGATCCATTCCCACGAGGCACGGCGGACATCGGTGCCCGGGTCGCGCCGGAGCCGGACCCTCAGATGCCGTTCGGCGAGCTGTTCGACCAAGCCACCGCCCCATTCGACCACCACGACGGTGTCGGTCAGGTCGGTGTCGAGGTCGAGCGCGTCGAGTTCGTCGAGGGCGTTCGGTCCGTCGCCGAGACGGTAGGCGTCGACGTGGACGAGCCCGACCGGTTCGCGTCCCTCCGGACTACCGGGACGGTGTTCGCGGGCGATGACGAAGGTCGGGGAGGTCACGCGTCCCTCCACCCCGAGGCCGGCGGCGATTCCGCGGGTCAGTGCCGTCTTTCCCGCGCCGAGCGGCCCGTCGAGCACGACGAGGTCCCCGGCCCGCAGCTCGGCTGCAAGCCTGCGCCCGAACGCCTCGGTGTCCTCCACGGTCGGCAGTTCGATGGTCTGCTCCCCCACCTGCGGCCCACTCGATTGCGAATCACCCAATTGCGATCTGCCTTCCGTTCACTCCCTGCGTGAAACTCCGCTGGATCAGACGATCGAGGGCACGGTCGACCACCTCGGGGAACTCCAGCTGCACGAGGTGCCCGGCACCACGTACCCGCTTGAGTTCGACATCGGGCAGTTGCTCCGCCAGCGCCTCGGAACTCGCGTACGGGATGACCATGTCGGCGTCGCCGGACAGCACCAGCACGGGCACGGTGCCCAGGACCGGAAGCGCCGCGGACTCGTCGTGCAGTTCGAGGGTGCGGAGGAAGTTGACGATGGTGAGCACCGACGTCTCGTCGAGCATCCGGTCGGACAACTTCACCAGGCGGGGGCTCACGACCGTGCCGTAGGACGCCGCACGCAGGATCGGCGTCACGACGGCACGGGCCGCGCCGCGCGCGAACTGCACGAATCCCGGTGCGGTACGCGCCGCGTACCGGAACGCGTCGATCACCGGGTTCTCGAGATTGCGTCCGATACCGGTCTTGCTGAGCCCTGCCGCGGTGGTCGCCAGCAGACCGACGCCCACGATGCGTTCACCGAACAGGTCGGGCCGCTGGGAGGCGAGCGCGATCGCGGTCATGCCGCCCATCGAGTGGCCCACCACCACCACCGGACCGGTGGGCGCGACTTCGTCGATCACCCGGCCCAGGTCGCGGCCGAGCTGCGCGATGGTGCACGTCGCGGCACCGGAGAAACCGGATTCGCCGTGACCACGCTGGTCGTAGAAGACGGCACGCACGTCACGCCCCCACTGTTCGCGCAGGTGGCGGTACTGCATATGCCAGGCCTGCATGCGCAGGCAGTAGCCGTGGACGAACACGACGGTGAGCCGAGCCAGGGCCGAGCCGCTCTCGCGGACCACGAGCGGGACACCGTCCTCGGTGGTCACGATGCGGCGCGGGAGCCGGAGGATCTCGTCGAAGTCCTCGTTCTGATAGATCTCATGGGCGGGCGCGCCCGCGGTCTTGACCGCGTACAGTCCCGCCGACGATGCGAGCGTCGCAAGGCTCGCACCGAGGAGTCCCATCCTGTTCACGAGTGACATGACGTCACGCTCCCTTCGCTCCGACATAGGTCCGGACGGTCCGTCCGCCGATGCCGGTCACGATCTCGTAGTTGATCGTGCCCAGCTTGTCCGCCCAGTCCTGGGCGTTCGGCTCTCCGTGACGCCCGTCACCGAAGAACAACACCTCGTCGCCCTCGCTTACTCCTGCCCCATCGGGGCCGAGGTCGACGACGACCTGATCCATGCACACGCGCCCGATCTGCGGGCACCGGCGCCCGCCGAGCTGCACCTCGATGCGCCCGCTGAGATTGCGGCGGATCCCGTCCGCATATCCCATGGGCAGCAGCGCCACCGTCGTATCCGCGGGAGCAGTCCAGGTGTGCCCGTAGGACACCCCGTCTCCCGCCTTCACCTTCTTCACCAGCACCACCCTCGCCCGCACGGTCATCACCGGCCGGAAGCCCAGGTCGCCGAGTTCCGGGATCGGTGTCAACCCGTACATCGCAATTCCGGGCCGAACCATGTCGAATCGCAGGTCGGGACGGGTGACGGTGGCCGCGGAATTCGACAGGTGCACCACTTCGGGAGCCAGATGGTGCCGCCGCAGATCCGCGACGGCCTCGCTCAGCCGGTCGCGCTGCTCGGCGTTGCCCGGATGCTCGGGTTCGTCGCCGTGGGCGAGGTGCGAAAAGGCTCCACGCAGCCGCACGACACCTTCGGCCTGTGCCCGGCCCAGGTCGCGCACCATGTCGTCCCACTCGTCGACGGCGACACCGTTGCGGTTGAGGCCGGTGTCGACCTTGACCGTGACGGTCGCGGTGACCCCGACCTGCCGCGCCGCCTCGACGACGGCCGCTAGATGCCGCGGCGAGGACACGCCCAGTTCGATCCCGGCCTCGACGGCGGGAGCGAAATCGGAGTCGGCGGTGTGCAGCCACGACAGGATCGGAGCCTCGATACCCGCGGCGCGGAGTTCGAGGGCCTCGCCGAGCGTCGTCACACCCAGTTCGCGGGCGCCTGCGGCGAGCGCGGCACGCGCGACCGGCACGGCCCCGTGGTTGTAGGCGTCGGCTTTGACGACGGCCATGACCGCAGCGGGACCCGCGTACTCCCGGAGCGCTCGTACGTTCTCCGACACGGCATCGAGATCGATGAGGGCTTCGGCTTGGGGAAGGACGGTACGTGCAGGTCGCGGGGTGCGTTGGGTCGTGGTCACGTCTGTCGATCCTGCCACTGCGCCGTCGGACGCCGACGTCGTGTCCCCGTGTACCACGTCACGATTCGGCAATGTGGGTGCGCAACAGACGAATCGAGTCGCCGAGTCGCGAGAGGATCGCGCTCGCCGAGGTCGGCGCCGCTCCAGGGGACTCGGGGTCCTGCGCGGCCAGGTTCGCGGCGAGGGCGTGGGCCCGAGCACCGGCCGCCGCGGCCAGGTCCACCGGCATGCCCGACGAGAGCAACGACCCGATGACACCGGCCAACACGTCCCCGGCACCCGCGGTCGACGCCCACGAACCGCCCGCATCGTTGACGAAGACGTGCCCGTCGGGCCGTGCCACGAGCGTCGCGCGCCCCTTGAGCAGCACGTGCACTCCCCAGTCGGCGGCGAGGGAACGTACCGCCGCGACCCGGTCCGGTTCGGGGCGGTTCCCGGTCAGGCGGGCGAACTCGCCGGCGTGCGGGGTGAGCAGGGTGTGCGCGGACCGGCCCCGCACGAGACCGGGTTCGCGGGCGAGGAGCGTGAGTCCGTCGGCGTCGACGAGCACCGGCAGGTCGGTGGCGAGGATGTCGCGCAGGTTCGCGCAGGCCTCATCGTCGGTACCGGCACCCGGCCCCACGACCCAGGCCTGCACCCGCCCGGTCTCGGCCACCGAGGGCGACACGACGACCTCGGGGAACCGCGCGAGCACCTCGGAGGCACCCGACCCGGCGTAGCGCACCATGCCGGAGGTCGCGGCGACGGCCGCTCCCGTGCACAGCACACCCGCCCCCGGATACCGGGCGCTGCCGGCACGGACACCCACCACACCCTGGGAGTACTTGTCGTCCTCGGCGCCGGGCACCGGCCAGATCGCGCCGATCTCGGACGGTTCCGCCGCGACCAGCCCGGCCTCCGGGAGTGTGAGTCCGATGTCGACGAGTTCGACGCGACCGCAGCGCGTGGCGCCGAGTGCATGGACCGGCTTGTAGGCGCCGAAGGTGACGGTCACCGCGGCCGTGATCGCCGGTCCGTCGACGGCACCGGTATCGGGGTCGACACCGCTCGGGATGTCGACGGCGATGATCGGCGCGGTGATCTCGTCCACGAGCGCGGCCGCCGCCGGTCGCAGCGGGCCGCGCCCGGAGATGCCGACGATGCCGTCGAGCACGAGGTCCGGGTCGCCGAGGTGCTCTGGAGTCGCCGGGACGATCCGCCCGCCGGCCTTCCGCAGTGCCCGCAGACCCGCGGGGTGCGCCCGGTCGGGGTCGAGCAGCAGTGCAGTGACGGACACGCCCCGCCGGCGCAGGAAGGTTCCCGCCCACAGCGCGTCGCCGCCGTTGTCGCCGGACCCGACGAGCAGGCTCACCCGCCGACCGGCGATCCCACCGGTGCGTTCACGCAGTTCGGAAGCCACGACCCGCGCGAGTCCGTAGGCCGCGCGCCGCATGAGGGTTCCCTCGGGGAGAGACTCCAGCAGCGGCGCCTCCGCCGCGCGGACCACGTCGGACGGGTGAAAACTGCGCATCGTCCCTCCTGCACCGGCGGGTGGGTCGCTATTCGACGGTGACCGACTTGGCGAGGTTGCGGGGCTTGTCGACGTCGTAACCACGGGCCTGCGCGACCTCCGCGGCGAAGACCTGCAACGGCACCGTCGACAACAACGGCTGCAGCAGCGACGCCGACGACGGGATCTCGACGAGGTGATCGGCGAACGGCCGGACCGTCTCGTCGCCCTCCTCGGCGATGACGACGGTGACGGCCCCGCGGGCCTGGATCTCGCGGATGTTGCTGAGCAGCTTGCTGTGCAGCACGGCGCGGCCCTTCGGCGACGGCATGACGACGATGACGGGCAGCCCGTCCTCGATCAGCGCGATCGGGCCGTGCTTGAGCTCACCGGCCGCAAAACCCTCGGCGTGCATGTACGCCAGCTCCTTGAGCTTGAGCGCACCCTCGAGCGCGACCGGGTAGCCCACGTGCCGACCGAGGAACAGCACGGCCGGCGAGGCCGACAGCTCCCGCGCCAGCGCCCGCACCGGCTCCATGCCGGTCAGCAGCTCGGCGATCTTCTCCGGCATCGCCGCCAGGTCCTGGTACTCGCGGGCCACCTCGTCGGGATACTTCGTGCCGCGCGCCTGCGCCAGCGCCAGACCCACGAGGTAGTTCGCGGCCATCTGCGCCAGGAACGCCTTCGTCGAGGCCACACCGATCTCCGGGCCGGTGCGGGTGTAGAGCACCGCGTCGGCCTCCCGCGGGATCTGCGCGCCGTTGGTGTTGCACACCGCCAGCACCCGCGCCTTCTGATCCTTGGCGTGCCGGACCGCTTCGAGGGTGTCGGCGGTCTCCCCGGACTGCGAGATCGCCACGACCAGCGTGGACCGGTCGAGCACCGGATCGCGGTAGCGGAACTCCGAGGCCAGCTCGACCTCGACGGGCAGGCGGGTCCAGTGCTCGATCGCGTACTTGGCGACCAGGCCCGAGTGGTACGAGCTGCCGCAGGCGACGACGAACACCTTGTCGATGTCGCGCAGTTCCTGATCGGACAGGCGCTGCTCGTCGAGCACGATGCACCCGTCGACGAAGTGACCGCGCAGGGTGTCGGCGACCGCGGCCGGCTGCTCCTCGATCTCCTTGAGCATGAAGTAGTCGTGGCCGCCCTTCTCGGCGGCGGCGAGATCCCAGTCGATGGTGAACGGACGCGTCGCCACGTCGGTGTTGCCGTCGAAGTCGGTGACCTCGTAGGAGTTGTTCGTGATCACCACGACCTGGTCCTGACCGAGCTCGACCGCCTCCCGGGTGAACTCGATGAACGCCGCGACGTCCGAGGCGATGAACATCTCACCGTCGCCGACCCCGACGACCAGCGGCGTCGACCGGCGCGCCGCGACGATCGTGCCCGGATGATCGGCGTGGGCGAAGACCAGTGTGAACGCACCCTGCAGGCGGCGCAGCACACTGCGGGCGCTGTCGACGAAGTTGCCCGCCGTCGGACCCTCGGCGTAGGCGCGGGCCACCAGATGCACCGCGACCTCGGTGTCGGTGTCGCTGGCCAGCTCCACACCCGACTTCTCGAGCTCCTCACGCAGCGGCGCGAAGTTCTCGATGATGCCGTTGTGCACCACCGCGACCTTGCCGGTCGCGTCGCGATGCGGATGCGCATTGCGGTCGGTGGGACGACCGTGGGTGGCCCACCGGGTATGCCCCATCCCCGCGGTACCGGCGAAGTGCTCCTCGCCGATCTCGGCGAGCTCGGCCTCCAGATTGACCAGCCGCCCCGCCTTCCGCTCGACGGCCAGACCACCCTTGCCGTCGAGGATGGCGATTCCCGCCGAGTCGTAACCCCGGTACTCCATCCGCCGCAGCGCTTCCACCACGACGTCGAGAGCACGACGGTGCCCGACATAGCCCACGATTCCGCACATGCCTAGCAGGGTACTGGTCGACCCCCGCCCGGGAACAACACACCGGTGAGCCCGTACACCTGCATCGGGGCACGCCGTCCGGTACGCACCGACCCCGGCGGGCAGCGCCATCCGCTAACGTTCAGGCCGTGGCGGCGAACCCCAAGAAACTGGCTCAGGAACTCTCCCGGCGCGGCCCGCACTCGGTGCTGCGCGGCGACCTGGCGCTCGCCGGTCAGCCGGGTGTCGTGTACACCCCAGCGGAAGGCTTCGACCTGCCCGCGATCGCGTTCGGGCACGGCTGGCTCACCGGGGTCACGAAGTACACGAAGCTCTTCGAGCACCTCGCGTCCTGGGGAATCGTGGTGGGCGCACCCAACACCGAACGCGGACCGGTGCCGTCGACGATCGGCTTGTCGACCGACCTGCTCACCACCCTCGACATCTGCACCGGCGTGCGTCTCGGTACCGGGCGGATCAGTGTCCATCCGTCGAAGCTCGCGCTGGTGGGCCACGGCTCGGGTGCCGGGGCGGCGGTGCTCGCCGCTGCGAGGCGTGAGGTCGCGGCCGTCGCCGCGCTCTACCCCTCGCCCGTCTCCCCCGCTGCCTCCGAAGCCGCGGGCCGCGTGCGGGCACCGGGCCTCGTCCTCGTCGGCGAGAAGAGCATCGGGTCGATGACCAGCGACGCCGTCGCGGTCGCCCGGGGCTGGGGCAGCGACGACGTGCAGCTGCGGGTCGTCGAGAAGGCGAACGACGAAGGACTCGTCGAGGGGCGCCGCCTGCTCGGAGCGCTCGGCGTCGGTGGTGCCGAGCGTCGCACCCAGGAACGCACTCGTGCGCTGCTCACCGGCTTCCTGCTGCACCGTCTCACGGGCGACAAGACGTACGCGATCTTCTCCGACCTCACCACGGAGCTGCCCGGCTCCACGGTGATCTCCGACCCCGACGTCGTCGATCGCGATCTCGGCACGCAGGTCAACCTGCTCCTCGGGCGCTGACGTTCCGTCGTTCGCGTCACAGCGGTCCGGCTTCCGCGAGCACGACTCCTGCACCGCCCTCGTCGTTCTCGTCCTGCCGGCGGTCGGCCTCGACCGGTCCTGGGGTGTGTTCGCGTCTGCGTTCGCCCGGGCGGATCCCGGGAACCGTCAGCAGTGCACCTTGATTCGGCGGGTCGCTCGGTCCGTGCTGCGTCGACCCGTCGTCGACGACGGGAGCCACCGTCCCGGCACCGGATACGCCCGCGGCCGCCGCCCCGGCATCATCGGCGACGCGTTCGGTGGTCGTCGCCAGGTCGGTGACGCTGCCGGCGATCCGGCGGACGGCCTCCTCACATGCCCCGAGCACCACGTCGACGGCGTCCCGGACCGCCGGGACCAGACGTTCCTCCATCCATCTCCGGCACTCGGCGGCAGGGTCGGACACGTCGCCACGCGGCGGGTCGCCCAGGTTGCCACCGGGCGGGTCGCCCAGGTTGCCACCGGGCGGGTCGCCCACGTCGCCACCGGGCGGGTTGCCGAACCAGCGGGCATGCTCCTCCGGGCTCGGTCCGTGCGGGCCACCGCTCGCTCCGGCGACGATCGTGTCGATCTCGTCCCTCGTGCGACCGTCGACGGTGCCTTCCGCGAGTTCCCCGACGACGCGGGCCTTCTCACGCAACGCTGCGGCGATCGCGGTGGCCGCCGATTCCAGCGCGACCGCGAGATCGGTCAGCGACGCACACAGCGCCACTCCGGAACGGACGGTGGCCGTCAGCTCGGCGCGAGCCCGGTCGGCGGCGGATCCGTCCCACGACTCGTCGAGTTGCTGCAGGAGGCGACGCTGTTCGTCGGTCCGACGACCGAGCGAGGTCGCGAGCGAGCGCGTCGTGGCGGCGTCGTCGGCGAGGGCGGGCAACGAGAGGGTTCGTTCCTCGTCGTAGCGTGCCCGGACGTCCGCGACGCAACAGCCGGACTCGAGCCCGAGAGTGTGCAGGGACTGCACGAGGTCGGTCAGACGGGCCAGGCCGGGCGCTCCCGCGTCGAGGATGTCGCCTGCGCTCTCGGGAGGGGTCCTCACGGCTGCCGGGTCCCTGCGTCGCCGAACCCGACGCTGTCGAGTACGGCACCGGTCACAGCGGTGAGGGCGATGCCGGTCGCGTCGTCCTGGTGCCGGTATCTGTCTGCCGCCGCGCGCAATGCGTCGGCCTGCGCCTGCACTGTCGCCGCCCAGCTCTCACACGTCGCACGCATCCTGCGATATCCGGTCTCGACGCGAACGCCGGCCGACCGGTGCGTCGATCCGGCACCGGAGCCGTCGAAGACGAGACCGCCGAAGCCACGACGGATCTCGTCGTCGGCGTCCTCGGCGACCTCCGCGAGTCGTGCCGCGACGGCTCGCACCGCGTCGCCGTCGACCTGGATCGTGCTGTGCTGTGTGTCCATGTCCGCCCTTCACCCACCGAACCCTCTCGAAGGGTTAGGACGCAGCGCAGGACGATCCGGTTCCACCGCAGCGTGACTGCGAGCGGAAACCGGCAGCGAAGGGCAGGGACCGCGCAGGTCAGACGGCGGCGACGACTCCCGCGAGACGGTCGGCGACCGCCCGGGCGTGATCGTCGTCGGCGGCTTCGACCATGACGCGTACGAGCTGCTCGGTGCCCGACGGACGCAGCAGCACCCGGCCGGTCTCACCGAGTTCGCGCTCGGCCTCCGCGACCGCGTCCGCCACCGCAGGATCGCTCGCGACGGCGACCTTGTCGTGGACCCGCACGTTCACGAGGACCTGCGGAAGCGATGTCATCACCGAGGCGAGCTTCGCGAGCGGCAGACCCGTCGTGGCGATCCGCTCCATCAGGCGCAGGCCCGTGAGCACGCCGTCGCCGGTCGTACCGTGCGCGGGCAGGACGATGTGGCCGGACTGCTCACCGCCGAGGCCGTAGCCACCGCGGCGGAGCTCCTCGAGCACGTAGCGGTCGCCCACGCCGACGGTGCGCACCTGGATCCCCGCCGCGCGCATCGCGAGATGCAGACCGAGATTGCTCATCACCGTGGCGACGAGGGTGTCGTCGGGAAGTTCACCGGCTTCGTGCATGCCGAGAGCGAGGATCGCCATGATCGCGTCACCGTCGACCACCGTGCCGGTCGCATCGACGGCGAGGCAGCGGTCGGCGTCGCCGTCGTGCGCGAGACCGAGGTCGGCGCCGTGCTCGAGCACGGCCTGCTGCAGCACGGACAGGTGCGTGGATCCGCAGCCGTCGTTGATGTTCAGTCCGTCGGGTTCGGCGTTGATCGCGATGACCGTGGCACCTGCGGCCGCGTAGGCGGCCGGGCCGGCCTGCGAGGCGGCGCCGTGCGCGCAGTCGACCACTACGGTCGTACCGGTGAGCGGCTTGTGCACGGCCGTCGCGAGATGCGCGAGATAACGGTCGAGGGCGTCGGACACGACGCGCACCCGGCCGATACCGGAGCCGGTGGGGCGTGCGGCGCTCTCGGCGTCGCCGTGCAGCACCGCTTCGATCCGGTCCTCGACCTCGTCGTCGAGCTTGTGCCCGCCGGCTGCGAAGATCTTGATGCCGTTGTCGGGCATCGGATTGTGCGACGCGGAGATCATCACGCCGAGGTCGGCGCCGTAGTCACCCGTGAGGTACGCGACCGCTGGGGTGGGCAGTACGCCCACCGACACCACGTCGACTCCGGCTGCGGTGAGTCCGGCCGTGACGGCCGCCTCGAGCATCTCCCCGCTCGCGCGTGGATCTCGACCCACGACCGCGACCGGTCGCCGCTCGGCACCCTGCGGGGCCAGGACCGCTGCCGCAGCGCCTGCCAGGCGTACTGCCAGCTCCAATGTGAGCTCGGCGTTGGCCAAGCCCCGGACTCCGTCGGTGCCGAACAACCGACCCATGTACACAGCCTCCCAGTCGTGTGCGGCCCCCGCCGCGGGTGTCGATAGAGGACAGAATGCACGAAAGCAGGCGCCGGTAGGAGATGTCTACCGACGCCTGCTCTCGTGATGGAACAGGTGCCGACTCTGACGAAATCAGCGTCGGCGGCACATCAGCGCTTGGAGTACTGCGATGCCTTACGGGCCTTCTTCAGGCCGTACTTCTTGCGCTCGACGGCACGCGGGTCACGCGTGAGGAAGCCGGCACGCTTGAGCGCGGGGCGATCCTCGGGGGTGACCTCGGTGAGTGCACGCGCGATGGCGAGACGCAGCGCGCCGGCCTGGCCGGACGGACCGCCGCCGTGCAGGCGTGCGTGGATGTCGAACGACTCGGTGCGCTCGACCGTCACCAGGGGCGACTTCACGAGCTGCTGGTGCACCTTGTTCGGGAAGTAGTCCTCGATGGTGCGGCCGTTGAGGGTGAAGTTGCCGGTGCCGGGCACGAGGCGGACGCGGACGACAGCCTCCTTACGGCGACCGACGGTCTGGACCGGACGGTCGAACACGATCGGGGCAGCAGGTGCCTCGACGACGTCCTCGACGTACTCGTCTGCAGCGACCTCGACGTTCTCGACGTACTCTTCGGGGTTCACGTTCTGTTCCTCGGGCGTCGTCACTGTGCCACCTGCTTGATCTCGAACGGCACCGGCTGCTGCGCGGCGTGGGGGTGGTTCGGGCCCGCGTAGACCTTCAGCTTCTTCGCGATGGCGCGACCGAGCTTGTTCTTCGGGAGCATGCCGGTGACGGCCTTCTCCACGAGGCGGTCGGGGTTCTTCTCGAGAACCTCGCCGACGGAACGAGCCCGCAGACCGCCCGGGTGACCGGAGTGGCTGTAGAGGAACTTGTCGGTCCGCTTGTTGCCGGAGACGGCAACCTTGTCGGCGTTGATGATGACGACGAAGTCACCACCGTCGACGTGCGGCGCGAATGTGGGCTTGTGCTTGCCGCGGAGCAGGTTTGCCGCCTGCACCGCGAGGCGGCCGAGCACCACGTCGGTGGCGTCGATGACGTGCCACTGATGGGTCACGTCGCCGGCCTTCGGTGTGTACGTAGACACAGATCTTCCTCGTCTATCGTTTCGCTGCTGGCCTGCATGCCGACGGTTGCCACGCCCGGCGGCCAGTTGGGACCCGGGAGAGGTGTTCGTCGCACCACAGGGCACGACGACGTGCGACACGCCGAGGGGACACTCTACCGGGCGGACGCCGGGCCGGTCAAAGCACCGCAGCAGCCCTGCCCTTGCGCACCCTCCGCTGGAGCACCCCGGAAGCAGCAGCACGTCCCGGCGGCCTCTCCACCACCGGGACGTGACAGCGCCGGATCGGTCCGGATCCGGCAGACCCGGATCAGCCCGGGAAGCGCTGCTGGTTCAGTCGCTCGACCTCCTGCATGTTGTCGTTACCGGTCGAGACCACCCGACCGATGTCGTGCAGCACCTGGATGAGGCCGGCCTCGGCCTCGTTCCAGCGCGCCTGCGTGGCGGCGTAGCGCTCCTGCGCCCCACTGTCCCAGGTGGCGATGAGGGGCGCCACCTGCCCCTCGATGCGGTCGAGCGTCGCCTCGATCGCCTTCTGACCGGACACGAGCTGGGCGTGCAGGTCGGCGACGCCGGCGAAGTTCTGATAGATCTCGGACACGGATCGTTCTCCTTGTTCTCGAATGTGTGCCGGAGGGCTGTGTGCCGGAGCGACCGGCGATCAGTTGAACGACCCGTTGAGCACCGAACCGCCATCGGGGTCGATCGCCGACAAGGACTGGGCCTGCTGGTCCTCGGCAGCGGCGTACGACCGTCCACTGGTGCGCACGGCTTCTGCCAGTTCGTCCAGGGCGTTCGACAGCTTGGTGTGGTTGACGTTCCAGCGCTCCATGATTCCGGCGAACTGTTCCGCCGAGCGGCTCCGCCAGACCGACGGCGCGGACTGCACCACGCCCGTCAGACGACCGAGGATCGCGTCGAGTTCGGCGCGGGAGTCCTGGAGTTGTCCCGCGACGACCTCCATGTTCGCTACATCGGTGGTGAGGTGATTCGAATTGCCGGTCGGTTGGGTCAACGGCGTACTCCTTCGCTCGTGCGTGGATCATCCGGCTCGGTGTCGAGCCGGTCCTGGCTCCTACATCTGGTTGGACGCACCCGATCCGGTATCGGTTCCGCGCCTTCCGAAATTCGTGGACCTACTTTTCTCACCCGCCCCGGAGGGTGTGGACGGCCTGCTCGCATTCACTCCGGATACGGGTCCATTCCCCCTCGAGGTACTGGCATCCCACGGAGACCTGAAGTCCGGGGAAGACCAGGACCGACCACCGCACCACCGAGTAGTCGTCGGGAACTTCGGTGTACGCCACGACCTTGCGGTCGGCGAAGGTCGTGTCGGTGTCGAGGTCGCGGATGACAGGTGCACGTTCGGCGGCCCGCTCCGCCAACGCGGAGGCGACCGAGCGCTCGTCGATCCCGTCGGGAAGATCGCGGTACACGACCAGGATCCGGCGATCGGTTCCGCCGACCGGTATCAGTTCCGCGCGCCCCTCGGGCACGGTCGCGGGGTCGCGGACGCGCCAGCCCTCCGGCAGGTCGAGGTGCAGCGGACCGGCGTCGATCCGCGTCGACGGGGAGGGACCGGCGTCGGCGGCCGACTCGGGCTCACGAGCGTCGGTCGGCGGCTCCTCTGCAGCAACGACTTCCGGCGGAGCCGGGACCTCCGCGTCTCCACCTTCTCCGGTGAGAAGCGGCCACAGGAAGATCGTAGCGGCGAGCAGGAACGGAATCACCGCCCCGGCGACGACCAGCGCGGGCACCGTGCCGGCCCGCCCGCCACGAGGGGGATCCGGGCGTGCGCACACCTCGCTGAGCCACGGCAGTGTCCTGTCGGGTCCGTCGGTCGTCGGAGCGATGGCCGGGGCTCTCGCGGTCCCTCCGGTTCCTGCCGGTGGCGCCGGAGGGCCGGTCACGGCGCTGAGCATCTCCGAGGCCGCGACGGGCAGCACCCGCCGACCCGAACCCACGAGATCAACTGCGAGAGAGAAGGATTCGACACCGGACGGTTCGCCCGGGCCGCCGGTCACCACCACGACCTCCGGCCCAGCCCCGCCGCACACCGAGGTCAGCAGGTTCTCGAGTCGCATCGCGGCGTCCGGGGAGTGCACCGACAGACCCGGATCGCGTGCGAGTCGTTCGACGGTCGGCCCGTCGGGTCCCGGCGGAGCGATGCTCACGGCGGTGACTCCCCCGGCGGCGAATTCGAGCACCGCACACCGCTCGTGCGGCGCAGGATCGGCGGCGCGCGCGGCGGCCACCGCGGCCGGAAGCAGGATCGTATCGCCTGCGACCTGCCGCACGGCGGTCCGGAAGAGATCGCGGCGCCGCTCGTTCCACCAGGTCGGGTGTATCGCGCACGCCACCCCGCCGATGTCCGGTGCACCCACGGTCGCTGCGGCGTAGGAGACGAGCCCGCTCAGCAGTTCTCCGAGTTCGGTTTCCCCTTCGACCGCGGCCGCATCCACGAGTTCCGTGACATCCATGAGTCCTGCGACGCCGGCCGGCTCCGACGGTTCCTCCGCTGCCGCTCCGTAGACCCGTCGGTCGCCGAGATCCGCGGCGAGAGCGGGCACGCTGCGCGTGGTTCCGGGCCATCCGATGTGGACGGATCCGGGTGTCAGCGTGAACGCGACCGCGACGACCGTCTCGTCCCGGAGCGCCATCACACCTCCGGCGCCCACGCGGTCTGGACGAGCGCCGTGCCGTCGCGTCGTACGAGTGTGCCGCGGCCCGGCGGCACCGGCGACGGACGGACCGCGCCGACGAGCGCTCCCTCGTCGCGGCTACCGCTCATGATCAGACCCGGAGTCGACAACTCCCGCAGACGCCCGAGGATCGGTTCGTACATCGCGCGTCCGGCACCACCCGAGCGACGCGCGACCACCAGGTGCAGGCCGATGTCGCGTCCCTGCGGGAGATAGTCGAGCAACGGCAGCAGCGGATTCTGGCCAGAGGTGGCGACCATGTCGTAGTCGTCGATCACCACGAACACTTCGGGTCCCGTCCACCACGATCGATCGCGCAGCTGTTGTTGCGTCGTGCCGGGGCCCGGCAGCCGGCGCTCGAAGATGCCGGCGAGTTCGCGGACCATGGCTGCGAGGACCGTTGCCGACGCAGCGTATCCCCCGAGATGGTCGCCGCCCATGACACCGAGCAGCGTGCGGCGGTAGTCGCCGACGATGATCCTGGTCTGCGCACCGCTGCCGGCTTCGACCAGTCCGCGGCACAGCCCTCGCAGCAGATTGGTCTTGCCGCACTCCGAGTCGCCGAAGATCAGCAGGTGCGGATGGTCGGTGAAATCCACCGATACGGGCGCGAGTTCGGATTCGTCGATGCCGATCGGGACGGAGAGCCGGGCCGCCGGGGACGCGTCGGCCGGTGGCGGCCACCCTGAGGGCAGAGCTGTGAGAAGGTCGGGCCGGTCGATGCGTTCGGGCAGCATGCGCACCGGTGGCGCCGAACGCCCCGGCGTGGCAGCACGGACGGCCTCGACCGCCGCTGCGACGCCGACCGCGAGATCGGCCGGATCGGAGCTTCCGTCCACCCGCGGCAGCGCCCCCAGGATGTGCAGGCCATCGCGGTCGATACCGCGTCCCGGCCGCCCTTCCGGCACCATCGCCGCTCTCTTTCGGCCGTACTCGGAGTCGGACGGGTCGCCGAGGCGGAGTTCGAGCCGCGTACCCAGCAGGTCGCGCATGGCGGGCCTCACGTCACCCCAGCGTGGGGCGCTGAGCACCACGTGGATGCCGTAGGACAGACCCTGGGCGGCGAGGATCCCGATCGTCTGTTCCAGTGCCTCGAAGTCCTGCCGGATGCTCGGCCAACCGTCGACGACGAGAAAGACGTCGCCGAACGGATCGTCGGTGGCCGGTGCGACCGCGTCGGCGCGCATCCGCCGCAGCTGAGCTATGGACTCGATGCCGTTCTCGGCGAAGGACCGTTCGCGACGACGCAGCAGCGACATCATCTCCGCGACCGTGCGGCGCACCCGGTCGGTGTCGTGCCGCCCCGCGACGGAACCGACGTGCGGCAGGCCGGCCAGACCGGACAACGTGCCACCACCGAAATCGAGACCGTAGAACTGCACCTGCTCGGCGTTGTGCGTGAGGGCCATCGACAGGACGAGGCTGCGCAGCAGTGTGGACTTCCCGGACTGCGGGCCGCCGACCACCACGACGTTGCCGGCCGACCCGGACAGGTCGACCACCAGCGGGTCGCGGCGTTGCTCGAACGGCCGGTCGACGACACCGACGACGGTGCGCAAGGTTGCGTGACGCGGCACGTCGCCGGTGAGCACCGACCTGGGCAGCAGCATGTCGAGCGACGGGGAGTCGTCGAGCGGAGGAAGCCACACCTCGTGCGCCGGTGTTCCGTGCCCCCGCATCCGGTCGACGACCACCTCGAGCACGCTCCGGCCGTCGCCCGTGGGAAGAACCGGGAGCGGCTCCGTGACCGGGGCGGGCGGACCGGCGTCGACCGGCACCGCCCGCGCGGTGAAGAGCCGGGGCCGGGACGTGCCGGCCGGCACCGCCGATCGGGTGCGCCGGGTGGGGCGGCCGGGCTCGTACGGCCCCGAGACGTACGCCGCGGAGAACCGCTGGATGTCGGCGGAATCGGTCCGCAGATATCCGGCGCCGGGTGTCGACGGCAGGTGGTAGGCGTCGGGAACGCCGAGAACGCTCCGCGATTCGTTTGCGGAGAAGGTCTTCAGGCCGATGCGGTACGACAAGTGGCTGTCGAGACCGCGGAGGCGACCCTCGTCGAGTCGTTGGCTGGCGAGCAGCAGGTGCATGTGCAGCGACCGGCCCAGGCGTCCGATCGCCGCGAAGAGGTCGGCGAATTCGGGCTGTTGAGAGAGCAGTTCGGAGAACTCGTCGACCACGATGAACAGCGCGGGCAGCGGGTCGAGCGGTGCACCTGCCGCCCTGGCCTTCTCGTAGTCGCCGACGTTGGCGAAGTTGCCTGCGGTCCGGAGCAGTTCCTGGCGGCGGTTCATCTCGCCTTCGAGGGCGTCCTTCATGCGGTCGACCATCGCGATCTCGTCGGCGAGGTTGGTGATCACCGCCGCGACGTGCGAGATCCGGTCCAGACCGAGGAAGGTCGCGCCGCCCTTGAAGTCCACGAGGACCAGGTTGAGTGCCTCCGGCGGGTGCGTCGCCACGAGACCGAGGACCAGCGTCCGCAGGAACTCGCTCTTTCCCGATCCGGTTGCGCCGATGCACAGTCCGTGCGGTCCCATCCCGTTCTCGGCGGCCTCCTTGAGGTCGAGTTCGACAGGCGCACCGTCGATGCCGACACCGATCGGTACCCGCAGGCGGTCGCGCCCGCGGCGTGGCACCCATACCTGCGCGGGGTCGAAGCGGGCCACGTCCCCGAGGCCCAGCAGCTCCTGCCAGCTCGACGGCCGGTCGTCGCCGGCGCTCTCGTCCACCGCTCCGCTCGTCACCCGGTACGGCGCGAGCAGTCTGGCCAACGTCTGTGCCTGCGGAGTCCCGATGCCGTCGGCATCGGCGAAGATGTCGACGTCGGTGCCGGTGGCGACCCCGACCCGTCCTTCCTCGACCACCAGGCGCAGGCCGCGCGTCGCGCTGAGCCGCGTGGCGTAGCCGGAGAGGTCGAGCACGGTCACTGCGTCGAGACCGTCGTCGAGCACCCCCGAACCCGATCCCGTGACCCCGCCGTCGACGACCACGACGAGGTGCACGGCACCCTCGGTGGCCGGGGCGTTCCGGACGAATCTGCTGCGACCGGCGAGGACCGCCGCGAGATCGGTCTCGAGTTCGAACAGCGAACCGAACACCGTGCGTGCACTGCCCGCACCGTCGCGCAGGACCGGGTTCTGCGCATGCGGCAGCCACTTGATCCATTCCCATTCCGCAGCGGTGTCGGGCCCGCACACGACGGCGACCTGCAGTGTGTCGGGACCGTGGAAGGTGCACGCCTGCGCGAGCATCCCCCGAGCGAGCGAGCGCGCCGCGCTGCGATCGCCCTCGAGGCCGATCGCCGCGAAACCCCGCAGCGACACAGCCGTGGGCAGCGCCTGCACCACCGAGTGCGCGCGCACGAACCTGCGCAGCGACAGGGCGGCGACGGGTTCGAGATCCTCGACCGGCCCGGTGTCCGGAGGCACGAGTCGGGTCGCGAGTCGCTGCCCGCCGCGCCCCACCCTGAGGTGACCGAAGTCGGGATCGGTGCTGCGCCGCTCCCACATCCGGACGGTGCCGGCGAGGGTCCACAGCAGGGCCGGGTCGGGATGCGACCATTCGAGCGCCCGACGTTGTTCGTGCGCCGTCTCGGTGACCTCGCGCCGGAGCTGGTCGAGATAGCGCAGATAGTCCTTGCGGTCCTCGTTCGCCTCGGCGGTCTTCGTTCCCCCGCTGCGACCACCGTTGGCGAGCATGCCCACCAGGGACACGACCATCATGAGCGGGAAGATCATCGCCATGGGGCTGCGTGCGGCGCCGGTGGTGAACATCAGCGCGACCATCCCGATCATCGCCGCGACCATCACGAGCGGGAGCAGTCTGGTCACCAGATTGCCGGGCGTGGCCCGGGGAATGTCCGGTGGCGGTTGGACACTCACCTCGCCGCTGGGAGCGCGCGGTGCCTCCCGCCGTGCTCTGCGTACGAAACGCACGGTACTCACGTTCGTCACCCCCCGGAACGCCGTCGGCCGCCCCCTACGGCCCCACGGTCGTGGAAGACTAACCCATGGCTGCGACCTTCCGTGCTCCTGTTCGCCCCTCGGTCCCTCGACGGACAACTCGGGTACGACACCGGTCGGGACGATGTCGTATGGTCTGCGTCGTTCGGACTGCAGTGACGGGGGGAACCGAGGCCGATGACATCTGTGCGTGCGCGATCCGAGACCCCGGGGCAGGTGGGCGCCCCGGATCTGTGCCGGATCACCGTGCTCGCCCGCCACACCGAGGTCGATCTCGCACTGCCCCTCGACGTTCCGGTGGCGCTGCTGCTCCCGGGGATCGTGAATCTCGTCGCCGGCCACCGGCCCGACAACGACTTCGACGCGACACCCGAACGCACGGAACCCGACGGCTGGGCGCTCGCCCGGATCGGTCGGGCCCCGCTGTCCGGTGCGCTGAGTCTCGACGAGCACGGCGTCCGCGACGGGGAGATCCTCGTCCTGGAGGACGCCGGATCCCCCGCTCCTCCACCGTTGTTCGACGACGTCATGTACAGCGTCGCGGCCTCGGACCGGACCACGACGCCGTGGGGTGCGGGCCCGTCGGGTCTCATCGCGGCCGTCCTGGGTCCGGTCGCCCTCGCCGCGGGCTGCGTACCGTTGCTGTTCCTGCCCGACGGCGCGAGCCGTCTCGCCCTCGGAGCCGTGTGCGCCGCGCTGCCTCTCCTGGTGCTGCTCGCCGCAGGCATCCTCGCCCGGCTCCACGACGATCGACGGACCGCGACCGCGCTGCTGTGGTGCGCCTTCCCGCTCGCAGCGACGGCCGGGGCGCTGCTCGTTCCCGGCGAATCGCCGGCGCCGCGTCTCGTCCTCGCCGCGGCACTGACCGGTGCGGTCGCAGTGCTCGCCGTGCGTGCCACCCGCATCGGCCTCGCACCGTGCACGGCGGTCGCCGCGACCGCCGCGGGCGTCGTCGTGACGGCCACCCTCGCATCGACCACCGAACTCGAGGCGCGCGCCCTCGGAGCCGGAACGGTGGTGGTGGCGCTGCTGCTCGCCGGCACGGCACCACGCCTCGCGGCGATGCTCGCGAAACTCCCCATCCCCCCGGTCCCTGCTCCGGGCGCTCCGCTCGAACCGGAGACCCCCGAGAGCAGCGTGTCCGGGTTGCCGTCACAGGCGGAGCTCGAGCACCGTGCGAATCGGGCACGGAGCGCGCTCACCGGAATCGTCCACGCCGTCGTCCTACTCACGGCGGGCGGAGCGTGGTGCGCCGCGTTCCCGTTCGACGGAGACGTGTCCGTGCCCGCGGTAGCACTGGCCGTGGCGTCGGCCGTGGTCCTGGTCTTCCGAGGCCGCACCTACACCGCGACCGCGCAGGCGGCTCCCCTCGTGGCCGGTGGCGCGGTACTGCTGCTCGGGCTGCTCGTCGGTGCGGCAGCGAGCGGAGCGTTGCCGCCATGGGCGGTGTTCGCATCCGCTACGGGTCTCGCGTGTGCCGGTTTCCTCTTCGGTGTGGTCGCGCCGCGACGGACGTTCACCCCGGTACAACGCCGGATCGCCGAGATCGCGGAGTACGCGACCATCGCCACCGTCGTGCCGTTGGCCTGCTGGGTCGCCGGTGTGTACGCGGCGATCCGCGGACTGTGACGGTGCGGCTGTCACACCGGTTCGCGGTCCTGGCCCTCGCCGCCCTGATAGCGACCACTACTCCGGGTCTCGCGACCGCCGCGCCCCCGGTACCCGATCCGGCGCAACTGCCCGCCGGCGCGACGCCTGCGCCTCCCGAGGCCACCGAGATGCGGGTGCTGTGCGCAGAACTGCCGGATGCTCCCGACGGACCGCAGATCCCTCGGGCACAACGCATCCTCGACTTCGCGTCCGTGTGGCCGATCACCCGGGGAGCGGGGCAGGTGGTCGCCGTCATCGACACCGGGGTCCATCCGCATCCGCGGTTGCCGGCCCCGAGGCCGGGTGGCGACTACGTGTCCACGGGTGACGGCACCGAGGACTGCGACGCGCACGGCACCCTCGTCGCCGGCCTGATCGCGGCGCGGCCGACACCCGGATCAGGTTTCGCCGGTGGCGCACCCGACGTGGGGATCATCGCCATCCGCCAGTCGAGCGGCCATTTCTCCGACCGCTCCCGATCGGACGACGATGCCGCGCGCAACGCCTCCGGATACGGCGACGTACGGACCCTCGCGGCGGCCGTCCGGCAGGCGGTGGATCTCGGCGCCACCGTCGTCAACATCTCCGAGGTCGCCTGCCGGACGGTCGCCGAAGGCCTCGTCGACGGTCCGCTGGGAGCGGCAGTGCAGTACGCGACGGATGTACACGACGCGGTCGTCGTCGCGGCGGCCGGCAACACCGACACCTGCCGCGAAGGCAATCCGCGCTCGGCGGATCCGGCCGATCCCGGTGCGGATCCGTGGGATTCGGTCGTCACCCTGGCATCACCGGCCTGGTACGACGAGTACGTCCTCACCGTCGGCGCGGTCGAGGACGACGGCACACCGGCCGGGTACAGTCTGCCCGGGCCGTGGGTCGACGTCGCCGCTCCCGGGAGCGGGCTCGTCTCACTCAATCCCGGCACCGACGGTCTGGCCGACCTGATCCCCGGCCCCCAGGGCGGCAGACCGGTGTCCGGGACGAGTTTCGCGGCGCCGCTCGTCGCGGCGACGGTCGCGCTGGTGCGCTCGCGGTACCCGCAGTTGTCCGCCCGAGAGGTGATGACGCGCATCGAGAGCACCGCCCACTCCCCCGCGGAAGGATGGAATCCTCAGGTGGGCCACGGGGTCGTCGACCCGCTCGCCGCCGTCACCGCGCCGCTGCCGGCCGGGCGCGCGGAGCCGATGCCGGCGGTTGCCGTCGCCGAGCCGACTCCTCCCCCGGTACCGGATCACCGGCCGCGCACAATCGCACTGATCTCGGCTGCGGCCGTGATCGCCGCGACCGCCCTCGTTCTCGTCCTCACTGCACCGGCACGACGACTCGCCCGATCACGGACCTGAATCAGTTGCCCGCCCCGACGGGGACCGCCTCCGGGTCGGCGGCGACACCGTCGTGTGCGAGCAGCGCCTGTTCCCGGCCGAGCGCGGGTCCCGGAGCGAGCAACTGCAGGATGGGCCACGGGACCCGGGCGGGTGGATCCGTGAAGCCGAGTGCCGCAGCGGCGTCCGCATCGGTGATGCCGTACCGCACGCCGGTGTCGGCGACGTAGAACAACGAACCGAGACGGTCGGTGTCCGAGGTCAGCGAGGTGGTCTGCACGTATCTGCCGCGGCCCGGCGGGATGTGGATCGCGTCGACCTGCGGTCCGGCATCGTCCGCCTGGGCCGGGACCACCGGCACGGCGTCCTTGCCGGTGGGCAGGGCCGTCCCCGCGGACAACCGCAGAGTCGAGCGGTGCCGGTCGTTCTCGCCTGTGCCGGGCTGCCAGGTGGAGCACGCCACAGGCCTCTCCCCCGGATCGACGATGCGCGGGACGACCTCGGGAAAGGTGTCGACCGGCAGTTCGTGCACGACCGGCGCGGCTGCGAGGACGTCGGGTGGAATCACCGGAATCTCGGGTGCTCCTTGCGAATCCGAGAAGTGGATGAGATGTGCGGTGGCCCGCGAGACCTCCTGCACACCGTTCTCGAGCACTACGTGGAAACTCTGCCCGTCCGGTTCGGACACCGCGACGACCGACCCGACTCGCACACCCGGGATCGACATGCCCGGGACACCTCCGGCGCCGGTGATGTGGGGTGCCGCCAGCTTCGGCGATTCCGGCACGGCGGCGAGCAGTCCGGGACTCGCGGGGCGCGCACGGGAGACGTCGATGCCCAGCAGGCGCACGAGCGACCGGTCGTTCGGGTCGATTTCGGCGCGTCTGCCCTCGTAGAGCAAGTGGTATCTGCCGTCCGCGGCCACGAGGAGCGCTTCGTCGTCGGCGAGCGCCGAGCCTGCCCGGTGGTCGGGTGTGCCGGCGAGCACGGCGGTGGTCGAGGACTGCAGACCGTTCGGGTCGGCGACGTCGCACACCGTCCACGGCACCTCCTCTGCATCATGGACCAGGGAGGACGGCGCACCCGGGATCCCCACCAGCGGTCCGCGTGGTCGTGTCGTCAGTTCCTCGTCGGCTACGACCGCCGGTTCGGTGGGCGATCCGAGGATCAGCCGGGCCGACGCGAGATTCAGGACGGGATGGAAGGTCGTGCCGATCGCGACGTAGAGCGCACCGGAGTCGCGTCCGACGACGACGGAAGCATCACCGATCCGGTCCTGGGGGCGGAACAGGGCAAGGGCGGCACAGCCTCCCAGCACGACACACGCGACGACGACTCCGACGACGAACGCCCGGAACTGGGAACGCATGGGATCGTGGATCATTCGTACGTCGCCCCGCACCAACGCATGATCCATGCGTCGTGCCAGGAAACGGTATCCACTGACCTGCCATCGCGTGGTCGGTTGCGCTGCCATCGATCTCCCCCCGTACGGCACGCTCTCTGGCGCAACACAGTACAGTCCAGTCGGGCGTCCACCACAGGCGCTCCGCGCGGTCAGGGGGAAGGTCGGCACCGCGCCGGAATCATTGCCGGCCGTCGTTCGGGGGGATCGATGCAACGAACCGTCTTCGAGTCGGGGGATTCACGGGTCAGCACAGCGCCCACCGGTGCACGGGTCAGCACAGCGCCCACCGGTGCACGGATCAGCACAGCAGCAGGTGATGCGAGAAGCCGTGTCGCCGTGCGGCTCGTGGGTGCCCAGTGCGTCGCCGCCCTCGTATGGACGCTGGCGGTGGTGTCGGGGGCGTCCGTGTGGGTGGCCTGCGCGATCGCCGTGCCACCGGCCGCGCTGTGCCTCGTGCGGGTCGGCGGACGCGGCACAGCCGAATGGATCGCGACCGTTCTGCGCCGACGCCCGGACGACGTCTCCGTC
Source organism: Rhodococcus sp. LW-XY12 (assembly GCF_019317345.1). Classification (NCBI taxonomy): domain Bacteria; kingdom Bacillati; phylum Actinomycetota; class Actinomycetes; order Mycobacteriales; family Nocardiaceae; genus Rhodococcus; species Rhodococcus sp. LW-XY12. The sequence continues at coordinate 3,685,153 of NZ_CP079225.1, forward strand.
TCGGGTGTCCTCCGCGACTTCCACGTCGGGTCGGCAGTCCCGGTGGGGGTGCTATGGGACGGCCCGTACGCGACCGTGGTTCTCGAACCGTTCTCACCGGCCGGTGCGATCACCCGACTCGGGCGCGACAGCGAGGAGACGGGGCGAACGCTCCCCCTCGACGCGATCGCCGCCTGCCTGTACCGGCACGACGTCGTCCTGGACGGGATCGATGTCGTGGTGCAGGGGCGCCGGGTTCGCGACTCGACCCCCGCGGGGCAGGCCTACGCACAGTTGCTGGGCCCGCTTCCCGCCGCGGCCGAACGCACGGTGCGGGTGGTGCTCCGACTCGACGTCACGTCCTGCGCGGCCGCTGCCGCCCGTCGGGGCGGAGGCTCCGAGGGTGCCGCCCGGACCGTCGTCGCGGCGGCGCGGCGCGTGATCCGCGCGCTCGGCGACGCCGGGTACGGTGCGCGACTGCTCACCGCGAGCGAGATCGAACAGGCCGCGCTGCGCATCTCCCACGGGGTCCCGGCGGCGGAGTGGGCCCCGACGCGCCGGCACGTCGCCCTGGCCTCCGCGTTCGACTCGGGCGGCGCCTTCGACCCACGTCGGATCGACCGCCGCCACACGGCGGCGATCTGGTCGCATCCAACTTTGGCGTCGACACTGGTCCTCCGGTTGCGACCGGGTGATGACGGGTCGGTTCGGGTCGGGGCGCTGGCACGGTTCACCACGCGCGAGGCGGACGTCCCCTCGGTGGCCGGACTGTTCCCGGCGTACGGACGTCACGCCGAACTCCTCACAGCGGCATTGCCCCTCGGGGTTCCGCAACTGGAAGACCGGGTTCCCTTGCGCGAATCGCGTAGCGGGGAACTCGACGCCCTCGCTCTTCCGGCCGGTGGGTGTGGGCAGCTCATCGGATCGGACGACGCCGGTCGCGCCGTCACCGCGCGTCTCACCGGTCCCGGAGTCCGCTCGGTCCACATCGCGGGCGAGTTGTATCTCGCCCAGCAGGTGGTCTTCCGCGCCGTCGCGGTGGGGGCACGGGTCGTCGTCCACACCGACCGGTCCGGTGCGTGGCGCGGCCTGGTCGGATCCGCGGCCGGACCCGACCGGCTGCGTCTGGCGGGCGAGTACGCGGGCGACCACGATTTCGACACGGTCGTCTACGACGGCGTCCCGCCCACCTCGTCCATGCCGCACGCGACCGCGATCCACGTGCACATCCACCCGGACGGATGGCCGCGCGAGCGCCCCACGGTGTCGTTGCTCCAACCCGGAGCGGCCGGGGGCCGTGTGGTGCTCACGGTAGGCGGCGAACGCACGCCTCTCACCCTCGTGACGATCGCGGCGGAGAGCACCCATCTCGGCCGGTCGCGCATGCCGGATCCGGCGCCTCAGCCGGGATAGCGGTCGAGGGCGGTTCCGGCGCGGACGGTGCGGGCCCACCAGGCGATCTGGTCGAGCATGCGTTCCGCGCCGTCGATCGCGGCCTCGTCCGTGGTGGTGCCGTCGGCCGCGAAGGCGTGCTTGACGCGGTGGAAGCTCACCGACTGCCGCACCGGCACCATGTGGACCTCGACGACGACCTGCCGCAACTGCTCGACCGCGCGCAATCCGCCGGACAGGCCACCGTAGGAGACGAATCCGACCGGCTTGGTGCGCCATTCGTGCTTGACGGTGTCGATGGCCGTCTTCAGCGCGGCGGGATAGCCGTGGTTGTACTCGGAGGTCACCACCACGAAGGCGTCCGCAGCACCGATGCGACCGGTGAAGGCGTCGGCGTCGGGACCGCCCGAGAGGTCGTGCGGGAGCGGAGTCTCGGCGAGATCGAGAACGCCGACGTCGAACTCGGGCCGACGCCGTGCGGTGGCCGCGAACCAGTCTGCGACGACCGGCGCGATGCGACCGGCGCGGACACTCGCGACGACGACCTCGAGGCGGATCGGATCGTTCGGTGCAGCCGTGGTCATAGGGTCGATCGTAGGTGCGGTGCGGTCGAGAGCCCGTGCGCGAGCAGTGCGGCGAGTTCCCGGTAGGCACGTGCGTCCTCGAGACCGGTCGCCTCGGCCACCTGTCGTTGCTGGATGCGGACCATGACCGAGGCGACGACGTCGGCGACGAAGGCCGCGTGGACGTCGCGCAGTTCGCCGGCCGCAACTCCCTCGGAGATGAGCTGGCGGACGCGGTCGGCGGCGAACCGGGTGTTGCGTTCGTAGACCTCGCGCGCGACCGGCGTGTGGGCGATGTCCTCCATGAACCGCGTGGAGGCGGGTTCGAGTTCGCGCCCCACGGCCTCGAGATAGGTGCCGATGCGAGCCTGGGCGTCCGCGGCCCGCGCGACGTCGGCCTCCACCCGGTCGGCGGCACCCTTGAAGAAGTGGACGGTCGCCGCGTAGACGAGCCGGTCCTTGTTCTCCGCGAGTGCGTAGAGCGTCGATTTCGAGCAGCGCAGACGCGCGGCGATGTCGTCGAGGGTCAGGTGCGCGAAGCCTTCTGCCAGGAACAACGCGACCAGATCGTCGAACAGTTGCGCCTGCCGGGCGGTGGGCCGCCGGCTACCGACTCTTGCCATACCGAGAACAGTACTGCAGTATCGTCCTCAGTACTATTTTTGGTCCCCAGTCTTCCAGGAGGAACCACCGTGCCCGTCGAGCGTCTGCTTCCCACCCGCGAGGCCTACGACCTGATCGACCTCACCCGCGACGTCGCCGACAAGGTGCTCGCCCCGCGCGTCGACGAGCACGAGCGCAAGGAGACCTTCCCCGAGGGCGTCTTCCCCGCACTCGGCGCCGCAGGGCTGCTGAGCCTGCCGTACCCCGAGGAGTTCGGCGGCGGCGACCAACCCTACGAGGTCTACCTGCAGGTCCTCGAGGAACTCGGCGCCCGCTGGGCTGCCGTGGCGGTTGCGGTGAGCGTGCACGGACTGTCGTGCTTCGCGCTCGCCACCCACGGCACCGACGAGCAGAAGAACAAGTGGCTCCCGGAGATGCTGGGCGGCAACACCATCGGCGCGTACAGCCTCTCCGAGCCGCAGGCCGGATCCGACGCCGCGGCCCTCGCGTGCCGTGCGAAGCCCGTCGACGGCGGCTACCGCATCACCGGCTCGAAGGCGTGGATCACCAACGGCGGCAAGGCCGACTTCTACACCCTGTTCGCCCGCACAGCCGACACCGGCAGCAAGGGCATCTCGTGCTTCCTCGTGCCCGCCGGCACCGAGGGCCTGTCCTTCGGCAAGCCCGAGGAGAAGATGGGCCTGCACGCCATCCCCACCACCTCCGCCCACTACGACGACGCCTTCGTCCCGGCCGAGCGCCGGATCGGCGCCGAGGGACAGGGACTGCCGATCGCGTTCAGCGCACTGGATTCCGGACGCCTGGGGATCGCCGCCGTCGCGACGGGTCTGGCCCAGGCCGCCCTCGACGAGGCGACGGCCTACGCCAAGGAACGGCAGGCCTTCGGCAAGCGCATCATCGACCACCAGGGCCTCGGCTTCGTTCTCGCCGACATGGCCGCCGCCGTCGACTCGGCCCGCGCCACCTATCTCGACGCTGCCCGGCGCAAGGACGCCGGCCTGCCCTACTCGCGGCAGGCGTCGGTGGCCAAGCTCGTCGCGACGGATGCCGCCATGAAGGTCACGACCGACGCTGTGCAGGTCCTCGGTGGATACGGCTACACCCGCGACTTCCCGGTCGAGCGCTTCATGCGCGACGCGAAGATCACGCAGATCTTCGAGGGCACCAATCAGATTCAGCGACTCGTGATCGCGCGGTCCCTCGCGGGGTGAACGATCACAAGCCGGAAGCGACAGGGGTTTTCGCGGCGAAAGATCGCTAGAGTGCCTTCATGCCGGACGCCCTGGAGCGGCTCACTCCACAGCAACGCCACCTGCTGACGCAGCGGTTCGGCCGCATCGTCGTGGTCTCCGACATGAGTTGGGGACTGGTGTCGACCACTGTCCTCGAGGTCGACACCGACGACGGGCTGCTGGTCGTGAAGGCGGGCGGAACTCCGGATCGGCACATCGGCCGCGAGATCAGCGCGCACGAGCGGTGGACCGCTCCGTGGGTACGGTGCGGTCGGGCCGCCCGCATGGTGTTCGCAGACCGCGCGACGAAACTCGTCGTGACGGAATACCTTCCGGGGCGGCTCGTCCTGGGCACCGCCGCGTCGTCCCGTCTCGACGTCTACGAACAGGCCGGCGCGCTGCTCGCCCAGTTCCATCGCCAGGAGCATGTGGTGGACGAGGGGTACGAGCGATCGGCGAACACGAAGACGCTGCGGTGGCTCGCGGCGCCGCACCGTATCGGTCCCGACGTCGCCGGCCGATTGCGCTCGATGGTCGAGGGATGGCCGACACCGACGGCCACCCTGGTGCCCACCCACGGCGACTGGCAGAGCCGCAACTGGCTCGCCGACGACATCGGTGTGGTGAAGGTGATCGACTTCGGGCGTGCCGCGATGCGCCCGGCGGGTGAGGACTTCGAGCGGCTCGCGGTACGCGAGTTCCTCCGGGTCCCCGGTGCCGAGCAGGCCTTCCTGCGTGGCTACGGCGAGGATCCCCGTGAGGAGGACGCCTGGTTCCGCCGACGTGTCCGCGCGGCGGTCGCGGTCGCGGTGTGGGCCTTCCATGTGGGCGACGACTGCTACGAGGCCGAGGGCCACCGCATGATCGCCGAGGCGCTCGGCCGCTTCCCTGTTCGCTCGATGCGCTCATCAGCAACGTCCTCGAGTTCCTGGACTGGCTGATCCGACGAGCATGTGAGAACGCCCGAGGGGGTGAGGTCGCGGACCTCACCCCCCCCGGGTGTCTTTTCGAGCGCAGCGCTCTCGGCTCAGGCGCCGATGGCCTCGCCGAGCACGGGCCACGACTCGTACAGGGCCTCCTGCCAGTAGCCCCAGGTGTGGGTACCGTCGGGCCGGACCGAGTAGGTCGCCTCGACCCCGGCTGCGTCCAGCGCACCGCGCAGTCGCGTCGTGCAATCGTTCACGCCGGCCTCGATGAGCCCGAGCAGAGCCACATCGGGAAGGACGGCGACACCGTCCTGCTCCCATGCCTTCAATTCGTACGGACCCGGGACACCGCTGCTCGTGGAGACGTACACGGCCTTGCCGCGCAGCTTCTCGGCGTTGAGCACGACGTCCTGTTCCGTCCAGTGCTCACCGGCGACCGGTCCCCACATGTTCTCGACCTCGCCCCCGCCGAACGCGACGACGATCTCCGCATAGCGCGAACCGATCTCCGAGGCGGTCTCGGCGCATCCGCTGTACGAACCCACCGCCTGGTAGAGATCGGGCGCCTGCTGGGCGAGCGCCAGCGCCGACGTCGCCGACATCGACACACCGGCGATCGCGTTGCGGCCGCTCGCGCCGAGCGTCTCGTCGACCACCGACGGGATCTCCTCGGTGAGGAAGGTCGTCCACTTGTTGCGTCCGAGAACGGGATCGTCCTCGAGCCAGTCGGTGTAGTAGCTGAACGCGCCACCGACCGGAGTGACGACGTTGACGTTCTTGTCGCCGAAGAACTCCACGATGTCGGTCTGCTCGCGCCAGGTCGCCCGGTCCAGTCCCCCGCCGGCACCGTTGAGCAGGTAGAAGACCGGTCGCGGCGCGCTCGTGTCGGCCGGTCGCAGCACCTGCAGCTCGATGGTGCGTTCCATCGACGGCGAGTACACGAACAGCGACCAATCGCGGTCGGTGTGCTTCTCGATGCGTTCGACGGTCGCGCTCTGCGACCGGGTCTCGCCGGTCGCGGCGGCCGGGAGATCCTCGGCGTGGGCGACCGCGGCACCGGACAGGACCAGCGACGAGACGGCGAGCGCCCCGATCGTCCCCATCAACGCAAACCGTCGTGCGCGCACATTCGTTCCCTTCATCCGCAACAGCCGGGCGTGATGGGCCCGCGCATCTCCCGCGTCGCAGCGTTGCGCGCGGCGAGTTCCTCGTCAGCAGGGTAGTCGACGCGAACCAGTGACAGGCCGTGGGCCGGTGCCACCGCGACGGACGCCGCACGTTCGCGTTCGTCGAGCAGGGCCGTCATCCACTCGACGCTGCGACGCCCCTCCCCCACGGCCAGGGCCGCGCCGACGAGGCTGCGCACCATCGACCAGCAGAAGGCGTCGGCGCTGACATGGGCGGTGAGGATGTCACCTTCGCGGGTCCAGTCGTATCGCTGCAGTTCACGTACGGTCGTCGCACCCTCCCGCCGCTTGCAGAAGGCGGCGAAGTCGTGCAGGCCGAGCAGCGACTGCGACGCGCGTTGCATCGCATCGAGATCGACGGCCTTCGGCCACGCGACGGTGTCGCGGGCACGCAGCGGCTCGGCGCCGTACACCGCTGTGGTGAGGCGGTATTCGTAGTGGCGCCGGATCGCCGAGAAACGCGCGTCGAAATGTTCGGGGGCGACGGAGATCCCGGTGACCCGCACGTCGCGGGGCAGGAACCGTGCGAGACGGCGGACCCAGCGCGACGGATCGTCGGGCAGCACCGCGGTGGGGACGTCGACGTGGGCGACCTGCCCGGAAGCGTGCACGCCGGCGTCGGTGCGACCGGCGACGGTGAGCAGCACGGGGGTGCGGACGATCGCGGAGAGCTTTTCCTCGATCTCCCCGCACACCGTGCGACGTCCGGGCTGCCGTGCCCAGCCGGAGAAGTCGGTGCCGTCGTACGCGATGTCGAGTCGCAGACGGGTTGTCTCGTGAGAAGCCACGAGCCCGCCGCCCTCGGAAGGGTCGGCGGGCTCGTGAGCTTCAGCAGATGCCGAAACCAAGTGGATTAGTCCTTCTTGGCCTCGTCCGCCTCGGGTGCGTCGGCAGCCGTGGCGTTGGTGTCCTCGACACCCTCGACGACGGCGTCGGCGTTCGCGACCTCGGCGTCGGTGGCCTCGGCCTCGACGGCCTGGACCGCGTTGTCCTCGGCGGGTGCCTGCGAGGCGGCGACGCGGCGAGCGCGGTCGGCCTCGGAGGTGACGGTCTTCTCGCGCACCAGCTCGATGATGGCCATGGGGGCGTTGTCGCCCTTGCGCGGCATCGTCTTGATGATGCGGGTGTAACCGCCGTTGCGGTCCTCGAAGGAGGGACCGATCTCCGCGAACAGCGAGTGGACGACGTCCTTGTTGCGGATGACCTTCAGCACCTCACGACGCGAGGCCAGCGTGCCGGCCTTGGCGTGCGTGACGAGCTTCTCGGCGTACGGGCGCAGGGCCTTGGCCTTGGCCTCGGTGGTGGTGATGCGGCCGTGCTCGAAGAGCGCGGTGGCCAGGTTGGCCATGAGCGCCTTCTGATGCGAGGCCGATCCGCCGAAGCGGGCGCCCTTCTTGGGCTTGGGCATGATTTTCTCCTAGTAACGGACCGTGAGCTGCTACAGCTGCTCGGTCTCGGCGTAGTCCTCGTTGCCGTCGTTGTCACCGAAGGAGCCGGCCTCGGTATCGCTCCAGGTACCGGTCGCGGCGTCGTAGCCGGCGACGGTGCTGGGGTCGAACGATGCCGGGCTGTCCTTGAGGGACAGGCCGAGCGAGTGCAGCTTGACCTTGACCTCGTCGATGGACTTCTGGCCGAAGTTGCGGATGTCGAGCAGGTCGGATTCCGTCCGTGCCACGAGCTCGCCGACGGTGTGGACACCTTCGCGCTTGAGGCAGTTGTAGGACCGGACCGTGAGGTCGAGGTCCTCGATCGGAAGTCCGAAGGAGGCGATGTGGTCGGCCTCGGCGGGCGAGGGACCGATCTCGATGCCTTCTGCTTCGACGTTCAGCTCACGAGCCAGACCGAAGAGCTCCACGAGGGTCTTGCCCGCCGAGGCGAGCGCGTCCCGCGCGCTGATCGAGTTCTTGGTCTCCACGTCGAGAATGAGCCGATCGAAGTCGGTGCGCTGCTCGACGCGGGTCGCTTCCACCTTGTACGTCACCTTGAGCACCGGCGAGTAGATCGAGTCGACCGGGATACGGCCGATCTCGGCGCCGGACGCCTTGTTCTGCACGGCAGGAACGTAGCCGCGACCGCGCTCGACGACGAGCTCGATCTCCAGCTTGCCCTTGTCGTTCAGGGTGGCGATGTGCAGATCCGGGTTGTGGATGGTGACACCGGCCGGGGGCACGATGTCGCCGGCCGTGACGGTGCCCGGCCCCTGCTTGCGGACATACATGGTGACCGGCTCGTCCTCTTCGGAGCTCACCACGAGACCCTTGAGGTTCAGGATGATGTCGGTGACATCCTCCTTCACCCCGGGAACGGTGGTGAACTCGTGGAGAACGCCGTCGATGCGGATGCTGGTGACAGCGGCGCCCGGGATCGACGAGAGCAGGGTGCGACGAAGCGAGTTGCCGAGGGTGTACCCGAAGCCAGGCTCGAGCGGCTCGATGACGAACTTCGAGCGGTTTTCAGCGATGACCTCTTCGGTCAGTGCGGGTCGCTGAGAGATGAGCATCTGTTGCCTCCTTGTGGGCGTCCGCCATATGACGCCCTAGTGGAATGGAGCGGTGTCCTCCCGCCCGGACGGACCGGAGGACACCACGACACCGAGGTGTCTTACTTCGAGTAGTACTCGACGATCAGCTGTTCCTGCAGCGGGATGTCGATCTGCGCGCGCTCGGGGAGCTGGTGGACCAGCACTCGCAGACGCGGGCCGACGACCTGCAGCCAACCCGGAACCGGGCGCTCGCCCTGGGTCTCGCGGGCGACCTGGAAGGGCAGCGTGCTCAGCGACTTCTCGCGGACATCGATGATGTCGTACTGCGAGACGCGGTAGCTGGGGATGTCGACCTTCTTGCCGTTGACCAGGAAGTGGCCGTGGCTCACCAGCTGGCGGGCCTGACGACGCGTGCGGGCGAGGCCGGCACGGTAGACGACGTTGTCCAGGCGCGACTCGAGGATGACCAGCAGAACCTCACCGGTCTTGCCGGGGCGGCTTGCGGCCTCTTCGTAGTAGCGACGGAACTGCTTCTCCATGACGCCGTACGAGAAGCGGGCCTTCTGCTTCTCCTGCAGCTGGAGCAGGTACTCGCTCTCCTTGATCCGCGCGCGGCCGTGCTGGCCGGGCGGGTAGGGGCGACGCTCGAAGGCCTGATCGCCTCCGACCAGGTCGACACGGAGACGACGCGACTTACGGGTAACGGGACCGGTATAACGAGCCATTTTTCTTTACCTTCCTTTCCCGTTAGACGCGACGCCGCTTGGGCGGACGGCAACCGTTGTGGGGCTGCGGGGTGACATCGGAGATGGTGCCGACCTCGAGGCCTGCGGCCTGGAGGGAACGGATCGCCGTCTCGCGGCCCGAGCCCGGGCCCTTGACGAAGACGTCGACCTTCTTGACACCGTGTTCCTGCGCCTTGCGGGCGGCGTTCTCGGCGGCGAGCTGTGCGGCGAACGGGGTCGACTTGCGCGAACCCTTGAAGCCGACGTGGCCGGAGGACGCCCAGGAGATCACGTTGCCCTGCGGGTCCGTGATGGACACGATGGTGTTGTTGAACGTGCTCTTGATGTGAGCGGCACCGTGCGGAACGTTCTTCTTGTCCCTGCGCCGTGCCTTCTGGGTCTTCTTCGGACCGGTGCTGCGTGACTTGGGAGGCATTACTTCTTCTTTCCTGCGACGGTGCGCTTCGGACCCTTGCGGGTGCGGGCGTTGGTCTTGGTGCGCTGTCCACGCACGGGCAGACCACGACGGTGTCGCAGGCCCTGGTAGCAGCCGATCTCGATCTTGCGGCGGATGTCCGCCTGAACCTCGCGACGGAGGTCACCCTCGACCTTGTAGCTCTCCTCGATGTACTCGCGGAGCTTGGCGAGGTCCTCGTCCGTCAGATCCTTGCTGCGCAGGTCCGGGTTGACACCCGTGGCCTCGAGGATCTCCTGGGAGCGGGTACGGCCGATGCCGTAGATGTACGTGAGTGCGATCTCCATCCGCTTTTCGCGGGGAAGATCGACACCTGCGAGACGTGCCATGTGGCATTCCTATTCGGTGTGCGGAGGTCTGCTCCCAGCCCGTCCCCTGCGTCGAAGAACTGTGTGATTCAAAAACACAGTGGGGCCCCGGCCTCCGTACCGGGGGTTGATCGCGCAGCTCCTCGACGGATCGAGGATCGTAACCACGCGACTGGTGCTGGAAGGTCTTCGTGCTTGTTGCCAAGCAGATCTTCGAGACGAAGGTGGATCTAGCCCTGACGCTGCTTGTGACGCAGGTTCTCGCAGATCACCATGACCCGACCGTTACGGCGGATCACCTTGCACTTCTCGCAGATCTTCTTGACGCTAGGCTGAACCTTCACGTAAGTCCGATCTCCTGTATGTGCGCCGCCGGACACGGCAGAGCCGGCCCGGCGACATGATTCTCCCCGACCGTGTGGCCGGGGAAGCTTCGTTACTTGTAGCGGTAGACGATGCGTCCACGCGTGAGGTCGTAGGGAGAAAGCTCCACGACAACGCGGTCCTCGGGAAGGATACGAATGTAGTGCTGACGCATCTTTCCGCTGATGTGGGCGAGAACCTTGTGCCCGTTCTCCAGCTCGATGCGGAACATCGCATTGGGCAGCGGTTCGATTACCCGGCCCTCGACCTCGATTGCCCCGTCTTTCTTAGCCATATCCTCCGCGATCCGTTGTTCGGCGTTGTGGTTGCATCGGCATCCGTTACCGTGACGCTCGGCAACTCCGGGACCGGACACGAACCGAGATTCGAAGGAATTCGACACGGGACCGATCGGAGCGCAGCGCGCACCACCGATCAATGGTACGGGAAGTTGACCGTCCAGGACAAATGAGCTCCGGCACACTCGTGCCCACGACCAGGAGGAGGACCGCACGTGCGGGCGTTGATCCAGCGGGTGACCACGGCGGCGGTGGCGGTCGACGGAGCCGAGGTGGCTCGCATCACGCCGGCCGAAGACGGTCACGGTCTGCTCGTGCTGGTCGGCGTCACGCACGACGACGACGAGACCAAGGCCGCGACGCTCGCCCGGAAGGTGTGGACGATGCGCATCCTCGAGGACGAGCGATCCGCCTCCGACGTCGACGCCCCGATCCTGGTGGTCAGCCAGTTCACGCTCATGGCCGACACGAGGAAGAGCAGGCGTCCGTCGTGGTCGGCCGCCGCTCCCCGCCCGATCGCCGAACCTCTCGTCGATGCGTTCGCGAACGCTCTACGAGATCTCGGCGCGACGGTGGAGACCGGGAAGTTCGGGGCCCACATGGAGGTGAGCCTCGTCAACGACGGACCGGTCACGCTCCTCGTCGACGTATGACGCCGCGGAGTACGACCGCTCGCGTCACTCCGGCCGGACGGTGAGGATACGGGGGCCGTCCTCGGTGACCGCTACCGTGTGCTCCCAGTGCGCGGCCCGGCTGCCGTCGACGGTCACCACCGTCCACTCGTCGTCGAGGACCTCGGTCTCGTAGGTACCGAGGGTGAGCATCGGCTCGACGGCGAGCACCGATCCGACGACGAGCTTCGGGCCCTTGCCCGGCTTGCCTTCGTTGGGGAGGAACGGATCCATGTGCATCTCGCGCCCGATACCGTGACCGCCGTAGCCGTCGACGATGCCGTACAAGCGGCCGTGCACCTTCTCGGCGGCATGCGTGCCTTGCTCGATCGCATGCGAGACGTCGGTCAGGCGGTTGCCCGGGAGCATCGCCGCGATACCGGCCTCGAGCGACAGACGGGTGGCCTCGCTCAGGTCGATGTCGGCCTGCGACAGCTCCCCGATCCCGAAGGTCCATGCCGAGTCGCCGTGCCAGCCGTCGAGGATCGCGCCGCAGTCGATCGACACGAGGTCGCCCTCGGCGAGCACCACCGACACCGACGGGATGCCGTGGACGACGACCTCGTTGACCGACGAACAGATCGAACCGGTGAAGCCGTGGTAGCCCAGGAAGGACGGAACGGCCCCCGCATCGCGGATGACCGATTCCGCCACCTGGTCGAGTTCCAGGGTGCTCACGCCCGGCTTGGCGGCCTCGCGCACTGCGACGAGTGCGGCACCGACCACGGCTCCCGCCGCCGCCATCGCGTCGAGTTCACCCGAGGTGCGGAACGGAACCACTGAGCGCTTGCGCCCGAAACCCATGTCGAACTACCCGTCTACTTTCCGAGTGCGGACAGAGCCCGCGAATTGATCTCCTCGACCTCACCGATCGCGTCGACCGTGATGATCGAGTCGGCGTAGTAGTCGAGCAGCGGGGCCGTCTCCTCACGGTAGACCCGGAGACGGTTGCGGATCACGTCTTCGGTGTCGTCGGCGCGACCGCGGGCGAGCATGCGCTCGACCACGACGTCCTCGTCGATGACGAAGGACAGCACGCCGTCGAGCTCGACACCGAGATCCTTCAGGATGTTCTCGAGTTCCTTGGCCTGCTCCACGCTGCGCGGGAAGCCGTCGAGGAGGAAGCCGTTGGCGGCGTCGGGCTCGGCCAGACGCTCACGCACCATGTTGTTGGTGATCTCGGCGGGAACGAGCTCCCCCGCGTCGATGTACTTCTTGGCCTCGACGCCGAGCGGGGTGCCCTGCCCGATGTTCGCGCGGAAAAGATCGCCCGTCGAGATGGCGGGGACGCCGAGCTTCTCGGACAGAATCGCGGCCTGTGTGCCCTTGCCGGCACCGGGAGGACCGAGCAGTACAAGTCTCACTTGAGGAACCCTTCGTAGTTGCGCTGCATCAGTTGACTTTCGATCTGCTTGACAGTGTCCAGCGCGACACTGACGAGAATGAGAACCGCGGCGCCACCGAAGATGCTCGAGGCCGTCTGGCTGCCGGACAGGAAGAAGTTCGGCAGCGTCGCGATGAGACCGAGGTAGATCGAGCCCGGAACCGTGATGCGGTTGAGCACGAAACTGAGATATTCGGCGGTCGGGCGACCGGGGCGGATGCCCGGGATGAAGCCGCCGTATTTCTTCATCTCGTCGGCCCGCTCCTCCGGATTGAAGGTGATGGCGACGTAGAAGAAGACGAAGAACACGATCAGGGCGAAGTAGATCGCGATGTAGACCGGGTTGTTCGGATTGACCAGGTACTCGTTGATGATCCGCTGCCACCAACTCGGATCCGGGTTCGTCGTGGCACCGGTGAGCTGCGCGACGAGATTGGGCAGGTACAGCAGCGACGACGCGAAGATGACGGGGATGATGCCCGCCTGGTTGACCTTCAGCGGCAGGTAGGTCGACGAACCGCCGTACATACGACGGCCGACCATGCGCTTGGCGTACTGCACCGGGATCCGGCGCTGACCCTGCTCGATGAACACGACACCCGTGATGAGGGCCAGGGCCACGACGCAGACGATCGCGAAGACGAGGCCGCCGCGGGATTCGAGGATCATGCGACCCTCGCTCGGCAGCGCGGCCGCGATACCGGCGAAGATCAGCAGCGACATGCCGTTGCCGACACCGCGTTCGGTGATGAGCTCACCGAACCACATGACGACGGCGGCACCGGCGGTCATCACCAGCACGATGACGACCATCCCGAAGATGCTGTCGTCGGCGAGGATCGGCTCCGAGCAGCCCTGCAGCAGCTGCCCTCGGGCGGCGAGCGCGACGATGCCGGTGGCCTGCAGGACGGCGAGCGCGACGGCGAGATAACGCGTGTACTGCGTCATCTTGGCCTGGCCGGACTGGCCCTCCTTGCGCAGTTCCTCGAAGCGTGGAATGACCACGGTGAGCAGCTGGACGATGATGCTCGCGGTGATGAACGGCATGATGCCGATCGCGAAGACCGACAACTGCAGTAGCGCGCCGCCGGAGAACAGATTGATCAGCGAGTAGATGCCGGCCTGCTCGCTGCCGGCGAGCTGATCGACACAGGCCTGGACGTTGCCGTAGTCGACGCCCGGGGACGGCACGGTAGCACCGAGGCGGTACAGCGCCACGAGCCCGAGGGCGATGAGAATCTTCCGCCTCAGGTCCGGTGTCCTGAGGGCCGAGACGAAGGCGGAAAGCAAAGATCCTCCTGGCGGGCCGATCGGGGACGACGGATCGAGAGGGATCCGTCGGACGGTAGACAACTCTGAAACTCTAACAGTGGGCCCCGATGAGAGGCGTAGCCCGGTAGCCTATGTCACCGCTGCGAACGCAGCTTGGGACACCGGTGCGAACGCGCGAACGGCCGCGGTGCAGGTATCTGCACCGCGGCCGTTCGACAGCCGTGACTCACACGCGAAAGTACAGGTCAGGCCTGGACGGTCGCGCTGCCACCGGCTGCAGCGATCTTCTCCTGAGCGGAGGCCGAGAACTTGTCGGCGGTGACCTGCACGGCCACCGTCAGCTCGCCTTCGCCGAGGACCTTGACGAGCTGGTTCTTGCGAACCAGACCCTTCGCCACGAGGTCCGCGACACCGATCTGTCCACCCTCGGGGAACACGCGAGCGATGTCCCCGACGTTGACGATCTGGTACTCGGTACGGAATGCGTTCTTGAAGCCCTTGAGCTTCGGCAGACGCATGTGGATGGGCATCTGGCCACCCTCGAAGGCCGGCGACACGTTCTTGCGTGCCTTCGTGCCCTTCGTACCGCGGCCGGCGGTCTTGCCCTTCGAACCCTCACCGCGTCCGACGCGGGTCTTGTCCGTCTTCGCACCCGGAGCCGGGCGCAGGTGATGCAGCTTGATGGTCATTCTCAGACCTCCTCAACGGTGACGAGGTGACGCACCACGTTGATGAGGCCACGATTCTGCGCATTGTCCTCGCGGACGACGGACTGGCGGATCTTCCGCAGACCGAGGGTCCGGAGGCTGTCGCGCTGATTCGACTTGGCCCCGATGGTGCTCTTGATCTGGGTGATCTTCAGCTCTGCCATTACTTCACGCTCCCAGCAGCCTGTGCACGTGCGCGCAGCATGCCGGCGGGGGCAACTTCCTCGAGGGTGAGGCCACGGCGAGCCGCGACTTCCTCGGGACGCTGCAGACCCTTGAGGGCCGCAACCGTCGCGTGCACCACATTGATGGCGTTGTCGGAGCCGAGCGACTTCGACAGGATGTCGTGGACACCCGCACACTCCAACACCGCGCGCACAGCGCCACCGGCGATGACACCGGTACCGGGGGAAGCCGGACGCAGCAGGACGACACCGGCTGCAGCCTCTCCCTGGACGGGGTGGGTGATGGTTCCGCCGATGAGCGGGACGCGGAAGAAGTTCTTGCGAGCTTCCTCGACACCCTTCTGGATGGCCGCGGGAACTTCCTTGGCCTTGCCGTAGCCGACGCCGACCAGGCCGTTGCCGTCGCCCACGATCACCAGAGCGGTGAAGCTGAAGCGACGACCGCCCTTGACGACCTTCGACACACGGTTGATCGAGACGACACGCTCGATGTAGTTCGACTTCTCGGCAGCGTTGCCGCCGCGCGAGTCGCGGTCGCGGCGGTCGCGACCGCCACGGTTGTCACCGCTGTTGGGGTTCTGTCCGGCGGGGCCGTTGCCGCCGTCACGCCGCTGACGTCCCGGCATCAGGCGTTCCTTCCGTTCGAGAAAATGGTCATCAGAACTTCAACCCGCTTTCGCGAGCCGCGTCCGCGAGGGCCGCGATGCGTCCGCTGTAGGTGTGGCCACCGCGGTCGAAGACCACGGCTTCCACGCCGGCAGCCTTCGCGCGCTCGGCGATCAACTGACCGACCTTCGCGCCGCGAGCCTTCTTGTCGCCCTCGAGAGCGCGCACATCGGGTTCGATGGACGACGCTGCGGCGAGAGTGGTGCCCGTCAGGTCGTCGACCAGCTGCACGTGCAGGTGGCGCGAGGACCGGTTGACGACGAGGCGGGGACGCTCGGCGGTGCCGGAGATCTTCTTGCGGAGGCGGAAGTGACGACGCGTCTTCGAAAGGCGACGCGTGGTGGAGGCGTCCTTGCCGCGCGGGATGCGCTTGGCCTTCTGGTTCTCGGTCTGGCTCATGATCACTTACCCGTCTTTCCGACCTTGCGACGGACCTGTTCACCCTCGTAGCGGATGCCCTTGCCCTTGTAGGGGTCGGACTTGCGCAGCCGGCGGATGTTGGCCGCGATCTGGCCGACCTTCTGCTTGTCGATGCCCGAGATCGAGAAGCGCGTGGGGTTCTCGACGGCGAACGTGATGCCCTCGGGCGCCTCGATCAGCACGGGGTGGCTGTAGCCGAGCGAGAACTCGAGGTCCTTGCCCTTGAGGGCCACGCGGTAGCCGACGCCGTGGATCTCCATCTTGGTGGTGTAACCCTCGGTGACACCGACGATGAGGTTCTGCACGAGCGTCCGCGACAGGCCGTGCAGCGCGCGGCTGCGACGCTCGTCGTTCGGGCGCGTGACGTTGATTGCCCCGTCCTCACCCTTGGCGACGGCGATCGGCTCGGCGATCGTCAGGGACAGGTTGCCCTTGGGGCCCTTGACTGCAACATCCTGGCCGTCGATGGTGATCTCGACGCCCGAAGGAACTGCAACGGGGAGTTTTCCGATTCGCGACATTGTGGTGGCCTCCCTTTACCAGACGTAGGCGAGGACTTCCCCGCCCACTCCCTGCTTGGCCGCCTGGCGATCGGTGAGCAGGCCGGAGGACGTGGAGATGATCGCCACGCCGAGGCCGCCCAGGACCTTGGGCAGGTTGGTGGATTTCGCGTACACGCGCAGGCCGGGCTTCGACACGCGGCGCACGCCGGCAAGGCTGCGCTCACGGGAAGGTCCGTACTTGAGGTCGACGATGAGGGTCTTGCCCACCTCGGCGTCCTCGGTGCGGTAGTCGGAGATGTAGCCCTCGCGCTTGAGGATCTCGGCGATGTTCACCTTGATCTTCGAGGACGGGAGCTTGACCTCGTCGTGGTACGCCGTGTTGGCGTTACGCAGACGCGTCAAGAAGTCTGCGATGGGGTCGGTCATGGTCATGGCTGACCTGTTCACCTTTCTCGATGCGGTTCCCATGCAACGCCGGAACATGCCGGCCGTGGGCCTACATCGAAACTCGGTTTCGATAGCGGATTCGTCGACGGATCGGCGACGAACCCATGACAGCGTGACAGTGGGCGGAGAACTTCTCGGTCCTCCGCCCACCGCTCACGTCACCAGGAGCTCTTGTGAACTCCCGGAAGTTCTCCGCGGTGTGCCATCTCGCGAAGGCAGATGCGGCAGAGTCCGAACTTGCGGAAGACCGAGTGCGGGCGCCCGCAGCGCTGGCAGCGGGTGTAGGCGCGCACCGCGAACTTCGGCTTCTTGTTGGCCTTGTTGACCAGTGCCTTCTTAGCCATGGGCTCAGTTCTCCTTGAACGGGAAGCCGAGGTGCTTGAGCAGGGCACGGCCTTCTTCGTTGTTGGTAGCGGTGGTCACGACAGTGATGTCCATGCCGCGCGGGCGATCGATCTTGTCCACGTCGATCTCGTGGAACATCGACTGCTCGTTCAGGCCGAACGTGTAGTTGCCGTTGCCGTCGAACTGGTTGCCGTTGAGGCCGCGGAAGTCCCGGATACGGGGAAGCGCGATGGACACGAGACGGTCCAGGAACTCCCACATGCGGTCGCCGCGCAGCGTGACGCGCGCACCGATCGGCATGCCCTCGCGCAGCTTGAACTGTGCGATGGACTTGCGGGCCTTACGGATCTCCGGCTTCTGACCGGTGATGAGCGCGAGGTCGTTGACGGCTCCGTTGATGAGCTTCGCGTCGCGGGCGGCGTCGCCGACACCCATGTTGACGACGACCTTCACGACGCCGGGGATCTGCATGACGTTCGCGTAGTCGAACTCCGCGTTCAGCGCGTCCTTGATCTCGGCGCGGTAGCGGGCCTTCAGGCGCGGCTGGGTCTTGTTCTCGGTGGAAGTCATGTCAGAGGTCCTTCCCGTTCTTCCGGGAAATCCGAACGCGCTTGCCGGTTTCCTCATCGGTGCGGTAGCCCACGCGGGTGGGGTTTCCGTCCGAGTCGACGACCGCAACGTTGGAAACGTGGATCGGGGCCTCCTGCGTCACGATGCCGCCGGAGGAGGCGCCACGCTCGTTCGCAGAGACGGCGGTGTGCTTCTTGATACGGTTCACGCCCTCGACGAGGACCTTGCCGGTCGCCGGGTAGGCCGCGATGACCTTGCCCTTGGCACCCTTGTCCTTGCCCGAGATGACGAGCACGGTGTCACCCTTGTGCACCTTCATCACAGCACCTCCGGAGCGAGCGAGACGATCTTCATGAACCGCTTGTCGCGGAGCTCGCGACCGACGGGTCCGAAGATGCGGGTGCCGCGAGGATCGTTGTCGCCCTTGATGATGACGGCAGCGTTCTCGTCGAACTTGATGTAGGAACCGTCCGGACGGCGGCGCTCCTTGGCGGTGCGCACGATCACGGCCTTGACGACATCGCCACGCTTGACGTTGCCGCCGGGGATCGCGTCCTTGACGGTGGCGACGATGACGTCACCGATTCCGGCGTAGCGACGGGACGAGCCACCGAGAACGCGGATGCAGAGGATCTCCTTGGCACCCGTGTTGTCGGCGACGCGCAGTCGCGACTCCTGCTGGATCACTTACTTCTCCTTGACCTGGATTGGTGTGTACGTCAGATTTCCGACCTGGACGTACGCGGTCGTCGGTTGCCTGCGGCGCACGCGCGAATCACACACGGGTCCCGTAAGCAACCCGTCCAGAGTAGGCCATATACCGTACGCAGGGCAAATTCGCGAATTGTGATGTCACTCCCCACCCCGGAACCGGGCGTGTCGCAGCGACGTCCACCGCTCCCCCACGCGAGGGCTGCACCTACTACCCGACACCTACTACCCGACGCACAGCACCCCACCGCCCGCGGTGCGGGTGGTGGGGTGCTGCATGTTCTCGGTCCTGTCGAGGACGAGGAGGCCTTACTTGGCCTTCTCGAGCACCTCGACCAGACGCCAGCGCTTCGACGCGGACAGCGGACGGGTCTCCATCAGCTGCACGCGGTCGCCGATGCCGGCCAGACCGTTCTCGTCGTGCGCCTTCACCTTGGTCGTACGGCGGATGATCTTGCCGTACAGCGGGTGCTTCACCCGGTCCTCGAGCTCGACGACGATGGTCTTCTCCATCTTGTCCGAGACGACGTAACCGATGCGGACCTTACGGCTCGCGCGCTGTTCCTGGTTGCTCACTGCCTTTTCCTCACTCATGCCACGTCACCCGCATTCGGGCCGGTGGCCAGTCCGAGCTCGCGCTCGCGCAGCACCGTGTAGATACGGGCGATCTCGTTGCGCACCACGCGGAGCCGACGGTTGTTGTCCAGCTGGCCGGTGGCCATCTGGAAGCGGAGGTTGAACAGCTCTTCCTTGGCTTCGCGGAGCTTGTCGGTCAGCTCTTCGTCGCTCAGCTCGCGGAGTTCCGCGGCGGGGGTACCGGTAGCCATCAGAACTGCTCCTCCCTCGTCACGATGCGGCACTTGCAGGGGAGCTTGTGCATCGCGCGACGCAGAGCCTCGCGCGCAATCTCCTCGTTGGGGTAGCTCATCTCGAACAGCACGCGACCGGGCTTGACGTTCGCGACCCACCACTCCGGCGAACCCTTACCGGAACCCATGCGGGTCTCGGCAGGCTTCTTGGTGAGGGGGCGATCCGGGAAGATGTTGATCCAGATCTTGCCGCCACGCTTGATGTGCCGGGTCATGGCGATACGAGCGGACTCGATCTGCCGGTTGGTGATGTAGGCCGGCTCGAGAGCCTGGATGCCGTAGTCACCGAAGGCCACCTGGGTTCCGCCCTTGGCGGCACCCGTACGGCTCGGATGGTGCTGCTTGCGGTGTTTGACCCGCCGGGGGATCAACATTGCGTCAGCCCTCCTTGTTCTCGGTCGAGGCAGGAGCGTCGCTCGATGCGGCGCGGCCGGCCTCGGTGCTCGTCGCGGTGGTGCCCGACGCGCCGGAACGACGCGGGCGGCTCGGACGCTCACGACGCGGCCGGTCGGCGGGAGCAGCTGCAGCAGCAGCGAGCTCACGACGGCCACCGACGATGTCGCCCTTGTAGATCCAGACCTTCACGCCGATGCGGCCGAAGGTGGTCCGTGCCTCGTAGAGGCCGTAATCGATGTCCGCGCGCAGCGTGTGCAGCGGGACGCGACCTTCGCGGTAGAACTCCGAACGCGACATCTCGGCGCCACCGAGGCGGCCCGAGCACTGCACGCGGATGCCCTTGACGTTCGGCTGACGCATGGCCGACTGGATGGCCTTGCGCATCGCACGACGGAAGGCGACACGGTTCGAGAGCTGCTCGGCGACGCCCTGCGCCACGAGCTGAGCCTCGGACTCCGAGTTCTTGACCTCGAGGATGTTCAGCTGGACCTGCTTACCGGTCAGCTTCTCGAGCTCGGCGCGGATGCGATCGGCCTCGGCGCCGCGGCGTCCGATGACGATCCCGGGACGAGCGGTGTGGATGTCCACACGCACACGGTCGCGGGTGCGCTCGATCTCGACCTTCGCGATGCCGGCGCGCTCGAGGCCGGAGGCCAGGAACTTGCGGATCGCGACATCTTCCTTGACGTAGTCCGCGTACTGCTTGTCCGCGTACCAACGAGACTTCCAGTCAGTGGTGACGCCCAGACGGAAGCCGTGCGGGTTGATCTTCTGGCCCACTACTGAGCTCCCTTCCGGCGGTTACGAGTCGAGGCCGACCCGACGCTTTCCACGATCACGGTGATGTGGCTCGACCGCTTGCGGATGCGGAACGCACGGCCCTGGGCACGCGGCTGGAACCGCTTCAGGGTCGCACCCTCGTCCACGTACGCAGTCGCGACGACGAGCGTGCTGGGGTCGAGGTTGTAGTTGTTCTGCGCGTTCGCAGCGGCCGACGCGATCACCTTGGCGACCGGCTCGGCCGCGGCCTGCGGCGCGAACTTGAGGATGGCCAGGGCCTCCTCGACGGACTTACCGCGAACGATGTCGACGACGCGGCGCGCCTTCATCGGGGTCACGCGCACGTGGCGCGCAACAGCCCGAGCGCTGTTGGTGGTGGTTTCAGTGCTCATCGACGCTTGCTCTTCCGGTCGTCCTTGATGTGGCCCTTGAACGTACGGGTCGGCGCGAACTCACCGAGCTTGTGACCGACCATGGACTCCGAGACGAACACCGGCACGTGCTTGCGTCCATCGTGGACAGCGAACGTATGACCGATGAAGTCGGGCAGAATCGTGGAACGGCGCGACCAGGTCTTGATGACCTGCTTGGTGCCCTTCTCGTTCTGCGTGTCCACCTTCGCCAGGAGGTGGTCGTCGACGAACGGGCCCTTCTTGAGGCTGCGTGGCATTCTCTAACTCCCTCCTTGACTAGCGCTTCTTGCCGGTACGGCGACGACGGACGATGAGCTTGTCGGACGCCTTGTTCTTGCGGGTGCGGCCCTCGGGCTTGCCCCACGGGCTGACCGGGTGGCGACCACCCGAGGTCTTGCCCTCGCCACCACCGTGCGGGTGGTCGACCGGGTTCATCACGACACCACGGACGGTCGGGCGCTTGCCCTTCCAGCGCATACGGCCGGCCTTGCCCCAGTTGATGTTCGACTGCTCGGCGTTGCCGACCTCGCCGACGGTGGCGCGGCAGCGCACGTCGACGCGACGGATCTCGCCGGAGGGCATACGCAGCGTGGCGTAGGTGCCTTCCTTACCGAGGAGCTGGATGCTCGCACCGGCGGAGCGGGCCATCTTGGCGCCGCCACCCGGACGCAGCTCGACCGCGTGGATGGTCGTACCCGTCGGGATGTTGCGCAGCGGCAGGTTGTTGCCGGGCTTGATGTCGGCGTTGGGGCCCGACTCGACGGGAGCACCCTGCACGAGGCCCTTGGGGGCGATGATGTAGCGCTTCTCGCCGTCCACGTAGTGGAGCAGCGCGATGCGCGCGGTGCGGTTGGGGTCGTACTCGATGTGAGCGACCTTGGCCGGCACGCCGTCCTTGTCGTTGCGACGGAAATCGATCAGGCGGTAGGCGCGCTTGTGTCCGCCACCCTTGTGACGGGTGGTGATGCGGCCGTGCGCGTTACGTCCACCGCGACCGTGCAGCGGGCGGATCAGCGACTTCTCGGGCGTCGACCGAGTGATCTCGGCGAAGTCCGACACGCTGGCGCCACGGCGGCCCGGCGTAGTCGGCTTGTACTTACGGATTGCCATGAGTCTTCTCGTCCTCTATCTCTCGAGAGTTCCGATCGCTAGGCGACCGGGCCTCCGAAGATCTCGATGGGCTTGCTGTCGGCCGTGAGGGTCACGAGCGCGCGCTTGGTGTTCTTGCGCTTGCCGTAACCGAACCGGGTCCGCTTGCGCTTGCCCTGACGGTTGGCGGTGTTGACGCTGCTCACCTTGACGCCGAAGACCTTCTCGACGGCAATCTTGATCTGCGTCTTGTTCGAGTCCGGGTGGACCAGGAAGGTGTAGGTGCCTTCTTCCATCAGCCCGTAGGACTTCTCGGAGACGACGGGAGCCAGCAGGATGTCGCGAGGATCGGCGATCGTGCTCACTTGCTCTCCTCCTTCACTTCCTGGCCGGACTCGGCCGGCCCGTGGATGAACGTGTTGAGCGCCTCGACGCTGAACACGACGTCATCGCTGTAGAGCACGTCGTAGGTGTTCAGCTGATCCGGCGCGAGCGCGTGGACGTTGGGAAGGTTCTGAACCGACTTCCACGCCGCCACGTCTTCACGGCCGACGACGAGCAGGACCTTCTTGCGGTCGCTGATCTCGCCCAGGAACGTGCGAGCACTCTTCGTCGACGGGGTCTGACCCGCGACGAGTTCGGTGATCACGTGGATGCGCTCGTTGCGCGCCCGGTCGGAGAGGGCTCCGCGCAGGGCGGCGGCCTTCATCTTCTTGGGGGTGCGCTGGCTGTAGTCGCGCGGCTGCGGGCCGTGGACGGTGCCACCGCCGGCGAACTGCGGCGCACGGGTCGAGCCCTGACGTGCGCGGCCGGTGCCCTTCTGGCGGTACGGCTTCTTGCCACCGCCGCGGACCTCGCCGCGGGTCTTGGTGGCGTGCGTTCCCTGGCGGGCCGCGGCGAGCTGCGCGGTGACGACCTGGTGCAGCAGCGCGATGTTCGCGGGAGCGTCGAAGATCTCGGCGGGGAGATCGACGGAGCCGGAGGTCTGGCCACCGGGGGCCTTGACGTCCAGGGTCAGCTTGGTTGCGGTCTCGGTGCTGGTCATGCCCGTGCACCACCCTTCACTGCGGTCTTGACGATCACGAGGCCGCCCTTGCGACCCGGGATCGCGCCCTTGATCAGCAGCAGACCGTTCTCGGCGTCCACCTTGTGGACCGAGAGGTTCTGCGTCGTGATGCGGTCGGAGCCCATACGGCCGGACATGCGCGTGCCCTTGAACACGCGGCCCGGGGTGGCGCAACCACCGATGGAGCCCGGACGACGGTGCACGGCCTGCGTACCGTGCGACGCACCCTGGCCGGCGAAGCCGTGACGCTTCATGGTGCCGGCGAAGCCCTTGCCCTTCGAGGTGCCGGTGACGTCGACGTAGGCGCCGTCCTCGAACACCTCGGCGGTGAGTTCCTGGCCGACCTCGTACTCGGAGGCGTCCTCGATCCGGAGCTCGACCAGGTGACGGCGCGGCGTGACGCCGGCCTTCTCGAACTGGCCGCGAACCGGCTTGTTGACCTTGCGCGGCGCGATGGCACCGTAGGCGAGCTGCACGGCGTTGTAGCCGTCGCGCTCCTCGGTGCGGATCTGCGTGACCACGTTCGGTCCGGCCTTGACGACGGTGACCGGGACAACCCGGTTGTTCTCGTCGAAGACCTGGGTCATGCCGAGCTTGGTGCCCAGGATTCCCTTGATCTGGTTAGTCATGTGTTGTCTCCGCTGCGTCTTTCACAAGCTCGCTGTAATCGAATGTCACTGAATGTTGACGTCGACACTCGCCGGGAGATCGATGCGCATGAGCGCGTCGACGGTCTTCGGCGTCGGGTCGAGGATGTCGATGAGCCGCTTGTGCGTCCGCATCTCGAAGTGCTCGCGCGAGTCCTTGTACTTGTGCGGCGAGCGGATGACGCAGTACACGTTCTTTTCAGTGGGCAACGGCACCGGGCCGACCACGCGGGCACCCGTACGGGTCACCGTCTCGACGATCTTGCGCGCAGATGCGTCGATCGCCTCGTGGTCATAGGCCTTGAGCCTGATGCGGATCTTCTGTCCCGCCACGCTTAGTGTCCTTTTCTTGCCGCGTTTCGTGATCCCCGGCGGAGCCGGAAACCACCTCGTCTGCACAGTTCCCCGGGGAACGGCGACCGAGAACAGCGCTCGAAACACAGTGCGAGCCGGACGTATCCGATCCGCTTGCCGCTGTTCATCTGTCATTGTTCTCCGGCCCACGCGGTCGGGCGTGTCGGCCCGCCGCTCATTCCCCGGCGTCGATGCTCGAAGGCTTCGACACCGCAAGGAACGGAACCGGCTGCGCTCCACAGGAGCACACAGGGGTACTGCTTCCGTCTTGCATGTGGCCGCGACCAGGCCGTGAGGCTCGATCCGCGACTGTCACGTCTTTCCCGATCCGAGCCGCAAAACATCCATGGCCCGGTCAAGGCAACCCGACCAGTATGCAGGAGCACGGCCGAGAGTTCAACTCACGACGGTGCGTGATGTACACCTCGGCGATACGCCGTGCGGTCGGATCCGCGTGGTCGAACCTAGCCGATGGGGTTCATCGGCAGGGTCCGAACCGGAGCGGCCGCCCCGATCGTATTCGTCGGGTCGGGACCGGGGCCCGGCTGCACCTGCGCGACCTCGGGGACCCGTGCGCCGGCGGCGACGAGCTGCGGCTCGTCGCGCCAGATCGGCAGTGCCTCCTGCAGTTCGAGCCCGATGCCGATGAGACGTTCGTCCTGCCACGGCCGCGCACCGAGCTGCACACCGACCGGCATCCCCGTCGCGGCGGAGTACCCGGCGGGCAGGGTCACCACGGGGGCACCGGAGTAGTTCGCCCATCGCACGGGGCCCGTCACTCCGGCCGTGACACTGATGCCGAGGAACTCCTGGCGTCGTGCGCCGTCGACGGAGGCGCCGGGCAGCATGATCGCGTCGAGATCCTGGTCGACGAACATCCGGTTGTAGTCGCTCTGGTACCGCAGACGGTCGCGCTCGAAGGTGAGGTAGTCGCCCACCGGCACGGCCAGCGAGGCCACCGCCGTGCCCGCGGCCACCGCGTTCTCGGGGCGATACAGGCCGAGCCGGTCGGTGAACTGCTGGTGGTAGGCACCCATCTCGACCTGGTCGCCGGTCGCGAGGGATTCCGGCAGGGACGGCATCGTCACCGGGACCGTGACCGCACCGAGCGATTCCGCCACCCGTGCCGCGTCGTCGACGACGCGCTGCACCGCCTCGGGGGGTGCGGGATTCGTGTTCACGGGCAGTCCGATCCGCACGCCGGCGAGGGGACTCGCTCCCCCGGCGGCCGTCACCGGATAACCGCCCTCGGGAACGTCGGGGCCGAGTGCCGTGATCGGGTCGGCCGGATCCGCGCCCGCGAGCACGGTCATCATCAGGGACGCGTCGGCGACGCTGCGGCCCATCGGACCCACGTGGTCGCGGGTCCAGGTCAGCGGGATCATGCCGTGCGAGGTGATGCGCCCGTAGGTCGGCTTGATCGACGAGACACCGCAGGCGCTCGCCGGGAACCGGACCGAACCGCCGGTGTCGCTACCGATCGCGAGGGGCGCGAACCGCGCGGCGAGCACGGCCGCGCTGCCGCCGGACGATCCGCCGGGCGACATCTCGGTGTTCCACGGATTGCCCACCTGAGGGGTGGCGACACCGATCGCGAACTCGTCGGTGTGCGCGTGCCCCATGAGCACCGCACCGGCGTCCTCGAGTCGACGCCACACACCCGAGTGCCCGGCCGCGATGTTGCCCTCGAGGACGCGACTCGACGCGGTGAGCGGAAGCCCGGACACCGCGAAGATGTCCTTGAGAGCGATCGGGAGCCCGCACACGAGCGGCGCCGGGGTCCGATCGCGGCGCGCACGGGCGAGGCGCTCCCCCGCCGCCTCGGCCGCCGCGTAGGCCACTTCGGGGTAGAGCCGGATCCACGCACCGATCGCTCCGTCGTACGAGCGCGTGCGGTCCAGACAGGCATCGAGCAGTTCGCGCGGGTGCAGTTCGCCGGCGTGCAGCAGCGCTGCCGCCTCGGCCGCACTCATCCTCGCGGGATCGGTGACGGTGTCGGGTGGAGGAAGCCTGCGTGGCGGAGCCGCACGACCGCTCCCCGCGGTCGCACCCCACGCGAACAATCCGCCGGCGGCCCCTCCCAGTAACCGTCGGCGTGATACTCCGGTGCTCACCCGCCAACCAAACCATCCAGTGCGTTGCGAGCCAGGTTAGGGCACGGTAGGTGTGCCACATGTCACCTCCGGCTGTGATGCTACCGAGACCGTGAAGTGACAAGGCGGATCATGTACTAGGAGAAGGCGCGCAGCTGGGGGACGGATGCGGTCGCCTCGCACGAGCGGTTGCTGCAGGCGCTGCGCACCGGTGACGTCGAGGCCGCCGGACGCGAGACGCGCGAACACTTCACCGACGGGGCCCACCGACTCGTCGAACACCTCGAAGATCTCGGCGTCTGGTCCTGACCGACCGGCGTGAACACCCCGAGGGGAAGGGACGTCGGCGCCGACGCGCATGTCCGTCCACCCCTCCCGGGATCGTGCGCACCGGTACGATTCCGACGGTGACGGACCGACCCGTCCCCGACGGGGACCGAGATCTACGGCGGGGTGTGATGTGAGCGATCACGACCAGGCAGTTCTCGTGGAGGACGTCCACAAGTCGTTCGGCGACGTCCACGCACTCGACGGGATCAGCTTCTCTGCACCGCCGGGCCGTGTCCTCGGCATCCTCGGCCCCAACGGCGCCGGCAAGACCACGATGGTCAAGGTGCTGTCGACACTGTTGCGTCCCACCTCGGGTCGCGCCGTGGTCGCCGGGCACGATGTGGTCGCCGACGCCGCAGCGGTCCGGCGGTCGATCATGATGACCGGCCAGTTCGCCGCGCTCGACGACACCCTCACCGGCCGGGAGAACCTGATCCTGTTCGGCCGCCTGATGGGTCTGGACAAGAAGTCGGCCACCCGGCGCGCCGACGATCTGCTCCGGGAGTTCGATCTCGTCGACGCCGGTCGCCGCCCCGTGAAGGGTTATTCCGGCGGTATGCGCCGACGGGTCGACATCGCGTGCGGCCTCGTGGTCCGTCCCAAGGTGGTCTTCCTCGACGAGCCGACCACCGGTCTCGACCCGCGCAGCCGGCAGGGCGTGTGGTCGCTGGTGGGGGCGCTCAAGGACCAGGGCATCACGGTGCTCCTGACGACGCAGTACCTCGAAGAGGCCGACGTGCTGAGCGACAACATCATCGTCATCGACAAGGGCACCGTGATCGCGGAAGGCACCGCGAACCAGCTGAAGTCCTCCGCGGGTGGCACCCACTGCGAGATCGTTCCGGCCGACCCGCGGGCGATACCCGAGATCCTGCACGCCCTGAACGGTCTTCTCCCCCAGGACGTCCTGGTGGGTACGGTCCCCGACACGGATCGGGTGTCCGTCCCGGCACCGGACGGCGCCGCGACCCTCACCGAGGTGCTGCGGCGCATCGAACCCCTGGGCATCGAACTCGCCGACATCGGTCTGCGACGTCCCTCGCTCGACGACGTCTTCCTCCGCCTCACCGGGCACTCCGCTTCCGACGGCGGCGGTCCGACGGACGGTGGCCCTACGAACGGCGGCCCGACAGCGCCGCCCGAGGCGGAACGAGCGGTGCCTGCGCCGGCAGGTGAGCGGCCGTGACGGCCCGCACCGACGAGACGGTCCGCGGGACGGAAGCCTCCACGGTCTCGTTCACCGACTCCTCGTCCACCCTTCCCGCACGTCGGGGAGGTGTCCACCGCCGGATCACGCCGTCGGGCGTCGAGCAGTGGTGGGTGCTGACGCTCCGGTCGTTGCGCACGATGGCGCGGTACGGCGAGTTGGTCCTCGCGGTCCTGGCACCGTTCGTCTTCGGTCTCGGCTTCTATCTGCCGCTCAAGTTCGTGATGCAGTTGCAGGGCATCGACTACGCGCAGTTCCTGATGCCCATCATCGTGTTGCAGTCGATGGCGTTCACCGCCATCTCCGCGGCGCAGCTGGCAGCGCAGGAGGGCACGACCGGTGTGACCTCGCGTCTGCAGACGATGCCCGTCGCCCCGGCGGCGCCCCTGGCGTCACGGATGACGGCGAGCATGGTGCGGTCGGTCATCTCCTTGGCCGCGGCGATCGGATTCGGTTATCTCATCGGTTTCCGTTTCTCCGCCGGGCCCGGGCAGGCAGCGTTGTTCTGCGCGACCGCACTGATCATCAGCCTGTTGTTGTGCCTGGGCGCCGACGCGATCGGATGTCTGTCCCGGAGCCCCGAGGCCACAGCGCAGGCGCTGACCCTGCCGCAGCTGATCCTCGGGATGCTCTCGTGCGGTTTCGTGCCCGAGGAGGGATTCCCGGAGTGGATCAGACCGTTCGTCCGCAACCAGCCGATCTCACAGTTCTCCTTCGCGATGCGCGACATGGCCCAGGACGGCGTGACCTGGGAGGTCTTCCGGCCGAGCCTGTTCTGGATGATCGGGCTGGCCGTGATCTGCATCCCGGGCGCCGTGTGGGCCGCGACGAGGCGGGAGTGAGTCGATGAGCAAGACCGTCGAGACACAGCGGGCACGGGCCCGATCGCGGGAGCGGGCAGGGACTCCGGGTCGCGCCTTCGCCTATCCCGAACCGGATCGCGTCCGCAGCGAGAGTTCCCTCGGCGCACTGTGGGAGCACAGCCGCCTGCAGTGCGGTCGCCTGCTGCTCCGCTGGGCCCGCGATCCGGCCACGATGATCCAGGCGCTCATCTATCCGGCGCTCACCCTGGTGATGTTCCGCATCGTGCTCGGCGACAGCATCACCGCCGCGACCGGCTATTCGTCGATCTTCGGCACCGTGCCCATGATCGTGCTCGTCGGCGCGATGTTCGGCTCGGTCGTCAGCGCGGTGGGGCTGCGCACCGAACGCGATTCCGGCCTGCTGAGCCGGTTCCACACGCTGCCCGTCCACCGCTCGTCCGGTCTGGTGGGGCGGTTGATGGCGGAGATGGTGCGCGTGTTCGTCACCTCTCTCGTGATCTTCGGCGCCGGCATGGCGTTGGGTTTCCGGTTCACGCAGGGCATCGGCCCCACCCTGCTCAGCCTCGTGGTCCCACTGATCTTCGGTCTCGGATTCGCGATGATGGTGACGGCTCTGGCGACCCTGCCGGGACGCACTCCCCTCGTCGAGACCGTCTCGATCCTGTGCACGCTGCTCATGTTCTTCAACTCGGGGTTCGTGCCGGTCATGGCGTATCCGAGCTGGCTGCAACCCGTGGTGGCGAACCAGCCGATGTCCTGCGCGATCGACACCATGCGCTCGCTCGCGATGGGCGGTCCGATCGCGGAACCGTTCCTGAAGACGGTCCTGTGGTCGGCCGGGATGGTGGCGATCTTCGTCCTCCCCGCCGTCGTCGGATATCGGCGCTCGGCCGAACAGAATTGATCCGAGCGTCACCCGTCGAGCCGACTCGACCACACGAATGGGGAAGGCCCCTCTCCGCTGGGCGGTTTCAAGGGGTCGACGCAACACCGCTGTTAGTTGGTGGGGATTAGATCACGCAGACGCTCGGCTGGAGTATCCCAGCCGAGCGTTTTGCGTGGCCGGCCGTTGAGTTCCTGGGCGACGTGCTCGAGTGTTAGGGACGTGCTTCGGATAGCAGGGTTCTGATGATCGGGTAGCGCGAGTATGAGCATCGGATAGCGGTGCCGGTCCTCGTGTGCTCGTGTCGGTTCTACGCGTGGCAACCAGGCTGCGCGTGGATCCGAACAGGAGGCACGGGTGACTGATTACCGATTGGTGATGTCGCTACTGCTGCAGGACAGGTCCTACCGGGACATCGAGGCGATCGCGGGTTGCTCGCATCGCACGGTCGCGAAGGCGAAGAAGGTCTGCCACGAGCACGGGTTGACCGCCACGAGCCAGGTCGAGGCGCTCAGCGTCGAGGAGATCGACGTCTTGTTCGCCGATGGGCGCAAGACGCCGTCGAAGGAGTTCGTCGCCTTCGACGTGGCGGCTGCCGTGAAGAAGCGCACGGGCAAGAAGAAGCTGCCGCTGCGGGTGCTGTGGGCCAACTACCTCGACACTGACGGCACGCCGGGGCAGCGGCACTACAGCTACCAGCGGTTCTGCCAGATCATCGGCGAGTACGTCGAGGTCAACGAGCTGACGATGCGGATCACGCACGTGCCCGGGCACACGATGCAGGTCGACTGGGCGGGCACGAAGATGGCCATCTTCGATCCCGTCACCGGCACCAAGACCACAGTGTCGGTGTTCGTGGCATCGCTGCCGTACTCGGGGATGGTCTTCGCCTGCGGCTGCCTGGACGAGAAGATGCCGAACTGGCTCGACGCGCACTTGCAGGCGTTCGAGTACTTCGGCGGCGCGGCGCAGGTGATCGTCCCGGACAACGCCTCGACGGCGTCGAACCAGATCGCCCGCGGTGACCGGGCCCGCGAGGTCAACCGTGAGTACCGTGACTTCCTCGAGTATCACCAGACCGCTGCCGTGCCCACTCGGCCGGTGCGCCCGACAGACAAGGGGCACGTCGAGGCTGGGGTGAAGGTGGTGACGAACTGGGTGATCGGACGGCTGGCCGATCGGCGGTTCGCTAGCCTGGATGATGCGAACGAGGCGATCGCCGCCGAGGTCGAGGCGATCAACGACCGGACCCCGTTCCGCGGCCAGAAGACCAGCCGCCGGGAGCTGTTCACCGAGCACGAGCAGTCGGAACTGTTCGACCTTCCCGAGGCCCGCTGGCAGCCAGTCATCTGGAAGAAGTCCAAGGTCAACAGGGATTACCACGTGGAGATCGCCACGGTGAAGTACTCGGTGCCCTACACCTTCGCTGGCCAGCACGTCGATGTGAAGATCACCGGCCCCACGCTCACTGTCATGGCTGGCGGGGAGGTCATCGCCTCCCACGCCGTCTCCGGTAGGCGGCACGCCTTCGTGACCGACCCTGACCATGTTCCCGCGCAGCATCTGCAGTCATCGGACCTGTGGTCGCGGGCGTATTTCGTGCGCCAGGCCCACAAGATCGGACCGCACACCGTGGCCGCGATCAGTGAGGTCCTGGATCGCCAGCGGATCGAGGCTCAGGGCTACCGCTCGTGCCAGAACATCCTCGCCCTGGCCCGCGGGGACAACAAGATGCTGCTCGAGCGGGCCTGCGGGCAGCTGGTCTCCGAGACCTCACGCCGGGCGATCAGCTACACCGCCGTCAAGCAGCAGCTGGCGGCCCTGAGGGCCCAGGCCGCCGCTCGACCCACCACCACGACCGCAGCGACGACGCCGGCGACCGCAACGCCTGTAGCGGTACCGCCGGATCGGCGAGATACCACCGGGGCGCATCTGGCCGGGCCGGAGCAGTTCAGCCTCGCCGTCCTCACCGGAGGCCCGAGCAGCGGCACCGCGGGGCGGGAGGAGCTGCAGTGACTGATCGTCATCTCACCGACGCCGACATGCCACTGTTCACCCAGTTGCGGATGACCGCGTTCGGCCAGACCGTCATCGACTTGGCCAACGATCCCGCCTGCGACGAGTGGACCTTCTCGGAGAAGATCTTCCACGCCCTGGACAAAGAGATCACGGCCAGGCAGGAACGCCGGACCCAGAAACTACTCAAGGCCTCCAGATCGCCAAACCCTGATGCTTGCGTAGAAGAGATCCGCTACCTGCCTGACCGCAACGTCAACCGCGAGCTAATCGCACGACTTTCCAGCTGTCAATGGATCGACGCCACCCGCAATCTCGTCGTGCTCGGCCAGTCCAGCGTGGGCAAGACCTACCTCGCCCAGGCGCTGCTCAATGCCGCGTGCCGAAAGTACTACACCGCGAGGTTCTTCCGGCTCGACGACCTGGCCAACCGGCTCGCCGTGCTGGAGCCGACCTCGCAGCGCAGGCTGGACTTCCTCACTGATCTGCACAACTGCGACCTGCTGGTTCTCGATGACTTCCTGACCACGCCGGTGGCTCCGCACACCGCGGCGGAGCTGCTCAACATCCTTGCCGCTCGGGAAGGGCGGGGCTCGACGCTGGTGACCTCGCAGTTCGATCCGCCAGATTGGTACAAGTCGCTCCAAGACGCGGTCATCGCCGAATCGATCCTCAACCGGATCGTCGCCGGCGCCGAGATCATCGCCCTCGACGGCCCGAACATGAGACGGCACCTCGCCACGGCAACGCCATAGCGGCCCAGCGGTCGGACGGGCAGATGCCGCTATCCGATGCCCGTCCGACCGCTACCCGATCATCAGAACCGCGCTTTCCGAAAGGCGTCCCAAACACTCGAGGTCCGCCGGGCTGTAGACACTCAGATCGGTGCCCTTGGGGAAATACTGCCGCAGCAGTCCGTTGGTGTTCTCGTTGGTGCCGCGTTGCCAGGGGCTGGCCGGGTCACAGAAGTACACGGCCATATCGGCGGCGATACCGAACTGTTTGTGCCGGGCCATCTCGGCGCCCTGATCCCAGGTCAGCGAGCCACGAAGATGCGCGGGCAGGTCTTTCATCGCGGCGATGAGCGCGTCCCGCACGGATTCGGCGTCGTGCCCGTTCGGCAGGTGCAGCAACATCGTGTAACGGGTGGTGCGTTCGACGAGGGTGCCGATCGCGGTCTTGTTCAGCTCACCGGTGATCAAATCGCCCTCCCAGTGTCCGGGCACCGCACGGTCGGCGACCTCGGCGGGCCGGTCACTGATCATCACCATCGGATCGGTGAATCGCTGATACCGCTGACCGTCCGCGCGGTGCGGTTTACGTCTCGCCCGTCCGGTCCGAAGGGTCAAGCCCCTGGTAGTGGTGTAACTCGTTTTTGATCCTTCGTTGGTGGTCAGGCGGGTAGTTGCATCAGTTCATCGGTGCTCACCTCCGTCGCCTGGCTGGTGTCGGTGTTGGTGGTCAGGGTGAGCCGGCAGCGGCTGAGCACTTCTAGGCCGAGGTATCGGCGGCCTTCGGCCCATTCGTCGGTCTGCTCGGCCAGGACGGCGCCGATGAGGCGGACGATGGCATCCCGGTTGGGGAAGATGCCCACGACGTCGGTGCGGCGGCGGATCTCGCGGTTGAGCCGCTCGGTTATCCGGCCCTCAGGGATGAGATCAACCCTGATCTCACATCGAATCAGCGATCGAGACGCTGCAAGTGGTCGGTCAACGCCTCAGCGACACGATGATGCCGGGCAGCTTCATCGGGCCATCCACGGTCACGAGCATCGACCTCGAGAGCCTGGATGTCGGTGCGTTGCGCCTC
Source organism: Rhodococcus sp. LW-XY12 (assembly GCF_019317345.1). Lineage (NCBI taxonomy): Bacteria > Bacillati > Actinomycetota > Actinomycetes > Mycobacteriales > Nocardiaceae > Rhodococcus > Rhodococcus sp. LW-XY12. The sequence continues at coordinate 3,718,365 of NZ_CP079225.1, forward strand.
GAGCGCGCCGCGGAACTCAGGTCCGGTGACGAAGTTGTCGCAGGTCTCGCAGATGTTGGCATAGGGACACGCACCCGCGCTCTCGTGACGGGAACAGTAACCGTGGGCAACACGCGTTTTGAGCATCTCACTGCCGAGCCAACTCACCGCGTCGGGGACGATCGGTTTGCCGACCGGAGTGAGCGTGAACCGCCGCCGCATCTTGCCCATCGCCTGGTCATAGGCATCCCGCAACGTCGGTGAAGCCAAAGTGGCGTAACGCAAAGTCATCTGCGGAGTGACATGCCCGAGCAACGCCATCAACGCCTGCAGGCTCATCCCGGCGTTGGCGAGTTCGGTGGCCCAAGTATGCCGCAGCTGATGCGGGGTCACCACCAACGGCGCACCCCCGGCCCCACGCAGTCCGCAAGCCTCGACGGCAGCGAGCAGACCGTTGCGCAGCCGGGTCTGGCTGAGACGGCGGCCGTGTGCGACGAACAGGAAATCGGTCAACTCTCCGGTGCGGGGATGCGGCAATGGCCGACAGATACCACGCCCGCCGGTCCACTCGTCCAACGCGGCGATAGTGGTCGCCGAGAGCGGGACCATGCGTTCGGTGGCGAGCTTGCCCAACGGAACCTTGAGCCAGGTCCCGGCCGGGCCGTAATCGATGACGCTGCCGAGCTCGAGATCCAGTAGCTCCCCGACCCGCAGACCGGCTCCGCGCAGCACCGTCAACCCGATACGAGCGAACGAATCATCCAGCTGGGAAACCGCATTCATCACCGCAGCATCGATGTCGGGCGGCAATGCCCGCGGAAGCGGTTGGTCGAGTTTCGGGACGTCGGCGGCGAAGACCAGACGGCGCGGTGGGGCCTGCTCCCAGCCCCATTCGGTGATGTCCTCGAGCAGGTTGCGCACGCTCAGTACCGTCGATTGGATCACGGCCTTGGAGATGATGCGCCCGGCCCCGGCAGCGGCGCGTTGCCCACGCCAGGTGCGGGTGCGATTCCAGACGAGGAAGCCCTCGATGTGACTGCGGTCGAGATCCTCGAGGGAGGTGACCTCGGGATGGTTGGTGGTGAGGTAGTCCGCGAACGGCAGCAGGTCGTTGATCAGCGATTCGGCCGATTTCGGGCGGAGCACCGATGCCCGGACGGTGACGTAACGCAACAGGGCCTCGCGGATCGGATCGGCCATCGGGGCGTCGGCGAAGCGTTGGGCGTAGGTGCGGGCCCACGGTCGGCGCCGTGGTGGGGTGTCGACGATGCGGGCCTGAAACAGCATTTGTCGCAGTCCCGCGATACGGTTGCGGTAGGCGCGTTTCGATGTATCCGGGATTGACTGTGTGGCAGCCAATGCGGCGTCGAACTCGCCGACGGTCTCGGCGCTCACACCGCTGACGGAACCGCCGTGCCAGGCGAGCAGCACCGCCAGGCACTCGCCGAGGACGGTCTCGACCCATTGCGGTGTCCACCCCAAAACCAGGCCGGCGGCCCGGACCGCGGCGAACCCGTCCGGGTCGCGGTCCTCGACGGCCCGGCCGAGTCCGGTGAGGTTCTTGACGGCCGCGAGTTCGAGGTCGAGCCGCAGGTTGCCGCGTCCGATGAGGTGACACAGCAGTGGCCAGGCCCCGGTGCGGCGTAGTTCGGCCAGCCGGTCGGCAGCGGGTCGGGTCATCCAGTCCCGCAAGTCCGGATGCGTGGTGAGGAAGGTGGTCGCGATGAGGGTGCGAGCGCGCACCGACCTGTCGCTGAGCCCGAGGCTGGCGACGTGCTCGAGGTAGTCGGTGAGCACCGCACCCGGTCCGGCCGGCAGGACGACCGTCGCAACCACCGCGGTGCTCATTGTCGTGTTCCGGCGAGACTGGCGCGGGCCGCGCCGTATTCGGCGGCGAGCTGCTCGACCGACAAATGCACATATTCGGCAGTGGTGTCCGGAGACACATGCCCCATCAATTCTCGCAGCACCATCAGATCGATTCCGGCGGCAGCGAGTTCGGTGCCGTAGGTGTGGCGCAATCGGTGCGGACGCACCCTCGTCGCACCGGAGAGGTCCCGGTGCCGCCGGAACAGCGACCGCAGTCCCGCCTCGGTCACCGGCGCCCCCGCGGTGGGGCCGCGCAGCACCACGAAACACTCCTCGGTCGCCAACCCCGGTGGCCGTTCGAGGCGCAGATAGGCCGACAGTTCGGTGAAGAACACCGCATCGACCGGCACCACCCGTTCCTTGCAGCCTTTGCCGAGCACCCGGAGTCGTCGCTGGCCGAAATCGACGTCTGCCAACCGCAGGGATCGCACCTCGGCGTTGCGCAGCCCGCCGAACAGCATCGCCCACAACATCGCTCGATCCCGATGGGTGCGCAGCGACGCCGCAAACTGCTCGATCGCGTCGGCGTCGAGGGACTCGGGCAGTAGCCGCGGTTGGCGTACCAGCCTGCCTCCGGCTCGGGGTCGGCCCGGCCCGAGGTGTCCGAGCAGTCCTCGCGCTGGTGGTCGCAGTCCCTGTCCGCGCCGCGGTGAGGGCACCGGATTTTCGGTGCGTATCCCGGTCATCACCAGGTATTCGAACAATGCGCGTATCGCCGCGACTCGTCGGTTGATCGTCGATGCCGCAGTGCCCCGATCACCTCGTGTCGCCATGCCTGGGCGGGGTTTGCGGTGCACGTTCTGCCAGTCGACCCACTCGAACACCGTCACCGGCGTCACCGCAGCCACCGTGAGGTCGCGATCGAGCAGGAATCGGGCCAGATTGAGCACGTCGAACGCATATGCCCGCACCGTTGCCGAACTGAATCCGCGTCCGGCCAGATGCGTCAGGAACGCGTTTGCTGCTGCGCATCCTTCCCATTGGCCGTCGATCACATGCCCGTTGCTGCTGATGCGCACCCGAACGGTCATTGTCCGCCGCCTTTCGATCGGAGCCGACACCGCCAGCATGCGCCTCAACCGGTCGTCGGCTCAGGACCTCACGCTGCAACCGTGATCGTGTCGTGGGAGGGCCGGTTAACCGATATGGGGTTGTTGGACCAGATCTGTCGCCACACGTCGTCGGGAAATGCGGTGAAGGCGAGCAGGTCTTCGCGGGCGTCGCCGAGGTGGTCGGCGACCTCGGGCAGCCGGTGCTCGGCGTACTCCAGCAGCCGGTCGAATTGCGCGTTGACCGCCTCCGCGGTGGGCTGGTCGTAGACGCTGTGCAGCATCGCCTTCACGGCCGGCCACATGGACTTGGGGCACACGGCCATGAGGTTCGCCGAGTAGTGGGTGCGGCAGCGTTGCCACGCGGCGCCGGGCAGGTTCGCCGCGATCGCCTCGATGAGCCCGGCGTGGGCATCGGAGGTCACCAGCCGCACCCCGCCCAGGCCGCGGGCAACCAGGTCGGCGAAGAAGGTGTTCCACGAGGCCGTGGTCTCACTGGTGGCGACCTGTATGCCCAGCACCTCGCGGTGGCCGTCGCCGTTGACGCCGGTGGCCAGCAGCACGGAAGCCTTGACGACCTGCTTGTTCTCGCGGACCTTGATCGTCAACGCATCGGCGGTGACGAAGGTGAACGGCCCGGCCTCGTCCAGGCGGCGGTGCCGGAACGCGGCGACCTGCTCGTCCAGGTCCTGGGCCATGCGTGAGACCTGCGACTTGGACAGCGAGTCGATACCCAGGGTCTTGACCAGCTTGTCCATCCGGCGGGTAGACACCCCGGCCAGATAGCAGTCGGCTACGACGGTGATCAGCGCGGACTCGGCTCGCTTGCGGCGCTCGAGCAGCCACTCGGGGAAGTAGCTGCCCGAGCGCAGCTTCGGGACGGCGACGTCGACGGTGCCGACCCGGGTATCCAGGGGCCGGTGGCGGTAGCCGTTGCGGTGGTTGGTGCGCTGTTCCGAGCGGGCGTTCCACTCGGCGCCGCACACGGCGTCGGCATCGGCGGAGAGCAATGCGTTGATCATGGTCTGCAGTAGCTCGCGCATCAGATCCGGCGACGCGTCGGCGAGGGCTTGGCCAAGCAGGCCTGCAGGGTCGACAATATGAGGTGCGGTCATCGTGATGACTCCGTTCGAGGATTCGGTAGAAGGTTGACTCGAAGGATCACACGGTGGCCGCTCTACACCCGTGCACAACACGGAATCGCAGACGATCTCGGCCACCGAGTTACACCACTCTATGGGGCACTACTGTCCGAAGTGCCTGTTGCACGTGCTTTTTGAGCCCACCTCGAGCTTGGAAGTAGAGGGCTTGATAGATCGTTTCGTGGCTCACCCGCATACTTTCGTCGTCGGGATGATCCCGGCGCAGACGGTGCGAGATCTGCTCCGGCGACAACTTCCGGGACAGGCCTTCCTCGACCGCTGCCCGCAGGACCGTGTTCACCACCAGTTTGGACTGCTTGGGCCGCGCCCGGGCGGCAGCGGCGGCTCGATCGGCCTGATACGGCAGGTACCTGCCCTCGATGCTGTGCCGACGAACCTCCCGCGAGACGGTCGAGACGTTCTTGCCGATCCGAGCGGCGATGGCCCGCAACGAATCCTCGACGAGCAGGCCGTCGGCGATCGCGATCCGGTCCTCGGTCGACAGATACCGGTCGCTGATCGCCGGCCGTCCGCTGTCATCGCAGGTCACTCTGGTCGCACTGGTCACAGACTGTGTGTAGACGGTTCCGTGGTGGTAATCCACGACCCGCCCATCGGGGTGAATCCGCTTGCTGTTCGAACGCCGGATCCCCTGCCGCCAGTCCCGTGCGGTGCGTTCGTTGACCCCGACCTCACGGGCTGCTCGTCTGGCCGACCACCCGGCTGCGATCAACTCCAGACAACGACGCTTGGCTTCGGGTTTGCCCTTCGGCGAGATCTTCCCTGTGCGGACCAGTCCCTCGTCGACCAGGATCCGGCGGGCCACCGAATGCGCCACCTTCGAGGCCTTCGCCGCCCGGGTGATCGAACCGGTCTCGTTGTAGACAGACACGATCAGCGCAGGGTCGGCGGTGCCGGCCCGGCCACGGGATCTACCCGCCGGCCGGCCGATCGCCCTCAAAATCGCGTAACACCGCTGTCGGGGCAGCCCGAATGCGGCCGCGGCCTCCTTGACCGGAATCCCGGCATCGATCAGTCGTGCCAGTTGGTCACCGAACCGGTCGCAGTCCTCCGTAAACGACATGATCGTCGCAACCTCTCGTTGAGAGTGTTGCGACGATCATGTGAACCCCCCTGGCGAAGAGGGGCCTTCTCACACCTGGTCGCGACGGACCGGCCGGACTTACGAAGTCAGACCGAGTGCCTTCTCGAGGACGGGCCACGAATCCTTGAGGTCGTCCTGCCAGTAACCCCACGAGTGGGTGCCGGAGTCGCGGAAGTTGTAGGTGGCGGGGATGCCCAGCTGGTCGAGGCGGCCACGGAGGTTGTGCGTGCAGTAGTTGGTCGCAGCCTCGATGACACCGCCGACGATGATCTGGTTGGCGAGCACGTCGACCTCACCGTCGATTTCGGGGCCGGCCAGGGTGTCGTAACGTCCGGGCAGGCCGGTGCCGTTGGAGATGTACAGATCGAGTCCGCGCAGCTCCTCGGCGTGCACGTAGGGATCGTTCTCGACCCAGGCCGGATCGTCGAGCTCGCCCCACATGTTGCGGGTGTCGCCGCCACCCCAGGTCTCGACGACGAGCTTGACGAACTGCTGACCGATCGGGTCGGAGGTCTGCGCGCACCCGCTGTAGGCCGCGACGCCCTGGTACAGGCCGGGAGCAGCGATGGGCAGCTGCAGGACGGACGTACCCGAGGACGACAGACCGGCGATCGCGTTGACGCCGTTGGTGCCGAGCGCGGCGTCGATCAGCGGCGGGACCTCCTTCGTAAGGAAGGTCTCCCACTTGTTGACGCCGAGCTCCGGGTCCTCGTTCTTCCAGTCGGTGTAGTAGCTCCACTTTCCGCCGACCGGCGAGACGACGTTGACGTTCTTGTCCTTGAAGAACTCGATCGCGTCGGTACGGAAACGCCAGGTGGCACTGTCCTCGCCGCCGCCGGCGCCGTTGAGGAGGTACAGCGTCGGGCGCGGCTCGCTCGTGTCGGCCGGACGCCAGACGTCGAGCAGGATCTCCTTGTCCATTGAAGCGGAGTACACGTAGACCAGCAGCTGCTGGTCATCGTACTTCTCGATACGAGTGATCTTCGAACCGTTTTCACTGGTTACCGACTGGAGCGGTTGCTGGCTCTCTACCACCGGGTCCGCCGGCTGTGCGATTGCCGGAGCGAACGACAACGCCGCCGAAAAAACTGCGCATGCCGCGCCAACGGTCAATACACGAAGTCGTCCGGATCCTCGCATCGGATGCTTCATACGGTTCTCTCACCTTTTCGAGTTGGGCAGCGGTTGTCGGCGTCGGGTTCGACGGTGACGAACGGAACCTACCTGATTACAGGTTTCGTACAGTTACATGCGTCGGGATGCGGAAGCAACTCGTTACATCTGCTTCCTTCTCAGGTACTCGTCGAGTACAGGGCCGATCGCCGCGAGCGACTCCGGCGTCATCATCGCCCCGTGGACGCAACCGACCGGAACGTCCTTGATGCTGCCGGTCACAAGATGTGACCACTGCTGCTCGACATCGTCCTGGTTCGGCGAATGATCCGCAGCGGTGAAGTAGAGCAGATCCCCCTCGAAAACACCCGGAGTATGCGAGGCGATGAGCTCGGCGGAATGGAGCGCACCTTCGTACAGGTCTCGAAACCGCTCGGGAGAGAGGGCGAACATCTCCTGCGGGATCATCTCCCACAACTTTTCCAGGTGTTCGTCGGACAATGCCATCACGTTGTCCCCATCCTCAAGGACGACGCCGATCTGGGCGAGCTCGTCACGAATGGTGTCCCGGAAATCCCCCACCTTCAGGTTCAGTCGGCTGTCGAGCATTGTCAGACTCCCAACCTGTTCGTTCTCCCCCTGAAGACGGACAGCCATTTCGTGAGCGAGCACGCCACCGAGCGACCAGCCCATCAGATGATAGGGCCCTTCGGGTTGCACAATCCTGATCTCCTCCACATAGCGGGCGGTCATCTCGGCGAGGGACTTAGGTCGGTAACCGTCCTCCGACAGAATCCGGGATTGGACGCCATAGACAGGACGGTCGCGCACAAAATGGGTCAGACCCGAATACGTCCATGCCAAACCGTACAGAGGATGCACACAAAAGAGCGCCTTGCCGCTACCACGAGTCCGAAGCGGCAACAGGATCTGCATCGAATTGTCGTCCGACGGATCGAACGCTTCCCCGCTATCGAGATCGAACGCGATCCGCTGTGCCAGCGCCTCGACGGTGGTTTCGGCAAAGAGCCATTGGACTCGAACCTCGACACCGATCTTCTCGCGTAGGCGACTTACCACTCGAGTTGCGATCAGTGAGTTTCCGCCCAGCTCAAAGAAGTCGTCGTCGACACCGACGCGGGGTACGCCTAACACCTCGGCATAGACGTTCGCGACGATCTCCTCGATCGGGCTACGGGGAGCGCGGAATTCGCGGACCTCGAAGACGGGCTCCGGCAGGGCCTTGCGGTCGAGCTTGCCGCTGGTGTTGAGCGGGAACGCATCGAGCACGACGACCGCCGACGGCACCATGTACGACGGCAGGACGCTACGCACGGCGTCGAGCAGGACCGCCTTGTCGACAGTGTGCCCGGGTGCCGGCACGACGTAGGCGACCAGCTGCTCACCGGTCGGTGTCGGCACGACGAGCGCGACGGCCTGGCTCACCTCGGCGCAGCCGAGCAGCGCCGTCTCGATCTCGCCCAGTTCGATGCGCTGACCGCGGAACTTGACCTGGAAGTCGGTGCGGCCGAGATAGTCCAGGACGAGGGCACCGTCGGCGATGCGGCGCCACCGCACGAGATCGCCGGTGCGGTACATCCTGCTTCCCCGCACCCCGAGGGGACTCGCGACGAACCGGTCGGACGTGAGGTCGGGGCGCTTCTCGTAGCCGCGCGCGAGTTGCACGCCACCGAGATACAGCTCGCCCGGGGTTCCCACCGGGGTGGGACGCAGACGCGAATCCAGCACGTATACCTGCACGTTCGCTTCGGGAACGCCGATCGGCACGGAATGGTCGCCGTCCTCGGCGCCCCAGTAGGTCGCCGAGACCGCGGCCTCGGTGGGGCCGTAGAGGTTGTGGACCGCCGCGTCACCGAGACGCCGGAAGGCCGTCACGGTCTCCGGCGGGAGGGCCTCGCCGATGACGAAGACGTGGCGCAGGCCGGCGCAGCTACCCGCCGGGGCGTGGGCGGCGAAGACGGTGAGCATGGACGGGACGAAGTCGGTGAGCGTGACGCCGTACCGGACGATCGCGTCGGCCACGTAGGCCGGGTCGCGGTGACCGTCGTGGGTCGCGACGACGAGCGTACCGCCGGTGCGCAGCGGCAGGAAGTAACCCCACAGCGACACGTCGAAGGTCGTGGCGGTCTTCTGGAGGTACACGTCGCCGGGCGAGATGTCGTACTCCGCGGCCATCCACTCGAGCTGATTGACGATCGCCTCGTGGGGGACGGACACACCCTTCGGACGTCCGGTGGATCCGGACGTGAAGATCACGTAGGCCGGTGAGGCGGCCTGGACGGTGCCCCGCAGTTCGTCCTCGCGCACGGGCTCTGCCGGATGGTCGGGCAGAGCCGGGTCGTCGACGAGGATCGTCTCGACCCCGGCCGGGAGATCCCCGGCGTCGGCGGTGGTGCTGAGCACGCACACCGGTCGTGCGGTGTCGAGGATGTGGCTGATCCGGTCGGCCGGGTGGTCGGGGTCGAGCGGCACGTAGGCCCCGCCCGCCGTGACGACCGCGTACATGGCGGCGACCAGATCGATCGAGCGCCGGATACCCAGCGCGACAAGCGATTCGGGTCCGACACCGACCGAGATCAGGTGACGGGCGAGGCGGTTGACCCGCGCGTCGAACTCCGTATAGGTGAGGGCGTCGTCGCCGAAGACGACTGCGGTGGAGTCCGGGGTCGAGGCGACCTGCGCGCGGTAGCGCGAGAGCAGGGTCTGCGCATCGACCGGTCGCTCGGTGGCGTTCACCTCGACGGTGAGCGCGTGTCGCTCCGGCGCGGCCAGCAGGTCGACGTCACCGACGACCATCTCGACGTCGCCGGTGAGCGATTCGAGGACCGTCACGAGACGGGCGGCGAGCGACCGCACCGTCGTCTCGTCGAAAAGGTCCGTGGCATAGGTGAACTGGGCATCCATACCGGCGGGACGTCCCTCGACCTCTCGCGGTCCGACGGTGAGCTGCAGATCGAACTTGGCGATGCTGCCACCGAGATCCACCGGCTCGACGTCCAGTCCGGGCAGGGCGAGGTCGGGTCGCTCCATGTTCTGGAAGAACAGGGCCACCTGGAACAGCGGATGGTGACCAGCGGAACGAACAGGGTCGAGGACCTCCACGAGCCGCTCGAAGGGCAGGTCGGCGTGGGCGAACGCGTCGATGTCCGAGGCGCGGACCTCGCGCAGGACGTCGGCGAACGTCCGCTCGGGAGTGACGGTGGTCCGCAGCACGAGTGTGTTGACGAACATGCCGATCAGATCGTCGAGCGCCTGCTCGCCGCGGCCCGCGACCGGGGTGCCGATCGCGATGTCGTTCGCACCCGAGATCCGGGACAATAGAACGGCGAAGGCCGCGTGGAAGACCATGAAGGGCGAACATCCCGCGGCCCGGCCGAGTTCGACGACGGCCTCGTGCAGGGCCGGGTCGATCTCGAACTCGACGACCGCCCCGCGGCCCGACGCCCCGGCCGGGCGTGGCCGGTCGGTGGGCAGTTCGAGACGATCCGGTAGATCCGCAAGAACCGATGTCCAGTAGGCGATGTCTTTCGAGATCGTCGAATCCGGATCATCCTCGTCGCCCAGGACGGACCGCTGCCACAGGGTGAAGTCCGCATACTGCACGGCGAGTGGTTCCCAGCCGGGCACCGCCCCCGCCCTACGGGCGAGGTAGGCGGTGACGAGATCACGCACGAACGGCTCCATCGACGCACCGTCGGCAGCGATGTGATGGACCACGATGATCAGAACGTACTCGTCGCCCGTCCGTAAGAGTTCTAGTCGCCAGGGCACTTCGACGGTGATATCGAATCCCGTCATCACTGCATGGATCACTCGACTTTCGATCTCCGAGCTCTGGACCTCCTCGACTCGTAACACCGGGATAGCCTTCGAGACAGGCAGGACCAACTGGCTGCCCACACCGTCGCGGTCCGGATAGATCGTCCGAAGGGGTTCATGTCGTTCGACAAGATCCGCGACCGCGGCACCGAGCGCATCGGCGTCGAGTGTCCCGCGCAGACGCAGTGCGACGGGGATGTTGTTCGCCGCCGAGGCCGAATCGAAGCGATTCAGGAACCACATGCGCTGTTGCGCGAAGGATAGTGGAATCGTCTCGGGACGAGGGCCTGGCACCAAAGGTATGCGATCCCCCCCGGCGAGAGACTCGACCACGGCAGCGAGTCCCGCCACAGTGGAGGATTCGAAGAGTTCGCGCACGGTGACCCGCACACCGAGCGCTTTGGAAATCCGCGCCGCCACCCGCGTGGCGATCAGCGAGTTGCCCCCGAGAGTGAAGAAGTCGTCGTCCACCCCAGCCCGGGGCACGCCCAACACCTCTGCGTATGTCCGTGCCACGATCTCCTCGTACGGCGTAGCGGGAGCTCGGTACTCGCGCTCTTCGATCACCGGCTCCGGCAGAGCATCACGATCGAGCTTGCCCACCGGGGTCAGCGGCACCTCGTCGAGCACCACGATCGCCGACGGCACCATGTGCGGCGGCAACGATCGCGACACGAATTCCGTCAACTCCGCGGTGTCGATCGTGCGGCCGCGGACGGGCAGCACGTAGGACGCGAGGACGGTCGCACCGGACGGGGTGGACCGCCCCACCGTCGTCGCCCAGTTCACGGACTCGTGTGCGCTGAGGACCGCGTCGATCTCACCGAGTTCGATGCGGAAACCGCGCACCTTGACCTGGAAGTCGCTGCGGCCGACGAACTCGATCTCGAGCCGGTCCTCGACGGGCCGCCACCGGACGACGTCGCCGGTGCGGTACATGCGGTCGCCGGGTTCGCCGTAGGGGTTGGGGACGAACCGCTCGGCGGTCAGCGCGTTGCGGCGGTGGTATCCGCGGGCGAGTGCCCGGCCGGCCACGTAGAGCTCACCCGCCATACCGGCGGCCACGGGACGCAGACGCGAGTCGAGCACCAGGGCCGACACTCCGTGTGTAGGACTACCGATGGTGATCGGCCGTCCCGGCTGGAGCCTACCGAAGGTAGTCATAATGGTCGCCTCGGTCGGGCCGTAGCCGTTGAAGTACCTCCGTCCCGCCGCCCATTGCGCGAGCAGTTCGGGCGTGGTGACGTCGCCGCCGACACAGATCGTTTCCACACTGTCGAGGCCGGTCGGATCCATGGTGCCCAGCACGGCCGGAGTGATCGTCACATGTGTCACCCCCTCCGCCCGCAGTAACTCGGCGAGATCCGGCCCGCCGATGATCCCTGCCGGCACGATCACCAGAGTGGCACCGCTGGAGAACGTGGCTGTCCACTCGAGCACCGATGGGTCGAAGCTCGGCGAACAGATGTGCAGGGAGCGGTGCCCTGCACGGAGATGGTAGAGATCGGCAGCAGTGTCGACCACACCGCCGAGGCCGGCGTGGGTGACGACGACGCCCTTGGGCTTGCCGGTCGACCCCGAGGTGTAGATCAGGTAGGCCGGGTGGTGAACCCGGATCGGGCGTACCCGGTCGGCGTCGGTGATCGGTGCGGCGGAGCGGGATTCGACGTCGGCGGCGAACGCCGGGTCGTCGATCAGCAGCCATTCCGCGTCGTCGGGCAGTCCGCCGACGAACTCGGACGACGTGATGCCCAGGGTGGCCCCGGAGTCGTCGAGCATGTAGCGCACGCGGTCGTCCGGATAGGTCGGGTCGACGGGCAGGTGCGCGGCGCCGGTCTTCGCGATCGCCCACACGCTGAGCACCATCTCGTACGAACGGGGGAAGGACACGGCCACGAAGTTCTCCGGTCCGGCACCACGCTCGATGAGCAAGCGGGCCAGTCGCGACGAGGTTTCGTCGAGTTCGCGGTAGGTGATCGACCGTCCCTCGTACCGCACTGCCACGGCGTCGGGATCCATCGCGCCCCCCCGCGTGAGGATATCGCTGAAACTTCCTCCAGTGGTCACGTGACCACCGCGGACGTGGATGAGGCGGTCGAACTCATCCACGTCGAGGATCGCCAGGTCGCCGACGGGCGCCTCCGGAGTGTCCAACGCGCCAGTGAGCAACATCGAGAACCTGCGCGCGAACTCCTCCACGGTCCGCCGATCGAACAGGGCCGTCGCGTAGGAGAACTCGGCTCCGATGCCGGCGGGCTCGCCCTCCTCGTCGTACTGCTCACGCAGTATGAGCGAGAGATCGAACTTCGCAGTGTCGACGTCGAACGGGACTCCTGAGACCGTCAGGCCCGGAAGTTCGAGCGCTGCCTCACGAAAATTCTGGAACGACAGGACCACCTGGAACAGCGGGTGGCGTGCCGTCGACCGTTCGGGGTCGATGATCTCCACGAGCCGCTCGAACGGGATGTCGGCATGAGCGAACGCCTCGAGGTCGGCCTCGCGCACCCGTGCGAGCAGGTCGGAGAAGCCCTCACCCGTGTCCACCCGGCTGCGCAGCACGAGGGTGTTGACGAACATGCCGATCAGGTCGTCGACCTCGGCCTCACCGCGACCCGCGATAGGCGTGCCGATCGCGACGTCGTCGGTGTCGGCCATCCGCGCGAGGAACACCGCGAGCGCGGTGTGCACGACCATGAACATCGTCGTGCCGGTCCGCCGCGCGAGCGCCGCGAGACCGCGGTGCGTATCCGCATCGATCGTAAATCCGACCATGCCACCGGCGAACGACTGCACCGCCGGACGCGGCCGGTCCATCGGCAGGTTCAGCTCGTCCGGAAGCCCGGCGAGGGTGCGTTTCCAGAAGTCGGCCTGCGCCGCGAGCAGACTCGCGGCATCGTCCTCGTCGCCGAGCACGTCGCGCTGCCAGATCGCGAAATCGGCGTACTGCACGGGCAGCGGTGCCCAACCGGGAACCTGCCCCTCGGCGCGGGACATGTAGGCCGTCATCACGTCGCGGGTCAACGGCGAGATGGACCAGCCGTCGGCGCTGATGTGGTGGACGACGAACACGAGCACGTGATCGCGCTCGGAGAGCTCGAACAATCGTGCGCGCAACGGGATCTCGGTGGTGACGTCGAACCCGCGGGAGACGACCGCCGCCACCTTCTGCAGCAGGTCGTCCTCGGTGGCCGATTCGACGTCGATGTCGGGCGCGGCCTCCGCGACCGGGAGGATCAGCTGATAGGGACGTCCGTCCACTTCCGGATAGACCGTGCGGAGCACCTCGTGCCGGGCGAGCAGATCCTGGACCGCTGCCCGCAACGCGTCGAGGTCGAGCGCCCCGGTCAGGCGGACCGCGACCGGGATGTTGTTGACCGACGATTCGGTGTCGAAGCGGTTGAGGAACCACATGCGCTGCTGCGCGAGCGACAGTGGGACCCGCTCGGGACGTTCCTGTGCGACGAGCGGCGTGCGGCCCTGGGCCTCGCTCTGCTCGACGCGGGCGGCGAGAGCGGCTACGCCGGGCGCCTCGAACAGGACACGAACGGGCACAACGGTTCCCAGTTCGGAACCGAGGCGCGCGACGACCTGCGTCGCGATGAGCGAGTTGCCGCCGAGGGCGAAGAAGTCGTCGTCGAGCCCGACACGGTCGACACCGAGGACGTCGGCGAACACGCCGGCGACGACCTCCTCGACCGGGGTCGTGGGTGCACGGAAGCCGCGAGCCTCGAAGACCGGGTCGGGCAGCGCCTTCCGGTCGACCTTGCCCGAGCTGCCGAGCGGCATCTCGTCGAGGACCACGAACTGCGACGGCACCATGTAGGCCGGGAGCACCGCGCTCAGCGCGGCCTGCGCGGCGTCGCGGTCGAAGGTCGTGTTCGGGGCCGGGACCACGTAGGCGACGAGCTGATCGCGGCGCACCTGCGCGGCGGCCTGCGACACCCCGGTGTGGTCGAGCAGCGCGGTCTCGATCTCCCCGAGCTCGATACGCAGACCGCGGAGCTTGACCTGGAAGTCGGTGCGGCCGAGGTACTCGAGATCTCCGCTGCGGTCGTTGCTCCAGCGCACGAGGTCGCCCGTGCGGTACAGACGTTCACCCTCGCCGAAGGGCGAGGCGACGAAACGCTCGGCGGTCAGATCGGGGCGGCCGACGTAACCGCGCGCCACCTGCACGCCCGCGAGATACAACTCTCCCACGACACCGGCGGGAACCGGCGACAGTCGCGAGTCGAGCACGTAGGCGCGGGTGTTCCACACCGGAGCGCCCATCGCGACGGAACCACCCGTCGTTCCTGCGACCGGGCGGGCGGTGGCGTGCACCGTGGCCTCGGTGGGGCCGTAGAGGTTGTGGAGCTCGGCGTCGCTGCTCCGGGAGAACTGCTCGGCCACCGACAGCGGGAAGGCTTCACCGGCGACGAGCACGGTGCGCAGCGACGCGCAGTCGTCGGGCGACACCGACGCGGCGAACACCGCGAGCATCGACGGGACGAAGGAGGTCGCCGTCACCGCGCGCTCGCGGATGACGGTGCCGAGATAGGCGGGGTCGCGGTGCCCGTCCGGGACCGCGATCACCATGCGCGCACCGACGGCGAGGGTGCCGAAGAGTTCCCACACCGACACGTCGAAGGTGAACGGGGTCTTCTGCAGCACCACATCGTCGGGGCCGATCCCGTATTCGGTGGTGATCCACCGGATCTGGTTGACGACCGAGGCATGGGCGACCGCCACACCCTTCGGGCGTCCCGTCGAACCGGAGGTGAAGATCGAGTACGCGGTGTTCGACGGCCGCAACGGCGCGACGCGGTCGGCGTCGGTGACCGGCTCGGCCGGTGTCGCGGACAGGTCGAGGGTGTCGATCGCGAGCGACGGCACCGATGCCGTGGCCGGCACGGAGAATCCGTCGCGTTCGGTGGTCAGCACCACCACGGGCGCGGCGATGTCGAGGATGTACCCGTTGCGATCCTCGGGCTGATCCGGATCGATCGGCACGTAGGCACCACCGGCCGTAACGACCGCGTACATACCGACGAGCAGATCCAGCGAGCGGCGCATCGCCAGACCCACCCGCGCGTCGGGACCGACACCGAGCGAGATCAGGTGTCGTGCAAGACGGTTCACACGCTCGGAGAACTCGCCGTAGGTCAGCGTCTCGCCCTCGAACTCCACCGCGACCGCGTCCGGCGACCGCCGGACCTGCTCGGCGAACAGATCGACGAGGGTCCCGGCGTCGCCGAGTGCGTGCTCGGTGGCGTTCCACGTGGCGAGCACATCGGTGCGCTCGGCATCGTCGAGCAGCGCGACATCACCGACCGGGAGTGCGGGTTCGGTCACGACCGCGGTGAGGATCCGGGCCAGGCGCTCGGCGAAGGACTCCATCGTCCGGGCGTCGAACAGATCGGTGGCATAAGTCAATTCGACGAGATAACCCTCGGCGGTGGCGTCGTCCGAGACGGTGACCTGCAGGTCGAACTTCGCCAGTGCCACGTCGACATCGAGCGCCGAGACGGTCAGGCCGGGCAGCTCGAGGGAGCCGGCATCGAGGTTCTGGAACGCGAGGAGCACCTGGAACAGCGGGTGCCGTGCCGTCGACCGTTCGGGGTCGATGATCTCGACGAGCCGCTCGAACGGCAGGTCGGCGTGCCCGAACGCTTCGAGGTCGGCGCCGCGCACCCGGCCGAGCACCTGCTCGAACGACTCGCCGCCCTCCACCCGGGTGCGCAGCACGAGGGTGTTGACGAACATGCCCACCAGATCGTCGAGCGCCGCGTCGCCACGACCGGCCACCGGGGTGCCGATCGCGATGTCGTCGGTGCCCGACAGACGCGCCAGCAGCACCGCCAGTGCCGCGTGCACGACCATGAACTCGGTGGTGGAGGTGCGCCGGGCGAGATCGCGGACGGCGGAACGGAGTTCGGAGTCCAGGACGAACCGGTGCGAGGCACCGCGGTAGCTCGCGACCGCCGGTCGCGGACGGTCCGCCGGCAGGTCGAGCTGCTCGGGCAGACCCGCGAGGGTCTCCCGCCAGAACGCGACCTGCGAGGAGATGATCGACTCCGGATCGTCCTCCGAACCGAGCACCTCCCGCTGCCAGATGGCGAAGTCGGCGTACTGCACCGGCAGCGGCTCCCACTGCGGGGCGTCACCCGAGACGCGGGCCGCGTAGGCCGTCACGACGTCGCGGGTCAGCGGACCCATCGAGAAACCGTCGGACGCGATGTGGTGCACGACCAGCACCAGCACGTGCTCGGCCGCGGTCCCGGTCTCGGTGACGGCGAACAGCCGGGCCCGGAAGGGGACCTGCGTCGTCACGTCGAAGCCGGTGCCGACGATCTCGGTGGCCCGGGCGATCAGATCGGACTCGGCCACCGGGACCGGCGTCAGGTCGGGCACCACCTCGTCCACCGGCAGCACCTGCTGGTAGCCCACACCGTCGACGTCCGGGTAGATCGTCCGCAACGACTCGTGCCGGCCGAGCACGTCGGTGACCGCGGCCTGCAGGGCCGCCGCGTCGAGTGCCCCCGACAGGCCGATCGCCACGGGGATGTTGTTGACCGCCGATTCCGGTTCGAAGCGGTTGAGGAACCACATCCGCTGCTGCGCGAGCGACAACGGCACCCGGTCAGGTCGTTCGGTGGCGACGAGGGGCCGGCGCGGACCGCCGGAGACCCCGCGTTCGAGGCGTGCTGCAAGCTCTTCCACGGTGGAGGCCTCGAACAGCAAGCGCAGCGGAACGGTGGCGTTCAGCGCGGCACCGATGCGGGAGACCACCTGGGTGGCGATGAGCGAGTTGCCGCCCAGCGCGAAGAAGTCGTCGTCGAGGCCGACGCGGTCGACACCGAGGACCTCGGAGTAGATCGACGCCACGACCTGCTCGGTGGAGGTGGTGGGAGCGCGGAACTCCTTGACCTCGAAGACCGGGTCGGGCAGTGCCTTGCGGTCGAGCTTGCCGGACGCACCGAGCGGCATGGCGTCGAGGAGCACGTAGGTGGCGGGCACCATGTAGGCCGGTAACTGCGCGGACAGTGCCGCACCAGCCGCCACCTGATCGAAGGTCGCACCGGCCTGCGGGACGACGTAGGCGACGAGCTGGTCCTGACGGACGAGCACGACGGCCTGGTCGACCTCGTCGAGGACGAGCAGCGCGGTCTCGATCTCGCCGAGTTCGATGCGCAGACCGCGGAGCTTGACCTGGAAGTCGGTGCGGCCGATGTAGTCGAGCTCGCCGGCGCCCTCCGTCCAGCGCACGAGGTCGCCGGTGCGGTACAGCCGCTCACCGTCGCCGAACGGCGAGGCGACGAAGCGTTCGGCCGTGAGGTCGGGGCGCTGCATGTACCCGCGGGCGAGCTGAGCTCCCGCGAGATAGAGCTCTCCCGCGACCCCCACGGGCACGGGCGCGAGACGCTCGTCGAGGACGTAGACGCGGGTGTTCCACACGGGGGCGCCGATCGGCACGGAGACCGTGTCGGCGTCGGTGGCCTCGTGGTAGGTCACGTCCACGGCTGCCTCGGTGGGGCCGTAGAGGTTGTGCAGGCCGGCATCGGACAACAGTGCCCGCGTGCGTGCGGCCAGTGCGGGCGGGAGCGCCTCACCGGAGGCGAAGACGTGACGGAGCGAAGTGAGTTCGTCGGCCGACGCTTCGGCGACGAACACCGCCAGCATCGACGGCACGAAGTGCACGACGGTCACGCCGCGCCGCTCGATCACCGAGGCCAGGTACCGCGGATCGCGGTGACCGTCCGGCACGGCGACCACCAGTCGGGCACCGATCTGCAAGGGCCAGAAGAACTCCCACACCGACACATCGAAGGTGAACGGGGTCTTCTGCAGCACCACGTCGGCGCCGGTGAGCGGGTATTCGTGCTGCATCCAGCGCAGGCGGTTGACGATCGCGCCGTGCGGCACCGCCACACCCTTCGGGCGCCCGGTGGACCCGGACGTGAAGATGACGTAGGCGGTGTTCGACGCCCGCAGCGGAGACGTCCGCTCGGCGTCGGTGACCGGCCCGGACGCCGTCGCGGACAGGTCGAGGGTGTCGACGAGCAGGCTCGGGACGGACCTCTCCCCCGGTACGCGGAATCCGTCGCGTTCGGTGCTCAGCACCACCACGGGCGCGGCGATGTCGAGGATGTACCCGTTGCGATCCTCGGGCTGATCCGGATCGATCGGCACGTAGGCACCACCGGCCGTAACGACCGCGTACATACCGACGAGCAGATCCAGCGAGCGGCGCATCGCCAGACCCACCCGCGCGTCGGGACCGACACCGAGCGAGATCAGATGCCGCGCAAGACGGTTCACGCGCTCCGAGAACTCGCCGTAGGTCAGCGACTCGCCCTCGAACTCCACCGCGACCGCATCCGGCGACCGCCGGACCTGCTCGGCGAACAGATCCACGAGGGTCGAGGTGTCGTCGAGCGCGCGGCCGGTGTCGTTCCACTGCTCGAGGACCTGCACGCGTTCGGCATCGTCGAGCAGGTCGACATCACCGATAGCGACGGAGAGATCACCGGTGACCGCATCGAGGAGACGGACGAAGCGCTCGGCGACGCGCTCGACCGTGCGGGTGTCGAACAGATCGGTGGCGTAGGCCAAGCCCACCGAGTACTCGGCGGCACCGGTCGCGGTCGGCGTCTCGGTGACGACGAACTGGAGGTCGAACTTGGCGGTCGCGATGTCGAGGTCGACGGCCTCGACGGTCAGCCGCGGAAGTTCGAGGGAGCCGGTCTCGAGGTTCTGGAACGACAACATCACCTGGAACAGCGGGTGACGCGCGGTGGAGCGCTCGGGGTCGATGATCTCGACGAGTCGTTCGAACGGCAGGTCGGCGTGGCCGAACGCCTCGAGGTCGGCGCCGCGCACCCGGCCGAGCACCTGCTCGAACGACTCGCCGCCCTCGACCCGGGTGCGCAGCACGAGGGTGTTGACGAACATGCCCACCAGATCGTCGAGCGCCGCGTCGCCACGACCGGCCACCGGAGTACCGATCGCGATGTCGTCGGTGCCCGACAGACGCGCCAGCAGCACCGCCAGCGCGGCGTGCACCACCATGAACGGGGTCGCGTTGCGTTCGC
Source organism: Rhodococcus sp. LW-XY12 (assembly GCF_019317345.1). Lineage (NCBI taxonomy): Bacteria > Bacillati > Actinomycetota > Actinomycetes > Mycobacteriales > Nocardiaceae > Rhodococcus > Rhodococcus sp. LW-XY12. The sequence goes on from NZ_CP079225.1 coordinate 3,737,533, forward strand.
GGGCGAGCGTGACGATGCGGTCGTGCAGCGTCTCGTCGATGGTGAACTCGTGCAGGGCACCACGATTGGTGGCGACGGCGGGGCGCGGGCGGTCGGCCGGCAGGTCGAGCTGCTCGGGCAGACCCTCAAGCGTGTCCCGCCAGAAACCGACCTGCGAGGAGATGACCGACTCCGGATCGTCCTCCGAGCCGAGCACCTCCCGCTGCCAGATCGCGAAGTCGGCGTACTGGACCGGCAGCGGCTCCCATCCCGGCTCGCCGCCGGCGGCGCGGGCCGCGTAGGCCGAGACGATGTCGCGAGTGAGCGGGCCCATCGAGAAACCGTCGGCGGCGATGTGGTGCACGACCAGCACCAGCACGTGCTCGGCCGCGGTCCCGGTCTCGGTGACGGCGAACAGCCGGGTCCGGAAGGGGACCTGCGTCGTCACGTCGAAGCCGGTGCCGACGATCTCGGTGGCCCGGGCGATCAGATCGGACTCGGCCACCGGGACCGGCGTCAGGTCGGGCACCACCTCGTCCACCGGCAGCACCTGCTGGTAGCCCACACCGTCGACGTCCGGGTAGATCGTCCGCAGCGACTCGTGCCGGCCGAGCACGTCGACCACCGCGGAGCGCAGCGCCTCGACGTCCAGGACGCCGGTCAACCGGATCGCCCCGGGGATGTTGTTGACGGCCGATTCCGGTTCGAAGCGGTTGAGGAACCACATCCGCTGCTGCGCGAGCGACAACGGCACCCGCTCGGGACGCTCCTGCGCCACGAGCGGAGCTCGGTCGTCACCGGCAAGAGGTTCGACCATGACAGCGAGGGCGGCGACCGTCGAACCCTCAAACAGCAGGCGGGCAGGCACCCGTACCCCTAGACGCTCACTCAGCCGTGCCGCCACTCGCGTGGCGATCAGCGAGTTACCCCCGAGATCGAAGAAGTCGTCGTCGAGGCCGACCCGCGTGGAGTCGAGTCCCAGCACGTCGGCGAACACCGCGGCGATGTCGATCTCGGTGCCGGTTTCCGGGGCCCGGAACTCGGTGACGATCGGCCCCGGATCGGGCAGTGCGTCGCGGTCGAGCTTGCCGGTGGGCGAGAGCGGGATCTCGTCGATCGGCACGATCGCCGAAGGCACCATGTGGGCAGGGAGCCGCTCGGCGGCCAGGGCCGACAGTTCCTGCAGGTCGACGGTTGCGTCGGGGGCCGCGTGCACGTACGCGACAAGCTGTGCCTGCCCGGACGGGCCCGTCCGCGCGAGCGTCGCCGCGAAGTCCACTGCCGGCGAGGAGGCCAGCACGGCGTCGATCTCGCCGAGTTCGATGCGGAAGCCGCGAACCTTGACCTGGAAGTCGTTCCGACCGATGTAGACGATGGGGGATGCGGCGTCCCGGGGTCCGCGGACGAGGTCGCCGGAACGGTACATGCGCGTGCCGCCGGGGGCCGCGACGAACCGGGCGGCGGTCAGCTCCGGCCGACGGTGGTATCCGCGGGCCACGCCCGGACCCGACAGGTAGAGCTCGCCCGTCACCCCGGCCGGAACGGCGTGCAACCGTGTGTCCAGCACGTGCGCGGTGGTGTTCCGGATGGGCGCACCGATCGTGATCTGCTCACCCGGAGCCAGCGGATCCGAGATGTTGGTCATGATGGTCGTCTCGGTCGGACCGTAGCCGTTGAAGAATCGCCGTCCCGGCGCCCACCGCTCCACCAGGTCCGGAGGGCACGCCTCACCGCCGACGACGATGCAATCGAGCACGCCCAGGCCCGTCGGGTCGACCGAGGCCAGCGCGGCCGGGGTGACGAAGGCGTGCGTGACCTGCTGTTGCACAACGAGTTCGGCGAACTCCTCGCCGCCGTACACGGAGGTCGGGGCGATCACCATCGTCGACGACGCGCCGATCGCCAGCAGCAGTTCGAGGATCGAGGCGTCGAAGCTCGGGGACGCGAAGTGCAGCGTGCGCGAGTCGGAGGTCAGGGCATACCGCTCCACCTGCTCGGTGCAGAAGTTCCCCAGACCCGAATGGGTCACGACGACGCCCTTCGGCCGTCCGGTCGACCCCGAGGTGTAGATGATGTAGGCCGTGTTCTCGACCCGCAGGGTTCGGACCCGTTCGTCGAACGAGACGGGCTCGGACGGAAGAGCCGCGAGCTGCTGCGCGATCGCGGGATCGTCGAGTGCGATCCACCGGGTCGCGGAGGGCAGGGCGGGTTCGTTCTCGGCGAGGGTCAGGCCGAGCGCCGCGCCGGAGTCGACCGTCATGTGCTCGACCCGGTCGGCGGGATAGTTCGGGTCGACGGGCACGAAGGCGGCACCGGTCTTCGCGACCGCCCAGGTGGCGAGCACCGAGTCGATCGACCGGGCGATCGCGAGCGCGACGACGTCCTCGGGACCGACACCGAGGCCGATCAGGTACCGCGCGAGTCGCGAGGACGCCTCGTCGAGCTCGGCGTAGGTGAGCGAACGGTCATCCTCGACCACTGCCGTCGCGGAGGGGTCGCGTTCGACCGCCGCCGCAATCAGCTGGGGAAGCAGCGCGGCCCTGGCTCCGCGACGCTCGGGACGCCTGCGTGGCCGCCGCCGCTCTGCTGCCGCAGGTCGAGCATCGCCAGAGGCTCCACCGTTCCCCTCGGCCCCCTGCTCGCCGACCTTACGCAAGGCTTCACTCACCACTGGTCCCGATCCCTCGTACGTCCCGTTCCGGCCGCGGCCACCCGGTTGTTACCGGGCAGTCATGTGCCCATTAGAGCATCGGTGGCCGAGAAGCCATGTTACGGCCGTGGGCGCGCACGCCACGGTGGGACGACCCGTGCGGGCCGCCCCACCGTGGCGGGATGTCGAGTTGTGGCCGGTCAGCGCCTCTCGTCGAGACGGCGACCGATGGCGGGTCCGATGACCGCCCACGCCTTCCTGGTGGCCATGTCCCAATGCGAGACCGGCACCTCACGCGTGGTCACCAGCCCGTTCACGTAGGGATACCAGGCCTCGGTGGAGGACATCGGACGATCGGTCTCGGCGATGAAGACCGTCAGGTCACCGTCGTAGACCTCGGGACGATGCGTCGCGAGGACCGAGTACGAGTGCCGGACGCCCTCGACGATCCGGGTGATCCGTTCCGGGGACAGGCTGTCGAACGGAGCCGGCAGAGCCTGCACCACCTGCTGCGCGCTCTCGGCGGTGAGCTCGGTGAGGGGGATCTCCGCAGCCGGGCCCTCGGCCGGGATGCCGAGCACGTTCGCGACCGTCGGGGCGGTGGCCGCGGTGGGCTGCGCGTCGGCCCGCGCGGCCCCGGTCTCGGGGTAGGCGTCGAGGATCGCGAGGGTCGGGACCTGCTCCCCCGCCCGTCGCAGCCGGACCGCGACGGCGTGGGCGAGGATGCCGCCCATGGACCATCCGACGAGATGGTAGGGGCCGTGCGGGTGCGCCTGCCGGATGAGCCGGACGTACTCGTCCGCCCAGGCGTCGATGTCGCCGGGCAGGTCGTCCGCCTCGCCGAGCGCGGGCGACTGCAGACCGTAGACGGGACGGTCGCCGAGGTACGGCACGAGGCCGGCGAAGCCCCATGCGAGGCCGGTGACGGGGTGGATGCAGAACACCGGTGCACCGTCCCCACCGGAACGCAGCGGCAGCAGCGGGTCGAGCCCGGCAGTGCCGAGCGTGTCCGTCTCGGACGTGCTGTGCGAGTCGATCCGGGCGGCGAGTTCCTCCACACCCGGGTGCAGGAACAACCACGGCAGCTCGACGTGGGCGTCGAGGCGGTCGCGCAGGCGCGCGGCGACCTTGACCGCGCTGAGCGAGTTGCCGCCGATACCGAAGAAGTCGTCGTCGAGACCGACCGGGTCGTCGCTGCCGAGCACTTCGGCGTAGACCGACGCGACCGTCGCCTCCGTGCCGGTGCGCGGGGCGCGGTAGGGCGCCGTGACGACCTCCGCCTCCGGGAGGGCCTTGCGGTCGACCTTGCCGTTGACGTTAAGCGGGAGGGCGTCGAGGGTGACGAAGCCCTGCGGGACCATGTAGGACGGCAGCGTCCGCGCCAGCGCGCCGCGGATCGCGGTGATGTCGGGGGCTCCGCCGGTGGGGACGACGAACGCGACGATCCGGTCGCCGTGCTGCACCGTCACCACCGCGTCGCGGATCTGCGGCAGCGCCCGCAGCGCGGACTCGATCTCCCCGAGCTCGATGCGGAAACCACGCACCTTCACCTGGAAGTCGGCCCGGTCGAGGTATTCGAGCGTGCCCGACAGCTGATCGTCGTCGAACCGCCAGCGCACGAGGTCGCCGGTGCGGTACAGGCGTGTGCCGGGGTCGCCGAACGGGTTTGCGACGAACCGCTCGGCGGTCAGCTCCGGTCGGCCGGAGTAGCCGCGCGCGAGCTGGGTTCCTGCGAGGTAGAGCTCTCCGGCCACTCCCGGGGGCACCGGGTGCAGCCGCTCGTCGAGGACGAAGACCTGCGTGTTGGGGATCGGGCCGCCGATCGGAATCGAGCTCTCCCCCGTCTCGGTGACGCGGTGCGCGGTCACCGAGACCGCCGCCTCCGTCGGCCCGTACAGGTTGACGAGATCGGTGTGCGACCGCTCGAGGGTGCGTTCGGCCGTGTCGACGGGAAGCACCTCACCGATCGCGAGCACTCGTCGCAGCGAGTCGGGCAGTTCGCCGTCGGCGTCGTCGAGCAGCGCGTCGAGCATCGAGGGCACGACGTGCAGGGTCGTCACGTGCTCGCGGCGGATCAGGTCGTTGAGGTAGGCCGGGTCGCGGTGGCCGTCGGGTGCGGCGACGACGAGTTTCGCGCCGGAGGTCAGCGACGACCAGAACTCCCACACCGACAGGTCGAAGGTCGCTGCAGTCTTGAGCAGGACGGCGTCGCCCACGCCGAGGCGGTATTCCTTCCGCTTCCAGACGAGCTGGTTGACGATCGCCTCGTGCGGCACGACGACGCCCTTCGGCCGTCCCGTCGATCCGGACGTATAGATCACGTAGGCGGCGTTGCTCGCGCGCAGCGGGGCGAGGCGGTCGGCGTTGCGGATCTCCTTGCCGCTGTAGGCAGCGAGGTCGACGGTGTCGACCTCGATGGTCGGCCGGTCGCCGGGCAGGTCGAGGCGGTCGCGGCTCGTGGTGAGAATGCAGGCGGGGTCGGCGGATCCGAGGATGTACTCGACGCGTTCGCGCGGGTGGTCGGGGTCGAGCGGCAGATATGCACCGCCGGCCTCGACGACCGCGTACATCGCGACGACGAGGTCGATCGAACGTCGGATCGGGAGCGCGACGACCGTCTCGGGACCGACGCCGTGTTCGATCAGCATCCGTGCGAGGCGTCGCACCCGGTCGGCGAAGTCCCCGTAGGTGAGTTCGCTGTTCGCGTCGACGAGCGCGCACGCCGTGGGCGTCGTGCGGGCCTGATCGTCGAACAGGTCGGCGAGGGTCCGGCCGGGGCCCACCGCGAGCTGTTCGGCCTCCCAGGCTTCGAGCATCGCGGCGAGCTGGTCGGGCTCGTGCAGGTCGATGTCGCCGACCACGACGTCGGCGTCCTCGGCGACGGAGCGCAGGATGCGCAGGTAGCGGTCGACCATGCGCCGGATCGAGGGTTCCTCGAACAGGTCGGTAGCGTAACCGAATTCGATGTCGAATCCACCCGGTCCGCCGTCGACGCCTTTGTCGACGATCGTCACGTGCAGGTCGAAGCGGACCGACGAGGACGACGCGTCGAGCGCCTCCACTCGCAGGCCCGGCAGCTCGAGCGCGTCGATGGTGAAGTTGTGATACGACAACCCGACCTGGAAGAGGGGGTGCCGGGACGGCGACCGGACGGGGTCGAGCACCTCGACGAGCCGTTCGAACGGGATGTCGGCGTGGTCGAAGGCATCGATGTCGACCGTGCGGGCCTGCTCGAGCAGATCGGCGAAGGTGCCGCCGAGATCGACCTCGGTGCGCAGCGCGAGCATGTTGACGAACATGCCCACGACACCGTCGAGTTCGGGCGCCGAGCGACCGGCGACGGGGGTCCCGATCACGACGTCGTGGGTGTTCGACAGGCGCGCGAGGAGTGCGGCGAGTGCGGCGTGCACGACCATGAACGGGGTGGTTCCCGCCCGGCGGGCGAGGCCGGTGATCGCCTCGTGGACGTCGTCCTCGAGTTCGACGCGCACGGCACCGCCGCCCGCGCCGAGGATCGCAGGTCGCACGTGGTCGGTGGCGAGATCGAGATGCTCGGGGACACCGGCGAGCGCGCCCGTCCAGTACGCGAGCTGACGGCCCGCGATCGATTCGGGGTCGTCGTCGGTGCCGAGGACCTCCCGTTGCCACAGCGTGTAGTCGGCGTACTGCACCGGCAGGGGCACCCAGTCGGGCGCGTGCCCACCGACACGTGCGGTGTACGCGGTGACGAGGTCGCGCACGAGCGGCGCGAGCGAGGTGCCGTCGCCGGCGATGTGGTGCAGGACGAGGACGAGCACGTGCTCGTCGGGTGCGGTCGCGAACAGGTGCGCACGCACCGGAACCTCGGCCGTGACGTCGAATCCGCGGCCCGCGACGCGCGCGAGATGCTCCGGCAACTCGCCGGCGGGCACCTGCTCGACCGGAACGTCGACGACGCGTGCTCCCGGTTCGAGGATGCGCTGCTCACCCACACCGTCGATCTCGGGGTAGACGGTACGGAGGGTCTCGTGACGCTCGACGAGGTCGGCGAACGCCGCGCGCATCGCGTCGACGTCGAGCCCACCGGTCAGACGCACCGCGAGAGGGATGTTGTACAGGGCGGATTCGGGATCGAGGCGGTTGAGGAACCACATGCGCTGCTGCGCGTAGGACAGCGGCAGGTGTGCGGGTCGCGGGCCGGCGACGAGCGGTACCGCGCGATCGGAGCCGGCCGCGTCGAGGTGCCGGGCGAGTGCCGCGACGGTCGGCTCGTCGAACAGCGCGGCCGCGCGGACTGTGACGCCGAGACGCGCGCGGAGGCGGCCGACGACGGACGTCGCGAGGAGCGAGTTGCCGCCGAGATCGAAGAAGTCGTCGTCGAGTCCGACCCGGTCCACACCGAGGACATCGGCGAAGACATCGGCGACGGCCTTCTCGGAAGCGGTGACGGGAGCGCGGAATTCGGCGACGGTCGTTCCCACCTCGGGAAGCGCCGCGCGGTCGACCTTGCCGGAGGGGGTCAGCGGGATGCGGTCGAGGGGCACGACCGCGGCGGGGACCATGTACGTCGGGAGCACGCCGGCGACGTGTTCGACGAGGCTGCCCGGATCGAGCGGGTCGTCGGTGCCGTGCACGTAGGAGACGAGTTGGGTCTCGCCGGCAGGGGTCTCGCGGCCGACGGTGAGGGCGAAGTCGACCCCTGGGTGCGACGCGAGTGCGGCGTCGATCTCCCCGAGTTCGATGCGGAATCCGCGGACCTTGACCTGGAAGTCGTTACGGCCCACGTAGACGATGCCCGACGAGGGCGTCTCGGGTCCGCGCACGACGTCGCCGGTGCGGTACATCCGCGCACCTCCCGGCGCTGCGACGAATCGCGCTGCGGTGAGCCCTGGGCGACCGAGATACCCGCGGGCCACCCCCGGCCCTGCTGTGTAGAGTTCGCCCGCGACACCGACGGGGACGAGGTGGAGTCGCGAATCGAGCACGGTCTCCGTGACATTGCCGATCGGAGGTCCGATCGTCACCCGGTCGCCCGGGGTGAGGGGTTCGGAGATGTTCGAGACGATGGTCGTCTCGGTGGGTCCGTAGACGTTGTGGAAGCGGCGGCCCGGCGCCCATCGCGTCACGAGTTCGGGCGGGCACGCCTCGCCGCCCACCGCGACGGTGCCGAGTACCTCGAGACCGGCCGGGTCCACCGAGGCCAGCGCAGCGGGTGTGACGAATGCGTGTGTGACCCCGTGCTTCCGCACGACATCCGCGAACTCCGACCCGCCGAAGACGGTCAGCGGGGCGACGACCATCGTCGACGACGCACCCACCGCCAGCAGGAGTTCCAGCACGGAGGCGTCGAAACTCGGTGACGCGAAATGCAATGTGCGCGACTGCGACGAGAGTCCGTAGCGCTCCACCTGTTCGGCGCAGAAGTTGGCGAGCCCCGAATGCGTCACCACGACGCCCTTGGGGCGACCGGTGGAGCCGGAGGTGTAGATGACGTACGCCGCGTTCTCCGCACGGACGACACCGCGTCGCTCGTCGAAGAAGACGGGCTCCGAGGACATCCCGGCCGATTCGTCGCGCACCTCGGCCGTGTCGAGCACGAGTGCGGGTACCTCACCGGGCAGCGTGCCGGCGTGTTCCTCGGTGGTCAGGACGAGCCCGGCCCCCGAATCGTCCAGCATGTAGGCGATGCGATCGGCGGGATAGGTGGGGTCGACGGGCACGAACGCCGCGCCGGTCTTCGCCACCGCCCATGTCGCGAGGACGGATTCGAGCGAGCGCGTGAGGAACTGCGCCACGCAGTCCTCGGGACCGATTCCGCGCGAGATCAGAAGACGGGCAAGGCGTGACGATCCCGCGTCGAGTTCGCGGTAGGTGAGAGCGCCGGATTCGGAGACGACGGCGATGCCGTCCGGATTCCGTTCGACGGCGACGGCGAGCAGATGGGGCAACGATGCGGTCGGTGCGCTGCGGCGCAATCTCCGAGGGCTGCCCGACGTACGGATCCCGGAAACGGATCCCTCGTCCGAGTGGGCCGAGTCGAAGTCCATCGCATTCGTCGTCATACCACTCCCCGCTTCGCGCCGGGGGACGGTACGGCTGATGAACGCACGCCGAAACAGGCACGCGCCCTGGCGTATCGACGCGATCAGGCCCCCGACAGCCGGATCACGTACGCCGAACTACACGAGTCTCGCACAGGAGTACGAACGCTGCCACATCAGTGCCCGACACGGAGTGTCGAGTCGCGCTTGCGGACTTCGCAATTCGGACATACACGGCGGTTGCACCAGGCGTCGAGGAGCGGGCCGACGGTGCGACACGCGTGCTCGCCCGTCATCGCCCAGTGGGACACGTCGATGTCGTGGCGGTGCACCCGTCCGGTGACGAACTCGGTCCAGTCCCTCCGGGAATCGTCTTCCGGCGACGCCGAACTCCGCGACCCCACGAAGAGCAGGTCGCCGTCGAAGCGTCCCGGGTAGTGCCGCTCGAGAACGTCGAACGAATGACTGATGCCGCCGAGAAACGACTCCATGGACGGGAAGACGTCGCTGTCGAATTCGCCACGCCCGAGAATCGATGTGATATCCCCGACGTTCGGCGTGGCGCGGTCACCGTTGTCGAGACCGTTCAGGGCCGCGAGGGCCACCGACTGCGGATCGACGGACTCCGGTAGCGGGGCCGGGACGTGCGCATCGAGCAGGACGAGGGAGTCCACGGAGCTCCCGTGTCGTTGCAGTTGCACGGCCATCTCGTGCGCGATCACTCCGCCCATAGACCACCCGACGAGGTGGTAGGGCCCGTCGGGGTGCGCGCGCCGGATCTCGTCCACGTACAGGGCAGCCCATTCCCGGATCGATCCGGGAAGCTCCTCGGTGCCCGACAGCGCGGGCGACTGCAGTCCGTAGACCGGACGACCGGCGTCGATGAACTCCGCGAGCCGCGAGAATCCCCAGGCGAGGCCGACGACGGGGTGGACGAAGAAGACCGGCTCACCGGAGGCGGGTCCCGTGCGCAGGGGGAACACGACGTCGAACGCCGTGGACGCCGACTCCTCACCGTCGCGCTCGCTGCGTTCGATCCGCTCCGCCAGTTCGGCGACGACGGGGTGGGCGAACAGCCACTCGAGGGGCACGGGACGCTCCAGCGCCGCCGCGAGTTCGCTGACCGCCCGGACCGCGACCAGCGAGGTACCGCCCGAGCGGAAGAAGTCGTCGTCACGTCCGACCGACTCGATGCCGAGGACCTTCCCGAACACCTTCGCAACGGCGGATTCGACGGCGGTGGCGGGCGGACGGTGCTCGGCCGGCGCGGCCGGGACGAGTGGGAGGGCGTTCCGATCGAGTTTGCCGGTGCTCCCCTTCGGCAGGCAGTCGATCGCGCGGATGTCGGCCGGGACCATGTAGTTCGGTAACCGTTCGCCGAGCGAGGTCCGCAGGGCGGCGGTGTCCGGTTCGGTGCCGTCCGAGACGACCACGAAGGCCACCACGCGGTCGCCACGATGTGCATCCTGCTGCACCGTTGCCGCCGCGGCAGCGACGCCGGGGCATGCCCGGAGTGCGTCCTCGATCTCACCGAGCTCGATCCGGAACCCGCGGATCTTCACCTGGAGATCCCGGCGACCGATGTAGTCGAGTTCGGGTCCGCGTGCGCTCGTGACCCAGCGCACCAGGTCCCCGGTCCGGTAGAGACGCCCTCCGCTGCCGAAGGGGTCGGCGACGAACCTGCCGGCGGTCTCACCCGCCCGCGCGACGTAACCGCGCGCGAGTTGCTCGCCGGACAGGTACAACTCCCCGACCGCGCCGAGCGGGACCGCACCGAGGCGGTCGTCGAGCACGTGGACGCCCGTGTTCCACACCGGTGTCCCGATCGGCACGCCGTGGACGTCGGCGTCGGTCACCGGGTGATCGGTCACCGAGACGGCCGCTTCCGTCGGCCCGTAGAGATTCACCAGTTCGGCGTCGCTGCGGGCGGCGAACTCCCGCGCGGTCGCGGCGGGCAGGGACTCACCGATGGACAGCACACGCCGCAACGTCGACGGAAGTCGCTTCTCGACCCCCGACAGGAACATGCCGAGCATGGTCGGAACCCCGTGGAAGGTGGTGACCCGTTCACGCTCGAGCAGGGCGATCATGGCGCGGGGGTCGGGGTGGCGTCCCCGGTCGGCGATCACCAGCCGGCCACCGCACGTCGACCAGCCCCAGAACTCCCAGACCGACAGGTCGAAGGTCGCCGGGGTGTGCAGGACCGACACGTCGTCGGGTCCGAGGTCGAATCGCTCTCGCAGCCAACACATCTGATTGGTGACCGCACGATGGGTGACCGCAACACCCTTGGGGACCCCCGTCGAACCGGAGGTGAACAGGACGTACGCGATGTTCTCCGGTCGCAGCCGGGCGAGCCGTTCGGCATCGGTCACCGGCGCTGCGGACAGTCCGGCATGGGCCGGATCGTCGACGTCGATCACCGCGGCACCGCCGAGATCGACGGCTGCGGACGCCCCACCCACACGTACGACGACGGCGGGTTCGGCGGCCGCGACGATCTGCGCGATGCGTCCGGGTGGCAGGGAGGGGTCGAGCGGAACGTAAGCTCCGCCGGCGACGGACACCGCGTACATCGCGACGACCAACTCGACGGATTGTCCGATCATGAGGCCGACCCGGGTCTCGGGGCCGACACCGGCCGCGATCAGCGCACGCGCACACCGGTTCACACGCTCGTCGAATTCCCTGTAGGACACCGACGTTCCCTCGTGAACGAGGGCGATCGCATCGGGGCGACGATCGGCGTGCGCCCGGAACGGATCGGGAAGGACGGATGCGTCCGACCGGCGGTACTTTCCCCTGCCGATGTCGAGCAGCCTGGTCCGCTCGTCCTCTCCGATCATGTCGGCATCGCCGACGGGACGTGACGGGCAGTCCACGAGTGCGGCGAGCACGCGCGTGAACATGGACGAGAACGAGCGGGCGGTCTCCTCGTCGAACAGGTCGGCCGCATACGTGAGCCGACCCGCCAGCCCGCCGCACCGCCCGTCCTGGTCGACGCGTTCGCCGACGAGCAGATGCAGGTCGAACTGCGAGATACGAGTGTCGGGGACCAGACTCTCGACGGACAGACCGGGAAGGTCGAGCCGGGACGGTGCGAGGTTCTGGAACGACAGGCCCACCTGGAAGAGCGGGTGCCGTGCCAGGGATCGGGCCGGATCGAGCGCTTCGACGAGCCGCTCGAACGGCAGGTCGGCGTGGTCGAAGGCCTCCAGCACCGTCGCGCGACTGCGGTCGAGGAGTTCGTCGAAGGATTCGGCGGGGTCCACGACGGTCCGGAAGACGAGGGTGTTGACGAACATGCCGATGAGGTCGTCGAGCAGCGGATCGGTGCGCCCGGCGACGGGGGTGCCGATGGCGATGTCGCGCGTCGCCGACAACCGGGCGAGCATCACCGCGAAGGCGGCCTGGGCGACCATGAACGGGGTCGCACCGTGACGCGCGGCGAGTTCGCGCAACTGCTCGTGGACGTGGGCGTCGACCTCGACGTCGACACTGCCCCCGCGGTGCGACTGCACGGTCGGCCGGGGACGGTCGGTGGGCAGATCGAGCTGGTCGGGCAACCCGTCGAGGGCGCGCCGCCAGTAGTCGAGTTGCCGCGCGGCGACCGATTCCGGGTCGGATGCATCACCGAGCGCATCCCGTTGCCACAGTGCGTAATCCGCGTACTGGACGGCCAGCGGCGGCAACTCGGCCGTGGTCCCGGTCGCGCGGGCGGCGTAGAAGGCGGCGAGGTCGCGGGTCAGCGGCGCGAGCGACGCTCCGTCGGCGGCGATGTGGTGGACGACCACGACGAGCACGTGTTCCGTTGCATCACTGTCGTTTTCGATACTGCTACTGCACCGCAGCAGTCGGGCCAGGACCGGAACCTCACGGGTGACGTCGAATCGGGTCGAAAGGACGGCGTCGACCTCGGACCGCACGGCGTCGGGATCGACTTCGACCGGCAGGAGATCCGGCAGGAACGCCTCGATCGGGAGGACCTCCTGCACCGGGACACCGTCGATCTCGGGGTAGACGGTGCGGAGTGTCTCGTGCCGAGCGACGAGATCGCGGACCGCCGCCTGCATCGCCGCGGCGTCGAGATCTCCGGTCAGCCGGACGACGATCGGAATGTTGTATGCCGCAGAGGAATCGAATCGTCCGAGGAACCACATGCGTTGCTGCGCCAACGACAACGGCACCCGATCCGGACGCTGCCGCGCCGCCAACACCACACTCCCGACCCCGGCACCGGCGGTGTCGGTGTCGAGACGGGCCGCCAACTCCTGCACCGACGACGCCTCGAACACCACCGGCACCGCCACCCGATACCCCAACCGCGCCGACAACCGCGCCACCAACCGCGTCGCCGCCAACGAATTACCACCGAGATCGACGAACGAATCGTCCAACCCGACCCGCTCGACCCCCAGAACCTGCGCGACCTCCTCGGCCACCGCGATCTCCACCGGCGTCCGCGGCGCCCGATACTCGGCCACCTCGAACACCGGCGCCGGCAACGCGGCCCGATCGACCTTCCCCACCGGCGTGAGCGGCACCTCGTCGAGCACCGTCACCGACGACGGCACCATATAACCGGGCAACACCTCCCCCACCGACGCCCGCACCTGCGCCGGATCGAGCACCGCCCCCGCCTCGGGCACCACATACGACACCAACGCCGACTCCCCCGACGCCAACGCCGCCCCCACCGTCACCGCGAAACCGACCCCCGGCACCGACGACAACACCGCATCGATCTCCCCCAGCTCGATCCGGAACCCCCGGATCTTGACCTGGAAATCACTGCGCCCCACATACTCGAACACCCCATCGCCGCCGCGACGCACCAGATCCCCCGTCCGATACATCCGGCCACCCGGGGTGAACGGATCGGCCACGAACCGCGCCGCGGTCAACCCGAACCGACCGTGATAGCCCCGCGCCACCTGCGCCCCGGCCACATACAACTCACCGACCACACCCTCGGGCACCGGACGCAACCGCTCATCGAGCACGAACGCGCCCACCCCCGCGATCGCCGACCCGATCACCACCGGCGCATCGGGCACCAGCTCCGCCGACGAGGTCGCCAGAATCGTCGTCTCCGTCGGACCATAGGCATTGAAGAACCGCCGCCGACCCGGCACCGACCACCGCCGCACCAGATCCGGGGTGAACGACTCACCCGCCACGACCACCACACGCAGATCGTCCAAGCCCGCAGGATCCATCGACCCCAACGCACCCGGCGTCATGAACACATGCGACACCGACTGCGACGCAATCACATCCGCCAGATCCGGACCACCACCGACCCCCGCCGGCGCCACCACCACCGTCGCCCCCGCCGAGAACCCCACCCCCAACTCGAGCAACGACACATCGAAACTCGGCGAACACACATGCAACACCCGCGAGGAGCCATCGACCCCGAAATGCTCACGCTCGGCCGACATCACCCCACCGATACCGGCATGCGAAACCACCACACCCTTCGGCCGCCCCGTCGACCCCGAGGTATAGATCATCCACGCCGCATCCGACAGCTCGAGCGAACGCACCCGATCCGCATACGAAACCGGACGCGACGACAACTGCCCCACCCGCGCAGCCACCGACACCTCGTCGACCGCCACCACCGGCACCGACCCCGCCGCCTCGGCCACCACCTGCGCCACCGACGACACCGTCAACGCCAACACCGCACCCGAATCGGCCACCATGAACTGCACCCGCTCGGCCGGATAACCCGGATCCACCGGCACGAACGTCGCCCCCGACTTCGCCACCGCCCACAACACCACCACCGACTCGAGCGACCGCGGCACCGCCACCACCACCGCATCCCCCGGCCCCACCCCACGACCGATCAACCACCGCGCCCACCGCGACGACACCGCATCGAGCTCCCGATACGACAACGACCGAGAACCCTCCACCACCGCCACCGCATCACCGGCCGACTCCACCGCCGACACCAACAACTGCGGCAACAACACACCCCGACGACCACTACGTCGATTGGAACGGCTCGAAACTGGGGTTCGAACCCTGCCTGAACCGGGCGCTGTCACTCTTCCGAACCGTGGTCCTTCCTGGTCGGATTTCGCGTGCGTCACGTATCAAACTCCTCCCGACCGAGGCACCCCGACGTCCCTGGTCGCAAAGAAAGTTACCGGCCGAGAACAGATCCTGCAGGACCGCAGCGTCAACACGCGAATATGACCCGAAAACAGCGGATTATAGCACGGCGACGGCAGAGCCACCCTAAGGAATTCTAAAGTGACATATCTTACACTCAGCTCCACCTGTCCAGCGTGGACTCCGCTTCATGGGTAGCGTAGATCGCCATGAGCCGAGTAACCCTCTCTGTTGTAGTGCCCGCTTACAACGAGGAACGGTATATCCGGAAATGCCTGTCGACCCTCGCGCACAACCGTGAATGGATTGACGAAGTTGTGGTTGTCGACAACAATTCGACCGATCGCACGCGCGATATTGCAATGCTCTTCCGTGACCGTTTTGAGAAGTTTGCTGTCATCTCGGAACAGACACCGGGAGTGGTGCATGCCCGGAATGCGGGATTCAACGCCACTTCGGGTGACATAATAGCGCGCGTAGACGCCGATACGATCGTGGGCAATTCGTGGGCTAGGGCGATTCACGAATTCTTCCGGGAACAACCAGGGTATGCTGCAGTGACAGGACTATCATATCTATATGAGTCGCCCGTAGCCGGCTTGCAACGCACGATTTTCGATCGTTTCTCAAGGCGCTGGCGCTCAAAAGGATCGCGCCCAGTCGTTGTATTGTCTGGTGCTAATATGGCCATTCGTCGAAGCGCTTGGGAGACCGTGGAGAACAGCACGGCCGTATCTAGGGACGTCCATGAGGACGTCGATCTTTCCCTCTGCCTCTTGAAGCATGGATTTCAGCTCGGTCAAGCAGCGGATATGCTCCTTTCGGTTTCCGGACGTAGAGGAAATAGCAGTTTGAAGGATTACCTCTCATATACGAGAGCGACAAAGAGAACTTTCGTGCGCCACGGACACGACTATCTGGGTTTGCGTCTTCTACTCATCGCGAACATGCTTGTTCACGCAATTTTTCTTCCGCTGTACAAGAGTCATTCGTCAATATCACGCATCCGCGGCCTTGGTGGCGGGGCGAGAGCATTGCCCGTCGGTGATAGAGATTCTACGATGTAACATTACAGGTACGGTATTGCTCGAATCAGCCTGCTCTGAATTTCTTTCAGATTTGGAACAGCACAATATCCCCTTTTCAGGTCCTCCACAGCCTCCGGATCCCAGACGAGATCAGCATCGTACTGTGTTGCGGTCCCACCGAAGGCGGAATAGTAGTCCTCGAACTTGTACCGACCACCACCGATCCGGCCACTCAGCGCGATCCAAGCATTCGGGATGCCGAACGAATCGGCGACAATAAGGCCGTGAAGACTCGTCGAGAAGATGAACTCACATTCAGTAATGTCGGCAATGACATCGCGGGGTTCTCTGGACGGGTCGATAAGTGCGACGCGCCCCTGTTGCGCGAGGGCTCGTACAACCTCGTCTTTCTCATCCACATAATGGTAGACAAGACCAACCTTTCCAGTCACTACCGGTGAGCGGGGGTAGACTCTACTGGCAAGTAGGCCAGGGTCACCGAGGGCTACATCTCGGACCGGACGGATACGTGAGAGAGTGAGTTCTCCCCGAACCGCATAGAAATCGAAATCGGGATGATCCCAATTTCTCCCCCCCGCAGTGCCGCTAGCCATGAATCCCGAACCCCATACCTTCAGCCCACTTGGCGCACCCGCGCCCTGCACCATTTCCAGGATGGACCCGGCACCGATGAATTCACTCCGTTTGGGGTGAGCCCAAGTGCACGTAACTCCGGCGAGTCCATGGACGATTCCGGATGTGAGCTCGTCACCAAAATTCGGCCTGTCGGTAACAAGTCCCATGCGCCGCCACCAAAAAGTCCTGATGCCTTCGCGATGCGGCATAAATCGGTCCGATAACACTCTACGCATGTATGGGATCATGGTTTGCCATCGTAGCGGCAACTTGTCCCGCGGAGAACAGGAAAATACCGGACAAGCCGACGACGCATACTTGCATCACAAATGTTTCGCCATGAAGACCGCTATTCTTTTCGAGAGCGGTTGTCTTCATCACATTCGATCCTCAGCAATGAGACGAACTCAAGATCTTCCCTCCCGCCGGTGTCCCAAGTCCGTAAGCAGGCACAGATCATTCGTCACCTACTTGTCCCGAGCTCCATGGAAGCGGTATTCCGGTCCTTTCGGTTCCGGGACGATCGCGACCACGCCGGCGCGCCGCTGCGGCAACCATCCTACTCACCGGGTGCCCCGTAGGGCGGACACCGTCAACGTTAATTCCGTCGTCATCAGCCGGCCACGGACTCACCCGGGCCCGCATCGAGCTACGCTCACTCGACTTCCCACGGCGAGCACGATCTTGGCTCCGTGCCCTCATTGGGCGGGTTCCCCATCCGTGTGCGCGTCCCCGAGCGTGCTCGGCCCCCGACAAGACCTCTGTGCAACACGGAACAGCTCTCCTTCCGGCCGTGGACGCCCCGAACGAACTCGGCCGGTAAGTAAAGTTACCTTTCCGCAATCATTCCTGCAGGACCCAGGGGGAACGCAGGTCGGAAAGTTTGCCGGCGAGACCGGCGGAGAGCTCCGCACCGTCGTGCGCAGGCCCGTCCGTGACGACGACCGCCACGAGGTCCTCGGTGTCGGGCAGAGCGGCGAGTTCGTCGGCCGGAACGAAGCCGTGGGTCACCCACTCCTCGTCGACGAGGATGCCCGGGTCATGGTCGGGACCGGCGGGAACGACGACGGCACCGGTGATCGCCGCGGCCAGGACGGCGAAGACCGTCCACTGGTCGAGGCGGGAACCGGCGAGAAGGACCCGCGACTCGTAGGTCAGATCGAGGTCCTTCCGGCCGCGCCGCAGCGCCGCGACGACCGCACCGTGGGTGAGATCGAGTTCACTCGTCCGGACGGCCGTGTCGTCGGGGCCGAGGACACCGGAACGGTCGGTGTACGCGATCGAGCGGGTCGGCTGCTCGGCGACGAGGGCGAGCGTCTCCGGATCGTCGACGAACGTCCCCGCGACCGACGACCGCAGATCGTCGCTGCGTGCGAGGGTGGTCAGCACGTGGTCGGCAGTGACCGTGGGGTCGACCGTGACGGCGGCTCCCGTCTTGACGGCGGCCCACACCGCAACGATCAGGTCGGGACCGACCGGAAGGTCGACGGCGACGGTGCGACCCGGACCCGCTCCGCGGGAGATGAGGTACCGGGCCCACTGCGACGACCGGCGCTCGACGTCGACGAAGCCGAGTTCGGTGTCGCCCACCACCACGGCGGGCGCCTCGGGATCGGACTCGACCGCGATCTGCAACTCCTGGACGACGGTCCGGTCGACCGTCTCGAGAGCGGTTTCCCGCACCGGAGCGGCGACCGGGGTGGTTGCCGCCTCGCGCTCGGTCTCGGTCCGGACCTCGATGTCGCCGACCACCGAACCGGGATCCGCGGCAACGGCGTCGAGGACCGTCACGAAGCGTTGCGCGAGTGCCTGCGCCGTCGTCTCGTCGAAGAGATCGACGGCGTAGGTGAGCGCGATCCGCATGCCGTCGTCGTCGGCGAGCGGCTCCACGGTCACCTGCAGGTCGAATTTCGCGGCGAGCACCCCCGAATCGAGTGCTTCCACCGTGAGCTCGGGCAGTTCGAGCCGGGCGGGTTCGAGGTTCTGGAACGAGAGCATCGTCTGAAAGACGGGATGACGTGCCGGCGACCGGGTGGCGACGACCTCGTCGACGATGCGCTCGAACGGGATGTCGGCGTGCGCGAACGCTTCGAGATCGGCGGTGCGTGCCTGTTCGAGAATGTCGGCGAAATGCGCGCCCGGATCGACGTCCGTGCGCAGGGCGAGTGTGTTCACGAACATGCCGACGATGTCGTCGAGCACCCGCGAGCCGCGTCCCGCGACGGCGGTTCCCACGACGACGTCCCGCGAACCGCTCATCCGCGCGAGCAGCACGGCGAGCGCGGCGTGGACGACCATGAACAACGACGCACGGTTCTCGGTCGCCAGCGCCTCGAGCCGCTGCCGGGTCGACGCGTCGACCTCGGTGAAGACCGTGGCCCCGCGCAGGCTCGGTACCGCGGGGCGCGGCCGGTCCGTGGGCAGGTCGAGCAGGTCCGGTACCCCGGCCAGCTGCTGCTTCCAGTAGGCGAGCTGCCTGCCCGCCGGCGAATCGGGGTTCTCGGCGTCGCCGAAGGTCTCCTGCTGCCACGCCGCGAAGTCCGCGTACTGCACCTCGAGCGGCGGGCGGTCGGGTCGCGAACCGGACAGCCGGGCGACGTAGGCCTCCATGAGGTCGCGGGCCAACGGCACGAGCGAGGCGCCGTCGGCCGAGATGTGGTGCACCACGAGCGCGAGGACATGATCGTCGGAGACGACCGAACCTGCACTACCGCCGGCGGAGATCGAGACGAGGCGACCGCGCACGGGTGGCTCGGAGGACACGTCGAATCCCTGCGAGGCGACCTCGACCACGGCCTCGAAAGCCTCCTGCTCGGAGGCCACGCGGACCACCTCGAGCGGCGGCATCGACTCCGCATCCAGGATCTTCTGGAACGGGCCCTGCTCGTCCTGCGTGTAGACGGTGCGCAACGTCTCGTGCCGCTCGACGACGTCGCGCACCGCCGCGGTCAGCGCATCGATGTCGAGTGCGCCCCGCAGCCGGATGGCGAGCGGGATGTTGTAGGTCGCGGAGCCCGGGTCGAGCTGGTTGAGCACCCACATGCGCTGCTGCGCGAGCGAGAGGGGGATGCGATCGGGACGCGGCCGTGCGACGAGCTCCGGCACGGCCCGATCGGACCCGCCGGCGTCGACGCGCGCCGCCAGACCCGCGACGGTGGGATCCTCGAACAGTTCGCGGATGGCCAGGCTCGCTCCGGTCGCCTCGTTGATGCGCGCGACGACCCGCGTCGCGACGAGGGAGTTACCGCCGAGGTCGAAGAACGAGTCGTCGGCGCCGACGCGTTCGATGCCCAGTACCTCGCTCCAGACCTGCGCGACGATCCGTTCGGATTCGGTGGCGGGTTCGCGGAAACGATCGGCGTCGATGTCGATGCGGGGCACGGGGAGAGCGCGACGGTCGAGCTTGCCGTTCACCGTGAGCGGGAGTTCGTCGAGCACGGTCACCACATCGGGAACCATGTACCCCGTGAGGAATTCGGACGCGTGCGCGCGCACCGCGGCCGCGTCGACGGTCTCACCGGTGCGGGCGACGACGTAACCGACGAGACGTTCGCCGAGTCCGTCGTCCCGGACCATGGCGACGGCCTGTGCGACACCCGGAGCCTGCAGCAGCTGCGACTCGATCTCGCCCAGTTCGATGCGGAAGCCGCGGAGCTGGACCTGCGAGTCGCTGCGACCCGCGTATTCGAGGATGCCTTCACCGTTCCACCGCGCGATGTCGCCGGTGCGGTAGAGGCGACCTCGACCGAAGGGGTTCGCGACGAAGCGCGCGACCGTCAGGTCGGGACGTCCGAGATATCCGCGGGATAGCTGGTCGCCGGAGATGTACAGCTCGCCCGGCACGCCGGCGGGCACGGGATGCAGGCGCCGGTCGAGGACGTAGGCGTCCAGTCCGGGAAGCGACCGTCCGATCGCGCTGGCGGCACCGGCCTTCGCGAGGGCGCGGTCGATGGGCTGGTACGACACGTGCACCGTGGTCTCGGTGATGCCGTACATGTTCACCAGTTGTGGGCCGGCGGGGTGACGATCGAACCAGTCCGCGAGCCGGGCGGGGTCGAGTGCCTCACCGCCGAAGACGACGTAGCGCAGCGCGAGCGGTGCTGTGTCGGCCGCGAGAGTGCGATCGGCCTCGTCGAACTGGTAGAACGCCGACGGCGTCTGGTTGAGCACCGTGACGCCCTCGCGGCGCACGAGCTGCGCGAACAGCTCGGGTGACCGGGAGGTGAGGTAGTCGACGACGACGAGCCGGCCCCCGTACAGCAGCGGTCCCCACAGCTCCCACACCGAGAAGTCGAAGGCGTAGGAGTGGAACAGCGTCCACACGTCGTCCGGGCCGAAGCCGAAGCGGGGTTCGGCGTTGGCGAAGAGGGTCAGCACGTTCCGGTGTGTGACGGCGACGCCCTTGGGGCGGCCGGTGGAACCGGAGGTGAAGATGACATACGCGAGATCGTCCGGCTGCGGCGATGCGATCCGGTCGGCGTCGGTGAGCGGATCGGCCGAGACCGAGGCGTCGTCTTGTGCGGCGACGACATCGAGCATCTCGATTCCGCTGCCGCGCAACGCCTCCGCTCCGGGCTCGTCTCCGAGTGCATCCGAGGTGAGGATCACGCGGGGCCGTGCCTGGTCGAGGATGTACCGCACACGGTCCTGCGGGTGAGCGGTGTCGATCGGCAGGTAGGCGCCGCCGGAGAGCACGACCGCGGTGAGAGCGACCACGAGGTTCTCGGTCCGCGGCAGGGCCACCGCGACGAGAGTGCCCGGTCCGACGCCTGCGCCGACGAGCCGGCGTGCGATCCGGTTCGCGCGGGCACCGAGTTCGGCGTACGTGAGGGTCGTCTCCCCGTGAGTCACCGCGGCATTCGCGGTGTGGGTGCGGACGGCCGCGTCGAAACGCGCAGACAGCGTGGCCGGTTCGACGACCGGGACGGATTCGCCGAGCGTGTTCCACTCGGTAAGGATGCGGTCGAGCTCATCGTCGGTGACGAGCGGCACGTCGCCGACCGGGATGCGCGGATCGGTGGTGACCGCCTCGAGGATCCGCGAGAACCGTTCTGCGACAGCGGCGACGGTCTGCGGGTCGAACAGTTCGGTGGCGTAGTTGAATTCCACCACGAGACCGGAGGGATCGCCGGCGGCGTCGACGACATCCGCGACGGTGACCTGCAGGTCGAACTTGGCGACCTGCGCGTCGAAGTCGATACCGGAGACGGTCAGCTCGGGCAGTTCCAGCTGCGAGACCGGCATGTTCTGGAAGGTGAGCATCACCTGGAAGAGTGGGTGGCGCGCCTGCGAACGAGGTGGATCGAGCACCTCGACGAGCCGCTCGAACGGCACGTCGGCGTGGGTGAACGCCTCGAGGTCGGTCGTGCGCACCGAGTCGAGGAAGTCGCCGAAGGACGCTTGGGGTTCGACGGGTGTACGCAGCACCAGGGTGTTGACGAACATGCCCACCAGATCGTCGAGCGCGGCGTCGCCACGGCCGGCGACGGGAGTACCGATGGTGATGTCGTCGTTACCGCCGAGCCGGGCGAGAAGCACGGCGAGCGCGGCGTGGACGACCATGAATTCCGTTGCGCCGCTGCGGCGGGCGAGATCGGCGATCGCTGCGCGGACCCGCTCGTCGAGGGTGAGGCGGTGCGAGGCACCCCGATAGCTCGCGACGGCCGGCCGGGGACGATCGGACGGCAGCGTCGCCTCTTCGGGCAGATCCGCGAGGGTCCGCGTCCAGAGGTCCGTCTCGCGCGCCATGAGCGACTCGGGGTCGGACTCCTCGCCGAGGACCTCGCGCTGCCAGAGTGTGTAGTCCGCGTACTGCACCTCGAGCGGTGCCCATCCGGGTTCCCCGCCCGCGACACGCGCGGCGTAGGCCGTCACCACGTCGCGGGTCAGCGGCCCCATCGAGTAGCCGTCGGCGGAGATGTGGTGCACCACGACGACGAGCACGTGCTCGTCCGGGGCCACGGCGAACAGGCGCACTCGGATCGGAACCTGTTGCGTCACATCGAAGCCGGTAGTGACCGCTTCGGCGACCCGGGCCGGGACCTCGTCGGCCCCGACGGTCTCGGGACGGACCTCGACGACCGCGTCCGCGGCGGGCAGCACCTGCTGGTAGCCGACACCGTCGATCTCGGGGTAGACGGTGCGGAGCGATTCGTGACGTTCCACCACGTCGGAGACTGCTGCCTGCAGCGCATCGACGTCCAGACGTCCCGAAAGACGAATGGCCACAGGGATATTGTTCACGGCGGAATGCGGTTCGAGCCGGTTGAGGAACCACATGCGTTGCTGCGCCAACGACAACGGCACCCGATCCGGACGCTGCCGCGCCGCCAACACCACACTCCCGACCCCGGCACCGGCGGTGTCGGTGTCGAGACGGGCCGCCAACTCCTGCACCGACGACGCCTCGAACACCACCGGCACCGCCACCCGATACCCCAACCGCGCCGACAACCGCGCCACCAACCGCGTCGCCGCCAACGAATTACCACCGAGATCGACGAACGAATCGTCCAACCCGACCCGCTCGACCCCCAGAACCTGCGCGACCTCCTCGGCC
This sequence comes from Rhodococcus sp. LW-XY12, assembly GCF_019317345.1. NCBI lineage: Bacteria > Bacillati > Actinomycetota > Actinomycetes > Mycobacteriales > Nocardiaceae > Rhodococcus > Rhodococcus sp. LW-XY12. The sequence continues at coordinate 3,760,534 of NZ_CP079225.1, forward strand.
ACCGCGATCTCCACCGGCGTCCGCGGCGCCCGATACTCGGCCACCTCGAACACCGGCGCCGGCAACGCCGCCCGATCGACCTTCCCCACCGGCGTGAGCGGCACCTCGTCGAGCACCGTCACCGACGACGGCACCATATAACCGGGCAACACCTCCCCCACCGACGCCCGCACCTGCGCCGGATCGAGCACCGCCCCCGCCTCGGGCACCACATACGACACCAACGCCGACTCCCCCGACGCCAACGCCGCCCCCACCGTCACCGCGAAACCGACCCCCGGCACCGACGACAACACCGCATCGATCTCCCCCAGCTCGATCCGGAACCCCCGGATCTTGACCTGGAAATCACTGCGCCCCACATACTCGAACACCCCATCGCCGCCGCGACGCACCAGATCCCCCGTCCGATACATCCGGCCACCCGGGGTGAACGGATCGGCCACGAACCGCGCCGCGGTCAACCCGAACCGACCGTGATAGCCCCGCGCCACCTGCGCCCCGGCCACATACAACTCACCGACCACACCCTCGGGCACCGGACGCAACCGCTCATCGAGCACGAACGCGCCCACCCCCGCGATCGCCGACCCGATCACCACCGGCGCATCGGGCACCAGCTCCGCCGACGAGGTCGCCAGAATCGTCGTCTCCGTCGGACCATAGGCATTGAAGAACCGCCGCCGACCCGGCACCGACCACCGCCGCACCAGATCCGGGGTGAACGACTCACCCGCCACGACCACCACACGCAGATCGTCCAAGCCCGCAGGATCCATCGACCCCAACGCACCCGGCGTCATGAACACATGCGACACCGACTGCGACGCAATCACATCCGCCAGATCCGGACCACCACCGACCCCCGCCGGCGCCACCACCACCGTCGCCCCCGCCGAGAACCCCACCCCCAACTCGAGCAACGACACATCGAAACTCGGCGAACACACATGCAACACCCGCGAGGAGCCATCGACCCCGAAATGCTCACGCTCGGCCGACATCACCCCACCGATACCGGCATGCGAAACCACCACACCCTTCGGCCGCCCCGTCGACCCCGAGGTATAGATCATCCACGCCGCATCCGACAGCTCGAGCGAACGCACCCGATCCGCATACGAAACCGGACGCGACGACAACTGCCCCACCCGCGCAGCCACCGACACCTCGTCGACCGCCACCACCGGCACCGACCCCGCCGCCTCGGCCACCACCTGCGCCACCGACGACACCGTCAACGCCAACACCGCACCCGAATCGGCCACCATGAACTGCACCCGCTCGGCCGGATAACCCGGATCCACCGGCACGAACGTCGCCCCCGACTTCGCCACCGCCCACAACACCACCACCGACTCGAGCGACCGCGGCACCGCCACCACCACCGCATCCCCCGGCCCCACCCCACGACCGATCAACCACCGCGCCCACCGCGACGACACCGCATCGAGCTCCCGATACGACAACGACCGAGAACCCTCCACCACCGCCACCGCATCACCGGCCGACTCCACCGCCGACACCAACAACTGCGGCAACAACACACCCCGACGACCACGGGCGCGCTCGCCGCGCGCCGGGCGCGCAGCGCGCTCGGGGCGTGAGCCACGTTCGGGGCGGGGTGCGCGCTCGGGCCGGGGCGCGCGTTCGGGACGGGGTGCACGTTCGGGGCGCGGTGCCCGGCTGCGGGCACCGTCCTGCGTCTCGCGAGGCTGCGTCTCCGAAGGGAAATCGGACGAAGAGGATGCGTTCACCGGAGAGGCCCCGTTCGAGCTGCCATCGTGTCGTGAACGCATGAAAAAGCCCATACCCTTCGCTTTCGATCCCAACGGCCGCGTCTGCGAACCGAGCAAGCATAGTCACCCGCCGGAGACGGGCGAACTTACTCGGTAGTAACCCCATGGGGTTCATCTCTCCGACCACTCCCGACGTTACCGGCGCATCCCGCGGGGACTCGTCCGCCGAGGTGGTGGGGCCACCCGAAGCGGCCCCACCACGTCGTCAGTCCAGGTCAGCGAGCCGGTACAGGCGGTGTGCCGCGCCCCACTCCTCGAGCAACCCGTCGGGGGCGTCGTCCACCACGACGACGGCCGCGAGGTCCTCGAGCGACCCGGGTTCGAGCGTGCTCAGCGACGCCTCGGGCAGGTGCACGTGGGTGACCCACTCGTTGTAGAGCACGCTGTCCAGTGCCGTACCCGACGACGCGCCCTCGGGCACGACCACCACGACGGCACCGGTCGCCGTGACGACCAGCGGTTCGAGCGCCACCGCCTCGATCTCGACACCGCCCACCGCGAGGCTGCGCGACTCGTAGGTCAGTTCGTACCGATCCCGCAGCGTGCCGATCCTCTCGACCAGTTCGACGTTCGTGAACGTACGCGAGGGCAGCACGAGCGCCGGGTCCGCCGAGCCGACCGGACGCAACCGGTCGGCGTAGGTCACCGGATCCGCCGTCTGCGCAGCCAGCTCGTCCCGCACACCGGGCTCGTCGACGACCAGCCAGCCGTCCGTACCGTTCGCCGCGGTACCGGCGACCGTCAGTCCCAGAGCGGCTCCGGCGGGCAGCTGCCCGTCGACGCGGGTGGGATCGACCGGTGCGATCGCGGCACCGGTCTTGACCACCGCCCACTGGGCGACCACGGACTCCACCGAGCGTGGGATCGCGACCGCGACCACATCGCCGGTGCCGAGGCCGCGGCCGATGAGCAGCCGAGCCAGGCGGGACGACCGTGCGTCGAGTTCCCGGTAGGCGATCTCCGTCCCCTCACCGCCGATCTCCGGATCGGCCGGGAGCGAGAGCGCCGGCGCCGCCGGATCCTCCTCGACCACCTCGGCGAAGACAGTGGCCAGCGTCCGCGCGCCGGTGTCCACCGCCGCGGTGGACGGTCCGGACTCGGCGGCGATACGGGCGAGTTCCTCTGCATCGACGAGGTCGATGTCGCCGACCGCCGACTCCGGATCGGCGGCGAACGCGTCGAGCACGCGCACCAGCCGCTCCGAGATGTTCCTGACCTCCGGCTCGGCGAAGAACCGCTCCAGGTACTTGAAGGTCAGGTCGATCTGCGTGTCGGCGACCGTCATGAGGGTGATCGGGTAGTGAGTGGCGTCCTTCACTGCCACTCCGGTGATCGTCATCCCGTCGATCGATCCGGCCGCCTCGGCCAGGGATTCCCGGTCGACGGGGTACGACTCGAAGACCACCAACGAGTCGAATGCGACCGAGGTCCCGAGCCGCCGTTCGATGTCGGACAGCCCGACGTAGTGGTGATCGAGCAGTTCTGCCTGCTCGCTCTGCAGTCGTCGCAGCAGCGCCGAAACCTGCTCGTCCGGATCGACCTTCACGCGAACGGGCAGCGTGTTGATGAACAGACCGACCATCGACTCGACTTCGGCCAGGTCGGCCGGACGTCCCGACACGGTCGCACCGAACACCACGTCGTCGTTGCCGACGGTCCGCCCGAGGAGAACGCCCCACGCCGCCTGGACGAGGGTGTTCACCGTGATCCCGAGTTGCGCCGCGAGCGCACTCAGGCGAGCGGTGAGATCGGCGTCGACGAGGACCGAGACCTTGGAGATCGTGTCGTTCTCCGGATCCCGGACCGTCGGCGCGACGACGGTCGGATCTCCCACTCCTTCGAGGGCCCCGGCCCAGACGTCGAGCGACCGTTCCTGGTCCTGCTCGGCGAGCCATCCGAGGAAGTCCCGGTAGGAACGCACCGGCGGCAGCGCAGCGAAGTCTCCCCGGAGCACGTACAGGGCCATGAGGTCCTGCATGAGCAGTGGCATCGACCAGCCGTCCAGCAGGATGTGGTGCGCGGTGACCGCGAGGTGGTACCGGCTCGGCGCCGACTTCACCAGCAGGAACCGCATCAACGGTGCCGTGGCCATGTCGAACCGCCGGGACTGCTCGTCGGCGAACGCCGAGGCGAGTTCGCGTTCCCTGCGCTCTTCCGCGACGTCGCTCAGATCCAGCGTCCGCCACGGAAGCTCGATCCGGCCGACGACGAGCTGGAGCGAATCTCCGTCCTCGTCGGTGACGAAGGCGGCGCGCAGGTTCGGATACCGGTCGAGCAGTGCCTGCCCCGCCACCTGCAACCGCTCGGGGTCGACCTCGCCTTTGAGGTCGAGCACGGCCTGCATGGTGTAGACATCCATCCGCTCGTCGATCGTCAGCGACGCGTGGAACAACAGCCCCGACTGCAGCGGCGACAGGGACCACACGTCCGTCAACGACGGATAGCGCTGCTCCCACGACTCGATCTCGTTCTGGGTGAGATCGACGAGCGGCAGATCGGACGGGGTGAGACCCCCGGCATCCGACGACCCCGCATGCTGCGCGAGCGCCTCGAGAGCCTCGGTCCAGTGCCGGCCGAATTCGTCGGCGTCCGCACGCTCGATCAGGTCCGCCGCGAATTCGATGCGCACCTCCAGCCTTGCATCGTCGCCTCCGGACACGGACGCGCGGAGGTCGAGATCGGCCCCGGTGAGCGAGCCCGTTACCGGAAGGAGGTCACCGAGTTCGTCGGTCGGCGTCCAGCCGGTTTCACCTTCGAGAACATCCGACGGCGTCCGGCCCAGGTAGCCGAAGCCGACCTGCGGCGCTCGCCCCGTCGAGCCCAGGCGCACCGACGACTCCGGATCCAGATGACGCAACAGACCGAAGCCCACGCCGCTGTCCGGCAGCGCCAGCAACTGCTCCTTCACGGCCTTGACGGCACGTGCCATCGCAGTACCGCCGGCGAACGCCTCGTCGACGTCGATCCCGGCAAGATCCAGCCGCACCGGATAGGCACTGGTGAAGCAACCGACGGTGCGTGACAGATCCGCGCCCGGGAGCACGGACTCCTCACGACCGTGATCCTCGATCCTCACCAGCGCCGACGACGACTGCACACCGCGGTCCCGCCGCCACCGCACCAGCGCCAGACCGAGGGTGGCGACCAAACCGTCCTCGACCTCACCGCGGAACAGCGCCGGCACCGAATTCAGTACCGCGTCGGTGTGATTCGCGGACAGGGAGATGCGGACGTGGTCACGCGCGCTCGCCGGGCCCACGACGGACTCCGCCGGGAGAACGGCCGGCTCGGCGAGCGCGTCGTCGAGCATCCGCTCCCACATCGGCAGCTCGTCGCGCCGCGCGGAAGCGGCCTCGACGAGTCCGTGCGTCCACCGCCGCAACGACGTGCCGACCGGCTCGAGGCTCGGCGCCTCCCCGGCGGAAATCTGCTTCCAGGCCCGCGCGAGGTCGGTGAGCAGGATGCGCCACGATTCCTCGTCGACCGCGAAACGATGGGCCAGGATCGCGAGCACACCCGGTCGGGCCGTACCGAAGTCGAGCCAGACGAACCGGACCGCGCAGCCCTTCGACACGTCCACCCGGTCGAGGGCGGCATCGACGGCGTCCTTCACGACGCGCGCCTGCTCCGGCTCGGCGAGCTCACCGGCGACCTCCACCCGCTCCAGGATCGCGGCCGGGTCGACGGTGCCCGCTGCCCGGACCCGCAGGACGGGTTCTCCGGCCATACCGAGGTCGAGGACCATGCGTAGCGCGTCGTGATGGTCGATCACAGCACCGACGGCTCGCTCGAGCCCCGCGCGTTCGACGTCGCGCGGCAATGTCACGGCGACGGCCTGCACGAGACGTTCGGCAGGTTCGGACCGCTCGAGAACGTCCCGTACGACCGGTGTCGGCGGGAGTTCGCCGACACCACCGCCCGGAAGTTCGGTAGGCCGCAGCACACCGCTCTCGACCCTCGTCGCCACCTCGGCGAGTCCGGCCACCGTGCGGCGTTCGAACACGTCACGCGGAGTGAACGCGACGCCCCGGGCCTTCGCCCGCGACACCAACTGGATCGAGACGATGCTGTCACCACCGAGCGCGAAGAAGTCGTCGTCGGCACCGATCTTGTCGGCTCCGAGGACATCCGCGAACACGTCGGCGACGATCTGCTCGATCTCACCGGTGGGGGCCCGGAACTCCGTCGCCTCGAAGACCGGTTCGGGCAGAGCCCTGCGATCGAGCTTGCCGTTGGCGTTGAGCGGCAACGCGTCGAGCACCACGAACGCGGACGGCACCATGTACGACGGAAGTGTCCGGCCGAGTTCGACGATCATCGCGTCGGTGTCGACGTCGGCATCCTTGTGCCCGACGACGTACGCGACCACGCGCGGACCGACGAGCGCATCCTCGCGGACGAGGACCGCCGCGTCGCGCACCGCGCTCAGGCGTCGCACGGCCGCTTCGATCTCGCCGAGTTCGATGCGGAACCCGCGCACCTTCACCTGGAAGTCGGTGCGACCCAGGTACTCCAATTCACCGTCCGCCGACCACTTCACGAGGTCACCGGTCCGGTACAGGCGTTCGCCCCGGCCCCACGGGGAGGCGACGAACCGCTCGGCGCTCAGATCGGGACGCTCGTGGTAGCCCCGTGCGAGCTGCTCACCCGCGAGGTACAGCTCACCCGGCACACCGACCGGCACCACACGCAACCGGTCGTCGAGGACGTACACGCGCGTGTTCCATTGCGGGGACCCGATGGGCACGCTCACGACGTCGTCCCCGTCGACGGTGTGGTTGGTCACCGACACCGCCGCCTCGGTCGGGCCGTACAGGTTGTCGAGGCGCGCCGGATTCTCCGTCGCGAACCGCGCGGCGGTCGTGGCCGGCAGCGCTTCACCGATGGCGAGCACCCGGCGCAGCGATCCCGTCAGAGGACCTCCGACCGAGGCCATGAGCGCGTCCAGCATCGACGGCACCACATGCAGTGTGGTGACCGACTCGGACACCATCAGGCGATGCAGGTACTCGGGGTCGCGGTGACCGTCGGCAGACGCGATCACCACGCGGCCGCCGGAGACGAGCGCGGACCAGAATTCCCACACCGACAGGTCGAACGTCGCAGCGGTCTTCAGCAACAGCGCGTCGTCCGGCCCGAGGTCGTATTCCGTCCGCTTCCAGAGCATCTGGTTCACGATCGCCCGGTGCGGGACCGCAACGCCCTTCGGACGGCCCGTCGAGCCGGACGTGAAGATGACGTAGGCGGTGTGCTCCGGACGCAGCGGGGCGAGCCGATCCGCATCCGTGACCGGGGCGTCGGCATGTCCGTCGAGATCGACGGTATCGATCTCGACGATCGTCGAGGACGGGGCGAACGCCGAGCCGACGTCGTCGCGGGAGGTGGCGAGTACCGCGACCGGTTTCGCCACCGACAGGATGTACCCGGTGCGTTCTGCCGGCTGGTCCGGGTCCAGCGGGACGTAGGCACCACCGGCCTTCGCCACCGCGTACATACCGATGAGCAACTCGACCGATCGGCGCATTGCCAGCGCAACCGTGGTCTCGGGGCCGACGCCCAGCGAAACGAGGTGCCGCGCAAGGCGATTGACGCGTCCGTCGAATTCTCCGTAGGACAACGACGAGGATTCGGACACGAGCGCCGGCGCCGCCGGGTCCCGGCGAACCTGTTCGTCGAACAGATCGACGAGGGTGAGTGCCGTATCCGTCGGATGCAGGGTGTCGTTCCACTCCTCGACGATCCGGAGCCGTTCGGCGTCGTCCAGGATCTCGAGATCACCGACCGGCAGTGAAGGCTCGGCGACGATCGCCTCGAGCAGACCGACGAAGCGTCGTGCGATGCCCTGCACGGTGGCCTCGTCGAACAGATCGGTGGCGTAGGTCAGCACGTTGTCGATGCCGGCCGGGGCGCCGCTCTCGTCGTACCGGTCGGTGGCGACGAGATGCAGATCGAACTGCGAGGTCTGCAGGTCTGCATCGACTCCCGCGACGGTCAGACCCGGCAGTTCCAGGCTGGTCGCCGCGAGGTTCTGGAACGACAGGCCGACCTGGAACAGCGGATGCCGCGCCGTGGAGCGCTCGGGTTCGAGAACATCGACGAGCCGTTCGAACGGGACGTCGGCGTTCGCGAACGCCTGCAGGTCGCGCTCCCGCGCCTGATCGACGAGGGCGGTGAAGGGCAGGTCTCCGTCCACGGTCGAGCGGAACACCAGCGTGTTGACGAACATGCCGACGAGGTCGTCGAGTTCGCGACGACCTCGCCCGGCGATCGGCGTGCCGATGGCGATGTCGTCCGTTCCCGACAACCTGGCGAGGAGGACGGCGAACGCTGCGTGCACAGCCATGAACAACGTCGCGCCTCTGCCTCGCGCGAGTGCGACCAGCTCGCGGTGCAGCTCTGCGTCGATCCTGAAGTCGACCTTGCCGCCCGCGTAGGACTGCACGGCCGGCCGCGGCCGGTCGCTCGGCAGGTCGAGCTGGTCCGGCAGGCCGCTGAGGGTGTGCTTCCAGAACTCGATCTGCTTGGCGGCGAGCGATTCCGGGTCGTTCTCGTCGCCGAGGTACCTGCGCTGCCAGATCGCGTAGTCGGCGTACTGCACGGGGAGCGGAGCCCAGTCCGGCGCTCGTCCCGTGGATCGGGCGGCATAGGCGGTGACGAGGTCGCGGGTGAGCGGCCCCATCGACGATCCGTCCGCCGAGATGTGGTGCACCACGAACGCGAGGATCAGTTCGTCGTCTCCCACGCTCAGCAACCTGACGCGGACGGGAGCCTCGGAGGTGACGTCGAACGACGTGTACGCGAGTTCGCGCACGAGGTCCGGGACGCGATCCCAGGTAGTAACGACCGGATCGAGATCGGGCACCACAGTGGCGGTGGGGAGCACGATCTGAACGGCACCGTCCTCCGTCTCCGGGTACGCGGTGCGCAGCACCTCGTGCCGTTCGAGGACGTCGCGAATCGCGGCCTGCAATGCCGGGATGTCGAGGGTGCCCGACAACCGCAGCGCCATCGGCAGGTTGTAGGCGGCCGATTCAGGATCGAAACGGTTCAGGAACCACATGCGCTGCTGCGCCAGCGACAACGGCACCCGGCCGGGACGCTCCACCTTCACCAACGGGACGGCCCCACCGGAACCGGCGTGCTGCTCCACGTGCGCGGCCAGTGCCTCGACACCGGAATCCTCGAAGAGCGCTCGCACCGGAATCTGGGTATCGAGCGCGGAACCCAGCCGCGAGACGAGCTGCGTCGCGATCAGCGAATTGCCGCCGAGTGCGAAGAAGTCGTCGTCGAGACCCACCCGCTCGACGCCGAGGACGTCGGCGAACGTCGACGCCACGATCTCCTCGATCGGAGTTCTCGGCGCCCGGAACTCACGTACCTCGAAGGTGGGAGTGGGCAGTGCCCTGCGGTCGAGCTTGCCCGAGGTGTTGAGAGGGAACTCGTCGAGGACGACCACGGCAGCGGGCACCATGTACGACGGCAGCGCCCCCGAGACGAATTCGACGAGTTCGCCGGTGTCGACATCTCGTCCCGGCACCGGGACCACATACCCGGCGAGCTGATCGCCGGTCGGGGTCTGCGCAACGAGAACGGCGGCCTGGTTCACGGATTCGTGTGCCAGCAGCGCCGTTTCGATCTCACCGAGTTCGATGCGCTGGCCACGGAACTTGACCTGGAAGTCGGTGCGTCCGATGTATTCGAGTTCTCCGGAGGAGTTCCAGGTGACCAGGTCTCCGGTGCGGTACATGCGGTCGCCGGCCTCGCCGAACGGGTTCGCGACGAACCGGTCGGAGGTGAGATCGGGGCGACGGACGTAGCCGCGTGCGAGCTGGACGCCCGCGAGATACAGCTCACCCGGGACACCCACCGGAACCGGCCGCAGACGCCCGTCGAGCACGTAGGCACGCACGTTCCACTCGGGCACACCGATCGGCACCACGTCGACCGCTCCGGTCGCCGGCGCCTGCCAGTAGGTCGCGGAGACCGCGGCCTCGGTCGGCCCGTACAGGTTGTCGATGTCCGCGGAGCTGATCCGGCGCACCCCGTCGATCGTCTCCGGCGGTAGGGCCTCACCGATGACGAAGATGTCGCGCAGTGTGCGGCACTCGTCCGCGTCGGCGTGTGCCGCGAAGACGGTGAGCATCGACGGAACGAAGTCCGTGATGGTGACCTTCTCGCGGGCGATGACCTCCGACAGGTAGGCGGGATCACGGTGCCCGTCGGGGGTGGCGATCACGAGCTTCGCACCGACACTCAGCGGCATGAAGAAGCCCCACAACGACACGTCGAAGGTCGTCGCGGTCTTCTGGAAGTACACGTCCTCCGAGGTCATCTCGAATTCGTGCAGCATCCACTCGGTCTGGTTGACGATCGCCCGATGCGTCACCGCGACGCCCTTCGGCCGGCCGGTGGAGCCGGAGGTGAAGATCGCGTAGGCGGTGTTGTCGGGCCGCAGGATTCCGCGACGCTCGTCGTCGCGGATCGGCGCGGCGGAGACGTCCGCGAGGTCGAGGCGATCGATCTCGATCGCCTGAACGTCGATTCCCGAGGGCACCTCGAACTCGTCGCGAGCGGTGGTCACGATGCACACCGGGTCGGCGGTGTCGAGGATGTGGCGGGTGCGATCGGCCGGATGATCCGGGTCGATCGGAACCCAGGCACCACCCGCGCGCACGATGGCGTACATACCGACGAGCAGTTCGGTCGAGCGCCTGACCGCGAGACCGACCAGCGATTCCGGTCCGACACCCCGGTCGATGAGGTGCCGGGCGAGGCGATTGACCTGGGCGTCGAACTCGGCGTAGGTGAGCTGCTCTCCCTCGTAGACGAGCGCGACCGCGTCCGGTGTGCGTTCGACCTGGCCGTCGAAACGCGAAGTGAGCAGTGCGTTCTCGTCCAACCGGTGATCCGAGTCGTTCCACACGCGCAGGATCCGGTCGAGTTCGTCCTCACCGAGGAGTGCGATCTCACCGACCGGCAGTTCCGGCCGGGCAGCCATCGATTCGAGGGCACGCACGAAACGCTGCACCAGCGTCTCGGCCTGTTCGCGATCGAACAGTGCCCGCTGGTAACGCAGTTCGACGTCGAGACCGGCGCGCAGGTGCACGAACAGGCTCAGCGGGTAGTGCGTCGCATCGTGGGTGCCCACGCCGGTCACGGCCATGCCGTCGATCGACGCCGACTGCTCCGCGAGTGCTGCCTCGTCGAGCGGGTACGACTCGAACACTGTGAGGGTGTCGAAGCCGACGGTCGGACCCGTCGCGGACTGGATCTCGGTGAGTCCGAGATGGTGGTGACCGAGCAGTGCGGCCTGCTCGCCCTGCAGGCGTTCGAGGAACGCCGAGACGGGCTCGTCCGGATCGAAGGCGACCCGCACGGGCAGCGTGTTGATGAACAGGCCGACCATCGACTCCACACCGGGCAGGTCGGCGGGGCGACCCGAGACCGTAGCGCCGAAGACGACGTCCTCGGCACCGGTGAGGCGGCCGAGCAGCACGCCCCAGGCGGCCTGCACGAGCGTGTTCACCGTGACACCGAGGCGCGCGGCGGCGCCGCTGACGGCGGTCAGTCGCTCGGCGTCGAGTTCGACCTTCACCCGGTCGTCGCCCTGCAGTCCGGGATGGCGTGGGGTCTGCGGGGCGAGCAGCGTCGGCTCCTCGAAGCCGGCGAAGGTCTGCGCCCACGCCTCACGCGAGGATTCGCGGTCGCGGGCGGTGACCCATTCGAGGAAGGAGCGGTACGAGCGCACCCGCGGCAGCAGGGACACCTCTCCCCTCGTCGCGTACAGGGCCATGAGGTCCTGCATGAGCAGTGGCATCGACCAGCCGTCGACCAGCACGTGGTGGGTGGTCACGCCGAGCTGGTAGCGGCCGTCGCCGAGGTGCACGAGGACGAACCGCATGAGCGGTCCGGTGTCCATGACGAAGCGGCGTGCCTCCTCGTCCTTCCAGAACGGCACCGTGGCGGTGACGCCGTCCGCGGCGACCTCGGCGGACAGGTCGACGGTGCGCCACGGCACCTGCACGTCGTCGAGGACGAGCTGCACCGAGTCGCCGTCGGCGTCGGTCACGAAGACCGTCCGCAGGTTGGCGTGCCGGTCGAGCAGTGCCTGCGCGGCGCGGTGGAGCCGCTCGGGATCCACCTCTCCCTCGAGATCGAGGACGGCCTGCATCGTGTAGACGTCGACGTCGTCCTCGCCGGTCATCAACGCGTGGAAGAGCAGACCGGACTGCAGCGGCGACAGCGGCCACACGTCCGCCAGCGACGGGTAGCGCACGTGCCAGCGGTCGAGATCGGCCTGCGTGACCGACACGAGCGGCACGTCGGAGGGTGTGAGCCCACCGGCGGCGGGGTCGGCGGCGTGGGTGACGAGCGCCGCGAGGGCGGCCCGCCAATGCTGCACGAACTCGTCGACGTCCTCGCGGTCGAGCAGACCCGCCGGGAAGGCGATGTTCGCGCCGAGCTGCGGGCCGTCCGCGCCGTCGTTGACGATCGCGTTGATGTCGATCGCCGCGCTCGCGGGCATGTCGGCGTCGAGAGCGGCGTCGACGCGTCCCAGCGCGTCGGTCGGGGCCCAGCCGATCTCGGCGAGTTCCTCCGGCACGTCCGCGGAGGACACGCGACCGAGGTAGTTGAAGCTGATCTGCGGTGAGCGTGCGACGGCGGCGAGTCGTGCCGACGATTCCGGATCGAGGTAGCGCAGCAGACCGAAGCCCATGCCCTTGTCCGGAATGGCCAGCAGCTGTTCCTTGACGGCCTTGACCGCCGCACCCATCGCGGCTCCACCGGCGAAGGCGTCGTCGACGTCCACACTGGCGAGGTCGACCCGCACCGGGTAGGCGCTGGTGAACCAGCCGACCGTCCGGGACAGGTCGGCGCCCGGCACCACGGATTCCTCACGGCCGTGACCCTCGAACTTCACGAGGGCGGAGGAGGATTCGATGCCGCGGTCGCGGCGCCAGCTCACGAGTGCCAGTCCGAGCGCGGCCACCAGACCGTCGGCGACACCGCCGCGGAACAGGGCCGGCACCGTGGTGAGCAGTGCATCGGTCTGCGCGGCGTCGAGATTCATCTCGATGCGTTCGACGGTGGAGGTGACGTCGACGGCGGGGTCGAAGGGACGCTCGCCGAGCAGCGGGTCCGGTCCCTCGAGGATCCGTTCCCACAGCGGCAGTTCCGACCGGCGCTGTGCCGCGGCATCCACGAGGCCGTGGGCCCAGCGGCGCAACGACGTCCCGACGGCCTCGAGCCGCGGCTGCTCACCGGAGACGATCTGCCCCCAGGCCAGACCGAGATCCGGCAGCAGGATGCGCCACGACACGCCGTCCATCACCAGGTGGTGGGCGACGACGAGGAGCACGCCGCGACGTTCGGCCGAGCCGAAGTCGAACCACACGAATCGCAGCACCGAACCGGCGAACGGGTCGAGTGCTCCGAGCGCCGAATCGAGTTCGCGGGAGGCGATCTCGGTGAGCTCGGCGTCGTCGACGTCGGCCGCGACCTCGACCCGCGACAGCAGGGCGTCCGGGTCCACGGTGCTCGCGGAGCGGACCCGCAGGGTCACCTCTCCGTCGGCATCGCGTTCGAGGATCGAGCGCAGCGCGTCGTGATGGTCGACGACCGCACCGATGGTGCGGGTCAGCACGTCCCGGTCGATGTCGGCCGGGAGGGTTACGGCGACGGTCTGCGAGAAGCGGTCGAAGCCGCCGGGCCAGCCGAGGACCTCGCGCATGATCGGGGTGAGCGGCACGTCGCCGACACCGCCGCCGGGGAGTTCCTCGAGTCGCTTCGCCTGCGTCTCGTCGGCGCGGGTGGCGACCTCGGCGAGGCCCGCCACCGAACGACGCTCGAAGACGTCGCGCGGCGTGAAGACCACGCCCCGCGCCTTCGCCCGCGACACCAACTGGATCGACACGATGCTGTCGCCACCGAGCGCGAAGAACGACTCGTCGACACTCACCTTGTCCAGATGCAGAACCTCCGCGAACACCTCCGCAATGATCTGCTCGACCTCGCTCTCCGCAGCCCGGTACTCGCGCTCCTCGATCACCGGCTCCGGCAGAGCATCACGATCGAGCTTGCCCACCGGCGTCAGCGGCACCTCGTCGAGCACCACGATCGCCGACGGCACCATGTGCGGCGGCAGCGAGCGCGCCACGAACTCCGTCACCTGTGCGGTGTCGATCGTGCGGCCGCGGACGGGCAGCACGTAGGACACGAGGACGGTCGCGCCGGATGGGGTGGACCGCCCCACCGTCGTCGCCCAGTTCACCGACTCGTGTGCACTGAGGACGGCGTCGATCTCCCCGAGTTCGATGCGGAAACCGCGCACCTTGACCTGGAAGTCGCTGCGGCCGACGAACTCGATCTCGAGCCGGTCCTCGACGGGCCGCCACCGGACGACGTCGCCGGTGCGGTACATGCGGTCGCCGGGTTCGCCGTAGGGGTTGGGGACGAACCGCTCGGCGGTCAGCGCGTTGCGGCGGTGGTATCCGCGGGCGAGTGCCCGGCCGGCCACGTAGAGCTCACCCGCCATACCGGCGGCCACGGGACGCAGACGCGAGTCGAGCACGAGGGCCGTCATGCCCACGATGGGTTCGCCGATGGTGATCGGACGTCCGGGTTCCATCTCGCCGAAGGTCGACACGATGGTCGCCTCGGTCGGGCCGTACGCGTTGACGTAGGTGGTGCGCTGCGACCATTCGGCCAGCAGTTCCGGCGTCGTCACGTCGCCACCGACGGAGAGCACTTCGAAGCTGTCGATGCCCGTGGAGTCCATCGTGCCGAGCACCGCCGGCGTGATGATCGTGTGCGTCACGCGCTCGGTCTTCAGCAGCTCGGCGAGATCCGGACCGCCGATGATCCTGGCGGGCACGATCACGAGCGTCGCGCCGAATGCGAAGGCCGCCATCCACTCGAGCACCGACGGGTCGAAGCTCGGCGAGCAGATCTGCAGGAACCGCGATTCGGAGGTCACCCCGTACAGATCGGTGACCATGTCCTTCAGGCCCGCCAGACCCGTGTGCGTGACGACGACGCCCTTGGGCTTGCCGGTCGACCCCGAGGTGTAGATCAGGTAGGCGGGGTGGTGGACCCGGATCGGGCGTACCCGGTCGGCGTCGGTGATCGGTGCGGCGGAGCGGGATTCGACGTCCGCGGCGAACGCCGGGTCGTCGAGCAGCAGCCATTCCGCGTCGTCGGGCAGTCCGCCGACGAACTCGGACGACGTGATGCCCAGGGTGGCCCCGGAGTCGTCGAGCATGTAGCGCACGCGGTCGGCCGGATAGGTCGGGTCGACGGGGACGTGCGCCGCACCGGACTTGGCCACGGCCATGACGGTGACCGTCATGTCGTACGAGCGCGGGAACGACACGGCCACGAAGTTCTCCGGGCCGATGCCGCGATCGATCAGCACCCGCGCGAGCTTCGACGAGGTCTCGTCGAGTTCGCGGTAGGTGATCGACCGTCCTTCGTACCGCACCGCGACGGCGTCGGGATCCATCGCGACGCCGCGCGTGAGGAACTCGGCGAGGGTGCTCGGTTCGGTGATGACGTCGTGTCCGCGCATCGCCGTGAGCTGCGCGAACTCGTCGTCGGCGAGCAGCGGCAGGTCGCCGACCGGTGCGCGGTCGTCCGTGAGGATGCCGCCGACCAGTCGCGTGAACCGTTCGGCGAAACGCTGGACCGTGCTCTCGTCGAAGAGCGCACTGGCATACGAGAACTCGGCGGACAGGCCGGCGGGCGCGCCGGATCCGTCGATGTGTTCGCGCAGGGTCAGGCCCAGGTCGAACTTCGCGGTGTCGACCTCGAACGGGACGCCGGAGACGGTGAGCTCGGGCAGTTCCAGGGCGGTCTCGGGCAGGTTCTCGAACGACAGGACCACCTGGAACAGCGGGTGGCGTGCCGTCGACCGCTCGGGGTTGAGGATCTCCACGAGCCGCTCGAACGGAATGTCGGCATGGGCGAACGCCTCGAGGTCGGCCTCGCGCACCCGTGCGAGCAGGTCGGAGAAGCCCTCACCCGTGTCCACCCGGCTGCGCAGCACGAGCGTGTTGACGAACATGCCGATCAGGTCGTCGACCTCGGCCTCACCGCGACCCGCGATGGGGGTGCCGATCGCGACGTCGTCGGTGTCGGCCATCCGCGCGAGGAACACCGCGAGCGCGGTGTGCACGACCATGAACATCGTCGTGCCGGTCCGCCGCGCGAGCGCCGCGAGACCGCGGTGCGTGTCGGCGTCGAGGAGGAAGTCGACCTTGCCGCCGGCGAAGGACTGCACCGCGGGACGCGGCCGGTCCATCGGCAGGTTCAGCTCGTCCGGGAGTCCGGCGAGGGTGTGCTTCCAGAAGTCGGCCTGCGCCGCGAGCAGACTCGCGGCATCGTCCTCGTCGCCGAGCACGTCGCGCTGCCAGATCGCGAAGTCGGCGTACTGCACGGGCAGCGGTGCCCAGCCGGGAGCCTCGCCCTCGGCGCGGGACATGTAGGCCGTCATGACGTCGCGGGTCAGCGGCGAGATGGACCAGCCGTCGGCGCTGATGTGGTGGACGACGAAGACGAGCACGTGATCGCGCTCGGAGAGCTCGAACAGTCGTGCGCGCAGCGGGATCTCGGTGGTGACGTCGAACCCGCGGGAGACGACCGCCGTCACCTTCTGCAGCAGGTCGTCCTCGGTGGCCGATTCGACGTCGATGTCGGGTGCGGCCTCCGCGACCGGGAGGATCAGCTGGTAGGGCTGCCCGTCGATCTCGGGATAGATGGTGCGGAGCACCTCGTGCCGGGCGAGCAGATCCTGGACCGCTACCTGCAGCGCACCGAGGTCGAGTGCCCCGGTCAGGCGGACCGCGACCGGGATGTTGTTGACCGACGACTCGGTGTCGAAGCGGTTGAGGAACCACATGCGCTGTTGCGCGAGCGACAGCGGCACACGCTCGGGCCGCGGCTGCGGCACCAGCGGCGGACGTGCCGCCGCACCGGTGTGCTGCTCGGCCGCGACGGCGAGCGCCGCGACACTGGGGGCCTCGAACAGCACGCGCACGGGGACGCGGGTGTCGAGTGCCGCGCCGATCCGCGAGACGACCTGGGTGGCGAGCAGCGAGTTGCCGCCGAGTTCGAAGAAGTCGTCGTCCACACCCACTCGGGTGAGGCCGAGGACGTCGGCGAACACGCCGGCGACGATCTCCTCGACCGGGGTGCTCGGAGCGCGGAATTCGCGGGTCTCGAAGACCGGTTCGGGCAGGGCCCTGCGGTCGAGCTTGCCGTTGACGTTCAGCGGCAGCGCGTCGAGCATCACGAACGCCGAGGGCACCATGTACGACGGCACCCGGGTGCCGAGCGCGGACCTGATCGACTCGATGTCCGCCTGCGCACCGTCCGCGGGCACGACGTAGGCGACCAATTGGGTGCCGACCCGCTCGTCCTCCCGGGCGATGACCGCGACGTCACGCAGCGCATCCATCGCACGCAGGGCAGATTCGATCTCGCCGAGCTCGATGCGGAAACCACGCACCTTCACCTGGAAGTCGGTGCGCGACAGGTAATCCAACTGCCCCTCGCGGGTCCACCGCACCAGGTCACCCGTGCGGTACAAGCGTGCTCCGTCACCGAACGGCGAGGCGACGAACCGCTCCGCGCTCAGATCCGGGCGCCCGAAGTAACCGCGCGCCAACTGTGTGCCCGCGAGGTAGAGCTCACCGGCGACACCGGCCGGCACCGGATGCAAACGCTCGTCGAGCACGTAGACACGGGTGTTCCACTCGGGCACACCGATCGGCACCGACGCCCCCGAGGTATCGGTGACATCACCGGCGGTGACGGACACCGCGGCCTCGGTCGGGCCGTACAGGTTCACGAGCCGCGCCCGGTTGTGGGTCAGGAACCGCTGGGCGGTCGCCGGCGGCAGCGCTTCGCCGATGGCGAGGATGTGGCGCAGCGAGGGGGCCAGCACTCCGTCGGCGTCGACCATCAATGCTTCGAGCATCGACGGCACCACGTGCAGGGTCGTGACCGACTGCTCCGTCAGCAACCGGTTCAGATAGGCCGGATCGCGATGACCGTCGGCCGACGCGATGACCACACGCCCACCGGACACCAGAGCCGACCAGAACTCCCACACCGACAGGTCGAAGGTCGCCACCGTCTTCAACAACACCGCATCATCGGTACCGAGCTCGAAATGCTCACGCTTCCACAGCAACTGGTTGACGATCGCCGCATGCGGCACCGCCACACCCTTCGGCCGGCCCGTCGAACCCGACGTGAAGATCACATACGCCGTGTTCGACGCACGCAACGGCGCAATCCGCTCGGTGTCGGTCACCGGCGCCGCGGACAGCTCGGACAGATCCAGGCTGTCGAGGAACAGGGTGGAGACAGACTTCTCCCCCGGCGCCGTGAATTCGTCGTGTTCGGTCGACAGGATCACCACGGGAGCAGCGGTGTCGAGGATGTAGGCGTTGCGCTCGTCCGGCTGATCCGGATCGACCGGCACGTAGACGCCACCGGCCTTGACGACCGCGTACATGCCGACCAGCAATTCGACCGAGCGGCGCATCGCCAGCGCCACCGTCGACTCCGGACCCACGCCCAACGAGACCAGTTTGCGTGCAAGGCGATTCACCCGAGCATCGAACTCGGCATAGGTCAGCGACTCGCCCTCGAACACCAACGCCGTCGCATCCGGCACCCGCGAGACCTGCTCGTCGAACAGATCCACCAGGGTCGCCGAGGCGGTGGGGTGCACGGTGTCGTTCCATGCCTCGAGCACTCGCGCGGTTTCGACGGTGTCGAGGAGGGGCAGATCGCCGACCGGCAGGGCCGGGTCGTCGACCACGGCGTCGAGCACGCGGATGAACCGGGCGGCGAACTCCGCGACCGTCGATTCGTCGAACAGATCGGTCGCGTAGGTGAAGTAGCCGGTGATGCCCGTGGGCGTGCCGTCCTCGCTGTAGCGATCGGTGACGATCAGGTGCAGGTCGAACTGCGAGATCTCCATGTCGGTGTCGAGACCGGAGATGGTGAGACCGGGGAGTTCGAGTGCGGCCTGCGCGAGGTTCTGGAACGACAGACCCACCTGGAACAGCGGGTGCCGTGCCGTGGACCGCGCGGGGTTGAGCACCTCGACGAGCCGCTCGAACGGCACGTCGGCGTTCGCGAACGCGCCGAGGTCGGCCTCACGGGTACGTCCCAGCAGTTCGGTGAACGACGCGTCCGAATCGACGTGGGTCCGGAACACCAGCGTGTTGACGAACATGCCGATCAGGTCGTCGAGCTCGCGCTCGCCACGACCGGCCATCGGCGTGCCGATCGCGATGTCGTCGCTCGAGGACATGCGTGCGAGGAACACCGCGAGTGCGGTGTGCAGCACCATGAACATCGTGGTGTTCGTGCGCCGGCCGAGGTCGGCGAGGCGCCGGTGGAGTTCGGCCTCGACCGTGAAGTCGACGCGGCCGCCCCGGAACGACTGGACCGCGGGACGCGGCCGGTCGCTCGGGAGATCGAGCTGGTCGGGCAGGCCGGCGAGAGCGTGCTTCCAGTACTCGACCTGCTTGGCGGCGAGCGATTCGGGATCGTCCTCGTCGCCGAGCACCTCGCGCTGCCAGATGGCGAAGTCGGCGTACTGCACCGAGAGCGGCTCCCACGCGGGGGTGTCGCCCTGCGATCGCGCGACGTAGGCCGTCATGAGGTCGCGCGTGAGCGGACCCATCGACGAGCCGTCGGCGGAGATGTGGTGGACCACGAAGGCGAGGACGTAGTCGGATTCGCGGACCCGGAACAGTCGCGCGCTCAGCGGCACAGCCGTGGTGACGTCGAAGATCGTCGCCGCGAGTTCCTGGACGGCGGCGACGATGTCCGCCTCCGGCACGTCCACCGGGGTGAGGTCGGGAACCGCCTGCGCGGCCGGAACGATGACCTGGACGGGACCGTCCCCGGTCTCCGGATAGAAGGTGCGCAGCGATTCGTGACGGGCCACGAGGTCGCCGACGGCGGCCTGCAGCGCGTCGACATCGAGATCGCCGGTGAGCCGGATCGCGATCGGCACGTTGTAGGCCGACGATTCGGTGTCGAAGCGGTTGAGGAACCACATGCGCTGCTGCGCGAGCGACAGAGGCACGCGCTCGGGCCGCTCGACGGCTTCGAGAGGCCGGCGGTCGTCGCCGCGCTGCGACTCGACCGCACCGGCGAGCGATTCGACGGTGGTGTTCTCGAAGAGGGCGCGCACCGGAACCTTCGCACCGAGCGCGGCTCCGAGGCGGGAGGCCACCTGGGTGGCGAGCAGCGAGTTGCCGCCGAGTTCGAAGAAGTCGTCGTCGAGGCCGACCCGTTCGACGCCGAGCACCTCGGCGAAGACCGCGGCGACGGCCTGCTCGGCCGGTGTGACGGGGGTCCGGAACTCGCGGGTCTCGAAGACCGGCTCGGGCAGGGCCCTGCGGTCGAGCTTGCCGTTGACGTTCAGCGGCAGCGCGTCGAGCGTCACGAACGCCGAGGGCACCATGTACGACGGCACCTGCGTCGCCAGGTCGCTCCTGACCGTCGCCGCGTCGAGGGTGTTGTTCTCGGCGGGAACGACGTACGCGACCAGCTGGGTGCCGACCCGCTCGTCCTCCCGGGCGATGACCGCGACGTCACGCAGCGCATCCATCGCACGCAGGGCGGATTCGATCTCGCCGAGCTCGATGCGGAAACCACGCACCTTCACCTGGAAGTCGGTGCGCGACAGGTAGTCCAGCTGCCCATCGCGGGTCCACCGCACCAGATCGCCCGTGCGGTACAAGCGTTCTCCGTCACCGAACGGTGAGGCGACGAACCGCTCCGCGCTCAGATCGGGTCGATCAAAGTAGCCGCGTGCGAGCTGCGCACCGGCGAGGTAGAGCTCACCGGCGACACCGGCCGGCACCGGATGCAGACGCTCGTCGAGCACGTAGACACGGGTGTTCCACTCGGGCACACCGATCGGCACCGACGCCCCCGAGGTATCGGTGACGTCACCGGCGGTGACGGACACCGCGGCCTCGGTCGGGCCGTACAGGTTCACCAACCGGGCGGCGTTGTGCTCGACGAACCGCTTCGCGGTGGCCGGCGGGAGGGCCTCACCGATGGCCAGTACCTGCCGCAGGGACGGCGTGAGGGTGCCGCCCGCGTCGACCATCAGAGCCTCGAGCATCGACGGCACCACGTGCAGGGTCGTGACCGACTGCTCCGTCAGCAACCGGTTCAGATAGGCCGGATCGCGATGACCGTCGGCCGACGCGATGACCACACGGCCACCGGAGACCAGAGCGGACCAGAACTCCCACACCGACAGGTCGAAGGTCGCCACCGTCTTCAACAGCACCGCATCATCGGTACCGAGCTCGAAATGCTCACGCTTCCACAGCAACTGGTTGACGATCGCCGCATGCGGCACCGCCACACCCTTCGGCCGGCCCGTCGAACCCGACGTGAAGATCACATACGCCGTGTTCGTCGCACGCAACGGCGCAATCCGCTCGGTGTCGGTCACCGGCGCCGCGGACAGCTCGGACAGATCCAGGCTGTCGAGCAGCAGGATGGGGACAGACTTCTCCCCCGGTGCCGTGAACTCGTCGCGTTCGGTGGACAGGATCACCACCGGAGCAGCCGTGTCGAGAATGTACGCATTGCGATCGTCCGGCTGATCCGGATCCACCGGCACATACACGCCACCGGCCTTGACCACCGCATACATACCGACCAGCAACTCGACCGAGCGACGCATCGCCAACGCCACCGTCGACTCCGGACCCACACCCAGCGAGACCAGTTTGCGTGCAAGGCGATTCACCCGAGCATCGAACTCGGCATAGGTCAGCGACTCACCCTCGAACACCAATGCCGTTGCATCCGGCACCCGCGAGACCTGCTCGTCGAACAGATCCACCAGGGTCGACGCCTGCTCGACCACGCGGTCGGTGGCGTTCCACGACTCGAGGATCTCGACCCGTTCGGATCCGTCGAGCATGTCGATGTCGCCGACGGCCGTGGTCGGGTCGGCGACGATCGCCTCGACGACCCGCACGAAACGCTGCGCGAAGCCCTCGACCGTCGACTCGTCGAACAGATCGGTCGCGTACGTGAAGGTGGCGTCGATGACGTCAGGTGCACCGTCGTCGTCGTAGTGGTCGAACACCGTGAGCTGCAGGTCGGTCTTCGCAAGCTGCAACTCGAAATCGGTGGAGCTCACCGTCAGACCGGGCAGTTCGAGCTGGGTACGCGCCAGGTTCTGGAACGACAGACCCACCTGGAAGAGCGGGTTGCGGGCGGTCGAGCGCACGGGGTTCAGCACTTCCACCAGGCGTTCGAACGGCACGTCGGCGTTCGCGAAGGCACCGAGGTCGGTCTCGCGGGTGCCTTCGAGGAGTCGTTCGAAGGACTGTGCCGGGTCGACGTCGCTGCGGAAGACCAGCGTGTTGACGAACATGCCGATCAGGTCGTCGAGCTCGCGCTCGCCACGACCGGCGATCGGGGTGCCGATCGCGATGTCGCGGGTGCCCGAGAGCCGTGCCAGCAAGGTCGCGAAGGCCGCGTTGACGACCATGAACAGCGTCGCGTTCTTCGATCGCGCGAGTTCCTGCAGGCCGCGGTGCAGTTCAGGTGAGATCGTGAGCTGCAACGATTCGCCGCGGAAGCTCTGACTCGGCGGACGCGGGCGGTCGGACGGGAGGTCGAGTTGGTCGGGCAGGCCGGCGAGGGCCTGCTTCCAGTACTCGACCTGCTTGGCGGCCAGCGATTCCGGATCGTCCTCGCTGCCGAGCACCTCGCGCTGCCACAGCGCGTAGTCGGCGTACTGCACGGGCAGCGGTTCCCATGCCGGGGCGTCCCCGTGGGAGCGCGCTGCATAGGCCGTCATCAGGTCGCGGGTGAGCGGGCCGACCGACGCACCGTCGGCCGACACATGGTGCACGACCAGCGCGAGGATGTGCTCGTCGTCGCTGACGCGGAAGATGCGCACCGCGACTGGCACCTCGGAGGTCACGTCGAAGGTCGTCGACATGAAGGCGACGATCTCGGGTTCGAGTTCGGCCTCCGCGACCTCGCGCACGACGAGTTCGGGCAGCGCACCGTCGAGCGGGAGCACCACCTGGTGCGGGCCCTCCGGCGAGTCCGGGTAGATGGTGCGGAGCGATTCGTGTCGCGCGATGACGTCGCGTGCTGCCGCGCGGAGCGCCTCGACATCGAGGGTGCCGACGAGCCGCACGGCGATCGGGATGTTGTCGACCGCGGAGGACGCCGTGTCGAACTGGTTGAGGAACCAGTAGCGCTGCTGCGCGAGCGACAACGGCACCCGGTCAGGTCGTTCGGTGGCGACGAGGGGCCGGCGCGGACCGCCGGAGACCCCGCGTTCGAGGCGTGCTGCAAGCTCTTCCACGGTGGAGGCCTCGAACAGCAAGCGCAGCGGAACGGTGGCGTTCAGCGCGGCACCGATGCGGGAGACCACCTGGGTGGCGATGAGCGAGTTGCCGCCCAGCGCGAAGAAGTCGTCGTCGAGGCCGACGCGGTCGACACCGAGGACCTCGGAGTAGA
Source organism: Rhodococcus sp. LW-XY12 (assembly GCF_019317345.1). NCBI lineage: Bacteria > Bacillati > Actinomycetota > Actinomycetes > Mycobacteriales > Nocardiaceae > Rhodococcus > Rhodococcus sp. LW-XY12. The sequence continues at coordinate 3,783,870 of NZ_CP079225.1, forward strand.
TCGACGCCACGACCTGCTCGGTGGAGGTGGTGGGAGCGCGGAACTCCTTGACCTCGAAGACCGGGTCGGGCAGTGCCTTGCGGTCGAGCTTGCCGGACGCACCGAGCGGCATGGCGTCGAGGAGCACGTAGGTGGCGGGCACCATGTAGGCCGGTAACTGCGCGGACAGTGCCGCACCAGCCGCCACCTGATCGAAGGTCGCACCGGCCTGCGGGACGACGTAGGCGACGAGCTGGTCCTGACGGACGAGCACGACGGCCTGGTCGACCTCGTCGAGGACGAGCAGCGCGGTCTCGATCTCGCCGAGTTCGATGCGCAGACCGCGGAGCTTGACCTGGAAGTCGGTGCGGCCGATGTAGTCGAGCTCGCCGGCGCCCTCCGTCCAGCGCACGAGGTCGCCGGTGCGGTACAGCCGCTCACCGTCGCCGAACGGCGAGGCGACGAAGCGTTCGGCCGTGAGGTCGGGGCGCTGCATGTACCCGCGGGCGAGCTGAGCTCCCGCGAGATAGAGCTCTCCCGCGACCCCCACGGGCACGGGCGCGAGACGCTCGTCGAGGACGTAGACGCGGGTGTTCCACACGGGGGCGCCGATCGGCACGGAGACCGTGTCGGCGTCGGTGGCCTCGTGGTAGGTCACGTCCACGGCTGCCTCGGTGGGGCCGTAGAGGTTGTGCAGGCCGGCATCGGACAACAGTGCCCGCGTGCGTGCGGCCAGTGCGGGCGGGAGCGCCTCACCGGAGGCGAAGACGTGACGGAGCGAAGTGAGTTCGTCGGCCGACGCTTCGGCGACGAACACCGCCAGCATCGACGGCACGAAGTGCACGACGGTCACGCCGCGCCGCTCGATCACCGAGGCCAGGTACCGCGGATCGCGGTGACCGTCCGGCACGGCGACCACCAGTCGGGCACCGATCTGCAAGGGCCAGAAGAACTCCCACACCGACACATCGAAGGTGAACGGGGTCTTCTGCAGCACCACGTCGGCGCCGGTGAGCGGGTATTCGTGCTGCATCCAGCGCAGGCGGTTGACGATCGCGCCGTGCGGCACCGCCACACCCTTCGGGCGCCCGGTGGACCCGGACGTGAAGATGACGTAGGCGGTGTTCGACGCCCGCAGCGGAGACGTCCGCTCGGCGTCGGTGACCGGCCCGGACGCCGTCGCGGACAGGTCGAGGGTGTCGACGAGCAGGCTCGGGACGGACCTCTCCCCCGGTACGCGGAATCCGTCGCGTTCGGTGCTCAGCACCACCACGGGCGCGGCGATGTCGAGGATGTACCCGTTGCGATCCTCGGGCTGATCCGGATCGATCGGCACGTAGGCACCACCGGCCGTAACGACCGCGTACATACCGACGAGCAGATCCAGCGAGCGGCGCATCGCCAGACCCACCCGCGCGTCGGGACCGACACCGAGCGAGATCAGATGCCGCGCAAGACGGTTCACGCGCTCCGAGAACTCGCCGTAGGTCAGCGACTCGCCCTCGAACTCCACCGCGACCGCATCCGGCGACCGCCGGACCTGCTCGGCGAACAGATCCACGAGGGTCGAGGTGTCGTCGAGCGCGCGGCCGGTGTCGTTCCACTGCTCGAGGACCTGCACGCGTTCGGCATCGTCGAGCAGGTCGACATCACCGATAGCGACGGAGAGATCACCGGTGACCGCATCGAGGAGACGGACGAAGCGCTCGGCGACGCGCTCGACCGTGCGGGTGTCGAACAGATCGGTGGCGTAGGCCAAGCCCACCGAGTACTCGGCGGCACCGGTCGCGGTCGGCGTCTCGGTGACGACGAACTGGAGGTCGAACTTGGCGGTCGCGATGTCGAGGTCGACGGCCTCGACGGTCAGCCGCGGAAGTTCGAGGGAGCCGGTCTCGAGGTTCTGGAACGACAACATCACCTGGAACAGCGGGTGACGCGCGGTGGAGCGCTCGGGGTCGATGATCTCGACGAGTCGTTCGAACGGCAGGTCGGCGTGGCCGAACGCCTCGAGGTCGGCGCCGCGCACCCGGCCGAGCACCTGCTCGAACGACTCGCCGCCCTCGACCCGGGTGCGCAGCACGAGGGTGTTGACGAACATGCCCACCAGATCGTCGAGCGCCGCGTCGCCACGACCGGCCACCGGAGTACCGATCGCGATGTCGTCGGTGCCCGACAGACGCGCCAGCAGCACCGCCAGCGCGGCGTGCACCACCATGAACGGGGTCGCGTTGCGTTCGCGGGCGAGCGTGACGATGCGGTCGTGCAGCGTCTCGTCGATGGTGAACTCGTGCAGGGCACCACGATTGGTGGCGACGGCGGGGCGCGGGCGGTCGGCCGGCAGGTCGAGCTGCTCGGGCAGACCCTCAAGCGTGTCCCGCCAGAAACCGACCTGCGAGGAGATGACCGACTCCGGATCGTCCTCCGAGCCGAGCACCTCCCGCTGCCAGATCGCGAAGTCGGCGTACTGGACCGGCAGCGGCTCCCATCCCGGCTCGCCGCCGGCGGCGCGGGCCGCGTAGGCCGAGACGATGTCGCGAGTGAGCGGGCCCATCGAGAAACCGTCGGCGGCGATGTGGTGCACGACCAGCACCAGCACGTGCTCGGCCGCGGTCCCGGTCTCGGTGACGGCGAACAGCCGGGTCCGGAAGGGGACCTGCGTCGTCACGTCGAAGCCGGTGCCGACGATCTCGGTGGCCCGGGCGATCAGATCGGACTCGGCCACCGGGACCGGCGTCAGGTCGGGCACCACCTCGTCCACCGGCAGCACCTGCTGGTAGCCCACACCGTCGACGTCCGGGTAGATCGTCCGCAGCGACTCGTGCCGGCCGAGCACGTCGACCACCGCGGAGCGCAGCGCCTCGACGTCCAGGGCGCCGGTCAACCGGATCGCCCCGGGGATGTTGTTGACGGCCGATTCCGGTTCGAAGCGGTTGAGGAACCACATGCGCTGCTGCGCGAGCGACAGTGGGACCCGCTCGGGACGTTCCTGTGCGACGAGCGGCGTGCGGCCCTGGGCCTCGCTCTGCTCGACGCGGGCGGCGAGAGCGGCTACGCCGGGCGCCTCGAACAGGACACGAACGGGCACAACGGTTCCCAGTTCGGAACCGAGGCGCGCGACGACCTGCGTCGCGATGAGCGAGTTGCCGCCGAGGGCGAAGAAGTCGTCGTCGAGCCCGACACGGTCGACACCGAGGACGTCGGCGAACACGCCGGCGACGACCTCCTCGACCGGGGTCGTGGGTGCACGGAAGCCGCGAGCCTCGAAGACCGGGTCGGGCAGCGCCTTCCGGTCGACCTTGCCCGAGCTGCCGAGCGGCATCTCGTCGAGGACCACGAACTGCGACGGCACCATGTAGGCCGGGAGCACCGCGCTCAGCGCGGCCTGCGCGGCGTCGCGGTCGAAGGTCGTGTTCGGGGCCGGGACCACGTAGGCGACGAGCTGATCGCGGCGCACCTGCGCGGCGGCCTGCGACACCCCGGTGTGGTCGAGCAGCGCGGTCTCGATCTCCCCGAGCTCGATACGCAGACCGCGGAGCTTGACCTGGAAGTCGGTGCGGCCGAGGTACTCGAGATCTCCGCTGCGGTCGTTGCTCCAGCGCACGAGGTCGCCCGTGCGGTACAGACGTTCACCCTCGCCGAAGGGCGAGGCGACGAAACGCTCGGCGGTCAGATCGGGGCGGCCGACGTAACCGCGCGCCACCTGCACGCCCGCGAGATACAACTCTCCCACGACACCGGCGGGAACCGGCGACAGTCGCGAGTCGAGCACGTAGGCGCGGGTGTTCCACACCGGAGCGCCCATCGCGACGGAACCACCCGTCGTTCCTGCGACCGGGCGGGCGGTGGCGTGCACCGTGGCCTCGGTGGGGCCGTAGAGGTTGTGGAGCTCGGCGTCGCTGCTCCGGGAGAACTGCTCGGCCACCGACAGCGGGAAGGCTTCACCGGCGACGAGCACGGTGCGCAGCGACGCGCAGTCGTCGGGCGACACCGACGCGGCGAACACCGCGAGCATCGACGGGACGAAGGAGGTCGCCGTCACCGCGCGCTCGCGGATGACGGTGCCGAGATAGGCGGGGTCGCGGTGCCCGTCCGGGACCGCGATCACCATGCGCGCACCGACGGCGAGGGTGCCGAAGAGTTCCCACACCGACACGTCGAAGGTGAACGGGGTCTTCTGCAGCACCACATCGTCGGGGCCGATCCCGTATTCGGTGGTGATCCACCGGATCTGGTTGACGACCGAGGCATGGGCGACCGCCACACCCTTCGGGCGTCCCGTCGAACCGGAGGTGAAGATCGAGTACGCGGTGTTCGACGGCCGCAACGGCGCGACGCGGTCGGCGTCGGTGACCGGCTCGGCCGGTGTCGCGGACAGGTCGAGGGTGTCGATCGCGAGCGACGGCACCGATGCCGTGGCCGGCACGGAGAATCCGTCGCGTTCGGTGGTCAGCACCACCACGGGCGCGGCGATGTCGAGGATGTACCCGTTGCGATCCTCGGGCTGATCCGGATCGATCGGCACGTAGGCACCACCGGCCGTAACGACCGCGTACATACCGACGAGCAGATCCAGCGAGCGGCGCATCGCCAGACCCACCCGCGCGTCGGGACCGACACCGAGCGAGATCAGGTGTCGTGCAAGACGGTTCACACGCTCGGAGAACTCGCCGTAGGTCAGCGTCTCGCCCTCGAACTCCACCGCGACCGCGTCCGGCGACCGCCGGACCTGCTCGGCGAACAGATCGACGAGGGTCCCGGCGTCGCCGAGTGCGTGCTCGGTGGCGTTCCACGTGGCGAGCACATCGGTGCGCTCGGCATCGTCGAGCAGCGCGACATCACCGACCGGGAGTGCGGGTTCGGTCACGACCGCGGTGAGGATCCGGGCCAGGCGCTCGGCGAAGGACTCCATCGTCCGGGCGTCGAACAGATCGGTGGCATAAGTCAATTCGACGAGATAACCCTCGGCGGTGGCGTCGTCCGAGACGGTGACCTGCAGGTCGAACTTCGCCAGTGCCACGTCGACATCGAGCGCCGAGACGGTCAGGCCGGGCAGCTCGAGGGAGCCGGCATCGAGGTTCTGGAACGCGAGGAGCACCTGGAACAGCGGGTGCCGTGCCGTCGACCGTTCGGGGTCGATGATCTCGACGAGCCGCTCGAACGGCAGGTCGGCGTGCCCGAACGCTTCGAGGTCGGCGCCGCGCACCCGGCCGAGCACCTGCTCGAACGACTCGCCGCCCTCCACCCGGGTGCGCAGCACGAGGGTGTTGACGAACATGCCCACCAGATCGTCGAGCGCCGCGTCGCCACGACCGGCCACCGGGGTGCCGATCGCGATGTCGTCGGTGCCCGACAGACGCGCCAGCAGCACCGCCAGTGCCGCGTGCACGACCATGAACTCGGTGGTGGAGGTGCGCCGGGCGAGATCGCGGACGGCGGAACGGAGTTCGGAGTCCAGGACGAACCGGTGCGAGGCACCGCGGTAGCTCGCGACCGCCGGTCGCGGACGGTCCGCCGGCAGGTCGAGCTGCTCGGGCAGACCCGCGAGGGTCTCCCGCCAGAACGCGACCTGCGAGGAGATGATCGACTCCGGATCGTCCTCCGAACCGAGCACCTCCCGCTGCCAGATGGCGAAGTCGGCGTACTGCACCGGCAGCGGCTCCCACTGCGGGGCGTCACCCGAGACGCGGGCCGCGTAGGCCGTCACGACGTCGCGGGTCAGCGGACCCATCGAGAAACCGTCGGACGCGATGTGGTGCACGACCAGCACCAGCACGTGCTCGGCCGCGGTCCCGGTCTCGGTGACGGCGAACAGCCGGGCCCGGAAGGGGACCTGCGTCGTCACGTCGAAGCCGGTGCCGACGATCTCGGTGGCCCGGGCGATCAGATCGGACTCGGCCACCGGGACCGGCGTCAGGTCGGGCACCACCTCGTCCACCGGCAGCACCTGCTGGTAGCCCACACCGTCGACGTCCGGGTAGATCGTCCGCAACGACTCGTGCCGGCCGAGCACGTCGGTGACCGCGGCCTGCAGGGCCGCCGCGTCGAGTGCCCCCGACAGGCCGATCGCCACGGGGATGTTGTTGACCGCCGATTCCGGTTCGAAGCGGTTGAGGAACCACATCCGCTGCTGCGCGAGCGACAACGGCACCAGTTCCGGACGCACCTGCGGGACCAGCGGTGCGCGTCCGTCGCCACCCGAGGCCATGGCGGCGTCGACGAGCGAGGCGAGTTCGGCCGCCGTCGGGGCGTCGAAGAACTCGCGGACGTCGATGCGGACCTTGTGATCGGCGCTGAGCCGCGCGACGACCCGCGTCGCGCTCAGGGAGTTGCCGCCGAGTTCGAAGAAGTCGTCGTCGACACCGAGCTGCTCGATGCCGAGGACCTGCTCGAAAGCGGCGACGACGGCATGCTCGGTAGCAGTCGACGGCGCGCGGTATTCGCGCTGCAGGGAGCTGAAATCCGGTGCGGGCAAGGCCTTCCGGTCGAGCTTGCCGCTGCCGCCGAGCGGGAACTCGTCGAGTTCGACGAACAGCGACGGCACCATGTAGTCGGGCAGGCGCCGGCGCACGGCGTCGGCGAGCTCGGACCGTTCGATGTCGCGGCCGTCGGTGACGAGGTAGGCGACGAGGTGGTCGCCGAGCGCGGGGTCGGAGTGCACGACGACGACCGACTGCCGCACGCCCGGGTGGTCGAGCAACGCCGATTCGATCTCGCCGAGTTCGATGCGCAGACCGCGCAGCTTCACCTGGAAGTCCGTACGGCCGATGTACTCGATCTGCCCGTCCTCGTTCGTCTTCACGAGGTCGCCGGTGCGGTACATGCGGTCGCCGGGCTCGCCGAACGGGTCGGCGACGAAACGATCGGAGGTCAGATCGGGGCGACGGAGATAGCCGCGCGCGAGCTGGACGCCCGCGAGGTAGAGCTCGCCCTCGACACCGTCCGGGACGGGGCGCAGACCCTCGTCGAGGACGTAGAGGCCGGTGTCGGCCACGGCGGCACCGATCGGCACGACGGTGTCGTCGGCGGAGGTCGCGAAGTAGGTGACGTCGACCGCGGCCTCGGTGGGCCCGTAGAGGTTGTGCAGACGCGCCGAGGAGATCTCGTAGAAGCGGGCGACGGTCTGCGGCGGCAGCGCCTCACCGGACGCGAAGACATAGCGGAGGGTGCTCACCGACGCGGCGGTGGACTCGGTGAGGTAGACGGCGAGCATCGACGGCACGAAGTGCGCGATCGTCACGCCGCGTTCGATCATCGTCTGCGCGAGGTAGGCAGGGTCGCGGTGCCCGTCGGGCACGGCGATCGTGAGACGGGCACCCACCTGCAGGGGCCAGAAGAACTCCCAGACCGACACGTCGAAGGTGAACGGCGTCTTCTGCAGCACCACGTCGTCGGCGCGCATCCCGTACTCGGACTGACGCCAGTCGATGTTCGCGACGATCGCCCGGTGCTCGACGGCGACGCCCTTGGGCCGTCCCGTCGAACCCGACGTGAAGATGACGTAGGCGAGGTGATCGGCCGTGAGCGCGCCGCCGCGCTCCTCCGGAGTGATCGGCTCGTCGGATACCTCGGACAGGTCGAGGGTGTCGATCGTCAGCGCCGGGACGGAACCGGGGAGATCGACGGCGTCGCGCTCGGTGGTGACGACGGCGACCGGCTCGGCGATCTCGAGGACGTAGGCGAGGCGGTCGGCCGGGTGGTCGGGATCGAGCGGCACGTAGGCGCCACCGGCCTTGACGATCGCGTACATGCCGACCAGCAGGTCGAACGACCGACGGACGGCGAGACCGACACGTGCGTCGGGGCCCACACCGAGACCGATGAGGTGACGTGCGAGACGGTTGGCGCGGGCGTCGAATTCGCGGTAGGTCAGGGCCTGCCCGTCGAAATCGAGAGCGACCGCATCGGGGGTCCGCGCCACCTGGGCGTCGAAACGCGCCATGAGGGTGTCGGGATCGACCGTGGCCGGTGCTGCCACATCGTCGCCGAGCACCTCGACGGCGTCGGCCAGCAGGGCGTCGACCACCCCCGCGAGACCCGGAGCACCCAGCAGAGCGGGCGCGATGTTCGACAGAACGACCGGGAACAGCGCGTCGAAACCGAGCGCACCGCCCATGGCGGTGTCGAGCGTGGCGATCTCGTCGCGCAGGCGCGCGTAGCCGATACGGGTATCACCGTCGGTGAGGGCGACGCGGTCGGGTTCGATCTCCGCGACGGCGGCGAGCAACCGGGGAAGGTCCTCGATCGCCAGCGCCGGCTTGCCCGCCATGTCACCCGTCATCTACGTCAGCCTCCTGAAATAACCTGCGCTCGGCATCACGCTGTGCACGCGACACCGCCCCCCGCTGCCACCCGGCACCGTACTGGCCGGGCAGTCGAACGACAGCCGATCTTCCATTATCCCGAAGTGACCGACACAGGACTAATCCGCGTCTCCCACCGCATCGGCATCGACGCCTTCCGCGACGGCGATCACATCGCGCACCAACTGTGCGAGACCGTCGGCGCCGAGTTGGGGCAGCATCCCCGGTACGAGGCCGTTCAAAACCACCGAGACGAGCGCTTCCGCGGTGAGCGCACCGCCGGTCGTGGTGGCCATGGTGTCCAGACGCTGGGCGAACTCGCCGAGTGTGACCTCGCGCTCACCGTGCCGGAAGGCGACGGTGTCCGGGGCCACCGCGGCCGCTGCCGCCACGAGTGCCGGAAGATCGGCGACGGTGCGTGCCTTCTTCGGCCGGGCCGCCCGCGCCCGCTCGGCATCCGTGCGGATGTCGATCGAACGGAGGACGACCTGCGGGTCGGCGCTGACGGCCTCGAGGATCCGGACGAAGCGATCGCCGAAGGCCTCGACCGTCGCGGCGTCGAACAGTGCCGTGGCGTAGGTGAAGGTCACATCGAGCGCGGTCAGCGCTCCCGACTCGGAGAACCGTTCGACCACCGTGCACTGCAGGTCGAACTTCGCCTGGTCGGCGCCCGTCTCGAGCGCGGCCACCTCGAGCCCCGGCAGGGCGAAGGTGCCCGTGTCGATGTTCTGGAAGGTGAGCATCGCCTGGAACAGCGGGGTGTACGCGCTGTTGCGTCGCACACCGAGACGTTCGACGACCCGCTCGAACGGCACGTCGGCGTTGCCGAACGCCGCGAGGTCCTTCTCCTTGGCCTGTGCGAGCAGCTCCGCAAAGGTCGCCGAACCGGCCACCCGGGTGCGGAGCACGAGGGTGTTGACGAACATGCCGACGAGGTCGTCGAGCGCTTCCTCACCACGACCGGCGGTCGGGGTCCCCACCGCGATGTCCTCGCTGCCCGACAGGCGGGCGAGCAGCACCGCGAAGGCGGCGTGCATCGTCATGAAGACCGTCGCGTTGTGCTCGCGGGCGGTCTTCTCGATGCGCTGCGCGAGTTCCTCACCGATCGTGAAGGTGAACGACTCACCGACGGTCGACTGGCGGGCGGGGCGCGGACGATCCGTGGGCAGGGCGAGAACCTCCGGGACACCGGAGAGTTCGTCGGCCCAGTAGTCGAGCTGACGCGACAGCTCGCTCTCGGGATCGTCTTCGGAGCCGAGAACTCTCTGCTGCCACAGCGTGTAGTCGGCGTACTGGACCTCGAGCGGTTCCCATCCCGGGGTCTCCCCCGCGGCGTGCGCGAGATAGGCGGTCATCACGTCGCGCACGAGCGGACGCATCGAGTACCCGTCGGCGCTGATGTGGTGCGCCACGACCGCGAGGACATGTTCGTCCGCCGCGAGACGCAGCAGCGCGACCCGCACCGGCGGGACCGATGCCGTCACGTCGAATCCGCTGCCGAGGATCTCGGTGAGGCGGTCGACGAGCTCGTCGGTGGTCACGCTCACCGGGGTGAGCTCGGGCACGGCCTGTGCGACCGGCAGCACGACCTGCACCGGACCTTCACCGCTGTCCGGGTAGACGGTGCGCAGCACCTCGTGCCGGGCGAACAGGTCGGCGATCGCTGCGCGCAGGGCGTCCACGTCGAGCGCACCGGTCAGGCGCACGGCGACGGGGATGTTGTAGACACCCGATTCGGGATCGACCCGGTTCAGGGTCCACATGCGCTGCTGGGCGAGCGACAGCGGCACCTGTTCGGGGCGCGGGACGGTCGTGAGTGCCGGGCGGGCGCCCTCGCCCACCGACGGCCGGATGCGGGCGGCGAGCGCGACTACCGTGGACGACTCGAAGACGGTCCGGACGGGCACGCGGGTGTCGAGTGCGGCACCGAGCCGGGCGGCGAGCTGCGTCGCGAGCAGCGAGTTGCCACCGAGTTCGAAGAAGTCGTCGTCGAGACCGGCCCGCTCGACACCGAGCAGTTCGGCGACGGTCGCGGCCACGATCTCCTCGACGGGATCGGTCGGGGCGCGGAACTGCCCCGCGTCGAGTTCGGGGTCGGGCAGGGCCCGCCGGTCGAGCTTGCCGTTGGTGTTCAGCGGCAGCGCGTCGAGTTCGACGAAGGCCGACGGCACCATGTACGACGGCAGTCGCTCCGCGAGCGCCGCCCGTGTCGCACCGGCGTCGAACGCCCGTGTCGCACCGGCGTCGAACGCCCGTGTCGCACCGGAGTCGAACGCGTCGGTGGCCGGAACGACGTACGCGACGAGACGGTCGCCGAGGTGGGCGGTATTGCGCACCAGGACGGCGACGTCCTTCACGTCCGGCAGCTCCCGCAGGACGGTCTCGACCTCGCCGAGTTCGATGCGGTAACCGCGTACCTTGACCTGGAAGTCGGCCCGGTCGAGGTATTCGAGGCGACCGGCACGGTTCCACCGGACGATGTCCCCCGTGCGGTACATGCGTCCGCGCCCGTACGGGTCGGCGACGAACCGGTCCGCGGTGAGGTCGGGACGGTCGTGGTAGCCCCGCGCGAGCTGGGCACCCGCGAGGTACAGCTCGCCGGCGACGCCCGGCGCCACCGGTCGCAACCGGTCGTCGAGGACGTAGACGGCCGTGTTCCACTCGGGCACACCGATCGGGACGACGGTGCGGTCGGCGTCGTCGACCTCGTGGACGGTCACCGAGACCGCAGCCTCGGTCGGCCCGTAGAGGTTGTACAGCGTCGCAGTGTTGTCCGCGCGGAACTGCTGGGCCACCGCCGCGGGCAGTGCCTCACCGATCGCGAGGATCCGCCGCAGCGACGGCGCCACCGGACCGGCCGCGACCGTCATCAGCATCGACAGCATGGACGGAACGGTGTGCAGCGTGGTCACCTGCTCGTCGCGCAGCAGCGCGAGCAGGTAGTCGGGATCGCGGTGTCCGTCGGCGGTGGCGATCACCAGGCGGGCACCGGAGGTGAGCGCCGACCAGAACTCCCACACCGACAGGTCGAACGTCGCGACGGTCTTGAGCAGCACCGCGTCGTCGGACCCGATGCCGAAATGCTCACGCTTCCACAGCAACTGGTTGACGACCGCGGCGTGGGAGACCGCGACGCCCTTGGGGCGTCCGGTCGAACCCGACGTGAAGATCACATACGCCGTGTTGCCCGGCCGCAGTGGAGCCGACCGGTCGTCGTCGGTGATCGGGCCGTCCGGGAGCCCGGTGAGGTCGAGACGGTCGAGTTCGACGACCGGCGCGGTGCCGTGCTCGACCCGGTCGCCGCTCGTCGTGACGATCGCGACGGGAGCGGCCGTGTCGAGGATGTAGGTGTTGCGCTCGGCGGGTTGCTCCGGGTCGACCGGCACGTAGGCCGCGCCGGTCTTCGCGATCGCGTACATGCCCACGAGCAACTCGGGCGAACGACGGATCGCCAGCGCGACCCGGTGCTCCGGTCCCACACCGAGACCCAGCAGGTGCCGGGCGAGACGGTTGACCGACGAGTCGAACTCGCCGTAGGTCCACTGCCGGCCCTCGTACACGAGCGCGACGTCGTCGCGGTGTGCGGCGACCTGCTCGTCGAACAGACCGACGAGGGTCGCTCCGGTGTCGGTTCCGTGGGCGGTGTCGTTCCACGCGCCGAGCACCGCGTCGCGCTCCTGCGGCAGGAGCAACGCGTGATCGCCGACGGGCAGTGCCGGCGACTCGACGAGCGCTTCGAGCAGCTGCTCGAAACGGGCCGCGACGGCTTCCGCGGTCTCGCGGTCGAACAGATCCGTCGCGTAGGTGAGGATTGCGTCGATGCCCTGCGGCGCGCCATCGTCGCCGTAGCTGTCGGCGACGATCAGGTGCATGTCGAACTGGGCGGTGCCGCCTTCGAGATCGACCGGTTCGATGTCGAGGCCGGGCAGGGCGAGTTCGGAGCGGCTCTGGTTCTGGAACGAGAAGCCGACCTGGAACAGCGGGTGCCGGGCGGTCGAGCGGGCCGGGTTCAGGACCTCGACGAGGCGCTCGAACGGCACGTCCGCGTGGGCGAACGCCTGCAGATCGGTTTCCCGTGCCGCGGAGAGCAGTTCGTCGAAGGACGCACCACCGTCCACCTCCAGCCGGAGCACCAGCGTGTTGACGAACATGCCGATGATGTCCTCGGTGGCCTGCTCGGTGCGACCCGCGATGGGGGTGCCCACCGCGATGTCCGTCGAGCCGGACAGGCGCGCGAGCAGCGCCGCGAAGGCCGCGTGCACGGCCATGAACACGGTCGCGTTCCGGTTGCGTGCCAGGTCGCGCAGCTCGCGGTGCAGATCGGCACCGATGGTGAACTCCACGCGGTCGCCGCGGAAGCTCTGCTGCGCAGGCCGCGGACGGTCGAGCGGCAGGTCGAGCTGGTCGGGCAGGTCGGCGAGCGCGATGCGCCAGTAGCCGAGCTGCTCGGCGGCGGTGGACTCCGGATCGTCCTCGGAGCCGAGGACCTCCCGCTGCCACAACGCGAAGTCGGCGTACTGCACCTCGAGCGGCGCCCACGCCGGATCGCTGTCCGCGGACCGGGCGGCGTAGGCCGTCATGACGTCGCGGACCAGCGGCACCATCGACGAGCCGTCGGCGCTGATGTGGTGGACCACGGTGACGAGGACGTGATCGTCGTCGGCGACGCGGAGCAGATGCATCCGCACCGGCACGTCGACCGTGACGTCGAAGCCGGCCGCGGCGATCTCCCGCATCCGCGGTTCGAGATCGGCGGCGGTGACGTCCACCGGTTCGAGCTCGGGCCGGACCTGCGAGGCGGGCAGGATGCGCTGCACCGGACCGGATTCGGTCTCGGGGTAGACGGTCCGCAGGGACTCGTGCCGTGCGACGAGGTCGGCGACCGCGGCACGCAAGGCGTCGACGTCCAGTGCGCCCGTCATCCGCAACGCGAACGGGATGTTGTAGGCCGTCGAGTCGGGATCGAAGCGGTTGAGGAACCACATCCGCTGCTGCGCCAGCGACAGCGGGATCGACTCCGGCCGGGTCCGGGCCGTGAGCGGCACCCGCGCACCGCGACCGGACTCCTGCTCGACCCGCGTCGCGAGTTCCGCGACGGTGGACGCCTCGAACAACGCCCGCACCGGCACCTGCGCATCGAGCGCGGCACCGAGCCGGGAAACCACCTGCGTCGCGATCAACGAGTTGCCACCGAGCGCGAAGAAATCGTCGTCAGCACCGATGCGGTCGACACCGAGCACATCGGCGAACACACCCGCCACGATCTCCTCGATCGGGGTGCTCGGCGCGCGGAAACCACGCGTCTCGAACACCGGCTCGGGCAACGCCCGCCGGTCGAGCTTGCCGTTGACCGTCAGCGGGATCGCGTCGATCACCACGAACGCCGAGGGCACCATGTACTCCGGAAGAATCACGGCGACACTGCTGCGCAGCGCTTCGGTGTCGATCGACATGCCCTCGTGCGGAACCACATAGGCGACGATCCGGGCCGCTCCCGGGGTGTCCTCGCGCACGATGACCGCCGCGTGGGCGACCTCGTCCTGCGCGAGCACCGCAGCCTCGACCTCACCGAGTTCGATGCGGAAACCGCGGATCTTCACCTGGTCGTCGGCGCGTCCGAGATATTCGAGATCGCCCGAGACGACCCAGCGTGCGACGTCGCCCGTCCGGTACAGCAGCGCACCGTCGGACGAGAACGGATCGGCGACGAAACGTGCCGCCGACAGCTCCGGACGGCGCAGGTATTCACGCGCCAATTGGCCGCCGCCGACGTACATCTCGCCGGCCACACCCACCGGCACCGGCTTGAGCCGCCGGTCGAGCACGTACACCCGCAGACCCGCGATCGGCACACCGACCACGCTCGCGGACGCGCCCTGCGCCAGGTCGGCACCGATCTCCCGGTACGACACGTGCACGGTCGTCTCGGTGATGCCGTACATGTTCACCAACCGCGGTGAGGTGTCGCCGTGACGCTCGAACCACCCGGCCAGACGCCGTGGCTCGAGTGCCTCACCACCGAAGATCACGTACCGCAGCGACAGCTGTGCCTCGTCGGCCGCCACCCGGTCGGCCTCGACAAGCTGGTAGAACGCCGACGGGGTCTGGTTGAGCACGGTGACCCGCTCGCGGATCAGCAACTCGCGGAAGGCTTCCGGTGAACGCGACGTGAAGTAGTCGACGACCACGAGGGTTCCGCCGTAGAGCAGCGGTCCCCACAGCTCCCACACCGAGAAGTCGAAGGCGTAGCTGTGGAACATCGTCCACACGTCCGACGAGTCGAAGCCGTACACCGATTCGGTGTTGACCATCAGCCGCACCACATTGCGGTGCGGGATCAGCACACCCTTCGGGCGTCCCGTCGAGCCCGACGTGTAGATCACGTACGCCAGATTCGTCGACGTCAGCGGGGCACGACGCTCCGCGTCGAGGATCGGTGCGTCGTCGACCTCCGACAGATCGAGACGGTCGATCTCGACGACCGGCACCGAGGCCGGGAACGCGACCTCGACGTCCGAAGTGGTCACCACCGCCACCGGCGTCGCGTCCGAAACCAGGAACTCGATCCGGTCGGTCGGCGAGTTCGGGTCGATCGGCAGGTAACCGGCACCGGCCTCGAGCACCGCGAGCAGCGCCACGATCAGATCGAGCGAGCGCGGCATCGCGACCGCGACCAGATCCTCCGGACCCGCACCGACATCGATGAGATGACGTGCCAGGCGGTGCACCCGCGCACCGAGTTCGCGGTAGGACAACTGCTCGTCGCCGAACCGCACCGCGACCGCGTCGCCGCGTTCGGCGACGCGCGCCTCGAACATGTCGACGAGTGTCGTTCCGGCCGGTGCGACGTCGTCGCCCAGCGAATTCCAGCGCGAGACGACCAGTTCGCGTTCGAAGTCGTCGACGATCTCGATGTCGCCGACCACCGCCGCCGGATCCTCGGCCACCCCGCGCAGGATGCGCAGCAGCTGCTCCGCGAACGCCGCGACCCGCAGGTCGTCGAACAGATCGGTCGCGTAGGTGACGGCGAAGTCCATACCGGCCGCCGAACCGTCCTCGCCGACGCTCTCGGCGAAGGTGAACTGCAGGTCGAACTTGGCGGTGGGCGCCTCGTAGTCGACCGCCGCGGCGGTGACGCTGTCGAGGTCGAACTCGACCCGGCCGGTGTTCTGGAAGGTCAGAGCCACCTGGAACAGCGGGTGACGCGCCTGCGAACGCTGCGGGTCGAGGATCTCCACGAGCCGCTCGAAGGGGACGTCGGCGTTCGCGAAGGCGTCGAGGTCGGTGTCGCGCACCTCGGCGAGGAGATCCTGGAACCGGATGTCGTTGCGCACACCGACACGCAGCACGAGCGTGTTGACGAACATGCCGACGAGGTCGTCGAGGGCGGCCGCGCCGCGACCCGCGATCGGGGTGCCGATCGCGATGTCCTCGCTGTCGGACAGTCGCGCCAGCAGCACCGTCAGGGCCGCGTGCACGACCATGAACAGGGACGTGTTCCGCTCCCGGGCAAGGCTTTCCAGCGCCGAGTGCAGCTCGGGTTCGATACGGAACCGGCTGGTGCGTCCGGTGTTCGACGCGACCTCGGGGCGAGCACGATCCGACGGCAGGTCGAGCTGGTCGGGAAGGTCCGCCAGCTGCGCGGTCCAGTACTCCACCTGGCGGGAGAGCACCGAACGCGGATCGTCCTCGGAGCCGAGCACGTCGCGCTGCCACAACGCGTAGTCGGCGTACTGCACCTCGAGCGGCGCCCAGTTCGGGGTCTCACCGCGCGAACGGCTCGCGTAGGCGACCATGATGTCGCGCGCGAGCGGCCGCAGCGAGAAGCCGTCGGACGCGATGTGGTGGACCACGAGGAACAGCACGTGCTCACGCGCGCCGAGCGAGAACAGCACGACCCGCAGCGGCACTTCGCTCGTGACGTCGAAGCCGGCCGAGGTGAGCTGCTCCGCCCGCTCGAGCAGGCTGCTCTCGGCGACCCGCTCGACGGGCAGTTCCACCTCGTAGGGCGGCTGCACCGACTGGTGGCCGACGCCGTCGATGTCCGGGTAGACCGTCCGCAGGGACTCGTGCCGCTCGATGACGTCGCCGAGCGCGGTGCGCAGCGCGTCGACGTCGAGGTTCCCGGTGAGGCGGACACCGACGGGGATGTTGTTCGCCGCGGAGGCCGGATCGAAGCGGTTGAGGAACCACATGCGCTGCTGCGCGGGCGACAGCGGGATCCGCTCCGGACGCTCGCGCCGTTCGAGGGCGGGCCGCGACCCGGCTCCCCCGAACTGTTCGACGCGGACCGCGAGAGCCTCGACGGTGGGGGCGTCGAACAGGGCACGGACGGGGACGGTCGTGTCGAGGGCGTCGCCGAGACGGGCGACCACCTGCGTCGCCACGAGCGAGTTCCCACCGAGCGCGAAGAAGTCGTCGGTGCGGCCGACGCGCGGGACACCGAGCACCTGCGCGTAGACACCCGCGACGATCTCCTCGACCGGCGTGCGCGGCGGCATGAACTCCTGTAACTCGATAACAGGATCTGGCAACGCCTTGCGGTCGAGTTTGCCGGACGCACCCAATGGCATGGCATCGAGCACGAGATAGGTCGCGGGCACCATGTAGGACGGCAGACGCGTCGACAGATACGTATCGACCACCTCGCGGTCGAGGGTCGCGCCGCTCTGCGGCACGATATATGCGACCAGTTGGTCCTGTCGCACGAGGACTGCGGCTTGGTCGACGTCGTCACATTCGAGAAGTGCGGCTTCGATTTCCCCTAATTCGATCCGCAGACCACGGAGCTTGACCTGGAAATCTGTTCGCCCAATGTAGTCGAGTTCACCCCGCTCACCATCACCAATCCATCGGACGAGATCGCCGGTGCGGTACAGACGCTCACCATCACCGAATGGAGAGGCAACGAAGCGGTCGGCCGTCAGATCCGGCCGATTTACGTAACCTCGGGCAAGCTGAACGCCCGCGAGATAAAGTTCCCCCGGGACACCAACAGGGACCGGAGCCAGGCGGTGATCGAGGACGTAGACCTTCGTGTTCCACACAGGCGCGCCGATCGGCACCGACAGCACGTCAGAATCGACGACCTCGTGGTACGTCACGTCCACCGCAGCCTCCGTCGGTCCGTACAGATTGTGCAGCCCGACACGGGGCAAGACGGCAATGGTGCGGGCCGCCAACGCTGGCGGGAGCGCCTCACCCGACGCGAATAAGTAACGCAGCGACGAGCAATTGGCGACGGAAGACTCTGCAACGAAGACCGCGAGCATCGACGGGACAAAGTGAACGACCGAGACGGAACTGCGCGCTATCACGGAGACCAGGTAGCGCGGATCGCGGTGACCGTCGGGCCGCGCCACCACGAGGCGAGCGCCGACCTGCAATGGCCAGAAGAACTCCCAGACCGAGACGTCGAAGGTGAACGGAGTCTTTTGCAGTACTACATCGGTGGCGTCAAGCGGGTATTCGTGCTGCATCCAGCGCAGACGATTGACTATCGCGCGGTGCGGTACCGCAACACCCTTCGGTCGTCCCGTCGATCCCGACGTGAAGATGACGTAGGCGGTGTTCGTCCGCCGCAACGGCGATACCCGATCTACATCCGACACAGGCGCATCCGAAACATCGCACAGATCCAAGGTGTCGATAGTCAGGTTCGGCACCACTTTTGCTCCGGAGACCGCAAACTTGTCGCTTTCAGTCGTCAACACCACCACGGGAGCCGCCGTGTCGAGGATATATGCGTTGCGCTCGTCCGGTTGATCCGGATCCACCGGGACGTAGGCGCCTCCCGCCACCACAACGGCGTACATACCCACCAACAAGCTTGTCGACCGACGCATAGCCAACGCGACCGTCGAGTCCGGCCCCACTCCCACCGAGACCAGATGCCGTGCAAGACGATTGACACGGGAGGAGAATTCGGAGTAGGTCAGTGCCTCACCCTCGAATTCCACCGCGATCGCATCCGGCGTGCGCTCGACCTGTTCGAAGAACAGATTCACGAGGGTAGACGACTCATCCACCTCATGATGAGTGTCATTCCAATGCTGGAGCAGACGCGACCGCTCGTCGGCATCCAGTAGATCGATATCTCCCACCGTCACGGACCAGTCTGCGGTGACGACATGGAGGAGACGGACAAATCGCTTACTCAATTCGTCGATTGTGGAGGCGTCGAACAAATCAGTCGCATATTGAATTTCAAGTTCATAACCGCGATCGACCTCTTCTTCGCCAACGTCGAGAACGGTAAATGCGAGGTCGAACTTCGACATGCCGTGGTCGAACGGCAGGTTCGAGACCGATAGGTTCGACAACTCAAGAGCGACCTGCCCAAGGTTCTGGAATGCGAGCATCACCTGGAACAACGGATTGTGAGCCTGAGTGCGAACGGGAGCAAGTACGTCGACGAGACGTTCGAACGGAAGCTCTGCGTGCCCGAAGGCCCCGAGGTCCACTTCGCGGACATGGGCAAGCAGATCTTCGAATCCCGCTGAGGGATCCACTCGGGTCCGCAGAACGAGCGTATTGACAAACATACCGATGAGGTCGTCGAGGGAACGTTCACCGCGGCCCGCGACCGGAGTACCGATAGTGATGTCACCGGAGCCGCTCAGCCGCGCAAGCAGTAAGGCCAACACCGCGTGCACCACCATGAACTCGGTGGAGCGGTGTTGCTGGGCGACGCGTTCGATAGCGATACGGAGCTCAGCGTCGATCCGCAATCGGGTGACGGCACCCGCGTAGGACGCCACCGCCGGGCGAGGCCGATCCGCCGGCAGGTCGAGACTGTCAGGTAGACCAGCAAGCACCTTCGTCCAGTAACGAATTTGCTTTGATAACAGCGATTCCGGGTCGTTCTCCGCACCGAGCACCTCGTGTTGCCAGAGAGTAAAGTCGGCATACTGGACTTCGAGCGGAGCCCAGGCCGGATCCCCGCCCTGCGACCGAGCCGCGTACGCGATCATGATGTCGCGGGTCAACGGCACCATCGAGAATCCGTCGGCGGCGATGTGGTGCAGGATCGCGACGAGCACGTGCGAATCAGGGCCGGTTTCGAATAGCCGCACCACCATCGGTACGTCGACAGCGACGTCGAAGGACGTCGCCGCGAGTGCACGCAGTTCGGCGGGCAGACGGTCGGCGTCGATACGGGTGACGGTCAGCTCGACCGGCACCTCCGAGACCGGGAGCACCTTCTGGTAGCCGTAGCCGTCGACGTCGGGGTAGACGGTGCGGAGCGATTCGTGCCGTGCGACGACGTCGCGCAGCGCGGTCCCGAGCGCGGCGACGTCGAGCGCACCGGACAGGTGCACGGCCACCGGGATGTTGTTGACCGCGGACTCCGGGTCGAAGCGGTTGAGGAACCACATGCGTTGCTGCGCGAGCGACAGCGGAACCCGTTCGGGGCGGCGCCCGGCGACGAGCGGTGTGCGGGCCGCACCCGACGAGTCGGCCTCGACGGCGGCGGCGAGGGCCTCGACGGTGGATGCCTCGAAGATCACGCGCAATGCCACTCGGCCACCGAGGGATTCGCCGATGCGGGAGACGGCCTGTGTTGCGATCAGCGAGTTGCCGCCGAGCGCGAAGAAGTCGTCGTCGAGACCGACGCGGTCGAGTCCGAGGACGTCGGCGAAGACCGACGCGACGATCTGTTCGACCGGGGTCGTCGGGGCGCGGAACTCCTTGACCTCGAAGACCGGGGCCGGCAGGGCCTTGCGGTCGAGCTTGCCCGACGATCCGAGCGGGAACTCGTCGAGCACGACGTAGACCGACGGCACCATGTAGGCCGGCAGCGAGCCGGCGAGACGACGCGAGACGGAGGTGGTGTCGAGCGACCGGCCGTCGGCGGCGACGAGATAGGCGACGAGGTGCTCACCGGAGTGGGCGTCCGAGCGCACGAGCACGACGGCCTGGTCGACGTCGTCGAGCGCGAGCAGGGCCGTCTCGATCTCGCCGAGTTCGATGCGCAGACCGCGCAGCTTGACCTGGAAGTCGGTGCGGCCGATGTATTCGAGTTCGGCACGCGCCGTGCGTGCGTCGGAGGTCTCCCGGGCGACCCACCGCACGAGATCGCCCGTGCGGTAGAGCCTCTCCCCCGCCCCGTACGGCGAGGCGACGAAGCGTTCCGCCGTCAGGTCCGGCCGCGCCACGTAACCGCGCGCCAGCTGGACGCCCGACAGGTAGAGCTCACCCGCGACACCGACCGGCACCGGATGCAGTCGGCCGTCGAGGACGTGGACGCCGGTGTTCCAGACCGGGACGCCGATCGGCACCGACACCGCGTCGGCCGCGGTGACCTCGTGGTAGGTCACGTCGACGGCCGCCTCGGTGGGGCCGTACAGATTGTGCAGGCGAGCGCCCGGCAGGATCGACCGCAGGCGTGCAGCGACCGAGGCAGGCAGTGCCTCGCCCGAGGCGAAGACCATCCGCAACGATGAGGCCGAGGCCGCGGCGTTCTCGGCGACGAAGACCGCGAGCATGGACGGCACGAAGTGCGCGACCGTGACGCCGCGGTCGGCCATGACCCGGGCGAGATAGGCCGGGTCCCGATGACCGTCGGGAAGTGCGATCTCGAGTCGCGCACCGATCTGCAGGGGCCAGAAGAACTCCCACACCGACACGTCGAAGGTGAACGGCGTCTTCTGCAGGACCACGTCGTCGCGACCGAGGCCGTACTCGTCCTGCATCCACAGCAGGCGGTTGACGATCGCGCCGTGCGGCACCGCGACACCCTTGGGCCGTCCCGTCGAACCGGACGTGAAGATGACGTAGGCGGTGTTCGCCGGCGTGAGCGTGGCGATGCGATCGGCATCGGTGATCGGGCCGGACGGCAGGTCGGACACATCGAGCGTGTCGATCTCGATCGTGTGCGCGGCCGCGGTCGACCCGAAGGCGTCGCGGGTGGTGGTCAGCACCGCGACCGGCGCCGCCGTGTCGAGGATGTACGCGTTGCGGTCGGCGGGCTGATCGGGGTCGAGCGGAAGGTAGGCGCCGCCGGCCTTGACGATCGCGTACATGCCGACGAGGAGGTCGAGGGATCGCCGCACCGCGAGTCCGACGGTCGACTCCGGTCCGACACCCTGCGAGATCAGATGGCGGGCAAGCCGGTTCACTCGCGCGTCGAATTCCGCGTAGGTCAGCTGCTCGCCCTCGAAGGCCATTGCCGCGGCGTCGGGATCCGTCGCCACCCGGGCGTCGAACAGGTCGACGAGAGTGGCCGGTTCCAGCTCGTGCGCGGTGTCGTTCCACGATTCGAGGACCGCGAGTCGCTCGTCGGCGTCGAGCAGGTCGATGTCGCCGACGACGACCTCGGGTTCGCGCACCACGGCCTCGAGGATGCGGACGAAGCGATCGGCGAATCCGCGCACCGTCGCGTGATCGAACAGGTCGGTCGCATAGGTGAACGCCGCTCCGAGACCGTTCGGCGTGCCGTCCTCCGCGAAGTCCTCGGTGAGGGTGAGCTGCAGGTCGAACCTGGCGACCGCCGTGTCGATGTCGAGCACGTCGAGGGTCAGGCCACGCAGTTCGACGTGCGCGGCGCGCAGGTTCTCGAACGAGAGCATCACCTGGAACAGCGGGTGCCGGGCGGTGGAGCGGGTCGGGTTGAGCACCTCGACGAGCCGCTCGAACGGCACGTCGGCGTGGCCGAAGGCGCCGAGCGCCGCATCGCGTGCCCGTGCGAGATGCGCGGTGAACGGCCTGCCCGAATCGACATCCGTGCGCAGCACGAGGGTGTTGACGAACATGCCGATCAGGTCGTCGAGCGCCTGCTCGCCGCGACCCGCGACCGGGGTGCCGATCGCGATGTCGTCCTGACCGGACATCCGCGCGAGCAGCACGCTCAGGGCCGCGTGCACCACCATGAACAGCGATGCGTTGCGGGTACGTGCCAGCGCCACGAGCTCGCGGTGCAGTTCCGGATCGATCGGGAAGTCCACGGTCGCACCGGAGTACGACTGCACGGCCGGCCGCGGACGGTCGGCGGGCAGATCGAGCTGATCGGGCGCACCGGCAAGGGTGCGACGCCAGTAGTCGAGCTGCCGGGAGATCAGCGACTGCGGATCGTCCTCGGACCCGAGCACCTGCCGCTGCCACAGCGTGTAGTCGGCGTACTGCACCGGCAGGGGTGCCCACGAGGGCTCCTCCCATTCGGTGCGGGCAGTGTAGGCGACCATGATGTCGCGCGCCATCGGACCGGTGGACCAGCCGTCGGCCGAGATGTGGTGAACTACGAGCGCGAGCACGTGTTCCTGGTCGCCGAGTTCGAACAGTTCGGCACGGATCGGCACGTCCGACGTCACGTCCAGTCCGGTGAAGACCAGACGCCGCACGGAGGCCGGCAGCTCGTCGGGGGTGATCCGGGTCGGGGTCAGATCCGGCACGACCTCCGCCGCGGCACGGACGACCTGGTGCGGTCCGTTCGGCGAATCGGGGAAGACGGTGCGCAACGACTCGTGCCGATCGATGACGTCCATGATCGACACCTGCAGTGCGGCGACGTCCAATTCGCCGGTCAGGCGCAGCGCCATCGGGAGGTTGTAGGTGGACGACCGCGGATCGAAACGGTTGAGGAACCACATGCGCTGCTGCGCGAGCGACAGCGGAACACGTTCGGGCCGCGGCATCTTCGTCAGGGCGATGCGCGCTCCGCGACCTGCCTCCTGCTCGACGCGCACCGCCAGGGCCGCCACCGAACTGGATTCGAACAACGCCCGCACCGGCACCTGCGCGTCGAGGGCGACACCGAGCCGGGAGACGACCTGCGTGGCGAGCAGCGAGTTGCCGCCGAGTTCGAAGAAGTCGTCGTCGAGACCCACGCCCTGGACGCCGAGTACCTCGGCGAAGACGTTCGCGACCGTCTCCTCGATGGGAGTGGTCGGGGCACGGAACTCGCGGTAGCTGATGCCGAGATCGGGCTCGGGCAGGGCACGGCGGTCGAGTTTGCCGACCGGGTTGAGCGGCACCTCGTCGAGCACGACGATCTGCGACGGCACCATGTACGACGGCAGCGAGCGGCCGACGTGATCGGCGAGTTCGGCAGGATCGATCTGCTCGTCCCCGTGCACGTACGCGACGAGCGCGGTCTGCCCCGACGGCATCTCGTGTCCGACGGTGGTCGCGAAGGCGACCGAGGGGTGGGTCAGCAGTGCGGCGTCGATCTCCCCGAGTTCGATGCGGTAGCCGCGGACCTTGACCTGGAAGTCGGCGCGTCCGGCGAACTCGATGCGGCCCTGCTCGTCCCAGCGCACGATGTCGCCGGTGCGGTACATCCGGGTTCCGTTCGCGCCGAACGGGTTCGCCACGAACCGGTCGGCGGTGAGCGCCGGACGCCGATGGTAACCGCGGGCGAGCACGTCGCCCGCGAGATAGAGCTCACCCGCGACACCGGCGGGGACCGGGCGGAGCCGGCTGTCGAGGACCAGGGCGTGCACGCCCGCCACGGGCCGTCCGATGGTGATCGGCCCGGACGGTTCGAGCAGAGCGCGCGTCGAGACGATCGTGGTCTCGGTCGGCCCGTAGGCGTTGTAGAAGTTGCGGCCGGGCGCCCAGCGGGAGACGAGGTCGGCCGTGGACACGTCGCCACCGACGTTCACGACGCGCAGGGCGTCGAGTCCGCTCGGGTCGACGGAACCGAGCACCGCCGGGGTGATGACGGTGTGGGTGACGCCGGTGCGTTCGATGAGCGCGCGCAGTTCGGCGCCGCCGTAGACGGACGGCGGTGTCACGACGAGTTCGGCGCCGGTGGACCCGGCCAGCGTCCAGTCGAGGACCGTCGGGTCGAAGCTCGGCGAGCAGATGTGCAGGAGCTTCGATTCCTCTGTCACGCCGTACAGTTCGACGGTCTCGCGGACGAGACCGGCGAGGCCGCGGTGGGTGACGGCGACGCCCTTGGGCTTGCCCGTCGAACCGGAGGTGTAGATGACGTAAGCGGTGTGGTCGAGGCGCAGCGGCGCAGCGCGGTCGGCGTCGGTGAGCGGGCCGTCCGGGTAGGACGCGCACGCGTCGACGAACTCGGGGTCGTCGAGTCGGATCCACTCGGTGGCCGAGGACAGACCGGTGGCGTACTCCCCCGTCGTCAGACCGAAGACGGCCGACGAGTCGTCGAGCATGTGGGTGACGCGTTCGGCCGGGTACTCCGGGTCGACGGGCGTGTAGGCGGCGCCGGTCTTGGCGACCGACCACACGGCGAGCACCATCTCCCACGACCGTGGGAAGGCCAGCGCGACGATGCCGTCGGGCCGGGCACCGCGCTCGACGAGCCGCCGGGCGATGCGGTTCGACCACGTGTCGAGTTCGCGGTAGGTCAGGACGGTGTCGCGGTCGCGGAGGGCGACGCGGTCGGGATGGTCGACGGCGCCGGCGGTCAGCAGTTCCACCAGGGTGCGGGCCTCGGCAGGCTCGGGCCCCGTCGCCGTGAGCAGGCGTTCGGCCTCCCCGGGCGAGAGGATCGCCAGGTCGCCCACGCAGGTCGACGCATCGGCGACGATCCCGGCGAGAATCCGCGCGAAGCGTTCGGCGAAGACGGCGACCGTCGCGGCGTCGAACAGGTCGGTGGCGTACTCGAACAGGGCGTCGAGGCCGGCGGGTTCGCCGTCGTCACCGGTCTTCTCGGTCACCCACAGCTGGATGTCGAACTTCGAGATCGGCACGTCCAGTTCGGCGCCGACGGCGTGGACTCCCGCGAACGAGACGTCGCGCGCGGTGCCCGGTTCGAGGGACAGCGCGGCCTGGAACAGCGGGTGCCGCGCGGTCGAGCGCGGCGGGTTGAGCACCTCGACGAGACGCTCGAAGGGGACGTCTGCGTTCGAGAACGCCGTCAGGTCGGTCTCCCGGACGCCGGCGAGGTAGTCCTCGAACGAAACGCCGGGATCGACCCTGGTGCGCAGGACGAGGGTGTTGACGAACATGCCGATCAGGTCGTCGAGATCCTTCTCCCCACGACCTGCCACGGCGGTACCGATGGCGATGTCGTCGGAACCGCTGAGGCGGGACAGCAGCGCCGCGTAGGCAGCGTGGACGATCATGAACAGCGACGCGTGCTGCCTGCGGGCGAGGTCGACGAGACCGCGGTGGGTCTCGGCGTCGATCGCGAAGCGGTGCTTGTCGCCGTTGTAGGAGGAGACGGCGGGCCGGGTCCGGTCGGTGGGCAGGTCGAGCTGGTCGGGCAGACCGTCGAGCTCGTTCACCCAGTAGTCGAGCTGCTGCGCCGCAACGGAATTCGGGTCGGCCTCGTCGCCGAGGGCCTCTCGCTGCCAAACGGCGTAGTCGGCGTACTGGACGGGAAGCGGCGTCCAGCTCGGCTTGTTCCCCTCGGCGCGGGCGCTGTAGGCCGTGACCACGTCGCGGGCGAAGGGGCCGAACGAGGAGCCGTCGGCGGCGATGTGGTGCAGCACCATGGCCAGGACGTAGTCGTCGGGGGCGAGCCGGTACAGCGCGACCCGGAAGGGGACGTCGCGGACGACGTCGAAACCGCGGCTCGCGAGGTCGACGACGGCCGCGTGCAGGTCCTGCTCGTCGACGTCGATCGGCTCGAGCGGGACGACGACCTGCTCGACCGGAAGGATCGTCTGCTGCGGCTCGCCGTCCACCTCGGGGTAGACGGTCCGCAGGCTCTCGTGCCGCGCCACCACGTCGGCGAAGGCGTCGGACACCGCTGCGGGATCGACGGCGCCGGTGAGCCGCACCGTGAACGGAAGGTTGTAGGCGGCGGTGCTGACGTCGAAGCGGTTGAGGAACCAGATCCGTTGCTGCGCAGTCGACAACGGCAGCATGTCGGGTCGCGGTCGGGCGACGAGCGGGGACCGCGCGCCGGTACCGATCTGCTTGGCGAGCCGGGTCGCGAGACCCACGACCGTGGACGCCTCGAACAGCACACGCACGGGCACCTGGGTGTCGAGCGCGGCTCCGATGCGGGAGACCACCTGGGTGGCGACGAGGGAGTTGCCGCCGAGTTCGAAGAAGTCGTCGTCGAGACCGACACGTTCGACACCGAGGACCTCGCCGAACGCTTCGGCGACGGCACGCTCGGCGGGGGTGCGCGGCTCACGGAAGACGCGGGTGCTGCTGAAGACCGGCTCCGGCAGCGCCTTCCGGTCGAGTTTGCCGCTCGTGTTGAGCGGCAGCGCGTCGAGCACCATGAGCGACGCCGGAACCATGTACGACGGCAGCGACCGGCCGGCATGATCGGCGAGATCGGAAGGGTCGATGGTGCGGCCGGGAGCCGCGACGACGTACCCCACGAGCTGGTCCCCGGTGGGGGTCTCCACCACGAGCACGACGGCCTGCGAGACGGCGGAGTGCGCGAGGAGCACCGCTTCGATCTCGCCGAGTTCGATGCGCTGGCCGCGGAACTTGACCTGGAAGTCGGTGCGGCCGATGTATTCGAGCAGACCCGTGCCGTCGGCGGCGGTCTCCCACCGCACCAGGTCGCCGGTGCGGTACATCCGCTCGCCGGGCGCCCCGAAGGGGTCGGCGAGGAAACGGTCGGAGGTCAGGTCGGGACGGTCGAGATATCCGCGCGCGAGCTGGACGCCGGCGAGGTAGAGCTCGCCGGGTCGGCCCACCGGCACCGGCCGCAGCCGCCGGTCGAGGACGTATGCGCGGCTGTTCCACTGCGGGACGCCGATCGGGACGCTGTGCACGTCGCCGGGAGCGGCCCGGTGGTAGGTGATGGAGACCGCGGCTTCGGTGGGTCCGTACAGGTTGTGGAGCCCGGCCGGGCACATGCGCGCGAAGTCCGCGGCGGTCTCGGACGGCAGGGCCTCACCGATGACGAAGACGTGCCGCAGCGAATCACACGTCCCGGCAGGCGCATTCGCGACGAAGACGGTGAGCATCGACGGCACGAAGTCGGTGATCGTGATGCCGTGCTCGGCGATCTTGTTCGCGACGTAGACCGGGTCGCGGTGCCCGTCGGGCGTCGCGATCACGAGGGTCGCGCCGACGCGCAGGGGCATGAAGAAGCCCCACAGCGACACATCGAAGGTCGTCGCGGTCTTCTGCAGGTACACGTCGGTGGAGGTCAGACCGTACTGGTCGTTCATCCACTGGATCTGGTTGTCGATCGCCACGTGGCTCACGGCCACGCCCTTCGGCCGGCCCGTCGAACCGGAGGTGAAGATGACGTAGGCGGTCGTGTCCGGCAGGATCGGTCCGCGTCGTTCGGCGTCGGTGAGCGGTGTCGTGCCGAACCGCGCGTGGTCGAAGGTGTCGACGTCTATCGTGGGGATGCCCTCGGGCAGCGTCACGTCGTCGCGTGCCGTGGTGAGCACCGCCGCGGGGTGGGCGGTCTCGAGGATGTAGGCGGTGCGATCGGCGGGGTGGTCGGGGTCGATCGGCACCCAGGCACCACCCGCCTCGACGATCGCGTACATGCCGACGACGAGCTCGAGCGAGCGTCGGATGGCCAGTCCGACGAGGGACTCGGGGCCGACACCGAGATCGACCAGTGCCCGGGCAAGGCTGTTCACCCGCGCGGCGAATTCGGCGTAGGTCAGCGATTCGCCTTCGAAGACCAGCGCGGTCGCCTCGGGAGAGGTCGCGACCCGGTCGTGGAACTCCGCGAGCAGGTCGCGGCGCTGCACGGGATGGTCGGTGCGGTTCCAGTCGCGGACGACCCGGTCGAGTTCGGTGCCGCCGGCGAGCGGGATGTCCCAGACGGGCCGGTCGGAGGCCGAACCGACGAAGCGGTCGAAGAACTCGACGAACCGCGCGTGGTCGGAGGCGGCCCGGTCGGGTCCGTAGAGATTCGGGTTCGACTCGAAGTCGATGTGGGTGTTGTCGCCGCTGGTGTAGACGTTGACGCCGAGATCCTCGATCAGACCGGTGGACAGGATGTTGATCCGTCCCACCATGTCGCCGAGTCGGACCTCGTTGTCGAACAGCATGATGTTGACCCACGGTCCGAAGAAGGTGGACTGCGCTCCACCCGCCGAGGTCGCGGCGCGGTCGCGGACGATGTCCTCGTGCCGGTAGCGCTGGTGACGCAGCGCGCCCGAGACAGCAGCACCGGACGCCGCGATCAGGTCGTGCACAGTGGTCTCGTCGGTCACGCTCAGCCGGAGCGGGACGACGTTCGAGACCATGCTGCCGGAGCGGCGCAACAGGGCGGTCGTGCGAGCCGCGACGGGCAGGCTCAGGACGACGTCGGTCTGCCCGGTCATCTGGGCGACGTAGGCCGCGAACGCCGCGATGACGGCGGTCGCCAGACTCGTGTTCTCCCGCTCTGACAGCTGCTCGACGCGACGTTCGGTCTCGTCCGACAACGCCGCGCTGTCGATGCGGCTGACCGGCGCGGGCGCCGCGGTGCGGCCGGCGAGGCTCGTGGGTTCCTCGATGCCCTCGATCTGCTGCGCCCAGTACTCGCGGTCGTCGGCGAACCGCTTCGATCCGCGGTACTCCATCTCGACGTCGTGGACCTTGCGCAGATCGGACGCGAGGCTCGGGGACGGTTCGACGCCGTCGACCGACGCCGTGTAGAGCTCGGCGATGCGGGTCATGAAGGTCGCGGCGGCGAAACCGTCGAGCGCGAGATGGTGGACGCGGTTGTACCAGAAGTAACGACGGTCACCGATGCGCAGGACCGTCGCGGAGATCAGCCGGTCGCGGAGGACGTCGACGGGACGGCTGCGGTCGTCGCGCATCCAATCGAGCGCGGCCTGGCGAGGATCGGGCTCGCCCCGAAGATCCTCGTACCCGACGGACTCTTCGAGAGTGGGGTCGACGAGCTGGTAGGGCTGGGCGTCGACCTCGATGAACCGGAGGAAACCCGATCCCATCTCGTGGGCGGCGCGGACACTCGCGGCACGCAGCAGGTCGCGGTCGAGGTCGCCCTCGAGTTCGACGTACTGAGCGATGTTGGCGGGCACCGTCGGATCGACGTGCTGAGCGAACCACATGCCCAGCTGTGCCGGCGAGAGCGGAAAGGCCCCGGGCGGCACGATGCCCTGCGCGTTCGCCGCTTCCGATCCGCCGCTACCCAGCGAGTCCAATCCCCAACCTCTCTCTCACCGTCGCGCAACCCCCATCGGCGGCAGCTTGCGCAGCGCACAACCTTCTCGGTTTATCTGCTGACCAGGTGGGAATCGTTACGGCGCGGCCGGGCGGTAGGACTCTCCGCAGGACCGGACGCAGCAACGAATCCCCGGCCTTTCGGCCGAGGCGCCCGAAGCAGGTTACCCGCCGGTCATCACCGGAGCCCATGACATACGCATCGGTCCCAATCTACAGGGTGCCCACCCGGCGCCGACCAGCTGTCACCCGAGTGCGGACGATCACGTCCACGCCACGGCGATGATCACGTTGAGAATGCCCAGACCACCGGCGACGTGGGCGAGCGTCGCGGTCGAGCCGGGATTCTGCTTCTCCTTCCTCAGGCCGATGAACGCCACGACGAGCACGGCGAGGGCGACCAGCAGCTTGATGCCGATCTTCATGTGGTTCACCTCGACGACGTCCTGCGCCTCCCGCAGACCGACCAGGGCCAGACCCGTCACGACCTGCAGGATGGCGCCGTGCAGCATGCCGGCGACGACGCGCGGTTCCTTGATGACCGCGAGCCACGAACCGATGATGCCCGCGAGGCCGATGAAGTGCAGGATGAGGAAGATCTTGATGGCGATGTCCATGGGCGCAATCCGACCATTCGGGACGGGGACTGTCCAGTTAGGTGACGCTCATGGTGTGCCCCGGATCACGCCTGGTCGCGGTACCAGTCGAGCAGGTCGGGTTCGTCGATCGCGGTGCGGTCGACGACGCGGCCGGGATCGGCTCCCTGCAGGATCCGTTTGAGGGGAACCTCGAGCTTCTTACCGGTGCGGGTGTGCGGCACCCCGGGCGCGGCGACGACCTCGTCGGGCACGTGCCGGGGCGAGGCGTGCTCGCGCACGGCCGCACGGATCCGTTCCTTCAGGTCGTCGGTGAGCGTGACGCCCTCGGCGAGGACGACGAACAGCGGCATGCGGTACGTGCCGTCGGGTTGTTCGATGCCGAGGACGAGCGACTCGACGACCTCGGGCAGGTTCTCCACGGCCTGGTAGATATCGGCACTGCCCATCCGCACACCGTGGCGGTTGAGGGTGGAGTCGGACCTGCCGTGCATCTCGAAGGTTCCGCGCTCGGTGATCGTGATCCAGTCGCCGTGGCGCCACACACCCGGATAGACGGAGAAGTACGCATCGCGGTAGCGACTGCCGTCCGGGTCGTTCCAGAACCGCACGGGCATGGACGGCATGGGGACGGTCACGACGAGTTCGCCGACCTCTCCGCGCACCGGCCGCCCCGTTTCGTCGAAGGCGTCGACCGCCACGCCGAGGCAGGGCACCGAGATCTCTCCCGGCCACACGGGCACCGTGGGGACGGCGCCGACGAAGGCCGTCACGACGTCGGTCCCGCCGGAGATCGACATCACCTGCACGTGCTCGCCGGCGTTGTCCGACAGCCACGCCGACGACGAGGCGGGCAGCGTCGACCCGGTGACCCCGACGCCGCGGAGGGCCGACAGATCGTGGTCGTCCTGCGGGACGACACCGGCCTTGATGCAGGCCAGCACATAGCCGGGGCTCGTCCCGAGCACCGTGACGTTCTCCTCGGCCGCGATCCGCCACAGGCGATCGACCTCGGGATGGGACGGGGCGCCGTCGTAGGTGACGACGGTGCATCCCACGAGCAGCCCCGAGAGCAGGAAGTTCCACATCATCCAGCTCGGGCTGGTGTACCAGAGGAAGCGGTCGCCGGGACGGAGGTCGAGGTGCAGCGACAACGCTTTGAGGTGTTCGAGCAGCACACCACCGTGGCCGTGCACCAAGCCTTTCGGTGGGCCGGTGGTGCCGGAGGAGAAGACCACCCACAACGGATGGTCGAAGGGAACGGGTAGGGGTTCGAGAGCGGCGTCGCCGGAGACAGCGTCCCGCCAGTCCAGAACGGTCCCGGTCTGCCCGGACATGTCGAACCCGGACGTGTCGAACGATGTCTCCTCCTCCGACACGACGACCGTCAGGGCGAGGCCGGGCATCGCGGCGCGGAGTACGTCCACCTCGTCGACGCGGTCGTGCCGCCGTCCTGCGTAGCGGTATCCGGTTGCCGTGACGAGTGCTCGTGGTTCGAGTCTGCCCAGACGGTCGATCGCCGCAGGTGCGGCGTAGTCCTGTCCACATCCGGCCCAGACGGCCCCGATGCTCGCCGTGGCGAGCAGGGCGACGATCGCTTCGGGGATGTTGGGCAGGTAGCCGACGACACGATCACCCTCCCCCACCCCGTGCGCGCGGAGCGTCGCGGCGAGCGCGGCCGTCCGGCGTTCGAGTTCGGACCAGCAGACCTCGCGCCGGCGTCCCTCCTCGTCGAGGTGGACGATGGCGGCCTCGTCCGGGGGACGCTCCCGGAAGACGTACTCGGCGAAGTTCAGTCGCGCGCCCGGGAACCACACGGCACCGGGCATGGAGGCGTCGGCCAGAGCCGGGCCGGGGTCGGTGTGGGAGACGACGTCGAAGGCGTCCCACACTGCCTGCCAGAATGCGCCGGGCTCGTCGACGGACCACTGCCACAACGCCCGGTAGCCGGGCAGGTCGAGTCCGTGTCTCTCCTCGACGAACCGGGTGAATCCGGTGACGTTCGCCTGCTCGATGTCGACGTCCGTCGGAGTCCATTGCGGTTCCACCACAGTTCACCTCCCGGTCCGGGACCGTACCTGAACACGGACGAAGGCCCGCCCGGACCGGCCGGGAACCGTCGTGCACGGACGGACTGCCCGTGCACGACGTCCGAGACGTCCGAAATCCGAGACGTCCGAAACGGAGCCTCGCGCGAGGACTCTCGGCTACCGCCGCTCGCGCGTCGCAGACGTGTAGATGAGGGTGAGCACCACAGCGACGGCGATGGAGATGATCCAGCGGATCCAGTCGATGCCGGAGGTGTTCTCGTTCCCCTCGGACGAGATCAGACCCCAGATCCAGTAACCGATCAGCGCACCGATGATGCCGATGACGATGGTGATGAGCATCCCCATCGCCTGCTTACCGGGGATCACCAACCTGGCGAGGATACCGATGACTGCGCCGAAGATGATCGTGCCGATGATCTGTCCCATGGTGAGCCTCTCTGTTCGGCGCCGCACCCGGGGCGGCGCAACCTCGACGACCATGTACCCCATCAGTGTCGATCATGAACCCCTCACACGAGGCGGATTCGACGTGCCTGTCGAGTGAACATCCTTCTCCGGCAGGGCCGTGGTCTCACCGGCCCCCGTCCGCTCGTGTCGCCTCGAGCAAGGCGATCGCCTGCTCGCGCATCTCCACCTTGCGGACCTTCCCGGTCACCGTCATCGGGAACTCCTCGACCACGTGCACATAGCGCGGGATCTTGTAGTGGGCGAGCTTGCCGGTGCAGAACGTCCGGAGCGAATCGGCGTCGAGCGGTTCGGCGCCCTCGCGCATCCGGATCCACGCCATGAGTTCCTCGCCGTACTTCGTGTCGGGCACGCCGACGACCTGGGCGTCGAGGATGTCCGGGTGGGTGTAGAGGAATTCCTCGATCTCGCGGGGGTAGATGTTCTCCCCACCCCGGATGACCATGTCCTTGATCCGGCCGGTCACCGAGACGTACCCGTCCTCGTCCATGACGCCGATGTCGCCGGTGTGCATCCATCGGGCCGCGTCGATCGCCTCGGCGGTCTTGTCGGGCTGATCCCAGTAGCCGAGCATCACCGAGTAACCGCGGGTGCATAGTTCGCCGGGTTCGCCGCGCGGCACCGTCAGTCCGGTGACGGGGTCGACGACCTTCACCTCGAGATGCGGGCCGACACGACCGACGGTGCTCACGCGCCGCTCGATGCTGTCGTCGCTGCGGGTCTGCGTCGAGACCGGGGAGGTCTCGGTCATGCCGTAGCAGATGGAGACCTCGCTCATGCCCATCCGGTCGATCACCTGCTTCATCACCTCCACCGGACACGGTGATCCCGCCATGATTCCGGTCCGCAGACTCGACAGGTCGTAGTTGTCGAATCCGGGGTCGGCCAGTTCGGCGATGAACATCGTCGGCACGCCGTACAGCGACGTGCACTTCTCCTCGGCGACCGCACCGAGCGTCGCAGCGGGGTCGAATCCCGGCGCCGGC
This sequence comes from Rhodococcus sp. LW-XY12, assembly GCF_019317345.1. NCBI lineage: Bacteria > Bacillati > Actinomycetota > Actinomycetes > Mycobacteriales > Nocardiaceae > Rhodococcus > Rhodococcus sp. LW-XY12. Next base: position 3,817,265 of record NZ_CP079225.1, read on the forward strand.
AACACGATGGTCGCGCCGTGACTCGTGCACGCGAGGTTGCCCATAGTCATCCCGAAGCAGTGGTACAGCGGGACGGGGATGCAGACCCGGTCGCGTTCGGTGTAGTGGCACAGCTCGCCGACGAAGAAACCGTTGTTGAGCACGTTGTGGTGACTGAGGGTGGCGCCCTTGGGGAAACCGGTGGTGCCCGAGGTGTACTGGATGTTGATCGGATCGTCGGGCGACAACGAGGCCTGGGCCGCGTCGAGCGGTGCCCGGTCCTCGGTGAGCGCGGCGCGGCCGGAGTCGACGAGTTCGTCCCACCGCGGCGAGTCGAGCAGGACGACGTCCTCGAGATCGGGGCAGTTGGGCCGGACGGTCTCGATCATCTGCGCGTAGTCGGAGGTCTTGAACGTCGGGGCGGACACCAGCATCCGCACACCGGCCTGCTCGAGGACGTACTGCAGCTCGTGCGAGCGGTAGGCGGGGTTGATGTTGACGAGGATCGCCCCGATCTTCGCGGTCGCGTACTGCACGAGCACCCACTGCCAGCAGTTGGGTGCCCAGATTCCGACGCGGTCACCCTTGGTGATGCCCGCCCGCAGCATACCGAGCGCGAGCACGTCGATGTCCGCGACGAATTCGGTGTAACTCCAGCGCTTTCCGGCGGCAGAATCGACGAGCGCCTCACGGTCGCCGAAGCGGGCGGCGGTGCGGTCGAGGTTGTCGCCGATGGTGTCGCCGAGCAGCGGGACGTCCCAGGCACCCTGGGTGTAGCTGGGCAGACGGTCGACGTCGAGGCCGGACATCGCATTCTCCTTCACGAGGCGGGGAAACGGCTGTGGTGGCGGTCGTCGGGCTGCTGCCGGACGACCGCCACCGGGGGTGGATCGGTGGGGCGGTGGATCAGAGGGCCCGGTCGCGGGTCTCCACGAGCGCCGCGGTGCAGACCAGGCTCACGAGGCCGATTCCGGCCAGCATGATCCCGATCGCGATACCGCCGTAGGAGGCGGCGAGCGGTGCGGCGATCATCGGCGGGATGGCGCCGCCGAGGACACCGGCGAAGTTGTAGCCCAGACCGGCACCGGTGTAGCGGTAGCGGGTCGCGAACATCTCGGGCAGCAGTGCTCCGCACGGCCCGTAGGCGATACCGAAGATCGCGAGGGTGATCATCATTCCGAGCACGAACGCAATCGGTGAGCCGGTGTCGAGGAGCGGGAACAACACCAGTGCCCAGACCACGGAGAAGGCGCACGAGACCATGATGACCTTCTTGCGCCCGAAGCGGTCGGAATACAGCGCGGACAGCACGATCGCGAGACCGAAGACGAGCGACGAGGCGATGCCCACCACCAGGACGAACGGCCGGTCGAATCCCAGCTCGGACGTCGCGTAGCTGGTCAGGTAGGCCGTGCCCATGTAGAAGAAGGCGAACATGATGGCCAGCGCGCCGCCGGCAAGGAAGATCTCCTTGGCCTGGTAGCGCAACGCGTCGAGGAAGGGCAGCCGGCGCGGGGCCTCGATCTCGGCGGCCGGGGCACTACGGCGGGCTTCCTGCTCCGCACGAAAGACAGGAGTCTCTTCGATGGCGAGGCGCATGTAGAGGCCGATGCCGACGAGAACGATGCTGAGCAGGAACGGGATCCGCCAGCCGTAGTTCAGGAAGGCGTCGTTGGTGTCGCCGAGGGCGAGACCGGTGAACAGGAAGGTTCCGCTCGACAGGGCGAATGCGATGGCGGGACCGAGCTGCGGGAACATCGCGTACAGACCGCGTTGGCCTGGCGGCGCGTATTCGGCGGTGAGCAGGGTCGCACCGGCCCACTCACCGCCCACTGCGAAGCCCTGGGCGAATCGCAGCAGCACGAGGATGATCGGGGCGGCGACACCGATGGTCTCGGCGCCGGGCAGAAGGCCGATGAGCAGGGTGGAGATACCCATCAGCAGCAGCGTGGAGATCAGCGTCTTCTTGCGTCCGATGCGATCGCCGAAGTGCCCGAACAGCATTGCGCCCACGGGGCGGGCGATGAAGGCGACGGCGAAGGTCGCGAAGGAGGCGACGGTACCTGCGGTCGATCCGAGCGCGGGGAAGAAGACCGTCGGGAAGACGAGCGCTGCGGCGGTGCCGTAGATGAAGAAGTCGTAGAACTCGATCGTCGTGCCCATGCAGCTGGCGACGGCGACGCGCCGGATACCGGGCCCTTCCTTCGAGGGGCCCGCGTGGCGGGGTGTGGATGGATCGGGACGCGAACGTCCCACCGGTCCGGCGACGGGGGGTTCGGCAGCCCCCGGGGTCGACACACTGGTCACGTGAGTCCTCCGTTGTCCGTTCGAACCGCGGGCGTGATCGCCTCGGCGGATGAACGAAACGTAGTGATGCCGGTCACCCCCACACCACCCCCGAAAGGGGGGTGGAGGTGACCGGCATCACATAGTGCGCCGAACGAACGAAATTGTCAGCGGCCGGCGGCGCCCGCGATCTCCTGGCGCATCTCGCCCCACACGGAGGCGTAGGAGTCGATGTTGGCGGCCGTGGCCCACGCCAGCGAGCCGCCCTTGATCTTCTCCAGGGCCTCGGCGAACAGGTCCTGGTAGCGCGACAGGCGCGGCACGAACGCCGACACGTCGTCGAACAGACTCTGCGCCCGGCGGTCGAGGTCGATGAGGCCGTCGACGAATCCGTCGGCGTCCGCGTTCTCGAGGAGCGTGTTCAGCTCCTCGTCGAGCGGGAGGAACTGGTCGTAGAGCTCCGAGATCGAATCCTCGTCGATGGAGACCCGTTCGGCATCGAGCTGATCGTTCAGCTCGGAGGTGCCCTTGTCGGTGAGGCTGATGCCGCCGCCGTTCTCCGACGCCTTGCCCTGTTCGAGGAGCGCGGCCACCGCAGCCTGGCCGGCCGCCACCGACACACCGAGGTGCGCGGCGATCACCTCGGCAGTGACCTGCTTCTTCAGGCGCACCGTCTGCAGCAGTGCCAGTTCGTCCACGTTGCCTGCGAAGGCCATGCCCACTCCTCGTCGCACCCGCCGGGCGCCCACGTCGTCGTCCGGAATCCGGACGGATTCCGTCCCGATTCTGACGCACACCGGCAACCGGCAGGCGAGTCACCCTCCTCCCGATGGGATCACGCAGATGGGATCACGGGGACAGGCCGGGTACCGGGCACGCGTCGGCGGCCTCGGCGACCACGGTGGGCACATCGGACACGGCGGGCTCCACGCCGGCCTCCCGGTCCCGCCCGGTGAGTGGCCGGTGGGCTTCCAGGAGAGCCATTTCGTCGGAAGTGAACGCGCGCCCCCTACTGAGGAACCGCACCCCTTCCGGACTCTCGAGGCTGAACCCGGAGCCGCGCCCGGGCACCACGTCGAGGACGAGACAGGTGTGCTTCCACGCCTCGAACTGCGAACCGGAGATCCACACCGGCACGGCGTCCGCGCCGACCGGCGGATCGGAGCGGGTCTCCCCTGCCCCGAGGCGCAGGTCGAGGACTCCGAGGAGCACGTCGCAGTCGCCGACGACGAAATCGCCGTCGGGATAACACATCGGCGCGGAGCCGTCGCAGCATCCGCCGGACTGATGCATCATGAGCGGTCCGTTGCGCTGCGCGAGGCGGCGCAGCAGGGCGACGGCATCGACGGTCGCCACGATTCGCGGGACGGTCACAGGCCTGCCTTTCCGTTGGGGTGCACGGTGTTCCGAGCGTATGGCAACGGCGCCTGCCACGCCGTGCGGACGTGACAGGCGCCGAAGTTCGGATCAGAAGAAGCCCTGTGCCTTGGGGGCGTAGGACACCAGGAGGTTCTTCGTCTGCTGGTAGTGGTCGAGCATCATGTGGTGGTTCTCGCGGCCGATGCCGGACTGCTTGTAACCACCGAAGGCCGCGTGCGCGGGGTACTGGTGGTAGGTGTTCGTCCACACCCGGCCGGCCTGGATGGCGCGACCGGCACGGTAGGCGACGCCACCGTCGCGGGACCACACACCGGCACCGAGACCGTAGAGGGTGTCGTTGGCGATCGAGATCGCATCGTCGAAATCGCTGAAGGACGTCACGGACACGACCGGGCCGAAGATCTCCTCCTGGAAGATACGCATCTTGTTGTTGCCCTGGAAGATCGTCGGCTGCACGTAGTAGCCGCCCGAGAGGTCGCCGCCGAGATCGGCGCGCTCACCACCGGTGATGACCTTGGCACCCTCGCTCTTGCCGATCTCGATGTACGACAGGATCTTCTCGAGCTGGTCGTTCGAGGCCTGAGCGCCGATCATCGTGTCGGTGTCGAGCGGATCGCCCTGGCGGACGGCCTTGGTGCGGACCGCGGCGAGCGAGAGGAAGTCGTCGAAGATGTCCTGCTGGATCAGCGCACGCGACGGGCACGTGCACACCTCACCCTGGTTGAGGGCGAACATCGTGAAGCCTTCGAGCGCCTTGTCCTGGTAGTCGTCGTTCGCCGACAGCACGTCGGAGAAGAAGATGTTCGGGCTCTTGCCACCGAGTTCGAGGGTGACCGGGATCAGGTTCTGCGAGGCGTACTGCATGATCAGCCGGCCGGTGGTGGTCTCACCGGTGAACGCGATCTTGCGGATGCGCGGGCTCGACGCGAGCGGCTTGCCCGCCTCCACACCGAAACCGTTGACGATGTTGACCACGCCGGGCGGCAGCAGGTCGCCGATGATCGAGATCAGGTGCAGGATCGACGCCGGTGTCTGCTCGGCGGGCTTGAGGACCACCGCGTTGCCGGCGGCCAGGGCCGGCGCGAGCTTCCACACGGCCATGAGGATCGGGAAGTTCCACGGGATGATCTGGCCGACGACGCCGAGCGGCTCGTGGAAGTGGTAGGCGACCGTCTCGGAGTTGATCTCGGAGATCGAACCCTCCTGCGCGCGGATGGCTCCCGCGAAGTAGCGGAAGTGGTCGATCGCGAGCGGGATGTCGGCGTTGAGGGTCTCGCGGATGGGCTTGCCGTTGTCCCACGACTCGGCGAGGGCGATCGACTCGAGGTTCTCCTCGATGCGGTCGGCGATCTTGTTGAGGATCACCGCGCGTTCGGCGGGCGAGGTCTTCCCCCAGGCCGGCGCGGCGGCGTGGGCTGCGTCGAGCGCGAGTTCGATGTCTTCCTCGGTGCCGCGAGCGACCTCGGTGAACACCTGGCCGGTGACGGGGGTGACGTTCTCGAAGTACTCCCCCTTCACCGGGGGCACCCACTGACCGCCGATCCAGTTGTCGTACCGGGACTGGAAGGACATGTGGGCGTCGGGCGAACCGGGGCGGGCGTACACGGTCATGTGCATCTCCTGCAGCGTCGAGCGGTCGGTATGTGATCCGAAACACTACGAACGCGAGGGTTGCAACTACGTTGCGAGCTGCCTGTCCAATCGGGTCAATGTGGCGTCGACCTGCGCGAAGCGGGGTGACCGGGGATCGATCGATGCCCGGTAGGCCGCCCAGGCGGTGATGTCCTCGCGGCCGTGGACGGACGCGGTCCATTGCGCGAGCAGATGCTCCTCGCCGCAGCGCAACAGCGCCGCCCGCACGCCCGAGCAGAGTTCGTCGCGGATCTCCTCGATGCCCGGCGCCACCGATCCGGGCAGGATCTCCCCGATACAGAGGCGGACCGCCGAGGCCACGTCGCCGCGGTCGAGTGCGCGGCGCACGTCCGCGACATCGGTGTCGAGCGTGGTGAGCAGCCGATAGGGCCGCGATCCGAGGTGTTCGGCCCCGAGCACCTTGCGCAGGCGCGACATCTCGGCGCGGATGGTCACCGAGTCGAGTTCGTTCTCGTCGAGCAGCATCGCGAGCCGGTCGGAGCTCAGGCCCTCGGGGTGATCGGCGAGGATCAGCAGGATCTCGGCGTGCCGGCGGGACAGGCCGACGCGTTCGCCTCCGCGGTGCAGGGCGGGCCGCCCGGCGCCGATCGTCTCGATGCGCGGCGTCGCCGACGGGAACAACGGGCGGCCGCTCAGGGCATGCAACCGCAGTTCGGCCTCCGCCGCCGCGACCGTCGCGCGGACGAGTTGCAGGACCTCGGGCGCGGCGACGCGGTGCCCACCGGTGATGTCGATGGCACCGAGGACCCGGCCGCTGGTGGGGTCGTGCACGGGAGCGGCCGAACAACTCCATTCGTGCACCGTGCGGTTGAAATGCTCGGCGCCGAAGATCTGCACCGAATGATCCACGGCGAGAGCCGTTCCCGGAGCGTTCGTGCCGACGCGGTCCTCACTCCAGTCGGCCCCTTCGACGAAACTCATCGACAGGGCGCGGTCGCGCGCGGCGTGATCGCCCTCGACCCACAGCAGCCGTCCCTGTCCGTCGGTGATGGCGACGAGCAGTCCACTGTCGTCGGCGTCCTCGACGAGGAGCTTGCGCACCACCGGGCGGATCAGCGACATGGGGTGGCCGGCGCGGTACTCCTCGAGGTCGTGCCCGGAGAGCAGTGCGGGTTGTTCGACGACGTCGGGATCGATGCCGCGCTGCAGGCTCCGGCTCCACGAGTCGCGGACCACCGAGCGCACCCCGTCGAGCCGATCCTTGCCGCGGGCGGAGACGAACGTGCCGTGCGCGCGCAGTACCGCACGTGCGTGCGCGGCCACGTCCGCTCCCGGGTCGAGTGCCACCCAGGGGTTGGTCGTCACGATTCCACGATCCGTCATGTACCGGCGCCTCCTCCCCCCACACTGTAGTCGGGATCACACCGTGTGCGGCAGGGCATCCCTCGCGGTCGCGGCGACGCGGTGGGCGAGCATCACCGCGGTGGCGTGCGGCCCACGGCTGGGGACCTGCGGAAACACCGAGGTGTCGACGACGCTCAACCCCTCGATCCCGCGCACGCGGCACCACTCGTCGACCACGGCGTGCTCGTCGTCGCCCATCCGGCACGTGCCGGACAGGTGCAGGGACGTTCCGAGCCTGCCGCCGCGCGCGTCCACGCTGCCGGCCTCGACGACGCCGGTGGTCGCGGCGAGGAGGTCGGCGGCGAGCCGGACACCCTCCTCCAGAGCTTGCCGGTCGGCCGGGTCGGTCAGGTATCGATAGTCGAGCAGAGGTGGACGTCGCGGGTCACGTTCGTCGAGCACGATGCGTCCGCGACTGCGTGGGCGCGTCAGGACGACGCCGAGCACCGGATCGGCGACACCGCTGCCGGGGATCGCCGCACCGAATGCCGCGGTGTACGGGCGCAGTTCGAGGTTCTCGGTGTGCAGGACCGTCTCGAGCAGCAGCGTGTGCGACGGGAGGCCCGGGCGGAATCGGTACGGGACGGCGAACTCCGGATGGTCGGAGAAATCGCGGCCCACCCCGGGAAGGTCGTGCAGCGGATCGACGCCGAGCCGGCGCAGTTCGTCGGCCGGTCCGATCCCGGAGAGCATCAGCAACTGCGGGGACCTCACTGCGCCTGCGGCGACGATCACGTGTCCGGCCGAGATAGTTCGTGGTCCGTCGGGTCCGGCGATCTCGACACCCACCGCGCGACCGCCCGCCATCACGACTCGAGTCGCGCTCACCCCGCCGGCGACCGTCAGATTCGGCCGGTCCAGGACGGGTGCCAGGTACGCGAGGAACGGACCCACTCTCGTGCCGTCGCGCATGTTCGACGGAACCGCACCCACCCCGTCGGGTCCGGGAGCGTTGAGGTCGGCGACCGGTGCGAATCCCGCACTTTCGGAGGCGTCGACGAAGGCACGCGAGAGCGGATGCATCCGTTCGCGCGGCACCCTGGCGACCGGTATCGGGCCGGAACTTCCGTGCAGGTCGCCGGGGACATCCGTGTCGGTCTCGACGGCCCGGAAGGACGGCAGCACCTCCTCGTACGACCACGAGGCGGGCCACGACGCGAAGTCGTCCGGCCGCGCACGCACGAAGTACGCGCCGTTGACCGCGCCGGAGCCCCCGAGCACCCGGCCCCGCGTCACGGTCGCCTGGACGTCCGAGGTCAACCGTCCGGGAAAGTCCGCCGTCCACGGGCTCTCCGGACCAACCGGAAGGACGGCAGCGTCACGGATCTCGCGCGGAACAGCGGACGCCGACCCGAACGCCGTGCCCTCCTCGAGCAGCAGCACGGTGCGGTCCGGATCGTCGCTGAGCCCGGCGGCGAGAACGCAGCCACAACTTCCCCCGCCGACGATCACCACATCGGCGTGCGCCGGGATCATGTCACTTCCGGATGTCGGGTACGAGCGCGGCCGCCGTGCGGGCGTCGAGCGCACCCTTCCACAGCCCCGCGCCGTAGGCGAGGTCGTCGAGGCGCTTGTAGAGCAGGTACCGGACGGGATCGAGGCCGCCGCTCTCGCGGTGCGTCTTCCAGTCCCAGATGCCTTCGGCCACAGCGCAAGCCAGAACCGCCCGCCGAACCTTGCGGGAGAACACCGCTGCGACGACCGTGACCGGCCAGTAGTGCCGGCACACCGCCGACGCCACCTGCCACAGACCACCGGCGAATCCCTGGGCGGTGAGCAGCGCGGCGATGCGGTCGGGCCGGTCGAGTTCGGAGAACATCCGCCGCAACCGCACGAAGGTGACCACCTGGGTCAGCACCGCTGCGATCACCCCGACGCGGGTGAAGGTCGCGATCGCGACGCACGCGAGGAGCGTCCAGATCGACATCACCATCGGTGGGACGGAACCCGGATGCCGCTCGGCGAGCGGAGCCGCACCGGTTCCGTAGAATGCCTTGCGCGTCAACCACGTCCGGAAGCGGGTGCGATGGTCGTGCGCGACCCGCGAGATGGGCTCGTACCGCAACCGCCACCCCGAGGTCTGCAGTCGCCGGCACAGATCGACGTCCTCGGCCACGTGCATCGTCTCGTCGAAACCACCGCAGGCGACGAGCGCGTCGCGACGGACGAGCAGCGCCGCGCTCGGCACGTACGAGACGGGACCACCCGCGACCACAGCGGATTCCCGGCTGCCGAGGTCGAGCGACGAGCGTGCGTGCTCGTACTTCGCGAGCGCGCTGCTGTCGGGTTCGAGGGCCACGACGCGCGGCGCGACGAGTGCGACCGCAGGATCGGTGAAGTGCCCCAGTGATCGTTCGAGCCAGCCCAGCTGCGGCACCACATCGGAATCGAGGAAGGCGACGAATTCCGTTGCCACCTGCTGCAATCCGGTGTTGCGGGCCGCCGCCGGCCCGCGTGCGGTCTCGTGCCGGATCACCCGGACGCGACCACGTTCCGGCGCCTCGACCGGTTTCTCGGAACCGTCGTCGACGACCACGACCTCGTGCCCTTCGACAGCGGCGAGGAGACGGGCGAGGCCGGACGGATTGTCCTTGACCGGGACGACGACGGTGACGGCGGAACTCGGCGGCAGCTTCGTCGGCCGGGGGTTTCCGATGCCCGAGTCGAGCAGGCGTCGCGCGACCGCGGCGCTCTGCGCGTCCACCACCTCGACGAAGTCCTCGTCGATCATCGCTACGGCGGCGGGGGCAAGTGTGAGCATGCGCGTGGGCGATCCTCCGACGAGGACGCGTCCTCCGGCGAAGCTGCGCACCCGCGCGTCGATGCGCACACCGAAACCGTCGGGGAGCCGGGTCGCCGAGGGCTGCGCCGCCTCCGGGGACGTCGCCTGTGGAGTGATCGCCCGACTCACCGAAGCCTTCCTTCCGTTCCCGGCTGCCACCGGGCGACCTGTGCACTCGCCCGCTCGACCAGACTCGCGAACAGGCGCGCGCCGAGTTCTGCGGTGGCCTCCGTGGGGTCTCCCAGCACTCCGTTCGCGGACACCGAGACGATACCGGCTTCGCGCAGTCGTGGCATCAGTGCTCCGATCGGTTCCGTTGCGCCGACCGCGGCCCGCGTCATGTCGACCGCCCCGGGCGCCAGGTGCAGCAGCAGACTCGTCTCGGTGACACCGGCGTGGGCATCGGATCCGGGCACCGCGCACGGAAGCCAGGCAGCGTCGCGGCCTTCGTATCGCAGGAGGCTCACCGCCTCGATCAGCGGATAGGCGTTGCCGCCGTGCCCGTTGACGAAGACGACCCGCTTCGCCCATCGGCACACCGACCTGCCGTATTCGACGATCAGCGCCTTCGTCACCTCGGCTCCGATCGAGACGGTGCCGGCGAAACCTTCGTGTTCCCCGCTGGCTCCGTAGGGCAGGGGTGGCGCGAGGACCACCTCGGGCAGCTCGGCGGCGACAGCAGTCGCGATCCGGGTGTCGGTGTCGAGGGGAAGGTGTGGGCCGTGTTGTTCGAACGCACCGATCGGGACGGCCACCGTCACCCGGTCGGGTTCGATGTCCGTCCAACAGGCGTCGGCGAGCTCCCGCATCACCGCTCCGATGCTAAGGGTTTCGCGGGCGTGCACGAAACCCGGAGGTCTCGGTGGGTCCGCCCGGACGCCGAGATCCGGTCGGTACGCTTTCCCGGTGCTGATCGAACCTCGTCCGCTGGACGATCCGGACGTGCAGGACCTCATCGGCGAGGTCCAACTCGAATACGTGCGGAGGTACGGCGGACCCGACGACACCGAACTGGCGCCGCACGAATTCGACCCTCCGCGCGGGGTGTTCCTCCTGGCGGTGGCCGACGGGGTTCCGGCCGGGATCGGCGGCTGGCGTGCACCGGAGCATGCTCATCGAGGGGTGCGCGACGATGATGCCGAGATCAAGCGGATGTACGTGCGGGCGAGCATGCGGCGACGTGGTGTGGCAGCACGGGTGCTGGGTGCGCTGGAGCGCACGGCGACCGATGCCGGTCGCCGTCGCATGATCCTCGAGACGGGCAGCGAGCAACCCGAGGCGATCGCGCTGTACGCGAAGGCCGGGTACGTGCCGATGACCGAGCGCTTCGGGCTCTACGCAGAATCACCGACGGCGATGTACTACTGCAAGGAACTGCCCCCGATCCGTCCGGCGACCGACGACGACCTGCCGGTGCTGCAGGAGATCGAACGCGCGGCGGGCAAGCCCTTCGCCGAGATCGGGATGGCGTTCGTCGCCGACGACGATCCTCCGTCCGTCGAGGAGTTGCGCGCTCACCGGGACGCGGGCCGCTGCTGGGCGTGGTTCGACGAGCAGGGACGAGCGGTCGCGTATCTCGTGGCCGACCTCGTCGACAACGGTGTCCACATCGAGCAGGTGTCGGTGCATCCCGATCACGCGCGTCGCGGGATCGGCCGCAAGCTGATCGACCATGTCGCGGGGTGGGCTCGGGACGCCGGGTTCGGATCGCTGACGCTGACCACCTACCGCGACGTGCCGTGGAACGGCCCGTACTACGCCCGTCTCGGCTTTCACACGGTCGCGGACGATGCCCTCTCCCCAGTTCTCACCCGGATCCGCGCGGAGGAACGGAAGCACGGCCTCGACCGTTGGCCGCGCATCGTCATGCGCCGCGGGCTGGAGGCGTAGGAGCCAGGTCCCTGGCGGCCCGCTCCCCCTCGACGATCGCGGCGTGCAGGCGGCGTGGCGTCACCGCGTCGCCCACACGGATCACTCTCGTGCCGGATGCCGAAAGCTCCTGCCACAGCTCGTCGACGGGATCCTGATGGGTGGCGACGACGACCGCGTCCACCGCGAGCGTCGCCGGTTCGCCGGTCGCGTGGTGGATCAGGGTGACCTCGGCGCCGTCCGGCAGGTCCACGACACCGCCGACGGCGACGCCGGTGAGTCGCTCGATCCGCTTGTCGTGGGCGCGGCGCAACCAGCCGTCGAGCTCGAGCGTCAGGCCGAGGTCCTGGCCCACGCGCATTCCCGGCGTGCACACTGTCACCGCACTCCCCCGGTCGGCCAGTAGTTCGGCGACCGAGGTCGCCTGGTGGAAACCGAGATCGTCGACGACGAGGACGCGGCCGGAGGGTGCGGTGCGACCGGTGAGCACGTCGCGCACGTCGCTCACCCGCGCCGACGAACCCGCCCAGGCGGGCCGGTGTGGGCGCGCGCCCGTCGCGACGACCACGACGTCGGGCGCGAGCGCGTGCAGCGTCGCGGCATCGGCGGTCACACCGGTACGCACCTCCACTCCCCTGCGGCGGCACTCGGCGTCGAGGTGGGTCACCGCACCGAGCAGTTCGGCACGGTGCGGGGCTGCAGCCGCCTCACGGATCTGGCCGCCGGTGCACCGGTTCCGTTCGAGCAAGGTGACCGAATGTCCTTCTCCGGCAGCCGTTACCGCCGCCTGCAGGCCCGCGGGTCCGCCGCCGACGATGACGACCCGGTGCGGTACGGCGGGCGCGGCAGGAGCGTCGGATTCGTACCCGGCCTGGGGATTGACCGCGCACGCGATGGGACGGTTGAGCCCGACCCGTCCGATGCATTCCTGGTTGCAGCCGGTGCACGGCCGTATCTCGTCGTCGCGGCCGGAGAGAGTCTTGTTCGTGAAGTCCGGGTCGGCGATCTGAGCACGCACGGCACCGACCAGATCGCACACTCCGTCGGCGAGCGCGGCACCGACCTGTTCGGGTCGGGTGAAGCGCCCGACCCCGACGACCGGCAGCGACACCGCTGCCCGGATCGCGTCGGGGACGAACAGGGAATAACCGTGCGGGGTGGACATCGGCGCTTCGACCAGATGCAGCGTCTCGGTCGCGACGCCCACGGACGTGTTGAGGTAGTCGACGTCGCCGCTCGCCTCGAGCATCCGCGCGACCTGCACGGCGTCGTCGATACCGACACCGCCGTCGGTGCCGTCGTGACCCGTCAGTCGCACGCCCACGACACGGTCGCGCCCGACGGCCGCCCGTACCGCGGACACGACCTCGAGCAGCAGACGGGCCCGCCCGGCGAGATCCCCGCCGTAGCGGTCCGTGCGACGGTTCGTCGCGGATGCGAGAAAAGCGCGCAGGACGGATGCCTGGGAGCACTGGATCTCGACACCGTCGAAGCCGCCCTCGGCACAGCGGCGGGCGACGTCGGCGTAGCCCGCGACGAGTTCGGCGATGTCGGATTCCGTCATCACGCGTGGGACCTCGCGGAAGAGCGGGTCGGGTTCGGGGCTCGGCGCCCACAGCGGTTGCCCCGTGTACATCGAGGTGCCCTGCGCGCCGTTGTGGTTGAGCTGCGCGAGGATCCGCGTGCCGTGTCGGTGGACGGCGTCGGTGAGGCGGCGGTAACCGGTGACGATGTCCGGGTCCCAGCCCCGGATCAGTTTCTCGTAGGGCCGGTCCGAGGGGTGCACGGTGTGCTCCTCGGTGACGATCATGGACGCGCCGCCTCGTGCTCTGGCTTCGTAGTACGCGATGTGGCGGTCGGTGACGGTGCCGTCGACCGAGAAGTTGGTCAGGTGCGCCGGGAAGACGATGCGGTTGCGCAGGGTGACCGGACCGATCCGCAACGACGCGTGCGGAACGGTGCCGGTCGCCGTGCGCGTCACCGTCAGACCTTCGAGTTGCCCTGGTCGATGGCCATCTGGCTGCCGGTGATCGTGGAGGCCCGATCGCTCGCGAGGAACAACACGGTCTCCGAGATGTCGTCGGGGTCGGCCGCAGGCTTCTCGGTGAGGATGGGGACGAAGTTCGGTCCCCACGACGGGTTCTTCTCGAACAGCTTCAGGACGCTGACGTCGGTGCCCATCGGGGTGTTCACGCCGTAGGGGTGGATGGAGTTGACCCGGATACGGTACGGGCCGAGTTCCTTCGCCGCTGCCTGCGTGATACCGACGAGGCCGAATTTCGCTGCCGCGTAGTTGATCTGGCCTGGCATCGCCTTGAGGCCCGCCACCGAGCTGACGACGATGATCGATCCGCCGTTCCCGGCCTCGATCATCGCGGGGGCAGCGGCCTTGAGGGTCTTGAAGACACCGGTGAGGTTGATGTCGATCAGCTCTTCGAACTGGTCGTCGGGCATTTCCCAGAAGCGGTTCCAGCTGCAGATGCCGGCATTGGCGACCACCACGTCGAGTCGCCCGAACTGGGCGACGCCCTCGTCGACGACGGCCTTCAGTGCGGCGCTGTCGCGCACGTCCGCGACACGGGCGAGGATCTTCCCGCCGGCCTGCTCCACGAGGCGGACCGTCTCGTGGAAGTCGTCCTCGGTGGCCTGCTCGTAGGTCACGTACTCCGATACCGGGGCCGCGATGTCGACGCCGATGACGGACGCGCCCTCACGCGCGAACCGGATGGCGTGGTTGCGGCCCTGCCCGCGCGCGATCCCGGTGATGAAGACGACCTTGCCGTCGAAATCTCCCATGTCGGCCCTTCCGTAGACCCAAATTAGAACGCGTTTCAGTGTGCCCCACGTTACAGCGTCGTGGCCACCCGGTATCCCTCTCGGACGGCCTCGCGCACGGTCCTCGGGACCGCCCGGTCGCCGATCGACCACGATCCCGGCCGCTCGGACACTTCTGCCGGTAACGGGGGTGCGCAGTCGACCAGGACAGCGTCCGCCACCGGCCTGGATTCCCCGGACACCCTGTCGACGAGCACGACGCCGTCGGCATCGACCGAACCGACCCGGCACCCGAGATGTCTCGCCACGCCCGCTCGCTGCATGCGGACGTCGAAGGCGACGAGGTCCCCCGTCGGCGCAAGTCGTGATCCGGCGACCGGGTCACCCGTCGCATAGTGGACCTCCGCGCCGCGCTCCACGAGACGGTCGACGACGGCACTCGCCACCGGACCACCCGTCGGATCCCACACGACCATCCGGGACGCAGGCGGCCGAATCCCCGACAGCACCTCCGCGGCGGTCGCGTACCGCTCGGGCTCGGTCACCGGAAAGGAGGGTGGACGTGGAAGCCCGCCGGTGGCCTGCACGACCTCCGCACCCGCGGCGAGCGCACTCTCGATGTCGGCAGCGCTCACTTCCGTGCCGGTACGGATGTCGACGCCGGACTCCAGGCACTGCTGTTCGAGCCAGTCGACGAGCGCAGCGAAGTCGGGCCGGCCACCGCGCGAGACGGCGGCGATCGTCCCACCGACCCGTTCGTCCGCCTCGACCAGGACGACACGGTGACCGCGCGTCGCTGCCACGCGCGCTGTTTCCAGGCCGGCGGGTCCGGCACCCACCACGAGTACGTCGCGTGCGGAGTTCACCGGTCCGGGAGAGTTCCGTGTCTCGTCGCCGGCCTCCGGGTTCGCGATGCACCCCACGATCGGGTTGTGGAAGTCGTCGACGAGGCACGCCTGGTTGCAGCGCACACAGGGACGCGGCCGACGACCGCGACGGACGGCGACGACGAGGTCGGGGTCGGCGATCTGCGCGCGGGTCATCTCGACCAGGTCACACGCACCGTCGGAGAGGGCCCGCTGCGCGTGGCCGGCGTCGACGATGCTGCCCTGCAGAGCGATCGGGACCGATCCGGAGATCTCGTCCCGGATGCGGCGGCACAGGCCGTCGTTGAATCCGGCGGGGACATGCGCGTCGGGCCGATACGACTCGGGTGAGAACAATCCACCGCGCACCACGGTGAGCAGGTCGACCGATGATGCGATCGCGCGGACGTATCCGGCGGCGATGTCGGGTGTGATGCCCGCCCACGGCGCGTTCTCGTCGCACGAGAGTCTCAGTGCAACAATGGGATCCGAGCCGATTCGCGCGCGAACGGCGGCGATCGCCTCACGCAGCAGCCGCAGGCGTTCGGTGCCGTATGCGTCGTCGCGACGGTTGGTCAGCCCGGAGAGGAACTGCCTCAGCAGCGAGGTCGGTCCGGCGTCGAGTTCCACTCCGTCGAGACCCGCTTCCGCGGCGACGACGGCAGCACGGGCGAAGGACTCGACGAGCTCGGCGATTTCACGCTCGGTCGCCTCGGCAGGCAGTTCGCGTGTCACCGGATCCGGCACGCGCGAGGGTGCCCACAGCGGTGCCCGGGTCCACGCGCTCGAACCCTGCAGGCCGCGATGACCGAGGCCGGCGAGCACGAGTGTGCCATGCGGACGGCAGGCCTCGACGATCCGCCGGTAGCCGTCCCCGCAGTACTCGGCCAGCGGCGCGCGTTCGTAAGGGTGGTCGGACGGGTGCACCGACGCCGTCTCCGTGACGACGATCCCGCACCCACCCTGCGCACGTCGCGCGTAGTACGCGACGTGACGGTCCGAGAACGACCGGCCGTCACCGAGATTGGTGACGTGCGGACCGAAGATCACCCTCGATGGAGCGGTGCGTCCGGCGAGGGTGATCGGTTCGGTGAGCGCGGGGCTCATGTCGTCGGTTCGGTCAGATGCCGAGGTCGCGGCGGAAGCCGTCCGGCACGAAGACGTCGTCGGGGGTGAGCTCGTGGATCGAGTTCTTGCCCAGACCCATGAGGGCGGAACCGATTCCGCCGGAAAGGATGTCGAGGACGTTCTCCACGCCTGCCTGACCGTTCGCGGCCAGACCCCACAGGTACGCGCGGCCGATGAGCACGGCCCTGGCGCCGAGCGCGATCGCCTTGACGACGTCGCTGCCGCGGCGAATACCGCCGTCGAGCAGCACCTCGACGTCCTTGCCCACCGCTTCGGCGATCGCCGGCAGGGCCCGGATCGGCGCCGGGGTGCCGTCGAGGTTGTTGCCACCGTGGTTGGACACCGAGATGGCGGTGACCCCGGCATCGACGGCGCGCTTGGCGTCGTCGACGCGCATGACGCCCTTGAGCATGAACGGTGCATCGCCCCACTGCTCACGCAGCCACGCGACGTCCTCCCAGGTGGGCAGGGGCGTGGTCATCCACTCGCCGTAGGCGCCGAAGAAGGTCGGGGCCTGGCCGTCCGGCGGTGTGAGGTTGGGGGTGGTCAGATCCGGCACGGCACCGGTCTTCGCCCATTCGAGGAGCCACTTGGGCCGGGTGATGCCCTCGGGGGCGAACTTGACCATCGCCTCGAGGTTCATCCGCTCCGGGATGGCGGGGCTGCCCCAGTCTCGACCGTTGGAGAACGACCAGTCCAGGGTCATGATCAGACCCTTCGCGCCCGCAGCGCGGGCACGTTCCATGCGTTGGATCAGCGTGTCGCGGCTGCCGACCCAGTACATCTGGAAGAAGGTCTTGTCGTTGACCGCCGCGACTTCCTCGATGGACTTGCTCGCGAACGACGACAGACCCATCGCGGTGCCGCGGGCGGCGGCCGCGCGGGCCACGGCGACCTCACCGTCCGGGTGCACGGCCTGCACACCGGTCGGCGAGATCATCACGGGCAGGGACACATCCTGTCCCATGATGGTCGTAGACATCTCCCGCTTGTCCGACAGTCCCGCGACGTGCGGGGCGAACCCGAGTTCGCGGAAGGCGGTGGTGTTGTCGTCGGCCGTGATGCCGGCCTCGGATCCGGCGACGAGTGCGCCGTAGACGGACTTGGGCAGGCGTTTACGGGCGCGCTGCTGTGCGATTGCGACGGTCTCGAACCATGGGTCCTGGGCCCACGGATTCTTCAACCAGGAAGGCTTGGCCATCGTCGGTCGTCTCCTCGGAAGGTCTAGAGCCCTGCGAGCGGATTCTCGTCGCAGAACTTGGCGGGGGGCTTGGTGAGCAGGGTCAGCGGTACCGGTGCGGCCGGGGTGCGCCGTTCGGCGCGCTTGCCGGTGCGCGAGTGGTCGACGCTCGACTGCGGCACGGTGCGCTCGGCTTCGAGCGCGGACTGCCCGTAGCCCTGCACGCACTCGGGATCGGGTCCGTCCATCGGCAGGCCGGTGAAGAACTTCGCGGCCATACAGCCGCCGCGGCACGCGTCGAAGAAGTTGCACGAGCCGCACGCACCGGCGGACTGCGGTTCGCGCAGTTCGCGGAACAGCTCGGAGTTCTTCCACACCGACGCGAAACCACCGTCGGTGAGGATGTTTCCGGCGTGGAAGTTCTCGTGGATCGCGAACGGGCACGCGTAGACGTCGCCGACCGGGTCGATCAGGCACACCACGCGTCCCGCACCGCACAGGTTCAGTCCGGGCAGCGAGCCGCCGCCCTCGCCGCCGAAGGCGGACAGGTGGAAGAACGAGTCGCCGGTGAGCACGCCCTCGCCGTGGGCGACGAGCCAGTCGTAGAGCTGCCGCTGCTGCTCATGGGTGGGATGCAGGTCGTCCCACACGTCCACGGCGCGGCCGGACGGGCGCAGTCGCGTGATGCGCAGGGTCGCGCCGTAACGGTCGGCGAGAGCCTTGAATTCGTCGAGCTGGTCGACATTCTGGCGGGTGACGACGACGGAGATCTTCGCGTCGCGGAAGCCCGCCTCGGACAGGTTCTCCAGGGCACGCACGGCCATCGCGAACGAACCCGGCCCGCGCACGGCGTCGTTGACCTCGGCGGTGGCGCCGTCGAGGGAGATCTGCACGTCGACATAGTCGGAGGCGGCCAGCCGGGCGGCGACCTTCTTGTCGATGCGCACACCGTTGGTCGAGAACTTCACGCCCACCTGGTGTTCGGTGGCGTAGTCGACGAGTTCCCAGAAATCGGATCGCACGGTGGGTTCGCCGCCGCCGATGTTGACGTAGAAGACCTGCATGCGCTGCAGCTCGTCGATGATCGCCTTGCACTGTTCGGTCGACAGTTCACGCGGGTCGCGCTTGCCCGACGAGGACAGGCAGTGCACACATGAAAGGTTGCAGGCGTAGGTGAGCTCCCAGGTCAGGCAGATCGGGGCGTCGAGGCCCTTCTCGAACTGGTCGACGAGGCGACCGACCTTCGGTGGGGCGGAGGTTGTGGGCGGTTCGAGCAGCGAGGTCATGGGCTGGTCCTTACAGACGTCAGACAGGAACGATCATGTGCGAATCGGCCAGGGTGCCCAGGGCACGCACGTAGGGCCGCTCGGCGTTCTCGTCGATCCCGTGCGCTCGCAACGCGTCTCGCACCGACCCGTGGTCGCCGAGGGATCGGACGACGTCGACGATGACGGTGTTCTTCAGGAACGACAACTTGCGGGTGCCGAAGTGGTAGAGCAACGCCCCGAACGGCTCGGGGCGAAGCGCTACCTGCGGGTGGAGCCGCCAGCCGGCACCCGGATCGAACATCTCGGTGTCCGTTGCTGTCTCGGTGTCCATTGCCAGGGGGGACACGTCGGTGGCTCCGGGCGCGGTCATGTCAGTACACGCCGCACATGCCGTCGATGGAGACCTCTTCGACGAGGGACTCCTCGATCAGATCGGATTCGATCACGGCGTTGTCACGATCGGACATGTTTCCTCCTCGGTTTCTTCTCCTGGATCGGAGCCGGTCGTCACAGTGGGACTTGCGCTGTGACGACAGTTCACCACTGTAATGGCATCAAGTGCAGAATGTCACGCCTTCGGGAGGAAGAATGACGCGTAGTCGCGGGAAACCGTCCGCTCGGATAGGTCGCCGCCCGTCCACCACGAAGGAGGAACTCGCCGCAATCGGCATCGAGCTGTTCATGGAGGCGGGCTTCGACGAGACGAGCATCGACGACATCGCCGAGGCGGCCGACATCGCGCGACGCACCTTCTTCCGCTACTTCCCGTCGAAGAACGAGGTGGCCTGGGGAAACTTCGACGAACACCTCGCCGGCATGCGCGCGAGCCTCGAAACGATCCCCGAGGACGTTCCGCTCTCGGAAGCGCTGACCACCGCCCTGCACGACTTCAACACCTTCCCCGACAGTGAGGCCGAACGACACCGCGCGCGGATGGGTCTCATCCTGCACACGCCCGCGCTGCAGGGCTATTCGTCGGTGATGTACCAGGGCTGGAGACGTGTCGTCGCCGAGTTCGTCGCCCGTCGCATCGGGGCCGATCCCGACGACCACATCCCCCGCACCGTCGGCTATCTGCTGCTCGGTGTCGCGATCTCCGCCTACGAGGCGTGGCTCGACGAACCCGGATCGGATCTGCACGACTTACTGGCCACCGGGATGGGGACACTGACGGCCGGTCTCGACTACAGTGACCCGCACTCCCCTTCCACACCGCCCCCTTCCACACCTCCGAAAAAGGTTGCGAAACAATGACCCTGCTCGATTCGCTCGCTCCCTGCAGCCCGGGCCGGTGGACACACGATCACGTGACGGTCGAACGCGTACCCGCCGGGCCGCTGAACGTCCGGCGCGAGGACGACCGACTCCACGTCACGCCTTCCCTCACGGCCGAGCAGATCAGCGAGCGACTCGTCGCCGAGGTCACCGCCTCGATCCAGGACATCGAGTTCGGTCAGGACGAGTTCGAGCTGACGATGGTGGGACTCGTCCGCTCCACGGTGCCCGGCGCCCTCGACTCGTGGGTCACCTACTACCGCAACTCGCTCGGCGAACTGCTCGACGGTACAGCCGATTTCGCGCCCATCCATAATCGGGCCGCCGAACTCGTGCGTGGGAGCGTGCTCGACCTGGGGTCGTGTTTCGGCTTCCTGCCGCTGCGGCTCGCCGCCGCCGGCACCACCGTCACCGCCACCGACATCCTGCCCGGCACGATGCGCCTGCTCGATGCGGTCGCACCGCGGCTCGGGCTGCACGTCGACACGCTCGTGTGCGACGCGGCGAACGTCCCGGTGCCCGACGGCAGCGCCGACACAGTCACCGCGATCCACCTGCTCGAGCACGTCGACGACGCCCTCGGTGCCACGATCCTCGCCGAGGCGCTGCGGATCGCCCGGCAGCGGGTGGTGGTCGCGGTGCCGTTCGAGGACGAGGCGACGGTCTGCCACGGACACGTGCGCACCTTCGACCTGCCCGCACTCGAGGAACTGGGCCGCAGTACGGGGCGTCCCTTCGAGGTGTTCGAACACCACGGTGGGTGGCTCGTCATCGGGTGATCCACCCGGGCCATCCGCCTGCCCGCCCATCCGTTTCCCGTCCGGCGACGAATACCCGGTATGTACGGAAGGAGGTGGCGTGATGGACCACATCGTCGAGAGCCACTTCGGCTGGACGACTCGTCGCGTCGTCCTTCCCCACCCCGGCGCATCGCGGGACATGTCGTGCGGAGTGGTGACGGACTGTCGGCCGCTCCCCGAGCGACCGGACGTGCGGCTGCTCGTCTTCCACGACGATGCGGACGACTCCGACTACGACGCCGTGGCGATTGGAAAGACCGAGGGCGCGAACGACATTCCGGTACTGACCACCGTCGAGGAGTGTCTGCTCGTCACCGCGACCCGGCCCGGTTCCGGTCCCGCGATCGTGCTCGCCGCGCCGCCGGGTGAGGACGAGGGCCGACGGGTCCGGGAGATCACCCGGCAGCTTCTCCGAGGCGGACCGCTACTGCGCCTGATCCTGTATACCGGCGCACTGTCGGTACTCGTGCCATTGCACTCGCCTGCCCCGACCGGACGCTGACGCGGTGTGGACGTCGGGTCCGTACCCGCCAGTCCCCCGTCGCCGTATTTGCGGACGCGGCCACACTCGTCGCGGACACCGAACGCGAAACCGTTGGCCGTCGCCGCGTGGCTCGACGACTGGGGTGCGGCCTACAGCAGCAAGCTCACCGCGCAGAGCTGAGCCGCGGAAGGGGCCAGGCGGTCAGATCAGCCCCTGCTTGCTGGCGGCGTAGACCGCCTCGGCCCGGCGGCTCACCCCGAGCTTGCGCATGATGTTGCTGACGTGAAACTTCACGGTGGTGGCCGAGATGAAAAGCTGCTCACCGATCTTCACGTTCGACATGCCGGCGGCGAGAAGCTTCAGCACCTCGAGTTCCCGGCCGGTCAACTGTTCGGCGGATGTGCCCTGCCCGTTGAGCGAACGCACGACCGCCGCCGCGCTGCGCGAGTCGAAGGCGCTCTCACCGCGAGAGACCGCCCGGATGGCGCGCACCAGTTCGGTGGTGTCGACGTCCTTGACGACGTAACCACGCGCGCCCGCGTGCACCGCCCGCACGACGAGTTGTTCGTCGAGGAAGGTGGTGAGCACGAGCAGACCGATGCCCGGGTGCGCCGAGGACAGCCGCCCGCACAATCCCAGTCCCTCGAAGTCCGACCCGGCCGAGAGCTTGAGATCGAGCAGCACGATGTCGGGGCGCATGCGGTCGACGAGCGCGAGCGCCTCCACGTCCGTCGAGGCCTCCCCCACCACTTCGAGATCCGGTTCGCGATCGAGGATCGAGCGGAGTCCCTGGCGGAGGATCGCGTGGTCGTCGACGAGTGCGATGCGCACCGTGCCGGGCCGCGCCCGCGGGGTCATCCGAGGCGGCGTGACGGTCATGACGGTTCTCCCACCTGTTGAGCTACAGCATTGTCCTGCAACGGGATACGGGCCGCGATTCGCACTCCACCGAACCGGGAACGACGCACCTCGAGGGTGCCACCGAGTTCGCGGGCGCGGGCCTGCATGTTCGCGAGACCGCGATGGCTCCCGTCGAGGTCGTTGGCGGCGAGTCGCAGCATCACCCGCAGACGTGCCGGGTCGCCGTCGCCGTCGTCAGCGACCGACAGCAGGACCGCATCGCGTCCATAACTGAGCCGCAGCACCACGCGACTCGCGTTGGCGTGCACCGCCGCGTTGAACAACGCTTCGCCGGCGATCCGGAGCAGGGCGTGCTCGGCCTCGCCGCTCAACTCGACCGGTGTGCCACCCATTCTCGTCTTGACCTCGAGTTCGCCCGGCATGTGGGCCACGCTGAGCTGTTCGAGCATCTCCGGCAACGACATCCGTTCGGAATCGGACGGTCGGTTCAGCGCGTAGATCGCGGATCGCAACTGCTCGACGGCACCGCGGGTGAGTTCCTTGGCGAGGTCGAGTCGTTCGCTGCGTTCGGCGTCGGGAATGTCGCTGCGGCACACCTCGATCTGCATGCCCGCCGAGAGCACGGCCTGCGTGACGCTGTCGTGGAGCTCGCGCGCGATGCGGTGGCGTTCCTCGTCGAGCGCCTGGTTCCGGTGGGCGACGCCCAGCTGCCGCTGCGTGAGAGCGAGTTTCTTCAGGGTCGCTTCGAGTTCCTCGTTGCGTGCCTGCAGATCGGCGGCGGAGCGGTTCGCTTCGCGGTAGGCCTGCTCGGCGCGTTCGAGCAGGAGTTGTCCGCGTTGGTAGAGCGCGGAGTTCTGCAGCGCGACCGCGGTCTGGCTGGCGAGGATCGACAGAACGGCGCGGTCGGTGGTGTCGAGGACGCGGCGGTCCGGCGTCCATGCGGCGATGGCACCGGCGACTCCCCCGTCCAGGACGATGGGCACGAACGCGTGGTGGTTCTCGACCAGCTCGCGACGTTCGACGGCACCGGTACGCACGGCGTCGAGCAGGGCCACGACCTCGTCGGGCAGGGGCGGTCCCTCGACGTTGTCGACGAGGAAGGGAGTGGCGTCGGGGCCGAGCACGAGCCTGCGCGGCCCGGCATCGGGAAGGACACCGTCGGCGAGGGCGAAGGCAACCCACGTCGCGCTCAGGTGCGCGCGAGCGGCTTCGGCGACGGCGCAGATAAGCGTCTCGGGCCCCTCGACCGTGCGCACCAATGCCCGGGAGATCAGTTCGAGTGCGTGGACGACGCGTTCGAGCCGTTCGGCGGCGCCGCGGTACTGCGGATAGAAGGTCGACTTCCCGGAGCGGAGTCCGGTCAGTGCCGACAGGTCGGGAGCACTCACAGCGCCGTCCGGAACAACTCGATCATCTGGTCGCGGGTCGCGGTGCGCGGATTCGTCGACATGCACGCGTCGCGCAGTGCTCCCTCGGCGAGTCGCGGCAGGTCTTCCTCCCGCACGCCGAGTTGGCGCAGTCCGCGCGGCACACCCACCTGACGGGCGAGGGCGTCGATGCGCGACGCGACGGCATCGACGGCCTCGGGCGCGGCACCGCGCGCCTCCTCCAGACCGAGGGTCGCGGCGACCTGGACGAACGGCTCGGGATCGTCGGCACCGTTGAACCGGATGACGTGCGGCAGCAGCACGCCGTTGATGACCCCGTGCGGCAGGTCGAGCAGACCGCCGACCTGATGGCTCATCGCGTGGGCTGCACCGAGGATCGCGTTGGTGAACGCGAGTCCGGCCTCGAGACTGGCCTGGGCCATGGTGGCGCGAGCGGGCATGTAGGTCGGGTCGTCGATCGTGCGCACGAGCGTGCCGGTGACCATGCCGACCGCCCGCAGTGCGTGATGGTCGGTGAGGGGGTTGTGGGCGCGGGAGACGAACGCCTCGATGCCGTGGGTGAGGGCGTCGAGTCCGGTGGCGGCGTTGAGGTCGTCGGGCATGGTGGTGAGCAGTCGCGGATCGATCACCGTGAGGTCGGGGACGAGCGACCGGCCGATGATGGTGATCTTGCTGCCGCGCGCGGTGTCGGTGACCACGCAGAACTGGGAGACGTCGGCTCCCGTCCCGGACGTCGACGGCACCATGACCATCGGCGGGATGGGCAACCGCGCTCGGTCGACGCCCTCGTAGTCGAGGATGTTGCCGCCGTTGGCGGCGAGGATCGCGACGCCCTTCGCGGCGTCGATCACCGAGCCACCGCCCAGCGCGACGAGGACGTCGCAGCCCCGCGACCGGTACACCTCGTGGCCGGTCGCGACCTCGTGGTCCTTCGGATTGGGGGTGAGACCGGCCCACACGGTGGCGTCGACCCCCTGATCACGCAGGTGCTGCAGGAGTTCGTCGACCCAGCCGGCTTCGATCAGTCCCGGGTCGGTGATGAGCATGGGGCGGACACCGCCGAGCCGGACGGCGGCGTGGGCCGCTTCGACGAGCGAGCCCTCCCCGAAGACGATCTCGGGGGCGTGGAACTTGACCAGGGCCGGCCCCGAAGCGGGGTGGCCGTCCCGAGGGGGCGCGGAAGCACGGGGATGGGTCGTGTTCTGGTGTCCCGGCATGACGACGGCCACTGTTCACTCCTGACGATCCGCACGATCCGCGCACCTGTGTGATCCAGCTTACGGTGCGCGGGTTGTCGGGCGCAGCGGGCACGGGACGCACCGGACCGATGGTGAGGTCGGCACCTATTCGACAGGGTAGGTCACGGGCGTCGATCCGCGCTCGACGGATATAGGGCGCCGATCGTCACTGCCCGCCGGTATCACCCATCACGGCGCCCTCGCGTCGGGGGTCGGCGCCACCGATCCATCCCTCCCCCTGACGCAGCAGCGCGCTCAGTCCACTGGACTGCGGGGCGACGGACACCTCGTGGCCCCTGTCGCGGAGCTGCTGCACGAGTGGATCGGTCGCTCCGTCGTCGGCACCGTCGATCGCCGGATGCTCGCCGCCGACCCCTGTGACGGGGGTGTTCGCAGCGCCGAACGACACGGCCGAGACGGCCTGCTGCGGGTCGAGTCCCCAGTCGAGAGTGTTCACGAGTGTCTTGACGACGAACTGGATGATCACCGAGCCGCCCGGCGACCCGACCACCATCCGGATGTCGCCGCGACCGCCGTCGGAGGTGCGATCGAAGACGAGCGTCGGGGCCATCGAGCTGCGCGGCCGCTTGCCGGGTTCGACGCGGTTGGCGACGGGCAGCCCCTCCTCGTCGACCGGTTCGGCCGAGAAGTCCGTGAGCTGATTGTTGAGGAGGACGCCGTCGGTCATGTGGAACGAGCCGAAGGCCGACTCGATGGTGGTCGTCATGGATGCGACGTTGCCGTAGCTGTCCGCGACCGAGATGTGGCTGGTGCCGTGTTCGGGGCTCTGCGGCGGCATGCCGAGCGGGACCGGACCGAAGTCGCCGGGCTGCGCCTCGCCCATGCTCTTGCCGGGGTCGATCAGCCCTGCGCGTTCGGACAGGTAGTCCGGGTTCACCAGGGTCTCGAGCGAGCCACCCGGCAGGGGCACGAAATCGGCGTCGGCGACGTACTTGTCGCGATCGGCGTAGGCGAGTCGTTCGGCTTCGGAGATCAGGTGCACCGCATCCGCGTCGGGGACGCCACCGTCGGCATCGACATCACCCGGCGGCAGCGACGCGAGGTCGAAGTTCTCGAGGATGCCGAGCGTCGCCGCGACCGCCATGCCACCCGAGGACGGGTTGGGCATCCCGCAGATCTCGTACTCGCGGTAGGGGGTGCACAGCGGTTGCCGTTCCTTCGCCTCGTAGACGGCGAGATCGTCGAGGGTCATCGTTCCGGGTGTACGCCCGCCCGAATCGGTGCCGGTGGACTCGACGATGCCGGCCGCGATGTCACCGGTGTAGAAGGCGTCGGCGCCGTCGGTGGCGATCGCCGAGAGCGTCTTGGACATCGCCGGATTCGTGAGGATCTCACCTTCGGGCTTGGGCGAGCCGTCGGCCTGCAGGAAGTAGGCGCGGGCCTCGTCGTCGACGGCGAGCTGTTCGGCGGAATCGGCGATCGACTGCGCCAGACGGTCGCTGATCACGATGCCCTGATCGGCGAGATCGATCGCGGGGCGGAACAATTCGCCCCAGGCGGCACTCCCGTGCTTCGCGTGGACGGTTTCGAGCATCCGCACGACGCCGGGCACGCCGATCGAGCGGCCGCTCGCACGCGCGTCGGGGCGGGGTTCGGTGCGATCGGTGTCGCTGATCCAGCGCAGATAGTTCTCGGTCGCGGACATCGGTGCCGTCTCGCGGCCGTCGTATGCCTCCACCTCACCGGACTCGGCGTCGTAGTACACCAGGAACGCTCCGCCGCCGATACCCGACGACTGGGGTTCGACCAGACCGAGGACCATCTGGGCGGCGACGAGTGCGTCGGCCGCGGTCCCGCCGTCGCGCAGGACCTCGCATGCCGCTTCGGTGGATGCGGGATTGGCCGTCGACACGGCGAAGGAGGAGGTGGTCACCGCGGTCATGCCGGCGCGGTAACCGGTCGCGATCTCGGGGTTCGTGGAGATGTCGCGATCCCCGGTCTCCGTCGCCGGCTGCGTCTCGGCGATCGGGGTGCCGTTGGGTTCGGCGGTGCAGGTCGCGGCTGCCGCGGTCTCCTGCACGTCAGCCGTACCGCCCGACTCCATATCGTCCGACGCGGACGTACACGCGCCGAGGAGGGTGATCGAGACGGCCGCGGCGAAGGCCGCGCGGACACCGGACCGGGCTCTCGAGGGCAGGACCATTCACTGACCGTAGCCGGGCGCGTGAGTGCCCGTAGGGAATTCGACCGCGATCCGTTTGCGCACGCGCGACGCCCCGCGCCGGCCCGTCCACCTGAAGCCCGCACGGCTGGAGATGCTGACCTCCTGGATCGACCGCTACCGGTTGGTGAAGGAACAGCAGTTCCGCGGTCTCGACGCCGTCGCGCAGTGGCTCGGCCCGCGCGGCCTGGAGATGAAGATCGAGGAGTACGACCTCCGCACCGGCGGTTCGTACCGCTACGAACACTCCGACGACGGCGGCAGCTACCGCTTCGCGGGTGTCTTCCACACCGTGCGCGAGAACGAGCTCATCGTCCAGACCTTCGAATATCTCGGATTCCCGGATGTGGTGAGCCTCGAGACGCTCACCTTCGTCGACCTCGGGAACGGCCGCTGCAAGCTGGTCGGCCATTCCGTGTACCCGAGCCAGGAGGCCCGCGACGGCATGGCGGAATCGGGTATGGAGACCGGCCTGACCGAGGGCTTCGAACGACTCGAGGAGCTGCTGGCCGGGTCCGCGACACGGTGAGCGCCGCTCACCGCAGGGCGTGGCCGAGTTCGGCGGCGCGCGCGAGCAGTTGCGCGCCGTCGCGGGCGACGACCACCTCGTCGCACACCTCGGCGTAGTCGGGCATCGCGCAGGTTGCCTGCGTCCAGTACCGCTCGGGCTCGGGCGTGATCCACGCGAGGCGGTGCACGCGGCGACGGAGTTCCTCGAGCCGATCGGTGCGCGGGGGAAGACCGTTGCAGCGCCCGTCCCCCACCACCAGCACCGACGTCCGGCCGTCGATCGATCCGGAGTGCTCGGTGAGCAGTTCGTCGAACATCCGGCCGTAGTCGCTGCTCGCTTCGAGATCGACTGCGGGATGGGCGAGTACGGCGGCCAGAGCACCGTCACCGCCGGCAGCGAGCAACTGCGTCGTCACGTCCACCGGACGATCGACGAAGGCGACCACCCGGCATCGGTGCGCCCGCCCGTGCATCGCCTGGGCGAGCCGGAGCGTGAACGCGGTGATCGGACGGACCGACAACGAGACGTCGGCGAGGACGAGCAGCCGCACCCGGTCGGGGCGGGGCGCGCGGACGACGAGCCGGAAGGGCACGCCGTCGGTCCGCATCCCCGCTCGGGCGGTCCTGCGCATGTCGAGCCGTCCGCGGGTCCGCTCACGCGGATGGGGCCGGACCGGTCCGCGCATGCGGCGCAGCACCTCGTGGCATGCGAGCTCGATCTCGGCACGGTCGATACCGGCGGTGTCGTGCGATTCGGGTGCCTCGACGCCTTCGGTCCCCGGCACCGCGGCGGCGAGCGATGCCACGAATGCCTCGACCGCGTCCACGAGTCGCGCGAGTTGCGAGGCGGAGAGAGGTTCGTCGAGGACCTCTTCCCCGTACGTGCGGTGCGGGTCGTAGGCGTCGAGCCACGCGAGGATCGACGCCGGGTCGTCCCACGACAACGATCCGACGACCGCGGCCCCGGGTTCACCGGACAGATCACCCACCGTCGTGGTCGCGGCATTCTCGACGTCGACGGTGTAGGTGACGCCGCGACGGCCCGAGTCCGCACCCGTGTCCACCGACAGATCGGCGTCGGACGATGTCATCGACACATCGTCGTCGTCCTTGTGCGGGTTGAATCCCTTGCGGGCCTCCGGGGTGTCGAAGTGGTCGCCGACCTCGGCTGCGCGTTCGTTGTACTCGGCGTAGCGCGCGACACTCGGGTCGTCGCCGATCTCGAGCGCTGCCGGCAGTGACTCCGCGAACTGCGCGCGGGCGGGACCGCCGCCGCTCGCGGCGACGGCGGCGTCGACCGCACCGAACAACTCGTCGAAGGCGCGCTCGAAGCCGGCCCTCTCGTGCGGGTACTTGGCGCACACCGCCCGCAAGCACGAGCGCAGTGAATCCCGCTCGCGGACGGGGACCCGGTCGAGCACCCGGCGCACCTCGATGCTCTCGGCCGGTGACGCCGCGACACCGTGGCGTCGCAGGAGCATGCCGAACACCGCCGCCACCACGTCGAGCACGTAGCGGGGGCGACGCTCGTCGAGCGCGGTCACCCGTGTCGCCCGGGGTGTGGACACCCGCCCCACTCGGGATGCGTACATCGCGGGGTCACCCCCGCAGTCCGCTGCCCGCGGCATCGCGACCGCCACCACCGCGTCCCCGGAAGACGGAGGTCGTGGTGTTCGCCGGGCGTGATGCGACCGTCACACGTTCGTGCGACGGAACAGGTTCGGCCGCAATCGCTTCGGACATATCCGGTTCGGACGTCGCGGTTGCCGGTGCCGCACCGCCGAGCCGCGTCTTCGCGAGGTCGACGTCGCCGGTGTACTTGAGCAGGGTCGCCAACAGCACGTCGCGCATGCCGCCCAGCGAATCCGGGTCGTCGGCGTCGTGTCCCATCACCGTCGCTGCGCGCGCGGCGTCGATGACCTCCGAGATCGAGGGGCTCTTGCGCAGCGGCAGATCGCGCAGGGTCCGGGACAGATCGACGATCTGGTGGGCCGTTCCCGGGCGCACATCCGGCACCCGGGCGGTGACGATCTCGCGTTCACGTTCGGGTGTCGGGTATCCGACGTGGTAGTGCAGGCAGCGACGCTTGAGGGCGGGCGACAACTCGCGAGTGTCGTTGGAGGTCAGGATCACCCACGGTGTGGACCGTGCCGTGAACGTGCCGACCTCGGGGATCGTCACCTGCCGTTCGGCGAGCACCTCGAGCAACAGTGCCTCCATGGACTCCTCGGTGCGATCCACCTCGTCGACGAGCAGGACCACCGGCTCCTCCGAGAGCACGGCCTCGAGCAGCGGACGGACCGACAGGAAGGTCTCCGAGTACAGGCCGAAGTCCTGCTGCGCGAGGAACTTCGACGCGTCCGCGAGGTCGGCGTGACCGGCGAGCAGTTCGCCGATGCGGTCGCGCAGCATCTGCACGTGCAGCAACTGTTTGGCGTAGTCCCACTCGTACAGGGCGCGGCTGTCGTCGAGCCCTTCATAACACTGCAGCCGCACCAGTTTCCGGCCGCCGACCGCGGCGAGCGCCTTGGCCAGTTCGGTCTTGCCGACCCCGGCGGGGCCTTCGAGCAGCAGGGGCCGCTCGAGTGCGGTGGCGAGGTGCACGACGGTCGCGAACTCGTCGTCGGCGATGTAGTCGTGCCGGCGCAGCGCATCCTTCAACTCGGCGCCCGAGGCGAACGGGGTCATCCGGGGTCTCCTTGTCTGGCGTGGTCGCAGCGGAGCAGGGCGCTCCCGGGGCGCAGGGGACGCCCCGGGAGCGCGGGTTCTCAGTAGGACCGGTTGATGCAGTGGTCGACGACCGGGATCATCGAGTCGACCGTGACCTCGCGGGGATTGCCCGGGGTGCACCAGTCGTCCTGGATGTGCTCGGAGATCGCCCGGACGGTCTTCTCGTCGCCGCGGATCGTGTCTCCGCGACCCGCGTACTTCTTGGTGTTCATCTGGTTCTTCTCGTACGAGTCGGTGCGCACCTGACCGAAGTTGTCGGGGATGCCGACGTCCTTCGCGAGACGGATCGCCGCTTCGACCGCCGCGTCGGCGGCCTGGACGGTGGTCATGTTGCGGGTGTCCACGCCCATCGCGGTGGCGATGCGGGCGTACTGCTCGTAACGGGAGGGCAGGTTGTACTCCCACACGCGGGGCAGCGCGATCGCGTTGTTGAGGCCGTGGTGGCTGTCGAAGAAGGCGGAGACTGCGTGCGAGATGGAGTGCACGATGCCCAGGCCGCCGGAGTTGAAGGCCTGCGCGGCGATGTACTGGGCGTTCATCATGCCTTCGCGGGCCTTGAGGTTGCGCGGCTCGAAGACGGCCTCGCGCAGGTTCTTCGCGACCAGCTCGATCGAGTAGAGCGCGTTGCCCAGCGACGGCGCGAAGTCCAGCCGGGAGACGTACGGCTCGGAGCCGTGGGCGAGGACGTCGAAGCCGCAGTAGGCGGTGAAGTGCTGGGGGCAGCTGTAGTAGAGCAGCGGGTCGTCGATCGCGAGGGTGACGATCGTGGCCTCGTCGAAGCCGACCCACTTGTGCGGGTGGTCCATGTCGGAGGTGTCGGTGATGACGTACGCCCAGGACGTCTCGGAGCCGGTGCCGGCGGTCGTGGAGACGGCGATGTGCGGCGGGTTCTCCTTGTTGGTGGACTTCGCGAAGCCTTCGAACTCGTTGATGTTGCGGCCGTCGTGGGCGATCACGACGCGCGCGCCCTTGGCGGCGTCGTGGCTCGATCCGCCGCCGACGGAGATGATCGAGTCGCACTTCTCCTTCTGGTAGAGCGCCGCGGCCTCCATGACGTTGTAGTCCTTGGGGTTGGACTCGACCTTGTCGTAGAGGACGACCTCGACGCCCTGGTACTCGATCTTGCCGATGAGCTCCTCGATGATCCCCGATCCGCGCAGGCCGGTGGTCATCAGCAGGGCGCGCTTGAAACCGAGGTTCTTCGCCTCGACGCCGAGGATGTCGTGGGCACCGACGCCCATCAGCGCGCGGGGGAAGGGATGGAATTCCTTGATCGGGAAGTCCCAGATCTGATTGAGCTCGATTGCCATGGTGTATCTCCTCGCAGAGGGGGTGTACCGGATCGGGAGTGTGATGTGGACCTCATCCGCGATTCACCATCGACCAGAGTCGCGAGGCGTGAAAGACACAGCGGCCGAAACCGTCCGGTCGCTGCGGGGGCACCGCCCGTTCGGGTAGGGGACCTCCCGCTGACCGGGTGGGCTCCGCACCCGCCCGAGCAGTGCCGGTACCGTTTTCCTCATCCCATGCGCGCTGGTAACCTGAATTAGAACACGTTCTAGATTCGGTCGTGCGCGGCCATCTTTGCAGGAGAGGACGAGACCCACCCATGACGACTGTCGAGGTGCCCCACGGCTCACGCTCGGTGATCCTCACCGTGTCCGCCGTCGTCGAGGAGACCGCCGACACGCGGTCGATCGTGTTCGCCGTCCCGGACGAGCTGCGCGACAAATTCGCCTACCGGCCCGGCCAGTTCCTCACCCTGCGCATCCCGAGCGACCGGACGGGCTCGGTGGCCCGCTGCTACTCGCTCGCGAGCTCGCCGTTCACCGACGACGCCCCCAAGGTCACCGTCAAGCGCACCTCCGACGGCTACGGATCCAACTGGCTGTGCGACAACATCGCGACCGGACAGACCCTCGAGGTGCTGCCTCCCGCGGGCGTCTTCACCCCGAAGTCGCTCGACCACGACTTCCTGCTGTTCGGCGCCGGCAGCGGCATCACCCCGGTGATCTCGATCCTCAAGTCCGCGCTCACCCAGGGCGGCGGCAAGGTGGTGCTGGTCTACGCCAACCGCGACGAGAAGTCCGTCATCTTCGCCGAGGAGCTGCGGGCGCTCGCGGAGAAGTACCCGACGCGCCTGACCGTCGTGCACTGGCTCGAGTCCGTGCAGGGTCTGCCCACGGCCGACCAGCTCGCGGCGATCGCAGCGCCCTACGAGTCGTACGAGGCGTTCATGTGCGGCCCCGGACCGTTCATGGACACGGTCCACCAGGCCCTGAACACCGTGGGCATGCCCCGCGCCCGCGTGCACGCCGAGGTCTTCAACTCACTGTCGGGCGACCCGTTCGCCGACCAGGCGCCGGTCGAGGTCAGCGACGAGGACGCCGCCGACGCCGCGACCGTCGAGGTCGAGCTCGACGGCGAGGTCCACAAGCTGTCGTGGCCGCGCAAGCAGACCCTCGTCGACATCATGCTCGCGAAGGGCATCGACGTGCCGTATTCGTGCCAGGAGGGCGAATGCGGGTCGTGCGCGTGCACCGTGCTCGAGGGCAAGGTCGAGATGGAGAACTGCGACGTGCTCGACCCCGAGGACATCGAGGCTGGCTACATCCTCGGTTGCCAGGCCCGGCCGGTGACCGACCACCTCAAGATCGAGTTCTGAACCGGCGGGGTCACGCCCCGCTGCCCGCTCCCTCTGCGGAAGTGCCCGGCCCCTACGAACGTGCGGGGACGGGCACTTCCCGCATCCCGGCGGAGTCGGGCTTCGGCTTGCGCACGAGCACGCCGACCCCGGCCACGAGCGCCAGCACGGCCACGACCACGCCGTAGCCGACGGCGGTGGACATCAGGCCGAACGATCCGGCCGCCACCCCGGCGGCCATCGCGGGCACCGAGAACGCGAAGTAGCAGACGACGAAGGTCGTCGCGAAGATCCGGCCGCGCTCATGGGGTCGGCCGAGCGAGCCGACGACGCCCATGGCCGCGACGAAGGTCGAGCCCCAGCCGAAACCGGCGACGGCGGTACCCGCGTAGTACACCGCGACCCATCCCGTGAGGAGCGCGGTGATCACCGCGGCCAGTCCCGTCGCGAGCAGCACGGCCCCGAGGACCACGATGCGATGCGGGTCGCGGCGGGCCGTGGTGGTCGCCGCGACGGTGCCCGCCGTGAAGAGGGTGCCGATCGCCAGGCCCGCAGCGAGACGGTTGTCGATACCGAACACCGAGTCGACGATCGACGGTCCCAGCGACATGTACAGCCCGCCGAGCGCCCACGCCGACATCAGGCTGGGCAGGATGAGCAGATAGCGGCCCCGGACCTCACGGGGCACCGACGCGCTCGGCACCAGGCTCCGCAGGGCGTCGCGTCGCGACGGGAAACCCACCGACGGCGACGTCTCGGGCACGAAGATCAGCGCAATCGCCAGCACGACGGCGAGAACGCCGACGACCGCATAGCTCAGGACCGTCGGGAACGGCGCGAACTGCACGAGCACGCCCGCTCCCGCCGCGCCGAGCGCGAGGCCGAGCGACGGCGCCGCGGTGTTGATCAGCGGGCCGATGTGTCTGTTCGGCTGCATCTCGATCACGGCGGCGGCCAGCGCGCTCGTCGCCGCGCCCACCGCGAGACCCTGCAGGATCCGCGCGAGAATCAGCCACCCCACGCCCGGGGAGGCGATGAACACCACCATGCTCGCCGCGAGCAGCAGCAGGGCCGTCACGATCACGGGTCTGCGCCCGACGTGGTCGGACAGCGACCCCACCGTCACGAGCGCCGCGAGCAGTGCGAGCACGTAGACCGCGAACACCACCGTGAGCATCGCCGCGGAGAATCCCCACATCTGCTGGTAGACGGGATACAGCGGTGACGGTGCCGACGACGACGCGGTGAGGGTGAACGCTCCCAGGCCGACCACGGCGAAACCGAACGAGCGGATGCGGCCGCGGGGCTGTACGGGAGCAGTCATCGAACCTCCATAAGGTGATCGGCGCGTTCCACGCGGGAAACGAACGGCGTGTTCCACGCGGACACGAACGGCGTGTTCCGCGCGGAGACGAACGATGCGCCCCCGCGCGGATCGGTGAACACCCCTTCACCAACATACTTCGCTCAGCGAAGTATTCCTCCGGCCGCCCACCGGGGCGGCTCGGACACTCAGAGGGAGGTGGCGTCCTCGACGTCCTCGTCCCGCATGTCGCCGGGCGCCGCGAGCAGGGCGCGACCGGCGGCGAAGACCGTCGCTGCCGGCGGCAACTCTCCGGGCACACCGCTGCGGAAGACCTCGACACGGCCCGAACCCGAGGCGGGTCGCCCGAGCGCATCGATCCGGCGCAGCGTCTGCCGTGCGACG
Organism: Rhodococcus sp. LW-XY12; assembly: GCF_019317345.1. NCBI lineage: Bacteria > Bacillati > Actinomycetota > Actinomycetes > Mycobacteriales > Nocardiaceae > Rhodococcus > Rhodococcus sp. LW-XY12. The sequence continues at coordinate 3,851,595 of NZ_CP079225.1, forward strand.
GCCTCCGCGCTGTCGAACAGGCGCACCCCGGCCGGCAGGTGTTCGGTGATGGTGTCGGCGACCAGCGGGTAGTGGGTGCAGCCGAGAACCACACCCTGGACGTCCCGAGGGGTGCGCTCGGCCGCGGAGGCGACCGCTGCGGCGACGGCCACCCGATCACCCGCATCGATGGCGTCGGCAAGTCCGTGACACGCCACGCCGACGACCTCGGACCCGTTCGCGAACTGTTCGATCAGATTCGCCTGGTACCTGCTCGCGGTGGTCGCCGCGGTGGCCCAGATCGCCACCGAATCGCACGCGGCGGCCGCGGGCTTGACCGCGGGGACCGTGCCCACCACGGGCACCGACGGACCGAGATCGGCCCGGACGTGTTCGAGGGCGGTCACCGATGCGGTGTTGCACGGGAGCACGACCACCTCGGCGCCGCGATCGACGGCGCGACGGGCGGTGGTGACGACCCGGTCGATCACCCAGTCCGGAGACTTCGGGCCCCACGGGGCGCCGTCGGGATCCGTCGACAACATGAGGTCGAGATCGGGACGCAACCGTCGCAGCCACGCGGACGTCGGCAACAGCCCGAGACCCGAGTCGATGAGCGCAACGATCACCCTACGAATCTAGCGGGTCGCGCGCGGCCGGCCCGATTGCGGTCGTTCCGGCGCGCAGCCCACTCCCCTAGACCGCCGCTGCGAGCAGCTCGTCGATCGGGGCGCCCGCGGCGATCTTCGCGCGCGACTTCATGACCAGCGCGGGCAGGCCGCCGCCCACAGCGCCGACGAGCCTGCCGTCGCGCTCGTAGTACGCGAGGAACTTGCGGCCGTCGTCGCGCACGACGTGCACCGTGTCGTCGGCGGTGACCGCACCGAGGCCCTGGATCTTGATGTCGTACTGGTCGCTCCAGAAGTAGGGCACCTGCGCGGCGGCCCCGGCCTCGACGCCCATGATGGTCTTCGCCAGGACGGATGCCTGCTCGCCGGCGTTCGTCCAGTGCTCGATGCGCCTGCGCCCACCGGCCGGTACCTGCCAGGACGCGACGTCGCCGACCGCCCACACGTGCGGGGTGGAGGTGCGGCCCGTGCCGTCGCACACGACACCGTTCTCGACCTCGACACCCGATCCCTCGAGCCACTCGGTGGCCGGGATCGAACCGATGCCCAGCACCACGAGGTCGACGTCGATCTCGCTGCCGTCGCCGAGGACGGCGGAGGTGACACGCCCGTCGCCGCGGATCTCCGACAGACCGACTCCGGCACGCACGTCGACGCCCTCGGCGGTGTGCAGCCGCGTGACGAGAGCACCGACCTCGGCACCGAGCACCGACGCGAGCGGGGTGGGCTGCGGTTCGACCAGCACGACCTCCACCTCACGCGCCCGCAGGCTCGCCGCGACCTCGCACCCGATGAACCCGGCACCGACGACCAGCGCGCGGGCACCCGGAACGATCGCCTCGCGCAGGGCGCGGCTGTCCTCGAGCGACCGCAGGACGTGGACCCCCGCCAGATCGGGCAGACCGGGGATGCGGCGGGGCCGCAGCCCTGTGGCGACCACGAGTTCGTCGTAGCCGAGTTCGGTGCCGTCGGTGAGGGTGAGGGTGCGTGACGCGGTGTCGACCGAGCGAGCCGCGGCACCGAGCATCAGCTCGATGCGGTTCTCGCCGAAGAACTCGCTGGGACGGAGGGTCGTGTCGTCGCGGTCGCCGCGCAGGACCTCCTTCGACAGCGGCGGGCGGTCGTAGGGCAGGTGCGTCTCGTCGCCGACGAGCACGAGTTCGCCCTCGTATCCGGCCCGGCGCAGCTCTTCGGCGGTACGCACCGCCGCCAGGCCGGCGCCCACGACGACGACGCGCTCCGGCGTACTCTCGGTCTCCCGCTCGTTCGACACCCTCGGCCCATCCTTCGCTTCGTCTGTGACACGCATGCGCGTGCCGCGCGGTAGTGATGCATCCCACCCTGCGTCCCACGTTCTTACCAAACGGCGACGACGGGCGACAGACCTACGTCGGCCGTTAGAGTTCGAGGCACCGTGAGGACAATGGGATCCAGCACAGGATCGAGCACGGAACACGACCGGTACACCTACCTGGGAGCCCCTCATGACCAGCGACAGCGGCGCAGGTATCAGCCGCATACAGTTCGGCGCCGGAACCTCCTCCGGACCCGCCGATCCGCAGGGCCGCACGATCATCGCGGACGCGGTGGTGGCCAAGATCGCGGGGCTCGCGACCCGCGAGATCAGCGGCGTCATCGAGGTGGGCGCCGGCACCGCCCGCGTCGTGGGCGCACTGCGCGACCGCATCCCCGGTGCGCGCATCAACCACGGACAGGGTGTCGCCGTCGAGGTCGGTGAACGTCAGGCCGCGATCGACATCGGCATCGTCGCCGAATACGGCGTCGCGCTGCACGAACTCGCCGTCGCCATCCGGCACAACGTCATCGCTGCGGTCGAGCGCATGACGGGACTCGAGGTCACCGAGGTCAACATCACGGTCTTCGACGTCATGCTCCACGAAGAGGCCGCGGCCCTCACCGACGACGCCAAACCCCGCGTGCAGTGAACCCCGGATCCGCAGCGCAGGCGAACGCGGCCGACCTGGTCGCGGACGCCGCGCTGTCCGTTCCCGGCGTCGTGGGTCTGCACCGCGGCGCATTCGGGGAGGTCGCCACCTATCTGCCCGGCCGACGGGTCGAAGGTGTGCGGCTGACCGATCAGCTGTGCGCGGTGCACATCGTCGTGCGGATCCCCGCCGATCTCCCGGCCGTCGCCGACGCCGTCCGCGTCCGGGTGTCCCCGCTGGTGGACGTGCCCGTCCAGGTGACCATCGAAGACGTCCACGCCGGTGAACGAGAAGGAGCCCCATCGTGAACCACACACCCGTCAGCAACACCGTCGTCGGACTCCTCGCGGGGCTGCTCCTGGCCCTCGCCGGCATCATCGGCGGGTTCAGCGGTCTGCTGTTCGCCGTGCTGCTCGGCGCGCTCGGTGCCGCGATCGGCGCCCACCGCGACGGCCACCTCGACCTCGGCGCCCTGCTGAGGAGTCGGGGCCGTGGCTGATCCCACCGCGTCCGACGTCGGGACATCCGACGACACCGGGACCGGGGTCGTTCCCCCGGGCGAACGCGGCAACCTCGTCGTCAAGGACCGTGCGATCGAACGCATCGCCGCGGCCGCCGCGCTCGGCGTTCCCGGTGTGGTGCGGCACAGCGGAGGTGGCATCCTGCGTCTCACCGGCCGCGACCTGCCCCGGGCCGACGTCACCACCGGCGCGAAGGCCGTCGCGGTGAATCTCTACATCGCCGCCGAATGGCCGTACGACGCGGCGATGCTCACCCGCCGGGTCCACGACGCGGTCGAACGCCAGCTGCACGACCTGACGGGCATGCGCATCAGCGAACTCAACGTGCTCATCGTCGCGACCGCGCTCGTCGAGGACGGCGAGACCGACGAGGCGCAGCCACCCGTCGAGTACCTGGAATCCGACATCGTCGCGGCGCGGACCACTCCGCATCCCGACATCCCCACCGTCGCTCCCCTGCCGCCGCTGGCGCCGCCCGCGGCCGCACCCGCCGCCGCGATCGTGGCGATCGCGGCGCTCGCCCTGTCGTTCGTCGCCGCGCGGGAACTGCTCATCGTCAACGGGACGTACGGCGGTGCCCCGTGGCTGCGCAACTCCTTCGAGTGGTTCGGCCGCCTGCACTGGCACACCTGGCTCGCCCCCGTCGCGGGCGTCTGTCTCGTCCTCGGGATCGTCCTGATCGTCGTCGCCCTCAAACCCCGCCGCCGGACGCATGTGCCGCTGCAGGTCGCGGGGCCGGTGCCCACGGTGTGGATGCGGCGCACGGACGTCGCACGCATGTGCAGCGCCCACGCGTCCGCGCTCACCGGCGTGCGCACGGCCCGCACGGTCGTCGACCGTCGCCGTGCCGTGGTGCGCATCTCGATCGAGGACGAGACACCGGTCGACGAGATCACCGCGTCCGTGCGCGGCGCGGTCGCCCCGAACCTCGCGGCGCTCGCCGACCCCGTCGAACTCGTGGTGGAGGTGGCGCGGTGAAACTCCGTACCGTGCTGGCGAATCGGCTCGTCACCTTCCTGGCGGGCCTCGCCCTCGCCGGTGCCGGCGCATTCGCCCTGGCGTGGGTGTGGCAGGTTCCCCTAGCCCGAGAGCAACTCTCGCGTCTCGACCGTCCCCGCGTGACCGACGTCCCGGACCAGTCGTGGTGGACACCGGCCCTGTGGTCGGTCTTCGCGGGCGGACTCGTGCTCGGCATCGCGTTGCTCGCCGTCAACCTGTCGCGCCGGCGCACGTCGACCGTGCAGCTCTACGACCAGGTCACCGACGCCACCCTCGGTGTCGAACTCGGTCCCGTCGCCGACGGTGTGGCAGCCGAACTCGCCGCCCTGCCGGGCGTGCGGGTCGTGCGCGGACGCGCGGTCGTCGAACGCCACCTGCCGACGCTCTCGGTGGTGGTGCACGCCGACCCGACCATCGACGTCACCGAGCTGACGGAAGCCGCGGAGGATGCCGCCCAGCGGGTCGCGCGGGCGCTCGGTGGGGCGCACGTGGCGACGCAGGTCCTGGTACATCTCGACCCGGCTGTGGATGTCCACTGAGCCCATCCACCGCGGGCCGGAACCCATCCGGCCCGGGGTGGCTCAGCTTCGGGCCGCGTCCACGAGGTCGTGCTCGACGCTGTAGTCCACGCGCATCCGGTCCATCGCCACGTCGCGCACCTTGTACGCCCGCTGCGTGGTGCGTTCGAGGTCCGGATAGCGGAATTCCTGGACGCGGTCGACGAGCGCGAGCAGCGGCCCGACGCGTCCGAGGACGTGCTTGAGCGGGCTGTCGGGGATGTGCAGGGCGTCGGCGTCGGCGTCGCCGATGAACACCCGCTGCAGCGAGTGCATCACCGTGCGGGCGACCGTCGTCCGGATCGGTGCGGTGCCCGGCAGCAGGTTGGCCAGCTCCGGGACGAGATACTGCTCGGTCAGCGCGGTGACGAAATCCCGGTCCTCGTCGCTGGGGCCGGGCGAGGTGAGCCGGTACAGGTCCTCGACCGCGATGTGATCGCGTTCGGTGCGCAGGCCCAGTTCCTCGCCCATCCCGATCACGTGCCCGACGTAGCGCCACAGGTGGTAGATGTCGTCGAGTTCGCGATCGGTGAAGCGCACCCCGAGGATCTGCATCGCCTCGACCGCGATGTGCCCGAACTCGGCCATCGTCAGCGCCATGTACGACTGCGGGATCGGCACTCCCCAGGCGTCCTCGTCCCACACCCCGCTCGCGAGGATGCCCTTGCGCACGTGGGCGTGGATCAGGCGCACCCGCACCGTGAACGCGAATCCGCCTCCGTCGCGGCGCATTCCGCCGCGCGTGAGGACGTGCCGTAACCACTCCCCGACCTCGACCGACCGCACGGCCGGCTGACTCACATAGCGGCCCGTCAGCGCGAGAGGCTTTCCGGCGATGAAGTTTCCGGCACCGCGCAGCAGCGAGGCAGCACCGAGCACCATGCCGAGGATCGGCGTGTGCCGCACGAGCGCGTCGGCGGCGTTGTCGATGCGGTCGTGGTCGACCCAGGCGGGTTCGTCGTCGAGGAAGGCGAACAGCTCTCGCAGGGAGTCGGGTGCCCCGGGGACCGCGTCGACACCGTCGGCGAGTGCGACGCGCACGGCGTCGGTCGCGGAGTTCGGACCGAAGTCGTCGTTCACCACGGCGTCGGCCGGCGGGTCGGCCTGCCACATGCCGTCGAGCCAGCGCTCGCCGAGATCTGCGTATCGGCGCACCACAAGGTCGGCGTTGACGAGATCACGTGGGATACGTCGCTCCATACATCCATGGAAACACGAGGAATCCTCACTTACTATTCACTTTTCATGAGCTCCCCGCGCGGCAACAGAACCGCAGGCAGAACCCCTCGGAAACGTCCTGTGCAGCAGCGGAGTCACGACACTCGCAAGTTGCTTCTCACCTCTGCGTACGAGTTGCTCGAGCGTAGCCCCACCGCGCGGATCAGCACCACGGTACTCGCCGAGCACGCCCACGTGAGCATCGGGACGGTCTACCGGTACTTCCCCGACGTCGACGCCGTGCTCGACGAACTCCGCATGACCGCCGTCCACGCGATCACCACCTCGCTGTCCACCGCCATCGGGCGGGCGATGGACCAGGAGCCGGAGGAGGCCATGGTGACGGTGGTGGAGAGCCTCACCGCCGCCTTCGAGAAACACGCCGCGGTGCTCCGGGTGTCGTACACCTCCGAGGAGATCGAGTTCGGGCTCGCGTGGGCCGAGGTCGAAGGTCCGCTGCGGCCGCTCGGACGCATCATCCCGGCGCGGCTGCGACCCGATCTCGACGACGCAGCGCTCGACGATCTCGTGTTCATCGTGATGGGAGCGACGGCGAGCCTGTGCTCGCGGATCGCCCTCCTGCGGCCCCGGAGATCCGATCGGACCCGGATGATCGCGGTGACGGCGCGGATGCTCCTCGCCGCGATCGAGAGCGCCTGATACACGACGCTGGATTCGCTTCGGGCCGAAAACAGACCCGACGTCCTGCCGAACGGCACATACTGATCACTGTCGTTCTCACACCGTCGTCTCGACCGGGGAGAGTGCCGTGCGTCGACTACCGATCGTGTTGTCCGCCGTGATCCTCACCGTCGTGGCCGCCTGCGGCAACGACACCTCGGGCGAATCACCGCCCGCCGCAACGTCCGAAGCAACAGCGACCGATGCGACCGCTACCGGCGCGGCGCCCGCCGACGAATTCCAGGACGTGCTCGACCGCGTCCGCGAGGACGTCGGATTCCCGGGAGTCGTTGCGCGCGTGGTCACCCCGGAATACGAGTGGACCGGTTCGTCCGGAACGATCGGTGCGGATCGATCGGAGGAACCCGGCCCGGACGACCACACCCGCATCGGCAGCATCACGAAGACGATGACGATCACCGCTCTACTGCAACTGGCGGAGGACGACCGCCTGTCGCTGGAGGATCCGATCGGCCGCTATGTGCCGGGCCTGCCGAACGGCGACGTCGCCACCCTGGGTCAGCTGGCCTCGATGGTGAGCGGTATCTCCAGCTACACCTTCGACGAGGAATTCCAGCAGCAACTCTTCGACGATCCGGAGGCACCGTGGACCCCGGACGAACTCCTCGACTACGTGCGCGGTGACGCACCGAACTTCGCTCCCGGGGAGCGGTTCGAGTACTCCAACACCAACACGATCGCGCTCGGGCTGGTCGTCGAGCAGGTCTCCGGGCAGAGCCTGCACGAGTACTTCCGGGCGAACGTCTTCGAACCCCTGGGCATGGCCGACACCGTCATGCCCACCGACGCGGCCATCGCGTCACCGCACCTGTACGGGATCACCGAACAGGGACAGCCGGACGGGCAGACGGCCGATGCGACCGGATGGAACCCGTCGTGGGGATGGTCGGCCGGCGCGGTGATCTCCACCGTCGACGATCTCGAGCTGTGGGGCACGGCCCTCGGGACGGGCAAGGGCATCCTCTCCCCCGAGATGCAGCAGCTCCGTCTCGATTCGTTCCTGTTCGACGTCCCCGGTGCGACCGACACCCGCGCCTACGGCCTCGGGCTCGGCATCGAGAACGGCTGGCTCGGCCACACGGGCGAGCTCCCCGGTTTCAACACCTACGTGGGATATCTGCCCGAACGCCGGGCCGTGGTCGTCGCCGCCGTGAACAGCGACATCCCGACGGCCGACGGGGAGGAACCGGTGACCCCCGTGGCGAACCAGCTGAAGGAGATCGTCGGCTGATCGCCGGTGATCCCGAAACGCCGAACGGCGCCCACCCCGGAGGGTGGACGCCGTTCGAGCGTCAGTGAGGACTAGCTCACTTGATGATCCCGTAGGCGGTGCCTACTTGATGATCTTCGTGACGCGACCGGCGCCGACGGTGCGGCCACCCTCGCGGATCGCGAAGCGGAGGCCCTCGTCCATGGCGACCGGCTGGATCAGCTTGACGGACATCTCGGTGTTGTCACCGGGCATGACCATCTCGGTGCCCTCGGGGAGGGTCACAACGCCCGTCACGTCCGTGGTACGGAAGTAGAACTGCGGGCGGTAGTTGTTGAAGAACGGCGTGTGGCGGCCGCCCTCCTCCTTGTTGAGGATGTAGGCCTGGCCCTCGAACTCCGTGTGGGGAGTCGTGGTGCCCGGCTTGACGACGACCTGGCCACGCTCGACGTCCTCGCGCTTGATGCCGCGGACGAGGAGACCGACGTTGTCGCCGGCCTGGCCCTGGTCGAGCAGCTTGCGGAACATCTCGATGCCGGTGACCGTGGTCTTGGTCGACTCGGGGCGGATGCCGACGATCTCGACCTCTTCGTTGACGTTGATCACGCCACGCTCGATACGGCCGGTGACGACGGTGCCACGACCCGTGATGGTGAAGACGTCCTCGACGGGCATGAGGAACGGCTTGTCGGTCTCACGGACCGGGTCCGGGATGGAGTCGTCGACGGCCTGCATGAGGTCGACGATCGACTGGACCCACTTCTCGTCACCCTCGAGAGCCTTGAGAGCGGAGATCGGGACGACCGGAGCGTTCTCGTCGAACTCCTGCGAAGCGAGGAGCTCGCGCACCTCCATCTCGACGAGCTCGAGGATTTCCTCGTCGTCGACCATGTCGGCCTTGTTCAGGGCGACGAGGATGTAGGGAACGCCGACCTGGCGGGCGAGCAGCACGTGCTCACGCGTCTGGGGCATCGGGCCGTCGGTGGCGGCCACGACCAGGATCGCGCCGTCCATCTGGGCGGCACCGGTGATCATGTTCTTGATGTAGTCCGCGTGACCCGGGGCGTCGACGTGCGCGTAGTGGCGCTTGTCGGTCTGGTACTCGACGTGGGAGATGTTGATCGTGATACCACGAGCCTTCTCCTCAGGTGCCTTGTCGATCTGATCGAAAGCGAAGCTCTCGTTCAGGTCGGGGAACTTGTCGGCAAGCACCTTGGTGATCGCAGCCGTGGTGGTGGTCTTGCCGTGGTCGACGTGACCGATGGTGCCGATGTTCACGTGCGGCTTGGTCCGCTCGAACTTCGCCTTCGCCACTGGATGTCCTCCTGGACTGTTGTTGCTTGCTGTATGCAGCAGTGCGGTTTGTATTACTTGGTCGTGCAGGTGACCGAGGGATAACCCGGAGGCTACTCGCCGGTCGCCTTGGCGATGATTTCCTTCGCGACGTTCGAGGGAACCTCTGCGTAGGAATCGAACACCATGGAGAAGTTCGCACGACCCTGGGTCTTCGACCGCAGATCGCCGATGTAACCGAACATCTCCGAGAGCGGAACCAGCGCCTTCACGACACGGGCACCACTGCGTTCCTCCATGGCCTGGATCTGGCCACGGCGGGAGTTCAGGTCGCCGATCACTTCACCCATGTAGTCCTCGGGCGTGGTGACCTCGACCGCCATGAGGGGCTCGAGGATCACCGGGGCGGCCTTGCGGGCCGCTTCCTTCAGTGCCTGCGAGCCGGCGATCTTGAACGCCATTTCGGACGAGTCGACGTCGTGGTACGCACCGTCGATGAGGGTGACCTTCAGGTTCACCAGCGGGTAGCCGGCGAGCACGCCGTACTGCATGGCGTCCTGAGCACCCGCGTCGACCGACGGGATGTACTCGCGCGGGATGCGACCGCCGGTGACCTTGTTCTCGAACTCGTAGGTCGCGCCGTCCTCGCCGACGAACGGCGAGAGGCCGATGATGACCTTTGCGAACTGGCCCGAGCCACCGGTCTGCTTCTTGTGCGTGAACTCGAGCTTCTCGACCGGCTTGGTGATCGTCTCGCGGTACGCGACCTGCGGCTTGCCGACGTTGGCCTCGACCTTGAACTCGCGCTTCATGCGGTCGACGAGGATGTCGAGGTGGAGCTCGCCCATACCGCCGATGACGGTCTGGCCGGTCTCGTCGTCGAGCTCGACCGAGAAGGTCGGGTCCTCTTCGGCGAGCTTCTGGATGGCCGTCGACAGCTTCTCCTGGTCGGCCTTCGACTTCGGCTCGATGGAAACCTGGATGACCGGGTCCGGGAAGGTCATCGACTCGAGGACGATCGGGGCGTCCTGCGCGCACAGGGTGTCGCCGGTCGTGGTGTCCTTCAGGCCGATCATCGCGTAGATGTGGCCCGCGACTGCCTCGTCGACCGGGTTCTCCTTGTTGGCGTGCATCTGGAACAGCTTGCCGACGCGCTCCTTCTTGCCCTTGGTCGAGTTGAGCACCTGGGTGCCCGAGTCGATCCGGCCGGAGTACACGCGGACGAAGGTCAGCTTGCCGAAGAAGGGGTGCGCAGCGATCTTGAAGGCGAGAGCCGAGAAGGGCTCCTCCTTCGAAGGCTTACGACGCAGTTCCTCTTCTTCGTTACCGACCTGGTGGCCGATGACGTCGCCGATGTCGAGCGGGTTCGGCAGGTAGTCGATGACCGCGTCGAGCATGGGCTGGATGCCCTTGTTCTTGAAGGCGGAGCCGCACAGCACCGGGTAGAGCTCGGAGTTGACGGTCATCTTGCGGATGGCCGCCTTGATCTCGGCGACGGTGAGTTCCTCGCCGCCGAAGTACTTCTCCATGAGCTCTTCGTCGGACTCGGCGACCGTCTCGAGCAGCTTCTCGCGGTACTCGGCAGCCTTGTCGGCGAGGTCGGCCGGGATCTCCTCGACCGTGGCCTCGGTGCCGATGTCGGTGGTGCCACGCCAGGTGAGCGCCTTCATCTCGACGAGGTCGACGACGCCGTCGAAGGCATCCTCGGCACCGATGGGGAGCTGGAGGACCAGCGGCTTCGCGCCCAGGCGATCGATGATCGTCTGCACGGTGAAGTAGAAGTCCGCGCCCATCTTGTCCATCTTGTTGACGAAGCAGATGCGCGGAACGTCGTACTTGGCAGCCTGGCGCCAGACCTGCTCGGACTGGGGCTCGACGCCCTCCTTGCCGTCGAACACGGCGACTGCGCCGTCGAGGACGCGCAGCGACCGCTCGACCTCGACCGTGAAGTCGACGTGGCCGGGGGTGTCGATGATGTTGATCTGGTTCTTGTTCCAGAAACAGGTCACAGCAGCGGAGGTGATGGTGATACCACGCTCCTTCTCCTGCTCCATCCAGTCGGTGGTCGAGGCACCGTCGTGCGTCTCACCGATCTTGTAGTTGACACCGGTGTAGAAGAGGATGCGCTCGGTGGTGGTGGTCTTGCCGGCATCGATGTGCGCCATGATGCCGATGTTGCGGACCTTGTTCAGGTCGGTCAGCACTTCCTGTGCCACAGGTAACCCCGCTCGTAGCTCGTGTCGGTCCTTGGGTGCGGACCACATGTTCTTGTGTTGTCAGCCGGCCTTTACGGGACCGACACAGTTGTGCGAGCAGCCGACCGGGAGGTCCGTGATGACGGCATCTCCCGGTCGGCGACGACTCACCAGCGGTAGTGCGCGAACGCCTTGTTGGCTTCAGCCATCTTGTGCGTGTCCTCGCGGCGCTTCACGGAGGCGCCGAGGCCGTTGCTCGCGTCGAGGAGCTCGTTGGCGAGCCGCTCGACCATGGTCTTCTCGCGACGCTGACGCGAGAACGTCACCAGCCAGCGCAGCGCGAGCGTGGTGGAACGACCGGGGCGAACCTCGACCGGCACCTGGTAGGTGGCACCACCGACGCGACGGCTGCGGACCTCGAGGGCGGGCTTGACGTTGTCGAGCGCGCGCTTGAGGGTGACGACCGGATCGGTACCGGTCTTCTCGCGAGCCTGCTCGAGCGCCTGGTAGACGATGCGCTCGGCGGTGGACTTCTTGCCGTCCAGCAGGATCTTGTTGACCAGCTGGGTGACCAGCGGCGAACCGTAGACCGGATCGGCGATCAGCGGGCGCTTGGGAGCGGGACCCTTACGTGGCATCAGCCCTTCTCCTTCTTCGCTCCGTAGCGGCTGCGGGCCTGCTTGCGGTTCTTGACACCCTGGGTGTCGAGCGAGCCGCGGATGATCTTGTAGCGCACACCCGGGAGGTCCTTCACACGACCGCCACGCACGAGCACCATCGAGTGCTCCTGGAGGTTGTGGCCCTCACCGGGGATGTAGGCGGTGACCTCGACCTGGGAGGTCAGGCGCACACGGGCGACCTTACGGAGAGCCGAGTTCGGCTTCTTCGGGGTGGTGGTGTACACGCGAGTGCACACACCGCGACGCTGGGGGCTGCCCTTGAGCGCCGCGCTCTTGACCTTGGCGGCCTTGTCGCGGCGGCCCTTGCGGACCAGCTGATTGATGGTTGGCATTAACCGGCTTTCTTCGTTGTCTGAAGCTGCTCACTTCGAGCAACCTCGGCTGTTCTGAAATTAGGGATCCATCGGTTGGGGCAAGAAAGCTGCTGCCCCGCACTCGCCCCTCGTGTGCACACGAGGTCGGGTGTGTCGCGTACCCCCACACAGGCAGCCGGGGGCTCGCTCCTGCAGATATCCACAGACCGCGCGCACGGCACTACCTCGCATAGGCACACAGACCGGCCCGGGCATGCCGGACACGACCCACAACGATACCCGGCGTGCGCGCATGAGGTCAAAGTGAGGAGCGCGCACCCTCCCGAGGATCCGCACACACCGTCAACTGCTGAGGTTCAGTGTGAGCCGGGCCAACGTAGCAGCAGCTTCACACGGGTCCGCTCCCCCGGAGGTGTACTGCACCCACCAGCCGAAGATGCCGGTCGTCGACGCCCCGGAACTGACCCCGCACGACAGCAGATCGCCGGGTCGGCGCATCTGCAGTGCCCGCCGGCCCTCGATGGTCGTGTTCTCGATCTCGTAACCGAGTCCCTCGGCGGCGGCGCGTTCGTGGTCGAGGGAACCGGTCTCGAACCAGTTGAAGGTGACCTTCACTACTCCCGTGGGTCCCTCACCGTCCCAGCGGCAGATCGCACCGAAGAACCCGCGGTAGACGTAGTCCGCGCCCACGGCCTCGGCGATCTTCTCGTCGGCGACCGCATCGCACTCGGTGAGCAGCCGGGTGAACTCGGCGCCCGTGCCGCCGCCGATCCCCTCCGGGACGGCCCGCCCCTCGATGGTGCGGGTACATCCGGTGAGCAGAGCACCCGTCGTGAGGACGGTCGCGAGTGCGGCGCCCCAGCGGCGGGCGTTCACTTCTGCACTCTTTCCACACTCGTGGTGGCCAGGCCGCGAGCGACGACGCAGGCGTCGGCGACGGGCGTGAGGTTCGAGTACGAGACCGACCAGTGGACGAAGTCGCCGCCGAACTCCACGCCGATCTCGCACAGCGTCGTCTGCCCCAGCTCGTTCTGGTAGGACCCCATGAAGCCGGACCGTCCCCCGATCTCGACGTCGGCGGCGGGCCGGCCGATGAGATCGGAGCCGGCGCGTTCGCGGCCGATGGGACTTCCCCGGTACCAGGAGAAGCTCACGCTGGGGCCGCCGACGTAGATCTCCCACTCGCAGCCCACCGAGTTGCGCGTCACCGTCGTGAAACTTCCGAGACCGAAGGCCGCCGCCACCTCGTCGTCGGACATCGCGCCGCACTCGTCGAACAACGGGCCGGGGTCGGTGACGGACGCGGTGGGCGAGGTCTCTGCCTGTCCGGCGTCGTCGGAGTTCCCGCACGCCGCCGCACCGAGACCCATGAGGCCGACCGTGGCCACGGCAGCCGCCGTCCTTCCGATGCGCGGGAGAGGCATGGCGGGAAGACTACCGAGCCGGGCCCGCCTGTGTGCGACGACTCGAGGACTCCCGGAGCACCTCGTCGAGCTGCGCGGCCCAGTGGCGGACGATCTCCCGCCGGCGGGCCGAGTCGTCGGTCAGCACGTCGGCCAGGCCGAGGCCGCGCGCGAGATCCAGAGTCGCCTGCACCGTCCGGTGCACGACCGGATCGGTGTCGTCGGCGCCGAGCTGCTCGACGGCGACCGCGTGCGAGACACGCCCGAACTTCTCCTCGAGCGGCAGGAGCATCTCGCGCAGGGCCGGATCGGCCGCCGCGGCCGTCCACACCTGCAGGGCGGCCTTGAACATGTTGCCGGTGCACTGGTCGACGATCCGCTCGACCACCGCCTCCGTGCGGCCGACGCCCTCGGGCACGTCGAACGGCTCGGTGCGGACCCGTTCGATGCGACTGTCGAACATGAACTCGAGCGATGCGGTGATGAGATCCTCCCGGGTCGGGAAGTGATGCTGGGTGGCCCCGCGCGACACTCCTGCCCGCTCGGCGACCACGCTCACCGTGGTTGCGGCCCAACCGGATTCGGCGAGGCAGTCGATCGTCGCCTCGAGCAGTCGCCGCCGCGTGGCGCGGCTGCGGTCCTGCTTCGGTTCTCGCGCCATCGGGCCTCCTGCTCCTGCTGTTTCGTCACGACCACCCGGTCACGACCGTTCCGTCACGACTGATCTTCCGCCGAACGGGTATTCGTGCGACCCCGAGACCGTACGCAAAGCTCATCATCCGTACACTCGTATAACAGGTCGGGGCGAAAGGGGAGCACCACGTGGCGACCATCGTCAGGCGCGAGGACTACTTCGACGCCGCGCTGGCCATCCTGGCCACCAACGACCATGCCGGGCTCAAGCAGGCACGGTTGTGCAGTCACCTCGAGGTGACGACCGGCTCGTTCTACAACTATTTCGAGAGCTGGGCGCAGTTCAAGACCGAATTCCTCCAGCACTGGCTCGAGAGCCAGACGCTGCAGCTCGCCGCCGCGGCGCGCCTCGAGGGTTCGATGACCCGACGGCTCCGGTTGCTCGTCGAATTCGCGTGCAGTCTCCCCCACTCCGCCGAATCCGCCATCCGTGGTTGGTCGCACAGCGACTCCGGGGTCCACGAGGTGCAGAGCAAGGTCGACGACCTGCGTTACGCGGTGGTGGCCGAAGCGGTGGCCCAGTATCTCGGTTCGAGGGAACAGGCCGAGCGGTTCGCAAGGCTGGCCCTGTACACGCTCGTGGGCTACCAGCAGACCGTGCCGCTGCAGGACGTGAACTCGTTGCGGTGGTCCCTCGCCTATCTGCTGGGGACGCTGCTCCCGGCGGAGGAGGCGGCCAGTATCTTCCCGCCGGATTCCTTCCCGCCGAACCTCGGTACCTCCGGGTCCGAGGTGTCGAATCCCGACACCTCGAACCCGGAAGCATCGAACACCGAAGCGTCGAACACCGAAGCGTCGGCCTAGTACGACTTCGGCAGGCCCAGCGAGTGCTGGGCCACGAAGTTGAGGATCATCTCCCGGCTGACCGGCGCCACGCGTGCGATGCGCGCGGCGCCGAGCATCGCCGCGAGGCCGTACTCCCGGGTGAGGCCGGCCCCGCCGTGGGTCTGGATCGCCTGGTCCAGCGAGGCGATCGCGGCCTCACCCGCGGCGTACTTGGCCATGTTCGCGGCCTCGGCGGCCCCGAAGTCGTCGCCGCTGTCGTAGAGGACGGCGGCCTTCTGCATCATGAGCTTGGCGAGTTCGAGCTCGATCTTGCGCTGCGCCAGCGGGTGCGCAATGCCCTGATGCGCGCCGATGGGCTGCTTCCAGACGGTGCGCTCGTTGGCGTAGCGCACCGCGGCGTCGAGGGCGTACCGGCCCATCCCCACTGCCATCGCCGCGCCCATGATCCGTTCGGGGTTCAGTCCGGCGAACAGCTGCATCAGCGCGGCCTCCGGTTCACCGACCAGTGCGTCGGCGGGAAGCCGGACGTCGTCGAAGAACAGGGAGAACTGGTAGTCCGGCTCGAGGATGTCCATCTCCATGGGCGTCTTCGTAAAGCCCGGAGCGTCGGTCGGCACGATGAACAGGGCCGGACGGAGCTTGCCGGTCTTCGCGTCCTCGGTGCGGGAGACGACGAGCACGGCGTCGGCCTGGTCGACACCGGAGATGTACACCTTGCTGCCGGAGAGGATCCAGTCGTCACCGTCGCGGCGGGCGATGGTGGTGATGTTGTGCGAGTTGGATCCGGCGTCGGCCTCGGTGATGCCGAAGGCCATGATGCGGGAGCCGTCGGCGAGCCCGGGCAGCCATTCCTGCTTCTGCGCGTCGGTGCCGTACTTGGAGATGATCGTGCCGCAGATGGCCGGCGAGACCACGACGAGCAGCAACCCTGCGCCCTTGGCGGAGAGCTCCTCCTGCACCAGCGCGAGTTCGTAGATGCCGGCGCCGCCGCCGCCGTATTGCTCCGGGAGGTTCACGCCGAGGAAGCCGAGCTTGGCCGCCTCCGCCCACAATTCGGTGAGCGGCTCGTGCGCGCGTGACTTGGGAAGCACGTAGTCGACGTAGTTGTAGCGCTCGGCCAGAGCCGCGACCGCAGCGCGCAGTTCCTTCTGTTCTTCGGTCTCGATGATGCTCACGGGGATGCCTTCCGGGTTCGGGTGAGAGGACGCGCGGCCGTGGACGGTCGCGTGAAGGATCAGGTGTGTCAGGCGCCGTAACCCAGCCGCTTGGCGGCGAGTTCGGTGAGGATCTCGGTGGTGCCACCGCCGATACCGAGGATGCGCATGTCGCGGTACTGCCGTTCGACCTCGGATTCGGCCATGTACCCGAGTCCGCCGAACAATTGGACCGCCTGGTTGGCGACCCACTCGCCGGCCTCGACCGCGGTGTTCTTCGCGAAACACACCTCGGCGATCAGGTCGGTCTCCCCCGCCACGGCGCGTTCGGTGACGTGCCGGGTGTAGACGCGCGCGACGTCGATGCGACGCGCCATCTCGGACAGCGTGCGCTGCACGGCCTGGCGGGTGATCAGTGGCCGGCCGAAGGTCTCGCGATCGCGGCACCACGCGACGGTCAGGTCCAGGCACCGCTGCGCACCCGAATAGGCCTGGGCGGCGAGGGCGATCCGCTCGGAGACGAAACCCTGTGCGATCTGCCAGAATCCGGTGTTCTCCGCGCCGACGAGGTTGGTGACCGGCACGCGGACGTCGGCGAAGGACAACTCGGCGGTGTCCGACGCGCGCCAGCCCATCTTGTCGAGTTTGCGGGAGACGGTGAAACCCGGTGTGCCCTTCTCGATCACGAGCAGCGAGACTCCTCCGGCGCCGGGACCTCCGGTGCGGACGGCGGTGACCACGAAGTCGGCGCGGCATCCCGAGGTGATGTAGGTCTTCGCGCCGTTGACGACGTAGTGGTCGCCGTCGCGCACCGCGGTGGTGGTCAGATGGCCGACGTCCGATCCGCCGCCCGGTTCGGTGATCGCGAGGGATCCGACGAGTTCGCCTGCGAGAGTGGGCCGTACCCACTTGTCGATCTGATCGGGATCGCCGGCCGCGATGAGGTGCGGCAGTGCGATGCCGCACGTGAACAGTGATGCGAACGCGCCGCCCGAGGCACCTGCCTCATGGAACGCTTCGCACACGGTGAGCGTGTCGGCACCGTCGCCACCGGAACCGCCGACCTCCTCGGGGAATCCCGCGCCGAGCAGGCCGACCTTCGCGGCCTCGACGTGCAGTTCGCGGGGCAGTTCGCCGGCGCGCTCCCAGTCGTCGAGGTGGGGCAGGATCTCGCGCTTCACGAAACCGGTGACGGTCTCGCGGAGGGCGAGACGCTCGGGGGTGGTCCACATGCTCACGATGTCTCCGATGGTGTTTCGGCCGAGGATGTTCCGGTCGAAGCTGTCGACCGGGGGTGTCTCGACTGGGGTGCGGGTGTCTTCAGGAGGCGGACGAGCCGGCTTCACGTCCGGCGCCGGGGGCACCGGCGAAAGCCTGGGCGAGGCCGAGCCATTCCTCCACGTCCGGGCCGTCGGTGACGAGGGCGGTGTCGTCGCGGTGGATGCGCTGGGTGACGAGCAGGCAGAAGTCGAGAGCCGGGCCGGTGACCGACTGCGCCGCGTCCTCCGGACCCCATTCCCAGCTGTCACCGTCGGGGGCGGTGAGCACCACGCGGAACGGTTCGGCCGGTGGCTTCCGGTCGCGGATGACGTACGCGAAGTCGCGCGTCCGCACCCCCAGGTGCGCGATGTTCTTCAGGCGCGCGGTGGGTGTGCGGGTGACGCCGAGGGCGTCGGCGACGTCTCCCCGGTGCGCCCAGGTCTCCATCAGCCGCGCGGTCGCCATCGAGGCCGGCGACATCGGCGGTCCGAACCACAGGATCTTCGTACCGCGCGGGACCTCGGCGAGCGCGTCGGCGAGTTCGCGGCGGGTGTCGCGCCAGTCGGCGAGCAACTCCGCGGGCGGCCGGCCCGCCTGTTCCGCGGCACCGACGTCGACGAATCCCAGCGGGTCGCCGAACGCCGCTTCGACCATCTTCACGAAGGCGTCCGGGTCGCGGACGGCGGTGAGCGCCGCCCGGTCGGTCCACAACAGGTGGCCGATCTGGTGGGCGATGGTCCAACCCTCCGCCGGAGTGGGCAGCGCCCAGCTCTCGTCGGGCAGGTTCGCGACGAGAGCGTCGAGATCGTCGCCCTCCGCGCGGAGATCGTCGAGCACGGTGTGCAGATCGGACATGCGGCAAGCGTCACACGTCACAGCTCTAAAATCAAGCACGCGTGATTGTTTTTTGCGGCAGACGTCGTCCGGGCCTGTCGGACAGACTGACGGGATGGCCGACGACTCCCGCACGCACACCGTCGGGCCTGTCGTCGCGGTCCTCACCGCGGTGTTGTCGATGCAGTTCGGGGCGGCCTTCGCCGCGACCCTGTTCGACCGGGCGGGCGCCCTCGGCACGGTGACCCTGCGCCTGCTGTTCGCGGCCGTGATCCTCTGCGCGTTCACCCGGCCCCGGCCGCGGACGTGGACACCGGAACAGTGGCGGGCGGTGGTGACACTGGGCGCAAGTCTCGCGCTGATGAACACGGCCTTCTACGGGGCGCTGACGCGGCTGCCCCTCGCCGCAACCGTCACCATCGAGTTCCTCGGCCCACTCGGACTGGCCGCGATCCTGTCCCGACGCCTCCGCGACGCCCTGTGGGTGGTGCTCGCGTTGGCCGGAGTGGTCCTGCTCGGCGTGGGTGACGGTGCCGGGCTGTCCACCGGTCTCGATCCGCTCGGGGTCGCCTTCGCGCTGGTCGCCGCATCGGGATGGGCCTGGTACATCATCGCCGGCTCACGTGTGGCGACGACCCTGCCCGGATCGGCCGGACTGGCGGGAGCGACGACGATCGCGGCCGTCGTCGTCCTGCCGTTCGGCGCGGCGACGGCCGGCACCGAGCTCCTCCGGCCCGACCTCGCGCTCGCAGGACTCGCCGTGGCGCTGCTGTCGTCGGCGATCCCGTACACCCTCGAGATCCGTGCCCTGCGCGACCTGCCGAAGAGGGTGTTCGCGATCCTCATCGCGCTCGAGCCCGCCGCCGCAGCGCTCGCCGGCGCTCTGGTGCTGGGGCAGGTCGTCGAACCTCTCGCTCTCGTAGGCATCGCACTCGTCGTGATCGCGGGGGCCGGCGCGTTGCAGCACTCGCGCGCGTGACCCGGTACCGGGTGCAGGCCCGGTCAGCGGGTACGGGTGATCAGTCGGACCAACTCCCCCGCCGGGCCGGACAACACCCGCGGCGGCCTCCAGACCGCACGGAGCACGCGCTGCAGGTCGAGTCCGTCGACCGCGACCGCGACCAGGCGACCGGAGTCCAGATACTCCTCCACCGCGAGGGTGCTCAGCACCGCCGGGCCCGTACCCCCGAGCACGCTCGTGCGGACCGCTGCTCCGCTCCCGAGTTCGAGCAGCGGTGCGGCCCGGTCGTACTCCTGCAACGCGAGGTCGAGGGTGCGGCGGGTGCCGGAGCCCTCCTCGCGGACGACCAGTGGTGTCGCCGCGAGTTCGGCCACGGTGAGCGGCCGACGCCGCCGCGCCCAGGGATGCTGCGGCGGGACGACCACGACGAGGCGATCGCGTGCCACCGCGACACTGTGCAGTCCCTCCGGCACCGTCGGTCCTTCGACGAACCCGACGTCGCATCCGCCCTCGGCGACGACGTCGCACACCCGCATCGAGTTGTGGACCTGCAACTGGATCTGGACGTCGTCGCGGAGGGTGCGGAAGGCGCCGAGCCACCGCGGGATGAGGTGTTCGGCGACCGTCATCGACGCCGCGACCACCAGTTCGGGTTGCTGCTCGACGCGCAGTGCGGCGGCGGCGTCGAGGAGGCGTTCCGCGTCGGCCAGGACCTCCCGAGCCCAGTGCGCGACCACTGTGCCCTCCGGGGTGAGCACCGAACCCGTCCGGCCCCGCCGCACGAGGACCGCGCCGAGTTGCCGTTCGAGCCGGCGCAGCATGCGGGTCGCGTTGGGCTGGGCGAGACCGGCCGCGCGGGCCGCGGCGCCGAGCCCGCCCCGGTCGTCGACCCCGACGAGCAGTTCCAGAGCAACGAGATCCGGCCAGCTGGTCATGCACGAACGATATGCCGGACCCTCTGCTCATATCCATTCGATATGAGCTCATGTCCGATCGACGGCTGGTGCGGACACCGCTGCAACGGAAGAGTCGAGGCATGCTCACCGTCCACGCGCCCGTGTCCCGGCCCACCGTCGTCCCGGGTCTCCTGGTGGCCGCGGCGGGCGCGGTCGTCGCACTGGGAGCCGCGCACCTGATCCCCGGGGCGAGCCCGTTGCTCGTCGCGATCGTCCTGGGTGTGGTCGTGGCGAACGTCGGTCTGCCCGCACCGGTGGTCGAGGTTCTGGAGCCGGGTCTGGGTACGGCATCGAAGCGGTTGCTCCGAGTGGGCGTCGCGCTGCTCGGCGTGCAGCTCGCGGTCTCCGATCTCGTCGACCTCGGGTGGGGCACAGCGCTCGTCGCGGCGACCGTCGTCGTCGCGGGCATCGGCGGCTCACTCGCCTTCGGCCGGTGGCTCGGGGTGGGCTGGACCCAGCGCCTGCTCATCGCGTGCGGCTTCTCGATCTGTGGAGCCGCGGCCGCGGCGGCGGTCGACGGTGTGATCGATTCGCGCAAACGCGAACTCGTCACCACCGTCGCATTGGTGGTCGTCTTCGGCACCGCGATGATCCCGCTCGTTCCGCTCGCCGCCGGGATGCTCGGGCTGACCCCCGGGACCGCCGGTCTGTGGGCGGGTGCGGCGATCCACGAGGTCGCCCAGGTCGTCGCGACCGGCACCGCTCTCGAGGCCACCGCCGGTGGGGTGCTCGCCGCGGCCGTGACGGTCAAGCTCGCGCGGGTGGCACTGCTGGCTCCGGTCGTGGCGATCGTCGGGGTCGTCGCCCGGCGGCGCGGTGAGGGCCGCCGCGACGAGCGCACTCCCCCGATCGTGCCGGTCTTCCTGCTGGGCTTCCTCGCGTGTGTCGCGCTGCGCTCGACCGGACTGCTCGATCCGATCGTGGTGGAGGCTGCGGGCACGGTGCAGAGGGCACTGCTGACGGTCGCGATGTTCGCCCTGGGCGCGGGGGTGCGCCGGGAGGTGCTTCGCGGGGTCGGATGGCGCCCGATCGCACTCGCGGCAGCGGCGACTGTTTGGGTCGCCGCGATAGCGCTGATCGGTGTGTCGTCGATCAGCGGGCAGTGAGGATCAGCGAGCGGTGACGATCAGTGGTCCGTGACAATCAGTGGGCCGTGACGATCAGTACGGCCGACGAGATCGCGAGCACCACGACCGTGGCGGTGACCGCGACGTTCCGCCACCAGAAATAGGGCGCGCGCCCCGCCACCAATCCGCGCACACGCGCGCGGTGACCGATCCGGGAGGCGAGCAGCACCGCGAGCACGGGCACGAGGCAGACCAGGCCGATCGTCGCGACCACCGCACCCGGGCCGGGCACGAACCGCATGAATCCGAGCACCACCGCCCCGAGCACCGACGCGGTGCGCAGCCACGCCAGACTGGTCCGTTCGGGCTGCAGACCGGCGTCGCCGTGCCGCAGATCGTCCGGGCTCACGATGCCGCTCGTCTCACCAGGCGATCGCGACGGCGAGCACGACCCCGGAGACCCCGAGGGCGACGGCGAGCAGGTAGGCCACCCACGGCACCGGGAGTGCACGTCCGGTGCGCATCGCGTGCTCGACGCGGTGCCAGCGGATCAGCGCGAACACGGTGAGCACGGCGGCGAATCCGAGCAGCGCACACGCCAGCACCGTGCGGAGCCCCTCCGACACGATGCCGCCCGCGAAGGTCTCCAGCGCGACCGCCGCGGCGATGACGCCGAGCGCGGTCCGCACCCAGGCGAGGAAGGTGCGCTCGTTGGCCAGCGTGAAACGAGGGTCCGGGTCCGTACCGTCACGCAGCGCCTTCGGGCGCCAGCCTCCGCTGGTCTCCACGGAGCGGACTCTATCCCCGGACCGATCAGCCCACGACGAGATCGGACCCGCGCGCCGCCACCGGACGGGTCTTCAGCGGCCGCTTCGCCGGTCCTTCGACCGGGGCGCCGTCGAGGTCGTACCGGCTGCCGTGGCACGGGCAGATGATGCGGTCGCCCTCGACCCCGCTGAGATTGCAGCCCTGATGGGTACAGATCGCGATGAACGCGCGGAAGTCGCCCTCCGCGGGCTGGGTGACGACGAGCCTCTTCGATTCGAGCATGACGCCCCCGCCGACCGGCACGTCCGCGACGGTGGCTACGACCTCCGCGTCGGGTCCGGGAGGCGCGGTCGTGGTCGGTGCGGGCACCGCCGATCGTGCCTCGCCGGTGTCGCCGGACGATCCGCAGGCCGTGAGGGCCGCGCCGGCCGCCACCACACCGGCGCCGCCGATGAGGGTGCGGCGCGTGAGCGCCGTGCGGTCGAGGTTGTCGCTGCTCATGCACATGTCCGTTCGGGTAGGGATTCGGTTCTCCCGAGCCTATCGACGAACGCCCGGGTGGGCCGCGACCTGCGTCACCCGCGACTGCGTCAGCGACGCAGCGAAGCGAGCAGCGGAAGACGGCGTCGGCGACGACCGAGTTCGACGAGGGTCCCGCGATCGGTGATCTTGACGCGGGGCCGGCCCTGGGCCCGTCCGGCCTGCCGCTCGGCGGCGTCGATGGTCTTCCAGCCGTCCAGGTCCACCCGATCGGGCCTGCGCTGTCCGAGCAACCGGTTCAGCGCGCGACGGTCGCCGCGGGGATCGGCGAGCGCACCGGAGTCGAAATCGGCCAGCAGCGCCGCGACGGTCTCCTTCGCGCACCCCTTGTTGGTGCCGATGACACCGCTCGGCCCGCGCTTGGCCCAGCCGGTCACGTAGACGCCGGTGTCGACGCGACCGCCGGTGTTGGGAACGACGCCACGGACGTCGTCGAAGGGCACACCCGGCACGGGAACGCCGCGATAACCGATCGACCGGAGCACGAGCGTGGCGGGCAGGTCCTCGAACCGGCCGGTGGGTCGGGCGGTGAGGCGGCCACCGTCGTCGACGAGTTCGGTGCGTTCGACCCGCACGCCGGTCACGTGGTCGTCGCCGAGCAGTTCGCTCGGGGCAGCGAGATACCGGAAGACGATGCGACGGTGACCGGGACGGACGGGCCGTCCGGCGTACTCACGGGCGAGACGGACCCGCAGCGCGGTCGCCGCGTCGTCCTCCACGGCCCGAGAGCTCACCGGATCGAGTTCGAGGTCGGCGTCGTCGACGACGACGTCCACCCCGGTGAGGTCGCCGAGGGCGAGGAACTCCGGATTGCTGTAGGCGGCCTGGGCGGGGCCGCGCCGGCCGAGCAGGACGACCTCGCGGATGTTGCTCTCCCGCAGCGCCTTCAGGGCGTGGTCGGCGATGTCGGTGCGCGCCAGTTCGTCGACGTCCATGGTGAGGATCCGCGCGACGTCGAGGGCGACGTTGCCGTTGCCGACGATGACGGCGCGTTCGCCGGACAGGTCGAAGGTGCGGTCGGCGTAGTCGGGGTGGCCGTTGTACCAGGCGACGAACTCGGTGGCGGCGTGGCTGCCGGGCAGGTCCTCGCCCGTGATCCCGAGTCGGCGGTCGGACGACGCACCGGTCGCGTAGATCACGGCGTGGTGATGCTCGAGCAGTTCGGCGTGACTGATGTCGCGACCGATCTCGGTGGCGAGGTGCAGGGCGAACTCCTCGCGTCGGAACGACCATTCGAACGATTCGGTGACCGCCTTGGTCCCCGGATGATCGGGGGCGACACCGGCGCGCACGAGACCGAAGGGAGTCGGGAGCCGGTCGAACATCTCGACCTCGACGTCGGACCGTTCGAGCAGTTCCTGGGCGGCGTAGCAGGCCGCGGGGCCGGCGCCGACGATCGCGACCCGCAGCGTTCCGCGATCGCGCGGAGGCGCCGGGGCGGGCACGAGGGGTTGCCACCCCTCCGGCGCCGGGTGGTCCTCGTACCAGGCCGCGTTGATCTCGGCGAACCGCTTCTGGGAGGGATCGAGCTTGTCGTCGGGCAGGATCGCCTCGACCGGGCACGCGTCGGCGCAGGCGCCGCAGTCGATGCAGGTCTTCGGATCGATGTGCAGCATCTCGGCGGTGGCGAACTCGGGCTCGTCCGGCGAGGGGTGGATGCAGTTCACGGGGCAGACCGCGACGCAGCTCGCGTCGTTGCAGCAGGTCTGGGTGATCACATAGGCCATGGGAAGGGTCCTCGGCAGCCGGGCGGAGCGTCCGCGATTTTCATGTAACGATCCGTAACAGTTAATTCGACTGTAGCGGCTGTCACCGCGGGTTCGCAAGAGAACCTGCGACCACCCCCCGAAGCTGCGAGAATCGCACGATCGGACATCCGACCCGGGGGGACACATGGCCACGTCGACGCCGAGCACCGACCTGCCTCGGACGCGACCGCTGACGGAACTGCCCGAGGAGGCGGATCCCTTCTCCACCGAGCGCACCGTCCGTACCGGCGACGTCGACACCGGTAAGCGACTGCGACTCGACGGCATCGCCCGCTATCTCCAGGACATCGGCACCGACAACCTCGCCGCCGTCGGCGCGTCCGAGACCGACCCGCTCTGGATCGTCCGGCGCACGATCGTCGACGTGCACCGCCCCGCCGAGTACGGCCGCACGCTCCGGTTGCGGCGCTGGTGCGACGCCCTGTCGACACGGTGGGCGAACGTGCGGGTCCGCCTCGACGACCCCGACGACGCCCCGGACGGTCCGCTGATCGAGACCGCGGCGTTCTGGATCGACATCGGCCCCACCACCGGCGCTCCCACCCGCATCAGCGACGGCCTGTTCGAGCACATGGCCCGCTACGCGCACGACACACGCCTGAAGTGGACGGCGTGGCTGCCCGGTCGCGCACCCGACGGGGTCGACGACGAACGCGTCTTCCCCCTGCGCGCCACCGACCTCGACCCCTTCGGGCACGTCAACAACGCCGTCTACTGGCACGGTGTCGAAGAGCTTCTGTCCCTCCGGCCGGACGTCCCGGACGCGCCGTACCGAGCGGTGATCGAGCACCTGCGCCCCGTCGCCGCCGGCGAGACCCTCACGTTGCGGACGACCCTGCGGGAGGACGGACTGACGGTCTGGTTCACGGTCGAGGATCACACTCGCGCGGTCGCGTGGATCGGCCGGAATCCGGACGCTCTACGGTGGACCCCATGACCCGTACCCTGATCTTGCTGCGCCACGGCAAGTCCGCGTACCCGGACGACGTGGACGATCACGAGCGTCCCCTCTCCCCCCGCGGACGCCGCGAGGCCGGTCTCGCCGGTCGCTGGATCCGGGCGAACCTGCCCGAGGTGGACGCCGTTCTGTGCTCCACCGCGACCCGGACACGCAAGACACTCGCCGAAGCGGCCGTGGAGGCTCCCGTCGAGTACCGCGACAGCCTGTACCACGCCGATCCGGAATCCCTGGTCGCCGAGATCCGGGGAACCGCCGACGACGTGCAGACCTTGCTGGTCATCGGGCACGAGCCCACCCTCTCCGCGACCGTCCTCGGACTCATCACGGACCACAGCACCGACGCTGCCCATCAGGTGGCCGAGAAGTTCCCCACCTCCGCGATCGCAGTCCTCACGGTGAGCGGATCGTGGTCCGAGCTGTCGCGGGGCACGGCCGAACTCGTGGACTTCCACATCCCGCGCTGACCCACACCCCGCGCTGACCTACCCCGCGCGGAACCGCTGCGAGATGCTCGCGGCGAAGCAACGACGACGATCACCGTCGAGAACACATGACGAAGGCCCCGCCCCCGAAGAGAAGAGGGCGGGACCTTCGTCGTCTACTACGGCAGCGAACTACCGGTAGTCGTTGGAGTAACCGTAGTCGTCCAGCGGCACTGCAGCGCCGGTGTTCTGGCCGAAGCCGTCCGGCGAGTAGTACTGGTCGTCGTACGCCGGGATGGCGTACGCGGCCGCGCGGGCCTCCTCGGTCGGCTGGACCTCGATGTTCCGGTACTTGTTGATACCGGTACCGGCGGGGATCAGCTTGCCGATGATCACGTTCTCCTTGAGACCGATCAGCTTGTCCGAGCGGCAGTTGATCGCCGCGTCGGTGAGCACGCGAGTGGTCTCCTGGAAGGACGCCGCCGACAGCCACGAATCGGTGGCCAGCGACGCCTTCGTGATGCCCATGAGGACCGGACGGCCGGCAGCCGGCTCGCCACCCTCCTGGACCACACGACGGTTCGCAGCCTCGAACTCGCTGCGCTCGACGAGCGAACCGGGCAGGAACTCCGTCGAGCCCGAGTCGATGATCGTCACGCGACGCAGCATCTGGCGCACGATGACCTCGATGTGCTTGTCGTGGATCGACACGCCCTGGCTCCGGTAGACCTCCTGGACCTCGTGGACCAGGTGGACCTGAACCTGACGCGGGCCCATCACGCGCAGCACCTCGTGCGGATCGGCAGAGCCCTCGAGGAGCTGCTGACCGACCTCCACGTGGTCGCCGTCCGCGAGCACGCCCTCGGTGCCGTCGGCCTTGCGGATGACGTGCAGACGCTGACGCTTGGACAGCTTGTCGTACACGACCTCCTCGCCACCGTCGTCGGGGATGATCGTGATCTTGTAGAAACGATCGTCGTCCTCGAGGCGGATGCGGCCGGAGACATCGGCGATCGGGGCCTTGCCCTTGGGGACGCGGGCCTCGAACAGCTCCTGGACGCGGGGCAGACCACCGGTGATGTCCTCACCGACGCCACCCTGGTGGAAGGTACGCATCGTCAGCTGCGTACCGGGCTCACCGATCGACTGGGCGGCGACGATACCGACGGCCTCGCCGATGTCGACGAGCTTGCCCGTCGCCATCGAACGGCCGTAGCAGGTCGCGCAGACGCCGGTGCCGGTGTCGCAGGTCAGGACCGAGCGGACCTTGACCTTCTGGATGCCGGCCTCGAGCAGCGCCTCGATCGCCGGGTCGCCGAGGTCGGAACCACGCTCGACGACGACGTTGCCGTTCGCGTCGACCGCGTCCGTCGCCAGCGTACGGGCGTAGGTGCTGGTCTCGATGTGAGCGTCGCGCACGAGCTCACCGGTCGGCTGACCGGTCGCGTCGCGTGCGAGCTCGGCGATGGTCATCTCGATGCCGCGCGGCGTGCCGCAGTCGACCTCGCGGACGATGACGTCCTGCGAGACGTCGACCAGACGACGGGTCAGGTAACCCGAGTCGGCGGTACGGAGAGCGGTGTCGGCCAGACCCTTACGCGCGCCGTGCGTGTTGATGAAGTACTCGGCGACGGTCAGGCCCTCACGGAAGGAGGACTTGATCGGGCGCGGGATGAACTCGCCCTTCGGGTTCGTCACCAGACCCTTCATGCCCGCCAGCGAGCGGATCTGGGTCATGTTGCCCGCAGCACCGGACTTGACGATCGTGGGGATCGGGTTGTCGTCCGGGTAGTGCGCCTCCATGACCTGACCGACCTCTTCGGTCGCTTCCTGCCACAGCTTGACGAGCGAATCGCGACGCTCGTCCTCCGAGAGCTTGCCTCGGTCGTACTGCCGCTGGATGGCGTCGGCCTGCGTCTCGTACCGCTCGAGGATGTCCTTCTTCTCCGGCGGAACGAGCACGTCCGCCATCGAGATGGTGACACCCGAACGCGTGGCCCAGTAGAAGCCGGCGTCCTTGAGCTTGTCGACGGTCTGCGCGACGACGATCATCGGGTACCGCTCGGCCAGATCGTTGATGATCGCGGCCTGGCGCTTCTTCGGCATGATGTCGTTGACGAACGCGTAGTTCGTCGGCAGCAGCTCGTTGAACAGCACGCGACCGAGGGTCGTGTGCGTGGTCCACGCCTGACCGTACTTCCAGCCCTCCGGGAACAGCTCGTTCTCGACGTCGCGCGGCGGACGCAGCTGGGTCAGGCGCACCTTGATCGGAGCCTGGACCGACAGCACGCCGCGGTCGACGGCCATCTGGGCCTCGGCCGGCGACGAGTAGACGCCCTGCTCGGGCTCGTCGGCGGTCGCGGCCTTGTAGGCGCCGGGGGCGTCCTCGACCAGACGGGTCAGGTGGAACAGACCCGTGACCATGTCCAGACGCGGCATGGCGAGCGGGCGGCCCGATGCCGGCGACAGGATGTTGTTCGACGACAGCATCAGGATGCGGGCCTCGGCCTGCGCCTCCGCGGACAGCGGGAGGTGCACGGCCATCTGGTCGCCGTCGAAGTCGGCGTTGAAGGCCTCACACACGAGGGGGTGCAGCTGGATGGCCTTGCCCTCGACGAGCTGCGGCTCGAACGCCTGGATACCGAGGCGGTGCAGCGTGGGAGCACGGTTCAGCAGAACCGGGTGCTCGTTGATGACCTCTTCGAGGACGTCCCACACCTGCGGGCGCTGACGCTCGACCATGCGCTTGGCGGACTTGATGTTCTGCGCGTGGTTGAGGTCGACGAGACGCTTCATGACGAACGGCTTGAACAGCTCGAGCGCCATGAGCTTCGGCAGACCGCACTGGTGCAGCTTGAGCTGCGGACCGACGACGATGACCGAACGGCCCGAGTAGTCGACGCGCTTACCGAGCAGGTTCTGACGGAAGCGGCCCTGCTTGCCCTTGAGCAGATCGGACAGCGACTTGAGCGGACGGTTACCGGGACCGGTGACCGGCCGGCCACGACGGCCGTTGTCGAACAGGGCGTCGACCGACTCCTGCAGCATCCGCTTCTCGTTGTTGACGATGATCTCGGGGGCACCGAGGTCGATCAGTCGCTTGAGGCGGTTGTTGCGGTTGATGACGCGGCGGTACAGGTCGTTGAGGTCGGAGGTCGCGAAGCGGCCACCGTCGAGCTGCACCATCGGACGCAGTTCCGGCGGGATCACCGGCACGGCGTCGAGCACCATGCCCATGGGCGAGTTGCCGGACTGCTGGAACGCCGCGACGACCTTCAGGCGCTTGAGAGCACGGAGCTTCTTCTGTCCCTTGCCGCTGCGGATGGTCTCGCGCAGCGACTCGGCCTCGGCGTCGATGTCGAAGTTCTCGATGAGCTTCTGGATCGCCTCGGCACCCATGGCACCGGTGAAGTACTCGCCGTAGCGGTCCTGGAGCTCGCGGTAGATCATCTCGTCGACGATCAGATCCTTCGGCTTCAGCTTCGTGAAGGTCGTCCAGATCTCGTCGAGGCGGTCGAGCTCGCGCTGCGCACGGTCGCGGAGCTGACGCATCTCGCGCTCGCCGCCGTCCTTGACCTTGCGGCGGACGTCGGACTTGGCGCCCTCGGCCTCGAGTTCGGCGAGGTCGGCTTCGAGCTTCTGCGCGCGGGCCTCGAGGTCGGCGTCGCGCTGGTCGGCGACCGACTTCTTCTCGACCTCCATCTCGGCTTCGAGAGTGGAGAGCTCGTTGTGGCGCAGCTCGTCGTCGACCGACGTGATGACGTACGCGGCGAAGTAGATGATCTTCTCGAGATCCTTCGGCGCGAGGTCGAGCAGGTAGCCGAGGCGGCTCGGCACACCCTTGAAGTACCAGATGTGCGTCACCGGAGCGGCGAGCTCGATGTGGCCCATGCGCTCACGGCGGACCTTGGCGCGGGTCACCTCGACGCCGCAGCGCTCGCAGATGATGCCCTTGAAGCGGACACGCTTGTACTTGCCGCAGTAGCACTCCCAGTCCCGGGTGGGACCGAAGATCTTCTCGCAGAACAAGCCGTCCTTCTCGGGCTTGAGCGTGCGGTAGTTGATGGTCTCGGGCTTCTTGACCTCGCCGTACGACCAGTTACGGATGTCCTCGGCGGTGGCCAGGCCGATCCGGAGTTCATCGAAGAAGTTGACGTCGAGCACGTAACTTCCTTTCCCCTGTGCGGGTTGTATTGCTGCTAGTTGTCGCTATCGCTGCCGGGGCCCGATGCGGTACGCGCCCGGTGGTGTCGGGGTGCGTACCGCATCGGCTCGGCTCCTAGTTCGCGAGGTCGTCGACCGTGGCCGACTCGTTGCGGGAAAGGTTGATGCCCAGGTTGGCGGCCGCCCGCTCGAGGTCCTCGTCGTCGCCGTCGGCCATCGCGATGGCCGCGCCGTCGCTGGAGAGGACCTCCACGTTCAGGCACAGCGACTGGAGTTCCTTGAGGAGCACCTTGAACGACTCGGGGATACCCGGCTCGGGGATGTTCTCGCCCTTGACGATCGCCTCGTAGACCTTGACGCGACCGACGACGTCGTCGGACTTGATCGTGAGCAGCTCCTGGAGGGTGTAGGCGGCGCCGTAGGCCTGCATCGCCCAGCACTCCATCTCACCGAAGCGCTGACCACCGAACTGCGCCTTACCACCGAGCGGCTGCTGCGTGATCATCGAGTACGGACCGGTCGAACGCGCGTGGATCTTGTCGTCGACCAGGTGGTGCAGCTTGATGATGTACATGTAGCCGACCGACACCGGGTACGGGAACGGCTCGCCGGAGCGACCGTCGAACAGCGTCGCCTTGCCGTCGGGGCCGACCATGACCTCGCCGTCGCGGTTCGGCAGCGTCGAGGACAGCAGACCCGTCAGCTCCTCCTCGCGGGCACCGTCGAACACCGGCGTGGCGATGTTGGTGTCGGGCTCGGCGGCGAGCATCTCCTCGGAGAGGTTCTGTGCCCACTCGGGACGGCTGCCGTCGTCGGCCACCTGGATCTGCCAGCCGGCCTTGCCGATCCAGCCCAGGTGCGTCTCGAGGACCTGGCCGATGTTCATACGACGCGGAACACCGTGGGTGTTCAGGATGATGTCGACCGGGGTGCCGTCGGGCAGGAACGGCATGTCCTCCTGCGGGAGGATCTTGCCGATGACGCCCTTGTTGCCGTGGCGGCCGGCGAGCTTGTCGCCGTCCTGGATCTTGCGCTTCTGCGCCACGTATACGCGGACGAGCTCGTTGACACCCGGAGGCAGATCGTCGTCGTCCTCGCGCGAGAACACGCGAACACCGATGACCTTGCCGTTCTCACCGTGGGGCACCTTCAGCGAGGTGTCGCGGACCTCGCGCGCCTTCTCACCGAAGATCGCGCGGAGCAGGCGCTCCTCGGGGGTCAGCTCGGTCTCGCCCTTCGGCGTGACCTTGCCGACGAGGATGTCGCCGTCGCGGACCTCGGCACCGATGCGGACGATGCCACGCTCGTCGAGGTCGGCAAGGACCTCGTCGGAGACGTTCGGGATGTCGCGGGTGATCTCCTCGGCACCGAGCTTGGTGTCGCGGGCGTCGATCTCGTGCTCCTCGATGTGGATCGAGGTGAGCACGTCCTCCTCCACGAGGCGCTGCGACAGGATGATCGCGTCCTCGTAGTTGTGGCCCTCCCACGGCATGATCGCCACGAGCAGGTTCTTGCCGAGCGCCATCTCACCGTTCTCGGTGCAGGGGCCGTCGGCGAGGACCTGGCCGGACTCGACGCGCTGTCCCTCGTCCACGATCGGACGCTGGTTCGAGCAGGTGCCCTGGTTCGAACGGTCGAACTTGCGCAGACGGTAGGTCTTGCGGGTTCCGTCGTCGGCCATGACGGTGATGAAGTCGGCGGAGACCTCTTCGATCACGCCGCTCTTCTCGGTGACGATGACGTCGCCGGCGTCGACGGCGGCACGCAGCTCCATGCCGGTACCGACGATCGGCGACTCGCTGCGCACCAGCGGCACGGCCTGACGCTGCATGTTCGCGCCCATGAGGGCACGGTTGGCGTCGTCGTGCTCGAGGAACGGGATCATCGCGGTCGCGACCGACACCATCTGGCGCGGCGAGACGTCCATGTACTCGACCTGGTCGGCGGCGACGTACTCGATCTCCGCGCCCTTCTTACGGACGAGGACACGCTCGTCCGAGAAGCGGTTGTCGGAGCCGATCGGCGAGTTGGCCTGCGCGATGAGGTAGCGGTCCTCCTCGTCGGCCGTGAGGTACTCGACCTCGTCGGTGACGACACCGTCGACGACCTTGCGGTAGGGCGTCTCGATGAAGCCGAACGGGTTGACCCGCGCGTACACCGACAGCGAGCCGATCAGGCCGATGTTCGGGCCTTCCGGGGTCTCGATCGGGCACATGCGGCCGTAGTGCGACGGGTGGACGTCGCGGACCTCGAGGCCGGCGCGCTCACGCGACAGACCGCCGGGGCCCAGCGCCGACAGACGACGCTTGTGCGTCAGGCCCGACAGCGGGTTGTTCTGGTCCATGAACTGCGACAGCTGGGAGGTTCCGAAGAACTCCTTGATCGCAGCCACGACCGGACGGATGTTGATCAGGGTCTGCGGCGTGATCGCCTCGACGTCCTGGGTGGTCATGCGCTCACGGACCACGCGCTCCATGCGGGACAGGCCCACGCGGATCTGGTTCTGGATGAGCTCACCGACCGTGCGCAGACGACGGTTGCCGAAGTGGTCGATGTCGTCGACCTCGACGGGAACCTCGACGCCGCCGGGGACGGTCATCTTGTTCTCGCCCGCGTGCAGACGCACGAGGTACTCGATCGTGGCGACGATGTCTTCCTCGGTGAGGGTGGACGCCTCGATCGGCTGGCCCGTGTTCAGGCCGAGCTTCTTGTTGATCTTGTAACGGCCCACGCGCGCCAGGTCGTAGCGCTTGTCCTTGAAGAAGAGGTTCTCCAGCAGGGTCTGCGCGCTCTCCTTGGTCGGCGGCTCGCCCGGACGGAGCTTGCGGTAGATGTCGAGGAGCGCCTCGTCGGTGCCCGCCGTGTTGTCCTTCTCGAGCGTCGACATCATGATCTCGGAGAATCCGAAACGCTCGACGATCTGCTCGGTGGACCAGCCCAGCGCCTTGAGCAGCACGGTGACCGGCTGACGGCGCTTGCGGTCGATACGCACACCGACGGTGTCGCGCTTGTCGACGTCGAACTCGAGCCAGGCACCGCGGCCCGGGATGACCTTGACGCTGTGCAGGTCCTTCTCGGTGCTCTTGTCGACGGTCTTGTCGAAGTACACGCCCGGCGAACGGACGAGCTGGGACACCACGACACGCTCGGTGCCGTTGATGATGAAGGTGCCCTTGTCGGTCATCATCGGGAAGTCACCCATGAAGACCGTCTGGCTCTTGATCTCGCCGGTGTTGTTGTTGATGAACTCGGCAGTGACGAACAGCGGAGCCGCGTACGTCATGTCCTTGTCCTTGCACTCCTCGACGGAGGCCTTGACCTCGTCGAAACGAGGATCGGAGAAGGACAGGGACATCGAACCCGAGAAGTCCTCGATCGGCGAGAGCTCGTCGAGGATCTCCTCCAGGCCACCGACGACGTGACCGTCGCCGCGCTCGGCAGCCTTCGCGCGCCAGCGCTCCGAGCCGATCAACCATTCGAAGGAATCGGTCTGTAGATCGAGGAGCCCGGGAACTTCGAGGGGTTCGCGAATCTTCGCGAACGACACCCTCGTCGGGGCTCCGGGGATTCCGGCTACTGCCTTGGTCTGGCTAGAGACTGCCAAGATGCGTCCTTCCAGCACCTCACGCGGGCCGCTCCAACCGGTGCGACCGCCGCTGTACCTGCTTCTTCATGTGGGGCGTTTTCGCTGGTCGCAACCCGAACGAGAACCCCACCGACACACCGAAACGGTCTCGCCCGAAAGGGCGGATTCCGACTCGACGATCAGAAGGTGAACAGGAGGCAGCCAGCGCAAAGAACTAACCTACACCTAAGTAGGCGAAATGTCCACAGGGGTGCCTCAAAGAAACCTGGCAAACGACCTCGAGCGGCTCACGAGGAAGCCTTCAGTCGAACAGGCGTACCGATAGAGTGACCGCTCGCGTCGCCTGCGTCAAGACTGCGCGTCCGGAACGATCCGCGCGTCGCGGCCGCGGACACCCCCGGTGAGGGGGCGATCCGCAGCCGTCGTCACCGGTCGCGGATCTCCGAGACCAGCCATCGTCCGTCCGACTTCTCCATCCTCACCAGCAGCGGTGCGGCCGCGCTGCCCTGGGCGATCCCGTCGCCGGTGGCGCTGACGTTGATGTAGGCGGCGACCTCGGCGCGGGTGTCGTCGAGCATCGTCGCGCCGATGTGCTCGACCATCACCTCGGTGACCGTGCGGGTGTCGATCGCGGCCTTCTTGGTGACGTCCGCGGTCGAGTCGAACTCCTCGAGCCGCTCCGGGGTCAGCAACTCCCGGATCCGCCCGAAGTCCTCGTCGATGGTGCGGTAGTCGTAGCCGTGCATGGTCTCGATCGCGACCTTCGCGGCCTCGGTGACCTCCCGGGTCTCCGCGGTGTCGACCCACGCGACGTTCGAGACGTCGGCACCGGGACGGAAGGCCGCGACCGCGGCGATCACCGCGAGCACCACCGCCACCGCACCGACGAGAATCACCGGGCGCCACCCACCGGAGGCACGCGACCCGCCGGCCTCACCGGCGGGAGGCTCCGGTGGATCCCCGGGCTCGGTCGCAGTCTCCGCCGGGCTCGCTGCCGGGGACCCGGCCGTGTCGGCGGCCGTCGGCGCGGGCTTCTCATGCTCGTTCTCCTGCTTGTCGAGCGTCACCTCGGAAGGTCGCGACTGCTCGGCAGGGTTTTCCCCTGTACGGGTCTCCGCCGGTCCGGTACTCCCCTGTTCGGGCGGCGTGATCGTCCGCTCCGTCCGGGACGGGCGTTCGTCCTCTGCCGGGGTCGGGCGTTCGTCCTCTGCAGGGGTCATCCGGGGCGGTCGGGACGTGCCGGCGACCTTCGGCCGACGGCGCGGGGGCCCGCTGGGGCCGGTCTTCCGTCGCTGCGGGGGCACTACACGTTCTCCTTCGTCGACTTGCCGAACATCACGGGCCCGCCTCGCCCTCGGGCGCGGGCGGCCCGGTATCTCCCGGCGCGGGCGCCCCGGTATCTCCCGGCGCGGGCGCCCCGGAATCGTCGGGCGCGGGCTGCGCGCCGGGATCGGGAGCCGGAGCACCGGAGACCGGGCCCGACTCCATCTCGACGGAGGCGAGCGGCTCGATGGTCTCGGCCTTCCACACGTCGCCGTCCTTGCGCAGCGACACGAGCACCGGGACCTTGTTGGTCACGAAGTACTCGGGGGTCTGGGTGCGCACGGCGAGCACGACGAGCGCCTTACCCAGATCGTCGTCGGTGTTGAGTTCGGTGAGCGTTCCGAACAGCACTTCGGCCGACATGCTGGTGCCGGTCTCCGCGACCCGAGCCCGGATGTCCTCCTCGGTCGCCGCGAGATCGTTGCGCAGGGCGTCGCCGGTGATCGACGACCGCATGTTCTCGATCGACAGGTCGACGTCGTTCGCGTCGACACTGTTCAGGTTGACGGCCGCCTGCATGGCTCCCGAGAGTGCGGCGTCGCGCGCCTCGGCGGCCGAACGGTCCACCAGGAGCGCACGCCCCCAGCCGTAGCCGAACCACACCGCCGCCGCGAGGGCGACGACGGCGAGCACCGAGACGACGGCGAGGGCCGCCCTGCGTGCCCCGCCCGGTCCCCGGCCGTCCGCGGGCGAGTTGCCGTCGGCGGATGGGGGCGGGGTGGGCGGAGCGTCGGAGGAAATTGATGCACTCACTCCACAAACCTACTAACTGCTCACTTCGGGGTGACTCCGAGCAACGGCGCGAGCTGCGTCGCGATCGGATTCAGGTTGAGCTTGTCGGGGTCCTTCTTCGGCTTGAAATCCCAGGGCTGGATCGTGTTCGGATCGGCGAAGACGATGCGGTTCGCGCTGCGCACGCCGGTGACACTGCCCTGCGGCACCTCGCACGAGGCGTTCGTGTTGAAGGGGAAGTCCTGCTGGGTCTCGTCGAAGTTCGGATCCTGCGCGCGCATCTGCGCGAGGATCTCCTGCGTCCCCTCGTACCCGATGGTGCACGAAGGCGGATTGTTGGTCTCGAGCACGATGCCCAGACGCACCGCACCGTCGCCCGGAGCGACCGTACTCGCACTGCCCGCGACGGCGGGAAGGAAGGCCAGCAGCGGCTGCAGGGCGATCGACTGCGGCGCGGCCACTTCCGCCACCGCCGCGAGGTTCGCGAGGTCGGTGGTCAGGCCCGGGCCGGAGCCCTCGATCAGCTGCGAGAGCTGGTCGCTCGCGTCGGTGCCGGTGTCGATCAGGCGCCGCAGATCGGGATCGCTGTCGCGGAGCTGTGCGGTCACCAGGTCCAGATCCGAGCTGAACTGCTGGATCGCCGACGACTGGTCGGACTGCGTGTCGAGCACCGTAAGGCTGTCGCGGATCAGCGTGACGGTCTGCGGCAGGTACTCGGCGCCCTTCTCGCTGAGACCGGCGAGCGCGTCGACGAGCACCTGCAGGTCGTCGCCGCGGCCGTCGAAGGCCGCGCCGAGCTCGGTGACGACGGTGCGCAGCGGCTCGAGCGGAACCGAGTACACGAGGTCGTTCGTGCTCAGCAGCAGGTCCTCGACCGGCGTGGGCAGATCCTCCTCGGTGCCCTCGATGACGGAGCCCTGTTCGAGATAGGGGCCCTCGTCGTTCGGCGGCTGCAGATCGACGTACTGCTCACCGATCGCCGACCGGTTCGCCACGACCGGTCGCGCCGACGCCGGGATCTGCGGTCCGCCGTTGTCGAGACGCAGCTCGACGTTGATGCCGTCGTCCGTGAGGCTGAGCGCCCCGACACGGCCCACGGGCACCCCGCGGTAGGTGACCTCGGCGTTCGGGAAGATGCCGCCGCCGGTCGGGAACCGCGCGTCGACGGTGTACTGGCCGAAGCCCATGAGGTTGTCGAGCCGCACGTACCGGGCACCGACGAACACGATGCCGAGCAGCGCGATGACCACGAACAGCGCGAGCTGCACTTTCACCAGGCGCGATCTCACTGCCCACCCCCGAGTCCGAGCTGATTCAGCAAACCTTGCAGCGGCCCCGGCTGTGGGGCCTCGTCACCGTCGGCACCGGTGTCGGTGTCCGCGCCGGCCTCGGTGACCCCCGGGATCTCGATGCCGTCGGGCAGCGACACCCCTTCGGGCAGCGTCACACCGGGCAGACGCGGAGTGGGAAGCACCGGCAGCAGCGACACGGTGGGCCAGCCCGGGGCGGGCCCGTTCCCGTCGTAGTACGGGTTGGACGGGTCGACGAGCGGCTTCGGATTGCCGAACTTCGGCTCGCGGTAGACCGGGTCGCCCTGGCCCACACCGAGCGCGGCCAGCGCGTTGCCGATCTGCAGGTCGACGACGAGGAAGAGGTTCACCGAGTTGCCCAGCGCGACCTTCTCGACACCGTCCGGGAACGGCACCGTGGGCACGAAGGCGAGCGCCTCGACGAGGTCGTCGCCCGATGCCGCGAGTGCCTGGAGGGTAGGGCGCAGCGCCAAAAGGTCGGCGATCAGATCCTCCTTGGACTGATCGAGGACGTCGACACCTGCGGTGCCGAGCCGGTCGAGCTGGCCGAGCAGCTGGGTCAGCTGCGGCCGCTGCTGTTCGAGCACCTCGGTCGCGACCGGCAGTTCGTCGAGCACGGCGGCGATCTTGTCGTTCTGCTCCGCGACCCGCACCGTGAGCTCGTCGAGTCCGTCGAGCGCCCGGGTGATGTCGTCGCGTTGCTGTTCGAGACCGGTGATCAGGGTCTCGGCCTGCTCGATCAGGCTGCGCGTGGTTCCCTCGCGGCCGTTGAAGGCCGTCGACAATTCGTTGACGATCGGCGCGAGCTGACCGACACCGCCACCGTTGAGCAGCAGCGACAGCGCGCCGAGCACCGGTTCGAGTTCGGTGGCGTGCCGGGTGCGGTCGAGCGGGATCACGTCGCCGTCCGCGAGCCGGCCCGTCGGGGGCTCGTCCTCCGGAGGCGTGAGTTGCACGAACTTCTCACCGAGCAGACTCGACTGTTCGACGCTCGCGAGCGCGTTCGCCGGCAGGTCGACACTCGAGTCGAGCACGATGCCGACGTCGGCGGTCCACCCGAAATCGGATGCGACCGAGATCGATTCGACGCGCCCGACCGGTACACCGTCGACCTTCACGCTCGACTGCGGAACCAGGTCGAGCACGTCGTCGAACTGGACGGACAGACGGATCGGATCGCTCCCCACGTCGGCGCCGCCGGGCAACGGGACGTCGGACAGACCGCCGCACCCCGTGACCGTCACCGCGACCACGCACGCGGCCGCTCCGAAGACACCTGTGCGGCCCATCCTCTTCGCGCCGCTCACCGATCTCCTCCCCGGAGGTCGAGCCGAGGCGAGACCACGCCGGGCACCGTGCCCGGGGTGACCTGCCGCTGGATGTTCTCACCGCTCAGGACACCGAACGGCAGGATCAGATCCGGGGACCGCTGGTCCTCGGTGATCTGCGTGGCGACGTCGCGGCACCGGTCGATCAGCGGCTGCATCTGCCGGCCGAGCTGCTCGAAACGCTCGTCGCCGGGCACGAGATTGCCGAGATCGATGAGCTTGCACACCGCTCCCGCAGGGTCCTGCAGGTCGGGCAGCACGAGCCGCGATGCGAGCACACCTGCTTCGGCGTCGTACGAGTTGACGAGGTTGCTCACCGCGAGCGGGAGCAGCGTCAGCGAATTCACGAGTTCCTGCCGGCGGTTAGCCAGGGTCTCCGTGATCGGCACGAGTGCGTCGACGTTGTCCTTCACGGCTGCCTGGTTGTCGCGCACGAACGTCGCGACGTCGCCGAGCGTGACCGACAGCGTGTTCAGCGCCTCACCGAGGTTCTGCCGCTCCCCCGCCAGGAATCCCGACAGGTCCGAGAGCTGCGCATTGAACTGGCGCACCTGCTCGTCGTTGGCCGCGAGAGCACTGACGAACACCTGCAGGTTCTCGATCGTGCCGTAGAGGTCGTCGCGCGACTGGTCGAGCGTGCGCGCGGCGGCCGACAGGTTCTCGATGCTCTGCCCGAGGGCCTCACCGTTGCCGGCGAGGTTCTCCGCACCGACTTCGACGAAGTCGGTCAGCGCGCCCTCGCGGTTCGCGCCGTCGGGACCGAGCGCGCGGGAGAGCTCGTCGATGCTCGCGTAGAGCTCGTCGACCTCCACAGGGGTGGCGGTGCGCTCGCGGTCGATCACCGCACCGCTGCTCATCGTGTCGCCACCGGTGTAGGCAGGGGTGAGCTGCACGTAACGGTCGGCGACGACCGACGGGGTGATCTGCACGGCGCGGGCGTCGGCCGGGATGTCGACGCCGCGGTTCACCCGCAGCCCGACCTTCACGAGGTCGCCCTGCGGTTCGACGGACGTCACCTTCCCCACCTCGACGCCCAGCACCCGGACGTCGGAGCCCTCGTAGATGCCCACGGCCTTGTCGAAATAGGCAGTGATCTCGGTGGTGCCCAGCCGGGTGAACATCCACCACCCCGCTCCGGCCAGGGCCACCACGCCCGCGACGACGGCTGCGAGCAGCGCGATGCGCCCGCGATTGCTGCGGGACTCGCCGTTCTCGGCGTGTGCCATCAGTTGCCCCCTTCCAGGCGGCGACCGGGCTCGCGGTAACCGGGGATCTCCGGTAGGCCCGGCGGGGTCAGGTTCACGACGACCTGGTCGAACCACCGGCCGTTGCCGACGACGTTGGTGTAGACACGCACGAACGGCTCGTACAGCTCCATGGCCCGATCGAGGTTGTCGTTGTTTTCCTGGAGGACGTCGACGACGCCGCGCAACTGTTGCAGGGCGGGACCGATGGTCTCGCGGTTCTCCTCGACGAGCCCGGAGAGCTCGGCCGACAACCGCTTGGTGCCATCGAGCAACTGGGAGATCGCCTCCCGCCGATTGTTCAGTTCCGCGACGAGCAGCGCACCGTCGGAGAGCAACCGGTTGAACTCGGCGTTGCGGTCGGCGAGCACCTTCGAGACATTGCCGGTCGCGTCGAGGAGCTTCTTCAGCTCCTGGTCACGACTCGCGACGGTCTCGGACAGGCGGCTGATGCCGTCGAGCGAGGCCCGGATGTCGTCGGGTGTCTCCGAGAACGCCTCCGACAGGGTCTGGAAGCCGGTCGCGAGCTGCTCGGAATCGATCTCGCCGAGGGTCGTGGCCGCCGACGAGAACGCTTCGATCACGTCGTACGGCGCGACCGTCCGGTCGAGCGGGATCCGGTCGTCCGGGTCGAGCACCTCCGTACCCCGCGGCTCGAGTGCCAGATACTTCTGTCCGAGGATCGTCTTGATCTGGATGGAGGCCGCCGTGTCGTTCCCGACCCATGCGTCCTGGACCTTGAACGAGACGATCACGCGGTCGCCCTCGAGGTCGACTCCGGTGACCTTGCCGACCTTCACGCCGGCGATACGCACCTCGTTGGTGGGTTTGAGACCCGCGGCCTCGCTGAATTCGGCCTCGTAGGTCGCGCCCGCCCCGATAATGGGCAGTTCGTCGAGGAAAAAGGCGGACAGTGTCCCCAGCAGCACCACGACGATGCCCAGGGCACCGGCGGCGGCCGGACTGCGACGTTTGCTCATCGTCCCTGCAACTCCTGCATCCCCTCTTGCGAGCAACGCTTCGCCGCATTCGTGTAGATGGGTTGGTTCACGGTGGGCAGCCCCGTCGGCAGATTCAGATACGGGACCGAACCGGGACCTGCGATGATGTCGATACCGCACAGGTAGTACTGGAACCACGAACCGGAGCTGGCCACGCGCCCGAGCTTGTCGAGCTTGACCGGCAACGTCTCGAGGACGCGGTCGACCTCGTCGCGGTTCGCGTTGAGATTCGAAGTGACCTGTTCGAGCGCCGTGATCGACTGTGCGATCGACGGGCGGGTGGGCTCGAGGACGTCGGAGACCGCGTCGGTCAGCCCCGCCATCGACGCCACGGCCGAACCGACGGTCGCCCGGTCGGCCGACAACCCGCTGACGAGTGCCTGCGTGTTGACCAGCAGCGAATCGAGCTGCTCGTCGCGCTGGTCGATCGTGGCCAGGACGGTGTTGAGGTTGTCGATCACCGCACCGATCACGCGGTCCTTGTCGGCGATGGTGTTGGTCAGCGACGCGGTGCTGCGCACCAGATCGTCGATCGTTCCGGCCTCACCCTGGAAGACCTGGATGATCTGGAACGAGAGCTTGTTGACGTCGTCGGCGCTCAGCGTCTGGAACAACGGCCGGAAGCCGTCGAAGAGCGTCGTGAGGTTCACCGCCGGCTTCGTACGCTCGATCGGGATCGTATCGCCGCCCGTGATCTTCTCGCCCTGCGCGCCCTCACCCTGACCGAGCGCGATGTAACGCTGGCCGACGAGATTGCGGAACCGGATGGTCGCGGTGGCACCGGCCGGGAGCCAGTCGCGCTCCTCGAGCGAGAAGGTGACCCGCGCCTGCCGTTCGTCGAAGACCGAGATCTCCTCGACCTGCCCCACGCGGACACCCGCGATGCGGATGTCGTCGCCCTTGTTGAGTGAGGTGACGTCGGAAAAGATCGCGTGGAACTTCGTTCCTCCCCCACCGCCGACATTGGCGATGGTCGCGGCGAGGACACCGGTCGCGAGGACGGTGACCACGGCGAACACGATGAGTTTGATCAGGGGTGCTGCGAGACCTCTCACTGGAAGCTCACCTCCGTACCGCGGATCGCCGGAGCGCCGAGCCGGGTGGTCCAGGACGGGACCTCCTCGGGGTCGACACCGGTGGCCTGTCCGTAGATGACGTCGAGCGTGTCCTGTTCCAGACGCGAGCCGGCGTACGAGACGGGAGTCGCGCCGCCGTCCGAGGTGCCGATGATCTCACCGACGTCGTCGGGGACGCCGGATCCTGCCGGGGCAGGGAAGAAATCGATGGTCTCGGGGCCGGGATTACGCGACGGCACCTGGTACGAACCGTCGTTGATCGAACCGCCCGGATACTGCGGGAAGTTGCGGCCGGGCG
Source organism: Rhodococcus sp. LW-XY12 (assembly GCF_019317345.1). NCBI lineage: Bacteria > Bacillati > Actinomycetota > Actinomycetes > Mycobacteriales > Nocardiaceae > Rhodococcus > Rhodococcus sp. LW-XY12. The sequence continues at coordinate 3,893,474 of NZ_CP079225.1, forward strand.
CGGTCACGTCGTCGTAGCAGGCCGGTCCGCGATCGTCGAGCAGACGCGGTTCGTCCTGGTTCGGCAGGTAGCGGCCCTTCGGGTTCGTGAACTGGATGTTCGCGCGCACACCCGGGAACGGATCGTCGGCCGCGAGCAGATCGACGGCGGCCGGCTTCGCGTCGGCGAATCCCTCGAAGGTGCACGGGAAGGACGGCGAGTAACGGGCGAGCAGCTGCAGCGCCTCCTTCGAATCGGCGGACAGCGTGATGATCGAGTTCGAGTTCTGCTCGATGAAATCGGCCGTCTGCGACGACGCTCCCGTCGCGCTCGCAAGCAGCGTGCGGATCTGGTTCTGCTGTTCGACGACCGTGCCACCCGTCGTGCGCAGGTTGTTCAGCGCCTCGACGAGATCCGGTGCGGCCTCGGAGTAGGTCTGCGAGAAATCGGCGAGTCCGCGCAGATCCTCCTGCAGTGTGGGCAGTTCGCCGTTCACCTCGCGGAAGATCTGTTCGAGGTCGTCGACCGTCTGTCCCAGCTTCTCGCCGCGTCCGCTCAGTCCCTGGGCCAGGGCGCCGAGCGTGTTGGCGAGGTCCTGCGGCGGGACGGCCTCGAGGAGCGGGAGCAGCCCGTCGAGCACGTCGCCGAGTTCGACTGTGCGCTCGCTCGTGTCCTGCACCAGCACATCGCCGTTCGTGACGGGACGCCCCGGATCGTCGGGGATGATCAGCGAGACGTAGCGCTCACCGAAGAGGGTCTTCGGCAGCAGCTGTGCGGTGGCGTTGACCGGGATCAGTTCGGCCTTGTCGGGGTCGAGCGCAAGATGCGCGGTGACGTCGCCGCCTTCCGCGCTCGTTCCGCGGACCTCGCCGACGAGCACACCGCGTGCCTTGACGTCGGCGTTGAGCGGCAGGGCGTTGCCGATGCTGTCGGTGCGGAGGTCGACCTTCACGACCTTCGTGAACGTCTTGTTGTACATCGCGATCGTGACGTACAGGAACAGCGCCAGCACCACGAAGAAGATCAATCCCAGGGTGCGGCGACGCAAGGGCGAAGTGGTCGTGTCGCTCATCCGGCCACCCTCACCGTGGTCGTCGTGCCCCAGATCGCGAGGCTGAGGAAGAAGTCGAGGATCGCGATCGTCACGATCGCGGTACGCACCGCGCGGCCCACGGCCACCCCGACGCCGGCGGGACCGCCGCTGGCGTGGAAACCGTAGTAGCAGTGGATGAGGATGACCACGAACGCGAAGACCAGCACTTTCGCGAACGAATACAACACATCCTCCGGTGGGAGGAACAGATAGAAGTAGTGGTCGTACGAGCCGCTCGACTGGCCGTTGAACAGCGTGCTGATCGTGCGGGTCGCGAGATAGGCCGCGAGGAGACCGATGATGTACAGCGGGATCACGGCGACGAAGCCGGCGATCATCCGGGAGGTCACCAGGAACGGCAGCGACGGCACGGCCATCACCTCGAGGGCGTCGATCTCCTCGCTGATCCTCATGGCACCGAGCTGTGCCGTGAAGCCGCAGCCCACGGTCGCCGACAACGCGAGCGCCGCGACGATCGGGGCCAGTTCACGGGTGTTGACGTAGGCCGAGAGGAAGCCGGTGAGCACCGACGAGCCGAGCTGCTCGAGCGCGGCGTAACCCTGCAGACCCACGACGACGCCGGTGAAGCCGGACATCATCGCGATGACGCCGATGGTGCCACCGATCACGGCGAGTGCACCGCTGCCGAAGGTGACCTCGGCGAGCAACCGCAGGACTTCCTTGCGGTAGTGGGTGAGGGTTCGCGGGGTCCACGCGACGGCGCGCGCGTAGAAGGACATCTGGTCCCCCGCGCGGTCGAGCACGTTCAGCGGTGCGCGCACCGCTCGGCGACCCCGGAGAAGAACGAGATCTCCGCGGCCTCTGGAGACTGTCATCTGGTCAGGATCCCTTCGCAGGAACGATCTGCAGGTACACCATCGTCAGGATCAGGTTCGCGAAGAAGAGCAGCAGGAACGTGATGACGACAGTCTGGTTCACGGCCTCCCCCACGCCCTTCGGGCCTGCACCGGGGTGCAGCCCCTTGTAGGACGCGACGACGCCGGCGATCAACCCGAAGATCGCAGCCTTGAGTTCGGCGACGTAGAGGTCGGGTAGCTGCGCCAGGGCGGAGAAGGAGGCGAGGTAGGCGCCGGGGGTACCGCCCTGCAGCACCACGTTGAAGAAGTAGCCGCCGGCGATGCCGATCACGGAGACGAGACCGTTGAGCAGGAGCGCGACGAGCACCATCGCCAGTACTCGCGGGACGACGAGGCGCTGGATGGGATTGATGCCCAGCACCTCCATCGCGTCGATCTCCTCGCGGATCGTCCGCGATCCGAGGTCGGCGGTGACCGCGGAGCCGGCGGCACCGGCGATCAGCAGAGCCGTCACGATCGGACTGCCCTGCTGGATGACCGCCAGGACGCTCGCGGCACCGGTGAACGATTCGGCGCCGAGCTGCTTGATCAGCGAGCCGGTCTGCAGCGACACGACGGCGCCGAACGGGATCGCGACGAGCGCCGTCGGAAGAATCGTGACACTGGCGATGAACCACGCCTGTTCGATGAATTCCCGGAACTGGAACGGTCGGCGGAAGGTGTTCCGCACGACGTCGACGAACAGTTCGACGATGTTGCCGGCCTGGGTGAGTGCGCCGTGAACCGGCCGCACGAGCGAGCTGCCCGCCCCCATCTACTCTCCTACTTCTCCAGCCTGCGGCTGTACCACTGCTGACGCTGTACCACTGCTGCGGCTGGTGCTACTGCTGGGCCTGCTGCTCGTATCTCTCTCCGGTATAGGCGGGAATGATCTGGGTGTCGTCGTCGGCATAGCCCCGGGCTGTGTGGGGCGCGCCGTTGTGATCGAGCGACTCGAGGATGGCGCTCTGGGCGGCCGGGGGCAGGTTGTGCAGGATCGACCGCACCCGCTCCTGCCGACGCGCCACCGCCTGCCGCTCCGGCATCCCCGGAGTCGCCTGCATCTGCGGCACGATCCCCTCGACGTCGTCCACACCACCGGCATGATGACCCGCCTCGACGAGCGCCTGCTCGTGCGCCATCGTCGCCTCGTCCTTCTCCTCCGACATCCCGATCGGACCGATCATCGTGCCGTTGAGGAACTGCTTGACCACCGGCTCATCCGAAGTCAGCAACACCTCACGCGGACCGAACATCACCAACTGCCGGCGGAACAACATCCCGATGTTGTCCGGCACCGTGCGCGCCAGATTGATGTTGTGCGACACGATCAGGATCGTCGCATCGATCTCCGCATTGATATCGATCAACGTCTGCGAAATATAGGTCGTGCGCACCGGATCGAGACCCGAATCCGGCTCGTCCACCAGAATGATCTCCGGATCCAACACCAACGCCCGCGCCAGACCGGCGCGCTTCCGCATCCCTCCGGAGATCTCCCCGGGCAACTTGTCCTCGGCGCCGAGCAGACCGACGAGCTCGAGCTTGCTCATCACGATCCGCCGGATCTCCGACTCGGACTTGCGGGTGTGCTCACGCAACGGGAAGGCGACATTGTCGTAGAGGTTCATCGACCCGAACAACGCACCGTCCTGGAACAGCACCCCGAACAACTTGCGGATCTCGTAGAGCTCCTTCGAGGAGCACTGCAGGATGTCGGTGCCGTCGATGACGATCGAGCCCTCCTCCGGGCGCAGCAGACCGATCAACGACTTGAGGAACACCGACTTACCGGTACCCGACGGCCCGAGCAACGCGGACACCTCACCGGCCGGCAACGTCAACGTCACGTCCTGCCAGATACGTTGCGAGCCGAAGGACTTGGTCAGTCCCTCGACGGAAACCTCGACTCCCACGATCACCTCCGCTGTCCGATACCGTCGCCCCCGTGTGGGTTGGGCCACTCTATCGCATGGATAGTGGTACCTGTGACACGCGATCCTACTCATGAGTAAGGACGTTGCACAAGGGGGTACGCGTGTCTCGACTTACGCCGTGACCTGCATGAACACGGCGTAGATGTCGATTTCTGCCGATAACGGACATATCACTCGGCATTCATGCCCGAAATGCAGAAGGGCCGTTTCCGCGAAATGAATTCGCGGAAACGGCCCTGTGCGGAACCGTTCCGGAGAGCGTCGGAACGCTCGACGGAAAGTTCGGAAACCGTCTTACTTGACGGTGACCTTGGCGCCGGCCTCTTCGAGCTTGGCCTTGGCAGCGTCGGCAGCATCCTTGGCGACCTTCTCGAGGATCGGCTTCGGAGCACCCTCGACGAGGTCCTTGGCTTCCTTCAGGCCCAGGCCGGAGACGATCTCGCGAACGACCTTGATGACCTGGATCTTCTTGTCGCCGGCACCCTCGAGGATGACGTCGAACTCGTCCTGCTCGGACTCGGCCTCGGCAGCAGCGGCCGGAGCACCGGCGGCAGCGACGGCAACCGGAGCAGCAGCGGTGACCTCGAAGGTCTCCTCGAATGCCTTGACGAACTCCGAGAGCTCGAGCAGGGTCAGTTCCTTGAACGCGTCGAGCAGCTCTTCGGTGGTGAGCTTCGCCATGGTGGCGGTCCTTCCTGATAAGTCCCATGTCGCTGATCCGCGACCGGATGGGATGGTGCGTGCCGGAGCACGCGTGGATGTATCTTTCGCGGTGATGCAGATTCGCAGTGATGCGGATCAGCGTCAGGCGGCTTCTTCGCCCGCCTTCTTCTCCTGCAGAGCGGCCGCGAGGCGGGCCACCTGCGAAGCGGGGGCGTTGAACAGGCCTGCGGCCTTTGCCAAGTTGCCCTTCATCGCGCCGGCGAGCTTGGCCAACAGCACCTCGCGGGACTCGAGGTCCGCGATCTGGTTGACCTGCTCCACGGACAGCGCAGCGCCGTCCATGTAGCCGCCCTTGATGACGAGAGCCTTGTTGTCCTTCGCGAAGTTCTTCAGAGCCTTCGCAGCATCCACCGCTTCGCCCTTGACGAACGCGATGGCGGTCGGACCGACGAACAGATCGTCGAGACCCTCGACGCCCGCCTCAGCGGCGGCACGCTTGACCAGGGTGTTCTTGGCGACGGAGTAGGTGGCACCCTCTCCGAGAGCGCGACGCAGCTCGGTCAGACTTCCCACCGACAGACCACGATATTCCGTGATCACGGCAGCGGTGGAGGTCTTGAACTGCTCGGTGATCTCCGCAACTGCGGAAACCTTCTCGGGCTTTGCCATACTTCGCCTCCTCTCAGTAACAGTCGTTTTCCCGGTGTCCCGAGTGGGACGCCCCACCGGACGACCGCCGGGACCGGAAAACGACGAACGCCCCGGCGCAGGGCACACGGGGCATACAAGGAGGAGGAACTCGAATGCACCCGGAAGGCACATCGCGGTTCGTATCTCCCCTAACCTCGTCCTCCTGCGTGGGCCGCCGGACAACTCCGGACCTTCAACCGATCCGCACGCGGATTCGGTGACCAACGGTCTTGGGTAGAACATGATCGGGGTGAAGATCGGCGCACGCCGAACTACCCCACCACTGTAGCGGACGATGTGCACGAGATGCAAAACGGCCGGCACAGCGATGCTGTACCGGCCGCTTCAGGACGCACATCCACTGCGTGCAGTGCGAATTACTCCGCGGTCTCGAGGAGGTTGCGGGTGCGCTGCGGATCCACCGGGATGCCCGGGCCGGTGGTCGTAGCAATCGTGACCTTCTTGATGTAGCGGCCCTTCGCGCTGGACGGCTTGGCGCGGAGCACCTCGTCCAGAGCAGCAGCGTAGTTCTCGACCAGCTTGGTCTCGTCGAACGAGGCCTTGCCGATCACGAAGTGCAGGTTGGCGTTCTTGTCGACGCGGAAGCTGATCTTGCCACCCTTGATGTCGGTGACGGCCTTCGCGACGTCCGGGGTGACCGTGCCCGTCTTCGGGTTCGGCATCAGACCACGGGGACCGAGGACGCGGGCGATACGACCGACCTTCGCCATCTGGTCGGGGGTCGCGATCGCGGCGTCGAAGTCCAGCCAGCCGCCCTGGATGCGCTCGATCAGATCCTCGGCGCCCACGACGTCGGCACCTGCGGCCTCGGCCTCGGCAGCCTTCTCGCCCACCGCGAAGACGATGACGCGAGCGGTCTTACCCGTGCCGTGCGGCAGGTTGACCGTGCCGCGCACCATCTGGTCCGCCTTGCGGGGATCCACACCGAGTCGCATGGCGACCTCGACGGTGGCGTCGTAGTTCTTCGAGCTGGTCTCCTTCGCGAGCTTCGCAGCTGCGAGGGGGCTGTACAGGTTGTCCGAGTCGATCTTCTCGGCCGCGGCGAGGTATGCCTTGCTGCGCTTTGCCATGTTCTTTCCTAACTTCTCACCGGCAGGTGAATGGTTCGGGCGTGGTAGCGGGCCTGGCCGGCCCTCCCACGAGTGCTATGCAAGCCCGGGGACGGAGCCCCGGAACAGCGAGGGGCTCAGCCCTCGACCGTGATGCCCATCGACCGAGCGGTGCCGGCGATGATCTTCGCGGCAGCCTCGATGTCGTTGGCGTTCAGGTCTTCCTGCTTGGTCTTGGCGATCTCGCGCACCTGATCCATGGTCACCTTGGCGACCTTGGTCTTGTGCGGCTCGCCGGAGCCCTTCTGCACGCCTGCGGCCTTGAGCAGGAGCTTCGCGGCCGGCGGAGTCTTCAGCTTGAAGTCGAACGAACGGTCCTCGTAGACCGTGATCTCGACCGGCACGACGTTGCCACGCTGCGACTCGGTCGCCGCGTTGTACGCCTTGCAGAACTCCATGATATTGACGCCGTGCTGACCCAGCGCGGGGCCGACCGGCGGAGCCGGGTTGGCCTGGCCGGCCTGGATCTGGAGCTTGATGAGCCCGGCGATCTTCTTCTTCTTGGGGGGCATCTCTATTCCTAGTTTCGTGCTCGGTGTGGTTCTTGCGTACTGCTACTGCAAGCTTGTGCGCGCCGGATGCCGGCGCCGTCGGATCCTGGGGATCGTCAGATCTTCGACACCTGGTTGAACGACAACTCCACGGGAGTCTCACGGCCGAAGATCGACACCAGGACCTTGAGCTTCTGCTGCTCGGCGTTGACCTCACTGATGGAGGCGGGCAGCGTCGCGAACGGGCCGTCCATCACGGTGACCGACTCGCCGACCTCGAAGTCCACCTCGATGGCGGGCTTCGCAGCGGCGGCGGGAGCCTGCTCGCCTGCGGTCGAAGCACCGGCCGCCGGCTTCTTCTTCGCCTGCTGCGGGAGGAGGAACTTCACGACCTCCTTGATCGTCAGCGGCGACGGACGCGACGTGGCTCCGACGAAGCCGGTCACGCCGGGGGTGTTCCGGACGGCGCCCCACGACTCGTCGTTGAGTTCCATCCGGACGAGGATGTAGCCGGGCAGGACCTTGCGGTTGACCTGCTTGCGCTGACCGTTCTTGATCTCGGTGACCTCTTCGGTCGGCACCTCGACCTGGAAGATGTACTCGGTGAGGTCGAGGTTCTGGACGCGGGTTTCGAGGTTGGTCTTGACCTTGTTCTCGTAGCCGGCGTAGGAGTGCACGACGTACCAGTCGCCGGGCTCGCGCCGCAGTTGCTTCTCGAGGGCCTCGGCCGGGTCGACCTCGTCCTCTTCGGCGGCGGCGTCGTCGGTGCCCTCCGCTGCGTCGGAGACCTCGACATCGGTCTCGGCATCGGTGCCGGACTCGACAGCAGCGTCGGACTCGGAGACCTCGGTGTCCGCATCCGCCGACTCGGCCGTCACGTCGTCAACCAAGGCCTCGTCCGAAACGTGCTCCTCGGCCGAAGCCTCGTACGAGTCGTTCTCGGGGGTGCTCACCGGGCACTTTCCTCTCGTCGATCACATTTTTCGTCTCGCGCGGACAGGCGCTAACCGAACAACCAGCTGACGCCCTGTACGAACGCCAGATCCAATCCGAAGATGAACGCCGTCATAACGGTCACGAACGCAAGGACCACGAGCGTGTAGGTGGTCAACTGCTTGCGGTTGGGCCAGATCACCTTGCGGAGCTCGGCGATGACCTCACGGAAGAAGCGCACGAGTCGCTTGAAGATGTTCTCGGACTTCGCGGCGGGACGATCGCTCACGGCCGTGGCCGAACGCGACGTCTTCTTCATGGACACCGCACTCGTCGTGGATGCCGAGGGATCGGCTGCACCACGACGGGTGGCCCGCTTGCCGGTCGGCCGAGCAGCCGCGGAAGAACCGTCGGGGGTCGCGCCGGTAGCCGTTCCAGCGTCGCCGGGAATGTTCCCTGCGGTGCCGCTGTGGCGCTGACCGCGCTCCTCGCTCACATCGTTCCTCTCGGTCGCTGGCAGTCCGGGGGCAGGGGCGACAGGACTTGAACCTGCAACCTGCGGTTTTGGAGACCGCTGCTCTGCCAATTGAGCTACGCCCCTCTGGTCGGACATCCACACTCGTACGAAGCGAGTGTCCGGAACCGCCCCATCTGCGACCACATGACACGCGCGCTACCCCGTCGGGCCGTTACGGCCTTCGTAGAGCAGCGCGCTGCTATGCGATCCCAGAAGCCTAAGTGTACTGCATTGCCCCGGGACAAACCCAATCCGCTCGGCCGTCAGGCCAAACGGACCGTTGCCGTGGCGCGACCGAAGATCTTACGACCGTCGGACTTCGCCACGATAGCGACCACTGCTGTCTTGCTCTCCGCGTCCACCGACTTGATCTTGCCGGTGAACTCGATCTCGGCGGCCTTGACGGCCTCCACATATACCGGACTGGTGAACCGAACATTGTATTCGGTCACCGCGCCGGGGTCTCCCAGCCACTCCGTGACGAAGCCGGCCGCGATGCCCATCGAGAGCATGCCGTGCCCGACGACGTCGCGCAAGCCGGCCAGTTCGGCCACCTTGTCGCTCCAGTGGATCGGGTTGGGATCACCCGACACACCTGCATAGTTGACCAGATTTCCGCGCGTGAGCGTGACGACCTTCGACGGAAGCTCGTCCCCTACCGCGACATCCGCGAAGCTACGGAGTGTCACTGTGCATCACCACATCCTTGACCGCGTGCGCGATGTTGTCGTCGACCTCGCCACCGGAACGGGCGACGAGCGTCGTCCAGGAGGTGAGCACGAGATTGTCGTACTGATCCGTGATCACGTTCTTGGTGGTGATGATGTCGCTGCCGGCAACTTGCCGGAAATCGTCGAGGTAGACGTCGCAGAACAGCCTGTCGCCGGCCTGGATCGGGCGGTGGTAGACCATCCGCTGGTCGGTCTGCATGATCTGGCTCAGGTCGTAGCCGGTGACGACCTCTTCGAACAGCTTGCGCTGCGCGATCATGCCGACGATCGAGACGAAGGTCAGCGGCGCGATCACTCCGTCATATCCCAGCCCCCGGGCTGCGTCGTCGTCGTGATGGGCCGGATGCGAATCGCGCACGGCACGGGCGTACTCGCGGATCTTCTCGCGACCGACCTCGTAGTAGTCGCCCACCCGGTAGTGGTGACCGACCATGGACTTGGCGTGCGCGGCGGCATCGAACGGGATCCCGGCCTGTTCGGTCGCGTCCACCGATTCCTGGTTCTCGAGTATGTTCGTCATACGCAAAACCTCCGCAATTCCGACGACGCCAACTGGCACGGTCGGTATTGCGGAGACCTTATGCGTCGACGTCGTTGCGACCGGCTACTTGGACTCGCGGTGCGACTGGTGCGTACCGCAGTTCGGGCAGAACTTCTTCAGCTCGAGCCGGTCGGGGTCGTTGCGACGGTTCTTCTTCGTGATGTAGTTGCGGTGCTTGCACACCTCGCAGGCCAAGGTGATCTTCGGCCGAACGTCAGTAGAGGAGGCCACGGGATGCCTTCTTTCGCGTCAATCCGATCAGTATCGATCAGGGTGGATCAATGAACTTTTGGTAGCGGTGACCGGACTTGAACCGGCGACGCAACGATTATGAGTCGTTTGCTCTACCAACTGAGCTACACCGCCTCGGTGCCGAGTGTCGCTACGAAGGCGGCACCTCAATCCAGCGAGCCCCCTGACGGAATCGAACCGTCGACCTTTTCCTTACCATGGAAACGCTCTGCCGACTGAGCTAAGGGGGCGTGGCCTCCGGAGCATCTCTGCTCGCTGCGGCCTCCAAAAGATTACACACACTCGGTCCTGGTGCAAAATCCGCTGGTAGAGGCGCATAAACGCCGCTCCTCTCCGAGCTCTGCCCACCCGCACCCACCCGTGCCCACACATACGCGCGCGGCGGGCCGGCGGGAGGCATCGGGCGCGAGGCGGAACGGCACCGCGTGCCGAGCCGCCCGGAACCTCGGGGAGAGCAGGACCCACACTCCGGAGCCCGCACCGAAGGGCCCGGGAATGCAGAACAGCCCCGGTTCCGAAGAACCGGGGCCGTTCCGGTGGCAGGTGTAGGATTCGAACCTACGTAGGCGTAAGCCGACGGATTTACAGTCCGCTCCCATTGGCCGCTCGGGCAACCTGCCGGGGTGCGATCGGGACCGCGTCCTCGATGCGTTTGGAAGAATACAACGCATACCCCCCCGAAACGCAAACCGAGTGGTCACAGCTCCGCGCGACCCGATAGCGTCGGGTGGACAGAACCCTTACAGACCGACCCCGAAGTGGAGTGAGACGTGGCTGATTCGTCGTTCGATGTGGTGAGCAAGGTCGACCGCCAGGAAGTGGACAACGCGCTGAACCAGGCGGCGAAGGAGATCGCCAACCGCTTCGATTTCCGGAACACCGGGGCGCACATCGAGTGGTCGGGCGACGAGGCCATCACGATCTCGGCCGAGACCGAGGACCGCGCGCTCGCCGCGCTCGAGGTCTTCAAGGAGAAGCTGATCCGCCGCGACCTGTCCCTCAAGTCCTTCGACGCCGGCGAGCCGACGCAGTCCGGCAAGGTCTACAAGATCACCGGCACGCTGGTGCAGGGCATCAGCCAGGAGAATGCCAAGAAGATCTCCAAGCTCATCCGTGACGAGGGCCCGAAGGGCGTCAAGGCGCAGATCCAGGGCGAAGAGCTGCGCGTGAGCAGCAAGAAGCGCGACGACCTGCAGGCCGTCATCTCGCTGCTCAAGAACGCCGACCTCGACATCGCCCTGCAGTTCGTCAACTACCGCTAGTACGTCGACCACTGCCGACGACGCCCTCTCCTACGACTCCGCCCGCGACCGTCGTCGCGGGCGGAGTCGTCTGGGATTTCGTCTGTGGGGTGCCGTCCGGTCAGCGGATCCCGGCCATGCGCTCGAGCCGTTCGATGCGGTCGGCCATCGGCGGGTGCGTCGAGAACAGCCGGCTCATCTTGTCGCCCGCCCGGAACGGGTTGGCGATCATCAGGTGCGACTGGGCCGCGAGTTTCGGTTCGGGTGGCAGCGGCGCGGCCTGCGTGCCGAGAGCGAGCTTGCGCAGCGCCGACGCGAGGGCCAGCGGGTCGCCGGTGAGCTCGGCACCGGACTGGTCGGCCTGGTACTCGCGCGACCTCGACACAGCGAGTTTGACGACCGACGCCGCGATGGGGCCGAGCAGGGAAACCAGCAGCAGCGCCAGTGGGTTCGCGCCACCCTCCCGGTTGCCGAAGGCCGAGGCGAAGAACGCGAAGTTCGCCAGGCCCGAGATGACGGCAGCCATCGCACCGGCGACCGACGAGATGAGGATGTCGCGGTTGTAGACGTGGGCGAGTTCGTGGCCGAGCACCGCGCGCAGTTCCCGTTCGTTCAGGATCTCCAGGATGCCCGTCGTGCAGCACACGGCGGCGTTTCGCGGGTTACGACCCGTGGCGAACGCGTTGGGGGCGTTGGTGGGGCTGATGTAGAGCCGCGGCATGGGCTGGTGCGCCGCGGTCGCGAGTTCACGCACGATCCGGTACATCGCCGGTGCCTGCACCTCGGTGACCGGCTGGGCGTGCATCGCCCGCAGGGCGAGCTTGTCGCTGTTGAAGTACGCGTAGCCGTTCATGCCGACGGCGAGCACGATCGATATCAGCAGGATCGTCGAATTGCCGAACAACGCTCCGACGAACACGATCAGCGCGGACATTCCGATCAACAGACCGGCCGTCTTGAGACGGTTCGAGTATCCGTGCACGTCGCACCCCTTCCGCACCACGATTTCCCACTCATTCGTCCAACGAACGAGCGAACGGCGCGGTTCCCGCCCCGACCGGGGCGGGACGACACGACGGTCCGTCAGCCGACGCGGGCGACGGTGAAGTCCACGAGGCGACGCAACGCCTCGTTCGCCGACCCCTGCGGCAGGGCATCGAGTTCGGCGTGAGCGCGGGCGGCGTAGGTCGCGAGAGTCGCCTTCGCCGCATCCATCCCCGGCGAGCGGACGAGCAGTTCGAGCGCCTCCGCGACGTGTGCTTCGTCCTCGATGGGACCGACGAGCAGTTCACGCAGACGATCCGCCTCCGGTCCGGTCTCCCGCAGCGCGTAGAGCACCGGCAGGGTGTACACACCCTCGCGGAGATCGGTTCCGGGGGTCTTGCCCGACTCCGTGGTGTCGGACGCGATGTCGATGATGTCGTCGACGATCTGGAAAGCGGTGCCGACGGCGTCGCCGAGCCGTTCGAGACGCTCTACATGTTCCGGATCAGCGCCCGAGAACGTACCGCCGAAGCGACCGCTGGCGGCGATCAGCGAACCGGTCTTCTCCCAGATCACCCGCAGGTAGTGCTCGACCGGGTCGTCGTTGGTACGCACACCGATGGTTTCGCGCATCTGACCGGTGACCAGCTCGGCGAACGTCTCCGCGATGATCTGCACGGCCGACGGACCCAGCGTCGACACCAACCGCGAGGCGTGCGCGAACAGATAGTCGCCGGCGAGGATCGCGACGCTGTTGCCCCAGCGCACGTTGGCGCTCGGGGCGCCGCGACGCATCGTCGCCTCGTCCATCACGTCGTCGTGATAGAGCGTCGCGAGGTGCACGAGCTCGACGACGGTCGCCGCCGTCACCACGGCGGGATCGGTGGGCTTCGGCCCGAGCTGCGCGGTGAGGATAGTGAACAGCGGCCGGAACCGCTTGCCACCCGCCTTCGCAAGGTGCAGTGCGGCCTCCGTCAGGAAGTCCTCACCGTCGGACAGTTCCTCGACCAGGAGTTTCTCGACGCTCGCGAGGCCGTCCCCGACTGTCGCGGCGAGGACCGGATCGCCGAGTTCCACACCGGCCACGACGGTGCTCGGCGCCGCATCGGCCGAACCAGCGGTCCGAGCCGCCCCCTCAGTGCTCACGATGACGTACCCATCCTGTTCTGTCGCCTCGACTTCACCGTAGTGAACCTAGCCGTTCGTTCCCCGATCCACCTCGTCGAGGCGGCCGATCGCGGCCTGAGAAGATGGAGCGGTGGTGGCCGAACACTCCGCGCGAGATCCGCGGCAATCCCAGTCCTGCGTTCCCGACAGTACCGATGTTCTCGTCGTCGGTGCCGGTCCAGCCGGTTCCGCCGCCGCCGCGTGGGCTGCCCGCGCCGGTCGCGAGGTGTTGCTCGTCGATGCCGCGACCTTCCCTCGCGACAAGACCTGCGGTGACGGATTGACCCCGCGTGCCGTCGCCGAACTCGACGAACTCGGCCTCGGCGACTGGCTGCGCACCCGCACCGTCAACCGCGGTCTGCGTCTCGAGGGCTTCGGTGGCCGCTTCGAACTCCCCTGGCCCGACTCGTCGTTCCCGGTCGTGGGCAGCGCCGTGCCGCGCACCGAACTCGACGCCCGGATCCGGCAGGCCGCGCTCGACTCGGGTGCCCGCGCCGTGGACGGAACGAAGGCCGTCGACGTCGAACGCGACGGCGACCGGGTCTCGGCCGTGATCTTCCGCACCGCCGACGGACCGCGGACCGTCCGCTGCCGCACGGTGATCGTCGCCGACGGGGTGCGTTCTCCCCTCGGCAAGGTGCTCGGTCGTCGCTGGCACCGCGACACCACCTACGGCGTGGCCGCGCGGGCCTACGCCACCTCCCCGCGCAGCGACGATCCGTGGATCACCTCGCACCTCGAACTGCGCGACGACGCGGGGGCCGTCCAGCCGGGCTACGGCTGGGTGTTCCCGCTCGGCACCGGCGAGGTGAACCTGGGAGTGGGGACCCTCGCGACCGCCTCGCGACCGGCGAGTGGATCGCTGCGGCATCTCATCGACCTCTACGCGCGGCAGCGCCGCACGGAATGGGAACTCGGCGAGGTGACGCGTGTGGCGTCGGCGCTGCTGCCCATGGGCGGAGCCGTGTCGGGGGTCGCGGGCAGGAACTGGGCGCTGATCGGCGACGCCGCGGCGTGCGTCAATCCGCTCAACGGCGAGGGCATCGACTACGGACTCGAAGGCGGTCGGTTGCTCGCCGGGCTGCTCGACTCCGACGACCTCACCGACCTGTGGCCGGCGACGCTGCGCTCCCACTACGGCCGGGCGTTCTCCACCGCGCGTCGCCTCGCGAGCCTGCTCACGATCCCGAAGTTCCTGCCGGCGACCGGCCCGATCGCGATGCGGTCGCGGACGATGATGTCGGTCGCGGTGCGGGTGATGGGCAATCTCGTCACCGACGAGGACGCCGACTTCGTGGCCCGGGTGTGGCGGACGAGCGGTCATCTCTCGATGCGCTGGGACCGTCAGCCCCTCTTCGCCTGAGCGCCGATACAGCGCCGCGCGGTTACTTGCGTACCGCGCGGTGCCGATGCGCCCGGCTACTTGCGTACCGCGCGGTGCAGGGCGGTGACGCCCCCCGTGAGATTGCGCCACTTCACGTCGCTCCAGCCCGCGGCCTCGATGCGCCGGGCGAGCTGCTCTTGATCGGGCCAGGCCCGGATCGATTCGGCGAGGTAGACGTAGGCGTCGGGATTGCTGCTGACCGCCCGCGCGACCCGCGGCAGCGTCCGCATCAGGTACTCCATGTAGACGGTGCGTAGCGGTTCCCGCACGGGTGTGGAGAACTCGCACACCACGAGGCGTCCACCCGGCTTGACCACCCGGGCGATCTCGCGCAGTCCCTCGTCCGGGTCGGCGACGTTGCGCAGGCCGAAGGAGATGGTCGCGGCGTCGAAGACCGCGTCGGCGAACGGCAGTTTCATCGCGTCGCCTGCGACCATCGGGACGTTGCGGAACTCACCGGCGTGCAGCATGCCCTTGGAGAAGTCGGTGGCGACGACCCACGCGCCGGACCGTCCGAGTTCGACGGTGGAGACCCCGGTGCCGGCGGCCAGGTCGAGCACCCGCTCGCCGGGCTTCAGGTCGAGAGCCGCACGGGTCGCGCGACGCCACCCGCGGTCCTGCCCGAACGACAGGACGGTGTTGGTCAGGTCGTAGCGTGCAGCGACCCCGTCGAACATGGACGCGACCTCACGCGGGTCCTTGTCGAGCGACGCGCGTGATCCGTGAGTTGTTGCCACGGCCGAAACGTTACCCGCTCCCCTAGTGGACGCCGGCGCTCATGCGGCGCGGCGGAGCGCGTGCGCGGGAAGGCCCTGCACCCGCCGGTAATGGGCGAACAACTCGTCGCACAGCACGGGCCAGGTGCGGCCGAGCACTCCACTGCGTGCCGCACCACCGAACTCGTCCCGGACCCCAGGAGCGAGCAGCGCATCGACGGCTCGGGGCAGCAATTCGACGAAGCGGTCCACCGGCAAGCGGTAACCGTTGCGGCAGTGGGCGACGAGGTCGCGTGGTCCGCCCGCGTCCGGCACGATCGCCGGGACCCCGCTCGCCAGGGCTTCCTGCACGGCCTGGCAGAAGGTCTCGTGTTCGCCGGGATGGACGAAGACGTCGAGGCTCGCGTGGGCGCGGGCCAGTTCCTCGCCCCCCAGCTGCCCGGTGAACACGGCCGACGGCAGCTGACGTTCGAGCCGCGACCGTTCGGGACCGTCGCCGACGACGACGAGCTGCAGCCGCGGGTCGTGGGCGAGGATCGCGAGCCGCTCGACGTGCTTCTCGGGCGCGAGGCGTCCCACGAAACCGACGATCGGACGGCCGTCCGGCGACCAGCAGGAGCGCAGGTCCTCGTCCCGCCGGGACGGCGCGAAGCGGTCGGTGTCGACGCCCCGCGACCAGCGCCGCACGCGCGGGATGCCGTGGGCCACGAGGTCGTCCACGGCGGAGGTCGAGGGAGCGAGGGTGAGATCGCAGCCGCGGTGCAGGCGCCGAGTCCACCGCCAGGACGCACGCGCGGCGAGGCCGAGCCCGTAGCTGGAGGCGAATCCGGCCACGTCCGTCTGATAGATCGCGACCGTCGGAATGTCGAGACGTCCCGCGGCGGCGAGACCGCCGGCACCGAGCACGAACGGGGACGCGAGGTGCACCACATCCGGCGCGAAAGTGCGCAGCACCGGAAGGAGTTCCGGGCCGGGCACGCCCACCGGGAGGGAGCTGATCCTCGGTACGCGCACCGCCGGTACGCGGTGGACGGGTGTCCCGTGATGGTCGGACGGAGCAGGTGGCCTGCCTGCGACCGTGTCGGGTGCAACGACCAACGCGTCGTGTCCGGTGCGGTCGAGGTGCTCGAGGACGCGGAGCACCGAGTTGGTGACGCCGTTGACGTTCGGGAGGAAGGATTCCGCGACGATGGCTACTCGCACGCCGACAGCGTGGCGAGCCTGCGAGTCGAGCAGGTGCGAGCTCGGTGACCGATGGACGAAGTCGCGACGAACGTTTCGTTCGTCACACCTGCAGCTGTCGATCCTTCACGTCGGGAGCGACAGCGGGTGCGGCAGTCGCCCTCCGCCGCAGCCAGATCAGCACCGGCGTGGCGATCAACCATGTGACGACGATCACCGATCCGGTCGGGATCAGGGCGACGCGGGCGTCGCGACCGGTCACACGAACGAGATCGGGATCACTCCGGGCGTACTCGACGGCGATCCGCTGCCCGGTGGTCAGCCCCGTCGGGTACAGAACGCCGAGCTCCGGATTGTGCGTCACACCGTCAGGAGTGACGAAACTCACGGCGGACCGCACGGAGCCGGCCGAGAGCACCTCCGCGACGGCCGTGCCCGTGTCGGAGCGGATGGTGAGGTCGTTGCGGAGGGCGCCGAGGAACAGAATCACCGCGAGGGCGGAAATCGCCGCCGCGACCATGAGAACCGCGCGCCGCGCGCGCTCGGGTCCGCTCACAGCTGCGCCCGCACCGCCGCGTGCAATTCGCGCAGCCCGGCCCGATCGGTGGTGACCTCGACCACACGGATGCCCGCGGGCGGCGCCGTGTCGTTCGAGAGGGCGAGCGCGAGTCCCTGCAGATCCACCAGCTCGTGCGGGACGCGGTAGGCCGCACACAGTGCCGCGAGGTCCATACCGTGCGGAGTGCCGAAGACACGCTCGAAAACACCCGCGTACTGCGGGTCGCCCTGTTCGAGCAGTTCGAAGATTCCGCCGCCGTCGTCGTTCGCGACGACGATGGTGAGGTTCTGCGGCCGCGGCTCCGACGGCCCGATGAGCAGGCCCGACGCGTCGTGCAGGAAGGTCAGGTCGCCGAGCAGCGCGACGGTCCGTCCCTGCTCGTAGGCGAGTGCGGCACCGACGGCGGTGGAGACCGTACCGTCGATCCCGGCGACACCCCGGTTGGACAGCACCTTCACGTCGGGTTTCGGGTAGCTCACGAGCGCCGCGTCGCGCACCGGGTTCGATGCCCCGAGCAGCAGCTGGTCGCAGGGCTTCAGCGAGTCCGTCACGACCGCCGCGACGTGCAGTCCGGTGGCCTTCGGATGCCCGTCGAGCTGGGCGCGCACGGCCTTGTCGGTGTGCGCCGACAGCTGGCGGCATCGTTCGAGCCACGCCTCGTCGGGTGTTCCCGACACCACGGCGCGGGTGCCTGTCGCGATGACGTTGCCCGACACGTCGGGCCAGCGCGGGCCGGTGGTCAGCGCGTACACGGTGACGGCGGGGTCGGCGAGCAGGTTCGACACCGGCCGGTGCAGCGTGGGCCGTCCGGTGATGATCGCCTGGCGCGGCTTCAGGTGCGGCAGCGCCATCGGATGCACCGGGATGCCGTGCAACGGTGCGGTGGGTTCGGCGACGGTCGGCAGCCCGGACAATTCGGGGCGGTGGGCGGAACCGTGACCGGAGACGACGATCGTGTCGGGGGTCAGGTCGATCTCGAGCGGGACGTCGAGGGTGGCGTTCACCGTGGTGGTCCAGGCATCGCCGTCGGGGCGGCCCTCGGGCACCGGGCCCTTCGCGTCGAGCTCGGGCACGAGCGGTTCGCGCAGCGGGATGTCGAAGTGGACCGGGCCGGCGTTGCCCGATCGGGTTCCGCGGGCGGCAGCGAGAACGCGGGAGACAGCCGAACGCCACTGGCTGTTCTGCTCGATGCCTTCGGCGAGGCCGAGACTGATGGTGGCGCGCACCTGGCTGCCGAACAACCCGAGCTGTTCGACGGTCTGGTTCGCACCGGATCCGAGCAGTTCGTAGGGGCGATTGGCGCTGAGCACGACCAGCGGGACGCGGGCGTAGTTCGCCTCGAGCACGGCGGGCGCGAGGTTGGCCACGGCGGTACCGGAGGTCATGACGACCGGGACGGGACGCCCCGATGCGAGGGCCAGGCCGATCGCGAGGAATCCGGCGGTGCGCTCGTCGATACGCATGTGCAGGCGCAGACGTCCTGCGCTGTCGGCGGCCTGGAGCGCGAAGGCGAGCGGCGCGTTGCGCGAGCCCGGGCACAGCACGACGTCCCGAACACCGCCCCGGGCGAGTTCGTCGACGACAGCAGTGGCCTGGGCAGTGGACGGATTCACGGAGTCCAGGGTAATTGCGCCGGAAGTGTGGCCGGGTACAGGTGCGGTCAGAATGGAGGCCGTGCGCACAGTCTTCGATCCCGCCGAGTCGAGTCCCGGCCGCTTCTACCGCCTTCTCACCGCGACAATCGTGCCGAGACCGATCGCGTGGGTGTCCACCGAGGCCGAGGACGGTGTGTTCAATCTCGCTCCCTACAGCTTCTTCACGGTGGCGAGTACGGACCCGCCGGTCGTGCAGTTCACCTCCGTGGGACGGAAGGACAGTCTGCGGAACATCGAGCAGACGGGCGAGTTCGTGATCAACATCGCGACCGTGCCGTTGATGGAGAAGGTCAACGCCTCGTCGGCGGCGTTCCCGCACCACATCGACGAGTTCACCGAGGTGGGATTGCACGCCGAGCCGAGCGAGCGGGTGCGGCCCCCGCGGGTCGCGGAGGCACCCGCCTCGATCGAGTGCCGGTTGCACCGTGTGATCGAGATCGGCGACTCGTTCGTCGTGATGGGCGACGTCCTCGCCGTGACGGTCGATCCGGAGGTGCTGGCGGAGGACGGTGCCCCCGACTTCGCCGCGCTCGGCGCGGTGAGCCGGTTGGGGCGGACCGAATGGGGACTGACGCCCGCGGTGCGGAGACTGCAGCGGCCCGGCACTCCCGGGTGACGGCACAGGTTAGGCTCCGCTGAACGATCGTCGGGATGCTGCACGTCGTCAGTGGTGGCATCCGAGCAACCTCGGAGGGCCGTATGGCGAAGAGCACCGGAACCGCACGGCGCAATCCCTATCTCAAGCCCGAGTCGCGGCGGATGGTGCGCGCGCAGGTACTCGCCGCCCAACGCATCAGCCCGACCTTCGTGCGCATCACCGTGGGCGGCGACGACGTCGACTCGATCGCACCGATGGGCTTCGACCACTGGTTCCGCATGTTCTTTCCCACCCCGGATCAGCAGGAACTGACCCTTCCCGGCGCGACCGACGACCGTTGGTGGCCCGAATACCAGGAACTGCCCGAGGAGCGGCGTCCGGTGTTGCGGAACTACACGTTCCGCCGTGTGCGACCTGCGGGCACCGGGCTGTTCGGTCCGACCTCAGAGATCGAGATCGATTTCGCGTCGCACGGCGATCTGGGTCCGGCTTCGGCGTGGGCGGAGCGGGCACAGCCCGGCGACGAGATCGGCATCCTCGACGAGGGCATCAGCAACCTGCCCCTCGACGAAGCACGGTCGTGGCTGCTCGTCGGCGACGAGAGCGCGGTGCCCGCCGTGGTCGGCATCCTCGACTCGATTCTTGCCCTCGACCCGTTCGCGGCCGTGGAGGTCTTCGTCGAGGTTCCGCACCCGGACGATCTCAGCGCCCAGAATCTGCCGACGGGCGAGAACGTGCGGGTGCATCCGGTGATCAGGACGGATGGCGAGGCGGTTCCGGGCAGTCTCGTCGTCGACGCGGTGCGGGAGTCGACGCCCTCGTCGGATTCGGCCCACGCGTTCGTCGCGGGCGAGTCGTCGCTCGCGACCGGCGTGCGCCGCCATCTCGTGCGCGAGTGCGGCTGGGACCGTGCGGCGGTGACCTTCATCGGCTACTGGAAGTACGGGGAGCCCGTCTACTGACGGACCCCTCGAACGACCCCCTCGAACGACGAACGTCGCGGTACCGACCGGCGAACCGGTTCGGGACCGCGACGTCCGGATGTCGCTGGTGTCGGCTCAGCCGGCGTGCTTCTGGATGAGATCACCCAGGCGCGGCAGGGCCTCGACGACGTGCTTCTTGGCCGAGGGGCGCAGCGAGTCGTAGACCTTCTTGACGCCGGACTTCGACGTGCCGGCGATGCGCTCGTCGGTCACGCCGAGGAGAGCGTCGGCGACGACCTCGCCGCGGGCGACCAGGAAGTCCGCGAACGAACCGTTGCCTGCGTACTCCACCCAGAACGGCTGGAGCTTCTCGACGAATTCGGGCAGCAGACCTTCGACGGCACCCGGCACGATGCCCGGGCCGACCTTCTTCACTGCTGCGTAGCCACCCTTGAGGGCGAGACCGGACGCACCCTTCTTGTCCGACACCTCAGCATCGATCAGGGCTTCGACGTCTGCCTTGACCGCCGGGAACTTGTCGGCGCCGAGGAGGGCATCGCCCAGAGCTGCAACCACTTTCACTGCCTCCGTAGATGTGACACTTGTGACCGTTGGGACGCGGGGAACGATATACGACGATTCCGTGCCGTCACAGTCCGCGTCCGGCGAGGTCGTCACAGTCCGCGTCCGGCGAGCACCGTACGGCACCGACGCACCCGCTCGCACCACCACTCGACTCGATCGGGATCGGCCCGCAGCGCGTCGAGCCGCGCGGGTTCGGGCTCGACCGCGACGACATCGAGCGCTCCGTCGGACATGTGCAGAGCCGGCGCGACGTCGGCTTCGAAGAAGCCACCCGTGCCCAGCCCACAGGCGTACGGGAGGTCGGGCAGGGCGGCTGCCGCCGCGAGACCGGTGGCGATCCCCACCGCGGAGTCGAGGGCGCTCGAGACGACCACCTCGACGCCGTGCCCGGCGAGTTCGTCGGCGAGCGCGACGAGGCGTCGGACCCCACCGAGCGGCGAGACCTTCACGACGGCGACGTCCGCTCCCCCGGCCCGCACGACCCGCAGGGGATCCTCGGCGCGGCGGATGCTCTCGTCCGCCGCGATGCGCACCCCGGGCAGTCGCCGGCGCACCTCGACGAGTTCGGGGACGGTCGCGCACGGCTGCTCGGCGTATTCGAGCGGACCGTCGGCGGTGAACGCCGTGAGGGCGCGGACGGCCTCGTCCACGCTCCAGCCGCCGTTCGCGTCGATCCGGACGTGGGGCACGTGTTCGCGCACGGCCCGGACGCGAGCGACATCCTGCGCGAGATCCTGGCCCGTTTCGGCGACCTTCACCTTCGCGGTGCGCGCGCCGGGGAACCGGGTGAGCACCTCGGGGACGCGCTCCGGGCCGATGGCGGGCACGGTCGCGTTGACCGCGATCCGGGAGCGGCGCGGAGCCGGATGGCCATGCCAGGCGGCTTCGATCGCCGACTGCAACCAGTGCGCCGCCTCGTCGTCGCCGTATTCGGGGAACGGTCCGAACTCGCCCCACCCGGCGGGTCCGCGCAGCAGCAGCACCTCGCGTTCGGTGATGCCGCGGAACCGGACGCGCATGGGCAGCGAGACGACGACTGCCCCGTCGAGCAACTCGTCCGCGGACGGGAGGGGCAGCGCGGACGGGAGGGGCAGGGAGGTCACGGCTGGCCCGGCAGCAACTGGACCATCAGCGCCTCGCAGTCGGCGAGGAGGTTGCCGTCGACATCGCGCAGTTCGGCCTTGCAGAAGGCCTTGCGACCGTCCACGCGGTCCACCCAGCCGTCGACGACGAGTTCGGTCTCGATCGGAGTGATCCTGCGGTAGTCGACGTGGAGATAGGCGGTGCGGGCGATCGGGCGGCCGTTGGCGTGGATGACCATGCCGAACAGGTCGTCGAACAGCAGTGGCAGCGTGCCGCCGTGCGCGGCCCCGTTGCCTCCGAGGTGGTAGCGGCGGAAGACGCCGCGCTCACGGACACCGTCCGGTCCGTACTTCTCGATCGTCCACGGCAGCAGCAGCGCGCTGCCGCGTCCGGGCAGGTCGACGTTGAATCCGGCGGGCGAGCGGCCCTCGGGCACGGCGTGCTCGGCGAGCAGGCCGACGAGTGCCTCGGTCTGCTCGAT
The DNA here is from genome assembly GCF_019317345.1 of Rhodococcus sp. LW-XY12. Taxonomy (NCBI): domain Bacteria; kingdom Bacillati; phylum Actinomycetota; class Actinomycetes; order Mycobacteriales; family Nocardiaceae; genus Rhodococcus; species Rhodococcus sp. LW-XY12. Next base: position 3,915,846 of record NZ_CP079225.1, read on the forward strand.
CGCGCGGTCGACGACCTCGTCCGGCGGGTTCGTGGAGACCATCAGATCCTGCAGACGCCGGAAGGTCTCGACGAGGCGACCGTAGTTCGGCCCCGCCTTCACCGGTTCGTAGACCGGGAATCCGCCGTGGTGTTCGTAGTCGTCGCGGGGATCGGTCTGCTCGGTCATGGTTGTGCACGTTATCGGGCGGCAGCGCACGTCGCCGAGATGTCCGGCCCTTTATGGTGACGAGGTGACCTTCGATCCAGAATTGTGGCGCCCGGTACCCGGGTTCGAGAACCTCACCGACATCACCTATCACCGACACGTCACGCAGGGCACGGTCCGCGTCGCGTTCGATCGCCCCGAGGTGCGCAACGCCTTCCGTCCGCACACCGTCGACGAGCTCTACCGCGTGCTCGATCATGCGCGGACCACCTCCGACGTGGGCGTCGTGCTGCTCACGGGCAACGGCCCGAGCCCGAAGGACGGCGGGTGGGCGTTCTGCTCCGGCGGCGACCAGCGGATCCGTGGCCGTAGCGGCTACCAGTACGCGAGCGGCGAGACCGCCGACACCGTCGACAAGGCCCGCGCGGGCCGGTTGCACATCCTCGAGGTCCAGCGGCTGATCCGGTTCATGCCGAAGGTCGTCATCGCTGTGGTCAACGGCTGGGCCGCCGGTGGCGGTCACAGCCTGCACGTCACGTGCGACCTGACGCTCGCCTCCCGTGAGCACGCCCGCTTCAAGCAGACCGATGCCGACGTGGGCAGCTTCGACGGGGGCTACGGCAGCGCCTACCTCGCCAAGATGGTCGGCCAGAAGTTCGCGCGGGAGATCTTCTTCCTCGGCGACACCTATACGGCCGAGGAGATGCACCACATGGGTGCGGTGAACAAGGTCGTCGACCACGACGAGCTCGAGAACGTCGCGCTGGAGTGGGCGCAGAAGATCAACGGCAAGTCGCCGCAGGCGCAGCGCATGCTCAAGTACGCCTTCAACCTGCAGGACGACGGCCTCGTCGGTCAGCAGTTGTTCGCGGGCGAGGCCACGCGTCTGGCCTACATGACCGACGAAGCGATCGAGGGTCGCGACGCTTTTCTCGAGAAGCGCGAGCCCGACTGGTCGCCCTACCCGCACTACTACTGATCCTGACGCGACGAACCGGACTTCGCCCCTGCTACAGCAGGTGCAAAGCCCGGTTCGCCGCGCAGGGAGGGGTCGTCCGACGGAAGGTCAGACGCAGTCGCGGCAGTAGGCCTGCTCGCCGGCGCTCGTCGCGCGACGGCTGTGGTGCTGGACGAGGAAGCAGCCCATGCAGGTGAACTCGTCCGACTGCTTCGGCAGGACCTGCACCGAGAGCTCCTCCGCCGACAGTGCCGAGAGGTCGGCGCCGGGCAGGTCGAGGGACTCGAGGATCTCGCCCTCGTCGGTGTCGGCGGCCGCGGTGGGCTTGATGTCCAGCTCGTCCAGGGCAGTGCCACCGCCGCCCAGGATGTCGGTGGTGCGGGGAGCGTCGTAGTCGGTCGCCATGGCAGTTCTCCTCACTCGTTGTCGGCGGTGCCGCGCAGCCGCGGTAACGGCTGTGTCGGATCCGCTGTGGCAGGCCGGCGCTGTCATGGGCACCGTTGCCGTCAGTAATGTCCCATCGAAAGCTTCGTCAAACACATATGTTCAGTTACGTTCGAACCGTGTGCTCTCGGGCACACTGTGGGACATGACCGATCGCCAGAGTCCGCGAACCGCCCACACCCGCCCGGAAAGCGTCTCCGACGCCACTGTGAAAGCGACCGGCAAACTGTCCGAGGCCCTCGAGACCGTCGAGCAGGCGCGAGGCCATCTCTATGCCTTCCACCAGCTGATGGGCCGCGCCGATCTGCTCACCGGCGACGCCGAGGAGTTGTTCCGCGAGGCCGGGCACGACGAGATCGCCGAGCGACTCGGCACCGAGATCATCGGACGCAACATCGCCGAGGGTCGCTGGACCTTCCAGCTCGTCGAGGAGTTCGACGACGGCTACTGGTCGGACTTCCGCACGTTCGAGAAGCAGGTGCGCGACGAACTCGTGGAGGGCCGGCGCCATCTGTTCGAGGCCGAGATGAAGGAATCGCGGCGCACGCACGGCCGCCGCCATCACGAGGCCTGCCCGGCCGAGGAGCAGTGACCGTGGAGATCCTCAGCAGCCGCACCATCCTCCGTCCGCGCGACCCCGAGGCCGCCCTCGAGTTCTACGGTTCGACGCTGGGACTGGCGATCGCCCGCGAGTATCCCGGCGGAACCGTCTTCTTCGCGGGGCAGTCGCTCATCGAGATCGCCGCGCACGGCCGATCCGACGACAGCGACGAAATGTTCCACGGCGCCCTGTGGCTCCAGGTGCGCGACGTCTACGACGCCGAGGCCGAACTGGCGTTGAAGGGCGTGCGCATCGTCCGGGGTGCGAAGCAGGAGCCGTGGGGACTGCGCGAGCTGTGGATCGCGGATCCCGAGGGGATCCCGATCGTCCTGGTGCAGATCCCCGAGGACCATCCCTTGCGGCGCGACCTCCGTTGACGAACGGAGGTACCCGGGCACGGCCGGAGGCAGTCGCGCGACGCCGGTGATCTTGCACACAAGCCGTGCGGTCTGCTCTGCACTCCGCTCATGGTCGGAGTCCGAAAGAACCGGTCGGGTGTGACGGCGAGACGCAGAATTCACATCCCCGTCGCTGTACATTCACCTGCCCGCTACCCCACAATCGACAGACGTGACCGCAGAGTTCGTCGTGCTCCTGGTGGTGGTCGTCACTGCCCTCGCTTTCGATTTCACCAACGGCTTCCACGACACCGGCAATGCCATGGCGACATCCATCGCCACCGGCGCCCTCAAACCCAAGACCGCGGTCACTTTGTCCGCGACTCTCAACCTCGTCGGCGCCTTCCTGTCCGTGGAAGTCGCCGCGACCGTCGCGAAGGGTGTCGTCGACCTCGACACCGTCGGCGGTACCGATCTGTTGCTCATCGTCTTCGCCGGTCTGGTCGGAGCGATCCTCTGGAACATCTCGACCTGGCTGTTCGGTCTGCCGTCCAGTTCGTCGCACGCCCTGTTCGGCGGTCTCGTCGGCGCTGCACTGGCGTCGATCGGTGTCCAGGGCGTCGTGTGGGACGGAGTCCTGGGCAAGGTCCTGCTTCCCGCCGTGCTCGCGCCCGTCATCGCGGCGCTGGTGTCCACGGTGGGCATCTGGTCGATGCACCGCCTGACCCGACCGGTCGCCACCGAGCACCGCGACCGCGGCTTCCGGCTGGGACAGATCGGCACGGCGTCCCTGATGTCCCTCGCGCACGGCACCAACGACGCGCAGAAGACGATGGGCGTGATCTTCCTGGCCCTCGTCGCCCACGGCACCATCACCGCCGACACCGAGATGCCGTTCTGGGTGAAGGTCGCCTGTGCCGTCGCGATCGCACTCGGCACCTATCTCGGTGGCTGGCGCATCATCCGCACGCTGGGCAAGGGCCTCGTCGAGATCGCCCCGCCGCAGGGCCTGGCCGCCGAGTCGTCGTCGGCCGCCATCATCCTCACCTCGAGCCATTTCGGTCTGCCGCTGTCGACCACGCACGTCGCCACGGGGTCGATCCTCGGAACGGGTCTGGGCACCAAGGGCGCCGAGGTGCGCTGGTCGGTGGCGCGACGGATGGTCGTCGCGTGGGTCATCACCCTGCCGTGCGCCGCGGTCGTCGGAGCGATCTGCTGGGCGCTCGCCCACCTCATCGGCGGCATGTCCGGCGTGCTCGTCGTGTTCGCAATCCTGTGCGCCCTGGCCCTGTTCATGTGGGTGCGCTCGCGCCGGCAGCCCGTCGACGCCTCCAATGTCACCGCCGACTGGGACGACAAGCTCGCCTCGGCGCCGGGTGCCTCCGAAACGGTCAGCAGGGAAGGACGCTTGTGAACCTGTTGACGCACACCCTCGATTCCCTCTGGCAGGTCGTTCTCGTGGGCCTGCTGCTCGGCGCCGGCCTGCCCTCCTTGTTCGCCCTGGGGGTCCGCGCGCTCGACACCGGTCGGGGCAGCGACGGCATACCGACTCCCGTGGCGCGGGCCGCTGCGGTGTTGTGCTTCGCCGTGGTCGCCTGCGCGATCCTGGCGGGAATCCTCCTGCTGGCGTCCGATTTCCTCGCCGGAACGTTCGGCATCGACATCTTCTGATCGGAGTGACGGGTGGCTCTCCCGCCGTTTCTCGCTTCCATCGTCGAGTGGCTCCGCGCCGGTTACCCCGAAGGGGTACCGGAACAGGACTACGTACCCCTGTTCGCACTGCTCGCGCGGCGCCTGTCCGACGAGGAGGTCGCCCAGGTCGCCGACACCTTGGTCGAGGACGGTGACCTCTCGATCAACCGCATCGACATCGCGGTCCTGATCAGCAAGATCACCAACAACATGCCGTCGCCCGACGATGTGGACCGGGTCCGCCGCCAGCTCGAGGCAGGCGGATGGGACACGACACAATACGATCTGTGACCACACTCGAGCTCCTGCCCGTCCCTGCCGGGTCCGCCGTCCGCTCCGTGCTGCCCACCCTGCAGCGCATGCTCGACGGTGACGGACCGGCTCTGCTCCCCGTCCCCGCCGGGGACGAGCGGGAGACGCTCCGACTCACCGCCGCACTGAGCCCCGGTGAACCCGTCGCGGACGGCGTGGGACTGGTGGTCGCGACCTCCGGCACGACCGGGACCCCGAAGGGTGCCATGTTGTCCGCGCAGGCGCTGCGCGCGAGCGGCGACGCCACCCACGCCCGACTGGGCGGGACGGGCTCGTGGCTCCTGGCCCTGCCCGCCCATCACATCGCGGGCATGCAGGTGCTGCTGCGCAGCCTGCTCTCCGGAACCGAACCCGTCGTCGTCGACGTGTCCGCCGGTTTCGATCCTGCGGATCTGCCGGCGGCGGTGGACGCCGTGCCGGGCCCCCGCCGGTACAGCTCGATGGTTCCCACGCAGCTGGTCAAGGCCCTCGACCATCCCGACGCCACCGCGGCGCTTGCCCGCCTCGACGCGATCCTGCTCGGTGGGGCCGCGACTCCCGTGCCAATCCTCGACCGCGCCCGCGCGGCCGGCATCACCGTCGTGCGCACTTACGGCATGAGCGAGACCTGCGGCGGCTGCGTCTACGACGGCGTGCCGCTCGACGGCGTGTACGTGCGCGTCGACGGGGACTCGCGGGTGTGGCTCGGCGGCGCCACGCTCGCCTCGGGCTACCGGAACCTGCCCGACCATCCTGCCTTCGCCGAACCCGGCTGGTTCCGCACCGACGACGCGGGCATGCTCGACGACGGGGTCCTGCGCATCCTGGGACGGCTCGACGAGGCCATCTCGACCGGTGGGCTCACCGTGGTCCCCCAGGTGGTCGAAGCCGTGCTCGTCGAGCACCCGGCCGTCCGGGAGGTCGCGGTGGTGGGTCTGCCCGACGCCCGGCTCGGTCAGCGCGTCGCGGCGGTCGTCGTGCCCGTCCCCGGCGCGACGCCGACGCTCGCCGAACTCCGCGACCACGTCGAGGCCACGCTCGATCCCACTGCTGCGCCGCGTGAGCTGCAGGTCGTCGACACGCTGCCGCTGCGTGGACCGGGCAAGGTCGATCGCCGCGCCCTCGTCTCGCGCTTCTCCTGACGGGGTGCGCACGACGCGGCAGGCAGGCCCGGGTGCGAAGATCGATCCATGGCAACGGCTGGTCAATGGCTCGAAGGCGCTCGTCCGCGCACCCTCCCCAACGCGATCGCACCCGTCCTGGCGGGCACGGGCGCTGCGGCGTGGCTCGGTGAGGCCGTGTGGTGGAAGGCGCTGCTGGCACTGGTCGTCGCGCTCGGACTGATCATCGGCGTGAACTTCGCCAACGACTACTCCGACGGCATCCGCGGCACCGACGACGAGCGGGTCGGCCCGATGCGGCTCGTGGGTTCGGGGGCGGCGAGCCCCGGCGCTGTCAAGCGCGCGGCGTTCGTGTGCTTCGGCATCGCGGCCGTCGCGGGACTCGCTCTCGCCGTCACGACCGCCTGGTGGCTCGTGCTCGTCGGCGCGGTCTGCATCGCCGGGGCCTGGTACTACACCGGCGGAAAGAACCCGTACGGCTACAGCGGCTTCGGTGAGATCGGCGTCTTCGTGTTCTTCGGGCTGGTCGCGGTGCTCGGCACCCAGTTCGTTCAGGCCGGTCGCGTCGACTGGGTGGGTCTGGCCTGCGCGGTCGCCGTCGGCTCGATCTCGACGGCCGTCCTGGTGACGAACAATCTCCGCGACATCGCCACCGACGCGGAGACCGGCAAGCGGACCCTGGCGGTCAAGCTGGGCGACCCGAGGACCCGCACGCTCCACCTGGTGCTGGTCGTCGTGCCGTTCGTGATGTCGCTCGTGCTGGTCGCGGCGACGCCGTGGGCGCTCGCCGGCTTCCTCGCCGCACCGTTCGCGGTCCGCGCGCACAAACCGGTGCGGGCCGGTGCCCTCGGTCTCGCGCTGATCCCGGCGCTCAGCGATTCGGGTGTCGCGATGCTCGTGTGGGCGGTAGCCACCGCGCCCGCGCTGGCCTTCGGCTGACCATGACGCGGGCGCGGCGGACCGGGTCGCGGGCGGACGGGATCAGTCGCGGTCCGGGACGACCAGGCCGAGGACGAAGTTGACGATCGCGATGATCACGCCGCCCCACAGCGCCGCCCAGAAACCGTCGATCGTGAGGCCGTACTCGGTGAATCCGCTCAGCCACGCGGTGAGCATGAGCATCAGCGCGTTGACGACGAGCAGGAAGAGCCCGAGGGTGAGGATCACCAGCGGCAGCGACAGCAGCTTCACCAGCGGCTTCACGAGTGCGTTGACGACGGTGAAAATGGCGGCCAGCACGACGAGCGAGATGACCTTGCGGGTCGTGTCGGAGGTGCCTGCGGGATCGGTGAAGTCGATCCCGTCGACCAGCTCGACCGCGAGCCACAGACCGACCGCGTTGATGATCAACCGCAGTATCAGAGAAATCATGGTGCCACTGTGGCACACCGAACTCGGTCTCGTAACGGGCAAATCGGGCCCATCCGGGATCGCCCCTCCCCCTCAGGGGCCTCTCAGCGACGGACGGTAGCGTCGGCCGGCGTGCGTTCACGTCTTCTCCCCCTGCTTCTCGCTGTAGCCGGTCTGCTCCTCGTGGGCACGGGTTCGGTCTTCGCCTGGCTCGACCGCCCCCAGACGACGGTCGCGACCGTCTCGGAAGAGCCGAGTCCCTCTGCGGACGGCGTCGACGAGGCGCGGAGCAATCTGCAGCGGGCCGGACTTCCGCTGTCGGTGCTCGACGGCGGGGTCGGTCAGCTGACGGAGGGCAGCACCCAGCTCGACGACGGTGCCCACCAGCTCTCCGACGGTCTCCGGCAGGCCCGTGACGGCGGGGAGCAGCTCGCCGACGGTCTCGGACAACTCGACGGCGGTGTCGACATGCTCGGCGACGGTGCCCGCCAGGTGAGCGGTGGCGTCGACGAGGTGGTCGACCGGCTCTCCGGTTTCGGGGAGATGCAGGGCGACGTCACCGCGCAACTCGCAGCTGTCGCCGACACGCTCGGTGCGTCTGCAGATCCGGTCTCGCAGGGCGCGGCCGGCCGACTGCGCGGGCTCGTCGAGACCCTCGACACGCAGGGCCTCGGACCGGACACCCTCGCCCAGCTCGGGCAGTTGCGCGACGGCGCACGGCAGCTCGCCTACGAACTCACCGATCCGAACGCGCAGTTCGTTGCGGGCATGGCGCAGGCCGCCGACGGCTCGCGACAGCTCCGCGATGGCCTCGTTCTCCTCGACGACGGTGGCCGAGCCCTGACGGACGGCACCGGACAGCTGGTCGACGGTGTGGGGCCGGTGGCCGACGTCGTCGGTGGCATCGCCGACAACGTCCGGTCGGCCACCGAAGCGCTGCCGCGCACCGCGCCGGCCGCTACGGACACGCAGGCTGCGGAGGTCACGGCGACATCGGATCGTCAGTGGTGGCCGTTCGCGACGATCGCGGTCGGCACGCTGCTGCTCGTCGCGGCGACGGTCGTCCCGCTCGTCGCCGGGCGTCCGCTCGCCGTCGCCCCCGCGCAGCCGACCCGGTAACCACCCGAAGGCTCGACGACCTCAGGCAGCGGCGTCGAGGTGGCCGCTCAGACGCTGACGGAGCTGCGCGCGCGGCACGTGCGCTTCCACGAGGGCGCCGGTCGCCGGATCGTCGCTGCGCAGCAGTCCGAGCAGGATGTGTTCGGGACGGATGACCCGTTCGCGGCGTGCGATGGCCTCCCGCAGCGCGAGTTCGAGCGACTTCTTCGCCGCCCGGTCGAACGGGATGTGACCGAGCCGGTTCGCGACGCCCCGCCGATCGGCGCTCTTCCCGTCGAGCACCCCCTTGCCGAAGGCCGCTTCGAGACGGCTCCGGACCTCATCGAGATCGATCCCGATCGCTTCGAGCGCCGCGGCGTCCTCGTCACCGAGCGGGGCGTCGGCGGTGCGGGCGGCCCGGTCGGAGCGGAGCCCGTCGACCGTGAGACCTTCCTCTGCGAGCAGGACCCGCAGCGGTTCGTCCGCAGCGACAGCGGCCCCGATGAGCAGGTGCGACGCCTCGATCCGGGGATCGCACACCCGGATCGCCTCCTGTTGCGCTGCGACAACGGCGGACCTGGCACCGTCGGCGAATCGTTCGAACATGTCGATCACCTGCGCTTCCGATTGTGCTTCTGATGGACCGCCTGGCGGCTGACACCGAGCTCGTCGGCGATGGCCTGCCAGGACCAACCTCGCTCACGGGCATTCGTGACCTGGACCTCCTCGAGCCGTTCCAGCAGCCGGCGCAGGGCACGCACGGCGCGCAGGCCCACTGCGGGATCGGAGCTCGCGGCGGCAGCGGCGAGGGTGGTGGCTTCACTCATGTTGTCAATATAGGTTGACACCGAGGGCACGTCAACGACGATTGACAGAAACGGAATCTGCGCAGGTGGTGAAGGCTCTACCGGCACCAGCCGCCGGTGGTCGCGAACTTCTCCAGCACCGCGAGCGGCCCTGCGAGGTCCATCCCCTCGGCAGCGACCCACTCGTCGGAGAAATAAGTGTCGGCGTAGCGCTCGCCGCCATCGCACAGCAACGTCACGACGCTGCCCTCACGGCCCTCCGCGAGCATCTCGGCGATCAGGCCGAAGGCTCCCCAGAGGTTCGTGCCGGTCGAGCCGCCCACCCGACGTCCGAGCACGGTGCTCGCGTGCCGCATGGCGGCGATGGACGCCGCGTCGGGCACCCGCACCATCCGGTCGACGACCTCGGGCACGAAGGACGGCTCGACGCGCGGACGTCCGATCCCCTCGATACGCGAGGGCATGCCGGTCGTGTAGTCGGCCGATCCCGTCTCGAACCCGCCGAAGAACGCCGAGTTCTCCGGGTCGACGACCGCCAGCCGTGTCCGGTGACGGCGATAGCGGATGTAGCGGCCGAGGGTCGCGCTCGTGCCGCCGGTTCCGGCGCCGACGACGATCCACTCCGGCACGGGATGACGCTCGAGACGCATCTGCGAGTAGATACTCTCGGCGATGTTGTTGTTGCCCCGCCAGTCGGTGACCCGCTCGGCGTTCGTGAACTGGTCCATGAAGCAGCCCCCGAGCTCGTCGGCGAGCCGCTGAGCCTCGGTGTAGATCTCGGGCGGGCGGTCGATGTAGTGGCACCGGCCGCCCTGCGCCTCGATGAGCGCGACCTTCGCCGGTGAGGTGCGGCGCGGTACGACGGCGACGAAGTCGAGGCCGAGGAGTCGCGCGAAGTACGCCTCACTGACCGCGGTGGACCCGGACGACGCCTCGATGATCGGGGTCCCTTCACGGATCCAGCCGTTGCACAGGGCGTAGAGGAACAACGAGCGCGCGAGACGGTGCTTGAGGCTGCCCGTGATGTGCGTCGACTCGTCCTTCAAGTACAGGTCGATGCCCCAGTCCGCGGGGAGGGGGTAGCGGAGCAGGTGGGTGTCGGCGCTGCGCTGGGCGTCGGCCTCGATGAGCCGGACCGCGTTGTCGACCCAGTCCCGGGGTGCGCTGCGGTCGACGACCGCACCGGTCGCCGTCACCGCCCGTTCTCGCCGCGCATGCGCTTCTCGAGGTCCGCGCGTTCGGTGCGCCGACGCTCATCGACCGCGGCGATGCCCACGTTGACGCGACGCCGAAGCGACGCGAAGAGCACGAGCGAGACGGGCAGGGCGATGAGCACGGCGAACAGGGCCGCGACGAGGAGGGGGATTTCCACCCCGAATGCCCGAGGAACGTAGAGAATGAGCAGAGTGAGCACGACCACGAGGGCGAGTCGGGCCACCGAGTACAACGCGACGTCCCGGATCAGAGACCCGGCCCCCGCCTGACCGTCGGCGGCCGTGGCGCCCTCACCGTGAGGGTGTGGAGTGCGCTGGGAGGGGGTATCCGAGGGTTCGTTCCGGCGTTCGTCGTTCACCACTCCAGGTTAACCGGCCGCCCGGACGACGAGCTCCGCGTCGATTTCCGTAAGTCGGACATCCGTCCGTTTTGTCTATTACTTCCGCTTTACCAACCGTAGACCGTTCGAGCAACCAGGGGTATCGGTGCCACCATGGGCTTGGACATCCCGATCGAACAACTCGATCGCGTCGAACAACACGATCACGACAACCGGGAGGACATTCGCAATGAGCGCACCCACTTTCAACGGCGCGAAGGAATCCCTGCTGACCCCGGGCCAGGTGGCGGCACTGTTCCATGTGGATCCCAAGACCGTCACCCGGTGGGCCCACGCCGGCCGATTGGGCTCGCTGCGGACCCCCGGTGGCCATCGCCGCTTCCGTGAGTCCGAGGTCCTGGCGCTTCTCCGCTCCCTCACGACCGAAGCGACACGCTGATCCGAGACAGCAGAATCCGCACCTCCGGCGTACACCTGCCGGATCCCGGCCGACCACCCGCGGAACCCACGTGCCGGACCGGGTTCCTCCCACCTAGAATGTGGACGAACCGGTCTGCGGTCGCCGCGGCCCGGAGGTGCACGGCGAGGGCACGTCCTCGTCCGGCACCACCACGGTCAGGAGGTGCAACGTGCTCTATCTGTTGGCACTCATCGGTGCGGTGACACTCGCCGTCCTGCTGTGGAAGGCGTACGGTCCCACATCTCGTCCGCCGTCCCGCGTGATGGGGCCTGACGACGATCCCGACTTCCTGTGGAAGGTCGATCGCGAGGTGCACCGCCGCCGGAGTGGCGACGGCACCGGCGAGTCCGATCAGGAGCGGGGCGACTGACCGTTCGCGTTACGCCGAGCGGTCTGTCACCGCGCGGCGAAACCGTCGGTGATATCCGCGGCGAGTCCGAGCAGGGCGCGCCGCGTACCCGACTGCAACCGGTCCAGGTCGATCTCCGCCCCTTCTTCGAGGTGGGGATCGAAAGGCAGGACGTGGACCGCGCGGCACCGCTGTTCGAAGTGTCGCACCACGAGGTCGAGGTCGACCTTGCCCGACCTCGGCCGCACCGCGTTGACGACGGCCACCGACCGCTCGACGAGTTCGCGATAGCCGTGCGCGTCGAGCCAGTCGAGCGTGGCCGACGCGCTGCGGGCGCCGTCCACCGAACCGGAACTGATGACGACCAGCGTGTCGGCGTTCTCGAGGATCGCGGTCATAGCGGAGTGCATGAGCCCGGTCCCGCAATCCGTGAGCACGATGCTGTAGAACCGCTCGAGAAGACCCCACGTCCGTTCGTAGTCGTCGGCGCTGAAGGCCTCCGAGACCGCCGGATCGGTGTCCGAGGCGAGCACCTCGAGACGATGCGTGTTCTGCGAGGTGTAGGCGCGCACGTCCGCATATGTCTCGAGCAGCGACTGATCGCGCAGCAGCGTGCGCACCGTGGCCGGCGTCTGTTCGGCCACCTTCTGACTCAACGTCCCGCGGTCCGGATTCGCATCGACCGCGACGATCCGATCGCCACGCAGCTCCGCGAAGGTCGAGCCGAGCGTGACCGTGGTGGTCGTCTTGCCCACCCCGCCCTTGAGACTCAGCAGGGCGATCCGATGGCAGCCGTGCAGCGGTGCACGCACCCGCTCGGCCGATTCCTCCTTGCGTTGCTGCCGGGAACTCTCCCCCACGTGCACGCGACCACCGGTCGCCCGGTAGACGACCCGCCGCCAGCCCTTCCGCGGCGGCGCGGCGACCGGACGTACAAGTAGCGACGAGTCCAGCGCCGTCGCGTCCAATGCGTGTCCGTCGAGCCCCGACGACCCGTTACCGGCCCCATTCACCGCGTTCTCCCCCCGTCGACTGTCACGGACGACGGCGCGACGATAGCAGCCTCAGTTGAGCCCGGCGTACGAGTGCAGGCCCGACACGACCATGTTGATGATGAACAGGTTGAACAGCACCGTGACGAAGCCGACGATGTTGATCCACGCTGCGCGGGTGTTCCGCCAGCCGGAGGTCGCACGCGCGTGCAGATAGGCGGCGTAGATGACCCACGAGATGAACGAGACCGTCTCCTTCGGGTCCCAGCCCCAGAAGCGTCCCCACGCCGCCTCGGCCCAGATTGCCCCGAGGATGATGCCGGCGCCGAACAGCGGGAAGCCGATGATCGTGGTGCGGTAGGCGAGCCGGTCGAGGGTCTGCGCGTCGGGCAGCCGCTCGGCGATCGCCGCGAACACACCGCTGCGCTCCTCGCCCTTCGGGAAGCGGATGCGCAGCAGGAACAGCACGCTCGCGACACCCGAGACGAGGAAGATGCCGCTGCCGACGCTGATGATCGTCACGTGGATCGGCAGCCAGAACGATCGGAGGGCCGGCACCACGGGAGCGGCGTCGGCATACAACACCGTCGCCGCGAGGAACATGAGGATCAATACGGGGACCACCAGGTACACCCACATGATCCGGTAGGCCGGCTTGCGGAGGACGATCAGCCCGAAGATCACCGCGGCGGTGCACGCCATCGAGACGAACTCGTACATGTTGCCGAGCGGGAACCGCTCGGTGGCCAGCCCACGCAGGACGATCGAGGCGAGCTGCAGGCCCGCGACCACGACGACGAGCGCGCGTCCCATGTTGCCGAGACGCTGCGACACGGTGCGCTTCGGCGTCTGGTTGATCCGTCCCGGCCCGGTCGCGCGCTCGGCGGGGGCCTGCTGCCTTCCGGCGGCCACGAGTTCGCGTTCCCGCTCCGCCACGACGTCGGCCCGGTGGGTCGCGTACTCGGCGATGAGCAGCAGCAGAGCCAGCACGAGCACCGCGAACGCCGATTCGAAGGCCCAGTCGCTGTACTGCGCGAGGGTGTCGTTCTCTGTCATCAGTTCTTCTTCTCCTGTGCCGCCGGGGCGGAGGGTGCATCGTCGCCGAGAAGGCGCTCGACCAGTCGGTCGAACTCGTCTCCCCATCCGGCCTGATCGGTTCGTGCGAGACCGCCGAGCTCTACTACGGTCCGTCGTTCGCCGTCGCTCACTGTACCGTCCGGGTACGCGCGTGCCCACACTCTGCGTCGTTTGACCAGCAGCGACACGAGCAGTCCGCCCATCATGAAGATCGCCGCGACCAGCACCCACTGCTGAGCCGGGTCGTGGGAGACCTGCAGGTTGACGAAGTCGGTGGCCTTGTCGAATCGCACCTCGGTGCCGTCGGCGAGCGTCACGCTCTCCCCCGGACGCAGGTTGACACGATCCTGCTTCACGAGGCGTCCCTGATTGATCAGTTCCTTGTTGAGCGAGAACAGCGACTGCGGGTTGCCGGTGTCGAGACCGGAGTCGCCCTTGTAGATGTCGATGGCGACAGCCGGGTCCGTCAGGGCGGGGAAGATCGATGTGAGCAGCGTGCCGTGGAAGGACGCCGTCGGCGCGAACAGTCCCTCGATCGCGATCTGGTTCTTCCGGCGCTCGTCGGCGTCGGGGTACATGCCACCGGGCGGGTCGAAGCGCATGGCGCCGCTGCTGAGGAAGGTCGTCGCGTCGTCGGGCGCCCACTGCATCGTTTCGGTGCGGGTCTCGCCGTTCGGCCAGGTGACCGTGAAGGTCGGGGCGTAACCGTGACCCTGTAGGTACACGCGGTCGCTGCCGACCCGCAGCGGATGGTTGACCTTCAATTGCGCGTCGCGCCAGGTGTTCGTGACGAGGTCGTCGCCGTACTGGTACTCGATGTCGGAGGTGAACATCTCGGCCTGGCCGTTGTCGAGATAGTCGGCGACGAAGGTGTTCACCCGCACGCACATGGGGTTCAGACCGGTGCCGTCGAGCGTGCTGCCGGCGCGGAACGAGTCGAAGGAGGCGGGCGAGGTGGTGCAGAACTCCTCACCGTTCGCGACGAGGATGCGCTGCCCCTCGTAACCGAAGAGCTTGCCGGCGGCGACGGCGACGAGCAGCCCGACGAGGGAGATGTGGAAGACCAGGTTGCCGGCCTCGCGCAGATAACCCTTCTCGGCGGAGAGGGTCACCTCGCCGTCACGCCCGCGGGCACCGCCCTCGCGGCGCACGACCTTCCAACCGCGCAGCTCTTTCTGGATCCGGTCGAGGGCGTCGGCGGGGGCCTCGGCCACCATCGTCTGTGTGTGGTGCGGCAGGCGCTGCAGGTTGCGCGGCGCGGCGACCGGCGGGGTGCGCAGGGCGTGGAAGTGCTCGACGCAGCGCGGCAGGATGCAGCCGACCAGCGAGACGAACAGCAGCACGTAGACGGCGGTGAACCAGAAGCTTCCGAAGACGTCGAACAGCTCGAAGCGGTCCATGATCGGTCCGAGCGTCGGCCGGGCCGCGATGTACTCGTCGACCTTCTGGGTGTTGAGGCTGCGCTGCGGCAGGAGTGCGCCCGGGATCGCGGCGAGCGCGAGCAGGAACAGCAGGACCAGCGCGGTCCGCATCGACGTCAGGCCGCGCCAGGTGTTCCGCACGAAGGCCGTGGCACGTCCGAACGCGGCCTGTCGCGGCGGAGGCGACGGCTGCGGTGCGGGGGTCGGGGTGTGTGTCGCGGTCATACGGGCAGAGTCACTTCCGAGATGAACGAGTCACGGACCCAGGACACGAACAGGTCCCACGCACCGGTGACGAGAGCGATGCCGACGGCCATGAGCATCAGGCCACCGACGATTTGCACGGTCCGCGCGTGGGTGCGCAGCCAGCCCACCCCGCGCAGCGCCCGCGCCGAACCGAGCGCGAGCACGACGAACGGCAACCCGAGGCCGAGGCAGTAGGCGACGATCAGCGTCACCCCGCGTGCCGCGGTGGTGCCCTCGGTGCCCGCCGCGAGCGAGATGACGCCGGCGAGGGTGGGACCGAGGCACGGGGTCCACCCGAGCGCGAACACCGCGCCGAGCAGCGGGGCTCCCGCAAGGTTCGAGATGCGCCGGGGCGCCGGACGCGTGTCGCGCTGCAAGACTGGGATGAGACCGATGAAGACCAGACCCATCACGATGGTGACGACACCACCGATCCGCATGAGCAGTTCGCGGTTGACGGCGAGCGCGGAGATCGCCCCGAACACCGAGGCCGTCGCGAGGACGAACACCACGGTGAATCCGAGGACGAACAGCCCGGCGGCACCGGCCACCCGGAGGCGGCCGTCGCTGCGGACGGTCGTGGTGCGGGCACCGGCCTGCTCGGCGGTGACGGCGGGGGCCTCGGCTCCCACCACTCCGGCGAGGTAGGACAGATAGCCGGGAACGAGCGGCACGACGCACGGCGATGCGAAGGAGACGAGACCGGCGAGCAGGCACGCGCCCATCGCCAGCAGCAGCGGACCCGACAGGGCCGCGTTCTGGAAGGTCTCCCCGACACCCGACGCAAGGATCACTGTTACTGCTCCGAATCCGGTTCCGCCGCGACCCGTTCGACGACCGGTTGCAGGTCCTCGGCGAGCAGTTCGGTCAGGTAGACCGCAGCCACGCGGTGCTCACGGTCGAGGACGACCGTCGTCGGCACGACCGAGGTCGGGTAGTTGCGGCCGAGGGCGAGCAGCGACCGCATCGGCGGGTCGTAGATCGACGGGTAGCCGATCCGCTGGTCGGTGACGAAGTCCTGGGCCTTGTCGCGCTGATTGTCGCGGACGTTGATGCCGAGGAACTGCACCCCGAGATCTTTGGTGGCCTCGTAGACCTCCTCGAGATCGTCGGCTTCGCTGCGGCACGGCGCGCACCACTGGCCCCACACGTTGAGCACGACGACCTGGCCCTCGTAGTCGTCGAGGGAGATGGTCTCGCCCTCGTTCATGAGGTCCTCGCCGGTGAGCTCACCGAGGGTGCCCCGGTCGGCCGGGGGGTCGTAGAAGATGCGGGTCTGCCCGCCGGGCGAGACGAAGTCGAACGTTCCCCCGGTGGCGACGGCGTCGTCCCCGGTGGCGCAGGAGGTGAGAAGGACGGCACCGCAGATCGCGGCGACCGTCGCCCGGAACACCTTTCTCATGCGCCGTGGACGTTCGGGTCGGAGGCGCCGGCCGGCTCGGAGTAGACCAGGTCGACGAGGGTGTCACCCTCGTAGACCAGGGAGGTCAGCGAGGCGAGGCTGCACTGGCGGCGACGCGGGTCGTGCCACAGTCGCTCGCCCTCGAGGAAGCGGCGCAGCGTCCACACCGGGAGTTGGTGGCTCACGCACACCGCTTCCCGCCCCACCGCGGCCACGCGGGCCGCGTGAACGGCGGCGAGCATGCGGTGGGCGATCTGCAGGTAGGGCTCGCCCCAGGAAGGGGTGAACGGATCGCGCAGCTTCCACCAGTGGCGCGGGCGGCTGAGCGCACCGTCGCCGACCGAGACCTTCAAGCCCTCGAAGTCGTTGGCCGCCTCGATGAGGTTCTCGTCGGTGCGGATCTGCAGTCCGTGCTTCTCCGCGATCGGGGCGGCGGTCTGCTGGGCCCGTTCGAGCGGGGACGCGACCACGTGTGCGATGTCGTGGTCGGCGAGCGACGCCGCGACCGCACGTGCCTGGGCCTCACCGGTCACCGACAGCTTGAAGCCGGACAGGCGGCCGTAGAGGATTCCGGAGGGGTTGTGGACCTCTCCGTGGCGGAGCACGTGCACGATCGTGCGGGTCTCGGACGGGGCGGCGTCGGTCACGTCGATGTTCCTCGAGGGGTGTGGGAGGGGCGGATCGGGCTGGGCAGGCAGGAGAGCGGTGCTACGGCGCGGTCGCCGCGGCGGCCGCGCGCGCGGCGTGCGGCAGCGCGTCGGCGACCCGCGAGAACGCGTCGTCGTCGAGCGCGGACGAGACGAACCACGTCTCGAAGGCACTCGGGGGTGCGTAGACGCCGCGCTCGAGCAGCGCGTGGAAGAAGGCCGAGAAGCGCCAGGTCTGCGCGGCCTTGGCCTGCTCGTAGTTCGTCACCGGCTCATCGGTGAAGAAGACGCTCAGCAGCGTGCCGGCATTCTGGACGCGGTGCGGCACCCCTTCGGCGGCGAGTGCCTCCCCCAGCAGACGCCCGAGGGTCTCGGAGTTGCGGTCCAGGGTGGCGTAGACCTCGGCGTCGGCGGCACGCAGGCTCGCGAGGCCGGCGGCCACGGCGACGGGATTACCGGACAGGGTGCCGGCCTGGTAGACCGGTCCGCTCGGGGCGAGATGGGCCATGACGTCGGCGCGGCCACCGAAGGCCGCGGCGGGCAGACCTCCGCTCATGACCTTGCCGAAGGTCATCAGGTCGCCGGAGACACCGTCGATGCCGTGCCAGCCGGTCGGGCTCGCGCGGAAGCCGGTCATCACCTCGTCCATGATCAGCAGCGCGCCGTGCTCACGGGTGAGCTCGCGCAGGCCCTCGTTGAAGCCGGACACCGGCGGGACGGTGCCCATGTTGCCGGCGGCGGCCTCGGTGATGACCGCGGCGATCTCACCGGGGTTCGCCTCGAAGGCGGCGCGCACGGCGGCGAGGTCGTTGTAGGGGACGACGATGGTGTCGCCCGCCTGGGCGCCCGTGACGCCGGGCGAGGTGGGCAGACCGAAGGTGGCGAGGCCGGAACCGGCGTCGGCGAGCAGCGCGTCGACGTGACCGTGATAACAACCCGCGAACTTCACGATCTTCGACCGTCCGGTGAATCCGCGCGCGAGACGGACGGCGCTCATCGTCGCCTCGGTGCCGGAGTTGACGAGCCGGACCTGCTCGACGGGCGCGATGCGGGCAACGATCTCCTCGGCGAGTTCGACCTCACCCTCGGTGGGGGCACCGAACGACAGACCCGCCGACGCGGTGGATCGGACGGCCTCGACGACCGCCGGATGCGCGTGCCCGAGAATCATCGGGCCCCAAGAACACACCAGGTCGACGTAGGTTTTTCCGTCGACGTCGGTGAGCAGCGGACCCGATCCCGATGCGAAGAAAGGAGGATTGCCGCCGACCGATCCGAACGCGCGGACCGGAGAGTTGACGCCCCCCGGTGTCACCTTCGATGCCCGGTGGAAGAGTGCGGCGGATCGAGTGTCGTGGGTGGACGAAGCATCGGGGGTCGCAGTCACGACTTCCAGTGTCCGTAGTTTCGCGGGATTTGCCAAAAACAGTGGTCCTCAAACCTCATGTGTTTTTTCTCCCTTACCAGGAAAAAGGGACACCGTGAGTGACTTGTCGCACCTATCGTCTGAGGCATGCCGACGACAGCCGAACACCTGCGCATCGCACTCGACGGTGCGTGGCACGAAGCACGCGAACGCGCACGCAAGGATCTCGCGCACGAGAAGTTCGCACCGCACTACACCCCCGAGACCGACAAGGCGCGCGCCATCACGCTCGAGCAGATGCGCATCCTCGCCGAACACGGCTATGCCGCGGCGGGCTTCTCCGTCGAGTCCGGCGGCACGGGCGACGCGGGCGGCGCGGTCGCATCCATCGAGATGCTCGCGATGTCCGACCTGTCGCTGATGGTCAAGGCGGGCGTGCAGTGGGGCCTGTTCGGCGGTGCCATCGAGAACCTCGGCACCGAGCGGCACCACGAGAAGTACGTCAAGCAGCTCATCGACCTCGACGTGCTCGGCTGCTTCGCGATGACCGAGACGGGCCACGGCAGCGACGTGCAGTCGCTCGAGACCACGGCGACCTATGATCCGGACACCCAGGAGTTCGTGATCCACTCCCCCACCCCGTCGTCCCGCAAGGACTACATCGGTGGCGCGGCGCAACACGCCCGGTTCGCGGCCGTCTTCGCGCAGCTCGTCACGCAGGGTGAGACGCACGGTGTGCACTGTTTCGTCGTCCCGATCCGCGACGAGGACGGCAACGACCTGCCGGGTGTGACGACCTCCGACTGCGGTTACAAGGGCGGCCTGCCGGGTGTCGACAACGGCCGCATCGTCTTCGACCAGGTGCGCATCCCCCGGGAGAACCTGCTCGACAAGTACGCGGACGTCGAACCGGACGGCACCTACGCCTCGGACATCGACAACCCGAGCCGACGGTTCTTCACGATGCTCGGCACGCTGGTCCGCGGGCGCATCACCGTCGGCGGCTCGGCGGGTGCGGCGGCGCGGGTCGCGCTGAGCATCGCCACCCGCTACGCCGAGAAGCGTCGCCAGTTCGACGCCCCCGGGCGCGACGGCGAGGTGCCGATCATGGACTATCTCGTCCACCAGCGGCGCCTGCTCCCGCTGATCGCCCGCTCGTACGCGCTCGGCTTCGCCCAGAACGAGCTGCTCACGACGATGCACCGGCTGCAGTCGACGTCGTTGCAGGAACTCGACGCGCAGGAACAGCGCGAACTCGAGGGTCGCGCGGCCGGCCTCAAGGCCGCCAACACCTGGCACGCGTCGCGGGCGATACAGGAGTGCCGCGAGGCGTGCGGTGGTGCCGGCTACATGGCCGAGAACCGGCTGACGGCGCTGCGCGCGGACGTGGACGTGTTCACGACCTTCGAGGGCGACAACCACGTCCTGACCCAGCTGGTCGCGAAGGAACTGCTCACGGCCTACGCCGACGAGGTGCAGGGCATGAGCCCGGTGGAGTGGATGCGCTTCGCCGCGACCACCATCTCCGACATCGTCAAGAAGCGCACCGCGGCGCAGCAGATCATCCAGACGATCGTCGACACCCGCCAGGACAACGAGGAGGACGGCAGCCTCTTCGACCGCGGCACCCAGGTGACGATGTTCGAGGACCGTGAGCAGTACCTGCTGTCCACTGCGGCCCGGCGCCTGCAGGCCGCGATGAAGCGTGAGGACAACCCGTTCGACGCCTTCAACTTCGTGCAGGACCACGTTCTGCACGCCGCCCGCGCGCACATCGACCGAGTCGTGCTCGAGGCGTTCGTCGCCGCGATCGAGGACTGCAAGGACGAGACCGCCCGCGACCTGCTGTCGGAGCTGTGCGATCTCTACGCGCTGACGATCATCGACGAGGACAAGGCGTGGTTCATGGAGCACCGCCTGCTGTCGGTCGAACGCGCCAAGGCCGTCACACGCGGGATCAACGAGCGGTGCCGCAGCCTGCGTCCGCACGCGTTGACGCTCGTGGACGGGCTGGGTGTGCCCGACTACCTGCTCGGCTCGGCCATGCTCGACCGTGAGGGAGCGGTCGTCCCACCTCAGGACGTCGCAGTCTGACCGGGTTCGCCGACGAGCTCGTCGAGCCGTGCTCGCAGCTCGTCGGCGTCCTTCGCCCACGCCCGCACGAACGTTCCTCCGATGAGCCGCAGTCCGACAGGCTTGCGGCCGCGCGGCACATCCGCCAGTTCGCCGAGGCTCCGGGCGGTCTCCCAGCGTTCCGGATCGCGCCGGTCGTCCGGTGGCGGCGGCAGCACCGCCTCGATCTCGGCGACCGGCAGTTCCTCGGTGCCCTGCCGCAGGACCGTGGAGGTGAGCTCGACGCTGACGTGCCGACGAGCAGCCACGACCATCACGTAGGAAAAGCCGGCGAGCACGATCGCGATGATCGGCAGCGCGACCCAGTGCACGACGGGGCCGGTGAACAGTTCGACGACGAGGGCCACGACGCAGACCAGCGGGCCGATGGCGACCGTGCGCCAGCGCGCTCCGGGTTCGTGGAACAGCGGCCCGGCCGGGTCGGTGCCCATCGGATCAGGGGTTGCCGGATCAGGGGTTGCCGGATCTGGGGCCGTCGGGTCGGTCAAGCGGCGAACGCGCCGGGGATCACCAGCAGCACGGTGGTCACCAGTCCGAGGAGGGCGATGAGAGCGATCAACACCAATTCGCGACGGCGCCCATAGGGCCGCGGTTCCACCTGCATGACGTCCTTTTCGCTCGACGGAAAGGGCCGTGCGGCCCACATGGTGAGCCCACCGTACTCTTCGGTCGCGCCGGACGAAACCGAGTGGTACCTCTATTCTTCCGGCAGTCGCAGGAAGAAGCGGTTGGCATCCCGCCGGTGCATCAGCACGATCGCTCCGACGGTCGCGACGGCTTGCAGAATGCCCACCACACCGAGTATCCAGCCCGCGCCGCCCTCCCCGACGCCCACACCGAAGACGGTGGGCAGGGTCGACAGCGACATGAACACCCCGAGCAGGGTCAGCAGCATCCGGGCCCAGTTCTTGGCCTTCAACAGCTGCCTGACTACCAGATAGAGCAGTCCGACGATCACCAGGCCGATGCCGGCGGTCAGCGCGACCAGCAGCGGGACCGCCGACTCGAGCTGCTCCGTGGTGACGCCCTCGATGGCCTGCTCGGCGGCCATCGTGGTCATGAGGTCGAGCAGTTCCTCGCGTCGACTCAGCAGATCGGCGAGACTTGCCGCCAAACTCACGACGGCGAGAGCGAGTACCCCGCACCACAATTGGTGGGCCGTCGTGACGTCTCCGGGAACGGGACGATTCGCCGCGGGGCCGGGCCCGACAGGAGGTGCGGGGAAGCTCATGACAGGCGACCCGCGACCTCGGCGGCCCAGTAGGTGAGGACGACGTCCGCACCGGCCCGCCGGATGCCGACCAGCGATTCGAGGATCGCCGCATCGCGATCGATCCAGCCCTTCTGCGCGGCCGCGGTGATCATCGAGTACTCCCCCGAGATCTGGTAGGCGGCCACCGGGACGGGCGAGCGGTCGGCGACCTCGCGCAGCACGTCGAGATACGACATCGCCGGCTTGACCATCACCATGTCGGCGCCCTCGGCGAGGTCGAGGTCCACCTCGTGCAGCGACTCGCGACGGTTCGCCGGATCCTGCTGGTAGGTGCGGCGATCTCCCTCGAGGGACGAGCCGACGGCGTCGCGGAAGGGACCGTAGAACGCCGAGGCGTATTTCGCGGAGTAGGCGAGCTGACCGACCTCGGTGTGCCCGGCCTCGTCCAACGCGGACCGGATGAAACCGATCTGGCCGTCCATCATGCCGCTCGGGCCGAGCAGGTGCGCCCCGGCCTCGGCCTGCGCGACGGCCATCTCGGCGTAACGCTCGAGGGTCGCGTCGTTGTCGACGACGCCGGTCTCGGTGAGCACACCGCAGTGGCCGTGATCGGTGAACTCGTCGAGGCAGGTGTCGGCCATGATCACCGTGGAGTCGCCGAGTTCGCTGCGCAGCGACCGCAGCGCGCGGTTGAGCACACCGCCGGGATCGCTCGCCGCGGAACCACGGGCGTCCTTGTCCTCGGGGCTGGGCACACCGAAGAGCATCAGGCCGCCGACACCGGCGGACACGGCCGCGGCCGCGGCCTTGCGCAGCGAATCGGCGGTGTGCTGGTACACCCCGGGCATCGACGCGATCTCGCGCGGCTCGTCGAGGCCGTCGGCCACGAACATCGGGAGCACGAGGTGGCGGGGTTCGAGGGAGGTTTCTGCCACGAGCCGTCGGATGGCGGGTGTGCTGCGCAGCCGGCGGGGACGGATGTCGGGAAACATGGGGAGAACACCTTCCATACGGGTCGTGCGCGGCCCCGGTAGTGGCGACTACCGGGACCGCGCACGGATCATCGGATCACCAGAGATCAGCGGCGGGCGCGGGACTTCTTCCGCGGCGGAGGCAGTGCGCCTTCCGCGCGGAGCCGGGCCGCGTGCTCGGCGAGCGCGTCGACCAGGGGCCCGATCTGCGCGGTCTCGGGCTGCACGTCCACCCGCAGGCCGAACTCGATCGCCGTCTCGGCCGTCTTCGGGCCGATACACGCGACGATCGTGCGGGCGTGCGGCTTGCCGGCGATACCCACGAGATTGCGGACCGTCGACGACGAGGTGAAGCACACCGCGTCGAAACCACCGGTCTTGATCATCTCGCGGGTAGCGGCCGGCGGCGGAGCGGCACGCACGGTGCGGTAGGCGGTGACGTCGTCGATCTCCCAGCCGCGCTCGCGCAGACCCTCGGCGAGGGTCTCGGTGGCGATGTCGGCGCGCGGCAGCAGCACCCGGTTGACCGGATCGAAGACGTCGTCGTACGGGGCGAACTCGGCGAGCAGGCCGAGGCTGGACTGTTCGCCGCTGGGCACGAGCTCGGGGATGATGCCGACCGAGCGCACCTTCGCAGCGGTGGCCTCACCGACGCACGCGATCTTGACGCCGGAGAACGCGCGCGCGTCGAGACCGAACGCCTCGAACTTCTCCCACACCGCACGCACCGCGTTGGTGGAAGTGAACACCACCCACTGGTAGCGACCGTCGACCAGGCCCTTGACCGCACGTTCCATCTGCGCGGGACTGCGCGGCGGCTCGACCGCGATGGTCGGCACCTCCATCGGGATCGCGCCGTGCGTGACGAGCCGCTCGCTCATCTCGCCGGCCTGATCCTTGGTGCGGGGCACGAGCACGGTCCAGCCGTACAGGGCGCGCGACTCCCACCACGACATCTTGTTGCGGTGCGAGACGACCTTGCCGACGGTGACGACGAGCGGTCCGACGAGCTCGGAACCCGCGTCGTTCAGGGTCGCGAGGGTGGCCTCGACGGTGCGCTGCTGACGGGTGGTGCCGCGCACGGTGATCGCGGCGGGGGTCTGCGGCGCCAGGCCGTGTTCGACCAGCGCGCTGGCGGTCTCGGCGAGGTGGCCGGAGGTCGCATGGAGGACGAGGGGGCCGGGGGCGGCGGCGAGCGCGGCCCAGTCGACCTCTCCGCGCACGTCGACCTCGGTGTGGCACGAGCCGAGCGCCATACCGGCGTAGCTCGGCACGGACGATCCGGCGGGCAGGCCCGGCAGGACCTCGAAGACCACCTGGGTGCGGGCGACGGCGTTGACCTCGGCGATCACCGAGTCGGTGGTGAGCGGGTCGCCCGCGACGAGGCGCACCACGTCGCGACCGGCCTTCGCCTCGGCGACGAGCGTCTTGGCGACCTCGGCGGGCTCGCCGAGCGCGGGACGGACCTCGGCGACGGGCTCACCGGTCTCCGGGTCGGTGCCGTGGTCGACACCGACGAGGGCCACGACACCCTTGTCGACATCGGGGTCGGTGAAGGCGATCGTGGCGCCCGCCAGCACGTCACGCGCGCGCACGGTGAGCAGCGCAGGATCGCCCGGGCCCGATCCCACGAACAGGATGCGCCCGGGGTTGTGCTTACGGACTCGGCTCATCGGTCATTCTCCAGTGCGGTCAAATCAGCGGTAAGGGCAAATCGGGTGACGGTGACGGCTGTGTCAATCATCGGCAGGTCTCGTCTCGGGGAGGACCCCGTGCTCGACCATGAGCTCGCGCGCACCGAGGTCGAGCAGTTCGCGGGCGACACGGCGACCGAGTTCCTCGGCCTTCTCCGGCCCCCCCACCGCGCTCGCTCGCAGCACATCCGATCCGTCCATGGCGGCGGCGCATCCGCGCACCGACAGTTCCTCGATCACCCGGCCGTCGTCGTCGAGCGATTCGACGACCTCGGCGATCGCCCCCACCGGTGCGGTGCATCCGGCTTCGAGTTCGGCGAGCAGCGAGCGCTCCGCAACGACTGCGGCGCGGCTCGGCGCATGGTCGAGTCCGGCGAGCAGCTCGATCATCTCGGGATCGTCCGACCGGCACTCCACGGCGAGCGCACCCTGCGACGGCGCGGGCAGCATCTGTACCGGTTCGAGGGACTCGGTGACCCGGTCCAGGCGTCCGATCCGCGACAGTCCGGCACGCGCGATGACGATCGCGTCGAGTTCGCCGGAGTCGACCTTGCCGATGCGGGTGTCGATGTTGCCGCGCAGCGGTTCGATCTGCAGTCCCAGGCCGAGCGCAGCGAGTTGTGCCCGCCGGCGCGGCGCCGAGGTACCGACCTTGGAGCCGGGCGGCAGCTCGCCGAGGACGAGTCCGTCGCGGGCGACGAGCGCGTCGCGCGGGTCCTCCCGCTCGGGGACGGCCGCGACGACGAGGCGCGGATCCTGGAAGGTCGGCAGGTCCTTGTAGGAGTGCACGGCGACGTCGACCTCACCTGCGAGCAGCGCCTCGCGCAGCTCGGCGGTGAACACGCCGACGCCGATGCGCTGCACCGGGCCGGGCGTCACATCGCCCTTGGTGGTGATGATGACGAGCTCTGCCGGGCGACCGGCGGCAATCAGTGCGTCGCGCACGGTACCGGCCTGGGTCGTGGCGAGCACGCTGCCGCGGGTACCGATCCGCAGGGGACGATCCTGCCGAGCAACATCGTCGCGGGAAACCGATGCGGCTTCGGTGCTCATGCGGTGCCGTCCTTTCGTGAGGCCTGGAGTTCGGTGGTGACAGCGGGGTCGAGTGCGGCGGACAGATCCCCCGAGAGGGTGGGATCGGTCAGCGAGTTCAGATCCTTGGTGGGTGTCGCGACCGCCTCGACCGAGCCCGGGCGCAGCTCGAACAGCTCGCGCAGGGCCTCGGCGTACTGGTCGCCTCCCGGCGTCGACGCGAGCTGCTTGACGCGCACCGTCGGTGCGTGGAGGAGCTTGTCGACGACCCGGCGCACGGTGCGGGCGACCTCGCCGCGCTGGCCGTCGTCGAGATCGGGCAGTCGCGATTCGAGGCGCATCAGTTCGCCCTCGACCACTTCGGCGGCGCGCTGACGCAGTGCCGTCACGGTGGGGGTGACCTCGGCGAGTCGCTGCGCGGTGAGGTACTGCGACAGCTCGGCGGCGACGATCGTGCGGGCGGCCTCCGCGTCGGTCGCGGCGGCGCCGGCCGACGGGTCGCGCTGCAGCGACTCCATGTCGAAGACCTGCACACCGGGAAGACCGGCCACGGCGGTGTCGACGTCGCGCGGCAGACCGAGATCGCAGATCGCGAGGGGGCGTTCGCCGCGGCCGGGCTGCGCGAGTGCGCGGTGCGCGTCGGCGAGCGTGACGACGGCGCCCACGGCTCCGGTGCAGGTGACGGCGACGTCGGCGCGGCTCAGTGCGGTCGCGAGATCGTCGAATCCGACGACCTCGGCGTCGACACCGGCGGCCTGTGCGGTCTCGGCGAGTCGCTCGGCACGGTCGCGGGTGCGGTTGGCGACGACGATCGAGCCGACCTCGGCCCGGACGAGATGCGCGACGGCGAGACCACCCATGGCGCCGGCACCGATCACCGCGGCGGTGCGGCCCTTCAGGGCGCCTCCGAGGAAGTTCGAGGCCTTGTCGAGCGCGACCGACACGACGGATGCACCGGCGGCGTCGATGCCGGTCTCCGAGTGCACCCGCTTGCCGACGCGCAGCGCCTGCTGGGCGAGTTCGTGCAGGGTGCGGCCGGCGGCCTGCTGAGCGTCGGCGGCGGCGTAGGCGGTGCGGATCTGGCCGAGGATCTGCTGCTCCCCCACGACCATCGAGTCGAGCCCGCTGGCGACGGAGAACAGGTGTTCGGCAGCGGCCTCGCTGTAGCGGACGTAGGCGTGCTTGTGCAGTTCGGTGACGGGCAGACCCGAGTGCTCGGCGAGCAGTTCGCTGACCGCGGCGAGCGCGCCGTGGAAGGCGTCGACCACCGCGTAGATCTCCACCCGGTTGCAGGTGGAGACGATCATCGCTTCGGAGATCTTGTCCGACGCCAGCATCTTGTCGGTGAGCTTGGGGCGGTCGGTGTCCGTGACCGCCACCTTCTCGAGCACCGGGACCGGTGCGCTCCTATGCGATATCCCGACGAGGAGAACACTCACGGTGCGATCACCGATCCGTTTCTGGTCGCGGCCGAGCCCATCGGACCCGCCTTTCCTGTTGTGGTACGCCGAGCAGAGCTTCGGGTGGACACCCGCGGTATGCCGGCGGGGCGTACGTCGCCGGCAGCAGGACGAACGTCAGCGGTCGCGGCCCGGGGGGTCTCCCCGTTGCGGGTGCTGTTGAAGGACAGGACCTGCATCTCGACGGACAGATCGACGCGTCGGATCTCGACGTGGTCGGGGACATCGAGTTCGACGGGAGCGAAGCTCAGGATGCTGCGCACTCCTGCGAGCACGAGCCGATCGCACACCTGCTGTGCTGCCTCGTCGGGGGTGGCGACGACACCGATGGTCGCGCCGAGTTCATGGGCTCCGTTCTCGAGATCGTCGACGTGACGCACGACGAGATCGCCCACACGTGTGCCCACCACGTCGGGATCGGAATCGAAGAGTCCGGCCATCGTGAAACCGCGGCGGTCGAAGCCCGGATACCGGGCGAGGGCGCGGCCGAGGCTGCCAACTCCGACGAGCACGACGCGATGGCCCCGGTCGAGTCCGAGAGCTGCTTCGATGCGGGACTGGAGGCGCAGGACGTCGTAGCCGACGCCGCGCACTCCGTTGGGTCCGAGGAAGGACAGATCCTTGCGCAGTTTGGCCGAACCGACCCCGGCGGCGGCCGCGAGTTCCTCACTGGAGACGATGAGAGTGCCCGCTTCGGCGAACGCACCGAGGACCCGGAGGTAGGTCGCGAGACGCGTCACAGTAGCCTGTGGGATATCGCGGACCGGAGGAGTGGGAGTGGCACCCTCGCCGGACTCGGCGGTGCCGCGAGCGTCCTCGCCCTGCGGTGGGTGCAACTGCGTCACGGTACGTGGCTCCTCGTCCGGCCGGTGGATAGACGCCTGGCCTCACGGTGATCCGGGAATTCGTTCACACCACGGTAACCGCTTGTGAAGCCATGCACAAAGTTGCTCGAAGCACCCCGAATGTGCTTCCCACCTGCTGTACGACGAGGACCTGCCGACTCACCGAGCGAGATCTGCGCGCAGTCGCGGCTCGTCGACCTCCCAGTAGCTGTGCTCGCGTCCGTCGAGCAGAACGACGGGCAGACGGTCCCCGAATTCGGCCCTCAGATCGGGATCGGTTGCGGCAGCGACATCCACGTCGATGCAGGTGACCTCGACGCCGAGCTCCTCCGCGAGCGCCTCGAGCTGCTCGCGCGCAGGACCGCACGCACCGCACCCGGCGCGCACGAGAAGGGTCAGGTGATGACGGCTCGCGGAGCCGCTCGTTGCCGATGACGATTGCTCACTCATGCCTCCACTGTGCGGCACGACCTGTCGAGATGAACGTCACACCCCGTCACGGGGGCGACGGCCTCCCGGTGAGGGGCGGTGTCGCGGGCTAGGCTTGGCGCGGGTCGCCCGTGCATGCGGTCGCCATATGTGCGGCGCCCGGAAGTGCAGGGGTCACACGGGGCCCGCCCGTTTCGACAGCCCCGCCCGTTACGACACCGGAGGTGCGAGTGCCAGGACGTTCGTTTCCCTACGGATGGGGCATGGGTGAGACGTGGGCGAGCATCATCCGTCCCGGACGTCGGCTCTTCTCTCGCAAATTCGGACCCAGCGAGGAAGAGGTCCGCGCCAATCTCGCAGGTGAGGCGAGCGCCGATGCCGCCCTCGCGTTGCAGGAATCCCGCGTCGAACCCGAGCCCTCCCCCGATACCGCTCCCGTCCCGCGCGATCTGACCGCGGCGGCGTTCTTCGACGTCGACAACACGATGGTGCAGGGCGCGTCGATCATCCACTTCGCCCGCGGCCTCGTCGCCCGGAACTACTTCGACAAGTCCGACCTGTTCGAGTTCGCCTGGCAGCAGGTCAAGTTCCGCCTGACGGGCAAGGAGAACATGAACGACGTCGCGTCCGGTCGCGACAAGGCGCTGTCGTTCGTGCAGGGCCGCTCCACGGAGGAACTGCGCCGGCTCGGCGAGGAGATCTACGACGACATCATCGCCGACAAGATCTGGCCGGGCACCCGCGCGCTCGCGCAGATGCACCTGGACGCGGGCCAGCAGGTGTGGCTCGTGACCGCGACGCCGGTCGAACTGGCCGACGTCATCGCCGAACGCCTCGGCCTGACCGGTGCGCTCGGCACCGTCGCCGAGTCGAAGGACGGCGTCTTCACGGGCCGTCTCGTCGGCGACATCCTGCACGGTCTCGGCAAGGCGCACGCGGTGCGGGCCCTCGCGATCCGTGAGGGTCTGAATCTCAAGCGCTGCACGGCTTATTCGGACAGCCACAACGACGTGCCGATGCTCTCGGTGGTCGGCACGGCCGTCGCGATCAATCCCGATCCGGATCTACGGCAGGTCGCTCGCACACGCGGGTGGGAGATCCGCGACTTCCGGACGGCGCGCAAGGCCGCGAAGGTCGGGGTGCCGACGGCGCTCGGTCTCGGTGCCGCGGGTGGTGCTGTCGCGGTCCTCGTGGGTCGCCGCCGCGACCGAGCGGCTTGATTTTCGAGGTGCTCAGCCGAGGAAGACGTTCCGCCGGCGCGTGAGCAGTTTGTAGAGGGTCTGCTGGATCGTCTCGCGCACGTGGTCGGTGACCTCGAACAACACCATCGGATCCTCCGCCGAGGCCTCGTCGTACACGTCGGTGACGATGGGTGTGCCGAACTCGATGTACCACTTCGACGGCAGCGGCACGATCCCGAGCGGGCCGAGCGCCGGGAACAGCGGGGTGATCGGGAAGTAGGGCAGGCCGAGCAGGCGCGCGAGCGAGGTGAGGTCGGCGATGTTCGGGTAGATCTCCTCGGAGCCGACGATCGAGCACGGCACGATGGGCGCCTGGGTGCGCAGGGCCGCCGACACGAAACCGCCGCGGCCGAACCGCTGCAGTTTGTAACGCTCCTTGAACGGCTTGCCGAGTCCCTTGTACCCCTCGGGGAAGACCGCGACCACCTGGTCCTGCCGGAGGAGTCGTTCGGCGTCGGGATGGCACGCGAGGGTGTGGCCGGCCTTGCGCGTCACCGTCCCCACCACGGGCATACCGAAGGCGAGATCGGCGGCGAGCATCCGCAGGTGACGATCCGCGTGGTCGTGCACGGCGACGGAGGTCATCAGTGCGTCGACGGGGAGCGTGCCGGCGTGGTTGGCGACGACGAGTGCGCTGCCGTCGGCGGGGATGTTCTCGACGCCGCGGACCTCGACGCGGAACCACTTGTCGAACAGGGGTCGCAGCACCGGCAGGACGACGTTCTCGGTGAAGTGCGGGTCGAAGCCGAAGTCGTCGACTTCGTAGTCGCCGGTCATCCGGCGGCGCACGAACTCGGCGGTGGCGGTGACCTGTTGTGCGAGCGTGCCGCGCAGGTCGTCGAGGAATCGATCGGTGCGGTTCACCTGCTCGGGGGTGGGCGGTGGCCCCATCGACGGATGGGGTGTGCGTGTGACCCGTTCGCCGGGACGGCGGTTGCCGGCGTGCAACGGGATGACCTTCGCGACCTCCGTCATCGCGTCTCCCTCGTCTCTCCGAGCACGGAGAGCGCCATCGACTCGGCCTTGTCCACCCATTCGGTCTTCACGATGCGGGTGAGGGCGAGGCCCCGGGCGAAATCGTCGAGCGCTTCTCTCGTGGTCCAGCGTGGTTCGAATCCGAACTCGTTGCGCATGCGCGTGGTGTCGAGTCCGCATCCGAAATGGAAATAGTCGAGTTCTTCTTTGGTGAAGGAGTTCATCACGGAACCCATGAGTGCGTGCCCGACCGTGCGGAACAGCGCGTAGGGCATCGGCACGGTGACGCCACCGGCCCGGCGCACGGCCTGGGTCATCGTGACGATCCCCTCACCGGCGATGTTGTACGTCCCTGACGGTCCGGCGACGACCGCGTGTTCGAGCGCACCGAGCGCGTCCTCCTCGTGCAGCAACTGTAGTCGCGCGTCGCGGCCGAGCACGTTGGGGACGAGCGGGGAGGTGAGATAGCTCGACACCGAGCCGGGCAGCCGGTTCCCGACGGTGGGTGCGAACCGGAGGATGGTGGTCGCGATGTCGCTGCGCCGCCGGGCGACGCCGCGCAGATATCCCTCGACCTCTATCATGTCGCGGGCGAAGGCGCCCGTGGGCCGGCGGCGGGCGCTCATCTCCTCGGTGAACTTCGCGGGGTCCTTGGCACTCGATCCGTAGAGGACGGACGACGAGCGCAGCACGATCCTGCGCACCGAGGGTGCCTTCTGGCACACCGCGAACAGCTGCATCGCGCCGAGGACGTTCATGTCCTTCATCGCCGTGCGGCTCCCGGACTTCGGGGCCTTCGTGACGGCGGACGCGTGGACGACAGTGTCGACGTCCATGTTGCGGATGATCTTGCCGATGAGTGGGTTGCGGATGTCGGCGAGCACGAACTCGGCCCGCCCCATGCGCCGGAGCATGTCCTTCGACGGCGACTGGGTGTCGACGCCGATCACCCGCTCGATGTCGGGATTCTGGGCGAGCCTGGTGACGAGGAAACCACCCAGGAACCGACTTGCTCCGGTGACCAGCACGACTCGTGGACGTGCCACTTCGTGCCCCTGCGAAACCACTCGTGAAACCCCCTGCTGCCCCACACGCGTCATCGGTCACATTCGCCCCGACGCGGTATGCCGTCCCACAATACGGCCACTTCGCCGCCATCGCACGACTCGTGGGTGAACTTTCGTGTACCGGGATCCACAGACGAACGATGCCCGCCACCATGGAAGGTGACGGGCATCGGATAGGCGCAGGGCTTACTTGCCGAGTTTACGACGCTGCACTCGGGTGCGGCGGAGCAGCTTGCGGTGCTTCTTCTTCGACATGCGCTTACGGCGCTTCTTGATCACAGATCCCATGTGGGCATCCCTCACGTTCCTTGTAGCGTTCCTGCGCACGCCGGTGACGTACGCCTGATGTATGTCGACGCTGGGCCTCGTGGCGACGAGTAACAGCGCCTCACGACACCGGCTGGCCGGTACGACGACAAGCAATCCTACCGGGGCGGCCCACCCGGCGTGAAACCGAGGTCCGTCCCGGAACGCGACTTCCCTCGCGCACCGGATCCGTTCGTCGTACCGTCGTCCCCGACGATGCGCCGATCGTCCCTGTCCGACCTCTATCCGACGTCGAAGTACGACGTCTCGAGGTAGTCGTGGACGGCCTTCGCATGCACGCGGAACGAGCGTCCCACACGCACTGCGGGTAGTTCGCCACTGTGCACCAGCCTGTACACGGTCATCTTCGACACCCGCATGAGAGCTGCCACTTCGGCAACCGTCAGGAACTGGGTACCGGCGAGAACCGACTGTCCGTCTTGAGGTTGACCCTTCGACGGCGTGTTTCCTGAAACCATTACACACCTCCGGCACGCCCGCGCCGCCGGCTTCCCCTCCGGCGGAACAGACACGCACGTGCTGATTCGAGCTTAGCGTGACGAATGGTTCCTGTGCGACGATGCAGCTGGGGAATTTCCGGCGGGCGGCTGTTCGTCGCCACGCTACGCCCTACGGTGACGTCTGTCAGCGTTCCGCAGTGACACCTGTCAGTGCCTCGGGTGGATGCCCTGTCAGGCCGTCCCGGAGAGCCCCTCGCGGGCCGCAGGCGACGGCTGATCCGATGCCGCCCCGAGTTGCGCGGAACGGCGCTTCGCAGCGTCGAGCGCCTCGTAGAAGGCCGTACGCAGGCCTCCACGCTCGAGTTCGCGGATCGCGGCCGCCGTGGTGCCACCCGGCGAGGTGACCGCGGCGCGCAGGTCGGCAGCGTTGTCCCCCGAGCGCGTGAGCATCGCGGCCGAGCCGGTCATCGTCTGCACCACCAGATCGGTGGCCACCGCCCGCGTCAGGCCGAGCGAGACACCGGCGTCGATCATCGCCTCCGCGACGAGAAAGAAATATGCGGGCCCGGATCCGGAAACCGCGGTGACCGCGTCGATCTGCGCCTCCGGGACCACCGAGACCGTTCCCACGCTCGCGAGGATCTCGCGGACCGTGTCGAGATGCTGCTGCTTGACGTACCGACCGGCGGACAGCACGCTCGCGCCCTCCCCGACGAGAATCGGGGTGTTCGGCATCACGCGCACGACGGGGAAGCCGGCCGGGAGCTTGGTCTCGTAGCGGACCGTCGGGATGCCCGCGGCAAGCGACACCAGGATCTGCTCGTCGTCGTTCCCGGCGTCGACCGCCGCGAGGGCGGTGACGACGACGTCCACGTCGTTGGGCTTGACGGCCACGACCACCACGTCGGCGCCTTCCGCGGCGTCGGAGGTGCTGTCGGTGACCCGGATCGAGTAGGCCCGGGACAATTCCTCACGCCGTTCCTCGAACTTCTCGGCGACCACGAGATCCTTGGTCGCGAAGCCGTTCTTCAGCAGACCCGAGATCAGCGCCTCGCCGATCCTGCCGCCACCGATCACTGCGATTCTCGTCATGGGGACAGCCTGCCACGACCGTCCGTGCGGCCTACACCACGGTCACCGCCTGTCGGGACCTACCGCGTTCGGGCCTATCAGCGCGGCATCATGGCCAGCTGACGCGATTGCACGACCACCTGGCCGGTCGAGTCGACGACGGTGTGGTCCTCCTCGAACCAGGTGCTGCCGAGCACGCTGCTCTCGGCGATGACCCGCAGCCATCCCGGAGCCGGAACCCGCCGCAGATAGGCGGTGAGTTGCACCGTCGGCGCCCAGCCGAAACGGCCGAGGTTCATCGCGACGGGAGCCGACACGTCGCCGCACATGAGCGCGAACAGCACCGAGGTGTCGACGTCGGCCTCGTCGCCCGGCGACGGCCGCGTCCACATCGACACGAGCGGTTCGCCCTGCTGCCCGTCGAGGAAACGCGCGGTGGCGGAGTCGATCCGGAGGTGGGAGGTGGCGGCGAACTTCACGATCTGCCCCATGGGGTGCTCGGGGGTGACGAGCACCGACTCGGCCGGCGGGTCGGCGGGCATGGTGGTCGCGCGGTGCGGCACCGTGTGGAAGGGCTCCTCGGTATCCGGCGTGCCGAGGGTGACACTCGCCCGCACCGCCACACGCCCGGCCTGGGACAGTTCGACGTCCACAAGGGCGATCTGCTTGCCCTGCTTGCGTAGGACGGTGGTGAGTTCGACGTCGCCGGGGTCGGGCGCGGCGACGAACGAGGCACTCACGGCGAGGGGCTGGGTGAGCGGGTCGACGCCGGCGTCGAGCACCGACCTGCGCGCCGCGGACGCGCAGACCGCGAGCATGCATCCGCCGTGCACCTTGGGCCCGATGGTCCACACCGGATCGATGTGCGCCTGCCAGGCCGCCGTGCCATCCGGGTGCTCTCCCGGCACCCGGGTGACCGAGGTCAGGTCGAGGAAAGGCTGGTCGGTGAGGGTCACTGCTGCTCCTGGTCGTCGTTCGGGGCCGGATCGGCGCCGGTCGTGGGGGGTCCACCGGACCCGAACATGCGGGCGGCGAGATGCTGGTGGGCCAACCGGCGCATGGCCGTGAGGACCGGTTCGTACAGGGCGGTCCCGAGCACGGCCGCTTCCACGGTGGCTTCCCGGGAGTGCGTCGGCAGCAGTTCGAGGTCGAGTTCGGCGATGGCGCGGACGTGACGGCCGTAGGCGTCGATCCGGCGGTCGTCCATCCGCAGGCCGGCGGCTTCGAGTGCCGCGAGCGCGTGTTCGAGTTGCGCCACGGCCGCGAACCGTGGGTCGTAGACCTGGCCGAGGCGTTCGAGCAGGTGGCGGGCGCGGGGATAGCCGGGACCGGCCGAGTCCTCGACGTAGGGTGGCAGCGCGGCGATGGCGTGGCCGAGTTCGACGAAGAGGTCGTCGCGGGGATTGTCGACGAGATCCACGACGGTCTTGATCTTCTCGAGGGGCAGACCCTGCGCGGCGAGTGACCGGACCAGACCCAGGCGCCGCACGTGCCGGTCGTCGTAGGTCGCCGAGGTGACGCTCGTCGCCACGCCCGGCATGAGCAGCCCCTCGCGCAGGTAGTACTTCACCGTCGGCAGCGGTATGCCGCAACGCTCGGCGAGTTCCGAGATACGCACCGATCACCTCCGCTCCTCGACACCGGATACTACAACTATCCAGTATTGGATAGTTGTAGTATCCAGTCACGGAGTACCGGCCGAGGAGGCCCTCACGCGTCCGCTCGTGACCATCGTTCTCGGGAGCACCGTGCTCACCGTCGCAGGCATCGCCTTCGGAGGCACCTTCCTGCTACGCGTCGCCGCGGGCGGCGTACCCACCAACGACCTGCAGAAGACGTTCTTCCGTGCCGGTCACGCCCACGCTGGAGTACTCGTCACCCTCGGGTTGCTCATCGCCGTTCTCACGCACGTCGTGGGCGCATCACCCGGTTGGTCGGCGGCCGGCGCCATCCCCGTGCTCGTCGCCGCGATCCTGATCCCGGCAGGCTTCTTCCTGTCGGTGCTCGGGCCCGATCCGACGCGGCCCGGCCGGATGTTCGCGGCGGTCCGGCTCGGCGCCGTCTCCCTCACCGCGGGCGTGCTGATCTCAGGCGTCGCCGTGCTCGCCGCCGGAATCGCTGCCCTCTGAGGCGGGGACGCGCGCGATGTCCGTGTGCCGGGGACTCTCGGGGCCGGCGGTGATCGCGCGCGTCGCCGAGCGATCCAGGTGCGTGCGCGCGAAGGCCAGCGAACGCGCCAGCATCCCGGCGCGCTCCGCGCGCGTCCGTGCGCTCTGGGTGCTGATCTCGAGCACCACGTGCCCGCCGAAGTCGCTCGCGGCGAGCCGGCGGCACACGTCCGCACACGGCTGCGTGCCCGTTCCCGGGACGAGGTGTTCGTCGAGCGAGGAGCCCCGGCCGTCGGCGAGATGGAGGTGGGCGAGCCCCTCCCCCATCCGATCCGCGAGCGCGAGGGCGTCGGCCCCCGCGGTCGCGGTGTGCGACAGGTCGAGCGTGTAGTGCGCGAAACCGGTGTCGGTGGGGTCGAGCGACGGGCTGTAGGCCGAGACCGCGCGGCCGGGACCGCGCCGGCGCAGACGTTCGGCGCCGCGATCACGACCGCCGAAGACGACGTCGGCCCTCATCGGGTACATGTTCTCGACCGCGAGCACCACGTGGCTGTCGGCCTCGAGCGCCGCGACCTGGTCGGAGAATCCCTCCGCATAGCGACGCTGCCACCGGAAGGGCGGATGGACCACG
Organism: Rhodococcus sp. LW-XY12; assembly: GCF_019317345.1. Lineage (NCBI taxonomy): Bacteria > Bacillati > Actinomycetota > Actinomycetes > Mycobacteriales > Nocardiaceae > Rhodococcus > Rhodococcus sp. LW-XY12. The sequence continues at coordinate 3,951,844 of NZ_CP079225.1, forward strand.
ACGGTCTCCGCACCGAGGATCTCGGCGACACGCACCGAACGGTCGAGCTTGGCGGCGGGATCGGATCCCCACACGCGCTGCGAGATCAGCAGACACGGCACGTGCACGGCGAGCACCGGCACGCCGTACTCGCGGACCAGACGCTCCACCGAGGTGGGGTCCTGGCTCACCGGTTCGGCCCACACCATCAGCTCGACCCCGTCGAAACCGAGATCGGCCGCGAAGCGGAACGCCGCTTCGGTGTTCTCCGGATAGACCGAAGCGGTGGACAGCCCTACCCGGATTCCCTGCGCGGTCGGCATCGGCTCACCCGGGCAGCAGGAACAACAGCGGCCCGAAGGCCACGAATGCTCCCACCGCGAGCGCGATGAGCTGACTCGTGATGTCGTCGGTGCGCCGCAGGACACGCACCAGCGCGACCAGGCCCACGATCACCAGCAGCGCGAGCGCGAAGGCGACCCACGGCATGAGGTCCCACAACCGCTCGAAGCCCTTGAAGAGCAATCCGCCCGCGACGATCGCGGCGACGCTCTCGCCGATCAGTAACGCCCATTGCTTGAGGCCACTGCCCTGCTCCGCGTCGGCGGACTCGTCGTCCGCACTCTTCCGTGCCGAGTCGTCGGCGGCGTCGGACGTCGCCTTCCCACCCTTGCCGCGGGACTTCCGCGACCGCGACGATGCCACTCCCTCCGAAGCGTCGGGCGCGGCACCCGCAGCACCGATGGTGTCGGTCGAGTCGTCGGCGTCGGAACCGGTGCCCTGCAGGTCGCTGGCGGGGCCGGACAGTAGTCGCGGTTCGGCGACGTCGGCCTTGCGCACCGACACCGCCGGGACGCTCGCCTTCTCGGACTTCTTGTCCGCCTTCTTGTCGGCGACCGCTGCTCCTTCACCGGACTGCGAGCCGGGCGCTGCCGCTCCGAGATGCGCCCGCGCGCGCCGGGGAAGCGCCTCGGGACGGATGACCTCGGTCGGCGACTCGATCTTGGGCGGCGCCGCCTTGGACGCTGCCTTCGTCGATGCGGCCGTCTTCGACACCGTGTCCGTCTTCGGCACTTCATCCGCGGCTGCAGGCACCTTCGCCGCCGGGCCGGACGGCGCCTTCGCAGTGGGTGGTGTTTTCGCGGCAGGCGGCGTCTTCGTGACGGCAGGCGTGCTCGTTCCGGTCTTCACCGGCGGCGTCTTCGTCTCGACGGCAACCCGCGGGGTCACGGTGGTCTTCTCGATGTCGGACAGCGCGAAGGTCGCCGCCTTCGGCGTCTCTAGCTTCGGGGTCTCGACCTTGCGTGGCGCCGGGACGGCCTTCGGCGGGGTCTCCGCCTCGACAGCAGCCGTCGAGGACGACGAATCCGCCTGCCCGGCAGCGCTTTCCGCATCGGTCGGGGTATTCCGCTCGACCTTGCTGTCTGCGCGGGTGATCGGGATCTCGCCCGTCAGTTCGGCGACGGAGATGCCGCCGCTCGCACCTCGTCGGCGTCGTCCCCCGGCCCGTGTTCCCACCTTCTGGCCGTTACGCGCCAACAGCTCGGCCACGGAGATCTGCCCCGTGTCGTTGCTGCGATTCTCGCTCATCCGGTTGCCACCACCAGTTCGCCACCCATATCCGTATCGAGCTTCCGAAGAATCAGGCCTTCGCGCAACGCCCACGGGCAGATCTGCAGCGTCTCCACTCCGAGGGCACGCATGCTCGCCTCCGCGACGAGGGCGCCGGCGACGAGTTGCTCGGACCGGTCCGAGCTGACGCCTTCGAGTTCTGCGCGGTCGGCCGTGGTCATCCGGGAGATGAATGCGATGAGCTGGCGCAGTCCGCTGGCCGTCAGGGTCCGTTGTACCCGCAGGCCGGCGGACGAGGGGGCCGCGCCGGTCAGGCGGGCGAGGGTCCGGAAGGTCTTGGAGGTGCCCACACACAGGTCGGGGTCGCCCGCGTTGCGGATGGCCTTCGCCGGCTCGGCGAGTTCGGCGTCGAGCCAGTCGCGCAGCGCCGAGATCCGGCGCTTGCCGGGCGGGTCCTCACGGAACCAGTCGCGGGTGAGCCGTCCCGCACCGAGCTGGAGCGAGTAGGCGATCTCGGGGTCCTCGTCGCCACCGAAGGTGAGCTCGAGCGAACCACCGCCGATGTCGAGGTCGAGGATGTTTCCGGCGCTCCAGCCGTACCAGCGGCGCACCGCGAGGAAGGTCAGCCGCGCCTCGTCCTCGCCGGAGAGCACGTCCAGCGACACCCCGGCCTCCCGGCGCACCCGCTCGAGGACGGCCTCGGAGTTGCCGGCGTCGCGCACCGCGGACGTCGCGAACGCCATGAGCTCGCCGCATCCCGAGGTGCGGGCGATGCTGGCGAATTCGGCGGCGGTCTCGACGAGCTGATCGGCGCCGTTGGAGGTGATGTCGCCGTTGTCGTCCATGTTCTCGGACAGCCGCAGCGTGGCCTTCGTCGAACTCATCGGCGTGGGGTGCCCACCACGATGGGCGTCCACCACCAACAGGTGAACGGTGTTGCTTCCGACGTCGAGTACCCCTAAGCGCACATCAATACGGTACTGGGTCTACCGTCGGGACCTGTGACAGCAGGTATGTCCCATGCCCCACACAAACTCGACCCGGCCCCGGAAGTCCCTCTCGACTTTCCTCGGGAATGGGTGGAGTTCACCGACCCCGACAACGACGAACACGTCATCGCCGCAGACATGACATGGCTGCTCTCGCGGTGGACCTGCGTGTTCGGCACTCCGGCGTGCCAGGGCATCATCGCCGAGCGACCCGACGACGGGTGCTGCTCGCACGGTGCGTTCCTGTCCGACGACGACGATCGCCAGAAGCTGGCGAAGGCAGTGAAACACCTCACGCCGGCCGATTGGCAGTTCATGGACAAGGGCCTGGGCAAGAAGGGCTACCTCGAAGAGGACGAGATCGACGACGAGCCCGCCCTGCGCACCCGCCGCTACAAGGGTGCGTGCATCTTCCTGAACCGTCCCGGATTCGAGGGCGGCCAGGGCTGTGCCCTCCACACCATGGCGTTGCGACGCGGCATCGAACCGCTCGAGATGAAGCCGGACGTGTGCTGGCAGCTCCCGATCCGCCGCACCCAGGACTGGGTCGAGCGTCCCGACGGCACCGAGATCCTGCGCACGGTCATCACCGAGTACGACCGACGCGGCTGGGGTGAGGGTGGGCACGACCTCGACTGGTACTGCTCGGGCTCTCCCGACGCGCACGTCGGCGAGCGTCCGGTCTGGCAGTCGTACGCCCCCGAGCTCACCGAACTCCTCGGTGCGGCGGCCTACGACGAGCTCGCGCGCCTGTGCCGGCGACGCCAGGGACTGGGTCTGATCGCGATCCATCCCGCGACGTCGGCAGCACAGGCGGGCTCCGATGCCGGCTCCGATCAGGCCTCGAGCTTGTAACCCAGACCGCGCACCGTCACGAGGTGACGCGGCTTGGCCGGATCCTCCTCGATCTTCGAGCGCAGACGCTTGACGTGGACGTCGAGGGTCTTGGTGTCGCCGACGTAGTCGGCGCCCCACACCCGGTCGATGAGCTGTCCGCGGGTGAGCACCCGCCCGGAGTTCCGCAGGAGATATTCGAGCAGGTCGAATTCCTTGAGCGGCATGGCAACCGGCTCACCGTTGACGTGTACGACGTGACGGTCGACGTCCATCCGCACGGGTCCGGCCTCGAGCAGTCCGTCGTCCGCCGCTACCTCGCTCTCGGTGTCGGCCCCGCGCCGCAGGACCGCACGGATCCGGGCGATGAGTTCACGCGCCGAGTACGGTTTGGTGACGTAGTCGTCGGCGCCGAGTTCGAGCCCGACGACCTTGTCGATCTCGCTGTCGCGAGCGGTGACCATGATGACCGGCACACCCGAGCGGGTCCGCAACTGCTTGCACACGTCGGTGCCGCTCATCCCGGGGAGCATCAGGTCGAGCAGGACGATGTCGGCGCCCTCCCGGTCGAACTCGGCGAGGGCCGAGGGGCCGTCGCCGGCGATGGTCGTCTCGAACCCCTCCTTCCGCAGCAGGAAGGCGAGCGGATCCGCCAACGATTCCTCGTCCTCGACGATCAGCACACGCGTCACGAGCTGGTCCTCCGTCTGTTTCTCGATATCCGTCCGCCCGGGAACCCGGGTGGGGTCTGCGTCACGATCCGACCACCTTCTCGGTGCGGTCGGCGGTGTGGTTCTCGTCGTCCTCGGCGTCCTCGACGTGGGCCGGGACGAGGAGGGTGAAGGTGGAGCCGGTACCGGGCTTGCTCCACAGGGTGATTTCGCCGTGATGGTTCGCAGCGACGTGCTTGACGATGGCCAGCCCGAGGCCGGTGCCTCCGGTGGCCCGCGACCGGGCCTTGTCGACGCGGAAGAAGCGCTCGAAGACCCGCTCCTGGTCCTCCTTGGCGATACCGATCCCCCGGTCGGTGACGGCCATAGCGACCTTGCCGTCGCGCAGCGACCTGCTGATGGTCACCGGTGAGCCGGCCGGGGAGTAGGCGATCGCGTTCTCGATGAGGTTGGTGAGGGCGCTGACGAGCAGCGTTCGGTCGCCAAGGATCTCGAGACCGCTCGGCCGGTCGGTGCTGATGGTGATCGAGGCGTTCTCGGCGGTCAGGCGCGTGCGGTCGAGAGCCTCGTCGACGACGTCGTCGACGTCCACGACCTCGAGATCGGGCAGTTTCTCGGCACCCTGGAGCTTCGAGAGGGCGATCAGTTCGGTCACCATGTTGCCGAGGCGCGTCGCCTCGCGTTGGACCCGTTCGCCGAAGTGGCGGACGGTCTCGGGATCGTCGACGGATTCGAGCAGCGCCTCCGCGAGCAACGCCATCGCGCCGACGGGGGTCTTCAGTTCGTGGCTGATGTTGGCCACGAAATCGCGCCGGGTGGCCTCCATGCGGACGTGCTCGGAGTCGTCGAAGGCGTAGAGCACGACGAAGCGCGGATCCTGGTCGAGCAGCAGCCGGACTGTGCAGCGCACCGCGACGGGCTCGCGGCCGAGCAATGCCTTCGCGCCCAGGTCGAGTTCGATCGGCTTCCTCTTCTCGAGCACCTGGCAGGCGGCCGCCCAGGCCCGGTCGTCGATCTGCCGGTTGCGGACGAGGCCGAGTTCCTCGGCGCGCGGGTTCGACAGGACGACGTCGTGGAACTTGTCGACCACCGCGATACCGGTCGACGCCCCGTGCACGACCCGGTCGAGCACGTCGAACATCGTGAGGTCGGCTTGGTCGCTACCGTGGGCCCGGCGCTGCACCAGCCTCCCGGCGGCGACGGTGACGATCCCGCCGAGGACCGCTGCGACCACGGCCAGCAACACGGCCTGCGTAACACTCACACTTCGAATCGTAATGACACCGGTACCCCACCGGACAGCGGGTCGACGGCATTTCCCGCACGTCACACCCCATTTTTCGGATGTTGGAGTGTTGTTCACCCTTTGTTCGCCCAGAACGGACCACTCTGCGACGGACCTGCACGAACGAACCGACCCCGTCACCGAACGGCAACGGGGTCGGATCTCGCTTCCGTGAGGCTGCTACTTGGCGCCCTGGTTCGCGACCGCCGCCGCACCGGCAGCTGCGGCCTCGGGGTCGAGATAGGTGCCACCCGGGTTCAGCGGGCGCAGGTTCTCGTCGAGGTCGTAGCGCAGCGGGATGCCCGTCGGAATGTTCAGGCCCGCGATGTCGTCGTCGGAGATCCCGTCGAGGTGCTTGACGAGCGCGCGCAACGAGTTGCCGTGCGCGGTGACGAGCACGGTCTTGCCCGCGAGCAGGTCCTGGGAGATCGTCGACTCCCAGTACGGGATCAAACGGGCGACGACGTCCTTCAGGCACTCCGTGAGGGGAACCTCGTCGACGTCGGCGTAGCGCGGGTCGGCGTCCTGGCTGTACTTCGAACCCGGCTCGATCGGCGGCGGCGGGGTGTCGTAGCTGCGACGCCACAGCATGAACTGCTCCTCGCCGAACTCGTCCTTGATCTCGGACTTGTTCTTGCCCTGGAGCGCGCCGTAGTGGCGTTCGTTGAGACGCCAGTCGCGGATGACGGGGATCCAGTGCCGGTCGGCGGCGTCGAGCGCGAAGTTGGCGGTGCTGATCGCGCGGCGCAGCAGGGAGGTGTAGGAGACGTCGGGAAGCACATTGTGCTCGGCGAGGAGGGCACCGGCCCGCTTGCCCTCGGCGATCCCCTTGTCGGTCAGATGCACGTCCACCCAGCCGGTGAACAGGTTCATCGCATTCCATTCGCTCTCGCCGTGGCGGAGCAGAACAAGTGTTCCGATAGTCATGACCCAATCCTGACATGCACGGATGGGGATTTCGCCACGGGCGCCCCCGATCGTGGGCCATATCTGACAATGTACGTTGCCAGGAACGCGGGAGTCGGCGCCGCGCACCACAGTTCGTCGTCACCGACACACACGGGATTCGATGTCACACCGGGGTCCGCAGCCACACCGGGGTCCGCAGCCCGACGGACGCATGTCCCGCCGCACCGTCCTCACCGCCCTCGGCGCGCTCGGGGCCGCAGCCCTGCCGGTCACGGCGGGCGCACAGCCGAGCCGCCGCGCACCGGCGGTGCACTCCGGCGGACGCCGGTTCGCGATCCTCGGCGGCGGGATGGCCGGACCGGCCGCCGCGCACGAGTTGATCGAACGCGGCTTCGAGGTCACCGTCTTCGAGCCGACCGCGCTCGGCGGCAAGGCGCGCAGCACCCCCTCCCCCGGCACCGCGGCAGGCGGCCGCCTCGATCTGCCCGGTGAACACGGCTTCCGCTTCTTCCCCGGCTTCTACCAGCACATCCCCGACACGATGCGACGGATCCCGTTCCCCGGAAACCCGAACGGCGTGTTCGACAAACTCGTTGCGGGACACGGCTTCCGGATGGCGATCCCCGGCGCGCCCGACCTCACCGCCCCGGCCTCCATCGCACCGTTGCGCTTCGATATCTACGACCCGCTGAGTCTGCAGGAGAGCCTGACGGCGGCCTTCTCCCTCGGCGGCTCGATCCCACCGCACGAGCTCGCGGTCTTCATGCGCAAACTCGTCATGTTCCTCACCAGCAGCCTCGAACGTCGCGACGGCCAGTGGGAACACGAGACGTGGGCGCAGACCCTCGAGGCCGACGGCAAGTCGAAGGGATACCGCGAGATCCTCGTCTCCGCACTGACGCGACAGCTCGTCTCCGCACTGACGCGACAGCTCGTCGCGGCGATGCCGGCCGAACGCGCCGTCTCGCTGTGGCGCGGCGACTTCCCTCAACGGTACGGCGACGGTTCGGCGCACGACTGCCTGTCGGTGGACATCTCCGACTGGGACACCCCCGGCATCCTCTACGGCAGAACCGCCAGGCAGTGCACGCCGGAGGAGATCGCCCGCGAGGTGTGGGCGCAGATGTCGGCCTGCCTCGAGGACGGGACGGGCGCGATCGACGAGAACGACATCGCCTCGTGGTTCCTCGATCCCGGCGTGACGTGGGGAGCCGGTGGCGCCACCAACGACACCCGCTGCTCATCAACACCGCGGGGTCGCTCGCGAACCGGCCCGAGGCACACACCGCGATCCCGAACCTGTTCCTCGCGGGCGACTACGTCCGCAACGACATCGACCTCGCGACGATGGAGAGCGCGAACGAATCGGCGCGGGCGGCGGTGGGTGCGTTGCTCCAGACTGCGGGCTCCCCCGCCGCACCGCCGGCACTGTACAAGTTGCACGAACCGCCCGAACTGGAACCCTTGCGGCGCATCAACGCCGACCGGTACCGAGCGGGACAACCACACATGCTCGCCTGATCGGGCAGGGTCCTCCACGGCCCGAGAGGTCGAGGCCCGGCGGTTCCGTAGCAGGGGCCGGACAGCGGCATCCCCGGGAGACACACGATCTCCCGGGGATCCACACGTCGCCGGTGCGCCCGTCAGGCGTTCAGGGCGCGCAGATCCTTCCGAAGAATCTTGCCCGCAGAGGATTTCGGCACCGTGTCGATGAACTCGACCTGGCGGACCTTCTTGTGCGGCGCGACCCGCGCGGCCACGAAGTCGATGACCTCGTCCTCGTCGATCGTCGAATCCGGCTGCCGGACGACGAAGGCCTTCGGAACCTCCTCGCCCTCGGCGTCACGGACGCCGATCACCGCGGCGTCGGCGATCTGCGGGTGCGTGAGCAGCAGAGCCTCGAGCTCGGCCGGCGGCACCTGGTAGCCCTTGTACTTGATGAGTTCCTTGAGCCTGTCGACGATCCGGACGGCACCCTTCCCGTCGACCGTGGCGATGTCGCCGGTGTGGAGGAAGCCGTCCTCGTCGAGGGTGTCGGCCGTGGCCTCGGGATTGCCGAGATAACCGACCATGACGTTCGGTCCCTTGCACCACAGTTCGCCGGGCGCCGAAACGCCGTCGCCGGTGGGATATTCGACTTCCTCGCCGGTGGCGGGATCGACGATCTTGCATTCCATGTTCGCGATCGTCGGTCCCACCGAATCGAGTTCGGTCTCGTTGTCCTCGAAGGGAATTGCGTGCGACACGGGAGACATCTCCGACATGCCGTATCCCTGCCGGACGTTGCAGCCCAAGCGCTTCGCGACCGATCCGGCGAGTTCCTTGTCGAGCGGTGCAGCACCGGAGAAGACCGTGTGCACGCTCGACAGATCGTACTGGTCGACGAGGGGGTGCTTGGCGAGCGCGACAGCGACCGGCGGCGCGATGAACACGTACGTGCACTTGTGTTCCGAGATGTAGGTGAGGAAGTCGACGAGGTCGAACTTCGGCATCGTCACCAGCGACGCGCGGTTGTACAGCGCGGCGTTCAGCAGCACCGTCATGCCGTAGATGTGGAAGAACGGCAGCAGTGCGAGCACGCGGTCGTCGGCGGCGATACCCATCCGCGGGGTGATCTGGCAGACGTTCGCGACGAGATTGCGGTGCGTGAGCATCACGCCCTTGGGCCGGCCGGTCGTGCCCGAGGAGTACGGCAGTACCGCGAGGTGGGTGGCCGGATCGAACTCGACGGCGGGAGCCGGTGAACCCTCGGTGAGCACGTCGCGCAGGGACGGATGGCCCTCGGCGCCGTCGAGCACGAAGAGCAACTCGTCGGGGATCCCGGCGGCCGCGGCGGCCTCCTTCGCCTGCGGCAGGAACGGGGACACCGTGAACAGTGCCACGGCCCCCGAGTCGTCGAGTTGCTTCGAAATCTCCCCGGCTGTGTAGAGGGCGTTGATCGTGGTCGCGGTGGCGCCGGACCTCAGGATGCCGTGGAAGACCGAGGCGAAGGCCGGCACGTTGGGTGCGAGCAGCCCGACGACCTTCCCCACACCGATGCCCCGGGCGGCCAGCGCTCCGGCGACGGCGTCGATGTGGGCCACGAGCGTGCGGTAGTCCGTCACGGTGCCGGACGCGCCGTCGATGAGCGCGGGTCGATCGAGCTCGGACTCGTCGAGCGAACCGAACAGGAAGTCGTAGACACTCGATGCCGGGATGTCGACGTCGGGAAAGGGACTGCGGAAACTCATTACTCATCCTCCGAGCATTCTGCTGGCACGCCGTGCCGACTTTCGGTCGAGTCCACACTACCGCAGCGGTTGTGAAGCCCGTCACACGCGCTGTGTGAGGATTGCGAGGATACCGTTCCCGGCGCGGTTCGCCTGCCGGAGAGCACGAACCCCGCGTGCGACGGATCGCACGCGAGGTTCGGAAGCTGCTGGAGCTGCGCTCACGATGTCGTGTGAGCTGCGCTCCCTACGCCCGAGGGCGCTGCGGTCAGAGGTACTGACCGCAGACCGGCCATGCACCGACGCCCTGTCCGGCGAGGACGTTCTCGGCGACGCGGATCTGCTCCTCGCGCGAGGCGTTGTTCGCGGTTCCCGAGCCACCGTAGGCCTCCCAGGTGCTCTGCGAGAACTGCAGACCGCCGTAGTAGCCGTTACCGGTGTTGATCGCCCAGTTTCCACCGCTCTCGCACTGTGCGACGGCATCCCAGTTGCCGGATGCGGCGTTGGCGGTACCGGCACCCAGAGCGAACGGGGTCGCAACGAGTGCAGTGGAGGCAGCGAGGGTGCCCAGGGCGCGCTTGATCGTGAACTTTGCCATGTGGATGAATCCTTTCCGGCTGCTTGCGAGGCCCCCGACGCAATGGGTCCGCCACATGTGGGCTGGACGGTCGGTGCCGGCGACACGGTGCGGTGCTCGCGCACGCCCGGTCGCTCTCTCGCTCCACCCCTCGGCAGGTTGTGGATCCGACAATCCCGCGGGGGTGGAACGAGCGGCTGCGGGGCCGGTGTGTAACGCCCGTCGGTATCGGGCCTACATCGACGGTAAGGGTTCATCACGGCGAGGTCACGGGTCGATTTTCCGGTACGGCTGTGCGAGAAACCGGACCGGCGATCGACAAAACCCCAGGTCGCTTCGCGGGAACGCACCGTTTCCCGGACGTTTCCAGCGGATTTCGATTGTGGTGATGGTCACACCATACGGCCGTGCAGACCTCTCCAACCGGACATGTTCACGGCGAGATAACGGTGTCCGGCAACGCCGTCACCCGTTCGCTTCGCGCCGATCCTCGGGTTCGTCGTCGTCCACATCGGGCTCGAACGGCGTGCCGGTCTCCTCCTCGATGAGGTGACGGAACGGCTCGAGATTGCGCAACGGTTCGCCGCGCGAGACCCGCCACTCCCATTCGCGCTTGATGGACGTGATGAACCCGATACCGAGGATGATGTTGAAGTCGTGGTCCGCCGCCTCGAGGACCTGCCCGAGGACCGCGTCGATCTCCTCGGGGGTCACCGCGTGCGCGGCGATGCGTCCCACCAGATAGATGTCGCCGACCTTGTCGAGCGTGTACGCCACGCCGTAGAGGCGACGGTTGCGGCGCAACAGGTAGCGGTACACCGATTCGAAGTTCTCGTCCGGCTTGCGGCACACGAACGCCTCGACCCGCACACCGTGCTGTCCGACGCTGAGCAGCGTGGTCGTCTTGAGCTTCTTCTCGCCCGGGAGCTCGACGACGAAGTGCCCGCCCTCCTTGACGGAGAACTCGAGCTCGCGATCGCGCAGCGTCGATTCGATCAGTTCGATGAGCCGGTCGCTCATGCCGTGACTCCCCTCGTCCGTCGCAACTTCCACACTCCACGCTGCCGTCGCAGCGAGTGCTCGCCGGTACCGAAGGCGCGGTTGCGGCGCATCCCGGCCCGTCGGTAACTGTCGAGCAGTCCTTCCGCGGTGTGTTCCCACGAGAAGGACTCCGCATGCACGGGCGCGGTCGCCGCGAATCGGGCGAGACGATCCGGATCGCCGACGAGCGACCGCAACGCCGTCGCCCAGTCGTCGATGCGGTGCCCGTCGACGAGCACGCCGGTCTCCCCGTCGCGCACGGCGACGCCGAGACCACCGACGTTCGCGGCCAGCACGGGCGTGCCGCAGGCCTGCGCCTCGATCGCGACGAGACCGAAGGACTCCGAATAACTCGGCACCGCAACGAGATCCGCAGCCCGGTAGACCTGGACGAGACGGTCCGGCGGCTGCGGCGGGAGGAAGGTGACCCGCGACGCGATACCCAGTGCGGACGCGAGTTCGATGAGCGCGTCGGGGCGCTCGAGACCCGTTCCCGACGGGCCTCCCACGACGAGGACCCGCAGCGGCATGCCGGGGTCGTCGGCGAGGGCCCGCGCCGCGGCCTCGAGCAGCACGTCGGGAGCCTTGAGCGGCTGGATGCGGCCTACGAACGCCACGACGGTCTCGCGCGGATCGAGTCCGAGCTCGGCGCGGGCGGCCGCGCGGTCGCCGGGCCGGTAGCGGTTCAGGTCGGCGCCCGGTGCGACGACGTCGATCTTCGCGGGATCGGCCCCGTAGATGCGTTCGAGCTGCCCCGCTTCGTCGGCGGTGTTGGCCACCAGGCGGTCGGACTCCGCGACGACCTGCTGTTCCCCGATCTGCCGGGCTGCGGGTTCGGGGGTGTCGCCCTCGGCGAGCGAGGCGTTCTTCACCGCGGCGAGCGTGTGGGCGGTGTGCACGAGCGGCACACCCCAGCGGTCGCGGGCGAGCCAACCGACCTGCCCCGACAACCAGTAGTGCGAGTGCACCAGGTCGTAGTAGCCCTGCGGGTGCCGTGCCTCCTCGCGCAGCACGCCGGCAGCGAAAGCGCACAGCTGCGTCGGCAGGTCGTGTTTGTCGAGGCCTTCGAAGGGGCCGGCCTCGATGTTGCGGACGAGCACCCCGGGCGCGGCCTGCTGGACGGCCGGATCGGCCGACGAGGTCGCGCGGGTGAAGATCTCGACTTCGACGCCGCGACGCGCGAGCTCGACGGCGGTCTGCAGGACGTACACGTTCATACCGCCTGCGTCCCCGGTTCCGGGCTGCGCCAGCGGCGAGGTGTGGACCGAGATCACGGCCACGCGGTGCGGGCGGCTGGGCTGGGACGTCACCCCTCCATACTGCCCTGCTGCCGATCTTCGCGTGTCGCCGCCTCCGCCGTCGCGGTGCGAGCGAACTCTCCGACCTCCGACACGAATCGGTGGGGATCTTCGACGAACGGACCGTGGTCGACGCCCTCCCAGATCGAGGTCGTGGCGCGTCGCAGCAGCGACGCCGCGTGGTGCGCCGCGGAGACGTCGACGACCGAGTCGGCGTCGCCGTGCAGGAGGAGAACCGGCACGTCCAGGCCGGCGAGCAGGTCGTCGTTGCCCACCGCCCGGTCGAACAGCGCCGCACGGACGCGCGGCGGGGTGGACAGGCTCGCGCCGAACAAGGCCTGCGACACCTCACCCTTGCCTTCGAGGAGAGCGCTGCCCTCGACGACGGGACCGGTGAGGGCGTTGCCGAAGGAGCCGAGCGCGCGCACCGCTTCCTTCGGGTCCTCCGACATCGCGGCGGGAATCGCGGCACGCATCGAGGCACCGACGCGTCCGCCCTTCTCGCCACGGCCGATGCTCGTGATGGCACCCACGAGAACCAGGCCGGCGACGGCTCCCGCGCCGTGCTCGGCGAGATAATCGCAGATCACCAGGCCGCCGTACGACCAGCCGAGCAGCACCGCCGGGTTCGTCTCGGAGACGTTCTCGGCGGCGAGCACCGCGGCGAGGTCGCCGGCCCACAGGCTGCGATCGGCGTATCCGGTCTCGGGGGCCTGCGAATAACCGTGTCCGCGCAGGTCGACGGCGACCACCCGGAAGTCGCGGGCGAGTGCGTCGAGAACCCCGTCGCCCCAGCACTGTGACGACTGCGCCCACCCGTGGAGCAACACCAGAACCGGTGCCGTCTCGGAGCCGAATGCGCGATAGACGAGGGAGGTGCCGTCGATACCGGCCACTTCACGAACTGCCATGCGCGTCACTCTAACCGTGCTCGCACATGGATCCCGCCGGCACAGGTGACCGCGAGGATGCCCGCGGCAACCGCCACGAGATATCCGGTGCCGGCGTCGGTCCGGTCGATGACCTGTCCCACCAGCGCCGAACCCGCGGCGACGCCGACGCCGAGACCCGCGACCGTCCAGGTGATGCTCTCGGTGAGCCGGTCGGGCGGCACGATCTGCTGCGTCAGCGATGTCGCCACGATCATGATGGGTGAGATCGCGCATCCGGCAACGAAGTACAGCACCGTGAGCATCGGCACCGAACCGGCGAGCAGCAACGGGCACAGCAGGACGGCGAGAGTGCCGGTGGCGGCGAACAACTGGCGGGTCGGAGCACTCGATCCCACCCGGCTACCGAAGATCAGGCCGCTCGTCGCCGAACCCGTCGCGAACAGCGCGAGCGCGAAGGTGGCCGATCCCGGAGAGTTCTGTTCGGCCGTGAACGCGACGGCCGCGACATCGATCACCCCGAAGACCACACCCATCGCGACCATCACCACGACGATCGACAGGAGGACGGGCATGCGCAGGATGTTCGTCCGCGCACGGTCGTCGGTGTGCGGTTGCACGGGAGGCTCCGTGCTGCGCAGCGCCGCGAGGGCGAGGGTGCCGACGAGCAGCAGGACGGCGCCGAGCAGCGGGCCGGCCTCGGGGAAGACTGCCACGCTCAGGCCCACCGACAGGACGGGGCCGACGATGAAGCACACCTCGTCGACCACCGCTTCGAGCGCGAAGGCGGTGCGCAGTCGCGGGGTGCCGCCGTAGAGCTGTGTCCACCGCGCCCGCACCATCGCGCCGATCGTGGGCATGAGTCCGGCCGGGATCCCGCAGACGAACAGCCACACCGTGGGCACCTCGAACCGGACGCCGGCGAGCATCGCGAGGGTGGCGACCGCACTGACGGCCGCGGCCGTGGGCAGGACCCGTCGCTGGCCGTACCGGTCGACCGCGCGGGAGACGAGCGGGGTGAGCACGGCGTACGACAGCGCGAACACCGCGGACAGTGCGCCGCCGACCGCGTAGTTCCCCTCGAGCTGGGAGAACATCGTGACGATGCCGATCCCGACCATCGCGATCGGCAGGCGCGCCACGAATCCCGCCAGGCAGAACGCGGCTGCCCCCGACGCTGCGAACAACTCGCGGTACGAGCCGCCCTTCTCTCCTGTCACGTACTTCTCGCGTTCTCTTCGGTCCGATCCGGTCCGGTCAACGTTATGGCCGACCGACCACGCGAGGTGCAGGTACCTCCCGACCTCCGGACGTCGCCGCCCCATTCCGCACGTTCCGTGACGGGAACGGCCATGCTTGGTACATCCGGGGAACGGACAGGACGGATCTACGGAACGGAGCGGGCATGGCGGTGCACGAACGACACGGGCGGCTCTCACCGAAGGAACTCTCACCGAGGAATCTGTGGACCCGCTACCGCGCGTCGGGAGCGGATCTGCCCTTCGGGAATCCTCTCGCCGCGCACGGCGTCGCGATGGAGGGTTACTTCTGGCGCTTCACCCAGCCCGGAACCGGCCGCGTCGTCATCGCTCTGTGCGGCGTAAACCGTGCGGACGACTCGGGAGGGCCCGGCTCGCACTGGGCGACGCTCGGTCTGGCCGCCCATCCCGGGGGTTTCCTGCGCACCGCCGCGCATCCGGTGGCCGCTTCCGATCCCGATCGGCTCGGCGCATCGGCCGGCGACGTCTTCTGCGGCGACAGCGAACGCGTGTGGATGGATCTCGGCGACGACGCCCGTCTCGACATCCGGTTGTCGGATCTGTGGCTCTGGCCGCGACGCCGCTTCGGCGCGTCGAGCGTGTTCCATTCCGTCCCCGGTCTCAACCAGTACTGGCATTCCTGGCTGCTCGGCGGCCGGGTGGAAGGGCACGCGATCCTCGGCGACGAGAAGTGGGATCTGACCGGCGCCCAGGTCTACGGCGAGAAGAACTGGGGCAAGGGTGGTTTCCCCGAGTCGTGGTGGTGGGGTCAGGCGCAGGGATTCGCCGACCCGCAGGCGTGTGTGGCGTTCGCAGGCGGGCAGGTGCATTCGGGTCCGCTGCACACGGAGGTCACGGCGGTCGTCGTCGCACTACCCGACGGGCGCATCGTGCGGCTGGGCAATCCCGTCACATCCCCGGTCCGGGCGACGGTCACCGACGAGAGCTGGCACCTGCGCGGCCGCAATGCCCGCTGGAGCGTGGAGATCTCGGGAAGTTCACCCCTCGGAGCGGCACACGTCCTGCCGGTCCCCGTGCCCGCGGAACGACGGAACGTCGCCGGTTCGATCGAACATCTCGGCGGTCGCATGACCGTGACGGTCCACGAACGCGGGAAACTGGTGTGGGCCGACGAATCGCACTCGGCCGCACTCGAACACGGCGGGCTGGACCGGGCCCGGGCGGAACTCGACCGGCGGGGCGCCGCTGCGGACGCGACGGACGCCCCGCCGAGCGTGTGAATCCGACGGGATCACTCAGAGTTCGGTGCGCTTCATCGCCGCGATCGGATCCGAGAACAACGAGCTGAGCGAGACGACACCCGCGGCGTGGGCCTGCACCCGGTTGCCGAAGCCGGTGATGCGGATGTCCTTGCGCGGCAGGGTGGTCGACGCGGCGAACGCGCGGGCGACGTGCGGAACCGCGGCCGGGTACTCGGTGAAGGCCTGTCCGCCGAGAATCACACGGTCGGGATTGAACAGGTCGCGCAGCATTCCGACGGTGCGGCCGAGCACGGTGGCCCGCTCGACGAGCAGACCGTGGGCGGCCTCGGAACCGCCGCGTGCGAGGCGGTAGAGCGACCGAATGGTGTTGTCGCCGTCGGCGAGGATGCCCTCGGCCACCGCGCGCTGCACGACCGCCCGATCGCTCACCGTCGCCTCGAGGCAACCCGTGCCGCCGCACGAGCACCGGGTCGACGAACCGGTGGGGAAATGCGTCACCGAACCCGGACCGCCGGCAGGGGTGTGCACCTTGCCCTCGAAAGTGATTGCCACACCGGCCGTCTCACGAACGTAGAAGTACAGGCCGGTGCCCTTGGCCTCGGGGGCGTCGCGATCGGGGGTGAGGAGCAGTTCGGAGGCGGCCATCGCCTCGACGTGCGCGGCCACCGAGACCGGAAGCCTCATACCGCCACCGACGATCGCGCCGACCCGGGCGTCGACCCAGCCGAGTCGCGGGTGCGTGACGACGGCGGTGTTCGAGTCCACCCGCCCGCCGAGTGCGACGCCGACCCACAACGGGGCGCGGCGGTGCCACCGCCCGGCGAAGGCCTTGGCGCTCGCGGTGATCGACGCGAGCGCGGCGTCCTGGTCGCCGGTCGGCGTGGGGACCTCGACGGCGCCGATGATGCGACCGCGCAGGTCGCTGGCGACGATGCCGGTGGTGACGGCACCGATGTGAATGCCGACCGTCAGGTACCGCTCGTGGTCGACCTCGACGGGAACACGCGGCCGGCCGACCGCGCCGGGTTCGGTCAGGTCGGCGCGCTCACGCAGCAGACCTGCCGAGAGCAGGGCCGACACCTGACGATTGACGGTGGCGATGCTCGCACCGGTGACCTTGGCGATCACGTCGCGCGAGACGGGGCCGCGGTTGGCGGCGACACGGAAGACCGACGCCCCGGTGCCGTCGGCGATACGCAGGTCCGGCGGAACGATCCTGACGGGGCTCGACACACGGGAGGTGCGGGGACGGACGACCGTCGCACGCGTGGATCCACGGACGGCGGAACCGGCGGCGCGACGGGGCGCGGACGACCGCGAGGGAAGGGAAACGGACGGCGAGAGAGTGGGAACCGACACGGCGCTGATCCTTGGCTGCTGATCCGGACGTGATGACCGGAGAACGGGCGGGAGACGATCGACGCACCGAGACCCCGACGTGGAGAACATGATCGGAGACGGACCCGCACAACGAGGGCGGGATCGGTGCGGAGTTACTTTCCGCAGCAGCGACAACAGAGTTCGCGCGCCAGAGGCAGCCGTGATCCCAGCGCGGCGGTCACATAGGTGACCCGCGGTGCGGAGGCGTGGCCGACTGACATGTCGCTCAAACTATCGCCCGAACCGCGTCGTGTCCAATCCTCACCGATCCGGTGGGAAATCTTCCTGCACGTCCCCGCGTGCGTGCGCGGTCTCCGCCGACACCGGGGCGAGCAACAACGCCTCCCATGCGTCGACGAGCGCGGCGAGTTCTGCCGTGGTGGGTGATTCGCCTGCACGGTGACACCGCGCCAGCGCACCGACGGTGCCGGAGTAGACCAGCCGCAGACGCTGCCCGGCGATATCGTCGGGCAACGGCCCGAGCAGGGTCCGTAGCGCGGTGTCGGACCGGCGGCCGCTCTCGGTTCCCGTCGGTCCGGTGACGCGGAAGCACTCGGCGAACCGGTCGTGGTTCGACAGCCGGTCGAGGAAGGCGACGTAGTGGTTGTTGCGGCCGAGCGTGCCGGCCAGGGGGCGGATGATCACCCACAGCAGGTCGCGGACCGAGAGGGTCTCCCGCGTCCGCAGCATCTCGGCGAGGAGCGCTTCCCGCTGGGAGTTCAGGGCGGGCAACCGGTGGGAGAAGACCGCCTCGAGCAACCCCTCCTTGGTGCCGAAGTAGTAACCGACCACGGACGAGTTGTGCTGTCCGGCGGCCTTGCGGATGTCGGCGAGGGTGACCCCGTCGTATCCACTGCGGGCGAAGAGCCGCTCAGCGGCTTCGACGAGCCGGATCCGGGTCTGTTCGCCCGAACTGTATCGACCGCGGGTGGTGGTCATACGCCGCAGGGTAGCCGCACGGAAAGGACTTCGCAGGCCGGGACGTGCGGCGGCATCCGGTGCCCGACACTACGATTGCCCCCATGAGCATCTCTCCCGATTCCCGCGTCGCCGTCGTCACCGGAGCCTCCTCCGGAATCGGCGAGGCGACCGCCCGCACGCTCGCCGCACAGGGCTTCCACGTCGTGGTGGGCGCACGCCGCCTCGACCGCCTGCAGAAGCTCGCCGACGAGATCGGCGGTACCGCGCTCGAGCTCGACGTCACCGACGAGGATTCGGTCGACGCTTTCACCACGGTGCTGCCGCGGGTCGACGTGCTGGTCAACAACGCCGGTGGCGCCAAGGGACTCGCACCGGTGGCCGAGGCCGTCGAGGACGACTGGCGCTGGATGTGGGAGACCAACGTCATCGGCACCATGCGCATCACCAAGGCGCTGATCCCCAAGCTCATCGCCTCGGGCGACGGCCTGATCGTCACCATCACCTCGGTCGCGGCCTTCGAGGCCTACGACAACGGCGCCGGCTACACCTCGGCGAAGCACGCGCAGGCCGTGCTGCACCGCACGCTGCGCGGCGAACTGCTCGGACAGCCCGTCCGCCTCACCGAAGTCGCGCCGGGCGCGGTCGAGACCGAGTTCTCGCTGGTGCGCTTCGAGGGCGACAAGGATCGGGCCGACAAGGTGTACGAGGGCATCACCCCGCTCGTCGCCCAGGACATCGCCGACATCATCGGCTTCGTCGCGTCGCGGCCGTCGCATGTCAACCTCGACCAGATCATCGTCAAGCCGCGCGACCAGGCCAATGCCGGCCGGTTCCACCGCGTCACCGACTGACCCACCGCGGTGGTGGGCGCGGCGAGGCGGTCGCGCCCACCCCCGTCGGTACTGTCACGGTCACCGTGGGTGGGCGGGAGCTGGTCTTCGATCCCGCCACCGCCTTCGGGGTGTTCGACCGGGGACGACGGGCGGGCCGTCCGTCAGATCACGCAGTTCACGGTGACGGGTTCGGGATGCAGACGGACCCCGAAGGCGTCCTCGACGCCGTCGCGCACCGTCCGCGCCAGCGCCACGAGGTCCGCGGCCGATGCCGCTCCCCTGTTGGTGAGCGCCAGCGTGTGCTTCGTCGACAACCGCGCCGGTGCGTCGGCGCTGGGGAAACCCTTCACGAAACCGGCCCGCTCGATGAGCCATCCGGCCGACAGTTTGGTGCCGCCGTCCGCGGGGAACTGCGGGATGCGCACGTCCTCCCCCACCTTCGCCGCGATGGCCGCGAGCACCTGCGGCAGGCGGTCGTCGGGGACGACGGGATTCGTGAAGAACGATCCGGCGCTCCAGGTGTCATGGTCGTCGGCGTCGAGCACCATGCCCTTGCTGCGGCGCAACGCGAGCACGTGCTGGCGTACCTGCGCCGCCGGCCGGCGCTCGCCCTCCTCCGCACCCAGCGCGACAGCGAGCTCCCGGTATGCGAGGGGTGCGGACGAACCGTCGCTCCGCACGTCCAGTTCCACCTCGAGGACGACCGCTGCGTCGGTGTGCTTGAGGATGCTGGTCCGGTAGCCGAGACCGAGTGCCTCGGGGCCGGCCCACGAGTCCTGGCCGGTGGCGCGGTCGAACAGGCGGACGCGACGCAGGATCGAGCCCACCTCGACGCCGTACGCGCCGACGTTCTGCACCGGCGTCGCTCCCGTGGAGCCGGGGATGCCCGACAGGCATTCGAGGCCGCCGAGGCCGGCCTCCACGGTGGCCGCGACGACGGCGTCCCATTCGGCTCCCGCGTCCACCCGGACGTGGTCGTCGCGGAGGTCGACACCGGTGGTCGCGACACGCACCACCACGCCGTCGAAGCCGTCGTCGCCGATCACGAGGTTGGAGCCACCCGCGAGGAGCAGCAGCTGCACTTCCTGCTCGTCGAGCAGGCGCACGACCTCGATCAACGACGCGGTGGACGTGCATTCGACGAGATACCGGGCGGGGCCCCCGAGCCGGAGGGTCGTGAATTCCGACAGCGACACCTGCTCGGACACCGTGGCTCCCGTTTCGACGAGCCGGGCCCTGGTACGTGGATCAAGCACCAGCAAACGGTAGCGTGCCCCGTATGGGCAGCCCTATCGACCACACTGCGAACTACTCGTCCCCGCCTGCTGCGGTCCACGCGGCGTTCGTCGATCCGCAGTACTGGCAGACCCGGCTGCGTGAGGTCGGTGGCCCGGGTGCGGCGGTCGAACGCGCCGACACCGGCGACGGCACGATCGAGCTCGACCTCCATCAGGCCATCCCGGCCGAACACCTGCCGAGCATGGTCACGAGCCTACGCCCGGGCGATCTCGTCATCCGGCGTCACGAATCGTGGGGAGCGCTCGCCGACGGCCGCGCCGAGGGCAGGTTCTCGGCCCACGTCGACGGCATGCCCGGCGAGGTCACCGGTGGGATGACGCTCATCGCCGACGGCGCGGGCTCGTCCGTCGTCATCGAGGGCACCGTCGAGGTGAAGATCCCGTTCCTCGGTTCCAAGATCGAGGGGATGATCGTCGAGCAGCTCGTCGAGCTGTTCGACGCGGAGCGCACCTTCACCGAGCAGTGGTTGAACGGGGATCACTCGGCCTGATCGCACCCCGCGGGGCTCCCCCGTGGACGGTCGCGATTTCCGGGCAGGCCGTCCGGCGCGGTAACCTGGCCGGTCGTGGCACGGCGTATCGACTACTCCGCCCGCTTCCCTCATCCACCGGAGCGGGTGTACGAGGCTCTCGCCGACCCCGCCCACTGGGAAGCGCGGATGACCGAGATGCGCAAGTACTCGGAGAACCACGTCCGCGAGTTCACGGTCTCCGAATCGGGCATCGCGCTGGTGTTGCACCACGTCCTGCCGCGTTCCGACCTGCCGGAGATCGCCCGCACGGTGATCAAGAAGGACATGGTCATCACGCGCAAGGAGAACTACGGGCCGTTCACCGACGGCGCGACCGGCACCTACCAGGCGTCGATCCCCGGCGGTCCGGGCAGCCTCACGGGCACGATGGAGCTCTTCGGCGACGACCACGGCGCCACGCTCCGCACCACCTCCGAGGCCAAGGTGCACATCCCGTTCGTCGGCGGCAAACTCGAAGAACTCATCCTCACCAATCTCGTCGACGTGTTCCGCACCGAAGCGGCCATCACCGCCGACTGGCTCGCCGGTCGGTAGCGCGTGCGGAATCGAGGACCCGTCGGTGTCGTCACGCGCGGCACCACCGGCATCAACAGGCTGCGCCGCAGCGACCGCTGGGCGATGCACGACCCCCACATCATGAGGGCGTTGACGCACGCCACCGACCCGCTGGTGGTCGATCTGGGTTACGGCGCCATGCCGGTGACGACCCTCGAACTCGCCGCGCGCCTGCGTCGGGTCCGCAGCGATCTGCGCGTGGTCGGTCTCGAGATCGATCCGGACCGTGTGGTCCCGGGCCGCGACGGTGTCGAGTTCGCCCGGGGCGGCTTCGAGCTCGCGGGCCTGCGCCCGACCCTGGTCCGGGCCTTCAACGTGCTCCGGCAGTATCCGGAGGAGGCGGTCGAACCGGCGTGGGCGCACCTGCGTTCCGGTCTCGCTCCCGGCGGCCTGCTCATCGACGGCACGTGCGACGAGCTGGGCCGGCGCTGCGCCTGGGTGCTCCTCGACGAGCACGGTCCCCGTTCGCTGACCCTGGCGTGGAGCCCGTTCCACGTGGAGAGACCGTCCGACGTCGCCGAACGGCTGCCGAAGGCGCTGATCCACCGGAACGTCCCGGGCGAGCCGATCCACGCGCTGCTCCGCGCGGCTGACCGGGCGTGGGCGAGGAGCGCTCCGCACGCGGCGTTCGGGCCGCGGATCCGATGGAAGGCGACGCTCGAGCTGCTGCGGGATCAGGGCTTCCCGGTGTCTCCGCCCCGCCGCCGTCTGCGTGACTGCGTGCTGACGGTGCCATGGGACGCGGTCGCGCCCGCCGGCGCATCCGTCGCATCCGAGCTGGTCGCGGTCTGAGACCGTCTGTCCGAGTTCGTCGTCGCTCCGGTCGGTCAGCCCGCGGCGAGGAGCGCGAGCTCGATCCGGTCGGCCACCGCGGCCGGCTGGTTCGCCACGGCGGCGTGCAGCTGGTCGGAGTCGACCCGGCCGAGCGCGATCGCGTCGCCGACGAGTTCGTCGAGCACTTCCTGGGACACGCCGCCGGCCGCGAGGTCGACCGCGGTGCGGGCGGGTGTGGTGATCCGGAAGGCCCCGACGACCTCGCAGTCCTCCTCTGCCAGCGTCCGGTGATGCAGCGCGAGCCGGTTGCTCGGCACGGTGCGCTGGTCGGGTGTGGACAGGTGCAGGAAGCGGGGCTGCAGGTGGCCCATGCCGTGCAGGTCGGCGGCGCTCTGGTGCGAGACGACCGCTTCCCCCTCGTACCAGGTGCACCATTGGGCGAATTCGTCGAACTTCGTCCGTGGGCTGTCGCTGAGGCGGAACAGTTCGGTCTCGACGCGGATCCACAGTCCCGCCTCGATGCGTTCCGCGAAGTCGTGAGCTGCTATTCCGTGACCGACGGCCTGGCGTGCGGTGAAGAACCCGGCTTGTGTGGCGGCGAGGCGCCGCAGCGAGTCGTCGGCATCGGCCCGCCCGGTTGCGTCGTAACCTGAATCCGTCCACCCTGTCATGGCGCCCAGCGTAGCCGAAGAATGTGGTACACCTCACATATTTTCCTCATCCTGTGGCCGTGTGCTCAGTCGATCCTCAGCGTCGTCCGGAAGAATCGGCGACCATGACGCAACGGAAGCGCAACCGCACCGTCACGATCGCCGTCGTTCTCGTCGCGGCGCTGGTCGCAGTCCTGGTGGGCGCGGAGGTCTACGTCCGCAACCGCGCGACGGCCTGCCTCGCCCAGTCCTTCGAGAGCGAGCTCGGCACGGGAGTCGACGTCGACCTGAGCTGGAAGCCGGTGTTGCTCCAGCTGCTCGACCGGCAGGTTCCCTCGGTCGCTCTCGACAGCGACGACACCGCCTTCGGTCCGGCCCAGCAGATGCAGGTGCACGCCGAGGTCAACGACGTCGACCTGCGCGACTCCGCCGAGGGCGCCGGCACCATCGGCAGCTCGAGTGCCGACGTCTCGTGGCCCACCTCCGGGATCCTCGCGACCGTGCAGAGCCAGTCGGTCGGCGGCCTCGTCACCGATGTCATGGCCGACGAGAACGCGGGCACCCTGACGTTCACGGTCGGCGGCCAGGGTCTCGCGGAGTTCACCGCGCGACCGGTGGTGAACGGCGGTGTGGTGACGGTCGAGACGACCGACGCGACGATCCTCGGCATCGGGCTCCCGACGGCCCTCGTCGACGGCGTCGTGGAGATCCTGACCTCGGGTCTGCAGCAGTACCCGCTGGGTATGCAGGCCACCGAGGTGAACGTCACCGACAGCGGTATCGATCTCCGCCTCGAGGGTGGCCGCTTCGTGCTGCCGGAGGCCCCGCAGGGACAGCAGCAGCAACAGCAGGAGGGCAGCTGCGGCCTCCTGTCGTGAGCGAGGAGGCCGGTCCGGCAGACCGTCGAGAGCTGTCGTCAGCTCTGCAGCCCGTCCAGCACCGCGCGGCTGCCGGACAGTCCGAGTCGCGTCGCTCCGGCCTCGATCATTGCGACCGCGTCCTCGGCGGTGCGGATGCCGCCGCTCGCCTTGATGCCGAGCTTGCCGCCCACCGTCTCCGCCATGAGCGCGACCGCGTGGGTGGTGGCGCCACCCGCGGGATGGAAACCGGTGGAGGTCTTCACGAAGTTCGCCCCGGCCTTCTCCGCGGCGCGGCACACCTCGACGATCGCCTCGTCGGAGAGCACCGCGGATTCGATGATGACCTTGAGGACAGGGTCGAAACCGATCGCTTCACGCACGGTGAGGATGTCGGCGAGGACGGCGTTGTAGTCGCCGGCCACCGCTGCGCCCACGTCGATCACCATGTCGATCTCGCGTGCGCCCTCGTCGACGGCGAGTCGCGCCTCGGCGCCCTTGATGAGGGAATGGTGCTTGCCGGAAGGGAAACCGACGACCGTCGCGACCGTGACCCCCTCGGCCCGCAGGGGCAGCATCGACGGCGACACGCACACCGCGTACACGCCGAGTTCGACGGCTTCGTCGACGAGGGCCCGCACGTCCTGCGAGGACGCTTCGGGCTTGAGGAGGGTGTGGTCGATCATCGACGCGACCTGCGCGCGGGTCAACGTAGTTCCGGACATGACTGCAGCTTTCCACACGGCGAGATCCGACGGCCGTGCTCAGCAGGCTTCGCCCCGTGCCGGGTAGTCGATTCCCATGGAAATCCTGGTGATCGCGCTTCTCGTCGCAGTTGTGGCCGTCGTGGTGGTCCGGAGGAACAGCAGACGGCGATAATTCGATACCGCCGCACCGCTTCGGCCACGACAATGATCGCGTGCTGATCCGTCGAGAACTCCCCGCCGACGTCCGTGCGACCGCCGACGTGCATCGCGTCGCGTTCGCGCCGTTCGCCCCGGAAGGTCGCGAGCCGGTCGAGCCCGGTCTGGTCGCGTCGTTGCGGGCGAGCGACGCATGGCTGCCGCCGTTGTCGCTCGTGGCCGAGGACGCCTCGGGCGCGATCGTCGGCCAGGTCGTCGCCACCCGGGGTCACGTCGGCGCCACCCCTGCCCTGGGCCTCGGTCCACTCGGTGTCCGTCCCGATTTCCAGCGCTCCGGCGTGGGCGCCGCTCTCATGCACGCCGTGCTCGGTGCGGCGGATGCCCTGGACGAGTCGATCGTGCTCCTGCTCGGACATCCCGACTACTACCCCCGCTTCGGTTTCGTGCCCGCCGCCGAACTCGGGATCTCCCCCGACGTCGAGGAGTGGGCGTCCCACTTCCAGGCACGGGCGCTCACGGCACACGACCCCGAGCTGCGGGGCACCTTTCGGTACGCCGAGCCGTTCTACGCCTTCGAGGAGCAGGCATGAACGACGATCCCGAGAACCCCTGGGCCGATTCCGCCGAGACCGCACGCACCTTCGACGCGGCGAGCGGGGATTTCGACGAGCTGACCCCGACGGTGTGGGGACCGGCCGGGCAGGCACTGGTCTTCCAGCTCGGCGTCGCCCCCGACGAGGCGGTGCTCGACGCGTGTTGCGGAACGGGATCGTCCGCGCTTCCCGCCGCCGCCGCCGTCGGACCCGAAGGTCTCGTCCACGGCGTCGACGTCGCCGACAAGATGCTCGAACACGGCCGCCTGACCGCGGAACGCCGCGGCCTGAAGAACATCGAATTCGTCTGTGCGGACGCCTCGCAGTGGGAGGCACCGTCGGACGTACCCGACGCCGGCTACGACGTGCTGTCGATCTCCTACGGGGTGTTCTTCCTCCCGGACATGGACCGAACCTTCTGGCGTCTGGTCTCGCTCGTGAGGCAGGGCGGACGCGCCGGCGTGACGGTCTGGCGACGCGGCGCGATGGAGGAGTTCTCGTCGATCGTGTTCGATGTCGCGTCGCGCTACTCCCCCGGGCTGCGCGAGCGCGGCGTCCTGCGCGACCGCACACCCCTGCACCGGATCGACACTCCGGACACACTCGAGGCGTGGCTCGCGGACGCCGGAACCGATTCCGTGGAGGTCCGCACCCTGTCGAATCTCCTTCCGGCGACGGAGGAGTTGTGCTGGTCGCTCGTAACGGGCACCGGTTTGCGCGCGGTGCTGACCGGGCTCGACTCCGGGCAGGTGGCGGCGGTGCGGCAGCAGATCGCCGAGGAGGTCACCGCACGCGGACTGCGCACGATCGATGCGACCACTCTCGTCGCCACGGGTACGGTTCGACGTCCTCCGGTCTCGGGCTGACGACCGGAGACAGGGTCTACCGGGAGCAGGGCCGACCGGAAGTAGGACGCCGTGTGTCACCTGAGAGAATCGGGGCATGACGCTCGCCTCATCCGCCGACGATCGACGTTACGTTCTGACCCTGGGCTGCCCGGACACCACCGGGATCGTCGCCCGCATCGCGACCTTCCTCGCGGAGGTCGGTGGTTCGATCGTCGAGGCGGCCTACCACGCCGATCAAGACACCGGTTGGTTCTTCACCCGGCAGGCCGTCCGGGCGTCGTCGATCCCGTTCGGACTCGACGAGCTGCGCGAGAAGTTCGCGAGCGTCGCCGCCGACATCGGCCCGCAGACCGAATGGACGCTCTCCGACACCGGCAAGCGCAAGCGCGTCGTGCTGCTCGTCAGCAAGGAAGGGCACTGCCTGCACGACATCCTCGGACGGGTCGCCGCAGGGGAACTCGACGCCGAGATCTGCGCGGTCATCGGCAACCATCGCGATCTCGAACCGGTCGCGCAGCGACACGGCATCACCTTCCACTACGTGTCGTTCCCGAAGGATCCCGCCGAGCGCGGACCGGCTTTCGAGCAGGTCCGCAAGCTCGTCGACGCCCACGACCCGCACGCGGTGGTCCTAGCCCGGTTCATGCAGGTGCTCCCGGAGGAACTGTGCGAGCACTGGGCCGGCCGCGCGATCAACATCCACCACAGTTTCCTGCCGTCGTTCATCGGCGCACGGCCCTACCACCAGGCCTTCACGCGCGGCGTGAAGCTCATCGGCGCGACCTGCCACTACGTCACCGCCGAACTCGACGCGGGCCCGATCATCGAGCAGGACGTCATCCGCGTCAGTCACAGCGACAGCGTCAGCGACATGGTCCGTCAGGGCCGCGACGTCGAGAAGCTGGTCCTCTCGCGCGGTCTGCGCTGGCACCTCGAGGATCGGGTGCTGGTGCACGACAGTAAGACCGTCGTCTTCCGGTAGATCCCCCGAGCCGAAACCGGTCCACCCGCGAGCGGATGGACCGGTCTTTCGTGCGTGGGTGATCGGTTCAGCCGACGTGCGTGCGAGTGATCGGCTCAGCCGACGGGCACACCGGCTCGTTCGACAAGGTGCGCGAGCTCCTCGTCGAACCGGTCGATCGCTTCGACCGAGCTCATGTGGCCGATGCCGTCGAGCACCACGAAACGTTCGAGGTTGCCCGCACGGTCGAGTTCCTCGGCGAGACGCCGGGCGTGGACAGGCGGGGTGAGACGGTCGGCGGTGCCGACCAGCACCGTCGTCGGCACGGTGAGATTGCGCAGACCCTCACGGATGTCGAGGGCACTCAGTGCCCTGCCCCAGCCGCCCCGCGTGCGCGGCGGGCAGCCGAGCACGATCTTCTCGCAGAACTGCACCTCGGCGGCGCTCGCACCGGGCGACAGGGCCACGTAGCGCAGGGCCCGCGTCGTCACCGGGGACGCCGCCAACGGGACGGTCGCACCCATGAGCCGGCTCGCGACGGGCACCGGCACCCGCGGGAAGCGTTGCGGCAGCGGCACGATCGCCGAGTCCGCGACCAGCCGGTCGGTGCCGGTGCTCGCGAGCAGCACGCCTGCGACCGTGCGGCCGACGTTCTCCGGGTACTTCTCGGCCCACGCGATGATGCTCATCCCGCCCATGCTGTGACCTGTGAGCACGGCCTTCGAACCGGGCCGGACCACAGCGTCGAGGACCGTCCGGAGATCGTCGGCGAGCACGTCTGCTCCCAGCGTCCGCGCCCCGGCCTCGCTGTCGCCGTGCCCGCGCTGGTCGTAGACCACCACCCGGTAGTTCTCCGCGAAGGCGTTGATCTGCGGGGTCCAGTACGCGGCGTTGCACGTCCAGCCGTGACAGAACACCAGCACGGGAGCGTCCGCGTCGCCATAGGCGAGCACGTTCAGCCGGGCACCGTCGTCGGCGCGGACGTCGAGGATCTCGGGTTCGAGTTCCGGTTCGCGCAGCAGCTCGTGCGGGGCGACGTCCTCGGTACGGACGACCGTCCGACGACGCCGGCGGACGAGCACGGCGGTGGTCGCCGCGGCAGCGAGGACGATCGAGCCCGCGGCGATCGACGCGGTCGGGGACGGCTTTCTCACGGGTGGAATTCTCCTGTCGGTTCGGTGGAGCAGCGCGACGTCACAGGACGTGCGCGCGACGCAGAAGCAGAGTGGACGGACCGCCGATCAGTCCCACCTCGTCGAGGAACTCGACCGTGCGGCGAGTGCCCTGACGGAGCTTGTCGTGGTAGTGCCTGTTCTCCTGTGCGGCCTTCTTCGCTTCGGCGACGTCGAGTCCGGCCGCGGCGTAGACCTGGTCGTTCACGAGGCTGGTGACGACGAAGTACGCGCTCACCCCGAGGTGGATCCGGATCCATGCCCGCTCGAGACGTCCGAGCCGGGCCGAGCGCCTGCGTGTCTCCTCGCGGGCGTAGCGGATGTGCCGCGACTCCTCCACGACGTGGACGTGACTCACCGTCCGGGTGATGGGCTGCACCCGCTCGTCGCGCATGAAATCGCGCTGCATCATGTCGAGGATCTCCTCGGCGAACAGGGTGCCGCCGTAGGCGAGGGCGCCGCGCGCGACGGCCTTGAACAGCCGGCCGGTCTCGCGGATCCAACGCTTGGGCCGGTAGGAGGGGATGCCGTATCGCTGCGCCGACCGCGCGAACATGATCGAGTGCCGGCATTCGTCGGCGATCTCGGTGAGCCCGAACTGCACGTAGGGGGTTGCCGGATCGTGCCGGTAGAGATCGCGGACGAGCATCTGCATGAGGATCATCTCGAACCAGATCCCGGTGCCGGCGATGCTCGCGGCCTCGTGCTCGGTGAGGGTGATGCGCTGATCCTCCGACATGCGTTCCCACAGGTCGGTGCCGTAGAGACTGCACCACTCCGGGGTCATGCCGTACTTGCCGTCCACGAGCGGCGCGTCCCAGTCGATCTCGAGCTCGGGATCGTAGGAGAGCCGCGCCGACGAATCGAGCAGGCGTTGCGCGGTCTCCTGCCGGTGATCCGTGGAGCGTTCACCCGGCAGGCTGTCGTGCTTTCGCAGGAGCGTCATCGCCGATCACCTCGTCTCGGAAAATTATCCGTTACCCGAAGTGTCATTATCTGGATCACACTTGTCAAGCGAAAGGGAGGCCCGACCCCCTACCACCGAGGGCGCTGGACCTCCTCGACCCGCGGACGGACGTCCACGAGGTACACGCACACGGCGACGACCGCGATGATCCCGAGCAGACCCACCGCGCCGAAGACGACGAGGACGAGCAACGCGGCCACGAGGATGCCGAGCCAGACGGGCTTGGTCAGCTTGTCGACGGCCGGAAACGCCTCGGCGGGCTGACGCACGACGTGGAACAGCGCGAATCCCGCCCCGGCGATGGCGATGATCTGCAGCGCGAGGATGATCAGACCGGCAAGTGAATCGACATTGGTCACCACACCAGTCTACGAGAATCGGCCCTCGTGCGAGTTCGCACGAGGGCCGATCGATCACTGCAGGTCAGGAACCGCTGGTCTTGCGCGGAGCCGCCTTCTTGGCAGGGGTCTTCTTCGCCGGGGTCTTGGCAGCGGTCTTGGCCGGAGCCTTGGCGGCGGGCGTCTTGGCAACCGTCTTGGCCGGGGCCTTCGCCGGAGTCTTGGCGGGAGTCTTCTTGGCCGGAGCCTTGGCCGGGGTGACCTCGACCGGCTCGACCGGGGTGGCCACCGACTCGACCTTCTCCGCAGCCTTGTCGGCCGCTTCGCGGACCTCGCCGCGGGCCGACTCGACCCGTCCGGCGGTCTCGGAGCCCGTCTCTTCGGCACGCTCACCGAGCTCGACGACGCGCTCGGCGGCCTTGTCGCCGGCGTCGGACACGGCCTCGCTCACCTCGTCGCTCGCCTCGGAGATGCGGCCGGCCGCGCGACCCGCGAGCTTAGCGGCCTGCTCGCCGACCTCGCGGGTCCGGCGGGCCACCGTCCCGAGGGCTTCCTCGGTGAGGTCGGCGGCGTCGCCGAGCACGGCTTCGGCGCGACCGAGGCCGTCCTCGAGGGCCGGCTGGGAGCGCAGACGCTCGATGGTCTCCTCACCGCGCTCGGCAAGTGCGGTGTAGAGGTCGGAGGCGACCTTCAGGTACGCCTCGGCGACCTTGCGCAGCTCCTCGGTGCTGAAGCGCTCGCGCAGCTCCGCGATCTCCTCGGGCAGCTCGGCCGGGAGTTCGGCGAGACGCTCGCGGAGGGACTCGACGGTCTCGGTGAGATCGGCGGGCAGGGTCGCGAAGCGGTCGCGGGCGGTCTCGACCCGCTCGGCCACCTCGGTGCGGTTGGTCTCCGCACGTCGGCGCGCCTGGGCCACGAGGTCGGCGACGGCCTGGACGACGGCGTCGCCGGCACCGACCGCGGCGTAGAGGGAGGTACGGATGTTGGTGGGATCGGTCATGGAGTTTTCTCCTCGTCGAAGTCTGTCGGGTGGTCGGGCCGGGCCTCGCCGGTGTTCTGCTGGTTCTCTCGGCAGAACGAGTCGTAGATGTCGAGCAGGACCTGCTTCTGCCGCTCGGTGAGAACGGTGTCGACGAGCACCGCGTCGCGCACGGCGCTCTCCGCTCGATGCTCGAGGATCCCCGCTCGCACGTAGAGAACCTCGGCCGAGAGCCGCAACCCCTTGGCGATCTGGGCGAGCACTTCCGCGGACGGCTTGCGCAGGCCCCGTTCGATCTGGCTCAGGTACGGGTTGCTGACACCGGCCAGTTGCGACAACTGGCGGAGCGACACCTGTGCAGCCTCGCGCTGCGACCGAATGAAGGCACCGATGTCCTGGGCGGCGTTGTTGACCACCCGAACGGCGATATCCCCCGGTCCGGCGCTGCCGTCCGGCGTGTCCGAGCCCTCGATCGGATCTGGTTCCGTGGACACACCGACCAGTCTACGGACAAGTGCTAGCTACAGCAAGCACCTTGCTAGCACGTGACCGTCGTCACGCGAACAGCAACTCCGAGACCGTGTAGATCGTCAACCCGGCGAGTGAGCCGACCACCGTGCCGTTGATGCGAATGAACTGCAGGTCGCGACCCACGGCGAGTTCGATCTTGCGGCTGGCCTCCTCGGCGTCCCAGCGCTCGACCGTCTCGCGGATGACGGAGGTGATCTCGTCGGCGTAGTTGGACGCGACGAAACGCACCGCGTCGAGCAACCAGCCGTCGATCTTGGTGCGCAGCTCGGCGTCCTCACGCACCCGGATGCCGAACGCCATGACGTTCTCCGCGATCTTCGTGCGCAGGGTGCTGTTCGGGTCGTCCACCGAGTCGAGGATCATCCGCTTGGCCGTCCGCCAGGTCGCCGCAGCGAGCCCGGTGATCTCGTCGCGGCCCATGATCTCGGCCTTGACCTTCTCCGCCTTGGCGATGGTCACGGGATCGCTTTGCAGGTCGCGGGCGTAGTCGGCGAGGAACTTGTTGACCGCGAGCCGCACCTCGTGGTCGGGATTCGACCGCACCTTCCACGTGAACTCCACGAGTTCGCGGTGGATCTTCTCGCCGAGCAGCAGGTCGACGAACTTCGGCGACCACGACGGCGAGTCGCGGCTGATCACGCGGTCGATGGTCTCCTGACTCCCGAGCGCCCACTGGTGCGCGCGTTCGGCGAGCATGTCGACGAGCGGCAGGTGGCGGTTCTCGGCGAGGAGTTCGGTGAGGACACGCCCGATGGGCGGTCCCCATTCCGGTTCGGCGATCCGCTTGACGATGGTGTGGTCGATGATCTGCTGGATGTCGTCCTCGCGCAGGATTCCGACCACGCCGCGCAGGACCGTCGACGTCTCCTTGGCCACACGCTGGGCGTTCTCGGGTTCGGCGAGCCAGGTACCGACCCGCAGCGGGATCTGCGCCGACTCGACCTTGGCCGACACCACCTCGGGTGCGAGGAAGTTGTTGCCGACGAACGAGCTCAGGTTGGCGCCGAGCTGGTCCTTCTTCCGCTTGATGATCGCCGTGTGCGGGATGGGTATCCGTAATGGGTGCCGGAACAGGGCGGTCACGGCGAACCAGTCGGCGAGCGCGCCGACCATGCCGGCCTCGGAAGCCGCGCGCACGTAACCCACCCATGCGCCGGCGCCGCGGGTTTCCTGCCAGCGGCAGAAGAGATAGATGATCGCGGCGGCGACGAGGAAGCCGGTCGCGACCGCCTTCATACGGCGGAGTTCTCGGCGTTTGATCTCGTCGTCGGTCGTCAGGAGCTGCACCCGATCGATTGTGCCGAAAGTCGGCACTCGGCGGACGGATCGCCCTCGAGTTCTGAAGGACGGGGGGCCGGATCGTAGACTGAGCCGACGATCGAAACCGAACGGATGTGCCACACAGTGTCCAGCAGACCGCAGACGACTTCGACCACGACCTCGAGCGAGGCCGCCCCGCCCGTGAAGCAGGACGGCCGCAAACGGCGCTGGCACGAGCACAAGATCGCCCGCCGGGAAGAGCTCGTGGACGGCACCATCAACGCGATCCGCTCCCGCGGCCACGAGATCGGCATGGACGAGATCGCCGCCGAGATCGGCGTGTCGAAGACGGTGCTCTACCGCTACTTCACCGACAAGAGCGACCTGACGACCGCGACGATGCTGCGGTACGTCGAGACGGTCCTCGCTCCCCGGATCTACGCGGCGGTCGCGGAGGATCTCGACGAGTACGAGCTCACCCGGGAGGCGATCACCGCCTACGTCGAGACCGTCGCCGACGATCCCGAGGTCTATCTGTACGTGATGAGCAACAGCGCGTCGGCGGGGCGCGACGTGGTGGCCGATTCGGAGCGGATGATCGCC
Organism: Rhodococcus sp. LW-XY12; assembly: GCF_019317345.1. NCBI lineage: Bacteria > Bacillati > Actinomycetota > Actinomycetes > Mycobacteriales > Nocardiaceae > Rhodococcus > Rhodococcus sp. LW-XY12. The sequence goes on from NZ_CP079225.1 coordinate 3,984,496, forward strand.
GAGCTCGTCGCTACCGTCCTCGGGGAACGGCTGCGGCTGCTCGAGATGGATTCGGGTGGTGCCGTGCCGTGGGCGTACGGAATCGTCGGCGGCATCCAGCTCGCGACGCACTGGTGGATCTCGAACAAGTCGATGACCGCCGAGGACCTGATCGATTATCTGACGATGATGATCTGGGGCGGCATGAAGGGCATCGCCGGAGTCGCCGGATCTCCGGTGCGCTTCAAGTCGCAACCGCATCCACTCCTGCCGGAGTCGTCGACCACTCCCTGATCGACACCCTTACTGTTACTCGAAGTTGCATGTATAGTGCGGACATGAGCGACCACGCCGACGACCTGCACGACGAGGACGATCCCGGCTACCGCGGTCCCGCCGAGGTCACCGTGGGCAACCGCACGGTCGCCGTCGACGTCGAGATCTCCGGACGGTTCGACCCCCTGCTCGGCCGGCACGTGTGGCGCGGCCGGCTCCGCAGGCTCGCCGAGACCCTCGGAGCAGACGCCTCGCCCGCCCCCGGCACCACCGTGACGATTACGGTGCCCGACGCCCCCGAGACCGCGACCGCCCGCATCTCGGAGGTCGACCTGTGGGGCAGCCACATGGTCGACGGCATCTCGCGACCGCCCTACCCTCTGCCAACCGAGACCGACGGTGTCGATCCCGCCTGATCACGACTGCGTGTGGCACACCCCCGATGACCACTGCGTGTGGCACACGCCCGATGACCACTGCGTGTGGCACACGCCCGATGACCACTGCGTGTGACACGCTGGCGGGATGACGAAGGACGACGTCTTCCGGCCCGCATCGATCGTCGAAGCCCTCCGGGCGACGCCCGAGACCCGCGTCGCCGACATCGACACGAACGGCACCCCGGGATTCGACGGCGACAAGGCGCTCGGCGAACGTCTGTTCGCCGAACGTGGTGCCATCCTCTCCGATCTGCAGGAGATGCTGTTCGCCGAGGGGCGGACCGGCGGCACCCGCTCGGTGCTGCTGATCCTGCAGGGCATGGACACCGCCGGGAAGGGCGGCATGGTGCGTCACGTCGTCGGCCAAATCGACCCGCAGGGCGTCGACCATAAAGCCTTCGGGGTGCCGACGGAGGAGGAGAAACGGCACCACTTCCTGTGGCGGATCGCGAAGGCCCTCCCCCGCAACGGTCAGCTCGGCGTCTTCGACCGGTCGCACTACGAGGATGTGCTGGTCGCGCGGGTGAGATCACTGGTGCCGGAGAATGTCTGGCGCGGACGCTACGACGAGATCAACCGGTTCGAGAGCGAAGTCGTCCGGGAGGGCACGACCATCGTGAAGGTCGCGATGTTCGTCTCGTTGGACGAGCAGAAGAAGCGCCTCGCCGAGCGCCTCGAGCGCCGCGACAAGCACTGGAAGTACGACCCGAGCGATGTCTCGGAGCGCGCCCTGTGGCCGCAGTACCAGCAGGCCTATCAGGACGTGCTGGATCGGACCAGCACCGACGAGGCGCCCTGGTACGTCGTACCGTGCGACCGCAAGTGGTACAGCCGCCTCGCGGTGACGGAACTGCTCATCGACGCGTTCGAACGTCTCGACCTCGATTGGCCGGAGCCGACTTTCGACATCGAAACGGAGAAGCGCCGACTCGCAGAGTCGTGATGTCACAGACTCGCAGAGTCGTGATGTCACAGACTCGCAGAGTCGTGATGTCGTGTGAGTGATGCGAGTCGGCTTTCACCGACTCGCGTCAGGTATCACCCTCAGAACAGATGCGGGGTGTCGTAGTGCCGTCTGTGGTCTCGGCGCACGGTTCCGGCCATCATGCCGAATGCCGCGCCGAGTGCGACGACAGCGCCGAGCGCCGCGACGAGCGCCCAGCCCGAGAATCCGTACCCCGCGGCGACGATCGTCAGGGCGATCATCAGGATCGAGGCGAGTGCGAGCGCATAGGCGCTCCAGGCTACGAACAGATTGAGTTTCACGACCGGCCTCCTCGGACGAGGTGTGTCCCTCTCGATGCCGACGGTACCTGCACGTGACTCACATCACAACCGACCGGTGGATTACTTCAGCACCTCGTAGCGGAGGACGGCGAACTCGCCGCTCTGCCCGAGCTCGGTGAGGCGCATCTCCACGTGTAGCGGGAGCAACGGACGGCCGGAACCGATGGTCACCGGCGCGAAGGAGACGACGAGCTCGTCGAGCAGACCGCGCTCGGCGAACTGTCCGGCGAGATCACCGCCGCCCACCATCCACAGGTCGCGGCCGTTCGCGGCCTCGGCCATCTCGTCGTAGACCTGACGGACGTCCTTCTGCGTGAAGCGGATGTCGCCGGGTTCGTCGCCTGCCCGGGCGACGGGCAGGTCGTCGTGATGCGTGAACACCCAGCAGGGCAGGTCGTACTCCCACTTGTCCTCGCCTGCATGGTCGAGCACCCAGCGGTAGGTGGACGATCCCATGACGATGGCGCCGATACCGGCGATGAACTTCTCGTAGTCGAACGGCCCGCCGTCACCGGACTCCCGGGTGAGCAACCAGTCGAGCGAATGGTCCTCGGTGGCGAGGAAGCCGTCCAGTGTGCTTGCGGTGTAGTAGATCATCCGGGTCATGAGCTGCTCCTGTTCCAGTCGAGTGGATCTCCGTGATCGACGTCGAGCCCGACCGCCCGCATCATGTGCCGCGCGAGTTGACGGCGGTGTGCGGCGAAGGTGAGGACGTGGGCGACCACTCCCCCGAGGACGAAGCTCTCGGGAGGGTCGCATAGGGCGTCGATGAGCACGTCGCCCCAGGCGCCGCGGCGATGGATGTCGCGGATCGTCTCCACCCAGCGCGCAGCAACGTCCTCGAAACGCACTGTCAGAGAGTCGATCCCGTTGTCAGAATCCTCGGGGTGGTCAGCGCCGGCCATCGAGGCCAACCACATCTCCTTGGCACGTACCAGGTTGCCGAGCACACGTGAGACGGATTCCTCCGGACCGTCCCATTCGAGGACCACCAGTCCGGGGAACCTGATCCGGTCGCGCTCGTCGTCGTCGAGCTCGGTGGCGCGCTCGAGGAGATAGCGGGTGTCCGCGAGGTCGTGCTGCACCATCTGCGCGAGGACCTCGGCGGCCGGGTAGTCGGGCGCGGTGGACCGCCCTCCGTCCTCCTCGACCCAGAGATTGGTGGGCGGATGGAAATGTACGCCGTTGGGGGCGGGCAACCAGTGATCGACGGGCGCGGGCGCCCAGTGGTCGACGGGCGCGGGCGCCCAGTGGTCGACGGGCGCAGGCGCCCCGGGATCCCTACGGCCGGTGCCGAGCACCCGGGCGGCCTCGCTGGGCGGATATCCGTAGGCACGGGCGAAGGCCCGGGCGAACCCTTCGACGCTGTCGTAGCCGGCGGCGAACGCCGCATCGGTGACCGAACTGCCGTGACGCAGTTGCCAGGCGGCACGCTCGAGCATCACCCGGCGCCGCAACGCCACCGGCGACTCGCCGGTGCCCACCGCGAAGGTGCGGCTGAAGTGCCACTGCGACGCGTAGGCGTGCTGCGCCATCCGTTCGAGGGTTGCGTTGTTCTCGTCGAGAACGGCGTCGAGCAGTTCCCGCAGTCGGTCACGGCCGAAGGTCATGCGTTCAGTGTCGCGCGCAGACCCCGGCCGCCGCCCGACCGTTCTTGCTCTCTACCGGCTCACCCGGTCAGCCCGGCATGGTCTCGCCGCCGAGCGGGGCGAGTACCTCACCGCTGTAGTACGACGACATCGTCTCCGATGCGAAGAAGACGTAGGACGGGGCGATCTCGTCGGGCTGCGCGGCGCGGCCGAAAGGGGCCTGTTGCCCGAACTCGGAGACCTTCTCCGCGTCCATCGTCGCCGGGATCAACGGTGTCCACACCGGTCCGGGCGCCACGCAGTTCACGCGGATCTGCCTGTCCTGCAGTGCCTGCGCGAGCGAGTAGGTCAGGGCGATCACCGCGCCCTTGGTCGCCGAGTAGTCGATGAGCGTCTTGTTGCCGCGCAGACCGTTGACCGACGCGGTGTTGATGACGGAACCGCCCGGCGTCAGATGCGGCAGGGCCGCCTTCGTCACGTGGAAGAAGCTGTCGGTGTTCACGGCGAAGGTGTGGCGCCACTGCTCCTCGCTCAACTCGGCGAAATCGTCGACGGGCTGCTGGGTGCCGGCATTGTTGACGAGGATGTCGAGGCCACCGAGTTGCTCGACCGTCTCGGCCACCACCGCCCGGCAGTGCTGCGCGTCGCCGAGGTCGCCCGCGATCACGTGGCATGTGCGGCCCTCGCGTCGCACCAGGTCGGCGGTGTGTTCGGCGTCGCGGTGTTCCTCGAGGTACGCGATCGCGACGTCGGCACCCTCCTTCGCGAAGGCGACGGCGACCGCCCGTCCGATGCCGGAGTCGCCGCCCGTGACGAGGGCCTTGCGGCCGGACAGCAACCCGCGGCCGACGTAACCGCGCATCTCGTCGGCGGGGCGCTCGGCCATCTCGTCGGTCTCACCGGGATAGTCGATGGTGTGTGGTTCTCGTTCGCGGTCCTCGCTCATGGCCGCCGGATACCCACAGGCTGCACCGATATTCACGCCCGTTTCCCCGGTCCGCACCGACCGACGGGTCGTTTCTGCACCGACCGACGGGTCGTTTCTGCACCGACCGACGGGTCGTTTCTGCACCGACCGACGGGTCGTTTCTGCACCGACCGACGGGTCGTTTCTGCACTGCTCCGAGAGGGTAACCCCGGCGTATGGCTCATGAGACCCGGATGTGCGACGTGCACGACGCTCCGCTTCCCACGCCCCGCGGACCCATCTCCGCCGAGATCGTCGAGCGACTCGGTGGCCCGGTGGACGATGCCGTGTGGGACGTCGCGACCGACGGCGCGGATGCCTACGGCGAGGACGTCCAACTCGCTCTGGCCGTTCTCTACGAGCTCCACTACCGCGGGTTCGCGGGCGTCGACCCGGCCTGGGAATGGGCACCGGGCCCGCTCGGGGTCCGGGCGCGTCTCGAGCGCATCTTCCTCGATCGGCTGCGCGCCGACGTCCCGGCTTCCGACGATCCGCAGGGTGTCCTCGAGGACCTGTGCCGCGAGCCGGACGACTCGTGGGGTGTCTCCCACGAGCTCGCCGCGAACGGCACGTGGGAGATGATGCGCGAGTTCTTCGTGCATCGCTCGATCTACCACCTCAAGGAAGCGGACCCACACGCCCTCGCGATCCCGCGACTGTCCGGTCGCGCCAAAGCCGCGCTGGTCGCCGTCGAGTTCGACGAGTACGGCGGAGGTCGGGCCGAGCGCATGCACTCGCGGTTGTTCGCCGACCTGCTGCTCGCCGCCGGCCTGAAGGACGACTATCTGGGCTATCTCGACGTCGTTCCCGCCGTCACCCTTGCAACGGTGAACTTCATGTCGTTGTGCGGTCTGCACCGCGCATATACGCCGATGCTGGTCGGGATGTTCGCCGCGGCCGAGATCACCACCGCCCCCAGCGCCCGCCGCATGGTCGAGGCTCTCGAGCGTCTGGGCGCCGACGACGCGTGCGTCCTCTTCTACTCCGAGCACATCGAGGCCGACGCCGTCCACGAACTCGTCCTGCGGCATGACGTGGTGGGTTACATGATCGAACAGGATCCGTCTCGGGCGCAGGACATCTCGTTCGGTGCGCAGGCCATCGAGTTCCTCGAGGGCCGGCTCGGAAGCCATCTGCTGGGCAGCTGGACCGCCGGTCACAGCTCGCTCCTCACGTCGGCGGAGGCACCGGCCTGACACTCGGGTACGAGTCAGCGAGTGGAGCCCCGGGACAGTGCGTCCCGGGGCTCCACTCGTCGGTGCCGGGGTCCCGGCTCAGTCGATCAGGCCGGGTTCGTGTGTGGGGGTGCCACCGGACCCGCGGAGGCGGCGTCGACGGAGGTTGAGCGCGGACATCACCACGCCGACGACGATGAGCACGGCGGCAGCGATGGCTCCGACGATCGCCCATCCCTCGAATCCGTCGCCCGCCGCGTAGAGTACGAGAGCGACGACAGCGATCCCCGCGAGGATGCAGGCGTATCCGACCCAGCCCGAAGCTCGGGACGCAGCGGTGGGAGCGTGAGTTCGATTCGATGGTTTCGTCATGGTGGTGGATACCGCATCCGGCCCTCCACGAAACCAGCCCTCCACGAACCCGCCCTCCACGGCCAGCAGGGGACGACGGAGGGCGGCGGATGGTTCTGCGCAGGAGAGCGTTACGGCCGAGAGTATTACGGCGGTATCCGCCGGCCGATGGGCCCACGTTCGACGAGCGCGGCGAGTCGTTCGCGCGCGCTGCGCGGAGAGAGGACGGGGCTGTCGGTGCCCGTCGCGCTGCGCATGCCGCGCACCGTCTCGGACCACACCTCGGGACCGTCGTACTTCGGCGACCATCCGAGTTCCTCGCGGGCCCTTCTGCAGTCGAGCATCGGGCAGGTGTAGGCGAGGTCGATCCATCCGCCCTGCACCGGTTGCAACCGTAGGCGCCAGGTCGCTTCGGCGAGCGCCGACAGACCCCATCGCGGCACCGGAATCGTCGGGCAGTCGAACGGAGCGGCGAAGTCCCGCGCTCCCACCGGGGTCGGTGCACCCAGGTTGAACGGACCGGGCACCCGTCGCTCGAGCGCTGCGACCAGCGCGTCCGCCACATCGTCGGAGTGCACGGCGGGAATCGTGAGCTTGTGATCGATCGGGATCAACGGCAGATGGTTCGTGATGCCGGCGGGCACGAACTCGGGCAGCACGTAGCGTTCGAGGCCCGAGCCGGAGACGAGCTGCCCGATGAATCCCGGGCGGAAACGGGTGAGGACGGGCGCGTTCGTGCCGGACTCGAAGTCGTCGAGGAATGTCTCCGCCGCAACCTTGTCGACGCTGTAGACACAGGTGGGCACGCCTTCGCGGGCCCACGACTCGTCGATCTCCCGACGGTAGGCGCCCTCGGAGTACACGGCGGCGGAGGACATGTGGATCACGTGCGCGACACCGGCGTCGGCGGCGGCCGTCATGACGGCGCGGGTGCCGTCCACCGCCACCCGCCGGAGATAGTCGCGACGGTGCGAGGGCTGGAATCCCCAGGCCAGGTGCACAACGGCGTCGGCCTCCGCGAAGATCGGAGTCAGGACCCGGGCGGCGTCGGGAGCCCCGAGGTCCACGGCGCACCACTTCGCCGCCGCATACGGATCGCGCGCCGGGGGAATCCGGCGCGCGATCGCGACGATATCGAGTTGTGCGGGGTGAGCGGCCAGCCTGCGCAGGAGCGCCGTGCCGACATTTCCGCTCGCTCCGGTGACGACGATGCGTCGTGGCAGACCGGTTCGGGGTGTGGAAGCCATCGGCATCGTCGGTATCGTCCGGGTGTCCCGGTCAGCGGGCCGATTCCGCTGCGTCCTTCTCCGTCTGCGCATCGGCGTTCGGGAGAATACCGGCAGCGTTCTCGAGGTGGGCGCGGACGAACCACTGGAACTTCTCCAGCTGGCCGGTCTGGCCGATCAGGACGTCCTCGGTGATCGGGTCGAGCTTGCCGACCTCGTCGATCGCCTTGCGGTTGTCGGTGATGATGCCGTCGTAGACGAGGTCCAGCGCAGCGAGGTGCGCCTGCGCGGTGTCGCGGCCGACCGAGTAGTCGTCCCACGTGCGGTTCTTCTCGATGGCGCCCGGCGTGCCCTTGGGTGACGCACCGAGCGCGGCGATCCGCTCGGCGACCTCGTCCGCGTATCCGCGCACGAGCTCTACCTGCGGGTCGATCATCTCGTGGACGCCGATGAAGTTCGGACCGACGACGTTCCAGTGGATGTGCTTCAGCGTGAGGTGCAGGTCGTTGTAGGCACTCAGGCGCTCCTGGAGAATCTTCGCGGTGCGCGAGCCGTCGGCATCGCTCAGACCGGGAACCGTATAGCTCGAGTTCGACATATTCTTCCTCCGGAATGCTCTCGGGTGTGTCGGAAGGCGAATACCCGAGGCACGGTGGAATCCAAACATCCGGGCGCACCGGACGTCCCGTGACCTGCGTCGAATGAATTTGTCCGGATCAGGCGAGTCACAAACGTTTGGAAACGGACCAACCCGGTTATTCGATCGCGGGGCACCGAGGCTTCCAGGTTTCGGTCATGACATCTGAGGTGGCGACAATGATCATTCTGGGTCTGATTCTGTTGGTGGTGGGGTTCTTCACCGGTATCTCGATCCTCACCACACTCGGAGTGATACTTCTGGTGATCGGCGTGATCCTTGCGATCTTGGGCGCGACGGGGCGGGCGATCGGCGGACGCGCGCACTGGTACTGACCCCCTGTCGATCGTCCGTGCCGGAAGGAGACGTTCGGCACGAGGCAGAACTGCGAATCCCGGGTGCTCACGGCACCCGGGATTCGTCGTTTCCGGACCCTTACGACCCCGCCCCGATACGACAGGCCGACCGGCGGCCCGGGGTCCCGGAACGATGTCCGGGCCGGCCCCTGTGCAGGGACCGGCCCGGACCGGAAGGTTGGTTCGATGCCTAGGTGTCGGTGCGCGCCGCCGCCTTCGGCGTACGGAGTGCGCGATGGCTGGTGTCGCAGAGGGGGTACAGCGCGCTGCGGTGACACCGGCACACGGCCACCACGAAACGGTCCGAGACCGTCTCGGCGCCGTCGTCCTCGACGATCCGCACCGGGCCCTCGACGAGGGTGGGACCGCCCCTCACCTGCCGCACGACCCGTGCTTCGCACTCTCCGTCGGCGGTGAGCTGCGTGATCTTCGGTGCCTTGCTCACGTTCTCAACTCCTCGTGCGGGGGCGGTCGGCGCGGACGACGACCACCTCCTCGGTCAGTGCCCCGGGCTCCGCCAGCTGCGACGAGTACAGATAGTCCGTGCGGTTGCGAAGGACCGGTCCGAAGGGGATACGGGTGCGGGCGACGACGGATGCCTTGAGGTCCGCCTCGCGCAGCCGGGACAGTGTTGCCTCCACACCGGTGAACTCAGAGTGCACGATCAGCGCGAATCCGCCGGGCGTGAGCAGGGTGGGCAGGCTGTCGCACAACGGATCGAGCACGCAGCGGCCGTCGGCGCCGGCATCCCAGCGCGGGTCGCGGTTCTCCCCGTCGCACGGAACGTACGGCGGATTCGACAAGACGATGTCGAACGGACCGTGGCGCAACGCCTCGTCCAGGCCTCCCTGCCGGGCACGGATCGGCAGCCGGCGCGACCACGCGTTGACGCGGGCGCTGAACACGGCTCGCGGGTTGATGTCGAAGGCCGTCACCGACGAAGCACCGAGCATGGCGGCGTTCACCGCCAGAAACCCTGTCCCGGTGCAGAAGTCGAGCACCTTCGCACCCTTCGTACCGCCTGCGTCCGCAAGCGCGCCTGCGAGCAGATACGAATCCTCTTGGGGGCGGTACACCCCCGGAAGACGCCATACCCGCGGCGAATCCGATCCGTCCAGCGCCAGGGAAGCTGTCACGTCACACCACCTCGGTATCTCGAGTTCGACGGCATCTCCACCACCCCGGTCCGAAAACCCGGATCCGTCCGTTCGCGGGCGGATACCCGCGCGACTTCCGTGTGAAACACGCCACCATTCCGCGTGGGAGGCCCAGCAATCACGAGAACAGCACCCGGCGAGCGGCATTTCGCACGCGTCGGGTCACCGGAGCGGTGCGTTTGCCGTCCGCGAGTGCGGCGTGAGCGGCGTTCCAGCCACCCATGCCGTGGACTCCCCCGCCCGGATGCGCACCCGAGCTGGCGAGATACACCCCTTCGACCGGCGTCCGCGGTCCGCCGAAACCGGGAGTGGGCCGCAGGAACAACTGCTGGTGGACCTGCGCGGTTCCACCGTTGACGGCGCCGCCGACGAGATTTGCGTCGGCCGCTTCGAGGTCGCCGGGTCGCTGGACGTGCCGGCCGACCACGCGTGCACCGAAACCCGGTGCGTAGGCCTCGAGTTGCGCGTCGACGCGTTCGGCGAGGTGGTCGGCGGACGCGTCGTCGGTGATGCCCCGCGGCAGATGTGTGTAGGCCCAGCAGCTTTCGGTTCCCTCGGGCGACCGCGTCGTGTCGGTGGTGGTCATCTGCCCGAAGAGGAGAAAGGGCGACTCGGGGACGACCCCGGTGGACAGATCGGCCGACCACCGGATCATCGCGTCCGTATCGGCACCGACGTGCACCGTGCCGGCCCCGCTCAACGAGGGCGAACGCCACGGCACGCGGCCGTCGAGCGCGTAGTTCACCTTCACGACCGGGGTGTCCCATTCGAACTTGCGCAGGTCGTCGAGTACCCGTGACCCGACGGCGTCGGCCGGGAGGAGCCGCGTGTACAGGGCCGGGGCCGAGGTATCGGCGAGGACGGCACGTCGCACCTTCACCCGCTCGCCACCGGCCATCCGGACTGCGGAGACCTTCCCGCCCTGCACCTCCACGCCGACGACCGGCGAGTCGCACCGCAGCTGGGCACCCGCTGCGGCGCCGCGCCGGACCAGCGCGTCGGTGAGCGCTCCCGCGCCGCCGACCGGCGCGGGGAATCCGACGTCCTGCGCGAGCATCGTGAGCATGTAACCCATCACGCCGCTGCCGGGCGCCTCGGGCGGTGTGTCGGCATGCATGGCATTGCCCAGGAGCAGCAGCCGCGCCGCCGAACCGCCGAACAACTCCGACGACATCCGGGTGACGGGCAGCGCGAGCATGCGCGCGTAGCGCAGCAGATCTCCCGTCTTCATGGTGCGCAGCAGGTCCACGGAACCCCGGACGGGCGGGAACGGACCGAGGAGCAGTTCGAGAAGCGCGCCGCGTACCTGCTTCCACTGGTCGAACAGCGCCAGCCACGCTTCCCCGTCACCGACGTAGCGACGCTCGAGGTCGGCCGCCGTGTCGGTCGGATCCGGAGAGACGACGATCGCGTCCTCGTCGTCGGGGCCCAGCGGGTGACCGAAGGCCTTCGGGGAACGCGCCCAGCGGAGGCCGTGCGACGCGAGATCGAGGGCTTGGAAGGCCGGTGAGGTCACACCGAGCGGATAGAACGCGCTGAACAGATCGGCGCAGTATCCCGGGTGAAGTTCTGCGCTGCGCACCGCTCCACCGGGTTCGGGTTGTTCCTCCAGTACGAGGACGTCCCATCCGGCGTCGGCGAGCACCGCGGCGGCGGTCAGACCGTTGGGTCCGGCGCCGATGACGACCGCATCGACCGTCGCGTCGCTCATTCGGTGGCGCCTTCGGCGAGCAGCACCAGCCGTCTCAGGCATTCCTGGTTCCGTGGCAACACCATTTCCTCCTGTACGCGATCGGGGACGAGGGCGTACGGTCCTTCGACGACGTGTTCGGCCATCGTGATGCGGGTGCCGCCGTCGTGGGTGGGTTCGAGCGAGATCGCGATCTCGGCCTTGCCGAACAGCCAGGCACGTGCGCGCAGCACCAGTTGCCGTTCGGGCACCACCTCGCTGACCTCGGTGTGGTCGTCGAGCAGGAGGGGCCACAGACCCACCGAATGATGGATCCGGGTGTCCCGTTGCGGCCAGGCGGGATCGACGGCCCGGATGCGCGACGCACCCACCACCCATGCCGCGTACCGCCAGCCGTCGGCGAGGATCTCCCATACACGCGCCGGTGCCACCGAAGTCTCGATCGTCGCGATCCTGGCCATGCCCGCTCCTCATCCTCTGGACGACAGCTCGCTTGCGGCAGACGCATACCCCGCTTCCGCAGGTGTCACACGACGCCGGGTGTCATCGCTGTTCGGAGGGGGTATCCGGGCGGGCATGGAAGCCGAGAACATCCCCTCCTCCAACCCGTACGCCTTCGTCTTCGCGCCGTCCCCGCTCCTCACGGTAACCCTCGAGAAGGCACCCGACGGAAGCACCGAACTGCACGTCCATCCCGGCGGGCAGGGATTCTGGATCGGCCGCATGGCGGCGACCTTGGGAATGGACGTGCACCTGTGCGGACCGTTCGGCGGCGAGTCCGGCACGATCCTCGTCGACATGATCAACCGCGAAGGCGTGACGGTGCATGCCGTGGAGACCGCATCACCCAACGGTTCCTACATCCACGACCGGCGCGAGGGCGAACGGAAGGAGATCGTGGAGATCGACCCGCCGGCACTCACCCGTCACGAGACCGACGATCTGTTCAGCGCGTCGCTGGCGTCCGCGATGTGCGCGAAGGTCGCGATGCTGGGCGGACCGCACAACGACGACGCCGTACCGAGCGAGGTGTACACGCGCCTGTGCGCCGATCTGGGAGCCCTCGGCATCCCGGTCGTCGCCGATCTGTCCGGCCCCACCCTCGGTGCGGCCCTCGAAGGCGGGGTGACCGTGCTGAAGGTGAGCCACGAGGATCTCATCGAGGACGGTCGCGCGAAGTCCGAGGATCTCGACGATCTCATCGAGGCCTTGCACCGTCTCCACGACGAAGGTGCCGCCTCGGTGGTGATCTCCCGCGCCGGCGATCCGGCGATCGCACTGGACAACGGAACCATCTGGGAGGTGGAGGCACCCTCGGTGCAGACCGTGGACCACCACGGTGCCGGAGATTCGATGACCGCCGGCATCGCGTCGGCCTACGCCGCGGGCGCGAAGTTCGAGGACGCGCTGCGTCTCGGCGCCGCAGCAGGTGCGGTCAACGTCACGCGCCGCGGTCTGGCGACGGGGCATCGTGGCGCTGTGGAGAAGATGGCCGAGAAGGTGGAGGTCCGGAAGGTGAAGGGGAAGCGTTCATGAAAGCACTGATCGTCAACGACGACGGCATCGACAGTCCCGGTCTCGCCCTGCTCGCCCGCCTCGCGGTCGAGGCGGGATTCGACGTGCAGGTCGCGGCGCCCCATGTCGAGCGCAGCGGCGCCAGTGCATCCTTGACCGCTCTCCAGGACGAAGGAAAACTCCTGCTCAGCCGTCGCCCGCTCGACGACCTGCCCGAGGTGGAATCCTATGCGGTGGAAGCATCTCCGGCGTTGATCACCTTTCTCGCCTCGTACGGCGCGTTCGGGACGGCACCGGACATCGTGTTATCCGGAATCAACCTGGGTCCCAACACCGGTCACGCGATCCTGCATTCGGGCACGGTGGGTGCAGCCCTGACCGCGGCCACCCACGGTGCCCGCGCGGTCGCATTGTCCCTCAACGGGACAGCTCCGTCGCAGTGGGAGACCGCCGAGTTGGTGACCCGTCGCGCTCTCGAGTGGGCTGTCGAACACAGCCGTCCGGGCACGGTTCTCAACGTCAACATCCCCGACATGCCCGTCCACGAGTTACGCGGACTGCGCAGTGCTCCTCTGGCAGGATTCGGTGCCGTCCAGGCCGAGATCGGGGAGGTCGAGGACGACGGCGACATCTCCCGCGCCTTGCCGGTCACCTTCCGGGCGGTCGAACTCGACGAATCCCACGACAGCGACGCCGTTCTCGTGTGCCGGGGGTGGGCGACCGCGACCGTGCTGACGATGCCTTTCGAGGTGGCGGAAGCCGATCTCGGAACCTTGGAATTCGCCCACTCGGGTAGTTCGCAGCAGTAGGTGCTGTAGAAGGTTCCGGGACCGCTCGGTCACGAGTGCCGCGACCGAGCGGTCCCGACTCCAATTGATTCGGGCCGCTGCAGTTCTCAGAGCACTACAGTTCTCAGAGCACTGCAGTGCTCAGGCGACTGCGGAATCGGAGACGTAGCGAGAGATCGGCGTGACGACGGACCGTTGCGCACGACCGGTCGTGTCCGTCACGGACTGCACGAACCGGCCGGCCTCGGCGAGCGCACGCCGGCTCTCGGGAACGCTGTCGGCGAAGATCGGGAAGGCGTGCACCTGGTGTCGCCACAGGTGCAGGTCGCAGCTGACCCCTGCCTCCCGCACGGCCCGCGCCATGGATTCTGCGTCGCTGCGCAGCAATTCGTCGTGACCGGCGTGGATCATCACCGGGGGCAGCACACTGAGGTCGTTGTCGAGCGGGCACATCAGCGGTCCGGGCTCCCCGTCGACGGTCAGACGGGTATGGGTGCCCTCGATGTAGCGTACGAGCGACTGCACGGCCGATCCGGGGAACATGGGGCAGGCCGCCTGCATGTCGTGTTCGGCGCGACGATCGGAATCGAGGTCGACGAGGGGCGACAGCGCGACGATTCCGGCGGGGCGGGGCAGATCGGATTCCGCGATGGCCAGGGCCGTCATGAACGACAGGTATCCCCCGGCGGAGTCGCCTGCGACGACGATGTCCTCTCCCCGATAACCTTTCTCGCACAACCACTCGTAACCGCGTACCGCGTCGTCCACCGCGTGTGCGATGGGAGCGTTCGGCAGCATGCGGTAGTCGACGCTGAGCACCGCGCCGTCGGCGCGATCCGACAGGCTCACGGCCAGCGAACGATGAGTGTTCAATCCGCACATCAGGAACGCGCCACCGTGCAGGTACAGCACCGCGCGCTTGGTCGATCGTCCTTCCGCGCGGATCCACTCTGCACTGCACGCGCCCAGGTCGACGTCCACGTACTGGGCTCCGGAGGGCTTGGGGAGGAGGGACGCAGCGCCGTCGACGACCGACAGTGGCCACGCGAGGTCGGGCCGGGCCATCCATGCCCCGACGACCGGCTTCGCGAGTGCGCGTACCGCGCCCCGAACGACTCGGGAGCGCACGCTTCCACCTCGGTGGGTGCGGCTGACGCCCTCACCTCCACCGAAATCGTCGATCTCAGAAGACAGCACTGGAACCTCCCGTGGGACACCCACGAAACCGGTTGATTTATTTCGCCTTACGCGACGTGGTACTGCGGTTTACCCACACCTGTCCGGCATCGAAACACCCGGTTCGGATCACGAACCGGAAACAACGATGCGAGAGGCTCCCGCAGCGCCCCGTTTACCGGTCCAGCCGGGGAGGTAACCAGCGCATATGCCTACCGAGACCACGGTGTCCCTCTGGCGGGATCGCGCCCCGCACATCGCGACGTACGACGACTGGACGGCCCGCCGGGAGCGCTACGACATCGTGGTCGTCGGCGCCGGGATCACGGGCACCGTGACGGCGCTGCTCCTCGCTGAGAGGGGACTGCGCGTTGCGGTGCTCGAAGCCCGGGACATCGGGGCGGTGACCACCGGGAACACCACCGGCAAGGTCAGCGTCCTGCAGGGCACACGCCTGTCGCAGATCGGCCGCAGACATTCCGGTGCGATCCGTCAGGGATATGTCGACGGCACCCTCGCGGCACAACGATGGGTGGTCGATTTCTGCACGCGGCACGGACTCGACTTCGACCGTGCGGACGCCTATACCTACGCGCAGGATCCGTCGAACGTGAGCATGATCGACGCGGAATACCACCACTGCCGCGCCGCCGGGTTACCGGCCGAGAGGGTCGGTGAGATCCCGCTGCCCTTCGGCGTGGCCGCGGCAGTCACGATTCCCGACCAGGTGCAGGTCGATCCCATGCCCATTCTGTTCACGGCGGTCGACCGGGCGCGTGCGTGCGGCGCCGAAGTGTTCGTCGGGCGGCGCGTGAAGACCGTGGACACCGAGGACGCAGGATGCATCGTCCGCACCGACGACGGCAACATCCGTGCAGATCGCGTCGTACTTGCAACCGGCATCCCCATCCTGGACCGCGGTGCATTCTTCGCCAGGATGGAACCCGACCGCTCGTACTCCATCGCCGTCGAAGTGCCCGGTGGCCCGCCGGAAGGGATGTTCTTGTCCGCGGACAGTCCCACCCGGTCGCTCCGCACCGCCTCTGCGGCGGGAACGTCCTCGTCGGCGGATCGACTACTGCTTGTCGGCGGCAACGGACACGTCGTCGGCCGGCACGATTCGACCCGCTCCGCATACGACGACCTGCTGCGATGGAGTCAACGGACCTTCCCCGGCGCCCACGAACTGTACCGGTGGTCGGCGCAGGACTACACGAACATGGACAGCCTCCCCGAGGTCGGGCCCGTCCTGCCCGGTGCCGACCGGATCTGGGTGGCGACCGGCTTCGGCAAGTGGGGCATGACCGGCGGGGTCGCGGCGGCGCACATCATCGCGTCCCGGTTCTCGGAGTCGCCGGATCCCGAGGTCGAGGCGTGGGCGCCCGCCATGGCGGCATGGCGCACCGAACTGGTAACCGGCATTCCCACCGCAGCCAAACTCAATGCCACCGTCGCATTGCACATGGCCAAGGGCTGGTTGCAGGCCGCGACGTCCTCCGGATCAAAGCCGGAAGAAGGACAGGGACGGGTGGTACGCAGTTGCGGACGTCCCGTCGGCGTGTCCACGGTCGACGACCGGACGCACCGCGTGAGCGCGGTCTGCCCGCACCTCGGCGGAATCCTGCGGTGGAACGACGCGGAGTCGTCGTGGGACTGCCCGCTACACGGCTCCCGATTCACTGCCGACGGCACTCTGCTGGAGGGGCCCGCGACCGGCAACCTTTCCCCCAGGTGACGCCGAGGGTGGAAAAAGGCGTGAGAGCCCACGTTTCACACCATCCGAGCCGGGTAATTCCGACAGCAGCCGAGAAAGGACACACGAACATGAATTCCGCCGATGGGGCACGACTGTCCGGACTGACCATCGCAATTCTCGCGACGAACGGAGTCGAGGAGGTCGAGTTCGTCGAGCCGCGTAAAGCTCTCGAGGACGAGGGCGCCACTGTCCGACTCGTCTCGATCGAGCAGGGCGAGATCCAGGCGATGGAGAAGGACGTCAACGCCGCAGGGAAATACACCGTCGATCACCTCGTCTCGGAGGTCTCCCCCGGCGACTTCGACGGCCTGGTGCTTCCCGGTGGAACCACGAATCCCGATCAGCTGCGCCAGGACGACAAGGCCGTGTCGTTCGTGCGGGAGTTCGTCACCTCCGGGCGCCCGGTCGGCGTGATCTGCCACGGACCGTGGATGCTCGTCGAGGCCGACGTGGTGCGCGACCGCACCCTCACGTCGTATCCGAGCGTTCGTACCGACATCCGCAACGCCGGCGGAAACGTCGTCGATCAAGAGGTGGTCGTCGATCGCAACCTGGTCTCGAGCCGCAACCCCGGCGACCTGCCGGCATTCTGCAAGGCACTCATAGATCTCTTCGCGGCGAACCCCGCGAGCTGAATCGTTCGGGCCACGACGCAGGCCGATCCTCGTCACTTCACCGACCGCGACCACAAAGGTCCCGGTCCATCTCCGCCTGTTTTCCGAAAGGACCTCGACGATGCTCGAGCAGAGCCCCGTTTCCGGCGCCACCTTCTTCCCGCCCGCAGCCCTCCACCAGGGCGTGCGATTCAGTACCGCGGAGATCAAGAAGCGTATCGACGAAATGTTCGACAACCCGGCTGCTCCCCTGCCGAGCGAAAGCTGATCTTCCGGAGAACTGCTGGTCGAACGCCCGCAGCGGTGCACGCAATTTGCGGCCCCCTACCCGCCTTGATAACAAGAAGTAGTCGATTTCGAACATGTGGGATTGGTTCGCCGTAAGGCAGTTGCACGAAGGCGGGATTATGAACGAACCGAACTCCGACGATTTCGTCGTGGTCGCCAACCGTCTGCCGGTGGATCTCGAGACGCCGACCGACGGTGGCCCGCCGGTCTGGCGACGCAGCCCCGGTGGCCTGGTGACCGCGATGGAGACCGTCCTGAGGTCCAACAGTGGCGCCTGGGTCGGCTGGCCCGGCACTCCCGACGTGACGGTCGATCCCTTCGAGGAGGACGGGCTCTCGCTGTATCCGGTGGAGTTGTCCTCCCAGGAGGTCGAGGAGTACTACGAGGGTTTCTCGAACGACACTCTGTGGCCGCTCTACCACGACGCGCTCATCCCACCCACTTTCGATCGCCGGTGGTGGCGGACCTATCGCGCGGTCAATCAGCGATTCGCCGAGGCCGCGGCCCGTGCCGCTGCCCCCGGGGCGACGGTGTGGGTGCACGACTACCAGCTCCAGCTCGTTCCCCGGATGTTGCGTGAACTCCGGCCCGACGTCACGATCGGTTTCTTCCTCCACATCCCCTTCCCGCCTACCGAACTGTTCCTGCAGTTGCCGTGGCGGAAGGCGATCGTCGACGGTCTGCTCGGCGCCGATCTCGTCGGTTTCCATCTCCCCGGCGGGGCACAGAACTTCCTCTATCTCGCCAACCGGCTCTTCGGACTTCCGGCACCGCGCGGGACCTCGTCGGGCGGCACCATCGTTCTCGGCGACCGGCAGGTTCGTGTCGGTGCCTACCCCATCTCCATCGACTCCGCGCAGCTCCGGGAACGTTCCCGCGACACCGCCGTTCAGGAGCGTGCCGCCGAGATCCGCAGGGACCTGGGCGATCCGGAGGTCATGCTGCTCGGCGTCGACCGGCTCGACTACACCAAGGGGATCGACGTACGTCTCGAGGCCCTGCACGAGCTGTTCGCCGAAGGCACCCTCGATCCCGAGAAGGTCGTGATGGTGCAGTTGGCCACGCCGAGCCGCGAGCGTTTGACGGCGTACGCACAACTCCGCGACCAGGTGGAGCGCGAAGTGGGTCGGATCAACGGCGAGTTCGCCCGGCTCGGTTCCCCCGTCGTCCACTACCTCCATGCCTCGGTCGACCGCGACGAACTGCTCGCGATGTACACCGGTGCCGATGTCATGCTGGTCACTCCCCTGCGCGACGGCATGAACCTCGTCGCCAAGGAATACATCGCCTGCCACCCCGACGGCAGCGGTTCGTTGGTGCTCAGCGAATTCGCCGGGGCGGCAGCCGAACTCCGCCGCGCTCTTCTGGTCAACCCACACGATCTCGAAGGCGTCAAGCGCGCGATCGTGGAAGCGATAGAGGAGGACCCGGCCGAACGGAAGAAGCGCATGAAGACCATGCACGCGCACGTCATGGAGTACGACGTCGCCCGCTGGTCGCGCACCTTCCTCGAGGACCTGCGAGCCACCTCGGGTGCGCACGTCACCGCCTCCGGAAGCTAGGCGTGCGGGTCCTCTCCGACATCTGTCGGAAGAGGACCCGCACGCTCCGCACCTCGAACAGCGACAGACCCGAAGGAATGCGGACCTACCCGCTCGGCTGCGGCACCTCGCACTCGACCTGGGGATTGACGCCCGCGTAGTTGAGCGGCCCGGCCACCACCGTAACTGCCACCGTCGCGAGACTGCTGCAATTCTGGTCCGAGTCGCTGAAGTAGCCGCGCTGACCGGCCGCCACCGCACCGATGATCAACCAGATCAGGACCACGAGACTCACCAATCGCACGACCTCACCTCGATCCGTCTCATATGCCGGACCGTCCGGCCGGGTAGCAATACCCGAGGGGGAAACCGAACAAACGCACCGAGCACCCTGATCCGGCCCTAACGGACAAAACTCTCCAAGGTCGGATCGGGCGGGGATGAATCCGGGTCCGGCGGCGCCTGGCGCTCGCAGGAGACGGACGTCGAACTGCGGGCACTGGCCGAACGACTCGTACACGAGATCACGTCCTTGCCGGCCCTCGCCGAACAGCATCGGAGCCCCTTCGACCACGTCTTCATGACCGTGCACCAGCGCGCCTGACGCCCGGCTCACCCCACCTCTCGTGGGGCGACCACCGCACATCCGGATTGAGCGACCTGGCCGGGGGTACTCGGAGAGCGAGTCACGCCGGCCGTTGCGCGCGTGCGCCGCCATCGCGCGTGCACCGTTCGGCCACGAGAAGGAGAGCCATGACCCAGGATGTGGAGAAACGCTGGAACGACCCCCGGACGGCCCGTAAGGCCACGATGTACGCGGGGGGCGTGATCGTCGCTGCGCTCGTGGTGATGGGCGTCGCCATTCTCTGGGGCACGAACTCCGGACAGGACTGCAGCGACGCCGCATTCGCGGTGTGCACCGATCCCGCCCGCCAGATCCTGGTCTTCGGACCCACACTCGTGCTCCTGCTCGGCGGACTCGGCGCACTGCTGACGGCCTACCGCACGTGGAAGCGCGGCGGTCGTTGGCCGATCTGGCAGGGTGCGGGATGGGTACTGCTGGTGCTGATGGTCGTCTACGCCACCATCTCCGCCCGCGCCATCATCTGATCCGGGACCGGTCGTCCCGGCCCGGTGCGGCCGGAGCCACCGACCCCACACGAACGAACAGGTGGGGCAGCAGCGTATTTCGGTTCGTACCGGCGCGCCGTGACCGGTTTATCCCCCACCACACACGGGAATACCGCTGTGGTGAAGATCGCGATGGTTGCCGGACAAGTGAATCCCCTGCTCGGTCACGGCGCGCACGCAGATGCGCCGCCGCAAGGACTTCACGTCCACCTGGCCGAACTGTCGTCCGCCCTCGCCGGGGCCGGTCACGAGGTGGTGGTCTACACACGCCGCGAGGACTGCGACGACCCCGACCGGATCTCCGCCCCCGGTGGATACGAGGTGGTGCAGGTACCGGCAGGACCACCGTCCCCGCTGCGTCCCGACGAAACCGCCTCTGCGATGGGGGAATTCGGGAGCTTCCTGGATCGGGAGTGGCGCCGGCGGCCACCGGACATCACCCACGCCCACTACTGGCTGTCCGGACTGGCCACGCAGCTCGCCACCCGTTCGCTGGGCATCCCCACGGTTCAGACCTTCCACTCCCTCGGCACGGTCGAGCACCGGATCCGGGAGAAGACTGCGATGGACGCGTCCGCGCGTGACCGAATCCGCTTGGAGCGGCTCATCGCCCGGGGCGCGACACGCATGATCGCGACGAGTTCCGACGAGGTGTTCGAGCTGGCGCGCATGGGACTTCCCCGCACGCGGACCACGGTGGTGCCGAGCGGCGTGGACGCCGTGCACTACAGCACCGCTGCCGCTCCCGACACCACGAGGACCCGCAAGCATCGTCTGCTCGCAGCCGGCCCTCTCGAACTGGGCTCCGGATTCGACATCGCCATCGAAGCGCTGGCGGGCATTCCCGACACCGAGTTGATCATCGCCGCGCATCCCGCTCCCCCGTACTTGTCGCGCCGAGCGGACGAGCAGGAGAAGTCCCGTCTCGTGAAGCTCGCACGCGTACGCGGTGTGCAGGGACGCGTCCGGATCCGCCGCGATGTCGGGCGGGACGAGATGCCCGGTCTGCTCCTGTCCGCCGACGCCGTGGTCTCCACTCCCTGGCACGATCCGTCGGGGATGCTCGCCCTGCAGGCGATGTCGTGCGGTCGCCCGGTCATCGCAACTGCTTCCGGTGGAATGCTCGACACCGTGCTCGACGAGGCGACCGGCCTTCTCGTGCCCACCCGCTCCCCCGAGGCCGTCGCGGCCGCCGCGCGCCGGCTTCTCTCCGATGCGACGACACGCGCCACCTTCGGTATCGCCGGACGCGACCGCGTTCTCGCCCGGTACACCTGGGATCGCGTGGCGGAGGACACCCTTCGCGCCTACGAACGCTGCGTGCCGGTCCGGCGTACTGCACACCGGACCGCACGGACCGGCGTGCAGTAGCGCCCGTCGAACCTCTACAGACGCCGGAACGATCAGCGACGGAAGTCCTGATCGTTCCGGTGTGCGCCCGCTGGGCCGGCCTCGTCGCCCGGCACGGTGTTCGGGACCTGATCCGACGAACCTGCCGTCCGCGGAACCGGATCCGCGCGGTGATCACCGCGCTCGGCGTGTTCCGCCGAACGGGGATCCAGCTCTTCCGCCCGGCGACGACGCTCGTCGAGTTCGGCTCGTGCCGCTTCGGCGGTACGACGTTCCTCCTCGGAGCGGGCGCGCAGCCGCTCCGCCTCGGCCGCCTTCGCTTCGGCGTCCGCCGCGGCGCGACGGGCCTCCGCTTCGGTGCGTTCGGCCGACGCCGCCCGCTGTTCGACTCCCGGCCTGTTCTCCTCGACGCTGCGACGCAGACGTTCGGCTTCGGCACGCCGGCGCTCGGCACGCCGGTTGCGGAGCGTCCACCCCAGCACCGCCACTACCACCAACGCGACGACCACCGCTATCACCAGCAGAATCCAGTCGTTCGTGCTCATCTCGACCTCCTCGGGTTCACCAGCGGGTTCCCCCGGGTCGAAGTGACGAAACGGGCACCTCGGGCCGAGCGGCGGATCGGAGATGCCCTCCGAACAGAACCGTTGCCGCCCGGGAAACCCGAACGGCAACGGTATGGAGGGGCGTGGCGGATTGCGGCCACGCCGTATGGTCGGCTCTCCCGGCCTGTTACTTCACGCGAGCGAGCGCAGCAAGCGCTGCTTCACGTGTTCTGCATGCCTTGGAAGCGATGGTCGCGTCGGCGACCCGGAGCAACCGTTCCACCGGTCGCCCACTCAGAAGTGCCCAGCGGACGTTCAGGGCACGCGCACGTTCGTCGAGATCGTCGAAGACCGACAACCCGGCCGCACCGAAGAATTCGACTGCTCCGAGATCGACGACCATACGGATCGATTCTTCGAGCTGCCGATGGGTGAACGCGTGTAGAGCGTGTGCGTTGCGGATGTCGATCTCGCCTCGCACGTCGATCCAGACGAGGTCCGGTTCGATCTTCTGCGCGCTGAATTCTGCGCCGACGACCCGTTCTGCGGGAATGTCGGACCTGATCGGCCGAGCCGACCACCCGGATGGGACGGAATCTACCTGTGCGGCAATTCGCTGAGGAACTGTCATAGCACTTCCCAACATCGAAAATTGCAGGAAGCACGACCTATGAGACAGGCACAACCGGTGACCGATCGGAACCCTCCCGAAACAGGGGTGCTTCCGTGTTCTCGGCTGTGTGCTCAACCTTCTGCCGCCACAGTAGTCCACGAACCACGGGCACTCAACACGCCGATCGTGCATTTCGGGAATGTTGCGGCCCCCTGCCCAGGTCACGGTGGATGGATTGAATTCGCGGTATCTGGGTAATCTCTCCGACGACCAGACAGACACGACCCGCTCGTACCCCCACTCCCCGTACTGGAGACATCAGGCTCATGGCAAAATCCGCGTCGATCGAATCGGCACGCGACCACAATCCCCCGGTAGTCGAACTTCGAGTAGAGGCCCATCCCGACCAGCTCGCAGTGCTCCGAGCGGTAGCCGCCGCGATCGCGCTGCAGCACGACTTCGACCTCGATACCGTTGCGGATGTGAAGCTCGCCGTCGACGAAGCGGCCACGCGGCTGATCATGGGCGCACCCGAGGACGCGATCCTGGCGTGCTCGTTCCGGGCGGCTCTCCCGCTGCTGCACATCAGCCTGTCGGCGCCCACGAACGACGCCTCCGAGATCGGGCAGCCGCGCTCCTTCGGATGGCACGTGCTCAACTCGCTGACCGAGTCCATCTCGGTGACGAGCGACGACTCGCGCGCCACGATCGACATGTCCATCGCCGAAGGCAGCGCCGATCGGTGACGCGCAACACGGGTAGGTCGAGCGACGAGTACGCCGACGTCACCGAAACGTTGAGAACACTCCTCGCACTCGAGGAGGGCGACCCCGGTCGCATCCGCATCCGCGACGCAGTGGTCGAGCGGTGCCTGCCGCTCGCCGAGCACATCGCCCGGCGCTTCGACGGCCGTGGTGAGGCCTTCGAAGATCTGCTGCAGGTCGCGCGCCTGGGCCTGGTCAACGCGGTCGACCGTTTCGACCCCGAACGCGGTTCGGATTTCGTCTCCTTCGCGGTCCCCACGATCATGGGCGAGGTGCGCCGGCACTTCCGTGACGCCGGCTGGGCGGTTCGTGTGCCGCGACGCATGAAGGAACTGCATCTGTCCCTGAGCAAGGCCACGTCCGAGCTCTCCCAGCAGCTCGGACGTGCACCCACCGCCTCCGAGCTCGCCGAGGTACTCGGCATCGATCAGGAGGAGGTGCTGCAGGGTCTCGTGGCCGGCAACGCCTACCAGACCGTGTCGGTCGACCGGTCGTCCCCGTCCGGCGACGACGGGCTCACCCTCGCCGACACGCTCGGCGACTACGACGCCGCGCTCGACGAGGTCGAGAACCACGAGGCGCTGCGTCCGCTGCTCGAGGCCCTTCCGGCCCGCGAACGCACGGTCGTGCTGCTGCGCTTCTTCGGCAACATGACGCAGACGCAGATCGCCGAGCGCGTGGGTGTCTCGCAGATGCACGTGTCGCGTCTGCTCACGAAGACCCTCGCGCAGCTCCGCGATCAGCTCGGCGACAACTTCTGACGGGTCGACGTCCCGGGCTCCCGTGCCCGGGACGTCGACGCGGTCAGAACGTCGAGGCGTCGATCACGAAGCGATAGCGCACATCACTGGCGACCACACGGTCGTATGCCTCGTTGATACGGTCCGCGGAGATCAGCTCGATCTCCGCACCGATGCCGTGCTCTGCGCAGAAGTCGAGCATCGCCTGCGTGTCGGGGATTCCGCCGACATTCGATCCGGCCATCGCACGATCGTTCATCGCGAGCGAGAACGCCCGCACCGACAGCGGCTTCTCGGGCAGGCCGAGGCCGACGAGGGTGCCGTGCAGCCGCAGCAACGACAGGTAGCGGTCGAGGTCGAGGTTGACCGAGACGGTGTTGAGGATCAGATCGAACTTCCCGCGCAACTCCTTGAAGGTCGACTCGTCCTCGGTGGACCGGTAGTCGACCGCACCGAAGCGCAGGCCGTCGTCCCGCTTCGACAGCGAGTGACCGAGCACGGTCACCTCCGCACCCATCGCTGCCGCGATCTTCACTCCGACATGCCCGAGACCGCCCATGCCGATGATCGCGACCTTGCTCCCCGGCCCGGCATTCCACCGCTTCAGCGGCGAGTACAGGGTAATTCCCGCGCACAGCAGAGGCGCCGCGGCGGCCGGGTCGAGTCCGTCGGGAATCCTCAGGACGAAGTGTTCGGTGACGACGATGTGTGTCGAGTAGCCGCCCTGGGTGACGGAGCCGTCGCGGTCGACGGAGTTGTAGGTTCCCGTCACCCGACTGGTGCAGTGCTGCTCGAATCCTGTTCGGCAGGGCTCACATTCACCACAGGAGTTCACGAAGCAACCCACGCCGACGCGGTCTCCGACGGCGTGCTTCGTGACACCGGAACCGACGGCGGCGACGGTGCCGACGATCTCGTGGCCCGGCACGATCGGGTACTTGGTTCCGCCCCACTCGTTCCGGGCGGTGTGGATGTCGGAATGGCAGATGCCGGCGAATTCGATGGCGATGAGCACGTCGAGCGGGCCGAGGGCACGTCGTTCGACGGTGGTCTTCGACAGGGGCGCGTCGGGCGCGGTGGCGGCGTATGCGGCGACGGTGGTCGTACCGGTTGTGGACGTCATTCCTCCACAACTACTCCGCCTCGCGACGACGTGCACCCGCGGGGGACTCCCGCAGGTGCACGTCGTGGAGACGGTTCGACTATCCGGCCTGTTCGGACCGGTGTGTCGCCCGGCGGCGCAGTCGTCGCGCCGCAGCGACGAGGTTGCGCAGCGACGGCTCGAGCTGCCAGTGGTGACGGGTCTTGAGACCACCGTCCGGATTGGCCCACAAGCGGTCGAGTTCCACCGATTCCGCCGCCTCGCTGAGCAACTCGTCGAGCTCGTCGATGTCCGGGATCCGGGCCGAGCGGGACTCGTAGACACCGGGACCGACACCGTGGGACAGCGCGCGGTCCTTGATCGCCTCGAGCACCCAGCGGATCGAGCGTGTCGCCACGATCGCCGTGACGTCGGCGTCGAGCCGCTCGATCGCGTCGACCACCGACACCTGACCCGAATAGGTCAGGTGCGTGTGGATCTGCGTCTCCGGCTGCGCGCCACCGGTGGCGAGACGGAAGGCGTCGACGGCCCAGTCGAGGTACTCGGAGCGCCCGTCCTGCCGCAGCGGCAACAGTTCCCGGATGGCCGGTTCGTCGACCTGGATGATCGCGATGCCCGCCCGCTCGAGATCGGCGATCTCGTCGCGGATGGCCAGCGCGAGCTGGTCGGCCGTCTCGTGGAGCGGCTGATCCTGACGCACGTAGGAACGCGCCAGCATCGTCACCGGACCGGTGAGCATGCCCTTGACCGGCTTGTCGGTCAGCGACTGCGCGAACGAGATCCACTCGACCGTCATCGGCTTCGGCCGCACGATGTCGCCGTAGAGGATCGGCGGACGCGTGCAGCGCGAACCGTAGGCCTGCACCCAGCCGAAGTGCGTGGTGGCAAAGCCCTCCATCAGCTCGGCGAAGTACTGCACCATGTCGTTGCGTTCGTGCTCGCCGTGGGCGAGGACGTCGAGACCGATGTCCTCCTGCAGACGGATGGTGGACTCGATCTCCTCCTGGATCCGCTTGACGTACTCGCCGTACGACATCCGGCCACGACCGAGTTCCGCTCGTGCCCTGCGGATCTCCGCGGTCTGCGGGAACGACCCCAGGGTTGTCACCGGCACCGGCGGCAGATCCAGTCGCTTCTGCTGCGCGGCGCGGCGCTCCTCGTACGGCGCGCGCACCCGATGGGCGGGCGTGACCGCGTTCAGACGTGCACGGACGGTATGCTTCTGCTTGAAGTGCACCGACACGGGCGGCTTGCGCCACCGCTCCTCGGCTCCGGTCGTGAGCGCCTTGGCAAGGGAGACCACCTCCCCCACCTTCTGCTTCGCGAACGCGAGACGGTCGGCGACGTCGCCGGGGATGTCGTACTCGACGAGCAGGTCGTAGGGCACGTGCAGCAGCGAGGACGAGGTCGACACGACGAGATCCGGTGCGACCGCGGCGAGCGACTTCAGGTAGTCGAGGGTGCGGTGGCGGTCGACCTTCCACACGTTGCGGCCGTCGACGACACCGGCGTAGATGCGCTTGCGCTTGAGTCCGGGCACTGCGGCCAGTTCGTCCGCGCTCATGCGGCCGTTGACCAGGTCCAGGCCGATCGCCTCGATCTTCGACGCGGCCAGGATCGGCAGTGCCTCACCGAGATGCCCGTACGGGCCGGTCACGAGCAGACGCGGACGCAGCGGAGCGTGCGAGAGCGCGTCGTAGGTACGCGCGAGGGCTGCGAGCTCCTCCTCGCTGCGGTCCTCGGTGAACGACGGCTCGTCGAGCTGCACGCAGGTGGCACCGGCACGGGCGAGCTGCTCGAAGAGCTTCTCGTATTCGGGGAGCAGCGCGTCGAGCAGGTCGAGGGTGCGGAAACCCTCCTTCGTCGACGTCGGTGCGATCTTCGACAGCAGCAGCAGCGAGACCGGGCCGAGCACCACCGGCCGCAGCTCGATACCCTCGGCCTTCGCACGCTCGAACTCGTCGAGTACGGCCGCCGAATTCAGCTCGAAGACGGTGTTCTCGTCGAGTTCGGGCTGGCGGTAGTGGTAGTTGCTGCCGAACCATCGCACCAGCTCGAGCGGCGGGAAGTCCTCGCGGCCACGGCACAGCGTGAAGTACAGATCGAGCGGGTCGAGCTCATCGGCCAGTGGACGGAACCGCTCGGGCAGCGCGCCGAACAACAGCGCGTTGTCCAGGACGTGATCGTAGTAGGAGAACGTGTTGCCGGGTACCTGGGTCAGACCCGTGGCTGCGAGCTCGCGCCAGGTGTTCTCCTGGAGCTCGCGAGCGACCGCGACAAGTTCGTCGCGCGTGCCCTCACCGTGCCAGTAGGCCTCGAGGGCGAACTTGAGCTCGCGGCGGGGCCCGATGCGCGGGTACCCGAGGATGCTCGATCCGTATCCGTCGGCGAGAGTTGCCATGTCGGCGTCGACCTTTCCCTCATGCACGTCGCGCCCGTGCACCGGTGACCAGTGTTCGGAACACTGTCGCCGGGCACGGGCGCCGTGTGCGGTGGTGCTACCTGGCTAGCCGGCCTTCTTGACCGTGCGACCGTTGTCGGCGTACTCGTAGAAGCCGGCGCCCGACTTCTTGCCGACGAGTCCCGCCTCGACCATGCGTTGCAGCAGCGGCGGGGCCGAGTACAGGGGCTCTTTGAACTCCTCGTACATGGAGTCGGCGATCGACTTGACGGTGTCCAGACCGACCAGGTCGGTCAGGGCGAGCGGACCCATCGGGTGGGCGCAACCCAGGACCATCGTCTTGTCGATGTCCTCCTTGGTGGCGAAGCCGGACTCGACCATCCGGATCGCCGAGAGCAGGTACGGCACCAGCAGTGCGTTGGCGATGAAACCTGCACGGTCGGAGGACCGCACGACCTGCTTGCCCAGTACGTCGGCTGCGAACGCCTCGGCGCGCTCGGCGACGGTGGGGCTGGTCTTCAGGGTGGTGACGAGCTCGACGAGCGGGAGCACCGGAACAGGGTTGAAGAAGTGCATGCCGATGACACGCTCGGGCGCACCGGTCGCGATACCGAGCTTCATGATCGGGATCGACGAGGTGTTCGAGGCGAGCACCGCGTTGGGATCGGTGACGATCTTGTCGAGCTCCGCGAGGATCTCGCTCTTGACCTTCTCGTCCTCGACGACGGCCTCCACCACGAGCTGCCGATCGGCGAAGTCACCGAGATCGGAGGTGAAGCGCAGACGCCATGCGGCCTGCTCACGCTCCCGTTCGGTGATCTTTCCGCTGCTCACGCCCCGGTCCAGCGACCGGAGGATCCGGGCACGTCCGGCAGCCGCGAGTTCGCGGGTCTGCTCGAACACCAGTACGTCGACATGAGCGCGTGCGCACACCTCGGCGATACCTGCGCCCATGATGCCGGCGCCGATCACGCCGACGCGCTGAATCTTTTCGCTGGTCACGTCAGCTCCTTCTCGTTGTGGGGGTCGTGGCCGAGGCCGGAAGTACAAGCGAGGACCCGTCGGGTGCGCGCGTTTCGAACTGCTCCGGATACGCACGCACCCCGCGGCAGGACATGGGGACCTGTGGATCCCGCCGCGGGGTGGTGGACCTCGGGGTGGCGCTGGTTCCTAGTGGAACTGGCCTTCCTCGGTGGAGCCCTTCAGGGCAGCCGTGGAGGTGTTGGGATCGACGGTGGTGGCGATGGTGTCGAAGTAACCGGCACCGACCTCACGCTGGTGCTTGATGGCGGTGAAGCCGCGCTCCTTGGCCGCCTTGAACTCGCGCTCCTGCAGGTCGACGAAGGCCGTCATGCCCTCGCGGGCGTAGCCGTGCGCCAGGTCGAACATGCCGTAGTTGAGCGAGTGGAAGCCGGCGAGGGTGATGAACTGGAACTTGAAGCCCATCGCGCCGAGCTCCTTCTGGAATTTCGCGATGGTCGCGTCGTCCAGGTGAGCCTTCCAGTTGAAGGACGGCGAGCAGTTGTAGGCCAGCAGCTGGTCCGGGAACTCGCTGCGGACGCCCTCGGCGAACTTCTTGGCGACCTCGAGGTCCGGAACACCGGTCTCCATCCAGATGAGGTCGGAGTACGGAGCGTAGGCCTTCGCACGGGCGATGCAGGGCTCGATGCCGTTCTTGACGTGGTAGAAGCCCTCGGCGGTGCGCTCACCGGTGATGAACGGGCGGTCACGCTCGTCGACATCGGAGGTGATGAGGGTCGCGGCCTCGGCGTCGGTGCGGGCGATGACCACGGTCGGGACGTCCGCGACGTCGGCCGCGAGGCGAGCCGAGGTCAGGGTGCGGATGTGCTGCTGCGTGGGGATGAGCACCTTGCCACCGAGGTGACCGCACTTCTTCTCCGACGCGAGCTGGTCCTCCCAGTGGGAACCGGCGACGCCGGCCGCGATCATGGCCTTCTGCAGCTCGTAGACGTTGAGGGCGCCACCGAAGCCGGCCTCACCGTCGGCGACGATCGGAGCGAGCCAGTTGTCGACGGAAGTGTCGCCCTCGACCTTGGCGATCTCGTCGGCGCGCAGCAGCGCGTTGTTGATACGGCGGACGACCTGCGGAACCGAGTTCGCCGGGTACAGCGACTGGTCCGGGTAGGTGTGGCCGGACAGGTTGGCGTCGCCGGCGACCTGCCAACCGGAGAGGTAGATGGCCTTCAGGCCGGCGCGGACCTGCTGGACCGCCTGATTACCGGTGAGGGCGCCGAGCGAGTTGATGTAGTCCTCGTTGTTGACGAGGTCCCACAGGATCTCGGAACCGCGGCGAGCGAGGGTGGCTTCCTCGACGACGTTGCCCTGCAGCTTGGCGACCTGCTCGGCGGTGTAGTTGCGGGTGATCCCCTTCCAGCGCGGATTGGTGTCCCAATCCTTCTGGATCTCTTCTGCAGTCCTCGGGGTGCCGGTGGTCGACATCAAATCTCCACTCTCTAGATCTGCCCCGCTCGGGATGAAGCAGTACGCGTGTACGACTTCACATCCTTTGCGTGCCGTTCGGATGTACAAGAACGACAATGACACAGTCCAAAAAGCCCGTCTACCTGTTGCTAATGCCAATCTCGGCTATTTTCGTCGCAGCCATTGCGAAGATTGCCAATCGATGGTCGGTCCAACTACCCGAATCGGGCACGGGTTTATTACCCGCGAGTAGTAACTACCTCGGCTTTTGCCGCTGCCGTCCGGCCCACACCGCCGGGACGCCTCGTCCCGCCGACTCCCCCACCTCGGGACGGATCGGACACCTGCCTGTGACTGCCTTCACAAACGGTGATCGTGGTTTGTGATCCCCATTGACCCCTGGAATCCCATCCGTAACATGTCTCGGGTCGGATCGGGGCCGGTGCATCGTAGTGCCTTCGTGTCTCAGGGCCCCGGCCGAACAGCCCCCGAACACGAGGAGTCGACATTCTCTCGAGTACGTCGCGATCGATCGTCGAAGCGACCCTGCCGGTGGTCGGCGCCGAGATCGGCACGATCTCACGTGTCTTCTACAACCGGCTCTTCCGGGCCGTCCCGTCCCTGCGGGACACCTTCAACCGCACCAACCAGGCCAACGGGGCCCAGCAACGGGCGCTCGCCGACTCGGTCGCCGCTTTCGCATCACTGCTGGTCACCCACGCACCGACCGACATCGACCCGATCATGGAGCGGATCGCCGCCAAACATGCGTCCCTCGGTGTACAGGCCGCGCACTACGGGATCGTGCGGACCCACCTGTTCGCCGCGATCGCCGAGGTGCTCGGCGACGCCATCACACCGCAGGTCGCCGTGGCCTGGCACGAGGTGTACACGCTGATGGCGAACTCGCTCGTCGAGCAGGAGACGGAGCTGTACCGGCGGGCCGGTGTGACCCCCGGTGACATCTGGCGTCGGGTTGTCGTCACCGAACACGAGTACGACGGCGCGCACGCGGCCACCTTCCACCTCCGCTCCGTCGACGGTCGGCCGCTGCCGGCCTTCCTTCCCGGCCAGTACATCTCGGTGCGGGTCGCGCTGCCGGACGGCTCCGAGCAGATCCGCCAGTACACCGTCTTCCCGGGCAGGACGAGCGGCGAGTGGGCCGTCACCGTCAAGCGCGTGCCGGGCGGACTCGTCTCCCCCGTGCTGTGCGACGGCCTGGGCGTCGACGATCACCTCCTCGTGTCGCCGCCGTTCGGCAGCGTCGTCGTCGACAGGGGCAGCGAACCGTTGCTGCTCGCCTCGGCGGGCGTGGGCGTGACGATGACGATCGCGGCGCTGCGCGACATGCAGTCCCGGGGCGACGGCCGGAGCGTCGACGTCGTCCACGTCGACCGCACCCCCTACGAGCAACCGCACCGGACCGAACTCGCCATCCTGGTCGACTCGTTGCCGGACGCCCGGCTGCACGTGCGCTACACCGAGTACGACGAGATTCGCAGCGACGGACGAACTCCACTGTCCGGGCTGACGATTCCGGGCGATGCCCGCACCTATGTGTGCGGTCCGATCACGTTCATGCGTGCCATCCGCTCGGATCTCGTCGCGTCGGGGGTATCCCCCGGGTCGATTCACTTCGAGGCGTTCGCGCCGGGCTCGTGGTTCGGCCTCGAGGCCCCACCGGTATCTGTCGATTAACACGCTGCGAACGCTGCCTTGCGAAGGCTGCGAGGCAGTTCTACCCTGGGCGAATGGCCAAGACCTATGTAGGCGCCCGGCTGCGGCAGCTACGCACCGAGCGAGGACTCAGCCAGGCCGCGCTCGCCAAGACCCTCGAGATCTCGGCGAGTTATCTCAACCAGATCGAGCACGACGTCAGGCCGCTGACGGTGCCCGTCCTGCTCCGGATCAGCGAGGTCTTCGGGGTCGACGCCACCTTCTTCTCCTCGCAGGACGACACCCGTCTGATCGCGGAGATGCGGGAGGTCGCGCTCGACCGGGAGATGGGCATCGAGGCCGACGCCCAGGAGATCGCCGAGATGGTCGCAGCCCACCCCACTCTGGCGCGCGCGATGGTCAATCTCCACCGGCGCTTCCGCAACACCACCGCGCAGCTCGCCGTCGCGACCGAGGAGAGGTACAGCGACGGCAGCGGCAGCGGTGCGATCACCATGCCCCACGAGGAGGTCCGCGACTACTTCTACCAGCGGCAGAACTACCTGCACGATCTCGACACCGCGGCCGAGGAGCTGGCCAACCGCATCCGGTTCCACCGCGGCGACGTGGGGGGCGAGATCGCTCGCCGCATGACCACGGTCCACGATGTGCAGATCGTCAAGCGCATCGACCTCGGCGAGAACATCCTTCACCGCTACGACCCCGAGACCCGTGTCCTGGAGGTCGCGCCGCAGCTGTCCGGCGGGCAGCAGGTCTTCAAGCTGGCCATCGAACTCGCGTACCTGGAGTGTGGAGAGCTCATCGACCGCCTCGTCGCGGAGGGTTCGTTCACGAGCGATGCCTCACGCGCGCTGGCCCGGCTCGGGCTCGCCAACTACTGGGCGGCCGCACTGATCCTGCCGTACACGCAGTTCCACGAGATCGCAGAGGACTTCCGCTACGACGTCGAACGCCTGTCGGCCTTCTACGGCGTCAGCTACGAGACGATCGCGCACCGGCTGTCGACACTCCAACGTCCGAAGCTGCGGGGCGTCCCGTTCTCGTTCGTGCGCGTCGACCGCGCGGGCAACATGTCGAAGCGTCAGTCCGCCACCGGTTTCCACTTCTCCACCAGCGGTGGCACGTGCCCGTTGTGGAACGTATACGAGACCTTCGCCTATCCCGGCAAGATCATGACGCAGATCGCGCAGATGCCCGACGGTCGTCGCTATCTGTGGGTCGCGCGCACGGTCGAGCGTCGCGCCGCGCGTTACGGCCAGCCGTCGAAGACGTTCGCGATCGGTCTCGGCTGCGAACTGCGGCACGCGCATCGCCTCGTCTATGCCGACGGTCTCGACCTCGACGAGTCCAATCCCGGCACGCCGATCGGCTCGGGTTGCCGCGTGTGCGAGCGGATGAACTGCCCGCAGCGCGCCTTCCC
Source organism: Rhodococcus sp. LW-XY12 (assembly GCF_019317345.1). NCBI lineage: Bacteria > Bacillati > Actinomycetota > Actinomycetes > Mycobacteriales > Nocardiaceae > Rhodococcus > Rhodococcus sp. LW-XY12. Next base: position 4,017,489 of record NZ_CP079225.1, read on the forward strand.
TCCCCTGGGCAAGGAGATCGACATCAACGAGCACCGCTCGTCGGTCTCGCCGTATCTGGTGCGCTGAGCGTCGGTAGGCTCGTCGCATGGCACGCACCCCCGACTCGATAGGCGCGAAGGCACTCGAGTTCCTGTCCGAGTACCACCTCGCGACGCTCACGACCCTCCGCAAGGACGGCTCGCCGCACGTCGTCGCCGTCGGGTTCACGTGGGACGGCGAGGCCGGCCTCGCCCGCGTCATCACCTTCGAGGGCTCCCAGAAGACCCTCAACGTCGAGCGCGGGGGTTACGCGGTGGTGAGCCAGGTCGACGGCGGTCGCTGGCTCACCCTCGAGGGCCCGGCCCGCGTTACGCGCGAGCCGGCCGACGTCCGCGAGGGCGAGCGTCGCTACGCCGCCCGCTACCGCGAACCCCGCCCCAACCCCCGCCGCGTCGTCATCGAGATCGCAGTCGAGCGCGTGATGGGCTCGGTCCTCGACCCCATCTGACGCATCCGCTCGCTTGTTTGCCATCCGCAGCGGAAGCAGATGCGGCACATAGCTGGGACGGTAGCGGTTACCGCCACGCACGGGCGACGGCACGGTCGAAGCGAGCGAGGACGACGTCGAACCGGGACAGTTCGGGCCACGTCCACCTGACCACTTCGAAGCCGAGGTCGCGCAGGGCGTCCTCCCGTCGCTTCTCGTTCCGTAGGGCCTCGACGCCTCCCTCGTCGTACTTGCCCATCCCGTCGAACTCACCGACGACTCCTTCGTCTCCCAGAGGAAGTCGACCCGGGCGACGAACTGCCCGTCGGGTGTTCGTATCTCCTTCTGGAGCGTCGGTGCGGGCATGCCGGCCTGATGCATCCGGATGCGACTCAGCGATTCTCCCGGACTCTCGCTGCGACCGTCGAGAAATGCAGCCACGCGTCGCGCCGCGGCGATACCCCTACGCGGCCCGGACTCGTCGAGACAACAGAGCAACGCGGAGCCGAACTCCGCATCGCGTGCCGCAGCGCAATCACCCGCGATCACGGCTTCGTCGAAGTCGAGTGTGCAGGCGAGATCCACGACGGTCCGGGCGAGCGAGGTGCAGGGAACGCCGTCCACCTCCGATCGCTCGTCTGCGGGAAGTGGTGCGACGTGCAGGTGGCGACTTGCGGTCCTGCGTCCCCCACCCGACCTGTCGCGGGTGACGTGGACCCGCGTGAGGTCCGGCTTCCACAGGGCGAGCCCGTGCAGGACGGCGGCGGACTCGTGGCTGATCACCGTACCCGGCGCGAGCACCGCCCCGACGGATCGCACGCGCACGCGATAGCGATCGAGTTCGTCGAGGGCGTCGTCGCGGTGGAGGTAGACGCCGGGTTCGAGTCGCTCGAGTTCACCGGCGCGTACCGCACGACGGATCTCGGAGTCGGTCATCCCGGAAGCGAGAGCGGTGGTCCGCAGGAAAGGCGTCGGTCGCATGCGGACCACCGTGCCCGATCGTCGTGGTACAGAAGCGGTGCGAACATCGGTATTCGCGTCGCCTGTGGATGATCCCGCCCCCTGTGGACAAACAGTTCGCTACACCGTCAGCCATCCGCCGCAGCGACTGCCGTAGCGGATCGCGAAGGTCGTAGCGGATGCTTGTGCGCACTTTGTAACACACGCGAAATCTGTGTCACGAGACCGTGACCGGAAGATATTCCCGCGCAACAACTCCCTTCTACTGTGTGGCCTCACGGATACAGCGCTGTATACGCCTCCCGGATACACCGGGGTCTTCTCCGGCCACACCTTCGAAGGAAGGGCTCTACATGTCTGTTGTCAGGTCCAGGCTCGCCACCCGCGCCATCGCGGCCCCCGCAGCACTCGTCGCAGTCGGACTCGTGCTGTCCGCCTGCGGAAGCCGCGCGGGTGACGAGGGCAGCACGGCCGCCTCCGGTGCTGCGTCGTGCGTCGACACCTCGGGCGACACCGTCAAGGTCGGCTCGCTCAACTCCCTGTCGGGCACGATGGCCATCTCCGAGGTCACCGTCCGCGACTCGATCGCGCTGGCCGTCGAGGAGATCAACGCCGACGGCGGTGTGCTCGGCAAGCAGATCGAGATCGTCTCCGAGGACGGCGCATCCGAGCCGACGGTGTTCGCGGAGAAGGCCGAGAAGCTCATCGGATCCGACTGCGTTGCAGCGGTGTTCGGCGGTTGGACGTCGTCGAGCCGCAAGGCGATGCTGCCGGTCTTCGAGGACCGCAACGCGCTGCTGTACTACCCCGTCCAGTACGAGGGCCTCGAGTCGTCGTCGAACATCTTCTACACCGGCGCGACCACCAACCAGCAGATCGTGCCCGCATTGGACTACCTGAAGGAACAGGGCGTGAAGTCGCTCTACCTCGTCGGTAGCGACTACGTCTTCCCGCAGACCGCCAACCGCATCATCAAGGCGTACGCCGAGGCCAACGGCATCGAGATCAAGGGCGAGGACTACACCCCGCTCGGCTCCACCGACTTCTCCACCATCGTCAACAAGGTGCGCACCGCCGACGCCGACGCGGTGTTCAACACCCTCAACGGCGACTCCAACGTCGCGTTCTTCCGCGAGTACACCAACGCCGGCCTCGACGCGAAGGACATGCCGGTCGTGTCGGTGTCCATCGCCGAGGAGGAGGTGGGCGGCATCGGTGCGCAGAACATCGAGGGCCAGCTCACCGCGTGGAACTACTACCAGACCGTCGACTCCCCCCAGAACGCGTCCTTCGTCGAGGCGTACAAGGCGAAGTACGGTGCCAACAAGCCGACCTCCGATCCCATGGAGGCCGCCTACACCTCGGTCTACCTGTGGAAGAACACCGTCGAGAAGGCCGAGTCCTTCGAGGTCGACGACGTCATCGAAGCCGCCGACGGCGTGACCTTCGACGCCCCCGAGGGCACCGTCACCATCGACGGCGACAACCACCACATCACCAAGACCGCTCGCATCGGTGAGATCCGCGGCGACGGCCTGATCTACACCGTCTGGGAGTCCGACGGCGCCATCGAGCCCGACCCGTACCTCGAGTCCTACGACTGGGCGTCGGGCCTGTCCGGTAACTGAGCACGGAAGCCGAAGAGGGAGACGACATGGATGTCCTTGTAGGACAGCTCTTCACAGGATTGAGTATCGGATCGATCCTGTTGCTGGCAGCACTGGGGCTGTCGCTGACGTTCGGCCAGATGGGCGTGATCAACATGGCCCACGGCGAATTCATCATGGCCGGCAGCTACACCGCCTTCGTCGTGCAGCAGGTGATCTCCTCGGCCGGGATGTCCCTGTTCGTCTCCCTGCTCGTCGGCTTCCTGGTGGGCGGCGTGATGGGTGTGATCCTCGAGGTCACCCTCATCCGCCGCATGTACCACCGCCCGCTCGACACCCTGCTGGTGACCTTCGGTGTGGGCCTGCTGCTGCAGCAGGCCGCCCGCGACATCTTCGGCGCCCCCGCCGTCAACGTCGTCGCACCGTCCTGGCTCTCCGGTGGTGTGGAGATCTTCGGGGCGGTGGTCCCGAAGACCCGCCTGTTCATCCTCGCCCTCGCCGTGGTCTGCGTGGTCGCCCTGATCGCGTCGATGAAGTACACCCCGATGGGACGACGGATCCGGGCCGTGGTGCAGAACCGCGATCTCGCCGAGACGGTGGGCATCTCGTCGCGCCGCACCGACATCACGACCTTCTTCCTCGGCTCGGGCCTGGCCGGCCTCGCCGGTGTGGCCCTGACACTCATCGGCTCGACCAGCCCGACCATCGGCCAGTCGTACCTCATCGACGCCTTCCTCGTGGTCGTCATCGGCGGTCTCGGCCGCATCGAGGGCGCCGTGCTCGCGGCCGTCGCACTGGGCCTGCTCAATTCGTTCATCGAGTACTCCACGACCGCGTCGATCGCGAAGGTCATCGTGTTCGTGCTCATCGTGATCTTCCTGCAGGTCCGTCCGCAGGGCCTGTTCGCCGTCAAGACGAGGAGCCTGGTCTGATGCCCGCGACCTTCTCGACCCGCACCTTCACCCGACCCGGACCCGTACGCACAGCAGGCGGATTCGCGATCGCCGCGATCGTCCTGTTCGGTCTCGCCCCCGCCGTCCTCTCCGATTTCCGGCTCGGCCTGCTCGGCAAGTTCCTGTGCTTCGCGATCGTCGCCGTCGGCATCGGCCTGGCCTGGGGCCGCGGTGGCATGCTCACCCTCGGCCAGGGTGTCTTCTTCGGCCTCGGCGCCTACATCATGGCCATGCACCTGAAGATCTCCGACGCGCAGCTCCGCGGCGACACCGTCCCGGACTTCATGCAGATCGCGGGCATCCGGGAACTACCCGCCTACTGGACCCCGTTCGCCTCCCCCGCCGTCACGCTGCTGGCGATCCTGATCGTGCCGGCCCTGCTCGCCGCCCTGCTCGGCTTCGGTGTGTTCGCCCGCCGCGTCAAGGGCGCCTACTTCGCCATCCTCTCCCAGGCACTGGCCGCCGCCTTCGCGATCCTGCTCATCGGCCAGCAGTCCACCGGAGGATCCAACGGCCTCAACCGTTTCCGCACCTTCTTCGGCTACGACCTGTCCGATCCGGTCAACAAGCGGATGCTGTTCTTCATCGTCGCCGCGATCCTGCTGCTCGTCGTCGCCGCGACCCGCCAGCTCATGCAGTCCCGCTACGGCGAACTGCTCGTCGCCGTGCGCGACCAGGAGGAGCGGGTCCGCTTCCTGGGCTACGACCCCGCCCTGATCAAGGTGGCCGCCTACACCGTCGCGGCCTTCTTCGCCGGCATCGCCGGGGCGATGTTCGTGCCCATCGTCGGCATCATCTCCCCCGCCGACGTCGGCATCGTCCCGTCGATTGCGTTCCTCATCGGTGTCGCCATCGGCGGACGCACCACCCTGCTCGGCCCGGTCCTCGGCGCGGTGGGCGTGGCATGGGCACAGACCACCCTGTCGGAGAACTTCCCGTCGGCCTGGACCTACGCGCAGGGCCTGCTGTTCATCGTCGTCGTCGGCTTCTTCCCCGCCGGCCTCGCCGGAGTCATCACCCTGCTCCGCCGGCGCCGCCGCACCACCCCGACCGAACCCACACCCCCGACCGAACCCGAGCCCGCCGACCTTCCCGAGATGGAGCCCGTGCGATGAGCAAACCCGTCTACGGCGGCAACGCCGGAATGAGCAGCGACTACCTCGAGATCCGCGACCTGCGTGTCACCTTCGACGGCTTCACCGCCGTCGACGGCGTCGACCTCACCCTCCTCCAAGGCGACCTGCGGTTCCTCATCGGCCCCAACGGCGCCGGCAAGACCACCCTCGTCGACGCCGTCACCGGCCTGGTCCCAGCGACCGGCTCGATCACCAAATCCGGCGTCGAACTGCTCGGCAAGAAGACCCACAAGATCGCGCGCCTCGGTGTCGGCCGCACCTTCCAGACCGCCTCGGTCTTCGAGGAACTGTCGGTCCTGCAGAACCTCGACATCGCCGCCGGCGCGAGCCGCTCCCCGTGGCAGTTGCTGCGCCGCCGCAACAACGTTCTGCCCGAGATCGAGGAAACACTCGAGACGATCGGCCTGACCGCCCACCGCGACACCCCCGCGGGCATCCTCGCCCACGGGCAGAAGCAGTGGCTCGAGATCGGCATGCTGCTCGTGCAGAACGCCGACGTGCTGCTCCTCGACGAACCCGTCGCCGGAATGAGCGGCGACGAACGCGAGGAGACCGGGCAGCTGCTGCGCCGCATCGGCGCGCAGCGCACGGTGGTCGTCGTCGAGCACGACATGGACTTCATGCGCGCCTTCGCCACCTCCGTCACCGTCCTCGCCCGCGGCAAGGTCATCGCCGACGGCACCGTCGACCAGGTCCAGAACGACCCGCAGGTCCAGCAGGTCTACCTCGGGACCGCCACCGCTCCCCAGGAGGCATGATGCTCGAACTCGTCGACGTCCGCGCCGGTTACGGTCGCACCGAGATCCTGCACGGCATCTCCCTGACCGTGCCGACCGGCAAGACCGTCGCGGTCATGGGCCACAACGGTGCCGGCAAGACCACACTGCTGCGTGCCGCCGTCGGCCTGCTGCCCGTCACCAAGGGAAAGATCCTCTTCGACGGTGACGACATCACCTCGCTGCGACCATCTGCGCGGGTCGCCCGCGGTCTGGCCTACGTCCCCCAGGGGCAGCAGTCCTTCGGTCAGCTCACCTGCCGCGAGAACCTGCAGGTCGTCGCGGACACCCGCCGCAACGGCCGCGCACTCGTCGCCGACATGCTCGATCTGTTCCCCGCCCTCGTCCCGCTGCTGGACCGGCGGGCCGGCCTGCTCTCCGGTGGTCAGCGCCAGCAGCTCGCCATCGCCCGCGCCCTGATCACCGAGCCGCGCATGCTCATCCTCGACGAGCCCACCGAGGGCATCCAGCCGTCGGTGGTCGCCGAGATCGAGAACACCATCGTCGAACTCGGCCGCAGCGGCGACCTCGGGGTGCTGCTCGTCGAACAGCACATCGGTTTCGCCCTCGACAATGCCCTGCACTACTACGTCCTCGAATCCGGGCGCATCACCTCGACGGGTGACGGTGGTGTCGACGCCGCCTCCACCGTCCGTGCGGCGATGGCGATCTGATGGCCGCCGACACACGGCGCGAGAGGGTCTACAAGGCCCTGCGCGATCGCCTGATGTCCGGGACACCCTCCCCCGACGAACGACTCAGTGAAGAACGCCTCGCCGAGCAGTACGGGGTATCGCGCACGCCGGTGCGCGAGGCCCTCGCCCGATTGGTCTCCGACGGACTCGTCGAACGCCGCGACCAGGGGCTGTACCCCTACCGTCCGCGCTTCGACGACCTCGCCGACCTGTACGAGCTGCGGACCACGCTGGAGCTGCGCGGGATCCGCCGCGCGCTCGACGGCGAGTCGGTGCGGCACGATCCCGACGTCCTCGGTCCCGAACTCGACCGCTGGTACGAGATCCGCGAGGAGCCGCCCGAGCCCGACGCCGGTTTCGTCACGCTCGACGAGCGCTTCCACATGACGCTGCTCGCCGCTTCCGGCAACCGTGCGCTGTGCGACGCGCTGGCCTCGGTGAACGCGAAGGTGCGCCCGGTGCGGATGTTCGACTATCTGACCCCCGACCGCATCGTCGCGACCGTCGACGAGCACATCGAGGTCGCCGAGCTGGTCCTCGCCGACAAGCTCGACGACGCCCACGACCTGCTGCTCGCTCACATCGACACTTCGCGATCGGTGGTCGTGCGCCGGGCCGAGGAGGCACGCGCCTTCGCCCGGATGGCCCGCGCCGTCCGAGACTGACACTTCCGGTCGTGTCACGTGACCGGAGGGGTCCGGTGCGGCACACTGGCGCTCATGACACCCCGCATCCCGCCCGGACGTTTCAAGGAACTCGGCCCGATCAACTGGGTGACATGGAAGGCCCTGTCCGCCGCCGGCGGCACCTCTGATGCCCACCTGTTCAGCACCCTCGGCCGCACCGGACGACTGTTCCGCGGGTGGTTGCACTACGCCGGCATGCTCATGCCGTTCGGCCGTCTCGGCCGGTTCGAATCGGAGATGGTCATCCTGCGCGTCGCGCATCTGCGCGAGTGCGGTTACGAATTCGACCACCACACCCGCCTGGGCCGCCGTGCCGGGATCACCGACGAGGTGCGCGAGCGTATCGTCGCCGGACCCGATGCTCCCGGCTGGCAGGCGAGGCATCGCGCACTTCTCCTCGCCGTCGACGAACTCGTGGCGACGAAGAATCTGTCCGACGAGACGTGGGCGTCGCTCACGCAGTTCTACGACGACCGCAGGCTCATCGAGTTCTGCCTGCTGGTCACGCAGTACGACGCTCTCGCCACGACCATCGGGGTGCTGCGGATCGAACGCGACTTCTGATCCGTCCGCACCGGCCGGCATCCGGCCGGCGGCGCGATCCCTAACAAGGCTGTTACACAACGTCACAGCGGCGTCATTGCTGGTCCATAGCGTATACAGCCATGTCCACAAAGACGTATACAGAAGCGTCGGTCCCCTCGACCTTCGCCTTCGACACCCTGCTGGTCGCCAACCGCGGTGAGATCGCGTGCCGCATCATGCGGTCCGCGCACAAGCTGGGTCTGAAGACTGTTGCGGTCTACTCGGACGCCGACGCAGCGGCCGCACATGTCGAACTCGCCGACCTCGCGGTCCGGCTCGGCCCGGCTCCCGCAGCCGAGTCCTACCTGCGGGCCGATCTCGTCGTCGAGGCGGCCCTGGCCACCGGTGCGGGAGCGATCCATCCCGGTTACGGATTCCTCTCGGAGAACGCCGAATTCGCCGCTGCCTGCGAAGGTGCGGGAATCGCCTTCGTCGGGCCGACCCCCGACCAGTTGCGCGTCTTCGGCGACAAGCACACCGCCCGTGAGGCCGCCCGCGCGGTGGGCGCGCCCCTCGTCCCCGGTAGCGGCCTGCTCGATTCGCTCGACGACGCGCTCGCCGCGGCCGAGGACATCGGCTATCCCGTGATGCTCAAGGCCGTCGGCGGGGGCGGCGGTATCGGGATGCAGGCCTGCCACAGCGCCGACGACCTGCGTGGGGCGTACGAACGCGTCATCCGTCTCGCCACGGCGAACTTCTCGTCCTCCGGTGTCTTCCTCGAACGGTTCGTCCCCCGCGCCCGGCACGTGGAGGTGCAGGTCTTCGGCGACGGGCACGGCCGGACGATCAGCCTCGGCACCCGCGACTGTTCGTTGCAGCGCCGGAACCAGAAGGTCGTCGAGGAAGCGCCCGCGCCGAACCTCCCCGACCACATCGTCGAGCAGATGCTCTCGTGTTCACGCGCTCTCGCGTCGTCGGTGCGGTACCGATCGGCGGGCACGGTCGAGTTCGTCTACGACGTCGACCGCGGCGAGGTGTCCTTCCTCGAGATGAACACCCGACTGCAGGTCGAGCATCCGGTCACCGAGGAGGTCACGGGCGTCGACCTCGTCGAGTGGATGCTGCGTCTCGCGCGCGGCGACGACAGCATGCTGGGCGGCCTGCCCGATTCCGGACCCGAGCTCACCGGGCACGCCGTGGAAGCCCGCGTGTACGCGGAGGATCCGGGACGCGACCACCGGCCGAGCGCGGGTCTGCTCACCCACGTCGAGTTCCCCGCCCACACCCGTATCGAGACGTGGGTGGACACGGGCACCGAGGTCGGCACCTTCTACGACCCGATGCTCGCGAAGGTGATCGTGCGCGGCGAGTCGCGGCGCACAGCATTCGCCGGGTTGGCGGAGGCACTCGACGACACCCGGATCCACGGCGTGCAGACGAACCTGTCGAAGTTGCGCAGGATCTGCTCCGAGGCAACGGTTCTCGACGCGGAGCATGTCACCACGACGCTGGCGGACATCCCCCCTGCCGGACGTCGCATCGACGTGCTGCGCGCCGGCACGATGACGACCGTCCAGGACTTCCCGGGGCGGATCGGACTGTGGGAGGTCGGGATTCCGCCGTCCGGCCCGATGGACGATCTCTCCTTCCGCGCCGCGAACGTCGCCGTCGGCAACCCCGAGGGCGCACCCGGTCTCGAATGTACCCTGCTCGGCCCGCGCCTCGAGTTCTCCGATCCGACGATCGTGTGTGTCACGGGCGCCCCCGCCGAGGTCACCGTCGACGGTGTGCCGGTGCCGATGTGGGAGCCCGTCGAGGTCCCGGCCGGCTCCGTTCTCGAAGTCGCCGCCCCCGTCGACGCCGGTCTGCGCACCTATGTCGCGGTCCGCGGCGGACTCGACGTGCCGCTCTATCACGGCAGCGCATCGACGTTCACGCTCGGCGGCTTCGGTGGGCCGACCGGCAGGGCGCTCGCGACCGGCGACGTGCTCGGCCTCGCGTCCGGCGAGGCGCTCACCGATCCGGCGCCGGTCCCCACCGCGATCCGCCCCATCCTCGGGCACACCTGGCATCTCGCGGTGACCGAGGGCCCGCAACCGGCCCCCGGCTACTTCACCGCCGACGACCTGCAGCAGTTCTACGACGCGACGTGGACGGTGCAGACGCACGCCAACCGCACCGGCATCCGGCTCGACGGCCCGAAGCCCACCTGGTCGCGCACCGACGGCGGCGACGCCGGCCTGCATCCGTCGAACCTGCACGACAATCCGTACAGCGTCGGCGCACTCAACGTCTCCGGCGACACTCCGATCCTGCTCGGCCCGGACGGTCCGAGCCTCGGCGGTTTCGCGTGCCCGCTCACGGTGGTCTCCGGTCATCGCTGGAAGCTCGGCCAGATCCGCCCCGGCGACTCGCTGCGGTTCGTGCCGGTCACCGACGAAGGGGCCGTCGAACTGCGCAACAGTGCGGCCCGCGGCGCCGACCTCCCGCCGGTCGCCCGGCAGAGCGCACCCGACGGTGGGCGCCTCGGTCGCATCGAGCCGTTCTTGGACCACCCCGAGGTCGTGTATCTGCGCGGTGGCGACGACAACATCCTCGTCGAGTACGGCGAGATGGTGCTCGATCTCGGCCTGCGCATGCGGGTGCACGCATTGTCGGAGGCACTGGCCGCCACGCATCTACCCGGCATCGTCGACGTCACGCCGGGTGTGCGCTCGCTGCACATCCACTTCGATCCCGATGTGCTGCCGCAGTACCGCCTGCTCGGGGTGCTGCAGGATCTCGAGACGGAACTGCCCGCGACGCGCGATCTGGTGGTGCCGAGCCGCACCGTCCGCCTGCCACTGTCGTTCGACGACCCGTCCATCGCCGACGCCATCTCGCGCTACCGCAGCGGGGTGCGCGACGAGGCGCCCTGGCTGCCGTCGAACACCGAGTTCATCCGGCGCATCAACGGTCTCGACTCGATCGAGCAGGTCCGCGACACCGTCTTCGACGCCGAATATCTCGTCCTCGGTCTCGGTGACGTCTATCTCGGTGCGCCCCTGGCCGTTCCGCTCGATCCGCGGCACCGGCTGGTCACGACGAAGTACAACCCGGCCCGCACGTGGACGCCGTCCGACGCAGTGGGCATCGGCGGCAAGTACCTGTGCGTCTACGGCATGGAATCGCCCGGCGGATACCAGCTGGTCGGACGGACGATCCCCATCTGGTCGGGCTACCGGCAGACGGGGCCGTTCGAGGAGGACAAGCCGTGGCTGTTCCGGTTCTTCGACCGCATCGTCTGGGAACCGGTGACGCCCGATCAGTTGCTCGAACACCGGGCCGCGGCGAAGGCGGGCCGGTTCGACGCCGACATCTCCGACGGCACCTTCGCTCTCGACGACCACCTGCGTTTCCTCGAGGACAACGCCGACTCCATCGACGCCTTCCACGCCGCACAGGCCCGCACGTTCGACGCGGAGAAGCGGGCGTGGCGTGATGCCGGAGAGTTCGACCGCGTCGACAGCGAGCCGATCGAGATATCCGCCGTCGGTGATCCCCTCGACGGGATGCCGACCGGTGCCGTCGTCGTCGAGGCACCGATGGTCGGCAACGTCTGGCGCGTGGAGGTCGCCGAGGGCGACACCGTCACTGCCGGGGACACTGCGGTGATCCTCGAGGCGATGAAGCTCGAGATGCCCGTGCCGTCGGAGACCACCGGCACGGTCCTGAAAGTTCTCGTGATCCCGGGCACGAAGGTTGCACCCGGGACCCCCCTTCTCGTGATCGGAGCAGTCTGATGAGCATCGGCAGTACCCTCGACAACCCGGGTGTCGGATTCGCGACGCCCGCCCCCTCGGTGAGGGTGTCCGCTACCGATCGCGTTTGCGCCGCACTGGGCCGCATCGACGAGGTGGATCGACCCGAGGTGTGGATCGCGTTGCGCAGCGCCGACGATCTCCTCGCCGACGCGGCCGCCGTGGACGCGCGGGTCGCCGCCGGTGAGTCGCTTCCGCTCGCCGGTCTGGTCGTGGCGGTCAAGGACAACGTGGACGTCGCGGGAATCCCCACCACCGCGGCGTGTCCGGAGTTCGCGTACGTCCCGGAGGAAACAGCTTCGGGTGTCGATCGTCTGGTTGCCGCCGGCGCCGTCGTGCTGGGCAAGACCAATCTCGACCAGTTCGCCACCGGTCTCGTCGGCACCCGGAGCCCCCACGGGGCGGTGCGGTGCGCGTGGGATCCCGAGAAGGTCTCGGGCGGTTCCAGTTCGGGTTCGGCGGCCGCGGTGGCGCTCGGTATCGCCGACATCGGGCTGGGCACCGACACGGCCGGTTCGGGACGTGTTCCGGCCGCGCTGCACGGAATCGTCGGCATCAAGGCCACTCTCGGAGTGATCCCGGCGCACGGTGTGGTCCCGGCCTGCGTCGACTACGACTGCCTCACGGTCTTCGCGACGTCGCTCGACCTGGCGGCGACCGCCGTCCGGATCATGGCCGGACCCGAACCCCGCGACCCGCGCAGCAGGACCTGGCCCGCGGATGTACGACTCGCCGCGCCGAACACCCTGCGCGTCGCGGTGCCGCGCGCCGAGGATCTCGAGGCGCTGTGCGAGGAGTACCGTGACGCCTTCACCCGCACGGTGGCCGCGGCGCGCGAGTCCGGCATCGAGATCGCGGAAGTGGATATCTCACCGCTGCTCGACGCAGCCCTGCTCCTGTACGACGGTGCCGTCGTGGCCCAGCGCTACGCGGCCGTCGGCGAGTTCCTGTCGACGGCACCGGAGGGCGCCGATCCCACCGTCGCCGCGATCGTCGCCGGGGCGAAGAAGCCCGCCGCCTACGAACTCGTCGAGGACATCGACACGCTCACCCACGTGAAGGCGTTCGCCGCTGAACTGCTGGCCGGGTTCGACGGGTTGCTGCTCCCGACGACGACGGAACACCCGACGATCGCCGCGGTGCAGGCCGATCCGATCGCGATCAATCGGCGGATGGGCACCTACACGAACTTCTGCAACCTGCTGGACATGGCAGCGGTGGCGGTGCCCGGCGCGCCCACGGCGGCCGGTGAGCCGTTCGGGGTCATGGTCGTGGTCCCGGCTTTCGGCGACCAGGTGGCGGTGGACGTCGCGGCCGCGCTGAACGGTGTGGATGCACCGCGCGTCGTCGAATCCGGCGTCGAACTCGCGGTCTTCGGAGCACACCTGCGCGGTCAGCCGCTGCACTTCCAGCTCGAGGAACTCGGGGCGCGCTTCGTCGAGGAGGTGCACACCTCCGACGCGTACCGTCTCGCCGCACTGAACACGACGCCGCCGAAGCCGGGACTGGTGCGTCACGCACCGGGCGAGGGCGCCGCGATCGTCGGTGAACTGTTCCGGTTGTCGGAGGCCGGACTGGGCCGGTTCCTCGCTGCGCTGCCCGCCCCGATGACGTTGACGAGCGTCGAACTGGCGGACGGGCGGTGGGTCGTCGGTTTCGGGTGCACCCAGGACGCAGCCGCCGACGCGGTGGACATCACCGAGTTCGGCGGCTGGAAGGCCTACCGGGCGTCCTGACCCCGGCTCCGGAGTGCACCGGACGAACCGGTCAGCGGGGCGGCGGATCGACCTTCACACCGCCACCGGCGTGTTCCGGTCCGGCGTCGGGATGGTCGGCCGGCAGACGGTCGCGGAACCGTGCGGCCTCGCTGGGAACGGGACCGCCGGTGGGATCCTGCGAACGACGATACGGTCCGGGCTTCGGACGGGGCTTGCCGCCCGGGAAGGCGAGCCGGGCGATGGTGCGGTGCACCATGAACCACTGCTTGCCCAATCGGCCCGAGTTGTAGGGCAGTTCGTAACGCTCGCAGATGTCCTTGACCTTCGGCGCGACCTCCGCGTAACGGGTGCTCGGCATGTCGGGGAACAGGTGATGCTCCACCTGGTAGCCGAGATTGCCGCTGAGGATGTGGAACAGCGGGGTGCCTTCGATGTTCGCGGCGCCGACGAGCTGCCGCACGTACCACCCTCCACGCGACTCGTTCTCGACCTCCTTCTTCGAGAAGGTATAGGTCTGGTCCGGGAAGTGCCCGCAGAAGATGATCGCGTGCGCCCACACGTTGCGAATGATGTTGGCCGTGATGTCGGCGAGAACCGTCGCGAGGAAGGTCTTCTCGACACCGGGCAGATACCGGTCGGCGAGATGGGCTGCGGTACGAAACTTTCCGGACCGGCCCTTGCCCATCGGTCCCTTGCTCATCGACCGCAGTCGCCGGCCCAGACGCGAGGTCTTCGGCTGGGGCAACCGGCCCTGCAGCGCGACCTGCGCGAGACCGAACAGCGCGGCGCTCACCAGCGGCCAGCCGACGTAGTCCTTGACGAACTGCGCGCGGGCCTTGCCGAAGATGCCCTTCAGCTCCTCGATCACCTGACCGGTCGACTTCTCGCCGGCCCACAACGCCTCGAGGTCGAGGTCGTGCAGCGCCACACCCCATTCGAAGAGCACGGTGAGCAGCGCGTTGTAGAGAGGTTGCGCCAGGTAGACGGGGTGCCACTTCTGGTGCGGGTCGATCCGCATGATCTCGTAGCCGAGATCCTTGTCGAGGCCGCGGATGTTCGTGAACGTGTGGTGGATGTAGTTGTGCGAGTGCTTCCACGCCTCCGCGGTGGAGGCGGTGTCCCAGTCCCACACCGACGAGTGGATGTCCGGATCGTTCATCCAGTCCCACTGGCCGTGCATGACGTTGTGGCCGATCTCCATGTTCTCGAGGATCTTCGCCACTCCGAGACAGGCTGTCCCGGCCACCCAGGCGGGCTTGTACGACGACGCGAAGAGCAGTAACCGCCCCGCGACGACCAACTGCCGTTGCGTGGCGATGACGTTCTTGATGTACTGCCGGTCCTTGTCGCCGAGACTCGAGTACACCTCGTCGTGGATGGCGTCGAACTCCTTGGCGATCTGCTCGAGATCGTCGTCGCTCAGATGCGCGAGCGGACTCTGTGGTTCCCGTGTCCCGGTGTCGGTCCTGTCGATGCTTCTCGTCACGACGCGCCCCCTGCTTCGAAGCCGGTTGCTTCACAGTTCTATTTCGATGTCACCCTCCGCGGTGTGGATACAGGTACGCACCGCAGCCCCGGTGGGCTCGCTCACCTCGTCGGTCCGCAGGTCCCGGAGTTGCCCGGATTTCAGCGTTCCGACGCACGTGTGGCAGATGCCGATACGGCAGCCGTATGGCAACTTCAGGCCGGCGTTCTCGCCTGCGACCAGGATGGGTGTTCCCCCGTCGCACTCCACCTCTTTCTCGCTGTCGAGGAAGTGGATGGTGCCGCCCTCGCCGCTCCCGGCATTCCCACCGATGATCGGCTGGAAACGTTCGAGGTGGAATCTTTCGGGATCACCGTGTTCGTCCCAGTGTTCTTCGAGGGCGTCGAGCAGGTCGCGCGGGCCCGAGCAGAAAGCGTCGCGTTCGCGCCAGTCGGGGCACAGATCGCCGAGATCGCCGGGGGTGATGCGGCCGCGGTCGCCGCTGAGCCACAGCTCGAGACGCATTCCGGGATGCCGCTCGTCGAGGTCGCGCAGGGTCGAGCCGAAGATCACCTCGTCCTCGGTGTGGGCGGAATGCACGACGACGACGTCGTCGATGCGGTCGCGGTGGTCGAGGCTGCGCAGCATGCTCATGATCGGGGTGATCCCGCTGCCCGCGCTGATGAACAGCATCTTCGCGGGCAGCGGGTCGGGCAGGGTGAACACGCCCTCGACCTCACCGAGGCGGACGATGTCGCCGGGGTCGAGTTTGCGGACCAGGTACGGCGAGACCACGCCATTCTCGACGAGTTTGGGTGTGATGCTGATGAGCCCGTCGACCGGATCGGGGTCGGAGGTGAGCGAGTACGCGCGCCAGTGGTAGACCCCGTCGATGACCACCCCGAGCCGCACGTACTGGCCCGGCTCGTGACCGCGCCACTCGTAGGCCGGGCGGATGAGCACCGATGCGGCGTCGCCGCCCTCGGGGACGACCCGCTCCACACGGCCGCGCAGTTCGCGGGTCGTCCAGAGCGGGTTGATCATCTCGAGATAGTCGTCGGGCCGCAGAGGTGTGAACAGGTGCCGCACCGTGCGCAGCAACCATCTCCGAACCGGGTGCACGTGTGGGCGAGCGCCGCGTTCCGCCATGGCGCAACACTACGCGGGCGCGCACACCTCACATGCACATTCGTCGCCGATGTGGGATCGGTGACAGCTCAGCGCAGGATCGTCAGCTGCACCACGGAATCGGCGTTCGCGACGAGGCGGTGCACGATGCCGGCGTCGACGTGGACGGCGGTACCCGGTACGAGCGACACGGTCTCGTCGGCGGTGCTGAACGAGATGTCGCCGGTGACGGCCTGCACGAGGATCGGAGCGCCGGCCTTGTGGTCGTCCATCGTCTGCCCGGCGACGAAGGACAGACGTACCACGGTGGCACCGGTGACCGCCGCGAGCTTCTCGATGCGTGGCCCGCTCCCCTCGCCCGCGTTGAGCTCCGCGAGCCCCTCGATACGGGTGAGCTTGCCCTCGACCTGCTGTGTACTCATCACGCTTCCTTCTTCGTGGCGACGATCTCGATCGCGACCAGATGCTTCTTGTACTTTGTGAACGTCGACCGCATCTGAAGCACCCGGCTGCGGGCGTCGGAGTCGCGAAGGACGTTGCGAACGAACTTCAGGGTGCCGGGCAGGCCCTCGTCGGCGAGGATGCGCTTGGGTTCGAGCAGCGCCATGGGAGCGAAGCCGATCTTCTCGACCTCGAATCCGTTCTCCTCGAACAGGGTCCGCCATTCCGCCGCGGTGAGCGGGCGGGCGTTGACCTTGATCGAGCGCGCGAGCGACGTGCGGATCTCGGTCTTGACCTCGTCATCGACCTCGTCGGGTTCGATCGCGAGTTCGTGGATGGCGTACCGGCCGCCCACACGGAGCACCCGGCGGGCCTCCTGCACGATCTCCGCCTTGTGCCTGTCGGTCTGCATGGTCAGCATCGCCTCGCCGACCACGACGTCGGCGACCTCGTCGTCGAGTCCGGTCTTCGACGCCTCGCCGCTGACCACACTGCCTCCGCCGGCGATGGCCTTGCGCGTCAGTTCGGCTGCCGTCTCGTCGGATTCGACTCCGGTGTAGCTGCCGGGCGAGTACGCGAGGATCTCCTGCGCCGTCCGGCCGAGGCCGGGCGCGAACTCGACGACGTCCGCGCCACGCAACCTCGCGTCGGCGAGCACGCGTGCCGTCAGTTCCTTACCGCCGGGCCGCAGCACACGCTTGCCCAGGCGGGCGAGCAGCCAGTGTCCCGGCAGGTGGGCGGTGTCCCTACCCGCAAGGGGGAGAGCGTCTTCCGATGCGCGCTTGTCCGCCATGTTCTGCACTCCTTCTCGCGAGGGCAAGGGTGGCTACGGTTCCGAGGCTCTCCGGACCGGTCGTAACGTGGACGGTGCGTCGGTTGTCGCCTCCATGGCGCCGACTATAGAGGATTTTCCTCCTTTTAATAAGGTGACCCTCACCTGAGAGTCACCGCGGGCGCGACGGGAGAGCGGACTTGGCACGGCGGGTGAAGCAACGCGAGCGGATTCTCGGCCTGTTGCGGGAGTCCTCGGGCCCGGTCGACGCCCATCATCTCGCCGCCACGCTCGACCTGCACGTCACGACCGTCCGCTTCCATCTCGCGGGCCTCGGGGAGGAAGGTCTCGTCCGCACCCGGCAACTTCCGATCGAGCGGGTCGGGCGCCCGCGCCTCGGCTACGTCGCGGTGAAGGAACCGTCCTACACCGATCTCGTCGCGCTGCTCGCCGCGCGGATCGGGGGCACCCCCACCGAGCGCGAGGACAAGGCGTTCGAGGTGGGCTCGGACTGGGCGGGCATGCTCGCCCTCGCACCCGCGCCGACCGTCGACGCCGGCACGCTCGTCATCGACGCCCTGCAGCAGTTGGGTTTCGAGACGCAGAGCGCGACGAACGCCTTCGGCACCCACAGCCTCACGTTGTGCACGTGCCCGCTCGCGGAGATCGCCCGCACGAATCCCGAAGTGATGCGCGGCATCCAACGCGGATTGATCCAGCGTGTCCTCGACGACCACGCCGACCTGCTGCGCAGCCGCTACGCCGTCGACGTCCGGCCCGACCCGCAGGACGGTAACTGTCTCGTGCAGCTGGTGCTGCGCCCGGAGAAGGGCGGAACGACGTCAGCCCGCGACGACGGTCGAGTCGTCACGGGCTGAGCCGGTACATCCGAGCGGGGATCCGCCCACACGGAAGAAGGGTGAACGCGGGGCCTCGGGTCGGCCCCGCATCCTCAGAAGTTGATCATGTGTCCTGCGAGACCGTGGATGGCCTCCTGCAGCGCCTCGCTCAGAGTCGGGTGCGTGTGGACGTTGCGCGCGAGCTCGTTGACCGTGAGGTCCCACTTCTGGGCCAGGGTCAGCTCGGGCAGCAGCTCCGAGACGTCGGGGCCGATGAGGTGGCCGCCGATGAGCTCACCGTGGGTCTTGTCGGCGATGAGCTTGACGAAGCCGTTGGGATCGCCCAGACCGTGCGCCTTGCCGTTGGCGGTGAACGGGAAGGTCGCGACCTTCACGTCGTAGCCCTCGGCCTTCGCCTGCTCCTCGGTGAGACCGAAGGAGGCGACCTGCGGCTGGCAGAAGGTCGCACGCGGCATCATGCGGTAGTCGCCGAGCTCGAGGGTCTCGGCACCGCCGATGGTCTCGGCCGCGACCACGGCCTGCGCCTCCGCGACGTGCGCGAGCTGAAGCTTCGCGGTGACGTCGCCGATGGCGTAGATGCCCTTGACGTTGGTGCGCATGCGCTCGTCGATCGCGATGGCACCGCGGTCGGTGAGCTCGACGCCGGTGTTCTCGAGGCCGTAGCCCTCGACGCGCGGCGCGAAGCCGACCGACTGCAGCACCTTGTCGACCGTGACGGTCTCGACGTTGCCGGACTTGTTGTCCTTGATCTCGACGGTCACCTTCGAACCGTCGTCCGAGATCTTCTGCACCGCGGCACCGGTCTTGATGGTGATGCCGAGCTTCTTGTACGCCTTGGCGATCTCCTTGGAGACGTCGGCGTCCTCGTTGGGCAGTGCGCGGTCGAGGAACTCGACGATGGTGACGTCGACCCCGTAGTTCTTCAGGACGTAGCCGAACTCCATGCCGATGGCACCGGCACCGACGATGACGATGGACTCGGGGAGGTCGCGGGTGAGGATCTGCTCCTCGTAGGTGACGACGTTGTCGCTGAGCTCGGTGCCCGGGAGCAGCTTGGTGACGGAGCCGGTGGCGATGATGACGTTGTCGAAGGTCACCTGTTCGGTGCCGCCCTTGGTGAGGGCCACCTCGATGGTCGTGGCGTCGACGAACGAGCCCTTACCGTCGTATTCGGTGATCTTGTTCTTCTTCATGAGGAAGTGCACGCCCTTGGTGCGCCCGTCCGCGACCTTGCGGCTGCGGTCGTAGGCGGCACCGAAGTCGAAGGACACGTCTCCCGAGATGCCGAAGGTCTTGGCCTCTTTGTTGAAGAGATGTGCCAGCTCGGCGTTGCGGAGAAGTGCCTTCGAGGGGATGCAGCCGACGTTCAGGCAGACACCACCCCAGTACTTCTGCTCGATGATGGCGGTGCTCAGTCCCAGCTGTGCCGCGCGGATAGCAGCGACGTACCCACCGGGACCGGCTCCGAGGACAACGACGTCATAGTGTGAGGTCACGGATATACAGGGTAGTCCCGCCCGATTCCGGTGTCTGCCGATGGTCCGGTTACCGGCCGGTAGCTACCGGATCCGGTGATCGGCCGTGTATCGGCGCACGGCGAGCGGGACCGTCACGGCGAGCAGCACGACGCACCAACCGAACGCCGACCACACCGGATGGTGCAGCGGCCACGCCGCATCCGCGGGTACCGGCGCGGACGCCGAGAGCAGCTCGCGCAGCGCACCTACGACGGCACTGACGGGATTCCACTCGGCGATCTGTCGGACGACCACCGGCATCGTGTCGGTGGGCACGAAGATGTTCGAGAACGTGATCGTGCCGAAGATCATGGGTGCGCACTGCTGCAGGACCTGTTCGTCCCGGATCGAGACGCCGAGCCACACACCTACCCACGAGAATGCGAACCGGAACAACAGCAGCACCACCGCGGCGAGGGCGATCTCCCCGGCGCCCGCTTCGATCCGCCAGCCGACGAGATATCCGATGCCGACCATCGGCGCCAGCGTGACCGCACACGTCAGGGTCTCGGCGAAGGCGAGTCCGGCGGGCGCGGCCACCGGGGAGGTGGGCAGGGTCCGGAAGCGATCCGACAGTCCGCTGCGCATGTCGGCGTTCGCGGTGGCGGCGGTGGTCGCGAGGCCCATGGCCGCCACGAGGACGAGCACACCCGGCATCAGGTATGCGCGGTAGGCGGCGCCCTCGCCACCGGACAGGGCGCCGGCGAAGACGAATCCGAAGAGCAGCATCATGCCCAGCGGTGCGGCGAGGGTGACGAACAGCAGGGCCGGCGAGTGCCGGTAGGTCAGCAGGACGCGATGCAGCAACGTCCGGGTGCCGGTGAGGGCAGAACTGCCGTGGCCGGACTCGTGGATGGTGGTCATGCGGACTCCTCGATTCGCTCGCGTCCGGTCAGGGTCAGGAATGCCTCGTCGAGACCGACGCGGCGACGGCCGATGTCGTCAACGGGGACACCCGCGTCGTCGAGGGCGCGCAGCACGGGCAGCAGCGGCACCGAGTGGGCGTCGGTCGTGAAGGACAGCCGGACCGAGCCGTTCTCGACCGGCACCTGGATGCCGTTGTGGCGCAGGCCGAATGCGCCGATGACGGCGACGGCCTCGTCGATGCGGGCGGCACCGGGGAGGACGAGGTCGAGTCCGGAGCCGACCGCCTCCTTGATCTCGGCGGGAGTGCCGGTCGCGATCGTCCGGCCCGCGTCGAGGATGGTGATGTCGTCGGCGAGCCGGTCGGCCTCGTCGAGATACTGCGTGGTGAGCAGGACCGCGGTGCCCTCGGCGACCAGTTCGCCGACCATCCCGTAGATCTCGTTGCGGCTGCTCGGGTCGAGACCGGTGGTCGGTTCGTCGAGGAAGAGCACGTCGGGTCGCACGAGCATCCCGGCGAGCAGATCCAGCCGCCGGCGCATGCCGCCGGAGTAGGTGCTCGCCTGCCGGTTCGCAGCATCGGCGAGGCCGAAGCGGTCGAGCAGTTCGACCGTGCGGGTGTGGGCGGCGCGGCCGGCCAGACCGTGCAGGCGAGCGACGATCATCAGGTTCTCGACACCGGTCAGTCGTAGATCCACCGCGTGGTACTGGCCGACGAAGCCGATGCAGCGCTTCACGCGGGTCGCGTCGTGCACCACATCGAAGCCGCGTACGCGGGCACGTCCGGCCGTGGGCCGCAGCAGGGTGGCGAGCATCCGGACGATGGTGGTCTTCCCCGATCCGTTCGGACCGAGGAGCGCATGGACGCGCCCCGGCGGGACGCGCAGGTGGACGTCGTCGACGACGATGCGATCGCCGAACGCCCGGGTGAGGCCTTCCGCCTCGAGTGCCATCTCGATCACGATCCACCTATCGATCGGGAACACCGTTCGCAGTTCGAGGGTACGCATCTGCGAACATCGTTCGCAACCCGTTCGAGGAGGCATGCTGTCCTGCATGACGGTCTCCGACTCGATCTGGCTGCGGTCCGACACCGGGCGCCCCGGCCCGCGACCGGCCTACACGCTCGACCAGCTCGCAGACGCGTGCGTGCGGATCGCCGACGAGGACGGCATCCGCGCCCTGTCCATGCGCAGGCTCGCCGACGCCCTCGGCACCGCCCCCGCGTCGCTCTACCGCTACGTCTCCGGCAAGACCGATCTCGTGGACCTCATGGTCGACCGGGCCGGAGCCGAATACCGCTTCGCTCCGCTGACCGGTGACGTGCGCGCCGACGTACTCGACGTCGCCGAACAGTCCCGCGCAATCCACCGCCGGCATCCCTGGCTGAGCCAGGTCACGGCATCGACGCTCGGCCCGAACTCGATGCGGTATCTCGACCACCTCGTCGGCGCCCTCGCCCCCGCCGGACTCGACCCGACCGCGACGATGACCGGAGTCGCCCTCCTGTCGGGGTGGGTCACCAACTTCGCCGCGCAGGAGGCCGCCGGGATGTCTGCAGGGGCGGCCGGCGGCGGAGCCGCGCACATCGCCGCGATGCTCGAGCACGGCGACTACCCGCATCTCACCGCCCTGATGACCGGCGCGTCCGCCGGAGGATCCGCAGGTGATGTCGCAGATGCGGACAGCCGCAGCGGTGCGGACGACGGATCCGATGCGAACGACCGTGCGTTCCGCGCCGGCATCGACGCGCTCCTGTTCGGCATCGCGCCGACCCGCTGACATCGCCTGCCGGCTCCCTGCAAGAGCCGGAGTGATGATCACGGACCGAGCGCGCGGAGACATTCTTGGCGACCACTTGGTGCGCGACGATCTCCGGCGCCCGCTCGGCACCAAGCCGGTTCCAAGTCCGGCCGCGCACGCTACCGACATGACTTCCGCATCCCTCACCCCGCGCCTCACCACCGACGACGACCTGCTCGGAATGCGGCTCGCGCACCGCGTGATCCTCCGCGACGTCACCCGGCTCCGCGAACTGGCGGACCGGATGCTCGCAGATCCGTCGAGCTTCGACAGGGCCCGCTACGCGGCGACCGCCGACTATGTCGGACTGTTCGTCGCGAGTCTCTACCACCATCACAACGTGGAGGACCTCGCACTCTGGCCGCTGATCACCGCGTCGGCCGGACCCCACGTCGACTTCACCGAACTCACCGACGACCACGACGAACTCGACCCGCTCCTCGACGAACTCGGCGAATTCACCCGTGGGCTCCCCGACCCCGCGGCAGTGGCCGGCTTCGCACGCACCCTCCGCACGCTGAGTGAGCACCTCCACGAGCACATCGCGGACGAGGAGGGAACGGTCTTCCCGCTCATCACCGGGCACGTCTCCGCCGACGCGTGGCAGCGGTTCGAGAAGGACGCCCAGCGCGGTGGCCGGGCCGACTTCGACCTCACCCGCTTCTTCGCCGTGATGACCGAGGACGAGACCGAGCGGGTCCGCCGCGAACTGCCCCTTCCGGTGCGACTGATGGTCGCGGTCTTCTCCCGTCGGCAACGACGCCGCGAGCGTGCGGTGTTCGGATGACCCTGCTGTTCGGCTGACCCTGCTGTTCGGCTGACCCTGCTGTTCGGCTAACCCAGGATCCCGCGGTCGTAGGCGACTGCGACCGCGGCCGCCCTGTCCTTCACCTCGAGCTTCGCGAAGACGTGGGTCAGGTGGGTCTTCACGGTCGCCTCGCTGATGAACAGCTCCTGGGCGATGGCCCGGTTCGAGGTGCCCTTCGCGACGAGCGCCAGCACCTCACGCTCCCGGGCGCTGAGCGCCTGCGGGGCGGTGGGTGTCCGCATGTGGTTCATCAACCGCGACGCGACCACCGGCGACAAGACGGTCCGTCCCTCCGCCGCGGCCCGCACCCCGGCGAACAGGTCGTCCCTCAGAGCGTCCTTGAGCAGGTAGCCGGTCGCGCCGGCCTCGATCGCAGGCACGGTGTCGGCGTCCGTGTCGTAGGTCGTCAGCACCAGGACGCGACTGCGCGCACCTCGCGCGACGAGTTCGGTGATCGCCTGCACTCCCCCGCCTCCCGGCATCCGCAGGTCCATGAGCACCACGTCGGGGTCGAGTTCGAGCGTGAGGGTCACGGCCTCCGGACCGGAGGCAGCCTCTCCGACCACGTCGAATTCCGGGGATGCGGCGAACATTCCGCGCAGGCCGTCCCGCACGACGGGGTGGTCGTCGACGATCAGCACGGTGATCTCGTCCGCGTCGGTCACGACGTCCTCCCGGCCCTGATCAGCGGCACCCGCACCGAGACCGCGGTCCCCACACCCGGTTCGGACTCGACGTCCACGACGCCGGCGATCCGGTCGGCACGGGACTGCATGCCCCGCAACCCGAATCCGTCGCCCGGTGTCGCGCACGGATCGAAACCGCATCCGTCGTCCCGGATGTCCACACTCACTTCGTCGTCCATATAGGACACCGTGACACCGGCACGGTGTGCGGAGGAATGCTTGGCGACGTTCGCGAGGGCCTCCTGGGTGATGCGGAACAACGTCACGCCGATGTCGTCGTGCAACGGTTCGGTGGTGCCCGTGACCGTGAGATCGACCCGGATCCCGTGTTCGGCCGACCATCTCTCCACCTCGTGGGCCAGCGCGTCGTCGAGCGTGCGGTGTTCGAGTACCTCGGGAGCGAGATTGCGCACCGAACGACGGGCGTCGCCGAGGCTGCGTCGGGCGAGGTCCGTCGCCCTCTCGACGTGGCGCCGCGCCGCCTCCGGGTCGGTGGTGTCCTGCGCGGCCTGCAGCTGCGTGACGATCCCGGCCAGGCCTTGGGCGAGGGTGTCGTGGATCTCCGCGGCGAGTCGGCGACGCTCGTCGTCGATCCCCGCTTCCCGGGCGTGGACCAGCAGCTGCGCGTGCAGAGCCTCGTTCTCGGACAGCGCGTTCTCGAGTTGCACGTTGGTGCGTTCGAGTTCGGCGATCGCAGCCAGCCGTTCGAGACTGCGTTGCTCGTCGCGTTCGGCGAGCCTCATCATCAGCATGGAGATCGACGCGTTGAGCACGACGAGGAGCCCGAACGCGATCCACATGGTCGTGTCCTCCGGCGGCAGACCGCCCGCCTGCGAACCCGCCACCGTCACGGCGGTGACGAGCAGCCCGAACCGGATCCAACGGTCCGGCAGCATCGCGTGGGCATCGAAGTAACCGGAGGCCGCGTAGATCGCAAAGAACGGGTTGAGCCAGCTCAGGACGAACGCCAGGGCGGACCGGAGGAGGTAGTAGACCGCGTCGCCCTCCGGCATCGACCGACGGCGACGGCCCCGCCACAGTTCCAGACCCACCGCCACCGCGGTGAGCACCGCTGCCGTGTACCGCTCGGCGGGACTCATCAACAACGTCGCGGTGCCGACGGACAGGACGGTGCCGGTGGCGAGCATCCCCACCGGCGCCCATCTGTAGGTCCGAAGCCACGGATCGTCGGTGGTCGTCGGTGCCGTCATGGCTTCCAGGATGACGGTCGACGCGGTCACTGCCAACGGAACCACCGGATCGCCACGCCGGTCAGGACGACGGTCCAACCCACCACGACCGCGATGCCACCGAGGTTCGGCAGGCCGCCCGCGGCGGTCTCGTCGAGCAGTTGCGCTGCGGCACCGAAGGGTGTCAGCTCCACGATCCGTCGCAGCAGCTCGGGCATCGCCTGCACCGGAAGCCATACGCCTGCACTGAACATCAACGGGAAGAACACGATCGTGCCCAGCGTCTGGGCGATCCGCACGGACGGTGCCACCGCAGCCAGTGTCGCTCCCGCGCTCAGTGCCGCAGCGAGAGTGACGAGTACCGCGAGTGCGTATCCCCACGGCTGGGCGGGGAAGGCGACTCCGAAGGCCGCCCGACCGACGATCAGTGCGAGGACCACCGACGCCAGGACCGCGATCGCGTGCACCACGATCTGTGCGGTCAGCAGGTGCGACGGACTCGCCGGGGTCACGGCGAGCCTGCGGAGGATGCCCCGTTCTCGGTACGACGACAACACCGCGGGCATCGTCTGGACACCGGCCACGATCATCGCGAGGAGGATCGCCACGGGGACGTACAGATCGATCACCCGCAGACCACCGAGGTCCGGATCCGGTTCCCGGAAACCGGGAATCATGCCGAGGATCACGAGCAACAACGTGGGGAAGACGAGGATCCAGAAGAGCGCCCCGGGTTCCCGCGTGAACAGTCGTGCCTCGGTACGCAGAACGGCGGTCGATGCGGACATCGTCGGGGTGCTCGTCGTCGACGTCTCGACGAGCCTGGTGCGGACGGTCGGGTCGGTCATGACGTGCTCCTGGTGTCGGTGAGATCGAGGTAGGCGTCGTCGAGGGTCGCTTCGGCGATGCGGAGGCGTTCGGCCGTGACGCCGAGGCGTGCCAACAGGCCGAGTACCGCGTGGATCGACTCCTCACTGCCTTCGACGGCCACCCGTTCCCGGGCGGTGTGCACGGAGACGACGCCGGGCTGGGCTTCGAGGAGCGCGGGGTCGAGCGGACCGGACGGGTGGAACGAGACCACGATCGCTGCGGACGACTGCCCGATCAGCTGGGCCGGCGTCCCCAGCGCACGGATGCGCCCGGAATCGAAGACCGCGACACGGTCGCAGAGGCGTTGTGCCTCTTCCATGAAATGTGTGACGAGCAGGACGGTGACGCCGGAATCACGCACCTCCTCGATCAGTTCCCAGGTGTCACGGCGCCCACGCGGGTCGAGTCCGGTGGTGAGTTCGTCGAGGACGACGACGCGCGGTGAACCGATGAGTGCCAGTGCGATGAACAACCGCTGTTTCTGGCCCCCGGACAGTTTCGTGAACCGGGTGTCGAGCATGCGGCCGAGCCCGAGGCGTTCGGCGAGCACATCGCCGTCCGCGGGTCGGGCGTAGAAGGCCGCGTACAACCGGAGGGCCTCGCGCACGGTCAATTTCGGCTGCAGCTCACTCTGCTGCAACTGCGTGCCGAGCAGTTCGGTGACGGCCCGGTGGTCGCGGACCGGGTCGAGGCCGGCGACGCGGACGGTGCCCTCATCGGGTTTTCGCAGACCCGAGATGTGTTCGACGGAGGTCGTCTTCCCGGCCCCGTTCGGACCGAGGATCCCGAAGATCTCACCTTCGTGGATCTCGAAGCTCACGCCGTCCACGACGGCGCGACCTCCGTACGACTTGTGCAGATTGTTCACTTCGACGATCGGCATGCATCGAGCGTCGCGCGGAGCACAGGTCCCGCACATCGTCCGTCCGTCTCGATCGGATGTCCCCCGATCGGATGATGGCGAGGGTCATCCGGCTCGGGCATGATGTCGCCGTGCGTGTTCCCCGTCGAGATCAACCCGCGCGGCGCGAGGCCGCTCGGGTGTTCGACACGGGAGAACCCACATGGAATACAACGCAATGATCGAAATCGACGCCGACCTCGATCTCCTGACCGACGACGAGACCGTCGACCTCATCGAACCGATCGTCCCGCACCACGGGGCGGTGGGCCGCAGCGACAACGGTCGCGCCCAGCTCATCATCACCGTCGACGCCGTCGACGCGATCCACGCGCTGCGGTTCGTGCGCGACCTGATGCAGGACTCGTACTCGTCCTACCGCGTGAACGCGGTGGATGTATTGCCCACCAGCGCGTTCGACGCGATCTACGGTTTCGGCGACTACTTCGCCTGATACGGGAGCGCGGTGGGGGTCCGCGCTGCGCGGACCCTCACTTGCGGCGCCCGAACCTGCGCATGCCGAGCAGGTAGCGCGGGATCGACCGGAACGGGACCCGCACCGGCCAGTCGTCGGGACGGAAGTACGCCTCGGTGCCGCCGTCGACCACCACGACGCTGCCCGTCATGAAGTCCGCCGCCGGGGACAGCATGAATTCGACCCACTGCGCGATCTCGTCGGGCTTCCCGAAGCCCCCGAGCGGAACGGGGAAGCTCTCCACCACCTTCCCGAGGGGGCTCTCGAGTTGCGCGTCGAGCAGCGGGGTGGAGATCGCTCCGGGCGCGAGGATGTTGAGGCGGATGCCGGCACCCGCCCACTCGGGGGTGACCGCGGCGCGTCGCGCCCATCGGGTCACGGCGATCTTCGACGCCGCATAGGTGAACGGCGGGCCCGCCTGCGAGATGCGGGTGGTGCGCGCGACGCCCTTGTCCATGTCGCCGGCGAGGAAGGCCTTCACCGCCGAGTTCGGCACGCCGGGAGTCGTGGTCGTCGAATTGGATCCGAACACCACGACCTTGCTGTTCGCGGAGGCGGCCAGAGCTGCTCGCCATCCGACGAGCAGGTCGATCACGCCGCGCACGTTGACCTGCGCGATGATCTTCTCCTTGCCGGGGGTGGGGCCCAGGCCCGCGGCGAGCACGGCACCGTCGAGACGGCCGCCCGCCAGCTCGAGCGTGGCCCGGACGGCGTGGGAACGACCCTCCGGAGTGGATAGGTCCGCCGTGACCTCGGTGTCCTTCAGGTCGATGCCGATCACCGTGTGCCCGGCGGCCCGCAGCCGCTCCGCGCTCGCCCGGCCCATTCCCGAGGCGGCACCCGTCACCGCATAAGCCGCCATGTGCCCCTCCATCGTTGGATTCGGGGCACGTTACAGCGAGGCGACCGCCTCGTGCAGCAGGGAGACGTACCGAGCGAGACCTGCCGCGTCGAGGACATCCGGGGAGGTCGTCACCGACAGGGTCACGGTGTCGCCGATCCCGTGCACGCCGTGGGTGAGCGCCTGCACGGGCGACAGGCCCGGGAAGCCCGAGGTGAACCGCACCCGCCCGCCACCGAGTTCCAGGTCGGCCGGACCTCGGTAGACGCTCGACACGACGGTGTTGCCCGTGACGGTGGGTGGGACGACGGACAGGTCGAGTCGGTCGGTACCGAACCGCAGCAACGGTGCGGGGACGTGGTCGTCGGTGCGGACCCGGATCGCCATGGCGGGGTGCCGCGCACGGATCCGTTGCAACGCCAGGTCGGCGGCGATCGCCGCGGCACGTTCGTGCGGGTCGCGGAGCGCGCAGTGCAGGTCGACGCCGACGTTGCGGTAGCTGTTGCGGGCCGTGCCCGGCGCCACCGCGACCGGCACCTCGGCGGACAGTTCGTCGACGCCGAGGAACTGCGACAGGGCGGCGCCGATGGCCGTGAGCGCGCCGATGGTGACCGTGCCGACGCTGCGCAGGGCGGCGGAGTCGAACACGAGTGTGCGGACCGTCCGCCGCGGCCCGGGTGCGGTGTTCACAGCGACCAGCGGCCTCCCCGGGGTGGGTGGCGGCACCGAGGGGTCGGCGAGCTGTCGCGCCGCATCCACCGACCGCCGCCCGTCGGCGATCACCCGTGGAATCGAGAACGGCAGCCGCAGGACGGCACGCGTAAGCATCCCGGCGGGCGAGAGGGCGCGCGGCGGTGTCGTGGGTGTCGCGGTGCCCGCCAGCAGATCGCGGGCGAGCGCGGAGGAGCGCACCCCGTCTGCGAAGGCGTGCGACATCTGCAGGACGACCACGAGGGCGGGACCGTTCCCGCGCGGAGCACCCGTGACATGTGGGAAGACGTGCAGTCGCCACGGCGAGACGGTGACGTCGACGCGGGTCGCGACGAGCCCGGACAGCGCGACGAGCATCTGTTCGTAGCTGCCGGATTCGTGGACGACGAACCGGTCTTCTGCTGGGGTGTGCGCTGCCCAGTAGGGATAGTCGAGACCCGCGGGTACCTCGACCATCCGTACCTGCAGCTCCCCCATCACCGCCGCCCGCGACCGCAGTTCGTCGAGCACGTCGGCGACCGGAGTCGCGGGGGCGTCGAAACAGTAGAGGGCGAACAGGTCGCCCGGGATGCGGTCGCCGAGCCATTCCCGGCGCGCGTCCGACGGATGCATCTGCACGAGGTCACAGTCTGCCTGCCGCCGGAGGCACGTGCGGGGCGGGTATGAATGGACCATGAGCGACGACACGACCGATCCGTACCTATGGCTCGAGGACGTCACCGGCGAGGAACAACTCGACTGGGTGCGTGCCCGGAACGACCGAACGGTCGAGGAGTACACCCGCACCGAGAGCTTCACCGACCTCGAATCCCGCATCCGCGAGATTCTCGACACCGACGCCCGCATCCCCTATGCACGTCGGCGGGGCGAGTACCTCTACAACTACTGGCGGGACGCCGAGCACGTACGCGGCCTGTGGCGTCGCACGACGATAGAGCAGTACCTGCGCGACGAACCCGAATGGGACGTCCTCGTCGACCTCGACGCCGTCGCCGAGGAAGAGGGCGAGAACTGGGTGTGGTCGGGTGCCCAGGTGCTGCGGCCCGATCAGACCCGCGCGCTCATCAGCTTGTCGCGCGGTGGTGCCGACGCGAGTGTGATCCGCGAGTTCGATCTCGTCGAGCGACGATTCGTCTCGGGCCCGGACAGTTTCGAACTGCCCGAGGCGAAGACGGACATCGGGTGGATCGACTCCGACACCGTCTATGTGGGAAGCGATTTCGGCGACGGGTCGCTCACCGACTCGGGTTATCCGCGACTCGCGAAGCGTTGGCGGCGCGGCACTCCGATCGATGAGGCCGAGACGGTCTTCGAAGGTGAGCGCACCGATGTTGCTGTCTCCGCCTGGTACGACAACACGCCCGGATACGAGCGCAGCTTCGTCGACCGCGCGATCGACTTCTACCGGGCGCAGCGTTTCGAACTCACCGCGGACGGCGAGCTCGTCGAACTGGATGTTCCCGACGACGCGCGGGTGAGCGTGTACCGCGACCACCTGCTCGTGCGCACCCGCTCCGAATGGCTCGGCCATCCCGCCGGCACGCTGCTCGCCGCGAACTATCCGGCCTTCCTCGCCGGCTCGCGTGAGGTGACGGTGCTGTTCGCCCCGGACGAACACACCTCGCTCGAGCAGTACGCGTGGACGCAGAATCACCTGCTCGTCGTCACACTGCGCGACGTGCAGACCCGCGTGCGGGTGCTCACACCGGGTGAGGACGGTTGGTCGGACGAGGAACTGCCCGACGTCCCCGATGCCACGTCGACTTCGATCATCGACGTCGATCCGCTCAACAGCGACGACTTCTTCCTCAACTCCAGCGGTTTCACGATCCCTGCGACCCTGCTGTCGGGGACGGTCGGCGGCCCGGTGGAGGCGATCAAGCAGGCCCCGTCGTTCTTCGACGCCGAGGGCATCACCGTCGAGCAGTTCTTCGCGACGTCCGACGACGGCACGCAGGTGCCCTACTTCGTGGTCGGCAGCAACACCGGAACCCCGTCGCCCACACTGCTGTACGGGTACGGCGGGTTCGAGAACTCGATGGTGCCGGCCTACAGCGGCGGCGTCGGGCGGGCGTGGCTCGAGAAGGGCTACACCTACGTCATCGCGAACATCCGCGGTGGCGGCGAGTACGGACCCAGCTGGCACACGCAGGCCCTGAAGGAAAACCGGCACAAGGTCTTCGAGGACTTCGCCGCGGTCGCGAAGGATCTCGTCGCGCGCGGGATCACGACGGCCGAGCAGCTCGGCACCCAGGGCGGCAGCAACGGCGGTCTGCTCATGGGCGTGATGCTCACCCGCTATCCCGAACTGTTCGGGGCGATCGTGTGCCAGGTGCCGCTGCTCGACATGAAGCGCTACCACCTGCTGCTCGCCGGTGCGTCGTGGATGGCCGAGTACGGCGACCCCGACAACCCCGCGGAGTGGGAGTTCCTGTCGAAGTACTCGCCGTACCAGAACACCGACCCGGATGCCGACTACCCGCCGATCCTCGTCACCACGTCGACGCGCGACGACCGGGTGCATCCCGGCCATGCGCGGAAGATGGTGGCGCGGCTCGAAGAGCAGGGTCACGAGGTCCGGTACTACGAGAACATCGAGGGCGGCCACGGCGGCGCTGCCGACAACGCCCAGGCGGCGTTCAAGTCGGCGCTGACGTTCACCTTCCTGGCGGACAAGCTCGCGAACCGGTGAACTTCGGGGAGGCTGTGTGCGTTCTCGTCGAGAAAGACGCACACAACCTCCCTCATCTCGCCGGTCCGGTGGACTCGCGGACGACGAGCTGCGTCGGGAGCACGAGTTCGTCGGCCACCGCGACCCGCTCGTAGGCCTGCCGGGCGAGCATCTCGATGGCGCGCGCCCCGGCGTCCTCGGTGCGTTCGGCGAGCGTGGTGAGCGACGGCCGGCACAGGTCGGAGCCGAAGATGTTGTCGAATCCGACCACGCTCACGTGCTCCGGGACGGACACCCCGCGTTCCCGCATCCGGCGCAGCACCCCGATGGCGAGCATGTCGTTGTGGCACACCACCGCGGTGGCACCGGCCGCCACGGCGGCGTCGGCCGCGGCGGCACCGCCACCGAGCGTCGGCGAGTAGGGGCCGAAGCGACGCACCGCGATGCCGTGAGCCTGCGCCGCGGCCTGCAGACCGGCCCAGCGCCGCGCTCCCGACCACGACTCGGGCGGACCGCCGAGGAACAGCAACGAGCGGTGCCCGAGCGACGCGAGGTGGTCGACGATCTGCCGCGTGCCCGTCTCGTAATCGGCGACAACGCAGGAGATTCCGCGGATCGCCCGGTTCACCAGGGTCACGGCGTCGAATTCGGCGACGCGCCGCAGCTCGTCGTCCGGCATACGGGCGGCCGCCAGGACGAAACCGTCGACGGCCGGCCCCAGCCGCCGGATGATGTGCGCTTCGGTGGTCGCGCTCTCCTGGGTGTCGGCGAGGACGAGGGTCCGGCCGGAGGCGACGGCGGCGCGTTCGGCCCCCTTGATCACGCCCGAGAAGAAGGGGTTCGTGATGTCGGGGACCAGCAGCGCCAGGGTGTTGGTGCGTCCCGATTCGAGGGCGCGGGCCGCGGGGTTGGGTGCGTAGCCGAGCCGGTCGGCGACCTCGAGGATGTGGTCGCGAGTGGCGGCGTTGACGCGACCGGGCTTGGTGAACGTGCGCGAGACCGTCGACGCCGCGACCCCTGCCTCGCGGGCCACATCGGTGATGGTGGCGCGTTTCCGTGAACGCGGAGAGGCCGACATACGGACAGTATGGCAAAAAAAATGGCAAACGATTGTCGTGGGCTGCGCCACACCCATAACGTCCGTGTATCCGATACTGAAGACCCACCCCCCGAGGCATCCGATGACTGAAAACACCACGGTGCAGCGCACGCCCCGCAAGGCGGCCCTCGCCGCGTGGAGCGGCAGCGCACTGGAGTACTACGACCTGGCGATCTACGGTACCGCCGCTGCGCTCGTCTTCCCGAAGATCTTCTTCCCCGAGGGCAACCAGGCGGTCGCGACCGTCGCGTCGCTCGCGACCTTCGGCGTCGCCTACGTCGCACGCCCCTTCGGCTCCGTCCTGATGGGCCACATCGGTGACCGCTTCGGCCGCAAGCTGATTCTCGTCGGCACGCTGCTACTGATGGGTGTCTCGACCTTCCTCATCGGCTGCCTGCCGACCTACGGACAGGTCGGCATGATCGCGCCGATCCTGCTGGTCGTGCTGCGGCTGCTCCAGGGGCTGTCCGCCGCGGGTGAGCAGGCCGGCGCGAACTCGATGTCGTTCGAACACGCCCCCGACGACAGACGCGGTTTCTTCACCAGCTGGACACTGAGCGGCACGCAGGGCGGCCAGGTGCTCGCACCTCTGATGTTCCTGCCCGTGATCGCGCTGCTGTCCGAGGAGCAGTTGCAGTCGTGGGGCTGGCGCGTGCCCTTCTGGATCAGCGCCGTGATCGTGCTGGTCGGTTTCCTCATCCGGCGCAGCCTCGACGAGACCCCCGAGTTCCACGCCAAGAAGGCGCACGACGAGGCCCCCAAGGCACCGCTGGCCGTGCTCTTCCGCCACCACTGGACCGGCGTCCTGCGCGTCTTCTTCGCGGCCTTCATCGCCATGGTCAACACGGCCTTCCAGGTGTTCGCCCTCAACTTCGCCACAGCCGACGAGTACGGCATCGGCATCAGCGACACCACGATGCTGTGGCTGGCGATCGTCGCCAACATCATCGCCGTGGGCACCATCCCCATGTGGGCCCTGCTGTCCGACCGCATCGGTCGCAAGCCGGTCTTCGTCTCCGGCCTGATCGGCAGCGCCGTGATGGTGACGGCCTTCCTGTGGTCGATCTCGCGGGGCGACGTGCCGCTCGTGCTCATCACCGGAATCCTGCTCGCCGGCGTGGTCTACAGCATGCCGAACGCGGTGTGGCCCGCCACCTACGCCGAGTACTTTCCCACCAGCGTCCGCCTGTCGGGCATGGCGATCGGCACCCAGTTCGGCTTCGCGCTCGCCGGTTTCACCCCGGCCATTGCCGGCTCGCTCATGGACGGCAACGCCGACAACTGGTACCGCGTGGCCCTGTTCTGCGTCGGCGCCGTCGCCATCTCGCTGATCGCGGTGGCCACCGGACCGTCCGGAACCCACAAGATCCCCACCCGTGAGATCGGCCTGCTCCCCCACGATCGGAACACCGCGCCGGTCCCCGCCGGAGCGGCATCGTGAGTGCTCGTCCGACGATCGCCGTTCTCAACGGGCCCAATCTCAACCTGCTCGGCACGCGCGAACCTCATCTCTACGGCACCGCGACGCTGGCGGACATCGAGAAGTCGTGCCGCCGCACCGCCGACGACCTGGGCTTCGACATCGACTTCCGGCAGAGCAACCACGAGGGCGCACTCATCGACGCCGTCCACGAACTCCGCGAATCGGCAGCCGGTTTCGTCGTCAACGCCGCGGCCTACACGCACACCTCGGTCGCACTGCACGACGCGCTCGTGACCGTCGCGGCACCGATCGTGGAAGTGCATTTGACCAACGTCCACGCCCGCGAGGAGTTCCGGCACCGTTCGTTCGTCGCTCCCGTCGCGAAGGCCGTGATCGCCGGATGCGGCCCCGACGGATACGAGTTCGCCGTCCGTCACCTGGCCGCACTCGCACTCGATACCGAGAAGAAGGAAAGCTCCCGATGACCACCGCAGCGCCCGCACGTACGTCCTTCCTGCTGGGCCTGTTCGGCGCCGGGATCGGCGGTTCGCTCACCCCGGCCATGCAGGAACGGGAGGGCTTCGCCTCGGGACTGAACCTGACCTACCGCCTCGTCGACGCCGAGCGCCTCGGCTACGGCGCCGAGAACCTGGCCGAGATGCTCGACTGGGCACAGCGTTTCGGCTTCGACGGGCTCAACATCACGCACCCCTTCAAGCAGGTCGTCATCCCCCTGCTCGACGAGTTGTCCGACGACGCCCACGATCTCGGCGCGGTCAACACGGTGGTGTTCCGGGACGGTCGCGCACTCGGCCGCAATACCGACTGGTCCGGCTGGGGGCGCGCGTTCCGCCGCCGGCTGCCCGAGGCCGTCTCCGACCGCGCCGTGCTGGTCGGGGCCGGCGGTGCCGGTTCGGCCGTCGGGTACGCGCTGCTCGAACAGGGCTCCGCGCACGTGTCCATCGTCGACGTCGACGTCGAGAAGGCGCAGGCCTGCGCGACCCGCCTGGCCAAACGCTTCGGCGACGACCGGGTCCGCGCGACCACCGATCTCGCCGGCGCTCTGGCCTCGGCGCAGGGTCTGGTCAACGCGACCCCCACAGGCATGACCGGCCACCCCGGCCTGCCCGTCCCCGCCGAGCTCGTCCGCGAGGACCTGTGGGTCTCCGACGTCGTGTACTTCCCGCTCGAGACCGAACTGATCCACCTCGCCCGCTCCCGCGGATGCCGCGTGGTGCCCGGTGGCGGCATGGCCGTCTTCCAGGCCGTGGGTGCCTTCGAGTACTTCACGGGCGTCGAACCCGACGCCGAACGAATGGTCCGACACTTCGAGGAGCTGACCAGCTGATGCGCCGCGGAATCGCCACCGTCTCGCTCTCCGGTGTTCTCGCCGACAAACTCGACGCGATCGCCGCTGCAGGATTCGACGGGATCGAAATCTTCGACAACGACCTCATCGCGTCGCCGCTGTCACCCGCCGAGGTAGCGCGGCGCTGCGCCGATCTCGGTCTGTCGATCGACCTGTTCCAGCCGATCCGCGACATCGAGGGCGTCGACCCGCGGCGATTCCCCGACGTCCTGCACCGCGTCCGCCGCAAGCTCGAGGTGATGAACGAGCTCGGCGCAACGACCTTCCTGGCGTGCTCGAACGCGCTGCCGACCGCGATCGACGATCCGGAACTGTCCGCCGAACAGCTGCGCGCCGTCGGCGATCTCGCCGCCTCGCACGGGGTCACCTTCGCCTACGAGGCCCTCGCCTGGGGACGTCACGTCAACCGGGTCGGGCAGGCGTGGAATCTCGTCGAACGCGCCGACCACCCGGCCGTGACGCTGGCCGTGGACACCTTCCACATGCTCGCACGCGGCGACGACGGACGCGCCCTGGCCGGCATCCCCGGCGAACGCATCGGCTTCCTGCAGGTTGCCGACGCCCCGGTGCTCGACATGAACGTCCTCGAATGGAGCCGCCACTTCCGGTGCTTCCCGGGGCAGGGCATGCTCGACGTCTCCGGGGTGGTCGCGGCCGTGCTCGACGCCGGTTACGACGGTCCGCTCTCGCTCGAGGTCTTCAGCGACGTGGTGCGCGAAGCGGATCCGCATGTGACCGCGCGCGACGCGATGCGGTCGCTGCTGTTCCTCGAGGACCGGCTCGGTGCGCGGGTCACCGGGCCCGCACGCGAGAAGGTGACGGTCGCACCGCCGCTTCCGGCGCACACCGACGCGGCGTTCGTCGAACTCGCCGACCCCGACCGCACCGACTACCCGGCGCTGCTCACCGGACTCGGATTCCATGTCGCCGGCCGGCACCGCAGCAAGCCCGTCGTGTGGTGGCGCAACGGCGGCGCGAACGTCGTCCTGAACGAGGAGCCCGCGCCGGGTCCCGCCGCGACCGCGCTGGGTCTCGTCGCCCCCGACGTCGCCGCGGTGGCCGAACGCGCCGCGAACCTGCTGTGGCCCGCGGTCGACCGCACCCGAGGGGAGGGTGAAGCAGGCCTGCCGGGCATCACCTCGCCCTCCGGTCTGCACGTCTTCGTCAGTGCCGAGCCGGGGCAGACCGACGACTGGCACAACGACTTCGTGTCCGACGACGCGGCAGCCACTCCCCCGGCCGACGAGGGATGGCTCGGTCTCGACCATGTCGACGTGACGGTCGCGGCGGACGACCTGAACCAGGAGCTGTCGTTCTTCCGCACCCTGTTCGGACTGCGGCCGGAAGACCCCGAGGAGTACATCCAGCCGCAGGGCCGCCTGCGCATCCGCGCACTGCGCGCGGAGAAGGGTGACCTGCGGGTCGCGCTGAACGTCTCCGAGACCGGTGCTGCGCCCCAGCTGCACGGTGTGACCCAGCTGGCCTTCGCCACGGCCGACGTCGTCGACTCGGTACGCCACGCACGTGCGCGCGGCGTGGAGTTCCTCCGGCCGCCCGCGAACTACTACGCGGATCTCGACGCGCGGTTCGTGCTCGACCCCGACCTGCTCGCCGTCCTGCAGGACAACGGCCTGCTCTACGACCGCAACGACGACGGCGGCGAATTCCTGCACGCCTACACGCTCCCGGTGCAGGGCAATTTCCAGGTCGAACTCCTCGAACGGCGCGGCGGATACACCGGATACGGCTCCCCCAACGCCCACGTCCGGCTCGCCGCGGCCGCCCGCGCGGGCTCAGCGGTCACGTAACCACGCCACGATCGTCGCGACGGTGTCGTCGTTGTCGCGGATCCAGCCGTTGTGGCCCAGTGCCCGCGGATTGTGCCATCGGGTGATCTCGGTGGAGGGCAGCTTCTCGAGCAGGTGCTGCGCCGACGCGACCGGGGTGAGGTCGTCGTCTTCGATCGTGATCGACAGGACGGGGAGCGTGAGACGCCCGACCCGTTCCTCGTAGTCGATGTCCGCACCGGCCGGTTCGAACCGGCCGGTGCGGGCCAGTCGCGCCCAGTCGGAGATCAGCACGCGCGACTGCCGGCCGAACCCGGCGACGTCGATCCGGTCGCCGGGCCAGAATCCGGCGACCGCGGCGGTCAGCGACATCGCCGTCGATCCGAGCCACAGTCCCGGGCCGCGGACGCCCCCGTGATGCCGGTAGTAGGGCGTGCCCGACGCGACGAGGATCAGTCCGCCGAGCCGGCCGCGGATGCGCGCGGCGTAGAGCACCCCGAGTTGGCCGCCCATGGAGTGGCCGAGAAGGTACGGCGTCGAGTCGGGGAAGCGCTCCCGCACCACCTCGAAGACAGCGGGGAAGTGCGTCGCGACGATCTCGTGGTAGCCGTAGGTGCTGTCGGGTCCGGGCCTCGGACGGCTGTCGCCCTGGCCGGCCAGTTCACAGATCGCCGCGTCGAATCCGTGCTCGGTGATCGCCTGCCCGAACGGCTCGTAGTAACCGGCAGGGATGCCGAGCCCCGGCACGATCACCACGACGGCGCGGGAGGCGTCGCGACGTGTCTCGTGCTCGTGGTCGGGTCCCGCGAAGAGGCGCACCGGGGCCGTGGTGCCCCCGGGAAGCTGGATCGGTACGGTCTCCACCGGCCCAGACTAGGCCGATCCGGACGCGGCGGGTGCCGGTTTCCCCAGTGTCCCTGCCACCCCGAGTCCGGAATTCAGGGTCGGGATGGGGGTCGTGCCCGGATGTGCTCGGGCCGGGTCGCGGCGGACGATCGAAATGTCCGGTCCAGCACCCTTTCGGAGGAACCCATGCGTACTCTTGCCACCCGCTCCCGCCTCGCGACCGCCGCCGTCCTGTCGCTCGGCACCGCCGCAGTACTGCTCGGAACAGGAACTGCCACAGCACAACCCGCGCCCGGCGTGGTCGGCTTGAGCGAGCAGGCCGCGGTCGCCGTGCTCGCCGCGGAGGGTGTGCCGTACTCGATCGTCAACCGGTCCGGTTCCGCCGGCGGCGACTGCACCGTGACCGCTCAGCGCGACCGGGGATACCGGACCGAGGTCGAGTACGAATACGACAGTGACGACAACGAGTTCGATCGTGTCGAACGTCAGGTGTGGCGCGGGGTCGGCCTGACGGTCGTGTGCCGCTGACGCCTCCCTGCGGTCAGTCCAGACCGAAACCGCGCTCCCGCAGAGCTTCCCGCATCTGTTCTTTGCTCCCGAGCGCGCCGGGCGACGCGAAGCGCCCGAGTACACGTTCGACCCAGCTCTCCGCCAGACCCTGATCGCGGTAGAAGCCGGAGATCTCCTCCTCATAGGCGGCGAGGCCGGCATCCCGTTCCTCGGTCGAGTACTGCTCGCGATGCAGCACCACGTCCTGACCCAACCGCGGCTTGACCTCCGACTCCACCTCGGGATCGGGACGGCCCACCACCAGCCCGACCACAGCGAAACTGTGGTCGGGCAGAGCCAGTTCTGCGGCCACGTCACGCGGATGGTTGCGGATGGCCCCGATGTAGACGGTGCCGAGGCCGAGCGATTCCGCGGCGAGCACCGCATTCTGTGCGGCGAGCGCGGCATCGACCACCCCGAGCAGCGCGGACTCCACGTAGTCGACGTTGACGAGATCCTTGTCGTACTGCTCGGCGACCCGCGCCGCTCGGGCGAGGTCGGCCACCCACACGAGCAGCAGTGGAGCGTCACGCACCGCCGGCTGGTTGCCGGCGAGAGTCGCGATCCGGGCGAGCCGGTCGCGGTCGGTGACGGCCACGACGCTCCACAACTGCAGGTTGCTCGAGCTCGCGGCGGACGAAGCCGCGGCCACGATCGCGCACAGATCATCCTCGGAGACCGCTTCGGGAAGGAACTTTCGCACGGAGCGATGCGCCAGTTGGAGAGCGATGACGTCGTTCCACGCGCCGGAGCCACCGCGTCCGGCCACCTGCTCGGCGGCCCGGGTGCCGTACCTGCGGCGCAGTGCGGCGAGCTGTTCGTCCAGGACGACGTCGGTCATGACGGGAGATCTCCTTCTGATCGGCAGTACCGACGGTCGAGTCTGCCTCCTCGCGCCCCGGTCGCCGAGCATTGTCCTCAGCGTGATTTCTGCGTTGTTCGGGCCGGCTCGTCCGACCGACCCCGAGACGAAGATCAGGGTGAAGATCCGGGCCGTTCCCGGATGTGCCGAGACCGTTACGGCGACAGGATGAATACATGAACTTCGAGAACCAGGCTCCCCGTCCCTTCACCCGCTCCTCGTCCCAGCGCATGCTCGGTGGTGTGTGCGCAGGACTGGCCGAGTACTTCAACGTCGACCTCAACCTCGTGCGTGCAGGCGCAGTCCTCGCAGCCTTCGTCACGGGCGGCACCGCCGTGTTGCTCTACCTCGCCCTGTGGATGCTGATCCCCGAGAACTGATCCGGGTCACGGGGTCGGCCGAGACGACGATACCCCCGGCGGAGATCCGCCGGGGGTGTCGTATTCCGCTGCGAGGCAGCGGCGCAGCTGTTCAGCTCAGCAGGAACTACTGGCCGAGGCCGAGAACGGCACTGCCGGTCTCGAGCAGGGTGCCGAGCAGTTCGGTGCCGCCGAGCAGTTCGAGGGCAGAGCCGATGAGTTCGATGACGTCCATGTGAATCTCCTTCGTCCGATCACATACCGGACGGGTCTCGTCCGATTGCTTTTCGCCTACCCGGAATTCCGATCGGAATTCCGTCGGGCTCGCATCAATTCTCAACACACTCGACGTGTATGCGCGACCCGAGAGTGCGCAAATCGGGATGTGATGACATTCACACTCGCAGGGAAGCTGGGACGAGCCCGCATATGACCAGTTCACAGCGTCAAGGAAAGAAAACGGAACGTCCGTACCCATTTATTTCTGTTTGAATTCGATATTTCCGTTCGGCCCGATTCATCCCGTTCACCGACCGATTACGGCGAATCGACCGATTTATCGGTTGAATAACGACCGAAAGAAGATGCCCGATTCGACCGGGATCGAATCGGGCATTTCCGGTGGATTGTGCGGGACCTCTACAGTCCGACCGCCTGCGACAGAAGCGGCCACGAGTTGCGCAGATTGTTTGGGACGCCTTTCGGAAAGCGCGGTTCTGATGATCGGGTAGCGGTCGGACGGGCATCGGATAGCGGCATCTGCCCGTCCGACCGCTGGGCCGCTATGGCGTTGCCGTGGCGAGGTGCCGTCTCATGTTCGGGCCGTCGAGGGCGATGATCTCGGCGCCGGCGACGATCCGGTTGAGGATCGATTCGGCGATGACCGCGTCTTGGAGCGACTTGTACCAATCTGGCGGATCGAACTGCGAGGTCACCAGCGTCGAGCCCCGCCCTTCCCGAGCGGCAAGGATGTTGAGCAGCTCCGCCGCGGTGTGCGGAGCCACCGGCGTGGTCAGGAAGTCATCGAGAACCAGCAGGTCGCAGTTGTGCAGATCAGTGAGGAAGTCCAGCCTGCGCTGCGAGGTCGGCTCCAGCACGGCGAGCCGGTTGGCCAGGTCGTCGAGCCGGAAGAACCTCGCGGTGTAGTACTTTCGGCACGCGGCATTGAGCAGCGCCTGGGCGAGGTAGGTCTTGCCCACGCTGGACTGGCCGAGCACGACGAGATTGCGGGTGGCGTCGATCCATTGACAGCTGGAAAGTCGTGCGATTAGCTCGCGGTTGACGTTGCGGTCAGGCAGGTAGCGGATCTCTTCTACGCAAGCATCAGGGTTTGGCGATCTGGAGGCCTTGAGTAGTTTCTGGGTCCGGCGTTCCTGCCTGGCCGTGATCTCTTTGTCCAGGGCGTGGAAGATCTTCTCCGAGAAGGTCCACTCGTCGCAGGCGGGATCGTTGGCCAAGTCGATGACGGTCTGGCCGAACGCGGTCATCCGCAACTGGGTGAACAGTGGCATGTCGGCGTCGGTGAGATGACGATCAGTCACTGCAGCTCCTCCCGCCCCGCGGTGCCGCTGCTCGGGCCTCCGGTGAGGACGGCGAGGCTGAACTGCTCCGGCCCGGCCAGATGCGCCCCGGTGGTATCTCGCCGATCCGGCGGTACCGCTACAGGCGTTGCGGTCGCCGGCGTCGTCGCTGCGGTCGTGGTGGTGGGTCGAGCGGCGGCCTGGGCCCTCAGGGCCGCCAGCTGCTGCTTGACGGCGGTGTAGCTGATCGCCCGGCGTGAGGTCTCGGAGACCAGCTGCCCGCAGGCCCGCTCGAGCAGCATCTTGTTGTCCCCGCGGGCCAGGGCGAGGATGTTCTGGCACGAGCGGTAGCCCTGAGCCTCGATCCGCTGGCGATCCAGGACCTCACTGATCGCGGCCACGGTGTGCGGTCCGATCTTGTGGGCCTGGCGCACGAAATACGCCCGCGACCACAGGTCCGATGACTGCAGATGCTGCGCGGGAACATGGTCAGGGTCGGTCACGAAGGCGTGCCGCCTACCGGAGACGGCGTGGGAGGCGATGACCTCCCCGCCAGCCATGACAGTGAGCGTGGGGCCGGTGATCTTCACATCGACGTGCTGGCCAGCGAAGGTGTAGGGCACCGAGTACTTCACCGTGGCGATCTCCACGTGGTAATCCCTGTTGACCTTGGACTTCTTCCAGATGACTGGCTGCCAGCGGGCCTCGGGAAGGTCGAACAGTTCCGACTGCTCGTGCTCGGTGAACAGCTCCCGGCGGCTGGTCTTCTGGCCGCGGAACGGGGTCCGGTCGTTGATCGCCTCGACCTCGGCGGCGATCGCCTCGTTCGCATCATCCAGGCTAGCGAACCGCCGATCGGCCAGCCGTCCGATCACCCAGTTCGTCACCACCTTCACCCCAGCCTCGACGTGCCCCTTGTCTGTCGGGCGCACCGGCCGAGTGGGCACGGCAGCGGTCTGGTGATACTCGAGGAAGTCACGGTACTCACGGTTGACCTCGCGGGCCCGGTCACCGCGGGCGATCTGGTTCGACGCCGTCGAGGCGTTGTCCGGGACGATCACCTGCGCCGCGCCGCCGAAGTACTCGAACGCCTGCAAGTGCGCGTCGAGCCAGTTCGGCATCTTCTCGTCCAGGCAGCCGCAGGCGAAGACCATCCCCGAGTACGGCAGCGATGCCACGAACACCGACACTGTGGTCTTGGTGCCGGTGACGGGATCGAAGATGGCCATCTTCGTGCCCGCCCAGTCGACCTGCATCGTGTGCCCGGGCACGTGCGTGATCCGCATCGTCAGCTCGTTGACCTCGACGTACTCGCCGATGATCTGGCAGAACCGCTGGTAGCTGTAGTGCCGCTGCCCCGGCGTGCCGTCAGTGTCGAGGTAGTTGGCCCACAGCACCCGCAGCGGCAGCTTCTTCTTGCCCGTGCGCTTCTTCACGGCAGCCGCCACGTCGAAGGCGACGAACTCCTTCGACGGCGTCTTGCGCCCATCGGCGAACAAGACGTCGATCTCCTCGACGCTGAGCGCCTCGACCTGGCTCGTGGCGGTCAACCCGTGCTCGTGGCAGACCTTCTTCGCCTTCGCGACCGTGCGATGCGAGCAACCCGCGATCGCCTCGATGTCCCGGTAGGACCTGTCCTGCAGCAGTAGCGACATCACCAATCGGTAATCAGTCACCCGTGCCTCCTGTTCGGATCCACGCGCAGCCTGGTTGCCACGCGTAGAACCGACACGAGCACACGAGGACCGGCACCGCTATCCGATGCTCATACTCGCGCTACCCGATCATCAGAACCCTGCTATCCGAAGCACGTCCCTAACACGCAGATCGTCCTCCCAGTAGTCCCAGGAGTGCGTACCCGCCGGACGCAGGTCGATCCGGGCGGGGATGTCCAACTCCTCGAGTCGCTGGGCCATCCGCTGGGTGCAGTGGTGGACCGCCGCCTCGATGCTGCCGCCGACGACCACCTGCCCGACGAGCCCGATCGGGTCGTTGTTCACCGACCGCGATCCGAGCCGCTCGTACTGCCCGGGCAGACCCGAACCCGACGAGATGTACAGGTCGATACCGCGGAGCTTCTCGGCCTGGAGGTAGGGATCGTTCTCGATCCAGGCCGGATCACCGACCGGGCCCCACATGTTCTCGGGGTCGCCACCCTTGACGCGTACGACGGCCTGCACGTAGGACTGCCCCAGCGGCGTGCTCGTCTCGGCGCATCCGCTGTACGCCCCGACCGCCTCGTACAGCTCGGGGGCCGTCGTGGCGAGGCCGAGCACCGACGTCCCCGACATCGACACTCCCGCAATGGCGTTGCGTCCCGATGTCCCGAACTCCGTGTCGATGACCGGCGGGAGTTCGTGCGTCAGGAAGGTCGTCCACATGTTGCGGCCGAGTGCGGGATCGTCGTTGCGCCAATCGGTGTAGTAGCTGTAGCCGCCGAGGAGCGGCGTGACGACGTTGATGTTCTT
Organism: Rhodococcus sp. LW-XY12; assembly: GCF_019317345.1. Taxonomy (NCBI): domain Bacteria; kingdom Bacillati; phylum Actinomycetota; class Actinomycetes; order Mycobacteriales; family Nocardiaceae; genus Rhodococcus; species Rhodococcus sp. LW-XY12. The sequence continues at coordinate 4,061,097 of NZ_CP079225.1, forward strand.
GTCCGAGAAGAAGTCCTCGACGTCGGTCTGCTTCTCCCAGGTGGCGATCCCCTGCCCGCCTCCCGAGCCGTTGATCAGGTAGAGGGTGGGACGCGGTTCGCTCGAGTCGGCGGGCGTCCGGATCCGGAGGGGGATCACCTTGTCCATCGACGGTGAGTAGACGTTCGCGATGACGGTGCGGTCGCTCTCGTGCTCGACAGAGGTCAGCTCTCCCACCGGTCGCTGGTCGTCGGCTTCTACCGACTGCGCGAAAGCGCCTCCGGGAGCCGCGAGGACCATCGACGTTCCCATCGCCACCGTGAGCAGTACCCGCCGTAACCAGGACGACCGCATATTCTCTTCCCCTCGTCGATCCGTCTGGCTGCGCACCTCGGACCGGTTGCGGATCGGCACGAACCTCCGGAACCGGATGAAGTGACACTTTCGTGACATTCATCGTCCGCAGAGCCCCTTTCGTAACGAATATGTGATCGTTCCGTACCGGAGGCCGGAATCGTCGGGGAACAGCACGAGGCCCGACCCCACCGGAGTGGGATCGGGCCTCGTGTGGCTCAGGGGCGGATCAGAAGTCCTCTCCGCCCGCAGGGGCGGATCAGAAGTCCTCTCCGCCCGCAGGGGCGGATCAGAAGTCCTCTCCGCCCGCAGGGGCGGATCAGAAGTCCATGCCGCCCATGCCGCCGGTCGGGTCGCCCACGGGAGCGGCGGCCTTCTCCGGCTTGTCGGCGACGACGGCCTCGGTCGTCAGGAACAGAGCCGCGATCGACGCAGCGTTCTGCAGCGCCGAGCGGGTGACCTTGACCGGGTCGTTGATGCCCGCTTCGAGCAGGTCCTCGTAGTCGCCGGTCGCAGCGTTGAGGCCGTGGCCGGCCTCGAGGTTGCGGACCTTCTCGGCGACGACGCCGGGCTCGAGGCCGGCGTTGAAGGCGATCTGCTTCAGCGGCGCCTCGAGAGCGACCTTGACGATGTTGGCACCCGTAGCCTCGTCGCCCTCGAGCTTGAGGTCGTCGAGAACCGGAGCGGCCTGCAGCAGGGCCACGCCACCACCGGCGACGATGCCCTCTTCGACGGCAGCCTTCGCGTTGCGGACGGCGTCCTCGATGCGGTGCTTGCGCTCCTTGAGCTCGACCTCGGTCGCGGCACCGGCCTTGATGACGGCGACGCCGCCGGCCAGCTTCGCGAGGCGCTCCTGCAGCTTCTCACGGTCGTAGTCCGAATCCGACGCCTCGATCTCGGCGCGGATCTGGTTGACGCGACCGGCGATGGCGTCGGGATCGCCCGCGCCCTCGACGATGGTGGTCTCGTCCTTGGTGACGACGACCTTGCGGGCCTGGCCGAGCAGCTCGATGCCGGCGGTCTCGAGGGAGAGGCCGACCTCTTCGCTGACGACCTCGCCACCGGTGAGGATGGCGATGTCGGCGAGCTGGGCCTTGCGACGGTCACCGAAGCCCGGAGCCTTGACGGCGACCGACTTGAAGGTGCCGCGGATCTTGTTGAGGACCAGGGTGGACAGAGCCTCGCCCTCGACGTCCTCGGCGATGATCAGCAGCGGCTTGCCCGACTGGATGACCTTCTCGAGCAGCGGCAGCAGGTCCTTGACCGTGGAGATCTTGGAGCTGACGAGCAGGATGTAGGGATCCTCGAGCACGGCCTCCTGACGCTCTGCGTCGGTGGCGAAGTAGAGGGAGATGTAGCCCTTGTCGAAGCGCATGCCCTCGGTCAGCTCGAGCTGGAGGCCGAAGGTGTTGGACTCCTCGACGGTGATGACGCCTTCCTTGCCCACCTTGTCGATGGCCTCGGCGATGAGCTCACCGATCGCGGGGTCGCCGGCGGAGATGCCTGCGGTGGCGGCGATCTGCTCCTTGGTCTCGACCTCCTTGGCGGTGTCGAGCAGCTTGGCGGTGACGGCCTCGACGGCCTTCTCGATGCCGCGCTTCAGGCCGAGGGGGTTGGCGCCCGCAGCAACGTTGCGCAGACCCTCGCGGACGAGCGCCTGGGCGAGCACGGTAGCGGTGGTGGTGCCGTCACCCGCGACGTCGTCGGTCTTCTTGGCAACTTCCTTGACCAGCTCGGCGCCGATCTTCTCGTACGGATCCTCGAGCTCGATCTCCTTGGCGATGGACACACCATCGTTGGTGATCGTGGGGGCGCCCCACTTCTTCTCGAGAACGACGTTGCGACCCTTGGGGCCCAACGTCACCTTGACTGCGTCGGCGAGGCTGTTGAGGCCCCGCTCGAGGCCGCGACGGGCCTCTTCGTCGAACGCGATGATCTTGGCCATTGCGAAGTGATCCTCCGGGTATGGGGGTGACACCGGAGCGATCGCTCGTCGGATCGCTCCATGTACGCCTTCGGCCGGAAGCAGTGCCCGCGACGGACGACCAGGGGTGTCGAAAACCCGGTCTCACCCTACCGACCTGGCACTCACGTGTTGCGAGTGCTAAGTGCATTTTTAGCACTCGGGGGTGGCGAGTGCAAGACTACCGGCACCTGCCACCCCCGTCACGAAATCCGCGAAAGACCGACTACACGGTCGTCCGGATCATCGGTGCCGCGCTCGCTCAGCGCGGCGTCGAACCGACCCCCACGGCGCACCACTGTCCCGTCGCGGTGTTGACCGCGAACGACTGGGCTCCGACGCACGTGACGCCGGTGGTGTCGGCCGTGGCGCCCGACCCGTAGCCGGCCACCGACAGGGTCGTCGCCGGACCCTGAGCCCACGAGTGGCTCAGTCCGCCGCCGAGCGCGTAGGCGAACGACCGGCCGCCGTCACGGGCTGCACTGAGCGCCGTGCCGAAGCCCGTCGCGTGGGCTTCGGCGGCACCGGCCGACTCGGCGACCGACACCGCGGTGCCGCTGTCGGCCGCATACGCGCGAGCGAAGGCGTCCTCGGCGGTGGCGCCGCAGCTGGCGGTATCGGACACCAGGATGTCGTTGGCAGAAGGAGGCGACACACAGGTCACCGGCGCCGCTGCGGCGGTACCCCCACCGAACAGCGCGGCCGAGGCCACACCGACGGCGACGAGTACACCGGCCCGGAACGAACGGCGCGCGGTGAGAACGGATCGGAAGGAACGAATGGACAAGAACGGGCTCCTCTGCACTGGAGTGCCTCTTCGCGAAAGGCTGCGTCTGCGCGAACTGGGGAACGAGCGCCCCGCGCGAACGGGGGGCCGGCGCCCCGGCGGTAGGGTACCGATCACATGCGTCTCACGCGAGACCGCCTGTCACAGACTGTCGAGGAGCCCCGGGAGAGCGGCGACGGAGTCGATGACGTGGTCGGGACGATCGACCGCCAGGTCCAGGACGGATTGCCGAAACTTTCCGGTACGCACCAGGATTCCCGTCATACCGAGGCGTTGCCCCGGGACGACCTCGCCCGCGATGTCGTCGCCGACGACCACCATCCGATCCGGTTCGACACCCATCCGCTCCGACGCGACGAGGAAGCCGCGCAGCGACGGCTTGCCCACCGCCACCACCGACCGGCCGGTGAGCTCCTCGAGTCCGGCCAGGTAGACCCCGGTGTCGATGCGCAACTCGTCGGCGGCCTGCCACGCGAGCGCCCGGTGCATCGCGACCACCGGAACGTCCTCGAGCATCAGTTCGGCGACGCGACTCATCGCCCGGTGCGTGAAGGCATCCCCCGCGCCACCGAGGATCACCACTTCCGGATCGTCCTCGTCCAGCACGAGACCGTCGAGATCCGCGGCGATGTCGCCCTCGTTGAGGACCCAGCAGCGCAGACCCGGATAGGTCTGCCGGACGTGGTCGACGGTGAGGGATACCGCGGTGACGATCTCGTCCGGCGACACCTCCATCCCGAGATCGGTGAGCCGCTGCGCGATCTCGGCGCACGTCCGGGAGGTGGTGTTGGTGAGGAAGGCGCGGCGGACGCCGTCGGCACGCAGTCGTGCCAGGACATCCGCCGCGCCCGGGACGGGCTGCCACTCGGTGACGAGCACGCCCTCGATATCGAACAACACCCCGTCTACACGCGTCATGCATCGAGCCTATCCGCGTGCGCGCCTACGGCGACAGGCTCGGCTCACACGCTTCCGGCGAGACGCTCGGCGAGCAGGCGGGTGAACCGCGCCGGATCCTCCACCTCGCCACCCTCGGCGATCAGCGCCATGCCGTGGAGCAGCTCGGCGACGTCGGCGAGCGAGGCGTCGTCCGGACGCTGTTCCCGGGCCGTGCGCAGACCCGACACGAGCGGGTGATCGGGGTTGAGTTCCAGGATCCGCTTGACCCGCGGCACCGGCTGACCGGACGCCTTGTACATCCGCTCGAGGGCGGGCGACATGCTGAAGGTGTCGCCGACGATGCACGCCGGGGAGGACGTCAGGCGCGACGAGAGCCGCACGTCCTTGACCTGCTCCTCGAGGGTCTCCTTCATCCACGACAGCAGGTCGCCGAACTCCTTCTCCTTCTCCTCGCGTTCGGCTTCGGCGGCCTTCTTCTCGTCCTCGGTACCGAGGTCGACGTCGCCCTTGGCGATCGACTGGAAGCGCTTGCCCTCGAATTCCGGAACGGAGGTCACCCACATCTCGTCGACGGGGTCGGTCAGGAGCAGCACCTCGATGCCCTTGTCGCGGAACGCCTCCATGTGCGGGGAGCTCTCGAGCAGCTGCCGCGACTCGCCGGTGAGGTAGTAGATCTCGTCCTGGCCGTCCTTCATGCGCTCGACGTAGCCGGCGAGCGTGGTCTGCTTCTCCTCGCTCGCCGTCGAGTCGAACGACGAGATCGCCAGCAGCGTGTCGCGGTTGTCGGTGTCGGAGATCAAACCTTCCTTGACGACCCGGCCGAACTCGCGCCAGAACTTCGTGTACTTCTCGGGTTCCTTCGCGGCCATGTCCTTGACGGTCGCGAGGACCTTCTTCGTCAGGCGGCGGCGGATGGCCCGGATCTGCCGGTCCTGCTGCAGGATCTCACGAGAGACGTTGAGCGACAGGTCCTGCGCGTCGACCACACCCTTGACGAAACGCAGGTACTCGGGGACGAGATCCTCGCAGTCGTCCATGATGAACACGCGCTTGACGTACAGCTGCACGCCGGTGCGCCGTTCGCGGGCGAACAGGTCGAAGGGCGCGTGCTCCGGGATGAACAGCAGCGCCTGGTACTCGAAGGTGCCCTCGGCCTTGAGCGGGATGACCTCGAGCGGCTCGTCCCAGGCATGGGCGATGTGCTTGTAGAAGTCCGTGTACTCCTCCTCGGAGACCTCGTCCTTCGAGCGCGCCCACAACGCCTTCTGCGAGTTGAGGGTCTTGGTCTCGAAGGTCACCTCGTCGGTGCCGTCCTCCGACTTCGTGGTGCGCGAGACCTCCATGCGGATCGGCCACGCGATGAAATCCGAGTACTTCTTGACGATCTCCTCGAGCTTCCACTGCGAGGTGTAGTCGAACAGGTGGTCCTCGGCATCCTCGGGCTTGAGATGCAGGACCACCGAGGTGCCCTGGGGCGCGTCGTCGACCTCGGCGATCGTGTAGGTGGATTCGCCGCTGGACTCCCAGCGCGTACCGGTCTTCTCCCCGGCCTTGCGGGTGACGAGCGTGACCTTGTCGGCGACCATGAACGACGAGTAGAAGCCGATACCGAACTGGCCGATCAACTCCTCGGAAGCGGCGGCGTCCTTGGCCTCGCGCAGCTTCTGCCGGAGTTCGCCCGTGCCGGACTTCGCGAGGGTGCCGATGAGATCGACGACCTCGTCGCGGTTCATGCCGATGCCGTTGTCGCGCACGGTCAGGGTGCGCGCATCCTTGTCCACCTCGAGCTCGACGTGCAGGTCGGAGGTGTCGACGTCGAGATCCTTGTTTCGGAAAGACTCCAGCCGGAGCTTGTCCAGGGCGTCCGACGCGTTGGAGATCAACTCGCGCAGGAAGGTGTCCTTGTTCGAGTAGATCGAGTGGATCATCAGATCCAGCAACTGCCGCGTCTCGGCCTGGAATTCACGCTGTTCGACGTTCGTACTCATTCCGGGTTCCCTTTCCACAAGCAGAACTTCCCCGGAAATAGTAAGCCGTCCGCGAGTCCGGCCCGTTCGCGCTTCCGGGTCCATGATGGAGGTGCAGGCTTCGTCCATCACAGGAGGTTGCGATGACGGTTCGTCGGACAGTGGTCGTCGGTGCGGGCATCGTGGGTCTGTCCACCGCGTGGTTTCTGCAGGATCGAGGCATCGAGGTCACGGTGCTCGATCGGGTCGGCGTGGCGGGTGACGCCTCGTGGGGCAACGCCGGGTGGCTCGCGCCGGCACTGACCCTGCCGCTACCCGAGCCGGGGGTGCTGCGTTACGGCTTGCGCTCGATGTTCCGGCCGTCGTCGCCCGTCTACGTGCCGCCCACGACGGATGTGCGGTTGCTGCGCTTCCTCGCCGACTTCGCCCGGCACTGCACGAGACGGCAGTGGACGTCGTCGATGAAGGTCTTCGCGCGCGCCAACCGCCTCGCCCTCGATGCCTACGACGATCTCGCCCGCGGGTCGGGCGACACGATCGTCACCGAACCGACGCGGGTCGCCGATCCGTTCCTCGCGGCGTTCACCTCGGACGACGACCGTCGGCTGCTGGTCGAGGAGTTCGAGCACGCGCGTGCCGCCGGCAGCGAGATCGACTTCGACCTGCTCGACACCGACACGCTGCATTCGCTCGAACCGCTGCTCGGGGACTCGGTGCGGGTGGGTCTCCGGATCCGGGGGCAGCGGTTCATCGATCCGCCGCGGTTCGTCGCCTCGCTGGCGCACGCGGTCCGCGCCCGGGGTGCGGAGATCGTCACCGACGTCGACGTCGAGGAGGTGCGCGACACCGGTCGCGGGGTGGATGTCGTCGTGGCCGGTGGGCACTCGCGGTCGGCGGATGCGGTGGTACTCGCGAACGGAGCGTGGCTCGGGTCGCTCGCCCGGCCGTTCGGCGTGCGCACGCAGGTCCAGGCCGGTCGCGGCTACAGCTTCAGCGTGCGGCCGCCGAGCCTGCCGAAGAACCCGGTCTACTTCCCGGCCCAGCGGGTGGCGTGCACACCCCTCCAGGACCGTTTCCGGGTCGCGGGAATGATGGAGTTCCGCAGTCCCGACGCCCCGCTCGACCCGCGACGCATCCGGGCGATCGTCGACGCGACCCGTCCGCTGTTGCGTGAGGTCGACTGGGACGGGCGCAGCGAGGAGTGGGTGGGCTCACGGCCGTGCACGGCAGACGGGCTCCCGTTGATCGGCCGCACCCGTTCGGATCGGGTGTACGTCGCCGGCGGGCACGGGATGTGGGGTGTGGCGCTCGGTCCCCTCACCGGACGGCTGCTCGCCGGGTCGATGACCGGCGAGCCGGATCCGTTGCTCAGGTCGTTCGATCCGCTGCGCTGACCGGTCCGGGTTCGAGACGGTCGCGCACGCGGTCGAACCATTCGAGGACGGCCCGTTCGTAGAGGATGCCGAAGTCGAGGGTCGCCGCGGCGTGCGGCGGGAGGATGTCGGCCGCCGCCTGCTGTTCGTAGGCGGCGAGCTGCTCCTCGTGTCTGCGGCGATGCTCGGCGAGCATCGAGGCGAGGCGCTCGGGCGAGAGGTGATCGCCGAAGGCGACGGTCAGCAGCAGCGGATGGCGGATGTTCTCATCGCCCGGTTCGCGGTCGATCCATTCGGCGAAAGCCGTGCGTCCGGCCTCGGTCAGCAGGTAGGGCTTGCCGTCGCGCGGGCCCTTCTCCCCTGCCTCGATCAGTCCCTGCCGTTCCATCGCGGCCAGTTCCCGGTAGACCTGGCTCGTCGTCAGCGACCAGAACTTGCCGATGCGCGCCTGTGCGGTGGACACCACCGGCCCCGGTATCGCGACATCGCCGCTGCGCGTCTCCGATGCCGAGCGCGAAACGATCGTGGAGGAGCTCGGGCGCCATCTCACCGCCGGACGGTTGACGATCGGCGAGTTCGACGAGCGTGTGGCCCGGGTCTACCGCGCCGTGACGCAGGACGACGCCGGCGCCGTTCTCGCCGACCTGCCGTCGACACTCGTTCCCACCCCGTCCCCGCCGGCCGGCAAACCGTTCCCACGTCTGCGCCTGCCGCTCCACCAGCGCATCGAATGGGGAGCATGGGCCACCGTGGGATCGATCAATCTCGTGGTGTGGGCACTGGTCTCGCTCGGAACGGCCTCGTCGATCTACTTCTGGCCGATCCGGGTCGTCGTTCCGTGGGGCATCGTGCTGGCGGTGCGCACCGCGCTCGGGGTCGAGGGCGGGCCCGGCCGCCGCAGTGTGCCCGGTGGGCGCGAGAACAATGGTCCGGCGGGTCCGACCTGTCTGCAATAGTCGGGACCAGCCGTGCCCATCCCGGGCATCCCGCACGCCGGAGACGGAGCTGCCGATGTTTCTTCTCGACGACAGGCTGGTCTTCGGCGCCGGAGATCTCACCCGCGCCGCCTCGTGCGAGTTCGCAGTGCTCCGCAACCTCGACTCGACGCTCGGTCGGCTCCCGCGCCCCGACACCGAACCCGACGCAATGCTCGACCGTGTCGCCGCACTCGGCGGCCGCCACGAGCAGCGCGTCCTCGACCGCTTCCGCGCGCAGGTGGGTGCGGAGAAGGTCGTCGAGATCGCCCGGCCCGAGTACACCGCGCAGGCGCTCACCGAGGCGGCGCAGGCCACCCTCGACGCCGTCCGGGCCGGCGCGCCCGTCGTCTATCAGGGCGCTTTCTTCGACACCGGTTCCTCCGACACTGCCCCCGATCCGCTCGGCATGATCGGCTTCTCCGACTTCCTCGTCCTCGAGGACGACGGCTACGCCGTCTACGACAGCAAACTCTCCCGGCACGCGAAGGTCGAGGCCCTGCTCCAGCTCGCCGCTTACGCGGACGCACTCGCGCGCACCGGGACGACGGTGTCCTCGCACGCGCATCTCGTCCTCGGCGACGGCTCGATCGCCTCCTACCCGCTCGCGGAGATCATGCCGGTCTATCGGCACCGACGCGCCTGCCTCGAAACCCTTCTCACGTCGCACCGCGCTGCCCCCGGGCCGGTGCGGTGGGGAGCGGGTGGGCACACCGCCTGCGGTCGCTGCGACGACTGCACCCCGGAACTCGAACGTCACCGCGACCTGCTGCTGGTCGCGGGGATGCGCAGTACCCAGCGGCTGCGGCTGATCGAGGCGGGCGTGTCGACCATCGACGACCTCGCCGCATGCGCGGCACCCGTCGACGGGATGGCGCGCCGCACCTTCGACGCCCTGCGCGCCCAGGCACGGGCGCAGCTCGAGGAGGAGAGGCGGGACAGTCCCTATGCGGAGGTCTACGACGCCACCCCGCTCGGCATCCTGCCCGCGCCCGACGAGGGCGACATCTTCTTCGACTTCGAAGGCGACCCACTGTGGTCCGAGGGCGGCAGTTCCGAGTGGGGACTCGAGTACCTGTTCGGCGTCGTGGAGGGACCGGCCGACGCACCGATCTTCCGGCCCTTCTGGGCACACGACCGCGAGCAGGAGCGGCAGGCACTGCTGGACTTCCTCGACTACGTCACCGACCGCCGGCGTCGCCACCCGAGGATGCACGTCTACCACTACGCCCCGTACGAGAAGACGGCGTTGCTGCGGCTGGCCGGGCGCTACGGCGTCGGCGAGGAGATCGTCGACGACCTGCTGCGCGAAGGTGTGCTCGTCGACCTGTACCCCGTGGTGCGCAACTCGATCCGGGTGGGTGCCCGGACGTACGGACTGAAGAAACTCGAACCGCTCTACACCGAGGAGAGCGAGGCACGCGACGGCGATGTCGCCGACGCGGGCGCCTCGATCGTCGCGTACGCCGACTACTGCGCACTGCGCGATGCCGGGCACCTCGAGGAGGCGGAACGCGAACTCGCGTCGATCGCCTCCTACAACGAGGCCGACTGCATCTCCACCCTGCGTCTGCGCGACTGGCTGCTCACCCACGCCCGTGACCACGGCATCTCCCCCACCGAGACGACCCACGACGAGGCCGCTCCCGACGCGCAGGCACACCCCGTCGAGACGAAACTCCTCGAATACGTCGGCGGTGCACTGGCGGGCGACCGCACCCCGGAACAGCAGGCGGCCGCACTCGTCGCCGCGGCCATGGGCTACCACCGGCGCGAGCGGAAACCTCTCTGGTGGGGACACTTCGATCGTCTGGCGACGGCTCCCGACGAGTGGGCGGACGCCCGCGACACGCTGGTCGCGGCGACGTGCACACTCGAGACCGACTGGCACAAGGCCACGCCCCGCCGGCGACTGCTCCGGCGTCGGCTGCGCCTCGCGGGCGAGTTCGAGCCGGGCAGCACATTGCGCGCCGGGCAGGACGTCTTCTTGTTGTACGACGCTCCGGGACCGGACGGACTGCCCGACGGCGGCACCGGGACGCGCGCGTGGTCGCGCGGCGTGGTCGTCGAACGCACCACGGGGACGGACCATCCCGACGTGCTCGTCGTGGACGAGTCGCTACGGACGGACGAGGAGTACTCCGTGCTACCGGTGGCCGTCACTCCCGGCGCGCCGATCTCGTCGAAGAACATCGAAGCGGCGATCGCCTCCGCCGCCGAGGCGATGTGCAGCGAGTTGCCGGCTCTGCCGTCGACCGCGGCGGTGGACGTACTGCGCCGCATCCCTCCCCGCCTGCGCTCCGGTGCCGCGCTGCCGCCGCTCGGCGACGACGCGGCCGGCACGATCGTCACGACCGTTCTCAACCTGGAGAATTCGTACCTGGCGGTGCAGGGCCCACCCGGCACCGGCAAGACGTACACCGGGGCCCGGGTGGTGGCGGCGCTCGTGAACGAGCACGGCCGGCGCGTCGGCGTGGTCGCGCAGTCGCATTCGGTGGTCGAGAACATGCTGGCCGGGATCGTCGCCGCGGGAGTGTCGCCGGAACGGGTCGCCAAGGCGAAATGCCAGAGCCCCGATCCGACGTGGACCGCCTTCCCTGACGCGAAGTCCCTTGCGGCGCATATCGGTACATCCGCCACCGGCTATGTGGTGGGCGGAACGGCCTGGGACTTCACGAATCCGAACTGCATCGAGCCCGGCAGCCTCGACCTGCTGGTGGTCGACGAGGCCGGTCAGTTCTGTCTCGCCAACACCATCGCCGTGGCCACGGCGGCGTCGAATCTGCTGCTGCTCGGCGATCCCCGCCAACTGCCGCAGGTCTCGCAGGGCACCCACCCCGAGCCGGTCGACGAGTCCGCCCTCGGATGGCTCGCCGAAGGGCACGGTGCGTTGCCCACCGATCGCGGCTACTTCCTTCCGGTGACCTGGCGGATGCACCCGGATCTGTGCGCGCGGGTGTCCGAGCTGTCCTACGAGGGACGACTGCAGTCGAAGTCCGAGATCACCACGCGCCGCGCGCTCGACGGCGTCCCGCCCGGCGTGCGGCTCGTGGAGGTCGCGCACGAGGGCAATGCGACCTGCTCGCCCGAGGAGAGCGCCGAGATCGTGCGCGCCATCGCAGCCGTGCTCGGCTCGGCGTGGACGGACGACGCCGGCTCCCCGCCGCGACCTCTCGGCGAGGAGGACGTCCTGGTGGTCGCACCGTACAACGCTCAGGTCACCCGCCTACGGCAGGATCTCGCCGCCGCGGGTCTGCACCGGGTCCAGGTGGGCACCGTCGACAAGTTCCAGGGCCGCCAGGCGGCGATGGTGTTCGTGTCGATGACCGCCTCCGCCGTCGAGGACGTGCCGCGGGGCATGTCGTTCCTGTTGTCCCGCAACCGGTCGAACGTGGCTCTCTCACGCGGCAAGTGGTCGGCGGTGATCGTCCGGTCCGGCGCCCTGACCGATCACCTCCCGTCGACACCGGACGGCCTGATCGAACTCGGGGCGTTCATGCGGCTGACCGGAGCCGACCCGACCGGGGCGTGACCGCACTCACATCGTCCGTTAGGATCGACGACGATCCTGTTACCTCCGGTAGCAGATACACGGGACCCGGTCCCCCGGAGAAGACCCGGTCCCCCGAGCACAGGAGTACACGTGTCGAAGACCCTCGAGGCCACGATCGAGATCACCGCCTCCCCCGAGCAGGTGTGGCGCGTGGTGTCCGATCTGAAGCGGATGGGCGAGTGGAGCCCGCAGTGCCGTCGGATGATCGTGCGCGGTGGGCCGGTGTCGGCCGGCACCACCACGATCAACATCAACAAGAAGGGGCTGCTGGTGTGGCCCACGACGTCGAAGGTGATCGACTTCGAACCCGGCCGTCGCCTGAGCTTCCGGATCAACGAGAACCGCTCCATCTGGTCGTTCACCCTCGAACCCACCGCTACCGGCACGCGGGTCACCCAGCGGCGCGAGGCGCCCACCGGGACCAGCAAGGTCTCGCAGACCCTGGTCAAGTATGTTCTCGGCGGCACAGAGGCGTTCGACGACGAACTGACGATGGGGATGAACGCGACTCTCGCCCGTCTCAAGAACGAGATCGAGGCGGCCGCGCGGGTCTGACCTTCCCTCCTCGGCTCACGTACGCTGGAGTGCCTGTGGACCGACAGGACCCGCCCGCGAGACGGGCGGGTCCCCTGCGGTCCCGGACCACCGATCGCCAGCGATAAGAGGAGCCCGTGGCACGTAAGCCGACGCCCGCCGGAACACCCCCCACCAGCGGGGTAGCCCACATGGTCGACCTGGTCAGGCATGTCGTACCGCCCATGCATCCGGGCGGTATCCCCTTCGTCGCAGCTCCGCTGGCCGTGGCGACCCTCGGCCGCCGCAAGCCCTGGCTGCGCCGCGCCGGTCTCGCATCGGCACTGGCGTGCGCCACCTTCTTCCGGCACCCGCACCGCGTGCCGCCGAACCGCGCCGGAGTGGTCGTCGCTCCCGCCGACGGTGAGATCGCTCTCGTCGACCATGCCGTGCCGCCCGCCGAACTCGGGCTCGGCAGCGAGGAGCGCCCCCGGGTCAGCATCTTCCTGTCCGTCCTCGACGTGCACGTGCAACGCAGCCCCGTCGGCGGCACCGTCCGCTCGGTGGTCCACACCCCGGGCAAGTTCCTCTCCGCCGATCTCGCCGACGCGAGCGAGGTCAACGAGCGCACCAGCATGCTGATCGAGACGCGCGACGGCGCCGAGGTCGCCGTCGTCCAGATCGCCGGGCTGCTGGCACGGCGCATCGTCAACGACGCGCAGATCGGCGACACCCTGCCGATCGGCGACACCTACGGCCTGATCCGCTTCGGATCCCGGGTCGACACCTACCTGCCGGTCGGGAGCACCCTGCTGGTCGAACGCGGGCAGCGCACCATCGGTGCCGAGACCGTCCTCGCTCAGCTGCCCACGGTGTCGTGAGTCCGCACACGCAGGGTTCGCGTGCGGTCGCGACCGGGCGGTCCCGCAATCGGCCCAACGTCGTCCGCCTGCTGCCGAGCGTCATCACGGTCCTGGCGTTCTCCGCCGGACTGTCGGCGGTGAAGTTCGCGCTCGACGGACAACTCGGCACCGCGCTCGGCATGATCGGCGCCGCGGCCGTCCTCGACTCGCTCGACGGTCGCATCGCCCGCATGCTCGACGCGACCAGCAAGATCGGCGCCGAACTCGACTCGCTGTCGGACGCCGTCGCGTTCGGTGTCGCCCCGGCGCTCGTGCTCTACGTGACGTTGCTCGACGGCAGCCCCTTCGGCTGGATCGTCGCCCTGCTCTACGCAGTGAGCCTCGTGCTGCGACTCGCGCGCTTCAACACCCTGCTCGAGGACGACAGCGTCCCCGCCTACGCACGCGAGTACTTCGTCGGCGTGCCCGCACCGGCGGCCGCCCTCATCGCGCTCGCACCCGTCGCCGCCCACATCCAGTGGGGCGACGGCTGGTGGACCGCCTACGGGCTGGTCGCGGTGTGGATCCTCGGGACGGCCGGGCTCGCGATCAGCCGCATCCCGACCTTCGCGATGAAGTCGGCGTCCGTGCCCGCGCGACTCGCCGTGGTGCTGCTCGTGCTGGTCGCGATGGCGGCGGCCGCGCTGGTCACCTATCCGTTCATCCTCATGCTCGTGCTGGTCGCGGTCTACCTCGCGCACATCCCCTTCGCGGTGCGATCGCGGCGCTGGGTCGCGGCCCGGCCCGAGACCTGGGACATCAAGCCCTCGGAGCGACGCGCACTGCGTGCCCGCAACCGCGCGCAGCGTCCGCGTCGTGTCGCCGCCCGCCGTGTCGCCACGTCGGCGAGATCTCAGGCGCGACTCGGGCTGCGCCGTCCGCGAGGACGATGACATGCACGACCCGCGAGGACGATGACATGCACGACCCGCGAGGACGCTAGTCACGTTCTAGGCTCGGCGGGGTGACGACCCCACAACTCTCACTCACCGTCCGGCTCAACACCTCCGCCGCCGACTCGCGGCGCGGTGTCGTGCGTCTGCACCCCGAGGCGCTGGCCGCGCTGGGCCTGCGGGAATGGGACGCGATCGCGCTGGTGGGAGCGCGTCGCACGGCGGTCGTGGCGGGTCTCGCCCCGGCCGGCACCCCGACCGGCACGATCTTGCTCGATGACGTGGTGCTGTCGAACACAGGCCTGAAGGAGGACGCGACGGTCGTCGTCGCGCCCGTGACGGTCTACGGCGCGCGCACGGTGACGGTCACCGGGTCCACCCTCGCGCGGCAGTCGATCCCGGAGACCACCCTGCGTCAGGCGCTGCTCGGGAAGGTCCTCACCGTCGGCGACGCGGTGTCGCTGCTCCCCCGCGATCTCGGACCGGGCACGAGCAACGCCGAGACGACGCGGGCACTGTCGCGGACGTTCGCGATCGCGTGGACCACCGAACTGCTCACCGTCTCCTCGGTCGATCCGGCCGGACCGGTGAGCGTGCAGCCGAACACGGCCGTCGTGTGGGGCGGTGGCCCGGGTGCCCTGCCGTCCTCCGTGCCGTCCGCTTCCGGATTCGTCTCGTCGGGGTTCGTCGCCTCCTCCCCCGCGACCGACCGTCCCGAATCGGCCCCCGCCACGCCTCCGCCACCGCCGGTCGAGGATCTCGTGGGTGTGCAGGCCCAGGTCGCGAAGCTCTCCGAGTGGCTCACCCTCTCGCTCGACGAACCCGAACTGCTGCGCACCCTCGGCGCGTCGCCGCATCTCGGGGTGCTCGTCACCGGTCCCGCCGGGGTCGGTAAGGCGACCTTCGTGCGCTCGGTGGTCGCCGACCGGCGTCTGGTCGAGGTCGACGGGCCGGGTGTGGGTGCACTCGCCGCCGACGAGCGGCTGCGCCGGATCTCCGCGGCGGCCGAAGCGGTGCGCGGTGGGGGCGTCCTGCTGCTCACCGACGTCGATGCCGTGCTCCCCGCCGACACCGAACCCGTCGCGACGTTGATCCTC
Source organism: Rhodococcus sp. LW-XY12 (assembly GCF_019317345.1). Taxonomy (NCBI): domain Bacteria; kingdom Bacillati; phylum Actinomycetota; class Actinomycetes; order Mycobacteriales; family Nocardiaceae; genus Rhodococcus; species Rhodococcus sp. LW-XY12. The sequence goes on from NZ_CP079225.1 coordinate 4,076,352, forward strand.
GACGAGCTGCGGCGGGTGGTCGACACCGAGGGCGCGGTGCTGATCGCGACCACCGCGCATCCCGACGACGTCGACTCCCGGCTGCGTGCCCCGGAGATCTGCGACCGCGAACTGTCCCTGCCGCTGCCCGACGGCGCGACCCGCCGCGCCCTGCTCGACGTGCTGCTGCGCTCGGTGCCGTCCACCGGTCTCGACCTCGCCGCCGTCGCGGGTCGCACCCCCGGTTTCGTCGTCGCCGACCTCGCGGCGCTGTGTCGCGAGGCGGCACTGCGCGCGGCGTCGCGGGCGAACCGCGACGACGACGAACCCTCGCTCGTCCAGGACGACCTGCTCGGCGCGCTCGAGGTGATCCGTCCGCTGTCGCGATCGGGTTCCGAGGAGCTGGCGATCGGCAGCGTGAGCCTCGACGACGTCGGCGACATGGTCGAGACGAAGCAGGCCCTGACCGAAGCCGTCCTGTGGCCGCTGCAGCATCCCGATTCGTTCGAGCGTCTCGGTGTCGATCCGCCGCGCGGTGTGCTGCTGTACGGCCCGCCCGGTTGCGGCAAGACCTATCTCGTCCGCGCTCTCGCCGGCACGGGACGTCTGAGCGTCCACGCCGTCAAGGGCGCCGAACTGATGGACAAGTGGGTCGGTGCGTCGGAGAAGGCGGTGCGCGAGTTGTTCGAGCGTGCCCGCAACTCGGCACCGGCGTTGGTGTTCCTCGACGAGATCGATGCTCTCGCACCGCGCCGCGGGCAGAGCTCCGATTCCGGGGTGTCCGACCGGGTCGTCGCGTCGCTGCTCACCGAACTCGACGGTGTCGAGCCGCTGCGCGACGTCGTGGTGGTGGGAGCGACCAACCGGCCCGACCTCATCGACCCGGCTCTGCTGCGTCCCGGCCGGCTCGAACGTCTCGTGTTCGTGCCGCCGCCGGACGCCGAGGCCCGGGCCGCGATCCTGAAGACCGCGGGCCGATCGGTACCGCTCGACGACGACGTCGACCTCGACGACCTGGCCGCCGGACTCGACGGCTACTCGGCCGCGGACTGCTCGGCGCTGCTGCGCGAGGCCGCGCTCGCGGCGATGCGGCGCAACGTCGACGCCGCCGTGGTCACCGCCGAGGACGTCGCGGTGGCCCGGGAGAAGGTGCGCCCCTCGCTCGATCCCGTGCAGGTCGCTCATCTGCAGGCCTACGCGGAGGGCCGTTGAGATGGCCGTGACCACCGCGGTCCGCGTCGCCGGACCGGCAGCCGTCCTCGCGGCCTTCCTCGCCGCCGGGGTCGCGATCCTCGTCCCGGCCGCGGGCGAATCGGTCCTCCCTGAGGGTGCGCGCAGCGAATGGGCACCCGTGGTCACCGCCGCGCTCGCCGTTCTCTCGGCGGCCGGGCTGCAGCGGACCGGCTCCCGACGTACCGCCTGGATGCTGGCCGCCGCCTCGATCGTGGTCCTCGGGTCGATCCGCTATCTCGTTCCCGCCGGCATCTCGGCCGACAGCCTGACGGTCGTCGGATGGGTGATCGCCGCGATCACCGGTGTGCTGCTCGGAGCGGCGACCGCGGGCTCGTGGGGTTCGGCGACCGGTCAGTGGGCCCTGATCGCCGGTGGGTGGGCGGCCTTCCTCACCGCCGCAGCCGTCGGTTCCGAGGTCCCCGTGGAGGCCATGCGCTGGACGGTTCCCCAGTGGGCGCTGGCCTTCGCACTCGTGGCAACGGTCGCCGCCGCGCTGACGGTGCCTGCCGGGATGCGCGTGCAGCGGGCCGATCCGCGGTTGCTCGCGATCATGGTGACCGCCGCGGTGGTGCTCTCGGTGGGCTACCGACTGCTGGGTGAATTCGTGGGTTCCCGCGCGAGCGACACGGGTGTGCTCCTGTGGCTGGTCGCCGGTGGGGCGCTCGCGGTGGCGGTCGTCGGTGCCGAGATCGTCGCGCGCCTCGTCCCGCCCGGAGACGACCGGTTCGTCCTCGCGGTCACCGGGGCCGTGGCCGCGGCGTACCCCGTCCTCGTCGAGTTGTGGTCGGGTATGCAGTCGGCGACCGTGCCGTGGTGGGTGCTGCTCGTCGCGGTGGCCGCCGTGGTCGCCGGGGTGCGGCTCTCCCCCTCCATGCCGTACGCGCTTCCCGGGCTGATGCTCGCCGCGTCGATCTCGGCGGCGACGGTGTGGTGGCCGGCGGAGATCGGCGAGGGAATCCCTCTTGCGGTGCGGGTGGCGCTCGTCGCGCTGGGCACCGGTCTCGCACTCGGGGCATCGTTGCCGGGCTCGGCGTCCGTCGCGGCTCTCGGCCTGGCGCTGCCGGTGCCGGCGACGGCCGTCGTCGGGGCGGTGTGGATGCTTCCGGCGGATGCGCAGTGGTCGGCGCTCGCACTGTTTGCCGCGGCCGTGATCTGTGCGTGGCAGGTGCGCTAGCGCTCTCACCTCCCCGATTCGCAAGCGTGCGAAGACAACCGTTAGGATGTGCACAATCCGTTTTGCCCGATGACGGCGACCGGCGTGCATGTCGGGGCGATCCCCGTTTCGGCGGTGTGCCGTCCGCTGTGACGACAGCGAGTCCCACGGCCCGCAGTCAGTTTCACCCCGCCGACAGGCCCGACCCCGACGGAGTGCCTTTTGATCGCCATACTCGTTGCCCATGCGGTCGCTGCCCTTCTGGCGCCGCTTCTGGTCCGAGTCATGGGGAGAAATGCATTCCTGCCGCTCGCGGTGGTGCCCCTCGCGAGTCTCGGCTGGGTCGTCACCAACTGGGGAACCGATCAGAAACTGCAGATCGCGTGGGCCTCGACGCTGTCGATGAATTTCGATCTGCGCTTCGACACGCTCGCGGCGATCATGTGCGTGCTCGTTTTGGGCATCGGCTCGTTGATCCTGCTCTACTGCTCGCGCTATTTCGAGGACGACGAGCCCCGCCTGGGCTTGTTCGCCGCCGAGATGGTCGCCTTCGCCGGCGCCATGTTCGGTCTGGTGGTCAGCGACAACATGTTGCTGCTCTACACCTTCTGGGAACTGACGACCGTCCTGTCGTTCCTGCTCGTCGGGCATTACGCCGAACGCGCCTCGAGTCGCCGTGCCGCCACCCAGGCCCTGCTCGTCACCACGGCCGGTGGTCTGGCGATGCTGGTCGGCATCATCATCCTCGGCGAGATGGTCGGCAGCTACAACCTGTCCGACGTCGTCGCGGCGGCACCTCACGGATGGCTCGCCGGCGTCGCCGTGGTGCTCGTGCTCGTCGGCGCACTGTCGAAGTCCGCCGTGGTCCCGCTGCACTTCTGGCTGCCCGGCGCGATGGCCGCCCCCACCCCGGTGTCCGGATATCTTCACGCCGCGGCGATGGTCAAAGCCGGCATCTACCTCGTGGCCCGGCTCGCACCCGGCTTCGCGGACAGCGCCGCGTGGCGGCCGATCGTCATCGGTCTCGGTCTCGCGTCGATGATCCTCGCCGGCTGGCGAGCGTTCCGCGCCTTCGACCTCAAGCTCATCCTGGCCTTCGGCACCGTCAGCCAGCTCGGTTTTCTCACTGCGCTGGTGGGTACGGGCAGCCGGGAAGCGGCCCTGGCGGGCCTGGCGATGGTGATCGCCCACGCCCTGTTCAAGGCATGCCTGTTCATGGTGGTCGGCATCATCGACCACTCCACCGGCACCCGCGACATCCGCAAACTCGCGCATCTCGGCTCTGCCGCCCCCTACCTGATGGTGATCGCGATACTTGCGGCGGCGAGCATGGCCGGTCTGCCGCCGTTCATCGGTTTCGTCGCGAAGGAAGCCGCGCTCGAGTCGTCGCTGGTGGCCGAGGTGCTCCCCGAATGGGCGCGGATCGCCATGACTGCGGGCATCGTGGTGGGCTCGATCCTCACCCTCGCCTACAGCATCCGGTTCATCTGGGGGGCCTTCGGTCGTAAGCAGCTCAAACGTCCGAGCCCCGCGGTGCAGAACCTGCACGCGCCCGGCCCGCTGCTGCTCACCGCCCCGAGCGTCCTCGCGTTCGCCGGTCTCGCCGCGGGCTTCGCGAGCTCGTGGATCGACCATCTGATCACCCCCTACGCCGACGAGCTGCCCACCGAACTCGACAAGCCCTACCACCTGGCGTTGTGGCACGGATTCTCCTTGCCGCTGGGTCTGACCGGCGTGGTGATCGTGGGCGGCACGGTCCTGTTCCTCGCGCACCGCACCATCGCGCGTCTGCGCTTCGAGCACCCGCCGCTCGGAAATGCCGACCGGATGTACGACGCGACACTCCAGGGCATGGACACCCTGTCCCTGCGCCTGACCGCCTTCCTGCAGCGCGGTTCGCTCCCCCTGACCCAGGCGACCATCCTCATCACCCTGGTGGCGCTCCCGACGGTGCTGATGTTCTTCTTCGGGCTGAGCACGATGCCGTCGACGCGCGCGTGGGACTCGATCTGGCAGCTCGGGGTGGGGTTGATCATGATGGCCGCCGCGATCACCGCGACGGCCCTGCGCAACCGTCTCGGCGCAGTGTTGGTCGTGGGCGTGACCGGTTACGGGCTCGGGGTGCTGTTCGCCCTCCAGGGAGCTCCCGACCTCGCGCTCACCCAGTTCCTCGTCGAGACCGTCACCCTCGTGATGTTCGTGCTGGTCCTGCGCAAGCTGCCCGCCGAGACCGACCCGGCCGCGGTGATGGGCAGCAAGTTCGCCCGCGCGATGCTCGGCATCGCCGTGGGCGCGGTGGTCGCCGGGATCGGCGCCTACGCCGTCGCGGCACGCACTACCGATCCGATCTCGCTGCTGCTGCCCGACGCCGCCTACTACGGCGGTGACGGCAAGAACATCGTCAACGTCCTGCTCGTCGACATCCGCGCCTGGGACACGCTGGGCGAGATCTCGGTGCTGCTGGTCGCCGCGACCGGCGTGGCCAGCCTGGTCTTCCGCACCCGCCGCTTCGGCACCGCCCCGCGTGTGGCGGACGCACCCGCGGCGCAGCTCGACGCGGTCTCCGCCAGCAACGAGACGACCTGGCTGCTCGGCGGCGATCTCATCGATCCGCGCTACCGATCGCTGGTCCTCGAGGTCACCACGCGACTGGTCTTCCCCACCATGATGATCCTGTCGGTGTACTTCTTCTTCTCCGGGCACAACGCGCCCGGTGGCGGTTTCGCGGGCGGTCTCGTCGCCGGTCTCGCGCTGGTGTTGAGGTACCTGGCCGGCGGACGCTACGAGCTCGGAGAGGCGGTTCCCATCGACGCCGGCAAGATCCTCGGCATCGGACTCACCTTCGCCGCGGGCACCGCACTGGTGTCGATGTTCCTCGGCGCCCCGGCGCTGTCGTCGGCGACCCTCGAGCTCACGCTGCCTCTGCTCGGCGACATCAAGCTCGTGACCGCACTGTTCTTCGACCTCGGTGTGTACCTCATCGTCGTCGGACTGGTCCTGGACGTGCTGCGCAGCCTCGGTGCTCGCCTCGACGCCGAGACCGTGGGTGAGCGCCGATGACCGCGAACATCACGCTCCTCGCCGTCGTCGGTGTGCTCGTCGCGGCCGGTGTGTACCTGCTGCTCGAACGCAGCATCATCAAGATGCTGCTGGGCCTGCTGCTGGCCGGCAACGGAATCAACCTGCTGCTGCTCACCCTCGGCGGCCCCGCAGGTCATGCACCCATCGTCGGTGTGGAGAGCGACGTCGAGCCGGACATGGCCGATCCCCTCGCGCAGGCGATGATCCTCACCGCGATCGTCATCACGATGGGTGTGGCGGCGTTCGTGCTGGCACTGACCTACCGCTCCTACACCTACCGCGCACGGGACGAGATCGAGAACGACCCCGAGGACACCCTCGTGTCGCAGCGGCGCAGTCTCGCCGATCTACCGTCGCGAGACCGCTCCGACGACCCGCTCACCGGTATCCCGAGCAAGAGCGGCGACGCCTTCGACGCCGCGGGCAACCCGATCCCGCTCGATCAGCTCAAGAACATCGAGGACATCGAGGCGTACGAGGATCTGCACGACGGCGACTTCGACGACCCCACCGACTCGGCCTACACGCAGAACCAGGGGGGGACGGACGAGTCCGGCTCTGCCGAAGATTCGGGCGGGGCCGGCTCTATCGAGGATGTCGAGGACGCCGACGAGGACGTCCGCGCGGACGATCCCGACCCCGAGGCCCCCGACCCTGCCGAGGACGAGCGGACCGGAGACGACGAGAAGAACGGGAAGGAGGATCGCCGATGAACCCGAGCGTCGCGAACCTCGTTCCCCTCCCCGTCCTCATCCCCTTGCTCGCCGCAGCCGCAACCCTGATCGTCGGCCGCCGTCCGCGCGTCCAACGGTGGATCACCGTCTTCGCGCTGGTCGCCTCGCTCGTCGTGTGCGTGGCGCTGCTGTACTACGCCGACGCCGACGGCATCGCGGTACTGCAGATCGGTGGGTGGGAGGCGCCGATCGGCATCTCGCTGGTCGTCGACCGATTGTCGGCGTTGATGCTGGTCGTCTCGGCGATCGTGCTGCTGTCGGTGATGCTGTACGCAGTCGGCCAGGGTATCCACGACGGCAACGAGCAGCAGCCCGTCTCGATCTTCCTGCCGACCTATCTCGCGCTCACCGCGGGTGTCAACATCGCCTTCCTCGCGGGCGACCTGTTCAACCTCTTCGTCGGCTTCGAGGTGCTCCTCGCCGCCTCGTTCGTCCTGCTGACCCTGGGTGCGAGCGCCGACCGCGTCCGCGCGGGCGTCTCGTACGTCATGGTCTCGATGGTGTCCTCGCTGGTCTTCCTCGTGGGCATCGCCTTCGCCTACGCAGCCACGGGCACTTTGAACCTCGCCCAGATGGCACTGCGGATGGACGAGATCTCACCGGGCACCCGGGCCGCGATCTTCGGTGTGTTGCTCGTGGCTTTCGGTATCAAGGCCGCGGTCTTCCCGCTGTCGTCGTGGCTGCCCGACTCCTACCCCACCGCGCCCGCACCGGTCACGGCCGTCTTCGCCGGCCTGCTGACCAAGGTCGGTGTGTACGCGATCATCCGGGCGCACACCCTGCTGTTCCCGGGCGGCGAACTCGACGACGTCCTGCTCGTCGCGGGTCTGCTCACGATGATCGTCGGCATCCTCGGCGCGATCGCGCAGAACGACATCAAGCGTCTGCTGTCGTTCACGCTCGTCAGCCATATCGGCTACATGATTTTCGGTGTCGCTCTGTCGTCGCAGACCGGTCTCGCGGGCGCCGTCTACTACGTCGGCCACCACATCCTCGTGCAGACCACCCTGTTCCTCGTGGTGGGTCTCATCGAACGCCAGGCCGGGTCGGCGTCGCTGCGACGCCTCGGCAGCCTCGCACTCATGTCTCCGCTGCTGGCGGTCCTGTTCCTCATCCCGGCGCTCAACCTGGGCGGTATCCCGCCGTTCTCCGGGTTCATCGGCAAGGTCGCCCTGCTGCAGGCCGGCGCGGAGGACGGTTCGGTCCTGGCCTGGGTCCTCGTCGCCGGTGGTGTCGTGACCAGCCTCCTGACGCTGTACGTCGTCGCGCGTATCTGGACGAAGGCGTTCTGGCGGGCACGCGCCGACGCTCCCGAGGGCGATCTCGCGGACATCGGCCCCTCGGCGCTGATCGACGAATCCGCCACCGACATCTCCTTCGAGGAACGCCCGGACGTGGGCCGGATGCCGGCCGCGATGCTCGTCCCCACGGTCTGGCTCGTCGCGATCGGTGTGTCGTTGACGGTCTTCGCCGGTCCCCTGCTCGACATCAGCAACCGTGCCGCGGAGAACCTGCGCGACCGCACGGTGTACATCGAGGCCGTGCTGGGGGGTGAGCAGGAATGATGAAACGCGCCAACGTCCTGCGCATGTTCGTCGTGGGATGGACGACGCTGGTCTGGGTCCTGCTGTGGGGCACCTTCAGCATCGCCAACATCCTCGGCGGTGTGGTCGTCTCGCTCGTCGTCATGTTCGTGCTGCCGCTGCCGCGTGTACCCGTCGAGGGTCGCGTGCACGTCTGGTCCGCGATGCGGCTCGGCGCGGTGATCTTCGGCGAGACCATCCGCTCGACGATCAACGTGGCATGGCTCGCGATCCGGCCGTCCCCGCCGCCGGTCACCGGCGTGCTGCGCTGCCGGCTCACCATCAAGTCCGACCTGGTGCTGACACTGTGGACGGACATCATGAACAACATCCCGGGCACCATGGTGCTCGAGATCGACCAGGTGCGGCGGATCATGTACGTGCACGTCCTCGACGTGGGTACCGACAAGGCCGTGGCCGACTTCTACCGTTCCGCCCGCCTCATCGAGCGTCTTCTCATCCGGACGTTCGAACGCGAGTCGGAATGGCAGGCCAGCCCCTGGCGCAGCGGAACGGAGGAACTGACGTGACCGTGACACTGGCGATCGCGGGGGCACTGCTGTTCGTCTCCGCAATCCTGATCACCTACCGCGTGATCGCGGGCCCCAACTCCCTCGACCGGCTCGTCGGCGTCGACGTCCTGCTCGCGCTCGGCATCTGCGGCATCGCGATCTGGGCGGTGTACACACGCGACACGTCGGTGCTGCCCGCCACCGTGGCCCTCGCCCTGGTCGGCTTCATCGGGTCGGTGTCCGTGGCTCGATTCCGGGTGCGTGACGAAGGATGACGACGATCATCGACACCTTCGCCCACCTCCTGATCCTCATCGGGGCGGTCATCTCGTTGACCGCTGCGATCGGCGTGGTGCGTTTCCGCGACACCCTGTCGCGCATGCATCCGGCCACCAAGCCGCAGGTGGTGGGTCTGTTGTTCGTGCTGGGTGGCGCGATGATCATCCTGCGCAGTTCCGTCGACATCTGGATGATGGCGTTGGCGGGCATGTTCATGGTCCTCACGGCACCGGTGATCGCGCACCGCGTCGGTCGCGTCGCCTACCGGGAGCAGCTCGGTCGCGACGGCCTGCTCGACGAGGACGCTCCCGGCGGTGCGTGACAGGTGACGAGGAGCTGACGGCCGGGACGTCCTCGGACGATCACTCCTTCAGTTCCTGCACGAGCGAGTCCACCACCGCGACGAGATCGCCGTCCGTCCGTTCCGCGAGCCGGCGCTGACGCTGATAGGACGCTCCCCTCACCGGGATGTCCGCAACTCGCGCGAGTTCGTCGGCGCAGCCGAGCCGTACCGCGGTGGGCATGATCTGCTCGAGCAGATCGTTCAGGTCGTCGGTGACGAGCCGTTCGGTACACACCGGGTCGAGGATGACCTCGGCATCGAGTCCGTACCGCGCCGCACGCCACTTGTTCTCCTTGACGTGCCACGGTTGCAGCACAGGAAGTTCCTCACCGCGCTCGAGACGTTCGTCGAAGTAGACGACGAGTGAATGCACGAACGCGACGAGGGCGGCCAGTTCGGCGCGGTTGGTGATGCCGTCGAAGACCCGGACTTCGAGGGTGCCCCATTTCGGCGCGGGCCTGATGTCCCAGTGCATGCCTCCGGGGTGGCTGATGACGCCGGACTCGAGCTGGTCGGCGATGAATTTCGCGTACTGCGGCCAGTCGGCGAAGTGGTAGGGCAGGCCGGCGGTCGGCAGCTGCTGGAACATCAGCGCGCGGTTGCTCGCGTAGCCGGTGTCGTAGCCCGCCCAGATCGGCGACGAGGCCGACAACGCGAGCATGTGGGGATATTTCACGAGCATGGCGTTGAGGATCGGGATGATCTTCTCCGCGGAGGAGACTCCCACGTGGACGTGCACTCCCCAGATGAGCATCTGCCGTCCCCACCAGCGGGTGCGGTTGATCATCTCCTCGTAGTCCGGGGAGGGTGTGACGGTCTGGTCGGTCCACTGCGCGAACGGATGGGTGCCGGCACACATCAGGTCCACTCCGAGCGGATCGGCGGCGCGGCGAAGCAACGACAGCGACTCGGACAGATCGTCGACGGCCTCGGCGACGGTGTCGTGTACACCGGTGACGAGTTCGACGGTGTTGCGCAGGAACTCTTTGGTCAGCCGCGGGGTCTCCCCGGCGATCTCCTCCACCCTGTCGAAGACGACCGCCGCGCTGTTCGAGAGATCGCGGGTGGTCTTGTCCACCAGAGCGATCTCCCATTCCACGCCGATCGTGGGACGAGGTGATCCCGGAAACGCGACTGCCACGTCTCGATCCAACCACAGGGCCCCGCCGACGGATGTCCGTCGCGGGGCCCCGTGTCAGGAATTACCCGGGTACCGAGCTTCAGGGGATTCGAACCCTGCTCACCCGATGACGCCGCAGGCGAGGCGTGCGCCGAGGTTGTCCTGGTGCACGACCACAGAGGCGCCGTCCTCACCTTCGAGGTCCTCGAGGCCGAAGGCCGAGGTGGTGACGGTGGCGGTGGCGGTGCCGTCCTCGTGGACGACGAGCGAGACCAGGTCGCCGCTCTCCGGGACGGAGGTGTTGCCACCGGCCTGCAGGTGGGCACCGGCCGACAGGAAGGCGCCGGGCTCGCCGCCGTTCGGCGCGGTGGACTGGGGCTCGCAACGGCCGAACTCGTGGATGTGGACACCGTGGTAGCCGGGCTCGAGACCCTCGACCTCGATGGTCACCTCGACGTCGCCGCCGTTCTCGGCGAACGACACGGTGCCGGCCGACTCGCCGTCGACCGTGGTGAGCTCCGCGGTGAGCGCAGCAGCGGAGGCGGAGCCACCGGCGTGCGACTCGCTCCCACCCTCGGTGCCGTGGTCGTCGCCGTGGGCCTCGGAAGCGGGCGCGGCGGATCCCGTCCACACCGGCGGAGTCGTCCCCGGCTCGGTGCTCGCCTCCTCGCTGTTCGAGCACGCAGTCAGGCCCACCGCGGCGATCGCGACGATCGGGGCCAGAGCACGCCAGGACATGCGACGGGTGGAACTGGAGACCATCAAACCGCTCCTTCGAAGTGCCGAAAAGTCACCCGATCATAACCGGGCGTCTCCGGCGACCACCCGGTGGCGGACCGACACGGTTCCGGCGCTAACGCGAAGTGACGATGACGATCACTCCGGGGGCGGCGTCGCGGATGCCCTCGAAGCGCGGTTGCGCGGTGACACCGAGCGACTCGGCGACGGCTGTCGCGGTCTGCTGCTCTCCGGGAGACGACCCGTAGAACACCGAGGTCTGCTGGAGCAAGCCCTCGCTGTAGTTGCCCGTTTCACTGATGGTGTACCCCTCGTCCTCGAGGTAGGCCGCGGTCTGCGCGGCGAGGCCCGCGACCTCCGAGTTGTTGAACACGCGCACCGGTGCCGTCGCGGAGGCCGAGGTGTCGGACGCGAACGCGGTTCCGCTCCCCACGGGCATGGAAGGAGCCGAAGACACGGCCGTGGTGGTGGTCGCACCGTCCCCGGCGTCGGACGTGCCCCCGTTCGCGGCAGCGGGCGCGGGCGCGGTGGGCACCGCGGCCGAGCGCGTGGACGGTGCGGCCGGCGCAGCAGCGGTCGTCGTCGTGGGTGCCGCCGCGGGAGCGGGTTCGTCGTCGGAATCACCGAGCGAGGCGAAACCGAGACCGGCGAACAGGATGCCCAAGGAGATCAGGACCATCGCGAACGCACGCAGAGGCGGTCCCGAGGGTGCGGGCGCGCGGCTGGGGATCTCGGGGGTTCTGCTCACGACCTCGACCATAGTTGCCCGAGCACACGCAGCGCTGCCGACCGGCCGCGCGTGTCGATATCGCATTATCCGGCCCGACGGCCGCCCGTCTAACGGGTGTCGAAACCGAGCCGGCGGGCCGCGCGGGCCTTCTGACGGCTCGCACGCAACCGCCGCAGCCGCTTGACCAGCATCGGATCGGCGGCGAGCGCCTCGGGACGATCCACCAGAGCATTGAGCACCTGGTAGTAGCGGGTGGCGGAGAGACCGAAGAGTTCCTTGATGGCGTCCTCCTTGGCACCGGCGTACTTCCACCACTGCCGTTCGAACGCCAGGATGTCGAGATCGCGACGGCTCAGGCCGTTCGCCTCGTCGCCGGTGGGTTCCTGCGCGGATGCGCCGTCGCCCTGCTGGGACACGAGATCGGACCGGTCGTTGCCGTGCGCTGCTGCGCCGTCCATTTCCCTCCTCGACTGACTGGATCACACCGTGACGAAGAGTCCTTGCGTCTCGGCGGAAGTCATTCAATCACGGGGTGGGGACACATACCGGTTCGAGAACGCCGCGAGTCGATCCCATTATCCTGTGTCACCATGGCCATTCTTCCCATCGTCATCGTCGGCGACCCCGTCCTGCACAACCCGACCCGGCCGGTGACCGAGTCACCCGCCGAACTCGCTCAGCTGATCGCCGACATGTTCGAGACGATGGACGCGGCCAACGGCGTCGGCCTCGCCGCCAACCAGGTCGGTGTGGACAAGCGACTGTTCGTCTACGACTGCCCCGACCGCGACGAGTCCGGCAAGGTCGCGCGCCGGCGTGGCGTCGTCGTCAACCCGATCCTCGAGACCTCGGAAATCCCCGAGACGATGCCCGACCCCGAGGACGATCTCGAGGGCTGCCTGTCCGTGCCGGGCGAGAACTTCCCCACCGGTCGCGCCGACTGGGCGAAGGTCACCGGTACCGACGAGAACGGTGAGCCCATCGAGATCGAGGGCCACGGATTCTTCGCTCGCATGCTGCAGCACGAGGTCGGGCACCTCGACGGCTTCCTGTACGTCGACGTTCTGATCGGGCGCAACGCCCGCGCCGCGAAGAAGACCATCAAGCGCGCCGGATGGGGCGTCCCGGGCCTGACCTGGCTCCCGGGTTCGGTGGAGGACCCTTTCGGCCACGACGAGGACGACTGACGAGGCGACCGGCGAACCGTCGATGACGACCGACCGTCCGGCCCCGTCCGTACCCCTCGGTACCCGGGTGGTGCTGCGGTACCGCCTGCCCGCCGGCTACAGCCACCCGATGACCGATGTCATCGGTGAACTCGTCTCCGTCGAACCGGTGGTCGCGGTGCGCACCGCCGACGGTCGTGTCGTCCAGGTGTCCCCCACCTCGGTCGTCGCGCTCAAGCCGATCGCGGCGCGGCCGATCCGCGTCTCGGAGATCCGCGCGCTCGAGCACGCCGCCGCCGCGGGGTGGCCCGGTCTCGAATCGGCCTGGGTGGACGGCTGGCTCGTGCGCGCCGGACACGGTTTCACCCGGCGCGCCAATTCGGCAACGCCGCTGGGTGAACGCGGCACCGTGGCGGACCCCGCCGATCCGGCGGTGCGCGCCCGGCTCCGTGAATGGTTCGCGGCACGCGGATTGCCGCTGCGGCTGCTGGTGCCCGATCGACTCGCCCGCATCCCCGAGGGGTGGCCGACCTCGGAGCCGGTGCTCGTGATGGGCGCCGACCTCGCGAACATCCCCTTGCCGCCGGAGCCCACCCCGGTCACGATCACCGAGCGGCCGGACGCCGACTGGATGTCGCTCCACCGCGCCGACGCCGACCCGCTGCTCGCGCAGGACGTGCTCGGCTCGGTGGCCGCGGGGATCCTCGGGTTCGGCCGCATCGGTGCACCCGGGCAGCCGCCCCTGGCGATCTGCCGCGCGGCGATCACCGATGCGCCGGACGGACGCCGCTGGGTGGGTCTGTCGACCGTCGAGGTCGCTCCCGAACACCGGCGTCGCGGACTCGGCACACTCGTGTGCGGTGCCCTGCTGCGCTGGGCACGCGAGCACGGCACGACCCACGCATATCTGCAGGTCGAGGAGTCGAACACCGCGGCGCGCGCCCTGTATCGCGAACTCGGCTTCGTCGACCACCACCGCTACCGATACGCCTCCGAACCCGTCGGATAGGTCGCCTACAGTGGGCGTGTGCGCCTTGCTACCTGGAATGTGAACTCCGTCCGTGCCCGTACCGACCGCATCCTCGACTGGTTGCAGCGAACCGACACGGATGTGCTCGCGATGCAGGAAACCAAGTGCAAGGACGAGCAGTTCCCGTACGAACGCTTCGAGGGACTCGGCTACCGCGTCGCGCACGTCGGACTGAGCCAGTGGAACGGTGTGGCCATCGCGTCGCGCGTGGGCCTCGACGACGTGCAGATCGGCTTCGAGGACCAGCCCGGTTTCTCCAAGGACCCGGAGGTCGATCCGGCGCTCGAGGCGCGGGCGATCGGGGCGACGTGCGCGGGTGTGCGCGTGTGGAGCCTGTACGTCCCCAACGGCCGCGACCTCAACGACCCGCATTACACCTACAAGCTCGACTGGCTCGCCAAGCTGCGCGCCGACGCGCACGCCTGGGCCACCGCAGCGCCCGGGCAGCCCATCGCGCTGGTCGGCGACTGGAACGTCGCCCCCACCGACGACGACGTGTGGGATCCGGCCTTCTTCGAGGGCAAGACGCACACTTCGCAGCCCGAGCGCGACGCCTTCCACGCGTTCGCCGACGTCGGCTACACCGACGTCGTCCGTCCGTACGCGCCCGGCCCCGGGGTCTACACCTACTGGGACTACACCCAGCTGCGCTTCCCCAAGAAGCAGGGGATGCGGATCGACTTCGTCCTCGGATCACCGGCCTTCGCGGCACGGGTGACGGGCGCCGAGATCGACCGCAACGAACGCAAGGGCAAGGGCGCGAGCGACCACGCACCGGTCGTCGTCGACCTCGACCTCTGAGCAGGTCCCGCGTCGGGTGGACCGCCCGCACAGGCATCAGGCCTTGCGGGCAGGCACCTTGCGCTGCGGCTGCTTGCGCCGGGTCTCTTTGCGGTGGGGGTCCGTGCGCGGCAGCTCGAGAGCCACGACGACGTCGCGGTAGTTCTCGTGCGACGACACGAATCGCTGCACATAGGTGCACACCGGCCGCACCCGCCAGCCTCTGCTGCGAGCGAGATCGAGCGAACCACCGACGAGGACGGCCGCGAGACCCCGATGACCGAAATCCTCGACGATCACGGTGTGCATGAAGTCGACGACCGGCGGGTTCGGCGCCGGAACGCGTTCGAAGTCGTAGTACGCCAGGATGCCGACGAGATCGCCGTTGAGGCGCAGTTCGAACCGGTTCTGGTCGGCGTTGTCCGACACGGCGAGGTCCGGCGAACTCGTGTTCATGAGCGCCTCCAATAGGGGTGTTGCGTGATCGAACTGTGACCTGTGCCACTATAGAGCAACGAGGCGACCACCGGCAGCAACGCTGTCGTGTTTCGCAAAGTGCACCCGCCTCAGCGCCTCCCGGCCGTGTTCGAACACACCCTCGGTAGGGTGTCCGCGTGGACCTTCTGCCCCTGTCGCCTCGAGGCGAGACCCCGGTTCGAGCCCTCACCATCGCCGGCACCGACTCCGGAGGCGGAGCCGGCATCCAGGCCGATTCCCGCACGATGGCGATGTGCGGTGTGCACGCATGCGTCGCGGTGGCCGCCGTCACCGTCCAGAACTCCGTCGGCGTCCGCGGGTTCCACGAGATCCCCGCCGAGACCGTGGCCGACCAGGTGCGGTGCGTGGTCGAGGACATCGGGGTGTCCGCAGCGAAGACGGGCATGCTCGCCTCCACGCAGATCATCGAGGCCGTCGCACAGGTGTGCTCCGAGGTGGGCATCGGCCGCGACATGGAGGTACCGCTCGTCGTCGACCCGGTCTGCGCATCGATGCACGGCGACCCGCTGCTGCACTCCGACGCGCTCGACGCGATCCGCGGGGTGCTCATCCCCCTCGCCACCGTCGTCACCCCGAATCTCGACGAGGTACGGCTGATCACGAGCATCGAGGTCGTCGACGACGCGTCGGCCCGGCGCGCCGCCGAAGCGCTCCATGCGCTCGGCGCCCAGTGGGTGATCGTCAAGGGCGGTCATCTGCGCAGCTCGGAGAAGAGCACCGACCTGCTGTTCGACGGCGACCGTTTCCTCGAGTTCAGCACGCCGCGCATCGAGACCGGCAACGACCACGGCGGCGGCGACACGCTCGCAGCCGCGATCGCGTCCGCCCTCGCGCATGGCCGGTCGGTGCCCGAGGCAGTCGAGTTCGCGAAGGAATGGATCACGAAGTGCCTCGAGTGGTCCTACGACCTCGGTCACGGCCACGGCCCGGTCAACCCGTTGTGGCGACTGCACGAGCGCTGATCGCGCCCGTCTTCACTCGGTGAACTCGGCGCGCACCTCGGCCCGCTGGTCACTTGCGGGCACCCCGTCGGGTCCGTCGATCGAATTCGCGTAGACAGCCGTGCCGTAGGCGACGGCGGCGGCCGCCGCGGCGAACGCGTCGCGGTCGATGCCGGCCAGGGTGTCCTCGGGGGTGTGGTAGTTCGGGTCGAAGGGCTGGTCGGCGGTGCCACCCCACCGGTCGGCCTGTTCGGGGGTCTTGACGTCGTCGGCGCCGGTGAACACCCCGCCCGCGGGGATGCCGAAGGCGACGAACGGACCGTAATCGGAACGGCCGTCGAAATCCGTTCCGCCGACCTCGATTCCGCGTTCGTCGAAGAACTGCGCGAAGGTCCGTTCGATACCCGCCGAGCCCTCCGGTCCGGGTCCTTCACCGACGGCGTCGGAGTCGTCGCCGTCGAACACCAGATATCCGGCGTTGGGCGAGCCGAGCATGTCGAAGTTCAGGTACAGGGCGATGTCGAGTCGTTCCTCGTCGGACAGCGACTCGACGTACCTCGTGGAGCCGACCAGTCCGACCTCCTCGGCGCCCCAGAACGCGAACCGCACGGCGTTGGTCACGCCCGGCTCGCTGCCGAGTTGCAGCGCGGTCTCGAGGACGGCGGCGACGCCGGTTCCGTTGTCGTTGATCCCCGGTCCTTCGGGGACGCTGTCGAGGTGCGCGCCGACGACGACCACGTCGTCGGTCGAGCCGGTGCGCGTCTGCGCGATCACGTTGCGCGACTTCCTGTCCTCGGTGCGGGTCTGGAGTGTCACCGTCACGGTGGTCGCGGCGGACAGGCGCTCGGCGTCGGCCCCGGCCACGCCTCCGACCGGGATGCGGGGGGTCGATTCCGCCCCGAGACCGGCGGCGGCGAGCGGGCCGTCCTCGTTGTTGGCGACGAGCAGCGCGGCCGCTCCCCGTTCGGCGGCGACCTGCTCCTTGACGGCGAAGGTGCACACGCCGCGATCGACGATCACCACCGCGCCGGTCGCGTCGATGCCGTCGTAGTCGGTGGCCTCGCAGCCGGGGGTGTCGTCGGGGGCGATGCGCACGACGCGCGCGGTGAGCCCCTCCGGTCCCGTCGACGGCGACATGCCGAGTGCGCTCACGCCCATCGGCTCCCCGTCGACGGTGAGCTGCTCGTTCTCGACGGCGAACAGGGTCGTGTCGAACTCCGGTGTCTGCACGTCGAATCCGGCGTCGCGCAGGGCTCCGGCGACGTAGTCGACGCTCGCGTCGTAGCCGGGGGTTCCGAGCGAACGGTTTCCGTCGTTCTCGCCGGCGATCCGTTCGAGTTCCGTCAGGTGCGTCATGACGGCATCGAGTTGCACGGCGTCGGCGAGCGCCGTCGGGTCGACGGGCGGCGCCTCCACCTCCGCCTCCGAGCATCCCGCCGTCAGCAGTACACCGGCGGCGATCAGGGCCGCTCCCCGCATGCCGTATCTCGTCTGCGCCCACGCCATCGACCGAGCGTACACAAAAGCACTGCGCCGCACGGGGAAAGCGTGCGGCGCAGTGTGCGGAGGCAGAACCTGCGGCGTGTCGAGGTAGTACCTCAGGCGTGTCGAGACAGTACCTCAGGCGTCGCGGCGGTTGACCACCACGAGTGAGGCCGCGAACACCAGGAACGAGAAGGCCGCGAAGTACAGGAGCGATCCCCATGGACCCCAGTGGAATTCGATTCCCTGCCCGATACCCAGGAAGTTGTTCGCGTTCGCGAACGGCAGGAACGGCTGGATCTCGCGGCCCACCGAACCGAACAGCGCGAACAACGACTCGAGCAGCAGCGGCCACAGCATCAGCAGCGCGATCGTGCCGGCCGACTGCCGCAGCAGCGTGCCCACACCGACCGCGAGGAAGACGCACAGGAACGCGTAGATCGCGGTGCCGTAGACCGCGCGCCACGCCGTGTCGCCGCTGAGGACGAGCTCGCGACCTGCGTCGGGCCCGGCCAGTGCCTTCGCGAGGTAGAAGGCACCGAACGAGACCGCGAGTGTCAGCACCGCGCCCAGCACACCGATGAGCAGGGCCTTCATCGTCAGGAGCAGGGTGCGGTTCGGGGTGGCCTGGAAGGTCGTGCGGATGACCCCGAAACGGTATTCGCTGGTGACCGACAGTGCCGCGAGGATCATGAGCACCAGCACACCGAAGCCGGTGACGCCGCTGACCGCGACGTCCACGGTCGGATAGAACCGTCCCAGTTCGTCGTCCATCCCGGCCGACGCGCGGGAGACCGACCCGAGGATCGCGGCCAGACCCAGACCGAGGGCGACGATGACGAGGGTGCACCACAGCGGTGACTGCACCGACGTGAGCTTGATCCGTTCGGCCCGCAGTGTGTCGAGCGCCGTACTCATCACAGTCCACCCTTCATGACGTCGTCGACTCCGGATCCGTGGTATTCGACCTCGCCACCGGTGAGTTTCATGAACGCTTCCTCGAGCGACGCGTTGCGGCCCGCGAGTTCGTGCAGCACGATCGACCGGGTCGCAGCGAGTTCGCCGATCTCCGCCGCCGGAGCGCCCGAGACGTGCAGGGCACCGTCGTTCTCCCGCACAGTGTGCCCGCGTTCGGTGAGCGCGGTGCGCAGCTCGTCGAGTTGCGGGCTGCGCACGACGACGAACGAGTCGGACGCGCGGTCGACGAACGCCTTCACCGAGGTGTCGGCGATGAGCCGTCCACGGCCGATGACGATGAGATGTTCGGCGGTCTGCGCCATCTCCGAGAGCAGGTGGCTGGACACGAGCACCGTGCGGCCTTCCGTGGCGAGCGCCTGCATGAACCTCCGGATCCACACGATGCCCTCGGGGTCGAGGCCGTTGACCGGTTCGTCGAACAGCAGCACGCGCGGGTTGCCGAGCAGTGCGGCGGCGAGACCGAGTCGCTGCGACATGCCGAGCGAGAAGCCGCCGGCGCGCTTGCCCTCGACCTCCGTCAGTCCCACCTGGCGCAGAACCTCGTCGACACGCGAGGCAGGCAGACCGTTCGACGCGGCCAGCCAGGCGAGATGCGACCGCGCCGACCGGTTGGGATGCACCCACTTCGCATCGAGCAACGCCCCGACGGTGGTGAGCGGCCGTGTCAGCTCGCTGTACGGCTTCCCTTCGATCAGTGCGGTTCCCGAGGTCGGCCGGTCCAGCCCCAGGATCATGCGCATCGTGGTGGACTTCCCCGCGCCGTTGGGGCCGAGGAAGCCGGTGACGATGCCGGGACGGACCGTGAACGTCAGGTCGTCGACCGCGGTCGTGGACCCGAAGGTCTTGGTCAAGCCGGTCACTTCGATCATGCGCACCACCCTACGTGCGGCTCCGGCGAGCGCATCCGATCACACTCCCCGGAGCCGCACGCGGTGCGTCAGGGGACGAAGACCTCGGTGGTGACCGGGATGCTCGGTCGCTCGGTACGCATCGTCAGGGCGACGCGGCCGGGCCCGGGGAACACGTGCATGAACAACGGCCGGGTGCTCGTGTGGAAGGCCGGCACGAAGCGGGTCTCCGTACCGCGGGCACCGGTGTCGAGGTTGTGCCAGTCGAAAGCGACGGTGACGTCGCAGTTCAGGATGCTCGGCGTCCACTCGCCGAGAAGCGAGTAGCCCTGCGTGATCCGCAGTTCGATCCCGTGGGTGGCACCCGGCGCCGAGGAGTACTCGTAGAGCGGGCCGTCGAAGGCGGTTCCACCGGCGCGCACGATGCCGGCGCAGATGCCGTCGCCCAATGTCAGCACGGGTGGCGTGGACAACTCCGTCGTCGCGCACGACCTCGGTCCGGTGTTCGACCAGCCCATCTGACACGGTTCCTGGGCGCCCGCGACACCCGGCGCCGCGACGGCGACGACAGTGCCCATGAGCCCGGCAGCGGCGGCAGCGAGAATTCTGTGTGCAACTGTCATGCCCGGGGATCGTACAGACCGATCGGTAACCCGTCGCGCGACAATCGGAAACCCCTGAACACCAAGGTGCTCAGGGGCTTCCCGTACCGGTCACGGCTCCATCGGCGAAGATGCCTGGGCCCAGAAGCGTTTCGGGATCCGGCCGGCGTGCCGGGCACGGAATCCCGCTTCGACGGCGTGACGCATCGCCGACGCCATCAGCGCCGGATCCTTCGCGCGGGTGACGGCGGTCGCGAGCAGCACGGCGTCGCAACCGAGTTCCATCGCGAGCGCCGCGTCGGAGGCGGTTCCGATTCCCGCGTCGAGGATCACCGGCACACCCGCAGCCTCGACGATCATCTCGATGTGGTGCGGGTTCGAGATACCGAGGCCGGTCCCGATCGGCGAGCCGAGCGGCATCACCGCGGCACAACCGACGTCCTCGAGGCGCCGCGCGAGGACGGGATCGTCGGTCGTGTACGGCAGGACGACGAAGCCGTCGTCGACGAGTTGTTCGGCCGCGGAGACGAGTTCGATGGCATCGGGCAGCAGCGTCCGTTCGTCGGCGATGACCTCGAGTTTCACCCAGTCGGTCTCCAGCGCCTCCCGCCCGAGCTGCGCGGTCAGCACGGCTTCCTTCGCGCCGCGGCACCCGGCAGTGTTCGGCAGCGGTTCGATGCCGAGGCGGCGCAGCAGGTCGAGGACACCGGTTCCGGAGGCCGCGTCGACACGGCGCATCGCGACGGTGGTCAGTTCGGTGCCCGACGCGACGAGTGCCTCCTCGAGCACGGCCAGGTTCGCCGCGCCACCGGTGCCGGTGATCAGCCGCGACCCGAAGGTGCGGCCGGCGATGGTCAGCTGCGGCAGGTCGGCGCCGGGATCGTGTGTGTCAGCCACCCTGGACCGCCGTGAGGATCTCGATGCTCGCTCCGCGTGTGACCGGCTCCGACCAGCGGCCGCGCGGGCACACGACACCGTCGACGGCGACCGCGATGCCCTTCTCGGGCAGACCGAGCTCGTTCAGCAGTTGTGACACGGTCGGGGCCGCGTCGTAGTACTTGTCCTCACCGTTGACGGTGATGCCCACGGACACGTTCGTCATCCCACACTCGCTTCCGTAATTCGTCCAGGACAGGCGTACTGCGCGTCGGCCAGCGACCGCCCACCGAGTTCGGCGAGCACCGCGTCGACGGTGAGCGGCGTGAGCAGCACACCGTTGCGGCCGTGGCCGGTCGCGGCGACGACACGATCGGAGAGCCGGCCGATCAGCGGCAGGTTGTCGGGGGTCATCGGGCGCAGGCCCGCGCTCGCCTCGAACAGTTCGTACTCGCCGAGCGCAGGAAAGATCTTCTCGGCGTCGGCGATCAGATCGCGCACCCCGGCCACCGTGACCTGTGTGTCGGACGCCTCGTACTGTGTGGCGCCCACGACGAGGCCGTCGTGGCGGGGCACCAGATAGGCGGGGCGTCCGTGGACACTCGCGCGCACGGTGCGCTGCGGCGGCGGGGTCGCGCCCGGCCGCACCCGCAGGCGCAGGATCTCGCCCTTGACCGGACGGACCGGAAGGCCCGGCCACAGTCGCGCCGACGCCGAGCCGGCGGCGAGCACCACCTGATCGTCGGGAAGGTCGGCGAGATCGTGGACGGCGGCGTCGGAGAAACGCACCCCGGCCGCGGTGGCCGCGACGCGCAGGGCGTCGACGAGCGTACGGTTGTCGACCGACGACTCGGTGGGCGCGAGCAGTCCGAGACGCACCTTCGGCCCGAGCGACGGTTCGAACTCCCGGATCTCCGCACGGGAGAGCAGACGCATCTCGTGCCCCCGCTCCCCGACCCATTCGGCGACGGTCCGCAAGTCGGCCGCGTCCGCCGCGTCGAGCGCGACGGTCAGCGACTCCTCGGCGGTGAACACGTCGACGCCGGTCTCCGCGCGCAGTGCATCCGCGAATCCGGGCCAGCGGTCGAGCGAGGCCGCACCCAGGGACAGCACGTGGTCCTCACCGGGCCAGCCCTCGGACAGCGGGGCCAGCATCCCGCCGGCCACCCACGAGGCGCCACTGCCGGGATTCGGGTCGTGCACGGTCACGATGTGCCCCGAGCGGGCCGCGCGCCATGCGATCGACAGCCCGATCACTCCGCCACCCACGACGGCCACAGTTGCCATTGGTCCACCTCACTCCCTGCGCCGGCATGATCCGGGTCAGGTCATAACGGTCGGGGCCGGCAGGCCCCCTCTCAGCCCCGCGAACCTCGGGACTCCCGTGTCGTCACTTTCTGCTTAGAGGCTACCGTCTTGGTCGTGACCACCTATCGCGGCAACCATCCCGACCCGCGCGGCCGCCTCGCGACCGCCCGGTTGTATCTGTGCACCGACGCTCGCCGGGACACCGGCGACCTCGCACGGTTCGTCGAGGAGGCCCTCGCCGGTGGGGTCGACATCGTCCAGTTGCGCGACAAGGACTCGGCCGGCGAGAAGAAGTTCGGACGCCTCGAGGCACGCGAGGAACTCGCCGCCCTCGAGATCATCGGCGAGGCGTGTGCACGCCACGGTGCGCTTCTGGCCGTGAACGACCGCGCCGACATCGCGCTCGCGTCGGGCGCCGACATCCTGCATCTCGGTCAGGGCGACCTGCCGGTGCGGCACGCGCGGCAGATCCTCGGCGACGAGATCGTCATCGGCCGCTCGACGTCGAGCCGCGCGCAGGCTGCGCTCGCCGACATCGAGGAGGGCGTCGACTACTTCGCATCCGGGCCGGTGTGGGACACACCGACCAAGCCGGGACGGACCGCAGCGGGGCTGGAGGTGACGCGCGAGGTCACGCAGTCGCAGCCGGCACGGCCGTGGTTCGCGATCGGCGGCATCGATCTCGAGCGACTCCCCGAGGTGCTCGACGCCGGTGCCACGCGGGTCGCGGTGGTCCGGGCGATCACGAAGGCATCCGATCCGCGGGCAGCCGCGGCGGCGCTGAAGGCCGCACTCCCGACCTGAGGCGTTACAGCCAGCCCAGCACGGCCGAGGGCGACATCGCGATCGTGCCCCTGGGCAACCGCGCGCGCAGGCCGCGATCCGCGGTGACCACGACCGTCACCCCGGGGTCGACCACGGCCGTCGTGGTGGAGGCCAGCCGGGTCAGTTCGTCGTCGCCGCTGCCGTCCGCGCTGTGCACCGGGATCCGGACGTCGTCGATCGTCGCGTCGCGGGCATGCCCTTCGAGGACCGCTTCGACGCGGGGGACCCAGCCGAACGTCCCGTCGGGAATTTCGACGGTGCGGGGCAGGACCGCGGCGAGGTCGGCGAGCAGTGCGCTCGTCGCGCCGGGGCGGTCGCGCCACCATCCGGTGGGGCCGCTCGCTCCGAGCACGTTCGCGGTGTCGAGCAGCATGCGTACCGGTGAGGTGCGCAGCGACGGCCACGCCTCGGCGAAGCCGCTGTGCAGCGGCATCGCCTCGACCTCCGGTTCGGGCACCCAGCGCAGTTCGGTGCTCTCCTGGTTGAGACTGGTCACGAGAGTTTCGGTGGCGTCGGCGACGACGGTGGTGTAGGTCCATCCGCCCGCGAGGCCGGAGGTGACGCGTTCGGCGCGTACCGTCACGGCCGCGAGATCGATGCCGGCCTCCTCGTGGGCCTCCCGCACGGCGGCGTCGACGGTGCTCTCGTGCGAGTCGCGCGCTCCACCGGGAAGTGCCCACGTCCCGCCCTGGTGCGACCATGCCGCCCGATGCTGCAGGAGAACCGCGGGGCGACCGTCCGCGAGCGGAGCGCGCAGCAGCAGACCTGCGGCGCCGTGCCGTCCCCAGCGCTTCTCGCCGTCCGGTCCGACCGCCCAGCCGTCACCGTCTCCACGCATTGCGTCCGCCTCTCCGACCCGCCCTCGCCCGGACCTGTGCCCGGTACCGGATCCCCGCCGTCCGTGGACGGCAACAATACCGCCGGGCTGCTTATATGCTCCCCTCAGACCGCTCGACACGAGGAAGGGAGTGCCCGGTGGACGTACGGATCACCCCTCCCTTCGCTCCTGTCGAGAGCCACATCCGCGACGACGCCGATACGGACACTCCGGACGCCCGGTTCGACGACGCTCGTGCCCTGCTCCGGTCCACGCCGGTCCGGTTGGTGGTCCTCGGGGTGGTGCTCACCGTGCTGCTCGTCGCCTCGGCAGCGGTCTCCGCAACGATGGTGTCCGGCAGGCAGGCCACCCACGATCGTCTCCTCGCGTCCATCGAGCCGCTCGCCAGCGCGGCCCAGAATCTCTACAGCGCGCTGTCGGTGGCCGACGCCGCCGCCGTGACGGGCTTCATCTCGGGCGGACTCGAACCGGAGGCGGTGCGCAGTCGCTACATCCGGGCGACCAACGAGGCCGCGGAGTACCTCGTCATCGCGGCGACCGGCCTGACCGATGCCGACCGCGAGACCGCGCACAACCTGACGGAGATCGGGCGGCTGCTGCCCGTCTACACGGGTCTCATCGAGACGGCTCGCACCAACAACCGCACCGGGCATCCGGTCGGCGCCGCATATCTCGGCGAGGCCTCGCACCTGATGCAGACCGAACTGCTCCCCGCCGCGCAGGAACTGCACACGCGCGGCGTCGCCGCGGTCGAGGACACCCAGCGCGACGCGGTGCGACCGCCCTGGCTCGCGATCGGATTGCTCCTCGTCACGGTCGCTGCCCTGTGCGTGGCGCACGCCGTCGTGAGCCGCCGCAGTCGTCGCACCCTCAATCCCGGAATCCTCGTCGCGATCGGCGCGACCGGCGCGCTGCTGTGCTGGTTGCTCGTCGCGGGCCTGGCCTCGTCGAGTGCCACCGAACGCGCCATCGAGCGCGGTGCGGCACCGCTCGCCGATCTCACCGAGGGCCGGATCCTCGCCCAGCAGTCGCGTACCGCCGAGACCCTGCTGATCGCCCGGCGCGACACGACCGGCGCGTACGACGACACCTTCGAGACCAACATGGCGCGGCTCGGCAACATCCTCGACGAGTACGGTCGCGATTCCGCCCTCGAGGCGGGCGCCGAGGCAGTGGAGACCGCCCGGTCGGCGCACGACGCATGGATCAACTCGCATGCACGCATGGTCGACGCCCTCGTCCGCGGCGACTACGCAGCGGCCTCGGTCCTCGCGGTCGGTGCAGGTCCCGGCGAGTCCACCGCCCGGTTCGTCGCTCTCGATGCGGCCCTGACGGAAGGAATCGACGACACCCGCACCGAACTGCGCGACAACGAGTTCCGCGCCTCCCGCACCCTCGCCGGCCTCGCACCGATGTCGGTGGTGCTGCTGACGGTGGCGCTGGTCGGCGTGTGGGTCGGTCTCCGGCCCCGGTTGAAGGAGTACCAGTGAGAGAGCGCGTTCTCGTCGCGGGCCTGTGCGTCGTCTCCGCACTCGCCGGCGGGTGCGCGACCGACCCCCCACCGCGCGCCCCCGGCCTCCAAGGGACGACGACCTCTCTCCCGCTTCCCGAGAACGCGCGGATGCTCGAGTCGTCGGTGGCCACACCGCCCGCCCCCGACTGCGGCGATCCCACCGCCTCGCTTCCCCCGGACCCGAACGCCACCGGACCTGCGATCGATCGGATCCGCACGCGCGGCCGGCTGATCGTCGGCCTCGACACCGGCAGCAACCTCATGAGCTACCGCGACACCGCGACCGGGCGCATCACCGGTTTCGACGTCGACATCGCACGTGAGCTCGCCCGCGACCTCCTGGGCGATCCCGACCTCGTCGACTACCGCATCCTGTCGTCGGCCGAGCGCGAGAAGGCGCTGCAGGACTCCACCGTCGACATCGTCGCGAAGACCATGAGCATCACGTGCGCCCGACGCGAGAAGGTCGACTTCTCCACCGAGTACTTCCGAGCCCAGCAGCGCGTGCTCGTCGTCCGGGGATCCGACATCCGCTCCGCCGCCGATCTCGCCGGCCGGCGCGTGTGCATCGTCGAGGGCACCACCTCGCTGCTCCGGATGCGAGAAGTGCAGCCGTCGGCGTCGATCCTCACCGTGCCGTCGTGGGCCGACTGCCTCGTCGTCCTCCAGCAACAGCAGGTCGACGCCGTGAGCACCGACGACACGATCCTCGCCGGACTCGCCTCACAGGACCCCTATCTCGAACTCGTCGGCCCCTCCCTGGGATCGGAGCCGTACGGAATCGGAATCCGGCTGGGCAGCGACGAGCTCGTACGCTTCGTCAACGCCACCCTCGAACGGATCCGCTCCGACGGGACGTGGACGGCGCTGTACGAGAAGTACCTGCGGGTGCTCGGTCCCACTCCGTCACCCCCGACACCGAACTACCGGAAGTGACGGCCATGTCCGACGAACCCGAACCGGCCGATACCCCGTCGGCCGATTCCGGCCCCGCCACCGAACGGGCAGTGAACTCCGGGCCCGCCACTAGGCGCGCAGCGGATTCCGGACCCGCGACCGAGCCGTCGACCAGCGACTCGGGACCGGCCACCGCGCGGGCGGCCGGGGATGCCGGACCTGCCACCGAACGCGGCCCCGTCCCCGCCACGCGGCCCGAATCCACCCGACGCTCGTCGATCTGGTCCGGCTCGTCCTCCCAGCGTTCGTCCTCCCAACGTTCGTCGAACCGCCGCATCCGGCCGCGCGGAACCCAGCGTCGCCGCATCGCCGGCCTCGTCGACGTGCCGGTCCCCACCACGAAGGATCCGGTCGACGCCGTCCTCCGCGATCCTCACGTCTCCGAAGGCAAGAGGTTCTGCGCGAAGTGCGGACAACCGGTGGGACGCAGCACCCCGTCGGGGCCGGGTCCCACAGAAGGCGATTGCCCCCAGTGCGGAACACATTTCCAGTTCACTCCGGCCCTGCACCGCGGGGACCTCGTCGCCGGGCAGTACGAGGTGCAGGGTTGTCTCGCCCACGGCGGACTGGGATGGATCTACCTCGCGATCGACCGCAACGTGAGCGACCGCTGGGTAGTGCTGAAGGGCCTGCTGCAGGGCGGCGACGCCGAGGCCCAGGCGGTCGCGGTGGCCGAACGCCAGTTCCTGGCCGAGGTCAGCCATCCGAGCATCGTGCAGATCTACAACTTCGTCGAGCACCCCTCACCCGACGGCACCCCGATGGGATACATCGTCATGGAGTACCTGGGTGGTCACACCCTGCGTACCGTGCTCGACAACTATCCCCCACCGAACCGCATCCCCGTCGAGCAGGCCATCGCATACATGCTCGAAGTGCTACCGGCACTGCAGTATCTGCACGACATCGGACTGGTCTACAACGACCTCAAGCCCGAGAACATCATGGTCACCGACGAGCAGATCGAACTCATCGACCTCGGCGCCGTCTCCGCGATCGAGGGATACGGCTATCTGTACGGGACGCCGGGATATCAAGCACCCGAGATCGTCCGGACCGGGCCGACGGTCGCGAGCGACATCTACACGGTCGGACGCACACTCGCGGTGCTCACCCTCGACATGCCCTCGGACAAAGGCCGTTACCGCGACGGTCTGCCCACCCCCGAGCAGGCTCCCCTGCTCGACGAGTTCGACTCCTTCCACCGCCTGCTCCTGCGGGCCACGAACCCCGATCCGCAGCAGCGCTTCTCGTCCGCCGACGAATTGCACGGACAGCTCACCGGTGTGCTGCGCGAGATCCTGTCGAAGAAACTCGGCACCGAACACCCCGGACTGTCCCGGCTGTTCAGCCCGCCCCGCACGACCTTCGGCACCGACGAGGCACTCGTCCCCACCGACGTGTACGCCGACGGGATCGAGCGCGACCCCAAACTGCGGGGCCAGGATGTCGCGGCGGCACTGCCCGTCCCCCTGCTCGACCCCAACGATCCGAGTGCCGCGCTCCTCGCCGCCGCGGTGCACAGCGAACCGCAGCAGACCCTCGACTCGCTCCGGCACGCGCGCGAGAACGGGGTCGGGCGGGTCGTCGGAGCATCCGACGTGTCGTTCTCCAAGGAGATCACCCTCGCCGAGGTCCGCGCCCATCTCGATCTCGGGCAGGTCGACAGCGCGGTGGAGATCCTCACCCGCCTCGAGCGCGAGTTCGGCGACGACTGGCGCATGGACTGGTACGCCGGCATCGCCGAACTGCTGCAGGACGACTACGAGGCAGCGTTCACCCGGTTCGACAAGGTGCTGCACACGCTTCCGGGTGAGATCGCCCCGAAGATCGCACTCGGGGCCACCGCCGAACTGACGCTGCAGCATTGGGAGAGCGACGACCCCGACGCGTGGCGACGCTTCTGCGAGCAGTCCTACCGGGTCGTGTGGCGCACCGATCACGCCGTCGTCAGCGCGGCCTTCGGGTTGGCACGCCAGCTCACCGCCCGCGACGAGATCCGCGCCGCCGTGGACGTGCTCGACGAGGTCCCCACGACCTCCCGGCACCACAGTGCCGCGACCATGACCGCCGCGCTGATCCTGTTACGAGGCGGTCGCGTCGAGGAGATCTCCGAGGCGGATCTGCGCGAGGCCGCGCACCGGATCGCGTCGCTGCCTCCCGACGAGGGTCGCGCCCTGCAGATGCGCGCACTGGTCCTCGGGACAGCGCTCGAATGGGTGCGCAGTGGACGGGCATCGAGTCGCGAGTACGACCGCATCCTCGACGTACCGTTCACCGAGAAGGGACTCCGCCTGGGCACCGAGGCGGCGCTGCGGCAATTGGCGCGCAACGCCCCTTCCCGCACACACCGCTACACCCTCGTCGACCTCGCGAACGCGATCCGGCCGCGCAGTTTGACCTGATCAGAAGTCAGCGCCGGGCGAACTGTACGGCCGCGCGGGCGATGGCGAGTTCCTCGTTCGTGGGGATCACGAGAACCTCCACCTGCGACGAGTCGGTCGAGATCCGGCGTTCCCCGTCGTCGTCGGCAGTGTTGCGCGCATCGTCGACGACGATGCCGAGCCGGTCGAGGCCGGAGAGGCTGTCGCGCCGGACGTCGACGTTGTTCTCCCCCACCCCACCGGTGAACACGATCGCGTCGACGCCGCCGAGCTCGAAGGTGTAGGCGCCCACGTACTTCCGGATGCGATGCACGTAGACTTCGTACGCGAGTCGCGCGTCCTCGTCGCCCTCGCCGACGAGCTTCAGCAGAGCCCGGAAGTCGTTGACACCCGACAGCCCCTTCAGGCCCGAATGCCGGTTGAGCAGGTCGTCGATGGCGTCGACCTTCAACCCGGCCGCCCGGTTGAGGTGCATGACGACACCCGGATCGATGTCGCCGCTGCGCGTGCCCATGACGAGACCCTCGAGCGGGGTCAGTCCCATCGAGGTGTCGATCGGGCTCCCACCTGCGACCGCCGACGCCGACGCACCGTTACCCAGATGGAGCACAACCAGATTCAGGTCCGCGATGTCGCGTCCGAGGAACTCCGCGGCACGCCCCGACACGTATTCGTGTGAAGTACCGTGGAATCCGTACCGCCGGATGTCGTGCTTGTGGGCGATGTCGCGGTCGATCGCATAGGTCGCCGCGTGCGGCGGAAGACCGTGGAAGAAGGCGGTGTCGAAGACACCCACATGGGGGATGTCGGGCAGTTCCTCCCGCGCGACCTCCATTCCCACGACGTTCGCCGGATTGTGGAGGGGCGCAAGGATCGACAATTCGTCGACGGCGCGGACCACGTCGTCGTCGATCAGGGTCGGTTCGTAGAAGACCTTGCCGCCGTGCACGAGTCGGTGTCCGACGGCGACGATGCCCACCTCGTGCAGCGGACGGCCCAGCCCTTCGAGCATCTCCAGTACCGCACGCAGTCCGGTCCGGTGGTCGGCGATGGCGTCGTTGCGTTCGTCCGCCCCCGCCGTGTGGTGGAAGACGATCCGGCCCTCCGGTTCCCCGATCCGCTCGATCAGTCCGTGCGCCAGCGACTTTCCGCTCTCCGGTTCGATCAGCTGGAACTTGATCGACGACGATCCGGAGTTGAGGACCAGGACGGTGCCTGCGGTGACCGGGTTCGGGCTGCTCACGCGTCTTCCTCCTGCGCCTGGATCGCGGTGATGGCGATGGTGTTGACGATGTCCTGGATCAGGGCGCCCCGCGAGAGGTCGTTGACCGGCTTGTTCAGGCCTTGCAGGACGGGTCCGACGGCGACGGCACCGGCGCTGCGCTGCACGGCCTTGTAGGTGTTGTTGCCGGTGTTCAGGTCCGGGAAGATGAACACCGTGGCGCGTCCGGCGACGTCGGAGTCGGGCAGCTTCGCGCTCGCGACCGTCGGTTCGATCGCCGCGTCGTACTGGATCGGACCTTCCACCGGCAGGTCGGGTCGCCGCTCCCGGACCAACGTCGTGGCCGAGCGGACCTTGTCGACGTCGGCACCCGAACCGGATTCGCCGGTGGAGTACGACAGCATCGCGACCCTCGGGTCGATGCCGAACCGGGCGGCGGTCGCGGCGGACGAAATCGCGATGTCGGCGAGCTGGTCGGCGGTCGGGTCGGGGACGACGGCGCAGTCGCCGTACGCGAGGACACGGTCGGCGAGGCACATCAGGAAGATGCTCGACACCGTGGAGACGCCCGGTTCGGTCTTGATGATCTCGAGGGCGGGGCGGATCGTGTGGGCGGTGGTGTGGGCCGCGCCCGAAACCATGCCGTCGGCCAGTCCCAGGTGCACCATCATCGTGCCGAAATATGAGATGTCGCGCATGATCTCGCGTGCACGTTCGACGGTCATGCCCTTGTGGGCACGCAGCCGCGCGTACTCCTCCGCGAACCGGTCGGCGTGCTCGGAAGTGCGCGGGTCGAGGATCTGCGCCTGCGACAGGTCCACCCCGAGTTCCGACGCCCGCTGGCGGACGGCTGCCTCGTCGCCGAGGATCGTCAGCTTCGCGATGCCACGCTGGAGCACGCGTCCGGCGGCTCGAAGGATGCGGTCGTCCTCGCCCTCGGGCAACACGATGTGCCGCTGCTGGGCCCGCGCGCGGTCGATGAGCTGGTATTCGAACATCTGCGGGGTGGTCACGGACGGTCGCGGCAGTCGCAACCGGTCGAGCAGAGAACGGGAATCGACGTGTCGTTCCATGAGCGCGAGTGCCGTGTCGATCTTGCGCTGTGCGCCGAGGGCCATGCGGCCTCGGGTGCGGTCGGCAGCCGAGGCGGTGTCGAAGGTGCCGAGTTCGGTGGTGAGTATCGGCAGCGACGGCTTCAAGGCCGTGACGAGCTGCGCGATCATCGGGTGCGGCAGCAGGCCCCCGTTCATGATGATGCCGGCGAGCGTCGGGAATCCTTCGGCGGCATTGGCATTGACCAGCGCGAGGATGACGTCGGAGCGGTCGGCGGGAGCGATGACGACGACGCCGTCGGTGAGCCGCTCGAGAATCCGTTCGGCGGTCATGCCACCGACCATGATCCGCAGCGCTTCCCGCTGCAGCAGGTCGGGGTCACCGCTGTAGAGCTCGCCTCCGATCGCGGTCTGCAGCTCGGCCATCGTCGGCGCGACCAGTGCGGGCACCTCCGGGAGCGTCCACACCGGTTCGGTGCGGTCGCCGAGAGCCCGGGCGATCTCGTCGAGTGCATGGGGGTCGCAGCGGTTCACCACCACCGCACCGAGATGCGCGTGCTGTCCCGCGAGCTCGTTCGCACACACACCGGCGAGCTGGGCGATCTCCGAGGGCGTGCGGCGGGAGCCGCGCAGGACGAGCAGTACCGGGGCGTCGAGGTTCGCCGCGATGCGGGCGTTGTACGACAGTTCGCTGGGGTTGGCGATCTCGGTGTAGTCGCTGCCGACGATGACGACGGCGTCGCAGCGGTCCGCCACCGCGTGGTACTTGCCGACGATGTCGCTGAGCGCGGCGTCCGGGTCGTCGTGGACGTCGTCGTAGGTGACGCCGATGCAGTCCTCGTAGGCGAGGTCGACGGTGGTGTGTTCGAGCAACAGTTCGAGGATGTAGTCGATGTCGCTGTCGGAGCGCGCGATGGGACGGAAGACACCGACGCGGGCGGTGGACGCGCACAGCGTCTGCAGCACGCCCAGGGCGACCGTCGACTTCCCGGTGTCCCCTTCCGGAGCTGCGATGTAGATGCTCGAGACGGACCCTGCAGCAGCACTCATGGATTCCACCCTAACTGCAAACTTTGCTCCGTCCCGCGTACCCGCGCACACGCCCGGCCGGCGGTGTCCGGCCGGGCATGGGAGTCGCGGGATGTCAGGACTGGGTCTGCAGCACGCGCGGGGTGTCGGGCTGCTCGGTGCCGCTCCTACTCAGCGGAGAAGCGGCACCTTGCGGGTCGGACGTCAGGTGAGTGCGCGCAGGCGCGGGGCGAGGTCGCGCTCGAACAACTCCAGGAACCGCTTCTGATCATGACCCGGCGCATGGAACACCAGATGATTCAACCCCGCATCGACATACGCCCTGACCTGCTCGACCGCCTCGTCCGGATCCGACGCCACGATCCACCGCTTGGCGACCTGCTCGATCGGCAACGCATCCGCCGCCGCCTCCATCTCCATCGGATCATCGATCGAATGCTTCTGCTCCGGCGTGAGCGACAGCGGCGCCCAGAACCGGGTGTTCTCCAACGCCTTGTCCGGATCGGTGTCGTACGAGATCTTGATCTCGATCATCTTGTCGATCTGCGCCACATCCCGCTCGGCCTTCTCCGCCCCCTCGGCGACGGCCGGCAACAGCTTGTCGGTGTAGAGTTCCATGCCCTTCCCGGAGGTGCAGATGAACCCGTCCCCCGCGCGTCCGGCATAGCGGGCCACGACCGGACCGCCGGCGGCGACGTAGACCGGGATGCCGCCTTCGGGCACGTCGTAGATCGACGCCCCCTTGGTGGTGTAGTACTCGCCCTCGAAATCGACCCGGTCTCCGCGCCACAGCTCACGCATCAACCGCACCGATTCGCGCAGCCGGGCGAAGCGTTCCTTGAACTCCGGCCACTGGCCGGCGTAGCCGGTGGCGATCTCGTTGAGTGCTTCGCCGGTGCCGACCCCGAGGAAGATCCGTCCCGGATACAGACACCCCATCGTCGCGAAGGCCTGCGCGATCACCGCCGGGTTGTACCGGAACGTCGGCGTGAGCACACTCGTGCCCAGCTGCAACCTTTCGGTGCGCTCCCCCACGGCGGTCATCCACGCCAACGAGAACGGCGCATGCCCACCGTTGTGCCGCCACGGCTGGAAATGATCCGACACCGTCGCCGAATCCATCCCGTGCGCCTCGGCCAACACACCCAACTCCACCAGCTCGCGCGGCCCGAACTGCTCTGCCGACGCCTTGTATCCCAACTTCAAACCCTGAGCCACAGATTCCTCCGACCGTTCGCGTTCCGATGTCCCCGAGTATGCCCACCGGACGCTCGTCGTCGGTCGAGACCGACGTTGTGTTCGAAATTCACCGAAAAATCGCACACAACACCGGTCTCGACAGGTCACCCGAGGGCACCGGCGCGGTACAACGCGCGTCGCACCCTTTCGACGAGGACTCGAGGTCGCCGATACAGCAGGTCGGCGCCGACACGCACCACGGTCCAACCGAGCTCCGACAGCAACGCATAGCGGTCGATGTCGATGGTCCGCTGTACTCGATCGGTCCAGTGCTGCGCACCGTCGTACTCGACGAGGACCCTCCACTGCTTCCAGCCCATGTCCGCACGTGCCACGAACCGCCCACCGTCGTAGATCTCGATCTGCGTCTCCGGCACGGGCAGACCGGACCGGACGATCAGCAGCCGCGTGTGCGTCTCCGGTGGTGACGCGGCACCTCCGTCGACGAGTTCGAGAACCTTCCGTACGGACGCGAGGTGCCGAGCGCCCTTGTTCCGAGCGGCCACCGCTTCGATCTCGTGGACCTTCGTTCCGGTCGCATTGCAGAGCGCGTCCACCATTTCGACGCACCGATCGAGGTCCGCACCGCGCGCGAGGTCGAAGGCCGTTCGGGCCGGTATCGTCACCGTCATTCCGTCGACGACGCAGGATTCGATGTCGTCGACGCTGCGAACGATGATGCCCGGCGTCGAGTGCAGTTTTCCGGGTCGCACCATCTCCGCCGGCAACGACGCGTCGAGCCAACGGGTCCCGTGCACGGCGGCTGCGGATGGTCCGGCCAGTACCCCGGCGCCTCCGGTCCACAACCAGGCGGCCTTCGCGCGTAGCAGCGCGGTCGCTTCGACTCCCGGAGCGACGTACACATTGCGATGAAGCTTCACGAAGTGGTGCCGAAGTTGATACCGCGTCACCGATCCGGCCGCCAGTGCATCGGTGCCGGCGAACGGTTCGTGGAAGTCGACCATGAGCGCGAGCGTGCCCGGTCTCCTGCGTTCCCGGTACCCCGAATCCGCCGTCTGTGGAGAACTTTCGACGTTATCCCCAGACGCGCCGAATCGAGACCGGTGTTGTTGTCGATTTCTCGCGAGTTATCGACAACAACACCGGTCTCGACGAACGATCACGCGGCGCGGACCCGCGCCAATCCCCATTCGCGGGCCAGCAGTTCGTAGGAACGCAGACGGTCCTCGTGGCCGTGGGTGACCGAGGTGACGACGAGTTCGTCGGCGTCCGTCACTCGGCGGAGGGTGTCGAGTCGCTCCGCCACCGTGCTCGGCGCCCCCACGAACTGGGTGACGATACGGTCGTCGACGAGGGCTCGCTCCTCGTCGGTCAGCGGCGGGGTGGTGTCCGGGTTCGGATACGGGATCGCGCCG
Organism: Rhodococcus sp. LW-XY12; assembly: GCF_019317345.1. Taxonomy (NCBI): domain Bacteria; kingdom Bacillati; phylum Actinomycetota; class Actinomycetes; order Mycobacteriales; family Nocardiaceae; genus Rhodococcus; species Rhodococcus sp. LW-XY12. Next base: position 4,110,781 of record NZ_CP079225.1, read on the forward strand.
TGACCCGAGCGGATGCTGTGCGTCCAGTGCCCGTAGGTCGACGCCAGTTCGCGTGCGGTGGCGTCGTCGTCGGCGACCACCGCGTCGGCCGAGACCACCACGTAGGGCTTCCTCAGGATCGGCGACGGACGGAACGCTGCCCGGTACGCCTCGACCGCTTCGACTGTCGTGCCCGGGTGGACGTGCTCACGGCGACGTCCTGTGGGCGGGAGCCATCGGAATGGGCCTTTCGGGAATGCGGGGTGTGGGAAAGCGAGGGTGCAGACGTGGGTCCCGGCGGTAGCACCCGCACCCGCGTACGGGGGGTTGCTGCGACGTCGTAGAGCCAGGTCTCTCGGTCGCTCTGGATGGTCGCGCCTCAAGCTACGGAGTGCGGCACGCCGCGGACAGGCTTTCTCTCACTGTGACGGAAATCCGTTCCTCGTCGAGACCGATGTCGATGTCGACGCGGTGCCCCGGCATCGACGACAAGGCCGGTTTCGGTACGCCGTAGACTCGCCTCGGTGACCCCGCTCGAACTCTTCCTCGTCGCATTGGCCGGACTGGGCGCCGGAGCGATCAACTCCCTCGTCGGATCCGGCACTCTCATCACCTTCCCGACGCTCGTCGCGTTCGGTGTGCCCCCGGTGACCGCGACGATGTCCAACGCGATCGGCCTGGTCGCTGGAGGTGTGTCAGGCACCTGGGGGTATCGGCGCGAGCTGCGCGGGCAATGGGAGCGGCTGCGATGGCAGATCCCGGCGTCGTTCTGCGGGGCACTGGTAGGAGCGTGGCTCCTGCTCCACCTGCCTGAGACCGTCTTCGAGACGGTCGTACCCATCCTGCTCCTCCTGGCCCTTACCCTCGTCGTGTTCCAGCCGAAGATCCAGGCGTGGGTGGCCCGCAGAACCGGCGGCGACGCCGACGGCCACCTCGGACCGGTGCGGATGACACTGCTCGTCGTCGGCACCTTCGCCGTCGGCATCTACGGCGGCTATTTCACGGCGGCGCAGGGCATTCTGCTCATGGGTTTGTTCGGAGCGTTGCTGCACGACCACATCCAGCGACAGAACGCGGTGAAGAATCTGCTGTCGCTGGTGGTGAACGTCGTGGCCGCGTGCGCGTACATCCTGGTGGCGTTCGACCGGATCGACTGGACCGTGGCCGCACTGATCGCGGTGGGTTCTTTGATCGGTGGCTATCTCGGCTCGCACTACGGCCGACGCCTGTCGCCGGTCGCGCTGCGGGCGGTGATCGTCGTGGTGGGGCTGATCGGTCTTTACCGACTGCTCGCCTGACGCACCACTTTCCGGAATTCACCTCTGCCGGGGTTGTCCGCAGCGTTACGAGAAGAACAGGTATCAATCCGATTTCAGAGAAATGGGAATCCCCGCCACCACGAGAGTTGCCGACTCACTGGCCTCCGCGACCCGCGCATTGAGCCGGCCGAGCATGTCGCGGAACAATCGGCCCGAAGAGGTCGCGGGCACCACTCCGCTACCGACCTCGTTGCTCACGGCGACCACCGGCACCGCACACTTCCGCCACGCCGCGATCAACTCGTCCACATCGGAGTGGACAGGGTCGAGGTCGCCACCATCCCAGACACCGTGGATATCGAGCCGTGCCGTCAACCACGTTCCGAGACAATCGATCAGCAGCGGTTCCGTAGCGGTGCACAGCACCTCGGCGACATCGACCGTCTCCACCGTCGACCATGAACCGGGACGTCTTTCCCGGTGCAGTGCAACACGTTCCGCCCACTCCGCGTCACCCTCTCGTGTCCCGCCGGTGGCGACGTAGGTGACGGACGGGCAGGACGCGAGTAGTTCCTCGGCGTGCCGCGACTTGCCCGACCGCACTCCCCCGAGAACCAGCGTCCGATGCGGCACGACCGGAGTCCCTTCACCCACGTGGACCACCTCACCATCACGACCGGGACGAGCATCCACCTGCTGCAGACGATTCCGCAGTTCGTCGATGGGCGGATTGTGGTGGCCCAGATGCACTGCGACCACCTCGGTGTTCTCGGTGACGGCACCGACACCGCGCAGACCATCCACCATCGCGCCGAACTCGGGCAGGCCGAGGTGACCCTCGGACAGTTCGGAACGGTCGCCGAAGGTTTCCTCGAGGAATACCGCGTCGAACCGGGCGTCGCGCACGGCCTCGAACCACTCGGCGAGCCACATCCCGGTGTCGCACGCCCACAGCAACCGCGACCCGCCCGGGCCCGACAGGTCGTACAGCACCGCGTCGCCGTCGCGGAAGACCTTGTGCCGTGCGGGAAGAACGCGCACCGAGTAGTCGCCGACGGTGAGCGAGTCCCCCGGCTCGACCGGAACGAAACGCACCGGCGCGTCGGGAGCCACCCAGGGTCTACAGGTGTCGAGCGCGTCGGCGGGACCTATCACATCGAGTTCGACGCCGGCGGCCACCCACGACCGGAACAACAATGCCTGCGGGCCCAGATGATCTGCATGGGCGTGGGTCAGGAGGATATGCCGCACCTGCGCCAGCGACCTGCCGTGCCGCACGGCTGCGCGGGGCGCCTCAGGACCGCAGTCGAGCATCAGCACATCGTCGACGAGTGCCGCGGTTTGCCCGCGGATCTCGCCGCGACGCGCGGCATCCGCGCAGGATGCACACGTGCAGAACGGGTTCGGCCACCCGTCCGCCGCGCCGGTTCCCAGGAGCACGACCTCCATCAGCGGTCCTTCGTGCTGTCGCGGAGCGGGAGGACGGCGCGACCCGCCGGGCGGTCGAGGATCTCGACGCGGGCGCCGTAGACCTGCGCGATGCGTTCGGCGGTGAGGACGTCGTCGGGCGCTCCGTCGGCGACGACGTGCCCGCGATCGAGCAGTACGAGCCGTTCCCCGTATTGGGCGGCGGAGGTCAGGTCGTGCATCGCGGCGATGACGGTGAGGTCGCCTTCGGTGCGCATCGAATCGACGAGTTCGAGTACCTGCTGCTGGTGTCCGATGTCGAGTGCGCTGGTGGGTTCGTCGAGGAGCAGCACCCGCGGTTGCTGGGCGAGAGCGCGTGCGAGCACGACGCGCTGCAGCTCACCGCCGGACAGTTCGGTCGCGAGTCGCGGTGCGAACGCTTCGAGCTCGAGCCGTTCTACGATCCGGTCCACCACCTCGCGGTCGTGCGCGGTCTCGGATCCGAAGCGCGGGATGTGCGGGGTGCGGCCGAGATGGATCAGTTCCCTGACGGTGACACCTTCCGGCACCACGGGGCGTTGCGGCATCAGCGCGACCGCGCGTGCCATGTCCCGACGTCCGGCGCGCCCCGGCACGATGTCGGCGACCTGTAGGTGACCGGTGGCCGGCACGAGACCGGCGAGGACGTGCAGCAGGGTGGTCTTGCCCGACCCGTTGGGCCCGACCAGCGATAGCCAGGAGCCGGCGGTGACGTTCAGGTCGATCCCGTGCAGCACCTCGACGCCACCGCGTTCGGCGCTGAGCTGCCGGCACGACACCGTCATGGTCGGGTTGGTGAGAACATCGCTCTTCATCGGACACCTCGGCTCCGTCTGAGCACGACGAGGAAGAAGGGCGCCCCGATCGCCGCGGTGACGACACCGATCGGCAGTTCGGCGGGCGACATGACGGTGCGGGCCAGGACGTCCGCGAGGACGAGGAAGGACGCACCCACCAGCAGCGACAGCGGCAGCAGGAGACGGTGGCCGGGTCCGGCGAGCAGCCGGACCGCGTGGGGGACGACGATGCCGACGAACCCGATGAGACCGCTCGCCGAGACGACGGCCGCGGTTCCGAGGGTCGCGACGCAGACGAGCAGCAGCCGCACGCGCGCCGGGTTGATCCCGAGGCTCGCGGCTTCGACGTCGCCGACCGCCATGACATCGAGTGTGCGCCGATGCAGCGCGATGATCGCGACGGTGACCACGACGTACGGCAGGACCACGACGACGTCGGACCAACCGTCGGTGGACAGGCGGCCGAGCATCCACGAGTACACCTGCCGCAGGGTGTCGTCGTGCAGCTGCATGAAGAACGTCTGGATCGCGTTGGCGAAGGCCGCGACGGCGACACCGGCGAGGATGATGACGACTTCCGAGCGGCTGCCGCCGACGGTGCGGCCGAGCGAATACGTCGCGCCGACGGCGAGCAGGCCCCCGGCGAAGGCCGCGATCGGGACACCGGCGAACCCGGCCGCGCCGCCCACGACGATGGCGAGGGTGGCACCGAGACCGGCGCCGCTGGAGACCCCGAGCAGATAGGGATCGGCGAGCGGATTGCGGAAGACCCCTTGGTAGGCCGCACCGGCGATGGCCAGCATCGCACCGACCAGCACCCCGAGCACGACGCGCGGCATCCGGATGTTCCACAGGATCGCCTGCTGACGCGTGCTCAACCCGGAGTCGACGTCGACGAGCGGCAGGCGGTCGGCGATGTCGAGCAGCACCCCGCCCGGGGTGAGACCGGCGGGCCCGACGAGGATCCCGACCAGCATCGCGGCGAACAGGGCGAGCACGGCGCCGGTCAGCACGAGCACGTTGCGCGGCGGTACCCGCGCACCACCGGGTGGCAGTGCGCGGGTGTTGCCTCGCGACACGGAGATCAAGGCGTGGGCTGGACCGCGGGGATGGTGCCGACGATCCGGGCGACCTCACGCATCAGGTCCACGACGCGCGGCCCCCAGCGACTGGCGATGTCCTCGTCGAGGACGTAGACCTGGCCGTCCCGGACAGCGGTGAGCTCGCCCCATCCGGCACGTTCCGCGACGACCTCGGGCGTGACGCCGCAGCACTGGCCGTCGGCCAGGAAGATCACGTCGGGGTTCTGTTCGAGGACGTACTCGACGGACAGCTGCGGGTAGCCGTCGCCGCCGGTCGCGATCGAGGTCAGCCCCAGCATCGAGTAGATCTCGCCGATGTAGGTGTCGTCGGTGACGGTGTAGAAGGTGTTGTCGAGCTCGTGGTAGTAGGTCAGCGTGGTCTCCCGTTCGGGGAGGCCGGCGAGAATCTCGTCGATGTCCGTCTTCATCTGCGCCACGAGTTCGGCGGCGTCGCCGACGTGTCCGGTGACGGCTCCCAGCTGCTCGATCTGGGCGTAGGTGTCGTCCAGGTTCTCGGCCGCGGGAAGGATCAGCGTCTCGACACCGGCCTGTTCGAGTCCCGCAACGAGATCGGCGGTATCGGCGTTGGCGACGACCAGGTCGGGTTCGTAACCGAGGATCGCCTCGACGTTGGGGGTGTACCCCGACAGATCGGTGACGGGCGCGTCGGCCGGATAATCGGATCGGTCGTCGACCGCGACCACCTGGTCGCCGGCACCGACGGCGTAGAGCATCTCCGTGCTGGTGGGGCTCAGCGACACGATGGCCTGCGGGACGTCCGCGGAGGTGGTGTCGGTGTCACCGGACGGTGACGAATCGTCGCTGCTCGAGCACCCTGCGGCGAGGAGCGCGAAAGCGGTCAGCCCGGCGGCGAGCAGCCGTCGGTGGTTGTCGAGTGGCACAGCCATCCTCCGTTGTTCGGAGGACGAAAACAGCACGGCTGCAACAGGCGGTTGCGGCACGCCACCGTCCTTCGTCCGAGGACCAGTACGTACGGACCCTCCGCGCCGGCCGACCTGGCTCACCCCGTATCGGGACTTACAGTTGCGGGACAGCGCCGGGATCTCACCGGCTTCACCGAAAACGCAGCGGGTGCCCTACCGGATCGGCAGGACACCCGCAGCGTAGCTCACGGCGTCCCAGGTCAGGACAGCGCCTGCTGGAGATCCTCGAGCAGATCCTCGGGATCCTCGAGGCCCACGGACAGTCGCACCACGCCGTCGGACAAACCGATCGCGGCCCGCCCCTCCGGTCCCATCGCCCGGTGGGTGGTGGTCGCCGGGTGGGTGATGAGCGACTTGGAGTCGCCGAGATTGTTCGAGATGTCGACGATGCGCAGCTTGTTCAGCAGCTCGAAGGCACGCTTCTTGCCCTCGCCCTCGGGGGCGTCGAGCTCCAACGTGATGATCGTGCCACCGCCACTCATCTGCGACTTCGCGAGTTCGTACTGCGGGTGCGACTCGAGATACGGGTACTTGACCCAGCGCACCGCATCCTGCGATTCGAGGAACTGCGCGATGCGCAGCGCCGAATCGACCGAGGCGCGCAACCGCACCGGCATGGTCTCGAGACCCTTGAGCAGCGTCCACGCGTTGAACGGGCTCAGCGACGGCCCGGTGTGGCGGATGAGCTTCTGCACCGGCCCGTCGATGTAGTCGGCGGGTCCGAGGATCGCTCCGCCGAGCACGCGGCCCTGACCGTCGATGTGTTTGGTGCCGGAGTAGACGACGATGTCGGCACCGAGATCGAGGCTGCGCTGCAGCAGCGGGGTGGCGAAGACGTTGTCCAGCACCACCTTCGCGCCCGCCGCATGCGCCATCTCGGAGACGCGACGCACGTCGACGAGGGTCTGCATGGGGTTCGAGGGGGTCTCGAAGAAGACCGCGGTGGTGGGCACCGACAGTGCCTTCTCCCACTGGTCGAGATCCTCGCCGTCGACGAACACCGTCTCCACGCCCCAGCGGGGCAGAATCTCGTTGCACACGACGAAGCACGAACCGAAGAGGCTGCGTGCCGCGACGAGACGGTCGCCCTTGCCGAGCAACGCGGCGAGCGCGGTGAACACCGCGGACATGCCGGACGCGGTGGCGTACGCTCCCTCGGCACCGTCGAGCAGGCGCAGGCGCTCCTCGAACATCTTCACCGTGGGGTTGCCGTAGCGGGAGTAGACGAAATGGTCGACGTCGCCGGTGAAAGCGGCCTCGGCGGCCTCGGCCGACTCGTAGACGAACCCGGAGTTGAGGTAAAGGGCCTCGGAGGTCTCCTCGAAACCGGATCGGAGGGTGCCGCCGCGCACGCCGAGCGTGGCGGGGCGAACGGTGGCGGGCAGCGCCTTGTCGAACGCGCCGCCCTGGGGGATGGAACTCACGACTGCCTCCACGGCAGGCCCGCGGCCCGCCAGCCCTCGGCACCGCGATGGCTTTCGCCGTCGAGAGCGCCTTCGAATCCTTCGAGAACGTTGTAGGCGGGGGTCAGGCCCGCAGCGGTGGCGGCCGTGGCCGCTCCGATGGAGCGCTGCCCCGAGCGACACAGGAAGATCACCGGTCCGCTGCCGATACCCGCTGCCCTCAGATCCTCGACGAAGTTCGGGTTGAGGGCGCCGTCGGGGTAACGAACCCACTCGACGAACACGGTCCGGCGACCGAGCGACGAGGTCTCGGGGACCCCGACGTATTTCCACTCGGCTTCGGTACGCACATCGACGAGCACGGCATCCGGATCACCTTGCAGCAGGTCCCATGCCTGCTGCGGCGTTATATCACCTGCGTAGCTCACCGGAACATATTTTCACAGGTCGGACTGTGACGTACACGCGGGCACCGCTTCGTATACGCACGGCGACACGTCAGAACCGGCAGATCCGCCACACGTCGTCGATGCGGACGACCTGCCACGTCTCGGTCTGCGTCTCCCCGTCGAGGCCGGTCCGGACGTCGACGGTGGCCCGATCGCCGTCCACGGCGATGTTCTGCGTGGCCTGCAGCTCCACGCGTCCCTCGACGTCCGCGAGCGGTGCTTCCTCGGCGGGCAGATCGCTGCACCGCAGCCGGTCGAGGATCGGTCCGTCGTTCTCGTTGTGCGCGGAGACGTAGTCGGTGACGGCGCGGCGCACCATCGCGTCCTCGGTGAGGTCGTCGCCCGCCGGGGAGAAGAGCTGGGCGCCGAAGACGACGAGGACGAGCACCACCAGGACCGCGAGGGCTCCGAGGAAAGGCCCTATGCTGCTACTGGTGGGACCGTCGGGATCCGGGCCGGGATCGGGTTCGGGTTCGGGGGCTCCGCGCTTGGCCATGCGCCCGATCCTAGTGGGCGCGAGGTCGCGGCCCGTCACGACCGCATTTGCCCTAAAAACCCTCTCGAGGTAGGAATTGTCGCATGGCCACCACGCAGCTCGTTCGACGCCTCGCCGTCGACCTGTGTCGTATGGGTGCCCACATGTGTTGTCGCTGAAGCGATTCGCTCGACGGCTCGATTCGTCCTCCTTCGCCGTCATCCCCGCGCGACCTGCGCCGAGCCCACTGAGGGCAGCCTTAATTTAAGCTGGATATGTCCGTCCGCACACCGAAGAGGTAGTTGATCCCCTGATGACCGATCAGACTCGTCCCCTTCGCGTCGCGATCGTCGGTGCCGGCCCTGCCGGTATCTACGCCGCCGACGCACTCATGAAGTCCGACACTGCGCAGGATCCCGGGGTCAGCATCGACCTGTTCGAGCGCATGCCGGCGCCGTTCGGTCTGATCCGCTACGGTGTCGCGCCCGACCACCCGCGCATCAAGGGCATCATCACCGCCCTGCACAAGGTGCTCGACAAGCCGCAGATCCGCCTGCTCGGCAATCTCGACTACGGCAGCGACTTCAACCTCGACGACCTGCAGCGTTTCTACGATGCGGTGATCTTCTCGACCGGCGCGAACGCGGACCGCGCGCTGAACATCCCCGGCATCGACCTCGACGGCAGCTACGGCGCCGCCGACTTCGTGTCCTGGTACGACGGTCACCCCGACGTGCCGCGCACCTGGCCGCTCGAGGCGGAGAAGGTCGCCGTCCTCGGTGTCGGCAACGTCGCGCTCGACGTCGCCCGCGTGCTCGCCAAGACCGGCGACGAGCTGCTGCCGACGGAGATTCCGCCGAACGTCTACGAGGGTCTGAAGAACAACAAGGCCGTCGAGGTGCACGTCTTCGGTCGCCGTGGTCCGGCGCAGGCCAAGTTCACGCCGCTCGAGCTGCGCGAACTCGACCACTCCCCGACCATCGAGGTCATCGTCGACCCCGAGGACATCGACTACGACGAAGGCTCCGAGCAGGCACGTCGCAACTCCAAGCAGGTCGACATGGTCGCCAACACTCTGCAGGACTGGGCGATCCGCGATGTGGGCAACCGCCCGCACAAGCTGTTCCTGCACTTCTTCGAGTCCCCGCACGAGATCCTCGGTGAGGACGGCAAGGTCGTCGGTCTGCGCACCGAGCGCACCGAGCTCGACGGCACCGGCAACGTGCGCGGCACCGGCAAGTTCAACGACTGGGAGGTCCAGGCCGTCTACCGCGCGGTCGGCTACCTCTCGCAGAACATCGCCAAGCTGCCCTTCGACGAGCAGGCCGGCACCGTGCCGAACGAGGCCGGACGTGTGCTCGCCGACGAGAACGCCGAGGGTCCCGACCGGTTCATGCCGCACACCTACGTCACCGGCTGGATCAAGCGCGGCCCCGTCGGCCTGATCGGCCACACCAAGGGCGACGCGAACGAGACCGTCGCGAACCTGCTCGAGGACCGGGCCGCCGGCCGGCTGAACACCCCCGAGGATCCGTCCGAGGACGCGATCGTGAAGTTCCTCGAGGACAAGCAGCTGCCGTACACCACCTGGCAGGGCTGGTACCGCCTCGATGCGCACGAGCGCAGCCTCGGTGAGGCCGAGGGCCGCGAGCGCGTGAAGGTCGTCGAGCGCGAGGACATGTTCCGCGCGAGCGAGCCGCACAAGGCGTGACAGCAGCCTGAACTGCACGAACGAGGAGGGACCCATCCGCGCGGATGGGTCCCTCCTCGCTTTCGGGTCTGCTCGGCTTTCCGGGTGCGCTCAGGTGAACAGGACGGCGCCCAGCCACACCGACGCCGCGACGAGTCCGCCGAACAGTTCGACGAGGATCGACAACGCGACCGCCTTGGTCGCCGCGACCGTCGAGACCCACGCGTCGCGGTGGGTGCGATGCCGCTGCACCTCCGACAAGTACATGCCGAGCAAGAAGCCCAGGAACAGCCCGACGACGGGGACGACGAAGAACCCGACGATGCCGAGCAGACCGGCGAGGATCAACGAGCGGTTCGGCACCCCGGCCTGCTGCAGTCGCTTGCCGGGCCAGGTGTACTTCACGATGCCGGTGACCAGCAGCGCCACCGCCGCGACGCCCAGCACGATCCATGCGGTGGTGCCTCCCGTGAGGAACGCCCATACGGCGATCGCGCCGAAGATCAGCAGGACGCCGGGCAGGACCGGCAGCACGATCCCGAGCAGGCCGACGAGGATCGCCAGCCCGACGAGCAGTTCGCCGCCGGCACTCACGGCGCCACCGAGCGGGTCGAGCGGGCGGAAGACAGCGGAGTACCGGGACGCGGTGGCAGCATGGTGGGACTATATGTGCCACCGGTCCACGCCCCCGGGAGGACGCGATGAGCAGTACCAGGCCTCACAGCAGCCCGAAGAGTGCATCGGACGCCGCAGCCGCCGCGGTGCGCGGCGACGTCCGGTACTTCACGACGCCCGGTGTCGATCCCGCCGAGGCGGTGGAGTGGCAGCGCCGCGACGCGCGGATCGTCCACCACGGCACCGGTCGTGTCGTCTTCGAGCAAACCGATGTGGAGTTTCCTGCCTTCTGGTCGCAGAACGCCACCGACATCGTCACGCAGAAGTACTTCCGCGGGCAGCTCGGACACCCGGATCGTGAGCACTCGTTGCGCGACGTGATCGCGCGCATCGTCGACACGATCACGGCGTGGGGGCACACCGACGGTCATCTCGACGATCCGGAGGCATTCGCCGCCGAGCTGACCTATCTGCTGATCCACCAGCGGGCCTCGTTCAACAGTCCCGTCTGGTTCAACATCGGGGTGCCGAACACTCCGCAGCAGGCCAGCGCGTGTTTCATTCTGTCGGTCGACGACAGCATCGACTCGATCCTCGAGTGGTACCGGCAGGAAGCGGTGATCTTCAAGGGCGGGTCGGGCGCCGGGGTGAACCTCTCCCGGATCCGCTCGTCGGCCGAACCGCTGACCGGTGGCGGAAGCGCATCGGGGCCGGTCAGCTTCATGCGCGGCGCCGACGCCTCCGCCGGCACCATCAAGTCCGGCGGCAAGACCCGGCGGGCCGCGAAGATGGTGATCCTCGACGTCGACCATCCCGACATCGAGGAGTTCGTCGACTGCAAGGCGATCGAGGAACGCAAGGCGCGGGTGCTCGCCGAGGCCGGTTTCGACATGGGTCTCGACGGCACCGACATCCATTCGGTGCAGTACCAGAACGCGAACAACTCGGTGCGCGTGACCGACGAGTTCATGCACGCGGTGGTGGCCGACGCCGAGTGGCCGCTGCGTACCGTGACGACCGGCGAGACGGTCCGGACTGTCCGCGCGCGAGAGTTGTTGCAGCGCACCGCCGCCGCCACCTGGGAGTGCGCCGACCCGGGCATCCAGTACGACACGACGATCAATGCCTGGCACACCGCCTCCGCGACCGGCCGGATCAACGCGTCGAATCCCTGCTCGGAGTACATGCATCTCGACGATTCGGCCTGCAACCTCGCGAGCCTGAATCTGCTGACCTTCCTGCGCGAGGACGGCACCTTCGACGTCGACGGTTTCCGTCACTCCGTGGCGGTGATGCTCACCGCGCAGGAAATCCTCGTCGGCCGCGCCGACTACCCCACCGAGCGGATCGGTGAGACGTCGCGGCGGTTCCGGCAGCTCGGGCTCGGTTACGCCAACCTCGGTGCGCTGCTCATGGCTTCGGGCCTGCCCTACGACAGCGAGGCCGGCCGCGCGACGGCTGCGGCGATCACCGCCCTGATGACCGGTCACGCCTACGCCGTGTCGGCGGACATGGCGAGGCGCCTCGGACCGTTCGACGGTTTCGACGAGAACCGCGCGCCGATGCTCGACGTGCTGGGCAAGCATCGTGGCGCACTCGATGACATCGACGCCGATCTCGCACCGGCCGACGTGCTCGATGCGGCACGACAGGCGTGGGACCGCGCCGTGGCCGACGGCTCTGCCCACGGTGTGCGCAACAGCCAGGTCAGCGTGCTCGCACCGACCGGCACGATCGGGCTCGCGATGGATTGCGACACCACCGGGATCGAACCGGATCTGGCGTTGGTGAAGACCAAGAAGCTCGTCGGCGGCGGCAGCCTCACGATCGTCAATCGCAGTGTGCCGCGCGCACTGTCGCGTCTGGGTTACAGCCCGTCGGAGGTCGCCGATATCGTGGCGCACCTCGATCTGCATCACGATCTCGCCGGTGCGCCGCACGTGCGCGACGAGCACGCACCGGTGTTCGCGACGTCCATGGGCGACAACGTCATCTCGCCGCGCGGCCACGTCGCGATGATGGCCGCGGTGCAGCCCTTCCTGTCGGGTGCGATCTCCAAGACGGTGAACCTGCCCGAGTCCGCGACCGTCGACGACATCGCCGACATGTATGTCGACGCGTGGCGCCTGGGCGTGAAGGCCCTTGCGATCTACCGTGACAACTGCAAACTGGGACAACCGTTGTCGACGGCGTCGCGCCCTGCTGTCGCAGAAGCGGCTCCGTCCACGGCGCCTCGCCGCGAGCGGCTCCCGCGCACCCGCACTTCTCGGACGTTCGAGTTCCGGGTGGCGGACTGCAAGGGCTTCGTCACGATCGGTGAGTACGACGACGGGCGTCCCGGCGAGATGTTCCTGCGCGTGTCCAAACAGGGCTCGACGCTCGCCGGCATCATGGACGCCTTCTCGATGTCGGTCAGTTACGGTCTGCAGTACGGGGTCCCGTTGCGCACCTTCGTCCGGGCCTTCACGAGTACGCGTTTCGAGCCGGCCGGGATCACCGACGATCCGGATCTGCGGATCGCCACGTCGATCCTCGACTACATCTTCCGGCGACTGGCGATCGACTATCTCGAACCCGACGAGCGCGCCGAACTGGGCATCCTCACCGGCGCCGAGCGTTCGGTGCCCGACACCCCCACGCTCACGCCGTACACGAGCACGCCGCCGGTGCGTGAGCCCGATCCGCCGGCGACCGCGCCGCGGGGCACGCACAGCACGAGCAGCGCGAGCACGTCCTCCCCGGGTGGTCTCGCTGCTCCGTCACCGTCGAATCCGGACGCGCCGTACTGCATGCAGTGCGGAGTGAAGATGCAACGGGCCGGGTCGTGCCACGCCTGCCCGTCCTGTGGGAACACCAGCGGCTGCAGTTGAGGTGATGCGTCCATACTGGCGGGATGGTCCTGGGAGTCGACACCGAACTGACACTGACGGCCGCGGGTGCGGTCTTCCTTCTTGCGCTCGCTCTCGGCGTGTGGAAGTACCGGCAGATGGCGACGTCCGACGACCACCTCGCGCACCCGTACGTCGACATCGCCCACCGATCGGCCCTGATGTATTCCTTCGCGACGCTGCTGGTCGCGGTGTTCGTCGAGCTCAGCGCGTGGCCCACCGCAGTGAACCTCGCCGCGGCCGCGGTGATCGTGGTGTTCTTCGTCGGCGCGATCGCGAGCTATGTCGTGCACGGTGCGCTGCGCGACACCACGAATCAGTTCGCGCATCCGGTGCGCGGGACGGGTCTGGCGATGGCCGCGCTGATCGTCGGTGAGATGGGTGGCTTCGCGGTGCTGTTCGCCGGCTTCCTGTGGGGTGCCTTCGCAAGCTGAGGCCGCGTCAGGTGCGGTGTTCGAGCAACGACAGGACGTTGCCGTGCGGGTCGCGGAACCATGCGACCCGCATACCGTCGGGTGCGGTCCACGCGTCGTGGTCGTCCTGATCCATGCCGTTGTACCGGATGAACTCCACGCCGTGCTCGCGCAGTCGTTCGACGGTGCCGTCCAGATCGGATACCCGCCAGCCCAGCACGGTGTAGCCGGTCTCCTCGCGCGACTGCACGAGGGTCACCCGGACCGGTGCGCCGCCGCCTCCGTCGAGGACGAGCGCGAAGGGGTCGCGGGAGAGCTTCCGGAAGCGCAGGGTGTCGACGTAGAACATCTCCGAGACGTCGAGGTCGGTGCTCGGGACGAAGCTCACGAGTTGGCCGGTGATCGTCATACGTCCACTGTGCTCCGGAGCGCCCGAGTGCGACAGCGGATTCGGCGGATTCACGCCCCCACCTCGGCGATCCGGCGACTAGGCTCTCGATCATGAGTACTTCGGAGATCGCTACGGTCCTGGCCTGGCACGACGCTGTGAACAGCAACGACATCGACACGCTCGTGCAGTTGTCGAGCGACGACATCGTGCTCCCCACCCCCGACGACGATCCCGACCAAGGACTCGACGAACTGCGCGAGTGGGCGACGACGGCAGGGGTCACGCTGCAACCGGGCCGCCTGTTCGTCCACCACGGAATCGTGGTGGTCGAGGAGACGGTGACCTGGGCGTCCGATCCGGGTCCTCGCGACGAGGCGATCGCCTTCCGGGTGGTCGACGACCAGGTGGTCACCGTCGTCCGCCACGCCGATCTCGGCGAGGCCTTCGAGGCGACCGGACTGAGCGAGGCCGACCTCTACGAGGAGTGATCCACTCCCGACGACCGGAACCCCAGCGACCGGAGCCATATTCTGAACGCTCGCTAAGGTACTCTCCGTTGCGACAGTCCCTACACATCGGAGCGAGGTTCGTCGAGTGTCCGCTGAAGCTGTTGAGAAGAAGGGTCCGCTCGCGGGTGTCCGCGTCGTCGAGTTCAAGGGTCTCGGTCCCGGCCCACACGCCGCGACCCTGCTCGCCGATCTCGGCGCCGATGTCGTCATCGTGCAGCGCCCCGGCGAGATCCCGCCGGAGGGACAGCGCGATCCGATTCAGCGCAACCGTCGCATCGTCGAGGCCAACCTCAAGGATCCCGCCGACATCGAGAAGGTCCTGACCCTGCTCGAGCGCGCCGACGTCCTCATCGAGGGCTTCCGTCCCGGCGTCACCGAACGACTCGGCCTCGGACCGGACGTGGTCCTCGAGCGCAACCCGCGCATCGTCTACGGCCGCATGACCGGCTGGGGCCAGGAGGGCCCGCTCGCCAACGCCGCCGGCCACGACATCAACTACATCTCCCTCACCGGCGTCCTGCACGCCATCGGCCGCCAGGGCGAGCGTCCGGTGCCGCCGCTGAACATGGTCGGCGACTTCGGTGGCGGTTCGATGTTCCTCGTCTTCGGCATCCTGTCCGCCCTCGTCGAGCGTCAGACCTCCGGCAAGGGCCAGGTCGTGGACGCGGCGATGGTCGACGGCGCCCTCGCTCTCTCGCACATGATGTGGGCGTTCCGCGGTCGCGGCGCGTGGTCGGACGAGCGCGGCGTCAACATGCTCGATACCGGCGCCCCGTTCTACGAGGTCTACGAGACCAAGGACGGCAAGTACATGGCCGTCGGTTCCATCGAGCCGCAGTTCTACGCGCTGCTGCTGCAGGGCCTCGAGCTCGATCCGGCCGACCTGCCGCACCAGCTCGACACTTCCCGCTGGGCGGAGATGAAGAAGATCTTCACCGACAAATTCCTGTCGAAGACCCGCGACGAGTGGACCGAGATCTTCCTCGGTACCGATGCCTGCGTCTCCCCGGTCCTCACCTGGGCCGAGGCGGAGAAGAACGAGCATCTCGTCGCACGCGGGTCGCTGATCGAGATCGACGGCGTCGTGCAGCACGCACCGGCGCCGCGCTTCTCCCGCACCCCCGCCGGCGAGCCCGTCGGTCCGGCGGCCGAGGCCACCGACATCGACACCCTCTGGGTCTGATCCGGCAGCCCGAGCCCGCCGACGCTCCGACGATCGTCCTGGCGCACAGGATCAGACGACGAGCCGCGCCTCGTCGGGTGTGCGCCCGGAGGCGACCTGCTCGTAGGCGGCGGCCATCGCCTCGACGGCGTCGTCGAGGACCTCGACATCCTGCGTGTACGGCAGGCGCACGAAATGTTCGAACGCGCCCTGCACACCGAAGCGCGGACCGGCGGAGAGCAGCACACCGTGGGACGGCGCGGCGGCAGCCAGCGAGGTCGACACCGGCTCGGGCATCCGTGCCCACAACGACATCCCGCCCTGGCCCGGCGTGTACTCCCAGTCGGGCAATCGCCGGTCCAAGGCTGCGCACAGCGCACGGCGTCGTTCCCTCAACGCGGCGCGGCGACGTTCGAGCAGTTCGTCGACTTCGGAGAGCAGATGCGCGGCCGCGAGCTGTTCCATGACAGGCGTGCCCAGGTCGACCGCGGTCCGTGCCCCGGCCAGCCGGACGATCGTGTCGCGGTCGGCGCGGATCCATCCCACCCGCAGGCCACCCCACAGCGACTTCGCCGTCGAACCCACCGTCACCACCGACGCGCCGGCAGGCATGGCTGCGACGGGAGGCGGCGGCGGGGCGTCGAGCCAGAGATCGACCATCGACTCGTCGACGACGAGCGTGGTCCGCGTATCGCGCATGATGCGGGCCAGTTCGGCGCGGCCGTCCTCGTCGAGGCACAGGCCAGTGGGGTTGTGGAAGTCGGGGACGAGGAAGGCGGTGCGCGCCGCGGTCTGCCGGACGGCACTGGCGACACCGTCGAGATCCCAGCCGCCGTGCGGGCCGTTCTCCGGGCGCACCGGAACCGGCACCGGGCGCGCGCCGTAGCGGCGGATCGCTTCGAGCGCATTGGGATAGGTGGGGTGGTCGACGACCACCCGGTCGCCGGGGTCGTCGAGCACACCGAGCAGCAGGCGCATCGCGTGCTGCGCCCCGGAGGTGACCATGATCTGGTCGGGCGAGGTGGGCAGTCCACGCTCGCGGTAGCGGCGCGCGATGACCTCGCGCAGCACCGACACCCCTATCGGTTCCATGCCGTGCGAGTCCAGATAGGTCGACATCGACCGCAGCGCCGCGGCATACGCCGCTTCGATCTCCGCTGCCGGCGCGGGCAGCGAGGCGTTGCTCAGATCGATCGCCGGGCCGATCGGCATCCGGGACCCGGTGTTCTCCGCGCCCCGGCGAGCGGGCACGGCGACCGTGCTGCGGGCACCCTGCCGACTGCGCAGATAGCCTTCTTCCCGCAGCGCCGCATAGGCGGACGCGACGGTGGTGCGGCTCACCGACAGCGCCGCGGCGAGTTCGCGCTCGCTGGGCAGGGCGACCCCGAGCGGGACGCGGCCGTCGTGCACGAGCAGGCGGATGCTGTCCGCGAGCGCCCGGTAGGCGGGTCTGGGATCGGGGCGAGCGGAGCGACGGGGATGCGACTGCCCCGAATCCTGCCAGTTCCCGAGGTCGCGGACGAGCGACACGGCTCCGATCGCTCGAGTGATCACCGATCCAGTATGCCCCGCATCGCGCGGGCGGGATCAGGCCGGTGGATCGAGCACCTGACGGAACAGGACCGTCCCTCGCGAGTCGAGCAACTCCACCCGCATCTGCTTCGTCGCGCCGTCGATGAACACCTCACCGAAGTGCTGATATCCGTCCATCGGCGAGGTGTTCGCCGCCGGGGGCGCGTGCACGAAGATGGCCTCGGGACCGAACGTCCCGTCCAGCTCGTTGGGTCCGAAAGCACCGGCGTTGAGCGGTCCCGAGACGAACTCCCAGAACTCGTCGAAGTCGGTGAACGAGGCGCGGTCCGGCGAATAGTGATGCGCGGCCGTGTAGTGCACGTCGGCGGTCAACCACACGGTGCCGGTGATCCTGCGCGCCTCGACCGCCGACAGGACCCGCGCGATCTCCGATTCCCGGCCCGAGGGAGCGCCGTTGTCCCCGTTCGCGATTCCTTCGAAGGCCGTATCGCCGTCGGGTACGACCAGGCCGATCGGCAGGTCGGCGGCGATGATCTTCCAGGTGGCGGTCGAACGGGTGAGTTCGTCGATGAGCCACTGCGTCTGCGCGCTGCCGAGCACCTGCCCCGCCGCGCCGACGTTGGTGCCGTTGGCGTCCTTGTAGGTCCGCATGTCGAGTACGAAGACGTCGAGCAGCGGTCCGTACCGCACGACCCGGTGGATGCGTCCGTCGACGGCCTCCGCCGGATCGAGCGGGAGCCACTCGTGGAAGGCACGGAAAGCCCGTTCCGCCAGGACGTCCACGTTCTTCTCGGTGTACTGCTCGAGATCCAGGATCTCACCCGCGTACCAGTTGTTGACGGTCTCGTGGTCGTCCCACTGCACGATCTGCGCGACGGAGGAGTTGAACCGCCGATAGTTCTCGTCCATGAGGTTGTAGGCGTACTGGCCGCGGTACTCGTCGAGGGTCTGCGCCACAGCACTCTTGGCCTCGGTGACGATGTTGCGCCAGATCCGGCCGTCCGGCAGCTCGACGGTCTCCTTCAGCGGGTTGTCGGCGTACACGACGTCGCCGGAATGCACGAACAGGTGCGGGTCGCGACGGGCCATCGTGTCGAAGATCGTCATCCCACCGATGTCGGGATTGATACCGAAGCCCTGACCGGCGGTGTCGCCGGACCACTGCAGCCTGATGTCGCCGGGTGCGGTCGGGGCGGTGCGGAACAGACCCGTCACCGGCTCGGACGTGGCGCCGTCCTCGCCTTCGAGGACGACACGATAGTGCACCTGCTCGCCGGCCGGCAGTCCCGTCAGCCGCAGTCGGCCGGTTCCGTCCGTCTCGGGCGTCAGCAGACCACCCACGTGCCGGACGGGATCGGTGAAGGATTCGGTGGCCGCCGTCTCCACGACGAGCCGCGCCGGTCGATCCGAGCGCGCCCACACGAGCGCCCCGTCGGCCCGCACATCGCCGGTGGCCACACCGTGGGTGAGGATCGGCCGCTCACGGACGAGGCTCGGCGTTGCAACGGAACTTCCCGACGAGCACGCCACCGCCGGAGCCGCGAGGGCTCCGAGCGCGACGGTGCGCAGCAGGGTTCGACGGGACACGTACATGGTTCTCCCCGGGGTCCGACGGACTGTGCGGGACGAGCGTGCACAGTCCGTGCGAACCGTCGGTGAACATGCAGTGAGGGATCGGCGCCCGTCCGACGACGAATCGGCGCGGGCCGGGAACTACCCCGTCAGCGGATGACGTCGCGTCGGACGATCGTCTCGTCGCGGCCCGGCCCCACACCGATGCAGGAGATGTAGGCGCCGGAGAGCTCCTCGAGACGCAGCACGTAGTTCTGCGCGTTCTTCGGCAGCTCCTCGAAGGTGCGGGCGTGGGTGATGTCCTCCCACCAGCCCGGCATCTCCTCGTAGATCGGCTTGGCGTGGTGCACGTCGGTCTGCGTCATCGGCATCTCGTCGATACGCACACCGTCGACCTCGTAGCCGACGCAGATCGGCACGGTGTCGAGACCCGACAGCACGTCGAGCTTGGTGAGGAAGTAGTCGGTGATGCCGTTGACGCGGGTCGCGTAGCGGGCGATGACGGCGTCGAACCATCCCGTGCGGCGGGCGCGACCGGTGGTGACACCGACCTCTCCACCCTGCTTGGCGAGGTAGGCGCCGTGGTCGTCGAACAGCTCGGTCGGGAACGGACCCGAGCCGACGCGGGTGGTGTAGGCCTTGAGGATGCCCAGCACCGTCGAGATCTTCGCCGGGCCGATACCCGAACCGACAGCGGCGCCGCCGGCGGTGGGGTTGGACGACGTCACGTACGGATAGGTGCCGTGGTCGACATCGAGCAGCGTTCCCTGCGAACCCTCGAGGAGGATCGTGTCGCCGCGCTCGAGCGCCTTGTTCAGTTCGAGGCGCGTATCGGTGATGCGGTGCTTGAAACCCTCGGCCTGGGTGAGGACCTCGTCGACCACCTGCTGCGGGTCGAGCGCCTTGCGGTTGTAGATCTTGACGAGCACCTGGTTCTTGAATTCCAGTGCGGCCTCGACCTTCTGGGTGAGGATCTTCTCGTCGAGCACGTCGGCGACCCGCACGCCCACGCGGGCGATCTTGTCCTGGTAGCAGGGGCCGATACCGCGTCCGGTGGTGCCGATCTTCTTCTTGCCGAGGAAGCGTTCGGTGACCTTGTCGATGGCCACGTGGTACGGCATGATCAGGTGCGCATCGGCCGAGAGCAGCAGACGGGACGTGTCGACGTCGCGCTTCTCGAGGCCTTCGAGCTCGGTGAGCAGCACACCCGGATCCACCACGACACCGTTGCCGATGACGTTGTTGACGCCGGGCGTCAGGATGCCCGACGGGATCAGGTGCAGGGCGAACTTGTCGCCGTTGGGCAGCACGACCGTGTGACCGGCGTTGTTGCCGCCCTGGTAGCGCACGACCCACTGCAGACGTCCGCCGAGTAGATCGGTAGCTTTGCCCTTGCCCTCGTCGCCCCACTGGGCTCCGATCAGGACGATTGCCGGCATGTCGCGCTCTCCTCAGGCAGGTGTCTACGTGCGGGCGGTCTCGCCTGCAGGGTCCTGCCCAACCGGGCAGCAGCCGGGACCACAGTGTAGTCCACCCTCCGACGAGCGCGAATGACGGGACTGCAGAAGCGCCGGAGCTGCGGCGCGCGGTGGCGGGTCGCCGCCGCCCTCCCCCACCGCCTTCCCATTACAGTGGACGCAGCCGAGAGCCCGACGAACCCGACCCCTCGAGGAGACCCGTTGACCCCGGTAGTGCTCAGATGCGGTGACGTGCCATTGCCGTTGGCGCTGACCCCCGTGACCGCACTGTCTGCGCCTGCCCTCCCCGAGAAGGACGACTTCGAGGACGTCTTCGCGCATCTCGAGTCGGTGGAGGACCCTCGTCTGATCCTCGTAGGCAACGACGCGGCGTTCGCCGCGACCGTCACCCGGCTGATGCGCACCGAACGCCTCGACCTGGAGGTCGCGTACGTCCCGGAGACACGAACCCCGGCCACGGAGGCGTACGGGTTGCGGACGGGGTCGAAGGCCGCCACCGTCGCCCTGCAGGGGGTCGCGAAGCCGTTGCCGCTCATCCGCGACGACGCCGGTATCGCCCTCGTCGGCCGTGCGCTGCTGTGCGGTGAGAACGGCGATGCGCTCGTCGGGGAGGCCTACGTCGATGACACCCGCCTGTTCTCCGGCACGGTGCCCGGCATCCGCGTCGAACCCACACCCGCGATGCCCGGTCTGCGGGCCGCGATCGACCGGCCGCGCTGGTTCGGCGGCTACAAGTGGCTGACGGGTCGGGCCATGCAGTTGGGTTCCCCCGCCGCAGTCGTCACCCGCGACGGGGTCGCGAACCCCCGGGCTCTCAAGCGGTCGACCTTCTACCGGCACGACAAGAAGTGGAAGCTCGTCCGCTGAAACCCATCTTCAGCCGACGTTGACCCCTGTCGGGCTCAGCCGACGTTGACCCCTGTCGGGCTCAGCCGACGTTGACCCCTGTCGGCTCAGCCGACGTTGACCCCTGTCGGGCTCAGCCGACGTTGACGCCGTAGTCCCGTGCGATGCCCGCCAGACCGGAGGCGTAGCCCTGGCCGATGGCGCGGAACTTCCACTCGCCACCGTGGCGGTACAGCTCACCGAAGACCATCGCGGTCTCGGTGGACGCATCCTCGGTGAGGTCGTAGCGGGCGAGTTCCCGGCCGTCGGCGCGGTCGACGACGCGGATGAACGCGTTGCGCACCTGACCGAACGACTGGCCCCGCGCGTCGGCGTCGTGGATCGACACCGGGAAGACGATCGACTTGACCTCCGCGGGAACGGCGACGAGGTCGACGTTCACGCTCTCGTCGTCGCCCTCGCCCTCACCGGTGAGGTTGTCGCCGGTGTGCTCGACGGAGCCGTCCGGCGAACGCAGGTTGTTGTAGAAGACGAAATGCTGGTCGGACAGGACCTTGCCGTTCTCGCTCGTCATCAGTGCACTGGCGTCGAGATCGAAGTCCGCGCCGGTCGTCGCGCGCACGTCCCAGCCGAGGCCCACCGTCACCGCCGTCAGGTTCGGAGCTTCCTTCGACAGCGAAACGTTGCCGCCCTTGGCCAAGCTCACACCCATACCGAATCCTCTCGCTCGATGATCGTTGCCTACCGCCACCCTAGTGAAGACCGGACGAGTCGGGCAGGACGTGTGAAGGCCGTCCCGCGGGGGTAGCCGCAGGGCACCGGACGATGGCCGGGGACGGCGTTCCCGGCCTTTCGGTGTGTACGGCGAATGTCGCGCGAGGGAGAAGAGGGTCGGTTGTGGTGATTCGAGTCGCGTCGGTGCCTGCGTCGCACGTCTACGTCCGGCACCTCGCCTGCCCGGAGGGCGACGACGTGATCCGGTTGACGGATCCGGTTCCCGCCGACGGCCGCAAGGTTCCCGGGGGCTGATGGCCGCCGTTGATGCTCGAACCGGGCTGGGTGAGCGACCACCACGAGGAATTCGACGTCTTCCACATCCATTTCGGATTCGACGCGATCGGCGCGGAGCAGCTGCAGGACGTCGTCGCCGAACTCGCCGAGCACGACAAGCCTCTCGTGTACACGGTGCACGACCTGCGGAACCCGCACCACCCCACCCCCGGTGAGCACCACAAGCAACTCGACGTGCTGATTCCGGCCGCGGACGAACTGATCACCCTCACGCCGGGCGCCGCCGAGCGGATCCGTCTGCGCTGGGGCCGGGAGGCGACGGTCCTGCCGCATCCGCACGTCGTCGAACAGCACTGGCTCGAGCGACCGCGTCGCGACGAAAGTCCGTTCGTCGTGGGAGTCCACGCGAAGAGCCTGCGCGCGAACATGGATCTGTTCCCGGTGCTCGACACGCTGGCCGAGACCGTGCGCTCGCTACCCGATGCGGTGTTGCAGATCAACGTGCACGACGAGATCTTCGATCCCGACAATGCGTACTGGTACAACCCGGAAGCCGGTTCCCGCATCCGGCAGTACGGCGAGCAACCCCAGGTGGACGTGCGGGTGCATCCGTACTTCTCCGACGACGAACTGTGGCAGTACCTCTCGGATCTGTCGGTGTCGGTGCTGCCCTACCGTTTCGGAACCCATTCGGGTTGGCTCGAGGCGTGTTTCGACCTCGGCACCGCTGTGATCGCGCCGAGCTGCGGCTTCTACGGCGAGCAGCGTCGGTGCGGGGTGTACACCTACGACGAGGACACCTTCGAAGCCGACTCGCTCGATCGTTGCGTGCGAGAACTGTACGAGAGCAGGGATCTTCCGCGAGCCGACTGGTCGCAACGTATGGACGAACGTCGCGCGCTGGCCCGCGCCCATCGCGATATCTACCTGCGCGCGATGAGCAGCCGGAGCAGATCATGACGCCGTTGCGCATCGCACTCGTCGCGTCGAACAGATATCCGATCCGCCAGCCCTTCGCCGGCGGACTCGAAGCGCACGTGTGGCATCTCGCCCACGCGCTCGGCAAGGACGGCCACGAGGTGACGCTCTTCGCCGCACCGGGATCCGATCCGGAACTTCCGGCCTCGTTCCTCGAGGTGCCGTCCTTCGAGGTCAGCGAACTCGCACGCAGCGACGTGTCGATGCCCCCGGCGAACGGCTTCCTCGGCGACCACCACGCCTACCTGTCGCTGATGCTCGATCTCGCCGGACCGTCCGCCGATGCCTTCGACGTCGTGCACAACCACAGCCTGCACTACCTGCCGATAGCGATGGCCCGCATGTTGCATACCCCGCTGCTCTGCACGCTGCACACGCCGCCGACGCCGTGGCTCGAGTCGGCGATGGCGACTCCGGGTGGGTGCCCGGGCACGTTCGTCGCGGTCAGCCGGCACACCGCGACGGCCTGGGAACACGTCACGCCCGGTCCGGTGGCGGTCGTGCCCAACGGTGTCGATCTCGGAGCGTGGCCGGTCGGTTCGGGAGGTGAGGATCTGATCTGGTTCGGCCGCCTCGTGCCGGAGAAGGGCGCGCATCTCGCGATCGAGGCCGCGCGCCGGGTCGGTTACCGGCTGCGGATCGCGGGCCCGATCAGCAACCGGGGGTACTTCGCGGAACACGTCGAACCGTTCCTCGGTCCCGACGTGATCTATCTCGGTCATCTTTCCCAGCCGGATCTCGCTGCCGCGGTGGGACGTTCGGCAGCAGCACTCATCACCCCGCAATGGGACGAACCGTACGGGCTCGTCGTCGCCGAGTCCCTGGCATGCGGGACACCCGTGGTGGCCTTCGCGCGCGGCGGCATCCCGGAGGTCGTCGACGAGAGCAGCGGATGCCTGGTCGCGCCGGACGACATCAACGGCCTGGCCGAGGCGGTACCCCGCGCTGTCGGTCTGTCCCGTGCCTCCGCCCGAGCCCGCGCGGAGGAGCGTTGTTCGGAACGCACGATGGTCGATGCCTACGTCTCGCTGTATCGGGAACTCGCGGGAGCGGCATGATCGGCTACTACATCCATCACCACGGGCACGGACACCGCACCCGCGCGAGCAGCATCTGCGCGGATCTGCGGACGCCGGTGACGGCATTGTCGTCGGCGCCGCTCGGCACTGCCGCCGACGCCTTCGACGACGTCGTGCTGCTCCCCCGCGACGACCTCGCCGTCGACACCGCGCAGGACACGACGGCCCACGACGTCCTCCACTGGGTTCCCACCCACGACGACGGTCTCCGCGAACGCATGCACGCGCTGGGGTCGTGGATCGCCGCGACCCGCCCGAGCCTGCTGGTAGTGGAGGTGACGCTCCTCGCCCGCTTGTACGGGATCCCCGTCGTGGTGCTCGCGATGCCGGGCGAGCGCACCGATACCGCCCACACGCTGGCCTATCGCGTCGCCGACCATCTCATCGCACCGTGGTCGCAGGACGTCTACGATCCGCACTGGCTGCGCTCGTACGTCACCTCGTACGTCGGCGGGATCAGCCGTTTCGACGGACGCCCGTCTCCCACCCGCACAGCCGGTGAGAAGCCGAGGGTCCTCGCCATGAGCGGCAGCGGCGGATCGTCGATCACCGTCGACGATCTGCACCGGTTCTCGTCACGCTACCCCCAGTACGTGTGGGAGGGTCTCGGTGTCGCGGGCGGTCCGTGGGTCGACGATCCGTGGCCCGTCCTCACCGGCGCCGACGTCGTGATCGGGCGTGCGGGACAGAACACCGTCGCCGACATCGCGGCCGCCGCGCGACCTGCGGTCGTGATCGCCGAACCCCGTCCGTTCGACGAACAACGTTCCACCGCAACGGCTTTGGAGAAGGCCGGACTGGCGGTGGGTCTCGACGGGTGGCCCGACCCGGACCGCTGGCCCGAACTGATCGAGCGAGCACGCGGCCTCGACCCCGTCGAATGGAAACGCTGGCAGGTCGACGGTGCCGCGGCGCGCGCGGCGGCGATCCTGGACGACCTGGCGGAGCGATCGTGACCGTCTCGGTCGTCACGGTCGCCGCGGGTCGCGGCACGCATCTGCGACGCCAACTCGACGGCCTCGCACGCAGCACCCGGACACCTGACGAGCACATCGTTGTCGCGATGGGTGACCCGGAGGTCACGGAGGTCGTCGCCACGGCCGGCTCGTCGGCGCGAGTAGTGGAGATGGACGTCGACTCCGCGAAACTGCCGGTCGGAGAGGCACGGAATCTGGGTGCGCGGACGGCGTCGTCAGATCTGCTCGTCTTCCTCGACGTCGACTGCATTCCGGCTCCCGACCTGATCGAACGGTACGCCGAGGCGGCCGGCCGGCACCCGGCTGCGCTGCTCAACGGTCCGGTCACCTATCTGTCCGAACCGGGCGCCGACGGCTACGACCTCGACCGGCTGGGCGACGCGATCGATCCGCATCCGGCCCGTCCGTTCCCCTCCTCGGGTGAGATCGTGCTGGACGATAGACACGAATTGTTCTGGTCGCTGTCGTTCGCGTCCCGGTCGCTCGTGTGGGACCGCATCGGCGGGTTCTGCACCGCATACAGCGGATACGGCGGCGAGGACACCGATTTCGGACAGAAGGCCGCCCGTGCCGGAGTCCCGATGGCCTGGGTCGGCGGCGCCCATGCCTTCCACCAGTACCACCCGGTGTCGAGCCCGCCGGTCGGGCATCTCGACGACATCCTCACCAATGCCGCGCTGTTCCACCAGCGTTGGGGGTGGTGGCCGATGCGGGGGTGGCTCGACGAGTTCGAGCGGACGGGACTCGTCTCCTTCGACCCCGACACGCAGCGGTGGACGAAGGTGCGGACGACCGGCCCGTGAAGACTTTTCGTTCCGTGTGCTAATTTCGGCACCGTCATTGCGACGACGCACGAGGAAGTCGGTGTGATTCCGGCGCGGTCCCGCCACTGTGACCGGTAGAGCGATCTCCGGGAGCCAGATACTCACGTCGCCGTACCTCCTTGCCCGGGGCGGACTTCCCCGAGAGAGGGTGTAATCGCCGTGCGTGTACGCGCAGCCTTCCCGAAGCTCCTTGTCGCGTTGACCTCCTCGAGCCTTCTGCTCGCCGGATGTTCGACGGCGGGTTCCGACACCGAGAACGACGCCTCGGACGAGTGCATCACCGACTTCGATGCCTCGGTCGACTACTTTCCCGACAAGTCCGGATAGTCGACGCCGATTTCGAAGCCGTGGTCGCGCAGGCGGCCGACGCCCCGACCTGGCTCGTGGGTGGCGGCGTCGGCGGGTTCACCGCGGGGCTGGCCGGACTCGGCCGCGCCGGTGTGGTGATCGCCGCGGCGCTCGGGGCCACCGTGTTCCCCCTCAATGCCGTCACGCCCATCGTGGAGGCGCCCGTGGTCATCGCCGTCCTGATTCGTTCACGGCGTGGAACACTGGGAGCGGCACTGTGACCTCCACCGGCGTGGAACTACGCGATCCGACCATCGGCCACGCCCGTCGTCGTGCCTTCCGTGGCAGGACGGTCACGGAGATCGCTTCGAAGGTGAACGTTGCTCGACGGGGTGAACTCGTCGACGTGCTCGGACGCCTGGCGCGCGAGCAGAATCTGGCGGTCGTCATGTCCACCCACGAACTCGAACTCGCACTACGGGTGTCCGACCGGATGTGGCTGCTCGAAACAGATCGCACACTGACATGCGACACTCCCGCTGCTCTCGCCGAATCCGGCTTTATCGGAGATGCATTCGATCGCGGACGCATGCGGTTCGATCCTCGTAGGATGGTGTTCGATCTGGAATCGGAGAACAATTGTGTCTGATGCGATCGGGACTCTCGAGCGAATCACAGTGTGGAGCCCGTACTTCCGCGTGAGTACGGGCCCTGCCGACGACAGATGGCGTCCTACCGCAGATCTGACTGACCCCGCGACCCGCGACGCCCTGGTGGCCGATATCGCCGCGCGAATGGGGACCGCCGAACCGCGCGTGGCAGCATCGACCCTCTTCTTCGGATACGTCGCACGCGTGTGGTCGGTGGCGATGGGTTCCGTCGTCGATTCCGGACGGTGCATTCGGCTCGATCCCGAGCAACTCCTGTGGCGCAACGACGCCGGGCTGCACTTGCACACCATCGAACCCGGATTCGGCGACGACATCGTGGTGGAAGTCCTCGACCGGCAGATCGAACCTCTCGTCCATGCGTGGCGCGACGTGGTCGCGGCCGGCCTGTTGTGGGGCAACGCGGCATCCGCTCTGATCGGGGCCGGTCGGGTGATCGGTTCCGATGCACAGCCTCTCGTCGATGACCTTCTGTCCGATCCGCGTCTGGCGGACACTGTGGACCCGGCGACCGGCCGTCGCCGTAGTTGCTGTCTTTACTACCGCACACCAACCGGCGGGGTCTGCGGCGACTGCGTCTTCCCCACCCCGCCGGACGACCGCTCGAAGGAGATGCCGTGACAGTCGTGTTCGATCCCGAGAACTATTGGAACGACATGTGGTTCGGTCTGCTCATCGAAGGCTCGGCACTGGAGGTCGCGGCCCCGAACGCACCGAAGAAGATCGGGATGTACGACGGGTACGTCACCGTCGACTTCGATCGGTGGCACTTCCCTCTCTGCATCGGCGAACACACCGCGAGTGGGCCGGAACTCGGTCGGATCCGCCGCTGCGGTCGCGCCGAGTTGTACCGCAGGATCGGCAGGGACGACACCGTCACCTCATGGGGGCTGCGCATGTTCAACAGCCGGGACGAGCAGATGCTCACGATCATGCTCCCACCCCGTTACTCACCAACACCGAACAGTTGACCGATGAACCGGTCTGGGAACACCTCGAGGCGTGGGACCGCATCCGCGGAATTTCTGGGGCTGGAACCCGATCCACGCGATCGCACAGGTAGGGGCTTCCGACACACATGAGTGTGAAGCCGGGCGCCGACCGAGGTCCGGCGCGGAGCGGTCCGTCCGCGAAGGCAGAACGCGCCCGGTCACCGGGCGGCCTCGATGTCGACCGACCGGTGGGGCAGGACCAGCGGTGTGCCTGCGACGGGATCGGTGATCACGGTGGCCTCCACACCGAAGACGTCGCGCACCATCTCGGAAGTGATGACTTCGCTGGGCGGTCCGGCGGTCACCAGCGTCCCCGCTCGCATCGCCACAAGGTGATGGGCATAGCGACTGGCCATGTTGAGATCGTGCAACACCAGCACGATGGTGCGTCCGAGCCGGTGGTTGAGGGAAGCGAGCAGATCGAGCACCTCGATCTGATGGGCCAGGTCGAGGAAGGTCGTGGGCTCGTCGAGCAGCATGATGTCGGGATCCTGGGCCAACGCCAGCGCGATCCACACGCGTTGGCGTTGGCCGCCGGACAGTTCTTCGATCGGGCTCTCGGCCAGCTGGTCGACGCCGGTCGCCGCCAGTGCGGCGGCCACCGCCCGCTCGTCTTCGGCACTCCACTGTCGGAACCACCGTTGATGGGGATGCCGGCCCCGGCCGACGAGATCGGCGACGGTGATGCCGTCCGGGGCAAGGGGCTGCTGCGGCAGCAGACCGAGGGCGCGGGCCAGCGTGCGCGCCGGCATCTCGGTGAGCTCGGTACCGTCCAGAAGGACTCGGCCGTGCTGCGGCGACAACAGGCGGGCCAGGCCCCGCAACAGGGTCGACTTGCCGCACCCGTTGGGTCCGACGATCGCCGTGATACGGCCGGCAGGCAGGCTCGTGCTCACCTGGTCGACGATCAGCGAGGAGCCGTAGCCCAGGCTGAGCTGCTCGGTCGTCAACGAGACCGACCGGTTCGCGTGTGCTGGCTGCGGTGTCATCCGGCGGCTCCGATGCGGTGGGCGCGGGCGAGGAGATAGAGCAGGACCGGCGCTCCGAGGATCGCCGTGAGGACTCCGACGGGCATCTCCGACGGCGCGAAGATCGAACGGCCCGCCAGATCGGCGCCGACCACCAGAAGGGCGCCGACGGCGGCAGAGGGCGCAAGGCCGATCTGCCGCTCGGCGAGGATGCGGCGGGTGATCTGCGGCGCCACCAGCGCGACGAAACCGATGGGTCCGGCAGCTGCGGTCGCCATCGCGGCGAGGACCACTGCAATCAGCAGCAGCAACACCTTGCGGCCTTGACCGGCTCCGGTCAGGGTGCGGGTGAGATCGTCGCCGAGCTCGAGCAGCCGCAGGTGCCGCGACTCCACGATCAGCACCGGGACCGTCGCCGCCAGCGCGATGACAATGATGGTCACGTGCAGCCCGCTCCGATTGGCCAGGCTGCCGGTCAGCCAGGCAGCGGCACTCATGGCTCGGTGGATGTCGGAACGGGTGAGCAGATAGGAGATAGCGGAGGAAAGCATCGCCGCGACACCGATCCCGACCAGCACCAGCCGGAAGCCGTGCAGACCGCGCCGGTAAGCGATGAGCACGATCATCAGCGCAGCGAGGACCGCGCCGGCCAGCGCACCGAACACGAGCTGCAGACCGCTGCCCCCCACGACAAGCAGCACGGTCAATGCGCCCATCGCCGCCCCGGAATTGATGCCGATGATGTCGGGGCTGACGAGCGGATTGGCGGCGATGCGCTGCAATATGGCCCCCGAGAGCGCAAAAGCCGCGCCGACACCGAGCCCGGTCAGTGCCCGGGGCAGGCGGTCGCCCAGCACGACCTCGCGCTCGATGAGGGTGCCTCCGCCTCCCACGATGGTGACGGCGCCGGAAACCGAGATCGGGTACACCCCGAGGACCAAGGAAGCCGTGGCGACCGCAACGGCGGCCACGCCGGCGAGGACGGTGAGCAGCACCGAGGAGCGACTGATCCGAAAGGAGACCGGGGTACCTCGCGGGGCCACCAGGAGCGTGTCGCGGGTTGGACCGCGGCGCACCGGCGAACTCATGTGCCGACCACCTTGCGGTTGCGGACCAGGTAGAGGAAGAACGGGGCGCCGACCAGGCCGGTGATGATCCCGACCTGCAGCTGTTCGGGTTGGACCAGGAGTCGTCCGAGGATGTCGGCGATCAGCAGCAGCATGGGCGCGAGCACGATGGTCCAGGCGAGCACCCAGCGGTAGTCCGAGCCCGTGATCATCCGTGCGATGTGGGGTACCACGAGCCCGATGAACCCGACCGGACCTGCGATAGCGGTGGCGCCACCCGCAAGCAGAACCACAGCGAGAGCCCCCGCGATGCGGTCGACCCACACACGGGCACCGAGGCTGCGGGCGAGATCCTCACCCAGAGCCAGAGCATTCAACGCGCGGGTCAGGCCAACAGCCAGGACGACACCGACGGCGATGAACGGCGCTACCGCGGCCAAAGCGTCACTGTCCGAACGGGTCAACGATCCCACGACCCAATAGCGGAAGTCCTCCATCGTGGAGGCGTCCTGGAGGGTGATCATCGTGGTGACCGCGCCCAGGAGCGCGGTCAACGCCGACCCGGCCAGAGCGAGCTTCACCGGTGTGGCACCACCCGGACCGAGCGAGCCGAGCATGTAGACGAAGACGGCGGCCACCGCAGCTCCTGCGAAGGCGAACCACACGTAACCGGCAGCGCTCGTGATGCCGAGACCGACCATCGCCGAAACCACCGCCAGCGCCGCGCCGGCGTTGATGCCCAACAGTCCGGGTCCCGCCAAGGGGTTGCGGGTCAGACCTTGCATCACCACGCCGGCGAGGCCGAGCGCCATCCCGGCCAGCAATCCGGTCACGGTCCGCGGGATGCGGATATATCGCACCGCACGCTCGACGCCACTGTCCGCCGAATCTGTAACGGCCCCGACCACGTCGGAGAGGCCGACCGGCAGGGTGCCGAGCAGGACCGAGCCGAGGGTCACGGCCACCAGAACAGCCGTGGCCACCGCGAGCCCGAGTAGGCGAGTACGGTTGCCGCTCAGCAGGCCGGAGCGCACGACAGGCGCGCCGGCAGCCGGGGCCGGACCGTCCGCAGACCGCTCCGGGGTCGTTGCCGCCGTCGTCACCGCCTACCTCACTCGCCCCCGTCTTGTCCGGTCTCGTCCTGGATGGCCGGGGCCAGGTCGGGGTGCAGCAGCGAAGCCAGTAGCTCGATTGCATGGGCGATGCGGACTCCGGCGGCGCGGTCAGCGAACAGGAAGGGATGCACGGCACCGTTCTGCACCGCCGACAGGCCCGCGAGCGCCGGGTTCTGCACGATCGTCTGCGCCTCCTCGGCGCCGTCCTGGCGGGTATAGGAGGCGTCGCAGCAGGTGCTGGTCAAGATGACATCGGGGTCGCGACGGATCAGCTCTTCGAGGTCGATCGCGACGTGGCGTCGCTCGACGAGGTCGGCGAAGGCGTTCACGCCCCCGGCCTGCGCGATGATCCGGGTACCGAAGTCGATGCCACCGGCGACGCGGATGCCACCGCCCTCATCGAGTAGGACGATCGCGACGCTCGGGCGGTCCGCCCCGGCCAGCACCTGGTCGACCGCCGCGATGCGCTGCTGTTGATCGGCAATGACCTCCTCGGCGCGCTCCTCGACGTCGAACAGGGCTCCGAGGTCGCGCAGGTCGTCATAGATCGTCTCGACGCTCACGGTGGCGGGGTCGATCGCCTCGTCCGACAGTCCGTCCGCGCTGGGGCACAGCGGGCTGAGGATCCAGCTCTGTATGCCGAGCCGGGTCAGACTCGCCCGCGTGCCGAAGCTCTCGTCGCCGGCGCCGTCCTCGGTGAACACGTTGTTGTACCCCGACAGGATGAAGTCGGGCCCGGTGGCCAGAAGCGCCTCACGACTGGGGAGCTTCTCGACGTACGGCACCTGCTCCTGGGCATCTGCGTACTCGGGCAACACCTGAGCATCGAGGAAGGCGGTCTCGATCAGGCGGTCGCTGATGCCCAGCGCATGCGCAATCTCGATGGCCGGCTGGTAGGCGGCATACACGCGTTCCGGTGGCGCTTCCACGGTGACGTCGATCCCGCAGTTCTCGACGGTCATGGAGTCGGCCGACGCGGCGTTCTCCTCGTCTGCGCCACATGCGCTCGCGCTGATCAGCGTCAGACATGCGGCGGCGACGCTCAGCGTCCGACGGTTCAGCGGAGTCATGCGACGGCCGTCCTTTCGATGCGCTGGGGGAATCGGCACTCGGGCCGGATCAAGGCATGGAAGGTGCGGGTCGCAGCGACCTGATCACTGATTCCCGGTGCGTGGGCGATCGCGATGGCGCGCCCTTCGACAGGATCCGGACGCCGAGGAGGTACAGCGGAGACAGAATGGGAGAGAGATGGGTGCACGGCTTCGCGCAGCCTTTCTCGGGGTAGGCCGCCCCGATGCTGAAAGGTACGAATGGGGTGAGTATCTGGCTCGCAGACGCTTGTCGAAGCGCCGCTCACAGTGGCGGTACCGCGCCGGATTCACACCGGCTTCCTCGGATCCCATCGTGATGGACGAACTGAGGCTAGCAGGAGCCGACCATGCCCGAATTCCCGGCTCGGCCGAAGTAGGAGCCGGGGACGGTGCAGGTCGGTGGTGGCGCAACGCCATTCGAACGGCGTAGCGGTTGTGTCCTGTTCGACGCCGGTACCACCGCTGTGCGGGAGACCGACGTCATCGCCCGGCCCTGTCCCGGCACCGGAGAAGAGACCCGAGGGGAATCAACGCTATCCTCGCGGGGTGGACTCACGGATGCCGGTGCTTGCGCAGGTGCGCGGTGCTGCCGTGGGGTCGGTGTCGGGGGCGGTGAGTATCGCCGCCCATGGTGTGGCCGGTGGCGGGATGTCGCCGAGCCAGTCGGCGGTGGTGTTGCTGCTGGCGGCGTGCGCCGGCATCGGTGCCGCGGTCGCCGCCGTCACCGTGCGCGATCGGAACTGGGTGTTTCTCCTCGCGGCACTGACTGCCGGACAGGTGGTCGGGCACACCACCCTCTCGGTGGTCGACGACCACGCGCACGGGCTGGAACTGTCGCCCGCGATGATCGCCGCCCACCTTGCCGCTGTTGCGGTCTCCGCCGCTGCGGTGCGCGCCGTCGAAGGTGCGTGCCTGCACGTGTTGGGGGCGTTCACCCGCGTGATGCTGGTGCTCGTTTCTGTCCCGCCTGCGCAGACCGTGGTCTGGTCGGCGACCCCGCTCTATCGGGCGACGCTGTCGTTGTGGTTGCTGGCCGGCGCCGCCGCCGGTACCCGCGGACCGCCGACCGCGGCGTAGTCGGCCTCCCTACCCGATCCGCCTGCTGCGCCGTCCCCGGCGCGGGAGAGCACGCGATCGCCGACGGGTGGGTCCGACATTCTTCTTCCGCCGTCCTGCCTTCGCCCCGTGCTGGGGTGCCGAGTGTATGGCGTGCGTGCCCTCAGCGGCATCGACCGGATTCGATCTGCCAAGTCCCCTCGATGCCCGCCTTTCCTGACGGTCGCCTCACCGACCGCATCTCCAGCGGTGCCCGTGCTCCTGCACGGACACCGCCGAGAAACGCGCACACGGTGAGCACCTCACGACAGCCGAATCGAGACACACTCATGTCTGTTCCCGAACTCGACCGCGGCACCATCGCCGCGGACAGTTCCGCCGCCGAGCCCGCCCGGGCTGCGGCGCAGGATTCTTCACCGCCGCGCAGCATGCGGCCGCTGATCATGCGGCTGCACTTCTACGCCGGGATCCTGGTGGCCCCGTTCCTGCTGATCGCGACGATCAGCGGGGGCCTCTACGCGATCGCCCCGACCCTCGAACAGGTGCTCTACCGCGACCTGCTGCACGTCGATTCCACCGGTCCGGCACTGCCGGTCGCCGAGCAGGTCCGCGCCGCCCAGCAGCTACGCCCGGACCTGACCGTCTCAGCGGTACGCCCCGCATCCGAGGTCGGTGAGACCACCCGGGTGCTGTTCACCGATCCGTCCCTCGGTGAATCCGAGCGCACTGCCGTGTTCATCGATCCCGCGACCGCCTCGTCGACCGGTCAGTCGGTGGTCTACGGCAGTAGCAGCGCGCTGCCGGTACGCACCTGGATTTCCCAGCTGCACCGGCACCTGCATCTGGGTGAGCCCGGCCGGATCTACAGCGAGCTGGCCGCCTCCTGGTTGTGGGTCATCGCTCTGGGCGGGGTGTACCTGTGGGTGCAGCGCTACCGCACCCAGCGCACCCGCACCCGGCAGTCGGCGCGACTGCTGACCTTCGACCGCGGCGCGCGGGGCCGCAACCGCACCCTCGGCTGGCACGGCACCACCGGCCTGTGGATCGCGGTCGGCTTGATCTTCCTGTCGGCCACCGGGTTGACCTGGTCCACATATGCCGGGGCGAATGTGGGCGAGTTGCGTACCGCGTTGAGCTGGACCACCCCGACGCTCGATACTACCCTCGGCGTCTCGGACACCGCGCCTGCAGCCGGTGGACACGACGGCCACGACGGCCACGACGGCCACGACGGCCATACTGCCGCTGTTACCGATACGGGCGCACTCGATCGCAACGTCGGCGCTCTGGACCGCGTCCTTGCCGCCGCTGCCGAGCATCGGGTGACCGAACACGTCGAGATGAGCATCCCGGCCGACGGCCACACTGCCGTCACCGTCACCGAAACCCGCCAGCCCTGGCAGTTCGTCACCGACGCGGTCGCGATCGACCCGGCCACCGGGGCGGTGACCGCCACCAACACGTTCGCGGACTGGCCGCTGGCCGCCCAGCTCACCACCTGGGGCATCGCCCTGCACATGGGCATCTTGTTCGGGCTGCTCAACCAGCTGGTATTGCTCGCTCTCGCGGTCGCGTTGGGCACGGTCATCGTGCGCGGCTACCAGCTGTGGTGGCAGCGTCGCCCCACCCGCGGATCGCGTCGGGTGGCGCGCCCACCGCTGCGTGGGACGTGGCGACGCCTGCACCCGGTCACCGTCGTCGCGGTGGTCGCTGCTGCGGTGACCGTCGGGTGGTTCGCTCCGCTGCTGGGACTGAGCCTGCTCGCATTCCTGCTCGTCGACGTCGCGGTCGGTCTGCTGCGGCGCCGGCGTCCGCCCGAGCACTCCCCCGAGGGGACCTCCGCGACCGGCTGAGTCTCGCTGTCTCCGGCCCGGCGGCTCGGATCCTGCCACCGGATCCGAGCCGACCGGGCAATCCTCACACTCCCGAGTTCGTATACAGAGGAACGCATTCCGGACTTGGTAGAGCGTCGTCGAGCCCACGCACGCCGAGGAAGGAGGCGATCCTTGTATAGTCGGCGCTGCGATCGGTTCGCCGCATGTCGTCGTGAGGAGCCCCGAAGACCTCGTGTGCGCGCCGAAGCACCCGATGCCGACAGGTATCGGGTGTGAGAGGGAACCCGGTGGGAATCCGGGACTGTCCCGCAGCGGTATGCAGGAACGACCGCCGTCACCAAGCACTGGACCACCAGGTCCGGGAAGCGACGGCCACTAGGTCCATCCCGACGGAATCGGGAATGGGTGCCTGCGAGTCCGAAGACCTGCCGATCGTGTCGGGCACGCCGTGCCCGACGGTATGCCGCCTCGTGGAATGGGCGCGCGCCGATCGGCAACACCTCGACCACAGGTCGAGAACACGGGGCTCGTATCGGGATGCGCGTTCATCGGGCGGTAGACCACCCAGCGACGAACACCGGAGAAAACCTGATGTCTGCTCCGACAGCATCCTCATTCACCGCCACCGTGCTCGGCTCCGCACGCATCGGACCGAACCGCGAACTGAAGAAGGCCACCGAAGCCTACTGGGCCGGGCGCCTCGACCGCAGTGGCCTGGAATCGGTTGCCGCACAACTGCGCGCCGACACGTGGTCACGTCAACACACAGCCGGGCTGGACTCGATCCCGGTCGGAACGTTCTCGTTCTACGACCACGTCCTCGACACAGCAGTCATGCTCGGGGCGTTGCCTGCCCGGGTCGCGGATATCGCCGACGACCTCGACCGTTATTTCGCCGCGGCACGCGGCACCGACGATATCGCCCCACTCGAGATGACCAAGTGGTTCGACACCAACTACCACTACCTCGTCCCCGAGATCGGACCCGACACCGTCTTCGAACTCGATGCCACAAAGATTCTGGGTGAGATCGCGCAGGCACGCGAGCTCGGTGTGCCCGCTCGCCCCGTCGTCCTGGGTCCACTGACCTTCCTGCTGCTGTCGAAGCCCGTCGACGGGCAAGGACCGCTGCTCGGCCGCGTCGACGAGCTCGTTCCCCTCTATCTGGACCTGTTGGCGCAGCTCGCCGACACCGGGGTCGACTGGGTACAGCTCGACGAACCGGCGTTGGTCCGCGACCTCGACTCACCTGCCCTCGATGCGATCGGACGGGTGTACAACGCCCTGGTGCAGGCACCGAAGCGGCCGTCGATTCTCGTCGCGTCGTACTTCGGCAGCCTCGGGCCGGCGCTCGAGCGGCTCGC
Source organism: Rhodococcus sp. LW-XY12 (assembly GCF_019317345.1). NCBI lineage: Bacteria > Bacillati > Actinomycetota > Actinomycetes > Mycobacteriales > Nocardiaceae > Rhodococcus > Rhodococcus sp. LW-XY12. The sequence continues at coordinate 4,147,025 of NZ_CP079225.1, forward strand.
ACGCACCGGAGTCGAAGGTCTAGCCGTCGACCTGGTAGCCGGTAGCACCACCGGAATCGCAGGCCTGCCCGAGCTCGCCGACAAGCTCATCGTCGCCGGCGTCGTCGACGGCCGCAACGTCTGGCGCACCGACCTCGAACAGGCCTTGTCGACGCTGGCCACCCTGCTCGGTTCCGCCGCCGCCGTTGCGGTGTCGTCGTCGTGCTCACTGTTGCACGTGCCGTACACGATCGATGCCGAACCGGATCTCGACGCATCGCTGCGCACGTGGTTGGCCTTCGGCAGCGAGAAGGTCTCGGAGATCGTCACTCTCGCCACCGCTCTGCGTACGGGATGCGACGCCGTCACCGACGAACTCGCCGCTGCCCGTACCGCCGCGCAGATGCGGGCCTCGGATCCGCGTCTACGCAACGATCGGGTGCGAGGTGTCCTTGCCTCGATCTGCACCGACCGCACCCGCACCCCTGCCGATCGACGGCGTGAGATCCAGCGTCGCCATCTCGATCTGCCACTGTTGCCGACGACCACGATCGGCTCGTACCCACAGACGGCCCGCATCCGCGTGGCCCGTGCAGCGTTGCGCACGGGTGAGATCGACCACGGCGAGTACGTGCGTCGGATGCGCGACGAGATCGCCGACGTGGTTGCGCTGCAGGAGAAGCTGGGACTCGATGTGCTGGTGCACGGCGAGCCCGAACGCAACGACATGGTGCAGTACTTCGCCGAGCAGCTCGACGGGTTCTTCGCCACCACCAACGGTTGGGTGCAGTCCTACGGCACGCGGTGTGTGCGGCCGCCGATCCTCTACGGTGACGTCGCACGCCGTGCACCGATGACCGTCGAGTGGATCGTCCACGCCCAGTCTCTCACGGACAAGCCGGTCAAAGGCATGCTCACGGGCCCTGTCACGATCCTGGCGTGGTCGTTCGTCCGCGACGATCAGCCGCTCGCCGAGACCGCCGACCAGATCGCGCTCGCGATCCGCGACGAGACGGTGGACCTGCAGGCCGCCGGGGTGCGCATCATCCAGGTCGACGAGCCTGCGCTTCGTGAACTCCTGCCGCTGCGCGCGTCGGAACAACCCGACTACCTGAAGTGGGCGGTCGGTGCGTTCCGGTTGGCGACATCCGGTGTCGCCGACTCCACGCAGATCCACACCCACCTGTGCTATTCGGAGTTCGGAGAGGTGATCGAGGCGATCGCCGAACTCGACGCCGACGTCACGTCCATCGAAGCGGCCCGCTCGCGCATGGAGGTCCTCGACGATCTCGACGCCGCGGGATTCGACCTCGGCGTGGGCCCCGGCGTGTACGACATCCATTCGCCGCGGGTCCCGAGCGAGGACGAGATCACAGCACTGTTGCGCAAGGCTCTGCAGGCGGTGCCCGCCGAGCGACTGTGGGTCAACCCGGACTGCGGGCTCAAGACCCGCGGCACGACGGAGGTCACGGCCTCACTGGCGAATCTCGTCGCCGCTGCCGCCACCGTGCGCGCCGAGCTGAACCGATAACTACCGCACTACGAAGAAGGTCATCGACAATGTCCACCCCTCGCATTCGCACCACCCATGCGGGAAGTCTCCCGCGCACCACTGCCCTCGTCGAAGCCAACCGAGCACGACGAGAAGCGGCAGACGGCTTTCGCCTCGATACCTCCGAGGAGTTCGCACAGTTGCTCGGCAACGAGGTGACCGCGCTGGTTCGGCGCCAGGTCGACCTCGGCATCTGCACTCCCGGCGACGGCGAGTACGGCAAGGCCATGTCCTCGACCGTCGATTACGGTGCCTGGTGGTCGTACTCGTTCCAGCGCCTGTCCGGTCTCCAGTTGACCGACGGAGGACCGTTCGGCAGTACACCGATCCGGTCGACACCCGGCAACGTGCGTCTGACCACCTTTCCCGACCGGCGCGACTGGACGCTGTTCGCTGAGGCCTACGGCGATCCCGACAGCGGGGTGTCGATCGGGAAGGAGGCACCCCTCTTCCCTACTGCGACCGGACCGGTCACCTATATCGGCCACGACGCCATCGCGTCGGACATCGCGAATCTGAAGTCCGCGCTGGCGGCCGCAGGGGTCGAGAACGGTTTCATGACTTCCTTGTCACCGGGTAGCGCCTCGCGGATCGGCAACGAGCACTACGCAACCGAGGAAGAATTCATCTGGGCATGCGCGGATGCCATGCGCGAGGAGTACGAAGCGATCATCGACGCCGGTCTGATCCTGCAGATCGACGACCCGTCCATCGCCGAGAACTGGGACCAGATCAACCCCGAGCCGACGGTCGAGGACTACCTGGCTTTCACCCGCATCCGGGTGGAAGCGCTGAACTACGCCCTGCGGGGTCTGCCCCAGGACCGGATCCGCTTCCATCTGTGCTGGGGCAGTTGGCACGGCCCGCACACCACCGATCTCGAGTTCAAGTACCTCGTCGAAACCATGCTCGACATCGACGCCGGGTCGTACTCGTTCGAGGCCGCCAACGTCCGTCACGAACACGAGTGGCGGGTGTGGGAGGACGTGGAGCTTCCCGACGGGAAGCAGATCGTGCCCGGCGTCATCAGCCACGCGACGAACGTCGTCGAACATCCCGAACTCGTCGCCGACCGCATCGAACGTTTCGCGAATCTCGTCGGTGCCGAGAATGTGGTCGCCTCCACCGACTGCGGACTCGGCGGACGCATTCATCCTCAGATCGCGTGGGCCAAGCTCGAATCCCTGGTCCGAGGCGCGGAGTTGGCGACGAAGCGCATCGCATGACATGACCGCAAACGATTGGGCCCGCAGCGTTGAACGCTGCGGGCCCGATCGGAAGCATCCCGGGGTCAGGAGACGGTGACGGAAATATCCCGGGATGCAGTTCGAGCGGGTGTCAGGCCACGATCGACCTCTGCGGCACCCCCGTGTATTCGCTCAGCGGACGGATGAGGGCGTTGGACTCACCTTGCGCGATGATGTGCGCAGTCCACCCGGTGATACGGCTCATGACGAAGATCGGGGTGAACACCTCGATGTCGAAGCCCATCAGGTGGTAGGCCGGCCCGGTGGGGAAGTCCGGATTCGGCTCGATGCCGGTGGCCTCGGCCATGGTCTTCTCGAGGATGTCGTACATCTGCACCCACTATCCGGTTCCGTGTCGAGCACAACCTCGAAGGACGGCTTGTTGTCGGACAGACGCGGAACCTTCGCGTTCTCGTCGGCGAGATTCTCCCGAACGGGATCGGTCCAGGTCGCGGTGCCGACCACGCGGTCGGCGAGACCGAGCGACCGCAGGATCTCGGTGGATCCCTGATTCAGGGACACCGCCCGCTGTGGTGGCGCGTCGATGGTGAGCGTCCTGCCGCAGTTCTCGATGGTGAGCGGGTAGACCGATGCCGCGGTGTCCTGTTCGACTGTCCCGGATGTGTCGTCACTCGACGAGCAACCGGAGACGGCCAACGCCGCCGCTAGCAGTGCGCCGGCTGCGCGCAGCGCCGAATTCCGCCCTTGCGGACGGTCGATATCGAATTGTTCATGTCCATCCTCGTGGGTCCTGCTTCGGCGACGCAGGTGTCCTGGCTCCCGGATCGACGCTCGCCCCGGCCTTCCAACCCCTGTGGGCCGTGACCATGCTATTGGGGGATCACTCCTCGGTGACAGTTGCGGGACAGCCACGGATTCGCACCGTTGTTCCCTACGTCGCTACGAACAGTGCAAGACCCGGCGTCGGTCCCGGAACGGCGCAACCGGGCGTCCTCCACCCATCGACACCGGATGAGGCACCATGTCCGAATGGCATCTCGCCGAAGAACCCTCGTCGTCGTATCCGCCGTACTCGTGGTGCTGGTCGTCGTCGCCGTCGCGATCTTCCAGCTTTCGAACTCCCGCACCTTCCAGCTGTTCGGGGCACTCGTCCATAGGGTGGAGACACCCGAGAAGGTGGTCTCGCTGACCCTCGACGACGGCCCGAGCGTCCTCACCCCGCAGGTCCTGCAGACCCTCGAGGACGCCGACGTCCCCGCCACCTTCTACGTCACCGGCTCGGAACTCGAACAACGACCGGAGCTGGGCCGGGCCATCGTCGAGGCCGGGCACGAACTCGGTAATCACACCGCGACGCACCGCAGGATGATGCTCGTCGGCAGCGGCACGGTGGCCGAGGAGATCGAGCGCACCGACGCCGCGATTCGCGAGACCGGGTTCGACGGGGAGATCACCTTCCGCCCGCCCTACGGCAAGAAGCTCGTCGCGCTCCCCCGCTATCTCGACCAGCACGACCGGACCACCGTGATGTGGGACGTCGAACCGGATTCCGATGCGTCCGACACCGAGACGATCGTGCAGACCGCACTCGACGAGACCCGTCCCGGCTCGATCATCCTGCTGCACGTCATGTACCCCTCCCGGACAGCGTCGCTGGAGGCGATTCCCGGGATCGTCGACGGCCTGCGCGCCGAGGGCTACCGGTTCGTGACGGTGTCGGAATTGCTCGACATGCAGGCCTCGTGAACTCCGGGGCGCGAAATGGTCATCGATGCGCGCTGTTACGCGCTCCGATGACCATTTCGCGCTCTGATTCTCAGGTGAACGGGACTCCGCCGGTGACGGCGATGGTCTCCCCGGTGATGTAGCTCGACTCCTGGGAGGCGAGGAAGACGTAGGCCGGGGCGAGTTCGGCGGTCGCGCCGGGGTAGGCGATCTCCGGTTGCTCCTCGAGCGGCGGAACGGGGTGCTGCTCTCCCGGGTGCTGCATGCGGTACTGGTCCTGGTCCGGCATTCTCGCCCTCCCTCGATCGGGTTCGTAAGGGGCGATACCCGGTGCACCACGGCGCCACACCGGCACCGCTCCGGACACATGTGTCGGAGCATAATCGCAGGTGGACGACATGAGCGAGGTCACATCGGTGTGCGGCGCATAATGGCCACCCATGTGTCGGAACGGAGAGGTCGAGGCATGAGCGCGGACGGTACGAGCGCGGACCTGTCGGCCTATCGGAACGACTTCGCCCGGATCGAGAAGAAGGTCGCCGGGGAGTTCGACGCCGGTCGCCGCGGACGGGTCCTGGCGATCTGCGTCGTCGTCCTGACGGTGTGCATGGTGCTTCCGCAGACGTCGTCGGCGTGGTCGTGGACGGTCTTCGGTAGTTGGTTCGGCGACACCGCACCCGTGGCGGTGCCGCTGCGGATCTTCGCGGCCCTGGCCCTCGTGTTCGGGGTGGTGATCTCGACGCTGGCGTTGTGGCTGCGACGATGGAAGCTGGCGTCGCTCGCGATGCTCGGCTCGGGGCTGTCGTCGTTCTTCGGGCTGTTGGCGTACTGGTCGCAGGCGGGAATGATCACGAACGCTCCGCATCACCCGACCGTGGCGTTGGTCGCCGAATGGCTGGTGATGATCGTGATGACCTCGCAGTGGTTGCCGATCGTGCTGAGCCGGTCGCCGACGGACGTCCCGCCCCGGCCGCATCCGCTGCGGACCGGTCGCCGGTAGGTCAGCGCTCGACGAGCGAGCCCATCTTCTTCGCCAGGAACTCGATGCTGCGACGCGGCATGAGCCTGGCGAGCAGGTCGAGCATCGTCGCGTCCTTGCCGATGCACACCCGGAAGGTGCCCTTCTCGATCGCGTCGACGATCCTGCGGGCTGCCTCGGCGGACGAGGTGATCTTGACGGAGGCGTCAGTGCTGCGTCCCGGGATGGCGGCACCGGAGTTCTCGGCGATGCCGGTGCGGACGGCGCCTGGGAACACCAGCGTCACCGCGACCTTCGTCATGCGCAGTTCGGCGTACAGACCTTCGGTGAGCAGTTTGACCGCCGCCTTGCTCGCGCCGTAGACGGACTGGCCCGGCACCGGCACGAAGGCACCCATGCTCGACACGTTGAGCAGGCTCGCCTCGGGACGGCTCAGCAGCTCGGGGAGGAACGCCTTGCACATGTGCACGACACCCCAGTAGTTGACGTCGAGCACCTTGTTCATCTCGTCGTACGGCAGGTCCGCGAATGGGACGAACTTCTGGATGATGCCTGCGACGTTGGCGACGCCGTCAACCCGCCCGTGTGCTGCGGTCACCTCGGTCACCAGGGCTTCGACGGCGGCGCGATCGGAGACGTCGACCGTGTGGGTGGTGAGACGGTCGACATAGGCGTCCGCCAGAGCGCGGGTGCCGTCGAGAGCCTCGGTGCGGAGGTCGATCGCCGCGACCCGCGCGCCACGCACGAGGAGTTCGAGGACGACATCGCGTCCGATCCCGTTGCCTCCACCGGTGACGACGAAAACCCTGTCACGGATCTGCATGCTGCCTCCTTGTGTCGTTGGGTCCAGTCAATCCGGTCCGGAGCACCGACGCCACCCCGAAGTGTGCGCGTGCACGTCTGCGGGTATCCGTCCGGACACGAGTCGGCCCAGCGTACGGAGGTAGAAGTGACGACGTCGAAGAAGGACGACGAGGTGCGCAAGGACCCACCGGGGCCGGTCGATCACGGTCGCAACGGCGGCATGGCAACGCGGGAGAACGCTCCCGAGGTGGTCGAGCGCTCGGACGACGACGAGAAGTGATCTCGATCAGGACGATGTGAACCGCCACGAGGCCACCGATCGGGCCGATATGTTGGGCATATGCAGTTCGCCGGACCGGCCGAACAGTACAACCGTTTCATGGGCCGTTACGCAGCGACGCTCGCGCCCGCCTTGGCGGACGCGAGCGAGGTGAGGGCCGGGCATCGGGTCTGCGACGTGGGCTGCGGGCCGGGTGGGCTGACCCGTGAACTGGTCGGCCGGGTCGGCGCAGCGAACGTCGCGGCGATCGACCCGGCTCCCCAGTTCGCAGCGGCGTGCCGGCAGATAGCACCGGAGATCGACGTTCGCGTCGGGGTGGCCGAGAATCTGCCGTGGCCGGACGGAACGTTCGACGTCACCCTGGCGTCGCTGGTCCTCGGATTCATGAACGATCCCGAACTGGGCGTGCGCGAGATGGTGCGGGTGACCCGCCCGGGCGGCACCGTCGCCGCATGCATGTGGGACACCACGGCCGGCGGGATGACGATGCTCCGCATCTTCTGGGCCGCGGTGGGAACGGTCGAGCCCGGGTCTCCGGGTGAGACGAGGCTGGCCGGTACCACCGAGGGCGACATCGCCGAGCGGCTCCGCCGTGCCGGCCTGGACGACGTGATCGGTGGTGCCCTGTCCGCACGCGCGGACTACGCTGATTTCTCCGACTTCTGGGAGCCCTTCACGTTCGGCGTAGGACCGGCCGGGCGGCACCTGGTGTCGATGCCCGAAAGGCACCGCGCTGCAGTACGTGACGCCTGTCGTGATGCTCTTCCGTCGGGACCGTTCTCGCTCGACGCCCGCGCCTGGTACGCGCGGGGAACGGTTCCGGGCGACCCGAACTCATCCTCGTCGCAGTAGATAGGTGTCCATCACCCAGCCTCGGGCCCCCTTGGCCCGGGCACGAGCCTCCCGGATCGCCGGGAGCACCTCGGCGAGCGGGCCGGCGACGAGTTCTTCGTCGTCGGTCCCCAGATTCGCACCCCACCAGATGTTCCAGGTCCCGTCGAGGTCGGCGCAGACGAGGCCGCCGTCGAGCATCACCACGATGTTCGACGCACCCGCTGCAACGTCCTGCATCAGTCTTCGGCCGGTCGTGACGGTGATCGGCCCACCGATGGTGTTGAGCACGAGACGATGTCGGGCCGCGAGCAGTTGCACACTGCTGACACCGGGAACGACGTCGTAGTCGAAGCGCACCCTCCCACGATCGAGGATGCGTTCGACGACGCGGATCGTGCTGTCGTACAGGCTCGGATCGCCCCAGACCAGGAAGCCGACCGTCTCGTCCTCCCGAACCTGTTCGAGCAGAACGGTCTCGTACGCCTCGGCGCGGGCGGCGTGCCAGTCGCGTACCTCGTCGCCGTAGCGCTCCGGGTTCCGGTCTCGGGGCGGGTCCGGCACTACGATCATCCGGTGAGAGCCGGAGGTGTGCCGACGCAGGATCTGTTCGCGGACCGCCACGAGATCGTCCACGCCCCGCTTCTTGTCGGGCACGAGGAAGACGTCGACGCTCTCGAGCGCGTGCACTGCCGCAACCGTGAGATCGTCCGGGCCCCCGGGGCCGATCCCGATGAGCCGAACCCTCACCCCCGATCCTCGAGATCGCCCTCGACGTCGAGATAGGCCTGCTGCAGTCTGTTCATCGTCTCGGGATCCGGTTCGGCCCACAGTCCACGATCGGCCGCCTCTGTGAGTCGTTCGACGATACCGCGCAACGCCCACGGATTCGCTTCGCGGAGGAACTGCTGGTTCTCGGGGTCGAGCGCGTAGTTCTGTGCGAGCGACTCGTACATCCAGTCCTCGACCACACCGGCAGTGGCGTCGTAGCCGAACAGGTAGTCGACGGTCGCGGCGAGTTCGAAGGCGCCCTTGTAACCGTGCCGGCGCATCGCACCGATCCACCGCGGGTTGACGACCCGGGCGCGGAAGACCCGTGCGGTCTCCTCCGCCAGTGATCGGGTGCGCACCGCATCGGGGGTGGTGGAGTCGCCGATGTACGCCTTCGGGTCGGTGCCCGTCAGCGCCCGCACCGTTGCGACCATGCCGCCGTGATACTGGAAGTAGTCGTCGGAGTCGGCGATGTCGTGTTCGCGGGTGTCGGTGTTCTTCGCCGCCACCGCGATCCGCCGGTAGTTCGCACGCATGTCGTCGGCGGCCGGAACACCGTGCAACCCACGCCCGTAGGCGAAGCCACCCCACGCGGTGTAGACCTCGGCGAGATCGGCGTCGGTGCGCCAATTGCCGGAGTCGATGAGTTGCAGGATGCCGGCACCGTACGAGCCGGGCTTCGATCCGAAGATGCGCCGCACCGCACGGTCGGCGTCGCCGTGTTCGGCTTCGTCCCGCCGAGCATGGGCTCGCACGTAGTTCTGCTCGTCGGGTTCGTCGAGGGCGGCGACCATGCGGATCGCGTCGTCGAGCATCCCGATGACGTGCGGGAACGCATCGCGGAAGAAACCGGAGATGCGGACCGTGACGTCGATGCGGGGCCGGCCGAGTTCCTCGAGCGGGATCACGGTCAGTTCGCGAACCCGACGCGACTCGGCGTCCCATTCCGGACGCACACCGATGAGTGCGAGCACTTCGGCGATGTCGTCGCCGGCGGTGCGCATCGCCGAGGTCCCCCATACCGACAGGCCGACCGACTGCGGGTACTCGCCCGTGTCGGCGAGATATCGCTCGATCAGGTTGTCCGCCAACGCGACACCCGTGTCGTAGGCAAGCCGGCTCGGGACTGCCTTCGGGTCGACGGTGTAGAAGTTGCGCCCGGTCGGCAGAACGTTGACCAGGCCGCGCAAGGGTGAGCCGGACGGACCGGCCGGGACGTATCCACCATCGAGTGCGTGCAGCACCGCGTCGAGTTCGGCCGTCGTGCCCGCGAGGCGGGGAACCACTTCGTCGGCAGCGAAGGTGAGCACCCTCGCGACCTCGGAATCAGGCTGGCCCAGCACGGTTTCGACGATGCGTGCAGATGATCCGGCGTTCCAGCCGTCGTCCTCCATGGCCTGCACGAGCGACCGCGCGACGCTCTCGACGGCATCGACCTCCTTCGACGGAGCATCCGACTTCAGCCCGAGTGCGGTGCGCAGACCCGGGACGGCGTTGCTCCTGCCGCCCCACACCTGCGCGGCTCGCAGTATCGACAGCACGAGATTCACTCGCGCCTCGCCGGTCGGCGCGGCACCGAGGACGTGCAGGCCGTCGCGGATCTGCGCGTCCTTGACCTCGCACAACCACCCGTCGACGTGCAGCAGGAAGTCGTCGAACTCGGCGTCGTGCGGGCGGTCGTCGAGCCCGAGATCGTGATCGAGTTTCGCCGCCTGGATCAACGTCCAGATCTGCGCCCGGATCGCGGGCAGTTTCGCCGGGTCCATCGCGGCGATGTTCGAGTACTCGTCGAGCAGCTGTTCGAGACGTGCGATGTCGCCGTAGGATTCGGCGCGCGCCATGGGTGGGATGAGGTGGTCGACGATCGTCGCGTGGGCTCGGCGTTTGGCCTGTGCCCCTTCGCCCGGATCGTTGACGAGGAACGGGTAGATCAGCGGCAGGTTCCCGATCGCGGCGTCGGTCGCACAAGCGGCGGACAGACCCGCGTTCTTGCCCGGCAGCCACTCCATCGACCCGTGTTTGCCCAGGTGAACCACGGCGTCGGCACCGAAACCGTGCTCGACCCATTTGTAGGCGGCGAGATAGTGATGTGAGGGCGCCATGTCGGGATCGTGGTAGATCGCCACCGGATTCTCGCCGAATCCACGGGGCGGCTGGATCATCAGCACCACGTTGCCGGCCTGCAGGGTCGCCAGCACGATGGCGTCGCCGTCGACGAACAGCGATCCCGGTGCCGGTCCCCATGCCTCTACGATCGCATCGGTGAGCTCTGCCGGTAGATCACCGGTCCACCGAAGGTAGTCGGAGGTGCTCACCCGCACCGGATTTCCGGCCAACTGTTCGGCGGTGAGCCACTCCTCGTCCTGTCCGCCGGCATCGATCAGGGCGTGGATCAGGGTATTTCCGGCCTCGGTATCGTCCTCGACGTCCATGCCGGGGAAGCCGTCGCCGAGGTCGTATCCGGCATCGCGCAGCGCGCGCAGCATCCGGATCGCCGAGACCGGCGTGTCGAGGCCGACGGCGTTGCCGACCCGGGAGTGTTTGGTCGGGTAGGCGGACAACATGATCGCGATCCGGCGCTGTGCCGGAGGTACGTGTCGTAATCGTGCGTGTGCCACTGCGATACCGGCGACGCGGCGACACCGTTCCGGGTCGGTGATGTAGCGGGGCAGGCCGTCGGCGTCGAGTTCCTTGAAGGAGAACGGCACCGTGATGATGCGTCCGTCGAATTCGGGAACGGCGATCTGCGTGGCCGAATCGAGCGGTGACACACCGTCGTCCGATTCCGCCCAGTCCTCGCGACTCCACGTCAGGCACAGGGCCTGCAGAATCGGGATGTCGAGCGCGGCGAGCGCTCCGACGTCCCACGCCTCGTCCTCACCTCCCGCGCTCACGGTGGCGGGTCTGGTGCCACCGGCCGCCAGCACCGTCACGACCAGCGCATCGAGGGTGCCGAGTGCGGCGAGCAGGTCGTCCGGTGCACCACGCAGCGACGCGCAGTGGATCACCACGCCACGAGCCGTGCCGGTCGCGTCGATCGCGTCGGCGAGATCGTGCGCGAACTGCACGTTTCCGCTGGTGTGGTGGGCCCGGTAGAACAACACGCCGACGCGTGGCGACCGCTCGCCGCCGGGCGGTTCGGGACGGTCGAGCACACCCCATTCGGGCAGCTCGGCGGGCGGTTCGAAGCCGTCACCGCCGAGCAGCACGGTGTCGCTCAGAAAAGCGTGGAGTTGCCCGAGATTGGCCGGACCACCGTGCGCGAGATAGCGATGTGCCTCGGCCGCAACGCCGATCGGAACCGTCGAATACTCCATGAGTTCGGCGTCGGGTGTTTGTTCACCACCGAGAACGACGACCGGGACGCCGGTCGCGAGCACGGTGTCGAGCCCGTCGCGCCAACTGCGCGCGGACCCCAGGATCCGCACGACGACCAGGTCCGATCCGCTGAGCAGACCGGGCAGTTCGGTGGACACGTCGAGGCGGGACGGGTTACCCAGCGCCCACTCGACATCGCTCGACCGAGCCGACAGCAGGTCGGTGTCGGACGTCGACAACAAAGTCAGGCGCGTCACGACGCAACCCGAAAACACAGGCGTACAGCCATGTTCAGTCTCCAAAACCCTCGTGGACCTCACGTGCCGTGGCCGGTCTCCTGGCTGACGGGTCACCGCTGCTGCGCCGACCTTCCCGGATGAGATCCAGTGGCCTCCACACCGGCGGACCGGTACGGACGAGGGCGAGCAACATCCGCTCACAGTGGCGAGGGCCGCGCCGGTTTCCCACCGGCTTCCCGAGCACCACGGCAAGCCGAGAGTAGCGCACCCGGCCGGAAAGGTGTGCAACCATGTGCGTCTGTGGATGCTCTGCCACCCCCTCTCCCTCCCGATCGGTGCCCCGGAATCCTTCGCCCGCATGTCGCGGCGGACGGCGCGCTGGTGCGGCTCCGCGTGCCCGGAGGGCAGGTACCCGACGGGGCGCTCCGAGCACTGTCGAACGCATCGACCGCCTACGCCGACGGCGACGTCCACCTGACGTCGCGAGGGAACCTGCAGCTCAGAGGTATCGACCTCGACGAGTGCGGTGCCGTCCCCGCGGGACTGGCCGACGCCGTCACGGCGGCCGGGCTGCTGCCCTCGGCGAGCCACGAACGGGTGCGGAACATCGTCGCGTCGGCTCTGTCGGGACTCGTGGGTGGACTCACCGACGTCCGGCCTCTCGTCCGCGATCTCGACGCCGGACTGTGCGCCGATCCGGTCCTCGCCGATCTGCCCGGCCGGTTCCTGTTCGGCCTCGACGACGGCCGCGGCGACGTGGTGACGCTGCGGTGCGATCTCACCGCGGTCGCGCTCGGCGGCGGGACGGCACGGATCGTCGTGGGTGGACTCGACGGGCCGACGGTGCGGCTCACCCAGGTTCCCGAGATGCTCCTGCGGCAGGCCCGCCGGTTCGTCGAGATTCGCGAGTCGGTGTGGCACGTGCGTCAACTCCCGCGTGCGGGAGCGGAACTCGGTGGCACCGATCCCGCTCCGCGGCCACCGGCCTTCACGGTGCCGTACGGCGTGCTCGGCGATGCGGTGTCGGTGCTGGTCCCCCTGGGAATCCTCACCCCCGCCATGGTTGCTGCGCTGCCCGATCGAGGTGTGGTCGTCACGCCCTGGCGCGGCCTGATACTCCCGTCCGGGTCGGATCTCGTCGCGCTTCGCGAGACCGGCTTCGAGACGGCCCCGGATTCGGCGTGGCAGCGGGTGACGGCGTGCACGGGAGCGCCCGGGTGTAGCCTCGCCGAAGGTGACACCCGAGCGCTGGCTCGCCGGATCGTCGCCGGAAATACCACCGATTCCCGAATTCACGTCGCCGGATGCGAACGCGTCTGCGGCGCACCGCACTCGCCTCACCGCATCGTTCTTGCCAGGAGCACCCCGTGACCCTTCGACCTCCCCCGCGTCGGTACGACTACGTCACCGACGGCGCCGACATCTACGTCCGGTCGTTCGCGACGATCCGCAGCGAATCGGATCTGTCCGCGATTCCTGCGAGTGCGGAGAAGGTCGCGGTCCGGATGATCCATGCAAGCGGACAGACCGATCTGGCACGGGACCTCGTCATCCATCCCGATCTTGTTCCGGCCGCGCGCACTGCACTGAACTCAGGTGCTCCGATCCTCACGGATGCGAACATGGTGGCCTCCGGGGTCACCCGTACGCGCCTGCCTGCCGACAACGACGTGATGTGTCTGCTCGCCGACCCGCGTGTCCCCGAACTCGCCGAACGTTGGGGCACGACCCGCTCCGCGGCGGCGGTGTCACTGTGGGCCGACCGCCTCGAGGGGGCTGTCGTTGCGATCGGCAATGCCCCGACCGCCCTGTTCCACCTGCTCGAGATGCTCGACGACGGCGCCCCGCGACCGGCGGCGATCGTCGGTGTTCCCGTCGGCTTCATCGGCGCCGCGGAGTCGAAGGAGGCGCTGCTCGACCATCGGCTGCAGATCCCCCATCTGGTGGTCCGGGGACGCCGCGGCGGGTCGGCGATGGCGTCGTCCGCGATCAATGCACTTGCGCAGGAGAAGGAATGAGCGAGATGGTGTCAGGCAGGTTCTACGGCGTGGGTCTCGGCCCCGGCGATCCCGAACTCATCACACGCAAGGCTGCGCGGCTGATCGCCGAAGCGGACGTCCTCGCGTACTACTCCGGTACGCACGGCCGCTCCATCGCCCGATCGATCGCCGCCGATCTGATCCCTGACGGCGTGATCGAGGAACTGCTGGTGTACCCGGTGACGACGGGCACCATCGATCACCCGGGCGGCTACGACGGTGCGATCGCCGATTTCTACGACGAGTCCGCCGCCCGGTTGGCCGTCCACCTCGACGCGGGACGCACTGTCGTCGTGCTCTGCGAGGGCGACCCTTTGTTCTACGGCTCGTACATGTACCTGCACGACCGCCTCGCTCCGCGATATCCGACGGAGGTGGTGCCAGGGGTGACCTCGGTGTCCGCCGCCTCTGCTGCAGCCGCCGAACCGATGGTGCGGCGCACCGACGTCCTCACCATCCTGCCCGGCACACTGCCCGCCCCGGAGCTCGCACGGCGACTCGCCGACACCGACGGTGCGGCGATCATGAAGCTGGGCAGGACGTTTCCCTCCGTCCGGGAGGCTCTCGCCCAGTCCGGGCGCCTCGACGGTGCCGTCTATGTCGAACGCGCGTCGATGGATCGGCAACGCATCCTTCCGGTTGCCGAGGTCGACGCCGACGCGGTGCCGTACTTCTCGGTGATCCTCACCGCCGGTGATCGCTCTCCGACGAATCGGTCGGTCGCCGACCGATCGCGGCCGTCCGTCGCGGTCGAGGCGACACATCCGGACGCGAACGAACTGCTCGTCGTCGGGTTGGGCCCGGCGGACGAGAAGTGGCTGACCCCCGAGGCCGCCGACGCACTCGCACAGGTCGATCACGTCGTCGGATACGGACCGTATGTCGATCGCGTCCCGGTACGTCCCGGCCTGCACCGTCATTCCAGCGGCAACACCGTCGAGGTGGACCGCGCGCGATTCGCTCTCGACCTCGCCCTGGCGGGTGAGAAGGTCGCCGTTGTCTCCGGTGGTGATGCCGGGGTGTTCGGCATGGCGTCGGCGGTGTTCGAGGCCGCGCAGGACGAGACATACGCGTCGGTGCCGATCCGCGTCCTGCCGGGGGTCTCCGCGGTGCAGGCGGTCGCGGCGCGTGCCGGCGCCCCGATCGGCGGCGACTTCGCGGTGATGAGCCTGTCGGATCGACTCAAGCCGTGGGACGTGATCGAGAAGCGGTTGGCTGCGGTATCCGAGGCCGATCTCGTCCTGGGCATCTACAATCCGGCCTCGCGGTCTCGGACGACGCAGGTCGCGGACGCGAAAACGGTACTGCTGAAGCATCGTCCGGCCGACACCGTCGTCGTGATCGGGCGCGATGTGGGACGGTCCGGCGAGTCGCTCGAGGTCACGACGCTCGAGAAGCTCGATCCGGCGAGCATCGACATGAAGTGCCTGCTCATCGTCGGCGCTGCGGGCACCTTCGTGATGCCTTCGGGTGCGGTGTGGACGAAACGGTCGGTCGACGGTCGCCATTCGGGATCCTCGACAACCGTTTGACTGCGGTGTTCACCCGCGGGTTGTCAACAGGTTCGCGCGGTGAACCGGGGTTCGCCACTGTTGCAATCGGGGCGAACCCCGGTTCGGCGCGCGAGGATGGAGCTATCCGAGACCGGCGCGCTCGCGGGAAGGGTCGTAGAGGTGTGAACAGGCCACATCCGGCCGTTCACGCACGCCGAGAGCGTGTCCGACGACGATCACCGCGGTGTGCTTCAGTCCCGCCGCCTCGACACCGTCGGCGATGTCGGCGAGGGTGCCGCGCAGCACGACCTGGTTCGGTCGCGACGCGAACGCGACCACCGCGACGGGGCAATCGGCGCCGTATTCGGCAGTGAGTTCTTCGGCAAGGACGCGGATGCGGGTGATCGCCAGGTGCAGGACGAGACTCGCCCGGATTCCTGCGACCCGCGCCAGAGCCTCGCTGTCGGGCATCGCCGTCGATCGGGCCTGCGTTCGGGTCAGCACGACCGTCTGCACGAGTTCGGGGACCGTCAGCTCGGTACCGAGTGCCGCCGCGGCCGCGGCGTAGGCGGGCACACCGGGTGTGACGTCCCACGGCACGCCCGCGGCGTCGAGCCGTCGCGTCTGCTCGGTGAGCGCCGAGTACAGCGACGGGTCGCCGGAGCACAGCCGCACGGCGTCGAGCCCGCGCCGGTGCGCGTCGACGAGATGCGCGGTGATCTCGTCGAGGTCCAGGTGTTGCGTGTCGACCAGTTCGGCGTCGTCACGGCAGTGCGAGAGGGTGTCGGCATCGAGATAGGTACCGGCGTACAGCACGACCGGGACCTCGCGCAGCAGATTCACCGCTCGCAGCGTGAGCAGGTCGGCCGCTCCGGGTCCGGATCCTACGAAATGGACGGTCATCGTTCGCCTTTCACTGCGCTCCATTGCACGACCGGTCGCTGCGCACGCCAGCCGGTGAATGTTCCTATGGGATCTGCGTGTTCGACGGACAGACGGGTGAGTTCACCGCCGTGCATCTTCCACCACTGCACCAGGACGGCCTCGGTCTCCAGCGTCACCGCGTGCGCGACGAGCCGACCGCCGGGAGGCAATGCGTCCCAACACGTGTCGAGCACACCCTCGCGACTTCCTCCTCCGCCGACGAAGATCGCGTCGGGCACCGGGAGTCCGACGAGCGCGGCAGGTGCAGCACCTCGGACGATGCGCACGATCGACGGCACACCCAACGCGGCGGCATTGCGTTCGATCGCGCCGGCGCGCCGTTCGTCCTTCTCGATCGCGAGAGTACGACAGCGCGGATCGGTTCGCGCCCATTCGATTCCGACGGACCCAGCTCCCGCACCGACGTCCCACAGCAACTCGCCTGGTCGCGGTGCGAGTGCGCACACCGCCGCGAGGCGTACGGTCCGCTTGCTGAGCTGCCCGTCGTGCTCGAACAGGGAGTCGTCGAGACCGGGCAGCACCGACAACCCGGCGGGGCCGTCGACCTCGACGCACATCAGACTCAGAGACCGGACGCCCGTATCGGTCAGATGGGCCGCCTTCGCATCGATCCGGGACTCGTCCGCAGCACCGAGATGCGACAACACCGCGACCCGTGAGTTCCCGAAACCGGCGGCCTCCAGGAGCGTCGCAACATCCGCGACACGTGCACCGTCGACGAGGACGACGAGTTTGCGTCCGCGCGTCAGAACTCTGCGCAGAGCATCGATCTCGCGACCCACGACGGTGATCGTCTCGCACTCCTCCGCGGACCAGCCCATGCGTGCACGGGCAAGGGCCACCGACGAGATCGCCGGGATCACCTCCACGGCGTCGCCTCCGAGGCGTCGGATCAGCGTGGTGCCGATCCCGGAGACCAGCGGATCACCGGATGCGAGCGCGACGACGTCCTTGCCGGCGTGCCGGTCGAGGAGGTCGTCGAGCCCGGACAGGAGCGGCGACGGCCACTCCTCGCGCACCGCTGTGCCGGCGGGAACCAGGTCGAGGTGGCGCCGGCCGCCGAGCAGGACCTCGGCCGCGAGAATCCGCTCCCGGACGGTGGACGGCACACCGGACCATCCGTCCGCCCCGATTCCGACAACGGTGATGCCTGTCGTCTGTCGTATCGGTCCCATGGCGGTGAACCATAGCCCACGCGCCATGGCCTAGACTCGGCCGTGGCAAGGCAATCGAAGGTGCCCCTCACGGGGATAATCGGGAAGCCGGTGAGAATCCGGCACAGGCCCGCTGCGGTGACCCGGGAGTCGTCGATCACGCGCATCCGCGCAGCCACTGGACCGTCCGGTCCGGGAAGGCGATCGCACGGCGTCCGACCGGGAAGTCCGAATACCGGCCTTCGAACAGCTTGCCGCGAAAAACATCCCAGCGGGAGCCTGTGGAGGTCGAAGTGCATGTGTATCCGTTCGGTGCGGTGGTCGGTTCCGACGACCTCGCGCTGGCCCTGACCCTGTGTGCGGTGTCGCCGACGATCGGCGGTGTGCTGGTGCGTGGCGAGAAGGGCACCGCGAAATCGACGACGGTGCGTGCCCACGCCGCACTGTTGCCCCCGGTCACCGTCGTGGACGAGTGCCGGTTCTCGTGCGATCCGGACGCCCCCGATCCGTCCTGCCCGGACGGCCCCCATCCGGCCGATACGGCCTCGCATGTCCGGCCGGTTCGGCTGGTGGAACTGCCCGTCGGCGCGGCGGAGGATCGCGTCACCGGAGCGTTGCATCTCGGCAAGGCGCTGGCCGACCGCACGGCCGAATACGAACCCGGTCTTCTGGCACTGGCCCACCGCGGCGTGCTGTACCTCGACGAGGTCAACCTCCTGCACGACCACCTGGTCGACCTGCTGCTCGACGCCGCGGCGATGGGCCGCTCGACCGTCGAACGCGACGGGGTCTCCGTCGAGCACGCCTCCCGATTCGTACTGGTCGGAACGATGAATCCCGAGGAGGGTGAGCTTCGCCCGCAGTTGCTCGACCGCTTCGGACTCGCCGTGGACGTGACCGCGCCCCGCGACCCGCACATGCGCGCCGAGATCGTGCGGCGGCGGATGGCCTTCGACGCCGACCCGGCCGGGTTCACCGCGCGATGGGCGGATCGGGACGCAGAGTGGTCGCGGCGAGTCGCCTCCGCCCGCGAACTCGTCCCGCAGGTCGCACTGAGCGACGACGCATTGGTCTCGATCGCCGAGGTGTGCGCGGCGTTCGACGTGGACGGCATGCGCGCCGACCTGGTCACCGCCCGCACGGCGATCGCACACGCGGCCTGGCACGACCGGCTCGAGGTGACACGCGAGGACATCGCAGCAGCGGCCCGACTCGCCCTGCCACACCGTCGGCGCCGCAACCCCTTCGACGCCCCCACCAGCAGCGACGATCTGCTCGACGAACTTCTCGGTGGAGACGATCCGGATCCTGGCCCCGACGACGATCCCGGTGGTGGCGAGAGCGCACCCGACGACTCGGCGGCGGAGACGTCCTCCGGTTCGGGTGATCGGTCGTCCACCAGCCTGGCGTCGGCGACGGATCCTTTTCGCGCCAGGGTGTTCTCCGTCGATCGGGTCGGGCGCGGGGCGGCCGGTCGCCGGTCGCGGGCGGTCACCACGATCGGCCGTACCGTGGGTAGTCGCCGCGGCGACACCGGCCCGGTTCATCTGCCCGCCACGATCCGCGCGTCCGCCTTCACCGATCGGGGTCTGCAGGTGCGCCGCAAGATCATCGAAGGCCGCGAGACCAATCTCGTCCTGCTCTGCGTCGACGCATCCGGGTCGATGGCAGCACGCAACCGGATGGTGCAGGTCAAGACCGCTGTCCTGTCGCTGCTGCTCGACGCCTACCGCCGTCGCGACACCGTCGGACTCGTGACCTTCCGCGGCACCGGCGCGACCGTCGCACTCCCGCCGACGAATTCGGTGGACGTGGCTGCCGCACGGCTGCGAGAACTTCCCGCCGGTGGGCGGACCCCGCTGGCGGAGGGGTTGATCGAAGCGGCCACCACCCTTCGGCGTCATTCCCTGCGGGATCCGCGTCGACGCGCCCTGCTCGTCGTGGTCACCGACGGTCGCGCCACCGCCGGACCGGACGCTGTGCAGCGCTCACTCGACGCCGCGGACGTCATCGCTGCACAGGGAATCTCCTCCGTGGTGGTCGATTCCGAGACGGGCCGATTCCGGATGGGTCTCGCGGCCCGTCTCGCCGAACGCCTCGGCGCCGAGTATGTGCCCGTCGGTGAGGTCGATGCCGACGCTTTGACCGGAATCGTCCGGGAGAGGGCCGCCTGATGCCGAAGGGACAACCCACCGTCGTCCCTGCCGACGGTCTCACCACCCGGCAGCGCCGCAACCGGCCGCTGTTGATGATCAACACCGGCGACGGAAAAGGAAAGTCCACAGCCGCATTCGGCCTCGCACTGCGTGGCTGGAACCAGGGCTGGTCGGTCGCCGTCTTCCAGTTCGTCAAGTCCGCCAAGTGGCGACTCGGCGAGCAGACCGCCTTCGAAACCCTCGCCGATCTGCACGCCGAGCGCGGCACCGGGGGGCCGATCGAGTGGCACAAGATGGGTTCCGGCTGGTCGTGGTCGCGCAAGGAAGGCACCGAGGAGGACCATGCCGCCGATGCGCTCGCCGGGTGGCGTGAGATCCAGCGACGTCTCACCGCGGAGCAGCACGGCCTGTACGTACTGGACGAGTTCACCTATCCGATCGCCTGGGGCTGGGTCGACATCGACGAGGTCGTCGATACGCTGACCTCACGGCCGGGACACCAGCACGTCATGATCACGGGGCGGCGTGCGCACCCGAAACTCGTCGAGGTCGCCGACCTGGTGACGGAGATGACGAAGGTCAAACATCCGATGGATGCGGGGCAGAAGGGCCAGCGAGGAATCGAGTGGTGAGAGTTCCACGCGTCGTCGTCGCCGCACCGGCATCCGGGCACGGGAAGACCACCATCGCCACGGGCCTCATGGCGGCACTGCGTCGCGCCGGCCACATCGTGTCGGGGCACAAGATCGGTCCCGACTACATCGATCCCGGCTACCACTCGCTCGCCACCGGCCGACCGGGCCGCAACCTCGACCCGCACCTCGTCGGCGAGGACCTCGTCGCTCCTCTCTTCCTGCACGGCGCCGCCGGTGCGGACATCGCCGTGATCGAAGGGGTCATGGGGTTGTACGACGGGATGATCGGCACCGAGGGGTACGCGTCCACCGCCCACACCGCGGCCCTGCTGTCCGCACCGGTGATCCTCGTCGTCGACGTCTCGCACGCCTCCCGGTCGATCGCGGCGATCGTGCACGGCATGGCGTCCTACGACCGCGGCACGCGGATCGCCGGCGTGATCCTGAACAAGGCCGGATCGCAGCGACATTCGGACGAGGTGATCCGCGCACTCGAACCGACCGGTATCCCGGTGCTCGGTGTGCTCGGTCGCGACGACGGCGTCACCGTCCCCTCGCGCCATCTCGGCCTGGTGCCCGCCGAGGAGCGCGACGAGGCGACCGCGCAGGTGGATCGTCTCGCCGCGCGGATCGCCGAGCGCATCGACCTCACCGAGATCCTCGGTATCGCCTCGGCAGCACCCGCTCTGTCGGCGACACCGTGGTCACCGGGCACGCCCACCGAGGACGGACCGGTGATCGCCGTCGCCGGAGGCCGCGCCTTCACCTTCCGCTACACCGAGACCGAGGAACTGCTGCGCGCACACGGATGCCGACCGGTGACCTTCGATCCCCTGCGCGACGAACGACTGCCCACCGGCACCGCGGGCATCTACCTCGGCGGCGGGTTCCCCGAGGTACATGCCGCCGACCTCGCCGCGAACCTCCCCTTGCGCACGCACCTGCGTGCCGCGATCGCGGCCGGAGTTCCGACCGTCGCCGAGTGCGCCGGTCTGCTCTATCTGGGGCGCGAGGTCGACGGGCACGAGATGGTGGGAGCCCTCGACACTGCGGCACGGATGACCCCGCGCCTGACCCTCGGCTACCGCACCGCGATCGCGCCGCAGGACACCCTGCTCGCCTCCGCCGGCACCCGCGTCACCGGCCACGAATTCCACCGCACCGTGATCGATTCCGGCTCGTCTGCCGCGTGGCTGCTCGACGGCCGGCCGGACGGCATCGCCACCGCAACGGTGCATGCGTCGTACCTGCACACGCACTGGGCCGGACATCCCGATCTCGCACGACGGTTCGCAGACGCCGCACGGTCGGCGGAACCCGCCCCCGAACCCACCTCGGCACCTGCGCGTCGTCGAACACCCGAACCCGACCTGCACCATCACGGCGACCGCGACGCGACCGAGGGGCTGGTCGACCTCGCCGTCAACGTCTCGCGCCGACCGCGACCGGCATGGCTCGACGACGCCCTGCGTGCATCGCTGGACGATCTCGCCCGGTATCCCGACCCGAGCGATGCACGCGCCGCTCTCGCCGATCGTCACGGCCGCAGCGTCGACGAGGTCCTCCCGACCGCCGGAGGTGCCGAGGCGTTCACATTGATCGCTCGGGCACGGGCGTGGCGGAAGCCGGTGGTGGTGCACCCGCAGTTCACCGAACCGGAGGCCGCACTGTTGGCCGCCGGACATCGTGTCACGCGGGTCGTGTTGCGCTGCGATGACGGGTTCGTCCTCGATCCGGGTGCGGTCCCGGAGGATGCCGACCTGGTCATCGTCGGCAATCCGACGAACCCCACCTCGGTCCTGCACCCGGCCGACACGCTCCTGGCACTGACCCGACCGGGACGGGTGGTCGTGGTCGACGAGGCGTTCATGGACGCCGTTCCCGGCGAAACCGAATCGTTGACGGGACAGCTCGTTCCGGGACTCGTGGTGCTGCGGTCGCTCACCAAGACGTGGGCGATCCCGGGTCTGCGCGCCGGATACGTGGTCGGCGACGCCGCAGTGCTCGCGGATTTCGCCGCGCAGCAACCACCCTGGTCGGTGTCCACTCCCGCAGGGGCCGCGATGATCGCGTGCGCATCCGGTGACGCAGTACGCGAGACCGAGGTGATCGCACAGGAGATCGCCGGCGACAGGAAGGTTCTCGTCGACGCCCTCACCGGACTCGGAATCCACGTGGTCTCCCCCGCGACAGCCCCGTTCGTGCTGGCGGAAACGCCAGAGGGAACGCGGGAGAGATTGCGGGAGAAGGGCTTCGCGCTGCGTCGCGGCGACACCTTCCCCGGCCTCGGTGACGACTGGGTACGGATCGCGGTGCGCGACGCGGCGACCACGGCAACGCTCGTCGAGGCGTGGAGAACGATCCTGTGAAGCACAGGGCACTCGGACTGGCGCTCGGCTACGCCGCCGACCAACTCGTCGGCGACCCGCAGCGGTGGCATCCCGTGAGCGGCTTCGGGAAGTTGGCGCGCGCCGCCGAGGGCCGGCTGTATGCCGACCACCGCGTTGCCGGGGTGGTGTTCACCTCGCTGCTGGTCGGCTCTGCCGGAGCGCTGGGATACGTCGCCGACCACGCGACCCGCGGTCGTCCGGTGCCGGCGGTGGCGGTCACGGCGCTGACCACCTGGACCGTGCTCGGCGGCCGCTCCCTCGGATTCGAGGCCCGGACGATCGACGCCCAACTCCGCGACGGCGATCTCGCCGCGGCGCGGCAACAGGTGACCCACCTGGTGGGCCGCGACCCGTCTCGGCTCGACGAGAACGGGATCGCGCGCGCCACGATCGAGTCGGTCGCCGAGAACACCTCCGACGCCGTCGTCGCCCCGCTGTGGTGGGGTGCGGTCCTCGGTCCGGCCGGCCTGCTCGGGTACCGCGCCGCGAACACCCTGGACGCGCGCGTCGGTCACCGCACACCGCGGCTCGAACGGTTCGGCTGGGCCTCGGCCCGGTTCGACGACCTGCTCAATCTCGTCCCCGCTCGCCTCACCGCCCTGCTGGCTGTCGCACTCGGTGACGACAGCCGGGGCGCGGTCCGGGCGTGGCGCCGGGACGCCCGTCAGCATCCGAGTCCGAATGCCGGTCCGGTCGAAGCGGCGTTCGCCGGTGCTCTCGGGATCCGGCTCGGCGGCTCGAACGTCTACCACGGTGTGGTCGAGGATCGCGGCACGCTCGGCGACGGACCCGCGCCGGCCCCGGAAGATATCGGCCGTACCGCGCGACTCGCCTCCAAGGTCGGACTCGGAGCCGTGGCGACCGCCATCGCGGTCGCCCTCGTCCATCGATAGCCTCCCCGATATTTCCCAGCCGCGACGGGAATTCCGGCCGAGGGTGAAATTCCGGGGTGAATCCGTGTTCGTTCTGCCCGAAACGTAACTCCGGTTGCTGGACGCGACGAACATGGCGCACTGCGCCACGCCGAGTCGGTCGCGTCAACTCCGACAACACGTCGGCGTCCACGGCCGACAACCTGTCACGGAATGTCCCGCAGGTCCTCGATGCGATGGTCGAACTCCCCCTCGGTGTCGTCGACCGAGTCCTCGACGCGGCCGTTCTCGAGCGGCCGGTACACGAAGACGGTGTTCAGTCCGACTTCGCGGGCGGCCCGCAGATCGTAGGGATGCGACGCGACCATCGCGGCCCGGAAGGGATCGACGCCCAGATACCGGCAGGTGCGCTCGTACAGGAAACGTTCGGGTTTGAAGGCGCCGAACAGTTCGGCCGTGAGGATGGCATCGGCCTCGAGCTGCTGGTCGCGGAAGAGCGCGATCATCGTGGCCATGTCCGTATTGGACAGTGTCGCCACCACTGCCTGCGAACGGAGTTCGTTCAGCCCGGGCCGCACGTCCGGCCATGCCTCGAGGCGTTGCCAGGCCCGCGCCGTCTCGACGCGCACGTCCTTGGGAAGGTCGATCCCGAACTGCTCGCACACGTCGCCGAGTCCGTCGACGTAGGAGTCCTGCACGCGATACCACTTCTCCACCGACTGGTCGAGACGGAGGATGCGTTCGTAGTAGTCGCTCCTCCAGGCCCGCACCAGGTCGCCCACGGTCGCCGGATCGGCATCGGGTCCGAGCGCATGGGCCACCGCCCGGGTGACCGGGGTGTAGAAGTCCATCAGCGTGCCCTGCACGTCGAAGATGTACGCGTCGTATCGGCTCACGCCTTGGAGCATGCCCGATCGCGCCTGCCCGAAACTGCTTTCCCGAACCCGCACGCCGATGTGACCCGCGTCGCATACTGGGACCGAAGCGTCGCCGCGCTCCGGGGGTGCACCATGGACGACCTGGCGGAATTCCGTCACGATCTCGATCGCATCGAACACCGCGTCGCCGGTGAGGTGGTCGTCGGCCGCTCGCGGGTCCGGATCCTGGCCGGGTGCGTCGCGCTGCTGGTCATGGGTCTGCTGCTTCCCCAGGCCACTTCGGTGACGTCCCTGACGACCCTTCTGCGCTGGGACTCCGAGGCCGCAACCCTTCCCCTCCGTGTCTTCGACGTCTTCGTGGTGGTGTTCGGCATCCTCGTACCGCTCGTCGCATTGCTCCGCCGCCGGTGGGGTGCCGCAACGCTCGCGATGCTCGGTTCGGGGGCGGCGTCGATGGTGGGACTGTTCGCCGTCTGGTCACAGGCCGGGATGGTCGCCCACACCTCTCACGCACCGCACGTCGGCCTGTATCTGTGCTGGGGCGCGGTGATGGCATCCACTGCGGTGTGGTTACCCGTCGTGCTCTCCACCGCTCCCCTGCGCAGCGCCCCTCCGGTCACCTCCGGAGTTCTGACTCCCCGGAACGGTCGCTGACCGCACCGTTCGCCGCTCGACAGTGGCGCACGACACGCTTGCGGTGCAACACTGTAATCAGTGCAACGCGCACAGGTTGATCGGTGCGACACGCACCGGGTCGCGTCCCGAGGAGGACATCATGCGACATTCACACATCCACGGATTCGGACGACCGGGCGGCTGGCAACAGGCAGACGTCCCCGACGCGAGCGATGCCGCCGAGTGGTTCGCCGGCAGGCTCCCCGACGACTGGTTCACCGGACCGCCCGACATCGAGATCGACAGAGAAGAGATCTTCGTCGTCGGCCCCCTCGGGGTACCCGACGGCACGAGCGACACCGAGATCGACGGACGCATCGCTCGATTCCGCGAGACCACGCGCGCCGACCGGATGCGCATCGCCGACGAGGCCGAGGCCCGCTACGGCCGCAAGGTGGCCTGGGGCGTGACGGTCGGCGACCGGACCGACCTGTTCACCCACCTCGCCGTCCCGGTCATGACGCGACTGCGCCAACCCGAACGGAAGGTGCTCGACACCCTCGTCGACGCCGGTGTCGCGCGGTCCCGTTCGGACGCACTGAAGTGGACCGTCAGGCTCGTGGGGCAGCACTCGGAGCAGTGGCTCCGGGAACTGCGCGAAGCGATGAAGAAGGTCGACGATCTGCGTTCCGAAGGTCCGCAGGTCTGACCTCCGCCACCCGGAGGACCCATTCCCGCGCTACCGTCACGGTCTCCACCGCGGCGACACCGCGGGGTGTGGGCGGGCGGCGTATGACGATCACGCGCACGCCCAGTTCATCGGCGGCGTCGAGTTTGCCGCGGGTGAGCGAACCACCCGAATCCTTCGTGACGAGGGTATCGATCCCGTTGTCGAGCAGCAGCTTCCGTTCGTCACTCGCCGTGTAGGGGCCGCGTCCGAGCAGCACCGACCAGCTCGGTGGCAGTTCGGTCGTCAGTGGATCGACGACGCGGACGAGCACGTCGTGCGTGGCGAGCGGTCCGACGAAGCGGTCGAGTGTCTGCCGTCCGGTGCTGAGGAAGATCCTCCGGCCGGTCGCGGCGACGTGCGCGGCGCCGTCGTGGTCGTCGACCCACGTCCACCGGCCGTGCGCGTCGTGCCAGCCCGGTCGTTGCAGGCGCACCAGTGGCACGTTCGCGGCGGCGCATGCCGCGGCGGCGTTCGCGCTGATGCCCGCGGCGAACGGATGGGTGGCGTCGACGACGGCTCGGATACCGCGCTCGGTCAGGTACCGGACGAGACCGTCCGCTCCGCCGAACCCTCCGATGCGCACCGGACCGACGGGCAGGCGTGGATTGCGGACCCGGCCTGCCAGGGAGGATTCGAACGCGATGTCCGCGTCGTCCAATGCCGCGGCGAGGGAACGGGCTTCCCCCGTCCCACCGAGGATGAGGACCGTCACCGCAGGGTTCCCCTCAGCACGGGCAGGGTTCGCTCGTCGGAGAGCATGGTGAGCAGAGCGTCCATGTCGAGATGTTCGTCGACGAGGTCCGCGAGCGCCTCGATGCGGACCTCGCGTGCGGCCGGGAAACTCACTTCCCCGGTGCGGATCTCGCGGCCCACCACCGCAGCGACCTCGCGTAACCACGCCCAGCGCAACGCGTCCCCTTCGAGGGCGCCGTGCCACATGGTGCCGAACACCGAACCCTCCCGGGTGCCACCGAGGAATTCGGTGCCACCGTCGACGGTGACGCGTCCGTGATGGATCTCGTATCCGGAGGCAGCCGCATCCAACGCTGACCCCCTCGGCAATCGGAGGACCTTCTCGTGTCCGAACTCGGTTCGGGCCGGGAGCAACCCGAGACCCGCCGCGCTTGCGCCGGGAACACCCTCGACGCCGTGCGGGTCGTCGATGCGCGTGCCGAGCATCTGGAAGCCGCCGCAGATACCGAGGACCGGTCCACCTCGGCGGACGTGGTCGACGATCGCGGTGTCGAGTCCTCGCGAGCGCAGCCACGCGAGATCCGCGAGGGTCGCGCGTGTTCCGGGCACGATCACGACGTCGGCGCCGGCGAGCGCTCGCGGGTCGTCGACGAAGCGGACCCGCACGTCCGGTTCGAGGCACAACGCGTCGACATCGGTGAAGTTGCTGACCCGCGGCAGCATCACGACGGCGATGCTCAGTGCGCCGTCACCATCGTGTGCGGGACGGGAGGTGAGGGCGAGTGAATCCTCCGAGTCGAGCCACAGGTCGCGTTGCCATGGCAGCACGCCGAGCACCGGGCGGCCGGTGAGCCGTTCGAGCGAGTCGAGTCCGGGCTTCAGGAGCGAGACGTCGCCGCGGAACTTGTTGATCACGAAGCCGCGGATCAACTGCTGATCCGCGGCGTCGAGCAGGGCCAGCGTCCCGTACATCGAGGCGAACACACCACCGCGGTCGATGTCGCCGACCACGACGGTCGGCATCGAACCATGTTGCGCCAGACCCATGTTCACATAGTCGTGGTCGCGCAGATTGATCTCGGCCGCGCTCCCGGCACCTTCGCACACCACCACGTCGAATCTACGCCGGAGGTCGTCGAAGGCACCGAATGCCGCGTCGGCGAGATGCTTTCGTCCACCGGCGAACTCACCCGCCTCCAGCGCTCCCGCCGGCCGCCCGAGAACCACGACGTGGCTGCGCCGGTCGTCGCCGGGCTTGAGCAGCACCGGGTTCATCGCGGCCTCGGGGATCGCACGGGCAGCCACTGCCTGGATCCACTGGGCGCGCCCGATCTCCGCGCCCTCGCTCGTCACCATCGAGTTGTTCGACATGTTCTGCGCCTTGAACGGCGCGACCTTCAGGCCGCGCCGCGCCAAGGATCGGCAGATCCCGGTGACGACCACGGATTTTCCTGCATCCGAGGTCGTTCCGGCGACGAGCAGACCCGAACCCATGCCGTCAGGCCGGGATCGTCACGCGACGGGACGCGCGTTCGGTGAGGTACGCGAAGACCACACCGAGCACCGCCCACAGGGTGAGCTGCACGGTGAACGACGCGACCCGGAACTCCCACAGCAGCGTCGCGGGGAAGCCCTCCCCCACCTCGTCGATTTTCGGCAAGGCGAGATATCCGAGACCCACCACGACGAGGAAGGCAACCGCCGGGCCTGCGATGCGGACGGTGTGCAGATCCTGGGCGGCCAGCGCCTTCGCCACCGCGACGGCCACTGCGATCGCGACGAGTCCGAGAACGACCGAGGCGAGCCACAGCAGGGTGCGTTGATCGATCGTGTCGGGATCACCGACGGCCGGCGGATTCGCCGGATACTTCACGAACGGGACGGCCTCGACGGCGAGCCACGCTCCGGCCGCCCCGAACAATCCGAGCTTCCAGCCCGGCATGTCGGTGAGGCGACGCGCGAAGTGCAGCACCGACGCGTAGAGGGCGCCGAACGCGAGACCGGCGAGAGTCGTCGCGAGGAACAGTCCGGCCTTCTGCCCGGTACGGTCGACGAGCGCATCCTCGCCGTGACTGTGACCGTGGGATTCCCCGGTGGTCGCAGCGTGGTCGTGATCATGCGAATGCGCTTCGCCGGCAGCTTCTTCGAGCGCGATCGCGGATTCGATGTGGGGTTCGCCGACGACGAAGGCGACACCGCCGGCGAGCAGACCCGCGACGAGTCCGGCGAGCAGGCCCCGCAGCAGCAGGTGGAGGTAGGTTCCGGGCATCGTGGTCCCCGTTCTCAATGGCACGGAAGACCGAGGAGGTGCCGGCCGTCGTGCATCAGTTCGTGCATGAACATGCCGGTGCGCGAGATCGCGCCCTGATCGAATCCGACCAGGTAGAGAACGAGAAAAGCCGCGACGATCACTGCGGCGAGAGCGACTGCGAGTGCGGCGGAGCCGAGCGACTCGTCGGGGGTATGGACAACAGCCATGACAATCCTCCTGGGATTTCGCGCCCCATTCGATTCCGTCATGTGCCGCGGGAGTTTTCTGGCTTCCGGAGATTTCGACATCTCCGGTTACAGTGGCGCGACCGCTCCGGCTTTCCACCGGATTGCCTACACCTCGGCACATCTTTACCGACGCACCTTCGCACCGGGCGTTGTGCGATGTCAAGCGGAGAGGACGTACCTGCCGTGACCCGATTGTTCGTCGTCGCACACGCTTCCACGCGTGCGACGGAACAGGCCCGATTTCCGTGCGACGAACCGATCTCCGATCGGGGCCGCCGCGAACTCGGACGCTTCGCGGTCCCGGTCGTCGACCGGTGGGTATGTGCACCCGAGCGACGCGCGGTCGACACGGTCCACGCCTTCGGTGTCCCCGCCGAGATCGACTCCGCGCTGCGCGAGCTCGACTACGGCAGGTGGTGCGGGGCGGCGATGGGCGATGTGCCCGAGGGCGAGCTGGCGATGTGGCTGACCGAGCCGGCGGCCGCACCGCACGGCGGCGAGTCCGTCGAGGACCTCATCCGCCGGGTCGGCACCTGGCTGGCAGCACAGGACGACGACTACGAACGGGTCGGGGTGGTGACACACCCGGCGGTCGTGCGAGCGGCGACGGTGTGCGCTCTCGACGCTCCGGCGGCGTCGTTCCGGAGGGTCGACGTGGGACCGCTGGACGTCGTCCGGCTCTACGGCGGGCCGGGTCGGTGGACTTTGCGGCCGAACCGATTCGCGCGGTGAGCTACCAGGTGACGTCCTTCTCGCACTGCTTGCCGTCGACTGTCGACTCCACCTGGACGGTGGCGTGCTCGAGCCCGTGCGACGACAGCGCGGTGCGCGCCGAGTCGAGGATCCACTGCGGGTCGTGGTCGCTGACGAGATGCACGGTCGCGACGTCCATGCCGGTGGTCAGCGTCCACACGTGCAGGTCGTGCACGCCGCACACGCCGGGCAGCGCGAGCAGGTCGGTGCGCAGCAGGTCGACGTCGAGATGCGCCGGCGAGGTCTGAGTGAGGATGCGCAGCGACTCGGCGGCCAGTCGCAGGGCGCGCGGCACGACCCACAGGGAGATGAGCACACCGACGACGACGTCGGCCAGGCTCCAGCCGAAGATCATGACGAGTGCGCCCGCGATGAGGACGCCGACGGATCCGACGGCGTCGGCGAGCACCTCCATGTAGGCGCCGCGCACCGCGATGCTGTCCTTCGCGTCGGCCCGCAGCATGAGCATCACGACGATGTTGGCGGCCAGTCCCGCGAGGGCGGTGACGATCATGGGCAGGCCGGGAAGTTCGGGGGCGTCGCCGATGCGGTCGATCGCCTCGTAGAACACCCAGCCGGCGACGCCGAGCAGCAGCACCGCGTTGACCATCGCGGTGAGGACTTCGGCGCGATGCCAGCCGAAGGTGCGCGAGGCCGCGCTGCTCCCGCGTCGGGCGAGGATGAGGGCGACCATGCCCATGGACACCCCGACGACGTCGGTGAGCATGTGGCCCGCGTCGGCGAGCAGGGCGAGAGAACCGATCAGGAGACCGACGAACGCCTCCAGTACGAAGAACGCTCCGAGGATGCCCAGCGCGAAGGCCATGCGCCGGATGACGGCGCGCGTGGGACCGGCGCCCTGACCGTGACCGTGGCCGACGCCGTGTGAGTGCCCGTGACCCGAACCCATCGAACTCCCTCTCCGAACCTCGGGCCATCGTATGCACGAATGCGCATATGTTTCAACGGCTACGTGCCCGGCGGGCTCGGAGGGCTTACTCGTCCGGGTCGTAGGCCGGATGTTCGACGGTGGATGGAAGGGTCGCGATCGCGGTGATCCGCTTGAGTCCGGCGGTCTGCAGCAGGTCGACGATCAGTGACCTCATCTGCGCGAACACCACCGTGGCCGACACTCCTGCCCCGGCGATGAGTTCGGGATCCATCTTCTTGGCGATGCTGCGCAGCACACGTGCAGCCTCGGCCTGGTCGGGCTGCTCCCCCGGCTCCGCGAGAACCATCTCGCGGAGCACGTCCACCGCATCGGCCACCTCGGCGAACAGCTGCACGAGCCGCGGATCAAGGATCTCGTCGTCGCGGACGAGGGTCAGCGACCGGCGCGCGAGCACGCGAATGTTGCGCATCGCGTGATCGATCGGGTCGGCGGCAGCCGTCAGGACCGCGAGACGCTTGCGGCTGTTCCAGTACAGCGGCGAGATCCGGCTGATCTCCCGACCGCCCTTGAGGTGGGTGCGCATCGAGTCGATCGCGGGCTGGGTGGCCCGCGCCTGCTTGAGGGCGTCCTCGATCGGTTTCGGGTTGTTCTCGACGAGCCCGGTCTCGACCTTCCTCAGGACCTCGCTCGCCGTGGCGAGGATCTCGGCGGCGTTGCGCCGGGCACGCCGCACCGGATGGGTGGGGATCATCGCGACGACCGCGATGCCCGTGAGACCCCCGACCAGGGCGTCGACCATCCGATCGGGCCCACCGGTGCCACCGGGTGGCAGCAGCGTCGCCACGAGCACCGCGGAGTTCCCGGCCTGCATCGCGAAGATCGGGCCGCTGTTCAACGCGACCGCCGTACTCATCGCGATGGTCACGACGAGCGCGATCTGCCACGGTCCGCTGCCGATCAGCGAGACGAGCAGGTCGCCCACGCCGATCCCGACGGTCACACCGCAGACGAGTTCGACGGAACGCCGCAATCGGGCGCCGAGACCGAGCCCGAGGGAGACGACTGCCGCGATGGGGGCGAAGAAGGGCTGTTGGTGCCCGACCAGATCCTTCGCGACCCACCACGCCAGGCCCGCCGCCAGCGCGCACTGCACGATCGGCAGCGCCGATGTGCGCAGCCGTTCGAACGAGTCGGTCAGGCGTTTACGAGCTCCCTGACGGGTGGGTCGACGCCGGGTCGCCGCGGACAGTCTGTTCAACACAGACATGTACGGGCGTCTATTCGACGCCGAGTTCTTCCGCTGCCCGCGGGTCGCAGTCCTCGAGCAGGTCCAGGCAGCGGGCGTGCTCGTCCGACTCACCGATGGTTCGGGCTGCCCGGGCCAGGACGGCGACGCAACGCAGGAAACCGCGGTTGGGTTCGTGGCTGTAGGGCACGGGACCGAAACCCTTCCAGCCGTTGCGGCGCAGCTGGTCGAGACCGCGGTGATATCCGGTGCGTGCGTAGGCGTATGCCTGGATCGTCTCGCCACTGTCGAGTGCGGCCTCGGCGAGGTACGCCCAGGCGATCGAGGCGGTGGGATGGTCGGCTGCGACCTTCGCCGGGTCCTCGTTGTTCAGCAGGGCCGACTCCGCGTCGTCGTCGCCGGGGAGAAGGGTGGGCTGCGGTCCGAGAAGATCACCGAAAGACGTCATGGGGTCATTGTGCCCTTCCGTGGCGAAGGCTCGATAGAGTCCCCGGGTAACCGCAGGCCGTCGAGCGAGGTGCAGCACGTTGTCGGACCCGAAGAACGAAGAGTCACCCGAGCAGACTTCGACGACCCCTTCTGTCGAGACACCGGACGAGAGTGCGGAAAACGAACCCCCTGTCGAGCCGGCGGCGACCGACGAAGCAGCCGCAGAAGAAGTGGTATCCGAGGATGCAGTGCCCCAGGATGCAGTGCCCCAGGATGCAGTGCCCGAGGATGCAGTGGGCGCGGGAACCGAGAAGGCCGACGAGCCGGCGGAGCAGGTCTCCGAGAAACCTGAGGAGCCGACCACCGATGCGGCGTCCTCGGGTGAGGACGCGAGCAGCGATGAGCCGGAACAGGCTGCAGACGAGAGCGTCACCACGGACGAGACCGTGGCGCTTCCCGTCGTCGAACCCGAGACCGTCGAGTCCCGCCCGACCCCCGAATCCGAGCCCGCGCCCGATGTCACCTCCGCCGATGCGCCCACGGTGCAGATCCCGGTCCGCAGCCACGTGCCGAAGGCGCCGCCGCAGCGCATCGCTCCGCGCCGTGAGGAACCGACGGTTCAGCCCGAGCCCGTCCGCGTCGCCGTCCAGCCCACGCCCACGCGCATCCCGCCGGCCCGCGACAAGAGCCGCGGTCGTCGGCTGATCGCTGCCGGAGCAGCGGCCGTGCTGGTGGTCGTGGCGATCGTCGCGGCCGGCGTGATCGTGTTCCTGAAGGACCGCGCCGACAACTCCCCCGAGAGCCGGATCCGCGCGGGCATCGACACATTCGTCGGAGCACTCGAATCGGGCGACCTGGAGACTCTGCGGGAGTCGACCTGCGGAGCGCTCTCCGACTTCTACGAGACGGTCGATCCGGAGAACTTCCGCGACATCCACCGGCTCGCCGTCGAACAGGGCGAGATCCCGGTGGTGACGAGCGTCGATCGCATCCAGATCACCGAGGGCACCGCCATCGCGCAGGTCACCGCGCACACGGTGAACGATCCCGACGATGTCACCGACCGCACCTTCGACCTCACGCTCGACGGTGAGCAGTGGAAGGTCTGCAGCGAATAACGGGACGACAGCGACCACGAGTGTGCAGAAGTCGTCGTTCGCCCTCGGCGTGTCGCGAGGATTTCTGCACACCGTAGGGACGACGAAGGGCGCCGACGAGAACGTCGGCGCCCTCCTGGTATCGGTGGGGCCTTACTTGGCCGAGACCGAGCGTCCCGCCGACTTGAGGTCGTTGCAGGCCTCGATGACACGCTGCGTCATGGACGCCTCGGCCTTCTTGAGGTAGCTGCGCGGGTCGTAGGCCTTCTTGTTGCCGACCTCGCCGTCGATCTTGAGCACACCGTCGTAGTTGGTGAACATGTGTCCCGCGATCGGACGGGTGAACGCGTACTGCGTGTCGGTGTCGACGTTCATCTTCACGACGCCGTAGCTCAGCGCCTCGTCGATCTCCGACTTCAGCGAACCCGAACCGCCGTGGAAGACGAGGTCGAACGGCTTCGACCCCTCGGGCAGACCCAGCTTCTTCGACGCGGCGGCCTGGCCCTCGGCGAGGACGGACGGCTTGAGCTTGACGTTGCCCGGCTTGTAGACGCCGTGGACGTTGCCGAAGGTAGCGGCGAGCAGGTACTGGCCCTTGTCGGCGCCGAGCGCGTCGACGGTCTTCTCGAAGTCCTCGACCGTGGTGTAGAGCTTGTCGTTGATGGCGTTCTCGACGCCGTCCTCTTCACCGCCGACGACGCCGATCTCGATCTCGAGGATGATCTTCGCGGCCTTGGCGGCAGCGAGGAGTTCCTGCGCGATCTCGAGGTTCTCGTCGATCGGGATGGCCGAGCCGTCCCACATGTGCGACTGGAACAGCGGGTTCTGTCCGTTGTTCACGCGCTCCTGCGAGATCGCGATGAGCGGGCGGACGAAGCCGTCGAGCTTGTCCTTCGGGCAGTGGTCGGTGTGCAGAGCGATCGTCACGTCGTACTTCTCGGCGACGACGTGGGCGAACTCGGCGAGTGCCACGGCGCCGGTGACCATGTCCTTCACACCCAGGCCCGAGCCGAACTCGGCGCCACCGGTCGAGAACTGGATGATGCCGTCGCTGCCGGCGTCCGCAAAGCCCTTGATGGCGGCGTTGATCGTTTCGGACGAGGTGCAGTTGATGGCCGGAAACGCGAAGGAGTGCTCCTTGGCGCGGGCGATCATCTCGGCGTAGACCTCGGGAGTTGCGATGGGCACGGCAGGTGACCTCCATGTCGACGTGTCTGTGCGCTCGGCCGATGTGGGCGGCGGCGCGTTGTCCCTGCATTATGGCAACTCCGGACGTCGAACGCTTGAGTGCATCCGCGAAGTCACGTGCGGCTGTGCCCGGCCGAGTGCCACTACGATGGCAGCCGTGATGACGGAGGCCCGCTCGGAGGCGAAACCCGAGGACAACGACCGCACCGCCCAACCGAAGCCGGCCGAGATGCTCGCCAACGTCGCGCGAGGCGGCCTGATCGGAGTTGCAGAGACGGTACCCGGCGTGTCGGGCGGTACAGTGGCCCTGGTCACAGGGATTTACAGTCGCCTGATCGCGTCCGGCAAGCACATCACGGACGTCCCCCGCGCGATGGTCGGGGGAGCGGGTTGGCGGACCGCTCTGCGACGTGTCGACTGGTGGCTTCTGATTCCGGTCGCTGTCGGCATGGTGGTCGCCGTGTTCTCGATCGCCGGGGTCATGGAGTCGTTCGTGAGCAACCAGCCCGTCTATTCCCGGGCATTGTTCATGGGAATGATCGCGACGTCGGTGATCGTCCCCTTCCTGGAAATCGAACGCGGAGCCCTACGTGCACGGGGAGCGAAGGGCCGCGCGTGCGCTCTGTTCGTACTGATGGCCGCCGCTGTGTTCGCGCTGACGTCGCTGCCTCGCAGCGAGATGACCGATCCGTCCCTGATCCTGGTCTTCGGCGCCGCGGCCGTGGCAGTCTGCGCTCTCGTGCTGCCGGGTGTCTCGGGATCGTTCTTCCTGCTGGTCGTCGGCCTCTACGCGCCGACGATGGCCGCCGTCGACGATCGGAACGTGCAATACCTGGGCGTGTTCGCGCTCGGGGCACTGGTGGGTGTGGTGACGTTCGTGCGCGTACTCGAATGGCTGCTGGAACGCCATCACACCGCGGCCATGGTCGCCGCAGCGGGTCTGATGCTCGGCTCACTACGTGCGCTGTGGCCGTGGCAGACGGATACCGGAGCACTCCTCGGCGTAGGCGACGGCTGGCCACTCGCATCGGGTCTGTTCGTGGCCGGTGCCGCTGTGGTCGGCGTGGTCGCTCTGGTCCAACGCCGGGTTTATGCCGCTGATGCCCGCGCATCCGTGGAGGCAGCGGAGCAAGCACGAAGTATCGAACAACGCTGAAGAACGACGCCGAACGCTGTACCGGGTCGGAGGATCGGTTCGTGAATCGGTACTCTCGCACGTCGTGATTACTTCGGTCCCCACGACCAACCTGGCACTGCTTCCGGGGTTTCTCGATCCTGTCAATCTCCTGAATTCGTTCGGGACCTGGATGCTCATCGGGTTGCTGCTCGTGGTGTTCATCGAATCCGGTCTGCTGTTCCCGCTGCTGCCCGGCGACTCGCTGCTGTTCACCGCGGGCCTGATCGCGGCGGCCAAGTCGGCGGAGGTCGAACCGTTCGCCCCGTTGTGGGTGCTGATGGTGACGATCCCCATCGCGGCGGTCCTCGGCGACCAGGTCGGCTATCTCATCGGCGCGAAGGGCGGAACCAGGCTGTTCAAGCCGGACTCGAAGCTCTTCAAGCAGGCCTACATCGACGAAGCGCACCGCTTCTTCCTGCGCCACGGACCCGCGATGATCTTCCTGGCACGTTTCGTGCCGATCGTGCGCACCTACGCCCCGCTCGTCGCGGGCGCCGCGAAGATGCCCTACCGCGTGTTCATCACCTACAACATCATCGGCGGCATCGTGTGGGGCGCCGGCGTGACGCTGCTCGGCTACCTGCTGGGACAGATCAGCTTCATCGCCGACAACATCGACATCATCTTCCTGGGCATCGTGTTCGTCTCGGTGATCCCGATCATCACGGAGGTCGGCAAGCGCGTGCTCAACTCGCGTCGTGCGGCCAAGAACGGTGAGGCGCCGGCCGCCGAGGCCGCGACGATGCCGATCAACCGCATCGAGAGCACGTAGGAACGAACCTGGCACCACAGAAGGTGGCTTCCGCCCGTCGAACGAACGGGTCGGAATCCACCTTCTTCCGTTTCAGGACCGCGAGGCCGCGACAGCGTAGGCCGCTTCCATGAGCATCCACCCGCCGAGCTGCACCGACATGTCACGTTCGGCGACGGCCGACTCGCGGACGGTGCCGCCCGCGAACCGCGCGACCGAGGTGCCCAGGCCGGGTAGCCGCGCCTGCCGCGACCAGTCGCGGCCGAAGACCGGCAGCTCCTCGACCTGCAGCCGGTTCTCCCAGGCGGCCTCCGCCGACGCCAGCACGATCCGTGCCGCGACGTTGCGGGCGCGGATGTCGTCGCGGTCGACGACGGGCAGTGTCGTGGCGACCATCGCGAGGTAGCGGGCCAGGATCCCGTTGAACAGTCCCCCGTCGCCCCCTCCCCCGCCGGTGACGACACTGCGTTCGGTGAGGTGGTCGTCGACTGCGGCGACGAGCGCGTGGACCCTGCGGCGATGCCGGGGGTCGTCGAGCTGCAGGGCGAGTTCGGTCTCGAGACCGAGCGTCACACCCTGGCAGTAGCTGTAGATCGCGCGTTCGTGCACGCCGTCGCGGATGCCGTCCAGGACGAGACCCGTCTCGGGGTCGAGCAGCACGTCGTGGATCCAGTCGGCCATCTCCTCGGCGCGGTAGACCTTGCCGGTGCGGGCGAGCAGCAGCGCCGCGGGACCGTTCGCGGGGGCGTTGAAGAAGTTGTCCCGGCGACGCCACGGGATGCCGCCGCCGCGTTCGGGTTGCCAGGCGTCGAGGAGCTCGTCGACGAGGGTCGCGATCGCACCGCGGTGGTCGACGTAGAGATGCCGTTCGGCCCGTTCCAGCGACAGGCCGAGCCACGCCATGTCGTCGTAGTAGTTGTTGGTCCAGCCGGTGAGGTTGCGGATGCGGTGGGTGCGGGCGAGCCGCACGACGCGGCGCCGGCGACGCGGTGTGGCGTCGCGCTCGGCGGCGTCGACGGCGGTGTCGATCAGGTGCGCCTGCCACCAGTAGTGCCAGGAGAGGAACAGTCGCTCACGTCGGACGGCGGGCCATCCGACCACCCCGAGCGCGGTGCCGGGCAGGGCCCAGAGACGACGGATGTGCCGCGAGACGATCGCACCCTCTGCGGCGTCGGCCCGCTGCGACCACCGGGCGGCTTCGACTCCGTCCGAACGCTGTCCTGCTGCGGTGTTCATCACCCTCCACACTGCCCGACCGGCGGCCGTCCCGACGACGGTCCGCGCGACTTTCATCCCGGAATGCGGGGCAGGTGTTACCAGGCGTCCGAGAAATCGGCGTGCTGCCTGATCCACGCGTGCATCGCGATCCCCGCGGCGACACCCGCGTTGATGGATCGGGTGGAGCCGAACTGGGCGATGGAGACCGTCATCGACGCGACGTTGCGGGCCGCTTCGGTGACGCCGGGACCCTCCTGCCCGAACAGCAGCAGGCAGCGGTGCGGCAGGGTCGCCGTCTCCAACCGGACCGAGCCGGGGGTGTTGTCCACCGCCACGATCTCGAGGTCCTGTTCGGCCGCCCACGCGACGAGCGCGTCGACGTCGGGGTGGTGGAGCAGGTGCTGGTAGCGATCGGTGACCATCGCTCCGCGCCGGTTCCACCGGCGTCGTCCGACGATGTGCACGGTGCCCACGGCGAACGCGTTGGCGGTGCGGACGACCGTCCCGATGTTCGCGTCGTGGGCGAAGTTCTCGATGGCCACGTGCAGCGGGTGCCTGCGACGGTCGATGTCCGCGACGATCGCCTCGCGGTTCCAGTAGCGGTAGGCGTCGACGACGTTGCGCCGGTCGCCGTTGGCGAGCAGCTCCGGGTCGTAGCGCGGGTCGGTCGGCGGCTCGGTGCCGAATTCCTCGATCCACGGTCCGACGCCGTGCGGGTGCTCGCCCCACTCGGTGGGGCCCGCGGCGTCCTCGACGGCCGGTTCGGAATGCGTGTCGGTCACCGTCAGAACGTCTCGTTCGATCCTGCCGCGACGCGGAAACCGTGACCGGTGGCGTCGTTGGTGCAGGTCACGTCGGCTGCGGTGGTGGCGCACGTGTAACCGAGCTGTGACAGCGGCGATCCGGGCGGCAGCGCGGGGCTCGCCCCGTCGGGCGAGAGGTAGACCGGTCCGCCGGAGCACACGAACTCCCCTTCACCGGAGTCCTGCACGCGGATGCCGAGTCCCCAGTTGACCATGCAGTCCTCGGGGCGCGGCGGGATCGGATCGGTCGGTCCCTCACAGCCCGCCTCGGTGCGGGTGGGCAGCCGGACGATGCCGCATTCGAAGGTGCCGTCGGGGCTGCTGAAGTAGTACGACTCGTTGCGCTGGTACTCGACCTGCGCGAGCGGAGCAGGTTCCTCCGTGGAGGTCTCCGGCTCGGGAGCCGGTTCGGTCGTCGACGGGGTCGTCTCCTCGGTGGTACTCGGGGCGACCGTCGTGGAGGAGGTCGTCGAGGCAGTCGCCGAGGTCGTCGTCGACGTCGCTCCGGAGTCGGCTTCCGGCCCGTCCGCGGAGCCTCCGCATCCTGCGACGAACAGTGCCGCACCCGCGACGACTGCGACCGGCCACATCCGAATTCTCACGCAACACCCTTCCCGACGACGTGCGGGTGTCACTCTATCGAGCGGTGTCAGTGGCCGGTCAGGCGCCGGTTGACCAGGCGATTCATCCATCCGGGCGACACCTGGGCGAGTGTGGCGAGCACGGTTGCCTGCCGTCCGACGGGCCGGTGCACCCGGCCCGAACGCCGGGTGGGGCGGGTCGCGTCGAACACCGCGCGGGCGACGTCGTCGGCGCCGAGGTTCACGCCCAGGGAGCGTCGCGAGCCGATGTCCATCCCGTCGACCATGTTCGTGTCGACGAACAGCGGCCACATCGCCTGGACCTTGATGTCGTGGCGTGCCCACTCGAGTTCGAGTGCTTCGGTCAGGCCGCGCACCGCGAACTTGGTGGCGCTGTAGGTGGCGAGCTCGGGCTGTCCGTAGAGCGCCGATGCCGAGCACATGTTGACGATCTGCGCACCGGGGGTGTCGCGGAGGTACGGGAAGGCCGCATGGCAGCCGAGGAGGACACCGGTGACGTTGACCTCGACGATCCGGCGATGGCGGCTCACCGGGATCTCCTCGAACGGTCCGGAGGACAGCAGCCCGGCGTTGTTGACGAGGACGTCGAGGCGGCCGTCGGTGCAGAATTCCTCGAGCACGCGGGTCCACGCGGCGGTGTCGGTGACGTCGAGGGCACCGGTGACGATCCGTCCCGCGGCGATCGAGGCGCCCTCCTCGGCGAGGCTCGCGAGCCCGGCGGTGTCGATGTCGAAGGCACCAACGCGGTAACCGTGACGGGCGAAGAGCAGGGCTGTGGAGCGGCCGATACCGGCGGCGGCTCCGGTGATCACCACGCTGGGAGCAGACATGGCATCACCCTAATCGCGGGCGGGAGCCGACGGGGTAGAGCGGGGATAGGCTGGAATCGGAGGAGTTGTGAATCGTCGTATCGTCGCCACCGTCGCGTTCGTCACCGTGGGATATGTCGTCGTTCTCGCGTTGTGGATGAACCTGTTCCTGCCGATCTCCGAACCCGGCACCGAGGGTTTCCAGGTGGTCTTCCTCGTCTGCCTGTACGGCACCGTGCTCGGCCTGTCGATGGCGCTCGCGGGTCGCCGATCGGAGGTCATGCGTCGCATCGAACGCGAGGGCTACGAGGGATGGGCGACCATCCGTTCCGCGACACCGCTCGATCTGACCTCGACCGGTCAACTGACCCGGCTCGACCTCGAGCTCACGGTGCCCGGCTCGGAGCCCTATCGCGGCACGGTCGTCTACGAGGTCGACCGCCGCGACCTGCACCGCTACGTCGCCGGCGAGGTCGTGAGCATCTGGGTGGACCCCCTCGACCGCGACCGGATCGTCCTCTACCCCTAACCCTTCCGGCTCGTGAGAGCGAGAAGCCCTTCCACGAGCAGCAGCTGGGCCACGGCGTAGGTGGTCAGCACGAATCCTTCCGCTGCCGCACGGGACTTCTCGTCCTTCAGCAGGGTGCGGCGCACCACGATCGATCCGTCGGACAGCGTGAAGATCAGACCACCGAGACCGAGCCAACTGCGCCGATCGGTGTCCGGCACGGCCAGCCCCGCGCGCACGCGCGCAGCGGGCGCGAGGGCGGGATCTCCGGCGAGCGTCGCGGTGGTGGCGAGCAGGGCACCGTATCCGGCCAGCGGCGCGGCCACCGAGCGGCTGCGGGCGGCGAGCAGACCGGCCGCACCGGCCAGCGCACCGGCACGCTGCACCGCGACCGGCTTCGACACCCGCGCACCACGCCGGACGAGGATGCTCGAGTAGGCGGTCTGCATGACACCGAAACAGGCTGCACCGCTCAGGATCCGACGGTCCTCGTCGGAGCGGATCATGGCGATGTCGCCGAGGGTGGCGGCTGCGAGACCCGCGACCATCAGCGCGGTATCGGCGCGATCGGTGTCACGGGAGCGACGCAG
The DNA here is from genome assembly GCF_019317345.1 of Rhodococcus sp. LW-XY12. Lineage (NCBI taxonomy): Bacteria > Bacillati > Actinomycetota > Actinomycetes > Mycobacteriales > Nocardiaceae > Rhodococcus > Rhodococcus sp. LW-XY12. The sequence continues at coordinate 4,187,873 of NZ_CP079225.1, forward strand.
CACCCGCACGGCGAGCGCCGGTGCGATGAGCGGTTTGGCGATCCGCTGCAGCTTCTCGTTACCCGACACCCCACCGACGACCGTGGCAGCCGATGCCGCCGCGAACACCGCGTGCTCGACGCCCCACCTCTTGCGACTGAACCAACCCATGCGCGCACAGTACCCGGCTGCATCGATCATCCCGCAAACGTCAGCAGCGGCGCGCACCGCCGGACGCCGTGGCGCGCAGGAAGGTCGGCGCCGGCAGGTCGCGACGTGCAGCGGCGTCGGCGACGGCCTTCCGCACCGAATCCACGCGGTCGTCCTCGCACAGCGCGATCGCCGACCCGCCGAAACCGCCGCCCACCATCCGGGCGCCGAGTGCACCGGCAGCGACGGCCGCGTCGACGGCGGTGTCGAGTTCGAGGCAGCTGACCTCGAAGTCGTCGCGCAACGAGCGGTGCGACGCATCGAGCAGGGGTCCGAGATCCCGGATCCGCCCTGCCCGCAACAATTCCGCAGCCTTCTGAACGCGGGCGATCTCGTCGATCACGTGCCGGGCGCGGCGACGCAGGACCGGATCGTCGATCGGGTCCGCCGACGAGGCGTCGCGCAGGCTCTCCACGCCGAGGAGGCGGGTGGCGTCCTCGACCTCACGGCGACGCTGTCCGTACTGTCCGTCGGCGAGTTCGTGTCCGGTGCCGGTGTCGACGACCAGCACGGCCAGCCCGCGGGCTTCCGCGTCGAACGGGATGTGTTCGCTGCTGCCGTCGGCGAAGTCGAGGAGCAGCGCGTGGCCGGGACGTGCGTGGAGGGCGATCCGCTGGTCGAGCCCACCGGTGGGAGCACCGGCGTAGTCGTTCTCCGCGCGCACGCACGCCGCGGCGAGTCGATCACGGCCGTCGTCGTCGAGGGGCAGCCCGCACAGGTCGGCGAGCGCTACCGCGACCGATGTCTCGAGCGCCGCGGACGACGAAAGTCCCGCTCCGACGGGCACGTCCGATGCGACCGCGATGTCCGCACCGGTGAATCCCGGCGGGTCGAGCGTCCAGATCACGCCGGCGACGTAGGCGGCCCAGCCGTCGACGTGCCGGTCGCGCAGATCGAGGTCGACGCCGTCGAAACCGGAACTGCGCACGCGCAGCACGTGATCGGAGCGGCGACGCACCGCGACGACGGTGACCTGCGGGATCGCCATCGGCAGGCACAGACCCCCGGCATAGTCGACGTGCTCGCCGATGAGATTGACGCGCCCGGGCGCGCACCAGCAACCCTCGGGTTCGGTGCCGAACTCGGCCGCGAACAGTGCGCGGGCGGTCTCCACGAGCGTCATGGCGCCACCTCGCGAAGGCGTTCGGCGATCCGTTCGGGGGTGGTGTCGCTGATCCACGCGCCCATCGCGGATTCGGATCCGGCGAGATATTTCAGCTTGTCCGGGGCCCGCCGCAACGAGACGATCTGGCAGAACAATCGCACGTCCCCGCGGGGTGCACCGACCGGCGCCTGGTGCCAGGCGGCGATGTAGGGAGCGCGGTCGACACCGGGAAAGAACCGGTCGACGCGGCCGAGCAGGTCGCGCTGGATGCCGGCGAGTTCGTCGCGTTCGTGTTCGTCGAGGGCCGCGAGATCAGGGACCTCGCGATGCGGGACGAGGTGCACCTCGACGGGCCAGCGTGCCGCGGCGGGAACATAGGCCGACCAGGCGTCGCCGGCGAACACGAGTCGGGTGCCCGCGCGTCGTTCGGCGTCCAGGATGTCGCCCTGCAGCGACCTGCCGGTCCGCCGGCGATGCTCGCGGGCGCGGTCGAGCAGGGCCTGCGAGCGCGGTGGGACGAACGGGTAGGCGTAGATCTGTCCGTGCGGATGCTGCAGTGTCACACCGATTTCCACGCCGCGGTTCTCGAAGCAGAAGACCTGCTCGACATCAGGTCGCTGCGACAGCGCGGCGGTGCGGGCGGCGAGCGCATCGATGACGGTGCGCGCCCGGGACGCCGAGAGGTCGGCGAACCGGGCGTCGTGGTCGGGGGTGCACGCGACGACCTCGCAGCGGCCGGTCGCCGGTCGCCGCGGCCACAGACCGTCGCCGTCGACGAGATCCTCACCGGCCGACGGCGCCCCGAGCGACGGGAAACGGTTCTCGAAGACAACGACGTCGTAGTCGTCGGCCGGGATCTCGGTGCACGCACCGGCCCTGCTCGGACACAGCGGGCAGTCGACGGCCGACGGCAGGAAGGTGCGGTCCATCCGGTGCGCCGCGAAGGTGACCCACTCCCCCGTCAGCGGGTCGCGGCGCATCTCGGAGGTCGCCGCGACCGGCGGCAGGTCGCGGCGGTCGTGGAGGTCGCGGGTCGCGGTACCGGAGACGAACGGCTCGGTGTCGTCGAAGTAGATCAGCTCCCGGCCATCCGCGAGATGCGTGACGGTCTGCCGGACCCGCGCCTCCACGCGGCTACTTGTCGTCCAGACCCAGGTCGGCGAGGCCGAGCAGGGAACGGTACTCGACGCCCTCGGCGGCGATGACCTCGTCGGCGCCGGTCGCGCGGTCGACGACGGTCGCGACACCCACGACGATCGCGCCGGCCTCGCGCAGCGCCTTGACGGCGGTGAGCGGCGAGTTGCCGGTGGTGGTGGTGTCCTCGACGACGAGCACGCGCTTGCCGGTGACGTCCGGTCCCTCGATCTGCCGCTGCATGCCGTGGGCCTTGGCGGCCTTGCGGACGACGAACGCGTCGATGGGCCGGCCGGGGGCGTGCATGACGGCGAGGGCGACCGGGTCGGCACCCATGGTCAGGCCGCCGACGGCGTCGAAGTCCCAGTCGGAGACGAGCTCGCGCAGCAGCTTGCCGATGAGCGGGCCGGCCTCGTGGTGCAGGGTCGCGCGGCGCAGGTCGACGTAGTAGTCGGCTTCCTTACCGGACGACAGGGTCACGCGGCCGTGTACCACCGCCAGCTCGCGTACCAGTGCTGCCAGTTCGTCGCGGTCACTCATTGCGTCCTCACCCGTCGTTCGGCGGCGCGACGCCGGTGCGGTCGCGCTCGTGTCGGGGAACGAGCCTAGTCGCTGTGGGTCGCAGATCAGGCAGCGACGGTGTCGGAGGTCGCCTCGGACTCCGGCCGGACGTCGCTCGCGACGACCGCGGTTTCGGTGTCCGCCTCGACGGTCTCGGGCCTGCGGGCCGGTCCGGATGCGGTGACGGGTGCGGGCACCTCGAACAGCACGACCGGGCCGACGGCCGCGAGCTTCGCGAACAACGAGGTGGGGAATCGGCCGACGGCGGTGTTCAGGGCGCCGCCGAGGTCGTTGTGCACGCGGACGGCGCCGGCGATGCGCTGTTCGCGGGTCTGCAGTTCCCGGGCGACCCGGATGAACGGCCAGTGGTTGACCCCTTCGAGTCCACCGATCAGCTCGTGCAGCGTCGCGGACAGCGCGTTCTCCGCGCCGGCGCGTTCGGTGAGCCCGAGACGCTGGTCGCGCACGCCGATGGCGAGCGACCGGGCGCCGACGACGGGCCGGATGTGCTCACGTTCGACGCCGGCACCGGCCGACGCCGCGATGAGCGCGGGCACGAGATCGTAGCGGTCGTCGAGTTCGTGGAGGAGCAGGCGCAGGCTCTCCCGGTGGCGTTGCTGCAGCGTCCGAAGGCGGCGCACGCCTGCGCGCAACCACAGCACCACCGCAACCACGACAGCAACACAGAGCACCACAGCCACAGACGTCACGCGCAGAAATGTACCGAGCGCACGGATCGCGTCGAAGACTGCACCCGGCGTGTCCTGCGCGGTGTATCCGTACCGTGATCTGGCAACGCCCGCCGTCAGTTCGTCCGGCGACGATCAGGTGCGGCCGCGACCGTTGCCGAAGGTGTTCGTCAGCTTCCGCACGAGGTTCTGCGGCACCAGTCGTCCCGCCGTCGCGAGCACCTTGTACTGCAGCCCGGGGATGCTGCGGACCTTGCCCTTGTCCAGGTCGGCGAGCGAGGTGCGCACCACCTCGTCGACGTCGAGCCACATCAGGTTCGGGGTGGACGACATGTCGATCCCGGCACGCTGGTGGAACTCGGTGCGCACGAAGCCGGGGCACAGTGCCTGCACCCGCACGCCCGTGCCGGTGAGACCGCCCGCCAGTCCTTCGGTGAACGACACGACGTAGGCCTTGCTGCCGGAGTAGGTGGAACCGCGCCCGGGAAGCAGACCGGCCACGCTCGCGACATTGACGATGTCACCCCTGCCCGCCTCGATCATCGACGGGAGCGCGGCGCGTGTGAACGCGACGACCGAGGTGACGTTGACATCGAGCTGCGCGTGCAACAGGGCCGGATCGGCGGTCCAGAACTCGCCGGTCGTGCCGAAGCCGGCGTTGTTGACGAGCATGTCGACGCCGCGGCCGAGGCGCTCGACGACGAGATCGCGACCGTCGGCCGTCGCCAGGTCGGCGACGATGATCTCCGATGCCGCCCCGAACTTCTGCTTCAGCTCGGCGGCGAGTTCGTCGAGGGCGGGACGGGTGCGGGCGACGAGCACGAGGTCGTAACCGCGACTCGCGAGGGTGCGGGCGAAACCCGCGCCGATTCCCGAGGTGGGTCCGGTCACGAGCGCGACGGGGCGGGCGGAAGTCATGGCCGCCACACTAACGACACGCGGCGTGCGCGACCACCTCTCGGCGTTCCCCGCAGTGACTGCTCCTCGGCGTTCGCCTCAGTGACAATTCTCGGCGTTCGCCTCAGTGACAATTCTCGGCGTTCGCCTCAGTGACGAGCGGAGGGGCGTCCCGGATCCTGCGAACCCCGGTCGAGTTCCTCGGGTTCGACAACGGGTGGCAGCACGTGGAGGATGCCGGACAGCCGCGCGACGGTCTCGATGGCCGAGTCCCATTCGCGTCCGGTGCTGCCGATGGGGATCGAGCCGAGCGTCCACTCGCCCTCGCTCCACAGCATCTGCACGTGATCGGGGATGGATTCGGTGAACGCGACCATCCGCTGATCGCACACGCGACGCGCGATCTCGAGGTCGGTGGCGAAGACGATGCGCGGCCCGATCGAACCGAGCAGGTTCATGTCGGGATCCTTCGGCGGCGGCGTCGACTTGAGGCGCAGGTCGATGTCGACGTCGGAGCCGACCTTGCGGCGGACCGCGATGATCGTCGCGGTCTCCTCGATGTCGAACAGGACGAACTCCTCGCCGCGGCGAACCCCGCGGACGATATCGATCGCGCCGAGATATTCCTGCTTGGCGAGCGCCGCGCGGTGCCAGGTGGACGGCAGGTGGTCCTCGGCGGAGGTGTACTTGTAACCCTGCGCCTTGGCCCAGATCTCCCGGATACGACCCGACTGCTCCCGCCGCGTCCGGTCGACGTAGAGCAGCGCGACCGCACCCAGCAGTGCGACCGCGGCCAGAGAGAACCACATGACAGTCATCGTCGAGTCAGCCTAGCGGGTCAGCGGCCCGAACCACCGAAGGATGGGAGGGACGCGCTGACGACGGTCTGGGCGGTCATCCGCCCCTGCTCGACGGCGCTGCCGGTCGCCACGGCGGTCGCGCCAACCTCGAGGCTGTCGGCGGTGTCGCCGGTCAGGGTGATGATCTCGGTGTCGGGCGTGAGGACGACGGTGACCGTCGAACCACCGATGACACCGAGGGTGATGCTGCCGCCGTCGTTCGCGGTGATCGTGCCCACGACCGCGCCCGCGTCGCCCATGACCTCGCCGAGTCCGCCCGGGATCCGGTCGAGGGGCAGCCCCGGTGTGGTCGGTTCGGGTGCCGGCGGGAGAGTCGCCGTCGGCGGGGGCGCGACGGTGGCCGGGGCGCGATCCGACGCGACCCGCGAGGTGGAGTCGTCGGGTCGGCTGAGCAGGAACCCGATGGTGCCGCCGAGCGCGATGAGGACCACCGCGGCGAGCGCGATCAGTCCCCAGCGAGGGCCGCGTGGCTTCCCGGCATCCGCGCCGGGCACCGGGCCCGTCGGTGGCTGCCCCGGTATCCCCTGCCCCGGTGTGCCCGGTCCCGGGTTCATCGCCGTCTGCGGATTGCGGGGGTCGTAACCGGGGAGCACCTGCGTGGGCTGATAGCCGTGCGGGGGCGGGTAGCCCGGCTGGGGAGGATACGGCTGCTGAGACGGATGGACCTGGGGCGCGGGGTAGGCCTGCGTGGGCTGGTACTCGCTCCCCTGCGCGCCCCACTGCTCGTAGCGGGTGTACGCGACCGTCGGGTCGGTGACCGGCCGCCCGTACGCCTCGGTCGGGTCGTCGGTGTGCAGCACGCGGGTCGCGTCGTCGTCCGTCCCGTTCGACGACTCGTCGAGTGCGTAAGCCCGTTCCTGCGGGGTGCGCGGATCCTGGGGATTCGTCATAGCGCCTTCCAGAGTAGGCGCGCGCGGCCCCGGCGGCTCCTGCCACCGAGGCCGCGCACGGGCGCCGTCAGGCGCTGATCACGAGGTGGTCGCCGTCCTCGCTGACGCCCACGTGGACGGTGTCTCCGTCCTTGATCTCACCGGCGAGCAGCTTCTTGGCGAGCTGGTCGCCGACCGCCTGCTGTATCAGGCGGCGCAACGGACGTGCACCGTACTGCGGGTCGTAGCCGCGCACCGCCAGCCAGAACCGCGCGGTGTTCGAGACGTCCAGTGTCAGTCGCCGCGCCGACATGCGGTCGGCGAACTGGTCGAGCTGGATGTCGACGATCTTCTCGAGCTGCTCCTCCGAGAGCGGGTCGAAGATCACGACGTCGTCGAGCCGGTTGATGAACTCCGGCTTGAACGCCGCCCGCACCGCCGCCATGATGTGCTCCCGATCGCCACCCGCACCGAGGTTCGATGTGAGGATCAGGATGGTGTTGCGGAAGTCGACCGTGCGGCCCTGGCCGTCGGTGAGACGACCGTCGTCGAGCACCTGCAGCAGCGTGTCGAAGACGTCCGGGTGTGCCTTCTCGACCTCGTCGAACAGCACCACCGTGTAGGGGCGGCGCCGCACGGCCTCGGTCAGCTGACCGCCGGCCTCATAGCCGACGTAGCCCGGAGGCGCACCGACGAGGCGTGCCACCGAGTGCTTCTCGCTGTACTCGGACATGTCGATCCGCACCATGGCGCGTTCGTCGTCGAACAGGAAGTCCGCGAGTGCCTTCGCCAGCTCCGTCTTACCGACACCGGTCGGGCCGAGGAACAGGAACGACCCCGTCGGACGGTTAGGGTCGGCGACACCGGCACGTGCACGACGCACCGCGTCGGAGACGGCCTGCACCGCGACGTCCTGGCCGACGACCCGCTTGCGCAGTTCGTCCTCCATCCGCAGCAACTTGGAGGTCTCGCCCTCGAGCATGCGGCCGGCGGGGATGCCGGTCCATGCCGCGACGACGTCGGCGACGTCGTCCGGGCCGACCTCCTCCTTGAGCATCAGGTCGCCACCGGCGGTGGTACCCGACGCGGCGGCGGCCGCCTCGAGCTTCTTCTCCAGCTCGGGGATGCGGCCGTAGCGCAGCTCGGCGGCCTTGCCGAGGTCGCCGTCGCGTTCGGCGCGTTCTTCCTCACCGCGCAGGGATTCGAGCTGTTCCTTGATCTCCCGCACGGAGTCGATCGCGGTCTTCTCGTTCTGCCAGCGCGTGGTGAGCTGGTTGAGCTTCTCCCGCTCGTCGGCGAGTTCGGCGCGCAGCTTCTCGAGGCGTTCCTTCGAGGCCTCGTCGCTCTCCTTCTGCAACGCCATCTCCTCGATCTCGAGGCGACGGACGACGCGTTCGACGGTGTCGATCTCCTCGGGACGCGAGTCGATCTCCATCCGCAGGCGCGAGGCTGCCTCGTCGACGAGGTCGATCGCCTTGTCGGGTAGGAAGCGCGAGGTGATGTACCGGTCGGACAGCGTCGCCGCCGCGACGAGCGCGGAGTCGGTGATGCGCACGCCGTGGTGCACCTCGTAGCGCTCCTTGAGGCCGCGCAGGATGCCGACGGTGTCCTCGACACTCGGCTCCCCCACCAGGACCTGCTGGAAACGACGTTCGAGGGCCGCGTCCTTCTCGATGTACTTGCGGTACTCGTCGAGGGTCGTGGCACCGACCAGCCGCAGCTCACCGCGGGCGAGCATCGGCTTGATCATGTTGCCGGCGTCCATCGCCGACTCGCCGGTCGCGCCGGCGCCGACGATGGTGTGGAGCTCGTCGATGAAGGTGATGATCTGCCCGGCCGATTCCTTGATCTCGTCGAGCACGGCCTTGAGGCGTTCCTCGAACTCGCCGCGGTACTTCGCGCCCGCGACCATCGAGCCGAGGTCGAGCGAGATGACGGTCTTGCCGCGCAGCGACTCGGGCACGTCCCCGGCGACGATGCGCTGGGCGAGGCCCTCGACGATGGCGGTCTTACCGACGCCTGGCTCACCGATGAGGACCGGGTTGTTCTTGGTCCTGCGGGAGAGCACCTGGACGACACGGCGGATCTCGTTGTCGCGACCGATGACCGGGTCGAGCTTGCCTTCACGCGCCCGCGCCGTCAGATCGGTGGAGTACTTCTCCAGGGCCTGATAGCTGGCCTCGGGATCGGCGGAGGTCACGCGGCGGTTGCCGCGGACGGTCGTGAAGGCGTCGCGCAGGGCGGCCGGCGTTGCGCCGTGCCCGGCGAGGAGCTTCGCGACATCGGAGTCGCCACCGGCGAGGCCGACGAGGACGTGCTCGGTGGAGACGAATTCGTCGGTGAGTTCGGTGGCGAGTTTCTGTGCCGCGGTCATGGCCGCGATCGCCTCACGCCCGAGCTGCGGTGTGGTGGTCGCCCCGCTGGTCTGCGGAAGACGACGGACGAGGTCCTCGGCTTCCCTGCGCACCGCGGCCGGGTCGACGCCCACCGCTTCGAGCAGCGGGCCGGCGATGCCGTCGGTCTGGTCGAGCAGTGCCACGAGCAGGTGTGCCGGACGGATCTCCGGGTTGCCCGCAGCGGACGCCGACTGAAGTGCAGCGGTGAGTGCGGCCTGGGTCTTGGTCGTCGGATTGAACGAGTCCACTGCGCGCCCCTTTCTTTCTCGGTGCACCCCACGCGCAGGCGAGTGCCCCATGTCGATTCTGCAGCCGATTCCCTGCCTCGGACAGGTCTCGGTGATGTCGAATTCTTCAACGGATCATAAGTTGAGTTTGTTCCACTCAACTTTCCTGAGTATAGTGATTCTGTTCACAAACCGCTCGCAGGTTGTGACGGACCCGGCGGTCAGTGGCCGGGCGCCCTGCAACCGACTACAGTGGCGGCGTTCGCGCAGCACGGATACAGGGAGGATGGCGTGGAGGCTTTCGCCATCGCCCGGGTTCAGCTCAGCTTCGCGTCGATCATCGCCACCCCCACCGGAGCCGAACGGTTCGCGACGGCGTTCTACAACGCCATGTGGAGCGAGTCCACCGGCATCCGCTCACTGTTCCCCGCCGGCATGGAGTCGATGCGACAGCGGTTCGCGACCGCGGTCGGCTGGGTCGTCGCCCGCCTCCACGAACCGGGCACCGTCGACAGGTTCCTCGCCCAGCTCGCGCGCGACCACCGTAAGTACGGGGTCGAGCCGCTGCACTACCGCGTCGCGGGCAACGCACTGCTCGCCGCGGTCCGCGAATGCACTCCCCTGATCCTGTGGACGGCCGCGCTCGAACGCACCTGGGCCGAGGTCGTCGACGGAGTCGTCGAGACGATGGCGACCGCCGCGGCCACCGACGACCTGCCTGCCTCATGGGGGGCCACCGTCGTCGGCCACGAACGCGTGCTCCCCGATCTGGCCATCATCCGGCTCGAGGCCGACAGCTCGATCCCCTACTACGCGGGCCAGTACATGAGCGTGCAGATCCCGCAGCGCCCGCACATGTGGCGGTACCTGTCGGCAGCGATCCCGCCGAATCCGTACGGGCAGATCGAATTCCACGTTCGACGGGTCTCCACCGGATGGGTGAGCCCCGCGCTCGTCGGCGAGACCGCGGTCGGCGACCGGTGGACGATCGGCCCACCGCTCGGTGGCCTGCACGTCGACCGCGAGAGCGGCCGGGACGTGCTGATGATCGCGTCCGGCACCGGTCTCGCACCCATGCGCGCCCAGATCATGGAGATGGCGATGCGCGGCGACAACCCGCGCGTCCACCTGTTCTACGGGGGCAAGTATCCGTGCGACCTGTACGACCTCGAGACCCTGTGGCAGATCGCCACGACCAACCCGTGGCTGACCATCGTGCCGGTGCTCGAGGAGAAGGAGAACCCTTGGTGGCACCCGGTTCCCGCGAAGGAACCGCCCACCGGCCTCAACCGGCCGATGTACGGCAAGCTCGGTAAGGTCGCCGGGCAGTTCGGCACGTGGGCCGACCGTCAGATCCAGATCGCCGGGTCGCCGTCGATGATCCGCACGACGCTGTACGCGCTGTCGGCGGCAGGCACCCCGCGTCAGAACATCAGCTTCGACCCGCTCTGATCTGCTTGCGCAGCTTCCGTGCTGCGAGAACGTTCCGCGTCAGCGAGATCGGGTTCGGTGGCACCCATCCCGCCTGCTTTGCCATTCCGAGGTCGTCGCGCACGGCCCAATGCTCGACGATCTTGCCGTCGGCCACCCGCATCCAATGGGCCTGACGCACCGTGAAACTCTTTCCCGTCGGCGCGAACACCTGGTCGACGCGGCCCTGCTCGTCGTAGGTGGCGAAGGGTCCTTCGTGTCGCGCCGACATGACGGTGTCGAGGACGACGAGATCGTCCTGCTCCACGACGTTCTTCACCTCGAACTTCAGATCTGCGAAGGCGTCACGCAACCACAGTGCAGTTGCGAAGAAACCGTCGGGTCCGTGGACTCTGGTGGGAGGCGGTTCACTCTTTGCTTCGCGATTGACCGCGTCCGCGGACAGCACCTCGCCGAAAACGCTGCGATCACCGTCGGCCATCATCATCAGAGCCCGCACGGCGAGAGATTTCTTCTCCTCGGATCCGAGTTCCGGGGTGGACGCCGGAGTGGAATGTTCGATCTTCACGGCACTTCTCCTGCCTGTGAAACGAGACGATCGACCCCCGGTTCGAGTATGAACCGGCCGGTCCAGAAGTCAACGCCGCAGGAGAAGGGAACGGTGGCTACATCCGCTGCGCCGCGACCGCCCGCGCGAACTCCGGATGCGCCTGCGAGATGACGAGTTCCGAACCGTCCTCGGCCACGGACATTCCCAGAGAGGCCCGCTTCGGCTCGAGCACCCGCAAGGCGACGTAGATCGGGAGGAACGACAGACCGAAGACACCGAGCAGCGCCAGACCGTAGATCTCGGGAGCGCCCTGCACGAGCGCGAACACCAGCGCGAGGAAGATGACGCCGAGGACCGTGCAGGTCGCGGCGGCGGCGATCTGCCAGCGCGTGCGGACGGCGACGCAGCGAGCACACACGGGCCAGTCCACCGCGGCGACCTGCACCGTGTAGGCGGCCTCGAGCGCCGAACCGAACCGGTTCGATCCCTGGCGGGGCTCCGATGCGTCGGCCGCGACCGTCACCCGGACACGTCCGGTCTCGGGCTCTCCGTGGCGCGGGCAGATCGGGGGGATGGGATCGATCGGTCGCATCGAACCGTCTCCGAGCGTGCTCGTCGCTCCCGAGCCCGGATATTCGACTGCCAACCGCACCTCGACCCGCTGGACGTCCCCGTTCACCATGCGAGGGAGTATGTCAGGCCGCCCTCCCCGGTGAAAGCCGAGGATCTATCGGCCGCGTCGCCTCTCCGTCTCGGCCACGAAGTTCGGGTGGGCATACGCGACAACGAGCGCCGACCCGTCGATCGGAGCCTCGAAACCCCACCAGCCCTGACGCATCTGTCTGACGAAGATCGCCGGGGTCGGAACGAGGAAGGTTCCGAACACGAGCAGCGACCACAGGGCCATGTGCTCGCGGGCCCAGCCGAGGGCCGCCATCTGCACCGCGACGAGCAGGCAGACCAGTCCGCCCAGCATGCACAGCCACATCGCCCACCGTGTCAGCCGATCGATCCGGACGCACCGCGCACACATCGGTACATCGAACGCGATCACGTGTGGCTTGTGCTGCGCACGTGCACGCCACGTACTGGCCTTCGCCGCAGCTTCGGTACCGATGATGCGGATCTGCGCGCGACTGTGCCGGATCTTGCGATAGGTGGTGACCCAGGTGTGCACGCGCTCGACCTCCGGCACCCCGTGCACAGGACACACGGGTGGAAGCTCATCCTTCACCGTCAGCTGGACGGGTCGGCCCCCCAGTCGTGTCGGTATCGCATCGTCACGGTCCTGTGTCTCGAAACGCACATGCGCAAGACCATTTTTCGTGTTCCCCCCGGTTGTCACGTCGTGCACTGTAGCGGGCGTCGCAAACGCCGTTGCGATGGCCTACACTCTCGTCCGATCACGACTGGGGGGATGTCTTGACACGATCGAATCTGTATGTGGACCCGGACGACCTGCGCGCTGCAACACATGATCTGCGCGATCTGGCCGACCAGGCGGATGGTGCACGCCGTTACGCCGATCGCTGGCTGACGCCTCCTGAGACCGGGGGACTGATCTACTTCGATGTCGTCGAACGGGTGCACACGGCCCGTGCCCGGCTGACGGCTCTCTACGACGAGCTGGGTGTGGCGATCGACCGAGCGGCGACGGCGATGACCGAATCCGCACGGACATACGAGGACACCGAACTGGGCACTTCGGCACAGTTCGAGCGCACCGGTCCGGACATCGGCTGGTGAGCGCTCGTCCGGACGATGCGCTCGTCGAACCCACCGCGTCCGATCCCATACCGGACCTGCTCGAACGCACCCTGGGGATGTACTACCTCTCCCCGAGCTTCTACGTCGCCGAACTCTGCAAGTTCGTGGTGGGCACGGATCCGTGGGTGTACGCGGCCCAGCACTGCGGTGGCGACTGGGAGTCGGTGCTGCGCACGAGCGATGGCGTGAACAGGCTGGCCACCTTCCACCGTGCGTACGCGACGGCCGTAGACGACGTCCACGGCACGGTTGCCCCGTGGGACGGATCGGCGGGCGGGGCCGCCGGTCGTTATCTCACCGATCTGCAGAACGCCCTCGACGAACAGGCCCGGGCCGTTCACGGGATCTCTGAGCAATTGGAGAAGATCGCCGTGTCGATGTACGAACTGAACCAAGCATTCGCCGAAATCCTCTCGGTCATAACCGATGCAGCCATCAGGGTTCTGATCAGGATCGCGGCGACGAGTATCGCCGCCGCAACCGGTGTCGGAGTTCTGGGCTCGGCGGCCATTGCAGCGTCCTCCGTAGTGGACCTGGTGATCATCAGCGACCAGTGGAGGAAGGCGATCGACGTCCACACCACAGTGTGGACGTCCATCCAGGGCCTCATCGGTGTGCTCACCGGAAATCTCGCGAAGATCGAGAACATCGAGATCCCCGGCCTCCCCGCAGTCTAGGCACCACGGTGCCGCACAGGAATCGAGAAGACATGGACGAATCCGAGATCGTCGTCGACGTCGCGCGCGGCGATGCCACCCTGTCCCGCGAGATCGTCACGTCATTGCGGTCGATCGCCGATGCCACGGGCGACCCGGCCTTCGCGAAGCTCGTCGAGCAGGTGACGTCGGGTGAGCTGGGGGTGCGGGAACTCGCCGGTACAGAAGTGTTCTCGTCGATGCTCGACCGTCTGGTCGCCCCGGTCTTCGAGTCGCTGAAGGAGACGACCTTCGAGGACCTCGTCGAGGAGCGTCCCGACCCTAAAATGTAACGCGGATCACACTCCTCGCGATGATCCATCATCAGCCACACACAGAGGAACGGACATGAGCAGGATTCACGTGTGGCTCGCGATGATCGTCGTCATCGCGGGGATCGGGCTGACGGGCCCGACCGCGTCGGCCGCAACGCCCTATTGCGGCATCCACTGGGGTTCGCTGGACGAGGTGAACCCGACGATGGTCGCCTCACCGTTCACCGCCGTGCGGGCAGGACGGCACGAGTGCTTCGACCGGATCGTCGTCGATCTCGCCGGGCCGGCCGCGGGTTACCGCGTCGGCTACGTCCCCGCCGTCCACGAGGACGGATCGGGGTTCGAGGTCCCGCTGCGCGGAGGCGCCTACCTCCAGGTGGTCGTCCTCGCGCCCGCCTACTACGTACCGACGAACCGGCGCGAGGTCGTCGACGTGAGCGGATACCGCACCCTGCGACAGGTGGCGTGGGCCAACAGTTTCGAAGGCCAGACCACCCTCGGTGTCGGGGTACGGGCCCGGCTGCCGTTCCGGGTGTTCACCCTCGACGGTCCCGGTAGCGGTTCACGGGTGGTGCTGGACGTCGCGCACCAGTGGTGAGGCAGGACAGCGGCATTCCGAATCCACGAGTCCTGGTGACAAACAGCCGGCCCCGGCAACCACGACCGGTTGCCGGGACCGACCGCCACGCGAACGAGGTCAGCGATAGGACGCCCGCAGGGTCTTCTTGTCGAGCTTGCCCAGCGGCGTCAACGGCAGAGCGTCGAGGAAGTCGACCGATTTGGGGGCGTGCACCGAACCCTTTGCGGCACGCACCTTCTCGATCAGTTCCTCGACCGGCACCGACTGACCGTCGCGCAGCACGACACACGCCTTGACGGCCTCGCCCCACTTGGTATCCGGCACACCGACGACGGCCACGGACGCGACCGCCGGGTGCGACGAGATGACGTCCTCGATCTCGCGGGGGAAGACGTTGAAGCCGCCGGTGACGATCATGTCCTTCTTGCGGTCGACGATCGTCATGAAGCCGTTCTTGTCGGCGCGCGCGACGTCGCCGGTGTGCAGCCATCCGCCGCGCAGCGCCTCGGCGGTCTCCTCCGGCTTGTTCAGATAGCCCTTCATCACGAGCGGGCCGCGCACACAGATCTCGCCGAGTTCGCCCTGCGGCACCTCGTTCAGGTCGTCGTCGAGCAGGCGGACGTCGAGCCACGGCACGGGGCGGCCGCACGACGCGAGGCGGCTCGGATCGTCGGGGAGGTGTTCTTCCTTGCGCAGCACCGAGATGGTCATGCCGCATTCGGACTGGCCGTAGAATTGGAAGAAGACCGGGCCGAGCCGCTCGATCCCTTCGCGCAGGCGGGACGGCGACATCGCCGACGCACCGTAGAACAGGGTCTCGATGCTCGACAGGTCGCGGCTGTCGAAATCGGGATGGTCGAGCAGCATGTAGATCATCGTCGGCACGAGCATGGTCGCGTTGATGCGATGCTTCTCGATCGCTTCGAGCACGAGCGCAGGATCGAAGTGCGGCAGCACGTAGAGGCATCCGCCGCGCAGGAGCGTGGGAACGAAGAACGCCGCACCGGCGTGCGAGAGCGGGGTGCACACGAGGAAGCGCGGCTGCTCGGGCCACTGCCACTCGGCCATCTGGATCTGGTTCAGGGCCGCGCCCGAACGGAACGAGCCCATCACGCCCTTCGGCTTCCCGGTGGTGCCGCCGGTGTAGACGATGGAGGAGGTGTCCTCGATGTCGACGGGCGCGGACACGAGGCGCTGCTCGGTGAACTCCTCGGACAGGGCGAGAATGTCGGTGCCCACCGAGGACGGGCCGAGGGAGAACAGGTTCTTCAGGGTCGGCACCTGCTCGCGCAGCTCCGCTGCGCGTTCCTCGAAGTGGCGGGGATCGAAGATCAGGGTCTCGATCTCGGCGTCGGTCGAGATGTACAGGTGGTCGGAGAGCGAGCCCATCGGGTTCAGGGCCGTGGTGCGACAGCCGGCGACCATCGTGGAGCCCATCGAGATGAGCACCTCGGGCCGGTTCTTGGACAGCATCGCGACCGCCGTTCCCTGGCCGACCCCGACGGACGCGAGCGCCTGCTGGAACCGGCTGATGGCGGCGCGCATCTCGGCTCCGGTGAGGACGACGTCACCGAGGTGCAGGGCGGGCCGGTCGGCGCTGCGGTCGAGCGCGGTGATGAGGAGATCGGGCGTGAATGCGGGGCGGTAGAGGTCGGCGTACTCCTCGGGCATGGTCGTCCTTCCGGTGTGCTGTGACGGTCCGTTGTGTGACGTCACCGGTTGGCGTTCTCCGCTGTGGTGACCATCACCTGCCGTTCGTCACGATAACCGCCCGAGACCGAAAACTGAAACACGTTCCACTCTGCCTTTTCGGCGACTTCTCGCCTAGAGTCTTGGGCACGTCACAGCACACCACCGGGGGATCACGCATGCAGTCGGCCACGCCGTCACCGAGCGAGACCGAAACGGCAGTCACCGCAACCGTCGTCGAACATCATCGGCTCCGGCACGACCTCGCCGTCGTGCGTCTCGAATGCGACGACGCGATCGTCGATTTCCGCCCCGGGCAGTACGTCGACGTGGCCGTGCCGCAGCGTCCCACGCTGCCGCGTCGCCTCTCCCCCGCGCTGCCACCGTCGCTGGACGGCAAGCTCGAGTTCCACGTGCGCACGGTCCCGGGTGGCTGGGTGAGCGGCGCGATCGTCGCCGACACCCAACCGGGCGACGTGTGGCAGATCGGCGCCGCCCGCGGCGGCGACCTCCACATCGACGACACCGGCCGCATCGTCATCATGGTGGCCGGCGGCACGGGCCTCGCGCCGCTGCGGTCGCTGATCCTCGACACGGCGCGTCACCCGGATCCGCCCCGCACCTTCCTGTTCACGGGCGCCCGCAACCCGCGCGACCTGTACGCCGCCGACATGCTCATGCTCCTGTCCGAGGCGCTGCCGTGGCTGACGGTGGTGCCGGTCGTGGAGACCCTCGAGATCCCCGACATCCCCGACCCCTGGTTCGATCGCATCGCCCCGCGCATCGACGAGTTCGGACCCGACCCCGACGAACTGCTCGAGGGCAGCGTCGACGAGGTCGTCACGTCCTACGGTGCGTTCGGCGACCACCAGGTGCTCGTGTGTGGCCCGGCGGCCATGGTGCGCACCACCGCTCAGCGGCTGATCGAGACCGGCACCCCGGTCGAGAACATCCGCTACGACCCGTACTGAGTGCGCCCGACGTCCGGCCGGCTCTTCAGCGATCGGCTGCGACGGTCACCCAGGCACGAGCGACGACGGATCCGGAAGGATCCGTGCCGATGAGCGCGACGTCCTCGACGTCCTCGTGATCGGTGCGGTAACGCTGCAACACGGTCACCGACCAGGTCTGTGATCCGGGACCCGCGGAATGTCCGTAGAACCGCATCCGGAGTCGCCGCACATCGGCGAGGTCGAACCGTTCGACAACCGAATGCAGCAGTTCGTCGGCGAGCGGGACGGACGCACCGTGCTCACCGACCGGACGCGCCGATCCGGACACGTAGACCTCGGCGACCAACCGCCCGATCTCATCGACGTATCCGAGTGTCCGGTCGAGCCGACCGGACGCCTCGTCGCGGTTGTCGCGGGACCGGCAGGCCAGCGCCTCGGTGGTGGGTGGCGCGAAGAACACGATGTCCACTTCGTCCACCGGGCCGTCTTCGAGGCGGGGCCCGGCTCCCCAGAGGGACAGCACGGTCGGGAGGGAACGGACGTCCCCGTTCGTGATCGTCACATGCCCTCCCTACCTTTCGGATCGTCCACTCAGGCGACCGGTGCGTCCGACGATGCTGCGTCGCGTGCCGCGATGTACCCGAAGACCAGGCCCTGCCCGATGGTGGCACCGGCACCGGGATAGCGGTGGCCGAACGCGTTGGCCGCGGTGTTGCCGATGGCGTAGAGACCGGCGATGGGGCTGCCGTCCTCGCGGAGGACCCGCGCCCGCTCGTCGGCGCGCACGCCACCGCACGTGCCGAGATCGCTCAGCGTCATCTTCACCGCGTAGAGCGGGCCGTGCGTGAGGGGTCGCAGGTTCGGGTTCGGCTGGACGGTCGGGTCACCGTAGTAGCGGTCGTAGGCACTGCCGCCACGTCCGAACTCGGAATCCGTTCCCGCCGCGGCGTCCTCGTTGAACCTTCCGAACGTCGCGGCGAAGGTGTCCACCGGCACGCCCATCGACGCCGCGAGTTCCGCAGCGGTGGTGCCGCGGTGGGCGATGCCCGCCTCGTACCAGGCCTCCGGGAGCGGCCGGCGCGGGAACACCCCGGCCGCGAACACGTAGCTGTTGCGGTACTTCTGGTCGAAGACGATCCACATCGACTCGATCGGATCGCCGGCACGCTCGCGTTCGAGCACCAGCTGTCCGAACGACATGTAGTCGGACGACTCGTTCGTGAACCGGCGTCCCGTCTGGTCGACGATGAACGAGCCGGGCAGCGAACGCTCGGCGAGCATGACCATCGGCGGCTTGCCCGGACGGGTCGGCGCGACGGCGGGGAACCACCATGCCTGATCCATGAGGGCGAGATCGGCACCGACCTCCTGGGCTGCCTTGATCGCGTCGCCGGTGTTGGTCTCCGCCCCGAGGCTCTCGTGGTCGAGCAGACGCTCGGACTGGAACTTGCGCCGCATCTCCATGTCGTGGTCGAACCCACCCGCGGCAAGCACCACCCCGCGACGAGCGGTCACCGTCACCTCACGTCCGTTCTGCGCTACGACGGCACCGGTGACACGATCCCCGTCGGTGAGCAGACGCACCAGCGACGTCTCGGTCCACACCGGCACACCGGCCTTCAGCACACCCGCGAACAGGCCGGCGGCGATCGCTTGCCCACCGGCGACGTATTCACGCTTGACGGCGAGACCGGCGACCCCCTGTGCGAGCCGCTTGAAGATACGCGGAAAACCCTTGTGCGGCAAGCGCAACATGAGGTTCATCCACTTGTAGTCGGCACCGGTGGTAGGCATCGGCAGGCTCGCCTCCATGAGGCCGGGACGCAGTCGACCCCGCTCCTCACCGAGGACCGACAGGTCCATGGGCAGGCACTCGCAGCTGCGGCCGACCGCCGAACCACCCGCCAGTTCGGGGTGATAGTCGGAGTAGCCCTCAGCCCAGAACAGCTTCATGGGGGTGGTGCGCTGGAGCATCTCGACGGTGGCGACACCGTTGTCGACGAAGGCCTCGCCCCGTTCGACCGGCGCCGTGCCGTCGACGACCGTCCGCACGTAGGTGTGGCCGCGCTCGACGGTGTCGCCGCTTCCCGCCGCGGTGAGTACCGGATTGGCCGGCACCCAGAACGCACCGCCGGAACGGGCGGTCGATCCGCCGACGTAGGCCGACTTCTCCACGAGGAGGGCGGACAGTCCCACCTCGTGCGCGGTGAGTGCGGCGGCCATGCCGGTACCGGACCCGATCACGAGCAGGTCGACGGTGGTGTCCTGGGCGGGTGCCACGGGCGGTACGGATGTCGGCGCCATCGACAGTCTCCTTCTCGTCGTTGTCTGCGGGACGCTAGGACAGTTGCTCAGGACGCGAAGCCGCTCGTCCCGGTCACCGGGAGATCCGGCCCGTCGACCAGGGCGCGCACCATCTTCCACACCTCCTGCCGCGCCGGCTCGCTGAGCGACAACGCGGGGAAGGTCAGGAATCCGTGGAACAGGCCGTCGAATCTGCGGTGCTGCACGGACACCCCGGCCGCGGCGAGACGGTCGGCGTAGTCGTCGCCGGACGAACACGGCGGATCGAGTTCGGCGGTGGCGACGACCGCCGAGGGCAGCCCGGCGAGCGACTCGGCGCGGGTGGGGATCAGGCGGGGATCGTCGGTGCCGTCCGGTGCGTACTGCTCCCAGTACCACCGCATCGCCGCGGCGGAGTTGTAGTAGCCCACCCCGTACTTCCGGTACGACTCGGTGTCGAAGTCGTCGTCGATCACCGGATAGAACAACGCCTGACCGAGCACCGCCGGTCCGCCCCTGTCGCAGGTGGCGATCGCGACGGTCACGGCGAGGTTTCCACCGGCACTGTCGCCGGCAAGCACGATGCGCGCCGGGTCTCCCCCGTACGACGCGACGGTCGCGGCCGTCCATTCGAGCGCGGCGTACAGGTCGTCGTGCGCGGCCGGGGCAGGGTGTTCGGGGGCGAGGCGGTAATCGACGGACACGACGACGGCCCCGACAGCCTCCGCCATCGACCGGCAGAACTCGTCGTGACTGTCGAGATCGCAGAAGACGAACCCTCCACCGTGCGCGAACACGACGACCGGGCGCGCGGCCTCGGAGGACTCGGGACGGTAGAGGCGCAACGCGAGGCCGCCTCCCGGTCCGTCGACGACGAGATCGTGTACCTCACTGGTCGTGTATCGGCGAGCGGGACCGGACGTGCTCCGCGAGCCCGTCCGAGCGCACACTCCTGACGGACCGATCGACGAAGGAGAGCGTATGACCGACGGATCGAACCGCATGCCGGCAGTACGCATCGGGATCACCAGCCCGGTCGTCACCCGGGTCCCCGGGGCCTCCGGCGACTGGGAGGCCGGCGCGGGCATCGAGGAACTGTCGCAGATCGCGGTCACCGCGGATCGGTCGGGATTCCACCACCTCACCTGCAGTGAACACGTCGCCGTACCGGCGCCCGTGGCCGCGACGCGCGGTGGGACGTACTGGGATCCGCTGGCGACCCTCGGCTTCCTGGCAGCGCGCACCGACCGGATCCGACTGGTCACCCAGGTTCTCGTCCTCGGCTACCACCATCCTCTGGAGATCGCGAAGCGCTACGGCACGCTCGACACGGTCAGCGGTGGACGCCTGACCCTCGGTCTCGGCGTCGGTTCGCTCGAGGAGGAGTTCGCGTTGCTCGAAGCCCCCTTCACTGATCGCGGCGCACGCGCCGACGATGCTCTCGCCGCCCTGCGCGCATCTCTATCGACACGCGAACCCTCCTATCACGGAGAGTATTTCGAGTACTCGGATGTGGTGGTCGATCCCTGCGCCGTGCAGCCGCGAGTTCCGTTATGGATCGGCGGCCGCACCCCGCGTTCGCTGCGACGCGCGTGCGAGTTCGGGGACGGCTGGGTACCTTTCGGGCTCCCCTTCGACGACGTGAAAACGATGCTCGCGAAGAGGCAGCCGCCGCCCGGCTTCGAGGTCGTGCTGTCGGTGACGCGGCTCGACCCGCTCGGTGACCCCGACGCGACGCGCAGACGACTCGGCCGCGCGATCGCAGCGGGCGCGACGATCGTCGGTGCCGGTGTGGACGCCGGATCCGCCGACCACTACTGCGACCAGCTCGTCGCCCTCGCCGACCTGTTCGGCAGGGAATTCGACGATCTCGGGGTGGGGTGAGGTCGGCATCTCCCGCTGGCCGGGAGAACGGCGATGCGGTGCGCCAGCGGGTCGCTAGCCAGCGTCGACGCGACACCTTTCGTCCCGCACCACACAGGAGCGACCGTGACCGTTTCCGACACCGACGCCCGCACTCAGCGCATCCGCACCACCGTGCATGCCTATCTCGATGCCGTGGCCGCAGGCGTGGCCGCCGACATCGCCGCCCTCTACGCCGACGACGCCATCCTCGAGGATCCTGCCGGAAGCGAGCCTCGCGTGGGCCGGGCAGCGATCGCCGAGTTCTACACGGGTGTCGAGGCCACCGAGAACACCACCGAGTTGCTCACGCTCCGGATCGCCGGGTCGACCGCGGCCTTCCACTTCCGTGTGGTCACGAAGGCGGGCGAGCAGACCTACGAGATCGAGCCCATCGACGTCATGACGTTCGACGACGAGGGACGCATCACCAGCATGCGGGCGGTCTGGGCTCCCAGCGACATGCGTGTTCGCTGACCGGTCGGCGGGACAGGGTTCGCACACTGTGTCGTCGGTGACGGACACTGGAACGAACGCCGATCGATTGGAGTTTCGATGACAGCGGAACACGCGGTACTGGATCCCCGACGGATCCGCGACGTGATGGGCAACTTCTGCACGGGTGTCACGGTGATCACCGCGCTCGACGGCGACGAACCGCTGGGATTCGCCTGTCAGTCGTTCGTGTCGGTCTCGCTGGACCCGCCGCTCATCTCGTTCTGTCCCGCCCGCACGTCGACGACCTGGCCGAAGATCCGGGAGGTCGGCACCCTGGCCGTCAACGTCCTGGCCGAGAGCCAGCGCACCCTGTGCGGTGCGTTCGCGGTGAGCGGCGGCAACAAGTTCCGCGGGGTGCGCTGGGAGCCGGGCGACAACGGCGCTCCGGCGATCGAGGGAGCCCTGGCGCGGGTCGAGGCAACCGTGGAGACCGAGTACGAGGCCGGCGACCACACGATCGTGCTGGCACGGGTCACGGGGCTGACGTCGCTGCACTCCCGCGGTCCGCTCCTGTTCTTCCAGGGCACCTACGGCGGTTTCGAACGGCGGTGACGCCGAACGACAGGTGAGGGAATAGACGGTCACCGGTCGAGGTTGCTCCGAAGGTGTGCCCGGCGGCCGATACCGGGCCCCGACGCGAAGGATTACCGGTGACCGTTCCCCTCTCCATCCTCGACCTCGCACACATCGGCAAGGGCGAGACCGCCCGTGAGAGCTTCGACGCCAGCGTGAAGATGGCCCAGCTCGCCGAGCAGTGGGGTTTCCGGCGCATCTGGTACGCCGAACACCACAACATGCCGACGATCGCCTCGTCGGCGACGAGCGTGCTCATCGCGCACGTCGCTGCGCACACCTCGTCGATCCGTCTCGGCGCCGGCGGCATCATGCTGCCGAACCACTCGCCGCTGACCATCGCCGAACAGTTCGGAACTCTCGCCACGCTGCATCCCGGCCGCATCGACCTCGGTCTCGGCCGCGCCCCCGGCAGCGACCAGAAGACCATGCGGGCGCTGCGCCGCGACCCGACGTCGGCCGACAGTTTTCCGCAGGACGTCCTCGAACTGCAGGCCTACCTGAAGGGTGAGTCGCGGATCCCTGGAGTCGACGCGATCCCCGGTAAGGGCACCGATGTGCCGCTGTACATCCTGGGCTCGTCGCTGTTCGGCGCGAAACTCGCTGCTCTGCTCGGTCTTCCGTACGCCTTCGCGTCGCACTTCGCGCCGCAGGCCCTCGAGGACGCGGTGCGGCTGTACCGCCGCGAGTTCCAGCCCTCCCCCGACCACTCGGAGCCGTACGTCATCGCGGGTGTCGGTGTGATCGCCGCCGATACCGCCGAGGAGGCGCAGTCGCTGTTCGAGGCGACCAAGCGGGCGCGGGTCGTCCAGATGGTCGGACGCGGGCGCACGTTCAGCGAGGAGGAGATCGACATGCTGCTCGACTCCCCCGCCGGCATGCAGGTGCTCGAGATGCTTCGGTACACCGCCGTGGGTACGCCGCAGGAGGTGCGCGACTACCTCGACCGGTTCACCGAGCGCGCGCAGGCCGACGAGCTGATCGTCGTGTCGTCGGCTCCCGGACGCGACGCGTGGCTGCGTTCGCTGGAGCTCGTCGCCGAGGTCAGCGACCTGGTCCCGGCCTGATCGACGAGGGCTTACGCGTCAGGCTACCGGCGGGTACACTTCAGCGGCCGGCCAGGCACGGCTGAGAACCACGAGTCGTCAACCGCCAGGAGCACGATGAAGTACCGCACCCGCGCTGTCGCAGCGGCAGTTCTGACCGCTGCAGCGGCGATCACCGCACCCGCCACTGCGGCCGCCGATTCCCTGCCCACCGACGGGCCCACCATCACGCTGACGATCCGCAACGACACCGATGCGCCGATGGTGCTCACGTCGACCGAGAACCCTTACGGAACATGGGTGGACGAGCCGGCCACCGTGGTGCCGGCCCGCTCCACCGAGACGGTCTCGGCGAGCAGCGCCGACCGGCGCGGGTTCGGCATCCAGATCGACTACACGATGCCCGGCGACGCGACCGTGGCGCTCATGGCCAACAACTACGGCACGGGCGTCGCGAACGGCGACGGCACCCACATCGGCGGTGCCAACCGGCACCGCTTCGAGGTCGCGACCACCGTAGAGGACGGATATCCGTTCATGACAGCGGACTTCGCCGTCACCCGACCCTGAGACGACGGACCGGGCCCGGAGGATACCTGCGTATCCTCCGGGCCCGGTTCGTATGTGCGTCGGCGTCCCGCCTCTGTGTGTCAGCGTCCCGCCGCGTCCATCACGGACAGGTGCGCGAACAGTGCGCTCGCGCCGATCGGATTGCCGCCGCCGGGGTAGACGGTGCCGCTCGGTGCGGCCATCGTGTTGCCCGCCGCGTACAGGCCGGGGATCGGAGCACCCTCGCTGTCGAGCACCCGCCCGACGGTGTCGGTCCGCAGACCGCCCTTGGTGCCGAGGTCGGAGATGCCGAACTGCGCCGCGTGGAAGGGGCCCTGTTCGATCGGGACCAGCGCGGACCCACCGCCGGTGAAGGCGAGATCGTAGGGCTCGTCCCCGCGGCCGAAGTCCTCGTCGACTCCCTTCGCGGCCAGGTCGTTCCACCGCGCGACGGTCGCCTTCAGGGATTCGGCTGGCACACCGATCTGCTCGGCGAGTTCCTCGAGGGTGTCGGCGGTCTTCCACAGTCCCGCGTCGACGTACTTCTCGGTCTCGACGAGAGGAACGTTCGTCGCCCCGACCGGCGGAACCTCACCGCGCCGATCGTCGTAGATCATCCAGAACGGCAACGTCATCTCGCCGCGCTCCATGCGGGCGATGACGTCGCGGCCCAGACGGTCGTAGGGTGCGTACTCGTTGGTGAACCGCGCACCGTCCTGGTCGACGAAGATGCCGCCCGTGAAGCACAGCGCGAACGCCGAACGTCCGTCCGGGTGGGTCAGTCCCGGCGACCACCAGGCCTGATCCATCAGGTCAACGTCGGCGCCGACGGCGATGCCCGCCTCGTGGGCTTTGCCGAGATTCGACCACGGGCCCATCGAGTCCCGCGCGGCGCCGGGCACCCCGTACTTGCTGCGCATCTCGTCGTTCCGATCGAAGCCACCGGCGGCGAGGACGACACCCTTGCGCGCGCGGATCGCCCGTCGCTCGCCGTCGTTCCCGACGACCGCGCCCACGACCACACCGTCCTCGACGATCAGTTCTTCGAGCGGGGTGTTCCGGTACAGCTCCACGTTCGGGTACTTGCGCAGGGCGATGAGGAATCGTCCGACGAGCGCGCGACCTCCGATGAGCATGTCGGGCAGGGGTTCGCCGTTGCGTTCGCGGCCGAGCGGGCCGCGGATCGACTCGTTGAGCTCGGGATCGGCGGCGACGGGCAGCGGCGACGGGACGATGTGACGTCCCTGGGCACGGGCCTTGGGCGCCTTGCCGAAGTAGTCGGGCCACGGGTAGACCATGAATTCGAGATCGTCGTCGGACTCGAGGTAGTCGATCAGCGGGGCGCCGCCGCGGACATAGGCCTCCTGCAGTTCGCGCGGGGTGCGGTCGCCGACGACCGCGTGGTAGTAGGTCAGTGCGTCCTCGAGGGTGTCGTCGTCACCGGCACGCTGCAGGACCGCGTTGGTGGGGAACCAGACGCCGCCGCCCCCGGAATACGCCGTGGTGCCGCCGAAGTACTCGGATGCCTCGACGAGGATCACCGACAGTCCTTCGCGCGCAGCGGTGTACGCACCGCAGCACCCTCCGGCTCCCGACCCCACCACGAGGACGTCGCATTCTTCCGCCCACTCCGCCATGACTGTTGCCTTCCGTCGACCGTTCGTGTGGAACACGCCACACTAGGCAGACGTCGAGGCTCCACAGGGCGATCGTCTCGCTGGGCGGGAGATTTTCGTTCTCGACCGATCCGGCGGATCAGTCGCGCTCGACCGCGGTGCGGTCAGTCGCGCTCGACCGCGGTGCGGTCAGTCCCGCCTGTTGCGCGGCTTCCACACGACGAGGGCGTTGCTGCGCGGAATGGGCACCAGATCGCCGCGTGTCGAACGCAACTGGGCGACCTCGGCGTTGAGTTCGGCGACGCGCTGCTGCAGCGCCTCGACCTGGTTGGTCAGCTCTATGATCCGCTTGATCCCGGCGAGGTTGACACCTTCGTCCTGGGAGAGGCGCTGCACTTCGCGCAGCAGTTCGACGTCGCGCGGCGAGTACCGGCGGCCGCCGCCGCTGGTGCGGTGCGGGGTGACGAGTCCGAGCCGGTCGTAGTTACGCAGCGTCTGCGCATGCATCCCGGCGAGTTCTGCTGCCACCGAGATGACGTAGACGCGCGCATCGGGATCCGGTGACAGATTCCGTGGCATTCTCGTCTCGCTCATCACGCACCTGCCCATCCCTCTCGAGGATCGAAACCGCTTGCCTCTTCTGCACGAAGATAGTTGTGCAGCGCTTCCGTCGCCTTCTCGTCGAGATTCTGCGGGATCGCGACCTTCACCGTGACGAGAAGGTCACCGGCGCCGCCCCCGCGCTTGGGGACGCCGCGTCCGCGGACCCGCAGGACCCGGCCGTCGGCCGTTCCCGGCGGAATCTTCAGCCCGACGCGGCCGTCGAGGGTCGGCACCGAGACGGTGCCGCCGAGGACGAGTTCGCCGTAGCTGACGGGCAGCACGAGGGTCAGATCGTCGCCCTCACGCCCGAACACGCGGTCGGGACGGACGTGCACCGTCACGAACAGGTCGCCGGACGGGGCGCCGCGCAGACCGGCCTCGCCCTGACCGGCGAGGCGGATGCGCGAACCGTCCTTGATGCCTGCGGGAACCCGCACGGTGATGGTGCGGGTGCGGTTCTGCACGCCGGTACCGCGGCAGTCGCTGCAGGGGTTGTCGATGATCGATCCGCTGCCCCGGCAGTCGTCGCACGGTTCCGAGAATCCGAAGGCGCCCTGGTTACGGGAGACCACACCGCTTCCGTTGCAGTTCGGACAGACCCGCGGGCTCGTTCCCGGCTGGGCACCGCTGCCGTGGCAGGTGGTGCACGGCGCCGGGCTGGTCATCCGCAGGGGAACCGTGACGCCCTGGACGGCATCGCGGAAGTCGAGCGTCGTCTCGGTCTCGACATCGGATCCGCGGCGCGGACGCGACCGGCCGGCGGTGGAAGCAGTGCCGCCACCGGCGCGGTTGAACAGGCCACCGAAGAGGTCGCCGAGCCCACCGTCGCCGCCACCGCCGAACAGGTCGCCGATGTCGAAGGTCGCTCCGGTACCACCTGAGAATCCGCCGGCGCCGGGACGGAAGCCACCCGGCATGCCGCCGGAGGCGAACAGGCGCCGGGTCTCGTCGTATTCCTTGCGCTTGGCGGGATCCGACAGGACGGCGTTGGCCTCGCTGACGGCCTTGAAGCGTTCCTCGGCCTTGGCGTCACCGGGGTTGGCGTCGGGATGCAGGTCCCGCGCCAGTTTCCGGTAGGCCTTCTTGATCTCGTCCTGCGTTGCGTCGGGGGAGACGCCCAGGTCCTTGTAGAAATCCTTCTCGATCCACTCCCGCTGGCTCACCGGGCGTCTCCTCCTCTCGCGTTTTCTTGTTCTTAATCTGTTCCGGGCTCCGCCGACCGCGCGTCACCCGGCGTGTCCGCCGGATCGCCGTCGGTGACCGTCACCATCGCGTGCCGCAGGATGCGGTCGCCGAAGCGGTAACCCTTGCGGAGCACCGTCCCGAGCACTGGGTGGTGACCGTCGCCTTCCATCTGGACGGCCTCGTGCAACTCGGGATCGAAGGCGTCGCCTTCCTCACCGAATGCGACGAGTCCGACACTGTCGAACACACCGGTCAGCTTGCCGGACAGTGCCTTCAGCGGACCCGTCTCCAGGTCGCCGTGGGCGCGTGCCCGGTCGAGGTCGTCGAGGACGTCGAGGAACTTCGCCGCGACGGAGGCCTTGGCCTCCTCCGCGATCGCCGTGCGCTGCGCCTCGGCGCGGCGACGGTAGTTCGCGTACTCCGCGCTCACGCGCTGCAGGTCGGCGGTGCGCTCGGCGAGTTCCTTCGCCTCCTGCGACTGTCCTTCGGTCCGCTCGGCCTTCTCGGCGTCGCCCTCCGCAGGAACCGACTCGATCACCTCGCCCTCCTCGGCGCGCGGCTCCTCGGCGGGGTCGCGCACCTCGAAGGTCTCAGGGTCGATCCGTCGCTTGTCGGTGACGGTCACCGGTTCCTGCTCGGGCTTGTCGGCACTCACTTCTTCTCCGAATCGTTCGGCTCGTCGACAACCTCGGCGTCGACGACGTCGTCGGCACCTGCGGCCGAGCCGTCACCGGCAGCGGCACCCTCAGCGCCCTGCGCCTCGTAGATGGCCTGGCCGAGGGCCTGCGACTCGGTCGCGAGCTTCTCGACGGCGGCCTTGACCGCGTTGATGTCGGAGCCGGCGAGGGCGTCGTTGGCTTCCTTGATCGCAGCCTCGACCTTCTCCTTGACGTCGGCCGGGACCTTGTCCTCGTTCTCCTTGATGAACTTCTCGGTCTGGTGCACGAGCGACTCGGCCTGGTTGCGGACCTCGGCCTCCTCGCGGCGCTTGCGGTCCTCCTCGGCGTGCGCCTCGGCGTCCTTGACCATCCGGTCGATCTCCTCCTGGGACAGGCCGGAGCCTTCCTGGATCTTGATCGTGTTCTCCTTGCCGGTGCCCTTGTCGCGGGCGGTGACGTGGACGATGCCGTTGGCGTCGATGTCGAAGGTCACCTCGATCTGCGGGACGCCACGCGGAGCCGGCGCAATGCCGCCGAGCTCGAACGAGCCGAGCAGCTTGTTGTGCGCCGCGATCTCACGCTCGCCCTGGAAGACCTGGATCTGCACCGACGGCTGGTTGTCGTCGGCGGTGGTGAAGGTCTCCGACCGCTTGGTGGGGATCGTGGTGTTGCGCTCGATGAGCTTGGTCATCACGCCGCCCTTGGTCTCGATACCCAGCGACAGCGGGGTGACGTCGAGCAGCAGCACGTCCTTGACCTCGCCCTTGAGGACGCCGGCCTGCAGGGCTGCACCCACGGCGACGACCTCGTCGGGGTTCACGCCCTTGTTGGGCTCGCGGCCACCGGTGAGCTCGCGCACCAGGTCGGTGACGGCGGGCATACGGGTCGAGCCGCCGACCAGCACGACGTGGTCGATGTCGCCGACGGAAATGCCGGCGTCCTTGACGACCTGCTGGAAGGGAGCGCGGGTGCGCTCGAGGAGGTCGCCGGTGATCTTCTGGAACTCCGAGCGGGTGAGCTGCTCGTCGAGGAACAGCGGATTCTTGTCCGCGTCGACGGTGATGTACGGCAGGTTGATCGAGGTCGACTGCGAGGACGACAGCTCGATCTTGGCCTTCTCGGCAGCCTCACGCAGACGCTGCATGGCCATCTTGTCCTTGGTCAGGTCGACGCCGTGCTGTGCCTTGAACTTGTCGACGAGCCAGTTGACGATGCGCTCGTCCCAGTCGTCGCCACCGAGGTGGTTGTCGCCGGAGGTCGCGCGGACCTCGACGACGCCGTCGCCGATCTCGAGGAGGGAGACGTCGAAGGTGCCGCCACCGAGGTCGAAGACCAGGATGGTCTGCTCCTTCTCGCCCTTGTCGAGACCGTAGGCGAGGGCAGCCGCGGTGGGCTCGTTGACGATGCGCAGGACGTTGAGACCGGCGATGGTGCCGGCTTCCTTCGTGGCCTGACGCTGGGCGTCGTTGAAGTACGCCGGGACGGTGATGACCGCGTCGGTGATGTCCTCACCGAGGTAGGCCTCCGCGTCGCGCTTGAGCTTCATCAGCGTGCGGGCGCTGATCTCCTGCGGCGTGTACTTCTTGTCGTCGATGGCCACGGTCCAGTCCGTGCCGATGTGGCGCTTGACCGAACGGATGGTGCGGTCGACGTTGGTGACCGCCTGGTTCTTTGCGGGCTGACCCACCAGAACCTCACCGTTCTTCGCGAATGCGACGACGGACGGGGTGGTGCGGGACCCCTCGGCGTTGGCGACCACAACGGGCTCGCCGCCTTCCAGAACGGAAACGACCGAGTTGGTGGTTCCGAGGTCGATGCCGACCGCACGAGCCATAATTTTCCTCCAATGTTCCTGCCGCGACGCGTGCGCGCCGCGAAAACGTTCCATGCCCGACCTGAGCCCGTTCGGCTCAGGTGAGCGCGGTCGACTCAAGCCTGCACCCGAGCGGTCCACGCCGTCAAGTGAAGTTGAGTCTTATGCGCTCAAGTTGTCTGACTCGTCCAACGGCAGGTCGTGGACTTTTGTTCCGAGGGTGGCGCACATCACTTCGATCGGTCGCATCTGCTCGATTCGAGGACCGATACCCGATGTCGACAACGCGCCACTGTCCGCACCGGTGCGCAAGGACGGGTTGTCCACAGGGACCCCGTCGATCCACAGGTGGTCGGGTCGAGGGCTTCGATGCTCCGGGTCCGTCGTCGCCGTACACGACCCTCACTGCATGGACGAACCGAACTTCCTTCTGCGCTCCGACCTGCTGGCCGGCGGGACGACCTCGGACGAGATCCGTCAGGCTGTCCGTGTGGGACGACTGCGGAACGTCACGCGCGGTGTGTACGTCGACGGTGGCGCGGACCTCGACCCGCTCACCCTGCACCATGCGCGCGTACTGGCGCGACAAGGACGGATCACCCCGGACGCCGTCGTCAGCCATGTCTCCGCTGCGGTGCTGCACGGCCTTCCTCTCTGGGACGTCGACCTCTCCCCGGTGCACATCAGCCGCGAACGGCCGTCGAGCGGACGCCGCACCCCGACCCTCCATGTACACAGGTGCACCTATCAACCCGACGAGGTCTGCGTCGTCGCGGGTCTGCGCACCACGACCGTCGCGCGGACGGTTGTCGACCTGGCACGAACACTGTCGGTGGACTCGGCAGTCATCGCCGGCGACGCGGCGCTGCGGGCGCATCCCCATATCGCGCGCCTGCTCCTCGATGCGCTGGCATCGTCCGGCATGCGGCACGGGATCGCCGCTGCCCGGCGGACCGTTGCTTTCCTCGACGGTCGCAGCGAAAGTCCCGGCGAGTCGCTCAGCCGACTACGGATCCGGTCGGCGGGGTTACCGGCGCCGAAGCTGCAGTACGAGCTGCGGACCCCTTCCGGAGCATTCGTCGCTCGTCCCGACTTCCTCTGGGAGGACGAAGGCGTGGTCGGGGAATTCGACGGAAGGAGCAAGTACGGCTCGGACGAGCCCGGCGCGACGGCCGAGACCGTCCATCGCGAGAAGCTGCGGGAGGATGCGATCCGGGCTCTGGGCTTCGAGGTCGTGCGATGGACGTGGGCGGATCTGTTCCGCTTCGAGGCCGTCCACGCCCGCCTGGTTCGCGCCGCCGGCAGAGCCCGTCGACGTTGATTGCACGATTCGGGGACGGATGCTCGATGACGACATCGAGCATCCGTCCCTGTGCTTACGTAGATCGCGCCTCGTTCGCCTTCGTGATGAACTCGATGTGTTCGCGACTCGGCCCGCAGAACTCCTGCTCGATCTGCTGCGCGTTGTCCTCGTGCATGCGGTAGAGGCTGTCGCGTAGGCCCTCGTCGCCGCCGTGGAACTGCTCGAGCAGATCCATCCATTGCCGTGCCATCTCCTGGGCCTCCGAACAGGCCGGATCCATCCCCGAACTCAGCGCAGCGTCGACACGCGGGATGAGTTCCTGCCACGACGTCTCTGCCGCCGTGATGACGTCGTCGCCCAGCATCGCGCGTCGTTCCGCGAGGTCTGCGATCTGTCCCTTGTCGAAATACCTTTCGAAGATGTCGTCCACTTCGATCACTCCTCGGATCACGTGAAGGAAGTCGGCGACCGATGCATCCGGCGACGTTCGGACCGTGCGGGAGAGCATCTCGACCTGCGCACGCAGCGTGCGGGTCGCCGCGAGCTGATCGTCCAGGTAGGCACGGTGCGCGTCGAGGATCTCCGACAGCGAGGTGTCGCCGTCGGTGACCGTGGCGATCGCGTCCAGTGACAGCCCGAGCTGACGCAGCGCCAGCACCTGGTACAGCCTCTCGACGTCCGACTCCTCGTACAGCCGATGGCCCGACGCCGTCCGACCCGACGGCCGCACGAGGCCTATGTCGTCGTAGTGATGCAGGGTCCGCACGGTCAGGCCTGTCTCCGCTGCGAGACGCCCCACCTTCCAGTGCTGTCCGGAACGTGTCTGCTGCCCGGAACCAGTCGCCGGCATCGTCCACCCACTTCCACCGGCACTCCGTGCGCCGGCACGATCGACGCTATGACCTCACGTTACGTGAGGTGCAAGCCGAATCGTTCGGCTACAGCTCACATCTGTCGGCCGGCTCCCGCGACCAGCCCTTCCGCACTGCGCGCCGCCACCGCTGCGGCTTTCGCAGTGAACGGATCGAGCAGCGGATGTTCGGCGCGGGATCGCCAGTGCCGCACCGCATCGACGGCCGCAGCGCGGATCTCGGCAGGTGACGCGTCGTCGGCGAGACCGAGGCGCCGGGTGGCGCCGATCCCGGATCCACCGACCACGCGCTGCAGCGCCTGGACCTCCTCGTCGGGCAGTGACACCGACGACGACCGCAGTCTGCCCAGCAGGCGGAGTTCGGCGAAGCCGTGGTCGTCGGCCAGTTCGCGTCGCACGGCTCCCAGCAGCTCGTGGTCGCCGCACGCGTGCAACACCCGCTCGAGCGCCAGCAGCGCCGAATGGGTCTTGAGCTGATCGGCACGCTGACCGAACTGCACGTCGATGACCTGACGCAGCTCGTCGAGCCCGCTGCGCGCGACGAGTTCGGCGGCGAGGGACGGTGAATCGCGCGCGCCGAGCTGCACGAGCAGCACTGCGGTGCGGATGCCGAACAGACCGAACCGGTCGACGAGACGTGCCCGCATCCCGGGGTCGACGGGCAGGTCGACGTCGGGCCGCGCGAAACGGTCGGCCGACAGCATCGCGACCTGCAGTTGTTCCACCGGCACCTGTGCGAGCGCCTCGAAGGCCGCGAACTCGTTCTGCCGCAGGGTCCGTGCGGCGAGGGCGAGCAACCCGGCGACCGGCACGACCGCCTGGCACAGTCCGGTGCGTTCGAGTTCGTCGGTGAACCTCGCCGCGACCTGCTTCGCCGACATCATCGCGTCGGCACGACCCGCACCGACCTCGTCGGCGCGCGATACCACCCCGACGATGCCGAGCGGTCCCGATCCCCCGCCGACGTGCCGGCCGATCCGTTCGAGGAACTCGACGTCGGCGGCTCCGAGCGAACGCATCAGGTAGACGACGGCGTCGGCACCGGAGGCCGATTCCTCCGGGGTGAGCAGCGCCAGGGTCCGCGCCGACACGTCCTGCGACAACGACGACGTGCCCGGGGTGTCGATGATGGTGGTCTGCGCCAGCGCGCTGGCCGGCCATTCGACGTCGATGAAGTCGACGCGGTCGGCGGTGAGTTCGCCGAGGTCGAAGGTCAAACGGCCGTCGGGACGCTGCACGGGCACCGGCATGCGGCGGTTCCCGTCGTACCAGGCGTTCACCGACGGCACGGGTCCGTTGCGGTACCAGGTGACGACGCGCGTGCACTCCGTCGCGTCGGTGGGCGCGATGTCCTGTCCTACAAGCGCATTGAGTAGGGTCGACTTGCCGGCCTTGAGCGATCCGGCGAGCGCGATCCGCAACGGCTGATCGAGTCGCGCGGCGCAGTGGTCGAGCCGGTCCGCGACGGCCGGGTTCCCGCCGTACGACGCGCGTGCCCGGTCGAGCAGGTCGCGGGCGCGCGAGAGAGTCGGGGTCACGCCGACACTCCCGCGAGTTCCGCGGCGCGCTCGCGCAATCGGCCCAGTTCCGCGACCTGCGTGTCGAGTTCACCGATCCGACGGCGGCGTTCCTGTTCCTGCACGGTCGCGGCCTGGCGGGCCGCTTCGAGCGACTCGTCGAGCGAACGTAGTGTCTGCTCTGCGATCTCGGTGAAGTGATCGCGCAACTGACGCTGGATGAGCCGGAGCCGGTCCTTCGATTCCTTGCCGACCTGGAAGCTCACGTCGTCGGTGAAGGCGCGGATCGCGCTCTTCGCGTCGACGCGGCGCTTGGCGAGCCGCACCTGCTTGTCGTCGCGATACGCCTTGGTACCCAGGACAACGCCGGCTCCCACCGAGATCGGGTTCACGAGCGCCATCCCCATCAGGGTGGTGACGAGACCGAACATCAGCACGCCACCGTAAGAACCCTTCATGCCGACGAGTACCTTCTGACCGATACCGATCCGGCCCGATTCGAGATCGGACAGGTTCTCGACGGGCTCGAGCAGTCTCGACAGGTCGCCGAGATGCAACGACGGCAAGGAGTCGTCGTCGAGTGCGAAGTGCTCGGCGACCTTGCCTGCGAGCGCCTCGGCGCGTTCGTGCGCCCACACGAAGTTGTCACCGACGGATTCGGCGACCTGTTCGGCGAGCCACTGCCCCAGCCGCGGCCATTCCTTGCCCGGATCACAGTCGTCCACGGACGCTTCGGCGTCGCGGGTCACCGTGCGCAGCCGGTCGCGCAGGTCGTGGTCGATGTCGGCCGCGAGATCGGCGATGCCGTCCGACAACGTGATCTGCCACCGCGCCGCCCGCGTCCGCAATGCCTCGGTCGCGGCGCGTGCCCGGTGCAGGTCCTCGATCGCGGCGTTCCCGGAGTCGGGGTCGCGCAGGGCGGCGAGTTCGCTCTCGCATCCGAGCGCGAGATGGTCGACGACGGTCTTCACGTCGTGCGCCACCGACAGTCGCGCCGAGTCGGCGTTGCGCGCGACCACCTGTTCGCGCAGGAAGTCGTAGATCGCGTCGAAGCCGGATTCCTGCTGCAGCGAGGCGTCTTCGGTGCGCAGGGCGTACTCGCGCAGCAGGGACGAGACGGGCAGCAGCGGCAGGTCGATCCCCGCTCGCTGCAGGTGTTCGCGGTCGGCGTCGACGATCGCGCGCCAGTGCGGATACACGTCCGTCTTGGTGACGAGCACCGCCGACGCCGGGCACAACGTCTGCACCTGTCGCAGGAACGACATCTCCGGTGCGGTGAACTCCTGACTCGCATCCGAGACGACGAAGACCGCATCCGCGGTGGCCAGGAGCGTCAATGTGGCTGCTGTGTGCGGATTTCCGTGGCCTCCCACACCCGGGGTGTCGACGAACACGAGTCCGTCGGCGAGCAGCGGACTCGGCACACTCACCTCGAGCCGGTCGACGTCCCGGCCGGCGCTGCGCGGCGCGACCTGCTGCAGGTCGTCGAAGGGCACGGCGATGCGCGGCGCCGAACCGGTCGGGACGAGTTCGGCGGACGGCTCCTGCCCGTGTTGCACGAGCGTGGGGACCGCGGTGGTCTCGTCGTCGCCGACGGAACACACCTCGAGGCCGAGCAGAGCGTTCACGA
This sequence comes from Rhodococcus sp. LW-XY12, assembly GCF_019317345.1. Taxonomy (NCBI): domain Bacteria; kingdom Bacillati; phylum Actinomycetota; class Actinomycetes; order Mycobacteriales; family Nocardiaceae; genus Rhodococcus; species Rhodococcus sp. LW-XY12. The sequence continues at coordinate 4,222,788 of NZ_CP079225.1, forward strand.
ACCGGCTCTTGCCCTGGTTCAGACCCCCGACGACGACCACCCGCAGTCGCGGGTCGGAGACCTTCGTACGGGCGGCCGTCAACCGGTCGGTGAGATCGTTGCGCCTGGCGCTGCGAGATCGCGCGATCGCGGAGTCGATCAGGTCGAGGAGCGCTCGGCGTCTCGAAGGATCGGATGGATGCTGCGTATCCGGTGAATGCTGCATGGGCTGCGTCGACTCGCCTTCCGTCGGTGCGGGCTCCGGACATTATGTCCCGGAGCCCGCACCGCTGCGGGTCAGGGCAGCAGTTCGTCGAGCTCGGTGGAGTCGGTGGCGCCGAGAGAGGAGTCGCCGCCGAGACCGGAGGTCGCGGTGAGACCACCCTCGCCGAACAAGCCCGCAGCTCCCGAGGCAGAGCCGAAGACGTCCTCGCCGACCGATGCCCAGCTGTCCGCACCGCCCGACAGGGCCGTATCGACCCCGCCCGACAGGGCCGTCCCCACCTGCGTGGACAGCTCGGCACCGAGGTCGGCTGCGCTCTCCAGACCGCCGGAGACACCGAGGTCGGCAGCCGCGCCCAGGTCTGCTGCACCACCGAGATCCAACCCGTTCTCGACATCGGTGGCTGCACCCAGATCGACGGACGTTCCCAGTCCACCGGCCGCGCCGATCCCCGAGCCGATCGCCGCGCCGAGGTCCGCTCCCACGTTCACTCCGGCCCCGAGTTCCGCCGCCGCGTCCAGTGCGCCGTCGAGGGCGTAGCCGAGCTGACCGGTGGCTTCGGCACCGGCATCGAGGCTGCCGCCGATCGTCGACGCGAGCTGCGTGCCGAGATCGGCCCCCGCATCGAGGGACGCCGACCCTGCGGCCGTCTCGAGTGCACTGCCGAGTTGCAGGCCGAGCTCGGCGCCGGCCGAGCCGCCGGTCGCGAAGGTCGAGCCGAGGACGGACGACAGATCCGATCCGAGGTTCGTCCCCGCCTGCACGGTCGAATCGACGGTCGCGCCGATACCGGTGGTCGAGCCGATGGCGACGTTCAGCGCCGACGACAGTTCGGTGGCCGCGGTGGTCTCGAGGCCGAGCGCACCTCCGAGCACCCCGCCGACCAGCGTGCCGAGTTCGACGCCCGCCCCGGCCTCAGCGTCGATCTCACCGCCACCCGAGAGGACCGCGTCGAGGTCGACACCGCCGAGCAGACCGCCCTGCGCGCTGTTCTCGATGACGGTCCCCAGCGCGGCGCCGAGATCGGCCGCAGCTCCACCGCCCGCTCCGAGCAGGGCCGAGAGGGACGCACCGAGGCCGAGCGTCGCGCCCACACCGGCGTCGAGACCGGCGGAAAGGTCGGTTCCCAGTCCGGCGCCGAGATCGGCCACACCACCGAGGACGCCGCCCAGGCTCGTGCCGAGCGCGCCGGTCAGTTCCGTGCCCACGCCGAGAACGCCACCGAGGGTCGTGCCGAGTGCGGCACCGAGTTCGGCGCCGCCCTCGAGGGCCGCGGTGAGTTCGGTCGAGAAGGTGCCGCCGACGTCGACGGCCGATTCCAGCAGGCCACCGAGGGCAAGCCCGATGTCGGCGCCGAGGGTGCCGCCGATGCCCAAGGCTCCTTCGAGGGTCGTGGCGAGATCTGCGCCGAGGCCGCCCGAGGCCTCGACGGCCGCGTCGATCGCCGCGGCCAGGTCTGCAGCGGCACCGACGCCCAGGCCGAGCCCACCTTCGAGCGCTCCGGCGACGGCACCTCCGACGTCGAAGGATCCGCCGAGTTCGAGGCCTGCGTCGAGAGCACCACCGAGCGCTGCACCCAGGGAAGCGCCGAGTTCGCCACCGGCTTCGAGCGCCGCTCCGAGCTGCGCACCGAGGTCGACGACGATCCCGGTCTGCGCGCCGACGGTCCCGCCGAGGTCCAGTCCGCCGCCGAGGTTAAGTCCACCACCGAGACCCAGGCCCCCACCGAGGCCTGCTCCGACACCGAGGCCCAGGCCGGCGGCGCCACCGAGGCCCACTGCGCCACCGAGGCCCGCTGCTCCGCCCAGACCGGCTGCGGCGGTGCCTACGATCGACGCCCCGACGTTCGCCGCACCGTTCAGCGCTGCGGTCAGTTCGGCGGCGGTTCCGGCGAACAGACCACTGTCCGCAACGAGCGGGGCGACGGCGACGATGTCGGCGTGGCACACGCTGTCCAATCCGGCTTCGGCGAGGACGGCCTCGGGGTTGTTGCAGTACCGGGCGAGTTCCTTCTCGTCACGGAACAGGCTGAGGATGAAGTCGAGTACGGCGTTGGTGGCCATCGCGTGTCTCCTGAGTCGTCGGGATCTACGGACGACGCTACGAAACGGCCGGTCGCGGGCACAGGGGGTGCGGCCCCCTGCCCGCCGTCACCCGTTAGGGGATCGGGGTTCGGGGGCATGGGGGTCGTTAGGGGACAGTCCCTACGATCGGGCCGGTGGCGGCGTGGGCGCTAACGGGCCGCGCGGCGGGAACGACAGGCTCATCGAGACCGAACGGTGGAGCGAGATCGCGGACCGATGTCCGCCCAGAACACGGGAGCGTGCATGTATTCAGGACTCGGCGTCACGATCGGGGCGGCCAACTCGGTGGCCCTCACCGTCCTCGACCAGCCCCGATCCGGCGATCCCAGCGTTCTGTCGATCCCCACCGAACTCCACCTCCCCGAGGGCGGGGCCCCCGTCCTCGGCGCCCCGACCCCCGGTGCGCAGGTGTTCTCCGGCTATGCGGCCCGGGTGGGCGATCCGGTCGGCATCCTCGCCGAGGACGGCTCCACCTACCTGGGTGAGGATCTCGTCGCGTCGACCGTGGCCTGCCTGCAGTACCGCACCGGCACCTCCGATGTGCCGACGATGCTGGCACATCCCGCCGCGTGGTCGGCTCACACCGTCGAGGCCCTGTGCGCCGCGCTCGTCCGGGCGGGCGTCACTGCACGGACGATCCCCGAACCGATCGCGGCGGTGCGCTGGCTCGACGCCACACACGGGCCGCTGGGAGACGACGTGACGGTGGTCTACGACCTCGGTGCGCGCAGCCTCGACGTCACCGTCGTGCAGGGCGGCGCCCATCCCATGCTGCTGGGCCGCCCGTTGAGCAGCGACGACGTCTCCGGCGACCATTTCGACCATCTCGTCACGACCTATCTGCTGGAAACGCTCGGCGGGGACTCGACCGGCCTCGATCCGTTCGATTCCGCGACCGTCGCGGCACTCGCCGACTTCCGCGGTCGGTGCCGCGCGGCGAAGGAGGCACTGTCCAGCGACACCGAGACGGTGGTGCCGGTCGCGCTGCCCGGCCTGCACCGCGACCTGCGTCTGGTGCGCAGCGAGTTCGAGGAACTCGCCCGGGAACCGCTCGGGGCGTCGCTCGCCGTGGTGCAGGACGCGATCCGCGGGGCCGGGCTCGATCGTGCGGACATCGGACGCGTACTGCTGATCGGTGGTGGCTCGTCCACCCCGCTCGTCGCCGAACTGATCTCGTCGGAGCTGGGTCTGCCGATCGTCTCGTCGGCGCGACCGGCCTTCACCGCAGCGCATGGGGCCGCGCTTGCGGCAGCCGCGGACGGTGCCCCGACTGCCGCGGTGCCGATGACGCCTCCTGCATCTGTCGTCGACGACGAGCCCGAGACCGTCGCGCTCCCGGTGGTGCCCGCCGCTGAGGCGCCGCCGGTCGCCGCCGCGCATCGGCCTGCGGTCGTCGACACCGGGTCCGGCACACCCTCACGCGCCCGTGCCCGCTCGTTCGCGCTGGTGGGTGCCGCTGTCGCTGCCGTCGTCGTCCTCGCCGGGGGTGGACTGGCGATCGGCACCCTGTCGTCGGAGGCCGAGACACCCGGTTCGGAGGTGGGTCCGTCGAGCGAGGTCGTGGCCGGCAACTCGACCACCACCGCGACCGTCCCCGGTACGACCGTTCCCGGCACGACCGGCGCGCAGCCGTCCGAGGCGGGAACCACCGCCCCGATCGGGGTGCAGGGACCGGACGGCACCGTGACCGCTGTCCCGGTCGCCGCGACGCCCGCTTCCGGCGCCGCACCCACCGGCGCTGTACCTGCACCGGACCCGACCGCTCCCGCACCGGTGACAGCCGGGGAGGCCACGCAGGCACCCCAGCCGGCACCGCAACCTGCCCCAGCACCCGCCCCCGCTCCGGCACCGGCACCCGCCCCTCAGCCTGCGCCGCAACCCACCGCACCCACCGCGCCGAGCACGGGCGGAAGCCGTGTCGGCGAAGCCCTCTCGGGCGCCGGCCAGGGTGCGGGTGCGGTCGTCGAAGGTCTGGGCAACGGCGTCGGCGGCCTGCTCGGAGGCACCGGGCAGGCTGTGGGCGGACTGCTCGGAACCGGACGCTGACCGATCCCGATGACGTCCGCTCCCGCTCCTCCGCGACGCCCGGTCCCCCGGGAGGTCACGCGTGCCCTGACCGCGGCCGCTCCCCCGCGACTGCTGCTCGTCGGCGGCACCGGAAGCGGGAAGTCCGCCGTACTCGCTTCGCTCCGAACCGATCTCGGCGACACCCGCATCGTCGACGACGCGCACCGCATGACCGCCGCGGAACTGCACGAGCTCGTCGACCACGTCCGGAATGCGCCGACGGGAATCGTCGTGGCCACCGAAGCTCGACCCCACCGAGCCGAGATGCGTTCGCTGACCGCAGCGTTCGCGGGAAACGGGACAGTGGTGGAACTGGGCTCGTGGACGCCCCGTGAGATCGCCGGTCGCGCGGCATCGTTCGAGCTTCGGCTCGCGCCACCCCAGGTGCGTGCCCTGCACCGCCTGACGGGCGGCGTACCGCATCTCGTCGACACCGCCCTCGAAGCCGTGCGGACGGAGGCCGATGTCCGGCAGGCCGTCGAGGAGGGGATCCGCCGGCAGCTCCTCGCCGATCTCGATCTCACCGCAGCCCTCGCGCTCGTCGATCTCGGTGCGGCGCTCGATCCCGGCGAACTCTCCGCCGTACTCGAGGTACCCGCCGAGCGGGCCCTCGATCTCGTCGACGCGGCCCGCGCGAGCGGTCTGCTCGGGGCCGATGCAGCGAGTCTCACTGCGGGAGCGAGCGGCGTGCCCGCCGCGGTCCTCGGGAGACACAACCTGTTCGCCGTCGCCCGCCGCCTCCTCGCGACACGCATCGACGCCGGAACACTCACGCCGCACCTCGCCCGGGGGCTCGCCACGATCGGCCTCACCGATCCGCATCTCGCCCGACGGCTCGTGGAGTTCGCGGTCGACGCAACGCCGCGCGAGGCCGCCGATCTTCTCGACGCCGCGGTACCGGCGGGAGCCGATCCCGATGCCCTCGCAGTGCGACGCGCCGAAGTCGCCTTTGCGGCAGGGGATCTCGAGCGAGCCGAGCAGGTCACCGACCGGCTGCTCGACCGCGCCGACACGGTGGACGTCGACGACGTGCGCGCCGCCACCCGGATCTCCGCGAGTATCGCCGCGCATCGCGGCATGCTCGACCGCAGCGCCGACCTGTTCGAATGGCTCGGCCCCGAACGGGTCGGTACGGACGCTCCTCTCGCCGCCACAGTGCTGCTCGCCGCCGGACGCTCCTCGGCCGCAGAACGTCTCCGCGGTGCCGCCGTCTCGGGTGCGCCGACCTCTGCGGCCTCCGCCGCACGACTGCTCGAGGAGGGCCTGCGCGAATCCGTCGGAGGCGACGGCCGGATCGCGATGAATCACCTCGCCCGCGCATTGACGAGCCTCGGATCCGACGGTTCGTTGCGCGCCTGGCCCGACACGGTCGACGCCGTCGCCGCACTGCTGTGTCTGCACTCGGGCGAACTCGGGTACGCACGCGCGATCCTCGACCGTCCGGAGACTCCCACCGTGCGCAATCGCATCCTGGTGGCGTGGACCGAGATGCTCGGCGGTGATCTCACCGCCGCCGCGGCGACCGCCGAAGCCGTCGCTCCCGAGGTGACCGGGCAACGCAATCTCCTCTTCTTCCACGCCCTGCAGGTCGGGCTGGCGCGACGCAACGCCGACCTCGGAGCGTTGACGGTGCGATGGCAGGCCGCGCAGGCGGTCGTCGCCGAGTACTCCGTCGACCTGTTCGGATTGCTGCCCCTGGGTGAACTGTGGCTGGCCGCCGTCCGCCTCGGGGAGTCCGCGCGGGTCGCGCACCTCGTCGTCGGTGCCCGTGCGCTGCTCACCACCCTCGGCGAGCCACCGCTGTGGGGTGCGGCGCTGCACTGGTACGGAGTGCAGGCCGCGATCGCCGCGGACCGTCCGGCCGACCTTGTCCCGCACGCCCGCGCGCTCGCCCTGGCCGCGGAGACCACTGCCTACGCCGCGGTGCTCGCGCGGGCCGGGCATGCATGGCTCTCGGTGCTGCGCGGTGAGGTCGACGCGACGCGCATCCGCGAGGCGGCCGAGTCCCTCGCGTCCGTGGGTCTCCCGTGGGACGGCGCGAAGCTCGCGGGAGAAGCAGCGCTCCGGACGGACGACACCACCGTCGCCACCGGATTGCTGCAGGTCGCGCGGACGATCCGGCAGGACGGCCCGGCCGGTCGCGCACCGGTCGACGTCGCCCCCGCCGCTCCCCCGAGCGTTCCGGACGAATCACCCCTCGGCGCACGGGAGAAACCGGGTGCACTGTCCGAGCGCGAGGCGCAGGTGGCCGACCTGGTGGTTTCGGGCCTCACCTACCGAGAAGTCGGGAACCACCTGTACATTTCCGCGAAGACCGTGGAACATCATGTCGCCCGTATCCGGCGCCGACTCGGTGCCGGTTCCCGCTCGGAGCTCCTGTCACTGCTCCGAGCCATGGGGCACGGCGCAGATGTATCCCGTCACATGCACTCCGACCGGAATGGAGGAAAGCCGGCATGTCCGTAGGCGTTGGCCTGAGGGTGGGGACCACCGTGTCGTCGGTTGCGGTCACCTCACCGACGCCGGGACGGCCGGACCCCGCACCGATCGAGCGGTTCACCGCCGTCCACCTGCATTCCGACGGCACCGCGACGCTGGGCGACCACGACGTCGTCGACGGGCACACCAGTTCCTTCACCGGCTTCGTCGACCGCCTCGGCCACTCCGGCGGTGTCCGCGCCAACGACGGGTCACTCTCCCGCGCCGAAGACCTGGTCGCAACGGCCATGGAATGTCTCCTCGCCGACGCAGCCTCCCTCATCGGCGACACCCCGTACACGGCTGTGGCGACGCATCCCACCGACTGGCCGAGCTCGACGGTCGCGGTGCTGCGCAACGCCCTCGACTACGTCGGGTTGCGTCACGTCTCGCTCGTCTCCGACGCCGAGGCCGCCGCGGCATGGTTCGAATCGCAGGTCGCGCACCAGACCGGACGGCTCCTCGCGGTCTACCACATCGACCCGCAGGGCTCGACCGTCACGCTCGTGCGCTCTGGAGTCGCGGCGGGTAAGGCCTTCCGATTCCCTGAGGACGACGCTCCGTCGGTCGCCGCGCAGCTCTCGTCGGCGCTCGGCGCGTTCGGCTGGCTCGTGAGCAACCTCGACGCCATCGTCGTCACGATCGACGAAGCAGTCGATCCGAGCGCCGCGCAGCTCGTCGCACAGTCGGTGAAGACCGGTCTCGGTGTGCGGTGTGCTTTGGCGCCCGCCCCGCACCAGACGATGGTGCGGGGCGCCGCTCTCGCCGCGGCCGCCGGCTCGGTCGACCTCCTCGGTTCGACGCAGATCCTGCCCACCGCCAAGCTCACCGAACCGCGACGCAGCGAACTCGACCCCGAGATCACCGCGGTGATCTCGAAGATCACCGCGACTCCCCCTCCGGGCGCCACGCCCGCTGCCGCCGCGGCGAACACGCCGAAGGCGACGGTCGCCGCCGTCGCAGCCGGAGATGCCGCCGACGAGAAGCCCTCGGGTCGCTCGTCGAAGGTCACGGCCATCGCGGCGGCTGCGGCGATCGCGTTGCTGGTAGGCGTCGGCGCGTTGGTGTTCGGGCTGCGGGACTCCCCGACGGCCACCGCGGGCACGCAGGTCGCCGAGACCCCGACCGCACCCGCGACCACGACGACCTCGAAGTCGAGCAAGCCGCCGGCTCCCCGCAGCACCGAGGAGACCACCACCGAGGAGTCGACCGAGCCGGCCACCGCCGAGCAGACGGTCCCGGTGGCCCCGCCGGTCGTGCAGCAGACCTGGGTCGATCCCACCACCGGCACGAGCGAACAGTCCTCGTCGTCGTCGTCGCCCGGCTCGACCACCTCGAGCACGTCCTCAACCACCTCGAGCACCGGCTGGTCGCGGCGGAACCAGCCCGATGATTCCTCGGGTGGCGGACGCGGCAGTGGTGGCAGTGGCGGGAGCGGTGGCAGTGGCGGGAGCGGTGGCAGTACGACCACCACGACGACCCAGCCGACGACCGCCCCGACCGATCCCGACCCTTCTGAGGAACCGCCCTCGCCGGACATTCCGGAAACGACAGAGACTGAGACCGGCAGCTAGACAGCGCGGGTATCCGAGTGGTGACCTACGGCACTATCGGCGGTCGCCGGGCCGTCCCGTAGGCTGTCCCGCGGGTCGGCTCGCCGATTCCACGAAGCACCTGTTCAAGAGCACATCGAGCACACATGAAAGGCCTCCATGCGTCTCTCGTCGGCGTCGCGCGCCGCAGTCCGTTCCACCACCCGCCGCGTCGCAGTCGCAGCGGCCTCCGCGGTTGTGCTGGCCGTGCCTCTGAGCGCCACAGCGAACGCCGCGCCCGCCGAACAGTTGCCTTCCGCTGAACTTCCCGCCGAGCTCGTCGAAGCGATCCAGCGCGACCTGGGTCTGACGCCCGAGGAATACCTCGATCGCGCCGCGCGGGCGCAGGAACTCGGTGACTACGCCCGCGACTTCCGTTCCGAGCGTCCCTCCGAGTTCGCAGGCGCCTGGCTCGGCGAGGACGGCAAGCCCGTCATCGCCGTCACGAACCCCGTGGCCGCAGAGGAGGCAGCCCAGGACGGCTACCGGGCGACGGTCGCGCCGGTCTCGGCCGACGGACTCGAGCAGGCCCTCGCCGAACTGAACCGCTGGGTGGCGGGGCTCCCGCGCGAGGTGTCGTCGCAGATCAACTCCGCGTCGATCGATGTGCTCAACAACCAGATCGTCCTCGACATCGTGAACTCGCCGATCGGGCGCGCGCTGAACCTGCCGTCGCTGGTGGCGAACGTGCAGGTCCAGTTGTCGCCGGGCATGCCGCCGAACGATCCGGCCCCGATGGGTGGCGACACCTACATCACCGCCGACGGTGACGTCCGCGCCACGCCCATCGAGCGCATCGGCATCTGCTCGTTCGGCTTCAACGGTGTCGACGCCGACGGCGACGCCGTCAACCTCACCGCCGGTCACTGCGACGCGGTCGCTCGTTCCGACGGTGGTTCGACGGTCTACCTGCCCAACCGCGCGAACATCGACGAGAGCGTCCGGATCGGCAAGTTCACCGAGTCCACGGTCGGTACCGACAGCACCCTCGACTACGGCATCGTCTCGCTCGACAAGGCCGGCGTCGAGGCGGGCCTGGACCGCCCGTCGGTTCGCGGCGGCAACGGCTCGACCCTCACGGTCACCGGCACGGCCGTTCCGGTCGTCGGCGCGCCCGTCTGCAAGTCGGGACAGTCGTCGTCGTTCACGTGCGGGCTCGTCGTCGCCGATCGCATCGAGACCCAGCTGACCTACGACTCGGGCTTCTCGAGCACCATCCGCGGCTTCGCGACCTCCGCCTGCACCCTCGCGGGTGACAGCGGGGGTGCCATCGTCACCGGCACCCTCGCCCTCGGTGTGATCAGCGGATCGAACAGCGCCGGCGCACCGAACTGCGTCGAGGCGAATCTGGTACTCGCGCCCAACGGTGGCACCTCCAGCCTCGGCATCCCGATCCAAGAGATCGAGAACGCCACCGGCGCCCGAGTTCGTACTGCGGCGAACCCGTCATAATGCCCGGAACACCCGGGCCGTTCGTCACAACAGTCACACGAGTCTCATACGTAACCGAGAAGTAGCTACGTACTTCCGCGATCACCCCTTAGGATCGGACGGACGCCGATCCGCGGGGGAACGGCGCCTTCGCGCGTGCATGCGCGAAGGAACGAGAAAGGTATCCATGCGACGCACCTTCGCACGTCGGACGGCCGTCATCGGTTCGACCGCACTGCTGCTCCTCGGCCCTGCCGTTGCCATCGCGCAGGCCGAACCCGAGACCGAACCGGCGCAGACATCGTCTCTGCCGGCCGAGCTCGTCGAGGCGTTGCAGCGCGACCTGAACATCGATGCCGAGCGCTTCCTCGCCGATGCGCAGCGCAGCCAGGATCTCGCCGCGTTCGCCGAGAAGGCACGGGAGCAGTTCGAAGCCGTCTTCGCCGGTGTGTGGCTGGACGACCAGGGCACCGCCACCGTCGGCCTCACCGAAGGTGACGGCTTCGAGGAGGCCCGCAAGGCCGCCGAGGATGCCGGATTCACCGTCGCCGAGACCGAGCGCAGCGAGGACGCCCTCGAAGATCAGCTCGGCGCGCTGGGCGACTGGCTCGAGACCCAGCCGCCCGCCGTCGCCGACGTCATCCGCGGCATCGCCATCGACGTGGTCAACAACGATGTCGTCGTGCGCACCGACAACGTGTCCGGCGTCGAGCTCCCCGACTTCCTCGACGGCGTGCGCGTGCTGTTCGCTCCCGCCGAACTGACCCCGGAGGGCGCAACCGACCTGCAGCCCATCGCCGGTGGTCTCGGCGCGCCCGACGCGCTCTTCGGCGGCGACGCCTATGCCGCGCTCGGTGCCGGCGAAGGGCTCCGTTGCTCGCTCGGCTTCAACGCCGAGGACGGCAGCGGACGTCCTGTGAACATCACCGCCGGTCACTGCGACCCCAACCGCGCCCAGGCCGGTACGCGATGGGCGTCCCAGGTCCACCAACTCGTCGGCGAGAACCTGGGTCAGCACCTCGGCTCGTTCGAGAAGACGGTGCTCGACCGCAGCGACTACGCGCTGATCCGTCCCTCCGCCGAGGCCGCAGCCCGCTTCGAGAACAACGGCGTGCGCGTTCCGTTCGCCGCTCCGCTGACCATCACGGGCGTCGCGGATCCCGTCGTCGGTGCTCCGGTCTGCAAGTCGGGCCTGCGCACCGGCTACAGCTGCGGTGTCGTGACCGCCACCGGCCAGAACGTCGAGATCGGCCACCGCGTGCTCGAGAACGGCATCTCCACCAACCTGTGCGCCCTGCAGGGCGACAGCGGTGGCACCCTCGTCACCGGCACTCTCGCCCTCGGCATCTCCAGCGCCTCGAACGTCGGCCAGTACGGCATGTGCGAGATCGCCGGGTTCGTCAGCGGCCTGCTCGGTGAGAGCCCTGAACTGTTCGCCACGCCGATCAAGACGGTCCTGGCCGAGAACCCGGGCCTGAAGGTCCGCACCTGGTAGGACGAACCCATACGACGACGAGGCCCGGCTTCCGCACCGCGGAGGCCGGGCCTCGTTTCGTCTCATCTCCGCAGATTGCGCTCTTCTCGGAGCGTCGTTCGGGCACCAAGATCGAGTCGGATAGGCTCGCCCGATCGGTCGGACCGGACGAGTGGACCGCAGGGACAGAGGGAGAGTGAAGTGCTGGGATCATCGATCGTGGGCAGCATTGCGGTGCTGTTCACGGATCAGCAGGTGCTGTGGAATCTGATCAGGCTTTTCCTGGCCGGTTGATCTGCATACGAAACGGCCCCGTCACCCTGCAGGGTGACGGGGCCGTTTCGTACTACTGCTTACTTACCTTCGGCCCACTGCGTGGTTCCCGGAGCCGCCAGCAGATCCTGGACCACCGCGATACCCGCGATGACAGCCGTCGGGCCGCCAGCCGTGAACGCGCCGATGGTGCCACCGACGCCCGCACCGGCACCACAGCCGAGGATGGTCCCTGCGCCCGGCACGATCGTTCCGGGAATCGCTCCGACGATGCAACCGATGATCGCGCCCGCGACAGTGCCGATAGCGGTGGCCATGCCCAACTGCGACACGAAGTTCTGCTGCGACTTCAGGTTCTCTTCGGGCGATGCGACATCGGTGAGCTTCAGCGCCACCGGGGTGAGCGACGGTCCGACCTTGTCCTCGGGAGCAACCGGGACAGTCTTGGACAAGTCGGTGACCGGGGTCAGCGTCAGGGTCTTGCCGTCCTCGCTCACCTCACGCTCGAAGGGCAGCTGCAGATCGCCGAGCTGGATCGCGAGCGGCAGGCTGAGGACGGTGTCACCCTCGTCGTCCTGCAGTTCGACGCTCTTTCCGTCTCCGGAGACCTGGAAGGAACCTGCGTCGATGACGGTCACGACGGACTCACCCTCGGGCCGGACCTCGTAGTTGATCGCGTCTTCGTCGGCTGCGGCCGGAGCGGCGTACGAAGTTCCGGCGGTGATGCCCATGGCGGCGATCGTCATCGTCGCCACAGCGGCAAGCTTCTTCAGCTTCATCTTTTTCCGTTCTGTGACATGGCGCACGCCTGTTAAGACGCCCCCATTCTGCTGTATCGACCTGGAGTTCTACGTCCCCCGACGTGTACATCCCACGTGCGAACCCCACGTACCGGGCAAATCATAACCGACATCACATCCGGAGCGTTATACCCCTTTGTCCGAATGGACACCGCATCGTGGCCGGTAGAGCGTGTCGTGACCTCCGTGTGACATACGCCTCGTTTCGGGCGAGTTAGGACATCCTGCGCGACGGCGGTATCGCGTTTGACCTCTAGCGTGTCCGGGCACACGGTCTCCGATTCGACGCAGATTTTGCTACTGGCGGGTAACTCCAGTTCAGACCAAGTTACCGGTGGGTAACTTAGCTTGCGTTACGATGCGGTGACTCATACCAGGCGGCACGACGCCGCCCCCGACACGAAAGGCCACGTATGAATGCCCTGACGATTACGTTGGGCACGATCGGCGTGCTGCTGAGCCTCGTGTGTTGGTTCGCGTTCATCAGCGGCGCATTGAAGATGGTCAACACGATCCGGGTCGGCCAGCCGGCCCCGGACCGCTGGCGGCCGTTCTTCCCGCGCTTCAAGCAGATGGTCGTCGAATTCCTCGCGCACACGAAGATGGTCAAGTTCCGGACCGTCGGCTGGGCGCACTGGCTGGTGATGGTCGGCTTCATGCTCGGCGCGATCGTCTGGTTCGAGGCCTACGGCCAGACGTTCAATCCCGAGTTCCACTGGCCCCTCATCGGCGACACTGCCGTCTATCACTTCATCGACGAGATCCTCGGCCTCGGCACGGTGATCGGCATCCTCGTGCTGATCTACATCCGCCAGCGCAACCATCCGCGTCAGCCCGGCCGGATGTCGCGCTTCAGCGGTTCGAACTTCAAGGCCGCCTACTTCGTCGAAACGGTCGTGCTGCTCGAGGGCCTGGGCATGATCCTGGTGAAGGCCGGCAAGATCGCCACCTTCGGCGGTGGCCACCTTGCGACCGACTTCTTCACCATGCAGGTCGCCAAGATCCTCCCGGCGAGCCCCGAACTCGTGTCGGTGTTCGCATTCGTCAAGCTCATGTCGGGCATGGTGTGGCTGTACATCGTCGGCCGCAACATCACCTGGGGTGTCGCGTGGCACCGCTTCTCGGCCTTCTTCAACATCTACTTCAAGCGTGAGGACGACGGCGGTCCCGCCCTCGGCGCCGCACGCCAGATGATGTCCGGCGGCAAGCCCGTCGACATGGAAGATGCCGATCCGGACAAGGACACCTTCGGTGCCGGTCGCATCGAGGACTTCACGTGGAAGGGCTGGCTGGATTTCACGACCTGCACCGAGTGCGGTCGCTGCCAGTCACAGTGCCCCGCCTGGAATACCGGTAAGCCGCTGTCGCCGAAGCTGCTCATCACGTCGCTGCGCGACCACGGTTACGCCAAGGCTCCCTACCTGCTCGCCGGTGGTCGCACCGATCTCGGTGGCGACGAGGTCGGCTTGGTCGACGCCGAGGGCAACCCGGACGAGGCCAAGCTGGCGAAGATCCCGGCGTCGGCTCGCGAGGAGTCGGGTCGCAAGCTCGTCGGCGAGACCGAGGGACTGCTGGAAGCAGGCGAGCTCGCTCCCGTCATCGACACCGAGACCCTGTGGTCGTGCACCAACTGTGGTGCGTGCGTCGAGCAGTGCCCGGTGGACATCGAGCACGTCGACCACATCATCGACATGCGTCGCTACCAGGTGCTCATCGAGTCGGACTTCCCGTCCGAGCTCGCGGGTCTGTTCAAGAACCTCGAGAACAAGGGCAACCCCTGGGGGCAGAACGCCAAGGACCGTCTCAACTGGATCAACGAGATGGAGTTCGACATCCCGGTCTTCGGCCAGGATGCCGACAGCTTCGACGGCTACGAGTACCTCTTCTGGGTCGGCTGTGCCGGTGCCTACGAGGACCGCGCCAAGAAGACCACGAAGGCCGTCGCCGAGCTCCTCGCGACCGCCGGCGTGAAGTTCATGGTCCTCGGCGCCGAGGAGACTTGCACCGGCGACTCCGCTCGCCGCGCGGGCAACGAGTTCCTGTTCCAGCAGTTGGCGCAGCAGAACATCGAGGTCCTCAACGGTGTGTTCGAGGGCGTCGAGCAGAGCAAGCGCAAGATCGTCGTGACGTGTGCGCACTGCTTCAACGCACTGAACAACGAGTACCCGCAGGTGGGTGGCAGCTACGAGGTCGTCCACCACACGCAGCTGCTCAACCGTCTGGTGCGGGCGAAGAAGCTGGTCCAGGTCAAGGCCGTCGGCCAGGACGTGACCTACCACGACCCGTGCTTCCTCGGACGGCACAACAAGGTCTACAACGCTCCGCGTGAGCTGATGGCGGCGTCGGGTGCGAAGCTCGTCGAGATGCCGCGTCACGGCGAGCGGTCCATGTGCTGTGGTGCCGGTGGTGCCCGCATGTGGATGGAGGAGAAGATCGGTAAGCGCATCAACATCGACCGTGTCGACGAAGCGCTCACCACGAATCCCGCCAAGATCGCGACGGGCTGCCCGTTCTGCCGCGTCATGCTCACCGACGGTGTGACGGCGCGTCAGGAAGAGGGCAAGGGCGAGGGCGTCGAGGTCATCGACGTTGCGCAGCTCATGCTCGAGTCGATCTCTCGCGTCGAGGCTGCGAAGCTCAGCGACAACCTCAAGGTGGTCCAGCAGCCGAAGACTCCGGTCGAGGTCGAGGAGACCGCGGAAGAGGTCGAGAAGGAGCGCGTCGAGGAGGTCGAGGCGGCAGCGGCAGCGCCGGCTGCTCCGAAGACCACCGGTGTCCCGAAGGCCGGCGGCCTGCAGATGAAGGGCGGTCTGAAGGCTCCGGGCGGACCGAAGGCTCCCGGGGGCGCGAAGGCTCCTGCTGCCGAAGCTGCCGAGGCACCGGCAGCGCCGAAGGCTAAGCCGGGCGGCCTGCAGATGAAGGGCGGTCTGAAGGGCCCGGGCGCGAAGAAGGCTGCGGCGCCGGCCGCACCGGCCGCGTCGTCCGAGGCTTCTTCTGCTCCTGAGACCGAGGCACCGGCAGCGCCGAAGGCGAAGCCGGGCGGGCTGCAGATGAAGGGCGGTCTCAAGGCACCGGGCGCGAAGGCCCCGGGCGCTGCGAAGCCGGCCGCACCTGCTGCTCCCGCCGCTCCTGCCGAGTCGTCGGACGCTCCCGCTGCCGAAGCACCCGCGGTGCCGAAGGCGAAGCCGGGCGGACTGCAGCTCAAGAGCGGCCTGAAGGGACCGGGCGCCAAGAAGGCGGCTCCGGCGGCGTCCGCAGCTCCGGCTGCACCTGCCGAGGAGGCACCTGTTGCCGAGGCTCCCGCGGCGGAGTCGTCTACGGCCGAGGCGCCTGCTGCGGAGCAGCCGAAGGAGTCGGTGATCCCGAAGGCGAAGCCGGGCGGACTGCAGCTCAAGAGCGGTCTGAAGGGTCCGGGCGCGAAGAAGGCTGCGCCTGCCGCTCCGGCGAAGGCGGAGCCGACGCCGGAACCCGAGCCGGTCGCCGAGGCTCCGGCTGAGCCCGAGGCGCCCGCGACCCCGGCGAAGCCGGAGGTCGAGGCACCGAAGGCGAAGCCGGGCGCGCTCGGCTTCAAGCCCGGCGCGAAGGCACCTGGCCGCAAGTAGGTACGCAACGCGAGGTTGAGGCTCGCAACGCTGGCAGTGACTGCTGGCGTTGCGAGCCTTACTTCTTTGTTGCGTACCTCCCCGTCGGCCCACTCCCCCGCGCCGCCCGTGCGAACGCCTCCCGCACCTTCGTTGCGACGGCGCCGCGGGTCCCGAGGTCCTGCCACGTCCACCGCACCACCGTCCACCCCGCGTGACGCAGTGCGTCCTCCCGCAGCTTCTCGCGGTAGACCACGTCCTCGGCGGCGGTGGTCGCGACCCCGTCGCGGCGGTACTTGATCCGACCGTCGAACTCGCCGATCACACCGTGCTCCGGCCACAGGAAGTCGACGCGAGCGAGCCACCTGCCGTCGGCGCAGAAGACGTCCACCTGCGTGAGCGGCATCGGGATCTGCTCACGGACGAACAGAACCCTGCTCCGCGACTCGCCGGCGCTGTCGCTGCACCCGCTCGACAGCTGCACGGCACGACGCGCATGCGCGATGCGGGGATGACTCCCCATCCGTTCCACGGCACGGGTCAGCTCGTCGGAGGCAACCAGCCCCGCTCGCAGCGCACTGTCGGCAAGTACGACGGCCTGCTCCACCGGCACCGTTGCGGCCACATCCGTGATCGTCCGTGCGACCGACAGCACCCGCGCTCCCCTCCGATCCACGACGTCCGCCTCACGGAAGAGCGCCGCGTGCATGGCGCGGCCGGGCGTCCTCCGCGCTCCACTCGGCGCGTTGCGGGTGAGGTGCACATCGTCGAGTGGGATCTGCCAGACGTCGAGCCCGTGCAGCACCGCGGCCGATACGTGGCTCAGCGCCGAGGTCGGTCCTGCATTGGCGATGAACGCCCGTGCCCGAAGAGCATGTCGAGCGTGATCGTCGGTCCCCGCATATTGGTCGGACTGGACGAAGACTCCCGACGCGAGCCGAGTCCACGTTCCGTTCCGCACCAGACGTCGGATCTCCGCATCGGTGACGCCGCGCGCATTTGCCTCGCGCCGCAGAATCAACTCCCCCATGGCGCCTAGCATCGCCCGTCGCCCCGGGCCCGCAGGTGCCTACGAGGACGAATCGGCCGGATCTGTGGATGAACCGACCGCCTGTGGATGAACCGTCAGGAGACGCCGATCGCGGGACCGAGGACGGGCCACGAGTTGTGCAGGTCGTCCTGCCAGTAGCCCCAGTTGTGGGTGCCGTCGTCGTGGATGTCGATGGTGGCGGGGATGCCCAGTTCGTCGAGGCGCGTCGCCATGCGTCGGGTGCAGTCGGCCGCGGCGGCTTCGATGAGTCCGCCTTTGATGACCACGTCGGCGAGGTCTTCCTCGTCCTTGATCCACTCGGATTCGAGATTGTCGTAGCGGCCGGGCAGGCCGGTGCGCGACGACAGGTACAGAGTGGTGCCGCGAAGCTTCTCGGCGTTGACGTAGGGGTCGTTGGCGACCCAGGTGGGGTCGTCGAACGGACCCCACATGTTGAGCGGGTTGCCGAAGAAGTTGACGACGGTCGTGGTGACGAAGGCCTGGCCGAGGGGGTCGCTTGTGCGTGCGCAGCCGCTGAAGCTGCCCACCGCGTCGTACAGATCCGGTGCGGCAATCGCGAGATTGAGCGACGACGTGCCCGACATCGAGAAGCCGATCAGGCCGTTGGTGCCGGTGGTCGCGTAGGTGCTGTCGACGACGGGCGGCAGTTCCTCGGTGAGGAAGGTGGCCCACTTGTAGCGGCCGAGATTCGGGTCGTCGTGCTTCCAGTCGGTGTAGTAGCTCGACTCGCCGCCCTTCGGGATGACGACGTTGACGTGCTTGTCGGAGAAGAAGTCGACGATGTCGGACTGGTCCATCCAGCTGTTGTTGTACGACCCGCCGTCGACGCCGCTCAGCACGTACAGCGTGGGGCTGGGAGTGACGGTGTCGGTGGGGCGCAGTATCCGCAGCTCGATGTTCTCGTCCATGGACGGCGAGTAGACCTCGATGTCGAGTTGCTGGTCGTCGAAGACCGTAGTGCTCACGAGCCGGGCCTCATCGGGTTCTGCGGACGCCGTCGACGCTCCGAGGCCCCAGGTCGACGCCACGACGGTCGTCACGACAGCCAACGCGGATATCCGCCGCATAGATATACTCCGATTCCGTTCCCCTGCGCAGCCCCCGGAACACCTTATAGGGCCGCAGTGCACTTACCGATAGTCGTCACTGTTCGAAGGATGACCCGTGTTTGGCCGATCGCTCCTGCTGACCGTTCTCGCCGCGGGTCTTCTCGGCTCCGGCACGGCGGCCGCCTCGCCTGCCACGCTGCCCGTGCCGTACGAACTTCCCGACACGGTGGTTCTGGAGCTCGAGAATCCGGGTGGTTCGGCTCCCGGATCGAACGACCCGAACTGCCGCCCGACCCCCGACAAGCCCAATCCTGTTGTGCTGGTCCACAACACCAGCGGTAACCGGCAGGTCGCGTGGCAGACGTTCTCGCCTCTGCTCGCCAACGCCGGCTACTGCGTCTTCGCTCCGACCTTCGGCGCGTTCCCCGGTCCGTGGCCCGTCAGCGCTCTGGGTGGGATGGCGCCGCTCGAGCCGAGCACACATCAGCTCTCCGCATTCGTCGACGAGGTGCTCGCGCAGACCGGCGCCGAGAAGGTCGACATCGTCGGCCATTCGCAGGGCACGCTGGTCGCGGCGAAGTGGATCGGTGACGGCGGCGCCGGCAAGGTTGATCGACTCGTGTCGCTCGCTCCCCTGTGGGACGGAACGACCATCGTCACCAGCGACGGTGTGATGCGCGACTTCGAATACGCGACCTGCCCCGCCTGCGCCGACATGCTTCCCGGCTCGCAGTTCCTCGAGGATCTCGCCGCGACCGGCCGCTTCGTCGAGTCGGTGGAGTACACGAACATCCTCACCGCCCGCGACGACGTGGTGGAGCCGTACACGAGCGGCCTGGGCGAGGATCCGAACGTCACCGACGTCGTGCTGCAGGACGTGTGCTCCTCCGCGAAGACCACGCACCTGGGGATGCTCGCCGACCGGCTCACCACGGAGCTCGTGCTCTCCACGCTCGACGAGACGGTTCCGGCGCCGACCGGCTGCGTCGACTGACAGCACCTCAGCTCTCCCGCTCGGAGAGCACCGCGTCGAGCACGGGCACGATGACGTCGAGCGCATCGGGTGAGGTCATCTGCCAGTGCGTCGCCGGCACCTGATGGTTGTCGACGGCACCCGTCACGGCCGCGTTCCAGCCGGACGCTCCGCGTGTTCCGGTCGGGTCGTCGGCTGCGGCGGTGAAGTAGACGATGTCGCCGTCGTATGTCCCCGGCCGATGGCCCGCCATCAGCTCGGAGTTCCGCTGTGCCGCCGCGACCAGCCTGGTCATCACACGTCTCGTGTCGTCCTCGGTGTTGCCCGTAAGTGAGGCGACGGACGTGACGAGGTCGTCGATGTCCTCAGCGCCGGCTGCGTCTGCATCGTCGAGTCCGAATCCGGCGAGCAGCTCGCTCATCGACACATCGCTCGACTCGCCGGTCCGTGCACCGTTGCCGGCGACACTGTCGAGCATCACCAACGTGTCGACACGCTCCCCCTCCGCCTGCAGACGAACGGCCATCGCGTGGGCGATCACGCCGCCGAGCGACCAGCCGAACAACCGATACGGCCCCTCGGGCTGCGCGGCCCGCAGTTCATCGACGTAGCGCGCCGCGAGTTCGTCGAGGGTGGCGGGCTCGAAGTCGTCCTCGGTGACGGCCGGGGTCTGCAGACCGTAGACGGGTGCGTCGTGATCGAGCTGACGCGCGAGGGCGGTGTAACACCACGACAATCCGACGATCGGGTGGACGAAGAACAGCGGCGTACCTGCACCCCGGGTCCGGATCGGCAGGACCGGGGCCACGGACTCTTCGACGTCACCGGCACTTTCACGATCGATGAGCGCCGCGAGTCCTTCGACGCCGGGTTCCCGGAACAGCCACTGCAGAGGTACTCGCGTGGGGAGTTCCGCGTTCAACCGGGAGACGAGCTTGGTTGCCACCAACGAATTGCCACCGAGTCCGAAGAAGTCGTCGTCCAGGCCCACCTGCTCGACACCGAGCACCTCGGCGAACACCGACGCCACGATCTGCTCGACATCGGTGACCGGCGCCCGGAACTCCCGCGCCGCGAGTTCGGGCTCCGGCAATGCCCTGCGATCGAGCTTCCCGGACGCATTGAGCGGTAGCGCATCCAGAACGACGAACTGCGCCGGGACCATGTACCGGGGAAGGGATGCTCCCAGTGCGTCACGAACGCTGTCGAGTTCGACGGTTGTGCCCGCAGCAGGAACAACATAGGCCACCAACTGCGGACCGAATTCACCTTCGTGTACCACGACGGCTGCCTGTCCGATCTCGGGCAGGCCCGTCAGAGCAGTCTCGATCTCCCCGAGTTCGATCCGCAGACCGCGCACCTTGACCTGGAAGTCGGTGCGGCCGAGGTACTCCAGCATGCCGTCGGCGTTCCACCGAACCCTGTCACCGGTGCGGTAGAGCCGGCCACCTCCGGTCGTGAACGGGTCCGCGACGAAGCGCTCGGCCGTCAGGTCGGCTCGTCCGATGTACCCGCGCGCCACCTGGACGCCCGACAGGTACAACTCGCCCTGCACTCCGACCGGGACCGGGTTCAGACGTCCGTCGAGCACGTAGGCACGGACACCGCGGAGCGGTACACCGATCGGAACCGACACGGATTCCGTGCCCACACATCGGAACGCCGTAGACGTCACAGTCACCTCGGTCGGGCCGTAGGTGTTGTCCAGTACCGCATCCGAACGCGACACGACACGTGCAACGAGATCCGGCGAGAGCGCCTCACCGCCCGCCGAAAGATACCGCAGCGACGACGGAAGCTCGAGTCCTTCGTCCGCAACGAACAACGCCAACATCGATGGGACGAACTCCATGATGCACACATCCCACCGACGTGCGACCTGCACCAGATACTCCGGGTCCCGGTGGCCGCCGGGCTCCGCGATCACGAGACGCGCACCCATCTGCAGCGGGTAGAACAGCTCCCACACGCTGGCATCGAACGTGATCGGTGTCTTGTGAAGCGCGGTATCTCCCGGACCCAGGCCGTACCGTTCCGCCATCCACGCGATCTGATTGACGACCGATCGGTGCGAGACGGTGACGCCCTTCGGTCGCCCCGTCGATCCCGACGTGAAGATGACGTACGCCGTGTTGTCCGGGTGCGGCGCAACCGGGAGAACCGAGCTCACGTCGTGCGCATCGAGATCGATCGTCTCGACGTCCACCGCGACTGCAGACGCCGGAAGCGAAGCTCCATCCGTTGCCGTGGTGAGAGTCAGCAACGGTGCTGCGGTCTCGAGGACGTACGCCGTCCGGTCGAGCGGATGTTCCGGATCGATCGGTAGATATCCCCCACCTGCCCGCAGGATCGCATAGATCGCGACCAGCATGTTCGGCGACCGACTCATGCAGACGCCGACCAACACTTCGGGCCCGACCCCATGTCCGATGAGGTACCCGGCGAGCGCGTCGACCCGACGATCGAACTCGCCGTAGTCGAGGACATCGTCGCCGAACACAACTGCCGGTGCGTGCGGCGTGCGCTGCGCCTGAGTGGTGAACCCGTCGAGCAGCAGAGCATCGGTTACCGGTACCGCGGTGTCGTTCCACTCTGTCAGGATGCGGTGCCGCTCGGCATCCTCCATTACGTCCACATCACCGATGAATAGATCCGGATCGGCGGTCGTCGTCGAGAGAAGCCGGACCAGGCGCTCCGCCATCAGATCGACGGTGTCTGCATCGAAAATGTCTGTGGCGTAGTCGATCTGACCGAGGTACCCGTCACCGCCCGGCGTCTCGGCAAGACTGAAGGACAAATCGAACTGCGCGGACTTGCGATCGAATTCCAACGCCGAGAGGGAAAGTCCGGGGAGTTCGACTGCAGACTGGGTGTAGTTCTGGAAGGCCAGCATCACCTGGAACAATGGAGAGAACGACTGGGACCGTACCGGGTTGATCCGGTCCACCAATTTCTCAAACGGTACATCCGCATGCGCGAACGCCTCGAGATCCGCCCGGGTCGTGGCCGTCATCAACTCACGGAAAGACGAGCTCGGGTCGACCTCGGTCCGCAACACCAGAGTATTGACGAACATCCCGACCAGGTCATCCAGCGCGCGCTCACCACGACCGGCCACCGGAGTGCCGATCGCAATATCGGCGGTACCTGACAATCGGGCCAGCAGCACCGCCAAGGCCGTGTGCACCACCATGAACGGAGTAGCGTGCTGCGCGGTGGCGAGCTGCCTGACGCGAGCCACGACTTCCGGCGGGACCGTGAAATCGACGCGTGCGCCCAACCCGCCCCGAGTCGCCGGGCGTGGCCGATCGGTAGGAAGATCCAATGCGTCCGGCAGATCCGCAAGGAACCCGGTCCAGTAATCGAGTTGTCGGGAGATCATCGAGTCCGGATCGGATTCGTCACCGAGCACGGCACGTTGCCACAGTGCGAAGTCCGCATACTGCACCTCGAGCGGTGGCCATGCGGGAGCTTGCCCTGCGATGCGAGCGGTGTAGGCAACGACGACGTCCCGCGCCAACAGTCCGATCGAAACCCCATCGGCAGCGATGTGGTGCACAACCAGCGCAAGGACGTGTTCGTCCTCGTCGATCCGCAGTAGTGCACCACGAATCGGCGGCGCGTTCGTGACGTCGAAACCACTGGTGAGAAGCTCGGTGACGCGGAGTCGTAGCTCGTCCTCATCAGCCACCCGAACAGGTTCGAGGCCGGCCGGTATCCAACCTGCAGGAAGCACCTTCTGGGTGCCCACGCCGTCTACTTCCGGATACTCCGTGCGCAGCACCTCGTGCCGGGAAATCACATCCCGCATCGCTCTCTCGAGGGCCTCGATGTCGAGGTCGCCGCTCAGGCGAATTGCAAACGGAATGTTGTACGCCGCCGACTCCGGATCGAACCGGTTCAGGAACCACATCCGCTGCTGGGCGAGTGAGAGCGGAATCTGATCGGGACGTTCTTGTGCCACCAGCGGAACCACAGCACCGGCACCGGCCCGTCCTTCGAGGTTCGCAGCGAGAGTTTCGACGGTCGGCGCATCGAACAACGAACGCAACGGGACTCGCGCCTCGACGGCCGCTCCGAGACGGGACACGACCTGGGTCGCCACGAGGGAGTTGCCGCCGAGGGCGAAGAAGTCGTCGTCCAGGCCGACCTGCTCGACACCGAGTACGTCTGCGAACACCGATGCGACAGCACGTTGGGTTTCCGTGACCGGGGCACGGAACTCCCGCTCCTCGAGCTCCGGAGCCGGTAGCGCCTTCCGGTCCAGCTTTCCGGACGCATTGAGGGGCAACGAATCCAGCACGACGAACTGTGTCGGAACCATGTACGACGGCAGCACTTCGCCGAGAGCGCCACGCAGCTGGGTCGCGTCGACGTCACCC
The DNA here is from genome assembly GCF_019317345.1 of Rhodococcus sp. LW-XY12. Lineage (NCBI taxonomy): Bacteria > Bacillati > Actinomycetota > Actinomycetes > Mycobacteriales > Nocardiaceae > Rhodococcus > Rhodococcus sp. LW-XY12. Next base: position 4,246,225 of record NZ_CP079225.1, read on the forward strand.
ACCGGAACGATGTAACCGACCAGCTGATCCGACCGGACGTCGACCGCTGCTGCAGCGATCCGATCCGTGCCGCGCAGCACCGCTTCGATCTCGCCGATCTCGATGCGCTGGCCGCGCAGTTTGGCCTGCAGGTCGTTGCGACCGACGTATTCGAGTTCGCCGTCGCGGTTCCACCGAACGAGATCGCCGGTGCGGTAGAATCTCTCGCCGGTACCACCGGCCGGGTCGGCCACGAAACGTTCGGCAGTCAGTCCCGCACGTCCCTCGTATCCACGCGCGACCTGGATGCCCGACAGATACAGTTCGCCCATCACGCCGACGGGCACGGGGCGCAGTCGCGCGTCCAGCACACGCGCGTGCGTGTTCCATACAGGTGTACCGATGGGAACCACGACGTCGTCGTCGGCGCTCGCCTCACGGTGCGTCGCCTGAATCGTCACCTCGGTTGGGCCGTAGAGATTGTGCACGTCCGCGCCGAACTTCGAACGGGCACGCTCGGCGGTCGCCGACGACAATGCTTCTCCACCGGCGAACACCGCTCGCAATGCCGGGGTCGGCTCCGTCGACTCATCGAGCACGGCGTCGAGCACGATCGGTACGAACTGTGCGATCGTGATGTCGAAGTCCACCAGCGCCCGAGCGAGATAGGCGGGGTCGCGGTGTCCGTCGTGCGATGCGATCACGAGGCGGGCACCGGAGATCAGCGGCAGCATGAACTCCCACACCGAAGCGTCGAAGGTCGCGGGAGTCTTGAGCAACACCACATCGGAGGGTCCGACATCGAACTGCTCTTGCATCCAGGCAAGTTGGTTGACCACAGCGGCGTGCGTGACCGCGACGCCCTTCGGCCGCCCTGTCGAGCCCGACGTGAACAGTACGTAGGCGACGTTCTCCGGCCGCAACTCTCCGCGACGTTCATCGGCCGCCAACGGCTCGGAATCGAAGCCGGAAAGATCGACGGTGTCGACCACAATCACTTCACGATCGGTACGGAACTCTGTTCCAGAAGTCGTCAGAACGACCGCCGGATCGGTGATGTCGAGAACGTAGCCGACACGCTCCGACGGCTGTTCGGGATCCACGGGCACGTAGGCGCCGCCGGCCGCGAGGACCGCGTAGATGCTCACCACGAGATCGACAGACCGCCCGATTGCGACCGCGACGGTGGAGTCCGGAGAAACTCCGACCGAAATCAGGTACCGAGCAAGAGAATTGACTCGTCTTGAGAACTCGCGATAGGTGAGAGTCGTGTCCTGAGCGGAGACCGCGGCAGCGTCGGGGGTTGCCGCTACGCTTTCGCTGAACCATTCGGGGACAGTCATCGGCCCCACGAGTTCACGTGTCGCAGACTCACCGAGTGCGCGTAGTTTTTCCGTCTCCGCAGGTAGCATCCACGGCAAGTCACCGACCGCCGCTGCTGCGTCGGTGACGACGGCGTCGAGTATTCGCAGGAAACGCTGCGCGATCGCGCCGACCGTCGCATCGTCGAACAGGTCGGTGGCATACGTCCACGCCATCGCGATACCTGCGGGCTCGTTGGCATCCGATATCGTTTCGTGCACTGTGACCTGAAGGTCGGTCATCGCATGACCGAGCGGCACTTCGACCGGCGACATGCGGACTCCACCGAGACGGAAGTCGGTGGTCTGTGCATTCTGCAGGGTCAGCATGACCTGGAACAGCGGGTTCCGAGACTGCGATCGAGTGGGCGCGAGCACGTCGACCAGCGACTCGAACGGGATGTCCGCGTGGGAGAACGCCTTCAGGTCGATACTCTTGACCGAGTCGAGCAACTCGAGGAACGGCACACTCGGTTCGATTTCGGTTCGCAGTACGAGAGTGTTCACGAACATGCCGACGAGATCGTCGAGCTCGGCGTGGCCACGTCCGGCGACAGGTGTGCCGATGACGATGTCGGTGCTGCCACTCAGTGCTGCAAGCTCGACTGCCAACACGGAGTGAAGCACCATGAAGAGAGTTGCATTGCGTTCTCGCGCCAAGCGTGTCAGCCCGGCGTGGACCGTTCGGTCGACCGTGATGGTGTGTGTCGCGCCGCGGTGGGATGCGATCGCCGGCCGAGGCCGGTCCCACGGCAACTCCAACTGCTCGGGGGCACCCGTGAGCGTCTCGATCCAGAAGCGAATCTGACCGGCCATGACACTGCTCGCGTCATCGGCCGAACCCAACATCTCACGTTGCCACAATGCGTAATCTGCGTACTGCACGGCCAGGGGCGACCACGTGGGTACGGTCCCTTGATCCCGAGCTGCGTACGCCAGCATGATATCCCGCGTCAGCGGCCCGGCAGAGAAGCCGTCACCTGCGATGTGATGCACGACGAATACGAGAACGAACTCGTTCTCTGCAGGTTTGTACAGTCGCGCGGCCAGCGGCACTTCGGTCGTCACATCGAAACCGGTGGATACGAATTCGGCGAGGCGACCGAGGATCTCGCTCTCACTCACCGGTATGGGAGAGAGGTCCACGTCGACGTCCGATGCCGGCAGGATTCTCTGCACGCCGATTCCGTTGATCTCCGGATACACGGTGCGCAGGATCTCGTGACGGTCGAGAAGGTCCTCGACGGCGTGCTGGAGTGCCGGCACGTTCAGGTCACCGGACAACCGGATCGCCAGCGGAATGTTGTAGGTCGCGGACGCCGGATCGAAGCGGTTGAGGAACCACATCCGCCGCTGAGCGAGGGACAGCGGCACATGTTCGGGTCTGGTCCTCGCTGTGAGTGCAGGCCGGTTGCCGGAACCACTTCGCCTTTCCGCAGCAGCTGCGAGGTCGGAGACCTTCGAGGATTCGAACAACAGGCGCACTGGAATCTGCGCTTCGAATGCGTTGCCGAGACGGGCAGCGACACGTGTGGCGATGAGCGAGTTGCCACCGAGATCGAAGAAGTCGTCGTCGGCACCGACTCGTTCCAGGCCGAGGACCTCCGCAAATACGCCGGCAACAATCTCTTCTGCAACCGTAGTCGGAGCGCGGAAGTCGCCGCTACCGAATACGGGATCGGGGAGCGCGCGGCGGTCGATCTTTCCGGATGTGTTCAGCGGCATCCTCGGCAGCGCGATGATGCTCGAGGGCACCATGTAGCGGGGAACCTTCGATGCAACTGCCACGGCGAGGGAGTCCGTATCGATATCCGCGCCGTCTTCCGGCACGACATAGGCAACGAGATGGTCTCCGAGTGTTTGGTGGGAGTGCACGATGACCACGCATTGACGGACCGTCGCATCACCGAGAAGCGCCGACTCGATCTCGCCCAGTTCGATGCGAAGTCCCCGCAACTTCACCTGGAAGTCCGAGCGTCCGACGTACTCGAGTTCCGATGCCCGATTCCATCGAACGAGGTCACCGGTACGGTACATCCGACCGCCGTCGCCACCGAACGGATCGGCGACGAACCGCTCGACTGTCAGATCGGGGCGTTCCACATAGCCGCGGGCAAGCTGAACTCCGGCGAGGTACAGCTCCCCTGTCACGCCGACGGGCACCGGACGGAGATGCGCGTCCAATACGTACATCCCGACGGGACCCTGCGCCGCCCCGATCGGAATTACATTCAGGTCGGTGGCAGAGACTGCGTGGCGGCTGACGGATACTGCCGCTTCGGTCGGACCGTACTCGTTCGACAGCGCCGTCGCGGCGTTGACAGTGCGGAAGGCCCCGGCGAGCTTGGGGGTGAAGACTTCTCCACCGCAGAACACCTGGCGGAGGGAGGCGAGTTCGCCCGGTTCGGCGGACGCAACCAGCTCGGTGAGCATCGACGGGACGAAGTGTGCAGATGTCACCTGGTTCTCGACAATTGCCTCGATGAGACGTCGAGGATCGCGGTGCGCGTCAGGTGCGGCGACGACCAGTCGGGCGCCCGATGTGAGGGGCCACCAGAACTCGCGAACCGACGCATCGAAAGTGAACGGTGTTTTCTGCAGGACTGTGTCATCGGCGCCCAGGCCGTAGGCATTCTGTCGCCACGACAATGAAGCAACGACCGCACTGTGGGGAACTGCAACACCCTTCGGCCGCCCGGTCGAACCGGACGTGAAAATCACGTAGGCGATGTTCTCGACATGCAGCGGCGCGTTCCTGTCGGCGTCCGAAACGGTCCGTTCGGAGTAGTTTCCGAGCTCGAGGGTGTCGATCTGAACGATCTCGAGATCATGGTCCGTGGCGAAATCGTCGCCGGACGTCGAGAGGACCAGGAGTGGGTCGGCGGTCCCGAGGACGTAGTCGTTGCGGTCCTGCGGCAAATCGGGATCAACAGGAACGTATGCGCCGCCCGCCTTGGCCACTGCGTACATACCGATCAACAGGTTCGCCGATCGACGCAGCGCCAGGGCGACCAAGGTGTCGGGACCGACCCCGCGGGACACGAGGTACCGGGCCATCGCATTGACCTGCGCATCGAACTGCGCGTACGACAGGGTCACGCCGTCGGCCGACAGTGCCGGCGCATCGGGCGTCCGCGTCACCTGACGGTCGAACAGATCGACGAGAGTCTCGCTGTGCAGGGGTTTGACGCCACGGTCCCACTGGACGAGTGCCCGTTCGGCGGGTTCCAAGATGTCGATGTCACCGACCGCTACCTCGGGCTCGGCAGTGACGGCACCGAGTATCCGACGGAACCGATCTCCGAATGCATCGATCGTGGAACCGTCGAACAGGTCGGTAGCGTAGATGAATTCAGCTGTCCACCCCGAAGGATCTCCTGCTGCGTCGTGCGAATCGGTCAGCGTCAACTGCAGGTCGAACCGAGCTTCGGCGAAGTCCGTGTCGAGCGCGGAGATGGTCAGCTCGTCGAGTTCGAACACCGACTGCTGCATGTTCTGGAAGACGAGCATGACCTGGAACAACGGTGTTCGCGACTGCGAGCGGGGCGGATCGAGCACCTCGACGAGCCGCTCGAACGGCACGTCCGCGTTGCCGAAGGTGCCCAGGTCGGTGTCGCGCACCTGCGCGAGCAGCTCGGTGAACGGCAAAGCCGGGTCGATGTCGTTGCGCAGCACGAGGGTGTTGACGAACATGCCGATCAGGTCGTCGAGTTCGGCCTCCCCGCGACCCGCGACGGGCGTGCCGATGGTGACGTCGCGGGTGCCGGCGAGTTTCGCGAGCAGGACGGCGAGTGCGGCGTGCACGACCATGAAGGTGGTCGCGTTGTGTTCGCGTGCGAGGCGTTGCAGCGCACCGACGGTGGTGGCGTCGATCTGGAAGGTGTGCCGTGCACCGCGGTTGGTGGCGACCGGCGGACGCGGGTGGTCGAGCGGCAGTTCGAGCGGCTCGGGCAGGTCACCGAGTCGTTCGGTCCAGTAGGCCAGTTCACGTGCGACGAGACTGTCCGGATCGTCCTCGGATCCGAGCAGTTCGCGTTGCCACAGAGCGTAATCCGCGTATTGGACGGCGAGCGGCGACCACGACGGTGCCTCCCCGCGGCGACGCGCGTCGTAGGCGACCATGACGTCGCGGGTCAGCGGTCCCATCGAGAAGCCGTCCGCGGCTACGTGGTGCACGACGAAGACGAGCACGTACTCGTCGTCGCCGACCTGATAGAGGCGGGTGCGGACCGGTACCTCGGACGTGACGTCGAATCCGGCGTTCACGAATTCGACGACGGTGGGCAGGATGTCGGCCTCGTCGATCGGCACGGGCGTGACATCCGGGCGCACTTGGGAGACGGGCAGCACGACCTGATGGCCGACACCATCGGCTTCCGGGTAGACGGTGCGCAGGATCTCGTGGCGCGCGAACAGATCCGCGACGGCGTCTTCCAGGGCCGTGAGGTGCAGAGAACCGGTGAGGCGGATGGCGACCGGGATGTTGTACGCGGCGGAGTCGGGGTCGAGGCGGTTGAGGAACCACATCCGCTGCTGCGCGAGCGAGAGCGGCACCGAGTCGGGTCGCGGTTGCGTCTGCAGTGCCGGGCGGCCACCGGATCCGGCGTGTTCCTCGGCCCGCACGGCCAGTGCTGCCACGGTGGGTGCCTCGAACAGCACGCGCAGCGGGACGCGCACGTCGAGTGCGGTGGCGAGTCGCGCGATGACCTGGGTGGCGATCAGTGAGTTGCCGCCGAGTTCGAAGAAGTCGTCGTCCGCGCCGACGCGGTCGACGCCGAGCAGGTCGCGGTAGATGCCGGCGACAATCTCTTCGATCGGGGTGGACGGCGCGCGGTACGCGCGCGTCGCGACCTCCGGTGCGGGCAGCGCCTTGCGGTCGATCTTGCCGTTCGCGTTGAGCGGCAGCGCGTCGAGGATCACGACGACCGACGGCACCATGTAGCTCGGAAGACTCTGTGCGAGTGCGTCCTTCACGGTGTTCGCGTGCAGGGACTCGTCGCCGGTGAGGTAGGCGACGATCCGGTCACCGGTGTGCGGGTCGCTGTGCACGACCGTCACGGCCTGCGCCACACCCGGCTGTGCCCGCAGTGCGGTGTCGATCTCGCCGAGTTCGATGCGGAAGCCGCGGAGTTTGACCTGGAAGTCGGCGCGGCCGCGGTAGTCGAGGGTGCCGTCCTCGTTCCAGGCGACGATGTCACCGGTGCGGTAGAGGCGCGCGCCGGATCCGAGCGGGTCGGCGACGAACCGGTCGGCGGTGAGGTCGGGGCGTCCGGCGTAGCCACGTGCGAGCTGGGCGCCCGCGAGATACAGCTCGCCCGTCACACCCACCGGCACGGGGCGGAGGCGACCGTCGAGGACGTGGACGCGCGTGTTCCACTCCGGGCGGCCGATCGGCACCGAGTCGGTGTCGTCGCCGGTCACCGCGTGCGCGGTCACGGAGACGGCGGCCTCTGTCGGCCCGTACAGGTTGACCAGGTCGACGTCGGGGTGGAGCGAGCGGAACCGCTGGGCTAGCGCGGAGGGCAGCGCCTCACCGATCGCGAGGATGCGCCGCAGCGACGGGCTCAGCGCATCGCCGGCCGTGTCGAGCAGCGCCTCGAGCATCGACGGCACGACGTGCAGAGTGGTCACGGACTTCTGCCGTATGACCGCGTCGAGATAGGCCGGGTCGCGATGACCGTCGGGTGCGGCGACGACGAGTCGACCGCCGGAGACGAGTGCCGACCAGAACTCCCACACCGACAGGTCGAACGTCGCGGCCGTCTTCAGCAGCGCGGCGTCGTCGGGGAACAGACCGAAATGCCCTGTCTTCCAGAGCAACTGGTTGGCTATCGCCGCATGCGGAACTGCGACACCCTTCGGTCGTCCAGTGGAACCCGACGTGAAGATGACGTAGGCGAGGTGCTGCGGGTCGAGCGGAACACGACGTTCGGTGTCACGCACCGGGCTGTCGTCGAGCGCGTCGAGTTCGGGTGCGTCGACGTGCACCACGGCGCGACCGCCGGCATCGAAGTCGTCGTCGCGACCGGTCAGCACGCAGACGGGGTCGGCGACCGACAGGATGTAGTCGATTCGCTCGCGGGGGTGATCGGGGTCGAGGGGGACGTACGCGCCGCCGGCCTTCGCGACGGCGTACATGCCCACGAGCAACTCGACGGAGCGACGCATCCCCAGCGCAACCGCCGTCTCGGGCCCCACGCCGAGGTCGATCAGGTGACGGGCGAGACGGTTGACCCGTCCGTCGAACTCGCGGTAGGTGAGGGAGCCGGCCTCGTGATCGAGCGCGACGGCGTCCGGCCGGGCCGCGACCTGCGCGTCGAACAGCGACACCAGCGTTCCGACGGGAACGTCGTGCCGAGTGTCGTTCCACTCGTGCAGGATTCGCGTTCGCTCGACGGTGTCGAGGATGTCGAGATCACCGACGGGACGGTTGGGTTCGGCGACGATGCTGTCGAGCAACCGGACGAACCGATCGACGAACCCGCGGGCCGTCGACTCGTCGAACAGGGCCGACGCATAGGTCAGGTAGCCGACGATGCCGGTGGGTGTACCCGACTCGTCGTAGCGGTCCTGGACGATCCAGTGCAGGTCGAACTGCGAGGTGTCGTGTTCGAGGTCGACGAGGGCGACGTCGAGTCCGGGCAGCGCGAGGGTGCCCTGTTCGAAGTTCTGGAACGAGAAGCCGACCTGGAACAGCGGGTGCCGCGCGGTGGAGCGCTGCGGGTTGAGCACCTCGACGAGCCGCTCGAACGGCACATCGGCGTGCGCGAAGGCCCGCAGGTCGGATTCGCGGACGGCCGCGAGCAGGTCGTCGAAGGTGACGGCGCCGGATACCCGGGTGCGCAGCACGAGGGTGTTGACGAACATGCCGATCAGGTCGTCGAGTTCACGTTCGCCGCGACCCGCGATGGGTGTGCCGACGGCGATGTCGTCGCTGTCGGACAGTCGCGCGAGCAGCACCGACAGGGCGGCGTGCACGGCCATGAACAGCGTGGCGTGACGGCTCTGGGCGAGGTCGACGAGCCGGGCGTGGAGGTCGGCGTCGATGCGGATCTCGACGCGTCCGCCCTCGTAGGACTGCACGGCGGGCCGCCGGCGGTCGGTCGGCAGCGACAGTTGGTCGGGCAGTCCGGCGAGGGCACCGCGCCAGTAGTCGAGTTGCTGCGACACCAGCGAGTCGGGATCGTCCTCGGACCCGAGCACACGACGCTGCCACAGCGCGTAGTCGGCGTACTGCACCGGCAGGGGCGCCCACTCGGGCTCGGAGCCGGTGAGGGCCGAGGTGTAGGCGACGAGCAGGTCGCGCACCATCGGGGCGATCGAGAAGCCGTCGCCGGAGATGTGGTGGACGACCATCGCGAGGACGTAGTCGTCGGCGCCGAGTTCGAAGAGCCCGATCCGCAGCGGCACCTCGGTGGTGACGTCGAAACGGCCGGTCGCGAACGGCGCGACCGCCGCGAGCAGGGCGTCGTCCCCACCGGCGACGGTGTGGACCTCGATGTCCGGAGCGGTGTCGGCGGCCGGCAGCACGACCTGCACCGGCCCGTCCGGGGTGTCGGGGTAGACGGTGCGCAGCGATTCGTGTCGCTCGACGACGTGGGCGACCGCGATGCGCAGCAGGTCGACGTCGACCGAGCCCGACAGACGGATCGCCATCGGCAGGTTGTAGGCCGCCGAGTCCGGATCGAAGCGGTTGAGGAACCACATCCGCTGCTGGGCGAGCGACAGCGGCACCTGTTCGGGCCGCTCCCCCGCGGCGAGCGCGGGTCGCGCGGCCTGCTCACCGTGCTCGGCCACCGCGGCGGCGAGCGCTTCGACGGTGGGATGTTCGAACAGCGTGCGCAGCGGGATGTCCGCGCCGAGCGCGGCACCGATGCGGGCGATCACGCGGGTCGCGATGAGTGAGTTGCCGCCGAGCGCGAAGAAGTCGTCGTCGAGACCGACCCGCTCCACCTCGAGCACCTCGGCGATCGCGGCCGCGACCGCCTGTTCCGTAGGGGTGACGGGAGGGCGGAACTCCCGGATCGCGGCGAGGGGCGCGGGCAGAGCGCGACGGTCGAGCTTGCCGGATGCGTTGAGCGGAAACGCGTCGAGCACCATGAGCACGTCGGGCACCATGTAGCGCGGCAGCGACCTGCCGACCGCCGCACGCGCCGCCTCGATGTCGACACTCGCGCCTGAGGACGGGACGACGTAGCCGACGAGTTGCCGGCCGTGGTCGCCGTCGTGCACGACCATCACGGCTTGCGCGATCTCCGGCAGCGCAGTCAGGGCGCTCTCGATCTCGCCGAGTTCGATGCGCAGACCGCGCACCTTGACCTGGAAGTCGGTGCGGCCCAGGAAGTCCACCTCACCACTGGGCAGGATACGGACGAGATCGCCGGTGCGGTAGAGGCGTTCGCCGTCAGGTGCGGCGACGAACCGTTCGGCGGTGAGGTCGGGACGGGCGTGGTAGCCGCGTGCGACCTGCACTCCCCCGAGGTAGAGCTCACCGGGCACCCCGATCGGCACCGGGCGGAGTCGCGCGTCGAGCACCTGCACGGTGGTGTTGCGGATCGGACGGCCGATCGGGACGCTGCCCGCGTGCTCGCCTTCGACGCGCAGGACCGTTGCGGTCACGGTGGTTTCGGTGGGTCCGTAGGTGTTGTCGAGCGCCGCCGTCGATCGTGCGGCGAAGTCGGCGGCGAGATCGGCCGGCAGGGCTTCGCCGCCGACGGACAGGTAGCGCAGCGACTCGGGAAGCTGCAGCGCCGGGTCGGCGAGGAACACCGCGAGCATCGACGGGACGAATTCGAGGATGCTCACGCGCTCCTCACGCGACACTCGTGCCAGATAGGCGGGGTCGCGGTGCCCACCCGGAACGGCGACGACGAGGCGTGCCCCGACCTGCAAGGGGTAGAACAGCTCCCACACCGACGCGTCGAACGTGATCGGTGTCTTGTGGAGCGCAGCGTCGGCGGCGCCGAGGTCGTACCGTTCGCGCATCCACGCGATCTGGTTCGCGGCCGAACGATGGCTCACCGCAACACCCTTCGGGCGACCGGTGGAGCCGGAGGTGAAGATGACGTAGGCGGTGTTGTCCGGTCGCAGCGGCGCGACGCGGTCGGCGTCGGTGAGCGGCGCGTCGGAGACCGTCGACGGCGCATCGATCTCGAGCACCGGTGCCGCGGCGGGCAACGAACCCCGATCGGCTGCGGTGGTGAGCACGACGACGGGCCGAGCGAGGTCGAGCACGTACTCGGTGCGGTCGGCGGGATGTTCGGGGTCGAGCGGAACGTACGCTCCCCCGGCCTGCAGGATCGCGTAGATCGCGACCATCATCTCGATGGACCGGCCGGTGTACACGCCGACGAGGCTCTCCGGACCCACACCGAGTCCGACGAGGTGCCGCGCGAGACGGTCGACCCGCGACGCGAACTGCGCGTACGTCAGGGTCGTGTCCTCGAAGATCAGCGCCGGCGCGTCCGGGGTGCGGGCGGCCTGCTGGTCGAAGCGGGCGAGCAGGGTCTCGTCGACGGACCCCGCGTCGGCCGCATTGATTTCGTCCAGCAGGCGGATCTCGTCATCGTCGCGCAGGTCGATGTCGCCGACCGCGATCTCCGGTGCACTCACCGCGGCATCGACGAGTGCCACGAGGCGCTGCGCGGCCTGCGTGATGGTGTCTTCGGTGAACAGGTCCGTGGCGTAGGTGATCGAGCCGTCGATACCGAGGCGTCGGCCGTCGGCGTCGAAGGTCTCCCCGAGGTGGATTTCGAGGTCGAGCTTGGCGCCGGTCGCGCCCGGTTCGACGGTGCTCAGCCGCAGCCCGGGCAGGTCGATCTCCGAGCGCGTGAAGTTGTGCACCACGAGCAGGGTCTGGAACAGCGCCGAGTAGGCCGTGGAGCGGACGGGATCGAGCAGTTCGACGAGTCGCTCGACCGGCACGTCCGGATGCGAGAAGGCCGCGAGGTCGACGTCGCGCACCTGGTCGAGGATCTCGTCGAAGGTGGCGCCGGCGTCGATGCGGGTGCGCAGGACGAGGGTGTTGCCGAACATGCCGACGAGGTCGTCGAGGGCTTCCTCGCCGCGACCGGCGATCTGGGTGCCGATCGGGATGTCGCTGCTCCCCGACCAGCGTGCCAGCAGCACCGCGACGGCCGCGTGGGCGAGCATGAACAGCGTGATGCCGCGTTCGCGGGTGAACTGTGCGACGCGGTCGGCGAGCTCGGCGTCGAGGGCGATCGGGACGGTCGCGCCCCGCGACGACTGCACGGGCGGACGCGGCCGGTCGGTGGGCAGTTCCACCAGGTCGGGCAGGTCGGCGAGGGTGTCGGTCCAGTACGCGAGCTGACGGGCGAGCAGCGACTGCGGGTCGTCCTCGCTGCCGAGGAGCTTCTGCTGCCAGAGCGCGTAGTCGGCATACTGGACGCTCAGCGGCGACCAGCCGGGCTCGGCACCTTCGCGACGCGCGAGGTAGGCGGTGACGACGTCGCGCGACAGCGGTGCCTGCGACCCGCCGTCGCTCGCGATGTGGTGGGCGACGACGGCGAGGACGTGCTCGTCGTCGGCGATGCGGAACAGCCGGGCGCGCACGGGCACGTCGACGGTGAGATCGAAACCGCGCGTGACGAAGTCGGTGAGGACGCCGGTGATGTCGTCGGCCGCGACGTCCTGCGGTCCGAGATCGGACGCGGCCTCGCCGACGGGCACGATCACCTGGGCGGGCCCGGCGTCGCTGTCGGGGAAGACGGTGCGCAGCGCTTCGTGCCGGTCGAGGACGTCGAGCAGCGCGGCCTGCAACGCAGGCACGTCGAGCTCGCCGCTCAGGCGCAGCACCATCGGGATGTTGAAGGCGGCCGAGCCGGGATCGAAGCGGTTGAAGAACCACATGCGCTGCTGCTGGAGCGACAGCGGGATGCGGTCGGGGCGTTCGACGGCCACGAGCTCGGGACGACCGCCGGAACCGGCGGTGCGCGCCACGGCGGCGGTCAGCGCGGCAACCGTCGGAGCGTCGAACACCGTGCGCACGGGCACGGTGGTGTGCAGGGCGGCACCGAGCCGCGCGACGAGTTGGGTCGCGTTGAGCGAGTTGCCGCCGAGCGCGAAGAAGTCGTCGTCGAGGCCCACGCGGTCGACACCGAGCAGGTCGGCGTAGACGGACGCGACCGTCTGTTCCACGGGTGTCTCGGGTGCGCGGAAGGCGCGTGCCTCGAAACCGGGGACGGGCAGTGCCTTCCGGTCGAGCTTGCCGTTGGCGGTGATGGGCAGCGCGTCGAGGACGAGGATCTGCGCGGGCACCATGTACGACGGCAGTTCGTCGGCGAGGCGGTCGCGCAGCACCTGCGGGTCGGCTGCGGTGCCGGTCGCCGGGACGACGTAGCCGATGAGGCGTTCGCCGGTGCGCGCGTCGGTGTGCAGGACGACGACGGCCTGGGCCACCTCGTCGGCGCGGCTCAGCGCCGCTTCGATCTCGCCGAGTTCGATGCGCAGGCCGCGGACCTGCACCTGCGCGTCGCTGCGGCCGACGAAGTCGAGTTCGCCGGTCGCGGTGCGGCGCACGAGATCACCCGTGCGGTACATGAGCCCACCGGTGAACGGGTTCGCGACGAACCGCGCTGCCGTGAGTCCCGGCTGCGCGTTGTAGCCGCGCGCGAGACCGGCACCCGCCAGGTACAGCTCTCCGATGACGCCGTCGGGTACGGGATGCAGACGCGTGTCGAGGACGACGGCACCGGCACCTTCGATGGGCGCGCCGATGGTGATGCGATCGCCCGGAGTGAGCGGCGCGGTCTCGGTGATGATGATGGTGGTCTCGGTGGGACCGTAGCTGTTGACGAAACTGCAGACCGGTCCGAACTTCTCGACGAGTTCCGGCGGGCACACGTCGCCGCCGATCACCACGGATCCGAGGTCGGGCAGGTCGTCGGGGGTGACGGTGCCGAGCGCGGCGGGCGCGGTGATGATGTGCGTGATGCGTTCGCGGCGCAGCAGGTCGGTCAGTTCGGCACCGGCGACGATGTGCGGCGGCACGACCACCACGGTGGCACCGGCGGAGAACGCCGAGATCTGCTCGAAGACCGACGCGTCGAAGCTCGACGACGAGAACCGCAGCATCCGCGAGCCGGTGCTCAATCCGAGTTCGGGGCGGTGGTCGGCAGTGAAGGCGTTGAGGCCGCGGTGGGTGACGACGACGCCCTTCGGCGTGCCGGTGGAACCGGACGTGTAGATCATGTACGCCGCCGACTCCGCATTCACCGCGGACGTCACCGGTGCAGAAGAGTAGTCGTCGGCGTCGACGCTCAGCCACGGAACGTGCGACGGTCCGTCGCCGAGCCCGAGGATGGCCCGGGAGTCGGTGAGCAGGTACGCGATACGCGCTGCAGGCAGTGCCGGATCGACGGGCACGAACGCCGCGCCGGTCTTGACCACGGCCCACAGGGCGACGACGGCGTCGAGACTGCGCGGGAACGACAGCGCCACCACGGTTTCCGGCCCGGCACCGTGGTCGATCAGCTTGTGCGCGAGCCGGTTGGACGCGAGGTCGAGTCCGGTGTAGGTGAGCTGCCGTTCGCCGTCCACCACCGCGACACCGTCCGGGTTCGCGGCGACCCCGGCCGCGAGGATTTGCGGGAACGTCCTCTGCGGCAACGGCGCCGGCACCGAGTACGACAGTGCCCGACCGGTCTCGGCGTCCGACAGGAGGGCGATGTCACCCACGGCAGCCGTCGGGTCGGCCGTGCTCGCGTCGAGCAGCTGCACCCACCGCGCGGCGAGATCGACGGCGGTCACTTCGTCGAACAGGTCGGTCGCGTAAGTGAGTTCGGCGGCCAGTCCGCCACTCTCGTCCTCACGCAGCGCGATGTCGATGTCGAACTTGGCGATGGCGAGATCCGCTGTGAGCGGTTCGACCCGCAGCCCGGGCAGTTCGAGCTCGCCGATGCCCTGGTTCTGCAGCGACAACACGACCTGGAACAGCGGCGAGTGACTCTGCGAACGCACCGGATCGACGGCCTCGACCACCTGGTCGAACGGCACGTCGGCATGCGAGAACGCCGCGAGGTCGGTGGTGCGGACCTGCTCGAGGAACTCCGCGAACGACGCCGCGGGATCGATACGGGTGCGCAGCACGAGGGTGTTGACGAACATGCCGACGAGGTCGTCGAGAGCACGATCACCACGACCGGCGACCGGCGTGCCCACCGACACGTCCTCGGTGCTGCCGAGACGCGCGAGCAGCACGGCGAGCGCGGCGTGCAGGACCATGAAGCGGGTCGCGCCGTGGGCGTGCGCGAGACGGTCGACGCGGGCGAGGACCTCGGGGGCGATCCGGAAACCGGTGTTGGCACCCCGGTACGACGCCGCCGCGGGTCGCGGCCGGTCGGCGGGCAGTTCGAGCACGGCCGGGGTGTCGGCGAGGACCGAGGTCCAGTAGTCGAGTTGCTGCGCGATCGGGGCCCGCGGATCCTGCGGGTCGCCGAGCACTGTGCGCTGCCACAGCGCGAAGTCGGCGTACTGCACCGGCAACGGCTCCCAGGACGGCTGTGCGTCGTCGAGGCGCGCGGAGTAGGCGACGAGGACGTCGCGGGCCAGGGGCACGGTCGACGCGCCGTCGGCGCTGATGTGGTGCACGACCACCACGAGCACGTGGGTACGGTCGTTCTCGCGGAACAGCGCGCCGCGGATGGGGACCTCCCGCGTGACGTCGAAGCCGCGTCCCACCACTCGGGCGATCGCGGTGTGCAGTGCGCCGGTGTCGGGGGTGTCGATCGGGGTGAGGTCGAGCGGCACGTCGCCGGTGGCGAGTACGTGCTGCGACGGCCCGTCTTCGTGTTCCGGGAACACCGTGCGCAGTGCTTCGTGCCGGTCGAGCACGTCGCGGACGGCGGCAATGAGGGCGTCGACGTCGAGGTCGCCGTGCAGGCGCACTGCAAGCGGGATGTTGTAGAGCGGCGACGTCGGGTCGAAGCGGTTGAGGAACCACATGCGTTGCTGCGCGTACGACAGCGGCACCCGCGCGGGACGCTCCTGCGGCACGAGCGGCAGCCGCTCCCCCGTGCCGATGTGCGAGCCGGCGGTCTCGGCGAGCGCCTGCACGGTCGATCCCTCGAACACCACGCGCACCGGCACCGTGGTGCCGAGCGCTTCCCCGATGCGGGCCACCAGGCGCGTTGCGATGAGCGAGTTGCCGCCGAGCGCGAAGAAGTCGTCGTCGAGGCCCACGCGTTCGACGCCGAGCAGTTCGGCGACGATCTCGGCCACCGTCTCCTCGACGGGGTTGGTGGGGGCACGGAACTCGCGGGTCACCGGATCGGGAGCGGGCAGCGCCTTACGATCGAGCTTGCCGTTGACCGTGACGGGCACCGTCTCGATCGGCACGATCTGCGAGGGCACCATGTACGACGGCAGGACGTCGGCGACGGCGCTGCGCAGCGCATCGGCATCGACCTCGGCGCCGTTGCAGGGCACGACGTAGCCGACGAGCCGTTCGCCGGTGTGGGCGTCGCGGTAGACGTCCACGACGGCGTGCGCGACGCTGTCCTGACGGCTCAGCACCGCCTCGATCTCGCCGAGTTCGATGCGCAGACCACGCAGCTTGACCTGTGCGTCGCTGCGGCCGGCGAACTCGAGCTCGCCCGACGCGCGTCGGCGCACGAGGTCGCCCGTGCGGTACATGAGCCCACCGGTGAACGGGTTCGCGACGAACCGCGAGGCCGTCATCCCAGGTCGGTCGTGGTAGCCGCGGGCGAGCGCCTGGCCCGCCAGATACAGCTCGCCCAGCACTCCGTCGGGCACCGGCTGCAGGCGTGCGTCGAGCACGACGGCACCGGCGCTCCGGATGGGCCGGCCGATGGTGATGGCTCCGCCCGCGACCAGCGGGTCGGTCATCGTGATGACGATCGTGGTCTCGGTGGGGCCGTAACTGTTGACGAACCGGCAACGCGGCGCGAACCGCTCGACCAGCTCGGGCGGGCACACGTCGCCACCGACCACGACGGCCTCGAGATCCGGCAGCCTCGCCGGGTCGACGCCACCGAGCGCGGCCGGTGCGGTGAGCACGTGGGTGACGTTGTGGCGCAGCAGGAATGTTTCGAGGTCGGCACCGGCGACGATCTCGGGCGGCGCGACCACCATGGTGGCTCCGGCACCGAAGGCGGCGAGGATCTCGAACACCGACGCGTCGAAGCTCGCCGAGGAGAATCGCAGCACCCGCGCCTGCGCGGTGAGCCCGAGTTCGGTGCGGCATTCGGCGGTGAAGGCGTTGAGGCCCCGGTGCGTGACGACGACGCCCTTCGGGGTGCCGGTCGAGCCGGACGTGTAGATCATGTACGCCGCGGCGTCGGGTGCGACGCCGACGTCGAGCGCGGCGGTCGACACCTCGGCGCACCGGTCGACGATGCCGTCGGAATCCAGCGCGAGCCAACGGAAGTCGACGGCCGGAGCGATCCCGCTCATGGTCAGGCCGAAGGCGGCACCCGAGTCCGAGAGCATGAACGCGATGCGGTCGACGGGCAGCTTCACGTCGATCGGCACGAACGCCGCGCCGGTCTTCGCGACCGCCCACACCGCGACCAGCGACTCGATGGTCCGCTCGAAGGCCAGGGCCACCACGGTTTCCGGTCCGGCACCCTCGGTGACGAGGACACGGGCCAGAGCGTTGGAACGCTCGTCGAGGTCGCGGTAGGTGAGCTGTCGTGTCTTGTCCACGGCGGCAACACCGTTCGGCGACGCGGCGACACCGGCCGCGAGGATCTCCGGCAGCGTCCGGATCCGGATCGGTTCCGGTCGGGCCGCGTCGAGTGCCCGGGCGGTTTCGTCGGCGTCGAGATACGGCAGGTCGCCGACGGGGCTGCGCGGGTCGTCGAGCAGCTGCGCCAATATGCGGTTCCAGCGCTCGGTGGTGCGGGCGGCGGTGGACGCGTCGAACAGGTCGGTGGCGTAGGTGAGGGTGCCGGCCAGGGCACCGTTGTCGTCGCGGAGCGTGAACTCCAGGTCGAACTTGGCGATGCCGAAGTCGGGCACGATCGGTTCGACCCGCAACCCGGGCAGTTGGGGGTCGCTGGGGTGCGCTTCCTCGACCGACAGCGCGACCTGGAACAGCGGTGCGCTGTTCTGCGACCGCACGGGGTCGACGGCCTCGACGACCTGCTCGAACGGCACCTGGATGTGGGCGAAGGCGTCGAGGTCGACGTCGCGGACGGTGGCGACGATGTCGTCGAAGCCCGCAGCCGGATCGACAGGGGTCCGCAACACCACTGTGTTGACGAACATACCGATGAGGTTGTCGAGGCGGCGGTGGCCGCGACCGGCGACCGGCGTGCCCACGGACACGTCGTCGGTCGCTCCGAGCCGGGCGAGCAACACGGCGAGCGCGGCGTGCAGCACCATGAACCGGCTCACGCCGTGGGCCTGCGCGTAGGCGTCGAGGCGGCGGACGGTCTCGGGATCGACGGTGAACGGCACCGCGGCGCCCCGGAACGACGAGCTCGCGGGTCGCGGCCGATCGGTGGGCAGTTCGAGCAGCGCCGGTGCGCCGGCGAGTTTCGCGGTCCAGTGGTCGAGTTCGCGCGCGGCGATCTCGGTGGGTTCGCCCGGTGCGCCGAGCAGCTCGCGCATCCACAGTGCGTAGTCGGCGTACTGCAGCGGCAGCGGCTCCCAGAGCGGTGCCCCACCTGTGGCGCGCGCAGAGTAGGCGAGCACGAGATCGGTGGCGAGGACCTGGGTGGACCAGCCGTCGATGGCGATGTGGTGCACGACCATCACGACGACGTGGCTGCCGTCGGCACACTCGAGCAATGTCAGCTCGAGGGACGGTTCGACGGTGATATCGAATCCGCGTGCGGTCAGCGTCCGGATACGTTCGGAAAGGTCGTCTTCCGCGACCGTCTCCGTGCCGGCGACGAGCAGGGGACGATCCCGCAGCGCGTCGTCGACGGAGAGGATGTTCTGGTACGGACCGGCATCGGAGTCCGGGTATGTCGTCCGAAGTGTTTCGTGCCGTTCGAGGATGTCGACGACCGCCGCGCGCAGGGCGTCGAGGTCGAGATCGCCGCGCAGCCGTAGAGCCGCGCCGACGTTGTAGGCGCCGGAGCCGGGGTCGAACCGGTTGACGAACCACATGCGGGTCTGCGCCGGCGACAACGGAATCCGGTCGGGGCGCGGCCCGGCCGTGGGAACGGTCGCCGCGGCACCGGTGCCGCGGGCACGGTCGACGGCGGCGGCGAGGCCTTCGACGGTGGGCTCGTCGAACAGCGCGCGGATGCCGATGGTGGCGTCGAACGTCTCGTTGACGCGGGCGATCAATCGGGTTGCGCCGAGCGAGTTCCCGCCGAGCTGGAAGAAGTTCGACGACGCACCGACCTGCTCGACCTCGAGCAGCTCGCCCATGATGCGGGCGACGGCGGCCTCGGTATCGGTGCGCGGCGCGACGTAGGCGGCGGAGGCGTCGAAGTCCGGTTCCGGCAGGGCCGCCCGGTCGACCTTGCCGTGCGCGGTGACGGGCAGGTCGTCGAGCAGCACGAGCACCGACGGCACCATGTGCCGGGGCACGCGGTCGGCGACGGACGCGAGGACCGCGTTCTCGTCCGGCCGCTCACCGGTGGCGACGGCGTAGGCGGCGAGATAGTCGCCGTGCCGGCCGGTGCGCAGCGTGACGACGGCCTGCGTGATGCCGGGATTCGTGAGCAGGGCGCTCTCGATCTCGCCGAGTTCGACGCGCTGACCGTTGAGCTTGACCTGGAAGTCGGTACGGCCGAGGTATTCGAGTTCGCCGTCGCGGTTCCACCGGACGCGGTCGCCGGTGCGGTACATCCGATCGCCCGAGTTCCCGAAGGCGTTCGCGACGAAGCGGTCGGCGGTGACGGCGGGACCGGCCTGGTAGCCCCGCGCGACCTGCGAGCCCACCACGTACAGCTCACCCGGCACCCCGACGGGCACCGGACGCAGCACCGCGTCGAGGACGAGGAAACGGGTGTTCCACACGGGTCGGCCGAGCGGCACCTGCTCGGCATCGTCGCGGCGCGCGGTGCGGTGCGCGACCTGCACCATCGCGGTGCGGTGCGCGACCTGCACCGTCGTCTCCGTCGGGCCGTAGAGGTTGTGGACCTCGGCGCCGAGGACTTCGCGGACGCGGGCGGCGGTGGACGCCCGGAGTGCTTCACCGCCGGAGAACACCGCGCGCAGCGACGAGGCGTCGATGCCCGCGTGCTGTACCTCGGCGACGAACAGGTCGAGCACCGACGGCACGAACTGCGCGACGGTGACGCGTTCGCGGTGGACGACCGACGCGAGGTAGGCGGGGTCGGCGTGCCCGTCGCGGTCGGCGACCACCAGCCGCGCCCCGCTCTGCAGCGGAAGGAACAACTCCCACACCGACGCGTCGAAGGTGAAGGGTGTCTTGTAGAGCACCGTGTCGGCGGCGTCCGGCGCGAAGGCCGCGCGCATCCACGCGAGCTGGTTGTGCAGGGCGCCGTGCGTCACCGCGACACCCTTGGGCCGGCCCGTCGAGCCGGACGTGAACAGCACGTAGGCGAGGTTGCCGGGGCGGAGTGCGGGTCGTTCGTCGTCGGTCAGCGGGTCGCCGGCGTACCCGTCGACGTCGGACACATCGAGCACGCGCAGGCCGGCGGGCAGGCTGTCGCGGGTCTCCTCGGTCGCGAGCACGAGCTGCGGCGAGGCGGTGGTGAGGACGTGGGCGGTGCGCTGGGCGGGCTGGTCGGGATCGACCGGCACGTACGCTCCACCGGCGGCGAGCACGGCGTAGATCGCGACCAGCTGGTCGTAGGAGCGCGGAACAGCCACGGCGACGCGCGTTTCCGCAGCGACACCCTCGGCCAGGAGCCGACGGGCGAGACGGCGCACGTCGGACGCGAACTCGGCGTAGGTCGACGCCGATCCGTCGACGACGACGGCCGGCGCATCGGGTGTCCGCGCGACCTGCTGCTCGAACAACGCGACGACATCTCCGGCGGGCACGGGGTGCGCGGTGTGGTTCCAGGACTCGAGGACCCGTTCGCGTTCGCCGGGCAGGAACACGTCGACGGCGCCGACGGCATCGTCGGGGCGCTCGGCGACGAACTTCAGGATCTGTGTGAAGCGGCGGGCGAGGTCGTCGACGGTCGCGGCGTCGAAGACGTCGGTGCGGTAGCGCAGGCTCAACCGCAGGTGGGGTTCGAGCAACGCCATGAGCGAGAGCGGGTAATGCGTGGCGTCGCGGGCGTCGACGTCGGTGACGCGCATGCCGGCGATGTCGGTGTTCTCGTCGAATCCGGCGCGGTCGACGGGATACGACTCGAAGACGGTGAGCGTGTCGAAGAGGGTGCCGGTGCCGATGCGGTCCTGGATGGCGCCGAGGCCGACGAACTGCTGGTCGAGCAGGGCGGTCTGTTCACCCTGCAGGCGCAGCACGAGGTCGGCGACCGACTCGGTCTCGTCGATCCGCACCCGCACGGGCAGGGTGTTGATGAACAGGCCGAGCATGTTCTCGACGTCGGGCAGGTCGGCGGGCCGCCCGGAGACGGTTGCGCCGAACACCGCGTCGCGGGTACCCCAGTGCCGGGCGAGCAGCAGGCCCCAGGCGGTCTGGACGATGGTGTTGAGCGTCGCGCCGGTGCGTCGCGAGAGCCGTGCGAGGGCGTCGATGTCGTCGGCGTCGAGGTCGATGTGGATCTGGGCGGGTGCGTCGTCGACGGCGTCGGTGGCTCCGGGTGCGACCAGCGTGGGTTCGTCGAGGTCGGCGAACGCCTCGGCCCACGCGTCGAGGGCGCGGTCGGTGTCCTGCCGGTCGAGCCAGGTCAGGTAGTCGCGGTAGGACGCGGGGGTGGGCAGCGCCGCCTGACCGCCGGCGGCGTAGCCGACGAGGAGTTCGCGCACGAGCAGCGGCATCGACCAGCCGTCGAGCACGATGTGGTGGTTGGTGAGGGCGAGGACGGCGCGCTGCTCGGGGAGCCGGACGAGTACGGCGCGCAACAGCGGTGGGTGCGCGAGGTCGAAGCGGGCGAAGCGTTCGCTGTCGAGGAGCGTCTGCAGGTCGTGCTGCGGGTCGGACGATCCGGTGAGATCGGCCTGGCGCCACGGCATCTCGACGTGATCCAGGACGAGCTGGACCGGGCTGCCGGAACCGTCGTGCACGAAGGCCGTGCGCAGGGCGGCGTGTCGTGCGAGCAACGATGCGAACGCTGCCTGCCAGCGACCGGCATCGACTTCCCCTGCGAGGTCGAGACGCAGCTGTGCCGTGTAGACGTCGACCGCGTCGACGGACAGCGCGGCGTGGAAGGCCAGACCGGTCTGCAGCGGCGAGAGCGGCCAGATGTCGACGAGGCGACCGAAGCGGTTCTCCCACTGCTCGATCTGCTGCTGGCGGGTGTGCACGAGCGGCACGTCGGACGGGGTGAGACCACCGGCGTCGGGTCGCTGCGTGTGGGCGGCCAGGCCGACGAGTGCGTCCTTCCACCGTTCGGCGAGCGCGCCGACCGTCTCGGCGGAGATCACCCGCGGCACATAGGTGAACGACGCGGTGAGGTGCGCACCGTCGGGGCCGTCGACGACCATCGCGTTGATGTCGACGGCGACCGATGCGGCCACCCGTGATGCGCGGTTGGGGTCGAGGGCGAGATCGAGCGGCACCCAGCCGATCTCACGGATCTCGTCGGCGATGTGGCCGGAGGTGAGACGGCCGAGATAGTTGAACGACACCTGCGCGGTGGGCAGGGCGGCGAGGACCGGCGATGCCTCCGGATCGAGGTGGCGCAGGATGCCGTATCCCACGCCGTTGTTCGGGACGGCGGCGAGACGTTCCTTGACGGCCTTGATCGCGGTGGCGCTCGCGCGTCCTCCGGCGGCGGCGTCGGCGGGGTCGAGGTCGTCGGCGAGGTCGAGGCGCACGGGATACGCGCTGGTGAACCAGCCGACGGTGCGGGCAAGGTCGACGGTGCCGGTGGCGTCGAGGTCGCGGCCGTGTCCTTCGAGGGTGAGCAGCAACGAACGCTGCCCGTCCTGGGCGGCGGCGAGCGCGAGGGCGGTGAGCAGACCGTCGGCGGTGCCGCTGCCGTACAGCTCGGGCAGTCGGGTGAGCACCGCGTCGGTCACACTCGGGTCGAGATCGACCCGGACGGTCGCGGTGGTCGCCAGGATGTCGATCTCCGGGTCGAGCGACGCGACTGCGGCGAGCGGTGCTGCACCACCGAGGGTTTCGGTCCAGTGGTCGAGTTCACCGACGTAGTCGCGGGCGGTGTCGTGCAGGGCGTGCGCCCAGCGGCGGTAGGAGGTACCCACCTCGGGCAGCGACGGTGTCTGTCCTGCCGCGACCTGCATCCAGGCCTGGCCGAGGTCGGGCAGCAGTACCCGCCACGACACGCCGTCGACCACCAGGTGGTGTGCGACGAGCAGCAGGCGCCCCTGCCCGACCGGCTCGGCGACGTCGAACCACACGGCACGCAGCACGAGACCGGATTCCGGATCGAGATCCTGTGCGGCAGCGTCGCATTCACGGTCGACGAGAGAATCGGATTCGGTAGCGTCGGCGACCGGGACGCGGGTGATCCACGCATCGAGGTCCGGCAGTTCGGCGTGCGTCCGCCACTGCCCGTCGCGCAGCGTGGACCGCAGGATGTCGTGCCGGGCGACGACGGCAGCGAGCGCGGCCCGCAGATCGTCGTAGGTCAGATCCGCGGGGGTGGAGACGAGGACGGCCTGCGCGAAGGTGGAATAGTCACCACGCCCGAGCATCTCGTGCACGATCGGCGTGATCGGGATGTCGCCCACTCCCCCGCCGGGCAGTTCGTCGAGGACGAGGGCGGTGGGCACGGCGGCGGCGACCCGCGCGAGCGCCGCGATCGTCTTGTGTTCGAAGATCTGCCGGGCGGTGATGTGCAGTCCGGCGGCCTTGGCGCGGGCGGCGAACTGCATCGCGACGATGCTGTCGGCGCCGAGGGCGAACAGCGAGTCGTCGACACCGATGCGTTCGACGTCGAGCAGTCCGGCGGCGACCTCGACGAGGAGGCGTTCGGAGTCGGTTTCGGGGGCACGGAATTCTGCGGTGGCGAACTGCGGTGCGGGGAGCGCGGCGCGGTCGAGTTTGCCGGCGGGAGTCACCGGGATCTCGGTGAGTTCGACGACGGCCGCGGGCACCATGTGCGCCGGGAGAACGCGGGCGACACCGTCGAGCAGTCCCTGCATGTCGAAGGTCGCGGCGGATTCCATACGTACGTACGACACGGGGACGACGGAACTGCCGCTGTCGTGCACGACGGTCGTCGCGAAGTCGACGCCGTCCTGGTCGAGCAGGGCGGTGTCGATCTCGCCCAGTTCGATGCGGAATCCGCGGATCTTCACCTGGAAGTCGGAGCGGCCCACGAAGTCGAGTTGGTGATCGGGCGTCCACCGCACCTCGTCGCCGGTGCGGTACAGGCGCGTGCCGGGTTCGAAGGGGTTGGCCACGAATCGATCCGCGGTCTGCCCGGGACGGCGGTGGTAGCCGCGCGCCAAAGCCGGTCCGCCGAGATACAACTCGCCGACGAATCCGACGGGCACCGGTCGCAGGCGACGGTCGAGCACCACGGCGACGACACCGTCGAGGGGACGGCCGATGGTGATCGGGTCGCCGGGTGCCAGGGGGTCTCCGGCGGTGACGACGATGGTGGTCTCGGTGGGGCCGTAGCTGTTGGTGAACCGGCAGGTGGGAGCGAAGCGTTCGACGAGGTCGGCGGTGCACACGTCGCCGCCGACGACGACGGCCTCGAGATCGGGCAGGCCCGCGGGGTCGACGGTGTTGAGGACGGTGGGCGCCGAGACGATGTGCGTGACCCGGTGGGCGCGCAGGACGTCGACGAGTTCGTTGCCGCCGAGAACGTGCGGCGGCGCCACGACCATGGCCGCTCCGGCGCTGAAGGCCTGCAGCATCTCGAAGATCGACGCGTCGAAGCTCGCCGAGGAGAACCGCAGCATCCGCGAGTCGGTGCCGAGCGCGAGTTCGGGGCGGGTGTCGGCGGCGAAGGTCGCGAGCCCGCGATGGGTGACGACCACGCCCTTCGGGGTTCCGGTGGAGCCCGAGGTGTAGATCATGTACGCCGGGTTCTCCGGCACGGCCGGCGAGCGCACGACCTCGACGTCGATATCCGAGGGGAGCGGGTCGTCCACGGCGATCCAGCGGGGCCCGGACGGCAGGTCTGTGATCCGGCTCTGCACGGTGAGTCCGAGCTGTGCACCGGAATCATCGACCATGTAGGCGATCCGGTCGGCCGGGAGCGCCGGATCGATCGGGACGAAGGCCGCGCCGGTCTTCACCACCGCCCACACCGCGATCAGCGCATCGGCGCCGCGGTCCATGCTCAGTGCCACGAAGGTCTCGGGGGCGGCCCGGGCGTCGACGAGCTGTGCGGCGAGACGTGTAGAAAGATCGTCGAGTTCGCGGTAGGTGACCTGCCGGTCGCCGTCGATGATCGCGACGCCGTCGGGATTGCGGCGCACACCGTCGGCGAGGAAGTCGGCGAACAGCCGCACGGGCTGGGCGGGCAGTCCTCGATACGGGACGAGGCTCTCGTATTCGTCGTCGTGCAGGACCGTCAGTGTGCCGATGGTGCGGTCGGAGTCGGCGAGTTCGCCGAGATACTCGACGAATCGTGTGTGGTGCGAGCGCAGTTCGCCGACGGTGTACAGGTGGGGGTTGGCCTCGAGGTCGATGTGGGCGGGCTGCCCCGGCGCGCTCGGGTAGATGTTGAGCGAGAGGTCGTCGACCGGGCCGGTGCTCAGCACGTGCCGGCGGCCGACCGAATCGCCGTAGCGGATCTCGTGGTCGAACATCATGACGTTGACCGCGGGCCCGAAGAATCCGCGGTCGGCGCTGCCGTAGCCGGTGTCGCGGCGCATGTCCTCGTGCCGGTACCGCTGGTGACGCAGTGCCCCGGTGAATTCGAGCTGCATCCGGTCGATCAGATCGTCGCGGCTACCGTCCGGTTCGACACCGACGCGGATCGGGACGACGTTGGAGACCATGCCGCCGGAGCGACGCAGGCGGACGGTGGTGCGCGCCGAGACCGGGAGGCTGAGGACCACGTCGGTCTCACCGGTGACGCGGGCGAGGAAGGCCGCGAAGGCCGCTGCGACCACGGTCGCGAAGGTCGTGGTCTTCTCGCGCTCGGCGATCATCCGGTCGATCGCGGCCTCGACACGTTCGGGCAGGGGCGCACTGAACCGGACCGGGTGCGGGCCGACGGGCGCGGCGCGACCGGCGAGGCTGATGGGGTGCGGCAGGTCGCGGATGCGGTCGGCCCAGTAGGCGCGGTCGCTCTCGAACCGGGCCGAGTCGCGGTAGCTCTGTTCGTCCTCGACGATCTCCGGCAGCGGACTGACGTCGAAGCGGGCGGGTTCGCGCTGCTGTACCGCGGCGCTGTAACGCTCGGCGGTGCGGGTGTCGAAGGTGGTCGCCCCGTAGCCGTCGAGGGCGATGTGGTGGATCCGGGTGTAGACGAAATGGCGGTCGTCGGCGATTCGCAGGACCGCGCAGACGATCAGCCGGTCCTCGAGCATGTCGAGGGGCGTGCGGTACTCGGCGCGCATCCAGGCGATGGCCGCTGCTTCGGGATCGTCCTCGTCGCGCAGGTCGAGAATCGTGGCGCGGTCCTCGAGGTCGTGGTCGATGACCTGACGGGGGTGGCCGTCGACCTCGAAGATGCGGAGCATGCCGGTGCCCAGTTCGCGGGCGGTGGCGGCGCCGGCGTCGGCGAAGATCTCGGGATCGAATTCGCCTCGGACGTCGACGTACTGGGCGATGGTCAGTGGAATGTCGCCGAGCAGATGCTGGGCGAACCAGATCCCGCGTTGGGCCGACGAGAGCGGGAAACCGTCGCCGGCCTCCCCGAACTGCGACGATGCAGGCACATACTGCTGTTCCACTTATCTCCCCGGGCGCGCATGATCCGCACGGGTGTGCGCATCACAGAAACGGCGCGGTCTCCCCGACACGGCGCCTAACTGCGACCACCGTATCGTGCCTGAATCGCATTTCGTTTCTCAGGCTCAATATTGATTCGCGAGAAATCGTGACTGTAGTGCTCGAGCAGTCGCGGGTCCATGATGCGCCGCCACAGCGGCGGGAACAGAGCCAGGATGATCAATACCGCGTAACCGGCGGGTAGCTGCGGCGCCTGCGGCATCGACCGCAGGGTCTGGTAGCGGCGCAGCGGATTGGCGTGATGGTCGCTGTGCCGTTGCAGGTTGTAGAGGAACAGGTTGGAGCACACGTGGTTGCTGTTCCAGCTGTGCTGGGGCTGCACGCGTTCGTAGCTGCCGTCCGGGCGCTTCTCGCGCAGCAGCCCGTAGTGCTCGAGATAGTTGGCGCCTTCGAGGAACATGATCGCCATGACGGCCTGGACGACGAGCCACGGGGCGATCGACCAGCCGAACACGGCGATGAGCACCGCGTAGAGGACGACGCTCAGCGCCCATGCGTTGAGGATGTCGTTGTGCCGCAGATTCCAGAACGACGTGCCGCGACGTTCGAGCCGGCCCTTCTCGTAACGGATCGCGGAACGGAGGCTGCCGAACACCGAACGGGGCAGGAAGCGCCAGTAGCTCTCTCCCATGCGGGCGGTGGCCGGGTCCTCCGGGGTCGCCACACGGGCGTGGTGCCCCCGATTGTGTTCGACGTAGAAGTGGCCGTAGAACGACTGGGCGAGCGCGATCTTCGCGAGGCGCCGCTCGATGGTGGTGCGCTTGTGTCCGAGTTCGTGCGCCGCGTTGATGCCGACACCGCCGACGATGCCGAGTGTGGCGGCCATCGCGAATCGTTCGGCGCCGCCCATGGGCTGCGACACCCACATCCAGCACCCGAATGTCAGGCCCGCGTATTGCAGTGGGAGATAGAGATAGGTGCAGTAGCGGTAGTACCGGTCGTTCTCGAGCGTCCGCATCACGCTCTCGGGCGGATTGCTCGTGTCCAGCCTCGCGAACGCGTCGACCAACGGGCAGACGACGGCGATGACCAGTGCACCGGTGGCCCAGAAGACGCCGAGGTGGAGGTATTCGACGAGGAAGTAGGCGATGAAGGGGCTCAGGGGGACGACGAGTCCGTACAGCCAGAGGCGTTTCTTGGGGTCGGTCCATCGATCGTGTGTCGCACTGCGAGGAGTAGCCGAATCCACAAACACCAATCCCCCAGGAAGGAAAAACCGTCCGGTACGAATCCCCACGCACCGGAGAAAACAAACTGTTACCCCACGAACCGGATATACCTTACAAGCAGTACTTACCGACGGGTAGGCCTACGCCTCCCGGCTGTGACAGAGAGCACACGACGACGGCGCCGCACCGGAAGTGCGACGCCGTCGAACGCGGAATTCTCGAAAGAGTGCGACCTAGATGGCGCGCACACCCTGAGCCTGCGGGCCTTTCTGCCCCTGGCCGATCTCGAACTCGACTCGTGCCCCCTCGTCCAGGGTCTTGAAGCCCGAACCCTGGATCTCGGAGTAATGGACGAAAACGTCTGCTCCCCCACCATCCTGCTCGATGAAGCCGAAGCCCTTTTCCGCGTTGAACCACTTGACAGTGCCCTGCGCCATACCACTTGCTCCTTGCATTCCCCCACGTCACCCCGACGTGAGGCCTAGATGGACCTCGATCATCGCATTGATCCGGACATTCGTCGCGCCTTGTTTCCCAACTCGTTACCGCAACCGGCAAAACGCGGATGAAATCCTGTTGCGGCACGGTGGCACGATGTAAGCCGTGACTATCGAGGAGCAAGGCCAACTTCACCATCACATCAGCCGTCGGCTCGAGCAGTCGTCGAAGCTCCAGAACGTGCTCTACGAGATCCGCGGGCCGGTGCACGCCCACGCCGCGCGGCTCGAGGCCGAGGGGCATCGCATCCTCAAGCTCAACATCGGCAACCCCGCACCGTTCGGGTTCGAGGCGCCCGACACGATCGTGCAGGACATGATCGCGGCGCTGCCCCACGCGCAGGGCTACTCGGAGTCCAAGGGCATCGCCTCCGCCCGTCGCGCGATCGTCACGCGCTACGAGCTCGTGCCGCGCTTCCCGAAGTTCGACATCAACGATGTCTACCTGGGCAACGGAGTCTCCGAGCTCATCACCATCACCATGCAGGCCCTGCTCGACGACGGCGACGAGGTGCTCATCCCGGCACCCGACTACCCGTTGTGGACGGCGATGACCTCGCTCGCCGGTGGCACCCCCGTGCACTATCTGTGCGACGAGACCAACGACTGGAACCCGGACCTCGACGACATCGAGTCCCGGATCACCGACCGCACCAAGGCGATCGTGGTGATCAACCCGAACAACCCGACGGGCGCCGTGTACTCGCACGAGGTGCTCGAGGGGATCGTGCGCCTCGCCCGCAAGCACCAGTTGCTGCTGCTCGCCGACGAGATCTACGACAAGATCCTGTACGACGATTCGAAGCACATCTCCCTCGCCTCGCTGGCCCCCGACCTGCTCTGCCTGACCTACAACGGCCTGTCGAAGGCGTACCGGGTCGCCGGCTACCGGTCGGGCTGGATGGTCATCACCGGCCCGAAGGATCACGCAGAGGGCTTCCTCGAGGGCGTCGACCTGCTCGCCTCGACCCGCTTGTGCCCCAATGTGCCGGCCCAGCACGCCATCCAGGTGGCGCTCGGCGGCTATCAGAGCATCGAGGACCTGGTACGGCCCGGTGGGCGCCTGCTCGAGCAGCGCGACGTCGCGTGGGAGCGCCTCAACGCCATCCCGGGCGTGAGCTGCGTGAAGCCGCGCGGTGCGCTCTACGCCTTCCCGCGTCTGGATCCGGCGGTCTACGACATCCACGACGACGAGAAGCTCGTGCAGGATCTGCTGCTGCAGGAGCGCATCCTCGTCACGCAGGGCACGGGCTTCAACTGGCCGAACCACGACCATCTGCGCATCGTCACGCTGCCGTGGGCACGCGACCTGGCGGTGGCGATCGAGCGGATCGGCAACTTCCTGTCCTCCTACAAACAGTAGGAACAGGGCTTCCGACCCCAGGCGGGCAATCGTTGCCGAACAGTTACATTGCCCCTTTCGGGACCAAAGTCCCTGTTTAGAGGCACGGTCGACCTACCCGAACGGACAGTTTGTCGGCTTCGTGACCATCGACACATGCCAACCCCTCCCCAATCCGGGGTCGGAACCAGTAATTTGCCTTATGGCACTAAGCACTACGCACTGTGCCGGGCTCCCTGATCGATCGCCATCCCCCCTGTGCGAGATCAGGTGACGGTGGCGGGGACACCCCCCCTGCTCCCCGCCACCACCAGCCCCAACCATCTCGCCTCTTGGCTAGCCTGTCCGGGTGAATCACGGACACGGCCATTTCGGCCACGGACACGGCCACGGCCACGGCCACGGGCAGGACGAAAGTCCCATCCCACTCGGACCCATCGCCGCGAAGATCGTGGTCGGCCTGCTGGCTGCGATCGGTCTCCTGGTGCTCTTCGGCACCGCCCTGTTATGGCCGAGCAGCCGTGCCGTGGACATCCCCGCCCCCTTTCAGACGAGTAGCGGCGGCGCGGTCGTCACCGAGGCCGGAACGGTCGTCGAGCAGAACACCGGCCCGTGCGGCAGCGCGTCCTTCGGGCGCGTCTTCACCGGTGAGCCGTCCCCTCCCTCGAGCAACGCCTTCGACTGCGAACGCAGCATCGTCGCCATCGAATCCGGTCCCGACGACGGTGCCCGGACGCTCCTCGAGGTGATCCCCGGCCCGGGTCAGCCCGATCTACAGGCCGGCGACGAGATCCGTCTCGTCCGCCAGACCGATCCGGCGGGCGCCACCCAGTACTCCTTCTACGACTACGCCCGCGGCTTCCCGCTCGCGCTGGTGGTCGCGGTGTTCGCTGTCGTGGTGGTCGCGATCGCCCGCTGGCGCGGTCTGCGGGCCCTGATCGGCCTGGTGGTCGCGTTCGGTGTGCTGGTGGCGTTCATGCTCCCGGCGCTCCTGGACGGCAAACCCGCCGTGCCGGTCGCACTGGTCGGCGGTGCACTGATCCTCTACGCGGTGCTGTATCTGGCGCACGGTGTGAATCTGAGGACCAGTTCGGCGCTGCTCGGCACGCTCGCCTCGATGGTCGTCGCGGCCCTGCTGTCCTACGTCGCGATCCGCATGACACATCTGACCGGTCTGTCGGAGGAACAGAACACCGACGTGCAGCTGTACATCGGGCACGTGTCGATCTCGGGCCTACTGCTGGCGGGATTCATCATCGGCTCGCTCGGTGTGCTCAACGACGTCACCATCACGCAGGCGTCGTCGGCCTTCGAACTCGCCGGGCTCGATCCCGAGTCGTCGCGTCGTGAGATCTTCTCGGCGGCGATGCGCGTGGGCCGCGACCACATCGCCAGCACCGTCTACACGCTCGTCCTCGCCTACGCGGGCGGCGCGCT
Source organism: Rhodococcus sp. LW-XY12 (assembly GCF_019317345.1). NCBI lineage: Bacteria > Bacillati > Actinomycetota > Actinomycetes > Mycobacteriales > Nocardiaceae > Rhodococcus > Rhodococcus sp. LW-XY12. The sequence goes on from NZ_CP079225.1 coordinate 4,276,935, forward strand.
GCCTCTCCTGCTGCTGTTCTCGGTGGCCGGGCGGTCGATCACCGATGTGATCACGAGCGACGCCGTGGCGATCGAGCTGGTCCGCGCATGCGTCGGCGGCATCGCGCTCACGTTGTCGGTGCCGCTCACCACGGCGATCGCCGCCGTGCTCGCGCGTACCGACGCCCCCGGACAGCAGACGGGTGGCCGGCACGCGCGACGCGCGTGAGCGGGTGACTCAGGGAAGCCGGATCTGCGGCAGCGGCGGCAGCTCGATCGTCGGCAGCGGCGGCAGCGTCGGGACCGGCACTCCCAGCCCCGGGATGGTCGGAGCCGGAGCGGGCGGAGGTTCGGGGGCCGGCGGAACCGGGCGCGGTGAATGGGTGGTCGGAGCCGGCTCCTGCTCGACCGTGGTGGTCGTGGTGACCTGCGTGGGCGCTACCGCCGGCGCGGGGTTCTGCCGCGGCGCGTTGGTGGTCGTCGGGATGTACGACTGGGTGGGGCTCGTCTCGTCGGTCGACGAACTCGTGAAGCCGGTGCTCAGCGCCACGCCGATGACCGCGACGACCGCGAGAGCCGTGCCCGCGATCCCGGCGCCGGAGATCTGCCTGCCGCTGACCGACGGACCGCGACCGGCCAGCGACGACCACCACGGCTTCTTCGCGTCGGCGGACTCCGCACCGGTGGCGGCAGCCGTGGGCGCAGCGGCCGCGGCGGCGACGACCGGGATCTGCTCGGTGTCGGCGCTCGTCGACGGGGGCTGACCCGGCACGATGCGCGTGAGGGTGCTCACCGGTTGCGAGGTGACCGGTTGCGCGGCGGCCAGGGCCCCGCCCTTGGCGAGGACGAGTTCGGGCTCGTGCGGCACCACCAGGGGCAGGCCGAGCCAGGAGCGCAGCACCTCCTGCACGAGCGGGATGTGCGCGCCGCCGCCGAGCAGGACCACGGCCTCGGGGTTGCGACCGGCACGGGAGATCACCTGGTGCACGAATTGCGCCGACGACTCGACGCACTGCGCGATGAGCGGATCGAAGGTCTCGCGCGACATGAGCACGACCCCTGCCGCGCCCGGCACGGCCACGGTCTCGCTCTGCGAGAGCTTCTCCTTGGCCTCGCGGCACTGGGCCGACAATTCGTCGTCGGTGGCGGGGTCGTCGGGGCGCCACACACCGTTGGTGTCGAGTTGGTGGTCGCGGATCACGTTGTCGAAGACGCGGCCGCCGATGCTGTCGGTGCGTTCGGCGAGCACCTCGCGGGAGACGAGGTCGACGACGGTGACGGTGAGCCCGGCGTCGCCGAGGTCGTAGAAGACGGCGGTGTTGCTGCCGAGCTCGCCGGTGGCCTGCAGATAGGTGACGGCGGCTTCGGGTTCGGAGACGAGCAGGTAACGGTCGATGTGCTCGACGGCCATTGCCGCGCGCAGGCGCTCGCCCTGGGCCTGGTCGCGATAGACCAGTCCCACCCGCTCGATCGGATCGCCCGCCACACCGGTCTGGAAGAGCACCCCGAGGGTGCCTGCCGCCAGCCGCGCCGGATCGTCCTTACCGGTTTCGACCACCTGGAACTGGAACCCCGCCGTCGGGGTCGTTCGATCCACCGGCCGCACCACCCGAACGGCGCTCTCCCCCACGGTCACACCGAGAATAGAACTCATCAGCCGCCTTCGACGTTGGATGCGCCAGCCGCGTCAGCTTCCCCCGGCGCCCGAAATCACCGACGATGGTACAGAACGTTACCGGCGGGTCACGAGGGCCGTTCGTATGACGTACGCCGGGACGGAGCACCCCGGAGATGGCTCCTGAGCGCCTGGATAGCGTCTCCCATAGGATCGCCGAATGCGGATTCTCTATGTGTGTACCGGAAACATCTGCCGATCACCCACCGCAGAGAGGTTGACCACCGCATACGCGGCCGAGGCCGGTCGCGAGGACCTTTCGGCGCACAGCGCCGGCACCCGGGCGATGGTCGGTTACGGCATGGAACCCACCGCGGCACTCGTGTTGCAGCAGCTCGGAGGCGATCCGGACGGATTCGCTGCGCGTCGGATCACCCCGCCGATCGCGGAGGACTCCGACATGATCATCACGATGAGCGAGCGGCACCGCGCCAAGGTCATCCAGCTCGCACCGCGCAGGATGCGGGTGACGTTCACGCTGCGCGAGGCCGCCCGGCTGCAGAACGTCACCGGTGCGCGGACCATCGCAGAACTGACGACGGCCCGGGCGCAGATGTCTGCACCCGGGCCGGAGGACATCGTCGACCCGATCGGCCGAGACGAGGAGACGTTCGTCACGGTCGGATCCGAGATCGCCGATCTGTTGCTACCTCTCCTCGCCGCTCTCCGAGCCTGAGTCGTTCACCGGGCGTCGCGGTGCGTGCACCACGGGTCGCGACAGCGGCTCGGCGGCGGAGTACGCCTGCGGCGCCTGGTAGGGCTCGCTGCCGTATCGCTCCGATGCCGGCTGCGGCGCCGGCGGGAACTGCTCCGCAGCGCGGTAGTGGTAGGCGTCGTTGCTCGGCGCCGGGTGGGCCTGCGTGGCCGGCGGCTCGACATGATGCTGACCGTTCTGCGGCCGGGCCGGTCCCTCGACGGGTGCCGACGCGGTCGTCTGAGCCTGCGCAGCCGGCTGGGCGGCCGGTGCGGTCGGTGCCGGCGCTCCGACACGCTGCGTCGCCGGCGTGCTCGTCTGGGCGGCTGCCGGAGCAGCACCGTCCTTGTCGGAGCTGTAGTAGTAGCGGTATTCGTAGGCCGTGCCGCGTCCCTTGGTCGGGGTCAGCGCCAGGATCGTGCCCAGCACGGGCGCGTTGACCGCCCGCAGGTTGCCGACGGCCCGCGCGAACTGCTCGCGGGTGGTCTTGCCGTAACGCGCGATGAGCAGCGCACCGTCGGCGATGTTCGCGAGGATCGCCGCGTCGGTGACGGGCAGCAGCGGCGGCGCGTCGATGATGACGTAGTCGAAGCGCGACCGCAGGTCCTCGATCACCTCCCGCGCATGCGCGGAACCGAGCAGCTCGGACGGGTTGGGCGGCAGACCGCCGGCCGCGAGCACCCACATGCCGTCGAAGCGCGTGGGCTGGAGCACGTCCTCGAGTGCAGCCGTGTGTGCGAGCACGTTCGACAGGCCGGCGTCGCCGAGCGAGCCGAGGTACTTGGTCACACGCGGACGGCGCAGGTCGGCTTCGACGAGCACGACGGAGTGACCGGCCTCGGCGAGCACCAGGGCCAGGTTGACGGCCGTGGTGGTCTTGCCCTCGCCGGGCAGGGAACTGGTGATAACGATCGCGCGCGGCGGGTTGTCGACCTCGAGGAACTGCAGGTTGGTCCGCATCTCCCGGTAGGCCTCGGCGTCGCCGCTGTTGGCGTCCGCGAACACGATCGCCGGCTCCTCCTGCCGGGCCTTCTCGAGCGGGATCACACCCACCACACCGGTGCCGGCGAGCTCCTCGACGGCGTTGCGGTCCTTGATGGTGTTGTCGAGGCGATCGCGCAGCACCGCGAGGGCGATGCCGAGCAGCACACCGACGGCCAGACCCAGCGCGACGTTCCGTGTGGTCTTCGGCGTCACCGGCGCCGACGGCGTAGCCGCGTACTGCTCGACCACCACGCGGGCGGTCGGCGGGCCGCCGTCCTCGGGGGTCTCCAGTTCGCGTGCCATGACGACGAACTCGTCCGACAGTGCGTTGGCGAGGTCGCGGGCACGCTCGGGCGACTCGTCGGTGACGGCGGTGTCGATGAGCACCGTGTCGGGGGTCGACGAGGCGGTCACCTTGCCGGCGAGATCGACGGCCGACATCTCGCCGAGACCGAGCTTGTCGAGGGTGCGCTGCGCGAGGGTGGTGCCCTCGAGCAGTTCGGTGTAGGAGGTGACTCGCTGCTGCGAGAACAGGTTGCCCTGATAGATCTCCTGCACCGATGCGCCCGACGAGGTCGACACGAACAGGCGTGTCTTGGCTTCGTACTGCGGCGTGGTCAGCAGGGAGGCGCCGAGGGCGGCAAGAACCGCCACCACCGTCGTGACGGCGACGATCTTCCACCTCGCCTGCAGAATTCGCAGGTAATCATGTACTTCCATCAGGGCGTCTCCCTCGTTGCGGTAACACTGCGTGCGCACCCGGCGGGCGCGGTGTGGGGGTCGTCGTGGCACTCGAGCACGCTGTCGAGCACCGGGCCGATCGCACGCACCGCGTCCGAATCGGCCAGTTCCGAGTGCGTGAACGGCACCGGATGTTCGACGACGAGACCGCGCACATATCGCTGCCAGGTGGCGGCGATATCTGGGTGCCGGTCGAGATCGGGTTCGGCGACCACCAGGTCGATGTCGCCGTCGTATTCGCTGAGGGTGTGTCGGCGCACCGCGTCTTCGACGGCCTGCGCGGCGGCGTCGGTGCGGCGCCGGACCTCGGCGACGAGTTCTTCGGGCAGCCCGGCGATGTCGGGTACGTTCTCTGCCGTCGGGTGGGGCTCGGCAGGCACAGTCTCGGGCGTGAGCGTGTCGAGCAGCACTACCGCACCGACCTGCTCTCCGTGCTCGCGGAGCTGCACGGCCATCTCGTGTGCGATGGTGCCGCCCACCGACCAGCCCAGCAGGTGGTAGGGACCATCGGCCCTCACCTTACGGATTTCGGCCACATACCGCGCGGCGAGTTCGCCGATGCTGTCCGGAATGTCGTCGAAGCCCGTTGCCTGGAGACCGTAGAGGGTACGGCCGTCGAGATGCTGCGCGAAACCGGCGTACATCCATGCGAGTCCGCTGATGGGGTGCACGCAGAACAACGGCGGCTTCTCGTCACCGCGACCGGCGATCTCGACGAGGCTGCCGAGCGGGTCGCGTTCGTCATTACTGCGGCCGTGGTCGATGCGGTCGGCGAGCGACGCGAGATCCGGGCTGGTGAACAGCCACTCGACGGGAACGTCGGCGCCGAGCTCGTCGCGCAGTTCACCGGCGACGGTGACGGCCGCGATGGAACTGCCACCGAGGTCGAAGAAGCTTCGGTCAGCAGAGATCTCGTCGATCGGCCGGTCGAGGTGGCGGGCGAACACCGCGGCGACGGTCTGCGCGATGTGTCCCTGCGGCGCCACATATGGTTCGTCGACGGCGGTGTCGGGGGCGGGCAGCGCCGCGCGGTCGACCTTGCCGGATGCCATCAGCGGCAGTGCGTCGACGACGGTGATGCTCACCGGCCGCAGGTGACGCGGCAGGTCGGCGACGAGCGCGCGACGCAACGCTGCCGTGTCCGGTGCGGTGCCGGTCTCGGGCTGGATATAGGAGACGAGCACGGTGTCGCCGTCACGTCCGGGATGCGGAACGGTCACGGCCGCCGCGACTCCCGGACGGTTCAGCAGCGCCGCGTCGACCTCGGCGGGTTCGACGCGGATGCCGTGGATCTTCACCTGGTCGTCGATGCGGGCCACGTGATCCAGTACCCCGTTCGGCAGGATCCGAACCAGGTCGCCCGTGCGGTACAGCCGCGACCCGTCGTCGCCGAACGGGTTCGCGACGAATCGCGTTGCGGTGAGGCCGGATTCGTAGCGGTAGCCGCGGGCGGTGCTGTCACCGGTCACGTAGAGCTCGCCGACGATGCCGCGCGGCACGGGGTGCAGACGCGAATCGAGCACGTAGGCGGTAGCTCCCGCGACAGGCGTGCCGATGCTCGGCTTCTCGTCATCGGTGAGCGGCGCGGAATACGAGACGGCGACGGTGAATTCGGTGGGTCCGTAGCCGTTGACGATCCGGTGCCGCGACCAGCGGCCCACCAGTGCACCGGGCAGGGTCTCACCCGCGGCGACGATCGTCGTCGGCTCGAATGCCTCGGGGTCGAGGGTGCCGAGCACGGTGGGCGTGAGGTTGAGGTGCATGACGCGCTCGTCGACGATCAGCTCCTGCAGGGGTTCCCCGGCGAAGGTGTGGTCGGGGGCGATCACAAGGGCACCGCCGTGCGCGTGGGCGGAGAGCAGTTCGAAGACCGCGGCGTCGAAGGTGTGCGAGGCGACCTGCAGCACGCGCGATTCCGGCCCGAGGTCGAGCAGGGCGGTCTGCACGTCGAGCAGCGCCGCGAGCCCACGGTGGGTGACGTCGACGCCCTTCGGCGTGCCTGTGGTGCCGGACGTGTAGATCGTGTAGGCGAGGTCGCCGGATGTGACTGCGGGACGCGGGGGTTCGACGGCGTCGAAGTCGATGCTGCGGTCGGCGGTGAGGTCGAGCCACGTCACGTGGCCGAGTTCGCGGTAGCCGACGGTCAGGCCGATGCGAGCACCGGAGTCGGCAAGGATCGCGGCGCTGCGCGCGTCGGGCTGGGTGAGGTCGACGGACACCCATGCCGCACCGAGTTTCGTGATCGCCCAGACGGCGAGCGGCCAGTACTCGCTGCGCGGCACGGCGATCGCGACGAGGTCTCCGCGTCGTACGCCGTGGGAGGCGAGCACGGAGGCGATCTCGTCGGCGCGGGCGTCGAGTCCGCCGTACGTCCAGGCGACGGTGCCGGAGCGCACCGCGATGCGTCCGCGATGCTGCTCGACGGCGGTCGCGAAGATCTCGGGCAGGGTGCGCGGTGCGACGGCGGGAGCCGACAGCGGTGCGGGCACCGGCACGGCGAGATCGCCGACGGCGCGGTCGGGTTCGGCGAGGGCGGCGGCGAGCATCGCCACGAGGTCGGTGAGCATCGCGTCGCCGGTAGTGTCGTCGAACAGATCCGTCGCATAGACCAGGCGCAGGTCGAGTCCGGCCTCGCGCTCGACGAGTTCGACGACCACGTCGAACTGCGCGGCCGGTTCCCCGGCGTCGGTCTCGGCGATCTGCACATCCGGCAGTTGCGGCAGCACCTCGCCGGCCTCGACGCGGTGCGTGAGCAACACCTGGAAGAGCGGGCTGTACGACGGGTCGCGCCGCGGCGCGAGGCGGGCGACGACCTCGTCGAACGGCACGTCGGCGTGCGCGAGCGCACCGAGATCGGTGGCCCGCACGTCGCGCAGCAAGTCGGTGAACGGACGCGACGGGTCGACGGCGGTGCGCAGCACGACGGTGCCGACGAACATGCCCACGAGCCGGTCGAGGCGGGCATCCGTGCGACCCGCGATCGCCGTGCCCACGGCGATGTCGGTGCGTCCGCTGCGACGCGCGAGCATCGCGGCGAGCACCGCGTGGACGAGCATGAACACGGTGACGTCGTGGCTGCGCGCGACGTCCCGGAGGCGACGGTGGGTCTCGGCGTCGAGGGTCGAGACGATCTGCGCGCCACGGTGGGTCGGCTGCGCGGGGCGCGGCCGATCGGCGGGCAGCGGCAGCGGGCCGTCGGGCAGGCCGGCGAGTGTGGTTGTCCAGTAGTCGAGTTGGCGGGCGGCGAGCGAGCCCGGATCGGTGGGGTCGCCGAGCAGTTCGTGCTGCCAGCGCGCGTAGTCGCCGTAGGTGACGGGCAGCGACTCGAAGACCGGCGCTTCTGCCCCGCGACGCGCGGCGTAGGCGACGGCGAGATCGGTGAGCAGCGGACCGACGGATGCGCCGTCGAACGCGATGTGGTGCACGGCGGCAGCGAGCACCCAGCGGCCGGGTTCGACGTCGAACAACCGGATCCGCATCGGGGCCTGCGCCGTGATGTCGAAGGGCGTGGTGATCGTGGCGGTCACGGCCGCGGCGACGTCCTCCGGCGCGGAGTGTTCGAGCACCGGCGGGTCGACGGGTACCTGCACGTCGTCGGTGAAGGCGGTGCGCAGCACGCGATGGCGGTCGACGACATCGCTCACCGCGGCGGTGAGGGCGTCGACGTCGAGGTCGCCGCTCAGCGTGAGCACGACCGGCACGAGATAGCCGGCGGTGCCGGTCTCGGACCGCGCGACGATGCCGAGGCGACGTTGCGCGGGGGCGATCGGTGCCGGGGTGTCGTCGTCGTAGTGCCGCAGCGCGACGCGCTGGTCGTCGCCGGATTCGATGCGGGCGGCGAGCGCGGCGAGCGTGGGGGCGGCGAGCACCTCGCGCACCGGCACGTCGGTGCCGAACGCCTCGCTCAGCCGCGCGGCGAAGACGACGGCCGACAGCGAGTCGCCGCCGGCGGTGAAGAACCCGCGGTGCGCGGCCGGGCGGGCACCGAGCACGTCCTCGGCGACGGTGACGACGAGATCCTCGGCGTCGGTGAGCGGCCGGTCGAGGGCCGCGTCGTCGTCGAGGGCCGCGGCGTCGTGCAGTTCGAGCGCGGCGACGTCGAGCTTGCCGTTGGGCGTGAGGGGCAGCTGGTCGAGCGCGTGCACGCGGGTCGGCATGCGGTGCGGCGGCACGACGAGCGCGAGTCGCGCGGTGATGTCGTCGGCCGACAGGTCCGGTCCGGCCGCGAACGCGACGAGCGTGCCGCTCACCGCGACCACCGCTGCCTGCCGGATACCGGGCTGGGCGAGCAGCGTGGCTTCGAGTTCGCCGGGTTCGATGCGCACGCCGCGCACCTTGAGCTGGCGATCGGTGCGGCCGAGATAGCCGAGGGTGTCGTCGACGCGGCGGTGGACGCGATCGCCGGTGCGGTACATGCGGGCACCACCGGGAGCGGCCACGAAGCGTTCGGCGGTGCGGGCCGGGTCGTCGAGATATCCGGCGGCGAGGCCCTCACCCGCGAGATACAACTCGCCGACGCCTCCGGCGGGCACGGGACGCAAGCGCGCGTCGAGCACGTGGGCGACGGTGCCGGGCACGGGCTTGCCGATGCTCGGTCGGGTGCCGGGTTCGATGTCGACGAGGGTCGCGACGATCGTGGCCTCGGTCGGTCCGTAGGCGTCGAGCATCACGCGGCCGTCGGCCCAGCGCGCCGCGAGCGACGGCGACAGGGATTCGCCTCCGGAGGCGACGACCTTCAGGTCGGGCAGTCCCTCGGGATCGAGGGTGCCGAGCACCGTGGGGGTCGACAGGTAATGGGTGATGCGCTGTTCGGCGAGGTAGCGGTGCAGGTCCTGACCGGCGTAGACGTCCGGGGGTGCGACGACGAGCGTCGCACCGGTGGTGTGGGCGAGCAGCAGTTCGAGCAGTGCCGCGTCGAACTCGGGTGAATAGCCGTGCAGCACGCGGTCTCCGGGCTCCACCCGGTAACGCTCGGCCGCTTCGGCGGCGAGCGGGGCGAGTCCGCGGTGCGTCACCGCGACCCGCTTCGGGGTGCCGGTGGAGCCGGAGGTGGACACGACGTAGGCGGTTCCGGGCAGGCACGTCTCCCCTGCCTGCCGCGAATGTGTGAAGGCCGCACCGGTCTTGGTGATGGCCCACAGGGTGCGGATGTAGTCGACGCTGCGCGGTGCGTCGATGCGCACGATCTTCCCGTCCCGCGCGCCGTCGGCCCGCAGTTCCTCGGCGAGGGCGTCGGACTGCTCGTCGAGTTCGCGGTAGGTGAGCGATTCGCCGTCGCCGCGCAGGGCTTCCCGGTCGGGATGGGCGGCGGCGGTGGCGCGCAACATCTCGGCGAGTGTGTGTGCCGGGGCCGGTTCGCCGCCGTCGAGGGCGGCGGCCGGGGCATCGACGACCACTTCACCGATGGTCCTGTCGGGTGCGCTCGCCAGGCTGCCGAGCAGCGCGACGAAACGGCTGACGAGCAGTTCGGCGGTGCGGCCGGCGAAGCGGGAGGCGTCGAACACGAGCGTGCCGGTGTAACCGTCGGGACGTGGGGCCAGCGTGAACTGCAGATCGAACTTCGGTGTGTCGTCGAGGACTTCGCGGGCCTCGACGGTGAGCTCTCCCAGGCTGATCGGGTTGATGCCGAAGTCCTGCAGCGCCAGCGCGACCTGCGGTGCGCCGCTCTGCCGCTCCGACAGCAGCTGCTCGTAGGGCACGGCGACGTGGTCGAAGGCGGCGACGTCGAAGTCGCGGACCTGGCCGAGCAGCCCAGCGAACGACATGTCGGGGGCCACGCGGGCGCGCAGCACGAGGGTGTCGAGGAACGGGCCGACGAGGTCTTCGAGCTGCGCCCAGCGGCGTCCGCCCACCACGGCGGCGACGGCGATGTCGTCGCTGCCGCCGAGTCGCGCGAGCAGTACCGACAGCGCGGCGTGCAGCACCATGAACTCGGTGGCGCCGTGGGCGCGGGCGAGGTCGGCGAGCGCGTCGCGTACCTCGGCGGGCACCCTGAAGTCGACGCTGCGCGCACCGGTGTCGGTTCCGGTGGCGTCGGCGGGTAGTTCGGTGACGGTGAGTCCGTCGAGGGCGCGTCGCCAGTGCTCCAGATCGCGTTCGGGGATGCCGCGTTCGGCTTCCCACAGGGCGTAGTCGGCGTACTGCAGCGGCAGCGGTTCCCACTGCGGTGCGGCGCCGTTCACGCGGGCGAGATAGGCAATCGTCAGGTCGCGCAGCAACGGCCGCAGCGACGTGCCGTCGGCGATCGAATGGTCGACGTCGAGATACAGCACGTGCTGGTCGGGGCCGGTGCGTTCGAGTCGCACGCGCCACCGGTCGCTGCGCGGCGCCTCGTGGACCTGCTGGTAGACCCCGTCGCCATCGACGATGTAGTCGGTGCGCAGGATCTCGTGGCGCAGCGCGACGTCGCCGAGCGCGGCCTGCAGGGCACCGAGGTCGAGCGGTCCGCTCAGGTTGACCTCGCTGCGCAGCCGGTAGGCATCGGGGGCGAGCGAACTCAGTCCCCACAGGCGACGCTGGGCGCGGCTGAGCGGGATCCGTTCCGGTCGCGGCGACACGGCGACGGGTCCGGCGTCGGTGTCGAAACCACCGGCGTCGAGGGCGGCGGCGAGCGCGTCGACGGTGGGGTTCGCGAAGACGGTGCGCAGCGGCACGTCGGTGCCGGTCTCGTCGCGCAGACGCCCGACGAGGACGGTGGCGAGCAGCGAGTTGCCGCCGACGGCGAAGAAGTCGTCGGTGCGTCCCACCGTGGTGCCGTCGCCGAGGACGTCGCCGATGATGCGGGCGACGAGTGCTTCGGTCCCCGTGCGGGGTTCGCTGCCTTCCCCGGCTGCGGGTTCGGGCAGGGCGGCGGCGTCGACCTTGCCGTGGGAGGTGAGCGGGATTGCGGCGAGCGGCACGATCGCGGTGGGCACGAGGTGCGCGGGCAGGACGGTGCGCAGCTGGGCTCGCAGGTCTGCGTCGTCCAGGTTCTCACCGGTGACGTAGGAGATGAGGCGGCCGCTGCGCACGAGGGTCACGGCCCGGTCGACGCCGTCGAGAGCGGTGAGAGCGGTGTCGATCTCGCCGGGTTCGATGCGCACGCCGCGCAGCTTGATCTGGTTGTCGCTGCGGCCGACGAATTCGAGGGCACCGGCGCGGGTCCAGCGCACGAGGTCGCCGGTGCGGTAGCGACGGCCGTCGGGTCCGGCGACGAACCGCAAGGCGGTGCGCCCAGCGGCATCCCGGTAGCCGGACGCGAGTCGCGGTCCCGAGACGTACAGTTCGCCGACCACGCCGGCGGGCACGGGACGCAGTCGCTCGTCGAGGACCTCGACGGTGACGCCGCGGACCGGGGTGCCGATGACGATGTCGTCGCCGGGTCGCAGCGGCTGCGAGTTGGTGACGAACATCGTGGCCTCGGCCGGGCCGTAGCTGTTGACGAGGGTGCGCCCGTCTCCCCAGCGGTCGACGATCTCGCGAGTGAGCCGGTCACCGCCGAGCACGAGCGTGCGCAGGGCCGGCAGGTCGCGCACCGGCACGGTCGCGAGCGTCGACGGCGTCATCACCGCGTGGGTGATCGCGGCACTGTCGAGCAGGCCACCGAGGGCAGCGCCGCCGTAGCTGTCGGCGTCGGCCACCACGAGCGTCGCGCCGGAGATGCCGGCGGTGAGCATCTCGAGCATCGCGGCGTCGAACGACGGTGCCGCGACGTGCAGGACGCGATCGCCCGGGAAGGCGGCGAGGTATTCGCCGATGTCCTCGGCGAACGCGCTCGCGGCGCGCTGGGTGACGGTGACGGCCTTGGGGTGTCCGGTGGTGCCGGAGGTGAAGACGAAGTAGGCGGGGGCGTCGGGTGCGGGATCGACGACGTCGGCGAGCGGTTCCTCGTCGTCGGAGGTCACCTCGAGCCACCGCACGGTCGCCGGAAGTGTCGGCGCTTCACCGACTCCCACGCGCACGTCGGCGAGCATCTCGGCCAGGCGCGCGGTGGGGGCGGTGGGGTCGACGAGCATGGGTGCGGCGCCGGCGCCGACGGTGCCCCACACGGCGAGCACCGATTCGAGCGAGCGCGGGTAGGCGCACGCGACCGGATCGCCCGGGCGCACCCCGGCGAGCTGGAGGCGCGCGGCGAGAGCGTCGGAATAGTAGAGCAGTTCGGGATACGACAGTTCGCGGTCGTCGTCGATGATCGCGAGTTCCTCGCCGCCGGCAGCCGCGCCCTGCGCGAGCCACTGGCGCAGCGACCGGGGTGCGCCCGGCACAGCGCCGACGGTGGGCAGGCCGGCGTCGCCGTGCAGGGCGATCTCCCCGACCCGCACGTCCGGATCGGCGACGGCCGCGCTCAGGATCGTTCGCAGGCGGTCGGCGTAGGCGGCGACGGTGTCGGCGTCGTACAGGTCTGTGCTGTAGAAGAATTCGAGGTCGATGCCGTCCTGCTGCTCGGTGACGGTGACCTGCACGTCGACGTTGACCGTTTCGGTGTCGACAGGCGCGGCGGTGACGTTCAGGCCGGGCAGCGCGAAGGTCGACGCGACGGGTCGCGCCTGCGCCAGCGCCACCTGGAACAGCGGGTGCCGTGCTTCGCTGCGGGCGGGCTGCAGCTTCTCGACGAGCGTCTCGAACGGTGCGTCCGGGTTGCCGTAGGCGGCGAGGTCGCGGCGGTGCACCTGCGCGAGCAGCTCGGTGAAGGTGGCGTCGGGGTCGACGTCGGTGCGCAGCACGAGGGTGCCGGCGAACATGCCGACGACGTCGTCGAGCTGCGGGTCGCCGCGACCGGAGACGGCGGTGCCGATGGGGATGTCGCGACCGGCACCGTGCCGCGCGAGCAACGCCGCGAGTGCGGCGTGCAGCACCATGAACACCGTCGCGCGACCCTCACGTGCCAGCGTGTGCAAACCTCGGACGAGGTCGACGTCGAGCGAGATGGTGTGGGCGGCACCGTGTCCGGTGGGTTGCGCGGGGCGTGGCCGGTCGCCGGGCAGGGTCACCTCGTCGGGCAGGTCGGCGAGTTCGCCCAGCCAGTACGGGATCTGTTCGTCGGCGACGCTGCGCTGCCACCGCGCGTAGTCGGTGTACTGGACGGGCAGTTCCGGCAGTTCGGGGGTCGCGCCGGTGAGGCGGGCGTCGTAGGCGACGGCGATGTCGCGCAGCAGCGGCGTGAGCGACCAGCCGTCGGCTGCGATGTGGTGCAGGACGACGAGCAGCACGTGCCGATCGGGTGCCGTCCGGTACAGCCGCATGCGGGCCGGGGGTTCGACGGTGAGGTCGAAGCCGGTGGTGGCGTAGTCGCGGACGAACTCGTCGAGGGCGTCATCCGGTACGGCCACCGGATCGAGATCGGGGCGCGCTGCGGGCAGCACGGTGTATTCGTCGGCGGCCGGGTAGACGGTGCGCAGCGTGCGGTGCCGTTCGAGCACGTCGGCTACAGCGGCGGCGAGGGCGTCGAGGTCGAGGTTCCCGTCGAGCCGCACCGCGAACGGCAGGTTGTAGCTCGGGGAGGCCGGGTCGAAGCGGTTGATGAACCACAGGCGCTGCTGGGCCGCCGACAACGGGGCGGGTGCGTCGGGGTCGGCGACGAGACGCGCACGGCGAGAGGGCTTATCGCTTCCACTGGTTATGTGTGAAGTTAGGGCTGTAATGGTCCGGTTCTCGAAGATGTCTCTCACGGTGACGTCGGCGTCGAGCACGTCCGACAGGCGACCGGCGAGGCGCGTGGCGAGCAGTGAGTTGCCGCCGAGGTGGAAGAAGTCGTCGTCGGCGCCGAGGGTGCCGGCAGTGATGCCGAGCAGTTCGGCGCACACGTCCGCGACGAGTTCCTCGACCGGTCCGTGCGGTGCCGCTCCCCCATCGGCGGTGACGTCGGGGGTGGGCAGCGCGGCGCGGTCGAGCTTGCCGTTGGCGGTGAGCGGCAGCGCGTCGAGAGCCACGGCGGCCGACGGGACGAGGTAGTCGGGCAGGCTGCGTCGCAGGTCGCACAGGGCCGCGGTGGCGTCGCCGCCGACGAGATAGGCGACGAGGCGGTCGTCGCGCAGCAGCACGACGGCCTGGCGCACGCCCTTGCTGCGCAGCAGGGCGGCTTCGATCTCGCCGGGTTCGATGCGGTAGCCGCGCAGTTCGATCTGCTGGTCGGCGCGACCGAGATAGTGCAGGGCACCGCTGGTGTCGCGGCGGCCGAGGTCGCCGGTGCGGTAGCGGCGGGTGCCACCGGGAGCGGCGACGAAGCGGGTCGCGGTCTGGCCGGGGCGTCCGCGGTAGCCGCGCGCGAGTTGGTCTCCGCGCACGTACAGTTCGCCGATCGCACCGGGCAGTGCGGGTCGCAGCGACGAGTCGAGCACATCCACGGCGAGACCGGGCAGCGGCGCACCGATGCCGGTCGCGGTGGCGTCTCCGAAGGTGACGTGCACGGTGGTCTCGGTGATGCCGAACATGTTGACCGCCCGCACATGCGGATGACGCTCGGCCCACGGGCGCACCCGCGCGGGGTCGAGGGCTTCGCCGCCGAAGATCAGCAGCCGCAGGTCTTCGAGCGGCGCGTGATCGGTGGCGGCGAGCTGGTAGAAGGCCGTGGGGGTCTGGTTGAGCACCGTCACCCGGTTGCTGGTGAGCACGTCCACGAAGGCGGCCGGGTCGCGCACGGTGAGGTGGTCGATCACCACCACGGAAGCGCCGGTGGCGAGCGGTGCCCACATCTCCCACACGGAGAAGTCGAAGGCCGGCGAGTGGAACATCGTCCACACGTCGTCGGCGCGCAGTCCGAACTCGTCGACGGTCGCGGCGAGCAGCGACAGCACGTTGCGGTGCGTGACCTGCACGCCCTTGGGGGTTCCGGTGGAGCCGGAGGTGTAGACGATGTAGGCGCCGAGATCCGCGACGAGCGGGAAGTCGAACAGGGCGCCGTCGTCGAGGCGGCCGGCCACCTCCGGGTCGTCGAGTCGCAGCGTCGGCACGCGGACGTCGGTGAAGTCGTTGTCGGTGACGACCAGCGAGGGCTGCGCGTCGTCGAACAGGACCTGCAGTCGCGTGGCGGGATGCGTGACGTCGACGGGCAGGTAGATTCCACCGGCGCGGGAGACGGCGAGGATCGCGACGACGAGGTCGGGGGTGCGCGGCAGCGCGACGGCGACGACGTCCTCGGCGGTGACGCCGCGTTCGCGGAGGAGTTTGGCGAGCGCGCCCGAACGCGACCACAGCGCGCCGTAACTGAGGGAGTACCCGTCCCCCACCACGGCGACGGCCGCCGGATCGTCGGCCACGCGCTGCGCGACCAGCTCGGGCAGCGACTCTGCCGAAAGTTGTTGCGCGACGCCGACGGGGGTGAGGTCGGCGTCGCCCAACTCGATACCGCCGACCGACACAGCCGGGTCGGCGGTAACGGCATCGAGGATACGCACGAACCACGACTGCCACTGCGCAATCGTGTGCGAATCCAAAAGTTCGTCCGCGTACGTGAGGACCGTTTCCAAACCGGCGGGTACACCGGTCTCGGAACGGCGTTCGCGGACGGTCAGTTCGAGGTCGACGCGGGCCGTGCCCACCGGGATTTCGCGGATCGTCGTGGAGCTGCCGGGCAGCGTGAACTCGTCGAGCGAGAACGACTCGTACGCCAGGATGACCTGGAACAACGGGTGGTGCGCGTCGGTGCCGGCCCCCACCGCGTCGACGATGCGATCGAGCGGCACGTCGGCGTGGGCGAAGGCGTCGAGGTCGGCGCGACGGGTGTCGGCGAGCAGGTCGGCGAAGGTGCGGCGCGGATGCACCCGCAACCGCAGCGGCACGGTGCCGACGAACATGCCCACCACGTCGTCGACCGCGGCGTCGCTGCGTCCGGAGACGGGCGTGCCGATGGTGACGTCGTCAGTGGCGGCGAGCGCCGACAGCAAGATCGCAAAGGCCGCGTGCATCACCATGAACGGCGTGACGTCGTGGGCGCGGGCGAGCTTGTCGACTGCGGCGTGCAGTTCGGCGGGGACCGTGAAACTCGCGCGACCCGCGGTACCGGTGGTCGCCGCGCTGCGGGGACGGTCGGTGGGCAACGCGAGCAGCGGCGACGCATCGTCGAGGGTCTGCTTCCAGAAGGCGAGCTGCCGTGCCGCGAGCCTGTCGGGATCGTTCTCGTCGCCGAGCACGGCCCGGTGCCAGCGCGCGTAGTCGCGGTAGGTGACCGACGGTGCCGGCAGCTCCGGAGTCTCCCCGTCGCGGTGGGCACGGTAAGCGGCGACGGCGTCACGTCCGAGCGGCAGCAGCGACAAGCCGTCGGCGGCGATGTGGTCGATCACCACGGCGAGCACGTAGCCGGAGCTTGTCCGATACAGCCGGGTGCGGATCGGCGGGTCGACGGTGAGATCGAAACGCTCGCAGGCGAATTCGATCAGTTCCGCATCGAGGTCGGTGCCGGCGTCGACGGGCTCGAGGTCGGGCGTCACCGTCGGCAGCACGTGCTGGCGCGGGCCGGACGGGCTGTCGGGGAAGACCGTGCGCAGCGAGTCGTGGCGGGTCAGCACGGTGGCGGCGGCCGCGCGCACGGCGTCGAGGTCGGTGTCGGCGTCGAGGTCGAGCGCGAAGGCGATGTGGTCGCCGCCGTCGATACCGTCGGCCACGTCGAACCGGTTGAGCAGCCACATGCGCTGCTGCGCGGGGGCGAGCGGCGCGTCGCTGTCGTCGTCGATGTGCACGAGCGGTAGGTGCTCGCCGGTGGGTTCCTCGGCGAGCAGGTTCGCGAGTTCGGCGACGGTGGGGTGCTCGAAGATGTCGCGCACACCCATCCGGCGACCCGCGACTCCCCGCAGGCGCGCGGCGAGCTGGGTCGCGAGCAGCGAGTTGCCGCCGACGGCGAAGAAGTCGTCGGATCCGGCGACGCTCGGCAGGTCGAGCAGGTCGGCGACGACACCGGCAACGAGTTCTTCGGTGGCGCTGCGGTATCCGTCGGTGCGGGTCGCGGTGACCACCGGCTCGGGCAGCGCGGCTCGGTCGATCTTGCCGGTGCTGGTGAGCGGGAACGCGTCGAGCACGGTGACGGTCGCGGGCACCATGTGCCGGGGCAGCCGCTGGGCGGCCCATTCGCGGATCTCGTGCGGGTCGAGGCGGCCGTTGCGGCTGTGCACGTAGGTGGCGAGGGTGTCGCCGCGCACCACGGTCACGGCGGTGCCGATGCCCGGGTGGGTCTGCAGGGTGGCGTCGATCTCGCCGAGTTCGATGCGGAAGCCGCGGATCTTGACCTGGTGGTCGCTGCGGCCGACGAATTCGAGGGCCCGGTCGTCGTCGTGTCCGGTCCAGCGGACGAGGTCACCTGTGCGGTAGAGACGCCCGGTACCGAACGGGTTGGCGACGAACCGGTCGGCGGTGAGCGCGGGTGCGTCGAGGTAGCCGCGGGCGACGCCCTGCCCCCCGAGATACAGCTCGCCGGTCACACCTTCGGGCACGGGCCGCAGGCGTTCGCTGAGCACCACCGCGGTGACGCCGACGAGGCCGGTGCCGATGGTGAGCCGGTCGCCGGGTGCGAAGGGTTCGCTCGATGTGGCGAGCACCGTCGTCTCGGTGGGTCCGTAGACGTTGAGCAGGGTGCGGCCGGGTGCCCAGCGTTCGGCGGTCTCGACGGGCCATGCCTCGCCGCCGATCGCGATGGTGCGCAGGGCGTCGAGTCCGGTGGGGTCGAGCTGTGTGGGCACCGAGGGCGTCGAGAACCAGTGGGTGATGCCTTCGGTGCGAAGCAGTTCCACGAGTTCGTCGCCACCGAACAGGTCGGCGGGCGCGACCACCAGCGTGCCGCCGGAGGTGAGCGCCAGGACGTATTCGAGCACCGCGCCGTCGAAGGCGGGGGTGGCGAAGTGCAGCACCCGTGCGTCGGTTGCGGTGTCCGAGATGGTGGGCAGGTCGAAGCGTTCGACGAACGACTGGGCGAGCGGGCCGAGTCCGCGATGCGAGACCACCACGCCCTTGGGCCGGCCGGTGGAGCCCGAGGTGTAGACGACGTAGGCGGTGTTGTCGACGTGCAGCGGCCGCACACGATCCGCGTCGGTGATCGGGCGGGTGTCGCCCTCGACGGTGAAGGCGATCGGCTCGACCCCGTCGGGCAGCGCGACGTCGCCGTCGACGATCGCGTACCGCGCGCTGGAGGCGCCGAGCAACTGGGCGATGCGTGCGGCGGGCTGGTTGGGGTCGACTGGGACGAAGGCCGCGCCGCTCAGCGCCACGGCCGCGGCAGCGAGCACGGAACGCGTCGACCGCGAGAGCACGACGGCCACACGGTCTTCCGTACCGATGCCCTGCTCGATCAGCGTCCACGCGAGCGGGCGTGCCGCCGTGCGGATCTCGACGGCCTGACCACCGGGTTCGGCGACGCAGGCCGGCGACCGGTCGATGATCTCGGCGAAGGTCGCCTCCGGGCCGGGTTCGGCCGGTTCGACGGAGAGAGTGCCGAGATCCAGGTCGCCGACGGGCAGCGACGGATGCTGCGCGACCTGCTCGAGCACTCCGCTCAGGCGGGTCACCCAGCGGGCGATGGTGTCGTCGTCGAACAGTTTCGTGTCGTAGACGAGGCGGCCGGTGAGCGATCCGTCGCGCAGTTCGCGCAGCGAGATCTCGAGGTCGAATCGTGCCTGCGCAGAGGCGATCTCCTGCGGCCGCACGGTGAGGCCGGGCAGTTCGAGGTCGGGCACGTCCACGTTGTCGTAGGCGAGCATCACGTGGAAGGGCGAGAAGCCGAGGGCGTCGACGACGTAGTCGAACGGCACGGTGGCGTGCGCGAAGGCGTCGAGGTCGGTGTCGCGGGTCTGCGCGAGCAGCGACGTGAACGGCTGTGCCGGGTCGACGTTCGTCCGCAGGGTGACGGTGCCGACGAACATGCCGACGAGTGCGTCGAGGTCGGGATGGTCGCGACCGGCTGTTCCGGTGCCGATGGCGATGTCGTGCCCGGAGGTCCAGGCGGCGAGCCACACGGCGACGGCGGCGTGCACGGCCATGAAGGTGGTGGCGTCGTGCGCGGCGGCGACGGACCGCAGCGCCGCGACCTGGTCCGCCGGCACCGTGAAGTCCACGGCCGCAGCGGGACCGAAGCCGCCGTTGCGGAGGCGGTCGGTGGGCAGCGGCGCGGCGTCGGCGAGACCGTCGAGTGTGCGTGTCCAGTAGTCGATCTCGCGACCGGCGCGGGTGTCGGGCGCCGTCGGATCGCCGAGGCGGTCGAGATGCCACTGCGCGTAGTGCCGGTAGTGCAGTGGCAGCGGCGTCCACGCGGGCGCCTCCCCTGCGGTGCGGGCGAGGTAGGCGGTGGCGACGTCGGCGGTGAGCGGCACGAACGACGCACCGTCGAGCGCGATGTGGTGGGCGACGACGGCGAGCACGTGCTTGTCGTCGGCGAGTCGCAGCAGGCGGATGCGGAACGGGATCTGCGCGGTGAGATCGAACGGTTCGGCCGCCCACTCGGTGATGAGGGCTTCGACGTCACCTTCGGCGTTTTCCGGTTCGAGTGCGAGACCAGCCACGGCACGGTCGAGCGGCAGCACGTCCTGCACCGGGCCGTCGAGTTCGAGGCGGAACAGGGTGCGGAGGGTTTCGTGCCTGTCGAGGACGTCCACCACCGCGGCCTGCAGGGCCGGCAGGTCGAGGGCGCCGTCGAGGTGCAACGCGAACGGCAGGTGGTAGGCGGCCGGGTCGCCGTGTGCCCGGGCGAGCAGGAACAGTCGGCGCTGCGCGGGGGCGAGCGGCGACGGTCCGGTGTCGGGGGTGGCGACGGGTCGCGATTCCGATTCGGGTCGCTTCGCCGCGGCGGCCGCCAGTCGGGCGACGGTCGGGTGGGCGAACACGTCGCGCAGCTGCACGTCGCGGCCCAGTGCGGCACCGAGACGGGCAGCGAGTTGCGCGGCGCCGAGCGAGTGACCACCGAGCGCGAAGAAGTCGTCGTCGGCTCCGATGTCGTCGATGCCGGTGAGCTCGGCGAACAGCTCGGCAACGATCTTCTCGGTCGGGCCGTTGGGCGGCCGCGATCCGACGGCCACGGCACGCTCGGGTGCGGGCAGCGCACGCCGGTCGACCTTGCCGCCCGGTGTGAGCGGCAACGCCTCGAGCACGGTGATCGACGACGGACGCAGATAGGTGGGTAGTTCGTCGGCGAGGCGGACGGTGAGGTCGGCGGGGTCGACGTCGCCCACGACGTAGGCGGCGATGTGCTCGCCGTGGACGGTGACGGTCGCGGCCTGCACCTCGTCGAAGGAGACGAGCGCGGCTTCGATCTCGCCGAGTTCGATGCGGTAGCCGCGGATCTTCACCTGCTGGTCGGCGCGGCCGAGGAATTCGAGGTGGCCGTCGGTGGTCCAGCGGGCGCGGTCGCCCGTGCGGTACATGCGCCCACCGAACGGCGATGCGACAAAGCGTTCGGCGGTGAAGGCCGGGGCGCCGAGGTAGCCGCGCGCGACGCCCGGTCCCCCGAGATACAGCTCGCCGATCACGCCGGCGGGCACGGGATGCAGGCGGGAGTCGAGGACGACAGCGGTCATGCCGTCGATCGGCCGGCCGATCGGCACGCCCGCACCGGGCTGCAGCGGGTCGCTGAGCGTCGCGAGGATCGTGGTCTCGGTGGGCCCGTAGGCGTTGAGCATGGTGCGGCCGGTGGACCAGCGGTCGGCCACGGCCTGCGGCAGTGCTTCGCCACCGGCGTCGAGAACCTGCAGGTCGGGCAGGCCGTCGTCGGGGGTGACGGCGAGGATCGCCGGTGCGGTGATCGCGTGGGTGACGGCTTCGCTGCGCAGCAGGGTTGCCAGCGCCGGTCCGCCGACGGCGTCGGGCGGGCAGATCACCAGAGTCGCGCCGGCGTCGAAGGCGAGGAGCAGTTCCTGCAGCGACGCATCGAAGGACGGCGACGCGAGGTGCAGCACCCGCGATGTCTCATCGGCCCGGTAGCGATCGCGCAGCGTCGACACGAGCGCCGACACACCGCGATGGCCGACCGCGACGGCCTTCGGGGTGCCGGTGGAACCGGAGGTGTGGATGACCCACGCCGTGTTGTCGACGTGCAGCGGCCGCAGGCGATGCTCGGCAGTGAAGGTCTCGCCGGATCCGTCGGCTCGCGGCGCGAGGCGGGTGACGTGCTCGGGCAGCACCGGATGGTCGTGGGCGACGGCGATCCGCACGTCGCGCAGCACCTGCTCGAGGCGACGGGCGGGAAGTTCGGGGTCGAGCGGGGTGTAGGCGGCGCCGGTCTTGGCGACGGCCCACAGTGCGACCACCGAATCGATCGAGCGAGGCAGCAGCACCGCAACGCGCTCTTCGGGGCCCGCACCCACCGTGACCAGCGCATGAGCGAGCGCGCCGGAGCGAGCGTCGAGTTCGCGGTAGGTGATGCTGTCGTGTCCGTCCACGACGGCGACGGTGTCGCTCGCGGCGTGGCGGGTGAGGACGTCGGGCAGCAGTTCCGGCTCGGGCGCGGTGCGTCCGCGGGCGGGAGCGAGGCCGTCGAGTTCGGCCGGGTCGGCGAGGGCGAGATCGCCGACCGCGACGCCCGAGTTCTGCACGAATTCCTTCAGGAATCCGCGGAAACGGCTGTGCAGCGACGACAGGTGCTCGTCGCTGTAGAGATTGGGGTTGGCCTCGAAGTCGACGCGCATCGTGCGGCCGGCGACGCCCGGGTAGACGTTCACGGCGAGATCGTCGATCGGGCCGCTGGACTGGTGGTGGTACTCCCCCGTCACGTCGCCGAAGGCGATCTCGGGATGGAACATCATCAGGTTGACGGTGGGGCCGAACGGGCTCGCCGCCTCGTCGCGGGAGCGGCCGAGACTGCGCAGATCCGCGAGCATGTCTTCGTACCGGTAGCGCTGGTGGCGCAGGGTGCTGCTCAGTTCCACCTGCACGTCGCGGATGAGTTCGACGGGTGTTGCTGCCGGATCCACACATAGGCGCAACGGCACGACGTTGGCGAGAACACCAGCGGATCGACGCAGCGCGGCGGTGGTGCGGGCCGAGACGGGCAGGCTGAGCACGACGTCGACCACACCCGTCGTACGGGCGAGGAACGCGCCGAACGCCGCGAGGACGATCGGCACGTCGGTGGAGTTCGCGTCGTGTGCGAGCGCCGAGACCGCGGCAGCCGTGTCGGCGTCGAGTTCGGAGTTCGCCCGACGTGCCGGCACCCCGAGAGGTGCTTCGTGATCGACGAACGACACGGATTCGGGCAGGTCGGCGAGGCGCTCGAGCCAGTGCTGGCGGTCGGTGTCCTGACGCTTCGAGCCCACATACGCGGCCTCGACATCGAGAATGTCCGCGATTGGCATCGCCTTGAGCGGCGGCGCCTCGGAGCCGGAAACCCACGCCGAATACAACTCGGCGGCGCGGTTGAGCATGTTCACCGCGCCCTGCCCGTCGAGCGCGATGTGGTGGACGTAGCTCGACAGGAAATAGCGGTCGTCCGCAATGCGCAGCACGGTGGTGGCGATGAGCCGGTCGCTCAGCAGGTCGAGGGGCTTCGTGTACTGCTCTGTCATCCAGCGATGAGCTGCAGCTTCCGGGTCCTTCTCGGACCGCAGGTCCAGGTAACGCGGTGCGTCCTCGATCTCGGGGACGACCTTCTGGAACGGCTTGCCGTCCTGTTCGACGAGCACGAGAGTGCCCGACTCGACCTCGCGCGCAGCCTGATTACAGGCGTCCCGAACCAGGTCCGCGTCGAGCTCGCCACGGAACTCCACGTATTGCGCCGTGGTGAACGGTATGTCGGGATTCAGTTGCTGCGCGAACCACAGGCCCCGCTGACTCGGGGACAGCGGAAATAGATGCACCACGCTCCCCTCGTCCTCCCGACACAATTCAGGACACGGGAAGTGCAGAACCCTCCCCTGTCATGCGATCGTGGACGGAGCCTCCCAACTCCACGGTCACGATCACCGTGCAGAAGTTTACTTACAGTCACTGTTACCCACCACTTGAACGGTCGGCCAGATCGAATCGGGTTATCGTCTCGAGCGGAAACCACGAAGGGGGCACAAGCGGCGTGAACGATGTTACCGGTGAGTCAGTTTCGCCCGAACCGCGTCGACGGAAGGTGCGCAGGCGCCTGTCGGACGAGGAGATCGCAGCTCAGCGCAGGAAGCGCCGGCGCGTGCAGATCGGCTGCGGCGTAGGCGCACTCGTTGTCGTCGGATTCATCGGCTGGCTGGGTTACGAAGGCTTGCAGGCGAAGTCGAACCTGGAGAAGGCACAGGACTTCGCGACGCAGGCGAAAGACGCACTGCTCGCAGGCGATACCGACAGGGCCCGCATCGTCGCGGGCGACGCCGATCGTTACGCCCAGGACGCCCAGAGTTCGGTCGACTCGGTGCCGTGGCGTATTGCCGGTGCCGTTCCATTCTTGGGAAGCCCGTTCGATTCCACTCGCCAGATGACCACTATTGTGAGTGGTCTCACAGAGCAGGTTCTCCTCCCCGCGGTCGACGCAGGTAGTGCCGTGTCTCCCGATCAGTTGATTTTGGACGGCGCACGAATCAATCTTGCGGCTCTCCGCGACGCCGCGCCCGTCCTCGAGACGACCTCCGCGGCGATCAGTGACCTCGACGAGCAGGCCCAGAACGTCGACAGCACGTGGTTGGGACTGATCGACGACGCGCGGGTGGATCTGCAGGACCAGGTGTCCGAGTTGTCCGGACTACTGAACAACACTTCGCTCGCAGCCCAGATCGCGCCGGCCATGCTGGGCGCAGACGGTCCGCGTAGTTACTTCGTCGGTTTCCAGACGAATGCCGAAGCGCGCGGCACAGGCGGACTGCTCGGCGGCTTCACTGTGATCCGAGCAAATGACGGAGCGGTCTCCGTTGACGACGTCACGAGCAACCGGGAATTCCGGTTCGACTACGACCCGATCGACCTCGGCCCCGATTTCCAGCGTGCCTACGGGCACAGCCGCCCCACCCAGGACTTCCGCAACAGCAATGTGAGTCCCCATTTCCCTTACGCGGGCCAGATCTGGCAGTCGATGTGGCAGCAGGAGACGGGCCAGCGCGTGGACGGTGCAATCGCGACCGATCCGGTGGCGTTGAGCTATGTCCTCGATGTGGTCGGCGACGTCACGCTCCCGGGTGGAGAGAAGATCACCGCCGAGAACGTGGTGGAACTGACCGAATCCACAGCGTACGCCCGGTTCGGCGACGACCAGACAGCCCGTAAGGCATACCTCGAAACAGTTGCACAGACCGTGGTGAAGAAGCTGACCGGCAGCATTTCGAAGCCGCGGGCACTCCTCGAGGCACTGGGTCGCGCAGCCGGTGAAGGTCGGCTCGCAGTCTGGAGCTCCGTTCCGGAAGAGCAGGACGTCCTGGCAACCACACCTCTCGGTCACGTCGTGCCCGACGACCCCGCCCCGTACGCCCATGTGGTGGTCAATAACCTGGGTGGGAACAAGTTGGACTACTACTTACAACGCGAGATCGAGTACACGGCGGGGTCGTGTGAGGGAGACACCCGCGAGTCGAAGGTGACCGTGCGGCTCACTAACGGTCTCCCTCCAGGGGACTACACGAACTACGTTGCGGGAATGTTCGACAACCCTGTCGGTGCGCCTGTGGGCACGAACCTCACTGACATCGGGCTACTTGCGACACAAGGCGCCAAGTTGAAGAAGTTGACGGTCAACGGCGCAACCGCCTTTGGTTACACCGGCATGGAGCGCAGTCACCCTCTGTTCAATGTGCAGGTCCCGGTACCGCAGGGAGAGACCGTCGAAATCACCTACCAGCTAACAGAACCCACCGTGACGGGCACACCGCAGGTCCCGGTACAACCACTCATTGATACACCGATGCAGAAGATCGATGTACCCATTTGCGAGTGATCCACAGGAGAGCTGCGGTGCGCCGCCATGACACCGCTAACTCTCAATGATCTTCTCACCAGCTGCACGGTAAGCGCTTTCAGTCGACGCTTTGTCGTGGTGCCACCACTGCTCGTTGGCGCGGTACCAGTCGATGGTCGCGGCCAGGCCTTCGCGGAAGTCGCGGTAGCGGGGCTGCCAGCCCAGTTCGGTGCGCAGGCGGGTCGCGTCGATGGCGTAGCGCAGGTCGTGGCCGGGGCGGTCGGTGACGAAATCGAACTCGCTGCGGTCCTTGCCGCACAGTTCGAGGACGGTTTCGACGACGGTGCGGTTGTCGGTCTCCCCGTCCGCGCCGATCAGATAGGTCTCCCCGAGCTGTCCGTGTTCGATGATCGTCCACACGGCGCTGTTGTGGTCGTCGACGTGGATCCAGTCCCGCACGTTGGTGCCGGTGCCGTAGAGCTTGGGGCGCACGCCGGTGAGCACGTTGGTGATCTGGCGGGGGATGAACTTCTCCACGTGCTGGTACGGACCGTAGTTGTTCGAGCAGTTGGAGATGGTCGCGCGGACGCCGAACGAGCGCACCCAGGCGCGTACCAGCAGATCCGAACCGGCCTTGGTCGACGAGTAGGGGCTCGACGGGTTGTAGGCGGTGGCCTCGGTGAAGCGAGCGGGGTCGTCGAGGGCGAGGTCGCCGTACACCTCGTCGGTGGAGATGTGGTGATAGCGCACGTCGTACTTGCGGACGGCCTCGAGCAGCGTGAAGGTGCCCACGAGATTGGTCTGCACGAACGGCGCCGGGTTCGCCAGCGAGTTGTCGTTGTGGGACTCGGCGGCGAAGTGCACCACCAGATCGGTGTCGGCGACGAGCCGGTCGACGAGGTCGGCGTCGGCGACATCGCCCTGGACGAAGGTGATCGTGTCGGCGACCGGGTCCAGGGAGGCGCGGTTGCCGGCGTAAGTGAGCTTGTCGAGCACGGTGACCTGCGTGTCGGGTCGTTCCGCGACGGTCTGATGGACGAAGTTCGCGCCGATGAAACCGGCACCACCAGTCACAAGCACTCTCATCTTTGAACCTCCATCTAGTTCCTCGACTCGCCGTTATCAAACGACAATGAAAGACTGTAAGTATGCGTGGAATCATTCTCGCCGGGGGGACCGGATCGAGACTTCATCCGATCACTCTTGGCCTCAGCAAGCAACTTGTACCCGTCTTCGACAAGCCGATGATCTATTATCCGCTGTCGACTCTAATGTTGGCCGGCATATGCGACATCCTGATCATCACCACACCGCACGACTCCGACCAATTTCAACGACTTCTTGGGGATGGCTCACGGTTCGGAGTCAGCCTTACATATTGCGTCCAGCCCGAACCAAATGGGCTAGCGCAAGCCTTCGTCCTTGGAGCTGACCATATCGGGAATAACTCAGCCGCGCTCATCCTCGGCGACAACATCTTCTACGGTCAAGGCATCGGCTCACAACTTGCCCGTTTCGAGGATATTGATGGTGGAGCCGTGTTCGCATATCGCGTATCGGATCCCAGCGCATACGGCGTTATCGAATTTGATGACAACGGTCGTGCCATTTCGCTTGAAGAAAAACCCGCAACTCCAAAGTCGCCATATGCGGTACCCGGCTTGTACTTCTACGACAACGATGTAGTCGAAATAGCCAAGAGCCTACGTCCGTCAGACCGAGGCGAATACGAAATCACCGATGTGAACCGAACATATCTCGAAGCAGGAAAGCTACAGGTCGAAGTTCTTCCTCGTGGCACCGCGTGGCTCGACACCGGCACCTTCGATTCACTGCTCGATGCCTCCAACTACGTACGTACGATTGAAGATCGGCAGGGCCTAAAGATCGGAGCACCGGAAGAAGTAGCGTGGCGATGCGGTTTTATCACGAATGACCAATTGCTCGCATTGGCTCAGCCGCTTGTTAAGTCAGGTTACGGACAGTACCTCCTTGATCTACTAGACCGTGAAGGACGCTGACCATGCTCTATCGCGAACTTAAAGTCCCAGACGCATACGAAATCACGCCACGACAATTTGGCGACGATCGGGGAGTATTCCTCGAGTGGTTCAAGCAAGAGTCCTTTACGGACGCCTCGGGTCGGCCCCTAGAGCTGGCGCAGGCCAACTGCTCGGTCTCTGCCGCCGGAGTGCTGCGCGGCATCCACTACGCGGATGTCCCTCCCGGCCAGGCGAAGTACGTCACATGCGTGTCGGGGTCGGTGCTCGACGTCGTCGTCGACCTGCGGGTCGGTTCGCCGACCTTCGGGCAGTGGGATTCGGTGCTGCTGGACACGAAGGACCGGCGCGCGATCTTCCTGTCCGAGGGTCTCGGTCACGGTTTCCTTGCCCTCGAGAACAACTCGACCGTCGTCTACCTGTGCTCGACGGGTTACAACCCCGACCGCGAGCACGAGGTGCACCCCCTCGATCCGGAGATCGGGATCGACTGGCCCACAATAGGTGCCGACGGGCGCCCGCTCGAGTACGAGCTATCCGCTAAAGATCGAGCAGCACCGGGACTAATCCAAGCAATGGACGCCGGAGTACTTCCCCGGATAGCTTGATTACATACTGTGAACTGACCAGCAAGCTGTCGCTACGCAAATAAGAACCTGATTATAAGGACATTATATGAAATCCGTGGCAATAATTGGAACTCGAGGCTACCCAAGTTACTACGGGGGATTCGAGACACTGGTGCGTGAATTGGCGCCATACCTGGCAGACCGTGGCTGGAACGTAACGGTGTACGGTCGCAGCGGCGCGATCAAGGACTCAGATCCAAGCAAGGACACGCGGGTGCATTCGAAACTCACGCCCGGTATCGAGTCCAAGTCGCTCAGCACGTTGTCATATGGATTGACGTCCGCGGCACACTCAGCCTTCAAGAAACCCGACGTCGCGCTAATCATGAACGTTGCCAACGGATATTGGCTACCCATACTAAAAGCTCGCGGAATCCCCACCGTCGTGAATGTCGACGGCATCGAATGGGAAAGAGAAAAATGGGGCAAAGCCGCAAAATTTGCCTTTAGGAATGGCGCAAACCTTACAGCGCGGTTTGCCGACCATCTAGTCTACGACTCGCGTGAAATCGGAAGACGTTGGCTTGAAGAATTCTCACGAAACGGTGACTTCATTCCATACGGCGCCCGGGTCGACGACGACTTGCCGCTCAAGGACGAGCTTATCCCCGGCAGCTACGCCCTCGCTGTCGCACGGTTTGTTCCGGAAAACACCATTGAAGAGTTCTTGGCAGCGGCAAAGGACGTTAGTGTAAACCACCCGGTTGTCATCGTCGGCTCCTCTGGTTATGGCGGACCCATTGACGAAGCCGCAAGGATTCTTTCCGAAACCAATGAAAACATTCACTGGCTTGGCCACATTAGCGACGACGATCGACTTCATGCGCTTTGGCAAAATGCAGGAGTTTACTTTCACGGTCACAGTGTTGGGGGTACGAATCCAGCCTTGGTACAAGCGATGGCCTGTGGGTGCGCAATCGTCGCCCGTGACACCCCATTCAACAACGAAGTCCTTGATGACGCCGCGATTTTTGTGAAACCCCGCCCGGACGAGATATCACGCGCACTGCAGAAGGTCCTGACCAACCCAGCTATGCGAAAAGATCTCGGACTACGTGCTCGCGAACGGCAACTCGTCGACTACACATGGGACGCAGTGTGCAAATCGTACGAAGAAGTAATCAGCGCGGCAATCAGGTAATGCCGAATTGACCATCATTTAAAGATGGGATACGCCCGATGCACGGATCCAGTGCTTGACTGGAACCAATGGATTCGTGCATCGGACGACTGCTGCGTTTCCACTCTCGATAGATACTCACTCTGACCAGAAAAGGTCCGCTAGTGAAACTGACCCGCCCGTTTCCCGCTGAGGACCTAGTCCCGTTCCCCAGACCTGAGTTAGGACATTACTGACCAGTAGATCCGCGGTCGTGGCCGTGACCTGCGGAGTTGTGTGTTTCGGAAATCGGTTTGGGGCACTAAGCAGGTACTGTCCAGGCGTGACATACGTGCGGAAGGTGCGCACCGCCTCCGGCGCGGTCGCGGTGCAAGTAGTACGCAAACACCGAGGTCGACGCGAGATCGTGGCACATGTCGGATCCGCGCACACCGATGCCGAGTTGGGGGTTCTGCTCGAACGGGCGCGTCGCCTCGCCCAGGGTGATCAAGGGTTGCTCGATCTGGACGTGCCGGAGCCGACCACACGGGTCGAGGACGTCGCCGACTTCCGCGCCGGACAGCTACCCTTGCCCACACCCAAACCCGCCGGTGCGGCCATATCGGGACGAACTCTGCGCACCAGCGCCCGACTGCTCTACGACGTGATCGGATCCGTCTACGACCGACTCGGGTTCGATATCGTCGACGATGCGATCTTCCGGGATTTGGTGATCGCCCGGATCGTCGAACCGACCTCGAAGGTCGACGCCCTGCGCATCCTCGACGACCTCGGCGCAAAGAGTTTGTCCTACAAGACTGTTCAACGACATCTGAAGCAAGTGCTCACCGGAAACTACCCGGACAAAATCGCACGTAAGTGTTTCGAGTACGCCGCCGGAACCGGCGGCCTGAGCCTGCTGCTCTACGACGTCACCGTGCGCCGTGAGGCGCTTGCTGTTCGAGCGGAGGTGAGAGACCTTTGCCTTGAGCCTGGCCGTAGCCAGGAGTCTATGAAGCTGGGGGCAGCCTGACCGGGGAGACGCCCGGGAGGGTGGGAGCAGCCCTGACAAAGCCGTGTCGCGTCAGCACCGCTGGATGACGTGGGCGCGGCGAGCGATGCCGAAGAGGTATACGCGAGGAACCGGTGTCATCACCTGTCTTGACGTATAACCGCCTCTAACCCTGCGGATTTGGGGCGGGCGCGGTGAGCTGTCTGCCGGAGTGACGGGCAGGCAGACCGTCCGGGGGACGAGTTACTTTTCCCGGGCGGGGCCGGCGGCGAAGGACTACGGAGTAGTCGCCGGTGGGTGCCGCAGGCAGATAGCCGGGTGCCTCCTTCGGTGAGCGAACAGCGAGTGAACACGGGAAGGTTCTCGGATCTGCCACGACCGTGGTGCAGCCGGTGCTGCGGGGTGGCTGGGTGCGTCGTCCACCGACCGATCCGGGAGCTGGCGGAGCCGCCGTAGTACTGCGAGTCCGGGAGAGCCGGACACATCGGGAAGGGCGGCAGCGACAATGGATAGGAGGTACTGCGATGGCGCAAGACGCGTCGGTGAACTCCGGCGCCGGGCCTCGGGCGGATATCGCCCGGGATCGGGTAGCGCGGACGCAGATCAAGTATCACCGGTGGGCCAAGACCGACCGCAGTGCGCGGTTCGGGGACTTGTTCAACCTCGTGTCCCACCCGGACTATCTTCGGATGGCCTGGTCGGTGGTGGCACGCAACAAAGGAGCTCGCACTGCTGGGATCGACGGTGCGACAGTGCACCGGATCGAACAGCGCGGCGAGGTCCAGGCGTTCTTGTCCGGGATCGCCGCAAGCATCGAGGACGGCACGTATCGGCCCGCGCCGGTGCGGCGGGTGCTCATCCCCAAACCGGGCGGCAAGTCCCGCCCGTTGGGGATCCCCACCGTGACCGACCGGGTCGTGCAACAGTCGTTGAAGATGGTGCTGGAACCGATCTTCGAGGCCGACTTTCTGCCGGTCTCATACGGTTTCCGGCCGAAGCGGCGAGCCCACGATGCGGTCGCCGAGATCCATTACTACGCCCAACGCGGGTACCGGTGGGTGCTGGACGCGGACATCGAAGGATGTTTCGACCACATCGATCACCGGGCATTACTCGCACGGGTGCGGGCACGGATCACGGACAAGAAGACCGTCGCATTGGTGCGGGCGTTCCTCAAGGCCGGGGTGCTCGATGAGCTCGGCCGCCAGGGCGGCACCGATGCGGGAACGCCTCAGGGCGGGATCATTTCACCGCTGCTGGCCAACATCGCGTTGTCCGCTCTGGACGAGGCGATCATGGCTCCGTGGCAACCCGGTGGCGATCAGGCCACGCAGTGGGCTCGTCGCAAACGGGTGCGTAGCGGGATGGGCAACTGGCGGATCGTGCGCTACGCGGACGATTTCGTCATCATGACCAACGGCAGCAGAGATGACGTACTCGCCTTGAAAGAACAAGTCACCGAGGTGCTCGGCGGGATCGGACTCCGTTTGTCCGAGACCAAAACCCGCATCACGCACCTCGAGCATGGGATCGACTTCCTCGGCTTCCACCTCCAGTGGAGGCAACGACGAGGAGGCGGAAAGTGGTACTGCATGACCTTCATCGCCGACAAGGCGTTTCGATCGATCAAGCAGACCATCCGCCAGTTGACCCCACGCCGGTCTCCTCGGCCCCTGACGGCTGTGATCGTCGAGGTCAACGCGGCACTGCGTGGCTGGACCTACTATTTCCGCCACGCGCTGGCCGGGCGACGGTTTTCCTTCCTCCGGTATTTCACCTGGCGAAGGTTCGTGGCCTGGCAGCGCGAGCAGCGTCGTTGGAACTGGTCCAAGGTCAAACGATGGCTCCGCCGTTCCGACGGCAGTTGGAGACCCATCGCGACCTCGGATGCGGTCCTGTTCGATCCCACTCGAGTGCGGATCGAACGCTACTGGTACCGCGGGACGAAGATCCCCAGTCCCTACGACCCGATCATGGCTGCCTGACCGGCACCATCGTCGTGGAGAGCCCGTTGCGTTGAAAGGCGCACGGCGGGTTCGGCGGGAGGCCCGGGGAAACGGAGCAGCAGCAATGCCGCCACCG
Organism: Rhodococcus sp. LW-XY12; assembly: GCF_019317345.1. Taxonomy (NCBI): domain Bacteria; kingdom Bacillati; phylum Actinomycetota; class Actinomycetes; order Mycobacteriales; family Nocardiaceae; genus Rhodococcus; species Rhodococcus sp. LW-XY12. The sequence goes on from NZ_CP079225.1 coordinate 4,308,579, forward strand.
CGCCCCGGGTCCACCCAACACCCTGTATTTCGAGGCCGAGAAGGAAGATGACCTGCGCAAGGTCGGCTATTCCAAAGAACGGCGGGTCGATCCGCAGATCGTGGTCGGTCTGCTGGTCGACCGAACCGGGTTCCCGCTCGAGATCGGCTGCTACGAGGGCAACAAAGCGGAGACCCACACCATCATCCCGATCGTGCGTCAGTTCCAGAAACGCCACGACATCGAGGGGGTGGAGATGATTATCGCCGCCGACGCCGGCATGCTCTCCGCCAGCAATCTCAAGGATCTCGACGACGCAGGGCTGAAGTTCATCGTCGGCTCCCGCGTCACCAAGGCTCCCGGCGACTTGGAAAGTCATTTCCATTGGTGTGGAAATGTTTTCATTGACGGTCAGGTCGTCGATACCGTCACGCCCCGGCACGGCCGCAGTGTGGTCAACAACGTCGGACAACGGGCCGAGCCGGTGTGGGATCCGGCCGGGCATCCGAGTTCGTGGCGGGCGATCTGGCAGTACTCGACACGGCGAGCCGTGCGTGACAACCAGACTCTCAATGCCCAGGAAGCCCGCGCCCGCGACATCATCGACGGCGGCAAGGCGCCGAAGTCGACCCGGTTCGTCAAGACCACCGCCAAAGGTCGCAGTCTCGACACCGCCGGCATCGAGCGGGCTCGTTCACTGATCGGGCTCAAGGGCTACGTCACCAACATCCCTGCCGTCGTGATGGAGCCGGGGGTGTTTGGGACGCCTTTCGGAAAGCGCGGTTCTGATGATCGGGTAGCGGTCGGACGGGCATCGGATAGCGGCATCTGCCCGTCCGACCGCTGGGCCGCTATGGCGTTGCCGTGGCGAGGTGCCGTCTCATGTTCGGGCCGTCGAGGGCGATGATCTCGGCGCCGGCGACGATCCGGTTGAGGATCGATTCGGCGATGACCGCGTCTTGGAGCGACTTGTACCAATCTGGCGGATCGAACTGCGAGGTCACCAGCGTCGAGCCCCGCCCTTCCCGAGCGGCAAGGATGTTGAGCAGCTCCGCCGCGGTGTGCGGAGCCACCGGCGTGGTCAGGAAGTCATCGAGAACCAGCAGGTCGCAGTTGTGCAGATCAGTGAGGAAGTCCAGCCTGCGCTGCGAGGTCGGCTCCAGCACGGCGAGCCGGTTGGCCAGGTCGTCGAGCCGGAAGAACCTCGCGGTGTAGTACTTTCGGCACGCGGCATTGAGCAGCGCCTGGGCGAGGTAGGTCTTGCCCACGCTGGACTGGCCGAGCACGACGAGATTGCGGGTGGCGTCGATCCATTGACAGCTGGAAAGTCGTGCGATTAGCTCGCGGTTGACGTTGCGGTCAGGCAGGTAGCGGATCTCTTCTACGCAAGCATCAGGGTTTGGCGATCTGGAGGCCTTGAGTAGTTTCTGGGTCCGGCGTTCCTGCCTGGCCGTGATCTCTTTGTCCAGGGCGTGGAAGATCTTCTCCGAGAAGGTCCACTCGTCGCAGGCGGGATCGTTGGCCAAGTCGATGACGGTCTGGCCGAACGCGGTCATCCGCAACTGGGTGAACAGTGGCATGTCGGCGTCGGTGAGATGACGATCAGTCACTGCAGCTCCTCCCGCCCCGCGGTGCCGCTGCTCGGGCCTCCGGTGAGGACGGCGAGGCTGAACTGCTCCGGCCCGGCCAGATGCGCCCCGGTGGTATCTCGCCGATCCGGCGGTACCGCTACAGGCGTTGCGGTCGCCGGCGTCGTCGCTGCGGTCGTGGTGGTGGGTCGAGCGGCGGCCTGGGCCCTCAGGGCCGCCAGCTGCTGCTTGACGGCGGTGTAGCTGATCGCCCGGCGTGAGGTCTCGGAGACCAGCTGCCCGCAGGCCCGCTCGAGCAGCATCTTGTTGTCCCCGCGGGCCAGGGCGAGGATGTTCTGGCACGAGCGGTAGCCCTGAGCCTCGATCCGCTGGCGATCCAGGACCTCACTGATCGCGGCCACGGTGTGCGGTCCGATCTTGTGGGCCTGGCGCACGAAATACGCCCGCGACCACAGGTCCGATGACTGCAGATGCTGCGCGGGAACATGGTCAGGGTCGGTCACGAAGGCGTGCCGCCTACCGGAGACGGCGTGGGAGGCGATGACCTCCCCGCCAGCCATGACAGTGAGCGTGGGGCCGGTGATCTTCACATCGACGTGCTGGCCAGCGAAGGTGTAGGGCACCGAGTACTTCACCGTGGCGATCTCCACGTGGTAATCCCTGTTGACCTTGGACTTCTTCCAGATGACTGGCTGCCAGCGGGCCTCGGGAAGGTCGAACAGTTCCGACTGCTCGTGCTCGGTGAACAGCTCCCGGCGGCTGGTCTTCTGGCCGCGGAACGGGGTCCGGTCGTTGATCGCCTCGACCTCGGCGGCGATCGCCTCGTTCGCATCATCCAGGCTAGCGAACCGCCGATCGGCCAGCCGTCCGATCACCCAGTTCGTCACCACCTTCACCCCAGCCTCGACGTGCCCCTTGTCTGTCGGGCGCACCGGCCGAGTGGGCACGGCAGCGGTCTGGTGATACTCGAGGAAGTCACGGTACTCACGGTTGACCTCGCGGGCCCGGTCACCGCGGGCGATCTGGTTCGACGCCGTCGAGGCGTTGTCCGGGACGATCACCTGCGCCGCGCCGCCGAAGTACTCGAACGCCTGCAAGTGCGCGTCGAGCCAGTTCGGCATCTTCTCGTCCAGGCAGCCGCAGGCGAAGACCATCCCCGAGTACGGCAGCGATGCCACGAACACCGACACTGTGGTCTTGGTGCCGGTGACGGGATCGAAGATGGCCATCTTCGTGCCCGCCCAGTCGACCTGCATCGTGTGCCCGGGCACGTGCGTGATCCGCATCGTCAGCTCGTTGACCTCGACGTACTCGCCGATGATCTGGCAGAACCGCTGGTAGCTGTAGTGCCGCTGCCCCGGCGTGCCGTCAGTGTCGAGGTAGTTGGCCCACAGCACCCGCAGCGGCAGCTTCTTCTTGCCCGTGCGCTTCTTCACGGCAGCCGCCACGTCGAAGGCGACGAACTCCTTCGACGGCGTCTTGCGCCCATCGGCGAACAAGACGTCGATCTCCTCGACGCTGAGCGCCTCGACCTGGCTCGTGGCGGTCAACCCGTGCTCGTGGCAGACCTTCTTCGCCTTCGCGACCGTGCGATGCGAGCAACCCGCGATCGCCTCGATGTCCCGGTAGGACCTGTCCTGCAGCAGTAGCGACATCACCAATCGGTAATCAGTCACCCGTGCCTCCTGTTCGGATCCACGCGCAGCCTGGTTGCCACGCGTAGAACCGACACGAGCACACGAGGACCGGCACCGCTATCCGATGCTCATACTCGCGCTACCCGATCATCAGAACCCTGCTATCCGAAGCACGTCCCTAACAGCCGGGGGAGGTGATCGCCAAGTATCACGACCTGTGGCACGTCGAGCAGTCATTCCGGATGTCGAAGACCGATCTGCGGGCCCGGCCGATTTTCCACCGCACTCGTGATGCGATCGACGCGCACCTGACCATCGTGTTCACCGCGCTCGCTGTCGCCCGCGCGATCCAGGATCAGACCGGTATCGCGATCGCCAAGCTGGTCAAACAACTCCGGCCTTTGCGGACCTCCACGATCGTGATCAATGGCGTCACCGAAGACTTCCCACCCGAGATACCCCCAGCTCAGCACGAAATTTTGGCGAAACTCGGCCTCGGAGTGGGGCACTAAGCGAAATGTCCTAACTCAGGCCAGAGGGATCGTCTCGCGGTGCTCAGATTGGTAACACACAGTGCAGGGACGGTTATATTACAACTACGCTTGTGCGCCCTAATTCCAACTGGAAAATCGCCGGACGTGCGGTCGGAGCAGCCCAGTCTCACAACCCTGCGGTAGCCGTTGGCCTCGCCGCGAAATCTAGCATTCTGGCGGATGTGGCTAACTGATCCGATTTACCTGAGACGCTGGCCGGCATGGCTGCCGAAACCCGGCATCGCTAACGGATGAACGACTCCGGTTCCGCTACGTCAGTCTTCCTTGTGCGACGCCCTCCCTATGGTCGAGGATCCGCCATGCGTCGCAACCTGATCGAACACCGTTCAACGCACGTACACATCCCCCAGAGCAACACCGCAATGTTGCGCTCCCGCACAACGAACTATCTAGTCAGAATACTCTGGTCCGCATTGGTCGATTTTGATACCTGCGACGGAGCAAAATCGATCTTCTGCTCGCTAGATCGGCATGCCAGACCGACCATGAAGAATATGAAGAAGGAGATCGGCGCAGCCTCAATAGCCGACCCAGTCAAACCAAGTCCAAACATCGCAACGAGGCACAAGACTGCGACCTGCGCTCGCTCTGACCCCCACGTAATAGCCCCAAAGACGGCAACAATCAAACAGACCCAAAGAACGATTCCTACCAGACCACCTTCTACAGCAATCTTCAGAACCAGATTATGCGCAGTTACATGCGTAAATCCTGGTGGAAACTCCGTCCCGAGAGTATCGCCAGCCGAACCCGCCCCCCAGCCAACGAAGGGCGATTCTCCAACCATCTCAAGTGCGCGACCGTATCCAGGCAGACGATTCAAGAACCGGGAATCATTTTGGAAATCAACAAGTGTTCCAGCCACACCGCCCAGTGACTGAGCAGCAGGGAACATTGAGAAGATTGCTACGCCGGCAGTCCCTGCGAGGAGGGCAATGGCGATACGACGCGTGGACGCCGCGAAGCTACCTGCGATTACCACATAGACAAGTAGGACAAGCGCGAGAGCAACATATGCCGTACGGACGAGGCTCAAATATCCGCCAACAAGCCCTACGGCTCCAATTAGCAACGCCAACCTAGGCCATGTGCGATAACGGACAAGCGCCCACGAAATAAGAAATAGACCGGCGATAGCAACATGGAACGGGCCGGCAAAAATTCCTTGCATACGTTCGTTTCCGAGAAGCATGCCGGTATATACGTCCGCTCGACGAGAAGCAAGATCACTGATCTGCGGAATCCAATAATGAGCTACGATAGAAACTAAAATTCCCGCAGATACAGCGCCGACGATAATTTTCTCCATACGATCCCGCTGCTGGCTAGGAATCGCACACCCCCACGCGACGCCAGCCACTGCGAGCGCCGATTTCGCAAAGCCTTGAACTCCCACCATCGCAGATGGAATATTCGGATGAAGAGACAGAACAGCCCAAAACGCGACTATCGTTAGCGCCCAGAAGACGACACGACCACCTCGTCGCTCCTCTTTCGGCCTCGTTACCCAATAGACAAAGCCACCCACAAGTGCCAGCATCTGAATCACGATGCCGCTTGCATTGGGCAGAAGCTCGCCAAAAACAAGAACTACGATAAAAGCTACTAACCATCGAGGGGGCGTATGGGCGGGGTTACTCCGCAAAACCCAAATCAACCCGAGAACCCCGGTGCATAGCAAGAGGATCCATACTGGTGCGTACGTCGCCAGCGCCCCGGCAAAACCAACCAGGACCACACCCAGGACCAAGAGCAGTCGAGGCCCCGTCGGAATCATCGTGATGGGATTAGCCACTAGGACCGCCCTCCTTCACATATGTCAGCGACGGTCATCATGCCAACCTGTCTAGAATGAAGTCCGCCTTTGACGACCAGCTGATATCGCTCGGAAGAGCGCCCACACGGCGCGGGACACGGGGTCCGTTCTCGAACACCTGCTTAAGCCAATCGATGTGCTTACCCGCGGGAAGATAATGTACGTGTTCGAGCCCTCGCCCGGAACCGAGGACAGGGGTCGACAACACCACTAACTGCGCGGCGCGATACTCGTACGTCTTGATGACGTCACCACCCACTTCCCCCTCGCCCGTACGGTGGGGAACCCAACCTACATCGAATTTCGTGAGCAGTTCTGGGACGTCTCGGTAGTGCACGTCACCGAGTAGCTCGATGTTATCCATCTTCTTCATAGGATCTCGATACTCACGGTCGAGAATCGGTCCGGCAAAAACGAACCGCACGTTTGATAGTTCGCGCGCTGCCGATAAAATGAGGTTGAGGTCGAGTCGCTTTCCGATTTTCCCCACATATCCTACCGTCGTTGGGCCCTCGGCATAGACCTCAGCAGAGAATCGTTCGGGATCGCAACCGTTCAACAATAGGTGGGCATCATCCCGGCCAAATCGATGTGCCAATTCGAGCGTTGCCTCCGAATTGGCTGTCACTACCGAAGCTGCATCGAACATTCGTCGATACGCTTCGACCACTTCCGACCGAATTCCCTCAAATGCGTAATGCACAGTCCAATCGTCAAGCAAGTCGAAGCACATTCGCCCCGACCGACTTACTAAAGTGCGCACGTCGTCGGACATAATTGCGAACGGGTTCCAAGCAATAGCCGGAGTATCGCCACTACACGCCGGTACGCGATACTTGGCACTGCTCTTCACCCACCACCGCCGGCGATCTCTGGGGTCAGGAACAGACCAAACAAATCTCGAATAATCAACAGTATTCTCGGCAATCTCAGTCGCGGAATAACGTCCTCGAGGCTGAAGGAACCGAGGCTCCGGCCGCGAGATAACACCTACGTGCCCCTGGCCCGCCAGTTTTTTGCCGAACCATTCGATCAAATGCCCATCGCGCGTTCGATAGCCTTCAAGGACCAGCTTCCGCTGTCCATGCATCGGAAACGCAAGCATAGAAATAGTCATTTATCCTCCTGCGAAGATTCGGCCGGAGGAAACCATCCGGGCAGCATACGATCAGAGTTCTTCCGTGAAACGACTTTCGCCGGAACACCCGCCACAGTCACATTGGATTCAACGTCACTATTCACAACGGCATTCGCGCCGATCGCAACTCCGTCACCAATCTTCACTCCGCCGTAAATTGCCGCGCCCGGCCCAATGTATACGCGATCGCCGAGGACGGGCGCAGAGCCGTCGAATAGTCCAATATTCGTCGCGGAGTGTATTCTACAGTAACTTCCCACCCGCGCATTTGGGTTCACAACAACACTGCCGTAATGAGCGATTGACAGACCGGGGCCGAAAACCCCCGGAGGGACCGAAATTCCGGTACGAACGGAAAGCCGCTTCAACCGATATTGCCAGAATGGAAGAACAATCCTATGCAGCGGGTTGGGACTCCCTTTGACATACTCGACCTTGCGCATAATGCGCTGATAATAAAGTTCCGGATGGCGAAATGTGTAATCGAATCGCCATTTTTTTAGATTGTGAGCGCGCAAATCTTCCTTGAGGCAGAACAAGTAGTACGCTCGGCGCGAGTGCGCGCCATCCGGTTTCGCCGTCATACCATCCCTAAAATGAGTCATTTCTTGTGGCGATTGACATGGAAGATTCCCGATGGATTCTTCTCGTAACTTTTGCTGGCGCTAACCAACTGCCCGATAGATACCTCAAAGATCGAGGCCTTATCCAGCTCAATAGTGACCCCGTTCGAACTTACGTCCCTCAGCAAAGGGCGACCCGGACGGTCCACCTTACCTATCGCCGTCCGTTGAGTTAGGCGCGTCGCCACTACGAAGAGCGGGTCGCTACTGTGGAGCCTCCACGTGATCGACCCAATCAACGAGCGGTTGCCGAATGGAGTAGGCGTAGCGGAATCAGCGGCAGCAAGTTCGCCACCTCCAATTAGGTCGACTACTTCCGCCTCCATCCTCTCGTTGTAGGTCAGGCAAGAGCGCGAGTCGGGGTCAATCGTGACACCTGCATCAGGCACCGCCCACCCGCCAAATGTGAGCGTATTTCCGTAGGAAGACCCCTGAAGTTTACAGATATGCACGCTCCACTCGGGACTAACAATGGTCGAGACCGCCATCAATAAATCACTGCTAACAACTGATCGCAGAAGCGGTACTCGGCGTCCAAGTTTCGTTGAGAGAGTCTCGTTGGCAAACTTCTTCGGAAAACGGAGGTACGAGTACGACGATGCCCAACAGTCTCCTTGGGCGTCGGGGATAATCATGCCTCTTATCGACGCCGCTCCCGCTCGATTGAGCACAAATGAGTTGTCTTTCATCGAAGCCCCACCTGCAGGGGACGCATGCGATGAATATTCCAGGCGCGAGTATAGTTTCTCCTCGGATTCTTTCTCGGATCCCTCAGAGCGCGCTCTATAAGAACCGTGGTTTGTTAGGCGAGCAGTCCCAGAACTAGAGCGAACAATCAACATGTTCGGGCCGTTCAGTGCGGTCACGGGTTCACATTCCGACGTGACGGGCTCGTCGCTCCAGAAGGGGTTGTCCTGGCCAAACAAAAGGCAGCTGAAAGCTTTCGAAGCCCAGTAGGACGCCGCTCCCCCGGAGTATTTCTGCGCAATGCCCGTATTACGTTGATGCCAGCCAAGCTGCAATAGCCCCCGGCCATCCACAGCATCGTTTCGAAGGAAGTACGAAATGGTTCGATTAGCAACCGCGCGACAAGTACCGGGACTCACTCCACCACTATTGATACAGCCGTGAAGTGACAGCGCAGAAAGTAACCCGAATCGATAAGTTAGTGACCTTCCAAAGTAGATCGGCGCGCCGTCATCCGCTATCATCGCCCGCAGAGATTCGGAGTAGGAGGCTAACCGCCTCATAACTACTTCTGACCCCTCGTAATCGCCGTACAGAACTCGGAACAAGGCTGGATAGTAGTGCAGAGCCCAAGAATTATAGTAATCAAAAATTCTTCCCGGCCCATCCGAGTACCACCCCGCTCCGACGTACCATTCATCGAGGCGGGTCATAGCATCCGATATAGCCTTTTGGGCGAATGACGTATCACCAGTAACGTCTGAGACAAAACCCGCGGTGATCGCTCGGATCAATATCCAGTTGTTTTCGTAATATTTATGACTTAATGACGCGGTAAAATAATCGATGACCTTCGCCTGAATCGACGGATCCAGATTTGACCACAGTGAGCTTTTCAAGATTCTCAGTGCGACAGATATGGAAGCGGATTCGACGAGGCCGTGTCCGTAGTCCTCGACAGGCAGCCAGCCGTCTCGTTTTCCTATTCGGTCTAGACCTGCACGGATTCCACTACCAAATCTGTCGGCCTGAAAAGCGAACCGCGCCTCGTTGTGATCTGCATCGTCGGCATGCGCAAATGCGAACGTAAGCATCGCACGTGCAAAGCCCTCCATTCCGTCTGCCGCGCGACCATGACCGCTCGTTCGAGATGTCATGAATATTTGAGATCCATTCGGGGACATACGCTCGATTGCAGCTTCCGAAAGAGTAGCTGCGAGATGTTTCCATGCGGATCGATCCCCTGAAAACGTGCGCGACTGCTGGCGCACAATATTGGTCATCATCGTGTCCCTTTAACTACACTGTAGGCCCGCCGGAACACCTGCGCATCCTCCCGTACTGACCGCGATATAGCCACAGCAAGTAAACACCAAATCATGCACAGAAGAATTCCCGTACCGATGCGCAACGCGGGGTTGATATTTATCTGATTAACCGCCGCCGCTATGAGTCCAATCGGAACGCCTATCCATGCCACAATCCGCAAGGCGTTTATCAATAGTAGTTTAGTACGTAGTCCGGTGACATGTCCTGCCCACCAAAGGCCGGCGGACCAGTAGATCGCATACGCGATTGAATGAGCGACCGCCACTCCGGTTAGACCGAAGGAAACCCCGATAACCAAGGAGACAACAATGAGAGGCTGCGCGATCGTATCGAGTCGGAACTGCGCTCTTGCGTTGCCAGTCGACAGAAAGATCCAATACGTCACCTGCATTAGGGATCGGAATACTCCGCCCAGCGCTAAGATTGAGAGTATTCCTGCAGCTGGTAGCCACTTTTCGCCAAAGAGAAGAAGAATCAACGCTTCCGAAAGGCCGGCGACAAATAGAAATAAGCTGGCAGTAACGTACCCGCTGACGAGCTGCGCGTACTGCAGATATTGCCGCAGTTTCTCAGGAGATTCCCTCACCCGAGCTAGAATCGGCACAGCGACCCGCGTAAGCGGTGCGTTAATCTGGTTGATTGGGGCCATGAGAAGCTGAAACGCTCGATCATAGAGTCCAAGTGCTGTCGGTCCGATAAAGCGGCCGATCAAGAAACTGTCGGCGTTCCGCGCAAAATATGCTAGGACCTGCGTACCCGATAAATTTAACCCGAAGGCGACGAGGTCTCGCACATTGCCGGTGCGCAGCGATGGACAGCCAGGCATCCAACGGGCGTAGAAAATCGAGACTAGGAGCGCTGTCAATGAAATAGTCAACTGCTGCGCTACGATGGCCCAGTAGGTTCCACCCAATTGCGCGACGACAATAGCGATCATCAGCGCCATGACCTGGGGGATCAAATCAGTTGCACCGAGTTTGGCAAATTCCAGACGGCGGTTAATTTCGACACGGAATTGTGTGGTCATTCCGTTCAGCAAGAATATGCCTGACAATGCGTACGCAATTTGCTCTAGTCGGGCGTCACCGTACAATGCGGCGATCGTAGAGGCGGCGAGGCAGATCGTTACCGAACAGAACGCGCCAAGGCTCGTGTTTATCCAGAACAGGTTTGTCTTTTGCGCCTGTGATAGGTTTGCCGCCTGGAGGGCCGCATTTGACAAGCCAAAGTCCCGGATAATCTCGGCGATGCCGACGATCGCAACGACCATGGCGACCAGACCAAAGTCTTCAGGCGCGAGCATCCGCGCCAGAATAATAATGGTCGACAGATTAATGACGATTCGGACAGCTTGTATTCCAAGAGTTATAGCGCCGCCTTTGGCTGCAGCGGCACCTAGCCCGGGTTCGCCCGTCAACTGATCCGACCCTTCTCCTTCATAACTCTCGCATTGTTCTAGCTACGACGATACTCGTGAATGAGCTTTCGGCTCTGCGCTCCCAGGATTCCGATCCCTCGCGTAAGCGTAGATATACCCGACTGCATGATCGCTCTTCTTAACGCTAAGTCACCAGTCACCTTCACGAGGCCCAGACCAATTCGCGCTATACCTGCGAGGGAAACGTACAGCCTTCCGTGTTCGCGTAGCAGTAGGCGACCGTAGACGTTTCCGAGACGGATTCCCCGTCGAAATATCCACTTGAAGGTCGACCGGTCGAGGGGGACAAGTTCCGTAACTTCAGCTTCGTCGCACCAGATGAAGCGAGCGCCATTCTGTCCCATTCGCCAGAATAGTTCCGAGTCACTACCGCCTGTCTCCGAGAAATCTGACGAGAAACGTGGGTTTTCGAGGGACATGAGGGCAGTACGGCGCACTAGAGAATTATTCGTAGCAGCGAGGCTCACGGGTGTCCCAGTTTGCTGCCGGGGACGTTGATGGAAGTTCCCGCGCACGACCCATTGGCTCGTACCCTCTGCGTACTCGGATACGACAGGCCCAGCAACGACGTCAGCATCGTGCGTTGCGGCGGTAGTAACCAGCATGTCGAGCCATCGCGGACAGACCGTTTCGTCATCGTCTACAAAGGCGATGTAGTCATCGTCAGACGATACTTTTGACAGGGAAGCATTCCGGGCGGGAACGATCCCTGGATCTGTGACATGGATGTAATCAGGCTTCAGTGGGTGGTCTGAGCAAACTTCCTTCGCGCCCCCCTCCGGGTCATTGTCCGCGACGATGACATGCATGGCGTGGCGTTCCGTTGCGGACTCTAGCGAGTTCAGCAGCTCCAGCAAGAGGTCGTTGCGTCGAAATGTAGCTATTGCGACCGCTATTCGTTGCGCGTCCTCCGCTTGGTCGGCGGGAGACGTACCTTGCGATCTCGATTCGATGCTCATGCGCGTTCAGAGCCTTCCCATGCCCCGATAGGTCCATCCTGCAGTTCGCCAGGCAGCGGGGTCCAGGCAGTTCCGTCCGTCGATAACGTGCTTGTTCCGGACGACATTGCCCAGGGCCTGCGGAACGATTTGACGGAACTCGTTCCACTCCGTCAGGACCAGGACGACGTCTGCTCCTCGGCAAGCTTCAACCGCACTTGAGGCATAACTCAAAGTCGGAAAAAGTGCCATCGAGTTTTTCATCGCTTGCGGGTCATAGACCGTGACGGCGGCCCCCTGCAACTGAATCTGACCCGCCACGTTCAATGCTGGCGAATCGCGCACGTCGTCCGAGTCCGGCTTGAAAGCTGCACCGAGCACTGCAATCCGGGTACCCAGGAGCGAGCCACCGACTGCGTCCTTTGCGAGTTCCACCATGCGGGTACGCCGACGCATATTAATGTTGTCGACTTCACGCAGGAAGGTGAGCGCCTGGTCAGCCCCAAGTTCGCCAGCGCGCGCCATAAATGCGCGGATGTCCTTGGGAAGACATCCGCCACCGAACCCAATTCCTGCATTCAAGAAACGCCGGCCGATGCGTGCGTCGTGGCCGATGGCGTCTGCAAGGACAGTCACATCTGCTGACGACGCCTCGCAGACCTCGGCCATCGCGTTGATAAACGAGATTTTTGTAGCAAGGAATGCATTGGCTGCAGTCTTAACCAACTCAGCGGTCGCGAGGTCAGTCACCAGAAAAGGCGTGTCCTCCTGGAGTTGCTGCGCGTAGACCTCGCGCGCGACGTCCTCTGCGCGGTGAGAGCGTACGGGGTCGATCCCAAGAACGATCCGGTCCGGATGCAGGGTGTCCTTTACTGCGAATCCTTCTCGGAGAAACTCGGGATTCCATGCAACCTCTACTTCGTCGCCGGCGGGAGCAAGCTGCCTCGCGCGGGCTCCTAGACGAGCGGCAGTTCCAACCGGTACCGTGGATTTTCCGAAAATTACGGCGGGTCGAGTCAACAACGGTGCGAGTGAATCAACCACAGCCTCGACATAAGACAGATCGGCGGCAAACTCGCCCTTTTTCTGGGGGGTACCTACGCCAATGAAGTGGATGTCGGCAAACTCGGCCGCTTCCTCGTAGGACGTGGTGAAGCGAAGGCGTCCCGCGTCGATATTTCGCTTGAGGACCTCGTCCAGGCCCGGTTCAAAGAAGGGGACTTCGCCGGCTTCAAGCCTGGCCAATTTGTCGACATCGACGTCGACCCCAAGTACTTCGTGGCCGAGTTCTGCCATACATGCTGCGTGCGTTGCTCCGAGGTAGCCCGTCCCGAAAACAGCCATCTTGCAGGTCATTCAAGGTGTCCTTAAGTCTTAGTCGTGTGTTGATTCGCTCATCAGAGTAATGAGTTGCTTTGAGGGAGCATTTTCGTCGTCGTACGCGTAATCGGAATTTCCGATGTTGTACCTTCATTTGTGGTCCTAGTATGCGCCGTCCTTTGAAACCACTGCTTTGACGGTCTTACCGATGATCAACACATCCGAGACCATCGACCAGTTCTCCACATACGACAGATCCAGCCGCACCGACTCGTCCCACGACAGATCCGACCGACCTGACACCTGCCAGAGCCCGGTCACACCGGGGCGCACCAGCAGCCGCCGCTTGACCCGACCGTCGTAGGCCTCCACCTCACGCCGCAACGGCGGACGCGGACCCACTACGCTCATCTCGCCGCGAATGACGTTGAGGAACTGCGGGAGTTCGTCGATGCTGAACCGGCGCATGATCTTGCCGATACGGGTGACGCGCGGGTCGTCCTTCATCTTGAACAACGGGCCGGCACCCTCGTTCTGCGCCAACAGGGTGTCGACCATCGTGTCGGCGTTGGTGACCATCGACCGGAACTTGATCATCCCGAACGGCGTGCCGTCGATGCCGATGCGCTCGGCCTTGTAGAAGATCGGACCCCGATCCTCGAGCTTGATCAGCAAGGCGACGACCGCGAACACCGGAGCCAGGGCCACCAGCGCCGCGCCGGCGAAGACCAGATCGAAGATCCGCTTCCCCGAGCGCTTGGCCCCGTGGTAGCTGGGCTTTTCGACGTGGATGAGCGGCAGACCGGCGACCGGGCGCATCTCGATCCGCGGACCGGCTACATCGACCACACCGGTGGCGACGACCAGGTCGGTGTCGAGCGGCTCGAGCTGCCAGATCAGATCGTGCAGACCGTCGCTGCCCAGGGTTTCGGTGGCGGTGACCACGACCGTGTCCGCCCCCGAGAGTTTGAGTGCCTCGACGACGGAATGCTCGTCACCGTAAATGGTGATCTCCCGGCCGTCGACATCGATCACATCCCCGGCCGCACCCGAATAGCGGGGCACGCAGACACCGACGACGCGGTAACCCTCCCCGTCCTTCCGGGAGAAGGTGCTCGCCATGTGCCGCACCGCCCGCGCACCACCGACCACCAGCACCGACGTCTGGAACTCACCCCGAGCACGCTTGCGCGCGATCACCTTCCGCCACAACCACCGCGACAGCAGCAAGCCGACAAGACCCACCGGCAACGCGATCGCAAGATAGCCACGTGCCAGGTCCAAGCGGAATACGAGTGCAGTGATGGCGATGAACCCGAACAACCGAGCAGTACTTGAAACGACGCGTTGGTACTCGCTGTGACCTGCACCAATGACACGTGGTGACCTGGTACGGAAAAGCGCGAGAGTACTCAGCCAGAGACCGCCAAGCCCCGCCGAGATGAGCGTGTAGCGAAGCTCAGAGACCGGCTCCGTACTCATGAGGTCGCCCTGTCCGAAACGGACACTGTGGGCGACAACTACAGCAAGTACAACGACAATCGCATCGGACCAAATCAATCGTTTGATATAGGACCGCTGCCAGGTTCGACGACTTGGCGGACACATCTGCTGGTGGTGCCTGCGAACGGGATTGACGCTATCCCCCACGAGTGCATCGGGTACGCCGTGACTCGCCTCCCCGACGGCAGTCATAGCCCAACTACCCTCATCGTTGTCTCCTCCCCGAGACATGCACTGCTCCACGAATAAGCAACGCCGGACCCAGTCCGCGTACCCTCCCCGGTCGCGCGACCTGCCCGTGGCGTGCCCAGTCGGGCGCAGTTCCTCCAGTTGTATGCGTGCCGCTCCTATGCGAAAACGCTCTTTGAGACTGTAACGTTACTTACCAGATATGGCAGCTTGAACAGTCGTCCAGATCGGACGTTAGTTGAGCTTGTGGCGCAGCGACGCTTCGGTCGATCATTCAATGCTTCGATGCCGTGTTCGAGGCAATCTTCCCACTTATCTTGCACTTTCAGTGCATTCCCCGATTCGCGAACCCTATGACCGACCCCTAGACTGCGGTTACCGACCACCATGTTTCGCGGTAATCCAGGCCGGAATCCGAAAGGTGAGATCTATCTCACCGTTGTTCAAAGTTTAGACCGTGCAATCGCGGGTATTCCGGCGCGGTCATGCGCTCGACAGGGGAGGCGAGGGTAGAACCATGAAAGAAGAAGCAGGATTGCGTAAAGCATTTCGAACGGCCGTGGTACCGGCGGCGGGGATGGGAACTCGCTTCCTGCCAGCCACGAAGACAGTGCCGAAGGAACTATTGCCCGTGGTCGACACGCCGGGCATCGAACTGGTCGCGACGGAAGCTGCCCGTTCGGGAGCTCAGCGACTTCTCATCGTGACGTCTCCTGGAAAGGACGGAGTCGTCGCGCATTTCGTCGACGACTTCGACCTCGAGGAGCACCTCGAAGCGAAGGGCAAGCTCAAACTGCTCGAGAAAGTACGACGGGCGCCCAATCTGCTCACGGTTGAATCGGTTGTCCAGGAGAAGCCGCTCGGCCTGGGTCATGCTGTCGGTTGCGCGGAAGCTGCTCTGGAGCCGGATGAGGACGCGATCGCCGTTCTTCTCCCGGACGATCTCGTGCAACCGAGCGGCATCCTGGAAACGATGGCTCGTGTCCGCGCCAAGCGCGGAGGAAGCGTGCTGTGCGCCATCGACGTTCCGAAGAGCCAGGTGAGCTCGTATGGCGTGTTCGAGGTCGAAGAAGTGCCCAACGTCGCAAATCCGGATGTGTTGCGAGTTCGCGGCATGGTTGAGAAGCCGGCGCTTGCCGACGCTCCGTCCACACTAGCCGCCGCCGGCCGGTACCTGTTGGACCGCGAGATCTTTGATGCCCTACGTCGGATCAAGCCGGGCGCAGGGGGGGAACTCCAACTGACCGACGCGATTGCGCTGCTGATCGAAGAAGGTCACCCAGTCCACGTCGTCGTACATCGAGGCACCCGCCACGATCTAGGGAACCCGGGTGGCTACCTCCGCGCAGCCGTCGATGCGGCACTCGATAGCGAGGAATACGGCGATGGACTCCGGAAGTGGCTTCAAGAGCGGCTGGATCTGGATACCTCAGGCGCCAACTGAGCAAGATGCGGTCAAGTCCTAACGATGGGACTTAGGTCCCTACCTCAATGTGCCGCATGGCACCGATTCTGGTTAAACTCTCAAATGTGTTGCCTCCCCGCAACACGCCTCTTCCTCTCTCGGGGAATTGGCGGCAACTGAGACCCGCTGGCTCCTCCCCTTTGCCGGCGGGTCTCGCTACGTTTGGCGTTGGCGCAGCTAATTCTGCGATCCGCCCAGTACGTTCTCCGGAACGTAGACAGACTGATACGTCGGTGTCGAATCACGAGCTTGATTCACGGCCACGCCTCCGGCAAACAACGCAACCGCTGCTATCAACGCCACGATCGCGGTGATAAGCCACCAGTTTGGGCCATTCCTCTCCTTGAACACGACCCGCTTCGAAGCTGGACGACCGGCCGAGGATCGCAGCCGGTCCGCACCATCGACCCCCGGCCCGACAGACGCACGGGCGTGGCGACGTAACGTACCGTCATCGACGCGCTGGAACTGGATCGTATCGGCCGTGTGGTCGACCAATGGATGCTCACTCATGGAACCCCAATCGGAGATGCACTGACACTGCATCTTCGCCGCGTCCGATTCTTCCGTTACGTCATTTTCTTGAATCACTCACATCTTTCATCCGAACGAGGGACGATCTGCGCCTTCCTGAGACGCGTCGTCCATACCGGAGACCGTTGACGCCCCCTCAGTCCCGATGCCAAGATGATCAACCACACCCGAACGGGTGTGCGAACAATTCAAAACAGATGGCCCGCCGCGACTGGCATCGCGACGGGCCGGATGTCCGACTAATGAGGAGTCGAACATGCGTCAGCATACTCATGTGCAGGTGACATCGTGAGCATCGAAGGGTCAAGCCCCTGGTAGTGGTGTAACTCGTTTTTGATCCTTCGTTGGTGGTCAGGCGGGTAGTTGCATCAGTTCATCGGTGCTCACCTCCGTCGCCTGGCTGGTGTCGGTGTTGGTGGTCAGGGTGAGCCGGCAGCGGCTGAGCACTTCTAGGCCGAGGTATCGGCGGCCTTCGGCCCATTCGTCGGTCTGCTCGGCCAGGACGGCGCCGATGAGGCGGACGATGGCATCCCGGTTGGGGAAGATGCCCACGACGTCGGTGCGGCGGCGGATCTCGCGGTTGAGCCGCTCGGTTATCCGGCCCTCAGGGATGAGATCAACCCTGATCTCACATCGAATCAGCGATCGAGACGCTGCAAGTGGTCGGTCAACGCCTCAGCGACACGATGATGCCGGGCAGCTTCATCGGGCCATCCACGGTCACGAGCATCGACCTCGAGAGCCTGGATGTCGGTGCGTTGCGCCTCGAGCGCGCCGCGGAACTCAGGTCCGGTGACGAAGTTGTCGCAGGTCTCGCAGATGTTGGCATAGGGACACGCACCCGCGCTCTCGTGACGGGAACAGTAACCGTGGGCAACACGCGTTTTGAGCATCTCACTGCCGAGCCAACTCACCGCGTCGGGGACGATCGGTTTGCCGACCGGAGTGAGCGTGAACCGCCGCCGCATCTTGCCCATCGCCTGGTCATAGGCATCCCGCAACGTCGGTGAAGCCAAAGTGGCGTAACGCAAAGTCATCTGCGGAGTGACATGCCCGAGCAACGCCATCAACGCCTGCAGGCTCATCCCGGCGTTGGCGAGTTCGGTGGCCCAAGTATGCCGCAGCTGATGCGGGGTCACCACCAACGGCGCACCCCCGGCCCCACGCAGTCCGCAAGCCTCGACGGCAGCGAGCAGACCGTTGCGCAGCCGGGTCTGGCTGAGACGGCGGCCGTGTGCGACGAACAGGAAATCGGTCAACTCTCCGGTGCGGGGATGCGGCAATGGCCGACAGATACCACGCCCGCCGGTCCACTCGTCCAACGCGGCGATAGTGGTCGCCGAGAGCGGGACCATGCGTTCGGTGGCGAGCTTGCCCAACGGAACCTTGAGCCAGGTCCCGGCCGGGCCGTAATCGATGACGCTGCCGAGCTCGAGATCCAGTAGCTCCCCGACCCGCAGACCGGCTCCGCGCAGCACCGTCAACCCGATACGAGCGAACGAATCATCCAGCTGGGAAACCGCATTCATCACCGCAGCATCGATGTCGGGCGGCAATGCCCGCGGAAGCGGTTGGTCGAGTTTCGGGACGTCGGCGGCGAAGACCAGACGGCGCGGTGGGGCCTGCTCCCAGCCCCATTCGGTGATGTCCTCGAGCAGGTTGCGCACGCTCAGTACCGTCGATTGGATCACGGCCTTGGAGATGATGCGCCCGGCCCCGGCAGCGGCGCGTTGCCCACGCCAGGTGCGGGTGCGATTCCAGACGAGGAAGCCCTCGATGTGACTGCGGTCGAGATCCTCGAGGGAGGTGACCTCGGGATGGTTGGTGGTGAGGTAGTCCGCGAACGGCAGCAGGTCGTTGATCAGCGATTCGGCCGATTTCGGGCGGAGCACCGATGCCCGGACGGTGACGTAACGCAACAGGGCCTCGCGGATCGGATCGGCCATCGGGGCGTCGGCGAAGCGTTGGGCGTAGGTGCGGGCCCACGGTCGGCGCCGTGGTGGGGTGTCGACGATGCGGGCCTGAAACAGCATTTGTCGCAGTCCCGCGATACGGTTGCGGTAGGCGCGTTTCGATGTATCCGGGATTGACTGTGTGGCAGCCAATGCGGCGTCGAACTCGCCGACGGTCTCGGCGCTCACACCGCTGACGGAACCGCCGTGCCAGGCGAGCAGCACCGCCAGGCACTCGCCGAGGACGGTCTCGACCCATTGCGGTGTCCACCCCAAAACCAGGCCGGCGGCCCGGACCGCGGCGAACCCGTCCGGGTCGCGGTCCTCGACGGCCCGGCCGAGTCCGGTGAGGTTCTTGACGGCCGCGAGTTCGAGGTCGAGCCGCAGGTTGCCGCGTCCGATGAGGTGACACAGCAGTGGCCAGGCCCCGGTGCGGCGTAGTTCGGCCAGCCGGTCGGCAGCGGGTCGGGTCATCCAGTCCCGCAAGTCCGGATGCGTGGTGAGGAAGGTGGTCGCGATGAGGGTGCGAGCGCGCACCGACCTGTCGCTGAGCCCGAGGCTGGCGACGTGCTCGAGGTAGTCGGTGAGCACCGCACCCGGTCCGGCCGGCAGGACGACCGTCGCAACCACCGCGGTGCTCATTGTCGTGTTCCGGCGAGACTGGCGCGGGCCGCGCCGTATTCGGCGGCGAGCTGCTCGACCGACAAATGCACATATTCGGCAGTGGTGTCCGGAGACACATGCCCCATCAATTCTCGCAGCACCATCAGATCGATTCCGGCGGCAGCGAGTTCGGTGCCGTAGGTGTGGCGCAATCGGTGCGGACGCACCCTCGTCGCACCGGAGAGGTCCCGGTGCCGCCGGAACAGCGACCGCAGTCCCGCCTCGGTCACCGGCGCCCCCGCGGTGGGGCCGCGCAGCACCACGAAACACTCCTCGGTCGCCAACCCCGGTGGCCGTTCGAGGCGCAGATAGGCCGACAGTTCGGTGAAGAACACCGCATCGACCGGCACCACCCGTTCCTTGCAGCCTTTGCCGAGCACCCGGAGTCGTCGCTGGCCGAAATCGACGTCTGCCAACCGCAGGGATCGCACCTCGGCGTTGCGCAGCCCGCCGAACAGCATCGCCCACAACATCGCTCGATCCCGATGGGTGCGCAGCGACGCCGCAAACTGCTCGATCGCGTCGGCGTCGAGGGACTCGGGCAGTAGCCGCGGTTGGCGTACCAGCCTGCCTCCGGCTCGGGGTCGGCCCGGCCCGAGGTGTCCGAGCAGTCCTCGCGCTGGTGGTCGCAGTCCCTGTCCGCGCCGCGGTGAGGGCACCGGATTTTCGGTGCGTATCCCGGTCATCACCAGGTATTCGAACAATGCGCGTATCGCCGCGACTCGTCGGTTGATCGTCGATGCCGCAGTGCCCCGATCACCTCGTGTCGCCATGCCTGGGCGGGGTTTGCGGTGCACGTTCTGCCAGTCGACCCACTCGAACACCGTCACCGGCGTCACCGCAGCCACCGTGAGGTCGCGATCGAGCAGGAATCGGGCCAGATTGAGCACGTCGAACGCATATGCCCGCACCGTTGCCGAACTGAATCCGCGTCCGGCCAGATGCGTCAGGAACGCGTTTGCTGCTGCGCATCCTTCCCATTGGCCGTCGATCACATGCCCGTTGCTGCTGATGCGCACCCGAACGGTCATTGTCCGCCGCCTTTCGATCGGAGCCGACACCGCCAGCATGCGCCTCAACCGGTCGTCGGCTCAGGACCTCACGCTGCAACCGTGATCGTGTCGTGGGAGGGCCGGTTAACCGATATGGGGTTGTTGGACCAGATCTGTCGCCACACGTCGTCGGGAAATGCGGTGAAGGCGAGCAGGTCTTCGCGGGCGTCGCCGAGGTGGTCGGCGACCTCGGGCAGCCGGTGCTCGGCGTACTCCAGCAGCCGGTCGAATTGCGCGTTGACCGCCTCCGCGGTGGGCTGGTCGTAGACGCTGTGCAGCATCGCCTTCACGGCCGGCCACATGGACTTGGGGCACACGGCCATGAGGTTCGCCGAGTAGTGGGTGCGGCAGCGTTGCCACGCGGCGCCGGGCAGGTTCGCCGCGATCGCCTCGATGAGCCCGGCGTGGGCATCGGAGGTCACCAGCCGCACCCCGCCCAGGCCGCGGGCAACCAGGTCGGCGAAGAAGGTGTTCCACGAGGCCGTGGTCTCACTGGTGGCGACCTGTATGCCCAGCACCTCGCGGTGGCCGTCGCCGTTGACGCCGGTGGCCAGCAGCACGGAAGCCTTGACGACCTGCTTGTTCTCGCGGACCTTGATCGTCAACGCATCGGCGGTGACGAAGGTGAACGGCCCGGCCTCGTCCAGGCGGCGGTGCCGGAACGCGGCGACCTGCTCGTCCAGGTCCTGGGCCATGCGTGAGACCTGCGACTTGGACAGCGAGTCGATACCCAGGGTCTTGACCAGCTTGTCCATCCGGCGGGTAGACACCCCGGCCAGATAGCAGTCGGCTACGACGGTGATCAGCGCGGACTCGGCTCGCTTGCGGCGCTCGAGCAGCCACTCGGGGAAGTAGCTGCCCGAGCGCAGCTTCGGGACGGCGACGTCGACGGTGCCGACCCGGGTATCCAGGGGCCGGTGGCGGTAGCCGTTGCGGTGGTTGGTGCGCTGTTCCGAGCGGGCGTTCCACTCGGCGCCGCACACGGCGTCGGCATCGGCGGAGAGCAATGCGTTGATCATGGTCTGCAGTAGCTCGCGCATCAGATCCGGCGACGCGTCGGCGAGGGCTTGGCCAAGCAGGCCTGCAGGGTCGACAATATGAGGTGCGGTCATCGTGATGACTCCGTTCGAGGATTCGGTAGAAGGTTGACTCGAAGGATCACACGGTGGCCGCTCTACACCCGTGCACAACACGGAATCGCAGACGATCTCGGCCACCGAGTTACACCACTCTATGGGGCACTACTCATCGAAGCGATCACCTGGGCGCTCGAACGCGCCGAAATTCCGTCCCCTACTCCTCCCGGCATGCCCTCGGCGTCGGCCCTGACAGTGGTACTCCTCGGTCTCGCCAATCACGCGTCCCGACATGGCGCGGATGCGTATCCATCCGTGCGGAAGCTCGCGGGGTACGCCCGCATCAGCGAGCGTCAGGTACAGCGTTGTCTGAAGGCGCTCGCCGCTCTCGGCCTCATCTCAAAAGGCGATCAAGAGCGAATTGCAGCGACAATCCCTCGCGAAGACCGTCGCCCAGTTCTCTACAACCTGTCGATGAAGCGGGGTGGCACGTCGTCACCCCGCAGCTCTGAACGAGGTGACAAGACGAAGCGCCACGGGGTGACAAGAACGACCGAGCGGGGTGACACCCCGGTCACCCGAACCGTCCTTGAACCAACAAATGAACCTGCGGCACTCCCCCACCCGACAAATCGCACCTTCGATGCAACACGCGAGCAGCAGCCATCTCCCATCGACCGATTGGCCACGGCGTGCCGCCGGGCTGGCCTATCTGCACGGTTCGACACCCTGACGCCGGCGAAGTGCACCCTCGTCGAGCAATCGATTGACACTCACGGCGTAGATGCTCTCGTCCGTGCCGCGCTCGAACGTCATCGACCGTGGGACCCAGCTCGCTCCGCAGCAGCATGGATCCCAATCTGGCAGTCGCTGCAACCACCCCGCCCGAAACTCCCGCCACGATGCGGTCGGTGCGACGAATATGGCTGGTTACCCGACGACGAACTCGGACGTGCAGTGCGATGCCCATGCCGCCAAGTGGCGTCGCACAGGATTACCCCTCCGCCCCGGGAGACGATGCCCTTGGCAGCGTGAGCGCGCTTGCCGCCGTTGGCGGTGCATCGGCGCCGTAGTTGCCCTCATAGCAACATATTCCGATTCATTGGGCGGTTCTGCGCGAGACACTGCGGTGTTGCGTGTTAGGGACGTGCTTCGGATAGCAGGGTTCTGATGATCGGGTAGCGCGAGTATGAGCATCGGATAGCGGTGCCGGTCCTCGTGTGCTCGTGTCGGTTCTACGCGTGGCAACCAGGCTGCGCGTGGATCCGAACAGGAGGCACGGGTGACTGATTACCGATTGGTGATGTCGCTACTGCTGCAGGACAGGTCCTACCGGGACATCGAGGCGATCGCGGGTTGCTCGCATCGCACGGTCGCGAAGGCGAAGAAGGTCTGCCACGAGCACGGGTTGACCGCCACGAGCCAGGTCGAGGCGCTCAGCGTCGAGGAGATCGACGTCTTGTTCGCCGATGGGCGCAAGACGCCGTCGAAGGAGTTCGTCGCCTTCGACGTGGCGGCTGCCGTGAAGAAGCGCACGGGCAAGAAGAAGCTGCCGCTGCGGGTGCTGTGGGCCAACTACCTCGACACTGACGGCACGCCGGGGCAGCGGCACTACAGCTACCAGCGGTTCTGCCAGATCATCGGCGAGTACGTCGAGGTCAACGAGCTGACGATGCGGATCACGCACGTGCCCGGGCACACGATGCAGGTCGACTGGGCGGGCACGAAGATGGCCATCTTCGATCCCGTCACCGGCACCAAGACCACAGTGTCGGTGTTCGTGGCATCGCTGCCGTACTCGGGGATGGTCTTCGCCTGCGGCTGCCTGGACGAGAAGATGCCGAACTGGCTCGACGCGCACTTGCAGGCGTTCGAGTACTTCGGCGGCGCGGCGCAGGTGATCGTCCCGGACAACGCCTCGACGGCGTCGAACCAGATCGCCCGCGGTGACCGGGCCCGCGAGGTCAACCGTGAGTACCGTGACTTCCTCGAGTATCACCAGACCGCTGCCGTGCCCACTCGGCCGGTGCGCCCGACAGACAAGGGGCACGTCGAGGCTGGGGTGAAGGTGGTGACGAACTGGGTGATCGGACGGCTGGCCGATCGGCGGTTCGCTAGCCTGGATGATGCGAACGAGGCGATCGCCGCCGAGGTCGAGGCGATCAACGACCGGACCCCGTTCCGCGGCCAGAAGACCAGCCGCCGGGAGCTGTTCACCGAGCACGAGCAGTCGGAACTGTTCGACCTTCCCGAGGCCCGCTGGCAGCCAGTCATCTGGAAGAAGTCCAAGGTCAACAGGGATTACCACGTGGAGATCGCCACGGTGAAGTACTCGGTGCCCTACACCTTCGCTGGCCAGCACGTCGATGTGAAGATCACCGGCCCCACGCTCACTGTCATGGCTGGCGGGGAGGTCATCGCCTCCCACGCCGTCTCCGGTAGGCGGCACGCCTTCGTGACCGACCCTGACCATGTTCCCGCGCAGCATCTGCAGTCATCGGACCTGTGGTCGCGGGCGTATTTCGTGCGCCAGGCCCACAAGATCGGACCGCACACCGTGGCCGCGATCAGTGAGGTCCTGGATCGCCAGCGGATCGAGGCTCAGGGCTACCGCTCGTGCCAGAACATCCTCGCCCTGGCCCGCGGGGACAACAAGATGCTGCTCGAGCGGGCCTGCGGGCAGCTGGTCTCCGAGACCTCACGCCGGGCGATCAGCTACACCGCCGTCAAGCAGCAGCTGGCGGCCCTGAGGGCCCAGGCCGCCGCTCGACCCACCACCACGACCGCAGCGACGACGCCGGCGACCGCAACGCCTGTAGCGGTACCGCCGGATCGGCGAGATACCACCGGGGCGCATCTGGCCGGGCCGGAGCAGTTCAGCCTCGCCGTCCTCACCGGAGGCCCGAGCAGCGGCACCGCGGGGCGGGAGGAGCTGCAGTGACTGATCGTCATCTCACCGACGCCGACATGCCACTGTTCACCCAGTTGCGGATGACCGCGTTCGGCCAGACCGTCATCGACTTGGCCAACGATCCCGCCTGCGACGAGTGGACCTTCTCGGAGAAGATCTTCCACGCCCTGGACAAAGAGATCACGGCCAGGCAGGAACGCCGGACCCAGAAACTACTCAAGGCCTCCAGATCGCCAAACCCTGATGCTTGCGTAGAAGAGATCCGCTACCTGCCTGACCGCAACGTCAACCGCGAGCTAATCGCACGACTTTCCAGCTGTCAATGGATCGACGCCACCCGCAATCTCGTCGTGCTCGGCCAGTCCAGCGTGGGCAAGACCTACCTCGCCCAGGCGCTGCTCAATGCCGCGTGCCGAAAGTACTACACCGCGAGGTTCTTCCGGCTCGACGACCTGGCCAACCGGCTCGCCGTGCTGGAGCCGACCTCGCAGCGCAGGCTGGACTTCCTCACTGATCTGCACAACTGCGACCTGCTGGTTCTCGATGACTTCCTGACCACGCCGGTGGCTCCGCACACCGCGGCGGAGCTGCTCAACATCCTTGCCGCTCGGGAAGGGCGGGGCTCGACGCTGGTGACCTCGCAGTTCGATCCGCCAGATTGGTACAAGTCGCTCCAAGACGCGGTCATCGCCGAATCGATCCTCAACCGGATCGTCGCCGGCGCCGAGATCATCGCCCTCGACGGCCCGAACATGAGACGGCACCTCGCCACGGCAACGCCATAGCGGCCCAGCGGTCGGACGGGCAGATGCCGCTATCCGATGCCCGTCCGACCGCTACCCGATCATCAGAACCGCGCTTTCCGAAAGGCGTCCCAAACATGTTGCGAATCGGACATCGCCGATCCCTTCTCTCGGTACCATGAGCCCGTATTTCGTGGAGACGAGCGGCGGTATGCCGCGGAGGATGTGAGGCAACTGGCACCCGAGAAGATCCAGCGTCATCCGATAGCAGTGTGCGTGGTTGGGACCGGCGCGATCGGACAGACGGTGATCGACGCTCTGCACGCCGGCTCGGTGCCGGACGTAAGCCTCACGGCCGTGTTGAACTCACGAAGCAGCCCTGAGGAAGCCGCTGCTGCGTTCGACGCTGCTGACATTGTGGTCGAAGCTGCCACGGTCGACGCCGCTCGGACGCTGCTACCTGAGGTGGTGAAACGCGGGAAGGACATCATCGTCTGCTCGTGCGGCGTCTTCGCCGAGCGCGGCTTCGATGTGGAACCGTTCGGCTCCGGACCAGGACGTGTATTGCTCCCGACGGGCGCTATCGGCGGCTTCGATGTTCTGGCCGCAGCGACACGTGCAGGAAGCCGCGATGCACGCCTCACCCACACCACGATCAAACGACCGAGTGCGCTCGGCATCGAAGAACGTCCGGACGCAGAACGCACCGTTTTCCGAGGATCGGCGCGAGAAGCCGCCCTGGCCTTTCCGCGAACCTCGAACTCGTCGGTGGCTCTCGCCCTCGCGACGCTCGGGCTCGATCGGGTAGAGGTGGTGGTCGTTGCCGACCCCGCCGCTGCAAACACGCGCCACGTCGTCGAGTGGGAGTCGCCGCTCGGCCGGTACGAGCTGACGTTCGAGAACGCGATCGACCCGGCGTCGAGTGGACGCACGTCTGCGATCACTGCTTGGTCGGTGGTCGAGGTTCTCGCTGCGCTACCGCTCGGGATTGGTCCGGGCGCGGTCGTGCTCGGGCCTCCCCGTAGGTCGTAGCCAACGCCGGTCCCGACGCTTCGAGGAGGATTAGTCGCTTTCGCGTGTTTGGACCAGAATTTCGGGACGAAAGTCCCCAACGCCTGGGCGGAATCGTAACCACTTCTGTCACATTCGTGTTTCCTGATAGTTGCCCGGGTAGCGGAGGGTGAACAGGTCCTGTACACAGTGTGAAACACCACATTTCGCAGGTGAAGGTGTAACTCCCTACCGGGAGTGGCAATTCGGTTTCACCTGACCTACTCGCACCCTGGAGCAGCCTGTGACGACATCATCGCTTTCGGACCGACCGGCACGGGTACTTTTCCTCGGCACCCCTTCCAGCACCGTCGCACTCGACAGATGGACAGAACTGCAGGAGCGCCTCGACCTCGCGGGGATCGAGACCATCACCGCCTTCGAAGGCGAAGTGGACTACGCGATCCTCACCGAGGACATCCTCGACGGCTACTGCACCGCCGCCGAAGCACTCACTCTTCAGAAGCTCCGCGCTCGAGGGATCACGTGCGCAAGCACATGCGCCGGTCCCGAGCAGATCCTCGCCGCGCTGGCGGAAACCTCGGCCGACGTTGCTTCTGTCGTGCCGATCTCGGCAGCCCGGGGAAGCACTCACCGGCACGCTGTATCCAGCGCAGTCTGAAACTCCAGAACGAATTGTGCGCGCCAGTGGAGATTCACTGGCGCGCACGACTCGTTCATTACGGCTCGTTCTACGGCGACGGCATCCCACCGTTGACGTGAATCGTCGCTCCCACCACGTAGCTCGATTCCGGCGATGCCAGGAACACATAGGCCGGCGCCAACTCGGTCGGCTGCCCTGCACGTCCGAGCGGAGTGTTCTGCCCGAACTCGGGCAGCTCTTCCTTCGGCTGACCGTCCGAGGGCTGCAAGGGCGTCCAGATCGGTCCGGGCGCAACCGCATTCACGCGGATGCCCTTCTCCGCCAGCTGGGTCGCCATGTTCTTCGTGAAGTTGTTGATCGCGGCCTTCGTCGACGAGTAATCGATCAACGCCGGCGACGGCTGGTACGCCACGATCGACGTGGTGTTGATGATCGTCGAACCCGGCTGCAGATGCTTCAACGCCGCACGCGTGGTGCGGAACATCGCGAAGATGTTCACCTGGAAGGTCTGCTCGAGCTGATCGTCGGGCAGGTCGTCGAGCCCCTCGACCGCAATCTGCTTGCCGGCATTGTTGACCAGGATGTCCAGCCCGCCGAGCTGTTCGACCGCTTGGTCGATGACATCGGAGCAGAACGACGCATCCGTCAGATCACCGGGAAGCGTGACTGCCTTGCGACCGCTCTCGGTGATGATGCGTGCGACGTTCTTGGCGTCGGGTTCCTCGTCCGGCAGGTACGAGATCGCGACGTCGGCACCCTCCCGCGCGAACGCGATGGCCGTAGCGGCGCCGATACCCGAATCTCCACCGGTGATCAGTGCCTTACGTCCTTCGAGTCGGCCCGTGCCTCGATACGAGAACTCGCCGATGTCGGCCTTCGGCACCATGTCGGCGTCGAGTCCCGGCTCGGGCTGATCCTGCTTCGGAGGCGAGATGGACGGGTAGCGAGTGGTCGGATTCTGAAACTTCAGTTGATCGGTCTTAGTGGTGTGTACGTCTTCCTCAGGCATGAAATACCGTCCTGTACATCGGTGGAGTCGTCGAACTGCGCAGATCTCGTTGACAGTCGGCTTCCCGCCGAACCCGCCTAGCAAACGCCCCCGGATGCCTGAAGACCGTCGAGGCAGCTATCACCGGCTCAACCGGCGTCCTCCCATCGCGTATCACCGTCTTCGGGAAACGGTGGCGGGACCTCGCGCTGGTCACGAACCCGAATGATTCGCCCTAAGATCACGGCCACGGCGATCGACACGACCGCCCAACCGAGGAGTACGAACACAATCCACTGCACAAGTTGGACAACGGTCCAACTTCGTGTTTCGTAACCTGACGAGCCGGATATCACCCGATGAATTCACCCTGCCGCTCGAGGCGTAGACCTCCCCGGACCAGCGCAAGTGTGCCCACAGACAACAGAAGCCCCGCCGGAAGGCCATGCGAGTAACCTTCCGGCGGGGTTCGATGTCACCGTGCAGGGGACGGCGACAGCCTGAGACACTACCGCGAAGTTGATCTTGGGGCGAGGACTGTTTCGCCCGAAGATCAGTACGCGCCTTCGCTGGCGACGACCGCCTTCACCGTCTTCATGATGATCAGAACGTCGGAGACCATGGACCAGTTCTCGACGTACGACAGGTCCAGACGCACCGACTCGTCCCACGACAGATCCGACCGGCCACTGACCTGCCACAGGCCCGTCACACCCGGACGCACCAGAAGGCGACGCTTGACCCGGCCGTCGTAGCTTTCCACCTCACGGCGCAGCGGCGGGCGCGGACCCACCACGCTCATCTCGCCGCGCACGACGTTGATGAACTGCGGTAACTCGTCGAGGCTGAAGCGACGCAGGACTCGGCCCACTCGGGTGACGCGCGGGTCCTCCTTCATCTTGAAGAGCAGGCCGGCGCCCTCGTTCTGATCGAGCAATTGGTCGACCAGCTTGTCGGCGTTCTGCACCATCGAGCGGAACTTGATCATTCCGAACGGAGTTCCGTCGAGTCCGATGCGCTCGGCCCTGTAGAAGATCGGGCCGCCGTCCTCGAGCTTGATCAGCAGCGTTACGACAGCGAAGACCGGAGCCAGGCACAGCAGCGCGGCGAGCGAGAACGCGAGGTCGAACAGACGCTTCCCGCTGCGCTTCGCACCGTGATAGCTCGGCTTCTCCACATGGATCAGCGGCAATCCGGCCACCGGGCGCATCTCGATGCGCGGACCCGCGACGTCGACGACGCCGGTCGCCACCACCAGATCCGCACGCTCGGGCTCGAGCTGCCACAGCAGGTCGCGGATGCCCTCGTGGCCGAGGGTCTCGGTGGCGGTCACCGCGACGGTGTCGGCACCCGAAGCACGCAACGCTTCGACGACGGTGCTCTCGTCGCCGTGGATCGGGATCTTCCGTCCGTCCACATCGATACTCTCGCCCGGCACACCGGAATACCGCGGCACGCACACGCCCACCACGCGATAACCCTCACCGCTACGGCGCTGGAACGTGCCGGCCATGTGGCGAACTGCGCGGGCGCCACCCACCACCAGCACCGACGTCGTGAACTCACCCTTCCGGCGCCGACGTGCGACAGCTCGTCGCCAAACCCACCGGAAGAACAGCAGTCCCGCGAGACCCACGGGCAGAGCGATGGCGAGATAGCCGCGCGCAAGCTCCATCCGGAAGATGAGCGCCACGATGGCAACGAGGCCGAAAAGATTGAGCGTCGCCGAAACGACGCGCTGATATTCCTCGAAGCCGGCGCCGATGACCCGCCTGGAGCGGGTACGGAAAAGAGCCAGGAAAGCGATCCATGCGACGCCGAACGCAACGGAGATCAGCGTGTAACTCAGCGTTCCGACGCCGTCCATGGTGACGAGCGAATCCTGCCCGAACCGCATCACATGCGCGAGCGCAATGGCCAGCACGACGACCAGAGCGTCGGTGACGAACAGAGTGTTGACGTAGGACTTCTGCCATCCCCATCTGGTGGACATCCGAGCACCGGCCGGAGCGCCGGTACTGGTGTCGATAAGCGAAAGGTCATGTGCAGCATCGTCGTTCGTGTGACGAACTGTGGTCATGACGGAAGAACCCTCATAGTGTGTCTCCTCCCCGAGACGCTTCGACGCTCGAGCACCTCCCTGCACTCGGACGTCGACAACCCCGTATATCGATGCCGCGTCCTCCGTAGCGACTCCGATACGTTATGCGATTGAGATCGTCTCACAGAAGTGTCGCTCGCGCGCGTCAACAAAAGAGAAGTTATCGGGAAACTCGTCCGTCGGTAGCGTGCCCGGGGTCGAGATCGAGGCGCCTGAGCGTCTGCGCGTTGAGCGCGACGACGATCGTCGACGCCGACATGAGCACCGCGGCCACGGCCGGCGAGATCGCGATACCGGCGAAGGCCAGCACACCGGCCGCCAACGGAACGGCGACGACGTTGTATCCGGTTGCCCACAGCAGGTTCTGCCACATCTTGCGGTAACTCGCGTGCGAGAGCTTGATGATCGACAGCACTGCTCGCGGATCGTTCGCGGCGAGGACGACACCGGCCGACTCGATCGCGACGTCCGTGCCCGCTCCGATCGCGATACCGACGTCGGCTCGCGCGAGGGCAGGCGCGTCGTTGACCCCGTCGCCGACCATTGCGACGGTGTGCCCGCGCTTCTGCAATTCGGCGACCTTCGCGTCCTTGTGTTCCGGGAGCACTTCCGCGAACACTTCGTCGATGCCGAGATCGGCGGCCACGGCGTCGGCCACCTGCTGGGCATCACCGGTGATCATCGCGACCTTCACGCCCCGCGCATGCAGGGCGTCGACGGCCTGCCGCGATTCGTCGCGCACGGTGTCCTCGAGCGCCACGGCTCCGAGCACCCGACCGTCGGAGGCAACGTGCAGCACCGATGCACCGCGTCGCACCCACCCGTCGGTGACTGCGGCGACGTCGTCGGGCACCGACAACTGCAGGGACGACAGCATGGACGGTCCGCCGATCGTCACCTCCACACCGTCGACCAGTGCGCGCACGCCGCGGCCGGGCAACGAGCGGAAGTCCGTCACCGCCATCCGCTCTGCCGACGGCACGCGGGCATCGGCGGCGGCGACGATGGCTCGCGCGACCGGGTGCTCACTGTCGGCTTCGACCGCAGCTGCCAGGGCGAGCAGATGCTCCTCGTCCGTTCCCGCCGTCGCGACGACACCGGTGACCTGATGCTTGCCCTGCGTGAGGGTGCCGGTCTTGTCGAACAACACTGCGTCGACGGTGCGCATGCGTTCGAGTGCCAACCGATCCTTGACGAGCACACCCGCGCGCGCTGCGCGCTCGGTCGAGATCGCGATCACCAGCGGGATCGCAAGACCCAGCGCATGGGGACAGGCGATGACCAAGACGGTCACGGTACGCACCACGGCTTCGTCGAGATTGCCGAGCAACGTCCACACGACAAAGGTGAGAGCACCCGAGATTGCGGCGAAATAGAAGAGGAAGGCCGCGGCGCGATCCGCCAGCGCTTGCGCGCGGGACGAGGACGCCTGGGCATCGGCGACCATGCGCTGGATGCCGGCCAACGCGGTGTCCTCTCCCACCGCCGTGATCCGCACCCGGAGCGCGCTGTCGGTGGCGACGGTGCCCGCGACCACCGTGTCGCCGACGTCGCGGGTGACGGTCTTGGATTCACCGGTGACCATCGACTCGTCGACCTCGGCGGTCCCGTCGATGACGGTGCCGTCGGCGGGCACGCGCGCTCCGGCACGCACGAGCACCACATCGTCGAGGGACACTTCGTGCAACGGCACCTCGACGACACCATCGTCGGTGACCTTCTCTGCGGTGTCCGGCAACATCGCGGCCAGTGCTTCGAGTGCACCGGACGCCGAACCCAGCGCCCGCATCTCGAGCCAGTGACCGAGCAGCATGATGACGATCAGCAGCGCCAATTCCCACCAGAAGTCCAGGTCGAAACCGCCGACCTCGAGAGTCGTGGCCCACGACGCGACGAAGGCCACCGTGATGGCCATCGCGATCAGCAGCATCATCCCCGGTCGGCGGGAACGCAGTTCGGCCCAGCCTCCGGTCAGGAACGGCACGCCGCCATAGAAGAAGATGACGGTGCCCAGCACCGGTGGGATCCACTCGGTACCCGGAACATCCGGGAGGTGGTAGCCGAAGAGCTCGGCGACCATGTGGCTGAAGACCACGACCGGCACCGACAGGATCAGACTGACCCAGAACCGTCGTCGGAACATCTCGCCGTGGGCGCCGTGTCCCGCGTGACGATCGTGACCGGCGTGCTCGTGCTCGTGCGTGTGTTCGTGCACCTGCTGGGACATCGACAGCTCCTGACTCGGCCGACGGGACGAACCCGCGACGCGGATCGGCTACAGAGTGGTCAACAACTGACGCATCGTGTCGATTTCCTTCTGCTGGGTGTCGACGATGGTGCGGGCCAGCTCGACGGTCGCGGGGTACTGCCCGTCCTCGATCTCGTCCTGCGCCATCTCGATCGCTCCCTCATGGTGGACGATCATCTGCTCCAGGAACAGGCGGGCAGCGTCGACGCCCTGCGCGTCGGACAGTGCCTGCATGTCCTGCTCGCTCATCATCCCGTCCATGTGCGGCATGTCGTCCATACCCGGCATGTCCGAGACAGGTGGCATGCCGGACATGTGGCCGTTCATTCCAGGAGCGTCGTCCCCGTGCATGGGCATGCCCCATTCCTGGAGCCATGCCTCGAACTGCTCGATCTCGGGTTGTTGCTCTGCCTTGATCTGCTCGGCCAGCGCCCTCACCGGCTCCGGGATGCCGTCCTTTGCCAGCAGCATGTCGCTCATCTCGATGGCCTGCGCATGGTGCGGGATCATCATGCGCGAGAACATCACATCGTCCTGGTCGAACCGCGCGGAGTTCGCCTCGGCGGATGTCGGGACCGAAGTGGCGGTCGCCGTGGTTGCTTCGTCGCCACCGGAATCACTGCACGCCGACGCTGCGAACGTCACCGCCAGCGCGATCGCACCGGCAGCCAGAGTCTTCTTGTTCATGATGTCCACCCTCGCGGGTGTGCTCCCGGGATCCGATGGAGATCGCATGAAGATTTGCTCAAGATCTGTGGGCGCATCGTCAGCACCTCTGCGGGTGACGATGATGGGTCCCATGCCTTCTTCTGCCCGTGTGACGGGACCTTCCGGCGGATCCGCACCCGTCCCGAGCTCGACCGCCCGGATGCGAGCCATGGTCGTCGAGGACGAGGGGTCGTTGGCGAAGCTCGTGGGTTCGTATCTCGAACGCGACGGCTTCGACGTGACGATCACCGGCGACGGATCCGAGGCCGTGACCCTCGCGCGGCAGGTCGACCCCGACATCCTGGTGCTCGACCTCGGCCTACCCGGACTCGACGGTGTCGAGGTGTGCCGGCAGCTGCGAACCTTCTCCGACGCGTACGTCGTGATGCTCACCGCGCGCACAGAGGAAGTCGACACCCTGATCGGTCTGTCCGTCGGGGCAGACGACTACCTGACGAAGCCGTTCAGCCCGCGTGAACTCATGGCCCGCATCCAGGCCATGCTGCGTCGTCCCCGGACCACCGCGCGGGTCGTAGCGTCCGCGAGTCGGCAGACCCGGACGTTCGGGGAGCTGTCCCTCGACGTCGACGGACGGGAGGTCGCCGTGCGCGGCACGCCGGTCGCACTCACCCGCACCGAGTTCGACGTCCTCGCTGCCCTGGCGCAGGACCCGGGAGTCGTGTTCACCCGTGCTCAGCTCATCGCGGCCGTCTGGGGGCAGAATTGGGTCGGTGACGACCACCTCGTGGATGTGCACATCGGGCATCTGCGTCGCAAACTCGGCGACGACGCGAACCAGGGACGTTTCGTGCGCACCGTCCGCGGCGTCGGCTACCGGATGGGAACAGGGCGATGACGTCCGGCTCCCCCAGCACGACGAGTTTCGGCACCCGCCTGTTCCTCGCGCTCGTCGCCGTCGTCGTCGGATGTGCCGTCAGCGCATGGCTCGTCGCGTCCGCTCTCGCTCCCGGGATCTTCCACGACCATCTCGGACAAGCGGGGATCGATCACGATTCGAGCCAGGCCGCCCACGTCGAAGAAGCCTTCACCTGGGCCATCGTCCTCGCGTGGGGTCTGGCGGTCGCGATCGCAGTGCTGTTGGCCTCGGCGGTCAGTTGGTACATCGCGCGACGGATCCAGCGTTCGCTCGACACGGTGACCACCTCCACCGCGCAGATCGCCGGAGGTCGCTACGACACCCGCGTCCCCAGCCCCGACCTCGGCCACGAATTCGACGAACTGGCAACCAGTTTCAACGAGCTGGCACGACGCCTCGAAGCCACCGAAATCACAAGGCGCAGAATGCTCGCCGACCTCGGGCACGAAATGCGCACACCCATCGCCACACTCGATTCCTATCTGGAAGCACTCGAGGACGGCGTCCGCACTCTCGACGACGACACCCGGCAGATTCTGCGAGCCGCCACCCACCGGCTGAACCGCCTGGCACAGGACATCACCGCGGTCTCCCGGGCGGAAGAGCACCTCACCCGCATCCATCGGGTGCCCACTACCACCGGCACCCTCGTCGCCACGGCGGTCGACGCGGTGCGCGAGCAGTACGACGGCAAAGGCGTGACGTTGCAGGCCGAGGTCGTCGAATCTGCGCCGGTGACGGTCGATCCCGACCGGCTCGGACAGGTGCTGGCGAACCTGCTGGACAACGCCCTACGGCACACACCGGCAGGAGGAAACGTCACCGTCGCCACTCGCATCCTGGGCCGCGGCCGAACGGAGATCACCGTGACCGACACGGGCGCCGGCATCGCGCCCGATCACCTCGACCACCTCTTCGACCGGTTCTACCGCGCGGACACCGCCCGCGACCGGAATCACGGCGGCAGCGGCATCGGCCTGACGATCGCGCGGGCACTCGTCGAAGCCCACGATGGTCGCATCCACGCGCACAGTGAGGGACCGGGCTGCGGAGCCCGGTTCACTCTGGAACTGTCGACGGCGAGTCAGGCGTAATTGGACAGGACGAACTCGGTCAGCCCCTTCCGGACCGCTTCGACCGCATGCTTCTGCCCGCGCTTCAGCACGAAGCCGGGAACCGGGACCTTCGGTTC
The DNA here is from genome assembly GCF_019317345.1 of Rhodococcus sp. LW-XY12. Taxonomy (NCBI): domain Bacteria; kingdom Bacillati; phylum Actinomycetota; class Actinomycetes; order Mycobacteriales; family Nocardiaceae; genus Rhodococcus; species Rhodococcus sp. LW-XY12. The sequence continues at coordinate 4,343,483 of NZ_CP079225.1, forward strand.
GAGCGACATGGTGACGTGCACTCGCGTGCCGCGCTCGGTCGGTTCGAGTGCGTACTCGCCGTCCTGGCTGCGCTGCATGGAGCTCTCGACGAGAGTCCACGACGTCGAACTCTCCGTCCACGAATGCTCGATGGTCTGGGTGTCGGAGAAGCCGAGCAGCGACAGGGTCATGCGGATCCGGAGCGGCCGGCCGTCGTCGTCCCGGGTGAGCACCTCGACGCTCTTGTGGGCCGACGACCACTCGGGGATGCGCTCGACATCCTCGAGGGCGCGCATCACCTGCTCGGGTGTGGCGTCGATATCGAAACGGTCGGAGACGCTGGCCGCCATGTCGGGTCCTCCTCGTCGGGAAACGCGGTACAGGGACCAGATGCCCCCGGATACCGCACGGCGAAACCCCGCCGATGGCGCCGGCGGGGTTCGGTCCGTGCTGTCGATCAGCTGTCGACGCGCACCTCATCGCCGGTGATGAGGAAGGTCATCAGGTCGGTGCCGACGGTCAGCGGACCGTCGTAGTTCTCGCGGGTGCGTTCGACGAGCATCTCATCCGAGATGCCGGGGACGCGGCCCGGGATGCCGTTGACGATGTGGCTGTAGACCGCCATCTTCGGCTGGGTCTGCTCGAAGATGTCGCCTGCCTGCTGCGGGTTCGTGTGATGCGCGTACACGCTGGGCAGCGCAGACGGATCCTCGAAGTCGGCCACCTCGTGCACCAGCACGTCGACGCCTTCACCGAACTTCAGGACGTTCTCGGTGGGAACGGTGTCGCCGCTGATGAGCACCGACTTGCCCGCATAGTCGACGCGATAGCCGACCGCCGGCTGGATCGCACCGACCGGATCGTGCTCCACGGTGAACATCGTGACGGTGACGCCATCCTGGTCGAAGACGACGCCGTCTTCTGCGAACTCGTGCGATTCGATCGGCGTGGTCGCGGGATCGACTTCCTTGTCCGCGACGCGCACGTCGATGTCGTTGCGGTAGGTGCTCTGCATTCCGTCGCCGATGTTCCGGACGCCGACGGGTCCGTAGAGCTGGAAGGCGCCCTCGCGCCCACCGAGTGCCGGGACGTAGCTGCTCATCCAGAGGTCGGACAGACCGTTGATGTGGTCGGAATGGAAGTGGGTGAGGAAGACGGCGTCGACCTGACCGACCGGAACGCCGGCCTGCGTCAGGCGGACTGTGGCTCCGCGTCCCGCATCGAAGACGAGGTTCAGGCCGTTGGCCTGGACCAGCGTGGACATGCCGTAACGCTCGGTGCTCGGCACCGGGCTGCCCGTGCCGAGCAGCGTCACGCGCATTTCGCCCTCGGCAGGGGCGTCGGCCGCGGGGTGGGCGGAGTCCGAGGCAGAGCCGTCCGACTCCGCCGTTTCCTGCACAGTCTCCTGAGCAGCGGATTCTCCGGTGCTGCAGCCTGCGAGGACGAGCGCAAGCACACCCGACCCCACTACTGCCGCAGTGCGGAGTCGGCCGAATTCGAATGAGCGTCGTGACACCGGAGGTTCCTTCCGAGGGAATCAGAACTGTACGCACTGCGTACGTCACGAACGCTGTGCGTACATACTGTGCGGGTCATCACAGCGGAAAGTCAAATCACGGTTGGGTGTCGGAGATCGAGAACGGCCCCGGAGTCGAAACCCCGAGGCCGTTCTTTTTCGAGCTTGTGTCAGTAGGCGCCGTCGCTGGCGAGCACGGCTTTGACGGTCTTGCCGATGATCAGCACATCGCTCACCATCGACCAGTTCTCCACGTACGACAGGTCCAGTCGCACGGACTCGTCCCAGGACAGATCCGACCGGCCCGAGACCTGCCACAGCCCGGTCACCCCTGGGCGCACCAGCAGGCGGCGCTTGACCCGACCGTCGTAGGCCTCGACCTCACGCCGCAACGGCGGACGCGGACCCACCACACTCATCTCGCCACGAATGACGTTGAGGAACTGCGGCAACTCGTCGATGCTGAACCGCCGCATCACCTTGCCGATACGGGTGACCCGCGGGTCGTCCTTCATCTTGAACAGCGGGCCGGCGCCCTCGTTCTGCGCCAGCAAGGTGTCGACCATCTTGTCGGCATTGGTCACCATCGACCGGAACTTGATCATCCCGAACGGCTCACCGTCGAGACCGATCCGCTCGGCCTTGTAGAAGACCGGGCCCCGATCCTCGAGTTTGATCAGCAGGGCGACGACCGCGAACACCGGAGCCAACGCCACCAGCGCCGCACCGGCGAAGGCGAGATCGAAGATCCGCTTCCCTGAGCGCTTGGCCCCGTGATAACTGGGCTTTTCCACGTGGATCAGCGGCAGACCGGCGACCGGGCGCATCTCGATCCGCGGACCCGCGACATCCACGACGCCGGTCGCGACGACCAGGTCGGTGTCGAGCGGCTCGAGCTGCCAGACCAGATCGTGCAGACCCTCACTGCCCAAGGTTTCGGTGGCAGTGACCACCACTGTGTCCGCCCCCGACAGCTCGAGCGCTTCGACGACGGAGTGCTCGTCGCCGTAGACGGTGATCTCCCGGCCGTCGACATCGATCACATCACCGGGCGCACCCGAATAGCGCGGCACGCAGACACCGACAACGCAATAGCCTTCCCCGTCCTGACGGGAGAAGGTGCGGGTCATGTGCCGCACCGCCCGGGCACCGCCCACAACGAGTACCGACGTCTGGAACTCACCCCGAGCACGCTTGCGCGCGATCACCTTCCGCCACAACCACCGCGACAACAGCAAACCGGCCAGACCCACCGGCAGAGCGATAGCCAAGTATCCACGCGCGATCTGCTGGTTGGTGATGAGCGCGATGATGGCGATGGTGCCGAACACGGCGAGCGTCGCCGAAATGACCCGCTGATACTCGTCGTAACCGGCACCGATCACGCGACGCGACCGCGAACGGAACAGACTCAGCGCGCCCAGCCAGGCCACGATGAGGACGGCAGATACCACCGTGTAATCGAGCTGACCGCCACCTCCCGCGCGGAGTAGATCCTCGTAGCCGAAGCGGACGGTCTGCGCCAGGATCACGGAGAGGACCACGGTGATCGCGTCCGTGAGGCACAGCCTCTTCACGTACACGTTCTGCCACTTCCACCGGTTGACACCGGTGCCGGGCGACGCGTCCGCGGGCGCACGGTCAGGTGCGCGCCGCGGAGCGTCGGACGGGTCGAGCCCTCGATCATCGACCGTCGTCATCCCGCAGTCCTCCCCATGAATGTGTCTCCTCCCCGAGACAAAACTATTTCCCGACGAATCCGGCCCCGGCGCTGGAACCGGACTCGAGCGAGCGTTACCCGAACTATCCCTGAGAAATAACTGAGCGTTACGTGTGAATCGAAGTCTTGTCGCAGATCAGCCGGGAAATCCAGACCCTGTTCGGTAGCCGGTCATGGGATCGTGTCGTGTGTTCGGTTGAATCCCTTGGTCTTCGAGTGCATCTACCTGGTCGTAGTCCGAACGATAGGAATACGAGAACTGGTAGGAGCGGGTGTTCGGGAGGCGGGAGTAGGAGGCCTGATCGCGGCGTCTCGGGCGGCGAATTACTCTGTGGCACTCTCCATACCGGTAACAGGAGACATTTCCCGTTACCCGTTCCCCTGTTACCGATTGCCCGGTGATTCTGGAGGACCAAAATCCCCAGCGTTTCCCTGCCTCAGAAAAATACGCCAACTTGCACAGCAAGTTGACCAGTACAGCCTGCGTGCCGGTCCTCAGAATTCAGGGCCGAATAAGGACTTCACGGCCGGCCTCCGTGAGTCTCACCCATCTGGCCGTCGACGGATCGTGCACGTCGGTGGCGGGGTACTCCAACCATCGCCGACCGCGGGCGATGCGTTCGCGTATACCAGCCTCGCTCGTGTCCAGGACTCGAGCGCACCAGGAGATTCTCCGCTCGCTGGTGTGTGCTTGGAGAGCGATGAGTTCGAGCACGTCGGGAGCAAGTTCGCCCCGCCCTACGGCTGAACGAGCGTCGCTACCGAGAACTGGCGGCTGGTCGGGATCGCGGCCGTATATAGGATCCTGCATTCCGCTAGCGCGGATCATCCAGGCGGTGCTGATCCCAAGAAGGACGGCAACCACGATGATTCCCGCTGGCTGGTCAAACACCCCGAGTGGGCGACCCAGGAATACTGCGGCGAACAGCACCGGCGTCAGCATCGTGGGCGAACGCCACCACGGCGTCGCGCTACCGCCCCAGGGGCTGACGTCAAGGTTCCCGGTATGCCCGCGAGAGCCCGAGCGGCGGAGCTGGATCAACGCCAGGAGTCCGAGGATGCCGAACATGGCTACAGCGACGCCAGCTGCCATCGGCACACTCCCCGGGATCTCGTCCGGGTTTACGACAACGCCCAAAAGACCTGCACTGGCAAGCCCAAAACCTACCTCGACTCCAAGAGGCGTGCGTTCCGCCGCTCGGCGTTTTCGCCACGTTCGGACTATTAAGTCCTCCGTGAATTCCCCGGCGTCCTGGCTGCGCATACCTTCAAGTTAACTACCGCCAAGCGAGACCCGGTAACGACCTACTGTGACCCGCGGAGGCGACCGCCCGCCGGCTCGCCGAGCACCGACCCGACCGCATCGAGGTGCTCGCCTACGCCGACGCCGGGTGCGTGTTCGACGTGCCGTCCGACTACGCCGAGGAACGGATGGGCGGCTCAGCGAACGCCAACGCCGCAGCGCTCAAGGACAGCGACCGGATCCTCGTGGAACAGCTCGCGGCCTGGTCGCGAGAGTAGACCCGACGGGCCCGGCACCCTCGCGAAGAGCGTTACGCGCGCACGCCGCCACGGCGGCCTCCCAGGGCTAGCACAACGTCCCTGCTACCGATTGTTCGGTAATTCCCGGAGAATCACCTCTGGCCATGCTCGCTTACGGAGGCGATGTATTCGGCGTATGTACTTGCCGCGTCGACGGCGTGGCGCTCAATGGTCGAGGGGTGATAGCCCAGGACGTCGGCGATGATGGCGGCCGGGGCGGTTTTGCTGAGTTCATGCAGTGTGCCGAGTCTGGCGGCGCGGGCGCTGACGAGGTGGGCTCGTAGCCGGAGGCGTAGGTGCATCGGATCGATGTGCCTGCCGGGGGAATGCCCTCTGAAGACCCAGTTGCTTCTCGGGTGAGCGGCGGTCTGGTCGTGGCCAGGCTTGGCGTGGAGTTCACGCCACGGCCCGTCGAGCGGGGTGGGCAACTCGATCGGGCCGCTGCCGAGCGTAATGGTCGCCAGGTCTTCAGTTACGGAGATGTCGTCCCAGGTCAGGGCGGCAATATCCTGGACCTGTTGGCCAAAGACAAGGACCAGAATCGCCGCGGCCTTGTCTCGTGTGGTCAGAGTGTCGCCGTCCACCATGCGATCCAGGGCGGCGTCCTGGTCGGTGGCGCTGAGTTTGGTGCTGTTACCGCGGCGATGGCGGGGCACGGTGAGCCCTTGTGGGGCGTTTCTGGTGTTCATGGCCCAGCCGAGGAACCGATCGACGAGCAGTCGAGTGGTCGGCCCGCCGGCGATCCAGGCGTCAACCTCGCCCTGGCCGACGTCGGCGAGCGTGATGTCGCGCTCGCCGAGCCAGTTGAGGAAGTTGATCGCGACGGTGACGGTCTGCTTGCTGCGCAGGAAGGTGCCGTGGGGGACGGGGTCCATCTGATTCATGCGCCGCAGATGGTGCCAGTGGACATAGCGGTCAATGACGGCCCGGTGGGTATCCTCGGTCAGCCTCTCCAGTGCTGTGTCCGCCCAGTCTTGGTAGCGGACAAGCAGCTCGTCACGTCGGGGCAGGACACCGTGCTCGATCAGGAGCCCGCGCACGTAGTCGCGGGTGCGTGAGCGTGGAAGCGCATCGATCGCCTCGTGCGTGAGCTCCGGGAGGGAGGCCAGCTGGTTCAGGAAGTCGGTCACGTGCCGCTGGCGGATCCAGGTCATTCCACTGTTGGCGCGTTTCATCGATTTCAACGCCTCCGCCAGGGGGACAAGCCTCTCGGCGATGGTGCCGGTGTCCGGGTTGGTCAGCAGTCCGTCGACGGTCTCGCTCAGCGCGCATGGCCAACACAGGCCGGCGCGGTAGATCTCGTCCTCGGCGCCGCAGCGCACGCAATCGATGTTGAGGGTGATCTGGGCGCACGCCCGGCAGGCCGGGCGCCCATCTACTCGGCCCGGTAAGACGCCGATGTGGCCACAGTCGCAGGTGCCGCGGGTGCGTTTGGCCTGCTGGTAGCAGTAGCCACAGATCTGATCCTCCGGGCCCCAGGTGACCACCAGCGGGTAGCCCAAGCCGCAGCGATCACACGGACACACGCGACGCAGGTCCGGATCGTCGGGTTTGCGGGGCCTGGCCATCGGTACCGGTCAATCCTCGTTGTCGCCCCGGACGAGTCTCACCCGGCGGGCGATCGGCTGGCCGGGTGCCACCCCCAGGTCTTCCGGCCGCTTCGGCGCCTGCGCGGTGGCTGCTGCCCGCATCTCCACGAACGGTTCGAACAGCTCACCCGGTTCGCAGTCGAGGATGTCGCAGAGCGCGGCGAACGTGCGTGCCGGGATCCGCTCTGGTGTGCCGGTCACCAGCCGGTAGACCTGACTCTCGGACAGGTTGATGCCCCGAGACCTCAACAACGGCACCAGTTCGGTGCTCTTCCACAGGTTGCGCTGCGCCATCTGCGTCCGCAGATTCCAGCGATACCCGATGCGTCGTTGCTCAGCCATCAGCGTCTCCGTCCTGCTTCCTGCCGTGCCCGTCCAGCCGCGAAGCGATCATGCGCTGAATGGTCTTCTGTTTGAAATCGTCGCCGACCGAGGTGTACAGCCCGGTGACCGACGCATAGGCATGACCGACTTGAGTCTGCACGAACGCCGGGTCGTAGCCGGCCTCGATCAAGTGCGTGACATAGGAGTGCCGCAGGCAGTGCAGTCCGAGCTCTTTCGGCAAGCCGGCGCCCTCGCGGGCGGCGGCGAAGGCATCACTCAAGCTACCCACTCTTATCCGCTCGGCGCGCTCGCTCGGCCACAGCGCCGCCGAACGGTCAGCAGTGGCGAAATGCGCTCGACCACGCTCGGTGATCCAGAATCGGAGCAGGTCAACCACCCAGTCGAACTCCGGGACCGTCAACACCGTTCGTCGTCGCGGCCCCGACCCGGCGGTGCCTTTGGCCCACCGGACGGTCACCGCGCCGAAGTCGCCGTACGCAGGCACATGCGGGTTGGGGCCGAAATCCTGCACGTCCAACATCGCCACCTCGCGACGCCGAAGCCCATAGGCGTAGCAGACCTTGAACGCGATCGAGTCCCGCAACAGGGGCAGCCAGCGCTTACTCCCAGCAGCGAACTCACGATCGACCCGGTCGTCCACGTCATCAAAGAGCCTCTGCAGCTCCGTGGCCGTAAAGGCCCGGCGCCCGGCCGGAACAGCATCCTCGCAGGTGTGCCGCGGGGTGTTCCACTCGAACGCGATCTGGGCCGGAACATCGTCGAAGACCCGTTGGCAAAGCGCACCCCACCCGTAGCTCGAGCTCGAAACATAGGCACAGAACATCGCGATGGCATTGCTGTCCGAACGCAGCGTCGTCCAGCTCACCGGTTTCTCACCCGAGCGCCGATCTGCCATGTAGTCATCCAGATCGACCGGTCGCCACGACCACGGGAACGTGCCCGCAAACTCCTGGAACCGGCGCAGCACCCCGCAGCGCCCGTCGATCGTCGCTCTCGTCAGCCCACGCGCCAGCATCTGCGCCCGCCAACCCTCGACCATTGCTTCAAACACGCGGTCCTCGGCGCGGAACAGGCCGACCTCACCGTCGCGCAACAGCCGCGGAACGAATCCCGGGACACCGTCCACGCCGACCTCCGACCCGTGGAAACCTGCATCTAATGCAAGAAACCTACGGGACGCTGGACCGACGCACAAGCATCACATCCGCGGCGTCGACACTGCACCAGCCAAACCCGGCACCCACCAGCACAAACCCCATCATCCCAGGTAGACGGCAGTAACCGCACCTACCGCAGCTCCCGAGAGTTACGTGATGATAATCACGTTTATGTGACGTTCTTTCCAACCCGGGACCCGATCGATTTCCCGAGATCGACGAGAGCCGGGCGCCGAATAGTGTTACTTCGAGTTTCCGAAACATCAAGCGCCCCCTGCCAGGTGGTGAGGACACCACGCGGCCCGCGCAACCCGACCGCCATGCCGATAGCCGGAGATGTGGCCGGGATAGGCTTCGGTATCGCTAGCGAGAGCCCCGAGGAGAACTGTTGAGCACCCTCCAGACCCTTGATCGCGGTCTACGCGCGCTGGACATCGTGTCGCAGCGACCAGGGGGAATCTCGATCGCGGAACTCTCGGCCGAGCTGGAGGTCGCTCGGGCCATCGGCTATCGAATCGTCGCGACTCTCGAAGCACACTCACTCGTAGCCCGAATGCACGACGGCCGGATCAGATTGGCAGTGGGAGCCGCACTACTCGGTTCGCGCTTCCGTCCCCGCTTGCGCGAGGTGACGCAACCGCTCCTGCGAGACCTGGCACAGCAGACATCGGCCACCGCTTTCCTGTCGACCCTCGAGGGCGACGAGTGCGTAGTGATCGCGGTGGCCGAACCCGATTCGGGCATCCTCCGAGTGGGTTACCGAGTCGGCACCAGACATCCGGTGTCCAAGGGCGCGGCCGGTATCGCCATCCTCGCCGGGCGCCCCGCATCGGAATCCGACACCGACGCAATCCGACGCGCACGCGAGGACGGCTTCAGCATCACCGCCGGCGAACTCGAACACGGCGCTGTCGGCGTGGCAGCAAGCGTGCGTTTCCCCCTCGGCCACGAGGGCATGGGATTCGAGGCGAGCGTCGGTGTCGTCGCGATCGAAGGTCTCGATACCGACACTGCGGCAACCGCCGTTGTGGCGACCGCCGCACGGATCAACAGCCTGCTCGATACCTGACCAGTACAGCCGCGCTCGAGGACGCCCGCTGAGGGCGTCCTTTTCTTGCCCTCAGCACAGAGATCCAACCCCGGCATTGACGCCGAGTGTGACCACCGTTACCGTCTGAATGTGCGTTCAACGAACACATATGTTCGATAAAAGTAAATTCGCAGTTCGCAGATGGAGAGCATCATGACGAGTCAGTCGATCGGCACCGTCCTCGACACCCCGCAACCCGCCGCGGAGAGCCGCTGCCCCATCGACCACACCGCCTTCACCTCCCCTACCGGCTGCCCCGTCTCCCCGCGCGCCGCATCGTTCGATCCCTTCACCGGGCCGTACCAGGTGGACCCCGCCGCATCTCTGCGTTGGTCGCGTGACGAAGAGCCCGTCTTCTACAGCCCCGAACTCGGATACTGGGTGGTCACGCGCTACGAAGACGTCAAAGCCGTCTTCCGCGACAACGAACTCTTCTCGCCTTCGATCGCTCTCGAGAAGATCACCCCGACCTCCGACGAGGCGAACGCTGTTCTGGCCCGATACGGCTATGCCATGAACCGCACTCTCGTCAACGAGGACGAACCGGCACACATGCCGCGACGCCGCGCGCTGATGGAACCCTTCACTCCCGCCGCGCTCGCCCACCACGAACCGATGGTGCGCCGGCTGACCCGCGAATACGTCGATCGTTTCATCGATACCGGCCACGTCGACCTCGTCGACGAGATGCTCTGGGAGGTCCCGCTCACCGTCGCCCTGCACTTCCTCGGCGTGCCCGAGGAAGACATGGACACCCTGCGCGAGTACTCGATCGCGCACACCGTCAACACGTGGGGACGACCTGCTCCCGAGCAGCAGGTCGCCGTCGCCGATGCCGTCGGGAAGTTCTGGCAGTTCGCGGGCACCGTTCTCGACAAGATGCGGAAGGATCCCAGCGGGCACGGCTGGATGCCTTTCGGCATCCGCGTTCAGCAGGAACAGCCGGACGTCGTCACCGACTCCTACCTGCACTCGATGATGATGGCCGGCATCGTCGCCGCGCACGAGACGACCGCCAACGCCTCTGCGAATGCCTTGCGGCTGTTGCTCGAACATCGCGACGTGTGGGAAGAGATCTGCGCCGACCCGAGCCTGATCCCCAACGCGGTCGAAGAATGCCTGCGTCATTCCGGATCGGTAGCGGCGTGGCGGCGTCTCGTCACCGCGGACACCACGATCAACGGTGTCGCCATTCCTGCCGGGGCGAAGCTACTGATCGTCAACTCGTCCGCGAACCACGACGAACGCCACTTCGACCAGGCCGACGACTTCGACATCCGGCGCGACAACGCCAGCGACCATCTCACCTTCGGGTACGGCAGCCACCAGTGCATGGGAAAAAACCTCGCACGCATGGAGATCCAGATCTTCCTCGAAGAACTGACCCGGCGCCTGCCACACATGGAGCTGGTCCCGGATCAGGAATTCACCTATCTGCCCAACACCTCGTTCCGCGGACCCGATCATGTGTGGGTTCGCTGGGATCCGACGCGCAACCCCGAACGAGCCGATCCGGAATTGCTGTCCCTTCAGCAGCCGGTCAAGATCGGCGAACCGTCGAAGAACACGATCGCTCGCACCATGGCCGTCTCCGGACTCGAACCCGTTGCCGACGACACCCTGCTGATCACCCTGCGCGACACGAGCGGGCGGCCGCTGCCGAAATGGTCCGCCGGGTCGCATATCGACGTCGACTGCGGTGCAGTGTCGCGACAGTACTCACTGTGCGGTGACCCGAACGATCGCAACACTTTCCAGGTGGCCGTCCTCCACGATCGGGAGAGTCGGGGCGGGTCGCGCTGGATCCACACCGAACTTTCCGTCGGCGCCACGCTTCGGGTGCGGGGTCCCCGCAACCACTTCAAGCTCGACCCCGACGCGAAACGGTATGTCTTCGTCGCCGGCGGCATCGGCATCACCCCGGTGATCGCGATGGCCGACCAGGTCAAGGCCGCCGGCGGCGACTACGAGATCCACTACGCCGGGCGCTCGCGTACCTCGATGGCGTTTCTCGACCGTCTCGCACGCGACCACGGCGATCGGGTCCGGCTCTATCCCGGCGACGAAGGCACCCGCATGGACCTTCCCGCTCTCTTCGCCGAACCGGAAGAGGGCACGCAGGTGTACTCGTGCGGTCCCGAACGTCTGCTCTCCGCACTCGGCGAGGCCACCGCACATTGGCCCGACGACACCCTGCACGTCGAACACTTCTCCTCCACGCTCGAAGAACTCGATCCCTCCAAGGAGCACGGCTTCGAGGTGGTGCTGAAGGATTCCGGCATCACCGTCCCGGTCGCTGCCGATCAGACAGTGCTCCAGGCACTTCGAGCCGCCAACATCGACGCGCAGAGCGATTGTGAGGAAGGCATCTGCGGCGCATGCGAGGTACCTGTCCTCGACGGCGAGGTCGACCACCGCGACCTGGTCCTCACCAAGGCCGAGCGCGCAGCCGGAAAAACCATGATGACCTGCTGCTCCCGCGCATGCGGCGACAAGCTGACCCTCCAGCTGTGACACAGCAACCCTCGAAACTGATCCGAAAGGCACGACATGACCACCATCGAGCAGTCGGGTACGCCGTCCGTCCCACCGGACTCCGGCACACCGACCACCAGAACGCCGTTCAAACGGGTTCTGGCCGGCAGCATGGCCGGCGCCGTCCTCGAGTGGTACGACTTCGCGATCTACGGCATCCTCGCCGCGACCGTCCTCGGCCCTCTGTTCTTCCCCAGCGGCAACCCGGTCGCCTCCTTGTTGATGGCACTCGCCACACAAGGACTCGGGTTCGTCGCCCGGCCCCTCGGCGGCATCGTCTTCGGCCATCTCGGTGACAAGTTCGGACGCAAACCCATTCTGGTTGCAACGTTCCTCATGCTCGGCGGTGCGACCGCCGCGATCGGACTGCTCCCCACCTACGGCCAGATCGGGATCTGGGCCACCGTCGCCCTGGTGGTCCTGCGCATGATCCAGGGCTTCGCCCTCGGTGGCGAGTTCGGCGCCGCAGTGATCCTGGTCAGCGAATACGGCGAACCCAAGCGCCGGGGATTCTGGGCGGCATGGCCGCAGTCCGGAGCTCCGGCCGGTACCGTCCTGGCCACCGTCACGGTGGGCATACTCGCGGTCGTCTTCCCCGGGGACGCATTCGACGACTGGGGTTGGCGCGTCGCCTTCCTCCTCGCCGTGCCGTTGCTCGTCATCGGCTTCCTGATCCGTCGGGGCGTCGAGGAATCGCCGGTCTACCGGGCCGCGCAGGAGAAGGCCGAGTCCGCCGAGAACAAGGCTGCCCGCAAGGAATCGTCCAGCATCATCGAGGCTCTGCGTAAGCCGCGCCCGCTGCTCCACGGCCTCGGCATGCGTCTGGGCGAGAACATCGCGTTCTACGTCTACACGATCTTCGTCATCGCGTACGCCACGACCTATTTCGACTACACCCGCGGCGCGATCGTCACCACCGTCGCCTTCGCATCGGTCTGCCAGTTCCTCGGAATGATCGGCGGCGGATGGTGGTCCGACCGGGTGGGACGCAAGATCGCCATGCTCGTCCCGGCCGTCTCGCTCGTCATCTGGGCGCCGATCTTCTTCTCCCTGGTGCACACCGAGAACATGACCGCGCTCGGTGTGGGTGTGTGCGTCGGCGCGCTGCTGCACGGCATGCTCGCCGGCCCGGAAGCCGCATGGATCACGGAACTCTTCCCCACCAAGTACCGCTTCGCCGGTTCGTCGCTGGTGTTCCAGGGCTCGTCGATCATCGCCGGCGCTCCTGCCCCGTTCATCGCGGTGTGGCTGGTCGACCGCTTCAGTGCCACCGCAGTCATCGTCTATCTGGTGATCACCATGTCGATCACCGTGATCGCCGTGGCCACCAGTCGCGAGACGAAGGGCGTCGATCTCGACAAGCTCGAAGAACTCTACTGAGCACACCTTGATGTCGAGCCCCACCGACGCCGTCCCCGGCGCCGGTGGGGTTCGGCTTTTGCGAAACAACTTCGCGCGGTGAAACGGGGTTCGCCCGGCGTGTTGCAGGGGCGAACCTCGTTTCACCGCGTCAACCGGTGGGGGTCAGACGCCCTCGGGCGCGAGCACGATGTCGAACCGGGCCTTGGCCCAGGAGCTGTCCCCGAGGTCGCGTCCGTCCGGCGTCGGGGTGCCGGGCGCCTGCTGCGCGAACTCCTTGACGAGCGAGTCCTTCACGCCGAAGACGCTGTCGCCGATCTCGAGCTGCGGGTCGCCGTCGACGAAGATGTGGGTGACCAGGGTCCGCAGCTCGTCGGCGCTCACCATGAAGTGCAGGTGCGCGGCACGCACGGGTGAGCGACCGGTCGCGTCGAGCATCTTCCCCACCGGACCGTCGTGCGGGATGGGATACGGGACGGGTGTCAGTGCCCAGAATCGGTAGGCGCCCTGGTCGTCGGTGAACAGATGCGCGCGACCCGCGACACGCCCGTCGGTGTACTGCACGTCGTAGAAGCCGTCCTCGTCGCACTCCCACACCTCGATGCGAGCATTGGGCACGGGGTTGCCGTCGGTGTCGGTGACGGTGCCCTCGATCCAGCACGGCTGGCCCGACGCGCCGCCGGCCATGTCGCCGCCGAGCGGGATCTCGGGTGCGTCCTCGACGAAGAACGGGCCGAAGACGGTCGCGTCGGTCGCACCCTTGTACGCCTGGTTGTTCACAGCGATGGTCTGCATCGACGCACCGAGAACGTCGGAGAGCAGGACGAATTCCTGACGCTTGTCGTCGGTGATGTGCCCGACGGCGGTGAGGAACTCGATGGCCTTGTTCCACTCGGCTTCGGTCAGGCGCACGTCGCGGATGAAGGCGTGCAGGTGCGTCGTCAGCGATTGCATGATCTGCTTCAGCCGCGGGTCGGGGGTGTTCTCGAAGGACGCCAGCACCCGGCCGATCAGTTCTTCTTCGAGGGCCTGTTGGGCGGGGGTGGTGCGGGTACCGGGTTCGACGGTCATGGCCGCTGTCCTTTCTACGACGGGAAGTTGTCGCCGGCGTGCGCGCTGCGGAGCAGATCGCGCAGGTCGTCGGCGGAGACGGAGCGAGGGTTCGACGGGGGTACGACGGGCAGGACCAGCTCGACCGCTTCGTCGATATTCGACTCGTCGAAGCCGTAGTCCTTCAGCGCGCGCGGAGCATTCAGCTCGGCGCGCAACGCGTTCAGGCCGGCGACGGCGGTATCGGCACCGAAGGCCGCGGCCATCCGGCGTTCGGCATCGGGCGCTGCCGGCGCGTTGAACGCCAGCACGTAGGGCAGCACCGTGGCGTGGGTCTGGGCGTGTGGCAGGTCGTAGGCGCCGCCGAGGACGTGACAGATCTTGTGATGCAAGCCCGAACCGGCGGAGGCGAACGCCACCGCCGAGAGGTAGGCGCCATAGAGGGCCTGTTCGCGCCCCTCGAGATTCGACGGGTCGGCCTGGATCGCCGGCAGTCCTTCGGTGAGCGCCCGGATGCCTTCGGCGCCGAGTGCCCGGTTGATCGGGTCGGCGCGCGGCGCCCACATCGAGTCGACGCAGTGCGCGAGCGCGTTGAGACCCGACGCCACCGACAGTTCTGCCGGCAGCGACAGGGTGAGCTGTGCGTCGTAGACGACGCTGACGGGCAGCACCGCCGTGTCCACGCCGGTGGTCTTCCGCGAGGCCTCCGTCAGACCCCATACGTTTGTTGCCTCGGATCCGGCGTAGGTAGTGGGCACCGCGACGATCGGGATGCCGGACGTGAGTGCGACGGCCTTGGCGAGTCCGGTGGTGGAGCCGCCTCCGACGCTCACGATCAGGTCGATTGCATGTTCTGCGGCCGCCTTTCGTGCAGCCTCGGCGCGCTCGACCGGCACGTGCGCGGCGACACCGTCGTGGAAGACGGCGACGTCGATGTCGCGGCACACCTGCTGCGCCACAGTCTCTTCGGCGGGTGAGGCCACGACCATCACGCGGGTCGCGCCGAGGCGGGACACCTCTCCGGCAACGTTCTCGGCCGCTCGTCCCGCCCCGAACAGCACGCGTTGACCGAGGGTGACGTGGTGGAAATCCATAGCCATGGTCGATCTTCCTTTCACGCGGCCGGGGTGGTCACGTCGACGGTCAGGTGGAGGCCGGCGAGGATCGTGTCGAGCGAGGCCTGCAGCCCGGCAGTATCCGACGCGGTGGCGGCGACATAGAAGTCGGGTCGCAGAATCACGAACTCCGCTCCGATCTCGTCAAGCCATGCGCTGTACGTTCCGTCGACGTCCGTCACGTCGCACTCCGCTTCTCCGATACGCACGCAGCGACCGTCGAGATCGGCCCACCGCCGCGACTGTTCGACGGTCAGCAGGTCGGCCGGTGACTCTCCACGTCCCAGGGTTCCGTAGTTGTTGAATCCCAGATCTGTGACCAGCGTTTTCATGCTCTCAGGACCAGGTCGACGGCATGATGAGGGTTCGCCGCCAGACGTCGGCATGCCTGGGCGATGTTCGACTGCCCGGCCCGACGATGCAGTCCGATGACCACGTTCCTCAACGTCGCCATCACCTGCGGACCATGTCCGGCGCGAACAGTGGACCTGTCTTCATCGAACGTCACATCCCGCACGTAGTGGACCTTGTTCTCGATTGCCCAATGACCCCGGATCCACGACGCCAGCAACCTCGGCGGCGCCTGCTCACACGGCAGCGAACAGATCGCGTAGACAACTTCGATGCTCCACTCCTCGGTGCCGATCACGCGGCGCAACCGGGTGACCTCAATAGCCTGCTGCGCGTAGGGAAAACGCAGACCACGGGCCACCGTGACAATCTTGTAGCTGCGCTGCTCCTCACGGCCGTGCCCCCGCTCGAGCGGATCGGACCACACCACCGGCACCTGCTCCCAGGGCTGACTCTGAACCCGGGCGAGCAGCCCCGGCTGGTTCGCCTTGACGACCATGACGTACTCGGCCCGACACTGCTCGCGCAGACATCGTGCGGTCGTCTTCTGCGTATGCATAGCGTCGACGGTGACCACCGCCCCCGCGAGATCGAGTCCGCGCACCAGCCTTCTGACCGCGGGAATCTCGTTGGACTTGTCAGCGGTGCGGCACTGCCCGAGCACCACACCCTCGGCGTGGGTGACCGCCGACACCAGATGCGGAGCCACTGTTGTCCCGATGCGGGCGCCGCGGATCGTCTTACCGTCCACGGCCACCGCCACGCATCCAGTGGCGTCGGTGCAGGCGGCCAAATGCGCGCTGAGCACCCGGTCGAGGGTGTCACCGTCGATCCGTCCGAGTACCTGCCGGATCGTGGCCTCACTCGGAATCCGGAATCGGATACCGCACCGGGCCAACACTTCCTGAGGGACACCGGTAACCCAGTCTGCGATGGCGTAGAAGGATCGGGCGCCGGTGGCGACAGCGCACAATGCCACGGCAATCAACGATGGCAGTCGGTAGCGGCGACCGCGCCGATCCCGGGGATCGGGCAGCGCTTCGAGTGCTGTGAGCAGCGCCGGTAGGTGCGCATCGTCGGCGACGGTCGTGGTCCACCGGGCCAGTTGGTCAAGGCAGGGGTCGATCGGGGACACTGTCCCGGCGGGCATGGGTGACTCCTCGTGGACGATCTGGGTGCGTGAGATACATCCATGATCAATCCCTGTCTCCATGCCCGCTCAACCGGCCTTGGTGGCGCATCGAGTAACTCAAAATCCCAGGTCATAGGACCGCTGATCAACAACTACGGCACCCTGCTCCACGTCCCAGGATGATCCACCCGCGCCCGACCACGTCGTCGAACCGTCCGGACCGGCCGTTCGCCTCCACGATGCCCTGCACCGACAGTTCGCCTGCGTGCGCGGAGCCTTGCTGCCAGATACCCGGTCCGAGAGAGGCGATGTCGGTGTCGACCGGAGCGCCGTCGGACGAGGCTGCCTCTGCGATCATGCGACGATCTCGCTCCGCCGCCTCCTCGGGGTCGGCGATGCAGATGACCTGCCCGAGACGCATCGAGAAGTCGATGTAGTGACGCACGTGCCCCTTGCGTTCGGTGCCGTACGAGTCGAGAACGGCGTCGTCCGCCCGGCCCGACAGCACCAGGTCGAGGCGCCACGCCAGGGCGACGGAGTCGCGCAGGCCCGCACACATACCCTCGCCCGCGAAGGGCGGCATGAGGTGTGCGGCGTCTCCCGCGATCAGTCCCCTTCCGCGACGCCATGTCTCGGCCCAGCGCGCCTGGAACCGGTAGACGGCGGAGCGTTCGAGCTCCGCATTGTCGGGGTTCACGCCCCACGGCTCGAGCAGTCGCCAGGCAGATTTCTCCGACGCGAGTTCGGTCGGGTCCTCGCCGGGCAGCACCATGTACTCCCAGCGGCGCCGGCCGGGGCCGCCGGGAACGATGGTCGTCGGTCGCACCGGGTCGCACAGCTGCCAGTGAGTGGGACCCAGGTCGGGCAGGTCGCCCTTCGGGATCATGTCGAGGATCAGCCAGTCGAAGAAGAAGCCGTGGTCGGTGAAGTCCAGCTCGAGGGCTTGCCGGACGAAGCTGTTGGCACCGTCGGCTCCCACGACGTACTGCGCGCGGATCTGTTCCTGCACGGACGCACCGGCGATGTCGGTCACCGTGCCGCTGACGGTGATGCCGTTCTCGTCCTGTTCGAGACCCACTGCGGTCCAGCCGCGCCGGATGGTCACCGTGGGCAGTTCGGCCGCGACCTCGCGCAGACGTTTCTCGAGCTCGGGCTGGGAGAACCAGTAGCGCGTGCGCCACCCCGAGGCAGCGACGGACTTCCAATCCACCTCGAGCAGGGTCTCCCCGGCGGCGTTGCGCCAGTAGTAGAGATCGTCGTGGAACTCGATCGCCGGATCGTCGTCCGAATCGATGCCGAGAACGGCGAGGATGCGGGCGATCTCGTGATCGAACGTCACGGCGCGCGGCTGCTCGTAGGGGGTGGGCCACTTGTCGACGACGGTGACGCGATGCCCTTGCCGGCCGAGGAGGACCGCCAGGAGGGTGCCGACCGGTCCGCAGCCGACGACGGCGACATCGGTGTCGAACTGTCGGACGTCGTCCGCGGGAAGAGTGTGGAGGTTCGTCATGGCGAGTGGCCTTTCGGGTGATCTACGTCATACCGACTGAGACCATGGTGACACAGTCCTCAATATTGAGCAATCCCTCAGTTTTGATTGCATGCTCATATCCCTGTTCGCCTGGCGTACGGTACGGACGTGCCCACCACTCCGAACGAAGCCGCAACGCCTGCCACGTCGCGCCACCAGCGCCGACGCGAGAAGACTCGCGCGCGCCTCATCGAGGCCGCGCGCACGCTGGTCGCCGAACGGGGCGTGGACGCGGTCGGACTGTCCGACATCACCGAAGCCGCCGACCTCGGCGTCGGCACGTTCTACAACTACTTCGCGTCCCGCGACGAGATCGTCGAAGCCGTCGCCGAAGAATCCATCGAATCCCTCGGCGCCCGTATGGATTCGATGACGGAAGACATGCCGGATACGGCAGAGAGGTTCGCGTCGTCGCTGCGACACCTCGTGCGGCACGCGATGAGCGACCCGCTGTGGGGATGGTTCGTCGTCCGGCTCGGTATCGCACACCCGAAACTCATCGGTATCCTCGGCCCGCGCGCCGCGCGCGACCTGCGCTACGGCGTCGACGCCGGCCGGTTCACCATCACGGATATCGACATCGCGACGGCTTGCGTGTTCGGCTCTCTGCTGTCGACGCTGCACCACGTGGTCTCGGCCGAGGCTCCCGAGAACATCGACGAGATCTACGCACGGGCGATGCTGTGCATGGTGGGGATGGATCCCGCGGAAGCGGAAGAAGTCGCCACGCGCCCGCTGCCGGAACTGCCCTGACGGGCGTCGTTCAGAGACGCTTCAGGAAGCTGAAGAAACCGGGGGTGTGCACCTCACGCAGACGTGTGAGCTTGCGGTAGGAGATCAGCCAGACACCGTCGACCTTGCGGTACTGCTCGTGATAATGCCCCCACCCGTGCAGCGACTCCTCGACGCCGTCGTTGTCCCACCACAGCTCGTCCTCCATCGCCCAGATGCCACGGGCAGTGGTGGTGGATTCGAGGACGATCTCGGGGCAGTGGCCGTGGTGCGCCGAGGTGATCGCCACCGGTCCGTCGAGGAAGTTGCTGATGGTGCGGGTGAGTGCCTCGCGACCCACCACGCGACCGGCTTCCTCACCGGTGCGGGGCTGCTTGTCGCTGGGGAGTCCGCCCCACGTCTCGCTCACGACGTCCTCGGTGTGCAAGGTGGGGTACAGCTCCCACTGCTTGGTGTCCATCACCCGCAGCCGGGCCGAGAAGACCTGCTCGATCTCGTGGATGGCGAGAAGCTGTTCGGCCGCAGACAGGTCGCTGGTCGGGCGGTCCGTGGTCTCGGTCATGGCGATCCTTCCGGAGCGGGCGGTCAGCTGCTTGTCTACCGATCGCCGGACGGAATCTCCTGCGACATCCCGTTGATCGGAACAACCGGCATCCTCGCGCGGTGAAACGGGTCCGGCGCGGCGTGTTGCAGGGGCGCGCCTCGTTTCATGGCGTCAACATGAGCGCGGGCCCACTCCGAGTTGCCCAGGATGTTCCGTTCAACGGAAACACCGGTGCGCGCTCACATCACAGCTGGGACTGTTCGACACGCCACACCTGCACAGCGCAAGTCGCTCCGTACCCCGGAGCACCCCTCCACGTAGTCCCGGCTCGTCAGCAGCCGATTCCCAGGAAGAGTCACCGTCATGGGCCAAGTATTGGACAGGATCATGCAGCACGCGGACGAGATCCGCAGTGAAGGCATCGTCGGCGACGAGCAGATGCGACTGTCGGACATCTCGGCGAAGCACCTGCGCGACTCCGGCATCATCCGCATGTTGCAGCCGAAGGAATTCGGCGGCGCGGAAGCCCACCCCCGCGAGTTCGCCGAGACCGTCATGTCCATCGGCGCTCTCGACGGTGCGACCGGCTGGGTGGCAGGCATCGTCGGTGTGCATCCGTGGGAGCTCACCTTCTTCGACACGAAGGCCCAGGAGGAGATCTGGGGCGACGACAACGACATGTGGATGGCGTCGCCGTACGCACCGATGGGTGTCGCTGTGCCGGTCGACGGGGGTTACATCCTCAACGGCCGCTGGTCGTTCTCGTCGGGTACCGACCACTGCGGTTGGGTGATGATCGGTGCTGCCGTCGGCGACAAGGACGGCAACCGCACCGGCCAGGTCCTGCACGTGCTGCTCCCCCGCTCGGACTACGAGATCGACGCGGACAGCTGGAACGTCATCGGCCTGCGCGGCACCGGATCGAAGGATCTGATCGTCAAGGACGCGTTCCTGCCCGAGTACCGCACGATCGATGCGGACATCGTGCTCAGCGGAAACGGCTGGCGACACGCGGGTCGCGACGAGACGCTGTACAAGTTCCCCTTCTCGTACATCTTCCCGCTGGGCATCACCTCGTCGCTGATCGGCATGACCGAGGGCGCGCTGGCCTGCTACATCGCCGCGCAGAAGGAGCGCGTTCAGGTCACCGGTGTCCCGATCAAGGAGGACCCGTACGTCCTTTTCGCGATCAGCGAGGCGGCCGCCGAGATCTCCGCGTCGCGGCTCGCGTTGCTCGAGACCGTCGACCGGTTCTGGGACAAGACCGACCGCGGTGAGGAGATCAGCTTCGAGGAGCGCGCCATCGGCCGGCGCACCCAGATCTCGTCGGCGTGGCGTGCGGTGCGGGCGATGGACGAGATCTTCGCGCGCGCCGGTGGCGCGGCGGTGCACCTGAAGACACCGATGCAGCGCTTCTGGCGCGACGCGCACGTCGGTCTGACCCACGCCATCCACGTGCCGGGCATGATCTACCACTCCGCAGCTCTCACTCAGCTCGGTGGCGACCCGCAGGGCCCCTACCGCGCAATGATCTGATTCCCTTCCACTTTCGAGGACGACGACATGACTGAACTGAGAGGTCTCGGCTACCTCCGAATCCAGACGCAGGATGTGCCGCGCTGGCGCGCCCTGCTGCTCGACGGGCTCGGCATGGCCGAGGGAACCGGGCCCGAGGCCGACGGCTTCTACGCCCGCATCGACGAGCGTCGCTCGCGCATCCAGGTGCTGCCTGGCGAGTCCGACAAGGCACTGGCCGTGGGCTGGGAGGTGCGTGACGAGTTCGCGCTCCAGCGCGTGCGTGAGGCCGTAGAGAAGTCGGGACGCACCGTCGAGGTGCTCTCGCACAAGGAAGCGACCTACATCGACGCCGAGGGTGCCATCGCGTTCGAAGATCCGGCCGGAACCCGCCTCGAGGTGTTCTTCGGGCCGGTGCTCGACCACAGCCCGGTCGTGACGCGGTTCGGTGGACACTGGGTGACCGGCGGCCTCGGCCTGGGCCACGTCGTGCTGCCGACGGCGAACTTCGCCGAGACGTACGAGTTCTACACGCAGGTGCTCGGTTTCCTGCCGCGCGGCTCGATCCGCCTCGACGAGGACGGTCTCGTGCGCGTCCGCTTCCTCGGCATCAACGAGCGGCACCACAGCCTCGCGCTGTGCCCGGCTCCGCCGAACGAGGAACCCGGCCTGGTGCACTTGATGACCGAGGTCGACACCCTCGACGCGGTCGGTCAGGCCCTCGATCGGGTGAACAAGCTCGACTTCTCGATCTCGTCGACACTCGGCCGGCACACCAACGACAAGATGATCTCGTTCTACGTTCGTGCACCCGGAGGCTGGGACCTCGAGTTCGGCACCGAGGGCATGCTCGTCGACGAGCGTCACTACACGTCCGAGGAGATCACGGCAGATGCGTACTGGGGCCACGACCAGTCGGGATCCGAGCCGTTGAAGGCGTTCCTGCCACCCACTGCCTGACACCCCACGGTCCGTCCGACGAAATGCACCGCGACTTCCGGTCGCGGTGCATTTTCGTTGTTCCTGAAATTCGTTCTTCCGCGGAGCTCCGAGTGGCGCTACAGTCGTAGATACTCATTGATCGGTCGATCAATCAACGAACATGCCACGGAGAAGACCATGCCCGAAGTCCTCCCCACCCCCTCGTCCGTCATGGATCGCCTCGGCCTGCTGCTCGAACCGTTCCGCGACACGGACGGCCTCACCCTCACCGAGCTGTGCCGACGGACAGGCTTCCCCCGTTCGTCCGCTCATCGGATGCTTCTCCAACTCGTGCGGGTCGGGTGGATGCGTCGCAGCGGCACCACCTATCACCTCGGCCCGAAGATCGTCGAGCTCGGCGCCCTCGCGCAGGCACACGACCGGATCCACAGCGCCGCCCTCCGCTCGATGTACGACCTGCACCGAGAGACCGGCCTCGTCGTCCACCTGACCGTTCTCGACGACGACCAGGTCGTCTACCTGGAGAAGGTGAGCGGCGCGCAGTCCACCGACAGCACGTGGGCGGGCCAGCGGCACCTTGCCGAGGACACCGTCGCCGGCCTGGCGCTGCTGGCGCGACGCGACGGAACCCACCCCGCCCTGACGGGCAGCAACGGGCACTCACTCGTCGACGGTGTCGTACACGGAGGCGAGTGCTTCCGGCACGCCGTCGCCGCCTTCGCCGCGGGCGACGGCGAGATCGCCGCACTGTCGCTGGCCGGCCCGGTGGAGGCGATCAGCGAGGACGCGGTCCGACGGTTGCGTCGAGCCGCCGACCACCTGGAGACGACCTTGACCGCGTGACATCACACCCTGTCAACCGATCCGCTGATCAATCGATCAGTCGATGATCTCGATGCATTGCGAGGATCCCATGGCACTCGACGACGAGTTCTCCAACGCCTTCATCGCCCGCGTGGCCGGACTGCTGGACGAGTTCCACACCGGCGATCGGCTCACCCTCTCCGAGCTCTCGACTCGCACGGGTCTGCCCCGCTCGTCCACTCACCGCTTGCTCACCCAGCTCGTCGAGCACGGCTGGGTGAGCAAGCGCGGCAAGACCTACGCCCTCGGACGCACCCCCCTCGAATGGGGCGCGTTGGCGCGGAACCACGACCGTCTGCACCGAGCAGCCCACCCCGTCCTGCACGACCTGCATTCGGCGACGGGTCTCGTCGTGCATCTGGCCGTCCTCGAAGGTGGCGACGTGCGCTACGTCGACAAGATCGGACGTGGACCCCTCGTGCTCCCTTCGCGCATCGGCGGGCGGCAGCCGGCACATCGCACCGCCCTCGGTAAGGCCCTCCTGGCCCACACCCGACTGCACGCCTCCCTTCCTGCAACAGGATGCACGTACCCCAGTGCCCCGAGAGCAGAGCATCTGCTGTCCCGCAACGAGATCGCACATATTCGCGAGCGACGTGTCGCGCACGAGCGTGAGGAATCGGTGCCGGGTGTCGCGTGCGTGGCGGCGCCCATCGGAAACGGGCAGACGTGCGTGGGCGCACTGTCCGTGACAGGACCCGTCGACATCGTCGACACCGTCGGCCTGGCCACCCCGGTCCGGCTCGCGGCGCGGGCGGTGTGGCGTGCCCTGTCCCCGAGCGATTCTCGGCCACACCTCTCCCGATCGGTGGGTCAGCGCACCAGCGCCTGACCTCCGTCCACCGGAAGCGAGTGGCCGGTGATGTAGCGGGCCGCCTCGCTGCACAGGAAGACGACAGCGGGCCCGATGTCGGTCTCGGGATCGCCGAGCCGGCCGAGCGGGATCGAACTCGCGTATGCGGCTGCTTCGTCCGGCTCGCGTTCCGCCCACTCCTGCATGGCCACCGAATCGGCGAGCGGCAGAATCGAATTGACGCGGATCCCGTCCGCCGCCCACTCACAGGCGGCGGTGCGGGTGAGAACCCGGATCGCTTCCTTCGCGGCGGCGTATCCACCCGTGCCCGAGGGGTTCCACCGGATACCGGCCGCCGATCCGAGATTGACGATCGAACCACCGCCGCGCAGGTGCGGATGGCACGCCCGCATCATCCGCCAGGTCGCGGTGGGCCCGGATTCCATACCTCCGCGGTACACGTCCTCGTCGAGTTCGAGGAGCGTTCCCGGCGCCGGCGACTGCGCGTTGTTCACCAGGATGGACAGTCCGCCGAACTCCTGCACCACGGCGGCGACCGTCTCCTCGACCGCCGCACCATCGGTCACGTCGCACACATACGGCACCGCGCGACCACCACGGTCGGTGATCTCCACGGCGGTCGCACCGATCGTCTCCGCGGTGCGACCCACGACAGCAACAGCGGCGCCGGCGGCAGCGAGCGCGAGTGCAATCCCCCTCCCGATGCCCTGACCTGCGCCGGTCACGAGAGCTGTGGCGCCTGCCAGCGGCGTAGCGGGAACGATCGGGTCCATCCGGGACACGGCCATGCATACTCCTGAAGACGTGAAGAACATGAACCCATTGATCGGTTGATCAATGGGTGTGGCAGAATACGGTCCGAAGCAGGCCTGTACGGGCCTTACGAGAGGACGATGGTGGACCCGCAGGAGCGAAAGCGGCAGATACTCGACCGGTCGGCGGAGATCTTCGCCCGCAAGGGGGTCACCGCCACCACCATCCGCGAGATCGCGGACGCGGTCGGTGTCTATTCCGGAGCGCTCTACCACTACTTCCCGTCGAAGGAAGCGATCGTCACCGAGCTCATCCGCGAGTACATCACCGACCTCAACGAACGATGCCGCGAGGTGCTGGCGCGGTCGCTACCGCCCGTCGAGCGACTCGTGGCATTCACACAGATCGCGCTGGAGACCTCCGAGGACTACCACGGAGCAACCTCCATCTGGCGACGCGAAGGCGAGTACATGCGTGAGCGCGTCGTCGAGGCCGACATGGTCTCCTCGGCCGACGCCATGCAGGTCGCGTGGCGAGAAGCCATCCGCGACGGCATCGCCGAAGGCGTCTTCCGTACCGACATCGATCCCGAGACGTTCCGGGAACTGATCTACGACGCGGTCTGGCACGCCTCCCGCTGGTATCGGCCCGGTCCGGACCGTACTCTCGCCGCCCTCGCGCGCACCATCGTGTCGGTGTTCGTCGACGGTTTCCGCCGACGCGACACATGATCCGCCCCGCCGCGTACGGCGGGACGGATCATCGGATCACTCCGCCGAACCGGTGAGGTTCTCCTCGACCTCCTTGTGCCACGACTCGAGCGCACGGGAGGTGTCCACCTCGAACTCGAAACGCTGCGTCATGTCCGGCGTGACGTCCTCGAGGTCGACGTAGAACTGGTTGTACCAGCGACGCAGCTGGTAGACCGGGCCGTCCTCCTCGGTGAGGAGCGGATTCTCGATGCGGGACTTGTGCTTCCAGATCTCGATGTCCTGGGCGAACTGCTCCTCGAGACCGTCGGTGAACATCTTCGCCATCTCGGCGGCCTGCTCCTCGGACATGCCCTCGATCTTCTTGACGATCGTGCCGAACTGCAGCACGAACGAGTTGTTCGTGACCGGGTAGTGGCAGTTGATCAGCTTCGACTCGATGGTCGTGCCCTCGGAGACCGTGTAGATCGTATCGAGCATGAAGGACGGACCGTAGTAGAAGGCGTCCGAGATCGTCTGCGCCTCCGGCAGATCCATCTGCACACCGGTCTTGATGTCGTCGCGCCCGTAGGAGCGCATGTGCTGGCCGGCGATGTGCCCGTCGAAGACGTTCTTGAAGTACTCGGGCATCTGGAAGTGCACGTAGAAGAAGTGCGCCATATCGACGACGTTGTCGACGATCTCACGGCAGTGCGATCCCTCGACGTGGATGGTCGTCCACGTCCAGTCGCTCCACTGCCCGTCCTCGTAGCCCTCGATCTCGGGGATCGCGAGCTCGGGAGTGGGCTCACTACCCTGCGGGCAGTGCCAGACGAACAGAACGCCGTTGCGCTCCATCGTCGTCCACGCCTTGGTACGGCCGAGCTTCGGCGTGCGGCGCGCGTACGGCACCGCTTCGCAACGGCCCTGGCCGTTCCAGCGCCAGTCGTGGAACGGGCACGCGATGGTGTCGCCCTTGATCTCGCCGCGCGCGAGGTTGCCGCCCATGTGCCGGCAGAAGGCGTCGAGCACGTGCAGCTTTCCTGCCGTGTCGGCGAAGACCACCAGGTCGGTGCCGAACACCTTGACCTGATGCGGCTTTCCGTCACGGAAGTTCTTGGCGAGGCCGATGCAGTGCCATCCGCGCGCGAAGCGGGTGGGGTTGGTACCGGGATCGATGTTGCGGATCTCGATCCGCTCCTGGGGGACGGTCATGTTTTCTCCTGCGCTGACGAGGGGTGATGGGGCTGACGAGAGTCGAAGGCGAGCGACGATCACCGGGCTGGGGCGACCGTCTCCGTGGAAGCGAGAGGAGCGATCGTAGGATCGATCCGGTTCCCGGTCCGGATCACACCGTCGGCCACCGCCTCGTCCACGGTGCGATCGAGCGCTTCGCACCGCATCACGTAGGCACCCGGACCAGCGGTGGCGATCTCTCGGCACGACTCCCGGGCCTCGTCGGACCATTGGATGCTGGTATGAGCTGGGCTGTACTTCGCGACGAGCACACGAGCGCCGCAGGTATGACAGGCGAGCGACTGCATTGTTGCCGGTTCCCTTCCTCGGATGAGCCGAGACTAGGAACCGCGATGTGTGCGGCGACACAGCTTTTCAGCCCAGCGGGACAAACGGAGTTCTAGCGAACGCCCGGCGACTTCTCGTCGCGCGGTGAAACGGGGTTCACGCGGCGTGTTGCAGGGGCGAACCCCGTTTTAGCGCGTCAGCTGGGGAGTAGCCGTGGGATGCGGACACGGAAGGTCGAGCCGACTCCCTGTTCCGACTCCACCTCCACCTTCCCGCCGTGCGCCGCGACCAGCGCAGCGACGATCGACAGGCCCAGACCACTCCCACCCGACGCGCGGGTGCGGGAGGCGTCGGCGCGGTAGAAGCGTTCGAAGACGCGCTCGCGGTCGTCGGGATCGAGACCGGGGCCGGTGTCGGCGACTTCCAGGATCGCATCGGAGTCCGAGGTACCCACCCGCACTGTGACATCGGCGTCTGGTGGGGTGTGGGTCAGGGCGTTTGTGACGAGATTGCTCAACACCTGACGCAGACGGGCGTCGTCGCCGAGAACCTCGGGAGTGCCTGGGCCGTCGATGATGTCGAGGGTAACGGTCCGTTCGGGTGCGACGGCGCGCGCGTTGTGCACCGCGTCGGCGGCGACCGCGAGCAGATCCACCGGGGAACGGTCGAGCGGACGTTGTTCGTCGAGTCGCGCAAGCATCAGCAGGTCTTCGACGAGCAGACCCATACGGCGGGCCTCGCGTTCGATGCGGTCCATGAGCATGACGGTGTCGGCACTCGCGCCCTGCCGGTACAACTCGGCGAAACCGCGGATGGTGGTGAGCGGAGTTCGGAGTTCGTGGCTGGCATCGGCGACGAAGCGACGCATCTTCTCCTCCGAGCGTCGCGCCGACTCCTCGGATGCTGCGGTTGCTGCGAAGGCTGATTCGATCCTGCCGAGCATGGCGTTGAAGGTCACCGACAACCGCCCGATCTCGGTTCGGGGATCGCCCTCGGGCACCCGCTCGCTGAGGTCGCCTTCAGCGATCGCGGCGGCGGTGCGCTCGACCTCGTCGAGGGGACGCAGGCTCATCCGCACGACGACACCGCCGCCCACCGCCAGCGCGACCAGCACGACCGCACCGATCACCGTCTGCAGCACGACGAGCCTGTCCACCGTCTCCTCGGACTCGGCCAGGCTCATCCCGACCGTGGTCACGACACCCACAGCGTTCTCGGTGCTCATCACCCGCCAGTGCGGACCGTCGTCGCCCACGGATCCGACGGTGACGGGCCTGCCCGTCGGATCCTCAGGCACATCCGGTGCGGTCGACTCGTCGTTGACGACGAACAGCACCTGCCCGTCGGCGTCGACGACCTGCACGTAGAAGGGGCTCGGTGGTCGCCGGGAGGTGGGGGCGTCCAGCGGTGGCGTCGGTGGCGGCTTGTCGGGTCGCGCCCAGGTCCGTGCGGCCTCCTCGAGGTCCCGGTCGACGCGCGACAGCAGAGAGTTCTGCAGAGCCGAGGTGACGGCAACACCCGACGCGAGCAGACCGATGCCGGCCAGGAGCACCAGGGCGGCCACCAGCGTCCAACGGAGTGGCAGCGCCCGCAGCCGGTTCATGTGCGGGGTTCCCGCATCACGTAGCCCACCCCGCGAACGGTGTGGATGAGGGGGACGTCGCCGATGTCCACCTTGCGTCGCAGATACGACACGTACGACTCGACAACCCCGACCTCACCGCCGAAGTCGTAGTTCCACACGTGCTCGAGGATGCGGGGCTTGCTCAGCACCGTCCCGGCGTTGAGCATGAAGTACCGCAGCAGCGTGAACTCGGTCGGCGACAGCGACACGGGCTTGCCGGCCTTGAACACCTCGTGGGTGTCCTCGTCGAGTTCGAGGTCGGCGAAGGTGATGCGGGAGCTGCGTTCGGTCTCGGACACCTTGCCGGCGCGGCGCAGGATCGTGCGCAGCCGGGCGATGACCTCTTCGAGGCTGAACGGTTTGGTGACGTAGTCGTCGGCGCCGAGCGTCAGGCCCGCGACCTTGTCCTCCACCGCGTCTTTCGCGGTCAGGAACAGCACGGGCGCGTCGATGCCGTCGGCGCGCAGGCGGCGCAGCAGGCCCATGCCGTCCATCCCGGGCATCATCACGTCGAGGATCACTGCGTCGGGCCGGAAGCGTCGCGCCTTGTCCAGTCCTTCGGCGCCGTTGCTCGCGGTCTCCACCTCGAAGCCCTGGAACTTCAGGCTCACGGACAGCAGTTCGACGATGCTCGGCTCGTCGTCGACGACGAGCACGCGCGCTTCGGGAATCCGGTCGGTCACGACTTCGATTGTCGCGGGTAGGGCTGGCACCGCGCTCGAGATTTCCTGGCAGGTTCCTGTGAGCTTTCCGATTGTCAGGAAGTTGCCAGGAGAACTCCACGGAACCTCGAGATCACGAGTGTGTGCTGTGGGGGTGAACAACGGCTATCAACAGACCGCGAGCAGACTGCACGCGTTCAACCGGTACGAGATCAAGTATTTCGTCGACGAGATGAAGGTGCCCGAACTACGGCGCGAGCTCGCCGCCCGGATGGACACCGATCCGTACTCCCCACACGGGGGCTATCCGGTGACGTCGCTGTACTACGACACCCCGGATCTGCGGTTCTACTGGGAGAAGATCGAAGGCTTGAAGTTCCGCCGCAAGGTACGCATGCGGCTGTACGGCGACCCGGCCGCATGCACCGACGACTCTCCCGTGCAGGTCGAGATCAAGCAGCGCGTCAACCGGGTGACCCAGAAGCGTCGCACTGCCCTCCCGTACGGCGTCGCCCTGCGATGGCTGAACGGACGCGAGGACATCGAGTGCGACGACTCGCAGCGGCCGTTCGTCGACGAGGTCTCCGGTCTCGTGGGGAATCTGGATCTGCGACCGATCGTGACCACCGGCTATCTGCGCGAGGCGTTCGTCGGACGCGACGCCGACCTCGGCCTGCGCGTGACGATCGACCACAAGGTGCACGGCCGCGACCGCGACTTCCACTTCGCGTCCGGCGCAGAGAACCGCTTCATCATCCCGCCGAAGCTGGCCGTCGTAGAGCTCAAGGCCAACGAGCGGGTGCCCTACTGGGCGACCGATTTGACGGCCCGGCTGGACATGTCGGTGATCCGGGTGTCGAAGTACTGCCAGTCGGTCGAGGCGTTCGGGCTCGCACCCCGGTCCCGTTTCGGTGCACCGGAACTGGTGTCGCCGGACGGCTCCGACGCGCAGGTACCCACCGATCTTCTGTCCACCGAACCGATTCCGGCTCGCTGACCTTCCCTTCTCCGAAACAAGGACGGATATGAACTTCGATTTCCAAGATCTCAGTGGCACGTTCACGACCTTCGACATCGTGGTGTCGCTGGCGTTGTCGTTCGTGCTGTCGAGCGTCATTGCGTGGGTCTACCGCTACACGCACAAGAACGTCTCCTACAGCCAGTCCTACGTACAGACGCTGGTGCTGGTCGGCATGGTCATCGCGCTCATCATGCTGGTGGTCGGATCGAACATCGCCCGGGCGTTCGCTCTCGTCGGCGCGCTCTCGGTGGTGCGATTCCGCAACGCCATCAAAGAAACTCGCGATGTCGGGTTCATCTTCCTGGTGATGGCCATCGGCATGACCACCGGTACCCGCTTCTACGTGCTCGCCATCGCGGCGACCGTCGCGATCTGCCTCGTACTGCTGATCATGAACAAGTTCAACTGGTTCACGCTCGACGTGCAGCGTCAGGTGGTCAAGGTGCAGGTGCCGCCGGAGCCGGCCTACACCAGCACCGTCGAGGACATTCTCATCAAGCACTGCAGTGAATACGAGTTGGTGTCCACCGAATCCGTCCGCGCCGGCGCTCTGGTGGAGCTGTACTACACGGCGCAGCTGAAGAAGGGCACGAGCTCGAACGACCTGATCGCGGCACTGAGCGCCGTCAATGCCGGCCAGCGGGTGAGCGTCCTGACCGGATACGACCAGACCGACCTGTGATGACTGCACCCACCCCGCGGCGCCGTCTGCGGCACCGGATACCGACCTCGCTGCGGCGGCACTGGAAACTGCCGGTGGCGTTCATCGCGTTCGTCGCGATCGTGGCCACGGCCTTCGGAGCGACACGCGTGCGGCCCTACATCACAGGCGACCCGACGATCATCTCCTCGGAGATCACCGAGAACGTCGCCGGCACAGTCGATCTGTTCGACACCTCCGTCACACACGAGTTGTCGCTCGAGATCGGCGACGCCGAGTACGACGACATGATCTCCGCATACGAGAAGGACGGCGACAAGGAGTGGGTGGTCGCCGATGTGGTCATCGACGGCACCCGCATCGACGACGTGGGTGTGCGCCTGAAGGGCAACTCGACGCTGCGCGGCCTGCAGGGCGAGGGTTTCGATCAGGCGCAAGGCCCGCCCGGGATGGAGGGCACGGTTCAGGTGGATCCGGAGGATCCGACCTCGTTGCCCTTGCTGATCCGTTTCGACGAGTACGTCGACGGTCGCGCGTATCAGGGCATGACAGAACTGTCGGTGCGGCCCGGCTCGCCGGTGATCAACGAGGCGATGGCGTTGTCGCTCACCGCCGAGACCGATCAACCGACCCAGCGGTACGCGTACACGGTGTACTCGGTCAACGACAGCGCCACCGCGACACGACTGGTGCTCGAGCATCCCGATGAGCAGTACGCCAACTCGCTGTTCGACTCCCCCGGCTATCTCTACAAGGCCGATGCGTCGTCGCGGTTCGAGTACGTCGGCGACGACCAGTCGGACTACGCCGACCAATTCGAGGAGATCAATGCCGCCGACTCCGGGACGCTGCAACCCATCATCAGCTTCCTGAAGTGGATGGACTCGGCCGACGACGCAGAGTTCGACGCGCACCTCGCCGACTGGGTCGACGTCGAGTCCTTCGCTCGGTACGTCGCCACACAGAACCTGCTCGTCAACTTCGACGACATGGCCGGACCCGGTCAGAACTACTACCTCTGGTACGACCTCGACACGAAGAAGCTCTCGGTGGTCTCGTGGGATCTGAACATGGCCATGCAGGGTGATACTTCCGCAGGCCCGGACGACTCCATCTCCATGATGGGCGGCATGGGACCGGCCGGTCGCCCGCAGGGCATGGCGGACGCCACGCCACCGGAGGGGATGCCTCAGGCCATGCCACCTGGAATGCCTGGAGGTGAGAGTCGCGGACCAGGCGGCGGCAATACCTTGAAGACCCGTTTCCTCGACTCCGACGCCTTCACGGAGATCTACCACCGGGTGTATCAGGAGCTGTCCGAACAGATCTACGGCAACGGTCTGGCACTCGAGGTGCTCGACGCGGTGGCGGCGTCGGTGCCGACCTCCGACGGCCTCACTGCCGAGGCGCTGCAGGAGAGCGTCGACTCGATGCGCTCCTGGATCGGGGAACGTACGCAGGCACAAGTTCAGTGGATTCAGCCCAGTTGAGCGAGGTCGGATGCACCGAAGTTACGGATACTGTCGGGCCCATGACTTCCGAAGAAATCCTGCTCGTCGAGCAGCGCGATTCCGTCCGCATTCTCACCTTCAACCGCCCGGAGGCGCGGAATGCGCTGAGCTCGGCGCTCATCGATGCCCTGCGCACCGAGATCGCTGCAGCGGAGGCGGACGACGAGACGAACGTCGTGGTCCTTACCGGCACCGACCCGGCCTTCTGCGCCGGACTCGACCTGCAGGAACTCGGGGAAGGTGGAGGCAACCTGTCGCTGGTGTCCGGCGCCGACCTCCCCGTCGGTCATCCGTGGAAGCCCATCTCCAAGCCGATCATCGGCGCGGTGAACGGCGCCGCCATCACCGGTGGTCTCGAAATGGCACTCGCGTGCGACTTCCTCATCGCGTCCGAGCGCGCCCGCTTCGCCGACACCCACGCGCGAGTCGGCGTCCTGCCGGGTTGGGGACTCACCCAGCGCCTGCCCGCGGCGGTGGGTCCGGGCTTCGCGCGTCGCATGAGCCTGTCCGGCAACTTCGTGGGTGCCGAGGAGGCGCTGCGTGCGGGTCTGGTGACGCAGGTCGTCGCGCATGACGAACTGCTCGGCACGGCCGTGGAGGTCGCGCGGACGATCGCCGGCAACGACCAATCCGGTATGCGGGCGTTGCTCGCGTCGTACCGCCGGGCCGAGGAGCATGTCGTCGAACCGGCCCTACGGGTGGAGCAGCAGACCTCGGAAGAGTGGATGCGGGAGTTCTCGCCGTCGCGGGTCGCCGAGCGACGGGCTGCGGTGATCGAACGCGGAAAGTCCCAGAACGCCGTGAATCCCAAGTCCTGAAACGCCCATGACCAAAGGGCATTTCGGTCTAATCGGACACTTTTATCACAGAAATATAACAACTAGTGACGGCAGGTAACAGGCTTTGAGGCCTTCGCGAAGTATGGGACGGAAGTGAATCGATCTTGCGGATCCATTCACTTCCCGCGCCCGTTCGCGGGCGTGCCCATCCACAACGACATGGAGGTATTCCTATGCTGCTCGGATCTCTCGCACTGACCCTTGGTGGACTGCTCGCCGCTCTCGGCATCATTCTCTGACAGCCGGACCGATCGACTCCGCGCCCGCACCACCCCCTGCGTGCGGGCGCGGTTCGGTCCATTCGGACGGATCCACTTCCGGAGTCCGGAAAACTGTTTCCTCGTCACACTTTTCGGACATCTTCTTCTCGAGTTCGTCCTTCTCGCGCTGCGCCATCTCGGGGTCGACGTCCTCACCCGGGACGGGTCCGGGATCTGTAGCCGGCGCGCCCTGACCGGGATCGGCCGCGTCGATCTCGTTGGAGCCGGTGTGCTTGATCGGGAGAAACGGTTCCATGCTTGCCATGAATACGGATTCCCGACACCGATGCGCGCAAACAACTACTCCGGCAACGGAACGTTCTGCAGTCGCAGCTGACCGCGAGCGAGGACCTTGCCGGTCGTGGTGTCGGTGATGATCACCAGCCACAGTTGCTGAGTCCTCCCCTGCTGCAACGGTTCTGCCGTGACCGACGCGCGGCATCCCGTCGTCGAACGCAGGAAGTGGCTTCCTCGACGACGAAGCCGCTCGCCTCGACGAATCGGCTCGGCGGCTTCTGCCCGTAGTCCTCGATCGTCGGACGAGCCTCGGTAGTTCCGGTCATCGCCCTGCTCCAGTGGGGGGACAAATACTGTGCAGATCCCGACGGCCCGTCACTGCTCATCGAACACCGCGACTGTGGCGCTTCGGTCGAAGCGGTCGTGCAATGCGCCCACGGCCACGGTCCGCTGCGGCCGAGCGAGTCGCAGACCCGGCCGGGTCCGACCGCGCGAAAACTCCCCGAGGGCACGAAAACATAACGAAGTGAATTTTCGGTCCGCGGCAGTGTTTCGCACCGAGGCGGCGGGTACTCCTCGGTCAGCGTCCCGGTGCGGACGCAGTCCGGATAACCGAACGACAGGAGGAACACATATGCACTTCGGATCTCTTGCGCTCCTCGGCGGACTGCCTGCGAAACCGGGCATCGCCCACTGAGCCAGCGCACACCGCGTCCGCATCCGTCATGGGTGCGGACGCGGTCGTATGTGCGATGAATTTCTCGGGCGGCGCGGGTCGGTACGGTCACCGACCCCAGAAGGAGCCGACATGCCCGAATTCGTCACCCACTCGATCGACGTCCCTGGCGCGACTCTCGTCTACGACGTCCGCACCGTCCCCGGCGACGCCACCCCGCTGCTGCTCGCCGGATCCCCGATGGACGCGAGCGGCTTCACGAGCCTCGCCTCCTTCTTCGACGACCGGACGGTGATCACCTACGACCCGCGCGGCACGGGTCGTGGCACGCGCACCGACACGTCGATGCAGTCCACTCCCGCTCTGCACGCCGACGACCTGCACCGGATCCTCGTCGAACTCGATCTCGGTCCCGTCGACGTCTTCGCCAGCAGCGGCGGCGCAGTCAACGCGCTCGAACTCGTCTCGCGCCACCCCGAGCAGGTGCGCACGCTGGTCGCGCACGAACCGCCGATCATGGAACTGTTGCCCGATCGCATCGGGGCCGAAGCGGTGCGCGACGACATCCGCGACACCTATCAGCGCAGCGGCCTCGGACCGGCCATGGCGAAGTTCATCGCCCTGGTCGGCTACGGAGGTGAACTGACCTCCGACTATCTCGACCGGCCCGCTCCGAGCCCGTCCGACTTCGGACTGCCCAGCGAGGACGACGGGACCCGCGACGACGTGCTGCTGGGTCAGAACTGGATGTCGTGCACGGGCTACCACCCCGATCTCGACGCTCTCGCGAACGCGTCCACGCGCATCGTCGTCGCAGGTGGTCGCGAGTCGGTACGCCAGCTGTGCGGCCGCGCCTCGGCAGCGCTCGCCGACCGGCTCGGCACAACTCCGACGCTGTTCCCCGGCGATCACGGTGGCTTCATGGGTGCCTCAGAGGGTATGCCCGGCGATCCTGAAGCTTTCGCCGCCGTGCTCCGCGACGTGCTCCAACCGAGCCGCGTGTAATCCGTCCGATCCGCTCCCGCGCGCGTCGCGGTTCCCGCTTTCCGGAGGTCACCATGACCGAACCGCATTCCGGCCGTCCACCCGTGGTCGACCTCGCGACCTGGCAGGCCGCGCGCGACGAACTCCTCGTTCGCGAGAAAGCCCACACCAAGGAAGGCGACGCCATCGCCGCGGCTCGCCGACGACTCCCGATGGTGGAGTTCGACGGAACGGTCGAGGTGGTCGGGCCCGACGGCCCGGTCCCCTTCCTCGACCTCTTCCAGGGTCGCGACGAACTCGTCGTCTACAAGCACATGTGGTACGACGGTGCACCTCCGCAAGGGCAGTGCGAGGGATGCACGACCACGGCCTGGCACGTCCGCGACGCCGTCTACCTCAATGCTCGCGGGGTGTCGCTCGCATTCGTCACCACCGGCCCGTGGGAGGAGGTGGCAGCGTTCGTCGAGTTCATGGGCTACACCCAGCCCTGGTATTCGGTGCGCGACCTCGACGAACCCGTGGGCGGAGCGATGGGTTATCTCACCTCCTACCTCCGCGACGGAGACCGGACCTTCCTCACCTACTCCACGACGGGTCGCGGCACCGAACGGGCCAACAGCTCCGCCGGCCTGCTCGACATCACCCCGTACGGACGCGGCGAGAGGTGGGAGGACAAACCCGAGGGCTGGCCGGAGGGCGACGATCCGTGCTGGTTCTGGCGCACCGACGCCGACGGCAATGCGACATGGGATGAGACGAGCCGGCCGGTGCCGCAGTGGACCCGGCCCGGCGCGACTCCCGTCGAAACCCTCGACAGGCAGGGCAGCTGGCACTGATCATCTGCGACCGGCACTGATCACACCGGCGGTTCCGCTCGCGCCTACCGTGGAACGAGGTGTTCCCGACGAAGGAGTGTGCGTGGCGGAATCGTCCGGGTCGAATCGTCCCGAGTCCGAATGGAACGGCCGGGATTGGTACGTGAACTTCGGTGAGCGCAGCCCGTCACGGAATTGGGACGACGGCCGCCGTTACGGCTTCGTCGCCGCCGGCGGTGGCCGCTGGTATTCGGATTCCTTGCAGGAGTTGCCCGTCGGTGGCCGCGTCTTCGTTTACATCCCGAAGAGCGGATACGTCGGCATCGGCGTCGTGACCGGCGCGGTGGTTCCGGCCGACGAGGCGACGCTCGTCGTCGACGGTCGCGCGGTGCCGTTCCGCAGCCTCGACCTGAAGGCGCCGTACATCCACGAGAGCGAGAGCACGGACCCGCACGAGGACCACCGCGAGTGGATCGTGCCGGTGCAGTGGACGCACACCGTCGCGCGCGAGGATGCCTTCCGCATCCCGGGCCTGTTCGCGAACCAGAACTCGGCATGCCGCCTGCGTCACCGCTTCACCGTCGACACCGTGACGTCGTTCTTCGAGAGCAATCCGGATCGGGATGGGTGACAGCAGAAGCTTTTTCGCACGATCACTCCGTGTCGCGCAATGCGCTCCTGCGTTCGACCCGGCGCCGATCGGCCAGGTGGGCGTCGCGCAGCACTTCGAGCAGACGCGGCGTGGTCCGCTCGCCGGGTTCGACGACCGCGACCCATCCCAGTGAGCCGTAGAGCGGATGAGGGATGAAGACGTCGGCCTCGGCGAAGTCGATCGTCGAGGGGTCGACGGACCGGGGTGGGTAGCCGAGCAACTCGGTGAACAGCTGCGTCCCCGCATGCACGTTCATGCGCCATCGGCCCGGCTCGTCGAGGCGTGAATCCCCATCGTTCGGATAGTTCTTCGTCACGATCGTCGCGTAGGGCTGCCGCTTGTGCGGGATCTCGCCGTCCGGGGCGTAGTAGAAGAAATGGTCGCCCCACGAAATCTCGGGGAGCCCACTCCCATCCTGTGGTGCGAACTCGAGGACACCGCTGAAGCTTCTGATCTGCGCGAGGATCTGTTCCATGGTCATACTTCGAGTGTCACCTTGAAGTGCTCATGGAGGGTTCGAGCAGTGGAGCACACGATGACGACGGGGCGCCTGGCCGCAGCCACCGGATACTCCGTGCAGCAGGTGCGCGATCTCGAACGCCTCGGAGTGATTCCTTCCGCCGTACGAATGCCCAACAGCTAT
Source organism: Rhodococcus sp. LW-XY12 (assembly GCF_019317345.1). NCBI lineage: Bacteria > Bacillati > Actinomycetota > Actinomycetes > Mycobacteriales > Nocardiaceae > Rhodococcus > Rhodococcus sp. LW-XY12. The sequence goes on from NZ_CP079225.1 coordinate 4,380,457, forward strand.
CGCAGATTCGGTCCCGAACACGTCACGGCCCTGCGCGCGTACCGCGCACTGGCTGTCGCGGTGGGTCCCGTCGAGGCGCGCAGGGTCATGCACGATGTGCAGGTCCTCCCCTACGACGAGGCACTCGCCCGTGTCGTCGAACTCCACAGTGGGCTCGCGCGGGCACGCGCCGAGAGTCTCACCGCGCTCCGCGCACTCGACACCATCGTCGACGAGGCCGCCCACGACGCGCCTCCACTACCCGGCGACGCCATGAGCATCACCGAGCTGGCGAACGCCATCGGAGTGCGATCGTCCACCCTGAGGTTCTGGGAGAAGGAGGGATTGGTCGCGCCCGAACGGATCGACCGTAACGCTGCGCGGAGCTACTCCCCCGCCGCGGCGCGGGACGCGCGGATCGTTGCCGCACTACGCGCGGTTGGCTACCGCATCCCGGCGGTCCGGGCGGTGATGGCAGCGATCGGAACCGACAATGACACCGATACTGCAAGGGACGCACTCCACGAGCGCCTGCACACCATCGCAGTGCAGTCCGAAATGTTGCTGCGAGCCGGTGCAGACATCGCGAACCTGATCGAGAACCGGACTCCGCGCTCGTCTAACTCGAATCCGAAGAGTGCAACCGCCACGGCACACTCGTCACCATCACCCCGGGCTGGAACAGCAGACGACTCTTGAGTCGCAGCGCGCTCTGATTGTGGAGCAGATTCTCCCACCAGTGCCCCACGACGTATTCGGGGATGAAGACGGTGACCACGTCGCGCGGCGAGTTGCCGCGCACCCGCCTGACGTAGTCGAGTACCGGTCGCGTGATCTCCCGGTACGGCGACTCCAGCACCTTCAACGGAATCGTGATGTCGCTGGCTTCCCATTCGCGCACGAGAGCGCGGGTGTCCTCCTCGTCGACGTCGACGGTGATCGCTTCGAGGGTGTCGGGGTGGGCGGCCGAGGCGTACGCGAGCGCGCGACGTGTCGGGTGGTGCAGCTTGGCCACGAGCACGATCGAATACGTGCGGCTGGGCAGCAGACCGTCCCATTTGCCGGCGTCGAGTTCGGCCGCCACACGTCGGTAGTGGTGGTTGACGGCCCGCATCGTCACGAAGACGATCACCATGGCGAGGATCGCGATCCACGCGCCGGCGAGGAATTTCGTGATGAGCACGATGATCAGGACGGTCCCCGTCATCGCCAGACCCACACCGTTGACGACGCGCGAACGCTGCATTCTCCGGCGGTGACGCGAGTCGGTTTCGGTGGCCAACAGCCGCGTCCAGTGACGAACCATTCCGGTCTGGCTCAACGTGAAGGAGACGAACACTCCGACGATGTAGAGCTGGATGAGATGGGTGACCTCGGCGTCGAACACCCATACCAGCACGATCGCTCCGAGAGCCAGGAAGACGATGCCGTTGCTGAACGCGAGCCGATCGCCCCGGGTGCGCAGCTGGGTCGGCAGGTGTTTGTCCTGCGCGAGTACCGACGCGAGAACCGGGAACCCGTTGAATGCCGTATTCGCGGCGAGGACGAGGATCAACGCGGTCACGGCGGTGACGAGGTAGAAACCGAGCGGGAAACCGGTGAAGACCGTCTCGGCGACCTGCGCGACCAGCGTCTTCTGATGGTATCCCTCCGGCGCCCCGAGCACTTGCGTCGCGGGGTCGGCGGCGACGACGACGCCCAGCCGCTCGGCGAGGACGATGATGCCCATCAGCAGCGTGATCGCGATGGCACCCAGCATCAGCAGCGTGGTGGCGGCGTTGTGCGATTTCGGTTTCCGGAAGGCCGGCACCCCGTTGCTGATGGCCTCCACTCCCGTCAGGGCCGCGCATCCCGACGAGAACGCGCGGGCGAGAAGAAACGCGAAGGCCAGTCCGGCCAGGTGTGATTGTTCTGCAGCCAGTTCGTAGTGCGACGACTCGGCGCGCAGCGGGGCGTCGAACACGACGAGGCGCACGAAACCCCAGACGAGCATCACCCCGATGCAGAACATGAATGCGTAGGTGGGGATGGCGAAAGCTGTGCCCGCTTCGCGGAGTCCCCGCAGATTGACCGCGGTGAGGAGAGTGATCGCGACGATCGCGAACAGCACCTTGTGGTGTTCGACGAAGGGGATCGCCGACCCGATGTTCTGGGCCGCCGACGAGATCGACACGGCGACGGTCAGCACGTAGTCGACGATGAGCGCGCTGCCCACCGTCAGGCCGGCCATCGCCCCGAGGTTCTTCGTCGCTACCTCGTAGTCGCCACCCCCGGACGGGTAGGCATGCACGTTCTGCCGATAGCTCGCGACCACGACGACCAGGACGACGGCGACGGCGAGACCGATCCAGCCGGAGAACGCGTAGGCGGACAGGCCCGCCACCGACAGCACGAGGAAGATCTCCTCCGGTGCATAGGCGACGGACGACAGGGCGTCGGACGCGAAGACCGGCAGGGCTACGCGTTTCGGCAACAGAGTGTGGCCGAGGGTGTCGCTGCGCAGCGGCCTTCCCAGCAACATCCGTTTGGTGATGCTGTCACGGCCCTTGTGGATGGTTACGGCCACGACCATCGACTCCTGTCCGGCGCATACCCGCGCACGCAGAAGCGAACGGTACGCTTGTATTACCACGCTCGCCACGGGTGCAGACAGGGCGAATTCACCCCGTCGATCACCCGTCGGCAACGTTGGCAGATGAAAGAATCGTGGGTAGCGTGGAGTCGTTGTTGCTCCTCGCAACAAAGCGTGCCGCGTCTCCTCCCCTTTGACACGGCACGGACGGACCCCGTCGGCCCCTCCCCTCGTTGAGCCGACGGGGTTCTCTCATTGATTCCCGCCCGTATGGCGGTTCACACGTTTTCGTACAGAACGGTCCGTTTTACGGATTTTGCGGTGATCCCGTGCAGCGGCAGCAGAACTTGACTCCTTCACCGTGCGCGCGGTCGACTACTTTCCTTCACCACGCTCACGATCCGGAGAACCCCGATGACCGATTCCATCCTCGAGCTCTACGTCGACGACGGACTGTCCGACGAGGAAATCGATCAGCAGAGGGCCACCTACGGTCCGCTCACCGAGGACGTGCGCGAGCTGATCCAGCTCGCACTGCAGACCCGTGTGGATGCCGACGACGTCGAGCGGGCCCGGGAACATCTCGCGGCCGCGCGCGAGATCCTCGAACGCGACCGGGAGGACGGCCCGTACGGCACCCGGTTCAACGATTCGGGCCGATTCCGTAACTGGGGAAACGCCGCAATAGGCCTGCGCAACGCCATCGCCCCGATCGGCGACATCCACGAGGACGACGACGGACGCGTGTGGACGGAGATCCACCTCGGTCCCGTCTACGAGGGGCCGGCCGGGCACGTGCACGGCGGGGTCTCCGCGCTGCTGCTCGACCAGATCCTCGGCGACGCCGCGCGCATCTCGGGATATCCGGGGATGACGGGCACGCTCACCATCCGCTATCGCAAGCGCACCCCTCTCGGCGCTCTGCGCGTGGAGGCGAAACTCGACCGTGTCGAAGGGCGCAAGGCGTTCGTCGTCGGGCACATCGCCGACTCGGAGGGGGTCTGCGTGGAAGCGGAAGGCATCTTCATCGCTCCGGTGTGGATGGTTCAGCAGCGTGACTCGTTCGCGGAGATACCGAGACCCGAATAGGCTCACAACGCCCATGGTCGACCATCAGGGTTGTGAGCCTCACCTGTGCGTTGTGAACCTCCGGACGCCGGAGCCGACGATCAGGTGCTTGCTCTGACGACCGACACCCTGCAACGCCTGAGCTGATGCTCCTGTTGCGAGGGTCACGACTTGCGACTCGGTAGGTCCGGCTCCTCCGCCAGTACAGTTGATCGATATCCGGCAGGAGCGAGAGGAGTCGACCGTGCAGAACGCCGTGTTCTACTCGCTCGTCGCGATGTGTTCGTTGTTCGCCGCGTCGACGTGGTGCCTCTCGCGCCCCCACCTGCTGTCGAGCTCGGCCGCGTTCGTGGCCTCCGGGCTCTGGGTGCTGATGAACGGACCTCTCGAGGGTCGTGTGCTGTACTCGGTGACGCCGAATCACGGACTGACCGAGGCCGACCTGCTCTCGGGAGTGGGCGTGTGCATCGCAGCCTGGGGTTTCTGGACGACGCGGAACCGTCGGCGACGGCGGCGTTCGCAGCGACCGGCGTCGTACCGCAGGCATCCCGACGGGTCCAGAGCCATGCCGACCCCCGTCTTTCCGGCGGAAAGCGACGTCGAAACGGGCCCCATCCGCCGCAAAGCAGGATGAACGTCTCGGTTCGACCCCGAGAAGATTCTCAGGTCTCGTTTCAGTATCGACTCTGGACGAGTGCCCAGCTGTCACCTAAGCTCCAAAGCGGCCACGGCGTAGGTGGCCGTGTCTCCCTAGAGTCCTCCCCGACACAGGAGATACAGCGCGAGGCCCCCGCCGGCTCCTCCCCTCGAATCGCTGGCGGGGGCCCTTCCCTGTCGGCCTCCCCGACGACAGGGGCAGATCGATGGTAATCAGGTCCCGATGTCCGATTCGTCCTGCGTTCGGACGAAACCCCGGGTAACCCTTGTGACCTTCGTCTCTGCGGCGCTGTTCACAGCATAGAGCAATCTGCTCACTCGCGTGCATAGGTCTTTCTCGAGTTCACCGAAAGATCAACTCGCAGAGTCCGTTCTGCCGCTTTCGCGCGCTTCGCACTCTTCCGTCAGGCACGATCCGCCAGCTCGGCGTGCCCGGCCTGACGAGCACAATGCGCGCAGCAGAAGACGGCATCCGCCGACTCCACGCCGTGCCCGAGGATGCGGCAGTGACAGTGGGCGCACTGCGGCGCCATCTCCTCCTCTTCCGGCGTCACGATCGGACGGTGTCTGCTTTCCTTCCGGTCGGGTACCCGGAACCGCCGGAACACACGAGCCCGCCCACACCGATTCGGTGCGGGCGGGCTCGTGGACGACGGATCTATACCGGTTCAGGTTCCCTCGCTTCGTGCTTCGCGGCTTCCTGCTGCGCGGCCTCGAGCTTCAGGCGTTGTCCGAGCACCGACTTGCGGCGACCGTAGACGAAGTAGATCGCCACTCCCAGGACCATCCAGACGGTGAAGCGGATCCACGTCTCGACCGAGAGGTTGAACATGAGCCAGCCGCAGGCGAGGACTGCGAGGATCGGGACCAGCGGCACGAGCGGCACCCGGAATCCACGGGGCAGGTCGGGGCGGGTACGGCGGAGCACCATCACGCCGACGCAGACCAGGACGAAGGCGAACAGCGTGCCGATGTTGACCATCTCCTCGAGCACACCCATCGGGAACACCGCGGCGAGGACGGCCACGACACCACCGACCATCAGGGTGATGCGCACGGGCACACCCTTGTGGTTCGTGACGGCAAGCTTGCGGGTGACGAGTCCGTCGCGGGACATCGCGAACAGCACGCGGGTCTGGCCGAGCATCATCACCATCACGACGGTGGTGAGGCCGGCGAGGCCACCGATGTTGATGGCCATCTGCGCCCAGGTGATGCCGTGTGCCTCGAAGGCCGTGGCCAGCGTGGCACTGCCGTCACCGACCAGCTCGCTGCCGGTGCGCAGGTCGGTGTACTTCACCATGCCGGTGAGCACGAGCGTGACGCCGACGTAGAGGACGGTGACGATCGCCAGCGAACCGAAGATGCCGCGGGGCAGGGCCTTCTGGGGGTTCTTGGTCTCCTCGGCGGTGGTGGCGACGACGTCGAAGCCGATGAAGGCGAAGAAGACCAGGCTCGCTGCGGCGAGGAGGCCGTACCAGCCGTAGGTGCTGCCGCCCGCGCCGGTGAGCGCCGAGAACAGCGACTGATGCAGACCGGATGCGGCGCTCTCCGCCTCTTCGGCCTGGGGGACGTACGGCGAGTAGTTGGACTTGTCGATGTAGAAGATGCCGACGACGATGACGAGCAGGACCACCGCGACCTTGATGGCGGTGACGACGGCGGAGACCCGCGACGAGACCTTGGTGCCGATCGCGAGGATGATCGTGATGGCGCCGACGATGAGCAGCGACCCCCAGTCGACCGTGATCGGTCCGAGGTCGATCGACGCGTCCCCGCCGAACATGCCCCCGAGATACATCGACCATCCCTTGGCGACGACCGCGGAGGCGAGGGCGAACTCGAGGATCAGGTCCCATCCGATGATCCAGGCGACGAACTCACCGAAGGTGGCGTAGGAGAAGGTGTAGGCGCTGCCGGCGACCGGTACCGCAGAGGCGAACTCCGCGTAACACAGTGCGGCGAGACCGCACGCGATCGCGGCGAGGACGAACGCCAGCGAGATGGACGGTCCGGCGAGATTGCCGGCGGTGCGGGCGGTGAGGGTGAAGATTCCGGCTCCGACCACGACGGCGACGCCGAACACGGTCAGATCCTTGGCGGTCAGTTCTCGTCGTAGCCGCGAACCGGGTTCATCGGTATCCGCGATCGACTGTTCGACGGATTTGGTCCGCCAGATGCCGACTCCGGGCATTGTGTGCTCCTCGGGGTGATTGCGGCGCCCGCCACGCCCGGTCCGGGCGAGGGGTAGGCATGTCGCTCACTTCGCGCGCATTACGTTGCAGCAAGCAGTGTTTGCGTGAGCATTCGATGTAGCAATCATGGCACTGGCTCGTGAAGTGTCAATATCTTTCTGTTCGGCTGAGCATTATGCTCGAGTGGTGACGCGCATCACAACGGAAAGGGTGTCATCGTGTTCAGTCTCGACCGGCTCGACGCAGCTCTCCTCGGAGAGCTCACGCACAACCCCCGGGCAGGAATCGTCGACCTGTCGGCGAAGCTCGGCATCGCCCGTAACACCGTGCAGTCGCGCATCAGAAAACTCGAGGAGTCCGGTGCCGTCACCGGATACCGACCGGTCGTCGACCTGCCGAAGCTGGGTGTGCCGCTGCAGGCGTTCATCGGCGCCGAGCTCGTCCAGGCACAGATGGGGCATGTGATCGCCCAATTAGGCCGATTCCCAGAGGTATTGGAAGTCCACGCGACAACGGGCCGGGAGGATCTCCTGATCCGGATGGCGGCGCAGTCCCAGGAGGACCTCCTGTTGGTCCTCGAACGGCTCCACGCCATCGAGGGCGTCGCGCACACCACCACGACGCTCGCGCTCACCACGCCGATCGAGTACCGGACGCAGCCACTCGTCGAGCACATCACCCGCGATGCGGGGCACGGGCGTTCCTCGTCGGCCGGAAAATCCTGAAGACACGAGAAGGGGAGGCACCTCGCGGCGCCTCCCCTTGTTCCCCTGTGCGGATCAGGCAGTATCGATGCGGCGCTCGGCGATCCGGTTGGCCGCTGCGCCCGGCGTGACGCCGAGAGTGCTGGAGACGTCGAAGATCTCGGCGGTGCGGTCGAAGATGGACTCCACCCGCTCGCGGACGACGTCGGCGGCGGATCCGTCGACCTCGCCGGCGACCTGGATCAGTCCGCCCGCGTTCGCGACATAGTCGGGTACCCAGACGATTCCGCGCTTGCCCAGCAGGCCCTCCACCTCGGGCTGCGCGAGCTGGTTGTTGGCCGCACCGCACACGAGACGTGCGTCGAGGTGGGCAGCGGTGATCGAGGTCAGCGTGCCGCCGAGAGCGCACGGGGCGTAGACGTCGGCGGACGAGGCGACGACGTTGTCGGTGACCTGCGCCGGGAACTCGTCGACCACGCGGGCGACCGCGGCGGGGTTCACGTCGGAGACGATCACCTCGGCACCGTCGGCGACGAGCAGCTTCACGAGCTCGTAGCCGACCTTGCCGAGACCCTCGACACCGACCGTGCGACCCGCGAGAGTCGTTTCGCCCCAGACCGTCCGAGCACCGGCACGCATGGCCTGGAAGACACCGAGTGCGGTCAGCGGCGAGCTGTCGCCGGATCCGCCGGCGGCGACGGTGCGCCCCACGGCGTGGGCGGTGTGCCGGCCCACCACGTCGAGATCCTCCGCGCGGGTTCCCACGTCGGCGGCGGTGATGTAGCGACCACCGAGTGACTCGACGAATCGTCCGTAGGCGGCGAGCAGTTCGTCGTTCTTGTCCATCTTCGGATCACCGATGATGACGGCCTTGCCGCCACCGAGGTTCACACCCGACACCGCAGCCTTGTAGGTCATGCCCCACGACAGTCGCAGCACGTCCTCGAGTGCCGACATCTCGTCCGCATAGGGGTAGAAGCGGGTGCCGCCGAGGGCGGGCCCGAGTGCGGTGGAGTGGATAGCGACGATGGCGCGCAAGCCGGTAGCCGCGTCGTGATGGAAGACGACCTGCTCGTGCGGACGGTCGGCCAGGCGGGCCGAGCGGCCGAACACGCCGTCGGACGTGGTGAACTCGGGGAGGTCGAGGGCAGAGGTGGTCATCGGTGGGTTCCTTTGCAGCAGAGGGTGTTCGTGCGTCAGAAGTCGGTGTCGATGCCGAGCTCGGCGAGGCGGGCCCGGTACTGCTCGACGGAGCGGAGCTTGACGTCCTCGTAGCCGCGCACCATGTCGGGCAGGGCCGCGATCTCGGCGGCGCGGTCGTAGGAGTCGACGTCCAGGCCGGCGGCGAGCCGCTGGATCGTGGCGGTGTAGTGGGCGAGCAGAGCACGCTCGACGCGGCGGACGTGGGCGTAGCCGAAGGGATCGAGCTTCGTGCCGCGCAGACGCTTCGCCTTGGCCAGAGCCTTCAGCGCGACATGCGATTTCGGTCCGAAGCCGACCTTCTTCTCGCGGCCGAGTGCGCGCAGCGCCGGCGGGTGCAGGCGGTAGGTGAGCTTGTGCCCACCGGGGACCTGGCCCTGCACCTCGTCGAGGAAGGCCGGGTCGACGAGCATGCGGGCGACCTCGTACTCGTCCTTGTAGGCGGTGAACTTGAACAGTCCGCGGGCGACGGCCTCGCTGAAGTCCGTGCGGTTCGTGACGCGGCGCTCGGCCTCCCAGGCTGCCTGCACCTGCGCGATGTAGCGGGCGGCGAGGGCTTCGCTCTGGAAGTCGATCAGCGACGCGGCGCGGATCCGCACGAGCCGCTCGACCTCGCCGGTGAAGGTGGTGCCGGCGAACAGACGCTCCGGTGCGACGGTGGCGGCGCGCTCCGTGGGGGCCGGTGCGGTCGCGGCGGCGAAGGCCGCGGGATCCGCGACGGCCACCCGGCCCCAGCGGAAGGCGGCGATGTTGGTCGCGACGGCCACACCGTTGATCTCGATGGCCTCCTCGATGGCGTCGTCGGGGATCTCGAGTCCGCCGAGCTGGTGGGCGGCGCCCACGACGAGGAAGTTCGCGGCCGAGGTCTCACCGAACAGCGCCTGGGCTGCGGCGAGGGCGTCGAACGAGACGGTCGTGCGGGTCGCGGTGTCGAGGCGGGCGAGCAGGTCGTGCTCGTCGGGGTGCCGGACAGAGCGGTCGTAGACCATGTCGCCGGTGGGGACGCGGCTCGTCGACGCGACTGCCACGGTCTCCTCACGGTTCGCGTAGGCGAGGTTCTTCGGCTCGGTCGCGGTGAGCAGGTCGAGCGCGAGCAGAGCGGTGGCACCGCCCGGGCCGACGCGGTTGCCGGGCTCGAGTCCGTCGGCGGCGAAGCGCAGGTGGGAGACCACCGGGCCGGCTTTCTGGCTCATGCCGATCTGGTCGAGCGACTCGACCTCGAATCCGGCGCGTAGCGCGGCCGTGGCGAGCACCTGGTTGACGGTGACGATGCCGGTGCCGCCGATGCCCGCGAGGAAGACGTTGCGGGTGCCCTTCGGGGTGTCGATGGCGGCGTCGGGGATGCGCGGCGGGGTCGGAGCCTTGCGGCGCTTGGGCTTCTCCGGCGACGTCTCGACGGTCACGAAGGACGGGCAGTCGCCGTCGAGGCACGAGTAGTCGGTGTTGCAGGAGGTCTGATCGATGCGGGTCTTCGAACCGAATTCGGTGTCGACCGGCTGCACCGACAGGCAGTTGCTCTTGACGCCGCAGTCGCCGCAGCCCTCGCACACCGCTTCGTTGATGACGACGCGGGTCGTGCGGGCGGGCAGGGTGCCACGCTTGCGCTGACGGCGTGCGTCGGCGGCGCAGTGCTGGTCGTAGATGAGCACGGTGACGCCCTCGATCTCGCGCAGCAGCTTCTGCGCCTCGTCGAGCCGGTCGCGGTGCCAGACCTCGGTGCCGCGGGCAAGGGTGCGCTTGCGGAGGCGCTTCGGTTCGTCGGAGCAGATGATGATCTTGCGGACGCCCTCGGTGGTGAGCTTGTGGGTCAGCGCCGGGATCTTCAGGGCGCCTTCGGCGTCCTGCGCGCCGGTCATCGCCACGACGTCGTTGTAGAGCAGCTTGAAGGTGATGTTCACGCCGGCGGCGACACACGCCTGGACGGCGAGTTGACCGGAGTGGAAATATGTTCCGTCGCCGAGGTTCTGGAACATGTGGCCGATGTCGGTGAACGGCGCCTGGCCGATCCACTGCGCACCTTCGCCACCCATCTGGGTCAGGCCGGTGACGGCGCTGTCCTTGCGGCCCGACAGGGTGACGAGGGTGTGGCAGCCGATGCCGCCGCCGCCGATCGAACCCTCCGGCAGTGCGGTGGATCGGTTGTGCGGGCAGCCGCTGCAGAAGTAGGGGGTGCGCTGGGTCGACAGCACCTCGAGCGACAACTGCGGCAGCGGTGCGGGGCCGAGTTCGACGTGGCCGCGGAGCACGCGACGCAGCGGGCCGCGCAGGCGACCTGCGGTGAGCTCACCGTCGACCGGCACGAGCGGGCGGCCGTCGGCGTCCTTCTTGCCGACGATCTGCGGGGCGTTCGCGGTGCCGTAGAGGATCTCGCGGATCTGGGTCTCGACGAAGGCGGTCTTGTCCTCGACCACGATCAGTTCGTCGAGGCGGCGGGCGAATTCGCGGACGATCTCGGGACCGATGGGGTACGGCATGCCGATGCGCAGCAGGCGGATGCCGGCGCGGTGCAGCGCGGCGTCGTCGACACCGAGGTCGAGCAGGGTCTGGCGCAGGGCGTCGAAGGTGGTGCCGGTGGCGGCGAGGCCGACGCGGGCCTGCGGCGGGTCGACCTCGATCACGTCGAGGCCGTTGAGGCGGCCGTATTCCTGGACGATCTTCCAGCGCGGGCCGTAGAGGTCGGCCTCGGCGATGACACTGTCGCCGGGCGCGGCCATGGGGCGCTGCTTGTAGACGAACGGCCGTCCTTCCCATTCGATCTCGGGGACCGTGATGGGCAGGTCGGAGATGGAGCCGTCGACGGACCAGGCGCCGTCGGCGACGTCCGCGACGATCTTGAGGGCGACGAGGCAGCCCGAGGCACGCGACAGCGCGACGCCGTGCAGGCCCAGGGTGACGATCTCGGCGGCGTTCCGCGGGAACAGGACCGGGATGCCGAGGGCGGCGAGGGACCGCTCGCTGACGGCGGGCACGGTCGACGACTTCGACGCGGGATCGTCGCCCACCATGAGCAGCACGCCGCCGTTCGGGTTCACGCCGTACATGTTGGCGTGACGCAGTGCGTCGGTGGCGCGGTCGAGGCCGGGGCCCTTGCCGTACCAGACGCCGACGACGCCGTCGTGAGTCGGTGTGCCGGCGCCGAGGTGTCCCTGGCTGCCCCATACGGCGGTGGCGGCGAGTTCCTCGTTGAATCCGGGCACGAAGGTGATGTCGTGCTCGGCGAGGACCTTCGGCATGCCGTGGAGCATCTTGTCGAGACCACCGAGGGGGCTGCCCTGATATCCGGAGACGAAGGTCGCCACCCGGCGACCGTCCCGCATGGCCCGTACCTGCTGTTCGACGAACATCCGGGCGATGGCCTGGACGCCGGTGAGGAGCACGGTGCCGGAGCCCGAGCGATATCGGTCGTCGAGGTCGTAGGGAAGTCGTTCGCTCTCCCGGATTGCGGTCTCGGTCATTGCGTACCACCCGTCCTTCGTCGCGGCGTCCGATTGTGTCTGCGCCACTTCGATCGCGTCATTTGGTACAGCAATAGTTGATTGAGCTAGGCGAACTCGTCAACATACGATTTTCCAGCGCATCATTTTGATCAGATGTGATGCACGACACACTGGATGGATGCGCACGGTGCTCAGTTCCGGACGATCCGGCGCATCCGCCTGGGGAGGATTCGCTCTACCGTTCACGCGGAGGTCGGGCGGTCTCGACCACCTCGACGGCAAGGTCGCGCACGAGTTGATTGCGCTCCTGGGACAACCTGCGCAGCATTTCGAATGCGCTCTCCGCGTCGATGCCGAAGCGTTCCATGAGAACGCCCTTCGCCTGCCCGATGACATCCCTCGAAGCCAGGGCCGCGCGGAACTGCTCCTCGCGCACCGCGGCCACCGCGGCGAAGGCCGCATGCGTCGCCAGGGTCGAGGCGATGTCGACGCTGCCGTCGTCGAACGCACCCGCCTGCGAGCTGTGCAGATTGAGGGCTCCGATCGTGTCGTCCGTCGTGTACAGCCGGACCGCAAGCATGGAGCGAGCACCCAGACGGGCCGCTCGGGAAGCGAACGCGGGCCATCGGTCGTCGTGCATCTCACGAGCGAGTTCCTCGATGGATTCTCGCAATTGTCGTTCGAACCTCACCGAGTTCGCACTACGAGCGCCGCGGCCTTCACCGGTGTCCATACTGCATCGTGGCATCGAAACGGCGACGGGGTTGCAGCGTTCGACCGAGGGGTATTGCCCTCGGTAGCCGGAATCGGTGTCCGGACGCCGCACCCGGTGAGGTGCTGCCGGTTCAGACATGCAGCCGGCAGCACCGTCCGGGTCCCGTATACCCGGGTTACTGCATCCCGGGCTACTGCACCGTCAACGCGAACGGTCCATCAGGCCGGTTCCCATCGCAGCCGCGGCCACGCCCAGGACGAACACGATCGCACCCACGATGACATGGGACCAGATCATGGACGTACTGGTATCTACTCCGCTGACCAGCCACGGCGAGACGAACAACCACAGACCGAGCAGCGGCGCGACGAACGCCAGGCCGTGGGTGCGGCCGTAGGCCGAACCGAGCGCCATGGCGAGCAGTGCGACCGCGAGGCCGCAGATCAGATTGGTGGTGGCGAGTGCCGTCTGATCGGCGAAGCCGATGATCCAGGCGGATGCCGCCGCGTACAGACCGGCAACCATCATCAATCCGTCGGTGACCTGGACTGTGGGCTGTTCGCCCATCCGGTCGTAGCGTTCGCGCATCTCGACGATGTCGGGATGGGTGTGCATTGCAGAATGAGCCGATGATGTCGACATTGTCCTCATCTCCTCGTGGGTGAGAAGTCCGAGGGGCCCTCCTGGGTCCGACACTATTATCGTCGTCCCGGGCGGGATGTTCCCGTAGGGTAGAAAGTCCCGACTTGGTGATCTCGGGCGGAGCGCACCGTATCGATCCGGACCATCAGGGGACGAGGACGGCAGCGCCGCGCACGCGGTCGCCGGCGAGATCCGCCAGCGCGCGATCGGCGTCGCCCAGCCCGTATCGCATCGTCGCGACCCTGATGCGGTGCTGCCCGGCGAACGCGAGGAACTCCCGGGAATCCTTACGGGTATTGGCGGTCACCGACCGGATCTCGCGCTCGTAGAACAGGTGCCGCTGGTAGTTCAGCTGCGGAACGTCGGTCAGGTGGATGCCGGCGATCGAGAGGATGCCGCCGCGGTCGAGTGCTTCGAGTGCAGGCGGCACGAGGTCGCCGACGGGTGCGAAGAGGATGGCGGCGTCGAGGGGCACCGGTGGTGCGTCCGCGGCGCCCTGCACCGACGCGGCCCCGAGTTCGCGAGCAAGATTCCGCGCGTCCTCACTCCTCGTCATGACGTGCACCTCGGCACCTCGCGCCAGGGCGACCTGCGCCGCGATGTGGGCGCTGCCGCCGAAGCCGTAGATGCCGAGCCTCCCGCCGTCGGGAACCGAGGCGCGCTTCAGCGCGCGGTAGCCGATGATGCCGGCACAGAGGAGCGGAGCGAGTTCGATGTCCTCGTATCCGTCGGGCAGCGGGAGGGCGTACGCCGCCGGTACGGCGACGAACTCGGCGTACCCGCCGTCCTCGTCCCAACCGGTGTATCTCGAATCCGGACACAGGTTCTCGTCGCCACGACGACAGTAGCGGCACTGCCCACAGGTCGAACGCAGCCAGGCCACGCCGACGCGGTCGCCGTCGGCGAACCCCTCCACCGCCTCCCCCACTCGATGGACCACCCCGACCACCTCGTGCCCCGGGACGACACCCGCCCGGTGGACGGGGAGATCGCCCTCGGCGACGTGCAGGTCGGTGCGGCACACACCGCACGCCAGCACGCGCACCAGAAGATCGTTCGGTCCGATCTCCGGCAGCGGAACGGATTCGAATCGCACGGGGTGACCGGCGACGGGGCCGGGCTCCACCACTCGCCACGCTCGCATCGATCGGGGTTCGTCCACGGCTCTCGCCTCCCGTGTGTTTGCCGATCTCGACACCAGTGAACCCCTTCTTACATGAGCAGCACAGAAGGTGCCGCCGATTCGCACGACCCGGCTCAGGTGTCGTCACCATTCTCACCGAGGACCATCGGGAGATGGAGAAGCACCTCCCCGGGTGCATGGAGGCCGTCGAGCACGACACCCCTGATCCATCCTCGATGGCAACCGCCCCGGCCCCCGCGAGCCGGGGCGGTTGCGCGTGAAAGTACCTTCCCGACGGTTTGTTTCGTTACCGGTTTGTTCTGTGATGCAAGGGAGCGGGAAGGCTTCATCAACAAGCACCAACATCTTCGTCCTCGGACTCACCGACATCCAGCGCAAGGAACTGGAGACCGTACGCGGCGCCGACCAGGTGAGCTTCCACGGATTGCTCGACTACGAAACGCTTGTGGAGCCCGACGAATACGTGTTCGACGACGATCACGGCGATCGTCGCGTCCACTCGGAGAGCTGGCAGCGCCGGACGCCGCGAGATCCGGTGTGACACGCACACGCGAGATCCGGTGTGACACGCACACCGAAGCCCAACCCGCGGCATGCCGGGGTGGGCTTCCTGCGTTCTGCGCGAACGGTTTTCAGTCGCTCCCGTGCGAATCACCGTCGACGTCGAAGTGCTCCTCGTACCACCTCTTCGCCTCGTCGAGCACACCCTTGCTCAGGCGGGCATGGGGCCGGACGTCGACGAGTAGCAGCTCGTGGCCGGGACCGCGCCCGACCATCCTGCCCGTGAGGATCCAGACGAACCGACCGTCCTCCTCGCCGAACCCGGTGCACGTGCAGACACGGCGGGCGACCCAGTCCTTGACGGGCCGACGCCACCACGGCTCCGGAGCGAGGGTGGTGGCGACGAGCCCGGGCAGGGTCACGTTCGCCTCGCGATCGCGGCTCGGCCCGTCCTCGGCGTCCGCCGCCGGCCCCTTCGAATACCGCAGGTAGAGCATCGGATCCGTCGCCAGATCGGCGAGCTGGTCGAGCGAGGTGATCAGCGGGATGTCGTCGGGGTCGGGTTGGAAACTTCGGACGGACGTGCTCACCTTCTCCTCCTCCTGCCGATACTCCAGGACGAATTCGAAGAGTTCCCCGCTCCCCTGCCGCGAAACCCTGCACCGCGGTCGGGTCGGCGCGGTCGGGTCAGTAGGCGCCGTCGCTCGCGAGCACCGCGCGCACCGTCTTCACGACGATGAGCAGATCCTGCACCATCGACCAGTTCGCCACATAGAACAGATCGAGGCGGATGCGGTCGGCTTCGGACAGATCGGATCGGCCGGAGACCTGCCACAGTCCCGTCATGCCGGGTCGCACGAGGATGCGGCGCGGAACGAAGCCCGGGATCTTCTCGCCCTCACCCACCGCGAGGGGACGCGGCCCCACGAGACTCATGTCGCGGGCGAGGACGTTGAACAGCTGTGGCAGTTCGTCGATGCTGGTGCGGCGGATGAACCGTCCCACCGGCGTGATCCGCGGGTCGCGGGCGGACTTGTAGAAGGTCGCGTCCTCCTGACCGGTCTGCGCGCGGACCGTATCGACCATCCGGTCGGCATCGACGACCATCGATCGGAACTTCCACATCCGGAAGACGGTGCCGCCCAGGCCGACGCGTTCCTGCCGATAGAAGACCGGACCGCCGTCCTGGAGTTTGATCAGCGCGGCGACCACAAGCATGACCGGCGCCGCGATCGTGAGGGCGAGGACCGCGCACACGAGGTCGAAGGTCGTCTTGGCGATCCGATGCGACCCGCGGTACTGCGGCTCCTCGACGTGCACGAACGGCAACCCACCCACGGGATGCATCGACAGTCGCGGCAGGGCGATGTCGGTGACGCCGGGAGCCACCACGAGATCGACGCGATACGGCTCGAGTTCCCATGCGAGCTCGCCGATATCACCGTTCCCCCAGTGCGTTCCGGCAGCGATCGCGACGGTGTCGGCGCCGGAGAGCTTGACGGCGTTGATCACGTCGGTTTCCGCACCGAGTACCGGGATCTCCTGTCCGGCGACGGTGATGGTGCGCCCGCTCTCCCCCGTGTACCCGGTGGTGCACACACCGACGACGCGGTATCCGGCCGAGGTGTCGCGGACGAACGATCCGACCATCGCATCCACCGCGCGTTCGGAGCCGACGACGAGCACCGAGGTCCGGAACTCGCCCCGCACACGCCGGCGTTCGATCGAACGACGGCACCATCGGCGTCCGAGCGGCAGAACGACCAGGCCGACCGGCATGGCCAGCAACACGTAGACCCGGATCGTGTCGAGGTCGGTGGCGAACGAGTCGACGAGGAACGAGGCGATCGCGAGCAGACCGAAGGTCTGCAGGGTCGCCCTCGTGACGAGCCGGTACTCCTCCTCGCCGCTGCCCACGATCGGCTTCTTGCGAGTTCCGTTGAGTGCCAGAATCGCAAGCCACAGGCCGGCCACCACGATCGCCGAGGCGAGTCCCCGGGTCACCGAGGACCCCGGGTCGACCGGTCCACCGATCATCGTCCCGGCCCCCTGCGCCAGGACGACGGTCGTGACGACGATCGTCGTGTCGGTGATCGCCAGCGACCGGAGATAGGTGCGCTGCCATTGTCTGCGCGGGACACTTCCGTGACCGTCGCTCGTGTCGTGGGTCGGCGCGTTGCGGCGCGCCAACTCGGGTCCGATCCCCATACTTCTCCCGCTTGCCTACTCCACGCGAAGTGGCCCCGACAGCCAGATGAACGATTCGGTGATTATGTCCGTTTTCTCGAAGGAACGCGAATCCTGTTTCAGTGCAACAGATCACAGTGACGCGGGTGATTCCACCCTGAAGCGAAGAAGCTACGCGTAACTCGAATTACTTGTGCGCGTAGTTACTTCAGCAAAGAACACATTCATGAAGCGGCGACGAACGCAGCCCGGCCGGCGGCAGTGAGCCATGACGATCCCCCATCGAACCCCATCAGCAGGCCCCCGACCCGGGAGAAAGGTACATCAGAGACGAACCGGCGACAAGAGTTCGTCTACTCGTCGGTAGTATGATGTGAGTCACGCCGTTCCGATCCCCTCCCCGACCCAGTCGCGGATGTGCTGCCGGAAGTTCTCCGAGGACAGCGCGGCGAGGGCCTCGTTACGGCCCTTCGGCACACCGTCGATCGCGGCGATGCACTCGGCGACCGCCTCCACCCTGTCCTCGCGGAAACACAACCCGTCGACCCCCTCGGCAACCGTCTCACCAGCACCTCCGAGCGCGTTGACGACCACACGCGCCCCTGCCGCACGTGCCTCGACGGGCATGATCCCGAAGTCCTCCACCGCAGGAAAGACGTAGACGTGGGCCTGCTGGTAGAGCGCGTAGAGCAGGGCGTCCGACGGCCGAGCGAGCACGTGGACCGGCACCGTCGCCTCGTCGGCGAGCTGCCGCAGCCGGCCCTCCTCCGGCCCCGATCCCGCGATCACCGCCGGCACCCCGGCGAGGTCGGCTGCCCGGATCACCCAATCCAGTCGCTTGTACGGCACGAACCTCGACGCCCCCAGCACGAAGGTCTCCGGAAGCCCCTCCAGCAGGGCGGATTCGGCGGCGGACAGTTCGTCACGCCAGTCGGGCACCGACGAGATGCGGGCCGTCTCGACGGGAGGGAAGATCACACGCGCCTCGACATCCCAGGCCCGCTCGATGCGGCGACGCACGAAATCGCTGTTCGCGGCGAAGTGTGCACCTTCCCGCGCGCGACGCCGATCGAGGGCACGCAACGGAGGTGCCGCGCACCGCACCGCGAGCGAGGCACCCCGATCGTCGAGTTCCGGATTCCACAGGTAGCGCGCCGGAGTGTGTACGTAGACGAACTTCTCGAACCCGCTCGGTGCGCCCCGGAAGGTCACGTGGTGGGCGAAACAATGCGAGCTGACCAGGGCGAAGTCGTACGAACCGGGTCGGCGACGCCAGACGTACGGCATGGCCGACAACGCCAGCGCCTTGCTCCTACGCAGAGGTGTGCGCGCCAGACCGCTCTCGTACACCGTCCGCCCCGGATACCGGTCGGCGTCGTCCCACAGGCACAGGACGTCGGCGTCGGGAAAGGTGCGGACGAACTCGTCGAGAACCTTCTCCGAACCTCCGTCGCGCGCGATCCATTCGTGCACCAAGATTCCAGGCACAGCCATCCCTCCGAAGACCCCGAGCCGATCGGGAGGGTACTTTATGACCCTGCCGACGCCGAGAGGTAACGGGTCGGCACAATCCCTCGATACGAATGCGTCCGAACGGCAAGAAGATTCAAGGTCCGAGACGGGGTCAGGAAATCACCCCCTCTTTCACCCCCTCGACAGTGGAGGTCACGGAGTGGATGTGCGACACGCGTCGTGGTTCGGCGACCCTGCGTCCCCGATCCTCGGGCACGTCCACCTTCCCGCCGACCGCCGCGCGCGCGGCGCGGTGGTGCTGTGCCCACCCCTCGGCAAGGAACACCTCGACACCTATCGAGGCGTCAAGGCTCTCGCCGAGCAACTCGCCGAGCGGGGACTGGCGGCAGTGCGCTTCGACTACACGGGCACCGGAGACTCGGCCGGCGATCAGGATTCGCCCGACGCGGTCGCGGCATGGCAGCGCAGCGTCGTCACCGCAGTGGAGACGGCCCGCGCGAGCGGCGCCGAGCACATCACCGTCGTCGGACTGCGCGCCGGCGCACTGATCGCGGCGACGGCACTGCCCAAGTGCGGACGGGCCGACGCCGTCGTGCTGTGGGATCCGATCGTCTCGGGCCGAGCGATGTTGCGCGAACAACGCGCCCTCTACCGTCTCGCCCTCGGCGCCGACGATCCCGAAGACCCCCGGGTTTCGATCGTCGGCGGGGTTCTCGCCCCCGAAGCTGCCGACGCGCTCGGCGCCCTGAAGATCGATCCGAGGTCGCTGAACGGCACACGAACCCTGCTCGCGACCCGACCCACAGCCCGCGAGACCGCCGCGGTGTCGGCGCTCGCCACCGCACTCGGCGGTGACGAGCTCTCCCTCGACGCCCACGAATCCTTCGTCACCCCCAGCACACTCCACTCCGCGATCCCGATCGAGCAGCTCACCCGGATCGCCGATTGGGTAGTTGCGGGCGCGCCGGCTGCCACCCGCGAGGTCCACTTCCCCGAGTGCGGCCGCGCGGTCGTCGCGACCACCGACTCCGGGCTCCCGATCCACGAGAGCGTCGAATATCTCGGCCCGAACGAGATGTTCGCGCTGCGCACGCACGGGGTCGCCCCCGAATGGTTCGACACCGAGGGTTTCGCCACCGAGGGGTTCGACACCGAGGGTTTCGCCACCGAGGGGTTCGACACCGAGGGGTTCGACACCGGCAGGTTCGGCGCCCCGCGCCGGTCCACCCCGACGGTGTTGTTCTTCGGCACCGCCTACGAGCACCGACTCGGCCCGAGTCGTCTCTGGGTCGAGCTCGCACGCGAGTTCGCCGCGCACGGCATCTCCACTATCCGGTTCGACCGGACCGGGGTCGGCGATACCGGCACGGCACACGGGGCGACGCCCACGCCGCTGTACTCCGACGACTCCGACCGCGACGCCCTCGATGCTGTCGCCGCCCTCGGCATCGATCCGCAGGACCTCGTGGTGATCGGCCTGTGTTCGGGTGCGTGGTACTCGTCGTGGGTCGCCCTCCGGGGTGCAGCACACTCCGCCGTGCTCGTGAACGTGATCCTGTGGTGCACCCACCGCCGGAAGTCGTTGCGCGCAGATCTCGGTCCGAACGCACCCGATGTTCCGGCGATCGCAGCCCCGGCGGAACCGCAGACGATCTCCCTGCGAGCCCGCATCAAACCGTGGGCGCAGAAGTACCTGCCCTATCCATTGTGGCTGCTGCTGGGCCGAATCGGCGTGACCCAGGTTCCCGAGGTCGGGTTGGAGGCACTGCGTCGCGCGGGTGTGTCGACCACGGTCGTGCTGTCCGCCGAGGACCACCGGTGGTTCCTGACCCAGCGCGGAGAAGAAGGACTTCGCCGCCTGCGCCGACGGGGCTTCACCGGGGACATCCTCACCAGCGAGGTCGGTGAGCACAGCGGTCGGCAGCGGGACGGGCGCGAGTTCCTCCGCACGGCGGTCACCTCGACCGTGCTCTCCCGTTTCGGGTCCCGCACCGCGGATCCCGCTGCAGACGAGTACGTCTCATGACTCCTGTGCTGATGCTCGCCGTTCCGGTCGTGCTCGTGCTGGGTGTGTTGCTCTGGCGGCGACCCCAACGCGGGTTGCTGGCGATCGCCGCGCTCACGCCGTTCCACGGCCTGCTCGCGATCGTCCCCGGCGGTGAATCACTGTCGCCGTGGAAGGAGGGGCTGCTGCTCCTCACCCTCGCCGCGACCTTCGTCAGCCCCTACCGACGGCGGCTGCCGGCACCGTCCTATCCGTGGTGGCCGGCCGTGGTCGCATGGGTGGCAATCGGAGTCCTGTCGGCGTTGCTCGTCTCGGGGCTCGCCGGCATCATCGCCATCAAGATTACCTACTTCTACCTCGTCATCCCGGTGATCCTGTGGCGTGCACCGTTCGACGCCCGCGACCGCGACCACCTGGTGACGATCCTCATGGGCACGACGGCCGTCACCGCCGTCATCGGACTCGCGCAACAGGTGGTCGGCGGTGAGCGACTCGCCGAACTCGGCTACCGCTGGGACGAGCATCTGCGCATCAGCGGCGGAATCCTGCGCAGTTTCAGCACGTTCACGACACCCTTCGCCTTCGGCCTGTTCGTGATGATCGGACTGATCGTGGGGTGCTCGGTCTCCTTCGCCGATCCGCACCGGCTCCGCAACAGACTGTTCCTGTGCGCGACACCGATCATGGTGCTGGGCATGGGTGTGACGATCGTGCGCGCCAGCTACATCGGTCTCGCCGTCGCATTGTTGTGGCTGGCGGTCCACCGCTACCGCACCCTGCTCCTCGGTTTCGGCGCCACCGCGGCGCTCGCACCGCTCGTCCTCTTCGCCGTGCCGAGTTCGATTCTCGCTCCACTGTTCTCCTCGTCGAGCCTCGGTGAGCGCGGGGACGGCTGGTCGCAGACCCTGTCGTCGCTGTGGGTGCACCCCTTCGGTCAGGGTCTCGGCGCGACCGGCTCGGCTGCCGCCGACACGGTGGCCCAGAGCAACCCGATGCTGTCGGAACTGTCGTACACGGCGGCCGTGCAGTTCGGGTTCATGCCCTATCAGCCCGACAACTACTACATGAAGCTCGCCGTGGAACTCGGCCCGATCGGCGTGTGGCTGTTCGTCCTCGTACTCGTGTGCGCCGCGGTCTCGACGCTGCGTGCATCCCGGGTGCTGAGCGGGCAGGACGCCGCACTCGCACTCGGGGTGAGCGGCACGATCGTCGCGGCGGCGGTCGCCTCCACCGTGGCGACCTATCTCGAGATCTTCCCTCTCGACGTCTATTTCTGGCTACTGTTAGGAACTGTCGGATGCGCACTGACGCAACACTGGTCACCTCACCGAAGCTCGCTCACCGCATCGGATTCGGCGCCCTCGCACTCCGTCCGTCCGGCAGTGGAGTCCAGACCTACGTCCGCGAGCTGCTGACCGCGCTCGACCCGTTGTTCCCCTCGGCTGCGCTGCGCGCGACGGTGCAGTGCGATGCCGTGGGTGAACTGCCCACTCGCGTGACCCCGTCGGTACGACCGGTCGCCGACGGGGTGCGGCGGATGCTGTACGCCAAGATGCCCGTCCGCGGGGTCGACCTGTTCCACAGCCTCGACGTCGACCTGCCCGTCCTGTGTTCCGGTGTCACCGTCTCGACGTTCCACGATCTCGCCGTCTTCGACACCCCGTGGGCGTTCAGCAAGTACCGCGCCGCCGGTGAGCGCGCGCTGCTGCGCGATGCCATGCGACGGGCCGACGTGCTCGTCGCGGTCTCGAACTTCACCGCCGAACGTCTCCACGCGCTGTGCGGCCGCGACGCGGCGGTCACCCCGCTCGCCCCCGCGGCGTGGGCGAAACCTCCCACTCCCGAGGAGGTGCGGGACATCCGCCGGGTCTACGGGCTGGCCGAACGGTTCGTCCTGCAGGTCGGCACCGTCGAACCCCGCAAGGACGTCGCGCTCGTCGCCGACGCGTGCCGTATCCTCGACGTCCCGCTGGTGCTCGCCGGAGCCGGATCCACCGGACCCGACGCACCGGCCGGTTCGATCGGTCTCGGTTACGTTCCCACCGCACACCTTCCCGCGCTGTACGCCGCAGCGACCGCCGTCGCATACGCCTCACGCTACGAGGGTTTCGGGTTACCGCCGCTCGAGGCGATGGCGTGTGGTGGGGCGGTGGTGACGAGCGCTGTCGGTGCACTGCCCGACGTCGTCGACGACGGAGCGCTGCTCGTCACCGAACACACCGTGACCTCGTGGACCGCGGCCCTGCGCGTCGTCGTCCACGACCGTGATACCGCGGATGCGCTGCGTACCCGTGGACGCGAGGTCGCCGCGACCTCGACATGGACGCGCACCGCCGAGCTCACGCGCGATGCCTACCGCTCCGCGGGCCTGAGAATCTGACGAGGCCGTCGCGTGGGTAGACATTCGCTGGCCGACCGGATGGCCGAAACCGTCGTGATGGAGCGGATCGTCGCGGCGCACGACCCCGGCGGTACTCTCCACGAACCGCAGACCCCGGAGCTCGACGGGCGGGCCGCGCGACGCAACACCGTCGTGATGCTCGGCAGCCGGTTGGCCGTCGCCTCGATGGGCTGGGCCGGTTCGATGATCGTCGCCCGCGCGTTGGCACCGGACGACTTCGGCAAGTTCTCCTTCGTCTTCGGCCTGCTCGGGTTGCTGTCCGTCGTCACCGATCTCGGCGTGGGCCGAGTGGTGCTCGCCAAGCTCGTCGAGTGCAATCCGTGGGAGGTCTCCTACGTCACCACCGCGTTCATCGCGTTGCGCGGTGTGCTCGGTCTGCTCGGGTACGCGCTGGCCATCGGGTACGTGCTGCTGCTCGGATACTCGTCCGATGTCGTCTGGGCGACGGTGATCGCCGGTCTCGTCGTGGTGATCGCGACGCCCAACAACGCCCTGTCGGTGATGTACCAGAGTCGACTACGCATGGCATCGGTCGCGGTCGCCGAGACCTTCGGCCAGCTCGCGCAGCTGATCACCACCATCGCCGCGGTGCTGTGGAATCCGGTGCTGCTCGTGCTCGTCGTGCCGGCCGTGATCAACGAGGTCGTCGGCGCAGGCATCCTCGTGCGCGGCGTGCGAGCGGGCAAGGCCGGTCCCCTGCCCGCCGCACGTGCCCAGTTGTGGCGGTGGCGCGAGATGCTCGTCGAGGCCGTCCCCCTCAGCATCGGTTTCGCTCTGCTCACCCTGCTGTCGAAGATCGACGTGCTGATGCTCGGGCGGATGGACACTTTCGACTCGGTAGGTCTCTACACCGTCGGATACAAGTTCGCCGATCTGCTGTCGATGGTGTCGTCGACCGTCGTGGGTCCGGTGACCACGCTGCTGGTCGCCACCTGGCCGGCGCAGAGCGAGATGTTCCGGCAGCGCACGCGGGAGGCGGCGATGCTCCTCGCGGTGCTGGGCGCGACCGCTACCGCGGCCTTCTGGTCGTCGGCGGACGGCGTGCTGTCCCTCCTCTACGGCGAGCGGTTCGCCGAGGCGGCCGGCGCCTCGCGCATGCTGGTGCTCGGCAGCGCTCTGTCGATGCTCACCGAACTCGGTCTCATGGTGCTCATCGCGACCGGACGCCACCGCGTCTACCCGTGGGTGGCACTGGCCGCGCTCGCCGGGAACATCGGTGCGAACCTCGTCCTCATCCCCCGCATGTCGTTCGACGGGGCGGCGCTGGCGACGGTGCTCACCGAGGCTGCGATGCTCGTCGCCATCTGGATCGTGGTGGTCCGGAGCGTCCGGATCAGGGGTCTGTTCCCCTTCACCCAGACCATGGCGATCGCGATGCTGGGTGTTTCGGTGGCCGTGTGGATGTCGCTCTTCGCGGAACGCTACGATCTTCCCTGGCCCGTCACCGCTGTCCTCTCGGCTGTCTGTGTTCTGGCCGGAACCCATGTCCTTCCCATCACCGGCGGGCTCGGCCTCGCCGGTCTCGTCAAGTCCCGTTGAGGTTGCAGTGTCCCTTTCGCGGTCGATGCCGCGTCGCGTGTCGCGGTCCATGCCGCTCCGCGCCGTTCTCACCCTTGTCGGTGTGTTCGCTCTGTCGTGTACCCAGAGCACCGAGGCACGCGACTGCCGAACAGATCTGACCGCCGACAGTCTCGGGGTCGCGACGGGAGCCGGTCTCGACTCCCTCGACGCCGACGACCTCGACGCGTACATGTCGAAGGTCGCCGACAGCGGCGCCGGCTGGATCCGGTTCGACATGGACTGGTCGATCATCGAACCCGCGCGCGGACGCTTCGACTGGAGGGGCACCGACCGGGTCGTCGCCGCGGCCGACGCGCACGACCTGCAGGTGCTGGGCCTGCTCACCCACACTCCGCACTGGGCGCGGACGTCGGAGGCCGACCCCGGCGATCCGCACGGGATGCCTGCCGACCCCGGCGAATTCGGGCGCTTCGCAGGCGACGTCGCCGATCGCTACTCGGACAGTGTCACGCACTGGGAGATCTGGAACGAGCCGAACCTGACGGCCTTCTTCACCCCGCAACCCGACGTCGGTGCGTACGCCGACCTGCTCGTGGCGGCGTCGGAGGCGATCCGCAACGTCGACCCCGGGGCGGTGGTGATCACCGGAGGCCTGTCCCCCGGCACCGACAACGGCTCCGACATCGCCCCGACGACCTTCCTCACCGAGTTGTACGATCAGGGCGTGTCGCCGGCCTTCGACGTGGTGGGCATGCATCCCTACAGCTATCCCGCTCTCCCGTCCGACGCCTCGACCTCCGACTGGAACTCCTTCTACCGCATGCGCGAGATGCGCACCGTCATGGTCGAGCACGGGGATTCCGACAAGCCCATCTGGGCAACGGAGTTCGGGGCACCGACGGGCACGGACACCGACGCGGTCGGGCCCACGGAGCAGGCCGACATCCTGCGCGACGGGATCACCGAGCAACGCGCGTTGGGCTTCGTCGACAAGCTGTTCGTCTACAGCCTCCTCGACCGGGGCACCGAGGTGGCCGATCGCGAACAGAACTTCGGGGTCCTCACACACGACGGGTCGCCCAAGCCGGCCTGGGACGTGCTGCGCACGGCCGCGGTCACTCCCGGTTGCCTCTGATCAGCAGCGATTCGACGTGAGAGCATCGCGCGCCGCCAGGCGCAGGGGACGGACGAGGTCGGCTCCGAGATCCGCGGCGCGGAGGGTCCATCGGTGGTGCGGTCGCGAGGTGGGGACGGCGACGATCCGCCCCACCCGGTAGTCACCGTTCGACCACTGCTCCTTGAATTCCGATGTGCCGAGCAGATAGTCGAAGCGGTCGATGCCCAGCTCGTCGTGGCGGTCGGCGAGGTGGCGCTGCAGCAACTGGCCGGGCTGGTAGCGGCGTGCCTCGGGATGGAAGCGGCTCAACCACATCTCGGCCGTGGTCCCGGTGCGGAACATGATCTCGTGTGCCGCCCATCGGTCGCCGACGAGCAGGCCCACGATGAGCAGCCGGCCGGCGCGGGCCTCGGCGTCGAGCAGCGGCCGGGTGAACGCGGTGAACGGCGGCGCACAGAAGTTGTCGCGCCCGCTGCGTGCGTCGGCGGCCGCGGCGACCGCGGTGATATCGCGCCACCTCTGCGCGAGATGGTCCGGATCGCGCACCACTTCGACGGAGACCGGGGTGCCTTCGCGTTCCAGCGAGCGTTCGAGCCGGGACAGTGTTCTCAGTGTGCGCCGACCACGCAGTGATTCGGCGCCGGCACCGGTGGCGACATCGACGGTCAGGCACCGCTCGGTTCCGGCGATGTCGATGCTCCAGCGAGGCGAGGCATGCAGCATCTCGACGAGAGGGTCGGTGAGATCGACGTGGTCGAGTTGCAGTGCCATGTTCCGATCGGCGATGCCGTGGAGCAGGTCGGCGAGCGCGGCCTCGTCGGTCGCGAGGAAGGTTCCTATCGTGGCGAGGCCGTGAGCCGGGAGTCGTAGAGCGGTGACCCCGAGACGGGTGCGGGCGTGCAGGGGCGCGAGTCCGACGAGGCACCCGTCGCGCCGGACGGTGCACACGGCCGATCGGCCGCGCCCCATCCGATTCCAGGCCAGTAGGTAGGAGGGGCGGGTCGCGACGCGCCGACCCACCTCCTGGGCGAGATCGTCCCATTCCGCGGAGAGCCGGACTGCGGATGTTTCGTCGTGGATCTCGAAATTCACGGTGCGCATGCACCGGAACCTTCGGTCCACGAATCCCGCATCTTCCGGCCTCCTGCTCGTTACAGTGAATTCGCGGCGTCGGTCTGCCGCTCGCTCCACCGCAAGAATCGCAGGTCGGCGGCGCGACGTTACGACCGATGCCTGAATTGTCCGAATGGTACATCAGGAGAGTCGATGGGTCGTCTCGCACACGTTGCACTGGCCACAGCCCTCTCGTGCACCCTCGCCGCACTCGCAGCGTGCGCTCCACCGCCCCAACCCCCTCCGCCGACCACCTGCGCGACCGACGACATCGGCATCGCCGCCGGCGCACCGCTGATGTATCTGCCGGACTCCGAACTCGACCGCGAACTCGACACGATCCGGGCGGTCGGCGCCCGGTGGCTGCGCGTGGACATCGACTGGTCGGTGATCGAACCGAACCGCGGACAACAGAACTGGTCGGTGCCCGACCGTGTGGTGGATCGTGCTCGGGCCCGCGGACTCGAGGTGGTCGGCATCGTCGCGTACACCCCGGCCTGGGCGCGCGTCGCGGGCGGCGGCGACACTCACGGATACCCCGCCGACCCGGCAGCCTTCGCCGGTTTCGCCCGGCAGGCAGCACAGCGCTATTCGACCCGCGTGACGCACTGGGAGATCTGGAACGAACCGAACCTGACGAACTTCTTCCGTCCCCGTCCCGACGTCGGCAAGTACGTCGAGTTGCTCGCCGCGGCCGCTCCGGCCGTCAAGTCCGTGCAACCGAATGCCCGGATCCTCAACGGCGGACTCGCACCGGCGGTGGACAACGGTTCCGACATCTCCCCCGTCACCTACGTGCAGCAGCTCTACGCGCGCGGGGCGCACCAGTACTTCGACATCCTCTCCGTCCACCCCTACAGTTATCCGGCACTGCCGTCCGATGTGAGCACGCAGAGCTGGAACACCTTCTACCGCATGCGTCTGATGCGCGACACCATGGTGCAGTACGGCGACGCCGCGACACCGGTGTGGGCCACCGAGTTCGGCGCCCCGACCGGCACCGCCTCGAACGCGGTGAGCACGCAACGGCAGGCCGACATCATCGCCGACGGTATCGCAGAGGCCCGCCGGCTCGGCTGGGTACAGAAGGTTTTCGTCTACTCGATGCGCGACCGCGGGACGAACCAGGCCGACGTCGAGCAGAACTTCGGGCTGCTCTACCAGAACTTCTCGGCCAAGCCCTCACGCGCCGTGGTCGCTTCGGCGACCTCCGGATGCGCGGCCGCGAACGACACACTCGAGTCCACGAACACCCCGGCCGACGCGGTGTGGTGACGGGGTGTGCTGACGATCAGGCACCGAGCGCGTCGGTGATCCCGTCGAGGATGCGATCGAGGATCGGCCCCGACGTCGCGAAGTTGATGCGCAGGAAGTTGCGTGCGCCCGACCCGAACCGCACCCCACCGTCGGCGAGGACACGTCCCCGATCGCGGACGGTCGACACCGGATCGTCGATGCCGAGCGGCCCGGTGTTCAACCACGTCAGGTAGGTACCCTGCGGCAGGTGGTGCCGCAGATCCGGAATCCGTTCGCGCAGAACCTCGTCCACCCGTCGACGGTTCCGGTCGAGGACCTGCAGCAGGTCGCGCTGCCATGCACCGCCCTCGCGCCACGCGGCGAGCGTCGCGACCACGCCCGGCACCGAGACCGTCCCGTACAGGTCGAACGGCTCCGCGTCCCGGCGCTTCAACAGGGCCTCGGAGCCGTAGTGCACCACCGCGCACCGCATCCCCGCGAGATTGAACGCCTTGCTGGCGGAGGTGAGAGTCACCGTGCGGGCAGCGGTCTCCGGCCCGAGCGAAGCGAACGGGATATGCCGGTGCGGTTCGTAGATCAGTTCGGCATGGATCTCGTCGCTGACGACGAGCATGTCGAACCGTTCGGCGAGATCGGCGATCCGCTCGAGTTCCTCACGCGTAAGCACCCGTCCGGTGGGGTTGTGCGGGTTGACGAGCACCAGCACCCGCGGACGACGACGCGCCGCCAACAGCTCGAACACATCGAAGTCGAGCACCCACCCGTCGCCCCGGTCGACGAACGGAAAGTCGATCTGCTGCAGACCCATCCGTCGCACTGACGCGAGGAACGGCGGGTAGTTCGGTGTCTGGATCGCCACCGCATCGCCGCGCGTGGTGCTCAGGTGCAACACGAGCTGCAACGCCTGGATGAGATCCGTCTGCTCGCGCACGGCTCCGGGATCGGGTTCCCATCCGTAGCGCGTTCGCATGCGCTGTGCGAACTCCTCGCGCAGCGGCGTCCCGTGGGACCAGTCGGGATAGCCGAGATCGCTACGGTCGACCAGCTCGTGCAGCGCACGCGCGATCGGCGGTGCGACCGGGAAATCCATGTCGGCAACCCAGGCGGGGGCCAGCCCGTCGGCGGCCGCCCGTGCCCACTTGGCACCGGACCGCACCGACAGAGCATCGAAGTCGAGGTCGTCGAACCCGGGCACCCCAGGACCGCCGACCGAGAGGCGCTCGTCGCGGGTCATGGTGAGAGAATCGCACGGTTCGCGGCAGTGCGCGCGGCGAAGTCAGGCAGCCGGTCGTTGGCCCGTGACGAAGAAGATCAACCGATCGGCGACGTCGACGGCCTGGTCGCCGAACCGCCCGTAGAAACGCGCGAGGAGTGCGGTGTCGACCGCGGTCCGGATGTCGCCGTCCCATTCGGGGCTCTCGAGCAGGGCGAGCAGTCGCGAGTGCACCGCATCGAGTTCGGTCTCGATGGCGTGTGTGCCCTTGATCGTCTCGAGGTCGAAGTCGGTGAACGCGTCGCGCAGGATCGCGACGATCTGCGCGGCGAGTTCGGCCATCCGGCGAAGATCGTCGCGCAGGAGGTCGTACACCAGCGACTCGGGATGGCGACGCCGTACGACCCGCGCGATGTGCAGGCTCAGTTCGCCCATCCTGGTGAGATCGCCCGTGATACGAACCGCGGAGAAGACCAACCGCAGGTCGGCGGCCACGGGACCCTGCAGGGCGAGGATCCGCACCGCTCGCTCGGCACAGTCGGTGTCGAGTTCGGCGATCCGTGCATCGAGATCGAGGGCGGCCTGGGCTGCGTCGAGATCGGTGTCGAACAGGGCGCGAGTGGCCAGGTCGAGCCCTTCGGCTGCGACCGCGGCGAGCTCACCGAGACGTTCGACCAGGTCGTCGAGCTGTCCTCGGAACAACTCCCTCATGTCTCGCTCCCTCCGTCGCCCGGTTCACGGCACGTGTACCCGGCTGGTCCTCTGTGCAGTCCTGGAGACGAGCCTAACGGCGCGCGTCGACGACACTCTCGGTGGCGACGTCCTCGGAGGGCGATGCGGAGCCCGCACCGTCTTCCATGCGGGCGAGATGAGCCTTGATCCATTCGGTGCTTCCCGGCGTCGCGGTGCTGTGCTGCGGTGTGCCGGCAATGCAGATAGACAAATCATTTTCCTCGTCGTGACGCCGATGTGCTCGGCTGCGCAGGCCAAACCCATCCCCTGGAGTGACCGCCATCACTATAGCCTGTCGGCGCGAAGCTTCAACTCGGGCGGGAACACGGTCAGTAGCGCGACGTCTCCCGAGATTCGCCGTAACCGTTCTGCTCGGGATGAGCGTGCCCGTCCCGGTAGCTCTGTTGGTCGGCGTATCCGTAGTCGTGCCCTTCGTCGTAGCGGTACTGCCGGTAGGCCGAATCCTGGGGCGGGACGAACAGCGACTCGGGTTGCGACGGCACCGGCTGCGGAGCCCGGTGACGGTCGTCGGGCACTGGTCGCGGTGCAGGCGCCGCAGGTGCAGGTGCAGGTGCGGGCTGAGGTGCGGCGGCCGGGACGGGAGCCGGGGGCTCGGGAGCCGCCTCCACGGCCGTTTCGCGGCGCCGGGCCGGAAGCACGGGCACCAACTCGCGTCCTGCACCGAGCAGGACGAGACGCGTGGGCACCTCGATCTCGGCCAGGGCACGCAGTGTGTCCTCCGCCTGCGGTCGCTCCTCGGCCCCGGCCTGCAGCACGATCACGGCGAGCGCGAGCCCCGCGGTCTTCGCGCGGGTCCACCACTGTTCCCCGACTCCGCAGCACACGATCCGGTCGCGGGCATCGCCGAAGGCGTCGGTCTCGACGGTCACGCCCTCGCCGGTGAGGAGGAGGATGTGGTCGCCGAGCGAGGCGCGCTGTCCGAGCATGACGATCGTGTCGAGAGGAAGCGTCTCCCGATCGTCGCGCTCGATCTGCACAGCTGTCCGGTGGCGACGCGCGACCCGCCGGGCCCAGGCCGGGCTGTTCGACGCTCCGAAGCGTCCGTTCAGCGCGACCAGCAACTCGGCGACGAGGACGAACACGGCGAGAAAGGTGACCGCGGCCTCGGCGCGCGGCATCGGGGACACCTTCGTCCCGGTACCGGCGGGCATCGACAGCACCTGGAGGTATTCGAGGCTCGCGCCCGAGCGTGCCTGCCGGAGCTGCTCGAGCCGCGCATCGAGTTCGGCCTGCACCACCGGATCGGCTACGCCCTCCTCGTCGGTGGCGATACTCGCGGCGAGGTCGGCACGCAGACCGGCGACGACCGCGTCCAGCTCGGCGATGCGCGCGTCGAGGGCGACGCGATTGCGTTCGGTCTGCGCGCGGTCGAGCTGCGTGACGACCGTCTGCGCGAGCCGGTCGGCGTCGGCCTGCGAGTCGTCGCGGGCGGTCACGGTGAGCAGGGTGGGCGACGAGCCGTAGCCGACGTCGATCCTCGACGGCAGCTTCGCGGGGTCCTCGTTCGTCTCGGCTGCGATCGCGGCCACGACCGCCGAGTCCTGCGACAGCGCGACATAGGGAGCGATGAGCTGCCCGAGGGTCGCGTCGTTGCCGGACACGGATGCCGACGAGCGGATCTCCGCGACGAGCGACGACTCGTACACCCCGGGGCCGCTGTCACGGACGAAGAAGACCGCGACCGCGGCGAGCGCGGCGACGAGTGCGGCGGGCACGGCCACGCGAGCGAGATCGCGGGCATGCCCCACAAGATCGACGGTGGGAGGAACACCGAGCTCACGACGCAGTTCGGCGTCGCGGATGCTTCGTTCGGACACGATGCACAGGCCTTTCGCTGTCGCCCCGGGGAGTGGGCACGTCGCCAGTGTGTCGCGACGAATCGGGCAAATGTTACCGACCCGAACGTCCGTCAGCTGCCGAGCAGCCAGCGCGGACGGGACCACATCTGCCAGGTCTCGGCGACGCGCGCTCCGGCCGCGAGATAGAGCGGGGTGACACGCGGCCTGGTGAGTCCGCACATCGCGACCGGGCCGCGCTGCGTGTGGGTGTGGGCGGCGCCGGCCCGGATCAGCCGGTTCGCGTATCCGCGACGTTGCCGGCCGGTGCGGGTGCCGAGCGACCACACCGTCCGGATCGGTCCGCTGTCGACGAGCAGGGTGCAGGACTGCAGAGCTGCAGCCCCGTCGTCCGCATCCGCGTCGTCGAAGATCCCGATCACCTCGACGCCGGTGGTGCGGGCGACGACGTCGGCGTAGGCGACCGCGGCGGTCCCCGGGGCGATCCCGAAGGTCGCGGCGGCGAGTTCGCGGGCATGCACCATGTCGTCCTCGCCGAGAACCCGGAGGCCCGGATCGATCGGAGCGTCGTGGGCGACGAGGTAGGTCAGGTCCAGCGAACCTGCACACACCCAGCCGTGGTCGGCGAGAACCTGGGCGGCGCCGAGGCCGTCTCCGGCGAGCAGGACGATCGACGGGTGACCGGCCTCCGTCAGCGTCTCGTAGACATGCTGGGCGTGAGCGGTCACGTCGCCGCCGTGGACGAGCGCGAGGTTGTAGTCGGGGTCGGGGGCTGCGGTGATGCCGATCCACCAGCCGTCACCCTCGGACCAGTGGCCCCCGGACGTCAGCGGCCGCATGCTCGCGCCGTACGCACGTCGCAGTTGCAGCGACGATGCGAGAACCGTCGCGATCGAGGCGGCGTCCACCCCTTCTCCTTCCACTGCCACAGAAATCGACCCCGGATCACATCTACAGGGTCGGCACGAAAACGGCATCGGCGGCACCCGATGGGTGCCGCCGATGCCGTCACGTGTGGATCGGAGTGTGGACTCCGATCAGAGGTAGGCGCCGATCAAGTCGCGCAGGAACTTGATCGCGAACTGGAGCGGGTCGACCGGCTCCGGCTGCGACTGGGGGGCCGGCGGAACATTGTCGGCCTGGGGCGCGGCCTCGCCCTGCGGTGCGGGCGCGGACTCGGCCTGCGGCGCGGACTGTGCCTGCGGAGCCGACTCGCCCTGCGGTGCGGACTCGCCGCCGCCGACCGTGACGGAGATGCCACCGGTGAAGGGGCGACCGGACGCGTCGAAGATGTTCTCGTACTGCGCACCCGAGGCGTCCTGGCAGCCCCAGAAGACGTTGTAGGTGCCGTCGGTGATCGACTCCGGGCCGGCCTGCGAGGGTGCGCCGTCCTTGATGTACAGCGCGCTCGAGGTGCTCGTGTTGGTCACCGAGAAGCTCGTGCCGGCGGGCTGCGCGTCGATGCGGCCCGACGGATCGGCCGTGTCGACGGTGCCCGGCTTCAGGACGTAGGTGACGCAGGTGACGCCGCGGTCGACGTCGGCGCGCGTCAGATCGAAGTCGACGACGATGGCGCCGTTCTCCGCCTTCGCCGAGACGCTCGGACCCGCAGCGGACGAGACGCCCGGAACGACCAGTGCCAGCAGTGCGGCACCGGAGGCCGCGACTGCAGCCTTCTTCGCAACAGAATTCATCGATTTTCCTCCCCGTATTTCGATGTCGGCGACCACTTTCGTGAGCGGCACGCCGTCGACCGTGCCCGACGCGCGTAGAACGCGGGCACATATACGAGAACGTTACCGCTAGATGTCGTTGCTGTCGCGACGAGGTGGGGCATCGGCCCGGGCGGCCCGATCCACATGCCCGAGATCACGATCCGGCT
This sequence comes from Rhodococcus sp. LW-XY12, assembly GCF_019317345.1. Classification (NCBI taxonomy): domain Bacteria; kingdom Bacillati; phylum Actinomycetota; class Actinomycetes; order Mycobacteriales; family Nocardiaceae; genus Rhodococcus; species Rhodococcus sp. LW-XY12. Next base: position 4,413,989 of record NZ_CP079225.1, read on the forward strand.
CCACGAGATCACGCACTCGCTGCTCGAGCACGACGATCTCGGGAAAGCCCTTGTCCTCCTTGCGGTCCCACACGACCGTGTCGTCGACAACGATGCGGAACACTCCCCCCGTCCCGGGAACGAGCGCGACCTCGCCGAGAGCGGTACCGAAGGTGTTCAGCATTTCCTGCGCCATCCATCCGGCGCGCAGCAGCCACTTGCACTGCGTGCAAAAGGTGACCGCGACGCGGGGAGCCTGCTCGGTCATGAGCGACAGGATATCTCCGCCGGAAACAGGCCCGGGAATAGGTGAAGCCCCGGCAATCGTGGTGGTGGATCGGCCGGGGCTTCTGCACGGACCGGCGATGGGGGGTAGCCGACCCGTGCGGCCGTCCTCACATGGGGGGACAGGAGGACGACGCGGAACCGAGTCTAGACACGAGAAATTGTTACTCGCGAGTATCGCGCAGGCGGACGTCCGGCGTGTCAGGAAGCGACGGGAGGATTCGCAGGATCGCGCTGCTCCCGCTGCATCTCGACGAGCTGTTCCTCCCTCTCGGAGACGAACAGGAACCGACCGACCGCGAGCGCGCCGAGAGCCGAGAGGCCCAGCCACGCCGCCAGCGCCGATGCGATCCACACCCACATGGCTCACAGTGTGCGCGAATCCGCCGGGAACACCAAACATCGGCGATCACAACATGGTTGCAAAAGCAATACTCGAGGCCGCCTCACGATGTGACGCCCGTCGCCCACAAGGCGTTCACCATGGCCGGCAACGTGACTTCGATGTCGTGGCGCTCCTCCACCCGGCGACGCGCGGTGACGGCAATGTCGTTCCGCAGGTCGGGAGCGGACATCAGTCGCCGCAACGCCTCTGCCAGAGCCTTCGCATCGCCGGGCGGAACGAGCAGTCCCGCGCCGTCGGCCAGATGCTCGGCGGTCCCTCCGTGATCGGTGCCGACGACGGGCACACCGTGCGCCATCGCCTCCAGTGCGACCAGCGGCCCCGCCTCCGGCGAGGTGCTCGCGGAGACCATCACGTCCCACACCGCGAAGACCTCGGCGGGATCGACCCGACCCAGGAACGACACTCGTCCGCGCAGGTCGGGGGCGTGTGCGCGACGCCGCAGTTCGTCGAGGAAGGCTTCGTCGCCGGGGAACGGTTCCCCCGCCACATCGAGACGGATCCCGGGCACCTCGGCCACCGCCTCGAGAAGGACACGGTGTCCCTTCCATTCCGTCACCGACGCGAGGATGCCCACCCGCACGGTCGAGGCATCGGGAGTCGAGTCCTCGGGAGTCGAGGCATCGGGAGATGTCGACCGGGACGGAACAGGCGGGATCGGGACGCCGTGCGGTGCGACGACCACCGGATATCCGCATTCACGGACCGGCACGGCCGAGGCCCGCGAGACGGCGACCGCTCCACCCACGGCACCCCTGCCCATCCGGGCGACGATGCGCTGCTTACGGGAGGACAGAGTGTCGTGCACCAGCCACCCGGTACGTTCACGGTGGGACGTGCCGAGCACGGCGAGCCGCAGGGACGGCAATGCGAACAACGAGTTGCACACGACCCGCGGCCGCTCCGCGGCGAGCACGCGACGGAGCCTGCGCGCTCCCACCAGCCACCGCACCGGAAGACCCGCCAGGCCCGCGATCCGCCCGACTCCCCTCTGACCCCACATGCCCAGCCGGGGCAACCGGACACGGACGCATCCGGCCGGGAGGGCGTCGGCGAGCGACCCGTCAGGGCACGCCACCACGACCCGACGCCCCTGCGCGAGAGCGACGTCGACGAGCATCAGCATGACCTTCTCGGCACCCGACCGCTCACCGGTGTGCGCGACGAACAACAGCGGATCGCTCACGGCGCCGCAACCGTCCGATCCCTCGCTGCTTCCGCCACGGGGCCTCCTGATTCGTCCGATTCGAGTCGTCGGCTGAAATCGAGGCCGGCCGTCGTTCCGTTACAACAGCGCAACGTCACACCGAATTGTTGCCGCGTCTGCAATATTCTCGTGATCGGACGCAATACGCTGCTCGAGTGACATCGCCCAGAACCGGTCGCCGTTCCCGTCGCACCCTCGTGCTGGCTCTTGCCGCCTCGATGACGTTGTGCGCGAACCCGCTTACCGCTGCAGCGCAGGATCTCGAACCGACGGAACCGACTCCTCCGGGCGAGGTCGCATTCCCGACCCGCAAGCTCGGGCTCGGGCCGAACATCGAATTCCGTGGCAATTCCGATGTCGTCACACTCGCATTTCCTGTCCCGGCCGGAAATACTCCCGCCTTCCTGGACACCACCGCCGAACTGCCCACGAATGTCGCGCGCGGATGGATCGACGTCGTCTCGGACGGGCGCCTGCTCACCCGCGTGGAACTGCCGCCCGGTGGCGCCATCGTGCCCCTGACGATTCCGCTCGCCGGGGCGAAGGTGGAGAACGGCGCCGCGGTGGTCTCGCTCGATCTGCACCTGGTCGCCGTCGACAACATCTGCCCCGACGACTGGACGCTGGGTTCGGTACGTCTGCGCGACGGTCTGGTCCGGTACGCGGGCACACCCGCGGCGCCGCAAGCGGTCGCCGACTACCTCCCGCCGGTCCTCGATCGCCTCGAGTTGTATCTGGCCGAGGACCCCACGGACGCCGAAGCGGGCGTCGCCCTCGACCTCGCAGCGACCGTGAGCGCCCGGTATCCCGGGCGGCAGGTGCCCGTGGACGTACGTGAACTCCCGGCGAACGGCCTACCCCCCGCAGCCGACACCCCGCTCGTCCGGCAGATCGTCGTCAGCGAGGGCGACCAGACGGGTGCGGAGGTCGTGCCGGTGCCCGACGGGCCGCCCGCCCTGTACGTCCGAGGCGACGCCCAGACCCTCCTCGACCAGGTAGGCCTGGTGAACAGCATCCTGTCCGGTCTTGCCGTCGGTTCCGACGTCGCCGTCGGCACCTTCGACGTCCCGCCCATCCTCGCTCCGGACTCGACCACCCTGTACGACCTACGAGTGTCCGACCTCGAGACGAGCGGTCTCGGCCTCGCCGACGTACACCTCTTCCTCGACCAGACCGAATTCGGGCGGCCGGTGCGCGATGTGCGCATCGACCTGAAGGGCACCTACACCCCGCTCCCCGCCACCCAGGGCGGGTCGATCACCGTCTCCGTCGGCGACATCATGCTCGATTCGTGGGCCGCCGACGCGAGCGGCGTCATCGACCGTGTCGTCACGGTTCCGAACTCGGCCCTCGGGCGGCTCACCGACATCAGTGTCGAACTCCGCACCACCGGCGCGCAGCAGCAGTGCGGTCTGCAGCAACCCGTCACCCTGCGCATCGACGGCGGCAGTCGTGTCTTCAGCACCCTCGCGGATCCGCCGCTGCCCGTCGGCTTCCCGTCGCTGCCCCAGACGCTGATGCCGAAGGTCGACGTCGCCACCTCCGATCGCAGCCTCGTCGACGTCGCCCGTGCCGTCGAGCTCGTCGCCGGGCTCCAGTCGCTCACCAGCCGTCCGCTCGACCCCGAATGGGTGACGATCGACGAAGCGCTCGCCTCGTCGGGACCGGCAGTGATCGTAGCCGCGAACGGTCTCCTGCCCGAAGATCTGCAGTCGCAGCTGCCGCTCGTCCGCACCGAGGACCGCCGGTTCGAGGTCCGCAACGCCGACGGCGAGAGCACCAGCCTCACTTTCGGCACCGAGGTGGACTTCGCCTCGTTGCAGGTCGTGCGGGACGACGGACGCACCGTGCTGGTCGCCACGTCGACCGGTGCTCCCGAGGAACTCGATCGGACGCTCGACTGGCTCGCCGCCGAGCCCGGTCGCTGGTTCGAACTCGAGGGCAGCGTGCTGTTCACCGCGCCCGACCGCGAACCGATCACCCTCATCGATCCCCGCACCCGGGACGACGACGTCGACGCGGCGTCGTCGGAATCGGACAGCACGGTGACCGCAGTGGTCGTCGCGGGGGTCGTCCTGCTCGTCGTCGGTGCGGCGGGCGCCGCGGTGTGGTCGCTCACCCGTCGGCGCCGTCCGCAGTCGCGGTGAACACGATGACCACGACAACCGAGCATCCGTCGTTCATCGAGCGGTTCTTCACGAACGCGATGCTGCACACCACCAATCGGTGGATCGTGATAGTCGCCGCAACCCTGATCGGCTTCCACTCCACCTGGCTGCAGCTGCTCGACGAGATCCGCACCGGCACCACGGGTGGTTACGTCCTCATCGTGCCGCCTCTCGTCGCGATCGTTGCGATCGGCATCACGCGGCAGCGGAAGAACGAACTGCCGATCCACGACCGGCAGACCGATATCATCACGTCGGTGCTCCTGCTGCTGATCGCGCTCGCGATCAAGGGGCTGCTGATGCCGCGCTACGCGACGAACTATCAGGTGATGCACCTCGACGTGCTCGCCGCGTGGGTGTTCGTGTGCGGGGCGTGCGTCGCGATGTTCGGCCTGCGCGTGACCGCGGCGTACTGGGAAGCATGGATGATGCTCTTCCTGAGCTCGCCCGTGCTCTACCGGATCGTGCTCGTCGAGGCCGGGGGCACGAAGCTCGCGGCGGGACAGGTCACGCTCGTGCTCGCCGCCACGGCTGTCGGACTCGCGACGCGGCGCACCCGGGCCCGCGGATTCTTCTACGGCTCCGCAACATTCGTGACCGGTCTGGTGGTGCTCGTCCTGGTCGATCAGCGGTGGCCGGACGCACCCATCGCCGTGTCGCAGTACGTGCCGGCGGTGGTCGCGACGGTGGTCGTCGGGGCCGGTGCCTATCTGTGGACCTACCGCGGGCTCGCGCCACGCACGCTGCCACCGAATCCGGTGTCGGTTCCCCAGGCCGTGCGCGGAGCGATGTGCGTCGCGGTGGCCACCCTGCTCGCCGCACTCCTGCCGCTTCCCGACCAGCGCCTGACGCCGGTCTCGGTCGGGCCCCCTTACTCGGGCACCGCCACCCAGATCGTCCCATCCGGATGGGTGCAGTTGTCGTCCGTCGACTACGACTGGCCCCGCGCATACTTCCGTCAGGGATCGGTGCTGCGCCGGCAGATGCTCCGGGCGGAGGAACCGAACCCGGAATGGGATCGGCTGCTGCGTCCCCGCACCGTCGCCGTGCAGACCCTGCAGGTGCGTCGTGTCGGTTCGTTCGCGGTGTACCCCACCGAATCGATGTACGCACTGGGCAAATCACGGGTGAGCCCGAAGGAATATGTCGATCTGGGTCGCGGCGTCACCGCCGAGTACTTCACCGTCGTCGACGACAACCTGCTCCTGACGTGGAGCCTGCTCAGCTTCGTGTGGACCCGCAGCGACACCGTCGCCCAGCGCGTGAGCCTGCTGACGGTGGACAACCACGAACTCGATGCGCCGTTCCCGCAGCCCGAGCCGAACACCGTCGCCAACGCGCGCACTCTGATGCGAGTGTTGCTGCGCGGCAACGGCACCGTCGAGGACACCGATCCCGAGTACAAGGACCGTTCCATGCTCATCGAGGTGGGTCGCGAACTCGTGGAGGCGCAATGGCAGGGCGAGTGAACGTCGGCTCGGGACACGATGTTCCGCCCGAAGACACCGTCGAGTTCGACGCCTACCGGACCGCGGCCCTGCACGAAGCGGTGCACGGACTGCGCGAACGCAGCCCCGTCTCGTCGGCGTCGGTCGCCTTCGTACCGTGGCAGAAATACCTCGGATTCGCACTCGCGGGGGCCTTCGTGCTCGCGCTCGTCGTGGCGACGAAACCGACCCTGATCGTCTTCACCGTGCTGTGCACCTTCGGGTACATCGCGACCCTCGCCGACCGGCTGCTGCTGTTCACCCGCGGCATGGCACGCGACGCGCAGTTCATCGTCGACGACGAGCAAGCTCTCGCCCTCACCGACGACCAGTTGCCGCCGTACACGGTGCTCGTCCCCGCTTACAACGAACCCGAGGTGGTGGGCGACCTGCTCGCCGCGATGGCCGCGCTCGATTATCCGGCCGACAAGCTCCAGGTGTTGTTGCTGCTCGAGGAGGACGACACCGTCACGATCGAGGCCGCGGAGAAGGCCGGGCTCGGCGAGAGCGTCGAGATCCTGCTCGTCCCGGCCGCCGACCCCCGGACGAAACCGAAGGCGTGCAATTACGGACTGCACTTCACGACGGGCGAGATCGTGACGATCTTCGACGCCGAGGACCTCCCCGAGCCCCTGCAGTTGCGCCGGGTGGTCGTCGTCTTCGACCGTCTCGGCGACGACGTGGCATGTGTACAGGCGAAGCTGGCCTTCCACAACGGAACCCAGAACCTGCTGACCGGCTGGTTCACCGCCGACTACGCGCTGTGGTTCAACTTCATCCTGCCCGGACTGATGAAGTCGCACTCGCCGATCCCGCTCGGCGGGACGTCGAACCATATCCGCCGATCGGTGTTCGACGAGATCGGTGCGTGGGATCCGTACAACGTCACCGAGGACGCCGACCTCGGCGTCCGGATCGCCGAATCCGGCTACTCCACTGCGGTTCTCGACTCGACCACGCTGGAGGAGGCGAACAGCGATCCGATCAACTGGGTGCGGCAGCGATCCCGGTGGTACAAGGGCTATCTGCAGACCTGGCTGGTCCACATGCGCCGGCCCGTCCGGTTGTGGCGGGTGATCGGCACCGCGGGGATGCTGCGTTTCACGACCCTGCTCGCGGGCACGCCGATCATCGCGTGCCTGAACATGGTGTTCTGGATGACAACGCTCGCGTGGCTGCTCGGCCAGGCGGAACTGATCGAGGAGATCTTCCCCTGGTACGCCTACTTCCCCGCGCTGATCTCGCTCGTGTTCGGCAACGTCGCCGTGATGTACATGAACTTCGTGGCGTGCCGCGAGACGGGCCACTCGAACCTGTGGTGGCCGTGCCTGACCGTGCCGTTCTACTGGGTCCTCATGTCGATCGCGGCGATCAAAGGCACCTATCAGCTCATCCGTAATCCTTCCTACTGGGAGAAGACCTTCCACGGGTTGTCGTCGTGAGGACCCGCAGCACGTGGGTGTTCTGGACCGCCTGCCTGATCTATCTCGTGGTAGGACTGTGGCTCGCGCTGGACGTGCAGTACTACCAGGGTGATTCGCTCAGCCGTGTCAGCGCTGCACGGTCGGTGCTGCTCAGCCGCGACCCGCACCTCGCTGCCATCGGTTTCGTGTTCACACCCCTCACCGCGCTCGTCCAGGTGCCCCTCACAGGACTGTCGGCGTGGTTCCCGGGACTGTCGGCCTATGCGGTGACGGCCGTGCTCATGTCGGCGCCGTTCATGGCCGGCGCGGCGGTGCAGATCCACCGCATCGCGTGCGATCGCGGCTGCACGCCGTGGTTCGTGTGGACGGTGACGGCGGTGTTCGCCCTGAACCCGATGATCGTCTACTACGGCGCGAACGGGATGAGCGAGGCGCCGTTCCTGTTCGCCTTGTGCTGGGCCGCGCGTCGCCTGATCCGCTGGTGCAGCACCGACGACATCCACGACCTGGCGCTGGCCGGAATCGCCCTGGCACTGGCGTATCTCGCGCGGTACGACGCGCTGGCCGTCGGTGGGGCGGTGACGGTCTTCGTCGCACTGCTCGTCCGGTACCGATCGCGACGGTACGCTCCCGGCTCGGGATGGCAGCCGGCGATCATGGACGCGATCCTCGTCGCCGCTCCCCTCGCCCTGGCCTTCGTCGCGTTCGTCGTGACGAGCTGGCTCGTCACCGGTGAATGGCTCGCGCAGTTCACCTCGGCCTACGGCAACGCCGCCATCCTCGAGCAGAGCGGTGGCGGGTCGTCGGGCGGGCTCGGTGCGATCGCCTTCTCGCTCGCCGAGACCGTCGTGCTCGGGCCGGCGCTTCCGCTGCTGATCCCGGTCGTGGCGGTGCTCGCATGGCGACGACGCGATCTCGAACCGCTCGTGCCGTTCGTCGTCTTCGGCGCGGTCCTGGGCTTCGCGGCCCTGTCCTATGCACGCGGAATGACCTTCCCGTTCCTGCGCTTCTACATCTGCGCGATCCCGCTGCTCGCGGTGTGGGTCGTACAACTGGCTCCGCGACGTGGACTGCTCACGGCACGACGCCCCGGGCCGCATGCCGTTCCGAGGACGGAGGACCCCAGCGGCGCAGCACCCTTGGGTGCGGTGCTCCTGGTGTGCAGCCTGCCCGTCACGTTCGTCGCGATGGGCTCGCCCACCCTGTCGCAGGAACAGCACGCGCTGCGCACGGCCCTGTTCCCGGACGACAACGATCCGTCCGAGGTGCGTGAGAAGCAGCGACAGGTGATCGCGGCATTCTCCACAGAACGGCGCATCGCCGAATACCTCGACGCGATGGACCTACCGCCGGGCTCGGTGCTGATGGACACGGTCTACGGGTTCGCGATCTTCTCGGCCACCGAACGCCCCGAGACGTTCGTCATCCCTTCGGACTCCGACTTCACGGCCGTGCTCAACCGCCCTTCCGCCTCCGGGGTCGAGTACATCCTGACCGTCCCCAACGAGGGCCGCGGAACATCGGACGCCGTCAACCGCCGCTACCCCACCATCTACGAGACCGGCAGCGACATCGCGGTACTCGAACTCGAAATCCCCAACGACGGTGCCGACCAACCCGATTGGCGACTCTTCCGGGTACTCGACCGGACGTCACCCTGAGCCGTGGTGACGCCGTAGGACGTAGTGGACCGGGTCGTCCGGGCCGATGTCGTAGGTGCACTCGTCCGGTCGCGGGTCGGGGACGAACGACCACATCAGTGCGCCGTCGGCCCCGAGATCGCGGTACCGCGTGAGCGTGCGGTCGACGATATCGGCACGTTCGCTCACCGCGCGGCACGAACCGGCCCGGACACCGAGTTCGGCGACGAGCATCGGCTTCGACAATCCGTCGAGCCGCCGTTCGAGGAACTGTGCGTCGTCATAGTCGTGGTACTGCACCACGTCGAGCTGCTCGGCGTCGGTGACGGTCGCGAAATCGTCGCCGGCGGAACCGCACTGGTCGCCTCCGATGGTGCCGACGGTGACGAGCCGGTCCGGGTCGTGCTCGCGGACTATGCCGGCTGCTTCGTCGATCCAGTTGCGGAGCAGCCGAGCACCGCCGGGCAAGCACTCGCGTCGTTCGAGGGTGCACTCGTCGTCGGTGCAGGTCGCGGTCTCGGGTTCGCCGATCAGCTCCCACATCGCGACCGCCGGTGACGAACCCCACCGTTCGACGGCGGTCGCGACCCAGTCGTCGTAGGCGAGCACATGACCCGGCAGCGGGTCGTGCCAAGCGGCGTCGTACCAGTCCGCCTGCTTGTATCCACCCGCGTCGCAATCACTGTCCTGCGGGGCGAGCACCGGGATCAGGTACACCCTGTGCCGCTCGGCGGCGTCGAAGACGGCATCGAGCGCCGTGAAGTCGAGCGTGCCGCCGATCCGGTGGACAGCGTGGGACTGGAAGGCGTCGAAACGCACGATCGAACGCGGCGCCAGCGTGCCGAAGAAGTCGTCGAGGTCCACCTCGGCACCGCATCCGTGGTTGACCTCCCAGCGGGTACCGAGCTGGTATGCGTTGAGTCCGGCGGGCCACCACGTCCGGCCGTCGAGAACGAGCCGGTCACCGTCGGCACGCACTACCGGGAGATCCTCGGGAGGCGAGGGGCGCGACGAGGTGTCCTGCGCGCAGGCCGCGAGCAGGAGCAGCAGTGTGGTGGCGACCGCAGCGACGCGCACATGCAGAGATTAACCCGGGCGAGAGGGTGCCCGACCGCACGGACGAGATTCACCCCGGGGTTCGTCTGCGACGTGCGCAGGACGAACTAGCTCGGACGCGCGTCGGGATGCTTGTGCACGAAGTTCAGGTACGCCTTCGACGGCGTAGGCCCGCGCTGGCCCTGGTACTTGGACCCGACCTTCGCGCTGCCGTACGGGTGCTCGGCGGGGCTCGTCAGCCGGAACAGGCACAGCTGACCGATCTTCATGCCCGGCCACAGCGTGATCGGCAGGTTAGCGACATTGGACAGCTCGAGGGTGATGTGCCCGTCGAAACCCGGGTCGATGAACCCGGCCGTCGAGTGCGTGAGCAGACCGAGCCGGCCCAGCGACGACTTGCCTTCGAGGCGACCGGCGAGGTCGGCCGGCAGGGTGCACCGCTCCATCGTCGACCCGAGCACGAACTCGCCGGGGTGCAGCACGAACGGCTCACCCTCGGGAACCTGCACCAGCGACGTCAGTTCGTCCTGCTGCTTCGCCGGGTCGATGTGCGTGTAACGCGTGTTGTTGAAGACGCGGAACAGGCTGTCGAGTCTGACGTCGACACTCGAGGGCTGCACCAGCTCCGGATCGAACGGGTCGATGCCCAGATGCCCGGAGGCGATCTGGGCGCGGATGTCGCGATCGGAGAGCAGCACGCGTAGAGGTTAACAATCGCGCGGCCGCGGGGTTCTACGTGGCCGAGTCGCGTCGCAATTGGGCCGACATCGTGATCAGCAGTTCGGTGCACTCCTCGACGACGTCGTCGTGGCTCAGCGGCACGGTGCCGTCGAGCCAGGCCGTCAGCGCCTGGGCGAGTCCGCCGACGACGTAGTGCGCCGCCAGGTCGAGCCGGGGGCTCGGGGTGATGGCGTAGATGTTCTCGGCCTGGGCGGTGACCAGCCCGGCGAACATGCGGGTCGAGTCGAGGCGCCGCTTCGCGAGCTGCGTGTTGGCCTGGCTGACGGAGAACAGCATGCGGCCGAGCCGCGGGTCCTCGTCGATCTCGCGGACGATGTTCTCGACGCAGGCCCGCACGATCGCGCGGTCGTCGTCGGCCGGTGCCGAGGCCACGGCGGCGAGCGTGCTCTCGGCGATGCGCTGGACGACGTGGTCGTAGACGGCACCGGTGAGCTCGTCGCGGTCGGCGAAGCTCTCGTAGAAGTAGCGCGAGGCCAGACTTGCGCGCTTGCAGACACCGCGCACCGACAGGGTGGCTTCGCCGTCGGCAGCTCCGAGGAGATCGAGACCGGCCTCGATCAGCTGCGCTCGCCGATCGGCCTGTCGTTCCTCGCCTGCGCGTCCACCGTAGAGCCGTCCAGTTGCCATGCCTCCATCTTCGCAGCGTCCGCTTCCGTGCCGCGCAACCTCCGGTCTTACCGTCGGCGCGCATCCGGGTGACAGTCGTGGTCACCTCTGACGATGCGGGACATTCGATGACGACGCCCGTCGACAAGGCACACGCGCAGGTGCGCTCCACCGAGTCGAGCCCGGCCGAATACAACGCGATGGACCCGGAAAGCAGTACTGGGAGGACAACCTCCACAAGGTGAAGATCGACGACACGATTTTCGAGCAGATGCTGCTGCCGTGGACGCCGCGCGACCAGCGTCGCTTCGACCGCGGCGGCGGGCTCTCGGTGTGGTCCAGGGGTCCCGCGATCGACCCGGAGAGTCTGCTACAGTTTGCTCCGAAAGCTCGGGCCGGAGTCGACGAGAATCGGCAAAAGCCCAGCGTGCCGATGTAGTTCAATGGTAGAACATCAGCTTCCCAAGCTGAATACGCGGGTTCGATTCCCGTCATCGGCTCTCACACGAAGCCCCGACCACACGGTCGGAGCTTCGGTCGTATGCGGGGCGTTCGTCGTATCGGGGCCGACGTTGTTGTCGATTTTCCCGCGTTCTTCGACAACAACACCTACCTCGACAGCCCTACCGGCAGCCTTCGAGGTACGCGCGGCTCCCCGAAGTTCACTGGAGGTACGACGCGTAATCGGCGTAGGGCACCTGACCCGTGGGGCTCGCCTCGATGGCCTCGGCAACCTCGGGCGGGATGGGAGCCCAGTAGGCCGGCATCGCGGCCGCGAGGGAAGGGCTCACGGCGTAGATGAGAGCGAAGTTCACGATCCACAGCGGTGGCGCCATCGACATGCCGACGGTCGAGACGACGTCGCCCTTCGTATTGGTGACCAGCTGTGCGGCGCCGGATATCTGTTGCGCCGCGAAACCGAAGGTCGCTTCGATCGGGTACGCCGACCGGTACAGCGCCACCAGCGTGTCCGTCGCGTCGTTGTTCCGCAGCCAGGTGTCGACGTACCCGCCGGGCGCGATGAGTGTGTTCACCTGCCTCGTCGGCGCCGACGCGTTGGCCGGGCTCTGCAGCATCCCGTCGGGCGTCACGTAGAGGCCGTAACTGCCCAGCACCGTCGGGGTGGAGACACCGTTCACGTCGGAGTACAGGGGGTGGCCGGTCGTATTGATGAGGATGTCGATGGAATCCTGGATGATCTCGGCGGCCTCCTTGCTGCCGCCCACTCCCCCGCCGGTGGTGAAATCACGGGCCTGCTGCTCCGACAACGCATCTTCCGGCTTCAGCCCGATCTGCCGGGCGATGTCCTCGGCCCATTCCCGACCGAGCGGAGCGTGCAACCGGGACGGGTCGGCGACCTGCGTCGGCGCCAGATGCTCGTAGGCCGGTGCTCCGGAGAAGGGAAGCGAGAATCCCGTGGACTCGTCCGCCGACGCCGCGGGATTCACCCACAGGGCGACCAGTCCCATGAGCGCCACCGCCGTGGCGGCTCTGCGATACAGGCGTCCTTCGCGTCTGCGCCGCCGTTCGGACTTCCGTGTGCTGCGCATAGGTCGACCTCCTGGGACACCGTCGCGATGGGGACACACGTACGCATTTCAGTGAAGCGCCGGGGTAAAGAGCGCGTCAATGCCTGTGCTGGGTGAATCGGGGGAGGATATGGGCGATTTCCGCAGAATCTTCGACAACAACCTCCCCGAGGAAGCAACGTGGCCGCCACCCGGAAGGGGTGACGGCCACAGGGCTGCAGTGACGCCTAGACGGTCGCGGCGACCGCTTCCTCAGCCTGGGCCGGGGCGCTCGTGCGGATGAGGTGGTCGAACGCGCCGAGCGCGGCCGTCGCACCCGCACCTGCGGAGACGATGATCTGCTTGTACGGGACGGTCGTGCAGTCGCCGGCGGCGAACACGCCGGGCACCGAGGTGCGGCCGTGGTCGTCGACGACGATCTCACCGCGCGGGCTGAGTTCGACCGTGCCGGTGAGCCATTCGGTGTTCGGCAGCAGACCGATCTGGACGAACACGCCGTCGAGCTCGAGGGTGCGCGACTCGTCGGTGGTGCGGTCGGTGTAGGTCAGGCCGGTGACCTTCGAACCGTCGCCGAGGACCTCGGTGGTGAGGGCGCTGACGATGATGTCGACGTTGGGCAGGCTGCGGAGCTTGCGCTGCAGCACCTCGTCGGCGCGCAGGACCGAGTCGAACTCGATGAGGGTCACGTGGGCGACGACGCCGGCGAGGTCGATCGCGGCCTCCACACCGGAGTTACCGCCACCGATGACCGCGACGCGCTTGCCCTTGAACAGCGGGCCGTCGCAGTGCGGGCAGTAGGTGACGCCCTTGTTGCGGTACTCCTGCTCGCCCGGCACGTTCATCGCGCGCCAGCGGGCACCGGTCGCGAGAACGACGCTGCGCGAGAGCAACCGGGCGCCGCTCTCGAGCTCGACCTCGACGAGGCCGCCCTCGGTGGGGGCCGGGGTGAGCTTCGAGGCCTTCTGGACGTTCATGATGTCGACGTCGTACTGGCGGACGTGGTTCTCGAGCTCGGCAGCGAACTTCGGGCCCTCCGTGTAGGGGACGGAGGAGAAGTTCTCGATGGCCATGGTGTCGAGCACCTGGCCACCGAAGCGCTCGGCGAGAACGCCGGTGCGGATTCCCTTGCGGGAGGCGTAGATCGCGGCAGTCGCGCCGGCGGGGCCGCCACCGACGACGAGGACGTCGAAGGGATCCTTCTCGCTGATCGCGGCGGCGGTGCGCTCGGCGGAACCGCTGTCGAGCTTGCCGACGATCTGCTCGAGGTTCATGCGTCCGGAGCCGAACAGCTCACCGTTGAGGAAGACGGTCGGCACTGCCATCACCTGGCGTGCGTCGACTTCGTCCTGGAAGAGCGAGCCTTCGATCGCGGTGTGCTTGATGCGCGAGTTGGTCACACACATCACGTTCAGGGCCTGCACCACGTCGGGGCAGTTCTGGCACGACAGTGAGAAGTAGGTCTCGAAGTGGAAGTCGCCCTCGAGGTCGCGCACCTGCTCGAGCAGCTCCACGGCCTCCTTCGAGGGGTGGCCGCCGACCTGCAGCAGGGCGAGCACGAGGGAGGTGAACTCGTGGCCGAGCGGGATGCCCGCGAACTCGACCGCGATGTCGGTGCCGACCCGGCGGATCAGGAAGGAGGGGCGACGGGTGGCTTCACCGTCGCGCACATGGGTGACCAGATCGGACATGCCGGCGATCTGATCGAGGAGATCGGCGAGTTCCTTCGACTTCGGCCGGTCGTCGAGGGACGACACGAGCTCGATCGGCTGGGTGACCTTTTCGAGAAGGGACTTCAACTGGGCGGCGAGGGAGGCGTCGAGCATGAGGATTCACTCCAGAGGTGGAAGAACTGTGACCGGAAGAGATGGGAGTCGGCGAACTTCTCAGCTCGAGCCGAGCGGACCCGGACGGTGCCCGGTGGCACGGGACGTTCGATCCCGTGCCACCGGAACGAATTTCCGTCGACGAATCAGATCTTGCCGACGAGCTCCAGCGACGGAGCGAGGGTGTCGTCGCCCTCTTCCCACTTGGCCGGGCAGACCTCGCCCGGATGGCTGCGGACGTACTGAGCAGCCTTGACCTTGCGAACGAGCTCGGCGGCGTTGCGGCCGATGCCTTCAGCGGTGACCTCGGTGAACTGGACGACGCCGTCCGGGTCGACCAGGAAGGTGCCGCGATCGGCGAGGCCCTGGTCCTCACGGAGGACCTCGAAGTCGGTGCTGATCTGCAGGGTCGGGTCACCGATCATGGCGTACTTGATCTTGCCGATGGTCTCGGACGAGCCGTGCCATGCCTTGTGCGTGAAGTGCGTGTCGGTCGAGACGGAGAAGACCTCGACGCCGAGCTTCTGCAGCTCCTCGTAGTGGTCCGCGAGGTCGCCGAGCTCCGTCGGGCAGACGAACGTGAAGTCTGCGGGGTAGAAGAAGAAGATCGCCCACTTGCCCTTGATGTCCTCGTCGGACACGGTCACGAAGGCGCCGTCCTTGAAAGCCTCGGCCTTGAAGGGCTTGATCTTCTTGTTGATCAGCGACATGTAGAAACCTCACTCGTCTCGATGGGGTTGACGGCTTCGACGTTATCCGCGAACTATTAATTGTGCCAATCGATAGTTTCTAGAAATTCGATAAGCAAGGGCTATAACACGGCATTCGGCCAGGTCGTTGCTTTTCCTTCCTCACGAATGTGACAGAACACACAGCCTTTGCGACAGAGCACTCCGGCCCGTCCGGAAGGGAAAGATGGAACCGGTGCACTCACGACCGAGCTACCGCCGCACCGGATCCGGTGAACCCCTACCCCTCCTGCACGGGATCGGCGCCACGATGGACGACTTCTCCACCCTCGTCCCGCACCTCGCCCAGCACTTCGACATGCTGAACGCCGAACTACCCGGCTACGGTTCGTCGCCGAAGCAGAACGGTCGACCCACCGTCGGCGCCCTACTGTCGGTAGGACTCGACCTCGTCGACCGGCCGCGCCTGGGCGTCGTCCGGGTCGTCGCCGAACTCGGCTTTCGCGCGACGCTGCCGCAGCAGGTCCCAGCACTGGTCGAGCCTCTTCTCGACAGCGGCCAGCCGCTGCAGGTCCTCGTCGCTCGGACCGTCCGCGCCGGTTCGTGAGCGCAGTGTCTTCTCTTCGTCCACCAGCTTCTCGATGTGCTGGAAGAGTTCGTTCTCGTCCATGGGAAACTCCCTCGATGTGGTGTTCCGTCGGCATAGCCTCATCCGGCAGGAGTGAAACCGCCGCCGGTTTCGCACCGGGCCGGCCGGGTATCTCCTCGACATGAGCATCGAAGACGGTCCCGGCGACACCCTCAGCCCCAGCGAAGGCCTCGACGCCGACGAAGTGCGGAACGACGACGGCGACGAGGTCGTCGACCCGCCCGAGGACTGGAGCGGCGCCGACAAGTTCGGAACGACCCAGCGTGAAGAGCAAGAAGGCGAGTCGCTGGACCAGCGCCTCGCCGAGGAGGAACCCGACGTCGAACCCGCCGAGCCGCTGGACAAGCCTGTCGCGGCGACACCGGCGGACGAGCTCACCGAGGACGTCGACGAGGTGATCGACGACGCCACCACCGGCGCCCCCGAGGACTCGAAACTCGCCGACGAGGTCGACGGAGTGATCGTGCAGGATTCACGTGTCGACCGCGGTCAGATCAGCGGCGCCCCCGAGGACGGGGAGTCGATCTTCCCGATCGTCGAATAGCAAGCGTGTCCGGGGCGGTCACCGTGCGGGCGTGAGTTCCGGCAGCGTCCAGCTGCCGTCGATGATCGCCGCCCTGGGCCGGTAGAGACGGACGAGGAAGTTCCAGCCGTCCGGAGTCGGAATCGCGTTCGGCGTGCCTTCGGGGAAATCGCCGAAGCGCACGGTGACCGAACCGTCCTCGTTCGCCTTTCCCGTGATGTTGTTGACGCTGTACGCGTCGCGTGGGTTCGGTTCGAAGAAGCCCTCTGCGTTGTAGACGGACACCGACCAGAATCCGTCGACGGGAACGTCCTTCAGCGTCAGCTCGTAGTTTCCCGGCGGCAGCTGGGGCGCGACGCCGATGTAGGCGGCCTCGCTGCTGGGCAACCCACCCCATCCGGCCGCGGTGCCGATGAGGTGCCGTACCGGATCGACCTCGTCGGGACGACCGAACGTCGAATCGAAACCGGTGAGCCCGGAAGCGAGCTGGAGCAGCGCCGTGCGGGTCGCATCGAGACTCGTCGTGTCGTACTCGGTTGCGATGAACGGCCGCGCCGACGCCGCGTCGATGCGGATTCCGTCCTGGATCGCGGCGGCTGCCTTCAGGTCGTCGGGGTCGGCCGGATCCGCCAATGTGCGAACGGCGACGACCACATAGGGCGACTCGGCGTCGAGGCGGTGACTGCCGGCGTCGTGGTGGACGGCGCGCACGAAATGATCCCGGTCGAGGATCATCGCAGAGACGTAGCGCTCGCCGTGCTCGGGCAGGGTGAGCGTCGCGCCCTCCGAGACGTCGACGACCGCAAAGCTGTAGAGGGTGTCGCGGTTGAGGCGGATCACGGTCTGCCGGTCGATCGCCGCCGGCTCACGGTTGTGCAGCAGGAGATTCACGCCCCCGGCATCGCGTTGCAGATCGGCGAACATCCGATCGGTCTCGGCCCGGACGAAGTTGTCGACGTTCACGTGCACTGCCATGCGGACTCCTTGTGTCGAAAGCGCCACTTCCTGCGCGACGACGATAAGCGAAGGGGAGGTTGTGTGCGTGTCACTCGGACGAACACGCACACAACCTCCCCTTACTTCGTGCCAAAGCTTCGCGCTAGAGCACCTTCGAGCCGTACATCTCGCCGAGCGGGTCGGCGATCAGCTCGAGGCGAACACCGTCGGGATCGCGGAAGTAGAGCGAGACGTCGCTGTGTTCGACGAGCTCGACACCTGCGTCGATCAGCTTGGCGCGCAGGCGCTCCCAGGTGGGAAGGGCGACGCTGATCGCGATGTGGTGCAGACCGCCGAAGACCTCCCGATAGGGGCCGACGTCGAGACCGGGGAAGTCGAAGAAGGCCAGCAGATTGCCGTTGCCGATGTCGAAGAAGAAGTGCGAGGAGCCGGGATAGTCGCGGTTCTCGATCAGCTCCGTCAGCGGGAACTCGAGGAGATCCTGGTAGAAGCGCACGGTCCGTTCGACGTCGCTGCTGATCAGCGCAGTGTGGTGCAGCCCCCGCGCCGACGACTGCGGGCGCGCGTCGGCAGGCTTCAGGTGTGCGTCGCGGATGAGTGCACGCCGACGCTCGAATTCTTCGTAGCGCTGCTGCTCGTCGGCGATCATCGATCCACCTTCTTTCCGATGTGGTTGCTTTCTCGACCAGGATGATCCCAACTAGTTGCGTTGTCAACTAGTTGGGTCGAGGCGGTAGCTCTTCGTGACCCGGGGAGTCACGGACCGGGTACGACGATCTCGTCGCCGTCACGTCTTCTTCACGAACATCCGATTCGCCCGTTCCCCCGGATGTCGAGTGCGGACGATGAATATGTCGGAGACTCACCGCGGTTCCGAGGAGATCCCATGAACCATCGCAGGACCCTGCGTGCGACGGTCTCGTTGCTCGCACCGCTCGCACTGCTCGCCGGTTTCGCACCTGCCGCGAGCGCAGCGGCGGATACGGACACCCGAGGATTGTGGACGGTCAGCACCCGCGGAGACACCGTGCTGGTGAAGCTGATGTACACGTCCCCACCGGACGAGGACCACCCCTTCATCTGCGTCGCGGCGCTCGGCACCGGCGAGTCCGGAATCGCGGAGATCTTCGGAGCGAACTACCAGACCCTCGAGTTCACCGGGATCGCCGCAGGACTCAACATCGCGACCGCCAGTTGCGAAGACAACGACGGGGAGCTGCGGCCGGTGGGCGCGATCGAGTTCGAGTTGCCCGGCCCACCGACCCTCCACTACGTCGCGACCGAGTCGTTCTGGTTCGACGACGCAGACGACTGAGCGTCACATCTTCGCGTCGCGGGCCATGACGAAGCTGTAGAGGCCGTAGACCGCGATGCCGAGGCCCATGAGAACGAGCAGCACCGTACCGAAAGGCTGCGAGCCCAACGTCTTCAGAGCACCGTCGAGGCCCGCTGCCTTCTGCGGGTCGGCCTGGAAGACCGCGACGATCACCAGAACACCGACGAGACCGAGCGCGAGACCCTTCGCGACGTAACCGACAAGCCCGAGACGTTTCACGAACGTGCTCGGGTGGCTCTTCAGATCGTCGACGAAGTTCTTCGACGCGCCCTTGTAGACGTGGTAGGCGCCCACACCGAGGATGACGAGTCCCGCGGCGACGAGGACGAACTTGCCGGCACCGGACTGCAGCAGCTTCGCCGTCAGACCCGCGTTCTGTTCACCACTGGACTTGCCGCTGCCGCGGGCGAACCCGAACGCGGTGTACGCGAAGGCGAGATAGACGACACCGACGCAGGCGGCCTTGAACCGGTCGAACGCTTTGTCCTTCATGTCGGCGTCGGGTTGTTCCGGTTCGGACGCCTTGCCGAAGGTAGCCTCGGCGAACCGCCACAGGCCCATCATCACGAAGACGACGACGGCGATCCACAACGCGATCTTCCCGCCGGGCTGCTCGCCCAGTTCCGCCATCGCACCGGACTGCGACGCCTCCTGCTCGCCGCGACCGAACGCGACCCTGATCGCGAGGTAGCCGATGAGCAGGTGCACGATGCCACTGCCGACGTAGCCGGCACGTGCGAACTTCTCGAATACACCGTTCTGCGCCATGCGCTCGGCGGATGACGCCGCGCCACGTGACGCGGGGGCCTGACGGTTCACTCTCGTCTCCTCATCGGTCGGGACTGTCCCCTTCGCGCTGTATTCCCGGCACCGCGGACCGCAAACGCGAACCGGCTCCGGTGGGTAGATTGGCGTCAGGTTCGAAACGCCGTCGATCGGAGGCGCATCGTGCGGATCGTCGAGGATGCTGTCGCTCTGGCCCGCCGGTGGGTGGAGGAATCGTCGAAGGTCGCACCCGACCGTGCGGCCCGCCACCTCGCCGACGTTCTGAAGGATCCCCACGGACTCGAGTTCACCGTGCGCTTCGTCGACGAGGTCATCCGCCCCGAGGATCCGGCGACCGCAGCGCATGCCCTTGCCGAATTGTCGCGGAACATACCGGATTTCCTTCCCGTCCACCTCCGCGCGGCCGTGCGGGCGGGCGGTGCGATCGGTCCCCGCTTCCCGCACCTCGTCGTCCCCGCCGCGCGTCGCGCGCTCCGGACGATGGTCGGGCACCTCGTCGTCGACACCGACGATGCCGCGCTGGGCCGGGCCATCGCACGACTGCAACGCCCCGGCATCCGGCTCAACCTCAACCTGCTGGGCGAAGCCGTCCTCGGCGAGGCCGAGGCGCGTCGCCGTTTCGAGGGCACCCATGCGTTGCTGGCACGTGACGACGTCGACTACGTCTCGCTCAAGGTCTCGGCGGCCGTCGCGCCGCACTCGCCATGGGCGTTCGACGAGACCGTCGCGGACATCGTCGAGCGGCTCACCCCGATGTACCGTCTCGCCGCGACCTCGCCGACGCCGAAGTTCGTCAATCTCGACATGGAGGAGTACCACGACCTGGACGTGACGGTCGCGGCGTTCACGACGCTGCTCGACCGTCCCGAGTTCCTCCATCTCGAGGCCGGAATCGTGCTGCAGGCGTATCTGCCCGACGCCCTGACCGCCATGATCGAACTGCAGCGGTGGGCGGCGGCGCGACGCGCAGGCGGCGGCGCCGCGATCAAGATCCGGGTGGTCAAGGGCGCCAACCTTCCGATGGAACGGGTCGACGCGTCGCTGCACGGATGGCCGCTCGCGACGTGGAGCACCAAGCAGGAGACCGATACGAACTACAAGCGGCTGCTGCACTACGCGTTCACGCCCGAGCGGATCGAGAACGTGCGGATCGGGGTGGCCGGGCACAATCTCTTCGACATCGCCTACGCGTGGGAGCTCGCCGGTCGCCGGCAGGTGCGCAACGGGATCGACTTCGAGATGCTCCTCGGCATGGCGCAGAGCCAGGCCGAGGTGATCCGTCGACACGTCGGCAGCCTGTTGCTCTACACACCCGTCGTCCGCCCCGACGAGTTCGACGTCGCGATCTCGTATCTGGTGCGTCGGCTCGACGAGGGTTCGGGGCAGGAGAATTTCATGTCGGCGGTGTTCGATCTGGCCGACGATCCCGCCCTGTTCGGACGCGAGGAGCAGCGGTTCCGTGCGTCGGTGGCGGCGCTCGACGACAGCGTCCCCTCCCCCAACCGCACGCAGAACCGGCAGGGTCCTCCCACCCCTGCGCCGCCGGTGTTCACGAACACACCGGACACCGATCCGTCCCTGCCGCAGAACCGGGAGTGGGGGCGCCGCATCCTCGAGCGGGTGCCGTCGTCGAAACTCGGTATCGACACCGTGCGCGCCCACACCCTCTCCTCCGAGGACGACCTCGAGCGCGTGCTGGTCGACGCGAACGCGGCCGGTCGTGTCTGGGGTGCCCGCAGCGGTGCCGAACGCGCACGGATTCTCGAACAGGTGGCCGATGTGCTCGAGGCGCGGCGCGCCGATCTGCTCGAGGTGATGGCGGCCGAGGGCGGTAAGACGCTCGACCAGTCCGATCCGGAGGTCTCGGAAGCGATCGACTTCGCGCGGTACTACGCCGAGCGGGCCCGCGCGCTCGACGAGATCGACGGTGCGCGGTTCGTGCCGTCGACCCTCACCGTCGTGACGCCGCCGTGGAACTTCCCGGTCGCGATCCCGGCGGGGTCGACGCTCGGGGCGTTGGCGTCCGGTTCGGCGGTGGTCCTCAAGCCCGCGACGCTCACGGCTCGGTGCGGGTCGGTGCTCGCCGAGGCGATGTGGGATGCCGGCGTGCCTCGCGACGTCCTGCACCTCGTCCACGCCGACGAACGGTCGCTGGGCACGAAGCTCGTCTCCGACCCGCGCGTCGACCGGGTGGTGCTCACCGGTGCCTACGAGACCGCCGAACTCTTCCGTTCGCTGCGTCCGGGGATGCGACTGCTCGCCGAGACGAGCGGCAAGAACGCGATCGTCGTGACGCCGAGCGCCGATCCGGATCTGGCGGTGCGCGACATCGCGCAGTCGGCGTTCGGGCATGCCGGGCAGAAGTGCTCGGCGTCGTCGCTCGTGATCCTCGTCGGCTCCGTGGCGACCTCCCGCCGGTTCCGCGACCAGCTCGTCGACGCGGTGCGGTCACTGCCGGTCGGGCCTGCGCACGATCCGCGAACACGTATGGGGCCGTTGATCGGACCGGCGCAGGGCAAACTGCTCACCGCGCTCACCGAACTCGACGACGGCGAGTCGTGGCTCGTCGAACCGCGCCGGCTCGACGAGGAGGGCCGGCTGTGGACGCCCGGTGTGCGCACCGGGGTGCGACGCGGGTCGCGCACGCATCTCGTCGAGTTCTTCGGTCCGGTGCTGGGGGTGATGACCGCGGCCGATCTGGACGAGGCGATCGCGATCCAGAACGAGGTGGACTACGGGCTCACGGCGGGTCTGCATTCGCTGGATTCGGACGAGATCGCCCGCTGGCTCGATCGGGTGCAGGCCGGGAATGTGTACGTCAATCGCGGTATCACCGGTGCCATCGTGCGACGGCAACCCTTCGGGGGTTGGAAGAAGTCGTCGGTGGGAGCGGGCTTCAAGGCGGGCGGGCCGAACTATCTCTTCGGCTTCGGTTCCTGGGAACCGTGCATCTGGGACGAGGACACGCTGCGCCGGGCGTTCGAGGACGACGAGCGGGCATGGACGTCGGAATTCGCTGTGGCACAAGATGTCACAGGACTCTCGGCAGAGCGGAACCTGTTCCGGTACCGGCCCGTTCGCACACACGTACGCCTCGGTGAGGCCGGGCGGCCCGACGAACTCGTGCGCGTGCTCGGTGCCGCGGCCCGGGCGGGCGCGCCGGTGGAAATCTCTTCGGCTTTCGCCGTCGATCTCGTAAGATGCTCGAATACAGCACGTTTCGGCGGTCGCGTGCGCGTGGAGAGTGATATGGAATGGGAGGAACGGATCGTCGACACGACCCCGGCGCGTGTCCGCCTGATCGGCGCAGCGCCGCCCGCCGAATGGAACACCCGATGCGACATCGCGGTGTTCGACCATCCGGTGACCGGATCCGGACGAATCGAAATGCTGCCGTTCCTGGCCGAACAGTCCGTCACGATCACCGCTCATCGATTCGGCACACCGCACCGGCTCACCGACGAGATCATCTGAAAACAAACCCCGAAGCGGTTCTGCCGAAGCCCTGTGAACCCCGACACTGTGAGGTGGAATAGGAAAATGGATATCGCCACGACACCCCCTACCGAACGTCGCAAGCTCGCGCTCGCCGCAGTGAAGGAACTCGGACCCCAGCGCACCGAGAAGGCCGTCCTCAAGGTTCGTTGTCCCAAGGGCCACACCGTAGCGGCGGTGTACAACACCACCGAGGGTCAGGTCGTGGTCTCCCGCAGCGGTCCCGGCGGCCGCGGCAACCGCGACCGCGAAGCGACACCGCACAACGGCACATCACTCAATTCGGAGTATGTGGACACCCTGGAGGTGACGCAGTTCGAGGACGACGCCATTCCGTCGGGATGCGCATGCGGTCCGCGCTCGCTGTCGCGGAAGAAGATGCAGGACGCCGTGGCGACACACGCTCACGTCATCAACCTGACCTGATCCCTCACAGACCGAAACGCAACTGCACCCGGAACACGTCGAGCACCTCGTCGACCCACCCCAGGATCGACAGCGTCGAATCGATGTTCTGCGGTGGCGTACACACAAGGGTGTCGTGCCGGAGCAGACGCTCGAAATCCACGGCGACAGGACCGTTTCGCACCGTTCCGTTCGGCGACCGGAATTCGACGCCGGCACGCACCATCACGTCGATGATCTCCTGGGCGAGGATCCCGTAGGCGACCGTCGTCGGGTGCACACCGTCGAGGGAGAACAATCCCCCGCTGTCGCGACCGCCGTGACCGTCGGCCGACAGGAAACGCGTGTCCGGTACCGGGTCGAGCGCGGCGAGCGCCGGCGGTAGCGGGTACGGCTGCCACCACGCGGGTCGCGCATCGAGGTCGTCGACGTAGCGGCGCGCGGCCAGGCGGTCGAGGATGCCCGCGGTGTCGAGCAGATACCAGTCCAGTCCGGCACGTCGCGCGTCGGCGACCGCTTCGGTGATCGTCTCGTCGAACAGGTCGATCGCGGCGTCGACCATGCGGGCCTGCGCACCGGTGATGTGTTCGTCGCGGCTCGCATCGAAGCGGCGCGCGTCCACCCACGGCCGGGTGTAGTAGGGGAAGTACGGCGAGCCGTTCTTCGTCCCGATCCCCCGGGCGATCGGAGCGATGGTGACGTGCGGGACGGTGCACAGCACCACGTGCCGCGCGTCGATGTCGCGGAGCTTCGCGACGACCTCCGCGAACTCGCTGTCGAAATGTTCGGGCCGCCAGATCGTGTAGGCCTGTTTCGCGTCGAGGTCGCGGAAGTCGTCGCCGCTCCACACGACCTGCAGTTCGGTGACGGTCTGCAGCGCGTTGTTCGAACCGAGGAAGACGACGAGTGTCTCGATGCCCGCCTCGGTGTCGCCGTCGTGCTCGGCACCGAGTTCGGCCGCGACGTCGAACAGTGTCATCTCGCGGCGCCGGTCGTCGGTGTTCGGATAGACGTACAGCGCCGCCCGCTCCCCGTTGTTCTCGACGAGTTGCCGCACGAGATCGTCGCGGGGTGTGGCGATGCGTTCGGCGCAGACGCGGGCGGTCTTCTGCAGCGCGTCGCGCAGATCCCAGCCGAAACACGACAGGTTGTGGAGATATCCGACGAGCGGTGGTGTCGCGCCGGGTCCGCGTTCCCAGTAGTCCTCGACCTCGTCCATGAAGCCGCGCGCCGTGAACAGCGCCGTCGGCAGCTCCCACGGTTCGAGCGTCGATCCGTGCCGCTCCTCGATCCGGCGCAACAGCACTTCGACGTTCAGCGGCAGTCCGCCCGGTCCACCGAAGCGCGGGTATCGGAGATCGGCGCCGAGCTCGTGGGCGACGATCGCCGGGACGGAGACGTCGGTGTTGTAGATCGCGCCGCTCTGGAAGCCCTGCAGCAGGGAGTCGCCGAGCGCCACCAATCGGTGTGGCGGTGTGCCGCGGAAGGACCGGGGAACGTCGATGCCGAGGGTCGGGTCGAACACCGGCACCCGCGGCGGCCGGGCGGCACGGGCCACGACCGTGTCGGGTGTGCCCTCCGGGATCTCGTCGGCCGTCATCACGCCTCCTCGGCCCCCTCATCGAGGGTAGACAGACGGCAGCACCGTCGTGGCCGGATCCGGGATCGTCGACGGTGAACCCGGTCCGGGCCGGCGCGTACCTTCGGAGCATGAGCGACGCCGACTTCGCCCACACCGATCGCGCCGAGAAGAACCGGCGGGACAAGGCCGTGACCCTGGCCCGGTATGCATGGAACCGCGGCATCTCGGGAGCCGAACTGCTCGCCATGACCGACGAGACGCGACGCAAGCTGGCGCGGGCCGCGGATGCGCATCCGCCGCGGACGATGGAGACCTGGGAACTCGCCGCGAGATTGATGGACGAGAAGACGGCGTGGGCGCAGAAGCACCCGGATCATCCGGCAGCGGTCCGCACCGACGAGGACGAGAAGATCATGTGGGTCAAACCGCCCGTGCGGTCCTGGTTCGAGTGACCTGGAGGAAATTGCCTTGCAGCAGAAGTTACCGAGTGCAACAATTTCCGATCGCCTCACCTCTGTGCGGGCCACCTTCGCCTAACAGCTCGATATTCCTATTCCGACAGGAACACCGTGACCACCACTTCGGAACCTCTGGTTCTCACCCAGCGACGGATCTGGATCATCTTCTCCGCGCTCATCGCGGGCATGATGCTCGCCAGCCTGGACCAGACGATCGTCTCCACCGCCATGCCCACGATCGTCGGGCAACTCGGCGGCGTCGAGCACCAGGCGTGGATCACCACCGCCTACCTGCTCGCGGTGACCATCGTGATGCCGATCTACGGCAAGTTCGGCGACGTCTTCGGGCGCCGGTACCTGTTCCTCATCGCGATCGGCGTGTTCACCCTCGCCTCCGCGGCGTGCTCGATGACCGACGACTTCTGGACCTTCGTGGTCTTCCGCGCGATCCAGGGCTTCGGCGGTGGCGGTCTGATGATCCTGTCGCAGGCGATCATCGCCGACATCGTGCCCGCGAGCGAACGCGGTAAGTACATGGGCCCGCTCGGCGCGATCTTCGGTCTGTCGGCCGTCGGTGGCCCGCTGATCGGCGGCTTCTTCGTCGACCACTTGACGTGGGAGTGGTGCTTCTACATCAACGTGCCGGTCGGCATCATCGCGTTCGTCATCACCTGGTTCGCGCTGCGCCTGCCGGTGAAGAAGCCGACGAAGCGGATCGACATCCTCGGCGTGCTCACGCTCTCCCTCGCCACGACCTGCCTGATCTTCTTCACGGATTTCGGTGGCGACGCCGATCGCGGCTGGACCGCTCCGCTCACGTGGATGTTCGGCGCGGGACTCGTGGTGTTCGTGTGCCTGTTCGTGCTCGTCGAGTCGCGGGCGCAGGACCCGATCATCCCGCTGTCGCTGTTCCGCAACTCGATCTTCGTCAACGCCACGGCCATCGGTTTCGTCCTCGGCCTCGGCATGTTCTCGGCGATCGCGTTCATGCCGACCTTCCTGCAGATGTCGTCGGGCACCTCGGCCGCGGTCTCGGGTCTGTTGCTGCTGCCGATGATGGCCGGTCTGATGATCACCTCGATCGGCTCGGGTCTGGCCATCACCAAGACCCAGCGCTACAAGATCTATCCGATCGTCGGTTCGCTCATCACCGCGGCGGGCATGCTGTGGCTGACCACCCTCGAGGGCGACACCCCGCTGTGGGTGATCTGCTCGATGCTGTTCGTCTTCGGTCTGGGTCTCGGCCTGATCATGCAGGTCGTCATCCTGATCGTGCAGAACGCGGTGCCCGCCGACGAGATCGGCACCGCGACGAGCTCGAACAACTACTTCCGTGAGGTCGGTGCGGCGCTCGGTGTAGCGATCTTCGGCACCATCTTCACCAACCGCCTGGCGGAGAAGCTCGTCGAGGTCTTCACCGCGGCCGGTGCGACACCGGAGCAGGCCGGCCAGGCCACCGCGACCGTCGATCCGGCGGCGATGAAGCTGCTGCCCGATCCCGTCCGCGAAGGCATCGTCGACGCCTACGCCGACTCGCTGGCGCCGGTGTTCTGGTACCTCATCCCGTTCCTGCTCATCGCATTCGTCCTGGCGTGCTTCATCAAGGAGATCCCGCTCTCCGACGAAGCACTCATGGTCGCGCGTGGCGAGGCGATCGCCGACCCGTCGAAGGCGGCGAAGGACGACGCCGTCGTGGTCGTCGAGGGGACCGAGTCCGGTGCGGACACTGCGGACAGCGGTTCGAAGCGGTCGTGATCGAATAGGGCCGATCATCGGACTAGGGAACGGAGACGGCACGTGGGACGAACGATCACACCGGTTCGCGTCAAGGACGTGGTGATCGGTGAAGGCGCACCCACGATCCTCGTCCCCGTCACCGGCCGCACCCCCGAGACGCTGCGCGAACAGATCGCGGCCGTCGCCGAGCGGGCCGACGTCGTCGAATGGCGCGTGGACTTCTTCCACACCGTCGACGACGTCGCCTCGGTGGTCGCGCAGGCCGGCTCGTTGTCCGAGCAGTTGCAGGGCACTCCCCTGCTCGCGACCTGCCGCACCGCCGACGAGGGCGGCGAGATCGCGATCGACGACGAGGCGTACGCCGATCTGACGGTCGCACTCGCCGAGAGCGGCGCGGTGGATCTGGTGGACGTCGAGTACCGCCGCGACCGTGCCGCCGTCGAGCGGATCGTCGCGGCGGCCCACGCCTGCGGTATTGCGGTGGTGGCGTCGAACCACGACTTCGACGCCACTCCGCCGAAGGACGAGATCGTCGCGCGGCTACGCGAGATGCAGGAACTCGGCGCCGACATCTGCAAGATCGCCGTCATGCCGCAGTCGACGGCCGACGTGCTCACCCTGCTCGACGCGACCCGCACCATGCACGAGGACCACGCCGACCGCCCGTTGATCACCATGTCGATGGGCGGCATCGGCGTGGTGTCGCGGATCGCCGGGCAGGTCTTCGGATCGGCGGCGACGTTCGGGATGGTCGGCACCGCCTCGGCACCCGGGCAGGTCGACGCCGACGAACTGCGCTCGGTGCTCGGCCTCATCGACCGCGCTCGCTGATCACCACACGGCGGTGAGAGCGAGCCCGGCGGCCGCCGCGATGAGCGTGGTCGCCAGGGTGCCCAGCGCGATCGCGCAGGCGGCACCGTAGCGGCGCGCCACGATCAGGCGGACGGAGTCGACGCTGGTCGTGCTGAAGGTGGTGAACCCACCGCAGAACCCCACCCCGACGACGGCGAGCAACTCCGCGGCGGCGTCGTGGAACAGCACCGCACCGGTGAGCAGCCCCAGCAGCAACGAACCGATGACGTTGATCAGCACGGTCGGCCACGGCAGGGACGACCCGGAGCGGGCACGCAGAGCACTGTCGACGACGAACCGCGTCACCGCACCGGCGCTGCCTGCCAACGCCACCCACACCGCGATCATCGCCGTGCCGCTCGGCGACTCCCGAACCACGCGCCCAGCGCGACACCGATGCCGGTCGCGAGAAGGCCGACGAGCACCGTGCCGAGCGCATAGGTTGCCGCGGCGACGATTTCACCGTCGCGCAGCAGCAGGTCGGTGTCGACCGCGAGCGCGCTGTAGGTGGTGAACGAGCCCAGCGCACCGGTGCCCACCCCGAGCCGGACCACCTGACGCCAGGAGGTGTCGGGACCGATGCGGATCAGTGCCTCGAGCAGGAATCCGAGCAGCAGCGCACCGAGGACGTCGATCGCGAAGGTCGTGACCGGCCAGCCCCCGGACTCGACGGGGAACCACCGGCCGAGGCCGTAGCGGGCACTCGTCCCGAGCAGACCGCCCACGGCGACCGCCGCCAGCGCCGACGGTCGCAGGTGCAGCGCTCTCGGCAGCGGGCGTTCGCCCTCGGTCAGTCCTGGTCCCACAACTTCAGAACCGTAGTGAGGATCTCCTCCGACGCACCGAGACCCCCGAGATGACTCTCGCCGGGCAGGTGGTGGAACTGGGCGTCGGGCAGCAGGTCCACCATGTGCAGGCCGTGCTCGATCGGGATGATGTGGTCGGTGTCGCCGTGCCACCACCGCACGGGCACCTTCACGTCGGAGACGCGGAAACCCCAGTCGCGGGTGAATACGACGATGTCGGCGAACGGCGCGGAGATCTGACGTCGGCTGCCGTTGAGCAGGTCGTCGAGGAACATCGTCTTGAACTCGGGACGGGCGAGCAGGCGGCGGTCGGCCTCGGGTGAGAACCGTCCGTACAGGTCGATGATCGGCGACGCGAACGGGCGCACCACGCGGATCGCCGCGCTCATCGCCACGCCGATGGGGACGCCCGCGGTCTGCAGTGCCGGCGCGACGAAGGCGCCCAGCTTCATCAGGTTGCTGTCGATCGACTCGGGACCGACGACCGGTGCCACACCGCCGAGGACCGCAGCCGCGA
The DNA here is from genome assembly GCF_019317345.1 of Rhodococcus sp. LW-XY12. Classification (NCBI taxonomy): domain Bacteria; kingdom Bacillati; phylum Actinomycetota; class Actinomycetes; order Mycobacteriales; family Nocardiaceae; genus Rhodococcus; species Rhodococcus sp. LW-XY12. Next base: position 4,443,129 of record NZ_CP079225.1, read on the forward strand.
CGACCCGTTCGCGCAGTGCATAGGCCGCGGCGAGGGTGTAGGGGCCGCCGCCGGACAGTCCGACGAGGGCCATGCGGTCGACCCCGAGGGTGTCGGCGACGATGCGCAGGTCGTCGCTGAACGCGAGGACGTTCTCGTAGATGTGCGGTGTCGACGAGCCGATCCCCGGGCGGTCGATCCCGATGAGGCGGATGTGGTTCCGTTCGGCGAAGGCGCGGGCCTCGATGGGAACCTGGCGGCGCGCACCCGGCGTGCCGTGCAGCCAGAACACCGTGCGGCCCTGGGCCGACCCGAACTCGGCGAAACCGAGCCGGCGGCCCTCCCCGACCGCGACGGTGCCTTCGAGCTTGGGGCGTTCGACGTCCATGGCGCCAGCATGGCACGCACCCGCACGCCCGACCAGCGACCGTCCCGTGGGACGAATCGACGCAACCGAGATGTGATGCACGCTTCCCGAGCGGTTCTCGCCGGAGCGCCGCAAGGACAAGGTGCACAAGTACGCGTGGGCGCCCTTCGGCGGTGGCGCGCATCGGTGCCTGGGCATGCATTTCTCGGGAGCGGAGACCAAGACGGTGCTGCACCATCTGCTGTTGCGTTTCCGCTGGCACGTGCCGGCCGACTACGTCGCGCCGATGAACTTCACGTCGTTGCCGTTCCCGAACGACGGGGGCCGATCCACCTCCTTCCGAGGTGATCGGGCGTAGAAAGAAGGAGTGACCGCCGCCGACGAACTCGACGAACGTTTCGTCACCGCGGTGCGCGCTCTGCCCGGGCACGCACCGCCGACGCGTCCGGTCGACCGGCGGGTCGACGACGACCTGTTGGTGCGGTACTTCGACGCCCAGGTGCAGTCGCGGCACCTCGATGTCGCGGCCCGCACCCTGCAGGGACGCGGCGAAGGCTTCTACACCATCGCATCGGCGGGCCACGAATCGAACGCCGCGCTGGGCCTGTGCACGCGGGTGACGGATCCCGCTCTGCTGCACTACCGTTCGGGCGGTTTCTACGCGGCTCGCGCGTCGCTCGTCGAGGACAGCACCCCGATCCGCGACGTGCTCGCCGGATGTGCGGCGTCCACGCTCGATCCGATCTCGGCGGGCCGGCACAAGGTGTTCGGCAACGCCGGCCTGAACATCCTGCCGCAGACGTCGACCATCGCCTCGCACATGCCGCGGGCCGTCGGTCTCGCCCTCGCGCTACCGCGGATGCAGCGACTCGGGCTCGACGCAGCGTGGCCGTGGGATTCGGTGGTGATGTGCAGTTTCGGTGATGCCTCGGCGAACCATTCGACGGCCGTCGGCGCCCTGAACGCGGCCGCCTACTGCCGGCACCGCGGGTTGCCGTTGCCGTTGCTGCTGGTGTGTGAGGACAACGGACTCGGCATCAGTGTGCCCACCCCGCCCGGCTGGCTCGAGCGGTCACTGTCGTCGTATCCGGGGATCGAGTACCGGTCGGTGGACGGCGCCGATGCGGTGGAGATGCTCGCTGCCGCAACCGATGCCGTGGAGACGGTGCGCACGACCCGGGCTCCGGTCCTGTTGCACGTGCGGGCAGTGCGTTTCCTCGGCCATGCCGGTTCCGACGTCGAGTCGGCCTACCGCAGCCCGTCGGATCTTGCCGCGGACCACGAGCGGGACCCACTGGTGGGTACGGCCCGTGAACTCGTCGCACGCGGAATGCTCGATGCGGCAGGGGTTCTCGACCGGTACGAGCGGATACGGGTCGAGGTCGGCTCCGTCGCGGACTCACTGACCCGGCCGCCGCGACTGGCGACCGCCGCCGACGTGATGCGCCCGCTCGAATCCGGGCTCGTGCTCGTCGACGACGATCCGCATCCTGCCGGTGAACCGCTCACGCTCTCCCGGGCCGTCACCCGCACGCTCGGACAGCTCCTCGAGGAGGATCCCCACGCCTGCGTGTTCGGCGAGGACGTCGGCCTCAAAGGCGGGGTCTACGGCGTCACCCGAGGGCTGCAGGAGCGCTTCGGGCGCCTGCGCGTGTTCGACACCCTGCTCGACGAGCAGACGATCCTCGGCACCGCGCTGGGCTTCGCCGTCGCGGGCATGCTGCCGATCCCGGAGATCCAGTACCTGGCTTACCTGCACAACGCCGAGGACCAGTTGCGCGGGGAGGCGGCGAGTCTGGCGTTCTTCTCCGACGGGCGGTACCGCAATCCGATGGTCGTGCGCATCGCTGGCCTGCCCTACCAGCGCGGCTTCGGCGGGCACTTCCACAACGACGATTCCGTCGCCGTGCTGCGCGACATCCCCGGTCTCGTGCTGGCCGTGCCGAGTTCACCCGCCACGGCCGGCGCCCTGCTGCGCACGTGCGTCGAGCTGGCTCGTCAGGAGGGCCGGGTGTGCGTCTACCTGGAACCGATCGCGCTGTACCACCGGCGCGACCTCTACGACGAGGGCGACGGACTGTGGCAGCAGATCCCCGACACCGCCGGGCTTCCACCGGGATCGGTGTGCGTCTACGGCGACGGGCGCGACGTGCTGGTGGTGACTTTCGGGAACGGGGTGCCGATGAGTCTGCGTGCCGTCCGTCGCGCGGGAGTCGCGGCAACCGTCCTCGACCTGCAGTGGTTGTCGCCGCTGCCGACGACCGCGCTGCTCGAACACGTCCGCCGCTTCGAGCGCGTGGTGGTGGTCGACGAGACGCGCCGCAGCGGAGGTGTCGCGGAATCGGTCGTCGCGACGCTCGTCGACGATGCGTGGCAGGGCCGGATCACGCGGGTCACCTCCCACGACAGCTACGTGCCCCTCGGGCCGGCCGCGGCGCACGTACTGATGTCGGAGGACGACATCGCGCGGGCCCTGCTGGAGGCGTGATCAGCAGGAAGCGGTATCAGCAGGAGGAGAGGATCCGCGACATCGCGTCGTGTTCAGCCTGGGTGACCCACAGTTCGTAGGTCGTCTTCACCTCGATCTGCCGCACGACGTACTCGCAATGGAAGGCGGTATTCGGCGGCAGCCACTCCGACGCGTCGGAGTCGCCCTTGCCCTGGTTGGTGGGGCCGTCGACGGCGATCAGGTTGCGCGGATCGTTCGCAAGATTCCGCTTCTGCTGGTCGTCGAGATGGCGGGCGCCCTTCTTCCACGCATCCGACAGGGCGACGACGTGGTCGATCTGCACGGCGGACGAGGTCTCGACCCCGCGACGGAAGGAAATCGTCTTCCCCGTGTACGGGTCCTCGAGCGTGCCGGCAGTGACCGTGCACTGCTTCTTCCCGGGCTCGAAGGAGACGTCGACGAGATCGCGCTGCAGGATGTCGTTACGAGTGTCGCAGCCGTTGCGCCCCAGGTCGACGGTCACTTCGTCGGTCCACGCCGAGCCGAACAGCGAGCGGTCGTAGCCGCTCTGCGATTCGGCGGGCCGGACGGGCAGTGCCTCCAGCGCCTCGAGGGCTTCGGAGGGGTTCTCGACCGTGCCCCCGCCGGTACCGCCCGGCTCGTCGTCCCCCATCGGTTCGAGGAGGACGACGGCCACGGAGACCACGACGAAGCACAGGATCCAGACCCAACGGGGAACGGACGACGTGCGAATACTCGCCATATGTCGATACTGCTACGAAGTCGTATTGCTACCGCTGCTTCCTACTTCCCGAGCGGGGGCATCTTCACGACCTGGCCCGCATAGGACAGGCCGGCACCGAACGCGAGGAGCAGCGCGGTGGATCCGACCCCGACCTGGCCGGTGCGTAGCATCTTCTCCATCGCCAGCGGGATGGACGCGGCGGAGGTGTTGCCGGTCTCGATGATGTCGTCGGCGACCGCGACGGTCTCGGGCAGTTCGAGCTGCTTGACGATGACGTCGTTGATGCGCAGGTTGGCCTGGTGCGGGACGAAGGCGTCGAGGTCCGCGAGGGCCACGCCGGCCTTGTCGGCGATCTGCCGGGCGAACTTGCTCATCTCGAAGGCGGCCCAGCGGAAGACCGCGGTGCCCTCCATGATGATCCAGGGACGCTTCTGGTCCGGGTTGGTGGCGAAATCGACCCAGTCGGGTTCCTGACGGATCGCGTTGGCCTGCGAACCGTCGGAGCCCCAGACGGTGGGACCGACGCCGACCTCGTCGGACGGGCCGACGACCACGGCACCGGCCCCGTCGCCGAAGATGAAGCGCACCGAGCGATCGGTGGGCTCGGTGGTGTCGCTCATGCGCTCGACACCGACGACGAGCACGTGCTCGGCCGTTCCGGCGCGCACGAGATCGGAGGCGACACCGAGGGCGTAGCAGAAGCCCGCGCAGCCGGCCTGGATGTCGAGCGCCGCGGCGCCGCCGGTGCCGATGCGGTCGGCGACGAGAGCTGCCGCCTGCGGGGTCTGGAAGGGGTAGGTGGAGGTCGCGACGATCACGGTGTCGATCTGCGCACCCGTGAGGCCGGCGGCCACGAGGGCCTGCTCGGCGGAGCTCGTCGCCATGTCGACGACCGACTCCTCCGGATGCTGCTTCGCGAAGCGGCGCTCCTTGATGCCGGACCGCGACTGGATCCATTCGTCGCTCGAGTCGATCTGCTGGCAGATCTCGTCGTTGGTGACGATGCGCTCGGGGCGGTGCACACCCAGACCGAGCAGCGCGCTGTTCCTCAGCGGGGCAGGGACAGCGATCTGTGCACCCATCAGACGAACTCCTCCTCCTCGACGTACCGCGTGTCGGCACATCGCATCCGGTCAACGATATCGCAGGTCACGATTTCGTCACAGCGCTACCCCGACGATGCGCTTCCGTAACCCTCACCGCAAGCGGGGGTCCCAATCGCCACGCGAGGCTAGCGTCGCGGTCATGGATGCACAGGCCTGGAACGAGAAGTACGCGGCGTCGGAACTGATCTGGGGCGCGCCGCCCAATCCGGTCATCGTCGAACACGTGACGTCGCTACCGCACGGTCGCGCCCTCGATCTCGGCTGCGGTGAAGGTCGTCACTCCCTGTGGTTGGCGACGCGCGGATGGGAAGTCGTGGGCGTCGACTTCTCCGAGGTCGCCCTCGACAAGGCCCGGCAGGTCGCTGCGCAGGCGCCGTCCCGCTCACGAGACCGGCTCCGCTACGTCCGCGCGGATGTGACGATCGACTCGTTCGACGGAGAGTATGACCTGATCCTCTCGGTCTTCCTGCATTTTCCTCCGCCACAGCGGAAGGCGCTTCTCGACCACGCGATCAATTCACTGAAACCTGAAGGAATCCTCATATTCCTGGGGCACGACGCAATAAATCCCGACGAAGGAGTGGGCGGACCCCAGGACAAGGAAATCCTCTACACACCAACCGATCTCGTCGAGGAAATCGACGGCAGATTGGACATCAGGATTGCCGAACGGCGATATCGGGAAACCGATGCAGGAACCGCGATCGACGCGCTCGTCGTGGCGAGCAAACCACCTCTTGGCAGTTAGTTGCCCGACGAGTAACATGGAGATGTTACCGACGAGTAATAACTTGGGCGGTACTTGAAGCCAGCTGGACCGCACCACACTGGGAGACACCGACGACATGGGCCATTACAAGAGCAACCTCCGCGACCTCGAGTTCAACCTCTTCGAGTTCCTGAAGATTCAGAAGGTCCTCGAAGCAGGCAAGTTCGGCGACCTGGACGAGGACACCGCGCGCGGCATCCTCGCCGAGGTCAAGACACTGACCGAGGGGCCGGCAGCCGAAGGCTTCGCCGACGCCGACCGCAACCCGCCGGTCTTCGACCCCGAGACCCATTCGGTGTCGCTTCCCGAGCCGTTCAAGAAGTCGTTCCGCGCCTGGTGGGACGCCGGTTACTGGTCCATGGGCATCCCCGAGGAGCTCGGCGGCACCGACTCACCGCGCAGCCTCCTGTGGGCCGTCAACGAGATGATGCTCGGCGCCCAGCCCGCGGCCTTCATGTACGCGGCCGGCCCCGCCTTCGCAGGCGTGCTCTACGACAACGGCACCGATGAGCAGAAGAAGTGGGCCGCCACCTGCGTCGAGCGCGGCTGGGGCGCCACCATGGTCCTCACCGAGCCCGACGCCGGTTCCGACGTCGGCGCCGGTCGCACCAAGGCGATCAAGCAGGACGACGGCTCCTGGCACATCGAAGGTGTCAAGCGGTTCATCACCTCGGCCGACTCCGACGACCTGTTCGAGAACATCTTCCACCTCGTCCTCGCCCGCCCCGAGGGTGCCGGCCCCGGCACCAAGGGCCTGTCGCTGTTCTTCGTCCCGAAGTTCCACTTCGACTTCGAGAAGGACGAGTTGGGCGAGCGCAACGGCGTGTTCGTCACCAACGTCGAACACAAGATGGGCCTCAATGCCTCCGCGACCTGCGAGGTCACCTTCGGTGGCCACGGCGTTCCGGCCAAGGGCTGGCTCGTCGGCGAGGTCCACAACGGCATCGCACAGATGTTCGACGTCATCGAGCACGCCCGCATGATGGTCGGCACGAAGGCCATCGCGACCCTGTCGACCGGCTACCTCAATGCCCTCGACTACGCCAAGGAGCGCATCCAGGGCGCCGACCTGACCCAGATGTCCGACAAGACCGCCCCGCGCGTGTCGATCATGCACCACCCGGACGTGCGGCGTTCGCTGGCGATGCAGAAGGCCTACTCCGAGGGCCTGCGCGCCGTGTACCTGTACACCGCGGCGCACCAGGACGACGTCGTCGCCGAGCAGGTCTCGGGTGCCGACGCCGCTCTCGCGCACCGCATCAACGACCTGCTGCTGCCGGTCGTCAAGGGTTGCGGCTCCGAGCGGGCCTACCAGTACCTGAAGGATTCGCTCCAGACCCTCGGCGGTTCGGGCTTCCTGCAGGACTACCCGATCGAGCAGTACATCCGCGACTCGAAGATCGACTCGCTGTACGAGGGCACCACGGCCATCCAGGCGCAGGACTTCTTCTTCCGCAAGATCGCCCGCGACCGTGGCGTGGCGCTCGCCCACATCGCCGGTGAGATCAAGAAGTTCGTCGAGCGCGACGACGCCGACCAGCGTCTGAAGAAGGAGCGCACGCTCCTGGCCACCGCGCTCGGCGAGACCCAGACGATGGTCGCGACGCTCACCCAGTACCTCATGGGTGCGCAGGAACAGCCCACCGAGCTGTACAAGGTCGGCCTCGGTTCGGTCCGCTTCCTCGAGGCGTTCGGCGACCTGATGATCGGCTGGTTGCTGCTCGAGCACGCCGAGATCGCTCTCTCCGCGCTCGACGCCGGCGTCGATGCCTCGGACAAGGCGTTCTACGAGGGCAAGGTCGCGGCCGCGTCCTTCTTCGCCAAGAACGTCCTGCCGGAGCTGAGCGTCGCGCGTCAGATCATCACCGACGTCGACCTCGACATCATGGAGCTCGACGAAGCAGCGTTCTGATCGAACCGCTCACGGCGGTAGCGCGATAGACGAGACCGACGTTGTGCGCGATTTCCCCACAGATTTCGCACACGACGTCGGTCTCGTCGTTTCTCGGGAGCAGCTCCGCATCCTCGACGGCCAGATCCCCGACGTGGTGCCGCTTCCGGAGTGACGAAGTAAGGGGAGGTTGTGTGCGTGTTCCTTCACCGGAACCGCACACAACCTCCCCGAAGTTTCGAGGACGTCCGCTACTCCTCTTCGGTTCCACCCGCTGCAGGTGCCTCGACTGCCGGCGCTTCGGCCGCAGGCGATTCGGGTGCGGGCGCCGGTGCGTCCTCGGCCTCGGCGTCCTCCGATCCGGTGTCGCCGGAGGTCGCGTCGCCGCCGCCCGAGGGCTCGTCGCTCGGTTCCGGTTCGGGGCTGATGCACTTCACGATCGGGACCGGGTCGTACCGGACCGTGCGGGTCGCGCTCGAGATCTGCGCGCCCGTCCGTGCGTCGGTGACGATCCGGGTGTCGGTGACGGTGAAGCCCTGCGCGCCGCTCGACGGAATGCAGGCCGAACCGGCGGGCAACGTGATCGTGTTGGGCGAGGTGAAGTTCGTGCGGTTGCCGGTGACCGACTGGACGTCGACGGTCTTGGTGCCCCAGATTCGCACCGTGATGTCCGAGCTCGTGCCGATCGTCTGGATCAGGACGCCCGTGTCGAACGGGTTGCGGAACTTCAGGTCGATGGCGCCGTCGTAGATCGTGGCCTCCCGGGCCGTCGGGTACCGGGAGATGTAGTAACTGTGCTCGGTGTGCTCGACGTCCTCCATCCCGGCGAAGTAGGTCGCGTTGTAGAGGGTGGTCGCGAGCTGGCTGATGCCACCGCCCACGGCCTTACCGGGACGTCCGGCCTCGATGATGCCCGACTCGATGTACCCCTGCGCCGCACCACGCGGACCGGTGTAGTCGTTGAAGGAGAAGGTCTCCCCCGGCTTCACGATGGCGCCGTTGATCTCCTGCGCGGCCAGCCGGATGTTGACGCCGGAAGCGTATTCGAAGCCGCTGGTGGTGAACTCCGAGACCACTTCCCTGATGCCGAGCTTCTCGGCGCCTTCGGTGGTGAGTTCGGGTTCGGCCTTCCTGTACACCGCGTCGGTGCTGCGGTCGCCCTCTTCCTTCAGCAGGTCGGGCAACCTCTCGAGGGTGACGGGCCAGTCGACCATCTCGCCGGTCTCGCTGGGCACGATCGTCGGACGACCACCGTCGAGGACGATCCGCGCATCCTTCGGTTCGGTCTCCGACGGGGCGAGCTGCGGCGCCAGGATGCCGATCGCGGCCTCGGTGTCGTACTGCGGTTCGAGTCCGCCCGAGCCGTCCGGCACGAACGACAGGACAGCGCCCACCGCATCGCGCGGCAGCACACCGACGGCCCCGTCGAGTCCCCGGACGACCAGATCCTGTGCCACGGCCGGAACGGCGACCTCCGCCAGCGCCCGGTCGAGGCCCTCGCGGGTGACGGTGACGTCGACGCTCTCGACGGGCAGCGAGACATCACCGTACGGCCAGCGCTCGGCGAAGACGTCGCCCGCGACTGCGACGTCGAGCTGCTGGCCGGGCTGCGGCGTCACCGGAACGGGTGTGCCGTCCTCGAAGACGATGTTGCCCTCGCGCGGTTCGTGCGCGGCGGCAGCGGCGGCCTTTTCGATGGCTGCGGACAGGGCGACCTCGTCGCGTGTGGAGACCACGCCGACTTCGTCGTTCCCGAAGAACGACGCGAGTCGCGTGAACGGATTGAGCGGCTGCGAACCCACCTGGTCGAGGGTCGCGGGCCAGTCGATCCCGATCCCGGCCTCCGAGGGCACGATCTGCCCCTGAGTGTCGCCGGCGGTGACGTCGACGGGCATGTCGAGCCGCGGCGTCAGTTGTTCGGTGAGCTCTGCCTCCGCCGCGTCGAGCGACATGCCGCCGATCTCGACACCTGCGACGGTGACACCGCGCGGCACCTTGCCCGACGACAACGCCAGATCGGCCACGTAGAACACGGCGAACAGTGCGACGACGCCACCGACGACGAGCGCGATCGTGCGCCGGGGCAGATTCGATCCAGGCTTGCCCGGTTCGTCGCCGTCTCCGCCGGAACCTCGCGGTCCGCCGGTGGGCGGAGGAGTGACAGGAGGCGGTCCCTGCGGCGGCGGACCCGCCTGCATCTGCTGGGTCGGCTGGTCGCCTTGCGGCGGGTGGGCGGCCGAGGGCATTGCCGTCGACGTGGGTGGGACGGGAGCCCCCGCCTGTTCGGGACCGGGCTGTGCCGGGTTCTGTTCCCCCTGCAAACGGAGGAGCCGATCGGTGGCGGCGGACGATCCGTCACCCGGTGCCCGGTTTCCCGGCGCGACGACCGGGATGACCGCGGTGGGCTCCTCCGAGGGATGGACCTTCTGGGTCGGGGGTTCGTCAGCACCGGTGGGAGCCGCCTGGTTCGTGCCATCGGCTCGGACCTCTGTGGGAGCCTGCGAGGCAGCCTGGGCCTCGGTTTGCGGCTCGGTCACATCACTCGCCTGCGACTCGGTGACACTGCTCGCCTGCGACTCGGTCACATCACTCGCCTGCGACTCGGTCACATCACTCGCCTGCGACTCGGTCACATCACTCGCCTGCGACTCGGTCACATCACTCGCCTGCGACTCGGTCACATCACTCGCCTGCGACTCGGTGACACTGCTCGCCTGCGACTCGGTGACACTGCTCGCCTGCGACTCGGTGACACTGCTCGCCTTCGCCTCGGCCACGTCCCGGTGAGGATCGACCGCTTCGAACCGCTCGGTAGGAGCCGACGCGCCTTCACCCTCACGAGCGGATTCCGGCGACGAACCGATGTTCTCGGTCCGTGCGTCGTCGTGCTCGTGAGGGGACTCGTCGGTCCCGTTGCTGCCGCTCACCCAGATCCCTTCGCAAAGCTGGGCACGCCTTCGAATTCGCGCGCCGACTACCTGCTTTCAAGGGTAGTGCCCCGGTTCAGAGCGGCTGCGCCCGGAATGCGAAGACCCCGCGTTGCTACCAGGTCGGGGGTCAGGCAGCAGCGCGGGGTCGATGGGTCTATCGCTGTCCGTCGCGGAGCGTTACACACCGAACGGAACTTTCCTCTCTCAACGACTTCCGAGGGGTATCGATCAGGCCTCGAGAATCGCCGTCACACCCTGTCCACCTGCGGCGCAGATGGAGATCAGGCCGCGGACGGGCTTGCCGGTCTCCTGCTTCTTCTCGTGCAGCATCTTGGCCAGCGAGGCCACGATCCGGCCGCCGGTCGCGGCGAACGGGTGGCCGGCCGCGAGCGACGAGCCGTTGACGTTGAGCTTGCTGCGGTCGATCGAGCCGAGCGGGGCGTCGAGGCCCAGCTTGCCCTTGCAGTACTCCTCCGATTCGAACGCCTGGAGGGTGGCGAGCACCACGGAAGCGAACGCCTCGTGGATCTCGTAGAAGTCGAAATCCTGCAGGGTCAGGCCGTTGCGCTGCAGCAGGCGCGGGATGGCGTAGGTGGGCGCCATGAGCAGCCCGTCGCCACCGTGGATGTAGTCGACCGCGGCGGTCTCGGAGTCGACGAGGTAGGCAAGCACGGGGAGCTTACGCTCGGCGGCCCACTCCTCGCTCGCCAGCAACGCGGCCGACGCGCCGTCGGTGAGCGGCGTCGAGTTACCGGCGGTCATGGTGGCGTCGCCCAGCTTGGTGCCGAAGACCGGCTTCAGCGTCGACAGCTTCTCGACCGACGAGTCGGGACGCAGGTTGTCGTCGCGGGTCAGCCCGAGGAACGGGGTGACGAGGTCATCGAAGAAGCCCCGGTCGTAGGCGGCGGCCATGTTGCGGTGGCTCGCCACGGCCAGTTCGTCCTGCGCCTCGCGGGAGACACCGAATTCCTTGGCGGTGATCGCGGCGTGCTCACCCATCGACAGGCCGGTACGCGGCTCGCCGTTGCGCGGGATCTCGATGCCGAGCATCGACGGGCGGACGTTGCCGAGCAGCTTGACCCGGTCGGCCGTGGTGCGGGCCCGGTTCAGGGAGAGCAGGAACTCGCGGAGCTGGTTGTTCACGGCGATCGGGGCGTCGGAGGTGGTGTCGACGCCGCCGCCGATACCCGCCTCGATCCGTCCGGCGGCGATGGCGTCGCCGACCGCGATGATCGACTGCAGGCCGGTGCCGCAGGCCTGCTGGAGATCCCAGGCCGGGGTGTAGGGGCTCAGCGCGCTGCCGAGCACGCTCTCGCGGACGAGGTTGAAGTCGCGGGCGTGCTTGAGGACCGCACCGCCGACGACGGCACCGAGGCGCTCACCCTGCAGGTTGAAGCGGCCGACGAGACCGTCGAGGGTGGCGGTGAACATGTCCTGGTTGGACGCGCGGGCGTACTTGCGGTCGGACCGGGCGAACGGGATCCGGTTGCCTCCGAGAACGGCGACACGGCGCTGCTGCGTGGAACGGGCTTTGGTGGTCACTGGTGTCTCCCGGTTTCGGACGGATTCGAATTCTGGCTACTATTCTTACTCACGGGTAAGTTTGTTGTCGAACACGCTTGCTGTCGAACACTGCACCGACGACCGAATCGAAGAAGGTGGAATCGTGGCCGAAGCCAAGGGCGCACCCAAGCTCTACGCCCAGCTCATCTCGTCCGCACCCGGAGCGTTCCTCGCCAAGCAGTTCGGTCTGCCACAGCCCGAGAAGCTCCGGCGCTACCAGCCCGGCGAGCCCCCGCTCCCCGGCCCCGTCCTGCTCGGCGGCAACGGCCGCCTGGTCGAACCGATCCGCAACCTCCTGAGCGACTACACGTTCGCCGAGCCGTCCGACACGAAGTTCGGCGCACTCGTCTTCGACGCTACCGGCATCACCGACCCCGCGGGGCTCGAACAGCTCTTCACGTTCTTCCAGCCCACCTTGCGCAATCTCGCCCCGAGCGGCCGCGTCGTCGTCCTCGGCACCACGCCCGAGGAGGCCGGGTCGGTCGACGAGCGCATCGCCCAGCGCGCCCTCGAGGGCTTCACGCGCAGCGTCGGCAAGGAACTGCGTCGCGGTGCCACCGTGCAGCTCGTCTACGTCTCCCCGAAGGCCGCGACCGGCCTGACCGGCGTGGAGTCGACGCTGCGCTTCCTGCTCTCGGCGAAGTCGGCCTTCGTCGACGCCCAGGTGATCCGTATCGGTGAGGGCGACGCCACCGCCCCCGAGTCCTGGGACCGTCCGCTTGCCGGCAAGGTCGCGGTCGTCACCGGCGCGGCCCGCGGCATCGGCGCGACGATCGCCGAGGTCCTCGCCCGCGACGGCGCGACCGTCGTCGCCGCCGACGTCCCCGCTGCAGGCGACGCGCTGACCCAGACCGCCAACAAGGTCGGCGGCACCGCCTTCGCGCTCGACGTCACCGCCCCCGACGCCGGCGAGAAGCTCGCCGCTCACCTGCTCGAGCGTCACGGCGGCGCCGACATCATCGTCCACAACGCCGGCATCACCCGCGACAAGCTGCTCGTCAACATGGACGCCGCTCGCTGGAATTCCGTGATGGGCGTGAATCTGATCGCCCCGCGGAAGATCACCGACGTGCTCGTCGAGAAGGGCGCGCTGAAGGAGGGTGGCCGGGTCATCGACGTGTCGTCGATCGCCGGTATCGCCGGTAACCGCGGCCAGACCAATTACGGCGCCTCGAAGGCCGGTGTCATCGGCCTCGTCCAGGCGACCAGCGAGGCGCTCGCCGACAAGAAGATCACCGTCAACGCCGTCGCCCCGGGCTTCATCGAGACCGCCATGACGGCCGCGATCCCGGTCGCCACCCGCGAGGCCGGTCGTCTGATGAGCTCGCTGCAGCAGGGCGGTGAGACCGTCGACGTCGCCGAGACCGTCGCGTGGTTCGCGAACCCCGCGTCGAGCGCCGTGACCGGGCAGGTCGTGCGCGTGTGCGGCCAGTCCATGCTGGGGGCCTAGATGGCACGGATCGAACTGCCCTCGCTGCCGTCGACCTTCGACATCTACAGCCGGGCCGTACTCGGGGCGCTGCCCGTGGTGGGCGCGTCGGGCGACAGTCTGCCCGAGGACGTCCTGGTCCTGCGGTCGCTGAAGGTCGATCCCGACGATCTCGCCGAATACACCAAGGTGTGCGGGTTGCGGTTCGGCGACAGCCTGCCGCTGACCTATCCGTTCATCCTCACGTTCCCGCTCGTGATGAAACTGATGGTGTCGAAGGGCTTTCCGTTCGCCGCCGTCGGTTCGGTGCACGCCGAGAACGTGATCGAGCAGTTCCGGCCGATCTCGGTCACCGAGCCGCTCGACATCGCGGTGCACGCGGAGAACATGCGCGAACACCGTAAGGGCCTGCTCGTCGATCTCGTCAGCGAGGTCAACGTCGGACGCGAGTTGGTGTGGCGGCAGACGTCGACCTTCCTGCACCAGCAGCGCACGTCGCTGTCGGGTCAGCCCAAGCCGGAGCCGAAGGAGGAGGAGATCCCCCCGGTCCCCACCTCCACACTGCGGGTCGACCAGAAGGTCATCGACCGCTATGCGGCGGTCTCCGGTGACCGCAACCCGATCCACGTGTCGACCCTGGGCGCCAAGGCCTTCGGATTCCCGAAGACCATCGCCCACGGCATGTGGAGCGCGGCGGCCACCCTCTCGGCCGTCGAGGGACGGATCCCCGGCAAGGTGACCTACGCGGTGCGATTCGGGAAGCCGGTCCTGCTGCCGTCGTCGCTGAGCCTGTACGCGCAGCACGTCGCCGACGGATGGGATCTGGCACTGCGGCATCCGAAGAAGCAGTACCCGCACCTGACCGCCACCCTGCGGTAGGGCGGGGAATCACCGAGATTTCGGGCGGGGCGGGACGCGATGGGGGCGTCCCGCCCCGCCCGAACCCTCGTGCGGTGAATATCCTTGTGGCCGAGGTGTTCCCGGCGGGACGGATCAGTGCATCCGATCGGAGCGCTTGCGTCCCGCGAGACCGCGCCACGCGAGGTTCTCGAGCAGATCCGCTGCCTGCTGCACATCGATCTCACCGCCGGCGATGCGATCGGCGACGGCCTCACCGGCACCGACGAGCGCGACGGCCATGATCGTGAAGTTCGTGTCGGGTTCCGGATCGCGCGTGCTCGATTCGAGCAGGTGCGCGGTGAGTTCGATCAGCCGGTCGCGGCTGCCCTGCACCTGGGGCGCGAAGGCCTGCTGCGACAGCGCTTGACGATAGAGGACCATCCACGACGGCCGGTGCTCGTCGACGAAGCCGAGGAACGACTCGAGCGCGACCCGCAGTTGTTCACGCGGGGCGAGGGTGGGGTCGCCCGCCGGTGTGAGTGCCTCGACGAACCGCTGCCCTTCGCGGGCGATACACGCCGCGAACAACTCGTCCTTCGACCCGTAGTACAGGTAGAGCATCGGCTTGGAGATCGACGCCCGCGCCGCGATCGCGTCCATGGATGTGTTGTGGAAACCGTGCTCGGAGAACACTTCGACGGCGGCGTCCAGCATCTGTTGCTCGCGGACCGCACGCGGCAGTCGCTTGGTTCCGCCCGCCATGACTCCTCCCGGACTCCTCGAATGAAGTTCTTACTCTACGGTAGGAAGCCTGCGGTCGAAGCAACCTGCGACATTTCAGCAGTCCAGAGCGCCCTTCGCGCGTGTCACGGTCCGTACCGACTCGTCGACCCATTCCGGTGAGAGCGTGCCCTCCGCGACGACCTGCTCGAGATGGTCGAGCACGGCGGGCACCTCGTCGGTGGTCAGCCACAGTGCCTGGTTCACGCCCGCCACCATCGCGGCCTCGACGGCCTCGGTGATGCCGTAGGTGTCGGTGATCGCGCGCATCCCCGACAGATCGTCGGTGAAGATCACGCCACCGAAGGCGGGGCCGCCGTAGGCACCCGAGCGGAGCAGGTCCACCGCTGCCGGGCTGATGCTCGCGGGCAGCCCGCCGGTCAGACCCGGCACGTCGAGGTGGCCGAGCATGACGCCCACCTCGGGCGAGACCAGGCTGCGGTACGGCACGAGATCGCTCTGCTGCAGTTGCTCGATCGGCGGGGTGGTCACGGCACCGGTGTGCGAATCACCGGAGGCCGAGCCGTGTCCCGGGAAGTGCTTGAGCACCGGCATGATGCCCGCGTCGATCAGTCCCCGCGCATAGGCGCCGGCGTACTGCGTGACGACCTCGGGATCGTCGGAGAACGAGCGGTCGCCGATGACGGAGTCGTCGGGCTGGCTGCTCACGTCGACGTCCGGCGCGAAGTCGACCGTGATGCCCAGCGACTTCAGTTCCTGTCCACGTTCGAACGCCATTCGGTAGGTCTCGTCGACCGTCATCGTCTGCGCCGTCACCCGCGCGGACGGATCGGGCCCGAACAGGTCGCCCACGCGCGACACGCGGCCGCCCTCCTCGTCGATCGTGACCATGAGCGGCAATGCGCTCCGCGCGGCCACCTGCGGCACGAGACGGTCGGTGAGCATCGACGCGTCGGTCCAGCTGCCGATGAAGATGCCACCGATCTGCTCGGATTCGACGACGGCCTGCGCGTCGGCGGCTCCGGTGACCCCGACGTTGAGCAACTGGGCGAGCTTCTGCCGCAGCGTCAACCGGGCGAGCAGATCGTCGCCGCAGGTCGCCGACGTCGCGGCCGCGGTCGCCTCGGTGGTCGTGGCGGTCGCTGTGGTGGACGAGGCGGGCGCGGTGTCGGACGTCGTCTCGACCGGGTCGTCGCCGCCCGAATCGGACGAACCGCATCCCGCGGTGGTGAGGGCGACCGCGAGCACGGCGGCGACAGTGTGACGGATCCGCATGGTGCCGACGGTAGCGGACGAACCTCGCGGATCCACAGCTCGAACCTCCCCCGGGGACGCTCCGGCGGGTTAAGGTGCACCCGAGCATCCGAATCCGACCCAGGGGGTACGCGGTGGGCGCAGATCTGATCCTCATCGCCTACGACGGTTCCGAGAACTCGAAGCGTGCCGTGCAGTATGCGGGTCGTTTCCTCGAGTCGTGCCGTGCCGTCGTCGTCACCGCCTGGGAGCCGATGGTCCGGCAGGCCGCCCGCATGTCCGGCCTGTCCGGTGTCATGCAACCCGACTGGGTGCCCGACGAGGACAGCGAGGACGTCGCCCTGTCCGACGCGCGCATCACCAACGACGAGGGGCTCGAGATGGCCCGCTCGGTGGGTCTGCACGCCGAGGGCCGCACCGTCGAGGTCGTCAACGCGGTGTGGTCGGCGATCATCGAGGCCGCCGACGAGCTGGACGTCGACATCATCGTCACCGGCACCCGCGGCACCACCGGTCTGCGGTCCCTGTTGCAGTCGTCGGTGGCCGATCACGTGCTCCGGCACAGTCACCGGCCGGTCCTGATCGTGCCGCCGGGTCGCTGACGCCCCGCACCGGGTCACCGGCGCCGGGTGCGGGCAGGGATATTGTCGATCCACCATGGACGGATTCCTGCTCTCGCGCACCGAACGCTCGGTGCACGCCACCGGCACCCGCCGGTTCTTCGACGACGTCCACTCCGCCACGCAGGCACTCCGCAGCGGTAAGGCGACGATCGTCGTCGGTGCACTGCCGTTCTCGCGGCACCGTCCGGTGGCCCTCGCGCAGCCCGACGACGTCGAGATCCTCGACGGCCCGTGGCAGGCCCCGCCCGACCTGTCGGACCTGCCGCCGGTGCGGATCTCCGCCGAACTGCCACTGCCCCGCGTGCACGTCGAGCGGGTGCGCCGGCTCGTGGAGCAGATGTCCCTCGGGGAGATGGAGAAGGTCGTCGCCGCCCGGCGGGTCGCCCTCGAGGCCGACGCACCGCTCGACCCGCTCGCTCTCGCGGCCCGCATGATCGAACGCCATCCCGACGCGGCGACGTACGCGCTGGATCTGAGCGCGGCGGGCGAACGCTATTGGGGTCACACGCTGGTCGGGGCGACGCCCGAACTGCTCGTGAGCCGCCGTGGCGAGACCGTCACGTGCCGTCCCCTCGCCGGGACCGCCGCGCGCCGGGCCGATCCGGACGAGGACCGCCGCGCCGGTGAGGATCTGCTGACCTCGGACAAGAACCTCACCGAGCACGGTTACGTCGTCGACTGGATCCGCACGCGACTGGCCCCGCTGTGCAGCGACCTCGACATCCCCGACAAGCCCGAGCTCACCGCGACACCCGATGTCTGGCATCTCGCCACGCCGGTCACCGGCACCCTCCGCGACCCCGACACCGACGCGCTCACCCTCGCCCACGTTCTGCACCCCACCCCGGCCGTGGCGGGCACCCCCACCGAGGCCGCGCTGGACGTCATCTCCCGGGTCGAGGGCGACCGGCGCTTCTACGGCGGCACGGTGGGCTGGTGCGACGAACAAGGCGACGGCGACTGGTTCGTCGCCATCCGGTGCGCGGAGCTCAGTTCCGACGGCCGACGCGCCGTGGCCTGGGCAGGAGGCGGCATCGTGGCCGACTCCGACCCCCTCACCGAACTCCACGAGACCACCGCGAAACTGCGCACACTGCTCGGCGCACTGGGCGTCTAGCGCACCGCGGCGACGGTAAAGAGCGACTCGGAGGCTCGCACCGTCCACCACCGCCTTCCGGGGTGATAGTTTGGCGCGGACCGATAGACAGCGTGGCGGCCGGCAATGACTGCCTGCGTCACTGGAGATGGGGAGACGGAATGGGGAAGTTCCTGGGACCGGGCCTGGGTAGCGTGGTCGTCGGTGCCGTACTCGGCGCCGTGGCGGTCTTCGGCGTAACGGCCGCTGTGCAGGAGAATTCGCGCCCTCAGATCGATCGCAGTGGCAACGCCGATTCGTCCCTCCTGAACCAGGTTGAGTACGGCAGCCGCTGACGGCGCCGGCAACGCTTCGAGTTCACGCACGTACCGAGGCGAGACGGAGCTCCCGTCCGCCGAACCGCTGTCCCGCCGGTGGCTGTACGCAGTCACCGCGGTGGCGGTGGTCCTGTCCTTCGCCCAGGTTCCGGGCCTGGTCGTCGCCGACACCAAGTACGACCTGACGCAGAACCCGATCGGATTCCTCACGCGCGCCGCTCACCAGTGGAGCAGTGTGGCGCCGCTCGGGCAGGTGCAGAACCAGGCGTACGGCTACTTCTTCCCGCACGGCTCGTTCTTCGCCGCGGGTCAACTGCTGCACATCCCCCCGTGGATCACCCAGCGGGTGTGGTGGGTGCTGCTGCTCGTCGCCGGATTCTGGGGCCTCGTCCGCCTCGCCGAAGCCCTCGGTATCGGGAGCCGTAGCTCCCGTCTGATCGCGGCGACGGTGTTCGTGCTGTCCCCGCGCGTCCTCACGACGCTCGGTTCCATCTCGTCGGAAGCACATCCGATGATGTTGGCGCCGTGGGTGCTGCTGCCGCTGGTGCGGTATCTGAACACGCAGAATCCGGGCTCGGCCCGCCGGCTCGCCGCGCAGTCCGCCGTGGCGGTGGCGCTCATGGGCGCGATCAACGCGGTCGCGACCGCCGCGGCCTGTCTCGTCGCGGCGCTGTGGTGGGCCGCGCACCGTCCGAACCGGCGCTGGTGGCGCTTCACCCTGTGGTGGCTGCCGCTGTGCGTCGTCGCGGTGACCTGGTGGATGGTGCCGCTGCTGCTGCTCGGTCGCGTCAGTCCGCCCTTCCTCGACTTCATCGAATCGTCCGGTGTCACCACCGAATGGACGTCGCTCGCCGAGGTGCTGCGCGGCACCAGCAGCTGGACGCCCTTCGTCTCCCCCGAACGCATCGCGGGCGCCGTGCTCGTCACGCAACCGGCCGCGGTCCTCGTCACCGGCGCCCTGGCCGCGGCCGGTCTCGCCGGTCTCGCGATGCGGTCGATGCCCGCGCGCGGTCGTTTCACCCTGATCCTCGTGGTGGGTCTCGTCGGCATGGGCGTCGGTTACGTCGGCCAGCTCGACTCGCCGTTCGCCGAGCAGGTCCGGTTGTTCCTCGACACCGCCGGTGCGCCGCTGCGCAACGTCCACAAGCTCGAGCCGCTCGTGCGACTGCCGATCGTGCTCGGGATCGCGCACCTACTGCGCGCCGTTCCTCTGCCCGGATCGGTGCCGTGGACGCGTGCCCGGAACGCCTTCGCGCATCCCGAACGCAATCCGATGGTCGCGGTGACGACGCTGATCCTCGTCGCGATGACGCTCGCGACCTCACTCGCGTGGACCGGGCGGCTCGCTCCGCGCGGCGCTTTCGACGAGGTCCCCGAGCACTGGCACGCCACGGCGGCCTGGCTCGAGGACAACACGAGCGAGCGCGGCGAACGCGCCCTCATCGTTCCCGGCGCGCCGTTCGGCAGCCAGATGTGGGGGCTCACCCGCGACGAACCGCTGCAGGCACTCGCATCGACGCCGTGGGCGGTGCGCGACGCCGTCCCGCTCGTGCCACCCGGCGCCATCCGTGCCCTCGACGCCGTGCAACGCGACATCGCCGACGGCCGCCCGTCCGACGGTCTCGCCGCGACCCTGCGCGGTCAGGGCATCGGCTTCCTGGTGGTGCGCAACGACCTCGATCCCGACACCTCTCCCGCCGCGCGACCGGCACTCGTGCATCGCGCGCTCGACGGTTCGCCGGGCATCGAGCGGGTCGCCGAGTTCGGTGACGACATCGTCTTCGACAACCCCGACGACTTCGTCACCGACGCCGACCTGCGACCTGCCTATCCGGCCGTGGAGATCTACCGCGTCGCCGAACCCGCCGCGGCACCCGTCGGTCCCTACGTCGTGGACATCGCCGACGTGCCGGTCGTGCAGGGCGGCCCCGAAGCGCTGCTGCGCCGCAACACCGCGCAGCCCGAGTTCGTCGGTCCCACGCTCCTCGCCGCCGACGCGGCCCGCGCGGGTCTGCCCGTCGACGAGGTGACGGTCACCGACACCCCGACGGACCGCGAGACGGACTACGGGCAGGTCGACCATCATTCGTCGACGATCCGGACCGCCGACGACCCGCGTCGCACCCACAACGCCGTCCCCGACTATCCGGTGCCCGACACCGAACTCGTCCGGGCCGAATGGGAAGGCGCCCGCATCAGCGTGTCCAGCGCGGCGTCGGATGCCACCCAGCTCGGTGGCACGTCGGTCGCAAGCAGCCCGGCCGCGGTGGTCGACGGCGATCCGACGACCGGCTGGCACAGCAACGGACTCGAATCGGCGATCGGCCAGTGGCTGCAGCTCGACCTCGACCGGCCGATCGAAGCGGGTCTGCTGCACCTGACGACCAGCTCCGGTGCTCTCGGCGATCCCGTCAAGTGGCTCGAGGTGTCCACCGACCGGGGCAGCACGGCGGTGCGCGTCGACGAACCGGGACGCGAACAGACGGTCGCGCTGCCGCTGGGCACCACCTCGTGGATCCGCATCACGTCCGTGCACACCGAACGCGGCACGGTCGGCAACCAGTTCGGTCTCACCGAGGTGGTCGTCGAGGACTTCACCGACCGGAACGAACCACACCCGATCGACATCCGTCGCCGCATCGTGGTGCCGGGCCCGGTCGAGGACGCCGCGGTACGCGGGTGGCAGCTCGGCCAGGAATTCCCCGGACGCGGCAGCTGCGTCGACACCGACGACCGTGTCCGTTGCGCGCGGGGACTCGCCACCTCCGCCGAGGAACCCGGCATGTTCACCCGCACCCTGGACGTGCCGCAGGAGACCTGGGTCCGCCCGGAACTGCTCCTGCGCGCGCGCCCCGGGCCGGCGCTCGAGGACCTCGCGGACCGTTCGGATCGGGTCGTCGCGCGCGGTGACGCCGACGTCGTCGACCTGTATGGCTCGGCGTTCGCCCTCACCGACGGTGACCCGCGGACGTCGTGGACCGCGGAGGAGAGCTCGCTCGAAGCGGGTGCGCCGCGGCCGTCGCTCACGCTGGAGCTTCCTGAGGAACAACGCGTCACGGGATTGGAGATCAGGACGGCGCTGGGAGCGCTGCCGGTCGCGCCGTCGCGGGTCGCGGTGAATCTCGGCAACGGACCGCAGGTGCGCGAACTCGACGGTGACGACACGATCGTCGATCTGACCCCGCACGTCACGGACCGGATCGAACTCACCGTGGTGCACTGGCGCGACACCCTCGATCGCACAGTGCTGGGTTTCTCGAAACTCACCCCGCCCGGGCTCGCCGAGGTGTCGGTGCTCGGCGACGACGGGCCGATCGGGGCACAGGGATCCGTCTACGACGAGACGGTGACCGTCGACTGCGAGCGCGGACCCGTCGTGGAGATCGACGGACGCAGCTACCGCACGTCGCTCACCGCGCGGGTCGCCGATCTCGCGGCGGGCGTGGAGGTCCCCGCGACACTGTGCGGCACCGACGTCGTCGGCATGAACCCGGGCCGGGTCGACATCGACGTCGATCCCGGTGCGGCCTTCGTCGTCTCGGGCCTTCGGCTCGACGTCCCCGGTCCCGACGCGCCCGTCTCGGAGCCGACGGAACTCGACAAGGGCCGCTGGACGGAGAACCTGCGCGAAGTGATGGTTCCGGCGGGCGACGAGGACCGGCTCGTGGTGGTGCCCGAGAGCACCAACGTCGGCTGGGTGGCGCGCACCCCGGACGGTGCCGTGGCGACGCCGGTCGTCGTGGACGGCTGGCAGCAGGGCTGGATCGTGCCGGCCGGGCCGGAGCAGACGCTGACACTCGAGTTCGCGACCGACCGCTGGTACCGGCTCGGGATCTTCGGCGGGTTGCTGTTGCTCGTCCCGTTGTTCGCGGCGGCCGTGTGGCCGCGGCGGCGGGTCGAGGATCCGGGTCCGATGCCGCGCACCTGGGGTTCGTCGGTTCTCGCGCTGACCGGTGTGCTGGTCGCCGCGACGCTCCTCGCGGGATGGGCCGGTGCCGCCGTCGCGGTCGCCGGCGCGGTGGGGATCGGTGCGCTCGCGGTGCGCCACGGCCCCGTCCTGGCGTCGCGTGTGCTCGTAGGCACCGCGGGTGGCGCGACGATGCTGGCGATGGCGCTGCTGTCCACCGGGCCGTGGCGATCACCCGACGGATATGTCGGGCACTCGTTCCTGATTCAGTTCGCGGCGCTCGTCGGCGTGGTCGCGGTGGGCCTGGCGGCGGTACCGCGCCGGGCCTTGTCCCAGCGGTGGAAGGCGGCCCGCGCCGGCTCCTCGACGAGGGCGTAGCTGACGGACGCGACGGCCAGACTCAGCACGACCGTCACCGTCAGGACGAACCAGAAGTGCCCCGCAAAAGCCGGGATCCCGAAGACGGGGAAGACGATCGACAGCACCGCGAGATGCCAGATGAACACGCCGTACGACCAGCGTCCGACGGCCAGTGCGGCCGGGCTCGCCAGGACGCGGTGCTGGCGGCGCGGTGCGAGGGTCAGCGGGGCGAGCAGGGCGAAGCTCATGATCGCGCCCAGGGCGATCTTGGCGAGATATTCGGTGGGTGCGAGATCGGTGAGCGTCTCCGGTCCGGCCAGCGGGGTGGTGGCGGCAGCGAAGGCGGCGACGGCGATCGCTCCCATCACCGTGCGCCGCGCCGCGAACCGGTGCATCCACGTCTCGGGGCCGGTGACGAGTTCGGCGAGGATCATTCCCGCCGCGAACCAGGGCAGGTAGCCGGGCAGCCAGTTGGTGTGGTTGATGTGGTCGGGGGTGCCGACCGGTAGCCACGCCCACAGCAGCGACAGTGCGCTCACGGCGAGCAGCAGCGGGACGCGGTAGCGGGCGGCGTCCCCGCGCAGCCCGCTCACCGCCAGCGCCAGCAGCGGCAGCACGAGATAGAAGGCGACCTCCACCGACAGACTCCACATCTGGGTGAGGCCCTCGGTGAGGGTCAGTGGGACGAACACTTGCACGAGCGCGAGATTCGACCACCACACCGTCGCGCCGCCGCCCGCGCCGGGCAGCAACCACAGCACCAGGATCACGACGGTCCAGTAGGCGGGGAGGATGCGGGTCGCGCGGGAGAGGAAGTAGCGGGTCGTCGAGGGGGACGGCCCGAGCGCGCGGGCCGCGGCGGCGTGCGGTCGCCACAGCAGGAAGCCGGACAGGGCGAAGAACAGGGCGACGGCGAGGTCGAACCGCGCCCACACCCGGCCGATCAGTGGGTCATGCACCGCGCCGGTCTGGAACGCGACGTGGGTGATCAACACGCCCACTGCGGCGAAACCGCGCATTCCTTCGAGTGCCGGAAGGAATCCGCTCATGCTGCGGTTCCGGTCGGTGGTGGTGGTCATCGGGCACCAGTGTGCCGTGTCGCGGGGGCGGTGGACAGAGCAGGATCACCCGGCACGGGACGATCCCGGCAGCGACGAAGATCGACTACCGATCCGTCCCAGCGGCGAGCGAGCGCGCATATTGCCATACCGGGCTGTTAGTGTCTGAGCTCACGTGGTGTTCGCGGGCCGGATGCCAGGCGATCCGTGCAGCCCTGCTGCTGCCGGTGGGGGTACTCGATGACAACCGTTGAGTGAGGAGAAAGCATGGCTGAGCGTTCGAGCTCCGGCCGGATACTGGCAATGATTCTGGTGGGCCTGGGGGCCTTCCTCCTGGTGATCGCGATTCTCGTGCCGACGTACACGCTCGGGAAGCTGAGAACGACACCGCTCGATCTCGAGGTGACCACGGTCGCCGAAGGCACGGGCGACATCCTCAATTCCCGTCAGCTGCTCGCCGGCAACGCGCAGGTCGACCGCGACGTGCCGATCGTCGCGCAGCGCTTCGTCACCGTCGAGGATCCCTCGAACGCCGAGGTCATGACGCTGCAGGCAGGCCAGACCGTGCGACGACTCGACATGCAAGGGGACACGGGCCTGGTCTCGGCCGTCGTCGACCGTCTCACGATCGACCGGAAGACCTCCATGCCCGTCTCGGAGGAGGAGTTCCCGGAGCGCGTGAGCACGATCCAGGTGAGCGCCGACAAGCCGCCGGTGGAGATCGACAACCGCGCCGGACTGCAGTACAAGTTCCCGTTCGACGTCCAGCAGGAGTCGTACCCGTACTACGACATCAACGCTCGCGAGAACTTCCCCATCGACTTCGTCGGTGAGGAGGAGATCAACGGCATGAAGGTCTACCACTTCAGCCAGGAGATCGGTCCGGTCGACCTCTCGAAGGCCGACCCCGAGGTCCCGACCTACAAGCTCAGCCTGCCCGCCTCCACCTGGGGTGTCGGTGAGGGCGACGAGCCGATCACGATGACCCGCTGGTACAACAACATCCGCGACCTGTGGGTCGACCCGGTCACCGGTGTCGTCGTCAAGGGCCAGGAGCAGCAGGACCAGTACTACGCCCGCGAGGCCGACAAGCCCGAGGTGACGGTCCTCAACGTGACGCTGCCGTTCGACGAGGAGACGATCGAGTACCAGATCGGCCAGGCCAAGGACGGCCAGGACACCATCTCGCTGTTCGGCCGCACCCTGCCGATCATCCTCGGCATCCTCGGCGTCATCCTGCTGATCGTCGGCTTCGTGCTCGGCATCCGCGGTGGCGGCAACCGTCGTCCCGCCACCGCGACCGGCGGTCCCGCCCCGGCAGGTCCGGCCACGACCACGGTCGGCCCGGCGCATTCGGGCGGCGCGCAGCGCGATCACACCGAGGACCGCACCGAGGTCATCCCGCGCCAGACCGATCCGAACGCGCAGCAGCGTGATTGGACGACGGATCGAACGCAGGAGATCCCGCGCACCGATCTGCGGAAGCCTCCGACGCAGGAGTGATCGTCCGGTAGACGAACCGAGCCGCCCCTCACCGATCCCGGTGGGGGGCGGTGTCGTTCGCGGGTGACTCGTCGGTGGACGGGGTCGCCGCGTCGTCCGTGGACGACCGGGTCGCCCCAGCACCGCGCAGAGCGAGCACCGCGACCACCGCGGCCGTCGCGGCGGCCACACCGACAGCGACGGCGATGAACTGCCGCAGGGTCGACGCCACCGTGAACATCAGCACCGCCTCGAGGGCGAGGCCCACCCACGCGACGAGCGCGAGATGGGTACGTTCCCCGGCGATCGCCGACAGCAGCGCGCCCTGCAGGACGGCCAGACACGCGCCCTGCAGTGCGAACAGCCACAGCAGCGACTGCACCGGCCCGTAGGCGTCGCCGACCAGCATCGGGACGATCGGTGCGCAGATCGCCGCGCCGGCGACGAGCACCGCGCCGATCGCGACGAGGACGGTGAGCGCCGACCGCACCGCGGCCGCCGACTGGGCGGGATTCGCCATCCGCGGATAGAGCACCACACCGACCGCCTGCGGCAACCAGAAGGCGACCTTCGTCGCCACCGCCCCCAGCGCGTACAACCCGGCGGAATCGGGATCGAGCAGCATGCGGGCGAGCAGCAGGTCGAGCGACGTGAGCGCGATGAGGGCCAGCTGCACCTGGGAGGCACGCAGCACCGCCCCGGCGGTCGGGACCCGTTCCGTCCGTCCACCCGACGTCCGGCCCACGAGCACACTCGCGGCCAGCGCGACCGCACCCGTGCCGAGCGCCCCGGCGAACAGCGCGGCACCGGGGCCGCCTCCGACGGCGAGCACCGCCACGGCCGGCACCACCTTCGCGACGCCCGCGGCGGACAGGACGACGCTGAGCGCTGCGAACCTGCCCCGCCCCTGCAGCAGGCCCTGTTCGGCGGCGAGGAGGACGAGCAGCGGCGCGGTGACGAGCGACCCGAACGCCCCGCCGACACTCGTGTCGAGCGCCCACGCCACGACGGGCACAAGGAGCATCGCGACGACGATGGCGAGCACGGCGCAGCGGTAACCGAGACGACGCAGCGCCGCGGCGCCGGTGCCGTGCACGGCCTCCCGGGCGACGACCGTCTGCAACGCCAGTGCCGGCACGGCGAGGACGAGCTGCGCGGCGAGCAGGCTCGCGAACTCGCCGTATCCGGCGGGCCCGAGCCAGCGTCCCGCCGGCAGGTGCAACAGATAGGACGCGAGGTTCGCGGTCATCGCGCCGACCGTCACCAGTGTCATGCCGGTGACGGCGGTTCCCGTCGTCGAACCACGAGTGGTCTCGGTTCCCTCCGACGCGGGTCGGGGTGTTCGCGGCATCCGCTCATCCTCCCATCCGGAACAACACCGTATTCTGCCGCCATGTCCCGCCCGGAGTCGTCCCGCATGTCCACGACGGCGGCTCTCCCGGCGGTCTGGTCCCTCGTCCTGACGGTCGCGGTGCTCGGTCCGTTCCTCGTCTCCCCCGGCTACCTGCTCTTCCGCGACGCGGTGAGCACTCCCCGATCGTTCCTCACCGATTCTGCGCTCGGTCTGTCCGACGCCGCCGCCCGCGCGGTGCCGCAGGACGCCCTGCTGGCGTGGGTGAGCACCGTCGTCGACGGTGGTGTCGCGGTCACGGCGCTGCTCGTCGCGTCGTTGTGGGCGGCGGGATGGGGTGCGGCACGGCTGGTCGCGGTGGTGCTGCCGACGAGCGGAACCGGCGCCCGGCTCGTCGCGGCGACGGTCGCGATCTGGAATCCCTATGTCGCCGAGCGGCTGCTGCAGGGCCACTGGAGTCTGCTCGCCGGGTACGCCGCGCTGCCGTGGACGATCTGTGCGGCCGTCGCGATCCGGCGACGGAGACGCGGCGGCTGGGCGTCGCTGGCGGTCTGCCTGGCCGCTGCGGGGCTGACCCCGACCGGTGCCCTGCTGGCGATCGTGACGGCCTGCGCCGTCCTCGTCGCGCCCGGTGGGCGGACGCGGGTGCTGCCGCGCGTGGGCGGCGCACTCGCGCTGGGTGTCGCGGTGTCGTTGCCGTGGCTGATCGCGACTGCGCTCGCCGGTGGCGGTACCGAAGCGGACCCGGCCGGTGTGCGCGCCTTCGCCGCCCGGGCCGAACCACTGCTCGGCACGATCGGTTCGGTGGCAGGGCTCGGCGGGATCTGGAACGCCGAATCCGTCCCCACCTCGCGCACTACCGCATGGGCGCTGATGGGCACCCTGCTGCTGCTCACGGTGGTGGCGTGCGGGGTGCCGGCACTGTGGCGGCGACGTAGGAACTCCGTGATCGTCGCGGTCGCGGTGCCTGCCGTCCTTGCGGTGCTCGTCATCGCCCTCGCCGCGACCGGCCCGGGACTCGCCGTCGGCGAATGGGCGATGGTGAACGTGCCCGGCGCGGGACTGCTGCGCGACACCCAGAAGTGGGTCGCGTGGGCGATGCCCGCCTACGCGCTCGCCGCGGCGGCCGGCACGACCGTCCTCGCCCGGCGCTTCGTGGCGCCCGAACCGGTGTGGGCGGCGGCTGCGATCGCCGCCGTGCTGGTCGCGTTGCCCGACCTGGTGTGGGGTGCGGGCGGGCAACTGCAGCCCGTGCGCTATCCGTTGGGCTGGGAGAAGGTGTCGCAGATCGTCACGGCCGACGACGGCGACGTGGCGGTGCTGCCCGTGGGCATGTTCCGGGTCTTCGACTTCTCCGGGCCCGTACCGGTGCTCGATCCGTCCCCGCGCATGCTGCGCGCCGACGTCCTGCAGACCGGAACCCTGGTCGTCGCCGAGGGCAGTGTCGCCGGGGAGGGTCGTCGCGCGGAGGACGTCGAAGCCCTGCTGCTGTCCGGCGCGGATCCGAGTGCGCTCGCCGCCCGCGGGGTGGGCTGGGTGCTCGTCGAGCACGGCACGCCGGGCGAACTCGGTGACGCGCAGAGCACGCTCGGAGCCCTCGAGACCGCTTATCAGGACGAGGATCTGAGCCTGTACCGGGTGGAGGGAGTCACTTCGACTCCGTCACCCCATCGCGCCCTGGCGATCGGGGCGCACGTCGTGTGGCTACTGGTACTGGCCGGCGGCGCTGGCTGCGCGCTCGGGCAGCGGGTCGGCGAGCGTCGACGGCTCGTCGGCGCGCGGGAACAGTCCTGAGACGGTGTGCCCGAAGGTCGTGACGGACAGGACCTCGTGCACGCCCTCTCCCGTGGCCTCCCACGAGAACTCGCCCGCGCGGATGCGGGCCTTGTTGCCGAGCTGACGACGACGGTCGGCGTCGGCGATCAGATCGGCGACGGCGGCGGTCAGTTCGGCGGGCGAGTCCACGAGCACACCGGTCACGCCGTCGATGATCGAGTCGGTCAATCCCTTGGAGCTGCGGTAACCGATGGTGGGCACACCGTGCTGGGCGGCCTCGACCACCGCCAGTCCCCACCCCTCCTTGCGCGAGGGCATCACGTGAATCCAAGCGCGGGAGAGCAATTCGTGCTTGCGCTGCTCGTCGACATGGCCGTGGAAGGTGACGGCGTCGCCGATGCCGAGTTCGGCGGCCGCATCGCGGAGGTTCTGCTCCCACCAGCCGCCGCCGATGACGTCGAGATGCAGACCCGGGACGGTGCCGCGCAGCGCCGCGACCGCGGCGAGGGCGTCCTCGATCTGCTTGTGCGGCACCAGCCTCGAGAGCACGCACACGCTCGGGTGGGCCGTGCGCGTGTCGTCGCCACCCACCGCGACACCGGCGGGAACGGCGTCGACACCGTTGCGGACCACCGCGATCCGCTCCCGGTCGACCCCGAGAGCGCGCAGTTCGTCGGCGGACGGAAGGGAGACGGTGAGGTACTGGTTGCGGTGGTGCACGCGCGGCGAGAGCGACGACTCGATCCACCAGCCGAGCTTGGCCATCAGCCTGCCCGCGACCGGCCACTGTTCGCGGTGGCAGTGGTGCACGAGCACCGTGACGGGCGCACCGGCGACGAGCCGGGCGAAGAACGGAATGCCGTTCTGGGTGTCGATGACGGCGTCGGGACGGATACCGGCGAGGGGGCCGACACCGAATCTGCCTGCGAGGATCGCGGCGAGCGCGCGCGGATAGACGGTGAGCCGTCCCCCGCCGCGGCTGACGGTGATGCCGTCGATCCGGTCTCGCTCGGCGGCTCCGGGATAGGAGGCAGTCCGCAGGACGACGCGGACGCCGCGCGCCGCGAGCTGCGCCCCGACCTGTTCGAGATACCGCTCGCTGCCACCACCCTGCGGATGTCCGCTATCGCGCCAGCAAAGCAGCAGAACCTCCCGCACGCGGTGACCCCCTGTATGTCGACTCGACCACCCGGCCGGGCAGATGTGACTCGGACGATGACAGGGACACAGTAGCGGGTGCCGGGCGGCAACAGGTGAGGGACGAGTGTGAGGCCCGCACTAAGGTGACTGGACGTGCCATCGACGACCCGACCCCGCACCGACGTGACCCGGCTGTTCGCCCGCCGCGCCACACTGCGCCGCTCCGTGGGGTTGCTCGGCAGCTTCCGGTTCGAGCAGACGGCACCCGAGAAGTTCTACGGCGGTCTCGCGCGCGACACCGTCGACCTCATCGGCGATCTCTACACGGGTCTGACCGGCGCCGATCTGACGGGCACCACGGTCGTCGACGTCGGCGGCGGACCGGGCTACTTCGCCGACGCGTTCACCGAGGTGGGTTCGCGCTACGTGCCGATCGAGCCCGACCCGTCGGAGATGCACGCCGCCGGCCTGCAGGTGGGCGGCGCGATCCGCGGCTCCGGCCTGGCGCTGCCGTTGCGCACCGGGTCGGTGGACGTGTGCTTCTCGTCGAACGTCGCCGAACACGTCGCGACGCCGTGGGTGATGGCCGACGAGATGCTGCGCGTCACGCGGCCCGGCGGACTGATGGTGCTGTCGTACACCCTGTGGTGGGGACCGTTCGGCGGGCACGAGACCGGTCCGTGGCACGCCTTCGGCGGCGAGTACGCGGCCCGGCGCTACGCGCGCAAGCACGGCAGGGAGCCGAAGAACCGGTACGGGGTGTCGCTGTTCGACGTGGGCGCGAGCGACGGTCTGCGCTGGGCACGTTCGACACCCGATGGCGAACTGCTCGCGGCCTTCCCCCGCTACCACCCGAGTTGGGCGTGGTGGCTCGTGGACGTGCCCGGCGTCCGGGAGTTCCTCGCCAGCAACCTGGTACTGGTCCTGCGCCGACGCTGACCCGTCGCTTAGTGTCGTCGCCATGACCGCATTGGCCCTGGACGTCGGCGGCACCAAGCTCGCCGCGGCCGTCGCCGCCGACGACGGCACCCCGCTCGAAGCCCGATCCGTGCCGGTTCCCCGGAAGGACGTGTGGGGCGCGTGCGCGGGACTGTTGCGGGAGGTCGCGGAGATCGGCGAGGGACCGGTGACCGCCGTGGGTATCGCCGCGGCAGGACCGGTCGACACGAACGCCGGGACGATCGGCCCGATCAACATCTCCGAGTGGAGCTCCGGCTTCGCACTCGTCGACGCCGTGCGTTCGGTGTTCCCCGACGCCCGCGTCGATCCGGTGATGGACGGCGCGGCCGCGACCCTCGCCGAACAGCGCTTCGGTGCCGGACGCGATGTCGCCGACCTGCTCGGGGTCGTGCTCGGCACCGGCATCGGCGGCGGTCTCGTGCTCGGCGGCCGGATCGTGCGCGGCCGCACCGGAAACGCCGGCCACATCGGGCACGTCGTCTCGCCCTACGGCACGACGGTGTGCGCGTGCGGAGGCGTCGGCTGCATCGAGACCGTGGCGAGCGGCCCGTCGGCGGTGCGCTGGGCCCGTGCCCACGGCTGGGAAGGCCCCGACGGTGTCGCGCTGGCCACGGACGCCGAGGCCGGGGTCGGCGTCGCCGCCGCGGCCCTCGAACGGGCCGGGACGGCACTGGGCCAGGTCATCGCGTCGGCAGCAGCACTGACGGATGTGGGACGCGTGGTCGTCGGCGGCGGCTTCGCGCAATCGGGCGGGCACCTGTGGCGGCCGATGCTCGCGTCGGCGGCCCGGCACGCCCGCCTACGGTTCGTGCAGGACCTGCAGATCGTCCCCGCCGAACTCGGCGCACTGGGCACCCTCACCGGCGCATCGATCGTCGCCGCAGGTCACGACTGGATAACCTGACCGGGCACACCCGGTTTTCCGGCCTACCCTGAGGACCACATCGGAGTCCCGGCGGAAACCGGTGAGGGGCCGCCGGGATGCTCTGCGAGCAGATCGGCGGTACCGGATGCGGATTGCTGACATTGTGCGGAACAAGGGCTCGGCGGTGCACACGGTCGAGCCCGACACCACGGTGTGCGAGCTCATCGGCGACTTCGCGCGGTTCAACATCGGCGCGATGGTGGTGTGCGAGGGCAAGACCGTCGCCGGGATCGTCACCGAACGCGACGTCGTACGCGCCCTGCACGAACGCGGACCGTCGATCCTCGCCGCCCCGGCACACGAACTGATGTCGCGGACGGTGACGACCTGCCTGCCCACCGATTCGGTCGACAGTCTCGCCGAGACCATGACCGAACAACGGATCCGGCACCTACCGGTCGTGGTGGACGCTCGGCTGGTGGGGATCGTCAGTATCGGCGACGTGGTCAAGAGCCGCATCGACGAACTACAGACCGAACGCGACCAGCTCGCCTCCTACATCCACGATGGTGGCTAGAACTGATCAGTTCTCGCCGGTCGCGGCGTCGTCGGGAGCGGTGTCGCCGGTGGCACCCTCCTCTGCGGCACCGCCCTCGGTGGCGCTCGGGCGATCGAGGATGCTCACGCTCATCCCGTAGGGCAGGAACCGCACCGAGCGTCGCGGGTCGGTGTTGCCCTTGAGCGTGCGCAGCGCGTCGAGTTCGGTGCGATGGACCTGGTCGACGCGGGCCACGCCGTCGTCCTCGGTGGTGTAGACGACCCAGACGCCGTCGCCCTTCTCACCGGTGGTCTCGGGCCGCGGCTGCGTGCGCGTCGGCGCCACCGGCGGTTCGAGGAAGGAGAAGATACGGTCCTTCAGTTCCCGCAGTTCCTCACCGGCTTCCCGCACCACGCGGTCGAGATCTTCGGGGTCGAACCCGAACGGATTGTTCTCCGCCATGACATGTCTCCTGACCGTTGGGCACCCTCCAGTGTGGTGACGGTCGCCGATTCGCGCCACCCGGCTCCTCCCTCGCCCTACGGTGCAGTCGAGGGAGGAAGGAGACGTCCATGGTGAACGACACGGATCTGCAGCATCTGCGGCGGTGCGTCGAACTCGCGGAGGAGGCGGTCGCGGCAGGTGACGAGCCGTTCGGGTCGGTGCTCGTCGACGCGGACGGCACGGTCCTGGCCGAGGACCGCAACCGCATCGCCGGCGGCGACCGCACCCGGCATCCCGAGTTCGCGCTCGCGCGGTGGGCGGCCGAACATCTCGAACCCGACCGGCGTGCCACCGCCACCGTCTACACCTCCGGTGAGCACTGCCCGATGTGCGCGGCCGCGCACGGCTGGGTGGGCCTGGGGCGGATCGTCTACGCGGCGTCCTCCGAGCAACTGGTCCGGTGGCTCGGCGAGATGGGCGTGCCGCCGGCACCGGTCCGTCCGCTGCCGATCCGCGAGGTCGTGCCGGAGGCCGTCGTCGACGGGCCCGTTCCCGAGTTCGAGCAGGAGATTCGGCTCCTGCACCGTCGCTGCCATCTCGGAGATCGAGCCTTCCCGTCCCGTCCGGTCTGGTCACCCCCTGGTCAATAGTTGTAACGTGTTCTAGTGTTCGAGGTCACACGAATGCGGCCGATACACGAGCACAGCCAGGTGAGGAAGCGACATGACCGACTACGACAAGTTGTTCATCGGCGGCCGATGGGTGGCACCGTCGACCGACGAGAGACTCGAGGTGTTCTCCCCCGCCACGGAAGAGCGCGTCGGTTCCGTGCCCGTCGCGGGACCGCAGGACATCGATGCCGCGGTGTCCGCCGCCCGCACGGCCTTCGACGAAGGCCCGTGGTCGCGCACCACCCCGAGCGAGCGCGCCGAGATCCTCGGCAAGGCAGCAAAGCTCATCGAGGAGCGTCGTGCGGAGATCGGCGCCTCGCTCACCGCGGAGATGGGCCAGCCGCCGGCCTCGGTCGAGATGATGCAGCTGACGTCGGGCCTGGCCACACTCGACTACTATGCGGGGCTTGCCGATTCGTTCCCGTGGACCGAGGAGCGCACCGGCCTGTTCGGTCGCAGCCGCGTCAGCCGCGAACCCGTCGGCGTCGTCGCCGCCGTCATCGCGTGGAACGTGCCGCTGTTCCTGATGCTCAACAAACTCGGACCCGCCCTGCTCGCCGGATGCACGGTGGTCCTCAAGCCCGCTCCCGAATCGCCGCTGACGACGAACGTCCTCGCCGAGATCTTCACGGAGGCAGGACTTCCCGAGGGCGTCCTCTCACTCGTGCCCGGCGGCGCCGAGACCGGCGAGTACCTGGTCTCGCACCCCGACGTCGACAAGATCACCTTCACCGGTTCGACGGCCGTGGGTCGTCACATCGGTGAGATCGCCGCGCGCGGACTCAAGCGCTGCTCACTCGAACTCGGCGGCAAGTCGGCAGCGATCATCCTCGAGGACGCCGACCTCGACTCGACGATGCCGATGCTGGTGATGTCCGGCCTGATGAACACCGGTCAGGCCTGCGTCGGGCAGACCCGCGTCCTCGCGCCGCGGTCGCGCTACGACGAGGTGATCGAGAAGATGACCGCGACCGCGGCCTTCTTCCCCGTCGGACTGCCCGATACCGAAGGCGCACAACTCGGTCCGCTGATCTCCGCGAAGCAGCGCGATCGCGTCGAGTCCTACATCGCCAAGGGCAAGGAGGAAGGCGCGCGTCTCGTGCTCGGCGGTGGTCGCCCCGAGGGCATCGAGACGGGCTACTTCGTCGAACCGACGATCTTCGCCGACGTCGACAACTCCATGACGATCGCCCGCGAGGAGATCTTCGGACCCGTCATCTGCGTGATTCCCTACGACAGCGTCGACGAGGCCGTGAAGATCGCCAACGATTCCGACTACGGCCTGGCCGGTTCGGTGTACACCACCGACGTCGAGAAGGGCCTCGAGATCGCCTCGCGCGTGCGCACCGGCACGTACGGAATCAACTGGTACGCATTCGATCCGGGTTCACCGTTCGGCGGCTACAAGAACTCCGGCATCGGCCGCGAGAACGGTCCCGAGGGCGTCGAGGCGTACTGCGAAACCAAGTCGGTGCTGTACCCGCTCGGTTACGAGGGCTGATCCCGGAAAGAAAGGGGAGGATATGTGCGTTCTCGACGGAGAACTCGCACATATCCTCCCCTCTTTCGTGTTTCGGGAGGACGCGACCTCAGATGTACATCGCGGGATCGATGTACGTCGTCGGATCCACGAGCGGTTCGTGCTTCTTGCGGGACCGGACGGTCGCGGGGATACCCGTGGCGATCGAATCCGCCGGCACGTCGTGGGTGACCACGGCGTTGGCGCCGATCGCGCTGTCGTCCCCGATCACCACCGGGCCGAGGACCTTCGCCCCCGCCCCGACGGTGACCCGGTTGCCCAGCGTCGGATGACGCTTCTCCTTCGCCAGCGACCGGCCGCCGAGCGTCACGCCGTGGTAGAGCATCACGTCGTCGCCGATCTCGGCCGTCTCACCGATGACCACGCCCATGCCGTGGTCGATGAAGAAGCGCCGGCCGATGGTCGCACCGGGGTGGATCTCGATGCCGGTGAGGAACCGGGTGAACTGCGCGAGGATCCGCGCAGGTCCCTTCAGGGCGGGCACCTGCCACATCCGGTGCGCGATGCGGTGCGACCAGATCGCGTGCAGCCCCGAGTAGACGACGGCGTTCTCCGCGTCGCTGCGCGCGGCCGGATCGTGGCCGCGCGCAGACTGCAGATCCTCCCGCAGAGTGTGCAGGATACCCACGACGGCGATCAGTCCCGGATGTGTTCGAACAGCGGGGTGGAGATGTACCGCTCACCGAAGTCGCAGACGACGGCGACGATCAGCTTGCCGGCGTTCTCGGGACGCTTCGCCAGCTCGAGGGCCGCCCAGACGATCGCACCCGACGAGATGCCTCCGAGAATGCCTTCCTGGGTGCCCAGATCACGCGCGATACGAATCGAATCCTCGAACGACACGTCGACGATCTCGTCGTAGACCTCGCGGTCGAGCACGTCGGGCACGAAGTTGGCGCCGATGCCCTGGATCTTGTGCGGTCCGGGCTCGCCACCGTTGAGGATCGGCGAGTCGACCGGCTCGACACCGACGACCTTCACGTCCGGCTTGTACTCCTTGAGCCTGCGGCCCGCGCCCGTGATGGTGCCGCCCGTACCGATGCCGGCCACGAAGATGTCGACCTCACCGGCGGTGTCCTTCCAGATCTCCTCACCGGTGGTGTTGTAGTGGATCTCCGGGTTCGCGGGGTTGCCGAACTGGCGGGCGAGGATCGCGTTCTCGGTGTTCGCGACGATCTCCTCGGCCTTCGCGACGGCACCCTTCATGCCCTCGGCGCCGGGGGTGAGGACGATCTCGGCGCCGTAGGCGCGGAGCATCACGCGACGCTCGGTCGACATCGTCTCGGGCATCGTGAGGATGACCTTGTAGCCGCGCGCAGCGCCGACCATGGCGAGCGCGATACCGGTGTTGCCGGAGGTGCCCTCGACGATGGTGCCGCCGGGCTTCAGCTCACCGGACTTCTCGGCGGCGTCGACGATCGCGACACCGATGCGGTCCTTGACGCTGTTGGCCGGGTTGTAGAACTCGAGCTTCGCGGCGACGGTGGCGCCGGCTCCCTCGGTCAGACGGTTGAGCTTGACGATCGGGGTCCGTCCGACCAGCTCGGTGACGTTGTCGTAGATCCTGCTCATGCTCGATCCTCCTCATGGCCACACACGGCGGCTCGGGTCGCGGTCTCGGTCTATTGCACCATTTCGCCGTCATCGGACGACTCGGCGGGCCCATCGATGTACGAACGTATCCGTACGCCGTCGTTATTCCCCGGCGAGTCGACGTGTCGTCGCCCGGCCCGGCCTCGACGGGTTCGTGCCCCGCGAGATTTCGGACCGGCTCGACCGGGTTTGCCCGGCCACCGAGCACGGGTAGCCGACCATATGAGTCGTCACGATCTTCCCGTCCCCGATTACGACGAACTGGCGCCGGGCACGCTCGCGCCGAGGATCCGTGCACTCGACGAAGCACAGTGGACGATCACCCCCGCTACGGCACGGTGTCGCCGAACAGACGCCGAAACGCGGAAGACCCTGACTAGACCGAACACCGAACACCGACCCGAGCATCCGAGCATCCGAGCATCCGAGCAAGGAGACGACCGTGGTCGACTTCAACAGAGTCGTGCAGAACGCGAGCCGAGTCGTGGAGAACGCGAACAGGGCGATCGACGACGCCGGTCGCTCGGTGGGCGGATTCGTCCGGCGCGCCGTCGACCGGCCCGTCGACGCTCGGAAACCGCAGACGGTGACCGTCGCGGCTCCGCGCGCACAGGTCATGCAGTTCTGGCGCGATCCCGAGAACCTGAGCAGAGTCTTCGGCGACCACGTCCGGGTGGAGACGGTCGAAGCGAACCGGCTGCGCTGGACCTGGGAGAGCCCCGACGGGACGACGACCTGGGACACCCGCGTCGACGTCACCTCGGAAGGACTCGCGTTCGTCGGCGAGGACGACGCGGACACCCCGGGTCCTCGCGTAGTGCTCGCGGTGTCCGACGCGCCCCGAGGCGGCACCGAGATGACCCTGCGCGCCGAGGTTCCCGTCCCCGATCTCGTCACCGGCGCCCTGACCTTCACTGCGCTCTACCGTGCGCGGGCTCTCATGCAGACCGGTGAGATCCCCACCCTGCAGGGCAGTCCGAGTGCCCGTGCATCGGAAGGAGACGCGTGATGCGAGCCCTGTGCTGGATAGGGGTGAACGAGTTGTCGGTGGAGACGGTCGACGATCCCGGCCTGGTCAACCCGCACGACGTGATCGTGGCGGTCCGCCTCACCACGACCTGCGGGTCCGATCTGCACTTCCTCGGCGGGTACCTGCCGGGGATGCGGGTGGGCGACGTGATCGGCCACGAGTTCATGGGCGAGATCGTCGACACCGGCCCGGAGGTGACGAACGTGCGGGTCGGCGACCGGGTGGTCGTGCCGTCGTTCATCGGATGCGGGAAGTGCCCGTACTGCGCCGACGGCCTGCACGCGGTGTGCGACACCACCAACCCGAACGCCGCGATGCAGCAACCCGTGCTGGGCTATCCCACCGGCGGAATCTACGGCTACACCCATCCCTTCGGCGGGTACCAGGGTTCGCACGCCGAGTACATCCGCGTGCCCTTCGGCGACGTCAACTGCTTCCAGATCCCCGACGGTGTCGGCGACGAACAGGCCCTGTTTTTGTCGGACGCGGTACCGACGGGCTACATGGGCGCCGACTTCTGCGACATCACCCCGGGCGACACCGTGGCGGTCTGGGGCGCCGGCGCCGTCGGTCTCATGGCCGCGGCAAGCGCGAAGATCATGGGCGCCGACAGGGTGATCGTGATCGACCGTTTCCGAGACCGCCTCGACCGCGCCGCGAAGAAGGTCGGCGCCGAAACCGTGGACTACGCCGAGGTCGACAGCGTCTACGAGACGCTCCGCGAGAGCACCGGCGGACGCGGACCGGACGCCTGCATCGACGCTGTGGGCATGGAGGGTCACGGAACCGGCGTCATGCAGGCCTACGACAAGGTCAAGCAGGCGCTGCGGATGGAGAGCGACCGCGCGACCTCCCTGCGCGAGGCGATCCTGTCCTGCGGCAAGGGCGGAGTCGTGTCGGTGCTCGGCATCTACGGTGTCACCGACAAGTTCCCGATGGCGGTGCTGACGAACAAGAGCTTGACCCTGCGGACGGCGCAGCAACACGGCCAGCGGTACATGCCCACCCTGTTCGAACACGTCCTCGAGAGCAGGTTGGACCCGAGTTGGCTCATGACGCACGACCTTCCGCTCACCGACGCGGTACGCGGCTACGAGATGTTCAAGAACAAGGAGGACGACTGCCTGCGCGCGGTCTTCCGCCCCTAGGTCGTCACCGGTCGGATTTCTTCAATACGAGCGCACGGTCGGCGTCCGACACTGGCGCCATGACGAATTCGGTGAACCCCATCCCCGAGGGATACACCTCCCTCACCCCCTTCCTCGTCGTCGACGGTGCCTCCCGCGCGATCGACTTCTACTGCGACGCGTTCGGAGCGACCGTCGTCGAGCGGATGGACGGCCCCGACGGGACGGTGATGCACGCAGAGCTCGACTTCGACAACGGCCGACTGCAATTGAGCGATCCCCATCCCGGCATCGGCCTGCACGCGCCGAGCGGAACGAACGACGTCGACCATTCGTACGTGCTGTACTGCGCGGACGCCGACGCCGTGTTCGCGCGGGCCGTCGCCCTCGGTGCCCGGGTGTTCGAGGAACCGTCGACCTTCGTCACCGGCGACCGGTTCGCGTCGATCCTCGATCCGTTCGGTCATCGGTGGGCCGTGATGACGCGGGTCGAGAACGTGCCCGCGGAGGAAGCGAAGCGACGGCTCGACGAGTGGGCGGCAACGCAGAACGCGTGAGGTGTAAAGCAGTTGCCCACGGAGCACCCTTCGGTGCACGCTGACTAGGATCTTCCTCCCGGATGTTCCGTACGAGAGCCGGGGGGATCAGTGTTCGACAAGAGGCGTGCGCAGAAGCGATTCGACGACGGCGTGATGGCCCTGGGCTATTTCGTCAAGGGAAGGCGACAGCGCACGGACTGCGCCGTCGCCCGGCAATGCCCCCACCAGTGCCGCACACTTCCGACCGATACGACTCGAACCACGCACGAGACGACCCGCTCGCCGACGGAAGTAGTTGCAGTGCATCGTCGAACTACGTCACCGGTCGGCGTGGCACAACCGAGATATCCGCTGTGAACGATTTCCCGGATTTCACCCCACAGACGGCGATGCCGCCCCCGGGAAACCGGGAACGGCATTCGTCGTCGTGTACGGACTCAGCCGAGGCGCTGCTTGAGGGCCTCGAACTCGTCGCGGATGCCCGAGGGCACCTTCTCACCGAGGAACTCGAACCACTCGGCGATGCCGTCGATCTCGGACTTCCACTCCTCGACGTCGACCTTCAGGGCCTCGTCGACGTCGGCGGGATCGACATCGAGACCGTCGAGCGTGAGGTCGGCGGCGCTGGGCACGTAGCCGATCGGCGTGGACTGCGCGCCGGCCTTGTGCTCGATGCGGTCGACGATCCACTTGAGCACGCGCGAGTTCTCGCCGAAGCCGGGCCACAGGAAGCGGCCGTCGTCGCCGCGACGGAACCAGTTGACGTAGAAGATCTTCGGCAGCTTGTCCTCGTCGGCGTTCTTGCCGAGCGTGATCCAGTGGTTCAGGTAGTCGCCGGCGTTGTAGCCGAGGAAGGGCAGCATCGCCATCGGGTCGCGACGGACGCTACCGACCTTGCCCTCTGCCGCGGCGGTCTGCTCGGACGACAGGGTCGCGCCGAGGAAGGTGCCGTGCTGCCAGTCGAAGGACTCGCTGACGAGGGGCACCGTCGTCTTGCGGCGGCCACCGAACAGGATCGCGGAGATCGGCACACCCTGCGGGTCGTCCCACTCGGGGGCGA
Organism: Rhodococcus sp. LW-XY12; assembly: GCF_019317345.1. Taxonomy (NCBI): domain Bacteria; kingdom Bacillati; phylum Actinomycetota; class Actinomycetes; order Mycobacteriales; family Nocardiaceae; genus Rhodococcus; species Rhodococcus sp. LW-XY12. Next base: position 4,482,669 of record NZ_CP079225.1, read on the forward strand.
GGATCGGGCACTGCGACATCGGGGTGCAGTAACGCGAGTTCGGGTGCGCGGCGTTGGTGCCGGACTCGGGGGTCCAGTCGTTGCCCAGCCAGTCGGTGAGGTGCGCCGGGGTCTCGCCGCCGATGCCCTCCCACCAGATGTCGCCGTCGTCGGTCTTCGCGACGTTGGTGTAGATGGTGTTGCCGGCCTCGATGGTCGCCATCGCGTTCGGGTTCGAGTCGGCGCTGGTGCCCGGCGCGACGCCGAAGAAGCCGAACTCGGGGTTCACGGCGTAGAGGCGGCCGTCCTTGCCGAAACGCATCCACGCGATGTCATCGCCGAGGGTCTCGGCACGCCAGCCCGGAATGGTCGGCTGGATCATCGCGAGGTTGGTCTTGCCACAGGCCGACGGGAACGCCGCGGCGATGTAGTAGGCCTTCTCCTCGGGCGAGATCAGCTTGAGGATCAGCATGTGCTCGGCCAGCCAGCCCTCGTCGTGCGCCATGGCCGACGCGATGCGCAGCGAGTAGCACTTCTTGCCGAGCAGGGCGTTGCCGCCGTAGCCGGAGCCGAAGCTCCAGATTTCACGGGTCTCGGGGAAGTGGGTGATGTACTTCGTGTCGTTGCACGGCCACGGGACATCCTGCTGACCGGCCTCGAGCGGCGCACCCACGGAGTGCAGCGCCTTGACGAACGGACGGTCGGTGCCGAGCTTCTCGAGAGCCGCGCTGCCCATGCGGGTCATGATGCGCATCGAGACGACGACGTACTCCGAGTCGGTCAGCTCGACGCCGAGCTTCGGGTCCTCGGCTCCGAGCGGGCCCATGCAGAAGGGCACGACGAAGAGGGTGCGTCCGCGCATGCTGCCGCGGTACAGCTCGGTCATCGTGGCACGCATCTCGTCGGGGTCGACCCAGTTGTTGGTCGGGCCCGCGTCGATCTCGCTCTTCGAGCAGATGAAGGTGCGCGACTCGACGCGTGCGACGTCCGACGGATCGGAATTGGCCAGGAACGAGTTCGGCTTCTTCTCGTCGTTCAGACGCGTGAAGGTGCCTGCCTCGACCAGCTGAGAGGTCAGACGATCCCATTCCTCATCGGATCCGTCGGCCCATACGACACGATCGGGCTGGGTGAGCTCGGCAATCTCCTGGACCCAGGCAAGCAACTCGGCATGCTGGGTCGGGAGCTTGTCGTCGGTACCGTTCAAACCGGGAATGGTCGCTGAGGTCATCAAAACTCTCCTGGGGTGTGCCCGGAACCGGGATCCCACCTCCGACCTGCACGTTCTTCTGTGCGGACGAGGGCAGACCCGGGCTTGCCCCTCTCGGCAGGGGTACCACCTACTTCGTCCGTGGCCGAACAGGCGAAGTAGGCGCCGGATGTCCTTTTCATAGAGGTTAACGTCGGAATGCCGACCGGCGTCACTCGGGGCCGGTCGGAAATCTCACAGAAACGATTCAGAACTTGCGCACAATACCGTCCCCTCCCCCTGCTGCGCAGCCGGATATGAATCACTTCGACTCTTCTCCGTGGTGTACGTCGTATTCAAGGCTACCTGTGTCCAGTCGACTCCACCGACCCGATCCGTCGAGCTCGCGACAGTATTCCCACACGCCGTAACGGCCGTCGTCCGCGATCACCGAGAGGCGATCGCTGCTGCCGTCGAGATCGGTGTCGGTGGCCACCACCAGACCGTCGCCCCAGTCGCCACCGACTCCCCAGTGCTCGGTATCGGCGACGACCGTCTCGGCGGCGCCGTCACCGTCGAGGTCGGTCGTCGGGGCGAGCTCGTCGGCCCAGGCGGCCAACTCGGACGGATCGAACCCGGACGGATCGAAGGGATCGGTGAACGGCTGGGGTGTGCCACCCGAGCCGGCGAATTCGGCCATCGTCTCCCCTTTCCGACCCGGCACGCGCCGGATCGCTCCTATCCGGTTGGACGCACCCCGGCACCTTGCGGTTCCGGGATGTGTCCGAGTGCCGCCAGGTCGCGTTCGCACGCGGCGGTGCGGGCACGCCGCTCGCCCCGGCGACGGGTGATCTCCGCGTCGATCGCGGCGACGCGTTCCCGCACGCGGGTCGCGTGCCGGTCGCGCGCAGCGACCGCGAGCGCGGTGGACTGCAGTTCCGTCTCGTGGATGCGGGTGCGGATCCAGGTGTCGAGTTCCGCCCGTACGGTCGCGAGCTCGTCGGCGATCCACCGCCGCATCCGGTCGCGGTAGGCGATTCGCCTACGGATCCGCATCAGCCATCCGGCGGCCGGAACCGCGCACGCGATCGCGACCACCAGCGACATCCAGCCCGGCAGGTCCCCGAACGGGGTGAGGAGCAGTCTGCCGAGACCCGCGCCTGCCGACGCACCGAAGACCACCGTCAGCGTGTCCTCCATCGACCGCGCGGTCTGCGGTGGGCGGGCCGTGCGCGTGGGTTCCGGCGCCGGAGTGCCCGGTGCGATCCGGGCCGTCTCGTCGGTGAGCCGCGCACACAGGTCGTCGACGTGGGTGTCGATCGTCGTGACCACCGCATCCGCGTCCGCGGTCTCGACCACCTCGCCCGCGGCGGTGGACGCCGCCCGCACGCGCATCGCGACCTCCTGCAACAGCGTCACCTGCAGCCGGCGCAGGTCGGGGCCGGAGGTCGCGGGTGGTGCTGCGACGGTGAGGCGGGAGCGCTCCGCACGCAGGCCCCCTTCCTCGTCCTCCGCGCTCAGTCGTCCGATCTCCTCCTCGATCATCGGCCGGGTGGCGGCGACGACCGCGGCGCGTGCTCGTCGCGGGTCGTGCGACGACCGGACCGTGGCGGCCAGGACGTCCCGCAGTTCGACGAGTCCGGACGCGGTGAGCAGGGTCTGCCGGACCGCCTCGCTCGCGTCGTCCTCGAGTTCGCGTGCCCGCCGAGCGGCCGCGGCGCTCACGGGCAGGACCACGACCCTCGGCAGCCAAGATGCGTGCCGCTGCAGGATCTCGACGTCGGCGTCGCGGACCGCACGCCAGTCGGGAAAGCGGTCGATGCCCGTCAGTGCGCAGACGACCTCGATCGACTCGGCTGCCGCCGAGCGGACGAGGTCGAGTTCGGTGCGGCCGATCGTCGCCGACGGGTCGAACACCACGAGGGTGACGGCGCGGCCATCGTCCGTGATGTCCAGCCCGCCCAGAGGTCGTAGCTCCGCTGCCAGCGTGCCGGCGCCGGAACCGGGCACTCCGACGACCCGCACGCCGGTCGCGGCCGGCCGGTGCAGTCCCATCCATCCGCGCGGGTTCCATCGGCGCAGGACGTCGTCGGCCGGATCCACGAGTCCGCTCGGCGGTGTCACCGTAGTCCCGCGGCGACGGACTCCATCGGGTCCAGCCCGACCAGGTCGAGTGTCTGTTCGACGAGTTCGCGCACCTGCGGTGCCGCCGGGACACCTGCCACGACCCGGGCGAACTCCTCGTCACGTAGGCGGCGCGCCACGACCGCACGCGCGGCGAGCCGTTCCCCGAGCAGTTCCTCATCGCGGACCGCGGCCACCTGATCCGGCGGCACCCCCGTCGCACGCGCGACGAGAGCGCACTCGCTGTCATCCGTCCCACCCGTCACCACGAGGACGAGGCGACAAGGATCCACGGCCGTCAGCGCGGCGCGGTCGGCCGGATGGGCGACGGCCGGGTCGAGACGACGCGGCACGACGTAGACGACGACGTCACCGTCGAGGACCGGGTCGGGACCGTCCGGCGTGTCCACTGCCACTCCGCCCACGGCCGCGTCTACCTGCCCACCCTCGATATCGACCCTGCGGAGCAGCAGTTCGCGTACCTGCGTCTCGACGCTCTCCCGGCCGGTCCCGGCCCGCCCCGCGACCTGCACCCGCAGCGCGGCCGTATGCTCGGTCAGCGCCCTGCGAATCAACCGCCCTGCCTGCGCATCCAGTTGTTCGACCTGCGCGGCGAGGTGGTGCCACAACTCCCCCGTCATGATCCCCCGATCGTCGGCGGAAATTGTCGCAGAGAGATCGCTGACAGGCAGCCGAACGAATGCTTCCCTGAGAAAACACTGTGGCCACTCAGGTCACTCCCGCCACACACTCTCGGAATACGCGACAATGGACCGGTGAACGAAGCCGATCAGCACACCACCGAGACGCTCGAGGAGCGCCCGACCCGCGGGAACCGCCTATACCCCAGGGTGACGAGTTTCCGGTCCCGCCGTGGATCGCTGACCGACCCCCAGCAGCAGTGCTGGGACCGTCGTTGGCTCGAACTCGGCAAGGAAGTCGGCGACGAACCGCTCGACGTCGACGCCTGGTTCGGTCGCTCCGCGCCCCTCGTCCTCGAGATCGGATCCGGAACAGGAACCGCCGCGGTCGCTATGGCCCAAGCCGAGCCCGAGGTGAACCTCATCGCCGTGGAGGTCTACAAGCCCGGCATCGCCCAGACACTGCAGAACATCGAACGCAGCTGCAACACCGACGCGCCGATCCGGAACCTGCGGATCCTGCGCGGCGACGCCGTCGAGGTGCTCGAGAAGATGCTGACCACCGCGTCACTCACCGGCGTGCGGGTGTTCTTCCCGGATCCGTGGCCCAAGGCCCGCCACCACAAGCGCCGACTCCTGCAGGCCCCGACGTTCGCCCTGATCGCCGACCGATTGAAGCCCGGTGGAGTGCTGCACGTGGCCACCGACCACGCCGATTACGCCGAGGCCATCGCCGAGGTGGGCGATGCCGAACCGCGCCTCGCCCGCTTCACCGGCACCTCCCCGATCAGCCTCGAACGCCCCGTCACCAAGTTCGAGGACAAGGCACACCAGGTGGGTAGCGCTATCAACGAGTTCGTCTGGGGGAAGATCGGAGCATGAGTGTCCATGAAGAGCTTCCCGGCGTGACCGACCCCTCCGCGATCGACGGTGTCGAGCCGGTCCGAAAGGTCCTGCTCGTCTGGGACGCACCCAACCTCGACATGGGCCTCGGCGCGATCCTCGGCGGCCGGCCCACCGCGGCCTACCGCCCGCGCTTCGACGCTCTCGGCCGGTGGCTGCTCGGACGCACCGCCGAACTGTCGCGTCTGCACTCCGCGACCCTCGAACCCGAAGCCACGGTGTTCACCAATATCGCCCCCGGCAGCGCGGACGTCGTCCGCCCCTGGGTCGAGGCCTTGCGTAATGTGGGCTTCGCGGTGTTCGCCAAGCCGAAGATCGACGAGGACAGCGATGTCGACTCCGACATGCTGGACCACATCGAGCTGAGGCACCGGGAAGGTCTCGCGGGTGTCATGGTGGCCTCCGCCGACGGGCAGGCGTTCCGTGAACCCCTCGAGCGGCTCGCACAGGAGGGCATCGCGACCCAGGTGCTCGGTTTCCGCGAGCACGCCAGCTGGGCGGTGACCTCCGAGATCATCCAGTTCCTCGATCTCGAGGACATTCCCGGTGTGTTCCGCGAACCGCTGCCCCGCGTCAGCCTGGAATCGCTGCCCGACGAGGGTGCCTGGCTGCAGCCGTTCCGACCGCTTTCTGCTCTCCTGGTGGGGCGCAAGAGCGTCGCCGAATAGGAGACTTACGTGTTCGACCGTTGGGGAGAGCTCGTCTACCGCGCGCGCTTCACCGTCATTGCGGTGATGGTCGCGGGGTTGCTCGCGCTCGCCGGGTACGGGCTGAGCCTGAACGATCACCTCAGCCAGAGCGGCTGGGACGATCCCGGTTCGGAGTCCGTCGCCGCTGCCAAGCTCGCCGACGGCACCTTCGGCCGCGACACCGCGGGCGACGTGCTGGTGCTGTACACGGCACCCGAGGGCAGCACGGTCGACGATCCCGAGTTCGCGGCGAAGGTCACCGACAGCCTGAACTCGCTGGTCGCCGAGCATCCCGACGAAATCCTCAAGATCAACGGTGCGTACTGGCCCACCGACGACGCGCCGTCGCTGCCGTCGCTGGCCGATCCGTCGCGTCAGCACGCGATCGCGTCGGTCGCGATCGCCGGCGAGGACGACACGGAGCTGACCGGCAACTTCCGCGAGATCAAGGACGCCTTCTACATCGACGGCGTCGACGTGCAGCTCGCCGGTCTGCAGCCGATCTCCGGCGCACTGAACGACACGATGGCCAACGACATCAAGCGCATGGAGATCCTCGCGATCCCGGCCGTCGGCATCCTGTTGTTCTTCGTCTTCGGTGGCGTCGTCGCGGCCGCTCTCCCGCTGATCACCGGTGGTCTCACGATCGTCGCGGCGAACGGCATCGTCCGGTTGATCACCAACTTCACCGAGGTCAACTCGTTCGTCGCACCGGTCGTCTCACTGATCGGCCTGGGCCTGGCGATCGACTACGGCCTGTTCATGGTGTCGCGGTTCCGTGAGGAACTCGCCGAAGGTTACGACACCCCGGCGGCGGTGCGACGCACCGTCGTCACCGCAGGTCGCACGGTGGTGTTCTCGGCGACGATGGTCGTCACCAGCCTCGGTGGTCTCGTGCTGTTCCCGCAGGGCTTCCTCAAGTCGGTCGCCTACGGCGCGATCTCGGCGGTCTCACTGGCTGCCCTGCTGTCGATCACGATCCTGCCCGCCATCCTGAGCATCCTCGGCAGGCGCATCGACAAGTTCGGCATGAAACGCTTCGGGCAGATCCAGTCGAACGAGCAGGTCGAGAACAGTTTCCTCGGCCGCCTGTGCCGCTGGGTGATGGTCAACCCGATGAAGGTGACCATCCCGACGGTCATCGGCCTGCTGCTGCTCATCATGCCGCTGACCGGCATCAAGTTCGGCGGCATCAACGAGACCTACCTGCCGCCCGAGCACCCCACGCGCGTCGCGCAGGAGACCTTCGACGAACTGTTCCCCGGCCAGCGCGCCGAGCCGGTCAAGCTCGTGGTCCGCGGCGCCGAGGGCGGCGACCTCAACAAGATCATCACGACGGCCAGCGAAGCTCCCGGCCTCGTCGAGAAGTTCCAGATCACCGGCCCCGCGAAGGACGGCGTCCGTGTGCTCAAGGCCGGTCTGACCGACCGCAACGAGTCCGCCGACACCGTCGAGTACCTGCACGCAGCCGAATGGCCCGAGGGTGTCGAAGTGCTCGTCGGCGGCACCCCGGCGATCGAGCAGGACTCCATCGGGGCCCTGCTCGAGACCCTGCCGCTGATGGTCGTGGTCGTCGTGCTGTTGACGACGTTGCTGATGTTCCTGGCGTTCGGCTCGCTCGTGCTGCCGGTCAAGGCCGTGTTGATGAGCGCCCTGGGTCTCGGCTCGACGCTGGGCATCCTCACCTGGATCTTCATCGACGGCAACGGCGCCGACCTGCTCAACTTCACCCCGGGGCCGATCATGTCGCCGGTGCTCGTGCTGATCATCGCGATCGTGTACGGCCTGTCGACCGACTACGAGGTGTTCCTGCTCTCCAGAATGGTCGAGGCGAGATCGATGGGGGCGAGCACCACCGAGTCGATCCGTATCGGTACCGCCCACACCGGTCGCATCATCACCGCGGCCGCCCTGATCCTCATCGTCGTCACCGGTGCCTTCGGGTTCTCGGAGCTGGTGATGATGAAGTACATCGCGTTCGGCATGATCGCCGCGCTGATCATCGACGCGACCGTCATCCGCATGTTCCTCGTGCCCGCCGTGATGAAACTGCTCGGCGACGACTGCTGGTGGGCTCCGGCGTGGATGAAGCGGATCCAGGAGAAGATCGGCTTGGGCGAGCCGATCCTCGCCGACGAACTGATGCCCGAGGACGTTCCCGAACTCATCACCGTCGGCATGTTCGGGCCGGCGACGGTCGCGGCCACGGGCGCGCACCGCTTCCCGGCAGGTGCCTTCGAGGGCGGCTCCGACCTCACGCAGCCGCTGCCCAAGATCGCTCCGCCGAGGCCGGCCGCCGAACAGCGCAAGCTCCGCGATCTCACGCCGCCGCCGGTGCGACGGCAGGCCCCGGGCCGCCCCCCGGTCCGTCCGGCCGCGCCCGCGTCCGGTCGTCCCCCTGCTGCTGCTCCGCGGAACGGCGAACGGGTGCCGCCCGCAGCCGGGCGTCCGATGCCGGCGAGCCGTCCGGAGCAGCCCGGTACGGGTCCGGGGCGTCCGTCGCGTCCGATCCCAGAGCCGCGTCGTCGCCCGGAGGGTCGGCCGCCGGTGGACGAGCGCAACGGCTCGGCTCTTCCGGGGCTCGGAGGCCCGGAGAAGGGTGTCCCGGAGAAGCCCGAACGTCGTGCCCCCGAGATGCCGCAGCGCGATGTCACGCAGCGCGGTGCGCTCGATCAGACACAGCGCGGTGCGCTCGATCAGACACAGCGCGGTGCGCTCGATCAGACACAGCGCGGTGCGCTCGATGCCACACAGCGCGGTGCGTCCGACCCGTCGTCGCCGTCGTCGGTGCCTCCGCTCCCCCGCCGTCAGCGCGGGGAGGTTCCGCCGCCGCTGCCGCAGTCCTTCATCCGACCGCCCGCTGTCCCGGGCGATGCGGAAGCTCTGCCCGGTGCCCCGGCTCCGCGTCCGAGCGAACCCGGCACCGGTCGTGGACGGGATCCGCAGGCGATCGAGAACTGGCTGTCGCAGTTGCGCCGTACGTCGCCCGGCGGGGAGTCTTCGGCCCAGCGACCGAGGCCCACTTCCGACGCACCGCGCCCCTCGGCGCCGGACTCGCAACGTCCCCCGACATCGGAGGCCCAGCGACCTCCGGCGCAGGGACCTGCCCGACCGCCCGTGCCGGGCACTCAGCAGCCGCCGACGCAGGGCATGCAGCCGCCGACACAGAACGGTCCCCGTCCGCCTCTGCCCTCCCGGTCCCGTGGTCCGGAGCAGCCGCCCCGCCCGGCCGGCGAGCGGCCGGAAGCGCGAGCGGACGAATCGCAGCCGGAGCAGAACGACGCGGAGTCGCGGAGGCGTGGACGCCACGGTCCCGACAGCGGCCGTTCGATCAGCGTCAGTGAGCTGATCGCCCGGCAGCGTCGCGACTGATCTGACGAACGAACCCGAGGCGACCCGCAGAGCGGGTCGCCTCGGGTGTTTCCGGGGTCAGCTGCCGTTGAAGAACTTCCGCAGCCGCGTGGACAGCGGATGGGTGACGTTGAAGCTCCCGCCGCGGACCTTGCCTGTCACCACGACGTGCAGCGGTCCGTACGGCGCTCCGCCGCGCACCTTCGACGACACGCTCGACGCGACGTTCTCGACGCCGTTGACGTCGGCCGTGGCCTCGGCGGGGAGCACGATGTTGATCGAGCTGAGGTAGTCGCTCACGTCGATCCGCACGACCTGCGTCTGCATCACCGCTTCGGTGAAATCGAGGGTCACGGAGGACGCGACGGTGTCGAGAACGACGGCGGGCGGCACGTGCCAGCGACCCTTGCGTTCGATGCCGGAGACGCGGCCCTTGATCACGAGAGGAGCGCCCTGGCCGGTCGCGGGGAAAGCAGCTGCACTCGGCGCGGGGTAGCCGGCCGCACTCGGCGCCGGATAGTGCGCCTGCGACATGCCCGGCAGATTCTGCTCCTGGAACTCGGGCCGGATCTGGATACCGGGCAGGTCGACGAGCACCTGGTTCAGGTCGCCTCGGGTCTTGGCCGCGAGGACGGTGTCCATCCGTTCGGTGAACTCCCCGAGCGAGAGCATTCCCTGCCCGACCGCCCGCTGCAGAAGTTCGCCGACGTGCTCGCGCTCGGCGTCCGACACCCGCAGATCCTTCGGTTCCATGCCCTGAGCTTAACGGGACGAACGGTATGCCTCCGAAGTCGTCGGAGCCACTGTGCGGAGCGCTATTCGAGGCCCTGTTCGATGACGTAGCGGGTGAGTTCGACGCGGTTGGCGAGCTGCAGTTTGCGTAGCGCCGCTTGGACGTGGTTCTCCACCGTGCGGTGGCTGAGCGTCAGTCGCGCTGCGATCTGTTTCGCCGACAACCCTTTCGCGACGAGACGCAACACTTCGGTCTCCCGGCCGGTCAGGGTCGGTGGGGGTCTCCGGTCGGCGACGTCGTTCGACATCCGGCGGTACTCGCCGAGCACGAGCCCGGCCAGTCCGGGGGTGAAGACGGCCTGTCCCCGCGCGGTCGCGAGGACGGCGTCGACGAGTTCGTGCACCGAGGCGCTCTTCACGAGATAGCCGGACGCGCCCGCCTTGACCGCGCCGAGGACGTCGTCGCGTTCGGAGGACGCCGACAGGACCAGCACCCGGCTGTCCGGGGAGACCTCGAGGACCGCGCGGGTCGCCTCGGTGCCGGTGCCGTCGGGCATCGCCATGTCCATGAGCACGACGTCGGGGCGGACGACGGCGGCACGGCGCGCGGCGCTCGCGACACCGTCGGCCTCGGCGACGACGGTGAACCCGGCCTCCTCGAGGTCACGTCCGACGGCGTTGCGCCAGATCGGGTGGTCGTCGACCACCATCACGCTGACGGTGCTGCGTTCCTCTGTGCTGTTCTCGTGTGTTTCCGCGCTGATCTCGGCCACTCATTCCCCTTCGGTACCCGGATCTCCCATTCGGTTCCTTCGCCTACATCGCTGTCGAGCAGTGCGACGCCGCCGAGCCATTCCGCTCGCCCGACGATCGACTTGGACACCCCCATGCGTCCCTGTTCGCGAGCTTCGTCGAGTCTGCCCGGTTCGATCCCGACGCCGTCGTCCCGGATGCTGAGTACGATCTCGTCGCCGAGATCCTCGAGGAGGATGTAGGCGGCGGCACCGGCGCCGGCGTGCAGTTGCGTGTTCGACAGCGCCGCTGTCGTGAGCGCCGCGAGTTCCTCCGCTCGATCCCGCGGGATCATGATCGGGCCGGCGGGGGCGGACACCGTCGCACCGGTCCCGGCCCTGGCCCGGACGAGGGCGGTGAGGTCGGCATGCTCACCGCCGCGGTCGACGTCGGTGTCCTGTTCGGAGATCAGCTGCCGCAGCGCGGTCTCCTGTTCGCGGGCCAACTCGGCGAGTTCCGTCGCATCACCGCCCAGCTCGAGTCCGCGCCGCTGCACGAGCGCGAGCACCTGCAGCACGCCGTCGTGCACCTGCCGGGCGAGCCGGTCCCGTTCCTCGGTGGCCGCTGCCACGCGCACGGCCTGCTCGAGTTGCCGGTGCGCACTGCGCGCGGTGGTGGTGGCGAAACCCATTGCCACACCGCACGCGACGAGCACCGGCGCCGTCGCGTCGCGCCACAGGTCGAGGTTGATCTGGTCGCGCACCACCGCGCTGACGACGGACATCAGCAGCGCCGAGCCGATGCCCGTGAGCGGACCGCCGAGGATCGCGGCCGACAGCACGGCGTTGGCGACCCACAGCGTGGTGGGCATGGTCTGGTGGTTGCTGTACCAGTCGTGGTCGGCGACCAGCCGGGTCGCCGCCATCAACGCGACGGCGAGGATCTGGTCCACCACGGTGACCGTGCGGCGCAGTCGTGCCTCGCGGGAGAGCAACACCGCCGAGACGAGCGACCACGTCACGAGCACCCCGGTGAAGAACCACGACAAGCCCGGACGGGTGTAGTTCACGACGGTCGAGAACTGCGATCCCACCGCATATGCGACGGTCACGAGCCGGAAGACCTGGGCGGCCCGCCACAGGGGTGCATCCGCGTCGGGACCGGTCGGAGGCGGCCTCATGTGTACGTTTCGCACCTTTCGTCACAGTAGGTGGGGCGAGTGAATCCAACCACTCCGCGCCTCCAACAGTGACCGCCCCATCCTGTGACCGTCCGCACAGTGGTTTGATTTGAAGTCGTGCTGAGGTCGTACCGAGCTGTCGCCGCCACCTTGCGGAGTCGTTGGCCGCTCTACATGGTCTCCATGGGCGCGTCGAACCTGTTCGGTGCGATGCTCGTGTTCGCCTTCGTCCGGTACGGCGTCCCCATCGCCGAGACCGACGCCATCATCGCGGATCGGGTCCGCAACTTCGCGGTCTTCGCGGTGTACCTGGTCTTCGCCGGCATCGTGAGCCTCGGCGCCGCAGCGATCACGCTGCGCTCTGTCGTCCGGTGGCAGCTCCGCGGCGGCCCGCCCACCCGGGCCGAACAGATGGCGGCCCTGCACGCCCCGCTGCGACAGGCGATCGTGCACCTCGGTCTGTGGCTGCTCGGCGGCGTGCTCTTCGTCTTCCTCACCGCCGAGGAGATGCCGTCGCTCGCGGTGGCGGTCTCGGTCACCGTCGCGATGGCCGCGACCAGCACCTTCGGTTTCACCTACATGCTCGGTGAACGCATCCTGCGGCCGGTCGCCGCGCGGGCGCTGAGCGAGGGGAACTTCGACCGGACGATGGCTCCCGGCGTCGGCACGCGCCTGGCCATGACCTGGGGCCTGGGCACGCTCATGCCGGTCGCCGGGATCGTGCTGCTGTGCGTGACGCAGTTGAGCGCCAACACCGACTTCGACGCCGACGCGCTCGCCCTGTCCGTGCTCGCCCTCGCGGTGACGTCGATCGGTCTCGCGCTCGTGTTGTCGCTGCTGACGTCGGCGCAGATCTCCGACCCGATCAAGCAGTTGCGCTGGGCGATCGAACGCGTGCAGCGCGGCGCCTCGGGAGTGCAGGTCGAGGTGTTCGACGGCAGTGAGATCGGACGCCTACAGGTCGGCTTCAACCGCATGATGGCCGAGTCCGACGAACGCCGGCGTCTGCGGGAGTTGTTCGGTCAGCACGTCGGTGAGGACGTCGCGCGCCGGGCCCTGCAGTACGGCACCGAGCTCGGTGGTGAGACGCGCTACGTCGCGGTGCTGTTCGTCGACATGGTGGGTTCGACGGCGACGGCCGCCGAGCGCCCACCGAGCGAGGTCGTCGAACTGCTCAACGAGTTCTTTCGTGTCGTCGTCGAGGTGGTCGACCATCATCACGGCTTCGTCAACAAGTTCATGGGCGACGCGGCATTGGTGATCTTCGGCGCTCCCCTCGACCGGCCGGACGCCCCCACGGCGGCGCTCGCGGCGGCCCGCGAACTGCGTTTCGCTCTGGACGAGATCACCGGACTCGATGTCGGGATCGGCGTGTCGGCGGGACTCGCGGTGGCCGGCAACATCGGCGCGGCGGAGCGCTTCGAGTACACGGTGATCGGCGACCCGGTCAACGAGGCCTCGCGCCTGACCGAGCTGGCGAAACTGCGTCCGAGTAGGGTTCTCGCGTCGTCGAGCGCGTTGTACTTCGCGGACGACGAGGAGCGCAGCCACTGGGAACTCGGCGACGAGGTGCAGCTTCGCGGCCGGCGGCGGATGACCCATCTCGCATGGCCGGTTCGCTATCCCGGAGCCCCCGGAGAAGCGAACGGGACGGACGAATCGAACACTTCGACGGACGAGTGACGGTCCGTCCCGCGACACCCGCGAACGACGCGGAACGGCCACAGCGCCCTCTTCGTGACCCGAGGGTCGGTTACGGTGAACAGCGTGGCGCAGCCGCACGACGATCCTCCATGCCCCGACGCCACGCCGCGTCGGGGCTCGTTCCGGTGGATCAAGTGGGTGTCGGCGATCGCCCTCGTGGCTCTGCTGACGGTCGAGGCGATCTACCTGTGGCCGACGATGAGCGACTCGTGGCGCGCGGTCACGGAGATGCACTGGGGCTGGTTCGCGGCGGCCGTGCTGGCGCAGATGATCTCCCTCAGCGGCTTCGCGGGAGTGCAGCAGCGACTGCTCCGCGCCGGCGGGGTGCGCGTCGGGCACTGGCGTTCGGCGTCGGTGATCTACGGCAGCACGGCGATGGCGGTGACCCTGCCCGCAGGTCCGGTCTTCTCCACGGCCTTCACCTACAAGCAGACCCGCAAGTGGGGTGCGACCCCCGTGGTCGCCTCGTGGCAACTCGCGGTTTCCGGCGTCATCGCGGCCGTGACCCTGGCGTCGGTGGGCATGATCGGTGCGTTCGCGGTGGGCAGCCGGATCAGCCCCGTCACTCTCGTGTTGTCGCTCGCGGGCGCGATCGCGTTGATTTTCGGCCTGCGGTACGTCGCGAAGAACCCCACGTCGATCGAGGCGGCGGGCACGTGGGTGCTCCGTCGGGTCAACCGCATCACGAGGAAGCCGAGGGACACCGGCTTCGACGTCTTCGAACGCACCCTCGCGCAGCTCGAGTCCGTCGAACTCGCGCGTCGCGACGGTGTGGCCGCGGTGGCGTGGTCGGCCGTGCACCGTGCAGCCGATGTCGCGTGCCTCGGACTGGCGTGCTGGGCTGTCGGCGGCTCTCCGTCGGTGGCGGGGTTGTTCATCGCGTTCGCGGCGGCGAAGGCCGTGGGCAGCGTGCCGCTCGCACCGGGCGGCCTCGGATTCGTGGACGGCACCCTCATCGCGACGCTCACCGCTGCCGGGCTGAGCGCGTCGCAGTCGCTGGCAGCGGTCTTCGTGTATCGGATGGTGAGCTTCGCGTTCGTGGCCCTGGCGGGCTGGGCCACCGTCGCCGCGATGTACCGGGGCAACGGACCCGACGAGATCGATCCGATCGCCGAGCGCGCAGAACACGAGCGCAGCACCCTGGAGCGGCGGCGTCGTCCGGTCGAGAATCCCGAGCCGGCGTGATCCACCTCACGATGTAGTTGCGCATGCAACTATTTGGTGGCATGATTGTCGACAAGCAGTTGAAAGTTTGACCATCGAGGAGGACCACCATGACGACCACCACCACCACCTTCCCCGGCCTGACCACCGGCACCTGGGCCATCGATCCCGTCCACTCGAACGTGGGCTTCACCGTCCGGCACCTCGTCGTCAGCAAGGTTCGCGGCACCTTCGAGAACTTCTCCGGCGCCATCACCGTCGCCGAGGACGGCACCGCATCGGTGAACGCCGAGATCGACGTCAAGTCGATCAACACCAAGAACGCCGACCGCGACGCGCACATCCGCTCCGCCGACTTCTTCGACGCCGAGCAGTTCCCCGTCGCCACCTTCACCTCGACCGACGTGCGTGCCGACGGTGATAACTACATCGTCACGGGCGACTTCACGCTCCACGGCGTCACCCGCCCGGTCGACCTGAAGCTCGAGTTCAACGGCGTCAACCCCGGCATGGGCCAGGGCCCGGTCGCCGGCTTCGAGGCCACCACCGTCATCAACCGCAAGGATTTCGGCATCAGCATCGAAATGCCGCTCGAAGGCGGCGGAGCCGTCGTCGGCGACAAGATCACCATCACCCTCGAGATCGAGGCCGTCCTGCAGGCCTGACCCCTCTCGCACAGACAGCGCCCCTGCTCCGGCAGGGGCGCTGCCGCGTTCCACCCGCTCTACCGGTCCGGATCGTGCTCGAGAGCACGCGCCGGAGATTCCGACGCGCCCCGCGCCGCCGCTACTCTGGACCCGTGAAGAAGTACATCCCGGCGTTGGCGATCGACGTCGTTCTCGTCGTCGTATTCGCCGTGCTCGGTCGTTCCAGTCACGACGAAGTGCTCGATCTCGTGGGGCTCGCAGGAACGGCGTGGCCGTTCCTCGGCGGCCTCACCGTCGGATGGTTCTTCACCGCGTGGCTCTACCGCGACAAGTTCGACGCCTTCGCGGCCGTTCCCACCGGACTGCTCGTGTGGGTGAGCACCCTCGTCGTGGGGATGCTGCTGCGGGCCGTCACCGGTCAGGGCACCGCAACCGCCTTCATCATCGTCGCGACGATCTTCTTGGGCCTGTTCCTGGTGGGCTGGCGCGTGGTCGTCGGACTGCTCCAGCACCGCAAGGTCGACGCTCACTGACCTCGCCGAGGTCGACCGGTACCGACCCTCCGGTCGCAGCTCTCGCACTCGCACGCGAAGTGTGATCTGCGACCGCGGGATACGCGAATTTTTCGCGCTCGCGCCCCGTGCGGTGGAACAGTGGAGATCATGTCCACGCTGGAACCACCTACTCTGACCGGGTCGCGATCCGACCATCGGTTCTTCGGTCAGCCACTACCCCTGGCCAACCTGTTCGGTGTCGAGATGTGGGAGCGATTCTCCTTCTACGGCATGCAGGGCATCCTGATCTACTACCTGTACTACTCGGCATCCGAGGGCGGGCTGGGGATCAGCCAGGGGGCTGCGACCTCCATCGTCGGCGCCTACGGCGGCACGGTCTACCTGTCGACGATTCTCGGGGCGTGGATCGCCGACCGGCTGCTGGGTTCCGAACGGACCCTGTTCTACAGCGCCGTGCTCATCATGTTCGGCCACATCGCGCTCGCGGTGCTGCCCGGTTTCGTCGGGGTGGGTATCGGCCTGGTGCTGGTCGCGTTCGGTAGCGGTGGTCTGAAGGCCACGGCGACGTCGATCGTCGGCGATCTCTACGACGAGCAGGACCCGCGACGCGACGCCGGTTTCTCCATCTTCTACATGGGCGTGAACATCGGCGCGCTCGTCGGCCCGCTGCTCACCGGCTTCCTACAGACGCGTTACGGCTTCCACTGGGGCTTCGGTCTCGCCGCGGTCGGCATGTTCCTCGGCCTGCTGCAGTACACGATCTACCGCAAGCATCTCGGCGACATCGGCAAGGTGCCACCCCATCCGCTTCCCGCCGAGACGCGCACGAAAGCCGCCGGGATCGGTCTGGTCGCCGTGGTCCTCATCGCGGTCGCCGCGCTGACCGGCCTCGTCACGACGAGCAACATGTCCGACATCGTCGTCGCCCTGACCATCATCGCGACGATCACCTACTTCGTCCTCATGCTGTCGAGCAAGCAGATCACGCCGGTCGAGCGCAGCCGGGTGCTGTCGTTCATCCCGATGTTCATCGCGAGCGCGGTGTTCTGGTCGCTCTTCCAGCAACAGTTCACGATGGTCGCCGTCTACGCCGACACACGCCTGGACCGTAATCTGTTCGGGTGGGAGTTCCCGCCGTCCTGGGTGCAGTCGATCAACCCGGTCTTCATCATCCTGTTCGCGGGTGTCTTCGCCGCCGTGTGGACCAAACTCGGACCGCGTCAGCCCTCGTCGCCCATCAAGTTCGCCGCAGGCACGATCATCATGGGCATCGCCTTCCTGTGCTTCATCCCCATGGCCGGTGGCGGCCCCAACAGCGCTCCGCTGCTCGGACTGGTCTTCATCCTGCTGCTGTTCACCTTCGCCGAGCTGTTCCTGTCCCCCGTCGGACTGTCGCTGTCGACGAAGCTCGCGCCGAAGAACTTCCACACGCAGATGGTCGCGTTGTTCTACCTGTCCGTCGCATGCGGTACGGCCATGGCCGGCACCCTCGCGGGGTTCTACGACGAGAACAACGAGGTGCCGTACTACCTGTGGATCGGCGGAGCGTCGATCGCAGTGGGCATCGTGCTGGCCCTCTTCGCGCCGCACATCAAAAAGCTCATGCACGGCGTGCAGTAGCCACCACTGCACAGGACGCTGCTCAGCGGAGAGCGAGCCATACCGCCAACCCGAACCCTGCGAGCGCGACACCCACGCGCAGCAGGTTCGGGGGTATGCGCCGCACGAGCGGCGGACCGCAGTAGCCACCCGCGAACGCGCCGACGGCCATGGCGGCCGCCGCACCCCAGTGCACGGGTCCGAAGACTGCGAACCCGATCGCCGCGACCAGGTTGGCGACGCCGAGCAGGTAGCTCTTGAGGATGCTCGCGCGCCAAATCTGCTCGGACGTGCAGATAAGCACCAGCGCGTAGAAGACGACGCCGGCGCCGGCACCGAAGTATCCGCCGTAGACCGCGACGACGAAGACCGCCACGGAGAACACCCGCGGCAGGTCGCGACCGCCGGCCAGGGTGCGGATGCGTGGTTGGAGCAGCAGCGCGAGAGCGGCGAGCGCGACGAAACCCGGAACGATCGCCTCGAACGAGTCGGGCGGCGCGACGAGCAGGACAGCCGCGCCGACCACGCCGCCGAGCGCGGCGTAGAGCGTCCACCACCACACGCGGGGGCCGGTGTCGACGACCTCCTGCGCCGAATTGGTCAGCGCCCCGACACCCACACCGACCATCGCGACGGTGTTGGTGACGTTCGCCGCGACCGGCGGGAGGCCGACGGCGAGCAACGCCGGATACGAGACGATCGACGCCAGGCCGGTGACGAACCCGACGACACCCGCGAAGAATCCGGCAACCACGAGCAGTGCCAGGTCGAGGACGGTCACGGTCGCTCAACGTACCTGTACGCCGCGGACCGGCCTCCGGCCGATCAGCGCACCATGGACCGGCCTCCGGCCGATCACTCCCCGAGCAGGGGTTCTCCGAGCTTGCGCAGGAAGGTGTCGGCCATCTTGATCGCGCGGTCGCCGCCGTCGGCATCGGCGACGAAGACCGCGAAGGCCAGGTCGCCGCCGGTGTAGCCGAAGAACCAGCGGTCCTCACCGCTCGCCGCGGCGATACCCGCGAGACCGGCGTGTCCGCGGAGGAAGGACGCCGGACCGTTCTGCACGTTGTCGATCATCATGCCGCGCAGGGCGTCGATCACAGAACCGGGCAGCGCCTCGGGGGCGTCGTGGACGACCGTCTCCTGGCCCTGCACGAGCGTCGGGGCAGCGACGCTGCCCCGTGCGACCGAGGCGGCCAGCACCGCGGCGCCGAGCGGCGTGATCAGGTTCTCGTCGGAATCCGATCCAGCGAACTGGACAACTCCGGAGCGGTTGTGCCCGATCTGCGAGGTCTCGAACTCGAAGCCCGGCACGTCGTAGTCGACGCCGAGGCCGAGGCGACGGGCGGTCGAGGCGACGTCATCGGATCCCACGTCGTTCGGATCGACGCCGCGCTCGAGGCCGGCCGCGAGCCGGACCGGATCGAGAACGCCGCCGGCCGGGTAGAGACCGTGGGTGATGACGGGACCGAGTTCCATGGCCCAGTTGTTGACGTCGGCGGCGAGGATGCCACCGGTCGAGGGCTGGATGGCGACCACCGCGGCCGGGGTACCTGCGGTGACGACCGCTTCCTTCGCGGCGAGCTGCACCTGGGAGTCGACGGTCGCCTGCAGGTCCGGAGGCGGCGGGCCCTGGAAGCCCGCCACCTGGATCGGGCCCTCCTCGGGATCCTCGAGGGTGACCGCCCAGCCTGCCGTCCGGTCGCGTTCGAGCTGCCAGGCCGAGCGCAGCGAGTCGAGCAGCGGCGTGGAGATCCGCCGATCGGCGCTGATCAGGGTGGGTGTCGTGAGCACCTCGACCCCGGGGATCGACACGATGCCGCCCTCGAGGAACTGGTAGTCCTGGTCGCGGAGCTTGACCGCGGTGATCCGGTTTCCGGGGTTCTCCGCCATCCGCTCCTGCATCAGCTGGGCGGTGATGACGGGTGCGACCGGCTCGAGAACCGCCGCGAGACGAGTGGTGGTGTCGACGGGGTCGGGCATCGCCGCCGGGTCGAGCACCACGGCGTTGATGGTCTGTTCCTCCATGAGGAGGCGGCCCGTGCGGTCGAAGATCTTCGGCGGCGCGGCGTCGGTGCGCACGTGGTGGACGGTGCGTCCGCCGGACAGGTCGGGGACGACGACCTCCGGGTCCCAGGACACACGCCAGCCGACGGCGAGCTTCCGCACCGAACCGGTGACCTGATACGACCAGTCCTTGCCCTCACCGAAATTCCAGCCGGCGGAGAGCGTGAAGTATCCCGAGTCGTCGTTGAGTTCGACCAGCTGGGTGACGTCGTAGTCGACGGTGCCGTCGGACAGACCGTCGTACATCTGCGAGATCGTTTCCTCCGCCGCGTTCGGGTAGGAGGTCAGGGCCGCCGCTGCGCCCGCATCACGATCGTCGAGGGCGGCAACGAAGTCGTCGACGAGGCGTTGCGCCTCGCTTCGAGAATCCGAGAACACAACCGTCGTCAGAGCGACGACAGCCACGACGAGGCACACGGCCAGCGCGACGATGCGCCCCCGCTTCCCCCGCCAATCACGAAATCTCATATGTAACAACCTTCACTTCAGTCACACGAGACACCAGCACGCGTTGTGCACGAACACATCACAATTGCGCCACCCGTCCTACCCCCTCAGCCATCGCCCCGCCGCCTCGACGGCAGGGGCGGAGCCGTCCGCCCCCGACACGAACACCGCAAAGGCAAGATTATCCTGTGATCCGATAAACCAGCCGTGCGCCCCGACGTTGTCACCGTACTCCGCCGTCCCCGTCTTCCCCGCCAGATCGGGAATGTCGCGCAACGTGCCGGCTGTACCCTCGATCACAGTCTCGCGCATCATCTCTCGCAGTGCCGTCAGCACGTCCCCGGGCATCGGTTCGGCCTCCCGATCCGCGGTCGCCGGCTGCCCCTCCACGATCGTCGGAACCGGCGTGCGGCCGTTCGCCGCCGAGGCTGCGACCAGCGCCATCCCGAAAGGCGACGCCGTCACCCGACCTTGTCCGATCGCTGCCTCCACGCGGGCAGCATCGGTGTCTGCGACCGGCACGTTACCCGTGACCGTGACGAGACCGGGCGTGACGTAATCGATGCCGAGACCGAAGCGTTCCGCGGTGGCGCGCAGGGCGTCGGGCGGCAGGTCCAGAGCGAGCTGCCCCATGGTCGTATTGCACGAGAACGCGAACGCGGTGTGCAGCGGCACGGGGCCGAGATCGAAGTTCTCGTCGTTCGGGATCGTTCGGGAGCCGACCGATGCGACGCCCGGGCACGGCAGCACGGTGTCGGGTTCGGCGAGCCCGGCATCGAGCGCCGCCGCCGTCGTCACCACCTTGAACGTCGACCCCGGCGGATAGAGGCCGGTCGCGGCGATCGGCCCCTCGGCGTCGGCCGCGTCGTTCTGGGCCATCGTGCGGATCGCGCCCGTCGAGGGTTCGATCCCGACGATCACCGCGGGCGTGTCGAAACCCGCGAGGACCTCCTCGGCCCGTCGCTGCAGGTCGAGGTCGATCGCGCTGGTCAGGTCGGGTGCCTCCGGTCCGGCTTCGCCAGCGACCTGGCTCGTCGTGCCGTCCGCCGCGACCCGCCGGATCACCCAGCCGGCCGAGGCGTCCTGCCCCTCCTGCCACAGTTCGGCGAGGCCGGACCACACGGGCGAGGCGAGGTCGCGCTCGGTGGTGAGCAGACGGGTCTGCGGCACGAGCGTCACGCCGGGCAGCGCGGCGAGGCGATCCTCGATCGGTGCGAGGTCCTCCTCACGCAGCGTGATCACTCCCGCAGCGCCGCCGGCGGCCACCGCGACCTGCTCGGCGAGACTCTCCGCCGTGATCGTCGGAACGACCGTGGCCAGCACGGGAGCGACCGCGGCGGGATCGGCGGTGGCATCCAGGTTCACGACGGTGACGACCTGCTCCCCCATGAGCGGCCGCCCGGCCCGGTCGAAGATCGTCGGCGGGGCGCCGACGGTGGTCAGATACTCCAGCGACGCGCCGCCCGCCAGTTCCGGTGACAGCACCGTGGGGTCCCAGCGGACCCGCCACGCGTCGGCCTCGGGGTCCTCCGTCGCGCTGCCGGTGGTGCGGTACGACCAGTCGCGGCCCTCCCCGAAGCTCCACGTCACGTCGAGGTCGAAGGTGTCGCCGTCGCCCGTCCCCGCGACACTCACGGTCGGGTCGTCGTGGCCGAGGCCGGCGAAGAGGACATCGATCGCGGACTCCGCGGCCACCGGATCGGTGGTCAGCGCTGCCGCTCCGGAGACATCGCCGGCGTCGAGAGCGGCAGCGAACTCCTCCGCGATCGTCTCGGGCTGATCGGGGCCGAAGGCACACGCCGACAGCGACAGCACCGTGACTGTCGCGACTCCCATACCGATCAGTCGGATCCACACGGTCCCGATCATGCCTGCACTTTCGAGCCCGTGCCTGTTATCGCAGGTAGGAGTCGGGGTGAAATATTCGGTTGCATCCCGGACGGTGCGGGCTCACCATGGTGTTCGCATCCCGTACCCGTCGATCGGAGAAGTCCGTTGCTCCTGTGAGAGGTCCCGTCCCCCGCGCACGCGCGCAATCGACCCTCACCCTTCGGGAGCCATCATGTCTTCATCCGGTATCACGCTGTCCGCACTCTCCTACGCCCATCCGGACGGCACCATCGCCGTGCAGGATCTCGACGCCGTCGTCCCGGCGGGGCGGATCGGCCT
The DNA here is from genome assembly GCF_019317345.1 of Rhodococcus sp. LW-XY12. Classification (NCBI taxonomy): domain Bacteria; kingdom Bacillati; phylum Actinomycetota; class Actinomycetes; order Mycobacteriales; family Nocardiaceae; genus Rhodococcus; species Rhodococcus sp. LW-XY12. The sequence goes on from NZ_CP079225.1 coordinate 4,504,501, forward strand.
GGTGGGACGCAACGGAAGTGGGAAGACCACCCTGCTCCGGTTGATCGCGGGTGAACTCCGCCCGACCTCCGGTTCGTCGACGGTGCGGGGACGGGTCGCCTACCTCCCTCAGGACGTGACCCTCGATCCGACGGTGCCGGTCGATTCCGTCCTCGGCATCGGAGATATCCGAAAGTCCCTGCGCCGCATCGAATCAGGATCGTTCGACGATCGGGACTTCGAGGTCGTAGCCGATCGGTGGGACATCGAGGACCGCGCTCTTGCGCTCATGCATCGCGTCGGCCTCGACCGGATCCTGCACGACGTCGGGGATTTCGACCGCACCGTCGGTCAGCTCTCCGGCGGGGAGACGGTGCTGCTCGCCTTCACCGCACGCCTGCTCGACGAGCCGGACGCGCTGTTGCTCGACGAGCCGACGAACAATCTCGACGCCGACGGACGTGCGCGCCTGCAGGATGCGCTCGACCGGTTCCCCGGCACGGTGCTCGTCGCCGGGCACGACCGGGAACTGCTCGACCGCATGGACTCGATCGCCGAACTGCGCAACGGGGCTCTGCGCCTGTTCGGCGGCGGATTCAGCGAGTACGAACGGATCGTCGCGGAGGAGCAGGAGGCGGCACGGGCCGCAGTGCGGGACGCCCGTAACGACGTGCGGCGCCAGGCACGCGAATTGGCGGCGGCGCACGTCACGCTCGCCCGGCGGCAACGCTACGGGCAGAAGATGTACGAGCAGAAGCGCGAACCCAAGATCGTCATGGGCGCGCGCAAACGGCAGGCGCAGGAATCCGCCGGGCGATTCCGCCGTGAGCACGAGGAGGATCTGACCACTGCACGGGAGAACCTCGATCGCGCGAAGGACGCCGTGCGCGACGATCCGGAGATCCGCATCGACCTGCCCGGAACCGCGGTTCCACCCGGCCGGCGTGTGGCGGACGCACCGCTCGAGATCGTCGGGCCGGAACGGATCGCGCTGCGCGGCCCCAACGGGTCGGGGAAGACGACCCTGCTGCACCGCATCGTCGAGGCGGAACCCCACGTTCCCTTCGCGTTGCTCCCGCAGCGGCTCGACATCTTCGACGACGATCGTTCGGTCGCGGAGAACGCCGAGGATCGTGCGCCACACCTGACTCCGCAGCAGGTGCGGGCACGTCTGGCGCGCTTCCTGTTCCGCGGCCGGCACGCCGAGGTCGCCGTTGGGGCACTGTCGGGTGGGGAACGACTGCGGGCCGCGCTCGCGATCGTGCTCGCGGCCGATCCCGCTCCGCAGTTGTTGCTGCTGGACGAGCCCACCAACAACCTCGACCTGGCCGGTCTCGCGCACCTGACCCAGGCCCTGCGTGCCTACAGCGGTGCGCTCGTGGTGGTCTCGCACGACGAACGATTCCTGGAGGAGGTGGAGGTGGATCGGTCGGTCGAGCTCGGGCGGTGAGCCGTTCGGCGATACTGCTGGGATGAGCCACGCGACGAATCCCGCCGACGGCACCCGGATCCGGTTCACCACGGCAGGTCCCGAGGGGGCACCGGTCGTGCTGCTGGTCCACGGCAGTGCCCTGTCGTCGGCGGTGTGGCGGGCCTTCGGCTACGTGAAGGCGCTCAGCGGGGATTTCCGGCTGGTCATGCCCGACCTGCGTGGGCACGGCCGCAGCGACACCCCTCACGACGAGGACGCCTACGCGATGGACGCGATCGTCGGGGACCTGCTGGCCGTCCTGGATGCGGCCGGGGTCGACCGGGTGCACTACGTCGGCTATTCGTTCGGCGCCCGTGCGGGACTCGCGCTCGCCGTCGACGCTCCGGACAGACTGCCGAGTCTGACGCTGCTCGGCGGGAGCGCACGCCCCCAGGCGGGATCGATGGACGCGATGTTCTTCCCCGGCACCGTCGACGTGCTCGAGCGCGAGGGCATGGACGGTTTCGTCCGTGCCTGGGAGGAGCGGCGTCGCACGCCGGTCGATCCCGCGACGCGCTCGGCCTTCCTGAAGAACGACGCGCAGGCTCTCGCCGCCTATTTCCGCCGGTCGGATCGGGAACCGGGGATCGACGACGAGATGCTCGCCGACATCGACGTGCCCGTGCTCGCCGTCGTCGGGTCGGACGATCGCCTGCGCGTGGAGGACACCCGCGCGTTGTCGCGCACCGTCCCCGGTGCGCGACTCGCGATCCTGCGCGGGGTGGACCATGCCGAGACGGTCTCGGCCGCGCTGCCTGCGGTCGAGACCTTTCTCTCGGCACGCGCCGGTCGGAAACCGACCGACACGCTCTGATGCTCAGGCCGGGCGCTCAGGCCGGGACGACGACCTGTTCCCGCGGTGTCATCGCCGGCACCGGCCGGGACTGCTGCGCCCTCCGGTGCGGTGCGACCGCGGCCTTCTCCTGCGCAACACGGGCCACCGCCTGCTGCCGGCCGGCTCCGGATGCCTCCGCGAGCAGCGCCGACACCGACCGCTTCATGACCTCGACGGCTTCGGGCACCGGCAAACGCAGTACGTCCCGCAGCGACACCCAGGTGGGCCAGGTCGTCGACACACCCAGCAGGTTCTCGATGTGGGTGCGGACGGTGCCGTCGACGCCCTCGAACTGGTCGGAGAACAACGCCCCGATCTCGTATCGCGCCCGGTCGAGATAACGCACGCGGTTGCGCTGCAACTCGCGCGAGAACGGCACCCGGATCTCGGACGACCGTGCGAACGGCGCGATGTATTCGAGCATCTCCGCCCGCTGCCTGCAGTAGGCGTCGATCCGCTCCTCGAGCGGCAGCGACGGATCGATCGGCTCGTAGGCGTCGACCTGGCGCCGCATCAGCTCGGCGCCGGTGACGGCGAACAATGTCTCGAGGTCGCCGAAGTGTCCCCACAACGATCGCAGGGACACCCCGGCCCGCGAGGCGATCTGCGCCCCTGTGGGTTTGAGCTCTCCCGCCCTGATGAGCGCGATATGAGCCTCTATGACGGCCTGCCGGGTGCGCTCTGCGCGAGCGCTCCTGCCGTCCGTCGTGACCGACGGCTTTTCGCCGTCCCTTCGTTCCGCGTACATCGCTCCCCCGATTTCCGCTCGGACTCCCCTCCGGACCGGTCGCTCCCCTCGTCGGCGACCGGCATAACTTTTCTCATGGCGAACAATAGTCGACACAGTGGGGGAATTGTCATCCCCCCCTCCGAAAATTGTCCTTTTTGCTAATTTCGAGCGGTCGTATTCAGGGCTTACTGTGCGAGCAATCCCTTCGCGATATGTGTTACTTGAATTTCGTTACTACCGGCGTAGATCATCAACGATTTCGCATCACGCGCAAGTTGTTCGACGCGATATTCGGCCATGTATCCGTTTCCTCCGAACAGCTGCACGGCCTCCATCGCCACCTCGGTCGCAGCCCGCGACGAGTACAGCTTCATCGCCGACGCCTCCGACAGGCTCACCGGCTTCCCCGCCTGCGTACGTTCGATCGCGCTGAAGACCATGTTGCGGACGTTCACCCGCGCGATCTCCATCTCGGCGAGCTTGAGCTGGATCAACTGGAACTGTGCGATCTCCTTGCCCCACAGCTTCCGCGACTTCGCGTACTCGGTGCACAGCTTCAGACACTGCTCGATGATGCCCAGGGCCAGATAGGCGATGCCGATACGTTCGGTGGCGAAGGATTCGCGCGCGCTGTCCTTGCCGTCGCTGCGACCGCCGTCCTCGGTCTCACCCAGCAGCCGGTCGCGGGTCAGGCGCACGTTGTCGAAGAACAGCTCGCCCGTCGGCGAGGAGTTCATGCCCATCTTCTTGAAGGGCGGGCTCTGGGTGAGCCCTTCCATGCCCTTGTCCAGCACGAATGCGAGCACCTTGCGGTCGCGGCGATCCACCGAGGAGTCGCCCTCGTCGAGCTTCGCGTACACGATGATCACGTCGGCGTACGGACCGTTGGTGATGAAGGTCTTCTGGCCGTTGAGGACGTAGTCCTCCCCGTCGCGGCGCACCGTCGTCTTCATCCCGCCGAAGGCGTCCGAACCCGAATCGGGTTCGGTGATCGCCCATGCTCCGACCTTCTCGAAGGTCACCAACTCGGGCAGCCATCGCTTCTTCTGCGCGAGGGTGCCGCGGCTGCGGATCGTGCCCGCGGTCAGGCCCAGGCTGACGCCCAGCGAGGCGATGAGCCCGAGGCTCACCCCGGCGATCTCGATGTTGAGCAACGCCGCCATCCCCGGCGACCCGCCGGTACCACCGGACGACCCCGAAGGCTTCTCTCCGCGTTCCTCTTTCGCGAGGGCGCGTTCGAGCGACTCACGGGCCATCTCGTCGATGCCGAAAGTCGCGTACAACTTCCGGATGATGTCGTACGGCGGCAGTTCTCCCGATTCGAGACTGTCGACGTGCGGGCGGATTTCCTTCTCGATGAAACCGCGAAGCGCATCGCGGAACATGAGGTCTGTGTCGGACCACTCGTACATGACGCAAATATAGAACGGGTTTCACTTTTTGCCCAGGCTCCCGTCCCGCCGAGCTCTCGAAAACGCTCCGCCTCCCCCGATGCCGGTACTAGCCTTCGCCGCAGAGCACTCCGTCGGTGGGAGGGACATCGGAGATGGTCGATACGAGTGGGTTCGCCGGCACGGACGTCCTCGCCCTGCACATGGGCGACGGCCTGATCGCCGACCGCGCGTCCGCGTGGTTCTTCGTCATCGCCGTGATCGGGGTCAGCATCGCCGCCTGGTACGCACGCAGCGACCTGAGCAAGAGGTCGGTGCCCACTGCGGCGGTGGTCTGCGCCCTGTTGTTCGCCCTGCAGGTGGTCGACGTTCCGGTGCTGCCGGACGTGAGCGGCCACGTCGTGGGCGGCGCGCTCGCGGCGATCCTGCTCGGCCCGTTCGTGGGTGCGGTCGCATTGACGATCGTCCTCGTGGTGCAGGCCTTCGTCTTCGCCGACGGCGGCCTGTCGGCACTGGGCGCCAACGTCACGAACATGGTGCTCGTCGCCATCGCCGCCGGTTTCCTCGCCGCGACGGTGCTGCGCGCACTGTGCGAACACCACGGGGTGCGGCGGTTCGTCATGCTCGGTCTGGTCTCGTTCGTCGCAGGGTTCGTCTCGGTCCTCGCGGCGGTGACGGGTTTCGTCGTCGAGTACGCCCTCGGCGGCACCTTTGCGGTTCCGGTGTCGAACATCGGATTCCTCTACGCCACGCACATTCCCGTCGGGCTGGTCGAGGGTGTGGTGACGGCCGCCGTCGTGCTCGCCGTTGCGCGGATCTCCCCGGAATCCGTCCATCTCACCCGGCTTCCGGTCAATCCTCTCGACTCGACCGCCTCGCCGCCCCCGCCTCCGCGTCCGCGCGCTCGCGGGACGCTGTTCATCGGCCTGGCGTTCACCTCGCTCGTCGTCGCGGGGATCCTCGCGCCGCTCGCCGTCGACACCCCCGGCGCTCTGGAGGTGGCCACCTCACGCGGCTGCGAGATCGACTCGCTCGCCGAGGATCTCACAGGCGACTGCATGGCACGGGACGTCGAGGAACATCGGCTCGCCGACAGCGCACTGGCCGACTACACCATCGACGACCGTCCCGGTTCGACGGGTGTGGCCGCGGTGCTGGGAACGCTCGGCACCTTCGTGTTGGCCAGCGTGTGTTTCCGCGCTCTCGTGCCGCGGCCGGCAATCTCCGCGACCACGGAGCGCCGCACACAGCAACGGAGCAACTCGGCAGGCTGAGTCCACAGGTCGACGCGGACCCCGGGTCAGCGGGGGAGATGCGTCTCGATGATCGCTGCAGCCATGTCGCGGCCGAGCCGGATCGGTTCGACGGAGTGCTCGAACTTGCTGCCGGACAAGGCACCGTCGTAGATCAGTTGCACGCGCCCGGCCACCACCTCGGATTCGGTCACCCCGGAGAGATTCAGCAGGTCGACGAGCGTCGAATTCAGCCATTCCCGGTGCGCGAGCACCGGTTCGAGAGGCTCCTGGGGGAATTCCGTCGCGGCGTTGGCGTACTGGCATCCCCGGAAGTTCTTCTTCGGCGCCGACTGCATCGCGAGATCGAAGAAGGTGAGGATCTTCGCGATCGGATCGTCGAGCGGTTCGGCGGCGGCGTGCCACCGCTGCCGGTCGCGCTGGTCGAGATCCTCCAGATAGGCGAGCACCAGTGCATCCTTCGACCCGTACGACGAGTAGAGGCTCGCGCGGGCGACGCCGGCCTCGGCGAGGATGCGGTCGATGCCCACCGCACGGATGCCGTGCTCGGCGAAGAGCGTGCTCGCGGTGTCGAGCAGACGTGTGGAGGGTGAGGGCTTGGACGGCGATCGCTCGGCTTTCCCCTTCGGACCGGCCGTGCCCTTCGGAGTGCCGATCGATTCACTCTCGACGAACGTACGCACGTACCCAGAGTAACGGACAGGGCGCGATAGACAGACCGTTCTATTCACAGTACGGTGGAGCACGTGACACACAGCCTTCTGACTCGCCGCCTGCACGTGGATCTCGTGCGGGTGTCGACTGCTGCGTGTTGTCGCTCCTCTCTCTGACCGGCCTCGTCTGCGTGCGCCGCATGCCGTAGTCGCCCCGTCCGAAGACGAAACGGCGCCCCGCCGTGCCCGGACCGGTCACAGTTCCAACCCGCTTTCCCGGAAGGTGACCCCATGTCGCTGTATCTCTACGAACTCGTCCCCACCGAGGGCCAGGCCGAAGCTGCCATCAAGGCCTTCGACGATGCTGTCGTCGCCGCCGGCGGCGAACTGATCGAATCGCAGGTCACCACTGGCGGCACGCGCGTCTTCGCGATCGCCGAGTTCGACGCCTGCCGCCCCGCCCAGCTCGAGTCGGCCTCCCTCGATGTCGCCGAGATCGTCGGCCCGAACGAGGTCCGTCTGGTCGGCGCCGAGCTCGACCAGATCAAGGCCACCCGCCCCGAGGCCGGTTACCTCGTCGAGTGGGACATCCCCGACACCATCGACATGGAGACCTACCTCGCGCGCAAGAAGGCGAATTCACCGAAGTACGCCGACGTCCCCGAGGTGAGCTTCCTGCGCACCTACGTCCGCGAGGACATGGACAAGTGCCTGTGCTTCTACAACGCCCCCGACGAGGCCGCCGTCGTGCGCGCCCGCGAGGTCGTCAGCACGCCCATCGACCGTCTCCACTCCCTCGAAGGATAAGCATCCGATGACCGCGGCCATTGACCGGACGAGCGAGGAACAGCGCGCGGCGATCGCAGAGTTCGTACGCGATCGCGCAGCTGCTCTCGATCGCGGAGAAACCGACATCCGCACCGACATCGCCCGTACAGGCGAGCTCGGCCTGCTCCGCAAGGGGCTGAGCGGGGAGTGTCTCTCCGAGATGGTCGCGGTCATCGACGAGGTCGCCGCCGAATCGCTCACCGTCGGCTTCTCGCTGTGGGCGCAGCGCATGGCGCTCGAATACATCGATCGCGCACCGCAGTTCCTGCGCGATCGTTACCGGGACGACCTCGCGTCCGGCCGCACGATCGGCGTCACCGCCATGGCCGCGGCGCTCAAGCATCTTGCCGGTCTCGGCGAGCTCCCCCTCGTCGCCGAACGAACCGACGACGGCATCACCGTCACCGGCCCGATCCACTGGGCGTCCAACGTCTTTCCCGACTCGGTGATCGTCTTCCCGGCCCGCACCGCCGACGGGGATCGCCTCGTCGCCGTCGTCCGCGCCGACGCCGAGGGCATCACCATCGCGGATTCACCCGAACTGCTCGCGCTCGGCGCCACGTCGTCGACCTCGCTGAAGCTCGACGGTGTGCGGATTCCGCAGTCGCACATCCTCACCGAGGATCTCGCAAACTTCTGCGGTTCGATCCGGCCCACCTTCATGATGCTGCAGACCTCGTTCTGCGTCGGCATGGCACGCGCATCGCTCACTGAGGCCGTCGGCCGTCTTCACGGACTGGGCGAGCAGTTCACCGGTGAGTACGAAGAGCTTTCGGCGCAGTACGAGTCACTGCGCGAACGGCTGTACCGCTTCGCCACCGATCCCACCTCGATCGCTCCTGCGGAGTTCATCCGCCTGCGTCTCGACGGTTCGGTCGTCGCCGTCGCCGCGACCCGCCTCGAAGCGACACTGCGCGGCGGTGCCGGATACGCGACGGCCAGCGCCACCAACCGCCGATTCCGTGAGGCGGCCTTCCTGCCCATTCAATCGCCGTCGGAAGGACAGCTGCGGTGGGAACTGTCGCAGTACGAATAGCGAACGGATACAAGAGTTTCGCCGGTCGCCGTAGCCCGGTTCTCCAGGGGGTGGATCTGGATATCGCGGCCGGCGAGTTCCTCGTGGTGCTCGGCAGCAGCGGTAGCGGCAAGTCGACGCTGCTGCGGATCGTCGCGGGTCTCGATCACCTCGATCGCGGTTCCGTCGACTGGCCCGACACCGAGGGCGACAACCGTCCGCACACCGGGATGGTCTTCCAGCAGCCCTTCCTGATGCCGTGGCTCACCGTGCGCGAGAACATCGCCTTCGGTGGACGGTTCGCCGCGCACCGCGAGCGGTTCGACACCGCCTACGCCGATTCGCTCCTCGAGCGTTTCGGCCTCTCCGCGCTCGCCGGCTACTACCCCGACCAGCTGTCCGGTGGTCAGGCCCAGCGCATCGCCGTCATCCGCGCCGTCGCGGTGCGTCCGCGACTGCTGCTGCTCGACGAACCGTTCAGCGCCCTCGACCCGGCCACCCGCTCCGATTTGCGGTCGTGGCTCGGCGAACTCGCGCGCGATCTCGGTTTCACGACGGTCCTCGTCACCCACGACATCGACGAGGCGCTCGAACTCGCCGACCGCATCGCACTGTTCGGGAGTTCGGGTGTGGTGCAGCAGGAATGGGCGCTCGGCGGCATGTCTGCGCTCGACCGCGACGCGCTGCGTCCGGCCATCCTGGCGCACTACCGCGATTCGTCGCTGTCCGCGACATGACCGATCCGGGCCTGTTCAGCCGTCGCACCCTCATGCGCGGTGCGCTCGGCCTCGCGGCAGCCGGGGGTATTGCCGGCACGATCGACCTCGCGCGCACCGCGACCACCGACCGCGCCAATCGCACGGGGCAACTGCGCATCGGCTACCTGCCGATCACCGACGCCGCGCCGCTGCTCGTCGCGCACGGGTCGAGCCTGTATCCCTCCGGCGTCGTCGATTCCGCGAAGCCGGTGCTCTTCCGCAGTTGGGCGTCGCTCGCCGAAGCCTTCATCAGCCGGCGCGTCGACGTCGTGCACCTGCTCATGCCCATGGCGGTCCAGTTGCGGTACAGCCTGGGTAGTTCCGTGCGGATCCTCGGCTGGAACCACACCAACGGCTCGGCGCTGACGGTCGCCCCGCACATCACCGACCTGAGCGATCTCGCAGGTCAGACGGTGGCGATCCCGTTCTGGTGGTCGATCCACAACATTGCTCTGCAACAGCTGTTGCGGGCGCACGGACTGACACCGGTCGTGCGGGAGGCGCCGTCGAAGTCCGCCCGTACCGTGGGCCTCGTCGTGATGGGTCCGTCCGACATGATCCCGGCCCTGGCGAACGGCTCGATCGCCGCGTTCACCGTCGCCGATCCGTTCAACGCCGCCGCGGAGGTCCGCGGGGTGGGGCGGATCCACCGTTTCCTCGGTGATGTGTGGCGCGACCACGCGTGCTGCGCCCTGCTCGTGCACGAGGACCTGATCGAACGCGACCCCGTCGCCGTACAGTCCCTCACCGACTCGGTGGTCTCCGCCCAGTTGCAGATCGGCGCCGACCGTCAGGCCGCGGCCGCGATGTTGTCCGCCGGATACCTTCCGCAGCCATTGCCCGCGATCACGAAGGCCCTCACCTATCCCGACCGCGAGGCCGGCACGATGCACCCGCAGTGGCAGCCGCAACGCATCGGGTACCAGCCGTTCCCCTTCCCGACCTTCACCGCGGCACTGATCGAGGCGATGCACGACACCGTCGTCGACGGCGACACACGGTTCCTCTCTCGTCTCGACCCTGCGACGGTGCACGACGACCTCGTCGACGACCGCTTCGTCCGCACATCCCTCACCCGCGTCGACGGCACCGATGCCTTCGGCCTTCCCGCCGATCTCACCCGCACAGAGGAGGTCGATCCTTCGTGAGCGCCCCGACCGGCACGGCGCCGGAGACGGCCCGCACCGTCCGGCAGCTGCCCCTCGTCCCCCAGGCCGTCGCCATCGTCATCGCGATCGCCTTGTGGTGGCTGGTGACGACGGTGCTCGTCGCGCCGGATTCGCTCGTGCGGGACTTCGCCCCGCAGTACGTCTTCCCGGCGATCGTCGACCTGTTCGCACGCGGCGTCCTGCTGCCCGACACGCTCGCGAGCCTGTGGCGGTTGCTGGTGGGTCTGCTGATCGCCGCGACGCTCGGCATCCCGCTCGGGTTGCTGATCGGACTCAACCCGTTGGTCGAGCGCGCGACGATGCCCATCATGCAGTTCCTGCGGATGATCTCGCCGCTGTCGTGGGCGCCGATCGCCGTGGCGTTGTTCGGCATCGGCCACCAGCCCGTATTCTTCCTCATCGCCGCCGCCGCGATCTGGCCGATCGTCATCAACACGGCGGCCGGTGTGCACGGCATCGACCAGGGCTATCTGATGGTGGCCTGCTCGTTCGGTGCGACGCGACTCGAACTGCTCATCACCGTCGTCCTGCCGGCCATCCGCGCGCAGGTGCAGACCGGTCTGCGGGTCGGTCTCGGTATCGCGTGGGTCGTGCTCGTCCCCGCCGAGATGCTCGGCGTGCGGTCCGGTCTCGGCTACCAGATCCTCAACGCCCGCGACCAGCTCGCCTACGACCAGGTCATGGCCGTGATCGTCGTGATCGGTTTCCTCGGGTTCTGGCTCGACTGGGCGGCGCGGCACCTGCTGCGCGAACGGCGGAGGCCGGTGAGCGTCGAGGAAGCCGACCGCCCGCTCTGACCTGCGATCAGGACTCGAGCGGCGTCAGTACGAAGACGGGGAGCACCCGGTCGGTGCGCTTCGCGTACAGCGCGTAGTTCGGCCACGTCTCCAGCAGCACCTGCCACAGCCGCGCGCGTTCGTCGCCCTCCGCGATCCGCACCGACACCGCGTGCTCGTGCCCGTCGTACAGCACCTGCGCCTGGTCGGCCGCGCGCAGGTTGATCGCCCAGGACGGGGCTTTCGGGTGTCCCCAGTTCGACCCCACCACGAGCCATCCCCCGTCGTGCGGCACACACAGCAGCGGTGTGGACCGCGGCACCCCGCTCTTGCGGCCCTTCACGGTGAGCACGAGCGAGGGCAGTCCCGCGATCGCGAGCAGGGTGACCTTGCCGCGCGTGGCCCGTTGGATGGTCTTGTCCACCGCGATGATCGGCTGTGAATACCGCGGCAACCACGGCAACGCTCCGATACGGACGGCGACCGGTCGGAGCGGATTCATGCGGTCATCTCCCCCAGGCTGCCAGCAGCGTCCGGGCTGCGGCGACGACGGCCAGCGGCTGATCGATCATCGGATGGTGGCCCGAGGCCGGAAGATCGATCAACAACGCATCAGGACCCAGATTGTCGACCATCCGCCCGTAGAGCGCGTCGTCGATGATGCCGCGTTCGCAGCGGAAGTAGGCGACGGCGCATCCCGGACTCATCGCCTCGAGGCTACGGCGCCCCTCACGTCCCATGCGGAGATTGTCGAATTTCCACGACCAGCCGCCGTCGACCTGCTTCAGCGATCCGCGGGCGATGTGCTCGAGCACGTAGGGTTCGGCATCGTCCTGCGGCGGCACGAGGCGGAATCGGGCGACGGCGTCCTCCGCCGCGGCGTACACCTTCGGCGGTCCGGCGTTCGCGACGGCCTTCGCGCGCATCTCGAGTTCCTCGGGCGTCATGTCGCGGATCGGCGAATCGATGATCACCACACCGGCGAGTTCGTCGCCGTGGAGATGTGAGGCGGCGAACGAGACGATCCCGCCCATGCTGTGACCGATGAGGACCGGTGGACCGCTGATACCGCCGGCGCGGGCCGCAGCGACGACCTCCGCGGACCACGCTTCCAGGGTGTAGTGCTCGCGGTGGTCACTGTCGCCGTGACCGCTCAGATCGAGCGCGACGACACGACGTCCGGCGGCAAGCTGCGGGCCGATGTGGTCCCACCACCCCGAATGCGCCATGCCGCCGTGGACCAGCACGATGCCCGGCAGACCGGATTCGCCCCACGCCCGGTAGGCGATGGTCGCACCGGCTGCCTCGACCTTCCCGGTCTCGACGGGCGTGGCCAGGGCGTCGACGAACCACTGAGGAGCAGATCCACTATTGCTCATTATTCGAACTTATGTCAGATGTGACGAGCGCCAACATCCGGGCCATCAGTTCGATCCGTCGCACCTCGAGTTCCGGCTGCGGATGCACCGTCGACGCCAGCGCTTCGCCGTCGAACATGTGCACGAGCGACAGCAGGAGGGTGTCGAAGACGTCGGCCGGGAACCGTGCCGCGACAGGCAGCGACCTGCCGAGATCGACGATCTGGGCGTGGTAGCGCTCGGCCATCGGCGTTAGATGCTCCCGCAACGCCGGGTCGGTGCGCGCCGCGCCGAGCAGTTCGTACCAGGCTGCGTTCATCGGGGCCCGGCAGGCGGTGCGCAGCAGTTCGAGGCACACCCGCAGCGACTCGGAGATGTCCGCGTGCTCGTCACCGAGCGCCGCGAGACCCGCTTCGAAGTTCGCGAACTGGCGTTCCCGGACGGCGTCGGCCGCCGCGATCATCAGGTCGAGTCGCGTGGGGAAGTGCCGGAACACCCCACCCGACGACACCCCCGAGCGCCGGCACACCTCACCGATCGTGGTCGCGGTACAACCGAGCTCGGCGAGGGCAGTGATGGTCGCGTCGAGGATGCGGCCGATCGTCTCCTCCCTGCGCTCCTGCTGGGTACGGCGTATTACGGATGCACTCACGCGACGGGCTCACCCGCCGAGATGCGCATCGGCGCGGGTCCGCGCTCCTCCACCCCGGCGCGCAGGAACCGGCCGGTGCCGACGGTATGTCCGTAACCGGGCACGAACTCGCCGTCGCGGAAGACCACCCGGCCGGCGACCGCCGTCGCCGTCACCGCGCGGTCGTTGCGGTTGACCATGCGGCGGATTCCGCCGAACTCCTCGAGCGGCGACTCGTGATAGGCATCGACGTCGGCGTTCAGTCCGGCAGGATCGACGACGACGAAGTCGGCGCGGTCGCCCACCCGCAGGTGGCCGGCGTCGATTCCGTAGAAGTCGCCGAGTTCGCCGGTGAGCTTGTGGACGGCTTCGGGCAGCGGGAGGAACGGCCTGCCCGCCTTCTCGGCGTCGTGGACGCGGCGGAGCAGGCAGATCGCGAAGTTGTAGAAGGCCATGTTCCGCAGGTGGGCGCCGGCGTCCGAGAACCCGACGGTGACGCCGGGCGTGCGGATGAGCCGGTCGGCGACCTTGCTTCGGTCGTTGGCGATCACGGTGTGCCACCGGAACTTCCTGCCGTACTCGACGACGAGGTCGAGGAAGGTGTCGACAGGATGCAGCTTCCTCTCGCGCGCGACGTCGCCGATCGACCGGCCGACGAGCGAGGCGTCGGGACATTCGACGATCCGGGTGTCGTCGAAATCGCGGTGCCACACGCGCGGTGAGAACTTCTTCTCGAAGTCCTGCCGGAACCAGCGGCGGTAGGCCTCGTCGCGCAGCAGGTCGTTGCGGACGAGTTCGTCCTGCAGATGCAGTGCGGCACGGCCTGATCCGAATTCCTCGAAGACGACGAGGTCGATGCCGTCGGAGTACACCTCGAAGGTCGTGGGCAGGTGTTGCCAGCGGAAGGCACCCTTGCCGATCCGGTTGGCCGCGAATGCAATCGGACCGAAGATGCGGTTGACCCACCGTTCGGCCTTCGTGTCGGCCGCTGCGAGCACCGACGTCTTCATCGGCTTGCGCCCGATGCCCGTGCCGGCGAGGGCGAAGAACACGACGTCGTACTTGGTGTTGAGGTTCGGCACGGCCTGCAGGGTGCGACCGCGTCGGCGCAGGATCTTGTGCAGGCGGCGGAATTCCGACCACGACGCGTGGGTCGACGGCAGGGTGCGCGAGCGATAGCGGTCGCCGTCCATCTTGTCCCACGGGTTCGTCATCGTCGACACGCCGAGGAAGCCCGCGTCGAGGGCGTCCTCGATGCGGGCGTCGATCTCGGCGAGTTCGGCGCGGGTCGGTCGGTTCGCCGACTCGGTAGAGCGTCCGAGCCCCATCACCGACGCGCGGACGTCCGAATGTCCCACGAAGGCCGTCACGTTCGGGCCGAGGGGCAACTTGTTCAGCGCCTCGATGTATTCGCGGGGCGTGCTCCAGGTCTTGGACTTCTCGAGGGCTGAGAGGACGTGCTCGCGCGGGAGTGCTTCGACGCGACCGAACAGGTCGGCGGCGTCGACCGGCGGCACGAAGACCGTCGAGATCGAGCAGTTGCCCATGAGCACGGTCGTGACGCCGTGCCGCACCGATTCGGACAGACCCGGACCCACGAGCACTTCGGCGTCGTAGTGGGTGTGGGTGTCGACGAAGCCGGGCATCACCCAGCGGCCGTGCGCGTCGACGACCTCGGTGTCCGGGCCGGCAGGAAGGTCGTCGGAGGTCGCGGTGACGACGAGTCCGTCGCGGATACCGAGGTTGCGGACGACGCCGGGTGCGCCCGTCCCGTCGAACCAGAGACCACCTCGGACGATGACGTCGAAATCCCCATAATTGTGATCCACACCACTCATGGCGCGAGGGTACATGAAAAAGAGGCCGCGCACTCTCTAAATTCCCGGTTCCGACGGTCTACGGTTCGGCCATGGACCTCGACACCACCCCGGCACTGCTCGTCGACCGCGACATCCTCGACCGCAACATCGCGCGGATGGCGCAGTCCGCCGCCTCACGAGGCCTGTCGCTGCGACCCCACGCGAAGACGCACAAGTGCTCCGAGATCGGACGACGCCAGCTCGGTGCGGGAGCCCACGGCCTGACGGTCGCGACCGCCTCCGAAGCCGAAGTCTTCGCCGACGAGGGTTTCGACGACCTGTTCGTCGCGTACCCGCTGTGGGTCGACGCTGCCCGCGGTGCACGGCTGCGCGCGTTGACCGACCGGGTGCGCCTGACGGTCGGGATCGATTCCGCGACCGGAGCCCGGCAATTCGTCGAGCACGCCGGCACCGCGATCGGGGTGCTCGTCGAGATCGACAGCGGGCACCACCGCACCGGCGTGTTGCCCGAACAGGCCGGAACCGTGGCGTCGGCGGCCCGCGAGGCGGGCCTCGACGTGCGCGGCGTCTTCACCTTCCCCGGCCACTCGTACGCACCCGACGCGCCCGACAGCGCAGCACGGGAGGAAGTCGACGCACTGGCGGCAGCAGCGGCGTCGCTACGAGCAGCGGGGATCGAGCCGACCGTGATCAGTGGGGGTTCCTCCCCCACGGCACATCTCGACGTGCCCACGGTTGCAACCGAGTTGCGTCCCGGCGTGTACGTCTTCGGTGATGCGCAGCAACTCGAACTCGGCGCGGTGAGCGAATCCGACATCGCGCTGACCGCCCTGGCGACCGTCGTTTCCGCTCGCGACGAGGTGGTCGTGCTCGATGCCGGTTCCAAGGTGCTCGGCGCCGACCGGGCCGCGTGGGCCACGGGGTACGGGCGCATCCTCGGAGAACCGGACGCACGCATCACCGCGCTGTCGGAGCACCACGCGACGGTGCAGTGGCCGGAGGCGTCGACGCGCCCGCGGCTCGGCGACAGGGTGCGAGTGATCCCCAACCATGTGTGCAACGCCGTGAACCTCGCGGACGAGTTGATCACGGTCTCCGGCGACGCGGTAGTCGAGCGATGGAAGGTCGCGGCAAGAGGGTGTAACACGTGATCCCGAGACGGTCCCCACACGATCACCTCGAATTCGGCGTGTAGGTCACGAACACGACACCGATCCTCCCCGCGCGCCGCTACGCTGCGTTGATGCCGCTGAACCCCGACCTTGCCGGACGCATCTTTCCGCCGACGTCCTATCTCGTCGGCCGGGAGAAGATCCGGGAATTCGCCCGCGCCGTCCGATCGACGCATCCGATCCACCTCGATCCGGAGGCAGCCCGGGCCGCCGGCTTCCCTGATGTCGTGGCTCCTACGACCTTCACCACCGTCGTCCAGAGTCCGTCGGTGACACAACTTCTGGAGACGCCGGGTACCGGTCTCGAGCTGCACCGGGTGGTGCACGGGTCGGAGAAGGTCGAGCACCGGCGCCCGATCGTGGCCGGCGACGACCTGACCGCGACGCTCACCATCACGGAGGTCACCGAACGCGCCGGCAACCACATCCTGTCCACGATCTGCGAGATCCGGGACGACACGGACGATCTGGTCGCGGTGGTCACTTCGACACTGCTTCACCGAGGAGACGACGCATGACACTCGGCACCGCACTACGATTCGACGAACTCGAGGTCGGTGCGATCATCGCGAAGACCGAACTGACGGTGACCCGCAACGATCTGGTCCGCTACGCCGGTGCCTCGGGCGACTTCAACCCGATCCACTACGACGACGTCGTCGCGGCCGGCGAAGGGCTCCCCGGCGTGCTCTGCCAGGGAATGCTCACCGCGGCCCTCGCCCTGCAGACCCTCACGGAACGGCTCGGCGATCCCACCGTGGTCGTCTCCTACGAGACACGGTTCACGCGACCCGTTGTGGTCGACCCGATGCACGGTGCCGTCCTGTCGGTGTCTGCGAGGGTCGCCCGCCGCGACGAGGCGGAGCGCATCGCACGGATCGATATCACCGTATCCGTCGACGACCGGCGGGTGCTCGGCAGGACCCAGGTCCAGCTCGCGTTCTCGTCCTGACTCCGAACGCCGGGAATTCGCCGACGGAACGGACCTCGGTAAGAGAGGATCGACCCATGTCGCGGACACTTCTCGTCGGCTTGGCCGCCGCAGCAACAGCTGTGTACCTCGGGGCATGTGCGTCCCCGTCGAGTCCGTCCGTCGACGAGGGTCCCGCCGGGGTGAGCCGTACCATCGTCGAGCACTCGGCGTCCGAGACGGCCACTCCGCGCGTGACCGGCATCGTCGCGTCCGGTCTCGACACTCCGTGGGGAGTTGCTTTTCTTCCCGGTGGTTCTGCACTGGTGACCGAGCGCAACACCGGCCGGATCGTCGAGATCACCGACGGCGAGGTCCGCGAGGTCGGTCGCGTCGGCGAGACCCTCGCGCAGGGCGAATCGGGACTGCTGGGGATCGCGGTGTCGCCGACCTTCGACACCGACCGCTTCGTGTACCTGTACGTGACAACCGGCAGCGACAACCGGGTACTCCGAGCCGTTTTCGACGGCACCACGCTCGCCGAACCGGAGGTGATCCTCGACGGTATCCCGGCCGGGCGGATCCACGACGGCGGGCGGATGATCTTCGGTCCCGACGGGATGCTGTACGTCGCGACCGGCGAGGCGGGCCGACGCGAACTTGCCCAGGACCCGAATTCACTCGGCGGCAAGATCCTTCGCATCACGGGCGACGGCGAACCCGCGCCCGGCAATCCCGATCCGGCGTCGCCGGTGTACTCGCTCGGTCACCGCAACGTACAAGGACTCGCATTCGACGACCGGGGACGGTTGTGGGCGTCGGAGTTCGGACAGAACGACGTCGACGAGCTGAATCTCGTGACGGCCGGTGCGAACTACGGCTGGCCCGTGGTCGAAGGCGCCGGCGGGTCCGACGAATTCGTCGACCCGGTGCTCACCTGGCCGGTCTCGCAGGCGTCGCCGTCGGGCCTGGCGTGGTTCGAGGGCAGCCTGTGGATGGCGACTCTTCGTGGAGAACGATTGTGGCGCATCGACGTCCAGGACACCGATGTCCAGGACACTGACGTTCAGGGCACTGCAGCCACCGCGACCGACTTCTTCGTCGGCGAGTACGGAAGGTTGCGGACCGTCGTCGCCACACCGGACGGCTCACTGTGGCTGACGACATCCAACCGGGACGGTCGCGGCAGCCCGGCCGGCGACGACGATCGCATCCTCCGGATCGAGATCTCCTGACGATCAGGGGACGAGAACGACGACCGTCTCGGCGACCAGTGCCGGACGCTCTCCGCCCTCGATCTCGATGGTGTATCCGACGACGAGGTTCGCGCCCTTCGCCGTGCGCTCGAGCGATGTGAACTCCGCGCCGGCGCGGATCCGCGAGCCGACGGGGACCGGCGCGGGGTAGCGAACCTTGTTGCTGCCGTAATTGACCTTCATCTTCAGGCCCTCGAGGGAGAAGATCTGGGTGCCGAGCACCGGCAGCAGCGACAGGGTCAGGTAGCCGTGGGCGATGGTCTTGCCGTACGGGCCGTCCTTCGCGCGCTCGGGGTCGACGTGGATCCACTGGTGGTCGCCGGTGGCCTCGGCGAACAGGTCGATCCGCTTCTGGTCGATCTCGAGCCAGTCGCTGTGGCCGAGGTGCTCGCCGACGGCCTTCTCGACCTCGTCGATTCCGTTGAAAACCCGCATTGTTGCTCCTGTCGATGTGCGGCGACGGTCAGAGACCGGCTCGCCTGAGGGTGACGCGATAGGTGTAGTGCTCGGGCAGAAAGTAACTCACCGACAACTCGGTGGGCACGCCGTCGTCGTTCGAGTACAACCGGTCGACGCGCAGCAGGGGATGTCCCACTTCGCAATTCAGTTCGGTCGCCACCTGTTCGGTGGCGAGCGCGACCGTGATGGATTGCGCGGCCTCGACGATCGGGCTGTCGAGATGCGGTTCGAGCAGTCCGATCATCGTGTTGCGGCTCGACGCACCCGCTTGAAGTTCCGGCGCGTCGAGCACGTGGGCGGCGACGGATTCCGGAAGGTGAACGGTGGTGAGCACGAACGGGATTCCGTCGTGCAGGCGCTTGAAGACCGCCGTGTACAGCACGTCGGTGTCGAGGCGCAGCCGGCTCGCGGCGTCGATGTCGACTCCGCGTCGCAGCGGCGAGACGATCTGCATGACCGTGTCGGCCGACAACGCGAGCAGATCCTCGATCGAGCCGAGCTGACGCCGGTAGCGCCGGCCCGACTCGTTCGCGAACGTGCCGCGGCCGGGAACGCGGTAGACGATGCCGTCGGCGACGAGATCCTGGAAGGCGCGCCGCACCGTCTGCCGGCTCACGCCGTGTTCCTCGGCGAGTTCGGCCTCCGTGGGCAGCCGCGTGCCGTCGCTGTACCGCCCCGCCTCGACGGCCTCCCGGAGCTGGCGCGCGAGTTGCGCGTAGGCCGGTTCCGTTTCCCGCACCTTGTAGTCCATGACGGACCGATCCTAGCGGCCGGTCGTCACAGTCCGCCGCGTGCTACGAGCTGGCTCGCGATGACGTTGCGCTGGATCTCGTTGGTGCCCTCGCCGACGATCATCAGCGGCGCGTCGCGGAAGTAGCGCTCGACGTCGTACTCGGTGGAGTAGCCGTAACCGCCGTGGATTCGCACCGCGTTCAGGGCGATCTCCATCGCGATCTCCGAGCAGTACAGCTTGGCCATGCCGGCCTCCATGTCGCAGCGCTCACCGCTGTCGTACTTCTCCGCCGCGTAGCGCGCCAGCTGCCGCGCGGCGGTGAGCTTGGTGGCCATCTCCGCCAGGTAGTTGCCGACGGACTGGTGCTTCCAGATCGGCTGGCCGAAGCTCTCGCGCTGCTGCGCGTAGGCGAGCGAATCCTCGAGCGCGGCGGTCGCGACACCCAGGGCGCGGGAGGCGACCTGCAGACGACCGGTCTC
The DNA here is from genome assembly GCF_019317345.1 of Rhodococcus sp. LW-XY12. NCBI lineage: Bacteria > Bacillati > Actinomycetota > Actinomycetes > Mycobacteriales > Nocardiaceae > Rhodococcus > Rhodococcus sp. LW-XY12. The sequence continues at coordinate 4,524,177 of NZ_CP079225.1, forward strand.
GAGTCCCTTCATCATGTGGGCGAAGCCCTTGCCGGGCTCGCCGCCGAGGATCGCGTCGGCGGAGATGCGGTAGTTGTCGAAGCTCAGCTCGCACGACTCGACGCCCTTGTAACCCAGCTTGGGCAGGTCGCGCGAGACCGTCAGGCCCGGGCCGTGCTCGACGAGCACCACCGAGATGCCCTTGTGGCGCGGCTGCGCGGTGGGATCGGTCTTGCACAGCAGCGCGATCAGCCCCGAGCGACGCGCGTTGGTGATCCACGTCTTGGCACCGTTGATGACCAGCTCGTCGCCGTCGCGCTTGGCGGTCGTCGTCATCGCCTGCAGGTCGGAGCCGCCGCCGGGCTCGGTCAGCGCCATCGTCGCGCGGATCTCACCGGTGGCCAGCCTGGGCAGGTACTTGCTCTTCTGCTCCTCGGTGCCGAACAGGGTCAGCAGCTTGGCGACGACGGTGTGCCCGCCCATCGCACCCGACAGCGACATCCATCCGCGGGCGAGTTCCTCGGTGACCTGGACGTAGCAGGGCATCGACACCGGCGATCCGCCGTACTCTTCCGGCACGGCGAGCCCGTAGATGCCGATCTGCTTCATCTGCTCGATCCACTTCTCGGGGTACTCGTTGGCGTGCTCGACCTCCTGCACCGACGGCTTGACCTCCCGATCGATGAAGTCGCGGACGGTCTTGACCAGAAAAGTCTCTTCGTCGTTCAGGTAGGTCACGGGGGCACCCTTCGTCGGGGACGGGCCACACGGACCCGGGAAACTTTGTACGGCCATTTTGTGGACCAAGTTCGGGCGTTGTCAACGCGAAGACACTCATTCGACGTCGTGATTGCAGAGTTTTAGCCGATACGAACGACTGCACCTTCCTATGGGCACACCTCTCCGTGGGGTGGCATACCGCCAACAATGGCCGTACATTTAGCGCCGTCATTGCCGACCGAACTCCCCGAGGTCCCCGTGTCTTCCGAGCAACACCTCCGCCGGCGCGCCGTTCTCGTCGCCCCCGGCTCCGACGAACGCAAAGCCGGTAAGGCCCTCGCCTCCGCCGCCGACGAGGTCGTCCTCGACCTCGAGGACGCCGTCACCGCCGCCCAGAAGGACGCCGCCCGCGAGCTCGTGGCTCCGCTGGTCCGCGAGCACGGCGCCACACGCACCGTCTCCGTGCGCATCAACGGACGCGGCACCCCCTGGTTCGAGGACGACCTGCGCGCGTGCGCCGCACTCGGCGACGCCCTCGCCTCGATCGTGATCCCCAAGGTCGAGAGCGCCGACGATCTCGTCGAGGCCGACCGCATCCTCGGTGAATCGACCGTCCCGGTGCAGGCCCTCATCGAGACCCCCGCCGGCGTGCAGCGCATCGACGAGATCGTCGCGGGCTCCCGGGTCGCCGGCGTGATCATCGGCTACGCCGACCTCGGCGCCTCCCTGGGCCGCGCCCGCACCGCCGCCCCCGAGCACTGGCTCTACGTGCAGGACCGCGTACTGCACGCCGCCCGCGCCGCCGGTGTCCAGGCGATCGACGGGCCGTTCCTCGGCATCGCCGACGACGACGCCTTCCGCCATTCGGCGCAGTGGGTGTCCGATCTCGGATTCGACGGCAAGTGGGTCATCCACCCCGCGCAGATCACCTCTGCCGCAGCAGCCTTCACACCCACCGACGATCAGGTCGACGCCGCCCGCAAGGTCCTCACCGCACTCGAGGAAGCCGAGAACCGCGGCGCCGGAGCCGCCCAGCTCGACGGCCAGATGCTCGACGAGGCCGTCGCTGTCGCCGCCCGCCGCACCCTGTCGAAGATCGGAGCCTGAAAGCCATGACCACCTCGTACGTCGGCGGACCCTACTTCGACGAACTGACCGTCGGCCAGGTCTTCGACACCGCCCCCGCCGTGACGCTCACCGACGGTCTCGCCGCCGCGCACCAGAGCATTCTCGGTGACCGCCTGCGTCTTCCGCTCGACAAGCACCTCTCGGCCGCCGTCGCGGGTGGGCCGGTCGCGCACGCCGGCTTCGTCACCGACATCGCGATCGGGCAGTCCACCCTCGTCACGCACCACGTCAAGGCCAATCTCTTCTACCGCGGTCTGCGTTTCCGCCGCTTCCCGCACATCGGCGACACCCTCTACACCACCACCGAAGTCGTGGGGCTGAAGGAGAATTCGGCCAAGCCCGGACGCAAGCCCACCGGTCTCGCGGCGCTGCGCATGAACACCGTCGACCAGGACGGCAACACCGTCCTCGACTTCTACCGCTGCGCAATGCTGCCGTTGAGCGAGAATCCCGACCCCGACCGCGTGGTGCACTCCGACGACCTCTCGGCCATCGGGCCGCAGGACGAACCGCAGTGGTCCGCGCCCGCCGACTGGGATCTGAGTGTCTACCGATCGAAGGTGCCGGGTGAGCACTTCGACAAGTGCCTCGCCGGCGCCGTGCTGCAGTCCAGCGGCGACGTCGTCTCGAGCGCACCGGAACTCGCGCGCCTGAGCCTCAACATCGCGGCGACGCACCACGACGAGCGGGTCGGCGCATCCGGTCGTCTCGTGTACGGCGGCCACACCATCGGCCTGGCCTTCTCGCAGGCGACGCGCGCGCTGCCGAATCTCGTGACGGTGCTGGGTTGGAAGTCGTGCGACCACACCGGTCCGGTGCAGGAGGGCGACACCCTCACCAGCGACCTGCACATCGAATCCGCCGAGCCCCTCGCCGAGGGCGGTGGCATGCTGAACCTGCGGTCGGTCGTCTACGCGCACCGCGGCGGTGCCGCGAATGGCAACCGCGGCGGTGCCGCGAATGGCAACCGCGGCGGTGCCGAGCCGGCGCCCGTGCTGGATTGGCGGTTCACCGCACTCATGGCCTGACAGCCCCTGCCGAAACCGACGTTGTGCGCGAAATCGTTTGGGAAATCGCGAACAATGTCGGTTTCGTCGTTATGCGTCGACTCGTTTGACGAGACGGATGGCGCCGAGCGGGTCGAGCATCTCGGGGTGCGACTGCCTGGCCCGTTGTTCGGGAGTGCTGCCGTGCCGTTCGGCGATCCGGAACAGCCCCGCGTACTCACGATGGGCGCGTTCGCGACGCGGATCGGGTGGGGTGAAACCTTCCTCGGACATGATCCCAGGACGGCGCGTGAGCAAGTTGTTGTCAACAAATTGTTCACACATGCCCGATCCGCAACGACTTCGACCATCCGCCACAGCAATTGCGGCGGCGAATAGCCAGGACGGTAGCGGATACGGGCATCAGGGCACGGTCCACGTGTTGTCGCCCCGCAACAACTGCTGCAGGTCGGCGGTGCCGGACTCCCGCGCGGTCCGCACCCGAGCGCGCTCCGCGTCGTCGTAGGTCGTCCGCCCGACCTGCCGCACGATCCCCGTGACGACGTAACGAAGGTCCTGGTCCGACAGCCGCGACAGCGCGTACGCGTATTCGGGGTCGTCGGTGTGCGCGTCGTGCACGACGATGTCGGCGGCGTCCACCTCGGAGCGTTGCGCCACACGCAGACCGAAACCCTTTCGGACGACGCACCGCTCGTCGTCGACGCCGAAGATGATCGGTTCGCCGTGCCGCAGCGGGATCAGGTGCGACGGCGCTTCGTCCTTGCGCAGCACGTCGAACGATCCGTCGTTGAAGATCGGGCAGTCCTGCAGGATCTCGACGAAAGCCGCACCGCGGTGGTGTGCCGCCGCGCGCAGCACGTCCGTCAGACCGGCACGATCGGAATCCAGGGCGCGTGCCACGAAGCTCGCCTCGGCACCGAGTGCGAGCGACAAGGTGTTGAACGGAGCGTCGACCGAGCCCGAGGGCGACGACTTGGTGACCTTGCCGACCTCCGAGGTCGGCGAGTACTGGCCCTTGGTGAGTCCGTAGATCCGGTTGTTGAACAACAGGATCCGCATGTTCACGTTGCGGCGTAAGGCGTGGACGAGGTGGTTGCCGCCGATCGACAGGGCGTCGCCGTCGCCGGTCACGACCCAGACCGACAGATCCGGGCGGGTGACCGCGAGTCCGGTCGCGAGCGTCGGCGCGCGTCCGTGGATCGAGTGCACACCGTAGGTGTCGAGATAATAGGGGAACCGCGACGAGCATCCGATGCCGGAGACGAACACGAGATTCTCACGCCGGACACCCAATTCGGGAAGCAGACTCCGCACCGTCGCGAGGATGACGTAGTCGCCGCAGCCCGGACACCACCGCACCTCCTGATCGGACGTGAAGTCCTTCGCCTTCTGCGGATCGTCGGTGCGGGGCACACCGTCGAGCGCGTCGATGTGCGGGCGGAGTCCGAGATCGTGGCCGACGAGTCCGGTCATGCTCGTGCCCTCTCTTCTGTGGGGCCGAGTTTCGTCGACGAGGCGACCGCGGCCGGCGTCCGGGATCGTTCGGTGTCGGCGAGCGTTCCGGCGAATTCGGCTTCGATGGCGTCGTGGAGCTCGTCGGCGCGGAACGCCATGCCCGATACCTTCGTCACCGGCTGGATGTCGGCGTCGAACCGCGACCGCAGCAGGAACGACAGCTGACCCAGGTTCATCTCCGGGACGAGCACGCGCCGGTAGCGGCCGAGCACATCACCGAGGTTCTTCGGCATCGGCGCCAGATGACGTAGGTGCGCTCGGGCCACCCGGTGCCCGGCCCGTCGGGCACGGCGCACCGCCTCCCCGATCGGCCCGTACGACGATCCCCAGCCGAGCACCAGCACCTCGGCGCCACCGGTGGGGTCGTCGACCCCGAGATCCGGGACGTCGATGCCGGCCACCCGCGCGACCCGCAGCCGGGTCATCAACTCGTGGTTGGTGTGGTGGTACGAGATGTCGCCCGTTCCGTCGGCCTTCTCGAGACCGCCGATCCGGTGCTCACGACCTGCGGTTCCGGGAATCGCCCAGTCGCGGGCGAGGGTGTCGGCACGGCGGGCGTAGGGCAGGTAACCGGGGTCGTCGTCACCCGGCGACGCGGCGAAGCGCGGATCGATGCGGGGCAGGTCGTCGATGTCGGGGATCCGCCACGGTTCGGATCCGTTGGCGATCGCACCGTCGGACAACAGCATGACCGGGGTGCGGTAGGTGATGGCGATGCGCGCGGCTTCGAGTGCGGCATCGAAGCAGTCGGCGGGTGACTGCGGAGCGACGATCGCGACGGGCGATTCGCCGTTGCGGCCGAACATCGCCTGCATCAGGTCGGCCTGTTCGGTCTTCGTCGGAAGGCCCGTGGACGGTCCCCCACGCTGGACGTCGATGACGATCAGCGGTAGTTCGGTCATCACCGCCAGACCGATGGCCTCGGATTGCAGGGCGATTCCCGGACCCGACGTGCTCGTGACCCCGAGCGCGCCACCGTAGGACGCGCCGATCGCAGCGCCGATACCCGCGATCTCGTCCTCGGCCTGGAAGGTGTGCACTCCGAAGCGTCCGAGTCTGCTCAGTTCGTGGAGGATGTCGGAGGCCGGGGTGATCGGGTAGGTGCCGAGGAAGACGTCCATCCCCGCCGCGCGACCCGCCGCGACGAGACCGTAGGCGAGGGCGGTGTTGCCGGTGATCTGCCGGTACGTGCCGGGTGGCAGTGCCGCGCGGGCCACCTCGTAGGTCGTGGCGAACGTCTCGGTGGTCTCCCCGTAGTTCCAGCCGGCGCGCAGGGCAAGGACGTTCGCGTGCGCGATGTCGGGCTTCGACGCGAACTTGCGCTCGAGGAACGTCTCGACCGGCGCGATCGGCCGCCCGTACATCCACGACAGGAGACCGAGCGCGAACATGTTCTTCGAGCGCTGCGCATCCTTCTTGCCGACGCCGGCGGGTTCGACGGCTCCAGCGGTGAGCGTGCTCATCGGCAGGGCGTGGACGGTCAGGTGCTCCACCGCGTCGGTGCCGAGCGGATCGGCGTCGTAGCCCGCCTTGCTCAGGTTCCGTTTGGTGAACTCGTCGCTGTTCACGATGACCGTGCCGCCTCGGGGCAGGTCGCCGACGTTGGCCTTGAAGGCCGCCGGGTTCATCGCGACCAGCACGTCGGGCCGGTCGCCGGCGGTGAGGATGTCGTGGTCGGCGATCTGGATCTGGAAGCTCGAGACCCCGGGAAGAGTGCCCAGAGGCGCGCGGATCTCGGCGGGGAAGTTGGGCTGGGTGGCCAGGTCGTTGCCGAAGGCCGCCGCCTCGGCGGTGAACCTGTCACCGGCGAGTTGCATGCCGTCGCCGGAGTCGCCGGCGATGCGGATGACGACCTGTTCGAGTTTCGCGCTCGACGCCATGCGCTCCATCGTGGCCCTCACGCGCCCATGTGCAACCGTTTCTCCCGAAAAATTCTGCTCATCCGCTACAAGATCGGCTTTCCGCTACAGCAATTGCCGGCAATCACCGCAGCGGAAAGCCAACTTTGTAGCGAACGCGTCAGGAGCGGACGGTATCCCCGATGAAGCTCAGCGCCTGGGGCCACGACACGGCGTAGGCATCGGCATTGACGGGATTGCCGTGCCGGCCACGGGAGGCGAAACCGTGTTCGGCGCCCGGGTAGACGTGAGTGAGGGTCGCGCCGATCTCGCGCTGTTGCAGCGTCGCCTGCAGATTCGCGAAGGTCTCGGCGCTCATGATCGTGTCGGCGCCGGCGTGCAGCACCATGACGGGTGCAGCGACGCGACCTGCCTGCTCGACGGCGTCGATCGTATGATTCGGGGCGGGTGGCACCGCGATCGACGGGTGGTAGGCCACCACGTTCGTGACTCGCGTGTCGCGGGCGCCGAGGATGAGGGCGAGGCGTCCGCCGAGGCACCATCCGATCACGCCGACCTTCTCCAGTCGGAGTTCACCGAACGCATGGTCGAGCAGGGTCGCCATCTCCGCGAGGCACTTCTCGTCGTCGAGACCACGCATCGACTCCGCGAGCGCCTCGCGCGAGGTGTCGTCGGCGCTCGGTCCGTGCCACGGGTCCCAGACGAGTGCGGTCACGCCGGTTCCGGCGATGTCGTGCGCATATTCGCGGACCTGGGCGTCGATGCCGGTGATCATGGGCAGCAGCAGCATTCCTCCGGTGGCACCGCCGAGCGGCCTGGCCAGATAGGCACGCAGGCCTGCGATGTGAACGAATTCCGCCTCGATGTCGTCCATCGGCCGTCCTTCCCCTTCCTCCGATTGTTCGTCATGATCTTCGTACGAAGCCGTCTCTCGTGCGGCGGGTTTTCGGAGCACGACAGACGGCACGCTCGAAAGGGATACAGGCACATGGCTCGCACCGTATTGGTCAGTGGTGGCACCGGCGGCCTCGGCAGCGCCGTGACGAAACATCTCCTCGACACCGGATGGCGGGTCGTGGTGCCGTGGCTGGTCCGTGACGAGCTCGAGCGCGTGGGCATGCATCCGAACCTCCAACTCGTCCAGGCCGACGTCTCCGACGAGCAACAGCTTGAGGACGCCCTGAACCTGGCGTGCGACGATCCCGACGCTCCCCTCTTCGGCGTCGTCAACCTCGTCGGCGGCTTCACCTCCGGACCGCGGGTGCACGAGACTCCGATCGAGGTCCTCGACTCCCAGCTCGATCTCAACCTGCGCACCGCCTATTCCGTCAGCCAGGCGGTGCTGCCCCACCTGATCCGCCGCGGCGGTGGATCGATCGTCTGCATCTCCACCGCCGCGACGCTCAACCCCTTCCCGGGCGGCGCCCCCTACATCGCTTCCAAGGCTGCGGTGTCGGCGCTGGTCGAGACGATGGCGCTCGAGTACCGCGACGACCACATCCGCGTCAACGCGCTGCTGCCCGTCGTCATCGACACCCCGGCCAACCGCGCCGCGATGCCCGACGCCGACACGAGCCGCTGGTCGAAGCCGGCCGACATCGCGAAGGTCATCGAGTTCCTGATCTCCGATGCGGGCGCCTCCGTCACCGGTGGTCTGATCCCCGTCACCAACGTCGGCTGACAGCGTCAGACCGACTGGAGGCGACCGAGTTTCATCGCACGTTCGAACGCTCGCCGTTCGGCGTAGTTCATGCCGCCCCACACGCCGTGCGTCTCTCCGGTGCGCACGGCGTGCGCTCGGCACGCGTCGATCACCGGACAGGAGCGACAGACCTCCTTCGCCTGCCGCTCGGCCCGGAGCACCGCACCGCGGCCGTCCTCGGGCTGAGGGAAGAACATCGACGCGTCCACCCCGCGGCACCGCGCCGCGACCACCCAGTCACGGTCGCCGGATCCGTACATCGCCGCCTCCTTGCCCATCGGGTCATCGCGGACCCGCACTCGTCGAACGAGTGTTTGTACGGCCATTTTTCGGTACCCGGCGGGGATCGTCAATCCTTGAGCAGCGCGGATCCATCAGAATCGACGATGGCAGTCGCTTCGGATACCTATAAGCACCGGACGCTATGGCCGCACATTTGGCGAGCGGGCGAGGCCGAGCGGACCAGCGGGGCGGATCAGCCGACGATGCCGGCCTTCTTCAGACCCGCGATCTGCTCGTCGGTGAGCCCGAGATCGGCGAGCACCGTGTCGGTGTGCTGACCGAGACCCGGAACCGCACCCATCGGCAGTTCGACGTCGCGGAAGTTCATCGGCGGCAGGATGCCGCGCACCGGACCCGCCTCGGTCTGCACCTCACGCCAGCGGTCGCGCGTCGCGAGCTGGGGGTGTTCGATGAGCCCGCGTAGATCCCGCAGCTGCGCGGCCGGCACACCGGCGTCGGCGAGCTTGCCGTCGAGCTCCGCACTGGTGAATTGCTTGGTGGCCTGCCCGACCAGCGCATCGACCTCCTCGCGGCGACGCACCCGCTCGAGATTGGTGGCGTAACGCGGATCGTCGCCCAGTTCGGGCATGCCGAGCACATCGGTGAGCGTGCGCCAGCCCCGATCGTTCTGCACGCCGATGAGGATCTCGCCGTCCGAGGTGGGGTACTTGTCGTACGGCGCGATCGACGTGTGCGACAGACCCATCCGCGGCACCTGGCGCCCCTGATACATCTGCAGGTACATCGGATAACCGAGCCATTCGGCGGTCGCGTCGAACATCGACACGTCGATCGTCGCGCCGACACCCGTGCGGTGCCGGCGCAACAGCGCCGCCTGGATGGAGGTGAGCGCATACATGCCCGCGGCGATGTCCGAGGTGGGGATGCCCGTCTTCACCGCAGTCTCGGGCGTGCCGGTGATCGAGCACAGGCCGGTCTCGGACTGCACGAGCATGTCGTAGGCCTTGCGGTCGCGCATCGGTCCGTCGGTGCCGTAACCGGACATGTTGACCACCACCAGTTCCGGGTGGTCGGCACGCAGGTCGTCGGCACCGAGTCCGAGACGCTCCACCGCGCCGGGAGCGAGATTCTGCAAGAAGACGTCCGCACCGCGGATCAGCGCCTTCACCGCATCGATGCCCTCGGGAGCCTTGAGATCCACCGCGAACGATTCCTTGCCGCGGTTGAGCCAGACGAAGTGTGCGGCCAGGCCGTGCACGGCACCGTCGTAGGCGCGCGCGAAGTCGCCGTCGCCGACGCGTTCGACCTTGACGACACGGGCTCCGAGGTCTGCGAGATGGCGCGTCGCGAGGGGCGCGGCGACCGCCTGTTCGAGGCTCACCACAGTGATGCCCTCCAGCGGCAGGCCGGCGGAAACCTCCACCTCGGTCCGATCGGTTCGGTCGCTCGTCACCTGATGTCCTTTCGCGTTCGCGGTTCCCCCATCCGGCGTCGCTGCATGTCTACCAGGACGAACACGGACTCCTCAGTAATACCTCTGCGGTATCGATTCGAGTCCTATTGGGTATTGGACTGGAAATCCGAGCCCTGCCACTCTCTGTTGAGACGCAGACCACATTCCACCCGCCTCGTCCGGGGGCGTAGCAGACGGAGGGCGCATGAGTTCGTCCACACCCACCGATCAGGAGATCGCGAGGAAGGCCCGCAAGGCCGGTATCGCCTCCTTCATCGGCACCACCATCGAGTGGTACGACTTCTACATCTACGGCACGGCCGCCGCGCTGGTGTTCGGCCAGGTCTTCTTCTCGGACAAACTCTCGAGCGGTGTCGCGACCCTCCTCGCGTTCGTCACCCTCTGGGCCGGCTTCCTCGCCCGCCCACTCGGTGGCGTCATCTTCGGCCATCTCGGAGACCGCCTCGGACGCAAGAACACCCTCGTCATCACGCTCGTCATGATGGGCATCGCGACGGTGGGCATCGGTTTGCTCCCCACCTACGCGCAGATCGGAATGTGGGCGCCGGTCCTGCTGGTCTTCCTGCGCATCGTGCAGGGCGTCGCGGTCGGCGGCGAATGGGGCGGCGCCGTCCTCATCGCCAGCGAGAACGCCCCGAAGGGCAAGGGAATCCTGTATTCGGCGTTCGCGCAGCAGGGTTCGCCCGCCGGCAACCTGCTGTCGACGATGGCCTTCTTCTTCCTCGCAGCGCTGCCCACCCCGCAGTTCATGATGTGGGGCTGGCGCATCCCGTTCCTGCTGTCGGGCGTGCTGGTCGTCATAGGCATGGTGATCCGCCTCAAGCTCGAGGAATCGGACGCGATGAAAGCCGTTCTGGCACGCAAGAAGACCGTCAAGCTCCCGATCAAGGAAGTGCTGTGCAAGCACTGGGTCCTGGTCCTGCTCGGCGCCGGTGCACTGCCCCTCGCCCAGGTGACCTATTTCAAGAACACCTTCGCCCTGTCGTGGGCGACGAGCGAACTCGGTTACGAGCGTGGCACCTTCCTCGCGATCATCGCCATCGCCCTCGTCGTGCAGTTCATCGTGCAGCCGTTCGGTGCCGTGCTGGTGTCGAAAATCGACATGCGCAGGGCCATGCTCCTGATGATCGTCCCGGAGCTGTTCCTCATGCCGGCGATGTTCTTCGCGATCCGCACCGAGACCTTCGCGGTCGCCGTGATCGGTATGTGTCTCGCGACGATTCCGCACTCGATGTTCTACGGCGCGATCGCCGGCATCCTGGCCCGCGCCTTCCCGGCAAACATCCGGTACTCGGGCCTGTCGCTCGCCTACCAGCTGTGCTCGCTGATCGTCGGTGGTGGCACCCCGGTTCTCGCCCAGTACCTGCTCAACTCGTCCGGTGACGTCACCGGCGTGGCCATCGCGGCGGCCTGCTACGCAGCGGTTTCCCTCGTGTGCACCCTGGCACTGCTCGAGCGCACCGGATACGACCCGAAGGCACCCTCGGTCGCCGAGAAGTCCGACGCCGACGAACTCGCCCTCGAGCAGTCGGAGGCGGCCGAGCACGACCGCCGTACTCCGGGAACCGACGACACCCCACGAGATCGCGTCCATGCCTAGGACGGATCGCTCGCACTCGGGGCCGGCCGGCGCAGTCGCCGGCCGGCCCCGGTCAATCCGGAGTCGGCAGCGCTTCCTCGGAGAGGCGGAGAACCTCCCGCAGCGCGGCACTGTCGTCGTCCTCCCGCCACACGAGCCGCACGTCGAGCGGTTCGGGATGATCTGCGAGAGGAACGAACACGACCTCGGGGTTGATGACGTTCGCTGCGACCGACGAGACCGTCATCGAACATCCCGCCCCGGCCGAGACCAGGGCGATCAGCGACAGCGAATCCGGGGCGCTCTGAACGATTCTGGGCGTGAATCCGACGTCGTGGGCGATACGGAGCAACAGCTCGCGCAGCATCGATCCGGGTTCGGCGGGCAGCATCACCCACGCCTCGTGCGCGAGGTCCTCGAGCCGGACCTGCTCACGGTCGGCGAGCGGGTGCTCCTTGGGCAGCGCCACGACGAGGTTCTCTCGGGCCACGACGCGCGACGCGATCCCCGGTGGGAAGAACAACAGGCGCACGATGCCGATGTCGAGCTTGCCCGCGGCGAGCTTGTTGAGCGCCTCGCTCGCGTACGCCGAACTGTCGAGCACGAATTCGATACCGGGATGAGTGCGCCGCACGAGCTTCGCCCACCGGCCCACGAGATAGTGCGAGGACGAACCGGCGAAACCGATACGGACCCTGCCGGTCTGGCCCGATCCCGCGGCGGTCACCGCCATCTCGGCCAGCCGGCAGGCGTCGAGGATGTTCCGGGCCGGCTCCACGAGCGCGCGACCGCTCTCCGTCAACCGCACGCTGCGGGTGTTGCGTTCGAAGAGTTCGGCTCCGAGTTCTTTCTCGAGCCTGCGGATCGTGCGGCTGAGCGGCGGCTGGGCCATGTGCAGCCGCTGCGCCGCGCGACCGAAATGCAGTTCCTCCGCCACCGCCAGGAACGCCTTCACCTGCTGGATCTCCACCCGTCGATTATTGCGCCTGCGGGCGCCTGATATCCGACACCGAATTACCGACCACACGGAGGACGACCGGGTATGCCGGACAAACTCATGACCCTGCGCGAGGCGATCGCCACCTATGTCGAGGACGGCATGACCGTTGCCCTCGAGGGTTTCTCGCACCTCATCCCGTTCGCCGCGGCGCACGAGATCATCCGGCAGGGCAGGCGCGACCTGACGTTGTGCCGCATGACCCCCGACATCATCTCCGATCAGCTCATCGCCGCCGACTGCGTGTCGAAGCTCGTCGCCTCGTTTTTCGCCAGCGGCTCGGCCGGGTCGCTGTACGAGATCCGCCGGCGCATCGAGAGCCACGACCCCGTCGCACTCGAGGTCGAGGAGTACAGCCACTACGGCATGGTCTGCCGCTACCAGGCCGGCGCGGCCGGGCTGCCCTTCTTCCCGCTGCGCTCGTATGCCGGCAGCGACCTGCCGAAGATCAACCCGAACATCCGGCTCGTCGAGGATCCCTTCAGCGGCGGCAGCGTCTACGTCGTGCCTCCGCTGAACCCGGACGTGACGATCATCCACGCGCAGCGCGCCGACCGCTCCGGCAACGTCCAGATCTGGGGCATCGCCGGTGTGCAGCAGGAAGCGGTCTACGCTGCGAAGAAGGCCATCGTGGCGGTCGAAGAGATTGTCGACGACGACGTGATCCGCTCCGATCCCAGCCGCACCCTCGTCCCCTCGCACGCGGTGGACGCGGTGGTGCTGAGCCCGCGCGGAGCGCACCCCTCATACGCGCAGGGTTACTACGACCGCGACTGCGCGTTCTACCGCCGATGGACCGCGATCAGCAAGGACCCCCAGCAACTGCGCACCTGGTTGAAGGAATGGGTCCTCACCACCGCCGATCACGCCGAATACCTCGAGAAACTGGGCGAAGAGTACTGGGCCGACCTCGAGGTCGCGCCGCGCCCCTCCGGGACCGTCGACTACGGGAGCCGAAAGTGACCACCACCGAAACCTTCTCCACCACCGAACTGATCGTCTCCGTCGCCGCGCGGGCCCTGGCCGGCAAGGCCCGGGTCTTCGCCGGGGTGGGTCTGCCCACCCTCGCCGTCGACCTCGCCGCCCGCACGTCGAACCCCGACGTCGAGCTGATCTACGAATCCGGGGTCTGCGGTGCGCACCCCGAGGCGATGGCCGAGGGCATCGCCGACTCCGTCGTGGTCTCCGGCGCCGAATCCGTGGTGTCCATGGCGTCGCTGTTCGGGTACGTGCTCCAAGGCGGCAACGTCGACGTCGGGTTCCTCGGGGCGGCGCAGATCGACCGCGACGGCAGCCTCAACACCAGCATCATCGGCGACTGGGACAAGCCCACCGTGCGCCTGCCCGGCGGCGGCGGAGCCGTCGAGATCATGCCCAACGCCGGCGAGGTGTTCGTGATCATGCGACGCCACGATCCGAGTGCCTTCCCCGCCGAACTGGACTTCTGCACGACCCCGAGCCCGGTGCGCGCCCGTGAGGCGGGCGTCGGCATCATGCCCCGCGGCCGCGGGGTGACGAAGGTGTTCACCAGTCTGGGCGTGCTGTCGCGGCAAGATTCCTTCGACGAACTCGAACTGACCAGCATCCACCGCGGTGTCACCGTCGACCAGGTCCGCGCCGCCACCGGCTGGGATCTGAAGGTCTCCGACGAGCTGACGCTGACCGAGGATCCCACCGCCGAGGAGATCGACCTGCTGCGCAACGAGATCGACAAGGTCCGTCTGTATCTGCGGTGATCCCGTCGACGTGACCGACGTGGCGGCTGGCAGGATGTCCGCAACGGACGACGCCCCGGATCCTGCGAGCCTGCGCGCGTCCGGCGTGATGCTCGGCGGACGGACCGCCGCGTGATGCGGGAAGGCGGCACGTCATGCACGCGAGCACGATCCACGACCTCGTGGACGGCACGGTCGTCGCGGCTGTGATGCCGTTGACCGACCTCGCGCACAGGCCGGTGGCCGGACGCGATGCCGTCGCACTGCTCGACGAGCACGAGGTGTTCGCCGATCCCCCGACGGTCCTGCACCGGATCGCCGCTGTGCGCGAGCGCGGATTCGCCGTGGCGGTACGCATCGCGGAATCGGCGTCCCGCGCCACGGTCGTCCTGGCTCTGGTCGAGCCGGAGGTGGTCGTCGTACCGGCCGAGGCGCTCGTCGCATCCGACCTGCGGGCCGCCACTACCCTGCTGTCGTTGCGGGCCCACTGCGAGCGCACGAACTCCGTCGTTCTCGCCGAGGGCGTCGACTCCGACCTTCATCGCGAGGCGGCCCTCGCCCACGGTATCGATTTCGGTTGCGGTACAGCACTACACGTTGCGGAGGGTGAAGCCGGCCCTTCGTCGCCGCGCGGCGGGTTGTTCCGTGAACCCACCTGGAGTGCGCCGCTCGACGACGCGACCGCCGCGCCCTTCCGCATCCTGTCTGCCGGTCGGGAACGCGTGCGGAGCGGCAAGGGTCTGCTCGTGTCCATGAGCGCCGACCTCGAGGCGCGAGCCGGGGAGGCCGGACCCGACACGATCGCCCTCGGCACCTTCCAGCACCACGACCACTTCACCGGGGCCGCACGCAGACGATGGCTGTCGATGGCCGACACCCTCGCGCACGTCGCGGTCTTCGCGGTCGGGTTCGGCACGAGCACCTCGGGCCCGGACCTCGTCCCGATCGAGCCGCACGATCCCCTCGTCGACGAGTGGAACGTCATCCTCCTGGGAGAGTCGTTCGCGTGCGCGCTCTCTGCCCTCGACCTGCACCGTCGAACGGCCGGCGGCGAGCGGGAGTTCGAGTACGTCGTCTCCTACGACCGGGAGGCCGTCGCCCGCGCGGCGCGCGCGACCCTGTCCCGTCCCCGACCGGTCCCCTTGGAGGTCCCACCCTCGTCCTGAGCCGCTCTCCCTCGGGTCACCCCTCGAAACGCGCCAGGATGCTGTGGGCGCACCGGATCACGGTGCCGCGGTCGTAGGACAGCACGTAGCGGAACTCGCGGTCGAGATCCTCTGCGTCGGTGTGCATGTCGAGCGCGGCGAGTACGCACGCGAAGTGCGGACCGAGGACGACGACGTTCCATTCGTCGACGATCGGATCGTTCGGGTCCAACGGCGCGTGGTGTACCGCGGAGTCGACGTAGGGATCGATTCCGACGCCGTAGACCCCGGTGTAGGCGACCTGCTCGGCGAGCTGCGCCCATCGAACCCGGGAGGTCGGGGTGAAGTGCTCGGCGCGCTGGAAGGTGCCGAGCACGATCGTCTCCGGTCCGGCTCCCACCGCGTTGGTCTCGAGCAGCTTGCTCATCGACACCAGAAGTCGCTTGAAACTACTTGTGCGTCTGCGTCCTTCGGACGCCAGAGCGAAGGGAGTGAGTTCGGGGCCGCCGGGAACGGCCCGTCGCGGACGCAGCGATATCGGTTCGACATCCGAATCCGCTTGCGCGGCATCACCGGTCGATCCGACTGTCGGATACAGCGCGCCCATTCCGTATTCGGCGGCCAATCCCAGAGCGCGGCGGCGATGCAGTTCCGAATCGACGCCCTGCGCGATGACGACCGCGCTGCTGGATTCGATGTACGCGGCGACGGCGTGGGCAATCCTCGCCGTCGAGGCGTCGGCCGCACGCGCGATCAGGGCCGGCGACGTGATGATCACATCCGGTTCGACGAGCGGCAGCAGCGCGAGGGCCTGAGCACGCGCTCCCACACCGTCCACCGCGACGAGCATGCCGGCGGTGCGCGCCGCCGCAATGGTGCGCAGCGTCCTGGCAGGGGCGGCGATCAGCGCCTGCTCGGTGATGAGAGCGACCGTGGTCGGGCCCCCTCGATCCCCGAGCGCGCCGAGTTCGTCGAGCGAATCGAGATCGACGGTCACCAGATGCGGAACCGCCGACTCGGCTTGCCGTCCGGCCCTGCGCCACTTGATCCGGTCCAGTTCCGACTTCTGATGCATCGCCCGGGCGGCCTCGCTCAGAGCGGTCGCATCGTGCAACGATGATCCTCCCGGACCACGCAGTTGCAGTTCGACGGCGGACAGCGCACCGCTGCCGAGCCGATGGATGGGGGCGAGCTCCGTCTCCACGACGAGGCCGCCGAACGCGGCCTCCGCGTCGGCGGCAGCGTCGGCAGGAACAGCGCTCATGGATCCAGCATCGCATCTCCGGCCACCGATCGTCCGCTCGGGCCGACGGAGCCAGGAACATAGGATATTTTCGCAGCTCCGAACGCCTACGTTACAGAACCGTGATGTTTCGTTATCGTTCCGTTATGGAACGGGTGGTGGCGAAGCGACATCCGTCGGACAGGCTCTGTGCAAGCCCGAGGCGAGTTCTCACCGGACCCCGACGTTCTCACCACGACCCCAGCAGGCCGACCGTCTGCTCGTGATCCAGCCCGCACCGGACGGCACGAAATCCACGCCGACAGGAGACCGCAATGAGCACACGTACGAGCACCACCCGCAGGATCGTCACCCACACCGGCGCACTCTCACGAGTCGGTGCAGAGACGGTCGCCCGAGCACCGCGCTACCGTCTCGACGTCCACTCGCCCTCCCGTCGCTGCAGCGTCCTGCGGGCTAAGGGAGATCTCGACATGACCGCCCGAGCGGAGTTCGCCTCCACTCTCGGCGACCTCGCACACTCGGGCGACCACGTCGTCGTCGACCTGTCCGAGGTGACCTTCATGTACTCCGAGGTCGCCTCGATGCTCGCCGATGCCGTTCACATCCGGCCCGGCCGTTTCCACGTCGTCGCACCCACACGCCAGGTGCGCATGCTGCTCGACATCCTCGCTCCCGACCTCGACGTCACAGCCGATGCCGCACCCTGCGACGCGGGCACAGCACCCGCTGCCTGATCACAGCAAGGGGCGCGTGACGGCGTCCGGCCGGCGTGCAACCGACTGCTGTAGCAGTGCGCCCGCCACGTGCGCGCGTCGCGACACCTCGGACACGACTGCAGCATCGGATCCACCCACGACCGCGGCGACATGTGTGTGTGGGGGGGCGAACCCCATAAGGTGGTGGTAAAGGCCAATTCAAGCCCTCGGTTGTCAGGTTTGGCAGCCCTTACACTCTATCGGTGCTCAGCCCGTTCTTCCGCAAGGAACATCGTCGCGTGCGTTTCGTCCTCCATCTGGAAGACTTCGGTGACGCCCCAGCCTTGATCACCCAGCAGGAAACCGTCACCTACAGCGACCTGGCCGACCGAGTCCATCGGGCAACTGCCCGGCTGGGCAACACCCGCCGACTGGTGTTGATCGCAGGTGCCAACGAGATCGATGTTCTTGTCGTCTACCTTGCAGCCCTACTCGCCGGACATCCGGTTCTGCTGGCGCCGGGCGACCACCCCGCAGCCTTCGAAGGCCTGATCGCCGCATACCGACCCGACGTGGTGGTGCGCAGTATCGACGGGACCGTGACGATCGAGGAACGGGGTGACGGTTCTGCGCATGTACTGCACCCCGACCTGGCGCTGCTGCTGAGCACCTCCGGCTCGACGGGCTCCCCGAAACTCGTCCGCCTGTCCCATCGCAACGTGCAGTCCAATGCAGAGTCGATCGCGGAGTACCTCGACATCCGTAGTACCGACCGGGCAGTGACGACGCTGCCGATGCATTACTGCTACGGGCTCTCTGTCATCCACAGCCACCTACTGCGCGGAGCCGCAGTGATCCTCACGAGCCGCTCGGTGACCGACCCGGCGTTCTGGGAGCTGTTCCGAGACCACCGCGGCACCAGCTTCGCCGGCGTGCCCTACACGTTCGATCTGCTCGATCGGTTCGGATTCGACGAACTGGACCTACCCGACCTGCGCTACATCACCCAGGCCGGCGGTCGACTCTCACCGGATCGGGTCCGCGCCTATACGCAGTCGGGCCGTGAGCGGGGCTGGGATTTCTTCGTCATGTACGGGCAGACGGAGGCGACCGCACGGATGGCGTACCTGCCTCCGGAACTCGCCTCCGACTATCCGCAGTCGATCGGACGAGCTGTTCCCGGTGGATCCTTCCGGCTCGAGCCGATACCGGACGCTCCGGACGGCACCGGTGAACTGATCTACACGGGGCCGAACGTGATGCTCGGCTACGCGCACACGCCCGAGGATCTGGGTCTCGGGGACGTCCTCGAGGGTGAACTGCGGACCGGCGACCTCGCGCGGCAGATCGACGGCGGCGTGTACGAGGTGGTGGGCCGACGCAGCCGTTTCCTCAAGATCTTCGGGCTACGGATCGACCTGCAGCAGGTCGAGTCGACCCTCGCCGAACAGGGACTGACGGCATGCTGTGTCGGCGGGACGGACGACATGATCGTGGCGGTCGAGGGTGCGAGCGATCTCGAGGCGATCCGGTCCGCGAGCGCACGGGCCTGTGGTCTTCCCGTCGCGGCCGTGCGTGTGTGTCTCGTCGACGAGCTTCCGCGGACCGGCACGGGCAAACCCGACCTTCGGGCAGTGGCCGAGCTCGTGCACCACGCGACGCCCGATTCACCCGAGGCAGAGAGCACCGTCGTGGACACGGCCGCCCTGCGGACCCTGTATGCCGAGGTGCTGCACAGTGGGCAGGTCACCGACGACAGCTCGTTCGTGAGCCTGGGCGGCGACTCGCTGTCCTATGTGCAGATGTCTCTGCGGCTCGAGCGCATGCTCGGCTATCTACCCCAGAACTGGCACACCACCGCGATCAAGGATTTCGTGCCTACGCCCCGGCGACGATGGTGGCGGGCGGTCGAGACCAACGTGCTGCTCCGCGCTGTTGCGATCGTGCTGATCGTCGGTTCGCACATCCGGTTGTTCGGGGTTCTCGGCGGCGCGCATGTGCTGCTGGGGGTCGCCGGATACAACTTCGCACGCTTTCATCTCGCCACTCCCCGTACCGAACGGGTGCGGCATGTCCTGGGCAGCGTCGCCCGAATTGCCGTACCCAGCATGGTGTGGCTCGGCGTCGTGATCGCACTGACCGGGGACTATCTCGTGACCAGTGCGTTGTTGCTCAACGGCATTCTCGGCCCCGACGGGTGGACGCCCGAATGGCGGTACTGGTTCATCGAAGCGATCGTGTACATCCTGCTCGTAGTCATCGCGGTGTTGTCCATCCCGCTCATCGACCGTGTTGAGCGCAGGCACTCGTTCTGGTTCGCGATGGCCTTGGTGGGTGTGGGTCTGCTCCCCCGCTACCGCGTGATCGAGCTCGGGGACGGCAACAATCTGATTCTGAGCGCGTCGATGGTCTTCTGGTTGTTCGCCCTGGGCTGGGCTGCCGCTACGTCGACGACCGTGTGGCACCGAATGATCGTCACGGCGGTGATCGCAGCCACGGTGCCCGGATACTTCTCGGGTGATCTCCAGCGAGAACTTCTCGTCATCGGTGGGCTGGGCCTGCTGGTGTGGCTCGAGTCCGTTCCCTGCCCACCTGTGCTGAGCCGGATCGCAGGGGTGCTGGCGAGCGCGTCGCTCTACATCTACCTGACGCACTTCCAGGTGTATCTGCCGCTGCGAGAGGACCATCCCTGGTTGGCGTTCGCCCTGTCGATTCTGGTCGGCATTCTCTTCTGGCAAGCCGTGACGGTCACCCTTGCTCTGCGTCGACGGGTCGGTGCTGCGCGGGCGAAATCCGATCCGAATCCGGCCGGTACCAGCAGTGGTTCGCCCCCGTCCCACGCTGCGGAGATGCCGGGGAGATCCCCGGTGGCGTGAACTGTCACTGCTACTGGTTCGAAGATCCCGGGACGCGTGGTGTGCAGTCCTCGCCCCTGTGAACGACATCGATAAGACCGCGTTGAAGCATGCACCGACATGTCTCGTGCTCGTCAGCGTGCCGGGCCACCCGTGATCAACGCCCACACGTCCCCGGCTTCACCGGCCGCGGCGAGCAGTTCGGAATCCCACGACGCGACCGTGCCGAATTCGCTGCGCCACGACAGGATCCGGTTGGCGTGCCGATGCAGCTCGTGTTCCATCGTGAAGCCGATCGCACCGAGCGCCTGATGCGCGTTGCGGGCGACGACCGACGCCGCATGCCCGGCACACGACGCGGCCGCCGCGATCGCGAAGCGGGTCGACGCGTCATCGAAACCGCCGGCGAGAACGGCATCGACCGCACCATCCGCGGCGGCGTGCACGAGCGAGGCCTCGGTGGCGATGTCGGCGACGAGCGCCTGCACCGCCTGGAACTTGGCCAGCGGACGACCGAACTGCACGCGGGCAGTGGTGTGATCGACGACGAGCTCGAGAACCCGATCCATCGCACCCGCGGTGGCCAGCGCACGGACGAGCGCGCCCCGGTAGCGGAACTCGTCGGCGGTGCCCGCCGGAACGTCACGTCCCGACAGTGCCGACAGGTCGACGCACACGTGGTCGCGGGGCTCCGCCGCCAGGTTCACGGCCTCGACG
This sequence comes from Rhodococcus sp. LW-XY12, assembly GCF_019317345.1. Taxonomy (NCBI): domain Bacteria; kingdom Bacillati; phylum Actinomycetota; class Actinomycetes; order Mycobacteriales; family Nocardiaceae; genus Rhodococcus; species Rhodococcus sp. LW-XY12. The sequence continues at coordinate 4,544,753 of NZ_CP079225.1, forward strand.
ATCTCGACATCGCCGCGAGCGACCTCGGCGACCTGCCATCCCTGCGGTGACTCCCACAACACGACGATCGAGTCCGCGAACCGGGCCCACGGCACGTGGCGTGCGCGGCCGTCGGCGTCGAGCACCGCGGCGGTACGCACGGCCGGCACCGCCTCGAGGCCTGCCTGCTCGAGGAGCCAACCCGCGAGCAGATCGTTCTCGGCCACCGGCACGGCAGCAGCAGCACTGCCGGCAGCTTCGAGCAGCAGGGCGGCTTCGAGCCATCCCGCGCCGCTTCCACCACTGTCCTCCGAACCGGTGAGCCGATCGAGGCCGAGCTCGGTGAGGGTGCTCCACAGGGCACGATCGAGTTCGACGACGTCACCGATGCGGTGGTCGTCGCCCGAGGTGAACACCTCGGACAGCATCTGTGCGAAGTCGCGCAGTTCCGTCGACTGCAGTGCGTCCTGCCCGCTCATCTCATCCCCAATCCTCGTGCGATGACCCCGCGGAGGATCTCGCTCGTGCCGCCGCGCAGTGTGAAGCCCGGTCGTTGCATGACTCCTGCCCGGACGAGCTCGGCCAGATGTGCGTCGGCCGCGGTGTATCCCGCGACCTCGTCGGCGAGATCCGCCAGGTCCCCTTCGGTCTTCGTGCCGAGCACCTTCACTACCGACGCCGCGAGTTCGGCGTTCTCGCCACGTTCGAGGGACTCGGAGACCGCGGTGGACATGCGGTGCAGACCCGCGATGCGCGCGATGGTCGCTCCGATGCGGGTGTCCGCTTCGACGCTGCCGTCGGCCACACCGTGTACGAGGGATTCGAGCACCCCGAAGGTCGACAGGAAACGTTCGGGACCGCTGCGCTCGTAACCGAGCTCGCTCGTCACCTGTTCCCAGCCGGCGCCGATCTGTCCGAGCACCAGGTCGTCCGGGACGAAGACGTCGTCGAGCAGCACCTCGTTGAAGTGGTGGTCGCCGGACATCGACAGGATCGGGCGGATGGTCACGCCCGGGGAGTCGAGCAGCACGATGAACTGGCTCAGCCCGTCGTGGCGGTGCGCGGGATCGAGCGGGGCGGACCGCGCGAGGCCGAAGAAGGCGTCGGCGTGGTGGGCCCCGGACGTCCACAACTTGGTGCCGGAGATCCGCCACCCACCGTCCACCTGCGTGGCCTTCGTCTTGACGCTCGCGAGGTCGGATCCGGAGTCGGGCTCGGACATTCCGATGGCCCAGCAGATCTCACCGGCCGCGATGCCCGGCAGGAACCGCTGCTTCTGCTCTTCGGTGCCGTACTTCAGCAGCGACGGTGCGGCCTGGCGGTCGGCGACCCACTGGGCGGCGACCGGCGCGCCCACCGCGAGCAGCTCCTCGGTGACGACGAAGCGCTCCATGAAGGTTCGTCCGTGTCCGCCGTACTCGACGGGGATCGTCATGCCGACCCAACCGCGAGCGGCGAGTGCGCGCGTGAACTCGGGGTTCCATCGCGTCAGCCAGGTGTCGATGCCTGGGGTGAACACGCCCGCGTCGATCTGTTCCTTCAGGAACGCCCGTACCTCGGCACGGAGTTCCGTCAGTGCCGGGTCGGGGGTACCCGCCCTCGGTACGAGTCGTGCACTCATCGTTGATCTCCTTCTCCACCGGTGATGGTGGGACACAACAGCGCCAGCGACAGGTCCGCGTAGCGTTCTGCGATCTCGTCCGGGCCGTCCGGACCCGCGGGGTCGTACCAGTTGGCGATAGCCGAGACCATCGCCAGAATCGATCGGCGGCAGTCGTCGGGATACTTCGTGGTGAAGACACCTTGTGCGACACCGCGATCGATGATGTCGCGGATCCGCCTTCGGCCGGCACGCCGGCCTTCCTCGTACAGCAGCGCACCCTCGGGTTCGAGATTGCGCACCTCCGTCGCGATCATGCGTCCCTGCTCGGGGAACTGCGTGCGGAAGATGACGTTCCCCTTGACGAACGCGCGGATCTGCTCGACCGGATCGTCGCCGACGCGGGCGAGTTCGGCGTCACAGACCGCGTCGTAGGTGTCGACGCCGTCGAGCAGGATCGCCAGCAGCAGATCCTGTTTGTTCTTGTAGTGGTAGTACAGGGCGGACAGGCTCACGCCTGCCTCCTGCGCGATGGCCCGGATCGACGACGAGCCGTATCCGTTGCGCACGAACTCTTTCCGGCCCGCCTCGATGAAGACGCGTTGCTTCGGCGACAGCACTCTCACGACAACGCTCCGGTATCGGCGTACTGCGCGATCAGCTCGCCGAGCCTGCCCTTGACCATCTTGCCCGTCGGCGTGCGCGGCAGTTCGTCGACGAACCGCACGTGCCGGGGGCACTTGAAACGCGAGAGGCGCTCCCGGCAGAACCCGATGATGTCGTCCTCGGCGTCGTCGGATCCCTCTGCCTCGGGGACGAGCTGCACGAACGCTTCGACACGTTCACCGCGGTCCGCATCCGGCACGCCGACCACCGCGACATCCGCGATCGATGGGTGCAGCGCGAGGACGTTCTCGATCTCCTGCGGGTAGATGTTCACCCCGCCCGAGATGATCGTGAACTTGTCCCTTCCGGTGAGGAACAGATAGTCGTCCTCGTCGAGATATCCGACGTCGCCTGTGGTGAACCAGTTCTTCTCGAAAGGGTGCCTGGTGGACGCCGTCTTGTCCGGATCCTTGCGGTACTCGAACGAGAAGTCGTCCCGCTCGAAGTAGACGGTGCCGATCTCGCCGGTGGGTAGCCGATTGCCGTTCTCGTCGCAGATGCGCGCCAGGCCGAGTGTGCCCGGGCCACCGAGCGCCTGCGTCGACACGCCGTACCGCAAGAGCGCGGCGTGGTAGATCGGTGCCGGCGACAGGTAGACGGTGTTCTCGTCGAAGGCGACACGGTGCGTCACCTTCGGGGTGAGCGGCACGATCGCCTCGGCGAGGTCGGCGAGCGGCGCCGAGACGACGAGCACCTTCGCGTCGCAGTCGTCGACGAGGTAGGCCGCCTCGACGGGAGCGAGATGCGTGTTGACGAAGGTGACGTAGACGCCCGAACGAACTGCCCCCCAGTATAGTTCGAACGCAGTGGCGTCGTTGACGGTGACGACCGCGATGTGGTCGCCCTTCCCGACGTCGTGTGCGCGCAGCCAGTGCGCGAACCGGACGGACGCGCCCTCGAGCTCCCGATAGGTGAGTGTCCGGCCGGTCGCGGCCTCGTGCACGGCGGGCCGATCCGGGGCGACGGCGGCGTAACGGCCCGGGTACATGCCTACAGCCCCAGATCCTTGGAGATGATCGTCTTCATGACCTCGCTGGTGCCACCGTAGATCCGGGTCACGCGGGTGTCGGCGTACAGCCGGGCGATCGGATACTCGGTGATGTAGCCGTAGCCGCCGTGCAGTTGCAGGCACTTGTCGATGACGCGACCGGAGACCTCGGTGCAGAACAGCTTCGCGCGGGCCGCATCGGCGACCGTCAGTTCCTTGCGGTCGAGCAGTTCGAGGCAGTGGTCGACGTAGACACGCGCGGCCTGGGTCTCGGCCGAGCACTCGGCGAGCACGAACTTGGTGTTCTGGAACGAGGCGACGGGCTTGCCGAAGACCTTGCGTTCCTTGGTGTATGCGATCGCGTGGGCGATGGCGGCCTCGGCGAAGCCGACCTGGTTCAGAGCGATGCTCAGACGCTCCTGCGGCAGGTTGTGGGTGAGGTAGCCGAAGCCCGCGCCTTCCTCACCGAGGAGGTTCTCGACCGGCACCTTCACGTCGGTGTACGAGAGCTCGGCGGTGTCCTGCTGGTGCAGGCCGATCTTGTCGAGCTTGCGGCCTACCGCGAAGCCCTCGGTGTCGGTGGGCACCGCGATGATCGACAGGCCGCCGCGGCGGTTCTCAGGATCGAACGGACTCGTACGGCAGACCGTGAGGATGAGGTCGGCGGTGACGCCGCCGGTGATGAAGGTCTTCGCGCCGTTGATGATGTAGTGCTTGCCGTCCTCGGACAGCTTCGCCGAGGTCGCGATGTTGGCGAGGTCGGAGCCGGTGCCGGGCTCGGTCATCGCGATCGCGGTCATGATCGAGCCGTCGGCGAAGCCGGGCAGCCAGCGCTGCTTCTGCTCCTCGGTCGCGTACTCGAGCAGGTAGGGCAGGATCAGGCAGGCGTGCACGGTGTAGGAGCCGAACGAGACTCCGGCGCGCGCAACCTCTTCGAAGACGATCGTGTTGAACTTGAAGCCGGACTCGCCCCCTCCGCCGAACTCCTCGGGGACCTGGATCCCCAGGATGCCGAGTTCGCCCAGCCGGCGGAAGAACTCGCGGGGCGGGCGACCCATCTCGTCCCATTCCTCGCGATGCGGCGCGACCTCACGTTCGATGAAGTCGCGCACCATCTTCCGGAACTGCTCGTGTTCTTCGGTGAAGATCGTCCGCTGCATGGCTTGTCCTCCGGGGTGTGGGGCAAGGAGAGGGGAAGGTCAGTTGCCGGTGAAGTCGCCGGTGCGTCGTTCGAGGAACGCCGAGAGGGCTTCACGGTGGTCCTCGCTGTGGTGCGAGAGCGCCTGGAAGGAGGCCGACAGTTCGAGGAGCGTGTCGAGATCGACGCGCTGACCCTCGCGCAGCAGCTTCTTCGTCATTCGCAGTGCGTTCGGGGGGTTGACGGCGACGCGGGCGGCGAGCGCGTTCGCGGCGTCGAGGAGATGCTCGGGTTCGACGACCTGCGAGACCATGCCCCAGTCGAGGGCCGTCGCGGCGTCGACGCGGTCGCCGGTGAAGGCCATCTCGGCGGCGCGTGCCGCACCGACCGCGCGCGGCAGCAGCCAGGCACCGCCGTCGCCGGGGATGATGCCGAGCTTGACGAAGCTCTCCGCGAAGAACGCCTTCGTCGAGGCGATCCGCATGTCGCACATCATCGCGAGGTCGCAGCCGGCGCCCACGGCGGGTCCGTTGACGGCCGCGATGATCGGGACCTCGCAGTGGTAGATAGCGCGGGGCAGGCGCTGGATGCCGCGGCGGTAACCCTCGCGCAGGGCGTGGGGGCTGCCGCCGAACATGCCGCGACGCTCGTCCATGTCCTTGACGTTGCCGCCGGCGGAGAAGGCCGATCCGGCGCCGGTGAGAATGACGACGCGGGTGTCGATGTCGCGGTTGACCTCCTCGACGAGCTCGACGAGACGGTCGACGACGTCGTCACCCGAGATCGGGTTGCGCGCCTCCGGAAGGTTGATCGTCCAGGTCACGACGTTTCCGTCGCGCATGCTCAGTACGACGTCCTGCGAAGTTGCCATTGCGGTCGCGGTCCTTCCGGTAGCCAATGTGTGGCTCGCACCATAATTTGGTCGAACGATCGTTCAAATTACGGGGCCGGTCGGATCCTGTAAAGACCGAACGGGCTCGTGGCTCAGTCGGGCAGGCTCACGTTCGATTCGGCGATTCTTATGGCTACCTCGTCCGGGAAGATGTTCCGGAAGACGAAGGGATCGCGGCCGAGCACCCAGCCCGGCGCCAGCGCGGTCGCGTAGCGCTCGAAATATCCGAGCTGCTTCCCGAACAACACGAGTTCCTCGGGCGTCGACGTGTTCCACTTGCGGCCGAGCGAGACGAGCGCACCGATCAGTTCGCTGAGCCGCAACTCCCCCACGTCCTGACCGAGCAGCGGACCGAAGATCTCGGCAACCTGCCGGCCGACCGCCGCGTCGTCGACGTCGAGATCGGCGGCGACACCGAGCGCCCGCACACTCTGCGCGACCGCCGTGAAGTCCCCGTCGAGCAGGGCCGCGCGGAACAACGCCCGCAGCAGCGCGCGCCACTTCTCGGGCAGTTCGCCGACGATGCCGAAGTCGAGCAGCGCGACACGTCCGTCGTCGAGCAGCCAGAGATTGCCCGCGTGCACGTCGCCGTGGAACGGGCCGTGACAGAGCACCGCCTCCATCCACACCTTCACTCCGCGGCGCACGAGCAGGGAGGTGTCGAGATCGTCCTGGCCCGGCACCACCCGGTCGACGGGCTTGCCCTGCAGGCGCTCCATGCAGATCACCCGCGGACCGCACCACTGCCAGTACACCTCGGGCACCGTGACGTAGACGTTGTCGCCGAACGCGGAGATGTTGCGGCGGAAACGATCCTGACGATCCGCTTCGACCGCCGCGTTGAGCTCGGTCATCGTCGCGTTGTAGAGATCGCGGATGATCCCCGGAGTGTTCGCGATACGGAAGAACTCGAAGAGCTGCAGCAGCTTCGCGCCCATGTAGGCGGCGCGCAGATCGACGAGCATGCGGTGCGCGATCCCCGGTCGCTGCACCTTCACCACGGCCCGTCGGCCGTCGCGCAGCACGCACCCGTGCACCTGGGCCACGGACGCCGCGGCGAGCGGCACATCGTCGAACGACTCGAACATCTCGTCGATGCGGTGTCCGAGATCCTCCTCGATCACCGCGCGGGCCTGCTCGGAAGGGAAGGTCGGCACGTCGTCGAGCATGCGCAGGCACGCGTCGGCGAGGGCCGCGGGAAACAGTCCGGGTGACGACGCGATGAGCTGGCCCAGCTTCACGAAGGTCGGCCCGAGATGTTCGAAGGCGTCGACGGTGCCGTGCGCGGCCGCTTCGACGACGCTGTGCTGCCGGGGCCGGACGGTCCACCGCAACACCGCCCACACCACGAAGGCGATCAGGACGGCGGCGACGACCACGGCCCGTCCGAGCTCGGCCGGCCCGAACCGGTCGAGCGGAGGCCGCTCGACGTCCAGTGCCCCGGGTGGAAGGACGTCGGCGAAGGGGCCGACGGGCCCGTTGCGCTCGGGCCTGCTGTGACCCCGCGCTCCGGATACGCCTTCGCGCAGCGTGTACTCGTGCACGACCTGTCCCCACTCCGTCCACCACGCGCTCACCTCGGCGCGACTTCGTGCACGGTACCTGTATCCGGCCCCCCGATCGAGACCCGGCGATCATCTGTCTTCTGTCGGTGCCCCCGACTACTCTCTGACGGGTAGCGGATTCGGGTCCGACCAGCCGGGGGTATCGCGCTCATGACCGAACAACTGCTCGAAGAATCTGCCGGTTCGACATCGACGTCGACCGATTTCATGGAACTCGCCGAGCCGTTCCGTCGCGAATTGCTCGCCCACTGTTATCGCATGAGCGGGTCGCTGCACGATGCGGAAGACCTGGTCCAGGAGACCTACCTGCGCGCCTGGCGCGGTTACGAGAACTTCGGCGGCCGCTCCTCACTGCGCACGTGGCTGCACCGGATCGCCACCAACGTGTGCCTGACGGCGCTCGAAGGCCGCAGTCGCCGGCCGTTGCCCACCGGGCTCGGCGCGCCCAGCTCCGATCCCACCGACGATCTGGTCACCCGCCCCGAGGTGCCGTGGCTCGAGCCGTTCCCCGTGGGGTACGCCACCGACGATCCGTCGGATCCCGCCACCATCGCTGCCTCCCGCGATTCCGTCCGCCTCGCCTTCGTCGCGGCCCTGCAGCATCTCTCCGCTCGTCAGCGCGCGGTCCTGCTGCTCCGCGAGGTCCTGCAGTGGCGCGCCACCGAGGTCGCAGCCGCGCTCGACACGTCGACGGCGGCGGTCAACAGCCTTCTGCAACGGGCACGTGCGCAGCTGAAAGACGCCCAGGTCCGCGACGACGACCTCGCCGAACCCGACAGCACCGAGACCAAGGCGTTGCTGCAGCGCTGGGTCGACGGCTTCGAGAAGTACGACATCGATTCGCTCGTCGAGATGCTCACCCAGGACGCCGTCTGGGAGATGCCGCCCTTCGAGGGCTGGTACCAGGGCCCCGACGCGATCGTCACCCTCATCAAGCACCAGTGCCCCGCGAAGGGCCCCGGCGACCAGGTGCTGCTTCCCACCGTGGCCAACGGCCAGCCGGCATTCGGGCTGTACATGCGAGGGGAGGACGACCGCCACCGCCCTTTCCAACTGCAGGTGCTCGACATCGTCGACGGTAGGGTCGCGCACGCCACCGTCTTCTTCTCCGACGACACCGCCGGGTTGTTCGCCAGGTTCGGGCTGCCGGAGGACCCGGCAGCCCGCTGACGTCGAAGGTCACGCCTCGGCAGGCGCAGCTTCCGTAGCATCGGCCTGCTGAGCGGCGGCCATGTCCATCCACATGACCTCCCAGACGTGGTTGTCGAGGTCGCGAAACGCCCGCTGGTACGCGTAGTCCCCCATCTCCTCCTGCGCCTTCTGCGCGCCGGTCGTCACCCATTCGCTGCCACCGGCCGCGATCGCGCCGTCGACGAGCGCGTCGACACCGTCGCGACTGTCGGCCGACACGCACATCAGCACCTCACGGGCCTTCGTGGTGTCGCAGATGTCGTCGTTGGTGAACATCCGGAACATCTGCTTCTCGAGCAGCATCACGTAGGTCTGATCGTTGATCTTCAGGCAGGCGGCGTTCTCGTCGCAGAACGACTCGTCGAACGTGAATCCGAGCGTGTCGAAGAATGCGCGGGTGGCGGTGATGTTCTCGACGGCGAGATTGACGAACAGCATGCGCGACATGGTTTCTCCTGTGGTCGGCCCGTCCTGTGCGGGACGCGGTGCGGGTGTCACCGATACAGACCGGCCGCCCCGTGAGAACTCATCGCGCACCCCGAGATTTCTCGGCGCGGTGTGGTCGTCACTGTTTACCGAGCACCCAGACCGGGCCCGTGATCAGCCAGATCACCGTGATCGTGGCGAGGGTGGGGAAGATTCCGTACAGCGCCGAGGCCTGTTCGCCGTTCGCGACGGTCGACCCGAGCCCGAGCACGGCTGCCGCACTGATCCCGGCCGCGAGCAGCCATCGCCCGAAGTCCACACATTCCTTGCGGAAGGCCTCCGGGCCCTCCTTCGGAGCGCGTTCCGGTTTCGGACCACCCGCGAGGTGATAGGCGAACCGCCGGTCGGCCCACCGGACGACGCTCGGCCCGAAGGCGACACTCGCACCGAGATAGATACCCGCGGCGCGGTGGACCCAGCCGACCTCCGCCCCGTTGTGCAGATCCACCGCGACGGCCGCGAGCAGAACGACGTCGATCAGCGGGATCAGGGCGAGCAGCACCGTGCCCGTCCTCCGGAGCCGGAGCAGATACCGGCACACGAGGCCGGCCGCGAGCACGACCCAGAACGCGATCTCGCACCCGACGATGAAAGCGGCGATGTGGCTGAACATGACCTCAGAATCGCGCGCACATCCCCCCGCGCGCGTCGCCCGATGGGCGGCAAATGCCTCATCACTTCGGGTGACGCCGACCCTGATCCTCCCCCGGTTGTGGTCGAATCGTTGCCGTGGACAACCGTGAATCCGAGATTCGAGTGGGATTCGTGAACCCGCGCTACAACTCCCTGCTCGTCGCCCTCGCGTACTTCGCGGGTGGCTCGCTGTTGTACGCCCTGGATCTCGGTGTGCTCGTCGAGGACCGGCCGCCGCAGCCGCTGTGGGTGTGGCTGGTTCTGCTCGCGTGCGTGTGTGCACCGATGACGATGCGTCGCACACGACCGCTTCTCGCACTCCTGCTGGGCACGGTTCCGGTACTGGTCGACCTCGTCGTCGGCCCTTCGCTGCCGGTCTGGATCGCATACGGCGACCTGCTGTACACCGCAACGCTCTTCGGCTCGGCGCGGACCAGTCGCTTCCTCGAACGCGCCCCGTTGGTCCCGATCGTCGTCGGCGCCGTCGCGCTCGGTGTGTACTTCGGAGAACTGCGCATCGTCGTATGGGCCGTGTCGATCGCCGCGCTCGTGATCGTCGTCCCGATCTGGTGGGCCCGATCCGTCCGCACACATCGGGACGCCGCCGAGATCGAACGGGCACGCGCCGAGGCTCTCTCGCGGGTCGCGGAACTGGACCGTCGCGCCGCCATCACCACCGAGCGGCAGCGTCTGGCCCGCGACCTGCACGATGTCGTGGCTGGGCACCTGTCGTCGATCGCGATCCAGAGCGAGGCCGCGCTCCGCCTCCGCGATTCCGATCCCGACCGAGCGCTGACCGTGCTCGAGTCCGTGCGCTCCGGCAGCGTGGCCGCCCTGCAGGAGATGCAGTCGATGGTGCGTCTGCTGCGCAGCGACGACACCGACGAGATCACCACCGCGGGTCGCCTCGCCGACCTCGAACCGCTCACCGCCTCCGCACGCGCCGCCGGCACCTCCGTCCGGATCGACGGTCGTCCACCCGCAGACCTCGACGCGGAGGTCGATCTCACGGCCTACCGCATCGTCCAGGAGACCCTGACGAACGCGGTCAAGCATGCACCCGGACGGCCGGTGACCCTTCGTTTCGACGACGCCGACGGCCGCCTCGGGATCGAGGTGGTGAACCCGATCGGCGACCCGGACACCCCGGACCCGTCACCGGCCCGCGGCGCCGGGCACGGCCTGCGCAACATCGCCGAACGCGCCGCCGCGGTGGGCGGGTACGCCCGCTCCGGTCGCGACGGGAACGAATGGAGGACATACGTGCAACTGCCGATCGCGAACAGGAGTACGACGTGACGATCAGGGTGTTGCTCGCCGACGACCACAGCGCCATCCGCGCGGGCCTGCGGCTCCTGCTCCACACGAGCGAGGACATCGAGGTGGTGGGCGAAGCCGCCGACGGTGCCGTCGCGGTGTCGCAGACGCGCGCCCTCGCCCCGGATGTCGTCCTCATGGACATCCGCATGCCGCACGTCGACGGGATCGCCGCGACCCGCACCATCACCGAGGAGACGAGTGCCCGGGTGCTGGTGCTGACGAGTTTCGAGATCGACGAGTACGTCTTCGAGAGTCTTCGGGCCGGAGCGGCCGGATACCTCCTCAAGACCGCCTCGGCGGATGCCATGCTCGACGCGATCCGGGCGGTGCACTCCGGGGAGTCCGTGCTCTCACCGCAGATCACGCGAACCGTCATCGACGCGTTCGTCTCGAAATCGACTCGGCGGGAGGATGTTCCGGACGGTCCGGATATCGACGCCCTCACCGCACGCGAACAGGAGGTCTTCACGTGCCTGGGCGAGGGATTGTCCAACCGCCAGATCGCCACCCGCCTCGGCATCGGTGAGAACACGGCGAAGACACACGTCGCCCGGGTGCTCCACAAACTCGGGCTGCAATCGCGGATCCAGGCGGCCATCCTCGCCCGGGACATGCCCGACCATCAGCTCTAGGATCGGGGATGCACCAGGATTCGACAACCGACTCCGAAAGCGCGGGAAAAACAATGACCGGCACTTCCGATCACGACGACCTGCTGCTCAGCGACGCCGAACGCATGCACGCGTTGAACGCACTCGGCGAACACTACGCCGCGGGCCGGCTCGACAGCGCCGAGTTCTACGAACGATCCGGAGAGATATCTTCGGCGCGAACGTTTTCGGCGTTGCTCCCCTCCTTCCGGGGGCTACCCGGCGGTGTTCCCCTCGAACAGGTCGACGGTCACATCCGGATGACCCACGACTCCTCCGCGCCGGCGGTCAGCCACGACAGCTCCTCTGCGACGGCACCCCAGTCCCCGGAGGACGAACTGGCCTCGCTCCGCGAACGGGGCAGCATGGTCGAGACGCTGGACTGGATCATCATCGGCGTCACGCTCGTGACCTTCCTCGTCCTGCAGATCGCTCTCGACTGGAGCTACGCGTGGATCGTGTGGCCGTCGCTGATCGTCACGCTCAGCGTTCCGCGGTTGATCCTGAAGTACAGCGACGACGACGAGAAGGTCTACGAAGAGCTCAAGAAGTCGGAGGCCGCCGAACGGAAGAAGCGGCTCGAGGAGGCGTCGAAGCGGATCCGGGAACTCGAGGGTCGTCGCGGTCCGGAGACGCCACGGAGCTGAAGCGACCGACAGTCACGGAGCTGAAGCGACCGACAGTCACGGGGCTGAAGCGACCGACAGTCACGGAGCTGAGCCGAGGGGTGACCGCAGAGCGGGGTCGACCGGTGATCGCGGACCGGGACGAACCACTCCCCGATTGCTCTTTATTGCGCTGTTCCTGGTAGAAGCAAGGAATGGCAATCGAGACCGCACAGTTCACCGTCGATCGTCCGGGTCGTTTCATGGGCGTCGGCATCGAGGTCGCCGACGACGCGTCGGTCTCGGTCACCCAGTCCGTCGGATCGCACCTGTTCGACCACCGCGGGCAGACCACGCTCGCCTCCATCGGCGTCTTCACCGACGTCGCCGCGGGCGCACCCGCCGGTATCGCGCGATTCGCGGAGACCGGTGAGCGACCACAGAGCGTGCTGTCGCACGTGACGGCGACGCTCGCCCACCCCTTCCCCGCCTCGGGGGCCCTCGTCGGTCACGGCAGCAGCCTGTTCTTCGACGAGTCCACCGCCGTGTCGGGCACCGACGTGCGCGACGAGCAGGGTGCTCTCGTCGCGCACCTGGTCGGCCGCTCCATCGTCGTCGGGCGCACGCCGATGGAACTCGGCGCCGAGGCGTCGGAGGCCGTGCCGGAGCGGGACGAGCCGGAACCGTGGTCCGATGTGGCGATCCTGGCCGAACTGCCCGGCCTCGACATCGTCACGGGCATCTCCACCGGGACTCTTCCGCGCGGACCGCTCGCCGGGCTGCTCGGACTCGAGGTGACAGCCGCCGAGCGCGGCGTCGTGCAGGCCCGGCTGTCGCCGCGCGAGTGGATGGCCAACGTGATCGGTTCGGTGCAGGGCGGTGTGCTCGTGTCGATGGCGGAGGCCGTCACCGGCCTGGCCGCACAGACGCTGACCGGCATCGATCAGGACTATCGCGTGCTGGAGATCGGCCTCGACTACCTCCGCTCGCCCGCCGTCCCCGGGCCGGTCATCGAACTGCGATCCGAAGCGGTGCGGGCCGGACGGCGACTCGCGTCCTTCGAGACGACGCTGTGCGCCGCCGACGGCACCGTCTACGTGCGCGCACACGCCAACGTCCAGCTGTTCCCCCGCGCGTAACGGATTCGCGGGAATCTCCCAGCTCTCTCGCACCGTGCCTCGAGCGTCCCGACGCACGATGGTCGGAACGAGGACGCACGGAGGAGAGATCATGAACGAGGACCGCACGTGAGGGTGACCGGGTCCTCGCCGCGGTCAACGTGGGTGTCGACGTCTGATCACGCTGCTCTGCGCGCGGCCGTCACCGCCGCGGCGCCGAGCCTCGGGAACCGGCCGTCGGAGATCGTGGTGAAGGTGTTGCCCATGCGGTTGGTGACGAACGCGACCGACAGTCCGGTCTCCGGGTCGGCGAACGCTCCCGAGCCGCCGAAGCCGTAGTGGCCGACCGACCGCAGCGGCTGCTGCCTCAGGGCGACCCATCCGGGGTGGTAACCCAGCCGCCAGTTGGGCCGGATGCCGAGGACGTAGTCGCGTCGCCGGGTCTGCACTTCGAGCAACTGGCCGACGGTGTCCTCCTTCAACAGGCGGGCACCGTCGATCGCTCCGCCGTTCGCGATCGCCGCGTACATGCGGGCCAGGGCCCGGGCGGTGAACACACCGTTCCATCCCGGCATGACGGCGTCGTGCGCGGACGGACTGCGCATCAACTCGTCGAAGCCCTCCGCCATGCCTGCCTCGGCGAGACCCCGCACGCCCGGCGCGTGCGACAGCACCGCCGACGCCGTCGTCCACGGTGCCGGCAGGAAGTTGACCTTGGGGAACACCCGGGCGATGCGGTGCCGTTGGTCCTCGGGCACGTGGTACCAGAACTCGTCCGTGCCGAGCGGCTCGGCGATCTCGGTGCGCACGAGTTCCTGGAAGGACACCCCGGTCACGCGCGATGCGATCTCGGCGACGAGGTTGCCGTAGGTGACGGCGTGATAACCCGGCCCGTGGAAACGTCGTGGATCGGGTGGGGAGGCGGCGAGCGCGGCGGCCACCGCCTCTGAATCGAGCAGTCCTTCCCTGCCGGGCACGAGACCGCGGGACCTGTGCAGTCCGGCGCGATGCGACATGAGCTGTCGCAGGGTGATCGTCTCCTTGCCGGCCGCGGCGAACTCCGGCCAGTACTCGGCCACGGCTGCGTCGTAGTCGAGCAGGCCACGCTCGGCGAGGCGGTGCACCACCGTGCTGGCCACCCCCTTGCCGGTGGAGAACGACAGCACCACGGTGTCGCGGGTCCACCGCTTGTCGCGCGCGGCCCAGCCCGCCCAGATGTCGAGGACGGGTTCGCCGTGGAGACAGCAGGCGAGAGCGCCGCCGCCCTGGCTCGGCTTGTAGAACATCCGGAAGAACAGATCCGCGACAGGCATGAAGCGCGGATCGACCAGCATCTGTGTGGACGGGGTCGCCACGGGCGGCTCCGTCGTGGAACCTTCGGTCATGAGGGCGATGGTAGGAGTATGTAAACGCTCCCGAGGGTGTTCTCCCACTTCCGCGGCGGTCCGGTCCGCAGGGTGACTGCACGACCTGTCCTTCCGGTGTAAGGATGGGAGCATGACCCTCGCGCAGAACTCGGAGATTCGCTCCGGCATCGATCTCGGACACGTCGACGAACGGGTCCGCCCCCAGGACGACCTCTTCGAACACGTGAACGGCCGATGGCTCGCCGAACACGAGATCCCCGCCGACCGCGCGCTCGACGGAGCCTTCCGCACGCTCGCCGACAAGGCCGAGGTCGACGTGCGGACCATCATCGAAGAGGCCGCGGCGTCCGGCGCCGAGCCGGGCACCGACGCCCAGAAGATCGGCGACCTGTACACCTCGTTCATGGACACCGCGACGATCGAGGCAGCCGGTCTCGATCCGATCCGCGGGGAACTCCGGGCGGTCTCCGGCGCTGCCGACCGCGCCGCGCTCGCGGCAGTACTGGGCGGGTTGCAGCGCGCCGGCGTGACGGGTGCGCTCGCACACTACGTCGACACCGATTCGAAGAACTCCGAGCGGTACCTGATGCACGTTTCGCAGGGCGGGCTCGGGCTGCCCGACGAGTCGTACTACCGCGAGGACCGCTACGCCGAGATCCGTGACCAGTACACCGCCCACATCGGCCGGATGTTCGCCCTCGCCGACCTGCCCTACGACGCGGCGAAGGTGGTCGCGCTCGAGACGAGGCTGGCCGCTGGGCACTGGGACGTCGTCAAGCGTCGCGACGCCGACCTGAGTTACAACCTGCTCACCCTCGACTCGCTGCGCACCGATCTTCCGCAGTTCGACTGGACGGGATGGATCACCGCGACCGGCGCGACCACCGAACAGTGGGCCGAGATCGTCGTTCGTCAGCCGAGCTTCCTCGAGACGTTCGCGACGTTGTGGGCCGACGAGGACCTCGACGACTGGAAGGCCTGGGCGGTGTGGCGGGTGCTGCGCGCGCGGGCTCCGTACCTGTCCGAGGCGTTCGTCGACGAGAACTTCGCGTTCTACGGCCGCACGCTCACCGGTACGCAGGAGATCCGCGACCGCTGGAAGCGCGGTGTGTCGCTCGTGCAGGACCTGCTCGGCGAGGCCGTCGGAAAGCTCTACGTCGAACGGCACTTCCCCGCCGAGGCGAAGACGCGCATGCAGGTGCTCGTCGACAATCTCACCGAGGCGTACCGGCAGTCCATCACCGACCTCGAATGGATGAGCCCGGCCACGCGCGAGGCCGCGCTGCGCAAGCTCGAGAAGTTCACCCCCAAGGTCGGCTATCCCGACACCTGGCGCGACTACTCCGCTGTGACGATCACCCCGGACGACGTGGTGGGCAACTACCGCAGCGGGTACGCCGCGGAATACGACCGCGATCTCGGCAAGCTCGGTGGTCCGGTCGATCGCGGCGAGTGGTTCATGACCCCGCAGACGGTCAACGCCTACTACAACCCGGGGATGAACGAGATCGTCTTCCCCGCCGCGATTCTCCAGCCCCCGTTCTTCGACCTGCATGCCGACGACGCCGCAAACTACGGCGGTATCGGCGCGGTCATCGGGCACGAGATCGGCCACGGATTCGACGATCAGGGCGCGAAGTACGACGGCGACGGCAATCTGGAGAACTGGTGGACCGATTCGGACCGCGAGGAGTTCGGCAAGCGCACCGCGGCCCTCATCGCGCAGTACGACGAGTTCGAGCCGAAGGCCCTTCCCGGACAGCGTGTCAACGGCAGCTTCACGATCGGCGAGAACATCGGTGATCTCGGTGGCCTGTCGATCGCGTTGAAGGCCTACGAGATCGCGCTCGACGGCAAGCCCGCGCCGGTCATCGACGGCCTGACCGGCCTGCAGCGCGTGTTCTTCGGATGGGCGCAGGTGTGGCGTACGAAGGTTCGCGACGAGGAGGCGTCACGACGCCTCGCCGTCGACCCGCACTCGCCGCCGGAGTTCCGCTGCAACGGCGTGATCCGCAACATCGACGCTTTCTACGAGGCGTTCGACGTCACCGAGGGCGACAGGCTGTATCTCGATCCTTCGGAGCGCGTGCGCATCTGGTAACTCCACGCACGACTCTGCCCCGACGCGGACAGCGTCGGGGCAGTGGTCGTTTCGGGGGCGTTCGTTTCGGGGGCCGTTCTCGGGCTGTCGCCTACCGGATCAGCCGAGGTGCGAGCTCGGCACCGGAACGCCGCGCGCGTGGAACCACGGGATGGGGTCGACCTTGGCGCCGCCCGGCTGCCACACCTCGTAGTGCAGGTGCGGGCCGGTGGACTGGCCGCGGTTGCCCATCGTGGCGATCTGCTCACCGGCGCGGACGTGCTGGCCGACCGAGACGAGGGACTGATCGATGTGGCCGTAGACACCGGTCGTGCCGTCGTCCTGCGCGATGCGCACCCACAGGCCGAAGCCCGAGGCCGGACCGGATTCGATCACGACGCCGTCGGTGACGGAGAGGATGGGCGTGCCGATCGAGTTGGCGACGTCGATACCGTTGTGGTTGGTCCCCCAGCGCGGACCGTAGCCCGAGGTCAGCGTTCCTGCAGCGGGGAAGGCGAGCGCGGGGCGACGCGCGGCCTCCTCACGAGCGGCCTGCTCGGCGGCCTCGCGGGCGATCCGCTCGGCCTCGGCACGCTGTGCTGCCTCCTGGGCAGCGATCGCCTCGGCGACACGCTGTGCTTCCCTCTCGGCGGCGCGGTTCAGCTTCTCGGTGTAGTGCGATGCGTCGACACCGGCGACCTTCAGCACCTGCGGTGCGGTCGAGAGGTTCTCCCCGGCGCCCGTCCATGCGGTGGCGGACTCGACGCGGACCCGGTCGCCTGCGGCGTTCGCGACCGTCGTTCCGCCGACGGTGACGGCGCTCGCGAGGACCGCGACTGCCATCCACCTGCCGGCGCGGGTTGCGCGCCGTCGCAGATCGGTAGCTTTTCGGGTGTGGGTGGATTCAGGATTTCGGATCACAGCAGTTTCCTCTGGGACAGGCCCTCGGTAACGAAAGGGTCACGATTCCATCACAGAGTACTTCGACCTTTGACGAACTCAGCGTGTCGCCTTGACTCCAAACCGACCGGTATCGGACAAAAAGCGCCCGATTTTCCCTACTCGATTCACATCGACACCATCGACCTCACGCGTTGGTCGCAAAACCGGGGTGAACCGTGAGTGACGTCACGCCATCGGATAACGGGGAAACGATCTCCGAGGGGGTATCGAGGCGGTATTGCGGCCCCAGCCGAGAGAGCCCTACCGCACCGCGAAACGCAGACCGAAATTGTCGAACGTCGCGGGCAGCGGACGCGCCGGATCCGGCTTCATATCCGACACCACGGTGAACTCGGCGGACCGGAGCAGAGTCGCAAGGAAGGTGCTCGCCGCGAACAGCACGATGCTGCGCCCGGGGCACACCGTCGGTCCGGCGCTGAACGGCACGAGCGCGGGATAGCGCTCGGCGCGGCCGTCGAGCCAGATCTCGGGTTCGAAGGTGTCGGCGAACGGCAGGTCGTCGGAGCGGTGGAAGGCCGAGGACAGGATCACGAAGCCCGTACCGGCGGGAATCGTGGAGATACCACTCGCACCGTCGCTCCACGTGGTCTCTTCCACGGAGTCCCGGAGGATCACCGGAGTGGTCGGCCACAGCCGGGTCGTGTCCAGCACGCAGGCCCGCAGGTACTCGTAGACCTGCGGTGTCCCGGCTTCGGTTCCCGACAATTCCGACTCGACGCGCAGACGCTGCTCGGAATGGGTCGACAACACCGCCAGGGTTCGGGCGCTGACCATGCCTGCGGCGTCGAACGCGAACAACCAGTGCGGCATCTGCCCGATCGGGTCGACGGACGCCGGCGCTGCGAGGTCCCGGACCACCCCGGCCAGACTCTCGGACGGAGCCGCCGTGACATGACGGTGCAGGTTCTGGGTGAACCGATCGCGCAGGCGGTGCCGGAGCGGATGCGCGAACGACCAGTTCCCGTTCGAGCGCAGCGTCCACAACTGGTCGGTGATGCTCTCGTCGTCGCGGGCGGCGTCGCCGAACGCGAGTCGCCGAACGAGGCGCCACCAGGTCTTCACGAAATCAGGAGCGTCGAGTTCACCGCGCGACCTCGCGTGCTCGAGCAGATTCTGCGCCTCCTGCTCGATCACGGGAACCCACTCGGCCGCGAGACGGTGCAGGGCGTGTTCCGGTTCGAGGACCGACTCGTTGAACGCGCGTCGCTGGGCGCGGATGTCCCCTCGGGAGATGAGCACACCGTTGGGCTGGAACGGGCTGAGTGCGGCCACCTTCTCCTTGTTGGCCGCAGTGAACGACGCCGTGTCGGTGCGCAGGATCCGGTCCACATCCTCGGGTGTCAGGACGATCGCGAGGGTGCGGCCGGGGATCGGCACGACCACCGGTCCGTCACCGTGCCGCTTCCGTAGATCGGCGACCAGGCGGACCACGCCGGCATCGGACTGGTTCTTCTCGAGCAACTTCATCGCCCAACGCCGACGAGCGATCGGTCCCACCGCCACGAACGGCACGGCCACCTGCCCGAGGAGCCGAGCGGCGTCGGTGGGCGAAACGGTCGCGGTCGTTGCAGGCACAGGTGCTCCCGGCGTCGGAGGGGCAGGACTTGTGAAGGCTTCCCGTCGGGAGCACATCCAAACGTCCGTCCGGACCCGCAGAGGGAGATCACCGCAACCCCGGAACGAGTAGGCTTGCACGGTCCGCGGACAGAAGCACGCCTTCGGACGGCATGCAACTGTCTTCAAGGCGCGCAAACGGTCGGCGCTGCAGTGACAACTACCCGTCCCGATTTCCCCTGCGCCCTATTTTCCGCGCGCCTGCTTGCCGCGAGAGCACCTTGTCGGCCGCTTCCCAGTGCGCATCGAACAGATCGCCACGAACGTCGGAAAACCCTGCGACGGTGTGGAAGTGAGCATCGCCGACGACAGCGAGGTGCTAATCCGCGGATACAACGTGATGCAAAGGTCGTCGCGTCGCTCTTCCTCCCGTCGACTCTACCGACCCATCGTCGGCGTGAAGTCACCCATCGGACATTCCGACGATGAACACATCCCGTGCCCGTACCCGAACTTTCCGAGGCTCGAGTACGGGCATGTTGTCGCTTCTGCAGTTACACACATTTCAAGATCGAACACAGCACATCGATCGTCGTCACGTTATCCATCACAAGTCCGAAATGCACGAAAGATCCTCTCGCGCCCAACTTTCGAACCCGTGGTTGGATGTGCGGTCGAGATACGGACTCGAGCGCGCGACGCCGCGTGGCGAAGCCGAACTCCATCACAGCCACCGCCTGCCCCGGGAGGAACCATGACCGACATCGAGACGAAGAACTTCTTCACCGATCCGGAACTCGTCGAGGACCCGTACCCCTACTACGACGCCCTGCGCGAGGGATGCCCGGTCACGCGCGAACCCCACCACAACGTCATGATGGTCACCGGCTACGAAGAGGCGATCCAGGTCCTGAGCGACGAGCAGACCTTCTCGTCGTGCATCTCGGTGACCGGTCCGTTCTCCGGCCTTCCGGCCTGCCCCGAGAGCGACGACATCACCGACTTCATCGAGGAGCACCGCCCCTCGCTGCCGATGAACGACCAGCTCCCCACCATGGATCCCCCGCAGCACACCGACCATCGCGGCCTGCTGATGCGGCTCATCACGCCCAAGCGCCTCAAGGAGAACGAGGCCTTCATCGAGCGCATCGCCGACCGCCTCCTCGACGATCTGCTCGCCCGAGGCGAGGGCGACTACATCACCGGCTTCGCCGCTCCGTTCGCGATGCTCGTCATCGCCGACCTGCTGGGCGTGCCGGAGAGTGACCATCAAGAATTCATCGAGGGCCTGAAGATCCAAGTGGAGAAAGGCTTCTCGCTCGGCAGCACCGAGGGTGAGACGCTGAAGCTCAACCCGCTCGAGTTCCTGTACAAGAAGTTCGGCCAGTACATCGAGGACCGCCGCGCGAACCCCACCGACGACGTGCTGACGGGTCTCGCCACCGCAACCTTCCCCGACGGCACCCTGCCGCCCGTCGACGACGTCCTGCGTATCGCCGCGAACGTGTTCTCCGCCGGCCAGGAGACCACCGTGCGTCTGTTGAGTTCCGCGTTGCGGATCATCGCCGAGCAGCCCGAACTCCAGAAGACCCTGCGCAGCGAGCCCGATCGCATCCCGAACTTCATCGAAGAGACGCTGCGTTTCGAGAGCCCGATCAAGGGCGACTTCCGGCTCGCGAAGACCCCCACCACCGTCGGCGGGGTCGACGTCTCGGCCGGCACGATCATGATGCTGGTCAACGGCGCCGCCAACCGCGACCCGCGCCAGTTCTCCGACCCGAACGAGTTCGACATCGATCGCCGCAACGCACGCACCCACATCGCGTTCGGTCGCGGCGTGCACTCGTGTCCTGGCGCCCCGCTCGCCCGAACCGAAGGACGCGTGGGCATCGCGCGCCTGCTCGAGCGCACCAGCGAGATCCGGATCTCCGAGAAGGTGCACGGCCCCGAGGACGACCGGAAGTTCGGTTACCTGCCGACCTTCATCCTGCGTGGCCTGCTCGCCCTGCACCTCGAGTACACGCCGGCGGAAGGTGAGTCGAAGTGAAGGTCGTCGTCGACGACGACGCCTGCCGCGGACACGGCGTCTGCCTCGCGGCCTGCCCGGAGGTCTTCGACCTGAGCGACGGCGGATACGCCGTCACCCTGATGTCCGAGGTCCCGGCCGAACACCAGGACTCCGTGCGGGAGGCCGCAGGGGGTTGCCCCGAAAGGGCGATCCGGCTCGACTGAGATCAGAGCGCACCGTTCTTCGACGGGTCCGGCGTCCGGCCTTCCATTCTCCAGCAGAGAATCCACCTCCCGAGCCTCTTGCGGGGAATGACCCGCCTACGGGGGCCGGGTGCGCTCCGATCCCCGCGTTGGTTGTCAGGATGTCTCACGGCCATCCTGACAACCAGCGAATTGCCGCAGCGGATGGCGAGAACGGCAGCGGATTCCGTCCCGGGTGCGCATTCCGACTTGCCTCTTTCCGGCCCCGAATCAGCCGTATCGGGATGAGAACAAGGTTTCTTTTTCTGATAGCAACAGTCTCGAGTCGGGACGGAAAGCGGAAGGACGGCCCCGCGTTGCCTCCCTATCCTCCGGTACAGTGTCCCCATGTCCACTCCACGCGACACAGGGCGATCCGGGCAGTGACGGGCGCCAGCGAAGAGCCGGCCTGGAAGCAGCGCGCGGTGGAGCGTTCCATCCGGACCGCGAAGCTGCGCGCCGAGCAGCGCGTTCAGCGCTTTCTCGATGCCGCACAGGCGATCATCGCGGAAAAGGGCAGCACCGACTTCACGGTTCAGGAAGTTGTCGACCGGTCGAAGCAGTCGCTTCGCAGCTTCTACCTACAATTCGACGGTAAGCACGAGCTGTTGCTGGCACTCTTCGAGGATGCTCTGAGCCGCTCTGCCGATCAGATCCGTGCCGCTGCCGCCGACGAGAAGGATCCTCTCGATCAGCTGCGCGTCGCAGTGGAACTGCTGTTCGAGTCGTCCCGACCCGATCCGGCGGCCCCGCGACCCCTGTTCACCGACCTCGCGCCGCAGCTGGTGCTCACCCATCCTGCCGAGGTGAAGGTCGCACACGCACCGATGCTCACGCTGTTCACGGAGCTGATGGAGAAGGTCGATGCCGAGGGCAGCCTTCGCGAGGGAACGAACGCGAAGCGAATGGCCGCCATGACAATGCAGACCGTGATGTCCATTGCCCAGTCGAGCGGGGGCGACGACACCACGACCCTTCACATCTCGGCCGACGAGGTATGGAGTTTCTGCTCGCAGGGATTCGCCGCCCGCTGACGAGAGCAGCATTCTCGAACAGCAAAGTTCATCCCTCTCGCTCGGTGATCACGAGAAGCCAATCCCCGTCTCCATCCGTGTTCGGCCCCGGTATGGGGATGTCGCCGTTCTCGTCGGAAGTCGCCGGCTGCCGAGGCCCGGTCGCGTCGGCGGGGTCGACCCACTCGAGGGTCGCCTCCTCCGGTACCAACGCAGGATCGAGCCGGATCGTGCGCTGCGTCGGAAGGTAGACGACGGCGAGTGAACCGTCGGGTGTCCGGGCAGCGGTGACGTACTCGTCGTCGAGAACGTCGATCATCTCGTCACTCGTCCACGGGGTGCCGCGACCTGCGACGACGAGCGGTTCGTCGATATCCGGCACGAGCTCCCACCACGGCCACGACTGCCACAGTTCACGTATCGCTCGCAGCTGTGCGACAGCGGGAGTATCCAGACGGGTTTCCCACCCGTCCGGGAACTCCCAGTCGTCGGAACCCCGGAACTCGCCGGGCGAACCGGAGGTCAGTGCCCACAACGCCTGACGTCGGAGTGTCTCGTCGGTGGTCGGTGCCGTGTCCTCCTGGTTGTTCTCACCTTCGTAGTTGCCCTCCGAGAACAGTGCGGGTCGCGGGTCGCGGGTTCCGTCGGCACGCTCGTAGGCCTGCAGGACGGCCTGATAGGTGGGCGCGTAGGTGTAGACGAAGTTCCAGTCCACGACCGGTTCCCAGAACGGGTGATCCGTGGACAGCAGCTTGTCCCACCCCAGTTGGATCGTGAACGGTGCGTCGGAGCCGGCATCACGGATCCCGTCGAGCATCGCGTGCAGCACGAGATCCGACTCGGCACCGGCCGCGAGATCCTCCGCCTCCGGTGAGTAGTCCCCGCCGGTCATCCAGACGATGTTCGGGAATTCCGTGTACCGCTGCGCGAATCTCCGGCCGTATTCGAAGGCTTCCTCTGGTGTGGTCGAGGCGAACACGTGGGTGAGATTCCATCCGTCCATCGGATACAGGAACACCGTGTTCCCGTGGCGGCACGCGATCCGGAGATAGTCGTCGACGCGCGACCAGTACGCCTCGTTCCACTGCGTGATGTCGCCGTCGACGAACGGTTCGATGCCGTCGAAGGTGGCGCCTTCGTAGCTCGGCCCGCCGTTCACCGGCACGACGATCGCCGACATGATCGATGCGTTGAATCCGTTGCTCTCGCGGTCGGTGAAGTACAGCTCGGCCTGCTCGGGCGACCAGTCGGCCATCCCCGACCACGGCGAGTCACCGCGGACGAGGACGGGATCGCCGTACTGATCCTCGAAATAGCGACCGTCGGCGCTGACGGACGAGACGAAGCGATGGTCGGCGGCATCGCAGTCCGCTTCGACCGCCGGGACGTTCGTCCGCTGTTCCTGCTCTCCCGCGTTCGAACAGGCCGCGACCAGCAGCAACACCATCACAAGGACTGCCTGTTTCATCGTCACCCCACCGCGCCCGTGGTACGTCCAGGCTACGGAGGAGATCGTGGCTCCGAGCGAAAACACGGAACCCGTCGTCGGCGACAACCCGCGCTGGGGACTTCCTCCTCGACAAGGACCGACGTTCAATTCCGACGGACGCGGACGGCGGTGCCGGCGCACAGCACGACGACGGCACCGCCCGCAAACACTGCCCATGTCAATGGTTCTCCCAGCAGCCAGGCGGCCCAGCCGACCGTCATGATCGGCTGGGTCAGTTGCACCTGCCCGACCCGAGCCATCGGCCCGATGGCCAGACCTCGGTACCACGCGAAGAACCCGAGGAACATGCTGACGATGCCGAGGTACGCGAACGACGCCCAGTGCGTCACCCCACCCTGCGGCGGTCCGTCGGCGAGCGAGACCAGGGTGAGTGTCACCATCAACGGTGACCCCAGCACCAGTGCCCACGAGATCGTCTGCCACGCACCGATCTCCCGCGCCAGAAGCCCGCCTTCTGCGTAACCGACGGCGGCGGCGACCACCGCGCCGAGCAACAGCAGATCGGCTCGGCCGAATCCCGCGAAACCTCCGCCACGCAGGCCCGCGAAGGCCATGACGGCGACCGTCCCCGCACCCGCCGCGACCCAGAACGGGGTGGGCGGCCGTTCGTGGGCCCGCAACACCGCGACCACCGCGGTCGCAGCCGGAAGGATCGCGATGACGATCGCGCTGTGGTTCGCCGGTGCCATGGTCAGGGCGTACGAGGTGAGCATGGGGAATCCGATCACCACCCCACCTGTGACGACGGCGATCCTGCGCCACTGATGCGTGTTCGGGAGTCGTTGCCCCGTGAGCGCGAGCGCCAGAGCGGCGAGAACCGCCGCGACGACCGCGCGGCCGGCGGCGACGAACAGCGGTGACATCGCCCCGTTCTCGACGGCGATGCGGGTGAGCGGCACGGTCAGGGAGAATCCTGCGACGCCGAGCAGACCCCAGGCGAGCCCGCGAGGATCGGACGATAGCACTGGCCTGCCGGACACGATAGCGCTACTCTTCAATCTCATGTCGAACAGTAGCAGTTCCCAGCTCGTCGCGGAACTGACCCGGTGGATCGCCACCGCAGCACCCGGCGCCCGGTTGCCGTCGACGAGATCGCTCGTCGCGCAGTACGGCGTCAGCCCCGTCACGGTGCAGAAAGCATTGAAGACACTCCAGACCCGGGGTCTCGTGGAGAGTCGCACCGGTGTGGGAACCTTCGTCCGCCGGATCCGCACGTCGAACACGATCGATCACAGCTGGCAGACGGAAGCGCTCGGAACGGCTCCCTCGTTGCCTCGCGCCTCCGCCGCCCTGCGCACCGTGTCCAACGATGTGGTCTCACTCCACTCCGGCTATCCCGACCGCACGCTGCTTCCCGAACGCCTTGTCCGCGGAGCATATTCACGCGCAGCCCGCAGCGACGCCGCCGTAGGACGGACACCTGCTGCAGGACTTCCCGAACTGCAGGAGTGGTTCGCCGCGGAGCTGTCGGAAGCGACGAACGCGCGCACGGCCCCGCCGTCCGCGGGCGACGTGATCATCACCCCCGGCAGTCAGAGCGGGCTCGGGTCGATCTTCCGCGCACTCGTCGGCGCCGGTAATCCCCTCATCGTGGAGTCACCGACCTATTGGGGTGCAATTCTCGCGGCCACGAAGGCCGGCGTGCAGCTCGTACCGGTTTCCAGCGGACCCAACGGGCCCGATCCCGACGAATTGGCCCGCGCCTTCGATCGGACCCGGGCCCGCGCCTTCTACGCACAACCGAACTTCGCGAATCCCACCGGGGCGCAATGGCCGTCGTCGACCGGCGAGCGGGTCCTCGACGTCGTGCGCGATGCGGGAGCGTTCGTCATCGAGGACGACTGGGCCCACGACTTCGGGATCTCGGCCCCGTCCGTTCCGCTGTTCGCCCGCGACGATTCGGGCCACGTCGTCTATGTCCGCTCCCTGACCAAGAGTGTCGCGCCGTCGGTGCGGGTCGCGGCGATCGTCGCGCGTGGACCGGCTCGCGAACGCATCCTCGCCGACGTGCAGGCCGAATCCGTCTATGTGAGCGGCGTTCTCCAGACGGTCGCGCTCGACGTCGTCACCCAGCCGGCATGGCAGACCCATCTGCGGGCGGTGCGGCGCGAGCTCGAATCGCGCCGCAACCTTCTCGTGAGCGAACTTCGTGAGCTCGCACCGGATGTGGCTGTCGACGGGCTGCCGTCCGGTGGGCTCAACCTGTGGGGCAGGCTCCCGGACGACGTCGACGCCGAGGCCGTCGCGCACGAGTGCGAGGCCGCCGGGGTGCTCGTCGCGGCAGGTGACGAGTGGTTCCCGGCGGAGCCCACCGGTCAGTACCTCCGGCTCAACTACGCAGGACCGAATCCGGCGGCCTTCCGGGAGGCCGCGCGGGTCATCGGAAAAGTCGTCTCCGGCGGGTGAGGGCGAGCGGACGTCACCGGCTCGTGCGGCGCCGGCGGGCCTTCCTCACCCGAGTGCGTTCGTCCTCTGTGAGCCCACCCCAGATCCCGTAGCGTTCACCGGAATCGAGGGCGTACTGCAGGCACTTCTCCCGCACCGGACAACGAGCGCAGATCTTCTTGGCCGAGGCCATCCGGTTCTCCCTCGCGTCGCCCCGCTCGTTGTCCGGGTGGAAGAACAACGATCCGTCTGCGTCGCGACAAGCCGCGTCCATCTGCCAATCCCATTCCTCGGTAACGGGAGGCGGCAGATAGAGCAACTTCAGCGCGGGCATGTCCTATCTCCCTCCGTTGCGCAGGGTGCGGTAGACCTCGATCAGGTGGTCGGTGGACGCGTCGCCGGTCTCTGGGATCTCGTCGCCGGCGAGCACCGTCTGCAGGGCGGTGGCCTGGGTCTTGCCGAGTTCGACGCCCCACTGGTCGAACGAGTCGATCCCCCACACGACGCCTTGGACGAAGGTCTGATGTTCGTAGAAGGCGATGATCTGCCCGACCACCGACGGGGTCAGTTCCGGGGCGAGGATCGTCGTCGACGGCCGATCCCCGGGCATCACCTTGTGCGCCACCAACGCCTCGTCGACGCCGTCGGCGCGGACCTCGTCGGCATCACGCCCGAAGGCCAACACTTTGGCCTGGGCGAACATGTTCGCCAGCAACAACACCTGCATGCTGGTCCGCCCGTCGCGCGCCGGCAGGTCGTCGCCGCTACGGGCCAGGCCGAGAAAGTCGACGGGGACGATCTCGGTGCCCTGGTGCAACAGCTGGAAGAAGGCGTGCTGACCGTTGGTACCGGGCTCACCCCAGAACACCTCCCCGGTCGGACACACCACCGGTGTGCCGTCGGCGCGCACGGATTTGCCGTTCGATTCCATGGTCAGCTGCTGCAGATAGGCCGGCAGCCGCGCCAGATCCTGCGCATAGGGCACCACCGCGCGCGACCGATAACCGAGGATGCTCGCATTCCACACCCCGATCACCCCCGCCAGCAACGGTGCGTTCTGTGCCGGGGCGGTGGTGGCGAAGTGGGTGTCGATGGTGTGCATGCCGGCGAGGAACTCGGCGAACCGCTCGCGTCCGATGGCGCACATCACCGCCAGCCCGATCGCCGAGCCGACCGAATAACGGCCGCCGACCCAGTCCCAGAACTCGAACATGTTCGCCGGGTCGATGCCGAACTCGACCACCCGCTCGGTGTGCGTCGACACCGCGACGAAATGCTTCGCCACCGCATCTTCCCCGAGGGCGTCGACGAGCCAGCGGCGGGCGGCGGTGGCGTTGGAGAGGGTTTCGAGGGTGGAAAACGTCTTCGACGCGACGATGAACACGGTCGTCGCCGGGTCCAGGTCGGCCAGCGCCGCGGTCAGATCGGCGGGGTCGACGTTGGAGACGAACCGCGTCGCCGGCCCGTCGTGGAAGCGCCGCAGTGCGCGGGTGACCATTGCCGGGCCGAGATCGGAGCCGCCGATGCCGATGTTGACCACCGTGGTGATCTGCTGCCCGGTGGCGCCGCGCCAGTCGCCGCTGCGGAGGCGGTCGGTGAACTCGCCCATCCGGTCGAGCACGGCATGGACATCGGCGACGACATCGACCCCGTCGACGATCAACTGCGCATCGCGGGGCAGACGCAGGGCGGTGTGCAGCACCGCCCGATCCTCGGTGACGTTGATGTGCGCACCCGAGAGCATCGCCTCCCGAGCCGCGGCCACACCCGTCTGCTCCGCCAGCTGGAGGAGCAGTTCGAGAGTGCGACCGGTGAGACGTTGTTTGCTGAAGTCGACCACCAGATCCCCGGCGTGCGAGGTCAACGCCTGCGCGCGCTGCGGTTCGATCGCGAACAGCTCCCGCAGGGACACCGCGGCGATCTCGTCGCGATGGGCATCGAGGGCTCGCCAGGCCTCCGTGGTCGTCACATCCTGTGTTTCCGTATCCATGTTTCTGCCAACGCCTTTCGTCACGCCAGTGCGCGCAGGCGCGGGGCGAGGTCGCGCTCGAACAACTCCAGGAACCGCTTCTGATCATGACCCGGCGCATGGAACACCAGATGATTCAACCCCGCATCGACATACGCCCTGACCTGCTCGACCGCCTCGTCCGGATCCGACGCCACGATCCACCGCTTGGCGACCTGCTCGATCGGCAACGCATCCGCCGCCGCCTCCATCTCCATCGGATCATCGATCGAATGCTTCTGCTCCGGCGTGAGCGACAGCGGCGCCCAGAACCGGGTGTTCTCCAACGCCTTGTCCGGATCTGTGTCGTACGAGATCTTGATCTCGATCATCTTGTCGATCCCCGCCACATCCCGCTCGGCCTTCTCCGCCCCCTCGGCGACGGCCGGCAACAGCTTGTCGGTGTAGAGCTCCATGCCCTTGCCGGAGGTGCAGATGAACCCGTCCCCCGCGCGTCCGGCATAGCGGGCCACGACCGGGCCGCCGGCGGCGACGTAGACCGGGATGCCGCCTTCGGGCACGTCGTAGATCGACGCCCCCTTGGTGGTGTAGTACTCGCCCTCGAAATCGACCCGGTCCCCGCGCCACAGCTCACGCATCAACCGCACCGATTCGCGCAGCCGGGCGAAGCGTTCCTTGAACTCCGGCCACTGGCCGGCGTAGCCGGTGGCGATCTCGTTGAGTGCTTCGCCGGTGCCGACCCCGAGGAAGATCCGTCCCGGATACAGACACCCCATCGTCGCGAAGGCCTGCGCGATCACCGCCGGGTTGTACCGGAACGTCGGCGTGAGCACACTCGTGCCCAGCTGCAACCTTTCGGTGCGCTCCCCCACGGCGGTCATCCACGCCAACGAGAACGGCGCATGCCCACCGTTGTGCCGCCACGGCTGGAAATGATCCGACACCGTCGCCGAATCCATCCCGTGCGCCTCGGCCAACACACCCAACTCCACCAGCTCGCGCGGCCCGAACTGCTCCGCCGACGCCTTGTATCCCAACTTCAGCATTACCGTGCAACCTCCGAACAACGTGGTGCCAGCGAAACGATCACGCACTATCGCGCAAATCCTGCACGAAATCATGCACACTGAGCGCAGACAGTGTCAATATCCACGCAAAGGTGTGTCGCCCGTGCGTTATGGTCGTGCACCGACCCCCGACCACGGCGTCCGAGTACCCAGAAATTCGAGTGCCCAGAGCCCTAGGAGCAATCGTGTCAGCGACCGCACGGCGACGTGAAATCTTCCACCGAATCCTCGCCGACGGATATGTCGATGCGAAGACCCTCTCGGCCGATCTCGGCGTCGACGCGTCCACGATCCGTCGCGACCTCGATTCGCTCGCCCGTGAAGGGAAGGTCGAGCGCACGCACGGGGGCGCCCGAGCGGTCGAGGGCGCGGGCCTCGAGGTGCCGTACGCCCTCGAGAAGGACGTACGCCGTGAGGAGAAGGTGGCGATCGCGGCGGTAGCGGCCGCCATGGTGTCCGACGGCGACAGCGTGGTGCTCGACAGTGGATCCACAACCTACGAGGTAGCGGTCGCACTGCGACACAAGGCGTCACTGACGGTCCTCACCAATGACCTGCGTATCGCGAAATACGTTGCGGCATTTCCCGATGTCCGGCTTCTCGTGTCCGGAGGCGAGCTCCTCGGCTCGGTCTACACCCTGGTCGGCGACCATGCCGTGCAGTTCCTCTCGGACTACTCGGCCGACTGGGCGTTCCTCGGTGCCGACGCCGTGCACCCCACTGCCGGCATCACCAACACCAACACGCTGGAGATCCCGATCAAGCGGGCGATGATCCGGTCGGCCGAGAAGACGATCGTCGTGGCGGATCGTTCGAAGTTCGGAGAGCGCGCGCTCGCCCGGGTCGCGAGCCTCGACGAGGTCTCGTGCATCGTCACCGACGGCGGCCTCGACGAGGAGAAGCGGGCAGCCTACGGCGACCGACTCGTGATCGCTTCGAACTCTTGACATACAATCATTCGGTTGTACATTTGGGATGTGAGCGGAGACGACGAGGACCGGGCCGATGCCCTGTTCCACGCGCTCTCCGACCGGACCCGACGAGACATCATGCGACGCGTCCTGGCCGGGGAGCACTCGGTGTCCGCTCTCGCAGCGAACTACGACATGTCCTTCGCCGCAGTACAGAAACACGTCGCCGTGCTGGAGAAGGCCGGTCTGCTCGTGAAGCGACGCAGCGGTCGCGAGCAGTTGGCCAGTGGTGACGTGGCGGCAGTGCGGTCGGTGGCGTCCATGCTCACCGAGATGGAGCAGCTCTGGCGCGGTCGCATCGCGCGCATCGACGAACTCATCGCATCCGAATCCTCCGAGGAAGGCTGAGAAATGCCTGTAACCGACGTCCGGCACGACTCCGACCAGCCGACCCTGACCATCACCGCGGAGTTCGTCGCCCCGGTGTCCCGCATCTGGCAGGTCTACGCCGATCCCCTTCAGCTGGAGAAGATCTGGGGACCCCCGACCTTCCCCGCGACGGTGGTCGACCACAATCTGAAGCCCGGCACCCGTACCACCTACTTCATGACCGGCCCCGATGGTGAGAAGTACGCCGGCTACTGGGATATCACGACCGTCGACGAACCGACGGGCTTCTCGTTCCTGGACGGCTTCGCGGAGCCGGACTTCACCCCGAAACCGGAACTACCCGTCTCACGGTGCGTCTACAGTTTCGAGGAGTTCGAGGGCGGCACGCGGGCAACCTATGTCAGCACCTACGAGAGCGCCGAAGCGCTCCAGCAGGTTCTGGACATGGGCGTGGTCGAGGGCGCCTCGTCCGCCATCAACCAGATCGACGCATTGGTAGCGGAGCAGTAGCACCGAGCCGAACCCCGGTCCGTGCGGAGAAGAAGTACACCTCGTCGGGTTTCGGGATCACGTGGATCTCGGAACCCGACGAGACGGGCACATGCCGATCCCACCGGACGACGATCCTGTCGGCATCTCCGTCCACGGTGTCCTTCGGCACCGCGTACACGAACGACTCGGCACCGAGTTCCTCGACCAGGACCGTCCGTAGCGACCAGGAGTCGGATCGCCACGCCCCCACGGTCGTCCACGATTCCGGACGGACCCCGATCACCACGCGATCGGAATCCACCGAACGCGGAACGCGGATTCGCAGCGCTCCGAGTTCGGCGTACCCGTCGTGTACAGCTGCCTCGACGAGGTTCATCCCCGGCGACCCCACGAACCCGGCGACGAAGGTGTTCACCGGCTCGTCGTACAACTTCCGAGGCGACGCGACCTGCTGAAGGCGGCCGTTCTCCAGGACGGCGACACGATCTCCCATCGTCATCGCCTCGACCTGGTCGTGGGTCACGTACACGGTGGTGGTGCCGAGCGACCGCTGCAACTCGGCGATCTGCGCGCGGGTGCTGACCCGCAGTTTCGCATCGAGATTCGAAAGCGGCTCGTCCATGCAGAACACTGCCGGGTGACGGACGATCGCGCGCCCCATCGCGACACGCTGACGCTGACCACCCGACAGCTTTCCGGGCTTGCGGTCCAGCAGTGATTCCAGTTCGAGCATCCGGGCGGCTTCGAGCACTCGGGCCGTGCGCTCGTCCTTCTTCATCCCCGCGTTCTGCAGAGCGAAAGCCATGTTCTCCGCCACGGTCATGTTCGGGTAGAGCGCATAGTTCTGGAAAACCATCGCGACGTCACGGGCCTTCGGTGGCAGTCCTGTGACGTCACGACCACCGATCTCCACGCGCCCGGAGTCGACCGCCTCGAGACCGGCGAGCATGCGCAGGCTCGTCGACTTGCCGCATCCCGAGGGCCCGACGAGGACGAGGAATTCCCCGTCCTCGATGTCGAGGTCCAGTCGGTCCACGGCAGGACGATCGGCACCGGGATACCGATGGGTGACGTTGCGGAAGGCGATGGCAGCCAATGGTGTTCCTTCTACTTCAGGTTGGGGGTGATCTGCCTGTCGACGACCGCCTGCAGCTGCTGCTGCACGTCGGCGAGGGTCGTTGCGACGTCGGCGTTCTGCAGTGCGATCCGTTCCAGGCCGGTCCCGATGATCTGATCGCCACCGGGGACGAACACCCGGGCGTAGTCCTGGGAGCGCGTGACGGCCAGCTGGTCGACCGCGGTCCGTGCGTTGGGGTTGTCCTCGAGGTACTCCTTCATGGCGGGGTTGTCCACCGCGGACTTCCGGACCGGCATGTAACCGATGTTCTGTGAGAAGTACGCGGTGTTGTCGCCGTTGGTGACGAACTCGACGAACTTCAGGGCATTGCGCTTGCGTTCGTCGGAGATACCGGACGGAATCGCCAGACCCGCACCACCGGTGGGGCATCCCGCGACGCCTTCGGGAGCCGGCAGGAAGGCCGTCCCGAATTCGAAGGACGCGTTCTGCGTGATACCCGACAGGTCTCCCGTGGACGCGATCGTGGAGGCGATGAGACCGGCGGAGAAATCGTTCGCGATATCGGTCGTCACCGCGGCGTACTTCTTGTCGTGGATCATGCGCTTCAGGAATTCACCTGCCGCAATCGTCTTCTCGTCGGTGAACTTCAGGTCCCATCCGTCGGAATAGGCACCACCGAAGGTCCAGATCGGGCCCTCGAAGGTCCATCCGAGGTAATCCTTGGCGTTGCCCCAGCCGTGCGCGAGCCTGCCGTCGCCGACCACCCCCTGGATGCGGGGACCCCACTCGTCGAACTCCTCCCAGGTGTCGGGTCCGCGATCGGGAAGTCCGGCCTGCTGCCACACCTGCTTGTTGTAGTAGAACAGCGGAGTCGACCGCGCGTACGGAAGAGCGAAGTGACTCCCCTCGTAGAGATAGTCCGCGAGCAGGGAATCGACGTAGTCGCCGGTGTCCACTCCCACCTCGCGGAACAGATCGTCGAGCGGGGTGATCGCACCGGTGATCGCATAGTTGAACCACCACACGTCCGACAGCACGACCACGTCGGGCAGGTCGCCGCCGGAGAGCGCGGCGTTGAACTTCTGTGAGACCTCCTCGTAGTTCTTGCCACCGTCGATGAGATCGACCGTGATGCCCGGGTTCGCGTCCTGGAACCGCCGGATCAGCTCCTTCTCCACGTCCTGGGATTTGCCGGGGTGGTTGGACCAGAAGCTGATCCGCGATGCATCGCCGGATACCGATCCCGTTCCCGAAGTCTGGGACGAGCCACCGCCCGTCCCTGCACATGCGGTCAGCGCAGCGCTCGCAGCCACGAGACCGGTCAGCCCGAGGAAACGACGCCTGTCGATGTTCCTGATGTCCATTCCCAGCTCCCTGAGGATTCAGCCCTTGACCGCACCGGAGGTGAGGCCCTTGATCATGTGCTTTTGCAGCACAAGGAAAATCACGAGAATCGGCAGCATCGCGAGCACGGTGCCGGCCATGACCGGACCCCAGTTCGTGACACCGTCGTTGTTCTGGAGTTGTGTCAGCCCGATCGGTAACGGCGCAACGGATGCGTCGTCGGCCATCAGGAACGGCCATAGATACTCGTTCCACTCGTTCACGACGGTGATGAGCGCGAACGCGACCATGGTCGGGCCGGATACGGGGAGGACCACGCGCCACAGCAGCCGGAACGGGCCCGCTCCGTCCATCCGTGCGGCTTCGATGATCTCGGCCGGAATGGACAGGAAATGGTTGCGCATGAGGAACGTTCCGAAGGCCACGCCTGCCAACGGCACGATGATGCCCTGGAAGGTGTTGCGCCAACCCCAGTCCGCGACGAGCGCATAATTGGAGATGACGGTGATCTGGTTCGGCACCATCAGCGCGGCGATGATGCCGAGGAAGACGATGTTCTTGCCGGGGAACCGCAGGAACACGAGACCGAACGCACTGAACACTCCGAGGACGAACTTCACCGTCGCCAGTATCGTCGTGATGACGATCGAGTTGCGCAGGAACAACCCGAACGGCACAGATTCGGTTGCCTCCGTGTAGTTCTGCGGATGGAAGACGCTCGGCCACCAGGTCACCGGCAGCGTGTAGATGTCGGGCCGCTCCTTGAACGATGTCACGACAATCCAGTACAAGGGCAGAGCCACCACCAGCAGCACGAGCACCATGGCGACATAGGCCAGAGCCGTGACGGCGCGCTCTCGTCTTCGGTGCGAACGCGTTTCGTCCGCGGGTGCGACCAGGTGCACGACAGACTTCTCCGCGACAGCGGTCACGAGTGACCTCCTCGGTCCATGATGCGCACCTGATAAACGGTCACCGCGAGCAGTACCAGGAACATGATGGTGGCAACGGTGGCGCCGTAGCCGGCACGGAAGTTGCGGAACGACTCGTCGTAGATCTGGTAGACCATCGTGGTCGTGCCGGTCCCCAACGGACCCCCACGAGTCATGACGTTGATGATGTCGAAGACCTGGAACGAATTGAGCAGCACGGTGATCGACAGGAAGTAGGTGGTGGGCCGCAATTGCGGAAGGACGACGCGCCGGAAGCTCGTTCCCCGGGAGGCACCGTCGATGGCGGCGGCTTCGCTCAACTCGGGCCGGAGTCCCTGCAGTGCAGCGAGATAGATGACGAATGTGTAGCCGAGATTCTTCCACATGTACGTCAGGGTCACCATCACCAACGCCCAGTTGGAGTCCTGGTAGAAGTCCGGCGTCGGAATTCCCACCCGGGTCAGGACGTCCTGCACCAGACCGAAGTTCGGATCGAAGACGAACTGGAAGGCGATTCCGACGGCCGCACCGGAGATGACGAACGGTGCGAACAGCGCCGACCGGACGAGATTGCGTCCATGGAGCCTACGGTCCAGAAGCAGTGCGAGCCCGAGTCCCAGTGCCATCGAACCGGCAACGGTCGCCACGGTGAACACGATGGTGTTGCCGACGATCTCCCAACTGTCGGGACGCGTGAACCATTCTCGGTAGTTGGCGAGTCCGACGAAGGTCGAGTTCGGGCTCGCGATGTTCCACTCGAAGAAGGAGAGCCGGATGTTGTCGGCGAGAGGCCGGTAGGTGAACAGGATCAACAGCGCGAGATTGGGCCCGACCAATGCCGCGAAGAGCGCGTAATCGCGCCACGGGCGGTGGCGGAGGCCGCGTTCGTGTTGCGGCAGGGTTCGTTCCGGACTCGGTGACACCGGAGCAGTGTGTGCCGACAGAACGAACCATGGGTTACGAAAGGGCGACGCCCCCTGCTATTCCGGACGAACGTTACGAACCGGAAGCAGGGGGCGTCGGAGATGTGCGTCGGTGTCAGAGATTCCAGTCGCCGAGACCGTCCCAGCCGTTGAGGGTTCCACCGGCCGTGTTCTGCACGATCACCGGATCGCCCTTCTTGGCGTTCTCGTAGAACCACTTGCCGTCCTCGGTGCTCACGTTGAGGCAACCGTGGCTGACGTTGGTGTTGCCCTGCGCGCCGACCGACCACGGTGCGGCGTGGAGGAAGATGCCGCTGTTTGACATCCGCGTCGCGTACTCGACGTAGGTGCGATATCCCTCGGGGCTGTCGACGGGCACCCCGTAGGTCGACGAGTCCATGTACATGTCGCGGTACTTCTCACCGACGATGTACGTGCCGTTCGGGGTGTCGTGGCCGGGCTTGCCGAAGGACGTCGGCATGGTGCGGACGACCTCGCCGTTACGGGTGACGGTGATGGTCTTGGTGTTGTTGTCGGCGACCGTCACCAGAGCGTCACCGATGGTGAACGACGACTGAGTGTCGCCGGCCTTCACGGTCACCGCGGTGTTCGCGGGCCAGAACTCGAACGGCTTCCAGCGGACCTGCGTGTTCGACGCCCAGTAGAAGTGCCCGTCGACGGGCGGCTGCGTGGTGATGCGGATGGCGCGTTCGGCGGCTGCACGATCTCCGACGGCCTCGTTGAAGCGGATGATGATCGGCTGCGCGACACCCACCGTCTCCCCGTTCGACGGGTTGACGGACGGAGCGGAGAACGGGGCGGCCGGCTCGGGAGCGAGCTGGGGCGGAAGCTGCGGCGGCGTCACCCCGGGCGGCGTGAGCCCTTCGATCAGCTCTTGGACACTCGGCACCTCGGGCCCACCGGGCCACAGCGGTGCCGCGCTCGCAGGACCGGCGGTGGCCAGTGCCACGGCGGCTGCGCCCACGAGTGCAGCACCGATCCGCGCAGATCGGCGGCCCGTGCGGCGACCGTTCGACAAAGCTCGCTTTTCGAACATTCCACAACCCATCGTTCAGCGGTGCGCCGCGCCTTACTTCCCCTGCGCGGCGTGCTCGTACCCGTTCATTAGACACAGGACGGTTACGGACGGGCAATTCGAATGCGGACGGTCTCGGCGTTTTCCCAGTTCAGCGGACCGAGTGGTCTATTACGAATGCGGACGGCCACGGCGCGGGTGAACGGATATCACCCGCGCCGCAGACCCGCGGTCACACCATTTCCGGGACGTCGAGGTGGGCGATGACGAGCTCGAACTCACCGGTATCGAGCACCCTGGCGCCTGCTGCCCGAGTCACCTCGGAGCGGATGTCGTCGACATGTGCTCTGGTGCGGTCCATCGCCTCGGCACTGTCGAACGTCAACGAGGTCACCCCGCGACCACCGGCACGGTCGAGCATCAGGCTGGCGCTGCAGAAACCCTCGAGTTCCTCCATCCGCGGCAGCGCGGCCATCTTCCACATGTCCACACCGCGATCCACCTGCGCGGGATCGATGTCGACCCAGGTGACACTGCAGCAGGACCCACGGGTCGAGTGGTGATCGCGGTGCATGACGGCGATCTCCCAGTTGGCCACGTCCGTGGTGGCA
Source organism: Rhodococcus sp. LW-XY12 (assembly GCF_019317345.1). Taxonomy (NCBI): domain Bacteria; kingdom Bacillati; phylum Actinomycetota; class Actinomycetes; order Mycobacteriales; family Nocardiaceae; genus Rhodococcus; species Rhodococcus sp. LW-XY12. The sequence continues at coordinate 4,581,459 of NZ_CP079225.1, forward strand.
TGGAACATCCGGGCCGCCTCGTCCCGGAGCATGCGGGCCATGCCTTCGCTGGAGCGCAACACGTCCTCGTCCCGCCAGGAGCTGGTGGCGATGCATCGGCCCGAGCCGCGGTCGATCAGCAGGGACAGCCCCAGGCAACCGTTCATGTCCGCCAGGGCAGGCATCACGATGTCGCGTACGTGCTTGATCCCGGCGTCGATGTACGACGGATGCGCATGAATTGTGGTGGAGCGTGCAAACACGATCGGCACCCCTCTCCTCAGGGCGGCGCCGACGCGGCGTCGCCGGTCGTTTCGGCGCGACCCCCCACCCGAAACCACCCGTGTTCACACTGCTCCCCTACTCGGCCGTAGGCAATAGACGGACAGCGTGCGTCTGTCATCCTCGAAGGGTGGCGGCCTCGAACGGCATCGACCGCATCGGTCCCGGAGACCTGATCGAACTCGTCTCGGACGTGGGACGGGTACCCATGAATGTCGGTGCTGCGATCTTCTTCGCCGGTGAGAACCTGACGAACCCCACGACACTGATGACCGTGCTCGCCGAACGCCTCGTCCGGGTTCGACGCCTGCGGCAATGCCTGATCGAGCCGGCCTTCGGACTCGGGCGTCCCTACTGGCTCGACGACGCCCACTTCGACATCGATGCCCACTTCTCCCAGGTGCGGTGCCCCGGTCCCCGCGACAGGGACGCCGCACTGACGCTCGCCGCGGACGCCCTTACCCGGCCGCTGCCCCGATCGCAGCCGTTGTGGCGCGCGCTGCTCGTCACCGACATCGCGGACCCGAACGGGCACACGGCGTTGGTGATGGTGCTGCACCACGTCCTGGCCGACGGGATCGGTGGTCTGTCGATCCTGGCGCATCTCGTCGACGGCACGGACAGCACACCGCCCATGCCCGAACAGCGCGCTTCAACGCAACCAACCAGACGAGAGTTGTTCTACGACAATGCAATCGGTCACTTGCGGGCGCTCCGCCGCGCACCGCGAGCCGTCGCACGTCTTCCTGCAGCATGGACAGAACTCGGGAGGGGCGGCGGCGGACGTGCCCCGCGGTGTTCGTTGAACGCGCCCATCGGGTCTCGTCTGGCGCTCGAGACCGTCGAGGTAGATCTGGACACGCTCCGTCGGGCGGGACGGCAGTGGGACGCAACGATCAACGATGTGCTGCTGGTCGCCGTCGGGGGCGCCCTCGCCACCATCCTGCACAAGCGCGGCGAGTTCCCGTCCGAGCTGATGATCTCGGTGCCGGTCTCCGCCCGCACCGCTGCCACGGGTGGGCAACTGGGCAATCGCGTCGGCGTCATGCCCGTCCGGGTACCGCTGGACGGGACCCCGGGGCACCGGTCGGTATCCGTCTCCCGCACGACCCGACTGCAGAAGGCGAACGTGCGGGGCCTGTCTGCCGAACTACTGGGTCCGGTCTTCCGCGCCCTTGCGGCCGTCGGGGCGTTCCGCCGGTTCGTGGACCGGCAGCGCCGGGTCAACTCGTTCCTGTCCGACCTGCCGGGACCGTCGTCGACGCTCACCGTTGCCGGAGTGCCTGTCGCGTCGATGGTGCCGATGATCGTCACCACGGGCAACGTCGCGGTCGCTTTCGCGGCCCTGTCCTATGCCGGCACGCTGACCGTGGCGGTCGTCGTCGACCCCGATCTCGTCCCCGAACACCGTGACCTCACGGAGGCCCTGCGCGAACAGTTCCGCTCGATCGTCGCCTCCGCACAGTGACTGCCGGCCGCTCCGATGTGGCGGTCGGGAACCGAGGAGCGGAGTACCTTGCTGTGCATGTCGGAGGAGATCGCCGAGATCCGTACCCTCGCCGATGCCCGGAAGGTGTTGGCATCGCAACCGTTCAGCGTCCTGATCGGAGCCCGTCTGACCGAGTACGAGCGCGGCCGGGCAGTCCTGGAAATACCGCTCAGGGAGGAACTGCTCCAGCAGTTCGGCTTCGCGCACGGAGGTGTTCTGGCCTACGCGGCCGACAATGCGCTCACGTTCGCCGCAGGCACGGCCCTCGGGCCGTCGATCGTGACGACCGGCATGAGCCTCGACTACCTGCGGCCCGCCGGGGGCGTACTCCTACGCGCGGTCGCCACGATCGTCAGCACCAGTCGCAGGCAGGCACTGTGTCGTTGCGAGATCTACGCCGTCACCGAGGACGGGACGGAGAAGATGTGTGCGGCGGCGCAGGGCAGTGCTCGCCTGATCGATCTGAATCGTTGAGCGGGACAATCTGTTCCACCCTCCGTTCAGAGACCGAAGATCCTCGCCAGTCGCGCATCGGAGTCGTACAGGGCGTCGGTGTCGAAAGTGGATGCGGAGCTGAGCACCTCGTTCGCCCCGGTGGAGGCGAGCAGTTTCTCGAGCCCTTCGGCCACCTGGTCCTCGGTGCCGGCCAGCGAACCCTTCGCGGTCTCGTCGACGATGCGGCGGCGCCGCTCGGTCATCGGCTGCCGGCGGATCTCCTCGATCGGGGACAGCGGCGGGAACGCCCCCTCTTCGCGTGAGACGGCCATCGCCCAGGCCTCCGGAAGCTGCAGTTCCCGAGCCTCGGCTTCGGTATCGGCGATGAGGATGTCCAGGCCGACGACAACATAGGGCTCAGCGCCGGGTGTGGCCGGGCGGAAGTCGGCGCGATAACGGTCGAACGGTTCCGATCCCTGCCGCAGAAGCGGTCCGGCGACGACGACGGGCAGACCCAGACGCGCCGCCAGCCGCATACCCTGCCCGGTGCCGAGGACGAAGATCGGAGGCGGCTCGGACAGTCGAGGACGCACCGTCACTTCGGCGGTGCCGTGCAGATAACCGCGCAGTTCCTCGATGTCGGCGGCGAAGTCGTCCGCGTCGGCCTTGTGGGTCCGCAGCGCATCGCGCACAGGCGCGGTGAATCCGAGGGAACGACCGACACCCAGATCGATCCGTCCCGGGTGCATCGCTTCGAGCATCGCGAACTGTTCGGCGACGACGATCGGTTGATGGTTGGGCAGCATGACGCCGCCGGATCCCACTCGGATCCGGCTCGTCCGCTCCGCGATCGTGCCGATGAGCAGCGGTGGAGCTCCCGACGCGATGCCTGGGACGGCGTGGTGCTCGGCCACCCAGAAGCGGTGGTAGCCGGCCGCCTCGGCGAGTTCGGCGCGACGCAGGGTCTGCTGCAATGCGGCAGCGTCCGGCTGCCCCTCCCGGGTCCGGGAGCGGTCCAGCAACGACAACGCCACCTGCACGGTCGTCTCAACACCGCGACCGTCCCGGATCTTCCCTGCAGGTCAGGGATCTTCGGGACCCCAAGCGCGTCCGGCTGCGATCCGGTCCCCGTGGAAGTGGAGTTGCCCGTGCTCCGAGGCCTTCTGCGCCGCGGCGACACCGTGTGCATCGGCGAGGTACAGCAGGAGATCGGCGATCGCGTCTCCGACCGCGACGACCTGGTCGCGGGCATCACCCGCTCGGATCGCCATCTCGGCGAGTACGCGCCCGGTGCCGATCGCCCCTGTCACCGCGGCCGGTCGTTGCGGGTGGCCGCCGTGCAGCGACGACACGGGACGACTCCGTGTTCACCCAACTCCGCCAGGTACAGCGCGTCGCTCCACGGCACGTGCGGAAAGCGGTCGAGTCGGGCACGGGAGAGCGGCACCCCGCACAGGGTCTGATTGGTGCCGGGCGTCCATGCGTGGGTGTCGCCGGACGGGTAGCGGATCCCGTCGGTATCGATCCATCGTCCCGACGCAGCGACTGCCGGGTGGGAGTGCTGAGCCATGGGGCCGGGTTCCCGCCACCGGACGGGATTACTCGATCCGCGACGCTGCGAGCATCTCCTCGATCGAGACGAACTTCAGGCGCGAGCGTCCCGCCGCCGATCCGCGGGCCTTCTCCTGCTTGTCGATCTGCAGCCAGCCCCGGTAATCGATGTACTCCGGACGCCGCTCGGCGACCAGCGCCGCCAGCTTCTCCCGATCGGCGACCGGCTCGGGCAGCTTGCCCTCGACGAAATCGTCGAGGATCTTCTCGACCGTTTCGGCAGAGCACTGCTTGTTGGTGCCGATCACGCCGCTGGGACCACGCTTGATCCAACCGGCGGTGTAGACACCGGGCACCGGTGCTCCGGCCTCGGCGTCGATCACCCGGCCGCCCTCGTTCGGGATGACCCCGCGCCGCTCGTCGAAGGGCAGACCGGCCGGCGCGGTGCCGCGGTAACCGATCGAACGCAGCACCAATCCCGCCTCGAGGATTTCGGTCTGTCCGGTCGGGCGGGCCTCGAGACGGCCGTCGACCACGACCAGTTCGTTGCGCTCGAGGGTGATCGATTCGACAACACCGTCGCCGGAGATCTCCACCGGCGAGGCGAGATAGCGCAGCACGATCCGCTTGTTGCCCTCGGTGGGAGTGCGCTGCGCGAAGCCCTCGACCTGCCGCACCTTGAGCGTCAGGCGGGGTTCGACCTCCGGATCGTCGATCAGCGCGCGGCTGACCGGGTCGAGTTCGACCTCGACCGGGTCGACGACCACATCGACACCGGGCAGCGAGCCGAGCGCGAGCAGCTCCGGGTTGGTGTAGGCGGCCTGCGCCGGGCCGCGCCGGCCCACGACCACGACCTCGCGGATGTTCGACTTCCGCAGCGCCTCGAGCGCGTGCTCGGCGATGTCGGTGCGCGCGAGCTCGTCGGGGTCCATCACCAGGGCTCGCGCGACGTCCAGGGCGACGTTGCCGTTGCCGATGATCACCGCGCGTTCGGCCGACAGATCGAAGGTGTGGTCGGCGAAATCAGGGTGTCCGTTGTACCAGGCGACGAACTCGGTCGCGGCGCGGCTGCCCACGAGGTCCTCTCCCGGGATGCCCAGCGTGCGGTCGCCTGCGGCACCGACGGCGTAGATCACGGCGTGATGATGCGCGAGCAGTTCCTCGTGGGTGATGTGGGTGCCGACCTCGACGTTGAAATAGCACTGGGTGTTCTTGTGGCCGATGGCGCTGCGGAAGAGGTCGCCGACTCCCTTGGTGCTCTGATGATCGGGGGCCACACCGGCACGCACGAGCCCGTAGGGGGTGGGCAGGCGGTCGAAGATGTCGACCTGCACCGCCGAGTGCGTCACCAGATCCATCGCGGCATAGCACGCCGCAGGACCCGAGCCGACGATCGCCACCCGCAGGGTGCCCAGCTCGGCGGGCAGCTTGCGGCGCGTGCGCAACTCGGGCCAGTCCGGCCCGATCGGGTAGCGACGGTAGTACTCGGCGTTGATCTCGAGATACGGCTCCTGCGCCGGCGTGAGTTCGTTGTCGGCGGCGATCGCGTCGACCGGGCACTCGTCGACACAGGCCCCGCAGTCGATGCACGTGTCGGGATCGATGTAGAGCATCTCCGTGGTCGCGAAGGGTGCTTCGTCGGGTGTCGGGTGGATGCAGTTGACCGGGCAGACCTCGACACACGAGGCGTCGTTGCAGCACGCCTGGGTGATTACATAAGCCACAGTTGTACCTGCCTACAGTGCCGATTCCGGACAACGAACGAGCCTCAGACTAGTACACGTTCCAGTTTCGGTCGAGAACCACGTTCTCAAAACCATATCATCGAATTTCCGGCTGTCGAGGTGCCTCAGATGTCCGTTTCGGCGCTCGATTCGATGCGGAAACCGATCTTGAGAGTGACCTGCGTGTGGGCCACCCGGCCGTCGTCGATGTGGCCCCGGATGTTGACCGTCTCGAACCACTCGAGATGCCGCGTGGTCTCCGCTGCTCGCGCCACCGCTTTCGCGATCGCGTCGTCGACTCCCGTCGTCGACGATCCGACGACCTCGATCACCCGGTAGACATGACTCATGGCTGAACTCCTCGAATCGACGATGCTCCGATTCGGATCGTCCCGCCCTCGAGGGACCCCCGTCCCCGGAACCACGAAAATGACAGAAAGATTCAGGCACGACGCGCGAGCGACCGGGCGAGTTCGCCCAGCCGCGCCAGACGCAGGTCCCCGAGCGGGATCGCGCCGGCACCGAGCCGGTTGGTGACGAAGGCGAGCGACAGACCGGTGTCGAGATCGGCGTACGCCCCCGAGCCACCCACTCCGTAGTGCCCGAGCGCACCGCGCGGACGCTGGATGCTCGCGAATATGGGCTGGTGGTAGCCGAGCCGCCACGCCATCGGCACACCGAGCACGTAGTCCCGGCTGCGCACCCGCACGCGCGACATCTCGTCGATCGTGGTGGCGTCGAGGAACTTCACGCCGTCGATCGTCCCGCCGGCGGCTATCGCCCCGTACATACGCGCGAGCGAGCGGGCGGTGAACACACCGTTCCAGCCCGGCATCACCGAGTCGTGCACGGCCGGGTCGCCGACGAGCCTGTCGAAGCCGTCGGGCATCGCGGCCTCGGCGAGACCGCGGGTCGGTTCGAGTCGCGACAGGACCGCGGCGCTCGCACCCCAGTGCAGGCCGACCGGGGCGAGCCGCGGGAAGAGCTTCGCGATACGGCCCCGTTCGTCGTGAGGCACGCGGTACCAGAAATCGGGATCGCCGAGGGGCCGGGCGATCTCCTGCTCCACGACCTCCACGAAGGGCAGACCGGTCACCCGCTGCACGAGTTCGGCGACGAGCCATCCGTAGGTGACGGCGTGGTAGCCCGAGCCGCGTCGCCGCCGTCGATCCGGTGCCGCCTGCTCGAGTGCCGCGACGGTCGTCTCGTAGTCGAGGATCCCGCGCGTCCCCGGAACCAGACCGCGCACCCGGTGCAGTCCGGATCGGTGGGTCATGACGTCCGCGACGGTGATGTCATCTTTGCCGTTCGCGGCGAACTCCGGCCAGTACTGTGCAACGGGCGCGAAGTAGTCGATCACTCCGCGCTCGGCCAGACGGTGCACGACGGTCGACGCCACGCCCTTGCCGGTCGAGAACGACAACGCCATGGTGTCGCGGCTCCACCGCTTGTCGGGGGCCGACCAGCCGGACCAGATGTCGAGGACCTTCTCACCGTGGAGATAGGCGGTGAGTGCGCCGCCGCCGTCCCGGGGCCGCTTGTACAGCGAGAAGAACGCGTCGGCCAGCCGCAGGAATCGCGCATCGACGACCATCTCGGTCGGCGCCGCCGGGCCCGGCCGGGCGTCGATCCGCCCCGGGACGTGCACCGGTGCGAACGACGCTGTCGCCCCGGCAGGTTCGAAGACTGCTCCGGTCGTCATCGCGACACCTCCATCGGCATGTGCGACAGGCTACGACGACACGGAACGTAAAGGAAGGGTTTACGTACAGTCTGTCTGTCGAGGATCCCGGCGAGACGCGCCGAATCTACGGCAGGGGCGACGGCGGCGTCTGCGCGCCAGGAGTGAAGTACCGGAAGTCGCCCAGCACGACACACCCGCGTGCGGCCTCGAGTTCGAACGCGGCCGCCGCCGTGCCCTCGCACAACACCGGATCGTCGGCGTCGCCCACATAGGCCTGCGACTGCGGACCCGCGGCGACGACCGCCGTGCCCGGACTTTCGAGCACACCGAGCGCCAGGGCCTCCTCCCCCACGCCGATCGCGAACAGCCGTCCCGACGTGCTTTCCCCGGCGCCGACACCGCCGTCGAATCCGGCGGCCACCACCTGTGCGGCACTGCGGGCATCGGCGAATCCCACGCCCCGCTCGGCATAGCTCCACGCCTCGGCGGTGCCGTCGGTGGACGCACCGCACGCTTCGCCCCCGTCGATCTGCACGATCTCGGCCGGGGCACCCGGCGGTGCCGTGCACGTCGTGGCCGCGGACGCGGTCTGAGGAATGAGGAAACCGACCCCGATGGCGGCAGCGAATACTGCCCCGACGCCGAGAACCCGACCGGACGCCCACGAGCGAATCACGACATCGACCCTTCCGAACCTCGAGTGACTGTTCTCTCGGACAGTTTATGGACTCGCACCTCGGGAGGACTCATACTCGAGGTCACGACAGGGACGCGATTCCCCGAACGTTCCGGTTCACGTGTCCTTTGTCCGGTCGGTGTCGCGGGATGGTTGGACGCGCTTCGGCTCCCCCGGCATCTTCGGGTGATTCGGCGGATACGGCAGGTCGCCGATACCGTCCGCCTCGTCCCGTTCGGCCATCTCGAGCAGAACGTCCAGCGAGTGCGCATGCGCATCGAGATCCGCCATCGGATCGCCGCGCTTCGCCAGCAGATCCGGCACCGTGGCGATCGTGAAGTCGTCAGGTTCGGCGTCGACCAGCTCGTCCCAGGTCAGCGGAGTCGAGACGGTCGCGATCGGGGTGCGACGGACCGAGTAGGCCGAGGCGATCGTCTTGTCGCGCGCGTTCTGGTTGTAGTCGAGGAAGAGCCGCTCTCCGCGCTCCTCCTTCCACCACGCCGTCGTCGCCCGCCCGTCGCTGCGCCGCTCGATCTCACGCATGAGCGCGATCCCCGCACGACGGACTCCGACGAAATCCCATTCGGGCACGATCCGCAGATAGATGTGGAGTCCCCGCCCACCGGACGTCTTGGGATATCCGGCGAGTCCCAGTTCGTCGAGAAGCGGGCGCACGACCTCCAGCGCCACGGCCCGCGCGTCGCCGAAATCGGTTCCCGGTTGCGGGTCGAGGTCGATGCGCAATTCGTCGGGACGGTCGGTGTCGCCGCAGCGCACCGGCCACGGATGGAAGGTCACGCACCCGAGATTGGCCGCCCACACCACGTCGGCGGCCGAACACACACGCAGCGCATCGGCGGTACGCCCCGACGGGAACGTGATCTCGCAGGTCGCCACGTGGTCGGGTCGCTTGACCGGTGCCCGCTTCTGATAGATCTCCTCCCCCTCGATGCCGTCGGGAAAGCGCTGCAGATGCGTCGGCCGATCGCGCAGAGCCGTCAGGATCGGTGCGTCGAACTCGGTGGCGACCCTGCGGTAGTACTCCACGAGGTGCCGCTTCGTGCCACCTGCGGCGCCGAGCTGCGGGAAGTAGATCTTGTCGGGGTTCGACAACCGCACGGGCGTGCCGTCGACGTCCAACTCCTCCGCGGGCGAACGCTTCGTGGCCATGTCAGTCCTCCGTCCGGTCGAGCACATCCGACAGGTCGTAGCGCACCGGCACCTCCAGCTGGTCGAACGTGCAGCTCTCGGGGTCACGGTCGGGACGCCACCGCAGGAACTTCGCTGCGTGCCGGAACCGCATCCCCGCTCCCGACACACCTTCCATCTGGTCGTACGCGACCTCCACGACACGTTCGGGACGCAACGGCACCCAGCTGCGGTCCACCGCCGAACGCCACCGCGTCGGTTCGCCCTGCTCGACGACGTCGTCCCCGAGTCGCAGCGGTTGCAGTTCGGCGAGCAGTTCCTCGCGCCGCTCCCGCGTGAACGCCGAGGCTCCGCCGACCATCGCGAGTTCGCCGTCGTGATAGAGCCCGAGCAGCAACGACCCGATGCCCTCGACGCTCTTGTGCATGCGGTAGCCCATGAGGACGCAGTCGGCGGTGCGGGCATGTTTGAGCTTGAGCATCTCCCGCTTGTCGGGCACATAGAGCCCGTCGAGTCGCTTGGCGATCACGCCGTCGAGGCCGGCCCCTTCGAACTCCTCGAACCAGCGGCGGGCGGTATCGGTGTCGGTCGTGGCCACGGTGACATGACAGCTCTTACCCCCGCCGATCTCGGACCGCAGCCGCGCGCGCCGCTCCGCGAACGGGGTCTCCATGAGATTCTCGTCGGCGAGAGCGAGCAGATCGAAACCGACGAACACGGCCGGTGTCTGCTCGGCGAGCATCGTGACCCGGCTGGCGGCCGGATGGATCCGCTCGGACAGCGCCTGCCAGTCGAGTCGGGTGCGGCCGTCGTGTTCGCGCGGGACGACGATCTCCCCGTCGACCACGCACCTGCGGGGCAGTTCGGCGCGCGCGGCGTCGGCGAGTTCCGGGAAGTAGCGCACGAGGTCCTTGCCTCCGCGCGAGCCGAGAACCACCTCGTCACCGTCGCGGAAGACGATCGCCCGGAAACCGTCCCATTTGGGTTCGTAGGACCACTCGTCGGGACCGTCTTCGGGTTGGGAGGGGACGGTGGAGGAGACCTTGGCGAGCATCGGGGCGAGCGGCGGCACCACAGGCAGGTCCATGCGGCACATCGTTCCACCCTGTACGGGTACCGGCAGCACTTCCGTAGGCTCTTCGACCATGAACATTCTCCGAGGGGCGGCCGGTGCCGCGATGGCGTTGGCGGCAGCAGGGGTGCTCGGAGGATGCGCGACCCAGGTCGAAGGGCAGGCCGTGCCCGCCGCGAACGCCCTGGACACGTCCACGGCGCCGTCCTTCTCCCTACCCACCACGACCCCGTCGGCGTCGTCGTCGACCGAGTTGAGCGTCGACGTCGCAGCCGGCGAATGCGTCGCGCTCGGCGGCACGGTCGACGACGCGACCATCGACTACGCGGTGTGCGGCAGCCCGAGCTCGAATTACAAGGTCGTCGACGTCGTCGATGCCAGTGCCATGTGCCCCGGCGACATCGACCAGACCTACTACGAGTCCTTCGGCGGCATCGAGGTCGGCGCGTTGTGTCTCGACATCGACTGGGTGGTGGGCGACTGCATCGACCTCGGCGGCGAGGATCCGCAGCGCATCGACTGCGGTGAGCCCGCGATCCAGGGCGAGGAGGTCACCGAGATCCTGTTCGACACCTCCGACGTGAACGACTGCTCCACGTCCGAGGGGGGGTTCGTGTACCGGGAACGCAACTTCGTGGTCTGCACCGACACCATCTGAGGTTCTCTCCTTGTGCGGATGCCCGTCGCGGCCGCGACGGAGCATGTCGGTGCCTCCCGCAACAATGCGTTCGACAGATCATCATCCGACGGACGCGAGGACGGAACATGACGCACTGGCCGGACAGACCGATCTGCGCGTTCGATCTCGAGACCACCGACCGGGATCCCCGCAACGCCCGCATCGTCACGGCATGCGTCGCGACCTTCGACGGCGATCGCATCGGCACACGCTCGTGGCTGCTCGACCCGGGTATCGCGATACCCGAGGAGACCACCGCGATCCACGGCATCACCACCGCCCACGCCCGCGCCGAAGGACTCGACTATCTCGAGGGATACAAGCAGATCCGGCAGGCCGTGAGCGACGCGTGGGCGCGCGGCCACATCGTCGTCGCATTCAACGCCAGCTACGACCTGACGGTCCTCGACGCCGAAGGACGCCGGCTCGGCCTGACGGGGCTCGACATCGGCACGGTCGTCGACCCGTACGTCATCGACCGGGAGATGGACCGCAGCCGGCCCGGCAGGCGCACACTGCAGGCGGTGTGCGAGGCGTACGGGGTGTCGCTGCCGAATCCGCACGAGGCCGAGGCCGACGCGCTCGCCGCCGGCCACCTGACCCGCGCGCTCGTGGCGAGATTCCCCGAGCTCGCCGAACTCGACATCATGGCCGATCAGGCCGCCTGGCACGCCGAACGGCAACGCAGCTTTGCCGAGTACCTGCGCGGGCTGGGTCGCGAGGTCGTCGACGTCGACGACAGCTGGCCCGTCCGGCTCCCCACGCCGGTGGGTACCGATGTCCTCGAGCGTCCCGCGACCGAGACCAGGTTCCGGCGCGCGCTGCGCGCGATCCGCGAGTTCTTCCGGCGACTGCGCCGCCGCTGATCAGGAGTGCGGTCGATCAGGGCAGCAGTCCCTGCCGCCGCGCCTCGACGACCGCCGCGTGCCGACTGTGCACATCGAGTTTGTCCATGGCGTTGCGCAGATAGGTCTTCACCGTCTCCACGCGCAGCGACAACCTGTCGGCGATCTCCGCGTTGCGGCAGCCCAGCGCCACATGGCTCAGCACGTCGTGCTCGCGCGCGGTCAGATGCGTCCGCGGCTGCGACGCACCGTCGCGCGCCCGGGCCAGTGTCTCCTCGACGTTCCGCACCTGTTCCCTGATCACCGGGTCGTCGGTGCGCGCCGCGATCGCCCGCAACGCGACGAGGCTTTCCGTCAGCGCTTCGGAGACGGAGGCAGGCACGGTGGCGCCGTGCGCGGCCCGCGTGTTCCCGATCAGCGACACGCGGCGATCGACCTCGTCGCGGATTTCGATCTCCCGCGCGAGCTCCGCGGCCGACCGCACGACCTTCTCCGCTACGACGTCGCCGATGGGCCGGTTGACCCTCAGCCCGCCGTAGATCGCCGCCCGGGTGCGTCCGCGCACCACGACCGGCACGGCGAGCAACGACTCGATTCCCTCCCCGGCGACCTGCCGGTCGTAGTGGTGGGTGATGTGCGGGGAGGTGAAGTAGTCGGCGACCGCGCCGGGTCGTTGTTCGACGACCACCCGACCGCCGAGTCCACGTTCGGCGGCGATCACCAGATTGCGCAGGGCACGACCGCGGGTTCCGACGAATCCGGACAGGACGACGTCCGAGCCCTGCACCGCGCCACCGAAGAGCACCGGTAGTTCCGTCGTCGCCTCGAGGTCGCGCAGCGTGGCGCGGAGGGTGTCGAGATCGTCGGGACGCAACACACCCGGCACGGCGACATCCATCGATTGCTCCTGCTCTTCCCTCCGAACACCCACTTTCGAGGGTAGAGGGGCCAGTTCCACGATTTGTAACCTGCACATCGCCCGGTGTTGCAACGATCACAGAAGACGCCGGAATCCGAGTAGGCCACCCCGGAGGTATCCGTGTCCATCGCCCCCGTCCGTCCCGGCTCGACCGGAGCCGCGAACTACAGCCAGATGAGCCCGCTGCGCTTCCTCGAACGGTCCGCGGCGGTGTTCCCGGATCGCACCGCGATCATCCACGGCGACCGCACGTACACCTACGCCGAGTTCGCCGACGAGGCGCAGCGGCTCGCGCGCGTGCTGCGCAGCCGTATCGAGCCGGGCGACAAGATCGCGTACCTGACTCCGAACGTGCCCGAGATGCTCATCGCGCATTTCGCGGTTCCGCTCGCGGGCGGTGTGCTGGTCGCGCTGAACTCGCGCCTGGCCGGGCCGGAACTCGAGTACATCCTCGACCACTCCGAGACGAAGCTGCTGTTCGTCGACTCAGAACTGCTCGGATCGGTCGCGAAGGTCCGCGACAACGTTCCGGGCGTCGCCGAGATCATCGAGGTCCCCGACTCCACCGTGCCCGCTCCCGAGGTACCCGCCGGGGTGGCCACCGCCCGGTACGACGAGTTCCTCGCGCAGGCCGACTCGCTCGATGCGACGCCGCTGCCGTGGAGCGTCGACGACGAGCTCGGCGTCATCACCCTCAACTACACCTCGGGCACGACAGGCAAACCCAAGGGCGTGATGTACACCCATCGCGGCGCGTACCTGAACTCGCTGGGCGAGACCTTCCACAACAGCTTCGACGGGCAGAGCAAGTATCTGTGGACACTGCCGATGTTCCACTGCAACGGCTGGTGTACGCCCTGGGCGGTGACCGCTGCGGCGGGCACCCACATCTGCCTGCGGGCGGTGCGGGCCGACGCGATCTGGGATGCCATCGACAACCTCGGTGTCACCAACCTGTGCGGTGCGCCCGCGGTGTGCTCGACCATCGCGAACGCCGAGCAGGCTCATCCACTCGACCGTCCGTTGCGGATCACCACGGCCGGCGCGCCGCCGTCGCCGACGGTGATCGCCCAGCTCGAACAGATCGGCATCACGGTTGTCCACGTCTACGGACTCACCGAGGTGTACGGCCCGTACACGATCTGCGAGTACCAGGACAGCTGGGACGACAAGCCGGCCGACGAACGCGCCGCGCTGCTCTCCCGTCAGGGTGTGGGCATGCTGCAGGCCGAGACCGCGCGGGTCGTCGACGAGGACATGAACGACGTGCCCGCCGACGGCGAGACCATGGGCGAGATCGTGCTGCGCGGCAACAACGTCATGCTCGGCTACTACAAGGACCCGGACGCGACCGAGGAGGCGTTCCGCGGCGGCTGGTTCCACACCGGCGACCTCGGCGTGATGTACCCGGACGGATACATCCAGCTCAAGGACCGCGCGAAGGACATCATCATCTCCGGCGGCGAGAACATCTCGACCGTGGAGGTCGAGCAGGCGATCGTCAGCCACCCGGCGGTGCTCGACGTCGCGGTCGTCGGCGTTCCGGACGAGAAGTGGGGTGAGCGTCCCAAGGCGTTCGTGATCCTGAAGAAGGGCGAATCGGTCACGGCCGAGGAGATCATCGACTACACGCGCACGCTGCTCGCCGGGTACAAGGTGCCGCGCGACATCGTCTTCCCGCTGGAGCTGCCCCGCACCTCGACCGGCAAGATCCTGAAGTTCGAGCTGCGATCGGCCGAAGCCGCCGAGGGGTGAGCCGACCCCTCACGACTGCATTGGATACTCGACGCCATGACATCCGGTACCGGTAACAGCACCCGTCGCCTCGATTCGACGGGCCCCGATCCCGCCCAGTTCCGGGTGCATGTCGTCACGCAGGCGATCCGTTTGTTCTCCGAGTTCGGCTACGAGTCGACCACCGTCGAGCAGATCGCCGCGGCCGCAGGGGTGTCGCGGCGGACCTTCTTCCGGCAGTTCCGGTCGAAGGAGGACGGGATCTTCGCCGATCACGAGTCGCTGCTCGAGCAGGTCGCCGAGTACCTCTCGCAGGATTTCGACGATCCGTGGGCGGCGGCCTGCGAGGGGGCCAAGCTCGTCTTCGGGCACTTCCGGGACCGGCGCGAGCTGGCGGTGTGGCGGTATCGGGTGGTGCAGCGGGTGCCGGCGCTGCGGGAGCGCGAACTCGTCACCACCTACCGCTACGAGCGGTTGTTCACCGATTTCCTGCGCGCCGCCGTCCCGACGGAGAAGCCGGTGCGCACCGTCAGCTTCGCGGCGGCGATGACCGCCACGCACAATTTCGTGTTGCGCGCGATGATCCGCGGCGACGAGACCGCCACTGCCGAACGCCTCGAGCAGGAGCTGCTCGAGCTCCGCCGCACGTACGGGGTGGTTCCGGTGCCCGAAGGCGCGACGAACGGGAAGGTCGCGCCGGCTCCGCCGGCGGTCGCGGTGGTGACCTATCCGGCCCACCTGACACCGGCCGAGATCGCCGAGCAGGTTCGGCTCCAACTCGAAGGCGCACAGCAGCGCCGTTGACCTGGCACTGAGTGCCGTGGTTACAATCGACTCATTCCGTCACGTCGCGAACCCTCGCCCCGATATCGTCGAGGGAGCTACGTTCGCAAATCTGGCACCGCGTGCCGTTAGGAGTCCGCCGTCATGGCCCTCAATCCCGACTTCGATCTGTTCAAGCTCTCCGAGGAGCACGACGCGCTGCGCGAGGCCATCCGCGCGCTCGCCGAGAAGGAGATCGCGCCCTACGCCAAGGACGTCGACGAGAACTCCCGCTTCCCGCAGGAAGCCCTCGACGCCCTCAACAAGTCGGGCTTCAACGCCATCCACGTGCCCGAGCAGTTCGAAGGCCAGGGCGCCGACTCGATCGCCGCCTGCATCGTCATCGAAGAGGTCGCCCGAGTATGCGGCTCCTCCTCGCTGATCCCCGCCGTCAACAAGCTCGGCACCATGGGCCTGATCCTCCGCGGCTCCGACGAACTCAAGGCCAAGGTCCTCCCCGACATCGTCAACGGCGCGATGGCCTCCTACGCGCTGTCCGAGCGCGAAGCCGGCTCCGACGCCGCCTCCATGCGCACCCGCGCCAAGGCCGACGGCGACGACTGGATCCTCAACGGCTCCAAGTGCTGGATCACCAACGGTGGTAAGTCCACCTGGTACACCGTCATGGCCGTCACCGACCCCGAGAAGGGCGCCAACGGCATCTCCTCCTTCATGGTCCACAAGGACGACGAGGGCTTCGTCGTCGGACCGAAGGAGAAGAAGCTCGGCATCAAGGGCTCCCCCACCGCCGAGCTGTACTTCGAGAACTGCCGCATCCCCGGCGACCGCATCGTCGGCGAGCCGGGCACCGGCTTCAAGACCGCTCTCGCGACCCTCGACCACACCCGCCCCACCATCGGTGCGCAGGCCGTCGGCCTCGCCCAGGGCGCCCTCGACGCGGCGACCGCCTACGTCAAGGACCGCAAGCAGTTCGGCCGCCCGATCTCCGACAACCAGGGTGTGCAGTTCATGCTCGCCGACATGGCGATGAAGGTCGAGGCCGCACGCCTGATGGTCTACACCTCCGCCGCTCGCGCCGAGCGCGGCGAGCCCAACCTCGGCTTCATCTCGGCCGCCGCGAAGTGCTTCGCGTCGGACGTCGCCATGGAGGTCACCACCGACGCCGTGCAGCTGTTCGGTGGCGCCGGCTACACCACCGACTTCCCGGTCGAGCGCATGATGCGCGACGCGAAGATCACGCAGATCTACGAGGGCACCAACCAGATCCAACGCGTCGTCATGTCGCGCGCGCTGCTGCGCTGACACCGGTCGCGTAGGTTACCCCCGGAACATCGAAGCGATCAGGAGTTACCGCAGTGGCAGTGGAAAAGGTAGGCGTGATCGGTGGCGGCACCATGGGTGCCGGTATCGCCGAGGTGTGCGCCAAGGCCGGTAGCGACGTCCTCGTCAAGGAGACCACCGAGGAGTTCGCCGCCGCGGCACGCGAGCGTCTGAAGAAGTCGATCGGACGTGGCGTCAAGTCCGGCAAGATCACGCAGGAGGACGCCGACGCGGTCCTCGGACGGATCCGCGTCACCCTCGACCTGAAGGAGTTCGCCGACCGCGACCTCGTCGTCGAGGCCGCCCCCGAGATCGAGTCTCTCAAGGTGGAGATCTTCTCCGAGCTCGACAAGATCGTGAAGCCCGAAGGCATCCTCGCCACCAACACGTCGTCGATCCCCGTCATCAAGATGGCGCAGGCGACGCAGCGGCCCGGCAAGGTCGTGGGCGTGCACTTCTTCAACCCGGTGCCGGTGATGCCGCTCGTCGAGATCATTTCGGCGCTCACCACCGACGAGGCCACCGCCGACACGGTGTTCGACTACGCGAAGAACACCCTCGGCAAGACGGCCGTGCGCGCAGGCGACCGTGCGGGTTTCATCGTCAACGCCCTGCTCATCCCGTACCTGTGCTCGGCAGTGCGCATGCTCGAGTCGGGCTACGCGACGAAGGAAGACATCGACGCCGCGATGAAGGGCGGCTGCGGCTACCCGATGGGACCGCTGACCCTCATCGACACCGTCGGCCTCGACATCACCCTCAACGCCGCGCAGTCGCTGTACGACGAGTTCGCCGAGCCGCACTACGCACCCCCGGCACTGCTGCGCCGCATGGTCGACGCGGGTCGCCTGGGTCGCAAGACCGGCGAGGGCTTCTACAGCTACAAGTAGGCCTCACTCGGACGCCCCTGCCGTTCCTTCTCGGAACGGCGGGGGCGTCTGCGCATCCGGACAGCCGGGGGGTACGCAACAGCAGTTCCGGGTTCGCAACACGGCCAGCAACTGCCGGCGTTGCGAACCTTCACTACGTGTTGCGTACCTCGCGTACGACCGATGCCCCGCTCGAAGTCGCCCGACGGTCCGCTCCGGCTCCGTGAGGGCGCCGTCTGCTATCGTCCCCACCCGGACGTATCGGGGGATTCTGTCGGGGGGCAGTGGTGACATTGCACGTAGATCCTGAAGTGCTGCGCACATTCGCAACCTTCGTGGCGGACACCGCCGACGCGATGAACGACTGGGACGTCGGCGAACCGTATGCCGTGTCGCAATCGGCACTTCCCGGAACAGAATTCGCGGCCGTCTGCGCACGAGCCTTCACCGCCACCGATCAAGCACTCGGCAACGTGTGCAGTCGCCTGCGCGAGATCGTCGACATCACCGACGGCGCCGCGAACGATTACGTCGTCGCAGAGACGGACTTCGTGGCTGCACTCTCGGCGATGGATCAGCACGGATGAGACCTGGAGTCGCTGCGGTCCGGTCCTGGAATCCCGACGCGCTGCGAATCACCGCCGACCACCTCGACGTGCTCGTCGACACACTCGACGACCGCATGAAAGCTCTGCTCACCGAGCAGGATGTGCTCGCCGAGCGATGGTCCGGCGACGCCGCGCGTGCCGCCGCCGCGCGAGTGGTCCGCGAACGCTCATTGGGCAGCGCCATCGCCGAAGCCCTCCTGCAGATCGCGGAGGCGTACCGCACCGGCGCGTGGCTCGTCGAAGGCACCCGCCTGCACCTCCTGTCGGTCGTGGGCGGCGCCGAACAGTCCGGGTTCACCGTGCACGACGACGGCACCGTCGACCCCTCCGACCAGATCCACATCCTCTCGGCGACGCTGCCGGCCGAAGCCGTCGCAGAGACCCGCGTCCGCCTCGAACACGAAGCAACGGAACTGACCCACACCGTCACCGGCGCTCTCGAACAGGCGTCGCGAGCCGCAACCGAAACAGCCGATCGCATCACCGCCGCCGTTGCGGTACTCGAAGCAGCCAGGGATGCCGCGGTGCCGGGAAGGTCGTGCAGAACGAGAACGGCGAGTTCTCCTGGTGGCCTCCGGATTGGCCGGCCTCTATAGCGGGAGCCACTATCGGGTTGACCGCAGACTCGACGAAGGAGGGACTGAAGAGTGCTGCGACAGCGTCCGGGGACGACGTTGCCGGCCGTATTGCGTCTCGAATTGGGCCCGTGGGAGCAGCATTAGGAGTGATCCCCGCGATCTCGAACGACATCGAGACCGGAATGGACCCGGCCGAAGCAGTCGTTACCGAGAGTATTGGCGCTGCATTTGGATACAGGATCGGCTCCGGTTTGGGCAAACTTGTCGGAGGAGTGGCAGGGTCATTGATCGCACCGGGCGTGGGAACCGGCGTAGGTCTTGTTGCCGGGACCGTGCTCGGTGCCACGATTGGGCTGGGTGTCTCGAGAGGATTACAAGGACTATGGCGTTGAGCAATCTATTCAATTGGCGCTCAGCGCTCTTCAGGTCACGCATGATGAAGCCAGACAAGCCACCTGAAAATGCGTGTGCCATCCATTGGCCGTGGCCACAGCACTTTCATGTTGTGGCAATGTTGATCTCAGTACTCATGATTGCGCTGGTGCCTGTCTTCGCTGCACTCACGCTGCAACAGTGGACACAGGATGATGTCCTAGCCGCCGCCGGTTTCGCAGGAATCACGCTCGGACTCGCCCTATCGAGTCCGATCTGCTTCCACGAAGCGGGAATCCGTCATCTCTCCTTGTCACGGCTGGTGGTTCATCACCATCATCCCGAGCACGGTGCTGGAATCCGGATACCGACACGCCGTTGGGGAATCTCGACTGTCGTCGGTACCGCACTCGCGCTCGGAACCTACAGTCTCGCTGCAGCGATCGCGGTTTCACATCGGTCCGGCGAAAGCCTTCTCCCACACGGTCGAACCGAGAGCGAGGGGCTTCCCTTCTTGATTGTTCTGGTATTCGTCTGCTTTGCGACGGCGGTGTTTCTTCTGGTCGTCCGATCGGACACGCGACTCGACATTTATCGCGGGGGTATCCGGAGGCGGGTCTGTAGACGAGTTCTGACTCATGCGCAGCTGATCGATCACTTCATTCCCTGGAACGAGATCGAGCGTATCGAGGTCGGAGATCTCGGCGTCCGCTTGGGGTCCGCACAGTATCCGGTAGTCGACCTTTTCACCGTTTCACCGACGGCAGAAGACCTCCGGACCCGTCACGACGGAGTCAACAGGTTTGCGGTGATGGTTCATCAACTCGCTGTGGAGCCCAACACTCTGTTCACACTCATGAAACGTCTGGTAGAGAATCCGTGCGATCGTGGACTCCTCACGGGATCCGGTGCAGTCGACCTTTTGCGCCCTCCGCCGCTGCGGGAACGATTCCGCGCAGCACGCCAGCCGTCGCGTCAGCACGGGAACAGTCGGTAGGTACGCAACAGCAACATCGGGTTCGCAACGCGGCCAGTAACTGACGGCGTTGCGAACCTTCACCACGTGTTGCGTACCTCGTGTACCACCGATGCCTGTCGCTTTCTGCTATCGTCCCGACCCGGACGTATCGGGGGATTCTGTCGGGGGGACAGTCGTGACGTTGCACGTAGATCCGGCGATGGATCGACACGGATGAGACCGGGAGTCGCTGCGGTCCGGTCCTGGAATCCCGACGCGCTGCGAATCACCGCCGACCACCTCGACGTGCTCGTCGACACACTCGACGACCGCATGAAAGCTCTGCTCACCGAGCAGGATGTGCTCGCCGAGCGATGGTCCGGCGACGCCGCGCGTGCCGCCGCCGCGCGAGTGGTCCGCGAACGCTCATTGGGCAGCGCCATCGCCGAAGCCCTCCTGCAGGTCGCGGAGGCGTACCGCACCGGCGCGTGGCTCGTCGAAGGCACCCGCCTGCACCTCCTGTCGGTCGTGGGCGGCGCCGAACAGTCCGGGTTCACCGTGCACGACGACGGCACCGTCGACCCCTCCGACCAGATCCACATCCTCTCGGCGACGCTGCCGGCCGAAGCCGTCGCAGAGGCCCGCGTCCGCCTCGAACACGAAGCAACGGAACTGACCCACACCGTCACCGGCACTCTCGAACAGGCGTCGCGAGCCGCAACCGAAACAGCCGATCGCATCACCGCTGCCGTTGCGGTACTCGAAGCAGCCAGGGATGCCGCGGCGCCGGGAAGGTCGTGCAGAACGAGAACGGCGAGTTCTCCTGGTGGCCTGACTGGGCAGCTACGACCGCAGCCTCCACTATCGGCGTGATGGCCGACGGAACGAAAGAGGGTCTTACAGCGGCAGCAACAGCGTCCGGTGACGACCTCGCCCGTGGAATCGCGCAAAAGCTCGGGCCGGCTGGGGCGGCACTCGGAGTGGTCCCAGCGATAGTCAACGACATCGAAGGTGGGATGCATCCTGCCGAGGCAGTCGTAACAGAAGGCGCCGGCGCTGCGCTCGGCTACTGGGGCGGCCTGAAGGCCGGAGCTTTTGTTGGATCCCTTGTCGCCCCGGGGATCGGAACCGCAGTCGGACTGGTGGCGGGTGCGGTGGCCGGCGCTTCCATTTCCTGGTTGACCTCCAAGGTTCTACAAGCAGCACTGCATTGATTCGAGTCGTCCACCGCGTTGAAAGGAACAGGGCCAGACTTATGCAACACCAGCACCCGACGATGCCCGTCGGCCTTCCGGACGACAACCAGGCATGGCCTCAGTGCCTTCGCTGCACAGATGCCGTTTTCTCCGTCGCCATGTTCAGTCTTGCAATCCTTCTCGCACACTCGTCTTTCCAGGGCGCCGAGCGTGGGGACGCTACCTACTTCGTCGGCTTCGCAGGTGGAACAGCACTAGCAATTTCGCTCTTCATCATCGGCATCCGTGATGCCGGAATCCGATATCTCGGGTTATCCCGGTCGATTACGGTTCATGAGGATCCCGTGCGAGGACTCGGCTTGGCGATCCCGGTTCGAAAATCGAACACCCGGATCCTCTCGGGAATCCTTTTCGGCACCGCCGCATATGGTGCTTCCGCTTCACTTGGATGGTTCCTGGGATTCGGCGAGTCCCTGATGCCTTCCGGTCGCGACACACTCCCCGGTGCCGTGCTTCTACTCGCCGGTGCAATCGTCATGACCGCTCTTGCGCTCTTTGTCTTCGCCTTCCGCGCAACAACCGAATTACAGATGTTTCGGTAATTGAGTGAGTGGGGATCATAAGGAAAGTCCGGTGTGGTCGAGGAAACCGAGGCACAGGTCGTAGCTCGAGCCGATCCGGGCCAGCCCGGTCTCGGTCGCGGTGCGGACCTCGTCGAGGGTATCGGGACACAGGTTGGCCAGTTCGGTGGATTTCATGTTCCCCCAGACCTGTTCGATCGGGTTGAGTTCGGGCGCATACGCCGGGAGGCGTTCGACGTGGAGCCAGTCACGTTGGGTGGCCAGCCAGGCAGTCATCGCCCGGGACCGGTGGGCCATGAGCCCGTCCCAGAGCACGATGAGCTTCTCACCGGCGAAGTGGGCGCGGAGTTCGGTGAGAAACTCGATGAGCCTGTCGGTGTTGTAGGCGCCGTCGGTCATGGAAAACACGAACGCGCTTTCGCTGCGGTCGGGGCGATAGGCCAGCACCCCGGCCATGGACATGCGCTTCCACGAGAAACGGTGACGGAGTACGGGTGTGACACCTTTCGGCGCCCAGGTCGCGCGGACCACCGGGAGCAGCGATACGCCACTTTCGTCCTGGAAGCAGATCCATGCACCTCGGCGCCGCGCTATTTTTTTATCCGCGGCCACTCGTTCTCGCGCCAGGCCACGATGGCATCCTCGTCGCGTTCGACCGCCCGCCGCGTCGGCCGCTGCCGGCTCCAACCCAGCCGGGTCCGCAGGATCGTCCAGGTCTGGGTGGGACCGTAAGTCACGCCGGTGTGATCCCTCCCGGGATTTCCGGAGGGCTCCTCTCAAGGGAGGATGAAACCTATGGCAGCAGGATCGAAGCGGTACTCGGCTGAGTTGAAGCGAGACGCCGTGGACATGGTGGCCCAGTTGGTGGCCCACGGGTCGGCGGAGTGGCCGGCGATGCGCAAGACCGCAGATCTGTTGGGGGTGACCTCGGCGGAGACTGTCCGTCAGTGGGTTCGTAAGGCCCCGGCCGCTGATGCGGAAGGCGCCTCGAGGGCCGACAACGAGGAGATCCGCAGGCTCAAACAGGAGGTCGCCGAACTCAAACGGGCCAACGGCATCCTGAAAGCGGCGTCGGTTTTCTTCGCGGCCGAAATCGACCGGCCACACCGGTAATTGTGGACTTCATCCGCACCCACCAGGGACATCGGGTGGGTGCGGATGGTCTTATCTGGGGTGTCGATTCGATGTGCGCCGTGCTCTCTGAGCACGGCTGGCGCATCGCCCCGTCCACATACTACGACCACATCAACCGCGGGCCGAGCGCCCGTATGCTCGCTGACGCGCAGGTCATCGATGCGATCTTCATGCTCCGCAAGAACAAACCCCTGACCCGCGTTCTGGGCTCACGAAAGACATGGATAATGCTGCGCAGCAACGGATTAGATGTCGCCCGTTGCACGGTTGAACGGGTCATGCGGGAGATGGGATGGCACGGCGCGATCAAGAAGAAACGGGTGCGCACGACCATCCCTGACGCGGCGGCCAAGCGGCCGACGGATCTGGTCGACCGGCAGTTTTATGCCGCGGCACCCAACCGCCTGTGGGTGGCCGATTTCACCTACTGCCGCACCGAATCCGGTTGGGCGTACACAGCCTTCGTGACTGACGTGTTCGCCCGCAAGATCGTCGGCTGGAAGGTGGCCACGGAGATGACGGTGAACTTGGTGACCGATGCGATCAACAATGCGATCGACAACAGAAAACGTTGCGGGGTAGTCGATTTGAGCAAACTCGTCCATCATAGCGACGCCGGATCGCAGTATACTGCCATCGTGTTCGGGCAGCGATTGGCCGAGGAAGGGATCGCGGCCTCTATCGGCACCGTCGGGGACAGTTTCGACAATGCCCTGGCCGAATCGGTGAACTCGGACTACAAGAACGAACTGGTCGACAACCAGCCCCTGTTCCATGGAGCCACTGAGTTGTCGCTGGGCACCGCCGAATGGGTGGCGTTCTACAACCGAGAACGACCACACAGCTACTGCCACGACCTCACCCCCGACCGGGCAGAGCAACTCCACTACGATCGCATGCGCACCCTCAATCCGGAGGAAGCGCTCACACCATGAGCTCTCCGGAAACGCCGGGAGGGATCAGTGAGCCGCTCGATCACGATCGCGACCCGGTCCAGGGTCCACACCCCGGTGGCGAAGCCGTGAGCCTGGGGTCCTTTGAGCAGTTCTTCTCGGATCACCTCGACCTGGGTGTCGTCGAGACGCGGCCTGCGACCCGCCCGACCTGCACCTTCGAGCGCTTCACTTCCGCCTTCGGTCCACTGCCGAAACCAGCGGGACGCAGTCTGCTGGGACACCTCCAGCTCGACCGCGACATCGATCTGCCGCCGCCCCGCAGCGAACATCTCCGCCGCCCGCATCCGCCGCTCACGCAACGCCCCCAGATCACGGCGGGTACCGCGCTGCTTGACTTTCCGGGGGTCGGGTTCCTCGCCGGAACCGGTCTTCTTCCCTGCCATTCGTCAATGATCAAGCAGCACGGCGCGAATCACGTGCAACGACACGCCCTATTACCGAAACATCTTTAAGGATCTTTCCGTCCGGGGTGGAGCGACTTCGGAGGCGACGATCATTCCTCTCTGTACGAGATGATTCGACTTTCCTACCCTGGGACGATATCGGTCGCATAGAACCCAGGGAACTACCACCACGTACAGGATCCGCGGGTCGGCCGATCATCCACCTTTACAGCGCAACTGGAGCCGACACTTCGAGCACCGGGCATGATTCGACCCACCCCGTAAGCATTACAGCGCATCAACTGGTGGCGGAGCCGAACACACTTTTCGCGCTTCTCGAACACCTACGGACGAATCCGGATCAGCGGAGCTATGTAGGACAAAGGGGGGCAGTCGAACTGCTCCGCCCTCCCCCGCTTCGAAAACGGCTTCGTGAAGCCAGAATTGCTCACACGACGCGGTGAGGAAACACGTAGGTTGCGCGCGGACGCGTCAGAGAATCCACCGGCCGGAGTCCCAGGTCATTTCGCGGTTTCAGGTCTTGGCCAGTAGGCGTGGAAATGATCTCATCCCTCACGTACGAGCGAGGTGCTTGTTGAAGCGAGGAAAAAAAGTTCGGACACCTGACGAACTCGTCGACAACATCCGATCGACGCCATCCGAAGCGCCCTGGCCACAACCGCTCAGGATAGTGCCACTAGTTCTGTCGATTGCGCTGCTTATCGCAGCTTGCGTGAGCTTCGCATTCGTCCAGGACACGATCCGAACGAACGACTTCCAAGTCACACTCGGTGCGGCAGGCGGCTCGATTGCGCTGTTCGTCATCGCCCGATCCTCGTTTCGGCGTGCGGGTCTTCGGGACCTTCGACCGCACCGCGACATCAAATTTCGTCACGATCGCGACCGCGGTCCGGGTATCAGCATCCCAACACGAAGAACCGAAGTGTGGACAACAGTCGCAGTCATGCTGGGGTTGGCCGCCTATGGTTCCGCAGCAGCATTCACATGGCACAGCGGCCTCGGCGAAGCACTGTTGCCGATCAACCGAGACAACAGTGAGAGTGCCTTCTTCATAGCGGTATGCGCCGCCGGCATGGGCCTGATCGCGGTCCTGATCGTCTCCATCCGTTTCGAGACGACCCTGTGCATCAGCCCACGAGGTGTACGCCGCTACGTACGTCGTCGAGTCTTCTTCAAGAAACAGGTATTCGACATCTCCCTGTCCTGGGAAGGTATTGCCCGGATTGGGGTAGGTAGCCTCGGAGTCGGTGGTGGAACTACGGTCCACCCGGTAATCGATCTTCATACGAACGAACCGATTCCACCAGAAGCTCGGACTCGACATGATTCGGAGTGTCGAGTGGCGGTCATGGCCCACCAGCTCGTGACGGAGCCGAACACTCTGTTCGCGCTTTTGGAACGGTTGGCAGAGAACCCGCGCGATCGCGAACTTCTCACGAAATCCGATGCAGTCGAACTCTTGTGCCCTCCGCCGCTGCGGGAACGATTCCGCGCAGCACGCACGCCGTCGCGTCAGCACGGGAACAACCGGTAGGTACGCAACAGCAACATCGGGTTCGCAACGCGGCCAGTAACTGACGGCGTTGCGAACCCTCACTGCATGTTGCGTACCTCGATCCCCTGCCGCAGCAAGTGACGACCGGTTCGTCACCCCAGAGACAGCGCCGCCACGCCGTACACATTCAAAATGATTCAGGGAGTTGTAGTGACAGCCGGACACAACCGACCTTCTGGGACCGACTTTGCGAGAACGATTCGGGATGGCACGCCACCAGGAGGCGTCTCGATGAACGCTTCGATTCAGACGACTACAAGTAGGCCTCACTCGGACACCCCTGCCGTTCCTTCTCGGAACGGCGGGGGCGTCTGTGTATCCGCACCCTCGATCTCGTACCGGCGCCCGATACCGACGGTCAGCCGTCCCCACTCACTGCGGGCCACCCGCGTTCGATGCATCTCGAACGCGGTGACGTCGACGAAGGTTTCCTCGACGCGCCACACCATAGGGTCGTCGGTCGGCAGGACTTCGAACGAGACACAACCGGGTTCGGCGCGCGTCAGGTCAATATGACACTGCAGATGGCCGAGCATGATCTCACGCTCGGCCTCGCTGTGGCACAGCAGTTCTCCCCTGAGACGGACGTAGGACATCTCGGCTCCTTCCACGGCACCCCGACCGATCTCTGCTACCGTCACGCGCGGCGTATCGGAGAATTCAGTCGGAGTGTAGACGATTTCGCGCAGCACGCACCTCGTCACGCCAGCGCGCACACAACCGGTAGGTACGCAACAACAGTTCCGGGTTCGCAACACGGCCAGCAACTGCCGGCGTTGCGAACCTTCACTACGTGTTGCGTACCTCGCGCACGACCGATGCCCCGCTCGAAGTCGCCCGACGGTCCGCTCCGGCTCCGCGAGGGCGCCGTCTGCTATCGTCCCCACCCGGACGTATCGGGGGATTCTGCCGGGGGGCAGTGGTGACATTGCACGTAGATCCTGAAGCGCTGCGCACATTCGCAGCCTTCGTGGCGGACACCGCCGACGCGATGAACGACTGGGACGTCGGCGAACCGTATGCCGTGTCGCAATCAGCACTTCCCGGAACAGAATTCGCGGCCGTCTGCGCACGAGCCTTCACCGCCACCGATCAAGCACTCGGCAACGTGTGCAGTCGCCTGCGCGAGATCGTCGACATCACCGACGGCGCCGCGAACGATTACGTCGTCGCAGAGACGGACTTCGTGGCTGCACTCTCGGCGATGGATCAGCACGGATGAGACCGGGAGTCGCTGCGGTCCGGTCCTGGAATCCCGACGCGCTGCGAATCACCGCCGACCACCTCGACGTGCTCGTCGACACACTCGACGACCGCATGAAAGCTCTGCTCACCGAGCAGGATGTGCTCGCCGAGCGATGGTCCGGCGACGCCGCGCGTGCCGCCGCCGCGCGAGTGGTCCGCGAACGCTCATTGGGCAGCGCCATCGCCGAAGCCCTCCTGCAGATCGCGGAGGCGTACCGCACCGGCGCGTGGCTCGTCGAAGGCACCCGCCTGCACCTCCTGTCGGTCGTGGGCGGCGCCGAACAGTCCGGGTTCACCGTGCACGACGACGGCACCGTCGACCCCTCCGACCAGATCCACATCCTCTCGGCGACGCTGCCGGCCGAAGCCGTCGCCGAAGCCCGCGTCCGCCTCGAACACGAAGCAACGGAACTGACCCACACCGTCACCGGCGCTCTCGAACAAGCGTCGCGAGCCGCAACCGAAACAGCCGATCGCATCACCGCTGCCGTTGCGGTACTCGAAGCAGCCAGGGATGCCGCGGCGCCGGGGAAGGTCGTGCAGAACGAGAACGGCGAGTTCTCCTGGTGGCCGGACTGGCCATCCACCATCGCAGCGTCGTCCATCAGCGCAATGTCCGGAGCTACCAAGGAACTCCTGACCGACGCGGCGGTGGCCTCGGGCGACGATGTCGCACGCAACATCGCGCGCGGAATGAACCCGGCTGCCGCTGCAGTAGGCACCGTTCCTGCGATCGTCAACGACATCAAGGGAGGGATGGATCCCACCGAGGCAATAGTCTCCGAGAGCGCCGGAACCGTTGCCGGCATGCTCGGTGCCGTAGCCGCATCGAAACTTTCAGCGGCGTTCATCGGGGCAGTGGGCGGTTCGGTCGTCCCGGGAGTCGGCACTGCAGCGGGCTTCGTTGCCGGCCTCATAGGTGGCGGCGCAGCCACATGGTACGCATCCAAGAAAATCCAGGAGTTGTGGTGACGACCGAAAACGTTCCGCCGGACCGATATCGAACTCACATCGATTCGTTCTTCGACCCTCGTTGGCCGCAGCAACTGCGAATCGGGTGGTGCATGGGCGGGGTCTTCGCTGCTGTTCTGGCTGTATGGTCCCTCGGGGATGCACTGGTGAACGTCGGGCACGAAGAATCGATATCCACAATCGGCTCGGTAGTGTTCGGAACGTCGATGCTACTCATGAGTGTCGCAGCGTTCAGGCACGGCGGGATTCGAAATGTATTGCATTCCAAGCGGGTCAGGAGTAATAAACATTCTGAACTCGGAATCGGAATCGTTGTGCCGGGAGGACTCACCCTTCCCAGCCTGGCTGTTGCCATGCTTATCTTCAACGGCCTTACCGGTTTGGCCATCTCTGCTCTGAACGTCTACATCACCGACAGATCCGAGTTGCCGCATGGTTACGACCCCCGAACCACTGCAATCTTCGCGCTCGTGGGTGGGATCGTTCTCTTGCTCATGGCGGCGGCGTTCATCTGGTTCCGACTTCCCACCACACTGGGGTTGTATCCACACGGAATCGAAAGAGTCGTACGTTCTCGCAAGCTCCGACGAAACAATGCCACCGTGCAATTTGTGCATTGGAACGATATCGAGGGCATCGCCGGAACGGATATCGTGACCCGTTCCGGATACGGCGACGTCCGGACTCCGATGATCCACATCCACACGACCGGACGGATTCCCCCGGAAGCGCGCATCCCCCACGACGAAGAACACATTCTCGCCATCGTCTGCACTTGGCTCATCGCAGAACCCAACACACTCCTGGCCCTGGCCCGACGAATGCATGAACGTCCACACGACCGCACACTCCTCGCTCGGGAGGACGCGGCCGAACTTCTCAGACCACCGCCTTTGCGAGGGCGATTCCGGATGGCACGCCACCAGGAGGCGTCTCGATGAATGCTTCGCTTCAGACGACGCTCTCCGACTACCTCGCAGCACGCGAAGTCGAACTGAGCCCCTGCGACCCGGACGATCCGCGGCACCCGCAACCGGAATCCCAGGCGCCGGAAGGCTGGATCACACTCCCCCGCGATGTCTTTCCGCACGCACATACGGTTCTCGTAGCTCCCCAGTCCGTCATGGATGATTGGGCACCCAACGCCGTACTCCTCCACGGCGCACTGTCGAAATGGCGGCCGACGGACGAACTGCTGGAGGTCGCGGGGAATGAAGTTCGCGAACTGCCCGCATGGAGGGAGAGGTTCCGCGACACATCCGATTTCCGCGGGCACCGATCGGTGATCGTCCAAGGCTCCTATCGAGTGGACGACGTCGAGTACACCGCCGTGACGCGATATCTCGTGATCGACCACGAGTACGATCGCTACCTGACGCAACTGACGGCAACCGCACGTTCCGACAACGCCGAGTCTCTTATCGCTCATCTGCATGCAATCCACGAGGGACTGAGAATCCGGTGAGCGATTCCATCGAGCCGTGCCCGTACGGAGAACGATCCGAACCTGCTTGGCCGCAACGGTTTCGTACGGGATCGCTCTGCCTCGGCGTGTTCCTGGCCGGGGCCGGAATCCTTGTGCTGCAGAAGACCATGGACGATCGGCGAGCGGATGACCTCGGAGCCATCGCCCTGGGGTTCTGTCTCGCTCTGATGACGGCGTTAGGTTCGGCCTGGGGCTTCGAGCGGGCCGGCTTCCACCGATTCGGTTTGCATCCGAGGATCCGGCAGTGCCGAGACGACATTCACGGCCCCGGCATCGAGATTCCCTACGTGAGAATACTTCCCGTTCAGCTGTCCGCTGTGTTCTCCTGCATCACAGTGTCGGGCGCATTCATGATTCGTGCGTCGAACCGACCGGACGGAGCGATGCTTCTTGCGAGACACGAGCTCCCCCACTCCGGCTCGTTCATCGCATGGACGACATGTGCAACCGTGGCGGTGTGCGCTCTACCCTTCTTGATCCACCCCCGGGGATCCACCCGTCTCCATGCCGACGGTATTCGCCGCCGCACGACATGGCTCGTGCGGCGTGGCGTTTCGGACGTGTTCGTTCGATGGGACGAGATCCAGGAGGTGGATGCCGATGTCTACACCGTCTCGGGCCGCGGGGCGTCTACGCACAATCCACTCATCCGTCTCCACGTACCCGGCTACGAACCGACTCCGCCTCGCGTGGCGCACGACAAGCCGGATTCGTTCACCGTGCCGGCGTACGTTCTCGTGAGCGATCCCAACACGCTGCTCGGACTCATCGACCGCCTCCATGGGTGTCCCGAAGATCGCCATCTCGTCACCACACCCGGGGCCCCAGAACTCCTCCGTCCCCTCCCGGTGCGGGAACGCTTACGTATCGCGCGGAAGATTCCGCGTCAACAGTGGGAATGGTGATGGGCACGCAACACCGGTGGTGGGTTCGCAACGCCGACAGTGACCGACCACGTTGCGAGCCTTCACCCCACGTTGCGTACCTCGGTCAGTTCCCGTTGTTCGGGCCGTGGACGCGGCGGTGCAGTGCTTCCATCCGCAGGTCCAGATCGCGCGCAGTTTCCGCGGCGAGGCGGAGCTCCTCGCGCAGTTCGTCCGGTACCTCGCGATCGTGCTTGTAGTAGATCTTGTGTTCCAGGCTCGCCCAGAAGTCCATGGCGACCGTGCGGATCTGCAGTTCGACGTAGACGCGCTCGACCCGGTCGGACATGTACACCGGGATCTGGACGATCACGTGCACGCTGCTGTACCCGTTGGGTTTCGGGCGCGCGATGTAGTCCTCGATCTCGACGACCGTCACGTCGAGCTGGCTCGTGATCATGTCGATGATCCGGTAGACGTCCGACGTGAAGCTGCACGTGATGCGGATGCCTGCGATATCGCGGACGGCCTCGCGGATGCCGTCGAGCGAGGCGGGCGCACCCTTCCGTTCCGCCTTGGCGAGGATCGACTCGGGACTCTTCAACCGCGACTTCACGTGCTCGATCGGGTTGTACTCGCGGGCGTAGGTGAACTCCTCGCGCAGGATGTTGATCTTCGTCATCATCTCGTCGATGCCGAACTTGTACACCATGAGTGCGCGTCGCAGATCTTGCGCGAGATGCTCCACTGCGACCAGCGGTGCCTGCACGTCGTCCGGTGTCGGTAGTCCCGGTTCGGGTTCGCCCACCGTCGTCTTCACTCGATTCCTCCTCGATCACTTCCGGGATCGAGTCTGCCAGTCCGACCACGACAGGCGGTTCTGACCGCCCTGAACTGCAGTGATGCGAGACGGTCCACTCGAACAGGACTCCCGCCGATCGTCGATCGAGGCATCCGGACGCCTCGAAGCCCAGTGCTTGCCCCAACCGAGTTCAGCGCTTACCCCGACCGAGTCGGTCGAGCACGACCGCCCGCAGCGAACGCGCTTCGATGCCGGCCTCGCGGCGGGCGCGTCCTCGGGTCACGAGCACCCCGATGAGCGCGATCACCCAGATCGGGTACTGCGCGAACCACGCGACGCGGAAGGCGTCGAAGGTGTAGCCGCCGAGCCGGTCGAGCACGATGCCCATCGTCTGCACGACCAGCAGTGTCGCGAGGAAGCCACCGATGTTGACGATGCCGTTGGCCGTGCCGAGCGCGGTCCCGGGATTGAAGGTGCGGGCGTAGTCGAAGCCGATCATCGATCCCGGCCCGCCCACCGAGATGACGACGACGAGCACCACGAGCAGCCACAGCGGTGCGGGTCCGGGCAGGGCGAGCACCGCCGACCACGTCACTGCGCTGGCGAGGATGATCATGAGCACAAGCCACGAGCGTCTGGTCGGGAAGCGTCCCGACAGCACGCCGAGGATGGGTCCGGCGGAGATGGCGGTGACCACCGAGACGGTCAGCATCGAGCCGGCCGCCGCGGGTGACAGGCCCTGCGCGGAGACCAGATACGGCACGCCCCACATGAGCGCGAAGGTCGTCACCGAGAACTGCGTGCCCATGTGGGTGAAGAAGCCGAGCTTGGTGCCGGGACGCCGCCACACCGTGCCGAGCCCGCCGATCACCTCCCGCAGCCCTGACGCGGTGGCTTCGCGCGTCTCACCGGGCGGGGTGTCGCGCACGACCGCGAACACCAGCACGCACGCGAGCAGGCCGAGCGCCGCGGCACTGCCGTAGGCGGCCGTCCATCCGGTGCCGGTGAGCAGCAGGACGAACGGCACCGCCGACAGCACCTGGCCGAGCTGGCCGAAGATGCCCGTCAGCTGCGAAACGACAGGCACGCGGCGCGGCGCGAACCACACCGGCACGAGCCGCAGCACCGAGATGAACGTCAGGGCGTCACCGACACCGACCAGCACTCGGGCCAGATACGCGACCGGCAGCGACTCGGTGAGGGCGAGGATCGCCTGACCGACGGCGAGGATCACGGCGCCGGTCGCGATCATCCGCCGCGAACCGAACCTGTCGAGGAGCACACCGGCCGGGATCTGCATCCCCGCGTAGACGATGAGCTGGAGGACGACGAAGCCGGACAGCACCGACGGTGAGATCTCGAAGCGTTCGGTGGCGGCGAGTCCGGAGACACCGAACGCCGTCCGGTGGAGGACGGCGACGATGTAGGCGAAGACTCCGATACCCCAGACCAGCCATGCCCTCATGTCACAAGGACGATACGCGTCGGTCTGTTAACGGTGCTGATTACTCACGCCCGAGCGACACCCACGTCGGGTCGGCCGCACGCGGACCGGCGACCTTGCCGGCGAGACGATCCAGCCGTGCAACCTGCTCGTCGGTGAGCGTCACGTCGAGCGCTCCGGCGTTCTCGGTGACGCGATTCGCGTAGCGGGTGCCGGGGATCGACACCGACGGCAACCCGAACTCGCGCCCCTTCGCGTCCAGCCATGCCAGGGCGATCTGCGCGATGGTCGCGTCCGCCTCCTTCGCAACCGCCCGCACCTCTTCACGGACCGAGAGGTTGGTCGGCAGGGCGTCGGCGTCGAAGCGCGGGAAGCGCTTGCGCAGGTCGTTCTCGGCGACCTGTCCGGGATCGAAGGCGTCGGTGAGCAGCCCCCGGCTCACCGGCGAGTACGGCACGAAGCCGATACCGAGTTCGGCGGCGGTGGGCACCACGTGCCGTTCGACGTCGCGCGAGACGATGCTCCACTCCGACTGGATCACCGCGATCGGGTGGACGGCGTGCGCGCGGCGCAACTCGTCGCCCGTGGCCTCCGACAGTCCGATGTGCCGCACCTTGCCGGCCTGCACGAGTTCGGCGAGGGCACCGACCGTATCCTCGACCGGCACGTCAGGATCCACGCGGTGCAGGTAGTACAGGTCGACGTGGTCGACGCCGAGACGCCCGAGCGACTCGTCGATGGCCTGCTTCGCGTATTCGGGACGGCCGTTGATGCGACGGTTGGCGGTGCCCGTGCCGCCGACCGCGCCGACGAGACCGAACTTCGTCGCCAGCTGGACCTCGTCCCGCCGGTCGGCGAGCAGCGTGCCGACCACCTTCTCGCTGGTGCCGTCGCCGTAGACGTCGGCGGTGTCGATGAAGGTGATGCCCAGATCCACGGCGTGGTGCAGGGTCGCGAGCGCCTCGTCGAGATTCACCTCGCCGTATGCGGGGGCGACGGACATCGCGCCGTAACCCTGGGCGCTGACGACGAGACCGGGCGCGAGCTGGACGGTGGGGACAGGCATGTACTTCTCCTCGACGACGACACGGTGCGACTCCCGATCGTCCCGCATCCCGCGCATGATCGCAGGAGTTGAAATCGCCGTGATCCGAGCAGCCTGCGCCCTAGGCTGAGATCCATGGTGACCGACTGGCTCTCCCTGCAACGAACCGCGCGTCGCGAGTTCGACGACCGTGTCGCGCAGATCCGCGACTGGCACGCACCCACCCCGGACACCGAGTGGGACGTCACCGACCTGGTGTGGCACATGGTCGACGAGCAGCGCTGGATCCAGCCGCTGCTCTCCGGCCGTTCCCTCGACGACGCGAAGGCCGTACTCGAACCGATCGGGGACGATCTCGCCGCCGAATGGGCACGCTTCGCCGAGCAGGCGACCGCCGCGTGGGCGATGGCGTCACCGTCCCAGGAGGTCCACCTGTCCTACGGCACCGTCCCGTGCCTCGACTACATGAAACAGCAGGTCGCGGACATCACCGTGCACACCTGGGATCTCGCCCGGGCCATCGGTGCCGACGAAACGCTCGACGCCGACCTCGTCGACGCCGTGCTCGCCGACATCGAACCGCAGAAGGACATGCTCGCCTCGAGCGGTCTGTTCGCCGATCCCGTCCCGGTCCCCGACGATGCGTCCCCGCAGGACCGGCTCATCGCCCTCACCGGCCGCGACCCCAGGAAGGCGTCATGACGGACCGACCCGATATCAAGCCCCGTAGCCGCGACGTCACCGACGGCATGGAGAAGGCCGCCTCGCGCGGCATGCTCCGTGCGGTGGGGATGGGAGACGAGGACTGGGGCAAGCCGCAGATCGGTGTGGCGTCGTCGTGGAACGAGATCACCCCCTGCAACCTCCCGCTCGAACGCCTCGCGCGATCGGTGAAGGAGGGCGTGCACGCCGCGGGCGGTTACCCGCTCGAATTCGGCACCATCTCCGTGTCCGACGGGATCTCGATGGGGCATGAGGGTATGCACTTCTCCCTGGTCTCCCGTGAGGTCATCGCCGACAGCGTCGAGACGGTGATGCAGGCCGAGCGACTCGACGGCTCGGTGCTGCTCGCGGGATGCGACAAGTCCCTGCCCGGCATGCTCATGGCTGCCGCCCGCCTCGATCTCGCCGCCGTCTTCCTGTACGCCGGGTCGATCCTGCCGGGCATCGCGAAACTGTCCGACGGCACCGAACGCGACGTGACGATCATCGATGCCTTCGAAGCGGTCGGGGCGTGTGCGCGGGGCCTGATGTCCGAGACCGACCTCGACGCGATCGAGCGTGCCATCTGCCCCGGCGAGGGTGCGTGCGGCGGCATGTACACCGCGAACACGATGGCCGCCTCGGCCGAAGCGCTCGGCATGTCGCTGCCGGGAAGCGCGTCGCCGCCCGCCACGGATCGTCGCCGCGACGGTTTCGCCCGGCGCAGCGGACAGGCGGTGGTCGAGTTGTTGCGTCGCGGAATCACGGCCTCCGACATCCTCACCAAGGAGGCGTTCGAGAACGCCATCGCGGTGGTCATGGCCTTCGGGGGATCCACGAACGCCGTGCTCCACCTGCTCGCGATCGCGCACGAGGCGCAGGTGGATCTGAGCCTCGACGACTTCGTCCGCGTGGGTGCGCGGGTGCCGCATCTCGCCGACGTCAAACCGTTCGGCCGGCACGTGATGAAGGACGTCGACCACATCGGCGGCGTCCCGGTCATCATGAAGGCGCTGCTCGACGCGGGTCTGCTGCACGGTGACTGCCTCACCGTCACCGGGAACACCGTGGCCGAGAACCTCGCCGGCATCAGGCCACCCGACCCGGACGGCAAGGTGCTGCGTGCCCTGAGCGACCCCATCCACCCCACGGGGGGCATCACGATCCTGCGGGGCAGTCTCGCTCCCGGCGGAGCGGTGGTGAAGTCCGCAGGCTTCGACGAGTCGGTCTTCGAGGGAACGGCGCGGGTCTTCGAACGCGAACGCGCCGCGATGGACGCGCTCGAGGACGGCACCATCACCGCAGGCGACGTGGTGGTCATCCGGTACGAGGGTCCCAAGGGCGGCCCGGGCATGCGCGAGATGCTCGCGATCACCGGTGCGATCAAGGGTGCCGGGCTCGGTAAGGACGTCCTGCTGCTCACCGACGGACGATTCTCCGGTGGTACCACCGGGTTGTGCGTCGGGCACGTCGCCCCGGAGGCCGTCGACGGCGGCCCCATCGCCTTCGTCCGCGACGGCGACCGGATCCGTCTCGACGTCTCGAACGGCCTGCTCGACGTGCTGGTCGACGAGAAGGAAATGGAAACGCGGCGACAGGGCTGGGAGCCACTGCCGCCGCGCTACACCCGGGGTGTACTGGCGAAGTACACGAAGCTGGTCGGTTCCGCATCGAACGGTGCGGTGTGCGGATGAGGGTCGGGTGAACCCTCCCGCTCCGGGGGTGCTGCTAGATCGGACGGAAACCTGCGCCCGGCCCGCCCCGACCGTTGATGTCGGCCATGATCACGTCGATGTTCGTTCCGACCTCGGGGCCGGCGCACGGCGCGAGCAGGTAGGCGTTGACCATCGCGACGAGCGTCGTGCCCACCACGAGCGGTGCGCCCGAGTCGCCTTCGATGACGCACACCTGCGTCCAGGTCTCCTGCGAGCCGAACACGTCGCCCCAGACGATGCCGCAGGTGTTGCCCGTGGTGCGGCCTTCCTTGCAAGCGATGTTCGGGAAGCCCGCGGGGGCACCGAGGCCGGTGATCGTCACGTTGCCGACGCGGTTGACCGGAACGACCTTGCTCCGGTCGAACTCGATCACGGCGTAGTCGAGCCGTTCGTTGGTCGACACGATGCGGCCCACCGAGCCGGCAGCGAGGTCGTATTCGGCTTTCACCGTCATGCCGGGAGAGCCGCAGTGCGCGGCAGTGAGACCCACGAGGCGTCCGGCGGCGTCGTTGCCGATCGTGGTGAGCGTGCAGTCGAAGATGTCCTGCCCGTTGTCTCCGAGAGTGATGCCCGAACCGCCACCGAGGGTGACCGGAGGAGCCGCGACGGCCACCCCGGAACCCGCGCCGACCAGCGCGACCGCGCTCGCGATTGCAACAACCAGTTTTCTGAACATGGAGGCCCTCCTGCGCTGCGCCGTCCGGCAGCCGTCGGGCTGAGCGTACTAGAGGTTTCCGCCGGATTTCCGGGTTGCGCCCAAGCTTTCCAGAGCTTGACGGGCCTCCTCGAGCTCGCGGCTGAGCTGCGCGACCCGCTCCTCGGCCGCGCGACGCGCCTCCTCGATCACCGACTGGACGGCCTCGGTGGCCGTGGGATCGCCGAGTTCCTTCACCGCACGTTCGACGGCGTCGGGTGCGACCGTTGCGGGCTTACCGACCTTGCGGGTGCCGTGCGCGACCCCCACCGTCCACTCGTTCTCCGGGTCGATCGTGACGGTGATCGTGATCGACGGCGCCTTCTTCGCTTTGCGGGCCGGGGCCTTCGGCTTCGCCGGTGCCGGCGGCCGGGAGGCGGGAGTGTCGGACGAAGCGGGGGTCGTCTGGGTCACGGGCTTCTTCTCCTGGGCGCGGGGAACCGCAGCGACTGCTGGGCTCTCGGATTTCTGGGGGGCAGGCTTCTGTGCAGCAGGCCTGGATGCGGTAGCCCGTGGGGTCGCGGGTTGCACAGGTGGCACCTTCGCGGGAGCTGCCTTCGCCGGAGCGGGCTTCGCACCACCGGACGTGCGCGCGGTCTTCGTCGGTGCGCGCTTCGTTCCGGCCGGCTCGCGGGTGGCGCGCAGTTCGTCGGTCTCGAACGGCAACTCGTCGTCGACGCCCTTCGGCCGCACCATCACGGTGCTGCCGCTGATCGATACCACCCGCGCCGACGTCCCCGGGTCGATGCCGAGACTCGGAATGCCCTCGACGAGGTAGACGGTCGCGCGGCGCCCCTCGGCGAGAGCGGCACCGAGCTCTCCGAGTTGTTCCTCCGTCAGGTGGTCCGCGCGTCTGCGGGGCGACATGCGACGTCCTTTCTCGGTTCGCCGAAGGGTCGGCAGGGCTTCGATGTCGGTCACTGTCGCACATCCGTACGACACGCCTGTACACCTGTTCGATACGACCTGCCGCGCGCATGGGCCCGGGGCACGGTAAGGATGGAGGAGTGACCCCGTCCGATCCGGCACCTGCCTCAGGAACCGACGTGCTGTCCGTGATCCAGTCACAGCTGGAGAACGCGCTGCTCGGTGGTCCTCTTCGTTACACCCTGAACGAGGTGGCCGAGTTGTGCGGGCTCGCACCTGCGCGGGTGCGCCGGCTGTGGCAGGCACTCGGTCTGACCGTCGATCCCGATCCCGACGTCGTGATGTTCACCGACGGCGACGTCGAGGCCCTGCGTGCGACGGCGGCCATCATCGCGAGCGGCGCGATCGACGAAAGCCTCGAGGTGCCCGCGGCCCGGTCGATCGGACAGTCGATGTCGCGGCTGACCGAGTGGCAACTGAATCTGCTCAACACCCACGTCTTCACCCAGTTGGCCTCCGCCTACGCGAAAACGGAGACTCCCCCGCAGGAAGAGGAGATCCGCGCGCTGATCGACCACATCGTCGATCGCACGACCGAGCTCACGCTGAGCCTCCAGAGCCACATGTGGCGTCGGCACCTGGTGGCCACGACCGCCCGGGCCGCCGCGCGCCCGCAGGATTCCGGGGAGCTCCACGAGTTGGTCGTCGGTTTCGCCGACATGGTCGGCTACACACGGTTGACCCGGCAGATCGATGCGGCCGCGCTGAGCGAGCTGCTCGACTACTTCGAATCGGAGGTCTCCGACGTCATCGCCCGGCACAACGGCTGGGTGATCAAAACCGTCGGCGACGAGGTGATGTTCGCGGCCGAACGTCCGGTCGACGCCGCACGGATCGCCCTCGAACTGCAGGATTCGTTCAGGTCCCAGAAGGACTATCCGGACCTGCGGATCGGACTGGCGTGGGGCCAGGCGTTGCCGCGCTTCGGCGACCTGTTCGGTTCGGTCGTCAACATCGCGGCCCGTCTCACCGGCGCGGCGCGGCCGGGCACGATCCTCGTCGACGAGAACCTCGCCGACGCCCTCTCCGACTGCGAGGAGTTCCGCTTCCAGACGGTGCGCACGCTGCGGCTGCGGGACTTCCAGCATTCGCGGCTGTACGTCCTGCGTCGTCCGCGCGAGGAGAAGAAGGCGGCGGTGGGCGTGGAGGGTCTGCACGACGAGGACATGGGTCTGTGACCGGCAGGCTGACAACAGTCGACGAGAAGCCCGATACTCCCTCATACCCACTGATACTTCTTCCGACCTCCTTCGCCCTCGAGGAGACCACGAAGTACCGCCCCCGTGCGGCGGTCGACGACGCGACCCGCGAGATCGGTGCGGCGATCGGTGTTGCGATCACGGGCAGCGTCCTGGCCGCAGCCTACGGGCACGGCATCGATCCGGTGGCGCCGATGATCCCCGAGCCGGCCCTTGCCGCCGTGCAGGATTCGCTCGCCGCCGCGATACAGGTCGCCGAGCATGCGGGTCCGCAGGGCGAGCAACTCGCCGAACTCGCACAGAACGCCTTCCTCGACGGCTTGCAACAGGCATCGTGGGCAGTCGCCGCGATCTTGCTGGTCGGAGCGTTGATCTCCGCCTTCTGGCCACCCCGGCGCTCGTAACCCTCTTCTCTCTATTTCTTTCTCGATGCCCGCGACGCAGGTCGCGGGCATTGTGCTGTGCGCGTGATCACGCTAACCTGGATAACAGTTACTAGTCGTCACACTAAAAAGGTGGAGGCATGACCGCATCGCTCACCCGCGAGACCAGCAAGGGCTTCATCCCCGGCGTCGCACTGTCCGATCGCGAAGAAACCGCCGGACGACTGCTCGCCTCGTCCGCACGTAAGTCGTACGACCCGGTCGTCGAGGTGGACTGGGAAGCCCCCGTCCCCGACGACAAGTTCGGAATGACCCCCGAATGGAGCACGCTCTACGGCACCGCACTGTGGGACGAGCTCACCGACGAACAGCGCATCGAGCTGACCAAGCATGAGGCCGCGAGCGTTTCGAGCGTCGGCCTGTGGTTCGAGATCCTGCTCATGCAGATGCTCCTGCGCGACGTCTACGACCGCGACAAGCATTCGCGTCACGTCCAGTTCGCCCTCACCGAGGTCGCCGACGAGTGCCGCCACTCGGTGATGTTCGCGCGCGCCGGCGAACGGCTGAACATGCCGGGCTACGGTCCGGCCCGCTACATCCACCAGCTCGGTCGCCTGTGGGGCCATTTCTTCAAGGGCGCCAACGCCTATGCATCGGTCATGGCTGCCGAGGAGATCCTCGACATGATGCAGCGCGACTTCATGCGCGACGAGCGGGTGCAGCCCGTCACCCGCGCGGTGTCGAAGATCCACGTCCTCGAGGAAGCGCGCCACATCCGCTTCGCCCGCGAGGAGGTCGCACGCCGACTCGCCGGTGCGAGCCGCACGCGACTCGCGTTCGAGCGGTTCAACACCGCGCTCGTGGTGTTCTTCGTCGTCAAGAGCATGATCCACCCCGACGTTTACGCCAATGCGGGCCTCGATCGCGAGCGCGCTCTGCAAGAGGCGAAGGGCAACAAGCACTATCACGATCGCGTGCGCAAGTCCGGCGCGAAGCTGATGACCTTCCTCGACAACGTCGGCCTCATCGGCGGACCGTCGAAGATCCTCTACAAGAAGGTCCACCTGCTCTGATACGGCCTACGGCCATACAACGAACTGTGCGCAGTTCTCGTCGATCTCTTCGAGGGATTTCCGACGAGAACTGCGCACAGTCCTTCGTGGCGAAAACCGAAAGGCGTCAGCCCACCTTCTCGGTGGCCCGCAGGCTGTCGTCGCGCTCCTGCTCCGGGAACAGCGTGCGCGTGATCTTTCGAGCGGTATCGGCGACGATCGGCGCCACCCACTCCAGGCGGGTCGAACGCGCGTCCGCTGCCAGCGACAGGGCGGCGACCGGGCCGTCGACGCCGCGGAGCGCGACGCCCACGCATCCGATGCCCCGCGCAGCTTCCTCACGTTCGAACGCGACGCCACGACGCTTGCGAATGCGGTTGAGCTCCTGGTGCAGTGCGACGTGATCGCGGATGGTGCGCTCGGTGCACGGCACGAGAGTCTTGCCGTACAGCGCGTCGATGCGTTCGGGCTCGAGCCACGCGAGGATGGACTTGCCGGCCGCGGTGGCGTAGGCGGGGAACCGACCGCCCACCCGTGACGGCACGCTCGACGCGAACTGTCCACCAACCTTGTCGAGGTAGAGCACCTCGTTGCCCTCGAGGACCGTCAAGTGGACGACGGCGCCGGTCTGCATCGCCAGGTCGTGGAGATGCGGCGCAGCGGCCTCCCGGATGCGGCGGTGGCCCGTGTCGCTGCCACCGAGACCGAGGGCACGCGGGCCGAGGCAGTAGCCGAAGGATGCGTGCTCGATCCAGTCGCGACGCACGAGGTGATCGAGGATGCGGTGCACCGTCGAACGGGGCAACCCGGAGCGACAGGTGACCTCTTCGAGAGTGAGTGCGCCGCGGCTGTCGAAGGCCTCCAGGATGAGGGTCATCCGATCGACCATCGATGGTGGAAGTTCTCGTTTCGACGAGGTTCCGACGGGCTCGAGCGCGGAGTCGACGGCGGTCAACTGCACCTCCATAAGTCCTGGCCACGACCCTGCGCGCCTCATGAAACTGGAATCTGTTCCAGAACGTTAGCAGTAACAGAGGTCACACCGGAAGGGGTACACACAGACTGTAGGTACTCCGGAGTCAGTTTCCTGGCGAGAGCGAATTCCTATGAGTCTGGTCGGAATCGTGCGGACAGGTTATTGTCGGGACCGTGAGCAAGACGTACGAGCGCGCGAGCCGGTCGCCGCACCGTCGTGCCCAACTCTCGTGTATCAGCGGGTGCCTGGCCCGCTGACCGCCGCACCCGTTCCTGCCCCCTCCACACCGCCGTACGGTGATGTCGTGTAGCGGGGCCCGAAGGTCAGCATGTCGACGATCAGAACATATCCCGAATCCGGAGCAGAGCCATGAGCGACACCACCCCTGAAGCAACCGATCCCAGCGCGAACTGGAGCTTCGAGACCAAGCAGATCCACGTGGGACAGCCCGCCGGCGGCGACACGAAGGCCCGGGCCCTGCCCATCTACCAGACCACCAGCTACACCTTCGACAACACCGATCACGCCGCGGCGCTGTTCGGTCTCGCCGAACCGGGCAACATCTACACCCGCATCATGAACCCGACGCAGGACGCGGTCGAGCAGCGCATCGCTGCCCTCGAAGGTGGCGTCGCCGCCCTCCTCCTCGCGTCCGGACAGGCCGCCGAGACCTTCGCGATCCTCAACCTGGCGCAGGCCGGCGATCACATCGTGTCGAGCCCGTATCTCTACGGCGGCACGTACAACCTGTTCCACTACACGCTGCCCAAGCTCGGCATCGAGGTCACCTTCGTCCAGGATCCCGACAACCTCGACCAGTGGCGCGAGGCCGTCCGCGACAACACCCGCGCGTTCTTCGGCGAGACGATCGCCAACCCGAAGAACCACATCCTCGACCTGCCCGGCATCTCGGGTGTCGCCCACGAGAACGGGCTACCGCTGATCGTCGACAACACGGTCGCGACCCCCTACCTGCTCCGCCCGCTCGAGCACGGTGCCGACATCGTCGTGCACTCGGCCACCAAGTACCTCGGCGGCCACGGCACGGCCATCGCCGGTGTCATCGTCGACGGCGGCACGTTCGACTGGACGCAGGGCCGCCACGTCGGTTTCACGACCCCCGACCCGAGCTACCACGGTGTCGTCTTCGCCGACCTCGGCGCTCCGGCCTACGCACTCAAGGCGCGCGTGCAACTGCTGCGCGACATGGGCGCGGCGGTCTCCCCGTTCAACGCCTTCCTCATCTCGCAGGGCATCGAGACGCTGAGTCTGCGCATCGAGCGGCACGTGGAGAACGCACAGAAGGTCGCCGAGTTCCTCGAGGGACGCCCGGAGGTCACCTCCGTCGCCTACGCCGGCCTGAAGTCCTCGCCGTGGTACGACCGCGCCCAGCAGCTCACCCCGCGCGGCGCCGGTGCGATCGTGGTGTTCGAGCTCTCCGGCGGCATCGACGCCGGCAAGCGCTTCGTCAACGCGCTGACCCTGCACAGCCACGTCGCGAACATCGGCGACGTCCGTTCGCTGGTCATCCACCCCGCGTCGACCACCCACTCGCAGCTCACCGGCGAGGAGCAGATCGCCGCGGGTGTCACCCCGGGTCTCGTGCGACTCGCCGTGGGCATCGAGAACATCGACGACATCCTTGCCGACATCACCACCGGTCTCGAGGCTGCCGGCAGCTGATTCCGGCACATCGACAACGGCGACGGCCCATCCCTCGGGGTGGGCCGTCGCCACGTTCGGCGTATGTGCGCTCAGTCATTGCGTGCGAGCGCCTGCGCGATCCGCTCGGCCTGCGTGCTGCTCTCGAGCAACTGCCTGACCAGCCACAGACGCAGGACACGAGTGACCGCGGCGGCGAGATGGACCGCCACACCGATCAGAGTGACAGCCACGAAGCCGAGAGCGAGCAACTGGTAGGACAGCAGGTCACGGGTATCGGAGAGGGTCAGCGACGCAATGTAGACGACGAAGATCGCGATGGCGCCGATCACCATCAGGGCCAGGCCGACGATGCGGGCCTTTCCTCCCGAATCCGGGCGGGGAGCGTCGAGACCCAGCGCTGCAACGTCCTTCTTGAACTGTTCACGTCGCTCGTCGGCGAGTGCGGTCATGGTCATCCTCCTAGATAGGTGGTGGAAAGTTCTTCTTCGATCTCCGCCGGATCGCCCGTGCGCACCACCCGGCCCTGCAACATCAGCGCGGCACTGGTGGCGATCGGGAGCACCGCTCGCGCGAACTGTTCGGCTACGAGAATCGACACCCCTTCGGCGGCGAGTTCGCCGACGATGTCGTAGATCCGGGAGACGATGCGCGGTGCCAGACCCATCGACAGTTCGTCGAGCAACAGCACCGTGGGATGGGTACCGAGCGCCCGCGACAGCGCAAGCATCTGCTGTTCGCCGCCGGACATCGAACCGGCCAGCTGTGATCGGCGCTCACCGAGAACGGGGAATCGCGTGTACGCCACCTCTTCGAGGTCTGCGAGAGGAACACCGGTGCCGGTTCCGATCCACAGGTTCTCGCGGACGGTGAGGTTGGGGAAGATGCCGCGTCCCTCGGGAATCGAGCACACCCCCAGACGTGCGAATTCCGCTACGGACACACCGTTGACGACACGGCCGGCCAGCCGGAACTCACCCGACGAGACCGGATGGATACCCGAGCACACGCGCAGGGTCGTCGTCTTACCTCCGCCGTTGGGCCCGAGCAGGGCGACCACCGCGCCCGGTTCGAGTATGAGATCCACGCTGTGCAGCACCTCGATCGCACCGTATCCGGCCCGGACACCCGACAGTTCGAGCAACGGTTCGACGCTCATACCGCTTCCTCCTCGGTGCCGATGTAGGCGTTGATCACTGCCGGATCGTTCTTGATCTCGTCCGGGACGCCACTGGCCAGCACCGCG
This sequence comes from Rhodococcus sp. LW-XY12, assembly GCF_019317345.1. NCBI lineage: Bacteria > Bacillati > Actinomycetota > Actinomycetes > Mycobacteriales > Nocardiaceae > Rhodococcus > Rhodococcus sp. LW-XY12. Next base: position 4,625,404 of record NZ_CP079225.1, read on the forward strand.
CCGTAGTCGAGCACGTGAATCCGGGAGCAGATCTTCATCACGAGCGGAATGTCGTGCTCGACGAGGCAGATCGCGAGACCCGAATCGGCCAGATCGCGGAGCAGGGCGGCGAACGCCTCCGTTTCCTGTTCCGTCTGCCCGGAGGCGGGTTCGTCGAGCAGCAGCACCCGCGGCGAGGTCATCAACGCGCGGGCGACCTCCACGACGCGGGCGCGGCCGGTGGGTACGTCCGAGACGTCGGTGCTCGCGATATCGGCCAGGCCGGTCAGCTCGAGGAGCCGGTCGACTTCCTCGTCCAGATCGATCTTGTTGCGTCCGTTGGCATTGTGGATGTCCCCGGCCACTCGGAGGTTGTCGCGCACGGACAGCGACACGAACAACTCGAGACGCTGGAACGTGCGGGCCATACCCATGCGGGCCCGCTTGTAGGGCGGTAGCGACGTGATGTCACGACCATCGAGGAAGACCTTGCCTACCGTCGGCCGTTGCAGGCCGGTGATCGTGTTGAACAGGGTCGTCTTCCCGGCCCCGTTGGGTCCGATCAGGCCCGTCACCGTTCCCGGTTCGATTCCGAGGCTCACGTCCTTGACCGCGACGTGTCCGCCGAATCGGACTGTGATTCCGCGTGTTTCCAGAATGGGTGTCTCAGCCATGAGGAATCAGTTCCTTCTCCGACCCGGTGGCACGTGCGGCCAGAAGTTCGTCGATGCCGAGTTCACGGTCGATCTCGTCCCGTGCCTGCTCGTTGTAGGGCTCGTCGATTCCGATCCGTTCGGGAACCAGCGGCGCGCGACGTTGCGCTTCCTCTGCGCCGAGCACAGCTTCGGGCATCAGCCACTGTCCCACGACCGGAAGCATGAACACCGTCGCGATGGTGATCGACGCGAACCACCAGTTGTCGAGCGCGCCGACGAGCGCGAGCAGGTAGGACACGAGCACCACCGCGGCACCCCCGACCAGCACGGGCTCCGCGTTCTTCAGGTGACGGTAGCCCTCCACCATCTGGTGGACGCTGCCGCTCGGGTTGGCCGCGACGCCGATACCGATGAGCGCGGGGCTCACTGCGGCGACGTGACCGAGGAAGGTCCACATTCCGGCCAGTTCCGGCTGTCCCGCAGCGAGATCGGAGAACGAAACCATGATGACGGCGAAGCCGATACCCGACATCAGACCACCGAACAGCGCACCGGAGACGTAACCGATACCGGCCACGACGGTGAGCATCAGCAGCGACAAGCTCACCATGATCGAGAAGCTTTCGTTCGACACCGAGCCCATCGCACTCGACATGAACAGCCCGCCCAGTCCGGCGATGCCCGCCGACAGGGTGAAGACCCCGAGCTTCAGACGCACCAGGCTCTGGCCGAGCATCGCCGCCGCGGCGGGGCTGTCCTTCATCGCTGCGAGCCGGCGGCCGTAGCCGCTGTTGCGCAGGGCGATGAGGCCCACGCCGAGAACGGCGAAGATCACCGTCACCGTCATGAGGAAGGCCGTCTCGTTCCGCAGGTCGAGTGGGCCGACCTTCAACGGCGGGATCGCGATGTTGCCGTCGGTGAACAGCGAGAACCTGATGCCGAACAGCTCGTGCTGGGTGGTGTCGCGCAGCACCATGTTCGACAGGAACACACCGAACGCCATCGTGGCCAGGGCGAGATAGAGGCCGCGCAACCGCAGGGCCGGAAGCGCAATGAGCCCGCCGATCACGGCCGTGACGGCGACGCCGAGCGCCACGCCCCACAGGTTCAGGTGGGCAGCCAGTCCGCTCCCGGAGATACCGAAGTGGAACGCCACGATCGTCGCGATGGCACCGAAAGATACCGGCGCGAGGTTCATCTCGCCCGCGTATCCGGTCAGCAGGGTCAGCGACAACGCGATGATCGCGAAGGCCATGCCGATCGTGAGGGTCGTGACCGCCGACGTCACCATGAGCAGGCGGATGGCATAGACGATGACGACGAGCGCGACCGCCCAGGCGATCGCCTTGCGCACCGACGGCACGTGGTAGCGCTCCCGGGTACGGGTGACGGCACCGCGCAACCGATCCTGCGGCAGTACGACGAGAACCACGAACAGCGCGATCATCGGCAGGGACACCCGCAGATTCGACGTCCACGTCCACGCGGTCGGGAAGTAGGCGAGCACGTATGTGGCTGCCAGGCCGAGGAACAGCGCACCGGCGAAGGTGCGCGGAATGCTGCGCAGCCGACCGAACATCGCCGCCGCGAACGCGTCGATGACGAGCAGGGTCAGCATGTTCGCTTCGAGGGTGCCACCGTTGATCGGTGTCACGAGGACACCTGCCAGCACCGCGAGGGTCGAACCCATCATCCAGGACAGCGCGGCGAGCCGGTCGGGGTCGTGCCCGTTCAGGCGCAGCAGATCGGGATCATCGACCACACCTCGCATCGCCACTCCGACGCGGGTGCGCACGAACATGATCCGCAGTCCCACGGCGATGAGCACCGCGGCGGCGAGACAGATCAATTCGTGGTAGCGAATGGTGACGCCGAAGAGGTCGATCCTTGCCTGGTCGCCGAAGAACATCGTCATGGTGCGTGCGGTCTCCGGATGCCAGAACCAGTGCGACACCGAGACCATGCCGAGCAGGATCGACACGGTGACGACGATTTTGGTGACCTCGGCGGTGTCACGCATGCCGCGCATGATCACGACGTAGAGCAACAGGCCCGTCATCGGGCCGAGGACGCCGAGGACGAGAAGCAACGCGACGGGTGTGGGCAGCCCCCAGCCGTAGCGCAGTTGCCAGTAGGCGAACGCACCGAGCATCGCCTGTGCGCCGTGCGCGAAGTTGAAGATGCCGGACGTGTTGTAGGTGAGAACGAGGCCCGATGCAGCGATCGCGTAAACCGATCCGAGCACCAACCCCACGATCGTGAAGGTCAGAAAGGTGTCCATACGAGTACCTCTGGTCGGGGTGCCGGCGAGTGCGTGTCAGGCCTCGCCGGCACCGGGCGCTCGGATCAGACGGTCGGTCTGATGATGTTCGGGTTCAGGTATTTCGTCGCGACGCGGTCGGGTCCGAGTTCGGTGCCCCACGTGCTCGGATCGGTTGCGACGCGGTAGCGGTCGTCGCACTTGAAGGTGCCGGCCTCCGTGGGGAACGCCTGGGTGTATTCGGCGCCGGTGAGCCTCACGACGAGCCCGCAGGTTGCCGGCATGTTGTTCCCGGGATCGGTGACGGCGTGCAGCCCGCCTCCGTCCCACTCGTCGATTCGGGACAGTTCGTCGATGACGCACTGACGGGACAGGTCCGATCCGCAGGCGTCCGCAGCGGTCGCCCACAACAGGAACGAAGAGGTGGCCTGCATGCCGAGCAGCGCGGTCTTGCCGTCCTGCTCGGTGACCAGCTCGACGTACTTCTTCACGGCCGGTACGGCATCAGCGTTCTCGATCATCTGGAAGGTCATGCCGGCGTGGAGGTTGTCGAGCAGACCGCTCTCCCCGTTCCACGCCTGGGCGGCGTTGCCGTACCAGGTGGCCTCACCGAGCAGGATCGGGTCGATGCCGGCCTGGTCGAGTGCCTTCACGAAGTTGAACTCGGCCGGCACCGGGGAACGGGACGTCCACAGGCCCTTGACGCCGCACTGCTTGAACTTCTCGGCGAAGGGCGCGTAACTCGACTCGCCCTCGTAGTTGAGCGTGACACCGCAGTTCTTCAGCGTGAAGCCGGCGGCCTCGGCGATGGACCGGATCTTGGTGCTCGCCGAGATGATCGTGGGCATCGTGCTGTCGATGACGTCGAACTCGCCGACCAGGTCCGGGTACATCTCGGCGATCTGGAACCACTGCGAGCCGTTCGCGTAGTCGACCGGGAACGGGACGCCCTGGTAGGTCATCGGGCCGTTGGCCGCGTCGGGGGACACGGTGAAGGCGGGGACAGCGGCGAGATTGCACGCGACCCGAGTCTGCTCGGACGTCTGGTCCATGGCGAAGCCGTGACCGACCATCATGAACTCGCTCGCACACGCGTTCTGCATCACGGCGTTGGCCTGCGTCATCGCAGCGTCGTAGTGGGTACCGACGATCGTGCGACCGTTGATGCCACCCTGGGCATTGCACCAGTCGATCATCGCGGAGACGGCGTCACCGATCTCCTTGTTGAGTCCGGGACTTTTCGAGTAGCCCCGGTCGTCGCCGTATCCGATGCGGATCTCGGTATCCGACACTCCCTGGTCGGTGCTTCCTGCCGCATCCCCCGGCCCGCACGGAGACGCGAGGGTTCCGAACGATTCCTCGGCCGTGGGGGCCGCCGCTGCGGCGGCTGCCGCCGGAGCGAGGGCGCCCGCCGACGGGTCGGCGCCGCGGTCCGACGCACAAGCGGACGTCGCTACTACGACGGCGAACAGACCCGCCATCGATTTCGAGGCAGCGCTGAGTTTCACGACGATGGACTCCTTGGTCTCGGTCTGGGCTGAAGCGCAATTCCGGGGCGTCGGACGGTAGGCCGGGTGTCGCGAAGGTAGCCACCCCACAGAGTGAGACCTGGGCCACTCTCACTGACCGGGACAAATCTGTGACAATGAACACAGCGCCTAGGGTTCGATGCACTACGTCACCCGAAACAGTTCTCCGATCCCCCTGTGTACGCCCTGCTGCGCGACGAAACCGTGCGGGACCGAGAAAGGCGAATCCTTGACAGCACAAGCAGATCTGCAGCAGATGTTGCAGATGGTCGTTTCCCAGCTCACCGGCCCCGGTGGCCGATTCGAAATCGTCGAAGAGGACGTGCGCGGCAACCGGATGCAGGTCATGCGCAACCGCGACCGCCGCATCGGCGACCTCGTCGCCGCGTCCCGGCAATGGGGCGACCGCGACTACCTCGTGACGGCCGATCGCCGCCTCTCGTTCAGCGCGCACGCCGACGCCGTCGCCGCCCTGGCGACCGTCCTGCGCGACGAGCACGGCGTGAAGAAGGGCGACCGCGTCGCGCTTCTCGCGGCCAACTCTCCCGAATGGATCATCACCTTCTGGGCCGCTCAGTGCCTGGGTGCAATTGCAGTGGGCCTGAACTCCTGGTGGACGCCGCCCGAGATCGCGTACGGCGTGAACCTGGTGCGGCCCAAAGTGATCGTCGCCGACGCCAAGCGCGCCGCGTTGCTGGCGAGAGCGGGGGTCTCCGGGTTCGATCTGCTCACCACCGAGCAGGACGTGCCCCGGATCGTGGCCGCGGCGTCCGGCGCCGAACTGCCGTCGGCGGACGTGGAGGAGGACGATCCCGCGGTCATCCTGTTCACGAGCGGTACCAGTGGGCGTCCCAAGGGGGCACTGCACTCCCACCGCAACGTGCTCGCCGTCGTCGACTATCACCGATACTCCGACGCGCTGGTTGCCGCGATGCAGCAGCGCCCCTATGACGACTCGGTGCCCAACGACAACCGGTATCTCCTGACCTCACCGTTGTTCCACATCGCGAGCCTGCACAACCTTGCGGTGCCGCGACTCGCAACGGGAAGCGCCGCTGTCATGACGGAAGGCGGGTTCGACGTCGACAAGGTCTTCACGCTCATCGAGCGCGAGAGGGTGACCAACTGGGGTGCGGTGCCGACGATGGCTTCGCGCATGCTCGAGCACGAGAACACCGACAAGTACGACCTCGGCTCGCTCACTGCGTTCGCGCTGGCTTCTGCTCCGTCCTCCCCCGAGTTCAAGCAACGCCTGCAGGCGAAGTTCCCCTTCGCGCGACAGGCTCTGGTGGACAGCTATGGGCTGACCGAGTGCAGCACCGCGATCGCCATGGCGACGGCCCCGGAAATCGAGGCCTTCCCCGGAACCCTCGGCTCCCCCATCATCACGGTGAGCATGGAGATCCGCGATCCGTTCGGCGAACGGGTGCCCGACGGCACCGAGGGTGAGATCTGCGTCCGCAGTCCCTACGTAATGCTCGGCTACTGGGAGGATCCGGCCGCAACGGACGCGGCCATCACCCCGGAGGGATGGTTGCGTACCGGCGACTACGGCGCGATCGAGAACGGACGTCTGCGGCTCACGGGCCGACGGTCCGATCTCATCCTGCGCGGCGGCGAGAACGTCTATCCCACGGAGATCGAACAGTGCCTCGACGAGCACCCCGGGGTCGTCGAGAGCGCCGTGATCGGCGTGGACCACGAGGATCTGGGACAGGAGATCGCCGCCGTCGTCGTGCTGCGACCCGGCAGCACGATCACCGAGGACGAGTTGCGAGCCTTCTGCGCCGAGCGACTGGCCTACTACAAGGTCCCTACTGTCTGGCGGATCACGCAGGATCTGCTCCCCCGCAACGCGACCGGCAAGATCGTCCGACGCTCGATCACCGTCTGACCGGCGAACCCGTCGATCACTCGCCGAGCCCGAACAGCGACGTGGCGTTGTCGCGGCACACCGCGCGGATCCACTCGCTGTCGGGCGCGACGCGCTCGAGCACCTCGAGCTGGTGCAGATAGTCGTACGGAATGTTCGGAAAATCCGTGCCGAGCAGGATCTTCCGACGCAGCGCGTCGAGACGCGGCAGCTGATCCCTCGGGAAGGGTGTGTCCTCCTCGACGAAATCGGTGAACGCCATCGTCGTGTCGAGATACACCCGCTCGTACTGTTCCGCGAGGTCAAGGAACTCGCGGTACTCGGGCATACCCATGTGCGCGACGATCACCGTCAGCTGCGGGTACCGGCGCATGAGTTCCTGCATCGGAGCCGGACCGGTGTACGTGCCGGGCGCCGGGCCCGACCCGCAGTGCACGACGATGGGCACGCCCGAGTCCTCGAGCAGGCCCCACACGTCGTCGAGGAGCGGATCGAGCGGCGAGTAATCGCCGACCTGGATGTGGGATTTGAACACGCGCGCGCCCGCCTCGATCGCCGACGCGACGTACTCCTTCGCCTCGGCCTCCGGGTAGAAGGTGGCGGTGTGGAGACAGTCGGGGGTCCGGGCCGCGAAGTCGGCCGCCCACGAGTTGAGCCACGCCGCCATCTCCGGCTTGTGCGGGTACAGCATGGCGGTGAACCGGCGTACCCCGAAGTCGCGGAGACGCGCGACGCGTTCCTCCTCGTCGTGCCGGTAGGTGATCGGCCAGGGCCGTCCGACGAGCGGGCCTGCGGAGTCGAAGTACGCCCAAACCTTGTCCATGACCTGGCGGGGCATGAAGTGCGTGTGGACGTCGATCAGGTGATCGAGACCGTGGGTGCTCCGAAAGCGTGCGACCGACTCGACTTCGTTCATGCCGCGACCCTATCCGGCGACCCTCAGCAGGGGTGACGTGAGTAGTTGATATTCGCTCCGGGAGATCGTTGTCACATACCCCCAGCAGGACAAAGGTTTGCCTTACCAATACTATGTGAAACTTGAATTACCGATCCGCGAGCGTCTTGGCGCATGTCAGCACGCCGTCCGACCCTTCCTCGGACGTCACCCCGTGAAACTGAATCTCAAGCGCCTGCTCCTCGCACCGGCCCGCGCCGGGGCGCTCGTCCTGACCGCCTGCGGTGACAGCGGTATCGACAGCGCCGACGCCGAGAACGGCGCGACCGTCACCATCGAGACCGTTCGCGGGAACGATGGTGTTCATCGTCGTCCTGCGCCGGATCGCGCTGAAGTCGTCGATCATCGTGCCGCTCGTCGGCATCATGCTCGGTGCCGTGGTCGGCTCGATCACCACTTTCCTCGCCGGCAAGTTCGACCTGCTGCAGTCGATGTCGGCGTGGCGTTCGGGTGGCTTCAGCAGCGTGGTTCGCGGCTTCTACGAACCGCTGTGGGCGGTGCTCGCCGTCGCCGTCCTCGCCTATCTCCTCGCCGACCGGTTCACCATCGCCGGTCTCGGTAGAGACCTCGCCACCAACGTGGGGCTGAAGTACGAGCAGGTCGTCTTCCTCGGCGTCATGCTCGTCGCGATCGCCACCGGCGTCACTACCGTGGTGGTGGGCTTCATCCCGTTCCTCGGCCTGATCGTCCCGAATCTCGTGTCGATGATGCTCGGCGACGACATGCACAGGAACCTGCCCTGGGTCGCCGTCATCGGCGCCGGACTACTTCTCGCGTGCGATCTCGTCGGCCGCACGATCGTCGCCCCCATGGAGATTCCCGCGTCCGTCGTCCTCGGCGTCGTCGGCGCCGTCGTCTTCATCACTCTCGTTCTGAGGCAGCGTCGTCATGTCAGTGCTTGATTCTGTACGCGCCCGGGCCGTCCCGTCCGGCAAGGGTGAGCGCCGTCGCCTGTCGCCGGGAGTGCGCCTGGCCATCGTCGCCGCGATCGCCGCCGTAGCGGTCGCCTGCTATCTGTTCCTGTTCATCCGCGGCTCGTTCGACTTCACCTTCCCTCGCCGGCTCACCGTCCTGGGAGCCATGGTGGTCGCGGCGTTCGCGCACGGCATGGGGACCGTCGTGTTCCACACGGTCACCGACAACCGCATCCTCACGCCGTCCATCATCGGGTTCGATTCCCTGTACACGCTGATGCAGACGCTGACGGTCTTCTTCTTCGGAGCCACCGCGATCGCGACCTCCGAAGGCATCCCGAAGCTCGTCCTCCAGACCGGGCTCATGGTGGCACTGGCGACGCTGCTCTATCGCTGGTTGTTCTCCGGCCGTTTCGGCAGCCTGTTCCTGATGCTGCTCGTCGGCGTCGTACTCGGAATGGCGTTCGACAGTCTCTCGACGTTCATCCAGCGGGTGCTCTCCCCCACCGAGTACGACATGCTCTCGGTCGAGCTGATGGGTCGCCTGTCGTCCGTACCCGGCGACTATCTGCCCCTCGCATTCGGCATCTGCATCGTCGTGGGGGTGATCCTGTGGCGCCGTCGCCACCGTCTCGATGCGCTGCTGCTCGGCCGCGACACCGCAACCAACATCGGTGTCGCCTACAAGCGCGAGTTGACGCTGATGCTCGTCCTCATCGCGCTGCTCGTGGCGTTCGCGACCGCATTGGCCGGGCCCATGACCTTCTTCGGCTTCCTCGTCGCCACCCTCGCCTACCAGATCGCCGGTTCGTACAAGCACCAGTACGTCATGCCCATGGCGTTCCTGCTCGGCGTGATCACCCTCGCCTTCGGCCAGTTCTTCATGCAGCACATCTTCTACGCGGGCGGGTTCCTGACGGTGATCATCGAGTTCGTCGGCGGCATCCTGTTCCTGTTCATGCTCCTGAGAAAGGGAACGCTGTGATCGAGTTCCACGACGTCTCGATGTCGTACCAGGACAAGCGGGTCCTCGGACCCGTCTCCGGCACGATCCGCGAGGGCGGCATCACCTCCCTGATCGGACCGAACGGTGCCGGCAAGTCGACGCTCATGACGATCATCGGCCGACTGCTGCAACCCACCAGCGGCACCGTCACCGTGGGCGGACTCGACGTGCATTCCACGAAGACCCGGGAGCTGGCCAAGCATCTGTCGATCCTGCGGCAGGAGAACCACATCACCGCGCGCCTGACGGTCCGCGAACTGGTCGGCTTCGGTCGATTCCCGCACTGCCAGGGCAGACTCACCGCGGAAGACGTGCGGCACGTCGACGAGGCGATGGAATTCCTCAACCTCACCGACCTCGCAGACCGCTTCCTCGACCAGCTCTCCGGCGGTCAGCGGCAGCGCACCTTCGTGGCGATGGTGCTGGCACAGGACACCAAGTACGTGCTGCTCGACGAGCCGCTCAACAACCTCGACATGAAGCACGCCGTGCTGATGATGCGTCAGCTGCGGCGGGCAGCGGACGAACTGGGCAAGACGATCGTGCTCGTCATCCACGACGTGAACATCGCCGCCGCGTACTCCGATCACATCATCGCGTTGCGCGACGGCCTGATCGTCACCAGCGGCACGTCCGACGAGATCATGCGGGACGAGATCCTCACCGACGTGTTCGATACCCCCGTGACCGTCCACGCGATCAACGGGCAACCCACCGCGGTCTACGCGCGCTGAGCGGAACTTCGCTCAGAACAAGGTCAATTCGGCGTCGTCGGCGCACTTCGGCGGCTTGTGCGCGACCACGGGCGTGCTCGGCACCTCGATCGGTCCGGGCTGCGCCGCGATCTCGCGGGCGGCCTGGCCGGCGAGCGTGTCGGCCATCTCGTTGAAGTGGTTGCCGACGTGGCCGCGCACCCAGCGGAACCGCACCGGACCGGTGCGGTCGGTGAGCTCGCGGTCGATGGCGCGCACGAGTTCGAGGTTCTTCACCGGCGCGCCGGTGGCCGTCTTCCAACCCTTGCGCTTCCATCCGGGCAGCCATTCGGAGGCGCACTTGATCGCGTACTGCGAATCGGATTCGATGATCATCGGCTCGGCGCCGGGATGCGCGCGCAGTGCCTCGAGCACCGCCCGGAGCTCGGCGATCTGATTCGTGCCCGAACGCTCACCGCCCGACGCGCTGGGCCCCTCGTGATTGACCCACGCCCACCCGATGGCGCCACCGGGATTGCGAAGGCAGGATCCGTCGGTGCTCACGATGATCATGCGCCCGACCATAGCCGCACCCTCCGACACCACGAAAGTCGGCTCGAGCGCACAGAGTCGCGAAAGTCGGCTCCAGCGCACAGAGTCGCGAAAGTCCGCTCCAGCGCACAGAGTCGCGAAAGTCCGCTCCAGCGCACAGAGTACGGTAGGACGGTGACCGTGTCCGACGAGCGAGGCCGTCGCATCGCGAGCGTGGCGGACGAAGCACCCCTCGACACCCGCGTGCGCGTGCCGTGGCCGGTCGACGTGGTGCGCACCCTGCGCCCGCTGCAGCGCGGGCCGTGGGATCCGTGTCATCGCGTCGTCGCCGGCGCCGTCTGGCGTACCTCCCGGATGAACACCGGTGCCGTGACGTACCGACTCACCCAGGACGGTCCGCACGGCGCGCGGTGTCTGGCGTGGGGTCCGGGCGCATCCGAGTTGGTCGATCGGCTTCCGGCGCTGCTCGGCGCCGACGACGACCCATCCGGCTTCGTACCCGAGCATCCCCTGCTCGTCGAGGCGCACCGACGCATGCCTGCCCTGCGCATCACCCGCACGGGCCGGGTGCTCGAATCCCTGGTGCCGGCCATCCTGGAACAGCGGGTGCACGGGGTGGCGGCGTTCGCGTCCTGGCGTCGTCTCGTCACGTGGTTCGGCGATCCGGCGCCCGGTCCGGCCCCGGAGGGCATGCGCGTGCCGCCCTCCGCGGCGACCTGGCGGACCGTGCCGTCCTGGGAGTTCCATCGGGCGAACGTCGACCCCGGCCGCGCACGCACTGTGGTGCGCTGCGCGCAGGTCGCCGACTCCCTCGAGCGCCTCGTGCATGAACCGGCCGCCGACGCCCGACGGAAGTTGCGGGTCGTGCCGGGGGTGGGCGTGTGGACGGCCGCGGAGGTCGCCCAGCGCGCGTTCGGCGACACCGATGCGCTCTCCGTCGGCGACTACCACCTCGCGAAGGTCGTCGGATGGGCGCTGCTCGGTAAGCCCCTCGACGATCCCGGCATGATCGAATACCTTGAACCCCTGCGCCCGCAACGCTATCGGGCGGTTCGACTGATCGTGGAGTCCGGTGGGTACGCGCAGGTTCCGAAACGCGGCCCTCGCACCCCCATCACCGACCACCGTCGGCGGTGACGGGGTCTCGATCCACAGGGCCCGTAATCGTAGACTCGGTCGCATGTCCGCCACCCACGACGCGGCCGGCCCCGATCGGCTCGGACACCTCCCGAGCTATCTGATGACCCTGGCGGCGCGACACGTGCATCGCGTCGTGTTCGACCGCCTCGATTCCGCCGATGCCCGAGGTCACCACTACCGGATCCTGGCCGCCCTCGAGGTACACGGTCCGTCCAGTCAGATCGACCTCGCCCGTCGCTGCGGACTCGATCGCAGCGACGTCGCCGCCGCCGTCGACGCACTCGTCGACCGGCGTTTCGTCGAACGAGCACCCGACCCGACCGATCGGCGACGCAACATCATCACCCTCCCCCAGCGCGGGCGCCGGCGACTGTTCGATCTCGACCGGATGCTCACCGCGGCGCAGGACGAGGCGTTCGCTCCCCTCGACGCGGCCGAACGCGCACAGCTCACCGCCATGCTGACCAGAATTGTCGAGTATCACACCAGGCCTGCGCCGATTTCCGCGCAGCAGTCGTAGGCTTGTAGAGGTGCATCCGGCGGAGATCCCGCCGTGAGCACGATCTACGAAAGGACCATCGGCGTGCAGGCCAAACCTTGCCGAGAATCGCGAGTCGTCAAGACCAGCAGGGTGTTTCCCAACGACGTCAACGACCACAACACGTTGTTCGGCGGGAAGCTGATGAGCGACATCGACATGACCGCGTCGATCTCGGCGACCCGTCACAGTCGTGCCTCGGTTGTGACGGCGTCGACCGATTCCGTGGCCTTCCTCGAACCCGTCCGTCCGTCCGATTCGGTGTGCCTCGAGTCGTTCGTGACGTGGACCGGACGTAGCTCGATGGAGGTCTTCGTCAAGGTCACCGCCGAAGATCTGCGCAGCGGGGAGCGGCGCATCGCCGCCACCGCCTTCCTCACCTTCGTCGCCGTCGACGACGGCGGTCGAACCATGCAGGTCCCACCGGTGCTGCCCGAATCCGACGAGGAACGCAAGCTGAACGAGTCCGGTGACGAGCGGGCGGAGCACCGCCGCATGCACCGCGCGCAGAGTCAGGAGATGGCGAAGTATCTCACCACGAGCCGGCCGTGGTAGGTGCCTTCACCCGGTGAAGGTCCGTCAACGGCCCGTCGCGAAGGCCGGCGAGCAGCCTCGTGAGGTAGATCGGGCAGTGGGACACTGCGCGGACGACATTCGCAGCATCCTCGGGTGGTACGGCGTCGAGTCGCCGGCTCGCGTTCCGGAGGATCGGTCACCCTGACACGTTCCCGACGACGAGAAAGGAGCATCGTGACCGAGTATTGGAATCACAACACGGCCTTCCACTCGGAGTTGCTCGCAGCGGTTCCGCACCGTGACAGCAGCGTCCTCGATATCGGCTGCGGCGACGGACTTCTCCTTCGGAAACTCGCCACGGCAGCCGCATCGGTCACCGGCATCGATTCGGATCACTCGGCTGTCGCCCGAGCGCGCGCACGCCTTGCCGACACCCCCGACGCGCACGTCGTCGAGGGAGATGTCCTCACCTCGTCGGAACTCGATGATCGGCGCTTCGACCTGATCACGTGCGTCGCCACCCTCCATCACATGCCGCTGATCATCGCGCTCGAACGCATGCGAGAACTTCTGGCCCCGGGAGGGAGCCTGCGCATCGTGGGGCTGTCTGCCAACAAGACCGTGATCGATCGGCTCGTCGCCGGGGCCCTTGTTCTTCCCGTTCGCGTAGCGAGCACCATCCACCGCGAATCCGGCTACCCCGGCATGACGACCGAACAACCCCGCGAGTCACTCGCCGATATCCGTCGCGCGGCCGCGATGGTGCTGCCCGGAAGCCGTATCCATCGACGCTTCTACTACCGCTACACGCTGGACTGGACCAAGCCCCTCTGAGGGAATCAGTGAAATCCCGGTGATCGGCGTCGAACTGTGGAAGTATCTCGACGACTCGACGCGAAGGGGGATCGCGTGTTCGACATCGAGCTTTCGGCAGGAACGATCGAGTACGAGGACACCGGTGGCGACGGACCGGTTCTCGTGTTCATCCACGGTCTACTGATGGACGGAACCGCGTGGCGAAACGTCGTGGAACAACTCCGCGGCACCTACCGCTGCATCGCGCCGACCTGGCCTCTCGGCTCGCACCGCATACCGATGCGCCCGGAGGCAGACCTCACCCTCGTCGGCATGGGCCATCTCATCGGGGAGTTCCTCGACGCTCTCGACCTGCGTGACGTCACGCTGATCCAGAACGATTGGGGCGGCGCCCAGGCCTTCTTCGCCGTGTCGAATCCCGAACGGGTCTCGCGACTCGTGCTCGCCGCGTGCGAGGCATTCGACAACTACCCTCCCGGCCCGGTGAAACGACTCCTGCCGCTGGTCAAGCTTCCGGGTGGGGTACGCCTGCTCATGGCGGTGCTCGGCACGAAGTTCGGCCGGCGTGGCCCCGGCACCTGGGGATGGATGAGCAAACGTCCGGTACCCGGACCCGTCATGGACGCCTGGTTCCGCCCGGCCACGGTCGACCGGAACATCCGGCGTGATCTGGCCAAGTACGCACTCTCGTCCCCGCCCAAGCAACAGCTGCTCGAGATCGCTGCGAAAGCGGCGCAATTCTCCGGGCCGGTGCTGGTCGTGTGGGCCACCGAGGACCGCATGATGCCGCGCGATCACGGGCGACGCCTCGCCGAGGTCTTCCCCGACGCGCGGCTGGTGGAAATCGACGACAGCTACACCCTGCTGGCCGAAGACCAGCCCGAGAAGCTCAGGGCGGCGATCGAAGAGTTCTTGACCGCCACAGCCCGCTGAGACGTCCCGCATCCGGATACGACTCGGCGGTTACAGCGCCCGCGCGATGATCTGCTTCATGACCTCGTTCGCGCCGGCGTAGATCCGCTGGACGCGCGCGTCCTCGTACATCCGCGCGATGAGGTATTCGCGCATGTAGCCGTAGCCGCCGTGCAACTGCACGCACCGGTCGATGACCTCGCACTGCTTGTCGGTCAGCCAGTACTTGACCATCGCGGCATCGGACGGATCGAGTTGGCCCTTCAGGTGCTGCTCGATGCAGTGGTCGAGGAAGATGCGGCAGGTGCGGGCGATGGTTTGGCACTCGGCGAGTTCGAAGGCCGTGTTCTGGAACTCGAACAGGCTGTGCCCGAACGCCTGTCGCGCCTTGGTGTAGCGGACGGTCTCCTCGACGGCCCGGTCCATCGCACCGGCGGCCTGCGCGCCGATGATCAGACGTTCCTGCACGAGCTGTGCCATGAGCTGACCGAAGCCGAGACCTTCGGATTCGCCGAGCAGGTTCGTCACGGGCACGCGCACGTCGACGAACGACAGCTCGGAGGTGTCGGCGGCGTGCTGGCCGACCTTGTCGAGCACACGGCCCACCGAGAAGCCCGGGGCGTCACGGAGATCCACGATGAGCAGCGACACACCCTTGGCGCCTGCCTTCGGGTCGGTTTTGACGGCGAGGACGATGACGTCGGCCGAAGAACCGTTGGTGATGAAGGTCTTCGAGCCGTTGACGACGTAGTGGTCGCCGTCGCGCACCGCGGTGGTCTTGATCGCTTTGAGGTCCGAACCCGCGCCGGGTTCGGTCATGCCGATGGCACCGAGGATCTCGCCGGTGGCCATGCCCGGCAGCCACGTCTTCTTCTGCTCCTCGTTGCCGTATTCGAGGATGTAGTGCGCGACGATGCCGCTGTGCACGGAGTTGCCGAACGCGAGATCGCCGGAGTAGCCCTGCGCGTCGAACACCGCGAGGTCGTGCGCGAAGGTACCGCCGCCACCCCCGTATTCCTCGGGGATCGAGCAGCACAGCAGACCGAGTTTGCCGGCCTCGAGCCACACCTCACGATCGATACGACGCTGCGAATCCCACTTCTCGGCCTTGCCCATGACCTCGCGATCGAAGAACTCGCGCGCGAGATCGTAGACGGCAGAGACCTCGTCGTCGTACCAGGAGGCGACGTGCTTCTTCGGCATCGGGTTCGGATTTCCTTTTCGCAGTGTTCGGTCGGAGTGGTCAGGATCCGCGCAGTTCGCGCTTGAGGAGCTTGCCGCTCTGGTTACGCGGCAGGACGTCGGCGAAGCGAACGGCCTTGGGCACCTTGAACGGTGCGAGGCGCTGCTTGACGTGGTCGATCAAGGTGGGCTCGTCGAGCTCGTGACCGTCCTTGAGGACGACCACCGCGGTCACCGCTTCGATCCATTTCTCGTCCGGAGTACCGATCACCGCGACCTCCGCGACGGCCGAATGCGTGTAGATCGCGTCCTCGACCTCACGTGAGGCGACGAGGATGCCACCGGTGTTGATGACGTCCTTGATGCGATCGACGACGGTGATGAAGCCTTCGGCGTCGCGGGTGACGAGGTCGCCGGAGTGGAACCAGCCGTCGCGAAAGGCCTCCTCCGTCGCGGCGGGATTCTCCCAATAGCCCAGGCACAGTTGCGGTGAGCGGTACAGGATCTCACCGGGTTCACCGTCGGGGACGTCGTTGCCGTCGGCGTCGACGACGCGGGTTTCGACGAACAGCACGGCCCGGCCGCACGAGGCGGGACGCGCGTCGTGTTCCTCGGGGCGGAGGACGGTGGCGAGCGGACCGATCTCGGATTGGCCGAAACAGTTGTAGAAGCCGAGCTCCGGGTAGCGGCCGCGGAGTCGCTCGAGGACGGTGACGGGCATGATCGACGCTCCGTACTGCGCCTTGCGCAGCGACGACAGGTCGCGCTCGTCGAGGTCGGGATGGTTGGTCAGCGGCACCCACACCGTCGGGGCGAGGAACAGCGATCCGATGCGCTCCTCCTCCACCAGCCGCAGGATCTCGGCGACGTCGGGTGCGGGCAGCAGCCGCACGGTCGCACCGACCGCGAAGTACGGGATGAGGAAGACGTGCATCGCCGCGGAGTGGTAGAGCGGCATGCACACGAGCGGGTCGTCGCCGGCCGACAGGTCGAGCGCCTCGATCGACGACATGTATTCGAAGGTGAGCGCCTGGTGGGTCATCATGGCGCCCTTGGGCTTCGACGTCGTGCCCGAGGTGTAGAGGAGCTGGACGAGGTCGGTGTCGGCCACGGCGACGTCGAGCGTCGGCACGTCGCCGGTCTGCGCGACCGTCACCAGGGAGTCGTCGGCGTCGCGGAGCGGGACGACGGTCTCGGCCGGCACGTCGGCCAGGACGGCGTCGAGATTGTCGCGCAACACGGGGTCGACGAGCACGGCTTTCGCGCCCGACTGACCGAGCAGGTACGACAGTTCCTCGCCGCGCAGTGCGTAGTTGATCGGCACGTGCACCAGGCCGGCGCGGGCAGCGGCGAGATATCCGATCGCGTAGCCGTCGGAGTTGGTGCCGTAGGCGGCCACGCGGTCGCCCTTGGACAGGCCCAACGAGAGCAGGTGCGCAGCGGCACGGGTGACGGCGTCGTCGAGTTCCCGGTAGGTGAACTGCCGGTCGCCGAAGCGGAGTGCGACGCGGGCGGGATAGCGCGCGGCGGTGCGGTGGAGGATGCCGTCGACGGTGCTCTGACGCGGGTCGGGGGTCATGCAGTGAACTTTATAGGACGTCCAACCAACTAGTCCAGACCTAGCGATCGCTCGGGATCAGCGATCCTTCCAGACCGGTGCCCGCTTCTCGAGGAAGGCCGTCATCCCCTCCTGCGCGTCGTCGATCATCGCGTTCGACGCCATCGTCTCCGCCATTGCGGCATAGGCCGTCTCTTGCGGCAGATCGATCTGCCGGTAGAACGCCTCCTTGCCGATCCGCATCGTCTCGGGGGACGACGTGGCGATCTTCAGGGCGAGCTCGGTGGTCGCGGTCTCCAGCGTCTCCGGTTCGACGACGTAGTTCACCAGGCCCCAGTCGGCGGCGGTCTGCGCGTCGATGGTGTCGCCGGTCAGCAGCATCTGCAGCGCCCGCTTCCGGCCGATCGCGCGGCTGACCGCGACCATCGGCGTCGAGCAGAACAACCCGATCCGCACACCCGGGGTGCCGAAGCGAGCGTCGCCGGCAGCGACGGCGAGATCGCACGCAGCGACGAGCTGGCATCCCGCCGCGAGCGCCGTGCCCTGCACCGATGCGATCACCGGTTGAGGGATCGACTGCACGGTCCGCATCATCTCGTTGCACGTCTCGAAGATCGCGCGTTCCTCGTCGAGCGTGCGTCCGATCATCTGCCGCAGGTCGTGCCCGGCCGAGAACACCGGGCCTTCCGCGCGGACCACGATCACCTTCGTGTCGGCCGCGAGCGCCGTCAGGCCGGCGATGACCTCGCGCATCGTCTCCACCGACAGCGGGTTGCGCTGCTCCGGGCGGTCGAGGGTGAGCACCCCGATACCGCTGGCCTCGTCGACAGCGATGAGCACGGGCGGGGGCAGGGTGTCGACGGCGTCGGGGCCGTCCGCAGAGCGATCCGTCACGTTCCCTTTCCTACACCACCGGCGGGTTACCGGCGCGGCATCGACGAGACGAGATCCGCGACGCGGGCGGGCGCCCGACCGAGCAGCGCCGCCGTCACGGCGCTTCCCGCGACGAAGCCGTGATCGTCGTAGAAGTCGAACATCGCCGCCAGACGCTCCCGGGTATCCGCGGGCAGGTCGCGGCCGTGGCGCTCCATCCACACCGGGACGGACACCTGCTCGATCTCCACCGACCGCCCGGCGACCGCGCACAGCTGCCGCACACTCACCGAGTCCGGTCCCCCGAGCTCGTAGGTGGCGCCGTGGTGGATGTCCGTACCCTCGACGAGGACACGGGCCGCCACCGTCGCGACGTCCGACAGGGCGACGAACGAGAACGGCGCGTCGGGGTCGTAGGGGACGTCGAGTGCATCGACCGAGCCGTCGAGGACGGATGCGAAGTTCTCCGTGTACGCGCAGGGCTGCAGAACGGTCCACCGCACCCCGGAAGCGTGCAGGATGTCCTCGCAACGCGCCTTGTCGAGGTGGTGCGGCATCGCCGGCGTGTACGGCCAGGCGACGGAGTGGTAGACGACATGATCGACACCTGCCTCGGCCACCGCCGCGAGGAACCGTTCGAACAGCGCCGGTTCGTCGGGGTGCATGTTCGGGGCGATGAAGTAGACGCCACGGCAGCCCGACAGGGCGTCGACGAGCCCGGCACCGGTCTCGAGGTCGACAGCACGATCCCCCGCCTGCCGAGCGGTGTGCACCACTCGGCGGACGGGGGTCGTGTCTGCTGTCTCCAGCGCCGCGATGACAGCCGTTCCGGTCTTCCCCGCGGCACCGATCACTGCGAGATCGGTGCCGCGGGAGAAAGTGGCCGTCGTCGACATCAGTTGCCGATGAAGTCGTACTCGGCGAACTCGGCACCACCCGACAGGCGGGCGTAACCGGGACCGCGGTCGAAGAAGGGCTCTTCCTCGCCGCGCTCGGCGCGCATCTGCGCACGCAGCGCCTCGGTGGCCTCGACGTCGGCGACGGGCTCCTCCGCCGAGGTGTCCTTCAGGATCACGCCGTAGTCGTCGCGGGCGCCCTCGACGGACACCTTGCGCCACAGCACGTCCCGGACCACCTCGTCGATCGGACGATCGAGCGGGTCGCCCCAGCCACCGCCACCGGTGGTGCGGATGCGCACGACCTCGCCGGCCTTGATCGGCTCGGCGTCCGTGAGGGCGTCGAACTCGCGCTCGTTCGGGCCGCCGGGATCGAGGGTGACGGAGAACGGCTTGCCGGCCTTGCCGCCCTTGACGCCCCAGCAGGCGAGGATCGAACGGTCCGCGATGGACATGAAGTTCGCATCCTTGAGCATGCGGATGTGCTTCTCGTAGCCGAGACCACCGCGGTAGCGGCCGGCCCCACCGGAATCGATTGCCAGACCCAGCTTCTCGACGATGAACGGGAAACGGCTCTCGGTGAACTCCGTGGGCAGGTTCCGCGAGTCGGGCACCACGTGGATGGTGTCCTCACCGTCGGCGTAGTGCCGGCCGCCGGAGCCGCCGCCGAGCACCTCACGCATGAGGTAGGAGTGGCCGTCGAAGTCCTCGCCGTACACACCGGTGTAGCGGATGGTCTCCTGGTCGGCGGGCATGTTGCCGTCGACCGCCTTGGCGACCACACCGGAGAGCACACCGAGCAGACGCAGGATCACGAACGTGCGAGCGTTGGTGGGAGCGGGGAAGATCGGCGTGATGAGCGTGCCCGGCTCCGGGAATCTCATCTCGATCAGCGGCACGACACCTTCGTTGACGTCCAGTTCCGCCATGCGGTCCGGGGTGTCGGCCAGGTTGCGGAGGATCGGCGCCAGCCACTTGATGAGGAAGTTGCCGTCGGCGTAGTCACCGCAGTGGTTGATCGGGCCCTTCGCCTGCGGACCGGTGCCGTTGAAGTCCAGGATCAGGCGCTCGCCGCCCTCGTCCTCCGGGGAGGTCTTGGTGAGGGTGATGCGCTGCACGTGCAGCATGGGTTCGTCCACACCGTCGTGCTCGGCGTAGTCCTCCCAGGTGTACGTGCCCACCGGGATCTTGCTGAGGATCTCGCGGCGGTAGGTCTCCGTGGTGGCGTCGAGGATCGCGTCGAAGCAGGCCTCGACGGTCTCGACACCGTAGCGTTCGAACAGTTCCGACAGTCGACGCGCACCCATGAGGCACGCCGAGCACTCGGCGTCGAGGTCGGCGGCGAGCGAATCGGGCATGCGGGAGTTGCGGGTCATGATCCGCAGTGCCGCCTCGTTGGGAACGCCCTGGTCCCACAGCTTGATCGGCGGGACCATCAGTCCCTCCTCGTACACGGTGGTCGCACCCGAGGGCATGGAGCCCGGGCAGCAACCGCCGATGTCGTCGTGGTGGCCGAAGGCCTGCACGAACGCGACCACCGAAGGCTCGGTGTCGCCGGGGCGGGTCGCGAAGACCGGGACCGTGACGCACAGGTCGGGCAGGTGCCCGATGCCGCCTTCGGAGAGGTAGACGTCGTTGTGGAAGAAGACGTCGCCGGGCTTCATCGTCTCGAGCGGGAAGTCCCGCGCCACCGGATGCACGAGCGCCGAGTACGAACGACCGGTGAGCTTGCGCAGGTTGCGGTCGTGGATGCCGGCACGGAAGTCGTGGGCGTCGCGGATCATCGGCGAGCGCGAGGTCCGGGAGATGGAGGTCTCCACCTCCATCTCGACACTGGCGAGGTAGCCGGCGACGATCTCGACCAGCACCGGATCGGGAGCGCTACCCGAAGCGTCGGTCAGCCGGAAGGGCTTGCGGGTCGTGGCCGCGGCGGGTTCGAGAGTCGCAGTCATCGGGTGGCTCCGTTCGAGTCGGACGTCTTGCTGAGGCGGATGTTGCCGAAAGTGTCGATGCGAGCGCGGAATCCGGGATGAACCGGGATGGTCGAGCTGAATTCCTCGATCACGGCGGGACCTTCGAGTTCGTCGCCGGCGCCGAGGCGGGCGCGGTCGTACACGCGGGTGGTGACCCACTCGTCGAAGTACGCCTGACGGGTGCCGGTGAGCGCGTCGTCCGCCCCCGTGCCCGGGGCGATCTCGGCGAGTTCCGGTCGCTTGATGGGGCCGATACCGCTGACGCGGAGGTTGACCCATTCCACGTGCTGGTGGGGATCGTTGCGGAAGTCGTAGCCGTAGAGCTCGCGATGGGCCTGGTGGAAGCGTTCGGCCGCCTCGTCCATCAGTTCCTGGGTGATGGGGCCGTCGCCGACCGGCACACGCACCTCGAAGGCCTGGCCGAAATAGCGCAGGTCCGCCGAGCGGGCGTACTGCCGCTGATCGGGCCCGAATCCCTCGTCCTCCAGGGCACGTTCGGCCTCGGCCGCGAGGGCGTCGAGTCCGGCCTGTAGTTCCTCGATCTCCAACCGGTCGTGGCGGCTGACGTGCGTCTGCACATAGTCGTTGCGGACATCGACGGTCAGCAGCCCGAAGGCCGAGACGTTGCCGGGCTCGAGCGGCACGAGGACGTCCTTGAGACCGAGGATGTCGATGAGGCGACAGGCCAGCAGCGACCCGGAGCCGCCGAAGGTCACCAAGGTGAAGTCGCGGACGTCGAGACCACGCTTGACGGTGATCTGGCGCAGCGCGTTGGCCTGGTTCCAGGCCGACACTTCGAGAATGCCCGTGGCGCACGCCTCGAATTCGAGGCCGAGACGGTGTGCGAGCTCCTCGACGCCCTTGCGGGCGAGTTCGGTGTCGAGCGGGATCTCACCGCCGAGCAGGTGGGGAGGGATGCGACCGAGCAGGACGTGGGCGTCGGTGATGGTCGGCTCGTTGCCACCCTTGGCGTAGCACAGGGGTCCGGGATCGGCGCCCGCCGACTGCGGGCCGACGCGCAGGGTGCCCTCGGGGGTCATCCACGCGATGGAGCCACCGCCGGCGCCGACGGTCACCACGTCGATCATGGGGATCTTGGACGGGTAGACACCCACGCGACCTTCCGTGGTGAGTGCCGGCTCGCCGCCGACGACCACGGTGACGTCCGTGGAGGTGCCGCCACCGTCGCAGGTCAGCACCTGGTCGACACCGGCGACGCCGGCAATCAGGGCCGCACCCAGGGCACCGGCTGCAGGGCCGGAGAGCACGGTCGTGATCGGCTGGTGCACGACCTCCTTCGCCGACAGCACGCCACCGTTGGACTTCATCACGTAGAACGGGATGTCGCGCTGTTCGCCCTCGGCGGAGGAGAACTCGCGGAGCCGGTTCGCGATGTTGTTGACGTAGTTGCGGATGTTGGGCTTGACCGCGGCGTCGACGAGGGTCGTGATGGACCGCTCGTACTCGCGGTACTCGCGCAGCACCTCGCTGGAGATGCTCACGGTCGCCTCCGGGTACTCCTCCATGAGGACGTCGCGGACGCGGCGCTCGTGCTCGGGGTTGGCGTAAGAGTGCATGAGGCACACGCCGACGGTGCGGATCTCGCGGTCCTTGAAGAAGCGGGCGGCGGCGCGGACGTCGTCCTCGTTCAGGGGACGAATCTCGCTGCCGTTGTAGGCGAGACGACCGCGGATGGTGCGGACACGGTCGGCCGACACGATGCGGTCGGGCTTGACCCAGAAGTAGGAGTTGCCGTAGCCGTCGGGGACCGACTGGCGGGCGATCTCGAGGACGTGTTCGTAGCCCTCGGTGGTGATGAATCCGAGGGTGCCGACCTTGCCCTCGAGGAGCTTGTTGGTCGCGACGGTGGTGCCGTGACTGACGGCGTCGATCGCGTCGCCGGTCTCGCCGAGCTGCGCGAGGACCTTCTCGATGCCTGCGAGGAAGCCGATGGCCGGATCCTGCGGTGTCGACGGGGTCTTCGTGGTGACGATGGCGCCGGACTCGTCGTCCACCGCGACCACGTCCGTGAATGTTCCGCCGGTATCGATACCGACCCGAATCTTCCTGGATCCCATGTTTCCTCCTGGGTTCGTCTCGCCGGTGTCCCACCTGACGTCTGATGACATTCCACCCCCTGAGCGGCGGTGTTTCTTTGTCACATCTCGCCGAACTCGTCGCCTGGAGTTCGGGGTTCGTGCACCTGCCACCTGCAGACGACGGCACCCCCGGGCCGTGATGGCCCGGGGGTGCCGTGGAGATTCGACGAGAAGGTCAGCGTCGGGCGAGGATCGCTCCCAGGGCGACGCCCGCCAGCGCGATACCGGCGCCCACTCCCGCGGACAGCAGAACGGTTGCTAACGAAGGTGTTCCGGCCGGTACCGGTGCAGCTGCTGCGGCGGCCACGGGCAGCGCGGTGGTCTTCACGCCCGCACCCTCCGCAACCTCGGCCACCTCGACTCCGTTCACGCCTGCGACGGCTGCTGCTTCGGCGGCACTCGGTGCCGCCGGCAGACCGTTGGCGATCACACCGTCGATGCCGTTGAAGAACACGCCGGCCATCTTCTTCGCGACACCGGTGATCATTCGCTGTCCGACGCCCCCGACCATGCCGCCGACGACCGCGTCCGCGTCGTAGGTGAGCACGGTGCCGCCGTCACGTTCTTCGAGACGCACCGCCACGTCGGCCTTGACCGTTCCCGGAGCGCCGGAGCCCGATGCCGTCATGACGAACGATTCGGGACGATTCTGCTGCGACAGAACCACTTCCCCGTCGTAGGTGCCCTTGATGGAGGCCACTCCGGCGGTGATGGACAGCTTGTAGTGGTTGTCGTTGATCTGCTCGAGCGACTGCACGCCCGGGATCGTCGCCGCGAGAACACGGCCGTCCTGCAGGCTGTCGTACACCACGTCGGGAGGTGCCTGCAGTTGCGCGGTACCGGCGATTCTCATTCGTTCTCCTTGTTTCGGGACGCCGCGTGGGTCAGACGCAGCTCGAACAACTCCGAGGGGGAAATCGGCATGCTGGTGATCGGGATACCCTCCGCGTCCTCGACGGCCGCGGCGATCACCGCCGACGTCGGGATGACACCGGCCTCACCGGCGCCCTTCATCCCGAGGGGATTGAGTGCGGACGGGGTGACGGTGTGGTCCATCTCGAGAGAGCCGGGCATCTCCGTCACGAAGGGCATGAGGAAGTCCATGTACGACGCGTTGAGCATCTGCCCGTGCTCGTCGTAGACGATCTTCTCGTAGAGTGCGCCGCCGATGCCCTGCGCAACCGCGCCCTGCACCTGGCCTTCGACGATGCGCGGGTTGATGACGTTGCCGCAGTCGTGCACCACCGCGTACCGGAGCACCCGGATCTCGGCGGTGACGGGATCGGTCTCGACGATCGCCGCGTGGATTCCCGACGCGAACGTCGAGGTGGGCGGCGAGTAGTAGCCGGTCGCCTCCAGGCCGGGCTGCTCACCCTCGAGGACGGGCGGCACCGACATGTCGGTCTCGGCGTTCGCGAATCCCGTTGCGCGACGGGATGCGTCGTCGAAGGCGTAGCGGAGCGGGTTCGACAGTACGGCCACGACACCGAGTGGGATCGAGGTACCCTCCGCGCCGGGTTCGGTGCCCACCACGCACACGTGCCCCTCGCGCAGTTCGAGATCGGCGACGTCGGCGTGGAGGTGGTCCGCGGCGATCTTCTTCGCCTTCTCCGCCACCATCTGCGCGGCGACGTGGAAGGCGGATCCGGACATCACGGCACCGCGCGAGGCGAACGTGCCGACCGCGTACCCGAATCGGCGGGTGTCGCCGGTGACGATCTCGACATCGGAGACCGGCACACCGAGATCATCGGCGACGATCTGCGCGAAGGAGGTCTGGTGTCCCTGGCCCTGGGTGGTCAGGCCCGTGGCGGCCTTGACCTTGCCCGAGGTCTCGATGAGCACGTGGGCGCCCTCGTACGGGCCCGGTCCCGTGCCCTCGACGTACGCTCCAACACCGATTCCGACGCGGCGGCCCTCGGCGCGGGCACGTTCCTTGTACTCGGCGAACTCGTCCCAGCCGATGAGCTTCTTGAGCTTGTCCATTCCGGCCTGGTAGTCGCCGGTGTCGTAGATGAGGGGACGGCCGTCCTGGAAGATCAGGTGGAAGTCGTAGGGCATCTCCTCGGGGCGGATGAAGTTGGTCTCGCGGACCTCGAGGACATCCTTGCCGAGATGCTTGGCGATGGCGTCCATCGCCCGCTCCATTGCGAACACGCCCTGGGGTCGTCCCGCGCCGCGGTAGGGCGTGACGATGACCGTGTTGGTGTACAGCGAATAGGCGTCCACCCGGAAGGCGCGCGGTTTGTAGGGGCCGAGCACCTGGGTGGAGGTGTTGAGCAGCACGATGATTCCGTACGGCAGGTACGCGCCGTTGTCGTGCCAGATCGAGAAGTCGAAGGCCAGCAGCCTGCCGTCGTCGTCGAACCCGACGGTGACCTCGTGGACCTGCCCGCGCTCGTGGGCGCTCGAGATGAAATGTTCGCGCCGGTCCTCGACCCACTTGACCTCGCTGGAGATCCCGGCCTGCCCCAGCTTGCGGGCGGCCCAGGTGACCATGACCTCCTCGGGCCACGGGTGGACGATCTTCACACCGAAACCACCACCGACGTCGGGGGCAATGCAATGGACCTTGTTGTGCGCCATGCCCAGTCGCGCGGCGATCGCAGCACGGGCGGACGTCGAGGTTTGGGTGGACGTCCAGAAGGTCAGCACCTTCTCGTCGTCGTCCCAGCGGGCGTAGACGCCCTTGCCCTCCATCGGCATCGACGCCGAACGTTCGATCTCGAGGTCGAGGGTCAACGTGTGCGGTGCCGCGGCGAGTTCCGCCTCGATGTCGCCGAACCCGTGCTGGAGGTGCGCCGCGACGTTGTCGGGCACATCCGGATGGACGACGTGCTCGGCGTTGCGTGCGGTGTCGACACCGACCACGGCCGGAAGGGCCTCGTAGGTGATGTCGATCAGCGCGCAGGCGTCCTCGGCGATGTACCGGTTGTCGGCCACGACCATCACGATCGCCTCACCGACATGGTTCACCTCGTCCTTGGCGAGCGGATATCCGTTGCGCGGAGCGGTGATCGCGGGGTGCGGGATGAGCAGTGGGAGATTCTCGGCCATCTCGGGCGAGTCGGCCTCGAGATCGTCGTAGGTGTAGATGGCGTGCACGCCCGGCAGTTCGAGAGCCGCATCGACGGCGATGTCGAGGATGCGGGCGTGCGCGTGCGGCGACCGGACGAAGGCCGCGGCGAGCGCGCCGTGCCCGAGATCGTCGAGATAGCGGCCGTTACCGCTGACGAGCCGGTTGTCCTCGACACGCGGGATGGGCTTGCCGAACGACTTGCCCGACTCGGTGGCACCACCGATGTCGGCGGGGGCGAGGTCGGTTGCCGTGCTCGTCGAGACCGAGGTGGAGACGGGCGAATCGGAGACGCTGGTCATGCTCGTCCTGCCTTTCCTCCGACCGGAGCGGTGGCGCCGCGGACCTTGGCGTCGAGCGAGGCGCGTGCCGCCTCGCTGTCGGGGCCGAGCGGTGAGCCTCCGGACCGTTCGCGCTTGATCTCGGCGGCGCGCAGCACGGCCGCCCGGATGTTCTGGTAGCCCGTGCACCGGCAGAGGTTGCCGGCGATCGCATCGGTCGCCTCCTCGTGGGTGGGCGACGGGTTCTCCTCGAGGAAGGCGGCGATCGTGGTGACGAATCCCGGTGTGCAGAAACCGCATTGCAGACCGTGGCAGTCGACGAACGCCTCCTGCACGGGATGCAGGGTGCCGTCCGGTTCGACGAGCCCTTCGACCGTCGTCACCGAGCGGCCCTCGAGGCTCGCAGCGAGCACGAGGCACGACCGCACCGGCTTGCCGTCGAGCAGCACCGTGCACGCGCCGCACACACCGTGCTCGCATCCCACATGGGTCCCGGTCTGGCGGAGGTGATGACGGATCGCGTCCGATGCCAGCGTGCGCGAGGGCAGCACCACGGTCTGCGTCACGCCGTTGAGGGTGAAGGTCACGGCGACGTGGTGCTCGCCGGTCTCCGCCTGCAGCTCGTCGACCTGTTCGGCGACGGTCCGCCGCGAGGCATCGCGACCACCCTTGTGGATCGAGCTCGTCATCGACTTCCTCCCGTGTGCATCGGTACCCGTGTGTCGTCGCGGATCGCGTCCTGCGCGGCCGCGAAGCCGACACGGCCGGTCAGTGCCGCCACCAGCTGCGACCGGTAGCGGTCGGTGGCGTGGATGTCCGCCTCCGTCTCGACGGTCTCGCGTGCCTTCTCCGCGACCTGCTGCCAGAGCGGGTCGCGCTCGTCGTGCGCCGAGGCTCCGCGCAGGATGTCGGTGTAGTCGACGACCTGCCCGAGTTCTCCCGCGGAGACGTAGGTCATCCGGGCGGACGTCACCGCGCCGTCCTCGACCTCCACCTGCGCGACCACGCCGACGAGTGCGTAGTCGCCGTGGCGTCGTGCGATCTCGTCGATGGCGGTGCCGGTGCCCGGCCGCGCAGCCGGCACCGTCACGCTGGTGGCGATCTCGTCGGCCTCGAGGGTCGATTCGAGCGGCCCGGCGAACAGCTCGGCGGCGGGGATCTGCCGGACTCCGCGGACGGAGCGAACGGTGAGCGTTCCCCCGAGCAGCGACAGCACGGCCGGCATCTCCGCGGACGGATCGGCGTGGACGATCGATCCCACGGTCGTTCCGCGATTGCGGATGGTCGGGTGTGCGACCAACCGGAGCGCGCGGCCCAGCAGGGGCTGGACCTGCGCGACCGTCGAATCGGATTCGAGCGCTGTGTGGGTGGTGAGAGCGTCGAAGGTGACGCCGAGTTCCGGTGAAGCGGAGATCGCGTCGAGGCGCGGGATCGAGCCGATGTCGACGAGGTGAGCCGGTGCCGCCAGGCGCATCGACAGCAGTGGAATCAGTGACTGGCCGCCGGCGAGCACTTTGCCCTCGTGCGCGACCCCCGCGAGGATCTCGCAGGCTTCATCGATCGACCGCGGTCGGTGGTAGGTGAGTGGCGACGGTTTCATTGAACAGATCCTGCCCGCATAGTGTGATCGGCGTTTCGTGGAGAAGTGACAAAGCTCACCGGTCGACAATGTCAGATGTAATAGAGGTCACGCGAACTCCTTCAGCCTCCCGGCGCCGCTCTCCCCGTCGGGATCGGGCTCCGTCCGGACCGGTTCTCCCTGATCGGAGGGGGTATCGGGATCCTCGGGGGCGATGTCCTTGGGGGCGATGACCCGGCACAGGTGGTAGAGACCGATAACGACGATGGTGCCCAGCGCGATGCCGCTCAGCGAGAACGTGTCGGTGAACTCGAGGCTGGTGTCGCCGATGGCGATGATCAGGCCGGCCGCGACGGGCATGAGGTTGCGCGGGTCGCCGAAGTCGACGCCGTTCTCCTTCCAGATCTTGGCGCCGAGCAGGCCGATGATGCCGTAGAGGACCACGGTGATGCCGCCGAGCACGCCGCCGGGGGTCGCGGAGATGACCGCGCCGAACTTCGGGGAGAAGCCGAGGAGCATCGCGATGACACCGGCCGCGGCGTAGGCGGCCGTCGAGTACACGCGGGTCGCGGCCATGACGCCGATGTTCTCCGCGTAGGTCGTCGTCGGGGAACCGCCGACACCGGTGGCGAGGGCCGTGGCGAGACCGTCACCGGCCAGCGCGCGTCCCATCATGGGGTCGAGATCGGTCTTGGTGATCTCGGCGACCGCTTTGACGTGTCCGGCGTTCTCCGCGATCAGGGCGATGACGCCGGGCAGCACGAGCACGATGAAGGTGAGGCTGAACGACGGGGCATGGATGCCGACGACACCGGCGGCTTCGTCCGTGAACGGCGGCAGACCGAACCACGGCGCGGACGCGACGCCGTCCCAGTTCACGCGGAAGTGTTCGGTGACGGCGTCGGCACCGGCGTCGTAGGAGGTGATCGGTCCGCTGATCCGGTCGAGGATCCACGACAGTGCGTAGCCGAACAGCAATGCCAGGAAGATGGCGACGCGGCCGAGGAAGCCGCGCAGCACGACACTGCCCACGATCAGCGCGATCATCACCGTCAGCGCGACCCACTGATCCTGCGGCCAGTAGGTACCGGCCACCACCGGCGCCAGGTTGAAGCCGATGAGCATGACCACCGCGCCGGTGACGACCGGCGGCAGGATCTTGAAGACCAGCGAGCCGCCGAGGAAGTGGATCACCACACCGATCGCGGCGAGCACGAGCCCGGAGACCATGATCGCACCGGTGACCTCCGACGGCGAGCCGCCCTGGGCGTAGATCGCGGCGATGCCGCCGACGAAGGCCGCGGAGGTACCGAGATAGCTGGGGATCCGGCCCTTGACGACAGCGAGGAAGAACAGGGTGCAGAAGCCCGAAAGCATGACTGCGAGTTGCGGGTTGAGTCCCATGATGATGGGGAAGACGAAGGTGGCGCCGAACATCGACACCACGTGCTGGCCGCCCAGGCCGATGGTGCGGCCCCAACTCAGGCGCTCCATCGGCGCCACGACCTGTCCCGGTTCTATGTTCTTGCCGTCTCCGTGCACTGTCCAGATGGGCATATCGGACCTTTCAGCAGAGTGTGGGTGCCGATAGCGTTCACGTGGATCGTTACGCCTGTGTTACCGATCACACGTGTACTTCGGTAGCCGCAAACGCTAACGGAGCAGCTCCGGCCCGGCGTGGGAGGAATCTGCCAGGAGCGACCTTCCGAAATTGGCAAGATCGGTGGTTGATCGTCAGGAATCGATCCCGCGCATCGCGATGATCTTGAGGGCGAGCGAAAGGTCCAGCCGCAGTTCGGGCTGCTCGGTGAAGGGACCGAGGATCTTTTCGAGTTTCGCCACACGATAGCGCAGAGTGTTGTAATGAAAATGTAACTGGCGCGCGGCTTCTGCGATGTTGATGTTGGTGGCGAGGAGCACCTCGAGGGTACGGCACATGTCCTGCGCCTCGGCCGTGCCGTCGGTCAGTTCCTTGAGCGTCTCGCGCGCGAACGACTCGAGTTCCTCGGTGTCCTCGACGAGGCTCAGCAACCGGTACACACCCAGATCGTCGAAATGGGTCACCGCCCACGGCCCGGAGATCTTGCGCCCCACTTCGAGTGCCGTGCGCGCCTGGGCGTAGAGCACCGGCAGGTCGTCGGTGGACGACGACGCACGCGAGACCCCCACACCGAACGGGCGACGTCCTCCCCCACCGGCTCCGCGCACCTGGGCGACGAGTTCGTGCACGAGGGTCATCGTGTCGCTGCCCTCACCCATGAGCACGACGGTCTCGGTCGCCAGGGCCGTGACGGACGCTCCGGAATCGCGGCCGGCGAGCGCACCCGCGAACGCGCGGGCCTGCCGTTCCACGACGGGCAGTCGCGCCGGTGCCGCCGAGGAATCGTCGTCCACGCGATCGGGTTCGACGGCGACCACCACCACCGGGCGGTCGAGATTCCAGCCGAACATCTGGGCGTGCACGATCACCTGTTCGGGTTCACCGGCGCGGCCGCGCAACAGGTCCCGGACGAAGTTGGCCCGGTGCTTCTCCTCGACCGCCGACACTGCGAGTTCACGACTGACGACGAGCGCACACACCGTCGCCGCCTGCTCCACGAGATACAGATCCGGCGCGGAGAGATCGCTTGCGGGACAGAAGAACACGAGCCGGCCGTGGTCTATGCCATTGGCGGAGATCGCGGCGATCGCCACGTACTCGTTGCCGAATCGGTGCAGACCGAGCCCGCCCTCGATCGAATCGGTCCGCACCCGGCCAGTCGCGTCGACAGCCGCCGTCGAGGACAGCCAGGCGAAATCGGACTCTTTTCCGGCCCTGTAGGTCTGGCGTCCGTCGGGCGTGGTGATCAGAACCGCCCCGCCGAGCCGGCGCGAGATGCCTTCGGCGAGCGCCCTGTGCCCACCACCCGCCATGACGATCTCGAGCAGCCCGCGACGGAGGTGATCCGCCTCGAAGACCGCTTCCACCTGAGCGACAGCCATGTCGCGGAGATCCCGCGCGAGACGGTGATCCGCGACGACCTCCTCCGGCGTCGTCAGCACAGGGAGGGGAACGTCGTCCGTGAGACCCTGCGGCATCGGGTGTCCGGTGTCGAGTCGGACCACCAGAGCCGAGACCTCGCTCCGGTCCAGCCGCGCCAGGAAGTCGGCGATCGGCACGGCGAGTCGCGCGAGCACGGTGGTGGAGGTGACGAGCAGCAGTCCCGGACGCAACCAGGGACCGATCTCGGGGAGCATCATCACCGCGACCCCGGTGACGGCTCGCGCCGTGGAGACGTCACCGGCGATCACCGTCGGTGCGACGAGGAAGCCCGAGGAGACGACGTCCGTGAGCGGGCAGGGTTCGAATGCGACCGCTGCGCTGTCCTCCGGATCGGCTGCGCTGCGATCCGGATCGGCTGCGCTGCGATCCGGTTCGGCTGCGCTGGGCCCCGGTTTCTCAGCCTTGCGCACCGTCACAGCAATACCCGTCCACCTGCCAGTCGTTCACCCCTGCGTGGGAGACACGTGACATTAGAGGGCTGTGGCAACACCGTCAATCGCAGGCGGACAAGCCGCAGGTCGGGCAGCACGTCCCGCCGGGACCCGGTGGATGGGTCCGCGCAGTGTCGCGAGGCTGCGTCCGGTGGCACCGCGCGTGCTCACGAGGACCTCGGCGAAGATCGACACGGCCGTTTCCTCCGGGGTGCGCGCCCCGAGGTCGAGTCCGATCGGCGAGTGCAGCCGTCCCAGTTCGTCGGCGGACAGACCGGCCTCGCGCAACAGGGCGACCCGGCGCTCGTGCGTGGAGCGGCTGCCCATCGCCCCGATGTATCCGGCCTCGCAGCGGAGGGCCCGTTCGAGCAGTGGGATGTCGAACTTCTCGTCGTGGGTGAGCACCGCGACGACCGTGGTGGGGTCGATCGGCGCCGACTCGAGGAAGACGTGCGGCCACGCCACCACGACCTCGTCGGCGTCGGGGAATCGGGCGGGCGTCGCGAAGACGGGCCGGGCGTCGATCACCGTCACGCGGTAACCGGCAAACTTCCCCAGCGTGCACAGGGCGGACGCGAAGTCGATGGCACCGAAGACGTACATCCTCGGTCGCGGCGCGAAGATCGCCACGATCTGCGCACGCCCCTCGTCGACATAGACCTCCGAATCGCCGTAGGACAGGCGCAGGCGCACCTCGTCCCCGACGTCGGTGCCGTCGTCCCCGTCGAGGGTGACCACACGATGGTCGGCGGACTCCCGATCGGTAACGACGGCGACCGGCTCTCCAGCCCCGATCCGCCGTGCCACCTCGGGGAACTCGGGATAGGTCGCGGCATCGACCCGCTGCACGAACACCTCGATGGTGCCGCCGCAGGTCAGACCCACTCCGAAGGCGTCGTCGTCAGTGACGCGGAAGACCTCGGTCCGTGCACGCCCGTCGGCGAGCACGTCACCCGCGATGTCGTACAGCGCGCCTTCGATGCACCCTCCCGAGACACTGCCCACCACCTCGCCCGACCGCGAGACGGCCATCGCGGCGCCGGGTTCGCGCGGCGACGACTTCCAGGTGCGCACGACGGTTGCGAGCGCGAACGTCTCACCGTCGTCGAACCATCGCGACAGCTCGTCGAGAATGTCCCGCACAGCGGTCTCCTTACCGGTGTGTCACAGACGCGCGGCGACGGCCAGCGCGACGTGGTCGTGGAAGGGGCGCGCGACGACCTGCACGCCGATGGGCATGCCGTCACTCGTCCGCCCGACAGGGACGACGACGGACGGGAGGCCGGTGACGCTGATCGTGCGGCAGCTCGCCAGTGCCTCCTGCCAGGTGAGCAGCCGGTCGCCGACAGCGAAACGATCGTCGCTGAGCGGAGGCGCCCCGATGGACGCGACCGGCAGCACCAGCACGTCGCCCATCTCGTCGA
This sequence comes from Rhodococcus sp. LW-XY12, assembly GCF_019317345.1. Lineage (NCBI taxonomy): Bacteria > Bacillati > Actinomycetota > Actinomycetes > Mycobacteriales > Nocardiaceae > Rhodococcus > Rhodococcus sp. LW-XY12. The sequence continues at coordinate 4,658,157 of NZ_CP079225.1, forward strand.
GCAGGCGATGGATCAGCGCGGTGCGCCACGCCCAGAGGCCCTCCACCTCCCGATGTTCGGCGCGACCGGCCGTGGACAGCAGGTCGCGGATGACAGCACCGAAGCGGTCGGTCCTCGCCAGCGCGTCGATGTCGGCGTGGGTCTGGGTGGCCCTCAGCCGCCCGAACAACTCGTTCCCCTCTACCAGGGCCGACCCGCGGTATTCACGGGCACCGAGGCGCCGCGCGCTCTCGCGGACGACGTCCTCGATCTCGTCGTCGACGGGCACGGTGCCCTCCCCGGGCGCCCAGGTGATCGTCAGCGTGTCGACGTCGACGGTCTCCGGGTCGGTCCACGCGACGTGCGGTTCGGAGATCATGCGCAGGGCGAGGACGAGGTCGCCGAGGTTCCGTGTCATGGGCCCGACGGTCTGCAGCGCGCCGTGCACCGTCGTCGGATTGGCACGTACATGATCGCCGACGAGCACCCCCGGGTACTGGCCGTCCGCGGACACCCGGCCGACGGTGGGGCGGATCGAGCACAGGCCGGTGCAGTGCGCGGGCCAGCGCACGGACCCGCCGAAATCGGTGCCCAATCCGAGGACGCTCATGCCCGACGCGATCGACGCGGCTTCGCCCCCGCTGGATCCGCCGGGTGAGCGCGGCGACTCGGGGCTGCCGAGCGGGTTCACGGCCGGTCCGAACATCTCGTTGTCGGTGAGCCCGGAGGTCCCGAATTCGGGCGTGTTGGTCTTGCCGACGAGGATCGCGCCGGCCGCCTTCATCGCGGCGACGGCCGGTGCATCGACGACGGGGACGTTGTCGGCCAGCGCCCTCGAGGCGGCCGTCGTGCGCACGCCTGCGGTGGCGATGAGGTCCTTGACGGTGAACGGCACCCCGGCGAGCGGACCGGCCACCTCGCCGCGGTCGAGGCGTCGGTCGAGGGCGTCGGCCTCGGCGAGGGCACTCTCCGCCGCGACGGTGACGATCGCGTTGAGGCGCGTGTTCTGCTCGGCGATCAGGGCGAGATGGTCCTCGACGACCCGACGGGCGGTGACCTCGCGGTTGCGGACCACGGCGGCGATCGACCGCGCGTCGGCGCCGGTCCACGTGCCGGTGCGCTCGGTGTCGAGCGTCGGGGATCGACCGTCTACCGCCACTGGCCCTCCTTGGTCTGCGTTCGACGAGAACGCTATGGCCGGCTCCGGGCCCCTCCTACGTCCACACTCCACAGGAAGCCGGTCGCCGCGGTGTGAAGAGTTGATACTTTCCCGCCGGAACGGGCCTGAGAGGATCGGGGAATGATTCCGTCCTGGGCTCGTCTCGCGTTCGCCGTATTCGCGGTGAGCTGGGGCGCCAATCAGTTCGCTCCGATGCAGCTCGTCTACCGCGACCACCTGGGACTCGGCAGCGACTCGTTCACCGCCATGCTCGGCTCCTACATCGTCGGGTTGATCCCCGCCCTGCTCTACTTCGGGCGCGTGGCCGACCGGATCGGGCGTCGTCCGGTGATCCGGGCGATGATCCCGGTGAGCATCGTGTCGTCGATCGTCCTGCTTCTCGGCGCCGATATCCCGGCGTTGCTGTATCTCGGCCGGGTCCTCGCCGGATTGGCATCCGGGATGGCGTTCGGAGCAGGCACCGCGTGGATGAAGGAACTGAGCGAAGGTCCAGGTGTGGGAGCGCGCCGAGCCGCCGTCTCACTGTCGGCGGGATTCGGCAGCGGCGCCCTGTTCGCCGGTCTCATCGCGCAGTGGCTGCCCGACCCCGACCGTCTGCCCTATCTCGTGCACATCGCTCTGATGGTGGTCGCGCTGGTACTGGTGTGGACCGTCCCCGACGCCCACCGGCCCCGCACCGTGCAGGGCTCGTGGCGCCTGTCGACGCTGTCGTCCCCGCGCTTCCGCTGGGGTGTCGTGCCGTGGGCCCCGTGGGTCTTCGGATGCGCGACCGTCTCGTTCGCCACGATGCCGCCGATCGTCTCGGGCCGCGTGGACAGCGTGGCCGTCGCGTTCACCGGCGTGGTCGCCGCCCTGACCCTGCTCACCGGTGCGTTGATCCAGCCCGTGGCCCGGCGCATCACCCGGCACGGTGAGGACCGTGGCGTCTGGACGGGGGTGGGTCTCGGTGTGCTGGGCTTCGTGACCGCCGGCGTCGCAGTGCTCGTCGACGGCCCGGTATCGGTGCTTGCCGTCCTCGTCACCGCCGTCCTTCTCGGCGGGGGTTACGGCATGCTGCTCGTCTCCGGTCTCGTCACCGTCGAGCACATCGCTCCGCCGGACGAGCTGGCGCAGACCGTCGCCGTCTTCTACTGCCTGATCTATCTGGGTTTCGCGGTGCCCTTCGTCATCTCGCTCGCCGCACCCCACGTCGGGTTCGTCGCATGCTTCGCGGTCGCCGTGGCACTGCTCGTGCTCGCGCTCGTCCCCCGGAAGTTGCTCGCCGATCAGGAAGCGACCCTCGTCGGCTCGCGCTGAGCGAGGCCGACGGGGTCCAGGCCGACGGGGTCCAGGCCGACGGGGTCCAGGCCGACGGGGTCCAGGGCGCGCACGTGCCCGAGCAGATCCGACAGCGCACCGGCGACCTCCTGGGGACGGTCGGCGAGCACGCGGTGACCGGCACCGACGAACCGCACGAGGTTCGCGTGCGGCAGCCGCGCCGTCATCATCTCCGACAACGACAAGGGCACGAAGACGTCCTCCGTGCCCGCCGCGACGACCACCGGCACTCTGGCGAGCACATCGAGGGCGGCGGACTCGTCGAGCACCGCGAAGTCGGCCAGCAGTCGCGACCAGGTGACGACGGAGGTCTCGTTCGACAGCGCCGATCCGACCACCCGCAGCCACGATTCCTCCGTGCGCCTGCGTGCGGCAACCGTGCACACCCGGCCCCCGGCGCGTTTCGACAACTCCATGACGCGCGGTGCACGCGACACCGCCCGGTGCACGATGGAGGCGGCCGGATGCCGCAGATAGCGTCCGATACCGCCGTCCGCGAGTCCCGATGCTGCGGTGGCGAACAGGCCGACACCCACGATGCGGTCGCCGACGGCGTCAGGGTGACGACGGACGTAGGACAGTGCGACCATGCCGCCCATCGAATATCCCGCCAGCACCACCGGTCCGTCCGGCGCGAGGGTCCGGAGCACCGCGTCGAGGTCGTCGGCCATCCCGGAGACCGTGCACGCCGTGACGTCGCCGGTCCCGGAACGACCGTGTCCTCGCTGGTCGTAGCGGACGATGCGCAGACCCGGCAGGTCCACCGATTCGCAGACGGCATCCCAGCTCGCGGCGTCCTGGCAGTGGCCGTGCAGGCACACGAGGGTCAGACCCGCATCCCGCGATCCGGTCACCGTGGTGGCCAGCGGCACTCCGTCGTCGGCAACCACGGTCACACGAGCGATCGTGTTCGGGTCCGTACTCGACGTCGGCTCGGCCATCTCGCCTCCTGCACAGCGCATCTGCAGGAGTTGTCGCGTCGCCCTCGGGTGCCGTTAACCACCGACATCGAATCGTGACGTCCGGTCGTCAGCGCGGGGCGAGCGCCCGGATCATCGGTGCGGGATCGCCCGAGGGCACCAGGGCGATGGCCGGGGTGGTCACACCTGCCTCGACGTAGCGCTCCACATGCTCGCGGCAGGCCTCGGGTTCGCCGTGGATCACGAGGGCGTCCACGACGTGGTCCGGGATCGCTTCGAGGGCGGCCTTGCGGTCGCCTTCCGCCCACGCCTTCCACATGCCGGCGAAATCGTCCGAACGGCCGAGGAATTCGTGGAAGGCCCGATAGACGGGGACGTTCATGTAGGCGGCGATCATGCGGCGGCCGATGGCGCGGGCGGTCTCGGTGTCGAAGCCGGGGAGCACGAAGATCCGCGCGACGATCTCCTTGTTCTCGCCGCCCTCGTGGACGTAGGGCGCCACGGTGCGGACGTCGTCGGCGGACAGCCAGTTGATGATGGCGCCGTCGGCCTCACGCCCGGCCAGACGCAGCATGCCCGGGCGCAGTGCCGCCAGCAGCACCGGCGGCGCCGGGTCGGGTACGACGCCGGCCCGGAAGCCGTCGACGGCGAAGGTGTCGTACTTCTCGGAGACCTTCTCCCCCGCCAGCGCCGCACGCAGGAACCGCAGGGTGTCACGGGCACGCTTGAACGGTTCCTCGAAGGGGATGCCGTTCCACTTCTCCACGATGACGTCGGAGGAGGTGCCCACCCCGAGCACGAAGCGGCCGGGTGCGGCGGCGGCGAGGCTCGCGGCCGACATGGCCAGCGTCGCGGGGCCGCGAGTGTAGACGGGGACGATCGCGGTACCCAGGCGCAGGCCGGGAGCCCACACGCTCGCGAGGGTCAGCGGGGTGAACGCATCGGCAGCGCCGGCCTCGGACGACCACACGTCCGTGTACCCGAGATCGGGGAGCTCTTCGATGATGCGTCGCTGGTCGGACAGGGGGATGCCGTCGAGCGGGACGGTCAGGCCCCATCGTCGTGTCGTGTTCTCCGTCATGACCGTCACCCTAGCCACACTGTGGTTCAGGTCATATCCGGGCGTGTCCCGCCCCGGGCCCACTCCGGTCCTCGGTGTCCGGTCAGCTGTGTCCAGACTCTGTCCGAAGGTGCGCAAAGGAAGTCACGACGACCGCATCAGCCGATCGGTGCGTTGAGGCTAAATCCTGTTGACGGCGCTCGGAAGTCGGACAGTTCCGACCACGCTGATGCCGTCCCGACGGAGGTCCGCGATCTGGATCCGCTAGTCTTCGGGCAGACAGAGGGAACTGATCTCGCGGACGACGAGGCGGTCGAGTGGGGCGACGGTCGTGATCGATCTGCCGTCCCACTCGAGGATTTAGCCGTCGGCCCAACTCCCCGGCGGCAGGTCGGGCTCCAACCTGTCGAGCGACGGTGCGTACGCCCTATCGGCGGGCACACAGCTCGAGGAATCGTCGGGGTTTGGCAGACTGTGGGCGCCGCCCCGCGCCCTATTGACATATCGAGTCGACGGCACAGCCTCCAGATGTGCAGGTGCGTGTCGCACACGATGGAGTGCGACCACCTCGGGGCCAGCTGCTCACTTTTCGACCGGACCCAACAACGAAGCTCAGGGATGCTCCCCGAATCATCCCTGACACGTCTCATTTCCGGTGCAGCCGAAAATGTCCCGACGATTCACCCTTTCCGTTCGGCTATCCCGAACAGTGCGACGCACAGCCGACGATTCCGACCATCCTCGTGACATCAGACACAAACCGACGCGGTTCGGTGAAGTTGGGAAGCCGGATCCTGCGGGCTCATGTCCGACGCTATTCGTGTGCGCGCCGCCACCCGCCGGCCGCCACACCACCTCTCACTCCGCCGCAGGTGACGAAGGAGAACGACGCATGAGTGACCGCCGCGACCGGTTCGATATCCAATCTCTGGCGCACGCGAAACCACTGAGCCTCCAACCCCGGGGAACTGAGATCGTCTTTACGCGGTTTCTAGGCGTGGACGGGGACCCATAGTGAGGTCCGAGCAGCTTGTCTGCGCTGCTACGAAGATCCGCGCCAGTGACGTCCGAGGATGAACGAGGCCCCTGACATACGACTCGACCGTGCAGCACTTCGTACCAGCTCTCTCGACGCTCTCGAGCGCAGCACACGCTAGCGATCAGGTCCCATCAGACATCCCGATAATCGGCACACCCAACTGACGTTTGTCGCGGCCAGCTCACAGACATTTACCAGCGCTTCGCTGACCCGACGATCACCTCCGCCTGGCCAACCGAAGCAGCTCACAGCCGCCTCAGCCCGCCTCCCGGCTCAAAGCACCCGAAATCAGAAGGAGCATGATGACTTCCACCCACAGCTTCATCGACGAAATCACCATCGAGGAGCTCGAGGCCGATCCATACCCGTTCTACGAGCGCCTCCGCAAAGAGGCACCCATTGCCTACGTTCCCGCCCTCGGCATGCACATCGTCTCGACGAAAGAACTGTGTGCTGAGATCTCCAAAGACGACACAACCTGGCCTGCGGTGATCTCCGCTGCCGGCGGCCGCACCTTCGGCCCTCAGGCATTGCTGAATACCAACGGAGACGAGCACCGCAACCTGAGGGACATGGTCGAACCACACCTGCAGCCCTCAGCCGTCGACAAGTACATCGACGATCTCGTCCGACCGTTTGCGCGACAGCGCATTGCCGAGTTCGAGAACGACGGGCACGCGGATATCGTCGCCGCCTACTGCGAGCCGGTGAGTGTCCGCGCACTGGGCGACCTGCTCGGTCTCGGGGATGTCAGCACCGAAAAACTGCGCGAGTGGTTCCACAATCTGAGCGTGTCGTTCACCAATGCGGCAGTCGACGAAAACGGTGAGTTCGCCAACCCCGAAGGGTTCGCCCCCGGCGACCGCGCCAAAGCGGAAATCATCGCGCATGTCGACCCGAAGATCGACAAATGGATCGTCGAACCGGACCATTCAGCCATCTCGCACTGGCTGCACGACGGGATGCCGGAGGGCCAGACCCGCAGTCGCGACGTCATCTACCCCAACCTGTATGTCTTCCTGCTCGGAGCAATGCAGGAGCCCGGTCATGCCATGGCCACGACCTTGGCCGGACTGTTCAGCCGACCGGACCAGCTCGAACGTGTCATCGACGATCCGACTCTGATCCCCCGCGCCGCATCCGAGGGCATGCGCTGGGTTGCCCCGATCTGGTCCGCCGCGGTCAAGCGCGCCGCGAGAGAAGTTACCGTGGGCGGGGTCACGCTTCCTGAGGGTTCAATCGTGATGCTGTCGTACGGTTCGGCCAATCAGGACGAAAACGCGTACAACGCCCCCACCGAATACGACCTCGATCGTGCCCTGGTGCCGAACATGACCTTCGGCGGCGGAAAACACGCATGCGCCGGAACCTATTTCGCCAATGCAGTCGTCCGAATCGGACTCGAAGAATTGCTCGAGGCAATTCCGAACATCGAACGAGACGAAACCCACGAGGTGGACTTTTGGGGATGGGGTTTCCGCGGCCCCAAGCAGCTGTTGGTCGAATGGGAAGTGTAGGCGACCTCGACCTCACCCCTCCTGAATCATCTGCACAGATACGGCGAGCATCGGGAACACCCGAGGTTATCGATATTGAATTGGAGCGCTACCGGAAATGTCTGATCAATATTTGGTCCGTATAGAGGGAAAGAACACGGACATTGCCGTTGAAGAAACCCAATCCATTCTCGATGCTGCCCTGCGGGCCAACGAGTGGCTGCCCCACTCGTGCACTCAGGGAACCTGCGGGACATGCAAACTCAAGGTGCTGCGCGGTGAGGTCGACCACCGTCAGACTCCGGAGTACACCCTGACCGTCGAGGAAAGGGCCGAAGGACTGGCTCTGGGGTGTATGGCCACTCCCCGCTCGGACTTGACCGTCGAGCCGCTCGGCAACGTCAGCGATGACGGCGTGCCTCGTCATCCTCTACGCGACTATGAAGGCACCGTCGTCGTGTTGGACGACATCGCTGCCAACACGCGCAGACTGGTGATCGAGTTGGACACTCCGATGCAGTTCAATGCCGGTCAGTACGCCGAACTCATCGTTCCTGAGCACGCAGGGGCGCGGCAGTACTCGATGGCTAATCCTCCGACCGAGACTCGGCGGCTGGAACTTCACATCAAGCTCACCGCGGGCGGGTTGTCGACCGATGGGTGGATCTTCCGCTCAATGACGCTCGGGGAACGAGTCTCGCTGCGCGGCCCCCTCGGGCAGTTCAATCTCGTCGCGAAACAGGATGAACCGGCGATCTTGATCGGCGGTGGGACGGGGTTGGCTCCACTGAAATCGATCGTCCAACACGCCCTCGTCGAGGACCTCGTCCCAGAACTGTTCCTCTACCACGGCGGCCGCCGGCGGGAAGACCTCTACGATGTCGAATTCTTCCGCGATCTCGAACACCGGCACCCGCATTTCCACTACCGACCCGTTCTCAGCGAGGAGCAGTGGGAAGGGGCAACCGGGCTGGTCACCGATGTCGTGGTCAGCGACTTTCCCTCGTGCAAGGGGATGAGCGCATTCCTTTGCGGCCCACCCGCGATGGTCGATGCGGCAGTCAAGGCACTCAAGCGCAGGCGTATGGCTCCTCGATTGATCTTCCGCGAGGAGTTCGCCATCACGCCCGCAACCAGCACAGCGCCGGCAGTGCTCTGACCTTCAGGATCCACCACGACAAGAGTCTGGGGCAGCGCGTATGTACTCGCTGCCCCAGACTTTGTTCGTTGCCAGTTCATTCGCCCGGGGACGTAACCCGCAGATCTTCCGCAAAGCTGGACCCGAAGGCCGTTCTGCAACCCCGCCCCCGTGAACCGCCGAGCATGCAAGAACCCCAATTGCGCGACTTCAGTGACGTCGGCGGATGCACGGTCCTGCGCGGTTAGGCGTCACCGTATCCAGCTCGCGTCCTCGGATGTTCCGAGTCCCGATTTATCGAGCATGGCAAGTGGCGGGAAATATTGCCTTCAGCCCGAGTAATCCGAGGAGGCTGGCTCGCCCGGCAGCTCGCTCTGCGCTCTGCTGCAGTTCACCAACGGCATCGGTCCATCAGTCTTGACCACCGTGTTCACAGGCAATCGCCCCTCCGAACCAGGGGCGGCCATCACCCCTGGCCTTCGTCACAATCCTTGGTATCGCGACTGCCGGCCTTTTTCGCATTCCTACCCCTGCCCGCCACAGCTCTAGGCGAGCACAAGCATCTCGTACAGGCCAGTTCTACTGTGCACCAGAGCAATGCACCATCGAATTCGACAGTATGTCTTCACAACTGATGCGGGATACCCACACGAGACATCCTCTCGAGGTCGAGAGCAGACTCGACAGCCTCGATATCAACGGCCTCCATAGGGCGACCGGTCAGCGCTTGCAGCACTACCTCGAGATCGCGTGCGGTCACCGATTCGGTCGTCGAATCTGATACTCGATAACGAATGGGATATTCCATGACATCTCCTGACAGGATAGGGAGACAAGACATCTGGTAGCACTGCTCAACGGACCCAGCTGGGCTGCGACGGTATCCCTGCGAACTTCGCCATCAGCGCCAGCATCCCTTCCCAGGGTGGAGTTGACGCTCAATGCCGTCATCCCGAACCGACACCGATTTCCTTCACAGCAGAGGAAGAACTCGACCGCCCCGGACCTCATTCGAGACCACCCGCCGATGGACATCGCCCCTCAGTCCGTCGATTCGACTACACCAACGGCAATTCTGTATGGGAAGCGCTCCTGTACACACAAAGGTCTCCGATGTGGAGAGTTGTTCAACTCGCTGTCCACATCGGAGACCTCAGGCTCTCAACAACAATCACACGATTGCGGTTGAGCGGGTGCACGATCCCAATCAGGCGGGCGAACCGGAAACCGCCCGCGAGTGGTCGATGTCGTCCGGGATGGCCTGCTCGGCAGCAGCCACATCCGGATCCTCGATCGGCGCGCCGGGACCGAAGTGGGCGAACTTCTCGATGTGCTGATCCAGCGCGAGCGGATTGGGAGTGCCATACGTAAAGTACGTTTCCCACGGCAGCTTCGCACCGCCAACAGCGAGACCGGTATCGATGTCGGACATCTGCCAGGTCTTGGTCTCAGCGTCAGGATCAAGATGCAGATAGCCGGCTTCACCGAACAGCTCGATACGGTTTCCACCGGGCTCGAACACGTACAGGAACTGCCCCTGGGTGATGCCGTGCTTATCCGGACCAGCCTCGATCCGGATGTCATAGTCACGGAACATCTCGACCGCGTCGGCCAGGTGCTGTCCGGTGCCGTAGTAGAACGCTACGTGATGAAGCTTGCCGTTCCCACCGGTCATGTCGCGCATACAGGCAACTTCGTGACCGAGCAGGTTCGAGCTCATCCACGCCCCGATTTCGACGTTGCCGTCGACGACACGTTCAGTGGTCCGGAACCCGAGGTGCTGCTCGAACGATTCCTTGAGCGCGGTGACATTCGACGCCATCAGGTTGAGGTGATCGATGCGCTTGACCGGAATACCCGACAGCGGCTTCTTGGAAGGACGCGAAAGGATCTTGCTCTGCAGTGCCGTCGGGGCGACGTACTTCTCGACCTCCCACAACAACTGCAGGTTGTGTCCATCCGGGGACTGGAACTCGAAGGTCTTGCCGTAACCGAACTGGTCCTCGCTCCACTTACCGTCGACGTTGCCCTGCTCGAGCGATGCCACCCGACGTTCGAGTGCTTCCGGAGAGCTCGCGCGCAGCGCGGCGTGACCCATTCCTGCCTCGGGTGCCTCGGTGACCTTCAAGCTCCACTGGTACGGATCCTCGTAGCCTCGAAGGTATACGGACTGACCCTCCCGATGAGTGACATACATGCCGAGGAACTTGGTGAAGAAGTCGAGCGTCTCCTGCGGCTTGGGAGTGAACAGTTCGGTGCGGGCGAGATGCGCGATATCGAATCGAGCAGTGAGTTCGGTCATGGCTACTCCTGATCTGAGCTGTCCGGGCGAGCTGCACCGGGCCGTGGTGGTGACCACGAGCTTGCGGCGATGTAAACCAGGCAGTCGCTGACATCCGGGATAACCGAACAGGGACGTTCCCGACCGCGCACATGTTCAGGACCACGGGATTTCCGCCTTCCGACCAGCAACCCCTTCCTAGCGTCGAGCCCATTACCCGAGAGTTCAGGGAAGGCCGCACAGATGAGTCGATTGAAAGCTGCGATCGTCGGATCCGGCAACATCGGAACAGACCTGATGTACAAGTTGCTGCGATCCGAGCACGTCGATCCCATGTACATGATCGGTATCGATCCGACCAGCGAGGGGCTCGAACGAGCCCGACAGGAAGGCCTCGAGGCCTCCGCAAAGGGAACCGACTGGCTACTCAACCGGCCCGACCTTCCCGACGTGGTCTTCGAAGCGACATCAGCGAAAGTCCACGCCGCCGCTGCCCCGCGCTACGCCGAAGCCGGCATCCGCGCGATCGATCTGACACCTGCCTCAGTGGGCCCGTACGTGGTGCCGGCCGTGAACCTCAGCACGCACCTGGACGCGCCGAACGTGAACATGGTCAGTTGCGCCGGCCAGGCCACCATCCCGATCCTGTATGCCATCAACGAGGTCGCCGACGCGTCCTACGGCGAGATCGTCGCTGCCATCGCCTCGCACAGCGCCGGACCCGGCACCCGGCAGAACCTCAGCGAATTCAGCGAGAAAACCGGCAAGGCACTTGCCCAGGTCGCCGGAGCCGATCACGCCAAGGCCATCTCGGTGATCAACCCAGCCGAACCACCGATGAACATGCGCGACACGGTCTACGCCAAAGTCCGCAACCCCGACCCGGCCGCGATCGAGCGCGCAGTGATCGACATGGTCGCCAAGGTCCAGCAGTACGTCCCCGGCTACACCCTGCGCCTGGTCGACGTCGACGGCGACCAGGTCACCGTCATGCTCGAGGTCGTCGGCGCCGGCGACTTCTTGCCCACCTACGCCGGAAATCTCGACATCATCACTGCCGCCGCCGTGCAGGTCGCCGACGTCATGGCCCAGCGCACCCTCGTCAAGGAAGCAATCCAGTGACCACCACCGCCACCACCGATACACCCCGCAAGGTCACCCTCGTCGACACCACACTGCGCGACGGCATGTCGTCGGTCTCGCATCAGTTCACCACGCAGAACGTCGCCGATATCGCCCGCGGACTCGATCAGGCCGGCATCCCGACCATCGAGGTCGCCCACGGCATCGGCCTCGGCGCCTCGTCCATCCAGTACGGCTTCGCCGCCGCCACCGACCCCGAGTACGTGCGCGCCGCGGTCGACGCCGTCGACAACGCCGACATCGCCGCGCTCTACGTGCCAGGCATCGCTACCCTCGCCGAACTGCAAAGAGCGATCGACGCGGGCATCAAAACCGTCCGGGTAGCGGTGCACTGCACCGAAGCCGACTGCGGCCAGCAACCCATCGAATGGGCGAAAGAACACGGCCTCAACGTCATGACGTTCCTAATGATGAGCCACAAACTCGACCCCGAGCCGCTCGCCGAGCAAGCCGCCAAGCTCGATTCCTACGGCGCCGACGTCGTCTACGTCGTCGACTCTGCCGGCGCCATGGTGCCGCAGCACGCCGGCGAGCGCGTCGCCGCGCTGCGGCAGGCGATCTCCGCCGACATCGGCTTCCACGCCCACAACAACCTCGGGGTCGGTATCGCCAACGCTTTGGCCGCCGCGGAGAACGGGGCGACATTCATCGACGGATCTCTGCGCGGGCTCGGCGCCAGCGCCGGCAACGCCCAGACCGAGGTATTGGCCGCCGCGTTCGAACGAGCCGGCTGGGACACCGGCGTCGACCTGTTCACACTCATCGACACCGCCGAGCACATCGTCGCGCCGCTGATGAAAGAACCCCAGATCGTCGACGAGACCGCACTGATCCTCGGCTACGCCGGTGTCTACTCGACATTCTTCCACCCCACCAAACGCGCCGCGAAGAAATTCGGTGTCTCCACCCGCGACATCCTGATCGAACTCGGCCGACGCGGTGTCATCGGCGGCCAGGAGGACATGATCATCGACGTCGCTTCCGAGCTCGCCGGCCGCACCTACGAACTCCCGGCCCGCGCCGGAGTCTGACACAGGAGACTGTCATGACCCACACCCACAACGCACCGTCGACCACACAGGTCCGTCATCTCATCGGCGGCGAATGGAAGCACGCATCGGACGGAGCAACTTTCGAATCGATCGATCCGCACGACGGGTCGCTACTCGGTGTCGTACCCAAGGGCACCGCCGAAGACGGACAAGCTGCGATCACCGCCGCCCGCCACGCCTTCGACAGCGGGCCCTGGCCACAGATGTCGCCGAAGGAACGCGCAAAGATCCTGCACGCGGTCGCCGACAAGGTCGACGAGCACCGCGAAGAACTCGCCCAGCTCGAAACCCGCGACGGCGGTAAGGGCATCAACCAGTCCCTGCACGCCGAAATCCCGCGCGTGGCGCACAACCTGCGGTTCTTCGCCGACTACGCGTCGATGGCCGCCAACGAGGCCTACCCCGACGGGGATCTGCTGTCCTACGTGCTCTACCCGCCTGCCGGCGTGGTCTCGGCGATCAGCCCCTGGAACGCACCCCTGATGCTGGCCACCTGGAAGATCGCGCCCGCCCTGGCGTTCGGTAACACCGCAATCCTCAAACCGGCACCCCAAACCCCACTGACTGCACACCGCTTCGCCGAACTCGCACTCGAAGCCGGACTGCCCGACGGAGTACTCAACGTAGTACACGGTTTCGGTGGCGAAGCCGTCGCCGGCCCGCTGACCTCCGATCCGCGAGTCGACCGGATCACCTTCACCGGGTCGAGTGCCACAGGAGTCAAGATCCTTCAGGCAGCAGCACCCAACCACACGCCGGTCTCGGCCGAGATGGGCGGAAAGTCCGCAAACATCATCTTCGCCGACGCCGACCTCGACGTGGCCGTACCGATGTCGATCCGTGCGATCTTCGGCGGCAACGGACAGGTGTGCCTGGCCGGATCCCGACTGCTCGTGCAGAACAGCATCATGGACGAGTTCCTCGAGCGGTTCGTCGACGAGGCGAACACGCTCAGCGTCGGCGATCCGAAGGATCCGTCGAACTTCATCGGCCCGCTCATCGAACAACGCCATCTCGACAAAGTCCACGGCTATGTCGAACTCGCGCAGCAGGAAGGCGGGAAAGTCGTCACCGGCGGCGCCCGTCTGACCGGCGACGCCCACGCCAAGGGCTTCTACTATCCCCCCACCGTCATCACTGGGCTGACCAATGACTCCCGGACCGCGCAAGAGGAGATCTTCGGGCCCGTCGAAACCGTCCTGGGTTTCGACACAGAAGACGAGGCACTGCGCATCGCCAACGACTCACGCTATGGCCTGGCCGGGATGCTGTTCACCCAGAACCTCGACCGCGCCCACCGGATGGCCGCGCGCTGGAAGGCCGGCACCGTATGGATCAACTGCTTCTTCGAACGCGACCTGCGTCTCCCCTTCGGAGGCGAAGGCGCCAGCGGCCTGGGACGTGAAGGCGGTCAGTACTCCCGCGACTTCTTCACCGAACCGCGCGCCGTGACCCTTCGGCTGCGCGGCTGATCCGGTCCTTCGACTCATCCACGTGGGCGGCCGGTGCAGTAGGTGCTGCACCGGCCGTCCCCGCTTCTCCCCGAGGAGTAATCACCCGTGACCTGCCCCAAGTTGTGTGTCGTCGTCGGCGCCACCGGTGCGATGGGCACCGAGTTCACCCGACGCCTGGTCCGTCGAGGCCTACGCGTGATCGCGGTCGCGCGCAACGCCGAAGACCTCAAAACCCTTGCAGCCGAAAACAGCCTGATCATCCCCTGTGTCGCCGACATCAGCGACGACAGTGCGATCGAGGCGATCTCCGCCTATGTCGACGCGCCGATCCGGATGGCCGTGTTCGCCGCGGGTCTGCCGGTACGTGGTTCCGCCGACACCATCAGCCCCGGCGAGCTTGCTGTAGGGGCGAACATCAAGGTCGGCGGGCTGGTACGGCTGCTGCACGCAGTCCGCGGCCAGCTGGTCCCCGGATCGCGATTCGTCGCCGTCGCCGGATCGCTCGGTTTCGAACCCGGCCCGCTCGACGCCGCGCCGGGCACCGTCAACGCCGCAGTGTTCAATCTGATGCGCCAGCTCAGCGCCCTGTACGGACCGAAGGGCATCACCACACACACCATCGCGCCCGGCCCGGTCGACACGCCACGGCTCCGCAAATTCGTCGAAACCGAAGCAGCCGAGACCGGCCGCGATCTCGACACCATTTGGGAGCGCTACCGCGCCAAGACCACGCTCGGCCGGTTACCGACGCTGGACGAGCTCGGCTGGATCCTCGAGATGCTGCTCGCCCCCGAGGCGAGCGTGCTGCACGGCAGCGTCCTCAACGTCGACGCCGGCACACGCCACGGCGTCCAATAGAGCACCACTCCCGAAAGGCCCTCTCATGCCTGTTGCACATTTCCATCTGCTCGACGGACGGTTCACCGTCGAGCAGCGGCACCGTCTGCTTGTCGAGGCGAGCCACTGCTATTCGGAGGTTCTCGACTCCCCGCTCGAGCGAGTTCGGACCTTCATCGTCCGCTACACCACCGATGATGTCGCGGTCGCCGGCGCGGTTGCCTCCGAGAGCAGCACGGCTGCACCGTACTTTACAGCCATCGTGCTGGCGGGTCGTCCTCGCGCACAGCGCGAGGAGCTCGCGGCCCGGTTCACCGACCTGATCGTCGATGTACTCGGGGTGCCGCGTTCGGCCGTCCGTGGTCGGATCATCGAGGTGGACCCGGCGAACTGGTTCATCGGCGGCCACTCAGCAGCGGGGGTACGCGCCGACGAGATCGCCGCTCGCGCGGACAGCGGATCGTCCATCTGATCTACCCGACACCGCAAGGGGGTGGGATCGACCTTCGGCAATCCCACCCCCTGTCCGAGGGGTTTACTCAGAATCCCCACGGGTCGTCGCGCAGCAACTCGAGCGACCGGAAGCTACCGGTGTAGAAGACGAGCGGATGTCCGTCGTCATACCACAGTTGCTCCACTCGGCCCACGTGCAACATGTGGTCACCGGCGGGATACGAGGCGTCCACCGAACAGGCCAGGTGCACCAGCGCGCCTTCGAGGAGAGGAACCTCCCGGCGCCAGACGAATCGCACCAGATCGGGTTGATGGGCAGCTCCTGCGAAGTGCAGTGACAACGGCTCCTGATCTGTCGCCAGGATCGAAACACCGTACTTGCCGGTCTTGTTGATCCGCTCGTTCATCTTGGCTCGGTTCGCGATGGATATCAGAACAAGCGGGGGGTCGAGCGAAACGGAGGTGAATGCGTTGGCCGTCATACCGTGCACGACGCGTCGTCCTCGCTTTCGGCGGTGGTGACGATGGTGACGCCGCTGGCGAACCGGCCGAGGGCCTTCCGCATCTGTAGGGGTGTGACCTCGATTCCGCCGTTCGGGGTGTTGTCGGTCATGGTCGTGCTCGTCATCGTCGCGTCCCGTTCAACCACGCACGATCTTCAGATCATCATTGCTGATCAAGTCCGGACGTGTCCACCCGTCGACGTTGTACTCGGACATGCACTTCTCGGCGAAGCCCTTGAGCTCGGTATCCAGTCCCTGGGCCTGGTAGGCGAACAATGTCTGGAAGCGGACGGCCTCGTGGTCGCCACCGTAGTTGCGCTCGTACAGCTCGTGCCGACCTCCGAACTCGGTGCCCACGGCATCCCACAGCAGCTTGAGCAGCTGCACACGATCGATCGCGGTGATGCCGTTGGACCCGCGCACGTACTGGTCGAGGTAGGGCCGGATGTCGGGGTTACCCCAGTCGCTCGAATGCGAATTCAGGTAGATCAAGCTGCTACCGAGCGTCTGCTGGATGATCTCCTTGATCCGCGGATAGCCCACCCCCATGAACGTGCGATAGGCCAGACCGTAGTTCAGGTTCGGCTGCACAGCCCCGTTCACCCACTCATCGGGAGACTTGGCCATCGCATCCGACAAGCCCCAGAACATATCGCGCCAGTTGAGGATCTCGCCGATCTGCATCTGGACACCACGAAAATTGTTGGTACCTGTCGTCTCCACCGCCTTCAGAACACAGCCGGCGATGAAGTCGAGCTTGACCGCCAAGCGTGCACAACCATGGAACATGAACCGAGCCATGAACCCGGACTTCGTCACAAATCCGTTCGTGGTGTCCGCGTCATAGGCAAACACGTTCTCCCACGGAACCAGCACACGATCGAACACCATGATCGCGTCGTTCTCGTCGAAGCGGCTCGACAAGGGATTATCGAACGGGCTGCCCATCACTGCAGCGTTCATCTCGTAGGACGTCCGACAGAACAGCTTCAAGCCCGGAGAGTCCATCGGAACAGTGAAGATCAACCCGAACTTCTTGTTGCGCAGCGGAAGTCCATAATGGGCGATTAAATTGGCATTGGTGATCGCAGACCCGGTCGCCACCACTTTGGCGCCGGAAACGATCACGCCGGCGTCGGTTTCCTCCACCACATGTACGCAGATGTCCGCGGTCTCGTCGGCAGGCTTATCACGGTCGATGGGCGGATTGACGATCGCGTGATTGAGATAGAGCACCCGCTCCTGCGCCTTCTTGTACCAGTCGAGTGCGTTCTGCCTGTACTCACCGTAGAAGTCCGCGTTGGCACCGAGGGTCCCGAGGAAAGAGGCCTTGTAGTCGGGCGACCGGCCCATCCACCCGTACACCTCACGTTGCCACGCGACGATCGCGTCGCGGGACAGAAGAGATCGTCGGAACTGTGGGCGGTCTTGAAGAACGGGTGCGTGAATCCACCGTTACCCGTATCGGTCGGCACCGCCAGCACCCCCTGGGCTTCGGGGGTATGAAGCGCGTCGTACATCCGAGCGATCGAGCGAACCGAATTCCGGAAAGCCGGATGAGTCGTGACATCCGGGACACGTTCTCCGCGGAAATACACTTCGCGTCCATCCTTCAAGGACTCGATGTACTCCGCGCCGGTCATCGGCCGGACATCGTTGGGGGTTCCGGTGGAGGTCTCGAGAATAGTTGGCGTCGTCACGTGCTCACTCCTGTTGTCGAGCTCAGACCGAGACGGTGTTCTCGGCCGATGCGAATCCAGGCGCCGCTCCGAGGAAATTCCGCACTCGACGGTCCGTACAGAGCCAGCTCCCTGTGACACGGAACACTAGATTCCGGAGGTACCGATAAACATGACTGAGCGCGAACGATGGAGTGACTCCACGCGTAAATCCACCAAACCCACTGTGGTATCTCTCGATACGCGAGGACTCGACTCCACGGAAGGCCGTAATCTGTGGGCGAACACAGTCGGCACCCTCTATTGCGAGTCGGACGTGGCATGGCCCAATCCACGCCAACCGTTCATCGCAGAATGGGGCGGTCATCCCATCGGAGAACTGCATGTCAGCACGATGCGCGCGGACGTCCACTCGGTCATCCGTTCGCCGGCGATGGTGCGTTCGGACGACGCGGGAGACTTCCTCGTGTTGGTGGTGACCGACGGTAACGTCCGCGTCACCCAAAACGGACGCAGCGGAGTTCTCGAGCAGGGATCGTTCGCGTTACTGGACTGCGCCGCCCCGTTCGAATTCGAAGCCGAGTCGAATTTTCGTCAGGTCGTCATCGACACTCCCAGACCCCTGCTCGAAGCGCGGTTACCCCAGCGAGTACTCGAGCAGGGAACCGGGCTGCCCATCAGTGGGATCTCGGGAACGGGCCGACTCGTGAGCAGGTTCCTCCTCGACGTCGCCGAACAGGACCGGACACTGCCGACGAGGTCAGCGGTCTCGATATCATCCGTCGCTCTCGACCTGCTGGTCACCGCCCTCACCGACAGCGCCACCGAGACCGACCCGACGAAGATCAGTCACGCACGTGATCTGGCCGAAGTGCAGCGGATCGTCGAGCGACAGCTACACGATCCCGCTTTATCACTATCCAGGGTCGCTGCAGAAGCGGGGATGTCTGTGCGACACATTCAGAACCTCTTCCGTGAGCAAGGCACGACCCCCCGCGCCTGGCTGTACCGCACACGGGTGGAGCGAGCACGTAAGTACCTCCTGAGCACCGATCTGACAGTCGCCGAAGTGAGTGAGCAATCAGGCTTTCGCGATGTGTCCCATTTCAGCCGCACATTCCGCGCCGCATACGGTTCCAGCCCTGGCCGTTATCGAACCGAACACCGCTGACCTACACAGGTGGCCCGATTCGCTCCGGGTCACCTCCGCGGCTCATGCCGACAGTCGAGCCGGTCCTGCGCCCTCTACCGCGAACTCTTCCGTCGAGACAGTTCGCGAGATCGACACC
Source organism: Rhodococcus sp. LW-XY12 (assembly GCF_019317345.1). Lineage (NCBI taxonomy): Bacteria > Bacillati > Actinomycetota > Actinomycetes > Mycobacteriales > Nocardiaceae > Rhodococcus > Rhodococcus sp. LW-XY12. The sequence goes on from NZ_CP079225.1 coordinate 4,676,977, forward strand.
AGATGCATGCCGACTACGCGGACGTAGGACACGGGTGCTTCGCGGCGAAGTCGAGCGTCATGGGGTTCCGGTCGGTGTCACTCCTTCAGGTGATCCAATCGCCCCAGGCGGAGCAGCGCGGGTCACGATCTACTCCGTTCGGGACGAGTGCGGACGCGGAAGCTGTGGGCGTGACTCCGGGGAGCGAATACCTCCTATATTCGAAGCCGGTGTGATCTGCAACACTAGAATATGGAGGTGAGCAGCGACATGCCCGACAGTGCACAGAACAATGACTCCGATTGCACCGACAAGGCCAGCGCCAAGGTCGTAATCAGCACACGCGAGCTCGAATCGAGCGAGGTACGTTCGCGGTGGATAGACACACTCGACTCGACATACTGCGAACTCGACGTCGACTGGCCTGACATATCGGACTCGTTCGGGGCGGAACTATCGGTGCGTCCCTTCGTCGACGTCACAGTCAGTGTCGTACGCGCAGACCCACACACAGTAATCCGCACCCCGAACATGATCTCGTCCGATCCCAACGACGACTACCTACTGTGCTTGATCACGAGCGGTACAGCGGTCATCGGTCAACACTCTCGGTCCGCAAAGCTCGAAAGCGGGGCGTTCGGAATCCTCGACTCATCGGCGCCGTTCATCGTCGACGCCCAGACCGAGTTCGAGCAGATTGTCGTCCGCGCGCCGCGCGCGGTGTTTGCGCCACATCTTCCCCTGGAAGCCGTAGCGGAGATTACCGGTGAAGGTTTTTCCGGCCGCAGCGGCATCAGCCGATACGTCTCTCGCCTATTCGTCGACATGGCAACTGACGACTCCCTTCTTTCGCCCAACTCCTCAGCCTCCGTTGCCGCGTGCGCGATGGACCTACTCGTATCCGCCATCAGTGAACGCACAACTCCGTTCAACACCACCAAACGAGTTCACAACAAGGACTTTCGAGTCATACAGCAGGCAATGCAACGACACATGACAGACCCCGATTACTCGATCAGCGACCTTGCAGCCGAACTGGGAATGTCCGTGCGGTACATCCACAAACTATTCAGCGCAACAGGCACGACACCACGCACACGGCTGAATCAACAGCGGCTCGAGCGAGCTCGCAAACTCTTGCTGAGCACCGACGCCACGATCTCTACCATCAGCGTCCGCGTAGGTTTCCGCGATGTCTCGCATTTCAGTCGAGCGTTCCGACGTCGCTTCGGGACCAGCCCACTGCATTTCCGCATGCAGCAACTCGGCACCAGCACCAGCAGCGACAACAGGTGACCAGACCGCCACGTTCTGACCTGTAGCCGTCATCGTGTATCCAATAGCGGTTTTCGCACTCCCGCAACGGTGTTCAGCAACCGCCGGCAAGCTGTTGAGCAATCTCGTCTACCCGGCGTGCTGGCGCGTCCGCAAATCGGACGCGCCAGCACCAGCGTTGAATCTCGTCGACTCCCTCGTAGATTTCCGACGATCTCGCCTGCGACGTCCAACCGCAGCCATCTGCGACGTTGCTCGTCTGTCCCCGGTCAAGGCATTGCCGGCGACGACGTGCCGTCGTCATAGCGACTCCCCGAACGAGAAAAGGAACAGGGCAGTCCGCCCCAACTCCGGTCTACGTGTCCCTTGCACTCATCGTCTTGTCCCGACTCGCTTGCATTGACACGAGAATCGTTCGGGAGAATCAAACGAAAGTCATTGAGCAGGAGATCGTTCTGCAATCGTCACATCACCGGCGGCAAAGTGAGTAGCCGGAACTTCACGCAGCACCACCCGAATGTTGCTCAACGGCGCGTCCACGGCCCGCTGGGCGGCAAAGGTGAGTTCATGTATCAGTGCGCGGAGCTGTTCGGGCGAACGCCCTGCGGAAATAGTCACCTCGATGAACGGCATCATCAGCCTCCTGACACATTTACGGTACCGAGATGAGTGAAGTGAGCAGCGATCCGCGCCCCCGGCCGGACCGGAACCGCATCCGTCATCCCCCCGGTGAGTATCACCCAGCCCGGCTCGATTGCCAGGCCACGCTCGGCGAGGGTGTTCGCCGCGAAAGCCAGCGCCTCCGCCGGATGGCCGTGCACAGCAGCTCCTGTCGCCGAATCGACGATCTCTCCGTCCACTTCGAGCAAGCAGGCTTCGAGACCGAGGTCCAGCGAGTCCGGCCGCACACTGATGGGACCGGTGACGTACCGGCCGGACGAATTGTTGTCCGCGACAGCATCCATCATGGAGAACTTGTAACCCGAGAACCGGCTGTCGATGATTTCGATCGCACCGACCACATGGTCGACCGCCGCGAGCGCAGTCGCCGCCGAGACCCCGGGCCCTTCGAGTCGACGTCCCATGACGAACGCAATCTCCGGTTCGGCACGCGCGTGGATCATCTTCTCCCGGGGCACCGGCTCACCGATCGGAAGGATCATCGCGTCCGTCAACCACGCCGTCGACGGCGAGTCGACTCCCACCTGACGCTGCTTCGCCTTGGAGGTCACACCCAGTTTGACACCGGTGACCCTCTCCCCCCGCGAGATCCGCATTTGCAGCGCAATATCTTGAGCCTCATATGCCGCGGCCAGATCGAGACCGTCCCATTCTGCGAGAATCGACGTCTGCGCGACGCCGCTATCCTCCGCTCGTATAAGAACATCGGCCACTTTGGCCGGGCTCCATAGTTGCTCGGTCACTGTTCGTCCTTTCCGCCGAGCACGGCGGTGACGGTGCCGAGCCCACTGATAGTCGCAACGATGGAATCGCCGGGTGCGACAGGATACGCACCGGTCATCGAGCCGGGCAGCACCACGTGCCCCGGCTCGAGGGTCACGCCGAGCGGACCCACCGTGTTGGCCAGCCACACCAGCGCACTGAGCGGTGACCCGAGAACTGCGCCACCGGCACCGGTTGCGACGAGCTCGCCGTTGATGTGCAGGTTACAGCCAGCCAGACGCAGATCCAGCTGGTCCAACGAGACCGGGCAACTGCCGAGTATGACCCCGCCGGATGAAGCGTTGTCGGCGATGGTGTCGAAAATTCCGATCTTCCAATCCTTGATCCGCGAATCCACGATCTCCAGCGCAGGCAGGACGAAATCCACTGCCCGCGCTGCCTCTGCGGCAGTCACGCCTGGGCCGGCCAGTGGACGACCAAGGACGAATGCAATCTCCGGTTCGATACGCGGTTGCAGAAATGTGCCGCTGGCGATGGGATGGTGCTCCAGATGAAACATGCTCTGGGTGAGATGCCCGAAGTCGGGCTGATTGAGCCCCGTGAAGTGGTGTAAACCGTTGTGCGCGTTGCGCTGTGAGGCTGTGTTGATTATGCCGTAAGGGGCGTCTGCTCGTCCACCACCTCTCCGGGACGGGCGGGTCGGACTGCGTCGAGGACGGTCGGTGCCGGCGGGGACAGCAATGTCATCGACTCTTCCGACAGGTAGCGACGATCACTGACCTGCCATTCCTCGTGTGCTTCGATGAGCACACAGGTGGCCAGCCGCAACAGTGCGGTGGGGTTCGGGAAGATCCCGACTACGTCGGTTCTGCGCTTGATTTCCCGATTGAGCCGCTCGATCGGATTGGTGCTCCAGATTTTCTTCCAGTGCGCCTCGGGGAAGTCGGCGAACGCAGTGATCTGTTCCTTGCACTCGATCAGCATCGCTGCCACCGTCGGGAATTGCGACTCCAAGGTGCTGGCGACGGTGTCCACGTGGTCGCGCACCAGCATCCCGGTGGGCTGGGAGAAGATGGTGCGTATCGCCGCGGCGACCATCTCGAACTGGCCTTTGGGGATCCGGGCGGCGACGTTGCGCAGGAAATGCACCCGGCACCGCTGCCACGCCGCCCCCACCAACACCTTGTCGATCGCGTTCATCAGACCGCGGTGGTGGTCGGAGATCACCAACTGCACCCCGTGCAGACCACGTTCGCGCAGGCTCCGCAGGAATTCGGCCCAGAACACCTCGGTCTCGCTGTCGCCGACCGCGCAGCCGAGGACCTCCCGCCGGCCGTCGGCGGCGACACCGGTGGCGATGACCACCGCTTGGGACACGACCTTCGCGCCCTTGCCGCGGTTGTCCCCACCGACGCGGGCCTTGCAGTAGGTGGCATCGAGAAACACGTACGGGTAGGCGTGGACATCGAGTTCACGAGTGTTGAACGAGCGGACCTCGTCGTCCAGGTCCCCGCAGATCCGTGATACCTCGGACTTGGAGATTCCGGTGTCGGCACCCAGTGCGACGACCAGGTCGTCGACTTTGCGGGTCGAGACGCCGTGCACGTAGGCCTCCATGATCACCGCATGCAGGGCCTGGTCGATGCGACGGCGTGGGTGCAGCAGCGACGGGAAGAACGAGCCGTGCCGAAGCTTGGGAATCTTCACCGTCACGTCGCCGCTGGTGGTCGAGACAGTCTTGTCGCGGGTACCGTTTCTGCTGGTGGTGCGGGTGTCGGTCCGTTCGTAGCGTCCGGCACCGATATGGGCGGTCGCCTCGGCGTCGACCAACGCTTGCAGAATCGTGGCGAGCAGGGTGCGCATGATGTCGCCGCCGTCGGCGGTGCGTAGCGACTCGGTGAGCTCGAGTAGGGCAGACTGGTCCAGGGCCATCGCGGTGTCTTTCTCGTGTGAGTTTCTTGGTCGTTACCCACACAGCTTCACGCGGTGGCCCTTCTACGTTCAGGACCGACACGGTCCCGATTCGGGAGCCCGGTTTCACACCACCCCAGGGGACTTACCCCTCGGGCTGGTCGACCCCCATCTGTCGCTGAATTGCTCGCGACGCGAGGCCTACCTTGTGTCCCTTGACTACATCGCCGGCCGACGTCCACTGCTCTACTTGCGCCTGCTGGATGCGGTATGCCACTTCTAGGGACGCGTCGGGATACTCGGGCGTCAGCGGGTCGATCGGCTCGGCGGTGCGATACGCGTCGAGCAGACGATCCGCTGCCTTCTGAACAGCAATATCCATAGTTCCTCGGTTGTGTCGTGCGGTTGATACAGATGTCAGGACGCTCGGGGACAGCTACCGACCGGCTCCAGCGATGGGTGGTTCCGGGATTCGAGTGGAACGATGTCCGCCGCCTCGGCAATAGAGCGAGTGATCTTGTTGGCGGCAGCGATCACAGCACGCTCGAGTTGAGCTCGCCGCGAAGCGAATCGGGTGGCCGGAACACTTATGCTCACTGCAGCAACCACCGAACCCATGTCGTCTCGTACCGGTGCGGCGACACAGTGCACCTCCGACACCGTCTCGCCCATGTCCACCGCGACACCAGCCATGCGAGTCATTTCGAGAGCATCGGCGAGCGCATGCGGACTCGTAGTCGTCGACGGTGTCAATCGACGTAACGGACGCGCTGTCAAGTACCGCTGCAATTCAGTCTTGTCGAGTTGCGCGAGCAGGACCTTGCCCACAGCTGTGGAGTGGGCATCGAGCCGGGTGCCCACTCGAGCCCCCTGCACGGTGATGTTGTGCGTACCGATCACCTTGTCGACGTAGAGGACACTCCAGCGTTCCATGATGGCCAAGTGTGTCGTTTCTCCATAGTTTTCGACCAGCTCTTCCAACACAGGAGCGGAACAGGACCGTACGTCCACAGTGCTGCGGAGTGTTTCCCCCAATTCGACGATGCGCCAGCCGAGCCGGTATCGGCCGCGATTCCGGCACTGCAACAACCCGGTGTCGACGAGACTGGCCAGCAATGCATGAGCACTCGACCGGGGCACGTCGATGGCCGCTGCAACTTCGGAAACACCCCATTCCGGACGCTGAACTGTGAACAGATCGAGCACCGGACCAATCTTTTGCACTGTTTGCAGACCAGCCACGCCGACAGCCACCTTTCAAAGTTCAATCTGGATGACGGTTGAGCAACCCCGTCGCATCGCTGTGAGGTGGAACACTAGGTGGCCGAGCAGAGAACGAACATGTCCTGAAGCGCACGAATGAATGACGGGGATAGCCCCTGGGTGGTGGACACGCTGAGACTGGCCCATACTGGGCCGGAGAATGCAGGACATCATCATGACGAAGAAGAAGTACTCGGATGAGTTCAAAGCCGATGCTGTCCGGCTTTACGAGACTCGTCCGGATGCGTCGTACTCGACGTTGGCCGCGGATCTGGGAGTCGCTCGGGGGTCGTTGAAGACATGGGTGCACCAGGCGCGTAAGAAGGCCGCGTCGGCGCAGTCCGAGGCCACGCCAGAGCGCGGGGCCTCCGAGACGCCGCAGGATCAACTCGCGCGAATGCAAGCCGAGATTGAGCAGGTCCGGGCCCGCAACCAGGCTCTGGTCGCGGAAAACGACAGGCTCAGCGAGGAGCGAGACATCCTGCGCAAGGCCACGAAGTATTTCGCGGCAGAGACGAACTGGTGATCCGCTTCTGGTTCGTTGATGACCACCGAGACGCCCATGAGGTGAAGCGGATGTGCACGGTGCTCGGCATCCACCGGTCGAGCTACTACAAGTGGCGAGCCGGAAAGGCGGCACGCCAGGCCCGGCAGGAGGCCGATGCGGCGCTGGTGGACCGAATACGTGCCCATCACCAGGAATGGGACCACACGCTGGGCTACCGGCGGATGACCGCCGAACTGGCCGATGATGACCAGGTGCCGGGCACGGTGAACCACAAGCGGGTGGCGCGGTTGATGCGATGCAACAACATTGTCGGCGTGCACCTGCGTAAACCGAAGAACACGACGATCAAAGATCCTGGGGCGCAGGTCTTCGGAGACCTGGTCAAGCGCGATTTCACCGCTGCCGAGCCCGGGAGCGTTTTCGTCGGCGATATCACCTACCTTCCACACAGGGGCACCGGTAAGTTCCTCTACCTGGCGACCGTGATCGACGTGTGTTCCAGGCGCCTCGTCGGCTGGTCGATCGCAGATCACATGCGTACCGAACTCGTCGAGAACGCGCTCGACAACGCGGCCGCGGCACGAGGATCGCTGGAAGGAGCAATTTTCCACTCGGATCACGGACGTCAATTCACGTCCTCGGACTACCAGGCGACATGCCGCCGGCACGGCGTGCGGCAATCGATGGGCCGAATCGGGTCGAGCGCCGACAACGCGATGGCCGAGTCCTTCAACGCGTCCTTGAAACGGGAGACGCTTCAGGGGGCGAAACGCTGGCTCGACGAAGCACAATGCCGCACCGAGGTTTTCCGCTGGATCACCCGCTACAACACCCGTAGAAAGCACTCGGCATTGCAGAACCGATCACCAATTGACTACGAGACCGACCGCATGTCTACCCTGGATCAGGCCGCCTAACGAACACACCCAAGTGTCCACTCTTCAGGGGCCACGCCCAACCTCGAGCGCACGAGTTCACGACCGACAGCCCACCAACCGCGACCTTCGATCCCCCGAGTGCCACACAGATATCTCGGCCCGCGTGTCGCTACCCTCGTCTCCGCTGACCGGATCGAACCATGCGGTTCCTGCGGTTGTCAGCGGTCATGCAATTCCCCATCCGCAAGTACCTGGCCCCTGCGCTGGAGGCGGGGCTGCCCCCGGCGACGGCCACAAATTCGACGAGAACCTGTGGTGCGAGTTGATCGGGGCCTGGTTCCCCTAAGCCTCGATCCACCGATGGGGAGGCTTGCTGAGTTGGCGTCGTAACGCAGAAATGCCCCTCTGACCAGGAAGAATAGAGCTTGTCTAAGGTCCTATTTCCCGAGTCTGAGAGGCATCTCGTAGGTGCAATTCAAGCATGCTCCCGTTGCCGTGTCGGCTGTGTTCGATGATCCGAATCTCGTGTCGGTCGCGGGGCTGGTCCCGATGCTCCGTCTTGCCCGTTCTGCGGGGCTTGATGAGCTCGCGCAGTCGCGATTGAGCGTCCCGACGGACAAGGGTGCGAACGCCGGCGGCAAGGTGATGGCGCTGGTCGCGGGGATGCTCGCTGGCGCGGACTCGATCGACGACATGAATCTGCTGCGTCATGGCGGGATGGGCCGGTTGTTCGATCGGACGTATGCACCGTCGACGCTGGGCTCGTTCCTGCGGGAGTTCCGGTTCGGGCACGTCCGCCAGCTCGATGCCGTCGCCTCACGGACGCTGGTGAACCTCGCATCGGCCGCGCCGCTGCTGCAGATCCGGGACGGTGAGCGGGTGATGGTCGACGTGGACGACACGATCATCGAGGTCCACGGGTACCAGAAGCAGGGAGCGTCGTTCGGGTACTCCGGCGTCCGCGGCCTCAACGCCCTCGTCGCGACAGCGTCGACGACGACCTCAGCGCCGGTGATCCTCGCCCAGCGGTTGCGGCAGGGGAAGACCGGTTCCCCGAAAGGCGCGGCCAGGATCGTCGCCGACACCCTCGCCACGCTTCGCCGCATGGACCTGGGCAGCAGTGTTCGGCCGTTGCTGCGGGCGGACTCCGCGTTCTACGGCCACGCCACCATCGGCACCGCGATCAAGGCCGGCGCGGACGTGTCCATCACCGTTCGGATGGACCCCGCGGTGAAGACGGCGATCGCGACGATCCCCGAGGACGGGTGGGAGACGATCGAGTACCCGAACGCGATCCGTGACGAGGTCACGGGCCGGTGGATCTCGAAGGCCGAGGTCGCCGAGGTGCCCTTCGTCGCGTTCCGTTCCCGGAAGATCGCCGAACGGGTTGAAGGACGACTGGTGGTCCGACGGATCCCAGACCTGAACCCCAAGCAGGTCGAGCAGCCGACCTTGTTCGACAGCTACCGGCACCACGCGTTCTTCACCACCACCGACAAGCAGACAATGGGAACCGTCGCGGCGGACAAGACCCACCGCGGGCACGCGATCATCGAGCAAGTTCACGCCGACCTGAAGGCGGGCCCGCTCGCTCACCTGCCCTCGGGAGTGTTCACCGCGAACAGCGCATGGCTCGTCCTCGCCGTGATCGCATTCAACCTCACTCGCGCCGCTGGACTCATCGCCGACCGAGGCGGGCGGCTCGCCCGGGCAACGACCGCGACGATTCGCCGCACCCTCATCTCAGTGCCGGCACGACTGGCACGGACGGCGCGCCGCATCATCCTGCACCTGCCGGACGCCTGGCCCTGGCAGACCGCGTTCGACCGACTCTTCACCGCGACGCACGCACCACCACCACCGGCCGCGGCCAGCTGACCACCGCCGCCACCAGCGGCACGACCGAGAACGAAGTGGACAACCGGGATGAGACGCCCGGAACTCACCCCTGCCCGCAGCCGATCACGCCGCGCCCATCACGCCGACGCCACCCGCCGAAGGCTCATCGGTGGATCGAGGCTAAGTGGTGGACCCGACGGCGCGGGCGGTGACCTGGCCGGCGATCGCCGCCCACCACACCTGGATCGAAGGCCAGCTCGACGAGTCGGTGACCGTAGCAACGATCGCCCAACGGCTGCGCGACGACCACGGTGTCCCGGTATCGGAATCAACTGTGCGTCGCTATATTTCGGCGTGATTCGCCGAACGGGTCGCGGCGTCGAAAGCCACGATGCCCCGCGGAGCGGTCCCGCCGGGCGACGAAGGTCAGGTCGAGTCTTCGGTGATCAGGCCGTCGCCGCCGCGATGATCGACCGGATCGTCCATCACGCCGACGTGTTGACGCTCGAAGGTGCCAGCTACCGCCTTTGAGGACGCGGAATCGACAGTCTTCCCAGGATCAGAATGGAGAATCAGGCAGACTAGCCACACACCGACACGGTGCTCTCGTTCTCCACCGTCGCATCGGCCTCGAATTCAAGCGTTGCCGACACTCGACTCCCGTTTTGCTCTCTTCGTCCCATCCGCACACTTCTCTCCAATCAGCAGGGTTACGACCAATACTTGAACCCGCCGCGTCGATTCCCCCATTCCATGACGGTAGGCACCGTTCTGGGCGATACTGAGAAGTGCCCCGGACCGAGGCAGAGGCCAGGTACATGCAGGACTCACGCAATCCTGACGCGACAATTCTCACTGCGGCCGAACCGCATCGGATGACACTGGGACTGCCCCTACGCAAAACCCCAGGCATCCGCGGCAGCGGCAGCACACGTCGAATAGGTCATCGGCACACTGAACTACCGCTGGACCGCGCCCGCGCCGCCGCGGGCGCGTGGACAGCTACACCATTAGGCTGGATCTTTTGATTACTCCACCGAGGCCGGCCGCCGTGTACCCGCCTCGATCTCAGCTTCTACGCGCCGATCTTCGGTGCCGTTGTCGGCGCTCCGTTCGGCCTGCTCATGCACGCATCACCGGACAGGGCAGCCAGCGCGACTTCACCTCGTTCCCAGTCCTTACGACCATGTCCCTACACAACCACGGCACTCCGAAGTCCTCGCCGACGTCGAAGTCGCGGACCGAGCCGTCCGCCGACTCACCGGCCGGACCAATCGAAAGGAATGAATCATGGCAACTGCGGTAGGCATCGACTTGGGCACCACCAACTCGGTCATCGCAAGCTGGCAAGGCGGCGAACCGGTGGTGATCTCCAATGTCGAGGGTGCGCGGACGACGCCGTCGGTGGTGGCATTCACCGATAGCGGCGAGCGCCTGGTGGGTCAGCTGGCCCGACGACAGGCGATCCTGAACCCGAAGGGCACGATCTACTCGGCGAAACGCTTCATCGGACGTCATTTCGACGAGATCTCCGAGGAGGCCAAAGCGGTCAGCTTCGACGTCGTACCGGGCGACAACGGTGAGGCACGATTCGACGTGCGAGGTAAGAAGTACGCACCAGAGGAGATCAGTGCCCTGGTGCTGCGCAAACTCGTCGACGACGCCAGCAAGTTCCTTGGCGAGAAGGTCAAGGAAGCGGTCATCACCGTTCCGGCCTACTTCAACGACGCGCAGCGCAACGCCACCAAGGACGCCGGCCGGATCGCGGGCCTCGAGGTCCTGCGGATCATCAACGAGCCGACCGCGGCGGCATTGGCGTACGGCATGGACAAACAGACCCACGAGACCGTACTGGTCTTCGACCTCGGCGGCGGCACGTTCGATGTGAGCCTGCTCGATGTCGGCGAGGGAGTAGTCGAGGTTCGCTCGACGGCCGGCGACTCCCACCTCGGCGGAGACGATTTCGACCGGCGCCTGGTGGACTACCTCGCCGACGAGTTCCAGAGCGCGGAGAACATCGATCTGCGCAAGGATCCACAAGCGCTGCAACGACTCTTCGAGGCGGCGGAGAAGGCCAAGGTCGAGTTGTCCTCGGTAACTCAAGCCCAGGTCAACCTGCCCTTCGTCACCGCAGACGCGAACGGCCCCAAACACCTCACCACCACGATCATGCGATCGAAGTTCGAGGATCTGACGGCAGATCTGGTGGAACGCTGCCTCGGTCCGGTAAAGCAGGCGATGAGTGACGCCAAGATCACCGCCAACGACATCCACGAGGTGATCCTGGTCGGTGGTTCGACACGCATTCCGGCGGTACAGGCACTCGTTCGCCGGCTCACCGGCGGTAAGGATCCCCACATGGGCGTCAACCCGGACGAGGTCGTGGCGCTCGGTGCCGCGGTCCAGGCAGGCGTGCTCAAAGGCGAGGTCTCCGACGTACTGTTGCTCGACGTCACCCCACTGTCCCTCGGCGTCGAGACGCAGGGCGGGGTAATGACCAAGATCATCGAGCGCAACACGACGATCCCCGCCCGACGCAGCGAAGTGTTCTCCACAGCGGAAGACAATCAGTCCGCCGTGGACGTCGTAGTCCTGCAGGGCGAACGCGAACGCGCCGCCGACAACCGGGTGCTGGGCCGGTTCCGGCTGGAAGACATCCGACCTGCGCCACGCGGCGAGGCGCAGGTCGAAGTCACATTCGATATCGATGCCAACGGCATTCTCAACGTCACCGCCCGTGACAAAGACACCGGCAAGGAGCAGAGCATCACGATCAGCGAACAGGGCAACCTCGACCAGAGCGAGGTCGAGCGCATGCTCGCCGAGGCCGAACGGAACCGGCGTGAGGACGAGGAGCTGCGCAAGGCGGTCGACGCACGTAACGCCCTCGATTCGGTTGCCTACCAGGTGGAACGGCGACTTTCCGAACTGGGTGACAGTGCGCCACCGCACGAGAAAGCGCGTGCCGAGATGTTGATCGCCGACGCGAGGAAGGCTGTAGAAGACGGTGCTCCACCCTCGGAGGTAGAGCCACTGACCTCGGAGCTGCAGCAGTTGCTCTACGGGCTTGCAGCGGTTCAAAACGGCGGCGAGGGATACCAGACCGGCGGAAAAGACGCTGCGTCGTCGGATGACGACGACGTGATCGACGCCGAGTTCGATCGGAGCTGAGGCACCTGATGGACAGATCTGCTGATCATTCGACGACCGAGCAGGCTACCGACCGTACTGACACGGACCAGACCGAGACGAGGCCTGATCACACCGATACCGAAGCCAAGCTGGCTCAACTCGAGGACCGCTGGCGCAGAGCACTCGCAGATCTGGACAACCTGCGCAAGCGGTATGCCAAAGATCTCGACCGTGAACGCGCCGCGGAGACAGCGAGGGTATCGGCGGCGTGGCTGCCTGTCCTGGACAACTTGGAGCTCGCGCTGGCCCATGCGGATAGCGATCCTCAGGCCGTCGTCGAGGGTGTGAAGGCAATCCGGGACCAAGCGGTGCAGATACTGTCACGGCTCGGCTTCGAGCGCCACGACGAGGTCGGTGTGCCGTTCACCCCGGAACTCCACGAAGTAGTCAGTGTGGTGACCCAACCCGACCTTCCCTCCGGAACCGTGATCGAGGTCTTGCGGCCAGGTTACGGAGAAAACGGACAGCAGTTGCGTCCCGCCACCGTGGTCGTCAGCCGACCTGAGGAGTGAGCGCCATGGCGCGTGACTACTACGAAGCGCTCGGGGTCCCGCGCAGCGCCGACACCGACGAAATCCAGCAGGCCTACCGCCGACTTGCCCGCAAATATCACCCCGACATCAACAAAGACCCCACTGCGGAAGACAAGTTCAAAGAGATCAATGAGGCCTACCAAGTGTTATCCGACCCAGACACCCGGAAACGCTACGACCGATTCGGGGACGACTTCCGTCGGGTACCCGAGGACTACGACGAACGGGTCCGGGCAAGCGCCGGCGGGTACGGCGGCGGAAGGTACAGCGGTGGGGGCCGGAGGGTGCACTTCGGACACGGCACAGACGGCGAGGGGGGCGTCGACTTCGAGGACCTCTTCGAACAGATGTTCGGCGGCGGTGGCGCGTACGGCCCGATTCCCGGCGCCGATCAGGAAGCGGAACTGGAACTGACCCTGGAAGAGGCGTACCGGGGCGGCAAACGCACTCTCCGTCTGGACGGACGGCGATACGACGTCAACATTCCGGTCGGTGTCCTCGACGGCCAAAGAATCCGGCTGGCCGGGCAAGGGGGCCGAGGCAACGGCGGCGCACCGCCCGGGGATCTGTACCTCGTGGTCCGGATCAAACCGCATTCCCGGTTCCGCGTACAGGGCCGGGACATCTACGTCGACCTTCCCGTCTCCCCCTGGGAAGCAGCCCTCGGCGCGACGGTCGCCGTTCCCACTCCCGGCGGTGAGGCGAAAGTCAAAGTCGTACCGGGCTCGTCGACAGGTAGGAAGCTGCGCCTGCGCGGAGAAGGCATGCCCAACCCGCGAGGCTCCAACGGCAACCTCTACGCCGAAATCAAGGTGATGGTGCCATCGAAACCGACAGCACGTGAACGCGAGCTGTTCGAACAGTTGGCCGCCGAATCGAACTTCGACCCGAGGAAACAGCCATGAGCACCCCGACCCCGGGCACCCAGTACATATTGGTTCGCCGTACCGGAATGTCGCTGGATGTCTTCGCCGAACGTACCGGGCTGCACCCCGACCTGGCAAGAAAACTCGTGGCTCTCGGCCTGATCGACGCACGCCGCGACCCCGGCGGCGAAATATTGTTCGAACCGTCAGCAGTGGCCCACGCTGCCCGCATCCAACGGTTGCGGACGGGTCTAGGCCTGAACTACTCGGCAATCGGGCTCGTGCTCGATCTGCTGGATCGAATCGAGAAACTCGAAGCAGCGTCCCACGGAAGGAAGACACCCCCATGGACACCGGCAGTCTGACTGAAAGGTCACGAGAAGCCCTGCAGGAGGCCCAGAACATCGCGACCAGAATGGGCCACACCGAGGTCGACGGAGAGCACCTGCTGCTCGCGTTGGTCGATCAGCAGGAAGGGCTCGTACCGCGACTGCTCGAGCAGGCCGGTGCGAACGTCGACGCCCTACGCTCCGATCTGGAACAGGCACTCATGCGTAGACCGAAGGTCAGCGGCCCCGGTGCGACGCCCGGTCAGGTGATGATCACCCAGCGCCTGGCCAAACTGCTCGACGCCGCCGAACGAGAGGCAAAGCGACTCAAGGATTCCTACGTGTCGGTGGAGCATCTCGTGATGGCCCTCTCCGAGGAGGGGTCGGCCAGTGCGGCCGGACGGGTTCTCACCAGCCATGGGGTCACACGAGAGACCTTCCTCGCCGCCTTGACCACAGTGCGCGGCAACCAGCGCGTCACCTCGGCCACCCCGGAGGGGGCGTACGAGGCGCTCGAGAAGTACGGACGCGACCTCGTCTCCGAGGGCCGAGCAGGCAAACTCGATCCGGTCATCGGGCGAGACGCCGAAATCCGCAGGGTAACGCAGATCCTGAGCCGGAAAACGAAGAACAATCCGGTGCTGATCGGCGACCCCGGCGTCGGCAAGACCGCGATCGTCGAGGGACTCGCCCAGCGGATCGTCCGCGGCGACGTGCCCGAGGGCCTACGCGACAAAACGATCTTCTCGCTCGACATGGGTTCCCTGGTGGCCGGCGCGAAGTACCGCGGCGAGTTCGAGGAACGGCTGCAGGCGGTGCTATCCGAGGTGAAAGCGGCCGAGGGGCGCATCCTGTTGTTCGTCGACGAGTTACACACCGTCGTCGGCGCAGGATCGGTCGGCGGCGAGGGATCTCTCGACGCCGGCAACATGCTCAAACCGATGCTCGCCCGCGGCGAACTGCACATGATCGGTGCCACCACTCTCGACGAGTATCGCAAGCACATCGAATCCGATGCAGCATTGGAGCGTCGATTCCAGACCGTTCTCGTCGACGAGCCCAGTGCCGAGGATGCAATCTCGATTCTGCGCGGACTTCGAGAACGCCTCGAGGTGTTTCACGGCGTGAAGATCCAGGACGGCGCACTGGTGGCCGCCGTGACCCTCTCGCACCGGTACATCACCGACCGTTTCCTTCCGGACAAGGCGATCGACCTGGTAGATGAAGCGTGCGCCCGGCTACGAACCGAAATCGACTCGATGCCCGCCGAACTCGACGAACTCACCCGGAAAGTGACCCGGCTGGAAATCGAAGAGGCCGCCCTGTCCAAGGAAACGGACGCCGCCAGCAAGACACGCCTCGAGGAGTTGCGTAAGGAACTGGCCGATCTGCGGGCCGAGACCGACGCCCGGCACGCTCAGTGGGAGGCAGAGCGCCAAGCGATCCGTCGGGTGCAGGAGCTGCGGGGAGAGCTGGAACGATTGCGACACGAAGCCGAGGAGGCCGAACGCAATTACGACCTCAATCGGGCCGCCGAGCTGCGATACGGCGAGATCACCGAACTCGAACGCAAACTCAAGGCGGCGGAGGAGCAATTGGCCACCAGGCAAGGCCGCAATCCGTTGCTGCGCGAGGTGGTCACCGAAGACGAGATCGCAGAAATCGTGGCCGCATGGACGGGTATCCCGGTCGCTCGACTGCAGGAAGGCGAGCGGGAGAAACTGTTGAAGCTCGACGAGATCCTGCACGAGAGAGTCATCGGTCAGGACGAGGCGGTGCAACTGGTCGCAGACGCGGTAATCAGAGCAAGGTCGGGTATTCGCGATCCGCGCCGGCCGATCGGTTCGTTCATCTTCCTGGGCCCGACAGGTGTGGGGAAGACCGAACTCGCAAAGACGCTGGCCAGTGCCCTCTTCGACAGCGAAGACAACATGGTGCGCCTGGATATGAGCGAGTACCAGGAACGGCACACGGTGAGCAGACTCATCGGTGCACCCCCCGGGTACGTCGGGTATGACGAGGGGGGTCAGCTCACTGAGGCGGTGCGTCGCAAGCCGTACTCCGTGGTGCTCTTCGACGAGATCGAGAAGGCCCATGCCGACGTCTTCAATACCCTTCTACAGGTGCTCGACGACGGCCGGATCACCGATTCTCAAGGCAGGCAGGTCGATTTCCGGAACACGGTGATCATCATGACCTCGAACATCGGATCCCAGCATCTCCTCGACGGAGTCACAGCGGACGGCGAGATCAAGCCGGACGCCCGGGCGCGGGTGCTGGCGGAACTGCGCGGGCACTTCCGTCCCGAGTTCCTCAACCGGATCGACGACATCGTGTTGTTCACCCCGCTCACGCTGCCCCAGATCGAACATATCGTCGAGCTACAACTCACCGATCTTCGGAACAGATTGTCAGAGAGACAGATACACTTGAATATCACACCGGAAGCACGCCGGCTCATCGCCGAACACGGTTTCGACCCGGTCTACGGTGCACGACCCCTGCGCAGGTATATCGCCCATGAGGTCGAAACCAGGATAGGTCGTGCGCTGTTGCGCGGCGAAATCGAACCGGGCGGCACCATCGATGTCACGGTCGATGACGGCGAACTGTCCGTCGCATATACGGAACCCGCCATCGCGGCCTGAGAAGGGGTGTCGTCATGGGATCCGACAAGGTGAAGTGCCCACACTGCGGCAAGGTCAACAGGGTACCGGCGGCCGGGAACGGGAGACCCCGCTGCGGAAATTGCCACGAGCCGCTGCCCTGGATCGCCTCGGCAGGAGACGGCGACTTCGCGGAGGTCGCCGAGAAATCCTCGGTGCCTGTACTCGTTGACCTCTGGGCGACGTGGTGCGCTCCGTGCCGAATGGTCAGCCCCGCGCTCGAGCAGCTCGCCACAGAACGCGCAGGTCAGATCAAGCTCGTCAAGGTTGACGTGGATGCTGCACCCCAGACGGCCGAACGGTTCACCGTCCGCGCCGTACCGACGCTGCTGGTGATGGACCGGGGTGAAGTCCTCGCTCGTCAGGCGGGCGCCGCTCCGGTACCGGTGTTGCGCACATGGCTCGATCAGGCGCTCTCGGAAAAAGCAGGCAAGGAGGCGAAGCCATGACCTCGGTCCATGCCGACCCGCACGTGACCGCGATCCGGGCCGTGGCGCCCCGCACTCCACAAGGTTGCGAGGAATGTCTTCGCCTCGGCACCCCGTGGGTACATCTGAGGCTGTGTCTGTCGTGCGGACACGTCGGATGCTGCGACTCCTCGCCGGGCAAGCACGCGAGCGCACACGCTCACACCCTTGGCCATCCGATCGTCCAGTCGATGGAACCCGGTGAAGATTGGCGCTGGTGTTATGTCGACCAGAACTTCGTCTGAGGACGCCCCCCGCCTCGGCGACGGTCAGCTCGTCGACGACGAGACTCCGGATGCAGTCGGGGCATTCCCGCGGTTGACGGACGCCCAGGTAGCGACGCTCGAGACCGGAGGCACACGTCGATCGGTTCACGCCGGCGAGGTGCTGATTCGAGCGGGCACCCGCAGCAGCGACTTCTTCGTCGTCCTTTCCGGCAAGGTCGCGATCATCGACGAGGGCGCCGAGGACGGTGAGCGTCGGATATTGCGCCTGCACGGTCCGGGCCGATTCCTGGGCGAGCTCGGACTGCTGGATGGCCAGGTGGCGTTCTTCACCGCCGAGGCGATCGAGGACGGCGAGGTGCTCGTCGTCCCAGCCGAGCGGGTGCGCGAGCTCGTCGCCCACGACCTCGTGCTCAGCGATCTGATCCTGCGGGCCTACCTGGTGCGCCGGCACCTACTGATCGGGCTCGGTTCGGGGTTCCGAATCATCGGCTCCTGCTATTCCCCGGACACGTTGCGGCTTCGCGAGTTCGCGATGCGCAACCGGCTGCCCCACAAATGGATCGATCTGGAGCAAGACGAACGGGCGGAGCAACTGCTGCAAAGCCTGGGTGTCGCCCCAGAGGACACTCCCGTCGTGATCTGGCACGGCGAGAAGGTGCTGCGCAATCCGACGAACGCCGAACTCGCCCGCATCGTCGGGCTTCCGGTCCCGGACGCAGCGCACGACGTATGCGACCTCGTCGTCGTAGGTGCCGGACCGGCGGGTCTGGCCGCGTCCGTGTACGGCTCATCCGACGGGTTGAACACGGTGACACTGGAGTCGATCGCTGCAGGTGGGCAGGCTAGCACCTCCTCCCGGATCGAGAACTACCTGGGCTTTCCGGCGGGGATCTCCGGTGCCGAATTGGCGGAGCGGGCCGTGATTCAGGCCGGGAAGTTCGGTACCCGCCTTCTCGTGTCGGCGGAGGTGACCGGTTTGGGATCCGAGGGCGGGCACCATGTGCTCCAACTGGCGGACGGCGGCGAGATCCGCGCCCGGGCGGTCGTGCTCGCCACCGGGGCGCGATATCGCAAGTTGGAGGTTCCGGGAATCGAGGCACTGGAGGGGAGAAGCGTGTATTACGCCGCAACCAATCAGGAAGCGCGGCTGTGCGGCACCGACCCTGTAGCCATCGTCGGCGGCGGAAACTCCGCCGGCCAGGCCACCGTCTTCCTCGCAGACCAAGTTTCCCACGTTCACCTCCTCATCCGCGGCCACGACCTCGGAAAAAGTATGTCCCGGTATCTCGTCGACCAGATCGAACGCCATCCGCGCGTGACCGTGCACCGAAATGCCGAGATTCGTGAGGTCCACGGCGACAAGCACCTCGAAGAGATTGCAATCGAGGACAATCGCACGGGCGACAAGGCCAGGATCCGGGTGCACGCTCTGTTCGTCTTCATCGGGGCGATGCCGCATACCGGGTGGTTGACCGACGCGATCGCGCTCGACGATCACGGCTTCGTCCTCACGGGCGTGGACGCCGTCCCCGCCCGTGAGGACGGCAACCAGAGAATCGACGCCCCGCCGTCGAGAACACTCGAAACGAGCCGGGCCGGTCTGTTCGCAGCGGGTGACGTCCGCAACGGCTCGGTAAAACGGGTCGCATCCGCTGTCGGTGAAGGAGCGATGGCGGTACGACAAATCCATGAATACTTCGAGAGGAGCTGACGACATGCCAGTGATGGGCACTGCAAAATTCCAGCGGTTCTTCCGGGTAGCGGCTGGACTGCACGTCGACCGGAACGATCTCAAACGCTATACAGATTTCATCGACGACAAGATCTACGACGTGATCCTCATCGGCAAGGCCTCGGCAAAGGCAAACCTGCGGGACGTGATCGAACCGTGGGACCTGCCGATCACCAAGGGGCTGCAGGAGAGCATCGACCGATTCGAGAAGCTGGACGAGGAGATCGAACTACAACCTCTGCTCGACCAACTGGCGGCCCAACCGCCCTTGGACGTAGCCCTCTCCGAGAGAACCGAGCAGAGATTGCCGCTGATTGCCGGCGGCTTGAGCGTGGCGCTGGCGCGCACTTTCGTCACTGTCCAGCCGGACCGCAAAAACCCCGGGACCGCCGAGTGGAACGTCACCCTCGACATCTTCCATCAACTCCTCTGAACCCAGCCAGCGACCGGGCACTGATGGCGGACAAACGTGCCAGACACATCGAGGACGATGGGGACTGCTGCACGATCAGGTGACAGGTTCGGTCACGCAGCCTGAGTGGCTGGTGTGGTCATGATGGTCTCGTATTCGACAGGGGTCAATCTGCCGAGCCTGGCTTGGCGTCGGCGGCGGTGGTAGGTCCGTTCGATCCAGGTGATGATCGCGATCCGGAGCTCGTTCCGGATCGCCCAGGGCTGGCGGTCGAGGACGTTCTTCTGCAGCAGTGAGAAGAACGATTCCATGGCGGCGTTGTCGTCGCAGGCGCCGACTCGGCCCATCGATCCGACCATCGCGTGCCGGCCGAGAGCGTGGACGAATTTCCTGGACCGGAATTGCGATCCGCGGTCGCTGTGGACGATGCAGCCGGCGACCTGATCTCCGGCCGCGGCCCGGCGGGCGACGGCGGAGTCGAGGGCGTCGACCGCGAGTCGGGCTTTCATTCTCGAGTCGATGAAGTAGCCGACGATCCGGTTCGAGTGCACGTCCTTGATCGCGCACAGGTAGAGCTTGCCCTCACCGGTGTGATGCTCGGTGATATCTGTGAGCCACAATCGATTCCGCTTATCGGCGGTGAAGTTGCGGGCGACGAGGTCGTCGTGGACCGGCGGCCCGGAACGGACGTGTTTGGTGCCGCGTTTCTTGCCGAACGAGCTCCACCACTTGTTGGCTGAGCAGATCCGCCACCCGGTGCGCTGCGCCATCGTCTGGCCGGCGTCGGCGGCCTCGTCGACGAGGAACCGGTACCCGAATTCGGGGTCGTCGCGGTGGGCGTCGAACAGGGCGTTGGCCCGGTAGGCCTCGTCGAGTTCGGCAGCGGTCACCGGGTCGGCGAGCCACCGGTAGTACGGCTGGCGCGCGATTTTGAGGACCCGGCACGTCACCGCGACGGGGATGCCGTCAACGGCCAACTCACGGACGAGCGGGTACATCATTTTCCCGGCAGGTTCGCCTGCGACAGATATGCCGCGGCGCGACGCAGGACCTCGTTCTCCTGTTCGAGCAGCCGGATCCGTTTCCGGGCTTCGCGCAGCTCGGCGTTCTCACTGGCGGTGGTTCCGGGCTTGACGCCGTCCTCGACGTCGGCGGCCTTCATCCAGTTCGCCAGGCAGGACTCGCTGATCCCGAAATCGGCGCCGATCTGCTTCAGTTGCTGACCGGGCTCACGGCCACGGGCAACACGGACGACGTCGTCATGGAACTCTTTGGGATACGGCTTCGGCACAGGGCACATCCTTCCAGCAGTGCCTTGCGGCACCACAGATCAGATGTCACCTATCCGTGCAGCAGTCCCAACTGCTGATGTAGACGGTTTTTTGGTCTGAGATCAGCAATGTGAGGGTGGATAGGCATCGACGCGCTGTGCCCGAGAACTGGTGTCGGCGGTCAAACCGGGGTGCCGTTGATCGTCGTAGCCAAAGCAGCGCGGACTTCGTCGACGGTGCTGATCTCGGCCAGTAGCGCGAGGGAGTCGATGCTGGCTTGATGCGCTGCGAGAGTGGCCGCAGAGCATGCATCCTCGACGATCACCACTCGGTATCCGAGATCGCCTGCGACCCTGGCTGTTCCCTCGACGGAGGCGTTTGTGGCCACACCTGCGAAGAGGAGGGTGGTGATGCCTTTGCTGCGTAGGATGGTATCGAGGTCGGTACGGGCGAAGGCTCCGATGCGCTGGTGAGTGAGCACGGTGTCCTCATCATGCGGACGAACTCGCAGGTCTGTTCGAGGTCGACCTTGCCGTCGCGGGGATCCCAATTGTTCACCACGACAATGAATTTCTTGCCGAGCGGTTCGATGACCTGCTTGATCGTGCGCGCGGTGGGATCGAGACACAGCGGCTCGGGTTCGATCGGAACGATGACCGGATCGGCGACCTCGAGCACCGCGCGCAACGCGTCGGCGGAACTACCGGTGCCGAGGACATCGGTGCCGTCGTCGGCACCGGACAGGTCGATCCAGCCCGGGGTGTCGACATAGACGTGCTTGATGCCGGGCAACTTGTCGAGATTACGTAGCACGTCGAGGTTGTCGTGGACCTGGTCGATCATAAACGGCAGTTCCTCGACACGTGAGGCCCACCAGACTGCGGAGCCCTGGGGGTCGACGGAGATCGCGGCGACCGGGGACTGAACATCGTCGTCGTCACCGCCGACGAGTTGATCTTCTTCTCCCCGGCTTGCGCAGCACCGCTACTCCGAACGACGACTGTCGCCGCCATATGCAGTACACACTCACCCTCCGGTTACACCGGGGATGGCCCTGCTGCCCGACAACCCGCCGACATGGGTGAGATAGGCGCCGGTCCGCAACCCTGACTCCGCGTCAGGGTTGCGCACATTGCCTAGGCTGCGCGACCGAACCGACGTTCGTAGTCCTCGCGTTCACGCGAGGCACGCGCCTGCGCCTTCGCACCGAGCAGATCAGGATCGAGACCGTGTTGCTGAAGTCGATGACGTTGCCAGATGCTCATCAACGCCACAGAAAAGTACGTCCAGGGCAAGAGCAGCAACATCATCATGGAGACGGGAATCCATACCGGTCCCGGGATCAGCAGGAACAACAGCAGCAGCGGGATGACCGGTACATTCCACCTGAGGAGATAGCGGCGCACGCCGCCCGGCCCCAGGATGTCGTTACGGACCCAGTCCTGCATCTGCGGAGGCAGGGGGCGGCCAACCACATAGGCCAGGCGCTGAATTACGGTAGGTCGTGTGCGAAGTGGGGTCGTCACAGTGTTCCCTTCGTTGTATCCGGTGGCTCGGATGGATCTCGGGACGGACGTCGATCCGAACTGGTTATTGCATGTGCTGCAGCATCATTGAGAAGGGTCAGTGCCCGATGCAGCTCCTGGAGCTCCGCCGGCGAAACACCGAGCTTCTCGACCACGGCGACCGGGACTTTCTGGGCTTCGTTCCGCAGGGCTCGACCTTGGGCAGTGAGATCGATGACCAGTTGACGTTCGTCTACACGACTGCGCGAACGAGTGATCAGTTGTGAGGCTTCGAGGCGCTTCAACAAAGGCGAGAGCGTGGGCGAGTCCAGAGCCAGCGCTTCGCCGATCGCCTTGACCGACATCGGAGCTTTCTCCCACAGCGCCAACATCACCAGGTATTGCGGGTGAGTGAGGCCTAGAGGCTCGAGGATAGGCCGGTAGACAGCCAGGACGGCCCGGTTGGCAACGGCAAGCGCGAAGCAGACCTGCCGGTCCAACGCCAGGAGGTCGTCGTTCCCGATCGAAGCGAGGTCACCTGTGGTCACAGGACGAGCATACCGGACTCAGTCGTGCGCGAACGAATCGTGTGCGAGCAATATTTGAGATGTGCATCACCGGCACGACCTGCGATGCAGTTCGATATCCGAACAAGTGCGCCTCGCACCTGCGCACCCACTCCGATCCCTCGAAGTGTCGCGAATACCGAACCCAGCGGCGCCACGCGCATCACCGGCCAGATACTTCATCAGTTCCCATTGGGTCGAGCGGCGACGAACCCTGCCTGGCCTGCGGGTCGGCACGATGCGGCGCCTCACGATCGACTGCCGGCATTCCGGACGGCGACGGGTCGGGAAACGGTGGGTCCCGTCCGGGGGCAGACCACCACCGCCACCGGCGGTGCATCGATCCGGTACATCGATGATGCGCACGTCACTGGACCTCGGGTACATCTCGCACGTAGGTCCGCCACTGCAGAGGAGGCCGATGCGCCTTACTTGTAAGGTTGTTCGTCGATCCACTTCTGCAGGCTGTTCCCCAGCGAAGCCAACGACTTATCGAGAGTGGTCAACACCTCACCGGGGGATGCGGGAGACCTCACTCCCTCGCGCAGGACGGCGAGCACCACGGACTGCACCGCACCCCCGACAGCAGCCGGCACCACCGCCGCCGGACGCGTACCGATACGGGACGCAACGAACGTCGAGACGACCTCGGACCACACCAACCACCGTTGAGCACCCTCGGCCTGCAATTCCGGTGAGGCGTCGAGGATCCGAATCTGGGCGGTCCAGACGCCCTCGTCGTCGAGTCGGGCCGCTACCGTATCGATCACCCCGGCCCGGATCGCCTCCATGACCGGCACCTCGTCGTCAACCGTGCCGAAGGAGCGCTGGAGATCGCGGGTACTTTCCTCGAAAGGAAACCACACGAGTGCCGCTTTGCTGGAGAAGTACCGGAAGAAGGTGGTCTTGCTGATCCCCGCGGCCGCAACGATATCCATGATCGACGTCTCCGCATAGCCTCGTTCGAGGAACAGTTCGAACGCGGCGACCTCGACCTGCGCGCGAGACGACACCCGAGGACGCCCACGTCTGCCGGTAGCCATCGCATTCCCCCCTCTTTTCGACCCGAGACTTGATTTTGGGTACTCGGTACCGCAAATATAGGCGACGCGCGATGCGACCGATAAAGACGATCTTGCAACACCACCACGATCCGTCACCCCCTGTAGGCGGACCGTGGTTCCCGGTCGGTGAACCGACCCCGCCCCGGATGCCCTGCCTGCCCCCTCCAACGGGCAGGGCATCCGGGAACTTCCACGCCGACCCGTGTAGGGCGGGTTGTGTCCTATCCGTTCGATTGAAGGGCCCGCCATGTCCCATCGATGCCGTTCGTCGGTGTTTGCTTGCGGGACAGCCGGTACGCCGATCGCTCCCACCGTCGGAGCGCTCTCCCTTATCGGAATCCTCTTTACGCTTTCCCACGAACGAGGGCAGTGTCGCTCACAGAGACCGATTCGGGAGTCCGGCTGCTCGTTCGGCGCGTGACATGATCGACTTGATTTTCGGAACCGGGTAGCATAATTATAGTTGAATACTCGATTACCGCTGCTGTCGTCCGAGCTGAACCGCCCGGACGATCACCTCCGGCACGTAGATGGCAGGTCTGATCGCGATCGGCAGACCCGTTCTCCCGACGGGACGCCTCGGCTCCACCGAACGACATACGACCAAGGAAGACCGTTCTCTGGTGATTTCCAGCCTCGTAATCCGGCCTCTGGCTCGCGCAATCGCAGTCGTACTGATCGTCGCCGATACCGCCCTCGCCACCCGAGTGCCGGCCCTGCCCGACTGGGATGAAGACGGCTCCGCCGCCCGGAGCTGACGTCGCAGGGACATCACCCGCACAACGCTGTGCCGCTTCCGGCGATCACCGACACGCCAACGCACCGAACCGGCACCGAGATGACCGAGACCACATCATGAAGCGTTGACGGCCTCATACCGTCGCGCGGCGAGCAGGACCGAGCACGGCGACATTGCCGGGTGCCGCAGCCGCCGGCAGGTCGAGGACCGTCGACGTACGCAAGCGATGCAGCAGGAACGCTGCCCCGAGCCGGCTGCGCCCGAATCCCTCGAACGGGTTGAAACCGAGTGTCGCAGTGATGGTATCGATCCTGCTCTGAAGCGTGCTGTGGTGGATGTTGAGCAGTCGCGCCGCTTCCCGAACGGACTGCGCAGCGACGACGGCATCGATCGTCGCCATCCCCCAGGCGTAGTGTGCGATGGCCTCGACACGGTCGGCGTCGCTGTGCGGAGCGTGCTCATCGGCGTCGGCAAGCAGTTCGATCAGACCCCCGTAGGAGTCGGCCACAACCTGGGGTTCCTTCGGGGTTCGGCACAGGCGCAGAGCGACCATCGCGGTCCGGAACGACCGATCCAACGAGTCCGGCGGCGTGGCTGTTCCGATACCGCACGGCGAAGCGCCGAACGGCGGGTACCGCTCCGGCACAACGATGGCGTGGACCGGACCGAACGGGGTGGCGATCACGTCCTCCGGGCCGGCGGGATGATTGCGCCACACCGCGAACAGCGGTGCCACAACGAGGCGATACAGGCCCGTTGCCGACAATCCGAGCGCACTCGCCGCGGTCAAGCGCTCGTCGGGAATGCTCTCGCGACCGGTGAGTATGCCGAGGTGGCGGCGATTGTCGATCTCCCGGGCTCCACGCCCGTTCCGGATCCGCACAGCCAGTGCCAAGCGCTCGAGGATGAGTGCGTCGTTCGGCCCAGCAGCACCGTCGCGTTCGAGCCAGACGTCGATGCCGTCCTCCGACGCCACGTGCAGATTCGAAGGATCTGTCGGCGATTGACCCTGCACTGCTTCTCCTTTCGGAGTGACTCGTAGAGTCCGCGGCGGGACGCTCTGCCGGAACCCTGCAGTACAACCGGCCAGCGCGGCAGCGGTTGCGAGCAGGGCACGGGTGTTGACGTTGCCGACGATCAACTCGTCGAAGCACGCGATGACACGCAGACCCAAACTGGCGCTGGGATCGAGGCGGGCGATCCGTCCGAGTAGCTCTTGCATATTCGTTCCTGCCCTCAGTCCGCAAGGATTTTCTCGACCCAGGTGTTGCGGGTCCGGATCATGGACCGGCCCACTCTGGTGTGCGGGGCGAAAATGTCGCACGCGTGAAAGGCGCCGGACCATACGTGCAACTCGGCATCGCCACCGGCTTGCCAGATCCTGTTGGCATAGTCGATCGCCTCGTCCCGGAAGATCTCGGCCGCACCGACGTCGATGAAGGCCGGCGGCAATCCGCGCAGATTCTGCGCGCGGGCCGGGGCTGCATACGGCGAGACAAGGTCGGTGCCCCGCTGCTCACCCAGCAGGGCGGTCCAGCCGGTTTCGTTGCTGATCCGGTCCCACACACCGATACCGTCGAACTGCTCGATCGAAGCGGTCGTGCACCGGTCGTCGAGCATCGGATAGTCGAGCACCTGCCCACACAACCGGGGACCACCGCGGTCCCGCGCAGCCAGCGCGAGACCGGCTGCCAGTCCGCCACCGGAGCTGGCACCTGCGACCAGGATCCGGTCCGCCCGCACGTCCAGATCGGTGACATGCGCAGCCAACCACTCCAGGGCGGCATACATGTCCTCACGCGGGTAGGGGTCGGGATACTCAGGGGCCAAACGATATTCGACCGTGACAAGAACCGCCCCCAGTTCGGTCACCCAGTCCAGCACCAGGTCCAGGCCGCTGAACATGTCTCCGAACATCAATCCTCCGGAGTGCGCGTACAGCACCGCAGGACGGGGCCCGCTGAAGTCCCGGGAACGAAGCACCGCAGCGTTGACGGCAGCGCCATCACCCCCGGGGAAGGTCACGTCGTTCACCGCGATCCGTCGGCGGTCGAATTCCTCGTCCATCGGAGGGGACGCATAGGACGTACGCATGAACTCGATCAGGTCCGCAGTGATGGTCGGAGGGAACATACCGCCTACCACAGCCAATCCCGCCTTGAGTTCGGCATCGAATGGTGGACGGGGCACGGCTCGGGCCATCGTCACGTCACCTCCTCGAAGACTCGGATCGAGGATACGGCGGCCGCTCGACCGAGGGACCCGCCATTCGGCGGGGAAACAGAGCGAAACTGCGCCGCTGCGTCGGTTGAGACACCCATCACACTCTTGTGAAACTTGGAGCAGCGTCACTGTCGGCCGAACGAGAGGAACAACCCCCATGTCCGATACCCAACGCGTCGTCGACTCAGCCCGCGAAGTCATCCACACCACGGTGAACAGCGGTGCCGTGCCCGGAGTAGTAGCGGGCATGACGAACGACCAGGAAACCCTGTTCATCGAGTCCGCTGGGGTACGGTCTGTCGACAACGATCAACCGATGACCGATGACACCGTCTTCAGCATCTTCTCGACCACCAAAGCCCTCACCGGCACCGTGGCGCTGCAACTCGTGGAATCCGGTGATCTCGACCTGGATTCCCCGGCCGAGGAGTACGCGCCCGCGATCGGCGAACTCCAGGTCATCGAGGGCTTCGACTCGAACGGCGAGCCGATGCTGCGAGCACCGAAGACCGACATCACGACCCGCCAACTACTGCTGCACACCGCCGGCTTCGGATACGACTTCTTCAACGAGACGTACAACCGCCTCGCCGAGAACCACGGTCAGCCCAGCATCGTCACCGCCACCAAGGACGCGCTCGAGACACCGCTGCTGTTCGATCCCGGCACCCAGTGGGAGTACGGCTCGAATATCGACTGGGCAGGCCAGGTGATCGAAGGCATCGTCGGCACCCGCCTTGGCGAGGCGCTGAAGACACGAGTCCTCGACCCCCTCGGCATGACATCGACGTCCTTCACTCCGTCCGACGACATGCGCGCGCGTCTGGCGACCATGCACCAGCGCACCGACGACGGACTCCAGGCCACCGATTTCGTCATCCTTACCCCGCCCGAGGTCGACATGGGTGGGCACGGACTGTTCTCCACCGTCGGTGACTACCTCGCCTTCATCCGGATGTGGCTCAACGACGGCGAGGCAGACGACGGCACCGTCATCCTCCGCCCCGACACCGTCGAGTGGGCGACCAGAAACGACCTCGGCGACCTGACCGTGAAGATGCTTCCGGGTGTCATCAGGTCTCTGTCGAACGACGCCGAGTTCTTCCCTGGCCAGCGCAAGGGCTGGTGCTACACGTTCATGACCAACGAAACCGAAGCACCCACGGGCCGTCCCGCAGGGTCTCTCGCCTGGGCAGGCCTGGCCAACCTCTACTACTGGATCGACCGGCACAACAAGATCGGAGGCTACTGGGCGACGCAGATCTTCCCGTTCGCCGACCCCAGCTCGCTCGGTGGTTACCTCGACATGGAGACCGCCGTCTACCGAGCCCTTTCCTGACCCCGGTTCCATCCCGGGCCGCGGCACCGGACATCGACCTCGATCCGTTGACCGCTCGCGTAACCGGCGCGCTCGCCGAACAGCCACACGACGACATCAACGAGATCGGGTGAAATCCCCACCCGACGCACGGACACCACACCGCTGCGGGTGTCGAAACACCCGCAGCGGTGTGGTGTTGCCACGCTGTTCGAGGTCTGGGTGCAACAGGTCGAGCGCGAACACCGTCGTCTCCCACGGGCTTGCCGCGAGGGCCGCACCTTCCGACAGTCACCGCTACCGCACGCAAGGCCATAGGACTCTCGGATCACGCATTCTGCGCGATCACACGTGGATGCCGAACGTGTCGATCTTGCGGTAGAGAGACGACCTTGCGATCCCCAGCAATTTCGCGGCGGCGACACGATTGCCACCGCTGTCCCGTAGCGCAGCCACTATGGCATCGCGCTCGACTCTTTCCATTGCCGTCATCGTCCGGCGAGCCGCGGAGCTGAGCGCTGGAGGCAGATCAGCTACTGCGATCGTTCCCGCGGGCTTGGCGCGAAGTACGTGATTGAGAGTGCCGACCAGTTCACGGACGTTGCCGGGCCAGTGGTACTTCTTCAGGGTTCGCATCGTGTCGTCGCTGAAAGCGGTTTCGCGGTGAGGTGCAAGGTGCATTCGGATGATGTCCGGGATGTCATCGGGGTGATGACGCAATGCGAGGACCTCGACGGTGGCGATGAAATGCTCGGCGAGAGCAGAATCCTGAAGTGCTTCCCCATCAGTGGATGTGGTCGCGACGATCCACCGAGCGGGGTATCGGTGCTGGTCGGTGGATATGAGGTCGGCAAAGAGCTCATCGGTGCCCACGTCGAGTCGGTCGATGCGACGAAGGACGATCGTGGTCGCCGCGGAGTCGAGCGCAGTGCGCAATTCCCCGTGAGCGGACTTTTCAGCAGAGCAATCCACGACGACAATCGGGGCCTGCGGATTCTTGTACAGGTGCATGCCCCGAACGAGAGTGAGTTTGCCGCTTCCTGGTTCACCTTTGAGGATCACGTTGGCATCTGTCGCGGCGAGGGACGTCAACTCCCCTCGACACCGGTTCCATTGGAGCGAAGACCCCGCCACCCCCGGAAACACGGGAACCGTGCGCCGGGGTTGCATGATCTTCGTGGGACACGATGTCGCCTCGACTTCGAAGACGATGCCGGCGATGTCGCCGCCATGTTCGACGAGAGTGCGCTTGACGGTGATGCTACCTCCGGACGGAAGGCGCAGGTCGAACTGGGCAACTCGTGACGGATCGAGCATCGACTGTGCTTCCTCGCGGAGAAAAGCCTCGTCGATCGGGTCGAGAAGGCGCGAGCCGATCTCGTTCGACATGAAAACACCGCAACTGAGTGAGTACACCGCCGTCTGCCGGCGCCGACAGGCGACGAGGAACTCGCCGAGCACGAGTTGTTGCTTGATCGATCCCGTGGCGCGAAGAGCCGACTCGATATCACGAGCCGCTCCAAGGGCGAGCTGGCGCATCAACGGGTTCGATGTGTGGGTCAAGCCTGTGATGTCGATCAGTCCTTCGACACGGCCGGTGGTGGGGTTGTGAATGGGCGCGCCGGCACAGGTGAAATACTGGATCGATTCGTGATAGTGCTGAGCGCCGTCGACGTAGACGGCCATCCCGGTCTCGAGGGCTGTGCCCACTCCATTGGTACCGACGAGCTCTTCGGCGTAGGTGAACCCGGGAGCGAAGTACACCTTGTCCAGCTTCGCGGCGAGGACGGGATCATTGTCCCGCCGGACCAGCACACGCGCATGCTCGTCACTCAACGCGACACTGAGGGACATGTCGGACAGGTCGTCATGGAGCCGATCGAGGATCGGCAGGGCGCATCGCACCAGTCGTCGGCGAAGATCGAGGTCTTCGACGTACTGCAGCTGTGGAAGGTGCGAGCCGTCCGGGATGACACCCGCCTGACGTGAGCGTCGCCATGACTGTGCGATGAGGGGCGAGACGTCCTCGGAGGGGGAACCGGCGAGGTCATGGAGATGCCGGGCGGTGGTCACGCGGCGCCGGCGGTTATCACTGTCCATCACATTTCCTTGCAGGTCGCAGTACTGCCATCCCCTTCAATGTGCCGCACATCACATTCTATGAATGTCCCAGAATAGGACATCGATCTGCCGCCTCCAACGGCAGTAGCGGGGCGTGTACGGCCACCCCGCCGGCCGGAGATCGGCACTCGCGGTCCGCACCGCGCCTACTCCTCGGACCACCGACTGCCGCGATCCGGGGTGCACACCACCATCAGGAGACTGACGTCAGGTCGTCGACGGCGACCGGATCACCGGGCTCGGCTTCACCCCCCCAGGGGGGCCGAGCCCGTTCCATCACCTGCCCCGCCCTACGCATAGAGGTCGACATCGCCGGCAACCGCGCAAGAATCTCGATGTTCTCTGCCGCCACGACCGCAGGCGGGCACACTCACTACCGTCCCGCCACGTGGACCGTTGTCGTGGCGGCACCGCTTCAGACCTCGATCGCGAGAAGATCCGCAAGGTGGCGGTCGATCTGCGGCATGTAGGTCGGGGCGACAGCGAACAGGCCCAAATGCCCGAGCACATCTTCGACCACGCGCAGTTCACTGCCCTTGATCAGTTCCTGCTCGGCAGCACAGTCGCGGACCGGGAACAACTGGTCTTCGTCGATGGGAATCACGAAGGTCTTGGCGGTGATCCGTCCGAGTGCAGCGGCCAGGTCTCCCCCGGTATGCCGAGAGACGTCGCCGCGTTGCCAGGCCCAGGATTGAGTGAGGAGTGCGTTGGGATCCATCGCCGTGAAGTAGGGCTCGAGGAATCGGGTCAGGAACGCGTCCAGGGATTCGAACTCCATTGCTCGCCATACTTCTTGCTTCCAGAACTCGGTAGAGAATCCGAGCACTCCCCAGATGTGAGCCTGCCTGGTGAGGCCGTCGACGACCTGCGTATGCGAGGTGTATTCGCCGCCGTTCCAGCCCGGATCCGACAGGATCGCTTCGCGCATGATCTCCGCGATCAAGAAATCACCGGGAGTGTTGCGTGCCGTACCGGCAATCGGTGCGGCGCGCAGAACCTTGTCGGGGAACCTCACCGCCCATTCGTAGGTCTGTTGAGCTCCCATGGAGCCTCCCGTCACCAACGCGAGGCGTTCGA
Source organism: Rhodococcus sp. LW-XY12 (assembly GCF_019317345.1). NCBI lineage: Bacteria > Bacillati > Actinomycetota > Actinomycetes > Mycobacteriales > Nocardiaceae > Rhodococcus > Rhodococcus sp. LW-XY12. Next base: position 4,708,342 of record NZ_CP079225.1, read on the forward strand.
TACCGAAATGCTCCCGGAGCAGCCGCTCCTGGGCCACGACATTGTCCCCGATCCGAACACGAGGGAAGTTCGACATGGCGATCTCTGCGTTGACGCCGGTGGCGTTGTGGGGAGACGTCGACAGACCGTTGCCGATCTGATCCACGCAGACGATGAAATACTTGCTCGGGTCGAGAGCATGGTCAGGACCGATGTATGCGTCGCGCCAGATCTGGTGGGTCCCCGAGTACCAGGTGGGGATGAGGATTGCGTTGTCCTTGGCTTCGTTCAGCGTTCCGAACGTTGCCACTGCGAGCCGGCAGTCCGGGATCGAGCCACCCTCCTCGAGGTCGAGGGCTCCGATGCCGATCAGGTCGTAATCACCGTGGAAGTCGTGCGTGTAGTACGGGTTGTCGATCATCGAGATCGTCCTCCTGAGCTATGAGAAAGCGGTAGCAGCGCGTGCTCACCCGATGACATGTGCGTACGCCGCCGTGAGACGAGCAGTGGTCGACCGCAGGGGTCGGATATCCGAGAAGGTCAGCTCAGCTGGAATCCCTTGTAGCCGGCCGCGGCGGCCGCGAGAGTGAGTTCTCGATAGGTGCCGACCCCGCCGGTGTAGGACAGCACGCGGCGAGGTTTTCCGGGAACGTTCGCGCCGTTGTACCAGGAATTGGTCTTCGAGATCAGCGTGGCATTCGCGGTTTCGTCGTGGTGGGCGACCCATTCGCCCTCACCCTCGACGGTCGGTTCGATGACGGTGTACCCGTGCTCACGCATGTGCCGGATGCATTCGGTGATCCATTCGGTCTGTTGCTGCAGACAGGTGGTCATGTTGCACAGAGCCGCGGAGGGGGCGAGTGGGGCACCGGTGGTCAGCATGTTGGGATAGCCGTGCACCATCAGGCCCATCGTCGTGCGGATGTCACGCGACCAGTCGCTCGTGAGCGATCGGTCCTCACGTCCACGGATGTCGATTCGTGTCAGCGCGCCGGATCCCGCATCGAATCCCGTGGCCAGGATGATGACGTCGACTTCGTGCAGCGTGCCGTCGTCCAACAGGATCCCTTCCGGGACGATTCGGCTGATCGGATTGGTGCGCACCCCCACTGCTTCGACATTCGGACGGTGGTAGACCTCGAGATAATTGGTTTCCAGCGGTACCCGGTGTGTACCGAAGCCGTAGTCGGTCGGAATCAACAGTTCACACAGCTTCGGATCCTTCAGTCGCGCACGCATCTTCTCTCGCACGAACTCGGACACCTGCTCACTGACCTCTTCATCGGAGAACACCTCCGCGAAAGAAGCGAGCCAGAGCTTGAGTGAACCGTTGTCATAGATCTCTTCGAGCCTTTTCCGCCGTTGCTCGGGAGTCAGGTCGACCCATGCATGCTCGAAGTCGTACTCGAAGCCACTGAACGTATGCGGCAACGTCGCGCGAAGCTCCTCGAAGCGCTCCTTGTACGCGGCAACATCCCGGTCGTCGTAGGACGGATTCTTCATCGGCAGGGCGTACTGCGGTGTACGGATGAACACCTTCAGATGTTCGACCTTGTCGGCGATGGTCTGGATGACCTGGATCCCGGTGGCGCCGACACCGATCACTGCAACTTTCTTGCCCGCGACATCGGCGCCCTCCTTCGGCCATCGAGAGGTGTGGAAGATCGGGCCGGCGAAGCTTTCCTGACCCTCGAACACCGACGACATCGGTGCCGACAGCATGCCGGCGCAGGTGATCAGGAACTGGGTGGCAATCGTGTCCCCGCGATCGGTGCGCACGATCCATCGCTTCGAGTCCTCGACGTAATGCGCACTGGTGATCGTCGTCGAGAATTGGATGTCGCGACGCAGATCGAGACTGTCGGTCACATAATGCAACCACTGCTCGATCTCGGGTTGGCCGGGGAAACGCTGACTCCAGCTCCAGTTCTTGTACAGCTCATCGGAAAACAGGTACTGGTAGATGTAGGCCTCCGAATCGAATCGAGCACCCGGATAACGATTCCAGTACCAGGTGCCGCCGACGTCGGAGGCGGTATCGAAGGCGCGCACCCGCAGCCCCAGCTCGCGAAGCTGATGCAGCTGATACAGGCCGGCGACTCCCGCACCGATGATCAACGCGTCCAGCTCGAGTGACACCTCGGTATCAGCAAGTCCGACCGCAGAGGAAGAGTGAGGCGACATGTCCTAGCCTTTCTGTAGTTCAGGTCACGTGGATGCCATCATCGTGATGTGCGCCTCACTCAGCTGTCCCATCTTCGGACACTTCCCGGCTTCGCAGACACGGATATCACCGAGTCCGGCGCCTCTCGCACCGCCAGCACCCCAGCAGAACCGATTTACAACTCGGGGGGTGTTTTCGACGACGCGGTGGGCAGCCTTCGGCAAAGAGGCCTGCAGTATATCCGGAATATACTGTTACGCAATGATTTCTACCACCAGTCCAGTTCCGGACCCATCTTGCCGCATGCTCGACACCGTCGCGATCGCCATCTCGATTCGGGTCGCCGCCGCACCGATATGAGCACACAGTCGGCGATCCGACACATTCCGGCCTTCCAACCGCGACCGTTGGATGCCACAGAATCCGAACTCTGTTCTGGTAGCTGCAATTCGAATTGCCATCGTCTGATCCCTCATCCCCCGGTAGCCGCCACGAAGACGGGACGAACCACAGCTTCCCGACTACCCGAATGAAAGGGAAATTCACCGAATCATGGCCACGAGACCGAATAAACCTGTTCAGAGTACGCATGATCATGCAAAACGAACAGTCTGTCGCTGCTCGGAGGGCCGAGATCGCAGTCCTGCCCGAACGGTTCGGCGCATCACCGCCGGCGCAGGTGCTCGAGCGTGTCTTCGTAAGGAACACTGATGTCACACGAAATGCACCATCTCGATCTGGGACTGTGGGCGCTCTTTCTCGCCTACGGCACCTCGATCGCCGGGTCCTTCGTCGGCCTGTCCTGCGCTCGCCGAGCCGCTACCACCCCACTCGGTCCGACATGCTGGCGCTGGTTGGTGATGGCAGCCTTGTCCATCAGCGGTGTCGGGATCCGGATGACCCACTTCATCGCCATGATGGGCTTCGCGGTGAGCCTGATGCACTACTGCGGCATGGCTGGATTTCACGCGTCCTTGGACTCGACCGCCACCACGCCGGAGGGCGTGACGCTCCTCGATTCGATGCTTCAGGCATACATTCTCGGCACGACCATACTGGCGGCGCCGCTCGTCGCATTGGTGCTCGCTCGTCAGAGTGCCGACACCGAGGTCGACGAAGCGATCGCCACGTGGAGCGCGGAGATCAATGATGCTGTCCCCTACCCCGGTGACCGAGGGCAGGAGGCCACAGCTGAACTCGACACCCGTCGAGACGTTCCGCGTCGACCTGCCGACCCCCTTCGCAAGGGTGATGTGCAGGTAGTGCCACACGAACGAGTGCGGCAACCACCTCTCTGGTGAAGGACCCACCGTTCGGCGGGTCCTTCACCAGCCCCCGGCGCACGAGTGTTTGTTGAGAGCAGGGGCATTCGCCGGTCTGGATGCTGCCACTGGTGATCAGTGTGCGATGTACTTGGTGGCGAGATACTCGTCGATACCTTCGACCGATCCTTCGCGGCCGAAGCCGGACTCCTTCACCCCTCCGAAGGGCGCGGCCGCGTCGGCGATGATGCCTCGGTTGATTCCGACCATGCCGGTCTCGAGTGCGTTGGCGACTCGGGACGCTCGGTCGAGATTCTGGGTGTAGAAGTACGCAGCGAGGCCGTATTCGGTGTTGTTCGCCGCCGCGATCGCTTCGTCCTCCGTATCGAAGGTGGTGATCGCGGCTACCGGGCCGAAAATCTCCTCACGCAGCAGACGCGCGTCGGGACTCACGCCGTCGAGAACGGTGGGGGAATAGAACGTTCCCGGCCCGTCAGGACGGCCACCGCCGATGCGGATACGCGCACCCTTCGCGACGGCGTCTTCGACCAGAGCATCGACGGTGGCGCACTGCTTCGCGGTGATCAGCGGTCCGATATCGGTTCCTGCGTCGAGACCGTGTCCGGTGCGCAAGGCACCGATGCGTGCCGTGAACTTCTCGCTGAACTCTTCTGCGACGCTACGTGCGACGTGGAATCGGTTGGCTGCTGTACATGCTTGGCCGCCGTTGCGGAATTTTGCAGCCATCGCGCCGTCGACCGCTGCATCGACATCAGCGTCATCGAACACGAGGAAGGGGGCATTGCCTCCGAGTTCCATAGACATCCGCAGGAGCCGATCCGCTGATTGACGAACCAGCATCTTGCCGACACCGGTGGATCCGGTGAACGTGATCTTGCGCAGATCAGCGCTGCTGATCAGTGGTGCGGTCAGCGCTGCAGCATCGGAGGTCGGCAGAATCGACAGCACACCCTCGGGCAGACCCGCATCGGCGAAAATCTGACCGACGAGCAGCATCGTCAAAGGCGTTTCGGCCGCTGGTTTGACGATGATCGAACATCCGGCCGCCAATGCTGGACCGATCTTGCGCGTGGCCATGGCCAACGGAAAGTTCCAGGGGGTGATGGCCAGTACCGGCCCGACCGGTTCTCTGGTGACGACGATGGTGCCGGTTCCCGAGGGGGACGGCGAGACTCGCCCGCTGATTCGGTTCGCTTCCTCGGCAAACCAGTGCAGGAATGATGCGCCGTACTCGATCTCCGCATACGCCTCGTGGAGCGGTTTACCCATCTCGAGAGTGATGGTGCGCGCGAGGTCGTCTGCCCGTTGGTGGATGAGTTCGAATGCGGTGCGCAGTATTTCGGAACGTCGACGCGAGGGAGTCCGCGCCCAGTCCCCCTGCACAGCAGTGGCGTGTTCGAGAGCTCGGCGTCCATCCTCGGGCGCGGCATCGGCGACATGCGCAATCACGGCACCGGTCGCGGGGTCCTCTACGGGGAAAGTGGTGCCGGTAGACGAATCGACGAGTTCTCCACCGACCCAGAGTTGGGTGGGGACGCCCGCGGGGAGAGTGTGGGTCATAGCTCCTGCCGAGTGTGTGAAGGTTCATCGCCACGCCCGACCAGTCGGCACCCGAACCGGGAGCCGAGGCCGATGCAGGTCGCTCGGGTGTAGCCACGCGCGTTCGGTGGCCACACCCGAGCGGGCGAGCGGGGTACTAGCTGGTGGTGATGGACTTGCGTGCCTTGTCCTGGAGGGTTTCGAGTGCCCGGATGAGGTATCCACGGAAGACAGTGTGGTTTTCGCTCATCGGGAAGTGGCCGATCTCCTTCATCTCGATGAACTCGGCGTTCGGGATCTGCGCCGCGGTCCGGGCGCTGTCCTCGGGGGTGGTGAGGTAGTCGTAGTCACCGGTCAGCATCACAACCGGGCACCGGTCACCGTCGATGTCCGCGAGCTTTCCGCGCAGGTCGTGATCGACCGAGTAGAAGTGCAGGTCACCGCGGAAGGACTCGGAACCCTGGCTGTAGTAGAACCAGGTCTTCCAGCGATCCGCCTCCGGCGACTGAGGTGCCATCAGGTCCCACACGCCGCTCGCGCAGACCTGTGCCGCGTTGGCGTGGGGGTGCTGCCACCAGTCGAGGTAGAAGCCCGGCGAATAGTCCGCACCCTCGACAGGGATGACGCCGGCGAAGCGGTCAGGGTGCCGAAGCGCAAGCTGCAGGGCGATGTTCCCACCGAACGAGGATCCCATGAAGATCGGGTTCTCGAGTTCGAGCGCGTCGCACAACGCCACGATGAAATTGGCGAAGTGGTCCGCGGAAAGCTGGTACTCCTCGGTCCACCATTCGGTGTTCTCCGGCGGATCGGACTTGCCGTGCCGCGGCAGGTCGTAGGCGATGACACGGTAGTTGGCGGTGATCTCCTCGTCTTCGAGCAGACCGCGCCACTGGTGGTTGTGGCAGCCGGCGGTGTGCTGGCACACCAGCGGCTGGCCGGTGCCGTTCTCGAGGTAGAAGACCTTGTACAGCAGTCCGTCGACGTCGACGTCGACGTAGTGGCCGGTGACCGGGGAAATCTTGCTCATCAGTGTTCCTTACGGCTCAAAGGGGGTGGGAGGATCAGACCGGGACGCCGACGGTGCGCAGGAGTTCGATCTGGCGGGTGATGCACCGCAGGTTCTGCATCAACACCAGGATGTCGCCTTCGAGCTTCATGTCGCGCTGGAAGCTCGCGGCCCAGATGCCGTGGTACATCGGGGCGGGCACCGGGACGCCGAAGTTGCGCCAGGTCTCGGCGCTGGCACGCAGCGCGAACTGGTACGGCACATCCAGCGGACCGGGGTCGATCGCGATGTCCACCACGTTGCCGCGGCTCATCTGGATGACGAACGTGTGGTCGGTCATGTCGAGCAGGTACGAGCAGGTGAAGTACTTGCCGTGTGCCTGGATCTCGGGGTCGGTGTTGTTCGCCTCGGTGAACGAGGCAGCCCAGTCGGCCGTGTCGAGGGCACGCGTAGTGACGGTCATGTGGGATTCCTTCGATGAGGGAGACAGCGAGGCCGAGTGCGAGCACTCGCTCCGGTATGCCGACCCGAATCCGGAAAGTGCTGGCCTCCCGGATGCCGTGCCGGCCATGACAGCCATCACACCTCGTGTCCGCCGGGTGCGTCCAATACCTATCCGGCCCGGATCGATAGGCAATGACTACTGGTCTCCCGGGGTGGTGTTGGCTATCTTCGAAAACATGCAACCCCAGCTCGACCTGCGACTTCTGTCCTATTTTGTGGCAGTTGCGGAAGAGCTGCACTTCGGGCGCGCAGCCGCCCGTCTGCACATCGCTCAGCCCTCATTGAGCGTGCAGATCCGCAAACTCGAGCAGAACCTCGGCGCGGTGCTGCTGCTGCGCAGCAGCAGGCATGTCGAACTGACCCCTGCCGGCCAGATCCTGCTCGACGAAAGCCGCCGGTTGCTGGCGAACGCCGAACGAGCCGTCAACCTCACCCGCGAAGCCGCCCACGGCGTCAGTACCCGCAAGTTGGTCATCGGCTTTCAAGGCAACGCAGCTGCCGAGCTCACACCGCACATTCTCAGTACGTTCCAGTCGCTGCATCCGGGCATCCAGGTGCAGATGCATTCCTACGATTTCTCCGACCCGTATGTCGGGTTGGCCGACGGATCCTCCGATGTCGCCTTCGTCCGGCCCCCGCTGTTGATGCAGGACTGGCTGGGCATGGAAGCCCTGTTCGTCGAACCCCGGGTGATGGTCGTGTCCGCGAATCATCCGCTCGCCCAGTTGCCCGAGGTGAGCGTCGAACAGGTCACCAACGAGTTCTTCGTCGCACGCAAAGCCCCCGAGAACTGGCGAAACTACTGGCTGGCCACAGAATCGCGCCAAGGCGAACCGGTGCGGGTCGGCGCAGACGTCGCCACCGTCGACGAATGCTTCGAAGCGATCCTCGCCGAGCGCGGCGTGGCATTCTCACAAGCATCGACGCAACGCTTCTACAGCAGACCGAGCCTGGCATTCGTGCCGGTGACCGACATCCCGCCCACGGCGCTGTCCATCGCCTGGCGCACGGATGTCGCGTCCAAACCCGTACAGGATTTCATCGACACAGCACGCGCTGTGGCCTCGCTCCACACCGTGCCCGGAGCATGGTCCACCCGGCCTCACAACTCGATCACCGAAGGTGCCCACCGCACGACAGGCTGACTTCTCCTGGCCCCTCGAATCAGCATTCCGATCACTGGTGTCTTCTTACCGAACCCATTGCTCAGCGTGCGAGTACCGCTCGACGTCACGAACGGTCACGGTCTTTCCCGAGCCGACGTGGACCTGTTGCAGACACCCAACGACACGGCGGCCTCCCTCCGGAGACCGCCGTGTCGTTGGTTGTGCAGCACACCTGGGCGTGACTACCCGCGCTGCTCCGGAAGGCCGTGTGACACAACGCCACATGCAAACCCGGTCCGGAGCCACGCAACAGACGCAGTCCTCTGCGCACCCAGTCCGAACCGAGGCGACATCGCGAGCAGCGATGGCCCTACGACAGCCGGCCGTTCACCCGGCGGGGGATACCCCACGGGTTCGCATCGACGAGAGCGGACGGCAGGTTCGCTTCGGGCACCGACTGGTAGGCGACCGGACGCAGGAACCGCCGAATCGCGGTCGCTCCGACGGAGGTGTGTACCGAGTTGGTGGCCGGGTAGGGACCACCGTGGTGCTGAGCCCAACCCACGGCCACACCGGTGGGCCATCCATTCCAGATGACGCGCCCCGCACGGCGCGCAAGCGCACCGAGCAGTCCCGCAGCATCGGGATCGTCATCGGTTCCGTGGACGGTCGCTGTCAACGTGCCCGGCAGGACAGCCATCGCCGCGTACAACTCCTCGATCGATGCGTAGGTCACGATCAGCCCGAACGGACCGAAGCATTCTTCGAGCAGGTCCTGAGGGTTTCGACGCAGTGCCCGAGCGTCGGTCACGCCGATGACCGGGCGCACCGACAGTTCGTCCAGACCACTTTGCTCGGGCACTGCCACCGGCCGGACCTCGGGATGGTCGAGGATCTGCTGGGACACCTCGAGAAACGACTGCCTGATCCCTGCGTGCAGCAGACGGAACGAATCATCGGCGACCGCGGTTCGAACGAGCCACTCGATCGAACTCTGCTCGGGAACGAACAGCAGCCCCGGCTTGGTGCAGAACTGACCCGCACCGAGCAGCAACGATTCGAGGAACTCGCCGGCGATCTTGCCCGACCGGTCCTCGGCGGCCGCAGGTGTCACGAACACCGGATTGGTGCTGCCGAGCTCACCGTAGAACGGGATGGGATCCGGGCGACCGGCTGCCAGATCGGCCAGCGCACGGCCACCCGATGTCGAGCCGGTGAACCCGACGGCGGTGATACGCCGATCCTGGACGAGCTGACGTCCGATCTCGGCGCCCTGCACAACCCCGAAGGTGCCGTCCGGGGCGCCGCACGCCCGCAGTCCCTCGTCGATCGCCCGCGCATAAGCGGCGGTCAATCGCGGCTGAGCAGGGTGGGCTTTGGCCACGACGGGGCAGCCGGCAGCCAATGCCGAAGCAGTGTCTCCGCCGCCGAGTCCGAATGCGAACGGAAAGTTGCTCGCACCGAACACTGCGACAGGTCCGGTGGGTACGAGCATCCGGCGCAGATCGGGACGCGGAGCAGGGTGCGCATCCGGATCGGCCGTGTCGATGATCGCTTCCAGCCAGGAGCCCTCCTCGACGACCTCGGCGAACATCCGCAGCTGCGTCGTCGTCCGCGTGACTTCGCCGCGCAGGCGCGGCTCGGGCAGTGAACTGTCGGCGGCCGCCAGCGGTACCAGTTCCGACGCTGTGGCGTCGAGCGCATCGGCCACCGACCGCAGAAGGTGCGCTCGCTCGTGCAGGTCCGTACGAGCAAGAGGCGCCGCGGCGGCCTCGGCGGCGTCGAGAATCCGCTCGTAATCCTGCGCGGAGGTGTCGAGAAGAGTGTCTGTCGCAGTGGTTTCCATTGCTGTCCTGTCGAATTCGGAGCATTCCGTGCTGAGTGTGTGGATCTCAGTGTGCGGGAGAACCGATGTGATGCGACATCTCCACATGGAGATGGTGTGAGTGCAGTCACCGCCTCCAGGATGGGCATCACACGAGATACCGGATGACTTTGGAGGACGACGATGACCGCAACGACAGGACCACTCGCGGGGGTTCGGGTACTGGATATGACACGTCTGGCGCCCGGACCGTACGCGAGCATGCTGCTCGCGGACCTCGGCGCAGAAGTGATCGCAATCGGTGGTGGTCGTTCCGGGCTTCCGGTGCCCGCGCTGTCGCGAGGCAAGGAATTCATCTCGCTCGATCTCAAGACCGCCGACGGCCTCGACGCCCTGCACACCCTCGTTTCGGAAGCCGACGTCTTCATGGAAGGATTCCGCCCCGGAGTGGCAGACAAGCTGGGCGCCGGCTACGCGGAACTGTCGGCCCTCAATCCCGGACTCGTCTACTGCAGCGTGACGGGCTACGGCCAGAACGGGCCCATGGCGCAGCGCGCCGGGCACGACATCAACTACCTGGCCATCGCCGGTGCCCTCGGGACCTTCGGCCCCTCGGATCACCCGCCGACACTGCCGCTGAACCTGGTCGCCGACTTCGCAGGCGGCGGATTGCTGTCGGCATTCGGCATCATGTCCGCCCTCTACGACCGCACGCGTACAGGCAAAGGCCGGTACATCGATGCCGCCATGGTCGACGGCGTGCTGTCGATGATGGGAATGAACTTCGTCGACTGGCAGACGCCGACGCTGCCCGGACGTGGACACGGCGTACTGACCGGATCGATGCCGTTCTATCGATGCTACCGCTGCTCCGACGATCGCTACGTCGCAGTCGGGGCACTCGAGACCGCCTTCTTCGAACGGTTGTGGACCACCCTCGACCTCGGCGCCGTTCCGAACCATTTCGACGAGTCCACCTGGGACCACATCGAAAAGTCACTGACCACAGCATTCGAGACGAAGACGATGGCGGAGTGGACCACAGTGTTCGCCGATGTCGATGCCTGCGTGACACCGGTACTCGAACCGCACGAACTGGCCACCTTCGATCAGATCGTCGCCCGGGACCCGGACTTCGCACTGGATTCGGTCCCCGTGGTCCCGGTGTTCTCCGACGGCCCGACACGGCGCGCCACCGACACCCACGTCAAGACCGAGGAAGTGCTGCGCCGTGCCGGTGTCGCCGAAGACCTCGCCCACCGGGCGGCCGCAGCCGGTATCCCCTCGTCCGTGACGGGTCTGAGCTGGCCCCCACTGTGACCGTCGAACTTCCGAATCATCACCTTCCCCACACAGACCAGGAGTAATTCATGAGTATCGAGTATCGCGAATTCCGCGAGAGCGTCCGCAAACTCGCGCAGACCAAGATCGCACCGCACGCCGCCGATGTGGACGACAAGGAACGATTCCCCTCGGAATCCTGGGCAGCCCTGCGCAGCAACGACCTGCCCGGACTCGCCTACCCCGAGAGCCTCGGCGGCAGTGGAGCCGACCTGCTCGCCCAGGTCATCGCTGTAGAAGAAGTCGCAGCGTCCTGTGCAAGCACGGCACTGGTCATGCTGGTCAACTGGGCCGGCACCTCCACCGTGCTCCGTCAAGGCTCCGACGAACTCAAGCAACTGGTGGTACCGAACGTCGCATCAGGCGCCGCCGGCGCCGCATGGTGCATGACCGAGCCGCGCGTGGGCTCGGACCTGTCGGCGATCGCAACGACCGCAACCCAGGATGGGTCCGACTGGATCCTCAACGGTCAGAAGCGGTTCATCAGCAATGCGCCGTGGGCCGACTGGTACGCCGTGCTGGCGAAGACCGGCGAGAAGTCACTCGGCATCTTCATGGTGCACAAGGACGACACCGGCGTCAGTTTCGGCGCTCCCGAAAAGAAGATGGGTATGCGCGGCAGCCCCACGACCGACGTGAACTTAGACGAGTGCCGACTGCCCGCCGTCCGGGTCGTCAACGACCCCTATCAGGGGTTCGCGTACATCTCCGAGGAACTGAACGTCAGCCGGGCACTCATCGCCGCGCAGGCTCTCGGCATCGCACAGGGCGCATTCGATGCCGCCGTGTCGTACACGACCGACCGCGAGCAGTTCGGCCAGTCCATCTCCCGCTTCCAGCTTCTGCGCGGCATGGTCGCCGATATGGCCGTCAAGATCGAGTCGGCCCGCACGCTGCTGTACGACGCAGCCCGTCTCATCGACGACGGGGAACCGGCGGGACGGACGAAGGCGGCCATGGCGAAGCTGCTGTGCAGCGACACCGCCATGTCGGTGACCACCGATGCGCTCCAACTGCACGGCGGATACGGCTATGTCCGTGATTATCCGGTCGAGCGGATGATGCGCGACGCCAAGATCACCCAGATCTACGAGGGCACCAACCAGATCCAGCGACTCATCATCGCCAAGTCGGTATACGGAAAGTAGGCGCACCGTGCACCACCCCCAGCAACAACAAGCGCTGAGCGGCATCCGGGTCCTCGACCTCGGCGAGATCATGCAGGCGCCCGTGGCCGCGCAGGTTCTCGGCGACCTCGGCGCCGAAGTGATCAAGGTCGAGCGCGGTGTCAACGGAGACATGCTGCGAGGCCTCGATCGCGAGTCACTCGACGAAGGTCGCCCCAGTGCCTACTTCGCCGCGGTCAACCGCAACAAGCGCAGCATCGCACTGAACCTGAAAACCTCTGAGGGGCAGGACATTCTCCATCAGCTCCTCGCGGAGGCGGATGTTCTCATCCACAGCTACCGGACCGCGGCAGTCGAACGACTGGGCTTGACCTACGACGATCTGCACGAGCGCTATCCTCGGCTCGTCTACGGCACTGCGACCGGATTCGGCGAGACCGGGCCATACGCCCACAAAGCAGGCCAGGACATGCTCGCGCAGGCACTGAGCGGAATGGCACGCGCGTGCGGCGACCCGTCGATCTCGGCATACGTACATCCGGTACCGACCGTGGACTACGCCTCGGGTATGGCCCTCGCCCAGGGAATCTTGGCAGCACTGTTCGAACGCGAGCGCTCCGGCCGCGGCCAGAAGGTCAGCGTCAACCTCTTCGATACAGCACTGGCCCTGCAGACTCTCGAAAGCTCCACACTGCTGGCGTACCAGCGTGAGACCAACTGGGTCAGCGACTGGTACAGCGGCATCTTCGAAACGACCGACGGTCTGCTCTTGGTACTCGGCCTGTTCCGCGAGAACGCTCTGGGTCTGGCATGCAAAGCTCTCGACATCGACGATCTGTCCGTCCAGCCGACGTTCGCCACACCACAGCTCCAGGCAGAGAACAAAGAGGCCGCCAACGCGGTTCTGCGTCCGCTGGTCGCACAGTTGAGCACCGCCGAGGCGGCACAGTTGTTCGACGGGGTCGATCTGCTGTGCGCACCGCTGCTCACCCTGCAAGAAGCGCTCGATCATCCCCAGACGCGGCACAACGGCACGCTCGTCGACGTCGAGATCGAGGGTGTGCGCACCACCCGGTTGATGGGCAACCCTGTCACGTTGTCCCGCACCCCCGCCCAGGTGCACCGTGGGGTGCCGGCGGTCAGTGAACATGCCGACGAAATCCTCCATGAGCTCGGTATCTCCGAGTCCGATGTCCAGACCTTGCGCAATAAGGGAGTGATCCGATGAGTAATGCGATGCAGACGGACCCGACGAGCCCGACCACCGGCACCGCCACCGCGATGGTGCTCGAAGGCTTCGGACAGACCATGACCGCGACGACGTTTCCGCGCGTGACCCCCGATGCCGGTGCGGTCGTCGTCGACGTCACGCACGCGGGAATCTGCGGAACCGACATCCACCTGCAGCAAGGTCGCCTGCCCATTCCGGTACCGCTCATCCTCGGACACGAGGCGGTCGGTCGCGTACACGCCCTCGGCGAGGGAGTCACCACCGATGCCCGGGGCGAGCAACTGCACGTCGGGGACGCGATCTCATGGGCGTCCAACATCCCCTGCGGGCACTGCTACTACTGCCAGGACCAGCACGAACCGTCGCTGTGCGAGACCCGCAAGGTGTACGGCATCAACCAGTCGTCGGCCGACTGGCCCCATCTGTCGGGTGGGTGGTCCGAACAGATCTACCTCCAGCCCGGCTCGACGATCATCCGCATCCCGTCCTCGGTGACCCCGCAGCAGGTGATCGCACTCGGCTGCGCCGGCCCGACGGCTGTGCACGCCGTGAACGATATCGCCAAGCCGCAGACAGGTGATGTCGTCGTGGTCCAGGGCAGCGGACCGGTCGGCCTGGCCTGCGCCATGTACGCCACACTCGCCGGCGCAGCGAAAGTGATCATCGTCGGCGGGCCGGCCAACCGTCTCGAGGTCGCGCAGGCCGCCGGCATCGGCGACATCCACATCGACATCTTCACCGAGACCGATCAAGAGGCCCGTCTGGAACGGATCCTCGCGCACACACCGGACGGGCGCGGCGCCGACGTCGTCATCGAGGCCACCGGCGTCCCGACCGCAGTAGCCGAAGGCATCGACCTCGCCCGCCGCGGCGGCAAGTACCTCGTCGTCGGGCAGTACACCGACCACGGCACCACTCCGATCAACCCCCACTACATCACCAAAAAGCAGCTGCAGGTGCTGGGAAGCTGGGCGTTCTCTCCGCAGAACCACCTCGAATACGTCGAATCCCTCCCCCGGCTGACCGCCCACTTCGATCTCGCGTCGATGGTCACCGAATACCCGCTCACCGAGGCGGACGATGCCATGACCGATATGCGGGACGGGCGCACGCTCAAGTCGGTCCTCACCACCGGAGGCCGGTCGTGACCAACTCCCGGTACACCGCGGCGATCGAGGCGATGCTAGAGCGGATCGACTCGACCGCCAAGCAGACCGACGGCACCTTCCCGCACTACGGCGACATCGAATCCGGCGAATGGACCACCACCGCCGACGGAAACTGGACCGGAGGATTCTGGGGTGGCCTGGCCGCACTCGGCTTCGCCGCCTCGGGTGACAAGCGCCTGGCGCACCTCGCCGACGACATCACCGCGCAGATCCTGCCCCGGCAGAATTCCGACACCGCATTCCGCGGTTTCCTCTTCTGGTACGGGGCCGCAGTCAACCACCTCGTCACCGGAAGCGACGACGCGGCGCAGACCGCTCTGGCAGGTGCCCACGGCCTGCTCACCAGCTTCAACGATCGCGCCGGCATCATCCCACTCGGAGCAGAAGCAGAAGAAGCAGAGGCGGTCGGAGAAGGCGCCGCGAACATCGACGCCGTCCCGGGCACTGTCGCGCTGCTGTCGTGGGCCTCGGCACATACCGGCGACCCGCGCTTCCTCGACGCCGCGATCCGCCACGCGCAGCGGCACATCGAACTGTGCATCCGCACCGATGGCTCGGTCTGCCAGTCGGCACGATTCGACACATCCAATGGTGCACTGCTGGATCGCTACACCCACAAGGGCATGAACGCCGACAGTACCTGGGGCCGGGCACAGGCGTGGGCGATGGTGGCATACGCCCAGGCTGCGCAGTGGGCATCGCCGTCCTTCCTGCCGACCGCCGTCCGACTGGCCGAATGGTGGCTCGACCGCACACCGAACGGCGGCGTCGTGTCCTGGGACTTCGACGCCGGCACCGGTCCGGACGTACCGATCGACACCTCCGCCACGGCCATCGCCGCTGCCGCGCTGCTCAAGCTCGATCGGCTCGTCCCTGAGCGGACCGACTTCCGGGACCGGGCCGTCGCCCATGTCGAGGCACTCCTCGATCACCTCACCCCCACCGGACCACACGACAGCAGACCGGCCGGGATCCTGATGGACGGTTGCTTCGACAAACGCCGCGACTTCGCGACCCGAAACGAACTGATCTGGGGCGACTACTTCTTGCTCGAGTGCCTGATCAACCTGAACAACCGGTCCGATACGCTGAAGTTGTGACCGAACCACCATGACGGGTCACCCGAGACCCCGGAAAGAAGATCGAGGAAAGCCGGTGTCGGAAAATACACCTACTGCAGCTCACGAGTTCACCCACTCGGACCTCAAACCGTCGATCCTCGACAATCTCGCACTTTCGCGCGCCGAGCTGCTGGTTCTGACCGACGAAGCGTCGGCGATGACCACAGCAGGCCAGCGGATCCGGGAGATCGGCGACTTCGACATGTCGCTCATCGGGCGCGTCGAGGTCGATGGGGTGATGGTTCACCGCAGTTGGCAGGGCACGAAGAGCAACGCTCTGCACCGACTGGTGGTGCCGGAAGGGATCGGGCTCGGCGGCAAGAGCATCATGCTCCAACAACCCGTCTGGGTACGGGACTATCTGTCCGATCCTGGAATCACCCACGACTTCGACGCGCTCGTCGAACAGGAGTCACTGCGAGGAATGCTTGCCGTGCCCATGGCTTATGAAGGCCATGTACTCGGCGCCATGTATGTCGGCACCCGCGAATATTCGTCCTTCGGTGATCGAGTCATCGCAGAGATCCAATCGATCGCCGAAACGGCCGCCGTCACTCTCCTCAGCGCCCAAAGGGCCGCCACCCAGACAGAACTCGCCCTCGAAGCCGAACGGAAACGGCTCGCCGAATCCCTACACGATTCCGTGAGCCCGGTCCTTTTCCGGATCGGTGCCGAACTGCAGAGCCTGCGCGCCCTCGCTGACGCGCAGGCGATCCACGATCGCCTGCAGGAGATCACCGAACAGGTACACGCCGTCAATGCTTCCATCCGCAGATCGCTGACCGACCTCACCGCGCGGCCCCCCGAACGGAATCTTCCGGTCGGCATCGAGGAGGACTGCCAGGCATTCACGCTCCGGACCGGTATCCCGGCCCGTTTCGTGCCACTGACCGAATCCCCCGACCTCGATGTCAGCCGCGTCGAGGCACTCCAACGCCTTGTTCGCGAAGCGCTGGTCAACGTGGAGAAACACGCCGACGCGTCCACTGTGGTGGTCAGCTTGTCGGCGCGGTCGGGCAAGGTGACGGTCGTCATCAGCGACGACGGCCGGGGCGTCGACGGCACCGACGATCCGATGCGAGGAAGCCAGCTGGGGCTCGGATTGGCTGCAGGGCGCCTCGAGCGGCTCGGGGGCGGTATGTCGGTGGTCAGCGACGACGAAAGCGGCACCACCGTGCGCGGCTGGGTAGACGCTCTGGAGGGACCGAGCACATGACCGCGCCACCGAAGACCATCCGCATCCTCGTCGTCGACGATCATCCGATCGTGCGTGGCGGCGTGGAACTACTCGCCCGCGAGGACACCGACCTCGAAGTCGTGGGAGGTGCACTGACCGGCTCTGCCGCGGTCGAATTGGCCCGCACCCTGTCCGTCGACGTCATCCTCCTCGATCTTCGGCTCCCCGATATCCCTGCACCGGAACTGATTCCGCGTCTTCGTCGAGTCGCGCCGCACGCGCGGATACTGCTGTTCACCGCGTTCGCCGATCACGGTGCCATCGATCTACTGATGGAAGCAGGCGCCGACGGCTGCCTCGTCAAGGACATCAGCGGACAGGACTTCGCCACAGCCATTCACCGTGTGTCCAGCGGAATCCGGGTGGTCGACCCGAGGTTGACGGGACCACGAAAAGTCGTGACCTCCGAGGCGCTGTACCGGGCCGGCCTGACCCGGCGCGAGTACGAAGTGCTGCGTTTTGCGGCCATGGGTCACAGCAATCCCGAAATCGCTCAGGAACTGTCTCTCACCCGCAACACCGTGAAGACCTATCTGCAGAGCGCCATGCAGAAACTGAACGCGCGCAATCGCGTCGAAGCCATTGCACGCGCTCACGAACTTCGCTTGCTCTGAATCGAATTCGCTATACCCGGAGCGCACTCCACCTCTCCACATGGAGATGTTATGTGTTCTGGGTCACCCATATATTGAGCCGCAGAAATCATCTCGCGCTCGCGGCAACGGAGGCCCCACATGCCAAAAATGTCCCAAACATCGAAAGTAGGCTTTGCCAGCGGTGTCGGCACAACAGTCGAATGGTACGACTTCTTCATCTACGGCACCGCAGCCGGACTCGTCTTCAACAAGATCTTCTTCCCCGAGTTCGACTCTCTGATCGGCACTCTGCTCGCGTTTGCCACGTTCTCTGCCGCCTTCGTGGCGCGCCCGCTCGGCGGAGTGGTGTTCGGTCACTTCGGTGACCGGATCGGACGCAAGTCCATGCTCGTGATCACCTTGACCATCATGGGCTTGACCACTCTCGGAGTCGGGCTGCTCCCGAGCTACGAGACCATCGGCGTCGCCGCACCGATCATCCTCGTCACCTTGCGTTTCGTGCAGGGTCTCGCACTCGGTGGTGAGATCGGCGGGGCGATCCTCATGGCCGTCGAACACGCTCCCGCCGACAAACGCGGCTACTACGGCAGCTGGGTGCAGATGGGCGTGCCGGCAGGACTGATGCTCGGTAACACGGTCTTTTTGTTGATGGCCGGACTGTCTCCCGAAGCATTCGAATCCTGGGGATGGCGCGTTCCCTTCCTGATCGGCGGCGCATTCGTCGCGATCGGCCTGTTCGTCCGACTGCATGTCGGCGAAAGCCCGAACTTCGCCCGCGTCAAGAAGAACGCACAGTTGGAGAAGCTGCCCATCGGGGTGGTCCTTCGCCACTACCCCAAGCAGGTCCTCCTGACCTGTGGTGCCTACTTCGCCATCGGCGTCACCTTCTACGGCACTACGGTATTCGGCCTCAGCTACGGCGTCACGCAGGTCGGCTACACCCGAAACCAGATGCTGACACTCGTCCTCGTCGCCATGGCGGTCACGTTCGTCGCACTACCGTTGTTCGGCAAGCTGTCGGACGCCTACGGCCGAAAGCCGGTCTTCCTCGCCGGGGTTCTCGCCATGCTGCTGTTCACCTTCCCCTGGTTCTGGCTGGTCAACTCCGGATCCTTCGCGCTGGCGATGATCGGGTTCGTGGTGTTCTGCCTCGCCTTCGCCACCTCCTACGGTCCCCTCGCAGCCTTCTTCGCCGAATCCTTCGACACCCGCATCCGCTACACCGGAATCTCCTTCGGCTACACGATCGGCACCCTCGCCTCGAGCGCTCCCGCACCGATCGTCGCCACCTACCTGCTCGATCGCACCGGCTCGTACGTCGCCGTGGCGCTGTTCATGGTCGCAATGTGCGCCGTCTCCGTCGTCTGCGTGATCGCCATGCGCGAGACCTACCGACAGGACCTGTCCGACAACGACGAAACCTCCGGACAGGAACAACTGTCACCGACCTCTCACTGAGCACGCTCACGCACCGGTCCCCGGTCGCCGACGCCCCGCCCCCTTCGGCCGGCCGCCGATTCGTCCGCACACGATCCCACGGCCGTGGACCTCGACAGACATCCATCCCACCCCGATTCCCGGGGGCGCGGAACTCCTCCCCCCGCGCCCCCGGCACCCTCGAAACGAGTCCAGATGAGCATCGCCGAACCGTCGCTGCACCCGTTGGCTCTACCCACCACCTCACTGCGTGTCCTGGTCACCGGCGTCGAACAGAACGAAGGCGCCCACGTGGCCCGAACGTTGGCAGCCGCTGGACACCACGTGTTCACGCACAGCTTCACCCTCGATGCTGCCGAGTACCTCGCCGGCCGAGTCGCCGATGACGACGGGATCGCTCATCCGGTCGCGGCCGATCTGACCCTCGAATCCGACGTCGACAACATGTTCACCCACCTCGAGCGACGATATGGCGGCATCGACGCGCTCGTGCACACCGCATGGCTACCCGGCCCGGAAACAGCATGCCACTCACTGAGCGAGATCCGCCCCGCCGACTGGGGCCGGTTCACCTACGACCACATGGCGTTGTTGTTCCACACGACCAGACGTGCTGCCGTATCCCTCCACCGCACCGGCGGCATCGGATCGATCGTCACCGTCACCGGCCTGGACACGCTCCGCAGAATCACCGACACCGATCGAGGACCGGCGCGAGACTCCATGGACGGTGCAATCGAATCCTTCGCTCTCGCCGCCGGACGTGAACTCGGCAGTAACCTCTTGCGGATCAACAATATTCGTCTGGTACCCACCCCGACTCCGGAGACAAGTGTCACCGCTGCTGCCCCGATACGCCTCGAAGCGGTGCTGCCGGAGCTGATCGACCCAACATCCGATATCGGCTCCGGTGGCATCTTCACTGCCTACACCTCGTTCCCTGCACCTGTGCGGTGATCGGCGTCGGCCCGATGTCCCCATTCGTTGTCATCGGCGCGTCGAATGTTGCCCGGCTCGTGTGCGCGTCGCTCACCCAACGCCACTTCGATGTTGTCCACCTCGATGCACCCGACGACCCGGAACTTCTGCAGATCACCCAGCACGACCCGGCCGGGGTCGCCGTCGTCACCCACGACGACGCGGTCGCCGTCCGTTATGCCCTCGCCATCGCCCACATCAGTCCCCACACACCGATGGTCGTGACCGTCTTCGATCGCACCATCGCCAACCAGCTCACCCGATTGATTCCCCACTGTCAGGTAACCTCCCCCGCAGACCTCGCGACACCGTCCCTGGCCGGCCCGTGCATCGCTGCCACGATCGACGCCGCGCACACCGCGCCCGATGGCACCACACGCGTCCTCCGGCAATCCGCCCACGGTGACCAACCGACCTGGCAGCCGTTACCCCACAGCCGCACCAGCAGAATTCGCCGCCGATTCGTCCACTCCGTAGGCACACTACGATCCCACGACGCCGGCACCCGCATGCTGCTCACCGGCCTTATCGGACTGCTCGCCATCCTCCTGATCGATTGGATATGGCTCACCGTCGGCAAAGGCCATCACTGGGTCGAGTCCCTCAAAGAAGCAGTCCAGGTCGTCGCCACCGTCGGTCCCGCACCGGCCTCACACGGCGACCACACCTATGACGTGTTCGCGGCTCTGGCGATGTTGGCGGCGATCGTGTTCACCGCCATGTTCACCGCCGGGATAATCGAACGTCTGCTCGGAACCAGCCTCATCGGCTTGATCGGTCAACGGGTTCTCCCCCGCCGCAACCACGTCATCGTCGTCGGATTGGGACAGGTCGGTCTCCGGTTGTGCCTCGAACTCCGCAAACTCGGCATCCCCGTCGTCGCCATCGAACGCGACGATCGAGCCCGCAATCTGCGCCTGGCCCGAGCACTGAACATTCCCACCATCGTCGGGCACGGTACCGACAGAACCCTCCTCGAACGCGCCCGCCTCGACCGGGCCCGATGCCTTGCCGCCGTGGGCTCCGACGACCGTGACAACATCGCCGTGTCCGTAGCAGCCCATGGAGTGCACCCCGACGCCAGACTCGTCCTCAGAGCCGGCGAACACGAAGCCCTCACCGACACCGGATCCCTCCTCCCGCTAGGGATCACCAGGAATGTCGCAACCTTGAGTGCAACCTTCGTCGTCGCCCGACTGCTCGGTCTCGACGCACACCGTGTGGTAGTCGCAAACGACACGATCCACCTCGAACTCGACGGGTCCTTCGAACAGTTCGTCCTCGCCGCACGACACCATTGCCCCCATGTCACCGGGACAGATGCTCACTACCCCTCGTTCGAGGTACGACTCCGACGAGCGCCTTCGAGGCAGCGCACATCAACATGGCACGAATCCGGAGCCGACAGACAATAGCGTCGACGATTGTCCAGTCATGCAGCGCTGGCGAGTTTCCTCCGTCGCACTGTGACCGCCAGCGACATTGGGAACTCACCCGACTCCTTACGTGGGCACACCGCCCGTTTCGGCTCCAATCGACTCGTGCCCCGCCACATCCTCGAAGGCCGGAACGGTGGGCGCGTTCAAGTACACCGTGCTGCCGGCGGCCCTGAACTGGTCGGACATATGTTGCATCCCGGCGACGGCGGCCTGGTCGGCGGCGTCACCGAACCTGGTCCGGATGTCTTGGGAGATACGCATCGAGCAGAACTTCGGCCCACACATCGAGCAGAAGTGCGCTGTCTTGGCCGGTTCGGCCGGAAGCGTCTCGTCATGGAACTGCTCGGCCGTATCCGGATCCAGCGACAGAGCGAACTGATCCCGCCACCGAAACTCGAAACGCGCCTTCGACAACGCGTCGTCGCGCTCGACGGTACCGGGATGGCCCTTGGCGATGTCGGCGGCATGAGCGGCGATCTTGTACGTGATGACCCCGGTCTTCACGTCGTCCCGATTCGGCAGTCCCAGATGCTCCTTCGGGGTGACATAACACAGCATCGCGGTGCCATGGCGGGCGATCTCGGTGGCCCCGATCGCGGAGGTGATGTGGTCGTAGCCCGGAGCAATGTCGGTCACCAGCGGCCCCAGGGTGTAGAAAGGCGCTCCATGACATAGCTTCTGCTGACGCTCCACATTTTCCCGCACCCGATGGATCGGGATGTGGCCAGGGCCTTCGACCATCACCTGAACGTCGTGAGCCCAGGCACGGGTGGTCAGTTCGGCAAGGGTGTCCAGTTCGGCGTACTGCGCGGCGTCGTTGGCGTCGGCGATCGACCCCGGTCGCAGCCCGTCCCCGAGGGAAAATGCCACGTCGTAGCGGGCGAAGATCTCGCACAGTTCGTCGAAGTGGGTGTAGAGAAAATTTTCCTCGTGATGGGCGAGGCACCAACCGGCCATGATCGACCCACCTCGGGAGACGATGCCGGTGAGCCGCTCGGCCGTGAGCGGTACGTAGCGCAGCAGCACTCCGGCGTGGATGGTCATGTAGTCCACACCCTGCTCACACTGCTCGATCACGTTGTCGCGGAAGATCTCCCACGTCAGCGCATCGGCCTGGCCGGCGACCTTCTCCAGAGCCTGGTAGATCGGCACCGTGCCGATCGGCACCGGGGAGTTGCGAATGATCCATTCTCGGGTGGTGTGGATATCTTCGCCGGTGGACAGGTCCATCACAGTGTCCGCGCCCCAACGGGTGGCCCAGCGCATCTTGTCGACTTCGTCGACGATGGAGCTGGTAACCGCTGAGTTGCCGATGTTGGCATTGATCTTCACCAGGAAGGACTTGCCGATGATCATCGGCTCGGACTCGGGGTGGTTGACGTTGGCGGGGATGATCGCCCGACCCGCCGCCACCTCCGAGCGCACCAGTTCCACGTCGCAGTTCTCCCGCAGCGCCACGAACCGCATTTCCTGGGTGATGATCCCCGCCCGGGCATAGTGCATCTGCGTGACCGTCCGGCCTGTCTTCGCTCGCACCGGGACAGGTCGGGGCCCCTTCCACTCCTGGGACGCCTCTCCACGCCGCACAGCCGAGCGGCCATCGTCGAGCAGATCCCGTTCTCGCCCCGGGTAGTGCTCGACGTCGCCGCGAGCAGCAATCCAGTCGGCGCGCGTCGGCGGGAGCCCGACCAGCGGATCGCTACCGGGACCTGCAGTGCGGTAGACCTGCAGCGGCGGGTTCGGCACCCCGCCGGGAGAGTCGTTCAAGCGGATCTCTGTGACAGGTACACGCAGGCCGTGTTCCTCGTCGAGGACATAGCTCAGGGCATGCGAATTGGATGCACTCATCGGAATCGTTCCTACTTCCTTCGCCGGCATTACCCGGGCAGGTTCGACGGTCGCAGGCTGCCTCAGCCCGATCTCAGCCCCTGCAATAGGGCTCCCGTGGGGACGTCACAGACCCTAACACCCGACTCGTCTCGCTGCAGATGTAGCTGGTCCGGTCGTCGGAGCGGTGCGAAGTCGGCCCGTCCTGTACGAGCTACGAGGAGGTACTCTTCTATACGTCATCGACTGTTGACTCGAGGAGATCGGGATCTCGTCCGCACAGCTGGCCTTCGATGGGGACTGCTGCACGATTCGGCGACAGTTTCGGTCACGCAGCCTGTGCGACTGGTGTGGTCATGATGGTTTCGAACTCGACCGGCGTCGATCGGGGGAGAGGCAGGTCCGGGACACCAGCAGGTCGACGGTCACGCCGAGAGGCCGTAATGCTTCGGCGATCTCTTCGAAGTGTTGCGCCGAGCGAGAATATCGGTCGGGGCCATGAGGACCGCCTGAAAGCCGCCTTCGATTACCAGTAACGCAAACGCAGTGGCTGCCAGGACAGGGGCCTTTCCGGCGCCGACGTCTCCCTGCAGCAGCCGATTCGTCGGCCGGAGGCGGTCATGTCGGTGTGGATATCGGCTATCACCCGCAGCTGTGCACCTGTGGGTGTACGGCAGGCCGGCCAACCATGCATCGAGCAGTCGCCCGGTGGGCTTGTGGGCGATGCCGACTTCTGCGGCTTGTGCGTTTCGAAGCACTCCGAGGGCAAGCTGCGACCGCAGGAGTTCGTCATAGGCCTGTCCGTCCCGTCCCTTTTCTGCGTGCTGTTTGGATGCGGGGACATGGACAGCGCGTAGCGCGGTCAGCTGCGACGGCAGCTTCCGTTGAGCCAGCAAGGTCGAGGGATTCGGGTCATCCAGCTTCGGGAGTCGGCGGCGTGCATCGACCGCGGCACGGCGCAGCATCCACGTGTCCACCTCATGTTTCTGCGATTGGGGTAGATCGCGAGCAGTGGTGCGGTGGATTCGCTCATCGGTTCCAACAGTGGTGAGGTCATCTGCAATGCGCCGTTGAAGAACATGGCGGAGACTCGGGTGTTTTCGTCCGCGAGTTGGAATCGCACGTAACATTTTCCCCAGTTCCCCGTATGCTCACGAGTCGTGCGTATCGATCAGGTGTGGCGTTATCCGGTGAAATCGTTCGGAGGAGAACGGATCGACGCCGCAGCGATCGAAGCGGACGGTGTGCGCGGCGACCACCTGTGGGCGCTGGTCGACGCCGAAACCGGAAACATCGCGAGTGCGAAGCGTTTCCGACGCTACGGACTGCTGTTGACCTGCTCCGCACGACTTCTGAACGACGACGACCCCCGCGATCCGGCGGCACTCGAACTCACGCTCGCCGACGGCACGGTGGTGCGCGGCGACGATCCCGAGGTCGACGACCTGCTGTCGAAGCTGCTCGGTCACGACGTGCGGCTCGAACCGCGCGACCGCACCTACGACGAGGCGCCGGTGCATCTCGTCTCCCGCTCCGCGGTCGAAGCGCTCGGCACCGGCGACCCCACCGATGTCGCGTTGCGGCGGTTCCGGCCGCAGCTGGTCGTCGACACTCCGGACACGACCGGTTTCGTGGAGGACGAATGGATCGGCCGACGGGTGTCGGTGGGCTCGGCAGTCCTCGAACCGCACAAGCGCACCGCGCGGTGCGTCATGGTGACGCTCCCCCATCAGGAGGTTCCCGCGCGGCGCGACATGCTGCGTGAGGTGATGACCGCGCATCAGGTGCCCAATGTGCCGGAGGGCAAGCCGATGCCGTGCATCGGTGTCTACGCGACCGTCCCGACTCCCGGCGACATCACCGTCGGCGACGAAGTCCGGATCGGGTAGACCGGGTCACTTCCCGGCGAGGTAGTCCTCGACGAGAAGCTTCTTCTGCACCTTGCCCATGGCGTTGCGCGGAAGTGCGTCGGCGGTACGGATCTCGCGGGGGCGCTTGTGGATCGACAGGGTCTGCGCGACGAAGTCCGAGAGTTCGCCCGGATCACGGAGATCCCCGACGACGTAGGCGACGATCCGCTGTCCGAGATCGTCGTCCGGCACACCCACCACCGCGGCCTCCTGCACGCCGGGATGGTTCAGCAGCGCGTGCTCCACCTCGCCGGCGCCGATCCGGTAGCCACCGGACTTGATCATGTCGACCGATTCGCGGCCGACGATGCGGTGGAAACCCTGGTCGTCGATCACGGCGATGTCGCCGGTCTTGAACCAGCCGTCCTCGGTCATCGACTCGGCGGTCTTCTCGGGGTTGTTCAGGTAGCCGTCGAACAGGGTCGCGCCGGACACCTCCAACTGGCCGAGGGTTTCGCCGTCGTGCGGCACGAGGTTGCCGGCCTGGTCGCGCAGGCGGGTGGAGACGCCGTGGATGGGCAGTCCCACCCAGCCGGGCCGGCGCTCACCGTCGTGGCGTGTGCTGATCGTGATGATCGTTTCGCTCATCCCGTACCGCTCGATCGGCGCGGAACCGGTGAGGGCGAGCATGCGCTCGAAGACCGGAACGGGAAGGGGCGCACTGCCCGACACCAGAAGTCGCGCGGACGACAGTGCGCGAGCGGACGATTCGTCGGCGGCGACCCGCGACCACACGGTAGGAACACCGAAGTACAGCGAACCACCGGCTGCCGCATAGGCTTCGGGTTTCGGTCGCACCGTGTGTACGAGTGGCGAGCCCTGCCGGAGCGCGCCGACGACACCGAGGATGAGTCCGTGGACGTGGAACAGCGGAAGTCCGTGGACGAGCGTGTCGTCGGAGTTCCAGTTCCATGCCTCGGCGAGACCGTCGAGACCGGCCGCCACGGCGGACCGCGAGAGCACGACTCCCTTGGGGGCGCCCGTGGTTCCCGAGGTGTACATGATCATCGCGGCACTGCCCGGATCGGCCTCCGCGTGCGAGGACGACGAACGCGCGCTCGCGTCGACAGGGATCGCAGGCAGGGTGACGTCCTCGGGGGCCGCGCCGAGCCACAGCTGCGCACCCGAGTCCTTCAGGATGTGGGCGCGCTCGGTCGGACCGGAATCCGGCGGCACCGGCACGGCGGCCACACCGGCCATGAGGCATCCGGTCGTGGCGATCACCGTCTCGATGCTCGCGGTGGCGTCGACAGCGACCCGCGAGGAGCCTGCGACCTCGTCGGCCACAGCGGCGGCAGCCGCGATCAGTTCGGATCGGGTGAGCGAGACGTCTCCGACGCGGACAGCGCTGCGGTCGTCACTGCCTGCTCCGGACTCGGTGAGCGAGGTCAGCAACGGCACGGGCGTGGTGGTGGTCATCGGTGGTGGTCCCTTCTCGACGTCCTGCCGGACGGTGTCGCGCGGTGCACGGTCCACATTGTGGACCAGCGTGCTACGATGCGGTCCGGCTCAACCTATAGCCCGTGCCGCCTGCCGTCAACGACCGCGCGAAAGGTTCCGATGAACAGCGTTCTCACCGCACTCCGCGTGTTCGAGGAGGTCGCGACCACGCAACCGGTCGGACTCTCGGACTTGAGCAAGCGACTCGACGTCCCCAAGAGCACCGTTCAGCGATGCCTCAAGACCCTTGCCGAAGCCGGCTGGCTGCGCCCCTCGACGACGAACGCCGGGCAGTGGGTCATCACCGGCCGCGCATTCAGCCTGGGCAGCGCGATGTCGTCCGGCGACGACCTGCGCGAGGTCGCACTCCCCGAGCTGAACCGGCTGCAGACCGAGACGGGCGAGACCGTCCATCTCGCCGTGCCGGACGGGAACGAGCTGGTCCTGATCGAGCGACTCGACAGCGCCCATCAGCTGCGCGCCTTCCTCGCCCTCGGCACGCGCCTGCCTCTGCACGCCGCGTCCACCGGCAAGGCCTATCTCGCGTCGCTGCCCGACGAACGGATCGAGAATTTCCTCGCGACCGAACTCCCCTCGCTGACCGAGCACACCGTCACCGATCCGGCGGCTCTGCGCGAGGAGATCGCCGAGATTCGCGCCCGCGGGTACGCCGTGACCGAACAGGGGCTGCATGACGGCATCGCCGCCGTCGCCGTCGCCCTGCGCGGGCGCGGTGGCACCGTGCGCGGCTGCTTCAGCATCTCCGGCCCGGCTTCGCGACTGACCCCCGACCTCTTCGCCGACTACGGCGCGAAGGCGCTGGCAGCGCGGGACGCGATCGAGCGTCGCCTACCCTGATCCGCTCCGAGCAGGACTGGCGGGCGCCCCCACCTCTGGACATATCGTTTATCGATAGGTATAACGAATATCGATGGTATCGACAATCGATAGCCCCGCCGTCCGGCGAGTTCGGAGACGACCATGAATTCCACCCACGACACCGACCGCCCCCAGGGCCCGGGCGCCGAACCCGACACGCTCTCCCCCACCGAGACGTCGAAGAAGGACCGCACCGAACTGTGGGCGTCGCTCTCGGTCTTCGCGCTGACCTCGGTGATCGTGCTCTTCGACTACGTCGGCGGGCTCCTCCGCTCGCTGAACGAGGGCATCGTGACGGCACGGGTCGAGTTCGACGACCCGACCTCCCCAGTGCTCACCACGCCGAACGGCACCGACCTCGCGACCGCTTCGACCACCGTCGTCGACGCCCCCACCGACACGCTCTCCCCCGTCACCGTCGGATTCCTGCGCTCCGCCGAAGCCCTGCAGACCCTCGGCTACCTGGCGGCCCTGGGCCTGCTGAGCTGGATCGTGGTCCGATTCGTCCGCGGGCGACTGTTCGACCGTGGCGTCATCCGGCTCGTGAACGCCGCCGCCACCATCGCCATCGCAACGGTCTTCGTGCCGACCATCCCTCGAACGCTCGGCACCAACATGCTCATCCGCGACGTGGACATGAACGACGTCCTCGACAACGCCCCGATCGGCCCGGAGTTCTGGTACGCGTACGTCTTCTGCATGGCGTTGTCCGCCGTGGCAGTGGTCCTGCGGATCGGAAGCCGTATGGCCCGCGACAACGAAGGCCTGGTCTGATGCCACCCGAGAGTGAGCATGCCGTCCTGTGTCACCTCGACCGGCTGCTCGCGGACCGCGGGATGACGTTGACCGAACTGGCCGAGCAGGTGGGAGTGAGCGTCGTAAATCTGTCCGTGCTCAAGAACGGACGCGCCCGCGCGATCCGATTCTCGACCCTCACCGCCCTGTGCCGTGTGCTGGATTGCTCTGTGGGCGAAATTCTTTCGGTCGACTGACCGACCCCGAACACGGCGATGCCCGGAACCTCGTGGGTTCCGGGCATCGCCGATGGTCCGGCCGGTGGCGCTCCGGCTGACGCACGGACCTGTTTCTTTCATTCCCCGATCGCGGGAAGAATGCGGGTGCGGACCTCACCGAAGCCGATGCGCGTCCCGTTCGGGCCGGGAGCGGTGGCCGAGATGGCGATCTCGTCGCCGTCCTCGACGAAGGTGCGCGTCTCGTCGCCGACCTGCACGGGTTCTGCTCCGCCCCAGGTGAGTTCGATGAAGGCACCGCGCTGGTCCTTCTCCGGGCCGGAGATGGTGCCGGATCCGAACAGGTCGCCGGTGCGGGTCGCGGCACCGTTGACCGAGGTGTGGGCGAGCATCTGCGCCGGCGACCAGTACATCTGCGCATACGGCGGACGCGACACGACGTGCCCGTTCCACTCGACCTCGAGATCGATGTCCAGACCCCACTTCTCGGTGCCCTTCAGGTACGGCAGCGGTTCCGGGTCCTGCACCGGGGTGTCGATACGGGCGGCCTCGAGGGCAGCGAGCGGAACGACCCACGGCGAGATCGACGTCGCGAAGGACTTGCCGAGATTCGGGCCCAGCGGCACGTACTCCCACGCCTGGATGTCGCGGGCCGACCAGTCGTTGAGGATGACCGCACCGAAGCAGTGGTCGGCGAACTCGTCGGGCCGGATCTGCGAACCCATCGGGGAGCCGACACCGACAATGAAGCCCATCTCGGCCTCGATGTCGAGGCGGATCGACGGACCGAAGACCGGCACAGGATCGTTGGGGCCCTTGCGCTGTCCGCACGGACGCACGATGTCGACGCCCGAGGTCACGACGGTGCTCGACCGGCCGTGGTAGCCGACGGGCAGGTGCTTCCAGTTCGGCATCAGCGGGTCGGGATTCTGCGGCCGGAACAGCCGGCCCAGGTTCGACGCGTGGTTCTCCGACGCGTAGAAGTCGACGTAGTCGGCCACCTCGATCGGTAGGTGCATCGTCACGTCGGCGACGGCGAAGACGGCCTCGTCGTCGACGTCACCGGCGACGAGTTCCTTGATCGCAGCGCGGACTTCGTCCCACCGGGCGCGGCCCCGGGCCATGAACGCGTTGAGCGACGGCTCGGCGAAGACGATGTCGTCCTCGAAGACACGGCTCAGGTCGAGGACCGAATCTCCGACGCGGACACCGACGCGGGGTTCGCTGTCGGCCGTGGAGAAGATGCCGTACGGCAGGTTGTCGAGGCCGAAGAGCGAGCCCTCCGGAATGGCGATGGTGGTCATGCGTTCGTTCCTTCGGTGATCGGGGAAACGGTCGAGGGTGCCAGACCGAGGCCGAGCAGATCCTCGAGCGGTTCGGCGATGCTGCAAGTGCCGTACGACAGGAAACGGCGCCGGACCTCTGCGGCCCGGTCGTCGGAGAGTGCGCCGAGACGTGCGGAGAGCACTGCCCCGTCACGTTCGGCCAGCACGGACGCGACCTCGTCGATGTCGGCTCCGGACAGCACCGCGTCCACCGCGGCCAACAGGTTCACGAACCCGTGCTGTTCGAAGCCCGTCCTCGGGTCGGTGTTGCGCACCGCGTGGTGCAGACCGGCGGTCGCCTTGAACGGAACTCCCGTGGTGACGACCGTCGAGACCGCTGCGGCGAGCTCGGCTTCGTCCGGATACGCCTCCGCCACGATCCCGCCGGTGCGGAACTTGGCGGCGTACGGCGTCCCGGTCAGTCGGGCGAGGATCTCGGCTCGGCGCTCGTCACGCGGAACCTCGACGAATACATCGATATCCGGTCGACTCACCCTGATCTCGTCGAGCGCCGCGAACAGCTCGTCGACGGATTGCTCTGCGGGGACCGCGATCTCGAGGGCCACCACGGACACCGAGTCCATTGCGTCGACCTGCTCGAGTGCGGGCCGGACGGCGGCGGTGCCGGTCGGTGCGGTCAGGCTCAGGGCCAGCTCACCGGGATACGGGTGCTGCGCCAGGTGATCTGCGAGTTCATCGAGGCGACCGGCCGGGAAGACGAACGCTCCGACGAGCGGTGCGTGCGCGGACGAGCGGTGCCCGGCGTGGGCGGGAACGGCGACGGGCAGCGGGGTGTTGCCCGGAGGGAACAGCGCAGCGTCGTCGCACAGTCCGGTCAGGAGAGGTCCGAAAGTCATTCGGCCGCTCCTGCATTGCGGTTCCAGCTGCCGGCGTAGGCGGCGTCCTCGCACGCGAGCGCACCCTCACCGAGTTCGAGCGGGCGGAAGGTGTCGACCATGACGGCGAGTTCGTCGAAGAACTCGACACCGATGCTGCGCTCGTAGGCACCCGGCTGCGGGCCGTGCGCGTGACCACCGGGGTGCACCGAGATCGAACCCTGGCCGATGCCCGATCCCTTGCGGGCCTCGTAGTCGCCGCCGCAGTAGAACATGACCTCGTCGGAGTCGACGTTCGAGTGGTAGTACGGCACCGGTACGGCCAGCGGGTGGTAGTCGACCTTGCGGGGCACGAAGTTGCAGATGACGAAGTTGTTGCCCTCGAACGCCTGGTGCGCCGGCGGCGGCTGGTGGACGCGACCGGTGATGGGCTCGAAGTCGTGGATCGAGAAGGTGTACGGGTACAGGCAGCCGTCCCAGCCGATCACGTCGAAGGGGTGGTGCGGCATCAGGTAGCGGGTGCCGACGATGCCCTGCGAGGTGCGGTGCTTGACCAGCACCTCGACGTTCTCCTCCTCGACCTGCATGAGCTCGGTCGGTCCGTGCAGGTCGCGTTCGCAGAACGGCGCGTGCTCGAGGAACTGCCCGAACTTCGACAGGTAGCGCTTGGGCGGCACGATGTGGCTGTTGGCCTCGATCGTGTAGGCGCGCAGCGGTGCGTCGCCCTTGGGTACCCAGCGGTGGGTGGTGGCCATCGGCAGCAGGACGTAGTCGCCGGCCTTCGCCTCGAGCGGACCGAAGACCGTCTCGACGGTGGCCTCACCGGACTCGACGTAGACCATCTCGTCGCCGACCACGTTGCGGTACAGCGGCGAGGGCTCGGTCGACACGACGTACGAGATGCGGACGTCGGCGTTGCCCAGGACCAGACGACGACCCGTCACGACATCCGTCTCGGCCCAGATCGTCTCGGGGAACAGATCGTGCAGCTTCAGGTGCCGCGGCTCGAGCGGATGGTTGGGCCTGGTGGTCTGATCGGGCAGCTTCCACTCGGTCGCGTCGACGATCGCCGACGGGATGTACCGGTGGTAGAGCAGCGCCGAGTCGGACGAGAAGCCCTCCTCGCCCATCAGCTCTTCGTAGTACAGGTTGCCGTTCTCGTCGCGGTGCTGGGTGTGACGCTTAGGCGGGATGACGCCGAGCTGTCGGTAGAACGCCATGATCTGACTCCTCGCGGATCTCGGGCGTGCGAGGGAAGGTCGCTCGCCTGGAATTAGTAAATACGTTAACTAATCCGAGGGTGTGAGCGCAACCACGGAGAGGTCACGAGGCTGTGTCAGTTGCGTCCGCGCACGTCGAACTGGCTGCGGTTGGTGATCAGCTTGTTCAGGAGCATCACGAGAATCTGCTGCTCGGTGGGGGTGAGCACCTCCACCCAGGCCTCCTCGCGCTCGTTCTGAGCACGGAAGCTGTCGCGGATCTCCTTCTCCCCTGCTTCGGTGAGCGACAGCTGCACCGAACGCGCGTCGTGACTGACCGGAGTCTTCTCCAGGATTCCCGCCTCGACCAGCGGTTTCGCGAGGTTGGACACGGCGGCGCGGCTCATCCCGGTGAGCCGCGCGGCGACGTTCGGTTCGATCGGGCCCGCGAGCCAGATGACGAACATGAGCCGATAGGCCGACCACGACCGGCCACGCGGACGGTGGACCGCGGCCTCGAGGTCGTAGGTGACGATATCCGAGGCCCGATTGAGGGTGAGCAGGACTTCGGTTGCGCTGCGGTGATGTTCGCCGCCGAACTTGCTGTTCAGACGCTCCTGTGCGAGTTCGACGAAGGACCAGTAGTCGAGGTCGCGGGGTCTGGACATGCGGTCACAGTACCGCAGATCCGGGATAATTCATCTATTTACTATCCGGTCGAGCGACCGGCATTCGGCAGGACTGTGGAAAACCGCACTCCGAACGCCGCGAAGTCGGCGGAAAACCGCAGCGACCTGCACGTTCATCGCTCATAGTGTTCCGGACATGAACCTCGCACACACCCTCACGCAGTCCCCCACGGACGAACTCCACGGCCTCGCGGGTCTGTCGCTACAGCTGATGGAGATGCTCGGAGCACCCGGTGCCGGTGTCGCGGTCGCCGCGGAGAATCTCTTCCCGCCGATCCCGAGCGAGGTGATCCTTCCCCTCGCCGGCTTCGCGGCCTCCCGCGGGGAGATCTCCCTCGTCTCGGCCGTCGCGTGGACCACCCTCGGCTCCCTCGTCGGCGCACTGCTGCTCTACCTCGCCGGACGCGCCTTCGGCCGTCAGCGGATGTATGCCGTTGTCGAGCGACTCCCCCTGGTGAACACCTCCGATCTGCGGCGCGGCGAAGAGTGGTTCGCCCGGCACGGCGAGAAGTCGGTGCTCCTCGGCCGGATGGTGCCGCTCGTGCGGAGCGTGATCTCGGTTCCCGCCGGGGTGGAGGCCATGCCCGTCGGTCGGTTCGTCGTCCTGACCGCCCTCGGTAGCGCCCTGTGGAACTCGATCTTCGTACTCGCCGGATACCTCCTCGGTGAGAACTGGGGAGTCGTCGAACCGTATGCCGATGTGCTGCAGAAACTCGTGATCGTCGCGGTGGTCGCAGCAGTGGCGGTGTTCGTCGTCCGCCGTGTCCGATCGATTCGCGCCCGTTAGGGTCGGTCCGTGATCGATCACCTTCGGCGCTCACTCGGGACCTCGGTCCGCGCCGTCGTCGGGCTTCTGCTCGGGATCGTCACCGCGGTGACGGGTGTGGCGGCATCGGCTCGCCGTACCACCGACGGACCGGGTCGCGCGGCCGAACGCGACCGTATTCGTCTCGTGCGATGGTTCGACGCCGAGGCGGTCCGGGATCTTCCGGATCGCGAGCCGACCGGATATTTCCTCGTCCGCCTGGCCTACGGTCCGCTCGTCGGCCTCGTCGTCCTGCTCGTCCTGATCTCCGCGACCGGCTACGGGGGCTGGGCGTTCGTCCTGCTGGCAGGCGGTCGCATCTCCGTCGCCGACGGTCTCGTCTCGCTCCTCGTCGCCGCCGTGATGATCTATCTCTCCGTCCGGATGGCGATGATCGTGGGCCAGTGGGACGTCCGCACAGCCCTGCGGTTGCTCGGCGACGATGCCACGCAGCATCGCCTCCGCGACCTGCAGCGCACCCGCGCCGACGTCGTCACCGCCATCGACGACGAACGCCGGCGGATCGAACGCGCCCTGCACGACGACGTCCAGCAGCGGGCCGTCGCGCTCGCACTCGACGTCGGTCGCGCGCGTCGCACCGCCGAACGCGGCGGCGGGAACCTCGTCGCCGACCTCGACAACGCCGTCGCCCAGGCGCAGGCGTTGCTCACCGAACTGCGCGACGTGGCGTGGCGGATATACCCGGCCGCGCTCGACGAGCACGGAATCGCCGCGGCGCTGGAAGGGTTATCCGCGCACACCTTCCTCCCCGTCGACCTGGATCTGTCGATCGACCCGGAACCACCACGCGATGTCGCGGCAGCCGCGTACTACGTTGCCGCGGAAGGGGTCACGAACTCGACGAAGCACTCCGGCGCCGACAACGTGTCGGTGACCGTCGCGGCGGACGGTCACGTCGTCACGGTCACGGTCGTCGACGACGGATGTGGCGGGGCCGAGATGACGGGCTCCGGGCTGACAGGTCTCGCGCGCCGTGTCGCCGCGCTGGACGGGCAGTTCTCCGTACACAGCCCCCGCGGAGGGCCGACCGTCGTGGAAGCGAGGATCCCGTGCGCATCGTGATAGCCGAGGATTCGACCCTTCTTCGCGATGGCCTGTCCCGGTTGCTCGCGGACGAAGGCCACGAGGTGGTTGCCGGTGTGGGCAACGCCGTCGAGCTGCACCACGTCGTCGAGCGCGAGGTGCCCGACCTCGTGTTGCTCGACGTGCGTATGCCACCGACCTACTCGACGGAGGGCATCGACGCGGCGCGGTGCATCAAGGAGGAGCACCCGCAGGTCGCTGTGCTCGTGCTGTCGCAGTACGTCGAGCACCGGAACGCGACCGGCCTGCTCACGAACGGCTGGGGTGGCGTGGGCTATCTGCTCAAGGATCGCGTGTCGGACGTGGGGGCGTTCCTCACCGACCTGGAACGTGTGGCCGCGGGCGGGACGGCCTTCGATCCCGAGGTGGTGCGGCAACTGTTCGCGAGCACCCGCCGCACCGACCCTGTCGCCACCCTCACCGAACGCGAACGCGAGGTGCTCGAGGCCCTCGCCCAGGGGCTGACGAACACCGGCATCGCCGATCGTCTGACCATGTCGGTCAGCGCCGTCGAGAAGCACGTCAATTCGATCTTCGTGAAGCTCGACCTGCCGCGCGAGGCCGACCGTAGTCGGCGGGTACGGGTGGTTCTCCTCTATCTCGAGAGCACAGGCACCCCGAGCTCACGGGACGACCGCTGACGCCCCGTACGGATCAGAAGAGCGGATACACGAAGTGCCCGACGCCTCCGCCGGGTGCGCTCGACCCCGTCACATTCGGAAGGTTCGCGGGCAGACGCTGAAGCTTATGTGGACGGCCCTCGAGGTCGGCCTGCCAGCAATCGGTCGTCACGCCGTGGAAGCCCTGACACACGATGCGGGTGTTCGTGCCGAAGGGCGAGGTCAGCCGCGGCTCGTTCACCAGCGGATTCCAGTAGGCAAGCTCGTCCGGCGTGAGCCAGTTGGCGGGGTCCACGTCGTACACGTAGATCGGACTGTTCGGTTGCTGGACCGGCCACTCGTCCTGCGCCGCCGCGATGCCGGCGCCGCCGAGGACGATCCCTCCTGCCACTGCGGCGACCGCTCCCGCTCGCAGTACCCGCCGAAATCCGTTCGCCATCGTTCCCTCCACCCATTCTGTCGGATCCGTCCGTCGACCACATCGAAACACGGACCGCGGGGTCCGATACGACAAACCGAAATTGTCGATCTCCGACGCTTTCCGGCAATTCGGGCGGGGAGGACGCCTTCGAGTGACAGATCACGCAACCCGACCTCGCGTGCATTCGAGCACTCGAGCCCTCCAAGAGCACACATCTGTGTGCACAATTGATAGGTGAGTTCAACCCAGTCGACCACCGATCCGCACCACGGCACCCTTCGCAGCCCGCGCTTCTGGCTCGCGCCCTTCGCTGTCGTCGCAGCGATGATGAGTGCCCTGGCCTACTTCTATCTCGGCGCACTCCTCGATCCGAGCGAGAACCTGAGACAGTTCCCGATGGCCATCGTCAATCAGGACGTCGGCGATGTGCTGCCCGGATCGGACGAGCGACAGAACTTCGGCGACCAGATCACCGAGGGCATCCTCGACGGCATCGATCCCGAGGAGATCGACCTCCGACGGATGGGAATCTCGGCCGCCAACCAGGGCCTCGACGACGGCAGCCTGTACGGCGCGATCGTCATCC
Source organism: Rhodococcus sp. LW-XY12 (assembly GCF_019317345.1). Taxonomy (NCBI): domain Bacteria; kingdom Bacillati; phylum Actinomycetota; class Actinomycetes; order Mycobacteriales; family Nocardiaceae; genus Rhodococcus; species Rhodococcus sp. LW-XY12. The sequence goes on from NZ_CP079225.1 coordinate 4,744,036, forward strand.
CGAGCGACTTCACCAAACGCATCTCGATCCTCGCGCAGGCCTCGGTCGTTCCCGGTGACATCGAGAAGCCGATCATCACCCTCTACACGAATCCCCGGACGGGCGCGTTCGCGACGGGCATCGTCACGACGATCGGCGACCGCGCGCTGACCCAGGTGAACGACACGGTCGGGCAGCAGCTGACCGAGACCGTCACCGCGACGCTCGCAGAGTCGGCACCCGACCTGCAATTGTCCGGAGCTTCCAGCCTCGTCCTGACCCAGCCGATCGATGCACTCACCGTCGAGCACAAGCCGCTGCCCGACGGGACGGGCGCCGGCCTGTCCGCCTTCTTCTACACCCTGCTGCTGATCCTGGCCGGCTTCACCGGCGCCACGATCATCAACGCGGTCGTCGACAGCGCCCTCGGTTTCGTGCCCACCGAATACGGCCCCCTCTACATCGCGCGGGAGACCACCCGGATGTCGCGCCTGCAGGTGCTGGCACTCAAGTGGGGCATCACGGTGGTCATGTCGTTGATCGTCTCGGCGTTGTATGTGTGGATCGCCACCGCACTCGGTATGCCGGCGCCGCGCGCGCTGCTGCTGTGGGAGTACGGGGCGCTCGCGATCTCGGCCGTGGGCATCACGTCCCTCGCGGTGATGTCGATCTTCGGCGCGGCGGGCCTGCTGGTGAACCTGATCGTGTTCATCGTGCTCGGCCTGCCGTCGTCCGGTGGCACCATTCCGATCGAGGCCACCCCGCGGATGTTCGAATGGTTGTCGACCTTCGAGCCGATGCACCAGATCTATCTCGCGGTGCGGTCCATCCTCTACTTCGACGGACGACCCGACGCCGGGCTCGGCCACGGCGTGACGATGACGATCGTCGGCGTCGTGTTCGGTCTCGTCGTCGGCGCCCTGGTGACGTGGATCTACGACCGCGTCGGTTTCCACCGGGCCGCGGACGCACCCGTGCGTCTGCCCTGGCGGCCGTCGCGACAGCAGGTTCGGGATTCTGCGGTCGCGACCGACACGGTTCGTTCGAACGACAGCGTGGACGCCGGTGAGGACGATCGTGACGATACCGGCGAATCCTCCGGCAGCTCCGAGCATGCGGGCGAAAGCGACGGGCCCACGAACGAAATGGGGGACCCCGCCGCGCGTCGGGGGTAGCGGCGGAGTCCCTCCACTACCACGGTAGTGGCGGTTCTCGCGGCGATCGCTCTCGATACGGGTGAATTCGAGGGTGAATCGGGGGGTCACCGCGCGTCGGGGTCTGTCGCCGTGATGGAGCACACTGTATGGGTGCGCACGGTCGTCGTTCCTCATCCTGCGGACGGCCGGGGCCGTCGCGGTGCAAGCATCGTCGAGGTCGACGCATTCGGTGCGCCGCTCGGTTCGGTGCGGGAGTACCCCGGATTCGCGGATGCAGTCGCTGCGATCGAAGCCGAATCGCGACCGCGCTGGGTGTGGACCTCGACGGCATCGGTCTATCCCGAGCTGCTCCGCGCCGATGTTCGGGTGCAGCGATGCCACGATCTCGCCACCACCGGCACCATCCTTGCCGTACGCGAGGGCCTGCCCCCGCCCACTGCGGAGGAGCCGGTCGACGAGCGGCCCGGCCTCTTCGATGCGGCTCCCGCGATCGACGTCGAGGCGGTGGTCGAGCAGTTCGCCGAGCAACGTCGCCGCATCTCCGGCGACGCCCGCCTCGAGTTGCTCACCGCCGCCGAATCGGCCGGCACTCTCGCAGCGGCCGAGATGGGTTTCGACGGGTTGCCGTTCTCGGCGCAAGCGCATCGTCGCCTCCTCGAGGACACCCTCGGGCCGCGCCCGACCGGCTACGACCTGCCGAGCCGTATCGCCGAAGTGGTCGAGGAGGTCAGCGCGGTCTTCGGCCGCCCCGTGAATCCCGCCTCCCACAGCGAGGTGCTCGAGGCGTTCCGTCGCGAGGGCATCACCGTCGAGTCGACCCGCAAGCATGTGCTGCAGCGGATCGACCATCCCGCGGTGCCTCTGTTGCTGCGGCACCGCGAGCTGTCGAAGTTGTACAGCACGAACGGCTGGCACTGGCTCGACACCTGGGTCCGCGACGACCGGTTCCGTCCGGTCTATGTTCCCGGCGCGGTCGTATCGGGCCGGTGGGCGAGTCGCGGCGGTGGCGCTCTGCAGATCCCCAAGGCACTGCGGTCGAGCGTGATCGCCGATCCGGGCCGGTCGTTCGTCGTCGCCGACGCGGGCCAGCTCGAACCGCGCATCCTGGCGGCGATGTCGGGCGATCGGCGCATGGTCGCGGCGGCCGGTTCGGACGATCTGTACGCCCCGGTCGCCGCGGCGTCCTTCGGCGGCGACCGCGCGAAGGCGAAGGTCGCGGTGCTCGGCGTACTGTACGGCGCCACGTCGGGCGACGCGCGTGCCCTGCTGACGGTGCTGCGTCGCAGCTTCCCGACCGCCGTCGACTTCGTCGAACGTGCCGCCCGTGCGGGTGAACGTGGCGAGGTGGTGCATTCGTGGCTGGGCCGTGCGTGCCCACCCGCTCCGGAAGGCTTCCACTCCCACGGTGATGCGCATGCGCGGGGCCGGTTCACGCGGAACTTCGTCGTGCAGGCCACCGCGGCCGAGTGGGCGCTGTGCGTGCTTGCGGAACTGCGACGGCGGCTGACCACCGATCCCGACCCGACGGCCGGCGATCTCGTGTTCTTCCAGCACGACGAGGTGGTGGTGCACACCGGCAACCCGGAACTCGCGTCGTCGCACATCACGGCGTCGGTCGAGGTGGCGACGCGCCTGATGTTCGGCGACACGCAGGTTCGTTTCCCGATGGACACCGCCGTGCGCAGCGTCTACGCCGAGGATACGGGCGGCGAGTAGGTGGCGTGTGTCCACAGATGCATGACGGCGTAAGCCCGCCACGGCCGCCATTGTTCGGCGCGCTCGGCGGCTTCGCGCGCACTCTCCACCTGCAGGGCTCGTCGGAGAACGAGGTCGCCGGACGGATACGCGTCGCGGTCGCCGAGTCGTAGAGCGAGATAGTCGACGGTCCACGGTCCGATCCCGGGAAGCGCGAGAAGGTCTGCCGCGAACGACAGATGCTCCGGCGCCACCCCGTCGGCTGCGGCCCGGGCCAGTTCGGCGACGGTGCGGGCGCGCGACTGCGTCGTGCCGATGACGGCACGCAGCTCGCTCTGCTCGACCGTCGCGAGTCGGTGCGGCGTAGGGAAGCATCGCAACCCACCGGGTGCACCGTCGCCGAAGGCTGCGACGAGTCGTCCTGCGAATGTGCATGCCGCAGCCACACTCACCTGCTGTCCGAGCACTGTCGACACGGCGGTGGCGAACCAGTCGGTGGTGCCGAGCACGCGCAGACCGGGGTGGGTCTGCACAAGAGGCCCGAGCACGGGATCGGGCTCGAATGCCGCATCCACGACGGACGGGTCGACGCCGAGATCGAGCCACTTCCGGACCCTCTCTTCGATCTCCTCGACATCCGCGCGACCTGCGGTCTCGACATGAACCTCGAGATGTCGCACATCCCCGTGTCTCCCGTCGTCGGGTGTCGCAAGGTCGGCGAAGCGGACGGCGACGTGCGCGGCGCCGCCGTTCGTGCGGATCGCGCGGTGATGGGTGCCGGTAGCGCTGTTGTGGTGTTCACAGCCGGGGACGGTGTGGCATCGCAGCGACGCGAGCATCGGCCCCACCGCAACGGGTTCGGCCACCGGGATCCGGAGAGTGGTGATCATGCCACCGACTCGAGTTGCAGCAGCGCCCTCTTCGCCTCGACTCCCCCGACGTACTGCCCCATGCTGCCGTCGCTGCGCACCACCCGATGGCACGGCACCACCACGGGCAGCGGGTTCTTCGCGCACGCCGTACCGACCGCCCGCACCGCGCGCGGGCTCCCGGCCGCGGCGGCGATCTCGGCATAGCTCGCCGTGCGCCCGTATTCGATCTCGGGCAGACGCGTGATCACTTCACGACGGAATCCGTCGGCGAGACGCAAATCGAGCGGAACGTCGAAATGTGTCCTCGTACCGGCGAAGTACTCGTCGAGTTGCCGGACCACCGGGTCGAGTCGCCGCGGCGCGTCGAGCACGCGCGGGCTGATCCGGCGGGAGAGTTCGTCGAGCACGGCGTCGGATCCGTCGGCGACGTAGGCGACCCGCACGAGTCCGACGGGGGTGGTGGCCAGCAGGAGCGGACCGACGGGGGTGTCGACGACGCGGAACGCGACATCGAGCAACCCGGCCGCCTCGGCATCGAGTACGAGCTTCTCCCGCAACCACGCGAGATCGGCCGATCCGACCGAGGGTTGTGGAAAGTTCATGAGCGACACCCTGTTCCGTGTTCGATCCGACGACGCAACGCAACCCGACCGTCGGCCGCCGCGCGACGTGCCGCGGCCGGGCTGTTGCCGAGGATCGTGCCTATCTCCGCATAGGGCAGGCCTCCGACATAGTGGTAGACCAGCGCCGCACGCTGCGTGAAGGGAAGTTCGGCGACCGCGCTCCACAGTTCGTCGTCGCCCTCACCGGGGTTTCCCGTGGCCGACGCGGGTTCGGGAAGGTTCTCGGTGGGCACCGGCGTCCGCCCGCGCACCCGGTGGATGTCGACGGCCTTGCGGTGCGCGATGGTCACGAGCCACGCTTCGATGTTGCTGCCCGGTGGCAGGTCGGGATAGGCGCGCAACGCCGCGAGGAAGGTCTCGGACCAGGCGTCGTCGGCGTCGACCGGTCCGAGCAGTGCGCGGCAGACCCGGAGGACCGTCGCGCCGTGGCGGGTGACCACCTCCTCGAAAGGAGGCAGGCTCGCCCGCGGTAGGTGATCAGGCAGGGACATGGGTATCGCCGGCGACATCGGGCTCGGCGGAACTCAGCACCCGTGCCTCCTGGTCGAGCAGGAAGCGTTTGCGCTCGAGACCACCGGCGTAACCGGTGAGCTTGCCGCTGCTACCGATGACGCGATGGCACGGCACGATGATGCACAGCGGGTTGCGGGCATTGGCCGCAGCGACCGCCCGTACCGCAGTGGGCCGGCCGAGGGCGAGTGCAATCTCCGAGTAGGTGCGCGTGGTGCCGTACTCGATCGTCATCAGCGCCTCCCACACCTCGCGTTGGAACGGGGTGCCGACGGGAGCGATGGGGACGGTGAACCGGGTACGGCGACCCGCGAAGTACTCATCGAACTGGGTGATCGCCTCGTCGAACCCCCCGGTGACCTGCTCGCCGAAACCGGCGCGGTCGGGCGCGGGGTGATGCTCGGCCATGTACACGCCGCTCAGGACGCCGTCGGTGTTCACCAACGTCAACTCGCCGATCGGTGTGTCGATCACGGTGTGGGTGCGCAATGCGGTCACGGCCTCGATCCTTCCATCCGGTGTGTGCTCTGTACCGGGTAGACGAACGGGACGCCGAAAATGTGAGGTCCGCGATCACGACGATCGGACGTACTGCACTATGACGACATGATCTCGCTGCCTGTGCCCGCGCTCGGAGTCTCGGTCGCCGGTTCCATCGTCGACGTCACCCGGACCGTGCTCGGACGCACCCGCGAGACCGCCGAGTTCGCACTGTCGCTCCCGACGCGGGTGGAAGGCCTGCTCAACGAGGCCGAATCGCTCATCGACTCGGTCGAATCGCTGATCCGCCGCATCGACAGCGTGGTCACCGACGCCACCGACATCGTCGAGGGAGCGTCGGTGGCCGTCGCGCAGGCCACGCAGGTGATCGCCTCGACCATCGGTGTGGTGGAGGAAGCCGCCGATGCGGTCACGCGCGCCACAGAGATCATCGACTCGACGGGCGGGGTCGTGCGCGACGCGACGGTGGTCGCGGCCGACGCGCGGATCGTCGTCGAGTCCGCCGGCCGCAGCTCCGACGCCGCCGGGGAACTGCTCGAGACCTACAAACCCCTCGCCGAACGTGCCGCTCCCCTCGCCACCCAGTTCGTCGAGGAGTTCTCACCAAAAGAACTGCGCGCCGCGATCAAGCTCATCGACCGGCTCCCCGAGATCACCGAGCGGGTCGACGCGGTCCTGCCCATCATGGCGACACTCGACACCGTCTCCCCCGAGATCCACGAACTGCTCCTCGTCGCCAAGGACGTCCGCCAGGCCATCGTGGGCGTGCCCGGGTTCAACTTCCTGCGCCGACGCGGCGAGGAGAAGGAAACCAACGGTGATGATTGACCGCACCGCGGTCGGTGATGATTGACCGCCCCGGACGGCTCTACTGATGGGCCGTGGAGAGGAACTGGTGCGTCGCCACGTCGACGATCTCGTCGGGCGAGATGGCGATCTCGTCGTTCAACCACGCGGTGACCAGTTCGGCCAGACCCCCGACGAACAGCAGTCCGTTGATCTCGCCCCGTTCGGGCGGCCACGCCCGGTCGCCGTACATGCGGGTCGCTTCGTCGGCGACCATCTGGGCGAAACTCCGTAGCGACGCTCGTCTGTGGGTGCGCAGGGGTTCGAAGCCGGCGGACTCGATGAGTGAGACCCGGCCCTTGCGCGGGTCGTCGGTGAGGATCGCGACGAACGACGCGATGGCGTTCCGCACGAGGTCTTCGAGTGTGCCCGTGCCGGTGCGGAGCGCGGCGAGTACGGCCTCGCGCACCTCGTCGGCGATCTTGTCGAGGACCTGCTGCAGCAGATCGTCCCTGCTGGTGAAACTCTCGTAGAAATACCGCTCCGTCAGCTTGGCGTGGGCGCACATGGCGGTCATGGTGGCGCCGCTCTTCCCCGACGCCGCGAACAGTTCCAGTCCTGCTTCGAGCAGGGCTTCGCGCCGCAGCGCGACACGCTGTTCGCCGCTCAGACCGGCATAGCGGCGGGGCGCGGGGGAAGTCATGGGACCGATCTTGACAGACCGGACCGATGTGACGCAGACTACACCCCAATCTGACAGGGTCTCCTGTCAGATATTCGCAGAACTGGAGGCTCGTCGTGACCCGGATCCTGGCGGCTCCCCCCGCCCACTCCCATCTGCGCCCGGTCCCGGGACGATCGGGAATACCCGGTATCGGGCACGTCCTCGAATACATCCGCGATCCACTCGCGATGATGCAGAAGCACTGGGACCGATACGGCGAGGTCTCCTGTTTCTCTGCGGCCGGTCGACGCTGGATCTCGGTTCTCGGACCCGACGCCTGCCAGGAGGTGCTGCAGAACAAGGACCGGGCCTTCGCCAACGGCGACGGCTGGTCGGCACTGATCGGGCCGTTCTTCCACGGTGGCCTCATGCTCCTCGACTCGGAGGAACATCTCCGACACCGCCGCATCATGCAGCAGGCGTTCACCCGATCACGCCTCGAGAAGACCGTCGATGCCATGAATCCGTCGATCGCCCAGAAGCTCGACAGGTGGGTTCCCAGCGACGGATTCCGCGCCTACACGGCACTGAAGACACTCACGCTCGATCTTGCCACCGACATCTTCATGGGCGGCGCCGAGGACTCCACGCCGGCCGAGATCGAAGTGGTGAAGAAGGCATTCATCGACTGTGTGCAGGCTGCGACCTCGATCGTGCGGTATCCCGTCCCCGGCACCAGATGGAAACGCGGACTCGACGGACGCCGAGTGCTCGAGGACTTCTTCCGGCACTATCTACCGGCACGACGCTCGCGCGAGACGGACGACCTCTTCTCCGTGTTGTGCCACATCGAATCCGAAGCGGGACAACGGTTCAGCGACGACGAGATCGTCGATCACATGATCTTCCTGCTGATGGCCGCGCACGACACGTCGACCATCACGATCTCCACGATGATGCAGCATCTCGGGCAACACCCGCAGTGGCAGGACCGGTGCCGGGCCGAGTCGCTCGCGCTGGGCACCGCCGCACCGAGTCACGCCGATCTCGACGCGCTCGGCAGCCTCGATCTGGTGATGAAGGAATGCCTCCGGCTGGTCTCCCCGGTCCCGGTCCTGGCGCGACGGGCCGTGCGCGACACCGAGGTCCGGGGATACTTCGTGCCGGCCGGTACGTATGCCTCCGTGGCACCGCACTTCACGCACCACATGGCGGAATACTGGCCGGAGCCCGAACGTTTCGATCCCGAACGCTTCGCGGAGCATCGACGCGAGGACAAGGTGCACCGCTATGCGTGGGAGCCGTTCGGTGGGGGCGTGCACAAATGCCTCGGCATGCACTTCGCCGGGGTCGAGGTCAAAGCGATCGTCCACCAACTGCTGCTGCGCTTCGAGTGGCACGTCGACCCCGGCTACGTCGCCCCGCTCGACTTCACGTCGTTGCCGTTCCCGTCGGACGGACAGCCGGTCGACCTGCGACTGCGGTCGACCGACCCCGATCGTCAGGCCGTATAGACAATCAGGCCGTGTAGAGACCTGCGCCCGCGCGGCTGAGCACGAGCTTGGGCACCACCGCCCGCGATGACAGCTCGAGCAGCGCGTCGACGATCTCGACGACGTCGTTCACCTCGATCATGGACTCGGCCGGGATCTTGTCCTTGATCCAGTCGGACATGTCGGTGTCGACGTAGGCAGGGGCGAGCGCCGATGCCGAGATGCCGTTGCCGGACTCCTCGGCGTTGAGCGTCTCCACCAGCGAGATCAACGCGGCCTTCGTTGCACCATAGGCGGCGAGACCGGCCTCGGCGTAGACACCTGTGATCGACGAGAGCGCAACGATCTTCGATCCGCGGGCTGGATCGTTCTCCGCCTCGGTGCGCAGCAACGGCAGCGACGCCTGGATGAGCGCGAACGGGGCGTTGAGGTTCACGGCGACCGTCTTGTCGAACCGCCGGGCCGGGAACTCGGCGATCGGACCTGCCGTGCCGACACCGGCATTGAGGATCAGAGCCTTCATGGAACCGAACGCTTCGCGGTGCGTCTCCACGACGCGTGCGGTGGCTTCCGGATCAGCGAGATCGGCTGCGACGGCGCGTACCTCCTTGGCACCCGCCTCCAGCAGACGCTCGGCGACGCTCTCGAGGCGTTCCGCTCCGCGGGCGCTGATCGTCAGTGAATAGCCGCGTTCGGCGAGACGGGTTGCGATACCGAGGCCGATTCCCCTCGATGCTCCGGTCACGAGCGCGCTGGTCACGCGTGGGCTCCCTTCAGTGCTGCGAGTCCTGCTGCCACCAGGTCCGGCACGGCTTCACCGGCACAGTCGAAACCGTCGCCGACGGTCGCCCCGGCACGCCACCGATGGTTGATGCCCTCGGCGATCACGGCGAGCTTGAGGTAGGCCAGACCCATGTAGAAGTTCCAGTCGGCGATGTCGCGACCCGACGCCGTGGCGTAGCGCTGCACCAGATCGTCCGCTGCCGGCAGGCGGTCGCTCGACCATGCCGCCGGGAATCCCAGGATGTCGTCAAGGGCCGGATGCCGGTACGCGCACATCATGGCGAGATCGGTGAGCGGGTCGCCGAGGGTGGACAGTTCCCAGTCCACCACGGCGACGACGCATGTCGGATCGGCCGGGTCCAGGATGGTGTTGTCGATGCGGTAGTCGCCGTGCACGATCGACGGAGCGGGTGATTCCGGAATCGACTCGGCGAGCGCGGCGTGCAGCCGTTCGAGGTCCGGAAGTTCGCGGGTCTTCACGCGCCCCCACTGGCTCGCCCACAGCTTCACCTGCCGGGTCACGTAGCCGTCCGGCCGGCCCAGTCCCCCGAGACCGACGGCCTCGAAGTCGACGTTGTGCAACTCGGCGATGATGCGCACGAGTTCACCGACGCAGCGGTCGATCTCGTCGTCACCGAGCGCATCGAGGTCGGCCTTGCTGCGCACCACACGTCCGTCGACGAACTCGACGACGGTGAACGGCGCACCCATCACCGAGTCATCCTCGCACTGGACGACGGTGGGCGCGACCGGCACACCGGTGCCCTTCAGCGCCGACGTGATGCGGAACTCTCGGGCGACGTCGTGCGCCGACGGGGTCAGACCCGTGGTCGGAGGGCGACGCAGGACCCAGTGGGACTTCTCGTCGCGCAGCCCGTAGGTGAGGTTGGACTTGCCGCCCGAGATGAGCTCCGCCCGGAGTTCACCCTGAACGGTCACACCGCAATCGGCGAGGAAGCGCTCGAGGACGGCGAGGTCGAGTCCCTCGTGCACTGCGGTCATTTCGCGGCCTCGCGGGCTGCCTTGCGGACGGCGCCGACGGCACGCTTGGCGATGGCCCAGCGGTGAACCTCGGACGGGCCGTCGTACACGCGGAACGGCCGGACCTCGCGGGTGAGGCGTGCGATCGGAAGGTCCTCGGAGACACCGAGACCGCCGCACATCTGAGCGGAGCGGTCGACGATGCGGAAGATCGCCTCGGCGGCGAAGGTCTTGGCGATCGACGTGGCGTTCGACGCGTGCGAACCCTGGTCGAGTTCCCAGCACGCCTGCACGAGCAGCGCGCGGGTCGCGGCGATGTCGATCTCGTTGTCGGCGATCATCTTCTGGATCATGCCGAGATCGCCGAGGCGGGAGCCGAATCCTTCACGCTCCGCGACGTAGCGGACGGCGGTGTCGTGACCGCGGCGGGCGGCGCCGAGCCAGCGCATCACGTGCGTCATGCGGGCAGGGCCGAGGCGCACCTGCGCGTAGGCGAAGCCCTGATCGACCTCGCCGAGCACGGCGGAGTCGGGGACGAACAGGTCCTCGAAGTCGACCTCGCAGTGACCACCGATCATGGAGCGGTCGAGAGTGTTGATGTGGCGGCCGACCTTCAGGCCCGCGGTGTCGGCGGGCGCGAGGAACATCGTGGCGCCGCCGCGCTGGCCGGGTTCACCCGAGGTGCGGGCCATGATGATGAAGAATCCGGCACCGTCGGCACCGGTGATGAAGTGCTTGCGGCCGTTGATCTTCCAGCCACCGGAGACCTTCTCGGCGCGCGTGTTCAGAGCGTTGGGATCGGCGCCGGCACCGGGGGCGGGCTCGGTCATCGCGAAGGCCGAGCGCACGTCGCCGGCGGCGAGGGGCGCGAGGAACTGCTGCTTCTGCTCGTCGCTGGCGATGTGCGCGAGCATGTGCACGTTGCCTTCGTCGGGGGCGGCGATGTTGAGCGCGGTGGGGCCGAAGAGCGAGTAGCCCGCGGCCTCGAAGACCGGGGCGCGGTCGGACATGTCCAGGCCGTGGCCGCCGTATTCGACGGGCGCGTGCGGAGCGAAGACACCGGCAGCCTTGGCGGCCTTCTGCAGATCCGCCCGGATCGCGTCGCCACCGGCTGCGGTGATGTCGCCACCGTGGGTGTCCTCGACGGGAAGCACCTCGTCGCGGATGAACTGCTCGGTCCGCGCGATGAGGTCCCGGACGTGGTCCGAGTAGGACAGGTCGACCGCCATGCTGAGCTCCTTCCATACCGACCGATCGATCGCTCGGTCGAGTTCACGGTGGCATATCCCCCGCCATCGGGTCAAGCCCGGACGGGGTGCTCGGCTACCTCGCTCCGACCGCGTTCCGCGCGACCTGCAGGTAGCGGTGCACGATCTCGTCCGGCGACAGCGAACCGTCCGGCCGGTACCAGCTCGCCACCGCGACGCACATCGTCGTCACGGCGCGACTGGCGTCCTTCGGATAGGGCGTGGAAAAGGTGCCGTCGGCGACACCGGCCTCGACGATCTCGTCGATCATGCACTGCTGCTCGTCGCGCAGGGCGACGAATGCACGGCGGGCCTCGGGTTCCATGCTGCGCATCTCGGTCGACGCCACGAACGCCTGATCGCGGCGGAACATATGGAAGCGCAGCAGCGACTCGACGACGGAGTCGAACTTCTCGGAGGGGGTTGGTCCGGCTTCATCGATCGCCTGCCGGCTGCGGGCGAGCAGGTCGTGCAGCACGGTGGTCGTGAGCGAGACGAGCAGCGCCTGCTTCGAGGGGTAGTGGTGGTACAGACCCGGCACCGACAGACCGGACCGCGACGCGACCTCGCGGATGGACGTGCCGTCGTAGCCGCGTTCGGCGAACGCCTCGAGCGCAGCGGCGAGCGGCTTGGGCAGGTCGGTCGGGCCGTAGTCCCGCCAAGAGCCGACGTCGCCGGAAACCGAATCCTCACGCGTGTCCATGCTCAACACCGTAAGGGACGGTTCCGGCGACGTCGGCGCTCGCAGGATCGGTTGTCGCTCGCAGGATCAGTAGTCGTCCTCGCCGTAGAGAACGAGACCGCGGAGGTTCTTGCCGGCGTGCATGTCGGCGTAGCCCTCGTTGATGTCCTCGAGCTTGTAGGTCTTGGTGATGAGGTTGTCGAGGTCGAGCTGCCCGTTCCGGTACAGCTCGAGCAACTTGGGGATCTGCGAGCGCGGGCCGGTGCCACCGAAGATGGCCCCCTGCAGACGCTTCTGCAGCAGCGTCAGCTCGAACAGGCTCATCGTCACCTGCGAGTCGGTGGCGTGACCCATGCCGACGACCACGACCTGGCCACCCTTGGCGGTGAGACCCAGTGCGGGGCCGATGATGTCGCCGGTGATCTCGCCGACGGTGATGACGGTGACGTTGGCCATCTGACCCCACGTGATCTCACCGATCACCGGTGCGGCCTCCTCGATCGACGCGAAGACATGCGTCGCGCCGAACTCCTTGGCCTTCTGCCGCTTGAACTCGACCGGGTCGATCGCGACGACGAACCGCGCCCCGGCGTGCGCCGCTCCCTGGACGGAGTTGATGCCGACACCGCCGACACCGATGACGACCACGGTGTCGCCGAGCTTAGTGCCGCCGATCTCGGTGGCCGAACCCCAGCCGGTCGCGACACCGCACCCGAGCAGGGCCGCCTTCTCGAGCGGGATGTCCTTCTCGATCTTGATGACCGACGCCTCGTTGACCGTGACGTACGGCGCGAACGTGCCGAGCAGGCACATCTGCAGCACCGGGTCGCCGTTCAGCGTCGCGCGGTAGGTCTTGTCGGAGATCGCCTGACCGGTGAGCAGGCCGGCACCCTCGTCGCAGATGTTCTGCATGCCCTTGGCGCAGGCCCGACAGCGGCCGCAGGCGGGGATGAACGCGAGGACGACGTGGTCGCCCTCCTCGAGACCCCGCACTCCCGGACCCACCTTGGTGACCACACCCGCGCCCTCGTGACCACCGAGGACCGGGAAGGACGGAAGCGGTGTCGCCCCCGAGCGCAGATGCTCGTCGGAATGGCACAGACCCGAGGCCGCGAGGCGGATCTGCACCTCACCTGCGACGGGATCGCCGAGATCGATCTCCTCGATCTCCCACGGCTGGTTGATTCCCTTGACGACTGCTGCCTTCGTCTTCACCCGAGCCTCCTGAACCGAAAGTGTGTGTGATGTGCGTCACGGCATTCAAACACTTATCGGACGTTAGAGCAACGGGTTCGGACCTCTTCCACAGCGGGCAGTTACCCGCTACATTCGGTAACAGACAACTTCTCGTGAAGGGCTCCAGCCATGATTCACGTCCGCCACAGCGCCGTCGCAGACATCCCTATCGACCTCGCGTTCACCTACGTCGACGACTACCGGAACGTCCCCGACTGGATGTTCGGGGTGGACCGCTTCCAACCCGTGAGCGAGCAGGTCTCCGGCCTCGGTGCCATCTACGACTCGACCATGCGGATCGGCCCCAAGGATCTCGACTCGCGCGTGGAAGTCGTCGAATGGGAACGCAATCGCGTGATCGTCCTCGACTCGATCGCCGGATTCCGCGCCGCGTCGTCATGGACCTTCACGGACCTCGGCGACGCGACGCGGCTCGACGTCGACTTCGGCTACCGACTGCCCGGCGGGATCGCCGGCCGCACACTCGGCATGCTTATCGAACCGATTGTGGGAACGGCGATCCGGCAGACCGAGCACGCGTTGCGCACGCGGCTCGGTCAGCTCGTCTAGGACCGGACTCAGAAATTGCCGCGCGCGGCCTGCTCCCGCTCGATCGCCTCGAACAGCGCCTTGAAGTTGCCCTTGCCGAAGCCGAGCGAGCCGTGGCGCTCGATCAGCTCGAAGAACACGGTCGGGCGGTCGCCGACGGGCTTGGTGAAGATCTGCAGCAGGTAGCCGTCCTCGTCGCGGTCGACCAGGATGCCCCGCTTCTTCAGCTCCTCGATCGGCACCCGGACCTCACCGATACGGGCGCGCAGCTCCGGATCGTCGTAGTACGCATCGGGAGTCGCGAGGAACTCGACGCCCTCCTCGCGCAACTGGTCGACCGCCGTGAGGATGTCGTTGGTGGCCAGCGCGAGGTGCTGTGCACCCGGTCCGCGGTAGAAGTCGAGGTACTCGTCGATCTGCGAACGCTTCTTCGCGATGGCGGGCTCGTTGAGCGGGAACTTCACGCGGTGGTTGCCGTTGCACACCACCTTGCTCATGAGCGCCGAGTAGTCGGTGGCGATGTCGTCGCCGATGAACTCCGCCATGTTCGTGAAACCCATGACGCGGTTGTAGAAGTCGACCCACTCGTCCATGCGCCCGAGTTCGACGTTGCCGACGACGTGGTCGAGCGCCTGGAAGATGCGCTTGGGCGCACCCTCACGCTTGCGGTAGGTCGAGGTGCGCTCGATGTAGCCGGGCAGGTACGGGCCGTTGTAGCGCGACCGGTCGACGAGCGTGTGCCGCGTGTCGCCGTAGGTCGCGATGGCGCCGATGCGGACGGTGCCGTTCTCGTCGCTGATCTCGTAGGGTTCCTCGAGGACGGTCGCCCCCTGCTTGCGGGCGTGCTCGATGCACTTGTCGACGTCCGGAACCTGGAGCGCGATGTCGACGACGCCGTCACCGTGGAGGCGGTGGTGCTCGATCAGCGGGCTGTCCGGATCCACCGCACCCTTGATCACGAATCGCACGGCGCCGCTGCGCAGTACGTAGGCGTGATGGTCGCGGTTACCGGTGGTGGGTCCGGAATAGGCGATGAGTTCCATGCCGTAGGCGGACTGGTAGTAGTGCGCCGTCTGCGTGGCGTTTCCGACCACCCACACCACGGCGTCCCAGCCGCTGACGGGGAAGGGATCCCGTTCGCTGTCGTACTCCACGAGACCGACCAGGCGCCGGAGCTCCTCGGCGTCGAGCTGAGCGAGTCGTTCGCTGTCGGTCAGGGTGTATTCCAGAGTCATCGCTGCAACCTCCTGCCGCTCACTGCGGCACAGTCGTTGTGTCGTGTGTCACCAGGAGAAACCCACCCGTCGGTGCGACGCAACGTCGCCTTCGGCAACTGGCCCGACTGACTGGAATTCGCCGGAATCTGCACACTCACCTATACAATCGGACTAGTTTTCGGCGCTCGATGGGAAGGAACCGCGATGCGCGAGCCTGTGCAGCTGGACGAATTGGATTTCGCCCTCCTCGAGGCCCTGCACGCCGACCCGAAGATCGGCGCGCTCGAGTTGTCCCGTCGATTGAAGGTCGCGCGCGCCACCGTCTCGGCCCGCCTGCGACGCCTCGAGGACACCGGGGTCATCGCCGGTTACGAACCCCGGATCAACCTCGCCGCAGCAGGTTTCGAAGTGCAAGCGTTCGTGACGATGGAGATCGTGCAGGGCGCCCTCGAAGACGTCACCGAGGTCCTCGAAGGCATCCCCGGTGTCCTCGAGGCGTTCGCCACCACCGGCGCGGGCGACGTCCTGTGCCGCATCGGAGCCGAATCACACCTCGGTCTCCAACAGACCCTCATCGAGCTGAACCGCTCCTCGATCGTCGCGCGGTCCACGAGTGTGATGGTGCTGTCGGAAGTGGTGCACTACCGGGCGATGCCGCTGCTCCGCACCCTCGAGCCGGAACGATCCGCGAAGGCACCGGCCTACCGCCGCTGAACCGATCACGTCCACAATCCGTCTCCGACTAGTCGGATTGCACAGAAAAAAGCGCTTCGGGCATCCGGACCCTCCGCACGCTGCACAGTTCGATGAAGCACAGTTGCGCAGCATTTGTTACTGCCGTCACAGTCTTTCGCCATGAAGAACCTGCTGACGCGATTCGAAGAAAAGGCCCCCGAGATCGTCTTCGAGTGGCACGACACCGAGACCACCGCCCGGGGCTGGGTCGTCATCAACTCGCTGCGGGGCGGCGCGGCCGGCGGCGGCACCCGCATGCGCCGCGGCCTCAACCGGCGCGAGGTCGAGTCGCTGGCGAAGACCATGGAGATCAAGTTCACCGTCTCCGGACCTGCGATCGGCGGTGCCAAGTCCGGCATCGATTTCGATCCGTCCGACCCCCGCAAGGAAGGCGTGCTGCGCCGCTGGTTCGCGGCCGTCACTCCCCTGCTGCGTGCCTACTACGGCACCGGCGGCGACCTCAACGTCGACGAGATGAACGAGGTCGTTCCCCTCACCGAGTCCAACGGCTTGTGGCACCCGCAGGAAGGTGTCGTCAACGGACACTTCGGCAAGGACGAGCGCCAGCGCATCCAGCGGGTGGGCCAGCTGCGACTCGGCGTCGCGAAGGTTGTCGAGGACGCGCGGTTCACCCCTGCCACCAGCACGAAATACACTGTCGCCGATCTGATCACCGGCTACGGCGTCGCCGAGTCGGTCCGTCACCACCAGCTCGTCTATCGGGGCACCGACCTCGCCGGCAAACGCGTCGTGGTGCAGGGCTGGGGCAACGTCGGCGCCGCTGCTGCCTACTATCTCGCTCAGGCCGGCGCCTCGATCGTGGGCATCATCGACCGCGACGGCGGCATCCTCGCACCCGAGGGTCTCTCCTTCGACGAGGTCCGCACCCTGCTGCTCGAGCGCGACGGTAACGCCCTGCACAGCGACCGCATGATCCCCTTCGACGAGGTGAACGCCCGCATCTGGGATCTCGGAGCCGAGATCTTCCTCCCCTGCGCCGCGAGCCGCCTCGTCACCCGCGAGCAGGTCGACCGCATGGTCGCCGCGGGACTCGAGTCGATCGCTTCCGGCGCCAACGTTCCGTTCGCCGACGACGAGATCTTCTACGGCCCCACCTACGAGCACGCCGACAAGTCCGTCGCCGTGATCCCCGACTTCATCGCCAACTGCGGTATGGCCCGGGCCTTCGCCCAGCTCATGGAGGGCGACGTGGAGGTCTCTGACGCCGCCATCTTCGGCGATGTGTCCACCACCATCGAGACGGCACTGCGCCGCTGCCACGACCGGTCGACCGAGCTCACCGGGCTCGCCGCGACCGCCTTCGAGATCGCGCTGGACCAGCTGGTCCCGGCCGGGGAGCGCATTGATGACTGACACCCTGGCCACGGCGACGACCGGCACCCAGAGCACCGCCGGGACGACGACCGGCACCCAGAGCACCGCCGGGACGACGACCGGCACCCAGAGCACCGCCGGCCTGCATCGTGCCATGCGGCCCCGCCAGCTCGTCATGATGAGCCTCGGTGGCGCCATCGGGGCCGGCCTG
The DNA here is from genome assembly GCF_019317345.1 of Rhodococcus sp. LW-XY12. Classification (NCBI taxonomy): domain Bacteria; kingdom Bacillati; phylum Actinomycetota; class Actinomycetes; order Mycobacteriales; family Nocardiaceae; genus Rhodococcus; species Rhodococcus sp. LW-XY12. The sequence goes on from NZ_CP079225.1 coordinate 4,761,292, forward strand.
TTCGTCGGGTCGGGGGCGGGTATCGCCGTCGCCGGCCCGGCGATCCTGATCTCGTTCCTGGTGGCGGCCGTTCTCGTCGTGTTCGTGATGCGCATGATGGGTGAGATGGCCGCGGCCAACCCCGCCAGCGGTGCGTTCTCCGAGCACACCGAGAACGCGCTGGGCCCTGTCGCGGGACGGACCATCGGGTGGTTGTACTGGGTGCAGGTCATCATCGTGATCGCCGCGGAGGCCACCGGCGCCGCCGCGATCACCGCGGTGGCGCTGCCCGGCATCCCCCAGTGGGCGTCCGCGCTGTTCTACATGGTCGTGCTGACGGGCGTGAACCTGGTCGGCGTCCGCCGCTTCGGTGAGGTCGAATTCTGTTTCGCCGCAATCAAGATCGTCGCGATCGTCGGCTTCCTGGTGATCGGCATCGCGATGATCGCCGGGTGGATGCCCACCTTCGAGACGACCGGCTTCTCCAACCTCACGGCGCACGGCGGGTTCGCCCCCACCGGTATCGCCGGTATCGCCGCCGGCCTGCTCATCGTGGTCTTCGCGTTCGGTGGCACCGAGATCATCGCGATCGCCGCCGCGGAGACCGCCGATCCCCGTCGCAACGTGGGCCGCGCGGTGCGCACCCTGGTGTGGCGCATCCTCGTGTTCTACATCGGGTCGGTGCTCGTGATGGTGACGATCCTGCCGTGGACCTCCGAGGATCTCGCGACCGGTCCGTTCGTCGCCGTGCTGCAGGCCGGGGCCGTCCCGGGCGCCGCCGCGGTGATGACCGTGATCGTCGTGGTCGCGCTGCTCTCGTCGCTCAACGCGATGCTGTTCAGCGCTTCCCGGATGATCTTCTCGCTGTCGCACCGCGGATCGGCGCACCCCGTCTTCGGGCGGCTGTCGTCCAACGGCGTTCCCCGCAATGCGGTGCTCGCCTCGGTGGCGTTCGGCTTCGTCACGGTCGGACTGAACTATCTCTACCCCGACCGGGTGCTGCCGCTGCTGCTCAACGCCGTCGGCTCCACGATCCTGGTGCTGTGGACGTTCGTCGCGGTCTCGCACCTCGTGCTCCGTCGTCGCGCACGCCGCAACGGCACCGAGGATGCACTGCCGCTGAAGATGTGGGGCTTCCCGTACCTGTCGTACGCGACGCTCGGTCTGCTGGCCGGCATCGCGGTGCTCGCCCTGTTCGACACCGCTGCCCGCACGCAGCTGCTCGCGACCGGCGCGTTGACCGCAGCGATCGCCGGTACCTGCACGGTGCTGGCACGGCGACGCGCTGCGGCCGGGACGGCTCGGGTCGAGACGGTTCAGGAGCGCCAACCGTAGGGACGCGTGATTATCTCCATGAAGTGACCGGCGGGGTCGAGGAAGTAGGTTCCTCGACCCCCGTCGTTTCTGTTGATGCCGTGCGCCGACTGCCGGGGATCGGCCCAGTGTTCGATCTTCTGCTCGAGGATCCGGGCGTAGATCTCGTCGAACTCCTCCTCCGACACCAGGAATGCGTAGTGCTGCGGCGGATACTCCACATCCGGTGGCGGTTCGGCGAAATCGAGGGTGACGCCGTTGGCGAGTTCGACAGCGAGGAAGTGCCCGGCGGGCACCGGATCGGGCAGCCCGAACAGGGTGGTGAGGAAGTAGGCCGAATGCTGCTTGTCGTCGGCCGCGACGATGGTGTGGTTGAACGCAATACTCAAGGAGAACTCCTTGTGGTCCCGCGCCTCCATGCCTGACGCAGTCCGTCATCGACACGCGACGCTGCGTCCAGAGATACCTTCCGTGCCGGAGGGATGCAAGCGATGAGTTCTTCGCGCTCCCCGGGTCGGTATTCGTCGACGACCTTCGAAAGGGGACGACGATGAAGCTCACGGTGACGACCTTCGTATCGGCCGACGGTGTGGCCCAGGGACCGGGTGGCCCCGACGAGGACCGCAGCGACGGCTTCGACCGCGGCGGTTGGGTGGTGCCGCTGTTCGACGAGGACACCGGCAAGTTCATCGACGAGGTGTTCTCGAAGGTCGACGCATTCCTGCTGGGCCGGAACACCTACGAGATCTTCGCTGCGTCGTGGCCGAACTCGACCGATCCCGACGATCCGGTCGCCCGTGCACTCAACACCCTCCCGAAGTACGTCGCCTCCACGACGCTCACCGCCCCCGAGTGGCAGAACACGACGGTCCTCGAGGGCGACGTGCCCACCGCGGTCGCGGAACTGAAGAAGCAGCCGGGACGGGAACTGCAGGTGCACGGCAGCATCCGTCTGGTCCACACCCTCTTCGAACACGGTCTCGTCGACGAGTACCGCCTCATCACGTTCCCGGTCGTCCTCGGTCAGGGGCGGCGGCTGTTCCCCGTCGGGGGTCGCGACACGAAGTTCGATCTCGTCGAATCGCGCACCACCTCGTCCGGTGTCCTCATCACCGTGTACCGGCCGGCCGGGCGACCCGAGTACGGACTCGCCGAAGTCGAGTGACCCCGACAACGAGGGGCGCGGTCAGGAGTCCTGGCCGCGCCCCTCGCGTTGCGCAGCCTCGTACCCCGTGGTCAGCCAGTAGACCGTGCGATCGATCGTCGGCATGATTTCGGCGATCCCGATCTGCCCCTCGATGCACCGGCCGACGAGGCTCGACCTTTCCGACGACGACATCGCAACCTGCGACGAGAACCCTCCGGAAAGACTATGGCCCAAGGCATATTCCGCCGCCACCGCCTGTCCTCGGCAGGCCATCGGCATCGTCGAGAACCTCCCCTCCTCCCCGAAAGGTCAGTGATCCGATGACCGATCTCGCATCCTCCGACTACTTCACCGACGGAGAGATCGCCCAGAGTCCGTTCGAGTACTTCGACCACATGCGCAGTCGCAACCCGGTGTACCGGGAACCCCACTACGGGGTCGTGGTCGTCACCGGCTATCAGGAGGTGGTCGAAGGATTCAAGAACAGCGAGGGACTGTCGGCCGTCAACTCGATCGGAGGTCCGTTCCCGCCGTTGCCCTTCGAACCCGAAGGCGACGACATCACCGAACAGATCGAGGCCCACCGTCACCAGTTCCCGATCTTCGAGCACATGGTGACGATGGACCCACCCGACCACACGCGCGCCCGGTCGCTGCTCGGACGACTCCTCACCCCGAAACGACTGAAGGAGAACGAGGAGTACCTCTGGGGACTGGCCGACGACGTCATCGACGAATTCGTCGGCGAGGGCCGATGCGAGTTCCTCGGCGATTAAGCAAAACCCTTCGCCACCATGGCGATCACCGACCTGCTCGGTGTGCCGGAAGAGGATCGCGAGGAGTTCCGGCGGGTACTCGGCGCAGGTGAACGGCCCGGCACGCGGGTCGGCGCACTCGATCACGAACCCGTCGGGATCAACCCCCTCGAATTCCTCGACGGACGTTTCGAGAAGTATCTCGCCGACCGGCGTCGCGAACCCCGCAACGACATCCTCAGCGGTCTGGCCGCAGCGACCTATCCGGACGGCTCGATACCCGAACTCCTCGAGGTCGTCCGACCTGCAACCTTCCTGTTCGCCGCCGGCCAGGAGACGGTGACGAAACTCCTCAGTTCGTCGCTGCGGGTCCTATGCGAACGTCCCGAGTACCAGAAGATCCTGCGCGAGGACCGCAGTCTCATCAAACCGTTCATGGAGGAATCGCTGCGCTTCGACAGCCCCACGAAGGTGGACTTCCGCCTGGCGCGCAAGTCCACGACCATCGGCGACGTCGAGGTGCCGGCCGGGACCGTCGTGATGCTGAGCCTCGCCGCTGCGAACCGTGATCCGCGTAAGTTCGATGATCCCAACGAGTTCCGGCTCGATCGGAAGAACTCGCACGATCACATCGCATTCGGCCGCGGTCTGCACACCTGCGCCGGTGCACCGCTCGCACGCATCGAAGGGCACGTCACCCTCAACCGCCTGCTCGATCGGATGGAGGACATCCGCCTCAGCGAGCAGGCACACGGCCCGGAGAACGACCGCGTGTTCGCCTACGAACCCACCTTCCTCCTTCGCGGGCTCGTCGATCTGCATATCGAGTTCACCCGCAGCACGCAGTAACCGGGCAATCCCATGGCTCTGCATCGCCCGACTGGACGGTGCACGAAGTGAGAGGTGTTCAATGGCAGGAAGAGTCGAAGGCAAGGTCGCGTTCATCACCGGAGCCGCACGCGGACAGGGGCGCAGTCACGCCATCCGGCTGGCACAGGAGGGTGCCGACATCATCGCACTCGACATCTGCGGCCCGATCCGGGAGAACGCGCAGATCGAACCGTCCACCCCGGAAGACATGGCCGAAACCGTCGAAGCCGTCAAGAGTCTCAACCGACGGATCGTCACGGCCGAAGTCGACGTCCGCGACTTCGACGCGGTGAAGGCCGCCGTCGACAACGGCGTCGAACAACTGGGCCGTCTCGACATCATCGTCGCCAACGCCGGCATCGGCACCGGTGGCGCGATGCTGCACGAGACGGACGAGTTCGACTGGCAGGAGATGCTCGACATCAACCTGTCCGGCGTGTGGAAGTCGATCAAGGCCGGAGTGCCGCACATCATTGCGGGCGGGAACGGTGGATCGATCGTCCTGACGAGCTCGGTCGGAGGATTGAAGGCATACCCCACCATGGGGCCGTACATCTCCGCGAAGCACGGGATGGTCGGCATGATGCGCACCTTCGCCGTCGAACTGGGGCAGCACTCCATCCGGGTCAACACCGTGCACCCCACCAACGTGAACACACCGATGTTCATGAACGAGGGTGCCATGAAGATGTTCCGTCCCGACCTCGAGAACCCGGGTCCGGAGGACATGAAGGCGGCTACGCAGTTCATGCACGTCCTGCCCGTGGGGTGGGTGGAACCGGAAGACATCAGTAATGCCGTCCTGTTCCTGGCATCCGACGAGTCCCGTTACGTCACCGGACTCACGCTCACGGTTGACGCTGGTAGTACGCTCAAGTGATCGGGCAAGTGGCCGAGCGGGTTCTGTCGGGGAATCCGCTCGGCCACTCCGTTATTCCTCGTCGGGTACGAAGATGTCCTCGATGCGACGCCCGAACAGACGCGCGATGCGGAACGCCAACGGAAGGGACGGGTCGAATCGTCCCTTCTCGATCGAGATGATCGTCTGCCGCGAGACGCCGAGTTCGTCGGCGAGCCTCTGCTGCGACCATCCGCTCTCCGCGCGCAGGGCCGCGAGCGAGTTGCGCACCTCAGACCTTCCGACGCTGCACGGCGTAGCGCACACCGAACGACGCGAAGGCCACGAGAACGACCGCCATCAGCGCGTGCAGGCCCTCGACCTCGATCGGTGCGAACGCCAGAGCGGTGCATCCGAGGCCCGTGACGAGAAGGATGTCGGTGAAAGCGCCCGAGGCGGCTTTCTCGTACCAGGACGCCTCGACCGAATCCTCCGGCCGGTCCGTTGCACCTTCGAGAGTCGACCGATCCACGAGGAGCACCCATGCCAGACCGACCAGCGGAGACACGGTCGCCAACGCCACGGCGATGCCCGAGACGACAGGATGTTCCGGCACCAGTTCGAGTAGTGCACCCACCACTCCGAGTGCCACCGCCGCCACCATGCCGAGGACGATGGCCGGCGGTACGGCGGCGATCCACCGTGTGCCCACTCGAACCTTGCCCCATTTGCTCCGCGCCACCGCCGATCCGGCACCCCCGCTGTCCATCATCGCCCCTTTCACCGTAAAGCGTGCTTTACATGTAAAGGTAACTTAACAGCCTCCTCGGCGCAGCGGAAACGAGGGGTTCCGTTCGGCCGGGCAGGTGTCATGATGGATCGAGCAGATCGAGACGCCACGAGGCGAAGGGACTGCCATGGGCCTCTACAACGATCACGTCGTACCGCGACTGGTGAACATCGCCTGTGCACCGTCGTTCACTGAATCGAACCGCAAACGAGTGTGCGCCGGCCTCAGCGGCCGCGTCGTCGAGATCGGATTCGGATCCGGTCTCAACGTTCCCTACTACCCCACCACCGTCGAGTCCGTCAGCGCCGTCGAACCCGCGGACCTCGGATGGAAGCTCGCACGTCCGCGCATCGAGGGCTCCCCCGTGCGCATCGAACGATCCGGCCTGGACGGGCAGTCACTCCCGTTCGAGGACAACACCTTCGACAGCGCACTGTCGACGTGGACCCTGTGCACCATCCCCGATGCCGACGCGGCTTTGCGCGAAGTACGTCGTGTCCTCGCACCGGGCGGCACCCTGCACTTCGTCGAACACGGGCTCGCCCCGGACGAGAACGTCCGACGGTGGCAGCACCGGCTCGAACCGATCCAGAAGCGCGTCGCGGGTGGCTGTCATCTGACACGGCGGATCGCCGACCTCATCCGCGGGGCGGGGTTCGACATCCGCGAACTCGACACCTTCTACGAGGAGAAGACGCCGAAGTTCTTCGGTGCGTTGTCGCTGGGAGTCGCCGAGGCCTCCCGGTAATCGGCGTTTTTCAGCCGACTATCCCCGCGTTCTTCGCCGCCTTCAGCCAGTCGGGGAACTCACTGAGCATGCGCCGGTACAGCTCGGCGTCGGTCACCTTCGAAATGTCGTCGACGCTGAAGAAGCCGGCATTGTCGACGCGGCGGCCGGACATCGTGTTGAGCCGTTCGAGCACACCGTAATTGGCCTTGCCCAGCCCGACGAACTGCCAGAACGCCGGCAGAGCCGAGGCGCTCTTCATCAGGTCGGCGATCTTCTGCTTCTGGGTGAAGCCACCATCGGTGAAGAACAGCACCAGCGTGGGCATCGTCGCTCCCGGGACGAGCGAGTCGATGATCTCGCTCATCACCGGTAGTTCGTCGTTGACGCCGCCGATCCGTCCGTAGTCGATACCGCCATGTGTTCCGCTGAGGTGCAGGTAGGTGGACGACCACCCGTCGACCTCGTGGACGACGATGTCGGGCAGCCGCGCGAACGACTTCGCGTACAGATACGGTTCGAGCTTTCCGTCGTCGTCGACCTGCACCGCGATCGGCACCATACGTTCGACGACCTCGTGGATGCGTTTGCTCGAGTACTCCCGGTTCATGCTGCCGGTCTTGTCGATGACAAGCACGACGCGAGCCCGAACCCCCGGAGCACCCTTGTCGAGCAGCACCTTCGCGACCTCGCGCTTACGCATGTCGAGCTTCTGTCGCTTCTCGAGGGAGAGCTTCTCCTCACCCGCCACGGTGCGCACACCGTGCGGGTCGACGGCGGGCGCGGCAGGCTCGTCGTCGACCTGCACGCCGTGTTCGCGCACGAGCGCGGACAGTCCGGCGTCCCAGCCCGCGGAGACGTTGCGGACCTTCCACGAGTCGTTCCGACGATAGATCTCGAGCAGCACCGCGGCGCGTTCCGTCGTCAGATCCAATGCTCGCGCAGAGGCCGTGCCGGCCGGGTGCGCGACCTCCACACCCAGGCCGGTCACCGTCGCCAGGCTCCCGGGGACGCTGTCGTCGAGTGCGACGGCGATCGACAACCGCTCGATGGCTGCCGGCACCGCCGTGAGGTCGATCGAGAGTTTGTCCGCTGTGACCAGGCGAACCGCGCCCTCCGGTGAGGACGGTTGGTTGAAGAACACGAAGTCGGCGTCGCTGCGGACGCGCGAGTCGGCGCCGAGCTGGAAGACCATCAGGTCGACGGTTCCCTGCCTGGCTCCCGCCACCGAGACCGTGACGACCCCGGTTGCGATTGTCGTGTTCTCACCGCGCGCAAGTTCGGTCATGGGGTTTCCTCGGGAAGGGGACGGACGTCGTGACATCCGCACCCTATCCAGCAAGCGGGCCTTCATGTTCTCAGAGGGGTAACGATCGGGACGAATGTAACGATTTCCCAATGACTGTCCGTACGTCGAAGGGAACTATCGAATGAAGCGTCGCATCCTCGCAACCGGTGTCGCGTGCCTGGCCGCCGTGCTCGTCTCCCCGGCAACAGCGTCCGCTGCTCCTACCGGAAGTGCGGATTCCGGAAGCGCCCAGGTCGCCAACAACTACATCCAGATTCTGCCGCACCTGGCGGAGGCTGCGATCAACTGCCTCATCACCGGAACTCCACTGCAGCAGTGCGGTTACACCGGTATCGATCCCGCACCCCTGCCGCTGCCCCAGAACTGATAGACCTTCTCACGAAACCTGTTTGATCGGGCCTCGATCGTCCCGGATCATTCGAATATGACTTCCGACGGCCCCACCCTCGCGGCGCGCACGCTGCTGAAGCAACTCGACGTGGTCTGGCTCTTCACGGAACAACACGTACTGCCGCGGATCGACGAGACGGCCGTGCACTGGGAGCCGTCGTCGAACTGTGTGGGCGTTCGACCAGTCGACGGTCGCCTCGTCGCCGACTGGCCGGACGAGACGGCCGAGGTCCTTCCCGAGCCCACGATTGCGTGGCTGCTCTGGCACATCGAGTGGTGGTGGACGAACACCGTGGCGGTCTGCAGTGGGGGAACTGCGGTCGGGCCGGACGCCTACGAATGGTCCGGCTCGACCGGCCGCATCCGGGCTCTTCGCACCGAATGGGCCGCGCTTCTCGAGACTGCCGACATCGAGAAGACGATCGTCGACCTCATGCCCGAACCTACACCTCTGTGGGAAGTAGCCGGGTGGGTCAACTTCGAACTGGCGAAGAATGTTTCGGAGATCAGTCAGGTACTGGCGCGGAAGATGAACACGCCGGGCTGAGAATTCCGGCGCTCACGCTGCGACGATGCCCGCGACCGGAATACGCGCGTCGACCGCCTGCCGGAAGTTGATCATCGCGCGTTCGAGGTGGTCGCGGTTCGTCACGAGCACAGCGCCCGTGGCTCGCCGTTCGAGCAGAACGTCGTTGGTGAAGCGTGCGTTCTCGACGGTGGAGGTCGATTCCGATTCCTCGGTGATGCGTTCGGGTGGAATGCCTCGCGCGACCAGCCAGTCCTTCATGGCCTGAGCTTCGGTGACGCCGTTGCGCGGGACGCCACCGGTGACGACGATCGGCGACTCCGGATAGCGTTGCGCTGCACGAAGAGCCGCTTCGAGCCGTTCTTCGAGCACCGGCCGGATCTTGCCGTCATCGGTGAGTCCGGCCCCGAGCACGACGAGATGCGTACCCCGCGGATTCAGGTCGAGCATCAGCGGGAAGTGCGGTGTCAGCTTCTCGAGCTCGGTGCACGCGATGATCAGCGCGTCGATGGTTCCCTGGCACAGCGGGGTGACGGACAGTGCACCGTTCACGACGGTGTCGATTGCAGGAGTCGCCGCTGCCTGCCCCGTCGATACACCTACCGCGGCTGTGGCCGCGACTGCGGTCGCCACCACCGTGCGTCGCACAGCTCCCACGCGAGTCCCCTTCTTCTCGGATGTCGGCCGTGCCGCACGGTGCCATCTCGACGCGCACGTGTGGGAAGTTGGAGCTCGACGCGAAGAAGTCTCACCATAGGCCGCGTCGGATTCGATGACGGCTGACAATCGGTTTTACATCCGAACCACTGGTCTATCCATGAACAAGCGCGACAATCGTTGCAAGAGGCGCCATTCGGACGAATCACTGCGCTTCCCGTACTTGCAGAACAGACAGAAACAGAACGTGTGTTCGAGTTGACGACTTCGCACACCCGTGCGACCATCCCTCCACCGACCTGAAAACAGGTCGACCCCGGAAGGTGCGCCAACACCTCACCGGGGTCTGGGCACAAGACAGATAGGGACTGTCATGCACCGTAGGGTGGAGTCTATCCACACGCCTTCGAGAGGCGTATTCCAGCAACGAGCCGCGAGCGCATTCGTCCGCGCCGGTCGCCGCACACCCGCTCCCCCGGGTTCACGCCCGACGTCCTGACTTTCCAGCCCTCCGATCCACCGTGATCGGAGGGCTCGAGGCGTTTCACCTGCATCGTCGCGCACGAGGGCCGTTCCGGTAGCCGAGGCGCGTCGACGCAGCTCGTCGCTCGTCTCCCACAGTCCGACGTCAGCGCGCCGACGCTGCGAGCCGGGGCCGTTCCCTGTCTCGAAACCGACTGGGCACCAGTATCCCTCGTCTCCACAGCTGGTGGTGGAGCACCCGATCGTGCGGGTCGACACGAACGACCGGGTCCAGTGCGAGCCGCACGTCCTCCGCGACGTGGGGCTATCCGTGCTGGCCGAGACGGTCTATCGGGGCATGGCGACCGGGCAGCCTTGGGGAAGGGGACGACGACTCAGGGACCCGAAGGGTCTCCGATCGGTCGGGGCAGCCGCCCGCAGGGCGCCCGATTCGTTCCCGATCGAATTCATTCTCGTTGCGCGAACCCCGGGTGGCGTGCTGTGATCGAAGCACGGGTCTACGGGAGGGGCCGACGTGACCGGCGCCGTTCAGTTCCGCGAGCGGAACGACACCCCGAAGGAACAGGCCTCTTCCGGCCGAATCGCCTCGACCATCAAGGATCTCGGACTGAAGGCCGCGATGGCGGGCCTGCGGGTCGAGGCCCTACGGCCGGGAACGATGGCATTCCTCGAGGGCGGCCGGCATCCGTCGAACACCGCCACCGAGGATCTCTCCCGCACGGAGCAACCGATGGCCTAACAACCGCTGAACTCGTCCTCTTTCAGAACCGACAGCACTGGGTCGCCTTCACCGATCGATGCTCCCGCCGAGGGAGTCTGGTCGACGACGACCCAGTTCCTGTCCCATACCTGCGCGCGTCCCTGACCGGTCGCGTCGACGCTCGTGGAGTAGAACACGCCGGCGGCCTGGATGGTGTCCTGTGCCGCTTGAAGATCCATGCACACGACGTTCGGCATCACCGCGGTGGACGCGACCGCCGCGACCTGCGTGGTGGAAACTCTCGTGGCGGGAGTGGTTTCCGGAGCGACGGTCCGTGCGGTGGTGGCAGCCGAGGTCGTGTACGGCGTGGTGGTCGTCGGTGCGGCAGCGCGAGGAGTCGCACTCGCGTCGTCCTTCGTGGGTGAATCCAGCCCGTCCGAGATGTCACCGATGATTCCCATGAGGACGATCAGTCCGGCAACGGCAGCGGCGATGACCACCCCGCGCCGGATCCTCGGAGGCTTCGGCGGCTCGGGCGGCGGCGCCATCGCGGCCCGCACATCCCCCGCGAGGAACGCGCGGTGGCCGGCTTCGGCGCGTGCGGCGATCGCGTCGTGCTCGGCCTTGATCCGCCTGCGACGGTCGCGCAGAGGCTTGCCGATCGCGAGATATCCCAGGCCGGCCGCGAATGCCACGAACAGGATCGCGTCGGCAAAGTTGCCGTTGACTATTTCCACGATCGCCAGCCACAGCGTGATGGCGGCGAACATCCCCGCTACGACTCGCAGGTAGGGGACGACGAACTTCATGTTTCTCCTTCAACCCGACACCAGGCCCCGTGTGCCGCTGCTTTCTCGACCGCACACGCGCTGACCCGCTCAACGAGGTCGCCGATCGGCTGGCGGTCGCGGCGAGGCGCTGCCACGACGCGAACGTTTCGCCGGAGGTGGCGTCGACGATCGCGAACAACATCGTCGCTTCGTTGAAGAACCCGCTTCCCGAAACCGCTTGACCCGAACAAGTTCCACGAATTGCAAATAGGAGACCCAATGAGTACTCGAGATTTCGACCAGCGCTACAACGCACATCTGATCGCGTCGCTCGCCGCAAGCGTCGGCATCATGCTCGGCAGCATCGGCCCCTGACCCAGATGGTCGACCAGCAGGGTTGTGAGCCTCATCTTCAGGTTGTCTACCTCGCGAGAAGCTTGCTCGGGCACAGCAACATAGGCAGTGGGACGAGTGAGATGTACCCTGGCAATCTGCACACAACGGCGCAATCCTCCGCCCTCGACCGAGGGCAGCAGAGCGCGAAGTGGTCATAGGTGCGCGCTATTACGCGCTCTGCTGACCGTTTCGCGCTCCGCTGTCGGGGTCGGTGAGTGCGGGATCCCGCGAGGTGTCCTTCAGCGCGACCCCCGAGGCCCCCAACTGTCGCGCGCCGTTCACGAGGGCCGCGACGACGCGCGCTGCATGCTCGTAGGTCATCCCGCCGGGCGGGTGGATATTCGACACGCAGTTGCGTTCGGCGTCACTGCGTCCCGGCGTCGGGTGGTGCGTCAGGTACACGCCGACACTGTCGGCCACCGACAGGCCGGGCCGTTCGCCGATGATCACGAGCATCGTCGTGACGCCGAGCCGCTCACCGATATGGTCGCCCAGCGCGACGCGGGCCTGCGTCGCGATCACCGGTGACGCCACGGTCAACCCGGGCAGGGCAGCGACGATCGCCGCGAGCAGATCGGGTCCGTGGGCGTCGAGAGCGGTGGACGACAACCCGTCGCACAGCGCGATACCGAGATCGGCCTCTGTTCGCGGCAGCGTGGTCCCCTCGGCGAGCTGCCGGCCGAGGTCGGGGCGACGCAGATACGTACTGCGATCTCCTGCTGCGCTTTCCACGATCAATGGCTCACCGAGCCCGAGATCACGAACCCGCTGAGCCAAGGAATGCACATCGAGCGGGACGTGCACGGCGTCGCGCGCCTCGGCATGGGCCGCCACGAATTCCAGATGACGGCGCGTCGGGATGCTGTTCCCGGTGCGTCCCAGGCCGATCCGTGCCTGGGTGTTTCGGCGCAATTCGTCCCACAGGTCGCTCACAAGGCACCTCCGAGTGCGCGCAGAGGGGACGTGCCGACGTCCACCGGCAGGATGCGACCGATATCGTCCGCCATACCCTGCCTGCGTAGCCAGTCCTCGAACTCCGGTGCCGGCCGCAGGTCGGCGGCCTCCCGCACGTACAGCGCGTCGTGGAACGACAGCGATTGATAGCCGAGCATCACGTCGTCGGCACCCGGCACGGTGATGACGAATGCTGTTCCGGCAACGGCCAACAGGGTCAGCAGGGTGTCCATGTCGTCCTGATCGGCCTCGGCATGATTGGTGTAGCAGACGTCCACACCCATCGGCAGGCCGAGGAGTTTGCCGCAGAACTGGTCTTCGAGACCCGCGCGGATGATCTGCTTGCCGTCGTACAGGTATTCCGGTCCGATGAACCCGACGACGGTGTTGACGAGCAGCGGTTCGAACTCGCGCGCAACGGCATACGCGCGCGCTTCGAGGGTCTGCTGATCCACCGGCCTGCCACCGGTTCCGAAATGGGTTCCCGACGACAACGCCGAACCCTGCCCGGTCTCGAAGTACATGACGTTGTTGCCGACGGTCCCCCGTCGCAGCGACCTGCCGGCCTCGTTGCCCTCCCGCAGCACTGCGAGGTCCACACCGAAGCTGCGGTTGGCGCCCTCGGTGCCGGCGACCGATTGGAACACCAGGTCGACGGGTGCGTCCTTCTCGATCAGATCGATGGTGGTGGTGACGTGGGTCAGCACGCACGACTGGGTGGGAATCTCGAATCGTTGCCGGATCTCGTCGAGCAGGTGCAGCAGGTCGGACACGGCGTGCGGCGAGTCGCTCGCCGGATTGATGCCGACGACCGCGTCGCCGCATCCCATCAGCAGGCCGTCGAGAACGGACGCGGCGACCCCACGCGGGTCGTCGACGGGATGGTTCGGTTGCAGGCGCGTCGCGAGCCGCCCGGGCAATCCGATGGTCGTGCGGAACGCGCTGGTCACCGTCGCAGCGCGGGAGACCGCGATGAGGTCTTGATTGCGCATGATCTTGCTGGTCGCCGCGACCGTCTCCGGGGTGAGTCCCGGCGCGAGTGCCGCGAGCACGTCGGCGGAGTCCGGTCGGGCCGCGACCTCCAGGAGGTGGTCGCGCAGTTCCCCGACGGTCATGTGCGAGACCGGCGCGAAGGCCGTCGCGTCGTGGGTGTCGACGATCAGCCTGGTGACCTCGTCGGTCTCGTACGGGACGACTGCCTCGGTGAGGAAGGTGGTCAGCGGGAGGTCGGCGAGGGCCAGCTGTGCCGCGGCGCGTTCGGCGTCCGAGGTGGCGGCGCAGCCGGCGAGCTCATCACCCGAGCGGCGCGGGGATGCTTTGCCGAGCAGATCGACGAGGCCGTCGAAGACGTAACCGGTTCCGCCGAGCTGTTGTCGGTAGATCGTCATCGAGGCCTCCCGCGCAGGACCGGTTCGACGGATGTGAGCACGCAGTGGAGTGCAGCATTCCACTTTTTCGCTGTCGTGTCCGGCGAGTGTCGCGAACGAAACGTCGCTGGTCGTCGGTTCCTAGCCTCGCTGGTACCAGACGTTCGTCACCCGCTGCGCCATGTGCCGCATCCCCGCAGCGGTGGGGTGCAGTGCCTTCGCCAGCGACAGCGACTGCCGTCCCTCGTAGAAGCGCTGCTCGGAGGGCGCACACGCATCGTGCCCTTCCGATCCGGCCATGACGTCGACGAACTCGGCACCGGCCTCGCCGGCGGAGCGGGCGAGTACTCGGTTCATCCGCACGAAGAAGTTCGTCACGAAGGAGGCGTCGGCATCGCTGGTGGGGATGTTGGGCCAGCAACCCCGGTTGGCGAAGACACCGCCGTGCCCGACCAGCAAAACCCGTGCGCGCGGTGCGCGTTGCTGGACGGCGGTGAGTGTCGCGGTGAGCTTCGGTCCGAGTGCACTCAGGGCGGTGTCCATGCGCGACGTGGTGCCCGGATCGGTGCGGCAGTGCGCATCGCCGCCCGGAAGCTCGGTGTAACAGGCCGAGACGAGCCCCGCCCAGCCGACATCGTTGCCGCCGATGCTCAGCGTGACGAGATTCGTGTCCGGAGGGAGCGAATCGATCTGCGGCGGGACCGATCCGGTCGACGTCTGCTGCGGGACGGACGTGATGTGCTCGGTGCGTGCACCCGAACACGCGACGTTGACGAAGCTGACGGTCTGAAGCGAACCCGCGACGAGGTTCGGATATCCCGCATCCGCGCGGGCACATCCGCTGAGCATCGCCGCTGCGTCGAGGTAGGGTCCGGCGGCACGCGAGTCACCGAGCGCGACGTATCGGATGCCCTGCTCGCTACCCGGGTCGCTCATCGCGGACACCGGCCACACCATCGATGCAGCTGCCATGCCGGCGACGATCCCGGCTCGCACAATCGTCTTCATCCAGACCCTCCGGCAGCGTGGTTCTCCCGGGCATGAGATCGGCACGAATTACAAACGCGTTACGAGCACCGGGTGAAGATCACGGATGAAGCTCGGGCACACATCCTCCCACCAGCGCATTTTGTTTACTCCCCCCTTCGAACGGCTACCGTCCCCCTGTGACCGTCCACAAAGTTCTCGACGGCCGCTACGAGCTGAGCGGTCTGCTCGGCGTGGGCGGCAGCGGCGAGATCCACGACGGTTGGGACACCCGCCTCCACCGGCCCGTCGCCGTCAAACTGCTCGGACGGGAGGTCTGCAGCAGACCGGACGTACGACGTCGTTTCGAAGTCGAGGCCCGGGCCGCCGCGGCCCTGAACCACCCTCGCATCGTCGCCGTGTACGACACGGGTGAACACGACGGACGTCCTTACATCGTTATGGAACGGCTCTCCGGGCGGACCCTCGCCGACGACATCACCCGCGGACCCCTACCCGCCGATCGGGTGCGCACAGTGCTCGCCGGAATTCTCGAGGCGCTCGTCGCCGCGCACGGTGCGGGGATCCTCCACCGGGACATCAAGCCGGCGAACGTGCTCATCACAGAGAACGGCGAGATCAAGGTCGCCGACTTCGGTATCGCGAAGAGCGTCGGCGACGACCTCACCCACACCGGTGAACTCGTGGGGACCGTCGCCTATCTGAGCCCGGACCGCATCACCGGACACCCCGCGTCCGTGACGGACGATCTGTACGCGGTCGGGGTCGTCGGCTACGAGTCCCTTTGCGGGCGGAGGCCGTTCGCCGAGGACAACATCCTCGCGCTGGCACGGGCCATCACGCACGACCGTCCACGGCCACTTGCCGATCTCCGCCCGGACGCCCATCCGGGGTTCGTCGCAGTGATCGAACGGGCCATGGCACGAGAGCCTTCCGACCGGTTCCGCAGTGCGCACGAGATGCTCGCGGCATTGCAGAATTCCGACGGAAACCGCGCTGCGACAACCTTCCTGCCGGCGAGTGAGATCGGCGGACCGACGACCACTGCAGGCACGGACCGTTCACGTGGAGTTCTCGTCGCAGCGGGTCTGACGCTGGTCGGGGCGCTCGCCGTGGGCGGTCTCGCACTCGGATTCGGGCGGGGCGATTCCCCGCCGGCGGCCACACCGGAGACGCGGACGCCGGGCATGTCCGCATCGACGCCCGAGCGGGTACCGGCAACCACCGAGCTTCCTGCGACCCCCGAATCCACGGTCGCCCCGGCGCGCACAGTGGACGAGACCGCCGTGGTTCCGCCCGTCGTGCCCGCTCCGGAGACCGCTCCCGTCGCACCGCCTGCGGATGCCGGGCCCACGAGGTCCGAACCCGAGTCCCGCGGAAACAGCGGACCCGGCAACAACAACGGTAACGGAAACTCGCAGGGGAACAACGGGAAACACAACGGCAACAACGGCAATGGGAACGGGAACACCGGCAACGGGAACAGTGGCCGCGGTAACGGGTGAGATCGCTCAGCTCGAGGCGCGCACCACGAGTTCGACGGGAAGTCGCGTCGATTCCGTTTCTCCGTTTCGCACGAGTTCGAGGAGCCGCTCGATGGCCGTCACCCCGATATCGTGCGCGGGCGATCGCACGGTGGTGAGCGGAACCGGCAGCTGCGCCACGACGGGGATGTCGTTGTAGCCGACCACGGCGAGATCGTCCGGGATGGACAGACCGAGGTCGCGGGCGACACCGAGGATGCCGATGGCGATGGTGTCGCTGACCGCGAAGATCGCGCGGGGACGGTCGGGGCGGTCCAGCAGCGCACGCGCGGCCTCCACACCCCCGGCGACGTCGAAGCTCGACCGCATGATCCGCTCGGGCGGCAGTGGCGCCGACGCTTCCTTCAGAGTGTCGACGAAGCCGTCGCGGCGGTCGCGGGCGGTGCTGGCGTGGTCGGGGCCGGCGATGATCGCCAGGTCGTCGTAGCCGCGGTCGAGAAGGTGCCGGGCGGCCAGTGCTCCACCCCGGTAGTCGTCGCCCACCACGAACGGCAACCCCGCATCGGCGTGCCGGGTGACCGCGAGGATGGGCAGCGATCCGAGTACCAGCGACTCGACGAACGGACCACCCGGGAGGTGCATGCTGCTCAGCAGCAGACCGTCGACCTGCCGGCCCACGAGCAGCGCGATGGCGCGACGTTGTGCCTCGAGGTCGTCGGGTGGGCTCGACAGCAGTACCGAGTAGCCCGCTTTCGTGGCGGCTTCCTCGATGCCCTGGTAGGTCGTGGCGACCACGCCGTCGGTGAGTCGCGGCATGACGACACCGAGGGTCGTGGTCTTGCGGGTCCGCAAGCTCGCCGCCCACAGGTTGGGGCGATATCCCAGTTCGACCGCGACCTCCCGCACCCGTAGTGCCGAGTCCGACCAGCCGTCGACCGGTTCGGGCTGGCGCAGCACACGGGATGCCGTCGAGACGTGGACACCGGCGCGCTCGGCGATCTCCTTGAGCGTCGGGGCGCGGTCGGGACGGGGCATGCGGCTCTCCTGCTCGTACGGCATCGAGTTCGTATTCCGAGTTGACGTGCCCGGAACGTATCTTTAGCGTAGGCCATGCAATCGATCGCGCAAACGTTTCCTCGACCACCGGAGAAGGCCATGTCCAACGCTCAGTCGCTCACCCAGCTGTTCGCCCTCGACTCCCTGCTCGAGCAGGAGGAGATCGACATCCGCGACACCGTCCGCAAGTTCGGCAACGAGCGCATCCGCCCGCACGTGGCCCAGTGGTTCGAGGAAGCCAAGCTCCCGGCACGCGAGCTCGCCAAGGAACTCGGACAGCTCGGTGTGCTCGGCATGCACCTCGACGGCTACGGCTGCGCCGGCATGAGCGCCACCGCCTACGGCCTGGCCTGCCTCGAACTCGAGGCCGTCGACTCCGGCATCCGCAGCCTCGTGTCCGTGCAGGGCTCGCTGGCGATGTTCTCCATCCACCACTGGGGCAGCGAGGAGCAGAAGCAGGAATGGCTCCCCCGCATGGCCGCCGGTGAGGCCATCGGTTGCTTCGGCCTGACCGAGCCCGACTTCGGTTCCAACCCCGCCGGGATGCGCACCAACGCAAAGCGCGACGGCGACGACTGGATCCTCAACGGCACCAAGATGTGGATCACCAACGGCTCGATCGCCGACGTCGCCGTCGTCTGGGCGCAGACCGACCTCGAAGAAGGCGCCAAGGGCATCCGCGGCTTCGTCGTCCCCACCGACACGCCCGGTTTCTCCGCACCGGAGATCCACTCCAAGATGTCGCTGCGCGCCTCGGTCACATCGGAGCTCATCCTCGACGGCGTGCGTCTGCCCTCCTCGGCGATGATGCCGAAGGCCGAGGGTCTGCGCGGACCGCTGACCTCCCTCGGCGAGGCCCGCTTCGGCATCGTCTTCGGTGCCATCGGTGCCGCCCGCGACTGCCTCGAGACCGCCGTCGAGTACTCGCAGTCCCGCGAAGTGTTCGACAAGCCGCTCGCCGGCTACCAGCTCACCCAGGCCAAGATCGCCGACATGGCGCTCGAGGTCGGCAAGGGCCACCTGCTCGCCTACCACCTCGGTCGCATCAAGGACCGCGGCGAGATCGCCCCGGAGCAGGTCAGCCTCGGCAAGCTCAACAACGTGCGTGAGGCCATCGCCATCGCCCGCGAGTGCCGGACCATCCTCGGCGCCAACGGAATCACGCTCGAGTACCCCGTCATTCGTCACGCCAACAACCTCGAATCGGTGCTGACCTACGAGGGCACCTCCGAGGTCCATCAGCTGACCATCGGCAAGGCGCTGACCGGTGAGGCAGCCTTCCGGTGAGCGGAGCGTTGGAAGGGCTGGTGATCGCCGACTTCGGTCGCGTGCTCGCCGGCCCCTACGCCACCATGCTGCTCGCCGACCTCGGGGCAGAGGTCGTCAAGATCGAACGACCCGGCTTCGGGGACGACACCCGGCACTGGGGACCACCCTGGGCCGGCGACGAGTCGACCTATTTCCTCGGCGTCAACCGCAACAAGAAATCGGTGGCCATCGACCTGACCACCGACGAAGGACTCGAGCAGGCACGCGATCTCGTCGCCCGCGCCGATGTCGTCGTCGAGAACTTCCTGCCCGGCACGATGACTCGGCTCGGGCTCGGATACGAGCAGGTCCGGGAACTCGACCCCGGCATCGTCTACACCTCGATCACCGGCTTCGGCGGGCACAACGACCTGCCCGGTTACGACCTGCTCATCCAAGCCGTCGGCGGTCTGATGAGCATCACCGGGCCCGACCATGCGACACCCACCAAGGTCGGTGTCGCCGTGGTCGACATCATCACCGGAATGCACGCTGCGCTCGGCATTCTCGCCGCGCTACGGCACCGCGACCGCACCGGCGAGGGCCAGCGTGTCGAGGTGAACCTGCTGTCGTCCCTGTTGTCGGCGCTGGCGAACCAATCGTCCGGCTACGTCGCGGCAGGGGTGGTGCCGAAGGCGATGGGCAATCGCCATCCGAGCATCGCGCCCTACGAGGTGTTCCACACGGCAGACCGGCCGTTCGTCCTCGCCGTGGGCAACGACCGTCAATTCGCTTCCCTGGTCGCGGTTCTCGGCGCGCCCGAACTCGCCACCGACGAGCGGTTCACCACGAACACCGCCCGCGTCGCGAACCGGGAGGAGCTGACGAAGATCCTCGACGAATTGCTGTCGACGGACACCGCCGACGCGTGGTTCGACGCTCTGACCGCAGCCCGGGTGCCATGCGGACCGCTCAACGACATCGCCGACGCGGTCGCGCTCGCCGAACGACTCGGCCTGTCGCCGGTGGTGTCGATCGACGATCCCGACCGGGACGCTCCGCTTCGTCAGATCGCCAACCCGATCCGGCTCAGCGCCACCCCTGCGACCTACCGCACCGCACCCCCGCGGCTGGCGTAGTCGGACGCTCTCGTCACTCGGACTTCTGTTCCTTCAGAGTGTGGGCGACGAGAGCATTCGCGTGCCCGTGGCCCATCCCGTGTTCCTGTTTCAGCCAGTTCACGAGCTCCATGTGCTCGGCGAGATCCGAGGCGCGGATCATGTTCTTCCACTCCTCGATCGAGCGTCCGTACTTCTGCTCGATCGACGGAAAGTACGACTGGGGCCCCTTGACCTTCTCGCTCATGCCGGAGAGGTCAACCGCGGCGACCGACACGGTCGGGCCGTTCCGTTCGATCCGCAACAGAAAAGACCGCGGCGCCGCAGTCCCGGATGGGACGCGGCGCCGCGGTCGTACGGAAGGGGATCAGGCCTTCGGGCCACCGGCCACGTAGATGACCTGACCGGACACGAAGCCCGCGCCCTCGGACGCAAGGAACGATGCGGTGTGGGCGATGTCGTCGACCTCGCCGATACGGCCGACCGGGATGTCGGCCGCGATGTTCGACTTGAAGTCGTCGAACGACAGGCCGAGACGCTCGGCGGTCGCGGCGGTCATCTCGGTGGCGATGAAGCCCGGCGCGATGGCGTTGGCGGTGACACCGAACTTGCCCAGCTCGATCGCGAGGGTCTTAGTGAAGCCCTGCATGCCGGCCTTGGCAGCGGAGTAGTTGACCTGGCCGCGGTTGCCGAGGGCCGAGGTGCTCGAGAGGTTGACGATGCGACCGAACTTGGCGTCGACCATGTAGCTCTGGACGGCACGCGTCATGAGGAAGGCGCCACGCAGGTGCACGTTCATGACGGCGTCCCAGTCCTCGACCGTCATCTTGAACAGCAGGTTGTCGCGCGTGATGCCGGCGTTGTTGATCAGGACGGTGGGCTCGCCGAGTTCGGTGGCGACCTTCTCGACGGCAGCGGCGACGGACTTCTCGTCGGAGACGTCGGCGCCCACGGCGAGTGCCTTGCCACCGGCGGACTCGATAGCCGAAACGGTGTCCTTGCAGGCGGATTCGTCGAGGTCGAGGACGGCGACCCGGTAGCCGTCGCCGGCGAGCCGCTTCGCTACGGCTGCGCCGATGCCGCGTGCGGCTCCGGTGACGATGGCAGTGCGGGGCTGTGTGCTCATAGCGTTCCTCCGTTGGGGGATGGGTGGTGCCGTCAGGTGATGGTGAGTCCGCCGTCCACGGCGATGGTCTGACCGGTGACGTAGGCGGCGGCGTCGGATGCCAGCCAGACTGCGGTGGCCGCGATCTCCTCGGAATCGCCGGTCCGGCCGAGGATGATTCGCTGCTTCATCGAGTCGAGGTATCCGGGCTGGTATTCGTCCGTCATCTCCGTCCGGAAGAAGCCGGGTGCGATGGCGTTGACGCGGATTCCCTTGCGTGCTCCCCACTGCTGCGCGAGGTCGCGCGTGAGGCCGATGACGCCCGCCTTACTGGCCGAGTACGCGGCCTGCGGCAGGCCTGCCGTGGTGAGACCGAGAACCGACGAGATGTTGACGATCGAGCTACCGGGCTGCATCACACGGCCGACGGCCTGTGCCGCCCAATAGGATCCGTTCAGGTTGATGTCGATGACCTGCCGGAACTGCTCGGGGGTCTCCTTGGTGGCGGGCACGGCGGTGCCGATACCGGCATTGTTGATGAGGATGTCCACCCGGCCGAGTTGCTCGACCGCATGATCGACCATGCGCTGCGCCTGTTCGGGATCGGCGATGTCGGTCTCGACCGTGACGGCCTGCCGTCCGGCCTCCCGGACCAGCGCGGCGGTCTCCTCGAGACGGTCGAGGCGGCGTGCGGCGAGCACGACGTCGGCCCCTGCCTCGGCCAGCCCTCGGGTGAATGCGACACCGAGGCCCGAAGAGGCACCGGTGACGATGGCAACGCGGCCGTCGAGACGGAAGCGGTCGAGCACGGACATACGTCATCTCCTCGCTGTGACGGGGCCTACAGGAACTGTATAGCCGACCGCCTTCTCATCCACCAAACAGCCTGTATCCAATTTGATTGGACAGCACTGCCTTTCAGAGCCAGTTCCTATTCTTCTCTTCGGCGGATCCTATGTTGCCGCGGGCGTTGCAGCGCGGAGAGGACCCCGCGTCGCACCCACCGTTACCAAGTCGATAAGCACTGGCTTATTTCTAAGCGCTCGCTTATCGTGCGATGCCGTAGCGGGCTTGTCAACACCAACCGGACAGAACGGAAGCGCTCTCGTGAGTGATGCATGGGACGACGTCGTCGGCGGATCCAAGGCCGCGGCTCGCATCCGCACGGCCGCGATAGACGAGTTCGCGGAGCACGGCTACGGCGGCACCACGACGCGCCGGATCGCGGCGCGACTCGGCATGAGTCCCGCCGCGATGTATCCGCACTACGCGTCCAAGGAGGAGCTACTCTTCGCCATCGCCTACGAGGGACACGCCCTCGCTCTGCAGGTCGTCGAGAACGCTGACCGCCCCGATGCCGAGCCGTCCGTTCGGCTCGCCTCCGTCATCGGCCGCTTCGCCGCCTGGCAGGCGGAGAACCACCGATGGAGCCGGGTCATCCAGTACGAGCTGGCCGCGCTCGACCGCGAGCACTACCGCACGATCGTCGGACTACGACGGCAGACCACGCAGGTCGTGCGGGGTGTCGTGGACGCCGGCCACGTCTCGGGCGAGTTCACCCTCCCGGATGCCGAAGGTGTCACTCTCGCCCTGATGTCGCTCTGCGTCGACGTGTGCCGTTGGTATCCCTCGGGCCGCTACGACGACGCCGCGACGATCAGCGACCTGTATGCCGATCTTGCCCTGCGTCTGGTCGGTGCCGTGCGTTAGCATCGTCGCCACCATCGGATCGGGGGGATCTACGTGGGCAGGGGGATATCGCGCCGCCGTCGGCTCCTCGAGACGCGAGAGCATCGAGGGGGAGCTGTCGTCCATGTCCACGAATGACAACGTCGTCGACCGACTACTGGTGTCGCTCGGGGTCGACGCCCCAGCCCCCGACTCCGTCGCCCGCCGGCAGTCCAATTACGACGCGCTGGCCGCGCGCATCGACGCGGGAGTCGATCCCGAATACATCGCAGCATTCGAGAACTTCCACGGCATGGAGCATGCCGACATCCACCGGCTCGCCCAGAGCATCAATCCCGTCGCGATGACCACCCTGGCCACCGAATGGGCCGAACTCGGAAAGGGTTTCAGCCTCACCGTCGCGTGGGGAACGCTGATGATCCGCAAGCTCATCGGCCAACACTGGGAGGGTCCGGCGGCCGACGCCGCGATGGGCGCGACGGTGCGATTCGGCGAATCCGCACAACAGTTGTCCGATGCCGCACGCGCGACGTCCGAGAAACTCCGTATTGCCGCCGACGTCGGCGAACGGGTGCGAGCGTCCGTGCCTCCACCCACGGTGATTACGTCGTCGGTGCTGCACGCGCTCGATCCCGTCGCAGGTGCTGCTGCCGCCCGCCAGGAGGAAGCCGTTCGCGCCCAGGCCGTGCGGGTGATGGAAGCCCTCTACAAGCCGTACTACCGCGATTCCGGCACGGCGGTTCCGGTCCTGCCCTCCCCGTATGCCGCCACGACGAGTCGCGCCACGGAGGCATTCGTTCCCCAGGGTTACGGCACACCAGGTGTCGGCGGCGCCCGGACCACCGGCGACCCGACGGGAATCCCGGGCGGGGACGGAGAACGTCCGGGTGGGCAGCCCGCCACGGAAGCGGAGAACCGTACGGACGCACCGCCGTCCGGTGAAGGCACGGACGGCCGGGCGGAAGGTACCGATTCGGCAGGTGGCGTGGGTTCGAACGAGTCCGCAGCGACCACTCCTGCATCCACCTCCCCGGCCGCGGGCGGCAACTCCGCGAGCCCGACCGGTCAGTCGTACGGTTCGCCGCCCTCCGGGTCGGGCGGAGGTGTCGGCGGTGGCCTACCGGGCGCCGGGGGTGTCGGCTCTGCGGGCGCATCGCCCGCGGCGGGTCCCGCTCCGCTCGTCGCCGGAGCTGCGCCCGCCGGTGGTGTCGCCGGTGGGCCCGGTGCCGCCGCAGCGCGGGGTGCCGGCGCCCGTCCGTTCGGCATGATGCCGGGAATGATCCCGCCGGCCTCGTCCCGCGGCGACGAGCAGGACAAACGCGCGGCCGGTTATCTCGTCACCGGCGAGAACGGGAACGAACTGATCGGGTCGCTGCCCGACACCGCTCCGCCGGTTCTGGGGGCCTGAGCGCTGTGGACCGGTATCTGACACCCGATCGATTCCTGGCGTCGTGGACCGCTGCGGGTGGCGACGAGTTCCCCTTCCCCCTGCGCTATCGCACCTCGGCGATATGGGAGGACGAGCACGCCGCAAACATGCAGGCCGCCCGCACGTGGCTGCACGAGACACCCGACCCTGCCCTGGACGACGCGATGCGGATCCTGCTGATCGGGGAGGTCGCGGTGGAGGTCTACGGCCGCTCCACCGATCCGAGCTGCGAGGTCTTCGTCCGCGCCGCCGCGACCGACGAGCAGGCCGTCCTCGCCCGCCAGGCTCCCGCCGCGGGCGACATCCGCATCACCACGACCACCGATCTCGCGGGTGCGATCGTCGGACACCTGCCGGTCGTGGCGCCGGGCCGCGAACCGGCACGCACCGCGCCGAGCCGGGATGTGCTCGAGCCGTCCGAATTCGGCGCTGTCCGTCGTCCGGCGGGTGGCACGCACGCAGAGTCGTTGCGCCGGTTGCTGCGTCGCGAACGCTCGGCCACCGGCAGCATCCGCATCCTGCGGTACTCGAATCCGGGGTACACACCCGTCGCCGACATCGGCTGGTTCGACGTCGTGGGCGACGGCCGGTATCTCTTCGTCCCCGGTCCCGACCTCCGCGTCGCACCGGGCACCGTCGACGCTTTCGTCCGGGAACTGTCGGCGCAACTGTCCCGGATGCGCAGGCCCTCGCACGAGGGTCGGAGCGGCGTTCTGCGACGCCAGTGATCCCTTCCCGAAGCGGCCGTTCGTCTAGGCTGGCGACATGACGGACCGGGACCGCACACCCGACGGCAGGCCGCAGAACGCGCGTCCGCGCGACGCCCTGGGGCGTCCGTTGCCGCCGGGCGAAGAAGGCGTCGAACGTGTTCCCGAAGACCTCGATCTGGATGTCGAGGAGACCATCGCCGAAGGTCAGCGTCTCCTCGACCACGGTTTTCCGTTCCATGCCCACGAGGTCTTCGAGGCAATGTGGAAGAAGGCACCACCCGAGGAACGTCCCCTGTGGCAGGGCCTCGCCCAGCTCGCCGTGG
Organism: Rhodococcus sp. LW-XY12; assembly: GCF_019317345.1. Taxonomy (NCBI): domain Bacteria; kingdom Bacillati; phylum Actinomycetota; class Actinomycetes; order Mycobacteriales; family Nocardiaceae; genus Rhodococcus; species Rhodococcus sp. LW-XY12. The sequence goes on from NZ_CP079225.1 coordinate 4,786,413, forward strand.
GGCTGACCCACCTGCTCCGGGGAAACCCCACCGGCGCGGAGTCACTGTTGAAGCAGGGACAGGCGCGGGTGCGGCACTACGAGGACGAACCGCCGTACCGGCTCGACATCGACGGCCTGGCGAGTTGGGCCGATCATCTGCTCACCGAGATCGCTCGCGACGAACCGATCCCCGCTCCCCCGACCCCGCGCCTGAGGATGCCCTGATGCCGACACTGCCCATGTTCCCGCTCGGCACCGCGCTGCTTCCCGGGTCCGACCTGCCGTTGCGCATCTTCGAGCCGAGATACCAGCAACTCGTCCAGGACTGCACGGCATCGCCGGACGGCCCCCGCTTCGGAGTCGTCCTCATCGCCCGGGGACACGAGGTGGGCGGAGGCGAGCAGCGACACGACGTCGGCACCGTCGCGCGGATCATGGTCGACACCGACGTCGGTGCAGGTCGCCGCGAACTCGAATGCATTGCAGAGGAACGCATTCGCGTCACCCGATGGTTGCCCGACGATCCCTACCCCATCGCCGAGGTGGAGCCCTGGCCCGACACCGATTCGGGGCCGGTGGATTTCGCCGCGATCACCGGACCGATGGGCCGGTTGTACGGGGTGCTCGACCGCCTCACGGGTGGCCGTGCTCCGTTGCCTCCCGCCACCACCGAACTACCGGAGGATCCCGGGGCGCGACTGTTCGCGCTCGCCCGGTACGTACCGATGGGCGAAGCGGACCGGTACGCGGTTCTCGCCGCACCGGGTCCGGCCGAACGTATGGCCGTGCTGCTCGAAGCGATCTCTACCGCAGTCGATCTCGCGGAATGGAAGCTGAAGGGCTGAGACGCGTGCGCCCACCCGGTGAGTGGGAACATCGCTCCGCCGGTCTCGCGGTAGCGGGCTAGAGTCCGGGACGCCGTTCGTCCCCGACCGGAAGGCACCCGATGGACACCGTCGAACAACGGTTGGCCCGACTCGAAGCCCTCGAAGAGATCAGGATGCTCAAGCATCGCTACTTCCGGGCGTGCGACGCCAAGGACCCGGAGGCGATGCGTGCATGCTTCGTCGCGCACGGCGCCGACATCTACTACGGACCGGCGCTGGGCAGCTTCGACGATGCCGACGCCCTGGTCGACATCTACTCCCGGATCGCTCTGGAACGGGTCGACGACCGCTACGTCGTGCTCGACATGCATCACGGCATGCATCCGAGCATCCACCTGACCGGGTCCGACACCGCGACCGGCGCCTGGACGCTGCGATTTCGGCAGGTGGATCTGCGTGCGCGCACCGAACGGGTCACCGCGCTCGACTACGACGACGACTACGTGGTCGAGAACGGCGAATGGAAGATCTCCCGCTGCCACGTGAAGGTGCTGTGGTCGATCCAGCGGGCTCTCACCGACGACGTGGAAGTGGTGCAGTGATGACAGAAACAAAGGTCGCGCTGGTCACCGGCGCGAGTCGCAGCGTCGGCAAGGGCATCGCGTGCGCGCTCGGCTCCGACGGCTGGACCGTCTACGTCACCGCCCGCGGCCTCGTCGGCGTCGACGGACCACTCGACCGCACCGCGGCGGAGGTCACCGAACGCGGCGGGTACGGCATCGCGGTGCAGTGCGACCACCGCGACGACGCGCAGATCCACGAACTGTTCGGCCGGATCGCCGACGAGCAGGATTCCCGGCTCGACCTGCTCGTCAACAACGTGTGGGCGTCACCGCCGGGATTCGCGGGTTTCTCGGAACCGTTCTGGAAGCGCCCGATCAGCGACTGGGACAGCCTGATCGGCGTGGGTCTCCGCGCGCACTACGTCGCCTCCGCCGAAGCCGCGCAGCTGATGGTGCCGCGCAACAGCGGGATGATCGTCAACATCTCGTCGTTCGGCACCCGCGGCTACCTGCATTCGGTGCTGTACGGCATGTCGAAGGCGGGCCTGGACAAGATGGCCGCCGATATGGCCGTCGAACTCCGCGGCACCGGGGTGACCACCCTGTCGCTGTGGCCGGGGCTGGTGAAGAACGAGGCCATGCTCGCCCGCGGCATCGACAACTTCGAGGGCTTCTCGCTGGCCAACGCCGAGACACCGGAGTTCATCGGACGGGTGATCGTCGCGCTCGCGGCCGACCCCGAGGTGAACGCGCGCAGCGGTCGCACCCTCATCACCGCCGAAACCGCACTCGACTACGGCATCGTGGACGCCGAAGGCAACCAACCCGATTCACACCGGGACATCTTCGGGGGCGGGCCGTTGTTCTGACGACGACCGCGGCTGTCGGGAGGCGAAGCCAGGGGAGGTTGTGTGCGTCGGAACCGCGGAAGTCGCACACAACCTCCCCCTCGATTCGGCGGCCCGGACGAGGGGTGGTCGGAGCACCCTCGGAAGTCGTGTATGGTTGGACATGCAACGCGGGGTGGAGCAGCTCGGTAGCTCGCTGGGCTCATAACCCAGAGGTCGCAGGTTCGAATCCTGTCCCCGCTACCACCGACCGGCCCGGACTCACACGAGTCCGGGCCGGTTCTTTTGTGAATGCTCCTCGGCCTCGGTACGGCTCCCCCGGCCGCGCTCACCGAGTAGATTTCGCGGCAGAGTCTCTGCAGAGCGGGAGGGTGTGATGGCCAAGCGCGCAACCGTCGCCGATCGACCACGAACTCCCCGCTGGCTCCGGCCCACGATCGTCGGTGTTCTGCTGGCCGTCGCCTTCTATCAGATGTCGGGCTGGCTCTTCCACAATCTGAAGGGTTTCCTCGGCCTGCTGTTCCTGGCGTGGTTGTTCAGCATCACCATCGAACCGATCGTCGACCGCCTCGAACGGTTCGGGATGCGTCGCGGTGCCGGCACCGGCCTCGTGCTGTTCTCCCTGATCGCACTCACCATCGGGTTCTTCGCGGTGTTCGGCACGCTCCTGTTCGACCAGATCGCCCAGTTGCTCACCACACTTCCGGATGCGCTCACACGCATCACCGATTGGGCGAACCGCACCTTCGACACCAACTTCAAGACCGGGGACGAGCTGTTCAAGATCACGCCCGATACGGTTCGCGATCTGGCGCAACGGTTCACGCCCGGTGTCCTCGGCGTCCTCAGCACTCTGGTCGGTGCCCTGTTCCAGATCCTGACGATGCTGCTGTTCGTCTTCTACATGTCGGCCGAGGGGCCGAAGATGCGCCGGACGATCGCGAGCTGGTTCCCGGCCCGGCAGCAGCAGCTGATCGCGAACGTGTGGGAGACCTCGGTGGAGAAGGCCGGCGGCTATGTCGTCTCCCGGTTGATCCTCGCCGCCGCGGCGTCGATCTTCACCGGAATCTTCTTCCTCATCATCGGGGTTCCGTACTGGCTGCCCCTCGCGATCTGGACCGGGGTGGTCTCGCAGTTCATCCCCACCCTCGGCACCTATCTCGCGATCGGGCTCCCCGCGCTCATCGCCGCGGTGCAGCAACCGCTCGACGGCGTGTGGGTGATCGCCTTCGGCACGGTCTACCAGCAGATCGAGAACTATGTGCTGCACCCGCGCATCACGGCCCGCACGGTGTCGATCCACCCGGCGGTGGCGTTCGGTTCGGTGATCGTCGGCGCCACCCTGTTCGGCCCGGTGGGGGCTCTGGTGTCCGTGCCGGTGGTGGCGATCCTGCAGGCGCTGGCCGAGTCGTTCGGGCACCGCTACGAACTGATCCCGGAGGTGGGTGGAGAGGAACCGGAACCCGACGCCCCGGAGCTCACGGCAGACAACGACGACTACGACTGAGAGACGAGAGGGCCGGGCGTGAGATCTTCTCGCGCCCGGCCCCGTCGTCGTCCGATCAGACGATCAGCTTCGCCGCCGTCGCAGCGACGACGTCCTCGGTGGTCACGCCGGGTGCCGTCTCGACGAGCTTCAGTCCCTCGTCGGTGACGTCGATGACCGCGAGGTCGGTGATGATGCGCTGCACGCATCCACGACCGGTGAGCGGCAGGACGCACTCCTCGAGGATCTTCGGGTCGCCCTTCTTGGTGACGTGATCCATCATCACGATGACGCGCTTGGCGCCGTGGACGAGGTCCATCGCGCCGCCCATGCCCTTGACCATCGCACCGGGCACCATCCAGTTGGCGATGTCGCCCTTGGCGGAGACCTGCATCGCGCCGAGGACGGCGACGTCGATCTGGCCGCCGCGGATCATGCCGAACGACTGCGCCGAGTCGAAGTACGACGCGCCGGGGATCGCGGTGATCGTCTCCTTGCCGGCGTTGATGAGCTCGGGGTCGAGTTCGTCCTCGGTCGGGTACGGGCCGACGCCGAGCACACCGTTCTCCGAGTGCAGGATGACCTCGACGCCGGATTCGAGGTAGTTCGGCACGAGGGTGGGCATGCCGATTCCGAGGTTGACGTATTGGCCGTCCTCGAGTTCCTTGGCGACGCGTGCCGCCATTTCCTCGCGGGTCAGCCCCTTCTTCGTTGCCTGTGTCATGAGCGCACCGTCCGGTTCTCGATGCCGACCTCGACGGGGCCGACGTGTACGACACGCTGCACGTGGATGCCGGGCGTGTGGATTTCGTTGGGGTCGAGTTCGCCGGGTTCGACGAGGTGCTCGACCTGCGCGATCGTGATGCGACCCGAGGCGGCGGCCGGCGGGTTGAAGTTGCGGGCGCTTGCTCGGTAGACGAGGTTGCCGTGGCGGTCGCCCTTCCAGGCGTGCACGAGCGCGTAATCGGCGACGATGCCGCGTTCGAGCACGTAGGTTTCGCCGTCGAACTCCCGGGTCTCCTTCGGCTGCGACGCGAGGGCGATGCCGCCGTGACCGTCGTAGCGCAGCGGGAGTCCGCCTTCCTCGACGGCAGTTCCGACGCCTGCCGGGGTGAAGAAGGCGGGGATGCCCGCACCACCGGCGCGCAGGCGCTCGGCGAGCGTGCCCTGCGGAGTGAGTTCGACTTCGAGTTCACCGGCGAGGTACTGGCGCGCGAACTCCTTGTTGGAGCCGACGTACGACGAGATGGTGCGGCGGATGCGGCCCTTCTCGAGCAGCAGGCCGAGCCCGAAGCCGTCGGTACCGCAGTTGTTGCTGACGGTCTCGAGGTCGGTGGCGCCCTGATCGAGCAACGCGTTGATGAGGATCTCGGGGATGCCGACCAGACCGAACCCTCCGACAGCGAGCGTGACGCCGTCGGGGATGTCGGCTACGGCCTCGGCGGCGGAGGCAACGACTTTGTCCATGTGTGCCACGATACCCTCAGGTGTACGTCATGTGAACTCCCGTCCGCAATGCGAACAAATTCGCGTAGGATCGTTGCAAGCGCAGAACGGCCGCACTAGCCTGTTCGCATAGCGTCCATCCGTCCACATAGCGAACGTTTCGGATCGGAGGTCCGTGTCCCCCTCATCCCCCGACCCCGGATATCGGGGTCCGCTGTTCGATCCCGTCTTCGGCGCGGACGAACTCGGCGTCGCCCTGTCGGATCGCGCGTGGATCGGTGCCCTGCTCGACGTGGAGGTCGCGCTGACCCGCGCGGCCGCCGCACTCGGCCGTGTCAAGAACACCCACGCCGACGCCGTCGCGACAGCCGCGGCCTCGCTCGCCGAAGAACTCGATCCCGCCGACCTCGGTCGACGGTCCGCGGCGGGGGGCAACGCCGTCATCCCCCTGGTCTCCCTGCTACGCGAGCGCGCCGACGCCCCTGCTCGCGCCGTGCACGTCGGCGCGACCAGCCAGGACGTGCTCGACACCGCGCTGATGCTGCTCGCCCGCCGCGCAGGAGGGATCGCCCTGGCGAACCTGCGCTCCGCAGCCGACGGCGCAGCCCGCCTCGCTGCCACCCATCGCGAGACACCGATGGTCGCGCGCACGCTCGGCCAGCAGGCACTGCCGACCACCTTCGGCGCGCTCGCCGCCGGCTGGCTCCTGTCCCTCGACGACGCCGCCGGCGCACTCGACCGCGTGTTGTCCGCCCTACCCGCCCAGTACGGCGGAGCCGCCGGCACGCTCGCCGCCGTCCATCCCGACGGTTTCGCGTTCGCCGACGCGGTCGCCGACCTGCTCGGGCTCGCGCGTCCCGTCGCGCCGTGGCACACCGCCCGCACCCCCGTCACGACCCTCGCGGGCACACTCGGTGTCGCCGCGGGCGCGGTCGCGAAACCCGCCACCGACGTCGTACTCATGGCGAGCACCGAGTTCGGTGAGGTGAGCGAGGATGCGCCCGGCGGTTCGTCGGCCATGCCGCACAAGCGCAATCCCGTCGCGGCGATCACCGCGCGCGCCGCTGCCCGGCGCGTTCCCGGTCTCGTCTCGACGATCCTGTCGTCGACCGACCACGAGTTCCAGCGGGCCGCCGGCGCCTGGCACGCCGAATGGGAGACCCTCGCCGACATCCTGCGCCTCACCGGCGGTGCCGCGCACCAACTCTCGACGAGCCTGAACGGTCTGCACGTCCACACCGACGCGCTCGACCGCAATCTCGCGCTCACCGGAGGGGCGATCCTCGCCGAGAAGGTCACGGCCGCACTCGCCGAACACACCGACGACGCCCGCTCGATCGTCACCGATGCGGCGGTCGCCGGTAGGTCGCTCGACGAGGATCCCGCCATCACCGCACATCTCGACCCGCAGGACGTGCGCGAACTTCTCGATCCCACGCGCTATCTCGGCCATGCCGCAGACATCGTCGATCGCGTTCTCGCCCGTCACGACAGCACGAACCGAACCACAGGAGATGCCCGATGACCGTCACGCTCAACTACGAACAGTACGGCGACCCCACGAAGCCGACCGTCCTGTTCCTCGGTTCGCTGGGTTCGGACCTGTCGATGTGGGGACCGCAGATCCACGCCCTGGCGACCGACTGGAACGTCGTCGCGGCCGACCATCGCGGGCACGGCGCATCGCCCGCGCCGTCCGGTCCCTACACGATCGAGGAACTCGCCGGTGACGTCGTCGCCCTGCTCGACTCGCTCGAACTCGGCGCCGTGCACTACGTCGGACTGTCGCTCGGCGGTGCCGTCGGGCAGTGGCTCGCGGCGCATCACCCCGAGCGCGTGCGCACGCTGACGCTGCTGTGCACCTCGCCGGCCTTCCAGCCCGCCCAGCCCTGGTACGACCGGGCGGCATCGGTCCGCAACGACGGCCTGGCCTCGATCGCCGATTCGATCGTCTCGCGGTGGTTCACTCCCGAACTGGCCGAACACGATCCGGAGCTCGTCGCCCGCCACGTCGAGATGGTGAAGGGCACCACCGACGAGGGCTACGCCGCGTGCTGCGAGGCACTGGCGACCTGGGACGGCCGTCCCGACCTCGCCCGGATCGTCGCGCCCACCCTGGTGATCGCCGGTGAGCAGGACCCCGCCACCCCGCCGTCGACGATGCAGCAACTGGCCGACGGAATCGCCGACTCCACCTTCCACGTCCTCTCCCCCGGCGCACACCTCGCCAACGTGGAGCAGGCAGGACGGGTCACGAAGCTGATCCGCGAGCACATCTCGTCGCGCGTCACGCCGTCCGCCGCACACCGCACCGCGGCGTTCGAGGAGGGTCTGCGGGTGCGCCGATCCGTCCTCGGTGACGCACACGTCGACCGGTCCATCGAGTCGGCCACCGAATTCACCCGGCCCTTCCAGGATTTCATCACCCGCACCGCGTGGGGAGACATCTGGGCGCGTCCGGGTCTGGACCACCGCACCCGCCGGCTGTTGACCCTCGCGATCCTCACCGCGGTCGGCAACGAGCACGAACTCGACATGCACATCCGTGCAGCCCTGCGCGCCGGGATCGATCCCGACGACCTCGTCGAGGTCTTTCTGCACACCGCAGTCTACGCGGGTGCCCCCAACAGCAACCGGGCATTCGCGCTCGGCAAGCAGGCACTCGCCGACACCGAGGGAGGTGCGGGCTCGTGAGCACTCCCGACGTCACCGCCCCCGAGGTCGTTCGCGAGAACCCCGGGGCGTCGCCCGATTACGTGCAGTCGCTGGCACGTGGCCTGTCGGTCATCAAGGCCTTCGGTGCGCACGCCCAGCGGCAGTCGCTCTCCGACGTCGCCCGCGCGACCGGACTCACCCGCGCTACTGCGCGCCGATTCCTGTTGACTCTCATCGAACTCGGTTACGTCCGCACCGACGGATCCCAGTTCTGGCTCACCCCACGGGTGCTCGAACTCGGCTACAGCTACCTGTCGGCACTGACGCTGCCGGAGGTCGCGCGACCCCATCTCGAGGCGCTCGCCGAGAAAGTCAAGGAATCGACCTCGGTGTCGGTGCTCGACGGCACCGACGTCGTCTACGTCGCACGAGTTCCCGTCAGCCGCATCATGACCGTCACCATCACCCTCGGCACCCGTTTCCCCGCCTACGCGACCTCCATGGGACGGGTACTGCTCGCCGGTTTGAACGACGACGAACTCGACGCCTACCTCTCGCGCGCCGAATTCGCTCCCATCACCGGCAACACCGTCACCACCGCCGAGGAATTGCGCGCCGAGATCGCCACGGTACGACGCAACGGATACTGCATCGTCGACCAGGAACTCGAGGAGGGCCTGCGCTCGCTCGCCGCGCCCATCCGCGATGCGTCGGGAACCGTTGTGGCGTCGGTGAACCTGTCGACCCACGCGGCCCGCTACCGGATGGAGACCGTGCACGACGAGCTCGTCCCGGCGTTGCTCGCCACCGCCGGAGCGATCTCCACCGATCTCGCCCGCACCCAGACCCACCAGTGAACAACCCCGATCGAGGTACATCATGACCGACGTAGTGATCTGCGAACCCCTGCGCACCCCGGTAGGTAGGTTCGGCGGCGTCCTGAAGGACATCGCCCCCGAGGATCTCGCGGCCACCGTCATCCGCGAACTCGTCGCCCGCACCGGTATCGCCGGTTCCGACATCGACGACGTCTTCCTCGGCCAGGCATCCCCCAACGGTGAGGCCCCCGCCCTCGGCCGCGTCGCCGCCCTCAACGCCGGCCTCGGGGTGGACGTTCCGGGCCTGCAGGTCGACCGTCGCTGCGGCTCGGGTCTGCAGGCGATCGTGCAGGCCGTCATGCAGGTGCAGACCGGCGCGAGCGATCTGATCCTCGCCGGCGGCGCCGAATCGATGAGCCAGGCCGAGTTCTACGCCACCGGCATGCGCTGGGGCGTCAAGGGCGAAGCCGTCGCTCTGTCCGATCGCCTGGCCCGTGCCCGCGTCACCGCCGGCGGACGCGACTTCCCTGTGCCCGGCGGCATGATCGAGACCGCCGAGAACCTGCGCGCCGAGTTCTCCATCAGCCGTGAGGACCAGGACGCCCTGGCCGTGCAGTCGCACCAGCGGGCCGTCGCCGCGCAGAAGAACGGTGTGTTCGCGCAGGAGATCGTGTCCGTGAGCGTGCCGCAGCGCAAGGGCGATCCGCTCGTCGTCGACACCGACGAGCACCCCCGCGCCGACACCTCGATGGAGACCCTCGCCAAGCTGCGCCCGATCCGCGGCAAGATCGACCCCGAGTCCACCGTCACCGCCGGCAACGCCAGCGGCCAGAACGACGGTGCCGCCCTCGCGATCGTCACCACCACAGAGAAGGCCGCGGCGCTGGGTCTGCGTCCGCTGGCCCGCCTCGCAAGCTGGGCGGTGGCCGGTGTGCCGCCGCGCACCATGGGCATCGGCCCGGTGCCCGCCAGCGAGAAGGCGCTCGGCCGCCTCGGACTGACGCTCGCCGACATGGACGTCATCGAACTCAACGAGGCGTTCGCCGCACAGGCCCTGGCCGTCACCCGCTCGTGGGGCATCGAGGCCGACGACTCGCGCCTGAATCCCAACGGCTCCGGCATCTCCCTCGGACATCCGGTGGGCGCGACCGGCGGACGCATCCTCGCCACCCTGCTGCGCGAACTCGATCGTCGTGAGGGTCGCTACGGACTCGAGACGATGTGCATCGGCGGCGGCCAGGGGCTCGCCGCTGTATTCGAACGCATCGCCTGACGTGACCTACGGTGCTCGCGACGCGATCCCCGTCGCGAGCACCGTACAGTCCGTACGCTCGTGATCATGAGCGAAGTTCAGATAACTCCCCCGACCGAAGCCCCTGCTCCGCCCACGACACGAGCCCGGACCCTCGCGCGTTATCTGCTGGCCGCCTCACTCGTCTTCGCCGGACTGAGCCATCTCTTCTGGGCCCGCAAGGACTTCCAGGCGCAGGTGCCCGACTGGGTGCCGATGGACAAGGACGGCGTGGTCATGGCGTCCGGCGGTGTCGAGATCATGCTCGGCGCCGGACTCGCCGTGGCGAACCGCGACCGCGTCCGTGTCGGCCGCCTGGCCGCACTGTTCTTCGCCGCCGTCTTCCCGGGCAACATCGCCCAGTATCTCGGCAAGCGCAGCGCCTTCGGTCTCGACACCGACCGTAAGCGCCTGATCCGCTTGTTCTTCCAGCCCGTGCTCGTCCTGTGGGCCCTGTGGTCCACCGGAACCCCCCGACGCTGACGCGGCCGGCGCCGGAGGGCGGACCTGGTGCCCGTTACTCCGGCGCGACCCGCACGAGCATCTTCCCGAAGTTCTTTCCTTCGAGCATGCCGATGAACGCCTCCGGGGCGTTCTCGAGTCCGTCGACGATGTCCTCGCGATACTGGAGCTTTCCGTCGCGGACCCATGCCGAGGCTTCACGCAGGAAGTCGCCGTACATCTCCTTCACGAACTCGCTCTGGATGAAGCCGCGGATCGTGAGGCTCTTGGTGAGGATCGAGTTGAACAGTCCCGGAAGACGGTCCTTGCGGTTGAGGTCAGCACCGTTGTACTGCGCGACCAGACCGCACACCGGGATTCGCGCATAGGTGTTGAGCAGCGGCCACACCGCCTCCTGGACGGGGCCGCCGACGTTCTCGAAGTACACGTCGATACCGTCGGGCACCGCCTCCGCCAGCTTGTCGGCGAAGTTCGGGTCGCGGTGGTCGATCGCCGCGTCGAAACCGAACTCGTCGATCAGTGCGCGGCACTTCTCCGGGCCGCCGGCGATACCGACCGCGCGGGCGCCCTTCAGCTTCGCGATCTGCCCCACCGCCGATCCCACGGGCCCGGTGGCGGCAGCGACGACGACGGTCTCACCCTTCTTCGGCTGCCCGATCTTCAGGAGCCCGGAATAGGCTGTGAAGCCGGGCATTCCGAGGACTCCCACAGCGGTGGAGATCGGTGCGGCCTGCGGATCGAGCTTACGAACGGTGGAGCCGTCGAGGACGGCATGCGACTGCCAGCCGGCTCCGGCCAGCACGTAGTCGCCCGGCTCGAGGCCGTCGTACCGCGATTCGACGACCTGGCCCACCGTTCCGGCGACCATCACGTCCCCGAGTTCGACGTGCGCGGCATACGACTTCGCTGTGCTCATCCGACCGCGCATGTACGGGTCGAGGGACAGGTAGACGACGCGCAGGAGGATCTGGCCGTCGCCGACCTCGGGCAGATCCACCGTCTCGAGACGGAAGTTGTCGGCGGTGGGCGCCCCCTCCGGGCGCGATGCGAGAACGATGCGGGTGCTCTGACTCGTCGTGGCTTCACTCATGCCGACAGTGTGCCGCACGCGCTGGCGTCCTAAACGCCGCGCGGGAGCACCCCGGCAGGCACGATGCCGCGCCTGAGGTGGTCCCGATCAGGCGCTGTGCTGCACCTCGCCGCGCGGCACCTGGTAGTTCGAGAACAGCTGCGAGTGGATGACCTCGGTGAAGGACGGTCCGTCCTGCTCGACCCGGACAGGACGGCGAGTGGACGAAGCGGTGCGCGAAGCACCCATCTGTGACGTGGAGCGGATCGCCATGTCGATCTCCTCTCGGAAGGCGGGGAGAGGTGGCCACCGGCACCGTGCAGAAGGTGCAAATCGGGTGAGCGACCCCTTGGGAAATACATATACCCCGTCGATGCCCGATATGCACCTGTCGATTTCGGCGCGCCGCACACCGCCCCCGCCTGCAGCCCCAGGGGGTTACCCGTCGACCTCGTTGCCCTCGGAGGTCGGAAGCACCCGGATCGGCACACTCGTGGCCGAGTTCGATGCCCCCACCCAGCCGCTCAACGTCGCGGCCGGAACGCAGGCCCGCACGGCGATCGTGCGAGTACCTCCGGGCGGCAGGTGGAACCAGGAATCCTGCAGGTCACCGCCGGTGATGTCGAGATGCACGTACTGTGCCGCACCCTCGGTCCGCACCTCCACACTCCACCCGTCCGGGACGGGTCGAGCGGTCGCCGCGAGACCGATCCCGCGCTCGACGGGACGTGCCGGACCACCCACGAGATACACCGACTCCGCCAACACTGCGCCGGTGTGGTCGACCAGTCGGGCGGTCGCCGTGTCGAAAGTGCGCGGCCCGAATCGATACGCAAAATTGACATCGGTGAAACCGCCCGTCACCGCGGCCCACGAGAACACCCGGGTCTCGTGCGGTTCGAGACGCAGCGGCACCGACACGTCCACCGGTACCGCACCGGAGGGCGTATGGGCCTGCAACTGCAGCGTGACGTCGAGGATCTCGGCGGTGTCGTTGATCGCGTCCACGCGCAGGCCGTCGAGCCCGTCGTCGGTGAGGAGCACGGTGACGGGGGCGAACACCCGTGCCAGGACCCACCACGGCGCCTTCGGGTTCCCGTCGGCGTCGAGCACGCCCCACCCGGCACCCGGCTGCAGGTCGCGGGCGGACAGGATCAGGGCACCGCGACATCCTGATCCGGATCGTCGCCAGTACTGCAGTACCTCGGTGAACGCTTCGCAGATCGCTGCCCGTCCGAGCGCGAGATATCGCGTGGGGTCCACCCACCGCACCTCGGCGGGGTCGACCCCGAAGATCGTGCGCACATAGTGGTCTCGCACGTCCTCGAAGTCCCACGACGCCCCGTTGTCGCGCGGCACAGCCGCCTTCCATCGTGGATGGTGACCCGCGACATTCACACTGCCGAACTCGGCCTCGATCGCCATGTCGGAAGGCGGAATCGAGAACGCGAGGCATTCGGCGGCGAAGCGCACGCCGGCGGCACGCACGTCGCCGAGGGGACGGCGGTAACCCCCGACACCGAAGTAGTGCGCCACACCCGAACCCACTGCGATCGGCAGTACGTCGCTGCGCGGGGGCGCGGATGGTGACGACGACACCCACACCGTGCCCGGTAGCTCACGGTCGACGATTGCGGGCAACCAGTCGTCGATCGCCGGGATGGATGCCTCCATCAGTCCGAGCATGGCAGGTTGCTGCTCGGTCTCGCTGCCCCCACACATCACCACGGGTGCCGGGTTCCCGCCCCATCGGCGCGCCAGCGCACGGATCTCGTCCTCGAGCAGCGAGCGGAAGTGCGGGTCGTCGGGCGGGTCGGTGGTGGCGAGCATGACGTCCTGCCACACCATGATGCCCAGTTCCGCACACGCCGAGTAGAACTCGTCGTCCTCGTAGACCATCGTGCCGGGGATGCGGATCGTGTCCACGCCCGCCGACACGCAGCGTTCGAGGATGCGCCGGGTTGCGCTCGGGTCGTTCAGCGAGATCGGATCGGTCGGTGTCCACACCAGGCCGCGGCAGAAGACGTCGACGTCATTGATCCGTAAGCCGAACCCGTCGCCCGGTGAGCGCTCGACCGACCGGAATCCGATGTTCCCCAGCGTGATTCGTTTCCCATCCAAAATCAGATGTGCGGCGTACAGGTGGGGGGCGCCGTAGGTGTGCGGCCACCACCGTTCCACCTCGGGGAGCGTCACCTGCATGTGCACGCGTGCTGTCCCGTCCGGCCCGTATTCGGGTCGGACGTGCACCGTCGCCCCTCCGATCTCCACAGTCACCTCGGGGACGGCGGTGCCTGCCAGCACGAGATCGGCGTCGACGATCCCGTCGGATCCCCGCAGAGCTGTCCGTATCCCACGTTCCAGCACAACGGGCTCACCGGAATCGACGAGACGCACGGGACGCCACGGACCGACCGGCGCCGGAGCCCCCGCGTACACCGGGGCTCGCCCGAGCATGGTGGTGCGGAACCACCGCAATCCTTGGGCCGACACGAGCGACGAACGCCACCGTCCGCGTGGCCGACGCTTGCGGAGAGCAGCGTCGAGCGAGGCGCACCGGACCGCGATCCGCATCGTCGACGGCAGGTAGCCGAGGACGACGGTCAGCGGCACGAACATCGATTCCGACGTCGCGACGAGTGTGCCGTCGACCCACACGTCCGCGAGTGTCGCGAGCCCGTCGAAGGTCAGACGCCACGGTCCGTCGCCGGACACCTCGACGTCGGTGACGAACCACCAGTCGTCGCTGTCGGGAGACGACACCCTGGCCGCCGCGACTCCCTCGGATTCCCGGATCGCGCCTGCCGCCGTCCCGGGTATACGGACCGGCAGCCAAGGACCGTCCGCCGGAAAGTCACCGGGGTGCTCGACTGCCCCGGGAGCGGCACGGAGACAACGCCATCGCGCATCGTGCAGGAGATCCATGTGCGTCGAATCCTGTCACCGCACCCCGGCGGCGCGGACGACGGTCGCCATGGCGTCCTCCCAGGCAGCGGCCATCGCTATCAGCTGGTCGCCGGGGTCGACATTGCGGCCGCGTGCCGCACGCGCCATCCGGAACTGCACGCTCTTCGCGCCCTCGGCGACCGCGCGGAATCCGTCGGCTGCGGCAGCCGCACCGGGATATCCGCGACCGTCCATGTAGACGCTGACGTCCGCGGCAAGTTCGGCGGTGGCACCGCACTGACGGAGCACCCCGAACGTCCACGGATGGAAGACGTCCATCCCTCCGGTGCGAATCGGGTCGATGTCGGCGAGCACCCGCTCGCCGAGCTCGCGCACCGGATTCGAGCCGGCGCGCATGCGCAGGTGCCGGAGCACCACGGTGTCGAAGGCGTCGCACTGCGGTTGTGCCGCGTCGAGGCGCACCTGTTCGAGATAGGGAGGCCAGGTGGGTACCGGCTCGTCGAGGCCGAAGACTCCGCGGAAGTCCTCACCGGTGAGAACGTGATAGCCGCTGTTGTGGAAGTACTCGAGCGTCCCGCTGTCGCGATCGATGAGATTGGGCACGATCGTCGTCTTCGAACGACTCTCCCGGTAACCGGTTCCCTCGGTGTCGGGCAACCAGAAGGCGTCCACCTCGATCGTCGACAGCAGTCCGGCGGCGGCATTGTCCTCGAGGTGATCCACGGGGCGGCGCCAGACGTTCATCTCCGCGACGTCGATCCCGTACAGCGCCAACAGATCCTCGGGGCGGAACTTGAGGAAGGTCCATTGGGCGCCGTCGAACCGGGCCGAGAACGCGCACGCGGCAGCGGGGACCGGATCGTGGCCGAGCGAATGCAGCACCTCTACCCACAGGTCGACGTAGCAGTTGGTCTCGGTCCAGATCCGGTCGGCAGCGTGCACGAAGTGCGGCGAGTACCCGTCGACGCGGACGTCGATGAGCCGATCGCTCACGGGAACAGCCTGTCGCGTACCGGTGCGGGCCAGCGGTCGACGTCGAGTCCGTGGGTCCGCAACAGCGCCAGGACGATCCGCTCCATTCCGAATCCGACGCACGCGCTGTGCGCGACTTCGCCGTCGGCAGTGCGGATCTCGAAGGTCTCGCCGAAGTGCTCGCGGTGGCAATTGCACGAGACCACGGCGGTGCCGTCGTCGAGGTCGCCGTAGAGCCGGACCGTCAGCTCGGTCTTGAGGTTCTCGATGCGCTGGTTGACGGCCAGCATGCGCCCGGCCCGCCCGAAGAACGGGTCGTTGGCAGGTACAGCGGTCGCGTCGAGGCCCAGCGAGTCGAGCACCTCGAGTCCTCGCTCCACCCAGGAATCACGATGCTGCGCAGCGTCGTTCTCGGTACCGATACGCACGAACTCGTGCATCCGGAAGGCCTGCATGCGAGCGGGGTCGACGGCCGGCTCGTGCCGGAAGCAGTAACCGAGAACGTCGAGCAGTTCACCGCCCTCACGCAGCGTACCGGTGTACCGCGAGTAGGCGGGATGGCATGCGGCGGAGACGAGCACGGTGTCGGCGGGTTCGAGCCACGGATCCCACGCCTCGCCCTTCGACCGCGCGGCGAGCAGTTCGGCGTGCTCGGCGTTGCTGCCCGTAAAGGTGTTCACCGCTCCGGTCAGGTGCGGGAAGGAGGCGATGTAGTCGGTGCGCTCGAAACTCGTCCGCGGGAAGACCGGCGGGAAGCGCAGGCGCGTCGCGGCCCGGCCCGGACCTGCCGCGACCACCACGCGGTCGATGCCGTCGACGATGTCCTCGAAGACACCCGACCGACCGTAGAGGCCGGGAACACCGGTCTCCACGAGCAGTTCGGCCTCGAGCAACTGCTGCTGGAAGTCGAGGCGGGCACGCTCGAGCTCGGACAGCTCGTCGGTTGCGGTGCTGGCAATGGCTGTACTTGTCACAGCGTCCCCCGGTAGGCGATCGACAATTGGGCCGAGTTGTTCATGATGCGGTCGTTGTTGACCATCACGGCGGCACCGTGCGCGTCGCGCAGGTGGCGGCCGAGTGAGTACTGCGAATCCTCGCGGTATCCGGCGATCCCGCAGATGAGCATCGCGCGGTTCACCAGATCCACGACGAGCGTGGACGCAGTGACCTTGAGGTTGTTCATGGCGAGCGAGAAACCCATGCCCGACATCGATTCCTCCTGCGCCGACGCGGCGGCGTCGAACCGGGCGGCGGACGCGGCGACGAGATCGGAGAACTGCTGGTGCACGGCGGCCGCTTCGGCGAGTCGCAGCGCACCGGGCGGGGTGACCCCCGGGCTGCGGCGGGCCGCCGAACGCACGAACGAGCGGGCCTTCTCCAGCGCCGCGTCGGCGATTCCGAGCCACACCGCCGACCACACACTGTGTGAGACGGGAAGCATGGTGCGCGAGGAGATCTCGGCGTAGGCCGTGCCGACCACGAGATCGGCGGACGTCGTGGCGGTGAGGACGAATCCGGGGCTGCACGTGCCGCGCAGCCCGAGGGTGTCCCAGCTGCCGGTGGGTTCGAGGGTCACGTCGTCGCGTCGGCACACGACGAGCACCTGGTCGCTGGGCGGGCTGTCGGCGGTGCGACGCGCGGTCACCAGGATCGCGTCGGCGTACTCGCCGTACGAGATGACCGGCGCGTTCTTCGTCAGCGTGACGGTGTCGCCGTCGCGGGCCACGGCGCAGACGCTGCTGCGCACGTCGCCACCGGTGCCGAGTTCGGTGGTCGCCGAAGCGATCAGGTAATCGTTCGCCACCGCTTCGGCGACGAAGGTGGCCACACCGGGAGTGGAGTGATGCACCAGCGACAGGATCTGCGTCTGGTGCATCGCGAAGATCATCGCGGTGGAGGCGCAGTACCGGCCGAGGATTCGGGCGACGGCGCACAGCTCACCGAGGGATGCTCCCTCCCCACCCTGATCGACGGGGACGGCGCAGTTCAGCAGCTTGTGGGTGCGCAGCGCGTCGACTGCCTCGTGCGGGAACCGTCCCTCACGATCCACCGCGGCGGCCGCGGGGCCGGCGCTCTCGCGTCCGACGAGTTCGGCACGGGCGAGCAGCGACAGCCCGGCCTTCTCCGCGACGGTGGGGGGCGCGGACGTCGACGTCACGCGACGCCCAGTTCCGTCAACGCCGACCTGATGGCGCCGACGCTCGCGAAGGTGCTCTTGCGCAGCAGTTCGTCGGGGAATTCCACGTCGAAGGCGTCTTCGAGGGCGAGCATCACGTTCACGCTGGCGTGCGATGTCAGGCCGAGCTCGTAGAGGTCGGCGGCGGGGTCGAGCGCCGTGCTGTCGACCGACAGCTTCGCGTGCTCACCGAGGACCTTGCGGATCACCTGCTCCGTCATGGGTGTTCTCCAGTTTCTGCTTCGTCGACGCGGGTCGCCACGACCGTCGCGATGGCGTATTCGGACTCGTGGGAGATCGAGACCTGTATGTCGGTCACCTGTTCATCTCGCGCCAGGGCGGCCGCGTTACCGGCCAGTACGACAGCGCATCCGCCCCAGTCCGCGCGGCGGATTTCGATGGCCTGCCAGGGAACCGCGTGCTCGCGCGGACGCAGGACCTTCATGACGGCTTCTTTCGCGGCGAAGCGCGCCGCGAGGCGTTGGGCGCGCCCCGGTCCGGTGCATACGTCCAGCTCGTGCGGGGTGAACACACGCTGCAGGTAGCGGTCGCCGAACCGGTCGATGCTCGACGCGATGTCTCGGACGGTGACGACATCGCAGCCGACACGTGTCGTCGCGACGCGGGGGCCGCTGCCATCGTTCATGGTCACTCCTCGGGATGCGCTGCACACGGTAGCCGCAGGTCGGCCGATGTACACCAGCCGAACGTCTCTGGCTTGCAGGACATCCCGGAAATCACCCCGACTTTCACCCGCCGGGCGCGTCGGTTCACGTGGTGAACCGGGGCTCGCCACCGCAACACGCGGCGTCGATCCCGATTCGGCGCGTCAACGACGAAAGGCCCCGACCGGGTGGTCGGAGCCTTTCGGGGATCTGAAGTTATGCGGACGTCCGCACGGGTTCCTTGTCGCTCTCCGGCTCGTCCTTCGCTGCCGGCTCCTCCTTCTCCGCAGCGGGCACCGGGACGGCGTCCTGCGCATAGTAGAAGTGGGGGCGGCGGTGTCCGAGGAAGGAACCGCACCACGACATGACGGCGATGTAGCGGTTGCGGAAGCCAACCAGGTAGACGAGGTGGACGGCGAGCCACAGCACCCACGCGATGAAGCCGGTGAGCTCGATCTTCCCGACCCGCGTGATGGCGCGGAACCGGTTGATGATCGCCATGCTTCCCTTGTCCTTGTACTGGAACGGGGTGCCCATCGCGACCTTGCCGGTGATCATCTTCGCGACGTGGCGGCCACCCTGCATGGCGAACGGCGACTGCGCCGGCAGGTTGTCGAGGGTGACCATGTCGCCGATGGCGAAGATGTTGTCGCTGCGGCCGACGGTGAAGTCGGGGTCGACGAGCAGGCGTCCGCCGCGGACCGTCTCGCAGCCGGTGCGCTCGGCGAGTACGTCGGCGAAGTCGTTGGCCTGGATGCCTGCCGACCAGATGATGGTCTCCGCGGTGAGGCGGCGGGTCTCCTCGGTCGTGGGCGTGGTGAGCGTGGCACCGTGCTCGTCGATGTCGGTGACCATCGTGCCGAGGACGACGTCGACACCGCTCTTCTCGAGCGACTCCTTGGAGTACTCGCTGAGCTTGCCACCGAACGGGGGCAGAACCTTGTCTGCGCCCTCGACGAGCGTGACGGTGACGTCGTCGGCGCGGATGTTGCCGATGTTCTCGGCGAAGTAGCGCTGCGCGAGCTCCTTGATCTGTCCCGCGAGCTCGACGCCCGTCGGGCCGGCGCCTACGACGATGAAGCTGAGCAGGTTCTTCCGACGCTCGGCATCGGTGGTGACGTGTGCTTCCTCGAAGCAGCGCACGATCTGGCGACGCAGCTTCTCGGCGTCCTCGACGGTCTTCAGCGCGTACGTCAGGTCGGCGAACTCGTCGCGTCCGAAGTACGCCTGGCGGGCGCCGGTCGCGGCGACGAGGTACTTGTAGCCGAGACGCAGGCGCTGACCGCCGGCCTCGTAGACAACCGTGTTCTCCTCGGGGAGCACATCGACGACGCGGCCCAGGCGGATGTCGGCGTTGGGGTATTCGGCCAGGATCGCGCGCACGGACGGGGCGATCTCGCCGGGCGAAAGGACGCCGGTGGCGACCTGGTAGAGCAAAGGCTGGAAAAGATGCTCGGTGGTCTCCGAGATCAGAACGAAGGGCGTGCCGGCCTTGGCGAGCTTCTTGGCGGTGGCCAATGCTCCGAAGCCGGAACCCACGATGACGACGTCCGTCCGATCGACCAGGGTCGCTGTGTCCGCATCGTCCATGCTGTCGTAAACCTCCACGTACTTGTCATCTCCGTTGATGTATGACTACCAAGGTAGGTACGAAGTACCCTCGCTATCCACTAACCTGGGATATTCGAAAAACTGTTATCTGTTTCGCTCATAAATGCGGATGGCACGTTCCCCGGGAGGAGCCATGGATTTCCGTCAGTTGCGCTACTTCTTCGCCGTCGGCGAGGAGGGCAGCTTCTCCCGTGCTGCCCAGCGCTGCTTCATCTCGCAGTCGGCGATCAGCCATCAGATCGCGAAGCTCGAGCACGAACTGGGCACCACCCTGTTCGACCGCACCACCCGTTCGGTCAAGCTCACCTCGGCCGGCCGACGCCTGATGCCGATCGCCGCCGAGGTGCTCAGCCTCGAGGCGAAGGCCCTGGAAGTGGGCCACGAACCGCGGGAGAGCATCCGCATCACGGCGAACATGAGCTTCGCGGCGCAGAGCCTCGACGCCATCTCCAGCGTCCGCGAACGTCACCCCAAGATCGACGTGGAGTTCGTCATCAAGGACTTCACCGACCGCGTCAACGCCGTCGCGTCCGGGGATGCCGATCTCGCGCTCATCCGCGGCGACGTCGACCGCCCGGGGCTCGAGGCGATCCGTCTCGGCATCGAAGAGCTCGTCATCGTCACGTCGAGCGAGCACCCGCTGTCGGCGTTCTCCACCGTCGATCTCGGCGACCTCGCCCACTACCCGCTGCTGCTACCGCCGCGCGGCAGCCAGGTGCTGTTGCACCGCGTGGTCGAGGACGCCTTCGTCGAGGTCGGTCGTCGCGTGCGCCTCGGACCTCCGATCGCGAGCGACCACACCGCGACTCTCGAGGTGCTCACCAACCCGAGGGCGTGGACCGTGCTCTACGCCGGCACCGCGGCCGACACACCCCGCAAGGGGCTGAAGTTCATGCGCGAGATCCACCACCGGCTGCAGGTTCCGGTGTGCGGGGTGGTGCGGAGCAACGCGACGCCCAATCCCGAACTCGAGTTCCTCATGCGGGCGCTCGCCCATTCGATCGTGCCGCCGACGGACAGCACGCCGTGATCCGATCGCACACGTCGGAGCGCGAAACGGTGTGGGCGGCGTCGCGCACCGGGGCGTAGTCCAGCGGGGTGGACATCCATTCGCAGAAGGCCCGGATGCCCTCCCCGGTGATCGAGTACCGGGTCTTGGTGCTGTTGGGACCCCAGCGCACCTGTTCGCCCTCGACGAGACCCTCGTGCTCCATCCGGCGTCGGTTCTGCCATCGGCATCGGCCGAGCAGGCGCCATCCTCGCACCGACCGCGGCCGGTGTGCTCCTCGATGCGGGAGGACGCCCGAACAGCTCTACTTCGGAGTGGCCGGCGTAGTCGTGCTCGCCGCGGTGGCACTGTTCGCGCTGCGCCCGGCGCGCTCGGCGGACGCCTCGTCCGAGCCGGCGCCTGCCGTCTCCACGGAGTCGCGGAGCTGACCGACGCCCGGGAATCGGAGCGCGAAGTGGTCATCAGAGCGCGTAATTCCGCGCTCCGATGACCACTTCGCGCGTCGATCCGGTGGCCCCTGCGGCGAACAACTCCGCGGCACCCGGACTCTCATGGCTTCGGCCCCTTCCGGGTGCATTCCTTCGGGGCGAGCCCCAGCGCCAGATGCGGCCAGTGGGCGATGTCGCGTCGCATCTGCCGGTCGTGGGTGGCCACGGCGACCGCGGCGTCGGTCGCCCCCAGGGCGTCGGTCAGTTCGTCGACCAACGTGATCGACAGGTGGTTGGTGGGCTCGTCGAGCAGCAGCACGTGCGGTCGCGCGGCGAGAACCATCGCCAGGTCGAGGCGTCGTTGCTGGCCCATCGACAGGTCTCGGACCCGCTTGCCGAGGTCACGTTCGGTGAACAGTCCGAGTTCGTCGAGATCGACGGCTCCCTGGTCGGGGACGAGGCCGGCGACGATCAGTTCGCCGACGTGCGCGTCGTAGACCTGCTGTACCCGCGCCACCGACGGTGCCGGCGACTCCTGGGCGAGCCGGCCGATCCGTACGACGGGATCACTCTCGCGGGTTCCCGCCGTCGGTTCGACCTCGCCGGCCAGGACCGCGAGCAGCGTCGACTTGCCGGCGCCGTTGGGTCCGGTGATGACGAGCCGCGAACCGGCGAGGACGGCCAGATCGACCGGACGGTCGAGTCGGCCGCGCACCATGACGTCCTCGACGCGCACCAAGGGTGTGTCCGGGTCGATCCCGTCGGCCTCCGCGCCGAGCGCAGGCATGGAGAACTGCAGCGGCGGTACCGGTACCGCCACGGCATGGTCGTCCAGCGCTTCCTGACGGCGGTGCACCGACTGCACGAGCGCCGGCGCGCGGGTGGCACGCTGGTGCTTGCCGGTGCCCTTCTCCGGCCGCCAGCCGGTGACGAGCCGATCCTGCGCGGACTCGAGGTCCGATTCCAGCCGGGCCCGCTCGGCCTGCTCACGGGCGTATTCGCTCACCCAACGGGCATATTCGGCCTCGCGTCCCGTCCGGAAGCCGGCGTATCCCCCGCCGTACAGGCGTGGACGACCGTCGCGGCTCGGGTTCAGGTCGAGGATCGACGTGGCGACGTCGGTCAGCAGGGCGCGGTCGTGGCTGACGAGGACCACGCCGCTGCGGGTCTGCTGCAGGCGTTCGGTGAGATAGTCGAGCCCCGATGCGTCGAGATGGTTGGTCGGCTCGTCGAGCAACAGGAAATCGTGTTCGGCGCCGAGCAGTGCGGCCAGGCGCACGCGGTAGCGCTGCCCGACCGACATCTCCGCCAGCGGTCGCGAGCGGTCGGTGACGGCGCCGAGCGCTTCGAGGGCGGTGTCGACGCGACGGTCGGCGTCCCACGCGTCGAGTTGCTCGGCGATCTCGAGGGCGTCGGCGTACGCGTCGGCGGCGCCCGGACGTTCGTCGGCGAGTGCTGCGGTGCTCTCGTCGAGCGCCCGCAGCGCGGCGCGGACGTGCGCCAGCTCGATGTCGACGAGATCGCCGACGGTGCGCCCCTCGGCGACGGTCATCTCCTGCTCGGCGATACCGAACGAGCCGAACCGACGCACCGTCCCCGAGTCCGGTTCGAGGCGGCCGGCGAGGACGTGCAGCAGCGTGGACTTGCCGCGCCCGTTCTCCCCGACGACGCCCAGCCGGGAGCCCGGCGTGACCGCGAGGTCGACGCCGCGCAGGACGGGATGACCGTCGCGGGCGAGGTGGACGTCGACGGCGCCGAGTTGGGCGCGAGAGCGCCGGGGCATGGTGATGCTGATGGTCATGTGGTTTCCTCCGTGCGGAGGCGCACTCGTCCCCGGATCACGGGTGGGAGGATGCGCTCGCTGACGAACGGCCGGACACTCGGCCGTATTCGGGTACGGCTCGAACCGCGACCTCGGAGGACGTCCCGAGCCGCGGAGGGGGTGTCGTCAGTGGAAGTAGAGCGCCTGGATCATGATCTCCAGGGTACCGAGCGCCCGAGCACCGTCAATCGGATTTCGGTCCTCGGCCACGGCGCACGTCCGCCTCGGCGGCGAACCGTTCCTCGTATGCCGCAGCAAGTTCCTCGAGGGTCGCGGCGCAATCACCCTCGTAGGCCGGGGCGTGCATGGGTGCGAGAGTGCTCGGGTGCAGGTCCGCGAGTGCGCGGATGGTGGGTCCGAGTTCGGGGGTCAGGCACGTCGCGCGACCCAGGTCCTCCGCCTGCAGAGCGGGGCCGACGATCTCGCTCGTCGTCCGTGCCGGATATCTACCGAACGCCGTGAACAGATCACCGCACAACAGGGTGGATGTCGTTTCCTCGAACATCAGACCTGCATCCCATCCGTGTGGAACGTGCGGGGTGTCGATGTGCCGCACCCGACGGCGCCCGGTGGCCAGGACGTCCCCGTCCTGCAGGGGATGCGGTGGACGATCCGCAAGATCGGCGACCTGGACGAAACAACCCATCGCACCGTGGGCGACCTCCGCCGCCGGCGCCACTTCGAGCCAGGAGTTCATCGATCCGCACTCGTCGGCCTCGACGTGCCCGAAGGTGATCCACCGCAACCGATCCAGCGGTATCAACCGTGCTATCGCCTCCGACACCGACGGGAACAACGACCGATATCCGGTATGGAACAGCAGAGGCTCGTCACCGTCCACGAGGAACTGGTTCATCGTCAGGTTCGCCGCGTCGAGAAATGTGGACACGCGGTAGACATCCGGAGCGATCTCGGTGATCTCGGTTTCCATCACAGGTGTCCTTGGTCGCACCCCCTTCTTTCGAGCGTGCCTCTGTCTCCGGCCGGACACAAGCCTCCGAGCCGGTACTCGTGCGAAGATGCGAGGAACATCTGTCGACGAGGCCGCAGGAGGCGCTCATGGAGCACACCGAATCGTCGTTCACCGGCGTCGGCGCGATCCCGATCGTGTACGACGTGTGGTCGCCGGAGGCCCCTACCGGCGTGCTGATCCTCAGCCACGGGCTGGGTGAGCACGCACGTCGCTACGACCACGTCGTCGCGCGGCTCACCGATCTCGGCCTCGTCGTGTACGCCCCCGACCACCGCGGTCACGGACGGTCGGGCGGCAAGCGTGTGGGCGCCCGGGAGATGCGCGAGTTCACCGACGACCTGGACAGCCTGATCGATCTGGCGACCCATGCGCATCCCGGCCTGCCGGTCTTCATGCTCGGTCACTCGATGGGCGGTGCGATCGCTCTGGCCTACGCGCTCGACCATCAGGACCGGCTCGACGCGCTCGTGTTGTCGGGGCCGGCGGTGATCGTCACGTCGGGCACGCCGAAACCGGTCGTGGAGATCGGCAAGCTGATCGGGCGTTTCCTGCCGGGTGTGCCGGTGCAGAAGCTCGACAGCAAGGCGGTCTCGCGCGATCCCGCAGTGGTCGCGGCGTACGACGCCGATCCGCTCGTGCACCACGGTCTCGTGCCCGCCGGGCTTGCACGGGTGCTGGTGCTCAACGAGCAGAGCCTCGAGCGGCGCCTCCCGAACCTGAGGCTGCCGTTGCTCGTCATGCACGGAACCGCCGATGCGCTCGCCGATCCCGCCGGGTCGCAGCTCATCGCCGACCGCGCGGGTTCGAAGGACTTGACGCTGAAGTTGTACGACGGGCTGTACCACGAGGTGTTCAACGAGCCGGAGAAGGACCGCGTGCTCGACGACCTGACGGCCTGGTTGAAGACACGACTCGACAACTGAGGCTCGACAACCGGAAGGAGAGGGCGTGTCGTCACGCATGCCGGTCGCGTTCGTCGGCCACGGCAGTCCGCTCAACGCGCTCGAATCGAATCGGTACACGCAGGCCTGGGCGGCGTTCGGGCGATCCGTGCCGACGCCCCGCGCGATCCTGGCGATCTCCGCCCACTGGTTCATCAACGCCACCGCGGTGACCGCGATGCGGTCGCCGCGCACGATCCACGACTTCTTCGGGTTCCCGCAGGAGTTGTTCGACGTCGAGTATCCGGCGCCGGGTGCTCCGGAACTGGCGGAGGAGATCGCCGACCTCGTCCACCCGACGTGGGTGGGTGCCGACGTCGACTCGTGGGGTATCGACCACGGCACCTGGTCGGTGCTCACCCACGCCTTCCCGGAGGCGGATGTCCCGGTGGTGCAGCTCAGCCTCAACGCCTACAAGCCGCTCGACTATCACGTCGAACTCGGAGCCCGTCTCGCCGGACTCCGCGATCGCGGGGTGTTGATCGTCGCGAGCGGCAACGTCGTCCACAACCTCGGCACGCTGGATCCGCGACGCCCGGGCGCGGGGTTCGACTGGGCGCACCGATTCGACGAGGATGCCTTCGCCGTTCTGCGCGACCGTCCCGGTGACGCCGCGGCGCTGGGTGAGCACCCCGATTACCGCCACGCGGTGCCGACCCCCGATCATTTCCTGCCGTTGCTGTACGTCGCGGGTCTGGCCGCCGAGTCCGGGGAGCAACCGGAGACCCTCGTCGACGGTGTCGAATACGGATCGCTGTCGATGACGTCCTACGCCGTCGGCGGGAACTGTCCGCCGCGCGACGGGGACGGCCACGGCGCCGGACTGCCCGAGAGCCCGGAGCCGCCCGACACCAACCTGTGAGCGTTCAGGCGGCGTCGTCCACTGCGACGATCGCGCGTCGCGCGAACCGGGTGCTGAGCCCGATCAGTTCCATGGCTTCGGGGATCGCGCGGGCCAGGACCGGCCACGCGTGGATCTGCCCGCGCCACAGATGTGTCTCCACGGTGCGTCCCGCCGACGCGAGTCGTTCGGTCATGATCTCCACGTCCGGCCTGGTCAGATCGTATTCGGCGGCGCACATGAACATGGGAGGGAACAGCGCCGGATCGGCGTCGACAGGGTTCGTCTCGCCCTCGATCGCCTCTTCCCCGGCGAACCAGCGCGGACTGATCTTCCCGAGTGCCTTGATGGGCAGGTAGGCGTCCCTCGCCATGTACTTCGGGTCGTGCTTGTCTAGGTCGAGGTTGAGCAGCGGCGAGTACCCGATCACCGCGGCCGGTCGCTGGATGCCGCGACGCGCGGCGAGTTCGGCGACCTTCGCCGCGAGATAACCGCCGGCCGAGTCGCCGCCGACGACGATGCGCGTGGGATCGTCGGCCACCTCGAGCAGAGCGGTGTACGCGTTCATCGCGTCCTGCACCGAACCTGCGATCGGCACCGCGGGCACCTGCCGGTAGTCCATCGAGTACACCGGGGCACCGGAATCGAGCGCGAGCTGCACGCACAGCTGACGGTGGGTGGACGGGCCGCAGAAGATGAAGCCGCCGCCGTGGAAGTAGAGGATGGTGGCGTCGTCGAGCGGATCGTCGACCGGCTTCGGGGAGATGATCCGCTCACCGGGCACTCCGCCGAGTTCGGTCTGCGTGACGTGCACGGCGCGCGGCGTGGGCGTGATCCTGTCGACCACCCACGACAGCCGGCCGAGCACGGCGATGCCGAAGTCGTTGCTCGGCCAGAGACTCAGAATCGGCTTGAAGAGGATCCGGACCACCCACAGGAGGATCAGCGCGACCCTACTGCTGCGGTCGTGCCAGGTCACCGCATCGGTACGCATGTGCACACACTATGTGACCGATACGTCTCAGGCATCGAGAGTTCCGACACCCGGCGGCCCGGACCTCGAACGCGTCACCCGATCCGCAGCAGCGGCACGAGCAGTTCCTCGTCGGTCAACGCCCCGTGCTGCCCGGGAAGGTTCGACATGACCTGCTCGCCGTCGCTGCGGATCACCGTCGATTCGCCGCGTCCGACGGCCACGATGTCGCCGATCCGTTTGGCCAGCGCCGGATCGGGATCGGATCCGAACAGGCACGCCGCGAACGCGTCGTCGCGGGTGCCGACCCACGCGTGGTCGCCGAGTTCGTTGCGCCAGCGTTCGAGGACCCGGTCGACGTGGTAGGTGTAGATGTGGCGGCACCGCGGTTCCCCGGCGATGACGGTGACGTCCTCACCGAGACCCGGGGTGTGGTCGAAGTCGATGCGGCGACCCCGCGAGGCGTCGACCATGCCGTGATCGGCGGTGACGAGCAGGCGGGTGCCGGTCGGCAGCGCGTCGGCGAGTTGCTCGACGAAACGATCGACCACCGTGAGTTGCGCGAGCCACGCCGCGGACTCCGGTCCGTAGACGTGTCCGAGGGTGTCGACCTCGCCGATGTAGCAGTAGACGAGGCTGCGGTCGCCGGCGCTCACCGCGGCGACGACCTGGGCGAGCAGATCGCCGTAGGCGGAGACCCCGACGAAGTTGCCGCCGCGCAGCACGGCCCGGGTGAGGCCGCTGCCCTCGAAGGCATTCGGCACGACGGTGGTGACGGTCAGGCCCGCCTCGCGGCCGCGTTCGAACACCGTCGGGTGGGGCTGCACGGTCTCGGGTACAAGATCGTCGCGCTGGTCGATCGCGGTTCCGGCGAGGGTCCAGCGGAGCCAGTTGACCGGGGCCTCGATCTCGTCGACGTACGACTGGTAACCGGTGATGCCGTGGAGGCCGGACGGCAGCCCCGTCCCGAGGGAAGCGAGGCTGACGGCGGTGGTCGTCGGGAAGCCGGCACGCATCGGGCTCCCCGGCGCCTGCGTCAGGTACGGAGCGGCTTTCGCGTTGCGCTGCAGCAGCTCCCATCCCATCCCGTCGACGAGTAGGACGACGGTGTGATCGACTGGAGTGAGATCGAGTCGGTTGGTCTCACCGGCGACCCCCGCGGACGAGAGCACCGAAGGCATCAGGTCGGCGAGGGTCGGCTCGGCGTAGACGTCGCGCAGTGGCAGGCTCATAACCCGAGTATGAGCCACTCGCCTGCGCCGAGGGTCACTTGATGTCGGAGCCGTGCTTCGTCAGCGGCATGACCTCGATGTTCATGTAGGGGAACAACGGCAGGTTCCACAGGATCTCGTGCAATTCGTCGGCCGACTCGACGTCGAAGATCGAGATGTTGCTGTACTGGCCGACGATCCGCCAGATCTCCCGCCACTTGCCCTGGCGCTGGAGATCCTGGCTGTAGGCCTTCTCCTTCGCGACGGTCTCGGCGCGCACGTCGGGGTCCAGATCGCGGGGGATGTCGACGTCCATCCGAACGTGGAACAGTGCCATGATGTTTCTCCTTCTTCTGTTCTGACGAGAGCGCGAATCAGGAACGCGCGTACTTCTTCACGACGTCCATGTCGAGTTCGACGCCGAGTCCCGGCCCCTCGGGCAGGTGCACCTGGCCCTCGGAGTAGTCGAGCGGCTCCTGCAGCAGTTCGACGGCGAACAACTGCGGACCGAACAGTTCGGTGCCGTAGTCGATCCCCGGTTCGGCGCAGGCGAAGTGGACGGACGCGGCGGTCCCGATGGGGCCTTCGATGGAGGTCGCACCGTGGCACCGCAGGCCGGCCGCCTTCGCGACGGCGACGACCTGCTTGCTGCGCTGCAATCCGCCGCACTTGGTGGTCTTGAGCGCGACGACGTCGGCGGCGCCGAGCTTGGCCACCTCGTACGCGTCGTGCGGGGTCTGCACGGACTCGTCGGCCATCACCGGCGCCGAGACGCGTCGGTTGATCTCGGCGAGCACGTCGAGTTGATCTGCGGGAGTGGGCTGTTCGATGAGCTCGACTCCACCGTCGACGAGCTGCGGGACGTGGCGCAGCGCGGTGAAACGGTCCCAGCGGGCGTTGACGTCGATGCTGAATCCGACCTCGCCGCCGAACGCCTCGACGATCTTGACGACACGATCGGTGTCGAATGCCGGGTCGAGCGCACCCATCTTGAGCTTGAAGGAGTAGTTCAGACGCTGCTCACGCTTGTGGGTGACCTCCTCGACGATCTCTTCGAGCGGCGCGGCGCCGAGCGCCCACCGCACGTCGACGCCGGTCCGGAAGGCACCGCCGAGCAGCGACGCGACCGGCACACCCAGCGCGCGTCCCCACGCGTCGTGCATCGCGACGTCGACGGCGGCCTTCGCGAATCGCGCGTTGGCGACGATGCGCTCGATATCGACCATGACGCCACTGATCTCGTCGACTCCGCGTCCGATGATGTAGGGCCCGATGTAGCGATCGACGATCTGCTGCATCGTCTCGACCGATTCGCCGCCCCACCACGGCCCGCCCGGCACGACGCCTTCACCGTAACCGGTGACGCCGCCCTCGGTGGTCACCGCGACGAGCAGGATCGGCTGCGCTTCGGCGGTGGTGGTGGCGAACTTGTGGGGTCGGATCAGCGGTACATCGATGATCGTCGTGGTGACGGAGGCGATCTTCAGATCGGGGTCGGACATCGGAATTGCTCACAATCGGATCGGGGTGTGACGGGGAATACGTCGACCCTGCATTCAGCACGAATGCCGGTACCCCAGTGGGGCACCGGCATTCGTTACGCAGAACCGACTCGCGCGCGGGGGCCGGATCGGGCGGTTTCCGCGGTGCGGATCACGCTTCGGGGTCGAGTACGAAGTTGTAGGTCACTTCGTCGATGCCGTCGGCGTTGGGCTGCGGATCCAGGATGAGCTCGGGCTTGACGGCCGTGGCGACGTCGTCCTCGACCCACTCGCCGCCCTTGAAGTACAGCTGGGTGGTGATGGCGCGCTTGCCGGGAGCCTTCACCATGAGGTGCAGGTGGGCCGGACGCCAGGGGTGTCCGCCGTAGGAGCTGATGAACCAGCCGGTCGGTCCGTCGGCCGGGATCTTGTAGGGAGCCGGCTTGAGCGTGGTGATCTCGAAGTTGCCGTTCTCGTCGACCTCGACGGTGCCGCGCAGGTTCCACTCGGGGATACCGGGGGCGAACTGCGAGTAGAAGCCCTCTTCGTCGGCGTGCCACAGCTCGACGGTGGCGCCATGCAGGCCGTTGCCCTCGAGGTCGGTGACCTGGCCCTTGAAGACCAGCGGCGGCGCGACCTTGTCCTTCTCGCGCATCGGCATCGTGCACTTGGCCGGGAGCTTCGGGCTGTCCGGGACGTAGTAGGGGCCTTCGATGGAGCCCTTGGTGCCGGTGAAGCCCTTGCGGTTGTAGTGCACCTTCTCGATCTCGTGCTCGAGGAAGACGTCCAGCCACAGCGGCCACTCGCCGTATTCACCCACGTCGATGAGCCACTGCTTGAGCACCCGGTACTCGTCGTAGGTCACCTGGTGCTTCTGGATGATGTCGGCGAAAGCCCCGATCACGTCCTGGTAGATCGCCGACGCACGCTCGACCGAGGTGTCGGACGTGACCCGCTCGGACTTGAACTTGTCGGTCGCAGCGTTGCCGGACCCGTGGGCGGTGGGGTTCTCCATGGTGGTCATGGCTCTCCTCGTGGGGACTGAACTATCGGAAGTGTGGGGCCGGTGCGACACAGGGGCTGCGGTGATCACCGGTCAGTACGCTGTGCGTACTTGTGTATCGCAGTGCGTACATCACATACTGTGCGTGGTGTCACACAGCTTGTCAACACCGGATCGGGCAGTATCAACAAGTACGCAGGTAGGAGGCAGGATGCCGAGCATCGACCTAGGTAATGGCCCTAGCAACGATCGAGACTTCATCCAGAGCATCGAACGTGGTTTCGCGGTATTGCACGCCTTCGACGACAAGGACCCGAACCCCAGCCTGGCCGAGCTGGCCGCCAAGACCGGCCTGTCGCGACCCGCGGTCCGCCGGATCCTGCTGACCCTGCAGAAACTCGGCTACGTCACCTCGCACGGCACGAGATGGTCGCTCACTCCACGCGTGCTCAGTATCGGCCGGCACTACACCGAATCCCACACTCTCGTGGACTCGGCATTGCCGAAACTCGTCGAGATCGCCGAGCACGCCAACGAATCCGCATCCCTCGGCGTACTCGACGGCACCGAGGTCGTCTACGCCGCACGCGTCCCGGTCCGCCGGATCATGAGCATCAACGTCTCCGTCGGCACCCGCGTCCCCGCCTACGCGACGTCGATGGGTCGGGCGCTGCTGGCCTGGTCACCACGCGACATCGTCGATCGCGTGCTCGAGGAAACCGAGTTCGTACGATTCACGAGCGCGACGATCGACAACCCCGACGACCTGCGTGCCGAACTGGCCCACGTGCGCAACCGCGGCTACGCGATCACCTCCGCCGAACTCGAGGAAGGGCTCATCACGATCGCCGCTCCCGTCTTCGACCCCTCCGGCTATGCCGTGGGAGTGCTCGCGTGCTCGACGTCGACCGGTCGGCACACCCTCGACTCGTTCTGCGATCTCGCTACGAAAAGGGTCGTGAACTGCGCCGAAAGGCTCAGCAGCGAGCTCGGCTACCACCACGACTGACGGCCCTCGATCACCCACGCAGCGTGACCGACGGTGCCACCCCATACTTACGCTTGTAGGCCGCCGCGAACCGGCCGGTATGGGTGATACCCCACTTCAGAGCCACATCGGTGACCGACAGTTCCGCCGCATCGCCCACCGCGAGTTCCTCGTGGATGCGCTCGAGGCGCAGGTCGAGCAGATAGTCGCGCGGGCACACCCCGAGATATTCGCGGAACCCCTCCTGCAGGCGCCGCACGCTGACCCCGGCCACCTCGGCCATCTCGGCGGTGGTCCACGCCGAGGCGGGATCCTCGTGCAACCGGTCGAGGACACGCTTGATGATGCGCGGGCGCGCCCCGCCGGTCGGATCCGCGCCCTCCGGCATGACCGCGAGGATGAACGAGGTCGTCAGAGCACCCGACAACTGCTCCGAGACAAGCGGATTCCGCCAGAGCGATTCGTCCGTCTTGAGCTGTTCCACGACCGAGCGCAACAGCGTCATCCAGCTCTGGCCCGCCTGCGTCGTCAGATCCACCCGATTCGGGAGCTGCAGGTCGGGACGGGCGAGGATGCGCGACATCTCGCGCTGTAGATAGTCGCGTTCGAGCTTGATCCCGACGATCTCGCAGTCGTTCGTCCACTTCTGTTCCGGAGCTGCGGTGTCGGGACGGAAGACGGCGGCGTGCCCGACCTCCGACACCAACCCGTTGCCGGCGGCGATCCGACCGGCGATCGGAGTGTTCACCGCGTACGCCCCGGGATGTTCGCTGCGGATCGACACCGCCGCTCCCCAGCCGATGCGCGTGAGACGGATCGGCCCGAGCGGCAGTGTGCGGAGCCGGAGCGAGGGCGCGACGTCGTCGAGCGGCGTCAGTTCGTGCTCGAAATAGGCATTCGAGACAGCCTCTTCCACCCCTTCCCAATCGACCGGCCCCGAAGTCGGCTCCATTGCCATCGGCCCCTCACCTTCGTTTCCAGCTCGTCGTCGGCGCTCCGACCTGCGCATCCGTGTGGTTCGAGCGCGTGCGATCCAGTGTGATGCGGAACACGGCCCCAGGCAAACAGGGCCCTTCGGCCCACTCACCGCGCTAGGTGGATAGTGACCGCGCTCACTGGATCGCACAAGTTCCACGACGTCCATATGGTCTGTGTCACATCGAATCGAAGTCCACCACAACCCGCACCGGACAGGAGGACGCAGACATGGATCAGCGCACACTCCGCGATATCTTCGGACAGTTCGCCAGCGGCGTCACCGTCATCACCTGCGCGAACAGCGACGGAGAGCCCCACGGCGCGACCGTCACCGCCTTCACCGCCGTCTCGCTCGAGCCCCGCCTGTGCCAGGTCACCCTGACCCGCACCTCCAAGGCCTGCCGGTTCCTGTCCGACGCGCCGTTCGCGGTCAACATCCTCGCCGCAAACCAGCTCGACACTGCACTGCACTTCGCAGGACGCCCCCAGTCGCCCGAGCCGGTCTGGGAGCAGGGCCCCACCGCCCCGATCCTCGCCGGCACCGCCGCGACACTGTCGTGCACGCCCTGGCGCGAATACGACGGCGGCGACCACATCATCTACATCGGCGAGATCGTCGACGCCACCTTCGACGAGACGGTCGACCCACTCCTGTTCTACCGCAGCACTTTCCATGATCTCGGCGCCCCGAGCACGTCCACCGCGTGGAACGGCTCGCTCGACGATCCGCACAGCGGATGGTTCGACTCGCAGACCCGCTTCGTGCCGTTCCACCTCGCCGCAGCCCACGCCTGAACATCTTCCACTCCCCCGGACAAGGAGAAATCCCATGACCACCACCGAACCCCGGCCCTCGGAGACCCTCGATCGTTCCAAGGTGAACGTCGCCGCGGACTCCCCGGCCAACCAGCAGAAGAACTTCGCCTCCCGCCCCATGACCGGCGACGAGTACATCGCCTCCATCGACGACGGTCGCGAGATCTACCTGCACGGTGAGCGAGTCAAGGATTTCACCAACCATCCGGCCTTCCGCAACTCGATCCGGATGACGGCGCGCCTCTACGACGCCCTCCACACCGGTGAGCACGTCAACACCCTCACCACCCCCACCGACACCGGCAACGGCGGCGTGACCATGCCGTTCTTCCGCACCCCGAAGTCCGCCGACGACCTGCGGGCCGACCGCGACGCCATCGCCACCTGGGCACGGCTGACCTACGGCTGGATGGGCCGCAGCCCCGACTACAAGGCGTCCTTCCTCGGCACGCTCGGCGCGAACGACGAGTTCTACTCGCCCTTCCAGGACAACGCGAAGCGCTGGTACCGCGAGTCGCAGGAGAAGGTCCTGTACTGGAACCACGCGATCATCAATCCGCCGGTCGACCGTCAGCTACCGCCGGACCAGGTCGGCGACGTGTTCATGAAGGTCGAGAAGGAGACCGACGCCGGCCTCATCGTCTCCGGCGCCAAGGTCGTCGCGACCGGCTCGGCCATCACGAACTACAACTTCATCGCTCACTACGGTCTGCCGATCAAGAAGAAGGAATTCGCGCTGATCTGCACGGTGCCGATGGACGCACCCGGCATCAAGCTCATCTCGCGCGCCTCCTACTCTCAGAACGCGAACATCGTCGGCTCCCCGTTCGACTACCCGATCTCCTCGCGGATGGACGAGAACGACGCGATCTTCATCTTCGACAAGGTGCTCGTGCCCTGGGAGAACGTCTTCATGTACGGGGACGTCGAGAAGATCAACAACTTCCTCGGCGGCTCCGGCTTCCTCCAGCGCTTCACGCTGCAGGGCTGCACGCGACTCGCGGTCAAACTCGACTTCATCGCCGGTCTCCTCATGAAGGCTCTCGACGCCACCGGCGCCGGCGGATTCCGCGGCGTGCAGACCCGTGTCGGTGAGGTCATCGGCTGGCGCAACCTGTTCTGGTCGCTCACCGACTCCATGGTGAACAACCCGGAGCCGTGGATCGACGGCACCGTAATCCCCAAGCTCGAATACGGCCTCACCTACCGCATGTTCGCGATGCAGGGCTACCCGCGCATCAAGGAGATCATCGAGCAGGACGTCGCCTCGGGCCTGATCTACCTGCCCTCGTCCGCCGCCGACTTCAAGAACCCGGACGTGCGTCCTTACCTCGACAAGTATGTCCGCGGCTCCGACGGCATCCAGGCGGTCGACCGCGTGAAGGTCATGAAGGCACTGTGGGATTCGATCGGCTCCGAGTTCGGTGGCCGCCACGAACTGTACGAACGGAACTATGCCGGCAACCACGAGAACGTCAAGGCCGAGCTGCTGTTCGCCGCCGAGAGCCGCGGTGACGTCGCCTCCATGAAGGGCTTCGCGGAGCAGTTCATGAGTGAGTACGACCTCGACGGCTGGACCGTGCCCGACCTGATCGGCAACTCCGACGTCAGCGCGTTCTACAAGTAACCGACTCCCGCGCGCGGGCGGATGATCTCCGTTCTCCTGCCCGTCCGCGCGCGGCCCCCAACATCCACCCACCGCGAAGGAGCGTCCGAGATGACCACGACCGCTTCGACCTCCGTGTCCCATCCCCCTGCACCGGAATTCGACGCGGTAGTCCTCGGACGCTCCTTCGCCTCCCAGCGGGTCTCGGCCCGGTTGCGCGACGAACTACGGCTGGCGGTCCACGAGATCGGCACCGCGAGCGCCGTCCGCTACGACGACATCGACCATCGGTGGGAGATCCTCATCGGCGGCACCGTCGTCGGCCGAGCGAAGTTCGTCGTAGACGGGCACGGCGGCCTCACACTGCAGGGCCGAGACGGCGCCGCGCTCGAGCGCGATGCCCTGACGGTGCACGGCTTCCCGAATCTGTTCCGCCCCATCGTCAGTACGCGCACGGATTCCGTCGGGTACACGGTGTCCTGCATCGAATACATGCGCAGCAACGGTCTGGACTACGTCGAGCGGCGGCTGCGGACGCCGGTCGCGGACGACGACTACCCTGAGCTTTCGTTCGATCGGCCCACACCCATCCTCTGGTTCGGCTGAGCCGTCCGGGAGGACGCACGAGCGGGTGACGACCACGAGGTCGTCACCCGCATACGTGCGTCCGAATCCGCATGCGTTCAGCCCCGCAGGACTTCCGTAGGGGTGACGCCGTACCGCTTCCTGAAGGCGGCGGCGAAACGCCCCGGATGGCCGAAACCCCACCGGAAAGCCACATCTGCCACGGTGATTCCCCCGGCAGTAAGATCCGCGTGGGCGCGATCGAGCCGGATGTCGCGCAGACACGCGGACGGACTGCTGCCCACGTACTCGGAGAACGCCTCCTGCAACCTGCGCACACTGGTTCCGGCGATCTCCGCCATGTCGGCTGCCGTCCAGACACGACCCGGATCCTCCTGCAGAGCATTCAACACCCGCCGGACCATGCCCGGGCGGGGTGCCGGTGACATTTCGTCGGCCGGCGCGACCGCCAGGACGAAGGCCGTGGTGACCGCACCGCCGAGCTGGGCCGACACGAGAGGATTCGTGAGCACCCGGGTCGGCCCGGCGAGCTGCTCGCTCAGCGCTGCCACGAGACGGTGCCATTCCTGCGCCGACCCCCGCAGATCGAGGCGGTCGGGAAGTTCGAGGCGCGACCGCAACGGACCACCGAGAATGCGGTCCGCTTCGCGTTCGAGATGTTCTCGATCGAACTTGATTCCGAGGACCGAACATTCGGCGTCCCACCGTGTGATGAGCGACGGGGTGTCCGCGCGGAAGACTGTCGCCGAGCCGGGTTCGGAGACGACGGTGCCCGAGCGCCCCCGCGATTCGAGCCGCCCGCTCAGCGGTATGTTCACCTCGTAGGCGCCCGGATACTCGCATTCGATCGCGACGTCCGCTCCCCAGCCCATCCGACCGATCGTGACACCTCCGAGATCGGCCGAGACCAATTCGAGCTCAGGACGATCCACCTTTCCGAGGTCCGTCAATCGGTGCGGGAAGTACACGTCCGCCACGACGCGCGAGGCGTCGTCCCAGTCCTCGATCTCGGGCACACTCACGCCTTCGAGACTAACCGCTTCCGAGACCTGGATCACATAGTCGCGTGATTCGTCCAGGGACCGCGCAATGTGCATCGACCGGCCCGTCGGCCGACTCGTATGGTCCTGGCCACGTCAACAACGGCCCGGCCGTCGCCGGACGGCTCCCGACCCGGAGGTACACCGATGACCAGCACCCTTTCGTGGCTCGACGAGATCACCATGGAAGAACTCGAGCGCAATCCGTACCCGGTCTACGAGCGCTTGCGTGCCGAAGCTCC
This sequence comes from Rhodococcus sp. LW-XY12, assembly GCF_019317345.1. Taxonomy (NCBI): domain Bacteria; kingdom Bacillati; phylum Actinomycetota; class Actinomycetes; order Mycobacteriales; family Nocardiaceae; genus Rhodococcus; species Rhodococcus sp. LW-XY12. The sequence continues at coordinate 4,823,127 of NZ_CP079225.1, forward strand.
GGTCGCCTTCGTGCCCGTCCTCGGCGCCTACGTAGCGTCCACGACCGAAGCGTGCCGTGCGGTCGCGGCCGGCGACGACTTCGACGGCATCATCACCCCCGCCGGTGGCCGCACCTTCGGTCATCCCGCGATCATCGGCGTCAACGGCGACATCCACCGCGACCTGCGGTCGATGGTCGAACCCGCCCTCCAGCCCGCCGAGGTGGACCGCTGGATCGAGGATCTCGTCCGCCCGATCGCACGACGCTACGTCGAGGCGTTCGAGTCCGACGGCAGGGCCGATCTCGTCGCCCAGTTCTGCGAGCCGGTGAGTGTGCGGTCGCTCGGTGATCTCCTCGGACTGAAGGACGTCAGTTCGGACAAACTGCGCGAATGGTTCCACAAACTGTCGGATTCGTTCACCAACGCAGCGATGGACGAGGACGGAAACTTTCTGAACCAGGAACGTTTCGACGAGGGCGACCGCGCCAAGGAGGAGATCCGTTCCGTCGTCGACCCGCTGATCGACCACTGGATCGAGCATCCCGACGACAGCGCCATCTCGCACTGGCTGCACGACGGGATGCCCGAAGGGCAGACGCGGGACCGCGACTACATCTACCCGACGCTGTACGTCTTCCTCCTCGGCGCCATGCAGGAACCGGGACACGCCATGAGTTCCACCCTGGCAGGCCTGTTCACCCGCCCCGAACAGTTCGAAGCCGTGGTGGACGAACCGGGACTCATCCCCCGCGCGATCGCCGAAGGGATGCGCTGGACCGCCCCGATCTGGTCCGGCACCGCACGTATCGCCAAGCGCGACACCGTCGTATCAGGAATCGAGATCAGCGAAGGGTCGGTGGTCATGCTGTCCTACGGGTCGGCGAACCACGACATCGACGTGTTCGACGCCCCCAGCCGCTACGACCTGACCCGCCCGCCGCTCCCCCACCTCGCCTTCGGTGCCGGCAAGCATGCCTGCGCGGGAATCTACTTCGCGAACAACGTGAGCCGCATCGGTCTCGAAGAACTGCTCGAGACCATCCCCAATCTCGAGCGGGACACTTCCGAGGACGTCGAATTCTGGGGTTGGGGCTTCCGCGGCCCGAAGACCCTGCACGCCCGGTGGGAGATCTGACCATGCCGTACACACTCACCGCGGGCACCGGCGTCGTTCCCTGCGAACCCGGTCGGACGGTGCTGGAAGCGTTCCTGCGCAACGGCAACTGGATGCCCAACTCCTGCAACCAGGGAACCTGCGGCACCTGCAAGATCAAGGTCCTCGACGGCGAACTCGATCATCGGAACTCGCCGGAGGAGACGCTCACCGCCGACGAACTCGCGGCCGGATTCGTCCTCGCGTGCCAGGCCACCCCGCGCGGCGACGTCGCCTTCGAGACCTCCGCAACGGAGGAACCCGCCGGCACGCACGTGCTGCGCGACGTCGTCGTCACCGTCGCCGAGGTACGCGACATCGCCGCCGACACACGCAAGGTGTTGCTCACCGCCGACGAACCGCTCGAGTTCTCGGCCGGGCAGTACGTGGAGGTGACAGTTCCCGGGACCGAGATCCGACGGCAGTACTCACTCGCGAATCCGCCCTCCGAGGCCAAAGAGCTCGAACTGCACATCCGCCGGCAACCCGGTGGAGTCGCGAGCGAATGGGTCTTCGAGCGCATCGACGTGGGTGAACGCGTGACCGTCACCGGCCCGTACGGCGACTTCACCTTCGACCTGGAGGGCACCGGCCCGATCGTCCTGCTCGGCGGTGGGACGGGCCTCGCCCCGCTCGAGGCCATCGTCCGGCAGGCGCTCTCCCTCGTCCCCGACCGGCAGATCCTGCTCTACCACGGGGTCCGTACCTGCGCGGACCTGTACGACGTCGACTTCCTCCGCGAACTGGAGACCCGCCATCCCGGCTTCCGCTACATCACCTGCGTGAGCAGGGAGAGCGGCGGAGACCGCGACGGATACGTCACCGACGCTTTCCTCGAGGACGTCGCGTCCGCGAAGGAGTTCACCGGTTACATCTGCGGATCGGACGCGTTCGTCGAGGCATCGGTGAAGGCGTTCAAGCGTCGCCGCATGTCGCCGCGACGCATCCGGCGCGAACGGTTCACCCCGGCCGGCTGAATACCCTCATCCCCGTACCGCTCGTACGCACGCGCTGCTCCGGCACCGCGATGCGCACGAGCGGTACGGCCGTGTCGAGGGGTCTTTCCGCCTCCGGTCGCTCGAGGGCCTTCCGACCCCCCACCCAGGGGTCCTAGGTATCCCTAGGTATTTGCCTGGTGTGACCGTAGCCACAGGCTGTCATCGTGGAGATATCGCCGGACACATCGCGTCGAGCCGGACCGGAGAAAGACCCCGGTCACCACGAATCTTCAGTACAGGCTCGGCCGCGTCGGACACGCCCTGTCCGTCCCGGGAACGAAGCCGATACCTGGAGGATCCCATGACCGACATCGTGGAGCACGTGCGCACTCGCCTCGACGGCGCACTCGTCGAAGACCCGAGCACCGGGCGGTACCAGATCCGCCGTGACGTCTTCACCGACGAGGAGATCTTCGAACTCGAGATGAAGCACATCTTCGAGGGCAACTGGGTGTACCTCGCCCACGAGAGCCAGGTCCCGAACGTCGGTGATTACTTCACCACGTATATCGGCCGCCAGCCCGTCGTCATCAGCCGCGACAAGGAAGGCGAGCTGCACTGCCTGATCAACGCGTGCAGCCACCGCGGTGCGATGCTGTGCCGTCGCAAGACCGACAACCGCACCACCTTCACGTGCCCCTTCCACGGCTGGACGTTCCGCAACAACGGAAAGCTGCTGAAGGTCAAGGATCCCCGCGACGCCGGCTATCCCGAGCAGTTCAACACCGACGGCAGCCACGACCTGCGGAAGGTCGCTCGTTTCGAGAGCTACCGCGGTTTCCTGTTCGGCAGCCTGAATCCCGACGTCAAGTCGCTCGAGGACCACCTCGGTGACACCACGAAGATGATCGACATGCTCGTCGACCAGTCCCCCGAGGGCCTCGAGGTGCTGCGCGGTTCGTCCACCTATACCTACGACGGCAACTGGAAGCTGCAGGCCGAGAACGGCGCCGACGGTTACCACGTCTCGGCCACCCACTGGAACTATGCCGCGACCACCGCGCGCCGCACTGCCGGTGAGTCCAGCAACGAGACCAAGGCGATGGACGCCGGCACCTGGGGCAAGCAGGGCGGCGGCTACTACTCGTTCGACCACGGCCACCTGTTGCTGTGGATGTGGTGGGGCAACCCCGAGGACCGTCCGCTGTACCCGCGCAAGGACGAACTCGCGAAGGAGTTCGGCGAGAAGAAGGCCGAGTTCATGGTCGGCGCGTCGCGCAACCTGTGCCTGTACCCGAACGTGTACATCATGGACCAGTTCTCCTCGCAGATCCGGCACTTCCGCCCGATCTCCGTGGACAAGACCGAGGTGACGATCTACTGCATCGCACCGAAGGGTGAGAGCGCCGAGTCCCGCGCCAACCGGATCCGTCAGTACGAGGACTTCTTCAACGCGACCGGCATGGCCACCCCGGATGATCTCGAGGAGTTCCGCTCCTGCCAGAAGACCTACCTCGCATCGGCTGCGCCCTGGAACGACATGAGCCGCGGTGCAACCCACATCCTCAACGGACCCGACGAGGTCGCTCAGGATCTCGGCATGACGAAGGTGCTGTCGAGCGGTGTGAAGACCGAGGACGAAGGCCTGTACCCGATCCAGCACGGCTACTGGCTCGAAGCGATGCGCGAGGCCATCGCCGCCGAGAGTTCCGCCGCCGACCCGTCCGCGCTCTGAGAGGAACCGGAATCATGACTGCCGTACACGAATTCACGCAGACCGACATCGAACAGTTCCTCTACCGTGAGGCCCGACTGCTCGACGACCGCGAGTTCGAGCAGTGGCTCGAGTGCTACCACCCCGATGCCGAGTACTGGATGCCGGCCTGGGACGACGACGGTGCTCTCACCGAGAACCCGCAGACCGAGATCTCGCTGATCTACTACCCGAATCGCGGCGGCCTCGAGGACCGGGTGTTCCGCATCCGCACCGACCGTTCGTCGGCGACCTCGCTGCCCGAACCCCGCACAGGACACAACATCACCAACGTCGAGATCCTCGAGCGTCGCGGCACCGAAATCGACCTGCGGCACAACTGGTTCTCGTTGTACTTCCGCTACAACACCACCGACACCTACTTCGGGACCACCTTCCTCACCCTCGATGTCTCGGGCGCACAGCCGGTGATCAAGAAGAAGAAGATCGTCCTGAAGAACGACTACATCCACCACATCGTCGACGTCTACGTCGTCTAGTTCCACCCCGATCACGAAAGGAGGCACGTGCCATGGCTTACCAGGTGGCATTGAGCTTCGAGGACGGGGTCACCCGCTTCATCAAGGTCAACCCGAACGAGACCGTCGCCGACGCCTCGTACAAGGCACGCATCAACATTCCGCTCGACTGCCGCGACGGCGCGTGCGGAACCTGCAAGGCCTTCTGCGAATCGGGCAGCTACGACGGCGGCGACTACATCGAGGACGCCCTCACCGACGAAGAGGCCGAGCAGGGTTACTGCCTGCCGTGCCAGATGATGCCGGAATCCGATCTGGTGGTGCAGATCGCGAGCACCTCCGATGTCGCGAAGACCGCGGCCGCCTCGTACAGCGCGACCATCACGGATCTGCGCCGTTACTCCGAGAGCGTCGTCGGGTTCACCGTCGAGATCGACAACCGTGACGATCTGGTGTTCCTGCCCGGTCAGTACGTCAACATCGGCGTGCCCGGCAGCGACGACGGCACCGGTAAGCCGGCGACCCGCTCGTACTCGTTCAGCACCGGCCCGCACGAGAATTCGCTCGCGTTCCTCGTGAAGATCACCGAGGACGGTCTGATGTCCGAATACCTGCGCGACCGCGCGCAGGTCGGCGATACCCTGGAGTTCACCGGCCCATTCGGCAGCTTCTTCCTGCGCGAGCGCAAGCGTCCGTCGCTGCTGCTCGCCGGCGGTACCGGCCTGGCGCCGCTGCTGTCGATCCTGTCGAAGATCGAGGCCGACGGCTCGGACCAGCCGGTGCACCTGATCTACGGTGTCACCTTCGATCACGATCTCGTCGAACTCGACGCGCTCGAGGAGTACACGAAGCGGCTGCCGAACTTCACGTTCGACTACTGCGTCGCCGACGAAGCGTCGTCCGCCCCGAACAAGGGATACGTGACGGGTCTGTTCGAGCCGTCGCACCTCAACGACGGTGATGTGGACATCTACCTGTGCGGTCCGCCGCCCATGGTGGAGGCGGTGCGTAACCACCTGTCCGAGAACGGTATCGAGCCGACGAACTTCTACTTCGAGAAGTTCAACACCTCGGCCACCCCGGGTGGGGCAACCGCACCCGCTGCCACCGACGCCGAGAAGGCCGCGGCGGAGAAGGCTGCCGCCGAGACCGGTCGTCCGGTGGTGCTCGAGAACCCCGAGCCCGGCAATTACGAGATCGGCGAGGAGCATCCGCCCGTCGCCGAATCGGACGAGCAGTTCGACGCCCGCATGGCCCTCGAACTCGGGGTCGTCGAACTCACGATCGGCCGGCTCACGTCGGAGCAGCTCGTCGAGTTCCGCATCCTCGCCGAGGCGTCCGGCGCGTCGGTCGAAGGCGACCACTTCACCGACGCCGCGGCGTTCACCGACACCAATGCGGCCTTCCACGAGTTCCTCTTCCGCTGTTGCACCAACCCGGTGCTGCTCGAGGCCTACAACAAGCTCGAGGTCACCCGGTTGATGAAGCAGGTCCTGCGCGACGCGCAGTGGATCGAGGAGCACATCGTCGACGAGCACCTGCAGCTCGTCGAGGCGTTCGAGAAGGGCGACAAGGCCGCCGCGCGCGACCTGATCGTCGTCCACTCGCAGCACGCCAAGGAGACGATGCGTCGCGCCATCGCCAGCGGTGCCCCAGCAGGTGTCTCCTCATGATCGCAACGAAGATCTTCCCGGGCCGGTTCGACGGACGGTGCCTGACGATCACCGGCGCCGCGCAGGGCATCGGTCTCACGGTGGCGACCCGCATCGCCGCCGAGGGCGGTGAGGTCGTGCTCGTCGACCGCGCGGATCTCGTCCACGAGGTGGCCGAGCAGCTGCGCGAGGCGGGCGGCAAGGCGCATTCGGTGACGGCGGATCTCGAGACCTTCGAGGGCGCGGAGGAGGCGATCTCCCACGCCGTCCGCACCACCGGCCGCATCGACGTGCTGATCAACGTCGTCGGCGGCACGATCTGGGCCAAGCCGTACGAGCACTATGCGCCGGAGGAGATCGAGAAGGAGATCCGGCGGTCGCTGTTCCCCACTCTGTGGACGTGTCGCGCCGCCGCTCCCCATCTGATCGAGCGACGCGCCGGCACGATCGTGAACGTCTCGTCGGTCGCGACCCGCGGCGTCAACCGCGTGCCGTATTCGGCGGCGAAGGGTGGGGTCAACGCGATCACCGCGTCGCTCGCCCTCGAACTCGCCCCCTACGGGGTCCGCGTGGTGGCGACCGCCCCGGGCGGCACCGTCGCTCCCGAGCGGCGGATCGCGCGCGGTCCGTCGCCGCAGTCCGAGCAGGAGAAGGCCTGGTACCAGCAGATCGTGGACCAGACCGTCGATTCCTCCCTGCTCAAGCGGTACGGCACGCTCGACGAGCAGGCCGCCGCGATCTGTTTCCTGGCCTCCGAGGAGGCCTCCTACATCACCGGCACGGTTCTTCCCGTCGCCGGCGGCGATCTGGGCTGACCGCCCCTCGCTCGGCCTCACCGGAGGCGCCAGTCCCCCCGGTGAGGCCACTTTTCTCCCCGAATCCTCTTGTGACTCCACCCACAGACCGGAGCAACGCATGCCCCACGCCACGCAGACCTGGGCCAGTCCACAACATCGGCGCAGCGTCATCTGGATCGTCGCGCTCGCCACCCTCGCGATCATCTTCGACGGCTACGACCTCGTCGTGTACGGCACCGTCCTTCCGACCCTGATGGCCGATCCGACCCAGCTCGGGGAGATCTCTGCCCAGCAGGGTGGTGCCCTCGGCTCCTACGCGCTCATCGGCGTCATGGTCGGCGCGCTGTTGACCGGTGCGTTCGGTGACCGCGTCGGCCGCCGGAAGATGATGTTGATCAACATCGTCTGGTTCTCCGTCGGCATGGGTGCGGCGGCCTTCTCCACGAGCATCACGATGTTCGGCGCGCTCCGCTTCTTCACCGGCATCGGCGTCGGCGGTCTCGTCGCCACCGCCGGAGCCGTGGTCGCCGAGTTCGCTCCGCCCGGCAAGCGCAACCTGTTCAACGCCATCGTCTACAGCGGTGTCCCCGCCGGCGGTGTGATGGCCTCGCTGCTCGCGATCCTGCTGCGCGACGCGATCGGCTGGCGCGGACTGTTCCTCATCGGCGCGTTGCCGCTGCTCATCCTGCTCCCGCTGGCACTGATGAAGCTTCCCGAGTCGCCCGCCTGGCTGCAGTCGCGGGGACGCTCCGACGAGGCGCAGCGTGTGTGCGAGAAGTTCGGTTTCCCACTGCCGTCCGCAGCACCTGTCGCTTCCACCGAGAAGATCGGTTTCGCGGCACTCGCGACCCGCAAGTACGCCCTCGGTACGGGACTGCTCGGCATGATGAGCTTCGCCGGTCTGCTGCTCACCTACGGCCTCAACACCTGGCTGCCGAAGATCATGGCCGACGCCGGTTACAACGCCAACGGCTCGCTCGCCTTCCTCCTCGTCCTCAACGGCGGCGCCATCCTCGGCGGCCTGCTCGCCTCGAAGGTCGCCGACGGCCGCGGACCGCAGTCCGTCATCGTCACCACCTTCTTCCTCGCGGCCGTGGCCCTCGTGCTGCTCACGCTCGGTTTCCCGCTGCCGGTGCTGCTCACCGCCGTCGCGATCGCCGGTACGGGCACGATCGGCACCCAGGTGCTCATCTACGGGTTCGTGTCCAACTACTACGACACCCCCGCCCGCGCTGCGGGTGTGGCGTGGTGCGCCGGCTTCGGCCGCCTGGGCGGCATCGTCGGCCCGGTCATCGGAGGTCTGCTCATCGGCGCGGGCTTCGCGAACAACGTGAACTTCTACATCTTCGCGGGTATCGCGCTCGCCGGTGGTCTGGTCACGTGGTTCGTGCCCCGCCCGGTCCAGTCCGTCTCGCCGGTCCGCAGTTCCGATCGCCCCGTGCCGACTACCGTGGATGTGTGACGGACAACGTTGTGCTGATCGGCCGGAACTCCGAGTTGATGCAACTCGAACGCCTCCTCGACGAAGCCCGCGCGGGTGTCCCCTCGCTGGTCCTCGTCGAGGGGGCGTCCGGCGTCGGGAAATCCTCCCTCGTTTCGTATTTCGTCGCTCGCCACGACGACCTCGCCGTACACGACGCGACCGGGGCCCGCTGGGAAGCCGGCCATCCGTGGTCCGTGCTCGAACAGCTGCTCGGTGACACCGTCACGGCGGGCGACCCGGTGGAGGCGGCACGCACGCTCCTCGACCGGATCGACGACGCGACGGTGATCGTCGTCGACGACGCGCACTACGCGGATGCCGAGTCGTTGCAGTCGCTGTCGTCGTCGCTGAGGCGAGCGCACGGACGTCCCCTGCTCATGATCTGGATCGTGCCCGACGTGCTTCCCGACGATGTCGCCCCGGCGACCGCCGACCTCCTCTCGAACAGCCACCGCGTGGACACCCTCCACGTCGGCGCGCTGGCGCCCCCGGATGTCGCGCAACTCGCACTGCATCGCATCGGCGTCGACCTGTCCGCGTGGACGGCGCGTCGCCTGCAGGAACACACGCTCGGGAACACCCGCTCGATCCTGCAGCTTCTCGACGAGATCCCTCGCGACGAATGGCACCGCTGGCAGGCGCGTTTCCCAGCACCGAGACAACACGCGGGGAAAGTGGGTCGCATCCTTGCCCGGTGTTCACCGGACACGCGCGCGCTCGTCGAATCGGTCGCCGTCCTGGACACCGCCGCGACACGGGGAGCCACCGAATCCCTCGCGCTCGTCGCCGAACTCGCCGAGGTCGGCGACACGACCGGGCCGCTCGACGAGGCCCACCGGCTCGGTCTGCTCACGATGCGTGAACAGCGGGGCGTGGTGTCGTTGTCGTTCCCCGATCCCATGACCCGCGCCGCCGTGGCCGACGAGATCGGCCCGGCCCGCTGGCACAGCCTGCACGCGCGGGCCGCTTCGCTCGTCGACGACGAGGGCGCCCGGTTGTTCCACCTGGTGTCCGCGACACCGACCGGAAACGAGGAACTCGCCGCCGACCTCGACGCTTACGCCCGGCGATGCGCCGCCGACGGCGCCTGGTCCCAAGCGGCCGAAGCGCTCATCACCGCGAGCCGTATCACTCTCGACCGAGAACTACGGACCCGCAGGATGATCCGCGGTGTCGACGCACTGACCGGTGCGGCGGACCTGCCCCAGGCCCAGACGTTCGTCCCCGAGATCGAGAGCGTGCCGAGCGGACCGATGCGCAACGCCGTGCTCGGCTATCTCGCGATCCAGCGGGGGCGGGCCGCGGAAGCGCACCACCTTCTCACCGAAGCGTGGTCGATGCTCGACGATCCGGAATCCGAACCCGAACTCGCCGCGACGATTTCGCAACGCATGGTGTTGCATTCGTTGGCACGGCTGCGCGGCGACGATCTTGTCCTGTGGGCCGATCGTGCCGCGGACACTCTCCCCGAGACGGCTCCACCCGTCGTCGAGTCCCGGGCCATCCGCGGACTCGGGCTGGCGATGACCGGTCGCGTCGATGAGGCCATCAAGTCGTATTCGGCTCTGTCCGATGTCATCCGGCTCGGAGCGCAGAGCCAGCGCATCCGCATGGCCGAGGGGTGGCTCGCATTGGTGCTCGACCGGCCCGATCTCGCCCGGACCGAACTCGAGGCGGCCGAACCGACCATCTTCCGCGGCGGGTCGCTGCGCATCTCGCTGTGGGCGCAGGCCTGGCTCGCGCGAACACAATTCGCGCTCGGTGCGTGGTCCGACGCGCTGCGCACCGTCGATCGCGCGGCGGCGCAGCTCGACGCGACACAACTCGATCTGCTCCGACCGCTCGTCCACTGGACCGGCGCCCAGGTCCAGGCGCTGCGCGGGAACTGGACCGCGGCACGGGAACACGCCCACCGTGCCCGCGCCGGGAACAACGACTACCCGCTCATGCTCGTACCGGCCTGCCTGTGCCTGGCGCAGTGCGCCGAGGTCGTCTCCGACTACACGAGCGTGTTGCGCTATCTGGAACCGATCGTCACCATGCGCGAGCGGGGCGCCGTCGACGAACCCGGCCACTGGCCGTGGCCGGATCTCTACGGCAACGCCCTCGTGATCACCGGACGCGTCGACGAAGCGGACGAATTCCTGCGGCCGCACGAGGAACTCGCCGCCGAACGCGGTCACCGCTCCGCCAAGGCCCGCCTCGGTTACGTGCGCGGTCGCATCCTCGGAGCCCGCGGCGACATCGACGCCGCCCGCGACGCTTTCGAACACGCACTCGACGAGATCGACACGCTGCCACTGCCCTACGACCGTGCACGCATCAACTTCGCGTACGGCCAGACGATGCGCCGCGCGGGGCGTCGCCGCGACGCCGACGCGGTGATCCGCACCGCCCGTGAGCTGTACGCGTCGCTCGGCGCCGTCTCGTACGTGGAACGTTGCGACCGGGAACTCAAGGCCGGTGGTCTTCGTACCGGCGACGGCGAGACCGAGACCCCGCGTTCGGATTTCACGACCCTCACTCCGCAGGAACGCGCCGTGGCCACACTCGTCGCGTCGGGCCGCACCAACAAGGAAGTCGCCGGTGAGCTGTTCCTGTCCGTCAAGACCGTGCAGTACCACCTGACCCGCGTGTACTCGAAGTTCGGCATCCGCTCGCGCAGCGAGCTCGCCGCGAAGTTCCGACAACAGGATCGAGGTTGATCATTGACCGCCGTGGACGATGGCCCCACCGCCGAGACCGATCTGTTCGAACGCCCCGTGCGTCCCGTCGTCGGACCGCGCGGGATACTCCGGGATCTCGGCCCACGATACGCCGCGAACGGCTTGATCGGGCTCGTCTTCTCGTGCACCGGACCGGTCGCCGTGATCCTCGCCGCCGGCGCCGCGGGCGGGCTGAGCGCACCGCAGTTGGCGTCGTGGATCTTCGGGGTGTTCGCCCTCAACGGGCTGCTCACCATCGTGATGAGCGTCGCCTACCGGCAACCGCTCGGGTTCTTCTGGACCATCCCCGGCACCGTGCTGGTCGGCGGGTCGCTCACCCACCTGAGCTGGGCGGAGGTGGTCGGCGCATTCTTCGTGACAGCGGCCCTCGTGACGGTACTGGGGGCCTCGGGACTGGTGCGCCGAGTGATGGAAGCGTTGCCGATGCCCATCGTCATGGCGATGGTCGCGGGGGTGTTCCTGAAGTTCGGCATCGATCTGGTTTCGGCGCTCGGTTCCGACGTCGCCATCGCCGCACCGATGGTGATCGTCTTCCTCCTGCTCAGTTCCGTTGCGGTCCTCGGTAAGTGGATGCCTCCCATCCTCGGCGCCCTGCTCGCCGGGGTGGGCGCGGTCGCGCTGTCGGGCCGGTTCTCACCGTCCGGGACCGACAGCGCGGTCTTCGCCGCACCGGTGTTCACCGCCCCGCAGTTCACGTGGTCGGCGATCCTCGAACTCGTCGTGCCGCTCGCGATCACCGTGCTGGTGGTGCAGAACGGGCAAGGCATCGCGGTGCTGCGCTCGGCCGGGCACAATCCGCCCGTCAACGTCTCGGCGATCGCGTGCGGACTGTGGTCCTTCCTTGCCGCGTGCGTCGGCGCCGTGTCGACCTGTCTGACCGGACCGACCAACGCGCTGCTCGTGTCGTCGGGCGAACGGTCCCGTCAGTACACCGCGGCGATCACATGCGGGACGCTGGCGATCGTCTTCGGACTGTTCGCGCCGCTGTTCGTCCGGTGGATGATCGCCGCGCCCGCCTCGTTCGTCGCGACTCTCGGCGGCCTGGCGATGCTCAAAGCGTTGCAGGGCGCCTTCGTGGCCGGGTTCGCGAGCAAGCACACCATGGGTGCGCTCGTCGCGTTCGTGGTCACCGCCTCGAACATCACCGTCTGGAACATCGGCGCGGCGTTCTGGGGGCTCGTCGCGGGTGTGGCCGTGTCGTGGCTGATGGAGCGTCCGGACTTCAGCCGCTGACCCCGACCCCGACGTACTCGGCGAGATGCTCGCCGGTGAGCGTCGACCGCTCCTCCACGAGTTCGCTGGGGGTGCCCTCGAAGACGATGCGTCCACCGTCGTGGCCGGCGCCGGGACCGAGGTCGATGATCCAGTCGGCGTGGGCCATCACGGCCTGGTGGTGTTCGATGACGATCACCGACTTGCCGGACTCGACGAGCCGGTCGAGCAGACCGAGCAGCTGTTCGACGTCGGCGAGGTGCAGGCCCGTGGTGGGTTCGTCGAGGATGTAGGTCTCCCCCTTCTCGGCCATCGCGGTGGCGAGCTTGAGCCGCTGCCGCTCACCGCCCGACAGGGTGGTCAGGGGCTGGCCGAGCCGCAGATAGCCGAGGCCGACGTCGGACAGTCGCTGCAGGATCTTCGACGCCGCCGGGGTGCGTGCCTCGCCGTCGGCGAAGTACTCCTGGGCCTGCGCGACGGACATGGCGAGCACCTCGGCGATGTTCTTCCCCGCCAGGGTGTAGTCGAGCACGGCGGTCTGGAAGCGCTTGCCCTCGCAGTCCTCGCAAACCGATTCGACGGTGGCCATCACCCCGAGGTCGGTGTAGACGACACCGGCGCCGTTGCAGGTCGGGCAGGCGCCCTCGGAGTTGGAACTGAACAGGGCCGGCTTGACACCGTTGGCCTTCGCGAACGCCTTGCGGATCGGTTCGAGAAGACCCGTGTAGGTCGCGGGGTTGCTGCGACGCGAGCCCTTGATGGGGCTCTGGTCGATCGTGACCACGCCGTCGCCGTCGGCCACCGAACCGTGGATCAGCGAACTCTTGCCCGATCCGGCCACGCCGGTCACCACGACGAGCACGCCGAGCGGGATATCGACGTCGACGTTCTGCAGGTTGTGCGTGTCTGCGCCGCGGACCTTCAGGGCTCCGCTCGGGGTGCGCACCGTCGGTTTCAGCGACGCCCGGTCGTCGAGGTGACGACCGGTGAGGGTGTCGGCACGCCGCAGTTCGTCGACGGTGCCCTCGAAGACCACCTGTCCGCCCTCGGTGCCGGCGCGCGGGCCGAGATCGACGATGTGGTCGGCGATCGCGATGGCCTCGGGTTTGTGTTCGACGACGAGCACGGTGTTGCCCTTGTCGCGCAGTTGTAGCAGCAGGTTGTTCATCCGCGCGATGTCGTGCGGGTGCATGCCGATCGTCGGTTCGTCGAAGACGTAGGTGATATCGGTCAGCGACGATCCGAGATGGCGGATCATCTTGATGCGCTGCGATTCTCCGCCGGACAGGGTGCCGGTGGGACGATCCAGCGACAGATATCCCAGCCCGATGTCCGCGAAGGAGTCGAGCAGATGACAAAGGTTCTTCAGCAGCGGGGCAACCTGCGGAAGATCCAGTCCGCGCACCCATTCGGCGAGATCGCTGATCTGCATCGCGCACACATCCGCGATGCTCCTGCCGTCGATCTTCGACGACCGCGCCTCGGGGGCGAGACGCGTCCCTTCACAGTCCGGGCATGTGGAGAAGACGACGGCCTTCTCGACGAACGCACGGATGTGCGGTTGCATCGCGTCGAGATCCTTGGACAGGAACGACTTCTGGATCTTCGGGATCAGGCCCTCGAAGGTGACGTTGACGCCCTCCACCTTGATCTTGGTGGGTTCCTTGTAGAGCAGGTCGTGGAGTTGCCGCTTGGTGAACTTCACGATCGGCTTGTCGGGATCGAAGAAGCCGCAGCCGCGGTAGATCCGGCCGTACCAGCCGTCCATGCTGTAGCCGGGGATCTTCAGGGCGCCCTCGTTGAGGGAGAGACCGTCGTCGTAGAGCACGGTCAGGTCGAAATCGGAGATGTTGCCCTTGCCCTCGCATCGCGGGCACATGCCGCCGAGCCGGTTGAAGGTCACCTTCTCGGCCTGGGTCTTCCCGGCGCCCCTCTCCACCGTCACCGCACCACTGGCCCGCACCGACGGCACGTTGAACGAGTAGGCGTTGGGCGGACCGATGTGCGGCTCCGCAACCCGGCTGAACAGGATGCGAAGCATCGCGTTGGCATCGGTGGCGGTGCCCACTGTCGAGCGCGGATTCGATCCCATCCGTTCCTGGCCGACGATGATCGCCGCGGTGATGCCGTCGAGCACGTCGACGTCCGGGCGGGCCAGGGTCGGCATGAATCCCTGCACGAACGCGCTGTACGTCTCGTTGATCAGGCGCTGCGACTCGGCGGCGATCGTGCTGAACACCAGCGAACTCTTGCCCGAGCCGGAGACACCGGTGAACACCGTCAATCGCCGCTTGGGGATCTCCACGCTGATGTCGCGGAGATTGTTCACGCGCGCTCCGTGAACCCGGATCGCATCGTGGGTGTCGGCGACGTGCGCTGCATGTGCCGGTGTGTCCTTCGTCGAGGTCATGTTCGAAGACTCCAGTGGTCGTACGGATGCGGGGCGGAACGGGTGCGACGATCGGAGAGTAAGGCCGATCGTGGGATCGGTCAGCGCAATTGCTGGATGCGGACCATGTTTCCCGCGGGGTCGCGGAGAGCGCAGTCGCGGACGCCGTACGGCTGGTCGGTGGGTTCCTGGACGATCTCGGTGTCGCCGGCCTGCAGCTGCTCGAACGTCCCGTCGAGATCCTTCGTCGCGAGGATGATCGATGCGAAGGTGCCCTTGGCCATCATCTCGGCGATGGTGGCGTTCTCCTCCTCCGTGATGCCGGGGTCGGCGTCCGGCGGGTACAGCACCAGGGACGTGCCGGGAGTGTCGCTGCGGCCGAGGGTGATCCAGCGTTTCCCGGCGTAACCGACGTCGTTGAGGACCTCGAAGCCGAGGGTGTCGCGGTAGAACGCGAGGGACGCCTCGGGATCGGTGTGCGGAAGGAATGTCTGGTGAATGGTGATGTCCATGCCGATCACGGTATGACCGGCGGACCCGTCCGCGCTTCTCGATTCCTGATCGGTCTGGTGACATTCTTCGCCACGCACGACGGGATGCCGTTCGTCTCCTCGGACGCCTGCTTGCGGTACACGCTCGGGGGCACGCCGACGAGTTCCGTGAACCGGGTACTGAAGGTGCCGAGCGACGAACAGCCCACCTCGAAGCACACCTCGGTGACGGTGAGGTCGCCGCGTCGCAGCAACGTCATGGCCCGCTCGATGCGCCGGGTCATGAGATACGAATAGGGCGACTCGCCGTACGCGAGCCTGAACTGGCGGCTGAGATGGCCGGCCGACATGTTCACGCCGCGGGCGAGGGCCTCGACGTCGAGGGGCTGGGCGTGCTCGCGGTCGATGCGGTCGCGGACGCGGCGCAGCAACGCGAGGTCGCGCAGACGCTGATCGGTGACGGGTTTACCGGGCACGGGTCCGATCGTGCCACGATGCGCCGCCTCGATCCTGTCGTCGTGCGCCTCCACAGCACATCCGCCCCGCGAGGATCCCGGGACCACAAACCGGACCCGCCGGGACCGGAAAACTGACACTCTGTCGATACCTGCCCGTACGGACGAAAGGTCACCGATGGCTCGTGCGGTTCGCGTCGTCGTTCTCGGATCGGGATCGTGGGGAACCACGATCGCGTCGTTGGCCGCACGCAACACCCCGACGACGTTGTGGGCCCGCAACGACGACATCGCGCGTGAGATCGACACCGAGCACCGCAACCGTCGATATCTCGGCGAACGGCCACTGCCGCAGGGCCTGCGCGCGACCTCCGATCTCGAAGAGGCCGCCCGCGAAGCCGACGTCCTGGTGATCGGTGTGCCGTCGCATGCAGTGCGCAAGACACTCGAGCAGGTCGTCGACGAGATCCGCGCGTGGGTTCCGGTCGTCTCGCTCGTGAAGGGCCTCGAGCCGGGCACCCGCCTGCGGCCCACCGAGGTGATCGCCGAATGCCTTCCGGGGCACCCCGTCGGGCTGCTCGCGGGTCCGAACATCGCCGGGGAGATCGCCGACGGCATGGCCGCCGCGTCGGTGGTCGCGATGCAGGACGAAGCGGTGAGTGCGGCGCTGCAACCGCTGTTCGCCACGTCGTTGTTCCGCGTCTATCGCAATACCGACGTGCTCGGCTGCGAACTGGGCGGGATCCTCAAGAACATCGTGGCGATCGCGGCCGGCATGGCCGAAGGGCTCAGCGTCGGCGACAACACCCGCGCGATGGTCCTCGCCCGTGGGCTGGCGGAGATGACGCGTCTCGGTGAGGCCATGGGTGCGGATCCGCGCACGTTCGCGGGCCTCACGGGGATGGGTGATCTCATCGCGACGTGCACGAGTCCGTCGTCGCGGAACCGCCGGGTCGGTGAGGCGCTGGCGCGCGGGCTCAGCATCGACGAGGCCGTCGAGGCGCTGGGGCAGGTCGCCGAAGGGGTGAAGACCGCGCCGACGGTCATGGAACTCGCCCGCGAGTACGGGGTGGAGATGCCGATCGCCGCCGAGGTCGCGGCCGTGGTGACCGGGAAGAGCACCCCCACCGATGCCTATCGGGGGCTGCGCCGGGTCACACCCGGCGACGAGAGGGACATCGTCTGACCTTCTCTACCGCTTTCTCGGACGGATCGTAGAAAGCCGAATAGTCGCCTGTCGTGTGCTCCCGACCGGCTGAACGAACGCTCGGTGAAGTGATGTGCCATCGTGGTGACATGACTTCTGCCGCCGACGCGCTGTCGTCCCTGCTCGACACCCGTTTCAGCTGCCGCGCCTTCCTGACGAAACAGGTCCCGCGCGAGGACATCGAACGCATGCTGCAGATGGGTCAGCGCACCGCGTCCTGGTGCAACTCCCAACCCTGGCAAGTGCACATCGTCAGCGGCGACGCCACCAACCGCCTGCGCGACACCGTCTACGCGCAGGCCACCTCGGGGAACATGGATCCCGACATCCCGGGACCCGCCGAATACCGCGGCGTCTATGCCGAGCGTCGCCGCGGCGCCGGCTACGCCCTGTACAACGCGCTGGGCATCGCCCGCGACGACTACCAGCGCCGCACCGAGCAGATGCTCGAGAACTACCGCTTCTTCGGCGCACCGCACGTCGCGATCATCACCTCCGACAAGGCCCTCGGCGTGTACGGCGCCGTCGACTGCGGTGGCTACGTCTCGACCCTGCTGCTCGCCGCCGAGTCGCTCGGCATCGCCGCCGTCCCGCAGGCCGCCGTCGCGATGACGGCCACCGCGCTGCGACGCGAACTGAACATCGGCGACGACCGCGACATCGTCTGCGCCATCTCGTTCGGTTACGCCGACGAGGCGCACCCGGCCAATGCGTGTCGCACGAATCGCGCGTCGCTCGACGAGACCGTCGAGTGGGTCGACTGAACTTTCGATCACCCCGGCCGGGTCAGTCGTTCTGGGCGCGCAGGTACCGCCCGAAGTGCGGAACGGTGAACCCGATGAACCCGCGCTCGGCGGAATAGATCAGGCCCTTCTTGATCAATCCGTCGCGCGCAGGTGACAGGGAGGCAGGCTTCCGTCCGAGTTCGACGGCGATCTTCGAGGTCGCGACAGGCCCGTCGTCGCCCGCCAGATCCGCCATGGCCCGCATGTATTCGCGTTCGGCGGGGGTCGCCCGTTCGTAGCGGGAGCCGAAGAAGCCGACGGCGAGTTCCTCTTCCGCAGTCGGTGCCGCGACCCGCACGTCGTCGGCGGTGATCGGCGAATCCGCTGCGACGTCCCAGGTCGTCTTACCATAGGCCTGCACGAAATACGGGTAGCCGTCGGCGGTTTCGTACAGCAGGTCGAGGGCGTCCTGCGTGAACTCGACGTCCTCTCGTGCCGCAGGCGCGATGAGCGCGAGATCCGCTGCCGCACGGTCGAGCCGGTCGATGCGGTGGTAGGTGAACAGCCGCTCGGAGTAGGACTTCGACGCCGACAGCACCGCGGGCAGGTGCGGCAGACCGGCCCCGACGACGATGAGCGGCGCGGCGTCCTGGCTCAGCTCGTGGCAGGCCCCGCAGATCGCTGAGACGTCGTCGGAGCCGAGGTCCTGCATCTCGTCGATGAACAACGCGATGCCCACGCCCACGTCGCGTGCGAGTCCTGCTGCGTCGACAAGCAGTTCGACGAGGTCGATCTCGATGTCGCCCGAGTCGGCCCGCCCTTTCACGGCCGGAGCATCGATGCCGGGTTGCCAGCGTTCGCGCATGCCCTTGTCGGCGGTAGCCCGCAGCGCGAACGACTTGAGCACCCCGAGGAAGTACTCCACCGATTCCGGGTCCGGATGCGCGGCGGCGATCTCGCGGACCGCCATGTGCAGCGCCGACGACAGGGGGCGTCGCAGTCCTTGATCGGGACGGGCCTCGATCTTGCCGGTGCCCCAGCTCTTCGCGATGGCGGCGGAGCGCAGATGGTTGAGAAGGACGGTCTTGCCGACACCGCGGAGGCCGGTGAGGACGACGCTGCGTTCGGGTCGTTCCCGGGCGATCCGTTCGAGGACCACCTCGAACGCGGTGAGTTGCTTCTCGCGGCCGGCGAGCTCGGGCGGGCGCTGTCCCGCGCCCGGGGCGTACGGGTTGCGGACAGGATCCATCCGTCGATGCTAACGGCGAACTCATCGGATTCTGAGCTCATCTAGTGCGTGTCGTAGACGGCCGTATTCGCGTATGTCCGAGCTCGAAACCGCAGTTGTTGTCGACATTTCGGCGATTTCTCGACAACAACTGCAACCTCGGCCGCCCGGAGCGACATGCACGCATGCGCATTTCAGACTTTGACATTCATTTTCGATAGTAGCTATTTCTTTCCCCATGACAACGCTCTCCCGCTACGGCGGCGCCGCCCTCACCGTCGTCGCTGCGACCTTCGCCGCCGCCTGCGGCGGTACGACCGAGGCCGACACCACTGCGGCCGACACCCCCGAGACGACGACCTCCGCCGCCGCTTCCGAAGTGGCGACGGCGCAGCCGCGCCTCGCCCTGACCTACGACGGCGGCGTCCTCGTCGTCGAGGAAGAAGAACTCACCGTCGTCGACGACTTCGCACTCGACGGTTTCAACCGCCTCTCCCCTGCCGGCGACGGACGCCACGTGCTGATCTCCACCGAAGGCGGATTCCGCGTGCTCGACACCGGCAGCTGGACGGAAGCCCACGGCGACCACGGTCACCACTACACCGGCGCACCCACGCTCACCGACCTGACGTTCGCCGCCGAGAAGCCCGGACACGTCGTGCCGCACGCCGGGGTCACCGCCCTGTTCGACGACGGCACCGGACGCATCGACGTGTTCGACCCCGCCGATCTCGCCTCGGCGACCGACCTGCCGGATCTCGACAGTCGCGCGCTCCCCGAGGCCCACCACGGCGTGGCCGTCCCGATGCCCGACGGCGGCATGCTCGTCACCCTCGGCGATTCCGAGGATCGGACCGGTGTGGCGCTGCTCGACGAGAACGGCACCGAGATCACGCGCACCGAACAGTGCCCGGGTGTGCACGGTGAGACGGTCGCGGCCGACGGGGTCGTCGCCTTCGGATGCGAGGACGGCATGGTGATCTTCCGCGACGGAACGTTCACGAAGGCGCCGGTGCCCGACCCCTACGGCCGGATCGGGAACCAGGCCGGCAGCGAGGACTCGCCCGTCGTCCTCGGCGACTACAAGACCGATCCCGACGCCGAGCTCGAGCGTCCCGAGCGCGTCGCGCTCGTGGACACCCGCACGGCGTCGGTGCGTCTCGTCGACCTCGGTACGAGTTACACCTTCCGCTCCCTCGGTCGCGGACCGGCAGGGGAAGCACTCGTTCTCGGCACCGACGGCAACCTCCACGTGATCGATCCCGACTCCGGCGAGATCGTCCGGCGGATCGAGGTGCTCGAGCCGTGGACCGAGCCCGACGAGTGGCAGGCACCTCGGCCCGCACTCGAGGTGCGGGGCGATACGGCGTTCGTCACCGATCCCGCCACCGATTCCCTGTACGCGGTGGACGTGACCTCGGGTGAGATCCGCTCTGCCGAACTGCCGCACACCCCGAACGAGATCAGCGGCGTCGCCTGACTCCGCTACCGGAGTATTCGTCTTTCTAGCTGTGGAGCTAGAAAGACGAATACTCCCCTCACGTCCGGCCGGTCGAGATCCTTCCGCAACGTGATCCGTCTCACTCCCCAAGTTCGCGAAACGGATTTCCCGACCAAAACGGTTGGGGAGGCGATATTCTCGGCGCCTGATCCCGAAGACAACGATTGTGTAACGTGGCGACGCACCTGTTTCCTACCGGGAGGTACCGCCCGTGCTGTTGACCGAAGTCCGTACCCGACCTGTTCGATCCTTGTTGATCGCCATCGGTCTGACGGTCTCGGCGCTGGCAGTCGCGGGATACCTGCGCGACGCGCTGAACGAGTACCTCATGGATCTCGACGTCTTCCGCGATGCCGGCTGGGCCTTCCTGCACCACACCCCGCTGTACACCGAGGGGTTCTTCAGCCATTCCGGTTTCCGGTTCATCTACCCACCCTTCGCGGCGTTCCTCTTCGCCCCGATGGCGTTGGTGGGCAGCACCGCCCTGCAGGTGTTGTGGACGATCGGACTCATCGCTCTCGTGTGGTGGGTGCTCGAGGTCGTCTACCAGCGACTCGACATGTCGCAGCCGAGCCTGATCGCAGCCGCGTCGCTCGGACCGGTGCTGTGGCTCGAGCCGTTCCGCTCCAACTTCACGTTCGGCCAGATCAACATCGTGCTCATGGCACTGGTGGTCGCCGACCTGCTCGGTGTGATCCCGAAGCGCTTCCGCGGTGTCGGCATCGCACTGGCCGCCGCCATCAAGGTGACCCCGGCCGCCTTCGGCCTGATCTTCCTGCTGCGCCGCGACTGGCCGTCGGCATTCCGCGCGCTGGGCGCCTTTGCCGCGACCGTCGCGTTCGGCTACTGGTTGCGCCCCGATTCGACCGTCTACTTCTGGACCACGGAGTTCTTCGCGACCGACCGCGCCGGCGACCCGTCGTTCTTCCGCAACCAGGCGCTCACCGGTCTCATCGCCCGTTTCGACTTCTCCGACGGCACCGCCAAGGCGCTGTGGCTGGCCGGTGCCCTGGTCGTCGTGGCCGGTACCGCGTGGGCCGCCTACCGCTTCCTGCGTGCCGACGAGCCCGTGGTCGCGGTGGCCCTGGTGGGCCTGGCGTCGCTGCTCGCCGCTCCGATCGCCGTCACCCACCACTGGGTGTACGCGCTGTTCCTCGTGCCGCTGCTCGTCGCGCCGGCCTACCGCCGCTGGTGGCCCGTGCTGGGGCCCGCCACCGTGGTCTTCCTCATCGGACCCAACCACCTGCTGCGTGAGGCGTCCTCCGGCGGCTGGGTCGAGCAGTTGCTCCTCGAAGTCCTCGGGACCTCGCAGTGCCTGGCCGCGATCGCAGTCTTCGTCGCCGCGATGGTCGCCGCGCGCCATCGTCGCCCCGGTGCCGAGAACGCCGTCGAGCGCGAGGAGACCGTCGCCGCGCCGGCTCAGGTCCAGAACGCCGACGCGACGAGATAGAGACCCGTCCCGACAACGGTGCTCAGCGCGGCGTTGCGTCGCCACAGATGCACCGCGATCGTGCCCGCGAGACCGACGGTCGCGGGTAGCCAGGTCGACTCCCCCACGTCACGCAGTGTGTACATCACCAGGATCACCATGACGCCCGCGGGCATCGTACGGCCCAGGAAATCGACGAAGGCGGAGTTCTTCAGCGCCGACAACGCGAGGAACGGCGCCGCGCGCAACGCGACCGTCACGACGAACATCACCGCCAGAACGCCGAGGACATATCCGGCGCTGGGCACCGACTCAGGCACGGGCCACCTTGTTCCGGTAGACGAAACGCACGAACAGGCACACCACGAACAACCCGAGCCCGACGACGAGCATCTGGCTTTTCGCGACCAGCAATGCGACGAGACCGCAGACCAGCGCGAGCACCGGCGCCGGCACGTCGCGGTTGGCGCGGAAGGCATCGATCGCAAGCACCGCGAACAGTGCCGTGAGGGCAAACTCGAGTCCGGCGAGCCCGTCGGGGAGCACTGCCCCGATCAACGCGCCGATCGTGCCCGACACGACCCACATCAGCTGGCAGAGCACCTGGACCGTGAGGATGCGGGTACCCGAGAGCGGCTCACGTGCCTTGGGGGCGACGATCGCGTACGACTCGTCGGTGAGCGCATAGACGCCGTAGAGACGCCCGAGCCGGCTGCGAATGCGGTGCAGCGGGAACGACAGGCCGTAGAAGACGTGCCGGAAGTTCACCAGCAGCGTCGCCGCGGCGACCGAGGCGAGCGGCGTGACCGCCGCGATCAGACCGATCGCGAGGAACTCCATCGACCCCGCGTAGATGACGGTGGAGAAGATCGGCGCCCACCACCATTCGAACCCGCCCTGGGTGAGAACCACACCGAACGCGAGCCCCAGCGGGATCAGTCCCAGCCCGACGGCCCAGGAGTCCTTGATACCCGCGCGGATCTCGAGGGTACGACGGTCGGGCATGCTCATCAGGCTATCGCCGGGCCGGAAGTCTCGGCGCCCGGCCCGGAGGAAGGTGATCTGTGTCCACCTCGTTCACGGAGGTCGTGTCCTCCGCCTGGCAGGCCGTGTCGACCGTCGACCAGCCCGCTCCGACGGTGGTCGTCGTCGGAACGGCGATCGTCGCACTCGTGCTCGTCACCGTTCGGCCGCTGTGGCTGAAGACCCGCCATGTCGTCACGCAGGCGCACGAGGGGTCGCACGCGCTGGTCGCGGCGCTCGTGGGCCGAAAGCTGTCGGGCATCCGTCTGCACAGCGACACCTCGGGGGTGATGGTGTCGTCCGGCAACCCGCGAGGCCCCGGCATGGTCGCGACCACCTTCGCCGGGTACACCGGTCCGGCCGTGCTGGGATTCGCGGCGGCGACGCTGCTGACCCTGGATCGGCCCGCCGCGGTGCTGTGGTCGATCCTCGCCGCGCTCGCCGTCCTGTTGCTGCTGATCCGCAATCTGTACGGATTCGTCTCGGTGGTGATCGCGGGTGCGCTCGTCGGTGCGGCCGCCTATCTCGGGGACCCGATCGTCCGGTACACCGCGGCGTACCTGATCACATGGGTCTTGCTCCTCGGCGCGACCCGCCCGGTCCTCGAACTCGCCCGCACCCATTCGCGCGGTCGTGGCCGGGGTTCGGACGCCGACCAGTTGCGCGGACTGACCCGCGTTCCGGCGGCCGTATGGATCGCGCTGTTCGCGATCGTCACGGCGGGTACCGCCTTCTACGGCGTCACACGGATCGTGGTGACCCAGCTGTCCTGAGTGGCCTCGGGATGCAGGCGGCAGCACGGACGACCGCGTGCAGGCTCGCGGTGAGCACGGAGCGGTGACGCCCCGCTGCCCACCGTGTGTCGTCGCCGCTGCGGAATTCGATCAGGGTGAGTGCGTCGGTGCCGACGCTGCTCTGATGGAGGCCGAGCACCTCGATATCGATGCCGAGACGGGCGAGAGCGTCGGTCGATGCTTCGACGGGCCCCACGCCCTCGTGGACACTGCGGTGTTCGGTGCCGCCGATACCCAGCGTGATCGTGGTGCCCGCGTCGGTCACGTCGAAGGCGCGCAGCACCGGTGCATCCGGGACGTCCGGCCGTGCGAGATATGCGGTGTCGAAGATCTCCCACAGTTCGGTCGCAGTGACCTCCCCGCCGCTGGTGTCGGTGTGGTCTTGCACGTGGCGAGTGAAGTCGATCTGGAGCCGACGCGGAATTTCGATGCCGTATTCGCTCTCGAGCAGGTAGGCGACCCCGCCCTTACCGGATTGCGAATTGACACGGATCACCGCGTCGTAGGTACGTCCTATGTCGGCGGGATCGATCGGCAGATATGGTACTCGCCAATCGATCTCGGACTCGGGACGGCCCTCGGCGACGGCGCGTGCCCGGTGCTCGGCGAACCCTTTCCTGATCGCGTCCTGATGAGTGCCGCTGAAGGCGGTGTGCACCAGGTCGCCGACATACGGGTGCCTCGGGTGGATCTCGATGCGATTGCAGTATTCGACGGTGCGGCGGATCTCGTCGATGTCGGAGAAATCGATCATCGGATCGATGCCCTGTGCGTGGAGGTTCAGTGCGAGTGTCGCAATGTCGACGTTGCCGGTGCGTTCCCCGTTGCCGAACACGCACCCTTCGACCCGCTGCGCCCCGGCGAGGACGGCGAGTTCGGCGCACGCGATACCTGTGCCGCGATCGTTGTGCGGGTGCACGGACAGGATCACCGCGTCGCGTCGCGCGAGGTTGGTGTGCATGTACTCGATCTGGTCGGCATAGACGTTCGGGGTCGCGATCTCGACGGTGGCCGGAAGATTCACGATCACCGGCCGTTCGGGGGTCGCGTCCCACAACTCGGTGATCGCGTCGCACACCTCGAGCGCGTAGTCGGGTTCGGTGAGGTTGAAGACCTCGGGTGAGAACTCGAACCGCACGTTCGGCAGGTCGCCGGCCAGTTCCAGGACGTCGCGGCCACCGGCGACGGTCAGTTCCGTCAGCGCGGTACGGTCGCGGTCGAGGACGACCTCGCGCCAGGTGGGAGCGGTCGCGGTGTACATGTGGACGACGACCTCGTTGCGGACACCCCGGACGGATTCCACAGTCCGCTCGATGAGGTCGCGACGTGCCGGGGTGAACACCACGATGGTGACGTCCGGCGGCGCGATGTCGGTCTCGACGATCAGGCGCACGAAGTCGAAGTCGGTCTGCGAGGCGGACGGATAACCGACCTCGATCTCCTTGTATCCCATCGCGACCATCAGCTCGAAGAAGCGGCGTTTGCGGCCGGGATCCATCGGTTCGGCCAGTGCCTGGTTACCGTCGCGCAGGTCCACCGGCACCCACAGTGGGGCCGCGGTCAGACGTTGTGTGGGCCAGTTCCGTTGCGCCAGTGGAACCTCCACGCGAGAGTACACATCGCGGTAGCGATGTGAGGGCATGGCGGAGTGCCGCTGCCTGTTCCAGACGGGGGCGTCGGCAGGAACCGGACCGGCAGGAGTGAAGATTCGCGGGAACGTGCTGGTGCCCATCGGAGAAGTCCTTCGTCGATCGTCGTTACGAGGGACCGGCGCGTGTTCGACTCCACGACGGGGAGCCGGTCCGGCTAGGCCCCGCCGTGGCGGCGAAGGAGAAGGAACGCGAAGGAGCGCATGTCCCGAAGGCTGACATAACTCCTCGGACAAGTAGAGGAGTAGGCGACTCTGCGATGATGGAACCATGACCGTCGTCCGCCGCGAGCCTCTCGCCGACCAGGCCGCCGAACTGCTCCTCGAACGCATCCGATCCGGAGAATGGCCGCTCGGCGCCAAGCTGCCCGGCGAGACGACGCTGGCTCCGCAGCTCGGCGTCGGCCGCTCCACCGTCCGCGAAGCGATCCGTCAGCTCGCCGGACGCGGCATCCTGACCACCCGGCAGGGCGCCGGCGTGTTCGTCACCGCTCTCGACGCACCCGAGGACTGGACGCGCACGGTCGCGCGCGCCGACATCCTCGCCGTGATCGAGGCCCGCATCGCCGTCGAGGTCGAGGCCTCGGCCCTTGCCGCCGCGCGCCGCACCCCCGCCGAACTGCGGGCATTGAAGAAGTCACTGCGGGAACGCGAAACCCATCGCACGGCCATCGAGGAACACGTCGACACCGACATCGTCTTCCACCGCACCATCGTGGTCGCCGCACACAACCCGATCCTTCTCGACCTGTTCGACGGCTTCACACCCCGTAACCGTCACGCCATGATCGAAATGCTCCGCACGCGCGGCACCCACGGGGACGACGCCGACCACGATACCCGCCGACGCATCTACGACGCCATCGCGGACCGTGACGGGGTGACCGCCGCCGCCGTCACCCGCGACCACTTGTCCTCGCTCACGACGGCACTCGGCCGATAGCCGGGCCGGTTCTCTGCGGACGGTTCTCGACCTCCCGGGTGCGGGACGGTCACTTCTCGATCTGCATCGCGACCGCCCTCACCGGGGCCCCGTCGACGCCCGCGAACGGGATCGGCAGCAAGGACACGAGCGGATCCGCGAAGTCGATCGCGTCGAGATTGCGCAGGTTCTCGCAGATGATCGCCCCCGCGTCGGCGAGCACGTGGTGCGCTGCGAGCGTCTCGTCGCCCGTGGGATCCACGCTCGGCGCGTCGATTCCGACCGTGCGGACGCCGCGGTCGAGCAACCACCGGCACGCGTCGACGCTCAGGGCCGGATGCTCGAAATAGCGGTCGGTGCCGAAATACCGCGACCAGCCGGTGAGGACCAGCGCGATGTCGCCGGAGCCGATCGCAGGCCCACCCCACATGTCGGCGGTGACGAGCGCACCGGCGCCGACGCGGGCGCGCACGTCGAGCACCACTCCGCGTCCCACGAAGTTCTCCGGCGGTACCGCGTCGATCGCGGCGCCGCCGCTGCGCACGTGTCGCGGCGCGTCGACGTGGGTGCCGGTCTGCGATCCCATGTCGATGCGCATCAGGTCGAATCCGTCGGTCTCGACGGTGGCGTGCGGTGTGAACGTCGGTGCCGGATCCCCGGGATAGACCTGGATGGCCGGGGAGATGATGTGGGTCAGGTCGACGATCCGCCGAACACGCATGACATCACTCCTGTTCGGGTCAGCCGAAATCGACCTGCCGCTGCGCATTCGCGAGCGCGGTGACCACACCGGTGCCGAACGCGCCGAGACGGTCGAACAGCACCGCCGTGCCGACCGCGATGCCCTCGCTGCTGATGTGGTTGTCGGCCTCGATACCGACCTCCGGTCCTTCCGGCAGACGGGACAGTGCCAGGGTGACATCGGAATTGATGTAGCCGACACCTTTGTCCGACCAGTTGGTCACGAACGACGTGCCCTCACCGACGGTCGCGGTGTTGACGAACGGCGACAGTTCCTCGCCGACGATGATCGGCAGCTGCCGCGACCACAGCCGCTTGCGATCGGAGTTCTGGTGCTCCGACCGCACCCGCGTCCATCCCGGACCGTCGCTGCCGTACCAGGACGAGTATTCGAGCGGTCCGGGCTGCGTCTCCAGGGAACCGGGAGGGGGCGTCGGGGACTCGCCGCGCAACCACACCGACCCGGGCGGCGGGGCCGACTTGCGGAGGAAGGTGAGCGTCGCGCGCGCCGACACCTCGCCACCCTGCATCAGGTTCGCGTCGGCGACGCGGATGCGGTTGCCGTCGCGCACCCGGGTGGTGGTGAAGGTGATCGGCTCGTTGCGGACCGGCCTGAAGAGATCGAGCGTGAACCGGGACGGGACGAAACCTTCGACGGCATGGTGGATCTCGAGCTCACGTGCGACCAGACCGCTCACACACGGTCCGTTGAGCATCGTGTCCGACCACGGGCTGGACGCATACTTCGTGGGCAGGTAGACACCGTCGTCCTCGGTGAAATAACCGCGGTTCTTGCGCTCGTGCATTCGGGAATTCTCCCAGCACCGGCCGCGGTGCGCTCATCCGGATACCCCAAGATGGGATCGTGCACGTACACGAACCCGATGTTCCGGCTGCCCGTACCCGTCTGATCGTCGACGTCGACACCGGCATCGACGACGCTCTCGCCCTGCTCTATCTCGTCGCGAGTCCGGAAGCCGAGATCGTCGCCGCCCTGTGCACGGCGGGGAACGTGCCGGTGGACCAGGTCACCGCCAACACGCTGTCGTGGCTCGAGGTGTGCGGCCGGCCCGATATCGAAGTGGCTGCCGGATCGCAGGTTCCGCTGGTCGCGCCACTGATGACCACCGAGGACACGCACGGTCCACAGGGGATCGGGTATGCGGAACTTCCCGCTGCGTCGCGGTCGCGGTCGTCGCGATCGGCCGCGCAGGCGTGGGTCGATCTCACCCGCGAGCATCCGGGAGAGCTCACCGGGCTCGTCACCGGCCCGCTCACCAACCTCGCCCTCGCCCTGCGCATCGATCCGGAACTGCCGTCGCGGTTGCGTCGCCTCGTGATCATGGGTGGGTGTTTCCACCATCCCGGTAATACGACGCCGACCTCGGAATGGAACGTCGCGGTGGATCCGGAGGCCGCCAAGGTCGTGTTCGACGCGTTCTCGATCGTCCCTCCGGACCGGCGGCCGATCGTGTGCCCGCTCGACGTCACGGAGTCGATCGAGATGCATCCCGAGCATGTCGCGCGGATCGGGGACGTCGTCGGTGTGCCCCGCTCCGGGGAGCTGTCCCCGGACGCTCCGCGCGGTACGCGGTCGACGGTCGATGTCCCTCTCGTCCGCCACATCTCCGATGCACTGCGGTTCTACATGGAATTCCACCGTGACCAGGGCCTGGGCTTCCTCGCGCACGTGCACGACCCGTTCGCCGCGGCGGTCGCGCTGGGCACGGTTCCCTACACCTCCCGGCCCGCGACGGTCGACGTCGAGCTCGACGGACGCCTCACCCGGGGCACGACGGTCGCCGATCTGTCCGGTATGTGGCAGAGGACGCCGAACGCGGATATCGTGGCGGGCACCCGTCCGGCAGAGTTCTTCGATCATTTCGTCGAGCGGGTGGGATCGTACATTCGCGACTTGAACCTACCCCCGAGTAAGAACTAGCGTCGACAGCGCACAGTTCGGGGACAAGGAGATAAACGTGGCACAGAAAGTGCGCGTCCAATATTTCGACGATATCGACGGCCAACCGATCATGGACGGCCTGGCGCAGTCGTTCCGCATCACGGTCGACGACGACGAGTACGAAATCGACCTGCGGCCGGCGAACGCAGACAAGTTCCTGGCGGTACTCCGCCCGTGGCTGCACGAGAAGACACCCGAGAAGCCCGCTTCGAGCACCCGCACCATCACGCCGAAGCAGACGGCAACGAAGGCCCGCACACGGACGGCGGGGACTCACAAGGCGATTCCGCCCACCCGGTCGCCGGAGCAACTGGCCGCGATCCGGCACTGGGCCCGTAACAAGGGTTACGACGTCAGCTCGCGTGGCCGGATCCCGCGTCACATCCTCGAGCGGTTCGAAGCCGCTCACTCCTGAGCATCACCCGGCTGCCTCCCCCGCGGCAGGCCATGAACGCCACCGACGACCGGTGCCGCCTCGTCACGCGACGAGATGGTGCCGGTCGTCGCGTCGGATGGTCACCGCAGCGACGATCACGCCCACGACCACGCCGATGACGGTGTCGGCGACCCGGTTGACGGCGAGGCCCGGACCCGCGTGCTGCCCGAGACCGGTGAGCAGCAACGCCATCGTCGTCACCCCGACCGAGGCGAGCCCGTAGTTCCGGGTCACCGTGAGTTCGGTGAGCGTCTGGAACAGCACGGCGGCCGCGACCACCGGCCAGTAGCCCAGGTCGAGCGCGAGCAGCACGGCAGCGATCATGGCGCCGCCGACATTTCCGATCAGACGCTGGATGCCGCGCTGAACGGTGTTGCGGTAGTTCAATCCTTGCAGCGCCGCCATGGCACCCATCGCAGCCCACAACGGATGGTCGAGCCCGATCGATGCGGCGAACGACGCGGCGAGCAACGACGCGACGAAGATCCGGGCCGCTCCGATCAGCACGAGACGGTCGAGCAGACGACCGCATCCTTCGCGGACGAAGCCGGGCGGCGTCGGCAGCACCGGCCGACCGTCGGCATCGACACGCGGAATCTCGATGTCGCGCCGCGCTTTCCGAAGTTCCTTCTCGAATCGGGCGAAATCGTCGCAACGTGCGCGGGAGGTGTCGTGCGACCCGCTGTCGAGCACCGTCTCGGCCGCGTCGAGCAGTGCGGCCAGTTCGTGGACATGGGCGTCCGGACGTCGCGAGGCGTTCAGTGCGACGGTCTCGCGCGCCTTCCGGATGCTCTGTCGCGCAGCGGGAACTGCGTCCGCACCGCGGATTTCGACGGCGGAGACCGCCGCGAGGGCGCGTGCGACCGCCAGACGAGCGGGCGTGTGGGGATGGGAGAGCGCGGGGAGCATCGCGATGACATATCCGAGCAGAGCACCGATGGTCGCCGCGGCGGTGACCAGCCCCGCATCGCCCCATCCGTCGGAAAAACCGGCGGCGCCGGCGGCCGCGAAGATGAGGATCACCGGGCCGGGGCCCATGAGCGAGAAGGCCGTGAACACCCAGTACGCGACGGCCGAGCCCAGCGAGAGCGCGACGATCTGCACCCACAGCGGGGCGCCCATCGCGCCGAGCGCAGCCCCGAAGGCGGTGTAACCGACGATGCCGAGGCCGACCCACGGAAGGCGCACGGCGAGACGCGGATACGGTTCGTATCGCAGGAAGGCACTGGTGAGTGCGCCGAGGGCGGCGAAGCCGGCGACTTGTCCGTAACCGAGCAGACCGCCGCCGACGAGGGCGAGCATCGTCGCGAACCCCACGCGCAGCGCCACGGCCACGGTCGGATCGCCGCGCCGCACTTCGAGGGCGTCCTTCCACGCGCTCGCCGACAGCGGATGCGCGAGCGCTCTCCGGGTGTGACGGAGCTGAGGGCGGTCGTCGAGTCGGCGGTCCAGCATCCGTCCACCCTATTGTTTCACTAGTAAAATATCTATGAAATTGTTCGTCCGCTGCCGTTAGACTTGCCACATGCCCTCCGAGACGCCCCAGCCCGATTACGTCGATCGCGTACGTCTCGGATGGACCGCCCACTACCCCGGCCTCGACCTGCGCCCCATCGACGTGATCGGTCGCATCACCCGCATCGGGTCGCTCGCGCTCACCTACTTCGATCGGGAACTCGAACCGAGCGGCATCAGCCGCAGCGAGTTCGAGGTACTCAGCGCGCTCGCCCGCAGCGACCACCCGTTACGCGCCAGCGAGGTCACCTCGATCACGGGGATCTCCGGTGCGTCGACGACGAAGCACACCGAGCGACTCGCCAAACTCGGTCTCGTCGAACGCACACGACTCGAACGCGACGGCCGCGTCGTCCTCCTCACCCTCACCGACGACGGGCGCGCACTCGTCGAGAAGGAGTTCCCGCGACGCCTGGCACGCGAGCGGCAGATGCTCGACGGACTCGACGACGACGAGGTTCAGGTCCTGTCCGACCTGTTGCGCAAGGTCGTCCGCAACGTCGAGAACCACTATCCGGCCTGATCCCCCGAACAGGTCAGGGCATCTCCTGCGTCTCGGCCCGTTCGATCTCGCTCACGGCGCGGCGCAGATACGCCTCGGGAGCCACGCGGCGCGCAGCGACGAGATCGGCGACGACGAGCAGGCCCGCGGCCAGATACTGCTCGGGACGGATCTTCGGGCGTTCGGCGTCGGAATCGGACACTCCGAGCGCACCCGTGAGCACAGCAACAACGGCTTCGGGTTCGAGCGATGGCAGCCATCGCAGTCCGGAACGGACGGAGCGTTCGAGCACGGCCTGCACGTCCTCACCGGCGAGACCGTCGGGATGCAGTTCCTCGAGCAACTCCCGGACCATGCCCGCGTGCACGGCCGTGACCTGCTCGTAGGGCAGGTCGACCAGTACCGCGACCGCCTCGTCGAAGGGCTCGGCCGACTCGCTGCGGGCAGCGGCGAGCGCATCGGCGGTGGCCGTCGCGATCTCCCGCGGCGTTCTCGGCCAGTGGTCGGGCCACACAGCGATCTCCTGTCCTTCCTCCGGACGCCCGGTCACAGGCGTTCCTGCAACGCGAGCGCGTCGTGCGGTGCACAGCCTTTCATGTCGTTGTCGAAGTACACGTAGACGTCCCGGCCGTCGCCCAGCCATCCGCGGATCCGCTCGGCCCACACGTCGAGAACGTCGGGGGTGTACCCGCTCGCATACAGCTCCTTGTCGCCGTGCATCCGCACGTAGACGAAATCGCTCGTGACGTCGGTGAGGAACGGGAACTTTCCGGCCGTGTCGGCGACGACGAGCCCGATGTCGTGCGCGCGCAGCAACTCCACGGCCTGCGGGCTCGCGAGGTCGGGATGCCGCACCTCGACGGCGTGCCGCAGCGGACGCTCGGCGTCCACCTCCACCCACACCCGATCGTCGGCGAGTTTGTCGGTGTGCCGGCGGGCGAGTTCGCCGGCGGCCATCGTCGTGCGGGGCAACCGGGTGAAGAAGTCCGCGAACCTGTCCTCCTCGAAACCGAGGGTCGGCGGGAGCTGCCACAGCACCGGACCGAGTTTCGGGCCGAGCGCGAGCACACCGGAGGCGAAAAAGTTGGCGAGGGCGTCGTCGACACCCGCGAGCCGTTTCATGTGGGTGACGAACCGCCCGCCCTTGACGGCGTAGACGAAGTCGTCGGGTGCGGCGTCCCGCCACGCGAGATAGCTGCTCGGGCGCTGCAGCGAATAGAACGAGCCGTTGATCTCGATCGATCCGAACCGCTGGGCGGCGTATTCGAGTTCCCGGCGTTGGACGAGTCCTTCCGGATAGAAGTCTCCGCGCCAGCCCGGATAGCGCCATCCCGATATCCCGATCCTCGCCCCGGCCACGTTTCCGAGCGTAACCTCGGCTTCGATTCGGCACGCGAAACAGCACGACCGCGCTTATCCTCTGGGCTACAAGATCACATCACACGCCAGGAGCCGTCATGTCCACGAGCTCGGTTTCTTCCAACGATCCGTTCCGATCATTACTGAAGCAGATCTGGTGGGTGGTGCTGCTGCGCGGCATCCTCGCGGTCCTCTTCGGTGTCGTCGCACTCGTCTGGCCCGGCATCACCGTGTGGGCGCTGGTGGTCGTCTTCGCGGCCTACGCGATCATCGACGGCATCGTACTGGTCGTCCAGTCGGTCCGTGACAAGCCCGAGGGCTGGGGCTGGTGGCTCGCCATGGGCGTCGTCTCCGTCCTCGCCGGCCTCGTCGCACTGTTCTGGCCCGGCATCACCGCACTCGCACTGCTGTACGTGATCGCGTTCTACGCCATCCTGTTCGGCATCACCGGCATCGTCGGCGGCATCCGTTTCCGGAAGGTCCCCGAGTCCGGATGGGTGTGGTCGGTGCTCGCCGGCGTCGTCGCCGTCCTGTTCGGCATCGTGCTGCTGATCTTCCCCGGCGAGGGCATCCTGAGCCTGATCGTCCTGCTCGGCATCTACGCGATCCTGTTCGGCGTGCTGCTCATCATCCTGGCGTTCCAGGCACGCAGTACGGCGAAGAAGGCCGGCGTCATCTGACCACCGGCCTTTTCCCCGATCGATCTCAGGCGTTGCGCAGGCGACCCCACGCGTGCCAGCGGTCGATCTCGATCCACGCGTTGACGCGCTTGCCGTCGCGCGCGTGGTACGGCTTGCCCGTGTAGTGGCGAGCGATCCGGTCGATGTCCTCCAGGGACGGATCGTCGGTGAATTCGACGACCCGCCCCTGGAGGCTCACGTGCGTGATCCAGTCCTGCGGATCCATCGCCGACAGGCTCACCCGCGGATCGTTCCGCAGGTAGTCGAGGCGCTTACGGGTGGAGTCCATGTTGACGAGGATGCGGCCGTCCTCGTAGACGTACCAGGTCGGAACGGACACCGGATGACCGTCCGGGCGCAGAGAGCTGATCGTGGCGTAGTTGGGCTGGGTGAGGAATTCTGCGACGGCCCCGGGCACGGGTCGTTTCGGCACGGCACTCCCTTTCGATGCGGTGGATGGATCTCGATATCGAGACTAGGCCGCGATTCCCGGCGAAACCGTCCCGGGCGACGAGGGGAGGACCGACCATGGAGGTCGGGATCCTCGAAAGGAGACGATCATGCCGCGATATCTCTGGCAGGTGAACTACACCGCGGACGGCGCACGCGGGTTGCTCACGGACGGCGGTACGTCCCGGCGCGACGCCATCGTCCGGATGGTCGAAAGTGTGGGCGGGACGGTCGATTCGGTGCACTTCGCGCTCGGTGGTCACGATCTGTACGTGCTCGGCGAGGTGCCCGACGAGATCGCGGCCGCGACACTCGAACTCCGCACCATCGCCTCCGGCGCCGCGCGCTCCACGCCGATCGCCCTGCTCACCCCCGAACAGGTCGACGAGGCCGCGCGCCGCGACGCGAGTTACCGGACGCCGGGGAGCCAGGACGGCTGACCGCTCGCCTCCCGCGACGCACTGCTGGGTATCGTCTGCTCATCCTGTTGCTTTCTCGAAGAAAGTGAATTCGTGATGAGTGTGCGCCCGGCCCAGCGCAGTGACCACCGACCGGCCCGCATCCACCCGGCATGGTGGGTCGCCGCGGTGGCCTTCCTCGCGTTGTTCGGCGCCGCCGGCTTCCGGGCGGCACCCGGCGCGCTCATGGTGCCGCTGCACGACGAGTTCGGCCGGTTCCGCGACCGGCCAGCTGGTGATCCTCCCTCCCGTGGCCGCGCTCGCGGAGAACGTCGGGTGGCGGCAGGCCTCCCTCGTGATCGCCGCGGCGGCGCTCGTCGTCGTCCCGCTGGTGTGGGCGGTGATCCGCGATCATCCCGACGAGCGCGGCGTCCTGCCCTACGGGGCCGACCCCGAGACCTACATCGCGCCGGCGCGGGCGACCGGTGGTGCCGTCGGCCGCGCTCTCGAAGGGCTGGTCTTCGCGGTGCGTCACCGGGCGTTCTGGGCCCTCGCGATCGCCTTCGCCATCTGCGGAGCCACCACCAACGGACTCGTCGGCATCCACTTCATCCCGTCGGCCCACGACCACGGCATGCCCACGACCACCGCGGCGAGCCTCATGGCCGCCGTGGGGATCTTCGACATCGTCGGTACCATCGCCTCCGGATGGCTGACCGACAAGTTCGACCCCCGCAAGCTGCTGGCCTTCTACTACACCTTCCGCGGCGTGGGTCTGCTCCTGCTGCCCTGGTTGCTGCAGGAGTCCGTGCACCCCAGCATGATCCTGTTCGTCGTGGTCTACGGCCTGGACTGGGTCGCCACCGTGCCGCCGACTGCGATGCTGTGCCGCCGGGTCTTCGGCGACCGCGGAACCATCGTGTTCGGCTGGGTGTTCGCCTCCCACCAGATCGGTGCCGCGGCGGCCGCTTTCGGAGCCGGGGTCATCCGCGACAACCTCGGCACCTACACCTACGCGTGGTGGGCCGGAGCGTCCCTGTGCGCGGTCGCCGCGTCGCTGTCGATTCTCACCAGGGGCCGCGTCGCCACGACCGCACCGATGGGCCGCAACTGAGCGACGCGACCGCGTGCGGATCGTGACGACGCAGGACGCTATCCGGCTCGGAAGTCGCGTTCGCTACCGGCCCACTCGCGGGCCCACTCGCGCAGTTCCACGGCGCGGATCTTCGAGCCGTTGCCCCCGACCGTGGTGGGCATCCGTTCGATGACATGGATCGCCGTGGGCACCTTGAAGGCGGCGAGGGTCTCGCGGCACCAGGCCCGAAGGGTCACCGACGTCGTGTCCGCGGGTGCGTCGTCGGTGGGGACGACGAAACCGATCGCCTCCGTGTAGCCGCCGTCGCCGGTGATGCCGACGACCTTGGCCGTGGCCACGCCGGGATGCTCCGCCAGACGCGTCTCGATCTCGGCGGGGTCGACGAGGAAGCCGCGCAGGCGCAGGACGTCGCCCATCCGGCAGACGTAACGGAAACCCCCGTCGCCGAGGTCGACGGCGAGGTCGCCGCTGCGGAACCAACCGTCGGCCGTGAACGCGCGCGCGGCGGCGTCGGGGTTGCCGAGATAGGCGTCGACGACGTTCGGGCCGCGGAACTGCAGTTCGCCCTGTTCGCCGGCCGGGAGGACCCGATCGTCGTAGGGATCGGCGACCCGCAGTTCGATCGCCGTGTCGACCGCGCGTCCGCCACCGTTCCAACGCACCGATTCCGGATCGTCGGCGTTCCACAGCATCGCGAGGGCGAAGACCTCGGACGAACCGAACACACCGGAGGTGTGGGTGCCGAATTCGTCGCGCAGCCATCGGGCGATCTCGTGGGAGCGGCCGAGGAAGTCGGCGATGCCGACCCAGCGCAATGACGACAGATCGACGCGTTCGCCGTCGTGCCAGGCGTCGTAGAGACGGCCGAACAGGTCGTCGGCGCCCACCGCGTGTGTGACCCCGACCTCCCGCATCCGGCGCAGGACCGCATCCGGATCGAAGACCGTCTCCATGAGCAGCGCTCCCCCGCCGGCGAGCGCCGCCATCGCGGTACTGAAACCGAAGACACCCGAGACCGGGAGCACGCACAGCGCCACGTCGCCCTCGGCGACCTTCATGATCGCGGCGTCGGCCCGTCCGTGACGGACGACCGCGTTGCCGCGATGTGCGGCCAGCTTGGGCACGCCCGTGGAACCGGATGTCGTGAACGCCACCGCGATCCGATCCTCGGGATCGTCGTCGATCCCGGCCGGGGTGAGTGTCGCGGTGTCGGGGGTCTCGGGAGCGCTCGCGCCACGCGTGTCGCCGCTGCCGGCCGTCCACGCGCCTCCGCCGAGATCGAAGTCGGCCGGGGACGCCGAGGGGTTCGCCGGTCCGGGCACCACCGCAACCACCGGGGTGGACACATCGGGCACGGACGCCGCGGCCTCGGTGAGCCGACCGAACAGGTCGAGTCCGTGGAAGGCGGCCGGCACGGCCACGACGGCAGGTCGTGCGGCGGTGAGTATGTGCGCGACCTCACGGGTGTTGTAGCGGGTGTTGACACCGATGACGTGGGCACCGAGCGCGGAGGCCGCGAACTGCCACACGAGTGCGTCGGACCAGTTCGGCAACATCACCGCGATGCACTGGCCGGCGCGCAGGCCGATGCCGTCGAGTTCGCTGCGCACGGCCTCGACCCGGTCGCGGAACTCTCCGCGGCTGCGGGCCACCGCCACGTCGTCGACGATGTCGTAGGCGATCGGGGCATCCGGATTCGCGGCGACGAGCCCGTCGAGCAGTGCGGGCAGGGTGTCGGTGCGGGTGGTGGTCACAGCGCTGCCTCCTCGGGAACAGCGACCCGGCGCAGTTCACCGATCCAGGTGTCGGCGAGCGCGGCGAAGTCGTCGATCTCCTCCATCGGATAGTGCCCGATACCGGCCAGTGCCGTGAAGCGGGCGCGTCCGGGAAGTGCGTCGTTGATGGTGTCCGCTGCCCGGGCCACGGCGTCGGGGTCGATCCACGGGTCGTCGACGCCGGCGACGAGGTGGATCGGTGCGGTCACCCGGTCGAGGCGGTCGCGCACGTCGTGGGTTCCCCAGCCGATGAGGTCGGACGACGAGATCTCCGGGTCCTCCCGCTTGTGCATGAGCGCGATCGTGTGCGCCTTCACCTCCGGAACCGAACGTCCCACGGATGCAAGAGTTCCCAGATAGGTGCGCTCGGAGCGCGACGGTCCGGCGACGTCCTCGAGTTCGCGGCGCAGACCGGTGACGTTGACGCGGCCCGGGCCGGGCTCGGCTTCCATCGCCACGGCCCCGGACAGCGGACGGTCCGGGCGGGTCGCGAGTTCGAGTGTGAGCTTGCCCCCGATCGAGCAGCCCATGACGAACGGCCGGTCGATCCCGAGCGCGTCGAGCACCTCGCACAACCAGTCGCCGTAGGTGATCAGGCTCGTGACGGGGCCGCCGGGTGCCGGTTCGGAACGTCCGTGGCCGGGCAGGTCGGGGACGACCACCCGGTAGCCGCGGTCGGCGAGATCCCGGGCCGCGTGGCGCCACTGCACGCCGCTCTGGCCCGCAGTGTGGATACACAGGACGGTGGGCAGATCGGTCGCGTCGAGCGCGTTGCCGGATCGTGCGTCGGGAGTGACGATCTCGACGAAGCCGAGCGCTCCGCCGATCTCCAGGTAGCGGGCCTCGATCATGAGCGGGCCTTTCGGGCGAGGGCACGGGCGTGCCCGATGATCGTGTTGAGCGGCTTGGTCAGGCGTAGGTATTCGTATCCGTCTCCGGTGGAGGAGAATTCGCCGCGGATGGCGCGGCGCATGAAGTCGTTCTCCTCGGACAGGACGAGATCGGTCCAGGCGTGGTCGGACGCGACGAAGGTGAACGTCGCGCCGTGCGGGGTGCGCCGGGTGACGTCGACGATCCGCCCCTTGTAGATGCGCAGGTGCAGTTCGATCTCGCCGCTGCGCAGTCCGATGGTGCCGTCCCAGGTGGACAGCGAGGAAGCAAAGTCCCGGTCTTCCGAGAGGCTCTCGGCGAGCAGTGCGCCCCAGGCGGGTGTGCAGAAGTCCAGTTCGGGAACCGTCGGCTGTTCGTCGTCGAAGGTCCATGTCTCGGTGCCGGATTCGCGTACCGTGCCGGCCTGGTCCACGAGCCGGACGTAGCGGCGCGCGGTCCGTCCGGACACGCGGGTGATCACGGTGTCCGCCGATACAACGTCCGATGCGGAGACCGGATCGTGTGCGTTCCAGTCGAATCCGGACGGTACGCCACCGGGAACGGACGGGACGAGCGAGGCGACGGCCAGGGCACCGAGGACGGGTGAGTTCGCCGGTGCCACCGTACCGGAGGCGGTCAGGACATCGGCCACGGTGCAGGGTTCCGAGGCGGTGCGGTCCCCGACGGTGAGCGGGCGGATGACGGTGTGTGCGCTCATGCCTGCTCGGGCCTTCCCAGGAGTTCGTCGGAGATGATGCGCATCTGGATCTCGCTGGTGCCCTCGAAGATCTTCGTCAGACGTGCGTCGCGCCAATGGCGTTCGACCTGGAAGTCGGTGGTGTATCCGGCGCCGCCGTGGATCTGCACGGCCTCGCTGGTGACCTGCTCGGCCATCTCGGTGGCGACGAGCTTGCACATCGACGCCTCGAGCGAGCACCGCCGGCCGGTGTCGATGTCGGTGGCGACCGAGTACATCAGCTGGCGTGCCGCCTCGATGTCGGCGGCCATCTTCGCGATCTTGAACCTCAGATGCTGGAAATCGCCGATGGGGCGGCCGAACTGGCGGCGGGTGTGCACATACTCGATCGAGTCCTCGAGCGCGGCGCGGGCGAGGCCGATGGCGCGGGCGGCGGTGTGGGCACGGCCCACCTCGAGGCCGGAGACGGCGAGGTAGAAGCCCTTGCCCTCCTCGCCGAGCATCTTGTCGGCCGGGATGCGGAAGTTGTCGAACGACAGTTCCCAGGTGCTCCACCCGAAGTAGCCGATCTTGCGGACCTTGGTACCCGAGATGCCCTCGGGGAACACGCCGCGTTCCTTCTCGACGAGGAAGGCGCTGATGCCGCGATGCGGCTTGGCCGGGTCCTTGTTCGGGTCGGTGCGGGCGAAGAGCACGAGGTAGTCGGCCTCGTCGGCGTAGGTGCACCACATCTTGGTGCCGTTGACGACCCAGTCGTCGCCGTCGCGCACGGCGCGGCACGAGATGTTCGCGACGTCGGAGCCGGCCTCGGCCTCCGACAGGGCGTACGCGCCGAGGTACTCACCGCGCGCGACCTTGGGCAGCAGTGCCGCCTCCTGCTCGGGGGTGAATCCACCGCCCATGCCGTTGCCGCGGGCGAGCAGACCCGACACGCTCATCCATGCCCGCGACAGTTCCTCGGCCACGAGGCAGTACTCGAAGACGCCGAGCCCGAGACCGCCGTGTTCCTCGGGGATCATGATCCCGAAGAAGCCGATCTCGGCCATCTCCTTCTTGAGGGAGTCGGGGATGGCGCCCTGGACCGGGTCGAGTTCGTTGGCGACGGGCAGCACCTTCGTCATCGCGAAGTCACGGGCGAGGTCGCGGATCGCGAGGCGTTCCTCGGTGAGATAGCGCGGGGAATCGGTGCGCGGCTGCGAGGGGCGGTGGGTCATGGGAGGTGCACTCCTTCGATGGACCGGAGTAGGTCATTAACGCTTGTTCACCCAGTACAGCACGGCACCCATGACCCGTCAACGGTTCAGCGCGAATATCCGACCAGATTGAGCGCGTATCCGGCGAAATCGTCGGCGACCTCCTGTGCCGAGAGGGGTCCGCTCTCCCGGAACCAGAGGGGGATGCCGGCGCACATCGTCAGCACCGCGGTGACCCCTTGATGCACTCGTTCGATCGTGAAAAGTCCCTGCTCCACACCGTCTTCCGCGATATCGACGAAGAGTTGTTCCTGCGCGTCGCGTGAGCCCACCACGCGCTTGCGGTCGAGCGGGCCGAGATACCGCAGTTCCGAATTCGCCACCAGGCAGGCCCGCGGATTCCGCGCGGTGTACAGCGCGTGGGCCGCGACCGCCGCGCGCCACCGCTCGGCCGGATCGTCACCGACCTTGCGCAGCGCGTTGCGGGTCGCCGTGAACTGCTCGTCACTCGCGCGGCGGAGAATTTCCACGAGCAGTTCCGACTTGTTCTCGAAGTGGTTGTAGACGTTGGCAGCGCTGCAACCTGCGGCGTTGGCGATATTGCGCATCGTCGCCCCGTGGAATCCGCACTCGTAGAACTCGTCGAGCGCGGTCTCGAGAATCCGTTCCCGAATGGACGCGGACGCTCCGTTCGACCGGCTGTTCATCCCTGCACAGTAGGCACACATCGCGCCGACCAGCAAGAACCTTCCCGTTGACGCGCATGCGCACGCTTGTTATGGTCCAGCTCACATGAACGGACGTTAATAAAACGCACAACGGAGGATCTGCCGTGTCCAGTCCCCATCCCGGACCGTCCCTGCTCGACCGCATCACCCACCTCGAAGACCTCGAGGCGATCCGGAAGCTCGATGCGCAGTACTGCCGCCACCTCGACGACGGCAACTGGGACGCGCTCATGGAGCTGTTCACCGATGACGGCGAGTTCGACGGCCTGTCCCACCCGCAAGGAAAGGAGGAGATGCGCACCTTCTTCGCGGGACTCGCCGACGGCGGCCTGACCTCCTTCTGGCACTTCATCACGAACCTCGAGATCGACCTCGACGGTGACCGCGCCACCGTGCGCTCGTTCCTGTGGCAGCCGTGCGTCACCGACGGCACCCCCGCGATCGCGGCCGGTCGCTACAACGACGAGGTCGTCAAGGTCGACGGCCGCTGGCTATACAAGGTCAAGCAGGTGCGTTTCCACTTCTTCGGACCGCTCGAGGCCGGGTGGGACGAGAACCTCTTCGCGCTCGACAGCGCCCGCGGCGCGGCGGTGCGGGCATGACCGACACCGTGAACGGCGTCCCCACCTCGTCCCCGGAGGACGAGCTCGTCTGGTCGCGGATGCTCCGTCTTCCCGAGATCGCCGAGTTGCGTCGCCGACGCGCCCGCGTGACCAACACGCTCGGTGGCATTACCGTCGTGCTGTTCACGTCCTTCCTCGTCGCCTTCATCGGGTTCCCCGACCAACTCGGCGCCACCGTCGTCCTCGGCATCCCGCTGTCGCTGTGGGTGGTGTTCTCCCAGTTCGCCGGAACCTGGGTGCTGGTCTGGGCGTACTTCCGTCTCTCCCGCACCTACATCGGCCCCGCCGTCGACGACGCCGTGGTGGCCGTCGAACGGAACCGTCCCGCATCCGAGGAGGTCGCATCATGACCGGTGACGCCGATTATCTCGCCATCGCGATCTGCAGCGCCGTCATCTCCCTGACCCTATGGGTGACCTTCGCTGCATCCCGGCGCGCGAAGAGCGCCGACGGATTCTTCGCCGCAGGTCGCTCGATCTCGAGTTGGCAGAACGGATTCGCCATCGCGGGCGAATTC
The DNA here is from genome assembly GCF_019317345.1 of Rhodococcus sp. LW-XY12. NCBI lineage: Bacteria > Bacillati > Actinomycetota > Actinomycetes > Mycobacteriales > Nocardiaceae > Rhodococcus > Rhodococcus sp. LW-XY12. Next base: position 4,864,657 of record NZ_CP079225.1, read on the forward strand.
ATCTCCGCCGGCAGCTTCCTCGGCACCACCGGTCTGATCTTCTCCAAGGGCGTCGACGGCACCGTCATCCTGTTCACGTCCGTCATCTCGTTCCTGCCGGTGCTGTTCCTCCTCGCGGAGAAGATGCGCAATCTCGGCAAGTACACCCTCGCCGACGTCCTCGTCTTCCGCACCGACTCGCGGAACGTGCGGGTCGCGGTCGCGCTGAGCACGATCGCCACCGGCACCTTCGTGCTGCTCGCCCAGCTCGTCGCCGCGGGTGTGCTCCTCGAATCCGTCTCGGGCATCCCGTTCTGGCTGTCGGTGGTGGTCGCCGGATCGCTCATGGGCATCTACGTCTTCGTGGGGGGCATGCTCGCCACCACCTGGGTGCAGGTCATCAAGTCGACGATCCTGTCGGTGCTCGCGATCATCGTGTGCTTCGGCATCCTGGCGCAGTTCGGGTTCGCATTCCCGAAGGTCCTCGACGCCGCAACCGACAACGCCGTCGCGGGCGACGCGATCCTGTCCCCCGGCCTGATCTTCGGCCAGACCAGCGCGATCAACCTCGTCTCCTACGCGCTCGCGTTCGCCCTGGGCACCGCCGGAATGGCGCACATCCTCATCCGGTTCTTCACCGTCCCCGAGGCCACGACGGCACGTCGCTCGCTCGGCTGGACCGTCGCGCTGTGCAGCCTGTTCTATCTGATCGTCATCGTGATGGGCTTCGGCGCCGCGGCCGTGCTCGGACCGAACGGCACCGATCTCGTCGGGCCCGGCGGCAACCTTGCGGCACCCGTCCTCGTCACCGAACTCGGTGGCGGAGCCGGCACGGTCGGTGGGTCCATCGCGCTCGCACTCGTCGCCGCGGTCGCCTTCGCGTCCATCGTCGCAGTGGTCGCCGGTGTCGTGATCTCCGCGGCCGGCACCTTCGCCCGCGACGTGTGGCCGGCGGTCACGCGGAAGGAACCGATCGAGAATCTCGACGCGGACGAGCAGGCCCGGGAGGACCAGGCCCAGGCCCGCATCGCCCGGTACGGCGCCGTGTCCTTCAGCGTCCTCGCCATCGGCCTGGCCATGCTCATCGGCGACGACACCAACATCACCTTCTTCATGGGCATGGCGTTCATGGTGGCCGGCAGTGCGCATCTGCCCGCTCTCGTGCTGAGTCTGAACTGGCGGCGCTTCAACGCCACCGGCGCGGTCTGGGGTGTGCTCACCGGTCTCGTCTCGACGGTCGTGAGCCTGATGTTCACCGAGGCCCTGTGGATGGGCAGCGGCCCCGCTCCCCTGACCATCCAGCTCCCGGTGATCGTCACCATGCCGCTCGGCATTGCCGCGTGCGTGATCGGATCGATCGTCGGCGAGAAGCGTCGGGGACGAGGCCGCCTCGAGGACGAGAAGTTCGCGGAGATGCTGGTGCGCGCGGAGACCGGCATCGGCGCGGAGGTCGCCGCCACGCACTGATCCGTCAGCGATATTTCGGGTTCGCGACCTTCAGCCGGTTCGCGGCCAACCCCCTGATCACCTCGGCGACCTGCGGGTCGTCGAGGTGATCTCGTCCTGCACGCACACCGAGGGCGAGTTCGGCTTCGGAGCGGTAGCCGAGCCCGGCGAGCCGCACCCGATAGGTCTCCCGCACCGCCGGGGCGAAGAGGGCCTCCCGTGCGGCGATGCCGAGAACGTGCGCCGCCACCCGGCTGCGGTAGCGGGTCTTCGCATCGGCGCCCGCCCCGACCTCCAGGACGAACTCGCGCACTGCCCCGAGCAGCTCCTCGACGGGCGGTGCTCCCAGGAACTGTGGGGTGGCGGGCGGAGTCTCCGTCTCGTCGTGGGGAGGGACGTCGAGCAGGTCCAGCAGGTCGTGTTCGCACTCGGCGACGCGCCGGCCGATGGCGAGCAGTTCGAGGGTGTTGTCGCCTCCCGTCGCCGCTGCGGCGGCCTGCATCCGGCAGATCACCGCCCACCGCAGCGAGCCGTAGACCTCCCACCAGTGGAGGACCTCGGGGTCGGGACTCTCGCCCGATTCGTCGGCGTACCCGCGGAACAGGTCGTCGCGGGAACCGAATCCGCCCACCGGATGCGGCGAACCGAAACGCCAGGTCCGGGTGCACAGCCACCCGAGGTCCTCCATCGGGTCACCGACGTGCGCCAGTTCCCAATCGAGCACCCCGCGCACGCCCTCCGCGTCGACGAGGAGGTTCCCGTTGCGGAAGTCGCCGTGCACGAACGCTTTCCCGGTCGCCGGTGGACGGTTGCGGAGGAGCCACGCGAACGCGGCCTCGAGCGTCGGCACGGGGTTGCCGTTGGTGAGGTACTCGTCGAACAGGGAGGTCAGCGGGTCGTGTTCGGGCAGGTTCGGTACGGCCTCGATGTCCATGCGGTGGATCCGGGCGAGGATGCGTCCGAGTTCGTAGGGCAGTGCGGCGCGGACCTCGGCCAGATTCTCGTCGCGCAACAACTTCTGCGGCAGTGCCTCGCCGGGCACCTTCGACATCACGAGGTAGGCGCCGATCCCGGGGTGCGGTTCGTCGCCGCTGCGGTCGATCACGTCGGGCACGGGCACGCCGATGCGGGCGGCCTCGTCGAAGGACGCCGCTTCCATTGCGATCCTGCGTGCGTCCTCGCGTCCTGGCGGGTCGCGGCGCAGGATCAACTCCCGGGTGTCGCCGGTGGCCGACACCGCGGTGATCGCCCAGGTCTCGCGGCTCGCACCACCGGTGAGCCGTTCGATGCGCCGCAGCGTCCAACTGCCGTCGAGTACCGACGAAAGACGCTTCGTCAGTTCGTCTTTCAATTCACCGCTGACGCCACCCACCGCGACCTCCCTGTTCGGTTTCCTGCGGTGGATACTCCCACGGTGATCCGCGGTGTGCGAGTACTTCGGCCGTGGAGGGTCAGGCCGCGAACCCCACCGCGCCGATCACCGGGATGATCGTCATGAAGACGATGGCGAGCGCGAACAGCGTGATCGTGATCTTCTTGTCCCAGCGTGATCGCGTCCCCGTCGCGGCGAGCATGAAGAAGACGAACCCCACGCAGATGGATCCGATACCGATGACGACGGGTGTTTCCAGCATGCCTCCATCATTACCCATCGCGGGTCGGCGCTTCGGGGTCGGTCATCTGTCGGCCGCCGGCTGGAACAGTTCGATCGGATTGCCGGCGGGGTCGGCGAGCAGGATCTGACGACCGCCCGGACCGGTCACCACATCGCTTCGGAGTTCTATGCCGGCACCACGCAGGCGAGCGATCTCGGCGTCGAGGTCGTCGACGACGAGGTGGATCCGGTTACGGCCCGGACCGACGAACTCCTCGGGGGTGGCGCGGGCCCCGGAACTCGCCGGCCCGGACAGCAGCAGCCGCAGCGAACCCCTGATCACATCGGCGAAAGCGGGCGCGGGGTGGGTGAGCACGGTGAAGCCGAGATAACGGGTGTAGAAGGCGACGGCCGCGGGCACGTCGTCGACGAGGTATCGGACGCTGACGTATTCGTCGGTAGTGGTCATCGGTTGCTCCTGGTCATGTTGTGACGGCATGGGTCTCGCACAGATATCGGATGCGGGTGTCGATCTCGGCCGCGATGACACGGAAGGCCGGATAGGTCTCTTCGTCGGCACCGCCGGCCGCCGCCGGGTCGGGGATACTCCAGTGGATCCGGCGAGTCTCGCCGTCGAATTCGGGGCATACCTCGCGGGCCTTGTCGCACAAGGTGATCACCGTGCCGAACCGGCGGCCGGCGAGGCTGTCGAGGTGGCGGGGATGTCGGTCGGCGATGTCGATCCCGAATTCTTCTCGCAGCACCCGCACCGTGTTCGGGTGCATGTTCCGTTTCGGGCAGGTGCCTGCGCTGGTCGTGTCGACGGTCCCGCCGGTGCGCTGCCGGAGCAGAGCTTCCGCGATTGCGGAGCGCGCACTGTTGCCTGTGCACACGAACAGCACCGGTGAGGGCGTCTCGGATGTGAACGTCACAGGCGGGCGGTTGCACCCCAACCCCGGATGCAGTGCGGCACCTACGCCGACCAGCATCTCGGTGCACCGGTCGAGGTCGAGGTGGTAGTAGCTGTCGCGGCCGTCGAAGCTGCTGCGGGAAACCCGCACCAGCCCGCCGTCGCGGAGCAGGCGGAGGTGATAGGAGACGAGGTTCTGCGGCTCCCCGACCAGTGACACCATCTCCCGGACCCGATAGTCGCCGCCGGACAGCGCCGCGAGCAGCTGCCACCGCACCGGGTGGGCGGCCAACTGCACGAAGGCCGGGACAGGTTGACGCACCGACTTCATCACCCGATGATAGCACCAGATACATCAAATCATTTTGATTCAATTTGGATGCGCGCGAAGGAGCCGTGATGTCGGAGACGACAGGGACGGGCACGCCCGAGGGGTTACAACGGCGCCTCGGGGCGGCCGACGCAGTCGTGATCGGCCTCGGATCGATGCTCGGGGCGGGGATCTTCGTGGCCCTGGCGCCCGCAGCCGGAGCTGCGGGGTCGGGCCTGCTGATCGGGCTCGCGGTGGCGGCAATCGTGGCGTACTGCAATGCGTCCTCGTCGGGACGGCTGGCGGCACGGTACCCGGTCTCCGGTGGCACATATGTGTACGGACGCGAACGGCTCGGCGAGTTCTGGGGATATCTGGCAGGCTGGTGTTTCGTGGTCGGCAAGACCGCCTCGTGCGCGGCCATGGCGTTGACCGTCGGCCTCTACATTTGGCCCGAGCAGGCGCACGCGGTTGCGGTCGCCGCGGTCGTGTTGCTCACGGCGGTGACCTATCGCGGTGTCCAGAAGTCGGCACTGGCGACCCGGATCATCGTGGCGATCGTGCTGGCCGTACTCGCCGCGGTGGTTGTCGCAGGGTCTACCTCCGGCTCCACCGAGGTGGCCCGACTCGGGTTCGGCACCGACATCACCGTGGGCGGGGTGCTGCAGGCGGGCGGGTTGTTGTTCTTCGCCTTCGCCGGGTACGCGCGGATCGCCACCCTCGGCGAGGAGGTACGCGAACCGGCGCGCACGATACCGCGCGCGATCTCGATGGCACTGGGCGTCACCCTGCTCGTCTATCTGGCGGTCGCTTCGGTCGCGCTGCTGGTACTGGGCCCTCGCACGCTGGCCGAAGCGACTGCACCGTTGTCGAGTGTGGTGACCGCGGCCGGGGTCGAGTGGTTGGAGCCGGTGGTGCGCGCCGGGGCCGTCGTTGCCGCTCTGGGTTCACTGCTCGCCCTGGTGCTGGGAGTGTCGCGCACCACCTTCGCGATGGCACGGGACCGGCATCTGCCGCACGCGCTGGCCGCGGTGCACCCCCGGTTCGCGGTGCCACATCGAGCCGAACTCGCTGTCGGAGTGATCGTCGCGGTCGTCGCCGCAACCGCAGATGTCCGTGCCGCGATCGGATTCTCGTCGTTCGGGGTGCTGGTCTACTACGCCGTCGCCAACGCCTCCGCCTGGACGCTTCCGGGCGGGCGACGCGGGCGCATCATCGCTTCACTCGGGCTGGCCGGATGCCTGACCCTGGCGTTCACGCTGCCCGGCTCATCGGTGCTCGCCGGTACGGCCGTGATCGCAGTGGGCGCGCTGATCTACGCCACACGTCGGCGCTTCAGGTACCAGCCGGAACCGGTTGAACCGCAACGGTAGATCCGTCAGAAATGAGATGCCCATCGGCCTACCGCCGGTCGGAGGTAGCGCCACTGTCGGGCCGAAACGCGCCGTGGGAGGTCATCGGCACGTAGTGCTGCAGGATCACCGCCGCGGCCGGTCCGTCGCCCGGTCGGTCGGCGCGCAGGACGAGAAGCCTGCTGCCCCTGCGCGCAGGCTGGTGTTCGAGCGTCAGCGATCAGCCGCCGCCCTCGGCGTCGCTGCCGGTGCGAACAGAGGTTCACAGACGGTGGTGCCGGCCTCGGCCGTGTACCGGTTCGTCGTGCCCGTACGGTGATCGATCATGGTGACCGAGTCGGGATCCCCTCCCGGGACCGATGCCGACGCGGTGTAGCTGTAGCGATGCTCGGTGGTGGCGAACCGCGGGTCGAGTCGAGGGAATTCGCATCCGTGATCGTCGAGCGCGGTGGCGGTGATGCGGCGGGCCCTGCGGTCGACGGTCAGCCGAGTGAGCGTGCCGCCGAAGGCCGGTCCGGCATCGCCCCGATAGTTGCGCAGGTGACCGTTCTACCCTTCCCAGCCGCCGGCCGGATCGTGCGCGACGAGTTCGACGACGGTGCGATCGCCGGCCTCGTGGGCGTTGGTGACGTGAAAGTGGAACAGCGCGTCGTGTTCGAAGGTCGCCGGGTCACCACCGTCCCGCGACACCAGGACGATGGTGGTGCCGAGTTCCGGTCGGTACGACAACGCATCGTCGAAGGGCGCAACCCCAGTGCAACCGGGACGGGATTCCGAACCAGCAAGGGTCCCAGCACGAACACCATGTGCCGATCGGTCAGCGCGAAGTCGTGGACGAATCCGAGCTCGGGAATCGGGATCGTCGCGGGCCCGTGCAGCCGACCACCACGGTCCACCATCTATCGCCGGTACGCATCGAAGGGCCATCTGCTGGGCGTCATCGTGAACCACGAGCTCGACACTCTCGAACAACTTGTCCTCGGTCGCCTGCGATTCGCCGACGAACCGTGGCTCATCCGCTCCGAAAGGGCAGCACACTGGTCGACATCGTCACCGAGGGGGCACTGAAGCACATCACCGGCCCACCCCCTGGCTGGGCACCTCGGGCCGACCCCGGAGACAGCAGTGGAATTCATGGTGGGCGTGGTCTTCAGCCAGTTGCTCTCCCCCGCCCGGCACATGACCCACGCCGACGTCGCCGCATATGTCACGAACGCGATCTACCGTCCTGACTCACGCGGATCAGCGGTTGAGCTGCGTGATCCGTCCGGTCAGCAGCGTGGCGAACGCCGTCCACGCCGAGTACGGAGCCAGCGCGGCGCCCGCAGCCGGATTCGCCTCGGCCGTCCGGCGCGTCAGATCCGCGGTACTGGCGGCGAGTAGGGCGGCGACCACAGTGGCAGGCATCAACCGATGCCACTTGAAGAACACCCACGACCACGACGCGTTGAGAACGAGATTCGTAGCCAGAGCCGCGATGTAGTTGCGACGACCCGCATAGTCGTCGGCGTCGGTGTACTCGTCGATCGCGACGGCCGAGGTGACAGCGATATCGGCATACAGCGCCGTCCAGACGATCGGGAACGCCGCGACCGGAGGCTGGAAACCGGGCTTACGCAACTTGCGGTACCACCGGGAGTTCGTGTCCTGGGAGGCGATCGATCCGACGATCGCGGTGGTCGTGGTGGCAGCGGCGGTCGCGAGAACGGTACTGAGTCTCATGTCTGTCGGCTCCTGTGGATGACGGTTGATCGTCGGCTACCCGAGCCGAAGGCGCACGAAACGGACACCTCGGTAGGGTGGCGGGCCGGGAGGTCGACATGAGTGGATTGCAGCAGGTCGGTGACGGGGTCTGGGCGTTCGTGCGCACCCCCGGCGGTTGGGGTGAGGCCAACACCGGGTTGGTCGTCGCACCGGGAACGGCGTCGCTGGTCGTCGATACCGCATGGGACGTCGCATGGGCGCAGCGCATCGCCGAGGCGCAGGCACCGCTGGTCGCCGATGCTCCGATCACCGACGCGGTGAACACCCACAGCGACGGTGACCACTGGTGGGGCAACGACACGCTGCCGCCCGACGCGCGGATCACCACCAGCGCCGCCGCACTGGACGGGATGCGCGAGGATCTTCCACCGCGCGCCCTCACCGTGCTGGCCGGCACGGGCTCCCTGATCCGGCGCGTCCCCGGCCCCATCGGTGCGGCCGGTGCCTACATGGCGCGGGTCCGCGGCGGTGCCCGATTCCCGCGCCGCACCCCGCGGATGCCCGACACGACCTTCGCGACCGCCACCTCACTGGACATCGGTGGTCGCACGATCGAACTCGAGCAACTCGGACCGTGCCACACGGCCGGCGACCTCGTCGTCCGCGTGGCCGATGCCGGGGTCGTCTTCACCGGCGACCTGCTGTTCATCGGGTCGACGCCGATCCTGTGGCACGGCCCGCTCGGCAACTGGTTGTCGGCGCTCGATCGGCTGCTCGGCTGGGACGCCGACGTGTACGTACCCGGGCACGGGCCGACCTGTGGTGCGGCGGAGATCCGAGCACTGCGCGACTACTGGCTGTGGCTGCGCGATGCCGCCCAGGATCATCACCGGGCCGGACTCACCCCGCTCGAAACAGCGCGGAAACTCTTGCTCACGAAAGATTTCGATGCGTGGCGTCACTGGGAGTCGCCGGAGCGCATCGCACTGAGCCTGAGCACGCTGTTCGACCAGTGGAACGGCAACCCACCGGCACCGCCCACCGTGAGGCGACGCGCTGCGGCCTTCGTGACGGCCGAAACACTGCTGCGCGAAGGAGCATTCGAGGCGTCCTGACCGACGGTCAGGACAGGTGCTTCGGCTCCGGGGTCGTCTTGTGCGACCAGTCCGATCCCGCGGGCGCGGTTCCGAGCGCGTCCGGGCACTCGTCGCGTCCGGCAGGAGCCAGGGAGATCACGATCGACTTGTAGGTGGGGCAGTTGCTCTTCAGTGCAGTCGAATCGAGCGGGACGAGAGGGTTGGTCTCCGGATAGTAGGCGGCCGCACTTCCCCTCGGCAGGTCGTACTCGACGATCCGGAACCTCGTGGCGCACCGTTCGCGGTCGTCGCCGTCCCATCGTGTGAACAGGTCGACGAAGTCTCCGTCGTCGAAACCCAGTGCGGCGATGTCGTCCCGGTGCATGAACACGACGCGACGGCCGCCCTCGATCCCGCGGTAGCGGTCGCTGAGGCCGTAGATGGTGGTGTTGAACTGGTCGTGGCTGCGCATCGTCTGCAGCAACAGATGCCCCGGCGGGACCTGAACCACTTCTACCGGCGAGACGGCGAATTCCGCCTTACCCGAATCTGTCTCGAAGATTCGGGTGTCGCGGGGCGGATGCGGCAGGATGAATCCTCCCGGACGCCGGACGTTGACCTCGTACCCTTCACAACCCGGGACGACGCGGGAGATGCGCGAGCGGATGTTCGCGTAGTCGTCGCGCATCGCCTTCCAGTCGATCCCGTAGCGGTCGCCGAGCGTGGCCTCGGCGATGCCCGTGATGATCGCGACCTCCGAACGCACGTGCCCGCCGGGCGGTTTCAGCGGTCCTCGGGAGGCGTGGACCGCGCACGTCGTGTCCTCGACCGACACGAACTGCGGTCCCGAGGCCTGGACGTCCTTGTCGGTACGCCCGAGCGCCGGGAGGATCAATGCCGTTCTGCCGCAGACCAGATGGGAACGATTGGGTTTCGTCGAGATGTGCACCGTCATGTCGATACCTGCCATCGCCTCCGCGGTGACAGCGGTGTCGGGTGCCGCCTGCACGAAGTTGCCGCCGAGGCCGAGGAAGAACCGCACCTTGCCGTCGCGCATCGCCTTGATCGAATCGACCGTGTCGTAACCGTTCTCACGAGGAGGATCGAAACCGAACTCCTTCTCGACCGCGTCGAGGAAACTCTGCGGCGCGCGTTCCCAGATCCCCATCGTGCGGTCGCCCTGGACGTTCGAGTGTCCGCGCACGGGCATGAGGCCGGCGCCGCGCTTACCGATGTTGCCCTGCGCGAATGCGAGATTGCAGATCTCCTTGATGGTCGCGACCGCGTTGCGGTGTTGAGTCAGGCCCATGGCCCAGCAGAAGACCGTTGCCTTCGAGCGTCGCAGCATCTGCGCGGCCTCGGTGATCTGCTGACGCGACAGGCCGGTCGCGGCGACCACCTCGCCCCAGTCGATGTCCCGGACGTGTTCGACCCATTCGTCGAATCCCCGGGTGCGGCTCTGCACGAAGTCGTGGTCGAGCGCGTCCCATTCGACGAGCAGCGACCCGAACGCCTGCAGCAGCGCGAGGTCGCCATTCACCTTGATCGACAGATGCAGGTCGGACAGATCCGTTCCCCGACCGAGCACGCCGCGCGGTGTCTGCGGGTTCCGGAAGTTGACCAGCCCCGCTTCGCGCAGCGGGTTGATCGTCAGGATCTTCGCGCCGTTCTGCTTGGCCTCTTCGAGTGCGGTGAGCATGCGCGGGTGGTTGGTGCCGGGGTTCTGCCCCTGCAGGATGATCAGCTCGGCGTGGTGCACATCGTCGAGCGTGACGCTGGCCTTGCCGATGCCGATCGACTCCTGCAGCGCGATGCTCGTGGACTCGTGGCACATGTTCGAGCAGTCGGGCAGATTGTTGGTCCCGAACGCCCGCGCGAACAGCTGGTACACGAAGGCCGCTTCGTTCGATGCCCGTCCGGACGTGTAGAAGGTGGCCTGATCGGGGCTGTCCAGCGACTTCAGCTGTTCACCGATGAGGGTGAAGGCCTCGTCCCACTCGATCGGGGTGTAGTGCGTGGCGCCGGGCCGCTTGACCATCGGATGCGTGATGCGGCCCTGCTTGCCGAGCCACAGCTCGCTGTGCTCGGCCAGTTCCGCGATGCTGTACCTGGCGAAGAAGCTCGGGTCGGCACGTCGCTTGGTGCCCTCCTCGGCGACGGCCTTGGCGCCGTTCTCGCAGAACTCGGCGATCTTGCGATGACCGGGGTCGGGATCGGGCCACGCGCAACTCGGGCAGTCGAACCCTTCGGCCTGGTTCAACTCGAGCAGTGCCTCGACCGAACGCACCAGCCCCATCTGCTCGAGGGATCGCTTCACCGCCACGGCGACGCCGGTGACACCCGCTGCGGCCTTCTTCCGGTCTTCGACCTCGAGGTCGCCTTCGTCGTAGTCGGCCCGCCGGTCACGGTTCCGCATTCGATCACCTCTCCCCACGCACGGTTTGCCGAGGAGTACCCCGGTCCGCCGCCTGCCGAAACGGGTCGGCGATTACGCCCGGACCCGCATCGCGCAGCCCCACCCGGACGTACTCTCGGGAAATGGGACGGTCGAAAATGCTCGGAATCCCGGCCGCTGCGGCGGCCGCTGTCGGTGCCTACGATCTTGTGCAGAAGCGACATTCGCTGCTACGCAACTTCCCGATTCTCGGGCACGGTCGCTATCTGCTGGAGTCGCTGGGACCCGAACTGCGGCAGTACATCACGACGAACAACAACGAGGAACGGCCGTTCAACCGCGATCAGCGCCGGTGGATATACGCTTCGTCGAAGAACGTCACCAACACCTTCGGATTCGGCAGCGACAACGACATCGAGTACACCGACGGGTACACGATCATCAAGCACCGCACGTTCTCGGACCTGCCGCCGTCGAGTGCCCCTCACGGGGGCGACAAGGTGTCGCTCCCGTCCGCGAAGGTGCTCGGCGCTGCCCGGGGACGTACCCGTGCCTTCCGTCCCGAGTCGTTCGTCAACATCTCGGCGATGAGCTTCGGTTCGCTGTCCGGTGCCGCCGTGGAAGCACTCAACCGGGGTGCCGGGACGGCCGGATGCCTGCAGAACACCGGTGAAGGCGGCCTGACGACGTACCACCGCAACGGCGGAGAATTGATCTTCCAGATCGGCACCGGCTATTTCGGGTGCCGCGACGAGGACGGACACTTCGACCTCGCACGACTGAAGCGGGTCGTCGAATCGGCACCCGTGCGTGCCCTGGAGATCAAACTCAGCCAAGGCGCCAAGCCCGGACTGGGCGGATTGCTACCCGGAGCCAAGGTCACCCCGGAGATCGCCGAGGTCCGTGGAATCCCCGTCGGCAAGGACTGCGTGAGCCCGTCGCGCCACACGGAGTTCCACGACATCGACAGCCTGCTCGACTGGGTCGAACTGCTCGCAGCCGAAACGGGACTTCCCGTGGGGATCAAGTCCGCCGTGGGCGACACGACCTTCTGGGACGAACTCACACGCCAGATGAGCGAGACCGACCGCGGAGTCGACTTCGTCACCATCGACGGCGGCGAAGGTGGAACCGGCGCTGCACCATTGGTGTTCGCCGACGCCGTATCGCTTCCGTTCCGCAGCGGCTTCGCGCGGGGCTACGCGACATTCGCCGAAGCCGGCTTGACCGACGACGTCACCTTCATCGGTGCCGGCAAACTCGGCCTGCCCGACAACGCGGTGGTGGCGATGGCGCTCGGATGCGACATGGTCAACGTCGCCCGCGAACCGATGTTCTCGATCGGATGCATCCAGGCGCAGAAATGCCATACCGACCGGTGCCCCACCGGCGTGGCGACGCAGAACCGTTGGCTCACCCGAGGACTCGACGTCCCGACCAAGGCCGACCGCGTCGCCGACTACATCGAAGCCCTCCGCCGCGACGTGTTCAAGATCGCGCAGGCCACGGGTGTGGCGCATCCCGGCCTCATCACTGTCGACGACATCGAGATCGCCGACGGCAATCGACGCGCCGTCACCCTGCGGGAGCTGTACGGCTACCGAGACGGGTGGGGACTGCCGTCGCAGGCGGACCGGGAGGAGATCACGCGTCTGATGACCGTGGAAGCGGTGACGACACCGGGTGGGACGGAGGAGTCGACGGCTACGTCGTAATCACCTGTGGTCAAAAGATCGACAAAGCGATGCGGCCGATAATGCCTCGTTATGACAAGTAGGCGATGCCGAGTATCCCGCGAACTCGACCTCTCCCAGAGCGGGCCAAATGGCAGGTGGCTTGGTAGAGGAGCCTAACGAGCTATCCGATTGTTAGCTGGTGGCGACTGTGCCTTCCGTGATTGCATCACGCAGCACGTGCTTGAGAATCTTCCCCGAGGGGTTACGGGGAATGGGCCGGGTGATGAGCTCGCGCGGAAGCTTGTAACCCGCAATGAACTGGGATCCGTACTCGCGGAGCGACTCCAAGGTGACCTCGCGGCCCTCGACCGGGGTGACGACGGCGATGAGGCTCTCCCCGAACATCTCGTCCGGCCGCCCGACGACCGCCACATCGGCCACGTCCGGGTGGCCGGCGAGGGCCTGTTCGACCTCCACCGAGTACACGTTGCGCCCGCCCGTGATGATCATGTCCTTCATCCGATCAACGATCGTGATAAACCCGTCGGCGTCCCGGACCGCCACGTCGCCGCTGTGCAGCCAGCCGTCGCGGAGCGCATCGGCGGTGGCCTCGGGCTTGTTCCAGTAGCCCTTCATGATGGTCTCGCCTCGGTAAATGATCTCCCCGGGCTCGCCGACCGCGGTGTCGTTGCCCTCGTCGTCGACGATCCGCGTCTCGGCGTTAGTGATGGACGCCCGTCCGGTGGCATCTGGGCGGGCGCGTACTTCGTCCGGAGTGAGGAAGATGCCGGTCGGGCCGCCTTCGGTTTGGCCGCACAGCTGGAAGAACTGCACGTGCGGCAGGGTGGCGAGCAAGCTGGTCGCCGCGCTCGGCGGCATTGGTGCGGCGCCGAAGAAGCCCAGCCGCCACGCGGACAGATCGCGCGTGCCGAGCTCGGGGTGCTGCAGCAGCATCTGGTACATGGTGGGCACGCCCAGGAACACGGTGATGCGGTGCTTCTCCAGCGCATCCAGGACCGCCTTGGGCTCGAACGCTGGCAGCACCACGTGAGTGGTGCCCAGGCTGAACCCTGACATAACGAACAGGACCAGCTCCGCGCAGTGGTACATCGGCGCGACGTGCAGATTCCGGTCGAAGATATTCATACCGAGTGCGGAAACCGAGTTCCCCACCCACAGCATGCGGTGATGGTCGAACAACGCTCCCTTGGGACGCCCGGTCGTGCCCGAGGTGTAGAGGATAATGCAGTCGTCGTCCTCGATGACCTCCACTTCCGGCGCGGTGGTCGGCATGGTGTCTGCGAGCCGCGCGATGCCCTGCGCGGCGGGCTCGTCCAGCACCAGACTTTGCGGCGCGGACGGCAGCGGATCGAGTTCGTCGAGGCCGGCCACCACCACCGCGAGCCCCTCGGAGTACAGCAGCACCGTCGCACCGGAGTCCTCGAGCAGGTAGCGAAGTTCGCGGGCCGGCACGCGAGGGTTGAGAGGCACGGCAATGGCCCCCAGTCGGAACGCTCCGTACAGGCCCAGGATGTACGCGTCGGAGTTCGGGCTCAGCAGTGCCACCCTGTCGCCCTTGCCGACTCCGAGCGACGCCAACGCGTGCGCATACTGATTGATCCGGGCCGCGAGCTGCTCGTACGAGTAGGTGCTCTCGCCGAAGATCAGTGCGGTCTTGTCCGGGTGCCGGCGGGCATTGAGCGCGAGGGCGCCTCCGAGAGTGGCCATGGTGACTCCTGAGGTGTCGATGACTCCGGGATCGGATATGTGACCCCGGACACAGCAGGGACAGTAACCGCCAGCGTGATGCTTGTACAGATGTTCAGTGAAAGTGAAACTCGAGTCAGGTGGCTGACCCGTGGGAACGATCGACAGCTCCTCCCCCGGACACGCTCACGCCGAGTTCGGGCTTGCTGCGCCCCTCGGTGTGGGTAAAGGTCCCGAGGTGGGTCCAGACGGCATCCACCAGCGGCTGCAGGAACAGCCGGCCCATCTGGTTGATGATCACGTCGACCACCTGGACGGAGTCGGCGCGACCTCGCGACGCCGCGCCGGTCTCGCGCATCGCAACGACCTCCCGGTGGGTGAGTTCGGTGAGCCGCTCCAGCAGTTGCCCCCGCTGACCACCGGGTTCGAGTAGCGCCCGGCGGAGGTAGTTGACCACCTCCGGGTTTCTGACCAGCATTTCCGAGACAGCCTCGTTCCGCACGCGAGCGATTTGTTCGCCGGACTCTTCGGTCGGCGCCGAAGCAAGAGCCGACGCGAAACGTTCCACGACGATCTGCTCCACGGCCTCGCGGAGGCCGTCTTTGGACCCGTAGTGATGGACCACCAGCCCGACAGTCACCCCGGCGGCGGCCGCGACCGCCCGCATCGGTGTGCGGTCCTCGCCGTTGGCCGCGTAAAGCTCGAGAGCGGCGTTGCGGATTCGCGCTTTGGCGGTGAGATCTTGGTCGCCGGAGTGCTGGGCGGGGCGGTCCACGCGGTCTCCCTTCGGTCGACAAACGAGTCTACGGGGACGCGCCAATCGCTAAAGCTATACAGTGGCTAAGTTTACTGACTACTTGTATAGTCGCTGAAATGAGTCCCAGATCGCTCCGACCCCTGGCCGGCATACAGGTCGTCTCTTTGGCTACCAACCTGCCCGGTCCGCTGGCCGTGGCAGGCCTTCGTGACCTCGGCGCAGCGGTGATCAAAGTGGAGCCGCCGGTGGGTGACGCCTTGGCCGTGGCCGCGCCCTCCTGGTACGCAGAACTGACACAGGGAGTGGAGGTTCGTCGGGCCGACCTCAAAAGTCGTAGCGGCCTGGAGGAGCTGACCAGGCTGCTCGATACGGCGGACGTGTTGGTGACCGCCATGCGCCCGTCAGCGTTCTGCCGACTCGGCCTCGGCGATCTCAGCGACCGCTACCCGCGGTTGTGCCATGTGGAGATCGTGGGCTACGACGGCGCCGACGAGGAGGTCGCGGGCCACGACCTGACCTATCAGGCGAGATACGGCACCATCCGGCCGCCGCACCTGCCGCTGGTCCCGGTCGCCGACACCGTCGGTGGGGAGCGGGCCATCTCGGCCGCCCTGGCCCTGCTGCTGGCCCGGGGACAGCACGACTCCGGCGGACATCAACGCATCACTCTCGACGCGGCCGCGTACGACTCCGCGGCTGCCCTCCGGCACGGCCTGTTTGGCAATGGAGCACCACTGGGCGGGGCTCTGCCCTCCTACAACATCTATGCCACCGCCGACGGCCACATCGCCCTGGGGGCACTCGAACCGCACTTCGAGGCCCGCACCAGAGAAGTACTCGATTGCGACGGCACATCCGCCGCCTACACCCGCGCCTTCGCCGCGCACACCACGGCCCACTGGGAGGATCTGGCCGCGCGCCACGACATCCCGCTCACCGCCGTTCGCGATGCCCACCCGGCCACAGCGCAGACCACTCACGCGCCCACGGCGCCCACCACCTGACCACCTTGAGGAAGGGCCCAGTCATGACCGACTCCCCCCAGCCCCGTAGTTCCCGAGCCACCCGCGAGGCCGTGATCGTCGATGCCGTCCGGACCCCGGTCGGCAAGCGCGGCGGGGCGCTGGCCGCCTGGCATCCCGCCGATCTGCTGGGGGCCACCCTCAGTGAACTGGTTCGCCGCAGTGATGTGGCGCCGGAGAAAATCGACGACGTGATCGCTGGCTGTGTGATGACGCACGACCAGCAGAGCTCCAACATCGCTCGCCATGCGGTGCTCTCCTCCGGCCTGCCCGATTCGGTGCCGGCCGTGACCGTGGACCGACAGTGCGGCTCGGGGCAGCAAGCTGTCGCATTTGCCGCCCACGGTGTGGAGGCGGGGTCCTACGACCTCGCCATCGCATGCGGCGTGGAGTCGATGTCACAGGTGGCGCTGCCATCCTCATTACAACCCGGCGCCCCGCTAGGCCCGCAATACTCCCCCCGCGAACTGGCCCGCTACGACGGCGGACTGCTGGTTCAAGGCCCGTCCAGTGAGCTGATGAACACCCGCTTCGACCTCAGCCGGGAGGAACTCGACGCCTTCAGCCGCCGGAGCCACGAGCGGGCGCTGGCTGCCACCCGCGACGGCCGCTTCGAGACCCAGCTGGTTCCGCTGCGCCGCGACCCGCTCGATGACTCCAGCGAGCCCGTGACCGCGGATGAGGGGATCCGGGCCGAGCTCGACCCAGAGAAGATGGCGTCCCTGCGGGCGGTGTTCGCCGAAGACGGCAAGACCACCGCAGCCAACTCCTCCCAGCTCAGCGACGGCGCCGCCGCACTACTCATCGCCGACCGCGAGTTCGCCGAGGCCCACGGGCTCACCCCCCGCGCCCGCTTCGTGGTCCACGCGGTCGCCGCGGCCGATCCGATCATCCAGTTCACCGCAATCCTCGAGTCCACCCGCAAGGCCCTGGACCGGTCGGGGCTCACGGTGGACGATATCGACCTGTTCGAGGTCAACGAAGCGTTCGCGGGAGTACCGCTGATGTTCCAAAAAGAGTTCGGCGTCCCCGACGACAAACTCAACGTCAACGGCGGCTCGGTGGCTGTCGGCCACCCCCTCGGATCCACCGGCGCCCGCATGATGACGGACCTGCTGACCGAACTCGAACGCACCGGCAGCCGATACGGGCTACAGACCATCTGCGAAGCCCACGGCACCGCTAACACCACCATCATCGAACGCCTCTGACGAGCCCCCTCCGTCCCAGCCACCGTCCCAACCCCACTTCAGGAGCACCAACATGACGTCCCACCCCATCGTCACCGGTCTGCCGTCGACACACGGTGACAGCTACCAGCTCAACACCACCACCCTGCTGCGGCACTCCGCCCGGACCTACCCCGAGCAGGAGATCGTATTTCGCACCATCGACGGGGGCTGGGACCGCTACACCTACGCAGACATGTTCGAGCGGGTCGGCAAGTCGGCCCACGCGCTCTCCGGGCTGGGGGCCGGCCCCGGAACGGTGGTGGGAATCCTGGATTGGAACTCCAAACGCCATATGGAGCTGTACTGGGCGATTCCCGGTATCGCATCGGTGATGCTGCAGATGAACCTGCGGCTCGCCCCGGTGGACCTGGCCTATGTCACCGACCACGCCGAAACCTCGATCGTGCTGGTCGACGAGTCCCTGCTGCCCGTGGCCGAGGCGCTGGTCGAGCAGGGCGTCGGGGTGAAGACCTGGGTGGTCATGACGGACAAGCCACTCTCGGAGATCTCCACCACGCTGCCCGGGGTCGTCCACTGGGAAGACGCGCTGACGGCCGCGGAATCGACCTTCGACTGGCCGATGATCGACGAAACCTCGGCGTACAGCGCGTGCTACACCACCGGCACCACCGGCCGCCCCAAGGGCGTGTACTACTCCCATCGCGGAATCTACCTCCACACTCTTGCCGAGGCAGCGCAGTTGAAGATGGGCGACGACGACACCGTCATGGTCATCACCCCGATGTTCCACGGCCAGGGCTGGGGACTGCCGCAGTCGGCCATCTACTCGGCCGCCAAGGTCGTGCTGCCCGGACGGTATACGGCCGAGGACACCTCTGTGCTGGTTGACGCGATGATCTCCGAGTCCGTCACCGTAGCCAACGGTGCCCCCGCGATCTTCGAGCCGATGCTCGACTACATCCGCACACTCAAGACGCGCCCGGACTTCAGCCGCGCCCGTCTGCTGTCCGGGGCGACCGAACCGTCGCTCACGCTCATGCGCGGCTTCCATGACCTCACCGGCGCCGACATCATCCACGCCTACGGCGCCACGGAGACCACTCCGCTGGTCACCGTCAACGCAGGCCTGAAGCACACGCTGCGGGACGTGCTCAGTGAGAAGGAGAAGTGGGATCTCAAGCGGGCCCAGGGTCTGCTGGTCAACGGGATCGACATCAAGGTCGTCGGACCGGACGGAACCGAACTACCCCACGACGGTGTCTCCCAGGGCGAGGTGCTCATGCGCGGCCCGTGGATCATCGAGCGCTACCACAAGATGGAAGACAAAGGCGGCGCGTTCGCCGATGGGTGGTGGCGCAGCGGCGATGCCGGCACGATCCGCCCCGACGGCTACCTCAAGCTGACCGACCGCATCAAGGACGTGGTCAAAAGCGGCGGCGAATGGATCTCCTCGATCGACATGGAAAACGCGATCGTCGCCCACCCACAGGTCCGCGAAGCCGCCGTGGTGGGGATCGAGCATCCCAAGTGGCAAGAGCGCCCGGTTGCGATCGTCGTCCAAGAAGACGGTGCCGATCTTGACGTCGACGACATCCACGCCGTGTTGGAAGACAAGTTCGCCAAGTGGCAACTGCCCGACACCGTCATCTTCGCCGACGCGCTGCCGCGCACCAGCGTCGGCAAGTTGGACAAAAAGACGCTACGCACCGACCACGCCGATCTCTACCGGGGAGCCGAGGAATGAACAACCGGAGCGGACACGATGATGTGGTGCGCAGCGAACGACGCGGAGCCGTCGCGATCCTGCGCATCAACCGACCCGAGGCCCGGAATGCACTGAACGCCGCGGTGTTCGCAGCCTTGAACGGGCACCTAGCCGAGCTGCGGACCGATGACTCCGTGCGCGCCATAGTTTTGGCCGGCGCGAGCGGCGTGTTCTGCGCTGGAGCAGACATCACCGCGTTCGACGCCCTGCGGGCCGATCCGTTGATCGGGCAGCGGCGGGCCTCCGGGGGGACTCTATGGGCCGACCTGGAGAACTTCCCCAAACCGGTGATCGCAGCCGTCGAGGGCCTGGCCCTGGGGGGCGGGCTCGAACTCGTCCTGGCCTGCGACACCAGCATCGTCGGCCAGGGTGCCCGCCTTGGATTACCCGAGGTCAAGCTCGGCGTCATCCCCGGCGGCGGCGGCACCCAACGACTCATCCGGGCGCTCGGCAAACCTCGCGCCATGGCACTGCTGCTCAGCGGCGACCTGGTCACCGGGACCGAGGCCGCCACCCTCGGCCTGGTGGGAAAGGTGGTCGACGACGACGAGGTCGTCGAACAGGCGATCGCCCTGGCGCAGCGGATCTCGGCTAATTCCCCGCTGGCCGTGGCCCTGGCCAAAGACGCCGCCCTGGCCGCGCAGACCGGGTCGATAGCCGCAGGGCTCGAGCACGAAAAGCGCAACTTCGTCTATTCACTCGCCTCAGACGACAGCCACGAGGGCCAGGCCGCCTTCGTGGCCAAGCGTTCGCCGAACTTCACCGGCCGCTGACCCGGACCGACAAGGACAAGATCATGACCACCACCCTGTTCCCCGACCACCGCCCCACCTGGCAAACCGAGTCCCACGAGTTGCTACGGGACCACGCCCGCGCCTTCTTCGCCAGAGAAGTCACCCCCCGCCAGGCGGACTGGGCCCGGCAGGGCCACGTCGACCGCGAACTCTGGAACAGAGCCGGAGCGGCAGGCCTACTGCTCACCGACATCGCCGAAAAGGACGGCGGCGGGGGAGGCGACTTCGGCCACGAGGCTGTAGTGGCCCAGGAACTGGCGTACGCGCACGACAGCGCGTTCGGCTTCACCGTGCACTCCACGATCGTCAGCCACTACATCAACGCCTACGGGACCGAGGAGCAAAAGCGCCGCTGGCTACCCGGGCTCGCCTCCGGCGAGAAAGTGGTGGCCGTCGCCATGACCGAGCCTGGTACCGGCTCAGACCTGCAGAACGTCAAGACCACAGCGATCCGCGACGGCGACCACTACGTGGTCAACGGCGCCAAGACCTTCATCTCCAACGGCACCCACTGCGACTTGGTTGTCATCGTGGCCAAGACCGATCCAGCGGCCGGCGGCAAGGGCATCTCCCTACTAGTCGCCGAGGTCGACAATAACGTCGCGGGCTTCTCCCGCGGCGCCGTCCTCGAGAAGATCGGCATGCACGGATGGGACACCCGCGAACTCTTCTTTGACGACATGCGGGTACCGGTGGAGAACATCCTTGGCGAGGAGGGCTCCGGCTTCGCCGAACTCATGACCCAGTTGCCGCGGGAGCGACTCATCATCGGAGTCGCCGGCGTGGCAGTGGCCGAGGCCGCGGTGATCGAGACCATCCGGTACGTCAAAGAGCGCGATGCGTTCGGCAAGAAACTCCTGGACTTCCAGAACATCCAGTTCGTACTAGCCGAGTGCAAGGCCGACGTCTACGCCGGCAAGGCGCTGATCGACGACGGCATCCGCCGCCAGATCGACGGCACCCTCGACGCCGCCGGCGCCTCGATGATCAAGCTGTGGGCCACCGACATGCAGTGCCGCGTGGTGGACAAGTGCCTACAGCTGTTCGGTGGCTACGGCTACATGATGGAGTACCCCATCGCCCAGATGTACACCGCCTCCCGCGTGCAGCGGATCTACGGCGGCACCAACGAGATCATGAAGCTGCTCGTAGCCAGGTCGCTGTGAACGCCACTCCCCCAAGTCCGTCCGTCTACGCCGAAGACTTCACCCCGGGCCAGATCCTCGAACTGGGCGATCACACCGTCTCCAAGGCCGAACTGGTGGATTTCGCCACACGCTGGGACGCACAGTGGTTTCACATCGATGAGGAAGCGGCCGATCAGGGACACTTCCGCGGACTCATCGCCAGCGGGGTACACACCATCGCCATCGCTCAACGGCTGCTCACACAAACAGTGCTCAACCAATGGGCAGTGATCGCCGGGCTCGGATTCGACAAGGTACGGTTCCCGGTGCCCGTCCGACCCGGCAACGTTCTCACCGGAACCGCCCAAATTGCCGAGGTCACTCTCGACGGAACACGCGGGCGAGTGAAGATGGAGATGCGGCTGACCGATCAGGACGACCACACCGTCCTCTACGCCGAACTGACCATCGTCATGTGGCAAAGAGAGCAGGCCACGACACCGTCCGGAGGCTTCAACTGACACACGGCAGGACGTCACCAGAAAGAGCCACGGTCCCGCCCTACATCGACGAAGCGACCTTCATCTCGTATCCGCAAGTCAGCGTGGGACGTGACGACCCCACCTCACGACGGTGGCTCAAGGTAGTCAAACCCCCGTCCGAGCGCGTCCGCTAGCTAGCGATCGATTTCGCGACACTCACAGAACCAGTCGTTTCCGCAGGGCAGCAGTGTCCGAAAACTCGTGTCGCCTTGCCACCCACATCGAGCACCGGTAACCAGACCTTATGACAAGTACTCGGTTCCGAGCTGCAGTGAATCCAGAACTCGCCCCCTGCCTTTCCGCTGCGCCGAGCACGGCAGACGCGTTGCGGTGTGCGAATCGATTCCATGGCCGGTAAGAATCAGCCGAAAATGCGCGGCAGCCGGTCGTTCCACCTTCGTACCGCGGTCTCATATCGCTCGCTGCGCTGCGCTGCAGCGGCAAGCTGCTCTGGCGCAACGCCAGCCTCGAGAAGGAGCCTGAACGTCAGAACCCACCGCAGCGACTGGTTGAGTGCATGGACATCAAGGATGTCTGCGGTATGCCCAGATTCCTCCTCACCCAGACCGTGGGCGCCAGAAACACGTTGGTCACGCACAGCCTCTTTCCACCGGCCGATTCTCCCAACGGCGGACGGCACTGCCTCGGCAACGGGCTCAGCGATTTCTTTGAGCCGCTGGGGGTACGACTTGTCGGCCCACCATGTCCTTAACGCGTCTTCCAAGCTCTTCTTGACCGGTTCCCCAACCTCCGAGTTACGCAGCGCTTCAACCGCTTGCCCGACTTGCTCCTCGTCGAAGCGCTTCGCATTCGGGTGAAGCCGACGGTGAAGCATTTCAGCGGCGGTCGCGAGCGTGAGCGCCTCGGTCTCAACGGTGGCGAACTCACCGCTCCACGCAGCAGCGAGGATCTGAGGGACTGGAGAAACCCGCGGCGCCAGGTCCAACCAGCGAGGTAGGAACTCATCACCGACGTCGCCGCGATACAAAAAGAGCTCACCAGAACTTCTTGGCGCCTCCGAATGGACCTGATACCCCAGCACGTTCACGCGAACGTCCCCCTCGGCTAACCCAAGCCTTCGTACTGAGCTTTCAGCTCCAGACAGCAGCGTCATCAAACTCGCGATCGGTGTCGCGACCTGAGAAAGGGCGTCGGTTAGGACCAGACCGCCGTCAATATTGAACACCGCGGCGGTGTTCGTCGTGACTTTAAAGCCGTCGAAGGCCGGTGGCGAGATCGTCGCCGACGGTTCCAAGCGGACCTGCCCCGACGGGCTGATTAGGAATGCTTGCGGCGCGTCGGGGAGCTCAACAGAAAATCCGCGCGGGCCGCGCCCCTTCGCGGGAATGATGTGCTTCGTCGTCGGAATCCCGGCCCAGTCGTGGAGGTTCGTGACCTCCGCCTGGATCTCACTGAACCGCTGAGCTTCGTCGGGGATGTGGTCGCCGACAAGACACCAATCTGTTCGCATCTCATGGTTGCCCGGAGCCTCCTCGTCAGGCATCGCGAAGCCCAAGGAGCGCCGGCGGGTCGTGCGCACACCCCAAAGGGTCACCGCACTCGGGTTCACCGCCAGCGAACCTAGAACTGAGAAGCGTGCCGGCTCCGAGTCGTTAGGGCTCCCGGCCCAGCCTCCGTTTGGCTGTTCAGTCCACTTCACCGACGGAGTAAATCCGGGGCTCACCTCAAGGCTGGCGCGGTTCCCACTAAACCGCAGTACGCCGGTCCGCCGAGGGCTGTGAAACTCGCCACCCGAGTCAACGACTTGAAACTGACCGATGGACTCGGCCATCGGGTCGGGGAACTTGCCTAACGCCACGAACAGAATCGTATCGGGCTCAGATGTGACTTTCGGCCGTAAATGGCGGTGTTCTATCGACGCTCCGTGGCGGCCTCAGTTGGTGATGCCGACGACGAGGGTAGCCAGCTTGCTCGCCAGCGGTGCCCGGCCCCTGCGTGTCAGGGTGAGTTGAGACCAGCGGTCCGCAGCAAGTCCGTCCCCGCAGGGCGAGGGGACTGGACCGGGTTCGCCTCGGCCGCCCTGATCGGAGTCGGCCGCACCGCGAATGCGACCGTCCGTAACATCACCGAACGCCTCCAGGCATCCGGCGCCGCAAAGCAACACCCGCGATCCATCAACAGAGGCTTGTGATAGCAATGGTCGCTTGTTAGTGTGAGGGCATGACTTCAGCAATCCAGCTCCCCGCCGTGGTCTCGGACCTCACGGCCAAAGAACAAGCCGCCTACCTGGTGCCGACCCTGGCGGCGTTGGCCGATGAGAACCGGCTGACGATTGCCCTGTCCCTGGCCGATGGGGCGAAGACGAACACGCAACTCCAAGAGGCCACCGGGCTGAGCCAGGCGCTGGTCAGCCACCACGTTGCCGCCCTGCGCAAGGCCGGCCTGGTCGACTCCACTCCGCGGGGGCGGTCGAACCTCGTCTCGATCTGCTGCGAGCAACTGGCCGCCCCGGTCCAGTGGCTGGCCCACCTGGCCACCCTGACTCCGGCAGGACAGCAGGCCTGCTGCACCGAAGCCACGATTCCGGCGAGCACTGCGGTAGCCGATGCTGACTGAGACACTCGGAACCTTCGCCCTACTCCTGGGCCAGCTGCTGGCCCTGTTCCTCGTCGTGTCCACCATCGTCGCATTGATCAACCGGCGATTCGGGCCGGAGAAGATGCGGGACTGGATGAGCAGCGGGCGCATCCCCGGACCCGTCAAAGGCCTGGCCCTCGGGGCGGTCACCCCGTTCTGCTCCTGCGCGACCCTGCCCATGCTGGTCGGGATGCTCAACGCCGGAGTCGCCTTCCAGACGGCGATGACCTACCTCATCTCCTCGCCGTTGCTCAACCCGATCATCGTCGGCGGCATCGGCATCATCTTCGGGTGGCAGACCGCGATCACCTACACGATCTTCACGCTCTCCGTGTCGTTGATCGCCCCGTGGGTCTGGGGCGCGTTGGGCATGGAAAAGAGCCTCAAGCGCGTGCGCGTACAGGGAGAGGGGACGCCTGAGCCATGGAACGGTCTTCGCAGTGAGATGCCCGGAGCGCTGCGGCAAGCCTGGACCGATCTGCGACCCTTGCTCATCCCGATGCTCGTCGGCGTGGCGATCGGGGCAAGCATCTATAGCTTCGTCCCCGCGGACCAGCTCACCGCGTTCGCCGGGGCCAACATCTGGTGGGCCGTGCCCCTGGCGGCGGTCATCGGCATCCCGCTCTACATCCGGCTGGAAACCATGCTCCCGGTCGGCCTCGCCCTACAGTCCGCCGGTGTGGCCGTCGGCCCCATCTTCGCCCTGATGATCGGCGGGGCCGGGGCCTCCCTGCCGGAGGTGTCGATGCTCGCTGCGATCTTCAAAACGCGACTCCTGGCCACGTTCGTCATCACCATCCTGGCCGTGGCGATCATCGGCGGCTACCTCATCTCGATCACCGCCTGACCCCAGAACTGTCCCAGTAAACCCACCTAAGGAAAGGAACCATCATGGGATTGAAGGACCTGCTCACCGGACGTTCGAGCAAGGAGCAGTCGGACTGCTGCAACGTCGAAATTGTCCCCGCCGACGACGACACCCAGCAGAACGGCAACGCTGAGGCACCTCAGCAGGAAGACGGAAGCTGCTGCCAAGACGCCAAGGTTCAGGGCTGACGCTCCAGAAATCCACGACCCCGGCCACCGTCACCGGGACCACGACGAGGACTCCCGTCACCGGCGGGGGTCCTCGTCCACTGTTGACTCCCGCCTGCTTCACGCTCCGGTTCGCTCTCCCGAGGGTTCATGCTGTCGGGCACGCTCGTGTCGTGCTCGCTCATCATCGATACAGTCATCGCGGCCGTGAGCCGGGGATGCTCCGCTCGTAGGATCGAGCGCGCACCTATCAGGGGACGATACGGTTGTCGGTCCGGGGGATTGCCCGACCCCGACGACCAGACGGCCTACCAGCCCGCCGAGTAACTCCCACTGGTCTCATCCACCTTGACTTCCGCCGGGCACCAAGAAGCATGCCTCATCAACTTACAGCTTTTCGAGACACTCGTCCCACTACCCCGCCCTGACTGGCGCTGCTCGCCCTTCCTGGACGAACGGACTCTACAGATTGTCTCGTTAAGTCGTCTTGACAAGAACTGTCGCACGTGACGTCTCGGCAGGGGTTTGTGGGGCACAATCGGGCCATGAGTCACTTGGGGTACACCCGCGTCAGTACCGCCAGTCAGGATGCGCAACTGCAACTGGACGCGCTCGTGAATGCTGGGGTGCAGAAGCGGGATGTGTTCTCCGATGTCACCTCGGGTAGCCGGACCGCGATCGAACGCCCGGGCATGAAGCGATTGCTCGACTACGTCGAGCCCGGCGACACCGTCGTGGTCTGGCGCATCGACCGCCTCGGGCGCTCCCTGCTCGACGTCCTCAACACAGTGAACCTCCTCCGCGCCAAGGCCGTGAAGATCAAATCCCTCTCAGACGGCATCGACCCAGAGACCACCACAGGCCGGCTGATGCTGGGCATGCTCGCCACCCTGGCCGAATACGAACGCGAACTCATCACCGAGCGAGTCAACGCCGGCATCGCCGCCGCCAAACAGAACGGCACAAAGTTTGGCCGGCCCCCGGTCGATCCCGAAGTGATCTCCGAGAAACTCGAGATCGCCCAAGACGCCCGAAAGAAGGGCCGAACCGCCGCCGAAGCCGCCAGCTTGGTCGGATGGTCTCGAGCCACGCTGTACCGCCACCAACAAGCTCAGTGTGAGCGCCACTCTGAAGGCGTTGCGCCGGCGTGACGGCAGGACGCGACTCATTACTACGACTCTGGCCGAGGAGTTTCGAATATCGAGCACCCGGACCACCCGCGGCCGCAGCCCATCGAACTCGTTGACACCTCATCGTTCGTTCGCTGGACGAGCAGATGCGTGTCACCTACGAGCCGATTCCCCGTGGGCTGCCCGACGAAGATTTCCACAAGCCTTATCGACTGTCTGACGTTGATGCTTAGATTTCACTCAGAACACAGTCGACCAAAGAGAGGCGCCATGTCCCGCATTCGAAAGCTCATCGCCACTGCAGGCATGTTCATGCTCGGTTCCATCGCGATCCCGGTCGGTCATGCTCAGCCACTCCCCGGCGGATCTGTAGAGTTGCCGGCCGTCGAACCTATGCCGGTGGCGGTCCCGCCCGGTTCTGTCGCCCAGCAACTACCGCCTCTACCCTTCCCGTTTTTCTGGGTGGACCACCTGTTTTCGCCCCCTGCCGCTCCGACATACGTCGCCTCGAACTGGGTTGTACCCTTCAGCGGGTGCCCGGCTGCGAACCAGAGGGCTTTCGCGCAGGACGGAACACAGCTCTGGTGCACTTATCTCGATCGGACCGACGCACGGGTATGGGCTCCATACACCTCGAATGTCCCCTGGACACCTGACTTCAGACTCAAACCCCTGACACGAGTGACCAATTCGCTCGGCGGACAGCCCTGCGGCCCTGTGGGAGCAACGGCTACCGATCAGTCGAATGGACAGCAAGCCCATTGCGACTGGCGACGTATCGACTCGGACACCCCGGTCTGGCAGTACAGGCCAGGGTCGTAATAAATCACCTTGGACCTCGTAGAGGGGAGCGCAAGTAGCCGGAGTCGGCATGCCAGGTCCGGGGACCTGGGTGCTGCCTCACAGCATCATGGGCACCAAGAGACGCCCCTCAAGTGACACCCGCGCGGCATCGGACCTCCCGCCCACGAGTTTTCAACTGCTCCCCATCTGCCGGAGGGCCGTTCAGCTAGGCCAGAACCCCTACGGGACTCGTGTCATAGCTGCGCACATCACCCTGCGGTACAGCCAAAACTGCGCGAACCAGCGAGTCCCGCACGGGTGTACCCCAACGAAACCTTCTCGGCGGGTTACGACCATCGGCTAACACTTGGTCACTAAAGTCACGGACATCGAATAGGGTGGGAGTTTCCCAGTCATGACTTCGAGCGGCCGAGGACGGCTAGAACCGGCTTCATAGAAGATACTTGGTCTGCTAGGCGGGCGAGCCTTCGCGCAGGCTCTAGCAGAGTGCAACAGACAGGAATCTCGTCAGTGGCTACTACCGTTTCTGAGTTCGTCGACATCACAGTGCGCGGAATGCTGAAACGGGGCGTCCACACTGAGGCTGACATTCAGTCGTCAATCAAAGCGGTCCTTCTTGCTGCGGATATCGGACTCAAAGAGGACGGGGTCCTGCTCGAGGACCCCATGGGCGACGGCTCAAAGCGCCGCATCGATATCCGTTTCGGCCAAGCCATCATCGAGACCAAGCGGACCCTAGCCCAGACCGATCTGATCCCTCCCGGCGTTTCCGGAGAGCTCATGGTGTGAGCGCTTCCTCCGGATTGAGGGTGCGCATGCGATCGTAGTGGAGTTGCTCTGCCCGGTCGGGGGTGAGGTCGTGGCAGTAGCTGTGTGGTCGTTCTCGGTTGTAGAACGCCACCCATTCGGCGGTGCCCAGCGACAACTCAGTGGCTCCATGGAACAGGGGCTGGTTGTCGACCAGTTCGTTCTTGTAGTCCGAGTTCACCGATTCGGCCAGGGCATTGTCGAAACTGTCCCCGACGGTGCCGATAGAGGCCGCGATCCCTTCCTCGGCCAATCGCTGCCCGAACACGATGGCAGTATACTGCGATCCGGCGTCGCTATGATGGACGAGTTTGCTCAAATCGACTACCCCGCAACGTTTTCTGTTGTCGATCGCATTGTTGATCGCATCGGTCACCAAGTTCACCGTCATCTCCGTGGCCACCTTCCAGCCGACGATCTTGCGGGCGAACACGTCAGTCACGAAGGCTGTGTACGCCCAACCGGATTCGGTGCGGCAGTAGGTGAAATCGGCCACCCACAGGCGGTTGGGTGCCGCGGCATAAAACTGCCGGTCGACCAGATCCGTCGGCCGCTTGGCCGCCGCGTCAGGGATGGTCGTGCGCACCCGTTTCTTCTTGATCGCGCCGTGCCATCCCATCTCCCGCATGACCCGTTCAACCGTGCAACGGGCGACATCTAATCCGTTGCTGCGCAGCATTATCCATGTCTTTCGTGAGCCCAGAACGCGGGTCAGGGGTTTGTTCTTGCGGAGCATGAAGATCGCATCGATGACCTGCGCGTCAGCGAGCATACGGGCGCTCGGCCCGCGGTTGATGTGGTCGTAGTATGTGGACGGGGCGATGCGCCAGCCGTGCTCAGAGAGCACGGCGCACATCGAATCGACACCCCAGATAAGACCATCCGCACCCACCCGATGTCCCTGGTGGGTGCGGATGAAGTCCACAATTACCGGTGTGGCCGGTCGATTTCGGCCGCGAAGAAAACCGACGCCGCTTTCAGGATGCCGTTGGCCCGTTTGAGTTCGGCGACCTCCTGTTTGAGCCTGCGGATCTCCTCGTTGTCGGCCCTCGAGGCGCCTTCCGCATCAGCGGCCGGGGCCTTACGAACCCACTGACGGACAGTCTCCGCCGAGGTCACCCCCAACAGATCTGCGGTCTTGCGCATCGCCGGCCACTCCGCCGACCCGTGGGCCACCAACTGGGCCACCATGTCCACGGCGTCTCGCTTCAACTCAGCCGAGTACCGCTTCGATCCTGCTGCCATAGGTTTCATCCTCCCTTGAGAGGAGCCCTCCGGAAATCCCGGGAGGGATCACGGACCCCTCAAGCCTCGTTCCGAACTGGAGTGTGGAGCCACGCCTCCACTGCACTTACAGCAGGGTTCACCGACTCTTGGGATCTCCAAGATGTCGATACCGGATTCCCAATGGCCTCCTGCGTCATTCGCTTCACCCGGACGGAAAGCACGGCCGCCCCGATGCCGTCGACGACCCTACGGTGGGCCGGCCGATTGCCACGGCCCGATATTCCATGGTCGCGAGCGCAATCCCGCATCACGAAAACTGCGGCAACGATCGTTCAACGTGATGGATCGAACTCATCAAAGTCGCCGTACAAGGCGAAGTTCCGAAACGGCGCGACACTTTACCCTCGAATGCTCACCTTCGTCACAGAACAAGCGGCAGGTCCCCTTGGAGCTGGCGCGGGACGCGTCCAGGTAGCGTCTCGACGCGGGGCTCAGGACAAAAAGCCGTGGAAAGAACTTCCTGGCCTAACCGGAAGCGTTCCCGCCGCATATGTCCGAAACGTCCATTTGGGCGAAACTGTGGTGCCCTTCCGTCCGAGCAATCCCTTGCGGGCAGTTCTGCCCATTAACGACGAGCGCGCCCTTTCCGAAGATGAGATAGCCGTAATCTCCGGACTCGATGCCTGGTGGGACGCGGCATCGACATTATGGGATGAGAATAAACAGGCGGCGACAAAACAGTCATTGGGTGAGTGGTTGGACTACAACAACAAACTTTCTTCCCAGCTACCGTTAAGTCCGCTACGAGTTGTGTACACCAAGGCTGGGTCAATTTTGACCGCCGCCGTTCTGGAAGATCCCACGGCAGTCATTGACCACAAGCTGTACTGGGCGCCTATTGAAACTGCTGCCGAGGGCCACTACTTGGCCGCCATTCTCAACTCTGAGGCGATCCTCGAGCGGGTCCGACCTCTCCAGACTGTCGGCCTTTTCGGTCCCCGAGACTTCGACAAGCACATCTTCGATGTTCCTATCCCCGTGTACGACTTCCGCAAGGACCTGCACCTTAAGTTGTCGAAACTCGGCCGTCGTGCCAGCGAGATCGCCTCCGACGTGGACCTCACCGATACCAAGTTCCTAGCTGCGAGAAAGAGGGTTCGCGCAGCTCTCGCGGAGGACGGCATTTGGCACGAAATCGAGACCGCCGTTCTCGAACTCATCCCTTCCGAAGTGGTGCAATCCATCGCTGACGAAGCCATAGCCAGTGCATAACAGACTCCGGAGAAAAAGTCTCGCCGATAATACTGCGTTCCATCGTCATGTCCTGCGCATTGCATCAGTTACATAACTCCGCCATTCCACACCGTTGGGTAGGGAATTCAAGGTAAGCATCACCGGGAAATTTCGCTGAGCGTTGTAATTGAGGCGACATGTCGGTGGCCGATGCTTCACTAAGGTGCCGACAGTCTCACCCAGCAACGAGCGCATGATGATCATGGCTGGTTTGCTTCTCGTAGAAACATGGTTGAAGTGACGATTGAACAAGACATACGAGCCTGGGCGCTGACGAGGCCCGCATGGCAGCAGGATGTGCTGGTCGCACTGTCGCGCGGCGAGACGTCCGACGATCCCGACGCTGTCTCCGAGCTCGCCGACCGCCTCCTGGCACCGAGTAGCTCTACACCCAACGACGCGGCTCGGAGTCTCACGCTCGGCGCGGCCGAGCCGAAGCCGGTCTGGCTCAAGGGCATCTGCAACGTCAAGGGCGTCAACGCGCTTGCAGCCGATCAGACTTTGACGTTCGCGGCCGTAGGCTTGACGATCCACTACGGCAATAATGGCAGCGGAAAATCCGGCTACGCGCGAATCATCAAGACAATGGTGAGTGCGCGGCACTCCTCGGTCGTTCTGCCGGACGTCTATCGAGACGGCTCGCCGGCCCCGAGCGCAGAACTGGAGTACTCGGTAGATGACCAGGCGTTCTCGGAGAAGTTCCCCTCTGATCCTCCTGCTCCCGAACTGCAGCGCGTGCGGTTCTACGATGAGCACTGCGGCGACGAGTACCTGAGCCGCGACTCCAGCGTTACGTACCGCCCTTCTGCCCTCACGTTGCTGGATGGGCTAATTGCCGTGTGTGGCGAGGTCCGTGAGGAACTGCAACGGAGGATCGCTGAGAGCAACCAGAAGCGCCTCAGCCTCACTCTGCCACCGGGCACCGCCGCGAGTACTTTCCCATCTCGCCTAACTCTCAACACGAGCGACCAGCAAATTGACGATGTCTGCGCGTTTACATCTGAGGACTCCGAAAACCTCGGTAAGGCGATTCAGGAAGTCGCCCGGCTGGAAACGAGCGACGCCACTAAGGAGCGTGCGCGACTGCAAACCGACGCCCGTCACATCGCGTCCCTGAAAACACAGCTCGCCAAGCTAGAGGACGCACTGAGTTCTGGTCGCCTCACTGCTATCGGCAAGCTCAAGGAGGACGCCGCGACCAAGCGCGGCGCGGCGATCATCGCCGCTGCGACCTCCTTTGATGACGAGCCTCTGTCGGGAGTCGGGTCGGAGACTTGGCGAACGCTATGGCGCGCTGCTCGTGACTACGCCCTCTCCGACCTCGATCATGAGCATGGGTTCCCCGAGGTCGGTGACGATGCGCGCTGTGTGCTCTGTCAGCAGCCCCTTGGGGACGACGCTAAGAACCGCTTCATGCGCTTCGACAGTTACATGACGGACGTCACCGAGAGCGAGGCCATCGCAGCCGAGCATCGCTACGGTCAGGAGCTGGCGGATCTCCGGTCGCTGGACTTCACCACGCATGCGATCACGACCGGGCTATCCGCGCTCTCCACCCACGACGAGCCACTGGCCACTGCAGCCCAGCAACGGCTAAGCGTGCTAGAGAATCACCGCAACGAGGCGTTGGAGCACTTCACCACGAGCGGAGCAGTCGTAGCGCCGCTTGCCACGACCACCGTCGGCTCACAGCTCGACGAGCTCGCCACGTCTCTGATCGCCGAGGCCGAGGCGACCGACGTCGCTGGCTTTCAAACAGCGCTGAATGCCGCGCAGGCCAGGCGTGACGCGCTGGCGGCTTCCCAGATACTGAGCGAGAACAAGGCTCACATCAAGGCCGAGGTCATACGACTCAAGGAGCTCGCCGAACTTAACGCCGCTTACTCGGCAGCTGACACCAAGGGCATTACACGGAAGACAACCGACCTCACGGGCATCTACGCGACCGAACAGATCCGCGACTATTTCGCCCGAGAGACCTCTCGCATGAACCTAGCGAAGGTGATGCTCAAGGACCTGGGCGGGCAGAAGGGGCAGGTTCGTCAGATCCCAACGCTCACCGGCGTGCATCACGCTGATGGGACTACCCGCACAGTGCTTAGCGAGGGAGAGCAGACTGTGTGATCCCTCCCGGGATTTCCGGAGGGCTCCTCTCAAGGGAGGATGAAACCTATGGCAGCAGGATCGAAGCGGTACTCGGCTGAGTTGAAGCGAGACGCCGTGGACATGGTGGCCCAGTTGGTGGCCCACGGGTCGGCGGAGTGGCCGGCGATGCGCAAGACCGCAGATCTGTTGGGGGTGACCTCGGCGGAGACTGTCCGTCAGTGGGTTCGTAAGGCCCCGGCCGCTGATGCGGAAGGCGCCTCGAGGGCCGACAACGAGGAGATCCGCAGGCTCAAACAGGAGGTCGCCGAACTCAAACGGGCCAACGGCATCCTGAAAGCGGCGTCGGTTTTCTTCGCGGCCGAAATCGACCGGCCACACCGGTAATTGTGGACTTCATCCGCACCCACCAGGGACATCGGGTGGGTGCGGATGGTCTTATCTGGGGTGTCGATTCGATGTGCGCCGTGCTCTCTGAGCACGGCTGGCGCATCGCCCCGTCCACATACTACGACCACATCAACCGCGGGCCGAGCGCCCGTATGCTCGCTGACGCGCAGGTCATCGATGCGATCTTCATGCTCCGCAAGAACAAACCCCTGACCCGC
This sequence comes from Rhodococcus sp. LW-XY12, assembly GCF_019317345.1. Taxonomy (NCBI): domain Bacteria; kingdom Bacillati; phylum Actinomycetota; class Actinomycetes; order Mycobacteriales; family Nocardiaceae; genus Rhodococcus; species Rhodococcus sp. LW-XY12. The sequence continues at coordinate 4,897,611 of NZ_CP079225.1, forward strand.
GTTCTGGGCTCACGAAAGACATGGATAATGCTGCGCAGCAACGGATTAGATGTCGCCCGTTGCACGGTTGAACGGGTCATGCGGGAGATGGGATGGCACGGCGCGATCAAGAAGAAACGGGTGCGCACGACCATCCCTGACGCGGCGGCCAAGCGGCCGACGGATCTGGTCGACCGGCAGTTTTATGCCGCGGCACCCAACCGCCTGTGGGTGGCCGATTTCACCTACTGCCGCACCGAATCCGGTTGGGCGTACACAGCCTTCGTGACTGACGTGTTCGCCCGCAAGATCGTCGGCTGGAAGGTGGCCACGGAGATGACGGTGAACTTGGTGACCGATGCGATCAACAATGCGATCGACAACAGAAAACGTTGCGGGGTAGTCGATTTGAGCAAACTCGTCCATCATAGCGACGCCGGATCGCAGTATACTGCCATCGTGTTCGGGCAGCGATTGGCCGAGGAAGGGATCGCGGCCTCTATCGGCACCGTCGGGGACAGTTTCGACAATGCCCTGGCCGAATCGGTGAACTCGGACTACAAGAACGAACTGGTCGACAACCAGCCCCTGTTCCATGGAGCCACTGAGTTGTCGCTGGGCACCGCCGAATGGGTGGCGTTCTACAACCGAGAACGACCACACAGCTACTGCCACGACCTCACCCCCGACCGGGCAGAGCAACTCCACTACGATCGCATGCGCACCCTCAATCCGGAGGAAGCGCTCACACCATGAGCTCTCCGGAAACGCCGGGAGGGATCAGTGCTAGGTCTTGCCGGCTTCTTCACGGAGACGGAGTTTGACGCTTCCAAATCTGCCGTCGTCTTTGACGATCCCGTGACTTCACTAGATCACGTCCGGCGGGACAAGGTGGCGGACCGACTCGCCCAGCTCGCCAAGTCCCGGCAGATCATCGTCTTCACGCACGACGTCGCTTTCCTGAGCGACCTCCTGAAATCAGCGGCGTCCGCCAAGGTCGAGGTAACCGCCCGCACCATCCAGCGGCGTGGGGACGTGCCTGGGTACGTAGCGGATGGCTTCCCGTGGAAGGCCCAAGACGTCGGTCAGCGAATGAACACAATCCACAACGAGATCACCGCGCTCACCAAGAATCGCCAGAACCTTAACGACGACGAGTACGAGCAATGCGTAAGCAAGATCGCGGGACTCCTGTCGGAGACGTGGGAGCGCGTGGTGACGAGCGAGATCATCAATCGTGTTTACGACCGGAGCAAGTCCGAAGTGCGCCCGCAGATGGTGCGAATGCTCGCCAAAATTACGCGCGAAGACAACGCCGAGTACCAGGACGGCTACGGCAAGACATCCAAGTGGGTTCGGCGCCACGACAAGGCGGAGGAGACCAATTACGTAGCACCCGAGCCCAACGAGCTTGAGGCTGAGTATGACCGCCTTAAGGCGTGGCAAAAGCGCATCAAGAGCTACCAAAATACGTAAGTCCGGGAAGTGGTGGGGTTTCGGAACCCGGGGTCCAGCCAAAGGGGACGGCTCCATCCTCTCCAAATTGGCCCACGGTCTCCGGGAAAACACTCCTGCCACCGCCACACCGAGCGCTCGGCCCATTTCGTCCAATGCGCCGATAATGTGAGGTTACGTAATCTTCGCTGGTAAGACACTCTGCATGGGCATCACACCTAGGTGGCCCCTGCTCCTTAACACATCGTCCTCCACGCCCCCTGCCGCTACTTGGGCACTCACCGGGCTAACCACACTTAGCGCCGTGCTCGCGATCGGATGGGCCATCACCGCCGTGCGCCGACACCACGCAGTATCTCGCCGCTACCTGATGACAGCCGCAACATGCGCCGTCCTGACAATTCCAGCGAACATCCACCTTCTGAAATGGGGATTCATCCCCCACCTGTAACCCTTGCCCGAGCCAATAGCCTGATCGACCAGGGGCCTTTGTCACTCAGCGGGCCGCTCCGCCAGGCGCCCAATGCGACACACCCAGAACCGCCAAGCACCGGGAGTCAAGTAACCTTGACATAAGAAGTCAAGCTGGTTTAACATTTCGCTATGGCAGTTCGAGAGACCGGAGCAGTCGGATCAAGCCCGGTCCGGGAATGCCGCAAGGTCAAGCGGGTCACCCAGGCCGAGCTCGCCGAGGCGGTGGGTGTCAGCCGGCAGACGATCATCGCGGTCGAGCGGGGTGACTATTCGCCGTCGGTGTACCTGGCGATCCGTATAGCGCGGGCCCTGGAGCGGTCGGTCGAAGAGCTTTTTGTCCTGGAGGAGGAGTCCCGATGACTCAGCGAAACGGCGTGTTCGACCGACTGTCGGACCGGGTGATGAATCTTGACAGCCCCGCGTATGGAGATGAGCGGGAGCGCACCGTGTCCATGGAGGCGAGTTCGTTCGGTCTCACTATTGGTCTATACGCGGGGCTCGCAGGAGCCGTCGTGTCAGCGGCATTCGGCCTGATCCTCCTGCCGACAGTTCTCCTCGCGCTGACGATCCTGCCCGCGGCAGCCGCCCAGTGGTACGCGCGACGGCGGGGAGTCCATCTCAATGCGCTCGCCGAAGAGTCCGGAGCCAAATCGACGCTGATCACCATGGTCGCGGTGTGCTCACTCATAGCCCTGGCGTTCGCCGCGATGACCTACACCGTCTTCACCAGTCAGCCCCTCCTGCCCCTCCCCTCGTTCACAGTGACACCAGGAGATGGCTTGCTCGGGGGTGCGGCACAAGGCGCCGTGGTCGGCGGAATGGTCGGAGCGGTCGCCGGGATCATCGGTTCGATTCTGAGCTACCGCAAGGCACACCGCAGGAAGTAGCAGCGGCGCCACAGGCTCTCGACAGCCCTTCCGGCCACCGGAGCAGAAAACCAAGCTCAGCCCGTGCACCACAGGCGAACACGCGACGACCCGCGGTGACAGCCTCAATTAACACGATCAGGCTTCGATTCAGAGCAGACGCCCCAAGCAACGGCAAGCGCACGCTCGCCCCCTGGACCGATGAAGCGACGTCCCGTCAAGTGTGCAGGTCGACAGAGATGAAACGATCCCGACGACCACAGCACACGTGCACCCACTAGACCGCGAGTTGTACAAGATGTACCTTTGACGTCATGGTGACCACGACACTCAGCAACTTCCGCGCGCACCAGAGCGAGGTACTCGACGCCGCTCAGCGGGCGCCGGTGGAGATCCTCAGCCGAGGTAGCCGTCGCCGGGCCGTTGTCGTCTCGCCGGAGTTCTTCGACCGCGCATTGCAAGCCTTGGAGGATCAGGCCGACGTTCGCGGGGCGGCCGAGGCCCGCCGCGAGGACGGCAGCATCTCCCACGAGGACCTCATGGCGGAACTGGGCCTGTAAACGCTCGCGCCCGGCTCGCCGATTGTTTGGGACGCCTTTCGGAAAGCGCGGTTCTGATGATCGGGTAGCGGTCGGACGGGCATCGGATAGCGGCATCTGCCCGTCCGACCGCTGGGCCGCTATGGCGTTGCCGTGGCGAGGTGCCGTCTCATGTTCGGGCCGTCGAGGGCGATGATCTCGGCGCCGGCGACGATCCGGTTGAGGATCGATTCGGCGATGACCGCGTCTTGGAGCGACTTGTACCAATCTGGCGGATCGAACTGCGAGGTCACCAGCGTCGAGCCCCGCCCTTCCCGAGCGGCAAGGATGTTGAGCAGCTCCGCCGCGGTGTGCGGAGCCACCGGCGTGGTCAGGAAGTCATCGAGAACCAGCAGGTCGCAGTTGTGCAGATCAGTGAGGAAGTCCAGCCTGCGCTGCGAGGTCGGCTCCAGCACGGCGAGCCGGTTGGCCAGGTCGTCGAGCCGGAAGAACCTCGCGGTGTAGTACTTTCGGCACGCGGCATTGAGCAGCGCCTGGGCGAGGTAGGTCTTGCCCACGCTGGACTGGCCGAGCACGACGAGATTGCGGGTGGCGTCGATCCATTGACAGCTGGAAAGTCGTGCGATTAGCTCGCGGTTGACGTTGCGGTCAGGCAGGTAGCGGATCTCTTCTACGCAAGCATCAGGGTTTGGCGATCTGGAGGCCTTGAGTAGTTTCTGGGTCCGGCGTTCCTGCCTGGCCGTGATCTCTTTGTCCAGGGCGTGGAAGATCTTCTCCGAGAAGGTCCACTCGTCGCAGGCGGGATCGTTGGCCAAGTCGATGACGGTCTGGCCGAACGCGGTCATCCGCAACTGGGTGAACAGTGGCATGTCGGCGTCGGTGAGATGACGATCAGTCACTGCAGCTCCTCCCGCCCCGCGGTGCCGCTGCTCGGGCCTCCGGTGAGGACGGCGAGGCTGAACTGCTCCGGCCCGGCCAGATGCGCCCCGGTGGTATCTCGCCGATCCGGCGGTACCGCTACAGGCGTTGCGGTCGCCGGCGTCGTCGCTGCGGTCGTGGTGGTGGGTCGAGCGGCGGCCTGGGCCCTCAGGGCCGCCAGCTGCTGCTTGACGGCGGTGTAGCTGATCGCCCGGCGTGAGGTCTCGGAGACCAGCTGCCCGCAGGCCCGCTCGAGCAGCATCTTGTTGTCCCCGCGGGCCAGGGCGAGGATGTTCTGGCACGAGCGGTAGCCCTGAGCCTCGATCCGCTGGCGATCCAGGACCTCACTGATCGCGGCCACGGTGTGCGGTCCGATCTTGTGGGCCTGGCGCACGAAATACGCCCGCGACCACAGGTCCGATGACTGCAGATGCTGCGCGGGAACATGGTCAGGGTCGGTCACGAAGGCGTGCCGCCTACCGGAGACGGCGTGGGAGGCGATGACCTCCCCGCCAGCCATGACAGTGAGCGTGGGGCCGGTGATCTTCACATCGACGTGCTGGCCAGCGAAGGTGTAGGGCACCGAGTACTTCACCGTGGCGATCTCCACGTGGTAATCCCTGTTGACCTTGGACTTCTTCCAGATGACTGGCTGCCAGCGGGCCTCGGGAAGGTCGAACAGTTCCGACTGCTCGTGCTCGGTGAACAGCTCCCGGCGGCTGGTCTTCTGGCCGCGGAACGGGGTCCGGTCGTTGATCGCCTCGACCTCGGCGGCGATCGCCTCGTTCGCATCATCCAGGCTAGCGAACCGCCGATCGGCCAGCCGTCCGATCACCCAGTTCGTCACCACCTTCACCCCAGCCTCGACGTGCCCCTTGTCTGTCGGGCGCACCGGCCGAGTGGGCACGGCAGCGGTCTGGTGATACTCGAGGAAGTCACGGTACTCACGGTTGACCTCGCGGGCCCGGTCACCGCGGGCGATCTGGTTCGACGCCGTCGAGGCGTTGTCCGGGACGATCACCTGCGCCGCGCCGCCGAAGTACTCGAACGCCTGCAAGTGCGCGTCGAGCCAGTTCGGCATCTTCTCGTCCAGGCAGCCGCAGGCGAAGACCATCCCCGAGTACGGCAGCGATGCCACGAACACCGACACTGTGGTCTTGGTGCCGGTGACGGGATCGAAGATGGCCATCTTCGTGCCCGCCCAGTCGACCTGCATCGTGTGCCCGGGCACGTGCGTGATCCGCATCGTCAGCTCGTTGACCTCGACGTACTCGCCGATGATCTGGCAGAACCGCTGGTAGCTGTAGTGCCGCTGCCCCGGCGTGCCGTCAGTGTCGAGGTAGTTGGCCCACAGCACCCGCAGCGGCAGCTTCTTCTTGCCCGTGCGCTTCTTCACGGCAGCCGCCACGTCGAAGGCGACGAACTCCTTCGACGGCGTCTTGCGCCCATCGGCGAACAAGACGTCGATCTCCTCGACGCTGAGCGCCTCGACCTGGCTCGTGGCGGTCAACCCGTGCTCGTGGCAGACCTTCTTCGCCTTCGCGACCGTGCGATGCGAGCAACCCGCGATCGCCTCGATGTCCCGGTAGGACCTGTCCTGCAGCAGTAGCGACATCACCAATCGGTAATCAGTCACCCGTGCCTCCTGTTCGGATCCACGCGCAGCCTGGTTGCCACGCGTAGAACCGACACGAGCACACGAGGACCGGCACCGCTATCCGATGCTCATACTCGCGCTACCCGATCATCAGAACCCTGCTATCCGAAGCACGTCCCTAACACGCCGATGCCCTATTCGATCACCTACAAACCCTCGGCCGCTAAAGCCCTTCGCAAGGTTCATCCCACCGAACAACAGCGAATCGTCCGCGCTATTGAGGCCTTGGCGCAGGCTCCGCGCCCTCCCGGCGCCATTCAGCTCGCCGGAGGCGACGGTGAACTCCGCATCCGCGTGGGCAACTACCGCATCATCTACAACATCGACGACGACGCCCTCGTCGTACTCGTTCTGCGCATCGGGCACCGCGGCGACGTCTACAAGTAGCCGCCCCACCCCGGGTCTCGGCGGAGACGCACTACCCGCAACTGGTAGGAGCGGGTGTTCGGGAGGCGGGAGTAGGAGGCCTGATCGCGGCGTCTCGGGCGGCGAATTACTCTGTGGCACTCTCCATACCGGTAACAGGAGACATTTCCCGTTACCCGTTCCCCTGTTACCGATTGCCCGGTGATTCTGGAGGACCAAAATCCCCAGCGTTTCCCTGCCTCAGAAAAATACGCCAACTTGCACAGCAAGTTGACCAGTACAGCCTGCGTGCCGGTCCTCAGAATTCAGGGCCGAATAAGGACTTCACGGCCGGCCTCCGTGAGTCTCACCCATCTGGCCGTCGACGGATCGTGCACGTCGGTGGCGGGGTACTCCAACCATCGCCGACCGCGGGCGATGCGTTCGCGTATACCAGCCTCGCTCGTGTCCAGGACTCGAGCGCACCAGGAGATTCTCCGCTCGCTGGTGTGTGCTTGGAGAGCGATGAGTTCGAGCACGTCGGGAGCAAGTTCGCCCCGCCCTACGGCTGAACGAGCGTCGCTACCGAGAACTGGCGGCTGGTCGGGATCGCGGCCGTATATAGGATCCTGCATTCCGCTAGCGCGGATCATCCAGGCGGTGCTGATCCCAAGAAGGACGGCAACCACGATGATTCCCGCTGGCTGGTCAAACACCCCGAGTGGGCGACCCAGGAATACTGCGGCGAACAGCACCGGCGTCAGCATCGTGGGCGAACGCCACCACGGCGTCGCGCTACCGCCCCAGGGGCTGACGTCAAGGTTCCCGGTATGCCCGCGAGAGCCCGAGCGGCGGAGCTGGATCAACGCCAGGAGTCCGAGGATGCCGAACATGGCTACAGCGACGCCAGCTGCCATCGGCACACTCCCCGGGATCTCGTCCGGGTTTACGACAACGCCCAAAAGACCTGCACTGGCAAGCCCAAAACCTACCTCGACTCCAAGAGGCGTGCGTTCCGCCGCTCGGCGTTTTCGCCACGTTCGGACTATTAAGTCCTCCGTGAATTCCCCGGCGTCCTGGCTGCGCATACCTTCAAGTTAACTACCGCCAAGCGAGACCCGGTAACGACCTACTGTGACCCGCGGAGGCGACCGCCCGCCGGCTCGCCGAGCACCGACCCGACCGCATCGAGGTGCTCGCCTACGCCGACGCCGGGTGCGTGTTCGACGTGCCGTCCGACTACGCCGAGGAACGGATGGGCGGCTCAGCGAACGCCAACGCCGCAGCGCTCAAGGACAGCGACCGGATCCTCGTGGAACAGCTCGCGGCCTGGTCGCGAGAGTAGACCCGACGGGCCCGGCACCCTCGCGAAGAGCGTTACGCGCGCACGCCGCCACGGCGGCCTCCCAGGGCTAGCACAACGTCCCTGCTACCGATTGTTCGGTAATTCCCGGAGAATCACCTCTGGCCATGCTCGCTTACGGAGGCGATGTATTCGGCGTATGTACTTGCCGCGTCGACGGCGTGGCGCTCAATGGTCGAGGGGTGATAGCCCAGGACGTCGGCGATGATGGCGGCCGGGGCGGTTTTGCTGAGTTCATGCAGTGTGCCGAGTCTGGCGGCGCGGGCGCTGACGAGGTGGGCTCGTAGCCGGAGGCGTAGGTGCATCGGATCGATGTGCCTGCCGGGGGAATGCCCTCTGAAGACCCAGTTGCTTCTCGGGTGAGCGGCGGTCTGGTCGTGGCCAGGCTTGGCGTGGAGTTCACGCCACGGCCCGTCGAGCGGGGTGGGCAACTCGATCGGGCCGCTGCCGAGCGTAATGGTCGCCAGGTCTTCAGTTACGGAGATGTCGTCCCAGGTCAGGGCGGCAATATCCTGGACCTGTTGGCCAAAGACAAGGACCAGAATCGCCGCGGCCTTGTCTCGTGTGGTCAGAGTGTCGCCGTCCACCATGCGATCCAGGGCGGCGTCCTGGTCGGTGGCGCTGAGTTTGGTGCTGTTACCGCGGCGATGGCGGGGCACGGTGAGCCCTTGTGGGGCGTTTCTGGTGTTCATGGCCCAGCCGAGGAACCGATCGACGAGCAGTCGAGTGGTCGGCCCGCCGGCGATCCAGGCGTCAACCTCGCCCTGGCCGACGTCGGCGAGCGTGATGTCGCGCTCGCCGAGCCAGTTGAGGAAGTTGATCGCGACGGTGACGGTCTGCTTGCTGCGCAGGAAGGTGCCGTGGGGGACGGGGTCCATCTGATTCATGCGCCGCAGATGGTGCCAGTGGACATAGCGGTCAATGACGGCCCGGTGGGTATCCTCGGTCAGCCTCTCCAGTGCTGTGTCCGCCCAGTCTTGGTAGCGGACAAGCAGCTCGTCACGTCGGGGCAGGACACCGTGCTCGATCAGGAGCCCGCGCACGTAGTCGCGGGTGCGTGAGCGTGGAAGCGCATCGATCGCCTCGTGCGTGAGCTCCGGGAGGGAGGCCAGCTGGTTCAGGAAGTCGGTCACGTGCCGCTGGCGGATCCAGGTCATTCCACTGTTGGCGCGTTTCATCGATTTCAACGCCTCCGCCAGGGGGACAAGCCTCTCGGCGATGGTGCCGGTGTCCGGGTTGGTCAGCAGTCCGTCGACGGTCTCGCTCAGCGCGCATGGCCAACACAGGCCGGCGCGGTAGATCTCGTCCTCGGCGCCGCAGCGCACGCAATCGATGTTGAGGGTGATCTGGGCGCACGCCCGGCAGGCCGGGCGCCCATCTACTCGGCCCGGTAAGACGCCGATGTGGCCACAGTCGCAGGTGCCGCGGGTGCGTTTGGCCTGCTGGTAGCAGTAGCCACAGATCTGATCCTCCGGGCCCCAGGTGACCACCAGCGGGTAGCCCAAGCCGCAGCGATCACACGGACACACGCGACGCAGGTCCGGATCGTCGGGTTTGCGGGGCCTGGCCATCGGTACCGGTCAATCCTCGTTGTCGCCCCGGACGAGTCTCACCCGGCGGGCGATCGGCTGGCCGGGTGCCACCCCCAGGTCTTCCGGCCGCTTCGGCGCCTGCGCGGTGGCTGCTGCCCGCATCTCCACGAACGGTTCGAACAGCTCACCCGGTTCGCAGTCGAGGATGTCGCAGAGCGCGGCGAACGTGCGTGCCGGGATCCGCTCTGGTGTGCCGGTCACCAGCCGGTAGACCTGACTCTCGGACAGGTTGATGCCCCGAGACCTCAACAACGGCACCAGTTCGGTGCTCTTCCACAGGTTGCGCTGCGCCATCTGCGTCCGCAGATTCCAGCGATACCCGATGCGTCGTTGCTCAGCCATCAGCGTCTCCGTCCTGCTTCCTGCCGTGCCCGTCCAGCCGCGAAGCGATCATGCGCTGAATGGTCTTCTGTTTGAAATCGTCGCCGACCGAGGTGTACAGCCCGGTGACCGACGCATAGGCATGACCGACTTGAGTCTGCACGAACGCCGGGTCGTAGCCGGCCTCGATCAAGTGCGTGACATAGGAGTGCCGCAGGCAGTGCAGTCCGAGCTCTTTCGGCAAGCCGGCGCCCTCGCGGGCGGCGGCGAAGGCATCACTCAAGCTACCCACTCTTATCCGCTCGGCGCGCTCGCTCGGCCACAGCGCCGCCGAACGGTCAGCAGTGGCGAAATGCGCTCGACCACGCTCGGTGATCCAGAATCGGAGCAGGTCAACCACCCAGTCGAACTCCGGGACCGTCAACACCGTTCGTCGTCGCGGCCCCGACCCGGCGGTGCCTTTGGCCCACCGGACGGTCACCGCGCCGAAGTCGCCGTACGCAGGCACATGCGGGTTGGGGCCGAAATCCTGCACGTCCAACATCGCCACCTCGCGACGCCGAAGCCCATAGGCGTAGCAGACCTTGAACGCGATCGAGTCCCGCAACAGGGGCAGCCAGCGCTTACTCCCAGCAGCGAACTCACGATCGACCCGGTCGTCCACGTCATCAAAGAGCCTCTGCAGCTCCGTGGCCGTAAAGGCCCGGCGCCCGGCCGGAACAGCATCCTCGCAGGTGTGCCGCGGGGTGTTCCACTCGAACGCGATCTGGGCCGGAACATCGTCGAAGACCCGTTGGCAAAGCGCACCCCACCCGTAGCTCGAGCTCGAAACATAGGCACAGAACATCGCGATGGCATTGCTGTCCGAACGCAGCGTCGTCCAGCTCACCGGTTTCTCACCCGAGCGCCGATCTGCCATGTAGTCATCCAGATCGACCGGTCGCCACGACCACGGGAACGTGCCCGCAAACTCCTGGAACCGGCGCAGCACCCCGCAGCGCCCGTCGATCGTCGCTCTCGTCAGCCCACGCGCCAGCATCTGCGCCCGCCAACCCTCGACCATTGCTTCAAACACGCGGTCCTCGGCGCGGAACAGGCCGACCTCACCGTCGCGCAACAGCCGCGGAACGAATCCCGGGACACCGTCCACGCCGACCTCCGACCCGTGGAAACCTGCATCTAATGCAAGAAACCTACGGGACGCTGGACCGACGCACAAGCATCACATCCGCGGCGTCGACACTGCACCAGCCAAACCCGGCACCCACCAGCACAAACCCCATCATCCCAGGTAGACGGCAGTAACCGCACCTACCGCAGCTCCCGAGAGTTTAACGCCGATAACTTACGTTATGTTAACTAGAGTGGAACCGGACCTCCTCCGGACAGGTGCGGCAGGGCGTCCGAGGCGTTCGGAGATCCCTGGTTCGCCCGAATCGATGCGATGGGCCCCACCTGTCACTCGGCCTCTGGCTCGAGTCCGGCCCACCTCCGGACTGCGACCGGCCTGCCGGCGCCCGTGCCGGATCGAGCCGCCGATCCGCTCGACGCGCGTTCGGCTGCTCATGCATCGGGTGCCATGCCGCAGCGACGCGCACACTGCACCGACCCACGGTTCACCGATGCGGCGTTGCGGCAGCACCGTGTGGTCGTCGCGTGCGCGTTGCGCGCCGCAGATCGCGCGGACGATGCGCATGTTGGTGGCGCGGGATCATCCCGTCCCCCGGGGTGCTGCGACCACCGATCGCCCCTTCTCGCCTCTTCCACATTTGATGGATAATCGGGGTTATCCATGATTTATCGCAGTGGCGGAACTGCGCAAGGGTGACCCCGCCAATCAGCGCCATCCTGCGATCCGAAGGACGCCACGTCGAGAGGCCGTCAAGCCCGCTGGCACGTGCGAGTTGCTACCGGGGATCCTCTGTGGGGTCGGAAACCGGGTTCTGGACCACTGTGTGTGATGGTGCGACACTGCGACTCAGGGTAGGGATCCTGGCAATTCCGCCTGGCAGACTTCGGCCATGGACCGGAACCGAGGCACCGGAAACAACGGTCGCCACGAGTACTACAGCACCAGCGACGTCGGTGAGGAACTGCCGACCGTCCGGCACGGTGACTTCGAACAAGCGGACTAGGATATGCGCTTTTTGTCCGCGCTGACCAGACATCTGTCGGCACGATCCTGGGACACTGGGGTGTACGAGATCGAACGGCTGAGCTGGGCGGATTCGGTCATGACGTTGGTGGTGCGGGTATGGGGTCGCGATGACTCCGGCCTGGTCGGTTGGCGCGAACACCTGCCCACAATCCGAGCAGGTTTCGCACCCGACGATCCGGAGACAGTCGCGAGCGCCTGGCACACCGGCGAGTTCTGTCCCAGCTACCTGCCGCACCCGTATTCGCCTGGCCCCGACGGTATTCACTGGATCGGGACCCGGCGACCGTCTCACCCCGACAACCGGTGATACCGACCCCGCCGCTGGATCGTCACGGAAGGGTGGACCAGAACCGGACACCGTCACGTTAGGCACGCCGGCGCCGAGCCGCTCCACCGTTCGGTGCCCGCTCGTGCCTCCAGTCGACCAGCGACCGGGCGAACTTCGACATTCTTATACGCTCTAGCAGCTAATACAAGATAAAGTAGGATTTCTCATCTAAGCTTGTACACGTCGAGGGGACGAGCATGGCCGAAACATCACAGCTTCTCTCCGGCGCGATCGCGCTGCTGCGTCGTGCCGGCATCCGCCTTGTCTCCGGTTCCCTCGACGCCTGGGACCTGACTCTGCCCGACGGCCGGGAATTGCCGACCCGGGTGCGCATATCCCGGCGGCCACCCACCCCCACGGTCCTCGCCCGGCTGCTCGCCGAACCGGGCCCAGCCCGGCGCGTGCTCGTGGTAACCCCACACGCCACGGCGCATCTGCGCACTCTCGCGACAAACGGCGAAATCGATCTCATCGCCGTGGACGAAGACCTACTCGTATTCGCCGGCGCGCGCTACGACGTGACCGAAAACGCAACCCCTACATCCCCTGCCGCATCTGCTGCCCGGGGCCGCAAACCCTGGGTGCGCTGGGCTCTGGCCCGGGTCCTGCTGCTCTCGGATAGGGCGCAAACCCAACACCGGCTCGCCGAGACACTGGAGGTCTCCCAGCAGGCAGTCTCATTCGCCCTCAAACAGCTACAGGCGGCGCGGCGCACCGAGCACGGCTGGTTCGCCGCATCCCCCGAGGAGTTGCTCGCGGACTATCTGGCCGGCTATCCCGGTCCCGGTGGCGCCGTGACCTACTGGTACGGCCTGGATCCAGTGATTGCCCAGGCCACCGCCGTTGTTGACTTCTGCGCCCGGCAGGATGTGGCAGTGTTGGTCAGCGGCGATGCCGCGGCCGATGTGTACGCCCCATGGCGGCTGCCGACCCGGGCGATGCTCTACACCGATCGGTTCGTCGACCTCGCCGCCGCGGGCTTCAGTCCCGCCACCGAGGCCGAACACACCATGGCCGTGCAGGTCCCCGCCGATCCGACCCTGTGGCGCACCGCGGAGATCAGCGAGCCAGTGCTGTTGGCCGATCCGCTGATCACTGCGGGCGATGTGCTGCGCACCGGTGGCGCTGATGCCGCCGAAGCCGCCGATCATGTGCTCGCCACGATCCGTCAGAAGGCTGCTCTGTGACTGATACGACCGAGGTGGAGATCCTCGCCGCGTCGAATGCCGCCGACCGCGGCCTGCGGGCGTTGGCCGATCTCGCCGCGGCCACGGCCGGGGCCAACTATCGGGTCGTCGGCGGGCACATGGTGCACCTGCTCGGTCGCCTCTACCCCACCGACACCGCTGCCCGGGTCACCGCCGACGCCGATGCAGGCATGGACCCTGTCGCCGCGGCCGACGCCACCTTCCACACCGCGCTACTTGCCCGTGGTTATCGGCTGGTGACCGGCAACCACTACGAGGCACCCTCCGGGGACGGCACTCCCCTGTCGGTTGATCTCCTGGTTCCCGGCACCGGTGGTCGCCGGATCGAACGCGTCGAGTACGCCGGGCGCGGCTTCGACGCCATTCCCGGTCTGACCCTCGCGCTGGCCGCCGACCCGATTCGGGTGCGGGTGCGGGCACGCCTGACGACCGGCGAGACCGTGCGTTTCGGGGTGCCGGTGCCCGGCGTCGAGCAGGCGGTGGTGCTCAAGGCGCTCGCCTGGCGCAGCCGCCTCGCCGCCAAGGATGTCGCCGACCTGTGCACCCTGTTGTCGATCACCCATGAACACCGAGACCGGTTTCCCGCTTGGAAGCTGCACACCGCCCGTACCGGTGCCCGCAAGGACGCAGCCCGGGCTCTGCACGAGCTGGTCGCCATGCTCGACCGCGGCCAGCGCATCGACGGACTGACTATCGCCCCGGCGCGTCTGTCCGGTCTCATTCGCCGCTACGTGGTCGACCCCCACACGGCCCGACCGCCAAGCGACACCGGCACCGCGCAGCAGATCGCTCGTGATCCCAGCGGACAGGAGGCGTTGCTGTCGGCTCTGCGCGCCGCCGTGTCCGGTCACCCACCACGCTCGAAGCCCGGTACACCCGGCGGTAGTACGACCCCGGCCCAGCCGGAGCCACCCGACCACAGTCCCCAGGCTGGCCCCGACCTGGAGCTGTAAGCCCGGCATTCCTTGTTCGAGAGGAGCCCCAGACCTCGCACGCTGTCCGCGACCCACGGTGCATGCATGGCTCGCGATGCGTGCACGCATCGCACGCACTGCACGCATCGGTATCGACGCGGATCAGAAAGCCTGGGTCCGAGCCACTGGTGCAGTTCACGCTATCGTGCCCACGACAACTCGCGCCGGGAATAGCCGGAGGCAGGGGCGCGTTGCACTGTCCGGATCGGGTGCGTTTCCGTGTCCCCCGGGCTCAACCCTTTGCCTTCACGGAGTTCCGTTCGGCTGGAGCCGTGTTGCGCCTTTCGCCGAGAGGCGACCGAATGCACCCGATCCCTTCCCCGTCCACTTCGTGCCAGCACGCTGCGGCGGCGTAGCCCATTGCCCACCTGCCTCGCGCAGCATCCGGCCGGCACCGCGAGCTTCTGCAACGCCTTGTCGGTACGGTCGTGGAGCCGGTGAACCAGACACCGACATCAACCGGCGGCGGCACGATATGGGGACGACATCCCCGCCCGCTCGGACACTCCCGTGCCTCCGGACTGTCACCATCAGTATCGACACTTACGTCAGGTGCCAGGTCCAGCGACTTACACCAGGTGATCACAGATTATTCACGTGATGTGCCGCCGACGGCGATGTCGCTGGATGGTCCCGGGGCCAGGAGATGCGAATCTAATATCGTGCCGCTGATTGTGCCCCGGGGTCTCCCCAATCATCGTTTCGTCCGCTACGTTCGACCACCTGTCAGTTCTCCTGGACGCGAGAGCGTTCCGCTGTATCCCCTACAACCGGCGACTCGTCAGATCAGAGTTCTCGTTGACACTGGCACCCTCGAACAATCCTCGGTGGAGGCGCTGGTAGCGCTCTTGACGAGGAGCGAGATCGAGTCCTGCCTTGTCGTTCAGAACGACGACGATTCACCATCCGATTGGATGAATGCTCTCGGCATCGACCGGTGGTACCGCTTTCACTTCACTACCGTGGACGAGGCTCCCCGAAGGGGTGACTCCTCGGTCGTGGGGGTGGAGGGGTTTGTTGGCGTTGACCAGGTGCTGGGCGCCACAGGACACTTCTTCGGTGTCTACTCGCAGCTCGACCATCACCGTGGTGAGGTAGCCGCTGGCCACGATGAGTTGTCGATCGCCGACCGCCATCGAGCGGCTGCGTTGGCCAGTGCCGCAGGCACACTGGGCGCCGATGTAATTGTCACGGGTGCTCGCACGGCTGGACGACACGACGTAGCCGACAACGACATAGCGATCAGCCTTTCCCCGGATCAGTTCACCCGGCTTTTCGGTCACTATCTCCGGATAACCGGGAACCGGGACTTGGAGGTTTCCTTCGGACAGCTGGTCGGCGGTGGAAGCTACAGGCGCACGCACAGCGCTCGATCAGTCACCGACATGTACGAGGCGGGCATCGATGCGTCGGCGCCGCATCTGACTGCGATACGAGTGATGGCCTTGGGAGCGGGGGATCAGGGATTGGTCGATTCGTCGAAGACTCCGGCGCCGCCGCACACCCCGGTGTCGGGCAGGGTCAGCTCGACCCGGGCCGCGGCGTCGTGGTCACCGGCCAGGGCGGCGGCGATGCTGCGGACCTGCTCGTATCCGGTCATCGCCAGGAACGTCGGGGCCCGGCCGTAGCTCTTCATGCCGACGACGTAGAAGCCGGGTTCGGGGTGGGAGAGCTCGGCGACTCCGTGCGGATAGACGGTGCCGCAGGAGTGCACGTTTGGGTCGATCAGCGGGGCCAGCGCGGTCGGGGCCTGCAGGACCGGGTCGAGGTCGAGGCGGATTTCCGAGAGCCACGACAGATCGGGGCGGAACCCGGTCGAGGCGATGACCTCGCCGACGGCGTCGATGCGGGCGCCGGTGTCAGAGACCAGCGTGAGCTGACCGTCGGTGGTGGGTTCGACGGCGGCGGTGCGGAAGCCGGTGACGACCTCGAGGAGTCCGGCGTCGACGGCCGTCTTGGCGCGCAGCCCGACGTCGCCGCGGCGCAGCACCCAGGTCAGCCGGGTGCCGGGGGTGGTGCGGGCGAGTTCGGCCAGCGCGACGATGGCATTGAGCGTTGAGTGGCCACTACCGGCGATGACGGTGTGCCGGCCGGCGTAGCGGGCGCGCACCGCGTCCTCGCCCAGGTCCGGGACGCGGTAGGTGATCTTCTCGGCGGCGGCGCGCTCGCCCAGGGCGGGCAGTCCTTCACCGCCGAGGGGGCTGGGGGTGTCCCAGGTGACCGAGGCGTCGATCACGGCGCGGGCGAGCAGGCGGGATTCGGTGCCGTCGCGGTGGCGTACGTGCACCGACAACGGTTCGGTGTCGCGTCCGGCGTCGACGATCCGGTCGCGGCCGCGGCGGGCGATGCCGATGACCTGGTGGTCGAGCCGGACCGCGTCGCCGAGGGCGTCGGCCAGCGGGGTCAGGTACCGGCCGGCCCAGTCCTGGCCGGTGGGGTAGGAGTCGACGCCGGGGGCGCTCCAGCCGGTGGTGTCGAGGAGACGCGGGCTGCGGGGTCGATCAGTTCGGCCCAGCGGGAGAAGGTGTGGACGCTGTGCCACTGCGTGATGGCGGCTCCGGCGCTGGTACCCCGCTCGAGTACCAGCGGCTCGAGGCCGCCTTCACGCAGGTGAGCGGCGGCGGCCAGGCCGATCGGTCCGGCTCCCACCACGACGACGGGCAACTCGCTCATAACAGATCCTTTCATCGATGGGTATCGATCTAAGCTGCCGCCAGAATATAGATGGGCATCGATGAATGCAGCCATCGATGCCGATCGATATAGTGGGGGTATGACATCACTCGGCCTGCCGACCCCGGCCATCCCCGGCGCGGAGGTGGACATCGACGCCCTGAGCCCCGAGGACGCGGCCACCTACGCCGGGTGGTTCGCCTGCCTGGCCGAGCCCACCCGGGTGCGGCTGCTGCACCACGTCGCCGCCCGCCCGGCCGGCATCACCGTCGGGGAACTCGCCGAGATCCTCGGGATCGGCCAGCCCACCATCTCCCATCACGTCCGCAAGCTCGCCGACGTCGGCTTCGTCACCACCGGCAAACACGGCACCAGCACCGTGGTGATGGTCAACCCGAGTTGCTGCAGCGACCTACCCAGTGCCGCCGACGCGGTCATGGGTGTGCTCACCGCACGGCCGTGCTGCCCCGAGGACGTCCCGGCCGACGTGAGCGTGCGCCCGCTCGCCGACCGCGATTGGGAGGCGGTGCGCCGCATCTACGGAGAGGGCATCGCCACCGGTACCGCAACGTTCACCACCGAGGTTCCCACCCGCGAGGTCCTCGAGGACCAGTGGCTGCCCGGGCATCGGTGGGTCGCCGAGATCGAGGGCCAGGTGGTCGGCTGGGCAGCGTTGAGCCCGGTGTCGGGGCGCGAGTGCTACCGGGGGGTGGCCGAGAACTCGGTGTACGTCGGCGACGGCATGCGCGGACGCGGGGTCGGCAAAGCGCTGCTGCGTACCCAGGTCATCGCCGCCGATCAGGCCGGACTGTGGACGCTGCAGACCTCCATCTTCCCGGAGAACCGTCCCAGCCTCGCCCTGCACCATTCGGCGGGGTTTCGCACCGTCGGTGTGCGCGAACGCATCGGCAAACTCGCCGGGGTGTGGCGCGATACGGTACTGCTCGAACGCCGCTCCGAGTCCGTTCCCGCCGCTGACAACCACTGACGAACGGGACCGACCGCCATGGATATCGAACTGCTGTACTTCGACGGCTGCCCGAACTGGCAGCTCGCCCGCGACCGCCTCGCCGAGGCCCTGGCCGCAACCGGCAACGCCGGCACCCCGATCCGGCTGCGCCGTATCGAGACCCCGGAGGCTGCTGAGCGCGCCGCCTTCGCGGGCTCCCCGACGATCCGCATCGACGGGATCGACCCGTTCGGTCCCACCGAGGGTGTCGGGTTGACCTGCCGCGTCTACCGCACCGCCGACGGACCCGGCGGCGCCCCGAGCACCGCGGAGCTGATCGACGTGCTCCGCCGGGTCGAAGGTCGGCAGGGCTGAGCCGGTGTCGGGCTTGACCTTCGAGTCGACTCGAAGGTTTACCGTCGAGGAGTGAGCACGATGCTGATCTCCCAGTTCGCCGAACACACCGGTGTCCCGGCCACCACCTTGCGGTTCTACGAATCCGCAGGACTGGTCCCGGCGGGGCGCACCGACAGTGGATATCGCGTCTACGGAGATCGGGATGTCGACCGCGTTGCGTTCATCCAGGCGGCCAAGCACGTGGGACTCCCCTTGGGTGAGATCCGCGAACTACTGGCGGTGTGGGAGCACGATCCCTGCGCCGAGGTCCGTGCGCAGCTACGCCCGAAGATGGCCGCTCGCCTGGACGAGGCCGCCACCCGGACCGCGGAACTCGCCGCCTTCACCGACACGCTTCGGCATGCTCTTGCCCAGCTCGACGACCTGCCTGATCGCGCCGAGCCGTGCGATGCCGGCTGCGGATTCCTTGCGCCGCAGCCCCGCACCCAGGTCGTCGACCCTCCTTTCGCTGCGCCTGGCGCGGCGATCACCGTGCCGGCCGACCCGCCGATTGCCTGCTCCCTCGACGCCGCCGACCACGGGGAACGTGTGCACCGGTGGCAGCAGGTACTCGTCGACGTTGTCCGCGAACCCGGTCCGGCGGATGTGCGACTGCGCCTGCCCATCGACCGAGTCGGTGCACTCGCCGAACTCGCCGCCGCCGAGCAGCACTGCTGCCCGTTCTACGAATTCGACCTGCATCTGCGCGGTACCGAAGTGATCCTCGACGTGGGGGCACCGGCAGCGGCTGCAGAAATGGTGCGCGCGTTGTTCGGCGACGGCACGAGCGCCCCACCTGCTCGCTGACCACCGGTCCCACATCCCTGGCTTTCACAGCCGGTCCCCACTGCTGCCTCGCTCGACCCGCCTCGAAAGGCCTCTACCAGCGCATGTCCGCGACCCAGTGGCTCGAACGCCACCAGATCCTCGTCTACCTCGGTGCCCTGGTGACCGGCGCCGTCGTGGGACTGACCCTGCCGGATTCCTCGTCGGTGTTCGAAGCGAGCATCTACCCGCTGCTCGGGGCACTGCTCTACGCCACCTTCCTGCAGGTGCCGTTCACCACACTGGCCGAGGCCGTCCGCGACCGCCGGTTCCTCACCGCGGCCCTGGTTCTCAATTTCGTCGTCGTCCCGCTCGTCGTCGCCGCCCTGACGTTGGTGGTGACATTCCCGCAGGCCGTGCTGCTGGGCATCCTGCTGACCCTGCTCACGCCCTGCATCGACTACGTCATCGTGTTCTCCGGTCTCGCCGGAGGTGACAGCAGGCGACTGCTTGCCGCCTCACCGCTGCTGATGTTCGCCCAGATGGCGGCACTGCCGCTGCTGTTGTGGCTGTTCATGGGATCAGAGCTCACCGATATCGTCGACGTCGCACCGTTCCTCGAGGCGTTTCTCATCCTGATCGTCGCACCGCTCGCCCTGGCGTGGGTCACGCAGGCCCTGGCTGCACGGCGCCGTGTCGGTGTCGTGCTCACCACCGCGTTCACCGCGGCGATGGTTCCACTGATGGCCGGAACCCTGTTCGTCGTCGTGGCTGGTCAGATCCCGAAAATTCGCGACGAACTCCACCACGTCGGCACGGTCATCCCCGTCTACGCCGCCTTCTTGATTCTCATGGCCGGACTCGGATTCATCGCGGCACGAGTGTTCCGGTTCGACGTCGGCCGCTCACGTGCGTTGATCTTCAGTGGTGCCACCCGCAATTCGCTCGTGGTACTTCCGCTCGCGCTCGCCTTACCGGCCGGCTATGCCCTGACCCCCGTCATCGTCGTCACGCAAACCCTGGTCGAGCTCGTCGGCATGGTCCTCTACGTCCGGCTCGTGCCACGCATGGTTCCCGACACACCGACAGCATCTCTGCCGTGAGGCATCGCTCGCACTGTCGATGATCAGGTCATCGACAGTGCGGGGACGCTGATGCGCGGGCGACGTTTGGAACGAGCTCGGCGATCAGCGCCTCGACCTGGGCCTTGATCTCGTCGCGGATCGGCCGCACCGCCTCGACCCCTTGCCCGGCCGGGTCCTCGAGCACCCAGTCCCGGTAGGACTTGCCCGGGAATGTCGGGCAGGTGTCGCCGCACCCCATGGTGATCACCACATCGGAGGCCTGCACTGCGTCGACGGTGAGGATCTTCGGATTCTGCGTGGAGATATCGATCCCCACCTCGGCCATCGCCTCGACCGCAGCGGGGTTGACCTGCGCGGCCGGAGCGGAGCCGGCGGAGCGGACCTCGATCCGATCCCCGGCCAGGGCGGTGAGGAACCCGGCGGCCATCTGGGAACGGCCGGCGTTGTGCACGCACACGAACAGCACCGACGGCGTGCGATCGGTGGCGGAGTGGGTGGTCATGAAGTGGAACGTCCTTTCGTAGAGGAAGGTCAGGCAGAGACAAGATCAGACAGAGACAGCGCCGAGCTCGGTCAGCAGGACACGGACCCGGGCATCGATGTCGTCGCGGATGCCGCGCACCGCCTCGAGCGACTCGTCTTCCGGGTCGAGCAGCGACCAATCGAGGTAGCGCTTGCCCGGATACACCGCGCAGGCGTCACCGCAGCCCATGGTGACCACCACGTCCGCGGCCGCCACCACATCATCAGTGAGCGGTTTGGGGTATTCGGCGCCGAGATCGAGCCCGATCTCGGCCATCGCCTCGACGACAACGGGATGGATCGACGATGCGGGCGCCGATCCGGCGGAGCGCACATGCACGCGTCCGACGCCGTGGTGGGCGAGCAACGCCGCCGCCATCTGGGAGCGGCCGCTGTTGCGCACGCACACGAACAGCACCTCCGGTACGTCCTTGGTGATCGCACCGTCGGCTTGTGCCAGCGCGGTGAGGCGTTCGCCGGCGAACCGGGTGGCCAGGGCGGTCAGGTGCGTGTGGATCTTGGCGGTGCGGCGCAGCGCAGCGTACGACTCGAACACCATCCGTTCCACGGTCTGCGGGGAGAACACCCCGGCGTACTTGTCGGCGAGGTGCTCGGCGGAACGCTGCAGCACCGCCTGAGGCATGAGCAGTTCCGGTTGTGCGGGGTGTGAAGACATCGGTCGCCTCCTGGCGTATCGACTTTTACTGCACAGCAGGGGTATTTGAACTCTTGAAACGCTTGCGCAGCGCCAACGAGACATAGATGAGGGCGACGAGGATCGGCACTTCGATCAGCGGACCGACGACACCGGCCAGAGCTTGACCCGAGGTGACACCGAAGGTGCCGATCGCCACGGCAATAGCGAGTTCGAAGTTGTTGCCCGCAGCGGTGAACGCCAAGGTGGTCGTGCGCTCGTAACCCAGACCGATCGCGGCGCCGAACAGGAACCCACCGCCCCACATGAGGACGAAATAGGCGAGCAGCGGCAACGCGATCCGCGCGACGTCCCACGGCTGCGACGTGATCTGCTCGCCCTGGAGCGCGAACAGGAGCACGATCGTGAACAGCAACCCGTACAGCGCCCACGGTCCGATCTTCGGCAGGAATGTGTCTTCGTACCAGTCACGGCCCTTGGCCTTTTCACCGAAGTGCCGGGTCAGGAAACCGGCGACGAGCGGGATGCCGAGGAAGATCAACACCGATTTGGCGATCTGCCACGGGGAGACGTCGAAAGCGGTCTGCTCGAGTCCGAGCCATCCCGGCAGCACCGAGAGATAGAACCAGCCGAGGACGGCGAACATGATCACCTGGAACACCGAGTTGATCGCGACCAGCACCGCGGCGGCTTCGCGGTCGCCGCACGCGAGGTCGTTCCAGATGATGACCATCGCAATGCAGCGTGCGAGGCCGACGATGATCAGACCCGTACGGTACTCGGGCAGATCCGGCAGCAGCAACCACGCAAGGGCGAACATCAGCGCCGGGCCGAGTACCCAGTTCAGAATCAACGACGAGATCAGCAGTTTGCGGTCGCCGGTGACGGTGTCGAGACGGTCGTAGCGCACCTTCGCGAGCACCGGATACATCATGATCAGCAGACCGAGGGCGATCGGCAGCGAGATGTTGTCGATCTCGAGGACGCTCAGAGCGTCGCCGAGCCCGGGGATCATCCGGCCGAGCAGCAGGCCGACGACCATGGAGATGCCGATCCACACGGCCAGGAAGCGGTCGAGGGTCGACATTTTTCCTGCCACAGAACGGTTTTCGGTGGTGGTGGTCACGAAACGGTCTCCTGATGAGGTTCGGCCGGGGTGCACGCACAGGTCGATCCGGGTAGCACCCCCGATTCGGTGGCCAGCACTGCGGACAACTGCTCGAGCGCGGCAGGGATCACCCGGTAGTACACCCAGGTGCCGCGGCGTTCGCAGTCGAGCAGTCCGGCTTCGCGCAGCACCTTGAGGTGGTGCGAGATGGTGGGCTGGGACAGGTCGAAGGCGGGACTGATGTCGCACACGCAACTCTCGCCGCCCTGGTGGCTGGCGATCATGCTGAGCATGCGCAGGCGCACCGGATCGCCGAGGGCCTTGAACATGCGGGCCAGGTCGCCGGCCCAATCGGAGGTCAGGGGCTCACGCGAGAGTGGAGGGCAGCACAGCTCGGCCTCGCTCGACATCTGATTCGACATACGTCTATATTGACTTCTATCAATTCAATCGTCAACCCGAGTCCGTCGGAAAGGACCACCCCTCGTGCCCACACCCTCGGTGCTGTTCGTGTGCGTGAAAAACGGCGGCAAATCCCAGATGGCTGCCGCCCTCATGCGCAAGACCGCAAGCGACCGGATCGTTGTCCATTCGGCCGGCACCACGCCCGGCTCGTCGCTCAACGCCCTGTCGATGCAGGTTCTCGAGGAAGTCGGGGCACCCACCGCGGGCGAGTACCCCAAGCCGATCGATCCGCAGCTGCTGTCCGAGGTCGACCTCGTCGTCACCCTCGGCGGCGAAGCCCACGTCGACGCGCCCGCCGGCGTAGTCGTGGAGAACTGGGACATCGACGAGCCGTCCGAGCGCGGCGTCGACGGTATCGAGCGGATGCGTCTGGTCCGCGGCGACATCGCCACCCGCGTCGACGAACTCGCCACCCGGCTACTCGACGCGACCCGCTGAGCACCTACCCCAACCAGGAGCAGAACACCATGAGCACGATCGCAGTCTTCGAACCGGCCCTGTGCTGCAACACCGGCGTGTGCGGCGAGGACCTCGACCAGAACCTGGTCACCTTCACCGCCGACATGGCCGCGCTGACCGGGCAGGGCGCCACCATCACCCGCCACAATCTGGCCAACGACCCGCTCGCGTTCGCGCACAACGAGACCGTCACAAAGTTCCTCGAACTTGCCGGATCGGACGGTCTTCCGCTGGTGCTCGTCGACGACGTCACCGTCGCCACCGGGCGTTACCCGACCCGCGCCGAGCTCGCCACGTGGGCCGGACTCGATGTTCCCGCCGCAGCGCCGTCCGGGGTGACCATGCTCGGGCTCGCCGACGACAACGACTCGTGCTGCACACCGGACGAGTCCACCTGCTGCTGACCACCCAGATCCGCACCCGCCCGCCGATCCGTCCGACGAGGAGTATCTGCTGCCATGACTGCCACCGACCCGACGTTCCTGACCGACCCACCCAGGTTCGTGTTCTTCACCGGCAAAGGCGGGGTCGGCAAGACCTCCATCGCGTGCGCGTCGGCGCTGCGCCTGGCCCGAGCCGGCAAGAGGGTGCTGCTGGTCTCGACCGACCCCGCGTCGAACGTCGGGCAGGTCTTCGGTCTGAGCATCGGCAACACGATCACCGAGATCCCCGCGGTGCCGGGGTTGTCGGCGCTCGAGATCGATCCCGAACAGGCCGCCGCCGCCTACCGTGAACGCATCGTCGGCCCGGTCCGCGGATTGCTGCCCGACGCGGAGATCGCGTCGATCACCGAACAGTTGTCCGGCTCGTGCACCACCGAAGTGGCCTCGTTCGACGAATTCACCTCGCTGCTCACCGATCCCGACGACCGGGTCGCCGGGTTCGATCACGTGCTGTTCGACACCGCCCCCACCGGCCACACCATCCGGCTGCTGCAGCTGCCCGGCAACTGGACCGAATTCCTCGATAACGGCAAGGGCGACGCGTCCTGCCTCGGGCCGCTCGCCGGCCTCGACAAGCAGAAGGCCATGTACGCCGGCGCGGTCGAGGCGCTGTCGGATCCCGGTCGCACCCGCCTGGTGCTCGTCGCCCGCGCCAACCGCTCTGCGCTGACCGAAATCGCCCGCACCCACGACGAACTCGCCGCGATCGGCATGACGAGACAGCATGTGGTCGTCAACGGCGTGCTGCCCGCCCCCGTCGACGACACCGATCAGCTGGCCACCGCCGTGCATCACCGCGAACAGGCGGCGCTCGCCGCGGTTCCCGCCGCGATCGCGGCGCTGCCCACGGATCTGGTCGCCCTCAAGCCGGTGAACATGGTCGGTCTCGACGCTCTGGCCACCCTGTTCGACATCACCACGGCCTCGAGTGCCGTCGGCGTCGATCCGGACGTCGCGGCGGTCACCGATGCTTCCCTGGCGGATCTGGTCGATGAGATCGAGTCCGACGGGCACGGTTTGGTGATGTGCATGGGCAAGGGCGGGGTCGGTAAGACCACCGTCGCCGCCGCGATCGCGGTGGCACTGGCCCGCCGTGGCCATGACGTGCACCTGACCACCACCGACCCTGCCGCGCACCTGACCGACACTCTCGCCGGGGAACTCGACCATCTTGAGGTCTCCCGCATCGACCCCCATGAGGCCAGTCAGGCCTACCGCAACCGGGTGCTGGCCGCCAAGGGCGCCGGGCTCGACGACGCCGGCCGCGCCACCCTCGCCGAAGATCTGCGGTCCCCCTGCACCGAAGAAGTCGCGGTGTTCCAGGCGTTTTCGAAGGTCATCCACGAATCACGCCGCAAGTTTGTCGTCGTCGACACCGCCCCCACGGGTCACACCTTGCTGTTGCTCGATGCGACCGGCTCGTATCACCGTGAGATCGCCCGGCAGATGGGCGACGGCGGACGCTTCACCACTCCTTTGATGCGGCTGCAGGACCCGGCACAGACCAAGATTGTGCTGGTCACGCTCGCCGAGACCACTCCGGTGCTCGAGGCCGCCGGTCTGCAGGGCGATTTGCGACGCGCCGGTATCGAGCCGTGGGCGTGGGTGGTCAACAACTCTCTTGCCGCAGCGGAGCCCACCGCACCGCTGCTCCGCCGGCGGGCCGTAGCCGAACTCGAGCAGATCGACAAGGTCCGGGGTGAGCTTGCCGACCGGTACGCGGTGATTCCGCTATCCACCACCGAACCCGTCGGAATCACCGCGGTGGGATCCTTGGCCGAACTGCGTCCGGAACCGTCGCCGGTGCAGTAGCTACCTGTAGAGGATTCAGCGGAACTTCTCCCGCGGAAGTCCGTCCACAGGTCTACCCAGAATCGGGAGCTACTCGCCGCTCGAGTATTGAAACTCGATGCTGCGACGATGTATCGGACATTATCGCCCACCCTGCCGCCTGAATACCCGTGGAGAAGAACTGTGCCGACTGTCCTTGCGTCCGACACCACCGATCTTGTGTCCGCGGTGGGTGCGGCTGTCGGTGGTGGTGCGACGGTCGTGGCCGCAGCGGCGGCGGTCGCCGCAGCTTTCGTGGCTGTTCGCACGTTGCGGGCGACGAAGCGTGACAGTCGGGACCGATCACGGCCGATGGTCGGTGCTGAATTGGTGATCGATCCTCAACTATCTGCTCGGACGGCGTCTCTGGTCGTACGCAACTTCGGACCCTCGGTGGCGTACAACGTCAAGGTTGAATTCGACCCACCACTGGCTGAGCAACCTACCCACAGCGGCCAGCCGAGCATCATCGCATTCCTCCTCAAGCGCTACGCCGACCCCATCCCCACCTTCATGCCCGGTAACGAACTGTTCAACATCTATTTCATCGGCAAAGAGGACCCGGACGACCCCGACCGGTCCATCCGCAACGATGAACAGATCCCCGATCGAGTCACCGTGACCATCACCTACGGATCTGCCCCCAACGAGCGTGATACCTACAGCGACACGTTCGTGCTCGACATGAGCGTTCATAGGTGGGGAACATTCTCGACGCACTCGGACTCACTGCACTCCCTGCAGAAACGCTCAATACAGGCATTGGAGAAGATCGCCCCCGCGATGGCGCACCTCGCCACGGACATCGGACGGATCGAGGAGTACCTCAAGCCCGAAAAGATCCGAGCACAGCAGGCCGTCGAAAAGATCGAGGAATGTCGCCAGATGCGCGAATTGAGCCGCCAGATGCTCGGAGACCGTTCTCCGTACGCGGACGAGGATGGAGAAGAGCGGCATGCCACCAACCCGCTGAACTCGAACGCCTTACGGTCACCCGGTGACGACAGCGTCCCGGACGGAATCCGCTCGCTCCAGGACCTGCGGGCACTCGCTCGCACGATCCGCATCTCGAGCCGGCCGGACCCGACGGAAATCGCCGCTGCGACGACCGCAGACACGTCCGCTGCGACTCCATACACCGATCTGGGAGGCATCAACGACACCGACCCGGACCCGGCCGGGCGGCAGAAGCCATGAACCGCACCCGCGGCGAGGACGGGGCCACCGTGTTGGTGATCGCCGGACGCAGCATCGACATCGACACCGCGACCGCCAAGGCCCACGGCTATCCGGCGGTGACCGTGGCCCGCTACGACCTGCCCGGACCCGGAGCACTCAAGGAGATCACCGCCGACGAGATCGCCCGCACCCACAAGGTGCGCTCCCGCATCAGCCACGCCCAACTCGACTGGTTCATCCGTACCGCCGTCGACGCCCCGTGGGCGGCGGCGCCGATCGAAGCACAACTGGTCGAGGCCGACCCGAACATCAGCGGCGAGCTCTACGACCGGGCCGAAGCCCTCTACGACCATTTCCGCACGGCCGCGCCCCGGCGCGTGGGGGTAGCCAAGATCAGCAAGGTGCTCCACCTCAAACGCCCCGGATTGTTCCCCATCCTCGACTCGAAGGTCAGGTGGGTGAGGTCGAGGTGGAGGCGCCGCAGCAGCTGGGCGTTGAGCGCGTCGAGAGGGGATGCGATGGCAGAAGAGTCCACTCTGGGGTCTACCGTGAACAAGTGCGCCGTGTGATGTTTCTTCTCCGTCCGAGCTGGTTCATTCTGGCCGTGGTGGTAGTCGGTTTCGCGTATGGGTGCTTCACCCTGCTCGCCCCGTGGCAGCTGAGCAAGAACACGAGCACCGAGGATCGGAATGCGCGGATCTCGGCATCGATGGCGCAGGACCCGGTCCCTGTCGCCGAGCTGCTCGGCGGTGACAGTGCGACGATCGACGACGAGTGGAGGCGGGTCGTCGCGCAGGGCTCGTATCTGCCCGACTCTGATGTGCTCGTCCGGTTGCGCAGCGTCGAATCCCAACCCGCGTACGAAGTGCTCACGCCGTTTGCGCTGGGTAATGGTCGGACGATTCTCGTCAATCGAGGTTATGTGCGTCCGGTACGCGGTAGCGAGGTCCCCGCAATCCCCGCCGCACCGGGCGGAAATGTCTCGCTCGATGCTCGGATCCGCAAGTCCCAAGGCACAATGGACGGCAAGGAGCCCTTCACTGACGCGGGCTATCAGCAAGTGTATTTTATCGACGCGCCGCAGGTCGCGGCTGTGACGGGTCTCGAACTCGAAGACGTCTACCTACAACTCGATGCTCACCAGCCGGGCGGGCTCGGAGTCATCCCACTTCCCCAACTTGATGCGGGTCCGTATCTGTCGTACGGGCTGCAGTGGCTCGCGTTCGGGATCATGGCCCCAATGGGACTGGGGTATTTCGTGTGGGCGGAGTTGAGGGAACGCCGCAAGGTGAAGGCCACCCGAACCGACGACGAGACGCCGCTCTCCGCGAGCGAGAGTCTCGCCGCCCGGTACGGCCGGCCGCGGTAACCGAGCCCAACGTTGTGCTCCGATTCGACAGTCCACGAGCTACGCGGGCAGCGACGGCCATCTTTGGACCG
The DNA here is from genome assembly GCF_019317345.1 of Rhodococcus sp. LW-XY12. Taxonomy (NCBI): domain Bacteria; kingdom Bacillati; phylum Actinomycetota; class Actinomycetes; order Mycobacteriales; family Nocardiaceae; genus Rhodococcus; species Rhodococcus sp. LW-XY12. Next base: position 4,925,757 of record NZ_CP079225.1, read on the forward strand.
CGCACATTTCAGCATCAACGCCCAGCGGTTCCTCATGCTTCGAGCAAAAAAGTTCCAGCACACAAAGTGCCGTGCCGGTTTCGGGATCTGCTCTGTAGAATGAGACGGAAGGTTTTCTTCCCTTCTGAGGGAAGGGAGAGTCAGGTCGCAGGACTCGTTCACCTCGGTTCGACGGTATGAGGGCAAGTCGAGTCCTGCGATTCTGGCCGCCACATGATTGCCCGGACCTCAACATAATCCGTGTCTGCGCAGCACAACGTGCGGGTGGTCCCTGACTGGCCCCTTTCGAACTCGGACAGCAAGTAGTAGATGAGGAAGACGGTGCACTACCGGACTTGTTGTTCCGTCTGACTCAATCGCAGCGAGAGGCGCGGTGTCAGGTGGGTCGAGTGAGCATCGAAACCAGATCCTCCGGGACCTGCATCGGGGTCATCAGCCCCGCCGAAGTACGCCCGGTGTTGCCTTGAGGGTAGCGGCCCAGCGCCGAGCCGGGAGCGGCGAGCAGAATCCGCACGACCTGGCCCACAGCCTCGCGGCGATCACGCTGGCGCAGCGCCAAGGTGAACATGGCGAGGTGGTTGCGGGTGTGCGGCCACGGGTAGGGCTGGGACAAGATGTGGGCGCGTTCGAGGTGGCGCCAGCGCCTGACATCGTCGCTGCTATGTCGAGCGGCGGTCATCTCCGCGGTGTAGAGGGTGCGCAGCTGTTCGGGCATTCGACTCATGAGATGTGGTCCCTGTTGGAGGTTGCGAGAAGCAGGGCGCCGACGACGAGGACAACACCGCAGGTGATGTAGGTGTCGGCGAGGTTGAAGGTGGGCCACCACCCGGTGTGGAAATAATCGGTGACTTTGCCATCAAGGAAGCGGTCGACGACGTTGGCGGTGGCGCCGGCGACGATCGCGGCCAGGCCGATGGTCTGGATCAGTGGACTGTCGAGTGCAGTGCGCCAGGCGAACACGCCGATCGTCACGGTGAGGGCAGCGGTGACGGCAAGAACGACGGTAGGGGGGAGCTGGTCACCGAGACTGAACGCGACCCCGGTGTTGTAGGCCAACCGTAGTTGCAACAACCCGAAATCGATTGCCCGCCCACCGGACAGCGCGTCGCGCGCCACCGGATCGAGGGCCAACGCGACCGCAGCCAGGGCACCCACCAGCACGACGAGAATACCTCGGCCGCAACGCCGCCTGCCCACGGGCACTACGGACGACACGGAGTTGTCCTTATCTGTCATGACCGAGCTCCGGCGACCGGCACGGATGACTTTGTCGATTCTGTTGTCGCGGTCAGGCTCCGGGCGTGTCCGGCGCGCACCCCGTTGGCGATCACAATGATCTCGGCGATCTCGTGGACCAGGACGACGGCGGCCAGCCCGAGTATCCCGAACAGGGCCAGGGGCATCAGGACGGTGATGATCGCGAGCGAGAGGCCGACGTTCTGCAACATGATCGTCCGGGAGCGTCGGGCGTGCTGCAGGGCTTGGGGTAGGTGCCGCAAGTCCTCACCCATCAGGGCGACATCGGCGGTTTCGATGGCGACGTCGGTGCCCATCGCGCCCATCGCGATCCCGAGGTCGGCGGTGGCCAGGGCCGGGGCGTCGTTGACGCCGTCGCCGACCATCGCCGTCGGCCGCGTACCGCGGAGAGTGTCGATGATGCGGGCCTTGTCCTCCGGACGCAGATCGGCGTGGACCTCGTCGATGCCGACGGCGGCGGCCAACGCTCGTGCGGTGCGCTCGTTGTCGCCGGTGAGCATCGCCACGGTGTAACCGTCGCGGCGCAACTCAGCGACGACGTCGCGGGCTTCGGGGCGCAGTTCGTCGCGCACCGCGACCGCGCCGATCAGGGCGCCGTCGCATTCGATGAGCACCGCGGTGGCTCCGGCGTGCTGCATCCGCTCGATATCCGCGGCCAGGGGGCCAGGATCGATCCAGCCGGGCCGGCCGAGCCGGGCGGGGATGCCGCCGACGTGTCCGGTCAGTCCGGCCCCGGGGACCGCATCGACGTCCTCGGCCGGGGTGTAGTCGTCGACGGCGGCGAGGATCGCTGCGGCGAGGGGGTGTTCGCTGCGGGCCTCGAGGGCGGCGGCGACGTTCAGGACGTCGCCGCGGGTGGCGCCGCCGGTGGTGGCGACGTCGATGACCTCGGGGCGGTTGCGGGTCAGGGTGCCGGTCTTGTCCAGCGCGACGGTGCGGATCCGGCCCAACGCTTCGAGGGCGGCACCGCCCTTGACCAGGACACCGAGCTTGGACGCGGCGCCGATCGCGGCGACCACCGTGACCGGGATCGCGATGGCCAGCGCACACGGGGACGCGGCGACCAGCACCACCAGGGCGCGTTCGATCCACACCAGCGGATCGCCGAACACGCTGCCGATCGCGGCGATCAGCGCCGCGGCAACCATCACCCCCGGAACCAGAGGCTTGGCGATCTTGTCGGCCAGACGCTGGGCCTCGCCCTTGCGGGACTGCTCGGCCTCGACGATCCGCACGATCTTGGCCAGCGAGTTGTCCTGCGCACCGGCGGTGACCTCGACCTCGAGAACGCCGGTGCCGTTGATCGAGCCGGCGAACACCTCGGAGCCCGGTGCGGCCTCGACCGGGACGGATTCGCCGGTGATCGCGGAGGTGTCCAGGGCGGTGCGGCCGGTGCGGATGGTGCCGTCGGTGGCGAGCCGCTCCCCGGGTTTGACGATCATGATCTCCCCGAGCACCAACTCTGCGGGGGCGACGGTCTGTTCACGACCGCCACGCAGGACGGTGGCGGTGTCCGGCACCAGATTCAGCAGGGCGCGTAGGCCGCGGCGGGTGCGGGTGACCGCGTACTCTTCGAGGCCCTCGCTGATGGCGAACAGAAAGGCGAGCATCGCGGCCTCGCCGACCTCGCCGAGCAGCACGGCGCCGACGGCGGCGATCGTCATCAGAGTGCCGACCCCGATCTTGCCGCGGGCCAGGCGTGTGAGGGTGGAGGGGACGAAGGTGTAGCCGGCGACGATCAGCGCCAGGGCTTCGAGGGTCAGCTTCACCGGGTGGGGGCCGTCGGTCCACCCCACGACCAGGGCGGCAACCAGCAGCAGCCCGGCGACGGCGGCCGCCCGAATCTCGGTGACCTGCCACCACTTGTCGGGCTCGTGGTCTTCCTCACCCTCGACGCGGGGTTCGTCGTGGCCGCAACCGCACGCGTCACTCACGACTTCTCCCCGGTGTCGGTGCTGTAGTTCGGGCACAGCGCGACGGCGTTGCCCGTCGCGGCCAAGAGGGTTTCGGCCGCGGCGAGCAGATCGAGCAGTTCCGGTCGGGTCAGCGAGTAGAACACCTGCCGGCCCTCGGGTCGGCCCTGCACCAGACCGCAGTCCCGCAGGCACGCCACATGCGCGGAAATCGTCGACTGCGCCAAGTCGAGCGCGCCCACCAGATCCGCCACGCGGGCTTCACCGCCGGCGAGCCGGCGCACGATGGCTAGGCGGGTGCCGTCGGAGAGGCTGTGGAACAACGCCACTGCCGAATCCACGGATTCGCGGGCGTGGCAACCCACATCATTGATCGTCATATGACGATAATAACCGGCACTCAACGATATGAATAGGTCGGGTCACCGGCGGGCATCCTCACAGCCCGAATGCATCACCCTCGGCGAGAATGAACACGCCGAGACCGATCAACACGATCGGAAACAGCACGTGTTCCCAGCGCTCAAGAACCTCGGCGATCGGCTTGCGGGTGGCGAGGTAGCGCGCCGCGATGACCAGAACTGCAACCAAGGCCAAAAAGACGATCGAGTAGGCCACCACCGCGGGGGCTCCGACAGTGACGAACACCGGGACGTAGACCCCGATGTTGTCGCCTCCATTGGCGAACGTAACCGCGGCGACCGTCCCTACCGCGACCTTCTTACCGGCGGTTTTCTGTTCGTCGTCCTCCCCTCGCCCCCGCCATGCCCGCCATGCGGCGTACGCACCCAGAAGCAGAGGGATCAGACCGAAGTAGGCGATCACCTCCTCCGGCAAGAAGGTCGTCGCCCCCACTGCGACCAGAACGGAGGCGGCGAGGATGGCGCCGAATCCCAGATACTGTCCCACCAAAATCGCTGTGGTGGTGCCCCCAACCCCGGCTCCTCGAGCGAAGAACAGCGACAGCACGATGATGTCGTCGATATTGGTCACGAGAAACAGGCCGACCGCCTGCAGGACGGACGCGAGCAGATTCATGAGCACCTTTCGACCCGGCGCCCGAACCCGTCCGCTTACGAGCGATCCGGGAAGACAGCAACGCTTCGGCGCACACCTATAATCGATTGAAGGGGATTATATCGGGTTTCGACGATGACAGAGTCGCCGCCCTGGTGGGATCGCCCTCGGCCACGCCGGCCCCCGGCCCCCGGGACCTCGGGTGCCGCCCAACGCCTCAATCCATCAAGGTGCACATCAACGGCCCCGCAAGGACAGTGACGATGACGGCCCCGAGCAGGACGGTGACGCCGAGACGAACGAGCGGCGGAGGCGGGCTGACCAGCCGCGCGGCGCGGGCGGTGAGCCCACCGCCGCCGCCGAGGGTACCTTCCGGGGCCGGATGCCCACCCAAGGCGAGCAAACCGCCGAGGAGGGCCCGCCTTCCCTGTCCGCGGACCGACACGTCGTCAGCGCACATCTCGAACAGACGCCCGATCTCGGTGGCGCCGACCCGGAACAGGGAAACCCCGGGCAGTGCCGCTGCCACACTGTGGACGACATCGAGCACCAGCGAGTGGCGGCCGCCGAGGTGGGCTCGCTCGTGCGCGAGGACGGCGGCGAGCTGCCGGGGATCGAGCACCGCCAACGCGCCACGGGTGATCACCACCGATCTTTCGCGTCCGGCTATGCAGTACGCCACTCGTTCCTCGGAGTCGATCACCACTGCGTCGAGATCGGGGATGCGACGTCCGACCATCCGGGCCAGGTGGGCGTGCTCATGGGTGCGGGCTCGGCGGCGCTGCACACCCCGGCAGATCCGCCACGCCCCGACGACCCCCACGGCCGCCCCCCGGACAATACGATTCCCGACAGCAGACGCATGTCTGCGCCGGAGTGCTCGCCGACGCTTGTCGAGAGCGCGCCGACACAGTCGACGATCCATCGAGCGGCGTCACCACCTCTGCCGAGCACGTCGACGAGGGCAATCGCCACGGCAGCGGTTGCGGCGACGGACACACCTGTGATTGCGCTCAGCCAGGCGGCCACGCCCAGGCGCGGGGCGATCCCGGCGGCGGTCAGCCGTGCCAGGACCACGGGACCGAACACCGCGACGGCGGCGGCGTAGAGCAGCAGGCAGAGGACGGGGATCACGCGGTGTCCTCGCCGCCGGACAGTCGACGCAGTGCTTGGCGCAGGCTCGCCGACTCCTCCGCGCTCATCTGCTCGACGAAGTGGGTCAAGACCAGATCGGTCTGCCCGCCCGCGTCGAACACCTCGCGCATCAGCCGAGCCGTGTGTTGTTCCCGGCTCAGTGTCGGCCAGTAGGTGAATGCCTTGCCGGTGCGGACCCGTGCCAGCCACCCTTTGCGGTACAGGTTGTCCATCGTCGACATCACCGTGGTGTAGGCGATGTCGCGGTGCGCGGCGAGAGCGTCGAAGATCTGCCGGACCGTGGTGGTGCCCTCGCGCTCCCAGATCCGGTCCATCACCACGGCCTCGAGTTCACCGAACCCCTTCACCCGCACCGTTGCCTCCGCTTTCGTGTCTGCCGTTCTCCCAGGGTAAGGCGGGCCGGATGCGTCCGCGGCCGGTCACCGCCGTTGACCCTCCCGATCACCCGGATCGACCGTGCACCTACTGAGCGCAACCGAGCGGATGGATGTGCCGGTGGCCGGCGGTGTCGAAGTGCACCAGGTCGGTGACCGGATCGAGCACCACGTCGGTCAGGACGGTGTGCAGGCCGATGTGGACTCCGGTCAGCAGTCCGAGCGCCACCGAGTCGTGATCGGCGATGCGCCGAACGGTGAATCGTCGACAGGGCAGGACGGCGGTCAGAAGATCGGGCCACGACTCGGCGCGGTCTTCGGTCGGGAACGGGATGGGACTGCCGAACGGGTTCGACCGCGGATATCCCAGGACCCGGACGAGTCGGACCTCGAACAGTATGCCGACAACATGCTCGAGCCGGTCGGCCTCTCTCGGGAGTTCGATCCACAGCAGGGACAACTCCGGTGCCCTGAAGGTCTTCACCGGGCAGTTCCGCCGCACCACGTTTCTCGCGTGTTGTCGGCCGTGGCCGGTCAACTCCGCTCGGTGCGCCGTGGGGCGGACGATCAGATCGGCGGCCCCCTGGCGTCGGTGCATGGTTGACACTGCTGACAGCCTCCAGCCCAGACGGGCTGCCCGCGCCGTGGTCGAGGTTTCTTCGCAGCGGCCGCTCCGACGGTAGAGGCTCGCAAGGTAGTCCTCCACCGCCTCGAGGTGGTGAACCCGCCACGGGCGCCACAGCGGAGGTGAACCGGTCGTTTTCGGCATGAACGCTTCCTTGCTGGACGAGCCCAGGACCAGCGTTCCCGTCTACATCTACTATCTACGTACGGAGATAGTAGATGCGCGAAAGCGGCGCATCGCGATCGAGGAGGAGGTGAAACATGCAGGAAATGATTGCGAATTTGCAGGCGCTGTGGGACTGCCACGTGATGATGCTCAGCGGCGCATGCCAGATGTGTGCGTCGATGATGTGCTGCTGATCCCGACCGGTCGTCCGATCGAAATACTATCTCGCGTAGTATTTCGGTCGGACGACAACGGAGAGGGGCCACATGTCTACCAGAGCCGCATGGTCGATCACGTGTCTGTTCGTGATCGTCGCGTTCGTGGTGGCGCTGTGGCCCCAACGGGAGGACGACACCGTGACCCCAGCCGATTCCGGGCTACAGCCGACCGCGGTATCCGCCCGCCCCGCCCCGGCACGCAACGCTCTGCCCGACCCGGGCGCGACCCCGCCCTGCCCGACCGGCACGGGCATCGGGGCTGCAGGTCCCCTGGCGGAGGTGACGGTGCGGTGCCTGGGTTCGGACCGCCCCGTCGATCTCGGCGGCGCCCTGGCCGGGGAACCGGCCCTGCTCAACGTGTGGGCCTCGTGGTGCGGACCGTGCCGGGAAGAAATGCCCGTGCTCGATGCCTACGCCCGCGAGCCCGGCGCGGTGCGGGTGATCGGGATCAACGTGCAGGACACCGCGGGCTCCGCCGCGACGCTGATGACCGACCTGCGCATCGGCTACCCCTCGTTCGTCGACACCGACGACCGGGCACAGCAGGCACTGGCCGGCCCACCCGTGTTGCCGCTGACCTTCCTTCTGCAGCGCGACGGTTCGGTGGACCGGATCGCCGAGCCCGCGGTGTTCACAGGCCCGGACCAGGTCCGTGCCGCGGTGAACGGGCTGCTGCGATGACCGGCGTAAAGCCGACAGGCGGCCGGCCGTCTCGACTGCTGGGCCGAGTGGTCCTGGCCGTGGTGGTGCTGGTGGGGGTGAGCGGCTGCGGCACCGGCTCCGACGCCGTCGCCCAGGGTGGCACCTTCGATTTCGTCGCCCCCGGTGGACAGACCGACATTTTCTACGATCCGCCGGCCGACCGCGGCACCCTCGGCGCGCTCTCCGGCCCGGACCTGATGACCGACGGCGTCACCGTCGACCTGGCCGATTACGCCGACCAGGTGGTCGTGCTCAACCTGTGGGGACAGTGGTGCGCCCCGTGCCGCAGCGAAGCCGACGATCTCGAGCGCGCCTACGCAGCCACCCAGGATCTGGGAGTGCAGTTTCTCGGTATCAACGTCCGCGATCCCCAGCGCGACAAGGCCCAGGACTTCGTGATCGACAACAATGTGTCCTACCCATCGATCTACGACCCGCCGATGGCGACCTTGACCGCCCTCGGTGGCGCCTTTCCCACCAGCGTCATCCCGTCCACGCTCGTCCTCGACCGGCAGCATCGCGTCGCGGCGGTGTTCCTGCGGGCCCTGCTGACCGAGGACCTGCAACCGGTCATCGAACGCGTGGCGGCCGAACAGTGACCGTGACTGTGCTCGCGCAGGGAATCGGGGCGAGTTTCCAGACCGCGGCCGCGTCCGGGCCGCTGCTGTTGGCGGTGGGCGCCTGTCTGTTGGCCGGGTTGATCTCGTTCGCCTCTCCGTGCGTGGTGCCCCTGGTGCCCGGCTACCTGTCGTATCTGGCCGGCGTCTCCGGCGCCGAAGCACCGGCCCTGACCCCTGCCGGTGTAGGCACCGCCGGGGTACACACCACGGGCCGGTGGCGGGTCACCGGCGCCGCCGGCCTGTTCGTCGCCGGTTTCACCGTGGTGTTCGTGCTGGCCACCGCCTCGGTATTCGGGGTGATCGGGGCACTGCGGATCAACCAGGAACTGCTCCAACGCCTCGGCGGGGTGATCACCATCGTGATGGGCCTGGCCTTCATCGGCCTGATTCCGGCATTGCAGAAGGACACCCGTTTTGCGCCCCGGCGCATCTCCTCACTCGCCGGCGCCCCGCTGCTCGGTGGGGTCTTCGCGCTGGGGTGGACACCGTGCCTGGGCCCGACGTTGGCCGGGGTGCTGTCTGTGGCGGCCGGCACCGAAGGCACCACCGCCGCCCGCGGAGTGCTGTTGATCGTCGCGTACTGCCTGGGACTGGGACTGCCGTTCATCGCCTTGGCGTTCGGTTCGTCCTCGGCCCTGCGCGGTGTCGGATGGCTGCGCCGCCACTCTCGCACCATTCAAATCGTCGGCGGCGTGATGCTCCTCGCGGTCGGCATCGCTCTGCTGACCGGGGCATGGGAGTTGTTCATCGCGTGGATCCGGGATGAGTTCGTCACCAGCGTGGTGCTACCGATATGACCCTCACCGACCGGAATCCGGCACCACCGCTACCGAGTCCTCCTCCGTGGCGCCGCGCCCTCGCCCAGGCCCGGAACCTGTGGCGTCAGCTCACCTCGATGCGCACCGCCCTGGTGCTGCTGTTCCTGCTCGCGGTCGCCGCGATCCCCGGGGCGCTGCTCCCGCAACGCAACCTCAACGTCGGCAAGGTCGACGAGTACATCGCCGCCCGCCCGGTTCTCGGCCCGCTCCTGGACCGACTCGAAATGTTCGACGTGTTCGCCAGCTTCTGGTTCACCGCCATCTACGCGCTGCTGATGATCTCGCTCATCGGATGTCTGCTCCCGCGCCTGCGCGAGCATCTGCGGGCGCTGCGCAGTGAGCCGGTCGCGGTACCGCGCAATCTGTCCCGGCTGCCGCACCACCACCAGGGAAAACTCGACACTCCCATCGACGACACTCTCGAGCAGGTACAGACCGTGCTGCGCCGGTGGCGAACGGTCACCCGCACCGGCGACGACGGGCACCGGTCGATCTCCGCCGAAAAGGGCTACCTGCGCGAGGCCGGCAACCTGGTCTTCCACTTCTCCCTGGTGGGGTTGTTGGTGGCGGTGGCCACCGGCCGGTTGTTCGGGTACGAGGGCGCGGTGATCGTCATCGCCGACGGCGGTCCCGGGTTCTGCAACACCTCCCCGGCGGTGTACGACTCGTTCCGAGCCGGTACCGCCACCGACGGCACCGGACTCGAGCCCTTCTGCGTCAGGGTCGAGGACTTTTCCGCCGACTACCTCGACAACGGCCAAGCGAAGATGTTCACCTCGAACATCTCCTACCAAAACGGAGAGGACTTGGGCACCGACCGCTGGCAGCAGCACCGACTGCGGGTCAACGAACCGCTGCGCCTGGGCAACGAACGGGTCTACCTCACCGGCCACGGCTACGCGCCCCGGTTCACCGTGACCTTCCCCGACGGACAATCGCGCACCGAAACATTGCAGTTCGCCCCCGAGGACGCCACCACGTTCCTCAGCAGCGGCGCCCTGCGTTTCGATCCGCCCGGCGGCACCTACCCGGATCCGGACGAGCGCCGCCGCAACCAGATCGCGCTCGAAGGGCTGTTCGCGCCCACCGCAGCGTTCGACGGCACCTTGCTGACCTCGGTGTTCCCCGACATGTTGGATCCGGCCGTGGCCATCGACATCTACAAGGGCGATACCGGCCTGGATACCGGCATTCCGCAGTCGATCTTCAAGCTGAACTCCGAAATGATCAATCAGGGCCGGTTGGTCAAACAGGACCGCGTCAACCTGAAGCCCGGCGAGTCCACGACCCTGGCCGACGGTACCGCGGTACGGTTCGACGGCGCCGAGGAATTCGCCTACCTGCAGGTCTCTCATGATCCCGCGCAGAACTGGGTGCTGGTCTTCGCAATCACCATGATGGGCGGACTTCTGGCCTCGCTGGTGATCAAGCGCCGCCGGATCTGGGTGCGGTTGCGCCCTGACGGCGCCGGCACCGCCCTCGAACTGGGGGGATTGGCCCGTACCGACCAGGCCGGGTGGGGTTCGGAGTTCACCGACATCTGTCAGCGCCTGCTACCCGATGTGCCCTCTGCTCCGAAGGAAGACCGATAGCGTATGCCGATTGACGACACCCTCGCCCGCTACTCCGACCTGAGCTTCGAAACAGCCTTCGCCATCTACTTACTGGCGCTGGTGCTGTTCATCGCCGAATTCGCGGCCGTGCGGGTGCGCCGTACCGCACCCATCCTCGCGGCCGCCACCACCTCTGCCACTTCTACCACCTCTGCGGTCCCCGCCGACAGGCCGGGCCGGGTCGCCGAGCCACCCCGGCGGGACCTTTCGGACCGGCTCGGCCGCATGGGCGTCAGCGTCCTCGTGATCGCCCTGATCTTGCACGTTGGTTCGATGGTGCTGCGCGGGCTGGCCACCGCGCGTTTCCCCTGGGGCAACATGTACGAGTTCGTCACCGTCACCTGCGCGGTGGGCGTACTTGCCGGGCTGATCGTGCTGCGCCGCCCGGCGCTGCGCGTGCTGTGGGCATTCGCGCTGATCCCGGTGCTGATCCTGCTGTTCGTCGCTGGCACCGTGCTCTACGCCGATGCCGCCCCGGTGGTGCCGGCGCTACAGTCTTTCTGGCTGCCGATCCACGTCTCGGTCGTGTCCGTCTCGAGCGGAGTTTTCCTCGTCTCCGGGGTGGCCAGCACGCTGTTTCTGCTGGCGTTGAACGCCGAAAAACGCCCGGATACCCGGCTGGCCCGACTCATGCAACGGCTCCCCGACGCCCGCGCCCTCGACCGTCTCGCCTACCGCACGACGATCTTCGCGTTCCCCTTGTTCGGTGCCGGGGTCGTCCTCGGCGCGATCTGGGCCGAAGCCGCCTGGGGCCGGTTCTGGGGCTGGGACCCGAAAGAAACCGTCTCGTTCATCGCATGGGTGATCTACGCCGCCTACCTGCACGCCCGGGCCACCGCCGGCTGGCGGGAAACCCGCGCGGCCTGGATCAACATTGCCGGGTTCGTATCTATGCTGTTCAACCTGTTCATCATCAACATGGTGGTCTCGGGGCTGCACTCCTATGCCGGACTGAACTGACACACCCTGGGCATGTGTACCTGTGTGTACAGGGGTCTGCGCGTCCGCCTAATAGGAGGGAACTCGTCGATGAGTGAGGGGGCCACCACCGTGGCGCTCCCTACCTCGGTGCGCCGCCGCGGACCGGAGTTGTCGGTGCCGGTGCGTAGTGCGGCATCGATTCTGGCCGGGCTGATGCTCTATGCCAGTTTCCCACCCCGCACGGGATGGTGGTTGGCCCCGCTCGCCATTGCCGTGCTCACCGCCGTACTGCACGGCCGACGCAGGCGCGCCGGCTTCGGCTACGGCTACCTGGCCGGGTTGGGGTTCTTTCTGCCCTTGCTGCCCTGGGTCGGTGTCTACGTCGGACCAGTGCCCTGGTTGGCGCTTGCAGCGATCGAGGCGCTCGCGGTCGGGATATTCGGCGCCCTGGCCGCGGCGCTCAGCCGCCGCCCGGCGGCCCCGGTATCGATTGCCGCCGCCTGGGTGGTCACCGAAGCAATACGCGCACGGATTCCGTTCGGAGGATTTCCGTGGGGACGGCTGGCCTTCGGGCAAGCCGAGGGGCCACTTCTGCAGCTGGCTTCCCTTGCTGGGCCTGCCGGTGTGGGCTTCGCCGTCGCGGTGATCGGCACCGCGGTGGTCACAACCGTGATCGCTGCGCGCGAGCGGCGGCCTGCGGTCGCGATGGGTTCGATGCTGCTGGCAGCGGTCGCATTTGCGGCGGCACCGCTCGTCGGGATGCGCGACTCCGCCCGCTTCCCGGCATCGACGGTCACGGTCGCGGCCGTGCAAGGCAACGTGCCGCGAATGGGGCTCGATTTCAACGCCCAGCGTCGGGCCGTGCTCGACAATCACGTCGCGGCGACCGAACGACTTGCCGTCGACGTGGCGTCGGGTCGCGCGCCCCGGCCGCAGCTGGTGGTGTGGCCGGAGAACTCCTCGGACATCGATCCGCTGCGTCAGGCCGATGCCCACGCCGAGCTCGATGAGGCCGCTGCCGCCATCGGCGTGCCCATCCTCGTCGGTGCCGTGCTCGACAACGGGGACGGCACCAGCGGTAACAGTGCGCTGGTGTGGGATCCGGTGACAGGTCCCGGGGCCCGGCACCTCAAGCGGCGCCTGGTGCCATTCGGGGAATATCTGCCGCTGCGCCCGGTGATCGAGCGCCTGTGGCCGGCGGCCGCGCAGGCAGGCCGGTTCATCCCCGGAGACGGTACCGGCCGGGTCGAGCTCAACGGCGTACCGGTGGGGGTGGCGACCTGTTACGAGGTTGCCTTCGACGATGCGGTTGCCGAGTCGGTGCGGGCAGGCGCCCAGTTGCTGGTAGTGCCCACCAACAACGCGACCTTCGGCCGCACCGAGATGACCTACCAGCAGCTGGCCATGTCTCGGCTACGGGCGGTAGAGCACGGGCGGTCCGTGGTGGTCGCGGCTACCAGCGGCGTCAGCGCTCTGATCACTCCCGACGGCGCGGTCACCAACCGCAGTGCGATGTTCACCGCCGACGTCCTCGTCGGTGAGCTGCCCCTGGGTACCCGACTGACCTGGGCGACCCGGCTCGGTTCGGGCCCTGAGGTGCTCGCCGCCGCGGCCGTGATGTGGATCCTGCTCATCGGTCGCCAGAAGGCCCACACCCACCCAATTACTAAGACAGGTAGTTTTTAGCGCCTTCTTAGTATATCGTTTCGTTATCTTACCCGTCGCGGCAACGGCGGATCTACATCGAAAGAGCATGTCAGGAGCGTTATTGTGGGACGGCACCATGCATCAACCCGGAACCAAATCCGTTACCTTACCGATATAGAACCGGGTTCCGCGCCAGGATCCGAAGGACGCCGGGGGCGGCACCGGGCGCCGACGAACCGCGCCACGACCGGGGCATGTGCATCGTCGGTCGCGACCGGCGCACTGCTGATCGTGGGATCTCAGATTCTCGCTCCGGGCACCGCGGCTGCCCAGCCGACCTCGGGTGGTGTGCATGCCGCCGCGCCTGCACCGGTCCCGTTGCCAGCCGAACTCGCAGCACTGGCCGCTCTGCCGGAGGTCGAGGCGGCGCTCGACCAACTCGCCGCGGTTCCGGGTTTTCCCGCGGTAGTGTCCCCTGCCGCCACTGTTCCGGCCCTGCCGTCGAGCTCAGCGGTGCCGACAAACGCAGCCTCCTGGGCGACACCGACACTGCAGCCCCTCGCCGTCGCTCCGGTCTCGGGCACCTTGACCTCCGCGTTCGGACCGCGATGGGGTTCGTCCCACGCCGGTCTGGACATCGCCAACAGCATCGGCACCCCGGTCTATGCTGCCGCCTCGGGCACCGTGATCGACTCCGGCCCGGCCTCCGGGTTCGGTCTGTGGGTCCAGGTCCGGCACGATGACGGGTCCACCAGCACCTATGGCCACATCAACGAAACGCTGGTTGAGGTAGATCAGCGTGTGCAAGCCGGTGAGCAGATCGCCACCGTCGGCAATCGTGGTCAGTCCACCGGTCCGCACCTGCACTTCGAAACCACCGATCCGGCCGGTACGAAGGTAGATCCGACCCAGTGGCTGCAGCAACGGGGTGTACCCCCGACAGACCTGTCGCGGATGGCATAGCCGCCGCGTCGGCTCGGCGATGGCAGCCTCCGACGGCCCCCACGTGGAAAACTATGATTTATAGTATTTACGGTAGGGCGACGGCCTATCGGTGCCGAGGAAGGCAAACGCGGTGAACAGCTCAGACAAACCGAAGTCGCAGACGCCCCGAAAGCGACCGGGACCGCTCCTCCTAGCCGACTCGCACCGGGTGCCGTGGCCGATGATCGGCGCTGCCGTGGTGATCATCGCCCTGATCGGGGCCATCGCGTACAACCTCGTCCCGAAGATCTCCGAACGCACCGAGGCCCAGAAGTACGTGCCCAGTGCGGACAACCCCGATCCGTCTGCGGTGATCGACGGGGTGGAGAAGATCGACTACCCGGCCGGAACGCATGTGCAGGCACCGCAACGGGTGGCCTACGACCAGACTCCCCCGATGGGGGGCCCACACGATCAGTACTGGGCCACCTGTACCGGCACGGTTTATTCCGAACCGATCCGCAGCGAGAACGCGGTGCATTCGCTCGAACACGGCGCGGTGTGGATTACGTACGACCCGCAGAAGGTCACCGGGGACGAGGTGTCAACATTGGAGGCGAAGGTCGACGGCCAGCCCTACACCCTGATGTCGCCCTATCCGGGCTTGCCATCCCCGATCTCGGTGCAGTCCTGGGGCCACCGCCTCGCGCTCGATGACTCCGAAGACGATCGACTCGCCCAGTTCATCACTGCCTTGCGCCGAAACCCCAACACCCACCCCGAGGCAGGTGCCACCTGCTCCACCACTCCAGGCAGTTTCGATCCGAGCGCTCCGCCGCCGTTCGATGCGTCCGCGCCGGGGCCGGACGCCGTCCCCATGACCGTGGGCCAGCAGTCTGCCCCCGCCGCCCCGGCGACAGGCTCGAACCTCGGACCCGGCAATGGCTGAGTCCGACGACACTCCCGTCCTCACTGCCCCCGCCGCCCCGGCGACAGGCTCGAACCTCGGACCCGGCAATGGCTGAGTCCGACGACACTCCCGTCCTCACTGCCCCCGCCGCTCCCGCTGCCGGTGGATGGGCCAGGCTCGGCCGCACGCTCGCCGTGGGTGTGTTCGCGCTCGTCGTCGGTCTCTATCTGGGTATCGGTGCCTCGGGACTGAGAGGCGGTCATCCCGAGCCACCTGCACAGGACTCGGTCGAGGTTGGCTTCGCCCAGGACATGTCGGTGCACCACAGCCAGGCGGTAGAAATGTCGGCCATGGCGCTGACCAACGCGACCGACCCGGCGGTCCGCACCCTCGCCTACGACGTGCTCACCACCCAGCAGGGCCAATGGGGCACGATGCAGGGCTGGTTGGCCGTATGGGACCGACCGCTGCAGGCGGCCGGGGAACCGATGACCTGGATGCGCGCTACCGAGGACAGCGCCGGGACGGCGGCAGGTATGACCGAGCACGCGGCGATGCCGCCCGGATCGGCCATCCAAGGACCACGGATGCCCGGGATGGCCACCACCTCCGAACTCGACACGCTACGACGCACCACCGGCCCCGCATTCGACACCCTGTACCTGCAACTGCTGCTTCGGCACCATCAAGGCGGCCTGCCGATGGCACGCTACGCCGCGGCCAACGCCACCGAACAAGTGGTCACGACGCTGGCCCGACAGATCGCCGACACCCAGCAAGCCGAATCGACGACGATGCAGCAACTACTTACGGCCCACGGCGCCGCACCCTTACCGATGAACTGACCGGCGAAACTGCCAGGACCCGGACCGGCACCGTCCCGGGTCGGCGCTCAGGAGCGATCATGAAACAGTCGTCGACCATGCGGGTGTCCCGCCTGGTGTTCCTCTACACCGCAGTCCGTCTGGCGGTGGTCGCCGGCTGCGCCGGCGCCGCGGTGGCCGGCGTCCACCTTCTCGGACTCGAGGTGTCGCTGACGTGGACGCTCCTTGTCGGTGTACTCGCCGGGATAGCAGTGTCGCTGGTAGCCCTGCATCGGCTGCGCACCCGGATCAACGACGAGATCCGCATCATCGATAACCAGCGAAAATACCCACCGAAACGGCCCCGGCCCTGATCCTCATCAATCCGATGTTTCGGAACGGACGCAGTCAAGGCCGCGCCGTCAAATAGATCAACACCAAATTGAGCGCCGTGATCGTGGCAGCAATAACCCACGCCACCATGGTGGTGAGCCGATGGTTGACGTCGATGCCCATCAGCGCCCGATCGCTGGTCAGACGCACCAGAGGGATCAACGCAAAAGGAATACCGAACGACAGCACCACCTGCGAGAGCACCAGGGCCCGGGTCGGATCCGTCCCGAGCGCGACCACCACCAACGCCGGCACCAGGGTGATCAAGCGCCGCGCCAGCAGCGGTATCCGTCTGCGCAGCAGCCCGTCCATGATCAAGGACCCAGCGTAGGCACCCACCGAGGTCGACGCGAACCCGGAGGCCAACAGGCCCAGCGCGAACAGCAGCGCTACCGTCGAGCCGAGTTCTAGGCCCAGCGCCGTGTGCGCCTCCTCGATCGAATCGACCCCCTCCCGGCCCTGCAACGTTGTCGCGGCCGTGAGCAACATGGCCAGATTCACCGTGCCCGCCACCACCATGGCCAGTCCGACATCCCAGCGTGTGACCCGCAGCAGCACGGCCCGTCGCGGACCGGGCTCGGGATGACCGTGACGATCCCGGACCAGTCCCGAGTGCAGGTACACCGCATGCGGCATCACGGTCGCACCGAGCATGGCCGCCGCGAGCAGCACCGATTCGGCACCGTCGAAGCGCGGCACGAGTCCTGCGGCCACGGCGTGGGCGGGGGGCGGGGCAACGAAAAGGCTGGTGACGAACCCGATCGCGATGACCAGCAACAGACCGGTGATGACCCGTTCGAAACCGCGCTGACCACGCGTGTCCTGCACCAGCAGCAAGAGCAACGAGACCGCTCCGGTGATCAACGCTCCCGTCAGTAGCGGGAGATCGAACAGTAGGTTCAGGGCGATGGCGCCGCCGATGACCTCGGCCAGGTCGGTAGCCATGGCGACCAGTTCCGCCTGTCCCCAGTACGCCAAGCGCGCCGGTAGGGACATGCGCTCGCGGAGCACCTCGGGCAACGACCTGCCGGTGACCAGACCGAGTTTGGCGGACAGGTACTGCACCAGCGCGGCCATGACATTGGCCACCACGATGACCCACACCAGCAGATAACCGAACTGGGCCCCGGCACTGACGTTGGAGGCCACGTTGCCCGGATCGACGTAGGCGATAGAGGCGACGAATGCCGGTCCGAGAAGAGTCCCACGGCGCCACCGTTGCACTGGCCCGACATTGCGCGTCAGCGTCATCCGCCCTCCAAAAGGTTTCCCTGAATTAAAAGTCAGGGGAACCGAAATTTCAAGAAGTCGCGGTGTGCACAGAGTCCCGGCGAGGAGATGACTGCGGGCAGCACCTCCTCGCCGAGTCCGGTGTCAGCTCTTCCGGAAGGCGCGCATTGCCGCCCAGGTGCCCCCGGCGATGACCAGCACCCCCAGTACTGCGAACCCCAGCAGCAACGGAATCGACGAGCCTGAGGACTGTGAGTCCTCAGGGGCAACCTGCGCTTCGGTGGTCTCGGGCTCGGCTGCGCCCGACGAGGGGGACGCCTCCTGAGCCTCGGAGGTCGGTGTCTGCCCGGCCGCCGCGGTGACGGTGAAGGCGTAGGAACCGGTGATGGGATGGCCGTCGGCGGAGACGACCCGGTAGCCGACGGTATACTCCCCTGCGGTCAAGGGCTCCGGGATGGCCAGCCGCACCCGTTCTGCGTCGACAATCGCCTCGGAGCTTCCCCGTTGAGTGCCCGAACTGTCGGTAAGTGTCACGGTGGCGAAAGCGGTGTTGATGGGTTGGTTGAACTCGAGTTCGATTCCGTCCGGGGAACTTGCCACCGTGGCGTCGGCGGCGGGAGTCGAACCGATCAACATGCTGTGAGCTTGCGCGGGCGCGACGCCGAGGAGCAGCACCGCGGCGGCCGCGGCGAAGATCGTGATGAGTCTGGTCATGGGAACATACTTTCTCGGCTCCCTACCCCGGCGCAGCGTCCGGCGCGGTGGCCTGTCGAGAGAACGCAAAGGGTGCTGATCGGGGTCTACCCTAGCCCATCTACTATGTACCGTAGTTTTACGGTTGGTCGGTGACGCTACCGGCTCGCTCAGACACCGAGACGGACGAGAATATGAAACTGACGACCAATGTGAAAGTGTCCGCGGCTCTGGTCGCCCTGTTCGTGGTGTTGTTGTCGGTGTTGCTCTACACCAATAGGGCCGGGACGAACGCCGGGACGACTGGCCAAGAGGCGCCCGGCGCTGCCACGGCACCGGTGTGGACCCCAGATATCCGTACCTTGTCCACGGCCCCCGACGACAAGGTCCAACTCGTCGAATTCCTTGATTTCGAATGCGAGTCCTGCCGGGCCTTGTACCCGGTGATGGAACAAATCCGCAACGAGTACGTCGGGCGGATCGACTTTGGGATCCGCTACTTCCCCATTCCCAGCCACACCAACAGCCATCTGGCCGCACGGGTCGTCGAAGCCGCGGCCCGGCAAGGGCGTCTCGAGCCGATGTATCAGCTCATGTACGACACCCAGGCACAGTGGGGCGAGTCGAGCCAGTCCCAGGAAAAAGTATTCTGGGGTTTTGCCGAACAACTGGGCCTGGATATGGCCGCATTCGAGCGGGACGTCAACGATCCCACCGTCAGCGCGCGCGTGGACCGGGACTTCGACGACGGTCTTACCCTCGGTGTACAAGGCACACCCACCCTGTTCCTCAACGGCGTCGAGCTGCCCCCCATGCCCACCTACGAACAGCTACGGGCCCGGATCGACGCGGCGCTGGCCGAGTGAGCGCCCCGACGCGTCCGGCGGCGCCTGCCACCGACGAGGCGTCGGGTCGGACGCTCGGCAGCACGGGGGTGGGCTGGATCCTCGTTGTCTGCGGCGCAGCGGGGCTACTAGCCTCGCTGGTACTCACCGTCGAAAAGTTCGCCGTGCTGGCCGATCCGGCCTATCGGCCCTCGTGCAGCATCAACCCGGTCATCAGCTGCGGGTCGATCATGACCTCGTGGCAAGCGGAACTGTTCGGCTTCCCTAATCCGTTGCTGGGCGTCATCGGTTTCACGGTCGTACTGACCACCGCCGTAGCGGTCCTGGCCGGGGCCGGCGTGCCCCGCTGGTATTGGAACGGCCTGTTCGCCGGCCTGACCGCGGCGGTCGCCTTCGTGCACTGGCTGATTTTCCAGAGCCTCTACCGGATCGAAGCGCTGTGCCCGTACTGCATGGTGGTGTGGCTGGTCAGCGTGCTCGGCTGGTGGTATTGCCTGCTGCACCTCGAGGCGGTGCAAAAACATCGACCGTTGCGGTCATGGCAGCGGCTGCACCGGCTGCATGCAGTGGTCCCCACCGTCTGGACGCTGACTGTATCCGCCCTGGTAGCGCACGCCTTCTGGCCGTACTGGCAAACCCTGATCTGACAAAAGTTTCCGGGTAGCGGCAGCCTCCGCTCACTCACGGCGCATCGAGCGATATTCTCCCCATCGCGAGGTACCTTTTGCGAGGCGCGCGGGAATGCTCGGACGACTACGTGCCGTCCTCGCGTGGTGGAGGAAGCCGGTGCAGGTACTGCTCGGGCAGCTCGGATTCGGCAGCCCGACGGGCAGCCTCGGCCTCGACCATCTGCGACGACCGCGCCCAAACCACCTTGATCCAGTGGTACGCCAGGACGGTCATCGCTCCCCACCCCAAAAACAAGCCGATGGCCGGGCCGGCCCCACCGGCGACGGGATCGAGGGTCTGCCGCGACCACACGGCAAGCACACCGAACACGATCGCCAGCGTGCACCCGGCGCTGGCAAACCAGGCCAGCACCCATCGTCGGGTCACCAGCGCCAGCATCGAGAGCACGATCCCGAACACCGCTGCCAGCACCAAAAAGATCCGCGAAGGAAGGGTGATGGTTTCGGCCTGTGCCACCGTAGAGCCGGCCAGCACCTGCCAGCCGTTGGCGCCACCGTTGTGCGGAAGTGAGAACGAGACCGCCACCACCACCACCACTGCAGCGACCACCACCGCACGCATCCCGGGATCGATCTGTCCGGCGACCCTCTTTTCGGCGGCCGCCAGCTCCTGTCGACGGTGGACCGGATCGGGGTAGACAGTCGACTCGTCGCCGGGCTGTACCTCGTCCGGATCACTACGGTCACCCGACTCGCTCATAACTCGACCTCCGCCCTGGGAAAATGTTCCGGTGACCGCGACCGTCCAAAGCGGAGCAGACCGGTCGGCCCTCGGATGGATCCAGCCCGATCCGTCCGAGGACCGACCGGCGCAGGTACCCGCACCCCTCGGACCAGGCACCAGCCCTCTACCCGGGATCGACCAGCACCTGTGCCTGGGGCTCGTCCCGCCACAACTGCGCAATGATCGCGCAATACGACCCCGCGGTAGCGGACCAGGTCGCGGAGGCATCGACTACCCCCAGCCCCCGGCCGATAACTCCGGCCGCGAGCAGCACCGCCCGATTGGCCAGTGCCGCAGCCGGACTGCCACGCTCGACGACGGTGCCGGCCAGGTCCGCCGCCACGTCGAAGAGCTCTGTCGGCACGGCCGGTACCGACTCGGTTCCTAGGCCATGCTCGCGCAGGTGCGCACCGGCACGAAGATGCCGATCCACCTGCCCGAGAACATGTTCCAACGCACGCACATGTCGGCGCAACTTACCCGGCTTGCCGATGTGCGCGGCGGTGATCGGCGGCAGGCGACGTAACCGTTGAGGATCCGGAAGCCCTGCATGCTCGAGCGTCACGGCGGTCAGGTCTCGGATGAGCCAGTCGGCCAATGCCGCGGTGGCTCGGTCTGTTGCCGGCACGGTCACCACCGGCATGTTGGTCTTCAACGGTATTTTCCGATCTTTCGGCGCCGAGACGGCGAACGATTTATTCCTTCGTATCGGTGCGTGCCGAGGCCTCGCCGGTGCTCCGCGGTTCGGCAAGCTCACGCTTAGCGATTTCGGTGCTCCTGGGCGCACCACCGAAACCCACGTGTGCCTCGGCCCTCATGCGTTCGACCATGTGCGGGTAGTGCAGCTCGAACGCCGGCCGTTCGGAGCGGATCTGCGGCAGTTCGGTGAAGTTGTGTCGCGGCGGCGGGCAGGTAGTCGCCCATTCGAGCGAGTTGCCGTAGCCCCAGGGGTCGTCGACAGTGACGATCTGCCCGTAGCGGTAGCTCTTGAAGATGTTCCACACGAATGGCAACACCGAGGCACCGAGGACAAAAGATCCGATCGTCGAAATCGTGTTCAGGGTGGTGAATCCGTCCGAGGGCAGGTAGTCGGCGTACCGGCGGGGCATGCCTTCATTGCCCAGCCAGTGCTGGACGAGAAAGGTGGAATGGAAGCCCAGAAATGTCAACCAGAAATGCCACCTGCCTAGGCGCTCGTCGAGCATTCGACCGGTCATCTTCGGAAACCAGAAGTAGATACCCGCATAGGTCGCAAACACCACGGTGCCGAACACGACGTAGTGGAAGTGCGCCACCACGAAGTACGAATCGTGCAGCTGGAAGTCCATAGGAGGGGAGGCCAGGATCACGCCCGACAGGCCGCCGAAGAGGAAGGTGATCAAAAAACCCACGGAGAACAACATCGGTGATTCGAAAGTCAACTGCCCCTTCCACATGGTGCCGATCCAGTTGAAGAACTTCACTCCGGTCGGGATGGCGATCAGGAAGGTCATGAACGAGAAGAACGGCAGCAGCACCGCGCCGGTGGCATACATGTGGTGCGCCCACACCGCGATCGACAGGGCCGCGATGCCGAGGGTGGCGTAGATCAGGCCGGTGTAACCGAAGATCGGCTTCCGGGAGAACACCGGGAAAATCTCGGAGACGATGCCGAAGAACGGCAGCGCGATGATGTAGACCTCGGGATGACCGAAGAACCAGAACATATGCTGCCAGAGCATCACTCCGCCGGTGGCGGGATCGAAGAGGTGACCGCCGAGTACCCGGTCGTATAGCAGCCCCATCAACGCTGCGGTCAGCAGCGGAAAGGCGATGAGGATCAGGATGGAGGTGACGAGAATGTTCCAAGTGAAGATCGACATCCGGAACATCGTCATGCCGGGGGCTCGCATACACACGATGGTGGTGATGAAGTTGACTGCGCCCAGGATGGTGCCCAGTCCTGAGATGGCCAGGCCCACGATCCATAGATTTGCGCCCATGCCGGGGGAGTGCACTTCCGTGCTTAAAGGCACATACGCGGTCCAGCCGAAGTCGGCGGCGCCGCCGGGGGTGATGAAGCCGCCGACTGCAACGAGGGATCCGAACAGATACAGCCAGTAGCTGAAGGCGTTCAGCCGGGGGAATGCGACATCGGGCGCGCCGATCTGCAGTGGAAGGATGTAGTTGGCAAAGCCGAACACCACAGGAGTGGCGTACATCAGCAGCATGATCGTGCCATGCATGGTGAACAGCTGATTGTACTGCTCATTCGAGAGGAACTGCAGACCCGGCGCGGCCAGTTCGCTGCGCATGATCAGGGCCATCAGGCCTCCGATAGCGAAGAACGCGAACGCGGTCACCAGGTACATCTGACCCAGTACTTTCGGGTCGGTCGTGGTGATCATTTTGTGGATGAACGCACCCTTGGGGCCGCGCCGCGCCGGCATGGGGCGGGTAGCGGCAGGCCAGGGTGGCGGGGCGAGAGCGGTCATGTGCTGTCCGATCCGAAGTTTCGCGCGAGCGCACGGTGATGAGACGCCCTCGAGCGTACCTAATTACTATGCTGCATAGTAATTAGGGTCGGTTCGGTCGCCCGTGCCGGATCATGCCTGAGCGAGGGTCAGGCACACGGCCGCGGAGGTCGCCGCCAGCCCGACCAGCGCGGTAGCGACAGGCATAGCCATCGACAACGCCGCAGCTGTGGCGTACGACACCTTCGGGCACCGCGTCCGCCAGCTCACGCGCAGCTTGAGCAGTCGCAGCGAGATCTCGTTGCTCAACCCCAAGGTCCCGGCCGGCTGCGGCAATGTCGAAGCGGAGACCACGGTCAGCGCCGAGCACACCGTCGCCGTGCTGGTGGCGCGGGCAGCGTGCTGATCAGCGGTCAGTTCGACCAGGGTTTTGACCGCGGCCGGGGCGGCGGCGAACAACGGCACTGCCGGAAGCACCGCGGCCAAGATGTCACATGTGGTGACGATCAGGTGGTGACTGCCTCGCAGGTGTGCCCGCTCGTGGGCCAGGACAGCATCGCGTTCGGAACCGCTCAGACACTGCGAGAGCCCGTCGGTAGCCACCACGAATCCGGGTCGGCCGGCCACGCTGTAGGCCATTGGCATCGGGTGCGCCAGCCACATCACACCGTCGTCGCGGGAGTGGGCGACGATGGAGACCACATCACGGTGGTAGTCGAGTAGACGGGTTTGTTCTCTGGTGTACCGCCGACCCAGGATCACGGCTCGCACGGTTATGGTGAGCAGGGCCAGGGCTCCGGTAGCGGCCAGGGTTTCGGTGATCCACGGCTGCATCGCGTGGGAAACCGCGGACAGACACCGCACCACGGCCTCGACCGCGGTCTCGGCAGGCGCATGGTCGGGCCAGGCCAAGGTGACCACCGCGGAGGCGCCGAAGAACAAGGCCCCGGCTATGCTGCCCAGCCACGCCGCCAGCAGGACTCCGGGAGGCACGGAGGTGGCGGCGAGCGGACCGAGCATTCGCGGGGCCGCCATCGAGATCAGGGCGGCGCCGAGCAACAGGACCAGGGCCAATGTCATTGGTCGGCGGCCCGGCCCGTCCAGCCCCGGCGCAGGGCATCGTATTCGCGGTCGCTGACCGTCTTGGCGAAATGCAGCAGCACCGCGCTGGGGTCGGTGCTGCTGTCGAGCAGGGCGCGCAGTGCCTCGGAGGTGGCTTCCTCCCGGCTGCGTGAGGGCGAATAGTAGTAGGCGCGACTGCGTTTTTCTCGCTGCACCCAGCCCTTCTCATACAGATGGGTGACCACGGTCAAAATGGTGGTGTAGGCGAATTCCTTGCGATCGCGAAGCCGTTCGACCAGGCCATGGACCGACTGTGGCTCGTCGGTCGACCACAGTTCGTTCATCACCTCGGCTTCGAGACCCCCCAACCTGTGTATGGCTTCCCTCGCAGACATTCGCCGATTATCCCTTATCTATGTGCGTGCATCTGACGCGATCTGAACCCCTCGTGCGTTCAACCATGCCATGGGATCGGCCTTCTGGCCGTCCGGTCCCCACACTTCATAGTGCAGATGTGGCCCGGTCGATTGTCCCCGATTGCCCACGGTGGCGATCTGTTCCCCGGCTCGCACGCGCTGACCTGCAGAAACCAAGGCCTGATCGATGTGCCCGAACACCCCGATCGTGCCGTCGTCCTGCAGGATTCGTACCCACAGTCCGAAGCCGGAGGCGGGACCGGCCTCGAGTACCGTGCCATCGGTCACCGAGACGATCGGGGTGCCGATCGAGTTGGCGATGTCGAGCCCGTAGTGGCTCGTGCCCCAGCGGGGTCCGAAGTTCGACGTGAGCGTGCCACTGACAGGCATCAGCGTTTTTGGGCGGCGCGCCTCGGCCTCTTGCATGAGTCGGCGCTCCTCCCGGATCCGTGCCCGGTCGAGTTGATCCGCGAAGTCTGCCAGCATCGGCACCTGCACGGCCTGCAACACCTGGGGGGCCTGGGGTAGCACATCCGTAGGGGCTGAGGGTTGCGACGCGGCCTCGATCTCGTCGCTGACCGTGGGAGGGACCGAGGCGGCATGGGCGCTCGAGGTCGTTGCTGCCAGCAGCGCGCCTGCCGCTACCGACACGGCCAGCACGCGTCCGCTGGTTCCTGGGCTCGTTCGGCGATGCGCGCCTTTGCTTCGGATCGGCCTCGGGGCGAGGGCGTCCGCATGCTCGGCAAGGGCATCCCGATGCTCGATATCGAGACGTTCTACCGGGTCCAGGACAGCCACTGTCGTCGGGAAAGCAGCGTCATCGCGACCTGCGTCGATGGGATCGGTCGGCTCGGGAACAGGCCACGCTGCAGTACTACAGTCAGAGCGGCGGGGAACGACGAGTTGGGGCT
Source organism: Rhodococcus sp. LW-XY12 (assembly GCF_019317345.1). Taxonomy (NCBI): domain Bacteria; kingdom Bacillati; phylum Actinomycetota; class Actinomycetes; order Mycobacteriales; family Nocardiaceae; genus Rhodococcus; species Rhodococcus sp. LW-XY12. The sequence continues at coordinate 4,950,855 of NZ_CP079225.1, forward strand.
CTGGTTTACGGTGTCGGGCCAAGATCGCATCCTCAAGAAGGCACCCGCTCGCGTGATAACGAAACGGTGACGGACACCGACACGTTACTACTATTCTGCATAGTTTCAATACCGGATCGTTACCCGGTCTCCGATTCGCGCTTGGGGTCGTGGCCGGAGTCAGCGGCGTCGGCTGCTGCCGCGGTACGAGAGTGTGGGTGCAGTCCGTTCAGCATCGCGTTGTACGCGGCCAGTTCGCGATCTCCCTCGCGGTCGACCTGGTCGTTCCGCTTCCGGGCACGCTGGTTTTCGATCGAACTCCATCGCACGAGCGCGAGCACGGTGGCCAGTAGCAGCGGTAGCTCGCCGACGGCCCACGCCAGGTTTCCACCGAGTCGCTGATTGGCAGCCAAGTCGTCGAACCAACCCAGTTGCAGTGAGGTATAGAACTCGGCGGCGATCACAAAATCCGCCATGATCAGGGCGACCAGAAAGAACGCGTAGCCGGCCAGCGCGACCGCCACTGCTCCCACGCGCGTCAACGGTCCCTGCGGCACGGGGACAGGATCGATCCCGACGGTGACCCAGAAGAAGACCAACCCCACCGCCAGCAACCACATATCGAGCACCATGCGTCCCGGGTAGGAGCCGCCGTCGTACAGTCCTCCGAGATACAACAGGTAGAAGGTGCCCACGAGCACCACCGCGGCCACCAGGGGATGGGTCACCCATCGCAGTGCGGTGCTGGCGAAAATCGCCCGCATCCAGTCGCGGGCTCCTGGAACTGCATCGCTGGGGCCGGAGCGAACCGCGCGGGCCGCCAAGGTGAGCGGAGCGCCCAGAACCAAGCACATGGGCACCACGATCGCCAGCGCTGCGGATGCGGGCAGGTGCACGCTGAACGCCGCCGGGGCGTAGCGCCCGACCCCGGAGGATGTCACCAGAAGCAACACTAGACAGCCGAGAAGCCAGGACACGGTGCGCCGGACCGGCCACGGCTGCCTCACTGCACGTAGCCTCCGCACTCCCAGCAGGTAGAGCGCTGCCAGCACGACCGCTGCGGTTCCCAGTAACAGATCGAACCGCCACTCCGTCAGCAACCTGCCCAGCGTCGGGGCACCATCGAACCCGTACCCCAAGACTTCGTCGACCAGGCTGGGTTCGCGACGTTCGCCCAATGGCGGCGGAGTACGGCCCAACGCCACCCCGAGTCCAATCGTGGCCGTCAGGACCGCAGATTCGATTACCGCCAAGCGTATGAACGTCCCCCGATTCGACGCGTCGGCGGCCAGAGCCGTGATCGCCACCGTCCGTTGGCGCCAGCCCAGCCACCCCACTACACCGAGTGCGACGACCTTGGCCAGGACCACAAGTCCGTAGGGGCCGGACAGAAACTCCCGAAGCGGAACCCGCACCAGAGCATTAATTATTCCCGACGCAGCCATCACCACGAATGCCACCGTCGCCAGCGCGGAGAACCGGCGTGTGGCGACATCGAGATGTCCGCCACCACGCACGGCGTGCAACACCAACGCTGCCAATCCCCCGGCCCACAGTCCGGCCGCCACCAGATGAAGTATCAGGCTGTTGGTGGCAAGATCATGCGATCCGCCCCCGGCGGAATGTCCCGTCAACGCGCGTGGCATCAGGCTCCCTACCGCCAGGACCAGCAACAACGGTGTCCACCGGTGCTGCAGAATGAGGCGGCATCCCAGCCCCACCGCGGCAGCCATACACGCGGTCCACAGCCAGGCGGTGGATGCCTCGATTTGCCCCACCGACTGCACGAACGGAACCGGATCGGCGAACACGGTGCTCAGTGGTTGGCCGGAGGTGTCCGACAACGACAGAGGAATCAGCACCAGCGCCGATCCTGCCCATAGCGCTGCAGCCGCGCCCGCAGTCCGCACCGCGCGGTAACCGTCGACATCGAGCAGCCCGGAACGCTGTGGTGGTACCAGCACCGCCGCCACCAGCAACGACCCGATCATCACCACCGCCGCCACTTCCCCTATCGCGGTGGCGGCCGGGAGTCCGTATCTCGTGAGCACTCCTGGATCCGGCAGCCCGAGCAACCGCAGAACCTCGCTGCTCGACACGGCCGCCAGGGCGGCCGCCACCAGGGCCGCGCCTGCCGTCCAAGAGACCATCATGCCGACTACAGCTCTACTGGTACCTGCCACGGAAAACCTCACCTCGTCCGTTGTTCGCCCGTTCCCGCCGGCCGAACCTGCAGGCCGCGCCTCGCCGCCGAAATACTATGAAGGATAGTTGATCGTGCCGATCCAATTTTCGCGACCATCCTATATATTCATGCGCATATGACTATATGATGTCGGTGTCTTGAGAAAGGAAAACGATGAGCCACGGACACGGACACGGCCTCTCGCCCGCCCAAGCCACCAGCGCCTCCGGCCGACACGTCCGACGGTTGTGGATCGCCGTGGCCCTGGGCCTGGTGACCTTTGTGCTCCAGGTCGTCGTCGGACTCTCCACCTCGTCGCTGGCCTTGCTCTCCGACTCCGCGCACGTGTTCACCGACGTGTTCGGCGTGTTGATGGCCGTCACCGCTATCACCGTCGCCCAGCGTGCCCGCACCCGACCGGACCGGACCTTCGGCCTGTACCGCACCGAAGTGTTCGCCGCCCTGCTCAACGCACTCCTGCTGTTCGGCGTCGCCCTCTGGATTCTCTACGAAGCCCTCCAACGACTGTCCGCCCCACCCGAAGTCCCCGGCCTGCCCGTCACCATCGTTGCCGTGGTCGGCCTCACCATGAACGTCATTTCGTTTCTCCTGTTGCGCGCCGGCGCCAAGGAGAGCATCAACGTCCGCGGGGCCTACCTCGAAGTCCTGGCCGACATGCTCGGTTCGGTCGGCGTGCTTATCAGCGGTGTGGTGACCATCGTGTTCGGCTGGCGGTACGCCGACCCGCTCATCGGTGTCGCCATCGGACTCTTCGTCCTGCCCCGGGCCTACAATCTCGGCCGACACGCGATCGGCATACTGCTCCAACAAGCCCCGAAGAGTATCGACATCACCGAGGTCAACGCCGCCCTTAATGCCCTTCCTGGAGTCCATGAATCCCACGACCTGCACGTCTGGACTCTTACCTCGGGCATGGAAGTGGCCTCTGCACATCTGGTCACCGAATCCGACGCGGACTCCACAGCCGTGCTCACAGCGGCACAAACCTTGTTGGCGGAACGCTTCGGCCTCGAACACGCCACCCTGCAGGTCGAACCCCACGACGGCGAGGGACGCTGTCGCGAACTCTCGTGGTGACCTCCACAGACCCACCAGGAGTCCCTGGGACGAACACGGCGCACGCTGCAGCTCCTTCGATCCTACGGTCACTGTCGCCGAGGCTGCGATGGCCAGTTCGAAGTTGTTGCCCGCGGCGGTGAACGCCAGGGTGGTGGTGCGCTCGTAGCCCAGACCGATCGCGGCGCCGAACAGGAACCCGCCGCCCCACATGAGGACAAAATAGGTGAGCAGAGGCAGAGCGATGCGCACGACGTCCCATGGCTGCGACGTGATCTGTTCGCCCTGGAGCGCGAATAGGAGCACGATCGTGAACAGCAACCCGTACAGCGTCCACGGCCCAGCCGGTCGACAGAGGCAGCACTCGCCAGTTCGACACGCTCTTCGGCAGCTAGACCTATTCCGAGGTCGCCGATCTGATCGCTGAGCCGCTGCGCCTGCAGGCCGGGCTGCTGCCCGACGGCAAGGTCGCCGCCGTACGCGCGCTGCAGGCCGACGGAGCGAAAGTGGTCGTCGTCGGAGACGGCATCAACGACGCTCCCGCGCTGGCCGCTGCGCATGTCGGTATCGCCATGGGTGGCGCGGGATCGGATCTGACCTTGCAGACCGCCGACGCGGTCGTCGTCCGTGACGACCTCACCGCCATCCCTGCGGTGATCCACCTGGCCCGGAGGGCTCGACGCCTGGTCATCGCCAACCTCGTCATCGCCGCCTCGGTCATCGTGGTCCTGGTGACCTGGGACCTTGTCGGCACGCTGCCGCTGCCGCTGGGAGTGGCGGGTCATGAAGGCTCCACCATCCTCGTCGGTCTCAACGGACTGCGATTGCTGCGAGAGACCGAATGGCGCCGTGCTGTCCGCACAGACCGACACAGTTCCGCTGCGCACGTGTGACCTCGCCACCGTTAGTCATCTGGCCGAATCCACCTTCGACGCTCACCTGTCTCATCTGCTTCAGGTGGTCACCGATTTCGAAGAGCATGGCATCGGTTTTCCCTCGGTGACCGCATCGATACTGTGGTAACGAAGTGCTCCATCTCCGATGTCACAGAATGTACGTCTATGGAAGGCACCTGATGCTGCGCAAGTTCGTCGTCGTGACCGCTGTGACCGCCGCGCTCGGAGCGGGTTCGATGGGTACCGCTGCTGCGGACACCGCCCCACCCGTGCCTGCCCTCAACTTGTGCAAGTGGGAGCGCTTTACGCCGGAGTGCATTGCACTGTGGTTGGCGGGCGTGGCGACCGGCTCGGCGGGATCCGGTTCTGCCTTGTCCTGATCGACGGCGCTCGTTAACTGTGGCTCTGGCGCACTCCTGTGGGATGCGTCGGAGAGAATCAAGACCGACGACAACTGCATGAATGCACGGCATGCGTGCACGTCCAGCGGGCGACTCCATCAGACTCCCTTCACAGTCCCTCAAGCACCCCCATCAGGTCCTCGAGGAGCGCATCGGTGCGGGCTTCGATCTCGTCGAAGACGTCGGTGAGGTCTTCGAGGGTCTGGTGATCGCGGCGGCGGGCGGTGGTACCGCGGTCGTAGTAGCCGGCGTCGAGGTCGATCTCAGGCTCGACCCAAGCGTCGACATCGTCTTGCGGGGGAACGGGCAACACCTTCCGTACCGGGGCCCGGCCGGACAGGTGCGCCCGGGTCAGCGCCGACACCGATTGCGGGGTCATCGGCTGCGCGTGTGGGAGGTGTCCCCAGCGGTCGATCGGACACAACAGCGGTTGCCGAGCCTGTTCCGCATCGAGCGGATCGGTGATGATCTCGCTCGGGTCGGTGAGGTGATGGCGCAGCAGATGGGTGCCGGGATACTGGTCGAGGAACGCCTGGATCTGCGCCCACCGCTGGTAGATCGCGACCGCGGGGTTGTCCCCGGTCTCGGAATCCGGTGGGAGACGGAATCTTTCGCCGGTCCGGGTGGTAACCACGAGGGTGTTGCCGTCGAGGCGGAGGTCGCGGCGGCGCAGCCGGGTGAGGTCGGTGAAGGTCATGCCGGTGGCGGCGAGGACCAGCAGGAGCGCGTCGCGGCGGCCGAACAGTCCGCTCGGCCATCCCTCGACAGGTAGTTCGGCCGCCCGCTGCACCAGAAGGCGCCCGAGCCGGTCGAGACGCGAAGCACGAGTGGTGTCGAGGTGCCGGCGCACCATCTCGGTCCGCCCCGGGGCGGGATAGCCGTGCCCGGTGTGGACGGCGTTGATCGCCGACAAGCGGCGCCGCTGCGTCGCGACCACGGCCGGGTGCTCGTGCAGGAACAACGCCAGGGATTCGGGTGCGGCGGGGATGGGATGGTGGTCGGCGGCGGTGCACCAGTCGGTGAACAGGGCCCAGTCATGGCGGTAGCGGGCGGGGATCCGCAGGTCGAGGTCGGCATCGTGAACATCGGTGCTGCGGAAGAACTCTCGTCCGGCGCTGGCGCTCACGGTCACAGGCCGAGATTGGTGACGGCGTTGCCGATGAGTGGTGCGTGTTCGCGGGCGTAGGTCTCGAGCATGGCGGGGGTGGTGTGACCGGTCTGGCGCATGATCGCGTGCGCGGAGGCGCCGTTGCGGAAGGCCTGGGTGACGAATCCGGCCCGCAACGAATGACCACCGAGCTGTTTGACGATGTCGGGGTCGTAGCCGGCCTGTTCGGCGCGGCGCCGGATCGCTTTGTGTACCGCCGCCCCCGACAGGACAGTGTCGGAGAGGTTGCCGTGCTTGCGGATCGCCCGCAACCACGGCGAGGACGGCGCCATGCGTGGTCGCGATCCCCGGCAGACGTGCGCCTCGAAGGGTTCGGCGGTGCGGAGCAGCCGGATGACGGCGGGGCGGCCCCCGGTGTCGAAGGCGGCGACGACCTGCGCCCACCGCATCCACGCACACGGCGGGCAACTGACGTGGCTGTGCGTGAACGGCAGGGCCCGGATACTCCCCCGCCCTTCCTGATCGGTCTTCGATTTCCGGAGTTTGATGTGCAGCCCGTCGAGCCGGTGCAGCGACACGTCGCTACAGGTGAGCGCGACGAGTTCGCTGCGGCGAAACGCCCCGGCGAAGCCCACCAAGAAGATGGCGGAGTCGCGGCGTTCGAGGACCTCCGCGGCCCAACTGCCGGTATCGGCGCGCATCTTCTCGACGATGGTGACGATGTCGGCGGTGAGCAACGGCGCCCGCGGGGTGCGGGGCCGCTCCCCCGCCGCCGCATAGTCCCGGCGGATCCCGGACAGGGTCGCGGTGACCAGCTCGTCCGCTCCGGGGGCGGGGTGGCCGGCGCGGCGGTGGTGGAAGCCGATCCCGGCGACCCAGCGGGCCAACGTCGAGGGTGAGTAGGCCCGCTCCCCCACCTCCGACACCGTCGATGCCGCGTCGTGGAGGTAGGCGGCGACGGTGAGCGGATGCGCCTGCAGCGGGGCGTGTCCTTCGCGCTGGCACCAGGCGGTGAAGCGTTGCCAGTCGGCGGCGTAGTTGCGGCGGGTCGACTCCGACCGCGACCGCCCCGCTGTCCCGGCCACCTGCACGAGGGTCTCGGTCGGCAACACCGGCACCGACGGCGCAGCTGGGGCCGACTCGGTCGGCACAGGCACGGAAACGTCGTCCGGACGGTGGCTGATCAGGTCATCGGGCACGAAACAGGAGCCTACCGTCCCGCACCGACGCTCTCGAGCAGGAAAAGGCGCTCAACAGGTGTTTCGGGGGCGATGGTGCGCTAATGGCAATTAGCGCACCACCACACGTGTTTGACATAAGCAGCCAAACTCCAGCGCTCATCCCCGACCCAGTCCTTCCCTCCGGAAGTAGAGCGTCTCAACTCTTCAGCCCCATCCGAACCGATCGGGCCACATCAGATACACCAAGTCATAGCCTTATGATTAAACCGATTTTCCCACAATAGTTTTCGGCACACGTGCCCTGTCATTCCTTACCAAAACGTGCGACCGAGATCAGACTGTCGATGTACTGTGCCAGATACCAAGAACTTGTTGTGTCAACCAGTAATTTGGTCGCCTCTCGGTTGCGGATCGAGGCGCTTCGGTGGCATGCTCGCGCGGCCTGTCGACACGAACCACGGTTACCGGGGTAATCCACGATCCATGGCGGTAATGAGCCGATGGAGTCTGCATACCGGTGGTGAGGTCGAGCACGGGCCGTGGATCGATCACATCGCTTCCGACCTGGCCTGCACAGGTCTGCGGACGTGGGCCATCACGGAGGAGACCGGAAAGCTCAGTGACCATACTTGGGTGGCCTGCATCGTGCGCCTCACTACGTAGAGGCATGCATCGTGTGCACGGCACGGTGTGCCGCGCATGATGGGGTGGTGCCGAATATCGATGTAGAGCCATACCTCGAAGCCGTCGTGGACACTGCCCGGGAGGTGCTCGGTGCGGAGTTCGTCGGGGCGTACGCGGCCGGGTCGCTCGCCCTGAACGCCTTCCATCCCGGCCGCAGCGACATCGACATCGCCCTGCTCTGCCGCGACCCCCTGAGCGAAACGATGAAGCGGGAGTTGATCGCTCGGCTGCGGCACAGCGCCCTGCCATGTCCGGCCCGAGGCCTGGAACTGGTGGTCTACACCATGGCTACGGCGCAGTCGGGCACCGGAGAACCGGGCTTCGAGCTCGAGTTGAACGACGGGCCGGACATGGCCTTCCGGCAGACACTTCAGCCCACAGACCGCCCGGCAGCCGACGGGACGTTCTGGTACGGACTGGACCGCAGCATCCTGCACCAGAGCGGCCGGGTGTTGGCGGGACCGCCGGCCCCGGAGACATTCGCCGAGCTGGCACCGGAGGAACTACAGAGCCTATTGGTCGACTCGCTGCGCTGGTGGATGGCGCTGCCCGGCCCAGCCGATGACCGGCCCGCACCCGGAGCCGACGACGCGGTCCTCGGAGCCTGTCGCGCGCTGGTTCGACATCGCTACGGGAAGTGGCTGTCCAAAATCGATGCCGGCCGACGGTTACTCGGGACCGGCTACCAGCCGGTCGAGGCGATCGAACAGTCCATCGCAGCACGCTCCGGTGAGCTTCCGCCTTCAGGTCGGCAAGCACGGACTTTTCAGGAAGGCGTGCTGCACGAGCTCCTGGCTGCGACCGAACGGCCCGCATGACCATCGTCCGGATCGGCGCTCCTATTGCCGCGCTCTCAGGTGCCGATACATGACCATTCCCGCGTGGTACAGCACGTCGTCGCGGAACTCACCGTCGGCGGAAAAGCCGGCGTCGTCACGGTAGTAGATCATTGTTCCTTCGATCCGGTAGTCACCGGTGTAGGCAGCTTCCCGGCTGCCGCGGGCCTCGACGTATCGCCCCTCCGGCAGGAGACGCTGGCGGATGTTACCGTCGGCGGTCGCCCACAGTCCGACGAACGGGTGCTCGACTTGTTTCATGTCCTTCACTTCCCTGGAGGTCGTCACAGTGTCGCCGCCACCCGCCCGATGATGGCGTTGCGGGAACGGATCACGGCCTCGCGTAGGGCGTCGATGTCCTCGTCGACCAGCGAACCCGCCCACTTGCGCGGGTTGCCGGCGACGAGGACGGTGTCGATGTTGCGTGCGTCGGAGCCGAGCACGAGGGTGCCGACGGCGTCGTTGAGCGGCATGTTGTTGATGTCGTCGGCGCGGACGATGAGCAGGTCGGCCTCCTTGCCCGGTGTCAGCGAACCGGTGACGTGCCCGAGCGCGTTGGCCTGCGCGCCTCGCAGGGTGGCGAAGTCGAGGACGTCGCGGGTGGTGATCCGGTTGCGGGTCTCCTCCGTTCCGTATGCAGCATTGGTGGCGCGCATGCGTTGGATGGCATGCAGGGTCCGCATCTGGGTGAACATGTCGCTCGCGAGCGCGACCTCCACGTCGATGCTCAGACCCGGCCGGATCCCGACGGCGAGAGCCTCGTCCACAGCGGGCACCGCCGATTCGAGGCCGATCTGGGCGTCGGAGGTCGGGGCGAGGGAAACCGTGACACCGGCATCTCCCATCGCCGTCCACGCCTCGGGGGTCAGGCCGGTCGCGTGGATCAAGGTGAGGGTCGGATCGAGGATCCCCATCCGTGCCCAGCGCAGGATCGCCTCCGACGACGGTATTCCGAAAACCGCGTCGATGCTCGTCCACACACCGAGATCACTTGCGAAAGCAGCGAGTTCGGGCCCGTAGGCGATCGCAGGTCCGGCGATCTCGTCGGTCGCCAGGGCGGCCAGCCGCACCGTGACGAGACCGTCTGCGGCGCCGTGGAAGTCGCTCACCAACCGGTTCATATCCTTGGGCCATTGACGATCCCACTCACCGAAGTGAGGACCCATCGAGGCATGCACGCCCCGAATTCCGGTGTCGATGAGCGCATTCAGTGCAGCATCGGAGTGCGCGGAAGTGCGGGAGTTGTGCGAGAAGTCGAGCATGGTGGTGATGCCCGAGTCGAGCGCGGTCAGCGCGGCGAGACGGGTACCGATGTACATGTCCTCCGGTGCGTAGTTCGGGGCGACGCCGGCCAGGGTCGACATGACATATTCGCCGAGGTCGGAAACGTCGGGAATGCTCCGGCGCAGTTGCGCTTCCCAGGCGTGACGGTGGGTGTCGACGAAACCGGGGCCGACGATCGCACCGCGGGTGTCGACCACGAGTGCCGAGGCTGCTGCGGCACCGTGCCCGGGATCGGAGCGTAGGTCGGCGCCGATCGCGATGATCTGCGGGCCGACGAGCAGGACGTCGCCGGCGTCGAGGTCCGGGATCGAGGGGTCCATGGTGACGACGGCGCCACCGGTCAGCAGGATCGGACGGTCGCTGTCGTGGGCCGCGGTGAAATCGGCGAGAGTTGTCTTCATTGGGGTGGCTTTCCGATGAGTGTCAGGCGCGGCGGAAGGTGTAACCGGCGTGCTGCAGGGTGCCGTCGACGAATTCGCCGAAGGCCCAGAATCCGAGGTCGTCGCGGTAGTCGATGCGGTCGCCGGTGATCCGATAGGAACCCTGATATGCATGCGGGCGTCCACCGCGGGTCTCGTCGTAGCGACCGTCCGCGGTCAGGTGCTGGTGCACGAAATCCGTTTCGTCGATCCAAGTTCCGAGATGACGGTCCGATGCCACGTCCGTGGCGGTCGGGGTCTCCGTCGGGTCGTCGGCGTGGACCGATCGACCGCCCCAGAGGGTTATCTCACCGTCGACGACGACCGTGTGCGCGGCGTCGGCATCATCGATGAATCGTTGCAGCACATCTGTTTCCGAGTCGTCGCGAGACACGGACAGGATTGCGAAGGTTGCCGGACACGAGCGCCACCGAGCAGGACGTCGCCGCGGTCGAAATCGCCGATCAGGGCGTCGCCGGTGATGATCCGGGCATTGCCGAACAGGAGCGGACGATGCCCGCCGGCGTTCTCGCGGATGAGTTCGAACAATTCGGGAGTGAAGGGGATGGTCATGTGTACTCCAGATGAGGATCGGGGTGCCGGGAGATCCGGCGAGTTCCACTGTCGGGGCGGATGGGCGGCCGGAACAGGCCGGTGTGTGCCTGGGTGCACCAGGGCCTGTCTGTACCGCATCCGGGGAGCTAGCGTCGTCTCATGGTCTCCACCGAACTCGGAACCTTCCTCAAGGCGCGACGCGGACACGTGCAGCCGCCGGATGTCGGTATCACGGCGCAGTCGGGGCGGCGGGTCTCCGGTCTGCGTCGCGAGGAAATTGCCATGCTCGCCGGTGTCAGCGTCGACTACTACACGCGACTCGAACAGGGTCCGAACGGAACCCGTCTCCGGCGGTTCTCAACGCCCTCGCCGGCGCACTGGCTCTCGACACCGACCTGCGCGAGCACCTGTTCCGTCTCGCCGGACTGGCTCCGACACCGCCCACTCCGGTGCGGAAGACCGTGGACGATTCACTGCGGGAGCTTCTCTCATCCTGGTCGCACACACCCGCGCTCATCATCGACCGCCGGTTGGATGTTCTCGCGTACAACGAGCTCGCCGGTGCGCTCTACAGCGGCTTCGAGCGCATCGACAATCTCGTGCGCATGACCTTCCTCGATCCCTTCGGGCGCCGCTTCTTCACCGATTGGGAGCGCGCCACGACGTCGTGCGTCGCGAATCTCCGGCTCGCTCTGGGCCACACCGGCTCGGTCGACGACGTTCGTGCCCTCGTTCTCGAGGTGCACGATGCGAGCGCGGAGTTCCGCGAACTGTGGAATCGGCACGATGTGCGGGGCAAAACACACGAGGCCAAGGAGTTCCGGCATCCTGCCGTCGGCGATCTCGTCCTCGAATACAACGCATTCGACGTTCGCAGCGCACCTGGACATCAGTTGATCGTGTACCGGGCCTCTGCCGGCTCGCCCAGTGACGACAAACTTCGGCTATTGGGATCCTTGGCGGCGACCACCGACCGCTCGTGATTCCTCGTTCCGGACCCCGTGGTCCTCTACATGATTACGGTGGTTCGTAGCCGACTGCAGTAGCCAGGAGGATTTCTCCCATGAGTTCGTCCGACGACTGGAATGCGCAGGTGATCGCCGAGTTCCGGGCCAACGGAGGCCGGGTCGGCGGCAACTTCGAGGGTGCGCCCATGGCGCTCGTGCATCATCGTGGCCGCAAGACCGGTCGAGCAGAGGTCGAGGAGAAGACGCGCGGGAAACGCACCATTCCGGTCCTCGCTCTCCGACGACGCTGACCTGCTTGCACCCGTGGAACCACCGAGATCCCGCCGACATGCGCCGGCGGGATCTCCCGTGACCGGCCACCAGGCCGGAAAGAATTTCGCACTAGGGGCTACTTACGCCCCGCCTGCCACTGCATGCCCCACCCGAACGCGCGGTCGAGGTCGGACTGGCTGCCGTCGATGTACTGCACGAGACGCTCGACGGTGATGCCCTGCCCGGTGTTCTGCAGCATCGCGATCGCGCAGATGCGCGCGCCGTTGTTCGGCGAGTCCAGGCGCACCTCGATCTGCGGACCCGACGGCGGGGTCAGCGTCACGACGCCGTCCACGGCAGCCCAGTTCGGCGCTCCTTCGTAGATCATCGCGAAGATCAGCACACGCTTGAACAGTTCGGGGCGCTCGAGGTTGACGTGCATGTTCTCGCCACCGGTGTTCGAGCCGGTGCGGTCGTCGCCGTCGAGGTGGATGTACGGCGGGGTGTTCAGCGCGCCGAAGCTGTTCCCGAGCGCCTGGATGACTCCCTTGGAACCATCGGCGAGTTCGAACAGGCAGCCGAGGTCGAGGTCCACGCCGCCGCTCGCGCCCGTGAGCTTCGCGAGGAAGCCCTTCTTCTGCTCATCGCGCGACCAGTTGAGGTTCACCCGCGTGACGCCCTGCCCGGACCCGGCCTTCGACAGGCTCACGGTCGGGGATTCCTTGGTGAGGTTGATCTTGCTCAGGTTGACGCCGCCTGCGTTCTGTTCGGGCTTCTTGTTGTAGTCGATGGCCATGTCGAGCCTTTCGTCGGAGTGCTGCGCGGATGCGCACGGGGTACGGAAAAGCGATGGGAGCCCCCGATCCGAGATGTCGGATCGAGGGCTCCCATCGGCATGTGGTTCGAATTGTCGAGGATCAGGGGATGCTGGTCTTCACAGCATCTTCGCCTTCTCTCGCCGCGATCTTGCGGTTGCGGTAGATGCTCGAGGCGAATGCCGCACCGATCAGGGCGACACCGACGAGGCCGGTGATGACCTCCGGCACGTGGGTGCCGATCGAGTACAGCAGGATCAGTGCCAGCGCACCGATGGCCCAGTGAGCACCGTGCTCGAGGTACACGTAGTCGGACAGCGTGCCCTTGCGCACCAGGAAGATGGTGATCGAGCGGACGAACATCGCGCCGATGAAGCCGAGGCCCAGGGCGATGATGATCGGGTCGGACGTGATGGCGAAGGCTCCGATGACACCGTCGAACGAGAACGACGCGTCGAGCACCTCGAGGTAGAGGAACAGGAAGAAGCCGGCCTTACCGGTGGCCTTCGCGAGGCCGCTCGGTCCGCCGCTGGGCTCTTCGCCTTCCTCGGGGATGTGGAACATCTCGCCGAGTCCGTTGACCGCGATGTAGGTGATCATGCCGAGCGCGCCGGCGATCATGACGGTCGAGACCTTGTCCTCGGGTGCGATCACGGTGGCCGTGATGAGCAGCAGCGCGGTGGCGACGACGACCTCGAGCTGCTCGAGCTTGCCGGCCTTCGCGAGGGGACGCTCGAGCCATTCGAGCCACTTGATCTCGCGATCTTCGAGGATGAAGTGCAGGAAGAGCATCAGCAGGAACATGCCGCCGAACGCCGCGATCTGCGGATGCGCATCGGTGATCAGGGTCTCGTAGCTGGGGCTGCCGTCCGGGAAGTAGGCGGCTCCGTCCGGCGGCGGATTCAACGCGAGGTCGAGTGCCGCGATGGGGCCGAGTCCGGACGCCACCCACACGATCGCGAGGGGGAACACCAGACGCATACCGAAGACGGCGATGAGGATGCCGACGGTGAGGAAGATCTTCTGCCAGAACTCGCTCATCCGCCGCAGCACGGTCGCGTTGATGACCGCGTTGTCGAACGACAGCGAGACCTCGAGGATGCCGAGGATCACGCAGAGGAACAGAGCCTGCGGGCCGCCGTAGAGGAAGGCGACCACGAGGGAGACGACGGTGACCGCGAAGGATGCACCGAATATTCGCAGAACCACGAAGCGTGGCCTTTCTAATCGGAATCAGGGCGTTGCAGGGTGGTTACTGCACGTCGGCTCCGGCTTCGGTACTGCGACCGAAGCCGGAACCCGGAAGAAACGAACTAGACGTTGACGCCGTAGTCGCGGGCGATACCCGCGAGACCGGACGCGTAGCCCTGGCCGATGGCGCGGAACTTCCACTCCGCACCGTTGCGGTACAGCTCGCCGAAGACCATGGCGGTCTCGGTCGAGGCGTCCTCGGACAGGTCGTAACGAGCGAGTTCGTTGCCGTTCGCGCGGTCGACGACGCGGATGTAAGCGTTGCGGACCTGGCCGAACGACTGGCTGCGGGAATCGGCATCGTAGATCGAGACCGGGAAGAAGATGCTCTCGATGTTCGCCGGGGTGGCGGCGAGGTCGACGTTGATGACCTCGTCGTCGCCTTCGCCCTCACCCGTGCGGTTGTCACCGGCGTGCTCGATGGCACCGTCGGGCGACTTGAGGTTGTTGAAGAAGACGAAGTGCTGGTCGGAGACGACCTTCTTGTCGGCCCCGGTAGCGATGGCACTGGCATCGAGGTCGAAGTCGGTGCCGGTGGTGGTGCGAACGTCCCAGCCCAGGCCGACGGCCACTGCCGTCAGGTTCGGAGCTTCCTTGGTGAGGGAGACGTTTCCGCCCTTGGTCAAGCTGACGCCCATGCGGGGTCCTTTCGATCGTTCCAACGGTCGACGTACCGGTATAGGGCACGCCCGGTGTGCGTTTCTCCCCACACTAGTTGTTGCCGTGGGGTACGCCCATATCCACTATGCCCGGTCCCGCGCCTCACTTCGTGACCCGCACGAACCACAGTTCCGACCGGCGGAAAGGTGACGGATCGGCCCGGTGGACGTGCGCCCAGTACCATTCGGTTCTGTGGCGAGCCGATGGACGCGCCGCCTGTTCGGCGGGGGAAACACGGAAGATCCCGCGGCTCGTCGTGCACACGATGCGATGGTCGCGGCGTTCCTCGACATGGACAAGCGCCAGTCCGTCATCGAGGCCGGTGTGGCCGCGTCCTACGAGCTCGAACCCGAACGGCACCTGCTCCGTCAGTGGGATCCCATCCGTCAGGCGTGTTATCGCGCCGGTGAGACGTATCTTCAACTGGCAGTGACGGATCCGGAACAACCGCTCGCACCTGCTCCGGCCTACGAGCAGGCACTGCGGCAGATAACCGAAGCAACACGAACACTTGATGAATTCTTCGGAAACAACCGGGGACACCTCGAGCACATGACGACCGTGGCGAACACGGTGCCCGAGCTGGCACACCGGATGCGTACCGAAGCGCGCAACACCCTCGCCGCGACGCAGACCTCGGATTTTGCTTCCTTTGCGAACTATCCGTCGGTCCGATCCGCCACCGAAACGCTCGAGAAGGCCCTGAACAGCCTCGATGCAGCGCACAGCGTGGGCGCGACCCGCACAGCGGCCCTCCGAGTCCAAGAGGCGACCACTGCTCTGCTCGACGCCCTCGCCGCAGCACCGGGGCGCCGCGACGAAGCCGTTCGCACCCTCGCCTCGGTCACCACCAGGATCGGAGCGGTCCGGACCCGCGCGGAAGGTCTCGCCCCGGCCTTCTCCGCGCTGTTGCGCGAGTTCAATGCGGCCAGCTCCGCCGACCTGTCCGGGAACGAGAAACAGGCCGCCGAACTGCTCGCTCGCGCCGAGGACCAGCTCGGACGCGCACGGGCGGCGGCGAAGGACGGCCGCCCCGAGGAAGCGCTCGAGCTGGTCGCGGCGATCCGCGCCGAGCTGTCACGCGCCGAGGAACTCGTCGACGCCGTGACCGCACGACTCGCCACGCTGCGTTCCGTCCGGCAGAATCCGGGGGCCAAGGTCGACGAGGTACGGTTCCGCCTCCGTGACGCACAACACCTGGCCGTGCAACGCGGTCTCACCGCAGAATGGGGTTCCGTTCTCGACTCGCAGTTGAGCCGGATCGACAGGGCCGTCGACGCACTCACCGGTGTGCACCCCGACTACTGGGCCTACGTCAGAGATTTGGATGCGGTGTCTACCTTCATTGCAGGAGTGGTCGATCGGATGAGAGGACGGACCGAGAACGCATGAGGGGGGCCACGCTTACCGAAGTGCGCGCCATGCAGCACTTTCGGCATCTCGACGGCGCGACGATGGAGGAGTTGTTCCTGCACCGTCCCGAGCCGTTCGGGCACAGCGACGATCGCGACCGCCTGGCGACCGCTCTCGGCGCCACGCTCTACGTACCCGCGACGCGCGGAGATCTCGTCACGACCATCTCGAAACGTGCGGCCGAGGGTGTGACGTCGATGGTGCTCGACCTCGAGGACGCCGTCGCCGACGACGAGGTCGAGCAGGGCCTGCAGAACGCCGTCGCGACACTCGATGCGCTCGCCGAACGCGGACCGACGCCGATGATGTTGTTCGTCCGTGTCCGCACCGCCGACGGTGTCGGGCGGATCGCGTCTATGCTCGGCGCCGGCAAGGCCGTGCTGACCGGATTCGTGGTGCCCAAGTTCACCGCACACACCGGCCCCGTCTTCCTCGAGGCGGTGGCCGCGGCGTCGGACCTCCTCGGCCGTCACCTCTACGCGATGCCCGTCATCGAGTCGGCCGAGGTCGTCCACCGCGAGACCCGCGACGGCGAATTGCGTGCGATCTCGAGCATCCTCGCCGAACATCGCCACCGCATCCTCGCCGTCCGGATCGGCGCGACCGACATGTGCGCGACCTTCGGTATCCGGCGCGACCGCGACCTGACGATCTACGACGTCCGGGTCGTCGTCGACGTGATCGCCGACATCGTCAACCACCTCGGGCGAACCGACGGAACGGGTTTCGTCATCACCGGGCCCGTCTGGGAGTACTTTGCCGACCACGAACGCATGTTCAGACCGATGCTGCGCTCGACACCCTTCGAGGAACAGGATGCCGTGCTGTTCCGTCAGCAGCTCGTCAGCCGCGACCTCGACGGTCTGCTGCGCGAGATCGCCCTCGACCGCGCCAACGGCATCCAGGGCAAGACCGTCATCCATCCGTCGCATGTCGCTGCGGTGCATGCCCTGTCGGCCGTGACCCACGAGGAGTTCCACGATGCGACCGACATCCTCGATCGCGACACCGGTGGTGTGCAGGCCTCGGGATACGGGAACAAGATGAACGAACGACGACCCCACCGTACGTGGGCCGAGCAGACCCTGTTGCGCGCGTCGGTGTTCGGTGTCACCCGCAAGGGGATCACCTTCGTCGACCTGCTGACGGCGTTGGTGGACCGATGACCGATATTCTCGACATCCCCTGGGCCACCGCAGAGCTCGGTTTCGCTCTCGAACATGCGGAGTCGTCATGTGGCTACACGGTTCCCGAGCTCGTCAGGCCCGGGCTGCGACGCAATCCACGGCGTGCGCACCTGCTCGTCTCCACGGTTCTCGGCAAGCACATCCCCACCGAACCGGCCGCGGTGCGCGGCGCCGGTCACCGGCTCGGCCGGCTCGTCACCGACCTCCTCGGCGATGCGGCATCCGACGCCGTCGTCATGGGATTCGCCGAGACCGCAACGGGTCTCGGTCACTGCGTGGCCGACGCCCTCGACGCCGCATGCTGTCTGCATTCGACGCGACGCCAGGTTCCCGGAGCGGAGGTGCTCACCGGATTCGAGGAGGGGCACTCGCACGCGACCTTCCACCTGCTGCAGCCGACCTCCGGCGCACTGTTCGCCAACGCCGCGCCGCTCGTGCTCGTCGACGACGAGATCTCCACGGGAGCAACGGCCCTCGATGCCATCCGCGCGCTGCACCGCGATCATCCGCGTAATCGTTACGTCCTCGCCTCCCTCGTCGACATGCGGTCGGAACAGGATCGCCGCCGGACGGCAGAGGTCGCCGCGGAACTCGGCACGAGCATCGAGCACGTGAGCCTGGCCGCCGGACGATCCGTCGTCCCCGACGATCTCGTCGCGCGGGTCGCGGCGTTACCCGACCCTCTCCTCAATCCGGTGGGGGAGCAACGCGGCGACGTCCGGTTCCTCCACGCGGCGTGGCCGTCCCATGTGCCCGACGGCGGGCGGCACGGGATGTTGCGCACCGACGCGGCGGCCTTCGACGCGGCTCTGTCGACGCTCGCCGACACGATCGCGGACGTACGCGACGCCCGGCGACCCGCCGTCGTCGTCGGACACGAGGAATTGATGTATCTGCCGCTGCGACTCGCCGAGGCACTCGTCGACCGCGGCACTCCCGCCCTGTTCCAGACCACGACCCGCTCCCCCGTCCACGTGATGGACGTCGACGGATATCCGCTGCGCCGCGGATTCCGTTTCACCGCACCCGAACACATCGACAGCGAGTTCGAGAACGAGGTGCCGCGCTTCCTCTACAACGCGCAGTGGCCTACGTCCACCGAGGTCCGCGCCGAGCTGATCCTCGTCATCGATTCGCCCGCCGACACCGACCGCCTGCGCGCACCGGGAGGTGTTCTCGACGTGCTCACTGCTGCCGGTGAGGACGTCCTCGTCGTGATCGTGCCCGCCACCGATCCGACGGTGCTGCGCACCCACAGGGAGACCGTATGACCGTGCCACTGACCGGACCCGAGTTCGGCTCCTACGCGCCCGACGAGGTGACGTGGCTGCTCAAGGATCTCTCCCACGCCGACCTCGAGGGCGACATCGCCGAACGGGAGGCGCGGATCCAGGCGGGTCTCGCGCACTACGCGGAGTCCCTGCCGATCGAGTACCAACCCGACGCCGCCTACCGCGAACTGTTCGACAAGGCACTGGCCGGCACTGCGGGCCGGTTGGCGCACGCGGTGGGCACGGTCACCGAACTGCTTCTCTCCGAACGCGGAACCGACCTGACCCTCGTGTCGCTCGCGCGGGCGGGCACCCCGATCGGCATCCTGATCCGTCGATGGGCGCTGCACCACCACGGTCTGACGCTGCCGCACTACGCCGTGTCGATCGTCCGGGGTCGCGGCATCGACTCCGCCGCTCTCGACCACATCACCGCGCGGCACGCTCCCGCGTCGGTCGTCTTCGTCGACGGCTGGACGGGCAAAGGCGCGATCGCGCGTGAACTGTCCGCTGCGCTCGCCGAATACACCGCGCGAGGCGGTCCCGTCCTGTCCGACGATCTCGCGGTACTCGCCGACCCCGGCCACTGCGTCCGCACCTACGGCACGCGCGACGACTTTCTCATCGCCTCCGCCTGCCTGAACTCCACCGTCTCCGGACTGGTCTCACGAACGGTCCTCAACGACAGCCTGATCGGCCCCGGGGAGTTCCACGGCGCCAAGTTCTACGCCGAGTTGGCCGCGGACGACGTGTCGAATCATCTGCTGGACGCCGTCGCCGCGGAGTTCGACACGTGCGGCGACATCGCATCGGCCGCGCAGGCAGTGCTCGAATCCGACCGCACCCCCACCTGGGCCGGCTGGGAGTCCGTCGAGCGGGTGCGGGCGCAGTACGGCATCTCGAGCGTCAACTTCGTCAAACCCGGTGTCGGAGAGACCACCCGCGTGCTGTTGCGCCGCGTTCCCTGGAAGGTTCTGGTGCGCGACATCACCGCCGACGAGCACGCCCATATCCGGATGCTCGCGGCCGCTCGCGACGTTCCCGTCGAGGAGGTTCCCGACCTGGCCTACTCCTGCATGGGACTGATCAAGGACCTGCCGTGACCAGCACTGCGACCGCACTGGTCGCCACCGATCTCGACCGCACCCTCATCTATTCGCGCGCCGCGATGACCGGCGACCAGTTCGACACGCAGGATCTACTCTGTGTCGAGTACTACGAGAGCGCGCCGCTGTCGTACGTCACCGACATTGCTGCGCAACAGCTTCGGACGCTCGCCGGCGAGGTCGCGATGGTGCCGACGACCACGCGCACACCCGAACAGTTCCGCCGCATCGACCTCCCCGGCGGTCCGTGGCGTTATGCAATCGCGAGCAACGGTGGGTCGATCCTCGAGGACGGGCATCTCGACCCGCACTGGCGCAGGACCGTGGAAGCAGCGGTACGCGCGGGGGGTGCGAGCCTCGACGAGATGACGACCGAACTGCGCCGCCGAATCTCCGAGGACTGGGTGTCGAAGTTCCGCATCGCCGACGAGTTGTTCTGCTACCTCGTCGTCGACGTCGCAGGGCAACCGGCGGGATTTCTTGACGACTGGCACGAGTGGTGTTCGACGCGCGGCTGGAACGCGTCGCAGCAGGGCCGGAAGATCTACACGATGCCGAACAGCGTGTGCAAGAGCCGCGCGGTGGCAGAGGTGCACCGCCGGCTCCGAGACCGCGGGGTGCTTACCGACGACGCCCCGGTCTTCGCCGCGGGTGACGGTGCGCTCGATGCGGAGATGCTGAAGGCCGCCGACGCCGCGATCCGGCCTCGCCACGGCGAACTCGAACTGATGGACTGGCGCCACCCGACCGTCTCGGTGACCGACGCCGCGGGCGTCACCGCCGGGGAGGAGATCCTCGCCTGGTTCGCCCGATCCGCTCGTCTTCCGGTCGCTTCGTAGAGTAGAAGGTGCCCGGTCACCGACACAGTGAGGACACATCTCTTGCCGACTCCGCTCTCCAAGGGTCAGAACGGACCGCTCACCGCATCCGACGTCGTCGTCTCGCTCGAGCTGACCACGCCCGCCGATCTGTCCGCACTGCTCGTCAAGGCCGACGGCAAGGTGCGCTCCGACGCCGACTTCGTGTTCTTCAACCAGCCCACCGGGCCGGGTGTGCGTCTCGTATCCGGCGCGCCCGGGCAGGCGGCCTCGCTCGCCGTGTCGCTCGCGCAGGTTCCCGCCGACATTGATCAGGTGCGCGCCGTGATCACCCTCGACGACGCGTCGAGTAGCTTCGGCCGGTTCGCACCGCCCACCGCGCGCGTGTCCGACAGTGCGGGAACGGTGTTGTACGAGTACCGGATCGACGGACTGAGCACCGAGTCCATCGTGATCGCGCTGGAGTTGTACCGGCGCCAGGGCGCGTGGAAGGTCCGCGCCGTGGGCCAGGGATACGCGGGCGGTTTCGCGGCGTTGGTGACCGATCACGGGGTCAGCGTCGACGACGCACCCGCCCAGCCTGCTGCCGCACCTCAGCCCGTCGCTCCCACGCCGGCTCCGGCCCCGCCCGTGCAGCAGACACCGCCTCCGGCACAGCAGACACCTCCGGCACAGCCTGCGGAGGTCAGCCTCACGAAGAACCGCCCGGTAAGCCTGGTGAAGGGCCAGAAGGTCACCCTCCGCAAGGACGGCGGCGTCGCGCTGACCTTCCTGCGCATGGGGCTCGGCTGGGATCCGGTGGAGAAGCGTGGCCTGTTCGGCAACCGTTCCGCCGACATCGACCTCGACGCCTCGGCCGTGATGTTCGCCGACAACCAGATCGCCGACGTCGTGTACTACG
Source organism: Rhodococcus sp. LW-XY12 (assembly GCF_019317345.1). Lineage (NCBI taxonomy): Bacteria > Bacillati > Actinomycetota > Actinomycetes > Mycobacteriales > Nocardiaceae > Rhodococcus > Rhodococcus sp. LW-XY12. The sequence goes on from NZ_CP079225.1 coordinate 4,972,102, forward strand.
GCCAGCTGCAGTCGAAGGACGGCTCGGTCCAGCACCAGGGCGACAACCTCACCGGTGCCGGTGAGGGCGACGACGAGGTGATGCTCGTCGACCTCACGCGGGTCCCCGCCCATGTCACGACGGTGATGTTCATCGTGACCTCCTACAAGGGCCACACCTTCGAGCAGGTGCAGAACGCGTTCTGCCGTCTCGTCGACGGCACGATCGACACCGAGCTGGCCCGCTACACGCTGCAGGGCGGCATGCCGTTCACGGGCATGGTCATGGCGAAGGTTTACCGCCAGGGCAGCGAATGGAAGCTGCAGGCCATCGGCGAGGGCATGCAGGCGAAGCATCCCGGTGAGGCCGCGCCGCAACTGGGCCGGTTCCTGGCCGTCTGACCGGTGGGCGAACTCTTCACAGCGGGGCGCAACGCCCCGCTGCCGACCCGCACGGCCCGTTTCACGGCGACCGCATCCGTCCCTCTGGACGTGTGCGCGTTCGTCGTGGACGACGGCCTGCAGGTGGCGTCCTCCGACGACGTCGTGTTCTACAACCAACCGACGACGGCGGGCGTTCGGCTCGAGGGCAAGGTGATCGTCGTCGACGTCGACGCGGTCCGTCCCGGCGCACGCGTGCTGTGTGCGGTCGGCTGCGAGCGACCCGCAGCGGTGTCGACCTCGCTGTGCGACGCGGCGGGCACCGTCCTCGCGTCGTTTCACGTGGAACCGGCGGTCGGTACCGAGACGGCGCTGCTGTGCTGGGAGATCTACCGTCGTCACGACGAATGGAAGATCCGCGCCCTCGGCCAGGGATACGCCGGTGGACTCGCCGAGATGTTCACCGCGCACGGGGTGGAGGTCGAGTCACCCTCCGACGCGGAGAAGGTGGCCGCTCCCGGGCCCGGCCCGGTCATCGGCCTCTCACCTCTCGAGGTGCTGTGGCAGATCTTCGAGGACGCCGCCCGATCGGCCGCCGCGTACACGTCGAGTGCGGAGTTCGCCCAGCACCGTTTCGACGACGAACTCTCGACAGCGGCGGCCGATCCCGCCCGGCGCATGGAGCCCGAGGCCGACCGTGCCCGGGCGCGTGCGCAGCAGCGCTACGACGAGCTCGTCGGTGTCGCCGAGGCCCGCTACCGCGACGACAGCGCGGTGCTCGCCGCCGAACTGCTCACCGTCGACGCGACGTTGCCGCCCGCACTCGCATCCTGGATCTCCCCGGCCTGGATGCACGTGCACCTGCCGAGCGACGGCGTGCGGGTGGGTGAGGTGACGGCGCCCGATCTGGGTCCGCTGCGCATCCCCCTGTGCCTGCCGGCACCGCTCACGCGACCGTTGTGGATCGACGGCGACCCCGCCGACCTCGGTCCCGTCGTGTCGTCCGTGGTCGTGCGGCTGCTCACGGCCCGGCCCGACACCCTGCTGCACCTCGTCGATCCCGGGCGGACGCTGCCCGCACTCGAACCCCTCACCGCAGCCCGACTTGCCGGACCGCCCGTCCACGACCGGTCGCGGGTCCCCGCCAGACTCCGGGGGCTGGCCGACGCGGCGGACCTCGACGCGCTCGCCCGGCAGGTCGACGCAGAGACCGCCTCACCCGTGTTGCTGGTCCTCGCCGGGTTCCCCTACGGCTACGACCACGACGACCTGCTCGAGATCGTCCGGATCGCGCGTACCGGCAGTGCCGGCCGGGTCTCGGTCGTCCTCGCGGGTGATCCCCCGGACGATCGGGTCGCGGAGATCCTGTGGGACGAGGCGCAGAAGCTTCCAGTCGACGGGGAGCTGGCCGATCCGTGGACGGGAGGCCGATGGACGTTCGTTCCCGACAGCCTGCCCACCGAGACCGAGCATCTGCGCGGCGCGCTGGGTGGTAGTTCGCTTCCGGACTGATCGTCCCCTCGCACAGAGGGATCAGCGCCGATCGACGAGTGTCGTGACATCGGGCGCGTACACGGTCATCCAGTGCGGGTTCAGGCGGTAGTAGACCACCTCCTCGCTCCAGTCGAACGCGTCCCCGCCGTAGAACGACTGAAGGTAGGCGAGCAGTTCGGGCCAGTCGTCGGCCGGCTCACCGCCGCGCGGGTTGAGAATCTCCACGTGGCCGTGTGTGAACACGCCGAGGTCCTCCCCGCGCACGTGCGCCGCGCTGGCCGCGGGACGCGCGGCGAGATGCCGGGCCTTGGCTGCAGTGGGAGCGGTGCCGAAGTACCACTTGCCGTGCAGGAAATGTCCGTCCACAGCACTGATGCGCGGTTCCCCGCCGGCGGTGACCGTCGCCAGCGAGAGGACGCACATGCCCGTGAGCACCTCGACGAGCTGCTCGGCCGTGAGGGTCCGCGACTCGTCGACGATCGACCTCAGGTGGGATGTGGACCGGGACAGCGACGTGTCGAGGAGCACCTGGAGGTCGGCGAGCTCGGTGGGGGTTTCGTGCATGGCTCCATGTTCACATCACCGAGGCTCACGGGACCCGACAGTTCCTGCTCTGTTCTCCTCGCCGATGTCTGCTCTCGGGGAGATCACCGAACGCGGGTCACCCGCATGGAGGACCCGTCATCCCCCGGTCGGCCGACGCGCGCCGACCCCGCCGCATCGCATGGTGAGGATCATGACGGTCACCGGTTCGACGACGCGACAGCAACGTATCCTCGCCCTCGACGTGGCCCGGGGGATCGCCATCCTCGGCACCTTCGCCGCCAATGTCTGGATCTTCACCGACCCCGCCGGGATCGTCGGATATCTCGCCTCGATCGGCACCGATCCGTGGCCGCAACGCATCCTCATGCAACTCGCGCAGGGAAAGTTCCTCGGGTTGCTCACACTGATGTTCGGGATCGGCCTGGCCGTGCAGGCGGCGTCCGCTCAGCGAGCGGGGCGGCCGTGGCCCGGCGGTTACCGGGTACGCGCCGCCCTGCTCTTCGTCGACGGGGTGGTGCACTACCTGCTCGTCGCCGAGTTCGACATCCTCATGGGGTATGCGCTGACGTCCATGCTCGTGTGCGGGCTCGTGATCTCCTCCCGTCGTGTGCGGCTGTGGGTCGCGGGTACGGCCGTCGCTGTTCACGCGCTGGCCGTGACCGCGCTCGTCGTGGCGCTCGCCAGTTCACCGCCGAATGCGGAGACCCCCGAGCTGACCACCGCCACCTGGTGGGACATGATCGTCTTCCGCGTGGACAACGCCGCTGCGTTCCGCGCCGAGGTGATCTTCGTGATCCCGATGACGGTCGCGCTGTTCCTGACCGGCGCCGCACTGTATTCCTCCGGGCTGTTCGACAGCAGAGGTGCGGTGCTGCGCCGGCGGCTGATGGTGGTCGGGGCGATCGCAGCACCGCTCGACCTCGCCGTGGGTCTGTTCGGCGGTGCCGCAGGTGTATTCGCAGCGCGCTACGGCATCGCCCCGTTCGTCGCGCTCGGCCTGCTGGCGTGGATCGCCCACTTCTACATCGGCAGGTCCACCACCGGCACGGTCGGCACCGCCTGTGAACGCATCGGGCGGACCGCGCTGAGTTGCTACATCCTGCAGAACATCGTCGCGTCGGTGCTCTGTTACGACTGGGGATTCGGTCTGGCGAAGACCGTGGACCCCGCCATGCGGGTCCCGTTCACGATCGCGGTGTACATCGCGGTGGGAGCGGTGATGGTCGTCGGATCCCGTTGGTGGCTCGGCCGATTCCGCCAGGGACCGGTCGAATGGGTGTGGCGGGTGTCCTACGAGCGGCTGACGGAACGTCGCTGACGTGTCGGGCTGCCTCGTAGGGGTCTGCCGCTCGGTCACGGATTCGACGCCCTCACCGGTGAGTACGGCGATATGTTCGACGAAGGGACGATCCGTCCCTCCAACATCTACCGACCGGAGGCAAGATGATCTTCATCGTGGTCCGTTTCAAGGTGAAGCCCGAGTACCAGGACAGCTGGCTCGAGACCACCGCGGAGTTCACCGAGGCGACTCGCAGCGAACCCGGGAACCTGTGGTTCGACTGGTCCCGCAGCGTGGACGATCCGTCCGAGTTCGTTCTCGTCGAGGCGTTCCGCGACGGGGACGCCGGATCCGAGCACGTGAAGTCCGATCACTTCCGCAGGGGGCTCGACGCAATGCGGCCGGCGCTGGTCGAGACCCCGCGCATCCTCAACACGGAGATTCCGGGCACCGAGTGGGGCCGGATGGGTGAACTGCAGATCGACTGATCGATCGCCTCGAGACCGACGTCGTGTGCGAGACCCGTCAAGGATTTCGCACACGACGTCGGTCTCGATACGCGCCCATAGGTTTGCCCTAACGTTGCGTACGGCTGCAGGTCTTTGTGGCAGCAGTCACGATCGTGATCGACTGGAACGGCGTGGACGGCATGTCCGCGCGTCGGCCGTGTCGATCAGGAGCGTGATGTGAGCGAGTTGCACCTTCCCAACCGAATCCGGCAGCTGGCAGTCGAACATCCGGATCGTGCGGCGGTCAGCTCCGGCGGAACCACACTCACCTACTCCGAGTTCGACGCGCTCACCAACCGGGTCGCCTCGGCGCTCGCGACCGTTCCGGCGACGTCCGAGCGCATCGGCGCACTGCTGCGCATGGGCCTACCCGGCGCGTCCTCGTTCGTCGGCTGCGCCAAGGCCGGACTGGTCTTCACCCCGCTCAACTGGCGCCTGAACCCGGGCGAGATCGCCGACATCGCCGACGACGCGCAGCTCGACGTCCTGATCGTCGAGGACGAGTTCGCCGCATCGGCCCGCGCTGCCGCCACAGTCCTGCCCACCGTACAGATCGTCGTGGTCGGCGACGCCTCCACCGTTCCCGGTGCACGGTCGTGGGACGACTTCGTCGCCTCCGGTGACGACATCGACCCCGGCTTCGGCGACGACCCGCGGACCGAGGTGCTGCAGCTCTACACCTCGGGCACCACGGGTCGACCCAAAGGTGTTGTGGCGACGCATCACAACCTGTTCAACGAACCGCAGAACTTCGCGCTGTACGAGTTCACCGAGGACTCGGTGTCCCTCGACGCGCTGCCCCTGTTCCACATCGCCGGCGCCGGCTGGATGAGCACGACCCTGTCGGCGGGATTGCACCTGGTGTTGCTCGGTGAGATGCGCCCGAACCTGGTGGCGGCCGCCATCTCCGAGCACGGCATCACCCACGCATTCCTCGTGCCGTCGGTGATCAACATGCTCGTGGAGATGCCCGACCTGTCGGACTACGACCTGTCGGCGCTGCGTCTGGTCGCCTACGGCGCCTCTCCCATCACGCCCACGCAACTCGCCCGCGCCATGGACACCCTCGGCTGCCGCTTCGTGCAGCGTTACGGGATGACCGAGACGAGGGGCGCCCTCACAGCGCTACGTGCCGAGGACCACGACCCGCACGGTCCGCGCTCCTACCTCCTACGTTCGGCCGGCACCGGGCTGCCGGGGATCGAGGTCCAGATCCGTGACCTCGCCACCGGCGAACCGCTCCCCCGCGGCGAAACCGGTGAGATCGTGAGCCGGTCGCGCAACAACACACAGGGTTACTGGCGACGCGAGGCCGAGAACGCCGCCCTGTTCACCGAGGACGGTTTTCTGCGCACCGGCGATGCCGGGCACATCGACGAGGACGGCTACCTGTTCGTCACCGACCGCGTGAAGGACATGATCATCTCCGGGGGTGAGAACGTCTACCCGATCGAGGTCGAATCGGTCATCTCCGAACATCCTTCCGTCGCCGAGGTCGCAGTGGTGGGAGTTCCGGACGACCGGTGGGGCGAGGCCGTGACCGCCGTCGTGCGGGTCGCGCCCGGAGCCGAGACACCGACCGAGGCCGAACTCCTCGAGTTCACCGTCGAACGTCTGGCTTCCTACAAGAAGCCCCGGCACATCCACTTCGTCGACGAGTTGCCTCGCAACGCCAGCGGCAAGATCCTGAAGCGCACACTGCGCGACGAGTTCGCTCCTGCACGGGAAGGAACGACGTCATGATCGTCACCGAGGATCTCGGTACCGTCCAGCGTGAAGCGTGGGCGGCCGGCGTACTGCCACCGGTCGAAGAGGTGCGGCCAGGACTGTGGTCGATTCCGGTTCCGATGCCGAAGAACCCGCTGCGGTACGTGCTGTCCTATGCGCTCGCCTTCGACGACGGCCTCGCCCTGATCGACCTCGGTATGGACACCGAGGAGTCGTGGGACACCCTCGTGGCCGGTGTCGCCGCGACCGGCCATCACATCACCGAGGTGCGCTACGCGGCGATCACTCACCTGCATCCCGACCATTTCGGTCTGGCACCCCGGTTGAAGGAAACGACCGGCGCTGTGATCGCGATGCACGCCGCCGACGCCGCCGCCCTCGGGCACTTCACCCCGGAGGACGCCGCCGCCGACAAGGAAGCATGGCGCGTAGACCTCACCGGACTCGGCGCACCGCCCGAGGTCGTCGAGGCCGCCCGCTTCGAACTCGTCCGCTTCCCCCGAGGTGAGAGCGCGGATGTCGTTCTCGCTCATGGTGATCGACTCGATCTGCCCGGGTGGAACATCGAAGCGGTGTGGACGCCCGGCCACACGCCCGGTCACCTCGCTTTCGTCGACCGCGACCGCGACTTGTTGTTCAGCGGCGACCACATGCTCCCGCGCATCAGCCCCAACATCTCCTCCGGCCCCGGCGAACTGGGCGACCCGTTGCACCGCTACCTGCTGTCGCTGCATGCGACGACGGCTCTGCCGGACTGCGAGGTGCTGCCCGCCCACGAGTACCGGTTCCGCGGAGTCACCGAACGCGCACGCCAACTCATGGACCACCACGAGGTCCGTCTCGACGAGATCCGCGATGCCGTCGCGTCCAGGCCCGAGTCGACGGCGTGGGAGATCACAACCCGCGTCACGTGGTCGCGTCCTATCGATGTGATGGATCCCCGGCTGCAGCGACTCGCCGTCCGCGAAACCCAGGCCCATCTGCTCGTTCTCGCCGATAGAGGCGACATCCGTTCCGACGGTGGCACTCCCGCCCACTGGACTCTCTCCACTCCGACCCATACGAAGGAAAACTGACATGAGCGTTGTCCTCACCGAATTCGCCGACGGCGTCGCGGTGTTCACCCTCAACCGCCCCGAGGCCAAGAACGCCGTGAACCTGGAGGTCTCGGAGGCGTTGGCCGCGGCCATCGACGAGTTCGAGGCACGCCCCGACCTGACCATCGGCATCCTCACCGGTGCCGGCGGAACGTTCTGCGCCGGAATGGATCTGAAGGCGTTCGCACGCGGGGAGCGCCCGTCGATCCCCGGCCGCGGTTTCGGTGGCCTCACCGAGGCACCGCCGAGCAAGCCGCTCATCGCCGCCGTCGAGGGCTGGGCCCTGGCCGGTGGATGCGAGCTCGCCCTGTCCGCCGACCTGATCGTCGCGTCGCGCGAAGCGAAGTTCGGTATCCCCGAGGTCAAGCGCGGACTCGCGGCGGCGGCCGGCGGCCTGCTGCGCCTGCCGAAGATCCTCCCCTACCCGCTCGCGATGGAACTGGCCATCACCGGTGACCCACTCACCGCCGAGGTCGCCCACCAGCACGGCCTGGTCAACCGCGTCACCGAGCCTGGTGAATCACTCACCGTGGCAAAGGAACTCGCCGCCCGCGTCGCGGCGAACGGCCCCCTCGCCGTCAAGGCCACCAAGCAGGTCGTCGCGATGGCCGCCAACTACACCGACCCCGACGCCTTCGTCGCGCAGCGCAAGTTCATCGACCCGGTCTTCGCGTCGGCCGACGCCAAGGAAGGCTCCCGGGCGTTCGCCGAGAAGCGCGCACCGGTCTGGAAGGGCGAGTAGGAATGTCGGATGTTCTGGTCGCGCAGGACGGCTCGGTCGCCACGATCACGCTGAGTCGACCGGAGCGCAAGAACGCGATGACGGTCGAGGCGTGGCGGTCGTTGCGTGAGACGTTCGGTGCGCTCCAGCACGACGATTCCGTCCGCGCCGTGATCCTCACCGGCGCCGGTGGTGACTTCTGCACCGGTGCCGACATGGAGCGGCGCGACTCCACCCATCCCCTCGACCGTATGCGGGAGATCAACGAGACGGCGCTCGCCGTCGCGGAGTTCTCGAAGCCGTTGATCGCGCAGGTCGAGGGGTATGCGGTGGGCGCGGGATGGAACATGGCGTTGCTGTGCGACGTGGTCGTCGCCTCCCGCACCGCGAAGTTCGGTCAGATCTTCGCGCGGCGCGGACTGTCGATCGACTTCGGCGGGTCGTGGATCCTGCCGCGCCTCGTGGGACTGCACCAGGCGAAGCGTCTGGTCATGCTCGCCGACATCGTGTGCGCCGAGGAAGCATACGACCTGGGCCTGGTGACCGAGCTCGTCGAGCCCGACGCCCTCGCCGGTCGCGCCGCCGAACTGGCCGCGCGGCTGGCCGCCGCCCCGCCGGTCGCGGTGAGCATGTCGGCGCGGATGCTCGAGCAGGGTTCGTCGCTCACGCTCCGCGAAGCACTCGAGAACGAGGCCCGCTCGCAGGCGATCAACCACGCCACCGACGCCCCCGATGCGATGCGTGCATTCGTCGACAAACGCGAGCCGTCGTTCACCGGCGGATGGCGGGTACCGCGCCCGGTAGACACCCCTTCCTGACGGTTGCGTCCGGGACGGTTCTGAGCGTCACCTACGATAATCGGGTGGACTTGCACCTCGTGACCTATTTCGTGGCGGTCGTCGACCACGGCGGGATCACGAAAGCTGCTCAGGCACTTTACATTTCGCAGCCGTCGTTGTCGCAGGCCATCCGCACCCTCGAACGCCGCCTCGACACGACCCTGTTCGACCGCACCGGCCGACGGCTCACCCTCACCGAGGACGGTCGTGTCCTCGAGGGCGCCGCACGCCGCATCCTGGCCGACGTCGAGCGGGCGAAACAGAAGGTCGCGGCGGTGCGCGATCTCCAGGCCGGTCGTGTCGAGATCGTCACCTTCGCGACGTTCTCGATCCACCCCGTCATCGAGTTCGTCCAGCGCTTCCGTCGGCGCTACCCCAACCTGACCGTGCGGGTGAACGACGCCGAAGGCCCTCCCGGAGTCCACGCGGCGCTGCGCCGCGGCGAGGCGGAGATCGGCATCACCGACCTGTCCGTCGATCACGCCGGCATGATCACCGTTCCGGTCCTCGAGCAGGAGATGGTGCTCGCCGTGCACCCCGACCTCGCCGCCGACGTGCCCGACCCCGTCACCCGGGCCCAGGTCCGCGACTTCCCGCTGGTCCTCGACCTCGGCTCCCGCGCGAGCGCCGCACGCACCGGTGAACTGCTCGGCGATCAGAACGTCGTCGTCGACTGCGCCAACCAGGCAGCCCTGTGGCAGTTCGTCGAGCGTGGCACCGCCGGGACGATCGTGCCGCGTCGCGTCGCCGAGAAGCAGATCCCCGGTGCGGTCGTCCGGCCCCTGGACCCACCGTTCCGGCGTCCCGTCGGATTGGTGATGCGACCCGGCGATCTGTCCCCCGCTGCCGCCGCATTCGTGGCGACCACCACCGGCACCCCCTGGGAAGCGTGACGACATGGAGTTCCGTCAGGTCGAATACTTCCTCGCCGTCGTGGAGAACGACGGCATCAACGGCGCGGCCGCCGAGCTCGGCGTCGCCCAGCCCACCGTCTCCCAGGCACTGCGCAGCCTCGAGCGCGAGCTGGGGGTGCAGCTGTTCCACCGCATCGGGCGCGGCATGGTGCTCACCGCGGCGGGCAAGGCACTGATCGGCCCGAGCCGGCAGATCCTCCGCGATGTGAACGCGGTCGAGGAGCTGCTCACCGTGTCGACGACCGAGGTGACGGGCCGACTGGATCTGATGGTCTTCCCCGCTCTCGCAACCGGCCCGATCGTCGACCTGGTCTCCGAGTTCCGCCGTCTCCATCCCAAAGTCACCGCGCGCCTCGGTGATCTGCGTGCGGAGGAGTTCACCGCGTCGGTCATCCACGACGGCTACTGCGAGTTCGTCGTCACCCATCTGCCCGTCGAGGACGAGGTGGGTCTCGAGATCATCGAGCTCGGACAGACCGAGTACTGGCTCGCCTATCCCCCCGGCACCGATCTGCCACCCGGGCCGCTGTCCTTGGCCGAGCTCCCCGACATCCCGATGGTGTTCGTGCCGCGCGGCGGTGGCTCCGTGAGCGACGCGATCGACTACGCAATGCGGCAGGCCGAGGTGCGCCGTCCCATCTCCGTGCTCACCGATCATCGCGAGGCCCGCCTGCCGATGGTGCTCGCCGGTCTGGGTGGGTCGTTCGTCGAACGGACGCTCGCCGAGTCGGCGCAGGACGTCGCGGTGGTCCGTCCGTGCGAGCCGACCTTCGCGCAGTCGTACGGACTGGTGTTCGACCCGGCCTCGCTGTCGAAGGCCGGTCGCGCCTTCGTCGACTTCGTGCGGTCGTCCGAGGAGTCCGGCGCGGAGGAGCAACTCCCGACGGAACGGTGACATCCGGGGATCCGGGGGCGACGATGGTGGGGACGACATCCACTTCTCCTCGGGAGATGATCCGTATGTCCACCTCGACGACTTCCTCCGTCCACCTCGATTCCGTCGACGCGTACGCGCAGCGCGTCCTCGATTCCGTCCTCGGCACCATGGACACCCTCACGATCCTGATCGGCGACCGTCTCGGCTGGTACCGAAGCCTCGCCGACGACGGACCTGCGACGGCCGGCGAACTGGCCGAACGCACCGGAACCCACCCGCGGTACACCCGCGAGTGGCTCGAGCAGCAGGCTCTGACCGGTCTGCTCGACGTCGACGACGGCGATCCCCCACGCTTCACGCTGTCTGCGGTCGGTCGCGAGGTACTCACCGATCCGCACAGCCTGGCGTACATGGCGCCGCTCGCCCGGATGATCGTCGGCGCGACGATGCAGCTTCCCGGTCTGCTCGAGGCGTACCGCAACGGTGGCGGCGTGAGTTGGAGCCAGTTCGGCCGCGACGTGTGCGAGTCGCAGGCCGACGCGAACAGGCCGCTGTTCGAGAAGGCGCTGCCCGATGCTCTGCGGTCGGTACCGGAGGTCGACCGGGTGCTCGGTCAGCCGGGCGCGCAGATCGCCGACATCGGCTGCGGCGGGGGATGGTCGACGATCACGATCGCGCGCACCTATCCGGATGCGAAGGTTCACGGCTTCGACATCGACGCCCCGTCGGTGGAGATGGCCCGGTCGAACCTCGCGGAGAATGCCGATGTGGCGCAACGCGTCACGTTCACGCAGTGCGACGCGTCCGAACTGCCCGATGGAAACTTCCAGGCGGCCTTCGCATTCGAGTGCGTCCACGACATGCCCCGACCGGTCGAAGTGTTGGCTGCCGTACGGCGGTCGCTCGCACCCGGCGGGTTCATGATCGTCATGGACGAAGCGGTCGCCGACACCTTCACCGCGCCCGGTGACGACGTCGAACGGCTCATGTACGGCTACAGCCTCACCATCTGCCTCCCTGACGGTATGAGCCACACCCCGAGCGCCGCGACGGGCACCGTCATGCGTCCCGCGACCCTGCGCCGCTATGCCCTCGATGCCGGTTTCACCGAGGTCGACGTGCTCCCCATCGAGGACTTCGGCTTCTTCCGCTTCTACCTCCTCCGCACCGAATAGCGTTGCCCGTCGAAAGTTCGGGGAGGTTGTGTTCGCGTTTCTCGAAAAACACGCACACAACCTCCCCGAAGTTCTGCTCAGACGGGCGCACCGGCCGCTCCCAGAGCACGCCGCACCCGTTCGACGAAGACTTCGGGCCGCCGGTAGAGGAGGTCGGCGCCGACCCGGATGACCGTCCACCCCAGTTCGGGCAGCACCGCGTACCGATCGATGTCGCGGGTGCGCTGAGTGGGGTCGGTCCAGTGCTGCACGCCGTCGTACTCCACGAGCACCCGCCACTGCTTCCATCCCATGTCGGCTCGCGCCACGAACACGTCGCCGTCGAAGATCTCGATCTGGGTCTCCGGCGGTGGGAGACCGGCACGGACGAGGAGCAGACGCGTGTGGGTCTCGGGCGGTGACGCAGCCCCACCGTCGACGAGGGCGAGCACCCGCGGCACGGCACCGATACCGTGTGCGCCTTTGCTCCTCGTCGCGAGTTCCTCGATCTCAGGCACCTTCAGGCCGGTCGCGTTGCAGAGCGCGTCGATCGTTTCGACGGCCCGATCGAACGGCATTCGTCGGGCGAGATCGAAGGCCGTCTGCGCCGGTGTGGTCGCGAACATCCCGTCGACCACGCAGGTGTCGAGCTTCGGGGCGCGTCGGACCGAGATGCCCGGCGCCGACCGGACGTGATCGGAGCGGACGAGTTCGGCCGCCGCATCCGGGTCGAGCCATCGAGTGCCGTGCACGGCAGCGGCGGACACTCCCGCGAGGACGCCGCGGCCCTGCGACCACAACCATGCCGCCTTCGCACGCAGCAGCGGGGTGGCCGGGATCTCTCGTCGGATGTAGACGTCGCGGTGGAGGTGGACGAAGTCGCGTGCGAGCCGATGCCGCGTGACGACGCCGGCAGCGAGTGCCGCGCGTCCCGAGAACGGTTCGTCGAAGTCGATCACGCGCCGAGCATGCCGGGCGCGACGCGCCTCCTGACGCCGCGTCGAGGCCCGGTTGTGGACAACCCGGCGTCATCCCCAGCCCGGTCACCTGCCACGAAAGAAGTTCGGGAAGGTTGTGTCCGGGCGTTTCGAGAAAAACCGAACACAACCTCCCCGAACCGGGAGCTGTCTGCTTACGCGACGCGCTCGAAGATCGCTGCCAAGCCCTGGCCGCCGCCGATGCACATGGTCTCGAGGCCGTAGCGGGCCTCGCGACGGTACAGCTCGCGGGCGAGGGTGGCGAGCATGCGTCCGCCGGTCGCGCCGACCGGGTGGCCGAGCGAGATGCCGGAGCCGTGGACGTTGGTGCGCTCGAAGTCGGCCTTGCCGAACTTCCACTCGCGGGTCACGGCAAGGGCCTGCGCGGCGAACGCCTCGTTGAGCTCGATGATGTCGACGTCGGCGAGGGTGATGCCCGCCTTGGCGAGGGCGACCTCGGTGGCCGGCACGGGGCCGATGCCCATGACCTTGGGCTGGACACCGGCGACGCCCCACGAGACGAACCGCACCAGCGGGGTCAGGCCCAGCTCGGCGGCCTTCTCCGGGGTGGTGACGATGGCCATGGACGCGGCGTCGTTCTGGCCGCTGGCGTTGCCGGCGGTGACGGTGGCCTCGGGGTCCTGCTTGCCCATGATCGGCTTCAGCTTGGCGAGGGTCTCCAGGCTGATGTCGGGACGCGGGTGCTCGTCGGTGTCGATGACCTCGTCGCCCTTACGGCTGCTCACCGTGACTGGGATGATCTCCTCGGCGAGGATCCCGTTCTTCTGGGCGTGGACTGCACGCAGGTGCGAGTTCAGGGCCAGCTCGTCCTGCTCGTCGCGGGAGATCGAGTACTCCCGACGCAGGTTCTCCGCGGTCTCGATCATGCCGCCGGGCACCGGGTAGAAACGGCCACCGGCGGTCGAGCGGGCTCGGACCAGCCCGTCGTGCATCTGCACACCGGTGCGGGCGCCGCCCCAGCGGATATCGGTGGAGTAGAACGCCGCGTTGCTCATCGACTCGGTGCCACCGGCGACGACGAGATCGTGGTCGCCGTTACCGACCTGGAAGGCGGCCTGGATGACGGCCTGCAGGCCCGAACCGCAGCGACGGTCGATGTGCATGCCGGGCACCGTGATCGGCAGACCGGCGTCGAGAGCGACGACGCGGCCGATGGCCGGGGCCTCACTGTTGCCGTTGCAGTGGCCGAGGATGACGTCCTGAACCTGTTCGGGCGCAACACCGGTGCGCTCGAGCAGACCCTTCAGGGCTGCGACACCGAGATCGACTGCGGTGAGGGACTTGAACATTCCGCCGTAGCGGCCGATCGGGGTACGGACCGGCTCGCAGATGACAACTTCACGCATGATGACCTTTCGGGAAGAGAGGGAGGTGACGGATGGACCGTCACATGAAGCGGCCGCCGGTGACCTCGAGGACGGTGCCGGTCATGTAGGAGGACATGTCGGACGCGAGGAACAGTGCGACGGAGGCGATCTCGTCGACCTCGCCGGGGCGGCCCATGGGGATCTCGGCCATCTTCCGGTCCCATGCCTTCTGCGGCATGGCCTCGGTCATCGCCGAACGGATCAGGCCGGGCTGGATCGCGTTGACGCGGACGCCGTGGTGCGCCATCTCCTTGGCGGCGGCCTTGGTGAGGCCGACGATGCCCGCCTTGGCGGCGGAGTAGTTGGTCTGGCCGACCATGCCGACCTTGCCGGACAGCGAGGAGATGTTGACGATCGCGCCGCGCTTGGCCTCACGCATGATCGCGGCGGCCTTGCGGGTGCCGTGCCAGGTGCCCTTGAGGTGCACCGAGATGACGAGGTCGAAGTCCTCTTCGGTCATCGTGCGCATCGTCGCGTCGCGGGTGATACCGGCGTTGTTGACCACCACGTCGAGCGAACCGAAACCGTCGACGGCCTCGGCGAGGAGGGTGTCCCAGTCGGCGGACTCGACGACGTTGGCGCGCACGGCCCGGGCCACGTCGCGCCCTCCGAGCTTCTCGGCGGCGGCGGTGGCGGCATCGAGATCGAGGTCGCCGATCACGACGCGGGCGCCGGCGTCGACGAACTCCTGCGCGATGGCGAAGCCGATTCCCTGAGCGCCACCGGTGATCACGGCAGTGCGGTTCTCCAACAGAGACATCTATGATTCCTTTCGGCGGGACTCGGACGGCCCCCAGACAAGTCGATGCTCCGAATATAACGGCGAACCGGCCGGTAGAACGGCTCTCATCCATCGACAATGCCTATACGGGAATGGCGCCATTCGTATTGGACACCTCCCCGCGGCCGCACGAAGGTTGTAGACATGACACTCTCCATCCCGGCCCCCGAGGTCGACGAGGACGACTTCCGCGAGATCCTCGCGCAGACCCGCGCGTTCGTGCGCAACGTGGTCGTGCCGCGCGAACAGGAAATCGCCGAGACCAATGCGATTCCCGAGGACATCCGCCAGGCCGCGAAGGACATGGGCCTGTTCGGATACGCCATCCCGCAGGAGTGGGGCGGCCTCGGCCTGAATCTGCAGCAGGACGCGGAACTCGCGATGGAGCTGGGTTACACGACCCTGTCGCTGCGCTCGATGTTCGGCACCAACAACGGCATCGCCGGCCAGGTGCTCGTCAACTTCGGCACCGACGAGCAGAAGCAGCAGTGGCTCGAGGGCATCGCCTCCGGCGAGGTCGTCGCATCCTTCGCCCTCACCGAGCCGGGCGCCGGCTCGAACCCGTCGGGTCTGCGCACCAAGGCCGTGCGCGCCGGTGACGACTGGGTGATCACCGGCGAGAAGCGCTTCATCACCAACGCGCCGCTGGCGAACCTGTTCGTCGTGTTCGCCCGCACCCGTCCGGCAGACGGGAACGGCACCGGAATCGCGGTCTTCCTCGTCCCCGCCGACACCCCCGGACTGACGGTGGGCAACAAGGACGCCAAGATGGGCCAGGAGGGCGCCTGGACCGCCGACGTACACTTCGACGACGTGCGTGTGCCGAACTCCGCGCTCGTCGGCGGCAGCGAGGACGTCGGCTACAAGGCCGCCATGGTCTCGCTCGCCCGCGGTCGCGTGCACATCGCCGCACTGTCGGTCGGCCAGGCCCAGCGCGCACTCGACGAGTCTGTCGCCTACGCCGCGACCGCCACGCAGGGCGGCAACCCCATCGGAAACTTCCAGCTCGTGCAGGCGATGATCGCCGACCAGCAGACCGGTGTGATGGCCGGCCGCGCCCTCGTCCGCGACGCCGCGAAGGCGTGGGTCGAGGAGACCGACCGCCGCATCGCACCGTCGGTCGCGAAGCTGTTCTGCACCGAGATGGTCGGCAAGGTCGCCGATCTCGCCGTCCAGATCCACGGTGGCACCGGCTATATGCGCGAGGTGCCGGTCGAGCGGATCTACCGCGACGTGCGTCTGCTGCGCCTGTACGAGGGCACCAGCGAGATCCAGCGTCTGATCATCGGCGGCGGACTCGTCAAGCAGGAGCAACAGAAGAACTCCTGACCTTCGGGGCGCGGTTCCGGAACAGGTACGTCCGGAACCGCCCCCGAACCGATTCTTGCGAATCACCTTCCACCGCATACGAAGAAAACCCCGGCATCGGATGCCGGGGGTTTCTCGTGTGCGGGGTCAGGAGACCGTCAGTCGCGATCGCAGATCGGTCTTGAGGATCTTGCCCGCGGCGGAGGTCGGCAATGCGTCGACCACCACCACTTCACGGATCTTCTTGTACGGCAGGACCTGTTCGGCGACGTACGCCTTCAGCTCCTCCGCGGCGGGCTCCTCGCCGTCGACGGGGACGACGAAGGCTACCGGCTCCTGACCGATCGCGCCTGCCTCCCGCCCGACGACCGCCGCAGTGGACACCTTCGGGTGGGTCACCAGGATCTCTTCGAGCTCACGCGGATACACGTTGTAGCCCTTGTAGATCAACATGTCCTTCGCCCGGTCGGCGATGTACACGAATCCGTCGGCATCGCGGTAGGCGATGTCGCCGGTGGCGAGTCAGCCGTCGACGTACTGTTCCGCGGTGATCTCGGGGTGTCCGAGATATCCGTCGGTGACCTGCGGTCCGCGGATCCACAGTTCGCCGAGCTCTCCGTCGGGGAGGACGACGGTCGGATCGATCTGCGAGCGGATCTCGAGTTCGGTGTCGAAGACCGGGAGGCCGACGCTTCCGAGGCGGTACTCCGAGTCGACGACGAGCGGCATCGCCGTGACGACGCAGGTGCCCTCGGTGAGCCCGTAACCCTCCGCGATACGTGCGTTGGGGAACGCACGCTCGAGGTTCCCGAGGGTCACGTGGTCGATCGGAGCGGCACCGGACGACACGACCCGCACGGTGGACAGGTCGCGGGTCTCGACGTCGGGATGCGTAGCGAGGGCGTGCCACATCGCCGGGCTGCCGGTGATGTAGCCGGCCTCGTACCGTTCGATCAGCTCGAGCATCCGGGCCGGATCGAAGCGACCCGCGAGGACCTGGGTCAGGCCGCACGCGAGAAGGAACGACGTGTTGATCAGCGCGTGCGCGTGGAACAGCGGCGACACCACGATCGTCGAACCCTGACCCGGGACCGCACCGGCGATTTTCAGGTCGCCGATCGGTTCGAGCGAGATGCGCCCGTCGACATCGGCGACCAGCTGGTGCCCGGCGCGCCACGCACACATCTGCGTGACGTTGCCGACGACGTTGCGGTGCAGGACGCGCACGCCCTTCGAAATGCCGGTCGTGCCACCGGTGTACGCGATGTGCGCGATATCGTCCGGACTGGTGACGACCGGTTCGAAGGTCTGCGGACGTCCTTCGAGCGCATCGCCGAAGCGCACGGCACCCGGCGCGGTGACCGCTTCGTCGGAGACGACCGCGATCAACCGGATACTCGTTCCGGACGCAGCCCGGAACAGGGTGTCGGCCTGTGCGGAACCGGTGACCGCCGCGGCTGCGGAAGTCTCCTCGATCTGCCGGCGCAGACCCGGTTCGGGCTGCAGCGGATTCACGAGCGTGACCGCCGCTCCGACGCGGAGCGCACCGTAGTAGGCGATGTGGAACTCGACGCAGTTACCGAGGTGCAGGAGCACCACGTCGCGGGCCCGCACCCCGGCCTCGTGCAGCACGCCGGCGAACTGCGCCGAGCGTGCGTCGAGGTCGTTGTAGGTGAGCACCCGGTCGCCGTCGATCACCGCGGGACGGTCGCCGTAGACGGCGGCGAGGCTCGGTGCCCACACCGCCATCGTCGTCGCCGGGTACGACAGCCTGCGCTGTGCGAGGTCGGAAGCCGAGGTCATGGTCGACGCCCGGTTCACCGCGGTGCCATACGGATGGCGCCGTCGAGGCGAATGGTCTCGCCGTTGATGTAGCCGTTCTCGAGGATGTTCGTGGCCAGCTGCCCGAACTCGTCGGGCCGGCCCAGACGCGACGGGTTGGGCACGGTCGCTTCGAGCGACTTGCGGACGTCCTCGCGCAGGCGGGCGAGCAGCGGGGTGTCCATGATGCCGGGGGCGATGGTGTTGACGCGGATGCCCTTGCTGGCGAGGTCGCGTGCGGCGACGATCGTCATGCCGACGATGCCGGCCTTGGACGCCGAGTAGTTGATCTGGCCGATCTGGCCCTCGAAGGCCGCGACGGAGGCCGTCATGACGACGGCGCCACGCTCGTCCTCGATGAGGTCGAGTTCGGCCATGCGCTCGGCGCCGAGGCGCAGCGCGTTGAACGAGCCGATGAGGTTGAGGCGGATCACGAACTCGAAGTCCTCGAGCGAACCGGCCTTGCCCTCCTTGTCGAGGATGCGCATCTTGCGTCCGGCGCCGGCGCAGTGCACGACACCGCGCAGGCCGCCGCGCTCGTGCGCGACGTCGAGAGCCGCAGCGAACTGCTCCGAATCGGTCACGTCGCCGGGGGCGAAGACGGCGCCGTCGCCGAGCTCCTTGGCGATCTCCTCACCGTTCGAGCCGGGGAGGTCGATGAGGGTGACGTTGCCGCCGGCGGCCAGGACGCGACGTGCCGTGGCGAGACCGAGACCGGACGCTCCGCCGGTGACGGCAACGGACAGACCCTTGAGTTCCATAGTGTTTCCTTCGGATTCGTAGCAGCTGGGTGACGTGAGATCAGAGCAGTTCGAGGATGGTGGCGTTGGCCATGCCGCCGGCCTCGCACATCGACTGCAGACCGTAGCGGATGCCGTTGTCGCGCATGTGGTGCACGAGGCGGGTCATGAGAATCGCGCCGGAGCCGCCGAGGGGGTGGCCGACACCGATCGCGCCGCCGAGCGGGTTGAGGCGGTCGGGCTTCGCACCGGTCTCGACCTGCCATGCGAGCGGCACCGGCGCGAAGGCCTCGTTGATCTCGAAGGCGCCGATGTCGTCGATGGACAGACCGGAACGCTCGATGGCCTTCTCGGTGGCGGGGATGGGGCCGGTGAGCATGACGACCGGGTCGTCGGCGGCGACGACGGCGGTGTGGATGCGTGCGAGCGGGGTCCAGCCCTGCGCCGCGGCGTATTCGCTGGTGGTGATGAGCAGGGCGCCGGCACCGTCGGAGATCTGCGAGGAGTTGCCGGCGTGGATCACGCCGTCCTCCTTGAAGACGGTCTCGAGCTTGGCAAGCGACTCGACGGTGCCGCCGCGGCGGATGCCCTCGTCGGTGGCGAACTCGCCGACCACGGCGATCTGGCCGGTGAAGGCGCCCGCGTCGGTGGCGGCTGCGGACAGTTCGTGCGAGCGCAGCGAGAATTCGTCGAGCTGCGTGCGGGAGAAACCCCACTTCTCGGCGATCATCTCGGCGCCGATGCCCTGGCTGAAGCCGCCGACCTCGAAGCGGTCGAGCACGTTCTGCGGGAAGTGCTGACCGTCCTTGCTGGCGCTGCCCATCGGCACACGGCTCATGGACTCGACACCACCGGCGATCACGACGTCGTTCTGGCCGGAGATGACGGTCGCGGCGGCGAAGGACACGGCCTGCTGGCTCGATCCGCACGCCCGGTTGATGGTGGTGGCGGGTACGGTGACCGGCCATCCGGCCGCGAACACGGCGCTGCGCGAGACGATTCCGGCCTGGTCGCCGACCTGGCTCACACAACCCCACTGGACGTCGTCGATCGTGGCGGGATCGAGGCCGGTCCGCTCCGCCAGTGCGGTCAGCACGTGGGCGGACAGGTTGACGGGGTGGATCTCGGACAGTGCACCACCTCGACGTCCGATGGGGGAACGGACGGCGTCGACGATCACGGCATCGCGCATGCGAATCGGTCCTTTGCTGTTGCGGGACACGGTTGCCGGGCAACCGTGGTGGGAAAAGACGACCGGCCGGGTGGTGGTCCTCACATTCGAGGAGACCATGCACCCGGCGGTAGGGGTAAGTCTTTCGGCGGAAGCTTCCGTTAGGCGGAAGCTATGCCGAACAGGTCAGGCGGCTGCCCGGATGATCTTGCGGTCGCGCTCCGGGTCGGCCAGGAAGAGCACCAGGATCGCGGCGAGCGCACCGAGTGCACCGATGACCTGGAAGGCCGTTGCATAGCCCTCCGCCGCGGTGGCGGCGTTGTCGACGAGGACACCCGTGCCGTAGGGGGCAACGAGACCGCCGACCGCCATCAGCGCGAGGAAGACACCCATCGTGCCGGCGGTCTGCTGCGGCGGGCACAACTCGGAGATCGCGGCGTTGATCAGCGGGAACGCGATGGCGCCGAAGCCGTAGCCGATGGAGACGACCGCGACGGCCAGAGCCGGCGTACCGATGGACGGGAGGAAGACCAGGATGGCACCGCAGATGAGCACACCGACGGCGGGCACGATGATGCGGACGACCCGCGAGCGGTAACCCTTGGCGCTGAGGCGGTCGGTGACCGTGCCCGAGCTGATCATGAGGAACAGACCGATGATGGACGGCAGGGCGAACATCGAGCCGGCCTGCAGAGCGCTGTAGCCGAGACCGACCTCGAAGTAGGACGGCAACCAGGTCAGGACGACGGTGGTGAGCGCGTAGACGACCATGATCAGGATCGCGCAGCTGATGAAGGTGCGAGTGAGGAAGATCTTGCGCCACGGCACGGACGGTTCGGTCTGCGCGGCGGAAGCGGCGGTCTCGGCGCCCTTGACGGCCCGGGTCGTGTAGGGGCCTTCCTTCCAGCCGAGGAGCCAGCAGCCCATCCAGATCGCACCGAGGATCGACAGCGAGATCAGCGCGGCACGCCATCCCCATTCGACGGTGATGAAGGTCAGGACGGGAGCGAGGGCGATCTTGGCGACCGAGGCGGAACCGGCCAGGAAGGCGCCGGGCAGGCCACGCTTGGCCGGCGGGTGCCACGAGTACGCGGCGGTGTGCATGAGCGCCGAGCTCGGTCCTTCGGCGAGACCGAGCAGCATGCGGGTGACGACCAGCATCGCGAAACTCGCACTGACGACCAGCGGCAGCATGACGAGCGACCAGGTCAGGCCGAGGGCCAGCAGGGCCCAGCGGAGGGTCATGTACTTGTTCAACGGCCCGGCGAAGAAACCGCCGACGGTGAATGTGACGAAGAACAGCGACCCGACCAGGCCGATCTGGGAGGAGCTCATGCCGAGCTCACGCGCCAGAGGCTGGGCGATGATGCCGAGGACGGCCTTGTCGGCGTAGTTGACGACGTAGAGGAAGATGACCAGGCCGGTCATGCTCCACGCGCGGCCGGGGGTCACGAGAGGTGTCGAGCCGGTCGTCGGCCGACCGGGCCCGCCGGCGGCTGCCGACTTGTCGTGCGCGATTTCGCCTGTGGTCACTGGGAGTCCCTTCAGAACTCGAGCGGGATGGCCGACTTACGAACGATCGGTATGTCGCTGTCGGAGGAACGTCACGCCTGGCGTCTGCATGTATTGAACGTGAGCCATGTCACCTGAAGCAAAGAGCGGGAGGCGAACGAATCGATCACTGAAACCTATGACTCATCACACGGCGGATTCAGGCCGCATCGAGTATTGGTCTGCGCTAACCGAGCGATAGCCGATCGGTGCTGTTCCGGGCGGCAAAACCTGGGCATGCTGACTGTGCCCGAAACAATCTGCGACGAGGACGAGCGAGCCCAGCATGAACTCCACCGCTTCCACCGACGAACTGCCCTCGTCCACTGCACCCCTCGCGGGAGTGCGCGTGGTCGAGGTGTCCAGCTTCGTGGCCGCACCCCTGTGCGGCATGACCCTGGCCGCGCTCGGCGCCGACGTGATCCGGGTCGACCCGATCGGCGGCGCTGCCGACTACCGCCGCTGGCCGGTCACCGACGGCAACGAGTCGATCTACTGGGCCGGCCTGAACAAGGGCAAGCGATCGCTCGCAGCGGATTTCCGTAGCCCGGAGGCACAGAACCTGATCCGCGACCTGATCATCGATGCCGGCGTGCTGGTCACCAACGCCGCCGGTCGCTCGTGGCTCGACTACGACGAACTCGCCGCGATCCGCCCCGACCTGATCCACGTGCAGGTCCTCGGTCGCGCCGACGGCACCGGCGCCGTCGACTACACCGTCAACGCCGCCGCCGGTTTCCCGCAGGTCACCGGTGCCGAGAACGTCTCGACTCCGGTCAACCACGTGCTGCCCGCCTGGGACGTCTCGTGCGGCCTGTACGCGGCCCTGTCGGTTGCCTCGGCCGTCTACCGTCGCGAGATCACCGGCGCCGGAACGAGAGTCGTTCTCCCGCTCGAGGACGTCGCGTTCGCGACCGTCGGCAATCTCGGCTACATCGCCGAGGCCCAGCTCGGCCGCCCCGTCCGGGAGAAGGTCGGCAACTCCGTCTACGGCACCTACGGCGCCGACTTCGCCACCAGCGACGGTGCACGCTTCATGCTCGTCGCGCTCACGCCGCGCCACTTCCGCGATCTCACCGAGCTCACCGGCACCGCCGAGGCCGTGGCCGCACTCGAATCCGCCCTGAGCGTCGACTTCCGCGACGAGGGCACCCGGTTCGAGCACCGCCACGTGCTCAACAGCCTGTTCGGCGCCTGGTTCTCGCGCCACACCGCCGACGAGGTCGAGACGGCGCTGGGCGGCACCTCGGTCCTGCACGAGCGCTACCGCACGTTCGCCGAACTCGCCGCCGACCCGCGCGTGACCGACAACCCGATGTTCCACAAGCTCGACCAGCCGCGCATCGGCAGCTACCACGCCCCGAGCACCCCGATGTCCTTCGACGGCCGGTACCCCGAGGTCCGCCCCGCGCCGGCCAACGGCGACGACACCGCCGAGGTGCTCACCGAACATCTCGGGCTGACCGACGACGAGATCGACGCCCTCGCAGCATCCGGCACCATCCGCATCTCCCAGAAAGAGCACGCATGACCCGCCTCGCCCAGACCCTCGGTCTGACGGAATTCCAGTCCGAGATCCTCGACACGGTCCGCGCCTTCGTCGATCGCGAGATCATCCCGAACGCTCAGGAACTCGAGCACTCGGACACCTACCCGCAGGCCATCGTCGACCAGATGCGCGAGATGGGCCTGTTCGGGCTGATGATCCCCGAGGAGTACGGCGGGCTCGGCGAGTCGCTGCTGACCTACGCGCTGTGCGTCGAGGAACTCGCCCGCGGCTGGATGAGCGTCTCCGGCGTCATCAACACGCACTTCATCGTCGCGTACATGATCCGCCAGCACGGCACCGAAGAGCAGAAGCAGTACTACCTGCCCCGCATGGCCACCGGTGAGGTCCGCGGCGCGTTCTCGATGTCCGAGCCCGAACTCGGCTCCGACGTCGCCGCCATCCGCACCAAGGCCAAGCGCGACGCCGACGGCAACTACGTCATCAACGGCCAGAAGATGTGGCTGACCAACGGTGGTAGCTCCACTCTCGTCGCCGCGCTGGTCAAGACCGAGGAAGGCTCCGACAAACCCCACAAGAACCTGACCACCTTCCTGGTCGAGAAGCCTGCCGGCTTCGGTGAGGTCGTCCCGGGCGTCACCATCCCCGGCAAGATCGACAAGATGGGGTACAAGGGCATCGACACCACCGAGCTCGTCTTCGACAACTACAAGGCCTCGGCCGATTCGATCCTCGGTGGGGAGCCCGGCAAGGGCTCCTTGCAGATGATGGACGGTGTCGAGGTCGGCCGTGTCAACGTCTCGGCCCGCGCGTGCGGTGTCGCGATCCGCGCCTTCGAGCTCGCCGCCCGCTACGCCCAGCAGCGCACCACCTTCGGCAAGCCCATCGCCCAGCACCAGGCGATCTCGTTCTCCCTCGCGGAGATGGCCACCAAGGTCGAGGCCGCCCACCTGATGATGGTCAACGCCGCGCGTCTGAAGGACTCGGGTGAGCGCAACGACGTCGCCGCCGGCATGGCCAAGTACCTCACCAGCGAATACTGCTCCGAGGTCACCCAGGCCGGCTTTCGCATCCACGGCGGCTACGGCTACTCGAAGGAGTACGAGATCGAGCGCCTCATGCGCGAGGCTCCCTTCCTGCTCATCGGCGAGGGTACCAGTGAGATCCAGAAGACGATCATCAGCAAGGGCGTGCTGCGCAGCTACGCACTGTAAGGTGCTCCCCCACAATCACATCCATCCCTGGAAGGACAACGCGTGAAGCGCACGCTGTACAACGAGGATCACGAGGCGTTCCGGCAGACCGTCCGCGACTTCATCGCGAAGGAGGTCGTGCCCGTCTACCCCGAGTGGGAAGAGACCGGCCATCCTCCGCGCGAGTTCTACAGCCGCATGGGCGAACTCGGGCTCCTCGGCATCCAGGTTCCCGAGGAGTACGGCGGAGGCGGCGAGACGTCGCTGAAGTTCAACGTGATCCTCGCCGAGGAGGCGTCGGCGGCCGGTGTGTCGTTCGGTTCGTCGTCGGTGCACTCGAACCTGATCCTGCCGTACATCATGCAGAACGCCACCGAGGAGCAGAAGCAGCGCTGGCTCCCCGGGTTCGCCTCGGGTGAGCTGATGTTCGCCATCGCGATGACCGAGCCGGGCACCGGTTCCGACCTCGCCAACATCGCGACCACCGCGAAGCTCTCGGAGGACGGCAGCCACTACGTCCTCAACGGCGCGAAGACGTTCATCACCGGCGGTGCTCTCGCCGACCGCATTCTCGTCGTGGGCCGCACCTCGCCGTACAACCCCGAGGACCGTCGCGGTGGCCTGTCGATCCTGGTGGTGGACACCAAGAGTGAGGGCTTCGCGGTCGGACGCAAGCTCCACAAGATCGGCCTCAAGACCTCGGACACCGCCGAGCTGTCGTCCGACGACGTGAAGGTGCCGGTCGCCGATCTGCTCGGCAAGGAGGGCGAGGCGTTCTCGTACCTGACGCAGAACCTCGCGCAGGAGCGTCTCACCATCGCGTTCGGTGCTGCCGCCACCGCGGCCGCGGCGATCCAGCACGCCATCGCATACACCAAGGACCGCAAGGTCTTCGGCAAGCCGGTCGCGTCCTTCCAGAACACCAAGTTCGTGCTCGCCGAGTGCTCGACCGAACTGCAGGCCATGCAGATCATGGTCGACAACGCGATCGAGCTCAACGACCGCGACGAACTGACGGTGCCCGACGCCGCCCGCGCGAAGCTGTTCGCGACGGAGGCCGCCGGCCGCATCATCGACAAGTGCCTGCAGCTGCACGGCGGCTACGGCTACATCACCGAGTACCCCATCGCCCGCCTCTACGCCGACACCCGCGTGACCCGCATCTACGGCGGCACCAACGAGGTCATGAAGACGATCATCGCCAAGGATCTGGGACTGTAGGTCTTCTGTAGTTCTTCGGTGGAGTGGGCCCCGCTACCGGGGGGTTCACTCCACCGAAGTCGTTTCCGACTATCGTTTCCCGCCATGCGGCTAGTCGTGAAGACCAAGAGGGTGATCGAAGCCCACCTGAACAATTCGTCCGTCCGGGCCCTGTCGGGGTCGATGGTGGCGTACGAGGGCCAGGTCGGTTTCAAGTCCGCCGGTTTCGGTGGTGGCGAGGGTGTTCTCTCCGGGCTGCGGCAGCGCGCGACGGGTGAGGGGCTCTCGCTCATGGAGTGCAGCGGCACGGGCATCGTCTACTTCGCGCACCAGGCGCAGGACGTCACGGTGCTGGAGCTGAACAACGAGACGCTGCAGGTCGAGTCCGAGCAGTTGCTGGCGCTGAGCGGGAATCTGAACACGAACGTGACGTTCGCGGGTCTGCGCGGCGGCATGAGCGGCCAGGGTCTGTTCACCACGACGGTGACGGGGACCGGGCAGGTCGCGCTGCTCTCCGCCGGGGGTCCGCTCATCCATCTCGAGGTGTCGCCGCAGCATCCCCTCGTCGTCGATCCCGACGCCTTCGTGTGCGCGAAGGGGCAGCTCACGCAGTCGTTCGTCACCGACGTGTCGTGGCGCTCGGCCATCGGTCAGGGCAGCGGCGAGGCGTTCTCCCTCGAGTGGGTCGGCGTGGGCGTGGTCTCCATCCAGCCGGCGGAACGGTAGGAACAGATGAGCTTCACGAAGATCAACGGCAAGGTCGTGCGCGTCGACCTGCGGCAGTCCGGTCCCGTCGTGGCCCGCCGCGGCGCGATGCTGTTCTACACCGGCAACGTCCGGTTCTCCCCCCACGGTGTTCCCGGTGGCGTCGGGGGCGCTCCGGGTCTCGGTGGTCTCGCCGGTATGGCGGGACGCATGCTGCAGGGTGAGCACGAGGCCACGATGCTCGCGCAGGGCGACGGTGTCGTGCACTACGGCTTCCGCGGTCTCGAGACGCACATCGTCGACATGTCCGCGGGCGGTGAGCTGCGGGCGGAAGCGTCGCGCCTGCTCGCCCACACCACCGGTCTGCAGTCCACGGTCGTCTCGGTGGCCGCCGCCTCCGGTGGGGGCGGTGGCGGCGGGGGTCTGCTCGGGGCGCTGCGCGGCGCCGCCACCGGAGCGATGACCGGCACCGGCATGTTCACCACCCAGCTGATCGGCCAGGGCGCGGCGGTGCTGCTCGCCCATGGCGGCGTGTTCGAGCTTCAGGTGGGCGGTCCGACGCCCGTGGTCGTCGACCCGCAGGCGTTCGTGGCGTCCTACGGCCCGGTCCGCACCGAACTGAAGTCGTCGATGAGCTGGCGGAACGTCGGTCGCACCGGTGGGGAGGCCATGCAACTCGAATGCAGCGGACAGGGCATCGTCTACGTGCAGGCATCGGAGGAGAAGCTGTGAGTACCGTTCTGAACCCGTCGAGCTTCGGCGGCAGCGACAACGTGCCGGGCAACCCCTACGCCTACTGCATCGACCTGCAGACGCCCTGGTTCCTGTCGAAGGGCGCGATGATCGCGTACTACGGTCAGGTGCAGTTCTCGGCACTCACCCACGGGCTGCAAGGACACCTGCTGCACATGGTGGCCCAGCAGTTCTCCGCTCCGCTCTATCTCGGCGACTACGTCGTGGCCGAAGGCTTCGGGAAGCTGATCATCGGCGACCGCGGATACGACATCAACTCGTACGACCTCGACGACGGCAACCTCACGATCCGGCAGGCCAATCTGCTGGCCTTCGAACCGGGCCTGTCGCTCAACCAGTCGATCGTCCCGGGTTTCCTCACCCTCATCGGTACGGGCCGTTTCCTCGCGTCGTCGAACGGGCCGGTGATGTTCGCCGAGCCGCCGCTGCGGGTCGACCCGGAGGCGCTCGTCGGGTGGGCCGACTGTCCGTCCCCCAGCCATCACTACGACGAATCGTGGATCACCGGATTCGTCTCGGCCGGGGCGCGGCGTTTCGGTGTGCAGTCCGGTGAGGAACGGCAGTTCGATTTCACCGGTGCCGGCACCGTCCTGATCCAGTCGAGCGAGAAGGTCCTCGACGATTCGTCGCTGGTGCGCACGATCGAGAACCAGATCCCAGGCCTCACCTCGCCCGGTCTGCACCGGATCAACCAGGTGGTCTCGCAACACCTGCAACAGCAGTAGCTGCAGTATCACACCCTGGGACGGACCTGGGCATAACACGGATCCGACCTCCTCTTCTTGTGACTACTATCACAAGCTAGGCTAGCCTAAGCCGATGTAAGGTTTGGGCAACCTAAGTGAGTGTTCCCTCAGTCGCAGAAAGGTGGCTCTGATGATCGTCTGCAGTTGCCACGCTCTTACCCACCACCACATCGAGGCAGAGGTGGCTGCGGGAGCACGCTGTACCCGCGAGGTGAGCGCCAAGTGCCGCGCCGGCACCGATTGTGGCAGCTGCGTCCGGAACATCTCCGCGATCATCCGGCAGGCCCGCCGGCGAAATGAGACCATCGAACTCGAGACCGCCGTGTAGCCAGCCCCTACCCGGCGGTAAACCTGATGGTTCACCCCGGGAGGTGCCATGAAGGGCGACAAGAAGGTCATCGAGTTGCTCAACGAACAACTCACCGCCGAGCTCACCGCGATCAATCAGTACTTCCTGCATTCGAAGATGCAGGACAACCGCGGATGGGCGAAACTCGCGAAGCACACTCGCGACGAGTCGTTCGACGAGATGCGTCACGCCGAGAGACTCACCGATCGGATCCTCTATCTCGACGGACTCCCCAACTACCAGCGCCTCGGGGCGTTGCGTCTGGGTCAGACCGTCAAGGAGATGCTCGAGGCCGACCTGCAGGTGGAGATCGAGGCCCGCGACCGGCTCCGGAAGGGAGCCGAGTACATGCGCTCGGTCAGCGACATCACCTCGGCCAACATCTTCGAGGAGATCCTCGCCGACGAGGAAGAACACATCGACTATCTCGAAACCCAGCTCGATCTGATCGAGCAGCTCGGCGAACCGCTGTACCTCGCCCAGCACATCTCTCCGCCGGAATAACCCGGCACAGCAGAACGGGCCGCGGCATTGCGCCGCGGCCCGTTCTCTATGCTGTGGACACACCAGCTTGGCTGTGGGACACACCAGCTTGTCGACGGTGAGAGGAAGACCATGAGCGATTCGTCCGTGACCGTGGTGCACAACGCCGAGAAACAGAGGTACGAAGTCCGGGACGACGACGCCGTCGTCGGATACACCCAGTACCACCCCGACGACGACGGCCGCCTCGTCTTCGACCACACCGAGATCGACAAGGGTTACTCCGGTCAGGGACTCGGAGGCAAGCTCGTCGGTTTCGCCCTCGACGACGTCCGCGAACGCGGCAAGCGCATCGTCGCGATCTGCTCGTACGTCGACAAGTTCATCGAGAAGCACCCGGACTACCGGGATCTGACCGACTAGACATGCACGCGGGCGCTGGTCAGTTCCCCGCGCGGTTGCGCAGGTCGAGTGCGACGTCGGTGATCATGTCCTCCTGCCCACCGACGAGGCCACGACGGCCGATCTCGACGAGGATGTCGCGGGTGTCGAGACCGTAGATGCTCGCGGCGGTCTCGGCGTGACGCAGGAAGCTCGAGTACACGCCGGCGTAGCCGAGGGTGAGGGTCTCGCGGTCGACCTGCACCGGACGGTCCTGCAGCGGGCGCACGAGATCGTCGGCGGCGTCCTGCAGCCCGAACAGATCGCACGAGTGCTTCCAGCCGAGCAGGTCGGCGACGGCGACGAAGGGCTCGATCGGGCAGTTGCCGGCACCGGCACCGTGTCCGGCCAGCGACGCGTCGACGCGGATGACGCCTTCCTCGACGGCACACACGGAGTTGGCGACCGACAGCGACAGGTTCTGGTGCGCGTGGATGCCGATCTGCGTGGTCTCGTTCAGGACCTCACGGTAGGCACGCACACGCTCGCGGACACCGTCCATCGTGAGGCGTCCGCCGGAATCGGTGACGTAGACGCAGTCGGCGCCGTAGGACTCCATGAGCTTCGCCTGGCGGGCGAGCTCCTCGGACGGGGCCATGTGCGACATCATCAGGAAGCCGGACACGTCCATGCCCAGCTCTTTCGCCGCGGCGATGTGTTGCGCGGAGACGTCGGCCTCGGTGCAGTGCGTCGCGATGCGCACCGACCGCACGCCGATCTCGTAGGCACGCTTCAGCTCGTGGACGGTTCCGATACCGGGCAGGAGCAGCGTGGTGAGCGTGGCCGAATTGATCGCTCCGGCAGCGGATTCGAGCCACTCCCAGTCGGTGTTGCTGCCGGGACCGTAGGTCAGCGAGTGACCGGCGAGACCGTCGCCGTGGGAGACCTCGATGGCATCCACACCAGCACGGTCGAGCGCACCGGCGATCTTCGCGACGTCCTGTGGCGTGATGCGGTGGCGGATGGCGTGCATGCCGTCGCGCAGGGTCACGTCCTGGCTGTACAGAGCCGTTCCGTCGCTTGCGAATTCGCGAGGCGTCGTCGTTGCCGCGGTCATGCCGTCACCTGATCCTTCGTGCGTGCCGCCACGGCGCGTGCGACCTGCAGCGCCGCGGAGGTCATGATGTCGAGATTGCCCGCGTACTCGGGCAGGTAGTGCGCTGCGCCCTTGACCTCGAGGAACACCGCGACCTTCCACAGAGGGCCGGTGTGGTCGGTGAGCGTCTCCATGGGCTCGGTGACCTCGGTGAACTGCACCTCCTGCTTGAGGGTGTAGCCGGGCACGTATTCCTGGACCTTCGCGACCATCGCCTCGACGGACGCGACGATCTCGTCCTTGCGGTCCTCACCGACGAGAGCGAGCACGGTGTCGCGCATGATCATCGGCGGCTCGGCCGGGTTGAGGATGATGATCGCCTTGCCGCGCGTGGCGCCACCGATCTTCTCGATGGCCTGCGAGGTGGTCTCGGTGAACTCGTCGATGTTGGCGCGGGTGCCGGGGCCGGCCGACTTCGAGGAGATCGAGGCGACGATCTCGGCCCAGTGCACCTTGGTGACCTGCGAGATGGCCGCGACGATCGGGATGGTGGCCTGGCCACCGCAGGTGACCATGTTGACGTTCGGGGCGTCGAGGTGCTCGGTGAGGTTCACCGGCGGCACCGTGTACGGGCCGATCGCGGCCGGCGTCAGGTCGATGAGCATCTTCCCGTGGGGGCGCAGGACCTTCTCGTTGTACTCGTGGGCCTTCGCCGAGGTTGCGTCGAAGACGATCTCGATCTCGTCGAAGCGCGGGTGCTCGACGAGTCCTTCGACACCGGTCGAGATGGCGTCGATGCCGAGGCGCTTCGCCCGTGCGAGGCCGTCGGATTCGGGATCGATGCCGACGAGGGCGACGGTTTCGAGTTCGGCGTCGGCCAGTCGCTTGATCTTGATGAGCAGGTCGGTGCCGATGTTGCCCGACCCGATGACGGCAACCTTGGTGGTCATGAGTTCTCCTGTGCGGTGGAGCTTTCGGAAGAGAAACGCGCGGTGACGGTGCCGAGCGAGGAGATCTCGGCGCGGACCGTGACGCCGGGCGGCGCCGGAACCATCGGGCCGAGTGCCCCCGACAGCACGACCTGCCCTGCGCGCAGGGGCTGCCCGAACTCGCGTGCCGTGCGCGCGAGCCACAGCAGGGCGTTCAGCGGATCGCCGAGGCAGGCTGCGCCGTTGCCCTCGGAGACGAGCTCGTCGTCGACGTACATCCGCATGGTGGCGTCGATCGGCTCGAACTCGTCGAGGGTGAGCGTCTGCGAACCGAGCACGTACAGGCCGCTGGATGCGTTGTCCGCGACCGTATCCGTGATCTTGATGTCCCAGCCGGCGACGCGGCTGTCGACGATCTCGAGAGCGGCAACCGCGTGGCCGACGGCGGCGCGGACGGTCGCGAGATCGAGATCGTCCGAGTCGAGGTCGGCGGAGAGGACGAAGGCGATCTCGGCCTCGGCCTTCGGCTGCAGCAGGCGCTCACTGGGCACCTCGTCGAGAGCGGTGACGTCCATGTCCTCGAAGAGGACACCGAAGTCGGGGCGGTCGACACCGAGCTGCTGCTGCACCGCCGGCGAGGTCAGGCCGATCTTGCGTCCGACGATGCGGGCACCTTCGGCGAGCCGGCGGTCGGTGAGCTGCTGCTGCACCGCGTACGCCAGGTCGATGTCGGTCTCCCCGAGCAGGTCGCGGACCGGACCGCACGGTGTGGAGCTGCGTGTGGCCTCGATGAGACGGTCGGCCGCCGCACCGGCGATGCGGGTGCGATCCGCCGCTGATGTGGTGTTGGAGCTGGTAGTCATCACGTCCTCGTCGTTCGATGGATTACGACCATCGTGGCGGCGAGGTCCGCCCCCGTACAGGGGGTCGTTCCGGTGAGTGGAACGTGCGCGCTCAGAGGTTGCGAATGGCCTCGCGGCGGGCGTGGGTGGCGGCGATACCCGCGGCGGCGGCCTTCACCGCTCCCTCGTGCTTCTCCGGACGGAACCGGGTGACGGGACCGGTGACGCTCACCGCCGCGATGGGACGCTCGTCCGCGTCGAGGATCGGGGCGGCGACACAGGCCAGGCCGACCGCGGACTCCTCGAACTCGAAGGCCACCCCGCGCTCGAGCACGGTCGCGAGATTCGCCCCGAGCCGCCCGGGGGTCGTGATGGTGCGGGGAGTCTTGCGCGCCAATCCGGCCTCGACCACCTCGGCCAGCAGCTCCGGTGGGGAGAACGCGAGAAGAGCCTTGCCGATCCCGGTGCAGTACATGGGCATTCGCCCACCGATCCGGGACGGCGTGGACGCGGGGCGATGTCCGCCGATCTTCGAGACATAGACGACCTCGACACCCTCGGGGACGCCGAGGTGCACGGTCTCGTGGGTGCGCTCGTAGAGGTCCTCCATGAACGGGATGGCGACCTCGACCAGGCCCCGCTCGAGGGAGGCGCGCAGGCCCAGTTCGAAGAGCTGCCCGCTCAGGCGGTAACCGGCCGGGTCCTTGTCGAGCAACCGGACGGCGACGAGGTCGCCGACGACGCGGTGCAGCGTCCCCTTCGGCAGACCGGTGCGTCGACCCAGTTCGGCGAGGGTGAGGACGTGGTCGTCGGCGGTGAACGCCCACAGCACGGTGACGACCTTGCCGAGCACCGTGTTGGTGTCCACCCCGTCGCCCGGCGGGCGGGCATGCACCGGCGACTCGCGCTGTCCTTCCACGTGGCTCAGGTTAGGACACCAGCACCGTGTGGCGGTCGGGACCCACAGCCGCCCGGACCCGGTGCCCGCCCCTGGCATCCTGGATGTGTGACCGAGCGCAAGCGGTGGGATCTGACGTTCGAGACGTGGATCGAACGGCAGATCCGCGTGGCGCAGGACCGGGGCGATTTCGACGATCTGCCCGGTTACGGCAAACCCATCCCCGACCACGGCGACGACGAGCTGTGGTGGGTGAAGAGTTATCTGGCGCGCGAAGGTCTTTCAACGGAGGCTCTGCTGCCGCCCGAATTGCAGTTGCGGCGCGAGATCGAGCGGCTGCCCGGCACGGTCGGGTCGGCTCCCAGCGAGAAGGTGGTGCGCGAGATCGTCTCCGATCTCAACCGGCGGATCGCCGACTGCCTGCGGTTCCCGAGCGGACTGCCCGTGCCGATCCACAAGGTCGACGCCGAGGAGATGGTGGAGGTGTGGACCGTCGAGCGGGCGCGTCGTCGTGAGGAGGCCCGCACGGCTCTGAACTCGACGCGACCCCGGCTCGAGACGGAGTCCGAGGCCGGGGCCGTGCGCAGGGGGTGGATCTTCCGGTGGTTCCGCAGGCGGAACCGGCCGGTCGTCAGGGAAGGGTGAGCGGTGCTCCGGTCGCGGCGCGCACCTGATCCTCGGTGACGCCGGGGGCACACTCGGTCAGGACGAGGCCGTCGGCGGTCACGTCGATCACCGCGAGGTTGGTGATGATGCGCTGGACCACGCCCTCACCGGTGAGCGGCAGCGAGCACTCCGAGACGATTTTCGGGTTGCCCTGCTTGTCCGTGTGCTCCATGAGCACGATGACCGTGCGGGCGCCGTGGACGAGGTCCATCGCCCCGCCCATGCCCTTGACCATCTTTCCGGGCACCATCCAGTTGGCCAGATCGCCGGTGGCCGAGACCTCCATGCCGCCGAGCACGGCGGTGTCGATGTGGCCGCCGCGGATCATGCCGAAGCTCAGCGCCGAGTCGAAGAAGGCAGCGCCGGGGTTGACCGTCACGGTCTCCTTGCCGGCGTTGATCAGGTCGGGATCGACCGAGTCCTCGGTGGGGTACGGCCCGGTGCCGAGGATGCCGTTCTCACTGTGCAAGGTGACGTGCACACCCTCGGGCAGGTAGTTGGGGATCAGGGTCGGCAGGCCGATACCGAGGTTGACGTACTCCCCCGGCGCGAGTTCCTGCGCGGCGCGCGCGGCCATCTGTGTGCGCGTCCAACCGAGTGTCTCGACAGCTGTGGTCATGTTCTACGCTCCCTTCGCGGCGCTGACGGTGCGCTTTTCGATCTGCTTGTCCTGGACACCGGTGTGCACGACCCGGTTCACGAAGATTCCCGGCAGGTGCACCTCGCCCGGATCGATCTCGCCCGGCTCGACGAGTTCCTCGACCTGGGCGATGCACACGCGGCCGGCCATCGCGGCGAGCGGGTTGAAGTTCATCGCGGCCTTGTTGAACACCAGGTTGCCCTCGGTGTCGCCCTTGAGGGCGTGCACGAGCGAGAAGTCGGCGGTGATGGACTCCTCGAGCACGTACCGCTTGCCGCGGAACTCGCGGATCTCCTTCGCCGGCGACGCCACGGCGACCGAACCGTCGGCGTGGTACTTCCACGGCAGTCCGCCCTGCGAGATGGGCGTGCCGACGCCGGCGGGGGTGAAGAAGGCGGGGATGCCTGCGCCACCGGCGCGGAGCTTCTCGGCGAGGGTGCCCTGCGGGGTCAGCTCGACCTCGAGCTCACCCGAGAGGTACTGCCGGGCGAATTCCTTGTTCTCCCCGACATACGACGCGGTGACCCGGCGGATGCGCTTGCTGCCCAGCAGGATTCCGAGACCGTGGCCGTCGACACCGCAGTTGTTGGAGAACACCTCGAGGTCGGTGGCCCCGGCGTCGGCGATGGCCCGGATCAGGATGTCGGGGATACCGCACAATCCGAATCCGCCCACCGCGAGCGTCGCACCGTCACGGATGTCGGCGACGGCCTCCGCCGCCGTCTCGAACACTTTCGTTGCCAACTCTCACCTCTCGGGTTTCCGGGGGAGCCGCCGGGCTCCGCTGGACAAATCACGTCCACTGGATGAACGCAGTCGCATGCTTGGTTTCTACTAAAGAGTCCGCAGGTGGCGAACACAAGTACCTGCCGGAATCTCTCTGAAATTGATCGTTCATCGAACAGAGACGCTATATGCGTTCACTGAGTGGACGTAGAATCGAGGTATGTCGTCCGATGCACGGGGTCAACTGGTCGCGCGGATCGCCGCCCTGCTGCGCACCGTCTCGTCGCACGAACCGGAAGGGGTGACGACCTCGGAGGTCGCCCGCACCACCGATCTCGCCCGGCCCACGGTGCACCGGCTGCTCAGCTCGCTCGCCGACGAGGGGCTCGTCGACCGGGATCCGGCGTCGGGACGCTGGGCCCTCGGACCCGAGCTCTACCTGCTGGGATCGCTCGCCTCCGTGCGCTACGACATCACCGATCTCGCGGGCGACGTGCTGCGCGATCTGGCGCGCGCGACCGGCGAGAGCGCCTTCCTCTCCGCGCGGCGGGGCGACGAGACGGTCTGTCTGGCGATGGAGGAGGGCAGCTTCCCGCTGCGTTCGCACGTGCTCCACATCGGGATCCGGTTCCCGCTCGGGGTGGCGTCGGCGGGGCTGGCGATCCTCGCGCACATGCCCGATCAGGAGATCGAGGCGCATCTGTCGCGGGTGGATCTCACGCAGGATTGGGGACCGGACCACGCGCGACCCGCACTGGAGAAACGGATCGAGACGACACGGCTGACCGGCTACGCCGTCAATCCGGCACTGATCGTCGAGGGCAGTTGGGGAATGGGCGCCGCGGTGTTCGATCACCGCGGCGCCCCGACCTGGGCGTTGAGTCTGACCGGCGTGGAGAGCCGGTTCCGGCCCGATCGTGTGCCCGAACTCGGTGAGGCGCTGCTCGACAGCGCCCACCGTCTCACTCAGTTGTTGCGTCACCGTCCCCGGTGACACTCGGTCATGCCGAGGCGGCGGCCGACGCGCGCTGCAGCACGCGTTCGGCGTGGCGCAGCACCGGGGCGTCGACCATCTTCCCTTCGAAATCGAAGACGCCGCGTTCCGATTCGGCGGCCTCGAGAACGCGCCGCGCCCACGCCTCCTCCTCGGGGGTGGGCGCGTACGCCCGGCGGACGACGTCGACCTGGCTCGGATGGATCGACACCTTGATGTCGAATCCGACCGCCACGGCGTCGAGCGCCTCCTCGTACAGGCCGTCGGTGTCCTTGATGTTCAGGTACACCGAGTCGAGCGCCCAGCGGGCGTGACCCTTCGCGGCGAGCAGGGTCACCGACCGGGCGTGTTGCGCGACCGCGCGGTACGTCCCGTCGGCGTGACGGCTCGCGTTGCCACCGAGTCCGGCGACGAGATCCTCGGCACCCCACATCATTCCGAGGGTGTTCTCGGCGACGGCGATGTCCTCCACCGCGAGCACCCCGAGGGGCGACTCGATGAGCGCGACCACCTCGAGCGGTGCGAGCGAGCGCACCTCGTCGCCGCTCTCGCACTTGGGCAGCATGACCCGCGTGTACGACGTGCGGCGCAGTGCCTCGAGATCGGCCTCGTGGTCGGCCGTGCCCACCGGGTTGACCCGCACCACGGTGCGTTCGGGGTCGAGCGGAGTGGCGATCAGCGCCTCACGGGCCGCCGGCTTGTCGGCCGGCGCGACGGCATCCTCGAGGTCGATGATCACCACGTCGGAACGTTCGGCGGCCTTGGCGTAGCGCTCCGGACGATCGGCGGGACAGAAAAGCCATGCGGGGCCGGGGAGTTCCCAGGTCATGTCGTGGGCCTCTTCTGGACCAGGGTCTTGCGCACGGCGACGGCGACGACATCGCCGTGCTGGTTGCGACCGGTGTGTTCGAGGGTGACGATGCCCTCCCCCGGCCGGCTCTTCGACTCGCGCTTGTCGACGATCTTCGTCTCGGCGTAGAGCGTGTCGCCGTGGAACAACGGCTTGGGGAAGGAGATCTCGGAGAACCCGAGATTCGCGACGATCGTGCCCTGCGTGAGCTGGGCGACCGACAGTCCCACGAGCGTCGAGAGCGTGAACATCGAATTGACCAGACGCTCACCGAAACTCGTCTCGGCAGCGTATGCGGCGTCGAGGTGTAGCGCCTGCGTGTTCATCGTCTGCGTCGTGAACAGCGTGTTGTCGGCCTCGGTGATCGTCCGGCCGGGGCGGTGCTCGTAGATCGCGCCGAGTTCGAACTCCTCGAACCACAGGCCACGCTGGACGATCCGCTTCTCCACGGTGGTGTCGGTCTCGCTCACAGTCCCAGCTCCCGTCCGATGAGCATGAGCTGCACCTCGGTGGTGCCCTCACCGATCTCGAGGATCTTGCTGTCGCGGTAGTGGCGCGCCACGGCGTACTCGTTCATGAAGCCGTAGCCACCGTGGATCTGCGTCGCGTCGCGCGCGTTGTCCATCGCGGCCTCGGACGCGACGAGCTTGGCGACCGCTGCCTGCTTCTTGAACGGCTTGCCGGCGAGCATCGCGGCGGCGGCGTCGTAGTAGGCGGTGCGTGCGGCGTGCGCACGTGCCTCCATGCGGGCGATCTTGAAGGCGATGGCCTGGTTGTTGCCGATCGGGCTGCCGAACGCCTCGCGCTCCTTGGCGTACTTCACCGATTCGTCGACGCAGCCCTGCGCGGCGCCGGTCGACAGCGCGGCGATGGCGATGCGGCCCTCGTCGAGGATGCGCAGGAAGTTGGCGTAGCCGCGGCCCCGCTCGCCGAGGAGGTTCTCCTCGGGCACCCGCACGTCGGCGAAGGTGAGCGGATGCGTGTCGGAGGCGTTCCAGCCGACCTTGTTGTAGGCGGGTTCGGCGGTGAAGCCCGGCGTGGAGGTCGGCACGAGGATCGTGGAGATCTCCTTCTTGCCGTTCTCCCGCACATCGGTGACGGCGGTGACGGTCACGAGCGAGGTGATGTCGGTGCCGGAGTTGGTGATGAACTGCTTGTTGCCGTTGATGATCCACTCGCCGTTCTCGAGCTTGGCGGTGGTCTTGGTGCCTCCGGCGTCGCTGCCCGCACCCGGTTCGGTGAGCCCGAAGGCCGCGAGGTTGCGGCCGCTCGCGAGCTGCGGCAGCCACTCCTGCTTCTGCTTCTCGTTGCCGAAGCGGTAGATCGGCATCGCGCCGAGCGAGACACCGGCCTCGAGGGTGATGGCGACGGACTGGTCGACCTTGCCGAGTTCCTCGAGCGCGAGGCACAGCGCGAAGTAGTCGCCGCCCATGCCGCCGTACTCCTCGGGGAACGGCAGGCCGAACAGGCCCATCTCGGCCATGCCCTGCACGACCTCGTAGGGGAACGAGTGCTCGGCGTCGTGCTTGGCGGCGACCGGCGCGACCACCGTGCGGGCGAAGTCGGCGACCGTCTTGCGCAGCTGCTCGTACTCGTCGGGAAGTTGGCCCGTGGCCAGGTATTCCGTCATCACTTTGTCTCTTCCGTGTCGGCGTGCGGGGTGATTCGCACGAGAAGTTGATCGACCTTGACCTGCTCACCGGCGGCCGCGAACAGTTCGACGGTGCCGTCGATGGGGGCGGTGAGCGAATGTTCCATCTTCATGGCCTCGACGACGACGAGCGTCTGCCCGGCCGTGACGGTGTCGCCGGGGGCGACGGACACCGCGATGACGGCGCCGGGCATCGGGCTGGTGATGTCGGCGTCGCCGGCGTGGGCGTCGTCGCCGCGCACCGACGCCTCGCGCACCTCGCGGACGGCGACGCTGCCGTGACCGTCGGAAAGCCAGACCGCACCGTCGGATTCGCCGACGCGGTAGCTGTGACGCCGGCCGTCGAGCACGACCGCCAGAGCGGAGCCGTGCAGCACGGCGCTGAACCGGTAGGTCTCGCCGTCCTCGACCTCGGCGACACCTGCCGCCGGAGTTCCGGTCAGGCGCACATGTGCGGTGCGGTCGCCGGAGGTGAGCCGCGACGTGACGGGCCGGTGGGCACCGACGCGCCATCCGTCGGGCACCGCCCACGGATCGGTGGTGTCGCCCGCCCAGCGGTCGAGCCACCGCAGGATCGCCGCGGCGACGAGCGTGGAATCGGCGGTCGTGGGGGCGGTGTAGTCGCCGAGTCGACGGTCGAGCAGGCCGGTGTCGAGCGCACCGGCGATCACGTCGTCGTCGGCGAGCAGGAACCGCACGAAGTCGACGTTGGTGACGACGCCGAGCACGGCGGTCTGTGCGAGCGCCCGGTCGAGGCGACGCAGCGCACCGGTGCGGTCGTCGGCGTGGGCGATGACCTTGGCGAGCATCGGGTCGTAGTCGCTGCCGACCACGGTGCCGGCGCGGATGCCGGAGTCGACGCGCACGCCGGGGCCGGTGACGTTCCCCGTCGCTGCGCTCGCCCCGAAAGGCTCGACGACATCGACGATCTCACCGCCGGTCGGGAGGAAGCCGCGGGCCGGATCCTCGGCGTAGACGCGGGCCTCGATCGCGTGGCCGGTGAGGGTGATGTCGTCCTGGGTGAAGCCGAGCGGCTCACCCGCGGCGATGCGCACCTGCCACTCGACGAGGTCGAGGCCGGTGACCATCTCGGTGACCGGATGCTCGACCTGCAGCCGGGTGTTCATCTCCATGAAGAAGAACTCGTCGGGCTTGTCGGCGGAGACGATGAACTCGACGGTGCCGGCGCCGGTGTAGTCGACGCTGCGCGCGGTGTTGCACGCGGCCTCACCGATGCGGGCGCGGGTGGCCTCGTCGAGCAGCGGCGAGGGCGCTTCCTCGACGACCTTCTGGTGCCGTCGCTGCAGGCTGCACTCGCGCTCCCCGAGGTGCACGACGTTGCCGTGCGCGTCGGCGAGGACCTGGACCTCGATGTGCCGGGGGCGCTGCACGAACCGCTCGAGGAAGAGGGTGTCGTCGCCGAACGCCGACGCCGCTTCGCGACGGGCGGATTCGAGCGCGGCGGGCAGATCCTTCGGGTCCTCGACGAGGCGCATGCCCTTGCCGCCACCGCCGGCGGACGGCTTGACGAGCACGGGATAGCCGACTTCCTCGGCGCCCGCGATCAGTTCGTCGTCGCTCAGTCCGGGCCGGGAGATGCCGGGCACGACGGGAACGCCGAACTCCGACACCGCGGCCTTGGCGGTGATCTTGTCGCCCATGGTCTCGATGGCGTGGGCGGACGGGCCGAGGAAGGCGATACCGGCAGTGGCGCACGCGGCGGCGAAAGCCGAATTCTCCGAAAGGAATCCGTAGCCGGGATGGATGCCCTGTGCACCGGTGGCGAGCGCCGCGTCGATGACCTTGTCGATCACCAGATAGCTCTCGCGCGCCGCGGCGGGTCCGAGCAGCACCGCGGTGTCGGCCTCCTGCACGTGCCGGGCGTCGCGGTCGGCCTCGCTGAACACGGCGACCGAGCGGATGCCCATCGCCTTCAGGGTGCGGATGACGCGCACCGCGATCTCACCGCGGTTGGCGACCAACACCGTGTCGATCCGAGTCGTATCAGTCATGGGTGCACTCACATCCGGAAGACGCCGTAGGAGACCGGCTCGAGCGGGGCGTTGGCGCACACCGACAGTGCCAGTCCGAGAACTTTTCTGGTGTCTGCGGGATCGATGATGCCGTCGTCCCACAGGCGCGCGGTCGAGTAGTAGGGATTGCCCTGTTCCTCGTACTGGGCGCGGATCGGAGCCTTGAACTCCTCCTCCTGCTCGGCCGTCCAGGGATTGCCCGATGCGTCGAGCTGGTCGGAGCGCACCGTGGCCAGCACCGAGGCGGCCTGCTCGCCGCCCATGACGGAGATGCGGGCGTTGGGCCACATCCACAGGAAGCGAGGCGAATACGCGCGACCGCACATCGAGTAGTTGCCGGCGCCGTACGAGCCGCCGATGACGACGGTCAGCTTCGGCACCCGCGCGCACGCGACCGCGGTGACCATCTTCGCGCCGTGCTTGGCGATGCCGCCGGCCTCGTAGTCGCGGCCGACCATGAAGCCGGAGATGTTCTGCAGGAACACCAGCGGGATCGAGCGCTTGTCGCACAGTTCGATGAAATGCGCTCCCTTGACGGCGGATTCGCCGAAGAGAACGCCGTTGTTCGCGATGATGCCGACCGGGTGGCCGTGGATGCGTGCGAAGCCGGTGACGAGAGTCTTGCCGTATTCGGCCTTGAACTCGTGGAAGCTGCTGGATCCATGGCCGTCACCGCCGGCGCCGTCGACCACACGGTCGATGACCTCGTGCACGTCGTAGGGGATGCGCGAGTCGGTGGGCACCACGTCGTACAGCTCGGTGGGGTCGGCCTCGGGTTCGACGGTGGGTTCGACGTCCCACGGACGCGGGTTGCGCGGACCGAAGGTGGAGACGATGTCTCGCACGATGCGCAGCGCGTCGCGGTCGTCCTCGGCCAGGTGGTCGGTGACGCCGGAGACCTTCGAGTGCAGGTCGCCGCCGCCGAGCTCTTCGGCGGTGACGACCTCGCCGGTCGCGGCCTTCACCAGCGGCGGGCCACCGAGGAAGATGGTGCCCTGGTTGCGGACGATGACGGCCTCGTCGCTCATCGCGGGGACGTAGGCGCCGCCGGCGGTGCACGAGCCCATGACCGCGGCGATCTGCGGAATCCCCTTGGCGCTCATGGTGGCCTGGTTGTAGAAGATGCGGCCGAAGTGCTCGCGGTCGGGGAAGACCTCGTCCTGCCGCGGCAGGAAGGCGCCACCGGAGTCGACGAGGTACAGGCACGGCAGGTTGTTCTGCAGCGCGACTTCCTGCGCCCGCAGGTGCTTCTTGACCGTGATCGGATAGTAGGTGCCCCCCTTGACGGTGGCGTCGTTCGCGACGATCACGCACTCGCGGCCGGCGACGCGGCCGATGCCGGCGATCATGCCGGCGCCGGGGCACTCGTCGTCGTACATGCCGTCGGCGGCGAGGGGCGACAGTTCGAGGAACGGGCTGCCCGTGTCGAGCAGTTCGTCCACGCGGTCGCGGGGAAGCAGCTTGCCGCGGGCGACATGCCGCTCCCGGGCTTTCTCGCTGCCACCCAGGGCTGCGGCAGCGAGCTTGTCTCGGAGCTCTCCGACCAGCTGTTCGTGCTGGTCGCGGCTGGTTGTCGAGGCCGTCTCAGCGGTTGTCACGGACACCATCCTCGGTAGATCGACTAATCGCCATTAACTGAAATCTAGGTTAGTTATGATTAACCGAGTTGTCCAGACCACACCGAGCGGAGATTTTCATGACCGAGTCCGCGATCGACGTCTCGACCGCATCGGGACGCCCGACGCGGCGTAGCCTCGCCAAGGCGGAACGCCGACGGGACCTCCTGCGTGCCGCGGCGCACCTGATCGCCGAACGCGGATTCCCCGGGGTCCGCCTCGAGGATCTCGGTGCGGCCGTGGGGATCAGCGGTCCCGCCGTGTACCGACACTTCCCCAACAAGGACGCCCTGCTCGTCGAGATCCTCGTCGAGATCAGCCGCCGCCTCCTCGCAGGTGGCACGCAGGTCGCCGAGACGACGCCCGACCCGCGCGACGCCCTCGAGGGCCTGGTCGACTTCCATCTCGACTTCGCGCTGGGCGAGCCCGATCTCATCCGCGTGCAGGACCGCGAGTTCACGTCCCTCCCCGACGAGGGGCAGCGGGAGGTGAGGGTGACCCAGCGTCGCTACGTCGAGATCTGGGTCGACGCCCTGCGCCGCATCGACCCCGCACTGCCCGAATCCGATGCGCGCACGATGGCGCACGCGACCTTCGGACTCATCAACTCGACACCGCACAGCGCCGACCCGCGTTCCCCCGAAGGCACCCGCGCGGTGCTGCGACGCATGGCACTGGCAGCTCTCGCCGCGACCCCCTCGGCTCTCGCGGCAGAGCCGTCACGAACGGAGACCGCATGAGCTACTTCGAACGACTCGGCCCGACCTCCTTCCGCGCCACCGAACATGTCGGTGGGGCGTGGAACGAGGCGGAGCAGCACATCGCTCCCGCTCTCGGGCTGATCGCCCACGTCGTCGAATGCGACCGCGACGCGCGGCGCGACGACGACCTCACGATCGGACGCCTGTCGTACGACATCCTCGGCACCGTGCCCGTCGGTCCCGTCGTCACGACGGTCGAGGTCCTGCGGCCCGGACGCACCATCGAACTCGTGGAAGCGACCCTCGCCTACGACGGGCGCGCGATCGTGCGTGCGCGCGCGTGGCTGATGCAGACCCGTCCCACCGCGGAGATCGCCGGCACCACGCTGCAGCCGATTCCGACGCCCGAGGACTGCGAACCCTGGGACCCGACGACGCTGTGGCCGGGAGGATTCATCGACTCGGTGGAGGTGCGCCGCGTCTCGACCGCACCCGGACGGGCCTCGTTCTGGGTGCGCACCGGTCTCCCGCTCGTGGAGGGCGAGAAGGTCAGCGATCTCGCCGCCACGGCCGGCCTGTTCGACATCGCCAACGGCATGGCGGTGCGTGCCGATCCGAGAACGGTCGCCTTCCCCAACGTCGACCTGACCGCGCACCTGTTCGCCGAACCCCGCGGGGAATGGGTCGGCTTCGATACGTCGGTCTCGTTCGGCGCCGACGGCATCGGCCTGACGAGCACGGTGCTGCACGATGCGACCGGACCGATCGGCACGATGTCCCAGATCCTCACGGTGCGGCCGATCTGAGCGGCCACACCGATCCGGTGACCTCGGGGTCCGGTGACCGCGGGGTTCGGTGACCTCGGGGTTCGGTGGCCTCAGCTCAGCAGCGCGGACGCGAGCTGCCGGTAGCCCTCGCTCGGGAAGGTGAACGGATCCGCGGTGAGCACCTGGATGGCGACCTCGTCGGCACCGGCGGCGTAGTGCTTCTCGATGCCGGCGACGACGCTGTCGAGATCGCCCCACGGGATGAGCACGTCCATCAGGCCGTCGCTGCCACCGTCGGCGAGGTCCTCGTCGGTATACCCGAGACGACGCAGGTTGTTCGAGTAGTTCGGCAGCGCGAGATAACCGCGCATGTACTCGCGGGCGATGTAACGCGCAACGGTCTCGTCGGTTTCGAGGACGACGGCCACCTCGGGCGCGAGCAACGGCTCCGAGCCGAGGGCCTCACGCGCAACCGCCGTGTGCGCGGGCGGCACGAAGTACGGGTGGGCTCCTGCCGCGCG
This sequence comes from Rhodococcus sp. LW-XY12, assembly GCF_019317345.1. Classification (NCBI taxonomy): domain Bacteria; kingdom Bacillati; phylum Actinomycetota; class Actinomycetes; order Mycobacteriales; family Nocardiaceae; genus Rhodococcus; species Rhodococcus sp. LW-XY12. Next base: position 5,015,603 of record NZ_CP079225.1, read on the forward strand.
CTCGGCGGACAGCTTCAGCATGCGCGGGCCGAGCGCCGCGAGAACCCTGCGATCGGTGGGCACCGGCGTCGATGCCGCATCGAGGCCGTCGAGGTACTCGACCATCCGGCTGTAGGGCTTGGTGTAGCTGGTGTTCTCCCGCGCGTCGACGACGGGAGCGTGACTCGTTCCGACGCCCAGCAGGAAACGACCGGGATACCGCGACTCCAGATCGGCGACCGCAGCCGCCGTGGTCTCCGGGTCGGCGTGCCAGATGCTGATGATGCCGCTCGCCAGCTCGAGCGTCGTCGTCGCCGCGAGCAGTTCACCGTAGACGGAGGGGAAGCCGTCCTTGAATCCGCCGGACGTCCACAACCGGGAGTACCCGAGCTCCTCCAGTTCGTGGGCTGCATCGAGCGCCTGCTCGCGAACCTTCCGACTGAGCCAGAACGCGCCACCCCACACACTCACTCGTCGTGTCATGCGACCGACCCTAGTCGCGTTCCGGCACTCGGTGCAGCCGGTTCGGCCCGTGGCCGGATCGGAACGGCTCCACCGGTCGGCTACAGTTCGCATTCGGGTTCAACAGACAGCCCGTCCATACGTGTGTTCGCAGACCGACAGGTTCGGGACCGCACCGCCGTCGGGATTCGTCGCCCGTAGGCGCGAATCGGGCACGGGCCGGGAAGCTGGGGTGGATGTGATCGGTATCGTGCGTTCCGCCGAGGTCGGAGCGACGGTGCGGCGATGAGGGATCCTTCGGTTCCCGAACCGCGCATCGAGCGGTTCTCGTCGCGGCTGGTCGTGCAGAGCTGGTTCCAGGTCGCGTTCGCGGTCCTCGCGGTCTTCGCCGTCCTCGGCTCGATCGTGGGCGGAATCTTCATCCAGCGCACCGTGCAGATCACCGACGAGGTGACCGGGCGGATCCACCCCGCGATGACGGAGTCCTACCGGCTGCAGCGCTCATTGCTCGATCAGCAGACCGCGGTCCGCGGGTATGCGCTCACGACCGACCCGATCTTCCTCGGGCCGTATCGCGCCGGCCGAGCCGATCAGCAGGTCGCCCTCGATCGCCTCCGTGAACTCCTCGCCGACCATCCCGAGCTCCTCGCCGACATCGACTCCATCGACGCCACCGCCCGGCAGTGGCAGACGCAATATGCAGAGCCGATCATCGCCACAGTCGTGCCCGGGCAGCCGCGCCCCGTCGATGCGAACCTGGCAGAGGAGGACCGGCTGACCTTCGGTGAGATCCGGTCGATGTTCGTCCAGGAGAACAACGCGCTCTCCCGTGTGCTCGAAGAGAACCTCGACGATCTCGTGCAGTCCCGGACGATCCGCAACTCGGTCCTGATCGCCATGGTGATCACGTTCATCCTCACCGGCCTCGCGATGGTGGCCCTCGTCCACAATCTCGTCGCCGTGCCGCTCAGCAAACTCCGCAACGCCAGTCGCCGGGTCGCGCTGGAGGAGAACTTCTACCAGCACATATACCCCCAGGGACCGAAGGACATCCGGGCACTCGCCCTCGACGTCGAGACGATGCGCGGTCGTATCGCGGACGCGTTGGCGGACTCCCGGAAGCAGCAGACCCTGCTCGCGAAACAGACCGAGGATCTCGATGCCCAGGCCGAGGAACTCCGCCGCTCGAACACCGAACTCGAACAGTTCGCCTACGTCGCATCGCACGACCTGCAGGAACCGCTGCGGAAGGTCGCGTCCTTCTGCCAGCTGCTCGAGAAGCGGTACGGCGACGTCCTCGACGATCGTGGACGACAGTACGTCGAATACGCCGTGGACGGCGCGAAACGGATGCAGGTGCTGATCAGCGATCTGCTCGCCTTCTCCCGGGTCGGACGCGTCCACGACGCCTACGTCCGGGTCGACCTCGGCCGACCGCTCGAGAAGGCGTTGTTCAACCTCTCCGCCTCCATCGAGGAGTCACAGGCGCAGATCGAACGCCCCGACGACCTCCCCGAGCTCACCGGTGACCCCACTCTGCTGACGATGCTGTGGCAGAACCTGGTCGGCAACGCCATCAAGTTCCGCCATCCCGATCGCACCCCGGTGATCAGGATCGAGTGCGAAAAGGCCGAGGACGAGTCGGACGGTCCGCGGTGGCACTTCTGCGTCACCGACAACGGCATCGGGATCGACAGCGAGTACGCCGAGAAGGTGTTCGTCATCTTCCAGCGGCTGCATCCTCGCGACGATTACCAGGGCACCGGTATCGGACTGGCGCTGAGCAAGAAAATCGTCGAGTATCACGCGGGAAGAATCTGGATCGACACCGAGTACGGCGATACTCATACCGAGGGCACTCGAATCTGCTTCACCCTCGGAACCGCATCACGCCCCGTCGAGCAGAAGCAGGGGACAACGTCATGAGGAGCACGATCGTGACCTATCCCGCTGCCCGACCGGTGGACGTCCTGTTGGTCGAGGACGATCCCGGCGACGAGCTGATGACCCGTGAAGCATTCGAGGACAACAAGATCGGCAACGCCCTACACGTCGTCCGCGACGGGGCGGAAGCACTCGACTTCCTGTACCGCCGGGGCGACTACGAGGGTGCGCCGCGCCCGGATCTGATCCTGCTCGACCTGAACCTGCCGAAGTACGATGGCCGGCAGGTGCTGACGAAGATCAAGTCCGATCCGGAACTGTCCGACATCCCGATCGTGGTGCTCACGACCTCGTCGGCCGAGGAGGACATTCTCCGCAGCTACAAGCTGCACGCCAATGCGTACGTCACCAAGCCGGTCGATCTCGACCAGTTCATCGGTGCCGTGAAGCAGATCGACGAATTCTTCGTGCAGGTCGTGCGGCTACCGCGTCGCGGACGCTGACGAGAAGCTCCGCGGGGCGGCTCGGGCCGAACCGTCAGGACAGGATGCCGAAGATCGCGACCACGAAGATGATCACGATCACCGCGACGGCGAGCAGCGTGAGCCACCCGCTGATGGGGAATCGCTTTCTCGTGTCCGGTTCCGGAGCGGACAGCCCGGACGTCGTCCCCGAGTCCGGGGGCGTCGATCCGGGCGCCACGCCGCCACCGGGCTCGAGATCCGGGGTGCGCGAAGGTTCGGGATCCTGGCTTCCGTGGTGTTCGGGGTCCGAAGTGGTCACCTGACCTCCTTCTGTGCGGCTGCGCTCCCGCAAGAGCGGCCACAGACATGTGTCGCGGTGATTCGATTCTGTGGCGACATACCTCTCCTCCGGCACGCGCAAACATGTGCGGCGCGGCAGGGACCCGCTCGCGGGCAGCGTTTGCCCGCGCCGAGCGGGGGTAGGCATCGAGGGACACGTGCCGGGCACGGCCCGACATTCCTGCACCCGAGGAACCGAGGAGCGACATGAAGGCAGTGACATGGCAAGGGCGCCGCAACGTGAGCGTCGATACGGTGCCCGATCCGACGATCCAGGAGGCCGGTGACGCCGTCATCCGCGTCACCACCACCAACATCTGCGGCTCCGACCTGCACCTGTACGAGGTGTTGGGAGCCTTCATGACTCCCGGCGACATTCTCGGTCACGAACCGATGGGCATCGTCGAGGAGGTCGGCTCCGGCGTCACGAAGCTGAAGCCCGGCGACCGGGTGGTGATCCCCTTCCAGGTGTGTTGCGGCCAGTGCTTCATGTGTTCCCACGGCCTGCATTCGCAGTGCGAGACCACGCAGGTCCGTGAGGAGGGCACCGGCGCCGCACTGTTCGGCTACTCGAAGCTCTACGGCAGCGTGCCCGGCGGGCAGGCCGAGTATCTGCGCGTCCCCCATGCCGACGCCACCCACATCAAGGTCCCGGAAGGGCCGGCCGACGACCGTTTCGTCTACCTTTCCGACGTGCTGCCCACCGCGTGGCAGGCCGTCGAGTACGCGGAGATCCCCGACGGCGGAAGTGTCACGGTGCTCGGCCTCGGCCCCATCGGAGAGATGGCCGCCCGCATCGCGGTGCACAAGGGTGCCCGCGTGATCGGCGTGGACATGGTCCCCGAGCGACTGGCCCGCGCGGCCTCCCGCGGCATCGAGGTCGTCGATCTGCGCGAGGTCGACAACAATCCCGGCGACATGATCCGTGACATGACGAACGGGCGCGGCACCGATTCGGTGATCGACGCCGTGGGTATGGAGGCGCACGGCTCGCCCGTCGCGAAGCTCGCCCAGAGTGCCGCCGGCTTCCTGCCGTCGGCGATCGCCGAGCCGTTCATGGAGAAGGCCGGAGTGGACCGTCTCCACGCGCTGTACACCGCGATCGACGTCGTGCGGCGTGGTGGCGCGATCTCGTTGAGCGGTGTGTACGGCGGGGCGGCGGATCCGATGCCGATGCTCACCCTGTTCGACAAGCAGATCCGTCTCCACATGGGTCAGGCCAACGTGTTGAACTGGGTCCCGGAGATCCTGCCGCTGCTGACCGACGAGGATCCGCTGGGGGTCGACGACTTCGCGACCCACCGCCTCCCGCTCGACGACGCACCGCACGCGTACGAGATCTTCCAGAAGAAGCAGGACGGCGCCATCAAGATCTGCCTGAAACCGTAGTGGACGCAGCCGAACCGGGCCCGGGAATCATCCCGGGCCCGGTTCGCCGTAGCGGTTCACTTCTCGATCGCGGCCTGGCCGTTCGTCTCCGCGTCGATCACCGAGATCTTGCGGGGCTTCGCCTTCTCTGCGACCGGAATCGTCACGCGTAGAACACCACCGCGGTACTGCGCTTCGATCCGATCGGTGTCGAGGGTGTCACCGAGGAACAGCCTACGAGTGAAGATGCCTCGCGGCCTCTCGGTCGAGACGAATTCCTTGTCCCGGTCGACTTCCGGACGTTCCGCGCGCACGGTGAGCACGTTGCGTTCGACATCGAGGTCGATCGAGTCGGCGTCGACGCCCGGGAGATCGAACTCGGCGACGAAACGGTCGCCTTCTCGCCATGCATCGAGCGGCATCACCGCGGGCCGTGCCATGGTGCCGAGCACCTGCTGCGTGAAGCGATCGATATCGCGGAAGGGGTCGGTGCGCATCAACATCGGTCTGTCACCTCCGACTGTCCGGCCGTTCGTGGCGGCCACACTTTGTCGATTACCTGTGTCCGTAGACACAGATTTATTATGGACCTGTGGTAAGGTTCGGTCAAGTCGCGGGTGACCGCAGCGCGACCCGAGAAGACCGACTCCGGAGGAAACGATGACGCCAGATCCGTTACGCGCCCGGCGCGGGGTCTACGGCATCTCGGTGGCCGCCGAACTGTCGGGACTCGACCCGCAGACCTTGCGCCTGTACGAACGCCGAGGGTTGCTGAACCCCGCACGCACAGCGGGTGGGACGCGCCGCTACAGCGACAACGATCTCGAGATCGTCCAACGGATCGTCGAACTGGTGGGCTCCGGAATCAATATCGCCGGAATCGCCCGGATCCTCGAACTCGAGGCGAACAACGCGGCCCTCAAGGAGGACAACGACCGTCTGCGCTCCACCCTGGACAGCAGACCCCCTCCCCCGCCGCATACTTCCTAGACCTCCTCTACCTGTGCAAACAGCAGAAAGACCGGGCCGGTTCAGTAGAACCGGGCTAAGATTCAAGAACGCCTCAGAGGTGCGTAGGAGTGCGTCCGCCAATGACGCACCGATAGCAATAAGGGGTGACCTCGGTGCGCAATGCACAGCACGATTCACCGAATACCGGACAGAGACAGCAGGACATGGCATCCCGGCCCAATCACATCGCAGACGACACGATCCGCTGGCCCGATCCGAGCCCGCTGGACGGATGGTGGGCCCGCGTCATGGGTAAGTCGGTTCCCTGAGAGGAACCGGCACGATCCGACCATTCCACGACATCGATTCGCGGATACCGAGTTGTTGATATCGAGGTGGACATGACGCCGCACCGCGACCCGATCTCCGGTGGCCGGTGGGTCTTCCGTTGCGACCATTGCGATCACTGCTACCGCACTGCCGCACAGAGCAAACTGCAGGCAGAGCTCTATGCCCAGATGAACGGCTGGGCCATCCATCCCACGACGTTGTGCCCCGGATGCGCAACACTGTTCTCCGGCGAGTTCGCGCCGCTCGCGCACGCCGACGGTTGATCCGATAGTTGCCGCAGTCGCCGGTCGGGAGGCGGGTGAGCATCTAGGCTCGCTTCATGACCGGCGACGCAACACGTATCGATTCACCCGAGAAACTCTCGGCTGCTCTCGAGACCACGGGATATCTCGCCGACGACGGACTGGCGACCGTCGTCTTCCTTGCGATGCGTATGGGCCGGCCGCTCTTCTGCGAAGGCGAACCCGGAACCGGGAAGACTTCGCTCGCAGCGGCTCTCGCTCAGGCCCTGGATCTGCCGATGGTCCGGTTGCAGTGCCACGAGGGCATCGACGCCTCGCAGGCCCTCTACGACTGGGATTTTCCCCGGCAGTTGCTCCATCTGCGCTCGCTCGAAGCGGCGAGCGACGGTGTGCTCGATGCGGACACCGCCGAGCGTTCCCTCTACACGGAGCGCTATCTCCTCGTCCGCCCGTTGCTGCAGGCGCTCACCGACTCACCATGCGTGCTGCTCGTCGACGAAATCGACCGCGCCGACGACGAGTTCGAGGCCTTCCTGCTCCAGTTGCTCGACGAGAACGCGGTGACGATCCCCGAATTGGGCGAGATCCGCGCGGAGGTCCCACCGCTGGTGGTGCTCACCTCCAATCGGACCCGCGAGGTGCACGACGCACTCAAGCGCCGCTGTCTGTACCACTGGGTGGAACATCCCGATCTCGAACGCGAGGTCGCGATCCTGCAGCGGCGGCTGCCCGGTCTGGGGCACCCGCTCGCCGAACAGATCGCCCGCGCGGTGCGCTCGTTCCGCGAACAGGACCTCCTGAAGCCACCGGGGATCGCCGAATCCCTCGACTGGGCGCGCGCACTGGTCGCCCTCGACCGCGACGTCCTCGACGCAGCGACCGCTGCGGCGACACTCGGTGCCGTACTGAAGTACCGCGAGGACATCGACCGGGTCACCCGCGCCGGACTCGACCTCTCGAGGGCCGGATGACGACCGCCCCCGGACCGGTCGCCGGGTTGGCCGGCTTCTGCCGCGCCCTCGCCGCCGCCGGTCTGCCCGTCGCCCTCGACGCCACCGCCACCTATCTCGACGCCCTCGCACACGTCGACGTCGGGGATCCCGTGCAGGTCTATTGGGCAGGCCGCGCCACGCTGTGCCGCACACCGGACGACACGCCCCGCTACGACGTGGTCTTCGTCCACTGGTTCGGCGACACCGTCCCCACCGGCTCGCGTACCCACGGGCAACGCACCCGCACCGCACGGATCGCCGCGCTGTCCCGCAGCGAGGGCGCCGAGGGTGATTCCGGTGACGACGCGCCACGCCTGCAGGTCGCGGCGGACGACACCGACGTCCTCCGGCACCGCGACGTGGCCGAATTGACGACCGCCGAACGCGCTCACCTCGCCGAACTGCTCGCGCGGTTGCAGCCCCGACCCCCGACGCGTCGGGGATTGCGGTCGAAGCCCTCCCGCCGCGGGCCGGTGGACCCGCGGCACACCCTGCGCGACATGCTGGCGGGCGGAGGCGAACCCGTCCGGCCGCGGCACCGGGCACGAGCGACGAGACCGCGCCGGGTGGTGTTGCTGATCGACGTGTCCGGCTCGATGAGTCCCTACGCCGACGCGCTCCTGCGGTTCGCGCACGTCGTCACGCGTGCCGCGCCGTCGTCCACCGAGGTGTTCTCCCTCGGCACGCGGCTGACCCGCCTGTCGCGTGCGCTGCGTGCCCGCGACCCGCAGATCGCGCTCGCCGGGGCCTCGCGTGCGGTACCGGACTGGGCGGGCGGGACACGTCTCGGCGACACGCTCGGCGCGTTCCTGGACCGCTGGGGGCGCAGAGGTTTCGCGCGCGGCGCGGTGGTGGTGATCTTCTCCGACGGCTGGGAGCGCGGCGACACCTCGCAGCTCGGGGAACGCATGGCGCAGCTGCATCGCCTCGCGCACCGCGTGCTGTGGGTGAACCCGCACGCCGGCGGCGCCGGATACGAACCGATCCAGTCGGGTATCTCCGCGGCCCTGCCGCACATCGATCGTCTGCTCGCGGGACACAGCCTTGCGACACTGGAAGAACTTCTCGAGGAGGTTCGGCGTGCGTGAAATTCTGGACGAGCTCGACCGGCGGTACCGGGACGGGGAGGCCGTCGCGGTAGGCACCGTGGTCTCGACTTTCCGTTCGGCGCCCCGGGGGCCGGGTGCATCGATGCTGGTCGCGCAGGACGGCACCGTCACCGGCAGCGTCTCGGGCGGGTGCGTCGAAGGCGACGTCTACGAACTCGGCCGGTCGGTCATCGACAGCGGGCAGCCGGTGCTGCAACGCTACGGGGTCTCCGACGACGACGCGTTCTCCGTCGGCCTGACCTGTGGCGGCATCATCGACGTCTTCGTCGAACGGATCGACGCCGCGTCCTTCCCCGCCTTCACCGACCTGCTCGACTCCGTCCGCGCGGGCGAACCCGTCGCGCTCGCGACCGTCACCGCCCATCCCGACCCGGCGTTACGGGGACGACGGATGGTCGTGTGGCGCGACCGCGCCGACGGACAGCTCGCCTCGTCCCGCATGTACGACGCCGTCGTCGACGACGCGCGCGGCCTGCTCGAGGTGGGACGCTCGGGCACCCTTCACTACGGCACCGACGGTGAGCGTCGCGGCGAGGGGATGTCGGTGTTCGTCAACGTCTTCCAGCCCCCGCCGCGGCTGATCGTGTTCGGGGCGATCGACTTCGCGTCGGCGATGGCCCGGCTCGGCTCGTTCCTGGGCTACACGGTGACGGTGTGCGACGCGCGCGGGGTGTTCGCCACCGAGGCCCGCTTCCCCGGCGCCCACGAGGTGATCGTCGACTGGCCGCACCGCTATCTCGCGGCCGAGGCCGAGGCCGGACGTGTGGACGCCCGCACCGTCATCACGGTACTCACCCACGACCCGAAGTTCGACGTGCCGCTCCTCGAAGTCGCCCTACGGCTCGACGTGGCCTACGTCGGGGCGATGGGGTCGCGCCGCACACACGACGACCGGATGGAGCGTCTGCGGGAGACGGGACTGACCGAGGAGGAACTGGCGCGCCTGTCGTCGCCGATCGGTCTGGATCTCGGGGCCCGCACCCCGGAGGAGACCGCGGTGTCGATCGCCGCGGAGATCATCGCGCTGCGCTGGGGCGGGGGCGGCGGCCGCCTCGCGGAGACACGCGGACCGATCCACGCCCACGAGGAGCACATCGGCGCTCAGAAGTACTGAGCACCACCGTCGATCGCGAAGCTCTGGGTGGTGACGAAGACGGACTCGTCGGACGCGAGGCGACCATGTTCGCGATCTCGTCCGCCTCGGCCATGTACTTGTTCAGGAAGGGCATGGTCATGCCGCCGAGCCGGGGGTTGCTCTCGGCGGTCTGGGCGATGCGGTCGCGCATCGAACCGGATCCCATCGGGGTGTTCACGGTTCAATACCGGGGATAAAGAAAAAGAAGCCCGCCGCGATGGCAGTCGCGAACGGGCTGGATGTCCGACTGAAAGGGAGTCGAACATGTCCCAGCATACCCGTGCTCACACCCCGGGCGGAATACGTCGCGGACCGAGACTTGCTGACAATTACACCGTCATGTCCAACCGTGTACTCAACGATGAAAACCTGTCGTTTCGTGCACGCGGGATCCTCGTTTGGCTGCTGTCCAAGCCAGCTGACTGGTCCATTCGATCCGAAGCGATCGCCGCACAGTCCCCAAGCGAAGGCCGCACAGCTGTACGTACGGCGATGCGTGAACTCGAAGAGCAGGGCTACCTTGTTCGCGAGAAGATCCAAAACGAACTGGGCCAGTGGGCAACCATCCAAACTGTCTATGAAGAGCCTGCCACCAGCGGAAACCCGCATCCTGAGCCGAAGACCAGGAAATCGAATCCCGGTCAGCCGCGAGACGGACGAACGGGTGCTTTTACAAAGTCCGGATCACTAAGTACTGAAACCAACAACAACACCAGCCAGGCAGACACGTCACGTGCCACTCTCGCGGGAGTAACCGTGTCGTTGTCGGAAGATGCCCGCAAGGAATTGGAGAGGCTCGATACCAACTACGCCTTGCTCATCAAGGCATGCGCTGATGCCGGACTGCCTGGATCGTTCGAACACGTCAAGCCCGAGCAGAAGGCCCAGATCCTCGAACTCATCGACCGGCACGGCATCCAGGCGCTGGCTGACCGCGCAAAGTCCATGCATCGCGACGACAACCCGACCTTGTACGCGCAGGGCTGGATACGCCTCTGGAAGGCAATGTCCTCCGGAAGCGGCACCGCACAGAGCACTGCGATTCCGTACTGCGGTGGATGTGTGAACGGCTGGATCGAGAATGAGGATCGCGATCCGATCGCTCGCTGCGAATGCCGAGGAGTCGCGTGATGCGAACCAACGACCGCGCGCTCATCGAGCTCGTCTCCGAAGCCCAGATCCTCATCGACACCGCCCACAACCGCCTGCTCGAGGACGGCGTCGACACCTTCGCCGACGCATACCGCGACGCGTTCACCACGCTGTGCGCCGGCATCTACGACATCACCGGGAGAACCGCATGATCGCCCCCAACACCCTCCACATGTTCGCTGCGCGAGTCATTGCCGAAACCGACTCCGACGACACCGTCACCGTTGTGCGTGCCGTCATCGACGCGATTCTCGACCGCTACGTCGTCGTAGATCTTCCCGAAGCGACCGACGAGGACGACGACGGACAGCGATACCTCGGGCTGAACGATTTCATTCGCGTCGACATGACCGGCCAGCACGGCCCCGAGGTCTACATCGGGGAGGTCGAAACAGCTTCCTGGGAACTTATCAGCGACGCCGCACACCGCCTTGCTGCTGCACGCCTTCTTGAGAACGCGAACGGAGACACCCAGTGACTGAGATCCGCAAGCACCTTCCGACGCGCGCCACCATCGCGGTCACACTCGCCGCTGTCGCGGCCGTCGCCGTCGCGGTCACCAGCTTCTGGCGTTCCTTCACCTCGATCGCCGAACTCGCCGTCGACTACAAGGTGCCGGCCGATCAGGCGTGGATGATCCCCGTCGCAGTCGACGGCCTGGTCGTTGTCGCGACCGTCGCAGCCGCCGTCGCACGACACCGCGTCGCACGGGCGTACTCGTGGGCGCTGCTCGTCGCGGGCACCATCGTCTCTGTCGCAGGCAACGGCATCCACGCCTGGCAGCTCACCGAATCCCCGATCGGTGTCGGCATCGCCGTCATCCCACCGCTCGTCACGCTCGCCGCCGTGCACCTGACAATCCTGCTCGCGCGACAGGACAGCGACACCGCGACAGCACCGGTCTGCGACACCGGGCCCGAACCGATCCGCGCGACAGTCACCAACGAAAGCGAGCAGGACGCGACACCGCGGCCAGTAACCCGGCTCCGTGTCGCGTCCGCGACAACGCCGCGACCTGCTGCGACACAACCGGTCGCGACACGACCAGCAGCACCACAACGCGAGACCACAATCGTCGCACCGCGAACGACACCCACCGTCGCACCGATGTCCGATACAGACGACGCGGTCAAGCGTCGCGCGCTGCAGCTCGTCGCAGAGGGCCGAACGCGGCGCGACGTCGCAGCAGAGCTCGGTGTCTCAAAAGACAAGGTGCAACGGTGGGTCACCGCGAGCCGCGAGACACTCCAACGCGAGACAGTCGCAGTCTGACCGCACCCGTCGGGGCCCCGCTGGTGTGCGGGCCCCGACGCCGTAACACTGAACGCCCCGAAGAGGATGATCCGGGCATGAAGCGGACATGCGCCGACGTGGCAGCTAATCAGGAAGCACCGAGATGAATCTACCGAAATTGAAGGTGGGGGCCGCCTGGCTCCTGATCGTATTGGCAGCTCTGGGCATACTCGGCGGCGTGACGATGGGTGTGAGGGACGGCATGGCGTACGACCCTGTCGTCGGTACCCTCGTGTGGATACTCGTGGGTTGCGGGGCGGTGTGGTACCTGCTTGTAGCGAAGCGGCGATCGGCCGTGGCGGCGAAAACGCCAATCCCCACGCGAGAGGACGAGCAGAACGCGCGCTACCTCAAGGATTGACTTTTACCCCATCGCGAGACAGTCGCAGTCTGACCCGAACCCGTCGCGGTCCCGCACACAATCGGGACCGCGACGCGACAATGTCCGTCACTTTCACGTCCTCGGCACTACTGTCATCCGGGACTCGAAACCAACCTGGAAGGCACGCCCTGTGAAACTCCGCGCTGCATCCGCCCTCGGATCCGTCGCTCTCCTACTCGCCGCGTGCGGCAGCTCCGACACCGCCGATGAGCCCGAGACGAGCACTACGGCTTCCGGCTCCGTTGAGGTCGGCAGCGAGACACCCGACCTCAACGTCCGCGGCGCAGTTGAGGTCGCACTCGGTGAGACGGCCACCGTGGTGCAGAACGGCGTCACGGTACTCGAGGTGTCCGACACGTCGCTGTCCACCGACGAATGCGCCGAGAACACCACGCTGCCTGGTGAGGTGACGAAGCAGTCGTTCCGTGCGACCATCGCGGTCGGACCAGAGTCCATCCCGGAGTGGCTGTGGCAGTCCGACTTCTACTATGTGGACGAGAACGGCAAGATCGCGAAGAACACCGATACGTCGGACGCGACGCCGTGCACTGGCGGAGGTAGCGGGGCATTCATAGACCTGCCGCCGAACTCATCAGCGGACGGACGAGTCACGCTCGACGTGCCCAACGCGTCCCGGTCCATCGGCTACCACACAACCCAGGGTGGCAACGACATCCGCATCGAATGGACTCTTCCGGAAGAGCAGCTAGACGAAGCGGCCGCGGACAACGCGCCCACCACCACGTCGGAGGAGGTGTCTGCACCGGCCGTTGAAGCGCCGGCCGCCGAGCAGCCGCCCGTCGGGTACACCGGAGCTCCGATCGGTGATCCGCAGCCGCTCGTCGGGAAGGTCATCGACTACTGCATGGATCCGTCGGTGTCGCAGACCGGCACGACGCAGTTCACCGACGGCACCACTGGCTGGACGCAGGAGTGCGCCGACCAGTGGACCTCCTGACGCGACGAAAGCGCCCCACCTCGAAAGAGGTGGGGCGCTTTGCTGTCGCAGGCGCTACGCGGCCATGAACGTCGACACGACGTACGCGGCATGGTTGTCGAGACTGACCCGGCCGCGGTCGTAAGCCAAGGTCTGCCGGATGTCGGAGTGTCGCGCTGCGAGCTGCACCTGTCGCAAAGGAACCTTCGCATCCAGGGCCGCGACAACGAAGGTGTGTCGCAACGTGTGACACGAGACAGGCTTGGCGATCCCAGCGTGTCGCGCGAGACGCTTCACGACACGATCCGCGGATCGTCGCGTCATACGCGAGCCGTCGCGTCGCAACAGCAGCGGACCGCGACGACGTTCGCCGGCGGCGCGCTCCATCGAGCGCAGCACCGGAACGGGTAGCGGGATCGAAGCGGACTTGGTGCCCTTGCCGGTGAAGCGCACGACGCGGTGTCCGCGTTCGGTGTCCTGGAAGTCCTCGACGTTGATCGAGCAGGCTTCCGAGACACGGAGACCGAGCAGACCGAGCATCGCGACGAGAGCCTCATCGGCCGGCGTGGACTGCCGCGCCGTGAACATCAGCGACTGGAAGTCCTGCCGCTCGAGTCCGATCTTCTTCGTCAGGTCCGTCGTCCACCGAGGCATCTTCACGTTGACCGCCGGGGACTTCGGGATGAGGCCGTCTTCCTGCATGAGCCAGAAGAACACGCGCAGGCACACCAGGCGACGGTGCACGGTCGCCGGCGCGTTGCCGCGTTCGATCTCGAGGTAGCGCGCCCAGAGCTCGATGTGCGCGCGTTCGATGCCGAAGATCGGGTCGAGGCCGTAGCCGCGACACCACTGGAACCACAGGCGCATGTCGGTCTCGTAGGCGGTGAAGGACTGTCCGGTGTAGCGAGCTAGGAATCCCGCCACCAGCAGGTCGTGCTTGGTCATCGAGCGGGGCGGGAGAACCTCTGTCGGGGTAGCGTCATGCACGGTCATCACTCCATTACGGGTGGCGTGGTGGCAAGGCCCCGGCCGGTGCTCGAATCACCGGTTCGGGGCCGATCTTGTTTGACGCTTCCGGAAGCTACCCGCGGTTCCTGAGAGCAACCTTGTAACCGCTATCGCGGGTGCTGTCTTACTTACTCGACATGTGGCGCCCATCGCGTGGGGCCTCGTGCTTGACAAGATTCATCGCACCGATGGTGACCGCGACGACGGACGGAACGATGACCAAGACATTGGTATCGGAGTACGTGACCAGGACGTACGAGATGGTGCCGAACAGCAGCCCGATCACCATCAGAACGAGGCTGAAGACGTCGAGGCGGCGCCGCGACTGTGGCTTAAGAGGTGCCGTCACCTGCCCTCCTCCTATGGTTCTCAACCTTCAGTACAGTCCATGTAGTACGTGTGCGCCCGTTCTTCACGATTTTATCGGCGCGGATCCGCAGCTGAAAGATGTCGCTGCTGCTGATCGCGAGTCCTTCAGCAACACGTCGAAGGAAATCCGCGTCATCGACTGTAGCCTTCCGTGTCTGACCGGCCGCCCTCACCTTCCACCTCGTCGGGTCACCGAAGTCGATCGCCTGCATCTGCCCGTCAACCTCAAACGTCTCCTCCGACTCCTCGACCTCGTCGGTCGGCGCAACACTGTCGAAATCGGCGCGCGTGAGGACAAACTCATCGGAGGGAGGCGTCTGCTCGTCCTCGCTCGACGGTGCTCCGCTGACATCGAGTGTCGACACCCGATCATCACCCAGAGGCGCCATGATCTCCCTCAACTGCTTCTTGCGGCGATGCTTGCGCTTGTTCAGCTCCTCCCAGACCGGCCTCGAGACCTCCTGGACAGTGTCGTCCTGCCACATGATCTTGACGTTGCCGTTCTCGAGGTGCTCGAAGTCCTGAACCTCGGCTCGCATCGACTTGGTAGCCAAACTGATGAGGGTAGCCACCGACGGGATGCCAGTCACCGCAGCGACACCTTCCCAGTTCTCACCCGCCATACGGATCGCTTCAATGATGAACGAACCCTCCTGCGGGGGCCGCACCAACATCACAGAGTCGGCGGGCCCCTCGTCGTGGAAGGCGCCAGCTTTGTCGAAGTCGCTGACAAAGCTTGCCAACCCTTGAAGTACCTGCGCGACATCCGCTGCCCGCAGTTCGTGGAGGTCGGTACCCGACTTCTCGTCCCCATCGAAGCGCAGTGTGACCGAATCGAGAACTTTACGCGTGTCTGCCATTCGCGAATCGTAGCGACAGATCTCACATTCGCCCCGCGGAGGTAAGACGACGAAAGCACCCCACCTCCGAAGAGGTGGGGTGCATCTGCGTCTTGGACGCGTGCCTCGGGGAAGGCGGTCGCCAGGCTAGCGAAGGCCACCGACACTTCATCGCTCAAGGCGCCCTGTAACTGTCATCGCGGGATGCGTTACGAGCGGGTCAGGGCAGCGCCGACGGTGCCGTCGGAGTGGTGTCCCCGTTGTACCGGCCACCACTGCCAGCGACCTGAGCGTCATAGAGCCGCTTGTCGAGCGCGTCCACGCTCGAATACGTGCGCCCCGACACGGTCAGATCCTCGAGGTAGAAGCGGTAGAACACGAATGACGGCATCTTCGTGTGATCCGCCCCGCTGTAGGTGTCGATGCCCGTGGTGCCCCACTGCGCCGCTACTGCTTTGTTGATCTGAACTGTTGCCGAGTTCGGGTTCGTGACCTGGGTGGTTGCCACATTCCGGAGGCTCGGCCCCACCTGATCGGGCGTAGTAGGTTCACGCCGGTTGATCATCGACGGCACCGCAGACGGCCGCGCGATGTTCGTGCGCCAGTACTGTAGATAGTCGGTGTCCGCTGCTGTCGCCACGGCGATGCCCGCCACGAACGGCCAGTTCGCCGTAGCGCCCGAGATTCGCGTAGTCCGCGACCAGAGGCTCACGTAGTAATCGTTGTTCGGGTTCGCCGCGATGTACGACACGATCGACGCCGGCAACTCGAGGGATGCGCCCTGACCGTCCGTCGACGCAGTGAGAGCCTGCGAGACGATACCGTGCAGGCCACCCTTCGCGGACCGCTCGAAAATCGAGTTCGTCGGCGACTGCAACGCGCCGACCTTCCACTGCGGACGCACCTCGCCGGACACGATCGCTCCGGCCTTCGCCGCAGCGAGGTTCGGCAGATAGTCGTTGTTCGCCGGAACGCCGGCCGGCCACGACTCCTGGGGATTGGTCGGGTCGATGAGCATCAGCGACCCGTTGGTCACCATCGGATCGGGCACCTTCATCGGCGCATACGTTTCCCATGCCAGATCGCGCAACACCCGCTCGAACAATCGCGCCTGTACGGCGTGACCAGCGGCGTTCATGTGGATGCTGTCGGGGAAGCGCAACGACCGTGGAATCGCCCCTGCCGCCATATCGGCCGTGTCCTGCGTGGTCGGCGCGATGCCTGCGTCGGCGAGACCGTTCTCGGAAATGTACTTTCGGACGTTGACGAACGCGGGACCGAACGACTGAGCGAGCCGCGCCTCTATCTCCCGAATCCATTTTCCACGTGGGGTCGATGCGCCCTCCCCGGCACCCCGGTCGAGCGGACCCCACACCAGGAAGCGAGGGCGGACCGGCGTCAGGCGCGACACGGCGGTGCCGTATCCGGCCGTGATGGCCTGCACGCTGGTCTCGCCGTTTTCGATCAGCGGGATGTCATTAGCGCCCATCTCGATGATCTGTATCTGGTCGAATACGTTGGCCGCCTCCTGAGCGGCCAGGATCTCGGTGACCTTCGATCCCGAGATGCCGTTGTTCTGCACGGTCACACCGAGTCTGGTTGCGAGAAGCGCCGCCCATTCCTCGCCCGCATTGAGGCCGTTCTTACCGTCCGTCAGCGAAGTGCCGAACACGGCGATGGGCAGCTTCGAGCGGGCCGCTGCGGTACGCACATAAGTGGCGTTCCCGACCCGTGTGATGTGGTCGTCGACGGTCTCCTCGGTGACCAGGCGCTGTGACGCCGGCCGAGTACCTGGTGATGTCATGGATCAGACTCCCGTCACGTAGGGGACGCCGTCGACGTCCAGAGCAATCGAGCCACCACCGGTGGCCGAGGTATCGAAGTAGGGCACGCCGTCGGAGTCGAGGAAGATGCCGCCGACACCGGTGCCGCCGGCCGCTACCCCGACCCGCATGAAGTCCGCGACCGCGTCCGCGAACCGATCGTTTCCGGCGACGGTCAGATGCACCCCGTCCGCGAGATACGCACCAGCAGTAGACGCCGGAACGGCCGCCCGCAGATCCAACGCGTGCGCACCGAGCACCGCCGCTTCCGCGACGATCGCATCGGCGAACTCATCCCATCCGGCGTCCGGCAGATCCCGCACCACGAACACGACCACCACACCCGGCGATGCCGCACGCAACGATGCGTAGATCGTGCCGAGCGAGGTGCGCAGTTGCGCGACCGTGCGTCCGGCACTGAAGTCGTTCGACCCCAGGCACACAAGCGCCACCTGCGGAGCGATGTCGGCGAGAGTGTCCTGCGCTTCCTCCTTCACCAGGCGAGTCGCGACCTCGTCGGCGGAGATACCGGCAACGCCCCAGTTGTAGGTGGCGACCCCACGGGTCTCGTCGCCGGAGTAGGCGACGGCGCCGAGACCCTGCCAGCCGGCGCCGAACGACTCGACCCGAACAGGATCACCCGGACTCGTCGCCCTCGTGTGCCCGATGACATCGGCACTGTGCTCGGCCCATTCTTCAGTGTCGTCCGGGCGGGTCAGCCCCACCCAGTACTGCCCCGTCGCGGTCGACAGAACGTCGACCGAGGTGGTGCCAGCCTCAAGAGGGATACGGATGACGTGCCCGCCTTCGGCCGGGGGGATCATCCACTGTGAGCCGTCGATGCCGGTGTCGCCGACGATCGGGGACCAGTTGCCGGAGTCGAGGGACGGCAGCGGGTAGCTGTACTGGGTCTGTTCCCCAGCGCTCTGCAGCGGAATCCAGCCCGCGCCACCGGCGGGCAGCCCCCACGACTGCCGCAGCTTCGCGCCGAGCAGGTTCGGCCAGGTGCCCGACCACTTGGTCGGACCGCCGGACAGACCGCCGGCGTAGCCGTCGCAGGTCGAGTCGCCGAGCGTCAGGATGCGCAGCTGCCCGGTCCCGGCCTTGGCTGTCAGCGCTGTCGATCGGTATGCGGCGGAGGCGATGGCAAGTGGTCCGTCGCTGGTGCTTCCGCCGCCGGTGGGTGGATCGATCCATGCCAGGCCGGTACCGGACTTGGCGAGGATCTGACCGTCCGTGCCGCCGTCCGGCAGCAGGTTCGCAGACGCCGCTGCAGCCTCCGCGCGCTTCGCGGCGGCGAGTGCGTCGGCGAGAGCTTTCTGCGCTGCACCGACCACCGGTGGGGTGTAGCGCACGTAGTCGCTCACCAGCTCGTACAGGTCGATCTCGGGGACGTCCGGGATGTTGACATCGAACTCCTGCCACCCACCACCGGTTTCGAGGACGAGCTTCGCCGGGCCCGGGTCGAGGGTGTTGGCGGCGATGACGCCGGCGCTGATGTCGATGTCAACGCGGATGCGGTCGATGACCTTGCCGTCGGAACTGTGCCGGAGAGCGGGTGCGGAGACTGTGAGGATGCCGTCGGCGGTACGGTCTGCGATGTCGACGACAGTGCCGGTGATGCGCGTCATGCTGTCCTCCCTTCCGACTCAGGTTCCGGTTCCAGCTCGGGTTCGACGATGTCGTAACCACCGAGCAGCCACAGCGCGCCCGAATGGTTCGGTCCCGCGGGATGCGCGTACTCGACGATTGGCTTCAGTGACGAAGGTTGCTGCTCGCCGACCGGTACCGCGACGGCGCGCGCGGGGAGGTGCGGCTGCGCTTTCGACACCCACACCACGACCTGGTCGACACCATCGACCGGAGGATCGAGTTGGTACCGAGTAGCATCCGGCGACGGCCAGTTGGTGAGTCCGGTTTCGATGATGGTTGCGGTAGGCACTGCTTACACCTCTGGTTCTCGTATGTATTCGATGACAACGACCTGCCCGTCTCCGCCACGGCCGCCGGGGGTGCCAGGGTTTCCGCCGGCGCCTCCGCCGCCTCCTCCGCATGGGAATTGGCCGTCGTAGCCAGCGCCCGCGAAGAATGCTCCTGAGCCGCCGTGTCCTGCGGTGTGTGTGGGGCCGAGTAGTGTTCGCCAGCCCGCGCCGATATTGTTGGGGCCGGAACTTCCGCCGTTTGTTGCGGTGCGGACTTCGCCGGACGAGTTATAGCCGGATCCTCGGCCACCCCCGCCGCCGGCTGCGAGGAGTCGCACAATCCCCGAATGGGTTATTCCCGGGTCGGTGACGAAGCTTCCACCTTTGCCGCCGCGAAGAATGGCATGGCCGCCGTCTCCGCCGAAGGAGATGTCCGGCTGGTCGATGCCGAGTGCCCAGCCGCCGCCGAATCCGCCTTCGGCTCGGAGTACGTCACCGAATGCGGAGAATCCGCCTGATGTACCGGGGTTCCAGGCCCCGTTCACGGCGGCCGGTGCTGATCCTCCGGCGCCTCCTGCTCCGACGGTGATCTCAACGCCGCGTAGGAAGTCGAGGGCACTGAGTCGGCGGTCACCGACCGCGATGGCGCCGCCGCCACCTCCTGGTCCGCACAGTCTCGAGGTCGTGGTGGTGTGCGACATGCCAGAGGCTCCGCCGCCCCCAGCTGCCTTGACGATCGGCTCGAACGCGTAGACGTGCGGGCCTGGAATCCACTGGAAAACGCCCGGGGTGTCGAAGACGAGGATGCGTGAGCTCGAGGGCATGTCAGCTTCTTCGTTCGATCACATACAGGCGGCCCGCTCCGCCGTCTCCGCCGGCGGTCATAGTGGTGCCTCCCCCGTAGCCGCCTCCGCCACCCCCGGACGGGTACGCGCCGGCGCCGCCACGTAAATCGTTGGACGATGAGCCTCCGCCTCCCCCGCCGCCGGTTGCGACCACGGCCGCGGGCGGGCTTCCGTCCCGGGTGCTTGCTCCGCCGTAACCGCCGGGAGACACGCCTCCGATTCCGCCGTTTCCCCCAATACCTGCTCCGGTGGATGCGCAGGCGCCTCCTCCGCCGCCTCCGCCACCCCCATGGAGGGAGTAAGCGCTGGTGGAATTCCCGCCGGGTTTAGCCGGCTGCGCCCATCCTCCGAGTGGGGAACCTTGGCCTCCTGTGCCGCCGGGGATCATCCCTGCGCCTCCGGTTCCTCCTAGACCGCCGTCGGCGGTTCGTCCGCCCCCGCCTCCGTTGCCGCCTCCGGCGGTGAGGTAGCCACCGAAACTTGTGTTTCCTCCGCCGCTTCCGGACTGTTCAGAAGATGTTCCTCCGATGCCGGGTGCTCCGATCGTGATCGGGATGCCTTTATAAGCCGTGTCTTCCGCGTTCCGCTCGAGCAAGGCCGCGGTGATGGTGGTGTGCACTTCCCCACCGCCTCCACCGCCTCCCCCGCCGGAACGGTTCACGGTCAGATCCCACTTCCCTGCGCCCGCTCCACCGCCGGCGCCGAGAATGATGACGTCAAGGCTGGTGATGCCTTCGGGTGGGTAGTAGGTGTTGTTGGACTCGAAGACGATCGCGACGCCCTGTAGGACAAGCTGGTCGTACGCCTCGCGCAGCTCTTCAATGGAGCGGGAGTGATCGTTGATGGTGGGCATGTCGCGGATGTAGTTGTCGTCGACGGTTCCGAAGATCGCGTCAACGACCGAGGCGAATCCTCCAAGGATCGCCGCGATGGCGCCGCCGATCAGCCCAAGTATCCAGCCGAGGAGCCCTTGCTCGACGAATTCCTCGGCCATCTCGGACATGTCGCCCCAGCCGGTGTTGGGGCCTCCGGGGACGAATCCGTCAGGTGAGGTCATCAGCGCCTCCTCTCAGTCCATTTCGCGGGGCCGGTCCGGGACGACGCCGCCGAGATCGAGCACCACCCGGGACAATTTGCCGATGTAGCCGCGCATCACGAGGACGCGGCGGTCGACCTTGTTCAGTTGCCGGTCGCGTGCTTCGAGCTGTTCCTGCAATGTGTCAACTCGTCCTCGGATGCGAGCGATCTCGGCATCGTGCTCGGTCTGCAACTGCGCGACGTGCGCACTATGGGCTGTGCGGGCCTGGGCAAGGGCTGCGTCGCGCTCCGCCTTGACTTCCGCCAGTTCTTCTTCGGCTCGGTCGAGTTTGCGTTGCAGCTGGGCGATGTCGTCGAGCTTGACCTTCGACCGGGTGCCGAGGACGGCGGTGATCGTGCCGCCTACTGCAGTGATCAGACCGGCGAGGCCGGCAATCAGGCTGGGATCCACACTCACCTCAATCCTCGCTCGGCACATCCCCGAGCGATGCACGCATGCATGAGCGCGATGAATCCGGCGAGCGTTCCAGTAACGATCGGGACCGGCGGCTCCGTGAGGATCGCCGAGAACAACACGGCGCCGCCGTAGAACAGCCACACGAACACCGAAGCGTTGTGGGCGGCAACGAATCCCCGGCGTCGGTTGGCCGCGACGAGAAGTGCGAGTCCGGAAGCGACGAACAGGATGGTCCACGAGGGGCCTACGGATTCGATCAGGACGACGGCGGAGACCTGACCTGGCTGCAGTGGCCGGCGCACCAGTTGTTCGGGCATCAGGTACAGGACGCCGAGGGTGCAGTTCATCATTCCGCCCGCTGCCGCTGTGAGCCGGGCGCCCAGCATCAGCGGGTCCCGGTGGACTTCGGCGGGCTGAGCAGCCGCTGCACGTAGGCAGTCACGGCCATGACTGCCGCGGTCCCGCTGGCGGTTGCGGCTGCACGCCACGAGTCCCAGGTGAGCAGGTCGAACTCGGGTGCGGCCACTGCGGTGCCGAAGGCGGTGATGATCGCAACGAGCACTGTGACGAAGAGGCCCTGTGCAAGGGTGCGCCATGCACGGTCTTTTGCGTCGGTCTTCGCGTCCACCTTCGCGGGCGCCGATTCGGTAGCGAATGACGGCCACAACGACGCGCCGCCGGCGCCACCTCCTCCGCCACTTCCACCGGCGCCGACAATCACCGGAGTCACTGGGGGTACGGGGCGCGGGGTGGCAGCGCCAACGATCTCGGTGAGGTCTTCCTTCGCTTGCTCGACTACGATTCGAACCGCGGCCTGAGCACGCTGTTCGATCTCGTCGCCCACCTTCTCGATGACGTTCCGGGCGATGATGTCCACGACGTTGTCCGACATGGTCAGTTCTCCTCGATGGTGATGGCGTCGAAGCCGGGCCGCTCGTGCGTGCCGACCACGCCGTCCGAGGACCACGTGATGCGCCCGCCTTCGAAGTTCTGATAGCGGACGGTGCCCTTCTCGTCCGCCCAGATTTCGTCGGATACGGGCCAGCCGAAGCGGCCATTCTCGTAGCCCGAGCGGTCCCAGTAGGCGCGGATCATGCCGGTCACGACGTGACCGCCGTAGCCGTTCTTCCGGTAGATGGCGCCACCCTGGAATCCCTGGACCACGCCCTCGTCCAGCACGGTGTGCCGGCCGACCGGGAAGCCGACGTAGGACTGCTCCCACCGCAGCGCCGCGTAGGGCTCCATGATCGCGGCGGGGATCGCCCAGGCCCCGGTGGTGGGGTGCCAGTAGATCGAGCCGTTCTCGAAGTGCGCGTACTTGCCGCCGCCGATCGCGTCGCCCTCACCGTCGGTGAGGCGCTTACCGATCCAGTCCTTCGCGACCTCGGCCTCGGCGTCGATGGCGTTGCCCACGGGTGCGGGCGGGGTGGCCGATCCGCTGCCGTGCAGCCAGTGGTTCACCCGGTCGGTGAACACGTCCCACGGGAAGTTCTTGCCGACGTCGGTGTGGTCGCCGATCTTCAGCCCGAAGGTGATGCCGGAGTGGTCGCAGATGCCCTGCGTCCGCCGGCCGATCGCGGCGTAGTCCTGGGCGAGGACGCGGGGGTCGATGCCGTACTTGAGGCAGTCGCGCACCGCGACCTGGGCAGCGAGGTCGATGGCGTTGCCGAACTTGCCGATCCATTCCTCGCGGGACTGTGCGGCCCGGGATCCGGCGAAGCACAGGTTGATCGTGTACGGGTTCGCGTCGAGTACCGACCACGATGCCCGGTCGGTGTCCACCGAGCCGATGAGCGTGCCGTTGTCGACGGTGTAGTGATACGACACCGGAGCGCGCTTGAAGTAGTTGTGCAGGCCTTCGGCGTTGCCTCCGCCTTCCTGGGTGTGGAGGACGAACAGCCACGGTTTCGCGCCGTTGCGTCCGCTGTGGCTGGCGTGCGACCCGGTCAGGTCGATCTCGTTCATGGTGTACGCGGGCACAGGTTGTCCTTCCGCGGGTTCGGGGATGTCACCGGCGAGGCGCTCGTAGAGTTCGAGTGCCTCGGCGATGCGGGTGTCGTAGCGATCGGGGAATGACGAACGCTGCACGGCCTGCGCATACCAGCCGGGGCTTCGGCCCTCGTCGTTGTAGTCCAGCTTCTTCAGTGCCTCGAAGAACATGACCGCCGACCGGTACGGATCCATGCGGTCGGCGACGGTGCCCCACCACGGGGGTTGCTGCTGGAACAGGCCACTCGACTTGCTGTCACTGCCGATCCGCTCGTGCGGGAACTTCAGTGACTCCGGATCGGCGCGGTTGGCATGCATGATCCAGTCGCATTCGACGGACACCGTCGCGAACGCGATGACGATGCCCTTCGGGGTGACACCGAGATCGATTCCGGCACGCAGGATTTCGCGGGCGTACTCGTCGCGTTTGCTCATCCGTCTTCTCCTGACGCGGTGCTCGCCTCGCCGCGGGGGTCCTCGAGTATCTCGGCGATCGCGGAGGCCGGCAGCTCAGCGAGCTGAGCGCGGATGTGCGCGTACGGGTCCGGACGGTTCGGCGCCGGCCGCTTCGTCGAGTTCCACTGGCCCGGGTTGTGCGGATGGATCGGCCCGGTGATCGGCGGGTCATAGCGACTGCGTGATTCCTCGACCGGGCGGAACCCGAGGTTCTCGATGTGCTTGGCGAGCGAGTTGATCTCGTTCGGATCGAACGTCGCCGGTGGCGACATCTCCCCGTTCGTGGGGGGATGCATGAACACGTACGCGTACGGGTGCATCCCCTCGGGTAGTGCCCTCTGTAGTTCTTCGGGTGTCACTTCGACCTCCTGGTCTAGATGGCGCTCGAGTGCTGGCGCAGCGCGCCGCTGATCGCTTCGAGTCCGCGCAGTGCTCGCGTTCCGGCAAGTTCGTCGGATCGGTAGTCGCCGACGTTGATCTCCCAGGGCTGGTCCGGGTTGTCCCGCGACCAGGACTGGCGCACCGAGGCGATGTGGGAGAGCCAGATCCGGTCACCGATCTCGAATCCGGCGCGCAGTCCATCGTCGATGTGCAGGCCCACTCGATACGGGTTCGCGTCGTCGACCTCGGAGGCGAAGCTGACATAGCCGCGAGCCTTGTGCAGCCCGACACGGATGGTTTGCAGACCGGACGGGGACACCGCGATACCGCCGCCGGCCTCGAATCCGGACTTGTGCGCGAACCGGCCCATGTTGGCTTTGCGCTGGTAGTTGGTCAGGCTCGCCCACGCCAGGATGACGTCCTCGACTGCCTTGTCGAAGATGCCGAGGGTCAGCCATGGCATGCCGATGAGTGTGCCGAGCAACCCGAGCAGAATGTTCGAGAGCAGCTTCGCGCCCTGGTTGATCGCATCCGGCGACTTCCCGCCGGTCATGATCGTGTGCTCGATCGGCTTGTGGATCACCATCTTCGACTTCAGACCACGGTGCTGACCGCGACGGAAGATCACCCACGGACCGTTCGGATCTGCATTGTCCGGGTCGTCGTTCGGATCAGCGATCGTGACCGTGTCGGAAGTGCCGTCGGATCCGAAGATGCGCAGCAGATCCCGGATCGGGTCGAGGATGGTCCCGGTGATACCCGGGATCGTGGCGCGCTTCTTGACGTCGAACACCATCGTCGGCCGGTCGAGAATGAAGTGCGACGGGCACGGCTGCGGGTCCCCCGGCTCCCACAGGTCGGCGGTCAGCTGCAGGCCGCCGTCCTCGAGCGTCGGGTGGACGAGTTCCCAGAAGTCGTCCATGCGGGAACCAAGCGCACACCACGGCCCGACACCGTCCCGCGATTCGATGTACGGGACCATCACCATCGGCCACTTGGCGTTGTCGAAGTTGGCCCGCCAGTTCGACGCATCCCAAATGTCGAATCCAGGGATCCACCCGGGATGTTGCTCGCGCAGCAGGTTCCGGTGGGCGTAGCCCTTGATCACCTTGATCGAGTTGCCCCACTGGAAGTCGACCTTCGGTGCCTGCACTGCCAGCGGAGCGAAGGTATTGGGCCAGCACTGCAGGTGCTTCATCTCGTCGAGGATGTGACGGGCCATCAACCGGACGATCGCGTTGCCGTGCTCGTCCTCGTCGTACTCGATGTCGAAGACTTTGAAGGCCGCCTTCTTCCACGGCGCCCGAAACACCAGGTACATGTCCTGCTCGAGATGCTGAGCGTCGATGGCCCACTGCGCGAGATCGTCATCGCCGTCGAGCGCGACCGAGGCCTCGCCGACCTCGTTGCACATCGTTTCCCAGTCGGCGTCGTACTCCCCCTCGACGTCACCGACGAGTTCGAGGTCTCGGTCGTGGATCGTGACCCGGGTCCGGAGCAGTGCGAGCGCTGACTCTTCGTGCTCCTGGGCATCGATCGCTGCGAGGTCAGCGTCGAGGTCGTATCTCACAAGCCATCACCCCCAGGGCATCTCGTGGTATCGCGGCATGTGGATACGTAGCTCGGCCGGCACCGTGGCGCCTTGGACCTCGACGGGGAGATCGACCGGCGGGGTGCGGGGTGGGATCTCGTGCAGGAAGTTCACACCCCGCATCGCCTTCCACACCTCGAACCCTGCTCCGGCTGCCCGGATGGTTTGGAAGTCCTGGCGGGTCTGCACCCGCCATCCTGTGGTCTGCGGGCGGAGCGGCACCATACGTCCGGACAGTCCGTCCGGCAGGATCCATTTCTCGGCCGGTGTGCCTTCGAACTTGAGCCACAATGGCACGTCGGTCGGGTTCGATACCTGGAAGGTCCCGACGTGCGAGCCGGTCCCGGCTTCCCACTTGATGACCTTCGTTCCCGACGTGAGGTACGGCCAGCACGCGACCGCGACCATCTCGAGGTCGATACGCCTGGTCTGCATCGACATACGGCCGACGATCTTCGGGTCACGGTCGAGCCGAAGTCGGATCTTCCGAAGTCCGTGCGAGGTCCGTGTGGTGACCTCGTTGTCGTGGTCGAACGACCACACCGCCATCTGCGCCGCGAACTCGCGTTCGAAGTCGTGACGGGTGCGGCCCTCGATCCGGAGCTGGAAGTCGAGGAGACGTTCCTCGATCTTCGTCACTCGCGGTGTCGAGCCGTGCTGGTATGCGCGAGAAGTGCGGGTCGGGGTGCGGGGCGCAGGAACCCAGAGACCATCGAGTCCGCCCTGGATCCAGGAGTCCTGCGCCGTGCGGGACGGGCCGCCGTAGTTGTGCCGCGACCCGTCCCACCCGACCATGCTGATCGAGTCGATCACCAACGCCTCCTGGACTCGGAGCTACGTCCAGGGCCGCGTTCACGCTGATTCATCATGATCTCGACCTCCCTCCTCATCGCTGGTGACAGTTCGCCGACGAAGCTCAAGTTGTCTCCGCCACCGATCGGGGCCAGCTCGAGCGCCGATCGATCGGCTGCCGACATCGCCTCACGCGGCGCCGAGGCTGCCGACTGGACTCGGTCGAGCATCGGGATGAGTGCCTCGAACGCTTCGGTCTGCCGGGGCGAGAGCACACGCTCGGGACGGATGACGTCCTTGAGCATGAAGCCGCGGCCGGATGCGATACCGCCCTGGTCGTAGTAGCCGTTCTTCTCCCAGAACGATTTCGCCCGGAGCGGATCGCCGTACCGGTCGCGGATGTACTTCGCGCCGGCCAGACCCTGGATGTACGCATCCGGATTCTCGTCCGGAAGGTAGGCATCCTTCGTCGACCCGAGGAACTGGAACAGCCCGAACGCACCACTGGATGGGTTGCGCGCGAGCGGATTCCAGCTCGATTCCTTGCCGATGATCCAGTCGGCCGCGGCCCACTGTTCGCCGTGATTCCAGCCGGACGGTGCGAAGGCCCGCTTCACCGCGTCGACGACCGTCTCCGGGCCGGTTCCCGTGTCCGCCTCCGGGGGTGTGGAGGTGGGTGCCGGCACCGTGGATTCGGTGCTGGCCGGGGTGTCGGTTTCCGTGTCGGTCTTGTAGTCGTCGTACGTGGCTTCGTTGCGTGCCTGCGCTTCGTCCGAGCGTCCCCGTCCCCGGTCGTCGACCAGGTTCAGGCCCTCGAACTGGCTCGAGAACCCCGCCATGCTGAGCAGGTCGTTGCCCCACTCTGCGAGCAGCGAGGTGCCGATCTGTGCGCCGACGCCGAGCCAGTCAATCTCTGCCGCATACTTCGCGGCAGCGGCCGGCCCGACCTCGACCTTGTCCTGCTCGTAGCCGTACTGGCTGTAATCGGCTGCAGGGGTGGACTCGGCTGCCGGGGCGTTGTTCAGCGCGCCCATTGCAGACAGCGCCCCGGCGATGTCACCGCCGAGGAGCAGATCCTTGATGAGCTTGATCTGATCCCAATTCAGCACCGCCTCCGGTCGCCCGGTTTCGTTGCGGACGATCGAGAGCCCGTTCGGGATCCAGCCACCCTTGTCGCGGAACAAGCCGAGCGTCAGCACGTTGCCGATGTCCTTGGCTTTGTCCCATACGGCCGTGAGTTGGTCGCCGAGTGCGCTCACTTTGTCAGCGAGGAACCCGGAAGTCACGTCCCGGCCCCTATCCAAGAATGCCTGGGGGATTCCCAGCCACTCGGGGGGAGGTGTACCGACCTGCGCGGCGATTGCATCCTTGATCGGATTCAGTGCCACATCGAAGATCTCGGCAATCTTGCGCTGGACGAACGACTCCTTGTCAGCGGAACTCACGCTGCCGACACCGCCATCCTGAATCCCTGCCACTCCATTAGGGTTGAACAGGGCGTGGATGTGGTCGAAGTGGTTCTGCGTGATACTGCCGCGGTCTTCCATCAGGTTTCCGACCCCGCCAGCAGGCTTGTACCACTGCTTCCAGATGGTGTAGTTCAGCGCTAGCGCTTCGCGCTGTTCATGCAGCCAGTTGTTGACCTCCGTTCCGATCGGATCGCCGGTCATGATGTCCAGCGCCAGGCCGGACGGGTGATCCGGATACGGATCCTGTGCGCGGTATCCACCGATGGTCGTGATTTCCGGCCAGTACATGTGGATGTTTCGGCGAGCAAGAATCGCAGCAGGCTTCAGATTCGACTCGCCCCCGCCACCGGGCCACGGCGGCGCGTCCAGTTCAACCGGTCCGCCACGTGCGAAGCGCGCAGGCAAACCTTGGAGTGCGGCCTGGCGTATTTTCTCGACCTGAGCGTGACCGCCGGCAGCTCGCACTTCTCGTGCCGTCCAGACATGCTCACCGTTCGAGAGCAGTGCGGGAATGTCGTCCGAGGTTCCTGTTCCTGGTCCGCGGATAGCACCACCGGTGGCGTACTCCGGGATGCCTGCCAGAGGCAGTGCCTCGGGCAGTCCGGGGATGAACTCGCGAACCTTGTTCCAGGCCTTCGCGATGCCCTCGTTCCAGACCGTATTGATCAGGAAGTTGATCGGCTTGGCGAGGACGGCTTTGAGGCTGTCCCACTTGTCACCGATCCCCTTGACGACCTCACTGAAGAAGTCCCGCACCTTGCCGAGGGCAGTCTTCATCGTCTCCCATGCAGGAGCCACGACGTTGTCGATCACGGCCTTGATCCCGGCACCGAGAGCGTCCCAGACGGGCTTGATTACGGTCGTCCACACCGAGGTGAAGAAGTCACCGATGGCACCGAGAGCGATCTTCAGTGCGTCCCAGGCCGGACGGATGACGTTCTCCCACACCGCCCGGACCCCGGCGCCGAGTCCGTCCCAGGCCGGTTTGATGACGGAGTTCCACACCCAGCCGAAGAACGCACCGACCGCCCCGAGGGCTGCCTTCAGTGCATTCCACACCGGCAGGATCACGCCGTTGTAGACCGCCGAGATCCCGGCGCCGGCCGCATCCCATGCCGGTTTGATCAGCGAGTTCCACACCCAGGAGAAGAAGTCGCCGAGTGCTTGCAGCCCGGCCTTCATCAGCTCCCACACCGGCTGCGCGATGGTGTTCCACAGCCAGGAGATGATGTTGCCCATCATCTCGACGTAGAGCTTGATGCCCTCCCACAGGAGCATGAAGGCAACGGCCACTACGGCGAGTGCGACCTTGATGGCGGTGAACACCGGCTGCACGATGTTCTCGTACAGCCAGGTGAAGATCTCACCGATCTTCGTGAACGCCGGGCGGATCGCCTCCTCCCACAGCCATGTGAATGCCGAACCGATGGCGTCGAGTGCGCCCTTGATGAACTCCCACGCCGAGGCGAGCGCCGACTTGATCCCGTTCCACACCGACTCCCAGATCCGCTTCCCGACTTCGGTCTGGGTAAAGAACCACACGAGGCCGGCCACAAGGGCTGCGATCGCGATCAGGATGAGCGTGATCGGGTTCGCGCTCATCACGGCGTTGAGCGCACCCTGTGCGATCGCACCGGCGATCAGTGCCGCACGGTACGCGGCCAGAGCGATCGTGTTGCGGCGGATGCTCGCAGTCGACCGTCCGGTCGCTGCGATGAATACACCCTGCGCCACGGACGAGGCGAACATCGCCGCGTTCCACAGCGTCATCGTCACGGCGGCGACTTTCACCATGGTGACGACGGCGAGCAGGATCGGTGCCATCGGCGCCAGATTGGCGATGAGGGTCGCCAGGTGCGGTGCCAGTACCGCGAGGGTCTCCGCCCACGGGGTGAACGCGGCAACGAGTGCGGGCAGCACCGGCGCCAGGTTGGCCAGGGCTTCGCCGAGGGCCGGCATCAGCACCCGCGCCATGTCCATCAGTCCGGGGATCGAGTCCTCGATGGCCTGACCCATGGCCGCGAATCCCGGTGCCAGCCCTGCTGCCGATTCGGCGCCGAATCCGCGGATGAGCGAGAACAGTGGTCCGACAACGTTGCCGATGTTCTCGAACGTCTGCCGAACGCCCTCGAGCGAGGACCGCAGATCCTCTGCGGTGATGTTCCGCAGTTTGTCCCCGATCCCGAGCAGCCAGTCGTTGAGGGACTGACCGGTGTGCGCGAACGTTTGCGCTGCGGTGCCGAGGACGCTGATCAGTCCGGAGAACACCGAGCCGATTCCGTTCTCGCCCTGGGCGAGGCTGGCGAAGAAGGTGTTCGAGCCCGTGATCATCCGGTCCCAGCCCGCCACCGCCGCCGGACTCGAGATCGAGGTGGCGATCTGAGCTCCGATGTTGCCGAGCGTGGTGGACAGGATGCCGAGGTTCGGCGAGAGTCGGTCGAGCAGTCCCCCGAGCACGGAGAACGAGTCGACCATCGCCAGGCTGAATCGATCGGTGATTTCCTCCCGAAGGTTCTTGAAGGCCTGCAGCAGCGGCGCGAGTCGCTGACCGATCTTCGCGGCGAACGGATCGATCGAGGACGCCGAGGAGTTCGCAGACTCCGCCATGCTCTCGTAGGCATCCGCAACAGCCTCCGCCGCATCGGCGTTGGCCTGAGCGACATCCTTCTGCGTCTGCACGAGATCGGCCTGAGCATCCTTGAGCTGCTCGTGAGCGTCGGCCTCGCGTTCCTTGGCCTCGACCACCCGGTCCGAGCCTTCGATGCCCTTGGCCTGCGCGTCGGCGATCTCAGCACGTTCCTGCTTGGCCGTGGCCTTGATCTCCTCGTAGGCCTGCTTCGCCTCACGGACACCGAGCTCGGCGCGCCACCGGTCGAGACCGTCCGCATCCGGATCCGCACGGGTCTCGCGCAGGGTCTTCTCGGCTTCGGCCAGCGCCAGCGCGGCGCCTTCCTCGTCGAGAGCCAAACCGGCGAGGGTCCGCGCGTAGCCTTCGGCATCGCGCTTGGCTTCCTGCCGCGCTTTGTTGACTTCGTCCTGCGCTTCCTGGACGGCCTCCTGAGCCTTGACGACCTGCTTCTCGGCGGAGATGATCTGCCGGTTGCCCTGCTCGGCAGTGCGAGCCTGCGACTTCTTCGCGTTCTCGACGGCCTTGAGCGACGCAGCGCTCTTCGATGCGGTGGCACCGACGTTCTTCTGCGAGTCGGTCCACGCCTTCGCACCTTCGGACAGTCCCGCGAACGCCAGCTTCGCCACGCCGATAGCGGGGCCGAGGATGCCGGCCGCAGCCGCGGCGACGGTACCCATGGCCGCTGCGATCGACGTCAGCCCTGACACCATCGGTCCGGCCATGAAGGAGCCGACGACCGAGCCGAGTGCCGAGACTGCACCGAGCGCTGCGGCGGAGCCGACGGTGATCATGCCGAGGGCCTTGCCGATGCGGGTGAGGATGCCGACCAGCTTCGCCGCGGCGGCCATCACCAGCAGAGCGGAGGTGACCCGTCCGATGTCGCGGGCCAGGATGCCGGCGGCAGCGGCGGCGAGCCGCAGCGCACCGGCGAGCTTGGCCACGCCGACACCGGTCATCATCTTGAGCAACGTTGTGCTGGCCAGCAGACCGATGCTGAAGTGCCGGACAGTACGCGCGGCCAAGCTGAGCACCGTGGCGGCGGTCCCGACATTTCGGATGACCGAGTTCGCCGCATCGCTCAGCAACGAGAATCCCGAAACCGCCATGCGCATGCCGTTGCCGATGGCGGAGACGAATCCGGCCGCGAAGCTGCGGCCTTCTTCGTTACCTCGAGCACGCGAGTTCATGCCCGCGGTGACACCGCTGGCGAACTGTGCACCGGCCGCGCGTCCGCCGGCACCGAACCGGCCGGTCAGACGCTGCAGGAACGAGGCACTGTCGGCGTCGGCGCGCTTGTCGTCGATCCGGGCCTCGATGTGCACGACACGGTTCGCGGCGGTCGTGCGCTTGGACTCGGCCGCGTTGAGTGCGGCTGCGGCGGCATGGCTGTCCCGCTTGGCCTTGACGACCTTCGCTTCGGCGTCCGCGAGCCGCTTGGCGTCGGTGACACCCTTGGTGCGCAGCGACTGCAGTTGCCGTTCGGCGTCGGCGGTTTCCTTCGTCGCCGCGGCTTCCTTGCGGCGAGCCTCGGCGGCGGACTTGGTGGCGCTGTCGAGGTCCGCCTTCGCCTTGGCGAGCCTGCGCTGATCGACCTCGACGTCGATCTTGTGGTTGACCGGGTGTCCCTTGATCTCCGAGCGGACCCGCTTGAAGTAGCCGGACATCGAGGGCAAGACGTTGATGTAGGTCTGCCCACCCTGCAGGTCAGCCATCTTTTACCTCCGGTGGGGTGTAGCGCCGCGTGTAGCGGCTGCCGAGGAGCTGCGAGGCGATGTCGTCGTGCTCGACGAGGGCCTGGAACTCTTCGACGCGATCGCGCGCAGTCTGCGGACGCGGGGACGGCTGCGGCGGCTTACCGCCCTTGCCCTTGAACTTCGGGGACGCACCCCACGTGGCGTGCTCGATGCGCCGTAGCGAATCGACCATGTTGGTGAGTTGCGCCCGTTCGTGTGTCCAGCCCACCAGCGACGGTCGTTTGGACGGAGGAGGCAGCTCGCCGCGTTGCTCCATCTCGAGGATCTTCTGGGCACGCTCGTCGTCGTTGCCGAGCGCCGCGTAGTACCAGCCACCTTCGGGCAGTGCCGGCAGGAGCCGGATCAGCCGGTTCCACGGGTTGTTCAGGTGGTCGCGGACCCAGTCGTAGAGACGTTCGTCGCCCGGCATGGCGAACAGGTCCTTCTCGATCGCCGCGCCGTAGCGGTCGAGCTCGTCGACCAGGTACGCCCATCCGGTATCCGGTGGGACGAGGATCCCGAAGTGTTCGCGGATGTCGTCGACGAGGTCGGCGAGTTCGGAGAACGGCCGGCGGGCGTAGTGCTCGGTGATGACATCGGCCAGGTCCTCGCCGACGAGGAGATCGAGCTGGTCGTGGACGGAGACGGTGGTGTCGAGGTCGGCGACGTCCTGCGAGTCGGGTGCCTCGATGACGAGCTCGAGGCCGTCCGCGTCCTCGTCGTCTTCGTCCAGAGACACGACGAACGGGCCGACAGCCTCACTCAGGAGTACCCGAAAGAAGGAGGCCGTCGACCCATTGTCGTCGCGCATCTATCAGCGGCGACCGCTGCGGCGACGGTCGCGGCTACGACGCTCGACGCGGTTGATCGCCTGCTCGGCGTCGAACAGCCCGAAGTGCTTGGACATATCCCGCACGACCTCGATCAACGTCTCCGGGTGCTCCGAACCGAGGAAGTCGGCGACGTCATCGAACTGCTCACCGAGGAACAGCTTGAGCACGCGACGGGAAGTCGAGGCCTCCTCGATGTCCATGACAGTGTCGGCGTCCGGCTCGTGAACGAAGAAGGTCGGAGAGTCCCCGATCTGGAACTTGAACGGCTTCTTCGGCTCTCGCTTTTCACCGCCGTACCGGCGAACGTCCTGCTCGTCGATCTGGGTGACGTTGTCGAGGTTGTCCGTGCTCACTT
This sequence comes from Rhodococcus sp. LW-XY12, assembly GCF_019317345.1. Classification (NCBI taxonomy): domain Bacteria; kingdom Bacillati; phylum Actinomycetota; class Actinomycetes; order Mycobacteriales; family Nocardiaceae; genus Rhodococcus; species Rhodococcus sp. LW-XY12. Next base: position 5,049,172 of record NZ_CP079225.1, read on the forward strand.
GCTCTCTCCGTTGCTCCGTGCGGCCTTGGCCTTGCTGGTGGTCTGCGGGGCGGATGCGGGCGCCTGCTCGGGTTCGGGAGCAGCCGCGACGATCTCAGCGGCGGCGACGTCGGCAGGGGCGCTTTCGGGCGCGGCGGTGACTGCGTCGACGAGGGTGTCACCGGCAGGCACCGGATCTCCGTTGTCGACGGGCGCGGGGACGTATCCCCTGCTGCGCAGTTCACGGTCCTCACGGAACGATCCGGGCGTGTAGCTGCGGCCGTCCGGGGCGAGCAGTGGTCGCGGTGCCCAGTCGGCCTTGCGGATGGTCTTCATCTGTCCCATGACGGGACCTCCTTCGGTGACGGTCGGTGTGGCGGTCTGGAATGCGTCGGGCAGGGGAAGTCGACCGCCAATCCCCTCCCCTGCCCGACGCGTTAGTGAGGCCCGGCACGCACGAGGGGCCGGGCCGGCGGTCAGGCGCTGACGGTGATCGACAGCGGCTTGAGCGCGCTGCCGGACGTCGCACTGTCGACGACCTGAACGGTGAAGGTGGACGTGCCCGCCGTGGTCGGGGTACCGGAGATGACACCGGTCGACGCGTTCAGAGTCAGACCCGCCGGCAGAGTGCCAGTCGAAACTGTCCACGTCTTGGTGCCGGTGCCACCGGTAGCCGCGAGAGTCTGCGTGTACGGCGTGCCGACGGTGGCGGCGGGCAGCGACGCGGTGCTGATCGACAGTCCGCCGCGCTTGAATCCGGCGTCCTCGAGGACACGGTTCCAGCCTTCGCCACCGAAGTAGTGGCGCACGGAGACTCCGTGTTCGGTGTCGACCATCGCGTTGACGGTGGTCGGCCAGGTCAGCGAGCCCTCACCGTCGGAGAGGGTCTGCTCGCTGATCTCGGCGACCTCACCCGCGTAGAACAGGCGACCCAGGTAGATGCGGTCCACGCCGGAGTTGAACTGGGCGATGCAGAGGTACCGCTGCTGACGGATCTCTGCAATGGCCGACTGATCGAACGCGATCTCACCGGTCTCCGGATTGGCGACCATGTTCGACAGGTCCATGCCGAGGTTGTTCTCGATGTTGTACCGGTTCGCCTCGAGTCCGGTGAACTGCAGGCCCGCGATGTCCGAGGTGAAGTCCGATCGGATCGGGTTGTTGTAACCGACCGCCATGATGTCGGACTTTTCGAGCTCGCGGGTCAGCGTGATCGCATCGTCCTTGAGCAAGAGTCCGAAGTCCCATGCACTATCGGGCAGTTCGGCGAGCTGAGAGTTCGACCCCTCGGTGATGTACTCGATGGGGTCGACGTCCATGCCCATTCCGAAGATGTGCATGCGGTTCGGCTTGAGGATGAGCTCACGCTGGTGCCGCGCGACCTCGAGTTCGCCAACAGATGTGGCCATGATGCCCTCCTGGGACATGAGAAAGGCCCACGACGGTGATGTCGTGGACCTGGGATGAATGGTGAGCGTGTGAGGTGTTAGCGCCGCCAGGGCTTCTGCAAGCTCAAGGCGTAGAACGCAACCTCACGGCGAGCGTCGGGGTTCTCGTATGGCTCGGCCTCCGGTGGAGTGTCGACCCGGCACGAGTCGATGCAGATCGGCTTCGGCTCGTCCTCGACCTCGATCGCTTCCCCGGCGATGTTCTCCATCCGGTTCGCGACCTTCCGTGCGAGCAGTGACGCCCCGCGCGGATCGGGGTGATGGCAGGTGATCTGCACCCGTGGGTAGTCACTGATCCCGTCGCTTGCGCCACCGACTCGGTTGATCTGGATACCGATGCCGTCCTCGTGAGGCGGCTCGGTATCTGTCTCGGCGATCGGAGCGAGGTACGCCATCAGTACCTCGTGGATGTCCGGGAACAGTGTCTCGTCGAGTTCGACTGCCATCATTTCCTCCGCATGGCACGCATCGCAGCCTGCGTTGCGCGCACTGGCTTCGAGCGCTTCGTGCCGAACAGGACGTGCTGGTTGGCGACACGTGACGAAACGATGCGGTATCCGGGACGCCCATCCCATCCTCGCGCTCGTTCGATCCGCACCCGAGTTGCGAGCTGGCCGGTTTTCGCGTGTCGGCGAGCTTCTGCGCGGAACGCCGCGAGACCGTTCTGCGCCATGCGGCGGGTCGCGCTCTGCACGCCAGCCGACGCCATGATCGCTTTCGCGTCCTTCGACGAGAATCGGTAGGTGCCGGGTTTCGGATCAGGCACTGTCCCTCCACCTTTCGAGATAGCCGGTGACGTACTCGGCGACACCGTCGTCGTCGTACCAGGTCTGCAGGTCGCCGTCGACGTGCAGCCGTGGCCCGATTCCGTCGACCGCGAGGACGTTCTCGGTGGACTCAGGAAAGCCCGGGGGTGCGTACAGCACCCACCGGTCGTACCGCTCGAGCGGTAGGCCCTCGATGGACCCGACAGGTTGGACCGAGCAGCCGGGATACTCGGGCCCGGCCTGCTCGATCATTACCCCTCGCTTGGCGGGTACGCGTTCGATCACCCGCACGGTCTGGTTACCGAGATCGTCCATGTCAGTCTCCGAACGTCCAGGACGGTGTCGCCGACTGCGAGATGCTGAGCAACTGGTAGTGGTAGGGGGTGAACACCAACGACCGGCCCGGGTTGACGAGGGTCCCCGACCGGGTCACCCCTCCCACCGTCTTCGTGTAGGAGACGTGACCGGCGTGCTTGGCAGCCGTCAGCGCGGCCCGCACCACCTCGATGACGACGAACCGGGCGTCCAGGTCGTCGTCATCGATGGTGGGCTTGTGCTTGCGGATCCACTTCGAGGCAGAGGCGATGAGCTGTTCGGCCCAGATCGTCTCCGTTGCCGACAGCTGCCGCCAGCCCCTCATCAGACCAGTGACGTCGACGAAGTCAGCCACAGTGCTGCCTCAGCTCACTTCTCTTCGGCAGCGTCGACGAGGGCGATGATCTCGTCCTTGTTCTTACCCTCGAGATCCTCGTCGTCGATGCTGATCGCTTTCGCGTACGCCACCCACTTCTCGTCGGTCGCAGTCGCCCGAGGACGGCGCGGCCTCTCGGCCGACGCACCACCGGTCGTAGCCGCCGGGGGTTCGGCGCCCTGCGGCGGGACCTGGTCGACCACCGCGGCGGCAATTCGTTCTGCTGCGGCTTCCTCTGCGGCGACCTCGTCGGCGGGCCGGATCGCGCCGGCACGCAGCAGCCGCTGCGCTTCCAGCTCGTCGAGATCGGTGATCAGCGCACCGCGACGGTGCCTGATCTCCTTCGTCGGCCGGCCCTGATCGTTGCGCTCGAGTACCTGGTTGAACCGCAGTGCGGTCAGGATGTAGTCGGTCACGGCGTCACCAGTCCTGTCAGCCACAGACCGGCCTGCGGCTGGTCGAGTGCGAGTCCACGTTCCTGCGTGGCATCCGAGCGCCAGGTCTCACGCGGGCCACCGTTGGGGCCGTTGCCCTCGGGGTAGAGCTCGGTGAACGTCAGCGGACGAGCGTCGCCGTAGAACCCGATCGTGCCGCGCTCGAGGATCAGGGCCCGGTCGGCCGGCCACGCCTTCGACACGATGACACGAAGGTTGTGGATGGTCTCCGGCAGCGCACCGACATAGGCGATGTTCTGGTCGGCGATGTTGCCGCGGTAGACCTTCAGCAGATCGTCGTTGTCCATCAGGATCGGCAGCAACGCGGGGTTGAGCACGATCGTGTCGGCGGCGAACTCGTATCCCTCGTCCTCGCTGCCGCCCTGCTCGGCGGTCGGGGCCGCCTGGGAGATCTCGAATATCGCGTCGGCGATGTCGCGGCGCGGCCGCGAGTTCGCCACATCCCACGCGGTGGAGACGGGGAACGAAGGGACGGAGTTGAAGATCGCCTTCGCGGCACGATCGTTGGCCCGGATGAAGGTGTTCTTCAGCGCGGTGATCTGCTTGTTCACGTCGTCGATCTGATTCTTCCGAATCATGTCGAGGGTGACGCGAATGCCCTTGCCGCGCTTGGTCGAGAAGACTACCTTCGGGATTCCGCGGGCCGCGTTCGAGACGGTGATCTCGCCGAACTCGGCCAGCTCCTCGATGTCGTCGGCGAGGAAGGCTGGATCGCCTTCGCGGTAGGCGAACACGCCCGAGGTGTTGGCGCCAGCGTTGCGCAGCAGCGCCTCGGCGATGAACTGATTCTCGAGCAGCTTCTTGAGCTTGGTCGGGATCAGCGTCGGGTTCGCGAGAAAGTCGGCCACGGCCAGTGCCGCGCCGTCCGACCCGCTCACAATGGTCCTGGGTGCCATGGTGATTGTCTCCTGGGGAAGTGAGGGATCAGGCGATCCGGATGAGGCCGACCGCGTTGGCGGCCACGCCCTGGGGCTGGGTGCAGATGCCGACGATCTCGGCTGCGGTGGCATCGACCGGGGCCGGACCGACCTTGCCGGAACCAGTCGAGACCAGCTTGTCGCCGAACGTGGCCGCGGCCGAGTAGGTCACCTTCGTTTCGGTGCCTGCGTAGGCGACGGAGACGACGGTGGGGATCGGCATCGCGTTGATGATCGGGCGTCCGATCGCGTCGACGGTGGTTCCGCCCTGCGCCGTCTCGGGGCTCTGTCCGTCGGTGAGTGCGACGCCGAGCACCTTCACGCTGTCGGCCGCGGCGACGCCGATGCGGCCGCCGGTGCGGGCCTCGACGAGCTGGCCACCGAGGATGACCTCGGCCGGGATGAAGCTCTTGGGGCCACCCTGGGTGACCTGTGTGACTGCAGCCATGTCAGTTCTCCTCGATCCAGTTCTTGAACTTGTCGACGGCCGCGAAGTCCGCACCGCCGGTGGGCTCCGGGTCGACGCCGTGACCGACCTCCTCGAGCGGCACGAGACCGGCGGCGAGGCTGTTGATGGCCTCGGTGGCGCCCTCGCGGTCGCGCTGCAAGGAGTTGAGCCAGTGCTCGCGTCGGCCGGGCCCGAACTTTCCGGCACGGATCGCTCCGTCGACGAGTGCCTCGTCGGCTTCGCGGAGCTGCTGGGCGCGAGCTGCACGGCCTTCGTTGGCCGCGGCGATGTAGTCCTCGTGCTGGGCACGGTCGACGGCGACGAGGCCGTGGCGCTCCATGTAGGTAGCGACCTGCTCGGCGGTCGGGGCACCGGTGCCGGCGGATGCCTGGGTTCCGGTTTCCTGTGCCTGCTCGGCGAGCGCCTCGTCGAGGGCGGCCAGAATGGTCTCGTCGGTGGCGTCGGCGTTGATGCCGAGGCGCTGGGCGAGAGTTTCGTTGAGGGTGGGCACGATGCCCTCCTTCCTGTTGGTGTCCTCTACCGCCTCGGCAGAGGGGATCCGGGGGGCCGGGGCATGTTCCCGGCCGGCGAAACGGAACTGCGAGAGGTTGAACGCTGCGGACAGTTCACCGCTGGCGGGTGCGCTGGCACCGACCTTGTCGGCCAGGCCGGCGGCGACTGCTTCGTCCGCGGTGAACCAGGTTTCGGCGGCGACCAGTGCGCGCCACTCGTCGAACTCCCCACCGGCCCGGCGGGCATAGACCGCGGTGATCGAGTCGGTCATCTTGTCGAGACGGTCGGCCTCGGCGCGCAGGTAGTCGGCGGTGCCGGAGGTGTAGAGCCACGCTTCGTGGATCATCATCTGCGAGCCTTCGCCCATGATGATCTCGTCTCCAGCCATCGCGATGACCGACGCGGCCGACGCGGCCAGGCCGTCGATTCGGACGGTGACCTTCGCCGAGTGCGCGCGCAGCGCGTTCATGATCGCGATGCCGTCGAACGCGTCGCCGCCGGGCGAGTTGATCCGGACGACGATCTCGTCGGAGTCGAGTTCCTTGATCTGGGTGGCGATTGTCTGCGCGTCGGTGTCGAGCCAGTAGCTGCCGATCACGTCGTAGATCAGGATCTCGGTGGCGGCGCCGGCCTTCGCGTTGATCCGGCACCACTCGCGTGATCGTCCGGGTGCTCCGGCACCGTTGCGGATGGTCATGGTCGTCTCCTTCACGTGGTCGTCCCCTCGGTTTCGGTCGGGCCGGAAGGGGGCGTCCACGGCTCGGATGGGGGCGGGGTGTCCTTGGCGGGCAGCCCGTACTGCTGCCGCGTGTACTCCTCGAGCGACCGGTCGAGGCGGATCAGTCCGGCGTCGATGAGCATCTTCAGTGCGGATGCGGTGAGGTCCTGGCGCGAGCCGATCTCGTCGAACACGATCTTCGGTGCGGGCTCGTCCTCGCCCCAGTTCAGATCGACGAGGTCCTCGACGACGTGAGCGGTACCGACGTCTGCGATGGTCTCGCCGAGCGTCTGCACCGACTGCGTGAACGTGCCCTCTTGCACGCTGGCCATTGCGAACGAACCACCGGTGTCGAGGTTCAGGAAGTGCGCCAGGCCCGCGATAGCGATCTGTTTGTCCTGGTAGTCGATCGCTTTCTGAATGTCGAGCAGCACACCTTGCACGCTGAGCAGCTCGAGCTTCTGGCCATTGGCGAGACCGACGCCGGAGGTCATGCCGCCCTTGAAGTTCGACGCCAGGTCGCGCATGTGATCGACCTCGACCTGGTCGGTGGCGCTGGCTGCGGTACCGACCGGCACGCCGATGCCGTTGCGGCGGGCCGCGGCGGCCTGGGTACGCATGAACTCGTCCTTGAGGATCCAGTGCTTGTAGGCCGGCCGCAGGATCGAGTTGCCCTGCCACTGACCGGGGTCCGGTTCGTGCACGTAGGCGACCAGTCTCGAGACGGGGATGGTGAATCCGTCCGGTATGGCCGAGGCTGCGGTGAGCTTTCCGACGGGCGGCTGTTGCGTGATCGACTCGAGACCACCGTCGAGCGCGACGTTGATCTTCGCGATCGTGCGCTGCGGACGGGGCGCGAGCTTGCGCAGACTGATCCTTCCGTCCTGGTCGAACTGATACACCTGCTCGAAGAAGCTGTGCCCGTACTGCAGCATCAGGAGCGCCTGCTGCAGATGACTACGCCACGAGAAGCGCCCGCGCGTGCGCGTCGTCGGCTGGTAGTCCGAGCCTTTGATCCCGAGCCGAAGGTTGCGGGCGACGAACTCGACGACCTCGTCACGGGCGCCGTTCGGGTCGAGATGCCATCCGGTGCGGCGGATCGGCAGACCGATCGCTCGCAGCAGGGAGGAGGCTCGGCCGTCCTCGCGGCCCATCCGGCTGAAGACGTTCACCGACTCGGGCCACTGCAGCTCGGGGACTTTCTCGGTGTGGTCCCACTGCTGCCACTCGGTTCCACCACCGTGTACGTATCCCAATTCTGTTGAGGGACGTGCAGTTTCAGCCATGGTCACCTCCTCGTCTAGAACGCGGCGGTCAACGGGTCGAACGAGTCGACCGGTCCACCGGCATGGTTGGTGCGCTCGAATGTCGGCGCGGCCGATGCGCCGGCCACGCGGGATTCGAAGGTGATCAGTGCCCATCGAGCGATGATCACGGCCAGCATCGGTGCGACTTCGGGGTCTCCCCCGGCGTCGACGACCCAGTCCCCGCGGGGCAGCGACCGTTTGGCCGCGTGTTCGAGCGCGTAGCCGAGTTCACGCTGACCGGTGTGGCTGATCAGTCCATCCTCGGCGTCGTCGACGAAGCCCTGGCTCATCAGCGCCGCTTGGTTCGTCGTGGACTTGATCAGTTCGATGCCGGCGGTCTTCATCATCGGTTCGAGCACCGCGGCCGGTGAACGACTGTCAGTGGCGATCGCGCACGGCTCGAGTACGTCATCGATCCGTCCGATCAGGTCGACGATCTCGGGGTTGGTTGCCGTACGCATGTAGCCGACCTCGACGTGGATCCGGTCGTCGACGGTTCGTTGCGCACCGGCGATCACCCACCGGGAACCGACGCGGGCGATGCCCACGCCGATCGTGCCGGCCAGTTCCGGGAAGTCCACCAGGCCGTGCCACTGCAGTTCGGTGACGAGCTGCCATGTGGGCGGGCCCTGGTCGTCGTCATCTGGCCAGATCCCCATCGCCTCACGGCGCCAGGCTTCGTCGTCCGGGATGTTCTCCCGCATACGCAGCATCGACTCCAGCGGAGTGCGGTGCGGATACGACGGGTTGAACGTGCCGAACTTCGACTGGTCGTCCGGGTCGGTGTCCGGGTCCGCGGAGATCTCCACGTACACCTGACCGTCGGTCAGTCCGGCGAGCGCCTTCTTCCGTTTCTTCGTGAACGATTCGCCGTCGTCGGTCGGGCGCGGTGGTGTGCCGATGAAGAACAGCAGACCACCGTGCGGATTCTTCGCCGCGTTGGTGGCCGGCACCATGTCCTCGAGCGCCTTCACGCCGAGGATCTGCGCCTCGTCGAACACCTCGACGTCGATGGCTTCCATGCCTCGACCGAAGCCCTGCTCGCGAGCGCCGAACATGATGATCGACCCGTTGGTGAAGACGATCTCCTGTTCACCGTTGGCAGTGCGGATCGCGGCGACGTACGGCCAGATCTTCTTCTTGCGCACCATCGACTGCATCGAGCGGAAGGTGTTCGTCGTCGTCCGGTTGTGGTGCGAGGTCCAGATCACGCGCAGGCCCGGGAACTCCAGGCACATGCCGATGATCAGGTTGCCCACCGTGTAGGTCTTGCCGACCTGACGCGGAATCGAGGCGACCACACCGCCGACCGATGCGGCGTACTTCCCCGCGGCGTTGCACCCGAGCGCGATCTGGCCGAAGCCTTCCTGCCACCGATCGAACGAGACACCGACGTCCTGCAGGCGGCGATACACCCGAGGGAAATTCGAGGTGACAATCCCATCGGGGATCACCAGATGACGTGCAACCTCAGAGAGTCGACGCGTCGAACCTGTCATCGACACTGCCTGTCAGTAGCGGGTGACCGGGAGCGACCGCACGCAACGCTGCCTCCAACTCCCGGATCCGACCGGGGTCGTTCTCAACGTCCTCTGCAGCTCGCGCATCGATCGCCTCGATCTCGTTCGCGGTGTCCTGCAGTCGCTTCGTCAGCGACGCCAGATCTCGCGGTGGGCAGTCGCTGTCCGTCACCGCTTCCGCGATCCGGTCTCGAATCGCCACCATCAGCGCGCGCCGTGATCCGCTTCGCGCCGCCTCGGCCACCGACAGAACGTCGGGATCGAAGGTCTGATCGTCGTCGTTTTCGGGGGTGGGTTCGGCGTCGAGGTCGTCGTCCGGAGGCGTGTCGGTCGTCACTTTTTCACCTCCGATTTGGACTGTGGAAAAAAATGTCGGAGAGAGATTCCTGACTGAGGAAGAGGCCAGTCAGGAGACCCCCACCCCCTCGATAATTTTCGGGGGTGGGGTATATCCGCAGGTCAGGGCCATGGAAGCAGCCTAATACCGAGCGGTTCTTCGCTCTCTTCTGCGCCGATTCGGTGGCCTGTGACAGCGGGCCGAAGATGGTCCCGCCGGCCGTCTTGGCGCTCCTTGTTGCACGTGCCGTGGAGCAGTCGATCGGCCTGGGTTCCGCCGTGCGCTCGCGCCTGACTGTGGTCGGCAGCAAGCGATCCGGAGGCCGGGTCGTTCGACGTCGGGTCGTGGTCCCAGTTGTTGGTGCGGTTGCGGAACATCGGCAGCGAGCACCACCAGCACGGTGTGCCGTCGACGTGGTTACGCAGCAGTCGTTCGCGGGTCTTCTGGTGATCCCAACCCAGGCCGCGGGCGGTAGTCGAACTACTCATCGTCTGCCGTGGGACAGTGGCGGGTCCGGACCGAGCAGCCGCGGCGCCCATGGATGGGACAACCGAGTAGAGCTGTTGCGGTGTGCGTGGCCATGCGCGTAGCCCGTCGGTGACGAGCGATGAGCGCGCGGATGAGGTTCATGCTCACCCCGCTCGCGTGCTGTGGAAAACACTTCGGCCGACGTGTTCGAGATACACGTCGGCCGTTGGCACGAATGTAGCACGCGACAAACGAAGTGCGCTACCGAGCCGCCCGAGCGGCGCGTCGACGGCGCTGCACAGCGGCCGCGTTAAGGACATCACCAGAGCGGAACAGTGGGCGTTGCTTGTTGGTTCGGTAGATCGCGACCAGGTGGCCGGCGTCGACCCAGCGGTACAGCGTCGAGCGGTTCACCCCGACGAGTGCGGCCGCGTCAGTGGCCGAGAGCATTTCGTTCTCGTCGATGGTCACGAGCTCGGGCACTACCCATGCTTGGCCGAGTTCGCGGGCTCGGTCGTCGAGGTTCATGCACTTGGCGGCGTCGAGCGCGAGCAGCGCTTCGCGGTAGGACTGGGCGATACGGCGGGCGCGGTCGAGCTGGGTGTCGGCCGGCCATGGCCACGGGTCAGCGCTCATCGGTCCGCTTCTTCACGAGATGTCGCCGGGCTTCGAAGTGATACCACCTCAGTCGAACCCACCCGCCGTATTTCCTTACCCAGATCTGGCTGCAGTCCTCACACTCCATCACGGTGTTGTACGGGTAGGAACTGATGGATGGAAGTTCGCAATGGTGTGGGATGTGGAGGATGTTCACGCCCACTCCTTCTGGTAGTCGGGATGATCGAAGTACGGCGCAGCCAGTAGGCCGAGGATGTCGATAGCGTTCTTCCGGTTCATCTCACCGGCCTGACCCCCACGGGACACCAGCCACCGGCGACTGAGATCGAGCAACTTTCGCTTCGCTTCAATCTCATGCAGCACGCGGGCCGGGTCGTGGCGAGCGATGTGAGGGCCTATCTCCTCAGCCACCGAAGGTGTCAATCCCTCGCTGTCACAAGTGACGCAGCCATAGCTGATTGACTCGTGGCCGTTCATGTGCCTGATGACCGTCCGTGTGTCGGGGTAGTACACCTCGCCATTCGATGCGGAGTCACAGTCACCTGCGTAATCCCATCGGGCGTACTTGCCCGTCCCCGCCTTGGTTGCAATCTGCTCGTCTTCGGCAAGTCGGGCTTCAATGAACTCGATGATCGTCATGCGAACTCCTGGTAGTCGGTGGCGAGGATGGTGGTCATGCGTCGGTAGTCGAACTCGGTCCACGAGCATCCGCACGCGAGGCAGTCGATCAGCTCACTGCCATGCCAGCGACCGAGCTGTGATTCCTCGCAGCGTGGGCACGGCAACGGCATCCGATCACGGCCGCGGGTCACGCCGAGTGTCGACGATGCGCGGCGATGCAGATCGACCAGGCGCAGCGCGAGACTCACACCGTCCTGGGTAGTGGACTCCCACTGTTCGCCACCGGGCAGCCAGACCATCGCGTCGTGCTCGGGGACCATGAGCAGGACCTCGATGTTCTTCTCGACCAGGTCGAGGTTGTGTCCAACGGCGCGCTCGTCCGGGTCGGTGTCGAGTGCGAGGCGTTCAGCGATGACAGTGGCGCATCGGTGTGCGGTGTCGGCGATCTCGCCCATGAGTGCGTCGGTGTGCACGTTCACCGGGACCGCGGGTGTCGGTGAGGTGGCGCGCGGGCCGGTGGCCGGGCCGGTGATGCTGGTGTCGCCGAATGCTCGGTACAGGGCGAGGTAGTCCTGCCACAGCGCGGCGGTCGCTGCGGTGACGGCGCGGATGCAGCCCTCGCACAGGAAGCCGGGGCGGATGGTCAGGGCTGGGATCCACTGGCCGGTCTCGGGGTCGCGGGTGCGGCCGCGACAGAATCCGCCGGCGCGGCAGGCGTGGGTCGGTGTCTGGTCAGTGGTCATGCGGGTGTCCTTCCGGCGGTGCGCACTTCCAGCACGGCTCGGGCAGATGGTGGGTTGGGCAATCGGTCTCGTCGCCGACGGTCGACGGGGGTCCGGTCCATCCGTGCCACGGGGATCCGAACCGACCTGGGGTGGGGACTTCGGGTGCGGGGCCGGCATCCCACTGGGGTGTGGGGATGGCAGGAGGTGAGGTGACCTGCTGGCTGGGAGCGGCAGTCTCGGTCTGGTGGTGGGATCTGCCTTTTCCGCGTCGACGTCGTTTGCGAGGAGATCTCACGTGAGGTTCTTGCTCGGGTAACCCAGTACAAGAACCCTTACCCTGCCCTGACCCTCCCATGCCCGCGCCCGCGCGCGTCGCCCGCGCGGGGACACCTCGTTTCGGGTGGTCGGGTGTGTGGTCCGGATTTGGTCGGGATTTGGTCGCGTCACTGCTGGTCGTGCGGATGTTCTCAGCGGCGCGTGTGACCGGCGAGGTGGTCTCTGCGGCGCGGTTCACCGGCGAGCTGGTCTCTGCGTCGGCGGGTGCCGGCGAGACGGGCTCAGCGTCGGTGTGGTGCGGCGAGACGGACTCAGCAGCGGTTGGTTTCGGCGAGACGTTGGCACGGGGCGGGGGCAGCAGGACCATGTCCGCTTGGGCGGGGGTGCGGTTGCCTTTGCGGCCGTTGCAGTCCGCGCAGGAGACGACGATGTTGCGTGCGCCGTCTGCGCGGGTGGGGTCGACGTGGTCGAGTTGGGGGCGGCGGCCGGTCTGCGAGCGGGTGTCCTTGCGGCGGACGACGGTGCCGCAGTAGCGGCACTTCGCTTCGTTCGGCTTCGCAGGGTCGATGCAGTCGCGTGCCCAGACCGAGTTCAGGATGACGGCGTCTTTCAGCTCCTTCCGTTTGCGGCGGGTGATGTCGACTTTCGCGGCGGGGTCGTAGCCGAGGTCGAACCAGTCGTGAAATAGGTATGTTCCGTCGGCGACGGGGGGACAGCGTGGGCAGTCGTGGCCGGGTGCGTGCCAGAGTCCGACGGCGACGAGCTGCGCGGCGAGGTGGTCGGCGACGCGGGGGTCGAGCATGATCCGGATGGTGTCGGCGCGTTTGACGACGCCGTCGCCTCCGGCGGCCTGGCAGTCGGTGCCGGCCATCGTCCACAGTCCGATCGCGGCGATGCCGTCGAGTCGGTTGTGGAGAACTTGTTCGATCAGTTCCCGGTGTTTTCGGGATGTCGGGAGCTGATCATCGCATTGGAAGAACACTGCACCTCTTGTTGTTTCGCGGTGACGAGGACCTTCGGTCAGGCAGATTCGGGGGTGTACCAGTCGCCGATGCCGAGGAACTCGGTCTCGTAGGTACGCAGGTCCAGGAGGTGGTAGAGGTGCTGAATCACCTCGTAACGAGCACGCGCGCTGGGGTTGGCCTGGTTGATCCGGTACCGGGCGATCGGGTCGATCCGTAGCGTCCCGTCGTCGTGGCGGTCGTCGGGCGCGGAGTATTCGATCCAGCACAGGTACGGGTCGGTTCGGGTCAGGCCGCGGTGCCGGATCTGTGAGAACACCCCGCCGCGGGGGTGTCGTGTCCGGTCGACGGCGGTGCCGAGGTACCAGACCTGCTGCGCGGTGCGACGCCAGCTCTCAGGCCGGGCGCCGACGGCGCTCATCCACCAGAAGTCATCGATCTCCGGGGCGTCATCGATGACGAGAAGGTCGGCACCGCGCGCGCTGTCGATCGAACGGGCGCTGCCGCGGGCACGGAACTTGATGGATCCGCCGTGGACCAGCCTGATTTCTTCCTCACCGCGAGTCCAGTACATCGTCTCTACCAGGCGGTCCAGGTGAGGGCAGGACTTGATGATCCGGGCTGTCCGGTTCATCGCATTGCGCGCTGCCTCACGATTCACTGTGGTGTGGACGACATTCTCGCCGAGGACGTACATGCCGCCGAGCTCGCGGGATTCGGCGAGAGCGGTCATGCCGTTCTGTCGGCCGGCGAGGACACCGACCTCGGACGCAGACCAGACGGGACGGGACGGTCTCGGCACACCGGCAGGCCTGGGCATGATGCGTGCGGCCTTCTCGAGCACGAAGTGCTGCCACGTATCGAGCGGCCGATCAGCTACCTCGCTGACCGACGCGAAGTCCGCGGCGAGCATCGATTCTTCGTCCCAGAGCTTCGGTGCGGTGAAGATCCGTGGGCGGTGGCGTTCGTTCATCGTGTGTCCTTCGGGAAGGCAAGTGAGTGAATTGGGGGTGGTGAGCCGGTCAGCGGCGCGGTGTGAGTGGTTCCAGCGGGTGCGGAGGCAGTTCCTTGCCGGACATCGGGCAGGGTTCGCCACGGGTGTCGCGGTGGAACCGGACCTTGCGGGCATCGGTGAGCGTGCATCCGCGCCAGCACACCGGGCACTCGGTGGTGACCGAGGAGAGGAAGCGCTTCCGCGCGTCGACGAGCGTCATTACTTCTCCCCTGCCAACGCCCAGCTGTCCGGGTCATCGGGGTCGACGCCGGCGAGTTTGAGGCTGACGCGGATGTCCTCTCCGAGCTTCTGGAATGCCGCCGCGATGCCCTTGAACTGGCGTCCGATCCGTTGCCATGCCAGTTCTGACCGCACGTCCTTCAAGCCGAGGAAGGCGCGCTGTTCGTCGTAGGTCATCTCCACGAACGGGTCGCCCCACAGGTGTCCGCAGGCGCATCGGTGCGGGCTGGGGTGGAGGGGGCGGTGGTGCGTACACAGGCATTTGTGGCCGGGTGCGGCTTCGAGGGTCGCGGCGCAGTAGGTGTCCATCCAGTACTTGCTCATCGGTCAGCCTTCCCGTCGAGGATCATGAGGATGCGGTCGCCGATGCCGGTGGCAGTGGCGTAGATCGCGAGGCTCACGAGTGCGTCGGTGGGTTCCTCGGGGAGCTCTACCGCGTCGATGTCATCGGTTCGGATTCGCTCGGCGTACGAGCGGATTTCGTCGAGCTTCTCGCTGTAACTCAAGGCAGCCAGGTTGGCGAGGCCGCGGCCGAGAGACTGTCCAGCGCGCCGGCACGCGTCGATGTTCTCGTGCGCAGCCTTCTCGGCGATCTGGCAGCGGCGGTTCAGTCGCTGGTTGGTCGCGCGCGCAACTGCGAGTTGTTCCTCGAGCTCGTCGATGCGGGTCTGCGCGTCGGCGAGATCACGGGGCGGGGTCATGCGTCCGCTCCGTTCACGAACTGCACCGGCTCATCGACGCCGTGCAGCTTCTTCCGCAGGAACGGCAGCGCCGACGGCTTCACGAACGTGCGCGTCGTCGGGATCGTCTCTTTCGTCGTCGGATGCTGACGCGTGCCGAGTTTCACCTCGAAGTGATGCGCGTACCGCTGGTAAGGCAGGTTGTTGCTCTGCAGGATCCCCAGACGACGCAGGTCGCGGAAGAACACGTTCGGACCCCAGTGCATGGCCTTCGCAGCGGCCTGGAGCGTGTAGAGCCCCTCGGCGTTCATCAGCTCGTCGGCAACCTGCGCGCGAGGCTCGAGCTCGGCGACCTTCCGCTCCGCGGCTTCCGCGCGCTCTGCCTCGTCGGCTGCCGCGCGCAGAGCCTGGGCGTAGGTCTGCGGAACGGCAGGCCGGGCCGACGTGGTCTCGGCGACGCGGGTCTGGATCGCGAAGTACGCCTGCGCCGCGGCGACCTCCGGCTTGTGGGGGTCACCGTTCATCGCGATGAGGTAGGCGGCGAACCGGGTGAGTTCGTAGTCCTGGGCGGCGGGCCCGGAGGGGGCGACTTTTCCCGATCGGGAAAAGTGGGTCTCCGGGTCGTGTCCCTGGTTCTCGACCGTCTTCCATGCGCGGGTGAGTGGGGTGAGGAAGTTCTTCCACTGTCCGTACGCCATGGCGGTCATGAGGTCGCGGGCGGACCAGAACTCGGTGCCGTCGGCGCGGACCTGGCGGATGGCGTCGAACGGCGATGTCTCGGTGAGGTCGAACAGGTCGAGAGTGCTCATGTCAGTTCCGGTCCTTCCTGGGTCTCGGCGGGGTGGGTGGTGGTCAGTCGCGGCCGAGGTGGATGAGGGCGGTGCCGGTCATGTCGAAGACGATGGCGGCCATGGTCAGCACGCCGGCGGTGCACAGGTTTCCGATCCCGGCGATAGTTGCGAGTGTCTTCATGCCGCGCTCGATTCGAGCTCGGTGAGCCAGGCTTCGGCTGTCGCGTCCAGCTCTGCGATGCCTGCGGCGATCGTGTGCAGACGGCCGAGCGCGTTGAGCTTGTCCGGTCGGAATCCGGACCAGTGCATGTCGCCGGCCACGATGACCGGCACGGCCTGGTAGCCGAGAAGCTTCACCGCGTCGGCGGCCTCCGGGTCCTGATCGACGTAGCGCAGTTCGTACGGGGTGCCCTGGCGGTCGAGGTGACGTTTCGTGGCGACGCACTGCTGGCAGCCGGCCGTCTTCGCGAACAGGGTCACGGGAACAGGGGTGGTCACTGGGGGTCTCCGATCGTGATGGTGAGCCAGAGCGCGCCGTCGCGGCCCTTCTCGGCTGGATGGATGACGGGCATCTGCTTCGTCATCTGGTCAGGGGTGTCGTCTGCGACGAGGCCGGCGTCGACGAGGCCATCGCAGGCGGCCTTGAGGACGGGCATGAGGTTGTCCGAGTCGCGGCGACGGTTGACCTTCGGCCGGTAGTGCAAGCAGACGGTGACGTGGTCGCAATTGGTGGGGACCTTGGCTTGCCTGGCGAGAAGCCATGCGGTGGTGCGGATTTGCTTCGTTATGCGGGAGCTCTTGCCCCAGTGCATCCGTGAGTTCATTGACAGCGGCACCGAGTCGTACCCGAGGTCGAGGGTGTGCATCACGGCTCGCCTTCCAGAGCGCGGCGGCGAGCTTCGACCAGCTCCTCGGGGTCGTAGTAGTGCACGCCCTGGTGGCGCTCGTCGCCGCATGAGTACTCCTCGCGTTCGGCGTAGCGCAGACCACAGTCGGTGCAGCGCACGTTCCCTTCGTTGACGAGCGCATTCCATGCGCGAACGCGCTGCTCCTCGGCTCGATACCCCGCGAGTTCAGCATCGGCCTGGTCGAGTGCATCGAGGAGTGCCGGGAGCGCGGTCACAGCAGCGACGATCAGATCGGCAAGGTCATCGGTGTAGACGTGCGCGAATGGGTTGCACTCTTCGGTGAATGGTTTCCCGTCGGAGAGCACACCGGCCTCGTCGCCGATCGTCTTGAATCCCTGGTGATCGAGGTCGTGCCAGATCGCCCACGGCTGATCTGTAAAGCCTGATCCCAACAGACGTCGCAGTTCGGCGCGGCCCTCGGGAGTCGTCGGATCACTCATGCCTGCCACTCCTTCCGGTCGGCGGACCCGAGGGCCGACACGGTCCATGCCATTGCTTCGTGGGTGATCCGATGGCATGGGCTCATGGCTGTGCCTCCGCTCGGTTCGCGGCAGCGAGACACCGAGCAGCCAGGTCCCGCAACTGGAATGAGTTGACGCCGTCGTTGACGCCGAAGTACTCGGGAACCTCGAGCTGAGTGCGGGAGTACGAGTACACGGTCAGGCGAATGTGTTCGTTGGAGAAGTCGGGGTTGCCCCACTTGTCCTTCTCCGGCTCGGGCAGTTCGACGATGCCAAATCGTTTTGAGACCTCGTTGAGCTGGTGTCCCAATAGGTCACCGCCTACCCATCCACACCGGCATTCCGTCTGTTCCTCGGCGGGTTTCCTGGAATCCCAAGAGCGCATCGCGTGCTTCTTGAACTCCTGGGCGAGTTCGTCTCGGATGCTCATTTGAGGGGTTCTCCGTTCGCGAGTTTCGTGGCCGTCTCAGCGAGTCGAGCGATGAACGTCGCTCGGATCAACGAGGCAGCGGCATCGTCGGTGACCTTCAGGACGGTTCCCCTGGGTCCGATAGCTCGGACGGCGTGCGCGGCGAGTGTCTCTGCGAGCTGTCCGCTGATCTGAATCTCGCGTGCACGGGCCTTGTCGGGGTTCTTCACTGCGAACCGTCGCTGGGAGTCGTCTCGGCGGCACTGATCACCGTGTCGTCGGGGCCGAGGGTTGCGCCCCCTTCGAATACGGGCGGCTTTCCGGTCAGGAGGACGAGTTCGACGGTCCAATGGTCTTTGTGTTCCGTGTCCGGGCGCACGATGATGTCGCGCCTAATACAGCCAGGCAGGAGGGTGTCGCCGACGCGGATTCCGTCGGGGCCGATTGTGATGGTCTTGCGGTAGTCGTCGATGGCACTCATGACTTCTCTTTTCTGTCGCGGTTGGCCGCCTCTACGAACAGGTCTGTCTCACAGAGGTTGAGCGTGTTGACGACCGACTGGTCGCCGTGGTCGTGGGCACGGATGCACTGCCACTTCCCTTCGCGGCGAGCAACGATGCACTCCTCGGGGTCCAGATCGACAGTGACCTGACCGCCCGGAATCCATCCGCCGGCGGAATACGATTCGCGATCTGAGGCATCCCATTCGTCGGCGGGGTCGGCACCGGGATCCCCTCCCCTGTAGCCGCTCATCCCCACACCTGCTCCCGGTCGTCCTGTGTGCCGGCGAACCACACCGCGAATCGGTAGATGCCGAGCCCGGTGACCGTGGCGAGTGCAGCGCACGCGACGACAACTGCGGCGGACGCGGCGCTCACAGCCCGACTCCAAACGCATCGACCAGCTCGCGTGTGGTCATCGCCTCGACCTCGTTGCGGTCGTGTCCCTGTGACACGGCGTAGGCGACCCCCGCGTGGTGCGTGGACTGGTGAGTGGACAGCGGCCGAGTGGATTCGCGGGTGACGTTGTCTGCCGGCAGGCACACACCGCCGCACGGGGCGGAGCGGATCGACGCGCACTTGCGGCAGTCCCAGACTTGGAGGTCCGATGTGGTCACTGGTGGGTTTCCTTCGCGGTGTCGGTGAGCCAGGCGTCGAGGCGGTCGCGCAGTGCGCGAGCGTCGGCGCGGTTGAGGTAGACGGAGAGGTCACGGTGGGCGCCGATGTCGTCAGGGTTGATGCGCAGCAGCACTTCCTGCTCGAGGTTCGGCGCGAGGTTGGACACGGCCGGCTGTTCGATGCTGATCGCGTCGCCGAACACGGTCAGGACCGGATCTCCGTAGCGGATACGGCCACGCCCGGCTCGTTTACGTTCGACCTCCGAGCGGTGTTGGTACTCGGCAGCGATGCGCTGATATTCGGTGTGCAGAGCCCGTAGCTGTTCGACGCGCTCTTCGGACCACTGGAACCGGCCCGCGAGTTCGGTCATCGCGCCGGACTGGTCCTCGACGGGTACGCCGGGCTCGTCGTCCCAGCCGAGGACGATGCCGTAGAGCCATGCGGTGTCGTTGTTGCGTGCCCAGTCAGCGGAGCTGAACGCGAGGACGTTCTCGATCGTGCGCAGTGGATCGCGGTCGGACGACCGGTGTTCCGGCTGTGTATCGAGGATCATGCGGGTCCCTCCGGGAAGTCCTTGAGGATCTGGCGAAGTTCCCAGGCGCATGCGCGGAATGCGGTTGCGGCCTCGACGCTCGTTTGAGTCGATGAGGATTCCTGCTCCCAAGAGATGATCGCCGCGGCGAGGATCTTCACGAGGCCTTCGGGCGGGTCCGGGTAGTCGCGCATCGCCCACATCCGGTTACGGATGGCGGGGTCCGGGTGGGCGAGCTGCCGGGTCGAGAATCTGTCAGAGACAGCCACGGACGCTTCTGCGACCGCGACGGGAACGAACTCGGCCATGAGCTGCTCGAAGCGTTTTCGGCTGTCGCCGGTGAGGATGTACGTCTCGGTGCTCACTGGTCGCTGTCCTTCGCCGAGAAGCTGATCGACGTCACGCCGGCCTCGACCAGGAGCCCGGCACCTTCCTTGAGCACCGAGGTGATGGTGGTGTCCTTCGTTGCATTGCGTGGGAGCGAGTCGGCCGCCGGCAGCCGGACGTCCCACGCGTCGGCCCACTGCAGGTGACGCGCGCGTTCTTCGTCGGTGAGTTGCACCGGGGTGAGGAGTCCGAGGAACGATTCGCCGATGACGACGGTGAGCGTCCGGGACTCGGAGTGTGCGGTGATCTGGATCGTTTCGTTGTAGGCCTTGGCGGCTGCGGTGAACGCGGACACGATCTTCGGGCTCATGTTCACGGTGGTGAGCGCAGTTTCGGGCATGCAGCGGATGCGGGAGATGGTGTGGGCGACGTCCGCGAATCCGGTGTAGGTGTCCATGCGGGGCAACTCGAGGGCTTGGCCGTCGATGCCGGGCAGTCCGGAGACGTCGGCGATCTTCACGTAGTTGTCGCCGACCTCGATCTGCAGGATCGCTTCGGGCTCGTCGCCCTTGTCGGCCGGCGCCTTGAAGACGGAAAGGATCTTGCGGATCTGCTCGGACGCGAGATCGACGAGGATGCCGTCCTCGGGGATCGGGATGATGTCGTTCTCGGTTTCCCAGATGGAGACGATGGCAAGTCCGGATGTCCAGCCGTCGGTGGCGGTGAGCGTGATGTTGTGCGGGTCGATGGTGAAGCGCACCCGGTCGAGGATCTCGATCTTCGGGTTGGCGTGCGGGACGACTGCGGTGCATGCGCGTCGCAGGTCGTGGGTGGAGACGCAGATGGTGGTCACTGCTGTCCTTCCGGTGCGGGGTGTGGCGTTTCGAGTGGGCTGGCGATCTCAGGCAGTCCAGGCCCGGCACTGCACGTGCTTGACGACGCCGGCGGGCAGCTGCTCGTCGCAGACCGAGCAGAGCCGGACGACGGGTGGCACGTTCGCCGCGGCGGACAGGATCGCGGATGCGACCGGAACGCTGTCTGTGACGCGGTATTTCGCGTGAGGATCGTCGGTCACGATCAGCCCCGGCGGATCTCGCGAAGACATCCGACGCAGACCAGATACGGCACGGTCGCATCGGATTCCCGGATTGGGATCTGGGGGTCGATGCCGGCGGTGACGAGCCCTCCAGCGCACTTACTGCACATTCCGCCTTGCACGTCCGTAGGCGGTGTCCGTGGTTGAGGTTTCGGTTCCGGCTTCACGAGTCCCGCTCTGCGCAGCACTCGTCGGACCGCGTCGGCATGCTGCTTGAAACCCTTCTGAACAGCTTTGTCTCGGTCCTCGAACGCCTTCACGATCCCTTCGTGGAAGCGTTGGTGTTGTTCTTCGTCGACGACGACCGCGGCGCACAGGTGGCACAGGGCGAATGCGCTGAACATTGGCGAGGTATTGGTCACTGGATTCTCGTTCCGTTGTTCGCTGCATCGACGAGCTCGCGGCGGTAGACGCGGAGGACACGAGCGCGGACGAAGGCGACGTTCAGCAGTGCCCAGCCGGTGAGCAGGACAAGCCAGCCCCATCCGAGTGCAGCAAAGGTCAGGACGGCGACGACGAGGAGAACCTCGGCGATCGTGAAGAGGTTGAGCGTCTTCTTCGGCAGCGGCCGGTCGAGGTTGTCGGTCATCGGTTCGCATCCGTTCCGAGGGCCTCGTGCAGCTCGGCGATCATGTTGTCCTCGCCGCCGGTGCCGAACTGGCTCCAGGTGCGCAGCAGCGAGCGGACACGGTTGACGACGACACCCGGGGGCGGGTAGCCCTCGGTCGGGTATCCGCCGGCGTCCTGGCGCTTCTTCTCGAGACCGTGGCTCATCGGTCGCTCCCCTGCTCCGGGTCGTCGAGGATCGTGGCGACCAGTGCGGTGGCGAGCTCGATGCGGGTGGCACGGCTCAGCACACCGGCGGTGGCGATACGGATGTCGCCAGTCGCCTCGTCGAGGACGACCATGGTGTTCTTGTCGGTCGAGAACCACGGCAGGGTGATCGGCGGACAGTGCAGAATGGCGTACTGCGGTCCGAGTTCGTTTGCTACAGCGCGGAGATCGGTGTCAGTGAGGTCGTTCGTCGTCATGATGATCGGCTTCCGAGGTAGGCGGCTGCGTTGTTCCAGGCTTCGGTCTTTCCTCGCGACGCGGACTTGCCGAGGGTCGCGAGGACGGGCCGGCGCAGGCGGTCGGGCAACCGTCGCCAGCACTCGGAGCAGGCGAAGGTGTTCGCGTGCAGGAGTCTGTGCGGGTGTCCTGGGCACCTGCGCCGGCGGGCGCTCACTTCTTGGTCTCCGGCAGGCTGCGGATCTGCACGGGCATGTCGAGGGATTCGACGGTGCAGGGGGTGTTGCCGCGCCACAGTCGTCCGGGCCGGTCGCCGATGGTGAAGACGCGACCGGAGTCGAGTTCGACGAATCGGGTGCCCTTGGCGAGGTGCCAGAGGATCCGGCTGTCGAAGATGACCGGTTCGGTCGCGTCGTCGGTGATCATGCGATGCGTCCTGTCGCGCCGATGATGTACAGGAATCCGATCCCGCAGATGACTGCGCTGAGGGCAAGGATCCACAGCCACATTTCAATGCCAGTGGGGCCGTCGACGATGACGTCCTCGACGAGCTCGGTGTCGTTGACGTCGACGACCTGGGCGTCGAGAACGTCGGACTTGGCGGGGGTGGTGAAGAAGTAGGCGGTGTCGACGGGCGTAGTGAAGAAGTGGGCGGTCAGCTCGTCGAAGATCGGGGTGTCGACCGGCTCGAGCACGGCGACGTTGGGGCGGGTAATGTTGGTGCTCGACATCGGGCTTCCTTGTCTGTTCGGTGTCGGTAGCCGTCAGCTGCGGTATCAGCTGGCGGCTTCTTTCTTGTTTGCTTCGTTCCGGACGGACTAAGCGGCAGTGTCGGTTGACGCTGTTGAGATCGACTCAGCAATAAGGCGCAACACCTGGACCGTCCGCGTTGGGAGCGGCTTGCCCCACTGGGACCTGCCTTGCGCTCTACCTGCTGAACGAATGCGTTCGAGTTCCTCGTCTGTCATGCCGCGTCCGAATTAACACGGCGAACAAAATCGAATGTCTCTCGGCCGGTGATGGTGGCAATGGCGAGGATCGTCACGTAGGACGGCTCGGATCCGTTGCGGAGTGCGTCAACGTCGGCGACATTGCAGCGTATGGCTGCGGCGAGCTGCTCGTCAGTGCCGAAGTTGTGGTCTCGCTTGAGTCGATCGATCAGACCGGGCTCAAGCTCTGCACGCATCTTCACTCTGGCCTCCAGGACGTTTGTCATCGAACGATGACAGCATGCCTCGAGTTGAGGATTGGTGTCAACAATTGAGGAATTTTTTCCACGCCTAGGGATTGACGATCGGGGTCACGTGATGACAGGATTCATCACATGGAACATAGGCAATGGCTCGAGAAGCTGCTCAACGGCGATTCCATCCGAACGGCCGCACGCAAGATCGGCATTGATCAGAGCACCATCACCAAGCAGCTCTCGCGAGGAGGCATCCGCCCCGAGAACGTCATCGCGCTCGCCCGGGCCTATGGCCATAAGGCTGCAGACGAACTCGTGGCCACTGGATACCTCAAACGGGCAGATGTAGAAGGCCTAGGCGTGGAGGAGGCATTGCGCCGTGCCACGAACGGTCAGCTCCTCACGGAGATCGACCGGCGCATGAACGCCGGCACTGGGTCGGTGTTCACCGAGACTCCAAGCAACGTTTCATCGAATCGTGACGATCTCCACCTTCGGGCCGTCTCTTATGAACATGATTACGAGGACGGAGAGGAAGACGATCACGGGTACATCCCGTAGAAAGGACACGATCTCGTTGGTGAGCAGGTTGATTTCAGTGGCAGCGACCCTCGGCGTGACAGTCGTCGAGGGTCACCCCCTCCGGGGCCGCGCGGGGCACTATGACGATGAAACGCGAACTATCGTCCTGAGACCCGGGCTGACTCGCCGGCGCAAACGCGGCGTCCTCGCTCACGAGCTCGGCCATGCCTTCTATCGCCACATCCGCAGTTGCGATCCTTATCTGAAAGCACGGCAGGAACGACAAGCCGACGAGTACGCTGCGCGGTTGCTGATCACGGCGGACGAGTACGCTCGCGCCGAACAGATTCACGGCCCAAACGTCAGAATGCTCGCCTACGAACTTGATGTCACAGAGCCGATCATTCTTGCGTGGCGAAATATGTACCGTGCAGGCCGGTACACAGGGCGACGTCTCATTTCTGCCAGGTCAACCGAACATCTTCGGGGTTGAACACCCGACGAGTTCCCCTGACAGGCAGGATCTCGACCTTGACGAGTGTGCGCACTACTTCGCGACGGTGTTCGATGCTGGCTTCGTACCATCGTGCCTCAGCTTGAGGGCCGGCCATCTCGCCCACAATGGGTGACGATGCAGCTCTCCGAGCGCGGACTTCAAGTTCTTCGATTTGCGGGACGAGGGTTTTCTCCGCCTGCCCGACGACAGCGGAGGAAACCAGACCCTCGATCCCATCTTTGATGAACGAGTCAAGTCGGGCCTGGAGCACTCGAGCCTGGGCGTACAAGTCAGCAGCTTCGGTGCCTGTTGCGCCGATCGTACCAATCAGCGATGGCTCCTCGAGTCGACCTATGACAGCCGCTGTGACGTACTCATCGAGAGGCTTCATTTTCCTGGTGACGCAACCGTTTTCATTGCAGTGATAGGCTTCGTGGCCCTTCCTGTTGATCCGTCGCATGGTGCTGCCGGACTGTTCTCCGCAGACACCGCAGAGCGCAATCCCTGTCAGAAGGTGCCGCGGCGCCACCCCGCGGTGGGTCACCCGCGTCGGATCGGTGAGAATCGCGGTCAGTTTCTCTTGGTCCTCCGGCGTAATGAGTGGCTCCCATTTGCCCTTTCCGACCGGGGCACCCTGGTGCACGCGAATGCCAGCGTATGTCGGACGGAGAACCATTCTCTTGATCATCTGAGGCCGCCATGTCTGGGCGCCGGGCGGAGGAGGAGTGCCGCGTTCCCGGAAGTCGCGAGTGATCGCATGCAGTGTCTCGCCCGCAAGGATTCGGCGTGCCGCCTCCTGCACAATCAGCGACCCGGCTCCATCTGGAATTCGCTCAACGATCCGACCGGTCTCTGGGTCGCGCACAGCTCGGTATCCGTACGGGATCTTCCCGTGGGGTCGTCCGGCGAGCGCGGAGGCCCGAGCCGCGCGGAGAACATGCTCGCGGATGTTCTCAGCTTCACGTTCGGACAGGAGCGCGTCCAGTCCGGTGGTGAATCGGTCGTCACCGCGGTTCAGGTCGTAGGTGCGGCCGCTGTACGACCATAGGACACCACGGTCGGCGCAGAGGTTCCGTAACTGTACGTACGCTTCGAGGTCGCGCTGTGCACGGCTCGCAACCCACGTGACCAGAACATCGCCGGCACCGAGCGTATCGTGCAGTCGGCGCCACGCAGGGCGGTCCTTCCCGGAGAAACGCGATGCACCGATGTCGTTGTCTGTAAGGACTTCTGAGATCTCCCAGCCCTCACGTTCGCACACTGCACGGCACTCGGCTTCCTGCTCGGAGACGGAGCGGCCTCGCCCTGTTGGGTCGCTGCTGACTCGGCAGTAGATGATGGCGCGCACAAGCCAAACAATACATCCCTGTATTGACACTTAAGAGTGTTCACCGCGCCCGGGTGGATGCTGTCGACCCGGATGTCGTGCTGTCCGAGTTCGGCGGCGAAGGCCCGCGCCATCCCGACGAGGGCGTGCTTGCTGGTCGTGTAGTGCACCAGATGTTCCTTGGCGCCCTCCGCCTCGACCAGCCGGCGTGTCTCGTGACGATCCCGCCTCCGATCGACGCGAGCCCAAAGGCGATTTCGGCGATTCGGGTCCTTTCGACGCGCGATATGCAGCAGAGTGTCAGTGATCTGTATCACTGCGCTACGCGAGGCACTTGGAGGATCGATGCGCATCACTGTCACCGTAGACGGAACGCAGTACACGGACGACGTGGAACCGCGACTGCTTCTCGTCCACTACCTCAGAGATCGACTCGGGAAGGTGGGCACGGTGGTCGGCTGCGACACGAGCAACTGCGGCGCCTGCACCGTGTTGCTCGACGACCGCAGCGTCAAGTCGTGCTCGATGCTCGCGGTACAGGCCGACGGACACTCGGTCACCACCGTCGAAGGGCTCACCACGAACGGCAGCCTGCATCCGGTCCAGGAGGCGTTCCGCGAGAAGCACGCACTGCAGTGCGGCTTCTGTACGCCCGGGATGATCATGGCGACCATCGACCTGCTCTCCGAGAACTCCGATCCGAGCGACGAGGACGTACGGCACGGTCTCGAAGGAAATCTGTGCCGCTGCACCGGATACCAGAACATCGTGGCCGCTGCGCGTGACGCCGCTCAGCGACTGCGCGAGAACCCGGCCGCCACGCAGGAGGTATGACGATGACGAGCACCGTGGATCCCACCACCGACGAGGGCACCGGCGAATCCGAACTCGGCCGGGCACGCCGCCGCAAGGAGGACGAGCACCTCATCACCGGCCGCACGCGCTGGACCGACAATATCGTGCTCCCTGGGATGCTGCACGCCGCGATTCTGCGCAGCCCGATCGCGCACGCCCGCATCACCGGACTCGACGTCTCCGAGGCCCGGGGCAAGCCGGGGGTCGTCGCCGTCTACACGGGCGCCGACCTCGCCGAGGAGCAGGGCAGCCTGCCGTGCGCGTGGCCGATCACCGAGGACATGAAGACCCCGAACGCCCCGGCCCTGGCCGTCGACACCGTGCGGTTCGCGGGTGAGGCCGTCGCAGTCGTGGTGGCCCGCAGCGCATACGAGGCCCACGATGCCCTCGACGCGATCGACGTCGACTACGAGGACCTGCCGGTCGTGCTCGATCTCGAGAGCGCGGCGCAGGACGGCGACCTCGTCCACCCCGATCTCGGCACCAACGTCAGCGCGACATGGGTGTTCGACTCCGCCGAGGCCGGCAGCGGCGGCAACGTCGAGGACGCGATCCGCGACGCGGAGGTGGTCGTCGAACGGACCTTCCGGCAGCAGCGGCTCATCCCGGCCTTCATGGAACCGCGATCGGTCGTCGTCGACCCCACCGCCTCGCAGATCACCATGTGGTCGGCGACCCAGGTCCCGCACGTGCTGAAGCTGATGCTCGCGATGACCCTCGGTCTCCCCGAGCACAAACTGCGCGTCATCGCCCCCGATGTGGGCGGTGGTTTCGGCGGCAAGCTGCAGGTCACGCCGGAGGAGGTGCTCACGCTCCTCATCGCGCGTCGCCTACACAAGCCCGTCAAGTACACCGAGACGCGCAGCGAGTCGATGCTCGCCGCGCACCACGGCCGCGACCAGGTCCAGAAGCTGACCCTCGCCGCGCGCCGCGACGGCACCGTCACGGGCCTGAAGGTGGAACTGCTCGCCGATATGGGCGCCTACCTGCGTCTCGTCACCCCGGGTGTGCCGATCCTCGGCGCGTTCATGTTCAACGGCATCTACAAGTTCGACTCGTACCGGTTCGCCTGCACCAACGTGTTCACCAACAAGGTGCCCACCGACGCCTACCGCGGCGCCGGACGCCCCGAGGCCACCTTCGCGATCGAACGCATCATGGACGAGCTCGCCGTCGAACTGTCCATGGATCCCCTCGAGCTCCGCGAGAAGAACTGGATCAAGCACGAGGAGTTCCCGTTCGACACCGTCGCGGGCCTGACCTACGACTCGGGCAACTACGAGGCCGCGACCGCCAAGGCCCGAGAGTTGTTCGACTACGACGCATTACGGCGCGAGCAGACCGAACGACGCGAGCGCAACGACCCGGTGCAGCTCGGTCTCGGTGTCTCCACGTTCACGGAGATGTGCGGCCTGGCCCCGTCGCGGGTGCTCGGTTCACTCTCCTACGGCGCCGGCGGCTGGGAGCACGCCGCGATCCGCATGCTCCCCACCGGCAAGGTGGAGGTCGTCACCGGTTCGTCCGCCCACGGTCAGGGCCACGAGACGGCGTGGAGCCAGATCGTCGCCGACCGGCTCGGAATCCCGTTCGAGGACATCGAGATCCTGCACGGCGATACGCAGAGTTCACCGCGCGGTCTCGACACCTACGGCTCCCGCTCGCTCGCCGTCGGCGGCATCGCGGTCGTGAAGGCCGCCGAGAAGGTGGTCGCCAAGGCCCGGCCGATCGCCGCACACCTGCTCGAATGTTCCGAGGACGATCTGGATTTCGAGGCAGGACAGTTCCGCGTCAAGGGCACCTCGAAGTCCGTCGGGCTCACCGACGTCGCGCTCGCGGTGTTCGCCGCGCACGACCTGCCCGACGGTGTCGAACCGAACCTCGACTCCGAGGCGACCTACGATCCCGACAACTTCTCGTTCCCGCACGGCACCCACCTGTGCGCCATCGAGGTCGACACCGAGACGGGGCACGCGCGGATCCGCAAGTACGTGTGCGTCGACGACGTCGGGCACGTCGTGAATCCGCTCATCGTCGAGGGTCAGGTGCACGGCGGACTCGCCCAGGGTATCGCCCAGGCCCTCTACGAGGAAGCGGTGCACGACGAGTCGGGCACGTTGCTGAGTTCGTCGTTCGCCGAGTATCTGCTACCCACCGCGGTGGATCTGCCGCCCTTCGTCACCGATCGCACCGACACTCCGGCACCCGGTAATCCGCTGGGTGTCAAGGGTGTCGGCGAGGCAGGAACCATCGCCTCCACCCCGGCCGTCGTCAACGCCGTACTCGATGCGGTCCGGCCGTTCGGCGTCACCGACGTCGAGATGCCCTGTACACCGATGCGGATCTGGCACGCGCTCCGCGACGCCCGAGGAGGCACGAAATGATACCGGCCCCGTTCGACTACGTCGCCCCGTCGAGCGTCGACGAAGCGGTCGCCGCGCTGACCGAGGCCGGTGAGGACGCGAAGGTCATCGCCGGTGGGCAGAGCCTCATGCCCGTCCTGCGCCTGCGGATGGCGGCACCGACCGTGCTCGTCGACCTCGGCAGGATCCCCGAACTGCGGGGCATCCGCGACGACGGCGACGCCCTGGTGATCGGCGCGACCACCACCCACCACGATGTGCTGCACGACCCGCTCGTCGCGGAGCACGCACGGTTGCTGGCCGAGGCGACGGCGACCGTCGCCGATCCCCAGATCCGGCACCGCGGCACGTTCGGCGGGTCGCTCGTGCACGCCGACCCGGCCGGGGATCTCGCGGCGCCTGCCGTGGCGCTCGAGGCGACCTTCACCGTGGCCGGTCCGTCCGGGCGTCGCACCATCGCGACGGACGACTTCTTCCAGGACTTCTTCACGACCGCGGTCGAGCCCGGAGAGATCCTCGTCGAGGTCCGGATTCCCAAGCACACGGGCTGGTCTGCGCGCTACGAGAAGTTCCATCGCGCGGCCCAGCAGTGGTCCATCGTCGGGGTCGCTGCGACCCTACAGGCGTCCGGCGACACCATCGAACGGGCGAGGATCGCGCTTACTAACATGGCAGCCGTCCCGGTCCGGGCACGCGGCGTCGAGGAATCGCTGATCGGTAAGCCCGCGACGGCCGAGACGATCCGGGAGGCCGCCGAGCTCGCCACCGACGGCACGGCTCCCATGACCGACGGGAATGCCGACGCCGAGTATCGGAGCCACCTCGCCCGGGTACTCACCCAACGAGCGGTCACCACTGCCTCCGGGGTCTAGGCGTCTCCACGCCGAACACCGAGATCCCGGACCACTTGTTCGGAAAGGACCTCATGCAACTCGAACACACACTGTCCGTTCCCGCCCCGGTCGACGAGGTGTGGACCGCCCTGCTGAATCCGGAGAAGGTCGCGCCGTGCATGCCGGGCGCGACGCTCACCGGGGTCGACGGCGACACGTTCACCGGGACCGTCAAGGTGAAGCTCGGACCGGTGGCGCTCACGTTCAAGGGCACCGGCGTGTACGTCGAGAAGGACGAGAGCGCCCGCCGGGCGGTCATCGAGGCCAATGCGAAGGACACCCGAGGCAACGGCACGGTGGCCGCGACCATCACCGTCACCCTCACCGGCGACGGCGACCGCACCGACGGCATCGTGAGCACCGACATGAAGATCACCGGCAAGCCCGCCCAGTTCGGGCGGGGGATGATCTCGGATGTCGGTGGGAAGATCCTCGAGCAGTTCGCGGACTGCCTGTCGAAGAAGCTCGGACCCGAAGCGGCGGCCTCCTCCACGTCCTCCTCTGTGTCCTCCTCCTCCGCGGCGACCGCTGAGGCAGCCGAGTCGCAGCCCAACGAGTCCGTGCCGGCGAGCCCGCCGCTCACCGCCGCGGGTTCGGGCGACGAGCCGGCCGGTGGAGCATTCGTCGGGCCCGGCGCCGGGGACGACGACTCCGCGCAGCTGCGGCCGAACGAGTCGGTTCCGCCCAGCCCGGTGAGCGCCTCACCGGCGCCGACGATGACCTCGACGCCTCCCACGCCGTCGACGACTCCCTCCCCGGCCGCGCCCCCGCAGCCCGAGGCCGAACCGCTCGACCTCATGCAGTACGCGAAGGGATCGGTCGCGAAGCGGGTCGCGCCGGTCGGAGTGGTCGCGATTCTCGTCGTGGTCATCGCGGTGATCCTCCAGCGTCGATCGGGACGCTGACCTCGTCGGATCCACTCGAACGCTGCGGATCGAACCCCGTCGAACGGGCCGGTCCGCAGCGTTCGTCGTCGTCAGCCTGCCTGTGCTGCGACGCGGCGACGTCCGATCGGGTCGAGCTGCGCACGGAGCCAGGCGTGCGCGGGATCCGCATCGCGCTCGGCGTGCCAGACCGCGAATTCGCGCAGGGGCGGCAACTGGAAGGTCGGTTCCAGGATGCGCAGGAACGCCATCTCGGCGAGGTGCCGGGCCAAGCGCTCGGGCAGGAACGTGACCATGCGGGTGTTCTCCAGGGCGTACGGAAGCACCGCGAGGTTGCCGCTGGTCGCGCCGACCTGGGCCACCGCCCCCGCACGCAGCAGAGCGCGGCCGAGGTTGGTGTCGTCGGAATACTGCGCGTAGGACAGCAGCGGGTAGCGGCCGAGCACTTCGCGGGTGAGCTTGGTGCCGGTGTACGGGTGGCCGGACCAGACCGCCCCGACGAGTCTGTCGGTCAGCACGACCTGCCTCCGGCAGCTCTCGAACTCCGGGGATTCGAGCACGTGTTCCGGTAGCACCGCGAGATCGATCTCGAACCGGCGGAAGGCATCGAGACCGGCACCGTTGAACGGCAGCAGATCGAAACGGATGCCGGCCGGGGTGCTCCCCCGGACCAGCAGACGCAGGAGGGTGATCGCGGCGTAGTCGCCGGTCATGATGGTGAAGGTGCGTGAATCCGTCGCGGGATCGAAGCCGGGCGCAGCCAGTACCGAGCGCTCGAGGGTCCGCAGCACCTCGCGGAGCGGTTCGACGATCGCCTGGGCGCGCACGGTGGGACGCAGTGTGCGGCCGCTCTTCACGAGAAGCGGATCGTCGAATTGCTTGCGCAACCGGGCGAGAGCCGTACTCGTCGCCGGTTGCGACATGTTCAGTCGCCGCGCCGCGCGCGTGACATTGCGTTCGGAGAGCAGGACTTCGAGGACGACGAGCAGGTTGAGATCGACCCGTCGCAGATCCATGCGCCCCCCCTGACATCGAAACCCGGCGGAACGGGAAATTCCGGCGGCATCGTAGCGCACGACCGTGATGTATACACAAGATCGAATACCAGCTATCGGACTTGGACGGCGATCTTGTGAGCGCAGCGAAGTACTACCTACTCTGACCCACGTCCTGACGGCAGCGAACCGTGATTCGCCCTGGCCCGAATTTCCAAGGCGAAGTTCTTTACTTGCCGAAGTCCAGTTTCGGCCGGCCGCCGACTCAGGCAGGTAGAGAGGCTCGGGGGGCGAAACGTTGTGAGTGTCATGAGGAAATTCCGGCAGTACACGCCGGACAACTGGCGTCTGTGGCGCAGGATGACCGCGGTCGTCGCCGTCCCCATCGTCGCAGCGACCCTGTACGGCTCGCTCCGCGTCTACGACCTCTACCAGGAGAACGACGCCTACAGCGCCGCCGCCGAGAACGTCTCCATCCTGCCGACCCTCGCCGACTACGCCACCAGTGTCACCGGCGCCGCGGCAGCGACGATCCTGTCACTGCCCGTCGACAACGGCGCCCAGGTCGCCCGCGAATCCGCCGCGACGCTGCGCGACCACATCGACGCGAAGGATCTCGATCCGCAGATCGCGGCGATGATCAACCGCATGCTCGCCGAGGGCGAGAGCCTGCTCGACAGCGCGTCGTCGGGAACCCTGGCGCCGACCGTGGCCAGCGAGCGCGCCGAAGGATTCGTCAGCCGCGCCCAGGCTGCCTACCGCGCCATCACCACCACCACGGACGACCCCACCGTCCAGCGCGAGAGCGCGACACTTCTCGACCTGTGGGACACCCAGTGGTCCCTGCTCGACCAGGTCCTCGCATACTCCGCGCTGAGCGCCGGAACCGACGGTGCCCTGCTCATGTGGAACAACGCCCTCGGTGTCGAGTCCGCGCGACTGGCCGTCCTCCGTGACACCTTCGTCGAGAACGAGACCGCCGACTCCTCCCGGGTCGACGGTCTGATGACCCAGCTCGAGAATCGCCGCAGCCTCACGGCCAACCTCGACAACGAAGCGGGCAACGTCGCCGCTCTGCGCGGGTCGCTCTTCGAGAGCCTCATGATCTACCAGGAAGAGGTCGCCGGTTCCGCGACCCGAGCCGTGGCCGCCCTCGACGACCTCGCGGCCGAAGCACGCACCGAAGCCCTCAAGAACGCCATCGGTATCGCGATCGTCCTCGCGCTCGCCCTCGGACTGGCGATCGTGATCGCGATGTCGCTCGTCCGACCGCTCCGCCGACTGCGCGACGACACCCTGCGCACCGCCGAACAGGATCTGCCCGCCGCGCTCGCCGCGATCAAGGACGGCGCCGAGATCGAATCCGTCACACTCGATCCGGTCCGCGTCCACACCCGCGAGGAGATCGGCGAGGTGGCGCGCGCCGTCGACAGCATGAACGAAGGTGCCCTACGTCTGGCCGGCGAGCAGGCCCAGCTGCGCCGGCAGGTCAACGAGATGCTCGAAACGCTCGCCCGCCGCAACAAGACGCTCGTGGAACAGCAACTGGCGCTGATCGATTCGCTCGAACACGAAGAGCGCGACCCGACACGTCTGCAGAACCTGTTCGCGCTCGACCACCTCGCCGCCCGCATGCGGCGCACGGGCGACTCGCTGCTCGTCCTCGCCGGTACCCGCCAGCGCCTCGGCCGCGTCCCCGACACACCGCTCGTCGACGTCCTGCGCGCATCCCTCTCGCAGGTCGAGAACTACCAGCGCGTGAACATCGGAAATGCGCCGGACGGCAATCTGGTCGGCAGCGCCGTCACCGACGTCGTCCACATGATCGCCGAGCTCCTCGACAACGCACTGCGCGCCTCACCGCCCGAGAGCACCGTGGCGTTCGCGTTCTCCCGCGCCGTCGACGGCGGCCTCCTCCTCGAGATCGCCGACCGCGGAATCAGTATTCCCGCAGATGAACTCGCCGACATCAACATGCGGCTGGGTTCGGACGGCGAAGCCGGATCCGGCGCCGCACGGCGAATGGGTCTGTTCGTGGTCGCGCGCCTCGCCGATCGTCACGACATCACGGTGCGTCTGCGTCCGACCTTCGACTCGTCCACCAATGCCGGCATCACTGCGAGCATCTACCTGCCGACCAGCCTGCTCAAGGGAACCGGCAGGAACCACGACGATCCGTACCGGATCGATCGGCCGCGCCGCCTGCCCGATCCCCCATCGGAGTACGGCGAGCAGTTCCACGCCGACCCGGCATCCGGATCGCAGCCGGTGGTCGGAAGCCGTCACTCGGCACCCACCCCCGCTCTCGCGACGCCCGGGACGAGTCCGGGTATCCGGCGCGGACAGCTGCACGAACGATGGGTTCCCCGCGGCGCGGGACAGTAGGCGACGCGGACAACGGACAGCGGGCGGGCGGTCTGCCATCCTGACGGCATGACCGTTCCCCGCGTCGACGTCCACCAGCACGTCTGGCCGGCACCACTCGTCGCTGCGTTACGGGCACGCACCCGTGCGCCGCGGCTCGTCGGATGGACGCTGTACCTCGGCGGCGAACCCCCGTACGAGGTGCGACCGGAGAATCACTCGATCGCCCGGCGGGCCGAGCTCGCGGCGCAGGACGGCATCGACTTGGCGCTGGTGTCGTTGTCGAGCCCGCTGGGGATCGAAACGCTTCCCGCAGCCGACGGGGCCGGCCTGCTCGACGCCTACCACGAGGGAGTGCTCGCGCTGCCGCACCCGTTCGGGGCGTGGGCGGCAGCGTCGGTCGACGATCCCGATCCCGCGGCGCTGCGCAAGGTGCTCGGGGCGGGCTGCGTCGGTCTCCAGCTTCCCGCCACCGCGTTGGCGGATGCCGACGGCTACGCGCGGTGCGCCCCGCTCCTCGACGAACTCGACCGCGTCGGTGCTCCCCTGTTCGTGCATCCCGGGCCCGCCGCGGCCGATCCGTCGGCTCCGCCGTGGTGGCCGGCGATGGTGTCGTACGTGGCGCAGATGCACACCGCGTGGTTCGCCTGGCACGAGTACGGGGCCCCTCGCCTCCCCGGACTGCGCGTGGGGTTCGCGATGCTCGCCGGGCTCGCGCCGCTGCACGCCGACCGGATGGCCGCGCGCGGCGGACCGGCGACGGTCCCGTCGGCCGGAGTGTTCGTCGACACCTCGTCGTACGGTCCCGAGATCGTCGAGGCCGTGGCGTCCGGACTCGGCCCCGACCGCGTCGTGCTCGGTTCGGACCGCCCGTACGCAGCACCGTTGCTGTTCGGCGACGCGCGCGACGAGCCCGTACGGCGACGCAATCCGGCCCGGTTGTTCCGAACGTCACACGAGTGAAAATCTTGACAGTGCCGCATCCGGCCGCTGAAGTGAGCGACATGCGTCTTCCGGCGACCCTGCGGCATCGCAGGCTTCATGTGGACTACGTCCGCATCGCCGGTGGTTTCTGTGGTTGTCGCGCCTGTCGTTGATCCCGGCCCGACCCACTTCCCCTGCCCGGACGACCCTACGATCCCGTCCGGCTCCCGTTTCGAGGAACCACGATGGCTGCTGCTCTTCTGTCCCCCTCCGTGCGCGTCGATCTCGCCGAGATCGTCCGTGACATCGCCGCGGACGTCTCCCGCTGGCGTCCGCTCGTCCGCTTCGACGAGACCGAACGCTGGTACACCCGGCTCGCCGTCGCCGACGACTACGAGGTGTGGTTGCTGAGCTGGCTTCCCGGGCAGCGCACCGGGATCCACGATCACGGTGGGAGTGCCGGTGCATTCGCCGTCGCGCAGGGACAGGTCCGGGAGGACACCGTCGACCAGCCGTGGTCGGAAGATCTTCCCGGGCAACGCGTGACGCTCTCCCGCACCCATCTGTCGACGGGTGTCACGCGTCGATTCGACGATCGGCACGTGCACGAGGTCGTCAACGACGGTCCCGTCCCGGCGGTGACCGTGCACGCCTATACCCCCGCGCTGGACTCGATGAGCCGATACCGTCTCGAGAGCGGCATCCTCGCCCTCACGACCTCGGAGCGTGCCGGCGACGACTGGTGATCCACTCGTGACAAATCCGGCACAGTGGGTATCCGCCGGGATAGAGTCGAAAACCGACCGTGCCGCATCCGAGGGAGCAACCCGTGAAACGCTTCGCACGCACCACCGCGCTTCTCGCCGTGTCCGTATTCGCCCTGGCCGCCTGTTCCGGCGGCGGAGACGAGGATCCCCTCGCCGGAGACACAGCGGACGGAGGCGCGATCGTCGTCGGTTCGGCGAACTTCCCGGAGAACGTCCTGCTCGCGGAGATCTACTCGCAGGCGCTCGAGAGCACGGGGGCCGAGGTCACCCGCCAGTTCAACATCGGCAGCCGCGAGATCTACTACGACCAGGTCGCCTCGGGTGCCATCACGCTCGTCCCGGAGTACAACGGCGCACTGCTCGCGCGGGTCGACCCCGACAGCACCGCCTCGACGACGGAGGACGTCAATGCGGCCCTGTCCGAAGCCCTTCCGGACGGGCTCGAGATCCTGGCCTCCGCCCCCGGTGAGAACAAGGACGCCCTCGTCGTCACCGAGGAGACCGCGCAGCGCTACAACCTTGTGAGCATCGCCGATCTCGCGCCGGTCGCCGGCGAACTCGTCCTCGGCGGACCGCCCGAGTTCGAGACGCGTCAGCAAGGTGTCGTGGGTCTGCGTGAGGTGTACGGGGTCGAGTTCCGCGAATTCGTCCCCACCGACACCGGTGGCCCCATCACCATCCGCGCGCTCTCGGACGGCACCGTGCAGGCCGCGAACATCTTCACCACCGATCCGTCGCTGAGCACCGAACCGTTTGTTGCGCTGGAGGACCCGGAATCGGTCTTCGGAGCCCAGAACGTCACCCCGCTGGTGCATCGCGCCGATCTCGACGACGACCACGTCGCGAAGATCGACGCCGTGTCCGACAAGCTCACCACCGACACCCTCGTCGTCCTGGTCGGACAGGTGGTCACCGACGGTCGCGACATCGACGTCGTCGCCGAGGAGTGGCTGCAGCAGAACGATCTGAACTGACGGAAGTCGGTGCCACGTGATCACATTCGACAACGTCGGGAAGCGTTATCCCGACGGGACCGTCGCCGTCGACGGACTCTCGCTGGAAGTCCCGACGGGCACCCTGACGGTGTTCGTCGGGCCGTCGGGGTGTGGGAAGACCACCTCGTTGCGCATGATCAACCGGATGGTCGAGCCCTCGAGCGGGCGTGTGCTCGTCGGGGGCCGCGACGTCCGGGACGAGGATCCCCGGATCCTGCGCCGCGGCATCGGATACGTCATCCAGCACGCCGGGCTGTTCCCCCATCGCACAGTGATCGACAACGTCGCCACCGTGCCCCGGTTGCTCGGCGCGAGCCGTAAGGAGGCCCGCGCGACCGCGATGGACGTGCTCACCCGAGTCGGCCTCGGAAAAGAACTGGCGCAACGCTATCCTGCTCAGCTGTCCGGCGGGCAGCAGCAGCGTGTCGGTGTGGCACGCGCGCTGGCGGCCGATCCTCCGATCCTGTTGATGGACGAGCCGTTCTCCGCGGTCGATCCCGTGGTCCGCAAGGATCTGCAGGACGAACTCCTGCGCCTGCAATCGGTGCTGGCCAAGACGATCGTGCTCGTCACCCACGACATCGACGAGGCGATCAAGCTCGGCGACCGCGTGGCCGTCCTGCGGCCGGGCGGGGTGCTCGCCCAGTACGCGACTCCGGAGGAGCTTCTCACCTCCCCCGCCGACGATTTCGTCGCCGGATTCCTCGGCGTCGACCGCGGTGTGCGACTCATGTCGTTCTTCTCGTCCGCCGACCTGCCGCTGCGCACCGATCCGATCGTCACCCGCGATGCCGCCGAACTCGCCGTCGGCGACGGCTGGCTTCTCGTCGTCGACGACGACGGACGCCCGACGGGGTGGCGAGACGGCAGTGCCGATGCGGAATTCCTGCCGGTCGGAAAGCCGTTCGTTCCCGGGCGGGATCCGCTGCGCGTCGTGCTCGACGCGGCCGTGCTCTCACCGTCGGGCCATGCCGTGGCGGTGGACGACGACGGACGTGCGCTCGGGGTGATCAGTGGCGAAGAGGTGACCGCGGCGGTCCGCGCGGCGCACAACCACAGGGAGGCCGGCACCCCGTCTCCGCTCGCGATGCGGAAGTTGCGGTGAGCCTGCGGATTCCCGGTTATCTCGGGACGTTCTGGGAACTGCTCGGCGATCATCTCGTCATGGCCCTCGGCGCGTCGCTGCTCGGCCTCGTCCTCGCTCTGCCGCTGGGCCTCGCGTGCGTGCGGTGGCCGCGGGTGTACGCCCCGGTGCTCGCGGTCTGCAGTGTCCTGTATTCGATTCCGTCGCTTGCCTTCTTCGTCATGCTCATCGCGTTCACCGGGATCAGCCGGACCACCGTGATCCTTCCGCTGGCCGTCTACGCGCTGGCGGGCCTCGTCCCGAACGTCGTCGACGGATTGCGTGCTGTGCCCGACAGTGTCCGCCAGTCGGCGGTGGCGATGGGATTCTCGACGCCGCGCCGGTTGCTCACCGTCGACCTGCCGCTGGCGATCCCCGCGGTCATCGCGGGGCTGCGGGTCGCGACGGTCGCGAACATCAGCATGGTGAGCGTCGGAGCGCTGATCGGCATGGGTGCCTTCGGCGCGTTGTTCACCGCCTCGGTGCAGCTCGACCGACTCGATCTGGCGATCATCGGCATCATCGCGACCGTCGTGATGGCACTGGTCGTCGACGCGGTGCTCGTGCTCGTCCAGCGTCTCGCCACGCCGTGGATGCACCGCACCTCGAAGGTGCGCCGATGACGACGCTGCTGAACTATCTGGCCGAATACTTCGGCGACTCCGCGAACTGGTCGGGCGCGTCCGGGATCCCGACGCGACTGGCCCAGCACTTCGGCTATACCCTGCTCGCGTTCGTGATCTCCGTGCTCCTCGCGTTGCCGCTCGGCCTGTGGACCGGGCACACGGGCCGCGGCGGTGTGCTCGTGTCGCTCACAGCGAACGCCGCACGCGCCCTCCCCACCTACGGCCTGCTCGTGTTGCTGGTCGTGCTGTACGGGATCGGGCTCGTTCCGGTGATGGTGCCGCTGGTGGCACTCGCGATCCCACCCATCCTGTTGAACTCCTACGAAGGGATCCGCGGGATCGACCCGGCGCTGACCGACGCCGCCCGCGGGATGGGGATGACCTCGTCCCAGATCCTGCTGCGGGCCCAGCTGCCGGTGGCCTTGCCGCTGATCCTCGTCGGCCTGCGCACCGCCGCCGTGCAGATCGTCGCGACCGCCACGATCGCCGCGGCAGTGAGCTTCGGCGGGGTGGGAAGGCCCATCGTGGACGGTCTCGCGCGCAGCGACTACGCCCTGGTCGTGGGCGGTGCCGCCCTCGCCGGGATCTGCTCGCTGGTGATCCTCGCGCTCTTCGCGGTCCTCGGCCGACTGCTCGTCTCACCCGGCGTCCGGGCCTCGCGCGACTAGCTCCTACGACCCCTCCTTCGGAACCGACAAACGTGTCGGTGGCCCGGAGCACACTGGAGGTAGAGACGAAGTCCTATCGAGGAGGCGCAGGTGCGATGTATGCGCAACGCGAAACCTACTTCGGCTGGACGTCTCGGCGCGTGCCCCTGTACGCAGCCGCGCAGCCCACGGCATCCCCGGCCACACCGGCCGCAGCCGGCCCGAGCATCCGTCCCGAGGACGAGCGCGTTCCCTCGGGCGTAACGCTCGACCGCATCCTGCCCGAGTCCGTGCTGCATGGCCGTCTGGTCGCGTATCACGACGCGGACGAGGACAGGGACTACGTGGCCGTGGCGGTCGGCGCGGTGGCGGGCGAGAACGATGTACCGGTCCGGGTGGCCGAGGAAGAGACGCTCGTCGTGTCCGCGGCCCGCAGCATGATCGATGGGATCCTCGTCGGCACGGAGAGCGACGACCTCGACGAACTGGAGGTCGCCCGTCAGCTCCGCTTCGGCGGACCGGTCCGCGACCTGCTGGAATACATCGGAGCACGGTCGGTGGTGGTCGACTGGAGCCCCGCTGTGGCGTGATCCGACAGAGCCGTGGCGTGATGTGATCGCGTCCCCGTAATCGCGGATGTGTGACGCGCCGATACACACATCTGCAACGACACAGCATTCAGGTGGTACGGTCGTAGGCGTCCCCGTGACCAAAACGTAATAATTCGGGGATTATCGCAGCCCTGGTGTGGGTACTCGAGCCTTCGGGTTCCACTGGGAGGGTGACCGGAAGTGGCGATGCCGGACTGACAGCTACGCCCGTCGGGGGCAGCCCGGCACCGCCACTTTCGACCCACACTCTCCCGGACCGGATTCTTCCGAGTCCCGGTTCTCAGTTCTCCGTTACCGCTGCGGCTGCGGCCGTCGCCGCCAGAGCGGCCGGCGCCTCGACCGCGAGGAGATGACCCACCTCGGGAAGCGCCACGAAATGAGCACCCATGTCGTCGGCCAGCTTGTTCAGCGCGTCCACCTGTACGAGGGGGTCCTTGCTTCCCACGACGACCTCGACCGGACGCCCGCGCCAGCGGCGCAGCACGGCCCGATCGATGCGGGGCATGTTCGTCAGCGACGTGCAATACGCACCGACGCGGCAGGACCACCGTAGGGTCTGTTCGTCGGGCCGGTAGTCGCATCCCGCGAGTGCTCGAAGGTACCGCTCGGTGTTCTCGAAGTTGGGCTCGTTGCGCCACTGCAGGCCGGGGATGAGGGCGCGGTTCCACCGGACGCGCGGGACGAGACCCAGCGGCGCCGCGATCACCAGCTTCTCGATCCGGTCAAGATCCTCCACCGCAGCGGCCACGGAGGCCGACCAGCCGAGACCGATCACGGGAATCCGCTCGACGCCGAGTGCATCGAGCACCTCGACGAGCCAGTGGCCGTAGACGCTGTGGATCCGGCTGTCGGGCCGGCTGCCAGCGCTCGCACCGGGAAGGCCCGGGACATCCACGAGCACCACCCGGTGGCGCTCGCCGAACTGCTCGGCGAGCAGACGCAGCCCCGCCGCCGGGAGATCGCCACCCGCGAGCACCACGATCGGCGGTGCGGTCGCAGGACCCGTGGTGAGCACGTAGGTGTCACCCAGCGAGGTGCGGGCGACGTGCTCCTCGACGGGACGCTCCCAGTAGGTCAGCAGTCCTGCGCACGCGTGGTGGATCACGCTGCCGTCTCCGGGGCAGCGGTAGGGCGAACGTGTCAGCAACGCCATCATCCTCCTACCCGGACGATTCCGGGGACGACGAGGGATTCACGGAACGGCATGAATGGATCTTCTTTCGTGGGGTACGAGCGTCTTTCGCCGACCAACCTCGGGCACACCGCACGACACCGTAGCCCAGTGCTCGGTGTGGACGCCACCCGTGGTTCCGGAAAACTTCACAGCCGTCCCTCACGTCACTTTCGTGCCGAATGCCCTTTCACCCCTGCGCCTCCAGGTCCTCCCACGAGGTGTGAACCTGCGGTCGGAAGCCGTAGCCGGTGTCGGGTTCGGGCAGATGCCCTTCGGGGTCGATCACGACGACCTCCACGCCGTCCCGGTGGAGCCGACCGATCATCTCCAGCAACATCCTTCGGCCGACCGGCAGGATGGTACGGACGAGGGACAGGTCGAAGACCAGGCGTTTCGTCTCCACAGGCTCGTCGACCACGGCCGTCACGAGACCCTCGGAACTGGTGAACTGGAGGTCGCCCTGCAACTCGAGGAGGGTGAGAGACTCGTCACCCTCGCCGATGACATGTCTTCTGCGTAACACCGAGTGTGCGACCATCGGCGCGTCCATCAGATGCAAGTTCATGTCGCGGGAGAGACGACCGAAGGCGGCGACCCCCTGGACGCTGGTGCCGTGGTCGTCGAGGCGCGGCGAGTATGCGGCAATACCCAACTGTCCCGGTAGGATTCCTATGATTCCTCCGGACACGCCGCTCTTGGCGGGGATACCGACGGTGGAGAGCCAGTCCCCCGCCGCGTCGTACATCCCACAGGTCGCCATCACCGACAGCACCTGACGCACCACGTCCCGCGAGAAGATCTCCTCGCACGTCACGGGTTGCACACCGCCCGCCGCGAGCGTCGCGGCCATCATCGCGAGATCCTTGGTCGTCACTGTCACCGAACACTGCCGGATGTACCCCTCGACGATCTCGTCCGGATCGTCCTCGAAAACCTCGTACCCCCGAAGGAGATTGGCGATGGCGACATTGCGGTAGGAGTTCTCGAGCTCCGACGACGCGACCTTCTCGTCGATCGTCAGCTCGCGACCGGCCAGGGACGACAGCAGAGAACGGATGTCCTCCACCGAGGCCTCGGGTTGCCGTCCGTCGAGCACCAGGGCGTGTGCGGCGAGCGCACCGGCATTGATCATCGGGTTGAGCGGACGGCCCGTGTTGCGTTCGAGCGAGACCTCGTTGAACGCCTCCCCGGAGGGTTCGACATCGATCACGTCGAGCACGGCGTCGAAGCCTCTCTGTTGCAGCGCAAGACCGTAGACGAAGGGCTTCGAGATCGACTGGATCGTGAACTCGGTGTGGTCGTCGCCCACGGAGTACACCGCACCTTCGGCGGTCACGAGGGTGAGGGCGAACCGGTCCGGGTCGGCCCTCGCCAGTTCCGGGATGTAGTCGGCGAGGGCGCCCGAACTGTCGGCGCATCCTCGGAGCACTTCGGTCAGATAATCCGGCAACGGTGAACGCATGTATTCATCGTGACCGAATCGGACGCTGCCGGGGTGAGGAGTGACGAAGGCGATTGAACCGGCGGATCGCGGGTATGCCATCCCCATGACTGCTCTGTCGTCGGCGCTGTCCGTGCCGTTCCGAGTGGGATCCGCGCTGCGCGGAGCGCGCGTGTTCCACCCGCGCGGTGCGACCTTCGAAGGGGTTGCCGAACTCGAGTCGTCCTGGTGGCCGCGGCAGATTCCCCGCCCTACTCCTGTCGTCGCCCGGGTGTCGCGGGCCATCGGCACACCGGACGGCATGCCGGACGTGCTCGGTCTCGCGGTGCGCTTCGCCACGAAGACCGGCCCGTGGGACGTCCTGCTCGCATCGGCTCATCTGCCGGCCCGGGTGGCGCTGCTGCCGGCCCGTTCGTGGTCGAGTGCCCGCTACAGCACGCTCATGGCCTATCGGACCGACAGCGACCCCGCGCCGCGGTGGATCACCGCCGTTCCGCGCGGACGACAACCGTCCTCGACGACCTCCGTGCAGGCACTCGAGATACCGCTCGAGTTCTCTCTCCTGGTGGGTTCCGCCCGCGGGCCTCTGGAAGCGGCGGGACGTCTGACGCTGACTCGCCACCTGCCCGAGAAGGATTCGGAGCAGCCGTCATTCGATCCGACCGTCCACTGCCCCGGATTCGTCGATCCGTGGCCGGGATGGCTCGTCGAGACGCGGCGTGACGCCTACCGGGCGAGCCGGGCCGGACGAGGCGCCTTCCTCGCCCGGCCGCAGCACACCGTCAGCTGATCACCGCGTCGATCGTCTTCTTCAGCGCGGACGGCTGCGCCGGTGACCGCGGGGCGCCCTCCTTCATCTCGAGCATGCGGGCACCGATGTCCTGCAACTGCTTACGGCCGAGCGCCTCGCGCACCTTGGGGAACCACTCGTCCTCCTCCTCG
Organism: Rhodococcus sp. LW-XY12; assembly: GCF_019317345.1. Lineage (NCBI taxonomy): Bacteria > Bacillati > Actinomycetota > Actinomycetes > Mycobacteriales > Nocardiaceae > Rhodococcus > Rhodococcus sp. LW-XY12. Next base: position 5,091,641 of record NZ_CP079225.1, read on the forward strand.
TCGATGTGATGCTCGACGTTCTCGATGAGGACCGTCGTCTTCGCGTCGAAACGCTCTGCGTCGGGCTTCATCCCGGCCAGTTCGATGACGAGCACGTCGGCGACGTGGTGCTCCTCGTACGATTCGAGAATGTCGTCCTCGAGATCGGGGAGCAGGGAACGCACCTCGGGGTACATGCACTCGTTCTCGAGATAGGTGTGCACGGTGAGGGCTTCGATGATCTTGTCGACTATCTTGCCCTTCTCCTTCTCCCCCTCGGCCTTCCGGAAGTCGCGGAAGAGTTTCTTGATCTCCTTGTGGTCTTCCTTCAGCAACACGATCGCGTCTGTGGACACGGTTCCTCCTGCGGCGTGAACATTGCCGCCCCCAGCGGGCGTGGCACAGGAATACCCGTCCGCGACACCGTCACACGCGCACACGATCCGCATTCGCGAGGATGGCCGCCCGCAGTGCCGCCTCCGGGCCGCTGAGTACGGAACGACGCGCCATGAGCACGAACTCGATCTCACCCGCACCGGGAAGCAATCGTTGGGGATCGCGCACCGGGACGAGACCGGGTGGTGGAAGCCGCTCGGCGTGCAGCACCACGCCCAGTCCCGCGAGCGCTGCAGCGCGCAGACCGTTGAGACTGTCGGTCGTGCACGCAACGCGGACACCGCGCCCACTGCGCTGGAGGACCTCGAGCGCGATGTCGCGGGTCAGGGCCGGCGACGGATAGGACACCAGCGGTGTCGGCTCGTCCGGATCGAGGACGTAATCGGGGGCGGACAGGAAGACGAGACGCTCGCTGAAGATCATTTCACCGTGGCGGCTGCCCGGTCGACGCTTGCCGAAGACCAGATCGAGCTCGTTGTCGTCGAGACGGCGCTGCAGATCCTCGCTCAGATCCACCGTGAGTTCGAGATCGATGCGGGGATGACTACGCCGGAACTCGGCGAGGATCGACGGCAGCTCGTAGAGCACGAGGTCCTCGGAGACCCCGAAACGCAGCCGGCCGCTGAGCGGCGACTCCGAGAAGTGCCTGCGGGCGGCATCGTGGCGATCGAGGATCTCGCGGGCGAAGGCGACCATGTCGGCGCCGTCCGCCGTGAGCTCGACGTTGTGCGTGTCGCGTACGAACAGGCGGCGCCCGATCTCCTTCTCGAGTCGCGCGACGTGCTGACTGACCGTCGACTGCCGCAGGCCGAGCCGCTGGGCGGCCGCGGTGAAGCTGCGCTCCCGCTCGACGGCCAGGAAGCTCCGTAGGTGCACCGGATCGAACACCACCCCATTTCATCACGAATCGCGATTACAGAAAACGTGGCGACCGTCTTCTGTAATGACATCCGGCTGCCGTACCGTCGATTCGTGCTCTCCAAGATCCCCGTGCTCGGACGGCTCGACCCGTTCCTGCTCGCCATCCTCGCCACCGTCGCCGTCGCTGCTCTGCTGCCCGCCGACGGGGTCGTACTCGACGGCGTGAACTGGGCCGCCAAGATCGCCATCGGGCTGCTGTTCTTCCTGTACGGCGCGCGCTTGTCCACGCAGGAGACCATCGAGGGTCTCGAGCACTGGCGTCTGCACCTGACGATCCTCGCCACGACCTTCGTCGTCTTCCCGCTGCTCGGCCTGGCCGCCAAGGTGCTCGTGCCGTCGATCCTGAGCGACCCGCTCTATCTCGGCGTCCTGTACCTGTGCCTGCTGCCGTCCACGGTGCAGTCCGCCATCGCGCTCGTCTCGGTGGCGCGCGGCAACATCCCCGGCTCGATCGTCTCGGCCAGCGCCTCGAGTCTCATCGGAATCTTCGCGACTCCACTGCTGGTCGCGCTGACGATGTCCACCCAGGGCGTCACCTTCAGCGGGTCGGCCGTGCTCGACATCGTGCTGATGTTGCTCGTGCCGTTCGTCGCAGGTCAGCTCCTGCGGCGCTGGATCGGCGGCTGGGTGAAGGCCCACGGCAAGCCGCTCAAACTCGTCGACCGCGGATCGATCATGCTGGTCGTGTACGTGGCGTTCAGCCGCGGCATGAACGAGGGTATCTGGTCGATGATCTCGGTCGGCCGCCTGCTCGCCCTCGTCGGTGTGTGCGCGGTGCTGCTCGCGATCGTGCTCGCGCTCACCTGGTACTCGTCGCGCGGACTCGGTTTCGAATATCAGGACCGTGTCGCGATCCTCTTCTGCGGCTCCACGAAGTCCCTCGCCACCGGTCTGCCCATGGCGATCGTGCTGTTCCCCGGCCAGCCCATCGGCCTGATCGTGCTGCCGCTCATGCTGTTCCACCAGATGCAGCTCCTGGTGTGCGCGGCCCTCGCCGGACGCCTGGCGAAGAAGGCACCGGATGGGCTCGTAGCCGTATAGGAGAGCGAAGCCGAAGCTCCTGTTAGACGAAACCGAGGGTGAAAGCCGCTGATTCCGGTAGCGGTGACGTCATCGTGCCGTCACCGTGCAGGGAGAACCCCGATTCGTGAACCTCGGCTCGAAGGAGCACCGACATGGGTCTGCTGTTCCACGATCATCTGCACGACGAGTTCGGAACCTGGCCGCTGGCCTACATCCCCTACGGCGGCGCCGACTTCGGCGAGATCGCCGCAGTGGCCCGGCAGGTGGGCGACGGTGACGACGGGGACTTCTATCGGGCGTGGGTCGAGACCGGGGACCGTCTCGTCGCCGAAGCGGAGTCCTGCGCGACCGCCGGGCACGACGACTCGGCACGCGAGCTGTTCCTGCGGGCGAGCGCCTACTACGCGACCGCGTACCACCCGCTGTACGGATCTCCCGTCGACCCACGTCTGATCGCCGCCTTCGACAAGCAGGTCGCGGCCTTCGAGGCCGGGCTGGCGATCGGGGACACACCCGTCAAGGTTGCCAGGATTCCGTTCGAGGACACCACGCTTCCGGGCTACCTGATGCCCGCACCCGGCCACGAGAACAGCGTGCGGCCGCTCATCGTCTTGACCAACGGATACGACGCCACGATCACCGACATGTACTTCGCATCGGCCGTGGCAGCTCTGCGACGCGGCTACCACTGTCTCCTGTTCGACGGACCGGGCCAGGGCGAGATGCTCTACAAGCAGAAGATGCCGATGCGTCCGGACTGGGAAGTGGTCGTGCGCGCGGTGATCGATCATGCGACGGCCTCCCCCATCGTCGACCCCGAACGCATCGTCCTGAGCGGATGGAGTCTCGGTGGGTATCTCGCGCCGCGCGCAGCATCCGGTGAGCATCGTCTGGCCGCGGTGGTCGCCGATCCCGGTCAGTGGAGCGTCGCGGCCGGCACCCGGGCCCTCGGGGCAGCGTTCGGCCTCTCCCCCGAGGTCCTCGACGATCCTCTCTCGATGAGCGCACAGGACGCCGACACGATCATGGCTGCGGTGCAGTCGGATCCGTCGCTGCGCTGGAAGATCGTCGCCCGTGGATTCTGGGTCAACGGAGTCTCGGACATCCGGGAACTGTTCGCGGAGATGAACGCGTACACGCTCGACGAGGTCGGGGAGCGTATCTCGTGCCCGGTCGTGGTGACCGCCGCCGAGAGCGATGCCCTCGCGCGCGGTGCAGGAACGTTCGTCGATCGGTTGGGCGACAAGGTGACCCTCATCCCGTTCATCGACGCCGAGGGTGCGGGTGGGCATTGCGAGATGGGCAACCGCACCCTCCTCAACAGGCGGGTTCTCGATCGGCTCGACGAACTCCTGGCCCGCACGCCCTGACGATCAGCGGTCGGGCCGGCCGGTGTACGCCTCCGCGAGATACTGCTGTCCGTACCGGGAGCCGACGACCGCGGCGAGTTCGCCCAGCGCCCGTTTGTTCTCGAACGGCGTTGCGTCCTCACGGGTGTGAAGCATCGAGGTCATCCAGTACGAGAAGTTCTGCGCCTTCCACACGCGCTGCAGCGCCGTGTCGCTGTAGGCGTCGAGCAGGTCGGACGAGCCGGTGGAGAAGAACGAGTCGAGCGCGCGGAAGAGCACCCGGACGTCGGCCAGGGCGAGGTTGAGTCCCTTGGCACCGGTCGGCGGAACGGTATGGCCGGCATCGCCTGCCAGGAAGAGGTTTCCGTGCCGCATCGGTTCGCACACGTACGAGCGGAACGGCAGGACCATCTGTTCGAAGATGGGGCCGCGCTTCAGTTCGAAACCGTCGGGGCCGTCGACACGCCTCTGAAGCTCGTCCCAGATCCGGTCCTCGCTCCACGTCGACGCGTCCTCGGACGGATCGCACTGGAAGTACATCCGCTGCACCGACTCGTTGCGTTGACTGATGAGGGCGAATCCGTGATCAGAACGCGCATAGATCAATTCGGGTGCACTCGGTGGAGCCTCGGTAAGGATCCCGAACCATGCGAAGGGGTACTCGATGAAGTGGTCGGTGCGGACGTCGCCGGGAATCGCCTTGCGGCAGATGCTCTGTGATCCGTCGGCTCCGACGAGGATGCGGCACCGGATCTCGACCGGCCTGCCGTCGGATTCGGCGAACCGGATCTTCGGTGTGTCGGTGGTGATGTCGAGAACCTCTGTGTCGCAGACGCTGTAGCGCACATCGCCACCGTCGCGTTCGCGCGAGGCGGCCAGATCGACGAAGACCTCGTTCTGCGGATACAACCACACCGACTCACCCACGAGGTCCCGGAAATCGATGCGGTGGCTCTCACCTCCGAAGCGCAGATCGATGCCGTCGTGGCGGTGCCCTTCGTTCAGGACACGGGTGTCGACTCCGCTCTCGGTGAGCAGCGACACCGAGCCGTGCTCGAGGATCCCCGCACGGTGGGTGGTCCGGATGGTCTCGTGATCACGCTTCTCGACGACGATGTTGTCGATCCCCGCCTTCGCGAGGAGATGGGAGAGCATGAGACCTGCCGGGCCGCCGCCGACGATGCCGACTTCGGTGGTGACGACCGTGCGGGTTGCGTTCATGTGTTCGTCCTTCGCTGCGCATATCCGATTCGCGTCCCGTCGAGTGTCGTGCGCCTCTCCCACCGCACACGTCGACTTCTCGTTCAATGAGAAAACGACCTGGTCAGTCCGGGGGACGCTCGCCGACTCCGCGCGCGATGCCGCGGGCAGCGGCCATGAGGACGGGCACGACGGCCTGTTGCCGGGACGCACCGGTGGGCACCACCACGCCGAGCGCCGCCAGGGCATGACCCGACCGCGCGAGGACGGGCACCGCGATGCCCGTGGTGCCCTCGTCGAGCACACCGTCGAAGCGCGCATAACCCCGCCGGCGGACCTCCGCGAGCGCGCGACGGAAATCTCTCGTCGTCGCAGCGAAACGCTTCTCCACCTCGGGATGTCGTCGCCGATAGGTTTCCTGCACCTCCGCAGGTGAGAACGCGAGCATCGACATGCCCAGCGACGTGTCGTGGACGGGGAGCCGACGCGCGACCGAGGCCTGGTTGACCACCGAATCGGACGCCGACAGCCGTTCGAGGACGAGGACCTCGTCGTCCTGCAGGACCGCGAGCTGGGTGTGCTGGTGCACCACCGACTGCACGTCCTGCAGAAAGGGCAGCGCCGACTCCCGCAGATCGCGCGCGGGTGCACTGCGCGCGACGAGTTCCCACAGGCGCAGACCGAGCCGTACCCGGCCGTCGTCGTCCCGGGTGAGCAGACCGTGTTGCACCAGCTCGCCGACGAGCCGGTAGGTCGTGGCCTGCGGGATGCCGGACCTGCGGGCGAGACTCCCGACCGTCAGGCGGGGTTGGGTGTCGTCGAACGACTCGAGGATGCGGACGACGCGGTCGAGCATCGAGTCACCGGACGGCGAGTTGGCCATGCCGCCATTGTTCCGTGTCCGATCCGGGCAGCTTCACCATCCGGATCCGTCCGTAGATTCGACATCTGTCAATATAGACGTGTGTCGAATCAAGATCTCGCGGGTGACGACGCCTGCTGCTCTCCGCTCGTGCGCCAACCCCTGACGGGCGATCGCGCCGCCGACCTCGCCCGGATGTTCAAGGCCCTCGGCGATCCGGTGCGTCTGCGGATGCTGTCGCTCGTCGCGAGCCATGCCGGCGGTGAGGCGTGCGTGTGCGACATCCCGGGATCGTTCGATCTGTCCCAACCGACGATCTCGCACCACCTCAGAGTTTTGCGCGAGGCAGCCCTGCTCGAGTGCGAGCGTCGCGGCACCTGGGTGTACTACCGGGTGGTTCCGGCTGCACTACGGCAACTCTCCGATGTACTCGGGATCGAGCCGACCGAGGTACCCGCATGAGTGAGCGAACTGCGGTGGACACTCCCGTGATGGGCAGGATGTCGACACTCGACCGCTTCCTTCCCGTGTGGATCGGCACCGCCATCGTCGTCGGCCTGCTGCTCGGCCGCATGATTCCCGGACTCGGAGAAGCCCTGGGTTTCATCGAGATCGACGGGATCTCGCTGCCGATCGCCCTCGGCTTGCTGATCATGATGTACCCGGTACTGGCGAAGGTGCGCTACGACCGTCTCGACACGGTCACCGGCGACCGCACCCTGTTGATCTCGTCGCTGATCCTCAACTGGATCGTCGGTCCTGCACTGATGTTCGCGCTCGCGTGGCTGATGTTGCCGGATCTGCCCGAATACCGCACCGGTCTGATCATCGTCGGCCTCGCGCGCTGCATCGCGATGGTGATCATCTGGAACGACCTCGCGTGCGGCGACCGGGAAGCCGCAGCCGTGCTGGTCGCGATCAACTCGGTCTTCCAGGTGATCATGTTCGCCGCTCTCGGCTGGTTCTACCTGTCGGTGCTGCCCGGATGGCTCGGCCTCGAGCAGACCGGGCTCGACGTCTCCCCGTGGGAGATCGCGAAATCCGTGCTGATCTTCCTCGGGATCCCGCTCGTCGCCGGTTTTCTCACTCGTCGATTCGGAGAGAAGGCGAAGGGCCGCAGCTGGTACGAGCAGACCTTCCTGCCGCGCATCGGACCGTGGGCGCTGTACGGACTGCTGTTCACCATCGTGGTCCTGTTCGCGCTGCAGGGTGAACAGATCACCTCGCGACCACTCGACGTCGTACGTATCGCCCTGCCCCTGCTGGCGTACTTCGCGATCATGTGGGGGAGCGGGTATCTCTTCGGCGCTGCAGTAGGACTCGGCTACGAACGCACCACCACACTCGCCTTCACCGCCGCGGGCAACAACTTCGAACTCGCCATCGCCGTCGCGATCGGCACGTTCGGGGTCGCGTCCGGACAGGCACTGGCGGGAGTCGTCGGCCCCCTCATCGAAGTGCCGGTCCTCGTCGCACTCGTGTACGTCGCTCTGGCCCTGCGCACACGTTTCGTCGCCCGTGCCGGAGGTGCGTCGTGACCGCCGTTCCGTCCGTGTTGTTCGTGTGCGTGCACAATGCCGGACGGTCCCAGATGGCCGCCGGGTTCCTGAGTCGCCTCGCAGGGGATCGCATCACAGTCCGTTCCGCCGGGTCCGCACCCGCCGAGGAGGTGAACCCTGCTGCGGTCGCGGCGATGGCCGAGGTCGGAATCGACATCTCCGGCGAGAACCCGAAGATCCTCACCGCCGACGCCGTGCAGACCTCCGACATCGTGATCACGATGGGGTGCGGCGACACCTGCCCGGTATTCCCCGGTACGTCCTACCGGGACTGGGTGCTCGACGACCCGGCCGGACGAGGGCTCGACGCCGTGCGTCCGATCCGTGACGAGATCCGGGCGAAGGTCGAGGCGTTGATCGCCGAACTGACGCCACCGGCATGATCGAGTTCGGTAACCGCATCCACCGGGTACCCACAGGTCTGTCACGCTGGGCGCCCATGTAGGGCACTCGGTGTGGACGCACGTCGTCCCCGACCTGCTCCGGACACCGCGTTGCACGTCATCGCAGGTCCGGTAGCGTTCTGAGACGACTCGTAATCGCGTGTCGGTCGATCGGCTCGGTGCAGCCGAACTGTGGGAGGTTCCCGTGGCTGGTGGTCTCGTCGCCCTTCTGGACGACGTCGCGGTACTTGCGAAGGCAGCCGCGGCATCCATAGACGACATCGGCGCCGCAGCCGGCAGGGCGAGCGTCAAGGCAGCGGGCGTGGTCGTCGACGACACGGCCGTCACCCCCCGCTACGTGCACGGGTTCACCCCCGATCGCGAACTGCCGATCATCCGCAAGATCGCGATCGGGTCGATCCGCAACAAGCTTCTGATCATCCTGCCGGTCGCGATGATCCTGAGTCAGTTCCTCCCGCAGGCCCTGCCGTATCTGCTCATCGCCGGCGGTCTGTTCCTCTGCTACGAGGGCGCCGAGAAGGTCTACGAAGCGCTCACCGGCGGACACCACGAAAAAGAGGCCACCGCAGCGGAGAAGGGCCCCGAGTTCGAGAAGGCCATGATCGGCGGGGCGATCCGCACCGACCTGATCCTGTCCGCCGAGATCATGGTGATCTCGCTGGCCTCGGTCGAGGACGAACCCTTCCTGACTCGCCTGCTCGTCCTCATCGTCGTCGCCGTCCTCATCACCGTCCTGGTGTACGGCGTGGTCGCCCTGATCGTGAAGATGGACGACGTCGGCCTGGCGCTCGCGAAACGGAAGTCCACTTTCGCTCAGCGCGTCGGTCGCGGTCTCGTGAAGGCGATGCCGAAGCTGATGACCGTTCTCACCGTGGTCGGGATCGCCGCCATGCTGTGGGTCGGTGGGCACATCCTGCTCGTCAATGTCGGCGAGGCCGGATTCCATTGGCCTGCCGATCGTCTGCACGACCTCGAGCACTGGTTCGGCGAGCTCGTGCACGGCGGATTCGGCGGCGTGCTGTCGTGGACCGCGGGGACCGTGACATCCGCTCTGGTGGGCCTGATCGTGGGTGCGATCGTCGTGCTGATCATGCACCTGATCCCGCGGCGGGAGAAGGCCGACGCCGCGCACTGACGCCGCCGGATCCCCCGGACGGGTCACTCGGGGGCGTTTCTCCGGACCGCCTGCGCGAACGCCCGCATGAGACCCGGATCCTTGACGCCGCGTTCGGCCTCGATGCCGCTGGAGACGTCGACACCCCACGCCCCGGACGTGGAAAGTGCCCTCTCCACGTTGTCGGGGTTCAGCCCGCCCGCAAGGACCCACCGGCCGGACGGCAAGGCACTGCGGTCCTGCCAGTCCCATGTCTTCCCTGCACCGGCGACTGCGCCGTCGACGAGCAACAGGTCGGCGCCGAAGTCCTCCGACAGCGCCTCGGCTCCTCCGGTGTTGATCGCGCGGATCACCGTGAATCCCGCGTCGTGCAGCACGCGCACGTCGTCGGCCGACCGCAGGTCGTGCACCTGGACGTGATCGAGATTCGCGGCTCGGGCCGTCGTGACGATCTCGTCGAGGGACGCATTCACATAGACGCCGACGGCGAGTGTTCCCGCCGGCACGCGGGTGCGGAGCGTCGCGGCCCGATCCGGGGAGATGCGACGAGGGCTCTTCACGAGAACGAAACCGACCGCGTCGACGCCCAGTTCGACGGCGAGATCGACCGTCGCCTCGTCCTGCAGTCCGCACATCTTGATGAACGTCATCACTACCTTCGTCGCCGCTTCTCCACCTCGAGGATATGTGTGCGACCGTCAGCGGCAGCAGTTCGGATCCAGGACGACCCTGAGCGCCTCGAGGGACTCGGCGCGGGCACGGTGATAGACGTTCATCCCGCGTCGCTCGGATTCGACCATGCCCGCCTTGCGTAGTTGTCCGAGGTGATGACTCACCGTGGATTCCGCCAGATCCACACCGGCGGCAAGATCGCACGTGCACACCGCACCTTCGTCGGCGGTGAGCAGGATCGACACGAGTTTGATGCGCACCGGATCGGCCAGGGCCTTCAACCGCAACGCGACCTCGAGGGCGGCGTCGTCGCGCATCGGCGCAGCCGATACCGGCGCGCAGCAGATCGGGGCGCGGACATCGATCACGGGCAGCGCTTTCGGCATGATTCGAGCCTAACCACCTTCTTGACATATGTCGAAGTACAGGAGCATCCTGTGGGCGGTAATTCGATATATGTCACACAGGTGGAGGCAGTCATGTCACGCATCCAGTTCGCCCTCGACGTCGACGACCTGCCCGAAGCGGTCGCCTTCTACTCGACACTGTTCGGCACCGAACCGGCCAAGCTCGAACCGGGCTACGCCAACTTCGCGATCGCCGATCCGCCGTTGAAGCTGGTGCTGTTCGAGAACCCGGGCAAGGGCGGCACGATCAACCATCTCGGGGTCGAGGTCGACTCGTCCGAGAAGGTGCACACCGAGATCGCCCGATTGACCGAGGCGGGCCTGTTCGCCGACGAGGAGATGGGCACGACCTGTTGCTACGCCACGCAAGACAAGGCGTGGGTGACGGGTCCGGCAGGGGAGAAGTGGGAGGTGTACACCGTCCTGGCGGATTCGGCCACCTTCGGGTCGAGCCCGCAGCATCTCGACGGCACGCAGGAAGCCAGCGGCGGAACATGCTGCACGACCGGTGCCCCGGACGAGCAGCAGGACGACAACTCCACGCCGAAAACCGGCGTAACCTCCTGCTGCTGACCGCCTTTCGCTACGAATATCACGGAACCGGGACGAGATCTGTCGCCTCGCCGCCGGGCGGGGCGACGACTCGTATCAGCCTCGCGCCATGTCCACGAACCGCGACAGGTGCAGCTGGTGGGCAACGGTGATGGTCGCGGTCGGGCCGTTACGGTGCTTGCCGACGATGAGGTCGGCCTCGCCACCACGCGGGTCGTCGCGCTCGAAGGCGTCGGGGCGGTGCAGCAGGATGACCATGTCGGCGTCCTGCTCGAGGCTGTTGTGCACCGCGATGCCGTCGGCGACGAAATTGTGTGTGCCGGGCACCGTTCCGTCGTAGACGTCCTGCTCGCCGAGACTCGTGACGGAGACGATCTCGTCCCAGAACACGTTGTTGGTGGCGACCATGTCGATGTCGGCCGTGTCGAGGACATCGGCGACCCGGGCGAGCCGCGAGCGTGCACCCTCGGTGGTGCGCGGGGTGGCGGACGCGACCGGTCCGATCGGAGCGAGCTGTTCGACGGCGAGCAATTCGCCGAGCTCGGCTTCGATCTCGGGGGTGACGGTGTCGGGGCTGTGCTTGACGAGCTTCGGTCCGAGCTGCGCCAGGACCCACTGCGCCGCGGTTCCGTGCTTGCCCACGTCGTGGAGGAAGACCGCCTGGTTCTCCGCCCCGGTGACAGTGAGGTCCCAGCCCTCGACGGCATCGGTGATCCGCGCGAACACGCCGATGCGCAGGAGCAGGCGCGCGAGGTCGTCGGCCAGACGACGCTCCGCCGACCGGTAGCGGACGACGGCGCGGGCAGCGCCTGCGTCCCATGCGACCTCACCGCTGTCTTCCCAGATGTGGCAGACGAGCTCGGCGACCTGCTCCTTGGGGAGCGAGAACGCGCGGGTGGGGATCAGTCGGCCGGCCACGGCAGTGTCCGCGAGAACGGCCACCTCGTCGTCGGATGCGGGTATCACGTCGAGGGGTGCGGGCACCGCACGCGGCACTGCGACACGCTCACCGGCGACCAACTCGCCCAACGGCATCCAGCCGTCGATGGTGAGGAAGGGATGGTTCGCGGTGGCTTCGACACGACGCCCCGAGGCCAGCTCCAACCGGAAGACTTCCTTACGGCCGCTGGGGAAGACCTTCACCATCGGCCGGACGACCATCCGCATGCGTTCGTCGAGCGACCACACGAGGGGCTGTTCACCCGACTCGAGCAGCTCGCCGAGCGTGACTTCGGCACCGGTGTCGGCGCGCATGATGCGTGTGGTCGCCGGCAGGCAGCCCGACTCACGGAGGTCGGAGACCTGCGGCCGCTTGTCGGTGCGCTGCTCGGGACCACGGTTGAGCTGACACACCGCGACGACCGGAACCTCGAGTTCCTTCGCGAGAAGCTTGAGGCTACGCGAGAATTCGGAGACCTCCTGCTGACGCGACTCGACCTTCTTGCCGGACGACATGAGCTGCAGGTAGTCGATGACGATGAGACGGATGTCGTGTTTCTGCTTGAGCCGCCGCGCTTTTGCGCGGATCTCCATCATCGTGAGGTTCGGTGAGTCGTCGATGAACAACGGCGCTTCGCTGATCTCGCTCATGCGGCGGGCGAGACGCGTCCAGTCGTCGTCGGTCATGCGTCCGGATCGCATGTCGCCGAGCTTGATCTTCGCCTCCGCGGACAGCAGACGCATGACGATCTCGGTCTTGCCCATCTCGAGCGAGAAGATGACCGACGCCATGCCGTGCTTGATGGAGCACGACCGCATGAAGTCCATGCTCAGCGTGGAGTTGTGTGTGGGCACCATCGCGCGACCCGCGAGGTACATGTGGTCGCCGTCGACCTCGACGCACCGCACCGGGACCGAGGGAACCGGGCGGACGGCGACGATGCGGCGCTCGCGCGGCACGGTAGCGCGGCATTCCTTGTGCCGCACGGCCTTGCTGGGCAGGACGAAGACGTCGTCGGCGGTGGCGAAGGAGATATCGGTGCCGTCGAGCACCGGCGCGTAACCGAGGCCCGACAGGAGTTCGGCGACGCCCTGCACCAGACGCTCGGACGAGCCGACGAACCGGATGGTGCCGTCGTCGTCGATCTCTCCACCGGCGTCGAGCAGACCCGCGAGGAGTTCGCGACGCTGCGGTTCGGATGCCCGCTGGTATTCGGCGGGGATGTGGGCGCCGAGCGCGACGAGGGCGCTCGTGAAACCACCTTCGCCGTCGATACGCATGTGCAGTTCGGGATCGGACGACGGGCCGCCGAGCCACGCACCGAGCGTGAAGGGGGAGACGGGCAGCTCGGTTGCCGGGAACGACAGTGCCTCGGTGTTCGCGACGGTGTGCCCGGCGTCGGCGGTGGCGGCGAGTTCGCCCGTGGTGCGGATCGCGCCGTCGCCGGTGCGCCACTGGTGCTGCTCGTCGGCGACGATCACGGTGCCGTCGGAGAACACGACGTCGAAGCACGGCCGGCCGTGCATGACGTCGGTGGCGGCGAGGACGCGGGTGGGGCGGCCGTCGGCGCCGAGGAGTTCGTCGCCCACACCGACCTCGCCCATCGTGGTCCAGCCGGTGGGGGTGGGCAGGGGAGTGTCGAGCGCGAGGGCCTTACCCACACCGGGACGCGCGGCGACGATGATCATCTGGCCGGCGTGCAGCCCGTTGGTGAGCTCGTCGAGTTCGGCGAAGCCGGTGGGCACGCCGAGGGAGATACCGCCACGGCTGGCGATGGAGTCGATCTCGTCCATCGTGGGCTGCAGGAGTTCTTCGAGCGGCACGAAGTCTTCGGTGGTGCGTCGTTCGGCGACCTCGAAGACCTCCGCCTGCGCGCGGTCGACGATCTCGGCGACGTCCTGGCCGTCGGCGCCGGCGTAGCCGTACTGGACGATGCGCGTGCCCGCCTCGACGAGACGACGCAGGACGGCCTTCTCGGCGACGATCTCGGCGTAGTAGCCGGCATTGGCCGCGGTGGGGACGGTCTGGGTGAGCGTGACGAGATAGGCGGCTCCGCCGAGACGCTTGAGTTCGCCGCGCCGGTCGAGCTCGGCCGACACGGTGACCGGGTCGGCGGGTTCGCCACGGCTGTAGAGATCGAGGATCGCGTCGTACACGGCCTGGTGGGCCGGACGGTAGAAGTCGCCGGGCCTCAGCACTTCGAGGACGTCGGCGATGGCGTCCTTGCTCAGCAGCATGCCACCGAGCACGGACTGCTCGGCCACGAGATCCTGAGGGGGCTGTCGACCGAAGTCTCCACTCGGTTCCTCGGGAGGTCCCGAATATTCGGGATTTCCACGATCGTCAACGACGGCCACTGCAGTGCCTGCCTTCCTCCACATGTCCCCGTCCGGCGCGCTGTGCTCCGGCGGATACCTGCACGCACTCCCGGTGTCGGTACCCGGGGTTTCGTGTCCGGTTCTACTCGCCCCTACCGACATCCTGTGTGTGGAGTCGTGCGCCCGACGTTAGGGATCCGGATGACCCTCCACAACTCGGGTTGTGCACACAGTTGGGGATGAATTGTGGAAAGAGGAGGACAGCCTTGTGCACGGGATGTGTACAACCTGGGGACAACACATCTCACATCTCTCATAACTGCAGGTAGGAGCAGAAAAATGTCTGTTCACACGTGTGGAGAAGAAGAATTTCGGCGTGTCGGAGGGCCGGGCGTGTTCACCCATTCGTTCCCCGAACGACATTCCGAGGAGTCACAACGGTGTGGTTTACCCCCCGGTTTATCCACAGGCTGTGCACAGACGACGAGGAGCCCCACGCCGACCAGGCGCGGGGCTCCTCGAGGGGCCAGAATCAGGCAGCCACGACGTTCAGCGTGAACTTCGCGGTGACATCCGGGTGCAGCTTCACGACGATCTGGTGCTTGCCGGTCGCCTTGATGTGGGCCTTGGGCAGCTCGATGATGCGCTTGTCGACAACCGGGCCACCGGCAGCCTTGAGAGCACCGGCGACATCGGCAGCGGTGACCGAGCCGAACAGCTTGCCCGAGTCGCTCGAGGTCTTGACGCTCAGCGAAACGTCCTCGAGGCCCTCGATGGCGGCCTTGAGCTCCTGAGCGTGCTCGAGGCCACGCACGGCGCGAGCCTCCTGGGCACGGCGGATGCCCTCGACCTGCTTCTGGGCACCACGGGTGGCGACGATCGCCAGGCCGCGGGGCAGCAGGTAGTTGCGGCCGTAGCCGTCCTTGACCTCAACGGTGTCGCCAGGCGCACCGAGGTTGTCCACGTCAGCAGTAAGGATGAGCTTCATCGTGTCCCTCCCTTTCCTCAGCGAGTCGTCGAGACGTAAGGGAGCAGAGCCACCTCACGAGAGTTCTTGACAGCAACAGCGACGTCGCGCTGGTGCTGCACGCAGTTGCCGGTGACGCGGCGAGCGCGGATCTTGCCGCGATCGCTGACGTACTTGCGCAGCAGCGTCGTGTCCTTGTAATCGATCTGCACGTTCTTTTCCTTGCAGAAGGTGCAGACCTTCTTCTTCAAAACCTTCTCGCGCGCGGGCGACTTAGGCATGGTCGTTCTCCGTAATTTTGGATGTTCCGATCGAGGTCGGATCAGAACGGAGGCTCGTCGTCCCCGGAACCACCGAAGGAACCCGACTGCGGGGCGTCGCCCCACGGGTCGTCTCCGCCGACGTTCGTGTTCTGAGCGGGACGGCCACCGCCCGATCCACCGGAGGAACCACCGAAGCCTCCGCCACCGCCACCGCGACCGGCCTTGGTGACCTTGGCCGTGGCGTAACGGAGCGAGGGGCCGATCTCGTCGACCTCGAGCTCCACGACAGTGCGCTTCTCGCCTTCACGCGTCTCGTAGCTGCGCTGCTTGAGCCGGCCCTGCACGATCACACGCGAGCCGCGAGTCAAGCTCTCGGCCACGTTCTCCGCTGCCTCACGCCAGATGTTGCAGCGCAGGAACAGAGCCTCGCCGTCCTTCCATTCGTTGGACTGACGGTCGAACACGCGGGGCGTGGATGCAACGGTGAAGTTCGCAACCGCAGCACCCGCGGGGGTGAAACGCAGTTCGGGGTCGGCGGTCAGATTGCCGACCACGGTGATGACGGTGTCGCCTGCCATGTGGTTCCTCCTGCAGTGTGGGGAGTCCTGATGCGCCAGAGCCTACGGCCCGGCGCCGACAGGCTCACTTGCCGTGGCGCAGAACCTTGGTGCGGAGCACCGACTCGTTCAGGCCGAGCTGGCGATCCAGCTCTGCAACGGCAGCAGGCGTCGCGCTGATGTCGATCACCGCGTAGATGCCTTCGCTGTTCTTGGCGATCTCGTAGGCGAGACGGCGCTTACCCCACACGTCGACCTTGTCGACCTTGCCGCCTTCCTGGCGAATGACGTTGAGGAACGTCTCCAGCGAGGGAGCGACAGTGCGCTCGTCCAGGCTGGGGTCCAGGATGATCATCAATTCGTAATGACGCATAAGACCTCATCACCTCCTATGGACTGTGAACGGTCACGGACGTTCCGTGACAGGAGGGTCGTTGCGTCAGCAACCCATGAAGGGTACACGACGGCCCGGCGACCAGCGAAATCGCCGACCGTCGCGGGCAGGGGATTTGTCCTAGGGTGAGGACATGCGCACGAGCTCCGGGACCGTCTCGCTCGTCGCCGTCCTGACGTGCGCGGTGATGATGTGGTTCGGCTACCTGAACAAGGCCCGGTGCGCCGGCCCCACCTTCGACGCCGAGGGCCGCACGCTGCGGTTCGAGGACATCAAGGACGCCGACGTCTGCTATTCCGACATCCAGCAGTTGTGGATCGGCCGCGGCATCAACCTCCACGTCTTCCCCTTCGTCGACGGGGGCATCACCTCGTCGGGAGCGTTGACCGGGGGCACCGTCGAGTACCCCGTGCTCAGCGGGGTGCTCATGTGGATCGGGGCCATCGGTGCCCACACCGATGCGGAGTTCCTCCTGCAGTCGGCGTTGTTGCTCGCCCCCTTCGGGCTGGTCACCGCGTGGTTGCTCGCCCGGATGGCCGGATGGGCCGCGCTGTTGTGGTCGCTCACGCCGCCGCTCGTGCTCTACGCCTTCCTCAACTGGGACCTGCCGGTCGTGGCGGTCACCGTCACCGCCGTCGCGGTGCTGACGATCGAACGCTGGCCGCTGCGGACTCGCGGAGTGGTCGCGGCAGTGCTGCTGGGCGTGGGCTTCTGTCTCAAGCTCTATCCGGGCATCTTCGTTCTGCCGCTCATGGCCTATGTTCTCACCGGCGGGAGCTCACCCGATCGGAAGCGGGACGTCCCCGGCGCCCTCGCCGTCGCGGGCACGGCGGCAGCGACGGTCGCCGCGATCAACCTGCCCTTCGCGATCCTCGGCTACGAGGGCTGGCGGGCGTCGTTCGCCTTCCAGCAGAACCGGGAAGCGGACGGGACCAGCAACTCCATCTGGTACTGGGGTCTGCGGCCGCTGATGGGCGGCTACCAGGAATACGAGAACACCCCCCAGTACAACGAGCTGGTGGCCCAGTTGTCGCCGACGCTGATCGCGCTGTCGTTCGCGCTCGCCCTGTGGCTCGGATGGCGCCGATATTTCCGCGACGGCGTCTATCCGTGGCTCGGTACCGGGGCCGCGATGCTGTGCGGGTTCATGCTCTTCCACAAGGTGCACTCACCGCAGTACACGTTGTGGCTGCTGCCGATGTTGATTCTGCTGCGCGTGCCATGGGGTCTCGTCGTCGCCTATCTGCTCGCCGATCTCGCCATCGGCATCGGCATCTTCCGGTGGTTCGCCGCGACCGCCGGCGAAACGGACATGGCCCTGCCGCTCACGCTCGTCCACATCGGAGTGTGGGGACGCGCGGTCCTGCTGGTCGTGCTGTTCTTCGTCTTCCTGCGCGTCCCGCCCAGAACTCCGTGGCAGCAGACGGAACGGACGGGCTACGCTCGCCGTCCGACGACGACCGGGAGAGCGCAATGAACGATAACTGGATGGAACATCCCGTCCTCGAGGGCCCTCGTATCCGACTCGAGCCCCTCGCCGACGCGCACGTCGAAGGTCTGCTGAAGGCCGCCGACGATCCCGACACGATCTTCGCCTGGGCACACCTTGTGATCCGCGACCTCGACGACGCGCGCACGTTCGTGCGCGAGGCCGTGGCCGATCCGTCCCGGCTGCCCTACGCAATCGTCGACAGGGCGACCGGCGAGGTGCTGGGGTCGACGTCCTACTACCTCCTCGAACCGGCCCACCGCACACTGGTGATCGGCTACACCTGGCTGTCGACCCGGGTGCAGCGGACCCACGTGAACAGCGAGTCGAAACTGCTTCTGCTGCAGCGCGCCTTCGACGACCTCGGGGCCGTGCGCGTGACCTGGCACGCCGACGAACGCAACACCCGTTCGCGCGACGCCCTGCGCCGGCTCGGCGCCACCGAGGAGGGCCTGCTCCGCAAGCACCGCAGGCGCCGCGACGGCAGCTGGCGGACCACCGCGCTGTTCTCCCTCACCGACGACGAGTGGCCCGGGGTACGCGCCCGGCTCGAGGAGCGCACGGTGCGATGAGGACGAGGCGCGCGCTCGCAGCCCCCATGGCGATCGCCGTGGGTGCGGTCGCGGTGTGCGCCGCGGTGGCGTGGGCCGACCCGACCACGCCGGGCGGGGTCATTCCGCCGTGCCCCACCTACTCACTGTTCGGAATCCTGTGTCCCGGCTGCGGTTCGTCGCGGATGTTGTATTCGCTCGTCCATCTCGACGTGCCGGCAGCATTGCACTACAACGCCCTCGGTCTCGTCGCGCTGGCCGTGCTCACCGTGTCCTTCGGTCTGTGGACGTGGAGCAGGGCGCGGGGCACACCGATGCCGCGGTGGACGCGATACCGGTGGCCCCCGCACCTCGTGCTGATCCTGACGGCGATGTGGTTCGTCGTGCGCAACATCCCGGTCGCGCCGTTCACCGCCCTACGGATCTGACCGTCAGAGGATCGGGCAGTTGACCAGGTAGTCCCAGTCCGTCCCGGGATCCCCGGTCACTCGGACGAGAATCGAGGATGCGCTACCTGCCGGCACATTCACCACTGCGACCCAACTCGTGGTAGGTGCCGGTGACACCTTCCCCTCCCGACTGCCGCGACTGGTTGCACTGCTGGGTCGTCGGCAGCGATGATCCGTTGCCCAGGATCGCACTGCCCAGATCGATCGCCCGTCCACCCAGATCCACCACGCTGCCGGGCAGTTCGGACACGCTGCCGGGCAGATCGTTGCTGCCGGCGCTGCCGGTGGGAGCGGCCGAAGCGGCAACGGGCGCACCGAATGCGACCGCCGCCACCGTGACCGCCGTCAGAACCGCGCGCAGACCCGACCTGCGAATACGAGACATGCTTCCTCCGATGATCGATGCGTTGAATCCCCCACCAGGACGTTCCCACACCGCGAGGCCTGTGCGTATCCTGCTATCGGATGAATCTGTCTCGGTCGGAACATCTTCCGGCCATTCCGATTCACGCCGTGTCGCCGCACGGCGGCCGGAAGGGAACACCCGGCAGGTGCCGTTCCCATTCGTCCTCGGTCACCGGAGTGCCGACGGTGGAACACAGTGTCGCCGCGACGGGCTCGGGGTCGAGTTGCCACAGCCGTACGGAACGGTCGGGACCACCTCCGACGAGCACCGCTCCGTCGTGCGTGAAGGTGGCGTCGTAGACCCGGCTTCCGTAGGCGGTGAGCACCGCGTGGGTGATGGGGGAGTCCGGTCGGGTGACGTCCCAGATCCACGCCGACCCGTCGCCGACGCCCGCCGCGAGACGATCCCCGCCGGGGGAGAAGTGCAGCGAGTACACCGCGTCCGCCGGCCCGGTGATCCGTGCCAGTTCGCGTGGGGCGGCAGGCTCCGCGACATCCCACAGGCGCACACTGCGGTCGGTGCTCGCCGCGGCCAGGATCGTTCCGTCGCCACCGAACGCGACCGTCTGCGCCTGACTCTCGAATCCGGACGACTCGGAGATCCGAGTCGGGTCGGTGGGATCGGAAAGATCCCACAGTTCGACGAGACCGCCGGCACTCGCTACAGCCACGATGTCGGCAGTGGGATGCCACGACAGCATGTACGGATAGTTGTCGGCTTCGAAGGTGCCGACGACACGCGGAGCAGCGAGATCGGAGGCGCCGACGATCGCGACTTTCGCGTTCCCCGTCGCCGTTACCGCCACGACGGGTCGGTCGGGAGCGAACTCGACCACTCCGACGACACCGTGACGACGCCCTCGGTTGTCCCGGCGAACTGCGGCGCTGCAGGGTCCGCCAGATCCACAGGTGCACGGACCCGCCGGATGTTCCTGCTGCAGCGAGTGATCCGGTCTTCGACAGTGCCGCGGCACCGCTGAACCGATCCTCGACGGATGGGCTCAGAGACGGCAGTTCCACCGCCGCAACGGTATCGGCGATGTCCCACAGCGGCAAACCATTCGACCGTCCTCCGCCGCCCGAGTTGGCTCCTTTCGTTAGTGCGTGAGTGAGGACCCCGAAATCCGTTCGAGCAGTCCTTGTAGGTCGGCGTCGACCTGCGGTGGGAAGATGTGTCGGGTGCCGTTGATCGCGATGGTCGCCGACCGCAGCGGACGCAGCAGTTTGACGACCTTGACGATCGCGAGACCGCTGCGTTCCTGCACCACCCGGGAGACCGCCAATGCCGCGAACACCACCGTCAGGTGCGCCTCGATCGCATCGCGGGTGCGGTGGAAGATCGGCCGGGCCCGCAGATCCGTCTTCGACATCCGGAACGACTGTTCGACATGCCACAACTCGTGATACTTGCCGATGATCTCGCTCGGATCCATCAGGGAGACAAGAAGGTTGGTGACGTAGCCTTTCAGGCCGACGAGCATCCTGGCGCGTTCGAGCGAGGCAGTGTCCAGCCGCCGGCCCTTCGCGGTGACTGTCACAAACCGTGCGGACTTCGGCGCGGCGTCCCCGTCGACTACGGCCCGGGTGCGGGCTTCCTGGGCCGCCCGGCGACAACGGGCGTGGCCCGGATGTGCATGTTCATGTTCGCCTACGAACCCGATGGTCGGTGCTCGGGCTGAGAACTCCGCTCGGCCGATGCCGGGGTGGGTCGTGCCGGTGGGTCGAGGCAGTTGTCGCTGTGCCGGGATTCCTGGGTGCGTTCCTGAATCAGGGGGCGACGTCGATGACCACACGGACCGGGTCATCGAGGGCGTACACCGCGAAGGGCAGGGCCGCATCGGTGTGAGAATGGTTGAGAATTCCTGTCGTGCAGAGACGTCGAGATATCAAGGGCTCGCCGGCTGGGGCGGGAGCGGCCGCTCGGTGGGCAGCGGTTCGTTCGGGGTCCAGGCGTCGAAGGGCACCTCGAAGGTGACCGTGCCGGCTCGTTCGAAGGTGAAGGTCACCGGGTGGGTCAGGCCGGGGCGGATCGCTTCGGCGGGGAATCGGCCGCGCACCGTCAGAGGTCGATCCGGTGCCGTGGTCGGTCGGAGTTGTTCGATGGGTTCTCCGGCGGCCAGGGAACTGCCGGGCAGAAGTTCGCGTACCTGATCGGAGGCATCGAGTGTCAACTCTCCGGCGGGGGAGTCGATCGAGACGAGCCGGTCGGGGGTGGAGGACTGGTTGATGACGGTGAAGGAGAGTGTGACCTGTCCGTATCGGGGGACGGCTGGATCGGTGGGTTCGGCCTCGAAGTACACATTGCGCAGCAGCAGGTCGCCGAGTTCGGCGTTGGTGCCGTTGATGGCGGCCTGCTGGGTATCGGTTTGGGTGATCTGCCCTGCCCCACATGCGACGAGCAGGGGCGCCGTCAACGCGAGAACGAGGAGCGACCAGGCGCGGCGACGCGCGGCCGAGATGCGGTGGGTGGGTAGGCGATGTCGTGCAGGGGGTTCCACAGGGTCTCCTTTCGTCGTGATCGACCGGGCGTCGGTTCGGACGTTCGCCGGATCACTGCGCTTTGCGGTAGGCGTGGCGCAGCTGCCAGATCCGGGCGCCGCCGATCACCGCGGCGATCAGCAGTCCCGCCAGAGCTGCGAACAGTAGCGCCACGCCCAGCGGGAGGGTGAAATTCCAGCCGAAGAAGGCAATGGCGGTGCGTTCGGTGTTCTGCAGGATGAACACCAGCAGCGCGATGGTGACCACAGCTCCTACTGTCAGTGCCACCAGCATCCGGCCGGTGCGGGTCGGTTCGACCGCTCCAGCTGCGGGTGCGGTGTGGTCTGCGGACCCGGTGGGGGTTGGGTCGGCGTCACCGGAACGCCGGGCGGGGTGTGAGTTGTGGGTACGCATGATCGGTTTCTCCCTTCATCGGTCCGAAGCAGGCACCAGGGCGATCCCGTGGGTGGTCAGAATGTGCCGAGGGTGCCCTGCCACACGGCCACGAGGAGGTAGATGGCGACAGCGAGGGGATAGTAGGGATTCATCGATGTTCCTCAGCATGCTTTACATGGGCCGCACGGGGCGATGTGACATCACTGCTGCGAGGCAGTGTGAGGGGTCGAGATCTCGAGGGGTGCTCGACATGGGCGCCACGCGCTGTCCGAGGCGAGTTCAGTGCGGTTCGGTGGAGGTGTTCGGCCGTGTGTCGCCGACCGGGATGTCGCGCTCGGGCCGGTCTGCTGAGGTCGGCGCGTACATGCGGTCCAGGTGCAGCTTGATCCATTCGGTGGTCACGGTCCGGGGGAGAAAGAAGTGCGAGTTCATGATCCTGCTCAGCTGGTGGGTTGCGGATACTCGCAGTCCACGGTCGGGTTGATGCCCATGTAGTTCAGGGGTCCGGCCACGATGGTTACGGCGATGGTGCCGACGCTGGCGCAGTTGGTCGAGGCGTCACCGTAGTATCCGCGTTGTCCTGCGGCGACGGCGCCGATGATCAACCAGATCAGTATCAGGAGGCTGAGCAGGCCGGACAGGCGGCTTCTGGTTCGCATCGTGTGCTCCAATCCACGAAAGCGGCGGCATCGCGCACGGTGCTCGGTCCGCCGTCCCAACCCGATGTGTGCTGTGTGCGGGACTGGGTGCTCGATCCGATCGGCGTTACCCGGCGGGTGCGCCCTCCGATACGCTGTTCGTTGCGGCGAAGCAACTGTTGCGATCTATGGTGCATCGTGAAATCGGCGGTGGATCTTGCGCTTTCGTTTCTACGGTCCACCCTAGTAACGCGGTGGAGGCGTGCCAAGGCAGGAGAGAGGATGTGGGTTGATGGTTATGCGATTGCAATCACTCGGTGCGGTCCGGGTCAATTCGTGCCCGGAATGATCCGTCCCTCTCACGACAGGGCTACCGGTCACGCTCCTCGAGGCCGCGGGCAGAAAGGGTGTGCGCGTAGCGGCGATCGCGGTGACCTCAGCCCAGGCAGCGGCCTGGTTCGCCTCGTCCCGTCCGCCGCCACGTTCGACGAGCCGGAAGGCGAGCGTCGCGGTGATCTCAACTCTGCCGGCCGCTCGGACTCAGAGCGTGCTGGGTGTGGGAGGGTGGCCGGGTAGCCGCACCACATGCAAGAAAGAGTTGTCGATCTTGCGGATCACGTCGGCGAACTGATCGAAGTCGAGGGGTTTGGTGATGCAGGCCGTGCCGGCAGATCCTCCCGGCGATCGACCAGATGATTCGGCACACCCAGCGGCTCAGCGTGCCCAGCCCGTGGGGATGCCACAACGTTGCATAGATGTCCCGCAACGCCCCTGCGATGAGTGCCGGGGGGCTCCCCCTGCGCCGAGCGCACTGAGTAACCACGTCATTGCCGTCTACCTCCGGTCCCTATCAGGGGTCGGTTGCACGCGATCGCCTCGTCCTGCTCCGGCCCGGATGTAGAGTTTGCGTCCCGCCGCGCCGGTGAGACCGAACGCGACCGTGCTTGCGGTCAGCACGAGCGTGCCGGCGCCGAGCACGGCGTCGTCGACGCCGAGGCGTTCGGCTTCCATCGTCAGATAGAACAATGCGGATACCCCCACCGGCCCGAACCAGCCGAGATACACCGCGTCGCGCAGCGGTAGGTGCAGTGGCCGTCGCAACAACAGTACGACCGGGATCCGCCGCAGAAGCAGGACAGCGACCACCAGGGCGGGTGCCTTCCAGCCCAGCTCGGCCCACTGTTGCCACGGCAGGGCGGCGCCGAGCAGGAAGAACAACGGCAGGACTGCGAACCTGTTGACGGCCTCGTCGATCTCGACTTCGGAAGTCCGTTCGGCGCCGGTGCCGACGGCGTTGAAGGCCAGGCCGCCGACGAATACGGCGAGCACCCCGTCGACGTGCAGCAGACCGGCCACGCCGAGGATGCCCAGGGCAAGCACAACGGTGAATAACAGGGCCGGGCCGTGTGCGGTGGCGCCGTGCTTGTCACCCAGTCGCAGTGCTGCACCGCCGACGGCGCCGAGGAGTGCGCCGGCGACCAGGGCGCCGAGGACCTGCCACAGTGATTCGGTGACCGCCGCACCGGCGCTGAGTGGGCCGGCGACCGCGATCGCGGCGACCACCAGTGGCAGCGCCAGGCCGTCGTTCGCGGCGGATTCGAGCGAGAGCAGCTGTCGGTCCCGGGCGGGAAGGTCACGTTCTGCAAGATCGCCGGTGACCACACTCGAGGCCAGCACCGGATCGGTGGGACAGATCGCGGTGCCGAACAGCAGCGCCGCGGCCAACGGTAAACCGGCCATCGCCCATCCGAGTCCGGCCGAGATCGCCGCCATCGCGGGCATGACGATCAACAGCAACACGGCCAGTGCGCGGCGGTGGCGACGCACCGCGGCGATGGGATAACGCAACGCAACCGCCATGACGGACACGGCCAGCAGGATCCGGGCGAGTTCATGGAACAGACCGTGCTCGACCGTCACCGGTGCAATCGGCAACGCATCGAGCAGTTGGGGACCGAGCAGTACCCCGGCAAGCAGACCGAGTAGGGGTTCGGACAACGGCAGGCGTCGCATCGTCGAGGAAATCGCTGCCACGACCACGCCGAGCGCGCCGACCACGGCGAGAACGACATCGATGTGCATGACCGTCGCATTCCCGGATCGACCTCTGGCAATCCTGCACGGCTCAACGAGCGGGCTCGTGCGCGGATCGCGGACCCAGATCGGGACGGTCAGTAGTCGTAGTCACCGCCGGTGGCGCCGGAGTGATGTCCCAGCCGTCGCAGATGAGTGCGCCGGCTCAGGCGGATCACAGGCCGGGCGAGAAAATCGAGCGAGCCGAGCAAGAACAGCCAGGTGCCGGCGGTCTGGGTGGAGTCGAAGAAGAACAACACGCTGCCGACGGTGAAGAACACCGCGATCAGGACGTCGTTGACGATCGAGGCTGTCTCGTACCGGTTGTCGATCACGACCTGCTCCCGGCCGACGGACAGTCGCAGCGACGGATCTGCGCGGGTGCGATCGGTGGCCATGGCCGGGCGAGTACCCGCGTGCAGGTGCGGGTACGCCCCACGAATGTGGTTCGGCAGCTGGTCCGATCCGATGCCTGTGGTGCGCGTCGGTGCGGCCGCCTATCTCTGGCTGGTAGTTCGTACTGCGAATCTCGGCAAAACGAACCCTGGCCAAACTCAACGCCTGCGTGGTGCGGGTGGCGGTGCGCTCATACCGGCCGGCACCGAGTTTGTCGGTGGCCTCGGCTTCGATCAGCGCCTGCAGGCCTGCAGGCCGGTGCTGATCAGTTCGGCGAACACGCTGGCGCTGTCGGCGCCGGTGAGTGCGTCGAGCTGAGCGAGCAGGGCAGGGCAGGGCAGGGCAGGGCAGGATGATCGTGGGTCATCGCATAGCTGCTTTCTGTGAGTCACTGTGGTAGTTCACTCGTTGATCACTACGCGATGGCCCACCCCCGGTGAGGGATCGACACGCCGTGGACCTGTCCGGATGTCCTCACCAGATTCCCACCACTCCCCGGGAGTTACCCCGCCCGCGAAAAGGAAGTTCTGCTCACCTGACTGGCAGCGGACTCGAAGACCGAAGCGGCGAGGCGGCTGTTCATCTCGCACCCGTGGATGCGGACTCTGTCCACCCGGTTCAGGCCGCGCGCAGGGAACTCAGCGCCGCGTGCTGCTCGACACCGACCCGTCCCGGCGCCACGGCGAGCGCCACCGCGGTCTGCCACGAGTCGAGACCCACGATGGTGCGCAGGATGAGGATCTCCTGCTGGAGTCGGGTCAGAGGGAAGGCCCGCGGGCTCGCGAACTCGGCATCGGCCGCGTCGGCGACCAGCGTGTAGGCCAACCGCAGGAAAGGTCGGTCGGCTCCGGACGGCGCGGTGAGCCCGGCGAGAATCGCACGGCAGGCGGCCAGGGCGAGACGATCGGCGTCGGCGAAGGTACCTCCGGCAGCTTTCGCACGGGCCCGGAAGTAGGCGATCACGAGCGGATGCAGGTCGCGCAGAAGTCGTGGGATCGCGGTGGCGTCGCCGCTCGCGACCGTCCACGCCAACTCACACGTCGTGAACTGTGAGGCGGTGACATCCGTCCCCGCTCCGAATCCCCGTCCGCCGTTCGCCATTGTCCCCCCTCGTGCTCGTTCCCGAGCCTAGGGGACCGACGAAGTCTCCGACATCCCTCGTTCGGATGATTCTTCTCTTGTGACCCGATGGTGAGCAGGTCGCAACCTGGCGGGCAGCCATCGTGGCGGACGGTCGGGAGCCTGGTCGAGCACACCACCGACGGGATCGTCGACGAAGCCGTACCGCACGGGATCCCGCACCGGACGCCGGATCTGCCACAGCACAACCGCGCACAGTGCCACGACGGCGACGTCGCGCAGGAAGACCGTGGCGGTGAACCACTGCTCCGGCAGCCCCTTCCGATCGGGACCGAGGTAGTAGTACATGCGCGGAACCCACACCAGCGCATCGATCGTCATCCAGGCGACCAGTGCGCGCCGGTGGGGTACGGCCAGCACGGCGAGCGGCACGAGCCACAGCGAATACTGCGGACTCCACACCTTGTTCGTGAGCAGGAAGGCCGCGACGAGAAGGAAACACAGCTGCGCGAGGCGGGGACGGCGCGGCGCGGTGAGCCCGATCCACCCGATCGCGGCGCAGGCCGCGGCGAACAACACGAGCGAGACCCCATTGAAGGTCGAGGCCGACCAGGCCGGCCAGCCCACGAACGAGTGCAGCACGTTGTAGATCGAATCCGGATCCGCTCCGCGATCGGAGTTGAGTCGGAAGAACTCCGCCCACCCGCTCGGGTACAGCACCATGATCGGCAGGTTCACCACTAGCCACGCCGCGGCGGCCGCTCCCGCGGTGCGGGCAAACGACCGCAGGTGGCCGGTCCGCAGGCACAGCACCAGCAGCGGACCGAGCAACAGCAAGGGATACAACTTCGTCGCCGCACCGAGGCCGAGCAGGACGCCGGCGAGAACCGGTCGACGGCGGGCCCACGCCAGCAGACCACCCGCGGCGAAGGCCGTGGCCAGGGCATCGAAGTTCGTGAAGGCGTGCACCACGACCAGTGGTGACGCCGCGACGAGCGCGGCGTCCCAGATCCTGCGGCCCGCCGACATCGCGGTGGCCCACACCGTGACGAGCCAGGCGAGCGCGAGACCGACCGCGACGACGGCGAAGTAGATCGCGACCTGCAGTGCATCGGGGAGCCACGGTGTGGCGTCCCACGCCTTCGCGATGCGCATCGAGCCGTACTGGTAGAGCCCCGCGAGCACCGGATACTCCATGTACCGGGTCTGCACCTGCCCGTCCGGGCCGGGTTCCTCCCACGACGTCCGGTACGGGAAGGCGCCCTCGGCGAGCCGTTCGGCACCGTAGAGCGGAACGATGTCGGAATAACACATCGCCACGTACTGCCGGTTGCCGCTCCAGTCCAGGCCGAGCGCGCCGTCGGGACCGACGGGTCCCTGCTGGACGCAGGCCGCCTTCGTGAACCAGCCGAAGGCGAGGAAGACGACCGCGAGCAGCAACATCGCCCGCAGGGGAGTGAAGAAGCGGGTGCGCCCGAGCACGGCGTGCCGGCCCACCGGACCGCCGATGACGGCGGTCAGGCGCGACACCGTCGGGTCGGTACGCCCGGGGGTGTCGCGCCAGTCCAGGGAACGACGATCCTCGGCCGGTGGTGCAGCGGACACCACCGGCCGGGCGTCGGATCCCCGGTCGTCGCTCACGCGGCGAGGCTACCCGGCCGGAGCGTATTCGAACGCGCCCTGGGGACTACCGCCCTGCGCGCCCTGGAATCCGCCTCCCTGCGCGCCCGGGATCGCGGGGCTCTCGAGTCCCGGGATGCGGTTCTGCGGAGGCGATCCACCCTCGTCGGAGTCGTCGCCGGTACCACCGCCGGTTCCGCCGCCGGTATCCTCGCTCTCCTCCTCCTGACCGCCGTTACCGGGACGGGAGGGCGCGTTCTGGGTGGTCGTCTGCGGGGCGACACCCGGAACGGGGATGGTGACGCCGGGGAAGATCTCCACGTTCTGCGTGGTGATCTCCGGAACCTCGGGAAGACTCGGCACGACACGCGAGGTGGTGGTCTGCTCACGGGTGGCCGGAGCTGTCGTCGACGCGGTCCACGCCGGCACGCCGGAGACACCGGCGATCGGTTCCGGCTTCGGGAACGACTCGACCTCGGTGCCCTCGAGAGCGCCGTCCATCGTGTCCTTCCAGATGTCCGACGGGATACCCGAGCCGTAGATCATGCCGCCCCAGCTGTTCTCGAGGGGCAGGCCCTCCTCGGTGCCGACCCACACCGCGGTCGACAGCGACGGGGTGTAACCGACCATCCACGCGTCCTTGTTGGAGCCGGTGTCGCCGAGCTGAGCGGTACCGGTCTTCGACGCGGACGGACGGCCGCCGGCCAGGGCGTGGCCGTTCGAGTACGCGGCGATCGGGGTCATCGCGGAAGTGGTGTTGTCGGCCACCGCCGCATCGACGACCTGCTCACCGGCAGGGGTGCCACGGTCGAGGAGCACCTCGCCGTCGGACGTCACGACCTTCTGCACGAAGTACGGCTCGTGATGACGGCCGGACGCCGCGAGCGTGGCGTACGCCGAGGCCATGTCGAGCACGCGCGACTGGTACTGGCCCAGCACGATGCCGTAGTTGGGGCCGACGCCCTCCGGCTCGGTGAGTGTCTCACCGATGCCCGGCAGTTCCTTCGCGACACCCAGCTTGTGCGCCATGTCGGCGATGGCCTGCGGGCCGTTGTCCATCTCGAGCATCATCCGGTAGAAGCTCGTGTTCAGCGACCGCTTGAGCGCTTCGGCGATGGTGCACTGCCCGCACGACTCGCCCTCGACGTTGCCGATCTTGATGCCGTTGACCGTCAGCGGACCGCTGTCGTAGGTCTGCGACAACGGCACGCCCTGGTCGAGGTTGGCGGCCAGGCCGAACACCTTGAACGACGAACCCGTCTGCAGACCGGACTGGGCGAAGTCGTAACCGACACCGCTCTCCCCGCCGTAGTAGGCGCGGATCGCCCCGGACCGGGGATCGACCGACACCACCGCGGTACGCAACTCCTCTGGTTCGCCCTCGAGATTGCTCTGCGCCGCCTCGACCGCCGACTGCTGGGCCTGGGGGTCGATCGTCGTGGTGATCTGGAGACCGGCCGTATTGAGGAGGTTCTCGTCGATGCCCTCGCGGGACAACTCGGCGAGCACCTGGTTCTTGATCAGACCTTCGGGGCCGGACGACTGGTCGCCGTTGTCGAGCTCAGCGATCGGCACGTAGGCCGGGTACTTCATACCCGACCGTTCGGCGGCATCGAGCGTGCCGGCGGCGACCATGCCGTCGAGCACGTAGTTCCAGCGCGCCTCCGCACCCTCGGGGTTCTGCTCGGGATCGAGCAGCGACGGCAACTGGATCGACGACGCGAGCACGGCGCCCTCCTCGACGGTGAGCTCACCGACGGGCTTGCCGAAGTACGCGTTCGACGCCGCTGCGATGCCGTAGGCACCGCGACCGAAGTAGATGGTGTTGAGGTAGGCCGCGAGGATGTCGTCCTTGGCCCACTGGTTCGCCATCTTCGTCGACAGCACCAGCTCCTTGAGCTTTCGCGTCAACGTCCGCTCGGAACCGACGACGGCGACCTTCACGTACTGCTGGGTGATGGTCGAACCACCACCAGCGCTGTCGCGGCCGAGCACGTTGTCGCGGGCGGCACGCGCGAAGCCGGTGACCGAGAAGCCGGGATTGCTGTAGAAATCGCGGTCCTCGGCGGCGAGCACGGCGTTGCGGACGTGCACGGGGATCGCGTCGAGTTCGACCTCGGTGCGGTTGCCCTCCGGTGGGATCACCTTCGTGATGACACCCTGGCCGTCGGAGTTGAAGATGGTCGCGGCCTGGTTCGTCTGCAGCTCACCGGGGCGCGGCACGTCCTGGACGATGTACGCCAGCATGAACATGAGGATCGGGACGAGGATGCCGGCGGCGACCACGCCGTAACCGATCCGGCGGATCGTGCGCCAGCGGTTGCTCTTGCCGTCGCCCTTTCCACCCCCGGCGCCGCCACCCGAACCGCCGCCGGGCGGAACCGTGGGAGGTCCGCCTGCGGGCGGGCCACCGGCAACGCGCGTCGTGGGTGCATCGTCCGCAGCACTCGCACTCTTTGCAGCGCTCGCACCGACTGCAGCGCTCGCCGCGGAGACCCGCTGCGTCGGGGCATCCGCTCCGGGACGCTGTACACCTGCCGCGTCCGCTCCGGGACGCTGCGCACCTGCCGCGTCCGCTCCGGGACGCTGCGCACCTGCCGCGTCCGCTCCGGGACGCATGGCGACGGTCGGATCGGCCTGCGGCGTGCGCTGGACGGGAGGCACCGCGCCGGGCGGCAACGTGCCGGGACGCGGCGGCATCGACTGGTTGGGGTTACGCGGCTGGTTGGCGCCCGGGGCGGGCACCGGTCCGCGCGGTGGGTACGGCTGTCCCGGTCGGCCCTGCTGGGGGCCCGGTCCCTGCCCCTGACCGGGAGCCGGAGGACGCTGTCCCTGGCCGGGGGACTGAGGGCGCTGTCCCTGGACGGGGGCTTGAGGACGCTGTCCCTGACCGGGAGCCTGGGGCGGGTACGGCGGCCGGCCGCCGGGGCGCGGCGGTTGCTGACCTGCGGGACCACCGGGCTGTCCGCCCGGTCGGCCCGGCTGGCCCTGTGCTCCCGGCTGGCCCTGCGGGCGCGGTTGCGGCGGCAACGGACGACCCTGCACCGGGCCCTGGGCAGGGCGCTGCTGTCCCGGAGCGGGCTGTCCCGGACCCGGCTGTCCCTGACCGGCACCGGCAGGAGGACCGGGACGTTGCTGCCCGGGTTGCGGTCCGGCGGGACCGCTGCGCTGGGGCGGGACGGCCTTGTTGTCCTCGGGTTCGTTGTCGGGGGAACTCACGTACTCATCTCCAACTGTTCTCGCGACGCATCACGCCGCGGCCTCGACACTGCTCCACGAAGAGCCGATCGGCGATGCCGACGGACGGCAGTCGATCGACGATGTGCGCAGCGGACGACGCGACGATCAGGTCGTGCGGGTCGGACCCAGGAGCGAACTCCACGAGAAAGCGTACGGGCACGTTGCCGGTACCCCTTCACTCGCTGGCGGTACGACGGCTCGATCCCGTCGACCGGCGACGCGGGCTCTTGGGTGCTGGTTGCGATCCCAGGACGTACGACTGCACCAGGTGATTCCAGCTGCAGGTGCGGCACACCTCGACCACGTGAACCGAGAATTCCTCCTGGCTGGCGGCCAGACGCACCAACTCTTCGGGGGTGCGCGCCGACCCGGACACCGGACCGAGTTTGTCGCCGAAGACCCACGAGACAAGAGTCAACTGCTCCTTACGGCAGATGGGGCACATCACATCGCTGCCCCGGCCGTGAAATTTCGCCGCCCGCAGCAGATAGGGGCTCGCGTCGCAGACCTCGCTGACTCCGCGTCGCCCCGAGTAGACCTCTGCGAGCAGCGAGCGCCGCTGCAACGCGTAGTCCACCACCTGCCGCTGAATTCGCACGGCTTCCAGAGTACGTGCGGGCGATGCGGCGAGGGGCGGGGAGTGGCCCACCGGACATCGAAGACGGGTGGTCGAGGTGGCACCGACGCATGTCCGATCGGGTCCGGCGAAGGGTGCCCGCCCGCAACCGGACGTGACACGAACCGTAGGGGGCGTATCGTCGTATATATCGGCGCGATATAGTTCCGTGTCGTATCAATCGGTTGGTTCGAACGGAAACAGGAGGTGACCCGTGCTGGAACTGGCGATACTCGGGCTCCTCCTCGAATCGCCCATGCACGGCTACGAGCTGCGCAAGCGTCTGACCGGGCTCCTCGGAGCCTTCCGCGCCTTCTCCTACGGGTCGCTCTATCCGACTCTGCGGAGAATGCAGGCGGACGGCCTCATCGAAGAGGATCCGGGAATTCCCGGTCCCGTGAAACGACGTGCCCGCCGCGTCTATCAGCTCACCCCGAAGGGTCGAGAACGCTTCACCGAGTTGGTCGCCGACACGGGACCGCAGAACTACACCGATGACGGATTCGGCGTGCACCTCGCCTTCTTCGGTCGCACTCCCGCCGAAGCGCGGATGCGAATTCTCGAAGGCAGGCGCCGCCAGGTCGAGGAGCGCAGAGAAGCGCTCCGCGATGCGATCGGACGGGCCAGCGGCACACTCGATCGTTACACCCGTCAGCTCCATCAGCTCGGCCTCGAGTCCAGCGAGCGCGAAGTGCGCTGGCTCAACGAACTCATCGCCGCCGAGCAGTCGTCAGCAGCACGCAACAAAGAAGGAGAACCCGACCATGGGTGAGAACAGCACCGCGGTGCGCGTGGCCATTGTGGGCGTGGGGAACTGTGCCTCTTCCCTGGTCCAGGGCGTCGAGTACTACAAGGATGCGGACGCCGAGACCACCGTCCCCGGCCTGATGCACGTCGAATTCGGTCCCTACCACGTGCGCGACGTCCAGTTCGTCGCCGCGTTCGACGTGGATGCCAAGAAGGTCGGCTTCGACCTGTCCGAGGCGATCCTCGCGAGCGAGAACAACACCATCAAGATCGCCGATGTGCCGCCGCTCGGCGTGCCCGTGCAGCGCGGCCACACGCTCGACGGCATCGGCAAGTACTACGCCGAGACCATCGAGCTGTCCGACACCGAGCCCGTCGACGTGGTTCAGGCGCTCAAGGACGCCCAGGTCGACGTTCTCGTCTCCTATCTCCCCGTGGGTTCCGAAGAGGCCGACAAGTTCTACGCGCAGTGCGCCATCGACGCGGGCGTCGCCTTCGTCAACGCTCTCCCCGTGTTCATCGCCTCCGACCCCGAGTGGGCGCAGAAGTTCACCGACGCCGGTGTCCCGATCGTCGGCGACGACATCAAATCGCAGGTCGGCGCCACCATCACCCACCGCGTGATGGCAAAGCTGTTCGAGGACCGCGGTGTCGTGCTCGACCGCACGTACCAGCTCAACGTCGGCGGCAACATGGACTTCAAGAACATGCTCGAGCGCGAGCGTCTGGAGTCGAAGAAGGTCTCCAAGACCCAGGCCGTCACGTCGAACCTCAACGGCCCCCTCGCCGGCAAGGTCCACGACCGCGACGTGCACATCGGCCCCTCCGACTACGTGCAGTGGCTCGACGACCGCAAGTGGGCATACGTCCGCCTGGAGGGTCGCGCCTTCGGTGACGCCCCGCTGAACCTCGAGTACAAGCTCGAGGTCTGGGACTCCCCGAACTCGGCCGGCATCATCATCGACGCCATCCGCGCGGCGAAGATCGCCAAGGACCGCGGCATCGGCGGCCCGATTCTCCCGGCTTCGGCATACCTGATGAAGTCCCCGCCGGTCCAGATGGCCGACGATTCCGCTCGTGCCCAGCTCGAGGCGTTCATCATCGGAGCCGACGCGTAAGTCGTTCTCCGGCAGTATTTCCGGCGAAGGCCGCATCCCTCACGTGGGATGCGGCCTTCGCCGTTGCCGCTGTGGGTTCCGGACCCGCCTACGCCATCTTCCGGATCACCGACAGCGGCAGCACCTTCATCGCGTAGCCGAGCGGAATCCACGGCCAGCCCGGCACGTACGCCTTGGCGGGTTCCTTCTCGATCGCAGCCGCCAGTGCGCGACAACCTGTTTCGGTGTCGACGATGAACGGGACCTTCTTCACCTTCTCGTTGATCTCCGACCGGATGTATCCCGGGAAGATCGTGCTCACCGAGATGTCGGTGTCGGCGAGGTCGGCCCGCATCCCCTCACCGAGCGAGGCGACGGCGGCCTTCGACGCGGCGTAGGTCGTCAGGTTGCGCGGCATGCCCCGCACCGCGCTCATGGACGAGATGAGGACGACGTGCCCGCGCCCACGGGGCCGCATGAGCTCGAGGGCCGCTTCGCTCTGCGCCAGTGCACCGAGGAAGTTGGTGTTCGCCGTCTGGGCGTTCGCGCGGAAGTAGCCGGTACCGAGCGGTTGTCCCTTGCCGAGGCCGGCGTTGACGATCACCCGGTCGAGACCACCGAGCTCCTCGTCGAACTCGCGGAAGACGGTGAACACGTCGTCGTGCTTGTTCACATCGAGAGCGCGCACGCTCACGGTGATGCCCGGGTACGCGGCGAGCAGTTCGTCCCGCAGCTCCTCGAGCCGTTCGACGCGCCGAGCGGCGAGCGCGAGATTCCTTCCTCGCGCGGCGAATTCACGCGCCATTCCGGCACCGAGGCCGGAACTCGCACCGGTGATGAGGATGTTCCGTCGCTGCGGGCGGCTCATCGGCTCTCCTTCTCGTATCGATCGATCAATGCACTGCAACGGGATTCGAGATAGCCGACCACGATCCAGAAGTCCTTGAAGGCAGGATTGGAGGTGTGGCCGTGGTGATAGCGGTAGTAGATCTGCTGGGCGATCACGGCGAGGCGGAACAGTCCGAACACCTCGTAGAATCCCCAACCGTCCACCGGCAGTCCGGTTCGCTCGGAATAGTATTCGACGATCTCCTGACGAGTGAGCATGCCGGGGAGATCGGACGGCTGTCGCTTCGTCAGCAGCAGCATGTCGTCGTCGTCCGCCTGGACCCAGTAGGCGAGCGACGAGCCGAGGTCCATCAGGGGGTCGCCGATGGTGGCCAGCTCCCAGTCGAGGACCGCGACCGGATTCAGCGGATCGTTCTCGTCGAGGACGATGTTGTCGAGCCGGAAGTCGCCGTGGATCACGGTCTGCGCGACGTCCTGCGGCTGCCGAGCCGCCAACCACTCGGTGACACGGG
The DNA here is from genome assembly GCF_019317345.1 of Rhodococcus sp. LW-XY12. Taxonomy (NCBI): domain Bacteria; kingdom Bacillati; phylum Actinomycetota; class Actinomycetes; order Mycobacteriales; family Nocardiaceae; genus Rhodococcus; species Rhodococcus sp. LW-XY12. Next base: position 5,126,154 of record NZ_CP079225.1, read on the forward strand.
CGAAGTCGGGGACGTTGTCGGTGCGGGCCTTGGCGTAGCGCGACGTCCAGCCCGCGACCTGCCGTGCGACGTAACCGGATCCGCGACCCAGTTCGGACAGTCCTGCGGACTCCGGATCGATGCCGTGCAGTTCGACGAGCAGATCGACGATGCGCAGGCACAGGGTGCGGGTATCCGCTTCGGAGAGGTCGAGTTGCGTGGGCGGATTCGTCCGCAGGATGGTTCCGGGAACGCGGTCCATGACGTAGAAGTCGCTGCCGAGCACGCTGTGATCGGTGCACAGGCCGATCATGGTGGGCACGTAGGGGTAGACCGGTGCGAGCATCGACTGGATGCGGTACTCGCGTGCCATGTCGTGACCGGACGACGGCTTCGCCCCGGCCGGCGGCCGGCGCAGCACGAGATCGCGATCCGGATAGCGCAGCAGGTAGGTCAGGTTGGATGCGCCGCCGGAGAACTGGCGGACCTCCGGCACTCCGGTGATGCCGGCGTGCTCGGCAATCCACGCCGCGACCGCGTCGACGTCGAAGGCGTCCTCCTCGCGAACGGTGCGGGCGTTGTCGGGAAGTGTGGTCATCGTCGAAATCTCCCTCTCACGCGTACTTGCCGAGTTCGAACCGGGCGACGAGCCCCTGGTGCACCTCGTCGGGTCCGTCGGCGAGACGCAGTGCTCGCGCCGCCGTCCACGCACCGGCGAGGGGGAAGTCGTCGGAAAGGCCGCCACCACCGTGGATCTGGATGGCGAAGTCGACGATCTGCTGGGTGACGCGCGGTGCGACGACCTTGATCTCCGAGACCGCCGAGCGCGCTCCGGCGAGTCCCTGCGTGTCGAGCAGCCAGGCCGCGTGCAGGACGAGCAGCCGCAGTTGGTTGATCGCGATACGGGCGTCGGCGATGCGTTCGCGGTTGCCACCGAGGTTGATGATCGGCTTGCCGAAGGCGGTGCGCTCGAGGCCGCGGCGACACGCGAGTTCGAGGGTGTGCTCGGCCAGCCCGACGAGGCGCATGCAGTGGTGGATGCGGCCGGGACCGAGCCGGCCCTGGGCGATCTCGAATCCTCGTCCGGGACCGGCGATGACGGCATCGAGCGGCAGTCGCACGTCGGTGAACGACACCTCGCCGTGGCCGCCGGGCTCGTCGAAGAAGCCCATCGTCGGGAGCATGCGTTCGACCTTCACGCCGGGGGTGTCGAAGGGCACGAGGACCATCGAATGTCGCTGGTACTTGTGGGCTTCCGGATCGGTCAGGCCCATGAAGATGAGCACCTTGCAGTCGGGATGGCCGACGCCGGTGCTCCACCACTTACGGCCGTTGAGCACGATCTCGTCGCCCTCGACCACGGCGGTCGCGGCCATGTTCGTCGCGTCCGACGACGCGACCTCGGGTTCGGTCATGCAGAAGGCCGAACGGATCTCACCGTCGAGGAGCGGGCGCAGCCACTGTTCCTTCTGCGCCTCGCTGCCGTAGTGGTAGAGGACCTCCATGTTGCCGGTGTCGGGGGCGTCGCAGTTGAACACCGCGGAGGCGAACTGCGAGCGGCCCATCTCCTCGGCGAGCGGGGCGTATTCGATGTTCGACAGTCCGGCACCGAGTTCGGCGTCGGGCAGGAAGAGGTTCCACAGGCCCTCGGCGCGGGCCTTGCGCTGCAGCTCGCGGAATTCGGGGGAGACGGCCCACCTCTCGGCGGCGTCGATGTCGCGTCGTCCCTCACCCGGGGTGCGTCGCTCGGCCCGCAGTCGCTGTTCGACGGGCGTGACCTCGGCGACGATGAACGCTCGGAGGCGTTCGAGATAGTCGCGACTGCGCTCGGACTGTGCGAAATCCATCGGGTGCCTTCCGTCGAGTTCGACCGGGAATCTGCCCGGTCGGGCGGTCGTAACTGAGCGATGCTCAGTTAGGCTATCGGTGTGAGCACCCCGCGACAAGAGGCGTCCAAAGGACGGCGTCGCCTGCCACCCGAGGAACGTCGCCGGCAACTCGTGGCGATCGGGCTGCAGGAGCTGTCGACGCGCCCGATCCACGCCCTGTCGATCGACCGCGTCGCCGAGATCGCCGGCATCTCCCGCGGCCTGCTGTTCCGCTACTTCCCCACGAAGCAGGACTTCTACGTCGCCGTCGTCGGCGCCGCATCACGCCGGTTGCTCCGCGCGGCGGATCCCGATCCGGACGAGCAGGATCCCCTCCGGGCGGTGCTGCACCCGTTCGTGTCGTTCATCGACCGCCACGGCGACAACTACCAGACGTTCTTCCACAGCGGCGTCGGCTCCGACCCTCAGATCCGCGACATCCACGACTCGATGCGCGACACCATGGTCGAGCGGGTCGTCGCGGCGCTGGGCTGCGATGACACCCCCGTCACCCGCATGCGGCTGCGGGCGTGGTGGGCGTTCGTGGAGTCGCTGGCCATCGACCGGTTCCGCGAAGGCACACCGAGCGTCGACGAGGTCGTCGACTGTTCGGCCGCGCTGCTGCCGGCGGTGCTGGCCGGGCCGTAGACCCGAACCACCTCCCCTCGATGGGCGGAGTGCGGATCTACAAGCCGGGGATCTGGATCGTCACGCCGGGGAACACCTCGATCTGCGAAGGCACCGGGACGGGCAGATCGACCGGCGGCGCGGGAATCGTGATCGGCGGCAGGTTCGACAGGTCGGGCAGCTGGAAGGTCGGCGCCGGGGGAGCGGTGGTGGTCTCGATGCCGGCGTCCTTCGGGACACCCGCCTGACCACCGATCGGCGCCGGCCACGGGAAGCTCTCGACTGGCGTGCCTTCGAGGGCGCCGTCCATCGTTCCCTTCCAGATGTCCGACGGCAGTCCGGAACCGTAGATCGACCCGCCCCAGCTGTTGGTGATCGCCCCGGCGTCGGGGGTGCCCATCCACACGGCCGTCGACAGCGACGGCGTGTACCCGACCATCCAGGCGTCCTTGTTCAACCCGGTGTCGCCGAGCTGCGTGGTGCCGGTCTTCGACGCCGACGGCCGGCCACCGGCGAGCGCGTGCCCGCGCGAGTATGCGGCGATCGGCATCATGGCCTGGGTTGCGTTGTCGGCGACCGCGGCGTCGAAGCGCTGCTCGCCGGGTGACGGCGGACGATCGAGGAGCACGACACCGTCGGCCGTGACGACCTTCTGCACGAAGTACGGCTCGTGGAAGACACCGGACGCGGCGATCGTCGCGTAGGCGGAAGCCATGTCGATGACCCGTGCCTGGTACTGGCCGAGGACGATGCCGCCCTCCGGCGGACCGCCGTTCTCGCTCAGCGTCTGCCCCTCGACCCCGGGGATCGTCAGCGGGATCCCCGCCGCATGCGCGGCGTCGGCGATCTTCTGCGGGCCGTTCGACATGGACATCATGAGCCGGTAGAAGCTCGTGTTCAGCGACCGCTTGAGCGCCTCGGCGATCGTGCAACGTCCGCACGACTCACCCTCGACGTTGCCGATGCGGATATTGCCCACCGTGAGCGGGGAGCTGTCGAAACGCGCGTTGAGGCCGATCCCGTCGTCGAGCGCGGCGAGCAGGCCGAACACCTTGAATGCCGAACCCGTCTGGACGGGGGCCTGTGCGAAGTCGAAACCGGCACCGTCCTCACCGCCGTAGTAGGCGCGCACGGCACCGGAGCGGGGATCGATCGAGACCACGGCGGTGCGCAGTTCCCCGGGTTCGCCGGACAGCGTGGACCGAGCGGCGTCGATCGCCGCCTGCTGGGCCTTCAGGTCGATGGTGGTAGTGATGCGCAGACCTTCGGTGTTGAGGGCCTGTTCGCTGATCCCCGCCGCGGACAGCTCACGCAGCACCTGGGTACGGATGTGACCTTCCGGTCCGGTCGCCTCGGTGGCCAGCACGAGGGTGTCCGACGGCACCGTCGGGGGGAACACCTGGTCCGGCCGCTCGGCCGGGTCGAGGACCTTCATCTCGACCATGCCGTCGAGCACGTAGTTCCAGCGCTCCTCGATGGCAGGCAGGTTGTACTCGGGGTCGAGCGACGACGGTGTCTGGATCACCCCGGCCAGGACGGCGCCCTCGGAGACCGACAGTTCCTCGACGGGCTTGCCGAAGTACGCCTGGGACGCCGCGCCGATGCCGTAGGCGCCGCGACCGAAGTAGATGGTGTTGAGGTACGCCTCGAGGATCTCGTCCTTCGACCACTGCCGCGCCATCTTGGTGGAGATGACGAGTTCGCGCATCTTGCGTTCGAGCGTGCGATCGGAGCCGACGAGCACGTTCTTGACGTACTGCTGCGTGATCGTGGAACCGCCGCCGGCGGTGTCCTTGCCCATGACGTTGTCGCGGGCTGCGCGTGCGAAACCGGTGATCGAGAAGCCCGGGTTGCTGTAGAAGTTGCGGTCCTCCGCCGACAGCACGGCGTTGCGGACGTGCTCGGGGATCTGCGCGATCCCGACCTCGACACGGTTGCCCTCCGGCGGGACCACCCGGGTGATCTCGGTGGCGTCGTCGGATGCGTAGACCCGCGCGAGCTGGTTCGTCTTCATGTCCGCCGGGGTCGGCACCTCCGCCGAGTAGTAGGCGGTGGCGAAGATCCCGAGCGGGACGAGCACGGCGAGAACGAACGCGACGAGTACGGCGTAGCGAACGATGCGTCCCCTGCGCTTCTTCGCTGCGGCCGCGGCGGCGCGCGAGGATGTCGACCTTGTCGGGCTCGTCACTCGTTCCACTTTCTCGGTACCGAAAATCCGGACGGGAGGGTCTCCCGCCCACCGTATGGTACGGAAACGACCACGAGACGCCTCCGGAACACCGGTACGGTGCTCCTTCTCACGTCACGGCGGGGCCATCGTCACGACAGGGTCAGCCCGATCGGCGCCACGCGCGGAACGCGAACCCCCACATCACGACGAATGCGAGCAGCACGAGGGACGGCACGATGCCGGGTTGCGGCGACGTCAGCTCGGCGACCGCGGAGATCACGGCCATCACCGTGAACACCGTGAGCAGGCCGAGCAGCATCTCGAGTCGGTTCCGGCGCGGAACCTTCCTCACGACTTGACGCCACCCGCGGTCAGACCCGAGATGATGCGTCGCTGGAAGAGCAGCACCATCACCACGAGCGGCACCATGACGAGCGTGCCGCCGGCCATGATCGACGCGTACGGGGTGACGTACGGGTCGGTGCCGGTGAACCGTGCCATCGCCACCGTCACCGGGGCCGTGCTCTCGCTCGACAGCTGCGACATCAGCAGGTACTCGTTGACGGTCGCGATGAAGGCGAGGATCGCCGTGGTGAACAGCGCAGGTGCCGCGAGCGGCAGCATGACCAGGCGGAACGCCTGCCCGCGCGTCGCGCCGTCCATGCGGGCGGCCTCCTCGAGCTCCCACGGCAGTTCGGAGAAGAACGAGGTGAGCGTGTAGACGGTCAGCGGCAGCACGAACGAGATGTTCGGGATGATCAGCGCCTGGTACTTGCCGATCCAGCCGATGTCGGTGAACAGCTGGAACAGCGGCGTCACGAGCGCGACGACCGGAAACATCGACGCGCCGAGGATGATGCCGGTGACGAAGTACTTACCGCGGAACTCGAAGCGCGACAGGGCGTAGGCGGTGAACACGCCGAGCAGCAGCGCGACCGCGGTGGTGGCGCCGGCGATGATGACGCTGTTGAGCAGCGCCCGCGAGAAGTTGACCTTGGCGTCGGGGTCGAGCGCGTCGGCGAAGTTCTGCAGTGTCGGGTTCGACGGCCACAGGGTCGTGCTGAACGTCTCCGACGGGTCGCGCAGGGCCGTGACGATCATCCAGTAGCAGGGGGCCAGACCCCACACGACGATCAGCGCGACACCCAGATAGGTGCCGACGGTGCTCATCCTGCGCTTGAACGGCACCTTGCGGGTCTGCACCGGCGTGGGCTCCGGCTCCGGCCGGCTCCGAGGAATCTCGGTGGTGACGGTCATACGACCTCCCCCTTACGCTGCTTCTCCTGCGTACTCACCGCGTTGGCGCCGAGGAACCGCACCAGCACGAAGGCGACGGCGAAGATGAGCAGGAAGGTGATCGTCGACAGGGCGGACGCGGAGTTCGAACCCTGACGCATCTGGTCGACGACGAGCACCGAGATCGTGGACGTCGCCGGATTGGACCCCATCATGATCGCGGGCAGGTCGTACATGCGCAGCGCGTCCATGGTGCGGAACAGGATCGCCACCATGAGGGCGGGCTTGACCAGCGGCAGCGTGATCATCTTGAACCGCTGCCAGGCGTTCGCGCCGTCGACCTTCGCGGCCTCGTAGACGTCCTGCGGGATCATCTGCAGGCCGGCGAGGATGAGCAGCGCCATGAACGGTGCCGTCTTCCACACGTCGGCGACGATGATCGCGAAGCGCGCGGGCCACGGATCGGCGGTCCACAGGTAGTCGGTGCCGAGCAGTTTGTTGGCGGCACCGTCGTTGGCGAAGATGAAGAACCACAGCTTGGCGGTGACGGCGGTGGGGATCGCCCACGGCACCAGCACCGAGGCGCGCAGCAGGCCGCGACCCCGGAACGACTTGGCCATCACGATCGCCATCGCGAAACCGATCACCGTCTCGAGCGAGACCGTGACGACGGTGAAGAAGAAGGTGTTGAAGATCGACTGCCAGAACTGGGAGCCGAGGGTGCCCGGAGGGCACGGGATCGAACCGGTGGCGGTGTTGCAGGTCTGGGTGATCCAGCGCGTGTAGTTCTCGATCCCCACGAAACCGCCGGTGACGAATCGGCCCGTCTCGGGGTCGAGTCGCTTCGAGTCACCGTGCAGCGACATCCACACCGCTCGTCCGAGCGGGTACAGGATGATCACGGCCAGGACGAGCATCGACGGGGCGACGAACATCCACACCGGGATCTTGCGCCGCTTCTTCACCGCCGTGACGGGAGGTGCGGGCACGCGGTGACGTCCGCCGACACGTCCGCGGTCGGGACCGGGGACGGTCCCGACCGCGGGGGCGTGTGGCGGATCCGCGGGAGTGTCGACCTGCGGGTCAGCCATGTACTGCTCCTAGAGCATCAGTTGCCGGCGGTCTCGATGCCGGCCCGGGTGTCGTCCAGCGCCTGCTGGACGGTCTTCTCGCCACGGATCGCAGCGTAGGCGTTGTCGGCGATCGCCTTCGACACGGCCGAGTAGTACGGCGACGCCGGACGCGGCTTGGCGGCCTCGAGGGCCTCCTTCAGCGTCGAGAAGTAGGGGTACTGCTCGAGGATCGAGGCGTCGTCGTAGGCCTCGGCGAGAACCGGGGCGCCGCCCGCTTCCGCGTAGTACATCTGCGCCTGGCGGGTCTGCATGAACTCGAGGAAGTCGCGCGCGGTGGCGGGAGCATCCGAGAACGCGCTGATGCCGACGTTGTAACCGCCGAGCGTCGAGACGCCGGGGCCGTCGACGCCGGGCAGGACGGCGATGCCGTAGTTGCCGGCGACCGATGAGGTCTCACCGTCGGTGTAGAAGCCGGGCCACGTGCGCAGGAACAGTGCCTCGCCGTTGCCGAAGGCGGTCTGCGACTCGCCCTCGGTGTAGGTCTGCGCGGCGGCCGGGATGATGCCGTCCTCGAAGTTGTCGACGATGAACTGCAGGCCCTCGGCCGTCTTGTCGTCGACGGCCGGGGTCAGGCCGTCCTCGGCGACGAAGGAGCCACCGAAAGCGTTGACGATCTCGGTGACGTTGACCGTCAGGCCCTCGTAGTTCTTGAACTGACCGATGTAGCAGGCGATACCGGCCTCCTCGGCCTTCGGGCACTCGGCCTTCAGGTCGTCCCAGGTCGCGGGGGCCTCGTCGACGAGGTCGGTGCGGTAGTAGAGGAACGCGCCGTTGGTGTTCTTCGGGGCGGCGTACAGGGTGCCGTTGTAGGTACCCGACTCGACGGTCGCGGGCAGCAGGCCCTCGGTGTCGATCGCCAGGTCGTCCTCGAGGGGGAGCAGCCAGCCGTTCGCGGCGAACTCCGCCGTGTTGGTGACGTCCACGGCGATGAGGTCGTATTCGTCGCTGCGGGCCTGCATCCGCTGGGCGATGTCGTCGTACTGGTCGTTGGCCTCCTTGGCCAGCGGCTTGAACGTCACCTGCTCGTCGGGATGCTCGGCGTTCCAGTCGGCGATGATGCTCTCGAGCGCCGCGTTCAGGGGATCCTGCCCCTCGACGATCGTGATCGGGCCGCGGCCCTCACCGGAAGCAGCGGTATCCTCGCCGCCGGTCGAGGTGTCGTCGCCACCGTTGTCCGACGAGCAGCCCGCGAGAACGAGCGCGGTCGCGGCCGTAGCGGCGATCGCAGCCCTCCGCATCGCCTTCGTATTCAGAACCATCAACAACTCCCCATTTCGAGGTCGTAGAACACACGTCGGTGACCCAGCTGCACCGACACCGGCCACTACTGTGGCACGCAGCACCGGTAAAAGTCGGCATTCCGCCCATCCTGAATCGGTCGAGTGTCGACTCCGCAGACCGATCCCGGAGCGGTGATCAGCCGATCCGCTTCCCGTCGGACGTTCCGAAGACGTGCACGTGCTCGGGGTCGAAGCGCAGGTACAGCCGGTCGCCCTTCTGCGGAGGGTTGCGCCAGTCGCTGCGGGCGACGATCTGCTGGCCGATCCCGCCGACGTCCGCCCGGCCGTAGACGTAGGCCTCCGAGCCGAGCTCCTCGACCACGTCGACATCCATGGCCAGACCCTCGTTCGAGATCTCGAGGTGTTCGGGCCGGATCCCGAGCACGACCTCCTTCTCGGTGACCTGGCCGACCACGTCGCGCGGCACCGGTACGTGGGTGTCGCCGATCATCGCGCCGCGGTCGAAGACCGGGAGGCGGAACAGGTTCATCGCGGGCGAGCCCATGAAACCGGCGACGAAGACGTTCGCGGGCTTGTTGTAGAGCACGCGCGGCGACGCGCACTGCTGCAGGATGCCCTTCTCGAGCACAGCGACGCGGTCGCCCATCGTCATGGCCTCGACCTGGTCGTGGGTGACGTAGACGGTGGTGGTGCCGAGGCGGCGCTGCAGCTGTGCGATCTGCGTGCGGGTCTGCACGCGGAGTTTGGCGTCGAGGTTCGACAGCGGCTCGTCCATGAGGAAGACCTGCGGCTGGCGGACGATGGCGCGCCCCATCGCGACGCGCTGACGCTGACCGCCGGACAGCGCCTTGGGTTTGCGGTCGAGGAACTGCTCGAGGTCGAGCATCTTCGCGACCTCGACGACCCGTTCGCGGATCTCGTTCTTGGGTGTCTTGGCCAGTTTCAGCGCGAAGCCCATGTTCTCCGCGACCGACATGTGCGGGTAGAGGGCGTAGTTCTGGAACACCATCGCGATGTCGCGTTCCTTCGGATCCTGCCCGGTGACGTCCTGGTCGCCGATGAGGATGCGTCCGCTGTGCACCTCCTCGAGACCTGCGAGCATGCGCAGCGAGGTCGACTTGCCGCAGCCCGACGGTCCGACCAGGACGAGGAACTCGCCGTCCTCGATCTCGAGGTCGAGCGCGTCGACCGCAGGCGTACTCGAGCCGGGGAACAGGCACGTGGCCTTGTCGAAGGTCACCGACGCCATCTCGAAGATCCTTTCCGAAGCGGTACACGCTCGTGCGGTAGGGGAATCTACCGTGCGTCGCTCGATCGGCTCTCGACCGGCGTGACGTCGTCGTCGTTCCACACCTGGATTCCGCGGAGGCCCGGGACGTCACCGGCGCGGAAGACGGGGTCGCGACCCTGCTTGCGTTGCGCGCTGTAGTGATGGAACAACGCGTAGGCGATACCCGACAGCGGGATCAGGGCGATGAGGTTGACGGTGGCCATGATTCCCATGGCGAGGTCGGCCAGCGCCCACACCAGCGGCAGCGAGCCGATGGCCCCGAGGAAGACGCACAGCACGACCGCCGAGCGCAGGTAGGGCAGAATGCGGCGCGATCCGGTGAGGAACTCCATGTTGGATTCGCTGTAGTAGTAGTTGCCGATCACCGAGGTGAACGCGAGGAAGAAGATCAGCACGGCGAGGAAGTGCACCGTCCAGTCACCGAGTTGCAGCGCGAGCGCGTTCTGCGTCAGAGCGGCGCCCTCGAGACCGCTGCCGAATTCGGGTTCCGACAGCAGGATGATGAAAGCCGTGATCGAGCAGACCAGCAGGGTGTCGAAGTAGACGCCGAGGCTCTGGACCAGGCCCTGCTTGACCGGGTGGGAAACCGCGGCGGCGGCGCCGGCGTTGGGCGCCGAGCCCATGCCGGCCTCGTTCGAGAAGAGACCTCGGCGGATGCCGTTCATGAAGGCAGCGCCGAAGCCACCACCGATGACCTCCTCGAGACCGAAGGCGTTCTCGACGATGAGGCGGAACATGGTCGGAACCTCGCCGATGTTGAGGACCACGACGATGATGCCGATGACCAGGTAGACGAACGCCAGGACCGGCACGACGATCTGGGAGACGCCGGAGATGCGGCGGATTCCGCCGAAGATCACCGCGCCGACGATGAGGGCGACGGCCAGCCCCACGATCACCTGGAGTGCCATGGTCTTCTCGCCGACGGAACTCGAGACGGCGTCGACGATCGAGTTGGTCTGCACCGCGTTGAACACGAATCCGTAGGTGATCGTGATGATGACCGCGAAGATCATGCCCATCCAGCGTTTCCGCAGCCCGTACTGCATGTAGTAGGCGGGGCCACCGCGGAAGCTGCCGTCCTCGTCGCGCACCTTGTACAGCTGGGCGAGCGTGGACTCGAGGAAAGCGGTCGCTGCACCGACCAGGGCCATCGCCCACATCCAGAACACCGCGCCGGGACCACCGAGGCTGATCGCGATCGCGACACCGGCGACGTTGCCCGTTCCCACGCGGGAGGCCGCCGAGACGGAGAAGGCCCGGAAGGCGGACAGGCCGGGTTCTCCGTTGGGTTGTCTCTCGGGTTTCTCCACGATGGAACGCAGCATGTCGGGCAGGAGCCGGATCTGGATGAACCGGGACCGGATCGTGTAGTACAGGCCCGAACCGATGAGCAGTGCGATCACCGCATACCAGAACGTGTCGTTGATATCGGTGACGAAATCGACCGCAGTGTCCATCTGCACGATCTTGGTGGGTCGCGGGTGGTTTCGCAGGAACTTCGTGCGTGTTCCCGGTCTCGTGGGCGGAGTCGGTGCCAAGCTCTACGCTCGCTGGGTGAGTTCGGACAAGATGTTGAGTCGTATCGGCGGGTTGCTCCGCCAGGCGGAGTCCACCGACAACCCTCACGAGGCCGACGCCTTCCTCGCCGCGGCGCAGCGGCTCGCGACGTCCTCCTCGATCGATCTGGCGGTCGCGCGCAGTCACACGGCGGCGAAGGAACGCCGCGCAACTCCCGTGCAGCGACTGATCACCATCGGCGAGACGGGCAAGAAGGGACTGCGCACCTACGCCCAGTTGTTCATCGCGATCGCCGGGGCCAACGACGTGCAGTGCGACATCACCGCGAACTCCACCGTCATCTACGCCTACGGCTTCGCCGACGACATCGACGTGTGCGAGGCGCTGTACTCCTCCCTGCTCGTGCAGATGGTGCGGGCGTCCGACGCATATCTGCGCGAGGGCACCTACCGGAACGAGACCACGGTGCGCACCGTCGTCGAGGAACGCGGTGGCCGCCGTGTGCGCACACGCGTGCGCAAGCCCGTTGCCGCGGTGACGGCCCGGCTGAACTTCCAGTCGGCGTTTGCCGCCCGCATCGGCGCCCGGCTGGCCGAGGCGAAGCAAGAGATCGAACGCGAGGTGGAAACATCCGCGCCCGGTACGGCGTTGGTGTTGCGTGGGAAGAGTCTGGAACTGCAGGACTTCTACCGCAGTACGTCGCAGGCACGGGGCAGTTGGCGGGGAAACCGGGCCCCGTCGGCGCGCTCGGCCGATGCCCGGCGCGCGGGCGACCGCGCCGGACGCGCGGCCCGGCTGGGAACGGCACCCGAACTGCCGTCGGCTCCGAGGAGGCTGGAACGGTGACCAAGGTGCGCGACACCCGCAGAACCGCTGTGTACGAAGCGGAGTCCATCGTACGGAAGATGCTCGACCGCGCCGACGAGCGCGGTCTGCGGACCGTCGAGGTAGCCGGTTCCCACGTCACGCTCCCGGTGGAGAGACGGTTCGCCTCCATCGCCTCGGTCCAGGACTACATCGACGCCGTGCTCGCCCTCGACTGGGTACGCACCCGGTGGGAACGCGCCGCCGTGCCGGTGCGCGTGCGGGCCCGTGCGGGCAACGCGGCCGCACACTACGAACGCGACTGCGCGACGATCGCTCTTCCCGAACACCGGGTGAACACCGCGTGGGCGTTCCGCGAGATGGTGGTGTTGCACGAACTCGCGCACCATCTCGATCCGCAGGATCCAGACGACGCCACCGAGGGGGCCCACGGGCCGGCCTTCGTCGACCGCTTCCTCGCACTCGTCGGCGAAATAATCGGTCCGGAAGCAGCATTCGCTTTGCAGGCGACAGGGATCGCCACCCCGGTGCATCCGCGGCGATAACCTCCGGTTTCCGGAATCCTTACCGGCTCGAGAACCTTTCTTCGGCATGCCTGCGGACGGCCGGTCGAGATCTGTAGCAAGCCTCGTATCCTGCTGCACAACATACTGATTGGTACTTTTCGAGCCCGTCGTTCACTCCGGAATCCGCATGCCGACGAAGCACGCGAATCAAGGCCTCGAGCGACGTACTGTCGTTTACATCACACAAAGACTCGCATCGGCTGCGTACCGTACCGAGACCTCCCCGACCCCTTCCGAGCACGCCACACGACGCGCGGCATACGAAGGAGAACGGTGATGAAACCCGCAGCACGAGTCGCCCTCGGTGTGGGCATCGGATATTTCCTCGGCCGTATCAAGAAGATGCGGGTGACCATGATGCTCGCCGGTGCCGGAATGACCGGCAAACTGCCCAGCAATCCGCAGGAACTCCTGCAGCGCAGCGCCTCGATGCTCGGCTCGTCTCCCGAGATCAACAAGATCACCGAATCCGTTCGCGGAGAACTCGTGCATGCGGCTCGTGCCGCTGCCGTGACCGCGGCCAGCAACCGGATCGACGCCCTCAACGAACGTCTGCAGTCCCGTGCGAGCGGTGGCGGGCGATCGGAGGAACCCGAGGATGCCGAATACGAGGACGAATACGACGAATCACGCGACGAGGAGGAAAGTCGCGGCAGCAGGCGTCGCGGCAGCCGGAATCGGGACGAGGAGCCGGATTACGACGAGACGGACGAAGAGGGTTCCGACGAAGAGGATTCGGGCGAGGAGGATTCGGGCGACGAAGAGGAGCCGGAACCCGAGCGTCCCGCACCGCGGCGCCGTGAAGCCCGCGCCACATCCCGTCCGCGGACGTCCCGCAGCAAGAAGACGGCCGACAGCGAAGATCCGGACGACTCGGAGGAGGCACCTCCGAAGCCGCGCAAGCGCGCAGCGCGTAGCACTGCGTCGTCCTCCTCCTCCGGTCGTGCGCCCGTACGTCGAACGAAGGGGTGAGAGCGATGGCCAGGTTGAGCGATGTATCGGGCGGAGTCGCCGACGCGGTGGGCAAGGCCGGGAAGACCGCGACCGATACCGCCGGTAAGGCGGGCCGCGCCGCCTCGGACACGGCGGGGAAGGCCACGGGCGGACTGACCGGCGGTCTGCAGCAGTCGTTGCAGGGCCTCGCAGGAACCGTCGCGCAGAATGCGTTGTCGAGCCTGTCGGACAGGGTCACCGGCACGGCGGGACGATTACAGGATTACTCCGAGGGCAAAGGCGGAAATCTGGCCAGTGCGCTCACCGGCGTCGACAAGCTCGCTCAGGGCGAGTCGCCGCTGAAGGCGGCGGCGAGCTCGGGGTTCGAGAATCTGAAGAACACGGCGAAGGACAAGTTCGAGGACGTCAAGGAGGCCGTCACCGGCGGGGGCAAGGGGGGCGGCGGCGGCAACAAGAAGATCAAGCTCACCAACATCGTCGAGAGCATCGACGTGGGGGTGCCGGTCGATCTGGCCTACGACCTGTGGACGCAATTCGCCGACTGGCCGAAGTTCATGAAGAAGGTCGAACAGGTCGAGCAGGTCCAGGACGAGAAACTCCATTGGACGGGCAAGGTTTTCTGGTCGCGTCGGAACTGGGAGTCCACGATCCTCGAACAGGTGCCGTTCGAACGGATCGTGTGGCGTTCCAAGGGAGGAAAAGGTTACATCGACGGCGCGGTGACCTTCCATGAACTCACACCGGATCTCACCCGGATACTCCTGGTGCTCGAGTACCACCCCCGGGGCCTGCTCGAGCGCACCGCGAATCTGTGGCGGGCGGTGGGTCGCCGGTCAAGCCTGGAACTGAAGCACTTCCGGCGCCACGTCATGACCGAAGCCGTGTTGCATCCCGACGACGTCGTCGGCTGGCACGGCGAGATCCGCGACAGCGAGGTCGTCAAGGACGACGAGACCGCGCGCCGGGAGGAAGAGGAGCAGGAGGACACCGGCGAGAACGGCGAGGAGTGGGAGACCGACGCCTCCGGTGACGAGGACGAGATCCGCGACGAGGACGAGGATTTCGAGGAGAGTGAGCCGTCCGAGGACGAAGGCGACGAGGAGTCGGCCGAGGACGAGGAGGATCTCGAGGACGAGTATCCCGAGGATGACGAGTCCTCCGACGAAGAACCCGACGACGAAGAGGAAGAGCCCGAACCGCCTCGGAAACGTGCGCCCGCCAAGCGGACCCGGGCGACGAAGAGCACCGGTACGCGCTCGTCCCGCTCGAGAGGATCCCGGTCATGACCATCCAACCTGCAGGGGGCGGCGGTGGAGGCGGCGGGGGCGGTATGGCCCGTCCCAACTCGTCCGGCCTCGCCGACGTCATCGACACCATCCTCGACAAAGGCCTCGTCATCGACGCGTTCGTGCGTGTCTCGCTCGTCGGTATCGAACTGCTCACCATCGACGCCCGCGTCGTCGTGGCCAGTGTCGACACCTATCTGCGTTTCGCGGAAGCGGTGAACCGGCTCGAGATCTCCGACAACGAGCCGAAGGGCCTTCCGGATCTCGTCGGCGACATCACCTCCGGCGGTTCCAAGCACAAGACGAAGGGCGCGCTCGAGGCTGCGGGGGAGAAAGTCAGCGAGTTCCTCGGGGACGTCCAGGAGCAGCGGCAGCCCGCTCGACGATCACGCAGGGGTGAGGACTGATGTCCACCGAACAGACCGAGCGACCCGAGCAGGGCGACAGCGACGAAACCGCCACGACCACTGCGGTCTACGTCTACGGCATCGTCCCGTCGGATGTGGAACCGGAGGAGCATGCGGAAGGGGTGGGCAATCCGCCGGCCGAGGTGTCGGTGGTCAAGTCCGGTCGCATCGCTGCACTGGTGAGCGAGATCCCGACCGATCGCGCTCTCGGCACACCGGACGATCTCGAGGCGCACGCCGCGTTGCTCGACGGGACCGGGACGGTCGCCCCCGTGCTCCCGCTGAGATTCGGTGCCGTCCTCACCGACCGGGACGCGGTGGCCGCGGAATTGCTCGAGGGGAACGAGGGCGAACTCGCCTCGGCCCTCGACCAACTCGACGGTCTCGCACAGTTCGTCGTGAAGGGACGGTACGACGAGAGGGCGATCCTGCAGGAGATCCTCGAGGAGAACTCCGAGGCGGCGCAGTTGCGGGAGCAGATCCGTGGGCAGTCCGAGGACGCGACCCGCGAGGCGCGAATGGCGCTCGGGGAAATCATCAACGCGGCGATCGAGGCCAAACGGAACGAGGACACGCGCCGCACGGTCGAGGCCCTGTCGTCGCTCGACCCGATGGTCAACGAGCGGCAACCCACGCACGAGCAGGATGCCGTGCACATCGCCGTCCTCGTCGAACTCGAGCGGCAGGACGAACTCGAACAGGCCCTGCAGGAACTGGGTCGGGAATGGGAGGACCGGGTCGAGATCTCGTTGCTCGGCCCGATGGCGGCCTACGACTTCGTGGCGAAATCCGACCCCGGCGAAGGAGGTTGACGATGGGTCTGCTGACCTCCCTGCTCACGCTGCCCCTCGCTCCCGTCAGGGGAGTGATGTGGCTCGGAGAGATCATCCAGGAGCAGGTCGAACAGCAACTGCACGATCCCGCCAACGTGCGGCGCGAACTCGAGCAGATCGAGGAAGCGGCGGAGGCGGGTGAGCTGACCCCCGAGGAGAAGGACGAGGCGCAGCAGGCCGTGCTGAACCGCATGATCTCCCGGGGCGGCTCCGGCCCCGCCGGGGGAAAGGAGTGATCCCGTGGCGCAGGACACCGGCCCGCCCGCGATCTCGGCGGCCGAGGCCGCATCGGCGGCCCTCACACATCTGAAGGAACTGACCTCGAAGGAAGCTCAGGGGGTCACCTCCGTCGAACCCACCGAGGACGGATGGGTCGTCGAGGTGGAGGTCGTGGAAGACAGGCGGATTCCGTCGTCGGCCGACATGCTCGCGCTCTACGAGGTGGAGGTCGATCTGGACGGTGATCTGCTCGCGTACCGGCGGACCCGGCGTTACGGACGCGGCAGCAGCGACATCGGCGCAAGGACCGGGTCATGACGGTGGTCGGTGGGGGAGGCGGCATGTCGTCGCCGCAGCCCTACGGGGGTGGAGGACGGTCGACCAATCTCGGCGACATCCTCGAACGTGTCCTGGACAAGGGGTTGGTCATCGCCGGCGACATCCAGGTGAATCTGCTCGACATCGAACTGCTCACGATCAAGCTCCGCCTCGTCATCGCATCGCTCGAGACGGCCAAGGCCGTCGGGATCGACTGGTGGGAGAGCGATCCGTGGTTGACGAGCAAGGCTCGCGCACCCGAGGTCGATTCGAGCCGGGTGGAACTCGAATTGGAGAACCGGCAGCTTCGCGAACGGTTGGCCGCACTCGAGGCCCGAGCGGAGGAACTGGAGTCGGAACCGGCGGAGATCGTGGACGAGGAGAACCGTGACTGACACGACCGGGACCTGGATGTACGCCGTGACCGACGGGACGCTCGTCGGCCACGAGACCGAGGGCGCCTCCGGCGTCGCCGGCGAGCAGGTCCGCACGGTGCAGGAGGGCGGACTGACCGCCGTGGTCGGAACGGTGCCCCTGGACGATTTCGGCGAGGCCGCACTGGCTCGCAATCTCGAGGACCTGGACTGGCTGGAAAGAGTGGCCCGCGCCCATGATTCGGTCGTCGCCGGATTGGCACGGCACTTCTCCGTGGTACCCCTTCGACTCGCGACCGTCTGCCTCGACGACGAACGGGTCCGGGCCCTGCTCACCGAGCACCGGGAGCAGTTCGCGTCTGCGCTCGCCCTCGTGACCGGTCGTACCGAATGGGGGGTCAAGGCGTTCGCCGATCGCAAGGCGCTGACCGCGGCCGCCGCGGAAGCGCATGCGGAGGGTGCGGGTTCCGGCAGGGGCACGGCCTATCTGCTGCGTCGCCGCGCGCAACTGGCGGCGCAGGAGAGCATCGAACGCGATGCGGCCGAACGCGCCGCCGATATCCACGATCGGTTGCTGCGTGTGTCGGCCGCGGGTCGCCGGAGCGCGCCGACCGATCCGGCACTGAGCGGCAGCCAGGAGTGGATGCTGCTCAACGGGACATATCTCGTCGACGACGACAGGGCGGACGAATTCTATTCCGAGGTGGAGGAACTCGGGTCCCTGAATCCGGGGATCAGGCTCGAGACGAGCGGCCCGTGGCCGCCCTACTCGTTCGCTGGAGCAGAACGGATCTCGCCGTGAGATACGCCGACGGATCGGTGGACGAGGAACGGCGGATCGCTCTGATCGATCTGCTGGATCGGGTGCTGTCGGGCGGCGTGGTCATCACCGGCGACATCACACTGTCGATCGCGAATATCGATCTGGTGCGGATCTCGTTACGCGCGTTGATCTCGTCGATCAGTACCCTGTCGCTGCCCGGGGTCGACGTCCCCGTTCCCCGTGGGGCCCGGGAGGGTTCGTGAGCGAGCCGGTGAACTTCCCGTCGCGTATCGACGCCGATCCCGAATCCGTGGAGCGGGGTCTGGTGACGCTGGTGCTCACGCTCGTCGAACTGCTCCGGCAGCTGATGGAGCGTCAGGCCCTGCACCGCATGGATGCAGGGGATCTCAGCGACGAGCAGATCGAACGGCTCGGCACGACACTGATGCTGCTCGAGCAGCGCATGGGCGAACTGCGCGACCATTTCGGGCTCACCCCCGAGGATCTCAACATCGATCTCGGTCCGCTGGGGACACTGCTGCCCCGGGAGTGAGCCCGATCGGTCACATTCCGGCGATCTCCACGAGCTCGTAGTCCTTCACACCGCCGGCGAGCACCCGCAGGTGATCGTCCATGGTGCCGAGGGTGTGCTCGATCGCGGTCAGGCGGCTCAGGTAGTGGCCGATGGAGTGCTCGGCCGTGACACCGATGCCGCCGTGCATCTGCACGGACTCCTGGCCGATCTTCCGAGCGGACCGGCCGACCTGCAGCTTGGCGCGCGAGGCGATGGTCGGGTCGACGATGCCGTCGGCGAGGGCCATGGTCGCGTACAGGCTCATGCTCGACGCCAGCTCGTACAGCACGTACATGTCGGCCGCACGGTGGGTGAGCGCCTGGAACATCGACAGCGGCACACCGAACTGCTTGCGCTGCTTGAGGTAGCTCGTGGTCAGCTGCACCGAGGAGTCGAGGGCACCGACCGCCTCGGCGCACAGTGCCGCCTGCGCGTGCACCTGCGCCGCGGTGATGGCGGCGGACGCGTCGGCCGCCTCACCGAGCGGGGTCGCCGCAACATCGTCGAGCACGAGTTGCGCACCGCGACGCTCGTCGTGGGTGCGGTACGGCGTGCGGACCAGACCGTCCGCCGATGCGTCGACGACGAACAGTCCGACGCCACCCTCCGGGAGCTTCGCGGAGACGATGAAGGTGTCGGCGCAATCACCGTGCAGCACAGGATTCTTGCGACCGGAGACGGTCCAGGAGTCGCCGTCGCGCGCCGCGGTGGTGGCCACCTCGGTGTGCGGCCAGCGGCTGCCCGGCTCGTCGTGCGCGAACGCGAGGAGCACGGTGCCCTCGGACAGTCGCGGCAGGATGTCGGAGCGCTGCGCGTCGGTGCCGACCTCGGCGACGAGCCGGCCGGGCAGGTAGACGCAGTCGAGCACGGGCTCGGGTGCGAGCGCGCGGCCGATCTCGGTCATGACGGCCATGACCTCCACCGGTCCGGCTCCCATGCCGCCGTGCTCCTCCGCGAAGGGCAGGCCGAGCACGCCGAGTTCGCCGAGTTGCTTCCATACGTCGCGGTTCCAGCCCAGGTCACCTTCGGCCACCCGGTTGCGCGACTCGACGTCGTACGCGCCGGAGAGCAGGTCGCGGACGGTCGCGCGGAGCATGTCCTGTTCGGTGTCGAGTTCGAAGTTCATGTCCGGGGCCTCACAGTCCGAGAATCGAGGAAGCGATGATCGAACGCTGAACCTCGTTCGACCCGCCGTAGATGGTGACCTTGCGGTTGTTGAGGTAGGTCGGCATCGTCAGCTGCGCCCAGTCGGGCGAGTCGATACCGGCCTCGCCGGCGGGCAGCGAATCGGGGCCGGCGATGTCGACGAGCAGTTCGGTCGCGGCCTGCTGCAACTCGGAGCCGCGCATCTTGAGCAGCGACGATGCCGGGTTGGGCTTGCCGTCGGCCGAGCCGGCGACGACGCGTAGCTGGGTGAGCTCGAGAGCGAGCAGCTCGTTCTCGAGTTCGGCCAGGCGTGCCGCGAAGATCGGGTCGTCGAGCAGCGAGCCGCTGCCGTAGCGGGTCTCGGCCGCGAGGGACTTCGCCCGCGCGAGCTTGACCTTGGTGGCGCCGACCCGGGCGATGCCGGTGCGCTCGTTGCCGAGCAGGAACTTCGCCTGCGTCCAGCCGGTGTTCTCCTCGCCGACGAGGTTCTCGGCGGGAACGCGCACGTCTTCGAAGAAGACCTCGTTGACCTCGTAGCCGCCGTCGATCAGTTTGATCGGACGGAGGGTGACGCCCGGGGTGTCCATCGGGAAGAGCAGCATCGAGATGCCGGCCTGCTTCTTCGCGTTCGGATCGGTGCGGACGAGGCAGAAGATCCAGTCGGCGTGCTGCGCGAGCGTCGTCCACGTCTTCTGACCGTTGACGATGTAGTCGTCACCGTCGCGGACGGCGCGGGTCTTGAGGGACGCGAGGTCGGAGCCGGCCTCGGGCTCGGAGAAGCCCTGGCACCACCAGATGTCGAGGTTGGCGGTGGCGGGGAGGAAGCGTTCCTTCATCTCCTGCGAGCCGAACTGTGCGATGACCGGCCCGATCATGGACGCGTTGAACGGCAGCGGGTCGGGCACCGACGCGAGCTGCAGCTCGCTGAGCCAGATGTTGCGCTGCATCGGCGTCCAGTCCTGACCGCCCCATTCGACGGGCCAGTTGGGAACGGCGAGGCCGCGCGAATGCAGGATGCGCTGGACGGCGACGTAGTCGTCCTTGCCCAGCGGAGTGCCGGAGGCGGTCTTCGCACGCACTTCGGCGGGGATCTCGGTGGTGAAGAAGGTGCGCAGTTCGTCGCGGAACGCACGCTCCTCCTCGGTGAGCTTCAGGTTCATGGAGGGACCTTCCAGGGATGCCGGCGCCGTAGCGCTTCTCGCGATTCCAAACTAACCTTACATTGTTAGCTCGTCCAGGTCGGGCCGGAAGGAGGACGATGGATGGCGCGCCCGCGCACGCCTCTGCTCAGCCGTGAGCTCATCCGCGACGTCACGCTACGACTCGTCGACGAGCACGGCCTCGACGCCGTCTCGATGCGTCGGATCGCCGCCGAACTGGGTGTTCGCGCCCCGTCGCTGTACAGCCACTACGCCACCAAGGAAGAACTGCTCGACGACATCGCCGACGCCATCGGTGAATCGGTCGACGTCAGCGGGTTCGCCGAGGACGACTGGCAGGAAGCGCTCCGACGCTGGGCTCGCACCTACCGCGACGCGCTCGCCGCGCACCCGAATATGGTGCCCTTCCTCGCCTCGAGTCCCGGCACCCGGCCCGTCTCCCTCCAGGCGTCCGACGCCATCCACGGCGGCCTCACCCGCGCCGGCTGGCCGCCCCGCTTCGCGACGATGATCGGAGCCTCGATCAAGTACATCGTCATCGGTTCCGCGATCACCTCGTTCGCGGGCGGATTCGACGATCACATCGACACCTACAACGAGCGGTATCCGCATCTGTCGCAGGCGCATCGGCTTCGCGAGTACGCCGCCGAGATCGATGCCGAGAGCTTCGACCTCGTTCTCGAGTCCTTCCTGCGGGAACTCGGGCGACGATACGAGATGTTTCCTTAGCCCGAATGCACCGATCAGCTGAGCGCGTTGCTGTGAATATGGTTGTGCGGTAACGATCGCTCTGCTGGCATGGCTGATCGTCCGACCACTCGGGTCGGGTTGTTCCACTGGATCGTCAAGTCCCGAGTCTTGTTGAGGCTGAGCGTGTGTTCAGTCCTCAGGCCGCAGGTGCGGCCGGTGGTTGTGCGTAGCAGGCGGTCTCGATCTCGGTCGAGGTGCGGTAGTCGAGTATGCCGTGGACCCGTTCGGTATCGAACCAATGCACCCATTGCACGGTGGCCGCTTCGACGTCTTCCCGGCCGGTGTTCTCCGACAGAACGCGACAGATCGGTTCGATCCCCCAGCGGTGTTTGTGTTCGTCGATGAACACAGGCGATTACTTCAGTCGGCGTGGGGCCACCTCCCACTTGCGGGGGACGAACTCCACCTTCACGAAAAACACTGTGGCAGAGCGAAATATCTCCATCAACTGCCGTAGTTCGCGGTTCTCTTTCTCCGGACGGCGGATGCGCGCTTCGGCATCGACCGGCTCGGTCGGGAGCTCGTCGTCTTCGGCTTTGCGCACCCAGGTCCGCAGGGCTTCCTTGTGGACGCCGGTCTGCTCGGCGATCCGGTTGATGGCGCGCCGGTGCGGGTGTCGGGGTCACGGCGGGCTTCGACGGCGAGTCGGGTCGCTCGCTCACGCCAGTTCCTGAGGGTATTTGTAGTTCGCCATGATGAGTCTGGGGTGATCCTTCCGGGATGCCTGGCTCACCCTCGATGAAATCAGGGACGATTCAGTAATCATGCTCGACGATGACGTGATCGCCGTGCTCAGCACGGCGTGGCGTCGAACCGCTGGATGGGGCGCGGTCTATCGAGCGCGCGTGGCAGTCGCCGCGCCTTCCGCACGAAACGGCAGGACGTGGCATCGGCTGCTGCGGCGTTCAGCCTCACCCCGAGGCGTGAGCGTTGCGCCAGGCCGCCCAAACCTGGGGACGGAGCCGGCCACGATCGGGGACCTTCATGCCCTCGCCGCGGGCCCACGCGCGTACGTCGGCGGTGGACGGTTCCGCGGTGGGAGCGTCCTTGTGCTGCGGTGTGATGCGGTCACACGCCGCGTCCTCGACGCCGGTCCACTCGTGCGCGGCGGCGAGATAGCGGTAGGTCCACTCCTCGGCGAGCTGACGAGTCTCGCAGAACACGATCGGCACACCGGGGTAGCGGACCTGCAGCTCGGCGAGACCGTCCGCGATCATCGCCGGCCGGACCCGTTCGAACTTGAACACCGCCGAGTAACGGTCTTCGACCACCACTGCGGCGCGGGGCAGGGCAGCGAGCTCGGCCATCGCGAAACGCAGCCTCCCGCTGGTCAGGCTGCCTACCAGGTCGGCCAACGACTTGCGTTCGACCGAGGCGACCAACCGGTCGTCGACGAGCAGACCGTAGTCTCCGCACGCCAACACACGGCGGACGGTGTCGACCTGCTGCCCGGGGAATTTGTAGGGGTAACGCTCGTGGGAATCGACGACGATCGTCAGTTCGGCGATGCCGGCGGCTCGGGCGGTGGGGGTGCGCACATTCGGACGTGCCTGCTTCCGAGTGCGCGGGGATTGCCAGAACACGGCATCGCGCCCCCGAGCTTGGGTGAACACGATCTGCGACCGGTTCTCCCGTCCCCGGTCCAGGACCACGTCGATCGCGGCGCCGCGACGCACACACGAACGCAACCGAACCTGCTCGACGATCTCGGGGTCCTCAGGCCACTCGTCGGCCGGAACGGGATAGCAGAACAGGGCTTTGGTACGCGGCCAGGTGTCGGAGGTGCGAAACACCAGTCCGTCCGACAGGGGCAGGCGCAGCAGGAACGGCAGCCGTGATTCCGGGTCCGGGTTGCGGGCGATCACCATGTCCACGAAGTTCGGCGGCCTTTCGCTCGGCGATACATACCGAGCAGTGTCCGATACCGATCGCCCGCCGACAAGCCTGCCGGACACGCGTGTGCGAGGCAGGAATGCATCGGGTGGGCGCGACAGAAACCGGTCGTCGATGAAAGGTCCTGCCACATGTCCGACAAGAGCAGAGGTTCGGCCGGGCAGAAGCGCGCCGCGAAAGCCGAGAAGCGAGCGCAGAAGAACCAGGGGACGATGGTCTCGCTCGCAGATCGCTCTCGCCGAACCGCGGTCGACGAGTACCAGCGGCTCATACCCATATTCCATGCGTGGCTGCTCGACAGCGGCATAAGCACCGGGGTGGAGATGGCCGCGGCGCACGTCGTCGGTGTCGGGCAGGCAGTGGACTTACTCGCTCAGGACACGATCCGGTTCTCGGCGACCGCGTGGCGCACATCGGCCATCGACCATCTGCTCCGCGCTGCGTGCGGCTCGCCGGTACTGACGGTGGGCAACACCGACCAGCAGTTCCCGTCCGCCGAGCTCGACACCACCGCATTGATCGCGGCACCCGAGCCGGTGGACTGGTCCGAACCCGACCAGTTCGACATCGCCGCGGCCGTCGAAGGTCCGGACCAGTGGAGCGGCGAGCACAGTGGCCGGGTGTATGTCTCGGTGCATGTCGACTGTCGCTGACCTGCAAGCAACCCCCCGACCATCGGCAAGGATGTGTCTGCGGTTGCTCAGTCAGAAGTGATAATCCTGCCCGGATTCGGTCGTCGGACCGTGGATCGGGTCAGTAGTGGTAGCGGGCGGCGATGATGACCAGGGCACCGTCGATGACCTCGTAGACCAGGCGGTGTTCTTTGTCGATACGTCGAGACCACAGTCCTGACAGGGCATGTCTGAGCCGTTCGGGTTTGCCGATCCCCGAGTACGGGTCTCGTTGGCAATCCCTGACCAGCTCGTTGACACGCTCGAGCTGTTTTCTGTCGGTCGAGATCCAGAACTGGTAGTCGTCCCACGCTTCGTCGGTGAAGGTGATGTTCACTCGATGAGTTCCCTTTCGGTGTATTCACCTCCGCGAGCTCTCTGCATGCTGGCGAGCAGTCGTCGGGCGTTGGCCGGAGACTGCATCAGGTACGAGGTCTCGAGCATGGCGTCGTAGTCATCCTTCGACATCAGGACGGCATTGCCCCGCTTGGATACGATTTCCACAGGGGTGTGGTCCTTGTTGACCTGTTCGAGCAGCGGAAAGAAGTTTTTTCTCGCTTCGGTAGCAGTGATGGCAGCCATAGGTACTCCTTCCTCGAAGTCTCTCGGCCCAGCTCTTGAACCGGTACATTAAACGGTACCACTTCGGTACGGCATTCGGTACCAAAAGGCGCGAGGTGCGGCTTTCGTTCCCTCTGCTCGTCCATCTGCCGGCGCTGCGCTCCGGGTGCACGCACGCTGGCTCGTCCACCATCGACATCGACACCACCGACGGCGACACCCCCGCACGAATCCTTACCTTCAGCGGACCGCCGATCGGCGAACCCGTGGTGCTCGGCGGACCGTTCGTCATGAACACCAAGGTGGAAATCACCAATGCGTTCGAGGACTTTCACGCCGGTAAATTCGGCGACATCCCCCGCCGGTCCCGACTGCAGTACCTCTGATCGACCTTGTCATTGCCGGTGGCGTCGCCAGCGATCGATTCCTCGACGGTAAGCCCGTCGTTCTACTCATCACCCGCGGCGGCTCTTACGGCGCCGGCGCCCAGCGCGACGGCTGGGATCACAGCACCGCGTTCCTCGTCCGAATCCTCGGCGACCTGTGGGGTGGCGACGTCACCGTGATCGGACGCGATTCACACTCGTCGGCGTGAATCCCGCCCTCGACCAGTTCGCCGAGACCGCAGCGACTCTGGAGAAGGACGCGCGGGAAACTGCCGACATGTCCCCGGACCCGGCCCGCCGTCCGGCTGCGCCCGAGCTGGAGGTCATCGTCGTGCGCGTTCCCCTCGTCCGCCGATCGCTATCGAGCCCGGCGGGGAACATTTCGTCGGGTTCCTCCATCTCGGTGCTGCACTCACTTGCTTCAAGAAGCCGTCCACATGAGACACACTCTCTTAACCTGGACTCCATGACGCGCCCCATTCGCATCGGACTCCAACTACAGCCCCAGCAGCAACCCGATTACGGCGTCATCCGCGACACCGTGCTCCGCGCCGAGGACGCAGGCGCCGACATCGTGTTCAACTGGGACCACTTCTACCCGCTCTACGGCAACCCCGACGGCGCCCACTTCGAGTGCTGGACGATGCTCGGCGCCTGGGCGGAGCAGACCGAGCGCGTGGAGATCGGCGCACTGGTCACCGGTGGCGGCTACCGCAACCCCGACCTGCTCGCCGACATGGCCCGCACCGTCGACCACATCAGCGGCGGTCGTCTCATCCTCGGCATCGGCTCGGGCTGGTTCGAACGAGATTACGACGAGTACGGCTACGAGTTCGGCACCAAGGGCTCCCGCCTCGACCTGCTCGCCGAGTACATGCCCCGCATCGTGAATCGCCTCGGCAAGCTGAACCCGCAGCCCACCCGGCACATTCCCATCCTCATCGGTGGCGGCGGCCCGAAGAAGACGCTTCCGATGGTCGCGAAGTACGCGGACATCTGGCACAGCTTCGGCGAGATGGAGACCCACGCCGAGAAATCCGAGATCCTCGCGCAGCGCTGCGCCGAGGCCGGTCGTCGACCCGAGGACATCGAACGGTCCACTTCGTGGCCCGGCGCCGACGCGGCCCCGTCCTATGTGGAGCTCGGGATCACGCAGTTCACGGTGGGTGTCGGTGGTCCCGACTACGACCTCACCGAACTGCGCGAAGCCATCGCGTGGCGAGACGACAACTCCGCACCCCCGCTGACGGGGCTGAGCTGATCCCGGCCCGTGCCGACGGACCCTGAGCCGAGCACAGTACGTCGGTAGCATCGGTGGTGCATGTCGAACGCACCATGGCTACCGCCCTGCACCGCCGACGACTGGGACGACGGTCGGCGGCGGCGACGTCTCCGCGATACCCGCGCCGGTCATCACTGGGTACGGTTCGGCCGGCTTCGACGAGCCCTCGCGCGCACCGCCGTCGCGGCGCTCCCGCTCGTCGCCCTGTTCACCCAGTACTGGGCATGGGACGTCGCGCCGGTCCGTGAGCGACTCGCTCTCACGCAGCCACAGCTACATCCGATCCACGACGCGGCGACGCGGGAGGACCGCGACACGGCGGTCGTCGACCTGGTGGGCCTGGGCAACCTCGACGCGACCGAGACCGCCACGGCACTGCCCGCACTGAGCGAACTCGGGCAGGTGTGGGCGGTCGAGTACGACAACAGCGGTCTCGACACCGCCGTCGTCAGCCGCCTGATCCGCGAGCGTGCCGCGTGGTCCGGGATCGAGAACATCGTGCTCACCGGGCACAGCATGGGTGGGATCATCGCCCTCGAGGTCGCCCAGCACCTGTATCAGGACACCGATCTCGAGGTGACCGGCGTGATCCTGGACTGCACGCCGCTCGACCTGCACGCCGTGCGGGCCGACGCGCGCGACGCCGGTGAGGACCTGTTGCGCTGGATCGGCTGGCTGCCCGGCGCGCGGGAGAGCCGCAGTATGCGGATGCTCGTCGAGGTCGTCGCCCGCATGGACCGTTTCGTACTTCCCTCGGACCGGTGGTACCGCCGTATCGACACCGAAGAGTTGCACGACGTCGCGGTCGAGGTGCTCCACGACAAGATCTTCTCCACCGACGCCGCGAGCAACGGACTGATCGAATCGCAGTTCCGGGCGATCGTCGCCTCCGGTGCAATCGACAACCTGAGGGCACTCGCCGACGAACGCGACGACAAGATCCGTCCCGCCATAGCGTTCCTCCGGCCACGGAACGCCGTCAACGACAACGTCGTCGACGTCGAGTACAGTCACCGGATCCTGATCGACCAGTCCGGCGGTGTCGACGGCACGCTGCTGGTGTCGAAACTCGACCGCACCGGACACGCCAATCCGATCCAGGCTCCCGCGGAATACAACACCGCGATCACGAACCGGGTGGTGCCCTTCGTCGACGGCAGGCCCGGCGAGGTCGAGGACGAGGACGAGCAGTCGCGGGACGAGGAATTCTCCGATGGCAACCGTCCCGGTGTACGGCCGATCGTGGATCTCGACCGCATCGCCCCGGGCTGACCTCGGCCCGTTCTGTGACCGCCGTCTCACGGCCGCCGAATGCTCATCGGGTGTTCACCTTCTCGTTCCGTCCGACTCGCCTGACGCTCCTACGGTTCCGGCGTCGAACCGATTTCCGAGGAGAACGTTGTGGCCCGTAGAGTCCTGCCCTTGTTCGTCACGCACGACGGCATATCGTCGCGCTCGAACATCACGTGCAAGTACAAGTGCGGGGATGCCTGTTCGCACGCCGTCCCGAACACCTCCCGCGGTGAATACTTCGGCGACATCGTGCGCGCCGCCGTCTCGCGTCGCGGGGTCCTGCGAGGCGGTGCCATGGCCGTGCTCGCCGTCGGCGCCGGTGGTGTCCTGACGGCCTGTGCGGACGACTCCGCTGCGGCCGCCGGCAGTGACGCCGGGGCGGCGGGAGATCTCGGGCCGGTGCCCGACGGCACCAACTTCACGGCGGTCGCGCCGAACACCGATGACGCGGTGACGGTTCCGGAGGGGTACGAGAACGACGTCGTCATCCGCTGGGGCGATCCGGTGCTGCCCGATGCCCCGGCCTTCGACATCGGGAACCAGACGGCGACCGCGCAGGAGAAGCAGTTCGGGTTCAACAACGACTTCGCCGGCCTGCTCCCGGTGGACGGCCGACCCGACACCTACCTACTCGTCGTCAATCACGAATACACCACCGAACCCTTCATGTTCGCCGACTACGACGCGGACGACCCCACCGAGGAACAGGTGCGCATCGGCATCGCCGGTCACGGGCTGTCCGTCGTCCAGGTGAAGGGCGAACCCGGGACCGGGCGCCTGACACCGGAATTCGGCGAATACAACCGTCGTATCACCGGAACAACCGAGTTCCTTCTCACCGGACCGGCCGCGGGCAGCGGCCTGCTGAAGACCACCGCCGACCCGACGGGCACGCGGGTCTCGGGGACGTTCAACAACTGCGCCGGCGGGCTCACCCCGTGGGGCACCGTGCTGTCGGGCGAGGAGAACTTCAACCAGTACTTCGCCAACGCCGAGAGCGTCACCGACCCGGTCGTCGCCGAACGTCTCGCCCGGTACGGACTCGAGGGCGCGGAAACCGAACGGAAGTGGGAACGATTCGACCGGGGCTTCGACATCGCCGCGGAACCCAACGAGGTCAACCGGTTCGGGTGGATCGTCGAGATCGATCCGTGGGATCCGAATTCGGTGCCCGTCAAGCACACCGCACTGGGACGGTTCAAGCACGAGGCGGCCACCGTCCACATCACCGACGACGGCACCGTCGTGTCGTACAGCGGTGACGACGAACGCTTCGACTACATGTACAAGTTCGTCTCGTCGCGGAAGATGCAGCCCGGAAACTCGCGAGCTGCGATGCGGCACAACATGACCCTGCTCGACGCCGGCACGCTCTACGTCGCGAAGCTCAGCGGTGACCATCCGGACGAGATCGACGGATCCGGAACACTTCCCGAGGCCGGCGAGTTCCGCGGCAGCGGCGAGTGGATCCCGCTGCTGCGCGCGAACGAGGACGGCAGCGCCGAGTCGCTGGTCGACGGCATGAGCGCCGAAGAGGTCGCGGTGTTCACCCGCCTCGCCGGCGACCGGGTGGGCGCGACGAAGATGGATCGCCCCGAGGACTTCGAACCGAATCCGGTCTCCGGCAAGGTCTACGTCGCACTCACCAACAACACCAAGCGCGGCGTCGACGGCGCCGCGCCGGCCGACGAGGCGAATCCGCGCGAGAACAACAAGAACGGTCAGGTCCTCGAGATCGACGACGACCACGCGGGTACGTCCTTCACGTGGAGGCTGCTGCTCGTGTGCGGGGACCCGAACGAGGCCGACACCTACTTCGGCGGCTTCGACAAGTCGCAGGTCAGTCCGATCTCGTGCCCCGACAACCTGGCCTTCGATTCGTACGGCAATCTGTGGATCTCGACCGACGGCAACGCACTCGGCTCCAACGACGGATTGTTCAGCGTCGTCCTCGACGGTCCGCGTCGCGGTGAGACGAAGCAGTTCCTCACCGTGCCGATCGGCGCCGAGACGTGCGGGCCGATCGTGCAGGACGGCCGGGTCGTGGTGTGCGTCCAGCATCCCGGGGAGACCGACGACGCGTCGTGGGCGTCGCCGGCCTCGCACTGGCCCGACGGAGGCGACTCCCAGCCGCGTCCCGCCGTGGTCGCGGCGTGGAAGTCCGACGGCGGACGTATCGGGGTCTGACACCTCGTGCGTGGTTCCGGTCGCGCTCGCTCCCGGAACCACGCACGGGTCATCCGAGCCAGTCCAATACCGCTGCGGCGGTCCACGACTGCTGCATGCTGCCGAGCGGGTCGCCGGTGAACGGTTCGTAGTACTCGGCGAAGGTGCCGTCGCTCGCCTGCCGGAGTCCTTCCGCGCGAAGCACGTTGGCCCGTTCGGCCCAGCCACGACGGGCGAACGCCCACGAGAACAACCACGTCATCACGGGCCACACCGGTCCGCGCCAGTACTCGCGGGGACGGAAGTCGCCCGAGACGGGGGACGTCGACGGCGGTACCGCATAGCGAAGATCCGGATGCCCGCAGAACTTCGGCCCTTCGAAGGTGCGCAGCAGCGCCCTCTCGGCCTGCCGGTCGAGACCTCCGCACAGCAGTGGCGCGAACATCGCGAGAGTGTCGGTGGCGACCCACTTCCCGCTGCGTAGATCGAAATCCTTCGCCGCGCCCGTGCGGGAGTCGGTCGTGGTGATCACGCCCTTCCGGAACCGCTCGGCCCACTGATACAGCTCGCGCACATCCGCGTTGGGACGGGAATGCTCCTCACCGATGGTTGCAAGCACCTCGCACGACAGCGAGAACACCGCGCTGACGAAGACGTCCTCGACCGCGAAGCTCATGGCCTTCGCGAGCACGCTGTCCTCGTAACGCGCCGTCTTCATCTCCTCGAGCAACCACAGATAACGCGCGTATTCACGGTCGGTGGGTCGCTGGGTGGCGTCGGCGACGTGCTCGAGATCCTCGCGGTGGAAGGGCGGCACCGGACCGGCGATAACGTTGGCGTACGCCGTATCCCAGCGCGGGGAGTTGTCCATGCCCGACTCCCACCCGTGGTACAGCGCGATGCGGCCGTTGCCGTCGAGATCGCGTGCGTGCGAGAGCCAGCGGTGCCACCGCACGAGATCCGCCCACCGGCGATCCAGGAACTCCTCGGCGACAGCACGTGTCGAGCGGCCGTGCCGTCGTGAATGCTCGAGGATGCGCTGTACGGCGATGGCGTGCACGGGAGGCTGTGTGATACCCGAGGTCTGCACCTGCGCCGGTGCGTGCGCGGCCAGTTCGGAGACCGCCCAGCGCGCCGGGCCCGGGAAGTAGCCGTCGACACCGTTGGCGAAGACGATGTGTGGGATCATCCCGTTCTTCCACTGCGCCGAGAGCAGGGTGTCGAGTTCGACCACCGCCCGTTCGACACTGAGCGGCGCGAGCCCCACGGCGACGAACGCCGCATCCCAACTCCACATGTGTGGATAGAGCTTGGGAGCGGCACTCGTCATGGCGCCCAGGTCGTTCCCACGCAGCAGGTACGCCGCGCGTGCGGCGAGCTGTGTGGAGGTGAATCCTCGGTCCGGCATGGCCCCATTCTCTGTGCTGCGGACGGATCCGCACGACGAGGGCCGCAGCTGTAACAGCGCCGACACATTTCGCGCCGGCGCTGTGTCGAGCTGTGCTGTATCGATGTGTCAGGGGATGGTCAGTGCGCGGAGGGCAGGAAGGCCGTCGAGCCCGACAGGTCGCCCGGGCGGTGGGAGGCCGGGGCGAGCAGGCCGCGACGCTCGAGGATCGGACGCACGCCCTCACCGAAGCGGTAGGCCTCCTCGAGATGCGGGTAGCCCGACAGCACGAAGTGGTCGAGTCCGATCTCGGCGTACTCGGCGATGCGGTCGGCGACCTCCTCGTGGGAACCCACGAGCGCGGTGCCCGCGCCACCACGGACGAGTCCGACGCCCGCCCACAGGTTGGGGGAGACCTCGAGGCTGCGGGCGTCCTTGCTCGCGGCGTAAGCGCTGCCGCCGCCGTGCAGCTCGACCATCCGGCGCTGCCCCTCGGAACCGGAGCGGGCCAGGCTCTGCTGGGCCTTCTCGATGGTCGCGGGGTCGAGCGCGGAGAGCAGGCGGTCGGCCTCGGCCCAGGCCTCGTCGGAGGTGTCCCGGCTGATGACGTGCAGGCGGATGCCGTAGTCGAGGGTGCGTCCCTGGATGTCGGCAAGGCCGCGGATCCACGCGATCTTGTCGGAGACGGCGGCCGGCGGCTCACCCCACGTGAGATAGGTGTCGCAGAACTGCGATGCGACGGTGCCGGCGGCGGGAGAGGACCCGCCGAAGAAGAGCGGCGGCACCGGATCGGGGATGCGCTGGAGCTGGGCGTTCTCGACCTGGATGTATTCGGCCTGGAAGTCGACCGGGCCGTTGCCCGCCCGTGTGTGAATGTGTCGGACGTGGTCGGCGTCGCCGGGTTGCACGCTGTCCACCACCGGGAATCGAGTCCGTGACCACGCTGTCACAGCCCAGTTCCGCACCCGAGTCCGATCTCGATCGTCGCAGGAGACTACGCACCGTGGTCGCGGCGAGCCTGCTCGGCACCACGGTGGAGTGGTACGACTTCTTCCTCTACGCGACGGCTGCGAGCCTGGTGTTCAACCAGCTGTTCTTCCCCGACCAGAGTTCGTTCGTCGGCACGATGCCTCTGATCCGAGGCAAACGAGCCGGTACTAGGCTCGTCGTATGAGCAGGCAACGAGGTGGCCGCGCCGCATCGTCGCCGCGCAAGGAGAAGACGGGTGCACCGGGCGGCCCGGCCGAGGGGTTGTACGACATCGACACGGGTACGTGCGAGCTCGTCAAGGACCGCTATCTCGCCGACGGATGGGTCCTCGAGATCAACGGGGTGCCCAGCTCGCACATCGACCTGAGCGACCCGGCCCTGCTCGAGTTCGAGTACATGCGGTGGATCGCGATGCTCGTCGAGAGCAGGTTCGAACACGACTCGAGATTGCGCGTGCTGCACCTCGGTGGGGGTGCGTGCACGATGGCGCGCTACTTCGCCGCGGTCTACCCCGACGCTCGGCAGGTCGTCGTCGAGATCGACGGTCGCCTCGCCGAACTCGTCCGCCACTGGTTCGATCTGCCCCGCGCTCCGTTGCTGCGTATCCGGGTGGGGGAGGCCCGTCAGGTCCTCACCTCGCTCTCCGACGCGAGCCGCGACGTGATCGTGCGGGATGTCTTCGCCTACAACCGCACTCCCGTCGCACTCACCACCCTCCAGTTCACACAGCACGCCCGACGCGTGCTCGCGCCCGGCGGTGTCTACGTCGTCAACTGCGGCGACTTCCGCGACCTGACCGTCGCGAAACGTGAGGCCGCGACGATCGGTGAGGTCTTCGAGCACACCGTGATCATCGCCGACCCCGCGATGTTCAAGGGACGCCGCTACGGCAACGTCGTCATCGCCGGCAGCGACCTGCCGCTCGGTGACTCCCCGGCCCTGGCCCGCGACCTGCTCGGCGGAGCCGTCCCCGCGCAGATCCGGCTGGGTGACCAGGTCGAGAAGTTCGCCGCCGGGGCGCGCGTGCTCGACGACAGCGAGGCCACCACACCGCCCGGAACAAAGAGCACGGGCACGTAGTTGCACGGGTCATGACGTCAGCAGCCCCTACTCCGGTACTCCAGGTCTTCCGGCTCGGTATGCCCTGGCAGACGATCGATCCCTTCCTGTTCGTCGCACACCACGTCGACGCGTATCCGGCGGGCAACGACGAGCTCGGACCCGACGCGTCGCTCGACGGCCGCCCGATCGGCCAGGACTTCGGCAACCCGGCGGGCTGGAGCATGTACCACGGCACCACCGTCCCAGGATTCCCCGGCCACCCGCACCGCGGCTTCGAGACGGTGACCTTCGTGCGCTCGGGTTTCGTCGACCACTCCGATTCGGTGGGTGCGGCGGCGCGTTTCGGTGAGGGCGACACGCAGTGGCTCACCGCCGGCAACGGGGTCGTCCACAGCGAGATGTTCCCTCTGCTGAACAAGGATTCGGACAATCCGCTCGAGTTGTTCCAGATCTGGCTGAACCTGCCCGCCGAGTCGAAGACCGTCGATCCGCACTTCTCGATGCTGTGGAACGAGGACACCCCCACCGTGACCGTCTCGGACGAGGACGGACGCACCGTCTCCGTCCGCGTCATCGCCGGTGAGCTCGACGACGTGACTCCGCCGCCGCCCCCGCCGAATTCGTGGGCGTCCCGACCCGGCACCGACGTGGCGATCTGGAACATCGACCTGTCGTCCGGTGCGCGCTGGGAACTGCCGGCCGCGCGCGGTGAGCAGACGCAACGGGTCCTGTACGTGTACAACGGTTCCCCCGTGCGGATCGGTGACCGGACGATCGAGTCCGGGCACGGGGTCGTCGTCGACGCGTCGGTGCCGGTGCACCTCACCGGCGGCGACGAGGGCACGCAGATCCTGATGCTGCAGGGTCGCCCGATCGGCGAACCCGTCGTCTCGTACGGCCCGTTCGTGCTCAACGACGAGGCGGGTGTCCGCCAGGCGTTCGAGGACTACCGCCGCACCGGATTCGGCGGATGGCCCTGGGACAGCGACGGTCCCGTGCACGAACGTGACGCCGGCCGGTTCGCGCGGTATCCCGACGAGAAGCTCGAGCAACGCTGACGGCGTGCGCAGATCCTGTCGATTTCCGGCAGGATCTGCACGCCCGGCGATAGCATGCCGGGGTGACCCAGCCCGGATACGATGCCCTCGCGGATCTGTACGTCGAGCTGTTTCCCGATCCGTACCTGACTCCGCTCGAACGCCACACCGTCGCCGCCTTCGCCGAGATGGTGTGCCAGAGCCAGGTGCAGGGTGTCGTGCTGGACGTGGGCTGCGGGCCCGGATACGTGGCCGCGGATCTCGCCGACCGCGGACTCGACGTGATCGGCCTCGATCCCAGCACCGAGATGCTGCGCATCGCGCGGGGCGCCTACCCCGCGCTGCGATTCGTGCGGGACGACGCGCGACTCGGGTCCGACGAACTCCGCGACGTGGTTCCGAGCGCGATCATCGCGCGGTTCAGCCTCATCCACGTTCCGCCGTTCGAGATCCCCGGGATCCTCGACGGCTGGACGGAGCGGATTCCGTCCGGCGGCGTGGTGCTCATCGTGGGCCAGACAACCGACATCCCGGGCGAGGTGGTCGAGTTCGATCACGCGGTGGCGCCGGCGTGGCGGTGGCACCCGGATCGTCTCGCCGCGGCCCTGTCCGACGCCGGATTCGACGAGGTGTGGCGGACGGTCGGCCGCCCCGACACCGATCATCGCTTCCCCGACGTCCACCTGGCGGCGCGGCGGCGCTGACGGGTCAGGGCGTGAACTGCATCGATTCGTCGACACGCCCGAGCCGCATGGTGGGCAGGTCGAGGAGATAGTTCTGCCGCATCAACCACGGGCTGCGCGCACCCTGTTTGGGCAGAGCACCTTCCGCGCGGTGGATGTACCCGGCGTCGAGACCGAGAAGCGGGCGGGTACGCCCGTCGCCCGAATACCTCGGAACCGCCGAACGGTAACCGTTGCGTCGCATGTACCGCAGCAACCGGCACACGTAGAGGGACGCGAGATCGGCACGCAGGGTCCACGACGCGTTGGTGTAGCCGAGACACATCGCGGCATTGGGCAGGCCGTCGAGCATCATGCCACGGTAGATGAACCGGGCCGAGAGGTCGATCCTCTCCCCATCGACGACGAACTCGATGCCCCCGGCAGGCACCAGTTGCAGACCCGTTGCGGGAATCAGGATCTCGGCCTCGAGTTCGCGACCGGACTCGAGGCGGACACCCTTCTCGGTGACGGTGTCGATCCGGTCGGTGACGATCTCGGCCTTCCCGGCGCGCAGGGTGCGGAACAGGTCGGAGTCGGGGACCACGCACAGTCGCTGATCCCACGGGTCGTAG
Organism: Rhodococcus sp. LW-XY12; assembly: GCF_019317345.1. Taxonomy (NCBI): domain Bacteria; kingdom Bacillati; phylum Actinomycetota; class Actinomycetes; order Mycobacteriales; family Nocardiaceae; genus Rhodococcus; species Rhodococcus sp. LW-XY12. The sequence continues at coordinate 5,161,420 of NZ_CP079225.1, forward strand.
CGCGGTGAGAAGTGGGGATCGACCGGGATCCTGCCGCGCAGGCGACGTTCGGCGAGGGTGCGCAACATGCGTTTCGCGGCCGAGGGGAACCGCTGGCAGAACTGGTAGAAGCCGAGATTGGCTACGACGTTCTTCGTCCGCACTGCGCGGTGGGCCACCCTGTCCGGCAACAGGCGTCGAATCCGCGTCGCGATCGGGTCGCGCGCGGGCAGCGACATCACGTAGGTGGGGGAGCGCTGCAGCATCGTCACGTGCTCGGCCTTCTCCGCCAGGGCGGGCACGAGCGTGACGGCCGTGGCGCCACTGCCGATCACCACGATCCTCTTCCCCTCGTAGTCGAGGTTCTCGGGCCAGAACTGCGGATGCACGACCGTGCCCGCGAAGTCTTGCAGACCGGGGATGTCGGGGAGGTAACCCGACTCGTAGCTGTAGTAGCCGCTGCAGAGATAGAGGAAGGAACAGGACATCTCGACGGTTCCGTGCCCGGTCGAGGCACGCACCGTCCACCGGGCGTCCTCCGACGACCAGGATGCGTCGATCACCTTGTGGCCGAATCGGATCCGTCGGTCGATGCCGAATTCGGCGGCGGTGTCGCGGATGTACTGCAGGATGTCGGGGCCGTCGGCGATGGACTTCTCGCCCCGCCACGGGCGGAACGGGAAGCCGAGCGTGTACATGTCGCTGTCCGATCGGATCCCGGGATAGCGGAACAGATCCCACGTACCACCGATCGCGTCGCGACTCTCGAGGATGGCGTACCCGAGATCCGGGCACTGTGTCTGCAACCGGTAACCGGCATCGATGCCGGACAATCCGGCTCCCACGATCAGTACGTCGACGTGTTCCACGCGCATCTCCTACCTGTCGGTCCACGCCAGCAGGTCGTCGATCTCCCAGGTGTTGATCACCTGTTCGGGTTCGACACCCCGCTCGACGGCACGTTCGCAACCGTACCCGAGCCAGTCGAGCTGCCCGGGTGCGTGCGCATCGGTGTCGATGGAGAACAGGCAGCCCGTCTCGAGCGCGAGGTCGATGAGACGCGACGGCGGGTCGCGGCGTTCGGGCCGGCAGTTGATCTCGACGGCGGTGTCGTGGTCGCGACATGCGGCGAAGACCTTCTCGGCGTCGAACTTCGACTCGGGACGGTTTCCGCGCCCCCCGGCGACGAGCCGGCCGGTGCAGTGCCCGAGGACGTCGACGTGGGGATTCGCCGCCGCACGCAGCATGCGTTTCGTCATCGCCGACCGGTCGGCCCGCAAGTTCGAGTGCACGCTCGCGACGACGACGTCGAGTTCGGCGAGCAGCCCTTCGTCCTGGTCGAGCGATCCGTCGTCGAGGATGTCGACCTCGATACCCGTGAGAATCCTTGCACCATCGGCGTTCCCGTTGATCTGCGCGACGACGCCGAGTTGCGAGCGCAGCCGCTCCGCGGTCAGACCGTTCGCAACCTTCAGACGGGGGGAGTGGTCGGTGAGAGCGAAGTACTCGTGCCCGATCATCATCGACGCGACGCGGTGCATCTCGTCGATCGGGCTGCCGCCGTCGGACCAGTTCGAGTGGGTGTGCAGGTCGCCGCGCAGGGACTCGAGCAGGTCGCGGGCGCCTCGTCCGATCGGTTCGGCCTCCTCGCGCAACTGCTCGAGATAGGCGGGCACTCCGTCGAACGACTCGCGGATGACGGTGGCGGTCTTCTTCCCGATGCCGTGCAGATCGGTCCACGAGTCGGTCTTCCGCAGAACCTCCCGCTTGTGGTCGCTCACCTCGGCGAGCACCTCCGCCGCGCGTCGATAGGCCTGCACACGGTAGGTGTCGGCGTGTTCGCGTTCGAGCCAGAAGGCGACTTCGCGGAGTGCGTCGACGGGGTCCACCCCTCCATTGTGGCCGCCGGGCGTCCGTAATCTGGGACGCATGCTCGAATCCGTCCGGCCGTCGTCCCTCCTCGGTGCGGTCTCCGCACTGGCCGTCGGTGCGGTGTCCGCGCTGACACTCGTCTCCGCCCGCGTGGCGTCCGAGGCGAAGGGCCTCATCTACGAGGTGGACGACGCACCACCCGCCCCGGTGGTGATCGTGCCGGGCGCGCGGGTGCACGAGGGCCGTCCGATGCGGGTGCTCCGCAGCCGTCTCGACGTCGCCGTCGCGTTGATGGAACGGGGACGGGTGCAGGCCGTGCTCGTCTCGGGCGACGGGGCGGGAACCTCGGGCGACGAGATCGCGGCGATGATCGCGTATCTCGTCGAGCAGGGTGTCAACCGGGAACGGATCGTCGCCGACCCGTACGGTCTGGACACCTACGACACCGCCCGGCGCGCCGTCGCCACCTACGGCGTGCGGCATGCATTGATCACGACCCAGGCCTTCCACCTTTCGCGCGCGGTGGCGTTGTGCCGGCGGGCGGGAATCGACATCGCCGGAGTCCGTGCCGCGAACGACGTGCGACCGCGCACGCGGCTGAGGAATCTGGCGCGCGAATACGTGCTGTCACGACCCAAGGCGTTCCTCGAACTCCGGTTCCCTCGCGACCCGGCGGTGTCGACCCCGCCGGACGACCGGCTCGCCGAGATCCTGGCCGGTCTCGAGCACGGTGCGGTGGCCGCCCCGCCCTCGGCTTCCTAGGCTCGTGATCATGCGCCCCACAGCTCTCGTCACCGGAGGGGGTCGCGGTCTCGGCGCCGCGATCGCCCACGAACTCGCTCCCACCCACGATCTGCTCCTCGGCGGCCGACGTCGCGAGTCGCTCGATGCGATCCTCGAGGAACTGCCCGACGCCACGCCGTGGCCCGTGGACCTGCTCGATCACGTCGCCGTCGCCGCGGCCGCCGCCGACATCGATCGGCTCGACGTGCTCGTCCACAACGCGGGCGTCGCCGAACTGGGCACGATCGCCGACAGCGAGCCCCGGCAGTGGCGCGAGACGTTCGAGGCAAACGTCGTCGCCGTCGTCGCCCTGACGCAGGTGTTGCTACCGGCCCTGCGGACCGCGAACGGCCACGTGGTGCTCATCAACTCGGGGGCGGGTCTGCGCGTTCGCCCCGGGTGGGGTGCCTACGCCGCGAGCAAGTTCGCACTGCGGGCGTTCGGCGACGCGCTGCGCGAGGAGGAACCCGCGCTGCGGGTCACCTCGATCCACCCGGGCCGGATCGACACGGACATGCAGCGCGCGATCGTCGCGTCGGAGGGCCGCGAGTACGACCCGTCGCAGTTCCTCAGCCCCGGCACGGTGGCGCGTGCGGTGCGGCAGGTCGTCGAGGCGCCGGTCGACGCCCACCCCACCGAGGTCGTTCTGCGTCCTCGCTGACGACTCGAAAGAGCTGACGGCTCAGAACGGCAGGCGGCTCAGAACGGCAGGGGGATCACGACCGGGGGAGCGCCCGGAATCTGGATCTGGATCTGCGGAGGCGGCGGCGCGGGAGCCCGCGGCGCCGGCGGGGGTGCCGGTGCCGGAGCGGGTTCCGGAGCCGGCGGCGGTGGCGGTGGCGGTGGCGGTGGCGGCGGTTCCGGAGCGGGGGGAGGCGGAGGCGACGGTTCCGGGAGAGGAGGCGGTGGTGGTGCCGCGGCTTCCGGCACCGGATCGCGCCGCGGTGCAGGAACGGGTACCTGCAGCGCCTCGGTCTCCGGGCGGGTTTCCTCCGTGGTCTCCGGTGCGGCCGGAGCCATGGTTTTCGGCAGGGCCTCACCGACCGGCACGGGGACCATCGCGCCGGTCGTGATGTCGATGACCTCCAACTCCCGCACGGCAGTCGCGGCGGGCTGGACGACGAACATCCGCTCGGCGTTCAGTCCGGGCCATTTCGGACCTTCGAGTTCGTCGTTTCCGGTGAGCACCGGCGCGGACAGCGGATTGCCGCGCACGCACCGCACGCGCGGAACACCGAGTTCGTCGACGAGGACGATCGTGCCGCGTTCGAGCAGCGACTGCACGGGCCGCGCCGCACCGTCGCGGTACTCGTGCATGGTCACCCGGGTGTCGGCGCGCAACAGGACCGCCGTGAGGGTGTCGGTGTAGCCGCGGATGTCGGGCACGCCGAGGACACCGCGCCACGCTTCGGCCTTGGCGGGATCCTCCTCCAGATGACGGATGAGCCCTTCGCGATCGCACAGGGGCCGGTCGAGACTGCCCCCGTAGAGCGCCGGCCGATCACCGGAAACGGCCGGGGTCCCGGCGGTCGCGGTGACCGGATCACCGCCTTCCTCGACGACTTCGGGGGGAGCTGGCGGCACCGCGACCGGCACCTGCGGCGGCACGAGACGCGGCGTCCACGGGTCGTCCTGCGCGGTGGCGACATGCAGTTGCACGGGCGTCGTCGTCTCGACCGAACCGCCCGACGAGCAGGCACCCGCCACCAGTGCCGTCAGGGCGAGTGCCAGACCGAATCCACGAACCGTGTCGCTGGCCACGCCGTCATGCTAGGTCGATGATCGCCGGTGAAAGTGCTGTTCGGCGGTTCTCGTCGGTATCCGGATCCCGGAGACGAAGCTCAGGAGAAGCTCGTTCACCTCGTCGCGACGTTCCATCTGCACGAAATGCCCCGCGCCCTCGAGCAGGTGGACACCGCGCAGATCGGGGACGAAATCACGCATCCGTTCGAGCGCCGACGGTCCCGACATCGTGATGACGGGATCCCGGTCGCCGGCCACGAACAGCGTCGGTACCTGCACCTTCGCGCCCTCGTAGGGACGCCTCCCAGTTCGCGTCGTAGGCGCGATACCAGGACAGGCCTCCGCCGAATCCGGTGCGGGCGAACTCGGACGCGTAATGGGCGAGTTCGTCGTCGGTGAGCCAATCCCACGGCAACTCGGGAGCGGTGTGCAGCACGTCGAGATATCCGCGTCTCTCGGACGGATGCGACCATACGTCGTGATAGCGGTATCCGCCGGACCGGCGACGCGGTCCGGATGTCGCAGCGCCGTCGTCCATGCGACGGGCGCACCGAAGTCGTGACCGACGACGACCGCGCTGTCGATCCCGAGGACGTCGAGCAGTCGGACGAGGCGATCGGCGACCGCGACGTTCGTGTACTCCTCGGCCTCCCGGGGCCGGCCGGTGCGGCCGTAGCCGGGCATGTCGGGGGCGACGGCACGGTATCCGGCGTCGACGAGCGGCGCGAACTGGTGCCGGTAGCTATACCCCAGGCCGGGGAAGCCGTGGCACATGACGACCGCGGGTCCGTCGCCCCGATCGTCGATGTTCCACGTGAAACCATCGACCTCGACGATGAGGCTGTCCATCAGGAGGCGGGGACGGTCTGCATGTCCTCCTGGCTCCAGAACGCCCTCATGCTCGTGATCCTCGCGTCGTCGTCGAAGGTCATCACGTCGACGACCTCCATGACCAGATCCTGCTCACCCAGGTGCGTGACCAGGCGGAACACGAATGCGGCGTTGTTCTCCGCGATCTTGAGGGTTATCACCTCACCGGTCTGCGCGAGCGGTTCGACCACTCCGTAGAACTCGCGGATCTCGGCCTCGGTGGCGCGGACCGGCGTGCCGACCGGATCCTCGACCGTAGCGCCCGGTGCGTACAGCGCGAGGACATCGTCGACGGTGCCGGAGGCCACGGACTTCACGTAGTTCTCGACGGTGGTGCGGATCGCGTCCCGACTCGGTGCCATGGGGTCTCCTTCGTTCGAATCGGGAACACGTTTCAATTCGACGGTAGTGGGCCGGATCCGCGGATGCACTCGCGATTCCCACTCGGAAGACCCCCGCGCCGGAGGACGATGACATCGCCATCACCCGGAACGATCGGAGACCCGATGATCGACGCTGTCGCCTTCACCCTCGACGGACACGCCGGTGCTCTCGCAGCCCGCACGTGGGTCGGCGAGGCCCCGCGCTACGTGGCGTTGTTGTGCCACGGTTACGGCGAGCACTGCGGACGCTACGAGTATGTGGCCGCGCACCTCGTCGCCGACGGCGCCGCCGTCTACGCGGTGGACCACATCGGTCACGGTCTCAGCGACGGCGAACGCGTCCTGATCGACGACTTCGAGAAGGTGGTCGACGATTTCCGTCTGCTCGATCTCACGGCGCGACGCGAGCATCCCGACCTGCCGGTCGTGCTCGTCGGACACTCGATGGGTGGCATGATCGCCGCCCGGTACGCGCAGCGATACGGCTCGGAACTGGCCGCGGTCGTCCTGTCCGGCCCGGTCCTCGGCAGGTGGGCGGCCGTCGACGCCCTGCTCACGGCCGAGGAGATCCCCGATACCCCCATCGATCCGTCCACCCTCTCCCGTGATCCCGAGGTGGGTCGCGCCTACGTGGCCGACCCGCTCGTCTGGCACGGCCCGTTCAAGCGCACCACCGTGCAGGCGCTGAAGACCTGCATCGACACGATCACCGCCGCCGGTGCCGTCGACGACGTGCCCGTGTTGTGGTTGCACGGCGAGGACGATCGACTGGTTCCCCTCGACGGCACCGCCACCGGATGGTCGTCGCTGGCAGGTCGCGGGGCGTCGTCGAAGACCTATCCCGAAGCGCGGCACGAGATCTTCAACGAGACGAATCGGGACGAGGTCCTGGGCGATGTCGTCGACTTCGTCGGCGCGCACATCCACCCTCTCGAGACTCTCGAGGATTGAAGCCGACCGCGTCTGGCTACCCCAAGCCATGGGGGCCGTCCCCTTCGTGTCCCGTACGGAAGGAGATGACCGTGGTCGAAGACAACACATCCGACAGGGCTCGCCCTGGTGCATCCGACAGGGCTCGCCCCGGTCCGGCCGACAAGGCACGCCTCGGGTTGAAGCAGACCGTGGTCGGTAAGGCGAAGGAGGTCGCCGGCGCTCTGACCGGCAACGATTCCCTCACCACCGAAGGCCGTCTCGAGCAGGAGCAGGCTCGGCAGACCAGGAAGGCCGACACCCTCTCGCACATGGCCGAGGCCGAGAGCGACGAGGCGGTCGAACAGCTCGACGCCGTCCGCGAGGCCGGACAACAGGAACGCGAGGCCGTGCAGCAGCGGACCGACGCCGTCGAGTCGCAGGCCGAGCGGGAGGCACGGGTCCGCAAACAGGCCGCCGACCTCGAACATCAGGAGAACATCGTCCGAGGGCGATCCGACGCCGCTCGTGAGGCCACAGCCGCCGAACAACAGGCACGTCGCGAGGAGAACGAGCAGGTCACGGATGCCGCCGCAGAGGTCGCGGCCGCCGACGAGGACCACCGACGAGCCTCCCACGACGCCGAACGTGCACGCCTCCAGGCCGAAGAGGAACGCCGCAAGGCCGAAGCCCTCGAACGCACGCTGACCGACGAGCCGGATCGCTGACGAACACCACCGACATTCCCTACCGGAGCTGTACCCCCATCGAAGTTGGAGATGCGCCCATGAACCTCGCCACTCTGCCCAAGAGCGTTCTGCGACTGCAGTACAAGATCGCCCGCTTCCCACTGGGATTGATCGAGCAGCAGTTGCGGTTCCTGCCCACCGACGCCCCGCCGCGCCTGATGTACGAGCGGGGGCTGGGCCTGCTGGACGGCATCGTCGGCAGCGTGCTCGACGACCAGGAGATCGCCACCCGCGGGGCGCTCGCCACCGAACGCGCCGAGGCGGTGAAGCGCGCGGAGAAACTCGACGCGCAGGCCGCGGCCGAGAAGCGCGCGGCAGACGCCGAACTCCGTCGAACGCGTGAACGTGCCGCTGCCCAGCAGGAAGCCGCGCGACGCGACCGCGAGAACGAAGTCGAGCAGGCCCGGGAGCGTGCGCAGGAACGCGCGAAGCAGGCGGAGAAGGAGGCCGAGCAGAAGAAGGCCGCCGAGACCGCGAAGGCCGACCAGGAGGCCGCCGCGAAGCGCCAGGCCGCCGAGACCGCGAAGAAGAAGGACGAGGAGCGCATCCGCAAGGCCGAGCAGGAGGCCGCCGAGCCCGCCAAGGTCTCCCTCAAGGATGCCGTCGCCAAGCAGCTCGAGGCGAAGGAAGCGGAGGAGCGCGCGCACGATGCGGGCGAGGTCGCCGAGTTCGAGAAGATCGAACACAAGCACCCCTGATCCCGGTTGTAGTCGACGAGACCCCGGTGCATCCTGTGCACCGGGGTCTCGTCCGTCGTAAGCGGTTGCTACTTCACGACATTGACCATCTTGCCGGGAACCACGATCACCTTGCGCGGTGCGGCACCGCCGAGCAGGTCGGCGATCTTCTCGTCCACGAGCGCGGCGGCCTCGATCGCCTGGGGCGCGGCGTCGGCCGGGACGGTGATGCGGCTGCGCACCTTGCCGTTGACCTGGATCGGGTACTCGACGCTGTCCTCGACGAGCCACTTCTCGTCGGCGACCGGGAACGGGCCGTGCGCAAGCGATTCGGTGTGTCCGAGACGCGACCACATCTCCTCGGCGAGGTGCGGGGCGACCGGGCCGAGCATGAGCACGAGCGGTTCGACGGCGCTGCGCGGCGCACCCGACGGGTACTGCTTCGTCAGGTGGTTCGTGTACTCGATGAGCTTGGCGATCGCCGTGTTGTCGCGCAGGTGGGTGAAGTCGTCCGACACACCCGCGACCGTCTTGTTGAGCGCCCGCAGCGTGTCGTCGCCGGGGGTGTCGTCGGTGACGCGCAGCGCGCCACCCTCCTCCTCGACGACGAGACGCCACACGCGCTGCAGGAAGCGGTGCGCGCCGACGACGTCCTTGGTCGCCCACGGACGCGACTGGTCGAGCGGGCCCATCGACATCTCGTAGACGCGCAGGGTGTCGGCGCCGTACTCGTCGAAGATCTGGTCGGGGCTGACGGAGTTCTTGAGCGACTTGCCCATCTTCCCGTACTCGCGAGCGACCTCCTGCTCACCGTCCGGGCCGGTCCAGTAGAACGTGCCGTCGCGCTCGACGACCTCCTCGGCCGGCACATACACGCCGCGCGAGTCGGTGTAGGCGTAGGCCTGGATGTAACCCTGGTTGAACAGGCGACGGTACGGCTCCGAGGAGGTGACGTACCCGAGGTCGAAGAGCACCTTGTGCCAGAACCGCGCGTACAGCAGGTGCAGCACCGCGTGCTCGACACCGCCGACGTAGAGATCGACGCCACCCGGGTCGTTCGGGCCGTGCAGTTCCGGCCGCGGGCCGGTCCAGTACGCCTCGTTCTCCTTGTCACAGAAGGCTTCCGAGTTGGTGGGGTCGATGTAGCGCAGCTGGTACCACGAGCTGCCGGCCCACTGCGGCATCACGTTGGTGTCGCGCGTGTAGCGCTTCAGGCCGTCGCCGAGATCGAGCTCGACGTTCATCCAATCCACCGCCTTCGCGAGCGGCGGGGACGGTTCGGAATCGGCGTCGTCCGGATCGAAGGAGACCGGCGCGTAATCCTCCACCTCGGGAAGTTCCACGGGCAGAGCGGATTCGGGTAGAGCATGGGCGCGTCCCTGCTCGTCGTAGACGATCGGGAAGGGCTCGCCCCAGTACCGCTGCCGCGCGAACAGCCAGTCGCGCAGCTTGTACTGGATGGTGCCGCGTCCGGCGCCGTCCGCCTCGAGCTTCGCGACGATCGTCTTCTTCGCCTCGGCGACGGCGAGACCGTCGAGCAGGCCGGAGTTCACCAGCACACCGTCGCCGGTGTACGCCTCGGCGGTGACGTCGCCGCCGGAGATGACCTCGCGGATGGGCAGACCGAAGGCGGTCGCGAACTCCCAGTCGCGCTGGTCGTGGCCGGGAACGGCCATGATCGCGCCGGTACCGTAGCCGGTGAGGACGTAGTCGGCGATGAAGATCGGCAGTCGCTCGCCGTTGACCGGGTTCACGGCGTAGGCGCCGAGGAAGACACCGGTCTTCTCCTTCGACTCCTGCCGCTCGAGATCGGACTTCGCGGCGATCGACGCGCGGTAGGCCGCGACCGCGGCAGCCGGATCGGCGGCGCCACCGGTCCAGCGCTGGTCGACGCCCTCGGGCCAGGACGCGGCGACGATCCGGTCGACGAGTTCGTGCTCGGGAGCGAGGGTCACGTAGCTGGCACCGAACAGGGTGTCGGGCCGGGTGGTGAACACCTCGATCGCCGAATCGTGGTCGGCGACGGCGAACTTCACCTGGGCGCCGTGCGAGCGCCCGATCCAGTTGCGCTGCATGGACTTGACCTTGTCGGTCCAGTCCAGATGCTCGAGATCGTCGATCAGGCGGTCGGAGTAGGCGGTGATCCGCATCATCCACTGGCGCAGGTTCTTCCGGAAGACCGGGAAGTTGCCGCGCTCGGAGCGGCCGTCGGCCGTGACCTCCTCGTTGGCGAGCACCGTGCCCAGACCCGGGCACCAGTTGACGAGCGAATCCGACCGGTAGACCAAGCGGTACGAGTCGATGACGTCGGCGCGCTCACCCTCCGACAGCGACGCCCAGTCGCGTCCGTCCTCGAGACGACGCGTGCCGTCGGCGAATTCGGCCTCGAGTTCGGAGATGCGACGCGCCCGGCCGGCCTCGCGGTCGTACCAGGCGTTGTAGATCGTCAGGAAGATCCACTGCGTCCAGCGGTAGAAGTCGACGTCGGTCGTCGCGACCGAGCGACGCTCGTCGTGCCCGAGACCGAGCCGGGAGAGCTGCCGCTTCATGTTCCCGATGTTGGCCTCGGTGGTCGTGCGCGGGTGCGTGCCCGTCTGCACGGCGTACTGCTCGGCCGGCAGACCGAAGGCGTCGTAACCGAGGGTGTGCAGCACGTTGCGGCCCTGCATGCGGTTGAAGCGCGCATACACGTCGGTGGCGATGTACCCGAGCGGGTGCCCCACGTGCAGGCCCGAGCCCGAGGGGTACGGGAACATGTCCTGCACGAACAGCTTGTCGGAGGGCACCTCGCCGGCGAGATCGCCCACCGGATTGGGGGCGTGGAAGGTGCCGCGCTCGCGCCAGAGCTCCTGCCAGCGCTGCTCGATCCGCCCCGCGAGCTCGGCGGTGTACCGATGCTGCGGAGTGCTGCCGGGTTCGTGCTGGGAGGTCTGTTCGGGACGGGTCACGGTGATCACTATCTACTCGGCCGGGCGTGTGAGTGCTCCCACCAGGGTAGAACGTACCCGCACCCGCGCAGACCGGTGGCACCACCGGCCGCGTATCCTGGTCGGGTGCTCATCGTCGCTGTCCTGCTCTTCGTGCTCGCTCTCGTCGTCGGCGCGGTGGGTGTCGCGGCACTGACCGGCAAGCTCCCGCGCAACCGCTGGGCCGGTGTGCGCACCCCCGACGCGCTGCGTGACGACGAGGCGTTCGCCCTGGCCAACAAGGTTGCCGCACCCAGCATGCTCGGGTCCGCGGTGCTCCTCGCCCTCGGTGGTGTCGCGTCGCTGACGCTGCCCACCGTCGCCGGGATCATCGCAGTCGTCGTCACCGTGGTGGCCGCCCTGATCACCGCCGGAGCCGGCGGATCCGTCGCAGCGCGGGTCGCTGCGGCGACGAAGCCGGAGGAGACAGCCGGCTGCGGTACCTCGTGCGGGGCGTGCAGCCTGCGCGGGGCGTGCGAGCCGACCGCCTGACGGTCCTCCCACCGGCAGTCCTCACGCCCAGCGGCGCTCCCGTGCGTAGCGCGGTGTCCACCAGAACCGGTTGAGCACCCGCACCGGTACCGGGAGACTCTTCAGCACGACGGCCACGCGGTCCTTCGGTGCTCCCTCGAAGAGGTAGGGCAGCATTTCGGAGACCTCGCGCTTGTCCAGTTGCGCGAACGCCCGCATCGAGATGTCGTGCCATTCCTCCTTGGTGATGGATTGTTCGATCAGCGGGAAGGCGTCCCGTTCCTCGTGCGCGAGGTGAGCACCCAGCGACGTGACGAGACCGTCGAGCAGACCGCCGAGCCGCTCGGTCGCCGTCTCCCGGTCGTCGAGCACAGCCTCGATCTCCGCCAACGCCGGGTCGATCACGGAATGTTCGGCCTCCATCGCATCGAGCACCTCCATCGCCCCCGCATCGTGTGCGAGGCGTGGCCGCATGAACGGCCAGACGTAGACGTCCTCGACGGAGTGGTGCGTGTGCAGTTCGGTGCTGAATCCGTGCCAGCCGAGGAGCAGCGCATCGTGCGTGCCGGGATCGGCGGTCCGCCACTTCTGTGCGAAGTCGGCGAGACGTTCGGTGTCCCGGCGTAGAGCGGAGTGGATCAGATGCACGACCTCCAGATCCTCGGCGGACAACGGCGTGGCGTGAGTGGTGGTCATGGCGGGTACCTCGACTTCCGTATGAATGTCCCCGTGTCCATGGAGCCTCGTCGCCGCGTGAGGTGTTCTCAATCCCACATTCGAGGGGGATACTTCGGGATATGCGCTCTGCACAGCGGTTGAGGGCAGGCATCCACGACGCAGCATCCGCGGCTGCGGACGGGGCGCAGTTTCGCGAGTTCGTGATGGATGTGCTCGGCGCTTTCATTCCGTACGACGGTGGTTGTGTCGCACCCGTGGACCCGGCCGTCGGGGTTCCCACCGGCTTCACCACCCGCGGCCTCGACGACCCAGCCGAGGTACTCCGATTGTCGATCGAGTTCGAGTACGGTCCGGACCTCGATCCGGACAGCCTCTACGCGCTCATGCAGCACCGGTCCGGAGTGCGGCGGATCGAAGAACCCTCCGGCCGCGGACCGGGATACGGCAACAGGCGGTATCTCGAACTCGTGTCGCATCTGGGCATGGGACACGAAGTGCAGCTGGTCTTCCGGGACGGAGACCGTCGGTGCTGGGGTGTCGGTGATCTGCTCCGCGCGTCGGGCCGAGGTTTCTCCGACGCCGAACTCACGATGCTCGACGACGTTCTCGACGACGTCGCGAACGGATTCCGCACCACGTTGATCCGGCACGCATCCGCACGAACACGGAACACGGTCGTCGAGGGCACCGCCTGCGAATGCTCGGGTCCGGCCGTGGTGGTAATCGGGGCGGACGACGAATTCGATTCCGTCACTGCCGCAGCGATGATCTTCTTCGAACGCCTCGGCTGGGAGAGTCCCGCTCGGGGGCGCCCCGGACCGGCGCATGTGATCGCCCGTCAGGTCCGTAGAACACGACCCGTGCCCGCGGATGTGCGTGTCCGCACCCTCGACGGCGAATGGCTCGTACTGCGCGCCGCGATCTTCGACGAGACCGGCCGCGTCGTCATGACCTTCGAGCGGGCACGCTTGCCCGAGGTCGTCGCCCTGGTCACCGCCGCCTACGGTCTGACGCCACGCGAATCGGAAGTACTCGTCGAAGTGCTCGCCGGACGGTCTCGCAACGAGATCGCGAGTCGGTTGTTCATCAGCCCGTACACCGTGCAGGACCACCTGAAGAACATCTTCACCAAGACCGGTGTGAACAGCCGGCGCAGCCTCGTCTCGCGACTCGCGTGTACCGAGTACATGCCCCGGTTCGGTGGCGACCTGCGACCCGACGGATGGTTCGACGAGAGCGGAACGAGGACGGCGCCGGTGGAGGCCCGTACCCTAGGCTGACCCCCATGACGACGCGTCAGGTCGACCCCGTCGGTGCGCTGCTCGGACTGGCCGTTCCGTTGCTGTGTGCCGTGGCCGTACTCGTGCTCACCCGCTCGTGGATCCCACGATTGCCCGAGGAGATCGCCACGCACTGGTCGGGCACGACACCCGATTCGTTCGGGTCACCGATGACCTCGGCGTGGACCGCCGCCCTGCTGATCGTGCTCGTCGGGGGAGGGTGCTGCGCGATCGCCGCGATCGCGCAGGCGCAACTGCTCATGCGTCGCTACATGCTCGCGATCGGTCTCGGGGTCACCGGCACGATCACCGCACTGTTCCTGGCCGGTCTCGCGGGGCAGCTCGACACGACCGACGCCACGCAGGCCGCGTTGGAGGGCTGGCCGGCGGTGCTCGGCATGTGGGTGGGTATCGCGGTGGGCTGGTTCGGGGGACGGCTCCTGCGCGACGGTCGGGAGCGGAAGGCGGCGACCGCCGCTCCGGATCCGGCGCTGCCGCGCGGTCGTGCCGAACTGCCGATCGTCGAGCAGGTGGGCACCGGTGTGGGCACGACGGCGGGACTGTCGCTGCTCGTCCTGATCCCCGCGCTCGTCGTGTGCGGTGCGACGCAGAGCTGGTGGCCGCTGGGTTTGATCGCGCCCGTCGCTCTGCTCGTGCTGGGTCTGCTCCGCTACACCGTGGTGGTCGACGCGGACGGGATCCGGGTGTCGAATCTGGCCACCGACGCGCTCGGATACGACCTCGACGAGATCGTCGGGGCGAAGGTCACCGAGACCCGCCCGTTCCAGGACTGGGGCGGCTGGGGCCTGCGGGCCGAGGGCGGCAAGCGGTACGGCCTGGTCACGCGCACCGGGCCTGCCGTCGTGGTGACCACGGCCTCGGGACACGAATTCACCGTGACCGCAACGAGGGCCGAGGAGATGGCCGGCGCGCTCAACACTCTCGCCGACGCCCGCTGACCGGTCCCGGTCGCCCGAGGGGGGCTCAGTTGCGCTCGACCTCGATGGGGTGCGTCGCGAGCAACGCCATCGGCAGCGGCTGCCGGCGCAGCACCCTCGCCCACACGTCGAGGTGCGCGGGGGCGAGCACATCGGTGGGCAGTGCCGAGACCACCATCCAGTCGTCGTTGCGTAGTTCGCCGTCGAGCTGACCTGCGCTCCACCCCGCGTATCCCGCGAAGATCCGCACACCCTCGACGTAGTGGGCGATGTGCCCGGGGTCGACATCGAGGTCGATCATCACCACTCGGCCGTCGACGTGGCGGATGCCGGGGACGTCGGTGATGTCGGCCCCCACCCGCAGCGTGCCGAGGCACAGCGCCGAACTGCGGTGGACGGGACCGCCTACGAACAGGGTCTTCGGTTCGGCGGCGAGCCACGACCATTGCGGCAGCATGGCGTCGACGGAGGTGTCGCTGATGCGGTTCAGGACGACACCGAAGCTGCCGGCATCGGTGTGCTCGATGATGTAGACGACGGTGCGGCGGAAGGTCGGCTCGGTGAGATCGGTGGCGGAGACGAGCAGGCTTCCGGCCCGCACCCTGGGTGTCGAGGGTGCGGTGCGGTCCTCGGGTTCGTCCTGATGCTGCGCCACGTCAGCCATTCTGTCACCGCCGTCACCGGCGCGTGGGGTGGAACCCGACGGTCTGTGCCAACAGGGCGAGATGATGTTCGAACAGGACCTCGCGGTCCGGAAAAGTGTCGGGGCCGTACTGCCCGAAGACCTCGAAGCTCACGGACCCGAACAACGACGGCCACACCCAGAGACCGCGTGCCAGTACGGAATCCGGGGCCGTGAGGGAGAACTCGTCCCGGATCCGGCCCAGCGGTTCCCCCAGGCTCTCCGGAGGTGGGGCAGCGGCCGTGTCGTCCAATACACCCGCGGCGTGGGCCTCGTCCACGATCCGGGCCAGTCGCAGGACCACACGGATACCGGGTGCGGTGGTGCGCTCGGCCGGGGCAGCGTAACCGGGCACCGGACTGCCGAACAGCAACCCGTAGCGGGCCGGTTCGGCCAGCGCCCACGAGCGCACCGCCCGGCCGAGGGTGAGAAACCGTTCGCGGTGATCGGAGGGGTCGACTGCGTCGACGGCACGGTCGACACTGTCGCCGAGTTCGTCGTAGGCGTCGACGACGAGCAGGGTGAGCAGCTCGTCGCGGCTCGAGACGTAGCGGTAGACGGCGGAGGAGACGACGCCCAGGTCTCGGGCGACGGCACGCAGCGACAGCGCCGCCGCTCCGTGGGTGCCGAGATGCTCGCGGCCGATCCGGAGGATGTCGGCCATCGTCTGTGCGCGTGCGCGCGCCCGTGGTGTCGTCACCGGACCATTCTGCCGTCGAACAGAGAGCACCGTCAACAAATGAGAGCACCGCTCTTGACAAGCACGGCTGCACGGAGGATCGTCGACGTCATCAGAGAGCAGTGCTCACACTTTTCCGAAGCGAGGAATCATGTCGCATCTCCAGGTGGTCGCAGGAGCCGGACCCGTCGGCTGGACCGTCGCCGAACAGATTGCCGCACAAGGACATCGCGTGCGCGTTCTCACCCGATCGGGCAGTGGACCGGAAGGCGCGGGCATCGAACGCCTGCGTGTCGACGTCACGGATCCCGAGGCCGCGGCCGCAGCACTCGTCGACGAAGACGGACTTGTTGCCGACGCGGTGTACATGTGCGTCCACGGGTCGGCCTACCGCGCCGACGTGTGGGCACGCGAACTCCCCGTCGCCGAGCGGGTCGTTCTCGACGCCGCCGCGAACCTGTCGGAGAAGACGGTCGTCGTCTTCCCCGAGAGCCTCTACTCGTACAGCGAACCCGACCGGGTCATGACCGAGGACTCGCCCCGCGAGGCCGACACCGGCAAGCGCGGTGTCCGACGGCAGCTCCTCGCCGCCCGGGCAGCGCATCGCGCACCGACGGTGAGCGTGGTCGCGTCGGACTTCTTCGGTCCGCGGGTACTGAACGCGATGGCCGGCGCACGCATGGTGCCCACCGTGCTCGCCGGGAAGAAGGTGCGGGTGCTCGGCTCGGCCGACGTCCCGCATTCGTTCACCTACGTTCCCGACCTGGCCGCGGCGATGATCGCGGCAGCGGGGGAGCCGACCGTGTGGAACACCGTGATCCACGCACCCACCGGACCGGCCGTGGCACAGCGCGAGATCGCCACCGCCTTCACGCGGACGGCCGGCCTGCCCGCGCCCGCGGTGGGGACGATCCCGTCCTGGCTGGTGCGGGCCGGCGGCCACGTGAACCGGGACATGAAGGAACTCGCCGAGATGCTCTACCAGTTCGATGCCCCGTTCGTCATGGACTCGACCCGCACCGAACAGGTACTCGGCCTGTCGCCCACCCCGCTCAACGAGGCGGCCGCCCGCACCGTCGAATGGTGGCGGAGCCGATAGTGTCGTGCTTGTGCGAGACTCCGGGCAGCAGTCCAGGCAGCGGGCGTGGCGATCGACCGCAACCGCCCTGCGGAACTCGCCGGGTCTCGTACGACTGACCGGAGTGCGGTTCGCGAGCCAGTTCGGTGACGGACTGTTCCAGGCCGCACTCGGCGGGGCGATCCTGTTCAACCCCGAACGTCACACCGACCCGGTGACGATCGCGGCAGGCTTCGCGGTGCTGCTGTTGCCGTACTCGGTGATCGGTCCGTTCGCCGGCGCCCTGCTCGACCGGTGGGACCGGCGCCTCGTCCTCGTCTGGGCCAACCTGCTCCGCGGAGTGTTCATCGCGGCAGCGGCGGCCGTGTTGCTCCTCGGGGGACCGCAGACCCCACTCATGCTGCTCGCGCTCGCCGCCATCGGTGTGAGCAGATTCGTCCTGGCGGGCGTCTCGGCCTCGCTCCCACACGTGGTCGCCCAGTCGTGGCTCGTCCCGGTCAATTCCGTTCTGGCAACGGTCGGTTCGGGTGTCTCGGCGGTCGGGGCCGCCACGGCGGTCGCGACCATAGGATTCGTGGGCGCGGGCGACACTGGCTCCGGGACGGCCGTCCTCCTCGGAGTGAGCGGTTCGCTCGTCGGTGCGGTCGCCGCAGCGGGATTCGCCGCGAATGCCCTCGGCCCCGAGGGAATACGTCCCCGGGCCGTGATCCCCACCGTCCTGTCAGGTCTGCGGACCGGTGCAGGGGCCGTCCTCGAAGCTCCTGGCGTGACGATCGCGATGCTCGGAATCGGCGCGCACCGCATCGTGTTCGGCATCGACACGCTCATCATGGTGCTCGTCCTGCGTGCCGAGGAGAATGGCTCCGACCTGCTCGCGGGATTCTCCGGATTCGGTGTCGCGGTCGCCTGCACCGCCACCGGCATGCTCCTCGCAGCGGTGCTCGCACCGATCCTGATCCCGCGGCTGGGCCGGCCGCGCACCGTCACAGTCGGGTTGATCGTCGCCGCGATCGTGCAGTTCGCGTTCGTCACCACCGTGTCGGCCGGACCGTTGCTCGTCGCGGCCTTCCTGCTCGGCCTCGCCGGTCAGACCATCAAACTCACCGGCGACGCCGCGATGCAGATCGATATCGACGACGCGCGCCGAGGTCAGGTCTTCGCGCTGCAGGACACCGTCTTCAACATCGCCTTCCTCGGCGCGATCGTCGTGGCGGCGTTCGTCATCGACCCCGACGGGCGCACACCCGAGCTGGCCGTCGCAGGTGGGGTCGTCTACCTGATCGGGCTCGTCGCTGTGCTCGTCGTGCGCCGCACGCGGCAGTAGCGATCACGCGCTCAGCGCGGCCGGATGGATCCCCACCTCCGTGGCCTTGACGACGAACCATACGGAGTCACCCGGATGGACGTCGAGGTCGGCGAGTGCCGCCGTCGTGATCTCCGCGGCGATACCCGTATCCGATCGCACGAGCACCGACGAACCCTGCGCCTCGAGTTCCGCGATCCTCACCCTCAGGGCGTTGCGCGGGCTCCCGTGCGGGGCCTCGGTGTAGACGGCGACCGCCGACGGCGCGAAGACGGCGACGGCGGCCGTTCCCGGGACGCAGTCGTCGTGGACGCGGCCGTGGACGAGACCGTCCGCGGATTCCAGCGCCTCAGCTCGCACGATGCCGGTGACGAGATTGCTCCCCGCGATGCGGGCGGCGAAGGCACTGCGCGGTCGCGTCAGCACCCGGCGTACCGGCCCGTCCTCGACGATCCGCCCGGCCTCGATCACGATCACCCGATCGGCGAGGGCGAGCACGTCGAGCGGGTCGTGGGTGACGAGCAGGCCCGTGCGTCCACTGTCGCGCAGGACGCGTCGCAGCAACGACCGCAACACCGGTGTCGCGGTGACGTCGAGCGCGGCCATCGGCTCGTCGAGCAACAGCAGGTGCGGTTCGGCCGCGAGGGCACGTGCGAGTGCGACCCGTTGCGCCTGCCCACCCGATAACTCGTGCGGACGACGATCGGCGAGTGCTGCGGCATCGACCTCCTGCAGCCACCTCTCGGCGCGCACACGGGCCTCACGCCGACCCGCACCCGCACTGCGCGGTGCGAACTCGACGTTGTCCGCGACCGTCAGGTGCGGGAAGAGCAGCGCCTGCTGGGCGAGCAGCACCACCGACCGGTCGTGCGGAGCGACGGCGACGCCGGTCGCGGTATCGGTGAGGACGCGACCGTCGAGTTCCACGCGACCCGCATCGGGACGCAGCAGACCGGAGACCACTCCCAGCAGCGTCGACTTGCCGGCTCCGTTGGGGCCGAGCACCGCGACGATCTCACCCTGCGCGACCTCGAGGTCGACGTCGACATCGCGTGCGGCGACCCGGGCCCGCACCGTCAGGCTCACAGCGGGCGGTCCTTCCGCCGCGAGTACACGGCCACGACGATCACGACGGCCACCAGGATCAACACGAGCGACAGCGCGACGGCGGCATCGGGATCGGTTTCCCGCTGCAGATAGATCTCGAGCGGCAGCGTGCGCGTCACACCCTGGAGGCTGCCGGCGAAGGTGAGGGTCGCGCCGAATTCGCCCAGTGCGCGGGCGAATGCGAGTACCGAACCGGAGACCAGGCCGGGCAGCACGAGGGGCAGGGTGATGCGCCGGAAGACCGTCGTGGGACGCGCACCGAGTGTGGCCGCGACGTCCTCGTAGCGTGAACCCGCACTGCGCAGCGCACCTTCGAGACTCGTGACGAGGAAGGGCAGTGCGACGAAGGTCTGCGCGAGCACGACCGCGGTGGTGGTGAAGGCGATGTGGATCCCGAGCGCATCGAGGTGCTCACCGATCAGTCCGCGACGACCGAAGGTGTAGAGCAGGGCGATACCGCCCACGACCGGGGGCAGCACGAGCGGCAGCAGGACGAACCCGCGGATCACGGCTATCCACCGGAAGCTACTGCGCGCCAGCACCATTGCGAGAGGCACGCCGAGCACGAGGCACAATGCCGTGGCGGCCGCGGAGGTGCGCAGGCTCAGGACGAGCGCGTCGAGGGACGCCGGGGATGTCACGAGCGACGGGAAGGTCGTCCAGTCGACGGTGAGCAGCATCGACACCAGGGGCACGACGACGAACAGCAACCCGAGTGCCGCGGGGACGAACAACCACCGGGGCAGTCCCGTCGCGGTCACGGTATGCCGAATCCCGCGTCGGCGAGGACTGCCCGGCCGTCCGTGCCGGTGACGAAGCGCACGAAATCATCGGCACGAGTAGCGTTGCCGGAATCCGACAGCCTTGCGATGGGATAGACGTTGACGATCTCGGCAGCCTCCGGAACGGACACAACGGAGACGGTCTCGCCGGCGCGCGTCGCGTCCGTGACGTAGACCAGACCGGCGTCGGCCTGACCGGAGGTGACCTTGCCGAGCACGTCGGTCACCGACGACTCCTCCGACACCGGCTCGAGGTCGGTACCGGCAGCCTCCTCGAGTCGCGTGGTGGCCGCACCGCACGGCACCTGAGGTGCACACACGACCACCGAGACGCCCTTACCGGCGAGATCTGCGAACGACGTGATGTTCTGGGGGTTCCCGGGTTCGGTGACGATCGTGAGCGTGTTGGTCGCGAACGGGATCGGTTCACCGGCAACGAGTCCGGCCGCGACGGCGGCGTCCATCGTCCGGGTGTCGGCGGAGGCGAAGACGTCGGCGGGTGCCCCCTGCTCGAGTTGGGTCTCGAGATCGGACGAGCCGGCGAACGAGAATTCCACCGACACTCCGGGGTTCGCCTCCTCGAATCGTTCGGCGATCTCGGTGAACGGCGCCCGGAGCGAGGCCGCCGCATAAACGGTGAGGACATCCGAGCCACCGCCGGTGCCGCACGACGTCAGTGCCGCAGCGGTGAGACCGGCAGCGAACGCGGCGAGCGCCCGGCGCCTCATCCGTCCCCTCCGGGTGTCTCGACGATGACAGTGGTCGCCTTGACGACGGCCACCCCGATGCTGCCCGGCTCGAGACCGAGTTCGTTCACGGCCTCGGTGCTCATGAGCGAGACGATGCGGTGCGGACCGCACTGCATCTCCACCTGCGACATGACGGTGTCGGAGACGACGCGCGTAACCAGCCCGACGAAGCGATTGCGAGCGGAGCTGCCCACCCCGAGCGGATCGGGACCGGCATCGGCCTGAGCGCGGGCGAACTCCGCCAGCTCGCGACCGTCGACTGTCTTGCGTCCGGCGGAATCCTTGCCGGCGCGCAGCAGCCCCTGGTCGATCCAGCGACGGACCGTGTCGTCGCTGACCCCCAGCAACGACGCGGCGTCGCGGATCCGGAGGGAGGTCACGGGTATCTCCGCAGATGCGTCATGAACCCTACGTTATACCCGCATCTGCGGACCGACAAACAGATCAGTAGACATCGCGGACGTACCGCTTGTCGGCGGCCATCTGCTCGACGTACGCCGCGGCGGCGTCCCGGTCGAGCCGTCCGTGCGCCTGCACCACCTCGCGCAGGGCCGCGTCGACGTCCTTCGCCATACGTCCGGCGTCGCCGCACACATAGAAGTGGGCACCGTTCTGCAGCCACTTCCACACCTGCGCACCATGCTCGCGCATCCGGTCCTGCACGTAGATCTTCTGCCGCTGGTCGCGGGAGAAGGCCAGTCCCAGCTCGGTGAGGAAACCGTCGGCGTGCATCGACTCGATCTCGTCGCGGTAGAGATAGTCGGCCTCGGATCGCTGGTCGCCGAAGAACAACCAGTTGCGGCCCGTGTGCCCGGCCTCACGACGGTCGTGGAGGAAACCGCGGAACGGTGCGATGCCCGTACCGGGACCGACCATGATCATGTCGGTCTCGGGTGCCGGTGGCCGGAAGTGCTCGTTGCGCTGCACGAAGATCGGGATGTCCACACCCTTGCTGTGATCCGCGAGGAACGACGAGCACACGCCTGCCCGGGATCGACCCTCGAATTCGTAGCGCACCACCGACACCGTCAGTTGTACCTCGCGCGGGTTCGTCTTCGGGCTCGACGAGATCGAGTACAGGCGCGGACGCAGACGACCGAGGAGGTCCTTCCATTCGTCCCAGGGCGCCTTGAACGGGTACTCGGCGATGACGTCCATCGCCTGCCTCCCGTACAGCCACTGCTGCAGCTCGATCTTGTTACCCGGTCGCAGGAGTTTCGCGAGTTCGGCACTGCCGCTCTGCTTCTGCACGAACCGGAGCAGTTCCGGTGTCACCCGGGTGATGTCGAGGTGACGGGTCGCGGCCTCGCGCAGCGGCACGGTAGGACGGTCGCCGAGTTCGACGGCGGTCTCCGGGTCGAGGGCGGTGACCTGCAGCCATTCGTCGACGGCCTCCGGGCCGTTCGTCGGCATCACCCCGAGTGCGTCGCCGGCCTCGTATTCGAATGCTGGATCGAAGATCTCGAATCCGAACTGACGCACGTCCTTCGCCGAACCCGCACCGCTCAGTGCAATATTGCGGGTGATCCGGGTGACGAGCGGCGAGTTGCGGGTATAGGCAGGGGCCGCGGGAGCAGCCGATGCGACCGGGGTCGTCGAGCCTCCCAGCAGCGGTACGAGGGCGTCGAGCCAGTTCTGCGCGCGCTCGTCCTCTCCGGGTTCGCAGTCGACGCGCTCGGCCAGGCGGGTCGCGCCGAGAGTGCTCAGACGGTCATCGACACGGCGCCCGAAGCCGCAGAAATCGTCGTAGCTCGAATCGCCGAAAGCCATTACTGCATAACGCGTTCCGCTCAGTTCGGGCGCGGTGTCCGCCGCGAGCGACCGCCAGAACGACCCGCCGTTGTCGGGTGGGTCGCCGTCGCCGAAGGTGCTCGTGACGACCACGAGGTCGTCGATGTCCGCCAGCGCGGCGACGTCGAGTTCGTTCAGCCCCCTCAGCCGCACGGCCCGACCGGCATCGCGGAGCCGTTGTGCGCAACTCGCCGCGAAGGATTCGGCGTTGCCCGTCTGCGACGCCCAGGCCACCACGACGACCGGCCCGTCCGGCACCGCCTCGGTGGGCGTCGCGTCGGGAACCGGGGCCGAGTGCGCGTACATCCCGGCGAGCAGTCCGTCGACCCATACCCGCTTGTCGGCCGGGAACGGCGCGGTCGGCGGAAGGGTCGGCGCGGCAGTGATCTCCGCCGTCCTGAGTCCGGCGAGAAGACCTGCGAGATAACCTCGTTCGGCGTCGTCGAAGGTGGGTGCGGGAATCGTCCCGAGTCCCAGCGCAGACTCGAGACGGTCGAGCACCGAACCGCTCTCGAGCACCGGTTCGACCGCACCCGCGACCTTCTCCACCGACACGGCGCAGACCTTGAATTCGGGCTGCAGGGATGCCGGGTCGACGGCGTCGTTCGTCACGGCGTTGATGGCGAGATCGTCGCCGAAGAGGTCGTTCCAGTGGAAGGGCGCGAAACAGTTCCCGGGCAGCACCCGGTCGGTGACGACGGCCGGCAGCACGGCCCGGCCGCGCCGCGATGCGATCTCGACCCGGTCGCCGTCGACGATCGACAGTCGCTGTGCATCATCGGGATTGATCTCGACGAACGGTCCGGGATTCAGTTTGGTGAGTTTCTCGACCTTCCCGGTCTTGGTGAGGGTGTGCCACTGGTGCGGGACGCGTCCGGTGTTCAGGACGAAGGGGTGGTCGTCGTCCGGCATTTCCGCGGCGGGCATGTGCGGGCGAGGGAAGAAACGAGCGCGGCCGTCGGGGGTCGCGAACGCCAGTCGCGGACGGGAACCGTCCTCGCGCACCACCGGGGTCCGGCTCGTCCCGTCGTTGAGATAGCGGACGGGGTGCCGTGTCGCGGCCGACTCCGGCGGGCACGGCCATTGCACGGGCCCTTCCCGCAGTCGGTCGTAGGTCATGCCGCGCAGGTCGTAGCCGGTCTGCGGATTCGCGAATCCGGTGATCTCCTCGAAGATTTCCTCGGCACTCGAATAGTCGAAGGCGTCGCCGAAACCCATCTCCTGAGCGACCCGCGCGATGATCTCCCAGTCGGGCAGCGACTCACCGACGGGTTCGACGGCCTGCTGTAGAAGATTGACGGTGCGGTCGGATCCGACGGTGACATACTCGGATTCGGCCCACAGAGCTGCGGGTAGGAGAACGTCTGCGTACGAAGCGGTTTCGGTCTCGCGATAGACGTCCTGCACGATCACCAGCTCGGCCTTCCCGAGTGCCTCGAGAACGGTGCTCCGATTCGCGATCGACGCCACGGGATTGGTGCAGATGATCCAGCACGCCTTGATCTCTCCGGCGGCCATGCGCTCGAACATGTCGACGGTGCCGGCGCCGCCCTCGGTGCGCAGCGTGCCGCGCGGCAGCGACCAGCGATCTTCGACGAACGCGCGGTCGTCGTCGGAGAGGACACTGCGCTGACCGGGCAGACCCGGTCCCATGTATCCCATCTCGCGGCCGCCCATCGCGTTGGGCTGGCCGGTGAGGGAGAACGGCCCGCTGCCGGTGCGGGAGATCGCCCCGGTCGCGAGGTGCAGATTGCAGATCGCGTTGGTGTTCCACGTGCCGTGGGTGCTCTGGTTCAGACCCATCGTCCAGCAACTCATCCACTCCCCGGCCTCGCCGATCCACTGCGCCGCGGTGCGGATGTCGGCCTCGGCCAGACCGGTGACTTCGGCGACGACGTGCGGTGGGTAGTCGGCGAGGAAGGACTCCATCGCGTCCCAGCCGTCGGTGTGCTTCTCGACGAAGTCGCGGTCGACGTGTCCGTTCTCGACGATCAGGTGCAGCAGACCGTTGAGAAGCGCCAGGTCGGTGCCCGGCGCGATCTGCAGAAACAGGTCGGCCTTGTCGGCGGTCGCGCTGCGCCGCGGATCGACGACGATCAGTCGCGCTCCCGCCTTGACCCGATCCATCATGCGCAGGAACAGAATGGGATGGCAGTCGGCCATATTGGAACCCGACACGAAGAAGACGTCGGCGCGGTCGAAGTCCTCGTACGAGCCGGGCGGGCCGTCGGATCCGAGCGACTGCTTGTACCCGGTCGCGGCGCCGGCCATGCACAGTCTCGAGTTCGATTCCATGTGCGAGGTGCGCAGGTATCCCTTCGCGAGCTTCGTCGCGAGATACTGGGCCTCGAGCGACATCTGTCCCGAGACGTAGAGAGCCACCGCGTCGGAGCCGTGGGCCGAGACGATATCGTTCAGGCGCCGCGCGGTCTCGGCGATTGCATCGTCGAAGGGGAGCGGGGCGACCTCGGCCGCCCGCTCGGAACGCATCCACGCCGTATCGAGCCGGCCCCCGGCCGCGAGCATCTCCGCGCTGGTCGCGCCCTTCGTGCACAACCGACCCCTGTTGGTCGGGTGATCCTTGTCTCCGTATGCCCTCACCACGCGTCGGTCACCCGTCTCCGGGTCGACGGCGACGTCGAGGAGCATCCCGCATCCCACACCGCAGTAGGAGCAGGTGGATTTCACCGTGGTGATCGCGTCCTGCATCCCGCAACTCCTCGACACCGTCTCGACTACGCCGGTGTCCATGCTGGAGAAGCGGTGTTGCGGTGGCGTCACCCGCGGTGAGCACGCGGTGACATCTGGCTCACGCCGCCGTCACGACGATGTGAGATCAGACGTTCGGAGTCAGGCCTCCTGCTGCTGTGCCCACCACTCGAGCAGCGCGGCCTCGGCCTCGTCGCGCTCGAGCGGGCCGCGGTCGAGCCGCAGTTCCTTGAGGAAGTTCCACGCCTTGCCGACCGTCGGACCTGCGGAGATACCCAGCAGTTCCATGATCGCGTTGCCGTCGAGGTCGGGCCGGACCTTGGCGAGATCCTCCTCGGCGGCGATGCGCTCGATCCGTTCCTCGAGACCGTCGTAGGTGGCCTGCAGCGCGGCGGCCCGACGCTTGTTGCGGGTCGTGCAATCGGCGCGCACCAGCTTGTGGAGCTTCGGCAGCAGCGGCCCGGCGTCGTGCACGTAACGGCGCACGGCCGAATCCGTCCACTGTCCCCTGCCGTAGCCGTGGAAGCGCAGGTGCAGGAAGACCAGACGGCTGACGTCCTCGATCATCTGCTTCGAGTACTTGAGGGCGCGCATGCGCTTGCGCACGAGCTTCGCTCCGACCACCTCGTGGTGGTGGAAACTGACGCCGCCCTGCGGCTCGTTGCGTTTGGTGTCGGGCTTGCCGATGTCGTGCAGCAGCGCGGCCCACCGCAGGACGAGATCGGGATCGCCGTCCTCGAGGTCGATGGCCTGCTTCAGGACGGTCAGCGAGTGCCAGTACACGTCCTTGTGCTGGTGGTGCTCGTCGATCTCGAGCTTCATCGCGGGGATCTCGGGGATCACCCGCTGCGCCAGACCGGTCTCGACCATCGTGTCGATGCCCTCGATCGGATAGTCGCCGAGGATCAGCTTGTCGAGCTCGGCCTGCACCCGCTCGGCGCTGATCCGCAGGATCTCGTCGGCCATCGAGACGATCGCGGTGTGCACGCGCTCGGTGAGGGCGAAGCCGAGCTGGGAGACGAACCGCGCCGCGCGCAGCATGCGCAGCGGATCGTCGTGGAAGGAGTCCTCGGGCTTCGCCGGGGTGTCGAGCACGCCGGCGAGCAGGGAGTCCATGCCGCCGAGCGGGTCGACGAACTCACCCGCACCGTCCGGTCCGATCCGCACGGCCATCGCGTTGACGGTGAAGTCGCGGCGCACGAGATCGTCCTCGAGACTCGTGCCGTACTTCACGATGGGGTGACGCGTGACACGGTCGTAGGCGTCGCTGCGGAAGGTGGTGATCTCGAGTTGCTCGAGTCCCTTCACCGCACTGATGGTCCCGAAGTCGATACCCGTCTCCCACTGGTGGTCGACGAATCCGCGCAGCAGCTCCTGCACGACCTCCGGACGCGCATCGGTGGTGAAGTCGAGGTCGGTGCCGAGGCGACCGAGCACCGCGTCGCGCACGCTGCCCCCCACGAGATACAGCTCGTGTCCGGCTTCGGCGAATCGCGCCCCCAGCGGGGCGAGGATGTCGGACAGATCGCGCAGAGTGGCCTCGGCTCCGGCGAGCAGCCGGGTACGACGGTCGGTGTCTGCGGTGGGGGAGTTCACGTCTTTGCACCTTACCGAGCAGCGCGTTCGTGTGGTTGAGCCGGGACCGACGTCGGTCCATCTACTATCTATGAGGTGTCGCCCGCCGAACGTGCCAACCGTAACCGCCGCAGCTCGCGGCGGCGTGGCGCGGGCGCAAAGAAGACCGCACACGGTGCTTCGCCCGGATCGTCCGCTTCGCCCGGACCTCGCATGCGGACCGTCCGCGAGACTTCCGCGGGAGGTCTGGTGGTCGACGGACTCGGTGGTCCGCCCGAGAAACTCTGCGCAGCCCTGATCGGCCGCACCGACCGGCGGGGACGCCTGCTGTGGTCGTTGCCGAAGGGCCACATCGAGCAGGGTGAGACCGCCGAGGAAACCGCGATGCGCGAGGTCCGCGAGGAGACCGGCGTGCGCAGTTCGGTGCTCGCCGAGCTGGGCAGCATCGATTACTGGTTCGTCACCGAGGGCCGCCGGGTCCACAAGACCGTGCACCACTATCTGCTGCGTTATCTCGGCGGAGAACTCTCCGACGCGGACGTCGAGGTCACCGAGGTGGCGTGGGTGCCGCTGCGCGAACTGCGGACCCGCCTGGCGTATGCCGACGAACGCAAGCTCGCCGACATCGCCGATCAGCTCATCGCCGAGATGGACCACACGCGACTCCCCGATGCCGACGAACCGGGGGCCCCACGCGGATGACGGTGGTGGTGTCCCGGGCGGGCGCCGCGGTGCTCGCCGTGCTCGTACTCGTCCTCACAACGGCAGGCGTGACGCCTCTTCTGCCGACGACTCTTCTCCCGACGGCCTCGGCGAATCCGGCCGCAGCCCAGACCGACCCCGACGAACCGCGCTTCCTCGAGTTGAGTATCGACGAGGTGACGCCGCAGACGGTGACTCTCACGAGCGAGTCCGTCGTCACGGTCCGCGGCACGGTGGCGAACATCGGCGACCGGGACGTCGAGGACGTCTGGGTGCGGCTGCAGCGCGCACCGGTGGTCTCCGACTCCGCAGCGCTGCGCACCTCGCTGTCCCTCGACCAGGCCGGATTCGACACGGTCGGTGAGTTCGAGGAGGTCGCCGACCGGCTGGGGCAGGGCGAACGTGCCGACTTCGAACTCGAACTGCCGCTGCGCTCCGATCTCGTGCCGTCGCTCGACATCGACACTCCCGGCGTCTACCCGCTGCTGGTGAACGTCAACGGGGTCCCCGAATACGGCGGGGCGGCCCGGCTCGACGACGCACGCTTCCTGCTGCCCGTGCTCGCGGTTCCCGCGAGCGACGAGGTCACCGAGGAGACCGAAACCGGGAACGGCGGGTCGCGGGGCACGACCCGCTCGTCCGACGACGGCCGGCTCGACCGCGAGGAGAAGGCGTTCCCCGCCGTACCGCCCGACGTGTCCCGCCCCGCCGCGGTCACGATGCTGTGGCCACTGGCCGATCGGCCGAGGCTCGCCGCCGGCGTGGCCGGTTCCGGCACCGAGCCGGTACGCCTGGTCGACGACGACCTTGCGGCCTCGCTCACCGAGGGCGGGAGGCTCGACGGTCTGCTGCGCGCCGTCGAGGACACCGCCCGCACCGAACCCCGCGTCCTCGAGGGACTGTGCCTGGCCGTGGACCCGGACCTGCTCGTGACCGTCGCGAACATGACGCGCGATTATCTCGTCGTCGAGGATCCGAACGAACCGACCGGCGATGCGCGTCCGGGCTCGGGCACGGATGCCGCGGTCGCCTGGCTCGAGCGGTTGCGTGCCCTCGCGGCGACGACCTGCACGTTGGCCGTGCCGTTCGCACAGGTCGACCTGACCGCGCTCGGCGACCTCGCCGACTCGTCCCTGACCGACTCCGCGCTCGAATCACCGGCGGCCATCGTCGACTCCATCCTCGGCGTCACCTCCACCCCGGGCGTGATGTGGCCCGACTCCGGCGTACTCACCGAGAAGACCGGATCGATGCTCGCCGCCGACGGCCCGGTGACCGCTCTGGTGTCCGACAACGCCCTCGAGGGCGGACGCGCCCTGCTCGCGGGCACGTCGTCGACGCCGTCCACCGCGCCG
Organism: Rhodococcus sp. LW-XY12; assembly: GCF_019317345.1. Classification (NCBI taxonomy): domain Bacteria; kingdom Bacillati; phylum Actinomycetota; class Actinomycetes; order Mycobacteriales; family Nocardiaceae; genus Rhodococcus; species Rhodococcus sp. LW-XY12. The sequence goes on from NZ_CP079225.1 coordinate 5,190,230, forward strand.
GGCGGCAACGGCTTCCGGATCTCCGGTGTCTCCGGCCTCACCGCCGCCCTGTTCGACTCGTCCGCGTCCGCGGCACTGGCCGGGATGGGCACCGACCCGCAGACGCCGTCCTTCGTCCCCTCCTCGGCGCGCTACGACCTCTCCCGCGATTCCTCGACGGCCCGCCTGCAGGACGCCCTCGGCGCGCTGGCCTGGCCGGCCATGGTGCCGACGGTCAGCGAGGTCACCGGGGCGGCACTGCCGGCCGCAGGCCGATCGGTGCTGTTCGCGCCGCCGCAGAACTGGTCGGCATCGCCCGACGACGCCGCCTCCGTGCTGTCGATGCTCTCCACGCTCGTCCGCTCGGGCCTGACCACGCCGCGACCGCTCGCCGCGCTCGTCGACGCGGCCGCGAACACCGCGAACGACCCGACGGCCTCGATGCTGGTCTATCCCGAGCAGGCGATCACCGACGGCGCCTCCGCGACGGTCGTGTCCGAGGCCGAGGAACAGATCGGCCGCCTCGACGCGATCCAGACGGCGCTGGTCGAGGACCCGCAGGCCCAGCTCACCCCGCAGCAGTTCACCGCCCCGCTGCGCGAGGACCTGCTGCGCGCGATGAGCCTGGCCGGTCGTCGCGGTGCCGACGCCGACGGTGCCTACGCGACCGGCGAGCACCGCGCCTCCGAGGTGCGGGAGGCCGTCGACGACATCTACGACGCCGTGACGGTCATCTCGACCGGCGGTGTGTACACCCTGACGTCCGAACAGAGTCCGCTGCTGCTCACCGCGCGCAACGACCTGCCCGTGGGCATCACCGTGCGGCTGCAGGTGGACGCGCCCGACACGGTGGACATCACCGATATCGGGCCGACCCAGCTCCCGCCGCGTGGCAGCCGCACCCTCACGGTGCCGGCTCAGATCAGCGACTCGCGGAACCTCCGGTTGGAGTTCGCACTCACCACCGACTCCGGCCTGCCTCTCGGCAGCTCGACGACGGTGACGGTACGTTCCAATGCGTACGGCCAGATCCTCGCCGTCGTCACGGGATGTGCGGGAGCCCTCCTGCTGTTCCTGGCGGGCAGGCGACTTCTGCACCGGTTCCGGGGAGAGCCGGATCCAGCCGACGAAGGGTATGAGAAATGACCGGGAACTCCACACGGGACGACGTGGAGACACACCCGAACCCGGGACCGTCGGACTCTCCCACCACCTCACCGGACGTCACGGGTGCCGGTGCGGGTCGCCGCAGGCCGCAGAGCCTGCTCGCGGCGACCGGCTCCATCGCCGTGGCGACCCTGGTCAGCCGCATCACCGGCTTCCTCAAGCAGCTGCTCATCCTGACCCTGCTCGGTGCGAGCGTCGCATCGTCCTTCACCGTGGCGCACCAGATCCCCAACATGATCTCCGAGCTGGTGCTCGGCGCCGTCCTGACCTCGATCGTCGTGCCGGTGCTGGTGCGGGCCGAGCGGGAGGACCCCGACGGCGGTGAGGCCTTCGTCCGGCGACTGTTCACCGCGGCGCTGGTGCTGCTCGGCACGGCGACCGTTCTCGCGGTGGCCGCAGCCCCGGTCCTGACCACCCACGTCTTCCTCGACGAGTCCGGCAAGGTCTCGACGTCGCTGACCACAGCGCTGTCGTACCTGCTCCTGCCCGCGATCATGTTCTACGGGTTGTCGGGCCTGTTCACGGGCATCCTCAACACCCGGCAGGTGTTCAAGCCGGGCGCCTGGGCCCCGGTGTGCAACAACCTCGTGGTGCTCACCGTGCTGGTGATCTACTACCTGATGCCGGGCGAGATCACGCTCGATCCGGTGCGGATGAGCGATCCGAAACTGCTCGTCCTCGGCATCGGCGTGCTGCTCGGCGTCATCACGCAGGCGATGTGCCTGGTACCCGCGCTGCGCCGCGAAGGCATCAATCTCAGGCCGTTGTGGGGTCTCGACGACCGGCTCCGGCAGTTCGGTGGCATGGCCGCCGCGATCGTGCTGTACGTGCTGATCAGCCAGGCCGGGATGGTCTTCGCCACGCGTGTGTCGTCAGGCGCCGACGAGGCAGGTCCCGCGATCTACAACAACGCGTGGCTGCTGCTGCAGCTGCCCTACGGCGTCCTCGGGGTCACCGTGCTCACCGCGATCATGCCGCGCCTGAGTCGCAACGCCGCCGCGGACGACACCCCGGCCGTCGTCGACGACCTGTCCGTCGCGACCCGCCTCACCATGATCTCGCTCATCCCGATCGTCACCTTCCTGACGATCGCGGGTTCGCAGGTCGGCGCCGCGCTGTACGGCTACGGCAACTTCGGCGGCAGCAACGCCGAACGCCTCGGCCAGGCGGTGAGCTGGTCGGCGTTCACGCTCATCCCGTACGCGCTGGTGCTCATCCACCTGCGCGTGTTCTATGCCAGGGAACAGGCCTGGACCCCCACCTGGATCATCCTCGGCATCACCGCCGTCAAGATCGGCCTGTCCGCGCTGGCGCCCGTCGTCGCGGCGAACGACGAGCAGGTGGTGCTGCTCCTCGGCGCGGCCACGGGCGTCGCGTTCACCGTCGGAGCGTTCATCGGCGGCTATCTGCTGCACCGCACACTCGGCGACCTGCAGATGGCGAACGTCGGACGCACCGTCTGGCACGTCGTGCTCGCGTCGCTCGCCGCGGCGATTGTCGTGCTCGTCACCGACCGTCTCCTGCAACTCGACGTCCTTGCCGACCGCTTCGGGGGCATCGGCTCGCTCGTGCGGGTCGGGCTCAACGGTGTGCTCATGGTGCTCGTCGCGCTGGTCGGGATGTACCTGCTCAAGGTGCCCGAGATCCTCGCGATCGAAGCGGCCGTGCGACGGAAGGTCGCGGCACTGCGCGGCACCGCCCCGGTCGAGGAGGCCCCCTCCGAACCCGAGACCGGAACCACCTCCGACGAGGCACCGGCTCCCGCCCCCGTCCCGCGTCCGCGCTACGCCGAATCGGATGCCGAGAAGACCGTCATCCTGCCGCGTATCGACTACGGCGAGTACGGCGTCGGACCTTATGACGCCATCACAGAGGTCATGCCCGCCATCAGGGACGTGCCCGGTCGCAGCAATGCGCACGGACAACTCCCGTACCCTGATCAGCAGCAGGTACGGTCCGGGAGCCGTCGACCACGGTTCTTCGCGGCCCCCAGCGGCGACCCGCGTCTGCACACCGGAAGTGGACGAGTCGACAACGAAGGAGTGAGGGTGAGCGACGACCACGCTGCCGGCAAGTCCACCATCGATGCCGCCGCACGGCAGAAGTCTGCCGACAAGGACGGCAAGCGCCCGCCGCGCGATCCGAACCTCGACACGGGTGTCATCCCCGTCGGATCCCCGCAGCTCCCGCCGGTGCGTGTCGCGGGCCCGGCCTCCCAGCCGCGCCGTCCGATGCGCGGCCCCGATCTCATCGCCGGTGCCTCGGTCGCCGGTGGTCGCTACCGTCTGCTCGCCCCGCACGGAGGCGCGCGCGGTCTGCGTTTCTGGCAGGCACTCGACGTCAAGCTCGATCGCGAGGTCGCGCTGACCTTCGTCGACGCGGAACAGCGCGCGGCCGACGGCACCGGCCCCGACTCGCCGCAGGCCGTGCTCTCGCGCACCCTGCGCCTCGGTCGTATCAATTCGCCCGGACTCGCCCGCGTCCTCGACGTGGTGCGCGGCAGCTCGGGCGGCATCGTCATCTCGGAGTGGACTCCCGGCCGGTCGCTGAAGGAGATGTCCACCACCGAGCCGTCGCCGATCGGTGCGGCACGCGCGATCCGCGCGCTCGCGGCCGCCGCCGAGGCGTCGCACCGTGCGGGCAGCGCGCTGTCGATCGACCACCCGGATCGCATCCGCATCAGCGTGGCGGGTGACGCCGTGCTGGCCTTCCCCGCGACCTTCTCCGATTCCGACGCGATGTCCGACGTGCGCGGTCTCGGCGCGAGCCTGTACGGACTCATCACCGGACGGTGGCCGCTCGGTGAGCCATCGGCTCCGGGCGGCGTTCCCGTCCCGCACCACAGCGGTGCCACCGTCGGCGGAATGCCGGAGCCCGACCGCAAGGACGGTGTGCCGGTGGAGCCGCGCGTCCTGCGTCCCGATGTGCCGTTCGAGATCTCGGCGGTCGCGGTGCGTGCCCTGTCCGAGGACGGCGGTATCCGGACCGCCGCGACCGTGCAGCACATCCTCGACCAGGCGTCGGTCGTCGATCAGAAGACCGAGATGATCCCGGCACTGCGGATCGGGCAGCGCGCTGCCGCCGCGGAGACGCATGCACTCGCGGATCCCGAAGCGCTGGAACAGAAGAAGAAACATTCGCAGCGGATGCTCATCGCCCTGGCCGCGCTCGGTGCCACGACGGTGCTGTTGCTCGCGCTCATCGGATGGTGGATCGCGAACCTGCTCGCCGGCGATGCCGACGATGCTCCGCTGACGAGTCAGGAGTTCGGTCTGACTCCCACTGCCGAGGCACCCGCCGAGGAGGGGGCGGGCGACGAGCAGGTCGAGGCCGCGCCGCCGCGACCGGCGGCGAGCGCTCCGGTCTCCGCGACCTCCGTGTCGGTGTTCTCGCCTCAGGGCACACCCGATTCGCCCGCCACCGCGTCGCAGGCGATCGACGGTGATCCGTCCACCTCGTGGAGCACCGATGCCTACTTCGATCCGTTCCCGTCGCTGAAGAACGGTGTCGGACTTCTGTTCACGCTCGCCGACGCGTCGGAACTGTCCGCGGTGAAGGTCACCACCGACACGCCGGGCACGGTCGTCGAGGTGCGCAGCGCACCGTCCGAGTCGACGTCGCTCGATCAGACGCAGGTGATCGGTTCGGGCACACTGGCTTCCGGTGAGACCACGATCCCGGTCGAGGCGGACGGCCAGACTTCGCACGTGCTGGTGTGGATCACCGATCTGAGCTCGAGCGGCGGAAGCAACAAGAGTTCCCTCTCCGAAGTGGAATTCGAAGCCGCACGCTGACCGCGGACAGCCGGGCGGAATCGTCCGGATCGGCTACCATCCGCGCGTGCGAATTTTCGGGGGGATCGCAAAAATCGCCGTGCCCGACGGGGGTGTCGACGACGGCGGAAGCGTGTCGGACGGGGTGGCGTCCGATGGAGCAGTGTCGGATGCCGAGCTGCTCGCAGCACACATCGCAGGCGATCGGCATGCCTTCTCCGCCTTGCTGGCACGACATCACGACCATCTGTGGCAGGTCGCGCGGCGGACGAGTTACTCGAACGAGGACGCGGCCGACGCGCTGCAGGAGGCACTGCTCTCGGCGCACCGGAGGGCTTCGGGTTTCCGGGAGGACGCCGCGGTCCGCAGCTGGTTGCATTCGATCGTCGTCAACGCGTGCCTCGATCGCATCCGCCGCAATCGTGTCCGCGTGACCGTCCCACTGTTCGAGGACGATTCGCACGACCTGCGTACCCCGCGCGATCCCATCCACGACACCGAGATCGCACTCGACATCGAATCCGCCCTGTTCGCACTGCCACCCGACCAGCGGGCAGCCGTCGTCGCGGTGGATGTGGAAGGTTTCTCCGTCCGGGAGGCGGCGCAACGTCTCGGTGTTCCGGAGGGAACGGTCAAGAGCCGCTGTGCCCGCGCGCGGAGCCGGCTCGCAGTTCTTCTCGACGACCTTCGCTCCGAGGGGAACCGATCGTGATCCTCCTCCGTCTTACTCTGGTGAGGGATGCCGAACCGCGGAGGAGAGTCGCGCATGAACGAGGACGAGATGCGTCCGTCGAACTCCGCCGAGATGCGCCCGCCGTACTCCGCGGAGTTGCTCGCCGATCTGCATGCCGGGGTGCTCGACGAGGAGCTCGCCGCCCGGTTGTGGCCGCGCGTGCGCCGCGATCCCGGGGCCGTCGTGTATCTGGCGCGGCTCGACGCGACGCAGGCGCGGTTGTCGGCCCTGCGCGGCGCTCCACCGAAAGAATCGATTCCGCCCGAGATCGCCGCGCGTATCGGTGCCGCGCTCGCGGAGGATCGATCCGACGACCGGTCCGATGTCCGGTCCACACCGTCCCGCATCGCACGGCGTCGCCGGTGGGCGGTGGCCGGTGCCGCGGTCGCGGCTGCAGTGGCGGTGTTGCTCGTGGTGGTCGTGCGCGAAACGGCTTTCGGTAGCGACGACCCGACCGGTGTTCCCGTCGCGGCAGCGGAAGACGAGGTCCTGTTCGAACCCTCCACCCTGCGGGCGATGATCGGCGACACCGATCCCGGTCTCCTCGGTGGAGCCGATCGTCTCCGAGAATGTCTGGACGCGAACGGTTTCGAAGGCCGGTCACCGATCGGTTCACGCGCGGTGCGGTACGCCGGCGACGATGCCGTCCTCGTCCTGTTGAGCGGACCGGACGCACCGGCGCTTACCGCTCTGGTGGTCGGAACCGACTGCGACGCAGATGATCCCGCGATATTGGTCCGCAAGACGATCGGCTGACCTTTCGGCGCTCGGGTCCGGCGCTACGCCACGGTCGACAACAGTTCCAGGATCCGCGCGCGCAGCGCGGGTGTGTCGTCCTCCGCGGCGATGAGGCCGGCGAACAACGCCGACCCCGCTGCCATCACGAGCACGGCCTTGGCGTCGATCTCGACGTCCGAGCCGTCGCCGTCGGCGAACAGGGCGGTGCTGGGGCCGCTGAACGTGCGCCAGAGCGTGTTGCGGAGGTCGTCGTGGTCCCGCAGTGCCGCGAGAAGCCCCGGGAGCGCAGCGCGGACCTCCGGCCGGGAGAACAATTCGATGCTCCCGGTGACCACCCATTCGATCCAGCCCTTGCGATCGATGCCGTTGTAGGGCGTCAGATCGGGTGCGGAACCGAGCAGTGCGTCGAGCACCAGGTGGGCCTTGGTCGGCCACCGACGCGTGAGTGCGGCGCGGCCGACGCCGGCGCGGGCGGCGACCGCCCGCAGGCTCAGCCCGTCCCAGCCGTGGGAGCGGAGCATCTCGCGGGTGGCGGTGAGGACGTCGTTGTCTATTCGGGGGTCGCGGGGGCGCCCCGGAGCGGTGCTGGGCATGGGATCCGTGATGTCGGGACCGAGTGGGAATCGATCTGGCGCGGAGTGTGACGAGCGTTATAGTCGAAGCGCAATTACGATACCACTGGCATCGAAAGTAGGGGCATGTCTTCGCCGCGACCCACCGTGTTCGAACCGGCCCGACTCGGGCCGCTCACCCTCCGCAACCGCATCGTCAAGGCGGCAACCTTCGAAGGGGTCATGCCTCGAGGAGCCGTCAGCGACGAACTCGTCGAATTCCACGTCGAGGTCGCCCGCGGCGGCACCGCCCTCACGACCGTCGCCTACTGCTCGGTCTCCCACGACGGCCGCGTCCACCGCGACACCCTCGTGCTCGACGCCGACTCCGTCCCCGGCCTGACCCGGCTCACCGACGCCGTGCACGCCGCCGGGGGTCTGGCCTCCGCGCAGATCGGCCACGCCGGACTCGTCGCCAACCAGATCTCCAACAAGATGAAGACGCTCGCGCCGTCCACGCGCATCAGCGCCCCCGCCATGGGGCTCGTCCGCGGCGCGACACTCGAGCAGCTCGATCGGGTGGTCGAGGACTACGCACGCGCCGCGCGCTTCGCCGTCGAGGCCGGATTCGACGCCGTCGAGGTCCACCTCGGGCACAACTACCTGCTCAGCTCCTTCATGAGCCCGAATCTCAACAAGCGCTCCGACAAGTACGGCGGCAGCATCGAGGGCCGTACCGCCTTCCCGCGTCGCGTGCTCGAGGCCGTCCGCACGGCGGTGGGGGAGGGGGTGGCCGTCATCGCGAAGTTCAACATGACCGACGGCGTGCCCCAGGGTCTGTGGCTCGACGAGTCCCTGCCCATGGCCAAGCTCATCGAGTCCGACGGCACCATCCATGCCATGCAGCTCACCGGCGGGAGCTCGCTGTTGAACGGGATGTACTTCTTCCGCGGCGACGTCCCCATGAAGGAGTTCCAGGCGTCGCAGCCGAAGGTCGTCGGCTGGGGACTGAAGGTCTACGGGCCGAAGATCTTCCCGAAGCTCCCGTTCGAGGAGGCATTCTTCCTGCCCATGGCCCGGCAGTTCCGCGAGGAACTGAAGATCCCGCTGATCCTGCTCGGCGGCATCAACCGGCTCGACACTATCGAGACGGCGCTCGACGAAGGCTTCGAGTTCGTCGCCATGGGCCGCGCGCTGCTGCGTGATCCGTATCTCGTCCGCAAGTTCGAGGAGAAGACGGCACACGAAGGTCTGTGTATCCACTGCAACAAGTGCATGCCGACCATCTATACGGGCACGCGTTGCGTGATCCGCGAGACGCTGCGGGACGTGCCCGGCGCGGCCTGAGACCGTACCGGTTCGCATCGAGGGCGGGCCGGTCGGGCGACCGGCCGGTCCGTACAGGGCGTCTGTGGCGGGACGCACGGCGGAAGGGGAACAACACCGTTTACCCTGGTGTTGACAGTATCTGTAGGCTGCCGTCCGGTTCCGGCCGGATCGCCCGCAGTCCTCGCGCCCCCGTTCACCCAACCGGAAGGCTCCGCCGCATGACGACCTCGCCCACGATTCACGACCTCATCATCGTCGGTTCGGGACCGGCCGGATACACCGCCGCCATCTACGCGGCCCGCGCCGAACTCACCCCGCTCGTCTTCGAGGGAACGCAGTTCGGTGGCGAGCTCATGACCACCACCGAGGTCGAGAACTTCCCGGGCTTCAAGGACGGGATCATGGGCCCGGAACTCATGGACCAGATGCGTGAGCAGGCACTGCGTTTCGGCGCCGATCTGCGCACCGAGGACGTCGACGAGATGGACCTCACGGGCCCGGTCAAGACGGTCGTCGCCAATGGCGAGACCTACCGCAGCCACGCCGTCATCCTCGCGATGGGCGCCGAGCCGCGTTACCTCGGTGTGCCCGGGGAGTCGCAGCTGCTCGGCCGCGGCGTTTCCGCCTGCGCGACCTGCGACGGCTTCTTCTTCCGCGACCAGGACATCGCCGTCGTCGGCGGTGGCGACTCCGCGATGGAGGAGGCGACCTTCCTGACGCGCTTCGCGCGCAGCGTCACCCTCATCCACCGCCGCGAGGAGTTCCGCGCCTCGAAGATCATGCTCGAGCGCGCCCGCGCCAACGAGAAGATCCGCTTCGTCACCAACGCGAAGGTCGCCGAGGTGCAGGGCGAGAACAGCGTCACCAACCTCGTCCTCGAGGACACCGTCACCGGCGAGCGCAGCGACCTGCCGGTCACCGGCTTGTTCGTCGCCGTCGGCCACGACCCGCGCAGCTCGCTCGTCAAGGGTCAGGTCGACCTCGACGACGAGGGCTACGTGAAGGTCTCGGCGCCCTCCACCGCGACCTCCGTGCCGGGTGTCTTCGCCGCGGGCGACCTCGTCGACCACACCTACCGCCAGGCGATCACCGCCGCCGGCACCGGATGCTCGGCGTCCATCGACGCGGAGCGGTGGCTCGTCGCGAACCGCGAGGTCGAGGCGCCGACGCTCGCCGAGGCCTGATCCACCACCCCGTTCCACATTCCACCCCGAGATTCAGGAGACATCCGTGGCCGACAAGAACACCGTCACCATCACCGACTCGTCGTTCGTCGAGGACGTACTGCAGTCCGAGAAGCCCGTCCTCGTCGACTTCTGGGCCACTTGGTGCGGTCCGTGCAAGATGGTCGCTCCGGTTCTCGAGGAGATCGCGGCCGAACACGGCGACAAGCTGACCGTCGCCAAGCTCGACATCGACGCCAATCCGTCGGCCGCACGCGACTACCAGGTCATGTCGATTCCCACGATGATCCTCTTCTCCGGTGGCAAGCCGACGAAGACGATCGTGGGGGCCAAGGGCAAGGCGGCGTTGCTTCGGGATCTCGCGGACGTCCTGTAGTACCGTCCCAGGATCAACCTCTCGGATGTGCCCGTGAGCCCGTCTTCACGGGCACATCCTTCATCCCACTCCCGTTCGATGCTGCCCAGCCCTCACGCCGGGCACCGATCCTGTCAGCACGGAAAGGCCCGATACATGCGCCCTCTTCGTCACGGCGACCACGGTCCGGCGGTCGCCGAGATCCGGAGCACCTTGGCCGGCCTGGGCTTCCTGCACAACGAGCCCGAGGAGTCGGGCGACTGGATGGGATCGGACGTCCGCTTCGATCGTGAACTCGACGGAGCCGTGCGCGCGTTCCAGCAGCAGCGCGGTCTGCTCGTCGACGGGACCGTAGGCCCCGCGACCTACCGTTCCTTGAAGGAAGCGTCGTACAAGCTCGGTGCGCGCACCCTGATGTATCAGCTCTCCGCTCCGCTTTACGGCGACGATGTCGCGGCCCTGCAGACCCGTCTGCAGGATCTCGGCTTCTACGTCGACCGCGTGGACGGCTACTTCGGGCCGAAGACCCACGAGGGTCTGTGCTCCTTTCAGCGCGAGATCGGACTCGCCTCCGACGGCATCTGCGGTGCCGAGACACTGCGCTCGCTCGAACTGCTCGGCACGCGCGTGTCGGGCGGGTCGCCCCACGCGATCTCCGAGGAGGAGATCGTGCGCCGCTCCGGTCCGCAGCTCAGCGGCAAGCGCATCGTCATCGACCCGGGTCTCGGCGGTAACACCCACGGCATCATCGTGCCGAGCCCTCACGGCCCGATCTCCGAGGCCGACATCCTGTGGGATCTCGCGCGTCGGCTCGAGGGCCGGATGGCGGCGACGGGCATGGAGACCTTCCTGTCGCGGCCGTACCACGTGAATCCGACCGACGTCGAACGCGCGGGCACGTCCAACGCGTTCGGTGCCGACCTCATGATCTCGCTGCGGTGCGACGCGAGCCACAGCCCCGCCGCGAACGGCATCGCGAGCTTCCACTACGGCAACTCGCACGGGTCCGAGTCGATGATCGGACAGGTGCTCTCCGGTTACATCCAGCGCGAGATCGTCGCCCGCACGAGCCTGCAGGACTGCCGCAGCCACGGCCGCACCTGGGATCTGCTGCGCCTGACGAACATGCCGACGGTGCAGATCGATCTCGGTTACCTCACCAACGAGCAGGACGCCGCGCTGCTCGCCGATCCGCGCAGCCGCGACATCATCGCCGAGGCGATCCTCATCGCGGTGAAGCGGCTGTACCTGCTCGGCCAGGACGACCAGCCGACCGGCACGTACACCTTCGCCGAGTTGCTTGCCGAAGAGTTGTCCATCTCCGACAGTCGCTAGCAGGCCCGTAGACGAGAAAAGGACCGCCTCGCAGAGTCTGCGGGGCGGTCCTTTTTCGTCGGTGTCCGGTGTACGTCAGTGAGCGCCGACGGCCGAACCTGCGGTCAGATCCGCGACGGTGAGAGAGGACTCCTCGAGGAGCCGATCGAGGGCGGCCTCCACGGCGAACTTCCACTCGTGGTCGCGGTCGAGCTCGAGACGCAGCCGCGGGTAGCGGTAGTGCGGGGCGACGACCTCGAAGCCCATGTCCTCGAGGAAGTCTGCGTCGATCATGCACTCCGTGTCGGAGCACCCGAGTGCGGCCGTCGCGTGCGGCACATCGCTCGCTTCTACGTCGGCGGTACGTCGGATCCCGAAGGCCTCGATGGCACGGACGTTACGACGGACGAGATCGGCGACGACACCGCGGATGAGGTCGGCTCCGACATCCGGCTCGTCCGCGTGCGGTTCGGTCCGCATGGATGTCAGCAGGATCGCGTCGGCGCTGACGGGCGCGGTAGGGAAGGCCTGCGCGCGGGGAACCATGCCCGGCGGAGCGTAGAGCGCGCACCCGGCGGCCTTGTCGCCGATCGTCGCGATATGGCCGCACGACCCCCATTCGAGAAGGACCATGGACAGCCATGCTTCCTTCTCGAATTCGGGGTCGGCGAATTGCTGAACGTCGGGCGATGAGGTGGGATCCAGCTCCCAGAAAACGCACCGTCGCGCATGAGCAGGCAACTGCTCGATCCCACTCAACGTGAGCGGTGATACTCGGGTCGACACGGGATAGCTCGCCTCCACGTCTTTCGTCTACAGACTGTTGTCTTGCTCCGACGAGGAGTCAAGAAAGGTCGGTCTGAGACTCCATCATCTTCACGATGCGTTCGAGGTCGTCGACCGAACCGAACTCCACCACGATCTTGCCCTTGCGCTTGCCGAGGCTCACGGTCACGCGCGTGTCGAAGGAGTTCGACAGACGCTCCGCGACGTCCTGCAGCCCCGGCATCTGGATGGGCTTCCGACGCTTCTGCTGCGGAGCGTCGGGGGTGTCGTTGCGGTTGGCGAGCACGACGGCTTCTTCCGTCGCCCGCACGGACAGGCCCTCGGCGACGATGCGTGCGGCGAGTGCTTCCTGAGCGTCGGCACCGGCCTCGAGCGCCAACAAGGCACGCGCGTGCCCGGCCGACAGCACTCCGGCCGCCACGCGTCGTTGCACCGCGACCGGCAATTTGAGCAGCCGGATCATGTTCGTGATGACCGGCCGCGACCGTCCGAGCCGACTCGCGAGTTCCTCGTGGGTGACCTCGAACTCCTCAAGCAACTGCTGATAGGCCGCGGCCTCTTCGAGGGGGTTGAGCTGCACCCGGTGGATGTTCTCGAGCAGCGCGTCGCGCAACAGCGATTCGTCCTCGGTGTCGCGGACGATCGCGGGGATCGTGCCGAGGCCTGCCTCCTGGACGGCACGCCAGCGACGCTCACCCATCACGAGCTGGAATCGGTCGCCTTCGAGGCGGCGGACCACGACCGGCTGCATGAGCCCGAACTCGCGGACGGAGTGGACGAGCTCGGCGAGCGCTTCCTCGTCGAAGACCTGCCGCGGCTGCTTCGGGTTGGGCTCGATCCGGTCGATCGGGATCTCGAGGTACACCGCTCCGGTGGGGGAGGGGAGGGGTTCGCTTTCGGATGCCGCTCCGGACGCCCGTGCCGCGTCGTCCTCGACAGGCTCCGCCGGGGACGCGGGCGCCGGCGTTCTGCCGTCACCGATGATGAGATCGGCGGCTGCCATACCCAGACCCGATGACGGGAGGTTCAGGACCGACGAGCCGGGGCGACGCGACGCAGCCGACTTGGACTGTCCGCCCGAAGCAGGCTTCGACGGTTCACCCGCGGCCGGTGCGGACTCGGCCGGCGCAGGAACGGCCGGAGCAGCGGTATCGGTGGGAGCGGTGGCCGTGGGGGCGGTGGCAGTGGAACTCGGGGCGGCCGTCGGCTTCTGCTCTGCATCCACCGGGGGACCGGTGGGGATGAGCGCTGCCAGACCTCGACCGAGCCCGCCTTTACGTGTCGCGCTCATCCGTTCCCCTGATTCTCGTGTACCCCGCGTGCCGCCAACTCGCGCCCGGCGTCGAGGTAGCTCATCGCGCCGCGCGATCCAGGATCGTAGTCGAGAACGGTCATCCCGTAACCGGGAGCTTCGGAAACCTTCACGCTGCGGGGAATGACCGAACGCAGCACCGCGCTGCCGAAGTGCGCACGCACCTCTGCGGCGACCTGATCGGCCAGCTTGGTGCGACCGTCGTACATCGTCAGGAGGACGGTGGAGACGTGCAGTTCGGGGTTGAGGTGCGACTGGACGAGCTCGATGTTGCGCAGGAGCTGCCCGACACCTTCGAGTGCGTAGTACTCGCATTGGATGGGTATGAGAACTTCCTTCGCCGCGACGAGCGCGTTGACCGTGAGCAGACCGAGCGACGGCGGGCAGTCGATGATCACGTAGTCGAACTCGCGGTCGCCTAGCGCCTCCTTGGTGAGGGCGTTCCGGAGGCGGTTCTCGCGCGCGACCATCGAGACGAGTTCGATCTCGGCACCGGCGAGATCGATCGTGGCGGGGATACAGAAGAGGCGTTCGTTGTGCGGGCTCTGCTGCACGGCCTCGGCGGCATTGATCTCGCCGAGGAGGATCTCGTAGCTCGAGGGCACACCGGAATAGTGCGGCACGCCCAGGGCGGTGCTCGCGTTGCCCTGCGGATCGAGGTCGACCACGAGGACCGACAATCCTTGCACGGCGAGCGCGGAGGCGATGTTCACCGCCGTGGTGGTCTTACCGACCCCGCCCTTCTGATTGGCGATCGTGAAGACGCGACGCTCGCGCGGCTTGGGCAGTGCGTTGGCATCGCTCGGATGCAGGACCTGGGTGGCGCGATGAGCAGCCGCGCCGATCGGGGTGTCGACGGTGGAGAAACCGTCGAAGGGTACGGGGGAGAAGTCGTCCTCGGCGCCTCCGGTTTCACGTGAAACAGCGGATTCAGATCCACCCGTCATAGAACACTCCTTACACGTAGATCCGCTCGGTTCGCACGCTACATCCTCGTCGCTTCCCGGTCGCGACTTCGAAGACCGGGTCGAGGCGCCGAAGGGAGAATGCGAGTCCCGGGCCCGGAGCTGTCCCCGGCCTTCCGACCACGCGCACGCATTCTCAGTCGGTTCAGTATCCCATCCGCATTCTAGGTTCCGTCGGCGACATGGCCGGGTGACGTTTCACGTGAAACGGGGAGCGGAGTTGTTTCACGTGAAACAGGCGGAGGAGCGGCTCGGTGGTTTCACGTGAAACAATCCCGACCCACACGAGTGGGCCCGAGAACCGCGAACACCCAGACTGAAATGCTCTGGTCCGCAATACTATTCACATTAGTGAGTTTCAATCGTAGTGCACAGGAAGATAATTCGTTTGATAAACACATTTCAGGGAATCTGAAACATCACAGTGACGAAACGTCATGGGGTGATCGGGTCTGGTGTGACAACGTCCGAAACAACCGTTTTGCACCGGTAATGTACTCGAGTAGATTCCTCGAGTCGGAAAGAATGTCTCGGAAACGGCAACACCCTCCCGACCCGGTAGGGGAGGGGAGGGTGTCGGGGCGATCGTCGCGCCAGGCGATTCGCTCAGCGCTTCTTGCGACGCCGCGCCGGCCGCGGAATCCGCTCGGCCTTCACGACGATCGTGGGTGTCGGAAGGAGATTGCCTCCGCACTCGAGCACCTCGAGATTGCCGGCACCGAGGCGAGCGAGTTCGTCGTGATCGCGGTCGATCTCTTCTCGAGCGGACGAACCCTTCAACGCCAGCATCCGGCCTCCCTCGTGGACGAGGGGGAGCGACCACTTGGCGAGCTTGGCGAGAGGTGCGACGGCACGGGAAGTCACGACGTCTGCGCCGCCCGCCTCCTGGAGGACGCTCGGCTGCTCAGCACGGCCACGGACCACGAGAATGTTCTCGATCCCGTGGGATTCGACGAACTCCGCCAGATAGACGGTGCGGCGCAGAAGCGGCTCGACGAGCGTGACCTGGAGGTCGGGACGGGCAAGTGCGAGAGGAATACCCGGCAGACCGGCACCGCTGCCCACGTCGACGACTGTCTCACCCTCCTGGATGAGTTCGCCCACCACGGCGCAGTTGAGAATGTGTCGTTCCCACAGGCGCGGCACCTCACGCGGCCCGATGAGCCCCCGCTCGACACCTGCCGTCGACAACGAATGGTGGTACCGCTCGGCAAGTTCGGTCCGATCCCCGAAGACCCGCTGCGCGACCGCCGACAGTTCCGCCTCGTGCTGTTCCACGTGAAACATCCTTTCCTGTCGGCTCACCCGAAACAACATCGGGACCC
Source organism: Rhodococcus sp. LW-XY12 (assembly GCF_019317345.1). Lineage (NCBI taxonomy): Bacteria > Bacillati > Actinomycetota > Actinomycetes > Mycobacteriales > Nocardiaceae > Rhodococcus > Rhodococcus sp. LW-XY12. The sequence goes on from NZ_CP079225.1 coordinate 5,205,741, forward strand.
ACAGCATCAGTTACGAAAAGGCGAAGAGGGACCCTGACGGCGCAGAGTCCCTCTTCGGTCGGCACGGCCGACTCAATCCTTGACGATCACCACACGGCGGTGCGGTTCCGCACCCTCGCTCTCGCTGGACACACCGTCGATCTTCGCGACGGCGTCGTGCACGATCTTGCGCTCGAACGGCGTCATCGGCTCGAGCTCTTCGCGCTTGCTGGTCTCGAGCACGCGCTTCGCGGCCGACGCGCCGAGCGATGAGAGCTCGGCACGCTTGCCTGCACGCCACCCGGCGATGTCGAGCATGAGCTTGCTGCGCTCGCCGGTCGCCTGCTGCACGGCGAGACGGGTGAGCTCCTGCAGAGCGTCGAGAACCTCACCGTTGCGACCCACCAGCTTGGTCAGATCCTTACCGCCGTCGATGCTCACGACCGCGCGGTCGCCCTCGACGTCGAGGTCGATGTCACCGTCGAAATCGAGAACGTCGAGCAACTGCTCCAGGTAGTCGCCGGCGATCTCGCCTTCTTCGATGAGGTAGTCGTCATCGAGATCGGCGTCCGCCGCAGTGTCGCGCTCCTCGGGTGCCACCGCGAGGTCCTCTTCCACCTTGTCCAGGTCACTGGCCATATTCAGCTCTCTTCTACTTCGGTCAGCGCCGCTTGCGCTTGGAGTTCTTGGGTCGGCTACCCGGCTTGGGAGCGGACGCACCGGACTTCGAAGCCGCAGGGGAGCCGTCGCCGGCCGCGGCGTCCTTCTGCAGCGACACCTCGCCGGTCTCGTCGACCGTGGCATCGACGGCGTCGGACGCTGCGGCCGAGCCCTTCTTCTTGGACTTGTCGGGGCGAGCACCCGGCTTCGGTGCGTTCTCGTTCCGGCGGGCCAGAGCCGCAGCCTTCTTCTCCTCTTCCTCCTTGTCGATACGGCGGAAGACGAGGTGCTGCTGTCCGTAGGTCCAGATGTTGTTGCTGACCCAGTAGATGATGACGGCGATCGGCAGGAACGGACCACCGACGAGCACACCGAGTGGGAAGACGTACAGGGCCAGCTTGTTCATGATCGCGGCCTGCGGGTTCGCGGCGGCCTGCGCGCTCTGGCGGGAGACCGAGGCACGAGCGTTGAAGTGCGTGGCGACGCCGGCGACGATCATGAGCGGCACCGCGACGGCGGCAATTTGCCAGCGCGTCGGAATGCCGCCGAAAGGCTCGAACGCCTCGAGCGACGCCATCGGCTGCGTGATCCACGACGAAATCGGAGCACCGAACAGGCGGGCGCTCAGGAACGACTGGACGTCCTCCGGGCTGAACGCATAGTTGCCGATCTGCGCGTTCTCCTCCGGAGTCAGCCCGAGCTGGCCGAAGCCGGTACCCGTGCGGTTGAACGAGCGCAGCACGTGGAACAAGCCGATGAAGACCGGGACCTGCAGCAGAACGGGCAGACAGCCCATCAACGGATTGAAGCCGTGCTCCTTCTGGAGCTTCTGCATCTCGAGTGCCTGGCGCTGCCGGTCCTTGGCGTACTTCTTCTGAAGTGCCTTGATCTGCGGCTGCAGCTCCTGCATCTGGCGGGTCGTGCGAACCTGCTTGACGAAGGGCTTGTAGAGAATCGCGCGCAGGGTGAACACGAGGAACACCACCGACAGCGCCCAGGTCCAACCGCTGTCCGGTCCTAGGAACGGGATCGCGGCGAAGACTTTGTGCCAGACCCAGAGGATCCAGGACACGGGATAGTAGATGAAGTCGAGCACGGCTCTATGTACTCCTCTGGTCGTCCATGATCGCCACGAAGAGGCGTCGGTCTCGGGTCTCGGCTCCGGTCAGGTACCCACTGGGGACGACCGATGTTTCCGTTCGGGTACCGGATCCCACCCACCAGGGTGCCAGGGGCCACACTTGAGCAGTCTCACCGATGCCAGGACCGCACCGACGACGACACCCCGCGTGCGCAGCGCCTCCACGGCGTACTCGCTACAAGTCGGGGTGAATCGACAGGTCGGCATCCGTGTGGGCGACACATAGGTGCGATAGAGCTCGATACAGAAGATCAATGCCCGGGCCGGGGCGGACCGCAGGGACCGCCACCACGACCTCCGCTCGGGCTCGGTCATGCGCGAGCACTCCCATGCGAGGCGGAAGCACCGGCGTCGAGCAGTCCGAGGCGGGTGAGACCCGACCGCACCTGCTTGTCGAGCTCACGGGAATCCGCGATGGCAGCGCCGGGTAGTGCGCGCAGCACGATGTCGGTCTCGGAGGGCAGAGCCTCGACGAGACCTGCACAGATATGACGAAGCCGGCGTGCGACTCGATGTCGAATCACCGCCGGCCCGACAGCCTTGCTCACGACCAGTCCGAAACGCGGACCGCCGACACTCACCAAGGACTCGGTGCGATCGCGTTCGAGAACGTGAACGACCAGATCCCGCCGCCCCTGACGACGCCCTCGGCGGACGGTATCCGAGAAATCCGAGTGGCGCCGCAGTCGATACGGCTCAGGTAGCACCCCGAGCTCCCGTTAGGGAATCAGGCGGTGAGAGAAGCGCGGCCCTTACGGCGACGCGCCGAAACGATCGCGCGACCCGCACGGGTGCGCATCCGGAGACGGAAGCCGTGAACGCGCGCGCGGCGTCGGTTGTTCGGCTGGAACGTCCGCTTGCCCTTGGCCACGGTCGACACTCCTCGATAATTCTGCGACGGCGCGGCAAGCACCGTCGTCCAACGTGTACGTGAATTCGCAGGATTCGTATTGCTCGACTCGAGCCGGACGAACCCGTCACCTCGGTATGAGTGACTGTTCGAGGCTACTCGGACGCGGGCGCGAAATCAAACCGCGACGAACAGCGCCGATCAACGCGACACGCCGGACCTGTTCGGCGAAAACTACTCGCCGAGAAGATATGTGATCCGGAGCACAGCTCGGGTACGCTTTGGGCCATGTCTTCGACGGCGCATCGCGACTACCTGTGCAGTCCCGCGTCTCGCTCCATTCGACGACGATGTGCCGGCCGGTGACGGCCTGCTGCCCCGCGCCTCTTCGGGCGTCGTCGCGCAGCTTCTCCGGGCGCGTTCACCGAACACGGAGTCGGACCGCGTCGCACCGTGTGTCACACTGATCCTCGCAGACCGCCCGGGCCCACGAGCCCCGCCGAGCGAATACACACCTCCCATCCACACATCAACCGGGTGATTCCCCCGGTTGTCCACACCTGTGGATAATCGTGTGGAAAACCGGTGACCAAAGGGAGGGAAGCTGC